>NZ_CM177849.1:0-4404864 GCF_058267675.1 Pseudarthrobacter sp. MOO14
GCGCCGGAGGCGGCAGCGGTTGCTTGTGCGCTCATGTCTGGTGTTCCTAATACTTGATTGGCTAAAGGTTGAGTTCGCTAGAGCTTCAGGAGCTTCGCAGCGTTCGTGCGTGCGATCTTGGTCAGATCGTTTTCGTTGATTTCGAGGTTGTCGAACCAGGTCGCAGCCTCATCCATGCGCTCAAACGGGTAGTCCGAGGAGAACAGCAGCCGGTCTGCCCCGATCTCCTGGATGGTGTTCAGCAGGGCAGGGGTGCGGAAGTTGCCGCTGGTCGTGAGGTGGAAGTTGTTGCGCAGGTAGTGTCCAAAGGTCTTTTCGATGGAGATGCCTCGGGGAGCGACGGCGACCCTGTGGTCGGTGCGCCAGATGTTGAAGGGCAGCAGTTCGCCCAGGTGGCCGAGGATGATTTGGATTCCTGGATGCTTGTCGAACAGTCCGCTGCCCATCAGCCGCAGCGCGTGGGTGCCGGTTTCGACGGAGAATGCCCAGGCGGACCCGTACAGCCACGGGTGTCCGTCGTACTGCGGGCTGCGTGAAGCCAGCGGGTCACGGGGGTGAAGGTAGAGGGGCACATCGAGTTCCTCGACCGTGGCCCAGAACTCGGCGTACCGCGCGTCGTCCAGGTACACCACCGTGTCCTCGGTACCGATCTGCGAATAGCCATTCACCAAGGCCCCGACAAGGCCCAGGTCAGTCACGGCGCGGCGCAGCTCCGCGACGGCGGCGTCGGGGTCCTGCATCGGAAGTGCTGCGAAGGAAGCGAATCGGTCCGGATTGTTTGAGACCTGTTTGGCGGCGTAATCGTTCAGTCGCTTCGACCAGTCCACGGCCTGCTCGGAATTGTGCAGCGACTGGATGCCGGGCGACAGCAGCGACAGCACGGACTTTTCGATTCCGCACTTGTCCATCAGGCGAAGCCGGTCTTCGTGGATGTCGAGCAGCATGTCCCGGCGTGCGGGCCATGCGTCGGCGGTGAAGTGCTCCGCGGACTGCTCAACGATGTTGGGGTCGGTAGCACCGAAGTGCTCTTCAAGGGCGATCTTGGCAACCATGAATGTTCATTCCTTTGGCATAGGTGAAGGGCGGTGTGGCCGTAGGGCCAGACCGAGAAAGGGTTGGGAGTGGGCTAGGAGGCAGCCACGTCGAGGTGAGCTGCCGAGCTGACGGGGAGCGGGAGTCGGGCATCCTGACGTTGGAGCTCTGCCTGCACCGTGTAGGTGTCGCAGAGCCTGTCCAAGGCGATGTGGGCGGCGGCGATCCCGGCCGCGTGGCCGGTGGCGAACGCTGTGCCCATGACCCTTAGTGATGACCCGGCTGCTTGGTCTCCGTCGAGGACTCGGCCGGCGGCGAAGAGGTTGGTCCGGTTTACGCTCTTGAGGCAGTCCAGGGGAATGCCGAAGTAGCCCGGGTCGGCGATGAATTTCCATATCGAGGGGACTCCGGGGCCGGGGTGGTATTCCATTGGCCAGGCTCCAATGGCTACGGCGTCTTCGCGGGGTTCCGGGAGGAGGATGTCTTCTTCCGTGAGGCGCAGGGGTGCGACGACGTGTCGGGATTCCCGGGTGCCGA
The DNA here is from genome assembly GCF_058267675.1 of Pseudarthrobacter sp. MOO14. Classification (NCBI taxonomy): domain Bacteria; kingdom Bacillati; phylum Actinomycetota; class Actinomycetes; order Micrococcales; family Micrococcaceae; genus Pseudarthrobacter; species Pseudarthrobacter sp. MOO14. The sequence goes on from NZ_CM177849.1 coordinate 1,570, forward strand.
GCTCGGGTCCGGTGGAGACGATGTAGGCGTTCTCGCAGCCGGGCACAGTTTTGAGCGCTTGGAGGTATGCCTGGGCCTGCAGGCGGGCGTGGGCTTCTGCGCGGCTGGTGTCCGTGGCGCTACGGGCGTCGTAGCCCTCGTCCACCAGGTAGGTGATGATGTCTCCGGAGAGCGGGAGTCGGGCGACGAGTCCGGTTTCGGCGAGGAGGTTCGGCATGCCGGCCGCCTTGCTGGCAGTGACCGCTTTCTTCAGTGCGGCGCGTCCGGCATCGACGTCCAGGGGTATGCCGCCGAAGCGGACTCCGAGGGTGCCGTTTTGGACTTTGCCGTCCCGGCCATATCGCACTTCCGCCCCGCTGTGGTGAGCGAGGTCTGCATCTCCGGTAGCGTCGACGAACGCGGCGGCTGTGAAGTAGTGCAGTCCTTCGTGGTCTGCGACGTTCACCGCGGTGATCGATCCGTTGTCATCTGTCTCGGCACCCACGATGAGGGTGTGAAGCCGAACGTCGACACCGGCCTCGGCGCACAGCTCATCGAGGACGAATTTCACGTCTTCTGGCTCGAAGACGACCGTGACCGCGTTGTATTTCCGTGGTTCGCTGACAGCCCCCAGCCCGCGGAGTCTCGCGTAGACCTCTTCCATCACGCCGAACACGACCTGCCGCTGGTCTTCCTGGGTGAAGATCCCGGCATAGGTGACCACATTGCGGAGGGTTGCGGCGCCTCCCAGGCAGGGCCCCTTCTCAAGGAGCAGCGTGCGCGCGCCGGTACGACTGGCGCCGATGGCTGCAGCCACTCCTGCCGAGCCGCCGCCGGCGATAATGACGTCGTAATGGTTGTCCAAAGTCTTGCCTTTCAAGTGTTGCTTCAGGTGTAGAGGTGTTACCGGGCCGGCTCGGTGGCTGCCACCGGAACGTTCTTGCCACTGGTGGTGTTTGCCGGGCGGATTGCCAGCATGGGAATGACGGCGAGCAGGGGTCCTGCCGCCAGGGCGAGGAAGGCTAGCTGGAAGGAGGATGTGGCGCCGAAGATCATCCCGATGACCGTAGGGACAATCGTGCTGCCCAGCTGCCAGAAAGCATTGATGCCGCCTGCTGCGGATCCGGCGAGCTTTTCTCCGGCCAGGGTGGGGATCATGGCGAGCATGATGGGGCTGTAAATGTAGGCGGCGATGCCGAGCAGGGGTGCGATCCAAAGGAACTGCACGCTGTTGCTGGCCATGCTGAATGCGACCAGGGTGGCCGAGAATGCCAGCAGGATGATGATGGTGAGGTTCCGCCGGGTCATCTTGATCGCGTCGGAAACGAAACCGATGAGGGGCTTTGAAAAGATAGCGGCGGAGCCGAAGATCACGACGACAACGCCGGCCTGAACTGGGCTGATGCCGATCCCCTTGGTCATGAGGAGGTTTGACCAGGTGACGAACCCGTATGTGCCCCAGAGGGCGCCGAAACCGGCCAGACCGAGCATGAGGAGGTTCCTGTTACGCAGCAGTGGCATGATCTGGGGGCGTGTCTTCTCTTGGGGTTCTGCTTGTCGTTTTCCGCCCCGCAGGAAGATTAGGCAGAGAACGCCGAGGCCGACGGAGATGAATCCGAACAGGTGGTAGGAAGTTCGCCAGCTCGACTGCTGGATCAGGGAAGGAACAACAGCATTAGCGATCACAAGGCCGAGAGAGGTTGCCGTCATAAAGATGCCCATAGCCGTGCCGCGCTTTTCCGGCCGGAACCAGTTGGCGATCAACCTGACGCCTCCGCCAAATTCCGCGCCTGCGAACAAGCCGACACAGGCTTGGAAGACGAGGCCCATGTCTTTCGATGTCGATTCGCCGAAGGCGAGCATGAAGGAACCGGAGAGCAATATGCTGAGTCCGACAATGAGCCGGCCGCCGAGCCAGTCGGCAAGAAAACCACCGAACAGGTTGGAAACGACGTAGCCGATGTAATAGGTGGTCGCGAACAAGCCCAACCCGGCAACGGCAACACCGAGGTCCTCGCCGACAAAGCCCGCGGCGGGTCCCCAGGTGGCTCGGTCTACGGAAGTCATGGTAAAGGCAGCCCAGGCCAAGGTTAGGATCACCCAACGGTATGGGGACTGGCGGATCGCAGGTAGCGAAGTCGTCATTGACTTTCTTTCTGTGAGGCAATTGACAAAGGGGGAAGGGGCGGGCTGCAGCGAGTCCCTGCTGTGACGGGGAGATCCGTTTCCATAACCACGGTGCTGGGTCTATGTCACACATCACAATATAGAAGCCCTTGATCACAGGTATCCAATACCCTTTTCCGCGAGGGGGCATACCCTGAAGTTATGGGGAATGGAAACCCTTACCGGCGAAAGGAAGCCAGATGGAACTTCGGCAGCTGCGCTACTTTGTGGCGGTCTTCAACCAGAAGTCGATCTCCAGGGCCGCTGAACAGTTACTCATTTCCCAGCCAGCCCTGACCAGGCAAATCCGCCTCCTAGAGCACGAATGCGGTACGCCCCTCTTCGAGCGGCTGCCCAAGGGCACCTTCCCGACTCCGGCTGGGGCGGCACTTCATAAACATGCTCTGACCATGCTTGCGATGGCAGGGTCCGCCAGAGAGGTAGCGCGCCAAGCCGGGCCAGTGAAGCAGCCTGTCGCTGTTGGGCTGGCGCCGGGTCTGCCTTTCGAGTGGGTGGACCGGCTTCTGGCGGCAGTAGCTGCACAAGCGCCGCTTGCTGAGCTGGAGTTGACGGACGGAGATACGACAAACCAGTTAAGGATGGTCCGGGAAGGACGCCTTGATATTGGTCTGGTTCATCAGGAGCCTTCACAGGACCTGGTCGGCGGCCATGTCCGGAAGGAGTTCTTCGGGCTCGCCTGCCGTCCCGGCCTACCGGCGATTGGCGACGAGACAAGCTGCCGGCTTGCCGATGTTCATGACCAACCAGTGCTGATTCATTCCAGGGAACAGTTCCCCCTCGGCCATGACCGATTGTTGGCAACCTCCCATGAGATGGGTGTGGCTCCAGCCTGGCGGATTGCCACATTCAACGAGCACGCCCGCGCCTGTGCGGACTCGACGTCGTCCGTTGCCGTAATGCTGACCGAAGCAAGCGCCAGCCGCCTCCTGCCCGATTGGCCATGGAAACAACTCGTGGACCCAGCCATGGCGCTTGAAACATGGCTGGTTCGCCAACCCGTCACCCGTGGAATCGTCGAAGAAGTCGCAGGCGTCATCCTTGCAACATTCCAATAGAGCCGGGGCTTTCTTTACAACGGACTTCTGAGGCGCACACACCCTCCGCCCCGGCCAGCGACAATCTCTCGATGGCTCATAACCCTTGGGAAACGAGACGTCTTACTTCCGCGGAGAGGTCTGAGCTGCATGGTCGCCTATTCCTACGGAATCTTCTACGCGCGATGGCAAGGGCGATTCTCGTAGCTGTGTCTCGTAACTTCGTAGCCAAAGTCTGGCACTCATCCTTGGTTATGAGTCAGGTGAGCGGGCGTCGGCTCGAGGGGATTAGAGCGAGGCCGAATGCACTTTCGGGGTTCACCAGCGCGGCGTCTTGAAAAACAACAGAGCGTTCCAAACCACCGCGACCCTGCTCGGGTGAGTCTGTTCCAAGTAGCGAGGAGTGCAGCCCAGTCAAGGGTGGGTACTGACTTGGTACCATGACCGTATGGCTATGAATCTCCGTGTGCCTGAAGACCTCGACCGGCGGCTGGAGAAGTTGGCTGCCCAGGAACGTACGTCCAAGTCCGCGCTTCTGTTGCAGGGAGCGCAGTTGGTTCTGCAGCGCCACGCGCGCCGACGCGAAATCAGCGAGGGCCTCGACTTTGTGATGAGTCATGACGCTGATCTGCTGAAGCGCCTTGAGGACGCGTGACAGCGTACCTGGACATCGAGGATGCACTTCAGGTAGTTGATCGATACGGCTTCCATATCCGTGATGTCGGGGTTGGCCTCAGCATTGGCCAGGCCGGCTACGACTGTCATGGGCGCGGAGGCCTATCCGGAGCTTGCGGTGAAGGGGGCAGCCTTGTTGGAGTCGGTCGCCCGGTTTCATCCACTCATTGATGGCAACAAACGGACGGCGTGGACGCTCATGGTGCTGCTGCTGTGGATCAACGGTTACAGGCATGACTTCACCTCGGATGAAGGCTTCGACCTCGTCGTCGGAGTCGCCGGGGGCACTATCGACCTGCCGGACTCTGCCGCCGAGATCTCCAGGCATCTGGTGCCCCGGTAGTCCTCCAGCACCCCGAAAGGCGTGTGGACAATGTCCACACTTTTCGTCTCGTACTGGGCCAAACAGCCTTCGGACTGGCTAGGGTTCCGCGTGTTTTCGGAAGTTCCCAGCGTTGGCAAGGCCTGGAGTCCAGTTCGAGTCCCACCTCGGGCACAGCAGATCCCCTCGTCGGAGAGGCTTTTTGCTTTAACGTGTGGACATGGCTTGTGGTGCCGCCCCTCTGACGGCTGGGTCGCGGGCTGTGGGCCTGGCTGCCGCGGAGCCTTTTCAGGTATGTGGGGTAGCGGATTCAAGGCCCTGGCTGGTTGGCCTTCCGCCTGCTGTCGTGCGGGTCTGCGGTTCCTCGTTCCGGTTATGTTGGTGGGTTGGCCGGTGGTGGCGTACATCTATTCATGCCGCGGGGGAGTGGGACAACATGACCTTTACGCACCTGCTCTCCTGTGCTGCCGCAGGCCGGTCTGAAGGACCGGTAGAAAGGGTGGCCCGCGTGCTTTTGTCTTGTCAAACGGAATGTGTACAGTGTCCACACCTATATCTGCTTTTCGAGGACGAAGTTATTGAGCTTGCGCAATCCCTGACAGTTCTGATCACTGCACATGCCGTCCAGCTCATGAACAGCTATGGCCTTAGTTCTCAGAGCCTTTGATTATTGCGAACCGAGCTAGAGGGCCTGCCGGAACTAAGCGTGGTTGCCGTTTTCAGGCCGAGCCTGTCGACGCGACAGACCCCGGCCGCGGCAAGCGCGTCGAGCTGCAGCTGCGCGTCCTGGTTGGATGGACTGACCCGTGTATAGCCAAGGTGTCTCACGTTGCCACTGCGGCTCGAAAAGGCCTCTTCAAGGCACTGCTGAAACCTCCCTCGCTGAGACGGCATAGCGAGACGTCAGGAAACACGGTATGACGCAGAACCCTATTCCTTTGATTGGCCGTATAGGGGGGTCTTGGAAGGCTTTTGTTTTTCGGGACACATGAGGGATGAGAGGCTGGCTCTCCAGCGAAACCGGTGTCGGAGGGATCCGATGAGCAGTTTCTCGCGGCCGAAGTCTATTGTTCAGCTCGGGCTGTTCGGGACTAGGCGCCAGATTCGGTGGGTTTCGGTGTGGAGCAGCCGCCGTTCCCCGATCTTTGGCCGGTGAATCCATAGAACGCCGAGCTCGGGAGCTGTTATTTCAACATATGCCGGATCCGGGCAGTGGAGGTCGTCGGAGATAGCGACTGCGTCGCCCGGCTGCAGGGATGACCAGTCGGTGACTTCCTGATGGGCGCGGTGATGGGATTTTGACATGTTCATCCTTTGCAGAGGCAGATGTGAATGGATAACCCGCACCTGACCGGTGGTGGCCAGACACGGGCTATCCAGAAGGGAAAATTCAGCCGTTGATGATTTGGGGGACGCCGAGGTGTTTGAGTCCTTCAGCACCGAATTCGAGGCCGTAGCCGGATTGTTTTGCGCCGCCGAAGGGGATGCGTGGGTCGACGGCGCCGTGTTTGTTGATCCAGACGGTGCCGGCTTGGATTCGGGCGGCGACGTTGCGGGCTGTTGCGGGGTTTGAGGACCAGACGGAGGCGCCGAGGCCGACGTCGAGGGCGTTTGCTTTCTGGATTGCTTCGTCGATGGTGGTGTAGCGGATGATGGGCAGGGCGGGGCCGAATTGTTCTTCGGCGACGAGTGGGTTGTCGTTGTCGATGTCGGCCACGAGGGTGGTGGGGTAGAAGTAGCCGGGCTGGTCGGTGTCCGGGTTTCCGCCGAGGAGGACGCGGGCTCCGGAGGCTTTGGCGGCCTCCACGAGGTTCGCGACGATCTCGTATTGTGCCTTGTTCTGCAGCGGTCCGAGGACGTTGTTTTCGTCCAGGCCGTTACCCATCGGCATGGCCTTGGCCACGTTGGTGAGTTCGTCGCAGACGGCGTCGTAGATGTCGTCGTGGACGTAGAGGCGTTTCAGGGCGGCGCAGGTTTGGCCGGTGTTGATGAAGGCGCCCCAGAACAGGCCTTCGGCGATGGCCTTCGGGTCGGCGTCGGGCAGGACGATGCCGGCGTCGTTTCCTCCCAGTTCCAGGGTGAGCCGCTTGACGGTGTCCGCGGAGGATTTGATGATCGCTTTGCCGGTGGCGGTGGAGCCGGTGAACATGATCTTGCCGATGGCGGGGTGGGAGGCGAGGGCTTCGCCTACATCGCGTCCGCCGGAGATTACGGTGAGGAGCCCTTCGGGGAGGGCTTCGTTGATGGTGTCGACGAGGGCAAGCACGCTGAGTGGGGTGTGTTCGGAGGGTTTGACCACTACGGCGTTGCCCATTCTCAGGGCGGGGGCGAGTTGCCAGACGGTGATCATCATGGGCCAGTTCCACGGTCCGATGGCCCCGACGACGCCGATGGGCCGGTAGTGCAGTTCGGCGCGGGTTTCGCCGTCATCGACGAGGGTTTCGGCTTCGAGGGGTGTCCCGGCGGCGGCGCGGAGCCAGGCGGCGCAGGCGCCGACTTCGAAGCGGGCGTTGGGGCCGTTCAGCGGTTTGCCCTGCTCGCGGGAAAGCAGCTGGGCGAGTTCTTCGGCGCGGGCTTCGATGGCGTCGGCGGCCTTCAGCAGTGCAGCGGACCGTGCCTCGTGGCCGAGCTCGGCCCAGCCGGGCTGGGCGGCGACTGCCACGTCGATGGCGTGCTGCAGGTCCGCGACCGTGTGCACCGGGGCTTCTCCGACGGGTTCACCGGTGGCGGGATTGAAGATGGTCCTGGTGGCGACGGGGCCCTCGGTCAGGACGGGTGTGGTGTTCATGAGATCCCTCTTATCTGGGTATTCAGTTGCTTGGAGCTGGCGGGACGAATCGTGCTCTAGTCGCAGCGGGTTCGGCTGTGACGGCGGTGTCGGTGAATTCGATGATGTGTTCGCTTCGGTTGCGGCGCTCCAGGGCCATGCCGGCAATGAAGGCGACCGGGACCGTCACGAGCAGCCAGTTGGCTGTGACGGCGTCACCGCCAATGAGGGTGGTGAAGTTGCTGACCACCGACCAGAGCACCGCGGTCATCAGGATTACGGCCAGGGTCGGGGCGATAAGTGTCTGCCAGATCCCCTGCCCGCCGTGGCGGCGGAAGAAGACGACGACGGCCACCGATGCCAGGACATAGAGGACCAGCAACGCAACAACCGCGACGCCGGCGAACCAGGCGAAAAGGGTCAGGACCGGGTCCAGCCCCAGGATCGCGAACGGGATTGTCATCACCAGGGCCATCGCGGTCTGAACGTACGCGGCGGCGTAGGGTGCGCCGTGGGAGTTGGTCCGGGCCAGGCGGGCTGGGACGGAGCCGCGTTGGGCCAGGGAGTGGAGGTAGCGGTTGATGGCGTTGTGAAAGGCGATGATGCCCGCCAGGACCGAGGTGATGAGGAAGGCGCCCCCGACCGGGCCGGCCCAGGCACCGAGTTTGTCGACGGCTGCTGCGAAGAAGAACGAGGTGGCGTCGCCGGATTCGACCGCTGCGCCGGCGGCTCCCTGTACGGCTGTCGGGCCGTAGTAGGAGACGAGCATCCAGGTGATGAAGGCGAAGAAGATGGCAATGACACTGACCGAGAGGTAGGTGGCCCGGGCAACGGTGCGCCGTGGATCTTTCGCCTCGTCGGAGTAGATCGCGGTTGATTCGAAGCCGAACATGGACGCGACGGCGAACATGATGGCCACCCCCGGTGCCCCGGCTGCGATCGCGGCCGGTGAGAAGCTGGCGGAAAGGCTGATTCCTTCGGGTCCTCCTCCTGAGGCCAGCACGCTGATGCCGAAGGCGAGCAGGATGGCAACTTCGGCGCCCACGAGGAAGGCCAGGAATTTGGCTCCGAGTTCAACGTTCCTTGAACCCAGGAGCTGGACGGCGCCCATGGTGACCAGCACCAGCAGCCACCACGGGATGGTCACTCCGGTGTAGGTCGCGATGAGGGCGCTGAGACTGGCGCCGTAGAGCCCGTACATGCAGGCCTGGACGGTGCCGTAGGCCAGCAGCGCCAGCCAGGCGGCGCCGGCACCTGTATGCCGGCCCAAACCTGCTCCGACGTAAGCGTAGAAGGCGCCGTTGGCGCGGATTCTGCGGCTCATGGCGATGAATCCGACGGCGAAGATGATGATGACGACGCCGACCGTGAGGTAGGCCCCGGGAGCCCCGGCCCCGTTGCCGAGGAACACCGTGAGGCCGGATGCCCCCGCGATTCCGGTCAGTGGTGCTTGGGCGGAGAGGACGAAGAAAAGGATGCCGAGGACTCCGATGGAGCCCTTTTTCAGGTCAGTGCCCGGCGTCGTCGCCGGGGTTGAACCCGTGGATGTTTCCGTCTTTGACATGGTGGATGTCAACCTTCTTTGAGGATTCTTTGGGTAGCCGTGCAGGCTTAGGCGCGGCGCTGGGTGATAGCGTGGGCTGCTTCCATTCCGCTTTCAATGGCTCCGTCGATGAAGCCACCCCAGCCGTTGGCGTAATCGGAACCTGCGAACAGCAGGGGCCCGTGTGGCTGCTGGAAGCTGGGGAGGGATTCGGTGAGGAATCCCGTGCGGTGCATGGGCCAGGTCTGTCCCGAGAGGGGATCGCTGGTCCAGTCGTGGCTGGCGACGTCCAGGACCTCAAGGTCCGGCACAAGGAGGTCGACGGCGGCCTGGACCTGCTGGAGGTCCGTCGCATCGAGGCGGGCGGTGTCGGGGCCGAAGGCCACCAGGATGGTGTTGCCATCCTGGTCGTATTCCGCCTGAGCGTAGTTCAGGGGCCAGTCCGCGGCCCCGAGGGCAACGAAGGGCTTGACCTCGCCCTTGACGGTGATCCAGGCCTTAATGCCTTTGGAGACCTGGCCTTCGGTGATGGCCTGCTGCTCCGGTGCTGGCAGTGCGGGCTGGAAACCGATGGTTCCCAGAGCGCCCAGGGGCACGGTGCAGATCACCTGTCCTGCCGCGAAGGTGTCGCCGGTGCTGGTGATAACTGACGCCTTGTCGCCGGCGTACTCGACCGCGGCGACCGTCGTTCCGAGCCGTACGTCAGTGCCCTCGGCGATGCTGTTGATCAGTTTGCCGGTGCCGCCTTGGATCTTGAACGTCGCGCAGGCTTCGAAGTTGACCATCCAGTCCCCGTTGGTCAGCGCCACCCACCGCAGGGCCTGGGTGAAGGCTGCGTGGTCAACGGGGCCGTTGAAGTTCAGTGCCCAGAACGATTCCAGGATGTCGCGGGAGTAGGGCGAGAGCCCGAGTTCGGTGAATTTCTCGGGCAGCGAGACATTGTCAATACTTTTGATGTCCGGGCTGATGAACGGGCTGAACGGCTGGGGGAAGTAGGTTCGGGACTCTTTCATGAGTTTCCGGTTCGGTTCGTCGATATCGCCCAGCAACTGCTCAGGGGTGCCCTCGTGGCGCTCACCGCCGGCCCACCAGTAGGCCGACTCAGGGACCGGGCTTTGTACGGTACCCAGACCGTAACGCTTCATCTCGGACCAAACATAGGGCTGGGTCCAGTGCACCCATGTCCCGCCCATCTCCAAGGGACGGCCCAGTTGCTCGTCCAGCCAAGTGCGCCCTCCGATCCTGTCTCGTGCTTCGAGGACAACGACGGAGTGCCCGGCCTGGCGGAGCTCGCGGGCGGCGGTGAGACCAGCGAAGCCGGCACCGATGATGATGACGTCCGCTTGCTCCGCGGTTGGGTTGGTGTTAGTCACGTTCGGCTCTTTTGCTTTCAAAAATATTCTGGGAATTGATCAGCTGGCGGCTGTTGATCAGGAGTAGACGAAGAACTCGGTGGTGTCTTCAATGACGGTCCATCGGGTCTGGGTGCCCTTATTGAAGGAAGCCGCGGAGCCGGGACGAAGGTCGAAGCTTTCTCCGCCTTCAACTTCAATGTGGAGGTGGCCCTCAAGAATGTGGAGAGTCTCGTCGGCCTCGATCAGAAGATCGAAAGGCTCCGGAGCCTCTTCAGTAGTGACGTGCCAGAAACCGGCAGAGAGCGCAGGCCGGTCCCCGTCGCCCGGGCTGCGGACCCACTGGACCTGGCCCAGGATGAACGGCTCGTACTTCTGCGGATCAAGGGCGTCGTGGACGGTGAAGCCGGTGGTGGTTTGGGAAGTGGACATCATGGTCTCCTCGAGAGAACAAATAATTACTAAGCGCCCGCTTAGTTGTGCGCTCCATCACATCTAAGCACCTGCTGAGTGTCGACGTCAATAGACGCTGGGAGAACGCTAGAATCAAGCCATGAACGGGGATAGGCACAAGGGGTATGGCACAGGCCGGGAGGCGCTGCTGGTTGCGACTGTGCACGTCGTGGCGCGCAAGGGCCTGAGAGGCCTGACCTTCCGCGCCGTGGCGGAGCAAGCGGGGGTCAACAACACCCTGGTGGCCCACCACTTCGGCACTCGGGACGCGCTGATCAAGGCAGCCCTCGATTGGTCGGTCCAGCAATCCATCGGACTGTCGCAACTGGAAGAACTCCCCGCGACGGAAGAAGAGTTTTGCGAAAGCATCCTCGCGCTGATCGCCGAAAATCCCGACCTGCAAATCTTCCAGTACGAGATGATCCTGGAATCACGGCGAAGACCCGAACTCGCCGAGGCCGTGCAACAGTTGTACGCACGCTACGTTGCCGCGTTCGCAGAGGGTTTACGTCGAATCGGATTCGGTCAGGAAGAGGGTGCGGCCCAGGCTGCCTTCGCGGCACTGGATGGACTGGTGCTGCAGCTCCTGGCAGGCGTCGACCGGCAAGGCGTAGAAAGGTCAATCCGCTACCTCTGGGTGGCATTAGGCGGCCACATCAGTGCCGGCGCGGTCAGCGCGGCTAACTAGCAGGATCGACTGCCGGAGCTGTATAGCCATTTCCGCTACCGGCGACCGCTCCACCGTCGTGGGCGTAAGCCATTCCTCTTGTAGAACCACCTCATGCGTCAGGTAGCGTCGTGAAAACGCCGCCATTTATCGCCGAAGGTTACGTATTGGGGCCTAAGCTGACGCTTTTGGCACCGATTTCTGCCGTCAGGCTGGGTGTGTACTTCACCTGATACTGCTCAGCCACATCGTGCGACAGTGTTCGCGCTCCACGGGGGGCTAGTGCGTGAGTTAGTGACAGGCGCTACTCTGGTGGTCGGACATGTGACTGGTAGTGCAGGCAGGATCCAATGTAACGCTTTTCAAAAAGCGGTACGTTGGGTCCTTTTTTTATGCCTGAACGACAAGGAAACGCATCGGTGCGTACGCGCATGGACTTGGAATCCAAAGGAGGACCCATGACAACCCAGGAGAACGCGAAAGCGATTCTGGAGCATGTCGGCGGCGACGCCAACATCACGAACCTGCACCATTGCTCAACGCGCCTACGCTTTAGCCTCGCCGACGACAGCAAGGCCGATGTGGCTGCACTCAAGGCGATTCCGGGCGTCCTTGGCGTCGTCAAGGGGTCGTCCCAAACCCAAGTCGTTGTCGGCGACCGGGTTGTTGACACCTTTGCGGCGATTGAGGCGCTTCGAGGACCGGGCGGCCAGCCAACTTCTCCATCTCAAAGGGCCCCATACAGCTGGAAGTCCCTGGGCGGTACCGTCATGGACTTTGTGGTTAGCGTATTCACCCCCATCATTCCGGCCATTGCGGGGTCCGGTATCTTCAAATCGTTGCTCGTTTTGGCATCTGCGCTGGGGTGGCTGGACGCTAAGAGCGATAGCTACAAACTGCTGGCCGTCATTCCCGATGCGGTCTTCGGGTTCATTCCCCTGCTGGTGGCGTATACCAGCGCCAGGAAACTGAAAGTCAACATACCTCTCGCCATCGGTCTCGTGGGCGTGATGGTCTACCCCGCCTTCACTGCATTGGCCACCAAGGAGGGCGGCGCCGCACTCTTCGGCCTGTCCGTACCGGTTGTGGCTTACACTGCCCAGGTATTTCCCGCCATCCTCACGATCCTGCTGCTGGCCGTCATAGAGCCGTTCTTCACTAAGCTGGCGTGGGCTCCCATCCGGATCTTCTTCGTACCGATGATGTGCATCGTCATCGTTGCACCAGCGACGATCTTCCTGCTCGGGCCGCTTGGATTCTGGCTCGGCACGCTTCTCACCGGTGCTATGACCGGGCTGCACGGCTCACTGGGTTGGGTCGCCGTCGCACTGCTGGCAGGCGTGCTGCCCCTGATCATCTCCGTTGGGATGCACAAAGCCTTTATTCCTCCGACCATCGCAACGATCGCCGCGACCGGACGGGAATCGCTGTACCAGCCCGCCTCCCTGGCCCACAACCTCAGCGAGGCCGGCGCCGCCCTTGGCGTTGCCGTCCGCACCAAGAGTCCAGCGCTGCGTGCCACCGCTCTGTCTGGCGGAATCTCGGCACTTTTCGGTATCACTGAACCGGCCCTTTACGGCGTCACTCTTCAGAACCGCAGGGCTTTCATCGCCGTTGTCGCAGGGGCGGTGTCAGCCGGAGCCTACATGGGCATAATGCACGTGGCCGGTTTCGTCGCGGTTGGGCCAGGGCTCGCGAGCATCACATCCTTCATCGACGCCGACAACCCCCAGAACCTTCTACATGCGGTCATTGGACTGCTGGTGGCCGTCGGGGCGTCCTTCGTGACGGCAGCTATCCTGTGGCGTGACGATGTGTCCGCAACCGTCCGCCAGTTCGGCGACGTGAAAGTTGAGACGCCTGAGGGATCCCGCATCCTCAGCCCGCTCACGGGGGAGGCCATCGCGCTCTCGGAGGTGTCCGATCCGGTCTTCGCAACGGGCGTGCTGGGAGAGGGACTGGCCATCCGGCCCACTAACGGTGAGGTTCGCTCTCCCATCTCAGGGGTGGTGACGGCCCTTCTGGATTCGAAGCACGCAATCGGCATTCGCGGTGATGACGGTGTCGAGGTACTTATCCACGTCGGTATCGACACAGTTCGTCTTGGCGGCAGCGCGTTCGTCACCCACGTGTCAGTCCGTGACAGGGTCGAAGCCGGGCAACTACTGCTCGAAGCAGACCTCGCCGCAATCACGGATGCGGGTTACGACACCACTACTCCCGTGGTCATCGTCAACTCTGCCCGCTTCGATGTCAGCCCCGTCGAACCACACGCCATTGCGGCCGGAGACCTGCTTCTGGTCGTCAACGAAAAAATCAAGGAGGAGATCGATGCCACTGCCTGAAACTTTCCGATGGGGCGGAGCCCTGGCAGCAAACCAGGTAGAGGGCGCCTGGCGCGAGGGGGGCCGCGGTCCGGCCGTCTCCGACGTCGCAACCTACAAACCTCACGCGGATCCCAAGGACTACGCCGTTCACCATCAGGTGACGGTGGAAGGCATCAACGCGGCGCTGGCCGACCAGAACGACCAGATGTATCCCAAACGGCGCGGCATAGATTTCTATCACCGGTACCCCGGCGACCTGGCATTATTCGCGGAAATGGGCTTCACCACGCTGCGGGTTTCTATTTCCTGGACCCGGCTCTTCCCAACGGGCGAAGAGGTTGAACCGCTGGACGAAGGCGTCGCTTACTACAAGGCATTGTTCACTGAAATGCGGCGCCTGAACATCGAGCCTCTGGTGACTCTCTCGCATTATGATCCCCCGCTTGCACTGGCTCTGAAAAACAACTGCTGGGTTGAGCGCCGGACGATCGAACTTTTCGAGCGCTTTGCCCGCACCTGCTTCACAGAGTTTGGACACCTGGTCAAGCTCTGGCTCACCTTCAATGAGATCGACGGCATAACACGGCACCCGTTTACGTCGGGCGGCATCATTGACCAGACCGTTGACGGCAGCCTGGATCAGGCCTGTTACACGGCTCTGCACCATCAGTTCATCGCCGCTGCGTCGGTGACCAGGATGTTGCGGGAAATCTCCCCTGATGCCCAGATGGGCTGCATGCTGACCATGCTTGTGACCTACCCCAACACGTGCCGGCCGGAAGACGTGGCGGCGACCCAAGCCAAGGAACGGCTCCTTTACCTCTGCTCCGATGTCCAGGCAGGCGGCGGCTACCCCCGCCTGGCACTTCGTGCCCTCGAATTGCGGGGTGTGAAGATTCCTTTTGAGGATGGTGATGTGGAGTTGTTGGCCGAAAATACCATCGACTTCATATCGTTCAGCTACTACAACTCCATGACCGAGTCGGCAGACCCCAACGCGGAGCGCACGCCCGGAAACACCGTGCTCGGCGTGAAGAACCCCTTTCTGGGATCCACCGAGTGGGGGTGGCAAATCGACCCGATCGGACTAAGGATCGCGCTGATCGACCTCTACGACCGCTACGCAAAACCCCTGTTCATCGTCGAGAACGGTTTGGGAATGCGTGATGAACTCACGGAGGACGGCAGGATCCACGACCCGTACCGGATCGAGTACTTCCGGGCACACTTCCAGCAAATGATCCAGGCAGTAGGGGAAGGGGTGGACCTCATGGGATACGTGAGCTGGGCGCCCATCGACCTGATCAGTTCATCAAGCTCACAGATATCAAAGCGCTACGGTTTCATCTACGTTGACCAGGACGATCTCGGCCGCGGAAGTGGTAAGAGATACAGGAAGGACTCGTTCTTCTGGTATCAAAAGGTCATCGCATCCAACGGGGCCGACTTGAGCTAGCACTGCTTCGAAGTTCTTGGCATCGTCAACGGAGACAAACACATGCAGATCATCACAAAGGTGCTCAACTCCAGCGTCCTGCTCGTCGAAGACGAACAAGGAGTTGAGCATGTTCTGCTCGGCAAGGGAATTGGTTACGGCCAAAAGGCAGGCACCTGGGTGGACGGGACGGGTGTCGACCGGGTCTTTGTGTCCCTTGACGATGCCAACCATCGAAACTTCGTTGAATTGCTTGGACAGGTCCCTGGCGAGTTTGCAGAGTTCACCCGGGCTATAGTTGCCGACGCGAAGGCCGAAGGCCTCGAACTGGACGAACACATCTACCTGTCGCTCACAGACCACCTCCACTTCGCCGTGGAGCGCCAAAGACGCGGACTTTTCGTTGTCAACCGGCTCGCCTGGGAGGTCCGGAACGTTTATCCGACGCAATACGCTGTGGGATCCCGCGCGGTTGAGACGATGAATCAACAGGGCGGTTTCAACCTTCCTGACGACGAAGCGGCCAACATCGCGTTTCACATAGCCAACGCCGAACGGGGCAAAGCCGGACTAGATTCGATGCAGGTCGTCGAGCTCATCAGGGCGGTTTCGACCATCGTGTCGAACGTATCAGGGGTGAGCCTGGACCGTCAGGACCTCCATACGTCCCGCTTTATAACCCACCTTCAGTACATGGCTGAGCGGTTCTTCGCCTCCCGACTGCTTACCAGCGATGACGATTTCCTCTTCCACAGTCTCAGCGAGCGATATCCGAAGGCAGTCTCCGCAGCCGAACGGGTGCGGACCTTTGTCGCTCAGAAGTACCACACAGACTTGCCCAACGAGGAAGTGGCTTTCCTCGCCTTGCACATCGCCAGGGCATCAAACGGATAAAAATGGCGCGGCACACCCTCGCCATCACGAAAGGCACCTCCATGACACAACGAACAGCAACGATTGCGTCCACCGCAGGCCTGCACGCGCGCCCGGCTGCGGTTTTCGCCAGGGCAGCAGCAGACTCCGCTCATGACGTATCCCTGAGTACCAACGGCCAGACCGTGGACGGCCACAGCCTCCTCTCCATCATCACCCTGGGCATCGCCCACGGGGACGAAGTCGTCATCGACGTAGCAGGCGAGGATGCAGGCAGGGTTGCGGACGAACTGGCTGCGCTCCTTTCCTCGGACCTGGACGCCCACTAGCTGTACTGAGTCAGGACGTTGGTTGCATTGTGAATAGGTGAAGACCTCTTAGGTTGGTGGTTACCACACACAGCCAACGACTAAGAGGTCTTCATGTCCCACCGTAATGCCCGCCTGACCCCGAACGGTAGGCGGATCCTTATCGAGCGCGTCCTCGCCGGCCGCCCCATCGCCCATGTGGCCAAAGAAATGGGTGTCTCGCGGACCTGCGCACACCGCTGGATCAGCAGGTACAGGACGCACGGCTGGGCCGGCCTCGAGGACCGCAGCTCCCGCCCAAGGTCGTGCCCCCACGCCACTTCCACGGAAGTCGTTGCCGATGTTCTGACCCAGCGCGTTGAGCACCGCGAAGGGCCAGCGGGCCTTGCAGCCCGGTGCGGTACCAGCGCCCGGACGGTCTCCCGGATCCTGACCCGCGCGGGCATGCCCCGACTGTGGGACCTGGACCCGGTGACCGGGGTACGGATCCGCGCCTCCCGTGCCACGGACCGACGCTACGAGCGCGACGCCCCTGGGGAAATGATCCACATCGACGTCAAGAAACTCGGCCGGATTCCCGACGGCGGAGGCTGGCGGGCCGACCCGAACCAGTCCGCCCGCAACCACTCAACAGGCCATACAAGGGTCGGTTTCGACTACGTCCACGTCGCCGTCGATGACCACACCCGTCTGGCCTACGCCGAGGTCCTGCCCGACGAGAAAGGCCCGACCTGCGCCGGGTTCCTCACCCGGGCCGCAACGGCCATGGCAGCCAACGGCGCACCCGTCCGCAGAGTCATGACCGACAACGCGTTCGCCTACCGGATATCGAAAGATTTCCAGGACGCACTGGCTGCACTGGGCGCCAAACACATCCTGATCAAACCCCGCCATCCCTGGCAGAACGGCAAAGCAGAACGCTTCAACCGCACCCTCCAAGAAGGCTGGGCCTACCGGCAACCCTTCACCTCCAACCAAGCCCGGACCGACGCCCTGCAGCCATGGCTAGACTTCTACAACAACCACCGGCCCCACGGCAGCCTCGGAGGCAAACCACCCATCAGCAGGTGCAACCAACCTACTGACTGAGTACAACTAGCTACACGGCCCGCTGTCCGTCGGCGCCTCTCGCCCCCGGTCGCACCACACAGGCAAAACAGAACGGTCTTCCTGTCCAGCGGGCAGGAAGACCGTTCTGTTTATTTGGTAACGCCCTCAGACGCCCGATCTCCGGGGAATCCGATTTACGATGCAGCTGACAAGACTAGTTTCGATAGCGTCCAAAGCACGGGTGTGGGGACCCCCGCCTCCTGTCCGAGGCGCACTACAGCGCCGCCGATGTAGTCAATTTCGGTGCGTTGTCCGGCTTCCCGGTCCTGCAGCATGGACGTCTTATGGTCCTTGTGATGTGTGAAAGCATTCTCAAGAGCTGACTCTACGCGGTCCCGCTGCAGCGTGATTCCGTTAGCCTGGGCGACTGCGATGGTTTCATCCAGGACACGCTCAACAATGCGACGGGCTTCCGGGCTTGAACCAATTTCTCCTACGGTTTGGCCGGTCACGGCGCTGAGCGTGTTCAAAGCGGCATTGAAGGCGATTTTCTCCCATATGGCCTGATGGATGGCCGGATCGGACGTGGCGTTCAGGCGCGCCGTGTTGAGCCTGGCCGCCAGATCATCCGTTTCCCGTTCCAGGCCGCCGGTGAGCGGCCCGAGACGGACCTTCCCGCCGGAGCTTGTGCTGAGAAAGCCCGACCGTTCCAGATCAGCCGGAAAGTCCGTGATCCCGATCCACGTTCTCTCCGCACCAAATTCCTTCGCCAGGATTTCTGCGTTGCCAAGCCCGTTCTGCAGGGTCAGCCCCATGCTCCGCTCATCGATGAGATGCCGGATAGATTCGATGGCCGCAGCGGTGTGGAACCCTTTGGTGAACACCACCACCAGCTCAAGAGGTTCGGCAAAGTCCTGCGCCGTACCTGCCCTGGCTGGTGCATGTTCGGCCTGTCCGTCGGTGGTCAGGCTAATCCCGTGACGGTTCAAAGCTTCGATGGTCGTCGCTGAAGCATCGATGAACACAACATCGTTGCCGGCAAGCTGCAACCGGGCACCAAACAACTGGCCCATTGCCCCTGCGCCGAGAATTCCAATGGTCATTGGTATGGTCCTGTCGGTGTTAGAACGGGTACTGGCGGGGGCTGCTCTGGACACTGACCCAGTGGTCTGTGGTGAATTCCTGGATCGCCCACTCGCCGTTGAAGCGGCCGAGCCCGGAGCTCTTTTCTCCGCCGAAGGCAACGTGTGGTTCGTCGTTGACGGGGATGTCGTTGATGTGTGTCATGCCGGCTTTGATGCCCTTTGCGAAGGCAACTCCACGTTCGGGACTTCCGGTGAAGACCGCGCTCGAAAGCCCGAAGCTGCTGTCGTTGGCCAGTTGGAGCGCATGGTGTTCGTCCCGGGCCCGGAGGATGCCTACCAGCGGTCCGAAGATTTCCTCACGGGCTATCTCCATGTCGGGAGTAACGTCCGCGAAGATGTGCGGGGGCAGGACGTTTCCGTTCACCTGCCCGTCGAGTACCGTGCGCGCACCCTGCTCTTGGGCGAGCCGGATCTTTTCCTGCAGCCCCTGAAGCTGTTTGCTGTTGATTACTGGCCCGATGATGGTGGCTGGATCAGCCGGGTTGCCCACGGGCAGGTTACGCACATGGGCAGCGAACTTCTCCACGAATTCGTCATGGACTGCATCATCGACAATGATCCTGTTGATCGCCATGCAGATCTGTCCCTGGTGCAGGAACTTGCCCATCGCCGCGGCCCTGACCGCCTGGTCAATGTCTGCGTCTGCGAGCACCACAAAGGGACTGTTGCCACCAAGTTCCAGCGCCACGTGCTTGAGATGTTCGCTGCTGGATGCCAGGCGTGCCACGTTCTGTCCCACCGGGGTGGAACCTGTGAACGAGATGAAGGACGGGACCGGATGTTCTACGAATGCATCACCGATTTCTGATCCTGCCCCGATGACGACGTTAAGGACCCCTGCCGGCAGGCCTGCTTCTTCGAAGACTTTCGCCAGTATGAGCCCGCCGGTGACCGGGGTGTCGCTGGCTGGCTTGATGACGACGGCGTTGCCCAAGGCCAGGGCGGGGGCGATGGACCGCTGCGTGAGGTGCAGGGGGAAGTTCCAGGGGCTGATGACGCCGACGACTCCCAGCGGCCGGCGGTAAACCCGGTTTTCTTTGCCGGCGGTGTTTGACTCAAGGATGCGTCCCTGGACCCGGTGCGGGAAGGAAGCTGATTCGATGGTGATGCCGATGGCCGCACCGAGCTCGATATTTGCCTTGAGGACAGTGCTGCCGGATTCGGCTATGAGCCAGGAGATGATTTCATCGCGGCGGGATTCCATTATCTGTGCCGCTTTTAGCATGACCTGTTGACGGGCGGCGGGGCTGATGGCTGCCCAGGCCTTTCCTGCTGCTTCCGCGCTGCTGTAGGCGTCGTCCAGGTCGCTGGTGTCCGCCTGCCGAAGCTCGAGCAGTTGTTCGCCGCTGAATGGGTTGGACACTTTCAACACCGACGGGGAGTTGCCCGCGCGCCACTGACCACCGATGAACTGGTTCCCGGTGATCCATGAAGTTTGATTGGGGGTTTCGCGCTCGATTTCTACAGTCATCTTTCACTCCTGATTGGATTGTTTGGTTTTGTCTCTAGTTGGTGCCTGCGTGGGTCGCGGCTGCTACCGGACCCGGCTGCGACGCATCTTTTTTGTGGGAGGTCCGCGTTGTGAAGACAAGGAGGACGGCAATGATGGCGACGATCCCAGGGGCGGCAAAGATGAAGAAGTTCTGCTCCGGTGGAAGATTCATCGCCAGCAGGCTTCCTCCAAGTACCGGCCCTGCGATTGCTCCCAAACGTCCCACGGCCGAGCACCAGCTGACACCCGTGGACCGGATGGCGGCCGGGTAGAAATCGGCGCCAAAGGCATGCACAACTGCCAAGGTGCCGACCGTGGTGGCTCCAGCCAAGAAGAGCAGGGCGTTGAGCAGGACGGGCGAGGGGTGCATGCCGAGGAGGAGAAGGGAGATGGCGGCGAGGGCGAAGAATGCCAACAGCACTTTCTTGTTGCCGAACCGGTCACCGAGCCAGCCCCCGGCGAGGGCGCCGGCGGTGGCCCCGATGTTGAGAACGACCAGGAACTGCAGGCTCGAGCCGAGGTCGAAGCCGCTGGCGATCATGATTTTCGGAAGCCAGGTGTTCAGGCCGTAAACCATGAGCATGCACATGCCGAAGGCGACCCAGATCATGGGCGTACCGAGTGCGCGTCCGGCCCGGAAAAGTGCCGCTGGAGATACGGATTCCCGCTCTTTGGCTGCAGGCAGTGACCAGTCAGCCGAGGACGCATCAACGGACGGGGCTGACCGGTTCAGCAGCTTGCGGGCCTCAGCGGCACGGCCGCGGTTCATGAGGAACGCCATGGATTCGGGCATGTGACGGTAGATCAGGGGAAGGATTAGCAGGGAGATGCCGCTGACAAAGAACACTGCCCTCCAGCCGAGCAGAGGGAGGATCCACATTGCAACAAGGGTGGCGATGATCGATCCGACCGAGTAGATGCTCAACATGATCGTGGTCAGGGTGTGCCGTTTAGCGGCAGGGGAAAGTTCATTCATAAGGGAAACGATGTTGGGGATGACGCCTCCCAGGAAGATGCCAGTGATGAAACGCAAGGCCCAGAAGACGTCCGGGTTAGGGGCAAAGCCTGTAGCGATCGCTGCGAGGGAGAACAGGAGGGTTCCGTGGACGATGATCGGGCGTCGTCCGACCCGGTCGGCAAGGGAACCCAGAACGAGGGCCCCACACATCATGCCCATCAGGGCGGCGCTTCCAAGCCATCCTGCCTGGTCCGGCCCGAGGTTCCACTCCTTCATCAGGGTCGGGAGTACGGAGCCGTAGACGATCAGGTCGTAGCCATCGAAGAACATGATGAACGAACAGCACAGAAGCAGGATCATGTGGAATTTGGTCAGCGGTGCTCCTGCCATGAGGGAGCCGGGGGTGGAGTGCGTCATTGCGATTCCTTACCTGGGGTTGGGAGGTATTGATGCCCGATGGCAGCCCGAATGGACTGCAGCGGGCGGTGAAAGGGTGGAGAGGGCCCCGCAGGGAGTCCGTCGCAGCCGAGCCCAGGGAAGTGGGCACGGGCGCGGTAGGGGGTGGCGGTTTAGATACTCAGTCAGCAGTGATTCGCGTATCGATGAGGAACGGGCCCGTTCCTTCCAGGGCTTCCTTGTACGCCAGTACGAACTCTTCCCGGGTTTCACTTCTGATTGCTGGAACGCCGTAGCCTTCGGCGATGGCGACAAAGTCGATCCTGCCAAGTTGAAGGCCCGGCACATCGGGTACGCCCATGCGTTGTGCGAAGGCGGCCAAGGCCCCGTAGCTGGAGTTGTTGACGATGACGAAGACCGTGCGGGTCTGGCGTTGAGCGGCGGTGTACAGGGCGGTGATTCCGTAGTTGGCCGAACCATCGCCCACCGTGGCCACGACGGTCTTTGAGGGATCACCCAATGCCATGCCTACTGCTGCGGGGAGGCCGAAGCCGAGACCGCCTGAGGCGGGAAAGTGGTACATGCCCGGGCGGTCGATGGCGATGCGCTCAAGGTATTCGAGGTCGAGAGTTGTCGTCTCATTGACGTACGCAACGTCGGTGCGGGCGTTGGCGTTTAGTACTTCGAGGACCTCAGTGCCGGTCATACCATCCGGCGAGGTTTTGGCAGGTGGAAGGACGCGGGTACCGCGCGGTCCCCGCCGCCGGCCGCGGTCCTTGACGCTCTCGGAGAGAGTCCTGGCCGCCTCGGCTACGTCAGCGACGATCGCGCGGCCGTACGGCGCACGCGTTGCTTCACGGGGGTCCTGGGTGAGTTGGACCACCTGTGTTCCGGCAGTGAGGTAGTGTCCCGGCTCCCAACGGTGGTACCGGAAGACCGCCGCGCCCAGAACAAGAATCACATCGTGATCCGCCAGGCGCTCCCGCACGGAAGAGATGCCCGGAACCAGGACACCGGCAAAGTTGGGGTGCGTAGTGGGGAAAGGACAGCGCGAGGGGGAAGGGGCGACGTAGACGGAAGCGTCGGTCTTCTCCGCGAGGGAGATAACGTCGTCGAAAACACCGGCGTCAAGGACCGCAGCTGCGTCTACTTGGGGACCAACGACGAGGGCGAGATTCTTTGCCCCATCCACGAGGGAGAGGAGTTCCTGGGTTAGTCCTGGTGTGAGGCCCCCTGCCGACGAGACGGAACGGGTGTTCAGCAGGACATCGTCTTCAAGGGCTGTCTCGGCCCAGTCGTCGAGCGGGACTGAGACGTACACAGGCCCGCAGGGCTGGGTGGAAGTCTCAAAAATGGCCTGAGCCAACGTCCGCGGTACGTCAGCAGGGGAGAGGGGCTCGTGCGAGTACTTCACAAGCGGTGCCGGCAGCATGGCGGCATCCGCGCTGGCAAGCATCGTCTCCTGGCCCACAGTTCGCCGCACCTGCTGACCCGCGAGGATGACCATCGGCGTGTGCCCGTATCGAGCGTTCGTCAGGGCGCCCATGGCATTGCCGGACCCCGAAGCCGCGTGAAGATTGACCAAGGCTGGACGGCCGGTAGCCCGGGCATAGCCCTCCGCCATGCCGACAACCACCTGCTCGTGCAGGCCAAGGACAAAATCGAAGTCTTCGTTGAGGCCCGCCAGAAAGGGGAGCTCATTTGACCCGGGGTTCCCGAAGACGGTTGTCATGCCATGGGCACGGAAAACGTCCAGGCTGGATTCCAAAACGGTCTTCTTGCGGGTCACCGGCGTCCTCTTTCAATGTGTCGCGAAGCCCCAGCAGTAATTGGGACTCGGGATCTGCAGGAGGCCAACGCATAACATGCCGCCTCTTCGCCTAGTCCGAGTTTCGGTCCCGGGCCTCACTAGAAAGGCTAAGTGACATCAATCACCCAGGTCTAATAAAGATTCAGGCATGTATTCATAAGTGGTACCTATGGGTTTGCGACGCGGTCTCCGGACCTAAGTTCCTGTCAGGAGGCCTGCATTCTTTTGATCGCCCAGTCGACAAACCAAGATGTCGCCGATGAAGACCTGTCCAGCGCTGCATGCGCACGAACTGGGGCAGCGAACTCGTCGCTGGGCAAAGCCCTGACCTCAAGGCCCCATCGACTGATCCAGTCAGGCGTGACAACCTCCGGAACGAAGGCGACCAAGTCCGAGGCGGAAAGGATGCCAGGAATCGCTGAAAAGCCTGAAAGATACACAGAACCTGGTACCGGCGGCGGCAATAGTGACTGCATAAGGGCATGCCCTGTTGTCCCGCGCACAACGATTCGCGGAAGTACAGTCAGTTCCTCGAACGTTGGCTTCTCACCGGTGAATCGGTTGGGGCGGGAAACACAGACGTATCGATCCCAACGGATCACCGAGGTGAACAGCGACTCTGCAAGCAGGTTTGACGAAACGGCAAGGTCCAGTTGGCCCGAGGCAAGGTCCTGACCTGCCGTTTCTGTATTGAGGTTGGCTACATCGAGGCTGCAGTGTGGGGCTGCTGCAGCAAGACCGGATACCAGTGCCGGAAGGAAGACCGCTTGCCCCAGGTCAGTCAGAGCGATTCGAAACGTGGTCTGTGCCGTAGTGGGGTCAAAGCTCGTGAGTCTGTTAACTGCCGCATCGGCAAGCTTGGGTAGCGTGCCAATCTCCTCGTATAGCTGCAGTGCCGAGCGGGTAGGAGCGATTCCGCGCCCTTCCCGCCGGAACAGTGGCGCGCCCGTGAACCGGCTAAGCCTGTTTAGCCCCTGAGTAACGGATGGTTGGGAAATCTTCAGCCGCTCGGCGGCTCCCGTCACTGAGCCTTCTTCGATAACCGCCGCAAACACCCGGATAAGGTTCAAATCCACAAAGAACGCCTCTCCTTAGCCATAAGGGGCTCCAGGCTCAGAGTAGCAACCTGCTGCCGAAGCGCGAACACCGGGTTCTGCAGTCATTTGATCCATGGAGCCCCCGTCAATTTCTCACGTACAACTGGACTACGCCATGACTGCACCATTCGACTCACTCAGGTGACGGAGAAGTGCCTCGTAAAGGCGCGGCTTACTTAGCTTTCAGTCAGGAGCCGATATTGAAGAATCCGTCAGCCTCAACAGGGCGTCACTGCCCAAAAGGAAGAGTGTCGCATTGTCCACACCCTGGGCTGTGGATCGGCTCATATTGTCCTTGTACTACAGCGGCCAGTTCGACAAGGGACGACGGCGGGAATCCCGCCGTCGTCCTTTGTTCGGTCTTTAGGCTCTATAGGCCCACTGTGCGAGTAGCCGCCCTTGGGCATCGTACTTTTGGACGGCCAGTCCTGGCCCTTGGTAGCTCACGCCGGCTAGAGGGTTGTGGTGGTCGTAGGTGAAGGCGATTAGTGGCCCACTTGAAGCGACATCGTGCAGGTGAAACCGGGTTTGTCCGGCCCCTTCGCGGGCCAAGGCGCTAACTTCCTCCAGACCTTGGTATGTCTTGTCGAGATCGACGATGTTGTATTGAACGTCGTCGTGGAAAGTGGAGATCAGGGGTTCCGGGTCCCCGTTGTTGTAGGCCGCCATCACGGTTCGGACTCTTTCGGATAGGGTGCTCACGACGCCGCTCCTGCTTTCCCTGGGGGTGCCGTTTTCAGGCCGCTGTCATGCCCTTCTTCGATGTTTTCCTGATCCGTTGGGGTGCGGGGGATGGCAAGGGCAGCGAGTGCCCCGGCTACCGCGACGCCTGCGATGAACAAGAGGGGGACGATGACATTGCCGGTCCAGTCCTGACCGAGCCCCATGACGTAAGGGCCAAGGAAGGACCCTATGGAGCCCACGGTGTTGATCAACGCGATGCCTGCGGCGGCCGCCGTCATGCCCTTGAGTTGGAGGTTGGTGACCGCCCAAATAATGGGGCCGGTGGCGGTAAAGAGTGCACTTGCGAGGGATATGCCGATGAGGGTGGGGACCAGTTGATCGCCGGTGGCCACACTGGCGACCAGTCCCAGTGCGGCCAGTACCACGCCCGTGACCAGTACCCGCCGGTGGGCCTGGCTGCGGTCGCAGTAGATGCCAAGGGCGATGGTCGCCACGACAGCGACTGCGAACGGGACGGAGGACAGATAGCCGATCGTCATTACATCCGTTACGCCGGTGTTCTTGATGATGGTTGGTATCCAGAAGACGACGGCGTAGATGCCTATGTAGTTGGCTGCCAGGATGACGCCGAGGAGCCAGACCCGCTTGTTGGTGATGGCCTTCTTGAACTGCGTTGTTGCTTTCTCACGCGCGCCGGCCGGGCCGAGGCTTGCCGCAATGGCGGTCTTTTCCTCATTGGTGAGCCACGCGGCGTCCTTCGGTGTGCTGGCGACGGCAAAGAAGAAGATAATGCCAAGGAGGGCTGCCGGAATGCCCTGGATCACGAAGAGCCATTGCCAGCCTGCGATACCGGCGAGTCCCCCCAGGCTGGACATGACCCAGCCGGAGAGGGGGCCGACGAACATGCTGCCGATGGGTCCTGCGATAACCAGCAGTGCCAGGGCCTGGGCGAGGCGTTTGCGTGGGAACCACTGGGATAGGAAGTAGACCATGCCTGGGTAGAAGCCGGCCTCTGCGATACCGAGGAAGATCCGGGCAATGTAGAACTGTTCAGTGTTTTGGACGAAGCCGGTAGCGATGGTGACAACGCCCCAGGTGACCATGATGCGGGCGATCCACATTTTTGCGCCGACGCGTTCGAGGATCATGTTGCTGGGCACTTCAAAGAAGATATAGGCGAGGAAGAAGATGCCGGCGCCGAGCCCGTAGGCCGCTGCCGAGAGACCGATGTCGGCACTCATTTCGAGCTTTGCGAAGCCGATATTGACCCGGTCGATGATGGCCACGGCGTAACAGATGGAGGCCAGGGGCAGGATTCGCCAGGCGAGTTTCTTGTAGAGGGTGGTTGGCAGGTCCCCGGTGCCTTCTGAAGCCGTGTTGTGGGTGTACGTCATTGTACGGACTCTTTCACTCGTCAGTGGGTTGTGTTGTGTGCTGGATGCAGGGCGGGGAATGTCCACCAGGTGTCGGGCTGCCACTCTGCCGATTCCCATGCCTGCCGTTGTTGCTGCCGGGGGTCCGGGACCACTGTTGGGGTGGTGTCCAGCAACATTGTCCACCGCTCTGTTCGCCGGTATTCCGGCCAGAAGGGCAGGTCCTGGCTTTCGGGTTTTCCGTGGTGGATGAAGGTTGTCCATGCCTGCCGGATTCCTGATGCCAGAGTCTGTAACGCCGGTTCTGCCGCTTCGAGTCCGATGTCCCAGACGAAGGGAACGTCGGCGCCATGGAACCCCCACTTCTCCTTGGGGGCGCCGGGGCTTGGAGCATCGAAGCGGTAACGCCAGCAGGACGCGTGTTCGGACTGGCTGTCGAGCAGCCGAATGGTGGGGATGCCGTACCGTTCGTCGGCCAGCACGGCGCAGTGGAGGCGGCGCTCATCCGCCTCTGGGAAGGCGCTCCGGTAAATGTCCAGCACTTGTTCTGCTTCGTCCCCGAAGATCTCCTGTAGGACGCGTGGTGACTGTTGCGATGCACACGGGTCGGCGAGGTCGTAGCTTCCGGCCTCGTTGGCTGTCACGCCGGCCATGATGTTGATCCCCCTGGCGCGGCCCTTGGCGAAGGCGTGGACCGGGGCCTCGGGAAGAATGAGTCCGTCTACGGTTGGGCGCCAGACCCAGGTTGCCCTGACGCCGGCGGCAATCTCCTGCTGTACGGCGAGGATTGTCTTAACGGGCATCGTTAGGAGCTCCGTGGCATCCGCAGGGCTAAGGCCGAGGGTGCGAAGCAGTGCAGCGGTGACCTGCTCTGCGGTGTCGGGGGTGTTGAGGTGCTCGCCGCCACTTTGAATGATTCCGCGGTGGAACAGGCCCTCGGCCATTGGCGAGGCCATCAGATTGACCACGCTCTTGGCCCCGGCGGAAACACCGGCGATGGTGATGCGTGAAGGGTCTCCCCCGAATGCGGCCACGTTGTCCCGGACCCATTTCAGTGCAGCGATCTGGTCCAGTAGGCCTGCGTTCGCCGACGAGGCGTACTGCTCGCCGAGGAGGTGGTCCAGCTTGAGGAAGCCGAGGGCTCCCAGCCTGTAGTTGACGGTGACCACGATGGTGCCTTCGAGGGCGAGGGCTGTCCCGTCGCCGATAAAGTTGGCTCCTGATCCCCAGGTGTATCCGCCGCCGTGGAACCAGACCAGAACCGGACAGGGCGAGTTTGCCGACTGCATCGGTGCGGTGATGTTGAGGAAGAGGCAGTCCTCACCCATGGGCGAGTCATCGTCCGACGGCGTTGCCCCGCCAGGCGGCACGAGCTCGGCCGCGAGCACCTGCGGGGCACGCGTTGGAAACGTGGTCACGTCCAGAATGCCCTCCCACGGCTCTGCCGGCTGGGGAGCCTGCCACCGCAGGGCTCCGCTCGGGGGAGCGGCGTACCGTATCCCGCGCCAGCTGATGGTGCCATCGTTCGTGACCCCGCGAACTGCTCCCTGACGCGTCATTGCGACTGTGCCTGTCATTGCTTTTCCTTCACTAGGTATCGACTTCGTCAACAATCGTGTGCTGGGTCACGTGTTTCCGACAATGATTTCTGGATAAGTGGAAGAATCAGCCAAAAGTCTGGCGGAAAGTCTAGAGTTGGAGGTGACAAAGAAGTCGTAAAAGGGAGCGGGAAATGGATGTGCTGGATGAGCTGG
The DNA here is from genome assembly GCF_058267675.1 of Pseudarthrobacter sp. MOO14. Lineage (NCBI taxonomy): Bacteria > Bacillati > Actinomycetota > Actinomycetes > Micrococcales > Micrococcaceae > Pseudarthrobacter > Pseudarthrobacter sp. MOO14. The sequence continues at coordinate 29,251 of NZ_CM177849.1, forward strand.
ACCAGCGGATTGTCGGCGCCCTCCAGGTAGACGGGCGCGCCTCGTGGGCGAAAGTGGCCGCATCATTGGGGGAGGCCGAACGGACGGTGGCGCGGAGGGGCTCCGAGCTCCTCCGGGACGGGCGGGTGCGGATACGCGCGTTGCCGAATCCGAGCCGCTTCAGGCATCTGGAACAGTTTGTGTTGAAGGTTGCCTGCAATCCGGGCTCAGCAGGAATAGCCGCTGCGGCCCTCGCGCGACGGCCGGAGACCTTGTACACCTACATCCTCACCGGTTCGGCGGATTGTGCGGCGGAGTTTTCCAGCCCTGCTTCCAAGTTTGCAGAGCTGCTCATCAGGGACATAGGGAGCATCCCGGGGGTGAGGTCGGCCGCCACGTATCCGGTCCTCAGCTATCCCAGGACCATGCATCAGTGGAATCCCGGCGTCCTGACGCCGGCGGAGATTGAGGCGATGGGCGGAACCCGGTACTCGGAGGCTCCCACCGCCCTGGAGCACGTGGAGCAGTTGGGCAAAGAGGACCGGCAGATTCTCCGGTCACTGGAACGCGATGGCCGCGCCAGTTATGAGGAACTGGCGCGTATCACTGGGCTCTCAGTGCAGACCGCCCAGCGCAGGGTGGAGCGGATGCGGCGCGAGGGCACATTGTTCATCCGTGCGGTCTTCGAGCCTGCGCTGCTCGGTTTGCCGGTGGAGGTTCTTCTGTGGGTCAAGGTGCCGTTTCCGGAACTGGACCGTGTGGAAGCGGAAATGCTTCCTTCTTCGTCAGTGCGGTATGCCGCGGTCCTCGCCGGTGACTTCCAGCTTGTTGTCGATGCCGTATTTCCAAGCCGCGCAGCACTTTCTACCTATCTAAAAGGGGCTGAGTGGGCCACGCGGGCGCAGGCCATCGAGCCTGCCGTGGTGGTAGACGCGTTGAAGCGCAGCGGAACGATGGCGTTGTCGTTCGGCGAAGACCTCGGCGGGTACAGCTCCTGACAGGTTTGCCGTCGTGGCCGCTGTGGCAACACGACTCCCAGGCACTACGCCAATGTGTTCAGCGTTTTCTGCTCGGCGGCGATGGTGGTGTTGTCCCCATGGCCGGTGCGGACCACAGTGTCGGCCGGCAGGGTCAGGAGCCGTTCACGGATGGACGCCAGGATGGTGGGGTAGTCGCTGTAGGACCGCCCGGTGGCACCCGGGCCGCCGTTGAACAGGGTGTCGCCGGTGAACACCGTTCCCTCGCTTTCCAGGTAGAAGCAAGTGGACCCGGGCGAGTGTCCCGGAGTGTGGATCGCACGCAGGGCCGCCCCGCCCACCTCGAATACGTCACCGTCGGAGTGGTAGCGGTCCGGTTTCGCGTCCGGGTATACCTGCTCCCAGAGCACCAGGTCCTCCTGGTTCAGCAGGATCGGTGCCTCCAGGGCGTCCGCCACCTCACGCGCGGCACCGATGTGGTCGTTGTGCGCGTGGGTGAGCAGGATGGCCTTCACCTTCCGGCTGCGGACCTGGTTGATGATCGCCGCTGCGTCGTGCGGCGCATCGATGATGATGCATTCCTCGTCATTGCCCACGATCCAGACGTTGTTGTCAACGTCCCAGGTGCCGCCGTCGAGCGAAAAAGTGCCGGAGGTGACCAGGTTTTCGATGGTGACGCTCATGCGGACGCCCCGGCAGGCTGGACCTCGACGACGGAGCGCAGCACCGTGCCCTCATGCATCCGTTCGAAGGCCTCTTCCACCTGGTCGATCGTGATGCGCTCGGACACGAACGCGTCCAGGTCCAGGTTGCCCTGCTTGTAGTGCGAGACGAGCATGGGGAAGTCGCGGGAGGGCAGGCAGTCGCCGTACCAGGAGGACTTCAGCGAGCCGCCGCGGCCAAAGACGTCCAGCAGCGGCAGTTCAAGCGTCATCTCCGGCGTCGGGACACCGACCAGCACCACGCGGCCGGCGAGGTCGCGGGCGTAGAAGGCCTGCTTGTACGTTTCGGGGCGGCCGACGGCGTCAATCACCACGTCCGCCCCGTTGCCTCCGGTCAAGGCGCGGATGGCTTCCACGGCGTCCTCCTGCTTGGAGTTCACGCCATGGGTGGCGCCGAGGGACTTGGCCATGTCGATCTTGTTGTCGTCGATGTCCACGGCGATGATCGTCGTCGCACCGGCCAGCCTGGCCCCGGCGATCGCGGCGATGCCCACGCCGCCGCAGCCAATCACTGCCACGGACTCGCCACGCTTGACCTCGCCGGTGTTGATCGCGGCGCCGATGCCTGCCATGATGCCGCAGCCCAGCAGGCCCACCGCGGCAGCGTCAACCTCCGGGTCCACCTTGGTGCACTGCCCGGCAGCGACCAGGGTCTTTTCCGCGAAAGCACCGATGCCCAGGGCAGGCGAAAGCTCGGTGCCGTCCTCAAGGGTCATCTTCTGCGTGGCATTGTGCGTATTAAAGCAGTACTGCGGCTGGCCCTTGGCACACGCCCGGCACTCCCCACAGACCGCACGCCAGTTCAGGATCACCCGGTCACCCGGGGCCACCTGGGTCACATCGGGGCCAACGGCACTGACAACCCCCGTGGCCTCGTGCCCGAGCAGGTAAGGGAAGTCATCACCGATACCGCCCTGCTTGTAGTGCAGGTCGGTGTGGCAGACGCCGCAGGTCAGGATGTCCACCAGCGCCTCGCCCGGCCCCGGATCCGGGACCAGGATGGTCTCCAACGACACCGGAGCGTCCTTCTCCCTAACCACAACTGCTTGGACTTTATAAACCATGAATGTGCACCTTCGTTTGCGTTCTTGCTGTTGAACCGGGGCGGATCAGATGTCTTTAGTGTCGAGATGCCAGATTCTGTGGGCCCCGACGCTGAGAAGCTGGCGGTCACCACTGGAGATTCTGCGGACCCAGATCACGCCTATCTCTGCTGCTGTTTCTTCTACTTGGAGCCCGTCTTGGTAGAAGAGGTCTTCTGAGACGGCAACCCTGTCGCCGGCCCGGAGCATGGACCAGTCCTCTACCTCAACTGCACGGGTGTGGCGGTTCAAGTAATCCTCCGCAATGTCGATTGGCACTACTGGGTCGCTGTATCTAGCGTGCGGCCCTTAGCCTTGGCCTCCGCGGTGGGGGCACCGCCTGCGGCGGTGCCCCCACCAGTCAGTGGTGTTTTAGCCGTTGATTACCTGGGGGACGCCGAGGTGTTTGAGTCCTTCAGCACCGAATTCGAGGCCGTAGCCGGATTGTTTTGCGCCGCCGAAGGGGATGCGTGGGTCGACGGCGCCGTGTTTGTTGATCCAGACGGTGCCGGCTTGGATTCGGGCGGCGACGTTGCGGGCTGTTGCGGGGTTTGAGGACCAGACGGAGGCGCCGAGGCCGACGTCGAGGGCGTTTGCTTTCTGGATTGCTTCGTCGATGGTGGTGTAGCGGATGATGGGCAGGGCGGGGCCGAATTGTTCTTCGGCGACGAGTGGGTTGTCGTTGTCGATGTCGGCCACGAGGGTGGTGGGGTAGAAGTAGCCGGGCTGGTCGGTGTCCGGGTTTCCGCCGAGGAGGACGCGGGCTCCGGAGGCTTTGGCGGCCTCCACGAGGTTCGCGACGATCTCGTATTGTGCCTTGTTCTGCAGCGGTCCGAGGACGTTGTTTTCGTCCAGGCCGTTACCCATCGGCATGGCCTTGGCCACGTTGGTGAGTTCGTCGCAGACGGCGTCGTAGATGTCGTCGTGGACGTAGAGGCGTTTCAGGGCGGCGCAGGTTTGGCCGGTGTTGATGAAGGCGCCCCAGAACAGGCCTTCGGCGATGGCCTTCGGGTCGGCGTCGGGCAGGACGATGCCGGCGTCGTTTCCTCCCAGTTCCAGGGTGAGCCGCTTGACGGTGTCCGCGGAGGATTTGATGATCGCTTTGCCGGTGGCGGTGGAGCCGGTGAACATGATCTTGCCGATGGCGGGGTGGGAGGCGAGGGCTTCGCCTACATCGCGTCCGCCGGAGATTACGGTGAGGAGCCCTTCGGGGAGGGCTTCGTTGATGGTGTCGACGAGGGCAAGCACGCTGAGTGGGGTGTGTTCGGAGGGTTTGACCACTACGGCGTTGCCCATTCTCAGGGCGGGGGCGAGTTGCCAGACGGTGATCATCATGGGCCAGTTCCACGGTCCGATGGCCCCGACGACGCCGATGGGCCGGTAGTGCAGTTCGGCGCGGGTTTCGCCGTCATCGACGAGGGTTTCGGCTTCGAGGGGTGTCCCGGCGGCGGCGCGGAGCCAGGCGGCGCAGGCACCGACTTCGAAGCGGGCGTTGGGGCCGTTCAGCGGTTTGCCCTGCTCGCGGGAAAGCAGCTGGGCGAGTTCTTCGGCGCGGGCTTCGATGGCGTCGGCGGCCTTCAGCAGTGCAGCGGACCGTGCCTCGTGGCCGAGCTCGGCCCAGCCGGGCTGGGCGGCGACTGCCACGTCGATGGCGTGCTGCAGGTCCGCGACCGTGTGCACCGGGGCTTCTCCGACGGGTTCACCGGTGGCGGGATTGAAGATGGTCCTGGTGGCGACGGGGCCCTCGGTCAGGACGGGTGTGGTGTTCATGGCATTCTCCTCATTGAGTGGTTAGTTGTTGTTCCGCGTGAATCCGGGATGGTCACCATTGGTTTTGATCAGTAGGGCCGTCGAGTGTTTCCAGTGCCAGACGGAGTTGCTCGATCACGTGTTGGGCGTGTTCGAGTTCGAAGACGAGCGGTGGCCTCATTTTGAGGACGTTTTCGTGGCGACCGATCTTTCCGATGAGAACGCCGCGGGAACGCATCTCTTCTGTGAGTGCCTTGGTGGCGGCGGGGTCCGGCGTCGTATCGTCGGGATTGACGATTTCAAGGCCAAAGAAGAGGCCCCTGCCGCGGACGCTCTTGATCCTGGGGTTGCCCTTGGCGAGGGCTGCGAGTTCGTCAGCGATGAACTTGCCGAGTTGGTGTGCGTTTTCAACAAGCCCGTTCTCTTCCATGACCTGGAGCACAGCAAGGCCGGCTGCCGACGAAACGGGGTTTCCAGCAAATGTGTTGAAGTAGGTGTTGTTTTCCCCGAATTCCTCCATCAGTGCGTGCGTGGTGATGACGCCACCTACGGGGTGGCCGTTGCCCATCGGCTTGCCAAGTGTCACCAGATCAGGGGTGGTGCCGAAAGCCTGGTGGCCCCACATGTGGTTGCCGGTCCGTCCGAAGCCTGACTGGACCTCGTCCGCGATGATCAGTCCTCCGGCAGCACGGACCCGGTCGGTGACTGCCTCGATGTAGCCGTCGGGGGTCTGCAGGAGTCCCTCGGTTGAGAACAGCGGGTCATACAGGATGGCTGAGACGCCGTAGCCTTCGGCCTGGAGCGAGGAGATGGCTGCGTCGACGTCGCGCAGCGCTTCCTGGAGGAGGCGCTTTCGTTTAGCCGGCGTCAGCCCTGCTGCGTCCGGAATACGAATGGGGCGTACGTGGGCGCCGAGGGGTTCTTTGACCTGGAGGCCGGTGGTCAATTCGGCAAGGGTCGTGGTGTTGCCGTGGTAGCTGTGGTCCGAAATAAGGATGCCGGTGTTGCCGGTGTGTTGCCGTGCGATTCGCAGCGCGAGCTCGTTTGCTTCTGATCCGCTATTGGTGAAGAACACCCGCTCCAAGGGGGAATCGAAGAGCGCCAGCAGCTTTTCGGCGTACTCAACGACGCGTGAGTTGAGGTACCTCGTGTGGAGGTTGACGGTCTGCAGCTGGGTTGTGATTGCTTCGCGGACGACGGGGTTGGAGTGTCCGACGTGGGGAACGTTGTTGTAGACATCCAGGTAGGTCTTGCCGGTGGCGTCGTGGACCCACACGCCCTCGCCGGCCACGATTTCCAGGGGAGTGGCATAGAACAGCGGGGAGTGGCGCCCGATGGTGCGTTCGCGGCGGTTAATGAGACCTTCCTGGAGGAGTGCGTCGGGTGCCGGTTTTGTGGCTGTTTCGAGTGTCATTGCTGTCCTTGGCCGTTGGTGCGGATTTGAGTCCGGAACATGAGTCGGTGGGTGTTGCCGGGGTCGGACGGTCGATGGCCGGCCCCGGCAACCGGTTAGAGGGCTTGGGCGCCGGCAGTAGCGACCAGGTGGTCGTTTTCCACGGTGCTGCCGCTGACACCGATGGCGCCGACGGTCACCCCGTCTTTGGTCAGTGGGATGCCTCCGGGAAAGGTGATCAGGCCGCCATTGGACACTTCGATGTTGAACAGCGGTCCGCCGGGCTGCGAGATGGAGCCGATGTCTCCGGTGGGCATGTCGAAGTAACGGGCCGTGCGTGCCTTTTTGATGGCGATGTCGATACTGCCGAGCCACGCACCGTCCATGCGGGTGAAGGCCTTGAGGTTTCCGCCGGCGTCTACAACGGCAATGTTCATCAGGGTTTCCGAGGCCAGGGCTGCCTCTCGTGCCGCTTCAACTATCTTGTGTGCTTCTTGCTGTGTGATGTCGTTCATCTGTCGCTCCGAAATCTTTTCCTGTTTATGGGCGTAGTTGTATCGACTGGTGTAGAGCCAGCCTTGGGTAGGCGCTAACGCGGGGCGGGGGGTGTTAGACGAGAGCTGCTGGTTTTGCGGCTGCCTTTATTAAGTCGGGGAAGTCAGGGGCTGTTATTTCGGTGATCAGCCCTTCCCAGCATGTACGCAGTTCCCCTGCGTAGTCGGCGTCGTCGTTGGGCGCAGCGTTGCCCATTGCGGTGATCCACAGTCCACTGTTGGACCAATGAGCCACCGCCATGAAGAGCCTGGCGCGGGCCATTTTTACTGGGTCAGTGTTGCCGAAATAGGCTTCGAAGAGTGCCTGTGCCCTCTCTTTCCCGAATCCGTTTTGCGCTGCAATAAATCCGATCTCGTAGCACGGGTCCGAGTTGCCGGCGAGGTCCCAGTCGATAATGTTGTAGGTCATCGAGGAGGTGTCCTTGATGATGTTTGCATCCCAAATGTCCAGATGGCAGGGAACAAACTGGGACGGATCCAGGGCCAGGACGGTCTCCAGGCGGTCCATCAGGGCCTGGATGGCTGACGTTCCGGGCGGCAGCTCGATACCCTGTCTTCTGGCGGCCTCCATCCTTTGTCGTGCCAGGTTGAAGGGGTTGATGTCGTTGAGGAACCGGCGGCCGGAGTGATGAAGCCGGTGAAGGGCAGGGACGAGTCGGGTGACGGAGTCATCGTCGTCGCGTAGCCTCGGGTGGCCTCCCGGAACAAAGTCGAGAGCCAGCGCCAAGGGTTCGTTTGAGACTGTTATGACGGGCGCGCCTACGCCGATCTCGGCGGCAATTCTCGTGTTTTCCAGAACAACGTGGGCGGCGGGCAGAACTCCTACCGTTTCCCAGTAGTTGTTCCAGAGCTTGACGACGCAGCGACGGGAACCGTCCTCGACGAGGTAGTTCTTATGGGCCTGGCCGCCGGAGAGGGAATGTGCGGTGACGTGACAGCCACCCCAGTCGGGGTTCGTCGAAAGCACCGCCTCAATGCTGGTGATTTCGGTATCAGGGACGATGGTCATTAGGATTGGATGTCCTTCGATGTTCGAATGCAGGTGCACTGTGTTGGGGTCGGAGGTTGTCCTGGCTGCACTGTTCGCACTGTTTCACGAGCTCCCACAAGCTCTGTAACGGTGCGGTCAGGACATCTGCCGGTGTCACTGTTTACGCCTTTGCTGTGGCGAAGCGTGAAGGCAGGAACAGGTTTGTTTCGGGGCGGGAAACGCCGTCGACATGATCGGCCAGCATTTCACCAACAACCGCTGCATAGCGGAACCCTCGGCCCATGTCTCCGGTGCCGATGACGACATTGGACGACTCCGGGTGTCCACCGATAACCCAATGGCCGTCCTCCACCTCAGACCACATGCATACGGTGGTCGATACCGGGTTGGTGTCGATGTCCGGAAGCCTGGCGCTGAGGACTTCCTGGATCCGTTCGAGGTCTCCGGGCCTGAGGTCCTGACTGAGGTCCTCGGGATCGATCCAGTTTCCCTTCCCGGGGACAGAGAACTTCCATTCACCGTTAGGCTCGGAGCAACCGTAAGCCGGTGCCTCGTCCGATCCTGGGGGCTTGGCGAAGTAGATGGCTGTCTTCGGTGGCCCGTCCTGGCGGAAATTGGCCAGCACCTGACGGTCCACCTTGTAGGGCAGATCCAGTTGCATCAAATGGTTGGCGCGGGCACCCACGGTGACGACGACCTTGTCGGCTGAATAGTTACCCTGATCGGTGCTCACGACGATGCCCGAAGCGCTCTCATCCCAGCCTTGAACCGCTTCTCCCGTGCGCAGGGTTGCGCCGAGCCGGCGAGCCTCCGACTGCAGGGCCTTGATGGCGGGGTGGACGAGGGCAACGGTGCCGTTTGGCTCCCATACGGCGACTTCGTCGTCTTTAATCGTGGCCCAAGGGAACCGCTTCCGTGCCGTCGACGCGTTGAGGGCATCGTACTCAAAATCGGACGCGTTCAGGGATGCCACCGTTTTGTCGAACCACATTGATCCGGGTTCGCCGACGAACACAGTTCCCGAACGTTCCAACAGCCGGGTCCCGGTTTTCGCGGCCAACTCGTCCCACAACTCAAAGGTCCGCTTTGTGAAGGTGGTGTACTGGGCTCCTGCACTGCTGGATTGCCGGGCCAGCCGTGTGGCGCCTCCGTGCGAGCCGTGCATGTGTGGCGGTGCGAACTTATCCAGGCCGAGCACGGACTTGCCGCGGGCTGCCAAGTGCCACGCCGCCGATGAGCCCCAGGGGCCCAATCCAATGACGATGACGTCGTAGTGTTGTGTTGACACAAATTCCTCCGTTAGTGGTTTTCGGACCCTTGGCGGGTCAGACAGTGGCTCGTACTAGAAGTCCGTCCATGAGCAACCGGATAGCCGCGACCGCTGGCCCGGCGTTCGCCGGCTCACGTGCTGCAGCAGCCCCGGCAGCGCGGATCGCCCCGGTTATCGTTGCAGCCAAGGCCTCAGTCGGTGCGTCCTCCGGCAAGGTGCCGCTGTCCTTGGCATCCTTCAGATCCCGCGCAATGAGCTCTTCGAAAGAGCGGGAAGTCGAGCCCATGACGTCCGATAGTGCTGACACCAGGTCCGGTCCCATCACCCCGTAGAACCGGCCCTTGGGCTCCTTTGTCGCCTCCACCAACGCCGTGGCCAGCGCCGTGATTCTTGCGCCGGGGTCCGTCAGGGCATCCCGCAAGCTGATCCCTCGTACGTACACGGCGTCGGCGATCCGCAGATAAACTTCGCGGACAATTTCGTCCCTTCCGCCGGGGAAGTGGGCATAAATGGTGCCCCTCGAAATACCCGCCTGCTGGCTGAGGACCTCGAGCGCGGTAGAGGCGTACCCCTCCGAACTCAGCAGCTCAGCTGCGGTGTCGAGAATGTCGCCGCGGGTTCTCATGCGGTTGCGTTCCCGAAGGGAGAGGGGCTTGTTGGAGGCACTCATTTCTGGTCCTTCGTGTGGGGTGCTGGTGATCTGCTTCACATGATTGCACATCAGATCCTAAAAGTGAACAGTCTGTGCAAACTTTGAAGAAGAGGTACGCGGCCGCTCCGATGCGGTTGAAAACATTGAACACTATGCCTAAGTTCTGAACTAGTCATGCAACAAACATTTAACGTGTTCTATTGCAGTACGAAACATTCAGTGTTTACCTTTTATGTATGAAACAGGTCACACCAGGCATGGCTGGCCCTAACTCCCTTGAGGGCGTCCGGAACTTCCGAAGCCTCGGGGGACTGCCAGCGCACGGAGGATCCCGTGTGGCTGAAGGCATGGTGTACAGGAGTGGACACTTCGGATACTCGACAGCCCTGGACCGTCAGAGGCTGGAGGCGGCACGCCTGCACTTCATGGATCTGCGAAGTCCTTGGGAATCCGACGCCGAAGACCGTTGCGTGCCTGCGCTAACGGCTGTACAAACGCCACTTCAGGCTCAAGACAGCAGGGACGCGTGCCTGTGGTCTGCGGTTCGCGAAGGTCACGTGAGCGAGCTTGGCAGGACGCTGACTGCTGCGGAGGCTGAAGAGGTAATGCACCGGCTCTATGCCCGTGACATAGCCGGCAACCCATCGGTATTTGCCAATTTCCTTCAGTCATTGGCTCGAGTTGAGCTGCCTGTCGTCGTCCACTGCTCGGCAGGGAAGGACAGAACCGGATGGGCAATAGCCATCCTTTTGACCATCCTGGGAGTACCTGAAACCGCAATCCTCGAAGACTACGTTCAGAGTTCATTGCCGGAGAACCAATACCTCATCAGAGATTCCGCAGGCAGCGTCGCGCCCATCGACAGGCACCTGCGAACAGTCATCACACCCTTGCTGGAAGCGCGGCAAGGGTACCTCGAAGCCGCATGGCACAGCGTGGAGCACGCCTGGGGATCACGTCACTCCTACTTGGAAGACGGACTCGGCATCACTCCGGCGCTCACAAACAAACTCAAGGCACGGCTCCTCGTCTGAGGAAGCCCGACCACGGCCACGGCCATTATCTGCCCGAAAGAGAAAACCCATGATTGATAATGTCAGCGAGTTGCCGGCAAAGACGCCGTCCAGCACACCTGTCCCACCGCAAGCAGGCCATCTCCGCTCAAATAAACTCGGCGTCTTCGCCATCGCCTTTTTCGTCATCGCAGCGGCGGCCCCCATGGCAGCCGTCGTGGGCACCGGTCCCGTGGTCTTTGCTGCGGTTGGACCGGCAGCCCCCTTGATCTACGCGATCGCTGCCCTGCTCATCGCACTCTTCGCCGTCGGATACCTGCGCATGAGCAGGTATGTCACCAACGCCGGCGGCTTCGTCGCCTACATCGCCAAAGGCCTAGGTACACCCTGGGCCACGGCAGGAGCTGGTCTGGCGCTGCTGATGTACCTCAGCTTGCAGGTCGGGCTCTGGTCGCAGTTCGGCGTCTTCGCCGGGCAGTTGCTGGAGAGCATCACGGGACTCTCCGTGCCCCCGCTCGTCTGGATTGTCGCGTTGCTTCTGATCTCCACGGCACTCACTATGCGGGGCGTCGACACGAGCATCCGACTCTTGGCCGTCCTCATCATTGGTGAAACGCTCGTAGTGGCTGCCCTCGTTATCGTGCTCGTTGCCAGCAAGGGGCCAGGAGTCTTCACATTCTCTGGCTTCACGCCAGAAAACCTCTTCAGCCCGGGCCTGGGCATTGCATTGCTGTTCGCCTTCCTGTGCTTCACCAGCTTCGAAGCAACCGTGGTTTTCTCTGAAGAAGCAATCAACCCCCGCAAGACGATCCCGCGGGCCCTCTACGCCGTGATTGCCTTTGTCGGAATTTTTTACACGCTCTCCATCTGGGTTATCGGAGGGGCCATCGGGGTGAACAACATCCAACAGGCGGCAACGGATGACCCTGCGGGATTCATCTTCAACCTCGCCTCCGAAAATGGAGGGAGCGTCTTGAGCATGGCCATGCAGGTTCTCGTCGTGACCAGTTACCTCGCCATGCTGCTGGGCCTGATGAACATGTTCGCCCGCTACCTTTTCGCCCTCAGCCGTGCCGGAGTCCTGCCGGCCAGGCTGGCCACCGTTTCCAAGGATGGGAGTCCCGCCACCGCAGCCCTGGCCAACGGCGTGGCCGTCGGCATCGTCGTGGTTGCCTTCCTGGTCTTCGGCGCAGATCCGCTGACCGTCGTGTTCGCCTGGTTCAGCGCCTTGGCAACGGCAGCCTTCATCACCATCCTCATCGTGGCGTCCGTATCCATCGTCGTGTTCTTCTTCCGGACCAAAGACAACACCAGTATCTGGGCGACCAAGATCGCACCCACTCTCTCCACCCTGATCCTCTCCTACATCGGCTACGTGACGATCGAGAACTACGACTCCCTCATTGGGCCTGACAACGCCGCCGCGAAATGGCTGCTCGTCCTCATTCCCGCCGCGATGCTTGGCGGCCTGGTGTTCGGCAGGAGCAAGCGCGACATCGACTACGCCAGAGAAGTAATCTGACGCGGATACCTTCCTGCCGCCCCTCTGGCGGCAGCAAGGTATCCGCCATCGTCGATGGGGAAAGCATTTCGGCATTGAAGCCACCAGAATGACGCGCAAAGGTACGCCGCACCCTTGTTTAAGTCGAAGGGTTAGTCCTTCATGAGACGGCAACAGCACACACTCCGAAACAGAACCGGGAGATCCAAATGACCCCCACACCAGTTGCAGTTATTACGGGCGGAGGAACCGGAATCGGAGCCGCCACCGCCGCAGCACTCCGGGGCCAAGGGTGGGAAGTTGTCATCTGTGGACGCCGGCGGGAAGCTATCGCCAAGGTCGCTGAAACAACCGGCGCCCACGCTGTTGCCGCAGACGTCAATTCGGTTTCCGATATGGAACGGCTGGTCGAGGACACCGTGGATCAATTCGGCACCATCAACGGCCTGGTTCTGAATGCCGGAATTGTCCGTGCCGGCAGTGCCGGCGAGCTGTCCGATGAAGACTGGAACGCCATGGTCAGCACCAACCTCACCGGGCCCTTCCTACTAGTCCGTGCCGCCTTGCCGCACCTGATCAAAGCCAACGGCTCGATCGTAGGGGTGGCCTCGGCGGCCGCACTTCGGGCTACCGCTGGAATCGCCGGTTACGATGCCACGAAGGCCGGCCTTGCCATGTTGATGCATTCCGTGGCCGTCGACTACGGACCGCGCGGGGTGCGCGCCAACGCAGTATGCCCAGGCTGGACCCGGACAGAGATGGCCGACATGGAGATGGGCGACTTCGCTGAACACAGCGGCATCGATCGCGAGGAAGCCTATAGCCTCGCCACAGCGTTCGTCCCAAGCCGGCGCCCGGCCGCATCCTCCGAGGTCGCCGATGTCATTGCCTGGCTGCTTTCCGATCAGGCCTCGTACGTCAACGCCGCCACGATCCCGGTGGATGGGGGACTGATCGCAGTCGAGCCCGGCGCCATCGCCTTCGACCCCCGGGTCAGTATCTGCACCACTGGCGCCGACGGACCCACCCCGGCGATGCAAGCGATTCCCTGACTAACCACTACAGCCCGTCTTTCACGAGTTAATTGGAAAAGGAGTGTGGACTTTGTCCACACTCCTGGTCCCGGACTATCCCGTACTGCCTCCAAATGCGCCCGTATTTCCGATGTTTTCGCGGGTTCCCAGTGTTTGCAAGGGCGAGAATGTAGTTCGAGTCCCACCTCGGGCACAGCAAGTCCCCTCGTCGGAGGGGCTTTCTGCTTTAACCTGTTCAGATACTTTGAGTGTCGTCGCTCTGGCCCGCCGTGCCCTCCCGAGATGATGCGCCCCACTGCGCGGACCTGTTTCTTTCCTGCACCACCGCTATTTGCTGGCGCCGGCGGTGAGGCCTTCTCGCAGGGTTCGTTGGCCGAAGATGAAGACGAGCAGTGCCGGCAGCATGGACAGGATCACGCCGGCGAGGACCACCGAGATGCTGCCGGTGCCGAGGTTGCCCTGGAGCGTGACCAGGCCGAGGGGAAGGGTGAAATTCTGTTCGCTGATGGTAAGGATCAGTGGCCGGAAGAACTCGTTCCAATGGAAGTTGAAGGCGAGGATCCCGACGATCGCCATGCCGGGGACCGCCAGGGGGACGTAGACCGAACGGAAGATCCGCCACGGCCCGGCACCGTCCAGGGCTGCTGCTTCGGCGAAGTCGTTCGGCAGGCCAAGGAAGTACTGGCGCATCAGGAAGGTGCCGAATGCTGTGGGAATGGCCGGCAGGATCAGGGCCAGCAGGGTGTCGGACAGGCCCATTCCACGGATCAGCATGAACACCGGGACGATGGTGACCTGCACCGGGACCATCATGGTGGCCAGCACCAGCGAGAAGATGGCGTTCTTACCGCGGAAGTCCAGGCGGGCGAAGGCGTAGCCGGCCAGGGTGGCCGACGCCATCTGGCCAAGTGCGATCAGGCCGGTCACCAGGGCGCTGTTCAGGACCAGGAGGCCGACGTTGATCTGCTTGAACACTTCCTGGTAAGCCGTGAAGTCAGGGTTGATGGGCAGGAAGGAGGGCGGCAGGTTGAACGATTCCGACGGCGTGCGCAGCGAGGTGGACAAGGTCCACAGGACAGGGCCGAGGGTCAGCGCCGCTGCCACGGCCAAGGCTGCGTATCTGCCGACAGTGCCGGCTGATGGCAAGCGGCGGGGCGTACGGGTGGCGGGCGGTTCGGCGGTGGAACCGGAAGGCAAGCCGGTCCCGGTGTGCAGGGTCTGGCTGGACATGGCGGACCTCACTGGTAGAAGACGAAGCGGCGGCTAAGGCGGAACTGCAGGGCGGTGACGGCAAGGATCAGCACGGTGAGTACCAGGCCTATGGCGGAGGCTTTGCCGAACTCCAGTTGCTGGAAGGCGGATTCGAAGATGACCATGACGGCGGTCCGGGTGGAGTCGCCGGGGCCGCCGTTGGTCAGGACATAGGGCTGGTCGAAGACCTGCAGGGCGCTGATGATGGCCATGACGGACGCCACGAGCACAGTCGGGCTGATCAGCGGAAGGGTCACGTTGCTGAACTGTTTCCAGCCCGTGGCACCATCCAGGTTCGCTGCTTCATGCAGTTCTTTCGGGATATTGGTCAGGGCGCCGAGAAAGAGCAGGAATGAGAACCCGAAGTTCTGCCACACGTAGACCAGGACGACGACGGCGGCGGACGCCGCAGGGCTTGTCAGCCACGGCACAGCGGGGATCCCGACGAGCGACAGGAGCCAATTCACCACGCCGAATTGTTCGTTGAACATGTACCGCATGAAGATGGACACCGACGCGGCGGACAGGACCAGGGGAAAGAAGAAGGTGGAACGGAGGAATACCCTCAGCCAGGAGGGCATCCTGGCCTGAAGCATGGAGGCCAGGCCAAGGGCGATGCCGAGTTGAAGGACTACCGCCACAATCACAAACCCGATGGTGTTCAGGAAGGACACGCGGACGGTGGGGTCCTGTGCCAGTGAGGCGAAATTGGCGAACCCGACGAACTGCGGTGCCGAAACGATGTCCCAGCGGAAGAACGCGAGGACCAGCGAAGCAATGATCGGCAGGAAGGTGAAAAGGGCCATCCCGATCACCGTAGGAGCAAGGAAAATCCTTGCAAGCCACCGCTCGACAAACGACCGGCGCACGGCCGGTGGCTTCACTGGTGGCCGCGGGACGGTGGACGTGGTGGTCATGAATTCCTCCTCAGGGCCAGTTCGAGGTCACGTTGAAGGTTGCCCATCGCGGCCCGTACATCGGCGGAGCTGCCGCTGACCGCGGTGGAGACGTTCTTCATCAGGGCAGTTTCGACGGCCGCCTGCTGCGGCGGGGCGGGGATCGGACCGGAGGTGGGGAACCTGTCCAGGGTGTCGTAGAAGACTTTCCAGTGCCGCGGCCCGGTGGCGGCGTAGAAGGACTCGTTGACCATCGAACGGCGTGTGGGGGTGGTGTTCGGTTTGGGAATGGCCAGCTGCATCGCTTCGCGGCTGGAGCAGAACTTCACCCATTCCCAGGCCGCGTCCTTGTCTTTCGCGGTGCGCATGATCGCGTAGCCGGCAGCACCGAACTGGTGCCGCTGGGTCCGCCAGCGCGGGAAGAACTGCACGTCGAACTGATCGGCGGTCATCCCGGCCTCGTGCAGGCCCTGCGCCCAATAGCCACCGGCCGGCGTCGTGCCGATGCGGTTGTTGCCGAACAGGCCCACCAGGGCGTTGCCGCCACCTGATTCGGGACGTACGCCGAGTCCTTCGGCTACGAGCTCGCGCAGGTAGTCGAAGGTTTCAATGACGCGCCCGTCCTCGGCGTTGGGGGCCAGCCACTGGTACCCGCCACCACGGGTGCCGCGGGCAGGGTCGGTGGGGTAGAAGCGGTCCCAGAGCCAGTCCCCGCCGGGCGCCTTCGTTTCGGACAGGAAGCTGGTGTCATTGGCGTAAAGCCACGGGACCACCCCGCCGAAAAGCCGGTTGGTCCAGTAGTACGGGGTGAAATCGGAGGGGCGGGCTTTACGCAGGGCCCGTAGGGTGGAGCTGAAGTCGTCCTTGGTCCAGTCGTCCCTCGGCCGGTCAAGGCCGGCCTGCGCGAAGGTGGTGGTATTCAGGTACATGTTCGCCGCGTTCCAGTCCAGGGGAAGCTGGTACAGGCTTCCCTGGTACATGAAGGCTTCCAGCAGGCTCGGATGAACGTCATTAAAGTAGTCGCTCATCGCCGCGGCGTCCCGGCGGACATATCCATCCAGAGGCTCGGCCAGCTTGTCGGCGAACAACTGGGCGCCTTCGGTGGCGACATAGACCACATCCGGTGGCGTTCCCGCGGCCACCATGGTCAGGATCTTGGAAAAGAAGTCCTTCCAGTCCGCACCCTGAATCGCCTGCAGCCGCACTGGGATGTCGGGATGGGCGGTGGTGAAAGCCTGGATCAGGCCCTGGCGTCCCGCCGCATCCGCTGCCGTTCCCAGAATGGCGATGTTCAGGGCCTTGCTGCCGCGGCCCGGAATGTCGGCGCCGGTAAGTCGGGGCCAGGCCCCCACAGTGGCCCCCGCCACGGCGAGCCCGCCCAGGCCCAGCATGGAACGCCGGGTGAGTTGCGCAAACCTGCTGCTGGACCGCAGCGAATGCGCAGGGGCTTGGTGCTCCGGTGTCTTCTCAGACGTCATTGTTGGCTCCTCCTAACAGGGTAGACGGCGTCCTTTGCGTTTGTTGCCCGCGGGGTCGTTTTGTTTATGCCTGGTCGCATGCGAAAGCCCGTGGTGCGGAGGCGTGTGCTTCGACAGCAGCTGTCAGTTCGTCAAGGGTGGGTGGGTTGGCCCCGGCGCGCTGCACGGTGATGGCCGCTGCTGCGGCTGCCGTGCGTCCCAGTTGCTCCATGACGGCGGGGGCAAAGCCCCCGGCGCCGCGGGTGAGCAGGCCCAGGATCAGTGCGGCCATGTAGGAGTCGCCGGCGCCGATGGTGTCCGCCACCGTCGCTTTGACGGCGGGAATGGTGATGCTCGCGGACGGCGAGGTGAATTGGGAGCCGGCAGCACCTTTGGTTATCACCGCCAGCTTGGCGCCCAGGCGGAGGATGTGCTCAGCGGTTTCTTCCAGTGTTTTCGCGGGGTAGAGCCACTGGGCGTCCTCGTCGCTGAGTTTAACGACGTCGGTCAGTGCGCCGATTGCTTCGAAGGTTGCCTTCGCTTCGGCGTGGCTGCCAAGCAGCGATGGCCTGATGTTCGGGTCGTAGGTGATGGTGCAATGCTTGTGGGCTTGTTCGAGCAGGCTTTTGACGGCACCGGCCCCGGGGTTGAGGAAGGTGGCGATGGAACCGGTGTGCAGGACTTGGGGGAAACAGGCAGGCGTTGCTCGTGGCAGCTGCCAGCGGATGTCGAAGTCGTATGCGGCGGATCCGTCGGGTCCGAGGGTTGCGGTCGCTGTTGCGGTGCGGGTGAGGGATTTTGATCCAGGCAGAAGTGTTACCCCTGCCCGGTGGAGGTGGTTCTCGATAGTTCTTCCCCGCTCATCGGGTGCAATGGCCGTGAGCAAGCCCGTGGTGACCCCCAGGAGACCGAGGCCATAGGCGACATTGGCGGGCGATCCGCCAGGATGCTCAACCTGGCTGTCCGGGGCGGTGACCACATCGATCAGCGCTTCGCCGACAACGACGGCGTCAAATGGCTGCTGGGCGTCTGGGCAGGCTGCTTTGAGGTAATCCATATTTTTCTCTCGGGCAGTGTTGATTGGGGAGCGGCTAAGTCGTCGCGTTGATCTCGTTGATCGTGAGGTCACTGAAGGTGGCCGTTCCATCGTTGGCGTAGAGCCGGATGTTGTTGTCACCTTCCAGGGGAAACACCCGGTGTGAGTGCACCACCCGTCCGTCTCCGACGAACATTTCGACGCTGGTCCGGTCCACCAGGAGACGGAGTGTAAGGCGCCCTGCCGAGGGATCGATGGGTGTCTGGCTTTCCCCGCCGGTGGGGTTGATGGTGGGCCGCCGGTTGACGTAAGCGAAGGGGCCGCGGAGGAATGCACCGGCGGCGACGTGCCGGCCCCCACCGGCTGCACGGCAGACCTCAAGGCCGATGTTGGACGGAGGGGCCGCCGGGTCCCATACAAGTTCACAGGTCAGGTCATAGGCCAGTGAACTGATATCGAGGTCATGGGTTCCCGTGACCTCGACGTCCCCGAGGCGGTGGGTGCGTTCGATATGGTTGGCCAGGCCGGTGGTGGGGGTCGAGAGGAGGCTGTAGCTTCCGCCTGCCTTCTTGAGCCGGATGTCGCGCACGATCATGTCATCACCGTTGTACGCGTCGGTCGCCAGGGTGGGGGTGTTGTGGGGGTAGTCCCAGAAGTTCGCCCAGCCAAGCGCCCTGCGCAGGGTGGCATCCTCCGCGCCGGAGGCGTCGTGGTGGGGGTAAGTCACTGCTCCGTAGAAGTCATAGCCGTAGTCCAGCCACTCCGGCTCGGCATGGTCCGGAGCAAACGTGATTCCGTTGAAGGCTCCTGTCCAATAGGCGTATGTTGCCGGCAGTCCTCGGCCTTTGCCGTTGGCGCTGGTGCCCAGGATCCAGTGCGAAGTACCGTCGTCGGCGGTCATGCGGAAAAGGTCCGGGCACTCCAGCAACCCAAGGTCCGTCCGGACGAACTCGCCGACCCGCCGCCAGGAACGCAGGTTGGCAGATGTGTAGAAGCCGAGCTTCTGCCCTTCGGCGTTGACCATGAACCACTGCCTGCGGTCTTCGTCCCAGATGACTTTCGGGTCGCGGAAGTCCTGCACGCCTGGGTTTGGAAGTACCGGCGCCGTCCCACCAGGTTTGAACGAACGCCCACGGTCAGTTGAGTACCAGAGGTATTGCGCCTGGCGGCCTTGGGGTGCCTGGGTCACGAGGGCTATGACGGCGTTTTCACCGTAGCCGGCAGTGTTTCGTTCGTCGATGACAAGGCAGCCTGACCAGCAGTCGCCGTTGCCGTTGCTGAACTTGGGGATGGCCACGCCACGGTCGCGGAAGGAGACGTGGTCGGTGGTGGTGGCACGGCGCCACGATGTGCCGCCGCCGCCCTGGAGGTAATCGGCGTTGTAGAGGTAGTAGTAGTGGTATTCGCCGTCGATGTAGATGGGCCGCTGGGGGTCGTTCTTCCAGTTGTCGGGGACGCTGAAGTGATAGGTCGGGCGCATACGGGTTGGTCCTTTGTAGGGCGGCTTGGCCGGTGCGTTGTCTGGGGCGTTCAGGCGTGCCGCTGCCGCTGACTGGGCGAATGGTGTTGCTAGTGCGAGCGATCCGGTGAGGGCAGCGGCCCCGCTTCCGGTCAGGAGGGCACGCCGGGATACGGCGGGTGAATCTTCCATCAGTTACCTTTCGGCGGGCAGCGACGGTGCTGCCAGGGCGTGAATGTTGATGTTTGGACGTGGAAACGGGAACGTCAGTCTCCAGGCTCCGGTTCTGTCGCCAATGCATGGCCGCCGGCGCCGGCGCGCGGGCGGTAGAGGTGGCAGCGGACCCAGTGGCGGTTCAGGGGGTCGCCCACCTGGTGCCGGACGGGTTCCTTGGATGAGCAGCGCTGCTCCGGGTCGTTCTCAAAGGCGCAGCCGGCGGAAGCCATGACGGCTTGCCGGAGCTGGGCGCGGTGGATGGGGTCGTAGGATCCGGCCCGCGCCGGGTCGGGGACGGCTGAGACGAGCAATTGGGTGTAGGGGTGGGCCGGGTTGGCCAGCAGGTCCAGTGATTCACCTTCTTCCACGATTTCGCCGGCGAACATGACGGCCGTCCGGTCCGCCAGGTACCGGGCGGAGGCGAGGTCGTGGGTGATGTAGAGCATGGAAATGCCCTGCTCATCGCGCAGTTTCCGCATCAGGTTCAGCACGCCGATGCGGACCGAAACGTCCAGCATGGAAGTCGGTTCGTCGGCGAGGATGACGTTTGGCTCCACGGCCAGGGCCCGCGCGATCGCGACCCGTTGACGTTGCCCGCCGGAGAGCTCATGGGGGTAGGAGTCGAGCATGTCGGCCTGAAGCCCGACGGTGGTCATGAGCTCTTCGAGACGGCGCCTGGTCTGCACTCCGGAACCGCGTTGGCGGGTGCCGCCTTTGCCGTGGATGGTGAGGGACCGGCGGAGGAAGTGCTCGATTCGGTGGGCGGGATTCAGTGAGCCAAAGGGGTCCTGGAAGACCATTTGCAGCTGGGACCGGAACTCCCGTGAGGCCTGGAAACGGTCACGTTTGAGGACGTCGACGCCGTCGACCAGGATGGCCCCTTCGCTCGGTTTCTCGAGCCGGGCGACACAGCGGGCCAGGGTGCTCTTGCCCGAACCGGATTCGCCGACCAGTGCCACGATCTCTCCGCGACCGATGGTCAGGTCGACACCGTGGAGCGCCCGGACCGCCTGGCTGGAGAACAGGCCGCCGATGTGGAAGGACTTACCAAGTCCGCGCACCTCCAGGGCCGGAGCCAGGGACGAAACATCCGGCCGTGCCGGGGAGTGGACGGCGTGGCTCATTGTGCTGCTCCTTCAAGGACGGCGGCTTCGGCGTCGGCATCAAACGGTGCCACGAAGTGGCCGGGCGCAATTTCGGCGAGGTCCGGGATGTTCCGGAACTTCACGCCGTCGGGCAGGCCCTTAAGCGGGATCCGCGGGCCGGTGAGCGGCGGGAACGCGCCCATGAGGGCTTGGGTGTAGGGGTGTCCTGGGGCGGTGTAGATGTCGTGGGCTTTGGCCGTTTCCACGATCCGGCCGCCGTACATGACGGCCATCCGGTGGGAGAGTTCCACCATCAAGGACATGTCGTGCGTGATGAAGAGGACGGAGAAGCCCAGTTCGCGCTGCAGATCCTTGATCTGGGCCATGATCTCCTGTTGCACCACCACGTCCAGTGCGGTGGTGGGCTCGTCAAGGATCAGCAGTGACGGCTTCAGGGCGACAGCCATGGCGATGACGGCGCGTTGCCGCATGCCGCCGGAGAGTTGATGCGGGTACGACTTGAGGCGGGCGGGGTCCATGCGGACCAGTTCCAGCAGCTGCGCCGCGCGTCGAAGGGATTCTTTGCGCGGGTAGCCGGCGTGGGTGGTGAAGATGTCAGCCATCTGTTCCCCGATGGTGAGCACGGGGTTCAGCGAGTTCATGGCGGACTGGAACACCATGGCGACGTCCTGCCAGCGGAAACGGCGCAGCTCGTCCTGGTTCATGGCGAGGACGTCCTTGCCGCCGAAGGAGATGCTGCCGGCGGCGATCTTCGCCGGGGCCTTGAGCAGCCGCATGATGGAGTTGGCGATGGTTGATTTTCCGCAACCGGATTCGCCGGCCAGCCCGAAGACCTCACCGGCGCCGATGCTGAAGGAGACGTCGTTCACGGCCGTGGTCGAGCGGGAGTCGCCGACGTATTTGACGGTGAGGTTCTTGACGTCGAGGACCGGTTCATGGGAGCCGAAGGAGGTTTGGGAGACGGTCACTGTGCGGCGCCCCTTTCGGTGGTGGCGGGTTTGCGGATCTTCCTCAGCCGGGGGTTGGTTACTTCGTCGACGGCGTAGTTGATGAGGGCCAGGGCGAATGCGACCAGGGCGATGCAGAGGCCGGAGGGGATGAAGACCCACCAGCTTCCGGTGAGCAGGGCGCCTTCGTTTCCGGCCCAGAAGAGGTTGTTGCCCCAGGAGACAGTGCTGACGTCACCCAGTCCAAGGAATTCGAGGCCGGCCTGGGCCCCGATGCCGTAGATGACGCAGGCGAGCAGTGTTCCCATCACGATCGATGCCATGTTCGGCAGGATTTCGCGGAACATGATGCGGCCGGCGCGCTCACCGGAGACGACGGCGGCAGCGACGAAGTCCTTGGATCGGATGGACAGGGCCTGTGCCCGGAGTACGCGCGCTGATCCGGCCCATCCCGTGACGGTGAGGACCAGGATGACCGTGCCCAGCCCCGGGGGCAGGAAGGCGGCCAGGATGACGAGCAGCGGCAGGCCGGGAAGGAGGAGGAAGACGTTGGTCAGCAGCGACAGTGCTTCGTCGATGAATTTGCCGAAATAGGCTGATGCCAGGCCAACGAGGATTCCGATGAAGGTGGATGCGAACCCGACGGTAAGCCCTACGAGCAGGGAGCTTCGGGCGCCGTGGATGGTCAGGGCGAGAACGTCCTGGCCCTTGGCGGTGGTTCCGAGCCAGTGTTCGCTGTCTGGTTCCTGTGAGGCCATCCCGGTGATCCGGGAGGGGTCGTCCGGGAACAGTACCGGCGCGGCCAGGGCCAGGACGATGAAGACGAGCATGATGCCCATGCCGGTCATGGCCTTCTTGTTGGTGATGAGTCCGTGGATGAAACCACGGTTGGTTTTGCGGGCAGCTTTTGCTTCAGTTGGCTGCTGGAGGATAACGCTGGTCATGGTCGGTCCCTTGGTTACTGTGTACGCACTGCTCAGTTGCTGCGCACGCGGGGGTCGAGGCGGACGTAGAGGATGTCCACCAGGAAGTTCGCCAGCAGCACGGCGGCGGTGATGGTCAGGAACAGGCCCTGCATAAGCGGGTAGTCGAGGCCTTGGACGGCGTTGAGGAGCTGGTATCCGACGCCGGGGTAGGCGAAGACCACCTCGGTCAGGAGGGCGCCGCCGACGACGAAGCCCAGGCCCATGCCGAAGCTGGTCACCGAGGGCAGCATCGCGTTCCGGGCTGCGTAGCGGAGCATGATCCGTCCGGGGCGCAGGCCCTTGGCTTCGGCCATGGTGATGTAGTCCTCGGAGTTCGTGGCAATCATGGTGTTCCGCATGCCCAACATCCAGCCACCGATGGAGACCAGCACGATGGTCAGCGCCGGTAGCACGAGGTGGGCGCCGACGTCACCGATGAACTCGGCAGTGAACGCCGGCTCCAGGCCGTCGGTGAACGCGTGGCGGATGGGGAACCAGCCGAGCACGACGCCGAACAGGTACAGAGCGCCCATTGCCAGCCAGAAGTAGGGGAACGATCCGATAAAGACCAGCACGGGAGGCAGGGCAGAGTCGAGGGCGCTGCCGCGGCGCCAGGCTGCCAGGATGCCCAGCAGGTTGCCCACGACGGCGGCAATCACCAGCGCGGTTCCGCCAAGCAGGAGGGTCCAGCCGATTTGGGATGAGATGACTTCGGTGACGGGGGTGGGGAAGCGTGTAATCGATACCCCCATCTGTCCGGTGAGGATGTTCTGGAGGTAGCCGGCGTACTGCTCCCAGATGGGCCGGTCGTCCACGCCAAGCAGCTTGCGCAGGGCTTCGAGCTGTTCGGGCTGCATTCTGTCCTGGGTGCGGGCAAACATGCGTGATACGGGGTCCCCGGGCATGAAGCGGGGGAGCAGGAAATTCAGGGTAATGGATGCCCAGAAGGCGATCAGGTAGAAACCCAGTCGGCGCAGGATGAAGCGCACGGTTTCCCTCCAATTCGGGAGTGGTCAAGATTGTGGGTACGCCCGACGGCCGGCTGATGGCATGTGCCAGGCCGTCGGGCGTGTGGTGTCTTGAGGGCCAGATGGGCCTCAGGGGCGGGGGACTACTTGCGCGGTTCCAGGCTGGTCAGCACCAGAACCGTGGTGGGTGCGCGAACCGAGAGGGTGGCGTAGGGGTTGTCCTGCGTGGGCCAGCCGGTGAAGCGGGTGTCATTGTATGCACCCCATTCCGGGCCGGAAAACAGCGGCACCACTGGTGCGGCGTCGTTGTATTCTTCCTGCAGCTTGTTGGCAATATCCTTTTGCCTGGACTGGTCAGTCGCTGCAGCGAAGTCGCTCAGCAGGGCATCAGCTTTGGGGTCGCCGAAACGGTGGTAGTTATCAGAGGCCTTGGTGCCCACCGGCTTCACCGATGCGGAGCCCATGGTGGTGTTGAAGTACTTGTACGGGCTGGGATCGTTGGCACTCCAGACGATGCCGGAGTCGAAATCACCCTTTTCGTACCCTGCCACCACGGCAGCCCAGTCCGGAGAGTCCACCTTCGCGGTTACGCCGACCTCCGCCAGGGTCTGGGAGATCACGTTGGCCACAGAGAGCCAGTCGGACGAGGTAGCACCCACGGAAATCTTGAACTCGAACGGTTTGCCGTCTTTGAGCGTGCGCTTGCCGTCGGGGCCCTTGGGGTAGCCCGCCTTGTCCAGCAGGTCGTTTGCCTGCTGGACGTCGTGCTTGGTCCACGTGCAGTTGTCCTTGACCTGGGTGTTCTTCCAGGTCTCGTAGTTGCCGGAGAGGCCGGTGCAGTCGGCCGGCTGCGCGTAGCCGCTCATGCCGATCTTGGTGACCTGGTCCCGGTCCACGGCCATGCTCAGCGCCTTGCGGACATCAACATCGTTGAAGGGCGCCTTGGTGGTGTTGAGCTGCCAGTTGATCATGGCACCGGTCGGAGGGAACCAGTAGTGCCGGTGGTCCTTGTCCTTCGAGACGAAGGTCTTTTCGATATTCGGGATGTACTGGGGCGCCCAGTCCACGTCGCCGTTGGCGGCGGCGAGGTTGGCGCCGTCGTTCCCGGCGAACGCGAGCATCTTGATGCCGGCAATCTTCTGCTTGTCCGGCTGCCAGTAGTTGGGGTTCTTCTTCAGCACGAAGGACTGGGCCTGGAAGTTGTCCACCTCGGTGTACGGTCCGGTGCCCACAGGTTTGGCGTTGGCGTCCTTTTCCGGATCGGCCAGCGCGGACCAGATGTGCTTGGGCAGGATGCTGAGCTGGCCGACGTCGTACAGGGCGGGGGACCAGGGCTTGTTGAAGTTGAAGGTGACCTGGTTGCCTTGCGCCGTCACGCCGTCGAGATACTCGTAGCCGCCCTTCAGCTTCTTCTGCAGCTCGAACGTGTACGCGACGTCGTCGGCAACGAACGGCTGGCCGTCGGACCACTTCACACCATCACGCAGGGTGAACGTGATGGACTTACCGTCGTCCGCGGCCTTCCAGTCGGTGGCCAGCCACGGCACCGTATTGCCCTTGGCCGGGTTGAAGACCAGGAGGGACTCGTAGATGGACTGCTGGACCATGGGGTTGACGGTCGGCGCGAACGGGTTGAAGTTCTGCACGAACGTGCCCATGTCTTCACGGGGAATGGTGAGGAACGCGCTGGCGTTGGCTGCGGCGTCGGTGCCGCCGGACTTGTTGCCGGTGGCGGCGCAGCCGGTCAGCAGCATCGCGCCTACCGCCAGTCCGGCCGCGGCAATGCGGGCGGACTTGAGGAACCTGGTTTGTGTCATGATGGGGTTATCTCTTCCTGTCTTCATCAGCAAGGTGAAGGGTGGGTTGGGGTTTTGCTCTTCGACGTTGATTTCGCGGTCAGACCGAAGAGCGTTCTAACAGCGGACAGTCGACCAACTGCTGACTGGCAGTGATCGGCTGTCCGGCTGTAAGGGCGGCGAGCGTCTGGACTCCCAGAGCGCCCATCTTTTCGAACGGCAACGCAACAGTGGTCAGCTTGGGCCTGAGGTAGGCCGCGATGAGTTCCTGGTTGTCGAAGCCGATCACGGCGATGTCACCGGGGATGGCCAGGCCACGTTCCTTGATGGCGTCGTAAGCCCCCATGGCCATACGGTCATTGAGGCAAAACAGGGCGGTGGGCCGGTCCTTGGCCGGGTACCGGTCAAGGATCTGACAGGCAGCGTCGTAGCCTCCGTCTGCCGTCGCATACCCGGCCGCCACGAGTTCCGGATCAAGCTCCAGGCCGGCGTCGGCCAAGGCCTCCCGGACGCCCTGCAAACGCCCAACAGCTGCCGGGATGCGGGGGTCCAGGTTGATCACACCGATCTTGGTGTGGCCGGCCTTGAGGAGGCGTTCGACGGCGACCCGTCCGCCCGCGCGTTCGTCAGGGACGATTGAGGGCAGCTTCCCGTCCAGGTCGAAACAGTTGACGAGCACCGTGGGCACTTCGTGCGCGCTGGGGGGCACATGGACGCCACGGTGGTGGGTTGCGGCGTACAGCAGGCCTTCCACCCGCTGCTCCAGCAGCTTTTCCACAGCAGCATCCTCCATCCCCTGGTTGGGGCCGGCCGCATCACCCTGGTCCGACGGGGCGATCAGGAGGAACCGGCCGTCACTCCAGGCCTGGTCCTGGGCACCTTTGATGATGTCCACGGCGAATGGGGCCGTGACGATCTCGGTGACGATCCCGTACCAATCGCTGCGCTGGGATGCCAGCGCCCTCGCCCCGGCATTTGGACGGTAGCCCAAAGCTTGAACCGCCTCAGCGATGCGGACCCGGGTCTCCTCCGAGATGCTGGCGTCTTCACGGTTGTTCAGCACGAATGAAACAGCTGTCCGGGATACTCCGGCATGCTTGGCTACGTCATTCATGGTGACGCCACGCTGCCGGGCAGTGCCGGGTTTGTCGGGGGAGGTGGTCTTCGCCATTGAATGCTCCAGAGGTCTTCGTTGAGCTGGGGTTGCCCGTGCTAATACGGAGGCAATGGGGTGAATCTAAGCCTAGTAACTCGCGTTACTTTCGGGCTGTGATCTAAGTTACCCGCGTTACTAGATGGTGTCAATACATTTCTTCAGCTGCTGCTGTTAGGGGCGGTCCTTGAAGGACTCGACCTTCCCGGGGTCTCTTTCGATGACGGGGCCGAGGATGTCATCGATCCTCAGGAGCATTTCCTGGTCGAGTTTCACTCCTGCGGCACGGACGTTGTCCACGAGCTGATCGGGCCGGGATGCTCCCACGATGGCTGCCGAGACGTTGGGGTTTTGGAGTACCCATGCAACCGCGAAAGCCGCCATGGACAGTCCCCTCTCTTCGGCCAGGGGCTTCAATTTCTGGACGCGGATGAGGATGTCCTCGTTGAGAAAGCGGTGGTCATTCTTCAGCTTGCCGTTGTCGCCTCGGAAGCGGGAGCCTTCCGGGGCCGCCGCGCCGGGGGTGTATTTGCCGGTGAGGACTCCCTGGGCGAGCGGAGACCAGCAGATCTGGCCAATGCCCAGTTCCTCGCTCAGGGGAACGATTTCCGGTTCGATGACCCGCCACAGCATGGAATACTGCGGCTGGTTGGAGATGAGCTGGACCCCAAGGTCCCTGGCAAGGGCAACGCCGGAGCGGATTTCGTCCGCCGTCCACTCCGACACTCCGATATAGTGTGCCTTCCCCGCCCGGACAATATCGGCAAAAGCCTGCATGGTCTCTTCCAGCGGAGTCTCGTAGTCATACCTGTGCGCCTGGTAGAGATCCACGTAGTCAGTCTGGAGCCGGCGCAGCGAGGAGTTAATGGACTCCATGACGTGCTTGCGGGACAGGCCGCGGTCGTTCCGGCCATCCCCGGTAGGGAAGTAGGCCTTGGTAAAGATCTCCACGCTTTCACGGCGTGTTCCCTTGAGCGCCACACCCAAAGCTTCCTCCGCCCGGGTTCCGGCATAGGCATCGGCAGTGTCGAAGGTGGTGATGCCCAACTCCAGTGCCTGTTTGACGCATTCCGTCGCAGCGGCCTGGTCGATCTGCTCGCCGTGGGTCACCCAGTTTCCGTAGGCGATTTCGCTGATGTACAGGCCGGAGGTTCCCAATTTGCGGTATTCCATTAGGCATCAGCCTTTTCGAAGTTGGTGAGTTGGAAAACTGCGTCGGCTGTGCCGCCGGTGGAGTAGAGAGTGAGGGAAGTTTGGGCTTGATCCGGGAAGATCAGTTCGGTCACCGAGACGAGCCCATCGTTGCCGAAGACCTCCGCTGAGCAATGGTCGACAAAGATCTGCAGGCGGTAGTTGCCATCCTTGGCTGCGGCAATGGGGGCGCGGCTGGTGGAGGCGAAGGCTTCGTGGAAGTCGGTGTCGCCGGAGTGGGTGCGGTCCACGACCAGGTCCCCGCTGCCGGCGTGGATCCCGATTCGTGTCCCGACCGTCCCGTCCGCTGACCCTCTGACCACAAGCCCGAACTCCTCGGCGTCACCAGGGGAGAAGGTGATGTCAATAAGCTGTACCGCAGTGCCGCCCTCAACGGTTGCGGGGCCGTTCAGGGCCAGCCGCTGCTCGGGACCGGGTGTCGAAGTTGCCCTCGCCTCCGGTACGGGGCGCTGCAGGAGCCGGGGTTGCCCGTTCACGGAAACGAGGGACACGTCCCGGACCAGGCTCATGGGGCTGCGCCAGGGCGAGGTGGGGATGTGGTTGGCATACTGCCAGTTGTTCATCCACCCGATCATCAGCCGCCGGCCGTCCGGGACGTTGCTGAACGAGACCGCGGCGTAGTAGTCCCGGCCCCAGTCCAGCCACTGGTAGTCGGGTACGCGCTCAGGGTCCTGCATCCCCGCGGTGAGGGTTGTCTCGGAACTGAACGTGACGCCGTCGAACTCTCCCACGAAGTACTGCCCTGCGGACCCGCCGTTGGGGCCGCCGGGGTTCATGTTCACCGTCAGGACCCATTTCATGGCTGAGGAGTCACCGTCCAGGGGCAGCTCGAAAAGGTCCGGGCATTCCCAGATGCCTCCCGTGCCATTGGCGGGGCCGAAGGTGCTGAGATATTCCCAGCTCTTGAGGTCTTGTGAGCGGTAGAGCAGGACGGTGAATTCATGGGCCTCCACCGCCACCATGACCCAATAGCTGCCCGAAGAGCCGTCGTAGCGGAAGACCTTGGGATCCCGGAATTCCGGCGAGTTCCGGGTCAGGACCGGGTTGCCGGCGTACTTCGTCCAGGAGTATCCGCCGTCCGTGCTCCACGCGAGGGACTGCGCCTGCGTGCCCTCGTGGAGGGAGCCCGGCTTGTACGCGCTGGTGTAGATGGCCACCAGGGGAGCCTTACCGTCCGCGCCGAATCCGCTGGTGTTTTCGGCGTCAACCACAATGCTGCCGGAGTAGATTTCCTCGTCGTCATCACAGGGAATCGCTACCGGTTGCTCCGTCCAGCTGACCAGGTCAGCAGAAGTCGCATGGCCCCAGGACATATTGGCATGGACGTTTCCGAAGGGGTTGTTCTGGTAGTACAGGTGGTAGGTGCCCTCGTGGAAGACAAGCCCGTTCGGATCGTTGAGCCACGTGTCTTTGGCGGCGAAGTGCATGGCCGGCCTGTAGGTCTCAACGGTGGTGGTAATGCTGTTCATTTGTTCTCTTTTCATGGCCGTGACTGAGGTCCGCGGACCTGTGGAGCGGGCGTGTGTTGGCGTAAAGGGAGCACCGCGAAATCGAACTGGCTGCAATTGCAGGAGTCGGGGTGCTCTCAGGTTCATCGCGTGGGGAGAGCGCCTGGCTCGACCTGAAGAAAGAATCTGGTTTGTGTCATGATGAGCTGTCTCTTCCTGTCTTCATCAGCAAGGTGAAGGGTGGGTTGGGCTTTGCTCTTCGATGTTGATTTCGCGGTCAGACCGAAGAGCGTCTTAGTACTGGACAGTCGATTACTGCCGGATGGCAGTGGTCGGCTGTCCTGCTGCATAGGTTGATGAACTTCCTAAGTGTTTGTTCCTAAAGACCCACGTCTACGAGGCTCCTTGGCGCCCCGTGTGCAGCAATAGCTACCTGGCGAAGCAATGTCTGAGAAGTTCCGTGCCCGGCTTTGGGAGGCGGTGTCCGCCATTGGATGCTCCAGAAGTCTTCTCTCTAACTGGACCTTGGCCGCTAGTGGTCTGGTCTTTCTATTAGTAACTCGCGTTACCTTGGTGCGTGATCTAAGTTACCCGCGTTAGCGGTTTGGTGTCAAAGGGTTTTTCCACATGTACGCCGTCGCCCACTGCATGGGGGTGTTGCCGGGAATGGCAGATTTCCCAATCCCGGCACCGTATTCGTGAGATACGTGCCAGCCTGTCGTTGACTGGAACGGGGTCGCGTACAGCCCTGGACGGGCGTCCCGGCGGCTCGTCGCTATAGCCGGTAGCCCTGAGAACCTCGATGGGCCTCATGTTCCGGCACGCCTGGCAGTGGCAGCATCGGCGCGGGTAGCCCAAGAGAGATGGACTTAGGCTACTTTTGGTCGGTACCCCGGCTGGTCGGTCGCAGCGCGCCGTCAAATGAGTCTTCGAGAAAATGGACTCTGACACGATGTCAGCGCGGAGAATCAGAGGCATGACCGATATCTCAAAGCTCATGCCCATCGGCCACTTCTCCTCGCTCAGCAGGATCAGTGTCAGGATGTTGCGGCATTACGACGCGAACGGAGTCCTCGCTCCGGCTGTTGTCGATCGAGCCACCGGCTACCGCTGGTATGCCCACGACCAGCTCCGCGAGGCAAGCGAAATCCGGCGGCTCAGGGACGTGGGCTTTGGTGTGTCTGCCATAGGGGCGCTCCTTGCTGCCCGGGGACCCCCGCTTACGCACAAGCCCTGTCCGCTCAGCGAGCGGCCCTTGCCGAGGAATCGTCAGCCGCCCTGCGACGGCTCGTAATCATTGAACGAATGCTGGACCAACAACGTCAGGAGGACGCCATGTCTACCATCTCGGCCCAACTCACCACGTTGCCCGAGCAAACCCTCATCACCCTTCGCGGGAGGGTGCCCGACTACACTGCCGAGGGCGAACTATGGGCCCGGTTCACGCCTGAGATCTCAGCCCAAGGGATTCGCGTCACGGGGGCTGGCGGGTGCATCGAACACGACGGTGAATACCGCGAGCATGACGTCGACGAGTCGGTCTTCCTTGAGGTAGCGCCCGATACCGAGGCCGCGGAGCCACTGAGCGTGCTGCACTTTCCCGCACGTCGCGTGGTGGCCGCTACAGTCACCGGGCCGTACACGGATGCGATTCCCCGGGCACATGAAGCGATCGCAGCGTTCATGGCCGAGAACGATTGGCGGCCGGCCAGGGAAGATGACGACCTCGCGACGCACCACTTCAACATTTATCGCAACGATCCGAGCCAAACGCCCGAAGCCGAGCTCGTGACCTCAGTGTTCATGCCTGTCGTGGAGGCATAGTCATATGCGTTCTCTGAAGGCAGCCAGGTGATTTGGGTGAGCGATCCAGTCGAACCCTGAAGGAAGCAGCGGCGAAGAGGAACCCGTGGCACGAGTCATCTTGCGGCATTCTCTTCGGCGAGTCGGGCTTGGGCGCCAGGGGAGTTTAGTTCTGTGCTTTGTCGTGGGTGAATTCGAGCCGCTGTACCTTGCCCATGATGAGGTAGCCGAGCAGAGCGACGGCTCCGTGGGCGCCGACGAACCAGAGGGCGACGTCGAAGTTCCCGGTGGCCGCGATGACGAATCCGATGACGATGGGGGTCACGATGCCGGCGATGTTGCCGAAGGCGTTCATGATGGCGGCGGAGACGCTGTTGGCTTCCTTGGGGGCCATGTCGGTGGCGAATGCCCAGCCCAGTGCCGCAACCCCCTTACCGAAGAATGCGAGAGTCATGAGCGTCACGATGAGGGGAGTGCTGTCGGTGAATGGGCAGAGCATGATCAGCATGGCCAGTGCCATGCCGGCAACCGACGGAATTTTCCGTGCCGCCGTGAGGGGGACTCCCCTGCGTAGGAGGAGGTCGGAGATGAATCCACCCAGTATGCCGCCAGCGAAGCCTGCGAGGGCGGGGATGGCCGCGATGAAACCGGCCTGCATGATGTTCAGGTGCCTGCTGCTGACCAGGTAGATCGGGAACCAGGTGATGAAGAAATAGGTAAGGGCGTTGACGGCGTATTGTGCCACGTAGAGACCCCAAAACATGCGGCTGGTAAAGAGCTGCTTGAACTGGGACCGGGTGATTGTCGCCTTCCGCTGGGAGAGGGTTGCCGATTCGTCGAGGTCGACCAGGCCTCCTCCTGCCCGGATGGATTCGATTTCTGTGGCGGAGACGCGTTTGTGCCTTGAGGGGACGTTCATCCAGCGAAACCAGACGACGGCCATGGCCAGGCCAAGGGCGCCCAGGACGTAGAACCCGATGCGCCAGCCGAAGCTGAAGGTCATCCAACCGATGATGGGGGCGAACATCGCTGTGGCGAGGTACTGGGCGGAGTTGAATACTGCCGTGGCTTGACCGCGCTCGCTGGTGGGGAACCACATGGTGGTAATACGTGCGTTAGCAGGAAAGGCAGGGGCCTCCACAAGCCCGAGGAACAGGCGTAGGGCGAACAGGATGCCCACCG
Organism: Pseudarthrobacter sp. MOO14; assembly: GCF_058267675.1. Lineage (NCBI taxonomy): Bacteria > Bacillati > Actinomycetota > Actinomycetes > Micrococcales > Micrococcaceae > Pseudarthrobacter > Pseudarthrobacter sp. MOO14. The sequence continues at coordinate 61,063 of NZ_CM177849.1, forward strand.
ATACCAGAACCGGTGTGGAGATAAGGCCGACGAAGCCCACCACGAGAGTGGCCGCGGACCAGAGCGCGAGGCTGAGCCCGTAGGTCTTTTTGGCTCCGAACCGGTCCAGCAGGTATCCGCCCGGAAGCTGCCCGACGACGTAGGCCCAGCTGAAGGCTGAGAAAACAAACCCGAGCTGGACTGATGTCATCCCGAGTTCTTTGGTCATGTCTGTTCCCGCGATGGACATGCTGCTGCGGTCTGCGTAATTCACTACCGTGACGAAGAAGATCAGCCCCAGCACAAGGAACCGTGTATGGGACTTGGTGCGTGCAGGACGTGCTGGTCCGGCTTCCTGGGTGGTGGATTGGATGATGGGATTGGACATCGACGTTCCTTATCGTGAAAAAAGCGCGGGGGTCGGGTTCACTGCGGCGTCAGTGGGCCGGGCCGGGACATCCGAACACTCGTGGGTTTAGTTGTCGGTGCTGCGCTGTGTGCCGCAGGGGGAAGCCGGAGCGTTGTGTGCTTCGGCCGTGTCGCCGTGGGCGCGAACGGCGGCAAGCGTGGGTTCTGTGGGCGCCGGCAACCGTGCGCGCCCGGAGCGGCAGTTACGCGCCGAAGGCCACGCTTTCGGTTGTCCAGGCGCGGGCTTGGTCGCTGAGGGTGATGCCGAGGCCGGGGCGGTCCGGGACGATCATCCGGCCGTCTTTGGTTTCGAGGCGTTCGTTGAACAGCGGGTCGAGCCAGTCGAAGTGCTCTACCCAGGGTTCGCGGGGGTAGGTGGCGGCGAGGTGGAGGTGGATTTCCATGGCGAAGTGCGGGGCTAGGCCCAGGCCGCGTTCGTCGGCGAGGGCGGCGAGTCGGAGGAATTGGGTGATGCCGCCGACGCGTGGGGCATCGGGTTGGATGATGTCGCAGCCGTTGGCGTTGATCAGGGCTTTGTGTTCGGCGACGGAGGCGAGCATTTCGCCGGTGGCGATGGGGGTGTCCAGGACGTGGGCGAGGTGGGCGTGGCCTTCGAAGTCGTAGGCGTCCAGCGGTTCTTCGATCCAGGCCAGGTTGAAGTCTTCGAGGCGGCGGCCCATGCGCAGGGCTGTGGCGCGGTCCCACTGTTGGTTGGCGTCGACCATCAGTGGGACGTCGGGGCCGATGTGGTCCCGGATGCCGGCGACCCGGCGGAGGTCTTCCGTGCTGTCCGGCAGGCCTACTTTGATTTTGATGCCGCCGATGCCTTCCTCGATGGACCGGCTGGCCCGGTCCTTGACTTCTTCGAGGGTGGCGTTCAGGAAGCCGCCGGAGGTGTTGTAGGTCCGCACCGAGTCGCGGTACGAGCCCAGGAGCTTGGCCAGGGGCAGGCCCGCGCGTTTTGCCTTCAGGTCGTACAGGGCGATGTCGACGGCGGCCAGGGCCTGGGTGGCGACGCCGGAGCGGCCCACGGAGGCCCCGGCCCACAGGAGTTTGGTGTAGATCCTGGCGATGTCGTTGGGGTCCTCGCCGATCAGGCCCACGGCGACCTCTTTGGCGTGGGCGTACTGTGCCGGTCCGCCGGCCCGTTTGGAGTAGCTGAAGCCGATGCCCGAATGCCCGAGTTCGGTGGTGATCTCGGCGAACAGGAAGACCACCTCGGTCATGGGCTTCTGCCGGCCGGTAAAGACTTTGGCGTCGCTGATGGGAACAGTGAGCGGCAGGCGCGCGGTGGACAGCTTGACGTGCCGGATCAGATCGACAGTACTCATTGACACTCCTGGGAAAGGGGGCAACGTTACCCCGCTCACATATAATACAAGCTGACAACTTGTATTACAAGATGCGCCGTCACTCCAGTCCCAGGGCTTTGACGATCTACTGGGTTCCACTGGGGGACCGGATCCTCCCAGGCCAGGCACCCTCGACGACACGGTGGCGAGCAGCCGAGGGAGCCCCCTATTTCCAGTAGGTGGAGATGCAGGCGAGGGGATCGCCCGATTTCGTCTCCGCCGTGCCGTTGTAGCCGGTCAAGAGCGCCGCCTTCCGTTCGTCTGCCGAGCCGTGCGGGGCCGTTCCGCCGGGGAGTGTGTCGCCAATGGACTCCAGGCCGGCAATGGCTTCTTCGTAGTCACCTGGCTCCAGCAGCCCTTCGTAATAGGCAGTGGCCATCCAATTGCCTGCGAAGCAGTCGGCTATGAGTTCAATGTTTTTTCCTTGCGGTGCGGCCGATATTGGCGATTCCGGATGCAATTTGTTGTAACCCAGCTGGATCGCATTCTGAACGTGGTGGCCGAACTCGTGGGCCACAAGTATGGCGGCAGCAAAGTCACCCTTGGTCTTGCTGTTGCGTTCGAAGACGTCCCCTGTCCACATCTTCTGGAAGGTCGTGACGGGGAGAATAATTGTCCCGTCATGTTGGCTGTCGCTGTCCTTGGGGCAGTAATAAGAGTTCGGATGATCACTGGTGAGGGGCACGGTGAAGCATTTGCTCGTGGTTGTCGTATTTGGCTCGATGAGGATGAAGTATACGGACGGTTGAGGCAGGCCAACTGAAGGGAACCACTTCGCCCATTGGTTTCCTACATCGTCCATAACGAAATTCAGGTACTGCTCCACGGTGTACGAGTAGTCGCTACCCGGGATGACCTGGCTTTGCGGAGGCGCAGCACCGAGCGGTGCATCACCCAATGGGTCGCTCTCGATGCAATGGCCCGGGTTAAGCCTGTCGGTGCTTGAGCAACTGACAGTTGCTGTGGCGGTTGGCGGTTGAGCCGTGGGGGTGACGGTTTGCCTTTGCGCTGTAGGGGTGGCGGCCGGCGTGGGAGTTTCAAATTGCGGTTGGGCCGTGGTGGTCGCTGGGATCGTTGCGGAATCCGCCGTGGGAGCGGCAGAGGTTGCTGGGCCGGCGGGTGGCCCTTGGTTGGCAGGTGTGGCGGGCTGCGAACTGCAGCCGGATATGACCAGGGCGAGAAATGCGGTCATCGAGAGAAACTTTGCGATTTTGCGGGGGAGCGAATTCATTGTTGCCTCCTGGCAATTAATGACGAGCTGAATTCGGTGGGGAGCCCCTGCACTCCCTGCGGCGGATGGGAAAACCTGGATATTGGGGCCATGAAAGGCCGCTTTTGGGTCCGCCAATTCTAAGGATCATTTGGCGCGTATAGCTATTGTCCTGCCTCCCTAATCTGTTTTGGGGGAGTTAACTGGAGATCTCCGTACAATTCCGGGTTTGACACGCGGGCGGTGTCTGACAGGCGCCGATACCTACAACAGCCCTGTCTCGAAGCATCAGCCCATCGGGAATGAACACCGCCTGGCGCTTCTCGGGCACGCCGAAGACGGCCGTCTCTCCAGGGCGCCGTCGGCGGTGGCATCCGAGGGAGGGTTCACCACTTGGCCGGCGCGGTGGTAACCGTGATGAAATAACGGCATCCGCGCCGGCGTTTCTTCAATGAGTGGGAGTACGGCCAGGAGGCGCCAATGACCAGGATCCAGGTCATCATGGGAACAACCAGGACGTGCCGCTTCAGCGAACGTGTCGCCCCTTGGGTGCAGCAGCGGCTGCGGGAGCACGGGTTGGACGTGGAACTGCTGGATCTCCGCGACTATCCGCTGCCGTTCTTCGACCAAAAACCGCCGTCCGTCACCAGGCGTGACTACCCAACCGAGGCAATCGCGGCGCTGGGCCGCAAACTTGATGAAGCGGACGGGTTCGTCATCATGAGTGGTGAATACAACCACGGCTACCCCGCAGTGTTGAAGAACGCCATCGATCACACCTTCATCGAGTGGCAGCGCAAACCTGTTGGCTTCGTCGGCTGGGGCGGCGTAGGGGGAGCCCGGGTGATCGAACAACTCCGACTGGTGGCCGTGGAACTTGACATGGCAGCCATCCGCCAGGCCGTGCACATCCTGCCTGACGTCATACGCCCGGCACTGAAATCCAAAGACCCTGCTGACTTCAGCGTCTTCGAGCCTATCGAGCCCCGGCTCAAAGCTCTCGCCGAAGGGCTCAAGTGGTGGGCCGAAACCCTCGCCAAAGGCCGCGCCATCGACTACGAATGACGGGCTTGCCGCACCCGTGACACGGGTCGTCGTCGGTGACGACGACATGCCTGGGCACCAGAACCGCCGCCTTCGAGACCGCCTGGTTAAAGCGCAAACCCCGCATGTCTACCTACCGGGTTTATTTGCCGCGTTCTGTGAACTCATCATCGAGTTCGTAGTGGCGGAATTCCGTTTCGGGATCCGATTCGCCCGTAGTGACGATTTCATGATCGAGCTGTCGCTGGATCCTGCTGTCCAGTACCTGAACATCGTTATCGGTCATCACTTCCAGATCCTCCGGGAAGTCGTCGTCCGGGGTGAGGCGCAGCTTGTCCGTCATCTCTTGGCCATCCTTCAGGTACTGTCCCGATTAATCGTGTGTGGATCAGTGTACTGGGGCCTGGCCGCAGGGCGCGCGGGTGTCCAGAGCGTCTCGACCCACCGGCCTGCGGATGGAACTCCCGGACCGACATCCGCGGCGTCGATCTGCTGACGACGAGGCGAGGTCACAGGTGTGCGTGCTTCAGGGTGCCGTCTCATAGCCGATGAGCCAGTGGAGCCCGTGGCGGTCGATGACCTGGCCGTCCGCCGCGCCCCATGGCTTCGGGCCAAGGGGATCGACCACCCTGCCGCCCAAGGCGAGCTTGTCGAACCACTGGTGAAGAACGGCAGGTACGGCGGTTCCCAGCAGCGAGAGCATCAGCCCCTCAGATTGGACAGCATTCTCGCCGGTGGCCGCGTCCGCCCCGGCCACGGCGACCGGGCCTGAGAGGACGCCGTGGGCTATGGCATCCGGTGGTCCGTCATTCCGGCTGAACTCCCGGTACGTGAACAAGGAGAGTTCGCCGCCGAAAACGTCCGCGTAGAAACCAAGTGCTTCACGCGCCGTGCCGGGGAACATGACATAGATTTGCGGCGCCGTCATGGCCCACAGCGTACACGGCGTTTCTTGCCCAGGGGAGCGAGAACACGGTGTCTGGGCGGATGTTGCCGGGGGACCGCGGGTCCGACGAGTGTGGCAGGCACCACGGGCGCCGTTGCGCGCGGCAGCGGTGGTTCGAAGCTAGCGTGGAATGACCCCCAGCGATCCAGAGGACCATGAAAACCGCCCTTCTGCCTTCCAAAGCCCTAACGGCCGCCGTTGTCTTGCTGCTGGGTGGGTCATTAGCAGGATGTGACGCCACAGCCCACGCCTTCGACGACGGCCAGCCTGGCCCAGGCATCGCCTCAGGAGCAACTGTGCATGCCGAAGCTTCCGTTGACGCCGCGAGAGCTCTCGCCCAACTGGAAACCATCCAAGTAAAAGGTCGGGCGCCCAAGACCGGCTATACCCGCGATGAGTTCGGGCCGGCGTGGGCGGACGTCGACCACAACGGTTGTGATACCCGCAATGACATTCTTGGGCGTGATCTCCTGGACAAGACTTTCAAGCCCGGCACCAATGGCTGTGTCGTTGCCAGCGGCACCTTGGCCGACAAGTACACCGGCTCGAGGATCGGCTTCGTCCGCGGCCAGGACACGAGTTCCAGGGTCCAGATCGACCATATCGTTCCACTCAGTGATGCATGGCAGAAAGGTGCACAGCAGCTCAGTGAAGAGCGGCGCAAGGAATTCGCCAACGACCCGCTTAACCTCATGGCTGCGGACGGACCGACCAACGCCGCCAAGGGTGACAGCGACGCGGCAACGTGGCTGCCGCCGAACAAAGCCTTCCGTTGCGACTACGTCGCCCGCCAGACTACCGTCAAGGCCAAGTACAGCCTCTGGGTCACTCCGGCCGAGCATGATTCCATCGCCCGCACCCTTAAGGACTGCAATTAGAGGAGGTGCCTGCGTCGCCCGTCCTCTGATTCCTGGTTAGAGCCCGCATATGAGCTGCGAACGCCCAATGGAAAGTAGTTGCCAATTTGGAAACTACTTGTTTAGATGGACAGACATTCAACTGAGCGAGGAGTTTCCGTGACAAACCATCCAACCCCGGAGCAAGCCCGTGAGCAGCTCTCTGCCGTCCAGGCCCGCAGCATCACCTCAGAGCGGGACCGTTCGGTCCACGCCCTGGCAACGGCTGTGTTCGGTGCTACCACGGCCTTTTACATGGCGAGTCAGAATATCCTCGCCGGCGGCATGGCCCATGCCGTGAAGACCGTTGCCTTCATTGCCTTGTGGCTGCTCGTTGCCTGGTGGATCGAACGGGCAGCGAAAACGGTCCCTCGAAGGGCGAGATTGTGGTCAAGGACAGGCATTGCAGGATCCTTCGTCCTGTCGTTGATCGCCGTTCTGCCTTGGCTCAACCATGCGTCCCAATCCGCCGACAACACGTGGCCCATGGTCGCTCTGGGCGCCGCCCTCGCCGCCGCCCCAGCCTTGGTGGCCGCTGCAGCTATCCGTTGGATCTCCAGGTGAGCAGTGCCGGCCACCATGCCCGGCACAGGCTGGATGAGCACATTCACGCACCCGTCCGGTTCAGTATCGTTGCCGCCTTGGCGCAGGTCGACGAAGCCGAGTTCGCCCACGTCCGCGACACGATCGAGGTGACGGCCCCGGTGCTCTCCAAGCAGGCTGCCCAACTCGAAGCTGTCGGCTACATCAAAATCCGAAAAGGCTACGTCGGAAAACGCCCGCGGACCTGGCTCTCCCTCACGCCTGCCGGGCGGACTGCCTACCAGCACCACCTCGAAGCGCTCCGGTCCATCGCCGCCGGACTGTAGAGGCGCCTGCCTGGTACGCGGCAGTGCGGGACGGTCAAGCAGGCACCGGAGAATCGAACGCCGAGGCCAACCGGCCGCCGGCCCCCAAAACGAATGAGTATGTGGAGTGGCCGGCTGCGCGTCTGTCACTGAGCTAACCAGCACGGCGGACGTGGCAGGCCGGGTGTCAGCGGGGGTTTTCGATCGAAACAGTCTCCTGGTGTTCAGGAACGCGGACTTTCCAGCCAAGTTGACGCTTGATTCGGACACGGAGAGCGTCAGCGGCGTCCGGCTCCCCGTGCGTGATGTAGGTCATGTCTGGTGCCTGTGGGGCTGCCTGCATCCATTGGAGCAATTCATTGGAGTCCGCGTGCGCGGAGAGGCCTTCCATCTGGATGACTTCTGCTTCGATGTGGACATCCTGCCCGTAGATTCGGAGGTGTTTTCCACCTGCGGCGAGTGCTGCGCCGCGCGTGCCTCCGGCCTGGTATCCGCTAAGGATGATGGCATTGCGCTTGTCTGGGCCGTAGGCAGCGAGGTGGTGCAGGATCCGGCCGCCCGTGAGCATGCCGCTGGCGGAGATGATGATCATGGGTCCGCCGCGGGGGTTGAGCAGTTTCGATTCGTCCGCGCTGCGGATGGGCTTCGCGACCCTGTACATGGCTTCAAAGTCGTGCTGTGCCAGCCTGTGTTCCTCGCGGTGGCGCTGATACATACCGGAGGCGTCGATCGCCATCGGGCTGTTGAGGTATACGGGGATGGCGGGAATCGCATGCCGGGCCAGGAGGCGGGAGAGGTACAGCAGGACGGTCTCGGCCCGGCCGACGGCGAACGCGGCGATCATGATGACTCCATGTCGCTTGGCCACGCGGCTGATGATTTCGCCGAGTTCAGCTTCCGGGTTTCCTCCTGGGTGTGTCCGGTTGCCGTAGGTGGATTCGGTGACAAGGACGTTAGTGGTCCCAAGGCCTCGAGGCGGGTACATCAGGGGGTCGTTCCTGCGTCCCAGATCGCCGGTGAAATGCACGGTGTGGCCTGCGAGTGCGAGGTGTACCTGCGCTGCCCCAAGGATATGCCCGGCCGGAAGGAATGTTGCCTCGATGCCCCCTGGCAGCAGGAAAGGGGAGTCGAAGGTCCGGGTTTGAAAACTGTCCAGCGACCGGACGGCGTCTTCAGCGGTATAGAGGGGCATGGGCGGATGGTGCGTTGACGATTCGGTGCGGTCCGCATACCGGGCTTCCTCCTCCTGGAGATAACCGCTGTCCGGGAGCAGGAGGGAACACAGTTCCGCGGTACCGGGTGTCGAGTAAACAGGACCGCGAAAGCCATCGCGTACCAAGGCGGGGATGTACCCGCTGTGATCCAAATGGGCATGGGTGAGGACCACCGCATCGACACTCGCCGGGCTGACCTGCAACGGAGTGCGGTTTCGATCACGGAGGACCTTATAGCCTTGGAAAAGTCCGCACTCAACAAGGATCCGGTGATTTTGCGAACGGACCAAGTATCGGGAACCTGTCACCGTGTCCGTAGCGCCCAGGAACTGCAGCGCTGGTGGATGTTGCCCGCTCATACGTGCTCCTGATCCGCCTGGCTGGGTGACTCAACCATGCGCTCGACTCGTTGGCCGTAAAGGGCCACGCAGGGCCCGCCGTCCTTTCAGTAGATACCTGACCTGTGGGCGCCGACAGGGCCTAACGCCCCTGCCTCCGGGGAGGGAATCCTGGGTTCACGCCTGCACTCCGGATCCCTATCCCAAAATTGCATCCATTTCCCGGCCCGCGATGTCCACGATGCGTTGCATGGCCGCATGTGCCGCCGCGGGTTCGCTGGCGACAACGGCCCGTGCGACTTCGAGGTGCAGGCGCAGCGGCTCTGGTTCGGGCCGGTCGGGCATCAGCCCGTGGTGGGTCCGGCCGGTCAGGACCTCTCCGATCGCCGATTCCAGGTTGAGCAGCATCTCGTTGCCGGACGCTTTGAGGATCAACGCGTGGAATTGGATGTCCAGGGGAAGAAAGGCTTCGAGGTCGCCGGCTTCGGCCGTGACTTCAAGTCCTGCCGCGAGTTCAAGCAGCAGGCGGCCGTCCTCCGCCGCTATCCGCGTGGCAGCGAGTTTTGCGGCCAGCGGTTCGACGGCGGAGCGGAGCTCAGTCAGTGACCGAAGCTGGGCTGCCCTGCCTGAACCATTCAGCCGCCACCTGACCACGAGCGGATCGAAAACGTTCCATTCGGATTGGGGGCGGATGGATACGCCCACGCTGCGGCGGGAGGTCACCATTCCCAGCGTTTCCAGGACGCGCAGGCCTTCGCGGAGCACGGATCGCGTGACGTCGTACTGCTGCTCCATGTCTTCGGAGCGGAGCACCAATCCGGTGGCCAGCTTGCCGGACGTAATGTCACTCCCGAGCCGCTCGACGATCGCAGAATGCCTGCTGACGTGCCGGGCGGTCCCTGGTTGATCAGTCATCGCAGCGTCCCCCTTTGGGCCGGAGGCACGTCAATTTGCTGGCAGCGCCGCCGGGTTCCATAAATCGTATTTAGTGTGTACGGTGATCCACAGCATATTTGGCGGTCCGGTCAAAAACAAACAGATCCCGGTTCCGCCCCAACCCAAGGAAACCCATGACACCCCTCCTCCTTCCTGCGGCAGCGCAGCCCTGGAACGGCCACGACACCCAACTCGTGGTGGTCGCCGCGATCGGCATCGCCCTCATCGTGCTGCTGATCGTCAAATTCAAGCTTCATCCCTTCCTGTCACTGGTGCTCGGCTCGGCCTTTGTCGGGCTGGCGTCAGGCGTCGGCTTGGACAAGGTCATCAGCAACTTCGAAGACGGCGTGGGCAACACCCTGAAGGAAGTGGGCCTGCTGATTGCCCTGGGCGCGATGCTGGGCAAACTGCTTGCCGATTCCGGCGGGGCAAACCGCGTGGTGGACACCTTGCTTGGCAAGGTCTCCCCGAAGCTCCTGCCGTGGGCCATGGCCCTGGTGGCGGTGATCATCGGTCTGCCGATGTTCTTCGAGATCGGCCTGGTCCTCCTGTTGCCGGTCATCGTGCTGGTCGCCCAGCGGTCCGGCGGAAAGCTGATGCGCGTCGCCATTCCAGCCCTTGCCGGCCTTTCCGTGCTCCACGGACTGGTCCCGCCGCACCCCGGCCCCCTGGTTGCCATTTCCAGCCTGAACGCCCCGCTCGGCATCACACTTGCCCTCGGCCTCCTGATCGCCATCCCCACCGTCATTATCTGCGGACCGCTTTTCGCGATCTACGCCGCCCGCTGGGTCCCCGTCGACGCACCGAAGCTGGCCGGCGGTATCGACACCGAACACACGCAGGCGGACCCGGACGCCAAACGCCAGCCGTCCTTCCTCGTCACCCTGCTGACCATCGTCTTCCCTGTTGTGCTCATGCTCCTCAAGGCCATCGTTGACATCATTTCCCCGGACGCCAAGAACCCCAGCGCGGCACGCGTGTTCTTCGACTTCATCGGTGAACCGCTCGTCGCCATGACCCTCGCCGTGCTCCTGGCCCTGGTGACCTTCGGCTACGCCGTCGGCTTCTCCGGCAACAAGATCGGCGGCAAGATCGGTGCCTCCGTGGGACCGATCGCCGCGGTGATCCTCATCGTCGGCGCCGGCGGCGGGTTCAAGCAGACACTGATCGGCGCCGGCGTCGGAGACGCCGTCGCGAAATGGGCCACCGGCGCGAACATCTCGGTGCTGGTCCTCGGGTTCCTCATCGCCGTGGCCATGCGGCTGGCCACGGGTTCGGCCACGGTGGCAACCGTCACGGCGGCCGGCATCGTCGCCCCATTGGCCACGTCCCTTTCCCCGGCGCACGCAGGCCTGTTGGCACTCGCGGTGGGTGCAGGATCGCTGTTCCTCTCCCACGTCAACGACGCCGGATTCTGGCTGGTCAAGGAACTCTTCGGCCTGACCGTGGGCCAGACCTTCAAGACCTGGTCAGTGATGGAGACGCTGATCTCGCTCGTCGGCTTCGGCCTGGTGATGCTTCTTTCCGTGGTGATTCCATGACGCAGGATCCAGTGCCCGCACCAGGGCAGGACCAACAGCCCGTCCTCGTCATCATGGGTGTCTCAGGTTCCGGCAAGTCCACGGTGGCAGGCATCCTCGCCGGCCAGCTTGGTTGGGACCTTGAGGAAGGCGACGACCTCCACTCACCGGAAAACATCGAAAAGATGGCGTCCGGCATCCCGCTGACTGATGACGACCGTTGGCCCTGGCTCGACACGATCGCCTCCTGGATCATCGAACACACCATGGCCGGGATACCAGGCATCATTACCTGCTCAGCGTTGAAGAAGATCTACCGTGACCGGCTCCGTGAGAAGAACGTCGTCTTTGTGCATCTGTCTGGCTCCAAGGAACAGATCGCACGGCGCCTGACGAGCCGCATGGACCACTACATGCCGGCCACCCTGCTGGATTCACAGATCGCCACCCTGGAACCTCCGGGACCGGAGGAAAATACCGTCGTCATCGACGTGGGCCGCACTCCCGCAGAGGAAGCAGCCGAAATCGTCCGCCGTCTGGGCCTTTCCCCTGCCGCAGGCTCCTCGGCCCTCGGCCACCCCAGGCCGGGCACGTCATCCGCCGGCACGTCCGCTGCCGGAAGCGACGGCTAGGGCTACCTCAGGAGTGGCCACAAAATGCAGCGCGCCAATGGCGCGCTGCATTTTTCTTTGCCCGGAATCGATCCGCCGCATTTCGGATAGTTTCCTATCGCGTTCTCGGGGTACATCTTCACGCCGCATCTCGTGATGGTGCACCTGTTGAAGGCCCGGGTGTTTCAGTGCTCCCGGTCAGCAGTCGTCGACAATCTTGCCGAGGACACCGCCGATGGCGCCGCCGACGGCCGCGCCGCCCGGCCCCCCGAAGTATCCTCCGATGATGGCTCCCGCCCCGGCCAGGGTCCCTTGCCAGTTGCCGCCTGATTTCTTGTAGACGACTGTGGTCTGTCCACCGGAACTGGTTGGCACGTAGGAGCCCATGGCGCCGGATGCATAGGACAGCGCCACGGGGGTGGCGTTGCCGCGGACCAGGAGCTCTTCGTACGCCTTCTTGACCTCGGTGTGGGCCGCGGCAGCGTCGTGTTTGCCGCCCGTGACGGCGTATCCCAGTTCGCAGATGCGCGTCAGCACGGGCAGCTCCGATTCGGTGACGAACTGAAGCTCAAGGAGTTTGTTGAGGACGATCTTGTCGGCCTTGAGACGGTCGCCGCCTGCCTCGGCCATGATCCTCTTGACTTCCCTCCCCGCGGCGCTTTGCATCTCGCTGACGCCGATCCCAAGGAGAGGTTCGAAAGTGGCCATTGGAACGCCTTTCTGCTGGATGGTGTGTACGCGGGCACCCGCGTTCTCGCAGTTTGCTCCCGCCGCGCGCTCGATGGAAGACCGCACTTAAAGTCCCTGGCGCCGGACCAGGGTGACTTCCCGGCGGGCACCGCGGTCCGGGACCGGCCGCCTCAAGGGGCCGCCCTGGACTGGCACCGCGGGGAGGTTCAGGCTCTGCCCGTCGCCTGGACCTGCCGCAGGATCTCGTCCACCACGTCATGGAGCGGCGCGGTGGCGTCGATGGCGATGCCGCCAGGCGGGATGTCCTCCCGTGTCCTGTGCAGCTGCTCAATCAGTGCCCGCTCCGCCGGCCGCCCACCCCATTCCTCATCGGGGCGCCCGTCAAGCCGCCGTTTCAGCGTCTCCAGGTCCACCTCCAAGACGAAGACGCCGTCAAACAGGTGGATGAACTTTCCGAGGTTTCTTGAACCGCCGCAGAAAAAGGTCACCGCGTCACTCCGGTCCGAGGCGAGGGCTTCCACGTCGCCCACCCGCCAGAGATGGTGATGATGCGCAGCGGCGCCGCTGATGCCCGCCTGTGGTTCGCCGGTTTCCGGATCACCCTGGTAGGCCAGCTCCCGGTCGCCATTGATGGCCTGGAAGCCGCGCCGCCGCAACTCGTTGCATACGGCGGTCTTTCCGGTCCCTGAACCACCTTCCACCAGGTAATTCCTTCTGCCCATGCCTGATGGTACCCAGCCGTCAACCGGCTGCGGCCGGAAATGGTTTGATTGGTCAGTGCTCCGTTTCAAACGCTACCTGGTTCTCTGCCTCTTCCTGGTGGGCGTTATGACCGCGTTCTCGTTCTGGGCCATCGGGCAGCCGGGCGCGGACGCACACGGGGCCTTTTCGCCGCCGCCCCGGGCGGCCGTAAAGATGGATGCGTTGTCCGCCGGCATGACGACGGCGGTGAAGGTGACCAGGACCCCGGACGGTGGGTGGCTCGCGCAGGCGGCCGCGCAGACCGGGGTCCCCGCGACCGTGCTGCGCGTGTATGTTGCCGCAGCTGCTGCTGCCAACGATTCCAATCCTGGCTGCGGGATCGGCTGGAACACGGTGGCGGCCGTGGGCTTCGTCGAATCGGCGCACGGAACTTACGGCGGCGGGAGCCTGGACAAGGACGGTCACGCAACGGGCCCCATTGTGGGCCCAAGCCTCAACGGCGCCGGCTTCGCCGCCGTCCCTGACACGGACGGCGGTGCCCTGGATGGTGACGCCCGCTGGGACCATGCCGTTGGACCGATGCAGTTCATCCCTTCCACCTGGAAGATGGCGGGCCTGGACGGAAACGGCGACGGCGTGGCGGATCCGTTCAACCTGGACGACGCCGCCCTCACCGCGGCGACGTACCTGTGCGGCCACGGCCGCGACCTGACCACAGCGCAGGGGTGGACTAATGCCATCTACTCGTACAACCAGTCAGATGCCTACATCCGGCAGGTGCGCGCCCAGGCCACTGCCTATGCCGCGAAGACGGGCACGGCCGAGTAGCACAGAATGAAGGGCGTGGTTAGACACCTGCCAGGGCAATCCGCCACACCCGCACGGCAGGTAGTCTGGGCGCGTGGACTTCTCCTGCGAACTCGCCAACGGCATCGTGCTCCGTCCCGTCCACCTGTCTGACGCCGCGCCGCTGGCCGCCGCGTTCCAGGCCAACCGCGCTTACCTCGCACCCTGGGAACCGGTCAGGCCCGAGGAGTTCTACACGGTCCAGGGCCAGCATGACGTCCTCACCCGGCGGCTGAAGGACCTCGACGACGGCACCGCACTCCCGATGGTCCTCGTGGCGGACAACGCAGTGGTCGGCTTGCTGACCCTGAGCTCGATCGTCCGCGGCGCCTTCCAAAACGCGCACGTGGGTTACTGGACCGCACAGGACGCCCAAGGGGGAGGGCTCATGACGTCGGCGCTGGCCGCGGCGATGATCATTGCCAAGGCCCAACTCGGCCTGCACCGCCTCGAGGCGGCCACGCTCCTGCACAACACGGCATCGCAACGGGTGCTGGAGAAGAACGGCTTCGAGGCGTACGGCACCGCCCGGGCCTACCTGCGGATCGCCGGCCAGTGGCAGGACCACCGCATGTACCAGCGCATCCTTTAAGAGCGCCGGACCGCGGCAGCCGCTGCCGCTACGAGACGCGGGGAGCCTACTTTTCGTCCGGCCCAAGGTCCGGGCCGGACACGAACTGCGCTGCGCGGGTGGCGCTGCCCTGCAGTTCGAGAATGGCGAGTTCGTTGCTGCCGGCCCGGATCAGGGGCCCTGGCACGTAGAGAGTGCGCTGCGGCCCGCGGCTCCAGTAACGGCCCAGGTTGAAGCCGTTGATGAAGGCGTTGCCCTTGGTCCATCCGTCCAGCCGCAAATACCGGTCGCCGGGAGCGTCGGCCGTGAAGGTGGCGAAGGAGACGGAAGGTCCGGCCACGCCGCCGGAGCCGTGCGGCGCACTGCCCCCGGAACCGGGCAGCGGCACTGCAGCGGCCCGGAACGCCGCAAGGGACGAAAGGTCCACACGCCGGATGGTCCAGTCCGCAAGCTCAACGCCATTCAGCAGCGCCGGCCCGATCAGGCCCTTGGCTTCGCCGATCCGTGGCCCGTAGTTGACCCGGCCCTGGTCTTCGACCAGGATCTGCAGTTTCCCACCTGACGGCAGGACGATGGTGCGCTCGCCGAGTTCGCGGGCCAGGACACCCGCCGGGATGCCGTCCAGGAAGAACTGGGCGCGGTCACGCACGTCGCTGAAGGTGAGGACTCCGGCGTCGGGCATGTGCCGTTCGTAGAGGACGAACCCCCGGTACTGGCCGGTGGCCTCGCCCGGTGGCACGGGGCCGGGGACCGCTGCGGCGGGCAGGGCGCCGGCAACGTCCAGCAGCGCGGCGCTCGACCCCACAACCACCGCCGCCTCGGCAGCGGCCGGGCGCCGCGAAGGGACCTCCGGAGGAACGGGGAAATGTTTGGCTATGACCTCGCGGAACGCAAAGTACTTGTCGGTGGGGTATCCGTCCTCGGACAGCGGGGCGTCATAGTCGTAGGAGGTGATGGTGGGTTCGTAGATGCCTTTTTCGTTCGCGCCGTTGGTGAATCCGAAGTTCGTGCCGCCGTGGAACATGTAGATATTCACCGACGCCCCGGCGGACAGCAAGGTGTCCAGCTCGGCGGCGGACGCGGCGGCGTCCGTGGTGTGGTGGTGCGTTCCCCAGGTGTCGAACCAGCCGTTCCAGAACTCTGCACACATGAGCGGGCCGTCCGCCTGCCGTTCCCGCAGGAACGCAAGCCGCTCGGCGGCGCGGGAACCAAAAGTGCCGGTCTTGTGCAGCCCTGGCAGTGAGCCGTCCTCGATCATGGTCCCGAACGGCTGGTCGCAGGTAAAAAGGGGAACGTCCACGCCTGCCCGCCTTGCGACGTCCACCAGGTGTTGCAGGTACGCCTTGTCCGAGCCGTATGCGCCGTACTCGTTCTCGATCTGGAACAGGATGACCGGCCCGCCGCGGGTGGCCTGCCGCTCCGCGACGATGGGCAGCAGGTTCTCCATGAAACCATCCACCGCCGCCAGGTAACGGGGTTCGCTGCTGCGGATACCGATGGAGGGATCGGTGAAAAGCCACGCCGGCAGTCCGCCGTTGTCCCATTCCGCGCAGATATACGGCCCCGGCCGCACGATGGCCCGCATTCCTTCCGCGTCTGCCAGGTCCAGGAACCGGGCAAGGTCCAGGCCGCCGCCGGTCCGGAACACTCCGGGAGCGGGGGAGTGCTCGTTCCACGGCACGTACGTTTCGATGGTGTTCAGGCCCATCAGCCGCGCCTTGCGGATCCGGTCTGCCCAAAGGTCCGGGTGGACGCGGAAGTAGTGGATGGCCCCGGAGAGGATGCGGAACGGCTCCCCGTCCAGCAGGAAGTCGCGGCTGCCGATGGCAAAGGTGTGCACGGAGGGAATCCTAGGAAGTACGCAGGACGGAAGAGTAGGCATAGGCGGCGTTGCTCCAAGCCACAAACAGCAGCGGTGCCGGTGCCAGGGCCACGCCCAGGACCGGTTGCAGCACGGCCGCGGAGGCAATGATCCCCAGCAGCACCAGCATGGCCAGGCTCAGGTACCAGCGCTGGACGGACAGGTAGAGGGACGCCTTGAGCAGGCTTTTCAGCCCGCTGCCGGGAAGGAGTACGACGCCGGCAATCGCCATCACGGCCACGCTCACGGTCATCGCGGCGGCCACCACGATCACGGGCACCAGGAGTGCGGCGGCCGGCATGGACTGCACGATCGCCAGGTCCACGCCAAGGAAGAGCAGTACCGCCACGGCCGCGACTCCGAGCAGGGCCGCCCGACGGAAACCGCGCCGGTAGCCCCGCAGGAAGGAGGCCACCGGCTTGGCCGCGGCGCCGTCGTCGCGCAATGCCTGGAAGGAGGCGAAGAGTCCGGCGAGCGACGGCGCAACGGTGACGCACAGCGCCAGGAAGAAAGGCCATGCCGCGGCCGGATCCGCCACCAGGGCAAGGCACAGCACCAGCGGGGCGTTGGCGAGCGCCACGAGCACATTACCGGCCAGGAAGGTGTAGATGAAGCCGAAAATGCTGCCGAACGCGTCGAACCCGGGGCTGGGGATGCGCCCCGCTAGGCCGCGCCGCGGGGGCCCACCCGGCCGGGACGTGTGGTCCTGCGCCACGGAGGTCATCCCTTCATCCCGCTCGTGGCGATGCCCTGGATGAAGTACCGCTGCCCGATGAGGAAGATGGCCAGGATGGGGATCACCGAGATGACGGACCCGGTCATGACCATGGCGTACTCGGCGTCGAACTGGCCCACGAAGGAACGCAGCCCCAGCTGAACGGTCCAGAGCCGGTTGGAGGTGAGGTAGATGAACGGGCCCATGTAGTCGTTCCACGTGTTCACGAACGTCAGCAGTGCCAGGCTGGCCAGCGCCGGCTTGGACAGCGGCAGGATCACCCGGGCCCAGATCCCGTATTCGCTCAAGCCATCGATCCGGGCGGCTTCGCACAGTTCATCAGGGATGGTCATGTAGTACTGCCGCATCAGGAAAACACCGAATGCGCCGAACGCCTGGAGCAGGATCAGGGCGTTGAAGCTGTTGGTCAGGCCCAGGTTCTGCATCATGATGTACTGCGGCACCATGTAGGCCTGCCAGGGCACGGCGATGGTGCCGATGTAGCAGAGGAACAGGACGTCCCGGCCCGGGAAACGGACCTTGGAGAAGCCGTAGGCTGCCAGCGATCCGGTGAGCACCTGCAGGAAGGTGATGATCACGGCCAGGTACAGCGAGTTCTGCAGGTACCCCATCATGGGGATCCGGGTCCAGATGTCCGTGTAGTTGCTCCACACGAACTCGCTGGGAATCCACTGGATGGGCACCGTGAGGACCTGGTTGTTTTCCTTCAGCGAGGAGGAGACCATCCAGATGAACGGCACCATGAGCGCCACCACCAGCACGGCCAGCACGGCGTAGATGACAAGGTCTGTGGTGCGTTTTTTCTGCTCCCGCGGTGAACGGCGGCGTTCGGTGCGGCGGTCCTCTTCGGCGGTGTTCGGGGGAAGCCCGATTCCCAGGAGCCGGGACTCGGCCTTGAGGTCTTCGGCCATGTTGGTCATCAGCGTTCCCTCCGCTGTTGGATCTTGAACTGCAGGACGGTGACCGTCAGCACGATCAGGAACAGCACGAGCGAGATCGCGGACGAGTAGCCGAACTTCCCCTCGCCGATGCCCTCCTGGTAGATGAGCTGGGACAGGACCGTGGTGGAGCGGCCGGGACCGCCGTTGGTCATCACCACGATGAGGTCGAAGACCTTGAAACTGGAAACCGTCAGCATGACCACCACGAAGAACGTGGTGGGCCGCAGCGACGGAATGGTGACGTTCCAGAACCGCTGCCAGGCGCTGGCGCCGTCAACCTCCGCGGCCTCGTAAAGTTCCGAGGGGATAGCCTGCAGGCCCGCCAGGTACAGCACCATGTAATAGCCCATGTCCCGCCAGACGCTGGTGATGATGACGGCGGGAAGTGCCCAGTCCGAGCTGGAGGTCCAGCCCGGCGCGTTGGCGATACCGATCGCGTGCAGGAACTGGTTGATGGGTCCGTTGTCCGGGCTGAAAAGCATGTTCCAGACGACGGCGACGGCCACCAGGGAGGTGATGTACGGGAAGAAGATGGCCACCCGGAAGAAGCCGATGCCTTTGAGCTTGCGGTTCAGCAGCATGGCCAGCAGCAGGGCCAGGGCCATGGTCAGCGGCACGTGCCCGATCGCGTAGACCACGGTGTTCCGCAGGGCCACCCAGAAGGAGTCGCTGGCCAGCATCCGCTGGAAGTTCGCCAGTCCCACCCATTTGGGGGCACTGAAGGAGGTCCATTCCATGAAGGAAAGGGCGAAGGCGGCCAGCACCGGGATGAGCGTGAAGGCCAGGAATCCCAGGAAGTTCGGCAGGATGAACGTCCAGCCGATCAGGGTGTTGCGCCGCGCCTGTTTCCGGTTGCCCCGGCCGGGAGCCGGGGCTGCAGCGGGCGCGGCGGCCGGGGTGATGGTTTTGGTTGTCATGGCTGCCTGTTACTGGCCCAGGACTTCGCTCTTGACACGCTTGCCCATCTCGGCGATTCCGTCGGCAACCGACTTCTCACCGACCATGATGAGGTCGTGCTCCTGGTTCAGGATCTTGTCCGTGGCCGCGGACTTGTCGCTGACCGGCATCTCCAGGGCGGTGCTGTCCGGCGCGAATGCCTTCTTGGACAGGGCATCGGTGGGCATGCCGTCGAGCTTGAAGTAGGCGTCCGTCACGGCGTCGTCCTGGAGGGCCGGGACCACGCCCACCTTGGAGATGGCCTTGGCTCCTTCTTCGCCGGCGGCCCACTCGATGAACTTCCTGGCCTCGTCGGAGTGGGTGGCGTTCTTGTTCACGGCGAAGGCGGTGGGGGAGCCGAAAGTGGTGGTTTTGCCGTTCGAGTCCTTCTGCGGCATGGGTGCAAGGCCCCAGTTGACGTTGGTCTTGCCGTCCTTCTTGGCCTGCAGCAGGCCGGCGATGTACCAGGTGCCCATGGGCATCATGGCAGCCTGGCCGCTTTCGAACATGGTCCGGTAACTGGTCTTCTGGCTCTTGGCCGTTGCGTAGTCCAGGGAGGCGCCGCTCTTCTGCAGGTCAAGGGCCATGGTGTATTGGTCCTTGAAGTAGCTGTAGTCGCCGCTGTTCTGGTCCTTGCCGTTCTGGGCCGCGGAGATGGCTTCCACCACCGAGCGCCAGATGTGCTGGTAGGTACCGTAGACCTTCTTGCCGTCGGGGGCGGTGCCGCTGAGTTTCTTGGCGATCTCGGCGTACTTGTCCCAGGTCAGGTCCTTCGGGTCGTCGATGCCGGCCGCCTTGAAGAGGTCCTTGTTGTAGTAGAGCAGCCAGAAGTCCTGGCGGTACGGGGCCGCGTAGTACTTGCCGTTGATGTTGAATGCGTCAAGGGTTGCCAGCTTGTCCTTGCCCACGGCGTCCACCACGTTGTTGATTTCCTGGAGCTGGCCGTTGTTCGCGTAGCGGGCATAGTCGATGACGTTCTTCATGGTCAGGACGTCGGTGGTGTCGCCGCCGGCCAGCATGGTGGTGACTTTCTGCGGATAGTCGTCGGCCAGGATGTCAACGGGTTCGATGTGGACGTTGGGGTGGCTGGCTTCGTAGCCGTCGAAGAGGGCCTTGAATTCCGGTGTCCCTGCGTAGTTCCACACGGATACCGTCAACGTGGTCTTGCCGTCCTGGGCCTGCGGTGCCGTACCTGCGGCCCCGGCGCATCCGGACAGGCCGAGACCTGCGGTGACGGCCAGCGCCATGGCGGTGAAAGTCCTGCGCTTCATTGCGTTCTCCTTTGAGGTTTTGGTTGTGTGCGGCGTGAGGTTGTTCAGGCGCTGAGGGAGAGGTCTGCTGAGACCACTTGCGCCGCGAGTTGCTGCCCGGTCAGGTAGCGTTCAAGGTCGTTCAGTGCTGCATCGGACATCCGCCGGGTTTCCGTTCCCAGAGAGCCTGCGATGTGCGGAGTGATCTCCACGTTGGGAAGGTCGTAGAGAATCGAGTCCGCCGGGAGCGGTTCGGGTTCGGTGACATCCAACAAGGCCTGGATCCGGCCCGTGGCGCACTCGGCTTCGAGGGCCTGCGTGTCCACCAGTGAACCCCGCGCGGTGTTGATCAGTGTTGCGTGGTCCTTCATGGCCTGCAGCTCGGCGGACCCGATCATGTGCCGGGTTTCCGGCAGGGCCGGGGCGTGGACCGTGACGATGTCCGAGGACTCCAGCAGCTCCTGCAGGGACACCAGTTTCCCGCCGGCGTCCGCCACGGCCGCGGAGTCCGCATGGGGGTCGCTGACCAGGCAGGTCACGTCCTGCAGCTGCTGGACCAGCCGGACCACCCGGCGGCCGATGCGGGAGAACCCGATCACGCCGATCACCCGGCCGATGTTGCCCAACTCCCCGCGTGACGTGGCGTAGCCCCAGTCCTCGCGGTGGATGCGTGCGTCGTTCGCGAGCACGTGGGCCTTCTTGCCGGCCAGCACGATCGAAGCGAAAGTGAACTCGGCTACCGGGATGGCGTTTGCGTCGGCGCCGTTCGTCACCACGATGCCGCGTTTCCACAGCTCCGGGGTGACGAAGCTGCGAACTGTACCGGCACAATGGAACACCGCACGCAGGTTGGGCATCCGTGCCAGGGCAGGCGCGTCGAGGCGGGGCACCCCCCAGCTGGTCAGCAGGATTTCGACGTCGGCCAGGTGGCCGGTGATCGCCGGGTTGTCCAGGGAATCGGTCCACGGCGCTTTGCCCAGGTCCACCAGGCCCGCCAGCCGGTCGAGCCGCAGGGAATCGAACTGGTCGGCAAAGGTTCCCTGGTTCATTACCAGCAGGGCCTTGGGTTTACGCGACATTCGGGCCTCCTTTCTTCATTGGTTGGAGAGCGGATCGGGCCGCTGTTCATGTCTTGCATCACATCTAACAATCAGTACATACTCATGAACAAGACAGAACAACCAAGATGATCTAGATCACCCTCAAACGATCATGATCGAACAACAGAATCGATTTTTGATGCCTGTTCCGTTAATCCCCGGCGCGGCAACGCCGCCCGGCGCCCCCCTTGCATCGGCGTGGGGGACGCACGCCCGGCCGGATGAGCTGCTGCGCGCCCTCGAGGGCGCGGAGGCCCGCATCACCGTCCGCCCGTCAGGCGATCGAGCCTGGCGCGCTGTGTCCGGAACCAGCCTGGCGGCGCTGCAGCATCAGGCGGTCCTGGAACACGGAACGCCTTGGCCGCAACCGCTGGTTTCCCACTACGCGAGCTACTTCCGTGACGGCAACCGCACCGCCTACGAGGATCTGGTGGCTGCCAGGCAGCAGAGACTCACCCGAGCCGTGGTGATGGCCCTGACCGCTGCCGACCGTGATAAAGCCGACGGGTGGCTTGACGATGTTGTGGACGGCGCCTACCTCCTCTGCGAGCAAAGCTCCTGGTCCTGGGCGGCACACGACGACGTTTTCCGCTGCTCCGGGGACGTGGTTCCGGACCGGGGGCGGCCGTTCCTCGACCTGGGCGCCGGCGAGGTGGCCGCCCAGCTGGCCTGGCTTGACCACGTCCTCGGTGCCCGCCTGGACAGCCGGGCGCCCGGCCTGCGGAAGCGCCTGCGCGAGGAAACCCACCAACGCGTGATCGAGCCCTTCCTGGAACGGCTCGACTGGCACTGGCTGGGCCTGGACGGTGACGTCCACAACTGGAATCCGTGGATCCATTCGAACCTCATCGTCGCGGCGCTGTTCCTGGTGGACGATTCCCGCCTGCAGGCCCGGGTCCTGGCCCGCTGCATCGAGGGGATGGACCGTTTCCTGGCCGCCATTCCGGCGGACGGCGCCATCGACGAAGGTTTTGCCTATTGGTGGAATGGGGCGGGCCGCGCCTTGGAGGGCCTGGCGCTGCTGGAGGAGGCCACCGCGGGCGTCCTCGGTGCCGGCTTGCCGGTGATCCGGGAGCTCGTTGCCTTCCCGCACCGGATGCACATCGGCGGCCCCTGGTTCCTGAACGTAGCGGACGGGCCCGCACGCGCCGCCACGGCCCTTCCGTGGGACATGCTCCACCGCTGGGCAGTGCGCCTGGGGGACGATGACGCGGCACGGCACGCGGCCTCGATGCTCTCCGGGGCGCCGGATGCGGCCGCCGGGTTGGGCCGCGTCCTGCATTCCCTGTTCCGGAGTGCGTCGGCGCCCGGGCGTCCCCAAGGCGTCAATGGCGCCTTCCCGCTGGTGCCGTTCACCTACCTGCCGTCGGTCCAGATCATGGTTGCCCGGGAAACGGCAGGTTCCACCCGCGGCCTCCTCCTCGCCGCCAAGGGCGGCCACAACGGCGAGCACCACAACCACCGCGACGTCGGATCCGTGGTGGTTGCCGTCGACGGCACCCCCTTGCTGGTGGACGCCGGCCAGCCCACGTACACCGCCAAAACGTTTGGTCCGGACCGCTACGATATCCGCGCCATGCAGAGCAACTGGCACAACGTCCCTGCCCCGTTCGGCATGGAGCAGGGAACAGGCAGCGGGTTCGCCGCCGAAGTCCTCGGGTTGCCCACGGCGGAGCAGCCACGACTCCGACTCGCCCTGGGGGCAGCCTACGGGCTGCAGCCGCACCAGTGGATCCGCACGTCCACCCTGGACCGGGTCATGGGCCGGGTCACTATTGCCGACCACTGGGACCTCCCTGCCGGCCCGCACAGTGAAGGCCCGCACGCTCCAGCACCGGATGGAGCGGCGTCCGACGTCGACATCACGTTCCTGGCCTCCGGCACCGTCCGTGTCGGTCCGGCGGGCAGCGCGGAAGTCCACCCGGCCGGTATTCCCGGCACGGACTGCGGAGGCGCCGCGGCAACCGGGCGGGGAGCCGCCTTGCGCTGGGAGCCTGGATCCGCCGTCGTCCTCGTGGATGAATGGCACCTGGAAGACCCGCTGCTGTCCGTCGTCTGGGGACCGAAACTCACCCGCCTGCGCTTCCGCGCGCCAACCCCGTCCGGCGCCCCAGGCGCATTCACCCTCACTGTGGAGGCAACACCATGAGTCCTGAGCCATCCGCCGGAGCGGAAGGAAAATCGTTGTTTTCCCTGCAGCGCCGGGAACGGCTCATGGAGGAGCTGCGCGCCCATGGCGCCATCACCGTCAGGGACATTGCGGCGCGGTTCGGGGTCAGTGAGCTGACCATCCGCCGCGACGTGAACACCCTGGCGGATGAAGGGCTGGTGTCCCGGGTCCACGGCGGTGCCACACTGCCCAGCCCCCTGGACCGCACCGCGGCGGGCCGGCCGGCCAACCACAGCTATTCGATCGGCATGGTGGTCCCGTCGCTGGACTACTACTGGCCGCAGGTGATCAGCGGGGCGCGTGCCGAAGCGGAAGTCCAGAACCTCCGGATCCTGGTCCGCGGCTCCGCCTACGACGCTGCAGACAACCGGCGGCAGGTCCAGGCCCTCCTGGATACCCAGAACATCGACGGACTGATCGTGGCACCGGACATGGGCGGGGAGCACGGGCAGGAGCTGCTGCGGTGGCTTAACGCGCTGCCCATCCCGGTGGTCCTGGCCGAACGCCGCTCGCCGCCCGAGGTTCCGGCGCACCGGCTCGAGTGGGTGGCCACGGACCATGCCTTTGGCGCCGGCATGGCCGTACGGCACCTGTGGCAGGAAGGGCACCGGCGGATCGGCTGCCTGACGGACTCCTCCAGTCCCACCAGCCCGCACGTCGTCCGGGGTTGGCAGCAGGCCCTCACCGCGCTCAAGATTCCAGTCCAGGGAGCCGTCCTCGAAGACTCCGTGAAACAGGTCAACGGTGACCGGGCACAGCACTTCGACCAGGTGCTGGCACTCTGCTCCGCAACCGGTACCACCGCCATCTTGGTGCATTCGGACACCCAGGCGGTCGCATTCGTCCAGCACTGCGTGGACCGTGGACTTGCCGTGCCGGGGGACATCTCTGTGGTGGGATATGACGACGAGGTGGCCTACCTCGGCGAACCCGCCATTTCAGCCGTCCGCCCGCCCAAGCAGTACGTGGGCAAGGTGGCGGTCCAGCTCGTGGCCGCCCGGCTCGCCGAGGGCCGGATGCGGCCTGTGCACCGGGTGGAACTGAATCCCGACCTGATCCTGCGTGATTCATCGGTGGGGGCGCCGCGCGCTGCCACGGGTGCGCTGCTGGACTCGCCGTAATCACGATGCCGCTCCGCGGGCCGCCCACTGCCCGGCCCGCGGGCAACACACACCCCTAGGAATCCATGCCTGTCCCTGCACGTCCCCTCGCCCTTGTCCTTCCCCCGCTGGACCGGGACTTGTCGCCCTACACCGGCCTCACCCGTGAGCACTGGTGCGCCTACGCGGACCACCTCCTGCGCTCGGCGCACAGATTCGCCACCGACGACCACGCCAACCTGTTCCTGCCGGGCGCCACCAGCGCCTACGGTCGCCGAAGCGACTCGCTCGAAGCCTTCGCCCGCACATTCCTGCTCGCCTCCTTCCGGATCGCCGGAGACCCGGAGGGCACCCGCTGGCTCGCGGACTGGTACGCGAAAGGGCTCGACGCCGGCACCGACCCCGCCAACCCCGACCGCTGGCCCACGCCGGGCGAACTGGACCAGGCCAAGGTGGAAGCCGCATCGCTGGCCGTTGGACTGGCCCTGACCCGCGACGTCCTCTGGGACACGTTGCCCCGCCGGGTGCAGGAACAACTGATCGCCTGGTTAGAGACGGTGATTGGTGAAACCTACCCACCAATCAACTGGGTGTGGTTCCAGATCGTGGTGGAGATCTTCCTCGCCGGCGTTGGCGGCAGGTCTTCGGATGCCGATATCGACGCCGGCCTGGCCGTCCATGACTCCCTCCACCGCGGCCACGGCTGGTTCGCCGACGGGCCGGAGCGCGCGTACGACCACTACGTGGGCTGGGCCTTCCAGGTGTATCCGCAGTTGCTGCAGCTCATGGCGCCCGGGGATCCCCGGGTGCAGGCGCGGGCGGCGCTGGACGGCGGCCGGCTGGCGGACTTCCTCGACGACGCCATCCACCTGGTGGGGGCGGACGGCGCGCCCCTGGTCCAGGGCCGCAGCCTGATCTACCGCTTTGCGGCGGCAGCCCCGTTCTGGAGCGGCCAGCTGCTGGGCCATACCCGGTTGAGCCCCGGTGTTTCGCGGCGGGCAGCGTCCGGTGTCCTGGCCTATTTCATGGGCCGTGGGGCGACGAACGACGACGGCCTGCTCACCATTGGGTTCCACGGCGAGTTCCCGGGCATGAAGCAGTCCTACTCCGGCGCAGGTTCGCCCTACTGGGCGGCCAAGGGGATGCTGGGCCTGGCCCTTCCGGCGGACCACCCGGCGTGGACCGCCGTCGAGGAGCCGTTGCCGGTGGAGACCGCAGACACCCGGCTGTTCATCCCGGCCCCGGGCTGGCAGGTGGATGGCACGGCAGCGGACGGCGTGGTCCGGGTCCGTAACCATGGAACCGACCACGCCAACCCCGGAACCCGGGTGGCTGATTCACCGCTGTACGCACGCCTGGGTTACTCCACGGCCACCTTCCCGGACCTGGCGTCCGAGTCCCTGGACAACGCGGTGGTGTTCGCCGATGCCGGCGGGCGGCTGACGCACCGCACCGGGTTTGATTTCCTGGGCCAATTCGGCGCCGGCGGGGTGCAGGTGGGCGCCTCCCGTGCGGCCACGCACTGGATCGCGATCGATCCCGACGGCGGTCCGGACCACGGCAGCGGAGCTGCCGGGATTGCCACGCCCGGTCCGGAAGTGACGGTTGTTTCGGTGACGCGCGGCGCCGTCGAGCTTCGCCTGGTGCGTGTGCGCGGGGCGTCCGGGGCGGCCGCGCGGCTGCGGATCGGCGGGTGGCCGGTCCCCGCCGGGTCCACGCTCAGCAGTGTGGTCCGTCCCGTGGGCTGGGGGCAGGACCTTGACGACGCCGGCACGTGGCAGTCGGAGGCGCCGCACCCGGTGGGGGAGCAGGTGGCCATTCCGTGGGCCGGCACCGCCGGTCCGGCGGCTGACGGAGATTACGCGGCCGTCGTCGGACTCGGCGGGAACGGACTCACCACCGAACTGGACGCCGCCGGCTTCCGCGGGGACGGCCTGTTCGTGTTTGCCGACGGCACTGCCGTGGATCCCGCCGCCGTGTGGGCTCAGCTCCGGCCGTAGGTCCGGCACCTTCCGCAGGGGCCCACTGCACATCAGGACGTTGCGGCGCCCTCTGCCGGATGTGCCGCGGGCGGCGCAGCGGCCTCGTGCGGCGCCGCCTCCGATGGCGCCGTGGCCCCTGCCGCGGCGGGCTTGATGTTCTGGTTCACATGGAAGAAGTTGTCGGGGTCGTACTTCGCCTTCAGGTGGGCAAGCCGCGCATAGTTCGATCCGAGGGTGTCCTCGATCCGGGACTGGTCGTCGGCGTCCTGGAAGTTAAGGTAGCCGCCGGGCTCGGAGAACTCGTGCAGCGCGGACCAATATTCCCGGACCCAGGCAATGTTTCGCTCGTTTTCCGCCGGGTCGGGCCACTGCGCCGCGATGACCGGCGCAAAGTCAACGTCGCGGTACGCGAACGCGGTGGCCTCGGGCGCCACCCTCTGGACCGCCCCGTCGATCGGATAGAAGTGGTTGGCCGAGTGGACGCTGGGAATACCCGGTGCGTACTCGACGGCGGTCCGCAACGCCTCGTCGCTGAGGGTGCGGAGGAAATCAGCCTTCCAGTAACCCTGCAGTCCCGGAACGCCGCTGAGTCCGTCGAACATGACGTTCAGCGCCGGGTACGGCATGGGTGCGAAAAAGCTGCCCAGCACCGTCCCCGCGTCAAGCATCTTCTGCCAGTGTGCCGGTCCCGCGTCAAGATCGCCCGTCCACATGCCGGCAATCACGGCCACCGGCTTCCCGTGCCATTCTTCGGGAAGGAACGGGACTGGCGGTCCCTGGTGGAATCCAAGGAAGGCCCCCATCTCGTCGGGCTCGGCGGCGATCCACTCCCGGTAGGCAGCGCCCACCGCGGCACCGGCCGATGCATCGAAGAACATGATCCCCACATGCACCATGTCCACCGGGTGCAGCCGGAATTCCATCGACGTCACCACGCCGAAGTTGCCGCTTCCGCCCCGCAGCGCCCAAAAAAGGTCCACGTTTTCCGCTTCGCTGGCCGTGACGAAGGTCCCGTCGGCAAGGACCACGTCCGCTGAAGCAAGGTTGTCGCAGCTCAGCCCATACTTCCGGGAAAGGTAGCCGATGCCCCCGCCGAGCGTGAGGCCGGCGACCCCGGTTGAACCGATAATCCCGCCGGTACTGGCCAGCCCGAACGCATGCGCAGCGTGGTTGTAGTCCGCCCACGTGGCGCCGGGCTCCACCCGGGCCAGCCGTGCCGCGGGGTCTACGCGGACGCCGCGGCGGGCCGAGAAATCAAGGACCAGGCCGCCGTCGACCGTCCCAAATCCCGGGGCACTGTGTCCGCCGCCACGCACGGCGACCTCGATCCCGAGGCCCCTGGCGAACCGGACGGCCGCCAGGACGTCCGCCACCTGCGAGACCCGCAGGACTGCTGCCGGACGGCGGCTGATCATGCCGTTGTAGACAAGGCGCGCGGCCTCATACTCGGCGTCGTCCTCTTCGATGACCTGCCCGCGGACCTGTTCGCGGAGCACGTTGAAACGTTCGCTACCCATCACAACTCCAGATATTTGTGTCGAAGACCAGGGGCAGCCGGCTCCATACAGGGCCCAGCGGGGGCCAGCATGATGATTCTTTCGGTATACGCCTGGCCTCTGGCGGGGTCAAGGGAGCGCCGGTGCCATCGGCCCGGTCCGGGCAGGACAGGGGCCGTTGGACCCTGTCCTGCCCGCCAACACCCCCTCTACCGTGAAACCGAACACGTCACCGCAGCAACGCTTAAGGGGATCGAATGACCCGGATATCAGTCGTCACCGGCGCCGCCTCCGGCATTGGCAAAGCAACCAAAGAGCTGCTGGAGCAGCGGGGCGGCCGCGTCATTGGCGTGGACATCCACGGCACTGACGTGACCGCCGACCTTTCAACCCCCGCAGGGCGGACAGCCCTGGTGCAGGGAGTCCGGGACCTGGCGGGGCAGGTGGACGCCGTGTACGCGGTGGCCGGCCTGGCCACCCCCACGCCGGCTACCGTGGCGGTGAATTTCTTCGGCACCGTCGCCACCCTTGATGGCCTGCGCCCGCTCCTGGCCGGATCCCCTTCCCCGCGGGCCGTGCTGGTCTCCTCGATGGCCGCCCTGATGCCCAGCGACCCCGACCTCGTTTCCCTGCTCACGGCAGGGGACGAAGCGGCGTCGCTTGCCCGCGCCGAGGTCCTGGCCCGGGAACCGGAAACCACAGGGGGACTCATCTACGCCTCCACCAAGCTGGCGCTCTCACGCTGGGTCCGGCGGCAGGCAGCCACCCCGGAATGGGCCGGCGCAGGCATCCCGCTCAACGCCGTCGCCCCCGGCATCATTGCCACCCCCATGACGGCGGGCCTGATTGACACAGCCGAAGGCCGGGAAGCCCTGCTTGCGATGGTCCCGATGCCGTTGAACGGCATCGCCGAACCGATCGCCGTGGCCCGCCTGCTGGCCTGGCTCGGCGGCGAGGAAAATACCCACCTGTGCGGCCAGGTGGTTTACATCGACGGCGGCAGCGACGCCGTCCTGCGCGGCGACTCCGTCTGGTAACCCCGCAGCCACCCGGGCTGCACGGCCTCCCGGCCTGATCCACGGCGTCGGCGCGGGACAGGCGCCCCGCCCCGGCCGTGGGGCTATGGTGGTGCCTATGCGAAGGTGCGCCGATGGCTGATGGACTGACGACGGGCGCCTTGGAGTGCCTCTACACGGGAACCGTCTGGGCTGAAGGGTCCCTGTGGGTACCCTCGACGCAGACCGTGCGCTGGAGCGACATTCCCAACAACCGCATCCTGGAATTCGACCCCGCCACCGGCGCCGTCCGCGACTACGCGCAGAACGTCGAATTCACCAATGGGCGCACGCTCGACCACGACGGCAGCGTGGTGCAGTGCAGCCACGGCCGACGCCGGGTGGAACGGGACAGGAACGGCACCGTGACCGGCCTGGTTGATTCCTTCCGGGGCCACAGGCTGAACTCGCCCAACGACGTGGTCATTGCCGGCGACGCGTCCATCTGGTTCACCGACCCGCCCTACGGCATCCTTCCCGGGACCACGGAAGGGCACGAGGGCGAGCAGGAATACGGAGGCTGCTACGTGTTCCGTCTCGATCCGGCGTCCGGAAACCTTGACGCCGTGATCACCGACCTCGTGCACCCCAACGGGCTGGCGTTCTCCCCGGACGAGACTGTCCTGTACGTGGCGGACACCGCCGGGCCCAGCCACGGGGTGCCGCTGAGGATCGTGGCCTACGACGTTCGCGATGCCGCCTGCGGGCCCGGCCGCGTCGTGGTGGAACTCCCCGACGGGCAGGCAGCCGACGGACTCCGGGTCGATGTCGAGGGCAGAATCTGGACCTCCGCAGGCCCCGCCGTCAGGATCTACTCACCATCTTTCGAGCTGCTGGCTTCCATCGACGTCCCGGAGACGGTTTCCAACCTCTGCTTCGGCGGCCCGGACGGCCGGGACCTCTATCTCACCGCGACCACCAGCCTGTACCGGATCCGCACCAGCACCAGCGATGCGGCCGGCCGGAACATTCCATCAACCCACCCCTGAACGTGAGGACATCCATGCAGTACAGAACCCTGGGCCACAGCGGCACTGTCGTGACCAACTACGCGCTCGGAACCATGACGTTCGGCGCGGAAGCCACTGAGGAAGATTCGCACGCCATCCTGGACAGCTACTTCGCCGCGGGCGGAAACTTCATCGACACCGCCGACGTCTACAGTTCGGGCACGTCGGAGGAGATCATTGGCCGCTGGCTGGCCCAGCGTCCCGCGCTGCGGGAAACAGCGGTCATCGCCACCAAGGGACGCTTCCCCATGGGAACGGCACCGAACGACGTCGGAACCTCGCGGCGGCGCCTGACGCGCGCCCTGGACGATTCCCTCCGCAGGCTGGGCGTGGACCAGATCGACCTCTACCAGCTGCACGCGTGGGACCCCATCACGCCGCTGGAAGAGACCCTCCGCTTCCTCGACGACGCCGTGAGCCGGGGCAAGATCGCCTACTACGGTTTCTCCAACTTCCTCGGCTGGCAGCTGACCAAGGCCGTCCACACGGCGCGCAACCAGGGCTGGAGCGCGCCCGTGAGCCTGCAGCCGCAGTACAGCCTGCTGGTCCGGGACATCGAATTCGAGATTGTCCCCGCGGCCCTCGACGCAGGGATTGGCCTGCTGCCGTGGTCCCCGTTGGGCGGCGGCTGGTTGTCCGGCAAGTACAAGCGGGACCAGCGTCCGGCCGGCGCAACCCGCCTCGGTGAAAACCCCGAACGCGGCATGGAGGCGTGGAAGGCACGCAATGACAACCCCCGGACCTGGGCGGTCATTGACGCCGTCGAAAACATCGCCGCCGGCCACGGGGTAAGCCCCGCCCAGGTGGCCTTGGCCTGGCTCGCGGACCGGCCGGCCGTGACCTCGGTGATCCTGGGAGCCCGAACCACCGAACAGCTGGCCGACAACATGGCTGCTGCCGACCTGCGGCTCAGCAGTGAAGAAGTCGGCAGGCTGACCGAGGCCAGCCTGCCGCAGACGGGGGTCTACCCGTATGGGCCGATGGCGCAGGAGCAGCGCAGCCGCAAAATGGAGGGCGGCCGCTAGGAACGGCGGCGGTGCGTGGGCCTTTACGCCGGGTGCTTCAGCACATCGGGCAGTTGGTCCACGTACACCGTCTGCGGCGGGTCGTAGTAGATCACCAGCACTTCCTCGCCCACCGCGAAGCCGCTTATTTTGTCATACGGGTAGGCGTGGAACGCCATGATGCCGCCCAGGTACGGCAGCATGACCTCCCCGATGGTGCCCGGCCCGATGCGGCCGGTCACCCGCCCAATCTTTCCCGTCAGGCTCCGGTCCACCTCTTTGTGCATCGGCGGTCCCTACGCGCCCGGAGCCTTGGGCGCACGCTTATCCTCGCCGCCCTTGCGGAGCGCTGACGAGAGGGCCGGCAGATAGTCACCCACCTGGGCCAGGATCCCGCCCAGCATCTTGTTGACCCCCTCGCCGCCGTTCAGGACCGTCATCTGCCCCACGTGGGAGAAGGGCTCGGCCGCTGCGGCGATGATCGCGGGCATGTTTTCGGCGAGCTGCTGCGAAATCACGGCGTCTTGGTTGGTTCCCAAAGCCTCGGCCCGGGCCTTGATGCCGTCCGCCTCTGCCAGGGCCTTGGCCTTGATTGCCGAGGCTGCCGCGTCGCCCTTGGCCTTGGTGGCTGCGGCCTCGGCCTCACCGGTGACCTTCGTGGCGCCGGCGGCAGCAGCTGCGGCGTTGGCGTTGGCCTGCGCCTGCAGTTCCGTTCGGCGGGCATTGGCCGTGGCCTCAAGCTCGGTGCGCCGGGCCAGGGCCTCTGCGGCGGAGATGTCGGCGGCCTTTTGGCCCTCCGCGTCGGTGCGCTTGGCGTACGCTTTCGCATCGGCAGGCTTCCGGATGGTGGTCTGCAGCTTCTGCTCTTCCCGGTCCGCCTCCAGCTTGGCAACTTCGGTCTCCTGAACCACCACCTGTTGCCGGGCCGTGGCCTCCGCCAGCGGGCCGGCCTGCGCAGCGTTGGCTTTGGCGCGTTCGGCGTTCGCCTGGGCCACTGACTGCCTGATCGCCGAGACGCTCTGCGCGTCGGCAATCAGCGCGGCAGCCTCCGCCTCCTTTTCGGCCGCCTCGCGGTTGCGGGTGGCCTCGGCAATGCGGGCCTCCATCTTCACCTGCGCGATGTGCGGCTTGGCGATGTTCTGGATGTACCCGGTGGGGTCCTGCAGGTCCTTGATCTGCAGCGAATCCACCACGAGGCCCAGCTTCTCCATTTCCACGCCGCTGGCGCTGCGGACCTGCGAACCCAGCTTGTCGCGTTCGCGGATGATTTCCTCCATGGTCATGCTGCCAATAATGGACCGCAGGTGCCCTTCAAAAACGTTATAGACCTGGCTTTCCATTTTTGGTTGCTGGCCCAGGAAACGTCGGGCCGCATTGGCAATAAAAGGCGGGGCATCGCCGATTTTGTAAATGACAACCCCTTCCACGATCACTTGGATGCCTTGGGAAGTAACGCAGGACACTTTGAGCTCAGTCTCATTCAGCGTGAGCGAGAGGGTCCGCACCGTCTGGAGTCCGGGCAGCACCAGGGCGCCCTTGCCGGTGACGATCTTGAAGTCCATTCCGGCCCGGGTTTCGAGGGTTCCGCGGGTCAGCCCGGAAATGATCAGGGCTTCGTTGGGTTCGGCCACCTTCCACATCAGTTTTGTTGCCGTCCAAATGAATCCGATGGCGACGAGCACCGCCAGAATGGTGGCAATAAGCGGGAAGAATGCGGTGAAATCCGGCATGACCAGGTCCTTTCGATGCCGCGGAACAGGCATCACGGTAAAGCCCCAATAAATGCAGCCGTCGGGAATTCCGCCGTAGAAATAAATCTCGCCGTCGGCGCGCCCGGCCAGCTGTTGTAGACAGTCTGGTTGGGCCCCGCCCAAGAGTCCAGAGCTGGGCTGATATTTGCCTGCGGCAACAGAAAACGGGGCGGCCTGCGGGGGAGTCGGCGGCTGTCCAGTCTTGGCCGGCGAGCCTCACCGTCCGGCGGCGGCAGCGAACGCGTCCACGACCGGCCACAGTACCTCGGGGTGCCGGATATCGCTGTGGGCGCCGGCGAAGGGGTTCTGGTCCTGGGAGATCACCGCATTGGCGTCAAGGCAGTAGAACCCGCCCGCGCTGAATCCGTAGGACTCACCCGGCCGGCGCATGGGGACCGTCGTTGTGCCGGCCTGCTGGTAGCCGTCATGGCCCATCCCCTCCCAGCGGTACATGAAGTCGTGGACGTCCTCGTTGTCCTGGCGCTGGAGGAAGCTAGCCGTCGGATACCAGGTCCCCACCGCGCGGTCGGCTTTGCTGAAGGTGGCGATGAACGGCCCGTCCACCCGGCCGGCACAGGATGCCAGGAGGCCCGACCGTGCGGGGTCGGTGGGCAGCGGGGACGCGAAACTGAAGTGTGAGAAGGCCCCTTGGATGAGGTAGAGCGACTTGACGGGGCTGCCAGGGCCAACAGCGGAGGCCGGCAGCCCGGCGAGCGCGTTGGCCACCAGCCGGGCCCCGAAGCTGTGCCCCATCAGGTAGATGCGCGGTTGGCCACCGGGTCCTGCGAGGGAACCGAGGTACGGGCCCAGTCCCTGGCTGCCGATGACGCCGGCACGGTTCTTCATTTCGTAGTAACTGAACGCGCGCAGCACCTCACGGGCGCCTTTCCACAGCATGCCGAAGGGGTTCCCGATGTCCTGCGCACTCGACTGCGACGGGGCGGCGAGCGCGGCGGCGTGGGTCAGGAGGGGCGCTGTGGTGGCTGCCAACGCTGCCTGCAGGTTCGAGTCCTCGGATTCGGGCGGCGGCACGGGGGAGTTGACCAGCCGGAGCGCAAGGTGGTGGAAGCGTTCGAGTTCCTGCGGATCTTCCGGTTGCCGGTCCAGCAGGTCTCCGATCGCGCCGAGGTCCTGCTCGTTCCGGGGGAACGCCGGGGCCAGGTGCGCCGCCAGTGCCGCCCCCGTGGACTGGGCTGCCGGCGCGGCGGTTGCCTGGTCCTCGGGAAAGAGCAGGGACGGCCAGATGATTCCGACGGCGGCGCAGCCTTCCGCCTGTTGTCCCAGCTGGCCGGACAGATTGCCGAACATCCACTGGTAGAGGCTGCGCGCGGACCGGACATCGCTGTTCCAGCCGTGGGAGAAGACGAAAAGGTCACGGATGCTGCCATCCGCAACGGCGGCGGCCAGGGAAGCACCGTCTGCCGGGTTTCCAGGGTCTGGGCTGCCATCTGCGGCGAAGGCCAGCTCGTAGTAGTCGAGGTCACCGATGCGACCGGTCATGGCTGCTCCTGGCTGGTGGGTGGTCAGATCGAGTTCAGGACCCGCATCAGGTCCACCAGGCCGCTGCCTTGGAAGAACGGGTGCCGGCCCAGAGAGCTTGCATTTTGCATGAACAGGTCTTTGACCACCTCAGGCTTGCCGATGAATTCCGGCCGTGCCGAGAGGAACGCGGCGATGGCTCCTGAAACGTGCGGGGCAGCCATCGAGGTTCCGCTGTCCTCGACGTAGCAGGGCATGGGAGCGGTCGCGTCCTTGAAGCCCGGGACCTGGCTGCGGGTCTTTCCGGCTGCTGCTGACGTGATGCGCTCGCCGGGGGCTACAAGATCCGGCTTCAGGCGCCCGTCAAGGGTGGGCCCCTTGGAGGAGGTATAGGACACCCCGAAGACGTGCGGCTGGTCCCGGTGCGTTGAGCCGACCGTGATGGCCTTGGCTGCGTTTCCCGGGTCGGTGATGGTGGAGAGCCGGCCGTAGAAGTCGCCGTTATCGTCCCGGGCGTCGCCACCGTTGCCTGCGCTGACCACCACCACGACGCCGGAGCCCACCAGCAGGTCGATCTCCCGGCACAGGGGGCTTTGGCCGGCTGCGAAGTCACCGGGGTACCAATCGCAGCCGAGCGAGAGGTTGACGCCGTGGATCACCATGTTGCGGCCGTAGGAGTTGACCGCCCTGACGTAGTTCAGTGCGGCGATCACGGCGCTGGACAGCGTGTGCTCCTGGTTGTTGAGGACCTTCAGGCTCACCAGCAGGGCCTCGGAAGCCAGGCCGGCCAGAGACCGGCCGGGGTCCAGTTCCCGCGGTGTCCATTCAGGCAGCCCGTCCGGGGTGGAGCGGCTCATCATGATGACTGCCGCCGGGGGAGCGGAGCCGGCGATGATCCCTGCCACGTGTGTCCCGTGTCCGACGTCGTCCACCAGGGCAGGTGCCGGGTCCTGCGGGACCAGGTCCTTGGCTGAGCGGACGGCTCCTGCGTCCTGGGGAGCCGAGCCGTCGGCATCCGGGCCGGAGACCAGAGCCGTGAAGTCGCGGTGGAGATCCGCCACCCGCGGGTCATGCAGGTTGTCCGCTTTTCCCGCCTGGACAGGAAGGAAATGCGGGTGCGTGCCGTCGATGCCCGAGTCGATGACGGCCCATACACATCCGCGGCCCGAGGCCCCGAATGTGCGCAGGGCGGCATCGGCCTGCACAGTGGCGGCCGACCTGTCGATGTGCGGACGCACAATGTAGTCGGGCCACACACGGTAGATGGTGCGCTCCGCAACCCCGTGTGCCGCATCTGCGGCCAGGAGGTCGGTGAGCTCGTCGGGCCGGAGCCGGCACTGGAGGTACAGGGTTGAGACCTGCAGCGGCGGGGCAGGCGGATCCGCAACCGATGAAAAGGTGTCGTTGAAGAGCGTGGCGAACCGGGCCCCCGCGGATGTGGCCAACGTCCCGTGCCCCACCTGCAGTTCCACCAGGACGGCCTGCCGCTGGTTGACGTCGGTGTGGACCAGAAGGTCGTGTCCGCGCTGCTCTGAATTGTTGCGGGGCCTCAGCAGTGAGCTCACCAAACGCGTCATGCCATTCTCCGGTCTCACTGAGGTGCTGCCACCAATTATGGGCAGCGGCCCCGGCATGTCAATACGGCGCGGGCCGCCCTACCATGAGGTGTGGGCTCGAAAAACCGCATCGTGAGGCGGGCGGCGCTCGCGGTGGCCCTCTCCGTCTCCGGCTGCACCTACACGGACGACCCCCTTCCGCCCGGTGCCTTTCCCCCTGCCTTGGAGCCTGTGGTGCAGCAGATCCAGCTGTTCCTGAACCAAGGCGCCGTCTCGGCCGTTGTCCAGGTCCGGTGGCCGGGCGGCGAATGGTCACAGGCCTTTGGCGTGCGCGACCTCGACTCCCTGGACCCGGCGCAGCCCACGGACAGGGTGGAGATAGCAGGCGTCACCCAAGCGATGACCGCCGTCGCGGTGCTTCGGCTCGTCGATGACCATCTCATCGGCCTTGATGACCCTGTTATCGACGCCGTCCCTGAACTCGCGGGCCTGCTGCGGCCGCCCGGACCGCTCACTGTGCGCCAGCTGCTGAGTCACACTTCCGGGATGCCGGACGCCGCCACGGCACTGCCCCATGACGTGGACTTCCGCCCGGCACTGTCGCGGGCCCTGGACCTCAGGCAGCAGGTGCGGGCGGCCGGGACGCTCCCTTGGCGGGCCTCCGACGTCGGACTGTTCACATACTCCACCACCGACTACGTGGTCCTGGGCCTCGTGGTGGAAGCCTTGCGCCATAAGCCATTCGCGCAGGTCATGCTGGAACAGGTGTTCTCCCCGTTGGGGCTGAAGGACAGCACCCTGGACCGGCCGGACGCTCGGGCACCAAACATCCTCCATGGCTACGTCACCCTTCACGGCGAGCGTATCGACACCACCGACGACGCGTCCGTCGCCGGCTCCCCGGCATCCGGTGTGGTGTCAACGGTGGCGGACCTGAACCTTTTTATGGCCGCACTCCTCCAAGGCCGGGCCGTTTCCCCGTCCTCGCTGCGGGAGATGAAGACCAGCCCCGGCTTTGGCCGCTTCGGGCTGGGATTGTGGCGCTTCGCGGATCAGTGTTCACCGGCCATGCGGCAGGAAGGCAAGGGCTCGTTCCGGGACTTCCAGACCGTTGCCGTCAGCAGCGACGACGGGCGCTACCAAGCCGCAATGACGGTCACGGCGCCGCCCATGCCCGGCGAGGTTGAAGACCCCGCCAGCACCGGCCGCCGGGACCTCCTCAACGGCCAGATCGAGTCCACCCTCAACGAGGCGCTGGACAGGCTCTGCCAGCCTGCCCGCTGAGCACAAACGCGCCGGTCAGCCGCGCCTAAGGCCGCACCCGGGGCCTGTCCGGATGGTCCCCGCGGATCTACACTGAAGCATCCCGCGACACGTTGCGGCCGGGGAAAGCTGGCGTGGGAACAGAGGATCAACTACATAGCTGGAAGGGCGGACCATGGGCAACGCGTCGCAGGGAGCTAACCGGGCAGTTTCGGAAGCGGCATCGGCCAGCCGCAGCCCGGCGTTACGCATTCTGGCCCGTGCCGGCTTCGTGTTCATCGGCCTGGTCCACGTGTTGATCGGCGTGATCGCCCTGCAGCTGGACAGGGGCCAGGGCGGGGAAGCGGACCAGTCAGGGGCGATCGGATCCCTTGCCTCAAAACCCGGCGGCGGAATCCTCCTGTGGGCAGGGGCGGTTGCCTGCGCGGCCCTCGCTCTGTGGATGGTCGGCGAAGCCGTGTTTGGTGCGCGTTCCGAAAGTGATTCGAAGAAGAAGCTGAAAGAGGCAGGATCCGCTGCGGGAAAGGCCGTGGTGTTCGGTTTCCTGGCCTTCACGTTCGCCGTGTTCGCGACGGGCGGTTCCAAGAGTTCCAGCCAGTCGGCCAGTGACTTCACGGCCAAGCTCATGGCTGCGCCCGCTGGAGTGGTGCTGCTGGTCGTTGTCGGCTTGGCGATCGTTGCCGCCGGCGTTTACTACGCGTACCGGGGCTTCACCCGAAAGTTCATGGAAGACCTGCAGGATCCCGGAAACGCCCGCACCGCTGTCGAGTGGCTCGGCACCGTGGGCTACATCGCCAAAGGAGTGGTCCTCGCCGTCGTTGGTGTCCTGATTATCGTGGCGGCTGCGACCGCCGATCCGTCCAAGTCTTCGGGACTGGATGGCGGCCTGAAGGCACTGGGTTCACAGCCCTACGGCGTGTTCCTGCTCGCGGCCATCGCCGCCGGCCTCATCTGCTACGGCGTGTACTCCATGGCGCGGGCCCGGTACGGCAAGTTCTAGGGAGCGGTCTTGTCAGCCGATGGGCCACCACTCCGGAAGCAGTTGCCACAGGTCCGCCAGGAATTCCTCCGCCGGCCGGGGCTGATCCTCCAGGAGGCGTGACTCCAGTGCCCCCACCACGCCGTAGGCAATGAACCGCGCCACCATGGGCGGCGGGACGTCGCGGCCACCCGGTGCCGGAACGGCGATGGCCCGGCGTTCGATCAGCAGGCGGACCGAACCCTCGAAATGGGCGCCGAGCATGCCGTGCAACCCCGCAGTTCCCGGCTCGGCGGCCAGGCCGTGGCGGTAGATCCGGCGGTGGGCATCCACGTGGCGGACCACCCCGGCGGTTACGGCTGCGACGGCGTGGCCAATGTCGCCGCCGGACACGGAGAGGTGCTCGTCCCGCAGGGCATCCAGTTCGGCGGAGAGGACCTGCCGCAGCAAGGCGGCGGGGGATGCCGCGTGCTGGTAGAACGTCGACCTGTTGACCCCCGCGGCAGCGGCGACCTGCGCGGCCCCCAGTGTCCCGGCGTCGTGGTCCGCTGCCAGTTCCACGATGGCGGCGGCGAGCCTGGCATGGCTCCTGGCCGCGCGGGGATCGCGGGCAGCCGGTACCTCCGTGCCCTGATCCGGTCCTTTTGTCATGCCGGTCACACTCCCTGGTGATCTTGGCCGCCGGCGGTGGATATACCGCCCCCGCGGGCGTAGCGTTCTAACTATCCAACAGTTGTTGGATAGTTCGATCGGGCCACTGTACCTTCGGCTCACGGTTGAAAGGAAGCACCGCCATTCCCATGTCTCGGCTGGGCCGCCCTGAGGATGTGGCGGCGGCATCCTGCCCGCCGCCAGCGACGACGCCGCGTTCATGACCGGGTCCGAACTCGTGTTCGACGGCGGCTACACCGCCCGCTGAACCAGAAACCCACATCAGTGCAACAGAAAGAAGAGGCAGCAGCATGCGCGCCATAGTGTTCAACGAATGGAAGCAGTTTCCCGAGCTTCAGGAAGTGGCCCGGCCCGTTCCCGGGCCCGGCGAAGTCCTGCTCAAGGTGGCCGGCGCGGGTGCCTGCCACTCGGATGTGAGCATCTTCGAGGATTTCACGGCTGAGGTGCCCGGAAACATGTCAAAAGGCTTCATCCTGGGCCACGAAAACTCCGGGTGGGTTGAAGAGGTCGGCCCCGGCGTCGACCGCATCAACGTCGGCGACGCCTACCTGGTGTACGGGCCCATCGGCTGCGGGCACTGCAAGGCATGCTCCCGCGGCCAGGACACCTACTGCGAGAATGCGGCGACCAACCCCTACCTGGGTATCGGACTTGGACGGGACGGCGGCATGGCCGAATACGTCACCGTCCCGGTGCGCAACCTCATTCCGCTCGGTGCGGCGGATCCGATTGCCGCGGCACCGCTGGCCGACGCCGCCCTGACGCCCTACCACGCCATCAAGACTGCCCTTCCGCACCTGAACGGCGGAGGCCGCTTCGCGCTGGTGGTGGGACTCGGCGGGCTGGGACAGATCGCAGTCCAGATCCTCACGGCACTCACGGGCGCCACCATCATTGCCACCGACATGAAGCCGGAGGCCATGGCCAAGGCTGAAGCGGCAGGGGCCGTCACCGTGCCCGGCGGCCCGGACCAGGTGGCCAAAATCCGTGAGCTTACCGGCGGCCGGGGCGTGGACGCGGCCTTCGACTTCGTGGGCGTCACCCCCACCATCGCCACCGCCACCGGGTCCATGGCCCAGGGCGGACGGCTGACCGTGGTGGGCATCGCCGGCGGAGTCCACGAATGGACGTTCTTCAACACGCCCTACGAATCCACCATCACCAACACGTACTGGGGCACCATCGAGGAGCTCCACGAGGTGGTGGACATGTACCGGGCGGGCCAGATCGTACCGGAGATCGAGACCTTCTCCCTTGACGACGGCCTGGACGCCTACCGCCGGCTGGCGGAGGGGAAGCTGAGCGCCCGCGCGGTGGTTGTCCCGCACCAGGGCTGACCACCCGGGGCCGGTCCCGGGCGGCCACTCCAGGCCTGCCGGACGGGTCCGGCCGCCCGGCAGGCAACCGATGCAGAAGGTGTGAATTGGCTGTGGAGTTGCTGTGCGATCTGTCGCATTGGCCCCGCCGGCACTACAGTATCCTCACTGAATGCCTACGATGGGACACGGACAAACGACAATAACGTGGCGGCCGGCGACTTAGCCGCCGCCGGATTCCAGGCAGGAGGCGGCACCCATGCAACACACCGTGCCGCTGCGCGGGCACCCGGCCAGGCTCGTTGCTGCCGGCACGTTCGGCGTCCTGCTGGCCGTTACGTCAGGCAGCGCGGCGCAAACCCAGCCGCCGGCCACGGGGGAGGCCCCGGTCCGGGTGGTAGTGGTGGGGGACTCGCTCAGCACCGGCCACGGCACCTCGCCACAGGAAGCCTGGCCGGCCCTGATGCGCAACGACCCCGTAGGCGCCGGCCTGGAAGTGGTCAACGCAGCAGAAGACGGCAGTGGATACGTCAGCCCCGGCGATTTTGACGGAACGTTTGGCACCCAGGTTGAGGAGCTCGTCAACGCCAAAACGGGGATTGTGGTGTTCTTCGGCTCGGAAAACGACCTCGGCTACGCGTCGGATGAAATTGGCGACGCCGCGCTGGCGGCGATGGACCGGGCCGAGACGCTCGCCCCGGAAGCGAAAATCATTGTGGTGGGACCGCCGTCGTACTCCCCGGACCCGGACCCCGGGCTCCTGGAGATCAGCAGCCAGCTCAAGGCCGCCACGGCCCGGGCCGGAGGCGAATTCGTGGACCCCATCGCCGAGGGCTGGATCAGCGGCGACTTCGATGACTTGATCGGCCCCGACGGCGACCACCCCACCGTGGCCGGACAGCACTACCTCCTGGAACACATCGGCGCCTACCTTGAGCAGGCGGCGCCGGCTGCCGCGGCGGCCGTGCAAGGACGCCCCGAACCCCAGTGATACGCCGGCTCCTGCGGGCGGCCGGCATGTCGGTCCAGGAATCTGGAGGAATCTATCGATTACCTTCAGGGCGGGGATTACGGTAGAGGAGTGACTGACCGCCCCGAAATCTACACCGTTGGTGAACTCCGAGCAGCGGGCCATGTCCTCAAGGACCTGAGGCACGAAATCCGCGACAATCTCCTCGCCGCCCTGGCAGCAGGTCGTGACCCGTGGCCTGGCCTCTATGGGTTCAGCCGGACCGTCCTGCCCCAGCTTGAGCGAGCCCTGATCGCCGGCCATGACCTCGTGCTGCTGGGAGAACGCGGACAGGGCAAAACCCGCCTGCTCCGCACCTTGGCCGGGTTGCTGGACGAATGGTCTCCGGTGATTGAGGACTCGGAACTGAACGAACACCCCTATCAGCCGATCACCGAACAGTCCCTGGCCCGCGTCCGGGCCGAGGGGGACCGGTTGAGGATCGGCTGGCGGCACCGTTCCGAACGGTACGTCGAGAAGCTCGCAACGCCGGACACGTCCGTGGCGGATCTCGTCGGCGACGTCGACCCCATGCGCGTGGCCGAGGGCCGAAGGCTCGGGGATCCGGAGACCATCCACTACGGGCTTATTCCGCGCTCCAACCGCGGCATCATCGCCATCAACGAGCTCCCGGACCTGGCCGAACGCATCCAGGTGTCCATGCTGAACGTGATGGAGGAACGTGACATCCAGATCCGCGGATACGTACTGCGGCTACCCCTCGACGTGCTTGTTGTGGCCTCCGCCAACCCGGAGGACTACACCAACCGCGGCCGGATCATCACCCCGCTGAAGGACCGCTTCGGTGCCGAGATCAGGACCCACTACCCGATCGAACTCGAGGACGAGGTCTCCGTCATCCGGCAGGAGGGCCGGCTGGTGGCTGACGTCCCGCCCTTCATCCTGGAGATCCTTGCCCGCTACACCCGGGCGCTGCGCGAGTCCCCGGCCATCAACCAGACCTCCGGAGTTTCGGCCAGGTTCGCGATCGCCGGTGCCGAAACCGTGGCCGCGGCGGCGCTCCGCCGGGCCCGGCTCCGCGGGGAGGACCACGCCGTGGCCCGGATCATCGACCTCGAACCTGCCGTGGAAGTCCTGACCGGCAAGATCGAGTTCGAATCGGGTGAGGAAGGCCGCGAACAAGGCATCCTCGACCACCTCCTCCGCACCGCCACCGCAGAGGCCGTCAGGGCCCACTTCCAAGGCCTCGATATGGGACCGCTCGTATCGGCCTTGGACGGCCACCGAACCGTCACCACCGGGGAGCAAGTCACGGCACAGGAGTTCCTCGCTAACCTCCCGTCCCTCAACGGCTCCGGCCTCTACGACGAAATCGGTCGCCGCCTGGGTGCGACGAACGACGGACAGCGGGCTGCCGCCGTCGAACTGGCCTTGGAAGGGCTCTACCTGGGCCGGCGGATCTCCAAGGAGTCCGACGACGAGGAAACCATCTACGGCTAGGCGCAGGAGGCAGCATGGCCATCCACAAAAGGTCCGCCAGGTACGGCCGGTACACCGGCGGCCCGGACCCCCTGGCTCCGCCGGTGGACCTGGCGGAAGTGCTCGACGCCGTCGCCGACGACGTGATGGCAGGCTATTCGCCGCGGCATGCCCTGCAAGAGTTCCTGCGGCGTGGTGGACGGAACCGCGAAGGCCTGGACGACCTTGCCCGCCGCGTGCAGGAGCGGCGGCGGGACCTGCTCAGCAGGCACCGGCTGGACGGCACGCTGGAGGAAGTCAGGAAGCTCCTGGATACCGCCGTGCTGGAGGAACGCAAGCAGTTGGCCCGGGACGCCATGATGGACAACACCGAACGCGACTTCCGCGAGATGCAGCTCCAGAACCTGCCGGCCTCCACCGCCGCAGCAGTCAACGAGCTCGCCTCCTACGACTGGCAGTCCGGAACCGCCAAGGAAGCGTACGACCGGATCAAGGACCTGCTGGGTCGGGAGGTCCTGGAACAGCGGTTTGCCGGAATGAAACAGGCGCTGGAGAGCGCCACCGATGAGGACCGCGAGGCCGTCAATGCCATGCTCCGGGACCTCAACGGGCTGCTGGCGAAGCACCGCCGCGGCGAAGACACCGAGGCCGATTTCCAGGAGTTCATGGCCAAGCACGGCCAGTTCTTCCCGGAAGACCCGCAATCAGTGGAAGAGCTCGTGGATGCCCTGGCGCAACGTGCCGCCGCCGCCCAGCGGCTCCTGCAGTCCATGTCCGCCGAACAGCGCGCGGAATTGATGCAGTTGTCCGCCCAGGCATTCGGCTCGCCGGAACTGATGGCCCAGCTCAGCGAGCTCGACGCCTCCTTGCAGGCACTGCGCCCAGGGGAGGACTGGAGCGGCTCGGAACGGTTCGAGGGGCAGGAAGGACTCGGCCTGGGCGACGGAACCGGCGTCCTGCAGGACATCGCGGAACTTGATGAGCTCTCCGAACAGCTGTCCCAGTCCTACAACGGATCCCGGCTCGATGACCTTGACCTCGACGCGCTGGCCCGTCAACTTGGTGAGGGTGCGGCCGT
This sequence comes from Pseudarthrobacter sp. MOO14, assembly GCF_058267675.1. Classification (NCBI taxonomy): domain Bacteria; kingdom Bacillati; phylum Actinomycetota; class Actinomycetes; order Micrococcales; family Micrococcaceae; genus Pseudarthrobacter; species Pseudarthrobacter sp. MOO14. The sequence goes on from NZ_CM177849.1 coordinate 104,358, forward strand.
CAGCGCCCGCACTCTTGCCGAAATCGAGCGGGCCATGCAGGAGGGCGGCTACCTGCGCCGCGGCGCCGACGGCGACCTCCGGCTCTCGCCGCAGGCCATGCGCCGGCTCGGCAAGTCGCTGCTGCGCGACACCGCCAAACAGCTGTCCGGGCGGCAGGGGAACAGGGATACCCGGACGGCAGGGGCCGCCGGTGAACAGTCCGGCTCCAGCCGCCAGTGGGAGTTCGGCGACGCCGAGCCGTGGGACGTGACGCGCACCTTGACCAACGCCATCCGCCGCACCATGGCCGACGGCGGCGATCCGGCGCGCGGACTCCGCCTCGCCGTCGGGGACATCGAGGTAACCGAAACCGAGGCCCGGACCCAGGCCGCCGTCGCGTTGCTGGTGGACGTCTCCTTTTCCATGGCCGCGGAGGGGCGGTGGGTCCCGATGAAGCGCACGGCGCTGGCCCTGCACCACTTGGTGTCCACCCGGTTCCGCGGTGACCGGCTGCAGCTGGTGACCTTCGGCCGTTACGCCCAGTCCATGGACATTGCGGAACTGACGGCCCTGCCGGCCCTGCGGGAACAGGGCACCAACCTCCACCACGGGCTGCTGCTGGCCGGCCGCTTCTTCCGCCGGCACCCCTCCATGCAGCCTGTTCTCCTGGTGGTGACGGACGGGGAACCGACCGCCCACCTGTTGCCGGACGGAGACTCCTGGTTCAACTGGCCGCCGGACGCGGAAACCATCCGGGCCACCGTTGCCGAGCTGGACCGGTTGGGAAGGGCTGGGACGCAGACCACGTTTTTCCGGCTTGGGAACGATCCCGGGCTGGAGCGCTTCATCCAGCGCCTGGCACGCCGGGTGGACGGCCGCGTGGTGGCTCCTGACGTCGGCGACCTGGGCGCAGCCGTGGTGGGGGAATACCTCCGGGCGCACGTCCGCAGCGCCTACGCCGACGGCGACTGGTTCTGACCGGGCCGGGCGCTCCGCAGCGTCCCGGCCCGGGCTGCGGCTTCCGTTCAGGCGGCCCGCTCAGGCTGCCGCGTCGATGCCGGCGGCTTCCCTCCTGACGGCTTCGGCAGCGTTGAGGCGCTCCCGCTGGGGGACCACCACATACTTGGGGTCGCGCGTCGACGCTTTTCCGGCCTCGAAGACACCGAACCGCAGCAGGGCCGACCCCGCAGCCACGGCGAGGCCACCCACGACGCTGACGGTGCGCGACCGGTGACCGCCGAGGGCCAGCCCCACGGCGCCGCCGATGCTGAAGGCCTTGGACAGGCGCATCAACGTACCGCCCCGGCCCTCCCGCAGTGTCTCCGTGCTCAGGTGGCCGCTGCGTTCCATCCGCAGGCTCGCCACCGTTTCCAGCAGCGCACCCGCCACTGCCATGCGCCGCGCAGGACCGGCCTCCGGGACGGGCGCCAGGGCGGCTGCGATGCCGCCGCCGGCAGCGGCGGCCGAACCGGCAAACACGAACGGCAGGATTTCGTGGGCGTCATGCCAGGTGGGAACCGCGGTGTCGGCCAGCAGCACCGCCGTGTACGTGGCCACCGCGGAACCGCTGACAGCTGCGCCGAGGCCGCAGGCCCGCCCGGCCGCCGGGAACATTCCCGTGATGTTGGCGGCCGCACTCGCGCCGGCGAGCGGGCCGTACACGGAAAGGATCCACGAACCCATGCTCATGGGCGAGGTGGGTTTGGCCACCCGCAGCATGTTGAGGAACCGTTCCGGCCGGCCCAGGTCATGCACCAGCGCCGCTGCGGACACCGAGATCGCGGTCAGCGCCGTGAGCTTGGCCCGGCGTTCCAGTGCGGGCCGCCTCGTGTACTGCGCTCCGGCCGCCAGCATGGAGGAGGCTGCAGCCACGCCGCCGGCAAAAATGTACCCCGCGATGTCCGCCGCCTCCCAGGTGGGTTCCTTGAGGATGGGCCGGCCATAGTATGAGGTGAATTCCTCACGCTCCCGGCGGCGGCTCACTTCCTGGCTCCCCAGAAGACGACGGCGGCCCCCGCCAGGAGCCCGGCAGCAGCACCCGCGGCCCGCCGCCACATGGCAGGCAGGTCCCGGGTGGTCACTACCGGATACGGCGGCAGCCCGTAGGTTTCGGGTTCATCCAGCAGCAGGAAGAAGGCCCCGTCACCGCCCACCCCGCCGTCGGGATCCCTGCCGTAGAGCCTGGCCTCATCCACACCCCGCTCGTGGAGCTCCGCGACCCGGGCGTCGGCCCGTTCCCGGAGCTCATCAAGCTCACCGTACTGGATGGACTGGGTGGGGCATGCCTTGGCGCAGGCCGGCTCTTCGCCGACACCCAGGCGGTCGTAGCACATGGTGCACTTGAAGGCGCGGCCGTCGTCGGGCCGCTGGTCGATCACGCCGTACGGACACGCCGAAACGCAGTACCCGCAGCCATTGCAAATGTCCTGCTGGACCACCACCGTGCCATGCTCGGTACGGAACAACGCCCCGGTGGGGCACACATCCAGGCAGGCGGCGTTGGTGCAATGCTTGCAGACATCCGAGGACATCAGCCACTTGATGCCCTCGGTTCCGCCAGCCGCCGGAGCCGGAACCTTCTTCTCGATGAAGGCCACGTGCCGCCAGGTGTCCGCGCTGAGCCGGGAAGTGTTGTCAAAGGACTCACCGGTGAGTTGTAACGGCCTCTCTGCCGGCAGCGAGTTCCACTCCTTGCAGGCCACCTCACAAGCCTTGCAGCCGATACAGAGGCTGGTGTCCGTGAAGAAGCCCTTGCGTGCTTCACCGGGTGCTCCGATGGCGGGCATTCCCAACTGGGTGACGCTCATGCCTTGATTCCTTCCTGGCCGGTGTGCTCATCGATGCCTGCCCGCTGACGGTATTCCGCCACCAGGGATGGCAAGGCCGGCCCTTGCGGCCTCCGCCCGGGACGGATGTCCACTGTCAATGCCTTGACCTCCTGGATGTGGACGTTCGGGTCCATGGCGATGGAGGAGAGCTCGTTCATCGCATCGCCGCGGCTGAGCCCGTTGGGGCCCCAGTGGTAGGGCATCCCGATCTGGTGCACGGTGCGGCCCTGCACGGTGAGCGGTTTCATCCGGCCGGTCACCAGGACCCTGGCCTCGATGGCTCCGCGGGCCGAGACCAGGGTGGCCCAGCCGTTGTTGGTGAGTCCCCGCTCGGCCGCCAGTTCCGGTGACACTTCGCAGAACGACTCCGGCTGCAGCTCGGCAAGGTAGGGCAGCCAACGGGTCATGGCCCCCGCGGTGAAGTGTTCCGTGAGCCGGTAGGTGGTCAGCACGAACGGGTACACCTCCGCCCCCGGTTCCCGGCCACTGGGTTGGTACCGGTTGCCGTCATGTTTGAGGAGCTTCCGGACCGGGTTCCGGTTCTGCCCGTAGAGGGCATTGTCGAAGGGGGATTCCTGCGGCTCATAGTGTGTGGGGAGCGGCCCGTCGGTCAGGCCGGCGGGGGTGAAGAGCCAGCCTTTTCCGTCGGACTGCATGATGAACGGGTCGATGCCGGAGAGGGCGTCGGTGCCCGTGGCGTCCTCGGCGGGACGGTAGGACGGTGGTTTGGCGGGCTCGCAGTCGGGGACGTCGTCGCCGGTCCATGTCCCGGCGTCCGCGTCCCACCAGATGAGCTTTTTCCGCTCGCTCCACGGCCGTCCCTCCGGATCGGCGGAGGCCCGGTTGTACAGTTCCCTCCGGTTGGCCGGCCATGCCCAGCCCCACTCGCGGCTGGAAATATCCTGCTCGGTGTGGGGTTTCCGCCGGGCCGCCTGGTTGACGCCGTCGGCGCGGCAGCCGCAGTAGATCCAGCAGCCGCATGAGGTGGAGCCGTCGTCCTTGAGCTGGGTGTAGGCGGAGAGCGGGTTGCCGTCGGGGCCGCGGCCGTTGATCTCGGCGAAAACGGCGTCCGCGTCCGGTTCATCCTGGGTGCCGACGGTGGGGTAGTCCCACGTCAGGTCCAGGATGGGACGGTCGACGTCGTCGCGCGAGTCCGCGAGCAGCTTCCGGATGCGGTTGCCAAGGTGCCAGATGAACCAGAGGTCGCTGCGGCGCTCGGCGCCAGGCTCCACGGCCTGCTCGCGCCACTGGACAAGGCGGTTGGTGTTGGTGAAGCTGCCGGCCTTTTCCGTGTGGGCTGCGGCCGGAAAGAAGAAGACTTCCGTGCCGATGTCCTCCGTGCGCATCTGGCCGGTGGCGATTTCCGGGCCGTCCTTCCACCAGGTGGCGCTTTCGATCAGGGAGAAATCGCGGACCACGAGCCAGTCGAGGTTGGCCATCCCGGCACGTTGCAGGTGGGTGTTGGCGGATCCGACGGCGGGGTTTTCGCCCATGAGGAAGTAGCCCTTGCAGATTCCTTCCAGCTGCGCCATGACGGTGTCGTAGGTGCTGTGGCTGCCGGTGATCCGGGGAAGGTAGTCGAAGCAGTAGTCGTTGCTGGCCGTGGCGGCGTCCCCCCACCAGGCCTTGAGCAGGCTCACGGTGTAGGCGGACATGTTGGCCCAGAAGCCCTGCTTGGCGGAGTCCGCCTCGACGTAGCCGGCCAAGTCCAGGTGCTGCTTGGCGTGCGGCATGGGCAGGTAGCCGGGCAGCAGGTCGAAGAGGGTGGGGATGTCGCTGGAGCCCTGGATGCTGGCATGCCCGCGGAGGGCCATGATCCCGCCACCGGGGCGGCCGATGTTGCCCAGCAGGAGCTGCAAAACCGATGCGGCCCGGATGTACTGCGTCCCCGTGGTGTGCTGCGTCCAGCCCACGGCGTAGGCGAAGGCCGTGGTCCGGTCCCGGCCCGAGTTGCTGGTGAGCGCCTCGGCCACCTCCTCGAACAAGGCCTGCGGTACCCCGCACACCTCTTCCACCATCTCCGGGGTGTACCTCGAGTAGTGCCGGCGCAGGACCTGGAACACGCAGCGCGGATCCTGCAAGGTCTCGTCGCGGTGCCACTTCCCGGCCACGCCGGGCCCGCCGGAACCATGGGACTGGGCATGCGAGGATTCACCCAGCCTGCTGCCTTCCTGCTCGTCCGCGTCCCGTTCACCGGAGGACGCAGCCGCGAAGCCTCCCTGGTACTGCCAGCTTTCGGTTTCATAGGAGGAATCGTCCGGGTTGAATCCGGAGAAGAGGCCGTCGAGGTCTTCGGTATCGCGAAAATCCTTGCCGAGGATGGTAGCGGCGTTGGTGTAGTTGACGACGTAGTCGTGGAAGTACGCATCGTGGCCAATGACCCAGTTGACCAGGCCGCCCAGGAAGGCGATGTCCGTCCCGGCACGGATTGGAACAAACGTATCGGCCATGGCGCTGGTGCGGGAGAACCGGGGATCCACGTGGATGATTTTTGTCCCTCGTTCCTTCGCTTCCATGACCCATTGGAATCCGACGGGGTGTGCTTCGGCGAAGTTTGATCCCTGGATCAGGATGCAGTCGGCGCGTTGGAGGTCCTGGAGATAGGTGGTGGAGCCGCCCCGGCCGAAGCTCGTGCCAAGGCCGGCCACCGTGGAGCTGTGGCAGACCCGCGCCTGGTTCTCCACCTGGACGATCCCCAGGGAGGTGAACAGCTTCTTGATCAGGTAGTTTTCTTCGTTGTCCAGGGTGGCGCCGCCCAAGCTGGCGATTCCCATGCTGCGGCGGGTGCGGAGGCCCCCGGATTCCCATTCCCAGGTCTTCCGGCGGGTGTCCACCACGCGTTGGGCCACCATGTCCATGGCTGTTTCAAGGTCGAGCCGCTCCCAGTCAGTACCGTGGGGCCGGCGGTAGAGAACGTACTTTTCGCGGGACTCACCGGTGGTCAGCTGCAGCGAGGCCGAGCCTTTGGGGCACAACCGTCCCCGGCTGATCGGGGAGTCCGGGTCGCCCTCGATCTGGATGACCGTCCCGTCTTTGACGTAGACCCGTTGGGCGCATCCCACAGCGCAGTAGGGGCACACCGAAGGGACCACGTGGTCTGCGGTGGCGATCCGGGGCGTGAGGTTTTCGGTGGCGGATGATTTCACGGCATGATGCCTGCCCGTGGGATCGTTCTCGAGCAGTTGGCGCAGCACTGGCCATTGCAGCGGATTCACCATGGGGCACCCCTTTGGTCGTCGAATCGACATGCCTGTGGCACGGGTCACATGCATGTGGGGAAAATGCTAACAGGGGCTTAGCATTTCTGCACCGGCTTGTGGAAGCGAAATCGCGCCCGCAGATGAGCGTAGGCACGGGCCAGCGTCGGTGCGATACTGCGTTCATGAAGATATCCGCCTGGTGGCCGCTGGTAGGCGACGAAACACGCACGTGGCTCATTGAGCACAACGGCGAGCCCTTGGCGCCCCTTGTCATCACGGACATCATGGCCGTCACCGGCGGCTCGACCGATCCTGAATGGTGGGCTGGAGAATCAGCTGACGGTCCCCAGCTTACTGATGGGGCCGTGGATTGGATCGAAGCTGTCGCCAACGGCGAAGAGCCCACGACAGGCTGAATCCAGAGGTGGGCAGCCGCCGCGCGGTGAAGGCGTTGGCGGTGCTGTTGTCCCCGGAAGTTCCAAGGGTGAGTTCAGGTCACGGCTCCATCATGATGTCTCCAGGGAAGGGCTGGGGCTAAAAAGGTGCGGCGGTGTCGGCTCCTGGCCGCGCAGGCCAGTGGCGCCGGAACCACCGCACCGCGGAACCGAGTGCCTCGTCCAGTGGCGGTGCGTCGGGGTGCCACGCCTTCTCCCACTCCAGGCAGACGGGACCGGCGTAGCCGGCGTCCCGGAGCAGCCCGGCAAAGGCATCGACCGGGAGGGTGCCTGTGCCGACGAGGGCCGGGGTCCGGCTGGCGGGCAACCGGGCGTCCTTGACCTGGACGCTGCCCGCTCCGCCGGTGAGCCAGGGCTGCAGGGCCCGCCACGTTTCGCCGAGGGTCTCACCCACCCGCCACGGATGCATGAGGTCCCAGACGGCGCCTGCGGGCCCATCCACCATGTCCAGGATGGCGGCGATGTCGCTGCCGCGGGGGTGCGAATCGTGCGTTTCAAGCGCCGGGTACGTTCCCAGGTCCCGGGCCAAGCGCGCGACGGCGGTCAGCCGGCCGGCTGCCAGGGCGTTGGCTTCCTGCCTGGCTTGGATGGTTTCGGGAACACTGTCGTATCCGCAGGGGCGGGCAGGGGCTCCCGGGAATACCCTGACGGCCGGCGCGCCGAGATCATGCGCCAGGATCAGCGCCGCTTCGAGCGCCCCCACCACCAGTTCATCGGCAACCGGTTCCGCGACCCTGATGTAGCTGGCCACCCCGGTGACGGCCAGGCCTGAATCTTCGATCCGGGACCGGAGTTCGGAGCGTTCGCGCCGGGTCATGGCCGGGGCGGCGATCTGGCCGGGGCCAAGCCGCAGCTCCACTCCCCGTGCACCGTGCGCCACCAACCAGGACAGGACCGTGTCCAGGCTTTCGCCGGGCGCCCCCAGTGTTGACACCGTCAGTGTTGGTTCGAGCTCCGCTGGGTGGTGCATTCGTCGTCCTGGCCGTTCGCAGTCGCTAATAACGTTTCAACACTGGCGCACGGTGTGCGGCGGGGTCAACGGCCGGCGCCGGTTCGATCACACTCGGTCACCGGGTCCCGGGTGGTCCGGGCGCCCGGCATCAATGCAGGACCACCACGTCTGTCGCATAGTCCTGGGACGAGGTCATGCTGCCGCGGAACCAGCAGACAGCGTGGGTGGAGGGATCCCCGGGCGGCACCATGGGCCGGAGATTATCCACTGCGGAGCCTTCTGTGACCGCTTCCCAGCCAAAGGTGGCACCGCCGTCCCGCGTCCTGCCCCGGTAGATCTCGTAGTGGCCGGTGGCCTGCCCGGTCCGCGGGTCGATGGGAGTGGAGATGTACACCTGGTTGAGGTCATGCGGGTCCACCGCGCCCAGGCCCGTATAGTCCTGCTCGTGCGGCAGCAGGGCCGGGCCGGCGGCCGCCAGCGGGTGCAGGTTCCACTGCCTCCCGTCGAACCGGGCGTACAGCAGCCGGTGATCATCGACGTCGAGCGGCTGCTCCTGCTGCAGCGGGCCGTTGACGTCGTTGGCGCGGCAGCTGATGATGGCGGCCAGGTCCTGCCCCTGGCGGCGCAGGTCCACGGTCCAGCCGTGGGTAAGGATGTCGCCGTCAATGTCCGTTCCCGCCGCGAACACTGTGGTCAGTGCAGCCTGGTTGATCCCCGGCGAGCCGATCAGCGGCTTGCTGACCACCTGGCCCCGGGCGTCGTGCAGGGCGTCGTCGCGGATGTAGCCGTGGTAGATGCTGTTGTTGAAGTCCCGCGGGTGGTGGTCGGTGGTGATGAGGTCAATGCGGTCCGTCCCGTTTCCGCAGTATCGGGTGTAGCCGTTGACGTAGCCGATCTTGGGGCGGGTGAAGAGTTTTCCGCCGAATCGCCATGTGGTGCCGTCATCTCCTGACACCAGAAGGCTGGGGTCGTCGTTGATGGCACGGACAAAGTTGTACACCCGGGACTCGGCAGCGAGCCGGTGCAGGTTCGAGTAGGTCGCGCCGCGGCCGCCGGCCAGCTCCGTCCAGTCGAAGTGTTCCTCCGGGCCCCATTCGGAGGCGTCATGTGGCCGGGTGGAGATCCGCCAGCGGGAGTAGTTGTCCGTTTTGTGTTTGGCATACATCGCCAGGTAGCGGCCATCGGGCCTGATCAGGAGCGCCGGGGCGTTGTGGTCGTCCGGCTCCAGCCTTGTGTGGACAACGTGGACCTGGCTGTCACCGGTAGCAAGGTCAAGTACGGCAACCTCGATGTTTCCGCCCCGCCTGTCGCCCCCGGCGCCCCCGGGGGCTGCCACGGAGCCCACCAGCAGCGTGTTGTTGGCCGGGTCCACCAGGGCGCGCTCGTCCTGGAACCAGCACCATGCGCCGTTGTCATTGATGGTGGTCTGCATGCCGGGCATCGGAATCCTGCTCTCGTTGTGGGGTGGGTTCCACCCGTGGGTGCGCCGCCTGGCGTCGGCCACGGAGCCGTCATGGGCTGTGTGGTTGGACCATATGGAAGTATCGGCGCGCCCGGATGCGGTGGTCAAGGGTGTGGCCAAAACCGGTCGGATTCGAACGTTCAGGCAGCCCCGACTTATCCGGACACAATGCTTGAAGCTTGAACTAATGCGGGATACCCTTACTTTAATCTTCAACCATTTATGATGATCGCCGAGGCCCGCAATGACAGCAATTGCCCATTCCGCACCGCATTCGTCCGCCCTGCCCGCGGCCACCGTCCGCAGCCAGGTCAGCGTCCCGCTCCGGTTCGTCGACGGCTACGCCACGACCGCCGTCGTCATGACGTTCCATGGCTTGGTGGACGGCCGCGAACACCTGCTGCTGGCCCTGGGTAACTGGGAGCAGGCCCTCCTCGGCGGCGCAACGGCGCCCCTGGTCCGGCTGCACAGCGAATGCATGACAGGGGACGTCTTTGGCAGCGAGCGCTGCGACTGCGGACCGCAGCTCCGGGAAGCCGTGGAACGCATTGCTGCCTCCGGAGGCTTCCTGCTCTACCTCCGCCAGGAAGGCCGCGGCATTGGCCTTTACCCCAAACTCGATGCCTACGCCCTGCAGGACCAGGGCCTTGACACCTATGACGCCAACCTTGCCCTCGGCCACGGCGAGGATGAACGCGACTATACGGCGGCAGCCCAGATGCTCAATGCCCTGGGCGCCACGTCGGTGAGGCTGTTGAGCAACAATCCCGACAAAGCTTCGCAGCTGGCCGCACTCGGCATCGCCGCCGCCGAAAAGATCCCCACCGGTGTCCACCTCTCCGAGGCCAACTCCCGCTACCTCGCCGCCAAGCGGGACCGGACCGGACATACGCTGGAGCTCGGCCAGGCCGCCGTCGTCCGCGCCGCCCCGGAAGGCTCGGGCCGCGCCCCCGGTCACGCGGACATGCTGGGCCGCGTGGAAGCCCTGATCCCCGCCCTGCGCGCCAGGGCGGAGGAGGCCGAGCAGCTGCGCCGGCTCCCGGAGGGGACGATGCGGGACCTGGGGGCCGCCGGCATCTTCCGTCTCCTGGCGCCCGCGGGTGTCGGCGGGTATGGCCTGGGCGCACAGACGTACGGGGAAGCCATCAGGGGCCTCGCACGGGGTTGCGCCTCCACGGCCTGGACCGCCGGGCACCTGGCGGAGCACGCCTGGATGCTGGCACGCTGGCCCCGGAAGGTGCAGGACGACGTTTTTTCCGGCGGCGTGATGCCGCTCGCCGCCGCAACCAGTGCCCCGGTTGGTTCGGCGCGGAAGGTACCGGGCGGATATGCGGTTTCGGGCCACTGGAGCTTCGCTTCGGGCATCATGCACTCGCAATGGGTCCTGTTGGCGGTGCAGCACGACGGCATCCGGTTGCAGGCGCTGGTTCCGCTCACCGACCTGGAACTGGTGGACGCGTGGCATACGGACGGGCTCAGGGGAACCGGCAGCAACGACCTCCGCGCGGACTCGCTCTTCGTTCCGGCGGACCGGGTCATGGACTGGGCCGTGCTCAGCGGCCCCGACAATCCCGGCGCAGAGCTCCACTCCGAACCACTGATCTCTGCGCCGATGTCAACCTTGCTCAACCTGGTGGCCCCGGCGGCGGCACTTGGCTCCGCAGAGTATGCCCTGGAGCTGTTCCGGGACCAGCTGCTGCGCCGGAAGGAAAAGAACGGCACCATCACCCGGCAGGCAGACTATGTCCCGGCGCAAACCCGCTACGCCAAGGCGTCCGGGCTGGTGGCCACCGCCCAACTGCACTGGCAGGCGGCACTGTCCCTGCTGCCGGGGGACGGGTCGGCGCCCAGTGGGCCTGCCGCGCGGGAGCGGGCCTCGTTCCGGCTGTCGCTGGCCCTAAGCGCGGAAGCCGCCCAGAAGGCGGTCCGGCTAGCCGTCGCCGGATCGGGCGCCAGTGCCCACCGCCTGTCCCATCCGCTGCAGCGGATCCAGCGCGACGTCGGCGTGCTCCTGAGCCACCCCACCCTGGGCCTCGACCCCATCCTGGAGCAGGCGGGCCGCGGCCTGCTGGGCATGGAATTCACCATGCCGTCCTTCTAGGCAGCGCGGCGTCGGTTGCCCGGTGCAGCCGCAGGCGGGAAATCCGTGTCAGGATCAGGTATGCCCCAGCGCCTGATGCTGCTTGACACTGCTTCCCTGTACTTTCGTGCCTTCTACGGCCTTCCGGACAGCATCCGGCGGCCGGACGGTACGCCGGTAAACGCTGTCCGCGGCCTGCTGGACATGATCGCGCGGCTCACCACCGACTACCAGGCCACCCATCTGGTGGCGTGCTGGGACAACGACTGGCGGCCCCAGTGGCGGGTTGACCTGATCCCCACGTACAAGGCACACCGGGTGGCGAAGGCGGTACCGGGCGGGACCGACATCGAGGTGGTCCCCGAGGGCCTTGAGGCCCAATTGCCCATGATCCGCCGGACCCTTGAGCTCGCCGGCATTGCCATCGTGGGGGCCGCAGACCATGAGGCCGACGACGTCGTGGGCACCTATGCCAGCCACGCCGCCTTCCCGGTGGACGTAGTCACAGGAGATCGGGACTTGTTCCAGGTTTGCGACGACGAACGCGGCGTCCGGGTGATCTACACCGCGCGCGGCATGAAGAACCTGGAGGTGGTCACGGAGGAAACCGTGGTGGCCAAATACAAGGTCCTGCCGCAGCAGTATGCCGATTACGCCACCCTGCGCGGGGACGCCTCGGACGGACTGCCGGGCGTTGCCGGGATCGGTGAGAAGACAGCGTCGTCACTGCTCCTGAAGTACGGCACCCTGGAACGATTGCTGGCAGCAGCCGATGAGCCCGGCGGCGGGGTATCCGGCCCGGTCCGGGCCAGGCTGGACGCCGCCGCCGAATACCTGGAAGCCGCCCCCGCCGTCGTGCGCCTGGTCCGCAACCTGGAGCTGCCCACCCTGGACGAGGCGGGGGCCCGGCTCCGGCCCGTGACCGGCAGTCGGCGCGCCGAGCTTGAGCAGGCGGCCGGGGACTGGAACCTCGGAGGCTCGGTCCGCCGGCTGCTCGCCGCACTGGACCAGCAAGCCTGACGGACGACGCCGGTGCTGCCGGCCGGGTCCGGGATGACTGTTTATTGCGTAAAACCGGGACATGCTGGACGTCCCGGAGCGAGGTTTGGATGACGCCGGGTGTACGGCCGTGACGTTTCGTTGCGGCGGGCGTCGGCTCATTTCAGGCGGTTTGAACGTGCAATCCGCTGATGGTTTGGTGAGGTAACGATCCAAACGAGAGGCCACATTATGACCGCCACATCAGATCTCGCTCCACGCCGGCTTCGGGATATCTTTGGAACTTTTGCCAGCGGATTGACGGTAATCACAAGCTCCACGCCACAAGGCCCGGCAGGCTTTACGTGCCAGTCGTTCGCGTCCCTGTCCCTTGACCCGGCGCTCGTCACGTTCAGCCCGGCGCGTACGTCCACCACCTGGCCTGTGCTCCGCAGTGCGGGCACCTTCGCCATCAACATCCTCCCGGCTGAACACCAGCACCTCGCAGGTCAGTTCGCCCGCTCCGGGTCGGACAAGTTCGCCGGAGTCAGCCACACGTCGTCGCCCTTGGGCAATCCCGTCCTGGATGACGCCCTGGCTTGGCTCGACTGCGAACTGCACGCGGAATACGACGGCGGTGACCACACCATCGTGGTGGCCGCGGTACGGCACCTGGATGCCCGGGTGGACGCTGAGCCGCTGTTGTTTTTCAAGGGACGCTATGCAGGGATCTCGCCGGTCGAACGCCTGCTCGAAGCTGCAGGCTGACCGGGGCCGGTTTGTCGGCCGGCCCACCTTCCCGGCGTCAACCCCCGGCTCTTGAATCAGCCCCGCCAAGTAGTAAGCTTGCTGAGCAATACCAGTAAGCGTGCTGACTAAATGGGATGGAGCAGGAGCCATGGGCGTTATCTCAGGAACGGCCCTGTCAGTGATGTTGACCGCCGGCGGCGTGGCGATGGCAGCCGAAGGGGGCCCGGGAGCCGGGCAACATTACGTTGCCGGACACGTGCTCCTCGGGATGGGGATCGGCTTGTTCCTCACCACCTGGATCCGCACCGCGGTCCGCCACTTCCTGGCGCGGTCGACTTTCGGCTCGCGGAGGACGCCGGCAGCCCAGGAGCACGCGGACCCCGCCACCGTTACCGCCCTGCCCCAGCGCGCACCCTCCGTCGTCCCGCTCCGTGGCCGGCATGCGGCCTGAAGCCGGACGCGACACGGACAATGACCGCGTGACAGAGCCCGGCAGCCGGCGGCGCCGCGGAACGCGTGCCCTGATCCTCGTGTGCGTTGCCGTCGCGGCCATACTGGTTGCCGGCGCTGCGGGCATCGGTCCCGGGCGCACCGACCAGGGCGTGCTGCGGGGCTTCCAGGTCCGGGTGCTGGGCATCAGCCAGGCGGCGGCCGAAAACAGGATGGACGGCGCTTTGTCAGCCCTTGAGGCACTGGAGAAAGACCTCGGCGAGGCGGCGGCGGACGGGCGGCTTTCACCCGAGCGGTACAACGGCATCCACAGCGCACTGGCCTCCGTCCGGGCCGACATCGCAGCAAAGGTCGCGGCAGTTGCGCCCCCCGAGGCACCACAGGCTGCTCCGGCCGGCGGCGAGCTGTCCGCAGCACCGGGTGAGGCTGGAAGCGTTCCGGCCGAACCGGCCGAACCGGCCGTGGCGGCCGTGGCGCCTGAACCGGCGCCCGCCGCCGATCCGCCGGGCGCGGGGCGTTCGAATGCGGCGAAGGAAGCCAAGGGCAAGGCCAAAGGCCAAGGCAAGCCCTGACCGGGCGCCAAAGAACTCGTCCCGGTCAGGGGAGAATAGATGGATGATTCCTGCTGCAGGCCAAGCCGACGACGGCTTTGACCTCCGCGCCATTGGCGCCGGCCTTGCCTTCGCAGCCTCCGTTCCCCGGCTGCGGCAGGCACTGGAAACCGGCCCCGGGGCCGCCGCCGTGGTGCAGGCCCCGCCGGGAACCGGAAAGACCACCCTTGTCCCGCCCCTGCTGGCCAACCTTGTGGGCACCTCGGGCCGCGTCGTCGTCACCCAGCCGCGGCGCGTCGCAGCCCGCGCAGCAGCCCGGCGGCTCTCGGAACTTGTTGGCAGCCCGGCTGCCGGGCGTGTGGGCTACACGGTCCGCGGCGAACGCCGGGCAGGCCCGGACACCCGGATTGAGTTCGTCACCCCCGGCATCCTCCTGCGCCGGCTCCTGGCGGACCCGGGCCTGGACGGGACGGCCGCCGTCGTCCTGGACGAGGTGCACGAACGCGGCCTCGAAACCGACCTCCTGGTCGGGATGCTCGCCGAGGTCCGCGAGCTGCGCGGTGACCTTGCCGTCGTCGCCATGTCAGCCACCCTCGACGCACCCAGGTTCGCTGCGCTGCTGGGCACATCCGGCCGCCCGGTCCCCGTGGTGGACTGCCCGGCGGTGCATTACCCGCTCGAGGTGCAGTGGCTCCCAGCACAAGCGCCGCGCCTTGACGCCGGGGGAGTGACGCGCGCTTTCCTTGACGAAGTGGCCGCCACGGCTGCGGAGGCCCACGCCGCGGCAGACAGCTCCGTGGACGCCCTGGTCTTCGTTCCGGGAGCCCGGGAGGTCTCGCACGTGGCCGCGGCCCTGCGCGGCAGGCTGGGCAGCAGCGTGGATGTCCTGGAACTGCACGGCCGGATTGGTGCGGCCGAACAGGACAGGGCCGTGTCCGGCCGGCACCCCGGGGACGGCCCACGGATCGTCGTCTCCACGGACCTTGCCGAGTCGTCCCTGACCGTGCCCGGCGTGCGGTTGGTCATCGATTCCGGCCTGGCCCGGGAGCCCAGGCGCGATGCGGGCCGCGGAATGAGCGGGCTTGTCACCGTTTCCTGTTCCCGGGCATCCGCTGAGCAACGCGCAGGACGCGCGGCCCGGCAAGGCCCGGGCACCGTGGTCCGCTGTTACAGCCAGCAGGCCTACGGTGCCGCGCCGGCGCACGTCACGCCGGAGATCAACGTGGCGGACCTGACCAGCGCGGCGTTGACCCTGGCCCGCTGGGGCTCGCCCGGCGGGGAGGGCTTGCCCCTGCCGGACGCGCCACCCCGCCAGGCCATGGATGACGCCGTCGAGGTCCTGCGGGAGCTCGGCGCCGTAACCGACGACGGCCACGTGACGGCCGAAGGCCGGCTGCTCGCGGCCGTACCCGCCGACCCCCGGCTCGCCCGGGCGTTGCTTGAAGGTGCCGCATCCGCCGGGACCCGGCTGGCCGCCGAGGTGGTGGCTGCGCTCTCCGGGGACCACCGCGCGCCCGGGGCGGACCTGCCCCGGCTCCTGGCCCAGCTGCGGGCAGATCCCGGGCCTGCCGGCCGGCGTTGGGCCGAGGAAGCCAAACGCCTTGCGTCCCTGGCCCGCCGGCAGCCGGACCGCCATGCCCCGGTTCCCGCGGCGTTGCCCCCGGGCCGGGGCGAAGCTGTGGGCGCCGTCGTCGCCCTCGCCTATCCCGACCGCGTGGCACGCCGCGTCCCCGGCAGCGAGGGGTCGGGGCAGTACCTGTTCACGTCGGGCACCCGGGCGGGCCTCCCCGGCGGCAGTACCCTCTCAGGCAACGAATGGCTGGCCGTGGCCGACGTTTCGCGGGCCGGTGGCCGGGACGCGGCCGGAACCGGTGCCGTGATCCGCGCCGCGGCACCCTTGTCCGCCACCATGGCCGAAACTGCGGCCGCGCACCTGCTGGCTGAAACCGTGGACACGCGCTTCAGCGGAGGGCGGCTGACGGCCCGCAGGACCAAGCGGCTGGGGGCGGTCGTACTTGCCTCGACACCGGTGCGTCCCACGGCCGCCCAAGGCAGGGCCGCGGTGGCAGCCGCTTTCCAGGCGGGCGGGCTGGCAGCCCTTTCCTGGCCGGCGGCGGCGGCCTCCTTCCGGAGCCGGCTCGCCTTCCTGCACCGCCAGGCAGGGGAGCCGTGGCCCGATGTCTCGGATACGGCCCTGCTGGCCCGGCTGGAAGAGTGGCTGGGAACCGGGTTGGAAGCCCTCGCCGCGGGGGCGCCGCTGGATTCCCTCGACCTGGCCGGGGCGCTGCGCGGGCTGCTCCCGTGGCCCGAGGCCGCCAGGCTCGACGAGCTCGCTCCGGAATGGCTTGAAGTGCCCAGCGGTTCGCGGGTCCGGATCGAGTACCCGGAGCCTGGCGACGACGGCGCGGCGCCCGTGGTGGCGGTGAAACTCCAGGAATGCTTCGGGCTGGCTGAATCACCCCGGCTTGCCGGCGGACGGGTGCCGGTGCTCTTCCACCTGCTGTCCCCGGCACGCCGCCCCCTGGCCGTCACGGACGACCTGACCTCTTTCTGGTCCGGCCCGTATGCCCAGGTGCGTACCGAAATGCGCGGCCGCTACCCCAAGCACCCCTGGCCGGAGGATCCGTGGTCAGCCCCGGCGAGCGCACGCGCCAAGCCACGCACATAGGGCCGTTAGGGGGCGGCGGGCAGCACCCGCGGCCTGCCCGTGAGGTATCAGATGAACGGGCGACGCTGCCAGGCGCCCTAAGCGTGCGCGGCGATGAACCGGGCCACTGGAAGCGCCAGCGACGCACCCACCTCATCGGCGGGGCGCTTGTTTCCCGCCACGGCAAAGGAGTGGTCACCGCCCTCCACCCACTCCAGGACCGCATTGGAGCCGATCCGGGCCACGACGTCTGTCAAAATGTGGGGCGTGGCAAACGTGTCGCGCGTTCCCTGCAGGAACAGCATCGGCACCGTGATCCCGTACAGGTGCCCGTCCCGGAGTTTCTCCGGTTTGCCGGGGGCATGCAGCGGGTAGCCCAGGTACACCAGGCCCTGGGCGGCCATGCCGTCGGCAACGGCCATGGATGCCATCCTGCCGCCGAATGACTTGCCCGCCGCCCAGACGGGGCCGCTGTCGCCGTTGGCCTTCGCCTGGGCGCGGGCTGTGTCCATAGCGGCCCGCCAGGCGGCGATGGCAGCCGGAGGGCGGTCGGGGAACTTCCGCCCTGCCTCCCGGTACGGAAAATTGAAGCGCAGGGTGGCCAGGCCCAGGCCGTTAAGGGCGTCCGTGAATCCGCGCAGGAACGGGTGGTCCATCCCGGCTCCTGCGCCGTGCGCCACCACCACTGTTGCGGTGGGTTGGTGCGGGCGCGCGTAGATGGCCGAAAACGTGGCGTCACCTGCAGCGATGACGAGCTGATGGTCGGGGTGGGGCATGGATCCATCATGCCCGAGGGCGGCCGCATATGCCGGTGTCTGCCGGCGGCCGGGTGTACGTTGTCCCCATGGCGAGCGAACAGACCACCATCACCGTCCAAGGTCCCAACGGCGAGCGCGAAATGCGCATCTCCAGCCCCAGCCGCGTCCTCTGGCCGGACCTGGGCCTGACCAAGTTGGACCTCGCCAGGTATATCTGCGACGTGGGGGAGGCCTTCATTGCCGCCAACGGGGACCGGCCCGTGTCCCTCCAGCGGTACTCGGACAACATCGAAGGCGAGATGTTCTTCTCAAAGAACCCGCCAAAGGGCACGCCGGACTTCGTCAGGTCCGTCAAGGTGGTGTACCCCAGCGCCAGGTCCCATCCCCAACTGGTCCTTGACGAACCGGCAGCTGCCGTCTGGGCCGTCCAGATGAACACCGTGGTCTTCCACCCCTGGCCGTCCCGGGCGGAAAACACCGACAATCCGGACCAACTCCGCATCGACCTCGACCCGCAGCCCGGGACAGATTTCGGCGACGCCGTCCCCGCTGCCCTGGTGCTCAAGGACGTCCTTGCGGAGGCAGGGCTCACCGGCTTCGTCAAGACCTCCGGAAACCGCGGCCTGCACGTCTACGCTCCCATCGAGCCAAACCGCGAGTTCCTTGATGTCCGGCACGCCGTCATCGCCGCCGCCCGGGAGGTGGAGCGCCGGATCCCGGACAAGGTGACCACGGCCTGGTGGAAGGAAGAACGCGGCCGCCGGGTGTTCCTCGACTACAACCAGGCCAACCGGGACCGTACCATCGCCGGCGCCTACAGCCCGCGGGCCCTCCCGCACGCCCCCGTGTCCTGCCCCCTCACCTGGGCGGAACTGGAAAAAGCGGATCCAAAGAACTTCACCATCCTGACGGTGCCGGAACGCTTGAAGACGGTGGGAGATCCCTGGGCTGACTTCAGCGCCAAGCCCGGCACCATCGACACGCTCCTGGAATGGTGGGACCGGGACTGCAAGGACGGACTCGGGGAGATGCCCTTCCCGCCGGACTACCCCAAGATGCCGGGCGAACCGCCCAGGGTGCAGCCCAGCCGGGCAAGAAAGCCGGCCGACGCCAACAACGACTGACCCGGGCCCGACACGACGGGCACGTTGGCCCTGTGGCGCCGCCGTCGTCGTCGGACAGTACGACGACGGCGCCGCCACAGTGCCACGCCAACGCAGGTGCGGCGAGGCTATTCGAAGCGGGACGGGTCGCCCATGCCGCGCCGGACCACCTCGGCCACCCCGCTGGAGAAGTCGACCACAGTGGTGGGCTCGGCGCCGCAGTCTCCGGCGTCGATCACCGCATCCACCTGGTGGTCCAGCCGCTCCTTGATTTCCCAGCCGACGGTCAGCGGTTCGTCCTCATCCGGCAGCAGGAGCGTGCTCGAGAGCAGGGGCTCACCAAGTTCGGCGAGCAATGCCTGGACCACCCGGTTGTCCGGAATGCGCACCCCCACCGTTTTCTTCTTCGGGTGGAGCAGCCGCTTCGGAACCTCCTTGGTGGCAGGAAGGATGAACGTGTAGCTGCCCGGAGTGACGGCCTTGATGCTGCGGAAGACATCGTTCCCAATGTTCACGAACTGGCCCAGCTGGGCGAAATCCCGGCACACGAGGGTGAAATGGTGCTTGTCATCCAGGTGGCGGATGCTTCGGATCCGGTCCAAGGCATCCTTGTTGCCCATCTGGGCTCCCAAGGCATAGCAGGAGTCCGTGGGGTAGGCGATCAGTCCGCCGTCGCGAATGATTTTGACTGCCTGCGCAATGGCGCGCGGCTGGGGGTCGTGCGGATGAACATCAAAGAATCTGGCCATCACCCGAGCCTACGTTCCCTGGGCCGCACCGCACCATCACCCGGGGCACGTTGAGGCTGCCTTTTCGACCGCTCAAACACGGGATGAACAGAGGAGGCATCCCCTACCGGGCCGGCGCCGGATCGGGCAGGATGGTTTCTGCACCCGTTCCGGCCATGTTAAGGAGACCCCGCTATGCCCACCATCCTCAACCCCTACCTGAGCTTCCGGGACAACGCCCGTGAGGCAATGAACTTCTACCAGTCTGTCTTTGGCGGCGAACTGACACTGAGCACGTTCGCCGACTTCCAGGCCAGCGACGATCCTGCCGAAGCCGAGAAGATCATGCACGGCATGCTCACCACCACCCAAGGCCTGGTGCTCATGGGTGCCGACACCCCGAACAGTATGGAATACCACCCGGGTTCATCGATCTCGGTGTCCCTGAGCGGGGACGACGAAGGGGAGCTCCGGGGCTACTTCGAGAAGCTCAGCGGTGAGGGCGGCGCGGTCACGGTCCCCATGGAAAAAGCGCCGTGGGGCGACGTTTTCGGCATGTGCGTGGACCGTTTCGGAGTGTCCTGGCTGGTCAACGTCAACGGCGCGCAAGCCACGCAGGCTCCCTGACCGCAACCTGCCCGGGCCTACGTGGCGGGGACGGCCGGCCACTGCAGTTCCTGCCGCGACCCGGACGAATCCACCCTGCCCACTCCTTGAGGCGGGCCCGCCGTGCTGCGAGGATGGAGGGGTGAGTCCCCTCATGGAATTTCTTTCCGACAAATGGTGGCTGGTTTTCCCGCTGATGGCTTTCGCCGGCCGCTGGGCCGGCGGCTGGCGGCGTGCCGCCGAACGGCGCCACCGGCGCCGGGTTGAACTGTACAACCTGAAGAACCAGGCACGTGAAGTCGAGAGCGCCTCCCTGGCAGAGGTGCAGGCGCTGATGGATGCCCATGACACCACCAACAAACGGTGGCTCGAGTACGAACTCGATGTCGGCAAGCTCATCGACTTTCCGCTGATGACCGACGTCCGTGAGCCGCTCACGGTCGCCTTCCTGCGAGCCAAACGGGAAGCAGACGGCAAGCGGCCGGCATCTGCCGCGGACCTGACTTCCGTGACCGGACTTGAGTCGTACCGGCAGGCAGTCAACAACTTTGCGGTGGCGCTCGACGTCGCGGAACGAGAAGCAAAGCGGATCAGGGACAGCAGGTTCAGCGGTCCCGAGCGCGAACGGCTTGCCACGGCACGGAAACTTCTGATGATCGCGGAAAACCAGGCCGCCACGCCCGCTGAACGCCAGGCCGCTTACAAACGGGCCCGCCGCGAACTGGACGGCCTGATTGTCCTGCCCGATGTAACCGTCGCCGCGATCGAAGAGAAGATCGCGCCGGAACTGGATGCGCCGCCCCGTTCCGCGCAGTTCCACCAGGGCTGAAGCCGCGCGACAGGAGACAGCCCCGGTCCCCGCCGCGATGGCGTGGAAACGAGGCGGACCAACGCCGGCGGACACCCGTTGGCGGCGCCCGCCACTGTTTTGTCCTCATGCCGGGGACGCGTACGATCGATAAGGTTTCCCGCCGGTCCCGGCCCCCACCGCAAGTCATTCCACGCAAACAGCTGGTGAACTATGCTGTGCAAGGCAGCCTGGTAGGAGAAACTGCTGAACGTCGACTCTGCAGATTGGGCAACAGGTGGATATCACCTTCATGGTGGCGCTGGTCATCGCACTGGCACTATTTTTCGACTTCACGAACGGGTTCCACGACACCGCGAACGCCATGGCCACACCCATCGCAACGGGCGCCATCAAGCCACGGACAGCGGTGGCCCTGGCGGCCGTCCTGAACCTTGTGGGCGCTTTCCTGTCCACCGAAGTGGCCAAGACGGTGTCGGGTGGAATCATCCGCGAAGGATCCGGTGGCGTGCAGATTACCCCGGAGATTATCTTCGCCGGCCTGATGGGGGCCGTCCTGTGGAACATGGTCACCTGGCTCAAGGGGCTGCCCTCCAGCTCATCGCACGCACTCTTCGGCGGCCTGATTGGTGCCGCCGTTGTCGGTGCAGGGTTCAGTTCCGTCAACTTCGAGAGCCTGCTCCAGAAGGTCATCCTTCCCGCTGTCTTCGCCCCGGTTATCGCCGGGCTCGCGGCCTACGTCTGCACCCGGCTTGCTTATGCGCTCACCGCCCGCCACGATCCCGAGACCGGCAGCAAGCTCACCCAGAAGCGCGGCGGTTTCCGCACCGGCCAGATTTTCACCTCCAGCCTGGTAGCCCTCGCCCACGGCACCAATGATGCCCAGAAAACCATGGGCATCATCACCCTGGTGTTGATCGCCGCGGGCAGCCAGGCTCCCGGTTCGGGCCCGCAACTCTGGGTGATCACAGCTTGCGCCCTGGCCATTGCGATCGGTACCTACGCCGGCGGCTGGCGCATTATCCGCACCATGGGCTCCGGCCTGACGGAGGTCAAGCCCGCGCAGGGCTTCGCGGCCGAGACCAGCACCGCCTCCGCGATCCTCGCCTCCTCCCATCTTGGCTTCGCCCTCTCCACCACCCAGGTGGCGTCCGGCTCGGTCATCGGCTCCGGAATGGGACGCCGCGGTACCACCGTCCGCTGGAACATGGTGGGCAAGATCGCACTCGGCTGGCTCTTCACCTTGCCGGCAGCGGGAATTGTCGGTGCCCTGACTGCCCTGCTGGTCAAGACCGGCGCGGTGGGCGTGCTGATTGCTGCCGTGGCCGGCAGCGGCGCGGTGCTGTTCATGTTCTTCTACTCGCGCAAGTCTTCCGTGGGCCACCAAAATGCGGTCGAGGTCGAGGAAGCCGGCCAGGCGGTCCGCTTCGCCAAGAAAAAGGCCATGGCCCGCGCCCGGGCCAAAGCGAAGGAACAGGCCAAGGAACAGGCCAAAGCTGACAATGGCGCTGCTGCCAACACCCCGAAGGAGAATCAGCGATGAAGTGGTTGGAACTCCTGACCGTCGCAGGCACCACGCTCATTTCCGCCGCACTGGTGGTTACGCTCTACTCGCTCGGCGTCAGGTTTACGGCAATCGCCGCCGACGCCCAGCAACCCTCCCCGGGGATCAAGCGCTCGGTGGCCTATCTGTGCTTCTCCCTGTGTGGCGTGGCCGTGCTCTTCGGGCTGTACCTGATCATCCCCTACTTCACTAAGTAGCGGGTTCCTCCAACTGGACCCGACCATGGGCAGCACGGCCGGGGTTGGCTAGGCTGGGCCCATGCCGCGCATCCAGTACTTCGTAGCCGCCTCCCTGGACGGATTCATCGCCACCTCAACGGACGACCTCGGCTGGCTCCTGCAGTTCGACGGATTCGAGGGCGGGGCGGAAAGCTACGACGCGTTCATGGCCGGGGTGGGGTGCATCGTCATGGGCGGGGAGACGTACGCCTGGCTGCAGGAGCACGACGCCGGCACGTGGCCCTACGCGGGCACTCCGACGTACGTCTTCACGCACCATGAGTACGCGGTCGCCGAAGGGGCCGACGTCACCTTCGTCCGCGGCGACGTAGCCGAATTCATAACTGACTTCCGGAAATCCGCGCAGGGCCGGAACATCTGGGTGGTGGGCGGCGGCAACCTGGCCGCCCAGTTTGCCGACGCCGGGCTGCTGGATGAGATCATCCTCTCCCTGATTCCCGTGGTGCTGGGGGAGGGAAAGCGGCTGCTGCCGCTGAAGGGGCCGACGGCCCCGCTCGAACTGGCCGCCTCCCGCACCCTCGGCAGGGGGATCGTTGAATTGCGCTACCTGCTGGCCGCGCAAACAACACCGCCCGGCGCTGCCTGATTCAGCCGGCGTTGTCCCGGAGCATGTTCGTGATCCGGGCAGATGACAGCCGCCGCCCCCGGGCGTCGGTCATGACCACCTCATGGGTGGTGAGCGTGCGGCCCAAATGGATCGCGGTGCACGTACCCGTAACCAGCCCCTGCGCAATCGAACGGTGATGGGTGGCGTTGACCTCGATGCCGACGGCGTGCCTTCCCGGACCCGCGTGCATTCCGGCGGCGAACGAACCGAGGGTTTCCGCCAGCACCACGTGGGCGCCGCCGTGGAGGATTCCCGCGACCTGCGTGTTGCCCTCCACCGGCATGGTGGCGACTGTCCGTTCCGGGCTCATCTCCAGGAAATGGATCCCCATTTTGACCACCAGTGCGCCGACGCCAAACGCGCCCAGCCAGCCGTGCATATGGTCGGGGATTCCGGCCGCTGCCAGCTCTTCGGCGAAGGGGCCCGGCGTGAAATTGTCTGTCATGGCAACTAGGCTGGCACCTGTGAGTGAAACAACCAAACCGGCCCCTTTCCCGTCCCAGGTCCTGGAGGAAGAGCCCTCGGCGCAGCCTGCTTCCACCCCCCAGGACCCGGGAGCCAGTGACGCTTCCCCTGCTGCCGGCGGGTCGGTTTCCGCTACCGTTGCCCCCGTTGTCCCCATCACCGGCCAGCCGCGCCTCCTGGTGCTTGACGGGCACTCCATGGCTTTCCGGGCGTTCTTCGCCCTTCCTGCGGACAAGTTCTCCACCGCCAACGGCCAGCACACCAACGCCATCCACGGGTTTACGTCCATGCTGATCAACCTGATCAAGGAACAGCAGCCCACGCACATCGCCGTCGCTTTCGACGTCTCGGACGAATCCACGCACCGCAAGGCCGAGTACAGCGAGTACAAGGGCGGCCGCAACGAGACGCCCCGCGAGATGAGCGGGCAGATCGACCTCATCGGGCAGGTGATGGAAGCCTGGGGGATCAAGACCATCAAGATGCCCGGTTACGAGGCCGACGACATCCTCGCGACCCTTGCCGCCATGGGCGAAAAGGCCGGCTTCGAGGTCCTCCTCGTTTCCGGCGACCGGGACGCCTTCCAGCTGATCACGGACAACGTCTTCGTCCTCTATCCCAAGAAGGGCGTCAGCGACATTCCCCGGATGGACGCCGCGGCCATCGAGGCCAAGTACTTCGTGAGCCCGTCCCGGTACTCCGACCTCGCCGCCCTGGTGGGCGAGACGGCGGATAACCTGCCCGGCGTGCCCGGTGTCGGGCCCAAGACGGCAGCCAAGTGGATCAACCTCTACGGCGGCCTCGAAGGGGTGCTGGAAAACATCGACTCCATCGGCGGCAAGGTAGGTGACGCCCTGCGCGGGAATGTGGACGCCGTCAAGCGCAACCGCAGGCTGAACCAGCTCCACACCGACCTCGACCTGCCGGTCACGCTCGACGACCTCTACCAGCCGCGGCCCGACCAGGCCGTCCTTGAGGACCTTTTCGACCAGCTCGAATTCAAGGCCATCCGCGGCCGCCTCTTCGCCCTCTACGGCGACGCCGACACCCCGGCAGCGGAACGGGACAGTATCGACACCCCGGAGTACAGCACTCCCGCGGATGCCTCTGAACTTGCCGCCTTCCTGGCTGCGGGAGCGGGCCACCGCTCGGCCCTCGCCGTCGACCTCGTGCCCGGACGGATCGGCGAGGACGCCGCGGCGCTGGCGATCGTCCGTGGTGACGCCGCCGTCTACATCGACCTCGCCGGCCAGGACGCGGAGACAGAGAATGTCCTGGCCGGGTGGCTCCGGGACCCGGAGGCGGCCAAGGTGATACACGGCTTCAAAGCCGCGCTGAAGGCACTCTCCGCCCGTGGCCTCAAGCTGGAGGGCGTGGTGGACGACACCTCCATTTCCGGCTACCTGATCGAGCCGGACCGGCGCACCTACGAGCTCGCCGAACTGGCCCAGCACCACCTCAACGTGGGAATCCCCGCTGCCACGGCCAAGGCCGGGCAATTGGAGCTGTCGTTCGACGGCGAGGACACCGCCGCCGCCGATGCCCTGGTCCAGGCCGGCGCCGTCGTCCTCGCCCTCAGCCGCTTCTTCGAGGATGAACTCAAGGAGCGCAAGGCCGAAGACCTGCTGTCCACCCTTGAGCTGCCGGTGGGCCGCGTCCTCGCGGACATGGAACTCGCCGGCATCGCGATCGACATGGACAAAATGGACGAACAGCTCGCCGATTTGGCGCGGGTGATCGACCAGGCCCAGGAACAGGCGTTTGCCGCCATCGGGCACGAGGTCAACCTGGGCTCGCCCAAGCAACTCCAGACGGTACTGTTCGACGAACTGCAGCTGCCCAAAACCAAGAAGATCAAGTCCGGTTACACCACGGACGCGGCATCGCTGAAGAACCTCCTGGAAAAAACCGGGCACGAGTTCCTGGTCCAGCTCATGGCCCACCGCGAGGCCGCCAAGCTGCGCCAAATGCTCGAGTCGCTGAAGAAATCGGTGGCAGAGGACGGCCGCATCCACACCACCTACGCCCAGAACGTCGCGGCAACCGGCCGCATCTCCTCGAACAACCCCAACCTGCAGAACATCCCCATCCGCAGCGAGGAAGGCCGCCGCGTGCGCGGCATCTTCGTGGTCAGCGACGGCTACGAATGCCTGCTTTCCGCGGACTACTCGCAGATCGAAATGCGCATCATGGCGCACCTGTCCGGCGACGAAGGGCTGATCCAGGCCTACAAGGACGGCGAGGACCTGCACCGCTTCGTCGGCTCGAACATCTTCCACGTGCCCACGGACCAGGTCACCAGCGCCATGCGCTCCAAGGTCAAGGCCATGTCCTACGGGCTGGCCTACGGGCTGACCTCCTTCGGCCTGTCCAAGCAGCTGGAGATCTCCGTCGACGAGGCCCGTACCCTGATGAAGGACTACTTCGACCGCTTCGGCGCCGTCCGCGACTACCTGCGGGGCGTGGTGGACCAGGCCCGGGTGGATGGTTACACGGCCACCATCGAAGGCCGCCGCCGCTACCTCCCCGATCTCACCAGCACGGACCGCCAGCTGCGCGAAAACGCCGAACGCATTGCCCTGAACAGCCCCATCCAAGGCTCCGCCGCGGACATCATCAAGCGCGCCATGCTCGGTGTTCATGACGAGCTCAAGGCCCAGGGGCTGAAGTCCAGGATGCTGCTCCAGGTCCATGACGAACTTGTCCTCGAGGTGGCGGCGGGGGAGCGGGCCGCCGTGGAAAAGCTGGTCACCGAGCAGATGGCAGCCGCCGCCGACCTCAGCGTGCCCCTGGAAGTGCAGATCGGCGTCGGCCCCAGCTGGTACGACGCCGGCCACTAGGCTTCCTGCCGGTCCAGCAGACGGCCGGCGTGTTTGTGCTGGTCAAGCGCCGGATTCATTGGCTAGGCTCGGGTAAATGGGTGATCTGAGCGGAAACTATGAAATCCGGCGCTTTCCCGCCGTGTCCAAAGGCAACGAAGGGTACGCGGAGGCCGAAACCTGGGCCAAGGCCGTCGGGTTCGGTTTCCACGACTCCACCCGCACCCCCGAGCACCGGGAGCGGTCCCTTGCCACCTATGAGGTCGACGGCCGGATCTTCACCGGGGTTTACCAGACCGGTCCCGTGGCCCCCTCCTCGCTGCCTGCCGAGGTACCCGTTGCCACCTTCGGGACCTTCCGCAAAACCCTGAACATTGGCTTCGGCCGCATGCTGGAAACGCAGATGGTTACGGCCGTGACCGTCCGTACATCGCACCGCCGGCGCGGCCTCCTGCGCCGCATGATGACCGAAGACCTCCAAGCCGCCAAGGACGACGGCATCGCCATGGCAGCGCTGACGGCCTCGGAGGGCAGTATCTACGGCAGGTTCGGCTACGGCGTGGCAAGCCTTGAGCGCACCGTGAAAGTGGACACCACGGCCCGGTTTGCCCTGCGGCACACGGCCACGGGCGCCGTGGAAGTGGCGGACCCCAAAACCCTGTTGGACGTGGCCCCCGCCGTGTTCGAACGCGTCCACCGGCACACGCCAGGGTCCCTCGGCCGGCAGGAATGGTACCGGCACCTGGCCTCCGGGTCGCTGGGACGCGACGGCAAGGAAGATCCCGCCATCAAGGTGGCGCTGCACTACGGCCCGGACGCAACCATCGACGGCTATGTCTCCTACAAGTTCCTTGGCTGGGACACCACCCCCTACACGGTGGAAGTGGTGGACCTTGTCGCCGCCACCGACCATGCCTACCTCGAACTCTGGCAGTACCTGGCCGCCATCGACCTCGTGGAGCGGGTCACCTGGAACGAGGCGCCGGTGGATGATCCCCTTGCCTGGGCCCTGGCTGACCCGCGCTGCATCGACGCCTCGGACAGCCGCGACATGCTCTGGCTCAGGATCCTCGACGTTCCACAAGCCCTCGCTGCGCGCCACTACCCGGCCGATGGCCGGCTGGTCCTCAAAGTCGATGATCCGCTCGGCCTCACGCCGGGGATTTTTGCGCTGACCGTGGAGGGCGGCCAGGCCGGCGTCGAACGCCTGCCCGAAGGCACCGCCGCCGACCTCGAACTGGGCGTCTCCGCGCTGTCCTCGATCTTCCTCGGTGCTGTGTGCCCGGTGACCCTGAAGGCTGCCGGCGCCATCGGCGAGCCACGGCCGGGCGCCGCCCTCGAGGCCCGGCAGATGTTTGCGGTGGAACGGGCGACGCACTGCCTGACCCACTTCTGAGTCCCCGTCCCCGGTCCCGGCCGCTTTGACCCGCGTTGCCGGCACCGACTAGAATAAACGGGCGTGTACCACGTGCACGTCCTTGCGGTCCCAGGCCGCATTGAAAGTAATCCACAAAATCAGGATGACCCGGAGGATCCGTCGGATTCACCGTGAATCGCGCCTGCGTTCCATAACGCGGGCGCGCCGGTTTGCCTGACCGACTAACTATCCACAACGGAGCCCCTACTACATGACCATCACCTCCACCGAGAAGCCCGGTACCCCCGTAGTCGCAATTAACGACATCGGTACCGCTGAGGACTTCCTCGCAGCAGTCGACGCCACCATCAAGTACTTCAACGACGGAGACCTCGTCGAAGGTACCGTCGTCAAGGTCGACCGCGATGAAGTCCTGCTCGACATCGGTTACAAGACCGAAGGTGTCATCCCCTCCCGCGAGCTGTCCATCAAGCACGACGTTGATCCCGGAGACGTCGTCTCCGTCGGCGATCAGGTCGAAGCCCTGGTGCTCACCAAGGAAGACAAAGAAGGCCGCCTGATCCTCTCCAAGAAGCGCGCTCAGTACGAGCGTGCCTGGGGCGACATCGAGAAGGTCAAGGAAGAAGACGGCGTCGTCACCGGTACCGTCATCGAGGTCGTCAAGGGTGGTCTTATCCTCGACATCGGCCTGCGCGGCTTCCTGCCCGCATCCCTGGTCGAAATGCGCCGCGTGCGCGACCTGGCTCCGTACATCGGTCAGCAGATCGAAGCCAAGATCATCGAGCTGGACAAGAACCGCAACAACGTTGTGCTGTCCCGCCGTGCATGGCTCGAGCAGACCCAGTCCGAGGTCCGCTCCACCTTCCTCAACAAGCTCGAAAAGGGCCAGGTCCGTCCCGGCGTCGTGTCCTCCATCGTCAACTTCGGTGCCTTCGTGGACCTGGGCGGCGTCGACGGCCTGGTTCACGTTTCCGAGCTGTCCTGGAAGCACATCGACCACCCGTCCGAGGTTGTCGAGGTTGGCCAGGAAGTCACCGTCGAGGTCCTCGAGGTGGACCTGGACCGCGAGCGTGTCTCCCTGTCGCTCAAGGCTACGCAGGAAGATCCGTGGCAGACCTTCGCCCGTACCCACGCCCTGGGCCAGGTTGTCCCGGGTAAGGTCACCAAGCTGGTTCCGTTCGGTGCGTTCGTCCGCGTCGAAGACGGCATCGAAGGCCTGGTCCACATCTCCGAGCTCGCCGTGCGCCACGTTGAGCTGGCCGAGCAGGTTGTCTCCGTTGGCGACGAACTGTTCGTCAAGGTCATCGACATCGACCTCGAGCGCCGCCGCATCTCGCTGTCCCTCAAGCAGGCCAATGAGGGCGTCGACGCCGACAGCACCGAATTCGATCCCGCCCTGTACGGCATGGCCGCAGAGTACGACGAAGAGGGCAACTACAAGTACCCCGAGGGCTTCGACCCCGAGTCCAACGAATGGCTCGAGGGCTACGAGAACCAGCGCGCCGCCTGGGAACAGCAGTACGCTGACGCCCAGACCCGCTGGGAAGCACACAAGAAGCAGGTTGCCCAGCACGCTGCCGACGACGCTGCAGCTGCAACGTCCGGTGACAGCGATTCCGGCGCTACCAGCTACTCCTCCGAGCCTGCTGCCACCGACACCGGTGCCGGCACCCTGGCCTCGGACGAGGCACTTGCTGCTCTCCGCGAGAAGCTGACCGGCAACTAGTTGCCACCGGTGCCGGGTTCATCCCGGCACCAACGCGAACAGGCCCCCTGCCTCTGGCAGGGGGCCTGTTCTCGTTGCTGCGGGTCCCGGGCGCTGCTGCGGCGACAGCGCCTCCCGCCCTCACAGGTGGACGACGGCGTGGACCGTTCCATCGTCGTCGGGCGTCAGAACGGCGCCGGCCGCCTCGAGGAGCCGCTGGGCTTTGAGGTTACCGGCCAAAGTGCGGGCAGTGACGCGGTGCAGGCCCGCCATGCGGGCCTCCTCAAGGACCAGCCCCAGGGCGGCGCGGGCGACCCCGCGGGAGCGAAAGCTCCGTCCCAGCCAGATGCCGGTTTCGGCCGAAAGCACATCGGTGTGGGCTTCCCGTTTGAGCCGGACGGAACCGGCTATGTCACCGACACTGAACACGGCCCAGGATTTCTCCGCCGCGGGGCCGTCAAGGCCGGCGGCTGCCGCGTGGTGGTAGCTGAAGAACCAGGCGGTGCGCTCAAGGTTCCAGCCGGGGCCGCCGAGCGGGGGAGCCACTTCGTCAGGGGAGGCATCACGTTTGGCCAGTTCGAGCAGCTGGTCCGCGACAGCCCGGTCCACATCCACGATGGTGACCTCAGGCAAGGCGTTCATCAACCCACTCCGTTCCTTCGGGAGTCAGCGCAGCGGAGCCTGCGGTGAGCTGCTGGATCCGTTCAGTTGCTGCCGCAATGGCATCGGCATGGTCGGGTACGGCGATGCGCAGGACCGTGAGGCGGTCCTGGTAGGACGTTTCCGCCATTACCAGGCCGGCGGCGCGCAGGTCGTTCTCCAGCCGGCCGGCCCCGGCGTGCGGCACCGCCGTCCAGCAGATCCGCAGCCTGCTGCGCCGGATCAGGGGTGCCTGTTCCAGTGCCGCGGAGACAGATTCCGAGTAGGCGCGGACCAGGCCGCCCGCGCCCAGCAGCACTCCGCCGAAATAGCGCACGACGACGGCACTGACGTCGCTGAGGTCGGCCACCCCGGGTGCCGTTTCCCTTTTCACCAGCGCTTCGAGCATGGGGATCCCTGCGGTGCCCGCGGGCTCGCCGTCGTCGCTGGAGCGCTGGATGCTGCGGTCCGGGCCGATGACGAACGCGGAGCAGTGGTGCCGGGCATCGTGGAACTCGCGGCGAAGCCCGGCAGCCAGTTCCCGGGCGTCCTCCTCCGTTCCGGCCCTGCGGAGGACGGTGATGAACCTGGACCGCTTGATCTCCAGCTCGTGCCGGACGTCATGGCCGGCCGCCAACGTGGTGTAAGTAGTGGTCCTGCTGTCTTGCGCTTGCACCCGGCCCAGTCTAGCGGCGGCGGGAACCGGCGCTTTCGGGGTTCGGTGGACACTCCATGACGCCACGGACGCCGGCTTCGCACCGGGTTCAGTAGGGTGGGAGGGTGTTGAAAATCGGCTTGACGGGCGGAATCGCCTCAGGGAAATCGCTGGTGGCGGCCCGGCTGAAGGAGCGCGGCGCGATCCTGGTGGATGCGGATGCACTGGCCCGGGAGGTGGTGGAGCCCGGGACCCAAGGCCTGGAACAGATCGCTGCCGAGTTCGGCGCGGACATGCTCGACGGCGACGGGCGGCTTGACCGCGCGCGCCTCGGCGAAGCGGTGTTCGGCCAGCCGGAGCGCCTGGCGGCCCTGAACGCCATCGTCCACCCCCTGGTGCGGGCCCGCGCGGCCGAGCTGACGGCAGCGGCACCGGATGACGCCGTCGTGGTCCAGGACATTCCCCTGCTGGTCGAGACCGGGCAGGGGAGCAGCTTCCACCTTGTCGTGGTGGTGGACGCTCCCGATGACGTTCGGCTGCAGCGCATGCAGGCGCTGCGGGGGATGACCCCGGAAGCGGCGCGTTCACGGATGGCCGCCCAGGCCACCCGCGAGCAACGCCTGGCAGCCGCCGACGTCGTGCTGGACAACTCCGGCACCGTGGAGCAGCTCCTGGACCAGGTGGACCGGCTCTGGGAACAGCGGTTGCAGCCTTACGCCCGCAACCTCGCCGCCGGGACCCGGGCCCCGCGTACCGGCGGGCCGGTCCTTGCCCCGCACAGCCGGGACTGGTCCCGGCAGGCCGCGCTGATCGCGGCGCGGCTGAGGGCGGCCGCCCCTGACGCCATCCTGGCGGTGGACCACATAGGCTCCACCGCCGTCCCCGGCCTGGCTGCCAAGGACGTCATCGACCTCCAGGTGGCCGTGCCCGACCTGGCGGCGGCAGCTGCGATCGCACCGCTCCTGGCCGCTGCCGGATACCCGGCGGTGCGGGGGATCGAATCGGACACGCCGAAACCCGGTACGCCGGATCCCGCGTCATGGCTCAAGCGATTCCACGCCAACGCGGATCCAGGCCGGGCGGTGAACGTGCATGTGCGGCCGGCCGGCTCGGCCGGATGGCGATATGCGCTGATGTTCCGGGACTGGCTGCGGAACGATCCTTCCGCGCTTGCGCTCTACCAGGCGCACAAGGCGGACCTCGCCCGCCGCTTTTCCGACTCCGCCGGAACCGGATCCTACGCTGAGGCGAAGGAACCGTGGTTCACCGACGTTGCCTGGCCGGCGATGTCCGCATGGGCCCGGACAGCCGGGTGGGCGCCGCCGTCGTACGCGTCGTGAACGGCCGCCCCGTCCCGGCGCTTGTTCGCCCGTAACGGATTGGACGCTTCACTGTCGGTGCCCGGCTGTAAATTAGATCCATGAGCCTTGCGCAGGAGATCAACCGTGTTGTAGCGCCCTTTGAAGTCATCAGCGAATTCAAGCCCGCGGGTGACCAGCCGGCCGCCATCGCGGAGCTGACCGAACGCATCAACAACGGGGAGAAGGACGTGGTGCTCCTCGGCGCCACCGGTACCGGCAAAAGCGCCACCACCGCGTGGCTCATTGAGCAGGTCCAGCGGCCAACCCTGGTGATGGTCCAGAACAAGACCCTTGCCGCCCAGCTCGCCAACGAATTCCGCGAACTGCTGCCCAACAACGCGGTGGAGTACTTCGTCTCCTACTACGACTACTACCAGCCCGAAGCCTACGTGGCGCAGACGGACACCTTCATCGAGAAGGATTCCTCCATTAACGAGGAAGTGGAACGGCTCCGGCACTCCGCCACCAACGCGCTGCTGACCCGCCGGGACGTGATCGTGGTGGCCACCGTGTCCTGCATCTACGGCCTGGGAACCCCGGAGGAATACATCTCCGGCATGGTCACCCTGCGCAAGGGTGCAGAAATGAACCGGGACGACCTCCTGCGCAAGTTTGTTTCCATGCAGTACGCGCGCAACGACGTCGACTTCCACCGCGGCACCTTCCGGGTCCGCGGGGACACCGTGGAAATCATTCCGATGTATGAGGAACTGGCCATCCGGATCGAGTTCTTCGGCGACGAAATCGAGAACATCCACACCCTCCACCCGCTGACCGGTGAGGTCATCCGCGACGAGGAAGAGATGTACGTCTTCCCGGCATCGCACTATGTGGCTGGACCGGAGCGGATGGCGCGGGCCATCAAGCGGATCGAGGATGAACTCGCGGACCGGCTGAAGGTGCTGGAAAGCCAAAACAAGCTCGTCGAAGCCCAGCGGCTGCGGATGCGGACCACCTACGACCTCGAAATGATGCAGCAGATGGGCTTCTGCAACGGCATCGAAAACTACTCCGCCCATATCGACGGCCGGGAACCGGGCACCGCCCCGCACTGCCTCCTGGACTACTTCCCGGACGACTTCCTGCTGGTGGTGGACGAGTCCCATGTAACCATTCCGCAGATCGGCGCCATGTACGAGGGCGACATGTCCCGTAAGCGGAACCTCGTGGACTTTGGCTTCCGCCTTCCGTCCGCCATGGACAACCGGCCGCTGAAATGGGACGAGTTCCTCCAGCGGGTGGGCCAGACCGTCTACCTTTCGGCCACCCCGGGCAAGTACGAACTTGGCAAGGCGGACGGATTCGTCCAGCAGATCATCCGTCCCACCGGGCTGGTGGATCCCGAAGTGGTGGTCAAGCCCACCAAGGGACAGATCGATGACCTCCTCGGTGAGATCAAGACCCGGGTGGAGAAGGACGAACGCGTCCTGGTGACCACGCTGACCAAACGTATGGCGGAGGACCTCACAGACTACCTGCTGGGTCACGGCGTGAAAGTGGAGTACCTGCACTCGGATGTCGATACCCTGCGCCGAGTGGAACTCCTGCGCGAGCTGCGGATGGGCTCCTTCGATGTCCTGGTGGGCATCAACCTCCTCCGTGAGGGCCTTGACCTGCCAGAGGTGTCGCTGGTCAGCATCCTGGATGCGGACAAGGAAGGGTTCCTGCGTTCGTCCACGTCGCTGATCCAGACCATCGGCCGTGCAGCCCGCAATGTCTCGGGCCAGGTGCACATGTACGCGGACCGGATCACCGACTCCATGGCCCTCGCCATCGACGAAACCAACCGCCGCCGCGCCATCCAGGTCGCCTACAACAAAGACCATGGCGTCGATCCCCAGCCGTTGCGCAAGAAGATCGCCGACATCACGGACCAGTTGGCCAAGGAAGATGCCGACACCGAGGAACTGCTCAAGAACAACCGGCTCGCCAAGGGCGCCAAGCGGGCCAAGTCCGGAGCCAAGGGTGCGGCCCAGGTCCGTGCGGATGGTTTGGCGGCAGCTCCGGCCGAGGACCTGGTGGGACTGATCGAGCAGCTTACCGAACAGATGCACGGAGCCGCCGCCGAACTGCAGTTCGAAGTGGCGGCGCGGATCCGCGACGAGGTCAGCGATCTGAAGAAAGAACTGCGCCAGATGCAGGCCGCCGGCCACGCCTAGGCGGTCTCGTTCCAGGCCTGCCCGGAGGACGGGATGGGCTGCCCGGAGGACGGGATGGGCTGCCCATGGAACGGCGGGCACCTCCGTGGGGAGGTGCCCGCCGTCGTTAACGCATGTGGTGCCGGGGTTTCACTTCCTGGCCGAGTCGATCATTCCCTTTGCTTCGTCCATCAGGCCCTTGGCTGCGTCAGCGGGGGACTTCCGGTCGAACAAGACGTCCGTGCAGTACCGCTGGATCAGCGCCTGAACCCCGGAGGAGCCGGTTGGGGGCACCGGCGGGCCGCTCTGCAGGTCAGGCTTGATGTCCTTCAGGAATGCCGCCGCGGACTTGTCCGCCGGGGTCAGCAGCGGGTCGATTGCCGCCTGGACTTCTGAGTTCGTGGGGAAGCCGCGCTCGGTCAGGATGGTCTTGGCTGAGTCCAGGTTGTTGAGCATGTAGTTGACCACCTCAGCAGCTTCCTTGGGATGCTTGCTGCGCGAAGACACGGACCAGAACATGGATGGTTTGTAGGACATTCCGTTGTCCTTCGCGCTGCCTGTGGAACTGGGCGCGCGCAGGATCTTGACGTCGGTCTTCAGCGCCGACTGAAGCGCATTGACCTGGTTGGTCCACCACCACGACATCGCAGTCTTGCCGGTGGCGAAGAGGGTCTGTTCCACCGGGGCGCTGATGTCCTCGGTGGCAATGTTGGCCGGCGGGGCAGCTCCGGCGTTGCGCAGGTCCACGAGGTTCTGGAAGAAGGACGTGGCGGTGCTTTCCTTGAAGCCGAGGCCGCCGTCCGCCGAGTAGAGCGATTCGCCGTGCTGCATCGCCCACGTGTTCAGGTCGGAGTCCGTCAGCGAGTAGGAGCTGCCGTAGTTGGTTTGGCCCGCCTTGGCAGCGGCCTTTGCGATCTGGGCGGCGGTCTTGGTGTAGTCAGCCCACGTCCAGGTCTTGTCGTCCGGGATGGGCACACCGTAGTCCTGGAACATCTTGGCGTTGATCATGACGGCCTTGGCGTTCTGCCCGGTGCTGAGGCCAAACTGCTTACCGCTGACCTGGCCCGAGTCAAGGGCGTCCTGGTCGATCTTGGAGGTGTCGATATTGCTTTGCTTGGACAGGTCCAGGAGGGCGCCCCGGCCGCCATACTCAGCGATATAGGCCTGGTCCATCTGGATCACGTCGGGGGAATCATTGGCGGCGGTGGTTGTGGCCAGTTTGTCCCAGTAGCTGCTCCACACTCCGGGCTCGGCCTGGATCTTGATGTTGGGGTGGGAGGCCTGGAACGCGTCGATCACCTGTTGGGTTTCTTTGTTGCGGAGGTCGTTGCCCCACCACGTGAAGCGGACCGTGACGTTCCCGCCGCCGTCGCCGGCCGAGGAGGGAGAACAGCCGGTGGCAAGCAAGGCGAGGGTGGCCGCAGCTGCGAGCGACTTGACCATCGTGCTGGTGCGAAGCGAAGTCTTCATTGACCGTGACTTTCTGGAGGGGTCTAACAGATGGGGCGAGAAACCGCTTTCTCACTGGATGTGATTATGACAGCAGCGTCTGCCGGGGGTCAATGGTTCCGGGAAACCGTTATCCAACGGCGTTGCTGGGGTAGAGTTGAAGGCACGTAGGGGAGTATCCCAAAGCGCTACGATCGTCAACACGCAGGGCATGGTTGCCCCGCCGGGCGTAGCGGGCCGCCGCTTCAGCACCAAGTGCACTGGCAGGCCGGAGAGACTTACACCATTTTGTGTACCCTGCGAAAGGCTGTCCCTGTGCTCGACTTGCCCGTATGGTTCGAGGTTGGCTCATTTGTCATCCTTGGCCTGATCCTCCTGACCGACCTCCTCCTGGTGGTCCGCCGGCCCCATGAACCCTCCATGAAGGAAGCCGGCCTGTGGGTTGCCTTCTATGTCGCACTGGCCATGGCCTTCGCCGGAGCGATGTTCGCCTTTACCGGCCCCGAGTTCGGCAGCCAGTTCGTCGCGGGCTGGGTCACGGAATACAGCCTCAGCATCGACAACCTGTTCGTCTTCATCATCATCATGGCCAGGTTCTCCGTACCGCGGAAATACCAGCAGGAAGTGCTGATGGTGGGGATCATCATCGCGCTCATCCTGCGCGGCATCTTCATCCTGCTCGGCGCCATTGTCATTGAACAGTTCAGCTGGGTGTTCTACATCTTCGGCGCATTCCTGCTGTGGACGGCCTGGAAGCAGGCCCAGGACGAAGGCGAAGAGGAAGAAGACCGCGAGAACCCCCTGATCGCCAGGATCCGCAAAGTCATCCCCATGTCGGAGAAGTTCGACGGCGGCAAGCTGCGGACCACGGTGAACGGCAAGAAGGTGTTCACCCCGATGGTGATCGTCTTCATCACCATCGGCCTCACGGACCTCCTGTTCGCCGTGGACTCCATTCCGGCGATCTTCGGCCTCACCCAGAGCCCCTTCATCGTCTTCACCGCCAACCTGTTCGCCCTGATGGGGTTGCGTCAGCTGTACTTCCTCCTCGGCGGCCTGATGAACCGGCTGATCTACCTCAAGCACGCACTCTCCTTCATCCTGGCGTTCATCGGCGTCAAGCTCGTCCTGCACGCCATGCACGTCAACGAACTGCCCTTCATCAACGGCGGACGCCACATCGAGTGGGCACCCGAGATTCCGACCTTCGTGTCGTTGGCAGTCATCGTGGGCACCATCATCGTTGCCGTGGTGGCCAGCCTGCTGAGCTCCAAGGCCAAGGCGGCGGCGATCGATCCGCGGCTCGAGGAAGACGCCCGGAAGAGCCACAGCGACGTCGACTAGGCGTCCGCTGCACCTCTGCAACAGGTAATCCCGGCCCCGCCGGGATTACCTGTTTAAGCCCCTGCATCAGGCGGCAGCGCAGGACTATGCTCGGATCATGGCCAGCACAGCAGCGGACCAGCGCGTGCGCCAGGTGCAGCGGCGCACCGTTGTGCTCCTGGGGACAGCCCAGGTCTTCGGCGGCATCGGCACCGGGGCAACCGTGTCGATCGGTTCCATCCTGGCCGTGGAATTGTCCGGTTCCAGCGCGTGGGCAGGGGCCGTGGCAACGGTCATGACGCTGGGGGCCGCGGCAGCCGCACTTCCGCTGGCGTCGTTGGCCGACCACCGAGGGCGCAGGGCGGGCCAGGTGGCGGGTCTTTCAGCGGCCTTGGCAGGTGCGCTTCTTATGGTCCTGGCCGTCGTGTCCGGGCTCTTTATCCTCCTGGTCCTGGGTGCCGCAGGCATCGGCGTCGGCACTGCGGCCACCCTTCAGGCACGGTTCGCGGCCGTGGACCTTGCAGCCCCCGAACACCGGGGGAGGGCGCTGTCGACGGTGGTCTGGGCCGTGACCGTCGGCGCCGTGACGGGGCCAAACCTCATCCAGCCCGGCACGGTGGTGGGCACGGCACTGGGCCTGCCGCCGGTGGCCGGACCATTCGTCATCGCCGCGGCGGGATTGCTGATTGCCTCCGTGCTGATGTTCGCCGGGCTTCGCCCCGACCCGCTGTTGCTGGCACGCCAGCTCGCGGCTGCGGGAGCCAACACCGCCCAAGACCATGACCCGGCACGCCCGGACGGTGTGGCGGCCGGGCGTGCCGGCGGTTCACTCATCCGCGGGCTCCATGCCATCAGGGACTCCCGGACGGCGGTCCTGGCGGTGACAGCCGTCGTCGCCGCCCACGCAGTGATGGTGGGCGTGATGTCCATGACGCCGCTGCATCTGCAGCACCTGGTGGAAGGGCCTGCGTTCCACCCAGGGCACGTCGCCGAGGGGGACGTGCTGGTGATCATTGGCTTCACCATCTCGCTGCACATCGCCGGGATGTTCGCCCTGTCGCCGGTCATGGGCTGGCTGACGGACAGGGCCGGCCGGATCGAGACCATCGTGATCGGTTTCGCAGTGTTGGTCGCGGCGGTGGTGGTCGCAGGCCTTGGACAGTCTTCCACCCCCGCTGTTGCGGCAGGCCTTGTCCTGTTGGGCGTTGGCTGGTCGGCTGCGACCATCTCCGGGTCCACGCTGCTGGCCGAAAGCGTGGGACGCGACGCCCGGGTCGCGGTGCAGGGCGTCTCGGACATGCTGATGGGCGCTGCCGGAGCGGCAGGCGGTGCGGTGTCGGGGCTCGTCCTGGGCGCCGCCGGCTACCTCGGCCTGAACCTCATCGGTGCCGCCATCGGTGCCGCGGTGCTGGCGGCGGCCATTCTCGCCCGCGCCTCACGCCGCCGGTCAGCGGCCGCCTGAACGCGCCATCCCCAGCAGGCGGGCAAAGATCCGCTCGCCGTCGTCGGCGATTCCATCGTGATGGAAATCGGCGGTCTCCCACACCTGCAGTCCGCGGACCGCTGCCGCCGTCCGAAGGGAGAGGTCCCGGGCAACGTAGATGTCGTCGGTGTAGACGGCCGCTGCCACGGGAACGGTATTGGCAGCCAGCGCCCGCGAGTCGTACAGCGGCTTCCAGTCCCGCTTGGCTGCCAGCAGTTCGGCCACGTCCCGGAGCGGCTGCAAGGCGGGATCCTGCTCGAAGTACCACGGGTACACCATCTCGCCGGTCAGGAGCAGCGGCTCGGCGTCGGGCCTGAACCAGGGGTTTTCACCCAGCATCCGCCACGCGGACCAGTTGGTCGCCTGCCCCTGGCCAAAGATGGATTCGTGCATGAGCGCATACAGCGGGTTGGAGCGGCGGGAGACGACGGCCTGGAGCTGTTCCAGGAAGGCATCGGACAGGCGGGGTCCACCGGGAGCGGCGACGAAGGCATCTTCCAGGAGATAGTGGAGGCTGTCCACCCGCGTGTTGCCGCCCAGGAATGACCCGGCCATCTGGAACCGCTCCACGGTGAGGGGCGCGCCGTCGGGCATGATCTCGGTCGTGGACCGCAGGTGCCGGGCGATCCGTTCCACCGTCTCCCGGTCCTCGGGGTACCAGCCGAAGTATTCCCCGTTCCGGGCGGCGACGCGCTGGAACGTGGCACGGTAGACGTCGTCGGCGCTGCCGGCGAGCGGCGCCAGGCCACCGGTGATGAGTGCTTCGCGGAGTCCTTCCGGCGCGAAGGAGAGATAGGTCAGGGCGCAAAAGCCGCCGTAGCTTTGGCCGTAGATGGTCCAGGGCGCTGATTCGAGGGCGGCACGGATCAGTTCCGCGTCCGCCACGATCGAATCGGCCCGGAAGTGCTCCAGGTAGGCAGCCTGTGCGGCCGCATCCCCCCGCGCCGGCAGCGTATGCCTGTCGATGGGGGTGGACAGGCCCGTACCCCGCTGGTCCAGCATCAGGATGCGGAACTCTGCCGCCGCAGCCTTCCCCCAGCCGCCCAGGGAAGCCCACCTGTTGCCGCGGCCGCCAGGACCGCCCTGAAGGAAGAGGAGCCAGGGCAGCGCGGCCGCCGCCTCCTCGCTGTACGCGGCGGAGACGTACTCGCGGGCGAAAACGGTGATGGTCTCAGCCGCCGGGGCGGAAGGATCATCTGGAGCGAAGTGGTCCAGGGGGACGGTGAACCAGTGTTCGACGGTCCGCATACCCCGGAAGGCGTGGCTGGCGCCAACGCGATGCCTGGCGGCAAGTGCCGCGCTGTGCCGCTCAGCCACGCGCGGCTGCGGGGACGGAGGTGCCGGACTGCGCCCGGCCGAACCGGTCCAGTGCCTGGCCGGTGAGCCGGAAGGTTGACCATCCGTCCATGGGGACGGCGCCGACGCGGCGGTAGAAGTTGATGGACGGCTCGTTCCAGTCCAGCACGCTCCATTCCACCCGCGCGTAGCCGTTCTCGACGGCAATCCCGGCCAAGTGCTGCAGCAGCGCCTTGCCGTGTCCTTCGCCCCGCGCTCCGGGGCTGACGTAGAGGTCTTCCAGGTAGATCCCGTGCACGCCCTCCCAGGTGGAATAGTTCAGGAACCAAAGGGCGAAACCCTGCACTTCACCGGCCGTGTTCTCAGCCATGGCCGCGAACACGCTTGGGTTGCCGCCGAACAAGGCCCGCTCCAGCAGTTCGGGAGTGTTCCGGACGGCGTCCGGTTCCTTCTCGTAATCGGCCAGTTCGTGGATCATCCGGAGAATGGCGGGAACGTCGTGCGGGGTGGCGGGGCGGATAACACTCATTGCTCGAGCTTACCGCCGGTCCCGCGTCAGAGCCGGTTCACGTCCGTCACCCTGACCACGGCGGTCCCGGTGTCGTCCGACTCGGCCAAGTCCACCTCGGCCGAGATCCCCCAGTCGTGGTTGCCTGCCGGGTCGTCGAAGATCTGGCGGACTTTCCACGTGCCGCGCTCCTCGGTGATGATGAGCAGGCCCGGCCCGCGGGCGTCCGGGCCCGTACCGATGTCGTCGTGTTCGTCGAAGTAGTCGTCCAGCGCGTCTTCCCAGCGCTCGGCACCCCACCCGGATCCGGCGTCGAGTTCACCCAGCGCGGCGGCGTCCTCGTCGGCGAACAGTTCCACGCGGCGGAACATCTCGTTGCGCACCATCACCCGGAACGCGCGGATGTTGGAGGTCAACGACGGCGGGGCAGGCGGTGGCGCGTCGTGCGGCGTGGGCGCCGCGCCGGAGGCCAGTTCCTCCCACTCGTCCAGGAGGCTGGAATCCACCTGCCGCACCAGCTCGCCGAGCCAGGCGGTCAGGTCCTCAAGGTCTTCCCGCAGCATGTCCTGGGGCACGGTCTGGCGGAGCGCTTTGAA
The DNA here is from genome assembly GCF_058267675.1 of Pseudarthrobacter sp. MOO14. NCBI lineage: Bacteria > Bacillati > Actinomycetota > Actinomycetes > Micrococcales > Micrococcaceae > Pseudarthrobacter > Pseudarthrobacter sp. MOO14. The sequence goes on from NZ_CM177849.1 coordinate 144,919, forward strand.
GGCATCGGCCAGGTAGCGCAGCACGATCCCTTCGGAACGGGCCAGACCGTAGAACTGCACGAATTCGCCGAAATTCATGGCGCGCTCGTACATATCGCGGACCACCGACTTCGGCGCGAGCTCGAAGTCGCCCACCCACGGTGCAGCCTTCCGGTACACCTCGAAGGCCTCGCCCAGGATCTCCGCGAGAGGTTGCGGGTAGGTGACCTCGTCCAGCATGGCCATCCGCTGGTCGTAGTCGATACCGTCCGCCTTCATGGCGGCCACCGCTTCGCCGCGGGCCTTCTTCTGCTGCGCGGAGAGGATCTGCCGCGGTTTCTCCAAGGTCGCCTCAATCACGGACACAGCGTCCAGGGCGTACGACGGCGACTCCGGGTCGAGGAGGTCCAGCGCCGCGAGGGCGAACGGGGAGAGCGGCTGGTTCAAGGCGAAGTTCGGCTGCAGGTGGACGGTCAGCCGCACGGTGCGGCCGTCAGGTCCCTGTTCTTCCGGCGGGATGCGTTCCACCACCTCGGCGGCCAGGAGTTCCCGGTAAATCCCCAGCGCCTTCTTCATCAGCCGCAGCTGGGACGACCGTGGCTCGTGGTTTTCGGTCAGCAGCCTCCTGGCAGCGGCAAACGGGTCCCCGGGCCGCTCCATCAGGTTCATCAGCATGGCGTGCGTGACGGTGAAACTCGACGTCAGCGGGTCCGGCACGGATTCCACCAGCCGTTTGAACGTCGGCTCGCCCCACGAGACGAAACCTTCAGGCGGCTTCTTCTTCACCACCTGGCGCAGCTTCTTCTGGTCATCGCCGAACTTGGCGGTGGCCTTCGCCATCGCCTTCACGTTCTCGATGACGTGCTCGGGTGCCTGCACCACGACGGTCCCGGCGGTGTCGTACCCTGCCCGTCCGGCGCGGCCGGCAATCTGGTGGAACTCGCGTGAGTTGAGCAGCCGGGTCCGGACGCCGTCGTACTTGCTAAGGGCGGTGAGGAGCACTGTCCTGATGGGGACGTTGATGCCGACGCCCAGGGTGTCCGTGCCGCAGATTACCTTCAGCAGACCGGCTTGAGCCAGCTGCTCCACCAGCCGGCGGTACTTGGGCAGCATGCCGGCGTGGTGCACGCCGATTCCGTGGCGCACCAGCCTGTTCAGTGTCTTCCCGAACCCGGCGGCGAACCGGAAGTTGGCAATCAGCTCGGCGATCTTGTCCTTTTCCTCCCGGGTGCACACGTTGATGCTCATCAGGTTCTGGGCGCGGTCGATCGCTTCGAGCTGGCTGAAGTGCACCACATAGACCGGCGCCTGTTTGGTGGAAAGCAACTCTTCCAGCGTTTCGTGGACCGGGCTCTGGTGGTAGTAGTAGTGCAGCGGGATGGGCCGCTCCGCAGAGCTCACGGTGGTGGTGGGCCGGCCCGTCAAGGACGTCAGGCCTTCCTCGAAGCGGGTCACGTCCCCCAGCGTTGCTGACATCAGCAGGAACTGTGCCTGCGGAAGCTCCAGCAGCGGCACCTGCCAGGCCCAGCCGCGCTGCGGGTCCGAGTAGAAGTGGAATTCATCCATGATCACGGCGCCCAGTTCTGCCGCGGAGCCCTCGCGCAGGGCGATGTTGGCGAGGATCTCGGCCGTGCAGCAAATGATGGGGGCGTCCTGGTTCACGCCGGAGTCGCCGGTAATCATCCCCACGTTCTCCGCGCCGAAGATGTCGCAGAGCGCAAAGAACTTTTCCGATACGAGGGCCTTGATGGGCGCCGTGTAATAGCTGCGCCTGCCCTGGGCCATCGCCTGGAAGTGCGCTGCGATGGCTACCAGGGACTTGCCGGATCCGGTGGGCGTGGCCAGGATGACGTTCGCCCCGGTGGCCAGCTCCATGATTGCCTCATCCTGCGCCGGGTAGAGCGCGAGCCCCCGGCTTTCCGTCCACTCCACGAACAGGGTGTAGAGGGCGTCCGGGTCGACGGCGGAGGCCTGGTTGGGGACGGACAGATCGGTCAGCTGGTCAAGGAGTTTCATTGACTTCCACCTTAGTGCCACGTCATGTCCGTGCTCCCGCCCATGGCCGGGTTAGGCTCGGCCTGGCCGTGTGCGCAGCAGAACCTGGAGAACCTCATGAAATGGGACCCCGTCAAGTACGTCCAATTCGGCGATTACCGGAACCGGCCCTTCTTCGACCTCACCGCCCGGATCCTTGCCGGACACCCTGCCAAGGTGGTTGACCTGGGCTGCGGGCCGGGCAACCTGACGGCGACGCTCAGCGACCGCTGGCCCGGGGCCGACGTGGTGGGCGTGGACTCCTCCGCGGAAATGCTGGCCAAGGCTGCACGCCTCGCGCAGGAGCACCCGTCGTTGCGGTTCGAACAGGCCGACATCGCCGACTGGACGCCCTCGCCGGACACGGACGTCGTGGTCAGCAACGCCGCCCTGCAGTGGGTCCCCGGCCATCAGGACATGCTGCGGGGATGGCTCGCGGCGCTCGGCCCGGGTGCGTGGTTCGCCCTGCAGGTTCCCGGAAATTTCGACGCTCCCTCGCACGCACTGATGCGGGAACTGGCGTCCTCAGCCCCGTGGGCCGACAAGCTTGGCGGGGTGTTGCGTGGCGGGGAGTCCGTGGGGGAGCCGGGGGACTACCTTGGGATCATGCTCGACGCCGGGTACGCCGCGGACGTGTGGGAAACCAGCTACCAGCAGGTCCTTCCCGGGCCGGACCCGGTCCTTGAGTGGGTTCGGGGCACGGGGCTGCGTCCCGTCCTGGCCGCGTTGGCGGAGGATGACGCCAAGCGCTTCGAAGCCGAATACGCCGCAGCACTGCGTGACGCCTATCCGCGGGGACCCCACGGCACCGTCTTCCCGTTCCGCAGGATCTTCGCCGTCGGGCGCAGGGACGGCTGAAACGGGCGACGACTCTTGTTTGATGCATTGGTCACAAGGCGTGACAGCGGCGAAAAGTGATCTGGCTTACAATGTGGTCTGTGGTTTAGGGTCGAGTCGCCGGCCCGCTTCGACCGGGTGCATCTACGGGGGGTATTTTGCTGGTCGGTCTCATCAGGCGGCAACTCGCTGGACAGCAAGCCCAGGTGTGGGCCATCGTGCTGCTCCAGTTGGTCCAGGCAGCGGCCAACCTGCTTTTGCCAACAGTGAACGCGGCGATCATTGACGATGGCATTGTGGCCGGGGATACGGCCGCCATATCCAGGCTGGGCGCGGCGATGGCCGTCATCGCCGTGGTACAGGCGGCGTCCGCCATCGGGGCAGGCTACCTGGGAGCAGTGGTGGCCATGCGGATCGGGCGCCGGCTGCGGGCGGAAGTCTTTGCCCGGATCCAGTCGTTGTCGTCACAGGACGTGGCTCTGTTCGGAACCCAAAGCCTGACCACGCGTGCCACCAACGACACCCAGCAAATCCAGGCATTCGCCGTCCTGGTTTTCACCATGCTCTTTGCCGGACCCGCCATGGGCGTCGGGGGAATCGTCCTTGCCGTGCAGCAGGACGTGGCGCTGTCCGTGGTGGTGATCGTCATCGTTCCGCTGCTCCTGCTGATCATGTACCTGATCGTGCGCCGCCTGATTCCGCTCTACCGGGAGGGCCAGGACCTGCTGGACCGCTCGGGCGGAATCCTGCGCGAACAAATCATCGGCGTGGATGTTATCCGCGCCTTCGTCCGCCAGGATTACGAAGCACGGCGGTTTGCCCGGGCCAACGCCGGACTGACCGCGAACAACCTGCAGTCTGCGCTGCTGGTGGCGGGGATGCTGCCGATGATCATGCTGGTGGTCAACATCAGTTCGGTCGCCGTGGTCTGGTTCGGCGGGCACCGCATCCAGGACGGCCTGATGAACCTCGGCGCCCTCACCGCCTTCATCGCCTACATCATGCAGATCCTGCTGGCCATCATGATGGCCATGTACGTCCTCATGACGGCGCCGCGCGCGGCTGCCTGCGCCGAACGCATCCAGGCTGTCCTGGACACCGAGCCGTCGGTCCGCGACGCGGCGGCCCGGATTACCGGCGCCGGTAATGGACCAGCCAGGCCGGGCGGCCGGAGTACGGACGCGGGCGCACCGGCACCCGGGCCGGGTCTCCTCCAGTTCCATGGGGTTGGCTTCTGCTACCCGGGAGCTGAAGCGCCGGTGCTCGCGGACATCAGCTTTACCGCAGCACCGGGTACCACCTTGGCGATCGTCGGCTCAACGGGAAGCGGGAAGTCGACGCTGCTGAACCTGATTCCGCGGTTCCTCGACCCCACGGAAGGCCACATCACCGTGGGCGGCCGCGACGTCCGGGACATGCCCCTGGACCTTTTGCGCGGAGCCATGGGGATCGTGCCGCAGCACTCCCACCTCTTCACCGGAACCATTGCGGATAACCTGCGGCTGGGTGCGCCGGAGGCCACCGACGAGGAACTGTGGGCGGCCCTGGAGACGGCGCAGACCATGCGGTTCATGCGCGACCTCCCGTTGGGTCTTGCCACGCCGGTGGGGCAGGGCGGCGCAAGCCTGTCGGGCGGGCAGCGCCAGAGGCTGTGCATTGCCCGGGCACTGTTGCGCCAGGCGCCCCTCTACCTTTTCGACGACAGCTTCTCCGCCCTCGACTACCGCACCGACACCAGGCTGAGGCTGGCGCTGGACCAGGTTTTGGCGGCCGCCACGGTGGTCGTGGTTGCTGAACGCCTGTCCGCCGTCGAGGACGCGGACCTCATCCTGGTGCTCGACGACGGCCGGCTCGCCGCCCAGGGAACGCATACGGAGCTGTTGCAGGACTCGGCCACCTACCGGGAAATCGCCGAGTCCCAGCTCGCGCTGGACGGCCCCCTGTGACGGCGGCCGGCGAAGCCGTGGCTGCTGCCCAGTCCTTCCGGCCCACCGCGGCGAGGCTCCTTGGCCTCCTCCGCCCTTTCCGGCTGCGGGTCCTGGGCGCCGTCGGCGCCACGTGCGCCTTCGCCGGCCTCAACGTTGCCGCTCCCAAGTATCTTGGTGACGCCACGGACCTGGTGGTGGACGGCGTCGCCCAAGGCAGCCTGGACCAGCGCCTCGGCACCCTGCTCGCGGTTGTAGCCGGCATGTACGTGCTCGCCTCACTGTTCAACTGGATCCAGGGGGCGCTGACGGCCCGTGCCGTCCAGGGCCTCATGTTCAGGCTCCGCGCCTCGGTGGAGGACAAGCTGCACCGCCTGCCGTCCACCTACTTCCGGGAGCGGTCCCGGGGCGACGTCCTCAGCCGCGCCACGAACGACATCGACAACATTGCCCAGGCCCTGAACCAGGTCTTGACGCAACTGATCGTCTCCGTCCTCTTGCTGTGCGGCTCGCTGGCCATGATGCTGTGGATCTCGCCGCTGCTCGCCGCCATTGCCGTTGCCACCGTCCCGGTCTCGACGTGGATCACCGTGCTGGTGGCGCGCCGCTCGCAGGAGCATTTCGCCAGCCAATGGAAGGAGACCGGCGAGCTCAACGCGCACGTGGAGGAATTCATCAGCGGCCACGAGGTGGTCAAGGCCTTTGGCTGGCAGGAGCAGGCTGCGGGAGTGTTCGGCCAGAGCAACGCACGGCTGGCCCGGGCCGGCCGCAAAGCCCAGTTTTCCGCGGGCGTGGTCCAGCCGCTGATGGTCCTGATGTCCAACCTCAACTACATTGCGGTGGCGGTCGTGGGAGCCCTGCAGATCCTGTCCGGGTCCATGACCATTGGCGGGGTCCAGGCGTTCATCCAGTTCAGCCGGCTGTTCACCCAGCCTGTGGGGCAGATTGGCGGCCTGCTCAGCGTCATGCAGTCCTGTGCGGCGTCGGCTGGACGAGTCTTCGCACTCCTGGACGCGGTGGAGGACCCCCCGGAACCGGCCGGCACGGCACCGGCCGGGCCGGTTGCCGGCCGCATCGTTTTCGATGGTGTCACGTACCGCTACCCGGGTTCGGTCCCCGCGGTCCGCGACCTCACCTTCACGGTTGATCCGGGGCAGGCGGTGGCCATCGTGGGACACACCGGTGCCGGCAAGAGCACCGTGGTGAACCTGCTGATGCGTTTCCTCGAGCCTTCCTCGGGCCGGATCTCCATTGGCGGGCAGGACATCTCCTCCGTTCCGCGCGACCAGCTGCGCTCCCGGTTCGGCGTGGTTCCGCAGGATGCCTGGCTGTTCGCCGGGACCATCCGGGAAAATATCGCCTATGGCCTTCCGGAGGCTTCGGACCACGCCGTCGTCGCCGCCGCGGAGGCCACCCATGCCGACCGTTTCATCCGTTCCCTGCCCCACGGCTACGGCACCGTACTGGAAAACGGCGGCGAGCCCCTCAGCCAAGGACAGCGGCAGCTCATCACGATAGCCAGGGCGCAGCTGGCCGGACGCTCGGTGCTGGTCCTGGACGAGGCCACCAGCTCGGTGGATTCCAGGACCGAGCTCCTGATCCGCCAGGCGATGCAACGGCTCCGGAACGGCCGGACCAGTTTCATCATCGCCCACCGTTTGTCCACGGTACGGAACGCTGATCTAATTCTGGTCATGGACCATGGACGCATCGTTGAGCAGGGAACGCACGAGAGCCTCCTGGCCGCCAACAGCTACTACGCCGCGCTCTACAACGCACAGTTCGCCGCCCGTGACGGCCGCGCCGGTGTCCTGGAGGGTGGCCTGTGAGCGCCCCCGCGGACTTCCCCGGCGCCTGGCGGCCGAATCCCGCCAGCACCGTGGCGCTGTTCGAGCAACTGCGGCTGCAGGTCATCCACCTTGCTGACAACGGCGCGCTTGCCCCGGGCACCAGGCTCCCGGCCGTGCGTGCCCTGGCGGAAAAGCTCGACGTCGCCCCGCACACCGTGGCCAGGGCTTACAAGGAGCTCGAAGCCGCGGGGATTGTAGCCACCCGCGGGCGGAACGGCACGGTGGTTTCGGCGCGGGATGAGAGGCTCGGCGGGTTGGCCGCCGCCGCGGCGGCGTACGCGGACGTGGCCAAGGCGCAGGGGGCCAGCTTCGCGGAGGCCGTCAAGCTGCTGGCGGCCGCCTACGATGTTCCCTGAGGGCGGAACCGCGCATGTTCGAAGAAGTTTTCGATTAGCATTATGGGGTGCCTAAAGCCGTAGCTGAAGAAACCTCTGCCCCCGCCTCCTCCTTCACCGTCGCCCCCGCTGCCGTCCCGCAGCGGCCGGACCTCTCCAGGCTCGTCGTGAAGGGCGCGCGGGAGCACAACCTGCGCAACGTGGACCTGGACCTGCCCCGTGACGCCATGATTGTCTTCACAGGCCTCTCCGGATCCGGAAAGTCGTCCCTGGCGTTCGACACCATCTTTGCCGAAGGCCAGCGCCGCTACGTCGAATCGCTCTCCGCCTACGCGCGCCAGTTCCTGGGCCAGGTGGACAAACCCGATGTCGACTTCATCGAAGGGCTGTCTCCCGCGGTCTCCATCGACCAGAAGTCCACCAGCAAGAACCCGCGGTCCACCGTGGGCACCATCACCGAAATCTACGACTACATGCGCCTGTTGTGGGCACGTGTCGGCAGGCCGCACTGCCCCGTGTGCGGTGAGCCGGTATCCAAGCAGACGCCGCAGCAGATTGTGGACCAGCTCCTGGAACTCGCAGACGGAACCCGATTCCAGGTCCTGGCGCCGGTGGTGCGCGGCCGCAAGGGCGAGTTCGTTGACCTTTTCAAAGAGCTCAGCGCCAAGGGCTACTCCCGTGCGCGGGTGGACGGCAACCTGGTCCAGTTGAGCGATCCGCCCAAGCTGGGCAAGCAGTTCAAGCACACCATCGAGGTAGTGGTGGACCGCCTCGTGGTCAAGGAAGGCATCAGCCAGCGGCTCACCGACTCCATCGAGACGGCCCTGGGGCTGGCGGAAGGCCGCGTCCTGGCCGAGTTCGTGGATCTTGACGCCGACGATCCCGGACGGATCCGGGCTTTCTCCGAGAACCTCGCCTGCCCCAACGAACACCCGCTGGCCATCGACGAGATCGAGCCCCGCTCGTTCTCCTTCAACAACCCCTTCGGTGCCTGCGCGGCCTGCAGCGGCATCGGTACCCGGCTGGAGGTGGACGAGGAACTGATCGTTCCCAACCCGGAACTCTCGCTCTCCGAAGGCGCCATCGCGCCATGGTCCCTGGGAACCGCCACCACCGAATACTGGAACCGTCTCCTGGAAGGCCTCGCCAAGGAAGTGGGCTTCTCCATGGCCACGCCGTGGGAGAAGCTCGGCAAGGACGTCCGCCAGACCATCCTGCACGGCAAGGACCACAAGGTGGTGGTGCAGTACCGGAACCGGTTCGGCCGGGAACGCAAATACAGCACCGGCTTCGAGGGTGCCATCCAGTACGTCCACCGCAAGCATGGCGAGACCGATTCCGACTGGGCCCGCGACCGCTACGAAGAATACATGCGCCAGGTCCCATGCCCTTCCTGCAACGGTGCCCGGCTCAACCCGGCCTCGCTCTCGGTCCTCATCAACGGCAAGTCCATCGCCGAAGTAGCGGCACTGCCCATGCGGGACTGTGCGGAGTTCCTGAACACCCTGGTCCTGACCGGACGTGAAGCGCAGATCGCGCACCAGGTCCTCAAGGAGATCCAGGCGCGGCTTACCTTCCTGCTGGATGTGGGCCTCGAATACCTTAACCTCGAGCGCCCCTCAGCCACCCTCTCCGGCGGCGAAGCACAGCGCATCAGGCTCGCCACCCAGATCGGGTCCGGCCTGGTGGGCGTGCTGTACGTCCTGGACGAGCCCTCCATCGGCCTGCACCAGCGCGACAACCGCCGGCTCATCGAAACCCTCACCCGGCTCCGCGACATGGGCAACACCCTCATCGTGGTTGAGCATGACGAGGACACCATCCACGTGGCTGACTGGATCGTGGACATCGGACCGGGCGCAGGAGAACACGGCGGCCAGGTGGTGCACTCCGGAACCTACAAGGAGCTGCTGGAAAACAAGCAATCGCTGACCGGCGACTACCTGTCCGGCCGCAAGGCCATCGCCGTGCCCAAAAAGCGCCGGAAGTACGACAAAAAGCGCGAAATCAAAGTGGTGGGCGCCCGGGAGAACAATCTCGTCAACGTCGACGCCGCCTTCCCGCTGGGACTCTTTACTGCGGTGACCGGCGTGAGCGGTTCCGGTAAGTCCACGCTCGTAAACGAAATCCTCTACAAGGTGCTCGCCAACAAGCTCAACGGCGCCAAGCAGGTGGCTGGCCGGCACAAGACCGTCCAGGGCCTCGAGCACCTGGACAAAGTGGTCCACGTGGACCAGAGCCCCATCGGCCGCACCCCCCGATCCAACCCGGCCACGTACACGGGAGTGTTCGACAACATCCGCAAGCTCTTCGCGGAGACCACCGAAGCCAAGGTTCGCGGCTACCTGCCGGGCCGGTTCTCCTTCAACGTCAAGGGCGGCCGCTGCGAAGCATGCTCCGGTGACGGCACGCTGAAAATCGAAATGAACTTCCTGCCTGACGTGTACGTCCCCTGCGAGGTCTGCCACGGTGCCCGTTACAACCGGGAAACGCTGGAAGTCCACTACAAGGGCAAGACCATCGCTGACGTCCTCAACATGCCCATCGAGGAGGGCGCCGAGTTCTTCGCGGCATTCTCGCCCATCGCCCGCCACCTGAACACCCTGGTGGATGTCGGACTGGGCTATGTGCGGCTGGGCCAGCCCGCCACCACGTTGTCCGGCGGTGAAGCGCAGCGCGTCAAACTCGCGGCCGAGCTGCAGAAGCGGTCCAACGGGCGCAGCATCTACGTCCTGGACGAGCCCACCACGGGGCTGCACTTTGAGGACATCCGCAAGCTCCTCATGGTCCTCCAAGGGCTGGTGGACAAGGGCAACACGGTGATCACCATCGAGCACAACCTGGACGTCATCAAGAGTGCGGACTGGCTCGTGGACCTCGGGCCCGACGGCGGTTCGGGTGGCGGCCACATCGTCGCGGCGGGAACGCCAGAGCAGGTCGCCAAGTCCAGCACCAGCCATACGGGGAAGTTCCTGGCAGAAATACTGGGCTGACCAGCAGAGGAATCTGTCCGGAAATATTCCTGTACGGGAATGCGAGTTTCAGGCACTCGCGCTGTCGTGAGAAACTAACCCGGTGACTTCAACAACAGTGCCCGTGATCTTTGACCTGGACGGCACTCTTGTCGACCCGGCCGGTGGAATAACAGAAGGCATTGCATCGGCCCTCCGCGGGCTGGGGCTGCCGGTTCCCGCCCAGGACCTGCTGGATGCGATGATCGGCCCCAAATTGAGCGACTCACTGCTCAACGTAGCGAAGGTGCCGGCGGACCGCCTTGAAGAGGTGGTCCGCCGCTACCGGGAACACTACGTCTCCGCCGGAATCGCCCAGAGCAGGCTGTACCCCGGAATCCAGGAAATCCTCGAATCCTTCGCAGCGGCCGGACGGCCCGTTGCCGTGGCCACCCAGAAGCCGCAGCGCCTTGCCCACACCGTACTGGCACACCACGGCATCGACGGCTTCTTCCACGGCATCCACGGGTCCGCCGACGACGAAGCTGCCGTGGACGGCGTTCCGCTGGGCAAGACCCAGATCATTGCCGCAGCCCTGCGGGACCTGGATACCGAACACGCCATCATGGTGGGGGACCGGGCACAGGACGTTTCGGGAGCGATTGCCAACGGCCTGGACTGTATTGGCGTGGCCTGGGGATTCGCGCCAGACGGCGAACTTGAAGAGGCCGGGTCGGTCGCCGTCGTCAGCACTGGTGAGGAACTGGTCACAGTCATCGAACGGCTGCAAGCCGTCCACACCGCGGCCATGAGCGGGGTGCGCAACAATGGAAATGTTTGATGCCGTCCGCTGGACGACGCGGAACCTCATCTCCGGCACCTGCCGCCCCACCGTCGTCGGCCTGGACAATGTCCCCTCCGACGGCCCTTTCATCGTGGCCCCCAACCACCTGTCCTTCTTTGACAGTGTGATCGTGCAGGCGCTGATGCCCCGCCCGGTCGCGTTCTTCGCCAAGGCCGAGTACTTCACCACCGGAGGCCTCAAAGGCAAGGTCATGAAGGCCTTCTTCGAATCAGTGGGTTCCATCCCCGTGGAGCGCGGCGAACAGGCAGCCAGCGTCCAGGCGCTCAAGACACTCCTGGACATCCTTGAGTCCGGCCGCGGCATCGGCATCTACCCTGAGGGCACCCGGTCCCGCGACGGCATCCTGTACCGCGGACGCACCGGCGTCGGCTGGCTCGCGCTGACCACCGGGGCACCGGTCATTCCGGTGGGCCTGATCGGGACCGAAAAACTCCAGCGGGCCGGCGAAAAGGGTGTCAGGCCACAGCATTTCACCATGAAGGTGGGGGAGCCGCTGTACTTCGATAAGACCGGCCCGGACCACTCGCTGCCCGCGCGCCGTGAGGTCACGGACCGGATCATGGACGCGATCGCTGCCCTGACCGGCCAGGAGCGCTCCACCAGCTACAACCAGAGCAAGTCCGCCGAGTAGCCGTGCTGGCGCAGATGCCCGGCGCGCCTTAGTAGACTTGATAGGTGGCAAATCCAGCAAGTTACCGGCCCAAAACCGGTGAAATCCCCACCAACCCGGGCGTCTACCGGTTCCGTGACCCGCATGGGCGGGTGATTTACGTGGGAAAGGCGAAGAGCCTCCGGTCCCGCCTGAACTCATACTTTGCCAACCCGGCGGGCCTGTTGCCGAAAACCTACGCCATGGTCCACGCGGCCAGCAGCGTCGAGTGGACCGTGGTGGGCAGCGAACTGGAATCGCTGCAGCTTGAGTACACCTGGATCAAGGAATTCAAGCCCCGGTTCAATGTCGTGTTCCGGGACGACAAGACCTACCCCTACCTCGCCGTCACCATGGGCGAAAAATACCCCAGGGTCCAGGTCATGCGCGGGGACAAGCGGAAGGGTACCCGCTACTTCGGCCCCTACACCGCCGGTGCCATCCGCGAAACCATGGACACCCTGCTGCGCGTCTTCCCTGTGCGCAGCTGCAGTGCCGGCGTCTTCAAACGGGCCGAAGCCAGCGGCCGGCCGTGCCTGCTGGGCTACATCGACAAATGTTCCGCACCTTGCGTGGGCCGGATCTCGCCGGACGACCACAGGGCGCTGGCCGACGACTTCTGCGCCTTCATGGGCGGCGAAGCCAAACGGTTCATCAACAAGTTGGAAAAGCAGATGGCCGACGCCGTGGCGAAACTGGACTACGAACACGCCGCGCGGCTGCGCGACGACATCGCCGCCCTGCGCAAAGTCTTCGAACGCAACGCCGTGGTGCTGTCCGAAGACACCGACGCCGACGTCTTCGCCCTGCACGAGGACGAGCTCGAAGCCGCAGTCCAGGTGTTCCACGTCCGGGGCGGCCGGATCCGCGGGCAACGTGGCTGGGTGGTGGAAAAGGTGGAGGACTTCACCACCCCGGACCTCGTGGAGCACCTGCTCCAGCAGGTCTACGGCGAGGACGGCGAGACCCACGGCAGGCTGCCGCGCGAGGTCCTGGTCCCTGTCGCACCCAGCAACGCGGAGGACCTCGCCACCTGGCTTGGCGGCATCCGCGGGGCCAAAGTGGACATCCGCGTCCCGCAGCGCGGAGACAAGGCGGCGCTGATGTCCACTGTGCGAGAAAATGCCGAGCACGCGCTCAAGCTCCACAAAACCCGGCGTGCCGGTGACATCACCGTCAGGTCGCAGGCACTCCAGGAACTGCAGGAAGCCCTTGACCTGCCCGTTCCGCTGCTCCGGATCGAATGCTTCGACGTTTCGCACGTCCAGGGGACCAACGTGGTGGCCTCCATGGTGGTGGTGGAGGACGGCCTGCCCAAGAAGTCCGATTACCGCAAGTTCTCCATCACCGGGCCTGCCGCCTCCGACGACACGGCGGCCATGCATGACGTCCTGACCCGGCGTTTCCGACATTACCTGCAGGACAAGTCCGCACAGGTGGATGAATCCCTCCTTGCCGCGGATGGGAAAGACCCTGTGGCCGGGGACGCAGTGCTGGACACCACCACGCCGGCGCCCAAGGCCAAATTCGCCTACCCGCCGAACCTCGTGGTGGTGGACGGCGGCCAACCGCAGGTAAACGCGGCAGCACGCGCCCTGGCCGAGCTGGGCATCGATGACGTCTACGTGGTGGGCCTGGCCAAGCGGCTGGAGGAAGTATGGCTGCCGGACAGCGATTTTCCGGTGATCCTGCCCCGAACTTCCCAAGGCCTGTACCTGCTGCAGCGGATCCGTGACGAGGCCCACCGCTTTGCCATTACCTTTCACCGGCAAAAGCGCGGCAAGGCCATGACCGTCTCCGCGCTTGACGCCGTCCCGGGCCTGGGCGCGTCCAAACGGAAGGCCCTGCTGGCGCATTTCGGTTCGGTCAAGGGCGTCAAGGCCGCCACCGTGGAAGAGCTCTCCGAAGCCAAGGGGATCGGACCCGCCCTGGCCGGCGCCATCGTGAACCACTTTGCCACCGGTACGGACGACGCCGTGTCCGTCCCGGCAATTAACATGTCCACCGGCGAAATCATTGAAACTTAGCTAGGGTAAGTGACGGGGCGGCGCCACTGCGGCGGCCCTGGCACAACAACGAAACGGGGCGGACTTCATGGCAGACACGACGGCGGGATCCGAGGACGGGCAGGACGGGCTGGAGACAGTCAAGCCGCTCGAAGCGGAGCTGCTGGTGGTCACCGGAATGTCCGGCGCCGGGCGGAGCACCGCCGCCGACGCGTTGGAGGACCACGGCTGGTATGTCGTGGAGAACCTGCCGCCGCAGATGCTCGGCACCCTGGCCGAACTCGTCTCGCACGCTCCCCAGTCCATTCCCCGGCTCGCGGTGGTCATCGATGTCCGCAGCAAGGGACTCTTCGCCGACATCCGGTCCGCTCTGGGCGCACTCGCCGCCAGCGGGGTCACCTTCCGGGTGCTGTTCCTGGACGCCAGCGACAACGTCCTGGTCCGGCGCTTCGAACAGGGCCGCCGCCCCCACCCGCTCCAGGGCGGGGGCCGCATCCTTGACGGCATAGCCGCGGAACGCGAGCTGCTGCAGGAGCTGCGCGACAGCTCGGACGTCGTGCTCGATACCTCCAATTACAACGTCCACGGACTCGCCACGGCCATTACGGAGCTGTTCAGCGAAACCGGTCCCGTGGCCCTGCGCCTGAACGTCATGAGCTTCGGCTTCAAGTACGGCCTCCCGGTGGACGCCAACTACGTGGCCGACGTGCGGTTCATTCCCAACCCGCACTGGGTGCCCCAGCTGCGCCCCCTGACCGGCCTGGACAAGGACGTCAGTGACTACGTGCTTGAGGCAGAAGGGGTCAAGAACTTCGTGGACCGCTACGTCCTCGCGCTGGAGCCCGTGTTGGAGGGATATCGGCGGGAAAACAAGCACTACGCCACGATCGCCGTTGGCTGCACCGGCGGCAAGCACCGCTCCGTCGCGGTCGCCGTCGAACTTTCCAAGAAGCTCGCCCAGTACCCGCGCGTCACCGTGACCACCGCGCACCGGGATCTGGGCCGCGAATAATGGCCCTTTTCACCGGCGCCCTGCCCCTGGTGCCACCGGCCGGCGGTACGTCGCCCGGCCAGGACAAGGGCCCCAACGTTGTAGCACTGGGCGGCGGACACGGCCTCGCGGCCTCCTTGTCGGCCCTGCGCCTGCTCACCTCCGAGCTCACCGCAATTGTCACCGTGGCGGACGACGGCGGCTCGTCCGGGCGCCTGCGCGAGGAGTACGGCGTGCTCCCGCCCGGCGACCTCCGCATGGCCCTGTCCGCCCTGTGCGACGATACCGACTGGGGCCGCACCTGGCGCGACGTCATGCAACACCGGTTCCGCGCCGGCAAAGGCCCGGGCGGTTCCCTCGATGAACACGCCATGGGCAACCTGCTGATCGTCACCCTGTGGGAACTGCTGGGCGACGCCGTCGCCGGACTCAAGTGGGCCGGTGCGCTGCTGGGCGCCCGTGGCCAGGTGCTGCCCATGTCCACCGTCCCGCTCACGATCGAAGGCGACGTCCGCGTCACCACCCCCGGCGGCGGAACGGGGCTGGAGACCATCCACGGGCAAGCGCGCTGCGCCGTCGCCGGGTCGCTCGAAGAAGTGCGGCTCCTGCCGAAATCGGCGCCGGCCTGCACGGAGGCCCTGACGGCGATCGAGCTGGCGGACTGGGTGGTCCTGGGCCCGGGGTCCTGGTACACCTCGGTCCTGCCGCACCTGCTGCTGCCCGAGATGCGCCAGGCACTGTGCAGCACGCCGGCCAAGCGCTGCCTGACCATGAACCTTGCCACCGATACCAAAGAAACGTCGGGCATGAGCGCCGCCGACCATCTCCACGTCCTCCGGCGCTACGCTCCGGAGTTCAGCGTGGACGTGGTCCTCGCCGATCCCGCTTCAGTACCCGACCGGCAGGAGTTCGAGAAGGCCGCCGCCATGATTGGAGCGGAGGTGGTCTTGGGTAAAGTAGGGGCGTCGGGACGCCGCCCAGTCCACGAGCCACTGCGGCTGGCCACGGCGTACCAGGACATTTTTGGGAACAGTTAGGAAGGTGCCATGGCACTGACAGCATCAGTCAAAGAAGAACTGTCCCGTCTGGACATCAAGAAGTCATCAGTGCGCAAGGCGGAAGTCTCCGCCATGCTCCGGTTCGCCGGGGGACTGCACATCATCTCCGGCCGGATCGTCATCGAAGCGGAAGTGGACCTGGCGTCCACGGCCCGCCGGCTCCGCGCCGCCATCGCCGAAGTCTACGGACACCAGAGCGAAATCATCGTGGTCTCGGCCGGTGGACTGCGCCGCGCCAGCCGCTACGTGGTCCGCGTGGTCCGCGACGGCGAAGCACTGGCCCGGCAGACCGGCCTGCTGGACGGCCGGGGCCGCCCGGTGCGGGGGCTGCCGTCCGCCGTCGTCAACGGCTCGGCGGCCGATGCCGAAGCCGTATGGCGCGGGGCGTTCCTGGCCCACGGCTCACTGACGGAACCGGGACGGTCGTCCTCGCTGGAGGTCACCTGCCCGGGGCCCGAATCGGCCCTCGCCCTGGTCGGGGCGGCCCGCCGCCTGGACATCCAGGCCAAGGCGCGTGAGGTCAGGGGAGTGGACCGCGTGGTCATCCGCGACGGCGACACCATCGCGGCGCTGCTGACCAGGATGGGCGCCCACGACGCGTTGATGGTCTGGGAAGAACGCCGCATGCGCAAGGAAGTCCGTGCCACGGCCAACCGGCTCGCCAACTTCGACGACGCCAACCTGCGCCGTTCCGCGCAGGCCGCGGTGGCCGCAGGCGCCCGGGTGGACCGGGCCCTGGAGATCCTCGGCGACGACGTTCCGGACCACCTGAAATACGCCGGGGAACTGCGGGTGGCGCACAAACAGGCGAGCCTGGACGAACTGGGCCGGCTGGCCGACCCCGTGATGACCAAGGACGCGATTGCCGGCCGGATCCGCCGGCTCCTGGCCATGGCGGACAAACGCGCCCTTGACCTGGGCATTCCCGGAACCGACGCCAATGTGACGCCGGAAATGCTGGACGAGTAAGCGCCCCATAGAATCAAAAAGATTCCGGGCGCCAGACGCCCGGATGCACAATCCGAGAGTCACCAACCGGACCGCGTGTCCACGATATTGGAGGATTTTGTGACTGAGTACGTATTGCCCGAACTCAAGTACGACTACGCCGCCCTTGAGCCGCACATCTCTGCGCGGATCATGGAGCTGCACCACAGCAAGCACCACGCAGCCTATGTCACCGGCGCCAACAACGCACTGGCCCAGCTTGCCGAAGCACGGGAAAAGGGCGACTTCGCCAACATCAACCGTCTCTCCAAGGACCTCGCGTTCCACACCGGCGGCCACATCAACCACTCGGTCTTCTGGAACAACCTGTCCCCGGACGGCGGCGACAAGCCCGAAGGCGAGCTGGCAGCTGCCATCGACGACGCGTTCGGTTCCTTCGATGCGTTCCGCGCCCAGTTCAGCGCCGCGGCACTGGGCCTGCAGGGCTCGGGCTGGGGCTTCCTGGCCTACGAACCCATCGGTGGAAACCTGGTCATCGAGCAGCTGTACGACCAGCAGGGGAACGTTGCCTTGGGCACCACGCCGCTGCTGATGCTGGACATGTGGGAGCACGCCTTCTACCTGGACTACGTCAACGTCAAGGCCGACTACGTCAAGGCATTCTGGAACATCGTCAACTGGGCCGACGTCGCCCAGCGCTTCGAAGCTGCACGCGCCAACGCCACGGGACTCATCACCCTCCCGTAGTGAGCTGCGTTATACATCGATGTAACAAACTTCACATTCTGACTTAAACCGGCCGGGATGTGGATGGTCCGCCCCCGCACTTGCGGGGGCGGACCCAGTTAAACGTAAGATGGGTCACGGAAGGCGGTTAGCCTTCAGCAATGAGGCTGGTCGCCCTCCGTGTTAATCATCTCTGCCCAATGGCGTGCGGGATCTGTTAGTTGGCTTGAACGCCCGCTCAACTAGTAGTGCTTCTCAAAGCACCAAGGAGACTGTAAAAGTGACGACCCGTATTGGTATCAACGGCTTCGGCCGCATTGGCCGCAACTACTTCCGCGCAGCACTTGCACAAGGCGCGGACCTGGAGATCGTTGCCGTCAACGACCTCACCAGCCCCGAAGCCCTGGCCCACCTGTTCAAGTACGACTCCGTCGGCGGACGCCTGAAGGAGACCATCGAGGTCAAGGACGGCAACATCGTCGTCAACGGCAACGTCGTCAAGGTCCTGGCCGAACGCGATCCCGCCAAGCTCCCCTGGGGCGAACTGGGCGTGGACATCGTGATCGAATCCACCGGGTTCTTCACCAAGGCAGCAGACGCCCAGAAGCACATCGATGCAGGCGCCAAGAAGGTCCTGATCTCAGCTCCGGCCTCGGACGAGGACATCACCATCGTGATGGGCGTCAACGACAAGCTCTACGACAACGCCACGCACAACATCATCTCCAACGCCTCCTGCACCACCAACTGCCTCGGCCCGCTGGCCAAGGTGGTCAACGACGAATTCGGCATTGAGCGTGGACTCATGACCACCGTGCACGCCTATACCGCGGACCAGAACCTGCAGGACGGCCCGCACAAGGACCTGCGCCGTGCGCGTGCTGCGGCCATCAACATGGTCCCCACCTCCACCGGCGCCGCCAAGGCAATCGGCCTTGTCCTCCCCGAGCTCAAGGGCAAGCTGGACGGTTACGCCATCCGCGTCCCCGTGCCCACCGGCTCCGCCACCGACCTCACCGTCACCGTCTCCCGCGAGACCACCGTGGAGGAAGTCAACGCCGCCCTCAAGCGCGCCTCGGAGTCCGAGGAACTGCAGGGCTTCCTGACCTACACGGACGAGCCCATCGTCTCCTCCGACATCGTTGGCGACCCCGCGTCTTCCATCTTCGACGCCGGCCTGACCAAGGTCATCGGCAACCAGGTCAAGGTTGTTTCCTGGTATGACAACGAATGGGGCTACTCCAACCGCCTCGTCGACCTCACGGAGCTCGTGGCATCCAAGCTGGGCTAGGGTTAGACACATGACATCTCACACCCTCAACGAACTGATCGCTGAAGGTGTCCGCGGGCGGTACATTCTGGTTCGAAGTGACCTGAATGTGCCGCTCGACGGCTCTACAGTCACTGACGACGGCCGCATCAAGGCCTCACTTCCAGTGCTGTCAAAGCTCACGGACGCCGGTGCCCGCGTGCTGGTAACAGCCCACCTCGGACGCCCCAAGGGCGCCCCGGAGGACAAGTATTCCCTTCGCCCCGCCGTGGACCGCCTCGCCGAGCTGGCGGACTTCAAGGTCACCCTGGCAGCTGACACCGTGGGTGGTGCCGCCAAGGAGGCTGCTGCCGCCCTGCAGGACGGCGACGTGCTGGTCCTGGAGAACGTCCGCTTCGACTCCCGGGAGACCAGCAAGGACGACGCCGAACGCGGCGCCTTCGCCGACGAACTCGTGGCACTCACCGGCGACAACGGCGCTTACGTGGACGATGCCTTCGGCGCCGTCCATCGCAAGCACGCCAGCGTCTATGACGTCGCCACCCGGTTGCCGTCATACCAGGGCGACCTGGTCCGTACGGAGGTGGAAGTCCTTCGGAAGCTGACCACCGACACCCAGCGTCCCTACGTCGTGGTGCTCGGCGGTTCCAAGGTCTCCGACAAGCTTGCGGTCATCGACAACCTGCTTGGCAAAGCCGACACCATCCTGGTGGGCGGCGGCATGCTGTTCACCTTCCTGGCAGCGTCCGGTCACAAGGTGGGCTCCAGCCTCCTTGAGGAAGACCAGATCCCCGTGGTCCAGGACTACCTCAAGCGGGCCGCGGATGCGGGTACCGAGTTTGTCGTGCCCACGGACGTCGTGGTGGCAGAGAAGTTTGCTGCCGACGCCGCGCACGAAACGGTGCCGGCGGAGGCCATCGAAGGCAGCAGCTTCGGTGCCAGCGGCATCGGCCTGGATATCGGCCCCAACACCGCTGCCGCGTTCGCGGAGCGCATCAAGGGAGCCCGCACGGTCTTCTGGAACGGTCCCATGGGCGTCTTCGAATTCGAGGCGTTCTCCGCCGGCACCCGCGCCATCGCGCAGGCGCTGACGGAAACCGGGGGTTTCACCGTCGTGGGCGGCGGCGACTCCGCGGCTGCGGTGCGTACGCTGGGATTCGCAGACGACCAGTTCGGCCATATTTCCACTGGCGGCGGTGCAAGCCTGGAATACCTTGAAGGCAAGGAGCTTCCCGGCCTCAGCGTCCTGGACCGGTAGCACAACTGCCACAGCAGTATCGGACTGAACAGTCCTCCGGCCGGCAGGTTGCCCGCGGCAGCCTGCCGGCCGCACACATATCAAGACTTTTATGGAGATCACGTGACTACGTCAACGAACGGCGCCTTCGACCGCAAGCCCTTCATCGCGGGCAACTGGAAAATGAACATGGACCACGTGCAGGGCACCACCCTCCTGCAGAAGCTGGCCTGGACCCTCTCCGATGCCAAGCACGACTACAGCCGGGTCGAGGTTGCCGTTTTCCCGCCATTCACGGACCTCCGCGGCGTCCAGACTCTGGTCCAGGGCGATGACCTGCAGGTGGCCTACGGCGGCCAGGACCTTTCCCAGTTCGACTCCGGAGCCTACACCGGCGACATCTCCGGCCAATTCCTCGCCAAGCTTGGCTGCACCTACGTCCTGGTGGGCCACAGCGAACGCCGTACCATCCACAACGAGTCCGACGACGTCCTGAACGCCAAGGTCAAGGCGGCTTTCAAGCATGGGGTCACTCCGGTCCTGTGCGTCGGGGAGGGCCTGGAAATCCGCCAGGCGGGAACCCATGTGGAACACACGCTCCAGCAGCTCCGCGCCGGAGTTGCAGGGCTCACCAACGACCAGGCCGCCGAACTGGTGGTCGCCTACGAGCCCGTCTGGGCGATTGGCACCGGCGAGGTCGCGGGCCCCGAGGATGCGCAGGAAATGTGCGCTGCGATCCGGGCGGAGCTCGGCAACCTCTTCGGTGCGGACGTTGCCGCCAAGACCCGCCTGCTGTACGGCGGTTCGGTCAAGGCCAACAACGCCGCCGCCATCCTGCAGGAGCGCGACGTGGACGGGGTCCTGGTGGGCGGTGCCAGCCTTGATCCTGCCGAGTTTGCTAATATTGTCAGGTTCGAGAGCCACCTGGTCACGGACTAGTCCGGCGCCAGTACAAACTCCCGCCATCCCAACTTCCGAAAGGCCGTCGTGGACGTTCTTCATGTCATCCTGCAGATCCTCCTGGGCATCACCAGCCTCCTGCTGACGCTGCTGATCCTCTTGCACAAGGGTCGCGGCGGCGGGCTTTCCGATATGTTCGGCGGCGGCATGAGCTCGGGCCTTAGCTCCTCCGGGGTAGCCGAACGAAACCTCAACCGTTTCACCATCGTCTTGGGCGTTACGTGGGGCGTGGTAATCATTGCCCTCGGCCTGATTATGCGGTTCAGCGGCGGTGGCGACTCCTAAGGGTCCCGCTGACTAGGGTCCAGAGGCCCTCCCGCTGCCCGGATCGGGCATCTAAACTGTGGCTGTCGGTTTACCGGCGGCCACAGTTGCGTTTAAGCTGCCGAAACCGGCCATCCGCTTCGAGGCAGGAGATGTCATGGTCCATCCAGCATCGGGCTTTCGGGGGACCCGCGCCGGGGTGACGGCAGGGTCCGGATCGAGCCTGCAGTCCACCGATTCTTCCGCCCAGCCCCTCCCTCGCATCCGGGTGTCCTACTGGTGCGCGAAGGGACACGAGACCCAGCCAGTCTTCGTTAAGCTTCCCCGAGGACCAGATTCCCGTGACCTGGGACTGCCGCCGCTGCGGGGGTCCCGCCTCCCGTGACAGCCAGGCGGCCGCCTTGGCTGATCCGTTCGACGACGGATACAAAAGCCACCTGGAATACGTTAAAGAGCGGCGCTCCGACCGGGACGCGGAAGACGTCCTGGCCGGAGCGCTGGAAAAGCTACGCGCCCGCGGCGTCTTTTCGGACGAGTTGCTGCGGGACACGTGAGGCGGCGTTCTCGTCGATCAGCCACAGGGTACGGGACGTACCGCGCGGTCCGGCGGCAGGTACCTGGACCGGGTTGGCGCCGGCAAGGGCAAGCCCTACCGCCCCGGCCTTGTCCTCTCCGGCCACCACCATCCAGACTTCTGACGCCGTATTAATGGCTGGCAGGGTCAGTGAAATGCGCAGCGGCGGGGGCTTGGGCGAGTTGCGGACGCCCACCACTGTGAGGTTCTTTTCCCTGATGCCGGCTTGCTCAGGAAACAAGGACGCGATGTGGGCGTCGGGGCCGACGCCCAGGAGTACCACGTCAAGGCGCGGCAACGCTGACGGCTCATCCGGGCGGTCATCGGACATGTCCGCTGCATGTTCGGCTGCTGCCGCTTCCCGGAGTTGCCGCGCATAGTCTTCGGCCGCCTCCTCTGCGGTACCGAAGTCGTCCGCGGAGCCCGGGGAGTGGACCCGTTCCGGGTCCACGGGAATGTGCGAGAGCAGGGCATCGAACGCCTGCTTGGTGTTCCGGTCCGGGTCCGCGGTACCAACGAAACGTTCGTCACCCCACCAGAAGTTGACCTTGGACCAATCGACGGCGGGAGCCGCCGGGGAATCGGCCACTGCCTTCAGCGTACCGATCCCCACGGTCCCCCCGGTGAGCACCACTGTGGCTTCGCCGTACTTGTCCTGGACATCAACGAGCTTGGTGATCAGGCGGGCCGCGATGGCGGCCATGAGGACGGACGAATCAGGATGGATGCTTACTCTGGGGTCAACGCTCACTGGGTCGGACGCTCCTTAGATTGGTACGTGGCAGTCCAATAGTAATCACTTCGCCAAACACTTCGTCCGGGTCAAGCCGGCGGAGCTCCTCGGCGAGGCAGTCGCGGAGGCTGCGTCGGGGGAGGGTGATCCGTTGGGCGGGTTGGCCGGGCTGGGTGAGTTCGGCGACCGAGAGTCCGGGGCGGAAGAGCTGCACGTCGCCGCCGGGCCGGCTGAGGCGGACGCGGCGGATCCCTGTCCCCGCCGGGTCCGCGACGATGGTCACGGGTGCGTCCAGGGTCAGCGTTAGCCACGCCGCGAGCAGGATGGTGGAGGGTGAGTCCGAGGCGCCTTCGACCGCGACCGCGGTGACGGGCGAGGAATCGACTTCGTCCAGTGCCGCGGCCAGCTGGATCCGCCAGTTGGTCAGCCGGGTCCATGCGAGGTCGGTGTCACCGGCTTTGTAGGTGTGGTGGATCCGTTCCAGTGCCGCCTGCGGGTCCGGTTCGTTGGCAGAGTCTGTGATCCTGCGGTGCGCGATCGCGCCGACGGAGGTCTCGCACGCGTTCTCGGGTGCCCCGTGCGGCCACCAGGCCACGATCGGGGCGTCCGGGAGCAGCAGGGCGGCCACCAGGGATTCGGACTCGTGCGCGAGCTGGCCATAGCCGCGGAGCACGATGACCTCGGATGCGCCGGCATCCCCGCCCACGCGGATCTGCGCGTCGAGCCGGTCCTCGGCGTCCTTTCCGGCGTCGGCCAGGACGATGATCCGGCAGGGGTGTTCCCGGCTGGCGTCATTTGCGGCCTCAATGGCTTCTTCCTCAAGCCCGGACTTGGTCACCACCACGAGGGTGAGGACCCGACCCAGGGCGATCACCCCGCCCTGCTCGCGCAGGGACATGAGCTTCTTGGATACCTTCGAGGTGGTGGTATCGGGCAGGTTTACGATCATGGCCTTCTCCAGGTTCGTCCGTCGCGGGCCAGCAGCTCATCGGCGCTGGCCGGGCCCCAGGAGCCGGGGGCATAGGGTTCGGGCTGTTCGGCCAGGGTGGCCCAGTATTCCTCGAACGGGTCCAGGATCTTCCAGGACAGCTCCACTTCCTGATGGCGCGGGAACAACGGCGGCTCACCAAGCAGAACGTCCAGGATCAGCCGCTCGTACGCTTCGGGGCTCGATTCGGTGAACGAGTGCCCGTAGCCGAAGTCCATGGTCACGTCACGGACTTCCATCTGGGTGCCGGGGACCTTGGAACCGAACCGGATGGTTACGCCCTCGTCGGGCTGGACCCGGATCACCACGGCGTTCTGCCCGAAGTCGTCCTCGCCATGGTCGCGGAAGAGCAAATTCGGGGCTCGTTTGAAGACCACGGCAATCTCGGTGACCCGGCGGCCCAGGCGCTTGCCCGCACGCAGGTAGAACGGAACCCCGGACCAGCGGCGGGTGTGGATGTCCACCCGGATCGCCGCATAGGTCTCCGTGGTGGAGTCGGCGGGGATGCCTTCCTCTTCCAGATAGCCCTGGACCTGCTCGCCGCCCTGCCATCCACCGGTGAACTGGCCGCGCGCGGAGTGCGTGGAGAGATCGTCCGGGAGCTTGACCGCGGCGAGGACCTTTTCCTTCTCCGCCCGCAGGTCATCGGCATTGAAGGAGATCGGTTCCTCCATAGCCGTCAGTGCCAGCAACTGGAGGAGGTGGTTCTGGATGACGTCGCGGGCCGCACCCACACCGTCGTAATACCCGGCCCGGCCACCGGTGCCGATGTCCTCGGCCATGGTGATCTGGACATGGTCCACGTAGTTGGCGTTCCACAGCGGTTCGAACAGCTGGTTCGCGAAACGCAGTGCCAGGATGTTCTGGACCGTCTCCTTGCCCAGGTAGTGATCGATCCGGAACACGGCGTCCGGCGGGAAGACGGACTCGACAATGTCGTTAAGCTGCCGCGCCGATTCCAGGTCATGGCCGAACGGTTTCTCGATCACCACCCGCCGCCACTTGTCCCCGTCAGCCTGCGCCAGGCCGTGCTTGGAGAGCTGCCGGCACACCTGCTCGAACGCCTTGGGCGGGATCGACAGATAGAACGCGTGGTTCCCGCGGGTGCCGCGGACGTCGTCGAGCTCCTTGATCGTCTCGCCGAGGCGCTCGAACGCGGCGTCGTCGTCGAACTCGCCCTGGACAAACCGGATGCCCTCGGACAGCTGGTTCCAGACCGCCTCATCGAACGGTGTGCGCGCGTGCTCCTGCACGGAGGCCTTCACCTCGGCGGCGAAGTCCTCCTTGTCCCACTCACGGCGGGCGAATCCCACCAGCGCAAAGCTGGGAGGCAACAACCCGCGGTTGGCGAGGTCATACACCGCCGGCATGAGCTTCTTCCGGGCAAGGTCGCCTGTCACCCCGAAGAGGACAAGCGACGAAGGACCGGCAATCCGGTTCAAACGGCGGTCACGCGGGTCGCGCAACGGATTACGCCCGCGGCCCGCGCCCTTCCTGCCGTATTCAGTTTCTGGCATGGTTGCTTCTGCGCCTTAGCTCTCGGTTGCGGATGCGCGGGTGGACAGCGCTGCGACAAGGTCCTGCAGCTGCGCCACACCGGCGGCACGGTCGGTGAGGTGGAGGCGCAGCACGGGCCGGCCGTGCTGGCCCAGGACCTGGGCGTCGCCTGCAGCCTGGGCGGCAATGAGCTCGCCGAAGCTGAACGGCCGGTCCGGGATCGCGAGGTCCTCGGCCGCCGCAGCGGTGACCTGCAGGAAGACGCCGATCGCGGGGCCGCCCTTGTGGAACTGCCCGGTGGAGTGCAGGAAGCGCGGGCCCCAGCCGAACGTCACCGGCCGGCCGGAAGCCGCGGCGAGCTCGTCACGGATTCCTTCAAGGCCTGAAAAGGCCAGGCGGTCGAAGTACGCCTGGACGCTCAGGTAGCTGTCGGCAGCGAGCGTGCCAAGGAGTGCTTTGACGGCTTCGGCGGCGGTGGTGGCGCCGCCGAGCCAGTCGCCGCCCCGGACCTCGATGGCACCGTCCACGAAAGCGGCAGGGGTCGGCTCCGGCTGGGCATCCAGCAGCCCCCGGGCAGCCACCTTGGCGGCTTCCACGTCAGGCTGGTCGAAGGGGTTGATGCCCAGCAGCCGGCCCGCAACGGCGGTGGCGAACTCCCACACCATCATCTGGGTGGCGAGGCCTCCTGCGATGGCCACCTGGTTGTCTCCGAGTTCGACGTCGGCATCCGCGGCTACCAGCCGCACCACCAGGACGTCCGGCGCGCCGGAGGTCACCTCGGGCGCGTTGGGACCCGCCACGACAGGCAGGATGCCCGTCCCCAGCTTGCCCGTCGATTCAGCGATGAGCTGCTCGGCCCAGTCGGCGAAGCCAACGATGCCGGAGCCGTCCTCGGCAATGACGATCTTGTTCCGCAGCGGGCTGGTACCGCCGAGGGCGGCGCCCAGGGCGAGGCCGATGTTTTCGGGGGCGTCGTCATTGAGGACCTCGGCGGCTTCCTCGGCCTCATCCAGGAAGGCCTGGATATCAACCCCGGCCAGGCCTGAGGGCACCAGTCCGAACGCCGTCAGCGCCGAGTAGCGTCCGCCGACGTTCGGATCGGCGTTGAACACCGCGCGGTAGCCGGTTTCGCGGGACGACTTGTCCAGCGGGGAACCGGGATCGGTCACGATGATGATCCGGCTCTTGGCGTCCAGCCCGGCCTCGGTGAAGGCCTGCTCGAAGATGCGGCGCTGTGAGTCGGTTTCCAGGGTGGAACCGGACTTGGACGAGACCACGATTGCGGTCTCGGCCAGCCGGTCTTCAAGGGCAGCACGGACCTGGTCGGGGTCCGTGCTGTCCAGCACCGTCAGCTCGACGCCGGCCGTGCCTGCGATAACCTCGGGGGCCAGCGAGGATCCGCCCATGCCGCAAAGCACGATCCGGGTGACGCCTTCGGCGCGCAGGGCGTCGCGGAGTTCCAGGATGTCCTTGACCAAGGATTGTGAAACGGTGGCCGCCTCCACCCAGCCGAGGCGGATGGCCGACTCCGACTCCGCATCAGGACCCCACAGGGTGTGGTCCTTCGCGAAGATCCGGGTGGCGATCCGGTCATTTACCAGGGCGGGAAGGTGCTGGTCCAGGGCTTGCTGGGCAGCGCCGGTGGCGTCGAAGCTGAGTGTGCTCATTGGTGTTAGGAGGCCTTCCGTGCAGAGGCGAGGGCACCTTCGACGTCGGCCAGCAGTTCTTTCCAGCTGGCCACGAACTTGTCCAGGCCTTCGGTTTCGAGCAGGGCGACGACATCGTTGTAGGAGATGCCGAGCTTTTCCAGGGCGTCGAGGGTGGCGTTCGCCTCGGCGTACGTGCCGGTGACCGTATCACCGGTGACCACGCCGTGGTCGAAGGTGGCGTCCAGGGTCTTCTCCGGCATGGTGTTGACGACGCCGGGAGCGACAAGTTCGGTGACGTAGAGGGTGTCGGGGTACGCCGGGTCCTTCACGCCGGTGGAGGCCCACAGCGGACGCTGGGGGAGTGCCCCGGACCCGGCGAGCAGTGCCCACCGCTCAGTCGAGAAGAGTTCCTCGTAGACCTGGTAGGCAAGGCGGGCGTTGGCAACGCCGGCCTTCCCCTTCAGTGCCTTGGCTTCGTCGGTGCCGATCTTGTCCAGGCGCTTGTCGATCTCGGTGTCCACCCGGGAGACAAAGAACGAGGCCACGGAGTGGATCTTCGCGAGGTCGTGGCCGTTCTCCTTGGCCTGCTCCAGGCCGGACTGGAAGGCGTTGATGACCGCGCGGTAACGCTCCAGGGAGAAGATCAGCGTTACGTTGACGCTGATGCCCTCGGCCAGGGTGGCGGTGATGGCCTCGAGGCCTTCCAGGGTTGCCGGGATCTTGATGTGGACGTTGTCCTTGTTGACCCGCTGGTAGAGGTGCTTGGCCTCGGCGATGGTGCCTGCGGTGTCCCAGGCCAGGCGGGGGTCGACTTCGATGGACACGCGGCCGTCGACGCCCTTGGTGGCTGCGGCCAGCGGGGCGAAGAGGTCGCAGGCGTCGGCGACGTCGGTGGTGGTGATCTCGAAGATCGTGTCTTCCACGCTGGCGCCCTCTGCTGCCTTGCCGGCAATGATGGCGTCGTAGTCCGTGCCGGAGGTGATGGCTGCGTGGAAGATGGACGGGTTGGTGGTCACGCCAACCACGTTCTTCTCTTCAATGAGCTTGCGGAGGGTGCCGGTTTCCAGGCGTCCGCGGGAGAGGTCGTCGAGCCAGATGGAGACTCCGGCGTCGGAGAGCTGCTGGGTGGGAGTAGTCATTTCTGTATCTCCTAAAAGATGAGGTTTAGCCCTGGAGGCTGGAGAGGGAATCCTTGGCGGCGGCAGCAACTGCTTCTGCCGTTATGCCGAATTCCTGGAAAAGGCGCTTGTAGTCGGCGGAAGCGCCGTAGTGCTCGAGGCTGATGGAACGGCCGGCGTCGCCGACGAATTCCCGCCAGCCCAAGGCCAGTCCGGCTTCAACCGAGACGCGTGCCTTGACGGCGGCCGGCAGGACGGATTCGCGGTAGGCGGCATCCTGCTTCTTGAACCACTCGACGCACGGCATGGAGACGACGCGGGCGGCGATACCGTCGGCCTGCAGCGCTTCGCGTGCCTGGACGGCCAGCTGGACCTCGGAACCGGTGGCAATGAGGATCACGTCGGCAGGTACCGTGGCGCCGTCTTTCGAAGCCTCGGCCAGGACGTAGCCGCCCTTCGCAACCCCGGCCGTGGAACCGAAGGTGTCGCCGTCGGCGTCGCCCGCACCGCGTTCCCACGTGGGGATGTTCTGGCGGGTCAGGACGATGCCTGCGGGGTTGGCGTGGTTTTCCAGCATGGTCTTCCAGGCGGCAGCAACCTCGTTGGCGTCGCCGGGGCGGACCACGTCCAGTCCCACGATGGCGCGCAGTGAGGCCAGCTGTTCCACCGGCTGGTGGGTGGGGCCGTCCTCGCCCAGGCCGATGGAGTCGTGCGTCCAGACGTACAGGGACGGCACACCCATCAGGGCGCCGAGGCGGATGGCGGGCCGCTGGTAGTCGCTGAAGATCAGGAAGGTGCCCGAGAACGCCCGGGTGTTTCCTGCCAGGCTGATGCCGTTGACGATCGACGCGGCAGCGTGCTCGCGGATGCCGAAGTGCAGCACCCGGCCGTACGGGTTGCCGGACCACGCGTCGGTCTGCTTGGAGGCCGGCACGAAAGACGGCGAGCCCTCGATGGTGGTGTTGTTGGACTCGGCGAGGTCGGCGGAGCCGCCCCAGAGTTCGGGCATGACCGGGCCCAGCGCATTGAGAACCTTGCCGGACGCCGCGCGGGTGGAAACGTCCTTGCCTGCGGGGAACACCGGCAGGGCGTCGTCGATGCCCTCGGGAAGTTCGCGGGCTTCGATGCGCTGCAGCAGTGCTGCCCCTTCCGGGTTGGCTGCCTGCCAGGCGTTGAACGACTCTTCCCACTCTTTGTGTTCGGCAGCGCCGCGTTCAACCACCGCACGGGCGTGTTCGAGCACTTCCTGGTCCACGTCGAACGACTTGGCGGGGTCGAAGCCCAGGACTTCCTTCAGCGCGGCGACTTCCTCGGCGCCCAGGGCCGAGCCGTGGATCTTGCCGGTGTTCTGCTTCTTGGGTGCCGGGTAGCCGATGACGGTGCGCAGCGAGATGATTGACGGCTTGGAGGTTTCGGCCTTCGCGGCGAGCAGGGCCGAGTAGAGCTCCTGGACGTCTTCCTTGTATTCGCCCGTGCGGGTCCAGTCCACGCGCTGGGTGTGCCAGCCGTAGGCCTCGTAGCGCTTCAGGACATCCTCGGTGAACGCGATGTCGGTGTCGTCCTCGATGGAAATGTGGTTCTCGTCGTAGATCACCACGAGGTTGCCAAGCTCCTGGTGGCCGGCAAGCGAGGATGCCTCGGAGGTCACGCCTTCCTGGAGGTCGCCGTCGGAGGCGATAACCCAGATGGTGTGGTCGAACGGCGATTCGCCCGCGGGAGCGTCGGCGTCAAAAAGACCGCGCTGGCGGCGCTGCGAGTACGCAAAGCCCACGGAGGACGCCAAGCCCTGGCCCAGCGGGCCGGTAGTGATTTCCACGCCGGCCGTGTGCTTGTACTCAGGGTGGCCCGGGGTGAGTGAACCCCAGGTGCGGAGCGCTTCCAGGTCCTTCAGTTCCAGCCCATAGCCGGAAAGGAACAGCTGGATGTAGAGCGTGAGGGAGGTGTGGCCGGGGGACAGGATGAAGCGGTCGCGGCCCAGCCAGTGCGGATCACGCGGATCGTGGCGCATCAGCTTCTGGAAAAGAAGGTACGCGGCCGGGGCCAGGCTCATCGCCGTACCCGGGTGGCCGTTGCCCACCTTTTCTACGGCATCCGCTGCCAGCACGCGGATGGTATCCACGGCGCGCTGGTCCAGGCTGGTCCATGACAGTTCTTGCTCTTCCAAATGTGGCACGAAAACCGGGCCCCTCTCTGTGCTGGTGGCAGTGGTACACCGGATCCGGCTAAGGGCGCGCTCTGTGGCGCCGCTTTGGTGTGTACCAGCCGTTCACCATCGAAACGTTGATCTTTGCATTCAGTCACGAACAGCAAGTGGGAATGCGTTTTCCACCGCTTACTTGCTGCGTGCTGATCTGGTGACAGCTTAGCTCTTATCCATAGTCCGGGCGGCCCGAATCTCACGTTTTGGACGCAATTTCCCCTTTTGTGAAAGGCTCCGGCGGAAGGCTGAGTTAATCTGCTCGAATGGGCCTGCGAGCGATCAACTGCGCATAGGGCAGGCCCCGGACGGGGGTGCCGGCACGGTATGATATTCGGAGGCCAACACCGGTGGGCACCACTGCAGCCGGAGTCTCCCGGCAGATGCAGGCACATGGCAATTTCTTTTCGTCGTGCCATGCCCGGGGCGGGGCCGCACGACCGGAGCTGCACAGCCAGCCTCAACTGCCACACAGAACGGGTGACTGCCACCGTGAGCACAACAGATACGCCGCTAAACGCATCCCGGGCCTCCGGCGCCGGGTATGCCCGCAAGGCAAAGGCGTATCTCGCCCTCACCAAGCCCCGCGTGATCGAACTGCTCCTGGTGAGCACCCTGCCCACCATGATCTACGCCGAGCGGGGCTTCCCGCCCATCGGCCTGATCCTTGCCACCCTGGTGGGGGGCGCCTTCGCCGCCGGAAGTGCCGGGGCATTCAACTGCTACATCGACCGGGATATCGACAAGCTTATGCACCGCACCGAAAACCGGCCGCTGGTGACGGGCGAAGTCACGCCCCGCGAAGCGCTGGTCTTCTCGTGGCTGCTGGGTGCGGCGGCGATCGTGATCCTCTGGTTTGGTGCCAACCCGCTGTCAGCCTGGCTCGGCCTGGGCGCCATCTTCTTCTACGTGGTGGTCTACACCATGATCCTGAAGCGCCGTACCGCACAGAACATTGTGTGGGGCGGCGCGGCAGGGTGCTTCCCGGTCCTGATTGCCTGGGCTGCGGTGACCAATTCGGTGGAGTGGCCGGCGGTCATCCTCTTCATGGTGATCTTCCTGTGGACACCGCCGCACTACTGGCCGCTGTCCATGCGCTACGGCGAGGACTACCGCAACGCCAATGTCCCGATGCTCGGCGCCATCGCCGGCGCCAAGGTGGTTTCCGTCCAGGTTGTCCTCTATGCCTGGGCCATGGTCGCCTGCTCGCTGCTGATGATTCCCGCAGGCGGTGCCGGTTGGGTCTACACGGCCACCGCCGTCCTGGCGGGCGCATGGTTCCTTTATGAATCCCATGCCCTGTATGCGCGTGCGCAGCGGGAGGACATCCCCGACAAGCGGGCCATGAAGGTGTTCCACGGCTCCATCAGCTACCTGACCCTGCTCTTTATCGCCCTCGCCGTCGATCCCTTCATTGGCCGGGCGGTGGCAGGCGGCTAGCTGAAACGCCGCTCCAACCTGCCGGCGGCCCCCACCTCACGGTGGGGGCCGCTTTTTGTTGTTGAGCCTTGTTGGGCGGCAAGCGTGGGGTAAGCCACTGATTCGTTGCCTTGGCGAACAATATGCCATCTTTGTCATATCTGTCACGTTAACTGTCATTGAACATGACCAGCTGCTTACGGTGGACCGGACCCTTCCCGCAAGCAAAGGAAAGAGCCCATGGAAGCCCGTCCCACAGCCGTCCCCGCTCCCAGCCACAGCCCACCGGGTGGAAACTGGAATCCGCTCCGGAAAAAACCCGGCATCCCCGGGTTTGCCTCCCATCTCGGTGCCGACATTCCCGCTTCACTGGTGGTGTTCCTCGTCGCGCTCCCGCTCTCGCTTGGCATTGCGGCCGCATCCGGTGCCCCGATCATGGCGGGATTGATCGCCGCCGCCATCGGCGGCATCGTGGCCGGCAGCCTTGGCGGCTCGCCGCTTCAGGTGAGTGGTCCCGCCGCCGGGCTGACCGTCGTCGTGGCCGGCCTGGTGCAGGAGTTCGGCTGGCAGGTGACGTGCGCCATCACCGTGGCCGCCGGCGTCGTGCAGCTGCTGCTGGGCATCAGCCGTGTCGGCCGGGCAGCCCTGGCCGTTTCCCCCGTGGTGGTCAAAGCCATGCTCGCCGGCATCGGCGTCACCATCATCCTGCAGCAGCTGCACGTGCTGCTGGGATCGCGGCCCGCAGGCTCTGCGCTTGAGAACCTCGCAGGACTGCCCGCCGCCATTATCAACCTGGAACTGCATGCCGCCCTGCTGGGCCTGGCGGTCATCGTGATCCTGCTGTGTTGGCGGTTCCTTCCCGCCATTGTCCGCCGGGTGCCCGGCCCGCTGGCAGCAGTTGCCGCCGGTACCGCGTTGGCGGTCGCCTTTGCCCCGGGGGTGGAACGCATCTCCCTCGACGGTTCGATCTTCGATGCGATCGCCCTGCCGCAGCTTCCCGACGGAAACTGGCGGGCGTTCGCTTTCGCAGTCCTGACCATGGCCCTGATCGCGAGCATCGAATCCCTCCTTTCCGCGGTTGCAGTGGACAAAATGCACACCGGACCGCGAACCAACCTCAACAAGGAACTCGTCGGCCAAGGCGCCGCAAACATCGTCTCCGGATCACTGGGCGGCCTTCCCGTCACGGGTGTGATCGTCCGCAGCGCCACCAACGTGGAAGCCGGCGCGGCCACCCGCACGTCCGCCGTGCTGCATGGCATCTGGGTCCTCGCCTTCTCGGCGCTCTTCGCCGGACTGATCCAGCTCATCCCCCTGGCCGTCCTCGCCGGCCTGCTGGTGGTCATCGGTGCACGCCTGATCAAGGTGGCCGATATCCGCACCAGCCTGCGGACCGGTGACCTCCTGATCTACGCCGTGACCCTTGGCTGCGTCGTCTTCCTGAACCTGTTGGAGGGCGTCATGATCGGGCTCGCCCTGGCCGCCGCGTGCGTGCTGTGGCGGGTCCTGCGCGCCCCGATCCAGGCCCACCCGCCCGCCGCCGCGTCGTCGCCCTGGCGGGTGACCGTTGCCGGATCCTGCAGCTTCTTCGCCCTGCCGCGGCTGAACGGGACGCTGCAGTCAATCCCCGCCGCCGTGGACGTCGTGGTGGAGCTGAATGCGGACTACGTAGACCATTCGTTCCGCGAAGCCCTGCTGGCCTGGCAGGTCCAGCACCAGGCCACAGGCGGCACCGTGAACCTCGAAGAGCACGGGAACACCCTGTTCCGGGACGCGGCCCACCAATCGCCCCGCCGCGGAGAAGCCAGCGAGCTGCCGCTGCCACCCCGGAAGGAATCCCTGCTGCAGGGAATCAACAAGTATCACCGCCGGTTCGCGGACCAGGTGCGTCCCCTGGTGCACGACCTGGCCGAAGTGCAGAACCCGGACAGCCTGTTCGTGGCCTGCGTTGACTCGCGCGTCAACCCCAACCTGATCACCAGCAGTGGTCCGGGCGATCTGCTCACCCTGCGGAACATCGGCAACGTTGTGTGCAACCACGGCCAGGATTCCTCGATCGACTCGGCCCTGTCCTTCGCCGTCACGGGCCTGGGCGTGAAGTCGCTGGTGATCTGCGGGCATTCAAACTGTGGCGCCATGAAGGCGCTGATCGCCGAGGCGGACGGCGCGGACCACGCTTCCCTGGGCCCGGCGTTCGGGCGTTGGCTGGGGCACGCCCGGCAAAGCCATGCCGAACTGCTGGCGGGCCACCCGGTGGGGAGGCAGGCCGCCGCCGCCGGGTACAGCACGGTGGACCAGTTGGCGATGGTCAACGTCGCCGTGCAGCTGGGCAAGCTCCACAACCATCCGCACGCGGGGCCGGCCCTGGCCGGCGGGCAGGTCCAGGCAACCGGCCTGTTCTACGACATTGCCACCGCGCGGGTCCTCGAAGTGACGCCGGACGGCATAGCGGACCTCGACCCGGCGCTCGGGTCCAGGCTGCAGGACGGCGCCTTGGCGTCCGGTTAGTCCGGGCACCTGCGGCACGGCCTGCGAATAGAGGAAAGGCGCCCCGGTCCATAGACGGACCGGGGCGCCTTCTTCGTGGCGGTGCCTGAACCTACGTGGCTGTGCTCGAGCGGGCGAGATCCCAGGCGTTCGTCGATGCGGCCATCAGCAACGCGGCACCGAGCATATGGGCCGCCACCAGCAATGCGGGAATGCCGTTGTAGTACTGCGTGAACCCGATGACAGCCTGCAGGACCGTGACTCCGAGGAGGGCCAGCACGGCGGTCCGGAACGGGCCGGTGATCCGCCGGCGCACCACCAGGACGAGGGCCACCACCGTGCCGGCAGTCACCAGGTAGGCGGGTACGGCATGGATGTGCGACACAAGGTCCCAGTCGAGGTTGTTGCGGGGCGCGTCGGCGTCACCGGCGTGCGGCCCGGCCCCGGTCACCACCACGCCAAGCATGACGGCCACGGCAGAGAAGAGGGCGACGGCGGCCGTCACCGGGCGCAGGACAGCGGGGAGCACGGCCGGCCGGGCCGCCAGGAAACGGCCGGTCCGGCCGAAAGCGCGGTTCACCAGCAAGGTGGAGAACACCACCAGGGCCATGGACACCAGGAAGTGCAGGCCCACCACCCATGGGTTGAGGTTGGTCAGCACGGTGATGCCGCCGATCACGGCCTGCGCCGGGATGCTGGCCAGCAGGCCCAGGGCCAGCAGGAAGAGGTCCTTGCGTTCCTTCCGCAGGTTCCACAGGTACACCAGCAACAGCACGGCAACCGCGGCCAGGACAAACGTCAGGAGCCTGTTCCCGAATTCGATGAAACCGTGAATGCCCATTTCCGGGGTGTTCACCAGCGAATCGGAAGTGCAGCGCGGCCACGTGGGGCAGCCAAGCCCGGACGCCGTCAGCCGGACGGCGCCGCCGGTGACCACCAGGAGTGTCTGGCCAATCAGCGACGCGACAGCGAGGCGGCGGACGCGGACGTCCACGGTGCGGGGCAGCCGGGACGCCAGGCGGCTGGCGAGCTGGGGGAGGCGGGAAGCCGTGGTCACGATTTTCTCAATTCCACTTGAACCAACGGATGGCTGCGGCCCCGGCGATGACGGTCCAGAGCAGCAGGATGAGGGCGGCGCCGCCATTGACGGCCCCGCCCAGGAAAGCGGCGCGCATGGATTCGCCGAGCGCGCCGGAGGGCAGGAAGTGGATGACGGCCTGGGCTGCGGCGGGCAGCCGTTCGGCAGGGATGACGATGCCGCCCATGGCGCCCAGGAGGATCCACAGCAGGTTGGTGATGGCCAGGGTCGCTTCCGGCCGCACCGTTCCGGCCACCAGCAGCCCCAGCGACGTGAAGGCTGCGGCGCCAAGCGCCAGCAGTCCCAGGCCGGGAAGCCAGCCGGCCGCCGTCGGCTGCCAGCCCAGGGCCAGCGCCACGAGGCCCACCACAACCACCTGCAGGCAGAGGACGGCCAGGACGGAAAGGACCTTGCCGGCGATCAGGCCGCCACGGCCGAGCGGCGTGGTGGAAAGGAACCGCAGAACGCCGTACCGGCGGTCAAACCCGGTGGCGATGCCCTGGCCGGTGAAGGCGGTTGACATCGCGCAGAGGGCCAGGATGCCGGGGACCGCCACGTTCACGCGGCTGGAGCCCATGCCGTCCAGGAACGGGGTCACCGTCAGGCCAACCAGGGCAAGGAGCGGAAGCACCACTGCAAGGATCAGCTGTTCTCCGTTCCGGAGCATCGTCAGTGCCTCGTACTTGCCCTGCAGCAGCACGCGGCGAAGCAGGGGAGCGGGCTGCTGGTGCTCCTGCGGTGCTGCGGCGCTCATCGGATGTCCTTTCCCGAGATATCCAAAAAGACGTCTTCAAGGCTACGCGCCTGAAGGCTCATCGAGGCCGGCATGATTCCCTTCGCTTCCCACCACTGCGCCAGGGCGGCCAGATGGCGCGGTGTCAGGGTGCCGGTCACCGTGTAGCTCCCGGCGCGTGCTTCGGAGACGTCGACGCCGGCGGGCAGCACGGCGGCCACGTCCAGGCCGGCCGGTGCCTCGAAGACCAGGGTCCGGACGTGTTCGGCGCCCGGGTCCGCCACCGGGCTGCGCTGCAGCAGTTCCTGGACCGTTCCCTCTGCCACGTTGCGGCCGCCGTCGATGATGTAGACGTAATCGGCAAGGCGCTGGGCATCGTCCATCAGGTGTGTCGTGAGGATGATGCCCATGCCGCCGTCGCGAAGTTCGGCAATCAGGTCGAACACCAGCTGGCGGGACTGGGGATCCAGGCCGGCGCTTGGCTCGTCGAGGAACAGTACTTCGGGACGGCCAATCAGGGCGGCGGCCAGGGCAAGGCGCTGCTTTTGGCCGCCGGACAGCCTGCGGACGCTGGTCCGGCTGAAGGTATCGATACCCAGCCTGCCCACCAGGTCTTCAAGGGGCCAGGGGTCGGCGTAGAGGCCGGCGATGTGCCGCAGCAGCGGCAGTGGCCTTGCTGACGGCGGGAGCCCGCCATCCTGGAGCATGACGCCAACGCGGGCGCGGAGGCCGGACCCGGCCGCGGCCGGGTCCTGGCCCAGCAGCGAGATGCTGCCGCCGCTGCGTTTCTGCAGGCCTTGGGCGCATTCGAGGGTGGTTGTCTTGCCGGCACCGTTGGCGCCCAGCAACGCGGTCACTTCCCCCCGCTCGGCGATGAGTGAAACGCCGCTCACCACCCGAAGCATCTTTCCGTCCAGGTTGGACAGGGGGCCTACGTCCTTGATGAGCCCATTAATGGACAGGACAGGGGACTTGGGGGATCGCACCACAGTATTCTACGGGATGTAGTATTCAGTGCCGTCCTTGCTGCGGCTCGCGCGTCCGGCGCCGGGCGGCACTCCCGGGTGGCACGGGAAGCGCGCGGTCACATTCCGGCAGGACCCAAGGTCAGCCTGCCCTTACTGGAGTCGTGGACTAAATTACGACATGATTGTGTTGTGTATTCCATGACCAATGCTGCCGCTGTGCCCTTGGCGGGGCCGGCTCCCGTGGCTGATGCCGACGAGCGTACCCGTGACCGGGTGCTCGCTGCCGTCCTGGAACACGGACCCGTCAGCGCCGCCGAGCTCGGAGACATGCTGGGATTCACCCCGGCGGCTGTCCGCCGGCACCTGGACCACCTCTCCCGTGCAGGCGTCATCGAGGTCAAAAGGGTGGCGAAGCCCGGCGCGGGTGCAGGCCGTCCCGCCCGCCGCTACGTCCTGAGTTCACAGGGCCAATCGAGCTTGGGCAATGACTACCTGGACATCGCCGCCTTGGCCCTCCAGCAGCTGCAGAAGGTTGCCGGCCCGGACGCGGTGCGCGCCTTCGCGGAAGAACGATTCGCGGACATGGAGCGGCGCTACGCACCCGAAATCGAGGAAGCAGGCCCGGACATCCGGGACCGCGCCACGGCACTTTCGGCCGCTCTGAGCCGGGACAACTTCGTGGCTTCCGCCGCCGCCATCGAAGCGAAGGCGCCGCTGCCCGCCGCGCTGTCCAGCGTGCAGCTCTGCCAGGGGCACTGCCCCATCCAGCAGCTCGCCTCCCGCTTCCCCGTCTTCTGCGACGTCGAAACCGAAGTGTTCTCACGACTGGTCGGAGTGGACGTCCGCCGCCTGTCCACCCTGGCCCGCGGCGGCCACGTCTGCACCACCCACATTCCTACAGGCAGGCTGCCTGCCAAACCGGCCACCGTGCCGGCCGCAGCCCCCGCCGGCCTGGACGAAGTAATCAACCATCAGCAAGAAAGGCCGTGATGACGGACCAACTATCAGAGAAAGCAGTAGCCGAAAACACTGTGATCTCGGAGATTCTGGAAAAGAATCCCGAGCTCCACGGCATCGGCAACTACGAGTACGGCTGGGCTGACAAGAACGATGTCGGCGCCAATGCGCGCCGTGGGCTCAACGAAGAGGTTGTCCGGGACATTTCGGCGAAGAAGAGCGAGCCGGAATGGATGCTTGACCTGCGCCTCAAGGGCCTGAAGTACTTCGACCGCAAGCCCATGCCCACCTGGGGCGCGGACCTGTCCGGCATCGACTTCGACAACATCAAGTACTTCGTACGGTCCACCGAGAAGCAGGCTGCCACCTGGGATGACCTGCCCGAAGACATCAAGAACACCTACGACAAGCTGGGCATCCCCGAGGCCGAAAAGCAGCGCCTTGTTTCCGGTGTCGCCGCCCAGTACGAGTCCGAGGTTGTCTACCACCAGCTGCGTGAGGACCTCGAACGGCAGGGTGTCATCTTCCTGGACACCGATACTGCCCTGAAAGAGCACCCGGAGATCTTCCAGGAGTACTTCGGCACGGTTATCCCGGTGGGCGACAACAAGTTCGCCTCGCTGAACACCGCCGTCTGGTCCGGCGGCTCCTTCGTGTACGTGCCCAAGGGCGTCCATGTGGAGATCCCGCTGCAGGCCTACTTCCGCATCAACACGGAAAACATGGGCCAGTTCGAGCGCACGCTGATCATTGCCGACGAGGACTCCTACGTCCACTACATCGAAGGCTGCACCGCGCCGATCTACACCTCGGACTCGCTGCACTCCGCCGTGGTGGAAATCATCGTCAAGAAGGGCGCCCGCGTCCGCTACACCACCATCCAGAACTGGTCGAACAACGTCTACAACCTGGTGACCAAGCGCGCCATCTGCGAAGCCGGCGCCACCATGGAATGGATCGATGGCAACATCGGCTCCAAGGTCACCATGAAGTACCCGGCCGTCTACCTGGTGGGCGAGCACGCCAAGGGCGAAACCCTGTCCATCGCGTTTGCGGGCGAAGGCCAGCACCAGGACACCGGTTCGAAGATGGTCCACATCGCGCCGAACACCAAGAGCTCCATCATCTCCAAGTCCGTTGCCCGTGGCGGCGGCCGCGCCGCCTACCGCGGCCTGGTCCAGGTCCGGGAAGGCGCCAAGCACTCGGCCAACACCGTGCGCTGCGACGCGCTCCTGGTGGACACCATCTCCCGGTCTGACACCTACCCGTACATCGACATCCGCGAGGACGATGTCCAGCTGGGACACGAGGCCACAGTCTCCCGCGTCAGCGAGGAGCAGCTGTTCTACCTCATGTCCCGCGGCATGCCCGAGGACGAGGCCATGGCCATGATCGTGCGCGGCTTCATTGAGCCGATCGCCCGTGAACTGCCCATGGAATACGCCCTTGAGCTGAACCGCCTCATCGAACTCCAGATGGAAGGATCCGTCGGTTAATGACTGCCGAAGCTACTACTGAAAAGGCGCGCATCGGCGCACCGTCGATCGCCGGTTTCACCGAGGAGGGCGAACACCTCGTTGCCTCCAAGGTGGACCGCCACCACAGCCATGGCGTACAGGTCATGGCCTCCCGCGCCGAGCGCCTCACCAGCCACAAGGTGGCCGATTTCGCGCTGCCGAACGGCCGCGAAGAGGAGTGGCGCTTCACTCCGGTGCGCGAACTGGCGAACCTGCTTTCCGACACGGCCGCGGAAGCCGGCGCCCTGGGCGTCTCCGTCGAAGCGCCCGAGGCTGTCCGCCAGGGAACCCTGCGGGCCGGTGAGGCCCCCCGCGGTGCCACCCTGGTCCCGGCCGACCGGGCCGCCGTCGTCGGCTCCGCCAACTCGGAAGAGGCCCAGTTCATCTCGATCCCGGCCAACACCGAACTGGACGCCCCGGTCCGGCTCGTCCTGACCGGCAACGGGGCGGGACTGCGCACCAACTCCCACCATGTGATCGAAGCCGGGGTGAACAGCCGTGCGGTGGTGATCATCGAACACGACGGCTCGGCCGACCACAACGGCAACGTGGAGATCCTGGTCCGCGAAGGCGCCCACCTCACTGTCGTTTCACTGCAGCTGTGGGGCGACGACGCCAAGCACCTGGCCCAGCACGACGCCGAGGTCGCCAAGGATGCGGTCTACAAGCACATTGCCGTCTCCCTCGGCGGGAAGATCGTGCGGATGAACTCCAACGTCCGCTTCGCCGGTGAAGGCGCCGAGGCCGAGCTCCTGGGCCTCTACTTCGCCGACGCCGGCCAGCACCTCGAGCACCGCTCCTTCGTGGACCACAACGTGGCCAATTGCAAGTCCAACGTCCTGTACAAGGGCGCGCTGCAGGGCAAGGGTGCGCACACGGTCTGGGTTGGCGACGTCCTCATCCAGAAGCAGGCCGAAGGCACCGACTCCTACGAAAAGAACCAGAACCTGGTCCTGACCGAGGGCTGCCGCGCGGACTCCGTTCCGAACCTCGAGATCGAAACCGGCCTGATCGAAGGCGCCGGCCACGCAAGTGCCACCGGCCGCTTCGACGACGAGCACCTGTTCTACCTGATGGCGCGCGGCATCCCCGAGGATGTTGCCCGCCGGCTGGTGGTGCGCGGCTTCCTGAACGAGATCATCCAGCAGATCAAGGTTCCGGCCCTCGAAGAGCGCCTGACCGAGGCTGTGGAACGCGAACTCACCGCAATCGACTACTAGGACGGACGGGCACGAACGCATGAACGGGACTCCCAAGGGCGAGCTGGTGTGCAGCGCCAATGACATCAAGGTCAAGCAGGCGCTGCGTATCCTGGTGGACGGCTATCCTGTGGCAGTCGTCAGGGACTCGATGGGCGACATCCACGCCATCGGCGACACCTGCTCGCACGCGGACATCTCACTGTCCGAGGGCGACGTGGAAGGCTGCGCCATCGAGTGCTGGGGGCACGGCTCCCAGTTCGACCTGCGCAGCGGCCAGCCCCTCCAGCTCCCCGCCTACGATCCCGTGCCCGTCTTTGCCGTCGAACTCGATGGCGACGACGTCTACGTGGACGTCACCAACGTTTTGAACGGCGCGGCAGTAAACAACTACTGAGCGCCCGCAGCACCGGACTTACGAACGAAGAAGAAAGAAGAGCATGTCAACTCTTGAGATCAAGGACCTGCACGTCAGCATTGACACGGAGCAGGGCACCAAGGAGATCCTGAAGGGCGTCAGCCTGACCATCAGGACCGGCGAAACGCACGCCATCATGGGCCCCAACGGCTCCGGCAAGTCCACGCTGGCATCCACCATCGCCGGCCACCCCCGCTACACCGTGACCAGCGGCACCATCACGCTGGATGGCGAAGACGTCCTGGCCATGAGCGTCGACGAGCGCGCCCGCGCCGGTGTCTTCCTGGCCATGCAGTACCCGGTCGAGGTTCCCGGTGTCACCATG
This sequence comes from Pseudarthrobacter sp. MOO14, assembly GCF_058267675.1. Lineage (NCBI taxonomy): Bacteria > Bacillati > Actinomycetota > Actinomycetes > Micrococcales > Micrococcaceae > Pseudarthrobacter > Pseudarthrobacter sp. MOO14. The sequence goes on from NZ_CM177849.1 coordinate 185,661, forward strand.
ACCAACTTCCTCCGCACCGCCAAGACCGCCATTGACGGCCAGGCGCCGGCCCTGCGCACCTGGACCAAGGACGTCAAGGCCGCGATGGAGAAGCTGCGGATCGACGCCGACTTCGCCCAGCGCAACGTCAACGAAGGCTTCTCCGGCGGCGAGAAGAAGCGCGTGGAGATCCTGCAGCTCGAGCTCTTCAAGCCCAAGTTCGCCGTCCTCGACGAGACTGACTCCGGCCTGGACGTCGATGCCCTCAAGATCGTCTCGGAGGGCGTCAACCGCGCCCACGCCGAAGGCAACATGGGCACCCTGCTGATCACTCACTACACGCGCATCCTGCGCTACATCAAGCCTGACTTCGTCCACGTGTTCGTGGACGGCCAGGTCGTCGAGGAAGGCGGCCCCGAACTGGCCGACCGCCTCGAGGAAGAGGGCTACGACCGTTACGCCACGGGCGCCGGTGCAGCCACCATCGCGGCTGCTGCCGCAGCACAGGCCTAGTAAGGACTTGTCATGACCGAAATCAAGCCGGGCCGAACGGCCCTGGAGGACGTCGAAGAGGCGCTCAAGGACGTCATCGACCCTGAGCTTGGCGTCAACGTGGTGGACCTGGGTCTGCTGTACGGCCTCAAGTACTCCGACGACGACGGCGCCCTGCTGATCGACATGACGCTCACCACTGCTGCCTGCCCGCTCACCGATGTTCTCGAGGAGCAGGTGGGACAGGCCCTGGACGGCGTTGTGGACGACTGGCGCCTGAACTGGGTATGGATGCCGCCCTGGGGTCCCGAGCGGATCACCGACGACGGCAAGGACCAGATGCGGGCCCTCGGCTTCAACATCTGAATAAGTACGACGACGGCGGGCCACCTTCCCCAGGGGAAGGTGGCCCGCCGTCGTCGTCCCCACCGGCCCTTTACGCCCCTCGGTAGCGTGGGCCCAGTTAAAGGGTGGCGGCGCTGAAGGTGTCGCACTGCTTGATGTCCCCGGACTGGTAGCCGCGGGCAAACCAGCGCTGGCGTTCCTCGCTGGACCCGTGCGTCCAGCCCTCCGGGGAGACGCGCCCCGTGGCCGCCTTCTGGATCCGGTCGTCACCCACGGACGCGGCCGCCGAGAGGGCATCGTTGACATCCTGCTGGGTGAGCGGTTCCAGGTAGGGCTGGCCGGTGGCCGGGTCCGGAGTGCTGGAGGCATACTTGGCCCACAATCCTGCGTAGCAGTCAGCCTGCAGCTCGGTCCGCACGGAACCGGATTCGGGTCCCTGGGGGTCCTGCTGGGCCCGCCCCAGGTCGCCCAGGAGGTTTTGGATGTGGTGGCCAAACTCGTGGGCCACCACATATTCCTGCGCCAGCGGGCCGCCGGAGGAGCCAAACCGGTCCACGAGTTCCTGGAAGAACCCTGGGTCGAAGTACGCGGTGGTATCGGTGGGGCAGTAGAACGGACCCACCTCCGAGGTGGCGGCCCCGCAGGCGGTATTGGTGCCGCCGCTGAAGATCACTGCTTCGGGGCGGGGATACTGCACGTTGTACTTCTTAAGGTAGCCGGGCCAAAAGGCGTTGAGGCTGTTGACCGTACCGGTGATCCGGCAGTCGAGGCGGGCATCCGCGTCCGCACCGGTGGTGCAGGCAGGTGCGGTGCCCTGGGATTGTCCGGCAGTCCCGCCGTCGGTCAACCCGCCAAGGAGGTTGGGGTTGATGCCCAAGAGCAGCGCAATGAGCAGCACCAATCCGCCGCCAATCCCGCCCCCAACCTTGACCCCGGTGCCCATGCCCCGCCGGTCCTGGACCTGGGACGGATCCAGCTGCGCATTGTCGTTGAAACTCATAACGTCACAATACCCGCGGCCCGGAGGCTCAATCCGTGCCTGCCGGTAAAGTTGGTCCGTGCCTTTCCTGAACAAGATCCAGCGCTGGGCGGAGCAGCGGCCGCACCACACCGCCGTCGTGGTCGCCGGGCGCCGGCTGGACTGGGCGGAGCTGCGGGACGCTGCCGCAGAGCTGGTGGCGGAGACAAAGTCGGTGACCACCCTCTGCGAGGCCAATTCGGTGGATTTCGCGGTGAGGTTCGCTGCGGCGGTCGCCGGCACCCGGCAGTGCGCGGTCCTCGACCCCTCCTGGCCCGCCTCCCTGCAGGAGGACATTGTCCGCCGGGTTGAGGCGTGCGCGGTTCCTGCCCAGGTGGACCCGGACGACGCCCTGGCCGACGGGCCGCCGGACACCGGATTCCTCATTGGCCTTACCTCGGGAACCACTTCGGTGCCCAAGGCTTTTACCCGCTCCCGGCACTCGTGGCAGCAGTCTTTTGACGCGTCCATCGAGTTCTTCGGCTTGCGCCAGGATGATGTGACCCTCGCGCCCGGCCCGCTGGCGGCCAGCCTGAACCTGTATGCCCTGGCCGAATGCCTTTATGCCGGCTCCGAGTTCCAAACGCTGGAGTCGTTCGACGTCGGCGACGTCCATGCGGCTATTACGCACGACCGGGTAACCCGGCTGGTGCTGGTGCCCACCATGCTGCGGATGCTCAGTGAACGCGGCATGACCGGATGCGTTGACGCATCGGGGATCCGGACCATCATCTGTGCCGGTTCCAAACTCGATGCCAGGACCCTTGAAGCCGCGCGGCGCTGGGCGCCCAACGCGACGATCTACGAGTACTACGGTGCGTCCGAGCTCAGCTTCGTCTCCGGACTCGGACTGGCGGCCGGTCAGGCCGGCACGCCGGGTGGGACCGGCATTGGCCGGCCTTTTCCCGGCGTCGAGGTCAGCATCCGGGATGACGCCGGCGCCGGGGTGCCGGAGGGCAGTTACGGCAATATCTGCGTGCGCAGCGGCATGGTCAGCAACGGCTATTTGTGGGGGGACGACGGCGAGGCCCTGCGCTCGTTCGGGAGCTGGTTCACGGTGGGGGACCAGGGCTATCTGGCGGACGGGGAGCTGCACATCCTGGGCCGGCGTGCGGACATGATCCTTACCGCCGGGCGGAATGTCTACCCGCATGAGGTTGAACTGGCGTTGGCCGCCGTTCCAGGGGTGGCCGCAGCGGTGGCTGCCGGCATGCCGGACGACCTGCGCGGGCAGCGTGTGGTGGCCGGCGTGGTCCCGTCCCAGGGCGGAATCACCGCCACCCAGCTGCGGGCCGGGCTGGAGGAGATCCTGGCCAGGGACAAACGGCCGCTGCAGTACTACGTCCTGCCCGAACTCCCCACCACGGACCGCGGCAAGGTCAGCCGCAGCCTGCTGCTGGAATGGATCAACGCCAGGGACCCGCGGGTGCGCAGCCTTGGTGGCTGAGGATCTCCCGGCGGAGCGGCAGCCGGTCATCATCGCCGCCCTCCGGACACCGGTCTGCCGGATCAACGGGCCTTTGCGGGCCCTGCGCTCCCATGAACTCCTGGCCCCGGTCTTGCGGGAGCTGGTCGGCCAGGCCGCCCTGGAGCCGTCCGCCGTTGACGACGTCGTCATCGGCAATGCTGTGGGGGGCGGCGGAAACGTGGCCCGTCTTGCCCTCCTGGAAGCCGGGCTGCCGGTCACCGTTCCGGGGCTCACCGTGGACCGGCAGTGCGGATCCGGCCTGGACGCCATCGTCCTCGCCGCACGGCTGGTGGCCGGCGGCGGCAACCAGGTGTACCTTGCCGGCGGAGTGGAAAGCACCAGCACGGCGCCGTTGCGGGCGCACCGGAACGACGACGGCGGTCCGGAGTTCTACCATCGCGCCCAGTTTGTGCCGCACAGCTTCGGCGATCCGGACATGGGCGTGGCCGCCGAGACGGTGGCGCAGGAATATGGTGTCGGCCGCGACCGGCAGGATGCGTTTGCGCTGGCCAGCCACCGGAAAGCCCTTGCAGCAGGGCGGGACGGGACCTTTGAGGGCGAAATCGTGGCCCTGCCCACCCCGGGAGGCACCGTCGCCACCGATGACGGACCGCGGGCCGGCCTCACCCCGGCAATCATGGCGCGGTTCCCTGCCGCCTTCGTCGCCGGGGGCACGGTCACCGCCGGGAACTCGTGCTTCGACGCGGACGCAGCGTCCGCCGTCGTCATGACCTCGCTGCAACGTGCACGCGAACTGGGCGCCCGGGACGCGCTGCTGGTGCGCGGTACCCACACCGCCGGGGTTGCTCCGGGGGTGCTGGGGATCGGTGCCGCGAGCGCGGCCCGACAGGTGCTGGCCGGGGCCGGTGTCGCGGCCGGGGACCTGGACCTCGTGGAATTCAACGAAGCGTTCGCCTCGCAAACGCTCGCATGCCTCGATGAGCTGGGGATCGATCCGGCGGGGGTGAACCTGGATGGCGGTGCTTTGGCCCTGGGGCACGCCTACGGGGCCTCCGGGGCCGTCCTGGTGACCCGGCTGTTCGCGCAGGCACGGAAATCGGGAGTCGATGGCACCTTGGCGATGGCGATGATCAGCATGGCGGGCGGCATGGGAACGGCCGCGCTCCTGGAGTACCGGCGCCTGGGCTGCTGAGCCGGGTTTTAGCGTGCCCCGTCAGTCCTCGGCCTCGCCCAGGCCGCGGGCGGCGAGCGCTTCCCCGGTTTGCCGTGCGTAGGCCACGGAGGTGATGAACACCGGCAGGACCAGGGCCCGCGGATTGCGTTCCAGGCCCCTTGCCCGCGCGGAGTCCCGTACGTCAGCGAATGTTCCCGCGATGTACGGAATGCTGCGGAGCATGATGCCGATGGTCAGGGCGAAACGCTCAGGGTCGGCACCGAACCTTTCGAAGGGTCGTGCCAGCCGGACGACGCCGTCGAGCAGCTGCTGCACCGGAGTGGTGGCGGTGAGCAGGGACGCAGCAACGACGCACACCAGGATGTTCAGCACAATCCTTGCGCCGGTGGGTGCGCCCAGCTGCCACGCCTGGAAGAGTCCCACCACCAGGAGCACGGGGACAAGCGGCCGGACAGCCCCCCAAAGCCTCTTCCCCCCGGCGCCTGCCCCCAGGAAGAGTCCGCCAAGAACTGCCAGGACCGCAGCAGAGACGCCCCAGTCCACGATGACGAAGGATGCCAGGCCGCACCCAACCACGAGGAGGAACTTCAGCGCCAGCGGTGACCGGTGGAGGAACGAGGTCCCCGGCACGTAATTGGCCAGGAGGAATCCGTGGCCCCTCATGGCGTGTCCGTTGCGGTGTTGATCCTGTTGAGCCCGTCCATGCACCAGGAACGGTAGGCTGCCACGGCGTCGGCCGGTGCGCCATCGAAAGCCACACGCCCCTGTTCGATAACCAGCACCCGGTCCATTTCCAGGGCAAGGTCCAGGTCGTGGGTGGACATGATGATCTGCTGGTCCAGGCCCGCCAGGGTCCTCCGGAGCAGCTCGCGGTTGCGCAGGTCCAGCAGTGTTGACGGTTCGTCCAGGACCAGGACCTTGGGGTCAATGGCCAGGACGGCAGCGAGGGCCATCAGCTGCCGTTCGCCGCCGGAGAGTTCGTAGATGCTTTGGTCTGCCAGCGTCAGGAGGCCGAGCCGCCCCAGGGCAGTCTCGGCCCGGCTGCGCCGCTCGGCTCCGTTCTTCACCGAGCGGCGCAGTGACAGCTCCACGTCCTCCCGGCCGGTGGGCATCACCAGCTGGGAGAGAGGGTCGGTGAAGACAAAGCCGACGTTCCGCCTGACTTTCCGCACGGCACGTTCTGTGTCGTCGCCGTCGACCGCCACCGTGCCCGTGGTGGGCTGGACCAGCCCGTTGACCAGCCGCAGCAGCGTGGACTTGCCGGAGCCGTTGGCGCCGATGACGCCCACGCGTGGTTCGTCCAGCCGGAGGTTGACGTCATCAAGGAGGACCTTCGGCTGCGGGGAGTCCTCTTGTTGGACCGCAACGGTTACCTTGTCGAATGTCACGGTGGGCATGGCTTGCAGTCCTACGCCGTTGCAGGGGTGGCGGCCTGCCGCCGTACCCGGCGGACCAGGACATCGGGGAAGGCGCGGTGCAGCGCGACGGCTATGGCCGCCGCAAGGATGTTCTTGATGACGTCGCCGGGGTAGAAGACAAGGTCGCCCACGAAGGCCTGTTCCAGGGTTGCCTTCGAGTTCAGGGCGATGCCCAAAATGCCCAGGGTGTGGACCACCACAACGCTGGTGGCGGTGGCGGCGAGGAAGAACCAGAGCGCGCGGGCCTTGCTGGTGCGTTTGATGATGATGGTGGCCAGCCAGCCCACCACTCCCGCCGCGATGGGGAAAGCGATGATGTAGCCGGCTGAGGGGCCGGCAAGGATGCCCAGGCCGCTGCGGCCCTGGCTGAAGATGGGCAGGCCGGCGAGCCCCAGGAGGGTGTAGAGCCCGACGGCGGCAAGTCCGCGGGCGGGACCGAGCACCAGGCCTGTGAGCATCACGGCGAGGGTCTGGAAGGTAATGGGGACGCCGAAACCGTTCAGGGCCAACCCCGGCACGAGTGCTGCGCCGGCGACGAGGGCGGCGAAGACGGCAATAAGCCCCAGGTCGGTGCCGTTCCAGCGGCGGCGTCCTGTCGGTTGGCTGTTCGGTGTAGTGGTGCGGGTGTTGCTCATGGCGGTCCTGTCGGGGTTGTACAAGCGGAATCTAATGTACCGCCGACGTTACCGGGGTGGAACGGTGCCTATTTTGTAGGGGGTCTACTACGCCGGGTGCGGGCTGCGTTGGGCTGGGCACAAATTGGCTCCTAGGTTGCCTTCCGACGGCGGGGTGCGGCTGAGCGCGGCGGAGCTGCGCGGAGGTGCGCGGATGCCCGGCCGAGGATGCGCGCGAGGTCGTCAACGTCGCTGTCTGACAGGGCCGCGAACAGCAAGCTCCGCACGGCGTTGATATGGCCGGGGAACACGGCCCCGAGTACGGTGCGGCCGGCGTCGGTGAGTGTCAGGACGGTGCTGCGTTCGTCCTCGGGGGAGGGGGAGCGGGAGACGAGGCCGCGCTGTTCGAGCGATTGCGCCTGGTAGGTCAGCCCGCTGCGGCTGTAGACAACGCCGTCGGCGAGGTCCGTCATGCGCAGCTGCCCGTCCGGGGCGTCTCCGAGGCGGGCCAGGAGCTGGAACTGGACGTAGCTGAGGTCACCGGCATCGCGGAGCTGTTTCTCCACTGCGTGGCGGAGCAGGCTGCTGACCTCCGTGAACGCGAAATACGCCCCGAGCTGGGTGGGGGTCAGGTTCGAGGGTGCTTCGTCCATGGTTCCATCCTAGGGGTTGATTCGAGTTCGAAGCAATGCTACCTTCATTCCATTGCTTCAAATTCGAAGCATCAACTGAGGGGACAATCATGAAGGCAGTGCAGTTTCACGAGGTAGGCGGCCCCGAGGTGCTTCAGCTCACGGAGATCGAGCAGCCGGTGCCGGCCGCAGGAGAGGTCCGGCTGCGTGTAGCCGCGTCCGCCTTCAATGCGGCCGATAACGGAATGCGGGCGGGATTCCTGCCGATCCCGGTGGTGCTGCCGCACGTTCCCGGCTATGACGTATCCGGCATCGTCGATGCGGTAGGCAAAGGCGTCGAGGGTATTTCGGCAGGCGATCCGGTCATCGGGTTCCTGCCCATGGAACAGGACGGCGGCGCCGCGGACTACGTCATTGCCCCCGCCGATGCGGTCGTGGCCGCCCCGGCGACCATTCCACTGGCTGATGCAGCGGCGCTGCCTTCAGTGGCATTGACGGCCTGGCAAGCCCTCGTTGACGAGGGGCAGCTGGAGGCGGGACAGCGGCTGCTCATTGTCGGGGCGGGCGGTGTGGTGGGCAAATACGCCATCCAACTCGCGAAGCGCGCCGGCGTGCACGTGGTGGCAACCGCAAGTCCACGCAGTATCGACGCTGTCCGTGCGGCAGGCGCGGATGAGGTCATCGACCATACGGCCGCCGACCTGCTCGGCGCCGTCGACGGGCAGGTGGATGTGCTGCTCAACCTGGCTCCGATCGAGCCGGAGCAATTTGCCGCGCTGGTGGCCCTGGTACGCGATGGCGGCGCGGTGGTCAGCACCACGGCATTCATGCAGACGCCGGGCGACGAGACGCGTGGTGTGCGTGCTGCCACCGTCTACGTCCGTCCCAACCGCGAACGCCTCTCAGAGTTGGTATCCCTGGTCGACGACGGGCAACTCACCGTCGAAGTCACCCGACGCATTCCCCTCGCGGAACTGCCTGCCCTCCACGCGGAGGCGAGCGTTGGCCGCGTGCCCGGCAAGGTCATTGTCCTGGCGGGCTGACCTGCTGCCCGAACGTCGGTTTCGGGGATGGCGAACGCTTCCGGCATTCGGGCAGGCAAGCAGGCGTTGTAGCCGCCTTACATCGGAGAGAGGATGAACGCACCAGCTGAAATTCTCGGACAAGGACCCGACGATGCCCGAACTCCTCATCGACTTCATCACCTCGCTCGACGGCTACGCCGCTGCGGACGGTTGGCCGGGCTGGTGGGGACTTGAAGGGCCCGAATACCTGGCATGGCTCGGAGATACCCCCGAAGTCGACTACACCGTGCTGATGGGGGCAACGACGTACCGCGTCATGTCAGGCCTCTCCGCTGCCGGCGAACCCGGTACCGAACCCCTGGCCGGTCTGTCGACGATCGTGTTCTCGAAGACATTGCGCGAACCCCTCGCGTGGGCGAACGCTCAACTCGTCGCGCGGGACGCCGTTGAGGCCGTGCGAGAGATGAAGGCAGCCGGGACGACGTCAATGCGCACGATAGGCAGCCTCAGGCTGTGCCGGTCGCTACTGAAGGCAGGTCTCGTGGACCGCTTCCGCGTGGTCGTCTTCCCCGTCATCACCGGGAGCACCGGCCGAGAGAGGATCTACGACGGGTACCCCGACGTCGCCCTCGACATGATCGGCAGCCGGACCTTCGATGGACGCATCCAGCTGGTTGAATACATCCCGACTGTGCTGCCAGGGCCCACGGGTTCGTAGATGGTCTGAACGGGACCAGTATTAGCTGAAGCTGAGATCAGATGGATGCTCATCAGTGTCAGTTCGCCTGCAGGGAAGATCCCGCGCCACGCCGGGCCGCGGCGGATCACTCACTCGGCCGGATCGGCGTCCGGTTTCATCCAAAACGGCGAGTAGTGGTAACCGTCAGGATCGTCGAACTGGCGCTGGTACATGAAGGGGTAGTCGTCGGTATCACCGATCCGCCCGCCGGCGGCACCGGCGCGCTCAACGAGCTCATCGACCGCCTCACGGCTCCCGACATCAAACGAGACAGTGACCTTTGACGGCGTATCGGGTCCGCCTACCAGCTCCTCGGCGCCGCCGACGCTCGCATACATCTCGCGGCTGCCGAGCATGACGAACTGCTCTGGTGCGATCGCGAAACATGACACGTTCTGATTGGACATTTCCGGTTGGAGAGTCCAGCCCAGTGCGGTGTAGAAAGCGGTTGCGCGTTCAACGCTGTCAACCGGGCAGGTGATGAAGAGGCTCATGCGGCTCATAGTTGCAAGATGCAAGTATGAGGTCAAGATCCCAGCGGCGGTCCGCAACTGGGCTGGGCGCTGCCGCATTGCCGAGGCGTCCCGCCCGGGTACGCTGTGGCTTCGCCACTGACTTCCAGCCGGACAATCGCTCGACCACTGGACGACCCCAACCCAGCCGAATACTGGTTACGCCGGTTTAAGGACTGTCCCAGCGGTGCCAGCTCCTGGAATAGGTGGGTGAATCTTTCGCATCTCGGCACGCCGATCGGGCCGATGCGGTGTCGGCGGCGTACGCCTTTGAGATCGGTGAGATCCTCGCGCATCCATGCACTCGGCGTCGCGTGACGGCCCTCACCTCGCACTGTCACACGACATGTCGGCACATCTGTCTGCCGCCATGAGCGGGACTCAGGCAGCAGACTGCGCACCAAAACAGAGGGGTTTGCGGGAAGCGCCTGCTTGGTACCCTGTGCCGTATGCCCATCAAACTTGAAAACGTCGGCATCGCCGTCAGCGATCTGGAAGCAACAATCGCGTTCTTCACCGACCTCGGCCTCACCGTCCTGGGCCGGGACACGGTCAGCGGCGACTGGGCAGACACGGCTGTGGGCCTGGACGGCAACCACGCCAAAATTGCCCTCCTCCAGACCCCGGACGGCAACGGCCGCCTCGAACTGTTCGAATACATCCACCCCGATGCAATCCCCACAGAGCCCACCCTGCCCAACGAAATCGGCATGCATCGAGTGGCCTTCTCCGTTGACAGCATCGAGGATGCCCTTGGCATTGCTGCCAGGCACGGCTGCCACCCGCTGCGCGGCGTCGCAACGTATGGCGACGTCTACAAACTCTCCTATGTGCGCGGCCCCAGCGGAATCATTGTGATGTTCGCCGAGGAACTGCAGAAGGGCTGAGGACGCCCGGCGGCCTGCAATATACTCCGAACATGCCCATCACGCACCCTGCCCCAAATCCCCACCGCCGCAATAGCACACTGCGCGGAGGCCGGCTGTGAGCGGCGGTCTCGTCGCCCTGCTCGACGACGTGGCAGCGCTGGCCCGGATCGCGGCCGCCTCGGTGGACGACGTCGCGGCCGGCGCCGCAAAGGCCGGAGCCAAGGCCGCGGGCGTGGTCATCGACGACGCCGCCGTCACCCCGCAGTACGTCTCAGGTGCGGACCCGGCCCGGGAACTGCCAATGATCAAAAAGATCTTCTGGGGCTCGATTCGCAACAAGCTCTTGATCATCCTCCCGGCCCTGCTGCTCATCAGTGCGTTCGTTCCCGGGATCATCCCCTTCATCCTCATGCTCGGCGGTACCTACCTCTGCTATGAAGGAGCGGAGAAGGTCTGGCACAAGTTCCGTGGCGGCCATCATGACGCCGGGGAGGCTCCGGCCGTGGAGCGCGGGCACGATGCCGAAGCAAAAGTGGTCAAGGGCGCCATCACCACCGACTTCATCCTGTCCTGCGAAATCATGGTCATCTCCATGAATGAGGTCGCAACGGAATCCATTTGGGTCCGGGCGTTCATTCTGGTGCTGGTGGCGTTTGCCATCACGGTGCTGGTTTACGGTGCGGTGGCCCTCATCGTCAAAATGGACGATATCGGGCTGCACCTGATGGACAAGGACTCGTCACGTTCCAAGCGCATCGGTGAACTGCTCGTCAGGGGGATGCCGGCCGTCCTGGCGGCCATCACGTTCGTCGGCACGATTGCCATGCTGTGGGTTGGCGGCCACATCATGCTGCAGGGGGCCCACGATCTCGGCTGGCACGCACCCTACGACCTCGTCCACGCCCTGGAGCACCCGGTGGAATCCGTTCCAGCCGTCGGCGGCCTCCTCGCGTGGCTCGTCAACACTTTGTGCTCGGCGGTACTGGGACTTGCCTGGGGCCTGGTGGTCCTGGCCGTCGTGGGCCCGCTGATGAAAGTGCTGCCGTTTGGCAAGGCCAAAGAAGCCAAGGACGGCCATGACGCGGCCGCCCGCCGGCAGTCGGAGAATCACCAGGGCTGACGCCGCGCGGCGAACAACAGCCTCCGCTAGAACGCGTAGCGGATCCGGCAGTACGGCGCTATGTCGGCGACGAGTGTGGAGAGCTGCCGCACGTAACCGGCCTTCGCCCGGGCGCGGTACCTGACGTTGCTGAAGCCGTTCGACGAGACCTTGGCTTCCTGCAGGCCGGGACGCCACAGCACCTCCTCTGCCTGCGGGTGCCAGCCAAGGTTGACCTTATGCAGCTGCTCATTATGGGTGAGGAAGATGACCTCCGCCGCCAGTTGGGCTTTGGCTTCGGGGGTCAGGGTTGCGTCGAGTTGGCGCAGCAGTTGTTCCCAGTCCGCAAGCCAGGTATCCGTGATGATGACCGGGGAGAAATTCACGTGCACTTCGTAGCCGGCTGCAACAAAATCGTTGATGGCGGCCATCCTGTCGGCAACCGGCGATGTGCGGACATCGATGGACTTTGCCAGGTCCGCGGGCATCAATGAAAAGCGGATCCTGGTGTGGCCGCCATGGTCCCATTCCAGCATCGCGGGGTTGACGAACTTCGTGGCGAAGGACAGCTTGGCGTTGGGCAGTTCGCGGAACAACGCGACCAGCTCTTCCACGTTGTCGCTGATCAGGGCGTCTACGGAGCAGTCGCTGTTTTCTCCGATGTCATAGACCCAGAGCTCAGCGTCGCACTGGTTGGGCTCCAGCTTGATCCCCTGGCGGGCGGCATGCCGTTCGATGGCTCCGGCGATCTGCCCGATGTTGGCGAACACGGTGACCGGGTTGCTGTAGCCCTTGTGGCGGGGAACATAGCAGTAGGCGCACGCCATGGCGCACCCGTTGGCGGTCGAGGGTGCGATGAAGTCCGCCGAACGCCCATTGGGCTTGACGGCCAGCGACTTCTTCACGCCGAGTACCAGCGCCTCCGTCTTGATCCGTGACCAGCGCGGGACGTTCGTTTCGTCACCGTGCACGTCCGGAATGTTCCAATGGTTCTCCACCAGCACAACGTCCGCATCCGGCCAGCGTGCCACGATCTCCTGGCCACGGGGCAGCTCCAAAGCTTCAGGCTGGGCATAGATGCGCCGGACCTGGAGGAGACGGTCAAATTCCATGCACCCCATTCTCCATGGGTGCAGGAAGCCGGCATCCGCACGCCACGGCCGATGCCGGCACCGATAGTCCACTGGCCCGGACGTTGAAATTGCGGTGGCCCGCTGGACGGTAGACTGGACTGTGCCGTTCTCCGGCCGTTTACCGCCCCGCCCAACCACAGACGCTCCGGGCCGCGGCTTATCCCTGTTTGTGAAAGGCCTTACCTGCTGTGATTACTGTCCAGGATCTTGAACTGCGTGCCGGCGCCCGGCTCCTCATGGACCAGGTGAGCTTCCGCATCGACAAAGGGGACAAGATCGGACTGGTGGGCCGGAACGGGGCCGGCAAGACCACGCTGACCCGCGTCCTTGCAGGGGAGGGGCTTCCGGCTGCCGGCAAGGTCACCCGCAGCGGCGAAATCGGCTACCTTCCCCAGGATCCGCGGACCCCTGACATGGAACAGCTGGCCCGGGACCGGATCCTCTCTGCCCGTGGCCTCGATATCGTCGTCGGCAAACTCCGCAAGGCGCACGATGAGATGGCCAGCGAGGACCCCGAGGTCCAGCGGAAGGCCATGAACCGCTACGACCGGCTGGAATCGGAGTTCCTGGCCGCGGGCGGCTACGCGGCCGAGGCTGAAGCGGCGTCGATCTGTTCCAACCTCGCACTCCCCGACCGCCTGCTGAACCAGCCGCTGAAGACGCTCTCCGGCGGGCAGCGGCGCCGCGTGGAGTTGGCCCGCATCCTGTACTCCGATGCCGAGACGATGCTGCTGGACGAGCCCACCAACCACCTCGACGCCGACTCCATCGCCTGGCTGCGTGACTTCCTGAAGAACCACCAGGGCGGCCTGATCGTCATCAGCCACGACACGGACCTGCTGGAAGCCACCGTCAACAAGGTGTTCCTGCTGGACGCCAACCGTGCCCAGATCGACTTCTACAACATGGACTGGAAGCGCTACCTCCAGCAGCGCGAGACGGATGAGCGCGCCCGCAAGCGTGAACGCGCCAATGCCGAAAAGAAGGCACAGGTCCTCATGGACCAGGCCAACAAGATGCGGGCCAAGGCCACCAAGGCCGTCGCCGCGCAGAACATGGCCAAGCGTGCCGAACGGCTGCTCAGCGGCCTGGAAGCGGTCCGCGAGCAGGACCGCGTGGCAGCGCTTCGTTTCCCCGATCCGTCGCCCTGCGGCAAGACCCCGCTCACCGCGGACGGGCTCAGCAAATCCTACGGTTCGCTGGAAATCTTCACCGACGTGGACCTGGCGATCGACCGCGGTTCCAAGGTGGTCATCCTGGGGCTCAACGGCGCCGGCAAGACCACCCTGCTGCGCATGCTCGCCGGCGTGGACGCACCGGACACCGGCGAGGTCATCCCGGGCCACGGGCTCAAGGTGGGCTACTACGCCCAGGAACACGAAACCCTGGACCACGACCGCACCGTGCTGGAGAACATGCGCTCCTCCGCGCCGGACATGAAGGACGCCGAGGTCCGCGGCATCCTGGGCTCGTTCCTGTTCTCCGGCGACGACGTCGACAAGCCCGCCGGCGTCCTCTCCGGCGGAGAGAAGACCCGCCTGGCCCTGGCCACCATCGTGGCTTCCAGCGCCAACGTCCTGCTCCTCGATGAACCTACCAACAACCTGGACCCCGCCAGCCGCGCCGAAATCCTGGGCGCCCTGCGGAACTACACCGGCGCCGTCGTCCTGGTCAGCCACGACGAGGGCGCGGTGGAGGCCCTCAACCCCGAACGCGTCGTCATGCTCCCGGACGGTGTGGAGGACCTCTGGAACGAGGACTACCTGGACCTGATCACCCTGGCCTAGCGGACGGTCAGCTCCCGGGCCGCGGTCATGCGGAGCAGCTGCTGGTAGGTGATGCTGAACATGGAGTTATGGTCGCCTGCTCCGGCCCAGAGCACTTCGTGTTCCCGCAGGCTGGTATCCAGGAGGCTCCTGATGGGCGCGGGGTGGCCCACCGGTGCCACGCCGCCCACCTGCTGGCCCGTGTGTTCCAGGACAAAGTCGGGGGAGGCCCGGCGGATCCTGCCGTGGCCCAGCTGCCCGGACACCAGCTTCGTGTCCACCCGCGCCGCGCCGCTGGCGAGGATCAGCAGCGGCCGGCCGTCCAGCTCAAAAACCAGGCTGTTGGTAATGGCCGCAACGTCGCACCCCAGCGCTTCCGCCGCTGCCAGGGCGGTGGGGACGCCGGCGGCAAAAGTCCGCACCGTATCCGGTAACCCTGCTTCGAGCAGTGCCGAGCGCACCAAGGCGACCGGGCCGGCGTCGTACCCGCTCATTCTTAGAACCCCTGCGCGTCCAGGAGGGCGTCTTCTTCTTCCTCGGCCGTCGCCTTGGTGCGCTTCCGCGCTGGTGCCGGCCGACGGCGGGCGGCCGGGACGGCGGAGTGGACGGCCCCGTCGGCGGGCGTCTCCTCATCCTCGGCGTCAATCGCGGCGTTGCGCGCCTGCTGCCGCGCCGCATAGCCAAAGCCGACGAACATGAGCACGCCGAACGCGAACCACTGCAGGGAGTAGGACAGGTGCGTCCCCTCGTCCGTGGACGGCTTGGGGAACGCCACGGGCATGTCGGCAACAGCGGGCGTTTCCGAGGCCAGCTGGCCGTACGCGCCCGTGAACACCGGATAGCCCAGTTGCGCCGCATAAGTTTGCAGGTCGATGGACGCCAATTGTCCCGTGGGTGCCCCGCGCTGCAGCTCGGGCTCGCTGTGCTTCAAGCGCACGACGGCGGTCACCTCACCGGCCGGGGGCGCCGGCACCGAATCCGGACTGCCGGGATTCTTGTTTCCGATGGGCAGCCAACCCCGGTCGATCACCACGGTTTCGCCGCTGTCCAGCCGGAACGGGACAACAACCTCGTACCCCGGTTGGCCGTTGAGGGGCCGGTTCCTCACCACGCGCTGGCCGGCAGCATCGTAGGTTCCCTTGAGCTCAACCTGGGTCCATTCCTTGGCCGGGTCCAGCTGCGCGAACTGGTCCTTCGCCTGGGAGAAAGGGATGGGGGTTGCCGAATAGTTGTTGACGACCCTGTTGATTTCGGCAATGGTTTCGGCGCGGCGGTCCATTTGCCAGCGGCCCAGGAAGACGCAGGCCGTGGCAAAGATGGCGGCCAGCAGGAGATAGCCCAGCCACTTGCTGGAGAAGAGGAAGCGGTACATTCAGATGTCCTGCTCCAGGGGGACCGCGTCCGCCTGCAGGGGAAGGGTTTCCTTCCAGAGTCCCCGCGTTTGCAGATAGTCCTCAAGCCATACCCGGTGCTCCGCGCAGGCCAGCCAGGTCTTCCGCCGCTCGGGAGCGTGGATCTTGGGATTGTTCCAGAGGAGTTGCCAGGACGCTTCGGACCTGCAGGCCTTCCGCGAGCAGAGAGCCGTTGACTCCGATGCCATGTCCGATCCTGCTGCGAAATCGAAAAGGCTCATGGCGCCTGCCGCTCCTCTCCCTGTTCCTCGTCGTCTGCTACCAGTTCGCCCTGGAGCACCGCGCTCCCTGCTTCTTCGTCCTCGGCCGGGGGAGCCGGGCTTTCGAGCTCCGCCAGGGGCGCGGAATCGATCAGCAGGTCGCTGTGCCCTTCGGCCTTGTCGTTGCCGTTGGCTATGACCACCGCCACCCAGGGAAGGAACACCGCGCCGGCCACCGCAATGATCTTGAACCAGCCGTCCACCACGAAAATCATGACCAGGCAAACCATACGGATGCCCATTGCCAGGGCGTACTTGATCATCCGCTGTCGCATGTCCTCCGAGTGCGCTCCAGCAGCTTCGGTAATGCTGTGTACCTCGGTATCGCCGGAGAACCGGCCCGGTTCTCCGGGCGCGGAATGTCCCGCATGGTTTTCAAGGGTCACGGTGAATAATCACGCTCCAAAGGCTTCCCTCAATTCTCGCACCATCGGCAGTGCTGCCCAAACCCGTACCGGGGCTGCCGCTAAGATCGGAGGCAGCCCAAACCACTCACTGCAACCGCGGCCCAGCCTGCCGCAGAAAACCGGAGCCCTCTATGACTGAAGCAGTTTCCGCAGCCCGCAGCGTCCTGATCACCGGCGGAAACCGCGGTATCGGCCTGGCAATCGCACAGGCATTCCTGGCCAACGGCGACAAAGTGGCCGTGACCTACCGCAGTGAATCGCAGCTGCCGGAGGGAATCCTCGGCGTCAAGGCCGACGTGACCGACGAGGCCTCCGTGGACGCAGCCTTCAAGGCAGTGGAAGCCGCCCACGGCCCCGTCGAAGTCCTGGTGGCCAATGCCGGCATCACCAAGGACACGCTGCTGCTGCGCATGAGCGAGGACGACTTCACCTCCGTGATCGACACCAACCTCACCGGCGCGTTCCGCGTCATCAAGCGTGCGTCCAAAGGGATGATCCGGCTGCGCAAGGGCCGCGTCGTCCTGATCTCCTCGGTGTCCGGCCTGTATGGCGCTCCGGGCCAGATCAACTACTCCGCGTCCAAGGCCGGACTGGTGGGCATCGCCCGGTCCCTCACCCGCGAACTTGGTTCACGCGGCATCACCGCCAACGTGGTGGCCCCCGGTTTCATCAATACCGACATGACCGCCGAACTCCCCGAAGCAACCCAGAAGGACTACCTGGCCAGCATTCCGGCCGGCCGCTTCGCCGAAGCGTCAGAGGTTGCCAATGTGGTCCGCTGGATCGCCAGCGACGAAGCCGCCTACATCTCCGGGGCCGTCATCCCGGTGGACGGCGGCCTGGGCATGGGGCACTGACCGGCCCCGCCCACGGCCCTGCAGTGCACTAGGCCGGTGGCCCTTATTTGTCGAGGTCGGACAAAGGCATTGGGAACAGCCGCTGGCATGATGGACTGCAGGCCACAACGATTTGGATGTTTCGAACAAAGGAAGCTCGTATGGGACTGCTGGACAACAAGACGGCCATCGTCACCGGATCATCGCGGGGCATCGGCGCGGACGTAGCCAAGATCCTCGCCTCGGAAGGCGCCGCCGTCGTCGTCAATTACCGCCAGAAGGCGCCCCGCGCCAACAAAGTGGTACAGGGAATCGAGGCCGACGGCGGCCGGGCGGTAGCCGTCGGTGCCGACCTCACCACGCAGGAAGGCGTGCAGGCGCTGGCCAGCGCGGCCATGGAAAACTTCGGGTCCCTGGACATCCTGGTCCTGAACGCCTCCGGCGGCATGGAAACGGGGATGGGGGAGGACTACGCGCTCAAACTGAACCGCGACGCGCAGGTGAACATGCTCAACGCCGCCGTGCCTCTCATGCGGGAAGGCTCCCGCGTGGTGTTTGTCACCAGCCACCAGGCCCACTTCATCAACACCGTTCCCACCATGGAAGCCTACGAGCCCGTTGCCCGCAGCAAGCGCGCCGGTGAGGACGCCCTCCGGGAACTGATCCCCAACCTCGCGGAGAAGGGCATCTCCCTCGTGGTGGTCTCCGGGGACATGATCGAAGGCACCGTCACCGCCACGCTCCTGGACCGCTCCACGCCAGGTGCCATCGAGGCACGCCGCGCCGAAGCCGGGAAGCTGTACTCCGTGGAGGAATTCGCCCAGGTTGTGGCCGGTATGGCAACGGCCGACGTCGAGTCCGGCCACACCGAGTATGCCGGCGGCGCAGACTACTTCGGCAAGGGCGTCCAGTAGCCGCCCGCTGTTGTACCCCTTAAACCCCTGATGGGCTCCGCCAAGCGGAGCCCATCAGTTGTTTGCAGGGACTCAGACCCCAGCGATGTAGCGGACGGCATCCAGGTTAGGCATGTTCACTGCGGCATCCGCTACCGCCCTGACGGCCGGCTTGGCGTTGAACGCCACCCCGATGCCGGCGGCGCCGAGCATGTCCAGGTCGTTGGCGCCATCGCCTACGGCAACGGTGTGTTCCAGGGCAATGCCCTCCGCCGCGGCCCACTCGCGCAGGTACTTCTCCTTCGCGGCCCGGTCCACCACCGCGCCGAGCACCTTGCCGGTCAGCGCACCGTCCACGATTTCCAGTTCGTTGGCCTGCCAGTAGTCCAGGCCAAGGTCCGCGGCGATCGGTGCGAGGATCTGGTTGAAGCCACCGGAGACCACAGCCACCACGTGGCCTGCGGCCTTGAACGCGGCAACCAGTTCGGCGGCCCCTTCGCTGAGTTGCACTTCGTGGCGGACGGAATTGACGACGTCGGCCGGCAGCCCCGCGAGGACAGCCACCCGGGCGTGGAGGGACTGCGCGAAATCCAGTTCGCCGCGCATGGCGGCCTCGGTCACGGCGGCCACTTCTTCCCGCTTGCCGGCGTACGCGGCCAGGAGTTCGATAACCTCCTGCCGGATCAGGGTGGAATCGACGTCCATGATCAGCAGCTTCCGTTCGGCGGCGCGCAGCCCGGCCGGCACCAGGGCGGTGTCAAAACCCTCGATCGCGGCCTCTGCCACGGCCCGCCGCAGGGACGCGAGCCCGGCCGCCGTGTTGTCGGGAAAGGCGAGTTCGGCCAGGGACACCTGGTAGCGGTCATCGCCCAGGCCGCTCTCGGACAGCACCTCGGCGCCCTGTGCAGCAAGGACGGAACGCAGCTGCTCCAGCCCGTCGGGGGTCAAATTTTGGCCATAGCTGACCGCAGTAACGTTCGAAGTCATGCCTGCAATCTTATCGAGCGGCAACAAGGTCCCCTGCATTCGTTGCGCACCCGCCTTCGGGGGTTCCCGGGGACCTTCACGCCGGTTATCAGTCATCATCTTTTTTGTCCTAGTGTCTATTCCTATGAGTGATGTTCTGGAACTGGACTCCGTCAGCGTTGTCCGTGGTAAGAAGACCCTGCTGGACAAGGTCGACTGGCAGGTCAACGAGGGCGAGCGGTGGGTCATCCTTGGCCCGAACGGTGCCGGCAAAACCACCCTCCTCCAGATTGCCGCAGCACGGCTCCACCCCAGCAGCGGCACGGCCGGCATCCTTGACGAAGTCCTTGGCCGGGTGGACGTCTTCGAGCTCCGGCCACGCATTGGCCTGTCATCGGCGGCCTTGGCCACCCAGATCCCTGAGCATGAGAATGTCCTCAACGTGGTGGTCACCGCGGCGTACGGTGTCACCGGACGCTGGCGGGAAGGGTACGAGCGCGACGACGAACGGCGCGCCTTCCGGCTTTTGAACGACTGGGGCATGGGACCGCTGCTCAACCGGACCTTCGCCACCCTGTCCGAGGGGGAGCGGAAGCGCGTCCAGATCGCCCGCGCCCTGATGACCGATCCCGAGCTGCTGCTGCTGGATGAGCCGGGCGCAGGCCTGGATCTTGGGGGACGTGAAGAACTGGTGCACAAGCTTGGCGAGCTCGCCCGCGACGAGGCCGCTCCGGCCATGGTCCTGGTCACGCACCACCTCGAAGAAGTGCCCCCCGGCTTCACGCACGCCATGTTGCTCCGGGACGGAGGCGTGGTGGCCGCCGGCCCCATCACCGAGGTCCTCACCGAAGAACACCTGAGCACTACTTTCGGCCTTCCCTTGGATGTGTCCGAAAACGCGGGCCGTTACACAGCTACAGCACGCCGCTAAGCCACGCCTGCCGAACCGTTGTGGAATTTTTCAGCAGCACCATTGTGTTCGTCGCCGGCCTGTGGGCCGGCACCATCAATGCAGTAGTTGGCTCCGGGACCCTGGTCACCTTCCCGGTCCTCATCGCCCTGGGGGTGGCCCCGGTTGTAGCTTCCATGAGCAACGCCATGGGCCTCGTGGCCGGTACCGCGGCCGGTGCGTTCGGCTACCGCCGGGAGCTCGCAGGGCGGGGCCGCCAGGTGCTCCGGCTCCTGCCGGCGTCGGTCCTCGGCGGGATCACCGGGGCGTGGCTGCTGCTGCACCTGCCCGAACAGGTTTTCCATTATGTCGCTCCCGTGCTCTTGGTATTGGCGCTGCTGATGGTGGTTTTCCAGCCCAGGCTCCAGGACTGGGTCCGCAACCGCGAGGCCAATCCCGAACACGCCGTACGGGACAAGCGCCACGGGATCCTCCTGGTGGTGCTCGTGTACCTGGCCGGCGTGTACGGTGGCTATTTCGTCGCGGCACAGGGAATCCTGCTGGTAGGAATCCTCGGGGTGTTCCTCACCGGGACCATCCAGAACGCGAACGCCATGAAGAACATCCTGGTCCTCGGCGTGAACATGGTGGCCGCCATCTCCTACCTGGTCTTCGCCTTCGACCGGATCAACTGGCTGGTGGTGCTGCTGATCGCCGTCAGTTCCACCATCGGCGGCCTGATGGGATCCAAGGTGGGCCGGAAGCTCTCGCCGCGCGTCCTCCGGGCGGTCATCTTCAGCCTGGGCATCGTGGCCCTGGGCGTTATGATCGCCAACCTGCTGAAATAATCACCGGGTGACCTTCCACTACCTCGAATCCGCCGATGACCCGCGCGTAAGCGACTACACCACGCTGACCGATGTCCACTTGCGCAAGCTCCGCGAGCCCGCCGAGGGGATGTATATCGCCGAATCGTCGCGGGTGCTCCGCCGCGCGCTGGCGGCAGGCCATGCGCCGCGCTCATTCTTCCTGGCAGAGAAATGGATGGCGGACCTCGACGACGTCTTCCAGGCCTACCCTGACGTTCCCGCGTACATTGGCTCGGCCGCCTTGCTGGAGGAAATCACCGGCTTCCACCTCCACCGCGGCGCGATGGCGGCGATGCAGCGCCCGGCCCCGGTGCCCCTGCCGGAGCTCCTCGCCGGTGCCCGCCGCGTGGCCGTGCTGGAGGACATCGTGGACCACACCAACGTGGGCGCTATCTTCCGCTCTGCCGCAGCCTTGGATATTGACGCGGTGCTCGTCTCGCCGAGGTGCGGCGATCCGCTCTACCGCCGGAGCGTCCGGGTCAGTATGGGCACCGTCTTCCAGGTGCCCTGGGCGCGCCTGCAGGACTGGCCCGGGGACCTGCAGGTACTCAAGGACCACGGATTCACGGTCGCCGCGCTGGAGCTGACGCCGGACGCCGAGGACGTCGACGCCGTGGCAGCCCGCAATCCGGACAAGCTCGCTCTGGTGCTCGGCACCGAAGGTGCAGGCATGAGCGCCGGCACCCTGGCCGCCGTCGACCTCGCCGTCAAAATCCCGATGCGCAACGGCGTGGATTCCCTCAACGTGGCCGCGGCCTCAGCCGTGGCGTTCTGGGAGTTGCGCGCACGGGGGTGACCTGCACCTTCACAGGGGCGCCGGTTCGTCAGCCCCCTCGGCTTGGTCTATGATGGATAGCTGGTTGTCCTGCTTTTTCAGCTTCGGCTGATCCGACAGATCCCAGCCATCCCATTCATACCTGGCAACTGGCAAAATCCAGTTGCGCGAACAAAGGTCCAATTATGAAGTCTGATACCCACCCGAAGTACGAAGCTGTTGTCTTCAACGACCTGGCCTCCGGCACGAAGTTCCTGACCCGCTCCACCGTGTCTTCCTCCAAGACCATCGAGTGGGAAGACGGCAACACCTACCCGGTCATCGACGTCGAAATCTCGTCCGAGTCCCACCCGTTCTACACGGGCAAGCAGCGCATCATGGACTCCGCAGGCCGCGTCGAGCGCTTCAACGCTCGCTTCAAGGGCTTCGGCGGCAAGAAGTAATTCCTTCGCCCAAGCTTGTTGCTGGACGCCCGCACCGGAAACGGTGCGGGCGTTCTGCTTTAACCGTGCACCCGTTTTTTGGGGCAGGATGGGAAGCATGAGCCAGCCCTTTCCTGCCACTGATCCTGCCGGCACCCCGCGACTGCACGGCGAATACAAGGTCCCGGGCGGCAAGCTCGTCGTGGTCGACCTTTACGTCGAGGACGGGGCTCTGGCGGAGGTCTCCGTCAGCGGCGACTTCTTTCTCGAACCCGACGAAGCCTTGGAAGACATCAACCGGGCATTGACCGGACTGCCGGAGACGACGACGGCCGCGGACCTTGCTGCTGCCGTCACGGCCGCCCTCCCGGCCGGGGCCGTCCTGTTCGGCTTTTCGGCCGACGCCGTGGCCGTGACGGTCCGCCGCGCGCTTGCCAAGGCGACCTCCTGGACGGACCACCACTGGAACGTCATTGCGCCCACGGTGCTCCCCACGGAAATCAACGTTGCCCTGGACGAGGTTCTCACCGAGGCCGTCGGAGCGGGGGAGCGGACTCCCACCCTGCGGTTCTGGGACTGGCAGGAACCGTCCGTGGTGATCGGCAGCTTCCAGTCCGTCCAGAACGAGGTGGATCCCGACGGCGTGGCCAAGCACGGCATCAACGTGGTGCGGCGGATCAGCGGCGGCGGCGCGATGTTCATGGAAGCCGGCAACTGCATCACGTACTCGCTCTACCTGCCGCAGACGCTGGTGGACGGGCTGAGCTTCGCCGACTCCTACCCGTTCCTGGACGCCTGGGTCATGGCGGCACTGGAGAAGCTCGGTATCAACGCCTTCTACGTCCCTCTCAACGACATCGCCACGGATCAGGGAAAGATCGGCGGCGCCGCGCAAAAACGCCTGGCCAACGGGGGAATGCTGCACCACGTGACCATGAGCTATGACATCGACGCCGACAAGATGGTCGAGGTGCTGCGGATCGGCAAGGAAAAACTCTCTGACAAGGGCACCCGCAGCGCAAAGAAGCGCGTCGATCCGCTCCGCCGGCAGACGGGCCTTGCCCGGATGGCGATCATCGAAGCCATGATCGAGGTGTTCAGCGAGCGCTACGGGGCCGCCCCGTCACAGCTGGCCGGGCACGAGCTCGCAGCCGCCGAGGAACGCGTGGCTGCGAAATTCGGCACCGAGGAGTGGCTCTACCGGGTTCCGTAGCCTCACGGCGGTTACCCGCCGACCGATGACGAAACGCCGGCGGCCTGCGCCGTGAGCGCCCGCACCAGGTGGCTTCGCTGTTCGATGATGATCCGGCGCAGGGCTCGCGGTGCATCCCCGTTGGCCGCCAGCCAGTCATCCGTCCGCCGGACCACTGCATGCTGTTCAGGAGCCGCGCCCTGCGCCAAGTCCTGCGATGACGGGTAGAGCCCGCGCACGATCCGGCTGGCGATTTCGATGCTCCGCTCAGCCCAAACGGTCCGCAGGCAATCGAAGTACGGGCCGACGTACGGGTCAAGCAACTGTGCCGGTGCCGTGCTGAAACCATTGATGGTGGCTGACAGCAACTGGTTGGAAAGCTCGTCTTTCTTCACGGCGGCGTCCCAGGCTGCCGCTTTCACGTGGGCTTCGGGACGGGCCGCCATCGCCGTTGCGTGGCCGGCGCGGCCGGAGGCCGTGGTGTCCCGGGCGAGTTCGGCATCGAGTTCGGCGGCGGTGGCCTGTCCGTTGGCGGCCAGCGCGTGCCACAGTTGCCAGCGCAGTTCAGCGTCGACGGCCAGGCCTGGCACGGGAGCTGAGCCGTCCAGCAGGCCGCGGAGCCGCGGGAGCAGGGCGGGATCGTGCCTGCTGAAGCCCGCCAAGGTCCGCGCCCAGGCCAGTTGCTGGTCTGAACCCGGTGTGGCCCGGTCCAGTTCGGTTGCCGCGGTGGCGAGGAAGGACGCGCGGACCGAGTCCCTGGCTGCCGGCGGGACATAGTGTTCGACGGCGGTGGCCGCGTTGTCGAGGACGTTCAACAGGACGCCGATTCCGGTCTCGGCGGGGGCAAACGCGGCTACGGCGTCCACATAGAGGGCGGCTGGGCTTTGCGCGTCGCGGGCAGAGTTCCACAAGGCCGTCCAGCAGAGGGCGCGGGCCATGGGGTCGGTGATCCGGTCCAGGGCGGCGCGGACAGTCGCCAGGGAGTCCGGGTCCAGCCGTACCTTGGCGTACGTCAGGTCGTCATCGTTGACCAGGATGAGGGCAGGCCGTGGCTGTGCGGCAAGCTGGGGGAGTTCCGTCCTGGCGCCCGCCACGTCGGTCTCAAAGCTCCTGGTACGGACCAGCGCGCCCTCGCCGTCGAAATCGTAGGAGCCGACCCGAAGGCGGTGCGGCCGCAGCTCTTCGCGTCCGGTGGCCGGGTCCACTGCTTCCTGGACGATGGCCACCCCTGCCGGCAGGCCGTCGCCGGAACCGCCGGCGCCTACCTGAACGGACAAGGTGGAGATCCCGGAGGTCTGCAGCCACTGGTGGGCCCAATCGGTCAAATCCCGGCCGGAAGCGGCCTGCAGGGCCTCAAGGAGATCGGCCAGCGTGGTGTTTCCATAGGCGTGGTTGCGGAAATACTCCCGCGATCCGGCGATGAAGGCGTCAAAGCCGACGTAGGCCACCAGCTGCTTCAGCACCGAGGCGCCCTTGGCGTAGGTAATGCCGTCGAAGTTCTGCTTGGCGGCTTCGAGGTCGGGGATGTCCGCCACGATCGGGTGGGTAGTGGGGAGCTGGTCCTGCACATAGGCCCAGGCCTTGCGCTTGTTGGCGAAGTTGACCCAGGCGGTGCCCCAGCCGGTGGCCTGGTCCACGCCCAGGGTGCCCATGTAGTCGGCGAACGACTCCTTGAGCCAAAGATCGTCCCACCACTGCATGGTCACCAGGTCGCCGAACCACATGTGCGCCATCTCGTGCATCAGGGTGTTGGCCCGGGCCTGGTACTGCGCATCCGTGGCACGGGACGTGAAGACGTAGCTTTCCGTGAAGGTGACCAGGCCGGGATTTTCCATGGCGCCCAGGTTGTACTCGGGCACGAATGCCTGGTCGTACTTCCCCCAAGGGTAGGGGAAGTCGAAGAGGCGGTTGAAGAAGTCCAGGCCCGCCTTGGTGAGCCCGAACAGCGCCTCCGGGTCAAAGGACGCCGCCATGGACGCCCGGCAGTAGAGGGCGAGCGGCACGTCCAGCCGGGTGCCGTCGTCGAGCGTTGCCTCCCAGCGGTCTTCTGCCTTGAAGTAGGGGCCGGCGAGGACCGTGGTGATGTACGTGGACAGGGGCAGCGTGGTGGCGAAGTCCCACCGGGCGGTAGCCGGATCGCTGGTGAGCAGGGTGCGGTTCACCTCTGCCCCGTTGGATGCCACCTGCCAGTGGGCCGGCGCCGTCACATGGAAGGTGTAGGCGGCTTTGAGGTCCGGCTGCTCGAAGTTGGCGAAGACCCGGCGGGCGTCGGCCGGCTCGTACTGGGTGTAGAGGTAGCACTGGCCGTCGGCCGGATCCACGAAGCGGTGCATGCCTTCGCCCGAGCGGCTGTACAACGCCGTGCCGGTAACGGTCACCTGGTTCTCGGCCCGCAGGTTGTCCAGCCGGATCCGGGCGCCATCCACCACCTCCGCCACCGGCAGGCCCTTGCCGTTGAGGAACACGCTGTGCACTTCGCCGCCGATGAAATCCAGGAACGTGCTGGCGCCGGGCTCTGAAGCCGTGAAGTTGATGACGCTGCGGCTCGTATACCCTGCGACGGCCGGATCCGCCGCTTGCCGCACATCCAGCGAGATGTCGTAACTGGTGGTGCTGATCAGGACTGAACGTTCAGCGGCTTCGCGGCGCTGCAGATTCTCATGTGACACCCGGCTATCTAATCATGGTGCCGTTTGATTGACTCAGCCCGCGATCACGAAGGCGGCTGCAAGGCCCAGCACGGCAATCAGGAGCCAGGAGGCGAGGGCCGCGAGGAGCGCCGGCCCGCCCGTGTGCAGCAGGGTGCGGATCCGCACCGCGGAGCCCAGCCCGAACAAGGCTGCGCCCAGGAGGATGTCCTGCAGGGTGGCACCGGCCTCGAGCCAGCCGGGACCCAGCCAGCCCGTTGACCTAAGCGCCACCATGGCAACGAACCCCAGGACAAACAACGGCACCAGCGGCGGCCTTTTCGCGGTGGAACCGTCCGGCCCGGCCGGGGGCCGGGCGCCGCTGCGGTGGTGCGCCCCCGCCAGCGCGGCAACCGGGGCCAGCAGCAGGACCCGGGTGAGCTTGACGACGACGGCGATCGCCAGCGCCGCGGTGCCGGCGGTTTGCGCCGTGGCCACCACCTGGCCGACGTCGTGCACCGAGGCACCCGTCCAGGCGCCGAAGACGGCCGCGGAAAGCCCCAGCGGATGGGAAAGCAGGGGAAGGACACCAATGGCCAGGGTTCCGCAGAGGGTCACCAGGGCCACCGGCAGGACCGTATCCGCGTGCCGGATGCGGCGGACGGCGGCCATGGCGCCGATTGCCGAGGCGCCGCAGATGGAGAACCCGGTGGCCACCAGCAGCGATGTCACCGGCGGCAGGCGGAACAGGCGGCAGATCGCGTAGGTCCCGCCGAAGCTGGCAGCCACGACGCCCACGATCAGGACCAGCGCCGGCCAGCCCAGGCCCAGGACGTCCATGACGCTGACCTTCAGGCCCAGGACCACGATCCCGCCGCGCATCAGGTGCTTGCCGGCGAAATCCAGACCCGGCCTGGCACGGCCGGCCGTCCACGCTCCCGATCCAGGCAGGTTGGCGGCGAGGACGCCCAGGACCACGGCAACGGTCATGGCCGGCAGGGCAGGAACCAGTCCGTGCACGAGAAACGCGGCGGCAACGGCGGCTGCCGCGGTCAGTAAGCCTGCCATGAGCCGGACCAGCGGGCGACGGGAACCGCCGTGGCCCGGCGCTGGGAGGCTTCTGCTGTCTGGCACTCACCTACTGTGCCCGAAGAGGCCCGTAAAGTACGAACCGGGCCATCGGTGCCAACACGCCAGAATGGATGGCAGTAATGAATTCGAAACAAAAAGATGGTTGGCTATTGGACATGTCAGACCTATTCCAGGATTACTCCGAGGCCGCGGGCCGCACCGGGGCCTACGACGAGATGTTCGCCCCCGGCCAGCAGGCCAGGGACTCGTACGGGCAGGTGGCCGACGCCCTCCGGAAACTCTCGCTGGCGGACGTGAGTGCGCGCGCGGACTCGATGGCCCGCACCTTCCTGGACCGCGGTGTCACGTTCGACTACGCGGGCGAGGAACGGCCCTTTCCGCTGGACATCGTTCCCCGCGTCATCCCGGCCGCCGAGTGGAGCGTCCTGGAACGCGGCGTCGCCCAGCGTGTGCGCGCCCTCGAGGCTTTCCTGAACGACGTCTACGACAAGATGACGGTGGTCTCCGACGGCGTCATCCCGCGCCAGCTCGTGACCACCAGTGCACACTTCCACCGCCAGGTCCACGGCTTTGAACCGGCCGGCGGGGTCCGGGTCCACATTTCCGGCATCGACGTCGTCCGCGACGCCGCCGGCACGTTCCGCGTCCTGGAGGACAACGTCCGTGTTCCCTCCGGCGTGAGCTATGTGCTGGAGAACCGGCGCGCGATGGCCAAGGGCCTGCCCGAAGCCTTCGGCCAGCAGCTCATCAGGCCCGTCGAGGAGTATCCCCGCCGGCTGCTCTCGGCCCTGCGCAAGACCGCGCCGGCCGGCGTCGACGACCCCACCGTCGTCGTCCTCACCCCCGGCGTGTTCAACAGCGCCTACTTCGAACACACGCTCCTGGCCGGGCTCATGGGCGTGGAACTGGTGGAAGGCCGCGACCTCATCTGCCGCGGCAACCGTGTCTACATGCGCACCACCGCGGGCGAACAGCGCGTGGACGTCATCTACAAGCGGATCGACGACGACTTCCTGGACCCGCTGCAATTCCGCTCCGATTCCATGCTCGGCTGCCCCGGCCTGGTCAACGCCGCCCGCGCCGGCGGTGTCACCATCGCCAATGCCGTGGGCAATGGCGTGGCGGACGACAAACTGGTTTACAGTTACGTCCCTGACCTGATCCGCTACTACCTCAGCGAGGAACCCATCATCGCGAACGTGGACACCTTCCGCCTCGAGGAGAAGGAGGCCAGGGAGTACACCCTGGACAACCTTGCCGAACTGGTGGTCAAGCCGGTGGACGGGTCCGGCGGCAAAGGACTGGTCATCGGCCCGGACGCTTCCAAAGATGAACTGGACGCCCTCCGCCAGCGGATCATCGCAGATCCGCGCGGCTGGATCGCCCAGCCCGTGCTGCAGCTATCCACCGTTCCCACCCTCGGCGGGGACAAATTCGGTCCCCGGCACGTGGACCTGAGGCCCTTTGCCGTGAACGACGGCGAGAATGTCTGGGTGCTCCCCGGCGGGCTCACCCGGGTGGCGCTGAAGGAAGGGTCCCTGATCGTCAATTCCAGCCAGGGCGGCGGATCCAAGGACACCTGGGTCCTCGCCGATTCACCCCAGATGCCGGTGGAAACTGTTCCCCGCCAGTCGGTCACGGTCCGCGAGCGGGTCTCCGTGTGGCCCGTGGAAAGCAACTGGCGGGACCGCCAGTCGGAGCAGCAGCAGTGAGCCGCGCCGCCGTCGGGCATTTTTCTTTCAACGTTCCGGACGCGCAGGAGGTAGCCGCGAATGCTTAGCCGTATTGCCGAGTCCTTGTTTTGGATCGGCCGCTATGTGGAGCGGGCGGACGGCACCGCCCGCATCCTCGACGTGCACCTGGAGCGCCTGAACCACCTCCCGATGGAGGAACGCCGAAGCGTTGCCCAGGAACTCCTGGCGGTAATGGGAGCCCGGCCGCAAAGCGAAGACTTTGGCCTGCCCGAACTGCTGCACGCCCTGGCCTACGACAAGACGAGCGCCACGTCCATCGCCGGGTCCCTCGGGGCAGCCCGGGAAAACGCCCGCCGTGCAAGGGAAACCGTCTCGTCCGGTTTGTGGGAGAGCCTGAACACCACGTACTACGGGCTCAGCCAGCACCGCAAGGATGTGGTGGGCACCTACCGCTTCTGCAACTGGACCCTGGAGCGGACGGCCATGGTCAGCGGCCTGGCCGACACCACGGTCAGCCACGACGAAAGCTGGCTCTTCCTGGTCCTGGGCCGATCCCTGGAACGCGCCGACATGACGGCCCGGATGCTCTCGACCCGCGACGTGCTCTCTGCGGGCATGTCCTGGGTCAACATGCTCCGCTGCGCCGGTGCCTACGAATCGTTCCTGCGGACCCGGCGGGCAGCGTTCGGCGACCAGCACGCGGCCGAATTCCTGCTCCTGGACCGGTTGTTCCCGCGGTCGATTGTCTACGCACTGCGCGACGCCGACGAGTGCCTTGCCAAGCTGGATCCGTCCGCGCAGCGGGTTGGCTTCATCAACGACGCCCGCCGCATCGTTGGCCAGGCCCGGACCTTCCTCGAGTTCCACCGGACGGATGACCTCATGTCCGAACTGCCAGAGCACATGGAGCGGGTGCAGAAGGCGGTTTCCCAGGCCTCGGATGCCATTTCCCGTAAGTACTTCAATCAGGCGGACGAACTTGCCTGGGTGGGAGAAGTGTCATGACCCGGTTGAGCATCGTCCACAGGACGGCCTACAAATACAACAAGCGGGTGACGCTGTCCTACAACGAAGCCCGGATGACGCCGCTGACGGACTCCCAGCAGGTAGTGCTGGAATCCGTGGTCAAGGTGTCCCCGTCCCAGGCAGCCGTCAGCACCTACCGTGACTACTGGGGCACCCGGGTGACGGCCTTTGACATGCAGATGCCGCACGACAACCTCGAAGTGGTCTCCAACATCACTGTGGAGGTGCACCGGGCGGAAAAGATCCCCACCGAGGCGGACATCGTGGGCTGGGACGTCCTGGCGTCGCCGGACACCCTGAACACGTTCAGCGACTGGCTGCCGCAGTCCCGGCTGAGCGGCCCCGGTGAGGAAGTCCTGGGCATCGTTCCCGGCGTGGTGGCCGGCAAGAACCCGCACGAGGCGGCCATGGCGGTCTTTGCCTGGATGCGGGGCGAGATGACGTATATGTCCGGCTCCACCGCCGTCACCACCAATGCGGAAGAGGCCTGGGGCCAGCGCCAGGGTGTCTGCCAGGACTTGGCCCACCTTGCCATCGGTGCACTGCGGAGCTGCGGCATTCCGGCCCGGTATGTTTCCGGCTACCTGCACCCGCGGTCCGGTGCCGGGATCGGCGAAACCGTGGCCGGGCAGTCGCACGCCTGGCTGGAATGGTGGGACGGGGACTGGCGCAGCTGGGACCCCACCAACCACAAACCGGCCGGGGACTTCCACGTCACGGTGGCGCGTGGCCGGGACTACCGGGACGTGCCTCCGCTGAAGGGCATCCTGTCCGGCGGTGGAGGGTCCGCCCTCAACGTAAGCGTCGAGATCACCCAGCTCGCCTGACCACGGCGCCCCCGGCCCTCGCGGCCGGGGGAGGTGCCGGCGTCGTCCTATTCCGGTGCTGACCTGGCCGAACTGCTGATCTGCGTCCACCAGGTCATCGGATCGGTGACTTTGAAGCGGCGCCCGGTCATGGACTCCGGGGTGACGCGCACGAACGCATCCTTGCGTCCTGCCTGCCAGGGGAACAGGTAGAGGCGGGAGGTATCGAGGACCTCCTCGGTGCTGGTGACCAGTGCGGCGGTCCCCTTGATCACCACGCTCCACGCCAGGCCAGTGGCCGGGTCCACGCCGTCTGCCTCCACGGCGACGGCGGCGTCCTCACCGGTTGCGGCGGAGAGCTTGGTGCCCTGGCCGGTGCGGAACACCAGGGTGCCCCCGTCCACTGTGTAGTTGACCGGAAAAATGTCCGGCCGCCCGTCCACCAGTACCGCGAGCCTGCCCACGGAGACGGTCCGCAGCAATGCCCAGCAATCGTGGTGTTCCAGGTTCTCCACTTGGGTTGATGACTCGTTGCTCATGCCGTGAGCATACGCCCATCACCAGGGGCTGGGCTTGTAGTCCTTGAGGAAGACACCGTACTGGTCCTCACCGTTTTCGCCCATGACGATCGGATCATAGACGCGGGCCGCGCCGTCCACCAGGTCCAGGGGAGCGTGGAAGCCTTCCTCCATGAGCCGGACCTTGGTGAAGTGGGGCCGTTCGTCGGTGATCCACCCGGTGTCCACGGCCGTCATCAGGATGCCGTCGGTGTCCAGCATCTCCTGGGCGCTGGTGCGGGTCATCATGTTCAGCGCTGCCTTGGCCATATTGGTGTGCGGGTGTCCCGGCCCCTTGTAGGCCCGGGAGAACTGGCCTTCCATGGCGGAGACGTTCACGATGTACTTTCGTCGCGCCGTGGACCGTTTCATGGCCCCGCGAAGGCGGCTGACCAGCAGGAACGGGGCCGTGACGTTGCAGAGCTGGACTTCGAGCATTTCCAGCGGATCCACTTCGTCCACCACCTGGGTCCAGCTGTTGATGGTGGCCAGGTCCGGGACCAGCCCCCCGGCGTCGATGGCCGTCCCGGACGCAATCCGTTCCAGTGACGCCGAGCCGGTGGACAGGGCGAGCGACGTGATCGCATCGCCGGCCAGGACCGGGTGTTCGGTCACGCTGCCGGCCAGGGCCAGGGGGTGCTTGTCATGGGCGTGGCCGAAGGTCAGCAACTCGGGACCACCGTTGGCGTGTTCCAGGGCCGGGGGCAACGGCTCATCCTCGGCATCCACCAGCGGCTTGTAGGCGTTGCCTGACCGGCGGACGGTCTGGGCCGCGTTGTTAATGATGATGTCCAGCGGCCCGGCCTCGTCCAGCGAATCGGTCAATGCCATCACCTGGGCCGGATCACGGAGGTCGATGCCGACGATCCGGAGCCGGTGCAGCCAGTCGGCGCTGTCCTCCATGGCGGCGAACCGGCGGGCGGCGTCCTTGGGGAAGCGGGTGGTGATGGTGGTATGGGCACCGTCCCGGAGCAGCCGGAGGGCGATGTACATCCCGATCTTGGCGCGGCCGCCGGTGAGCAGCGCACGCCGGCCGGTGAGGTCAGCGCGTGCGTCGCGCTTGCTGTGGCTGAAGGCCGCGCATTCGGGGCAGAGCTGGTGGTAGAAGGCATCCACCTGGGTGTAATGCTGCTTGCAGATGTAGCACGGACGTGACCGGATGAGGTGGCCGGCGATGTTTCCGGTGGCGGACGGGGCCAGTTTGTTGCCGCGGGTTTCGTCGTCGATCCGGTCCGGGGCAGCGGTGGCGGTTTGGGCGATGACTGCCCGGTCGGCTTCGGCAATGGAATCGCGTTTGGTGACCCTGCGGTGGCGCTTGACGGCCTTGAACATCTTGCCGGTGGCGCGGCGCACCGAAACGTAGTCGGGGTGCTCCTCGTCGTACGCGTGGATCGTATTCAGGACCTTGAGGCAGGCCTGGATTTCCTCAGGGGTCAGATCGGGGGAGCTCATTAGCCAAATTTTACAGCGTACGGCGCGGGCCGGAGGACCGTCCAGGTGCTCCGGCCCGCGCCGTATGCTCTTGCCGTCAGTACTAGGTCAGGACACCCTGGCGCCGTCCGGTGAGGCCTGCGCCGCGGCGGCCGCGTGCGTCCCGGCCACCTTGCCCACGGTCTCGCGGACCTCGGGGTACTGGTCAGCCGCAGCCTTGACGGCGTTTGGCATGAGCCCCAGGTGTCGGGCGGCCAGCTGCCGTTCGTCGTCGCCGGGTTCCGGTACCTGCTGGCCTTTGGCCAGGACGGTGATGCCGGATTCGGTGACCTTGAAACCACGCGCCCGGTCCAGGTCCGGGTCCAGGCCGATGGCAGCCCCTGCCGGCACCTTGACATTCTTGTCCAGGATGGCCCGGTTGATCACGGCGCCCGCTCCAACCTGAACCTTGTCCATCAGGACCGAGTCCGTGATCCTGGCGCTCGTGGCCACGTAGACGTCGTTGGAAAGGACGGAGCCTTCAACGATGCCGCCGGAGATGACCACGCCGCTGGCCACGATCGAGTCCAGGGCCGTTCCCACCGTGTTGTTGTCGCCCCGGACGAACTTCGCGGGCGGCGAGATGCTTTGCCGGGTGTAGATGGGCCACTCGGAGTTGTAGAGGTTGAACACCGGCATCGGGGAGATGAGGTCCATGTGGGCATCGTAGAAGGAGTCGATGGTGCCCACGTCGCGCCAGTAGGTGCGGTCACGGTCGGTGGAGCCGGGAATGTCGTTGAGCGTGAAGTCGTAGACACCTGCTTCACCACGGTTGACGAAGTAGGGGATGATGTCGCCGCCCATGTCGTGTTTGGTGTCCAGCCGCTCGGCATCCACATGCAGGGCTGCCACCAGGGCGTCAGCGTCGAATACGTAGTTGCCCATGGAGGCCAGGAACTGGGACGGGTCCGCCGCCAGGCCCGGCGTGCTGGCCGGCTTTTCGACGAACGCGGCGATCTTCTGCGAGTCGTTCTGGTCCACTTCGATGACGCCGAACTGATCGGCCATGTGCAGCGGCTGCCGTACGGCCGCGACCGTGGCCTTGGCGCCGCTGTGGACGTGCTGGGCCACCATCTGGGCAAAGTCCATGCGGTAGACGTGGTCCGCGCCGACCACGACGACGATGTCGGGGTTGGCGTCATGGATGAGGTTCAGGGATTGGTAGATGGCGTTGGCGCTGCCAAGGAACCAGCTCTTGCCCACGCGCTGCTGGGCGGGAACGGAAGCGATGTAGTTGCCCAACTGGGTGGACATGCGCCAGGTCTCGGAGATGTGGCGGTCAAGGCTGTGCGACTTGTACTGGGTCAGGACGACGATCTGCAGGTAGCGGGAATTCACAAGGTTGGATAACGCGAAATCGATAAGGCGGTAGCTGCCGGCAAAGGGCACGGCGGGTTTGGCCCGGTCTGCCGTCAGTGGCATCAGCCTGTTTCCCTCGCCGCCTGCGAGGACAATGGCCAGGACTTTCTTATTTAACGGCATGGTGGTCGCTCCTGTACGCCTTCGTAACTCCCAAGACAGTCCGGTGCACCCGGACTCCTTCACACTAGAACAGTTATGCGTGAAGGACTACCTTGGGTCTTGTGCGTATAGACATTGTGACTAAAGAGTTTCCGCCGGAGATCTACGGTGGCGCCGGGGTGCACGTCGCCGAATTGAGCAGGGTGCTTAGTAAGCATGTTGACCTGCAGGTTCGTGCTTTCGGGGCGCCGCGGGACGCTGACTACCACGGGGCGACGGTGACGTCCTACCAGGTGCCGGAGGACCTCGGCGGGGCCAATGCCGCGGTCCAGACCCTGGGCGTGGACCTCCGCATCGTGCCGGATGTCCAAGGCGCCGACGTGGTCCATTCGCACACCTGGTACGCCAACATGGCGGGGCATCTGGCGTCGCTGCTTCACGGAATTCCGCACGTTCTCAGTGCCCACAGCCTCGAGCCGCTGCGTCCTTGGAAGGCTGAGCAGCTCGGCGGTGGCTACGCCCTTTCGTCCTGGGTGGAGAAGACGGCGTACGAAGCTGCGGCCGCCATCATCGCCGTTTCGGAGGGCATGCGGCAGGACATCCTGCGCAGCTACCCCAACGTGGACCCGGAGAAGGTCCGGGTGGTCCACAACGGCATCGATGTTGCGCTGTGGCAGCGTGACGAGAATGACGACGCCGTCCGCGCCCTGGGCATCGATCCAGCCAAACCTAGCGTCGTTTTTGTGGGAAGAAACACGCGGCAAAAGGGCGTCCCCTACCTCCTGCGGGCCGCCGCGAAGCTTCCCGCCGACGTTCAGCTGGTCCTGTGCCTGGGCGCGGCCGACACCCCCGAGCTGGCAGCGGAAACCGCCGCACTGATCGAGGACCTGCAGAAGCAGCGCACGGGCGTTGTCCTCATCGAGCGGATGCTGCCGCGCCATGAGCTGATCCAGGTGCTCAGCCACGCCACAGCGTTCGCGTGCCCCTCCATCTACGAACCCCTCGGAATCGTCAACCTCGAGGCGATGGCCTGCGGGGCAGCCGTGGTGGCCAGCGCCACCGGCGGCATCCCCGAAGTGGTGGAGCACGGCACGACCGGGCTCCTGGTGGACCTGGAGCAGGTGACCGACGGTACAGGAACGCCGCTGGATCCGGAGAAGTTCGTCAAGGAGTTCGCAGCAGCCCTCACCGAAGTGGTGTCAGATCCCGAGCGTGCCCGCGCCATGGGACAGGCCGGCCGGGAACGTGCCGAAAAACACTTCTCCTGGGAATCCATCACCGAGACCACCCTTGAGGTCTACCGTTCGGTGCTGACCGCCACCAGCTGAGCGTTCCACGCAGAAAACGACGCCGGCGCCGCCCCCGTGGAAGGGGAGCGGCGCCGTCGTCGTTATGCCACCCGAGGGGGCGGCCCGTGTGTCTCAGCCGTTGCGGCCGGCCGCGGTCTTAGCGATCAGGACCTTCTCGTCCACCGGAGCCTGGCCACTGGCACGCTCATTCCGGAAGTGCGCACGGGCCTCGTCCTGGCGCACCTTTTCGGCACCCGTGGCGATGGCGGCGCGGACATGGTCCTCCCCGTAGCCGAAAGCGTCCACCAGGTCCACGGCGTGGGGACGGATCCTCTCCAGCAGCCGGTTGATGTAGCCGCCCACTGTCCGTGCCCGCTGCATGGAGAGGCGGCCGTTCATGAGGTACCAGGACAGATTCTTCTCGATCAGGGACAGGCCAAAGAGGTCCCGCAGCCAGGTCAGGACCTTCCTGGTGCCCGGGTCGGCCACCTGCTGGAGCGCCTCGGTAAAGGCCTCCCACTGCAGCAGCTCTGCGTGTGCCTGGGCAGCGTCGATTAGTTCGTTCTGGTGCCTGTTGAACAAGGCGGCGCCCTTGTCCTGCGAGAGGCGCTTGCTGCCCTTGAGTGCGGCACCCGCCTCAGCCACCATGGTCTGCACCCTGTCGGTCAGGAGCGCGCGCTGGCCCTCCTCGTCGCGGAGGGCGATCGCAGCCTTCTGGACCGACCCGGTGTCCGCCACGAACTGCGCCACCTGGCGCAGGCCGGTGCGGTGGACCGCGGCGCCGGCCGCCTGGTTTACCACGTAGCGCGCCAGCACGCCGAAGTCCACGTTCCGGAACTCCTTGGCGTAGTCGGCGAGCAGGCGCTTGGCCACAAGCTGCAGCAGCACGGTGTTGTCGCCCTCGAACGTGGCATAGACGTCAAGGTCGGCCCGGAGCGAGGCGAACCGGTTCTCGATCAGGAATCCGGCACCGCCGCATGCCTCCCGGCACTCCTGCAGGGTATCCAGCGCGTGCCAGGTGCTCAGCGGCTTAAGCGCCGCCGCCAGGGTTTCGAGGTCCTGGCGGTCCGCGTCGGTGTCGTGCGCGCCGGAGAAGACGTCGTCGAACTTCTGCAGCAGCTGTTCATGGGCAAAGCCGGCAGCATAGGTGGTGGCGAGGCGGGTGAAAAGCCTCCGCTGGTGCCGCTGGTAGTCCAGCAGGACTTCCTCGTCGGTGTGGGACGAAGCGTTGAACTGGCGGCGTTCGGTGGCGTACTGGATGGCCGCCTTCAACGCCAGCTTGGACGCGGCAACGGCAGCGCCGTCCAGGGACACGCGGCCTTGGACCAGCGTTCCCAGCATCGTGAAGAAGCGGCGGCCGGGACTCGCAATGGGGGACGTGTAGACGCCATCGGCGTCCACGTTGCCGTACCGGTTCAGGAGGTTGGTGCGCGGGACGCGGACGTTCGTGAAGTGCAGGCGGCCGTTGTCGATCCCGTTCAGGCCGCCCTTGATGCCATCATCCTCGCCGCCGATGCCGGGCAGGAACTCCTTGGTGTCCGGGTCCCGGAGGTCAACATAGAGTGCGTGGACGCCGTGGTTGACTCCCCTGGTGACAAGCTGGGCGAACACCACTGCTCCCAGTCCGTCCGTGGCAGCGTTGCCGATATAGTCCTTCCACGCTGCACGGAACGGGGTGTGGATGATGAATTCCTCGGTATCGGGGTCATAGGTGGCCGTGGTGGCGATGCTGGCAACATCCGAGCCGTGCCCTGTTTCCGTCATGGCGAAGCAACCGGGGATGGCCAGGCTCATGATGCCCGGCAGCCACTTGGCGTGGTGTTCGGCCGTGCCCAGGTGCATGACGGCCGAACCGAACAGCCCCCACTGGACCCCGGCCTTGATCTGCAGTGAAGGATCCGCCACCACGAGTTCCTCGAACCCGGCGATGTTTCCGCCGTGGTCGTCGGAGCCGCCCAGTTCCGCCGGGAATGCGCGGTGGACGGCGTTGTTGTCCACGAGGTATTGCAGCTGGCCGAATACCCGTTGGCGATGGTCCGTATGTGTCAGGCCTTCGACCTTGTGCAATTCCGGCCGTGCAGCCAGGTCCCGGGCTTGGAGCCGGACATCGGCCCACTTTCCCAGGAGCTGCCGGCCCAGGGCCGCGACGTCGACGGCGGGTGCAGGGGTGTCGGCTACGGGGTTGGCTGCCGGGGTTGCCGGGGAGCGGAGCCCTTTTCGGGCGGTGCGGTCCACTACGTCAGTCATGTCACAGTCCTTCTTTGGCGGATAACTTGGTGGTCGGTGGGGCGGGGGTGAGTTCGGGTGCTATGCCAACACACAGCCACGCCGTAATGTGGCGGGCCATGGCTTCCTGGCTGGGCTTGGTGGGGGAGTCCGGAGTGTTGAGCCATTGCTCTCCAGCGTTCCGTACCAGGCCGATCGCGGCCCGGGGCCAGAACCCGATGACCGTTTCCCCCACATCACCCAGGTGGGAGCGCATGGGCGCAGCGATCATGTCCGCAATGGCATCGAAGAAGTGGCCCAGGGCGCCGGCCGACGTCGCGGGAGATGTGGGTTCCGTGGGCTCGGCGGGGGTGTAGCTGGTGACGAATGCATAGACGCTGGGGCTGGTGTCCGCCATCTGCAGGTAGGCCGAGACCATCGCGAGCAAGCCTTCCCGCGGCGTCACGGCACTCTGCGCGGCTTCCTTGATGCGGTTCTGCATCTGGCTCAGGACCACTTCCCCCACCGCCTGTTGCAGGCCGGCTTTGTCCCCGAAGTAGCGGTAGAAAACGGACTTGGAGGTTCCTGCCGCGGTGGCGATCTCCTCCATGGACGCATCGCTTCCGAGGGCATGGACCGCTCTGCGGGCCTGCTTGATCAGCTCCCGGCGGCGTTCCTCGCGGTGACTCTGCCAGCGTGCCGAGCGGCCGTCTGAACTGGCGGCAGGCGGGAGCTCGACGGTAAGCGGAAGGCTGGAAGTGTGGAAGTTCACGATACCCAGCGTATCAGGTACGCTGGGTATCGGTAACCGCATGTGAGCAGAGGAGCCACCCATGTCCATCGACGGACAGTCCACGCCAGCACCTGACGAATCAGTTCGACCAGCAGTTTCTGCGCCGCGCAAGGCGGTGATTGTTGGCGGCAACAGGATTCCCTTCGCGCGCGCCGGCGGCGCCTACGCAAAGTCCTCCAACCAGGACATGCTGACCGCAGCCCTTGACGGCCTGATCGCACGGTTCGGCCTCCAGGACGAACGGATCGGACAGGTTGCCGCAGGAGCCGTCCTGAAGCACTCCAGGGACTTCAACCTCACCCGGGAAGCCGTCCTGGGGTCTGCACTGTCCGCCGAAACCCCGGTGTACGACCTCCAGCAGGCATGCGCCACCGGGCTCGAAACCGTGGTGGGGCTGGCCAACAAGATCAAGCTGGGACAGATCGATTCCGCCATCGCCGGCGGCGTGGACTCAGCCTCTGATGCCCCCGTGGTGGTCAGCGAGGGGCTCCGCGACATCATCCTTGACCTCAACCGCGCCAAGTCGCTTCCACAGCGGCTCCAGATCCTGAGCCGCCTCCGGCCAAAGGACCTGGCCCCGCTGGCACCCGGTACCGCGGAACCGCGCACCGGCCTGTCCATGGGGGAGCACCAGGCGCTGACCACGGCGCAGTGGCAGATTTCCCGCGAAGCGCAGGACGAACTGGCACTGAACAGCCACCGTAACCTCGCAACCGCCTATGATTCAGGCTTCTTCGACGACCTGCTGACTCCCTACCGGGGACTGACGCGGGACGCCAACCTCCGCGCTGATACTTCCTTGGAAAAACTGGCATCGCTGAAGCCGGTGTTCGGCAGGAACCTGGGCGCCGGCGCCACCATGACAGCAGGCAACTCCACCCCGTTGACCGACGGCGCCTCAACCGTCCTTCTTGCCTCCGACGACTGGGCCGATGCCCGCGACCTGCCCAAACTCGCCGCCGTGGTGGACGCCGAAGCCGCAGCAGTGGACTTTGTACACGGCAAGGATGGCCTGTTGATGGCCCCGGTCTTCGCCGTGCCGCGGCTCCTGGCCAGGCAGAACCTGACACTGGGAGACTTCGACTTCTTCGAAATCCATGAAGCCTTCGCCGCCACGGTCCTCAGCACGCTGGCCGCCTGGGAGGACGAGGAATTCTGCCGGACCCGTCTCGGGCTTGACGGCGCGTTCGGCAGCGTCGACCGTTCACGCCTCAACGTCAACGGATCTTCGCTCGCGGCGGGTCATCCCTTCGCCGCCACCGGCGGACGGATCGTGGGTTCGCTGGCCAAGATGCTGCACGCCAAGGCGGACGCGGAGGGCCGGCCCGTCCGCGGCCTGGTGTCTGTGTGCGCGGCGGGCGGCCAGGGCGTCGTCGCGATCCTGGAATCGGTGTAGGGGGCAGTCATGACGGATACATATACCCAGCTGGTCAACAGCGGTGCGGGCCGCAACCTGGCCAGAAAGCTCGGACTCCCGCAGCCCGCAGTGCTTCGGCGCTACCAGCCAGGACAACCGCTGGTCGTTGGCCCGGTCGTCGTCGTCGGAAACAGTCCTGCGGCGGACAGCCTCGCCACCGAACTGCTGTCGTGGGACCTCGATGTCCGGAGGCACGCCGTTCCGGCCGAAAAGCTGGGCGCCATCATCCTGGTCCTCGACGAGCTGGAGCATCCCGCGGATTTGGAACAGCCGGTACTCTCCGCTGCAGGTTCGTTGCGGGACCTGCAGGCCGGAGGTCGGGTCATTGCGGTGTCCCGGCCCGCGGCGGGCGTTTCTTCCCCTGCAGCAGCGGCTGCCCGCCAGGGCGTGGATGGTTTCCTGCGTTCCCTGGCCAAAGAGCTGCGGGCGGGCGCCACGGCCAACGGTGTCCTCCTCTCGGACGGCACCACCACCACGAGTCCCAGCGCACTGGGCGCCATCAGGTTCTTCCTTTCCAGCCGCTCGGCATTTGTAGACGGGCAGTTCCTGACGGTCTCTTCCCCGGACGGTGCGCTTCCCGCCAACACAGACCGGCCGCTGGAGGGCAAGGTCGCTGTGGTGACAGGCGCAGCCAGGGGTATCGGCGCGCAGATTGCCCGGACCCTGCACCGCGACGGTGCCATGCTGGTCCTGGTTGACATTCCGGCGGCGGGTGACCAGCTGGCGGCCGTGGCCAACGAGGTGAGGGGTACGGCGCTGCAGCTGGACATCAGCGGCGCAGACGCCGGGGTGCGGATCCTTGAGCATGCAGCGCAGCGGCATGGCCGCCTGGATATCGTGGTGCACAATGCCGGGATTACCCGGGACAAAATGCTGGCCAACATGGACCATTCCCGGTGGAACGCGGTCATCAACATCAACATCGCAGCCCAGCTTCGGATCAACGAAGCCCTCCTCGCCGCGGACCACTTCCGCTCGTCACCGCGGATCGTGTCAGTTGCCTCCACGAGTGGCATTGCCGGCAACAGGGGCCAAACCAACTACGCCGCCTCCAAAGCAGGCGTGATGGGAATGGTGCGGGCCACGGCACCGCTGCTCGCCGCCAGTGGCGGCACCATCAATGCCGTCGCGCCCGGGTTCATTGAGACCGAGATGACTGCGCGGATCCCTTTTGCGGTCCGTGAGGTGGCGCGCCGGCTCAACTCGCTGCAACAGGGAGGCCTTCCCGCGGACGTGGCCGAAACCATTGCCTTCCTGGCCAGCGACGCCGCAGGTGGTATCAACGGGGAGGTGTTGCGGGTGTGCGGTCAAAACCTGGTGGGGGCATGACACTCCAGCAACCTTTGATCCTGGCGGAGATGCCCTCGCTGTCCAAGC
This sequence comes from Pseudarthrobacter sp. MOO14, assembly GCF_058267675.1. Taxonomy (NCBI): domain Bacteria; kingdom Bacillati; phylum Actinomycetota; class Actinomycetes; order Micrococcales; family Micrococcaceae; genus Pseudarthrobacter; species Pseudarthrobacter sp. MOO14. The sequence goes on from NZ_CM177849.1 coordinate 226,640, forward strand.
TGTATGTCAACGCCGCCGCCCAGGCAGCACGTCGCAGGCTCCTGGGAACGCATGATTCCGCCGATCTTCCGGCCGAGAGCCACGACGTCAGGGGCGTCACCGTGGACGTTGGAAACCTCACGGCGTACCAGCACCTCATTGGTGAGACCGCCAGTGACGTCCTGCCTGCCGGCTTCATCCATGCCCTGGCCTTTCCCCTCGCCATGAGCGTCATGAACCGCGACGACTTCCCACTGCCGCTGCTGGGGATGATCCACCTGCGCAACAGCGTTGAGCAGAGAACGCCGTTGGTCTTCACGGACGTGCTTGACATGACCGCCAGGGTGGAAAATCTTCGAGGCCACCGGGCAGGGACGCAGGTGGACGTCGTGGCTGAGGTGCGACGCGCGGGCTCGGCGGACATTCACTGGCGCGGAGTTTCCACCTACCTGGCCAAGGGGTTGTTCCTTCCCGGCATCGACAAACCAACCGCCGCGGCGCCGAAACCGGAATTCACTGCTCCGGCACCGACGGCGCTGTGGCACTTGGGGGTGGACACAGGACGGGCGTACGCCGCCGTGTCAGGTGACTTTAATCCAATCCACCTGAGCGTCCTCTCGGCCAAGGCGCTGGGGATGCGCCGGTCGATAGCCCACGGAATGTACCTCGCCTCGCGTGCGCTCGCCGACGTCGGTCCCGCCCGGGGCGACGCCTTCAGCTGGGACGTGGAGTTTGAAGCGCCGGTTTTCCTGCCGTGCCGGGTGGCTTTGGAGATCAGCACGGACCAGGCCTCGTCCGGTGCGTGGAAACATTCGCGCTATGTGGCCTGGAACCCACGTTCGGGGCGGCGCCACTTCCACGGCACAGTCTCAGCGCTTTAGGCAGTATGACGGTGCGCCGGATCAGTCCTTCGGCTTGGCGGCGCGCAGGATGCGGTGCAGGCTCAGGAGGACCGATTCGGAGGCCGGGACGGTGCCCTCCTCGGCTTGCCTGGCGGTGGTGGCGGCCATGCAGGCTTCCACTGCCGCCTTGGCCGCGGCATAGCGGTCCTGGTGATTGTTGTCTTCACCTTCGGAATCGATAGACAGCAATTCTCCAGTGGCCGTGATCGCAGCGGCCAGGGGTTCGGTGTCCTCGAGGGGAATCTCATACGGCAGGTCGTTGTTCCAGATCACGTCGGAAAGAACATCGGTCATGTCCTGGATATGGAATGTCACCTGCTCCAGGTTCTGCAACTCGCGGTAGTCCTGGTCGATGTCCCTCGGATGCAGCTTTCGCCGCGGGTTGGCGCGCCGGCTGGCATCAGCTTCCTTGACCAGGTGGCGTACCGATCTTGCCGCGTCGGACAGCTCCTCCGACCTGCGCGACCATTCCTCGTGTTCCGGCGGCCATTTTTCCGTCAGGGCCGCACCCATGTCGGTCAGTTGCCTGCCAAGGGCGCGCCTGAGTTCGGCCAGGCTGGTGGCGGCCGCGTTCAGGTGCAGGGGTGGAAAGATCAGGAAGTTCACGGCGATGCCCACTGCCACTCCAGCGGCCATTTGCAGGAGGTAGCCGTAGGAGAAGTCCTCGGCATTCCTGCCGCCGACCAGCAGGACCAGGAGCGCGGCCGTTGGAATCCAGTCACTGCCGGAGCCGATGCCTGGCAGCCCGCCCAACAGCACTCCGACGCCCATGAAGAGAGCCACCGTCAACGGTGAGGGATCGGAAATGCTGACCAGGATGAACGCCAAACCGATCCCCACGGCAAGTCCCGCGATGGCCTGGAGTCCGTTCCGGACCGAGCCCGCGACGTTGCGGTACATGGCCACCAGGGCGCCCAGCGGCGCATAATACGTGTAGTGCGACGCCGCCCCGGGCATCAGCGGAGCGATTGTGAAAGCCAGGCCCGCTGCGAGCGCGGCTTTCGCCGCCAGTTGCAGCCGTTGCGCTGCAAAGGCAGCGGAAATTCCTTCCACCGATTGTTTGAGAAGTTGGGTCCCCCGAGCCCACCGTGCGTCCGGTCGTGCTTGAGTATTGCCCATCCGGCCACAGTAAGGCCGGCATCCCGTCAGGACAAGCCGGCCGCGGAACGCCGCACTTCGGAGGCCAGCCGGTGGGCCCTGCCCGGGGTCCGCCCTTCCTCCTGGCGGCGGGGGACATATCCGAAGCCAAGGGCGTAGGAGGGATCCGCAAAGCCAAGGGCAGCGTTCGCTCCCTCATGCCCGAATGCGCGGTGGCTGCCGAAGTTCCTTGACGGGTGCGGTTTCATGAAGACGACGGCGAACGCATTATCGAGCCCAGAGGACCGGTCAAGGCCCCACACCTGTTCCCGTGACATTGCTTCGATGGTTGTGGCCTCGAGGAAGGGACGGCCGCCGTCGACGCCGGTGGTTGCGGCGGCGTAGAGGCGGGCCAGCCCCTCGGCGGATCCCACTCCTCCGGCCGCGGACATGCCTGCTGCCCGGATTGCGCGGATGTTCGGCAGCTCCATGATGGTGCTGACGGGTGCGTTGCCGTTAATCCCTTCCAGGCTCAGCGGGTCCACCCATCCCTGGTCGGGGGTGTCCTGGTAGAGGACGTCCCGGTACCGCGGTTCCAGTTCTTCCGGCAGGCCGAGGAAGAAGTCCACGCCGTGGGGCGCGCGGATCCTTGCTTCGTAGACAGCCTGCAATGGCTCGCCGGCGGTGCGTCGGCACAGCTCCTCCATCAGAATTCCAATAGTGAGGGCGTGATATCCGAACTGCCGCCCCGGCTCCCAGAGGGGCGGTGACGCGGCGAGCCGCGCCGCAGCCTCGGGCGTGGTGAACTCGGTGAGCCCGAACCCGCCGTCGATACCCAATAATCCGGCCTGATGGGACAGGGCTTCCCGGACCAGTAGCCTGTCTTTGCCGTGGGCGGCGAACTCCGGCCAGTAGTGGGCCACCGGACGGTCCAAATCGAGGAGGCCGTCCTGGACCAGCAGTGCGATGACCATCGCACCGACGCCCTTTGAACAGGAGTACGCCCCCGTCAGGGTGTCCGGCGCCATGTCCGGGCCTCCAGTCAGCCGGACCACCTGCCGGGATCCCTGGTAGGCCGCCAGTTGGGCGCTGTACCGGGGGTCCTCAGCGAGCAGGGTCTCGAACAAGGCCAGCACGTTCTCGTATCCGGGGGCGACGAAGCCAAGGGAAGTCTGCATGCCTCCCAGCATAGGGGAAAGCGATTTCCTGCCCGGACTTTGCGGACTAGCCCACGGCTCCGTGTCCGGCAGCCACTTCTTCGCCCGGCCGTACCGGACCCGGCGGCGTGCCGTCTCCGAAGGGCCGGCCGCCAAGCGCTTCGCGGCCATGCGGGGTCAGCCAGCCAGCCAGGTCCGGCCCCTTCGGTACGATCCCGGTGGGGTTGATGTCCTCGTGGACGATGTAGTAATGCTGCTTGATCTGGACGAAGTCGGTGGTATCACCGAAGCCTGGAGTTTGGAACAGGTCCCGGGCGTAGCCCCAGAGCGCGGGCATCTCACTGAGCTTTTGCCGGTTGCACTTGAAGTGGCCGTGGTAGACGGCGTCGAAGCGGGCCAGCGTGGTGAAGAGCCTGACGTCCGCTTCGGTGATGGTATCGCCGACGAGGTACCGCTGGCGTGAGAGCCGCTCTTCGAGCCAGTCCAGGGCGGTCCAGAGCCGGTCGTACGCGGCGTCGTAGGCCTCCTGCGAACCGGCGAAACCGCAGCGGTAGACGCCGTTGTTGACTTCGGTGAAGACGCGCTTGTTGATCCGGTCGATCTCCCCGCGGAGGTGCTCCGGGTAGAGTTCCGGTGCGCCCGGCCGGTGGAAATCCACCCATTCGGTGGAAAAGTCGAGTGTGATCTGCGGGAAGTTGTTGGTCACGACTTCGCCGGTTGGTATATCCACGACGGCGGGGACGGTGATGCCCCGTGGATAGTCAGGGAAACGCTTGAAATAGGCCTCCTGGATGCGCTCAATGCCCAGGACGGGATCAACGCCACCGGGATCGAGGTCGAACGTCCAGGACCGGGCATCGTGGGTAGGTCCGGGCTGGCCCAGCGAGATGACGTCTTCAAGGCCCAGCAGCCTGCGGACTATGACCGTTCGGTTGGCCCACGGGCAAGCCCTGGCTGCAATGAGCCGGTACCGTCCCGCTTCCACCGGCCAGCCGGGTTCACCGTTGCTGCCGGGGGCGGCATCCCTGGTAATGCGGTCTTCGATGTAGTTGGTGTCACGGGTGAACTCCGCACCGCCGGTCACATATGCGCCTCGGGTGCTGTGCTCGGTGCTGTGGTCCGTCGCTGTGGGACTGCTGTCGGTTTCCTGGCTCATGGCACTAGCGTATGCGTCCGGCTCAACAATTCAGGCGCCGCCAAGCAGGATCCGGGAGACGGGCAGCCAGGCCGCAAGCCATGAGCCGGCCACGAGCGCGCTGAAGATGGTGATCCAGACGGCGGACGGCACGGAGGTGGCGCGGTACAGCAGGTATGCGTCGGAACTTTCCAGGCGGTCGCGACGCCGGAGGTGGACGTGGGTGAGTTTGGCCAGGTCCCGGACTGCGGCCACGAGCAAGGCGAGGCCGAAGATGACGGCGGCATGTCCGGCAGCCGAGGCCGTTGCCAGGAACGTGAGGGCAGCGGCGCCGGCCATGGCGGTCAGGGTGATGAGGAATCCGGCAACGTTGCGGAGGAACAGTATTGACGCGGCCAGGACCACCACGCTTGCCGCCATGGCTGCGGCACCCCACCCGGTGACTCCGCACCACACGAACGCCGCACCAACGAGTGCCGGGACCGGATAGCCCCAGAAACACGACCAGGCAGCGGCAACACGGCTCCGGCTGTAGGCAGTCGTTGTTCCGGAGTGGTCCAGACGGAGCCGGATCCCGGACAGCCGCTGGCCCGAGGTTAAGGCGGCAACCGCGTGGCCCAGTTCGTGAGTTGCGGTGGCAAGGAGTCCAAAGTAGCGCCAGGAACGGCGCGGGATGGACAGCGCCGTGGCTGCTGCCAGGGACAGCAACATCTCTACCCAGGTGATGTTGGGCACGGGTGCCTGGGAGAAGGCCGTCGCGAAGGTGTTCCATACGCCAGCTGGGCTGTCCAACGCTGCCTCCTGGCTGCCGGGTCGTCGTCGTAAGTTCCTTGACGTCACGTTACCCACTTTGTCTGGGTGAACGCTTAAAACCGGAAGGCACGCCTTGTGCGGCGTGCCTTCCGGATGGTTTTCACGAGGGTCCAGGTGTTTCGCCCGGAACTGTTTCTTCCTAGCCTTCGCACTCAGTGCAGTAGCTGTGGCCGTCTTTCTGGCGCGCAATCTGGGACCGGTGCCGGACCAGGAAACAGGAGTAGCAGGTGAATTCGTCCTCTGCCTGCGGAATGACCTGGACTACGAGTTCCTCAGCGACGAATTCGCCGCCAGGGACGCCGGCGCCGTCCAGCCCGTCAGCTTCGTCCAACTCCTGCACAACACTGCGGGCGTCGGGAGCATTTGCTGACTGGAGCTGCTCAAGTGAGTTGTCCTGCGATTCCTTGACGTCGGAACGCAGTTCATCGTAATCGGTTGCCACTTTAGGTGCTTCTCTTTTCTTTGATTGGCTGTCGGGTATGAAACGTACAGCATCCGGCCCGTATTCCCCAATAGGAAGCGCCGCGGACGCTGTGGATTTAGGCGGCTTCGATGTGGATCTGCGCAGGGTCAGCCGGAGCCGTGGGGCCCTAAAATTGGGACTATGAGCACGGAGCTGGAGATCGCTTTGGTGTTGGGGACCGCACTCCTGTGGATGGCGGTGACGCTGACCATCCTGTCCGCCATTGACCGTCCGGAACGCAAAGCGCGGCGCCAGGAACGGCGTGATGTCCGGACGGAGAAACGTCGGATCGAGTACCGGCCTGCCGTGGCCGGTTCGCGTATCCACCGCCACTCCCGTCCCCGCAGGTTGCATCCGCACTGACGGCTTGGGGGGCAGGTGGGCGCACGGCGACCAGGCGGGCGGCGAGGCTGCCCGGTGCGGCTCGGCGCCCGCCGTTGAACACGCTCCCTGGGAGCCCTCCACACACCGCAAAGCCGGCTGCATAGTCAAGTCTTGACGGGGTTCTCAACGCCGCTGACACTTTCACGATGGGAGTAAGCGAAGAATTGCGGGCCCTCGGCCAAGTGGTTGACCGGTTGGCAGCGAGGTTTCCTACGCTGTCCAGGGAGCAGATCGAAGACGTGGTGCAGCAGGAGCACAGCATCCTTGATACCGGGAGGGTGCGCGCTTTCATACCGGTGCTTGTCGAGCATGCGGCGAGGGACCGGCTTTCGCAATAGTGCCCAGGCGGCGTCGCCGCCGCCGGTCCCCGCCGGTTACGGCGCGACGTCGATGAGCACCTTTCCGACGATGCCCTGTTCAACGGCGTCGTGCGCAGCGGCGGTCTCTTCAAGGGGGAAGCGGGTCAGCGGCAGCCCGTAGTCTTCGCCGACCCGGAGCGCGCCGGCCTCAAGGGCTCCGGAGACCGCAGCAACCGCATCCCGTTTCTGTTCGTCAGTCACCGTGTAGGTGAGGATGAATTGCAGCCGGACGTTTTTCGTCATGCCCTCGCGGATGGGCACGGTCAGTGACTCCCCGGGGTTTGCGGCGTAGACGGAGATCGTCCCGCCCGGCTTGAGCACCTCCAGGCCTGCCTCGATGTTTGCCGGAGCGTTAACCTCCACAATGGTGTCCACACCGTCCGGGGCCGCGTCGCGGACAGCACGCACCACGTCGTCGGTCCGGTAATTGATGACCGTGCCTGCTCCCGCCCGCCGGGCCAGTTCCGCTTTGTGGTCGCCGCTGACGGTGGTGATGACGGTTGCCCCGGCCCATCGTGCCAACTGGATGGCTGCATGACCCACTGCCCCCGCGCCGCCGGTGACAAGGACGGTCCGTCCGGCCAGGGCCCCGGGGGAGAGCCGGGACGGTCCGCCTTCGCTTAAGGTGAGGGCCCGGTGGGCAGTCAAAGCAGGGATGCCGAGTGAGGCGCCGGCGTCAAAGGACTCTCCGTCCGGAAGAGGCACAACCTTTCCGGCCGGGACAGTGACGTACTCCTGTGCGGTGCCTTCGTTGCCGCCCCACGCGACATCCCAGAGCCAGACACGGTCCCCGACGCCGAACCCGGCTACCCCGGCACCTACGGCATCGATCACCCCGGCTCCGTCCTGGTTGGGAACCTTGGGCGCGTCCAGTTTCCTGCTCCCGCCGCCGGAGCGTGACTTCCAGTCAGTAGGGTTCACTCCGGACACCAGCAGCCGGACCCTGACCTCGTCCTGGCCGGGGTCCACCAAGGGCCTGTCGCGGAGCTTCAGGACCGCCGATGGGCCCGTCTCTTCGTACACGATGGCCTTCATGTCTTCTCCCTATCCACGCTCGGCTGTAAGTACCGCTCCAACTTACCGCGCCCGCACAGTGCCACTGCAGGTTGTTCGTGCCGCGTGGCCCCCGTTGCGTGGCGCGAAACCTTCCTGCTTCCGGCGCCTAGAACCGGTCTGTGCCGCGGAGGGACCGAGGGCGCCCGTCCGGGTCCACGACAAGCCGGTACAGGGGATCGGCCCAGAGCCGGTGGAGGGGCGGCAGGGGCTCCATGGTGTGGCGCTGCACCTGTCCGGGAGGCCGAGGAGCGCGGCGCCCGTTTCGGTGCCACTGCGCAAGGGCATCGGCAGTGCTGTTCCACAAGTCCAGGCCGGCCGTCGGCTCAAGGAGCCGCGGGTCGTCGGGGTCCAGCCCCAGGTGCTCGGTCCACAGCTGGATCCGTAGCTCCCTGGCCAACGGCCCGGGTCGGGCAGGTTGGCCGGCCTCGCCGGGGCTGCCTCTTTCCGGTTGGGAGGTATCGACGACGGCGCACGTCAGTTCGCTGTCAGTGGTCCAGGACCGGCGGTTGAAATTGTCCGATCCGCAGGTAAACCAGGTGTCGTCGATAATGCAGATTTTGGCGTGGACGTAGATCGGCGTGCTGTCGCTGTTCTCCAGGTCGAAGACGCCAACCCGGTCCGGTGCGGCCCGCCGGATCATGGAGACGGCACGCTGTTGGCCCAGCCGCCTGGGCGGGCCGCCCAGCCGACCGTCAGAGTCCGGATAGCGAGGGACGACGATGATCACCTGGAGCGAAGGGTTGCGCTCCAACGCGGTTGCGATTCCGGCCGCGACATCTGTTGACCACAAATACTGGTCCTCGATGTAGATGAGGGAACGGGCCTGCGAGAAGGCTTTCGCGTAGGCGCGGGCAATGCTGCGCTCGCCGTTGGGAGCGAACGGGAAGGGTGGATGCTTCCGGCCGTACGTACGCAGCAGCTGGACTGCGTGCGGGCCCGCCGGCGGCGGGGGTGGGGCAGCGTCAGGCAGGGGCCGGGGGTGACGGGGCATCCGGGCCAGGCGCTGCAGCAACATGCGGTATGGCGTGTGCCGGTCCAACGGGTGGGGATCGTTCCAGCGTTCAGCGAAGACCGCCAGGACATCAGCCACTACGGGGCCACGCAGCTCCAGCGCGGCGTCGTGCCAGGGGGGCCGCTGACCGTACTTGGGGTCCATCTTCACCGCCTGCGGGTCACCGCCATGGCGGGCGTCATCCCGGCGGCTGTGTGAGAGGTCCAGCCCGCCAACGAAAGCGACGTCCTTCGATGGGTCGTCGCGACGGCGGATCACCACCAGTTTCTGGTGATGGGAACCGAAGAGGCGCACCCGCTGGTCCAGCAGCGCTTCGCCGCCTGCATCGTTGATTCGCCTGCTGAGCAGTTCGTTGGAGCGTCCACTGATGGGGGCCGATATCCGCTCTCCATGGGACCGCCAAACGAGTCCACGGACTTCCACCCCTGCCCGGGCCAGCTCCGCCAGCAGCGTGCCAATCGTTGGGCCGTCAGCGGAAAGCCGCTCATCGGCATCCCCCCGCCAGTCCGTGAACCACACCCGGTCACCGGCCTTGAGAGCCGACAATTCCCCGTGCAAGCGGGAAAAGTAGGACGCCCCGTGAATCAAGGGCCGCACCAGGTTTCCCTCTGACCACGCTGGTGATCCGTCGTTCAACGCTTGCACGGCACTGGCAGGATTTCCGCGCTCGGACCTGCTCAAAAACCACTTGCGGGCGATGTTGTCCAATCGGCGCTCCTTGTCGGGGCCCCGGGGCAGGCCGCTTCGTTCCCAAACTAGCCCATGGACGCGGCCCGCGGCGGTATCTCCGGGAGCGGCCGTTTCCTTGTTGTTCCGGGGAAAATTGGGAAAATTGTTACCCCTGTGCAGGCTATTTCGACCGCATCGACAGTACGATGAGCACGTTCCAGTCACTTCTGACACCTGGGGGAAACCTTGAGCTATCCGCAATACCCGTCGCAGCAGCCCTATCCGCCGCAGCAGTATCCGTCCCAGCAGTCCTGGCCCGGCGGGGAACCCCCTCTCTGGGCCCCTTACTATGGCGCCCCGTTCCCGGTGGCGGTCAAGCGGTTCTTCAAGAAGTATGCAGCCTTCTCCGGCCGGGCCAGCAGGAGCGAATACTGGTGGTGGACGCTCGTCGCCATCATCGTCGGCATCGTCCTGAACATCATCATCAGCTCCGGCATGGTGGCGTCAACGTCGACTTACGGCAGCGCTCCGCAGCTGGGTCCTGGTGCAGTTGTCGGACTGATCCTGGGCATGATCTGGGGCCTGGCCACCATCGTCCCGTCGCTGGCCCTGACGGTCCGCCGCCTGCATGACAGCAACAAGAGCGGCTGGCTGATCCTGCTGGGACTCATTCCGTTCGCGGGAGCGATCGTCCTGCTGGTCTTCACCCTCATGGGGCCGGACCCGGCCGGGCAGCGGTTCGACCAGCCCACTCAATAACCCAGCTGCCGGCCCGCCGGAAAGGCAGGGGTAAGGAAGAGGGGAAGACCACCATGGTCTTCCCCTCTTTCATGTCTTGGGCCCGTCGCATTCCCGGGTGGCGGCAGGTAGCGGCTGCAGCGTTTGGGATCAGCGATCGGCCGTTGTCCGTGCCAGGTGACCTTGGAGGACATCGCGGACCGAAGTCCACCGGTGCGGCCCGTACCGGTGGTTGTCGACATGGCGGAGTTCGGCCTGGCCGCTGAACATGCTGAAGAAATACTGCATGCCCTGCCAGGCCGGAAAGGTTCCCTCCCTGTCCTTCGAGAAGCGGCGGCCGATCCTGCCCATCGCCGACAGGGTCCCGGTGGTTCCGGCCCACTGCAGCGCAAAGGGCTTTCCCGTGAGTTCGGTCATGGTCCGGGCAACGGAACGGGCAGTGACCCGGTCACCGGCCACTTCGACAACCCGGGGCGCGTCCTTGTCGAGCGCGACAAGCGCGACGACGCGTGCCACATCATCTTTGGTGGTGAAGTCGAGGATTTGGTCGGCTGAGGACCAGTAGAGGACCCGGCGGCGCGAGAACAGGATCATGGGCGCCTGCCCGGTGAGCATGTCCGCAAACGCACCGTTCAGGACGGACGTCACGCGGAGGGGAGCGGCGTCGAGTTCCGCGGCGAAATCACGGCGGAGCTCGAAGTTCCGGTTGCTGCCGGGAGTGACGCGACGGTAGTCGGCGGAGTAATCCGACGGGATGAACCGCGCCACACCTGCCTCGATGGCGGCTGCGAGGAGCGACCTTTGCGCGTCGATGATGACCGGACGCGCCCCGCTGACAGCCGAGATGACCGTGTCGACGCCGGACAGGGCAGAGACGAGGCCGGCGTGGTCCGTGTAGACGGCCTCGCGGACCTGCACGCGATCCGCCCCGCCGAAGACTTTCTGCGCCCTGCCGCTCCCGGGACGGGTAAGGACCCGGACGAGCGTGTCGTGGCGCAGCAGCTCACGAACAATACGTTGGCCGAGATCGCCGGTGGCTCCGGCGACAAGGACGGTACTGGTAGTCATGGCTGCCTTCCCGGTGGGATTGGTGGTGCGACGCCGGGAAGGAACCCCGGGGATCGCCTGGGGTTGCCCGGATACAGAAAAACCCCGGAAAATCATTGATTTTCCGAGGTTTCCCAATGTGCGCGGAGGGGGACTTGAACCCCCACCCCCTTTCGAGGACTAGCACCTCAAGCTAGCGCGTCTGCCATTCCGCCACCCGCGCAGGTGGTATTTCGGGAAGCCGTCCCGCCTTTCAGCGTTTCGCGCCTCTCCGAAGCAGCGAGAAAAACTCTAACATGACTTTTCGGGAAGAACGAATCGGGCCGAATGGGTAGGCTGAGGACAGCGGTTCAGCTCGTGCCACCCAGTCATTCCCTACCAAGGAGATACCAATGCCTGACGTCCTGCCCGAGGATGAAGTTGTCCGGATTTGCCAGGAACTCATCCGGATCGACACGTCCAACTACGGTGACGGATCGGGTCCGGGCGAGCGGGCAGCTGCTGAATACACCGCAGGGCTGATCGAGGAAGTGGGATTGGACGCGGAGATCTTCGAATCCGCCCCGGGCCGCGCCAGTGTTGTGAGCCGCTTGGCGGGGGAGGACCCTTCGGCAAGTGCCCTGGTGGTCCACGGCCACTTGGACGTCGTGCCCGCCCTGCGTGACCAGTGGTCAGTGGACCCGTTCGGCGCGGAACTGAAGGACGGGCTTATCTGGGGACGCGGCGCCGTCGACATGAAGGACATGGATGCCATGATCCTGTCCGTCATGCGCAGCTTCGCCCGGGACGGCAGGAAGCCCAAGCGCGACATCATCTTTGCGTTTTTCGCCGATGAGGAGGCCGGCGGCGTCTACGGCGCCCGGTACGCCGTGGACAACCGTCCCGAACTCTTCGAGGGCGCCACCGAGGCAATCTCGGAGGTGGGCGGTTTCTCCGCCACCATCGGCGGCCAGCGCACCTACTTGCTGCAAACCGCCGAGAAGGGGATCTCCTGGCTTCGGCTGGTGGCCCATGGCAGGGCCGGCCACGGCTCGCAGATCAACACGGACAACGCCATCACCCGACTGGCCGCGGCTGTCACCCGCATCGGCGAGTACAAATGGCCCATCGAGCTCACCCCCACGACCCGCCAGTTCCTTGACGGAGTGACTGAACTCACCGGAGTGGAGTTCGACGCCGACAACCCGGACCTCTTGCTGGACCAGCTTGGCACCGTGGCCCGCTTCGTCGGCGCCACCCTGCAGAACACCACCAACCCCACCCTCCTCAAGGGCGGTTACAAGCACAACGTCATTCCGGAGTCAGCCGAAGCCCTTGTCGACTGCCGCACGCTGCCCGGCCAGGAACAGCAGGTCCTGGAAATCGTCCGCGAGCTCGCCGGCACCGGCGTGGATGTGAGCTATGTCCACAACGACGTCTCATTGGAGGTTCCCTTCGCCGGGAATTTGGTGGACTCCATGATCGATGCCCTCCACAAGGAGGACCCGGGCGCCAAAGTGCTGCCCTACACCCTCTCCGGTGGCACGGACAACAAGTCGCTCAGCCGGCTGGGGATCACCGGCTACGGCTTCGCACCGTTGATGCTTCCGGACGAGCTCGACTTCACTGGTATGTTCCATGGGGTGGACGAGCGGGTCCCGGCCGATTCCCTCAAATTCGGCGCACGGGTGCTGAACACCCTGCTGACCAACTACTAGGGGACGGCTGTGACTCCGGAACAGCTGCTGCCGGACGCTCTCCTGGAGCGGATCCGGCAACGCGCGGCCGGTTACGACCGGGACAACGCCTTCTTCCACGAGGATTTGGAGGAGTTGGCGGCTGCGGGATACCTGAAGCTCTTCGTGCCGGCGTCCGACGGCGGTCCGGGCCTTGGGCTCCGGGCGGCGGCGCAGTGCCAGCGCAGGCTGGCAACGGCTGCCCCCGCCACCGCACTGGCAGTCAATATGCACCTGGTCTGGACCGGCGTCGCACATGTCCTGGCCGCCCGGGGCGACGACTCCTTGTCCTTTGTCCTGGAAGAAGCCGCGCAGGGCGAAGTGTTTGCGTTCGGCAACTCCGAGGCGGGCAACGACTCCGTCCTCTTTGACTCACGGACCATCGCGGCGCCGGCCGCGGACGGCGGGTACACGTTTACCGGAACGAAAATCTTCACGAGCTTGTCGCCTGCCTGGACCCGCCTCGGGATCTTCGGCAAGGACCCTGCGGCCAGGGATGGAGCGGGAGAGCTTGTCCATGGATTCATCCGCCGCGGATCGCCGGGCTACCGGATCCTTGACGATTGGAACACGCTGGGCATGCGGGCCAGCCAGTCCGCCACCACGGTGCTGGAAGGCGCGGCAGTACCGGCGGACCGGATCTTTCGGAAGCTGCCGGTGGGGCCCAACGCCGACCCCCTCATCTTCGCCATCTTCGCCTGCTTCGAGACGCTCCTCGCCGCCGTCTATACGGGGCTGGGGGAGCGTGCCCTGACAGTGGGCGTGGAGACGGCAAAGCGGCGCACATCGTTCAAGAACGGCGGACGCAGCTACGCCCAGGACCCCGATATCCGCTGGAAAGTCGCCGAAGCGGCCATGGCCATGGATGCGCTCTACCCCCAGCTGGACGCCGTGGCGGCGGACGTCGACGCGCTGGCTGATCACGGGTCCCAGTGGTTCCCCAAGCTGGTGGGGCTGAAGGTTAATGCGACCGAAACCGCCAGGCGGGTAGTGGACCTGGCCATCCGGGTCAGCGGCGGATCCAGCTATTTCAGGGGCTCCGAACTGGAGCGGCTGTACAGGGACGTGCTGGCCGGCATGTTCCACCCTTCCGACGATGAGTCAGCCCACAACACCGTCGCCAACGCCTGGCTCGGTCCCCTGGAGGAGTAACCCGGCGCGGGGCACCTGCTCCCGTTCGTTCCCCCAAGGGCCGCTGGTTCCCCAAAGCCCGCCCTACACGGTGCGTTGGACCTGCATGACCCGGCGGCGCAGCCAAAACCGCCGGCCGCCGCCCATGTAAAGCTTGCTGCGTTCCAATTCCCATTTGCCGTACTCGGAGTGTTCCACCAGGCGGCGCCGCGCCTCCGGCAGGGAATCCTCAGGGCTGAGCGTCAGTACGAGGTATTCGTACTGCCGTAAATAGTCCCGCTCCCGCTGGACTGAGCTGGTGAGAAATTGCTCCTTCATTTGCTCTCCATTTTCGTCCTTTTCCGGCTAACGTGAAGTCATGAGCATCGATCCGCGTGTCGCGCTTTCGTCCCTGACCACCGCTTTGGAAGAACACCTTATAGCAGCATCGAACCGGCGCGGGGACGGTGACCCCTCCGTGGAGGCAGCCTTTTTTGCAGTTGCAGATGCGTTCGAAGTTTATGAAGACGCCCTCTATGAGGCCTACAACGAAGTTACCCCGTTGCAGGTGTTCGACGATGAAGACGACGATGATGAAGCCGACGTGGACGACGACGAAGACCTGGAGATTGTCGAGGAATAGCGCAGCGGGGAAAGACTCTGGAGCCCGCGGGATCCCGGTGGTGGGTCGCTAGGCGGAAACGTCTTCGAGCGCCCTGGCAATTTGGGGCGGCAGCGGGGAGAGCTGGGCGTCGAGGATCTCTTTCAACTGCACGTTCGTGCGGGCCCCGACAACAACTGTGGCGACGCCGTGCTGGGACAGCAGCCAGGACAATGAGACATCCTGCGGTGAACGTCCCAACCCGTTGGCTGCCATGCACACGGCGTCCACGATGCGGGACGGCTTCTCTTCCAGGTAGGGCTCCACGTAATCGGCCTCGCCCGCGGAGGCGCCGCGCGAACCGGCCGGAATGCTGCCCCGGTATTTGCCCGTGAGGACACCCCTGCCCAGAGGGCCCCAGGCCATCAGGCCCAGCCCGGCGTCTTCGAGGGCCGGCATGAGTTCCGATTCCGCCGACCTGTTAAGGAACGAATACTCGGCCTGGGCGGCCACGAGCGGAACGCTGCTGATCGCCGCAGCCTTAGCCGCCTGCCAGCCTTTGAAATTGGAGATTCCGGCGTAACGGGCCCGGCCCGACCGGACAGCGAACTCCAGTGCTGCCAGCGTCTCCTCGAGGGGAACGTTTCCATCCCACTCTTCGGCGAACCAGAGGTCCACGTAATCCGTGCCCAGCCTGGCCAGGCTGGCGTCCAGCCCGGTGAGCATCGCATTCCGTGAGGTATCCACGGCGCGCCGGCCATCCGGCGTCGTCATTCCCGCTTTGGTGGAGATGGAAATTTCCGTGCGGGATACCACGTCGCCCAGCAGCGCGCCCAGGATCGCTTCGGAGCCCCCGCCAGCGTAGGACGCGGACGTGTCCACATGCCGGCCGCCCGCACCAAGGAACGTCCGCAGCATCTCGGAGGCGTCCTGCTCGTCGGTCTCCCGGCCCCAGGAACGGGTGCCCAGGGAGAGGGCTGAAACTCGCAATCCACTGTTGCCGACGTAACGCTGCTGCATAGCAGCAAGCTTACGGGCAGAAGCGCCACCGCCATGCCGTAGGGTCTTAGCGTGAACTGGTTTGAAGCGGCCCTGCTGGGCCTAGTGCAGGGACTGACCGAATTTCTACCGATTTCATCGAGCGCACACCTGCGGATTGTGGGGGAATTCCTTCCCAACGCGCAGGATCCGGGTGCAGCTTTTACGGCCATCACCCAGCTGGGCACAGAAACAGCCGTGCTGATCTACTTCTGGCGTGACATTGTCCGCATCGTCAAAGCCTGGGCAGGCTCACTGGCCGGCAAAGTGCCGCGGCAGGATCCCGATGCCCGCATGGGCTGGCTGGTGATTCTGGGCAGCCTGCCGATCATCGTGCTGGGGCTGCTCTTCCAGGACCAGATCGAATCGGTCCTGCGCAGCATGTGGATCGTTGCCACCATGCTGATTGTCTTTGGCCTCATCCTCGCCGTGGCGGACGCCATCGGCGCCCAGAAGCGGGACCTGGCCCACCTGACCTACAAGCACGGCATCTTTTACGGCCTGGCCCAAGCCATGGCCCTGATCCCGGGCGTGTCACGCTCCGGCGGCACCATTACCGCCGGACTCCTGATGGGCTATACCCGTGAGGCCGCCGCCCGGTATTCCTTCCTGCTCGCCATCCCCGCCGTTTTCGGCAGCGGGCTCTACCAGCTCTACAAAGTGGTCACCAAGGAAGGCATTACGGGGCCGTTCGGTCTGCCGGAGACCGCCCTGGCCACCGTGATCGCACTGGTGGTGGGGTACGTGATCATCGGCTGGTTCCTGAAGTTTGTCTCCACCCGCAGCTACAGGCTGTTTGTCTGGTACCGGATCTTCCTTGGCCTCGCCCTCTACCTCCTCCTCGGTTTCAACGTCATCAGCGCCTAGGACTAGGCTTTACCTGTGAAATCCTGGACTTCCCGCCCCGTTCCCGTCCTGCCCGGAAACATGCCCGCCATCCGGCTGTTCGACACTGCGGCAGGCCGCGAAGTGGCCCTCGAACCGGAGGCCAGGCCCTCCATGTACGTCTGCGGCATCACCCCCTACGACGCAACCCACATGGGTCACGCCGCCAGCTACGTCGCCTTCGACCTGCTGAACCGTTCGTGGCGCGACGCCGGCAGCGAGGTGTCCTATGTCCAGAACGTCACCGACGTGGACGACCCCCTGCTCGAGCGCGCCACCGCCACCGGGGTTGACTGGCGCGATTTGGCCGCACAACAGGTGGAGCTCTTCCAGACCGACATGGAAGCCCTCAACGTCCTGGCGCCGGACCACTACGTTGGCGCTGTTGAGTCCATCGGGCTGATCGTGCCCGAAGTGGAACGGCTGGTGAGCATGGGCCTGGCCTACACAGTGGGCGGCAGCAACGGCGAACCCGACGGAGACGTCTATTACGACGTCGAAGCAGCCGGCAAGCAGTCAACCGCACCTGACGCGTGGGCACTGGGCGCCATTTCCCACCTGGGTGAAAGCGCCATGCTGGAGCTTTTCGCCGAACGTGGCGGCGACCCGGGGCGCGCCGGAAAGCGGCAGGCCCTGGATCCGTTGCTGTGGCGGGTGGCGCGGGACGGCGAACCAAGCTGGCCCGGTGGAAGCCTGGGCCCAGGCCGGCCCGGCTGGCACATCGAATGCACCGTCATTGCGCAGAAGTACCTCCCGTCACCATTCACCGTGCAGGGCGGCGGCTCCGACCTGATCTTCCCGCACCACGAAATGGGCGCCGGCCACGCCTACTCACTGGCTGGAGTCCCCCTGGCGAAGCACTACGCACACGCCGGCATGGTGGGGTTGGACGGCGAGAAGATGAGCAAGTCCAAAGGCAACCTGGTGCTGGTTTCGAAGCTCCGTGCCGCCGGCGAGGACCCGGCTGCCATCCGGCTGGCGATCCTGTCCCACCATTACCGTTCCGACTGGTCGTGGACGGATGAAGGGTTCTCCGCGGCCAAGGCAGACCTCGCGGCATGGCGGACTGCCCTGCAGCATGCCCCCGCAGGTTCGGGGACGGCGCTCCTGGCCGAGATGCGCGAAGCGCTGGCAGCGGACCTCAACGCGCCCGCAGCGGTTGCCGCCGTATCCCGGTGGGCACGCAAAGCCAATGATGCCGGCGCTGCTGCCAGCGCCGCCGACGCCGCCCTGGTCAAGGACGCGGTGGACGCCCTCCTGGGCATCCAGCTGTAACGAACTCCGCTTCGGGCGGCACAAAAAGGGCCTGGCCCGGATTCCTCCGGGCCAGGCCCTTTCCGCGTCCGGCGGGTTTCAGCCCCTGTCCTGGCCCCGCCGCTTCAAATACCGCTCGAATTCCCGGGCAATGGACTCGCCGCTCGCTTCGGGCAGATCGGCGGTGTCCTTGGCTTCCTCCAACTGGCGCACGTAGGCGGCGATCTCCGGGTCCTCCGTGGCCAACTCATCCACCCCGCGCTCCCACGCCTCGGCCTCCTCGGCCAGCTCATGGGTATCCAGGGGCACCTGGAGGAGTTCCTCGATCCGGTGCAGGAGGGCGAGCTGGGCCTTGGGCGAGGGTGCCTGGGCCACGTAGTGCGGTACGGCAGCCCACAAGGACACGGTGGGAATGCCTGCCAGCAGGGACACCTCGGACAGCACGCCGACAATGCCCACTGGCCCTTCGTATTGGGACGCTTCCAAGTCCATCCGCTCCCGGAGCGGGGCGTCGTCGGAGGACGTGCTCACCGGAATCGGGCGGCTGTGCGGGACATCCGCCAGGAGCGCTCCGACGAGGACCACGTAATCCACGTGCAGCGCTTCCGCATGAACCAGCAGCTCAGCGGTGTAGGCGCGCCATTTATAGGATGGCTCGGTGCCCTGCACAAAGATGACATCCACATTGGAATTTGGCGCGCTGGCTTTGTAGATCCGGGTGGAAGGCCACTTGATCTTCCGTTCGCCTGCCGCGTTCCTGCGGACGGTGGGGCGCGTGAACTGAAAGTCGTAGTACTCGTCAGCATCGATGGAGGCGACTTTCTTGCCGCCCCACAATTTGTTCAGGTAGCGCAACGAATCGCTGGCCGCTTCTCCGGCGTCGTTCCACCCTTCAAAGGCGGCAAGCATCACCGTTACGCGCTGTCCGTCTGCCACCGGCTGGAGGAACCGTTCCCGCTCGGGTCCGGCACCCTCTTCCGCCGTGGCTCCCTCGAAGCTATTCATTTCTTCACCCTACGTCCAAGGTGCTTGGTCGTGCATGGATTGAAGCGCCGCAAATCCCCGTAAACCCGTCCTTGTGGCACCCCTGCCGCGTCATATTCGCCAAGGGCGTAGCCCACAGCCTCCGCCCAGCCACGCCCCGTAGACTGGCTATATGTCAATACCTGCCGCCAGTTCACCGCTCAAGGCCGTCCTCTGGGATATGGACGGGACCATCGTGGATACCGAGCCGTACTGGATCGCCGCCGAGCGGGCACTGGTTGAGGCGCACGGAGGAACCTGGAGCCACCAGCAGGCCATGCAGCTGGTTGGACAGTCACTGACTTTTTCTGCCGGACTGTTGCAGCAGGCGGGTGTGGAGCTGGAAATCCGCGACATCATCGACGCCCTGACGGCCCAGGTCATCAGCAGCGTCCAGCAGCAGGTGCCGTGGCGGCCCGGTGCCCGTGAGCTGTTGGAAGAACTCCACCAAGCCGGGGTACGGTGCGCCTTGGTCACCATGTCCGAAGGTCCACTGGCCCGGGAGGTGGTGGCCAACCTTCCCAGGCCCTACTTCGACGTGCTGGTCACCGGTGACACCGTTACCCAGGGCAAGCCGCATCCGGAGGCCTACCTGACGGCAGTGGAGTTGTTGCAGGAAGCCGACCCCGAGCTCGGCATCCACCATTGCGTCGCGCTGGAAGATTCCGTGCCGGGCGTGGCTGCAGCGGTTGCCTCCGGGGTCGCAACGGTGGCAGTGCCGCACATCGTTCCCCTGCCCGACCATGAGAGCTACGAGCTCTGGGACTCCCTGGCCGGCCGGTCACTGGGAGAGCTGGAAGCCCTGCTGGTGGGTGCGGGTCCCCAAGGCCTCGCGGCACCCGCGTCGGGTGATCCACTTGGCTGAGCACAGCACGAAGCCTGGCACCGGCCAGGAGGCCCCCGGGCGCCGCGAAGGGATCCCGCTGGGGCGGATCGCCGGCGTCCCCGTGGTCCTGGCCTACTCATGGTTCGTCATTGCGGCCTTCACGGTGATCGTGTACGGACCGGTACTGGCACGGAACAACCCCGTGCTGGGCGCCAGTGCATACTTCGTCGCTTTCGCCTACGCCGTCCTGCTGTTGATCTCTGTGCTCGTGCATGAACTGGCCCACGCCCTCACCGCGAAAATCTACGGCTGGCCCACCCAGAAAATCGTCCTGAACCTCTGGGGCGGCCACACCCAGTTCGAGAGCTTCACAGCTTCCCCGGGGCGCTCGGTAGTGGTGGCCCTTGCCGGACCGGCGGCCAACTTCGTCCTGGCCGGGGGCGCGTGGCTGGTGCTGGGCACCAACAGCCTGGGGAGCGTCGCCGAAATCCTGACGAACATCTTCATGTGGGCCAACTTCCTCATCGGCGTCTTCAACATCCTTCCTGGCCTTCCGCTGGACGGGGGCCGGATGGTCGAGTCCATCGTCTGGAAAGCCACCGGCAGCCAGGCCAAGGGCACCGTTGCCGCCGGCTGGGGCGGGCGGATCATCGTCCTCGCCATCGCCTACTGGTTCCTGGTACGCCCCTTCCTTGCCGGTGACAGCCCGGACTTCAGTTTCCTGATGATCACCATCCTTGTTGGCGGCTTCCTGTGGATGGGCGCGTCGGCGTCCATCCAACAAGGGACTCTGCGCGGCAGGCTCCCGCTGGTCAGTGCCGCGGCATTGTCCATGCCCGCTGCCGGCCTGCCTGCGACCGCAACCGCCGGAGACGCCCTGCGCCTCTCGGAGGGAGGGGCAAGGGCAGTGGTGGTCTGCGGACCGGACGGACGGCCGCAAGCCGTGGTGGACCCGGAGGCACTCCAGTCAGTCCCCGCTGCCGCGGCGGATTCGACGCCGGTTGATGCCGTTTCCTTCCCGCTCGCGGGCGGCGCGTACGTTCCCGAGTGGTCCAAGGGACAGGAGCTGGTCCAGTTCCTGTCCCAAGTTGCGGGCCGCCACTATGCGGTGGTGGACCACAATGGACAGGTCACCGGACTGTTGACGCAGGAAGCCGTCCTCGCAACCATCACCGGCAAGAGTCCGCGGAACAATAGCTCCCCTCAGGGCCAGAACCGGTAGAGTTACCTGCCGGTCATGCATTGCCGCCGCCAACGCCAACTGGCGCCCCGAGGGACCAGGGGAGCGCGGCACCACCAGGTTTACAGGAGCGAGGAAAAATCATGAGCAGCGAAACTGCCGTCAACGACGCCAAGGGTGCAGCACCATCCAGTGTTGCCGCCAGCGGCTCGCAGCCGGTGGGAGCCGCCCGTCGCCGCGGCCCTTTCCGCGAGGGCGAACGCGTCCAGCTGACCGACGAACGCGGCCGGATGAACACCATCACCCTGGAGCGTGGCGGCGCTTTCCACACCCACCGCGGCTTCCTTAATCACGACGAGATCATCGGCAAGGTGGATGGCTCCGTCGTGGTGAACAATGTGGGCCAGCAGTACCAGACACTGCGCCCGCTGCTTTCCGACTTCGTCCTCTCCATGCCGCGCGGCGCCGCCGTCGTCTACCCCAAGGACGCGGGCCAAATCGTCACCATGGCGGACATCTTCCCCGGCGCCCGCGTGGTGGAAGCCGGCGTCGGGTCGGGTGCCCTGTCCATCTCGCTCCTGCGTGCGGTCGGCGACAACGGCTACCTCCACTCCTTCGAACGCCGCGAGGAATTCGCCGACATCGCCCGCGGCAACGTGGAAACCATCTTCGGCGGCCCGCACCCTGCGTGGCAGATTTCGCTCGGCGACTTCCAGGAGGAAGTGGTCAAGGCCGAGGCCCCCGGCTCCGTCGACAGGGTGGTCCTGGACATGCTGGCACCTTGGGAATGCCTCGACGCCGTGGCCACGGTCCTCGCCCCCGGCGGCGTGTGGATCAACTACGTCGCCACCGTCACGCAGCTCTCCCGGACGGCTGAGGCCATCCGCGCCGACGGGCGCTTCACGGAACCCGATGCCTGGGAGTCAATGGTCCGCGGCTGGCACCTTGAAGGTTTGGCGGTACGCCCCGACCACCGCATGGTGGCCCACACCGGGTTCCTCCTGGTCACCCGCCGGCTCGCCGACGGGGTCACCGGAATCTCCGTGAAGCGCCGTCCTTCGAAGACCGAATTCAACGAAGAAGACGTCAATGCCTGGACCCCCGGTGCCGTAGGGGAGCGGGCGGTGTCGGACAAGAAACTCCGCCGGGCCGCCCGCGACGCCATTGCCGGCACGAACGTCGTGGACACCCCCGAGGTTACGAACTAGTCCATATTTCGGGAGTCTCCATCCCTACCCGCCTTCTTGGGACTAATGTCTTAAGAGAAGCGCAGGAAGGGGCTGATACATCATGGAGACTCCAAACCAGGACTCCGGACGTACACCGGCAGAGCAGTCTGCCGCCAACGACCTCTCGGTTGCTGACCGCCAGGTCAACATACTTCGGGACAAGCTCAGGCACATCGACCGCCAGCTCGCAGCGGCAACCCAGAACAACACCAAGCTGGTCACCATGCTTGAGACCGCGAAAGCGGAAATCCTGCGACTTAAGAACGCCCTGGACCAGGAAGGACAGCCGCCGTACAGCTTCGGCACCATCCTGCAGATCAATCCCAAACGGCAACCCGCCCCGGGCAGCAGCGGACAGGCCGCCACCGAGGAATCAGTGGACATTTTTAATGCCGGCCGGAAGATGCGGGTGGGCATCAGCCCCCTGGTCAACATCAACCAGCTGGCGGTCGGGCAGGAAGTACTGCTTAACGAGGCGCTCCTGATCGTCGCCGGGCTCGGCTATGAGCGGGCCGGCGAGCTCGCCACGTTGAAGGAGATGCTGGGACGCGACCGCGCCCTGGTGGTGGGCCGTGCGGACGAAGAACGCGTCGTCCGCCTGTCCGGCGCCCTCCTGGCCGAAAAGCTCAGGGTCGGCGATGCCCTTTCCATCGATTCACGCACCGGATATGCGCTGGAAAAGGTTCCGCGTTCCGAGGTGGAGAACCTGGTCCTTGAGGAAGTCCCGGACATCACCTACGAGGACATTGGCGGCCTCGGGCCCCAGATCGAACAGATCCGCGACGCAGTCGAACTGCCGTTCCTGCATCCGGACCTCTACCGGGAGCACGGGCTGAAGGCCCCCAAGGGCATCCTCCTCTACGGTCCCCCCGGCTGTGGCAAAACGCTGATCGCCAAGGCGGTGGCCAATTCCCTCGCCGCCCGGGCGGCAGAGCGGTCCGGGAACGTGGATCTCAAGAGCTACTTCCTCAACATCAAGGGGCCCGAACTCCTTGACAAATATGTGGGCGAAACGGAACGGCACATCCGGCTGATCTTTTCCCGCGCCCGTGAAAAGGCTTCCGACGGCAGCCCCGTAGTGGTCTTCTTCGACGAGATGGACTCGCTGTTCCGTACCCGCGGCACCGGGATTTCGTCCGACGTCGAGACCACCATCGTGCCCCAGCTCCTCAGCGAGATCGACGGCGTGGAACGCCTCGACAACGTGATCGTGATCGGTGCGTCCAACCGTGAAGATATGATCGACCCCGCGATCCTCCGGCCGGGCCGGCTGGACGTGAAGGTCAAGATCCAGCGCCCGGACGCGGAAGCCGCCGCAGACATCTTCAACAAATACATCACACCCGACCTGCCGTTCCACGAATCGGACCTGGCCGAACACAACGGTGACGTCCAGGCGACGGTAGACGCCATGGTCCAGCGCACCGTCGAAGCCATGTACTCCACGGACAAGTCCAACGAGTTCCTGGAGGTCACCTACGCCAACGGTGATACCGAAATGCTCTACTTCAAGGACTTCAACTCGGGCGCCGTGGTCCAAAACGTGGTGGACCGGGCCAAGAAGTACGCCATCAAGGATTTGCTGACCTCGCACCAGAAGGGACTGCGGATCGAACATCTCCTGCGCGCCGTGGTGGATGAGTTCCGCGAACACGAGGACATGCCCAACACCACCAACCCTGACGACTGGGCGCGCATCTCCGGGAAGAAGGGCGAACGGATCACCTACATCCGAACCATCGTCCAAGGCAAAGCCGGGCAGGAGCCCGGGAAGTCGATCGAAACCATGCCCACCACGGGACAGTATCTGTGACGGGTGCATCAGGACCCGCCGTCGGGGACGCCCTCCCTGCCGGCGGGGCCATGCGGGTGATGGGAGCGGAAACCGAATACGGCATCCATGCTCCCTCGGCACCCTCGGCCAACGCCACCATGATGAGTGCCCGCGTTGTCCAGGCCTATGCCCAGGTCACCCGGCAGCGGGCCGCCGGGGGAGCGGAAACCCGGTGGGACTACACGGATGAAGAACCCCTGCACGATGCCCGGGGCTGGACGGTAGACCGCGGATCGGCGCATCCCAGCCAGCTGACCGACCAGCCACCGGTGCTTGACGCCGAGTCCGTAGCGTTGGCCTACGGCCGTGAGGAACTTGAGCTCGACGGCCAGGACGAGTCCGGGTCCCTGTTAATGAACATGGTCCTTGGCAACGGGGCACGGCTGTACGTTGACCATGCCCACCCGGAGTACTCAAGCCCCGAGGTCACCAACCCGCGCGATGCCGTGGCCTGGGACGCAGCGGGCGACATGGTCGTCCTGGCCGCTGTCCGGCGCCTGGCAGCCGACCCTGCCCTTCCTCCGGTCAATCTCTACAAGAACAACACCGACAACAAGTCCGTTTCCTATGGGTCGCATGAAAACTACCTCATGCCCCGATCCGTACCATTTGGCGACATTGTCCGTGGACTGACACCCTTCTTCGTCAGCCGTCAGGTGGTGTGCGGAGCCGGACGCTTGGGACTGGGCCAGGACAGTTCAGTCCCCGGTTTCCAGGTCAGCCAGCGGGCCGACTTTTTTGAGGCGGAAGTCGGGCTGGAAACCACCATCCGCAGGCCCATCATCAACACCCGGGACGAGCCGCACGCCACCGCGGACAAGTATCGGCGCCTGCACGTGATCATTGGGGATGCCAACCTCAGCCAGGTGTCCAGCTACCTCAAATTCGGTACCACCGCCCTGGTCCTCAGCCTGATCGAAGCCGGGCTGGCACCAAAAATCGAGGTCTACGAGCCTGTTACCGCACTGAAGACGGTCAGCCACGACACGTCGCTGACCGCCAAGCTGCGCCTCCTGGACGGCCGTCGGGTGACGGCGCTGGACCTTCAGTGGATGTACCACGAGGGCGCCGCAAAACTTGCGCAGGACACCGGCGTGGGTGACGCCGTGGATGGCGACGGCCACACCCACGACGTCCTGGAACGGTGGGCTACCGTCCTGACGCAGCTGGACAACGACCGCACCGCGGCTGCGGGGTCGGTGGAGTGGCTGGCGAAACTCTCCCTGCTGGACGGCTACCGGCAACGCGATGGACTGGAATGGAGTGATGCCCGGCTCGGCTTGGTGGATCTGCAGTGGTCCGACATCAGGCCTGAAAAAGGCCTGTACTACCGCATGCTCGCCAGGGGCCGGATGCAGCGTGTGGTGGATGACGCCGCCATCGCCGCCGCAGTGGCGGAGCCTCCGGAGGACACGCGGGCGTTCTTCCGCGGCAAGTGCATCAGCAGCTTCGGCAAGGACGTCGTGGGCGCCAGCTGGGATTCGGTGATCTTCGACGTACCGGGTTACGGACGGCTCCAACGCGTGCCCACCCGGGAGCCCTTGAGGGGAACCAAAGAGCTGACCGGAGCGTTGTTTGAGCGCTACCGGGAAGCCGGACCGTTCCTGGGAGAACTGCTGGGACACAACAGCACTCCGCCTGCGGCGTAAACCGCGCCGGAATGCCCGTCCCGTGGCAGGATGGGGATATCGGAGGATCCGCCGGATCCGCCGGAAGAACGAGGAGGGAAACCGATGGCAGGCCAGGAGCAACAGCAGCCGCAGTCACGTGACAGCCAGGTCGAAGACGACATTCCCGAGGCACCCCCGGCACCGCCCGAGGCGCAGGCATCGGCGTCGACCGAAGGCGTGGACGACCTCCTGGATGAAATCGACGGCGTGCTGGAATCGAACGCCGAAGAATTCGTCCGGGCCTTCGTCCAAAAGGGCGGCCAATAACCCGGACCCGATGGGTGGCGGAAGCCGCGGCCGGCCGGAATCTGTACCGACGTTGAGGTACCACGTTCAAGGAGTGATGAGTGCAGGAATCAACCGCCAACCAGGTAGCCGCCAACGCCACCTCGTCCTTTACCGAGCATCTGCAGCGTGACCGGCCGGAGCTATTACCCTTTAGCCGGTCCTTCTCCGGCAGCGCGTCAGCGGCTGCCCCCGTGCAGGTTCCCCACGCCACCACGATCGTAGCGATGAGCTACACCGACGGCGTCCTGATGGCGGGCGACCGGCGGGCCACCATGGGCAATGTCATTGCCAGCCGGCACATTGAGAAGGTTTTCCCCGCCGACCGCTTCTCGGTCCTTGGCATCGCCGGAACCGCAGGAATTGCTATCGACCTGACCCGGCTCTTCCAGGTTGAACTTGAGCACTACGAAAAGATCGAGGGCACCCAGCTCAGCCTTGAGGGAAAGGCAAACCGGCTGGGCGCCATGATCAGGGGCAATCTGCCCATGGCATTGCAGGGCCTGGCAGTGGTACCGCTCTTCGCCGGCTTCGACACGGGCGCCAACGTGGGCAGGTTGTTCTCCTATGACGTCACCGGAGGCAGGTACGAGGAACACGAACACCACACGGTGGGCTCGGGTTCAGTCTTCGCCCGCGGGGCCTTGAAGAAGCTTTGGCGGCCCAACCTCACCGCCGCCGAGGCGCTGTCCGTGGCCGTGGAATCCCTCTACGACGCGGCGGACGATGACTCCGCCACAGGCGGTCCGGATATCGTCCGGCAGTTGTGGCCGGTGGTCTATACAGTGGACAGGACGGGCGCCCGGCGGGTTCCGGACGCCGAACTATCGGCCGCGTCGCGGAACATCATCGAATCCCGCACCATCGCCGGACGGGAGGCCTGAGATGACGCAGCAGTTCTATGTCTCGCCTGAACAGCTGATGAAGGACCGCGCGGATTTCGCGCGGAAGGGCATCGCCCGCGGCCGCTCGGTGGTAGTGATCAGCTGCGCGGACGGCATCGCCCTGGTCGCGGAGAACCCTTCCCCGTCACTGCACAAGATCGGCGAGATTTACGACAAGATCGCTTTCGCAGCCGTAGGGAAATACAACGAATTTGAAAGCCTCCGCCAGGCAGGTGTCCGCTACGCCGACGTTCGCGGCTACTCCTATGACCGCGAGGACGTCACCGCCCGCGGGCTGGCCAGCGTGTACGCGCAAAGCCTCGGAGCAGTCTTCACCGCCGAGCAAAAGCCCTTCGAGGTGGAGCTTGCCGTCGCCGAGGTGGGCCCCACCCAGGCCGACGACCACCTGTACCGCCTGACCTTCGACGGCTCGATCGCAGACGAACACAGCTTCGTCGTCATGGGTGGGCAGGCCGAGAAAGTCTCCTCCGCCATCGACGCCGGCTGGCAGGTCTCCCTGGGGTTCGCCGACGCCGTCCGCCTGGCCCTGAAAGGGCTGACCCCCGCCGCGGACGCGGACCAACCGCCCACCCCGCTGCCCGCAAGCGCCCTCGAAGTGGCGGTCCTGGACAGGCGTTCCGAAAGCTCCCGCGGGACACGGCGCGCCTTCCGCAGGCTGAACGACGCGGACATTACGGCATTGCTGGCCTAGGAGGACCACATGGACAAGAGAATCTTCGGTATCGAAACCGAATTCGGGATCTCGTATTCAAGCCCCGATTCGAGGCCTCTTGCTCCCGAAGAGGTGGCGCGGTACCTCTTCAGGAAGGTGGTCAGCTGGGGACGCTCATCCAATGTTTTCCTCACCAACGGTTCCCGGCTCTACCTCGATGTTGGATCCCACCCCGAGTACGCCACCGCCGAGTGCGATGACCTTGCCCAGCTGATCGCCCACGACCGCGCGGGCGAGCTGATCCTCGACGACCTCGTGGACGAAGCCCAAGCCAGGCTCGCGGCGGAGGGCTTCAATGGCACCGTTTATTTGTTCAAGAACAACACGGACTCCGCCGGGAACTCCTACGGCAGCCACGAGAATTACCTCATCCCGCGGCGCGGGGAATTCTCCCGCCTCGCGGAGATCCTGATCCCTTTCCTGGTGACCCGCCAGCTCATCGCAGGGGCCGGAAAGATCCTCAAGACGCCGCACGGAGCCACCTACGCGTTCTCCCAGCGTGCCGACCACATTTGGGAGGGCGTATCCTCCGCAACCACCCGGTCACGCCCCATCATCAACACCCGGGACGAGCCACACGCGGATGCCGAGTTCTACCGTCGGCTCCACGTCATTGTCGGGGACTCGAACATGTCAGAGGCCACAGCGCTCATGAAGGTGGGCACCGTGGACCTGGTCCTGCGGATGATCGAAGCAGGCGTGATCATGCGCGACATGCGGATGGAAAACCCCATCCGGAGCATCCGCGAAATTTCCCATGACCTCAGCGGCAGGGCACTCGTGCGGCTCGCCAACGGCCGCCAGCTTACCGCCCTGGAGATCCAGCAGGAGTACCTCACCAAGGTCACCGCTTTCGTCCAGGAACATGGCGCGCACAACCCGCACGTTCCAGTAATCCTGGACTTGTGGGAACGGACCCTCCACGCGATCGAGACCGGTGATACCAGGAGCATCGACACCGAAATCGACTGGGCCATCAAGAAGAAGCTGATGGACAACTACCGCGAACGCCATGGCCTGGGCCTGGAGGCTCCACGCATCGCCCAGCTGGACCTGACGTACCACGACATCTCCCGCAGCCGGGGCATCTACTATTTGCTGCAGTCCCGCGGTGCCGTGCGCCGGATCGTTGACGATACCGTCATCAAGGGAGCCGTGGACGCGCCGCCGCAAACCACGCGCGCCAAGCTGCGGGGCGACTTTGTCCGCCGCGCGCAGGAGTTGGGCCGCGACTACACGGTGGACTGGGTGCACCTGAAGCTCAACGACCGTGCCCACCAGACCATTCTCTGCAAGGATCCGTTCCGCAGCGTGGATGAGCGCGTGGATGCCCTGCTCGACTCTATGGGCTGACGTCCAGCTTCAGGGTCTATTCTGGATAAGGTCCTTTTAACGGGACCTGCCACGGCATTGTCCGCTGCCATGCGGAATGCCGTATCCATCTTGCCCCGACGAAAGTTTCCTACGTGCGCCGACTACTAGCAATCCTCCTTCCCGGCCTGCTGCTGCTGACCGCCTGTGGAGGCACAGCTTCACAGCCTGAGCCCACCAGCCAGTCCGCCGGGGAGACTGCAAAGTTCGACTCCCTCAAACTCACGGACAACGGGGACAAGAAGGCCCCGGGCGTGGACTTCGACAAGCCCCTGTCCGTCACTGAACCGACCATCAAGGTCGTTTCCCAAGGCAGCGGCGACGCCGTCAAGGCAAACCAGGTAGCCAAGATTTCGATCCTGGCCCTGAACGGCACCGACGGATCCCAGCTGGAGGACACGTTCCCCAGCGAGCCCGAGAGCCTCAAGCTGACCGACGACCTCAAGACCAGCAGCCCGGTCATCTACAACGCCTTCGTTGGCGCGAAGGTCGGATCCAGCCTGGCCTTGGCCGTCCCCGGCCAGCAAAGTGCCCCGTCAGCCAGCCCCAGCCCGTCCGACGGCGCCAGCCCCAGCCCGAGCGCTGCAGCTGATCCCACCCAGTTGCTGATCATCAAAGTCATTTCCGCTGCCGACTCCACGCCCGTCCTGGACAAGCCCCAAGGCGAGACCGTGACGCCGCCTCCCGGCCTGCCCACCGTGACGGAAAAAGACGGCAAGCCGGAAATCAACGTTGCGGGTGCCCCCGCGCCCACATCCCTCGTATCGCAGGACCTGATCAAGGGCACGGGCGCCACCGTCAAGGAATCCGACACCCTGACCGTGAACTACGTTGGCGTCAACCTCGCCGACGGCACAAAGTTTGATTCCAGCTTCGACCGCGGCCAACCGGCAACCTTCCCGTTGACCGGTGTCATCAAGGGCTGGACCCAGGGCCTGGCCGGCAAGACGGTCGGCTCCCGTGTCCTGCTCGTCATCCCCAAGGACCTGGCTTATGGCGACGCCGGCCAGGGCCAGGCGAAGGGTGACCTTGTCTTCGTAGTGGACATCCTCGGGGTCAAGTAGCAACACTTACAAGGAGGCCGCATCCTTTCGCGGCACCCACCAGTACACTCACGCAGAGGAGCAAGCATGTCGTTTGGACAGCGGGAATTCGACCGCCAGAAGCCCGAGATCGATTTTCCGGAAGGCGACGTCCCCACGGAACTGGTCATCACCGACATCATTGAGGGCGACGGCCGGGAAGCCCAGGCGGGCGACACCGTCTCCACCCACTATGTTGGCGTGGCCTGGTCCACGGGCGAAGAGTTCGACGCCTCATGGGGCCGCGGCGCACCGCTGGACTTCCGTGTCGGCGTCGGCCAGGTCATCCAGGGCTGGGACCAGGGCCTGCTGGGCATGAAGGTCGGCGGCCGCCGCCGCCTCGAGATCCCCTCAGAACTGGCATACGGCTCCCGAGGAGCCGGTGGAGCGATCAAGCCCAACGAGGCGCTGATCTTCGTTGTGGACCTCGTCGGGGTCCGCTGACTTTCAGCACACCGCACCAACCACAGGCGCGGCAGCACGGGGATGTTTCCCGGTGCTGCCGCGCTTTCGGTTTAAGGCGGAGGAGTTTAGTAACGTAGCCAAGGTGTCCGTATCCCGCACTGAACGACTCCTCAACCTGTTGATCGCGCTCCTGAATACCCGCTATGGGCTGCGGCGCAGTGAACTGCGGGAGAAGGTCTACCACGACGCCTCCGGCAACGACGTCGCATTTGGACGGATGTTCGAGCGCGACAAAAACGACCTGCGGGCGATGGGCTTCGACGTCGAGACCCTCACGGATACCGGCTGGAGCGAAGACGACCCCGCCACCACGCGCTACCGGATCGGCAAGGAATCCAACAGGCTCCCCGACGTCCAGCTGGCACCAGAAGAATGGACCGTCCTGCTGCTCGCCTCGCAGCTCTGGGAGCGGGCGGCCCTGGGCGCGGCGGCCCAGAGCGCACTTCGCAAAATCCAGGCCTCCGGACAGCTGGCGGACGTTGAACTGCCCGCCGGTGTCCAGCCCCGGATCAAGCCCGCCGGACAAGCCTTTGATGACATCGTCACCGCCATGCATGCCCGGCATCCGGTCAGCTTCACCTACCTGGCCGGCAGCACCGGCAAGGAGGAAGAACGGGTGGTGGAACCCTGGGGCCTTGGCAGCCGCTTTGGCCAGTGGTACCTGATGGGGAAGGACCGCATCCGCAACGCGCCCCGGCATTTCCGTCTTTCCCGGTTCACCAGCGCCGTCACGGTACTAAGCAAAGACCAGTACGCCCCGCCCGCGGACTTCAGTATCCGCGCCGCATTGGACCGGCTGCCTGAACTGCCGCTGCGCGCCGCCGTCGTGGACGTCAGGAAGGGGCGCCTCCTCGCCTTGCGGAGCCGTGCCGGAGCCGCCGCAACGCAGGTGCCGGGCGGACCGCCCGCCGACGGCTTTGACCGGCTTGTC
Organism: Pseudarthrobacter sp. MOO14; assembly: GCF_058267675.1. NCBI lineage: Bacteria > Bacillati > Actinomycetota > Actinomycetes > Micrococcales > Micrococcaceae > Pseudarthrobacter > Pseudarthrobacter sp. MOO14. The sequence goes on from NZ_CM177849.1 coordinate 257,547, forward strand.
CTGGAATACCGGGATCCGGAAGTGCTTGCCGAGGAACTCGCCTCCTACGGGCCGGACGCGCTGGTGGTGGACCCGGAAGACCTCGCCGCTGCCGTGCGCCGCCGGCTTAGGGCCGCCGCCGCCTTCAGCGCCGCACCCATCCCCGCCTACACGTTCGTCGACGTCCACGCCCGGGCCGCCCGCAAGCGGACCTCCGAGGACCAGCTCAAGCGCATGCTCCAACTGGTCCCTTTCCTGGTCCACAACCAGGGCCTGCACATCCAGGATGTCGCAAAGCATTTCGGGATCACCCGCGAGGAACTGGAGGCTGATCTCCAGATCCTCATCTGCTCCGGGCTGCCCGAGGGTTACCCGGATGACCTGCTTGATATCCAATGGGAAGACGGCCACGTCTTCATTTCCCAGGATCTGGACTTGAAGCGTCCCGTCCGATTCACCGTGGAGGAAGCCTGCGCACTGCTGACGGGCCTCGAAACGCTCAACGGCCTGCCCGACCTGCCCGGCGGCGGTGCACTGGAATCGGTCACCCTCAAGCTGCTCGCCGCAGCCGGTGAGGAAGGCCTCCAGGCGGCCTCCATTGCCGGACCCCAGGTGGCACCAGCAGACGCCGACACCCATGCCACCATCCGGCAGGCCATTGAAACCCGCTCCCAGCTGCGGCTGACCTACCTCTCGCCCCAGCGGGACGCGGTCACGATCCGGGATGTCGACCCCCTACGGCTCTATTCGCTGGACAACACCTGGTATTTCGAAGCCTGGTGCCACAGCGTGTCAGGACTTCGGAACTTCCGCCTGGACCGGGTGCAGGAGGTGCACCCCAACGGCGCACCTGCAGGCCGCCACGCCACGCCCGGCGGCGGCGTGCCCGCCAAACTCTTCACCCCCAACGACGACGACACCACAGTGATCATCCAGCTCACCCGGCAGGGGAGGGGCCTGGCGGACGACTATTACGCGGAGCGCACCGCGGAATTGCCCGACGGCGGCCTGGTGGCCGAGATCAGGTTTGGCAGCACTGCGTGGCTGCCCATGTTCGTGGCCCAGCACGGGGGCACGGCCAGGATCCTGGCGCCGGCGGAACTTGCCGCGGCGGCAAGCGAGTGGCTCGCGGCGTCGCTGGCAACCTACGACGGATAGACTTCCAGCATGCCTTGGTGGTCCTGGATCCTGATTTGGATAGCGCTTGTTGCGGTGTCCCTGCTGTTCTATGTCCTGTTGGGCATCCGCCTTTACCGCCAGTTCATGGCTACGGTAAGGGACCTCAGCGAGGCTGCCGCCAGGCTGGGAAGCCTGGGTCCGGCCGGATTGCCGGAGGAGCCCGCCGCTCCATTAGGTGTCGCGCCGGGTTCGGCCGTTTTTGCCTCGCCCGCTGTCATGAGACATGATTACGAGGCATCCAAATCGGCCAGGCAGGAAGAACGCCGCCGCCGTCGAGTGCAGCGCAAAAAGGACCGGGGCCAGCCGCAGGCGTTCGGAGATCTCGACTTCACATAGAAGTAGGATGTATTTAGAGGAAAGGATTTCCCGTGGGAAGACTCTTTGATGGCCCCTGGCCAATCGTCATTATCATCGTCGTAGCTTTGCTTCTTTTCGCCGCCCCCAAGCTTCCGGCCATGGCCCGCAGCCTGGGCCAGTCAATGCGGATTATCAAATCCGAGGTAAAGGAAATGAAGAACGACGGAAAAGCCGAGCCCCCCGAGCCCTCCGGGCCGGTGGAAGGCACCATCGTGAACCATCCCAAGGCGAAGCCCGGTGAGCCGACAGACGGCACTGACGTTCCGCCGTCGACCCGCGCCTGACCTCCCGTGGCACTGTCGCGGGCCCGTAAAGCCAACCCAGAGGGACGGATGTCCCTCTGGGAGCACCTCAAGGAGCTGAAGAACCGGCTGATCAAGTCGGCCATCGGCGTCGTTATCGGCGGCATTGGGGGCTGGATACTTTACGATCCGCTGTTGAAGGCGCTGGCCGAGCCGGTCAACAGGATCTCCGATGAAACCGGCGGCCTAGCCGCCATCAACTTCGGGACCATCGCCTCACCCTTTGACTTCAAGCTCCAGATGTCGCTCCTCATTGGGGCAGTGATCTCCAGCCCGATCTGGATCTACCAGCTGTGGGCGTTTATCACTCCCGGCCTGACGTCCAAGGAACGCCGCTACACCCTGGGCTACATGGCCGCCGCCATCCCGCTGTTCCTTGCCGGCATTTGGGTGGGGTGGCTGGTGGTTCCCCAGGTGGTGCATGCGCTGACGCAATTCACCCCCGCAGGCTCCTCAAGTGTGATCGATGCACGCACCTACATCGAATTCGTCACGCGCATGGTGCTGATGCTGGGCCTGGCGTTCCTGGTTCCGGTGGTCCTGGTCGGCGTCAATATGGCAGGCCTTGTGTCCGGCCGCACCATCCTCAAAGCGTGGCGCATCACGGTGTTCCTCGTCTTCGTCCTGGCAGCTATCGCCGCCCCGGGCGCGGATGCCATCTCGATGTTCATGCTCGCCGGGCCCCTGCTGGCGCTGTTCTTTGCCGCCATTGGGATCTGCATCATGAATGACAAGCGGCGTGACCGCCGCCAGGCCAAGCAGGTTGCCGAAACCGAGGCCACCGCAGACGTAGCCACCCCGAGCAGTGAACTCAAGAAGCTCTAGCCTGCCGCTAGGCTTGGGATATGTCTTCCAACACCGGGCCGTTCTCCACCGGGCCCACCGATTCAGAAGAACTGTCTCCCGCTGAAAGGTACCGTGCCAGCGCCGAACGCAGGGCTGAAGCCGCCACGTACCTGGGACAGTTTTCCGGAACCCTCGAGTTCGAGCTTGACGACTTCCAGCGGCAGGCCTGCCGTTCACTGCAGGAAGGCAGGGGAGTCCTGGTGGCGGCCCCCACCGGCGCGGGCAAAACCATCGTTGGCGAGTTTGCCATCTACCTGGCCCTGCAACGTGGCCTGAAGGCGTTCTACACCACGCCCATCAAGGCGCTCAGCAACCAGAAATTCAGCGAGCTCGCCGCGAAGTACGGCGCGGACAACGTGGGGCTCCTTACCGGCGACACCAGCATCAACGGCGACGCGCAGGTGGTGGTGATGACCACCGAGGTCCTCCGGAACATGCTGTATGCCGACTCTGCCACGCTTGGCGACCTTGGCTACGTGGTCATGGACGAAGTGCACTACCTGGCCGACCGGTTCCGCGGGGCGGTCTGGGAAGAAGTCATCATCCATCTGCCCAGCGAGGTCCAGGTAGCTTCGTTGAGCGCCACCGTCTCCAATGCCGAAGAATTCGGGGCGTGGCTGGACACCGTGCGCGGCGACACAGACATCATTGTCTCTGAGCACCGGCCGGTACCGTTATGGCAGCACGTCATGGTGGGCCGCCGGATCATGGACCTGTTCGCCGGCGAAACCACCTTCGACGAGATCGCCCCGCCCGGTGGGGACGGAATCGATGAGGCGCCCGCGCAGGCCAAACCCCGCGAAGACGCCAAGGGCCGCGGCTTTGACGTCAACCCTGAACTGCTTGATGTGGCACGCCGCGAAATCCAGCAAAGCTTCCGGAGCCGGCAGGGACCGGGAAAGCGCGGCCAGCGCGGCCGGCGCGGCGATGACCGCCCGGTCCGTGGCAGCGAACCCGCAGGGGTGCGCAGGGCCAGCCGCCCCCAGGTGATCGCCAGCCTCGACCGGATGGACCTCCTGCCGGCCATCACCTTCATCTTTTCCCGTGCCGGGTGTGAGGGGGCAGTCGCCCAATGCGTCGCATCCGGCCTGTGGCTTACCACGGAGACCGAACAGCGGATCATCGCGCAGCGGGTAGACGAAGCCGGGCAGGACATCCCACCGGACGACCTTGATGTCCTGGGCTTTTGGACCTGGCGCGACGGACTGCTCAGGGGTTTCGCTGCCCATCACGCCGGAATGCTGCCCACTTTCAAAGAGGTGGTGGAGAAACTCTTTGCCGACGGACTGGTCAAAGCCGTCTTCGCCACGGAGACCCTTGCCCTCGGCGTGAACATGCCCGCGCGTTCGGTGGTGCTGGAGAAGCTGGACAAGTTCAACGGTGAGGCCCACGTGGACATCACCGCGGGCGAATACACCCAGCTCACCGGCCGCGCCGGCCGGCGCGGCATCGACGTCGAAGGCCACGCCGTGGTGCTGTGGCAGCCCGGGACGGACCCGACGGCGGTCGCCGGCCTCGCCTCCCGGCGCACCTACCCGCTGAACTCGAGTTTCCGGCCCACCTACAACATGAGCATCAACCTGCTTGCACAGTTTGGCCGGTCCCGGGCCCGCGAAATCCTCGAATCGTCCTTTGCCCAGTTCCAGGCCGACCGCTCCGTGGTGGGTCTCGCCAGGCAGGTCCGAAGCAGGGAAGAATCCCTTGCCGGTTACGCCAAATCCATGACCTGCCACCTGGGCGACTTCACCGAGTACGCCCGGCTGCGGAGGGAATTGTCGGACGCCGAGAACGCCACGTCCCGGACCAAGTCCCGTGTGCAGAAGTCGCTGAGCGACGACTCGCTGGCCCGGTTGCTGCCCGGAGACGTGGTCAACGTTCCGGGTGGACGCGCGCCAGGACCCGCCGTCGTCCTCAGTTCCGACCACGGCAGCCGCGAACCGCGGCCGGCCGTCCTCACGCTGGACAACCAGCTCCGGCGGATCGGCACGGACGACCTTGAGGGTCCCATCGCGCCCGTAACCAGGATCCGGATCCCCAAGTCCTTCAACGCCAAGGTGCCCAAGTCACGCCGGGACCTCGCCTCCTCGGCGCGGAATGCGCTGCGGGAGAACCGCCCACCCGCGCCCGGCCAGAACCGGAACCACGACTTCGGCCGCGGAGCGGCGCTGCCCAACCAGGAAAAGCGCATTGCCGATCTCCGGCGTGCCCTCCGGGCGCACCCCTGCCACGGGTGCAGCGAACGGGAAGACCACGCGCGGTGGTCCGAGCGCTGGTGGAAGCTGCGGCGGGAAACGGATGGCCTGGTCCGGCAGATCCAGGGCCGTACCAATACCATCGCCAAAACCTTCGACCGGGTCTGCGACGTGTTGTCCGCTTACGGCTACCTGGAAGACACGGGAGACGGCCGGCTTGTCATCAGTCCCGACGGGCAGCGGCTGCGCCGGATCTACGGCGAGAAGGACCTGCTCATCTCCCAGTCCCTGCGGCTGGGTGCCTTCGACGACCTTGACGCCACAGAGGTGGCAGCGCTGGCCAGCGTCCTGGTGTACCAGGCCAAGCGGGAGGACCGGGGACTGCGGCCACGGATGCCCAGCGTCTCGCTGGAGACCTCCGTGGACATCGTGGTCAGGGAGTGGTCCGCCCTGGAGGACGTGGAGGAGGAGAACAAGCTTCCGCTGACCGGCGAACCCGAACTTGGACTCGTCTGGCCGCTGTACAAGTGGGCCCGGGGACGGCATCTGCAGGATGTCCTGAGCGGGACGGACCTCGCCGCCGGCGACTTCGTCCGTTGGGTCAAGCAGGTTGTGGACCTGCTTGACCAACTGGCCAAAATTCCCGGCCTTGATCCACGCCTGTCCCGGCTGTGCGTTGAAGCCATCACCCTGATCCGCCGCGGCGTCGTCGCTTACTCGTCTGTTCTCTGACCTTTCCACCCCGCCGGCCGGCGTCGGCCTGTTCACACCCCAGGAGTCCTGCCCACCATGCCCAATCCCGCTGCCACGTCCCGCCCCGCTCCGGTCCTGTACCGCAACGGATCCGTCTACACCGCTGCGGACCCATTCGCGACAGCCATGCTGGTGGATGGCGACACCGTCGCCTGGGTTGGTTCTGAACAGGCGGCTGCGTCCATCGCCGACAGCTCGATGGAGGTCATCGACCTCCGCGGCGCACTGGTGGCACCGGGCTTCGTGGACTCGCACATGCACCTGACGGAAACCGGCATCGCCCTGGACTCCCTGCAACTCGGCTCAGCAACGTCTGCCCGGGAGCTCCTGGACGCCGTCGCCGGCGCTAAGGGCGAAGGCACGGTGTTGGGGCACGGCTGGGATGAGACCACATGGGCGGACCCCACGCTGCCCACGGCGGACGAATTGGAGCGGGCGGCCGGAGGCCGGCCGGTCTACCTTTCCAGGGTTGACGTGCACTCGGCGCTCGTCTCACCGTCGCTTGCCCGGTCCGCGGCCCTTCAGGGCCAGGACGGGTTCGACGGCGGAGCCAGGGTCATCCGGGCAGCCCACGCCGCAGCGCGGCTGGCCACACGGAAGCTGCCGGCCGGGGCCCTGAAGCAGCACCAGGCCCGCGCCCTGGCCGAGGCTGCCGCCAACGGGTACGTCGCCCTCGCCGAGATGGGGGCGCCCCACATCGGCGGCCTGGACGATCTCAAGAGCGCCGTCGCATGGAACGCACAGGATGCATCGGCCCGGCCGGTTCCCGAAATCCTGCCGTACTGGGGCGAGGCGGTATCTTCCGAGGAGCAGGCCCGCGCCCTCGTTGCGCAGTTCGGCGGTGGCATCCGCGGGCTCGCCGGGGACCTGAATATTGACGGATCGATTGGCTCCCGGACTGCCGCCCTGCGGGCCGGTTACAGCGACGCCGGCCACGAGCGCGGCGCTGCGTACCTGGACGTCGAGCAGGCCGCAGCCCATCTCGCCGCCTGTTCTCTGGCCGGTATCCAAGGCGGTTTCCACGTGATTGGAGACGCCGGGCTGGACGTTGCCCTGGAGGCGCTCGACCGTGCCGCCCAAGTGGTCGGCGCACAGCGGGTGCGTGCCGCCGGCCACCGCTTCGAGCATGTTGAAATGGTGGATGCCGCCGCCGTCGAAAAACTGGCTTCCTATTCGGTGACTGTGAGCGCCCAACCGGCGTTCGACGCAGCCTGGGGCGGACCCGGCGGGCTTTACGAGCAACGACTGGGGGAGCGGAGCCGGTCCATGAATCCGTTCGCCTCGTTCTACTCAGCAGGGGTCCCAGTCTGCTTTGGCAGCGACAGCCCGGTGACCCCGCTGCGTCCTTGGTCCAGTGTCCGCGCGTGCGTGGAGCACCACAACGAGGGCGAAAGAATTTCCGCACGTGCCGCGTTCCTGGGCCACACCCGCGCCGGCTGGAGGGCCGCCCGGCACACCAACCCGATGGCCGGGCAACTCGTCCCCGGAGCCCCGGCAAGTTTCGCCGTATGGGAGGTGGAAGAACTGATGGTCCAGGTGGCTGACGGCCGGGTCCAATCATGGAGTACGGATCCGCGTGCCAGGACCCCGCTGCTGCCGGCGCTGGACACGGGTTCGGATCCCGTGTGCCTCCAAACCGTGAAAGACGGAGCCGAACTGTTTGCCAGCCCGGCCTTGCGTTCCTGAGCCCGGTTTCTACCGCCCTATAATGGGTAGTTGCGCCCACCGCCGGCCAGCCCGGCACCAGGTGCTCCGACCACTTCCACCAGGAAAGGCCCTTCGTGCGCGTCCTTACGATCATTCCCACCTACAACGAACTGGAATCGCTGCCCAAGACGCTCCAGCGCCTGCGGACGGCTGTTCCGGCGTCGGACGTACTGGTGGTCGATGACAACAGCCCCGACGGTACCGGCACCCTGGCCGACGGCTTCGCCGCGGAGGATCCCCAGGTCCACGTCCTGCACCGCAAAGGCAAGGAAGGCCTTGGGGCGGCCTACATCGCAGGTTTCAAGTGGGGACTGGAAGCCGGCTACGACGTCCTCGTCGAAATGGATGCCGACGGCTCGCACCAGCCCGAACAGCTCCCGCAACTCCTTGAAGCCATTGAGCAGGGCGCAGACCTGGCCATGGGCTCGCGCTGGGTCCCCGGCGGCAGCGTGGTCAACTGGCCGCTGTACCGGCAGGCAATCTCCCGTGTGGGCAGCACGTACGCCCGGCTGATGCTCGGCCTCCGGATCAAGGACGTCACCGGCGGCTACCGCGCCTTCCGCCGAAGCACTTTGGAAAAGCTCAACCTGGACCAGGTGGATTCGGTGGGCTACGGCTTCCAGGTGGACCTCGCTTGGCGCGTCGCCAAACTCGGCCTCCGTATCGAAGAACGCCCCATCACCTTCGTCGAACGCGAACTGGGCGCCTCGAAGATGAGCGGCAACATCGTGGTGGAAGCCATGATCAACGTCACCAAGTGGGGACTCGCGGCTCGCTGGAACACGCTCGCCGGCAAAGTGAAAAACACAAACTCGTAGCCCTTACCACGGTTAAAGAAAGGGGGCGTCCCCGCACTGGAAGTGCGGGGACGCCCCCTCGTTTTTGCGTGGCCTAAGCGGAGCGGCGCTCTCCACGGCGTTCGCGCAGAATGGTGAGGCGGTCCTCAAGGATCTGTTCCAGCTCAGGAAGGGACCGGCGTTCCAGCAGCATGTCCCAGTGGGTGCGGACTGCTTTGTCGTTGCTCGTATCCGGCTTTTCGCCGTCTACCAGGAGCGCTTCCTTGCCGGTCTTGGAGACCCATACCGGAGGAATTTCCGCCTCGGAGGAGAACGTGACGAAGACCTGCTCGCCATCCTCGCAACGGTACTCGACCCGCTGGCGCGGAGCCGGCTCAACTCCGGACTCGGTCTCCATGCTCTGCGCACCAAGGCGCATGCCCCGCAGGCTGCGATCGCTCATGATTTCTCCCTCTGGTCGGTTCGCGGATGAAAACTCCGCGACTGCCGGTGGTGACGATGCGCCGCCGGACTCTTGTGTGCACTGTGCTGCATCATTGGATTCAACGCATTGCGAAGCTGTGTTGTTCCAGCTGGTGGTATCCTGCCGGACAAATACACAATTATACGGGCTTTTTGCCGCCGGAACCAAAACAGGGAGGGGCCCGCGGCGCGGGTCCCTCCCTGTTTCAGGGTCTGGTTAGGGCTCGGTCCGCTGGGCCGGAACGTCGTCGAACAGTCCGTTCGCCGCCTGTTCAGGTGCGTTGCCTCCCAAGGCGCTTCCGATTCCCTTCAGGGCCTCACCGACTTCACTGGGGATGATCCACAGCTTGTTTGCCGAGCCTTCGGCCAGTTTCGGCAGCGTCTGGAGGTACTGGTAGGCCAGGAGCTTCTGGTCCGGGTTTCCCTTGTGGATCGCATCGAAGACCTTCTGGATGGCTTGCGACTCGCCGTCTGCCCGGAGGATGGCGGCTTTGGCCTCGCCCTCGGCCTTGAGGATGGCGGCCTGCCGCTGTCCTTCAGCGGTAAGGATGGCGGACTGCTTGGTCCCCTCGGCGGTAAGAATGGCGGCGCGCCGGTCGCGTTCGGCACGCATCTGCTTCTCCATCGAGTCCTGGATGGAGTGGGGCGGATCGATTGCCTTCAGCTCCACCCGGGACACGCGGATGCCCCAGCGGCCCGTTGCCTCATCAAGAACGCCGCGGAGCTGCCCGTTGATCTGGTCACGCGAAGTCAGGGCCTCCTCGAGGTTAAGCCCGCCCACCACATTGCGCAGCGTTGTCGTGGTGAGCTGCTCCACCGCCTGGATGTAGTTGGCGATCTCATAGGTGGCGGCGCGTGGATCGGTGACCTGGAAATAGACCACCGTGTCGATGGACACCACCAGGTTGTCTTCCGTGATCACCGGCTGCGGTGGAAAGGAAACCACCTGTTCGCGCAGGTCCAGCAACGGCAGGAGCCGGTCCACAAAAGGAATCAGGATGGTCAGCCCCGGGTTGAGCGTCCGCTGGTATTTGCCCAGGCGTTCAACGACGCCGGCACGTGCCTGCGGGATGATCCGGACCGACCGGACCAAAACGATGATGACGAACACGATCAGGACCACCAACACAACGGCCAGGGCGGTTCCGCCTGCGTTTTCCATAAAACTCCTTATCCCCCAAATGTCAGGCTGTTTCAGGGCCGGTGGCCGCCGCCGGCGGCACCGAAACCACTGCTGTTGCGCCGTCAATGGCCGAGACGACCACTTTCTGGCCTGCGGGAAGAACTCCCGCCGCGGAGCGTGCGCTCCAAATATCGCCGCCGATTTTCACCAAACCGCCGTCCGAGGTCACGGCCTCCATGACGATTGCGGGTTCGCCGATGAGGCGGTCAACGTTGGTCCGCTGCTCGGACGGGCCCTTCTTCAGGTGCGAGAGTGCCACCGGCCGCACGAACGCGACCATGAGCAGGGATACGATGCAAAAGACCACCACCTGGAGCCAGGGTTCGGCGCCGGCAAAGTCAGCTGCCAGGGCGGCAAGAGCGCCGCCACCGAGCATGATGAAGAACAGGTCAAGGGTGATCATCTCGATCACGGCAAACGCCAGGAACGCCGTGAGCCACAGCGCCCACCAGTTTTCCCCAAGCCACTCGAACATCCTGTTTCCCCCTTCGTCACGGGGGAGCCGCGTCTGCGGACCCGCCTGCAACTGTCTTTTCATCCTAGTCCGGGGACCGGGCAAGCGCGCCGGACGCAGGCGCCGGCCCGGGGATAGTGGCCAAGTCGTTACGCGGCGCCGTGTTTCCTGGGCCGGAACACCATCAGCCTGAACCGTGCGCCGGCCGTCACGGGTTCGGGGCGGCTCTCCAGCCTTTCCGCGATGTGCCCGGGATCCAGGTGGTGTCCCGCCGGTCCCATGAAGGCAAGGTCCGCGGCGGCCGCGCGGGTCAACGTGAGGGCTATGTCGACGTCGGAGGAGCTGTCCAGGTCGAAATAGCCGGCCATGCCCTCCGCCAGGCGGTCATCCTTCCCCTCTTCGATGCCGAGCATCCCGGTGACCGCGGCAAGTTCCGCGAGGTGGCCGGGCCGGGGAGTCACCACCACCAGCGCCCCGGCAGGGCGCAGTACCCGGGCGAATTCGGCCGGGTTCCGCGGGGCAAACACCACCGTGACAGCGTCCACCGAGCCGGTGGCCACCGGAAGGGGCTGCCAGATGTCGCAGACCATGTTGATGGCTTCCGGGTTGAGCCGCGCGGCGCGGCGCAGCGCAAACTTGGATATATCCAGGCCGATGGCCGCCACGTGCCGCCCGCCAGCGTCCGCGGCGTCGAGGATCTCGCGGAGGTAATGGCCGGTTCCGGTTCCGGAATCCAGCACCGCGGCACCTGTTTCCGAGAGATACGGGACGACGGCGGAAGCTACGGCGCGTGCCAGCGGCAGGTAATGGCCGTTCCCCAGGAAATTGACGCGGGACTGCACCATGGCGGCGCTGTCCGCCTCAAACGACGTTCCCTTGCCAACCAGCAGGTTGAAGTAGCCTTGCCGGGCGGCATCAAAGTGGTGACCGGCAGCGCAAGCCAGCCGGGGTTGCGTCCCGGCGCCGGGTCCGAGGAGTACCAACGGATTCGAGCAGACGGGGCACAGGAGGGGGAGGTCCGCGGATGGCATGGACACCAGTTTATGGTGGCCTGCCCGTCCTGCTGCCCGTTGCTGGGCAGAGGGTGGCCCGCCCGAGGTCAGCCGAGGGATATTCCCGCGGGGCCGGCGTCGAACCCCAACCCGGTGCTTGCCCTGCCGATGCCCGGTTCCGCCCAGTGGGCCGCATATTCCGCATTGCTGCTGAGGGAACGGAGCTGGGCGCGGTCGATATAGAGGATGCCGTTGAGGTGGTCCGTCTCGTGCTGGACGATGCGGGCCTGCCAGCCGGAAAACACGCGCTGCTCCGCCGCGCCGTCGGGCGTCAGGTAGTCCAGCAGCACGGTGTCCGGCCGCGACACCACGGCCTGCAGCCCGTTGAGGGAAAGGCATCCCTCGTAGAACGCTGCCTGCCCGGACCCTTGCGGGGTGTAGCGGGGGTTGAGGATTGCCAGGAATTCCAGCGGGCTCCGGTGCCGCAGCGCTGCGGCGTCGGGGTCGACGTCGTACAGGTCTTCCAGGACCGCGAGTTGCAACGGGATGCCAAGCTGGGGCGCGGCCAGGCCGACACCGGGGGCTTCGTGCATGACCTGGCGCATGACCTCGATGAGGCGGCCAAGCTGCTCCGCCGAAAGTTGACCGTGGAACTCTGCGGCCTGCTGGCGCAATGCGGGGTGGCCGGCCTGGACGATCGGCGGCAGGGAACCGGTGGACAGGATCCGCTCCACGGCCTCACGGATTTCGTCGGGTCCGGCAGTCGTCGGGGGAGCACTCTGGATCATGATGACAGCCTACTGGGGGACGGCCTGCGGAAACCTCGGCTAGGGTCGATTGCATGGTTGATGAGTTGGCGCACGGCTCGCCGCTGGCGCGTGTCCTGGAGTTTATCCGTGTCCTTGAAGCGGGGGGTGGCGCCGCTGAAATCCGCCCGTTCCTCTCGGACGGATTTGTCCTCACGGAAGCGCCGCACCTGCTGGCACCGGAGGGATCCACCCGGACGCTGGAGGGCGTGCTTTCCGGTGCTGACCAGAGCCGCCAGGTAGTGGAGGACCAGGAGTTCGTGGTCCGTCGGACGACATGCGAGGGCGGCCGCGTGGCCGTGGAAGCCGATTGGTCGGCCACCCTGCTGATGGATCTGCGGTACTGGGATCGCGGCGAGACCATCCGGGCCAGGACGTCCTCCGTCTTTGAGGTGAAAGACGGCCTTATTGTGAGCCAGGACAGCTACGACTGCTATTTCCGCTAGCCACGCCCCGGCCCACCACTGGTTCACTGCATGGTGAACCGCATGGCTGCCCACCGGTTGACTGCCGGAATGGAGGCGGCAGTACCGAGTGCCGCCGTACGGATTCGAAGCAACGGAGCCGGCAGGGGCCGGCCGAGCGCCATGTTGATTTCGGCCTGGCGGCGCGCACGGACCGCTGCCCTTCGCCGGGCCCTTTCGAAGTCACTGAAGTGGCTGTCCGCAGGGCCGCCGGGGAGGGCCTCGAGAACCAACGGGGCGAGTGCTTCGGCATCAAGCCAGCCCAGGTTCATGCCCTGGCCGCCGATGGGGCTGATTTCATGGGCCGCGTCGCCCAGCAGGATTACCCGTCCGGCCACAGTACGGCCGGCGATGGCCGAACTGACGCTGAAGGCGCTCAGCATGGAAGTGGTGGCCGGGTCGGGAACGATTCCGGTCCGCCGGCCCACCAGGCCGGCCAGGTCGGTGGCCGTTGCGGAACCGGCCGGGCAGTCGAGCCGCACCACCCAGCGGCGGATTCCGCCCGGGAGCGGGAACGATTCCACGATGCCCTGCTGCTCGAGGAAGAGGGCAGCCTTTTCACCCAGTCCGCTGTCGTCGTCGACATCCCCCATGAGGTAATGGTCCTGATACGTCCTGCGGGCGGCAGCCACGCCCAGGGCGCCCCGGAGCCGGGAACGGGCACCGTCCGCGGCCACCAGCAGCGCGGCCGTGGCCCGGGCCGGCGCCCGCGATGGCTGATCCGGGGACTCGAACGCGACGGTGACCCCGGCGCCGTCGTCAGTGAACCCCGTAACGGTTGCGCCCCTGACCAGGGCGTTCGGGTCCAAGGCCAGCACGCGGTCCGCCAGGATTTGCTCCGTCCTGAACTGGGGCAGCGCAAGGACGAAGGGAAAGTTGGCGGACACGGTGCCGAAAGCCATGGTGCCGACTGTTCTTCCCCCGCTCAGGGCGACGCCTTCACGGATCCGGACACCCTCCCGAACGAGGGTTGGTACCACGCCGATCCGGCTAAGTGCCTGCAGCGCCGGCGGGTGGATACCGATGGCCCGGGTGTGCTGGTTCCGTGACGTACGCTTTTCCAGCACCTTGACGGTGACGCCCTCCTGGAGCAGGAGCCCGGCAAGGAACAGCCCAACAGGGCCGCCGCCGGCGATGACAACATCGGCAGCCAGCTCAGCCATGTCGCCACGTCAGGACTTGATGGAATGCCGACGACCTTTCCACGAACCAGCCCGGGGGAGCGGCGGCGGACAATTCAGCGGGTTTATAGCTGCGCCGGATGGAGGTCAGGCCGTCCTCGCGGATGAAGGAGTGCCGGAACGGCAGCGCGGCAACGCTGAAGAGGGCGAAGGCTGCCGGGCTGCGGATGAGGTCGTTATGCAGCGATGTCCTTTCCGCGAGGATTTCCGAATCTGCCAGCAGGTGCCGGAGCTCTTCGGGAGACAGGTGGTGCAGGACATGGTTGGAAATGACGACGTCGAACCGGGCCTTCTCGCGGACGAGGTCGCTGCTGTGGGCCTGCCGGAAGTCCACACCGGAGGCAGCAGCACGCTGCCGGGCAAAGCGGGCGGCGCGGGGATCCGGGTCGATTCCCGTGATGTGCATCTTCTTCCCGTCCCGGGCGGCCCAGCGGGAGAGCATGACGGCGAGGTCGCCGCCGCCGCATCCGACATCCAGGATGGTCAGCGGGCGCGGCTGTGGCGGAACGATGGGCCGAAGCTCCCTCGCATACAGTCCCCGCCAACCGGACAAGACTCTGTTGATGACGCCGAACTGGCGGTAGGTGTTGTCCAAAAGCCGGGCATCACAGTCGGCGCGGTCCATCTGCTCGACGGCAGCAGCAGCGCGGCGGGCCAGCATGAAATCCATCGCCCGGACCCGGTCAGCCGACTGCCGCTGCCTCGGCGGTGGCCGCATCCGACGTCTTTCCGTGTCTTGCAACGGCCTGACGGAGCTTGGTAAACAGGCCTGTTTCCACGGTGAGTCCCGGGCCGAAGGCCATGGAACAAATGCGTTCACCCCCGCCGGTTCCGTCCCGGAGTGGTTGTTCCAGGATGTGCTTGAGGACGAAAAGCACCGTGGCGCTGCTCATATTCCCGTAGTTGCGAAGGATTTCGCGGGCGGGCACCAGCTGCTCCTCCGTGAGGTCCAGCCGGGACTCGACCTTGTCCAGGATGCTGCGGCCGCCCGGATGGATGGCCCAGTGGGGGATTGAGGTGTAGGGGAGTGCCGCCAGTTCCGGTTCCCGTGCCAGCAGGGGCTCCAGGGCGCCCACAATGTGTTCGTCGATGATGTGGGGCACGTAGTTGCCGAGCACCATTTCGAACCCGTTGTCGCCGATGTTCCAGGCCATCGAGTCTTCGCCGACAGGGGTGAGGACCGTTTCGAAGTGGTCCAGGGCGAGCAAAGCGGTGTCGCGGGCTCCGGGCCGGGCCGTGACGACGGCGGCAGCGGCTCCGTCGGCGAACAGCGCTGAACCCATGATGGCATCGGGATCGTTGGACGTGCGCACGTGCAGGGAACACAGTTCCGCGCAGACAACCAGGACGACGGCCTTGGGATCGGCCTCGCAGAACAACTTTGCGGCGCGCAATGCGGGAAATGCCGCGTAGCAGCCCATGAAGCCCAAGTGGTACCGCTGGACGGCCGGGTTCAGCCCCAGCTCCCGGACCACCTTGTAGTCCGGGCCGGGGTTGAAGAATCCAGTGCATGAAACAGTGATGAGGTGAGTTATGTCAAGTAAACCAAGATCCGGGACGGCCGCCAGGGCAGCGCGGGCTGCCTGAATGAAGAGCTTCGTGGCTTCCCGGGCAAAGATATCGTTGCGGACCCTGGTGCTGGGATTCAGCAGGAGTCCGGATTCCTGGTCGTAGAACTGCGGGTTGACCGAGCGGGATGCGTTCGTCATTTCCTCTACGGCGGTAAACCGTGTCTCGATGGCTGCACCGTCAAAGCAGGTGTTCACCAGCCGTGAGCCCAAACGCGACAATCCCGGCTGCGCAGCGAAGACATCGCGGGCTTCGGACTGGATCAGCTTGGTCGTCGGGACTGCAGTTTCCAGGGAACACACGTAGGCCGTCATTGGTTCATTCTTGACGCGCGCCGCACCAAAGACAATGGGCCCCAAGCCGATTGACCAGCCGATCCGCGGGATTGGGCCTTGGAGATCCGCCCCGCTCCCGGAGATTCCCAAAGCGCCGATAATCTACATTATGTAAAGTAAAGTTTTCGGAGAGCCTGGACTGGAGCGCTTCGCAGCCCTCTCCCGGCTCCCGAATTTGGCGGACGTTCAGTGGCGCCGGCGTATGGAGGCCCCAACCACGCCTCCGAGCGCGAGCCCCACGGCGCAACCCCAGAAAGGGCTCTGAAACAGGGCCAGGCCCAGGCTGAATCCCATAGCGGCCCCGACCAGCGTGCAGATCCATAACGGTTTGTTCACTATCTCTCCGGATGCAGGGAGTGACGTCGATCCCTGCCGACATTACTGCATGCCCCCATAACTGCTTCGAAGAGACAACACCCCCCATTGCAGCAAATAGGTAGCTGCGACCAGTGTGCGGCGGCTCTTTGCGGTCCTATCCTGTTGCACAGGGCGGCAAGCCCAAAGGCCTGCTGCGGGCCACACGGTGGAGCGGTTCCTCGGATGCCGCCCTTTTCATGAAGCTGGCGCCGGCGCCCCACACCCCTACGTTTCCCAGGACGCCCGATGCGAGAATTTGCCTGCCTTCAACATTGCCCAGCCTGCCCCGCGAACGGGCAGGCGTGTCATAGCCATTTGCGGGGGGAAGCCCTGAAGCGGGCTCCGGGACGTCCGATCCTGCTACTGCGGCCGGCCCCGGTTAAGGTCCGGTCACTGCGGGCCATCGCCATCGCATATACAGTCACAGACGTCCTCGTTGAGTGGGATGGTGACGCCGGGTACCAGCTCAGCTGGGAGGCGAGCTGGCTTGTCCGCAAGGTGCGCCGAGCGCCTGCCGGCGACCCCCTTCCGGAGGCACCCTGACCACCCCACTCCCCTGGCCCTGCCTACCAGCCCGGCAGCTGCTCATGCTGCCCCGGACAGCTAGAGTGAAAGCCATGGATTCCCTCAAGACGAAGCCTGCACCATCAGTTGTGGCGCGAACCGTTATCCTTGCCGCCGCGGCTGACCTCATCCTCATCCTGGCATTTGCGGCAATTGGACGCGATGCCCACCACCGGGAAGAACCGGTCCTGGGTGTCTTGCTCACAGCGTGGCCATTCCTTGCCGGCGCAGCCGCCGGCTGGATGGCAGCACGGGCATGGAGGAATCCACTGTCAGCACTCCGTGCAGGAGTTCCCGTATGGGTTGGCAGCCTGGTCGGTGGAATGGTCCTCCGGGCGCTCACCGCCCAGACCGTGGTCCTCCCCTTCATCATCGTGGCCACATTGGCCTTGGCAGTTTTCCTGGTGGGCTACCGGCTGCTGCTTGCCGGCGTGGTACGCCTGCGTCGCAGGTGAAGCCTCAGCTCAACGGGGAAATCCCCAGCCTGGAAGGCATCCGGAAGATGCCCGCCCGTGTAATAGGCTGGCAGCAGGGAAACAGCTGCCGGGCTTAGCCGCGGCGGAACTGATTGAAGGGGTTCAAACGTGGTCACCGCATTTGTTCTGATCAAGACTGACGCCGCACGCATTCCGGAGACGGCCGAGGAAATATCGGCCATTGAGGGCATCAGCGAGGTGTACTCCGTCACCGGGGAATGGGACCTTATCGCCGTGGCGAGGGTGCCAAGGCACGAGGACCTGGCAGACGTCATCGCTGACAAGCTCTCCAAGGTGCCAGCAGTGGTCCACACCACCACGCATATTGCCTTCCGCGCCTACTCGCAGCACGACTTGGATGCCGCATTCTCGCTTGGCTTCGAACAGTAGGCGGACCTAGGCGCGGGACAGCGAAACCCAGCGGTCCAGCACCGCAGCGGCTGCACCGGAATCGATTGAGTCCGCCGCCCGTACGAAAGCCGCCTGCATACGGGCCAGGAACGGACCACTTGCGTCGAGATCGAAGGCGACCAGGCCGGCGGCCGCGTTGACCAGGACCGCGTCCCGGGCCGGACCTGGCTTCCCGGAGAGCACATCCCGGACCACACCGGCATTTGCAGTGGCGTCTCCCCCGCGCAGTTGTTCCACGGTGGCCAGGCTGATGCCCAGGTCTTCAGGTGAGAAACGGAGCTCGCTGACGGCACCGTCGCGGATTTCCCACACGGTCGACGGACCGGTTGTCGTCAGTTCGTCGAGGCCGTCGTTCCCCCGGAACACCAATCCCCTGCTCCCCCGCCGCGCCAGGACGCCGGCCACGAGGGGCGCCATCCTTGCGTTGGCAACGCCGACGGCCGACGCCTGTACGTTGGCGGGGTTCGTCAGAGGCCCCAGGAAGTTGAACGCGGTGGGAATCGCCAGCTCGCGCCGGGGAACGGCCGTGTGCCGGAAGGAGGGGTGGAAGACCTGGGCAAAGCAGAACGTGATGCCGGCTTCCTCCGCATTGCGTGCCACCCGGTCGATAGGCAGGTCAAGGCGGACACCGAGCGCCTCCAGCACATCGGCAGAGCCGGACGACGACGACGCCGCCCGGTTGCCGTGCTTGACGACCTTGGCGCCGGCACCCGCCGCTACCAGGGCGGCCATCGTCGAGATGTTGACAGTGTTAAGTTGGTCACCACCGGTGCCGACGATATCGAGCTTCTCCCCGGAGATTGCCACCGGCTTGGCGTGGGCCAGCATGGCTTCCACCAGGCCGGAGAGCTCGGCCACTGTCTCCCCCTTGGCGCTGAGTGCCACGAGGAAACCGGCGATCTGGGTTGGCGTCGCTTCGCCGGACATGATGGTGTCCATGGCCCACGACGTGTTGTCGGCCGTAAGATCGGCGCCCTTGATCAGCGCCGAGATGAGCCGGGGCCAGGTGTTGCCGGACGCTGCAGATGCCTGTGAAGTCACCTGCTGATGCTATCGAGCGATGGTGCGCGCTGACCAATATGAACGTCGGCCGGAACTTTTCGGGACGAATTCGCGTCTTTGTAGAAAAAGTCCCCCGAAAAGGCGGTTTGCGTTGGGCAGCACGGACTTTTGCAGACATAATGTCTATGTGACATCTGCGACCCATGCCCCCAGTACCCCGGCGCACCCCACGCTGAACCGCCCCAATATGGTTTCTGTCGGAACCGTAGTGTGGCTGTCCAGCGAGTTGATGTTCTTCGCCGGTCTCTTTGCCATGTACTTCACGCTGCGCTCAACGAGCGGTCAGATGTGGGCGGAAGAGACAGCCAAGCTCAACTTCCCCTTTGCGCTCGTCAACACGATCGTCCTCGTGGCCAGTTCCTTCACTTGCCAGATGGGCGTGTTCGCCGCCGAACGGCTGCAACCCCGCCGCGCCGGCGGAGCCCTGCAGTTCGCCCGCTGGGGAATGAACGAATGGTTCACCCTGACGTTCCTGATGGGCGCGTTCTTCGTTGCCGGCCAGACCACCGAGTACGCAATGCTGGTTTCCGAGCACGTCTCGCTCTCCTCCAACGCTTACGGCTCTGCCTTCTACATGACCACCGGCTTCCACGGCCTGCACGTCATTGGCGGCCTGATTGCCTTCCTGCTCATCATGGGCCGGTCCTTCGCCGCGAAGAAGTTCGGACATTTCGAAGCAACGTCCGCAATCGTCACCTCTTACTACTGGCACTTCGTTGACGTCGTGTGGATCGGCCTCTTCCTGGTCATCTACGTACTCAAGTAGCCAGCTTTGATTCTTTTTCTACAAGAGGCAGAATTTCAGGTAGCGGCTCCCGGAGCCGGCGCAGGATCGAATAAAGGAACCACCACGTGAAGGCACTCTCACAAAAGCGGCGTCACCCACTTGCAGCAATAGCGCTGCTCCTGATGGGGCTCCTCATCACTGGTGGGCTCTACGCCGTGGCCACCAGCATGAACGAGGCCAAGGCGAGCACCACCACGGCAAGCGCAAGCGACGTCGAAGAGGGCGGCAAGCTTTTCGCGGCGAACTGCGCCACCTGCCACGGCATGGGTGCCAGCGGTTCCAAGGATGGTCCCTCGCTGGTGGGCGTCGGCGCCGCAGCTGTTGACTTCCAGGTTGGCACCGGCCGCATGCCGATGCAGATGAACGGACCCCAGGCGATGAAGAAGCCTGTCCAGTTCAACGAGCAGCAGACCTCACAGCTTGCAGCCTATGTCGCTTCCCTGGGAGCCGGCCCGGCAATTCCTGCAGACGAGCTGACAAATGGCGGCGGCGACGCTGCTGCCGGTGGAGAGCTGTTCCGCACCAACTGCGCCATGTGCCACAACGCCGCCGCCGCCGGCGGTGCGCTGACCCGCGGCAAGTTTGCTCCTGCTCTTGCCGACGTAACCGGCAAGCACATCTACGAGGCCATGGTCACGGGCCCGCAGAACATGCCGGTGTTCAACGACGCCAACATCACCCCCGAGGGCAAGAAGGACATCATCACCTTCCTGAAGCAGATCGAGTCCACCGGATCCCCGGGCGGAGCCGACCTGGGATCCCTTGGCCCGGTAGCTGAAGGCCTGTTCGTGTGGGTTGCCGGTCTCGGCGTCATCATCGCCTTCACCATCTGGCTGACCTCCAGGACTTCCTGACGTCCCGCAGGACACACAATACTTCTGCTGCCCTGTCAGCAGCTTGAAATTAGAAACTAACCCGGCAACTGCCGGGACGAGAGAAGGATGAGGCGAATTATGGGCAACCATAGTGACGGCAGTCCGAACCACTCGGGCACCGTAGCTACGGCTGGTCAGAATGAGGTGGAGAAGTTCCAGGATCCTGGGATTCCCCCGCATCGTTTGCGCCTGGCTGACACGGACCCGAGAGCCGCAAAGCGGGCAGAACGGCAGGTCGCCTTACTGTTTGGCATTTCTGTTGTTGGCACCCTGATCTTCCTGGTGGCGTACTTCGCCATCGATCTGGGTGACGACTCCAGCATCGCCACCATCCGGCTCCAGAACGCCCTGCTGGGCATTGGCACTGCCTTTGCCATGTTGGGTATCGGAACCGGCATCGTGCACTGGGCCAAAGCCCTGATGCCCGATCACGAAGTCTCCGAAGAGCGTCACGCGATCCGTTACGAGGAAGACCGCCAGGCTGCGGTCCGCATCGTCGACGACATCGTGGAAGAGACCGGCATCAAGCGCCGCCCGCTGATCCGCAACACCCTCCTGGGTGCGGTGGCCCTGGCTCCGCTTCCTGCAATCGCGATCTTCGGCGACCTCGGACCCCGCCCTGACGACAAGCTTGCACATACCATGTGGGCTCCGCAGGACGGCAAGCGCAAGCGCCTGACCCGCGACCCTGACGGAACCCCCATCAAGGCTTCGGATGTCACCATCGGCTCGGCGTTCCACGTCATCCCCGAGGGACTCAACGAACTCGAGGAAGGCAAGCTCAACGAGAAGGCAAAGTCCGTTGTGTTGCTCATGCGCCTGGATCCCGCCTCGCTGAACCCGTCCAAGGGCCGCGAAGAGTGGGGTTACAACGGCATCGTTGCCTACTCGAAGATCTGCACCCACGTTGGCTGCCCCGTTGCTCTCTACGAGCAGCAGACGCACCACCTGCTGTGCCCGTGCCACCAGTCCACCTTCGACCTCACGCAAGAGTGCAAGGTGATCTTCGGCCCCGCCAGCCGTCCTCTCCCCCAGCTGCCGATCGCAGTTGATGACGAGGGCTACCTCGTCGCTACCAGCGACTTCCATGAACCCGTAGGACCAAGTTACTGGGAGCGTGATTCGCATGAGCGCAGCATCAACAGCTGAGCCGGCTTTCGTCGCCAAAACCAAGACAGGCCGGATCACCGACTTCGTCGACTCGCGTGTCGGCGGTTCGGGGATCCTCCGCGAGTTCGGCCGCAAGGTCTTCCCCGATCACTGGTCATTCATGTTCGGCGAAGTGGCGCTGTACTCCTTTGTCATCCTGCTGCTGTCCGGAACCTTCCTGACGTTCTTCTTCGATCCGTCCATGGCGGAGACCCACTACGACGGGTCCTACGTCCCCCTTAAGGGCGTGGAAATGTCGGTGGCGTACAGCTCGTCACTGAACATCTCGTTCGACGTGCGTGGCGGGCTCTTCATGCGCCAGGTCCACCACTGGGCAGCACTGCTGTTCGTGGCGTCCGTGGCCGTGCACATGCTCCGGGTCTTCTTTACCGGCGCGTTCCGCCGCCCGCGTGAGATGAACTGGGTTGTCGGCTGTGTCCTGCTGATCCTGGCCATGGCCGCCGGCTTCACCGGCTACTCGCTTCCCGACGACCTGCTCTCCGGCAACGGCCTGCGCATCATCGACGGCGTGATCAAGTCGATTCCGGTCATCGGCACGTACATCTCGTTCTTCCTCTTCGGCGGAGAATTCCCGGGCACGGCCATCATCAGCCGCCTGTACATGCTGCACATCCTGCTGGTGCCGGCACTCATCCTGCTGATGATCGTTATGCACCTCTTCATGGTCGTGGTCCACAAGCACACCCAGTACCCCGGCCCCGGCCGCAACGACAACAACGTCGTCGGCTACCCCCTCGGACCCGTGTACGCCGCGAAGGCCGGTGGATTCTTCTTCATCGTCTTCGGCGTGATCGCTTTGATGGCCGCGTTCTTCACCATCAACCCCATCTGGAACTACGGACCTTATGACCCCTCCCCGGTTTCCGCAGGCACTCAGCCTGACTGGTACATCGGGTTCGTTGACGGCGCCCTCCGGCTCATGCCCGGGACGCTTGGCAACTGGCACGTCGAGCAGATCTTCTTTGGTCACGTGTTCACGTTCAACGTCCTCCTGCCTGCACTGGTACCGGCCGGGATCCTCTTCACCGTGATGTTCACCTACCCGTGGATCGAGCGCTGGGTGACCAAGGACGACCGTGAGCACCACGTCCTCGACCGTCCGAGGAATGCTCCGACCCGTACCGCCATCGGCATGGCCGGCTTCGTCTGGTACTGCGTCATGTGGGCGGCCGCAGGTTCGGACCTCATCGCAACCCACTTCGGTGTCTCCCTGAACGATGTCACCTACTGGCTGCGTGCACTGTTCTTCGTCGGCCCGATCATCGCGTTTATCGTCACCAAGCGCGTGGCTTTGGCCCTGCAGCGCAAGGACCGCGAAATCGCCCTTCACGGCCGCGAGACTGGCCGGATTGTTCGGCTTCCGCACGGTGAGTTCATCGAGGTGCACGCGCCACTGGATGAATACAAGCGGTACAAGCTGGTTGGTTTCGAATCACCCCAGGTACAGCCGGCTGTGCCGAACGAGCACGGCGTGGTCACCCGGAAGGAAAAGCGGCGCGCGCTGCTCTCCCGCTGGTTCTTCGAGGACCGCGTTGCTCCGGCAACCCCCGCGGAGCTGGAAGCAGCACACGGCCACGGCCACGAGGCTGTCGAAGCTGCAGAGGGCACCAAGAGCCTGACGCACTAGGAAACTCCAGCTGTAACGAAGGGCCCGATCCATGCCGGATCGGGCCCTTCGTTTTGTCGTCCGGGCTCTGTACCCTGAACACCGCCGGCAGTACTCCCCCGGGCTGTTTCAGTGGTTGCGCGTCCTGCGGGCACCAGGCCGCTGCAAAGGAACCCACAGCTTGTACCGGTCGGCGCGGTAGTACGAAACGGAATAGTCGACCATGGCGCGCGCCACAAACGCATGCCGCTGGATCTTCAACAATGGCGCCCCCACCTCCACGTTCAGCAACCGCGCCGTGGAGGGCGATGCAGCCGTCGCCTCGATCATGTCCTCGCCCCACTCCATCACCAGGCCGAATTGTTCGCTGAGGACGTTGTACAACGACGTGGGAGGTTCGTGGTCAAGCAGGCCAGGGACGCGGTGGGCAGGAATAAAGTTCTCGTCGACACTCATCGGCTCCCCGTCCGCCAGCAGGAGCCGGCGGAACCGTACCACCGGTGTTCCCTCGTCGAGCTGGAGTTCGCGGGCCAGGAAGGCACTGGCTCCTATCTGCTCGAAACTGAGGACTTTTGCCGCGGGAACCATGCCGCGGCGCTGCATCTCTTCGCTGTAGGACGTCAGCTTAACCTGAAGGTCGAGTTTCGGCCGCCGGACGAACGTTCCCAGCCCGACTACACGTTCGATGACCTCCTCCCCCACCAAGGCATCGATGGCTTGCCGGACGGTCATCCGGGCAAGTCCGAATCGTTCGGCAAGGTCACGCTCAGATGGAAGCGCTGAACCCGGAAGGCAGGATTCGGCTATGTACGCCCTCAGGATCTCGCGGAGTTGCACATAGATCGCGGTGCCGCTGGTGCGGTCAATTTCGCCGGTGATAGCGGTGGCGCCAGCTGCCATGGTCCCTCTTCCTGCCGTGGTTGTCTTCCCTCATTTTAGGACGGTCTAGACCAGTGGGTGACCGCTGTCCTTTTTAGTGCCGCGGGTTGCCCGCCCGCTATATTTAGTCAGGAAAATTTGACCGCCGACGGATGGGGCCGTCGTGACGAAGGAGTCCCCTTTGCCAACACTGAAGGCCGTTGTGACAGCACTTGAGGGCCTGCACGCACGCTCTGCCGCCGTGTTCGTCCGTGCCGTTACCGACACAGGGTTTCCCCTGGCCATTCGAAAGGACGGTGGCGGGCTTGTAGACGCACGTTCCCTGCTCCAGGTGATGGCGGCCGACTTCCGGCAGGGCTGCGAAGTGGAACTGGTGGTCAGCGACGACGCCTTGGACGGCGCTCAGGACCACGGGCGGGCGCTGGAAGCACTCAGGGACCTCTGCAGGCTCCTGGAGTCCCAGGGGGCCACCCAGGGCGTCTAGGAAATGCAAAACGTCGGGCCCCACCGAAAGGTGGGGCCCGACGTCGTTATTACTGCAGAGGCCTAGTGCGCGTGGTCACCGCGGCTGTATTCGTAGACCCAGCCGACGAGGGCCACGACGGCAATGCCGCCGGCGATGAAGACGATCCAGAAACCGACTGCCATACCGAGGAAACCGGTGGCGCACGCAATCCCGAGAACCAGGGGCCACCAGCTCCAGGGGCTGAAGTGTCCCTGCTCGCCGGCACCCTCGTGGATCTCGGCATCGCTGCGGTCTTCAGGCCGCAGCCCAACCCGCTTACCGGTGAATCCGAGGTAGGCGCCGATCATGCCTGCCAGGCCGCCGACGAGGAGAATGCCCAGGATGCCGACCCATTCGCTCCAGTTGGTCAGGAAGCCGTAGACCAGGGCGACGGGGACGAAGAAGAAGACTCCAGAGCCAAAGATCCAGGATTCAATTTTCACTGTGCGGTGTCCTTCTGGTCAGCGTTGCCGAGCACTGCGGCTGCGGGGGCAGGCGAATCGACGGTGTGTACCTGTCGGAGTTCCGGGTGGTGCAGGTCCAGAGCAGGACGCTCTGAGCGGATCCGGGGCAGGGACGTGAAGTTGTGGCGCGGCGGCGGGCAGGACGTGGCCCACTCCAGCGACGCTCCGAAGCCCCAAGGATCATCCACCTGGACCTTTTCGGCATTCCGCCACGTGATGTAGACGTTCCAGAAGAACGGAATCAGGGAAGCGCCGAGCACGAAGGATGCCACCGTGGAGAACTGGTTCATCCAGGTGAAGTTGTCCTCAGGCAGGTAGTCGGCGTAGCGACGGGGCATGCCCATGACGCCGAGCCAGTGCTGGATCAGGAAGGTGCCGTGGAAGCCCAGGAACAGCAGCCAGAAGTGGATCTTGCCCAGGCGTTCGTTGAGCATCTTGCCGGTCCACTTGGGCCACCAGAAGTAGAACCCGGCGAACATGGCGAACACGACAGTGCCGAACACCACGTAGTGGAAGTGCGCAACCACGAAGTAGGAGTCCGATACGTGGAAGTCCAGCGGCGGGGAAGCCAGGATGATGCCTGTCAGGCCACCGAAGAGGAACGTGATGAGGAAGCCGATGCTCCACAGCATGGGGGTCTCGAAGGTCAGCGACCCCCGCCACATGGTACCGATCCAGTTGAAGAACTTCACGCCGGTGGGCACCGCGATGAGCATGGTCATGAACGAGAAGAACGGCAGCAGGACTGCGCCGGTGACGTACATGTGGTGGGCCCAGACGGTCACGGATAGGGCAGCAATGGCGATGGTTGCGTAAACCAGGCCCTTGTAACCGAAGATCGGCTTGCGGCTGAACACGGGGAAGATCTCAGAGACGATACCGAAGAAGGGCAGCGCAATGATGTATACCTCGGGGTGTCCGAAGAACCAGAACAGGTGCTGCCAGAGGACTGCACCGCCGTTCGCGGGATCGAAGATGTGCGCACCGAACTTCCGGTCCGCGCCGAGGGCGAAGAGGGCCGCGGCCAGCGGCGGGAAGGCCATGAGCACCAGGATCGCCGTGATCAGGGTGTTCCAGGTGAAGATGGGCATCCGCCACATGGTCATGCCCGGGGCGCGCATGCAGATGATGGTGGTGATGAAGTTGACCGCGCCGAGGATGGTGCCGAAGCCGGACAGTGCCAGGCCGAATACCCACAGGTCACCGCCGATGCCAGGGGTGAACGTGGTGTCGGAGAGCGGCGCGTAGGCGAACCAGCCGAAGGACGCAGCACCCTGGGGGGTGATGAAGCCCGACACTGCGATGGTGGAGCCGAAGAGGAAGAACCAGAACGCGAGGGCGTTCAGGCGCGGGAACGCGACGTCGGGGGCGCCGATCTGCAGCGGCATGATCACGTTGGCGAACCCGGCGAAGAGCGGGGTGGCGAACATCAGGAGCATGACGGTGCCGTGCATGGTGAACAGCTGGTTGTACTGTTCCTTGGTCTGCAGGATCTGCATGCCGGGTTCGAAGAGCTCGGCACGGATCAGCAGCGCCATCACGCCGCCGAGGCAGAAGAACACAAACGATGCGATCAGGTACATGTACCCGATGGTTTTGTGGTCTGTGGAGGTGATCCAGTTGACGACGATGCGTCCCTTGGATTTTGGTACCACGGGCGCCGACAGGGCTCCCGCGGGTGCGGATTGGGTGTACGTAGCCACGTCGCTCCCCTTACTTGGTTTCGTTCAGGTTCGGGTTGCGGTCGTACTCAGCACCAAGCAGGCCGGTGTTGCCTTCAGCCTTGAGCTGGTCCATGTGTGCCTGGAATTCGGTTTCCGACACCACCTTGACGCGGAACAGCATTTCGGAGTGGTACTCGCCGCAGAGTTCGGCACACTTGCCGTCGTAGGTGCCCTCTTTAGTGGGGGTGAACCGGATGTAGTTGGTCTTGCCGGGGATCATGTCGCGCTTCTGCAGGAAGGCGGGAACCCAGAAGGAGTGGATGACATCGCGGGAATTTAGTTCGAGGTCAACGGACTTGTTGACCGGCAGGTACAGCGTCGGAAGCTGTTCCATGTCGATGTTGTTGCCGGTCAGGTGGGCCTGGACACCGGCCTCGTGGAGGTCTTCCTGGATGACGTCGCCGGACTTGTAGTTGAAGTCCCACGCCCACTGCTTGCCGCGGACGTCGACGACGACGTCGGCAGGCTGCGAACGGTCATCGATCGCCTGCTGGTCACGGTCGGTGAAGTAGAAGAACACCAGGACCATGAAGATCGGGATGGTGAGGTAGAAGACCTCGAGGGGAAGGTTGAAGCTGGTCTGCCGCGGGAAGCCCACGGTTCCCTTGCGGCGGCGGTAGGCCACCAGGCACCAGATGATCAGGCCCCAGGTAATGGTGCCCACCACGAGCGCAGCAATCCATGAGTTGACCCAGAGGTCCATGATGCGGTCGGTGTTGCTGGTGGTGCCACGTTCAGTGGGCATCCACCCTTTCTCTACCTCTGGCGAACATCCGGTCAAAACCAACGCGCCGGCAATAGCCAAGCTTGAGATCGTTGTGATCGTTTTGCGTCGGCTGCCGGTTCGGTTCTGCGAACTCACAGACGGCCCTTCCTACTTGTTGCTGTTGTCCGGGCTGCCATGGGCGCTCCGGGCACACTAAAAGTTTTACTACTCGGTGTAGAGCTTACCGCTCTGCCGGGCGTTTCGCCCACATGTCAGCGCCGAGCCTCCGTGCCGTTTTGGACGGCGGGAGGCTCGGCGCGGACATCGGGCGAAATAACCGGGTTAGTGGAACGAATCACCGCAGGCGCAGGAGCCTCCGGCGTTCGGGTTGTCGATGGTGAAGCCCTGCTTCGAGATGGTGTCCTCGAAGTCGATGCTGGCTCCGCTGAGGTACGGAACGCTCATCTTGTCCACGACGACCTCAACTCCGTCGAAGTCACGGACGGCGTCGCCGTCGAGGAGCCGCTCGTCGAAGTAGAGCTGGTAGATCAGCCCCGAGCAGCCGCCGGGCTGCACAGCCACGCGGAGCCGCAGGTCCGTGCGGCCTTCCTGCTCGAGGAGGCTGCGTACCTTGCCTGCAGCGACGTCGGTCAGGTCAACCTCGTGAACGGGCAGTTCTTCACTGGCCGCAGCGGTGGTCGCGGTGCTGTTTTCGTTGGTTGCGGTGCTCATTGGCCTACCTTCTTAGGACGGTCTGGCGGCGCCGCCTGACGGCGCCTGCCCCTACGGATACGGTATGGGCTATAGCTACATGCTACGCGCGGCAGTCCTGTAGCTCTAACTCCTGACGTAACCGTCAAAACCTGCCGGTTGTTCCCTGGGAGCGCCGCCTAGGCGAGGCCTTCGCTGTTGAGCCGGGCCAGCATCAAGGCTTCAGCCAGGACGGCGTTGCGGAAGTCCCCGATGTGCAGGGATTCGTTGGCGCTGTGGGCGCGGGAATCAGGGTCCTCCACACCCGTGACCAGGATCTGCACGTCGGGGTAGACCTCCGTCAGGTCGGCGATGAACGGGATGGAACCGCCTATCCCGGTTTCGACGGCGGGAACTCCCCAGGCCTCGCCCAGGGCCCATATGGCCAGCGAAGCGGCGGCCGAAGAGGTGTCGGTGCGGAATGGATTCCCGGCCTCCCCCGGCGTGAAGACCACCTTCGCGCCGAACGGGGCGTTCGCTTCCACATGGCGGCGCACCGCTTCCATGGCGTCCGACGGCACCTGCCCCGGCGCCAGCCGGAGGCTGAACTTGGCCCGTGCCCGCGGAATCAGGGTGTTCGAGGCAACATCGACGGCGGGCGCGTCGAACCCGATGATCGACAACGCAGGTTTGGTCCACAGCCGTGAGGCGATGCTTCCGGTGCCGGCCAGGCGCACTCCGTCCAGGACCGACGCATCGGCGCGGTAGTCGGCCTCGGGCATCTCGACGGACGCCGTGTCGGTGGCGACCAGCCCCTCGATCGCGACGTTCCCGTCGTCGTCGTGGAGGGTGGCGATCAGGCGGGACAGCAGGGTCGGTGCGTCGAGGACAGGGCCGCCGAACATGCCCGAATGCACGGCATGTTCGAGGACCTGAACTTCGATGACGCCGTCAACCAGTCCGCGGAGGCTGGTGGTCAGGGCAGGTATCCCGACTTTCCAGTTGCTGGAATCCGCAACCACGATGACGTCAGCGCGCAGCAGTTCGCGGTTGGCCTCCAAGAAGGAACGGAACGTTGGCGAACCGGCTTCCTCCTCGCCTTCGATGAAGAAGGTCACGCCGAGTCCGAGGGAGTCGGAAAAGACCTCGGAGACGGCGGCATACGCGGCAATGTGCGCCATGATGCCGGCTTTGTCGTCGGCGGCGCCGCGCCCGTACAGCCGGCCGTCCTTTTCGACGGCGGTGAACGGTGCGGTCTCCCACAGGGCTTCGTCACCAACAGGCTGGACGTCGTGGTGGGCGTAGAGCAGGATGGTCGGCTTCCCTTCCGCCGCAGGGCGCCGGGCGACGACGGCGGGGCCGCCGGGGGCGCCGTCCTCCTTGTTGACGGTCAGGACCTGGACCTCGGGCAATCCTGCTTCACGGACAAGGGCGGCGACAGCGTCCGCGCTGCGTTCAAGCGGGGTACGGTCAAAACTGGGCCAGGCAATGCCTGGAATGGCCACCAGATCCTTGAGCCGGGCCAGGGTCTGGTCAAAGGACCGGTCTACCGCCGAACGGAGATCGTCCGTCCAGCCGGCAGCGCCCTGTCCCGATGTTTCTGAAGTGCTGTGCGGGGTGGCCGCAGGTGATGAAGTCATGGCCAAAACATTACCCCCGTCACATTCGGCCGCAGGCCGCCGGCAGCCGGGCGGACAGGCGGCGGGTGGGTTCCCGCAAGGTATTCTGGTCAGGTGTTCGGACGTAGAAAAGAAGCGCCCTCGGCGCAGGAAACAGTAGACCAGCAGGCAGCGGAAGCGGCGGCCCGGCAGAACAGCGTGGTGGGCAAGGGTGCCCCGACCCCCACCCGGAAGGCCCAGGAAGCTGCCCGCAAGCGTCCGCTGGTGCCGGAGGACCGCAAGGCGTCCAAGGCCGCCGAACGCCAGGCGGTCCAGGACCAGCGCTTGAAGATGCGCCGCGCGCTGGACACCGGAGACGAGAAGTTCCTCCCGCTGCGTGACAAGGGGCCGCAAAAGCGCTTTGCCCGCGACTATGTGGACGCGCGCTTCAATCTCGGCGAATACCTGATGTTCGGCGCGCTGCTCTTTGTCCTGGTGTCCTTGGTGGTTCCGGCCTCCAGCGACATGATGGTCTACGTGCTCGGCGCGTTCTGGGTAATGTTCCTGGCGGTCTTCGTTGACGTTTTCATCCTCTCCCGCAAGCTCCGGAAGACCCTGGCCCAGAAGTTTGGTGAGGTGGAACGCGGAACGGTCTGGTACGGCTCCATGCGCTCCCTGCAGTTCCGCAAGCTGCGCCTGCCCAAACCGCAGGTTGGCCGCGGACAGTACCCGTCCTGACGCGCGGGACCACTTAAACGCAGGAACCCCGGTGGTCAGCCCACCGGGGTTCCTGCGTTTAACGTTGAGGGTCAGCGGCGGCGGCGCTTCGCCAGCTGCCTGTTGATCCGTGCGGCCCAGAACGGTCCTTCGTACAGGAACGCGGTGTATCCCTGCACCAGGGTGGCTCCTGCGTCAAGCCTGTCCTGAACGTCTTGGGCGGACTCCACGCCACCGACCGACACCAAGGCCAGCGCATCATCAGTGGCGTCTTTGAGCCGCTTCAACACCTCCAGTGAGCGCTGCTTCAGGGGGGCCCCGGACAGTCCGCCGGCTCCGCACTTTTCCACGTCGCCGGCGGCCGAGGAGAGCCCCGTCCTGGCGATCGTCGTATTGGTGGCGATGATGCCGTCCAACTTCAGGTCCAGTGCCAGCCGGGCAACGTCGTCGATGTCTTCATCGCTCAGGTCCGGGGCGATCTTCACCAGCAGCGGGACGTGCCGCCCGGCGGCGCGGTCGGCTTCCTGCCCCACGGCAACCAGGAGCGGGCGGAGCGTTTCCACGTCCTGGAGCAGCCGCAACCCCGGAGTATTGGGGGAACTGACGTTCACCACCAGATAGTCGGCGGCGGGGGCCAGGCTGCGGGCGCTGACCAGGTAGTCGTCCACGGCGTCGGCCAGCTCCACCACCTTCGTCTTGCCGATATTCACACCGATGACGGGACGAACGTCCGGGTACCGGCGCTGAAGTGCTGCGCGCGCGGCCTTGAGCCGGGGCGCGACAGCTGCGGCGCCGTCGTTGTTGAATCCCATCCGGTTGATCACGGCCCTGTCCTGGACCAGCCGGAAAAGCCGGGGCTTCTCATTGCCGGGCTGCGCCTGGCCGGTGATGGTCCCCACCTCCACGTGGCCGAATCCAAGCTCGCTGAGGGCTTCGATGCCAAGCCCTTCTTTATCGAACCCCGCAGCAAGGCCGAATGGGGAGGGGAAAGTTACGCCAAAAGCGGTGGTCCGCAGCGACGGCGCGGGAGCCGTCAGCTTCTGCAGTACCCTTCCCGCGCCGGTGGCATGCGCGAGCCGGATCCCCTTGAATCCGATTTTGTGGGCGCGCTCGGCGTCCATCCATGAAAAGGCCAGCTTGAAGAAAGTGGGATAAACGCGCATGCCTCCAGTTTCCCGTCTGGTGGCGTCCCACACCAAAACGGAGAAGCGCCCTGGCAGGCGGCCGTACCCGCCACGCCGGATTAGCATGAGGGCATGCACTGGCAGCAGGACATCCTGGGTGGGGACTTCGAGTCGTGTTCCTTCGTGGCCACCGGTGCCGACGGCGTGGAGCGGACGGCAACCTTGGTCCGGCTCCGGCCGGCCAAGGATGTGGGCGCTCCGGATGGCCCCCGCCGGTCAGTGCTGTTCCTTCACGGGTGGAGCGACTACTTCTTCAACGCAGACCTGGCCTATTTTTGGGCGCGGGCCGGGTACGACTTCTATGCGCTGGACATGCACAACCACGGGCGCAGCCTGCGGCCGGATTTCCCGGGCGGCTACGTTGGCGACCTGGCCGCCTATGACGCGGAAATACAGCAGGCGTTCCGGCTCATCGCCCTTGCCGGCGGGCCAGGGCCTGCGGCACTGATGGGACACTCCACCGGCGGTCTGGTGGCGGCGCTGTGGACGAGCCGCCACCCCGGGGCCGTGTCGCAACTGATCCTCAACAGTCCTTGGCTGGAGATGCACGGGAGCGCACTGGTGCGCCGCGCCGCGTCAGGCATGGTGGGGCCGGTGGCCCGCTTCCGGCCCCAGGCGGTGCTCCGGCTTCCACCGCGGGGCCACTACTGGCGCACCATCAGCAGTGCGGCCGACGGCGAGTGGCCGCTTGACGAGCGGTACCGCCCGCGCATGGCATTCCCGGTGCGTGCGGGCTGGTTGAGGGCCGTGCTCGCCGGCCACGCCCGGGTGGCACAGGGACTCGGGATCCAGGTGCCCATCCTGGTGCTGCTGTCCGCGGGAAGCGCCAACGGGCTCTTCTGGTCGGAGGACATGCGGCGGACCGATGCGGTGCTGGACGTGGCGATCATCGGCGCGCGTGCCCTGACCCTGGGCACCACAGTGACCGTGGAACGAATTGACGGCGCCCTGCACGACGTCTTCCTGTCCCCTGAGCCGATTCGAACCGATGCCTACGCGCGGCTGGCACGCTGGCTGCGGGCTTACGGCTGAGGCCGTTCCGCTTCTGACCCGGCCGGTGCGGCGGCGTCGACAGCCCCACCGTAGCGGCGGTCCCGGCGCGCATATTCTTCGACGGCGGCCCACAGGGTGCGCCGGTCCACGTCCGGCCAGAGCGTGTCCATGAAGACGAACTCGGCGTAGGCGGACTGCCAGAGCAGGAAGTTGGACAGCCTTTGCTCACCCGAGCTGCGCAGGAAGAGATCCACGTCCGGCAGGTCCGGCTCGTCGAGGTACTTCTGGATGGTCCGTTCAGTGATGGAACCCGGTTTGAGCCGTCCCGCGGCCACATCCGCGGCTATCGCCGACACCGCGTCCGTGATCTCAGCACGGCCGCCGTAATTAACACACATGGTCAAATTACAGGTGCTGTTGGCCGCCGTGAACTCCTCGGCTTCCTCCAGTTCGCGGATCACGGACCCCCACAGCCGGGGCCGCCGGCCTGCCCAGCGGATCCGAACGCCCCACTCGTCCAGCTGGTTACGCTGCCTGCGCAGCACATCCTTGTTAAATCCCATCAGGAAGCGGACTTCTTCCGGAGACCTGCGCCAGTTTTCCGTAGAGAATGCGTAAACACTGACGTACTCGATCCCGAGTTCGATGGCACCGGCCATGACGTCAAGGAGGGCCGGTTCCCCCGCCTTGTGCCCTTCGATCCGGGGAAGGCCCCGCTGGTTGGCCCAGCGGCCGTTGCCGTCCATCACGATAGCCACGTGCCGGGGAATGAATTCCGCCGGGATGGTGGGCGCCACCTCGCCTGAAGGATGCGGGTAGGGTGCCGTTACCGGATGGGTCCGCCTGCGGGCTGCATTGTTCTTCTTACCCATGGCCACTGTCAGGTACGCTCCACGTGTTTGAGGGATTTCAGGACTCGTTCCAAATGCCATTGCAGGTACGCCGCCACCAGGCCCGCCGCTTCCTTGCGGTGCTGGGCCAACGATGCGTCCGCCGTCGTCCAGTCCCCGGTCAGCAGGGCAGCGAGCAGGCTGACGGTCTCGGGCGCCGGGGCCGGGGACCCGGGGGGCCGGCACTGGGCACACACCATGCCGCCAAGGGGTGCCGAAAATGCCGAATGCGGCCCCGGCGCGCCGCAGCGGGAACAATCAGTGAAGCTCGGCGCCCATCCGCCAGTGGACAACGCACGCAGGAGGTAGGAGTCCAGGATCAGGCCGGCAGCATGTTCATCCCGGCTCAACGCAGCCAGGGCACCCACGAGCAGGTTGTACTGCGCCGTGCCGGCCTCGCCGTCGACGTCCGTCAGCTTCTCCGCAGTCTCGGTCATGGCGGCGGCCACCGTGTACCGACCGTAGTCCGCTGCGATGCTGCCGCCGTAGGCACCCTTTGCCACCGCCTGGGTGACGATATCAAGGGTTCGCCCGGAAACCAGTTGCAGGTCAGCGACCATGAACGGTTCAAGCCGGGCACCGAACCGGCTGCTGGTGCGGCGTACGCCTTTGGCGACTGCCCGGACCTGGCCGTGGTGCTTCGTGAGGAGCGTGATAATCCGGTCTGCCTCGCCCAGCTTGTGGGTGCGGAGCACCACGGCGTCGTCCCGGTACGCCCGGGAGGCAAAAGACTGTTGGACCACGCTCTATCTTCCCATCCTGCCCGGCCGTAGGTCGCCAGGACGCGGTTGTGCCGCCGGCGGAACCGGCGGCACAAACCTCCCAGGTGTCAGGCCTGGGCGTCGCGGATGGCGCGGTTGACGGCCGAAATGACGGCCTTCAGCGACGACATGCTGGTATTGGCGTCGATGCCGACACCCCACAGGACCCGCTCCCCCACTGCGCACTCGACGTACGCGGCGGCCATGGCGTTGCCGCCTTCGGACAAGGCATGTTCGCTGTAGTCCAGCACCCGGACGTCCACGCCGTCGTCGTGCAGGATGCTCAGCAGCGCGGCGATCGGACCGTTGCCGGTACCGGTGCGCCGGACCTGCGCGCCATCAATGGTGAGCGAGGCGTGAAGCGTCATGCCGCCGTCGTCATCTGTTTCCGTCTTGACGGCACCCAGCGAGTAGCGGCCCCACTGCCCGTCCGCCTGGCCGGAGGGCAGGTACTCGTCCTGGAAGATCTGCCAGAGCTGGGCCCCGCTGACCTCCCCG
Organism: Pseudarthrobacter sp. MOO14; assembly: GCF_058267675.1. Taxonomy (NCBI): domain Bacteria; kingdom Bacillati; phylum Actinomycetota; class Actinomycetes; order Micrococcales; family Micrococcaceae; genus Pseudarthrobacter; species Pseudarthrobacter sp. MOO14. The sequence continues at coordinate 292,022 of NZ_CM177849.1, forward strand.
CCGACAGTGTCGGTGCGCCGCTGGATGACGCCGGAGAACTCGATCTGGGCACGGCGCGGCAGGTCCAGGCTGTGCTCGTTCTTGAGCAGGTACGCAACGCCACCCTTGCCGGACTGGGAATTGACCCGGATCACGGCTTCGTAGCTGCGGCCCAGGTCCTTGGGATCCACCGGCAGGTACGGCACCTGCCAGGTGAAGTCGTCCACGGCCTTGCCGGCCGCAGCGGCATCGCGCTCCAGGGCTTCGAAACCCTTCTTGATGGCGTCCTGGTGGGAGCCGGAGAAGGCGGTGAACACCAGGTCGCCGCCGTAGGGGGACCGCTCCGGGACGGGCAGCTGGTTGCAGTACTCCACGGTCCGGCGGACGTCGTCAATATTGGAGAAATCGATCATGGGATCGATCCCCTGGACGAACAGGTTCAAGCCCAGCGTCACCAGGTCCACGTTGCCGGTCCGCTCGCCGTTGCCGAAGAGGCAGCCTTCGATGCGGTCGGCGCCGGCCATGTATCCCAGCTCCGCGGCGGCGACACCGGTGCCGCGGTCGTTGTGCGGGTGCAGGGACAGGATGATTCCCTCGCGCGGGTGCAGGTGGCGGCTCATCCACTCAATGGAGTCGGCGTAGACGTTGGGCGTCGCCATTTCCACCGTGGCGGGGAGGTTGATAATGACCTGGCGGTCGGCGGACGCCTCGAACACATCGGCGACGGCGTTGCAGACGCGGACGGCGTACTCAAGTTCCGTGCCGGTGAAAGACTCCGGCGAATACTCGTAGGTCACGTGCGTGTCAACGAGCGTTTCCTCATACTTTTTGCAGAGCCTTGCACCCTGCAGGGCGATGTCCAGGATTCCGTCCTCGTCCTGGTTGAACACCACACGGCGCTGCAGGACCGACGTGGAGTTGTACAGGTGCACGATGGCCTGCTTGGCGCCCACCAGGGACTCGTAGGTCCGCTCGATCAGGTGCTCGCGGGCCTGGGTCAGGACCTGGATGGTGACATCGTCAGGAATATGGTTTCCCTCAATGAGCTGGCGGACAAAGTCGAAGTCCGTCTGCGACGCGGACGGGAAACCGACCTCGATTTCCTTGTAGCCCATGCGGACCAACAGGTCGAACATCTTCATCTTGCGCGCCGGGCTCATGGGATCGATCAGGGCCTGGTTGCCGTCGCGCAGGTCCACCGCGCACCAGCGCGGGGCTTTGGTGATGACCTTGTCCGGCCAGGTGCGGTCCGGCAGTTCGACCTTGATCTGGTCCTGGAACGGGGTGTACCGGTGGGCAGGCATTCCGGAGGGCTTTTGTGCGTTACGCATGATGTTCGTGGCCTTTTCTATCGATCTTCAGTGAAAGGGTGGCCGGGCAACACAAACTCCGCAGCGAGGGTGGGCCGTGCGCTAGATAGCGTCTGTGGCCTCGCCGCGGCAGCTAAGGAGAAGGAGCTCTGCACGCACACTTTGAGCGTAACACGGGTGCGTAAGATGAAAGGGCACTACCGTCCGTAAAGTCCAGCATGCAGACGCCTCCGTGTTCGCCCGGCAGCGGCGTCGCAGCAAAAAGGAGTTTCAGTGCCCATTTCGGGGATCGATCTGTCCACCATTGATCACACAGTCCGGCCGCAGGATGACCTGTACCAACATGTGAACGGCGCCTGGTTGAAAGCCACCGAGATTCCCGACGACCGGCCCCTGGAAGGTACGTTCACTGCCCTCCGTGACGGGTCCGAGATCGCCGTCCGGGACATTATCGAGGAAGCGGCGGCCAAGGGCGCGGATGCCACGGGGATCGAACGGAAGATCGGCGACCTCTACAACAGCTTCATGGACGAGGCAACTGTTGAGGGCAAAGGCCTGGAACCCATCCGGGCCCGGCTGGCCGAAGTCTTCGCCACCGCGTCAGTCGAAGAGCTCATGGCGCTGGCAGGCCGGCTCTTCCGCGCCGACGTCGGCGGCCTCTTCTACATCTACCCGGCACCGGACGCGGGTAATCCGGACCGGGTCCTGCTCTACACCGGCCAGGGCGGCCTGGGCCTGCCCGACGAGTCCTACTACCGCGAAGAGAAGTTCGCTCCCATTGTCTCGGCATACACCGGACACGTTGGGAAGATGTTCGAACTGGCCGGCGTGGCTGATCCGAATGGTGCGGCGGACCGGGTGGTCCAGCTGGAAACGAAACTCGCCGCCCACCACTGGGACAACGTCACCCTGCGGGATCCGCAGAAGACCTACAACCTGAAAACGGCAGATGAAGCCACTGCGCTCTTCCCGCTTTTGGGTACCTGGTTTGAGGCAGCCGGGATTGAGCCGGCCAAACGGGCCGAAATCGTGGTGAGCACGCCTGACTTCTTTTCGGGGGCCACCGCGCTCCTGGACGAAGTGCCGCTTTCCACGTGGCAGGAATGGCTGGCGATGCGCGTCGTCAGCGCCGCCGCACCCTACTTGTCCTCGCCTTTCGTGGACGCCAACTTCGCGTTCTACGGCACCACGCTCAGCGGCACCCCGCGGAACAAGGACCGTTGGAAGCGGGGGGTCGCGGTGGTCGAATCCGGTCTGGGCGAGGCCGTGGGCCAGATTTATGTGGCACGGCATTTCCCCGAAACCCACAAGGCCCGGATGCAGACCCTGGTGGCAAACCTGACCGAGGCCTACCGCCGGAGCATCAACGATGTCGCCTGGATGGGTGAGGACACCAAGGCGGAGGCCCTCCGCAAGCTTTCGGCCTTCCGTGCCAAGATCGGCTTCCCGGACGAGTGGATCGACTACTCAGCCGTCGAAATCAAGCCCGATGACCTGCTGGGCAACGTGGAGCGCGCCCACAACGCCGATGTGGACCGGCACCTGGATGAAGTGGGCAAACCCGTGGACCGCAACAAGTGGCTGATGACGCCGCAGACGGTCAACGCCTACTACCACCCGATGATGAACGAAATTGTGTTCCCGGCAGCCATCCTGCAGCCGCCCTTCTTCACGGCCGACGCCGACGACGCCGTCAACTATGGCGGCATTGGTGCGGTGATCGGGCACGAGATTGGCCACGGTTTCGATGACCAGGGTTCCCAGTTCGACGGCGGCGGGGCGCTCCGCAACTGGTGGACGGACGAGGACCGCCAAGCATTCGAGGCCCTGACGGCCCGGCTCGTGGCGCAGTATGACGCCCTGTCCCCCACCGCGGCACCTGGCCACCACGTCAACGGCAGGCTCACGCTGGGCGAGAACATCGGCGACCTGGCGGGGCTCACCATCGCCTACAAGGCTTACCTGATCAGCCTGGACGGTAAGGAACCCGAGGTCCTGGACGGCTTCACCGGGCAACAGCGCTTCTTCGCCTCCTGGGCCGCGGGCTGGCGCCAGGTCATCCGCCAGGAGGAAGCCGTCCGTCGCCTGGCCACGGACCCGCATTCCCCGAACGAATTCCGCACCAACGCGATCGCCAAGAACCTTGACGCATTCCATGAGGCGTTCGACGTGACGGAGGCTGATGGCATGTGGATGCCCGCCGCTGACCGCGTCAGCATCTGGTAGCGGCCGCGCGGGATTCCGGGCAAACAGCAGGCCCCGTCGGTACCGGCGGGGCCTGCTGTTCGTCTGCGGGCGCCTTCGCCTGCTCCGGGCAAAGCGCTGCCTGCTACTGCCGGACGATCAGTGCAGGGTTGGCCTGCTGGCAGACCTTGTCCCCTGCGGTCTGGTTGACGATGTCAGACGGCAGCGCGGGCGCGCCGGAACCGAAGGCAGTGCCGGTGGTGAAGTCACTGCCCACGTACACCTGGACGCCCTGGATGGCCGGCAGCGGAATTACCTGTTCGGCTGGAATGCCCAGCAGGGCGGCGACGTCGGTGGCCACGTCGGCGAAGTTGGGGCCGTAGTAAACGGCCGTCTTGGCCACCGGCTGCGCCTGGAACTGCGACGTTGCGGCGAAGCCGCCGCTGACCAGGGCCTGCACAAGTTCCTGCGCCCTGCCGGGGACGCCACTGCCATTGGCAACGGTGACGGGCTGGATCGCCTTGTTGTACGGGGGTACCGGCGCCGCTGTCTCCGTCGGCGAGGGCGTTGGCGTGGCAGACTCGCCAGGGGCCGGTGCTGTGGTGGTGGGTGCCGTCGGGTCGGTCAGGTCGACGTTCTTCCGGAGCGCGGAGAAAAGCTGGGCGCCCGCAGGTTCGGCGATCACCAGGCGGTTGGGGTCGGTGGGTGCCGGCGTGGTGGGCACGGCCACGAACGCAACCTTGCCGATGTCGATGTTCTTCAACCGGTTGCCGATGGTGAGGAGGGCCGGAACGGAGGCCAGGCCATCGTCCACTGTCAGGTTCTGGGTGACGACGTCAGCGATCTTGAGCATCCTGGCGGGGTCGGACAGCGTCCCCTCGTCCTTGATCTTGCGGGTCAGCGACGACAGGAACCCCTGCTGGGCCTTGATCCGGCCCAGATCGCCGCCGTCGGCGAACGCGTGCCGGGTCCGGAGGTAGGAAAGGGCCATCTCGCCCTGGACGGACGATGTCCCGGCGGGGAGGCGAAGCCCCGAGTCGGGGTCGAAGACGGCGTCGCTGATGCATACCTCCACGCCACCGACGGCGTTGGAGAGTTCCTTGACGGCGTTGAAGTCGGCCATCATAAAGTGGTCCACCTGCATGCCGGTGAGTTTGTTGACGGTATCCACGGCACATCCGATGCCGGCCTCACCCATGGCCTCATTGATCATCACGCCACTGCGGGCAGGGTAGACCTTTTTGGTCTTCTGGTCGGTGCACTGCGGGATGTCGACCAGGAGGTCACGCGGGAAGCTGATGACGTTGACGCGCTTGTTGTCCTCGGAAATGTCCATCAGCATCATCACGTCCGACTTGCCATAGCCGGTGGAATCGTCAGCGGACCCGTACTGGGAGTTCTTCCCGTCCCGGGTGTCCGAGCCGAGAATCAGGATCTGCATCCGGCCTGTGGCATCATTGGCAGGCGATTCGGTACTGCCACCGCCGGCGTTCAGTGGGGCCTTGGAAATGTTGCCCTGCAGCCGGAAGAACCAGAAGCCGGCAAAAGCGATCCCGCCCACCAGGACTGCGGCCACCACGCCGGTGAGGATCTTCAGCCAGAGGGGCATGGTGCGCAGCGGCCCCAGGTGGCGCGCCGCCCCTGCGGCACCGCCGTCCGCGTGCCGGGATACCGGTCCCGGTCCGGCTGAGAGGTCAGCCTCGTTGTCGCGTTCGTCGCGGCCTCGACCCACGTGGTGAACCTTCCTCTTAGTACAAAGTCCGGTCCATTTTAGTGGTCCAGTCTGGAGATGCGGCAGGACGGCTTCATTGGGCGCCCTGTGAGCTGCTCAGAAACCCAGTTTGACCAGTTGCTTCGGGTCGCGCTGCCAGTCCTTGGCTACCTTGACATGGAGGTCGAGGTAGATGCGGGTTCCCAGGAGCGCTTCGATACCCTTTCGGGCGTTGGTGCCCACTTCACGCAATCGGCTGCCGCCCTTGCCGATAATGATGGCCTTCTGCGACGGCCGTTCCACGTAAAGGTTGACCCGGACGTCCAACAGCGGGTTGTCATCGGGACGGTCTTCCCGGGGGACGATCTCCTCGACGACGACAGCCAGGGAGTGTGGAAGCTCATCCCGGACGCCTTCCAGCGCCGCCTCGCGGATCAGTTCGGCCACCATGACGGCCTCGGGCTCGTCCGTGAGCTCACCGTCCGGGTACAGCGGAGGCGACGGCGGCATGTGGCTGATCAGCACGTCGGCCACGGTTTCCACCTGGAAACCGTCAGCGGCTGAGACGGGCACGATGTCTTTCCAGCCGTCCTCCCCCATCACCTCGCGGCCCAGGGCCGCAACGGCGAGGAGCTGCTCAGTCAGAGCCTGCTTGTCCACCAGGTCAGCCTTGGTGACGATGGCGATGACGGGTTTGCGCCCGACGGCGGCAAGCTGTGTGGCGATGAACTTGTCACCGGGTCCGATCTTCTCGTTGGCCGGCAGGCAGAATCCGATGGCGTCAACTTCGGACAGGGTGTCGGCGACGAGGTCGTTGAGGCGCTTGCCCAGCAGCGTGCGTGGCCGGTGCAGTCCAGGGGTGTCCACAAGGATCAGCTGGGCGTCTTCACGGTGGACGATGCCCCTGATGGTGTGCCGCGTGGTCTGCGGTTTGGCCGAGGTGATGGCCACCTTCTTGCCCACCAGCGCGTTGGTCAGGGTGGACTTGCCGGCGTTCGGCCTGCCGACGAGGATCGAAAACCCTGCGCGGAAGCCGCCGAAATCGTCCGGCGCCGCGTCCTTATTTTTCTTGCTCACGTGGAACTCCCTGCTGGGTTGTTTCGGCCTCTTCCAGGAGGCCTTCAAAGTCAGTCTCTACTCTTGGTACGGGCGCCGCAATGATGTGGCTGACCCTGTTGCGCCGGCCTTCCAGCCGCTCAGCGCGAAGGGACACTCCCTGTACTTCCACGCTGCTGCCCACGATCGGGACCCGGCCAAGTGCCTTGGCCAGCAAGCCACCGACGGTGTCCACCTCGTCGTCGTCGAGCTCCAGGTCGAAAAGTTCGCCGAGATCGTCGATGCCCATCCTGGCGCTGACCCGGTAGGAGCCGTCACCCAGCGCCACAGCCTCGGCACTTTCGGTGTCGTATTCGTCCACGATCTCGCCGACGATTTCCTCGATCAGGTCTTCCAGCGTGACCAGGCCTGCGGTACCGCCGTACTCGTCGATCACGATTGCCACGTGGGTGGATTCCTTCTGCAATTCGCGCAGGAGGTCACTGACGGGTTTGGACTCGGGCACGTAGCGCACTTCCCGGGCCAACGCCTCAACGACGGGTGGCTCCTCACCGGTTTCCAGCTGGTGGATGACCGCGGCAACGTCCTTGAGGTAGATGATGCCCAGGATGTGGTCGGTGTTTTCGCTGATCACCGGGATCCGTGAATATCCGGAGCGGAGGAACAGTGACATCGCCTGGTGAAGGCTGGAACCGGCGTCGATGCTGACGATGTCGGTCCGCGGCACCATCACGGCCCTGACCAGGGTGTCGCCGAAGTCGAAGACCGACTGGATCATCTCCGCCTCGGTGTCCTCGATCATGTCCGATTCACTGGCCCGGTCCAAGAGCTCACGGAATTCCTGCTCACTGAAGAATGCGTCGTCCCCGCCCGGGGCTCCCGGGGCAGCGGAACTGCCGAGGGCCACGAGCCAGCCGGGAATGGGGCCCAGCACACTGGTGAGGAAACGGACCATCGGGGCGGTGAACCGCACCACGGTCGTGGAGTGCAGTCTCCCGAGCTGTCGGGGTGAGACACCTACGATCACGAACCCGAGAACGGCCATGATGCCGGTGGCTACGAGGCCTGCCAGCCAGACGTTGTCCAGGAGGCTGGCCGCCAGGACGGCCACTGCCACGGCCGAGGCCATCTCGAACCAGACACGCCAGAACCGGAGGGCCCGGGTATGTGCCACCGGCTCCGCGAGGATGCGGCGCATGGCCGTGCCGCGGCTTTTGTGCAGTGCCGCTTCCGCGTCGTGCCGGGGAAGGAAACTGAAGGCGGCTTCGGCCGCTGTCAGCAGGGCCGCGACGGCAAGGAAGACCAGTGCCACCGCGACGAGGAGCAGTTGCGTCACTGGGTCGTCTCGGCGGGTGCTTCTTTGCCGGTGAATCCGGTCAGGAGTTCGCGCTGCAGGCCGAACATCTCCGCTTTTTCCTCCGGTTCCGCATGGTCGTAGCCCAGCAGGTGGAGGATTCCGTGGGTGGTCAGGAGCAGCATTTCGTCCTGCAGCGAGTGGCCGGCGTTCCTGGCCTGGACCTTCGCCACCTGCGGGCAAATTGCGATATCGCCCAGCATGCCCTGGGGCGTGGGCCGACCCGGGGTTCCGGGCGTGAGTTCGTCCATGGGGACCGAGAGCACATCCGTGGCGCCGGGTTCGTCCATCAGTTCAATGTGCAGCTTTTCCATGGCCGGTTCGTCCACCAGGAGGATGGACAGCTCGGCCTGGGGATGGATGTAGAGCTGTTCAAAGATGTACCGCGATAATGCAACGAGTTCGGCTTCTTCGACGTGGACGCCGGACTCGTTGTTCACCTCGATGCTCACGCGTGTTCCCCCCGCTTTTCCCTGTTGACTGAGTGCTTGACGCGGTTCCGCTGGGCTTCGTCCCAGACGCTGTAGGCGTTGACGATGTCGCCGACCAAGCGGTGACGGACCACGTCCGCGGCGTCAAGGACGGAGAAGTTCACGTCCTCGATGCCCTGCAGAATTTCCTCCACGATCCGCAGCCCCGAACGCGTTCCAAACGGCAGGTCCACCTGGGTGACGTCTCCGGTGACCACCATCTTGGAGCCGAACCCGAGACGGGTGAGGAACATCTTCATCTGTTCCGGCGTGGTGTTCTGCGCCTCGTCGAGGATGATGAAGGCGTCGTTGAGTGTCCGGCCGCGCATGTAAGCCAGTGGTGCCACCTCGATGGTCCCGGCGGCCATCAGCCGAGGGATGGACTCGGGATCCATCATGTCGTGCAACGCATCGTAAAGCGGCCGAAGGTACGGGTCGATCTTGTCGCTCAGCGTTCCGGGCAGGAAGCCAAGGCGCTCCCCTGCCTCAACCGCAGGGCGGGTGAGGATGATGCGGCTGACCTCTTTTTGCTGCAGGGCCTGGACGGCTTTGGCCATCGCCAGGTAGGTCTTGCCGGTGCCCGCGGGCCCGATCCCGAAAATCACCGTATTGGCGTCGATCGCGTCGACGTAGTTCTTCTGGTTCAGCGTTTTGGGCCGGATGGTCCTGCCGCGGCTGGAGAGGATGTCATGGGTGAGGACGTCCACCGGGTTCTGCAGTGACTGGGTGCGCAGGAGCGCCACGAGCTGCTGCAGCACAGCAGGGGTGATCACCGTGCCGCGGGCCACGAGGCCACGGACCTCCTGGAGGAGCCGCATGATCCGGGGGACGTCGCTGGCCGGTCCGCTGATGGAGAGCTCGTTGCCGCGCACGTGGAAGTTGACGTCCGGGAACTGGACTTCGATGAACCGCAACGCCTCATCGTGGCTGCCAAGTGATTGAACCATCTGGTCCGAGTTCTCAAACAGGACAACTTCGGTCCTGGTGCCCGGCAGTGAGTGGGGAAACTCCCCCGGGCTGCCGTCGCCTATGTTGAGCCGGCGCTTACCATTCGCTGATTCAGTCATGGTGCTGGCCCGCAGGCCTGTGGTCCCCTCGAAGTTCTTCAATCCAATTTTCCGTGCCGGAAAGGGGCGCCCGTTGCACGGTGCTCCTTGCCCAGCGATCCCATCATCTTACGCCAGCAGCAGGCGTCTGCGGCCACGGCCGGCTGCTGCCCATCACACAGGCACGGCCGTTTGGTATCAACTTCATATCGGCCTCATATCGTTCCCGTTGCAGTTGGGGCGTGAGGGCCACAGAACCGCTGCTGGGCTGCACCGCTGTGCAATGCTGGAAATCCAGCAACTGCTGGGACTCCAGGCCGCCAGGGGATCGGCCCGCCACGCCACGAAAGGACAAGGGCAGGACAGTGCCGGATACCTCTGTGCCCAAAAGGGCAGGCCGAACGATGGGCCCCTTGCGCCCGGCGGTCCTGGCAGGCGTCCTGGTGCTCGTTCCCATACTGGCCGGCTGCACCGCTGAGGGCGGCCCATCGCCCACCGGCACCCTCGCCTCTGTCCCGGCGTCCGGCGGGACCATGCCGGACGCACCGTCCACCAGCGCTCCGCTGGAGACCACCCAATCCTCCAACAAGGCGCCCGTGTACTGGATCGGCCGCAGCGGCGGCAACATTTTCCTGTACCGCGAATTCCGCGACGTCCCGGAGCAAGACAACCCGGTAACGCGTGCGTTGCGGGCCATGATGTCGGAGAAGCCGCTCGACCCCGATTTCTTCACGCCATGGCAGAATCCGGATAAGTTGGCCACCTCGATTTCAGGCAAAGACGTCATCACGGTGGACGTTTCGGCCGACGCGTTCAACAGCAACCTCGACGCCGACATGGCTGCCCGCGCCATCCAGCAACTGATTTATACGGCCACCGCGGCGGCCGCCAGTTCGGGGCTGATCGACACCAGCCAGCAGGTCCGGGTCCGGATCCTCGTGGACGGGCACACCGACTACGTCGCTTTCGGGAAGGTCCAGCTGGGCGCCCTGATGACCCGTGCTGCCGGCCTGGTGGCGCCGGTCTGGATCATTGATCCGCAGGAAAATACCGAAGTCCCGGCAGGAACCGTGAAGATCACGGGCCGCAGCACGTCGCCGGGAGCCAAGCTCCACTGGCAAATCCTGCAGGTTGCGGACAACGGTGGCGGCAAGACGCCTTTCCTGAGCGGCGAAACGACGGCGGCCGCGGAGCAGGGCCAGGCGGGGGTCTTCACACTGGCCCTTAACCTGCCGGCCGGTGACTATGAACTCCACGTGGCGCAGGCCGGATCCGGTGGAGAACCGGACCGGAACGAGGACACCCGGTCCTTTAGGGTGCGGTAGCCCAGCGTCCCAGGATATCGCTGGCCAGCACGACGGCGGCCGGGCCTGCAGTGGAGGACCGCAGGACGTGGTGCCCCAGCAGGGCCGTCACCGCGCCGTTGTCACAGAGCTTCGTCACCTCGCGGGGACTGATGCCGCCTTCGGGGCCAACAATCAGCAGGATCTCGCGGGGCCCGGTGCCCGCGCTCCCCTGCCATCCTTCCAGGACGGTGCGCAGGGGCCTGACAGCGTCTTCGTGCAAGATCACGGCCAGGTCCGCGGCGGCCACGGCGTTGCAGAGCCCGGACGTTTCAACGGCGTCCCGGACCTCGGGAATCCAGGCGCGGCGGGCCTGCTTGGCGGCAGCGGCAACCGCCGACCGCCACTTGGCATGGGCCTTGGCGGCCCGGTCCCCCTTCCAGCGGACGATGGACCGTTCCGACTGCCAGGGTATGACGGCATCGATGCCCAGTTCCGTTGCCGTCTCAATGGCCAGTTCGTCCCTGTCGCCCTTGGCCAGCGCTTGCGCCAGCACCAGCCGGACCTCGGGCCTGTCTTCGGCCACCACGGTCCCGCACTCCACTTCCAGTGCGGAGGACGACGCTGATGCCACCTTGCCGGTCATGCGCGCGCCGGCGCCGTCCACGATGTCCACGGCCTCCCCCGGCGACAAGCGCTTCACGGTGACTGCGTGCCGGGCTTCAGGGCCTTCCAGGACAAAGACCTGGCCGGGCGCCAGGCCGTCCAGCGAGCCGGGGCTGGCAAAGAATACGGGGTTGCTCACCGCTACAGGTTACCGAGCCGGTCCCGGAGCTTGGCGAACATCCCGCCGCTGGCAGCGAGCTTACCCTCGGTGATCTGTTCCCCACGGAGCTTGGCCAGCTGGCGCAGCAGGTCCTCTTGCGCGGCGTCGAGTTTGGCGGGAGTGTCCACTTGGAGGTGGACCTTCAGGTCTCCGCGCCCGTAGCCCCTCAGGTGGGTGACGCCCAGACCGCGGAGGGTAATGACCTCGCCGGACTGGGTGCCGGGCTTGACGTCGATCTCCTGGCTGCCGTCGAAGGTTTCCAGGCTGACGTCCGTGCCGAGGGCAGCCGCTGTCATGGGGATGTGCAAAGTGGCGTGCAGGTCATCGCCTTCGCGGACATAGGTGGCGTCGTTGTTGACCCGGATCTCCACGTAGAGGTCGCCTGCGGGGCCACCGGCGGGGCCGGCTTCGCCTTGCCCGGAGAGCTGGATGCGGGTTCCGGTGGCAACACCGGCAGGGACCTTGATGGTCAGTGAGCGGCGGCTGCGGATGCGGCCCTGGCCGCTGCATTCGTTGCAGGGATCCTTGATGACCGTGCCGAAGCCTTCGCAGGTGCCGCAGGGGGCCGCCGTCATGACCTGGCCAAGAATGGAGCGGACAGCACGCTGGACCTGGCCGCTGCCGCCGCAGATATCGCAGCGCTCGGGGTGCGTGCCGGGACGGCAGCACGATCCGTCGCAGGTGGGGCAGACGACGGCGGTGTCCACTTCGAGCTTCTTGTTGACGCCAAAGACGGCGTCGCGGAGGTCGATCCGGACGCTGATGAGCGCGTCCTGGCCCCTGCGCACCCGGGACGCCGGACCGGACGTGCCGCCGGCGCCGAAGAAGGTGTCGAAGATGTCCTGGAACGCGAACCCTTGGCCCGCGTAGCCCGCACCGCCGAAGCCGTTGTCCGTTCCGTTCTCATTGCCGGTGGTGTCGTAGATGCGGCGCTTCTGGGGGTCGGAGAGGACCTCGTAGGCGTGAGTGACTGCCTTGAAGCGTTCCGACGCGTCCGCCCCGGGGTTTACGTCCGGGTGGAGGGTGCGGGCCAGTTTGCGGTAGGCCTTTTTGATTTCTTCGCCCGTAGCTTCGGGGGAGACTCCAAGGACGTCATAGTGGCTGCTCAAAGTTCGTATCTCTTCCTTGTTGTACTGCGTGCCGTTGGGCCCGGTGTCCGGTCCCGTTGCCGGACGTGGTCCGGCAACGGAGGATCAGGGCCCCAAAATCCTGGAAAGGTAGCGGGCCACGGCCCTGACGGCGGCCATGGTGGTGGGGTAGTCCATCCGTGTCGGGCCAAGGATCCCTACCTTCGCGGCGCTGTCAGGGCCGTAGCCTGTGGCCACCACCGATGCCTCCGCGAGGCCGTCGTAAGGGTTCTCCCGTCCGATGCTGACGGCCACGCCGCGGTGGTCCTGTGCCATTTCGCTCAGCAGCCGCAGCATCACCACCTGCTCCTCGAGTGCTTCGAGCACCGGGCCGATGCTGAGTGGAAAGTCTACGTTGGACCGGGCCAGGTTGGCCGTTCCGGCCATGACCATCCGGTCTTCCCGGCTGCTCTGGGCCAAAACCTCCAGCCCAAGCGCGAGTGCGTGCGCGGCCTGGCGCTGAGGGTGCGGCGCGGCGGCGACGACGGCGGGCAAGGCCTGCGCGAGGTGGCTCAGCGACGTGCCGCCCAAGGCCCCGAGGAACCGGGTCCGCAACTCCGCCAGCGCCTCGTCACCGAGGTCCTGGCCGACGTCGATCACGCGCTGCTCGACTTTGCCGCTGTTGGCAATCAGCACCACGAGTACTTTGCGCGGTGCCAGCAGCACGAATTCGATGTGGCGGACCAGGGCCCTGCTCAAGTGCGGGTACTGGACCACTGCCACCTGGTTGGTCAGCTGGGACAGGAGGCGGACCGTGCGGTCCAGGACGTCGTCGAGGTCGTCCGCTCCTTCCAGGAGTGATTGGATGGCCCGCCGCTCTGCGGCCGACAGTGGCTTGACCGCCGAGATCTGGTCCACGAACAGGCGGTAGCCCTTGTCCGTGGGTATCCGCCCTGCGCTGGTGTGCGGCGCGGTGATCAGGCCCTCATCCTCCAGCGCCGCCATGTCGTTGCGGATCGTGGCGCTGGACACACCGAGATGATGGCGCTCCACCAGCGCCTTTGAGCCGACCGGCTCGCGGGAGTGGACGTAGTCCTCCACGATCGCCCGCAGCACTTCCAGTTTGCGTGGCTCGCTCACTCTCCACCTCCATCCACGGTCCGGGGCGCGTGCCCCGTCCGGTGCCGCCCAGGGGTTAGCACTCGACATGCCTCAGTGCTAACAGTCTATTATGCCTCGGCCCGTTGTTAGCATTGGTACCGCTCCGGGCGAAACTCCGGGGGTGAGGACCTAATGCGAGGCGGATCGAATCCATGGACTACCAGAACTGGGGCCCCCGCGGGATTTCCGCCCCTGCCCGGACCGAACTGCCGGAGGTTCCCGTGGAGCGCGGCATGGTGCTTGAGGAAGTCCAGTCCGGCTGGGTTGGGGCTGTCACCCGGGTGGAGAAGTCCGGCGGAATGCACGTGGTTGCCCTCGAGGACCGGCGCGGAAAATCGCGGTCCTTCCGGCTGGGCTTCGGCTTCCTCCTGGAAGGACAGCCGATCCGCCTGATGCCGCCGGCGCCCGCCCGCGCTGGGGCCGGTCCCGCCGCAGGGCGGACCGCGTCCGGGTCGGTTCGGGTGGCAGGGCAGCGCGCCCAGGTCGCAAAGGCGAGCCGCATCTGGGTGGAAGGCAAGCATGACGCTGAACTGGTGGAGAAGGTGTGGGGAGACGACCTTCGGGTGGAAGGCATCGTCGTCGAACCCCTGCACGGCATCGACGACCTCACGGCCGCCGTGGCGGACTTCAGGCCGGGACCTGGGCGCCGCCTTGGGGTCCTCGTGGACCACCTGGTGCCCGATTCAAAGGAATCGCGCATCGCCGAGGCTGTGATGGCCTCCCCTGGTGCCGCCGGAAATGTCCTGATCGTCGGCCACCCCTACGTGGACGTGTGGCAGGCCATCCGCCCCGCGGTGCTGGGCATCCAGCAATGGCCGGCGATTCCCCGCGGCCAGGACTGGAAGACCGGCATCCTGAAGGCCTTTGGCTGGCCGCACTCCACCAAGGAAGATATCGGGCTGGGGTGGCAAAAGCTCCTCGGCGCCGTCCGCACGTACGCCGACCTGGAACCGTCGCTGCTGGGGCGGGTTGAGGAAGTGATCGACTTCCTCACCGTGCCCTGAAAGCCGCTCCCGCCCCGCGACCCAGTATTCTGGATACTGCGATGCCTTGCTTTTCACAGCATGGCACCGAGTCCTTATTAGTCGTCAGCACCACTTGCACCCCAGAAGGAAAACAGACTGTGGCAGAAAACGCACGTGATCACAGGGATGGCCAAGGCCGTTCCGAGTACCATGGCGTCCCCGCCAATGCGCTGCCGCTCACGGCCAGCGAAGACCGCCAATGGGCCACGCTGGCCCACTTCGGCGGGATCCTGGGGTGCATTCCGTCCCTGCTGATCTACCTGATCTTCCGGGACCGCGGACCGTTCACCGCGCAGGAGTCGAAGGAAGCGCTGAACTTCAGCCTGCCGCCCACCATCGCCGCGGTCCTGGCCAACATCCTGGTGTTCATTCCCTACGTGGGCAACATCTTCGCCGTGATCGCCACGCTGATCTGGGTGGCGCTGACCTGCTTCTCGGTGGCCGCAGGGATCCACGTCAACCGGGGCCAGCCGCACCGCTACCCGTACAACCTGCGCTGGATCAAATAGTCCCCAGCGGCTCCCAGCCCTCGCAAGCTCAGGCCGGGGCCCTCGCCGCTGTGGGCCCACCCAGCGGCTCCCAGCGCAATCAAGCCCCCGCAAGCCCGGCCGGGTTCGTGCTGCGGTTAGTCGGGCAGGATCCTGCGGACCACGGCGTCCGCCAGGAGCCGGCCCTTTAGGGTGAGGACCAGCCGTCCGTGGAACGCCGCGGCCGGTTCCACCAGTTCGTCCGCGATCAGGCCCGCCACCTCATGGCGGCCCAAGGTGCTGAGCGTCGAGACGTCGAGCCCTGACTGAAGCCGCGCCTCAAGCATCACCCGCTCCAGTCGCCTGGTGTCCGAATCCAGGGTTTCGCGGCCCGCAGCCGGCGAATAGCCCTGCGCGAGCCGGTTGGCGTAGGCCACAGGGTGCTTGACGTTCCACCAGCGCACGCCGCCCACGTGTGAGTGTGCGCCAGGCCCTATCCCCCACCAGTCGTCGCCCCGCCAGTAGGCCAGGTTGTGCCGGCAGGCCTGGTCCGGGGTCCGGGCCCAATTGCTGACCTCGTACCAGCCCAGCCCGGCTTCGGTGATCAGCTGGTCTGCGAGCTCGTACTTGTCGGCGTGGTCGTCGTCGTCGATTCCCGGGACCTCGCCGCGCCGCATCTGTGCGGCGAGCTTGGTGCCCTCCTCGACGATCAGCGCATAGGCGCTGATGTGATCGGGCTCGTAGGACAAGGCTGTTTCGAGCGAGTACCGCCAGTCGGCAAGGGATTCACCGGGCGTGCCGTATATCAGGTCCAGGCTGACGGCAAGTCCCGCCTCCCGGGCCCACCGGACCACCTGCGGAACCCGGCTCGGGGTGTGGGTGCGGTCCAGGACCTTCAAGACGTGCGGGACAGCGGATTGCATGCCGAACGACACCCGGGTGAAACCGGCTTCCTTGAGGATGGCCAGGGATTCGGGCGTGACGGAGTCGGGATTGGCCTCCGTGGTGACTTCCGCGTCCTCTTCGATTCCCCACTGGTCGATGGCGGCACGAAGAATCATGGCGAGGTCGCCGGCCGGCAGGAGCGTAGGCGTGCCACCGCCGAAGAAAACGGTGCTGAGCTTGCGTGCCGGGACGCCTGAACGCTGCAGTACCCGCGCGGCCAGCCCCACTTCCGAGACGGCCGTGCCCGCATAGGCATCCTGGGAAGCTCCGCCGCCGAGTTCCGTGGCCGTGTACGTGTTGAAGTCGCAGTACCCGCAGCGCACGGCACAGAACGGGATGTGGACGTACAAGCCGAAAGCCCGGGCCGCCGCACCGTCCGCTGCCTGAGCAGGCAGCAGGCCGTCCGACGGCGCCGGGTCGCCAAGGGGAAGAACGCTGGGCATCAGCGGGTCCCCCGCTGCGCGGTGGTCACTTCTTCTTGGCCTTGTCCTTTGAATCGTCAGTGGTGAGGGCGGCGATGAACGCTTCCTGCGGAACTTCCACCGTGCCCACCATCTTCATGCGCTTCTTGCCTTCTTTTTGCTTTTCCAGCAGCTTGCGCTTACGGGAGATGTCGCCGCCGTAGCACTTGGCCAGGACGTCCTTGCGGATGGCGCGGATGCTTTCACGGGCGATGATCCTGGAGCCGATGGCCGCCTGGATGGGCACCTCGAACTGCTGCCGCGGGATGAGTTCGCGCAGCTTGCCGGTCATCATCACGCCGTACGCGTACGCCTTGTCCCTGTGCGTGATGGCACTGAACGCGTCCACCTGTTCGCCCTGGAGCATGATGTCGACCTTGACCAGGTCGGCTGCCTGGTCACCGTCGGCCTTCCAGTCCAGGGACCCGTAGCCGCGGGTCTTGGACTTCAGGATGTCGAAGAAGTCGAACACGATCTCGGCCAGCGGGAGGCGGTACCTGATCTCCACCCGGTCCTCGGACAGGTAGTCCATCCCGCCCAGCACGCCGCGGCGGGCCTGGCAGAGTTCCATGATGGCGCCGACGAACTCGTTGGGGGCCAGGATGGTGGCGGACACCATGGGTTCGCGCACCTCCGCTACCTTGCCTGTGGGGTACTCGCTGGGGTTGGTCACCTGGACCACCTTCTTGTCCTCCAGGGTGACCTCGTACTCAACGTTCGGTGCGGTGGAGATGAGTGCCAGGTTGTATTCGCGTTCCAGGCGTTCGCGGGTGATCTCAAGGTGGAGCAGGCCGAGGAATCCGACACGGAAACCGAAACCAAGGGCTGCGGAGGTTTCCGGTTCGTACACCAGGGCTGCGTCGTTGAGCATGAGTTTCTCAAGGGCGTCGCGGAGTACCGGATAGTCGGCCCCGTCCAGCGGATACAGGCCGGAGAACACCATGGGCTTGGCGTCGGCGTAGCCGGGCAGTGACTTTGCGGCCGGCTTGGCCAGGTTGGTGACGGTGTCGCCCACCTTGGACTGGCGCACGTCCTTAACGCCGGTGATGAGGTAACCCACTTCACCGACGCCGAGGCCCTTTGACGGCGTGGGTTCCGGGGAGCTGACCCCGATTTCCAGCAGCTCGTGCGATGCCCTGGTGGACATCATCTGGATGCGCTCACGGGGGTGGAGCATGCCGTCCACGACGCGGACGTAGGTGACGACGCCACGGTAGGTGTCATAGACGGAATCGAAGATCATGGCACGGGCCGGTGCATCCGGGTCGCCCGTCGGGGCGGGGAGGTCGCGGACAATCTTGTCCAAGAGCGCCTCCACACCGACGCCGGTCTTGCCGGACACGCGCAGGACGTCCTCCGGATCGCCGCCGATGAGGTTGGCGAGTTCGGCTGCGTATTTCTCCGGCTGCGCTGCCGGAAGGTCGATCTTGTTCAGCACCGGGATGATGGTGAGGTTGTTCTCCATGGCCAGGTACAGGTTTGCCAGTGTCTGCGCCTCGATACCCTGCGCTGCGTCCACCAGGAGGATTGCCCCCTCGCAGGCGGCCAGCGATCTGGAGACCTCATAGGTGAAGTCCACGTGGCCGGGCGTATCGATCATGTTCAGTGCGTAGCTGACCCCGTCCACTTCCCATGGCATGCGCACGGCCTGGGACTTGATGGTGATGCCCCGCTCACGCTCGATGTCCATCCGGTCCAGGTACTGGGCCTTCATGTCGCGCGCCTGGACAACCCCGGTGGACTGCAGCATCCGGTCAGCCAGCGTGGACTTGCCGTGGTCAATATGCGCGATGATGCAAAAGTTCCGAATAATGGCCGGATCTGTCGCGGCGGGCACCGGTGCGGTGCGGGCCATGGGAGACACGCAGGGTCCTTACTGTTGGCATTGTTCGCAGCCAGCCGGCAGGCAACCCCGAAGGTGCCGGGCGGTATGGCCGCAGATCTTGAACTCCCAGTGTCCCACGTCCCGGGCCGCGGCACCGCATCCTGCCGCGCCACAGTGGGGGCGTTCCGCCGGCCGCGCAGGGCGATAGGGTTTCAGCATGGCTATCGACCTCCGCTCCGTGGCTAACGCCGTCCGCCGCGGCCTGCGCATGCTGCAGTTGCGAGGCCCCGTCGAGGGTGCTCCCAAGTCCGCCTATCCGGGTGACTTCACCGGCCGGTCTGCCGTGCGGTATGCACCCCGGCCCGACGGCGATCCGGACCCCGGTGAGGTGGTGTGGACCTGGGTCCCTTACGAGGAGGACCACAGCAGGGGCAAGGACCGCCCCGTGCTGCTGGTGGGACATCATGGGACATATCTCCTCGGACTGATGATGACCAGCAGGGACCGGGTGGCGCCGGGTACGGCCTCCGACCTCTACGTGGACCTGGGCTCCGGCGCCTGGGACAAGCAGGGCAGGGCCAGCGAGGTCCGGCTGGACCGGGTCCTGCAGATCAGGCCGGACAGCGTCCGGCGGGAGGGCGCCGTCCTGGATAAGGCGCGTTTTGAGAAAGTTGCCTCCGGGCTGCGCCGGCGGCACGGTTGGACATAGGCACCGGAAATGGCCAGTCCCGTCCCTGACCTGCTATTCTTTATTGCTGTGTGTCCGTGCAGGTCGACGGTCACTGATGGTTGGCCGCCATAGGTATCCCCACGCCGCTCAGTCAAGGCCAGCCGGAAAGCCCTCTAGACCATTTCCGCATTACAAAGAGAGTTCACACGTGGCGAATATCAAGTCCCAGAAGAAGCGCATCCTGACCAACGAGAAGGCACGCCTGCGCAACAACGCAGTCAAGTCTGAGCTGAAGACGGCCATCCGCGCCGTCAACACCGCCGTTGAGTCCGCTGACAAGGAAGCTGCTACTACTGCGCTCGTTTCTGCCAGCCGTAAGCTGGACAAGGCTGTCAGCAAGGGTGTTCTGCACAAGAACAACGCAGCGAACCGCAAGTCGGCGATCTCCAAGAAGGTCAACGCACTCTAAGGTTTCCAGTTCCCGCGAACTGATGGTGTGGCCGGTACCGGAAGGTGCCGGCCACACGCGTTTAAGCGGCGGCCTGCCAGGCAGCGGGCACAGTGGTACGCAGCCGACCCTGGACGCCGGCAGCAGGATGCCCCGGGCGCCTCGCCGGCAGTCGCGTCTGCCGGCGTTACCTGCCCTGGACCGACATGGCGATCACCGTCACGGCATGTTCGACGGCGTAAACCGGGTCCCGTGACAGGCCCTTCACTTGGGCATCAGCCTCTGCCGTGGCCTGGATGGAGCGCACCAGGCCCTCGGGGGTCCAGCGGCGGACGTCCCGCTGGGCTTGTTCAACCAGCCACGGCTGCATTCCGAGTTCCGCCGCAATCTGGGCGGACGATCCTGATGCGCCGGCCACCCGCGCCACCGTCCGCAGCTTTGCGGCGAGGGCGGCAACCAGGGGTACCGGATCCGCGCCCGTGGCGAGGGCGTGGCGGAGGGTGGACAGCGCCAGCGGCGCGTTTCCCGCCATGGCGGCGTCCGCCACCTTGAAGGCCGTGGCTTCGATGCGCCCTCCGTAGTACCGGTCCACAGTCTCGGACGTGACGGTAGTGGTGGCGTCAGCGATCAGCTGGCTGCAGGCGGCAGCGAGTTCGGACAGGTCTGCACCCACGGCGTTCACCAGGGCCTGGACGGCGTCCTGGTTGATTCGGCGTCCCGCTGCCTTGAATTCCGCGGTGACGAAAGAGATTTTGTCAGCGTCCTTCTTCAAGGGCTGGCAGTCAACGACTGGCCAGCCGCCCTTCTTGACGGCGTCGAGCAGCTTTTTTCCGCGGGCGCCGCCGGCGTGTCGAAGCACGACGACGGCATCCGGCTCGGGGTGCTGCACGTAAGCCAGCGCGTCGGCCAGGAAGGCTTCGTTCATGGCTTCCACAGATTCGACTTCAATGAGTTTGCTCTCGCCGAACAGCGAGGGGCTGACCTGCATGGTCAGGGCCCCCGGCTCATAACCGGCGGCGTTAATGCGGCTGAGTTCGACGTCCGGCGCCGCCACCCGGACTTGCGCCCGGACCCTGTCCATGGCCCGGATGCCAAGGTATTCCTCCGGCCCGGTGACCAGCACGATCTGCGCCGGGGTCACGTCCCGCCAGGAGGCAGCGTTGGACGCCGGAGAGCGGGTTTCACGCTTTTGCGCAGCGGCCATCGAAGGTCCCTTCCGGAGGTTTTAGTGCAGTATCCCAGCCTGCCATGTCCGCGCCCGGGCTCCAAGCTGCCGGTTCTGAGGCGGCGGGTGGAGACGACCAGCGGCCCTCCCCGGAACCCCGGACAGGGCCGATGGTGTGACTGGCCTACACCGCTGCGAACGGCTCGGCAGGTCGCGTTCCTCCCTTTAATACCTGCTGTAGGTCAGCTTTACCTTGCCGTCCTCAACAGAGACGTTGGCACTCATGGAAACCGAGGTTGTGTCTGTTGCAGGCTTCCACTCGGCTGTTCCGAAACCGAATGAGGTATCCCTCTCGTAGCTGACTGTCGCTTTCCCGGGGGTCTGTGTACGAATACGCCACGGGGTAGACCCATATGGGTCCTTGCTTATGGTGAACGTGGGTTTCGACGTGAGTGTCCAGTGAAAGTTCCGGGAGTAGCGCGAGGAACTGTAGTTGTCGAGCGGGCAATTGGCCGGCTGGGCCTCGGTGGACTTCACACACTCGGCAAGATAGGCGTCGATCTGTGACATGGCTTCGGACTTCAGGGCGTCAGAGGCGTCCACTTTGAGGCTGGCGGTCGCGGGCGCCTGGGCGGCCCCGATGGTGACCAGCGCCGTGGACTTCTGAGCGGCCAGAAATTTTTCCGAGGAGGGCAGTTCAACGGTGTATTCGCCGGGCAAAGCAGGGTAGCTAAGGCCGGATGAGCCCATAGAGCTGCCCGCTAGGTCGACGTCGAGCTCTTGACCGTTGATTAGGACCTTCTTCAGCGGCGTGTCCGACGTGATGCGGACGCTCTGAAGAGGTGTGGACTCCATCTTCCAGTGATCGTCCAGGAGTTCAGGATTCGACTTGCGAAGGCTGTACGTCTCCTGCTTCTTACGGCCGTCCTGGTGTACCTCAGCCACCACCGTAGCCGTGTCATCGGCGACCTTCGTGGACACAATGTCGAAGCCGTCGATGCGCTTGGCAGCCTTGGCGTAGACCTGATCGGACAGCAGGACCCGTTGGTCGTTGGCCACGCCGGGATCGGCCAGTGCCATCGCCTTGGAAGCCTCGCCGTTCTGAAGTGCCTGTAGGTAGCTGCCCACGGCCTTATCAGGACCGTTGTTGCCCTTGATGACGTTGAGTGCGATGACTCCCCCGACCACCAGTACGACCACCAAACCGGCGGAGCCCAGCATGAGTCCAAGCTTGCGCTTCGTGCGGGCGGACATCGGCTCCCGGGGCGCCAGCGCAGGATGGGCTCCGGGGGCTGCACGGCCAACTGGGGCCCCGGCACCCGGTGCAGGGGCCGTGCCAGCCGGTGCAGCTGCTGCCGATTCGGAAGGAGCAATCTTGTAGGCCAGGGCCAGGGGAACATACCGGCTCAGCTGGGGCGCGAGATAGCGCGCTGATGCTTCTGTAGCGCCGCCCCAGAGCATCAGGAAGAACGGGGTAAACCATGCCAGCGTCATGCTGCCGGCACCGGACGCCAGTGACCCGGCGTCAAAGGTGCCGGTCACGCTGCTCAGCCACGTGACCAGCGCCCCGGCAACGAGGAATGCAGCAGGGAGCGCTGCCCAGTCAGTGACCTTGTTGGTCACCACGGGCCCCCGGCGCAAGTACCAGAAGACCGAGGTCGCCACGATTGAGATCAGCGCCAGGAGAAGCAGCAACCATCCGGCCCAGCCAGGGATGCCGTACTGGTCCAAGGCGTGCCCGAAGCCGAAGCTGATGTCGGAAGCGGAGGAATTCGCCGATGAGGCCACTGAGGAGCCCAAGTTCCAGTTGCGGGTGAGAGCACCCAGATGGCCCAGGCCGAACATGAAGAAGCCTGCCGTGGGTGCCCACAGCGGCGAGGAGAGGGTGGACTGCCACCCGGACTTGATGCCCAGGACAATCACAACCACCGGGATGGCGATGGCCAGAAAAACGACGTAATGCACCGCGACAGTCTCAAACGCCCGGCGGACCGCCGCACGGATACCGGCGCCTGTAATGGCGCGCGGGCGCACTGATGCCCGCCCTGCGAAAGTGGCGAGCGTTCCGATCACGAGCGCAAATACGAAGGACCCGAGGGTCACAGCGCCGATCGGGCTGATCTTCACGCTCGGCACCGGTATGGAAATGGCGAAGATCGCCCCGAGGATATTGACCAGCAGAGTGAACACCAGGCCCGTTGTTACTGCCTCGATCCAAGTTCCGGCGGTTGTTTGGGCTGCGGCCCGCTTGGCGGCGTACCGGCCGCCGAAGTACAGCACTGCGATCGAGACGGCCGTCAGCAGCAAGGGAACCGCGAAGACGGAAGCGGATCCGTGCACGTTCCCCATGAAGGGAATGGTTGCGTCGATGCTCGAACCAAGCGCGCCAAGCTGGCTCATGACGACCAGCTGCACGGCCAGCTGTCCTATCAGGGACCACGGTGACGGCATCGGGCTTTCACTGGGAAGCATGGAATTCGACGGCAATTCGGTATTGCCACCGTTGCTGGCGCTAATACCGATCAGTGCCAGAATTAGGAAAAGAAAGGCGGTGATGAGAATCACCACATACGAAATGGTGCCGACCAGGGCCCCGGGAATCAAAGTTTTATAGTCGAAAGTCTTCAGGAGACTGGAGCCCGGGGCCGCGCCCGACCCGGAATGGCCGGCGTTTCCTGCATTGCCGGCAGGCGGCCAGCCAGGTGTCTCAGTGGTCTGCCCGGATGACCCGGCCTGCGGATACTGCTGTTCAGTCACAAATTCCCCCAATTGTTCTTGTGCTTCTCAATCGTGCCACAGCCTGAATATTGTTGCGCGGTCAACCTCTGTGTTCTGTGGATTTCTTTGGCACGCACACTTTCAGGACATCGCCTGAATACTTGCTGAACTTTTTGCGAAGCCCAACCTATGAATTGCTTCCGTTGCATTTGCCGCCGCAGCCGGGGCCGTCGCGCCAGCGCTTCAAGCTCTGCACGTGGCGGAGGCGATGCATTCGGATCTCGAGCAGTTCGATCAACGCTTCAGTCCCCGTGTGCGCCTCCTGGATCCGACGGAGGAGGTGCCTTGGCCGGGCAGTCGCCCACACCACGGCGAACGTGAGGACTGACAGCAGCAGCATGGAGAGCACGCCGGGTACCCCTTCCGGCCATGGCAAAGCGGACCCGGGCAGCTGCGCCGCGAACCTCGCCGTGGCGGCAACCGCTGAACTGAAGGCTCCCGCCACGGCAATCAGGACCGTGGCGGCGCAAGGAATGAGGGCCAACAGGGGCACTGCGGCGGTCCCCAGCAGGGTCACAGGCGCAACCAGGGGCGCGGCCACCACGTTGGCCGGCAGGGCATATGTGGCGAACTGTGGCTGCAACAGGACGATGACGGGCCCGCACAGCAGCTGGGCGGACAGCGGGACGGCTACCGAAGCGGCCAGCCACCTCGGCACCACCACGGGAATCCAGTCGATGATCGGCCGGCCCAGGAGGATGATGCCCAGCGTAGCCAGCACTGATAGAAGAAAGCCGAAACTGGTGCCAAGTGCTGGATCTGACAGCAGGAGACCGATAACGGCCAGGCAGAGGAAGCTCAGCCCACGTCCCGAGCGTCCCCCGGCGAGGCTTGCAACCCCGATGGCTCCCATCAGGGCCGCACGCAGGACGCTGGCATCCGGACCCACAAGGACCACGAACAGCGCCAGCCCGGCAAGGGCCACTCCCGCAGCGGGCGCACGGGGCAATCGGAACCGCCGGCACAACACCAGCAAAGCCCCCAGCACCAGGCTGCAGTTTGCCCCGCTCACCGCGGTCAGGTGTGTCATGCCCACCGCTTTCATGGCGTTCCCCAATCCTTGGTCCAGGGCGCTGGTGTCTCCGGTGACCATTCCCGGCAGGAGACCGCGGGCGTCCGGCTCCAGGAAGGACGCAGCCGATACGAACCGGTCCCGAAGCTCCCGTGCAGCCTCCTGCAGGACTGGACCGGCCGTTGTCCGTGCGGGCGCAGTGGAGGCCGCGAGGCTTCCCGCTTCCGTGCGTCCCGGTTCGGCCGGCCGCAACGTGCCGGCCGCGCGCACCGTTTGTCCCGGGACCAACGAGCCCCAGTCCTGTCCGCCCATGACAACCAGCGGGGCATGCGTGCGAACTCGCGCCCCGCCGGTCGAGACTTCCTGGGTCACCACCGGCACCGACCATCGTTCCGCCGCTCCCCCTGGTCCCGTCACCGCCCGTGGACTTCCGGCTACCTCCACGATGGCCACGACCGACCTGCCTGCTGCGATCGCCTCTGCCAGGGGTCCGTCGAAGCGCTGAGCTGAGCCCGCCGCCGACTGCGCGGCAGCGGCAGCGGCAAGCATCAGGGAGACCCCGACAGCAGCCATGAAACTCCTGGCCCGGGCCTTCCGGCCTGGTGTGGCCCGCGGCCCTTGGACGGGTTCACGTGTTCCCCGGCGGCTGCCTCTGGCGGCGCCGGAAATGAACGCTGCCGCGGCGGCCGCCAAGACGGCGCACAGCAATCCCAGGGACGGAGGCGGCAACCAGATCCCGGCCACGGCGCCTCCCCACACCAGTGCTGCCGGAAGGGCGAGACGGAGATCGGTGCGGTGCCGGGGCGCAGTAACAGGAGAATCCGCCGCTGCCGGGGCGTCCGGCGCTTCCGCCGCGTGCTTGCGCACAAAGCCGGCGCACCATATCAGGCAGCCCTGGAGGAGCCGGCGTTGACGTGAACCAAGCGGAACCGTTCGTGAGTGTCCCGCGGTTCTTGAGGGTACCGGACCCTGCCCGTTCCCTGGCCGCCCGGGTGCTTCTCCCCGGACCGCTGACTCCACGAATTTGCTCCATGAGTTCTGCTGCGGGCCCCGGGCATGGCGGTCCTGCTCAGGCAATCCAGGCCCGGTGTCACCACCACGCGGCGCCATCTCAGACCGTCACCAGGGGCAGCAGGGACTCAAGCATCTTGGGCCCGACGCCATCCACCGCGTCCAGTTCCTCAACACTCTTGAAGGGGCCATGGTCTTTTCGCCAGTCGACGATCCGCTGCGCGAGCACGGGGCCGACCTTGGGAAGGGTGTCCAGTTCCGCCACACTTGCGGTGTTGAGGTTGATCTTCCCGCCGGGCTGGCCTGATCCGGCAACCGGACCGGCGGTGTCCGGGCCACCAGCGCTTCCTGTCCCTTGGGCGGACGGAAGCGGCTCCCCCACCTTCGGGACCTGGATCTTCTGTCCATCTTCCAGGACAAGTGCGAGATTGAGCCGGTCCACGTCAGCATCGGCTGCAGGACCGCCCGCTGCAACAATGGCGTCGTCAACGCGGCTGCCCTGCCGCAAACGGATGACCCCGGGGCTGCCCACGGCCCCGGTCACATGCACCACCACCTGGCCGCCGCCGGACACGGGCTCCCCCTGGGCCTGGCCGGAATCCGCTGGCGAGTCCGGGCGGCCCTCTGCTGCACCGGCAACCGGGTCCTTGGAGGACGCATGGATGCCACCGGAAATGCCTGTGCCGCCCAGTGGCAGGATTTCGGGGGCGCCGGCTCCCGCCTGCCACCAGAACCAGGCTCCGGCAGCCAACGCCAGCGCGGTGAGCAGCGCGGCAACGCGCAGTCCCATCCGCCACCGGAGTCGCAGGCCCACATCTTTCCTGCCATCCGCGGCGGCCCCCATGCCGGCCTCGTCCGGTTGTCCCGGGCCATGGTACTCAAAGCCACCCGGGCCCGGACCGTCCAGCAGGAGGCCCGGGCGTCCCCCGCCCAGCGTGGACTGGAGCCGGTCCCTCGCATGCCGCGCCTGCTGACCTGCTGCTCCAGCATCCCGGCGTGACATAGCTCCACCCTAGGTAGCCCTGCCACCGGTCGACAGGCAGCGAGGCTCCTATGTGGAAAGGCTGGCGCCGCCGGTTCCCCTGCCGACGATGACGGCAAGCACTCCGAGCCCGGCGTGGGCCGCAAGGACAGCGGGCAGGGCGCTGATCTGGGCAGGAGGGCAGTCGGGCAAAGCCGCTGCCAGCCTGGCAGCCAGGCCGTCCGCTTCCGCCTGGTTTCCAAAGTGGTGTACGGCCAGGCGCACGGTTTCTCCCGGGCGGGGCACCGCTTCTGCCGCAACGATCTCTTCCAGCCGGGCCACGGCTCGCGCCGCGGAACGCACGCGTTCCAGCGGAACGATCCTGCCGCCGTCGACCGCCAGGATGGGTTTGATGGCGAGCATGGTGCCCACCAGCGACGCTGCGGCGCCGATCCGGCCGCCGCGGCGCAACTGTTCCAGGCTGGGAACGTAGAAGTAGACCCTGGTCCGGGTTGCCTGGGCGTGGGCGGCCGCGGCGACGTCGGCGCAGCCTGCACCGGCTGCCGCGGCTGCGACTGCAGCTTGGACGGCCATTCCCTGGGCCATGCCGACAGTTTCCGTGTCCACCACCTCGACCGGGATTCCAACCCGTGCCGCAGCGAGCCTTGCGGCGTCCGCCGTACCGGAGAGTTCACCGGAGATGTGGACTGACACCACCGCCTCGAAGCCGCGCTGTTGGGCCGCGCGGTACGCCTGCTCGAACTGCCCGGGTGAAGGCCGGGACGTTTTGACGGCGGTTCCCGAAGCGAGGGCCACGGCGATGGTTTCCAGGATGTCGTCTTCGCCTTCGCCATAGATCTCCGCGCCCACCATGACGGGCATCGGCACCACGGTGAGGATTCCGTCGTGCGGAAGCCCCGCCAGATAGCTGGCCGGCAGGGCGGCTGCAGAGTCTGTGACGACGGCGGTGCGGACCGCGGCGCCGGGGCCCTGCCGCGTGGTCCCCGGACGGGCAGAGGGCCTGAGCGCCGAGAGCCGGGACCGTACCCATGGCCAGGCGGCGGCGTTACTGTCAGGCAAGGGGCCTCCTGGATACGGTGTCCGGCTCAGGCGGCACCGGCCGCCGGAAAATATCCGACGGCCGGTGGATACTGCGGGTGCAGCGGTCAGGCCGGAACGATGTTGACCAGCTTAGGCGCACGGACAATCACAGTCCGGATGCCGCGGCCGTCGAGGGCACGCTGGACATTTTCGGAGGCCAGGGCCAGCTCACGCAACTGGTCCTCGGAAACGTCCGGAGACACCTCCAGGCGGTCGCGCACCTTGCCCTGCACCTGGACAACGGCTGTGACCGTGTCCTGGACCAGGAGGGCGGGATCGTGTGCCGGCCAGCCCGCATTGGCCACCGATGCCGGGTGGCCCAGCAGGTTCCACATGTCCTCGGCCGTGTACGGGGCGAACAGGCTGAGGATCACGGCTACAGCCTCTGCGGCCTCCCGGACGGCCGGGTCCGCGGCGCCGGCCCCGGAATCGATGGTCTTGCGGGTGGCGTTGACCAGTTCCATCAGCTTGGCCACCACCACGTTGAACTTGTTGGCATCCAGCAGTTCGGCGGCGTCGGCAATGGTGCGGTGCGTTACCGAACGCAGGGCACGGTCACCGGCTGCGGCGTACACCCCGGGGTCGCTGGCAACATCCTGTGCGAGGCGCCAGGCGCGGGCCAGGAACTTGGCCGAACCCGACGGCGACACGTCGGCCCAGTCCACATCGTCCTCGGGCGGGGAGGCGAACACCATGGTCAGGCGGACGGCGTCCACACCGTACTTGTCCAGCTGTTCACCGAGGTCCACGCCGTTGCCCAAGGACTTGCTCATGGCCTTGCCGCCGTTGAGCACCTGCCCCTGGTTGAGGAGGGCACTGAACGGTTCGTCGGCGTCGATCATGCCCAGGTCGTAGATGACCTTGGTGAAGAACCGGGCATACAACAGGTGCAGGATGGCGTGCTCCACGCCGCCGACGTACTGGCCAACAGGCATCCAGTCGTTGATCTTCTGCGGGTCGAAGGGGCCCTCGGTGAACTGGGGCGAGACGAAGCGCAGGAAGTACCAGGACGAGTCCACGAAAGTGTCCATGGTGTCCGTGTCGCGCTTTGCCGGGCCGTGGCAGGAGGGGCACTCGACATTGACCCACGCTTCGGCAGCCGCCAGCGGGGACGTGCCCTTCGGCGACAGGTCCTCGCCACGGAGGTCGGACGGCAGCGTCACCGGCAGCTGCTCGTCCGGAACGGGCACTTCCCCGCAGGCCGGGCAGTGGATGATGGGGATCGGGGTGCCCCAGAACCGCTGGCGGCTCAGCAGCCAGTCGCGGAGCCGGAAGTTGACGAACTTCTCGCCAGTGCCCTGCTCTTCGAGGATCTTGATTGCGGCCGGGATGGCCTCGGCCTTGGGCAGCCCGTCCAGAGCCCCGGAATTGATCAGGGTGCCCTCGCCGGCAGTCGCCGTGCCGGACACGGCCGGATCCTCCTCGCCGGTGTCCAGGACCGCCCGGACAGGCAGGTCAAAGGTCTTGGCGAAGTCCAGGTCGCGCTGGTCGTGGGCGGGCACGGCCATGATCGCGCCGGTGCCGTAGTCGGCCAGGACGTAGTCTGCGGCCCAGACCGGGAGTTTCTCCCCGTTCAGCGGGTTGATGGCGTACCGGCCGGTGAAGACACCGGTTTTCTCCCGTTCCGTTGACTGCCGTTCTATTTCCGAGAGGGCCTTGACCTTCTCCCGGTAGTCCTCCAGGGCGGCGGCGTGTTCGTCGGTGACGAGTTCGACGGCGAGCGGCGCGTCAGCGGCCACCACGAAGAACGTTGCCCCGTACAGCGTGTCCGGACGGGTGGTGAAGACCGTGACGTCCTTGGCGGGCTTGCCGCCGTCGGCCTCGATCACGAAGGTGACGTGGGCGCCCTCGGACCGGCCGATCCAGTTCTTCTGCATGGCCAGCACGCGCTCGGGCCAGTGCCCGCGGAGCTCGTCCATGTCGTCCAGCAGCCGGTCGGCGTAGTCGGTGATCTTGAAGTACCACTGGTTCAGGGACTTCTTGGTGACGGTGGTGCCGCAGCGCTCGCAGGCACCGTTGACCACCTGTTCGTTGGCCAGCACGGTCTGGTCCTTGGGGCACCAGTTGACCGGCGAGTCCTTGCGGTAGGCCAGGCCGCGCTCGTAGAAGCGCTTGAACAGCCACTGCGTCCAGCGGTAATACTCGGGGTCGGACGTATGCAGGCGGCGCGACCAGTCGGCGGAGATCGCGTACCGCTTGAATGAGGCTGCCTGGGTGTCGATGTTGGCGTACGTCCACTCACTGGGGTGGGCGTTGCGCTTGATGGCGGCGTTCTCCGCGGGCAGGCCGAACGAGTCCCACCCGATCGGGTGCAGGACGTCGTAGCCCTTTTGGCGGAGGTAGCGGGCCACCACATCGCCCATGGCGAACGCTTCGGCGTGACCCATGTGCAGGTCGCCCGAGGGGTACGGGAACATGTCAAGCACGTAGCGGCGTTCCCGGGACCCGTCGTCCACCGGGGTGAAGACCTTGAGGTCCTCCCACACCTGGGGCCATTTGGCCTCCATGGCGGTGAAACTGTAGGTGCCCTCTTCGGGCCCTGCCGATACTGTTGCTGTTCCGGTCTCTGTCTCCGGCTGAACGCCCACTGCTGGCCTCTTCTATTCTTTTCGATCTTGTCCGATCAGGACGGGTCGCGCCTGATCCTTCGGTCCCCTGCTCCGGGCCCGCACTTCGTCCCAGACACACAAAAGCCCCTCACACGGAGGGGCTGCCGCTCGACAATCCGGGAGTCTGGCCGGGATGCCGGGCGGCTAGCTAAGAAGGAGGATCGCACGCATACCACCACTTTAGCGCACGGCTTGCCAGCGTTATGTAAGTCGCCACGAGCGGCTGAATCGGCCGGCCCGGAAATGCCGAACTGTTGAGGGGGCCCGGGAGCGGCTTCGGGCGTCCGCGAAGCGGGCGGGGCCCCCTCAACAGTGAAGGCATCGGCTCGTCGGCCTACTTCACGTCCTCGTCGACCCAGTCCATGGACTTGGTCACGGCCTTCTTCCAGAGGCGCAGCTGGCGCTCCTGCTCCGCCTTGTCCATTTGCGGCTCCCACCGCTTGTCCTCGGACCAGTTGGCGGACAGTTCGCCCAGGTCCTTCCAGAAGCCGACGGCGAGGCCGGCCGCGTAGGCGGCGCCCAGCGCCGTGGTTTCCACGACCTTGGGCCGGATCACCGGCACGCCCAGGATGTCGGCCTGGAACTGCATGAGGGCATCGTTGGCGACCATGCCGCCGTCGACCTTCAGCTCGCTCAGCGGCACGCCGGAGTCCGCGTTGACGGCGTCGAGCACTTCGCGGGTCTGGAACGCGGTGGCTTCCAGGGCAGCCCGGGCGATGTGGTTCTTGTTGACGAAGCGGGTCAGGCCGACGATCGCGCCACGTGCATCCGAGCGCCAGTAGGGAGCGAAGAGACCGGAAAACGCGGGGACGATGTACACGCCGCCGTTGTCCTTTACGGCCGCGGCCAGGGTCTCCACCTCCGGCGCGCTGCTGATCATGCCCAGGTTGTCCCGCAGCCACTGGATGAGGGAACCCGTGACGGCGATGGATCCTTCGAGGGCGTAGTGCGGCTTGGCGTCGCCGAGCTTATAGCCAACGGTGGTGAGAAGCCCGTTCTTGGAGTGGACGATCTCCTCGCCGGTGTTGAAGATCAGGAAGCAGCCGGTGCCGTAGGTGTTCTTGGCTTCGCCGGTGTCGAAGGCTGCCTGCCCGAAGGTTGCCGCCTGCTGGTCGCCCAGGATCCCTGCTACCGGCGTCTCGCGGAGCAGCTGGGATCCGTGGACCTCGCCGTAGACCTCGGAGGAGGACTTGATTTCCGGCATCATGCTGCGCGGCACGCCGAAGATGCCAAGGATTTCGTCATCCCACTGGAGGGTGTCAAGGTCCATGAACAGCGTGCGGGACGCGTTGGTGACATCGGTGACGTGGACGCCGCCGTCCACGCCGCCTGTCAGGTTCCACAGGACCCAGGCGTCGGTGTTGCCGAACACCAGGTCCCCGGCCTCTGCCTTTTCGCGGGCGCCGTCGACGTTGTCCAGGATCCATTTGATCTTGGTCCCGGAGAAGTAGGTTGCCAGCGGGAGCCCCACTTTTTGCTTGAACCGGTCTCCGCCGCCGTCCTTGGACAGTTCATCGACGATGTCCTGGGTGCGCGTGTCCTGCCACACGATGGCGTTGTAGACCGGCTTGCCGGTGGTCTTGTCCCACACCACGGCGGTTTCGCGCTGGTTGGTGATGCCGACGGCGGCAATATCGTGCCGTGTCAGGTTCGCCTTGGAAAGCGCGGAGCCGATGACCTCACGGGTGTTGTTCCAGATTTCCGTGGCGTCGTGCTCCACCCAGCCGGCTTGCGGGAAGATCTGTTCGTGTTCCATCTGGCCGGAGGAGACAATGGCGCCGCTGTGGTCGAAGATGATGGCGCGGGTGCTGGTGGTGCCCTGATCGATAGCGATTACGTACTGGTTCATGATGACGTCCTTGTCCGGTTTGTTGATCTGTCGGGTGGGTTCAGGATGCTGCTGTGACGATGATGGGGACAACGCGGGCCACGAGGCCACCGAGTGCGCCGCCGATCAAGGGTCCGACGACGGGCACCCAGGAGTAGGCCCAGTCGCTGGAGCCCTTGCCCTTAATGGGAAGCAATGCGTGGGCGATGCGGGGTCCAAGGTCCCTCGCGGGGTTGATGGCGTAGCCCGTCGGGCCGCCGAGGGAAACACCGATGCCTACCACGAGCAGGGCAACGGCGAGCGGGCCGAGCCCGGAGGGGGTTCCGCCGAGGGTCAGGATCACCAGCACCAGCACGAAGGTGCCAATGACCTCGGTAATGACGTTCCAGGGCGTGGACCGGATGGCCGGCCCGGTGGAAAACACGCCGAGCTTGCCGGCGGGCTCAGGTTCGTCGTCGAAGTGCTGCTTGTATGCCAGCCAGCAGACCACGGCGCCGAGGAACGCGCCCAGCATTTCGCCGCCAAAGTAGGTCAGGGTGGAGGCGAAATCCACGGTGACTCCCGGAGCGTACTCGGCTTTGCCGTTAAGCAACAGGCCGAGCGTGACGGCGGGATTCAGGTGCGCGCCCGACTTGGCGGCAACGAAGACACCCGCGAAGACGGCTATTCCCCACCCCCATGTGACCATGAGGAACCCGCCGTTGTTGCCTTTTGTTCCCCGCAAAGCCACGTTGGCAACGACGCCGCAACCCAAGAGGGTCAGCATGCCGGTACCAAAGACTTCGGAGAGGAAAACTATTCCTAGAGACATCTTTGACTCCTTCTGTTTTTAGTTGTCGGCCCTCCGCGGGTGGAGGGCCGTTGGGACGGGATGACTCGCTCCCCCGGCCCCGCCCGGCCTCAGGAGACCAGGCTGTGCGTTTCCACCCGGTGGAAACGCTGCAGCACGTCCTGGGCGTGCTTGATCTCTGCGGTCCGCGTCGCAGCGTCCCAATTGAGCGGTCCGGAGAGCACCTCGGCGAGCTCGTTGAGCAGCTCGCCGGTGACGAGTCCCCGGAAGGCCAGGGAGGTGCGCCGGATCAGGACATCCACCAGATGGCCCACCTGTTCGTGTGCCGCCATGTATTCCAGTTCCCGGACGCTGAGCTCACGGGTGGAACGCAGCGCCTGGTCAGGGGCGGCGTCGAGGTACCCGATCACTTCTTCGGCCCGCGTTCCGTAGCGGGTCAGCAGGCCCGCCGTGCGGTCCGCGTCCCGGCCGGCCGACATGTGCGCCTTGATCCACTGCTGGACGCCGTTATCGTCAGCGGGGAATCCGGCACCGCCGCCGATGGGCAGCTGCGCGGTTGAAACCTTGCGCTGCATGCCGAGTTCAGCGAGGACGTCGTTGGCGAGGTGCTCTGCGAGGGCGCGGAACGTTGTCCACTTGCCGCCTACCAGGCTCAGGACGACGGCGGAGCCCGCGTCCTGTCCGGAGGTGCGGCGTTCGATGCGGTAGTCGCGGGAGACGAAGCCGGGCTGGGTGGCGTCATGGCGTGGCAGGGGACGGACCCCGGAGAACGTATACACGATGTGTTCAGGTGTCACGTCGACCGAGGGAAAAACGTGCCCGATCAGGTCGAAGAAATACGCAATCTCGTCGTCGGTGCAGACGGCGTCTTCGGACATGTCGGCGTCGACGTCGGTAGTACCCACCAGGACCCGGTCACCCATCGGGTAGATCAGGACGATCCGGCCGTCAGTGTGCTCAAAGAAGATTTCGCGGCCCCGGCACGCGGCAAGGAGGCCCGGGTGGTCAAGCACGATGTGCGAGCCCTTGGTGCCGCCCATGAAGGATGACGCGGCACCCATGGCTCCATTGGTGAGGTCCACCCACGCGCCGGTGGTGTTTACGATGACGTCCGCCGTGAAATCGAACTCCTCGCCGGTGAGTTCGTCACGGAGCCGGACGGTGCTGCCCCGCCCGGTCCCCGGGTTGGGTGCCGGAGACATGGACTGCAGGGACAGGTAGTTGCTGGCACGCGCCGTGTTGCCCTGTGCGTTGTGGGCCTGCTCCGTCCCCGCGGGGCGGCCGGCCTTCACGCCGTCCTGCAGGACGTCGAGGGTGAGCCGCTCCGGGTTGTGCACGGAGGCATCAAAGTAGGTGGCAGTGTATTTGACGTCCGGACGGAGGGCAGGCAACTCCTTGAGGGCGGACTTGTGCGTGCGGAACTGGTGCCGAGGCACGGTGCCGCCGTCGCGGGAGAACGAATCGTAGAGGCTCAGCCCGACTTTGATAAGGAACGCACCGCGCTCCTTCGGCTTGCCCTGCTGCTTGTGGGTCAGGAAGCGCATAGGCGCGGACAGGATGCCCGAGAACGTGCTGAAGATGGGAATGGTGGTCTGCAGCGGCTTGACGTAATGCGGCGCGATCTTCAGCAGCCGGTTGCGTTCCACCACAGATTCGCGCACCAGGCGGAACTCGCCGTTTTCGAGGTAGCGGATCCCGCCGTGGATCATGTGCGAGGATGCGCCGCTGGCCCCCTGGCAGTAATCTCCGCGTTCCACGAGCGCGACGTCGACGCCCTGCAAAGCCAGGTCGCGGAACGTACCTACCCCGTTAATGCCGCCGCCCACCACGAGTACTTTGGCGTGCGGCCTGCGCCGGAGGCTGTGTACCGATGAGCGTTCGGCTCCGGCCCGGGGCGCGCCGGCAGACAGTTGGACAGTTGGTTCCTTGGGTCCCAAAACAAACTCCCTTGGGGCTTTGAGTGATGCGGCTGCCACCGTGGCGCGCCGCCGTTCTGCTCTATTGTTTGGAGATATGGAAAATGGAGTCAAGCACTATGCACAAACGTGCAGATGGGAAATGAGATGACTCTCTCCAGGGACGCAGATGCCCTCCGAGCTGCACAAATGTACTATCTGCAGGACCTCACCATGGATGCGATCGCACGCGAACTGCGTACCTCCCGGTCCACCGTTTCACGCCTCCTGTCCGCCGCCAGGGAATCGGGGCTGGTGCAGATCCAGATCCGCAATCCGCTCGATACCGGCCCGGAGTTGGAAGGCATGATCCGGCGCAGGTACAACCTTGACGTGCACGTTGTACCGGTCCTGGGGACGCTCAACGAAGCCGAAACCCTGGACCGCGTGGCCATGCAGGCCGCACGCACCATCGGTCCCCTGGTGGACTCCAATGCCATCATCGGCGTTGCCTGGGGATCCACCCTCAGCGCGGTCAGCCGGCACCTCACCCGGAAGATCACCCACGACAGCGTTATCGTCCAGCTCAACGGCGCAGGAAACATGCACACCACGGGCATTACCTACGCCAGCGACATCATGCGAAGGTTTGGCAGCGCCTACGGCGCACGGGTGGAGCAGTTTCCCGTCCCGGCCTTCTTCGACCACGCCGCCACCAAGACGGCCATGTGGAATGAACGCAGCGTGCAGCGCGTCCTGGAACTCCAGGCCAAGATGAGCATTGCCATCTTCGGTGTCGGTTCGGTGCACGCCGACTACCCCAGCCACGTCTACGCGGGCGGATACCTCGACGAGGAGGACCTGAACGCGCTGGCCAACTCGGACGTGGTGGGCGACGTAGCCACCGTGTTCTTCCGGGCCGACGGTTCCTCCAACGGGATCGTCCTGAACGAACGCTCCACCGGGCCGGCACTTGCCCAGTTGCGCCAGGTGCGCCGGAGGATCTGCGTGGTCTCAGGTGTCTCCAAGATCAACGGCCTCCGCGGGGCCTTGGCCGCGAGGCTGGCCACGGACCTGATCCTGGACGAAGCCACCGCCCGCCGGCTGGTCGATTACGAGGGCCTGACAAGCTGAAGTGGGTAGAGTCGTTTCCATGAGAACCTCACCCCGGCTCAGCCTGAACAACGGCGTGCTGATCGACCAGCTTGGCTTTGGGCTGTATAAGGTGCCGGCGGCGGACGCAGAAGGCCTGGTGGCCACGGCGCTCGCGGCAGGCTACCGCCACTTCGACACCGCGGCCATGTACGGAAACGAGACCGGCGTCGCGCGTGGCATCAGTTCCCAGCTTGGCGACGGAACCGGAAGCGGCGGGTCCGGGGAGCTGTCCCCTTCCCTGACCCGGGAGGACGTCTTCATCACCACCAAGGTCTGGAACGACCATCACGGCTACGACTCCACGCTGCGTGCCTTCGACGACTCCATGGTCAACCTGGGCCTGGACTACGTGGACATGTACCTGATCCATTGGCCATGCCCGCGGCGCGGGCTGTTCCCGGAAACGTACCGCGCACTGGAGACCCTCTACCGCGAAGGCCGCGTCCGCGCCATCGGCGTCAGCAACTTCCAGCCCGCCCACCTTGACCGGCTCCTGCAAAGCGCCGAAGTGGTTCCTGCCGTGAACCAGATCGAACTGCACCCCTGGCTGCAGCAGGAAGAACTGCGCAGCAAGCACGCTGACCTGGGTATCCGGACCGAAGCATGGAGCCCGCTGGGCCGCGGCCAGGTGCTTGCGGATCCGGTCATCGAAGCCTGCGCCGCCGAGCACGGCAGGACCCCGGCGCAGGTAATCCTGCGCTGGCACATGCAGCTGGGCAACATTGCCATCCCCAAGGCGAGTTCGGAGGCCCGCATCCGGGAGAACCTGGACGTCTTCGGGTTCGAGCTTTCCGAACGGGACCTGGCCGCGATTACTGCGTTGGACCGCGGGCAGCGCACCGGTTCGCATCCGGACAACGTCAACTAGGCGCGGGCATGGATACCGTGAACCCGGGGACCTCCCCTGCGCCGGCATACGTGAGTGCCGCACTGGCAGCGCGGACTTCGGCCGGCACCGTAAACCTCGACGGCGGCAGCGTGGCGTTCTGGACCTACGAGCCGCTGAAGGAAACACCGGAAACCCGCACCATCCTGGTGATCCACGGTTTCCGGGGCGACCATCACGGGCTCCTGCGCGTCGCGGACCAATTGCCGGACATGCGTATCATCATGCCCGACCTGCCGGGCTTTGGCAGGTCCGACGCCTTCGGGCAGGACGAGCATTCGGTGGAACGCTACGGACAGTTCGTCAGCGACTTCATGGCGGCCCGCGGGCTGGGACCGGACACCGTCCTGCTGGGCCACTCTTTCGGTTCGATCGTGGCAGCGCACTTTGTGGCCGGCCACCCCGGCGCAGTCCGTCCCCTGATCCTCATCAACCCCATTGCTGCCCCGGCGCTGGAGGGGCCCAAAGGCGTGATGACGCGGCTGGCAGTCCTGTACTACCGGCTGGCGGCAAGGCTCCCCCGCAAACCGGGGCTGGCCCTGTTGCGCAACCGGCTGATTGTGCGCGTCATGAGCGAGACCATGGCCAAGACACGCGACAAGGAACTGCGGGCATTCATCCACGGCCAGCACCACGCGTACTTCAGTTCCTTCGCCGACCGCGACAGCCTGCTGGAGTCCTTCACGGCGTCGGTCAGCAACCACGTGGCCCAGGTGGCCGGCCGGCTGGACCTCCCCGTGCTGCTGGTGGCCGGCGAAAGGGACGAAATAGCCACGCTTCCCAGCCAGCAGCGCCTCCTGGCACTGCTGCCGGACGGGGAGCTGAAGGTGATTCCCGGCGTCGGACACCTGATCCATTACGAAACGCCGGAGCCCGCCGCCCGCCACATCCGCAGCTTCCTGAAGGACCATCCCGCGTGAAGATAGTTATCGACGCCCGCTTTACCCGCACCGACCACCATGACGGCATCAGCCGCTACGGGGCCAGCCTGATCGCCGCCACGGCGAAAATCGCAGACGTCTCCATGCTGGTCTCCGACGTCCGCCAGCTCGCCCTCCTGCCGGATGTTCCGTACACGCTGATCAACAGTCCGCTCTCACCGCTGGAGCTGTTCGTGGCCCGCAAGGTCAACGGCCTCGGCGCCGATGTGGTGGTGTGCCCCATGCAGACCATGGGCACCTGGGGCAGGAAGTACGGCCTGATCCTGACGCTGCACGACCTCATCTACTACTCGCACCCCGCTCCCCCGGGATTCCTGCCGGCCCCGGTCAGGCTGCTCTGGCGCCTCTACCACAAGGCGTTCTGGCCCCAGCGGCTGCTGCTGAACCGGGCCGACACGGTGGCCACCATCAGCCGGACCACGGAGGCGCTCATCGCCAAGAACCGCCTGACCCGCCGGCCGGTGCGCATCATCGCCAACGCCCCCCAGCCGGCCCAGGTCCACCGCACCCCGGGTGACGGCGCGGACAAGACGCTCATCTACATGGGCTCGTTCATGCCCTACAAGAATGTGGAAACCATGGTGGCCGGCATGTCCGGGCTGCCCGGCTACACCCTGCACCTGCTGAGCCGGATCAGTCCACAACGGCGCGCGGAACTCGAAGGCCTGGTGCCGCCGGGCGCCGCCGTGGTGTTCCACAACGGCGTCACCGACGAGGAGTATGACGGGCTGCTGCGGCGGGCCACCGCACTGGTAAGCCTGTCCAGGGCCGAGGGCTACGGGCTCCCCCTGGTGGAAGCCATGGCCGTGGGGACGCCGGTGATCGCCAGCGACATCCCGATCTTCCGCGAGGTGGGCGCGGACGCAGCCCTGTACGTGGACCCGGGCTCCCCCGAACAGTTCGCGCACGCGGTGGCGCAGTTGCAGGATGACGGGCATTGGCAGGACATGTCCCGGCGTTCCGTGGCGCGGGCCGCCGAATTCAGCTGGGACGAATCGGCGAGGCAACTGGTGGATGCGGCACACGAAGTGGTGGCGAACAGGCGGCGCTGAGCGCGTCTCCAGTCCGGTGACGCAGGCGAGGCAACAAGCACCGTGCTGCCAACCCGTTACAGGACGTCCACGCCGTCCAGGCGCAACTGTACCGGCTCCACGGTCCGCTTGGCGGCCGCGGCTGCCCGGGTGGCCCGCAGGACACGGACGACGGCGGCCGCCTGGCCATACGGGAAGAACAGCAGGGTCCGGACGTCCTCGGCCGAGCGCCTCCCGGACGGCGGAGCGGTCAGCACCAGCGGCGCCGGGCCTGCGGTGCGCACCGTTATTCCGGCGCTGCCGAGCCCGGCCTCCACGGCGGCCGTGAAGTGTTCGACGGCGGGTCGCGGCCCGGTGACAGATGCGATCCGGACCGCCGGGGGCAACTGGAGTTCCATCCTCAGGGCCAGCTCCCGCTGGGCATAGCCGGCAGGATCCCAACGGAGCAGGGCGCCTGTGGCAGCGGTGTCCGTGGCCGTCACCACCACCAGTCCGCCGTCCAGGGCAGGGCGCACCAGTGCCGCGGCGTTCAGCCACCGCCTGACCGTGTCCTCGCCGGCGCGGAGGGTTTCCCGCCGCAGCAGGGAGTCGCCGTCCAGGAGCAGGGCCGCTGCATAGCCGCCGGCCGCGACCGGCTCCGCCCCCACCGTGGCCACCACCAGGGCCTTTGCCTCCCCCACCCTGGCCTTTACCTGGTCACCGGAGGAGGTAAGGACGGTTTTGCCGGGAAAAGCCCTCCCCAGCTCCTCCGCAGTACGCAGGACCCCGGTGGCCCCTTTCCGGAGCCGCCGGCCGCCGCAGTGGGTGCAGCTCCAGTCCGGTGCCGGCGTCGAACACCAGCGGCACTGGGGAAGCGCCGACGTGCCTGCCAGCGCCAACGGCCCCTGGCAGGTTCCGCAGCGTGCCGGCTCGCGGCACGTTTCGCAGACCAGTGACGGCGCGTAGCCGGACCTGGCCACCTGCACCAGGACAGGTCCGCGCTCCAGGCCTTCCTTGGCGGCCTGCCAGGCCGCGTGCGGAAGCCGGGCGACCGTTGCGAGCGGGTCGCGGGCCTGCTCGAAGGTGTCGGC
Source organism: Pseudarthrobacter sp. MOO14 (assembly GCF_058267675.1). Classification (NCBI taxonomy): domain Bacteria; kingdom Bacillati; phylum Actinomycetota; class Actinomycetes; order Micrococcales; family Micrococcaceae; genus Pseudarthrobacter; species Pseudarthrobacter sp. MOO14. The sequence goes on from NZ_CM177849.1 coordinate 331,543, forward strand.
GGTGCTGACGACCCGCGGAACGGTGGCCCGCAGGGTGTTACGCGGGGTGCTCACGGGGATGGCCCACCCGGACTCCACCAGCCGCTGGACCTCCGTGCTGCGCGAGTGCCCGGCCAGGAGGCAGGCGGCGCCTTCCTGTTCCGCCCGCAGGAGCAGGACTTCCCGGGCGTGCGGGTAGGGTGCGCGTTGCTCGATGTGGAGGTCGTCCCCGTCGTCCCAGCAGGCGACCAGGCCGAGGTCCGGTACCGGTGCGAAGGCGGCAGACCGGGTGCCGATGGCCACTTTGGCGGTGCCGGCCAGCAGGCGAAGGTAGTTGCGGTACCGGGGCGTGGGGCCGTCGTCTGCGGTGAGCCGTGCCACGGCGTCATCCGGCAGCACGTCCTTGAGTGCTGCCTCGAGGCGGTCAAGGTCGCGGTAGTCCGGCACCACCAGCAGGGCGCCGCGGCCCGAGGTGTAGGCGGCGGCAGCGGCTTCGGCGAGGAGGTGCGGCCACCCGGCGGGTCCGTAGCCTTGGAGCGGGTTGACCACCGCGCGCGGCGCTCCACCGGCGGCCAGGTGCCGCAGGAAGGCCGCACCGGTGCGGTAGTCCGCCCAGGCTGAGGGGCCGGCGGCGGCGGGAGTGGTTCCGACTTCCGCTTCCGCGTAGGCGCCCGGGTATTCCTTCTCCAGCCTGGCGACGCGGGGTGGAACGGCGAGGCGGAGGACATCGCTGACGGTACCGGCGTACCGGGCGGCGACTGCGGTGGCCAGGTCCCGGACGGCGGGCGTGAGGACCGGAACCGGTGAAACGACCTTGGCCAGGGGCACCAGGGCATGTCCGGCGTCGGACTCCGCCATCCGTTCGAGGAGGAAGCCGTTGAGGTCCTGGCCGTTGAACTTGACCTTGACCCGCACCCCGGGCCGGGCCTCCCGGTCAAGGGAGGCCGGGACGGCGTAGTCGAAAGGCCGGTCCAGGTGCGGGAGGGAGGACTCCACGAGAACCCGCGCCACCGGCAGCTGTGCTGCCATGGCTCCGGCGGACGGAGTCCGAACCGGAAATCCCTGCAGCAACGATGGCTGGACGGAACTGTCAGCAACCATGGCGGTTACCTCCGTTCAGCTACCGGGTTGGACAAGGACAGCCAAGCACCGGGCACTGACATTGGTTTTCCGGACGCCTGACGGGGACTGTCAGGCGTTGAAGAATGCCTTCAGGTCATCCACCCGGTCCAGGCGTTCCCAGGTGAAGTCAGGATCGTCGCGGCCAAAGTGCCCGTGCGCGGCAGTCTTTGCGTAGATGGGCCGCTTCAGGTCAAGGGCGTCAATGATGGCGCGCGGGCGGAGGTCGAAGATCTCGGCGATGGCGGCGCTGATCCTGGCCGGGTCCACGGTCTCGGTGCCGAACGTCTCCACGTACGTTCCCACGGGCCGGGCCTGGCCGATCGCGTACGCGATCTGGATCTCGGCGCGCTTGGCCAGTCCTGCGGCCACCACGTTCTTGGCAACCCAGCGCATGGCGTAGGCAGCAGAGCGGTCCACCTTGGACGGGTCCTTGCCGGAGAAGGCGCCACCGCCGTGGCGGGCCATGCCGCCGTAGGTGTCCACGATGATTTTGCGGCCGGTGAGTCCGGCGTCCCCAACCGGTCCGCCGATAACGAACTCACCGGCCGGGTTGAGGATGTTGGCGGTGCGCGAGAGGTCCAGGTTGGCGCCGGCAAGAACGGGTTCGATCACGATGGCGGCGAGGTCCGCGCGGAGCTGCTCGAGGCTTGCGCCATCGGCGTGCTGGCTGGAGATCACTACTGTCTCCACGGAGACGGGGACGTCTTTGTCGTAGCCAACGGTCACCTGGGTCTTGCCGTCCGGGCGGAGGTAGGCCAGCTGGCCCGTCTTGCGGACCTCGGTGAGTCGTTCGGACAGCCGGTGGGCGAGCCAGATCGGCGTCGGCATGTAGGAAGGGGTCTCGTCGCTGGCGTAGCCGAACATCAGGCCCTGGTCCCCTGCGCCCTGGAGGTCGTAATCGTCCTCCTGGCGGCCCTCGCGCGCCTCGAGTGAGTTGAACACACCGCCGGCAATGTCGTTGGACTGCTGTCCGATGGAGACGGAGACGCCGCACCGGGCGCCGTCGAAGCCGTTGGCCGAGGAATCGTAGCCGATTCCCAGGATGGTCTCACGGACGATCTGCGGGATCTCGACGTAGGCGTCGGTGGTGACTTCGCCTGCCACGTGCACCAGACCGGTGGTGGCCATGGTTTCCACGGCCACGCGCGACTCGGGGTCGGCTGCCAGCAGCGCGTCCAGGATGGCGTCGCTGATCTGGTCGCAGATCTTGTCCGGATGGCCCTCGGTGACCGACTCGGACGTGAAGAGCCGGAGTGCGGCGGGCGTGGCCCCGTGGGCCTGGGGAAGGTGCAGCGGTAAAGTCACTCAACTACCTTACTGGTTGGTGTTGCTTGCCAGGCGGGAGATGTCCCCGTGCTAAGCAAACGTGGCCTGAAACACTTCAGGCGCGGGGCGAAACGTGGTTCAGTTCAAAGCTGATGCGCCTGATGATGGCTTCCGAAACCTCGGTTTTGGTCCCGGACGCCTCCTGTGGTTCGGAGCCGGCCCGGGAGAGGATGACCACCGCGTTGGAGTCCTGGCCAAAGACCTTGTCCATCCCCACGTGGTTGACCACCAGCAGGTCGCAGCCCTTGCGCTGCAGTTTGGCTTGGGCGTAAGCCAGGACGTCGCCCTGGCTGTCTCCCGTTTCGGCGGCGAAGCCGACGACGAGCTGGCCGCTTCCGGCACGGGATGCGTTGCGCTTCTCCACGAGTTCCTGCAGGATGTCCGGGTTGCGGACCAGGGTGATGACGGGGTCTGCGGTGTCGTCCCGCTTCTTGATTTTGGTGTCCGAGACTTCTCCGGGCCGGAAATCGGCCACGGCAGCGGACATGATGATCACGTCGGAATCGGCTGCTGCAGCCAGTGCGGCCTCACGGAGCTCCAGGGCCGTCTCCACACGTTGCACCTCAACCCCTGCCGGCGCCGGGACCTCCATGTGGGCTGCCAGCAAGCGCACGGTGGCCCCGGCATTCCGCGCGGCAACGGCCAGCGCGACGCCCTGCTTGCCGGAGGACCGGTTGCCGAGGAACCTGACCGGGTCCAGGGGTTCCCGGGTTCCGCCGACGCTGATGGTGACGGTGCGTCCCGCCAGCGGAAGCTGGTAATCGGACCGGCCCTGCACCAGCGCCATGGCGGCGTCGAAGATGGCCTGGGGTTCCGGGAGCCTGCCCGGTCCCGAGTCTGCCCCTGTCAGCCTGCCGGAGGCGGGTTCAAGGACTGCAGCACCACGCCCGCGGAGAGTTTCCACGTTGGCGCGCGTGGCGGCATGTTGCCACATCTCCGTGTGCATGGCCGGGGCAAAGAGCACCGGGCCGTGGGCCATAAGCAGCGTGTTGGTCAGGAGGTCGCCGGCCTGGCCGGTGGCTGCCTTGGCAAGGAGGTCGGCCGTGGCGGGTGCGACGACCACGAGGTCGGCCTCGTGGCCCAGCCGTACGTGGTTGACCAGGTGCACGTCATCGAAAACGCTGTTGCTGACCGGGTTGCCGGACAGCGCCTCCCAGGTGGCCGTACCGACGAACCGGGTGGACGCCTCGGTGGGGATCACCGTGACGTCATGGCCGGCTTCAGTAAAAAGCCGGAGGAGCGACGCCACCTTGTAGGCGGCAATCCCTCCCCCGACTCCGAGGACTATGCGCACGTGACCTCCGTCAACAGCAAGTCAGTTCGGTTGCAGGACTACTCTGCGGCTTCGATCGGCGTGGAAACCAGCTTGCCTTCGTTGATCTCGCGCAGGGCGATCGAGAGCGACTTCTCGTTCAGCTTGGTATCGACCAGGGGGCCGACATACTCGAACAGGCCCTCGTGCAGCTGGGCGTAGTAGGCGTTGATCTGACGAGCACGCTTGGCACCGAAGATCACCAGGCCGTACTTGGAATCCGCTACCTTCAGCAGATCGTCGATCGGCGGGTTGATGATGCCTTCAAGGTTCGTAGACACGAATTTCTCCAAATTCCTAGCGGGCTGACGGTTCCGGCAGATGTGGATGCGGGGTCAGCCCCATGAGTGAAACAAGCTCGTCCGCTGCCCGGCGGACGTCATCATTGATGACGGTGTGGTCGAACTCCGGTTCAGCAGCAAGTTCCAGTTTAGCGGTTTCCAGCCGGCGCTGCTGTTCCTCGGGGGTTTCGGTCCCCCGGCCCACCAGCCGGCGGACCATCTCGTCCCACGTCGGCGGCGCCAGGAAGACGAACTGCGCGTCCGGGACTGCCGCCTTGACCTGGCGGGCGCCCTGCAGGTCGATCTCCAGCAGGACTGAGCGGCCCTCGGCGATCGCCCGGTTCACGGTGCTCTTCAACGTACCGTAGGTGTTCTGGCCGTGGACCACGGCCCATTCCAGCAGTTCACCGTCGGCGATGAGCTGCTCGAATTCTTCCTTGGACTTGAAGAAGTAGTGGACGCCATCCTCTTCCCCGGGCCGGGGGGCGCGGGTGGTGGCCGAGACGGAAAGCCAGACTTCGGGGTAGTTGTCCCGGATGTAGGTGGACACGGTGCCTTTGCCAACAGCCGTCGGACCTGCGAGGACTGTCAGTCCGGGTTTCTTGCTCACGTATTCCTTTTGCTGGAGGTGGGGAAGCGCAGGCGGCCGGCCTGCGCTAATGCTCGTCTATAAAATCTACCAGCGCCCGCCGCTGGTGGACGCCCAGCCCGCGGACCCGGCGGGAGGCCGCAATGCCCAACTGCTGCATGATGGCCGCGGCCCGCACCTTTCCGATGCCGGGAAGGGCTTCGAGGAGTTCGGACACCTTCATCCGGGCCAGGGCGTCGTCCTCAAGGGCTGAGCCAATGATGTCCGCCGCGGACCTGTCCCCGTTTCGAAGGCTTTCCTTGGCCGCTGCCCGGGTGGCCCTTGCCGCCGCCGCCTTGCCCAGGGCCTCGGCCCGTTCAGTCGCAGATAAAGGTCGCAGGACCATCACGGACACCCCCGGAGTCGGCGGATTTCATCCAAGGGCGGCCGCCCTTGGACCTGTCCTGAAAATACCCTTTGGTGCAGCCTGAAGCAATGCATCCGGGGAATTGGCGGACTATTGTCCCCGCAGCCCGTCCAAGGTGCGCTGGGCAGCTTCCCGCAATCCGCCCGGCCGGGGTCCCGCCGAGAGGATGTCCCGGCTGGAGGTTCCCAGGACCAGCGGGTACGCGGCGCCGAACGTGGCCCGGAGGTCGGCAGGGGTAGCTCCCTGGGCGCCAAGGCCTGGCGCCAGGATGGGGCCGCGGACTGCTGCGAGGTCCAGCTCGAGGTCCGTCAGCGCTGTGCCAACGGTGGCGCCCACCACCAGGCCCACGGACCCCAGGTTTCCTGCGTAGCGGGCGTTCTCCGCGGCTGCGGCGGTGGTGATCCTGCGCGCCACCGAATCGCTGCCGCCAACGTGCTGGACGGAGGCGCCTTCCGGGTTGGACGTCAGGGCGAGGACGAACACGCCCCGGCCTGTGTCCGCGGCAAGGTCCAGCGCCGGCCGCAAGGACTCGAACCCCAGGTAGGGGCTGAGGGTGACCGAGTCCGCCGCCAGCGGGGAGCCGTCACGGAGCCACGCGTCGGCGTAGGCGGCCATGGTGGATCCGATGTCCCCGCGCTTGGCATCGGCGATGCTGAGCACCGACTGCTCGCGGGCCCCGGCCAGGACCTCTTCCAGCACGGCAATACCAGCGGATCCATGCCGTTCGTAAAGGGCCACCTGGGGCTTCACCGCGGCAGCGAGCGGAGCCACGGCCTCAAGGACCGTCAGCGAAAACCGCCTCAGCCCGGCGGCGTCGTCGTCCAGGCCCCAGCTTTCCAGCAGCGCCGGGTGCGGGTCGATGCCCACGCAGAGCGGACCGCGGGATGCCATGGCGGCGCCCAGCCGGGAGCCAAAGGACTCCCGGCCGGCGCCCGGTACCTGCTCAGGCATGCTGCAGGGCCGCCTTCTGCTGCGACTCGGCAAGGGCGGCCGCGTGCTCCTGCAAGCTGGTGACGGACCACTCGTAGGTGCGCATGGCTTCGATGGCCTGGACGGCGGCGTTGAACTCGGCCACCGTGGTGATGCACGGAATGCCGATGGACGTGGCCGCGGCCCGGAGCTCGTAGCCGTCGCTGCGGGCTTCGCCGCCGGACGGGGTGTTGAAGACCATGTCGATTTCTCCCGCGACGATGAGGTCGGCAATGGTGCCTTCCCCTTCAGCGCTGCTGCCCTCGGCAACCTTGCGGACCGGGGTGGCCTGGATGCCGTTGCGGCGCAGGACATCGGCGGTGCCGCCGGTGGAGACGATCTCGAAACCAAGGTCCGAAAGGCGCTTCACGCCCATGATCACCGAGCGCTTGTCCCGGTTGGCCACGGACACGAAGACCTTGCCTTCGGTGGGCAGGGCGTTGTTCGCGCCCGCCTGGCTCTTGGCGAACGCGGTGTCGAAGTGCTTGTCGATGCCCATGACTTCACCGGTGGAGCGCATCTCGGGACCGAGCAGGGAGTCCACCACCTTGCCCTCGAGCGTCCGGAACCGGCTGAACGGCAGCACGGCTTCCTTGACGGCGACGGGCGCGTCCAGCGGGAGGGTGGATCCGTCGCCGGTTTCGGGCAGCATCTTGTAGGCGCTGCGCAGCTGGTTGATGGTCACGCCAGTACCGATCAGCGCGGCGGCCTTGGCCATCTGGACGCCGGTGGCCTTGGACACGAACGGTACGGTCCGGGAGGCGCGCGGATTGGCTTCCAGGACGTACAGGACGTCCGAGGCCAGCGCGAACTGGATGTTGATCAGTCCGCGCACCCCCACGCCCTCGGCGATGGCGCGGGTGGCCACGCGGACCCGTTCAATGACGTTGCTGCCCAGGGTGATGGGCGGCAGGACGCAGGCGGAGTCACCGGAGTGGATGCCGGCTTCCTCGATGTGTTCCATGATGCCGCCCAGGTACATGTCGGTGCCGTCGAAGAGGGCATCGACGTCGATCTCGACGGCGTCTTCCAGGAACCGGTCGATCAGGACCGGGTGGTCCGGGGTGATCTCGGTGGCGTTGGCGATGTAGCGCGAGAGATTCGGCTCGTCGTAGACGATTTCCATGCCGCGGCCGCCCAGCACGTAGGACGGGCGGACCAGGACGGGGTAGCCAATCTCATCGGCAATCTTCTTGGCGTCCTCGAAGGAGACGGCCGTACCGTTCTTCGGCGCCACCAAGCCGGCCTTGTCCAGCACGCGGGAGAAGGCGCCACGGTGCTCGGCGAGGTCGATGGCCTCCGGTGAGGTACCCAGGATGGGCACGCCTGCGTCGGCGAGCTGCTGCGCCAGCTTCAGCGGGGTTTGGCCGCCGAGCTGGACGAACACGCCCATGACGCCGCCCGTCCGTTCCTCGGCCGCGATGACCTCGAGGACGTCCTCCAGCGTAAGGGGCTCGAAGTACAGCCGGGTGGAGACGTCGTAGTCGGTGGAGACGGTTTCCGGGTTGCAGTTGACCATGACGGTCTCATAGCCGGCCTTGCGGAGCGCCATGGACGCGTGGACGCAGGAGTAGTCGAACTCGATGCCCTGGCCGATGCGGTTGGGGCCTGAGCCGAGGATCAGGATGGACGGCTTGGAGTGCAGCGCGACCTCGTCCTCCTCGTCATAGGCCGAGTAGTGGTACGGCGTGTAGGCGGCGAATTCGGCGGCGCAGGTGTCCACGGTCTTGTAGACGGGGCGAATGCCGAGGGCCTGGCGGACGCCCCGGACCACTGCCTCAGGGTTGTGCGTGAGGGAGCCGATCTGCTCGTCCGAGAAACCGTGGCGCTTGGCGCGCTTGAGCATGTCCGCTGTCAGAGCACCGGCCTGGCGGATTTCGCGGGAGATCTCGTTGAGCAGCTGGAGCTGGTCAAGGAACCAGGGATCGATCTTGGTGGCCTCGAAAAGCTGCTCCACGGTGGCGCCGCCCAGGAGGGCGCGCTGGACCTGGTGCAGGCGCTCGGTGGTGGGGCGTTTGGCCTTTTCGATGAGTTCGGCCACTTCCCATTCAGGGACGCTGCTGAAGTCCAGCTGCGAGCCCTTCTGTTCCAGGGAGCGCAGTGCCTTCTGCAGTGCTTCGGTGAAGTTGCGGCCCATCGCCATGGCCTCGCCCACCGACTTCATGGTGGTGGTAAGGGTGTTGTCCGCCGCAGGGAACTTCTCGAAGGCGAAGCGCGGGACCTTGACCACCACGTAGTCGAGGGTGGGTTCGAAGGACGCCGGGGTCTTCTGGGTGATGTCGTTGGGGATCTCGTCCAGGGTGTAGCCCAGCGAGAGCTTGGTGGCAATCTTGGCGATCGCGAAGCCGGTGGCCTTGGAAGCCAGTGCGGAGGAGCGGGAGACGCGCGGGTTCATTTCGATGACCACCACACGGCCGGTGGCGGGGTCGATGGCGAACTGGATGTTGCAGCCGCCGGTATCGACGCCCACCTCGCGGATGACGGCGATGGCGACGTCGCGCAGCTTCTGGTATTCGCGGTCAGTGAGGGTCAGCGCCGGAGCAACGGTGATGGAGTCGCCGGTGTGCACGCCCACGGGGTCGAAGTTCTCGATGGAGCAGACGACAACCACGTTGTCGTTCTTGTCCCGCATCATTTCGAGCTCGTACTCCTTCCAGCCCAGGATGCTCTCCTCGAGCAGCACCTCGCTGGTGGGGCTGTACTGCAGGCCCTGGCCGACAATGCGGCGCAGGTCGTCCTCGTTGTAAGCCAGTCCGGAGCCCAGGCCGCCCATGGTGAAGGAGGGGCGGACCACCATAGGGTAGCCCAGGTCGTCGGCTGCCGTGAGGGCTTCATCCATGCTGTGGATGATGTGGCTGCGGGCGGATTCCGCGCCGCAGCGCTCCACGACGCCCTTGAACTTTTCCCGGTCCTCGCCCAGCTCGATGGCGGCGATGTTCGCGCCGATCAGTTCCACGTTGTACTTCTCGAGCACGCCGTTCTTGTCCAGGGCGATGGCGGTGTTCAGCGCGGTCTGGCCGCCCAGGGTGGGCAGGACGGCGTCCGGCCGTTCCTTGGCGATGATCTTCTCCACCACCTCGGGGGTGATGGGCTCAACGTAGGTGGCGTCGGCGAACTCGGGGTCGGTCATGATGGTGGCCGGGTTGGAGTTCACGAGGATGACGCGAAGGCCCTCCTCCTTGAGGACGCGCAGGGCCTGCGTGCCGGAGTAGTCGAATTCGGCGGCCTGGCCGATGACGATCGGGCCGGAACCAATGACGAGGACGCTTTTGAGGTCTGTACGTTTTGGCATTACTTCTTGTCCTCGGTCTTGTTGTCGTTGGCAGTCTTGGTTTCAGCGTCCTTGGTGTCCGCCATCAGGTCGATGAAGCGGTCGAACAGGTACGCGGCGTCGTGCGGGCCGGCGGCAGCTTCGGGGTGGTACTGCACGGAGAACGCCGGGATATCCAGGCAGGCGAGGCCTTCCACAACATCGTCGTTCAGGCTGATGTGGCTGACTTCCACCCGGCCGTACCGTGATTCCGGCGCCTGGGTGGCGCCGTCGAGCGGGGCGTCCACGGCGAAGCCATGGTTCTGGGAGGTGATTTCGACCTTCCCGGTGCGGCGGTCCATCACGGGCTGGTTGATGCCGCGGTGTCCGTAGCGGAGCTTGTACGTGCCAAAGCCCAATGCCCGGCCCAGGATCTGGTTGCCGAAGCAGATGCCGAAGTACGGCAGCTTTTCGTCCAGGACTGAGCGGAGCAGCTTGACCTGGGCGTCTGCGGTCGCTGGGTCGCCAGGGCCGTTGGACATGAAGAAACCGTCCGGGTTGACGGCCTTGACATCCTCAAGGGTGGCGGTGGCCGGCAGCACGTGGACGCGGACGCCCCGCTCGGCGAACCGTACCGGGGTCATGGCTTTGATGCCGAGGTCGATCGCCGCGATGGTGAAGCGGGGTTCACCTTCCCAGCCGTGGTCCTTCGGTTCTACGACGTAGGCTTCGTCGACGCTGACCTCCTCGGCCAGGCGGGAACCTTCCATGGGCGCACTGGCCAGGACGGCGTCGAGCAGTTCCTTGTCCGTGGCCTCTGCCGCCCCGCCGGAGAAGATGCCGGCGCGCATGGTCTTGTGCTCGCGCAGGTGGCGGGTGATGGCTCGGGTGTCCACGCCCTGGATGCCGACGATGCCCTGGGCCACCAGCTCCTCGTCAAGGGAGCGCTCGGAGCGCCAGTTGGAAGGCCGGCGGGCAGCGTCCCGGACAATGTAGCCGGCCACCCAGATCCGCCGGGACTCGGCGTCCTCGCTGTTCACACCGGTGTTGCCGATGTGGGGTGCCGTCTGTACCACGAGCTGGCGGGCATAGGACGGGTCGGTAATGGTTTCCTGGTAGCCGGTCATGCCGGTGGCGAAGACGGCCTCGCCCAGGGCGGTGCCGGTGGCGCCGTAGCTGGTGCCTCGGAAAATGCGGCCGTCTTCGAGAACCAGCGCAGCGGGGGCTGACACAGGAGCGGAGGTGGTTGCTGTCAATGTATTCGCTTTCACTGTCTTACTTTCCACTGGTGGCACCAGCCGCTGGGGCTGACGAAATCAATTCCTGAAGGGCCTGGTAAAGCACGTCTTTGTCGGCGGCGCGTCGGGTCCGGAAGCCGGTGTCAAGCTCATGCGCGCCGAGCATCCAGGCCAGCACGAGCAGGCCGTCTTTCTCGACGAACTTCCCGGCCATGCCGCTGTCCTGCCGGACACCGGTCAGGGAAGCGGCAGGGATGTAGAGCGCCGGCGCTCCGGCCCGTTCGTAGAGGACGCCGTGCGGGTAGACCGCGAGGGTTGCATTGGTGCGGATCCCGAGGCCGTGGACGGCGATCCGGTCGAGCCAGTCACCGGCGGTGGTGGTGGCAACGTACTGCCCTTCGGCGACGGCGGCGGGTTCACCGGGTGCCGCAGGCACCTCGGGCAGCTGTTCGACGTCGGCCTGGCGCCTGAGCCGGTTGCGCCACCCGATGCCCAGGAGGACAAAGACGACGGCGACGACCGCCAGCATGGCAAGTCCGGGGAGGATTTTGTCCATCAGGCAACGCCCGCCGTGGTGGCTGCGGCGTCGGGGTGGGGCGTGTTCAGTGCACCCTCGAGCACCGTGGGGTGTCCCTTGTAGAAGGTGGCAACCACCTTGCCCGGCAATTCCCGGCCCTTGAACGGCGAGTTGCGGCCCATGGTGGCCATCGTGGACGGATCGACGGTCCAGCGGGCTGCCGGGTCCACCAAAATGAGGTTGGCGGGTTCGCCGGCTTCGACGGGCCGTCCCTGGTCGGACAGCCGCCCGATCTTCGCCGCGGCCGTGGAGGTGACGCGGGCGAAGTCCGCCCAAGTCATCAGTCCGGTTTCGATCATGGCGTGCTGCACGACTGAGAGGGCCGTTTCAAGTCCAGTCATGCCCATGGCGGCCTGCGCCCATTCACATTCCTTGTGCTCGCTGGGGTGCGGTGCATGGTCGGTACCCACAACGTCGATCGTGCCGTCTGCGAGCCCGGCACGCAATGCCTGGACGTCGGCATCGGTGCGCAGCGGCGGGTTGACCTTGAAGACGGGGTCGTAGCTGCGCACGAGGTCATCGGTCAGCAGCAGGTGGTGCGGGGTCACCTCGGCGGTGACGTCGATGCCCCGTTCCTTGGCCCACCGGATGATTTCCACGGAGCCTGCCGTGGATACGTGGCAGACGTGCAGCCGCGAGCCAACATGCTGGGCCAGCAGGACGTCGCGGGCGATGATGCTTTCCTCGGCGACGGCAGGCCAGCCGGTCAGGCCGAGAACCGCGGAGACGTCGCCCTCGTTCATCTGTGCCCCGGCGGTGAGGCGGGGTTCCTGCGCGTGCTGGGCCACGACGCCGTCGAACGCCTTGACGTATTCCAGCGCCCGGCGCATCAGGACGGGATCGTGGACGCAGATGCCGTCGTCGGAGAACATCCGGACCCGGGCGCGGGAGTCGGCCATGGCGCCAAGTTCCGCCAACTGCTCCCCCGCCAGTCCGACCGTGACGGCCCCGACCGGGCGCACGTCCACCCAGCCTGCGGCCCGGCCCAGGGTGTAGACCTGCTCGACGACGCCGGCGGTGTCGGCGACGGGGGTGCTGTTGGCCATGGCATGGACAGCCGTGTAGCCACCCAGGGCCGCTGCGCGGGTTCCGGTTTCGACTGTTTCGGCGTCCTCGCGGCCGGGTTCGCGCAGGTGGGTGTGGACATCCACCATGCCGGGCAACGCCACGCAGCCGGCGGCGTCGATCACCGTGGCTCCGCCGGCATCCAGGCCGTGGCCGATCTCGGCGATGATGCCGTCACGGATCAGCACGTCCGAGGCTTCGCCGCCCAGGATGGAGGCGCCCTTGATGAGGTAGGTTCCAGTGGTGGTCGTCATCAGATGCTCTCCTTGATGGGCGCGGCGGTGGTGTAGGCCGGGGCCCGGGTTGCGGCTGGTTCGCGGGAATCCCCGGAGAGCAGCAGATACAGTGCGGCCATCCGAACGGACACGCCGTTGCGGACCTGTGCCAGGACGGTGGACCGGGGTGAGTCGGCTGCGGCGGCGCTGATTTCCAGGCCCCGGTTCATGGGACCTGGGTGCATGATGATGGTGTCTGTCATGCCGAGGTCGTCCAGGGCGCGGAGCCGGTTGTCGTCGAAGCCCCAGCGGCGGGAGTATTCCCTGGTGCTCGGGAAGAACGAGGCGTTCATGCGTTCGCCCTGGACGCGGAGCATCATGACGGCGTCCACGCCATTTGCCAGGGTTTGGTCGAGGTCATAGCTGACACTGCAGGGCCATTGTTCGACGCCGACCGGCAGCAGGGTGGGTGGCGCCACCAAGGTGACCTCCGCGCCCAGGGTCCGGAGCAACCAGACGTTGGACCGTGCCACGCGTGAGTGCAGGACATCGCCGACGATCGCGACGCGCAGGCCTTTGAGGTCTGTTCCCTCCGACGCCGTACCGGCCAGCCGCGCCCAGTGCCGGCGCATGGTGAAGGCGTCCAGGAGGGCCTGGGTGGGGTGTTCGTGGGTGCCGTCACCGGCGTTGATGACGCCGGCGTCGATCCAGTCCGTTGCGGCGAGCCGATGCGGCGCGCCGGAAGCCCAGTGGCGGATGACGACGGCGTCGGCCCCCATGGCGGACAGCGTCTGGGCGGTGTCCTTGAGGGATTCTCCCTTGGATACCGAGGACCCCTTCGCGGCGAAGTTGATCACATCGGCAGAGAGCCGCTTGGCTGCGGCTTCAAAGGAGATCCGGGTCCGGGTGGAGTCCTCGAAGAAAAGGTTGACCACCGTGCGTCCGCGCAGGGCCGGGAGTTTCTTGACCTCCCGCTCGCCCACGGCAGACATTTCCTCGGCGGTGTCCAGGATGCGGATGGCATTTTCAAGGCTGAGGTCCTGGGTGGACAGGAGGTGTTTCATGCGCCGCCCTCGATCACGACTTCGTTGACCGGTGATCCGCCTTGGGGTGTGTCGGTCTCCTCAAGCCGGACCCGTACCTTTTCGGCGGAGGAGGTGGGCAGGTTTTTGCCCACATGGTCAGCACGGATGGGAAGTTCGCGGTGGCCACGGTCGATCAGGACGGCCAGCCGGACGATGCGCGGGCGGCCGAGGTCAACGAGGGCGTCCAGGGCGGCGCGGATGGTGCGTCCCGAGTACAGGACGTCGTCGATCAGCACCACTACCTTGTTGTCGATCCCCGTCCGGGGCAGTTTGGTGGGGTACGGCGGCCGGGTCCCCTGGTGGGAAAGATCGTCGCGGAACATGGTGACGTCAAGCTGGCCCACGATGGCGGCGGCGTCCACGGTGGCGTCGGCAGCCGCGATTTTTTCGGCCAGCCGGACGGCCAGCGGGTATCCGCGGCGGGGAATGCCCAGCAGGACCAAGTCCCGGGATCCCTTGTTGGCTTCGAGGATCTCATGGGCGATACGAGTGAGTGCCCGGTCGATGTCCGCCTGGCTGAGGACAACCCTGGCTGGAACCGGTGCGCTGGTGACAGAAGTCAACGCTCGTCTCCCCTTTCCCCGCCTCACAGGACGGAATTAAAAAAGGAACATTTGCTGTTCAAAATTACCACATCGCCTCGCCGTGCCTGCGCCCGGGAGACGCGTTGCTGGTCACATCGGCTGGCGCGGATTCGTGGTTCCTTGGCGCCCCGGCGCCCCCCGCCTAGGCTTTCCGTTATGCCGACGTATCCGCAGCAACCAACACCAGGGCTCCCCGAGGACCCCTACCGCGAAGCACCCGGGCCGGTCCCCCGGCAGGCCAACCCCAGCTGGATGGGCCAGGTCCATCCAGGACACTACCGCCCGGCACCGGGGCACGGCGGCCAGCCCCTGGCCACGGTCGGTCCGCACCTCCCGGAGACTGCGCTGCGGGTATCCCGGGCACGGACCGGACTGGCGGGACTGTCCATCGCAGGCGGTGTGCTCGCGTTCCTGAGCCTGTTCCTGGTGGTCCCGTTCCTGCTGTCCAATACCGGCGCCGCCGGATTCCTGATCGGGTTCCTCGCGTCCCTGGTTCCTTTGTCCGTGGTCCTGGCGGCGGTCCACATTATCGACAGGTGGGAACCGGAGCCGAAGCGGCTGCTGTTGTTCGCCTTCGTGTGGGGTGCTGCGGTATCCGTTGCGGTGACCCTGCTCATCCAGCCGTTCTTTGTGATCGCGTTCCAGTTCACGGACCAGGCGGACCTGCAGACGTATATGGCCACCGTGCAGGCGCCGGTGGTCGAGGAATTTGCCAAGTCCCTGGGCCTGCTGATCATCCTGCTGGCAGCGCGACGGCAATTCGACGGGCCCGTTGACGGCGTCGTTTTTGCCTTCACCATCGCCGGCGGGTTCGCCTTCACCGAGAACATCCTCTACTTCGGCAGGGCCGTGGCCGAATCGGCTTCCCCGGCCAGCGACCTCGCCCAGATCTTCTTCCTCCGCGGCGTGATGTCGCCCTTCGCGCACGCGATCTTCACCGGAACCACGGGACTGGTGATGGGGTTCGCCGCGCGGAAGTGGCATACCGGAGCGTCCGTGGGAGCCTTCCTGGCAGGGCTGCTGCCGGCCATGTTCCTGCACAACAGGTGGAACAGCATGGGCAGGGGCTTCCTGCTGGACTACATCATGGTCCAGGTTCCGATCTTCCTGCTGGCGGTGGCAGGCATCATCTTCCTTCGGGTTGCCGAGAAGCGCCTGACCCGGCAGCGGCTGCTGGAGTATTCGGCCGCGGGCTGGTTCACGCCGGACGAGGTGCAGCTCCTGGCGACCCCCGCCGGAAGGCGCACGGCGTTGTCCTGGGCCGCCACCGCGGGCCGGAAACCGCAGATGAAGCAGTTCCTGAAGGCGGCCACACAGCTCGCGAATATCCGCCAGCGGATCCTGAGCGGGCGGGATTTGCCTCTTCACCAGGCCGAGGAGCGGCACCAGCTCCAACGGATCCTGGAGCTCCGGGCGGCCATCGCCCGTTGAGAACGCAGAAGGGGCCCGCCGGATGTCCGGCGGGCCCCTTGGCGTTCGGCTGACGCCGCAAACCTGGGCTCTTCGCTAGGCGAGCAGCGAAGGCTTCAGCTGTTGCAAGCGCCCGAGCAGGCCGTTGATGAACTGCGGAGACTCATCCGTGGACAGCGTCTTGGCCAGTGCAACGGCTTCGCTGACCGCCACTCCGTCGGGGACGTCGTCGTTGTACAGGAGCTCCCAGGTACCGATGCGGAGGATGATGCGGTCCACTGACGGCATCCGTTCCAGGCTCCAGCCCTGCGAGTAGGTCTCCAGGAACTCATCAATGGCTGCCTGCTGGGACACTACGCCCTCAACGATTTCCAAGGTGTAGGGGTTGACCACCTGGTCGGTCTTTTCCCGGCGTGCGCGGAGCACGTCAAATGCCGAAACAGAGCGTTGCTCCGCCTCGAAAAGAACATCCAGTGCCCTGTTGCGGGCTTTACCGCGGGCGCTCACTACTCGGTGACCCGGCCCAGGTAGCTGCCGTCGCGGGTGTCCACCTTGACCTTGGTGTTGTTCTCGATGAACAGCGGCACCTGGATCTCGTAACCCGTTTCCAGGGTGGCAGGCTTAGTGCCGGCGGACGAGCGGTCGCCCTGCAGGCCCGGCTCGGTGTAGGTGATTTCGAGGACGACGCTCGGCGGCAGTTCGATGTAGAGCGGGTTGCCGTCGTGGATGGCGATGTTCACCATCTGGTTCTCAAGCATGAAGTTGGTGGCGTCCCCCACCGTGGCCCCGGAAACGGTGATCTGGTCGTAGTCGGAGGTGTCCATGAACACGAAGTCCGCGCCGTCCTGGTACAGGTACTGGTAGTCGCGGCGGTCGACGGTGGCCGTCTCAATCTTGAGGCCGGCGTTGAAGGTCTTGTCGACAACCTTGCCGGACATCACGTTGCGCATCTTGGTGCGGACAAAGGCGCCGCCCTTGCCGGGCTTGACGTGCTGGAACTCGATGATGTTCCACAACTGGCCCTCAAGCTTCAGGACCGTTCCGTTCTTAATGTCGTTAGTGGTTGCCACTGGTTTCCTCTGGTTCCTTTATCCGGCCGTGTGGGCCAGGTGCTGTATGCCGGGCGGGCAAACCAAAGCGGCCCGCCTGCACGTGTTTGTCAAAAATCGCGTGGATGCAAAAATTCCACAACCATTCTACCGGTAAATACCGGGCAGCTTGTCCGCTGCCGCCGCCTGCCTCCTCAGCAGGCCAATTCCAGGATGTCCCGTGCACGCTGGAGCGCCACGGTGGAGGAATAGATTTGGGCAGCATCCGCGGACTGCGCCACCCGCAGGTCCAGCGCCTTGGAGAACGACTCAACGGCGGCCGAGGTCTGGCCGGCTGCGTACTGGGCCTTGCCCAGGAACTGCAGTGCCAGCGCTTCGCGGGGCGTGCCGTGCACCTCGGCCAGGAGTTGCCGGAACAGCTCTATGGCGCGGTCCATCCGGTGGGTGACGCTCAGTACCTCGGCTTCGAAGACGCGCAGCCGGAACGATTCCGGGTCCTTGAACCGTGCTTCGGCCAGCAGTTCAGCCGCCTCGGAGGCATGGCCCTCGACCAGCAGGACGAAAATGTGGTCCGCGGGGTCGGTGGAGGCCGACAGGGCTTCCCGGACAGCGTCCTCGTTGACGATCTGGGGCATCAGGGTATCCGGGTTTATGCGGATGCCGGGAAATCCGGCCTGGGGCCAGTCGGCCGTGCCATTCATGTCGCCCTGCATCAGGACGCAATTTCCTGGTACGCGGCGAACAGCAGCGAGGTGTCCGGCACATCAAGGATGCCCGGCTTGGCGATTCCGTCCAGCACCACGAAACGCAGCAGGTCGCCGCGGGACTTCTTGTCGCGGCGCATCCCATCCAGCAGACCCTGCCAGCGGTCCCGGCGATAGGTGACCGGCAGCCCAAGGCCGTCCAGGATGCTTCGGTGCCGGTCGGCGTCGGCATCGCTGAGCCTGCCCACGCTGCGGGCAAGCTCGGCCGCAAACATCATGCCGACGGACACGGCTGCGCCGTGCCGCCACGAGTAGCGTTCCACCAGCTCGATGGCGTGGCCCAGGGTGTGTCCGTAATTCAGGATTTCCCGGAGCCCGGATTCTTTGAGGTCCTCGGAAACCACCTTCGCCTTGACGGCGATGGCGCGTTCAATCAGCTCGCGCAGCGCGTCGGAGCGGGGGTCCACCACTGCGGCCGGGTCTTTCTCCACGAGATCGAGGATGGCGGGGTCGGCAATGAAGCCGCACTTGATGACCTCGGCAAGCCCGGAAATGATCTCGTTCTTCGGCAGCGTTTCCAGCGTGTCCAGGTCGGCCAGGACGGCCGCGGGCGGGTGGAACGCCCCGACCAGGTTCTTTCCTTCCGCGGTGTTGATGCCGGTTTTGCCGCCTACCGAGGCGTCCACCATGCCCAGCAGGCTGGTGGGCATGTGGATGACCTTGACGCCGCGCAGCCACGTAGCGGCAACGAAGCCGGCGAGGTCGGTGACTGCTCCCCCGCCCACAGCCACGATGGCGTCCGAGCGGGTGAAGTCGTTCTGGCCCAGGACCTGCCAGCAGAATGCCGCGACCTGGATGTGCTTGCCTTCCTCGGCGTCCGGGATTTCCGCCGTAAGCGAGGTGAAGCCGGCCTCGGCCAGCTCGTCGCGGACGGTGTCTCCGGTGAGGCGCAGCGCGCGGGGGTGGATCACCAGCACCCGGCGGACGCGTTCACCCAACAGGGCGGGAAGTTCTCCAAGCAGGCCGCGCCCCACGACGACGCCGTAGTTGTTTCCAGCACCTTCGCCGGTGACGTTGATGACTGTTGATTGAGTGTTCACTTCTCAACTTCCTGTTTGGCAGCTGCGTGGTGCCGCAGTGCTGCTTCCAGCCGTGCGCCGAGCTCGGGTATGGAGCCGTGGCGGACGTCCAGGGTGATGTCGGCCAGCCTCTCGTAGACCGGCCTGCGGGTGGCAAACATTGCTGTCCAGCGGCCCATGGCGTCGCCGGCGAGGAGTGGCCGGCCCGAGTTCCGGGCGATCCTGCCTGCCACCGTATCAGCGTCGCATTCGAGGTAGACCACGGTGCAGCGGCCCATGAGCTGCTGGGTCCCGGAGTCCAGTACGGCCCCGCCGCCCAGGGAAATCACCGTGGTGGTCCCGGCCGCGTCCTCAACGGCGTCGGCGACGGTCCGGGCTTCGATTTCGCGGAACGCGTGCTCCCCGCGGCCCGCGAAGATATCGGCGATGGAACCGTGGCCGGCAACGATGACGGCGTCGGTGTCAATGAAGCGGGCGCCCAGCTGTTGCGCCAGTTGCTGGCCGATGGCCGATTTGCCGACGGCCATGGGGCCGATGAGCACGATCGGCCGGCCGCCTGCGGGGCCGGTACTGCTGTGATGGAGCACTACTGGCCGATCGAGTCCAGGGAAGCCGGGATGTTGTCCAGGTAACCCTTGATGTTGCGGGCGGTTTCCGGCACGGAGTCACCACCGAACTTCTCCATGACGGCTTCGGCCAGGACCAGTGCCACCATGGCCTCGGCCACGACGCCCGCAGCCGGGACGGCACAGACGTCGGAGCGCTGGTGGTGGGCCTTGGCCGGTTCGCCGGTGCTGACGTCGATGGTGCGCAGGGCGCGCGGCACGGTGGCGATCGGTTTCATGGCGGCGCGGACCCGGAGGACGTCGCCGATGCTCATGCCGCCTTCGATACCGCCGGCCCGGTTGCTGGCACGGCCGATCCGGCCCTTGCCGTCACGGACAATTTCGTCGTGGGCGGCTGAACCCCGGCGTGCAGCGGTCAGGAAACCGTCGCCCACCTCCACGCCCTTGATGGCCTGGATGCCCATGAGCGCTGCGGCCAGCCGGGCATCGAGCCGGCGGTCCCAGTGCACGTAGCTGCCAAGTCCCGGCGGAAGCCCGTAGGCGAGGACCTCGACCACGCCTCCCAGCGTTTCGCCTTCTTTGTGCGCGGCGTCGACCTCCGCAACCATCGCGTCGGAGGTTTCGCGGTCGAAGCAGCGCAGCGGATCCGTGTCCAACGCGATGACATCGCCGGGCAACGGCAGCGGCCGGCCTTCGGGCACGGTGACGCTGGCGATGGAGACAGTGTGGCTGACCAGTTCGATGCCGAGGTGCCGGAGGAACCGGGCTGCCACGGTGCCGAGGGCAACCCGGGTTGCCGTTTCGCGGGCGCTGGCGCGTTCCAGGACAGGACGCGCTTCATCAAACCCGTATTTCTGCATGCCGGTGAAGTCGGCGTGGCCCGGACGGGGCCGCGTCAGCGGTGCGTTGCGGGCCTGGTCGGCGAGGAGTTCAGCGTCAACGGGGTCGGCAGACATGATCTGCTCCCATTTGGGCCATTCGGTGTTGCCCACCTGGATGGCGACGGGACCGCCCTGGGTGCGGCCGTGCCGTACACCGCCAAGGATGGTGACCACGTCCTGCTCGAATTTCATCCGTGCGCCGCGGCCGTAGCCGAGCCGGCGGCGGGCCAGGGAGTCTGCGATGTCCCCGCTGGTGATTTCCACACCAGCCGGGACGCCCTCAATAATTCCCATCAAAGCCGGGCCATGGGATTCACCGGCAGTCAACCAACGCATAATTTCCATCCTGCCACGTAGGGCGGTCAGAACGCCCGTCGGGCAAGGCCGACTGCGTCACACATCACATCTATGACAGCTGCGTTAACGTCTTCCCCGCGCCGGGTGAAAAGCCGCACCTGCTCCACCGCCTGGTACAACAGCATCTCCAGGCCGGGCACCACGCGGCCGCCTCCGGCCTGCCACACAGAGGCCACCAGGCTGGGCCAGGGATCGTAGGCGACGTCCAGGAGGACTCCCCGCGTCGTCGTCTTCAAGGCGGCGATTTCGGCGGCGAGCCCGTCGGCCGCGCGTGGCGGCAAGGTGGAGATGACGACGTCGGCTTCCGACGTCGGGCGCGCGGCGGCGGTGAGGGGGCGGACCTCCAGCGCGACCCCCAGGCTGTCTGCAGCGGCGCGGACGTCCGACGTACGCGACGAATCACGGGCGTACACCTGGACCGTGGTGGTGCCAAGTTCCTTGAGGGCAGCAACAGCCGACGCCGCCGTGCCGCCGCCGCCGAGGATGACGGCGGACGGCGCCGCAGCCGTCCCGGCGTGGCGCAGGGCATTCACGATCCCCGGGACGTCGGTGTTGGAACCTACCGTCTTCACTGCGCCGCCGGATTCCTCGAAGGTGACTGTGTTCACGACCCCCAGGGTCTGGGCCACTCCGCGGACTTCGTCCACTTCATCAAGCATGGCGGTCTTCAGCGGCATGGTCACGGAGAGCCCGCGCCAGCCGGGCTGGTTCCGGATCTGGCGCATGAACGACGGCAGCAACTGCTCGGTGACGTCGATGGCCGTGTAGCTGATGGCCGCGCCCAGCCGCTCATACGCCGAAAGGTGCAGCGCGGGAGACTTTGAGTGGCTGATCGGGTGGCCCAGGACGGCAGCCCGCAGGCTCATGTGCAGCGGCCCGCGTTGGCCTTGCACCACGCGTTGTATTGCTCAACGTTGACGTTATGTTCGGCGAGCGTCTTCGCGAACTTCGTTTCGTTGGTGTCCAGGTTGACGGTCACCCAGTACAGGTAGTCATTGGACTTGGGCCGTGCTGCCGCGTCGATGGCAGTCTTGCCGGGCGAACCAATGGGGCCCGGCGGGAGTCCGGGGTTGGCATAGGTGTTGTACGGGTTGGACTTGTCCTTGCGCTGGTCATCCGTGAAGTTCAGGCTCTTGGTGCCCAAGCCGTAAGTCACCGCCGAATCCACCTGGAGGAAACCGCCTGTCTGGTCGTTCGGCTTGAGCCGGTTATAGATCGCACCGGCCACGTCGCCGTAATCGGCCTGGCCACCCTCGGCCTGGACAATGCTGGCCACAATGACGGCCTCGTACTGCTTGGCGGGGTCGGTGATTCCCTGCGACACCAGCTCATCGGTGGTGGCTTTCACGAGGGCCTGCAGGATGTCCTTGGCCGGGGTTCCGAGCGGGAAGCGGTATTCTCCGGGGGCGAGGTAACCTTCAAGGTTCTTCGCGTTTGCCGGCAATCCAAACTGGGCAGGCTGGTTGCTCAGGGCCTGCAGCTGCTGGATGGAAACGCCCGAACCCTCGGAAACTGCCTGCAGCGACTCACCGATCCGCAGACCTGCGCTCAGGGCGAAGTAGATGACCTTGGACTTGTCTTTGCCGGCCAGGACATCAACGGCGTCGGCGTTCTTCATTTCGGTCTTGAAGACGTAGTCGCCCGGCGACAGCGTTGCGCCGGAGGCATGGAACGCCTGCATGAAGGTGTCGGCATTGGCGACGACCCGCTGGTTCTCAAGGTCCACAGCTACGGACCGGGTGCCCTCGCCGCTTGCCACGGTCACGTGGACCTCGCCGGTCCCCGGTCCGGGGAAGTCCGATGGCTTGCCGCTGCCGAGGAGGGGCTTGAGGAACTGCGCGCCCACGGCCACGGCCGTCACGAACACAGCGAGCGTCAGGAACAGCGCCAGCAACCTGCGCCGGCGCCGGACCTTCTTCGAGGGCCGGGGCACCGACTGGGCTGCCGAGGACACGGGAAGCAGCTCATGGGCGGCATCCGGGTGGGCAGCATCCGGATGCGCATCGTCGTGGTATCCGGCGTCGTATGAATGGTCGTCGGGGATTTCCCCGTAATGGTGCCCGTCGGCGTCATGGTGGCCGTCGGCGAAGGGGGCGTGGTCCGGGTGGTGGGCCACGTCGTCGTGGTGCTGTACGTCCTGGTGGTGTGCAACGTCCGCGTAGGCGTACGCGTCCCCGGGGTGCTCCGTATCCGGGACATGCGCCAGCTCCTCGTGCTGGTGTACGTCGTCGCCAACCTGCACGTTGTCATGCGGCGGCGCAACGGCGTCGTGGTGGGTTCCGGCGGAAGGCCCGTTACTCCAGGCTCCAGCGGGGTGGGAGTCACCGGGGTGCGGTCCGTCCTGGATGGATGGCGGCGCATCGGGGGCAGCCGGCACGTCCTCGGCGCCAGGCAGCGGAGCAAAGGTTGGTTCTCCGGCCGAGGGTGCGGTTGCCGGCGGCGTGACGGGAGGCGGCGGGACCTCGCCCGTCTCATAGGCCTGCTCGGGGACGGCGTCGTGGCCGCCGGTATTGAGGCTCTTTTCGCGTGCGCGCAGTTCCTTGCGGGTCAACGGCCTCGCGGCCCCGGCGTCCTGCGGGCCGGAAGTGTCGTCAATGTTGGCAGGGCTCACTGTTGCCTTCCATTATCTGAAAATCGGGCCGTGTCTGCGGAGATGGCGCGGACTGGTTCGTCCACCCCACCGGCCCCCAGGTCCACGGTCGGGGATGGCGCTGTCACGCGTGAGCCGACATCCGCTCCCCTGGCTTTCTGCATGTCGATGGCGTGCTGAAGGATACCCACCGCCGCGACCTGATCAACTACTTTACGGTGGTTCCTGCTGCTCATGCCAGCTTCGTGCAGGTTCCGGTGCGCCGTAACGCTGCTCAGCCGCTCGTCCACGAGGTTCACCGGGACCGCCAAACCGCGGGCGGAAAGCTCTTCAACCAGCAGCAGGGCGTAGTCCGTGGCCATCCTGGCGGACGCGTGTTCTTCGCCCTTCATGGTGCGCGGCAGTCCCACGAAAACCTGGACGGCTCCCTGTTCCTCCGCCAGTTTGGCGATGACCCGCACGTCCGAGTTCTTCTTGGCGTTCCGGTCAAGGGTCTTGTAGGGCGTGGCCAGGATCCCGTCGCGGTCGCACAGGGCCACCCCTACCCGGACGGTGCCCACGTCCACCCCCAGTTTGACGCCCTGGGGGTAGCCGCCGGCAGCTGCAGGATTGGTCATGACAGGATTAGCGCGCGGAAATGGCGTCGACGACGGCGGCCAGCGCGGCGCCAACCTTTCCGGCGTCGGTCCCTCCACCCTGGGCAACATCGTCCTTGCCGCCACCGCCACCGCCGAGAACGCCGGCGGCGATCCGGACCAGCGCACCGGCTTTGACGCCGGCCTCCCTGGCTGCCTCGTTGGTGGCCACCAGGATCAGCGGACGGTCGTTGGCGACACCGGCGACGGCAACCGCGGAGGCCGCCGAGCCGAGCCGGTTGCGCAGGTCCAGGGCCAGGCCGCGGAGGTCGTCGGCTCCACTGACGGTGCCGGCGTCGTGGGCCAGCACCTTCACTCCCCCGGCGTCCTTGGCCGTGTCCACCAGCCGCGCGGCAGAGGCGGCCAACTGTTCCTTGCGGAGCCGGTCCAGTTCCTTCTCGGTGGCCTTCAGCTTGGCCAGCGTGGCGGAAATCCTGTCGGCGAGCTGGCCGGACGGGACTTTCAGCAGGTCGGTCAGTTCGGTCACCAGGGCCCTCTCGGCGGCAAGGTGGCGGAAGGCTTCCATGCCCACGAAGGCTTCCACGCGCCGGTTGCCTGAACCGACGGACTGTTCGCCCAGGAGGGACAGGCTGCCGATCAGCGAGGTGTTGGCAACGTGGGTGCCGCCGCAAAGCTCGCGCGACCACGCGCCGTCGATTTCCACCACGCGTACTTCGCTGCCGTAGTTCTCGCCGAAGAGGGCCATGGCACCCATGGCCTTGGCCTCGGCCAGGCCCATGATCTTCGTTTCCACCGCGTAGTTGTTGCGGATGGCAAGGTTGGACACCTCTTCGATTTCCGAACGCGTCGCCGTGCTCAGGCCTTCGCCCCAGGCAAAGTCGAAGCGCAGGTAGCCGGCCTTGTTGAAGGAGCCGCGCTGGGTGGCCTCCGGCCCGAGGATCTGGTGCAGGGCGGCATGCACGATGTGCGTGCCCGTGTGGGCCTGCTCGGCGGCGTGCCGGCGTTCACGGTCGACGGCGGCGCGCACCAGCGAGTCCGCGCCGATCTCGCCTTCGCGGACAATCGCCTTATGTACGCTCAGGCCCTTGATGGGGCGCTGGACGTCCAGGACCTCGACGACGAACCCGTCACCGGTGATGAGGCCGGTGTCGGCAGCCTGGCCGCCGGCCTCGGCGTAGAACGGGGTTTCGGCGAGCACGAGTTCGATTTCGTCGCCGGTGGCAGCCTGCTGGACCTTGCGTCCGGCGCTCAGGAGGCCGCGGACACGGGACTCGCCTTCGAGTTCGGTGTAGCCGGTGAAGACCGTCTCACCCTGGCCCAGGAGCTCCTGGAACACGGTGACGTCGGCGTGGCCGCCCTTCTTGCCCTTGGCATCTGCCTGGGCGCGCTGGCGCTGTTCCTGCATCAGGCTGCGGAAGGCAGCCTCGTCAACCTTCAAGCCCGCCTCTTCGGCCATCTCGAGCGTGAGGTCGATGGGGAAGCCGTAGGTGTCATGGAGGGTAAAGGCGTCCTCGCCGGACAGCGGCTTGTTGGCTGCCTTGGATTCCTTCACGGCGTCCTCAAGCCGCGCAGTACCGGACGCAATGGTGCGCAGGAACGCTTTCTCCTCGGCGTAGGCGATGCGGCTGATCCGGGCGAAGTCGGTGTCAACGACGGGGTACACGCCCTTCATGGCATCCCGCGACGCCGGCAGCAGCTCCGGCAGGCAGGCCTGTTCGACGCCCAGCAGGCGCATGGAGCGCACGGCACGCCGGATCAGGCGGCGCAGGACGTAGCCGCGGCCCTCGTTGGACGGGGTGACGCCGTCGGAGATCAGCATCAGGGCCGAGCGGATGTGGTCGGCCACAACCCGCATCCGGACGTCGTCCGTGTGGTGGGGGTCCTCGGGAGTCTCAGCGGAGGTGTACTCCTTGCCGGAGAGTTCCGCGGCCTTGTCGATGACCGGCCGGACCTGGTCGGTCTCGTACATGTTCTCGACACCCTGCAGGATCATGGCGAGGCGTTCCATGCCCAGGCCCGTGTCGATGTTCTTCTTGGGCAGCTCGCCCACGATGTCGAAGTCCACCTTGGAGCGCACGTTCTCGATCTGGTACTGCATGAACACAAGGTTCCAGATCTCGATGTAGCGGGTCTCGTCAGCCAGCGGGCCGCCTTCGATGCCGTAGGCCGGTCCGCGGTCGTAGTAGATCTCCGAGCAGGGCCCGGCAGGACCCGGCTGGCCGGTGGACCAGTAGTTGTCCGACTTGCCCATCCGCTGGATGCGTTCAGCGGGGACGCCGGTGTTCTTGAGCCACAGTTCCTCGGCTTCGTCGTCCTCTTCGTAGACGGTCACCCACAGCCGCTCGGGCGGAAGGCCGTAGCCGCCGTCGTCAACGCTCGTGGTGAGCAGCTCCCACGCGAACTTGATGGCGTCTTCCTTGAAGTAGTCACCGAACGAGAAGTTGCCGCACATCTGGAAGAAGGTGCCGTGCCGGGCCGTCTTGCCCACTTCTTCGATGTCACCGGTGCGGATGCACTTTTGCACGCTGGTGGCACGGGAGTAGGGCGGTTCCTCACGGGCGGTGAGGTAGGGGATGAACGGGACCATGCCGGCCACCGTGAACAGCAGCGAGGGGTCGCTGGATACCAGCGATGCGGAGGGAACCGCCGTGTGGCCCTTGCTGACAAAAAAGTCCACCCAGCGCTTAGTGATCTCCTGCGACTTCATGAGCTGTTTTCTTACCCTTCGTGGTCCGCGGCTCCTGCCGGGCGCGGAAAGTTAATTCAGGTGGCGGGATCCGGATTGGTTCCTGCCGGTTTTCGTTGGCTGCCGTTGCTTGCCCCGGGGCTCAGCGGCGCACCAGTTCCGCGGAGTCGACGCCCAGTGCGGCGCGGAGGTCGGTCTCACGCTCGCGCATTCCGGCCCGGACGGCATCAGCGAAGTCGTAGACGCCGTCTGCCAGGCGCCCAACAGCACGGTTGAGGCCTTCGGGTCCGAGGTTGGCCTGCGCCTCGGTGACTTTACGGAACGCGATGACGCCGATGGCTACGCCAATTCCCATCCAAACAATTCTTTTCATGTTCGTTCTTTTCGAATCTAGCGGCTGCGGCGGCCGGCTGCGGGCTTCCTGCGGTTCGCGAAGGCGCTGCGCACGCCGTAGCTGAACGCGGCCACCTTGATCAGCGGCGAACCCACCGTGGCGGCGACCAGCGAAGACAGGGCGGAAATGTTGGCGGATGCATCCGAGACGTTGGACGAGATGCCGTCGACCTTCTTCAACTGCTGGTTGGTGGTCGAAACGGTGGCGGTGACCTCGTCCATCAGGGGCGTGGCGCCGTCACTGATGGACTTGATGGCGGTGCGCACCTCGTCGAACACACTTCCCAGCTTCAGGATGGGTACCGCGAGCAGCAGCACCAGGAGCGCGAACACCCCGGCAGCGATCAGGCCGGCAATATCGCCACCAGACATAGACGTTCATCTCCTCGAAATTCCGTGGTCGGGTTCCATCCTGGCCGGGCCCGGAAGGCCCGATGCGCAGATGTCCCCCAAGTACCTTACATACAAAGAAGCCCGTGGCGCTTGCCACGGGCTTCTTTGGATACGCTGCTGGGATTTAGCGTGCGTAGAATTCGACGACGAGCTGCTCTTCGCAGGTCACCGGGATTTCCGAACGCTTGGGGCGGCGGACCAGGCGGGCCTGCAGGGCTTCCAGCTTGACGTCCAGGTAGGCCGGAACGGCAGGCAGGACGTCGCGGTGGGCACCGGCGGCGGCAACCTGGAGCGGAACCATGGTCTCGCTGCGGCTGTGGACGTGGACCAGTTGGCCCTCGCCGACGCGGAACGACGGACGGTCAACGCGGACGCCGTCAACCATGATGTGGCGGTGCACAACCAGCTGGCGGGCCTGGGCGATGGTGCGGGCGAAGCCGGCACGCAGGACCAGGGCGTCAAGGCGCATTTCGAGCAGTTCGATGAGGTTCTCACCGGTCAGGCCCTTGGTGCGGCGGGCTTCTTCGAAGGCACGGGTCATCTGTGCTTCGCGGATGCCGTACTGGGCGCGCAGGCGCTGCTTTTCGCGCAGACGTACGGCGTAGTCGGAGTCCTGCTTCTTGCGGGCGCGGCCATGCTCACCGGGGCCGTACGGGCGGCGCTCCATGTACTTGGCGGCCTTGGGGGTCAGAGCGATGCCGAGGGACCGCGAGAGGCGGGCCTGACGGCGAGCACGAGTGTTGTTAGCCACTTGTGTCCTTCCAATATCTGCGGTGTGTCAGTGTTACTGGCCTCCACGATGGAGAGCATCGGCCAACCGCTGCCTTTTGCTACTGGGCACAGGGCATAACCTTCTCAACGGTAAAATTGGGGAGATTGTGCGCCGGGCCTTGCCAGACAAACATATAGCCTACCACGGCAGCTACGTGCCCCTCACAATCTTCCGCAGCCGCTCCAGCCGCACGGCGATGTCCCGTTCGGCTCCATTGCCCGTTGGCTGGTAGTAGTCCCGCCCCACCAGGTCATCCGGCGGATACTGCTGGCTGGCCACCCCGTGCGGAGCATCGTGGGCGTACTTGTAGCCCACACCATGGCCCAGCTGCTTGGAGCCCGGATAGTGTGCATCGCGCAGGTGGGCGGGGATTCCGACCCCGAGGCCGGCCCGCACATCGGCGATCGCCTTGTTGATGCCCATATAGGCGGCGTTGGACTTCGGCGCGGTGGCCAGGTGGACCACTGCCTCGGCCAGGATGATCCGCCCTTCCGGCATCCCGATCAGCTGCACTGCCTGTGCTGCGGCCACCGCCGTCTGGAGCGCGGTGGGATCCGCCATGCCCACATCCTCTGCCGCGGAAATGACGATCCGCCGGGCGACGAACCGGGGGTCCTCCCCCGCTTCGAGCATCCGCGCGAGGTAATGCAGTGCGGCATCCACGTCGGAGCCCCGGATGGACTTGATGAAGGCGCTGGCCACGTCATAGTGCTGGTCGCCGGCCCGGTCGTACCGTACCGCGGCTGCGTCCAGGGCACGCTCGGTGTGGCGCAACTCCACCGTGACCGGCTCGGTGGTGCCGCTGCCCTCCGGGACGGAACGTTCGACGTCGTCCGCGTCCCCGAAGGCAACCCCCGCCGCGGCTTCCAGCGCCGTCAACGCCCGGCGGGCGTCGCCGCCGGAGAGCCGGACCAGGTGGTCAAGGGCCTCGTCGCCAAGCCTGACCTTGCCGCCGAGACCGCGGGGGTCTTCCACGGCCCGCACCAGCAGGCCCTCTATATCGGCGTCCGTGAGTGGCTTGAGCGTCAGGAGCAGGGACCGTGACAGCAGCGGGGAGACCACGGAAAAGGACGGGTTCTCGGTAGTGGCCGCCACCAGGACCACCCAGCGGTTTTCGACCCCTGGCAGCAACGCATCCTGCTGGGCCTTGTTGAACCGGTGGATCTCGTCCAGGAAGAGCACGGTGGTGGTCTTGTAGAGGTCGCGGGCCGTCAGGGCGTCGTCCATGACGCGCCGGACGTCCTTGACCCCTGCCGTGATGGCGGACAGTTCAACGAATTTTCGTCCGGGCCCGCGGGCAATGACATGCGCAAGGGTGGTCTTGCCGGTGCCCGGGGGTCCCCACAGGATCAGCGAGCTGGGACCCGCCGGGCCTGCGGCGTCGGCTCCCGCCGCCAGCTGCCGCAGGGGTGAGCCCTGGCCGAGCAGGTGCTGCTGGCCCACCACCTCATCCACGCTGCGCGGCCGCATGCGCACCGCCAGCGGGCTCCGCGGCGATCCCTGTCCGCGTGCACCCTGTCCTCGCGCGCCTTGTCCTCCGGTACCGGCGCCTGCCTCGGCGACGGCATCGTCGTCGTCGTCGTTTCCTGGGCCGTGCCCGAAGAGATCATCCACATAGATAGGCTACTTCCAGTCCCCTCCTGCATTTTCCCGCCCCCACCACAGCGAAGGAACACTTATGCCCGCCACCGCTTCCGCCGGCGGCCCGCCATCGGTCCGGACGGCATTCGTGGCCGGCGCCCGGCTGGCCGGCTGGGTGGAACGCTTCGGCTCCTCCCACGGCGGCTTCCGGTTGCGGGATGACGACGACGGTCTCCGGCTTTTGGCCGCTGACGGCACTGAGGCGCTCCTGCAGGCGCCGTGGCCGGCTGACGGCCGTCCCGGACGCGGCAACGGCCCGGTGGATCGGCTGGCCGCCCTTGCGTCCCAGCCGCGCCGGCTGGGACTGCTCCTGGTGCGTCGGGGCGGCTACGGCGTCGGGGTGGCATGCGAAGGCATGCTGCTGGCGTCCAAGGCCGGGACCCGGTACGTTCAGTCGCGTACCGCGGCGGGCGGCCAGTCCCAGCAGCGGTTTGCCCGGCGCCGTTCCAACCAGGCGGATGCCTTGGTGGCCTCCGTGGCGGAACAAGCGGCTGGGGTATTCGGTGGTGCGCCGTTCGAGTACGTGGTGCCGGGCGGTGACCGGGCCCTGGCTGACCTTGTCCTGCAGCAACCGCCGTTGCGGCCCTATCTCCCGCTGCCCCGGCTCGCACATCTCAACGTCACTGAGCCGCGGGCGGCCGTGCTGAAGAAGGCGGCGGCGCACGCCTGCTCCGTCCGGGTCACGGTAACCGACCCGTCCGGCTAACGTGGGCCGCCGCCTGGTCAGCAGCCCGTCAGCGGCCGGCGGGGCCGCTCCTGGCGGTACAGGTAGCGCCCGTACTCACTGAAGCCCGCCCTTGAATAGAGCTCCCGGGCACCATGGTTCTGCGCCGTCACCAGCAGCCAGAAGTCCGTCATACCGTGGTCGACGCCGGCATGCAGCAGCGCATGGAGAATGGCTGCCGCAAACCCCTTGCGGCGCGCGCCAGTCCGTGTGGCCATGCCATACACCCCACCGAGGGTGCTGCCGGCAGGCATGGCAAGGCGTCCGACGGCGGCGGCGCGGCCGTCGCTGTCCCGCGCCAGGGCGTACAGCGACGGGCAACCTTCGAGGATTGCCCGTGCGGTGCCCAAGGCATCCTTGCCGCCGCGGCCGTCCACCTCCCACCAGACCCGCAGCCAGTCCTCGGACGGCATCGGTGCCAGTTCAACCGCCGCGCCGTTATGGCCGCCTTCAGGGGTACCGCCCGCGGCCGCGCTGCGTGTCATGACCACGGTCTCGGACTGGCGGGTGAACCCCTCGGCGTCGAGCAGGTCCTGGAGCGCTGCCGTGGCGGGGTGGTCGAACAGTTGGAAGATCACGGGCAGCCGGCGGAGGCGGTACCAGGCCCTTGCTTCGGCGAGCAAGGCGGCCAGGTCGCCGTCGGAGTGGCCGTCCTCCAGGACACGCGGCCAGATGGAGTTGGCCCGCTGCGTGACGCCATCCGCCGCCCGGAGCACCCAGTTTCCGGCCTCCTGCCGTTCCCGGGCCGGCCACGCTGCATCCATGGCAGATTCGAGTTCCAGGGCACTGGGTTTCACATCGTCCGGGCTCGCCACCGGCATTCCTTCCTTAACGGCCGAAGGTCCCCCGGTTTCCCCGGGGAACCTTCGGTGACGGACGGCGCCCTGCGGCTGCCGTCCTTCGTCTACTTCTTTTCTTCCGGCTTCTTAGCCTCCGGCTTGAAGTCCACGCCGGCCTCTTTGCGCTGCTGCGGCGTAATGGGCGCCGGAGCCTCGGTCAGGGGGTCATGGCCGCCGCCGGACTTCGGGAAGGCGATGACGTCGCGGATGGACTCCACGCCGGCGAGCAGCGAAACAACGCGGTCCCAGCCGAAGGCGATGCCGCCGTGCGGGGGTGCGCCGTACTTGAAGCCCTCCAGCAGGAAGCCGAATTTGGTCTGCGCGTCTTCCTTGTCCAGGCCCATGAGCTCAAAGACCCGTTCCTGGACCTCACGCTGGTGGATACGGATGGAGCCACCGCCGATTTCGTTGCCGTTGCACACGATGTCGTAAGCGTAGGACAGCGCCGATTCCGGGTCCTTGTCAAAGGTGTCCAGGAACTCGGGCTTCGGTGAGGTGAAGGCGTGGTGGACGGCGGTCCACTTGCCGGCACCGACGGCGACGTCACCGGAGGCGATGGCGGCGGCGGCAGGCTCGAACATCGGTGCGTCCACGACCCAGCAGAAAGCCCATGCGGTGGGGTCGATCAGGCCGGTGCGGTGGCCGATTTCCACGCGCGCGGCGCCCAGCAGGGCACGCGATGGCGTCTTCTCGCCGGCGGCGAAGAAGATGCAGTCGCCGGGCTTGGCGCCGACGGCGTCGGCCAGGCCGGCGCGTTCGGTGTCGGTGAGGTTCTTGGCCACGGGGCCCGCGAGTTCGCCGTCTTCCTTGTAGAGGACGTAGGCCAGGCCTTTGGCGCCGCGCTGCTTGGCCCATTCCTGCCAGGCATCCAGGGCGCGGCGTGCCTGCGAAGCGCCGCCGGGCATCACGACTGCGCCGACGTAGGGGGCCTTGAAGACGCCGAAGTTGGTGTCCTTGAAGAATTCGGTGAGCTCGGTCAGTTCCTGCCCGAAGCGAAGGTCAGGCTTATCGGAACCGAAGCGCGCCATGGCGTCCGCATAGGTGATGCGCTCGATGGGGGTGGGGATGTCGGCACCGATGAGCTGCCATACGGCCTTGACGATGTTCTCGCCCAGCCGGATGATGTCGTCCTGGTCCACGAAGCTGGCCTCGATGTCCAGTTGCGTGAATTCCGGCTGGCGGTCCGCGCGGAAGTCCTCGTCCCGGTAGCAGCGGGCGATCTGGTAGTACTTCTCAAAGCCGCCCACCTGCAGCAGCTGCTTGAACAGCTGCGGGGACTGTGGGAGGGCGTACCAGGAACCCGGTGCCAGGCGGGCCGGAACCAGGAAGTCGCGGGCACCTTCCGGCGTGGAGCGGGTCAGCGTCGGGGTCTCGATCTCCACGAAGCCCTCGTCGTGGAGCAATTCACGGGCCACGCGGTTGGCCTCGGAGCGCAGGCGCAGGTTCCGGCTGGGGCCCGGACGGCGGAGGTCGAGGTAGCGGTGCTTGAGGCGCGCTTCCTCGCCCACCTCGACGTGCTCGTCAATCTGGAAGGGCAGCGGGTCCGACGTGTTGAGGATGGTGACGTCCTCGGCGATGACCTCAATCTCGCCCGTGGCCAGCGCCGGGTTCTCGTTGCCCTCGGGGCGGCGGGAAACAGTGCCCTTGACCTGCAGGACGTACTCGTTGCGCAGGCCATGGAAGACCTCTTCTTCACGCACCACCACCTGCGAGACGCCGGAAGCATCGCGCAGGTCCACGAAGGCCACACCACCGTGGTCACGACGGCGGCCCACCCAGCCGGCCAGGGTTACGGTTTGTCCAATGTGCTCGGAACGGAGGGATCCGAGGTCATGTGTGCGCAGCACAGCACGCCTTTCTGCGGGAAAACAGTGGGAAGTTCAATATGATCGTTCCGGGAACGATCCCGTCCGAGTTTACCCGCTGGAAAGGTACTGCCGCCTCATGGCCCAACCCCAGCAGCTCCAACGCCGGCTCGGCGCCTTCGATGCCACCGCCATAGGCCTTGGCTCCATGCTGGGCGCCGGCGTGTTCGTGGTGTTCGCCCCCGCCGCAGCCCTGGCCGGCAACCTGCTGGCCTGGTCCGTGGTCCTCGCCGGTATCGTGGCATACTGCAACGCTGTTGCCTCCGCGGCGCTTGCCGCGCGGTACCCCACCAGCGGCGGCACCTATGTCTACGGCCGGAAGCAACTGGGTGAGTGGCCCGGCTTTGTCGCCGGATGGGGATTCGTCACGGGGAAGACCGCGTCCTGCGCGGCCATGGCCTTGACTTTCGGCAGTTACGTCGCACCGGGCTATGCCGTGCCGGTGGCCGTCGCTGCCGTGGTTGCCCTGACCGGCATCAACCTCTTGGGGATTACCCGCACTGCCCAGCTCACGCGGATCTTGTTGTGCGTGGTCGTGGCGTCCCTGGTGTTCGTCGGAGTTGCCGCAGTCCTTGGCCCGCATCCCGCGGCGGACGCGGCCGGTCCGGGTTCCGGTGGCCCGGCGGGGGTCCTGCCGGCAGCCGGGCTGATGTTTTTCGCCTTCGCCGGGTACGCGCGGATCGCCACACTGGGCGAAGAAGTCAAAGATCCCTCCCGCACCATTCCGCGGGCCATTCTGGCCGCGCTGGCCTCCGCCTTCACCATCTACCTGCTGCTGGCCCTACTTTTGCAGGCCCACCTGGGAGACCGGCTCGCTGCTGCCAGGACTCCCCTCCTGGACGCGGTATTGGCATCGCAGCTGGCGGCGGGTGCACCACTGGTGCAGGTGGGCGCCGCCGCCGCATGCCTGGGCGCCCTGCTCGCGCTGATCACCGGCGTCGGACGCACGACGCTGGCCATGGCGCGGGAAGGTGACCTTCCCCGCACCCTGGCCAGGGTGGGCGGGGCGCACACCGTTCCGTTCGTCGCGGAACTGGCCGTGGCCGCCGTCGTGATCCTGCTCCTGCTGACCACGGACGTAATGACCGTGGTGGGCTTCTCAAGCTTCGGGGTGCTGGTGTATTACGCCGTTGCCAACGCCTCCGCCTACACCCTCGGTTCGCATCCGGCCTATGCGCCGCGCTGGCTGAACGCGGCGGGCTTCCTGGGGTGCGTGGTGCTGGCCTTCACGCTGCCGCCGGCTCCCCTGCTGACCATGGCAGCGGTCCTGGCCGCGGGTATGGCCGGCCGTTGGCTGGTGCTGCGCTTCAGGCAGCGCCAGCACGGCCGGCCGCGCGGCCGCTAGGCCGACGCCGGTGCGGTGGCCGTGGTGCTCACCTGGACGGTGAGGTCCTCCAGCGGCGGGGCCCAGCTCTCCGGGGCTGCCACCACCTGTTCACCGGTCCGGATGTCCTTGACCTGGTGCGTGCCGTCGTCGTCCGTGAACCATACGAACGGGATTCCGCGCCGGTCGGCGAACTTGATCTGCTTGCCGAATTTCTCCGCTTTCGCCGCGACCTCCGTGGGGATGCCCCTGCTGCGAAGCAAAGCAGCAACGTCCTGCGCTGCGCCCCAGCTGTCGTCGTGGCTCAGGGCCACCAGCACGGCGGTGGGCACGGAACGGGAGGCCCTGGCCAGGTCCTGGCTGAGGATCCGGGACACAAGGCGGGTGACGCCGATGGACAGGCCCACCCCGGGGAACTTCCGGTTGCCCTTGGACGCCAGTGCATCGTAGCGGCCGCCGGAGCAGATCGATCCCAGCTGTTCATGGCCTACCAGGACGGTCTCCACGACAGTGCCCGTGTAGTAGTCCAGGCCGCGGGCGATGCTCAGGTCCGCCAACACCTTGCCGGGGGCGCGCTGCACGGCGGCATCGATTACCTGCTCCAGTTCATCCAGGCCCTCGTCCAGGAGCTCGTCGCTGACGCCCAGGGCGCGGACCTTCGCCACGAACGAGGTGTCTTCCGTGCGGATGGCCGCCAGCTGCAGCGCCTTGGCTGCCTGCTCGTCGGTGGCACCGAGCTCTGTCTTCAGGAGCTCCGCCACCTTGGCAGGACCGATTTTTTCGAGCTTGTCGATGCTGCGCAACACGCCCGCGGTGTCATCGAGCCCGATCCCCCGGTAGAAGCCTTCAGCCAGTTTGCGGTTGTTGATCCGGAGGCGGAAGTCCGGGATGGGAAGCGCGCTGAGCGCCTCAGCGATCACCAGGGCAATCTCCACGTCGTAGCGGAACGGCAACTCACCGTCGCCCACAACATCGATATCCGCTTGGGTGAACTCCCGGGCCCGGCCTTCCTGGGGCCGCTCGCCGCGCCACACCTTCTGGATCTGGTACCGGCGGAACGGGAACGCCAGGTACCCGGCGTTTTCAACGACGTACCGGGCAAACGGAACCGTCAGGTCAAAATGCAGGGCAAGGGCGTGTGGATCGGCCTTGCCGCCCTTGACGGGGTTGTCGCTCTCGTCCTCCTGCAGCCTGCTGAGTCCGTACACTTCCTTGTCGATCTCTCCCTTGCGCAACAACTGGCCCACCGTTTCCACGGCGCGGGTTTCGATCGAGGCAAACCCGTGCAGTTCAAAGACCCGGCGCAGGGTATCGAGCACGTGCAGCTCCACCAGCCGCTCCTCGGGAAGCCACTCGGGGAATCCGGACAGGGAGGCGGTGCGTGCCATGGGGAAAGTTCTCCTTACGGTGAAAGGTGCGCCGGGGGCTGCCCGCGCGCCGCTCCAAGGCGACGTTCGGCGGCAGCACAGCCAGCCATGCATAAACTATGTGCGGCAGCCAGTTTATGCGCCATCCGTGTGCATCTCTAATGCAGCGGACCGGCGCTGATGGCGGCCCCACCTGCGCCCGGCGGCCATCCGCCGGGCATCAGCAGCCCGACGACGAGGAGGACCCTTGGCGGCCAGTTCACGCAGTGCCCGCGAAACAAAACGGCGCATCCAGCAAATGGAGGCCAAGCGCGAGCTGCGGCGCAGCCAGGAGAAGCGGCGCAAACGCGACAACCTCGTGGCCGCCGGCGCGGGAGCCGCCGCCGTCGCGCTCGCCGTCGTGCTTCAACTCACCGCCTTCGCCGGAAATCCCACCGAGGACGAATACGCTGCCGCGCAGGCCGGGCTGACCGACCCGTCGGCGTCCGCAAGCGCCTCCGCCACCCCGTCTCCGCAAGTATCCAACGGGGCGAACATTCCCGCAGCCGAGACCGCCGCCGGCAAGACATTCTCCGGTGAGCTGTCGCTGAACGGCAGCCCCCTTGGCGTGGAAGTGGACGGCACCAAGGCGCCCCAAGCGGCCGCAGTGTTCAAGTCACTCAGCGACCAAGGCTTTTTCAACGGCAAGACCTGCCACCGCTTGACCACGGCGGACCAGTTCGGTGTCCTGCAATGCGGCTCCGCCAACGGTGACGGCCAGGGTGACCCGAACTACACCTGGGGCCCCTTGGAAAATGCCCCTGCCGACAACAAATATCCCGCAGGAACCATCGCCGTGGCGCGGAGCGGCAACAACGCCTACGGAAACGGCACGCAGTTCTTCATTGTCTACAAGGACACTGTCATCAATCCTGACTCTGCCGGCGGCTACACGGTGGTGGGCAAAGTGACCTCCGGGCTGGACGCAGTGACCAAGATTGCCGCCGCAGGTATTAAGCCCGGGGCCAGTGACACAGACGGCGCACCGATCCAACCAGTCACGATAGACTCGTTTTCTCTGAAGTAGGACGCCGGGCCCAAGCGGACACGGTGCAGTACGTGAGTATTTCCCTCCAAGCGAAAGACTTTTAGCGGTGACAGACAGTCAGAAATCCGACGAAACAGCAACAGACCTGACCGTGGCGGCGGCCTCGGACATCAGCGAAGGCGCCGGCACCGAAGCAACCAACCCACCGGCATCCGCAGCCCCGGAAGAGGCCGCTCCCGAGGAAACGCCTTCCGCAGCACCTGCTGCGGGCCCCCGGCCTTCCGCGCCTTCTCCTGCCGCGTTTGCGTCGCGCCCGAAGCCTGCTGCAGCCGCTCCTGCCGCCGCACCCGTTCCTGCCGCTCCCAGCACGTCCGTCGCCGAGGCCTCCAAGTGGGGCCGGGTGGAAGGGGACGGCCACGTTTACCTGACGATCGACGGCGGTGAGCACCCGGTTGGGCAGTACCCCGGCGTCAGCGGCGAGGAAGCCCTGATCTACTTCGCCCGGAAGTACGACGACGTCGTGGCACAGATCGTGCTCCTGGAACAGCGGGTCAGCTCCAAGGCTCCCAGCACTGACATGCAGAAGACCGTGACCCACCTGCACGAGCAGCTCGCCGAGCGAAACATGGTGGGCGACCTCCGCGCCGCCGAGGCCAGGCTGGAAAAGCTGGCCGGCCAGATCACGGAACTCGAGAAAGCCGAAAAGGCCGAGCACGACGCCGTCCGCGCCGCCGAACTCGCGGCCAGGGAAGCCATCGTGGCTGAAGCGGAGGAGATCTCCGGCCAGGATCCCGCGCAGACGCAGTGGAAGACTTCCAGTGCCCGGATGAACGAGTTGTTCGAGAACTGGAAGGCCGCGCAGAAGAGCGGTGTCCGGCTGGGCCGCAGCAACGAGGATGCACTGTGGAAGCGGTTCAGGGCTGCACGTACCGTCTTCGACCGCCACCGCAGGGCGTATTTCTCGCAGCTGGACAGCAACAACTCGGCGGCCAAGGCCGCCAAGGAGAAGCTGATCGCCGAGGCTGAGGCGCTGTCCACCTCGACGGACTGGGGCTTCGCCGCCGGAGAGTACCGCCGGCTGATGGACCAGTGGAAGGCATCGCCGCGCGCCAGCCGGAAGGACGACGACGCACTGTGGGCCCGGTTCCGCGCCGCCCAGGACGTGTTCTTCACCTCCCGCCAGGCTGCCAACGACGAGATTGACCAGGAGTACACGGCCAACCTCGCCGTCAAGGAGGAGCTGCTGGCTGAGGCCAACGCGATCCTCCCGGTGAATGACCTCGCGGCCGCAAAGAAGGCACTGCAGTCCGTCCGTGACCGTTGGGAAGAAGCAGGCAAGGTGCCCCGGGCAGACATGGGCCGGATTGAAGCAGGCCTGCGGAAGGTGGAGGACGCCGTCCGCCACGCCGAGGAAGAGCAGTGGCAGCGGTCCAACCCGGAGCGCAAGGCCCGCACCAACAGCGCCCTGTCACAGCTGGAGTCCGCCATTGCAGGGCTCCAGGAGGACCTCGCAAAGGCAGAGAAGAGCGGCGACCAGCGCAAGATCAAGGCCGCCCAGGAAGCCCTCGAAGCCCGCCAGGCATGGCTGGACCAGATCCAGCGCTCGGCCAGCGAGCTGTCCTGACGCTTCCCCTGACTGACGCGGGCCCGGTCCGGTTATCCACATAACCCGGACCGGGCCTGTGCTCGTTAACGGCCATCCGGGCAGGATGGGGACATGGCCACAGCACCAGTTCCTCCGGCTCCCGGGCAACCCAGCACTTCCGTTGCGGGCACTTCCGTTGCGGGCACTCCCGGTGCAGGCAGCCAACTCCAGGGCACAGACGCCGCCTCAGCGCCCCGTTTTCCGGAGCTCTACGCCCCAGGGGCTCCCTTTGCTGCGCCCGAACTGCAGTCCCTCGCCGCCGACGGACTGCTGGCCCGGTTCCACCAACACGGCTACACCCTGCCCGGGATGCCCGCCTCGCCGAAGCTCCGGGCCCGGGCGGCCGCCGCAGTGGTCCCCGCGGCGGTACGGCAACGTGTGGTGGCCGGCCGGATGACCGCTGCCT
Source organism: Pseudarthrobacter sp. MOO14 (assembly GCF_058267675.1). Classification (NCBI taxonomy): domain Bacteria; kingdom Bacillati; phylum Actinomycetota; class Actinomycetes; order Micrococcales; family Micrococcaceae; genus Pseudarthrobacter; species Pseudarthrobacter sp. MOO14. The sequence continues at coordinate 369,855 of NZ_CM177849.1, forward strand.
GGATCTTCGGTTGTGCCGCGGAACCTGACCGGCTGGCACTGCTGGTGGATACGAAACGGAGGGTATCGAGCCTGCGGAACACGCGCGGCTGCACCCTTCACGAAGTGAAGCTTGGTCCGCTCGATGTCATCAGCCTGGGCGGGCTGATGGTCTCCACCCCGCTGCGGACGGCGCTGGATATTGCCCTGCACGTGGATGCGGAACGAGCCCTGCCTGCCCTCACGGCCTTACTGGCCAGGCCGCAGCAGGACGTGGGACTCCGGCTGCTTGTCCGTGCCATCGAAGCCACACCCCGGGTTCCCCACAAGCGGGCAGCGCTGGAAAAACTGGCGCTGCTAGCTCCGGCGCTTGTTCCCGGTGGTGCGGTAGACATCGAACACGCCGTCGATCCGTCGGACCGCGCTCAACACGTGGCTGAGGTACTTGGGGTCGCCCATTTCAAAAGCGAACTTTGAGATGGCCACCCGGTCGGTGGACGTGTGGACACTGGCCGCCAGGATGTTCACGTGGTTCTCCGACAAGACGCGGGTGACATCGGAGAGCAGCGATTTGCGGTCGAGCGCCTCTACCTGGATTTCCACCAGGAACACGCTTGACTGGGTGGGCGCCCAGTCAACGTCCACGATCCGGTCGGGCTGGTCCTTGAGGTCCGAGATGTTGGTGCAGTCGGTGCGGTGCACGGAAACGCCCGAACCCCTGGTCACGAACCCGAGGATGGGATCCGGCGGCACGGGGGTACAGCAACGGGCCAGCTTCACCCAGACGTCGCCCACGCCGCGGACCACAACGCCGGAATCGGAGAAGCGGGCCTTGCTGACCTGGGTGGGGATGCTGACTTCTTCGACGTCGTCATCGGCGCTTTCGTTGCCGCCCAGGCTCTCGATGAGCTTTTCCATGACGGACTGGGCCGAGGTGTGGCCGTCACCCACGCCCGCGTAGAGGCCGGAGATGTCGGTGTACTTGAATTCCTCGGCCACGGCAGCCAGGGCCTCGTGGGTCATCAGCCGCTGCAGCGGAAGGTTCTGCTTCCGCATGGCGCGGGTCAGCAGTTCCTTGCCGCGGTCGATCGCCTCTTCGCGGCGTTCCTTGCTGAACCACTGCCGGATCTTGTTGCGGGCCCGCGCGCTTTTGACGAAGTGCTGCCAGTCCTGGCTGGGGCCGGCGCCCTCGGCCTTCGAGGTGAAGATCTCCACCCAGTCGCCGTGGTTCAGTTCGCTGTTGAGCGGAACCAGCTTCCCGTTGACGCGGGCGCCGATGGTGCGGTGCCCAACTTCGGTGTGCACGGCGTAGGCGAAGTCAACGGGCGTCGATCCCGCCGGCAACGCCATGACCTCGCCCTTGGGGGTGAAGACGAACACTTCGCGGGCGTTGATTTCAAAGCGGAGCGAGTCCAGGAACTCTCCGGGATCGGATGTCTCCTGCTGCCAGTCCACCAGGGAGCGCAGCCAGCCCATGTCGCCGTCGCGCGGGCTTCCGGGGCCGACGGCGGTGCGGTTCGGCTGGTCTTTGTACTTCCAGTGTGCGGCCACGCCGTATTCGGCCCGGCGGTGCATTTCGTGCGTCCGGATCTGGATTTCCACCGGCTTGCCGCCGGGGCCGATCACGGTGGTGTGCAGGGACTGGTACATGTTGAATTTGGGCATCGCGATGTAATCCTTGAACCTGCCGGGCAACGGGTTCCAGCGCGAATGCATGGTGCCCAGGGCTGCATAGCAGTCCCGGACGGAGTCCACCAGGACACGGACACCCATGAGGTCATTGATGTCGTCGAAGTCCTTGTCGCGGACAATCATCTTTTGGTAGATCGAGTAATAGTGCTTGGGCCGGCCGGTGATGGTGGCCTTGATGCGGGCGGCACGCAGGTCCTCGGTGATCTGGTCGCGGATGACGCCCAGGCTCTTTTCCCGCTCGGGGGTCCGGTCCCCCACCATCCGGACAATCTCTTCGTACACCTTGGGATAGAGCGCCGCGAAGGACAGGTCCTCCAACTCCCATTTGATGGTGTTCATGCCCAGGCGGTGCGCGAGCGGAGCGAAAATCTCCAGGGTCTCCCGCGCCTTGCGGGCTGACGACTCAGCGGACACGAACCGCCAAGTGCGCGCATTGTGCAGCCGGTCCGCCAGCTTGATCATCAGCACCCGGATGTCCTTGGCCATGGCGACGACCATCTTGCGGACCGTCTCGGACTGAGCGGCTTCGCCGAAACTGACCTTGTCCAGTTTGGTCACGCCGTCCACCAGCATGGCCACTTCGGGCCCGAAGTCCCGTTTCAGGTCCGCCAGGGTATACGGGGTGTCCTCCACGGTGTCATGCAGCAGGGCCGCTGCCAGGGTGGTGCCGCTGAGCCCTAGTTCTGCCAGGATGGTGGCGACGGCCACTGGGTGGGTGATGTAGGGGTCGCCACTCTTGCGTTTTTGCCCGCGGTGGCTTCGCTCGGCGACGTCGAACGCGCGCTGGATGAGGTCGAAGTCCTCTTTGGGATTGTTGGCCCGGACCGTCCGCAGCAGTGGTTCGAGGATGGGCGAGTATGTGGCCGTCCCCCGTCCGGTCAGGCGGGCAAGCCGGGACCTGGTGCGCTCACGGCGGCCGGGAAACGTGGCGCGCGAGCCTGAATTGTCCACGGGAACCAACGAACCGGGGCGCGCCGAAGATGCCATACCGGCCTGTACACCGGCAGGATTCTTATCATCCTCTGCCGTAGGCGCCGACGCCGATCGTTCTTCCAATGAAGCACCCCTCACCACCATTTAATTACCCCAGTCTATTCCCCAAGGCAGTGACTTTTATAACCGGCCCCGCATATGCGAAGACCGGGCAACGCAGAGGATGCGTTGCCCGGTCTTTCGGGAGTAACGGGTGCCGTCGGCGGCGGATCAGGCTTGGGCCGGCGAGGCCGGAACTGGCCGTTCCGCCGCACCCGCCCGCCGTTGTTCCACGCGCCGCGCCTGCTTGACGAGGTCCGGTTCGCCCTGGCGGAGCCACGCGTACATCGGGGCGGCCACGAAGATGGTCGCGGCGGTGCCGATGAGGATGCCGACGAACAAGGCCAGCGACAGGTCGCGCAGGGTTCCCGCACCCAAAAGCCCGGCCCCGATGAAGAGAATGGCTCCGACGGGGAGGATGGCCACCATCATGGTGTTGATGGAACGGACCAGGGTTTGGTTGACGGCAAGATTGACCTCCTCGCCGAAAGTCCGGCGGGTGGAGGCATCAATGCCGGAGGTGTTTTCCCGGATCTTGTCGAAGACCACCACGGTGTCATACAGCGAGTAGCTGAGAACCGTGAGGAAGCCGATGATGGCCGACGGCGTGACCTCAAAGTCGCTGAGGGCGTAGACCCCGGCGGTGATGAACATCGTCACCGCCATGCCGGCAAGAGCCGACAGCGACATCTTCCAGGTGCGGAAGTAGAGGGCCATCAGCAACGCCGCGAGGAGCACGAAGACCGCCAGGCCGATCAACGCCTGCTTGGTCACGTCAGCACCCCAGGTGGGACCGACGAACGTGGATGTCACTTCGTTGTCGGTGACTCCGTAGGCCGTGGTCAGGCCTTGCTTGATCTTGAGGGTTTCGTCATCGGTCAGCTTGTCGGTCTGGATCCGCATGGTGTTGCCCGCGACGTTCGCCACGCGGGGGACACTGCCGGCCACCACATCGGTGACGGCGCGCTCACCCACGATGGCGTCGGTCGTCTTAACATTGGAGACCGTGAATTCAGAGCCGCCCCGGAATTCGATGCCGAGGTTGAAGCCGCCCTTGGCCACCGGGATGAGGATGGACAGGGCCACTGCCACGGCAGCGATGAGGAACCAGATCTTCTTGGCGCCCACAAAGTCGTAGGAGCGCTTTCCGGTGTAGAGCTCGTTACCAAAACTGGCGAAGCCTGACATTACTTGTTCTCCTTCGCGGAGGTCTTCGACGAGCCGGCGAGCTGTTCCTGCTTCTCCGCCAGGCGCCGTTCGGCGATGGTCATGCGTCGTTCGGCCTCGGCTGCGGCACCGGCATTCTTGCCGCGCACCGCCATGGGCCGGTCCTCCGGGGTCCGGATGCGACCGGCACCGCGGTACAGGGGCACCGCTCCGAGCCGCTCCGGATCCAGGCCGGAGAACTTATGGCCCTCACCGAAGAACTTGGTGCGCGCCAGGAGCTGCAGCGTGGGGTGCGTGAACATGAACACCACGATGAGGTCGGCGATGGCTGTCAGGCCAAGGGTGAAAGCGAACCCCCGCACGTTGCCCACAGCGACGAAATACAGGACCAGCGCAGCGAGGAGGTTGACCGCCTTGGAGGCCAGGACGGTGCGCTTGGCGCGCTTCCAGCCGTTTTCGACGGCGGACACCAGGCCGCGGCCCTCACGCAGTTCGTCACGGATGCGTTCAAAGTAAACAATGAACGAGTCCGCCGTCTGGCCGATGGCGACGATAATGCCCGCGACGCCCGCCAGGGACAGCCGGTAGTTCTCGGTCCAGCCGAGGATCGCGATGGCCAGGTAGGTCAGGGCTCCGGCCACCACCAGGGATGCGATGGTGACAAATCCGAGCGCCCGGTACTGGAACAGCGAGTAGACCACCACAAGGAGGAGGCCGATCAAGCCGGCCAAAAGGCCCATACGCAGCTGTTCACCACCGAGGGTGGCCGAAATCTGCTGCTCGCTTTGGATGTCGAAGCTGATGGGCAGAGCCCCAAAGCGCAGCTGGTCGGACAACGCCTTGGCGGTTTGCTCGGTGAAGCCGCCCGTGATCTGCGGGCGTCCGTCAGTGATGACTGCCAGCGAGCGGGGAGCGGAGATGACCTGATCGTCAAGCACAATGGCGAACTGGGACTTGGGATCGGTGCCAGACTCGCCCCCAGCGGCGACGTAGAACTGGTTCAGGCGCTCGGTGACGTCCTTGAACTTGGCCGTGCCTTCGGCGTCGAACTGGATGTTCACGGCCCAGTCATTGGTGACCGCGCCTTGCGCGCCCTGCTGCAGCTGGAAGGACGAGGTGACGATGTTCGTTCCCTTGACCTCCACCGGCCCCAAAATGTACTTGATGGCAGGGGTTTTGGCGGTGGCGGGTTCGCAGGTTACCAATGGCTTGGTGGGATCTGACCGCTGTGATTTCTCGGCTGCGGCGCTGTTGCAGTCCAGCGCTTCGAACTGCTTGTAGATTTCCGGCGTGATCCAGTTGGTGTCGCTGCTGTTGGCCGGCGCAGCGGTCGGCTTGGGCAGCTGGTCGTCCGGGGTCTGTGATTCCGGCGGCACCGCTGCTCCGTCACCGTTGAGGATCACGGGGCGGAAGTTCATGTCGGCGGATGCCTGGATCAGGTTCCGGGTTTCAGCCGAGGGCGTGCCGGGAAGGCTGACCACCACGTTGCGGCCGGACTGGGTGCTGATTTCCGCTTCGGAGACGCCAGAGCCGTCCACGCGCTGGCGGATGATCGCCACGGCCTGGTTGAGTTGCTGTTCGTTAATGTCCGAACCACCCTCAACCTTCGGCGCCAGGATCATCTGGGTGCCGCCTTCGAGGTCCAGGGCCAGTTTGGGTGCCCAGCTGGCTTGTCCGGCGATGGTGCCGCCCGCCAGGACGGCGGTCAGTGCTGCCAGGAGTACGCCAAGCCAGACCAGGACGCGCAGCCCTGGTTTCTTGCGGCCAGTTCGTGCCATTGTCGATCTTTCTCTTATTCGCGGAAGAACCGCCGGCGCGGGCTGCAGCCTGCGCCGGCGGCAATCCGCAGCGGTAGAGGGAGGAAAGGAGCCAGCGGGCCTAGCTGTCCTTCTTGCCCTCGTCGTTGAGGCGCTTCAGGGTTTCCTCGGGAGTCTCAGTGCCCGTCACTGGGCTGCCCGTCTCCGGGGTGGTGAGCGAGGAAGCATCGTCGGGGACGGCAGGCGAGGCGGCGGCCGGCTCAGCTGCAGGCTCGACCACCTTGGTCACCGCTTGGCGGTGCACGGTGGCAAGGTTTCCGGGGGACAGTTCAAGGGTGACCTTGTTCTCTGCTTCGTCGATGTCCACGATCCGGCCGAAAAGGCCGAAGCTGGTCATGACCTCCACGCCCGGGGCAAACTTCGACTGGAGCTCTGCCTGCTGCTGCTGCGTCTTCTTGTTGCGGCGGAACATCATGAAGATGAAGACGCCGAGCATGACGAACAGGAGAATTGACATTGGATCCAAGGGGAATTCCGTTCTTTTGCGTGGGTGTTGCCGGTTTTCCAGCGACGTCGGCCTCGCTTCAGCCGGGGCGGGATGTAGATGCAGGCAAAGCCTGACGGTTCCTTCCCCAAGCGACGGAGGCGTCAGGGCCACCGGCGAAACAAAGCGCCGAACGTGCCGGGCGTCATACCAGTCTAAAGGGAAAAGCTGAAGGCAGCCTGCTATTGGCCTTCCGGGGCCCATTCGCCGGCGCCGGCGGCTTCTTCCCCGGAATCGAAAAGGTCCAGCTGTTCCTGCGCGAAGACTCCCGACGGGATGGCGTAGCCCAGGTGCGTCCAGGCGGGCGCCATGGCGATCCGGCCGCGGGGGGTCCGCCCCAGCAGGCCCTCGCGGACCAGGAAGGGTTCCGCCACCGTCTCCACGGTTTCGGTTTCTTCACCGACGGCGATGGCGAGCGTGGACAGGCCTACGGGGCCGCCGCCGAACTTGGTGATCAGGGCCTCAAGGACGGCCCGGTCCAGCCGGTCAAGGCCCTTCTTGTCCACTTCGTACATGTCCAGGGCGGCTGAAGCTGCCCGTGAGTCGATCTGCTCGATGCCGTGCACCAGCGCCCAGTCCCGGACCCGGCGCAGGAGCCGGTTGGCAATGCGGGGGGTGCCACGGGAACGGCCTGCGATTTCGGCGAAACCCGCGGAGTTCACTTTCAGGTCCAGCAGGCCGGCGGAGCGCCGCAGGACCAGCTCAAGTTCGGGAACGGAGTAGAACTCGAGGTGGCCGGTAAAGCCGAACCGGTCCCGGAGCGGGCCCGGGAGCAGCCCGGCCCGGGTGGTGGCGCCCACCAGGGTGAACGGCGGGAGCTCCAACGGAATGGCGGTTGCGCCGGCTCCCTTCCCCACCACGATGTCCACGCGGAAGTCTTCCATGGCCATGTACAGCATTTCTTCTGCGGGCCGGGACATGCGGTGAATTTCGTCCAGGAACAGCACCTCGCCCTCCGACAGGGAGGACAGGATCGCAGCGAGGTCGCCGGCATGCTGGATGGCGGGGCCGCTGCTGAGCCGCAAGGGCGCATTCATCTCCGCGGCAACGATCATGGCCAGCGTGGTCTTGCCGAGGCCGGGAGGCCCCGAAAACAGCACGTGGTCCGCCGTCCGCCCGCGCATCCGGGAGGCCTGCAACACCAGGGACAGCTGCTTGCGGACCCGGTGCTGCCCAACAAAATCATCGAGGTTCTTAGGCCGCAGCGCCGCCTCGATGGCCCGCTCTTCCGGCTCCTCCCCCGCCGCAACCAGGGACGGTTCAGCCACGGCTGCCTACGCGGTTGCCTGCCCGGGCACCGTCCTGGCCCAACCAGCGGAGCGTGGTGCGCAGGATCTCCGGAACATTGCCGCGGAAGGAGACCTCGGGTTCGTCGGCCAAGGCCTTCTCGATGCTGCCCGACGCGTCTTTTTCAGACCAGCCAAGGCTGGTCATCGCCGCGATTACCTGCGGCTTCCAGGCGGCCTCGGCGGGGGTTGCGGCACCGGCCGAGGGAGCGGTCCCGTGCGGAACAAGCTTGCCGGCCAGCTCCAGCACGATCCGGCCCGCCACCTTGGGACCGATCCCCGGAACCTTGGTGAACGTCTTGCTGTCCCCCGTGTGCGCGGCGACGCGGATAGCCTCCGGCTCATGGACCGCCAGCACGGCAAGGGCAAGCCTGGGTCCGACCCCGCTGACACTGAGCAGGACGTCGAAAACCTCGCGTTCGTCGTCGGAGGCGAAGCCGAAAAGCGTCAGCGAATCCTCCCGTACGATCAGTGACGTGAAGAGCTGCCCCTGTTCACCCACCTGCAGCCGGCTGAGGGTCTGCGGCGTCGCGTTCACGCTCATGCCTGCGCCATTGAGGTCGATGACGGCCGTGGACAGGCCGACGTGCGCTACGGTTCCGCGGAGGAAACTGATCAAGGCCGGGCTCCCGTTGTATCGCCGGCCTCGCAGTGAGCACCCGGCTATCCGAACATATCTACGAATACCCTAGCAAGCGGCAGGGACATTCAGCGTGCGCGGCGCGCCTTGGCCTCAGCTTCGGCCCACGCCCGCTGGGCCGGCGTCAAGGACGAACTGCCCGGCCCGGTGGTCGCCACGGCCGCACCGCTCCCGGCCCGCCACGCGTGGGTGATGGCCAGAGCCAGCGCGTCGGCGGCATCAGCCGGCCGCGGCGGCGCCTCGAGGCGGAGGATCTTGGTGACCAGCTTGGTCACGGCGTCCTTGTTGGACGAACCGCTCCCGGTGACCGCCGCCTTCACTTCCGACGGCGTATGGAGGGCCACCGGGATGCCGCGGCGGGCGGCCGCCGCGATGACGACGCCGGACGCCTGCGCCACGCCCATGACGGTGCTGACGTTCAGCTGCGAAAAGACGCGTTCGACGGCGAGGACCTCGGGTTCGTACCGGTCCAGCCACTCGTCGATGGCGGTGGCGATCACCAGCAGCCGCCGGTCCAGCGATTCCTCGGGCGAGGTGCCCACCACACCGACGGCCACCATGGTGGCCCTGCGGTTCCGCTCGACGTCCACCACGCCGATCCCGCAACGGGTCAGGCCGGGGTCGACGCCCAGGACGCGGAGCGTCAACGCCGGTGCCGGGTCTTAGTTGGCAAGGCGGGACGTCACTCTGATTCCAGGGCAGCCTGGACTTCGTCGCTGAGGTCGGCGTTGCTGTAGACGTTCTGGACGTCGTCGAGGTCTTCGAGGGCGTCTGCCAGCTTCAGGAACTTCCGGGCGCCGTCGACGTCGAGTTCCACCTGCATCGACGGGACGAACTCCACCTCGTCGGTGTCGTATTCGATGCCGGCTTCCGTCAGCGCCTCGCGGATGGCCTGCAGGTCACCCGGTTCCGAGTGGATCTCGAAGGTCTCGCCGTTGTCCTTCACTTCCTCGGCGCCTGCGTCCAGCACGGCCATCAGGACGTCGTCCTCGCTCAGGCCGTTCTTGGGCAGGTTAACCACGCCCTTGCGCGTGAAGAGGTAGCTGACCGACCCGGGATCGGCAATGGTGCCGCCGTTGCGGGAGATGGCCAGGCGGACCTCGGAGGCCGCGCGGTTCTTGTTGTCCGTGAGGCACTCGATCAGCAGCGCCGAGCCCTGGGGGCCACGGGCCTCGTACATGATCTCGGTGTAGTCCACCACTTCGCCGGTGAGGCCGGCGCCGCGCTTGATGGCGCGATCGATGTTGTCGTTGGGGACCGAGGTCTTCTTGGCCTTGGTTACCGCCAGTTCCAGGCCCGGGTTGCCCGCGAGGTCCGGGCCGCCCATCCGGGCGGCTACTTCGATGTTCTTGATCAGCTTGGCGAACGACTTTGCGCGGCGGCTGTCAATGATCGCCTTTTTGTGCTTGGTCGTCGCCCATTTGGAGTGGCCTGACATGCTTTACGCTTCTCCTCTGATCATGCGGATAAAAAGTTCGTGTACGCGTTTTTCGCCAGTCACTTCCGGGTGGAAGGAGGTGGCCAGCAGCTGGCCGGAACGCACTGCCACAATTCTAGCCGCCCCGGGCAGCGGGACGGCGTGGGAGGCGTGCTCCGGGTCCGCCGGCTCAACCTGGGCGAGGACTTCCACTCCCGGGCCCACCCGCTCCACCCACGGGCCACGGATGAAGACGGCGTGCACAGGGGCCACCCCGGATTCGGTGGCGCTGAAGTCCAGCCCCTTGAAGTCCAGGTCGGTTTCGAAGGACTCCCGCTGGCGCCCGAACGCGTTGCGGCGGACGGTGATGTCCAGTCCTCCGAATGTCTGCTGCGGGGCGCCGGAGAGATCGGTTGCGGGATCCGCGATGTCCGAGGCGAGCAGGATCATCCCGGCGCACGAGCCGTAGACGGGGAGCCCTTCGGCGATGTACTTCCGGAGCGGATCGGCGAGCTCGAAGGCCCGGGCGAGCTTGTCGATGGTGGTCGATTCTCCGCCGGGGATGATGAGGCCGTCCAGGCCGTCCAGCTCCCGGGGGCGCCGCACCGGCACGCCGCGGGCGCCGGTGGCCTCGGCCGCGTGGAGATGCTCGCGGAAATCGCCTTGCAGGGCCAGGACACCGATCCGCAGGCCTGCTCCCGCGCGCGCAGGAGCCGCTGAAGGGGGATTTGTCATCCCTCCAGCATACGGCCAGGCCCGCGGCCCGCGGTCCGGCAGCACCTTTCCGGCAGCGGTTGCATGCCGTTGCTGGGATATATTCAAAACATGGTCTTCTTCAGTGTTCCGCTCGGCAAGCTGGTCCGCCGGGTATCCCGGCTTCGGGGCGGCGGCTCGGCCCTGCCGGGCCTGGTGGTCGAGAAAATCGATCCCGGGTTCATGCGGCGGACGCTCAGCACCCTCCCCCACGGCGTGGCCGTCGTCAGCGGCACCAACGGCAAGACCACCACCACGAAAATGGTGGTTGAACTGCTCGAAAGCCAGGGTCTGAAGGTTTTCACCAACCGCACCGGCAGCAACTTCACCCGCGGCGTGGCGGCGGCGCTCCTGGGCGAAGTGGACTGGCGTGGCCGGCTGGACGCCGACGTCGCGGTCCTGGAACTCGACGAAGCCCACGCGGTGCACTTCGTGAACAGCGTCCCGCCCCGCTACTGCCTGCTGCTGAATGTGCTGCGCGACCAGCTGGACCGCTTTGGCGAGATCGACAAGACCGCCCAGCTGCTCCAGCACATCGCCGCCAAGACCACCGGAACCGTTGTCCTGAACCGTGAGGACCCGCGGGTGGCACGCATCGCGGACACCCTCACCGGCCAGGAGGTCAAGTACTTCGGCCTGGACGAATCGTTGCTGGGAACCTTTCCCAACGACGACGACATGCGCGCAGCCCCCGGCAGCCCTGCTCCGGCGGCCCTGCCCGCAAAGCCGCCGGCCGACGTCGTACTGCTGAAGGTGGGCGCGGACAGCGCCGAGTTTGCGTACGACGGCGGAACGGTCACCACGGCGATGAAGCTGCGGGGCGTATACAACATCTTCAACGCCGCGGCGGCATTGACGCTGGCCCGCAGCATTTGCGGCGGCGGAGCCGCCACCGCCAACCACGCCACGTTGTTGGAGGCGCTCTCCCGGGTGGCGCCCGCGTTTGGACGCGGCGAAAGCCTGACCGTCGATGGACTGCCACTCGACCTTGTCCTGGTGAAGAACCCGAGCGGATTCCGGCTGGGGCTCAAGTCCTTCCCGGCCGGCGGGTATGCCACCATGATCGCGATCAATGACAACTACGCCGACGGCCGGGACATGTCCTGGCTGTGGGATGTGGAATTCGATTCGCTCCGGGCCGAAGGTGTTGACCAGCTGACCGGTTCCAGGGCCTATGACATGGCCCTCCGGCTGCAGTACGACGACGTCCGTATCGGCGCTGTCCAGCCCGAGACCGCCCCCGCACTGGCGGCTTTCATCAGGGAAGGACGCGGGAAGCCCAAGCGGATCTTCTGCACATACACCGCCATGCTGGCCATCCGCCGTGAGCTGGCCAAAATCACCACCGTGGAGGTTGTCTCGTGAACCCAGCCGAAGCCTCGACCGCTGCCGCTCCGTCCAAGGGCACGCTCCGCGTGGTGCAGCTCTACCCGCGGGACATGAACATTTACGGCGACTGGGGCAACGCCCTGGTCCTGCAACGCAGGATCGCCTGGCACGGCTACACGCCCGATGTCCTTGAATACAACGTGGGCGATCCTTTTCCCGACAATGTGGACATCATCGTCGGTGGTGGCGGCCAGGACAGCGGGCAGCTGGTGATCCAGGACGATCTGCAGGCCCGGGCCGGCGAATTGCGGGAACTGGCCGAAGAAGGGGCGCCCATGCTGGTCATTTGCGGCCTCTACCAGCTTTTTGGCCGCTTCTTCAAGACCCGCACCGGTGCAGTGATTCCGGGCATCGGCATCCTTGACGTCGAAACCCACGGCACGGACGAGCGCCTGATCGGTAATGTCAAGGTGTCAACCAGCGAGTTCGGCGAAGTCCTTGGCTACGAAAACCACAGCGGGCAAACCACCCTGGGCAGCGGGGTCAGGCCCCTGGGCACGGTTCCCAAGGGCACAGGAAACAACAGCACTGACGGCCACGAAGGTGCCCGGTACCGCAATATTGTGGCCAGCTACCTGCACGGTTCCCTGCTGCCGAAGAACCCGGCCATTGCAGACTTCCTGATCCGGACCGCGGCAGAACGAAAGTTCGGCAGCTTCTCCCCCGGAACACCGGACGATGCCTACGCTGTCCTGGCGCGGGAGCACGCAGCCCGCAGGCCCCGCTAAAGTCACTGCCGCACGCGGGCGCCGCCGCCTAGCGCCATTGAAAATACTCGCGGTGGATGTTGGCCCGGCGGACTCCGGCTGCCCGGAAGGCCTTCCGGAACTGGCGCAGCATGGTGTCCGGGCCGCCCATGAACACCGACAGCCTGCGCGGTTCGGTGCCCACGGCTTCCAGGACCAACTCAGGGGTCAGGCGGCCGTCCGCCGCGGTGTCCACCATGTGGACCATAAGCCGCGGATGGTTCCTGGCGACGGCGGCGATCTCGTCGGCGAACGGGGAGGGTCCCGCCGACGTGACGAAGAAATGGACGTTTTCATGCAGTTCCCCGTCGAGTGACCGGAGCCAGCTGAGGAACGGCGTGATGCCCACGCCGCCGGCGATCCAGACCTGGTCAAATGTGCCGCGGTGCCGGTCGAAACGTCCGTAGGGGCCGCCGACCACCGCCGGCATCCCCGGCTGGATGACGTCCGGAAGCCTGGTGGTGTGGTCCCCCAGAGCCTTCACCGTGATGCTGATGCCGCCCTCGCCCGCGGGCCCGGAAATGGAAAATGGATGCCGCTGCCAGCCTTCTGCCGTTTCCAGGTAGATCATGGCAAACTGCCCGGGTTTGAAACCCAGGGGGCGGCCCAGGGGACGGAGGGCCACCTCCACCAGGTCCGCAGCGACCGTCCGGACGCCCGATACCTGGTAATCGTGGTGCGGCAGGAAGTGGCGGGAAAGCAGCTCCCGATAGGCATAGAACGCCAGACCCGTCGCCCCGATGGCCACGTAGCTCCACCGCAACGCGGGGGCCGCCTCGAAGGCGCTGGCATCCAGCAGGCCGTGCAGGAATCCGGCAGCCACGAACAGTCCGGTCAGCCGGTGGAAGCCGCGCCAGCGTTCATAGCCACCGAGCACGCGGCCTGCCAGTTGGAAGGCCCGGGTTTGCAGCGAGGCGATGACGACGCGGCGGGCGGCCGCCGGAAGCATGGTCCGCCACCGCGGGAGGACAGCCCACACCACCAGCGCCATAAGGCCGCAGATGGCCACCACGGCCAGCATCTTGCCCAAGCTGGTGGCCTCGGGGCTGGCCGCAAATTCAATGTGCGGCAACAACAGGACAGTTGCCGAGATTGCCGCCCTCCGGTGCCAGATGGCCGCGTGGTCAACTCCGCCAAAAATCGGTTCGACGTGCGGGAGCGTGCTGACCAGGACCAAGGCAATCGAGTACAGCAGGACCGACTCCCCGCCGAAAAGCTGACCCACGTAGCCAAGGACAGGTTCCCCCGCCGGACGCACCGCATACCAGAACAAGGCGTACGCCACTGCCAACACCAGCACCGCCCCGGGACCCATCCAGCGGAGGGGCATTCCCAGGATGGCGGCCCGTGGCCTCTTGGCAGGCTTGGTCATTGGCCGGATCCCTTCGTGGTGGCAACCTGCTGCGGATCCAGGCAAAGGACACGCAAAGTGCGGGCCGTTCGTGGCACGCACTCGCAATTCTAGGGAGGGCCACGCGCCGCAGCCGCCTTTTCGGATAATTGAGAAGCGTGGCCTGCTGTGAAAGGTTTACCCCATGACGAACCCGCTGCTGACCCCGAGTCCCTTGCCGTATGGCCTGCCGCCCTTTGCAGTCCTCACCGCTGAGCACTACGGGGAGGCCGTCAGGACAGGGTTGGCGGAACACGTGCGCGAGATCAACGCCATCACAGACTCTGAAGAGGCCCCGACCTTCGAAAATACTGCACTTGCCATGGAGCGCTCGGGGCAACTGCTGAACCGGGCGGCAGCTGCCTTCTTCACGCTGGTTTCCGCCGACGCCTCGCCGCGGATCAGGGAACTGGAAACGGAACTGTCGCCGCTCCTGTCAGCCCACCAGGACGAGATATATCTCAATCGGGCCTTGTTCGACAGGTTTTCCGCGATCGACACCGACCGTCTCGACGCCGAATCAGGCCGGCTGGTGGAGGAATACCTCAAGGAGTTCCGCCAGTCCGGCATCCAGCTGGACGACGCCGGCCAGGAACGCCTGCGGGCCATCAACGCCGAGCTGGCCCAGCTGGGCACCGAATTCGGGCAGCGGGTGAAGGAAGGGATGAAATCGGCCGCCCTGTTGCTCGATGATGCCAGCGACCTGGCGGGCCTGCCGGCGGACGACGTGGCAAGCGCCGCGGAGGCGGCCCGGGCTGCCGGCCACGACAGCGGATTCCTGCTCACCCTCATCCAGCCCGGCAACCAGCCGGCCCTGGCGGCGCTGCAGGACCGGGATGTCCGGCGCCGCCTGTTCGAAGCATCGGTGGCGCGGGGAAGCGATGGCAGCAGCCTGGACGTCCTGGACCTGGCCCGGTCCACGGCCGGCCTGCGGGCCGAGAAAGCCCGGCTGTTGGGCTTCGCCAATTACGCCGAGCTCGTGGCGGACCGGCAAACGGCGCCTGACTTCCAGGCGGTCCACACCATGCTGAACCGGATGGCCCCGGCTGCCGTCCGCAATGCCGACGCCGAGGCGGCAGCCCTGGCGGAAATTGCCGGCCACCCCCTGGAACCCTGGGACTGGGCTTTCTATTCGGCCATGGTGCGGCGGGACAAGTACGACGTCGACGAACAGGCCCTACGCCCGTACTTCGAACTGGACCGGGCCATCACGGACGGCGTCTTCTTCGCCGCCACAGCACTGTACGGGATCACGTTCCACGAGCGGACCGACCTCCAGGGCTACCACCCGGACGTACGGATCTGGGAGGTCCGCGATGAAGACGGCGCCGGCCTGGGCCTGTTCCTCGGTGACTACTACGCCCGCGAAACCAAGCGCGGCGGGGCATGGATGAACTCGCTCGTTGAACAGTCCGCGCTGCTGGAGACCAGGCCCGTGGTGATCAACACCCTCAATATTTCCAAACCGGCGGCCGGTGAACCCACGCTGTTGACCCTGGATGAGCTGCGCACCTTGTTCCACGAATTCGGCCACGCACTCCATGGCCTGTTGTCAGCGGTCACCTATCCGCGCTTCGCCGGGACGTCCGTGCCGCGGGATTTCGTTGAGTACCCATCCCAGGTCAACGAAATGTGGATCATGTGGCCCGAAGTGCTCGCCAACTACGCCCGGCACCACGCCACCGGTGAGCCGCTGCCCCGGGCCGTCGTGGAGCGGCTGGAAGAATCGCGGTTGTGGGGAGAAGGTTTCGCCACCACGGAGTACCTCGGCGCGGCACTTCTCGACCTCGCCTGGCACGTGCTGGAGCCGGGAGATATCCCTGATGACGCACTGGCCTTTGAGGCGAAGGCCCTTGCAGTGGCCGGAGTCGGACACCGCCTGATTCCGCCGCGGTACCGGACCGGGTACTTCCAGCACATCTTCGCGGGGGCGGGCTACGCGGCAGGTTATTACTCCTACATTTGGAGCGAGGTTCTGGACGCCGAAACCGTTGACTGGTTCAAGGAGAACGGAGGCCTTACCAGGACGAACGGCGAACGCTTCCGGCAGGAGCTGCTCTCCCGCGGCAACGGCCGCGACCCCTTGGAGTCCTTCCGGGCCTTCCGGGGCCGGGATGCCAGGCTCGAACCGCTGCTCAAGCGCCGCGGCCTCGACTAGGCCCAATAATCAAACGACGGCGGCCGGCCACCCGAACAGGTGACCGGCCGCCGTCGTACTTTATCCAGGAGCGCAAGGCGCAGGGCGGTGTGATCCGGCAGCGTGCGTAAAAGGGGCCCCGCCCCCAGCCACCACCAAAAATGGCGGCAGCGGAAGGCGGGGAATAGCACGCCGAGGATCAGCGCCCACCGGGCGCGGAAGCGACTTACCAGCCGCGCTCGGCGAGGCGGTGCGGCTGGGGGATTTCGTCGACGTTGATGCCCACCATGGCTTCGCCCAGGCCGCGGGAGGCCTTGGCGATGACGTCGGGGTCATCGAAGAAGGTGGTGGCCTTGACGACGGCGGCGGCGCGCTGGGCCGGGTTGCCGGACTTGAAGATACCGGAGCCGACGAACACGCCGTCGGCGCCGAGCTGCATCATCATGGCGGCGTCGGCCGGGGTGGCGATGCCGCCGGCGGTGAACAGCACGACGGGCAGCTTGCCGGCAGCGGCAACTTCCTTGACCAGTTCGTACGGTGCCTGCAGTTCCTTGGCCGCGACGTAGAGCTCGTCTTCGGGGAGGGCGGCGAGCTTGGCGATCTCGGAGCGGATCTTGCGCATGTGGCCGGTGGCGTTGGAGACGTCGCCGGTGCCGGCCTCGCCCTTGGAGCGGATCATGGCCGCGCCCTCGTTGATGCGGCGCAGGGCCTCACCGAGGTTGGTGGCACCGCAGACGAAGGGAACCTTGAAGTTCCACTTGTCGATGTGGTTGACGTAGTCGGCCGGGGTCAGGACCTCGGACTCGTCGATGTAGTCCACACCGAGGGACTGCAGGACCTGGGCCTCGACGAAGTGGCCGATGCGGGCCTTGGCCATGACCGGGATGGACACGGCGTCAATGATCTGGTCGATCATGTCGGGATCGGACATGCGGGACACGCCGCCCTGGGCGCGGATATCGGCCGGAACACGCTCCAGCGCCATGACTGCCACGGCACCGGCGTCTTCGGCGATGCGGGCCTGCTCGACGTTGACGACGTCCATGATGACGCCGCCCTTGAGCATCTCGGCCATGCCACGCTTCACGCGGCTGCTGCCCGTGACGCTGTTCGCGGACGAACCGGCCTCGTTGCTTACATCAGGTGTAGACACAAAAACCCCTATGGGTAGACAGATGATCTTCGCCGGGCATGCGGCGGCAGCTGCCGGAGGTGCACGCACGGATTGCCGGGTCGCTTGACCGGGCACTTATATACTAGTCCCCCGCCGCACGGCAGGCTTAATCATGTCTAATCCGCGGGCGTGGGCTCCGCCAACGCCTGCCGGCGCACGGAAGTGATGCGCTGGACCACCGTCACAAGGCTTGCCGCCGCCAAGAGGACCAGTGTCGCCAGGAGCACCACCGAGGGCAGGCCCAACCCCGTGAGGCCGGTCACCACCAGGACAGACACCAGGCGTTCAGCCCGCTCCGCGATCCCCACATTGGCGGTGAACCCCAACGACTCGGCCTTGGCCCGGGCGTACGAGACAACCATGCCCAGGACAAGGCAAACCAAAGCTGCCGTGGCGATGATGACATTGCTGCCGCCGGTGTAGAACCAGACGGCTACCCCGGCAAAGAGCGCGCCATCGGCGACCCGGTCCAGGGTGGAGTCAAGGAAGTTGCCCCAGCGGCTCTTCACGTCCTGCATCCGGGCCATGATGCCGTCCAGGACGTCGGAAAAGATGAAGGCCGTGATAAAAAGCGTTCCCCAGAAGAGCTGGCCCAGCGGGTAGAACACCAAAGCCCCCACGGCCACGCCGAGGGTTCCCGCAATGGTGACCGCGTCCGGGGACACGCCCATTCGAAGCAGCCAACGGGCCAGCGGGGTGAACAGTGCGGTGAAGAATCCGCGGGCGTGCCTATTCAGCATCCGACTCCCCGGGCCAGGCCTGGGCCACTTGTTGACGGACCTCGTCGAGGGTCTGGGTGATGGCCTTGGTCTGGGCAATGATCGGGAAGAAGTTGCCGTCCCCGCCCCAGCGCGGAACGATGTGCTGGTGCAGGTGGGCGGAAATGCCCGCTCCGCCGACAACGCCCTGGTTCATGCCAAGGTTGAAGCCCCCTGGATTGGATACTTTGCGCAGGACCCGCATGGCCGTCTGGGTGAGCTCGGCGAATTCGGCCGTTTCCTCACGGGTCAGGTCCGTGTAGTCCGGGATATGCCGGTAGGGGCACACCAGAAGGTGGCCGGGGTTGTAGGGAAACAGGTTCAGCACCACGTAACAGGTCCTGCCCCGGTAGACGATCAGCGCTTCTTCGTCTGTGCGGGCGGGCCCTGTGCAGAACGGGCAATCGTCTTCGTTCTTGAACTGGTGCTGGCCGCCCTTGATATAGGCCATGCGGTGCGGAGTCCACAGGCGCTGGAAGGCGTCCGGGACACCGGCGAGGTCGAAATCGTCGGTAACGCCGGCATCACCTGGATACCCTGCGCCTGTGTTCTCCTGCACTCTGCTGCTTCCGTTCGGCTAGCTGGTCCGGTTGCGGACTGCTTCGGTGATCCGCTTGACCGCTTCGGCCACGGGCACGCCGTTGTCCTGGCTGCCGTCGCGGAAGCGGAAGGACACGGCTCCTGCCTCCGCGTCGTCGCCGCCGGCGATGAGCACGAACGGAATCTTGTCCTTGCTGGCAGTGCGGATCTTCTTGGGGAACCGGTCCGAGGAGGTGTCCACCTCGGCGCGGATTCCCGCCGCTTTAAGCTCGTCGACGACGTCGAACATGTACTCGTTGAAGGCCTCCGCCACGGGGATGCCCACCACTTGGACCGGGGCCAGCCAGGCGGGGAACGCGCCGGCGTAGTGCTCGGTCAGGACGCCCATGAAGCGCTCCACGGATCCAAACAGCGCACGGTGGATCATCACGGGGCGCTGGCGGGTTCCGTCCGCGGCCTGGAACTCGAGTTCGAACCGTTCGGGCAGGTTGAAGTCCAACTGGATGGTGGACATCTGCCAGGTCCGGCCGAGCGCGTCCTTGGCCTGCACGGAGATCTTGGGTCCGTAGAACGCGGCTCCGCCCGGGTCCGGCACCAGTTCCAGCCCGGACTCCTGTGCCACCTCGGCGAGGGTCCTGGTGGCTTCCTCCCAGGTGGCGTCGTCGCCCACGTACTTCTCCGGGTCCTTGGTGGACAGTTCCAGGTAGAAGTCGTTCAGTCCGTAGTCCTTGAGCAGGTCCAGGACGAAGGTCAGGGTCTTGGTGAGCTCGTCCTTCATCTGCTCGCGGGTGCAATAGATGTGGGCGTCGTCCTGTGTCATGCCACGGACGCGGGTCAGGCCATGCACCACGCCGGACTTCTCGTACCGGTACACCGAACCGAATTCGAACAGTCGAAGGGGCAGTTCGCGGTAGGACCGGCCGCGGGCGCGGAAGATAAGGTTGTGCATGGGGCAGTTCATCGGCTTCAGGTAGTAATCCTGGCCGGGCTTGCGCACGCTGCCGTCCTCATTGAGTTCGGCGTCCACGTGCATGGCGGGGAACATGCCGTCCTTGTACCAGTCCAGGTGCCCGGAGACTTCGTACAGGTGGCCCTTGGTGATGTGCGGGGTGTAGACGAACTCGTAGCCGGCCTCGACGTGGCGCTGGCGGGAGTAATCCTCCATCTCCTTGCGGATAATGCCGCCCTTGGGGTGGAACACCGGCAGGCCGGAGCCAAGTTCGTCCGGGAAGGAGAAGAGGTCAAGTTCGGAGCCGAGCTTGCGGTGGTCGCGGCGTTCGGCCTCGGCAATGCGCTCCTGGTAGGCCTTCAGCGCGTCCTTGGTGGGCCAGGCGGTTCCATAGATGCGCTGCAGCTGCTGGTTCTTCTGGTTGCCCAGCCAGTAGGCAGACGAGGACCGGGTCAGCGCGAAGGCGTTGGAGATGAGCTTGGTGTTGGGCAGGTGCGGGCCACGGCAGAGGTCGCACCAGACAGTGGTGCCTTCCTTGCGCTCCACGTTGTCGTAAATGGTGATGTCACCGGCGCCGACCTCGACGTTAACACCCTCGCCGGCCTCGGCAGCGCCGTCCTTCTTGCCCAGCAGTTCAAGCTTGTAGGGCTCGTCCTTCATGGCCTCGCGGGCCACGTCCTCGCTGACCACGCGGCGGACGAATTTCTGGTTCTGGTTGACGATTTTGAGCATCATCTTTTCGAGGGTCTTGAGGTCCTCAGGGGTGAAAGGCTCGGCCACGTCGAAATCGAAGTAGAAACCGTCGGTGATGTAGGGGCCGATGCCAAGCTTGGCGTCGGGACGCAGCTGCTGCACTGCCTGCGCCATCACGTGGGCGGTGGAGTGGCGCAGGACGTTCAGGCCGTCGGGGGAATCGATGGTGACGCCCTCCACCTCGGCGCCCTCGGGAAGTTCCTGGTCCAGGTCCTTCAATTCGCCGTTGACGCGGGCTACAACAACGTCACGGCGCTCAAAGAAGAGTTCCGCACCGGTTGTCCCGGTAGTCACCTTGATCTCTTCGCCATCGACGAGAAGGGTGATCTGCTGGGCATCTGACACGGGTGTCTCCTATTCAAAGTTCAGGCTTCATAGCTTGTGGCATACGGGGACCACAGCCAGCCATCGTCAATGCTATCGGTTCCGACTGGGGCCGACCAACGCGGCAGGTGGTGCCCGGGGCTTGGTTCAGCCGCTGAAACCGGTGATGGCCAGTGCCCTGCTGATGCCGTCAAGGGGATGTGGACCGTCAGAGTCCGGATGCGGTGTTGATTCCGGGAACGGCAAAGTCGCGGTCCTGGCCAGGTCCCAGGCCATGCTCGCGCTCAGGCTGATGCCCCGGGGTCCGGTCCTTCTGGTGGTGCCCCGGATCAACAGCAAACGGGTGCCAAAAAGGAGGGGCCCTGCACTCTCCTGGGCCTCATGGAAGAAGACTGAGTCCACGCAGCCTGTACCGTCGTCGATGCTGATGAACACAACCCGCCTTCCGCCGCGCATGGGAGGGGTCTGGGTGGCCACCCGCACACCTGCCACCAGGACCTCGGTGCCGTTGCGCAGGCTGAGGAGTGAGTCAGCAGTGGTGACGCCAAGCTTGTCCAGTAACGGCCGGTGGCTGTCCATCAGGTGGCTGCTGACATCGACGGCCATGAGATCGAGTTCGGCCCTGACATTCTCCACCAGGGTGGGTGCCGGGAGTCCGGGTTTGATATTTCGCAGTTCAACATCCCCCAAGGGCAGGGAAAGTTGCCCTTCAAGGACTTCAACTCCCTTCCGTGCCCCTTTGCCTGCTTGGAGTTGTTGGAGGTGTTGCACAAGATCGGCCCGGTTTGCGTGGCCTCCCGCTTCACGGTGCAGTGAATCGAAGGCGCCCAGCTGCGCCAGGCGCCTGATGCTGGGCTTGCTGAGCCGCGAGCGCGCCCTGAGGTCCGCCAAAGAGTCGTAGGGCTGTCCGGCGACAATCCGCTTCAATTCCGTCGCTGAGAGCCCGTAAATACCGTTCAGGCTCAATCGGATACCCAATTTTCCCTGGTCCTTGCCTTCCTCCACCCGTTCCACCCGGTACTCCGCCTGGCTGCGGTTGATGTCCAGGGGCAGGATGGGGATGCCAAGACGCCGGGCTTCGGCTACCAGCAGCCGCTTGGGATACATTCCCGGGTCATGCTCCCAGAGCCCGGCGAGGAACGCTTCCGGATGGTGGGCCTTGAGCCAGGCAGACTGGTAGGTGGGCACGGCAAAAGCGGCACCGTGGGCCTTGCAGAAACCAAAGCTGCCAAAGGCCTTGAGGGTTCCCCAGACCTTGTCCACCACGTCAGGAGCGTAATTGCGGGCACGGGCTTCGCGGCGGAAGAATTCCTCCACCGCAGTCTCCAGCGCTTCGTTGCCCAAGGCGCGCCTGAATTCGTCCGCGCGGGCCAGCCCACAACCGGTCATGACATTGAACGTCTTGAGGATCTGCTCATGGAAGACCGTCACTCCATGGGTTTCCTGGAGAACGGGCTTGAGGTCCGGGTGCGGATACACCTCCGGGGCGAACCCATGGCGGTGTTCCAGGAAGGGACGGACCATGTCCGATTTCATGGGTCCCGGCCGGAACAAGGAGATGTCGATAATGAGGTCGTTGAACTCCCGGGGTGCCAGCTTTCCAATCAGTTCCCGCTGGCCCGGGGATTCGATCTGGAAACACCCGAGGGTGTGGGTGCTGCGGATCAGCTCATAGGTCGGTTCGTCATCGAGGGGGACGGCGTTGAGGTCGATCCGGCCGTCAGCGGCGATGTAGTCAGGTCCCCTGCCATCCGGACCTGCCGGGTGGCGGCCAGCAGCCACCACCTCGGCCTTGGAAGGGTGCAGGCGGATCACTTCCCGGACCGCGAAGGCCATGGCGCTCTGCATCCTGACGCCGAGGACATCGAGTTTGAGCATTCCCATGGGGTCCATGTCGTGTTTATCGAACTGGCTCATGGGCAGGCCCAGGCCGCTGGGCTGGACAGGGGTGCGGTCCAGGAGCGTGGCGTCTCCCAGGATGACACCGCAGGGGTGCATCGAGATATGCCGGGGCAGCCGGTCCAGCCGCTCCGTCAGGTCGACCAGAAGGTCCAGCTGCTGGTTTCCGTCGGCGTCTTTGTGCTCCACCCGGCCGGCGAACTCCTTGAGTTCGGGTTTTTCCTGCAGCGCTTCGCGGAATTTCCTGGCAGAGAACCGCCACAACTGCTTGGCAATCTCCCCCACCTCGTCATCGTCCATCCCCAACGCCATCCCGGCGTCGCGCACTGCCCCGCGGGCCCGGTAGCCGTTTTGCATGCTCATCAGGGTGACGCGCTCTGAGCCGAAGCGTTCGAAGATTTGGCGGTAGACGTTGTGGCGTTCAGCGCTTTCAACGTCGATGTCGATGTCCGGCAGGGTGGCACGGTCGTTGGAGAGGAACCGTTCAAAGATGAGATCGTGCTGCAGCGGATTTACGTGGCTTACCTCGATCAAATAATTGACCAGGCTGGACGCCCCGGACCCACGGGCTGCCGCCCTGACTCCCATGTCCTGGATCATCCGGGATACCTCTGCCACAGTCAGGAAGTAGGACGAGAACCCCAGGTTCCGGATGATCCCCAGCTCATGCTCAAGCCGAGCCAGCATCGTTTTTTCGTCGTGTCCGCCGATCCCCGGGAACCGCCTGCCAATTCCGGCATGGCACCGCTGGATGAGTTCCATATGCGGATCCCGGGTAATGCCAATGACTGATGCCTCCGGCACCACAGGCTGCTTCCATCCCATGTCCGAGGTGGGGTCCATCCGGCAGAGGTCGGCGAGCGCCTCGGTTTGGGCCATCAGTTGCTTGAGGTCAGCGGCCCCATACCCTGCTGCGGTAATGATTTCCTTGCCCAGGCCGAGCATCTGTTCCGCGGTTTTCAGCCACCCCTGGCCTGTGGGCTGGAGCAGCGGTTCCCCTGCCAGCTCCGGCAGGGACTTCAGCGTCCGGGCAGAGTCAAGGACATCCGCGGTTGGCGCCCCGTCCGCAGCGCAATACCGCACCGCGTTGCTGAGGATGGCGGGGACGTGGTGTTCTTCGGCGAGCCGGAGCATGCGGACTGCATGGGCAGTGCTGAGGGGGAAGCCGGGCGCGCTGAGCTGGGAGACGATTTCTGCAACGACGGTTCCCGCGGGCATGACATCCAGCCATTGTTTGAAAAGGGTTCGGGGACGGAGGTACCGCCTGCCTCCCATGGCCTTGCCGACGTCGGAATCCGGTCCAATCAGCACGGTCAGCACCGGTTTGAGCGTTGCCGGGTCGAGGGTCCGGGAGGCCAATTCGGCGCGGGTGACCGCTACCGGCACTGTTCCCCCGGCCTTCCCGGAGGTCCGGGCGTGGGCATCGGAAACCAGCCGGCATAGAGCACGGTAACCCGCGCCATTGTTGTGCCCGCGGGCGAGCACAACCACCCGCCCGGCTACCTGCGTGCGGTGGTCCCCGTCGTCGTCGAAGACTGCAAGGTCCACCCCCACGATGGGGTCGATGCCTGCAGCCATGCAGGCTTTGAGGTGCTTGATGGTGCCATAAAGGCCGTCCCGGTCGGTGCAGGCCAGGGCAGTGGCGCCGTCGCTTGCGGCGGCCTGTGCAAGTTCCTCCGGCCAGGAGACGCCGTAATGGGCGCTGAATGCTGTGGAAACGTGAAGGTGGGTGAAGCTCATGCTGTTCTGGGGCGAAGGGCGTCATGGATCCGCAGCAGCCGCCACCGGCCGCTGCCAACATGCCGGGTGAGGTCGAGGGTCAGGGGTTCTGAAGCATTGTTCCCAGCAGCGGGAAGCACCTGGATTCGCCAGATTTCGTGGTCCACCACGCCAGGGCCGCTCCCCAGGGGAGCCCTGGCGTCTTCAGCCCACCACTGGCGGCGTTCATACCACCGGACGGGCTCGGCGCAGACGAGATAGTCCCTGCCTGCCCACGTTAACGATTCAGGCTGCCCGGAGGGGGAACATGCCACGTCTATGGACTCGCTGAACATGCCCATGCGCGCCTCCCGGACGGTTCTTCCCAAATGCTCCATTCGAATATGTGTTCGAATAAATCAAGTCTACGCCGGGGAGCCGGCAAAACATAGGCGGGGGTGGACGGACCGTGCGGCAGGGAGCAGGATGATGGCATGAGTACCGATGACGCACTCCTGAAGCAGGCAAGCATCAAGACCCAGGACTCCACCCTGGTGGCCACGTTCGATATCGATGGCGCCATTCCGGAGTCCGGCGCCTACGTGGTGGGCTTGATGGGAGCCACGCCGGACTATTCAACGCAGCGGCGGCTGTGCATTGAATTCATGAACGGGGAGGCCATTGCCTGCTACGCGTTCAACCGGGACCAGGGAATCGAAGAAGATTACGACCTGTCCGGCGTATCCCACTCGGAAAACACCATTACCGGGAGCTTTCCCGCCACGGCCTTGAACGGGCTCGGGAAAGGACACGTCCTGTCAGCCTTCAGCGAGGCGGACGGGCGGGAATTCCAGCATGGGGTTCCGGTGGAGGAAGCCCTGTAGGGGTTTCCTTAGCTGTTTTCCTTATGGATCTTCAGTTCGAGTTCAATGAACGCGGAGATCATGGCCCGGTAGGTTGACTCGACGATGTCCGGGTCAATGTCTTTTTTCTCTGCCGCGGCCCGGACGTGCTCGATGATCCGCTCCACCCGGCCGGGGGCCCGCACCTCGGCGTCGTCGCCTTTCAGGGTGCCGGCGATCCGGATCAGCCGCTCGCGGCGGGCAATGAGGGTGACAATCTGGTCATCCACCTCATCGACGGCAACCCGGACAGCTGCGAGCTGTTCCTTGTCGGCCTGGGCATCCCGATCGTTTCCTTGAATTGTCGCCATCATCTGACAGTATCGAAGCATGGAGCCAAGAGTCGACTTTATCTCCCTCGGCGTCCGCAGCGTTGACCGGTCGCGGGCCTTCTACATCGACGGCCTCGGCTGGCCGGTCCACCGCGAGGTTGCCGGGGAGGTGCTGTTCATCCAGGTGAACCACGGGCTGGTGCTCTCCCTCTGGGACGCCCGGCAGATGCAGGCGGAGGCAGGCGTCAGCCCGCCGGACGGGGTTCCCTGCATCACCCTCAGCCATAACCTCGCCAGCGCCGGGGACGTGGACCGGGTCATGGAAGAGGCCGCAGCGGCGGGGGCAGCCATCATCGCCGAACCCGTTACCCAGCCCTGGGGCGGCTACACGGGGTACTTCACGGATCCTGACGGCTTCCGCTGGGAAGTCGCCTACAACCCCACGTGGACCGTGGACGACGCCGGCACGGTCACCGTGTGACGGCGTCCGCACCCTGGGCAGTGGCTGCTAGAACAGTGCCTCCACAGGGCGGATCAGGTCCGGTCCGTTGTTGCGGACGTTCCCCACGTCCTTGCCCACGGACTCCACGTGCCAGTCGGCGGCCGCTTCCTTGACCCCGGCCCGCACCATGTCCACAAGGGCGGCTGCGTCGTCAGCCTGCGGGTCCAGCCAAGCCTGCGTGGTGGCCTTGTCCATGGGCAGGGGCACGCGGTCGTGCAGTTCCGTCAGCTTCCCGAAGATGGTGGATTCAGTCCCGGGCGGTGGGGTGTCAGCCGTGAGGATGGAAGTGGACAGCAGCCAGCGCCCTGGTTCCCCTTCCGGAATGGACGGGTCCTTCCACCACTCGTAAAGGCCGGCGAATACCAGCCCGTGGTCCTCACCGGGGTGCACATAATAGGGCTGCTTGGACTTCCCGGGCCCTTGCTTCCATTCGTAGTACCCGTCGGCGGGGACTGCGCAGCGGCGTGACTTCACGGCCTTCCTGAACGCAGGCTTCTCCAGCACCGATTCGCTGCGGGCGTTGATCATGCGCGACCCGATCCCGGGATCCTTGGCCCAGGACGGGACCAGGCCCCAGCGGGCCACATGCAACTGCCGTACCTGCCGGGCCCCTGCGGCATCCTCCACCAACCGCTCCAGGACGATGGGGACCGCGTCCGTTGGCGCTACATTCCACGACGGCGGGATGCTGACCTCATCCTCCAACTCGGCGTCGAACTCGGCCAGCAGGTCCCCCACGGCGCGTGCCATTACGTAGCGTCCACACATGGGACCAGCATGCCACCGTCGCCACATACTGTCATGCTGCCGCCCCGCCGCCCCGCAAAGTCCGGGAATACCGGCGGCCACGCTACCGTTGACCGTAAGGAAACCTTTCAAGCGACGTTTAGGAGATCCGCGTGGACTTCACTCCCGAATCCGGCACCATCACCATGTTTTCCACTACTTGGTGCGGCTACTGCAACCGGCTGAAGAAGCAGCTGGACGCAAAGGGCATCGGCTACACGGAAATCAACATCGAAGAGGTGGACGGCACCGCCGAACTCGTGGAGAAACTGAATGGCGGCAACCGCACCGTTCCCACCGTCCTGTTCCCGGACGGCTCCGCTGCCACCAACCCGTCAGCTGCTGAGGTCCAAAGCAGGCTCGCTGCCTAAGCGGCAGGAGACAGCCGGCTTCGCGCCGAAGAAACCGATGCGGGTCACGCCCCCAGGCTGCTGAAGGAAGCAGTTTCCAGGGTGGCGTGGCCCGCATACGTTTCCAGGAGGGCATGCTCCACGGCCGCCACATCCAGCCCGGGTACCAGGTCGTCGGCGGCGCCGGCCGTGGACGGGTCCCAGTCCAGGCCGAGGGCGGCATAGCTGTCCGTGAGCACCTTCCGGATCGGGCCTGAATCCTCCACCACAATCACCGAGCTGAACAGCCAGCCACCGGAAACCACCCGTTGGGCGGTGCCGACCAGCTTCACGCGGCGGGAGCTGTCGGCCGCATCGGTTCCGTGCACACTGAACTCGCCGGGGCAGTATTCGCCGGGAATTTCCCCTACCGCGGCCTGGACCCCGACGCGTCGCAGGGCCTGGGCAAAGAGCTCACCGAAATAGGCGAACCGGGCTTTGGACCCGGCTACTGCGTCGGCGTCCGGTTCGATGTGGTCCACCACCAAGGTCCCCTGGTGGTAGGCGGCGGCCCGTCCCCCGGCCCTGCGGACCAAGGGCTCAAATCCGTTGGCCAGGCAGGCCCGTGCGGCCGCATCAAATCCGGGCAACCGGGTGTCCCGTTGCCCGAAGGCGACGGTGGGAGCGGGCCGGTACAGGCGCAGGGTGGGACCGAGGCTGCCTGACCTGGCCCTGGCCAGCAGCTCCAGCCCGAATTCGAGGTCACGTCCCGCGCCGAGGGACACGTCCTGCCGCACCACAGTCAGCGGGCGGGCGTCGGTACCGGTGTGGTGCATTGTTGCTGAACTCCCTGGGGTCAATGGCCGCCGGCGGACGGGCCTCCCCTAGGTTACGCCCGACGACGGCACGGGCCTTAACGGCCCCGGCGCCCTGCCCACAGTGCGTGCATCAAGGGAACCGCAGAAACGGCCATCAGGACGTTGCCGAAAACCAGGTCGTCAGAGCGGACGATGGCGCCCGCCACCAGCAGCGCACCGAACACCAGGGCCGAACCGGAGCGCCGCGCCGCCCTTTCCAGCCGGGCAGCCTGCCGCTCCAGCCGCGGGACTGCGACCTCAAGCGATCCTTCCTCGAGCCGGCCGGCCAGGGCGTCCAGCCTGCCGGGCAGGCGGAAGGCGGTAGCGGCGGCATCGAGGGCCTGCCGGGCCACGTCCTGGACCACGTTGCCGCGTTCGTTCCGCAGCAGCTGCGCGGCGTAGGGTTCCACGGAGTCCCAGAGGTTGAAGCGCTCATCCAGGGCGCTGCATACCCCTGACGTCAGGGACATGGCGCGGATGATCAGGAGGAAGTTCTCCGGCAGCTGGAATGGCAGCGAGCGGACCACGTCACCGAATTCCACCGCGAAGTCGCGGAACTCGCGGGGGTCCACCTCGCGGAGTTCGGCAAAGCCCATGCCGCCGAAGCGGGCGAAAAGCTGGGTCATGGCCCGTTCCAGTCCTGCGCTGTCCGCCGACGGCATCAGCACGCCGACGTCGTTGATCGCCGCCACGAGTCCCTTGCCGTCGCGCGCGGCCGCAGCGATCAGGAGCTTCCGCAGGCCGCTGCGCGTGGAAGCCGTGACCTCCCCCATCATGCCGAAGTCGATGAACGTCAGCTTCCAGCCAGGTCCCCCCGTCCCCGCAGGGACAGGCGTGACGAAGATGTTGCCCGGATGCGGGTCGGCATGGAAGAACCCGTTGGTGAACAGCTGGTCGAACATGATGGACGCGAAAACGGGGGCCACCGCGGCGGGATCGATGCCGGCGGTCCGGAGCGCTCCCGCATCGGTGATTTTGATGGCCGTGACGTCCTCGAGCGTGAGTACGCGGCGGGTGGTGCGCTCCCAGACGACTTCCGGCACTGCTACCCTGGCGTCGCCGGCAAAGTCTGCGGCGAAGCGTTCGGCGTTGACGGCCTCGTGCAGGTAGTCAATCTCCTGCAGGCTGATCTGGGCGAATTCCTCCACCAGCGCCGGCATGTCCGCGCGGCGGGAGACGAGGCGGACATGGCTGAGCCAGCCGGCCACCTTCCGAAGGGCGGCGAGGTCGACGTCGACGATCGCGCCGATGCCCGGACGCTGTACCTTCATGACGACGGCGTCCAGGCCCGTATCTTCGGCGTCCAGGAGATTCAGGCGGGCGCGGTGGGCCTGGCCCAGGGAGGCAGCCGCAATCGCGGATTCGTCCACGCTGGCGTAGACCCGGCCCACGGGGGCACCCAGTTCACGCTCTGCCAGGGCGGCGATCAGCGGGAAGGCCACGGGCGGCACCTCGTCCTGAAGCCCTTCGAGTTCTTTGGTGATTTCGGGCGGGAGGACGTCGAGCCGGGAGGACAGGAATTGCCCCACCTTGATCATCAGGCCGCCGAGGTCGATGGCCAGGTCGTGGAACCGGCGTGCAAAGTTCTGCATCCGGCGGGACCGTGTCCGCCCGGAGATGCTGCCCAGCCCCACCCTGGGCAGCAGCAGTTCGAACCACCACGTGGTGGCAAGATGCCAGGCGGCAAACCGGAGGATCCGCCGGTACCGGCCGCGGTGTTCCCGCATGGGCGACGCCGGGTCGGCCCGGTCCCGGACGGTCAGCGCCACCCGGGTCAGTCCTGCGCGAGGATGGCGTACAGCCGCCGGCGGGCCTCGTCGAGCACCGCCACTGCCTGCTGCACCTGGTCCGGTGAACCGGTCCTGCCCACCTGCGCCGCGGCCTGGGCCAGCTCAATCCCGGCCTTCGGAAGGGAGGCGCCGCCGGTTCCGAAGGTGGCGGCCGCGGGATCCCAGGGCGCGGACCCGTGCAAGTCAGCCGCCTCTTCGCGGCCGGCATCGGTCAGCGAGTAGATCTTCCTGCCGTTGGATTCCTCGGCCCTGATGGACCCTTCATCTGCCAGGAGCTGCAAGGTGGGGTAGACGGACCCTGCGCTCGGCTTCCAGCTGCCGCCGCTGCGCTCCTCAATCTCGTGGATGACCTGGTAACCGTGCATGGGCTGCTCAGCGAGCAGCGCCAGAATCGCCGCCCGGACCTCGCCTTTCCCGGCCCGGGTTCCAGCCCGTTTCTCGAACCTGGAGCGAAACTCTTCGACCGCTTGCCACATTCCGTCCAGGTTGTTCCCGCCGAACCCGCCTGCAGGGTTTGAACCACGCATGATGCACTCCTTCGTCAATCGCGAACGATACACAACGATACTCAGCGATACATTCCGGCACCATAGCTGGACGGCCGGTTTCCGGGGCCGGAAAGGCCCCGGCGGCGTCAGGTCCTGCGCAGGGTGAGGATTTGCTCCGCCCGGCCGAAAGGTCCCTCCCGGTCGTGCAGCACCGTGGACGTGAGCCCAATCCCGTCGGAGCCGAAGGAAACGGCGTTGTCCAGCCCCAGCCACTCCCCTTGCGGCCGGCGGTACATGTGGATCTGCAGGTCCAGGTTGGGGAAGGCATAGCTGTCCTTGCCGGGCGGGACCCTGGCGGCGATTCCGTTGGCCGTGTCCACCATTCCCATCAGCCGCGCCAGGTCGCCACTGTCGGCCCGGTCGGTCAGCGCGTGCCCGGTGCGGAGCCACACTTTCCCGGCGCCGGGGCGGTGCCCCTCAGCCACCCGCATTTCCAGGGAACGGATGTAGCCTCCCGGCCAGACCGCCGAACCATCGTACGGCTTGCATTCGTCCGGGCCGGGTATGGCCGTGTCTTCGACCTCCGCTATGGGGCTGGTGTCGCTGGTCAGCATGCGCCACGCCGTGGCACGGATGGCGGTCCGGCCGCCGGCCACCAGTTCGGCCTGCACAAGTTCAATGGTCCTGCCTGGCCGCAGCGTGGTGGTCTCGATCCGGAAGTCGCCACCGGGGATCAGTCCCAGGATCTCGTAGCTGATCCGGGCCATCCGCATGTCGTCGCGCGGCTGGTGCCGTTCCAGGAGGTCAGCCATCAGGCCCGAGGCCGGCGCCATGTGCTGCTCGTGGGTGTTCCAGGCACCCTGGGCATGGATGGTTGACCGGAACCGGCCCCCGCCCAGTTCCTGGTAATAGAAGTTGCCCTCGGCGAGTTCAGGCAGGTCTGCAGTCAAAGCTGGCCCCTTAAGCAAAGTTCAGTGAATTGCCACTAACCCTATCGCCAGTGAGTGCGCCGCGACGCGGCAGGCAACGAAATGTTGGCGGGTACCACAGCCAAGCGGACTACACTCAGGAACTGGTCCTGTCAGCAACCCTCAAAAGAGGTGTTTCATGCGCGTCATCAGCTACAACCTCCGCAAGCATGCCGCAAGCGGCGAACTTCTCGCCCTGGCACGGAATCACGACGTCGATGCGCTGTGCCTCCAGGAGGTGGATTCCAGCGACCTCCCGGAGACCCTGGGCCCCCTCCATCTGGCGGATGCCACCAAGGGCAACAGGCTGGGCCTGGCCATCTACTACCGGACCAGCAGGTTCACGGCCCTGGACACGCAGTCCTTCGCGTTGAAGAAATCGATGCACGACAGGGTCCTTGCTCCGGCCCATGAGCGGCTGATCGGCACGCGGGTCATGGACAACCAGACCGAACACGAACTGGTGATCGGCTCGTTCCACGCAGCACCCCTGACGGCGTCGAACTCATTGCGGCGAAAGCAGATCCACGCGGCCCACGCGGAACTGCTCAGCATGGGCAAAGGCCTGATGACGCTGATGGTGGGCGACTTCAATTATCCGTTCTTCACCAAGAACCTGGATATGCACATGAAGAACTCCGGCTATGCCCTCTCCTTGAGCAACCGGCGCACCTACACCCGGTACAAGGTTTTCAAGGGCCATTTCGACTTCGCCACCTCCCTGGGGCTGGATATCGCCAGCGTGGAAACCCTTCCGCGCGGCAATTCAGACCACCTGCCCATCCTGGTGACCGCCGAGTACGGCGAAGGCTACTAGGCCCGGCTGCAACGCCGCCGTTTACCAGGATTCCCCGGCGTCCAGTTGTGCCATCAGGTTCGGCCAGGCTGCTGCGAAGCCGGGGTGGAGTTCCATGCCGTGGACTTCAGCCACCGGAACCCAGAGCAGGGCAATGCTCTCCGGATCGCTGATGACCGGTTCAAAGGACTCCCGCACACGGACCACCACGGTGGTGTAGGACCAGTAGCCATGGTCCAGCACGGAGGTAAAGAGAACGTCGACGTTGCCGGGCGGAACCGACGCTTCCTCGTAGGCCTCCCGGAGGGCGCCGTCAACCGGCTCTTCGCCCTGGTGCAGGGCCCCGCCGGGCAGGCCCCAGGTTCCGCCGTTGTGACTCCATACCGCGCGGTGCTGCAGCAGGACTCCCCTGGCGGGATCCCAGGCCAGAACCCCGGCCGCTCCGAACCTGCCCCAGAACCGGCCGCGGTCACCTTCCACCCAGGCGTCGCCCGGATCGCGGGGGCCGGTCCGCGGCGGCGGAGTGGAGGACAGGCTGGAGGGCGGGTAATGGTCCATTGCCCCAGTTTGACAGGTGAAGCGGCGGGACGTCAGGTGCCCTGCACGTGGTCGACGGCGAAATCACCGCCCGGGTACATGACTGTTTCGTGGCCGTCGTCGAACCGGACCAGGTAGGGCGGGCCGCCGCCTTGGCCGCGCACCTCCAGGATCACCCCGTGCCGGTCCGCGGACCCCACGTTCCTGCCGCGCACCACGATCCGGTCGCCTTGGGCTGCCTCCATGGCAATCACCTCCACGACCCAAGGGTACGACCCGCGGGCGCACCGGAACAGTGCCGCATGGCAGGATTTCCGGTATGCCGCTGAACCTCGTCCTGCTCGCCGACACCCACGTACCAAAACGCGCCAGGGACCTGCCGGTGCAGGTGTGGTCCGCCGTCGAGAATGCCGATGTGGTTTTCCACGCCGGCGACTGGGTGGAGGCAGCCCTGCTGGACGAATTCGAACGCCGGAGCAAGCGGCTGCTGGCCGTCTACGGCAACAACGACGGTCCCGAACTGCGCCGGCGCCTGCCGGAAACGGCAGCTGCCACCCTGGATGGGGTCCGCTTTGCCATGGTCCATGAGACCGGGCCGGCCACAGGACGCGAGCTCCGGTGCGAAGCGCTGTACCCGGACGC
This sequence comes from Pseudarthrobacter sp. MOO14, assembly GCF_058267675.1. Taxonomy (NCBI): domain Bacteria; kingdom Bacillati; phylum Actinomycetota; class Actinomycetes; order Micrococcales; family Micrococcaceae; genus Pseudarthrobacter; species Pseudarthrobacter sp. MOO14. The sequence goes on from NZ_CM177849.1 coordinate 402,747, forward strand.
CGATGTGCTGGTCTTCGGCCACAGCCACATCCCCTGGGACACGGTGTCACCGCGCGGGCTTCGGCTGCTGAACCCCGGGTCGCCTACGGACCGCCGGCGCCAGCCGGTTTGCACCTATATGGAGGCGGTACTCGACGATGGCGCCCTTGCCGGGGTCCGGCTGGTGGAGGTCCCGCGGTGAGCCGCTTGGCATGGCGGCCGGATTTGCCTAGGCTGGAACAGTAAGCAAGCTTAGTTTTTGTTGGTTACCTTTCCGCAATTGCCGGCTGCTTCATGTCCCGGGCCGCCAACGGGCCCGCGTCCCACCCGAACAGGAGGACCACCATGACTGACCAGTACACCTTCCGCAATCCCGTGACCGCCTACGAAAAGATCTCCCCGCCCAAGCAGCACCAGCCCGAACCGGGCCTGGACGCCGACCTGGAGCCCAAGGCCGACCTGGGTGAGGAAACCTACCGCGGCACCGGCCGGCTGGAAGGCCGCCGGGCCATCGTTACCGGCGCGGACTCCGGGATCGGCGCCGCGACGGCCATCGCCTTCGCCAGGGAAGGCGCCGACGTCGTCCTTTCCTACTTGCCGCAGGAAGAGGAAGACGCCGCGCGCATCGCCGGGATCATTGAGGCCGCAGGCCGGAAGGCGGTCAAGGTGCCGGGCGACCTGAAGGATTCCGCAGCGTGCCGCGAACTGGTGGATACTGCCGTGGCAGTGCTGGGCGGGGTTGACGTCCTGGTCAACAACGCCGGAAAGCAGGTTGCACAGGAGGATCTGCAGGACATATCGGATGAGCAGTTCGACCACACGCTCAAGACCAACGTCTACGCCATGTTCTGGGTCACGAAGGCTGCCGTGCCGCACATGCCCGCCGGCTCCACCATCATCAACACCACGTCCATCCAGGCCTACAACCCGTCGCCGACCCTGGTGGACTATGCCACCACCAAGGCCAGCATCAACAACTTCACCAAGGGCCTGGCTCAACAGCTTGCGCCCAAGGGAATCCGGGTCAACGCGGTGGCGCCCGGGCCCATCTGGACTCCGCTGCAGGTCAGCAGCGGCCAGCCCAAGGAAGAATTGCCCGAGTTCGGCCAATCCACTCCCCTGGGCCGCGCCGGCCAGCCCGCTGAACTGGCCCCCGCCTACGTCTTCCTGGCCTCACCCGAGTCCAGCTACGTGGTCGGCGAGACACTGAATGTCAACGGCGGCAGCCCCACGCCCTAGGCTCCCGGCCGCCCAACACGGCGGGCCCTCCGGTTATTCGGCGGCCTCCTGGCCGGCCAGGAGCTCATCCGTGGCAGGATCCGGCTCGCCATCAAAAAATTGGGCCAGGACCGTCTTGAACACTGTTTCTCCGGGCGCAGCCCGGAGAAACAGTGTCATGGACGAACGGAGCTTCTGCGTATCGATTCCGCCAAGGATGTCCGACGCCGAACGGCCGGAATGCGTGGTGAGAGCCAAGGCACACTCAAGAAGGCGCGGGCCCAGGACGGGGTGGTCCAGGTAGGCCCGTGCCTCTGCCAGGGACGAGATGGCGTAAGTCCGCGACGTGGCGCTCTGCCCCAGCCCGGCAACTTGGGGGAAAATGAACCACATCCAGTGCCCGGTCTTGTTGCCGAGCTGCAATTCGCCAAGCGCGCTTCGGTAGGTTCCCCCACTGTCTTGGGCGGCGACGAATCGTTCCAGGTCAAACGCTTCATTCATGGGCTCTCCTCTGTGGCCTGCAGGTCATTGCGTCAACTCTTTCTCCAGGAGGCGTGCTGCCGTTTGAAGTTGGGATTCAGGGTCTTCGCGCCAGCGCGCCAGGACAGCCGCGGCCCGCTGGCGGTCTCGGTGGTCCAAGCCGGCCAGCAAGGGCACCAGGACGTCGGAGACCAAAGGCCCGGCCAGCTCTGCCGCCTGGGCCGAGCGGAGAAAGCCCTCCAGCCGGGTGAGGTCCGAATGCCGCAGCACCTGCACCTTTGTTTGCAGCAGGACAACGGCGGCCAGCCGGCGTTCGAAGACCGGCTGCGAGCCTGGTTTCGGCTGGCCCCACAGGGCGGAGGCCAGCATGACCGTGGTGTCATGGCCCATGTCCTTGAACTTCCGAAGGGCGTCCCGGACTGTGCCGCGGACTGCGCCGATCGAAGACCCGTAGGAGGCCAGGGCTCCGCCCAGCCGGTAGCCCACCTCGTCGGCCCGGTACCAGGCACCCTCGTTCCGAAGGGTCCGGTCGATAAATTCAGCAGCAGCCGCGACGTCGGGCACCTCGGTCACCGCCCCCGCCCCGCAGAGGCATGAAGGATACAGAATGGGGTCCAAGGCCGCGCCTCGAGCCTGCCGGCCGCGATGGGCTCGCCGCAGACCGCACAGGTTCCATAGGTGCCGTTGGCCAGCCGCTCCAGGGCTGCCTCCACCTGGTCCAGCCCGGCTGAACTCTGCTTCAACAATGCCGACGCCTGCGACAGTTCGAAGGCGATCGTGGCGCCCTCGGGATCATGTTCGTCATCGACGTTGGAGTCCTGCCGGGCCGCGTTGGCCGCGTCGATATCAGCCCGCAGCGCCGGCAACAGGGCCAACCTCCGGGCCCGCTCCTCTTCGAGCAGCACCCTGAACCGTCCGAAATCTGGCATGCGGAAAGCCTAGCGCGTCAGTCAGTACCAGTTCAGGGCGACGGAATGGCTCCAGGCGCCGCACGGGGACCCGTAGCGGTCGCGGATGTAGCCGAGCCCCCAGTCAATCTGCGTCCGGTAACTCGTCAGCCAGTCGCTTCCGGCGCTGGCGTACTTTCCCGGCGGCAGGGCCTGGGCTATGCCATGGGCCCCGGATGAGGCATTCGTGGCCGTGGTCAGCCAGCCGGATTCCTTGGTCCACAGCTGGGACAGGCACTGGAACTGGTCGGCGCCCCAGCCGAGGGCACCCAGGCGTCCCGAGGCATAGGCCTTGGCGCCGGCAGGATCATTGACGGCACCGCCCGGGACGGAGGGAACGACGACGGGCGGCGGGCCGGGCACGGCAGGCTGCGGCGGACTGCCGGGAACCGGGTCGGCCGGCGGGGCCGGTACCGCCGCGTTGCCGGCCGGAGCTGCAGCCGCGGGTTTGGGCTGCCGGGCTGCGGCCGCGGCAGCCTGCGCCGCGGCTTCGGCCTGCCGGCGGGCCTGCTCCGCCGCAGCGGCGCGCTTGGCCTCCTGGGCCGCTTCATAGGCAGCCAGCGCCGCCTGGCCCTGGCGATACTCCCCCTCAAGTGCCGCCGTCGTTCCCTTCAGCGAGGCCAGCTGGGCGGTCAGTTCGGTGCTGTGCTGCTGTTCGTCATTTACCTGCCGGGCAAGCGCGTCCTGGGCGGAGCGGGCTGCGTCCAGTTTGGCTTTTGCTTCCCCGGACAGTCGTTCCCGCTCAGTGCGGGCCACTTTTTCCTGCTCTGCCAGGGATGCGGCAACTTTTCCGGCAGCCGCAGCTTTCTCCACCAGAGCAGCAGTCTTGTCGCCCACCAGCTGGACGAGGTTGAGCCCTTGGACGCTGTTGTTCCGCAGGGCATCAAGGGCCACGAAGAATCCGGTATTGGTCCCGCCCGTCTTGTACGCCTGGACGGCAAGCGCTCCGATTTCCTTGCGATGCCGGGCCAGTTCGTCGTTGGCGCGGGCAGCCTGGGCGGACAATGAATCCAGCCTTACCGATGCCGCTTGCAGCCCGGCGTCGGCTGCGGCGTAGTCGGCCGCTGCCCGGACCGCCGTGTTGCCGGCGGCTTCAGCCTGGGTCTGGAGGCCGTCCAGGAGCCCATTGATGGTGGTGATCTCTGCCGCTTTCGCTGCCTCGGAAGACTGCGCCTGCTGCACGTCAGCCCAGGACGGATACCCACCGGGAGGTGCAGGCTCGTCTGCCGTGGCAGGCAGGACCGTGGCCGCTGCCACTGCGATGGCGAGCAGTCCCCCCACCAGTGGGGACGTGGGCATGGTCACGAACAGGGGCATAGTCCCGAAGCATACCGGCGGCACGCCGGAGCGGAAAGGCGGCCGTGCCTGCTTTGTTACCCGTTTGGTCCGGTGCCGGACCGGCGGGAGCCCGGCGTGGGTGGATCGGACCCATCCAATCGTTGGTTGAATACGAGAGAAGAACCTCGCATGTTATCTAAACGTGACAATGGGAGGGTCGGCGGGTTATGGTCTTCTGGTGTCCCTCCCCAAACGGGACACTCCCATCAGTTTGCCGAGCCCTGCCGCTGATACCGGGATTCAACCGCATTCATGCTGGCAGGGACGGGGGAACCAAGTTTCCACGACCTTTCAGGTCTTGGGGTTAAGTCGGACAGCTCCTCCGCCCACCGCGGAGATATGTTCGGCCGGGTATCTCCAACCCGAACCCGACAGCTCACCCCGCAGGCATGGGAGAGGCGATCAATCGTGTCAAAGAATCTCAGCACTGCCCGCCACCGCGCGACCCCGGCCCGCTCCATTGCGCTCGAGGGACTCGCCGTGACGGCCAAATCACAGGCCCGTTCGTTTGGCCGTCCGGCCCTCGCTGTTGCCGCCGCGTCCGGCATCGCGTTCGGCGTCGGCGCCCCGGCCCATGCGGGCGTGACGGGCGCGGACACCACTGAGCAGGCCAGCGTCCAGGCCGCCGCAGCTCCTGCAACTGCTCCGGCAGCCGCGGCAGCAACCGTCCACACCGTCGTTTCCGGGGACACCCTCGGCGCGATTTCGGCCGCGTACGGTGTCAGCCTCAATGACGTCCTGGCTGCCAACGGCCTGGGATTGTCGTCCATCATCTACCCCGGTGACCAGATCCAGATCCCCGGCGCCGGCTACGTGGCAGCACCTGCCCCGGCGCCGGCAGCGGCCCCCGTCCAGGCGGCAGCCGCCACCGCACCGGCGAACACCGGCATGAACATGTCCTACGCATCAGCAACGCCGGTGGCGTCCACCACCGGCAGCGGGACCGGTGCTGCCATCCTGGCCTCCGCCTACGGCCAGGTCGGCGTGAGCCAGGACTGCACCGCCATGGTTGAAAAGGCCCTGCGCTCCGTCGGCAAGAGCGTCGGCGACCTGGCTCCCACGCAGTTCTTCCAGTACGGCAGCGTGGTCGGGAGCCCGGCACCCGGCGACCTCATCATCACCTCGGGCCACGTGGGCGTTTACGCCGGCAACGGCCAGGTTGTGAGTGGCGGCGTCAACGGCTACACCACGCAGGTGCACTCCATCAGCTGGCTCAGCGGCTACTCAGTGGTCCGCGTCGCCTAGTCTTCGCGCAGTAAAGCCTGCTCCCAACAGGAGGGTGGCAGCCGGGTCTCCGGTTGGCACCCTCCTGTTGTCGTCGGATCAGGTCCCGCAAAAGGTCGTATAGGTCCCGAAGTCCGCCGGGGCACCGTCCATGTAGCGTTCCAGCCCGGCCCGCTCGGTGAAAGGATCGGTCACGGCCTGAAGCAGGCGCTGCAACGGGGCAGGATCTCCCTCCGTGCCGGCGGCGAGGGCTTCCTCCACCAGATGGTTCCGTGGAATGTACGCCGGGTTGACGCTGTCCATCAGCCCTGCGTCGGGTTGCAGCGCCAACCACCGCTCCGACCAGGCGTCGAAGCCGGCCAAATCCATCACCATGCCGCGCACCGGGCGCAGGTCGCCGCGGGCCGCCCTGCCAAGGTTACGGAAGAACAGGGTGTAATCCACCGGGCCGTCCTTGAGGATGGCCACCACATCGTCAATAAGGCTGGACAAGGCGTCGTCGCTGGCGTTTCCAGCGGCAAGACCCAGTTTGGTTTTCATGCCGCCCGTCCACGCCGTGCTGTACTGTCCACGGAATCCACCGAGCACCTCCACCGCTGCAGCAACAGCCTTGTCCTCGTCTTCGTCAACGAGCGGCAGCATTGCCTCGGCAAGGCGGGCAAGGTTCCATTCGGCAACGACTGGCTGGTTGGCGTAGGCGTAACGGCCACTGACATCGATGGAACTGAACACGGCGGCGGGATCGAAGGCATCCAGGAACGCACACGGGCCGTAATCAATGGTTTCCCCTGAGATGGTCATGTTGTCCGTATTCATGACCCCGTGCACGAATCCCGCCAGCATCCACCGGGCCACCAGCCCGGCCTGGGCGGAACAGACGGACGCAAACAGTGCCAGATAGGGGTTTGGGGCGACTGCAGCGTCCGGATAGTGCCTGCTGATGGCGTGGTCAGCCAGCCGCTTGAGCAGGTCCATGTTCTCCGTGGCCCGTGCGTACTGGAAACTCCCAACCCTCAAGTGGCTGCTGGCCACCCGTGCCAGGACAGCACCGGGCAGCATGCCCTCGCGCCGGACCTGCCGCCCCGTCGCCACGACGGCGAGGGAGCGCGTGGTGGGAATACCCAGGGCGTGCATGGCCTCACTGACAACGTACTCGCGCAGCATTGGCCCGACGACGGCCCGGCCGTCCCCGGCGCGGGCGAAGGGGGTGCGCCCCGAGCCTTTGAGGTGGATGTCCAGCAGGCGGCCGGCGCGGTCCGTGACTTCCCCCAGCAGGAGCGCGCGTCCGTCGCCGAGCAATGGGGAGTAGCCGCCGAACTGGTGGCCCGCGTAAGCCTGCGCCACCGGGGTGGCACCGGCGGGAACGTGGTTGCCCACGAGGAGGCGCACCCCTTCGGGACCGTGGAGGTATTGCGGGTCAAGGCCCAGGCCTGCTGCGAGCTTTTCATTCAGGACCAGGAGTTCGGGATCCGGAGCTTCCTCGGCCTGCCAGGGAACGGCAAGTTCCGCCAGTTCACGGGCGAAGCGGCCGTCGAAGGTGACCGTGGATTCAGCTGCTGCCGTCATGGGTTAACCCTATCGCCGTGGTGCCGCCCGCCCCTCCTGCACGGAGAGTTTCAGGCCCTGCCGCCGCTGGCCCCTGCATCATCCAGCCCCTTGGCATAGGCCGCCTGGCCGGCATGCTGGAGGCAGTCCCCCAGAATGCTGACAAGCCGCACCCCAAGGGTCACCGGCGGATCCCAGCGCCAGTCCGCCACGCGGTCCAGGTCCTGTTCTTCCAGGCTTTCGAGGACCTTCGTGGTCTGCCGGTGGACTGCTTCACAGTACTCAAGCAGGAGCTCACCGGATGCCCGGACAGCATCCACCTGGCCGCTGGAGTGGCCATAGCCCGTGTCGCCTTCCGCCAGCGGGAGGCCAAAACGCGACACGAAGCCTTCCGACGTCCAGACCTGTTCCAACTCCGAGGCGGAGGCGACCTGCGCATCCTCCACCCTCCCCAGGTGCCACACCAGCCAGGCGATGGAGTTGCCGCGGCCGGAGGGGCGGTGCTGGAGCTGTTCCTCGTCGAGCCCGTCGAGCACCTGCCGGACCAGGCCCGGGAGGCGGCCAAAGGACTCAAGGAGCAATTCTTTGGAATCCATGGATCTGGCGCCTTTCGGGTTGCCCGGTCGGGGAACAATAAGGTTACTGAGTAAACGTCATGCCTGTGAACAGGCGGCCCCAGTCAACACGTGCGCTTGTTTCGACTTTGAGGGGGACGCGGGGTACAAGGTAACCAAGGTGCATCATGTCGTGGGCCGGGCGTTGACCGCAAGCAAGGAGAACCGATGGAACGCAGCAATGTATCCCCGGACAGTCACGGGGCAGAACCGTCCCGGCCCCAGTCCCCCGCGGCAAGGATGTCAGCGCTCTGGGCGGATGGTTTGGGCAGGGCCAGCATCAGGGCCGTCCAGGCGCTCTCGCTGCTGGCGCTCGCCTGGGTGGCCGTGGTGGCCGCCACCCGGGTTCCGCTGGTGACCGTACCCGTGCTGGTCGCCCTGATCCTGGCGTCGGCAATGGCTCCCGCCGTGCGGTGGCTCGCCGCCCGCGGGTTCCCCCGGTCGCTGGCCGTGCTGTCATCCTTCCTGGTGATCATCGCCGTCGCGGCCGGAGTGGTGGGCGGCATCGTTGCACTGGTCCGCCAGCAGGCCCCGGTTCTGGCAGCACGGGCGGAAGCAGGGATTGGCCAACTGCAGCAATTCATCACCACGGGACCCGTCGCACTGACCGGCGCGCAAATCGACGCGGCCCGCAACGAATTCCAGAAGTTCCTTGCCGGCGGAACCCTGGGAGCCGATGCGCTGACCGGACTCAGGACCGCCGGGGAGATAGCTGCCGGCACGGTCCTGACGGCCGTCATCCTTTTCTTCTTCCTCAAGGACGGCGAGAGGATCCGGTCGTTCCTGATCGGGTTCCTTCCCGGCAACCATCAAGGAAAAGCACAGTTGGCCGCGGAACGCAGCCTCCTGGTGCTCGGCGGCTACGTCCGGGGCACCCTCATCATTGCCGCTATCGATGCGATCCTGGTGCTGGTGGGGCTGCTCATCCTTCGGGTCCCCCTGGCCGTGCCGCTGGCCGCCGTGGTCTTCCTGGGCGGGTTCATTCCGATCATCGGGGCAACCACCGCCGGCAGCCTCGCCGTACTGGTAGCCCTGGTGGAAAACGGGCCGGTACCGGCGCTCATCGTGCTGATCATCCTGGTGGCTGCCAACCAGTTCGAACACCACATCCTGCAGCCTGTCTTCATGGGCCGGGTCCTGCGGATCCACGGGCTGGTCATCATCCTGGCGCTGACGGCCGGGGCCACCTTGGCCGGCGTGGTCGGGGCGCTGCTCGCAGTCCCGCTGGCCGCCGTCGGATGGACCATCTACAGGACGCTGTCCGGACGCAAAGCAACGGCCGGCGATCCACCGGCACCTTCGGCCTAGCGGCCCTCCTGCACGCCTGCTTCGGTGACTTTAGGCCCTAGAGTGCCGGTGGGGCGGGGGCCAGTCTTGAAGGGCAGGAAGACCCTTTCACGACAAGCAGGAAGTGCGGCCATGTCATCCCAGAAACCCATCGCCGTGGGCACCAACGATTCAGCACAAAGCCAGGCCGCAGTCTTGTGGGCTGCCCGTCGTGCACACGACGCCAAGCTGCCCCTGGTGATCCTCCACGTCGTCGATGACCGGTGGATCGCCGAGCCCTACCCCTGGTTCGGGACCCTGCAGCACGCTGGCGAGGAACTCCTGAAGACCGCCGCCGCGCGCCTTGAAGGATCCGTCCCGATCACGCCCGCCACGGAAATGCTCACCGGGAGCGTGGGCGGATCGTTGGCCAAATACTCCAAGAAGGCCTCCATGATGGTCATCGGCTCCGGGAGCGGACACCTCGGCGGCACCCTGGCCGACCGGGCGCTCCAGGTTGCCACCGCGGCGAAAGTCCCGGTCGCCGTTATCGGAACCCAGGACCTTGAGGGCAGGACGGGCGTCGTGGTGGGCGTGGATGGGTCGGCGGAATCGACCCAGGCTGTCGCGTTCGCCGCTGCCGAAGCAGACCGCAATGGCGACGAACTCACGGTCGTCTACGCCGTTAACGTCCCGAATCCGGTCGTCGATGCCGGCCTGACACCCGGCGCCCTCGCTGACCTGATCGTCGATGAGGAACGCGTTGTCCTCTCCGAAACCGTCGCGGGGCTCAAGGAAGACTACCCCGACCTGACGGTGCACCAGCGCCTTGTATCGGACAAGGGCCCGGTGGACGCCCTGGTCGACGCCGCCGCAGGGGCCCGCCTCCTGGTGGTGGGCAGCCGCGGACGGGGCGCCTTCAAGCGCCTGCTCCTTGGTTCCACCGCCCATGGCGTGCTGAAGCACCTTCCTTGCCCCACCATCATTACCCGGACCCAGGCCATGAAGGACACCATCTAGCCGCAGAGCCTGCAGGTCTTCTTCCCCACCTGTCCATGACCCCACCCGGAAGGTCCGGCGCCATGAAAAAACCCGCCGCAATCATCATGCTGATCCTTGGGATCCTGCTGGCACTCCCGGGCCTTGCAGCACTGGCGGGAGGCGCCGTGGCTTCCGCGGTGGGGTCGATCCAGGGAGACGGATTCCTCACGTCCGGTACGTCACGGTTCTCGGTGAACTCCTTCGCCCTGACTTCCCCACGCGGCGACACCATGGGGCAGGAAGTGCCCGGCCGGCTTCCCTTTGACATTGGTACCCTGCGGCTGCGGGCAGAATCCGAGACGCCGGGCAAGGCGGTCTTCATTGGCATCGCACCGCAGGCCGACGTCGAAAAGTACCTGGCCGGCGTGCACCACTCCGAACTGCTCAACGTCTCCCAGCGGCCGTTCCGGGCCGATTACCGTGATGTTCCCGGGACCAGTCCTGCCACACCGCCGGCGGACCAAGGCATCTGGAGCGCCTCGGTTTCCGGCTCCGGCCAGCAGGAACTCACCTGGAACCTGGCACCGGGGGCCTGGGAAATCGTGGTGATGAACGCTGACGCCTCCTCCGGCGTGGACGTCCAACTGCAGGCGGGCTTCCACTCAGACCTCTTCCGTCCGGCGGCCACGGCCCTGCTGGTGGCCGGGATTATTGCCCTGCTGATCGGGATACCCCTGATCATTGTCGGCGCGGCTGGGCTGGGGCGGCACGCAGGACCCCCAAGGGGCGGCCCGCCGGTGGGAGCACCGGCAACCGCAGGCCCGGCGATGGCCATGGCCGGGCCCGGCCAGGCCGTCGGACCAGCAGTACCCGGCACACCGGCGCCGTACGGGGCATTCCATGAACCACAAGCCTTCGCTCCGGTACCTGTTCCCCCCACGGGCTACCCGGCGAGGCTGGTCGGCGAACTGGATCCAGGCCTCTCCCGCTGGTTGTGGCTGGTCAAGTGGTTCCTGGCCATTCCACACTTCATCCTGCTGTTCTTCCTCTGGTTCGCCTTCGTCATCACCACGATCGTGGCAGGATTCGCCATCCTGTTCACCGGCCACTACCCGCGGGCACTGTTCGATTTCAACGTCGGCGTGATGCGCTGGAACTGGCGGGTGGCCTTCTACGCCTACGCCGCCGTCGGCACCGATCTCTACCCGCCTTTCACGCTGAGGCGCACCAACTATCCTGCCGACTTCGACGTGGACTACCCTGAGCGGCTCTCCCGCGGCCTGGTCCTGGTGAAATGGTGGCTCCTGGCCATCCCGCATCTTCTCCTCGTGGCCGCATTCGCGGGCACCACGGGCGCCGTGTGGCGGTGGGAGGCAGGGAACGACATCATCGGTGGCACGTATGAACGCGGATCGGGCCTGTCCCTCCTGGGCCTGCTGGTGCTGATTGCGGCGGTCATCCTGTTGTTCACCGGCCGCTACCAGCGTCCATTGTTCGATTTCATCCTCGGCGTGGACCGCTGGATCTACAGGGTCCTGGTGTACACCTCACTGATGCGTGACGAGTACCCGCCCTTCCGGCTGGACCAAGGTGCCGGTGAGCCCGGCTTGGCCCCGGCCGCTCCCCCGGCGGGCCTTCCACCCGCCGCGGCCGGGCCGCCGCCGGCGGGCGGGCCCCAAAGCGTGGGGCCGGCGCAGTGACCTTCGCCCCTACCTCCCGGCCGCCGGGGCGAACGATGATGGGCGTGACCAGCCGGGTCCGATGAAGGAGCAGACATGAGCGTTGCCGGGGCACCGATAACCAACATCGTGGTGGGCGTCGACGGATCGGAGGCGTCCGTTGAAGCCCTCCGCCAGGCCCAGCGGATGGCTGTCCCGTTGGGCGCCAAAGTCCAGGCGGTAGCCTGCTGGGACTACCCCCAGGTGTATACCGGCTACGTGATGATGGGCGTGGAAGGCTTCGAGGAAGGCGCTAAAGCAGTCCTCGACGGCGCCGTGACGCAGGCCTTCGGCGCCGACACGCCGTCGAACGTCACCGCCACGCTGGTCCGGAGCCATCCGCGGGAGGCGCTGATCGACGCCAGCCGCGAGGCTGACATGGTCGTGGTGGGGCGCCGCGGGCACGGCGGGTTCGGCGGCCTGCTCCTGGGCTCGGTGAGCTCCGCCGTCGTCGCCCATGCCCACTGCCCGGTCCTGGTGGTTCACACCCCGGAGGCCAGCACCGCCGATTCCAAGGCCTCCTGACGGCGACGGCGACGGCGCCAACAGCCACCGGCGTGCCGGGCGGGTGAGGCAAGTGCCGGCGGATGACGTACGACGACGGACGCTCGCCCTGGCGATCGCCGGCGCGTTGGTGGTCCTCGCCGTCGCCCTGGCCCTGTTTCGCCCGGCACCGGCGGCCGGCCCGCCCCTGCCCACCCCGCCGGGGGCGTCTGACGCCCCGACCGCAACCCAACCCATCCGGTCCGCATCAGCCAGCGCGGATGCTGCCCCCGGCACTGCGCCGCCGGCAGAAACGGACACGCCCGAAGCGGGCGGGACACCGGTGGAACCTCCAGCCACGATCCCGCCGGCCGGGCCCTCCGAGGTACCGGATGAACCGGTGGCACCCCCGGCACCCCCGGCACCCCCGGCTCCCCCGCTCCCGGAGTTTCCCGAAGCCCTCCGCGGCCAGGACCTCACAGTCGTTCCCGGGGCAGGCCCCAACGTCGCACTCACCTTCGATGCCGGAGCCAACGCGGCAGGGCTGGCTGGAATCCTGTCCACCCTCGCGGCCAAGGGCGTTGCCGGCACTTTCTTCCTGACCGGAAACTGGGCTGCCAGCAACCTGCAGGGAGTGGCACAGATTGCCGCAGCCGGGCACCGGGTGGCAAACCATTCCATGACGCATCCAGGGTTCACCGGGCTGGCAGGGGACGCCATCGTCAACGAGGTGCGAAGTGCAGAACAGGCCATCCTGGCCGCGGGCGCCGACCCCAGGCCCCTGTTCCGGTTCCCCTACGGGGACCGTGATGCGCGGACCATCGCGGCCGTCAACGCCCTGGGATATGTGGCTGTTCGATGGACGGTGGACACTTTGGGGTGGAAAGGAACCAGTGGCGGCGCCAGCGTCCAGTCGGTGGCCGACCGTGTCCAGGCCGGGCTGCAGCCCGGGGAGATCGTCCTGATGCACATCGGTTCAAACCCCGACGACGGCACCACGCTCGACGCGGACGCCCTCCCCCGGGTCATCGACCGCATCAGGGCCGCTGGCTACGGTTTTGTCACTCTCGATGCCCTGCTGGCGCGCTAGCCTCCGGCCGCACCACCATCATGGGCAACAAGACGCCGGCAGGGACCACCCCGGCAGGCACCCCGGGCCCGGCCCACCATGGACTGCCCGTCCACGACCTGGTGCTGCTGTTTGGCACGGACACCGCCACAGGCCTGGACCCGGCCGAGGTGGTCCGCCGGCGGGCGCAGTTCGGCGCGAACATGCTTCCCCGGTCACGGCGCGGGGGTATTGCCGGCAAACTCGGGCGCCAGTTCAACAACCCGCTGGTTTACGTCCTGCTGGCATCCGCCGCGGTGACCGCGTTCCTTCGCGGGTTCCTGGACGCCGGGGTGATCCTCGCCGTGGTTCTGGTCAATACGCTCATCGGTTTCATCCAGGAGGTTCGGGCCGACGCGGCCCTCGATGCCCTCCACTCCATGGTTCGCACCCATGCGGCAGTCGTGCGGCGCGGCGAAAGGTTGAGCATTCCCTCCGAAGACCTGGTGCCCGGAGACCTGGTGCTGCTGGAAGCGGGCGACAGGGTCCCCGCCGACCTGCGCCTGGTCCGCCTTTCAGCGATGCGGGTGGATGAATCCGCCCTGAGCGGCGAATCCGAACCGGTTGCCAAGGACCAGGTGGTGCTCCCCCGGGCCACACCCGTGGCAGACCGGCGGAACATGCTGTACAGCGGCACGTTGGTGACTGCCGGAACCGGGGCAGGGATCGTTGTCGCTATCGGCGGCGAAACCGAACTCGGCGAAATCCACCGGCTCATCGGCGACATCCGGCCCGAGGCCACGCCCCTTACGCGCAAGCTGGCACGGTTCAGCACAACGCTTACCGCGGCCATCCTTGCCCTGGCGGGCGTGGCTTTCCTTGCCGGCGTGGCACGCGGTGAACCGCCCGAAGAAATGTTCACCGCAGCCGTCGCCCTTGCCGTTGGGGCCATCCCCGAAGGCCTGCCAGCCGCTGTCACGGTGGCCCTTGCCATCGGCGTCCGCCGGATGGCGAGGCGCCGTGCCGTGGTCCGCCGGCTTCCGGTTGTGGAGACGATCGGCAGTGTCACCGTGATCTGTTCGGACAAAACAGGAACCTTCACCGAAAACCAGATGACCGTCCGAGTCCTCTGGACCCCTGCCGGCAGGTATGGCGTGACAGGCACCGGCTACAGCCCGGAGGGACACATCATTCCCCCAGGCACCATCCACACCGGCGGCACAGCGCAGCCGCCGGTGTCCCTGGGGCGCGACGGGATCCGGGACGAGGCACTGCGATGGTGCCTCCTGGCCGGGGCAGCCTGCAATGACGCCGGTGTCCGCCGCGAGGGAGCAACCTGGCAGGTGCGCGGAGATCCCACCGAGGCCGCGATGCTGGTGGCCGCCGGGAAGGGAGGCATCTCGCTTGCGGGGTTCCTCGCCGGCTGGCCGCGGCACGCCGAACTGGCCTTTACTCCTGAGCGTCAGTTCATGGCCACGATGCATCGCTCCGCGCATCCGGACGGTACCGGGTTCGTGTTTGTCAAAGGTGCCGTGGAACGTGTCCTTGAACTCTGCGGTGGCGAGATGGACGCACAAGGCGGCGCCAGGCCGCTCCGCAGGCAGGCCGTGGTCAATGCTGCACATGCGCTCGCCGACGGTGGACTGCGTGTGCTGGCAACGGCCATGATGCGCCTCCCCGCGGCTACCGGAGCCCTAGACGGCACGGAGTTGGAAGGACGCATGACCCTGACCGGGCTCCAGGCAATGCACGATCCGCCGCGTGAAGCGGCGGCATCGTCAGTCCTGGCGTGCCGACGCGCCGGGGTGGCCGTCAAGATGATCACCGGCGACCACGTCCGGACCGCCCTGACTGTCGCCGCGGCGGTAGGACTGACCAACGGTCCAGAACCCGGAGCAGCGCTCACCGGCGCGGAGCTGGACACCATTCCAGCCGACCGGCTGCCGGATGCGGTGGAACGCGCCACGGTGTTCGCCCGGGTTTCCCCGGAACAGAAGCTCCGCCTTATTCAGGCCCTCCAGTCCCGGGGCCATGTGGCGGCCATGACCGGGGACGGCGTCAACGATGCGCCCGCCCTCCGGCAGGCCAATGTTGGCATATCCATGGGGCGCAGCGGAACCGAGGTGGCCAAGGAAGCCTCGGACATTGTCCTGACGGATGACGACTTTGCCACCATTGAGGCTGCCGTTGAAGAAGGACGGAACGTTTTCGACAACCTGGTCAAGTTCATGGTCTGGACCCTGCCAACCAACATGGCAGAGGGGCTGGTGATCCTGGCGGCCATCCTGGCGGGCGGGACGCTCCCCATCCTCCCTACCCAGATCCTCTGGATAAACATGACCACAGCCGTTGCCCTTGGGCTGATGCTCGCCTTCGAACCGAAAGAGCCCGGACTGATGACCCGGCCGCCGAGGGCACCGGACCGTCCGCTCCTGACCTGGGCCCTCACCGTGCGCGTCATGCTCGTCTCAGCGCTCCTGGTGGCGGGCACCTGGTGGCTCTTTGGCCACGAGCTCACCGTCGGTGCATCCGTTGCCAAGGCCCGGACGTCCGCCGTGAATCTCTTCGTGGCCGTTGAGGTCTCCTACCTCTTCAGCTGCCGGTCCCTTACCCGGCCGGCCTGGCGGATCAGGCCATTCGGCAACCGCTGGCTCCTCCTAGGGGTGGGCCTCCAGTCCGCCGGACAGGTGGCCCTCACCTACGTTCCCCTCATGAACGAACTCTTCCATACCGCCCCCATCGGACTGGATGCCTGGCTGCGGATCCTCGGCCTGGCCATGCTCGCATCCTTGGCGGTCGCCGTCGACAACCGCCTGCGCCGGCAGGGTTTCTAGATCGTTTTCCCGCTGGCTCACGAGCGGCGGCGGATCTGCCGGCGCAGGGCTCCGGTGCCGGCCGGAACGGGACTAATGGCTCTGCCTGCGCCCACCCCGCAATCCAATACTGGAAGGGAAGGCAGCCGGTTGGCGGCGGCCTTCTGTGAATCGGAGGTCGGGGAAGTGTACGGCTGGAACGACGGCATGGGCCTGTGGGGCTATGCCCTGATGAGCATCAGCATGCTGGTGGTCTGGGGAGCGATCATCACCGGCATTGTGCTGCTGGCCCGATCATTGCGGGCCCCCTCCCCGCACAATCCACAGCCTCCGTCTCCGCGGATGGCGGAAGACCTGCTGGCGGAGCGTTTCGCCCGCGGGGAGATCGACGTTGCGGAGTACCAGAACAGGCTGGCCGTCCTGCGCGGCCGCCCGGGCACCTGAGCCAAAGTCCGCAGGAAACGGACACGGGGAGCCCACGATGCCTCTTTCCGAATTCGAGAAAAGGGAACTCGAACTGATCGGGCACGGCCTGGAGCAAGACGACCCCAGGCTCGCCGTACTGCTGAACCACGACGCCTTCGCCTTGTCCCGCCGGACAAGCTTCCGGCGCGCAGTGGTGCTCTTCGCGGCCGGGGTCTGCATCCTGCTGCTTGGCCTGGTGGCCCACGCCCCTGTCGTTGGTATTGCCGGCTTCACGGTGATGAACGGTGCCGGGTACTGGGCCATCAAAGATCTGCACTGGTCGCCGCGGAAGGCAGCCCCGCACGCCACCCGGATGGAAGGCACCACCAGCGAATAGCAGGACGACGCCGGCGTCCCGGCTGTGCGGGGCCAAGCGTCCCGGGCGGCATCGGGCCAGGCGGGTCGACGTTCAAGCGGGCCGGCGGTGCAGGGCTTCAGGGGCGCTTCAGGGCTGTGCCGTCGCGTCGGTCAGCGCAACTTCTTCCGCGGCACCGGTTTCCGCGGCGTGGACCACGAGTACCGGGCAGTGGGCATGGCTGACAAGGGTTGAACTGACCGAGCCAAGGACAAAGCTGCCGTGGCCCCGCCGTCCCACGATCAGGAGCGATGCGGTGCGGCTCGCGTCCAGGAGAACGGGGCCGGGCTTCCCGCGGACCACCCGGGGGTGCACAAAGGGCGGCGCCTGTCCGAATGCGTCCCGGATCGCCTGGCCCAGCACCTGCTCGGCGGCATACTTGAAACCCTCAATGCCTACGGCCAGGTAAATCCCGTAACCGGCCGGGACATCCCAGCACGCCCATGCTTCAACCGGAGCCCCCAGGGGTTCAGCCACCGCCCGCGCCACGCGCAACGCCGCGACCGACGCGTCGGAACCATCAACTGCGACGATGATCCTGGGGCGCCGTTCAGGTGCCGCGGACGGCCCTTGGTTCCCTGCTGTTGCCACATTTCCTCCCGTTGCCCTTCGGACCAAGCGTGGACCGGAGCCGGCCGCCGGACCAGGGCCAAAAGTCATGCGGCATACAGCAGCTCCGCGGTCCGGACGGTGCACCCGGCAGCGGCAGGACCGGCGCGGCGGACTTTGGTCCCTTCCGGCGGGGCCGGTTGCGGGTAAGAATGGGGTGTGGCCGCTCCGGGGAGCTGCCCGCACAGGTGCGGTTTGGTCCTGCAAGCGTTTGGGAGCGTGGGTGCACATGCATGAAACTGCCGGCAGTGAAGCCACCGGGTCCTCCGGGCCGGTCCGGGTGTTCATCCTTGACGATCATGAACTTGTCCGGCAGGGCCTGAGGGACCTCCTTGAGGGCGAGGGTTTCGTGGTGGTTGGCGAAAGCGGATCGGCGGCCGAGGCCACCCGCCGTATCCCGGCCCTGCACCCCGACATTGCCGTCCTTGACGGGCGCCTTCCCGACGGCACCGGAATTGAGGTGTGCCGCGACGTCAGGTCCCTTGATCCACGCCTGCGCTGCCTGATCCTCACAAGTTACGACGACGAGCAGGCCCTTCGCGGCGCCGTCCTGGCCGGCGCATCCGGGTACATCCTGAAGCAGATCAGGAGCGATGACCTCCTTGCCGGCATCCGGAGGGCGGCGGCGGGCGAGTCCCTGTTTGAACCGGGCGTTGAGCAACGGATCATCGCGGGCCTTTCCACAGCACCCACGGACCCCCGCCTGGACGGGCTGAGCACCCAGGAGAAGAAAGTGCTCGCCCTGATCGGCCAGGGCCTGACCAACAGGCAGATTGGCGATGAACTGTTCCTGGCGGAAAAGACGGTCAAGAACTACGTCTCGTCCATCCTGGCCAAGCTCGGTTTTGAACGGCGGACGCAGGCCGCCGTCTACGTCACCCGGAACAGTACGGACGGCGCCTGACCGGGTACCCCCAACAGGGGTGCCGCGCCGCCGGCCGACGCGCACTCAGGACAGGCGGGCAACCCATTTCACTGACGTGCCCTCGCCGGGGATGCTGTCGATGTCGCAGCGGCCGCCAAGAAGCCCGGCGCGGTAGCGCATGTTGGCAAGCCCGCTTTCCGTGGCGGGTCCGCTGAATCCATGGCCGTTGTCCTGAATGCACAGCTGGACGTCATCGCCGGAAACGGTGAGGCTGACCTGGATCTCCTCGGCACCGGAGTGCCGCAACGCGTTACTGAGCGCTTCGGAGAGCACGGGCAGCAGTTGGGCAGCCACATCTTCCCTGACCGAATCCACCGGACCGTCGAGCGACACCTTGGGAATCAGCCCGTAGCTGCGCGAGCTTTCCCGGACAACCCGGAGGATCCGGCCGGTGAGGGGTTCCCGTTCCACATCTGCCGTGCGAAGCGAGTAAATGGTGTCCCGCAGCTTGCGGATGGTGTCATCAAGTTCCTTGGTGACCGCAGCAATTCGATCATGGGCCACGGGGTCTGTGGTGAAGCGTCGCAGGCTTTGGATGCTCAGGCCGGCAGCAAACAACCGCTGGATGACAAGGTCGTGCAGGTCGCGGGCAATCCGTTCCCGATCCGTCAGGAGCAGGTCCTGCTCGCGCAGGGCACTCACGCGTGCCAGGTCCAGGGCCAAGCCGATCCTGCTCCCAAAGATCGAACTGGATTCGGCGTCAGCCTGGGTAAAAGCGGCAGCTCCGTGGGCACGGGCCAGGACAAGCACCCCGTTGCCGCTGTTGCCGTGCCCCAGTTGGCAGACAAGGACAGGCCCCAGCGTTTCGACAATCGCGTGCTCGAAGACCTGGCGCGGCTCCGGAGCCACGAAAGATTCGCCGGTTGCGAAGACTCCGGTTACTGCACTGGAAACCACCAGTTCCTGCCCTGCCTTGATGCCCTGCACGCCAAGGCACGACCGGCACCGGATCACGCCGTCGCCGGCCGGAACTCCGATGAAGGCCACCGAGGCGTCGGCTGCCTTGAGGGCGGTCCCGGCCACGATATCCAGGCTTTCCGCATCCCCTGCATGGGGCTCCATGATCAGTCGGCTGCTCAGTTCCATGCCGGCCTCCAGCCATTTCTGCCGGCGGCTGCTGTCTTCAAAGAGGCGGGCGTTCTGGATCGCGACCCCGGCTGCGGCCGCCAAGGCCACTGCGAGGTCTTCGTCTTCCTGCGTGAAATCAACGCCGCCCTGCTTTTCGGTCAGGTACAGGTTTCCGAATACCTCGTCCCGGACGCGGACCGGCACACCCAGGAATGTCCTCATCGGCGGATGGTTGGGTGGAAAACCCGACGCTATGGGGTGCTGGCCGAGGTCATGAAGGCGCAGCGGCTTGGGTTCGCGGATCAGGAGCCCGAGGACACCGTGCCCGGTGGGCAGGTCTCCGATGGAACGGATGCCCGCCTCATCAATTCCCACCGTGATGAAGTGGCTGAGCCGGCGGTCCTCGCCAATGACACCAAGCGCCCCGTAGCCGGCACCCACCAGGGCGCAGGCAGACCGCACCAGCCGGTCCAGGACCGCTTCAAGGCTCAGGTCCTCCGCGACGGCTATGACGGCCGCCAAGAGGCCGTTGATCCGCTCGCGGGTATCCAGCAGCTCATCGCCCCTGGCTGTGAAATCCCGCAGCAGGTCTTCCAACTGGTCCCGCATTGGGGAGCGCCACGGCTGCTCAGTGCTCACGTCCCACCTCCGGCGGCAAAAGCCCGCAAGGCAGCAGGCCCGTAGCGCGAATCAAGTGTTCGAAGACATCCTCTGGGAGTAGTCTAGGGGCCGCGTCAACGGCAGGCAGTCCCTGCCGTTGACGCTGAGTCCGGCTCACCGCCGCCAGCCCCCTGTACCGGCGGGACCTTTTCCCCTACCGGCCGAATGATCGCGGACCTAGGCTACGGCCATGAACACAGCAGGGGCAGATCCGGAAATCAAGGAACTCGGTGTCCACGATTGTTGGAAACTCCTTCATTCCACATCCGTTTGCAGGATCGCGTTCACGGACGGCGACTCGGTCGAGAACTTTCCCATGAACTTTGTCACCACCAACGGAACCCTGCTGATGCGGACGGGTGGGGCAACAAAACTCTCCTCCTTCGACGGCAAGGCCGTGGCTGTTGAGGCGGACGGCATGAACCAGTACGGAACCATCGCGTGGAGTGTCATCCTCAAGGGGCACGCCACAGTGGTTTCCGATGCCGAGGAGACCCAGGACGCCATGGATGCCGGACTCTCACCGTGGCAACCGGGTCAGAAGAACACCCTGATCCGGGTTACGCCCCACGACATCAGCGGCCGGAGGTTCGTCATCGCGGCACCTACGCACTGGTGGCCGCCCCGGGAGCCGGCAGCGGACTGAAGATCGCAGCGGCCAGGAACCCGACTTTCGACCTCGCCCCAGCCAACGCCACAACACTCCAAAGGATGGCCCCCATGGCACCTGCCAAGCCAATCGCCGTCGGCATCACCAACACACCGGCGTCCGACGCCGCCCTGATGTGGGCCGCCGCACGGGCCGACAGGCTCAAGGCTCCCCTCGCCGTCGTCACCGTGGTCGATGACCGGTGGATGGCCTCCGAAGTACTGCCCTACTTTGAGGTGTTGCGTGAATCAGGCCTGGGCCTGCTCAAGGAGGCCGGCGAGAAGGTCAGTGCCGCCTACCCGGGGCTGAGCCTTTCGCTGAAACTCCTCGAAGGAGGGGTGGGCTCGGCGCTGGGCGCATACTCGAAAGAGGCCGCAATGCTTGTCCTGGGTACCAGCGGCCACTCACGTGGCGCACTGACAGACCGTGCCCTCCAGGCTGCTGCAACGGCCGAATGTCCGGTTGCGGTCATCGGCGGGGGGCAAGAGGCCGGCCGCGGCGTGTTCGTGGGGGTGGACGGTTCCGAGGAGTCAACGCAGGCGGTGGCCTACGCTGCCGCCGAGGCCGACATGCTGGGCGAGGAGCTGACGGTCCTCTACGCGTTCACCGGGCCCAACCGTTGGATCGCGGCGGGACTGCCCTCAAGCAGTTTTGCCACCCATGTGCTCGAGGAGGAGCAGATTGTCCTGGGCGAAACGGAGGCAGGCCTGCGGCAGGACTACCCTGACCTCACCGTGCACACGGTGATGGAAACCGTCGTGGAGCCCGCGGCTGCCCTGGTCCGGGCCGCCTCCGGGGCGCGCCTGCTGGTGCTGGGCAGCCGCGGCAAGGGCGGCTTCGAGCGGCTGTTGCTGGGCTCCACGGTGCACGCGGTGCTGGCACAGCCGCCATGCCCCACCATCATCACGCGGATGCACGTACCGCAGCACGGCGATTGAGCGCGCCCGCTTGGTGGAGCATGCCATGCCGGCCGCCGGGAAAGCCGGGGCCTCCGCCCCCGATGTGGAGGGCCGCCGTGCCCGTGAGGGGTTGACCACCGGTGAAGTCCAGGAGCGGACCGCTGCCGGCCGGATCAACAGCGTGCCCACGGCCACCAGCCGAACGGTCCGAGCGATCGTCCAGGCGAACGTGTTGACGCTTTTCAACGCCGTTGTGGGCGGCTGTTTCATCCTGCTGTTCGTCCTGGGCCAGTGGCGTGACGCCCTCTTTGGGTTGTCGGCCATCAGCAACTCGTTGATCGGGATAGTCCAAGAGTACCGGGCCAAGCGTTCGCTCGACCGGTTGGCCATCACGCAGGCGGCGACGAACACGGTGATAAGAAACGGCGCACGGGAACGGATCCCGTCGGCGGGGCTGGTCCCCGACGACACCGTTGTCCTGGCCGGCGGCGACCAGGTCACGGCTGACCTCCTGCTGCTGGGCGGAGCCTCACTGGAGGTGGACGAATCCTTGTTGACCGGCGAATCCGAGCCGGTTCCCAAGATGGGCGGCGCCGTGCTGCTCTCCGGGTCGCTGATCCTGGCGGGCAGCGGCCGGGCCACCGTGCTCAGGGTGGGGCCGGATACGTTCGCGTACCGCCTCGCGGCGGAGGCACGCCGGTTCTCGCTGGTCACGTCGGAGATCCGCAGGGGCCTGGGGAAGGTCTTCGTCGTCATCACATGGTTGCTGCTGCCCACTGCGTTGCTGCTGGTAAACGCGCAGATGCAGGACCGGGGCGGGTGGACGGGTGCCTTCGGCTCGGGGCGGTGGATCCCCGCCGTGGTGGGGGCAGTTGCCGGGATCATGGCGATGATCCCCCTCGGCCTGCTGCTGATGACCAGCGTGGCATTCGCCGTTGGAGGCCTCCGGCTGGCACGCCAAAAGGTCCTGATCCAGGAGCTGGCGGCCGTGGAAGTGCTGGCGAGGGTGGATGTCCTGTGCCTCGACAAGACGGGCACGCTGTCCTCAGGCTCCATGGTGTTCGACGCCGTCCACGCTCAGGGGGCCTTCCGGGCAGCACGCTGGCAGCCGGTGCTGGAGTGGTTCGGGGCCCAATCGGAAGGCGGCAGCACTGCAGCGGCCATTGGTGCGGCTTTTCCCGCGGCCCCGCCGCTGGCGGAACGGTCCGCCATCCCCTTCTCGTCCGCCCGGAAATGGAGTTCTGTCACTGTGGGGCCGGAATCCGGCGCGGCCGGCACGTGGATCCTCGGCGCGCCGGACGCCGTCCTCGGAGGCTCCCCTGGTTGCGCGGCGGCACACGGGGAGGCCGCCGCCCTGGCCTCCACCGGCCTTCGGACGCTGGCCTTGGCCTACCTTCCGGACATCCTGCCGCCGCACGCGGGCGAGACGGGTCTCCCCACGACACTGGAGCCGGTGCTGCTGATAACTTTCCGCGAAAGAATCCGGGCGGACGCCGCCGCGACACTGGACTACTTCCGACGGCAAGGCGTCACCGTGAAGATCATCTCCGGCGACGACCCCCGGACGGTGGCGGCCCTGGCACGGGGAGTTGGCTTCGGCAACGGGGCCGCGTACGACGCACGCCTCCTTCCCGGGGATCCGGCCCAACTGGAGGACATAGTGGACGCGCAGAGCCTCTTTGGCAGCGTCACGCCGTCCCAAAAGCGGGATCTGGTCAGGGCCCTGAAGCGGCGCGGGCACGCGGTGGCCATGACCGGAGACGGCGTAAACGACGTCCTGGCACTGAAAGAGGCGGACCTGGGCATCGCCATGGACTCGGCCTCGCCGGCCACCAAGGCGGTGGCCCGGCTGGTTCTCCTTGACGGCCGCTTCGAAAGGCTGCCCGCGGTGGTGGATGAGGGGCGCCGGGCGATCAGCAATATCGAGCGGGTTTCCTTGGTATTCCTCAGCAAGACCGTCTACGCCACGGTCATCTCCGTGGTGTGCGGCATCCTGCTGCTGGCCTTTCCGTTCCTGCCACGGCAGTTGTCCGCACTCGACGGCTTGACCATCGGCCTGCCGGCCTTCTTCCTGGCCCTGCAGCCGGGCGGCGAGCGCTACGCCCCCGGGTTCCTCCGCCGTTCCCTGGCCTTTGCCGTGCCGGCGGGATTCTGCACCGCCGTGTGCGTTTTGGCCGTCAGCGCACTCGCCACAGGCTTCGGCGGGCACACCCGGGAGAACGCGCAGTCCGCAGCCACCGTAACCTTGGGTCTGTTGGCTGCGTGGATCCTGGTGATGGCGTCGCGGCCGCTCAACGGCACCAAGGTCCTGATCCTGGCCGGTATGTACGCGGGCCTGGTCCTCCTGTTCAGTGTGCCCCTGACCCGGCATTTCTTCCGGGTGGATTGGCCTCCCCCGGGCCTGCTGGCCCTCGCGGTCGGGGTTGGCCTGGCAGGCTGCGCGGCCATCGAAGGGGTGGGCCGGTTTACCCGGCACAGGCGCGCCCGTGCCGGGTGAACCGGCGCTGGGACCTTGGACTCTGGCTGCTGTCCTGCCAAGAGGGGATGGTGGAAATGCCGGGCGATCCGATGGTCCGGCTTCCACTTGAGCAGGAGGCAGTAATGACTGACCTGATGAAATGGTTCGATTCACGGCGCTCACCCTTGGACGTCATCGAACGGCTTTTCGAAGGTGACGTGGGAACTTCCGCCATCCGGGTGGAGGAGATGGTGGACGGCAATACCCTCGTAGTACGGGCTGAGCTGCCCGGCATCGACCCCGAAAAGGATGTTGACGTCACCGTTTCCGACGGCGTGCTGTCCATCAAGGCGCAGCGGGAGGAAAAGAAGGAACACAAGGACAAGGGCAGTTACCGCTCCGAGTTCCGGTACGGGTCCTTCGTCCGGCGTATTCCGCTTCCCGGTGGCGTCCAACAGGCGGACGTCACCGCCGCCTACAAGGACGGCGTCCTGGAGGTCCGTGCCCCGATGCCTGACCAGGCGGTCGAAGCCAGCGCGTCGAAGATCCCCATCACCAGGGGCTGAGCAGCGCCGGGCGGACGACGCCGGTGCCTGGCCCCCGCGGGGACCAGGCACTTTTTACAGCGGGCTTAGGACGCCTTGCCGGCCGCAGCTTCCGCTGCGGCGATGACCGGAACTGTTTTGACGTAGGTGTCCGGGTTCAACGAAACGGAGTCGATGCCCTGGCCGACCAGGAATTCGGCAAGGTCCGGATGGTTGCTGGGCCCCTGCCCGCAGATTCCGATCTTGATGCCGGCCGCGTGGGCTTTGCGGATGGCCTCGGCAATGAGCGCCGTCACGGCGGGGTCGCGTTCATCGAAGAGGCCGGCAAGCTCCTCGGAGTCGCGGTCCACTCCCAGGACCAGCTGGGTAAGGTCGTTGGACCCGATGGAGAAGCCATCAAAGCGCTTGGCGAATTCCTCGGCCAGGATCACGTTGGATGGGATCTCGCACATCATGTAGAGCTGCAGGCCGTCAGCGCCACGGACCAGGCCGTGCTCCGCCATCGCCTCGATGACCTGGTCCGCTTCGCCGACTGTGCGGCAGAAGGGGACCATGACGATGACATTGCGGAATCCTGCCTGCTCCCGGACCCGTTTGAGGGCCCTGCACTCCAGAGCGAACCCTTCCCGGTAGTGGTTGCTGTAGTAGCGGGAGGCGCCGCGGAAGCCAATCATGGGGTTCTCCTCGGGACGTTCGAAGAACCTGCCGCCCACCAGGTGGCTGTATTCGTTGCTCTTGAAGTCGCTGAGCCGGACGATCACCGGTTTCGGATGGAAGGGAGCGGCGATCTTGGCGATTCCCGTCGCCAGCACGTCCACGAAGTACTCCTGCGGGTCGTCGTAGCCGCTGGTGAGCCGCCTGATGAGGTCTGCTTCCTGCGGATCAGTCACTTTTTCCGGATGGACCAAGGCCATGGGGTGGACGCGGATCAGGCTGTTGATGATGAACTCCATCCGGGCCAGTCCCACCCCGGCTGCAGGCAGCCGCCACCATTTGAACGCCGCGGCCGGGCTGGCGATGTTGACCATCACATCCGTTCGGGTGGCGGGAAGACCCGCCATGTCCACATCCTCCACTGAGTACTCCAACAGTCCTTCATAGACGCGCCCCTCCTCCCCTTCCGCGCAGGACAAGGTGACCGGGGCGCCGTCGGACAGTATCTCCGTTGCGTTGCGCGTTCCGACGACGGCCGGCACGCCAAGCTCACGGCTGACGATCGCGGCATGGCTCGTGGTCCCGCCGTGATCGGTGACGATGCCGGCGGCGCGCTTCATGACCGGCACCCAGTCGGGGTCGGTCATCCGGGTGACCAGCACGGAACCGTGAACGAAAGACTCGATGTCCTTCGCATCGCGGATCACGCACGCCGCGCCCTTGGCGATGGCATCGCCAATCGCCGCCCCGGTTGCCAGGACCGGGCCGGGGTGCAGGAGGTGGTAGGTCCGGAAGGTGGAGGCGCTTCTGCGCGCCTGGACAGTTTCCGGCCGCGCCTGCACCATGAAAAGGTCACCGGTCAGGCCGTCCTTTGCCCACTCCATGTCCATCGGCCGCCCGTAATGCTGTTCGACGGCGGCGGCCCACCGGGCCAGGAGGACAATTTCCGGGTCGCTCAGCACCAGCGAGCGCCGCTCGCGTTCACTGGTGTCAACGGTCCGGGTCCGTGCATCACCGCCCTGGCTGTACACCATCTTGCGCTCCTTGGCGCCCACGGCCCGTTCGATGACGGGACTGAACCGCGGGTCGGCCAGCAGCGGCTTGAACACCTGGTATTTGTCCGGGTTGATGGTGCCCTGGACCACGGTCTCCCCCAGCCCCCAGGCGGCGCTGATCACCACAACGTCGGGAAAGCCTGATTCGGTGTCAATCGAGAACATCACCCCGGAAGCGCCGACGTCGGACCGGACCATTCTTTGGACCCCCACGGAAAGGGCGACGTCCAGGTGGTCATAGCCCTTCATCTCCCGGTAGCTGATGGCGCGGTCGGTGAACAACGATGCGTAGCAGCGCCTGCAGGCATCAAGGACGCCGCGCTCGCCCGCCACGTTCAGGAAGGTCTCCTGCTGCCCGGCGAAACTGGCATCGGGCAGGTCCTCTGCCGTGGCGCTGCTGCGCACGGCCACGGGCACCTGGGCCTGCCCCGTCCGGCTGCACAGGTCACGGTAGTGTTCCTGGATGTCTGCGGCGATGGCGTCGGGAAAACTCGCTTGCAGGAACAGTTCCCGGATGGCTGCGCCCGCCTGACGCAGCGTTGCCCGGCCGGCGCGGTGGTCATCCATGTGCTGCCGGATCCCCAGTTCCAGGCCGTTGGCTGCCAGGAAGGTCCGGTAGGCGGCGGCAGTCGTGGCGAATGCTTCGGGAACCCGCACTCCCGAGGATTGAAGGGACCGGCTCAGCTCACCCAGGGATGCGTTCTTGCCGCCAACCGAAGGTATGTCCGCGAGCCCGGTGTCTTCGATCCAGGTGACATTGACGTTGGCCAGGACGGCTTCTGCGGGGGCACTCATGGCTCGATTCTGGCGGCCGCCGGGCAGGGCAGGCAGAGTCTTTGGTCCCGGTGCCGCCCCCTCAGCGGCACCAGTACTTACGCCACGGCGGACCCCTGGGCCGGCCGCAGGCGGTTCCGGACAGCTTTGTGGATCCAGTCGGCTGCCAGGACGGCGGGGGCGGCGAGGAGGGCGAGGGCCATGCCCATGGGGGTAGGCGGGGCCTGGCCCAGCACTGCCGCAAGATAGGGCACGTAGAGGCATGCTGCCAGGATGGCCAGTTCAGCCAGCACGGCCCACACCAGCAGCCTGTTGGTCCCCCATCCCAGCTTCCACGGCGGCACGGTGGCGCTCCGGCACGCGAAGGCGTTGGCGAGCTGCCCCAGGACCACCGCCATGAAGGCGGCGCCGGATGCGGCCGCCAGGAGGCCGGGAGCCGGTGGTTGCCCCCGGGTCCAGCCGCCCGCGCCAAGGACAGCGGCGAACACCGCCATTTCCGTCATGGCCTCCACCGGCCCCAGGATGCAGAAAACCCTGATGATCAGCCGCCTGTCCATGAGGTGCCGGCGTTCGGGCGGACGGGACAGGACACGTTTGCCCGGCGCCTCCGCCCCGAGCGCCAGGGCCGGCAGCAGGTCGGTGCCAATGTCCAGGGCAAGGATCTGGAGCACCCCCAACGCCAGCGGAAACTGCCCGCCGGAAAGTGCCCAAATGACGAAGGGGGTCAGTTCCGCCACATTGTCAGTGAGGTGGTAGGTGAGGAAGCGGTGGATGTTGGCGTAGGTGGCACGGCCCTGCTCGATGGCTGCGACGATGGTGCCGAAGTGGTCGTCAAGGAGCACCAGGTCCGATGCCTCCCGCGCCACGTCGGTCCCGCTGAGCCCCATGGCCACGCCGATATCGGCTTCGCGGAGGGCAGGGCCGTCGTTGACGCCGTCGCCGGTCATGGCCACCACATGCCCGCGGGCCTGCAGGGCCCTGGCGACGCGGAGCTTCTGCTCGGGCGATACCCTGCTGACTACTACCCCGTCCCGGTCCAAAAGGGCCCCCAGAACCTGGTCGTCCGCGGGAAGGTCCGAACCTTCAAGGACACATTCGGGTGATCCCGTCAGGCCGATTTGGCGGGCAATCGCTGCCGCGGTCCCCGGGTGGTCACCGGTAACCATGGCGATCTTCAGGCCGGCCCGGCGCGCAATCCCAATCACGTCGCCCACATCGGGGCGAGGCGGATCCTGGAGGCCAATCAGGCCGAGGAATTCCAGCCCGGTTTCAAGGTCGGCCGGCGTGCCGGTCTGCCATGTTGCCGGCACTCCCCCGAGTCTCCGCCGCGCGACGGCGATGACGCGCAAGCCACGTGATGCCATCACTTCAACATGTTCCTTGACGTGCGGCGGCACCGAGCCGCACACCGGGAGCACAGTTTCGGGGGCGCCCTTGCAGAACAGGTCCGCTCCCACAAGGGCAGATTCCCGGCGCCGCACCGGGTCAAAAGGCAACCGCCGCGCAGGGGCTGCCCCGGGTCCGGTTCCAGTCAGCCTGCGGGCCAGGACGTCCAGGGCTGCTTCCATCGGATCTCCTTGCGCGCGCCACTGCCCGCCGTGCAGCTCGGCCCGGCCCTGCGACGCCGCCCGTGCTGCGAGTGCGGCGGCGGCCGCCTTGTCCATTCCGTGTCCCTGCACGTCGGCGTCGGGGCCATACCCGTCGCCGGTCACGTGGACGGATCCGTCCGCGGTGAAGACTTCGACGGCGTTCATCCGGTTCTGGGTCAGGGTGCCGGTTTTGTCGGTGCAGATGAATGTTGTGGACCCGAGCGTTTCGACTGCTTCGAGGTTGCGCACCAGTCCGTTGCGTGCAGCCATCCGCTGTGCGCCCATGGCAAGGGAGAGAGTCACGGTGGGAAGGAGCCCCTCCGGTACCAGCGCCACGGCAACGCCAATGGCGAAGAGGAACGAATCGCGCCATTGGAAACCCACCAGCAATGAGGCCATGAAGAAGACGGCGGCGATTCCCAGCGCCATCGCCGCGGTGACCCGGACGATCCGGCGCAGTTCCAGGGACAGTGGTGTGGGGGGCGAAACCGCTTTGCTGGTGAGGTCGGCGATTCCGGCCAGCCTGGTGTTGGCGCCGGTCGCCGTGACGGTCGCTTCCCCGTAACCGTTGACCATGAAGGTGCCGCCCCAGACCCGGTCTCCCGCCGCTTTGGAGACCGATTCGCTTTCGCCGGTCAGCATCGATTCATCCACCGCGCATGCCGAGGCCAGCATGAGGGCCATGTCGGCGGGGAGCCGGTCTCCGGCAGCGAGCAGGACCACGTCGCCCACCACCAGTGCGCTGGCGTGGACGGTCTGCACCTTCCCGTCCCGGCGGACCATGACGTCGGCCGGCAGCAGGGCGCGCAGCTTGGCTGCGGCGTGCTGGGCGCGTTCTTGCTGGATGTGGGCAAACACGCCGTTGACGATCACGACGACGACGATCGCCACCGCCAGCTGGGGCATGTCGGCAATGAAGGCCAACCCGGCGGCACACCAGAGCATGAGGGCGAAGAAGTGCGTCATCTCGGCCCAGAGCTTCCGCCATTGCGGGACGGGTTTTTCAGTGGGCAGCTGGTTGGGGCCGGCCTGTTCCAGGAGTTGCGCGGCCCTTGCAGATGTCAGGCCCTCCGCGGTCCTCACACAGCGTCCGCCTCCTGGCCCACCAGGAGCACCGGGCAGGCGGAGTGCGCTGCGCACGCCTTGGTGACGGACCCCATGGACTGCTTAAGGAGGCCGCCCTCTCCATGCCTGCCCACCACCAGCATCTGCGCCCGGCGGCTTTCGTCCACCAGCACCTTCGCCGGTGGCCCGAATTTGACGTCCACATCGACGTTCGCCGGCCGCTCGCCCGGGAAGGCCCGGCCCAGGGCGTCCTCCACGAGCCGTTCGGCGGCGTCCTCCAGTCTCGCGGTGAACTGCCGGTCTGCCCCCTCGAGGCGTGAGGTCACCAGGTAGTCGGGCATCCCGACGCATGTGATGACCTCAAGGCGGGTCCCCAGGCGGGCGGCCAGCTTGCCGGCATACCGCAGGGCGGCGGAGGAATATTCGGAACCGTCCACGCCAACGATGACGGGCTTGGCCACTGTTTCTGCGTTCATACCACCACGTTGGCCGCTGGTGCATTTGGGCGGAAGGGCCGAAAGTCATGCTGACGGGCGGACAACGCCGGCAGCAGGCGAAGGGCGCCTGGAGCCTGCCATCCGCGTCGGGTCGGCACCGTGGAGGGCGCGCAGGCCGTTCAGGATGGTGGCCAGGTCCACCAGCTCCTGCAGGAGGGCACCGGCGACGGCGGGAATGTACCCAGTCATGGCGATGGCCATCAGGACCAGGCTGAGCCCTATCCCGGTCCAGATGCTCACCAGGGCCACGGCTACCGTCCGTTTGCCGATGGCGACGGCCTGGGCCACCTTGGACAGGTCATCGAGCATGATTACCACATCGGCCGATTCGCTGGCGGCCGTTGCGCCTTTGGCGCCCATGGCTATTCCTACCTCGGCGGCGGCCAGGACGGGCGCGTCGTTGACGCCGTCGCCCACCATGATGACCGGGCGTTCCCTGATGGCGGCCACGGTGTTGACTTTGTCCTCCGGCAGGCATTCCGCCTGCACGCGGCCGATTCCCGCTTCCTCGGCAATGTGCGCCGCGGTGGCTTGCGCGTCCCCGGTCAGCAGCATGGTGTTCCGCACTCCCAGGGAGTTCAACTGTGCCAGGGTATCCACGGCGTTGCGGCGTAACGGATCCTTCATGACCAGCGCACCGGCGTACTCGCCGTCCACGGCCACGTGGATGGCCAGCTGGCCGCTGTGGACCGGTGTTTCACGGAACCCGGTCGAGACATTGCTGACCAAAGCTGCTTTGCCCACCACCACGCGCCGGCCGCCGCAGACAGCTTCCACCCCGTGGGTGGCAGTTTCGGCCGCCTGCTGTACCGGCAGGAGCTCCAGGTTGGCCAACTGTGCCGCCTCGATCACCGAGCCTGCCAGGACGTGCGAGGAGTATTGTTCAGCCGAGGCAGCCAGCTGCAGGATCCGGTGGCTGCCCAGGGACCCGCCCTTGCCCGGGGCCACCCGGACCTCGTCAAGGACGGGACGCCCGGAGGTGAGGGTTCCGGTCTTGTCGAAAACCGCTGTCTGCGCCTTCGCAAGTTGCTCGAGGGTCCGGGTGTTCTTGATGATGATGCCCTTGTGCGCGGCCTGGCTGGTGCCGGCCAGGAAAGCCACCGGCGCCGCGATCAGAAGCGGGCAGGGCGTAGCCACCACCAGGACCTGTGCAAAGCGGAGCGCTTCACCTGACAGGATCCAGGCCGTGGCGGCCATGGCCAGTGCCAGGAGGGTGAAGGGGACGGCGTACCGGTCAGCGAGCCTCACCACCGGGGCCCGGCTGTTTGATGCTTCCTCGACCAGGGCGATGATGCGGCTGTACTGGGAGTCGGCCGCGGTGGCCGATGCCCGCATGCGGATTGCTGCCACACCGTTCACCGATCCGCTGAGCAGCACCTGCCCCCGTGCGTGTTCCACGGGAAGGCTCTCGCCCGTCAGCGAAGATTCGTCAAGGCTGGCCGTTTCAGACAGCAGCGTGCCGTCCACCGGCACCAGCTCGGAGGGGCGTACCATCAGCACGTCCCCCGGCACCACCTCGCCGATCGGGATATCTTCGAGCACGGTGCCGGCTCGCTCGCGGTGCGCGAAGCGGGGTGCCCGGTCCAGCAGGGACCGCAGCTCCCGGGCGGCACGTCCCTGGGCGAAGTTTTCGAGCGCTTCCCCGCCGGTCAACATGAGGATGACCACCAGGGCGGCCAGGTATTCGCCCACTGCCACGGTGCTGCCGATCGCCATGAGCGCCAGGAGGTCGATCCCCCAGCGCCCTTCCCGCAGGGCGCGGACCATCCCGGCGGAACGCAGTACCACGATCACAGCGGCATAGGCAGAGGCCAGGATCCGGACCTGCAGTTCCAGGCCGGATTGCATCAGCACCAGCGTGGCCGCCAGCACCAGGCACGTCAGCGCGACGACGGGATACTGCTTGGTGAAACGCCACGCCTTCTCCGCGGGGGACTTTGCGGGCCCTTCGGGGTCAACTCCATCGAGGCGCCCGCCCGACGCCGTGGGCGGGGCGGCCGGCTTCCTCATTCAGGACACTTCAAAGCTGTGTACCGATGGTGTTCACGCATAGAGCCGAACCTACCGGTCCGGCACTGCCTGGGGTAGGGCATTTGGACCCGGCACCGGGCTCGTCGCTCCTTGTGGCGGTGTGACCTTTGGCCCTGTCATGTAACCAACTTCGCGGCAATGCTGGTGGCATGAACGGAAATGGGCAGGAACCGCGGAAGACCCACGTTGCGGAGCAGGCTGTGGCAGTGGTCCGCGAACGCGTCCCGATGGACGCACTGACAGGCTTTTTTGGCAGGGCCTTCGGTGCCGTCATGGCGGCTGTCCAGATGCAGGGCGCCAGCCCTGCAGGCCCGCCGTTCGCGCTGTACCACGGTATGCCTGGCGAATCAGTGGACGTCGAAGCGGGTTTCCCCGTCGCGGGACGCTTTCACGGAACAGACGAGGTGGCCAGCGGGACGCTTCCCGACACCGATGCGTATGAGGCCATCCACAGCGGCCCGTATGACACGTTGGGCACCACCTACGATGCCATCCGGCAGCGCATGGAGGAAGACGGCGCCACCCCGGGCGGGATGGTGTGGGAATACTACTTGAGCGATCCGGAAAAGCAGCCGGATCCGGCCACGTGGCAGACCAAGGTGGTTTGGCCCGTTGCCTAAGGCAGGGCAGACGCCGTCGATCAACTCCTGGCACGGCTGAAGGTCAGATCCCAGGGCTGTGTGCCGCGGGCAGATAGTTGCCACCCGTCACGGGCTATGTCCCGGCGCAGTTGGCGGAGGCTGGCCTGCAGGCCCGGGGCCCACTGTTCCTCGGGAGGAGTCCGGTTCAGCGGCGGCCCGGGAAACGTGCAAGGACCGGCGCCACAGAACAGGGCACTTGGTACCTCTTTGGGTGAACCAACGGAACCGCCTGACAGCCGGGCCGAATGGTGCTGTCTACGCCGGCTCCCCATATGGCGGAGCCCAGGCATGAAGAGGCCTGGGCGTGTTGCTCTTTGACGGGAGCCTGCCGCTGGTGGCCCTGGTATTCGGCGCCCTGCCGTGGGCCCTGCCCGGCAGCCGGAACCGGCCAACCGGGACTTTGGGCCCCTAAACGCGGGCCGTGTCCTCTGGGATGGTGGTCTGGGCCGGAACACCGCTGTGGTTGTACATCCGCGCCGGAGGGCCGGACAACGGCCAACCCATCCCCGACCGAGGCAGGAATCCCTGAGGAGCAGAAGGCTTATGGCAGGTACGTTCGAACTGTTTGCAGATGACGACTCCCGGATCCGATTCCGGCTTGTGATGCCGGACGGCCACGTTCTGGCTGTCTCCGGCCCGTTCACGGACAAACGGTCGGCGGCCGCAGCCATAGAAGAAGTCCGGGAATGTGCCGGGACCGGACTGATCCGTGACGTGGTGCCACCAGCGGGACTCGTCCTCGCTCCCGCAGCACCCACCCGGTACAGCATCCGGCGCGGAATCGGCCGGTTGGGTGCGCGCAGCGTCGCGTAGGCCCCCGGATACCGCCCCCGAAACTAGAAGCTTGACGAACTGCCCGACCCGGAAAAGCTCCCGCCGGTGCTGCCGTACCCGGTGGTGCTGCCGCCGCCCCTGGCCGAGTTGACACTGCCGATGCCGGTGCTGAACCCGGAGTTGAAGGTGGCAACGGAGAAGAACTGGTATGTGGGATAGCACGTGCCAAGGATGCTGGGTTCGTACCTGCGCTGCCCGTGGTGGGTGGGCCCTTCATGGGCGGCGTCCATTTTCTCCCGCATCAAGCGCGCCTCGTTCTCATTCCTGGCGAACCCCTGGATGACCGTTTCGGCGTGCTGCTCCAACAGCTCCGACAGCCGGGAACGGGCATCGTAGAGCCGGTCCAGTGCCTGCTCCGGCGTGATTGTTCCGTCGGCCAGGTCAGCCGTCCAGCGCTCGATCTCCCGCAGGCTTTCGTCCCTGAAGGACCTCAGGGCCGCCGCGCTGGCGGACTCGCCCTGCCCGTGCCTCTTGCTCAGGAGCTGCTCCAGCCCGGCTAAGTCCTCGCGGAACGGTGCAAGCTGCCGGTCCCAGGCCGTGGCCCAGGTGGCGGCGCGGTTCAGCAGGGCGTTGCTGTCCGCGATGACGTCATCCAGGGCATCCAGCCGGGCTGCGTTGTCGGCGAATTCGCGGGCAAGGTTGAGGCTTTTCCGCCGGCTCAGCGCTCGCCGCGGGAGCGCATGCACCTGGTTGGACAAGTCCGTGGTGGCTGCGTACCGGCTCAGGAAAGTGCGGTGCTTCTCCAGGACCTGGCTGCCATAGCGCGACGATTCGGGGATGGTGCCCGCGTTCAGCTCCGTGACCTCCAGGTCCATGCTGACGTTGGAATAGCTGCGGTCCCCCCGATCAATCTGCCTGCGGCACCTGGCCCGTGTCACGCCGCGGACTGTAAGCCATGCGGCTGCGCCCAGCGCCGCCAGCCCGCCCGTTACCCCCACTGTGATGAGGAACCCGGCAGAGCGGTACCATGGCTGGTTGATGAGCTCGGCGGCCCGGCGGATGCCGGCCACGGTGCCGTCGGTCCACTGGGCGTCACGGAAGAGTTCCTTCGACGCGTCCTGGATGTCGCTACGCTGCTCCAAGGACACTTTCCGGTCCTCACCCATGTATGTGCCCACGTGGCGGCCCACAGGATCGAGCGCGAAAATGAACAACCCGTCCGCCCATTTCTGCCCATCCGCACTGATCCATTCCGGATGCCGGGACCGGGCAAACGCGAGGACCTTTTCGTTAAGGTTGTCCGCGGCGGTTCCGTTGTAGGTGAAGACTGCGATACGGGTGGGTTCGTAGAACTGGATACTTTCGACGGCGGGGACCAGCGTGTTCTGGTCCAGCACCCCTGCGGTGTCCTCCACAACGATGGCCACGGGCGCACCCGCGGCGCTCGCCGCCGGCACCGCCACCAGGAGGGCACCCAGCGCAAGCACGATCGCACCAATCCGGCTGGCCAGAGTACCCATGTCCCTCTCCTTACTGCGTGGAATCAGGATGGAACCAGGACCAAGCCGGACAAAGGGCCAAAAGTCCCGCCGGGCCGAGTGGTGGCGGCGGACCCCGTGGGCCTTGGACAGGGCCCTGGACCCGGGCGAAGGAACCAAAGCGCTGGGGCTGGCCACCCTGGAGGTGCTGGCACGGAGCGGGCTCGCGCGCACCGAGGAGCTCGAGCTGTTCGATATGGCCTGGAAGAGCGTCTCCGGGGAAGAGAACGGAGAGGACACTGAGACGGACACGGGCCCATGGGAGGAGGCGGCCGGCGTGGACGGCCGCGCCATCTTGGGCGAGAATGAAACGAAAGACGAAGAAAATGCCGAGGAGGTTGGACCATGAGCGCAACGGCGCCTGAGCAGCGTTATGTCCACCCCGCACGGGAAGCCGCTGCCCCCTCGGCCACAAAGAAGGCAACCCCCGCCGAGCGCCGGGTCCAGGTCGCTGCGGCCAGGCTCCGGGTCACGCTCGATGAAAGGCTGGGGCGCGAAACACCCGCCAAGACCAAGGCGCTGGCCAAGGAACCGATCTAAATCCCGCTGCACGGTGGGGGCCGGCCCCGCGCGCCAAGGCAAGGTGAACGGTGGCTGCAGTAATACTGGCCGTGGACGCCGATGACCTGCATCGCCGGGACTATCGTGCCGCCGTCGAACAGGTCATGGAATCCGGCAGGTTCGTGGACCGGTGGAAACTCGATTCCCGGCCGGAAGCAATCCCGGGAACGGACGCCTGGCTGCTGCTGCGCGGCGGCGGGCAGGGCAATGGCCTGATCGGCCATGGGCTGGTGGAGTCCGAGCCTTACCAGGTCCCCGCAGCCGACCATGCCTCAGACACTGGCTGGTTCATCACGGTGGTCTTCGACTCGCTGCTGCCCTTGGGTGAACAGACCGGCCCTGAAATCATTGAGTCCGCGTTTCCGGGCGGTTTCCTTGCCGGTGAGTCCGCGCACTCCTTGGTGGAAGTCCCGCCCAAGTCCGAGCCGGCCCTTCACAGGCTGTGGCGTATCCAAGGTCCTGCGATGACGGATCCCGATGAACTCCCCGGTGGAACCTTTCACCCTTCTGCCGTCCGCCACGTCCAAGTGAACCGTTACGAGCGGGACCCGGATGCGCGCAGGTTGTGTTTGGCGTTCCACGGCACGTCCTGCGCGGCCTGCGGCTTTTCCTTTGAAGCCACCTACGGAGTGGCCGGTGCCGCCATGGTTGCCGTGCACCACCTGGTTCCGGCAGAGATGCTGGGGAACAGCTATCAGCTTGACCCCGTAGCCGATCTCGTCCCGCTGTGCCGGAACTGCCACGTGGTCGCGCACAGCGAGAACCCGCCCCGGACGGTTGCGGAACTGCGCACCATGGCCTCCGCCGGCGGCAACGTGGCGGGTGACGTGGTCAGCACGGCCCAACTCCAAGCGCAGGCCGATGCACGCCGGATTCTCGGGGGCAGCCCCACGTAGGGTTTACCGGACTATGTTGGGACCATGGCAAAGCCTGGCCGGAGCGGGAACGGGGAAGACCCGGGGGACCTCGGTCGTGCCCGGGCGGACGCGGCCGCACTGCTGGATGCGGGGCTCGGCGACGTCGACTGGGCAGTCCCGCCGCCAGGCTCGGTGGACTTTACCATCGACGTGCCGAGCGGCAAGCTTGCGGCTGTCGCGTTGGGCGATCCGGATGATCCCTGCGTCGTGCTGGTCCCCGGCGCCACGGGGTCGAAAGAGGATTTTTCCCTGATGATGCCGGACCTCGCCGCGGCGGGTTACTTTGTTCTCGCTTACGACCTTGCAGGCCAATACCAGTCAGCCGGGGCCGGCCCGGAGAATCTGGTTCCGCCACGCAACCATTACGACTACCGGCTGTTCGTGGATGACTTTGTGGCCGTCCTGGAGACGACGGCAACGCCGGCCCATGTGGTTGGGTACTCGTTCGCCGCCATCATCGCCCAGCTCGCCTATGTGGAGCGGCCCGGGCTTTTCCGGTCCTTGACGCTGCTGGCCTGCCCGCCCGAACCGGGACATGGCTTCAAGGGAGTGGGCAGGATCGGCCGGTTCAGCACGTGGGTGAACGGCCGGGCAGGGGCCGCCCTGCTCATCTGGGGCATCCGCAGCGGCCGGGTGGCGAGGGTCCCGCGGGGCAGGCAGCGGTTCGTGAACTATCGATTCCGTTTCACCCGGCGGGCCTCAATCCGGGACATCTACACCCTCATGCAGCATGTTCCGGATGTCCGGCAGGAGCTGGCCGGGGCATCCCTGCCCAAGTTCGTAGCGGTCGGTGACCACGACCTGTGGCCGCTGAGCCTGCACCGGCAGTTTGCCCAGGCCATCAAGGCGCGGATCGGGGTGTACCGGGGTGGCCACAGCCCCTGCGAAACCTCGCCCCACGAGTTCAGCCGGGATTTGCTGGCCCTGTACGCCGGGGCCGGGGAGGCGTAGCGCCCTGCTGCCGCCAGGGGCCCGGCGGATCGGCGGCCAGGCCCTGAGGGAAGGCCTAGCGGATGCCTGCGGCGCGCAAAGTGCGGGCCAGTTCGCCGGCCGCTGAGTGCAGGGTCTCCACGGTCTTTTCGATGACGTCATCGGTGGCCAGCTCGATCGGCATGGAGCAGCTCATGGCGTCCGTGCCGGGGATGCGGTACGGGACCACCACACTGACACAGCACAGCCCAACCGTGTTCTGTTCCCACTCCACGGCGTGCCCGGTTTTCCGGAATTCGGCGAGCTCTGCCTGCAGGGCCCCGAAGTCGGGCACCGTGTTGGGGGTCAGCGGGGCGTAGGGTCCCGGACCAAGCCGTTGCCTTACTTCCTCGTCGGTGTATTCGGACAGGATGGCCTTTCCCAGCGCAGTCACCTGGGCCGGCAGCTTGCGGCCCACCCGGGAGGAAAGCCGGCGGCGGTCCACTGCCTGCCGGGTGGCCAGGTAGATGACGTCGGAACGGTCCAGGCGGGCGTAGTGGGTTGTGAAAGTGGTCGCGTTGCGGACTTTTTCCAGGATGCCGGAGACATGTTCCATCACAGGATCACGGTCAAGGTACGCGGTGCCGCACAGGAGTGCATGCGTCCCGATCCGGTAGGCGCCCTCCGGCGTCTGCTCGATCCAGTTCAGCTCAAGCAAAGTCAGCAGCAGCCAGTGCAGGCTGGAGCGCGGATAGCCGGTCAGTTTGAAGATCTCGGCGGTTGTCAGCGGCTGCGGGGCCGCAGCGACCAGCTCGAGGATCGCGATGGTGCGCTCGGCGGACTTTA
Source organism: Pseudarthrobacter sp. MOO14 (assembly GCF_058267675.1). Taxonomy (NCBI): domain Bacteria; kingdom Bacillati; phylum Actinomycetota; class Actinomycetes; order Micrococcales; family Micrococcaceae; genus Pseudarthrobacter; species Pseudarthrobacter sp. MOO14. Next base: position 440,885 of record NZ_CM177849.1, read on the forward strand.
CCAGTTTCACGTCGCCGCCCGGCGCCTCCCCGCGCGGACTCTCCTGGACCTCGAGTGATGCCATCAGTGCTCCCCCTGTCGCCACAGTCCCGGCTCGCCGCAACTCATTTGACGGCCAGGTGCGGGTAGTTGTCTATTCCCACCTTATGGTCACTGCCCGCCCAGGCGCCGCCAAGGAGTGCAGCCCATTCATCGGGAGTCGTGGTGTCAACGTCGCCGGCGAATTCTTCCGCATTGTCCCGCGGCTCAAATCCGATGGCACGGCCGGCTTCCAGGTTCGCCCATCCCCGGCTGTTGGCGGATACCGCCCACACCACATGGTGGCCGGGCGCGCCCGCATCGCTGAGTGCCGCCTCCACCAGGCGGAAGGAATCCGCCGGGGAGAGCCACGAACCAAGGGTCCGCAGGTTGTCCGGCCGCGCACCGCCGGTGCCGATGCGCGCACTGACCACCTTCATGCCGAACTTGTCGGCGTACAGGCTGCCCAGCGCCTCCACGGCGGCTTTGCTGACGCCGTAGTAGGTGTCCGGGCGCGGCGCCAGGACAGCATCCTCTGCCGCCGCGTGCGTGGGATGGAATCCCACGGCGTGCGTGGAGCTGGCCAGGAGGACACGGTCGACGCCGTTGCGACGGGCCGCTTCAAGCGTCACCTGGGTGCCCGTGATGTTGGTGGACACAATTTCCTCCCACGTCATCTCTCGGTGCAGGCCGCCCCAATGCACAACCCCGGTGACTCCGGCCAGGGCGGCGTTCATGAAGTCGGGGTCCGTTACCGATCCCACGTATACCGACTCGTGCGCACGGGGGTCGGCAGCCTCTGCCAGGTCCAGCAGGCGGACGGCATATCCGGCCTCTGCCAGATAAGGCCGCAGCAGCGTGGCCATCATTCCCGCCCCTCCGGTGACGGCAACAGTGACGGGCTTCGATCGTGCGGCCAAGATTTCCTCCAGTGGTTGACAGCCTGTGACCATGATCATACTCTCGTGAAGTACGTTTCACATAGTAACAGTCATTTATATATGTAAAAAGGAGAATCAGAGTGGATTCGAAATTCAAGTCCCGCTCCCGGGCGGCGCTGGCGCTGTCCATAGCTTCGGCTGCCTTGCTGACCGGTTGCGGCAGCGGATCCTCGGCACCGGCGGCGAAGGATGATGGACAACCCATCGAGGTGTGGGCGCGAGCCGGAACCGATGCCGCCACCACTTACTCCGCACTGTTCAAGGAGTTCACCGCCAAGACGGGTGTGCAGGTCAACTTCCAGGGTGTCCCGGACCTGGACCAGCAGCTTCAGACCAGGGCGGCGTCCAAGAAACTGCCCGACATCGTCATCAACGACTCAGCTGCGTTGGGCAACTACACATCCCAGGGCTACCTGCAGAAGATTGACAAGTCCTCCGTCGCAGGAAATGACACGATCCCGGACTCCCTGTGGAAGGAAACACAAGGCCTGGACGGCTCCACCTACGGCGTACCGTTTTCCCGCCAGACCATGGTGACGATGATCCGCAAAGACTGGCGTGAAAAGCTGGGCCTGCCCATCCCCAAGACGCAGGAGGACCTGGCAAAGCTCGCAACCGCTTTCGCCACGCAGGACCCCGACGGCAACGGCCAGGCCGACACCTATGGCATGACTGTTCCCGGCTCCACAGAGCGCGGCTACTTCGGCTGGTGGGCCTCCTCCTACCTCTGGCAGGACGGCGGGGCCTACCTCAAGGACGACGGCAACGGCAAGTACTCGGCCTCCGCCTCCGGCGCCCAAGCGGGCGTCACGTGGATCAAGCAGCAGTTCTGCACCCCGGGCAACACCCAGCCGGGCGCCCTCACCGCGGCCACGAGCGCCGCGACCCCATTCTTCCAGACCGGCAAAACAGGCATCATCCTGACCGGCCCCTACAACTTCTCCTCGTTCGATGCCTCGCTCGGCAAGGACAAGTACGAGGTCATCGAGACCCCGAAGGGCAGCAAGGACAACACCGTCCTGGCAGAAGGCGAGAACATCTACGTCACTGCCACCAATGGCAAGAAGGACCAGACCAAGCAGGTCATCGACTACCTCGTCTCGGCGGAGGGGCAGAAGGCGGGCATGACCGCCGGCAAGCAGCCGATCGTCCGGGTTCCCGTGAATTCGGGCGTCGATGCCGCCGCCGTCTACAACGATCCGCGCTGGGCCGTGGTCCAGGATGCGTTGAAGAACTCTTCGAAGGCCTTCCCGTCCGCCATCAACTTCGTCCCGATCAAGCAGGCCGCCGCGGAAGCACTGAACAAGATCGCCTCCGACTGCGCTGCAGACAACGTGTCGTCCGGCCTCAAGGACCTTGACACCGCCATCAACAACGAACTGACAAGCCAGAACGCGAAGTCATGACCACAGCCCCAACCAAACCAGCACGGTCGCTGACCGGAGCTCCGGACACGGGGCAGGTGCCGGTGCGCAGGAAGCGCAGCAACGGCAAGCAACTCCTGGCCATCTGGCTCTTCCTGGTGCCGGCGGCCGTGCTGGGCCTCTATTTCAAGTTCATCCCCATGGTCGAGGGCATCCGGCTGAGCTTCTTCAAGGTCCAGCCGTTCCTGGGGGACGTGTTTGTCGGCATGGACAACTACATCAGCGTCCTGACGGACGCCCGGTTCATGGAAGCCCTGGGCCACACGGTGGTACTCGGCGTAACCCAGACGCTGGGCGCCCTCGTGGTCGGGTTCGCGTTGGCCCTCCTCCTTGAAGGCCAGGCCCGGTCGCTGTGGATCCTGCGCACCACCATCTTCCTGCCTGTTGTGACGGCCCTGGCCGTCGTAGGCGAGATCTGGCGGATCCTGTACTTTCCCACCGCTGACGGACCGCTGAACAATATCCTGGGCTGGCTGGGACTCGGTCCGCTGCAGTTCCTCAACGGTACGGACACGGCACTGTGGTCCATCGCCGTCGTCGGCATCTGGAGCGGCGCACCCTACAACATGGTGATCATCCTCGCCGGCCTCACCGGCGTGGACCGTTCCCTCTACGAATCGGCGGGGGTGGACGGAGCCAGCGTCTGGCAGCGTCTGCGCTATATCACTTTGCCGGCCCTGCGCCCATCGCTGGTGATTGTCCTGACCCTGGCCGCCATCCGGAGCCTTCGAAGTTTCACCGAGGTCTACGTACTCACCGGCGGCGGTCCCGCCGGGTCCACCGAAGTCTGGATGACGCGCATGTACTCTCTCGGATTCCAACGCAATGACATCGGGGTCGCGTCTGCGGCCGCCGTCCTACTGCTGGTGGTCACCCTGCTGCTCACGGTGGGGACACAGCTTGTTGGCAAAAGGAAGGCCGTACGATGACCCATACCGTTTCCCGCCCCAAGGCGCGCCCAGCCAAGCCTTCCGCCGGCGCGCGATTCGACACCGCATTGGGCTGGTCTCCCCGGCTGGGGCCGAACATGGTCCTCCGCGTCCTGCTCTGCGTGCTGGTCTTCTGCATCTTTGCGCTGCCCTTCGTGGCCATCATTTCCGGTGCCTTTGACCGGAATTCCAGCCCCACGGACATATCGCTGCTGCCCAAGAGCTTCACGCTGCGGAATTTTGAGGCGGCCACGCAACAAGGGCTGTGGGGTTACCTGCTGAACTCCCTGGTGGTGGCCGGCGGCGGACTCCTGCTGCAGATGACAGTATCGGTGTTCGCCGCCTACAGCCTGAGCCGGAGGAAGTTCCGGGGACAGGCGCTGGTGCTGCTCCTGGTCCTGATGACCATGATGCTGCCGGAAGAGATCATCGGCATCCCGCTGTCCCTGGTCCTTGGAGACTTGCCGCTGCTGGGGATCAGCCTGCGCGGTTCCGTCCTGGCCGTCATCCTCCCGGTGGGCATCTGGGGTTTCTCCATCTTCATCATGAGCGAATTCATGAAGGAGATCCCGGGCGAGATCGAGGAAGCCGCCCGGCTGGATGGAGTGGGCGAATTCCGGATGCTGTTCACCATCATCCTTCCGCTCTGCAAACCCGCCCTCGGCGTCATCGGAATCTTCGGCTTCATGATGGTCTGGGACCAGTACCTGCTGCCCCTCATCGCCGCCAATGACCCCAGCGACTACACCCTGACCGTCGCGCTCTCGGTGCTGCGCAATGACACCACGGTGGGCCCCGGCGTGCTGCTGGCCGGCGCCCTGATGGCCATGATTCCCAGCCTCCTGGTGTACCTCTTCCTGCAACGCTCCATGATCCGCGGCATCACTTCGGGCGCCACCAAGGGGTAGGGCATACCCTTCACTCCCCCGCCGCCCATTCCACGAAAGAAACCTTATGAAAACCAGCACCACCATCCACGCAGCGTCCACACCCGTAGCGGCGGACCTCATCATCACAGATATCACCATCACGCCCATTGCGTTCTCAGACCCTCCGCTGCTGAACGCCGTCGGAGTGCACGAACCCTTGGTCCACCGGGTGGTCATTGAGGTCCGGACAGCCAACGGCCTGCTGGGGCTGGGCGAATGCGCCGGCGGCCGCAGCCGGCTGGACAACCTTGCTGTAGGGGCCAACGCCATCAAAGGCGTGAATGTCTTCGAGACCACCCGGATGGAACAGCTGATCAACCAGGCCCTCGACCCCGCCCTGTCCGCGTTCGAACGGGCAGCCGTCTTCTCCGCCTTCGAGGTTGCCGCGCTGGACATCCAGGGACACGCCACGGGCCGGACTGTCAGTGAACTGCTGGGCGGCACCGTCCGCAACGAAGTTCCCTTCAGCGCCTACCTCTTCTACAAGTGGAAGGAGCATCCGGCCATGGACGGCAAACCTGCCATCGGCGACGAGTGGGGTGAGGCGCTGGACCCCGCGGGCATCGTCAGGCAGGCACAAAAGATGATTGCCGATTACGGGTTCAAGTCCATCAAACTCAAGGGCGGAGTCTTCCCGCCGGCGGAGGAAATCGAAGCCATCAGGGCCCTTCGCGAGGCGTTTCCGGACATGCCGCTGCGGCTCGACCCCAACACAGCATGGACAGTGGAGACGTCCCAGTGGGTTGCCCGGGAAACCGAGGGTTTGCTGGAGTACCTGGAGGACCCGACGCCGGGCCTTGAGGGAATGGGGCAGGTGGCCGCCGTAGCCACCATGCCCCTGGCCACCAACATGTGCGTCGTTGCGTTCGAGCACATCAAGCGGAGCGTCGAACTGGACTCAGTCCAGGTCATCCTCGGCGACCACCACTACTGGGGCGGCCTGCGCCACACCCGGGAGCTCGGAGCCATCTGTGAGACGTTCGGAATAGGATTGTCCATGCACTCCAACTCCCACCTGGGCATCAGCCTCGCCGCCATGGTGCACGTGGCCGCGGCCACCCCGGCCCTGACCTACGCCTGTGACACCCACTATCCCTGGAACGGGCACAACGATGTGGTCAAGCCCGGCGCCCTGCGCTTCGAGGACGGCAGCGTCCGGGTTCCCACAGGCACGGGATTGGGCGTGGAACTGGACCGGGACAAACTGGCCGAACTGCACCAGCAGTACCTGGACGCCCGGATGACGGCCCGCGATGACACCGGATACATGCAGCGCTTCGTTCCCGACTTCACGGCGGACCTCCCCCGGTGGTAGGCACGCAGGCGCCGCGGGCCACCGGCTACCTCTATCCCTGGGACGTGCTGGGTGACCCCGGAGCCGTTCACTGGATCAAGGCCAGCGGCGTGGATCGCGTGGCGCTTGCGGCGGCTTACCATTCGGTGCGGGCCGGCACGCCAAGGCACCCCGGCCGCCGCGTGGTGGACGCCCAATCCGCGGCACTCTATGTTCCCGCCGCGGATGTGTTCGCAGCCAACCCCATCGTCCCGGGCAGTGCGAGCGAATGGACGGGCACGGACAACGCGTTCGGTGAGGCCGCTTCGGTACTCCGTGCCGCCAACATCCCGGTGGACGCATGGACGGTCCTGACCCACTCAAGCGCAGCCGGGGGCAACAACCCCGGCATGTGCGTGCGCAACGCCTTCGGCGAGGTCTACAGCTATGCCCTGTGCCCCTCGCACCCGGAGGTCCGCGGTTACGCCGCCGGCATCGTGGCCCAGGTCCTGGCCCACGGGCAGCCCGACGGCCTCATCCTGGAAGCTGTGGGGCCGCTGGGATTCAGCCACCAGAACAGGCACGAAAAGACGGAGGGCGCGGAGTACTCACCATGGGTGCAGGCTCTGCTGTCGCTGTGTTTCTGCGAGGCATGCAAGGCTTCCCATGAGGCTCGCGGCCTGCCGGCTGACGTGGAGCAGGACCGGGTGCGGGCAGCAGTCATGGAATCAGAGGATCCCGGGCTCACCGCAGCCACAGCGGCCGGGGCGCAGGACTTCCTTCCGCTGCTGGAGGTCAGGTGGGACGCCGCCGCAGCGCTTCTTGATCAGTGCCTGACGGCCGTTGCAGCCTCCGGCTCCAATCCCCAAATCTCCTTGCACGCGTCCCCGGATCCCTGGAACACGGGACCGTTCCTGCCGGTGGAGGCGCTGCGCAGGAGCCGGCTGTGGAGGCAGCGTGGTGACGTGACCGCCGTCGTGCCTTGCTGGGGCAACCCGGACGACGGTGCGCTGACGGTCCAAGCCATGTCAGCCAACGGTGTGCGCACCGGCGCGTACGTCCTGGCGCTGCCGCCAAAGGCGCCCGACGGCGGCGGGCTGGCCGGCGAGTGGGGCGCACTTCATGCGGCCGGCGCCGACGAACTGCACGTGTATCATCTGGGACTTGCCTCGACCAGGCGGCTTTCGGCAATTTCTGCGGCACTCGCCGGGCTGCGCTGAGGGCTTGGTCCGGGGCCGGCACCGGCGCGCTGCCGCCCTGATCGCCGGCGCCCCGGGTCCGAATCTTGAGCCAAATTTGCGGGGATCGTGGGCGGCCGTTGGGGTTCCAGTCCTACCGTTGAAAACAAGATCCTGCCGGCGAGGGCAGGATCTTGGCACCAGGACAGGACCGGCGGCCGGAGCATCCACGAGACCATGGGTGCCGCCCCCCCCAAACGCCGCCGGTCCAGCCCCACCTTGTCCGCCGGTGTTGGTTGCGTTCACCGGTGGCCGCGCCCACCATGGAAGCGTGCGAATGACAGGCTTCCGGCGCCGGCTGGCTATGAGCCTCTGCTTTCTGGTGCCGGCGGCCGGAACGGCCGGGTGTTCCTACGACTACCCGGATCCGGCGCACGGCCCCGGCACCGAAACTGACGGCACGGCCACAGCCGTGACGGCGCAATCCGTCGCAAGCCCCGACCCCCAGGTCCTTGAGCGCGAGGTGGGGAACTATCGGGATTTGGACGGACTCCTCAAGGCTGTCCCGGGGGACGCCCTGCTCTTTCAAGAAGGGCCCTTGGACGGGCCCGCCAGCGGTTTTGGCACCACTGAACAGGTCATCACGGCTGGAGAATACACCGTCACGGCTGCCTGCATCGGCGCCCCAAACGCTACGATCTACATCCGCCAGGAGAATCCCAAAGTCACACTCTGGCCTGTCGAAATCACCGTTGATTGCCCGGGATCCACGTCACAGGTCATCACACTGCAACAGGGCTATGTTTCGGCGCACCTTTCCCTGCCTGCACACGGTGACACACCCTGGACGGGGGCGGTGGCTGGAGTGCGGGTAACCGGCTGGCGTGTGTCATAGAGGCAGCTCCTGGCCCCCGGTTTCACCTGGCCGGTTCTTCGACGTCGATTTTCACCGTCTTCTCCCCGCACACCAGCCGCAGCACCGCCTCACCCGCGTCGAGCCTGCACTCCCGGTCCCTTACCCGCGGCCACCCGGACAACTCCGGGGCGCTGCGGGCCCATTTGTAGTAGAAGCTGCCGTTCTCCGTATAAATGTCCACCACGTCTCCGTCGAATCCGTCCTGGGTAACGAGCACCGACGGTCCGTCCACGGCTTCCAGCCTGACCGTATCCCCGATCCCCGTGGCCCCAAGGAGGGCGAAAACGGCACCCACCCCAAAACAGGTCGCAGCCGCTGCGGCCCCTCCTACGGTGGCCCATCCGGCGAGCCGTCGCACCGCTCTCCCGCGAATACGGCCGATCAGCACCGGAAGAAGGAGCAGCAGGCCTGCGGCGCCGATGGGAACCGCCACGACGAGAAGCCAAGCGGCCAGGGAGTTCAAGGGGGCGCCGACAAACAACAGTTGGTGCTCGCGCCTGGCGGCCCAAAATGCATCGTCAAGTATGCAGAAACCCGTTACCGACAGGGCTGCACCGATGAGAAGGATGACACCCCAGCTTGAGCGGCTCCTCAATGCCTCACTTCCCGGGCGGCGGGCCGGCCCGCGGTCATCTGACGGCCACATCCCGCCAGACGGCCAGTCGACCCAGGGCAGCGGCGAGCCCAACGGTTGCCCACAGGCCGAGGGCACCGACGGACCAACCGAAGCCGAGCACGGATCCCAGCGCCCAGAAGCCCAGTGTCGGCACAATGAAGAACGCGGCAACATGGATCCACTGGTTTCGGATGGGTCGGAGCAGGCGGCCAAGGATCCATGCCAGCGGGACTCCCGTCACCAGCGCGATGCCATACCCGTACATCAGGACCATCATGGCAAGGTCGAGCAGGAACCCCTGCGAGGTGGCGGCCAGCACGATATACAGGCCGATGAGCCACAATGTCGTGGTGATGGCCCAGCCCTTGAAGAGCGCCCGGCCTGTCAGGATCACGCCGCTCCTGATCAGGACGTCGCCGGCGGCACCGGGTGTCATGGCACCTTTCCCCGAGCCAGGACCAGGGTCATGTGGCGGCCAGCTCGTTGCGGCGGAACGTTCCGGCAATGGAGAGTTTGCGGCCGTATTCAATGGATCCGTACCTGAACAGATGGACGGCCAGTCGAAGGATCAGGGTCCCGACGACGAAGAGTTCGACGACGACGATGGTCGCTTCAACAGGGTTGAGGGTTCCGAACCCGTTGCGAAGCAAGGCGGTGACGGGAGCGGTCAGCGGGAAGTAGGTGAAGATCTGGACGATCAGGGCACCCGGATTGGAGATGATCAGGCTGAATGTGTAGAAGGGGATGAACATCATCGCCACGAGGGGACCGAAGACGGTTCCGGCTTCCTTGGCGGTTGGCATGATCGCCCCGATGGCTACGAGGACGCCGGTGAAGACCGTGAACCCGCCCAGCGTGAGCAGCGCACCGGTGATCATGGGGCCGGGTTCGAAGACCAAGGAGGACAAGTCAACCTCCGGCAAGGCCAGGCGGTCCCGGAAGAACAGGTAAGCCAGTCCCACTGGCGCCAGGAACACCAGGATCTGGACCAGCCCGACGGCGAACAGCGAGATGATCTTGCCGGTAATGAGTGTGGTTGGGTTCAGCGTGGTCAGGATCATCTCGGTGACACGGTTTTCTTTCTCCTCCAGGGTGGAGTTCAGCATCTGGTTCGAAAGAAGGATCATCGAAATGTAGAAGACGACCAGGAACAACAAAGGCGGGATGATTCCGCCGACGCCTGGCGCGACGCTGCCGTCCTTGAACGTTTGCGAGTCAAACTTAACGGCTCCAGTCAGGGCAGCGGTCAGCTCGGGTGAGCCCACCTGGTTCTGGGCTGAGACCGCCAGAAGCTCTTTGGCCACTGCTTGGTATTTATCATTCTCGAACATGCCTTTGTCAGCCCCGTAAACCTTCACCGATTCCTTCGCAGGGTCGGCCGGGTAGGCGAAGTAAGCCTCCGAGGTGCCCTCTTTTACAGCTGCGATGGCAGCCGCCGGGTCGCCGGCTACCGTCCCGCCGGCCAGTTTCGCAGCAGCTGGCACGATGATTCCGGACGCGTCGGTGTAGGTGAACGCGAACCTTGCGCTCTTCTGTGCGGCCGCGGTGTCCTTGGTGCTGGCGTTGGACGCGTACACCAGCGCGAAGATGAGCACGAGGATGACCGGGAGCGCCAGGGTGGCGATCACGAATCCGCGCTTCTTGATGGTCCGGAAGAACTCGAAGGAGATGACGGTGCCGAGGTTGTGCTGTCCCATTGCCATCTCAGCCTTCCGCCAGTTCATGCTGTTCGCCGTAAACCTGGATGAAGATTTCATCCAGGGAAATCCTTGCCGGGGTAAAGGACCGGATCCCGGCGCCGGCGTCCACGAGCGCGCGGAGAACGGATTCCTCCGTTGCCCCGGGCCGCGGCGAGAGTTCAGCCCGGCCGTTCTCCTGCGATACGACGTCGAACAGGGCCGACGCAGGCAGCGAACCGTCGTGGGTGACCCGGTAGACGGTGCCGCCGAATTCTTCCTGTACCTCTTCCACTGTTCCGTAGGCGCGGGAGACGCCGTCCTTGAGCAGGATGACGCGGTCGCAGAGCCGCTCGACTTCCTCCATTTGGTGGGTGACCATGATGACGGTCGCCCCGGCCCGCTTGTGCTCTTCGATGATGTCCATCAGCAGCCGCCGGTTGACCGGATCGAAGCCCTTGGTGGGCTCGTCCAGGATCAGCAGTCCCGGGTTGTTCATGATGGTAACCCCGAGCTGGACTTTCTGCTGCTGGCCGCTGGAGAGTTTGTCGAGCCGGGTCTTGGCTTTGCCCGCCAGTCCGACCCGTTCCAGGTAGGCCTCGGACCAGGACCGGGCCGAGGCCTTTGACAATCCTTTGAGCCGGCCGAAGTACACCATCACGTCCAGGACGTGTTCCTTTTTGTACAGGCCGCGCTCCTCGGGCAGGTATCCGAGGCTGGCCCCGTCCCTGGGCTCGAAGACCTTCCCGCCGATGTGCAACGTCCCTGCCGTGGGCCGGTAAATACCCAGGAGCGCCCGCAGGGTGGTGGTCTTCCCGGAACCGTTGCTGCCAAGGAACCCGAAGGTCTCTCCGGCGTGGACATCAAAGGACAGGTCCCGGATGACCGTGGTGTCCCCGAAGTCCATCCTGAAGTCTTGAATGTGTACCAGCGGCTCCTGCGCCGTTTCCCCCATTGTCATGATCCCAGCGTATCGTTTGGCGAACCCGGCCTCCTCCCCCGCGTTTCACGTCAAGGGCCAAGCTCTTTTGTCGATGTCGCCATTCAGAGACAATGGGTATTGCGCGAACAAAGCTAAGCATGCTTATGATAGATGCAGCCGACGGGAGACGGCTGTGAGGGGATAAAGGGGGTGCGCTCGGTGAACGGGCGCACCCCTTATCCGCATCCTTCCGGCGGCGGACTCCTCGCCACGCCCGCTTCCCGGCCTGCAGCCGACGATAGCGCAGGGCTGCGCGGAGCCGCTCCACCAAATCGTCAAGCGATTCGCGCCATTCCGGTTCGTCGGCATCGTCCCATAATTCGGCGCGCTCGGAGTCCTGCCCCGCTCGCGCTGAACGGCCTCCAGGGCCATCTCTACATCATCGGCCGTGATCTCTGCGCCGTGGGCCGTGGGCCGTGGGCCGTGACCAAGTCAGCTACGTTCTCGGGCAGTCTTTGCCAACGCTACAAGTTTGCCATGTCTTGACCAGCTAACTATCAGCATGCTTATGATAGGGGTAACGGATGGGGATCCGGGTTGTGGAGGATCGAAAGGGTGCGCTCAGCGAACGGGGCGCACCCTTTTCGTGTTCTCACGGTCCGGAGTTGCGCGAAGACATCACGCGCCCCGGACCTGGAGTCGCGAACATCTGATATGGCTGCAGCACGGACGTAGCGGTCCCTTCGTACCGAAGCGCCGCCAGCCGACAGTCAAGACGCGAGGTCCTCGCGGTGGATCCGGCAAGACCGGCCGGTAGACTGGGCCGCGTAAGGACGGATTGGGGGATCCACGGCGGGCTCGCACTGCTGTTCCGCTGGTCAGTCGACGCCAGCACCCCAAGGAACCGCCTTGACCTTCTTCCAGGACCTGCCCGTACCCGAATTACCACCCCGGGGCCGTACCATCCGTTACGTACCGCCCGTATGGGCGGGCGCCCCGCGGCATGAGCTGCCCGCGGTGGTGGGGGTTGGCCGTTTCCTTCATATGTCGCCAACGTTCGTCATGGCTGTTGAAGCCGTCAAGGTGTATTCCACGGGTTGCCTTTTTGATCTGTCGTGGAAGTTGCGTCGGCATGACGAGAACGACGAAGAATGGGCTGAGCTCAACGCTTCCTTCTTCAGCCAGCCGCACGCCCGGTGGGCCAAGGCCAACATGCCTCTCGCGGCCCTTCTCTGCGGAGTGGAGTTTGCTGACGGCTCCAAAGCCTCCACCGGGGCGATGCTGAACAGACCCCACCCTGCACCCGACGCACCCCAGCCGGAGCCGCCGGTGGTTCTCTTTCAAGGCCAAGGCGGCAGCGGCGGGGACGACGAGATGGCGGCCAGCGGAACCCTCTGGCTGTGGCCCTTGCCGCCGGCGGGAGCCATGCGCCTGGTCACCCAATGGACCGACATGGGCATGCCCGAAACCTCCATTGACCTTGACGGAACCCAACTCCGCGATGCCGCGGCCGGCGCCCGGCAGTACTGGCCGGAAGGTGACGGAGAGTAATGGCACTCGACAGCTTGGTCCTGTCCGTCGTCTTCGTGGCAGTGTTCTTCTACATCCTCTACGGCATCATCCGCGCTGCCGTCCGTGACGGCATCCTCCAAGCCGACGAACGGCGACAGAAAGCCCGTCAAACGGTGGGCGGCGGCGGACATGAAATGTAGGCGCCACAGGCTAATAGAGGAACACCAGCCCACCCTGCATGCGCTTGTCCTAGTCTTCGTCGCAGGTTGGCGGTCCCGATCGAGTCACCACGGCAGATTCAGCAGGAGGACCACGCCGATGGCAACCCCCAGCACAGCAATCCCTGCGCCCACTATCCGGTAGACACCGCTGTCGGGAGCCGACCCCTTTGCATACAGCGAGGCATTGTTCTGAGCGACCTGCCCCAGCCATTGCGCCGATCCGCGGACGTCGGCAAGAAGGCAGGTTCCCAACAGTACAGTGGCGCCCGCCGCCACACCCCCCGCATAAACAAAGTAGGGCCGCCCCATTTGGCCAAGCAGGACCATGGCCGCGACGGAGAGAAAGAGTAACCCGCCAGATAACATCAACGGCCACGGCATCCCAAGTTTAGGTTTCATCAGATCCCCCAAGTTCGCAAAGCGAGTCGTCGTCCTGCCATGAGCATAGAGGCTGAAATGCTACCCATCCGTCCCGGACGGATGAGGGGATCCAGGGCGGCTCACGCCGTCGTTCCGCTGGTTGGTCGCCGCCCGTGGACCAAGGACGACCGTGGCTTTTTCCAGGACCTGCACGTCCCGGAGCCACCCCGCCGCGCCCGCAGGACGAGAGCGACGAAGAATGGTCCGGGCTTGGCGCCCCATTTTTCCCCCAGCGGCACGCATGGGCATGCCAGAATCGTCCACCACGTTGGTCGGTGCCCAGCTTCGAGACTCCGCTGTCGGCGCGCCGCAGTTCGTCTCGGCGCCCTCCAAGCCGACGCCGATCTTCAGCAATTAGCTACAGTGATCCAGGTGACGCTTGAGAGAAACATGTCCTTCAGCCGATCGTTGGCTTGGTTGGCATGCATAGCCGGTATCGTCCATGCCGGATTCAGCTTGTACTGGGCTCTGGGTGGGCGATGGCTTGTAGCCACGGTGGGCCAATGGGCGGTCCAGCTGTCCGTGGAGGCCCCGCTTGAGGCAGGGCTAGTGCTTGGCCTCGTTGGGATAGGAAAGTTGCTGGCAGCGACGATCCCCGTCGTCGTCGCCTATGACCGTATGCCCTGGCGAAGATTCTGGCGTGCGGTGAGCTGGGCCGGAGGCCTGCTCCTGGTCAGCTACGGGGGCGTGAACACCGTCGTCAGCAGTGCCGTCCTAGGAGGGTTGATCCATCCTTCAGGTGGCTATGACCTCAACGCGATGATTGGACACGCATGGTTGTGGGATCCCCTGTTCTTGCTTTGGGGTACAGCCCTGGTTATCTCGCTCTGGACCTCGCGAAGGAGCTCACCAGTGATTGCGTAAGTCCAATCAAGGTGGGCCGGAAGCTGGTGTGCCGGCTGCAGCACACGCCTCCCTCCGGGCTCCCCCCATGTCCAATTCCGACCCACTCGAAACGCGATAGGCAGACCATTATCCGGACGAAGAGCTCCGCCCATCAGCTGGCCCCCGACCACACGGGCGGACGGCACCACTTCCGCCGGAAGCGACTACGGGTTCGGAACAAGCTTGAAGGCATAACGGGTTTTGGTCCCGCTGCTCGGGACCATGCTGAATTCTGCTCCCCGAGTCCGGAGCTCAACAGGGGCCTTGAAGACGTTTCCGTTGCAAGGGATGCTCATCGGGCTCAAAACTTCCGCCCCTGTCCAACTGGCCACTGAAAACTCAACGTCGGCCGCTCCGTCGCAAAGGAACTGCACTTCGTAGCTGCCCGGTTCTGCCGATAATCCTTGGCTCGTGGGCGAGCTTGAGCTGGCGGCACCCGCCAACTGTCCAGGCAGTTTGGGTTGAAGCTGCCGAGCCACCCATTCCGACATGTCCTCAAACTCTGACGCGCGCGGATCAGTGTTGAGTTCAAGCATGACACCGGCGGCGGCAGGCTTGTCCACGGGCGAGACGGTACTGATGGTGATCGGGCCGCCGGCGTGCCGGACAAATCGCTCCAAGACAGAGTCACACGTGTAGGGCACCCCTATCGTTGGCTTCTCGCCTTGGACAATGGAGACTGTGACACCGTGAACACCAGCACATGCACTCTTGATCACGTAGTCCCCTGGCGCGAGGTCAACCGATAGTTTCCCTAATGGTTCCCCAACCGTCGGCATCCCTGGTTCATCCGAAGAAACCATGAGTGCGCGCGCAACTTCATCAACGTTTTCCTCAAAGGACAGCATTCGCGTGCCGCCGGCCTGGGCCTGGGAACTGACCGGCGCGCTCTCCGGGCCGGTGTACTCACATCCGGCCAGCGCGACGATGAGGACTGCGGATACCAAACAACCTGTTGCCATGCGCATATGCGTTGCTTCCCCCAAGCTCGCTTATGAATCGAGTCTAGCCCCGGCAGCGCCGTCCCCCACGTACATGCAGGCCCGTCGCTGGACTGGGCCGGGCAAGGAGGGATTGGGGGATCGCTCGCTGCGACCGACCAGCGGAGCCGCCGGTGCGAGCCGCCCTGGATTCCCTGGATCGACCGTTATGTTTGAACCTGGCGATTCCGCTCCCGACTGCCAGCTCGTCCCCTGGTCTGGCAACGTCCCCATACGGTGAATGCACCTGCCCTAGCCCGGACCACCTCCGGGCCGGTCTTTCGGAAACCTCTCCGGGTGCTTGGGGTCCCGGCCCCGTTCCCGCCAGTATTCGTCACGCTGCCACAGTGAGAACCGGATAACGGCCGTTCCGTAGACGACGACAAACACGATCTCGACGGGCATAACTGCAAATCGCCAAGCATCAGGACGGTTCGGAATTAGATTCCAGACCCCGAAGGCGATCATGAAGGGCAGCGACCAGTACGCGACTCGGTTGATCCTGCGCCGGGCTTCCTCCTTAGAGGCAACCGGCTTACTACTCTGAGGCCCGGTCGGTGCTGCTGACATGCCTGCACTGAACCACCCGACTGGCCCCCGTGCAAGGTGCTTGAGCTGATCTTGCTTCGGAGACTACGAGAATGCAGGCTCAACGGATTCATGATCTTTCGCAGCGCGGCGGGGCTGGCGGCCATCCCCGGATCTGATTGCCATTTGCACCGGTTGCGGAAACATTTCAGTGTGAACTGCCGGTGGACGTACACCGGGCGCGGCGCCGATTACAAGCCAAGGTCAAAGTGGCCAAGCGACTGAAGCTGGCCAAGATAGTTGGCGCCGCGCCCCTGTTTGTCACAGCGCCAACCATCTTGTCAGTGGTGCCAACTAAGTCGTCAACTCATAACCAGCCGCAAACCGCCAACCAGCTTCTCTCACACCCGATTTAGAAGTCCCAGTCCTCATCTTCAGTATTGACAGCCTTGCCGATCACGTAGGACGAACCGGATCCGGAGAAGAAGTCGTGGTTCTCGTCCGCGTTCGGGGACAGCGCCGACAGGATGGCCGGGTTTACGTCGGTGACGGAGGCCGGGAACATGGCCTCGTAGCCGAGGTTCATCAGCGCCTTGTTGGCGTTGTAGTGCAGGAACTTCTTGACGTCCTCGGCTAGGCCCACGCCGTCGTAAAGGTCGTGGGTGTACTGCACCTCGTTCTCGTACAGCTCGAAGAGCAGCTCGAAGGTGTAGTCCTTGATCTCCTGGCGCTTCTCCTCGGAAACCTTCTCCAGGCCCTTCTGGAACTTGTAGCCGATGTAGTAGCCATGCACGGCTTCGTCGCGGATGATCAGGCGGATCAGGTCAGCCGTGTTGGTCAGCTTGGCCCGCGAAGACCAGTACATGGGCAGGTAGAAGCCCGAGTAGAACAGGAAGCTCTCCAGCAGCGTGGAGGCCACCTTCCGCTTCAGGGGATCGTCGCCCTGGTAGTAGTCCATGACGATCTGGGCCTTCTTCTGAAGGTTCTCGTTCTCGGTGGACCACCGGAAAGCCTCGTCAATCTCCTTGGTGGAGGCCAGGGTGGAGAAGATGGAGGAGTAGCTCTTGGCGTGCACGGACTCCATGAACGCGATGTTCGTGTACACGGCTTCCTCGTGCGGAGTCAGCGCGTCCGGGATCAGGGAGACAGCACCAACGGTGCCCTGGATGGTGTCCAGCAGGGTCAGGCCGGTGAACACGCGCATGGTGAGCTGCTGCTCGGCCGGCGTCAGCGTGTTCCAGGACTGGACGTCGTTGGACAGCGGCACCTTCTCCGGCAGCCAGAAGTTGTTCACCAGGCGGTTCCAGACGTCCACGTCCTTGTCGTCCTGGATGCGGTTCCAGTTGATGGCCTCGACGTGACTGAGAAGCTTCACTTTTTCGGTCATGACTCCGACTCGCTTTCTGAAGAGAGACTTGGTTTGGCTGAGTCCTCGACGCAATACTTGCAGTCGGCTTTCTCGATGCCTTTGTTGGTGTGATGTCTAGTGTGTGCGCTGCGCTGGCTGGAAGGCATTGGACGGCCCTTCCGAACCGCTGACATTTTCGCACGGGTTTCCTCGCTGGCCTTCTTCCCGAAGTTCGGATTCCCGGCGCCCTTCCTGGCTTCAGAAAGTGCCCTTCGGGCTTCTTCGCCGACAGTGCGTCCGAACCCTGGATGGTCCGGCCCGAACCTGCCGTAATTCGGGTTAGCGGTCCCGGAATTCGTACCTTTGCGGTCCTGTGACCACTTGCTGCGCTGCTCCACGCTGTGCTTTCCGCCGTAGAAGGGGTTCGCTGCACCCGGCCGGCTCGACCCCTTACGCCCGGTACCACGTACACTGGCTGCCGCCCGCATCTCGTCCGTCCAGATGACGCCCGTGGGACCAAGTCCGCCATCGGAAAGATTCAGCAGGCGATCACCCTCGCGGCGCAGGAAGCTGATCCACTCCATCTCGGCCCGGCCCAGATCCTGCAAGCCCTCGATCCAATCCAGTTCGTCCGCGATCAGGTCGGCGGGATCGTGCTTGCGGACCCAATCGTAGAACGGCGTTTTTCGGCCCTCCGCTGCTGCCCGGAGGTGTTGATGGAAACGACGACTGGCCGTCTTGGTGGTGATACCGACGTAGCGGTACTCGACCTCCCGCCGAAGCCGGATGCCGTAGACCAAGCCGCCCGCCGCCGTCGTCGTTTCCATCTCTCTCCTAAGCAGAACTCAACCGATTCTGGTTACAGCATGCAGGAAACGCAATTTTCCACCTCGGTCCCTTCCAGCGCGAGCTGGCGGAGACGGATGTAGTAGATCGTCTTGATGCCCTTCTTCCAGGCGTAGATCTGGGCCTTGTTGATGTCGCGCGTGGTGGCGGTGTCCTTGAAGAACAGCGTCAGGGACAGGCCCTGGTCCACGTGCTGGGTCGCGGCGGCGTAGGTGTCGATGACCTTTTCGTAGCCGATCTCGTACGCGTCCTGGTAGTACTCCAGGTTGTCGTTCGTCAGGTACGGCGCCGGGTAGTACACGCGGCCCAGCTTGCCTTCCTTGCGGATCTCGATCTTGGACGCCACCGGGTGGATGGAGGAGGTGGAGTTGTTGATGTAGGAGATCGAGCCGGTGGGCGGCACGGCCTGCAGGTTCTGGTTGTAGATGCCGTGCTCCATGACCGAAGCCTTCAGCTCGCGCCAGTCAGCCTGCGTGGGGATGTGCACGTTCTTGAAGAGCTCGCGGACCTTCTCGGTCTGCGGAACCCATTCCTGCTCCGTGTACTTATCGAAGAACTCCCCCGAGGCGTATTTGGACTTCTCGAAGCCGCCAAACGTCTGGCCGGTTTCGATGGCCAGCAGGTTGGAGGCGCGCACCGCGTGGTACACCACCGAGTAGAAGTAGATGTTGGTGAAGTCCAGGCCCTCTTCGGAGCCGTAGTGGACCCGCTCCCGCGCCAGGTAGCCGTGCAGGTTCATTTGGCCCAGGCCGATGGCGTGGCTCTGGTCGTTGCCCTTGGCGATGGACGGCACCGAGGTGATGTTGGACATGTCGGAGACGGCGGACAGCGAGCGGATCGCAGTCTCGATGGTGAGGCCGAAGTCCGGCGAGTCCATGGTCTTGGCGATGTTCAGCGAGCCCAGGTTGCAGGAGATGTCCTTGCCGGTGTCGGCGTAGGACAGGTCATCGTTGTACGTGGTGGGCTGGGAGACCTGGAGGATCTCCGAGCACAGGTTGGACATGATGATCTTGCCGTCGATCGGGTTGGCCCGGTTCACGGTGTCTTCGAACATGATGTACGGGTAGCCGGACTCGAACTGGATTTCGGCGAGGGTCTGGAAGAACTCGCGCGCCTTGATCTTGGTCTTCTTGATCCGGGAATCGTCCACCATCTCGTAGTACTTTTCGGTGACCGAGACGTCGGAGAACGGCATGCCGTAGACGCGTTCGACGTCGTACGGCGAGAACAGGTACATGTCCTCGTCCTTCTTGGCCAGCTCGAACGTGATGTCCGGGATGACGACGCCCAGGGAGAGGGTCTTGATTCGGATCTTCTCGTCCGCGTTCTCCCGCTTGGTGTCCAGGAAGCGGTAGATATCCGGGTGGTGGGCGTGCAGGTATACGGCACCGGCGCCCTGGCGGGCTCCGAGCTGGTTGGCGTAGGAGAAGCTGTCTTCGAGGAGCTTCATCACGGGGATGACGCCGGAGGACTGGTTCTCGATCTGCTTGATGGGCGCGCCCACCTCGCGGATGTTGGTCAGGGCGAAGGCCACGCCGCCGCCGCGCTTGGACAGCTGCAGCGCGGAGTTGATGGAGCGGCCGATCGACTCCATGTTGTCTTCGATGCGGAGCAGGAAGCAGGAGACCAGCTCGCCGCGCTGCTTCTTGCCGGCGTTCAGGAAGGTGGGGGTGGCCGGCTGGAAGCGGCCCTCGATGATCTCGTCCACCATCTGCAGGGCGAGCTGCTCGTTGCCGCGGGCCAGGTGCAAGGCAACCATGCACACACGGTCCTCGTAGCGCTCCAGGAAACGCTTGCCGTCAAAGGTCTTCAGCGTGTACGAGGTGTAGAACTTGAAGGCACCGAGGAAGGTTTCGAAGCGGAACTTCTTCTTGTAGGCACGGTTGAACAGTTCACGGATGAAGTTCATCGTGTACTGGTCCAGCGTTTCGCGCTCGTAGTACTGGTTCTTCACCAGGTAGTCGAGCTTCTCCTCCAGGTCATGGAAGAACACGGTGTTGTTGTTCACGTGCTGCAGGAAGTACTGGTGGGCGGCCTCGCGGTCCGCCTCAAACTGGATTTCGCCGCTGGGACCGTAGAGGTTCAGCATGGCGTTCAGCTCGTGGTAGCCCAGGCCCTTGTAGGCGGCCGGCATCTCGGGCTTCCCGGCCCTGGTTACTTCTGTGTCTGCGACAGTCGTGTCCAAAACGTGTCCAATCCTTGGTTGACCCGGGTGACGTCTTCCGGCGTTCCCATAAGTTCGAATCGATAAAGGTGGGGTACTTTGCACTTGGCGGCGATGATGTCACCGGCCATGCAGTAGTTGTCCCCGAAGTTCGTGTTGCCGGCACCAATCACGCCGCGGAGCAGTTGCCTGTTCTGCGGGTTGTTGAGGAACCGGATGACCTGCTTGGGAACGGACCCCTCTCCCCCGGTGCCACCGTAAGTAGGCACCACCAGCACGAACGGCCGGGTGGCGAGGAGGGGTGCGTCCTTCGCGTAGAGCGGGATCCGGGCCACCTCACGGCCTAGCTTCCTGACGAAGCGGCTGGTGTTCTCGGATGCGGAGGAAAAGTAGATGAGCTGGCTGCCGGTACTGACCGGCCCTGCATCAGCCTGTGCACCGGCCAATGCGGACGCCTCCATGCGCTGAGCCGCATGGTCACGCTGTGCTGTGGGTGCCACCATGGACGTCACCTCAGCTTGTTGCTGTCGGGAAAAGCGGAAACCTTAGGCTACGGAGGAAACGGCGGACAGTGCCAGTTCCTCGATCTTGTCCGGGCGGAAGCCTGACCAGTGGTCCTGGTCGGTGACCACAACGGGAGCCTGCATGTAGCCCAGTGCCTTCAGGCGCTCCAGCGCCTCGGCGTCCTGGGAGATGTCGACGCTCTGGTAGGTGATGCCCTTTTTGTCGAGCGCACGGTAGGTGGCGTTGCACTGAACACACGCAGGCTTCGTGTAAACCGTTACGGTCATTGTCGCTGTCCCCTTAGTTGAAATCTCTTGCTGGTGCGGTGTCCCCGTCCAAGCCGTATGTAGATACTACATGTAGTGCAGGCGCCTCTTTTGGACCCCAAGATGATGTATTACAAGTATGTCATTTAATGCACCGTTAATCCACAGGCAGGGCCCCATAAAATGGCCGGGATCCCGGGATTTTTGGAAGTTCCGTCCACACCCTGTGGACTACTTAGCCACAATTAACGGCCAGCGTGTCGCGAAATCGACGGCGTGTCGCGGCGTTGTCCACAGGGCTTCCGGGCACGGAAAAGGGGTCCCGAAGTGACCTTCGGAACCCCTTGAGGTGACCAATCGCACCCCCCGCCTGGTGCCGGTGGAAGCGGCGGGAGCCGCTACAGCGGGGCGGGCCTGCTGCAGAGGATCTGCTCTACGCCCATCCGGCCTTCGGCAAAGCTGCGGAGGGCCCCCACCAGGTACAGCCGCCAGACACGGACCACTTCCGGGCCCATCATTTCCCCGGCCCGGTCCAGGTTTTGCTCGAACGTCGCGTACCAGGCGTCAAGGGTGCGGACGTAGTGCCTGCGCATGCCCTCGACCCCCTCCACCTCAAACCCTGCGCCCTCGAGGAAGTTCAACGTCTCCCCCACCGGGCGCATGTGCATGTCCGGCGCGATGAATGATTCGATGAACGGACCGCCGCCGGGGTGGCGGCCGCGCCGGGACATCTGCTGTACCAGCACTTTCCCGCCCGGCGCCAGGTTCTCGAACAAGGCCTGGGCGTAAACGGGATAGTTCTTCTGCCCCACATGTTCGCCCATCTCCAAGGAGGCAACGGCGTCGAATGGCCCGTCCGGGATCTCGCGGTAATCCTGTACCCGGATCTCCACCTGGTCCGCCAGGCCGTACTCGTTGATCCGGGCGTCGATGAATGCTTTCTGTTCCACGGAGAGAGTGACACCAACTACCTTGGCTCCATACTGCCGCGCGGCATGCAGGCTGAGGGAACCCCATCCACAGCCAACGTCCAGCAGGCGCATACCCGGTTCCAGCCCGATCTTGCGGCACACCAGGTCCAGCTTGTCGCGCTGGGCATCCTCGACGCCGTAGCCGGGACCGGGAGCTTCCGTCCAGTAACCGCTGGAGTAGGCCATCTGCGGGTCCAGGATCAGGCCGTAGAAGTCGTTGCTGAGATCGTAGTGGTGGCTGATCGCGGCGCGGTCACGGATCAGGCTGTGCAGCCGTCCCCGGACCTTGGCCTGCGTTGCCGGGGGCGCCGGCGGTGTCCCCAGGGCCCCGGCCGAGCGGGCGATCCTGCCGATGCCGGCGATGACTCCGGGCGTAAGGCGGATGCCGGACAACCGGCGCTGCCGGACCACTTCCCACAGCTGCTGCAGCGCCGAATTGAGGTCACCGTCAATGTCCAGTTCACCCGTGACGTAAGCCTGTGCGGCGCCAAGTTCGCCGGGGTTCCACAGCAACCGGCGGATGGCGTCCGGGCTGTTGAGCCGGACCACCGGGGCGTCCACCGGCCCCGCTTCCGAACCGTCCCAGGCCTTCAGGCGGACAGGCAGGTCCCCGCCCACCACGGGCCGCAGCACCTCTGCGATCGTTTCGGCAAGTGCAGCGGTCATCAGCGGCCTCCGTTGACGGCAGCGTTCTTCCTCCGGTCCAGCACAATTTGCTGGACGTTCAGGTAGCCCGAGGCAAAACCGGCCCTTGAATAGCAAAGGTAGAAGAGCCACATCCGCTGGAAGACGGCGTCGAAGCCGAGTTCAGCAACCTCGTCCTTCCGCGCCATGAACCGTTCCTCCCAGAGGCGCAGCGTCTCGGCGTAGTGTTCGCCGAAGGCAAGGCGTTCACGCACCTGCAGTCCGGTCCGCTTCTCTGTGACTTCCTCGATGGCCCGCACCGACGGAATCACGCCGCCCGGGAAGATGTATTTGTGCACCCAGGTGTATCCGGTCCGGGTGGCCAGGAGCCGGTCATGCGCGATGGTGATGGCCTGGATGGCCACCTTTCCGCCGGGGGCAAGGACACGCTCGATGGTTTGGAAGTACGTGGCCCAATATTCGTAACCGACGGCCTCGATCATCTCGACCGAAACGACGGCGTCGTATTCGCCCTCCACGGCACGGTAATCCTTCAGCTCAATGGTCACCTGGTCCGCGTAGCCTGCCTCCGCCACCCGTTTCCGGGCCAGCGCCTGCTGCTCGCTGGACAACGTGACCGAGTAGACGGTGGCGCCGCGGGCGGCTGCACGCAGCGCCAGTTCGCCCCACCCGGTGCCGATCTCAAGCACCCGGGTTCCGGGTCCGACGCCGGCCTTGTCCAGCAGCCGGTCGATCTTCGCCTGCTGGGCGGCGGCGAAGCCCTCCCACGGCATGTCCTTCACGGCGCTTCCCGATGCCGGGAAGAGCGCGCTGGAGTAGGACATGGTCTCGTCGAGGAACGTGGCGAACAGTTCGTTGGAGAGGTCGTAGTGACGGGAGATATTGGAGCGGGTGTTCTTCAGGGAGTTGCGTTCCGTCCGCGGCTGGCGCGGCAGGAAAATGGACCGCAGTTTCTGCAGCGGAGCCGGTATCAGGGTGCCCGCCCGATCCGCGAAGACCTCCAGCACTGCTGTCAGGTTGTCTGCATCCCAGTCGCCGGCCATGTAGGACTCGCCCAGGCCGATCAAGCCCCCGTCGCCCAGCCGCAGGGCAAACTGCGCGGGCCGGTGGATGGTCATGACGGGTGCGCCCGAGCCGGCCGGGGCAGAACCCAGCACCTGGCCATCGGGATAGCGCACCTCGAGCGGAAGGCGCCGCACCGCGGCCTTGAAGATCCCGTCCGCAATCCGCGCGGCACCGTTCGCCTTGAAACCCGAAGGCACGGCGGCGATTCCCGGCCAGATGCCCGCATCGATGGACGCGGGTGGCCGCGGCACGGTGTACGGTGCGGCGGAACCGTGATGGTCCGCCGGCCGCTCAGCCGAGGCGGTGCCGTTATCGTCCGTCATTGTCATTGAACTGCCTCCTGTGGGGGGTGATGTGGTCTGGCGACGACGGGCAGGCGTCTTGCCCAGAGCTTAACGCCCTGAATCCGGATAAGTGCGGATACCAGCATCGGCGCGGCAGGCACTGCAACGGCTGCCGCGAGGATGTTCCGGATGGTGGCCGGTTTACGCTTGCCGTCCATGGTTGCCACGAAGGGTCGGTGCCCTTCGCGTTCCAGGACGATTGACACCGCCAGCCGCTCTCCGGGGGCGGGAAGCTTCATCCGGTATTCGCCGTCAACGTCGTTAAAGGGTGAAACGTAGAAAGCCTTCGGCACTGACGCGCGTCCCGAGGGGTCTGTCCGGAGCAGGTAGCAGTGCCGTTCGCCGTAGGTGTTGTGGACCTCGGCCACCACGCACCGCAGCTCTCCGTTGGTGCCGTAGCACCAGAAAAGCGTCAGCGGGTTGAAGACGTAGCCAAAAACCCTGGCACTGGTCAGCATGTGGATGGGGCCGCCGTCGGGCTCGATTCCCTGCGTCCGCAGGTAACGCTCCACGTTGGCCCTGAAGCTGGCCCCGGGATCGCCCAGATGGTCTCCCGCGCGGAATTCCGCCAGTGGCCGGAGCAGGCGGGGCAGGCGTGGCATGTCATCCACGTCCACGAACCAGCTGTAGCTGCGGTAGGTGAACGCGTTCTTCAGCGGGGTCTGCCGCACATGCGCGATGGCGGTGCGGTAGATGGCGGCACCCATGGTCACGCCGGTTCCGCGGCAAGCAGTTCCCGCTCCCCCTCGCCGGAGGAGTTTCCGCCGTCATCGGCCCTGGCCACCGGCCAGGTGCGGCCGAGCTGCTCCGCGGCACGGACCCCGGAGAGGGCGCCGTCTTCGTGGAAGCCCCAGCCAAGATAGGCCCCGGCATAGGCGATCCGGTCGTTGCTGAGAGCCTTGATGGCCTGCTGGGCCTGCAGGGACTCGGGGGTGTACTGCGGGTGCTCGTAGACCATCCTGTCCAGGACGGCGACGTCGGCAATCAGTTCGGACTCGCCAAGACTGACCAGGTACGGCCTGCCGTCGGCCGGTTCAAGCCGCTGCAGGCGCGTCAGGTCGTAGCTGACCAGGACTTTGTCCGGTCGGGCGTCGCAGCCGGGAAGCCGGTAGTTCCATGAAGCCCTGGCATTCTCCGCCGCGGGCAGGACTGCGGGGTCCCGGTGGAAGACGGTGTGGTTGACCGAGTACGGCATGCCGCCGAGCGCTTCCTTCTCCGCAGGCGTGGCGTCGGCCAGGAACCCCAGTGCCTGCGCCGGGTGGGTGGCGATGACGACGGCGTCGAAGGCTTCCAGCCCAGCGGCAGTTGCCAGTTCCACACCGTCAGGGGTCCGCCGAAGGGCAGTGACCGGGGTTTCCAACCGGACATCGGGAAGGGTCGCAGCCAGCTTTTCGACGTAGCGGGCGGAGCCGCCGGTGACGGTGCGCCACTGCGGTGAGCCTTTGATGCCCAGCATCCCGTGGTGGCCGAGGAACGTGAAGAGGTACCGCGCAGGGTAGGACAATGCGGTGGTGGGGTCGCAGGACCAGACGGCGCTCACTACCGGGGTCATGAAGTGCGAGATGAAGTAGGGGCTGAATTTTTCCCGCTCCAGGAAGGCGCCGAGCGTCAGGTCGGGAACGTCCACCTCGCCGCTGACGGCCGACGGCGGCGCGGTCCTGAGCAGTTCGCGCGCCTTCCGGTAGAAGCGGGTGACCTCCAGGAGCATCAGCAGGTAGCGGCCGCGCAGCAGGCTCGACGGTTTGGCGATGATGCCGCGTGCGCCGTCCCGGGCGCCGGCATATTCGAGTCCGCAGCCGTCACAGCGGATGGACATGCTCATCTCCGAGTCCTGGGTTTCCACGCCCAGTTCGGCGAACAAGCGCAGCAGCGTGGGATAGGTCCGTTCATTGTGAACAATGAAACCAGTATCGACGCCGATGGCGCTGCCGTCCGGCTGGCGCATGTCGTGGGTGTGGGCATGGCCGCCCAGGCGTGAATCTGCCTCGAACAAGGTGACGTTGTCCTGCCGGTTCAGCACGTAGGCGGCCGTAAGTCCGGCCACGCCGCTGCCGATGACGGCGATGCGCCGTCGCCCGCCTGCATCTACTGCTGGATTAGGTGACAATTCGTGCTCCTCTGTTGGACATCTGCCGCCGGACCGGGTGTACAGAGGGCAATTCGGTACCGTGGCGGCGGCGGATGGGTGCAGTACTGTGGGCTGGTGGTAAACCCCGTGCACTTGAAGACCTTATTGGAGGTCACGCGGCTTGGCTCATTCGCCGCGGCCGCCGCGACACTTGGTTATACTGCCTCCGCTGTTTCGCAGCAGATGTCCGCCCTGGAGCGGGACACCGGCGTCACGCTCTTCCAGCGCTCGGCGCGGGCCGTGGTCCCTACGGAAGCCGCCGTCGTCATGACCCGCCACGCCGCGAAAGTGCTCACGGACATCGAAGCCCTGATGGCGGCCGCGTCCAGGGCACAGGACACGGGAAGCCAGGAGCTCCGGCTGGGAATCTTCCCCAGCCTCGCCACCTATGTCCTGCCCCGGATCCTGAAAAATCCGGCCTGGAAGAAGCTGGGCATTGACCTGCGGGTGTCCGTGGCTGAACCGGGCCAAACCATCCAGGGGCTGCGGACGGGCGGCGACCTCGACCTGGCGGTGGTGTTCCAGGTGGGCCAGACCGGCTTCGCGTGGCCCAACACGATCAACCGGCAATGGATTGGCGACGACGACTTCCGGGTGGTGCTGCCTGCCGGCTGGGGATTCCGCGCCGACGCGAAGGTGGCAGCGGACCATCTCTCCGACATGCCATGGATCATGCACCACCCCGGCACCAGTGATGCCATGGTGATTGAGCGGCTCTTCGCCGGCTGCAACCTGCACCCGCGCGTGGTGGCGCACAGCGACGACTTCCACGCAAGCCTGGAAATGGCAGCTGCCGGGCTGGGCGCCGCCCTTGTCCCGGAGCTCGCGCTGCGGAACAAACCAGCTGGGGTGGTGGTGCTGGACGTCCCCGAGATCCGGCTGGCACGCAACGTGTTCGCGCTTCTGATCAATGACCGGAAAACGGCACGGGTGCAGCTGTTCGTCGACCTGCTGGCTGAAACCCTTGCCGGCATGCGCACCGCAGTGAATTAGCCCCGAACGCTGGAATGGGCCGGACTTCGGGTCTATGTTGAGAATATGAACAAGGTAGCGAGCCAGCACTTTGGAGAGATCGACCTGAACCACGGCATGGATCATCTCTTCGCCGCCCGGCACGAGCTGCGCGGCCACCCGCTGGAACTCGACCTGAACATCAATGCCCACGACCACTTCGATGAAGCCGCGCTCCGGAAAGTCGAATACCGGCTGCGTTTCCTGCCCGAACTGGTGGACGAGGTCCGCGAGATGATCGCCGAGGAACTTGAGCAGGAGGGCACCAGCCCGCAGGAATACCTGCATTTCCACTGCAACGCGCTCAAGGAAGAACATCTGCACAAGGTGTTCGGTGTCCAGGACCGCAGCCAGCTCACCAATGAGGTGTTCCTCAAAGCACTGAAGCTCGGCCATGTGGGCATCTACCCCGGCCAGCCCGAACGCTACTTTGTCCTGGACTTCACCCTCGGCGAGCACTTCACCGATGAGGTCCTGGTGGCCTGCGCTGACCAGGACGGCGTGGTCGACGACGAGATCGTCTGGGAGTCGTGAGGTTGCCGGCGCTGTTGTGACACCCCGGCACTAAGGAGTGCAGGCGCCATGGATGTGTTTAATGACAGTCGCGGAACCCGGCGGCT
The DNA here is from genome assembly GCF_058267675.1 of Pseudarthrobacter sp. MOO14. Classification (NCBI taxonomy): domain Bacteria; kingdom Bacillati; phylum Actinomycetota; class Actinomycetes; order Micrococcales; family Micrococcaceae; genus Pseudarthrobacter; species Pseudarthrobacter sp. MOO14. Next base: position 468,165 of record NZ_CM177849.1, read on the forward strand.
GGCGTCCTCGCTGCTGCTGGCCGGCGTCGTGGTGTCGATCCTCGCCGGCGTCCTGCACGCCGAATCCCACGACGCGAATGATCACGTGGCATCCTTCACCGCCTACGCCAACAGTGGAATCTGGACCGCCGTGCATCTGGGCCAGTTCGTGGGCATGGCGTTGGTGGGCGCGGGCCTGGTTTGCCTGGGCACCGTGCTCGGTGGCCAGCGCCGGTCGCTCGCGTGGACCGCACGCTTTGGTGCCCTTTTCGCTGCTGCGGCCATTGCGCTGTACGCGGCCCTGCAGGCGGTGGACGGGGTGGCCCTGAAACAGGCCGTGGACGCCTGGGCTGCCTCGCCCGAACCGGCGAAGGCCTCGCGGTTCGCCACGGCTGAGGGCATCCGCTGGCTGGAATGGGGCATGCGCAGCTATCAAAGTATCCTGCTGGGCACGGCGTTGGTGTTGTTGGGTTTCGTGGTGGCCGCTTCGCACCGAATGTCCCGGACAGCCGGTTATGCGATGGCGCTGGCCGGGCTGGCCTATATGGCGCAAGGGTGGATTATCGGGGAATCCGGGTTCTCCGCCGACAATGCGGTCCCGACGCTGGTGGGCATTGCGGCCATCGTGGTGTCGGCGGTGTGGCTGACGGTCGGCGCATGGCGGATGAAGAAACCGGCGACGGCCGGCCACGTGATGTGACCGGCCGCCTGCCCGCTTCTCAAACTTCCTACTTGGCCGCTTCCAGCAGGCCGGCGCGGACCGTCTGGGTTGCCTTGGCCAGGTTGCGCAGGGATTCTTCTGTCTCGGCGTAGCCGCGGGTCTTCAGGCCGCAGTCCGGGTTGACCCAAAGCTGGCGGGACGGGACGTGCTTGACGGCGGTGGACAGCAGCTCGGTGACTTCGGCTTCGCCCGGAACGCGCGGCGAGTGGATGTCGTAGACGCCGGGGCCAACGCCGCGGCCGAAACCGTGGGACTCGAGGTCGTGGACAACCTCCATGCGGGAGCGGGCTGCTTCGATGGAGGTCACGTCGGCGTCCAGGCCGTCGATCGCGTCGATAATCACGCCGAACTCCGAGTAGCAGAGGTGGGTGTGGATCTGGGTGGCGTCTGCGGCACCGGCGGTGGCCAGGCGGAAGGAGTCAACGGACCACTTCAGGTAACCGGCCTGGTCCGCCTTGCGCAGCGGGAGCAGCTCGCGCAGGGCGGGCTCATCCACCTGGATGACCTTGATGCCGGCGGCTTCGAGGTCGGCGATCTCATCGCGCAGCGCCAGGCCAACCTGGTTGGCGGTCTCGCCCAGCGGCTGGTCGTCGCGGACGAAGGACCAGGCCAGGATGGTGACGGGCCCGGTCAGCATTCCCTTCATGGGCTTGGCGGTGAGGGACTGGGCGTATTCCGCCCATTTAACCGTGATGGGGGCGGTGCGGGTCACATCGCCCCACAGGATGGACGGGCGGGTGCAGCGGGAGCCGTAGGACTGGACCCAGCCGTGGACCGTGACGTCGAAGCCTTCGAGGTTCTCGGCGAAGTACTGGACCATGTCATTGCGCTCGGGCTCGCCGTGCACCAGGACGTCGTAGCCCAGCTCTTCCTGCAGGTCCACGACGCGCTTGATCTCGTCCTTCATGAGCCGCTCGTACTGGTCGTCGCTCAGCTCGCCCTTGGTGTTGCGGGCACGGGCGGAACGGATCTCCGAGGTCTGCGGGAAGGAGCCGATGGTGGTGGTGGGCAGGGGCGGCAGCTGCAGCGCCGCTTCCTGGGCGGCTTCGCGGACGGCGTATTCGGAACGGCTGAAGTCGGCAGCCGTCAATGCTTCGGTGCGGGCCCGCACATCCTGGCGGCGGACACCGTGGGCGGTGGCACGCGAAGCGATCACGGCGGTGGCGTCATCGATGGCTGCCTGTGCGGCCGCGGGGTCGGCCAGCCAGGACGCCAGGATCTTGACTTCGGCGGCTTTCTGGTCGGAGAACGCCAGCCAGCTGCGGAGCTGCGCGGACAGCTGGGTTTCTTCCTCGACGTCGTGGGGAACGTGCTGGGTGGAGGTGGAGGTGGAGACGGCGACCTTGGCGGCGGCGCCCTTCAGCTCGTCCAGCTTCGCCGCCGACGCTGCGAGGTCGTTGCGCCAGATGTTGTGCCCGTCAACGACGCCGGCAACCAGGGTCTTGTTGCCCAGTCCTGCCAGCACCGCGGCGGACGGAACGGCGCCCTTGAAAACGTCGATGTGCAGGGCGTCGATGTTGGTGGCAGCAAGGGTGCCAAGCTGTCCGTCGAGGGAACCGTACGGGGTGGAGACCAGGATCTGCGGGCGGTTGGCCGCAGCGGTCAGTACCTCGTAGGCCCGGGCAACCGCGGCTTCGATCTGGGCCGCAGGGAGGTCCTGGTCGACCACCAGGGCGGGCTCGTCGAGCTGGACCCAGCTGGCGCCGGCGGCAGCGAGCTGTTCGAGGAGCTGGACGTAGATGGGGAGGATGTCCGCCAGCCGCGACAGCGGCGCAAAGCCGGCCGGTGCGTCGTCTGACGCCTTGGACAGCAGCAGGTAGGTGACCGGACCCACGATGTAGGGGCGGGTCTCGATGCCGTTCTCCAGCGCGAACGCGAACTCGTCCACCTTGGCGGTGGAGGCAAGGGTGAATTCGGTCTCCGGGCCGATCTCCGGGACCAGGTAGTGGTAGTTGGTGTCGAACCACTTGGTCATTTCCAGCGGCTGCTGGTCCTTGTTGCCGCGGGCCAGGGTGAAGTACGCGTCGATGTCCAGGCGGCCCTCGGCGTCGAGGAGCTTGCCGAAGCGGGCCGGGACGGCGCCCAGGTGGGCGGTGGTGTCCAGGACCTGGTCGTAATAGGAGAACGTCCCCGGCACGGCGGCGGCTTCGGTCAGGCCAAGGTCCTGCAGGCGCCGGGCGATGGTCAGTTGGATGTCCTTGGCGGCGGCGTCGAGGGCGGCGGCGTCAATTTTGCCTGCCCAGTAAGCTTCAACGGCCTTCTTGAGTTCGCGGCGGCGGCCGATGCGCGGGTAGCCGAGCAGCGATGCCGACGGGAACGGGGTGTTTTTGGGCGCGGTCAGTTCAGGCATGGAGTTCTCCTAGGAAGTGTGGAGCGTGCGGGGGTGGTCTGTGGGGTTCGGCCGGGAAGTGCTCAGCTGGCGAGCTGGGGCCGGGCGGCGGAGTCCCGGCGGGTGCCCAGGCGGCTGTGGCGCGGCAGGGCCAGCTTGTCCAGCACTTCGAGCGCGCTTTGGTGCTCGTTGAAGGTGTAGAGGTGGATACCGGGGGCTCCGGCATCCAGGGCGGCATTGGCCAGGTCCACCGTGGCGTCGACGCCGATGTGGAGGCGTTCGAGGTCGCTGTCGGCGGCGGCCAGGCGTTCCATCAGTGCGGGTGCCGGTTCGACGCCGGCCAGTTCACCGAGCCGGGTGAGCCGGCGGAGGCTGGTGAGCGGCATGACGCCGGGGATGATCGGGATGGTGACTCCGCCGCGGCGTGCCCTGGTGAGGAGGTTCGCGTACTGCTCGGTCTCGAAGAACACCTGGGTGATGGCGAAGTCGGCGCCGGAACGCTGCTTGGCCAGCAGCACCTCGACGTCGTGTTCCTCGCTGGGCGATTCCGGGTGCCGGGAGGGATACGCGGCCACGCCGACGGCGATCTTTCCGGCGCAGAGCAGGGCTGAACGCCGCTGCTCCACCCGCCTGATCAGCTCGATCAGGTCCTGGGCGTACCGCAGTGCACCGTCGGAGGGCCGGACGCCGTCCTTGGGCAGGTCGCCCCGCAGCGCGAGGATGCCCCGCACTCCGATGTCCAGCAGTTCGCCGATGATTCCGGCCAGCTCCTGCGGCGTGTTTCCAACGCAGGTCAGGTGTGCCAGCGGCCGGAGGGTGGTCTCGAGCAGGAGCCGGTTAATGAGTTCGACGGCGGTATCACGGTTGGATCCGCTGGCACCGTACGTCACGGAGACGTAGTCGGGCGCCGTGGTTTCGAGTTCACGGATGGTGGTCCAGAGCGTCTCGGCGGCGGCCGGGGAGCGCGGCGGGAACAGCTCATAGGAGAGTGCCACCGGGGCGGTGTCCGAGAGGTTTGGGTGTGCTTCAATGAGGCTTGGTGGTGACATTTGCGTCCTTGGCTTTGGGCCACTGGGGTTGCCTGCCGGTAAATCTACAGGGAAACCCTCAATGAATTGAGTTTGGGGAACACGGAGGGACTCCATTGAGGACGCAGCCGCGACTGTTACGCCTGGAATGAAGTAGTCCGTGAGCAAATGTCAGGCCCACATGGGGGCACCCACACCCTCCGGAACGGAGGATCGCTGACACGTTACCGCGGTAACTTGTCTACGACTCTATGGGGGCACGGAGGGTTCATTCAAGTCGGCAACCGAATAAGACGCAGTTTTACGGCGTGTTCCACACCCTCTGCAGAATTTCCTTCGCCGGCGGACCAGCCCTACCAGGGCCGGTCCGGCGCCGTTCCGCTGGAGTCGTCCAGGTATTGCTCGCGTTCACGGCCGCTGTTCCGTTCCCGCTCGGCCTGCCGCGCACTGTCCCGAAGTTGGTCCAGCTGGCTTTGCCGCGCCTCTGCCGAAGGGTCAGGCGCGGGCTCCGCCGACGGTGCCGCTGTTGGGCCTGGCCCTTGGGCGGCCGAGCTAAGCTTTCCTTCCAGCCGTTCGGCGGCTTGCCCCAACCGTCCACCGGCCCCGGCTGGCGCGTCCGGCGACAAGCAACCCGGTGCCTCCTTCGCCGCGGCCAGTGCGGCCTGGTACAGGGCAGCGGCCGACGCCGGATCCTCGGCCTCCAGCCGTTCGTCACCAAGGCGTTCGATCACCAGGGCCAGGTTGACCCTGATCAGGCATTCATCCCCGGAACCGGCCGGGACGGTGCGGAGCGCCGTTTCGAAGTCGGTCCGGGCGGCCCCGTAGTCTCCGCGCAGCACCGCAGCGCCGCCGGCGGCGAACGGCGCTTTGTGCGGCTCCACCACGTTGGCCACGCCGAGGCCACCGGCGGCGGCGTCCACGCCGGAAGCGTCCCCGGCCGCGTACCGTACGGCAGCATGCTCGGCGAGGACGCCGAGGCTGAGGAGCTTTGCCGCCACGCACAGCGCCAGGAGCACCGGCAGCAGCGACCAGAGCAGCAGGCGACGGCGGCGGACCGGAGGCCTCACCGTACGGCCTCCGCCCGTGCCGGCCGCGGGAGCCCGCGCAGCCGGCGCAGGACCGCCGCCGCTTCGGGCAGGGCCAGCAGGAACGCACCGGCGGCCAACAGCCAGTACACCTCGGTCCGGGCCGCGACGGAACCGTCGCCGTCCGAGTGTTCCGCCTTTCCCGGGTGCACCTGCCGCATCATGTCCGCCACCGGGGCGCCCGTGTCCCGATGCACGTACGGTACGCCCAGTTGCGCCGAAATGGTCCGGAGCCGTCCCTCGTCGATGACGGAGCGTGCGTCCCCTGCGCCGTTGTCCTGGACATATCCGCCGTGCGGTCCTGTCCCAGCGCCGCCGGCAGAGCCGTCGCCGGCGTCCAGGCCGGTGTTTTCCTTCATCCGGCCGCCCTCCGCCGTGCCATAGCCGAGGACCGCTCCCCCAGCCACCAGTCCGGCGTCGAAAGCCATTGCCTCCGGTTCCGTGCCACTGGTCTGTTCCCCGTCACCCAGGTAGTACACCAGCCGCGGGCGGCCGGGGTGGCTGTCCCGGGCGGCGGCCAGCCGCTCTGCGAGGACCTGCCTGGCGGCGGTGATGCTGCTGCCCTTGGCGTAAGCGGTGACTTGGGGCTCGAGGACGTCGGTGATGGTCTCAAGGGCCAGGGTATCGGTGCTCAACGGCATCCGGACATGGGCGGTGGTGTCGAAGGTGATGACTGAAAAACGCGCGCCCGGCAGCTGTTCCGCAATGGCCTTGATGTCCTTGCGGACGCCTTCCAGCCTCGGGGTTGCGCCGCCGTAGTCCTCGGCCACCATGCTGGTGGTGGTGTCCACCACGAAGAACACGTTGAGGTCCGTCGAGGCGGCCGGCACGTTACCGCCGGGCAGGCCGGGCCGCAGGGCTGCTGCCCCGACGAGCAGGACGACGGCGGAACGCCTGAACCATGCACGGCGCCCCGGCCCGGCGGGACGTGGCGGCGTGCCATGCCGGCCGCGCCTCAGCGGTGGCTGCACCTGCCACAGTGCAGCGCAGAGTACCAGTGCAGACAGAGCTGCGGTGGCCAGCGGTACTCCGGGAACCTCCGTCAGCACGGCCCGCGGCGCTCCCTGGATTGCAGCAGCCTTGGTCTTTTCGACGCCGGACACGATACCGGCCACGGCGTCAGGGCTGTCCAGGGCGTAGTAGGAGCCGCCCGTAGACTCCGCCGCAGCCCGCAGCCGGGCGCCCGGCTGGTCCGTCCCGGCGCCGTAGTCAACGTCTCCCGGATTCAGTGCGTAGACGTGCACCGACCTTTCCTTGGCCAGTTGCGCCGCCTGCTCCAGGGTCATGATGGGTTTGCCGGAAAGGAAGTTATCAGTGGCCAGCACTACCGACCGCGAGCGCTGCGGTCCGGCGGCACCCGGGCCGGTGGCGCCCTGGAAACTGTTCAGGCAGGACGCCAGGCCATCGCCGATCAGCGAGGAACCACGGCCGCTCCAGGTGCCGTCCAGGAATCCGGAGCTGCCGGGCTTGCCGTCGAAAGCGTCCTTGGCGGCCTGGAGTTGCTCCTGGGCGTAAGCGTAATCGTCCGTCAGCGGGAACACCTGGATAGCGCTGCTGTCGAAAATGGTCAGGCCGATCCGCTCGCCGTCGAACTTCCTGGCCAGGCCGGCGAAGACGTCCACCACTGCGGCGTCGGCGTTGCTCATGGAGCCGGATGCGTCCAGGCAGAGCATGATGTCCCGGTTGTGCTGCTCCGGCCTGGTGGTTGCCACGTCCACGGGGCGGGCAGCAGCCACCGCCGTCGAGGCCAGCAGCAGGGCACACGCGGTCCCGGCCACGAGCAGCCATCTCCGGTGCCGCCGAAGGGCTGCCTGGTATTCCGGCAGCGCGGTGAGCCGGTCCGCGTGGGCCACCGGACGGCGTCGAACGTCTTCCCGTCCGTTGCGCCGCAGCCCGGCCCACACGGCCCACGCCACGGCAGCGGCAGCCGGCAGCAGCACCCACCACAACATCAACTCCATGCGCGCACCACCGCCGAAGTCCGTGCCGCGGAGGCGCCCACGGAGGGCAGCGGACCGGGCCCGAATTCGGCCGGGTAGAGGGCTTCGACGGCGTCCGCGGCCGCAGGAAGCGGGTGCTGCGCCAGGTCCTGCTGCGTCATCCGGGTGGCGTCCACCCCGGTGGCGTCCCGGACGAATCCGCGCAGGAGCATGCTGATCTGCTGGTGCGCGGCCCGGGCGTCGAGGGTGCCTGCTGCAGCATCGCGTTCCACGTCACGGATGCGCTGCAGGTAGGCGGCCTTGAGCGACGGGAGGTCTGTCAGGGCGGGACGCGCCGGTGCGGAACCGGAAGCGGGGCCGGCACGGGAGCTTAACCACACGAAGGCGTACCAGCCGGCCACCAGGGCCAGGATTGCCGCTCCGCACCACACCCATGCGGGGTTGTACGGCAGCGGTCCGTAGAATCCGGGGTCAGCCTGCACGCCGGTGCCTTTCCAGCAGGGCAAACAGGCCGGTCATGACGTCGTCGCTGGCGGCCACATCCCCCTCAACGATCCCCGCAGCACGCAGCATGGCCTTGCGCTCCGCATCGCGCTGGGCGGCCGCGGTGGCATAGGCGGCCGCCACGCCGGCCGTCGCCGCAGGCTGCCAGGCCAGGACCGCGGAATCGGCGACGCTGTAGGAATCGGCTGTGGAAGACTCCCGTATTTCCTGGCTGGACGGCGCCAGGTCCGCGTCCCGGACCGTCAGCCAGAGGATCTCGTGCTGCGCGCGGAGCCTGCGGAGGAGCTGGCCCGTGGCGTCATCAGCGGGCAGTTCATCCGCGACGACGAACAACAGGTGGCGGCCCTTGACGTTGCCGGCCACGTGCTGCAACTGGTCCTGGAGCCTGCTCGGGGGGCCGTCCAGCCTGGTGTTGGTGTCGACGTGCCTCAGCAGCCGCTCCAGGTGCTCCTCACCGCCCTTAGCGGGCAGGGACCGGGTGGTGGAAGAGTCGCCGCAGACCAGGCCCACCACATCACCATGGCGGAGGGCAAGGTAGCCCAGGACTCCCAGTGCGAGGATGGCAATGTCCTTCTTTGCCTCCCCGGATTTGGCCTCCGCAGCCATGTTGCGCCCGGTATCGGTAACGAGGAGGACTGTTTGCCTCCGGACTGCCACATAGCGCCGGATCAGGGGTGAGCCGTGGCGCGCCGAGGCCTTCCAGTCGATGTCGCGGACCTCGTCACCGGGAACGTAGGCGCGCAGGTCATCGAAGTCGAGGCTGCGGCCACGGAAGACGGAACCGTATTCGCCGTCGAGCATTCCCCGGGCTTTCCGGTGCGCGAAGATGGCCATCTTCGACTTCACGCGCTGGAGCAGGCTTGGCATGCGGGGTCAGGGGGTCTGGACGGCTGCGACGATGGCGTCGATCACCGATTCGACCGGCACTTGCTCGGCCACGGCGTCGAAGTTCAGGATCAGCCGGTGCCGCAGCACCCGGTGGGCCAGCGACCTGACGTCCTCGGGGATGACGTGGTCGCGGCCATTCAACAGGGCCACCGCGCGGGACGCCTGGCTGAAGGCGATGCTGGCGCGGGGGCTGGCGCCGAATTCGATGAATCCGGCAAGCCGGGAGTCGATGTACTGCGAAGCATGCCGGGTCACGTACACCAGCCCCACGATGTAGTTGATCACCGCAGGATCAATGTAGATACGCCTGGCGAGGGCCTGGATTTCGGTGATGGCGTCGAGGGAGGCGGCGGCAGCAGGCTTCTGGTCCGCGGTGAAGATGCCGGCATCGATCCTGCGGATAATCTCCGCTTCCTCCGCAGGCGAGGGGTAGTCCAGCACATCCTTGAGCATGAAGCGGTCCATTTGGGCTTCGGGGAGCTGGTAGGTGCCTTCCTGCTCGATCGGGTTCTGGGTGGCCAGGACCAGGAACGGCGAGGGCAGCCGGTAGTCCTGGCCGCCGATGGAGGTCTGGCGTTCCTGCATGGCCTCCAGCATGGCGCTCTGGGTCTTGGCGCTGGAGCGGTTGATCTCGTCCAGCAGCACGATGTTTGCGTGCACCGGACCCAGCTGGGTGACGAAAGTTCCTTTGGCGGCGTCGTAGATCTGTGTTCCCACAATGTCGCTGGGCAGCAGGTCCGGGGTGCACTGGATGCGGCGGAACTCGGCGCTGACGGCCTCGGCCACCGTTTGCGCCGCAGTGGTTTTCGCCAGTCCCGGGACGCTTTCGAGGAGGATGTGGCCGCCGGTCAGCAGGCCCACCAGGAGCGATTCGCGCAGCCGGGACTGCCCCACCACCTTGGCGTCGAAACTGCGGGAAATGTTCGCGACCACCTGCTGCGCCCTGGCCAGCTCCGCCGGTTCGATTCTTGCGGGCACGCTGGTCGAAAGCACTGGTATTCCCCCTGGTGACGGTGATGGAGTCGCGGGCCGGGCCGGCCGTGTCCCGCCCGCCATCCTATCCAAGACCGCGGGGCCCGGAACGGCAATGGGCACCCCTCCCCATGCGGGCCAGGCAGGTCTATCCTTTTGCCATGACCGAGCTTCCAGACAGTTACAAGGAGTACCTCGCCGGCAAGAACCAGTTGTTCGTCGACACCGTCAGGCCGGTCCTGATGCAGTCCGCGGCGGACAAACTGCACGGCGTCCGCGTAGTGGACACCCACCACGGACACCAAGCCCACCTGGACGATACCCTCCCCTTCGGGGTGGTGCTGGAGGACATCGACTAACCCCTGACAGCTCCCGACAGCGCCAACGGGTTGCCGGCGCCGCGCGCCACGATGCCGTAGAGGGCCAGCACCGGCAGGGAGTACAGGATGGAGAAGGCGGCCAGCTGGCCATACGCCACGGCCCCGTACTGGCCGAAAAAGCTGAAGATCGATACCGCCGCCGGCTGGTTGGCTTCAGAGAGCAGGAGCACGAACGGTACGAAGAAGTTCCCCCAGGCCTGGATGAACACGAAGATAAACACCACGCCCAGGCCCGGGCCCATGAGCGGCAGCACGATTGAACGCAAGGCAGCCAGCCGGGATGCCCCGTCCACCCAGGCGGCCTCCTCCACGGCCAAGGGCACGGCATCCATGAAGTTCCTGGTCATCCAGATGGCCATGGGCAGGCTGGTCGCGGACAGGAACAGCACTGTGGCGGGCAAGGAATCCAACAGCTGAAGCTGAACGAACAATCCGTACACCGGAACCATGATGGCCGTCACCGGCAGGCAGGTGCCGAACAGGATGCCGTACAGGAACGGGGTGTTGAACCGCGACCGGAAACGGGAGAGCGGATAGGCAGCCAATACGGCCGCTGCCAGCGTCACGGCACCGGTCCCTGCAGAAAGCACCAGGCTGTTCCACAGCGGCCGGAACAGCAGCTCCGGGGTGAGGACTGCGGAAAAATTGTCCAGGGCAGGCCGCAGCGGAACTTTGGTGCCATGCCCGGCGGCCGGGTCCAGCGAACCGAGGACCAGCCACAGCAGCGGCAGCACGAAGCACGCGCCGATCACCAGCAGGACGGCATCCGCCACCGCGCTCCCCCGCGGACGGCGGCGGGCCCGTGGCCGGAGGGCAGTCCGTGCGGCGGTCACGGCTTCTGCTCCCGCAAGAGTCGAAGATAGGCGGCCCCGAACACTGCCCCGATCAGGATCAGCACCGAAGCGACCGCCGTGCCATAGCCGATATCGCCGAATTTGAAGGCCTCCTGGTAGGCCATGACGGGCAATGTGGAGCTGCCGTTGGCCGGACCGCCCGCGGTCATGACCCAGATCAGGGTGAACACGGCCAGGGTCTGCAGCGTGACCAGCATCAGGTTGGTGGCGATGCTGCCCCGGATCACCGGCAGGGTGATGAACACCAGCCGCTGCCAGGCGCCGGCACCGTCCATGTGTGCCGCTTCGGTGAGCTCGGCCGGTACCCCGCCCAGCGCCGCGCGGTACACCAGCATGGAGAAGGCGGTGCCACGCCACACGTTCGCCATGATCACGGCCAGCATGGGCACGGCGTAGAGCCAGTCGACCTCCGCCAGTCCCATCCCACCGAGCAACTGGTTGAGCGTCCCGTCGCGGCTGAAGAAGGCGTAGGCAGCGAAAGCCGCCACGATTTCGGGCAAGACCCAGGCGGCAACGACGGCGGTACCCACCACCGCCGAGACTGCGGGCCGTGCCCGGCGCAGAAGGACCGCCAGGGCCAGTCCCAGGACGTTCTGGCCCAGAACGGCGGAGCCGCCCACGAACAGCACCGTCAGGGCCAGCGAGAGCGGGAACACCGGGTCCTGCAACAGCCGCTGGTAGTTCTCCAGACCCACCCATTCCGGGTTCCTGGCATGCCGGCCGGTCAGTCCGGCATTGGTCAGCGAGGCCTGGAACGCCCACAGCACCGGGCCCGCCAGGAAGACAGCAAGCAGCAGGACGGCCGGCAGGACCGGCAGGTAGCGGGCGAGCTGCCGACGTTGGTGGTGGCGTGCCACCGCTACTTCCGGACGGTCTTGTCGCCGCCCACGATGCCTGCCACGGCCGTGTCGTAGTCGGCGGCCGCCTGCTCCGGGGTCCTCTTGCCCGTGATGACGGCTTCGGTGGCCTCCTGGACGGCAGCGGAGATCCGGGGGTAGTCCGAGGTGGCGGGGCGGTATCGGGTCACCGACACCAGGCTGGACACGTCTTTGACGAAGGGGTTGGCGGACTGGTAGCCCGGATCGGCTGCGACGTCGGTGCGGACGGCGATCTGTGAACTGGCGACCGTGAACTGCAGGGAGTTCTTTGCATTCAGCGCCGTGGTCAGGAACGTGAAGGCGAGGTCAGGCTGCTTGGTTTCCGCGCCCACGGCCAAGGTCCAGCCGCCGGACATGCTCACGGCACCCGGTGCCCCGCCGTTCTGCGTGGGGAACGGGGCCACGCCCATGTCCTGCGCGTACGCCGGCCATTCATAGCTTCCACCTTTTTGCCAGAACGACGGCGTATAGGAGCCTTCCACGGTGGCGCCCAACTGTGCTTTCGGAAACCAGTCCCCGAACACCTTCTTCCAGACGTTCGGGTCCAGCGCATCGGCAGGCGGCACTGCGAGGCCCTCCTGGTAAAGCGTCTGGAGGAAGGCGAGTGAATCCTTGAAGCCTGCTGAGCCGACGACCCACTTTTTCGCATCCTGGTCATAGAGGCCGGCACCGGTGCCGTAGAGCAGCTCGTAGAACCCCTGCATCACTGTTCCCTCGCCGGTGCCTTTGCCGGCGTACATGTTGAACGGGATCACGGCGGGGTTCGAGGCCTTGATCTTCCTGGCGGTGTCCAGGATGTCCTGCCAGGTGGCCGGGCGCCAGGGCAGCGCGATGCCCGCGGCTTCAAAGACTTTCTTGTTGTACCAGATGGCCCGTGTGTCGGTGCCCAGCGGCACTGCGTAGGTGCCGCCGTCGTCCGCCTTCCCGGCTTCCTTCGCGCCGGCGTCGAACTTGTCCCAGTCTTCCCACGCCGCCAGCCGGCTGTCCAGGTTCAAGAGGTACCCGGCATCCACGTCCGAACGGACCTTGAAAGTGTCTTCGTAAAAAACGTCGGGGGCGGTGGCAGGCGACCTGAGCGCGAGGGCCAGTTTGGTGCCGTAGTCGTCGTCGTTTGCCTGGATGGGCTGGAGTTCAACTGTGATGCCCTGGTGCGCTGCTTCGAACTCCTTCTTGGCGTCCTGGAACATGGTGTCCAGTGCGGTGAAGGAATCCGTCTTCTGGTAGGCCACCTTGATCGTCTTGCCGCCTGCAGGATCGGCGGGAGTACAGCCGGCGAGGGCCAGTGCTGCGGCGGCCAGCAGGGACACCGTGGCGGATACCCGGCGAAGCATGGTCCGGTCAGCTTTCCAGCAGCAGCCGCTGGGCGCGGGGCGCGAGGGTATGTTCCAGGACCAGCGATGCTGCGCCGATGGCGCCCACGTCCTCGCCTACGCCGGTGCCCACAACCTCGATGGGGTGGATCAGGCGGGCGGCGCTGTTGGTATCCAGGAGGGACGGGATCAGCTCCAGGTAGCGTTGGGACAGGCACGTCCAGAACGGTCCCCCGAAGACAACCCGTTCAACATCCAGGGTGTTGGTGACCACTGAAACTGCGCGTGCCACCAGGACGGCTGACTTGTCCAGGATGGCGGAGGCCCGTTCGTCCCCGCCGTAGGCGCGTGCGCAGAGATCGGCGAAGCTCTGCTTGATTTCGGCGGCACTGCTGGCGGGGGGCCCTTCCAGGATGCCGGCCGCTTCCGCCTCTGCCACCAGCACCTGCGGGATGCAGGAGGATTTGACGCAGCCCCGCTGGCCGCAGTCGCAGGGAGGGCCGTCCGGATCCACCACGATGTGGCCGATCTCGCCGGCATTGCCGGAGGTTCCGCGAATGACCTCGTCGTTGAGGACGATGCCGCAGCCGATGCCGGTCCCCATGTACATGAAGACGAAGCTCCCCGCGCCGCTGGGGCCGCCCGCCCAGGTTTCCGCCACGGCCGCGCTGGTGACGTCCTTGTCCACCAGCACCGAGTAGCCGGTGGCCCTGGCCAGCGCCTCACGCAGTTCCACCCGGTCCCAGCCCGGCAGCAGCGGCGGGTCCACCACGGTGCCGTTGTCCAGGTCGATGGGGCCGGGAGCGGCCACGCCCACGCCTGCGATGCGGCTGCGGTCCACGCCGGAATCGGTGACGAGCTGCGCCAGTTCCGCGGCGATGGTGGTGATGACGGCGGAGGGATCGTTCCCGCCCGGGGTCTTGATGCGTGAATGCCGGACCACCGCCCCCACGAGGTCCAGGACCACGAACGTGGTCACTGCCGGGTCAAGGTGGACACCCAAGGCGTACATTCCGCCAGGGTTGAGCCGCAGGATGGTGCGTGGCTTGCCCGGTCCGCTGCCCTCTTTGCCGGCTTCCACGATCAGGTTCTGGTCCAGCAGGCGCCGGGAAATATTGGAGATGGTCTGCGGGGACAGGCCCACGATCTGCGCGAGTTCCACGCGGCTCAAACCGCCGGTGGTCCTGCGGATCGCGTCGAGGATGACGGTGAGGTTGAAATCCCCCATCCTGGGCAAGTTGGTTCCGCGCCTCGGAGAAGATTGGCGGATCTCAGACACGGTGTCCCCTAAACGTCTTCGGCTACCTGCATACGGTGATGCTTTGAATCGTACGTTACGGGCGGGCGCCCGCCCACATGGCCGGGCGGCGGCGCGGCGCGGGAACGGTCCACGTCAGCGGCGGGTTGGCGGTGGGCGCCGGTCAACGGGTGGCAGCCGCCGGCCCGGATCAGCGGGGACGGCGGACGCTTCGCGTGACGGTGAATTTAGGATTCATGCCTTCCACGACGGTGGGTCCGACGTGCCGTTCCAGCGCCGGCAGGTAGGCAAGGTGCCGGTTGAAGACCGTCCACAGCTCCCCGCCGGCGGCCAGGACGCGTCCTGCCGCCTCGATCATCTTGATCCCGGCGCCCGCGTGGACGCCGGCGCCAACGTGGAAGGGCGGGTTCAGCAGGACGGCATCGGCAGCGCCGTCGGGGAAGGTACTGAGCGCGTCATCCTGCAAGACAGTGATCCGGTCCGCCAGGCCGTTCGCCCGTGCGGTGGCGAGGGCCGACTGCACGGCGGCCGCGGACTGGTCGGTGGCCGTCACGGCGGCGCCAGGGAACTGGCGGGCGTACATGGCGGCGAGGATGCCGGTGCCGCAGCCGAGGTCGACGGCGTGCCGTGCCGGTTTCATGGCGGGCAGGAACGTCAGCAGGAATCGGGTGCCGATGTCCAGTTTGGCGCCGGCGAAGACAGCGCCGTGGGCGGCAACGTCAAGGTCCAGCTCAGCGAGGTGCTCCACCACCGGAAAGCGTGGCGGTGCGGCCGGCTTTGGTCCGGCGGCCAGGACCAGCCGCGACTTTTGCCGGGCGAGCTGCGGCTGGACGGACGCGAAAAAGCGTTCCAGGACCGCGTTCATGCCCAGGGACATGTGTTTGACCCTGCCGCCGGCCAGCAGCAGCACCCCGGGGGCCGCATGGCGGGCGACGGCAGCCGCAATCTCCTCCAGCTCCGCCAGGGTCTTGGGCAGTTGCAGCAGGACAGTTTCCGCGCCTGCCAGGAGCTCAGGCCCGAGGGGCAGCTGGACGAACTCCGTGCCGTCACCGGCGTATCCCGGCAACTGTGCGTCGCATTGCGCGGCGTTCAACCGCAGCGCCCGCTCCCCCGTCACCAGATCCTGGTGCACGCGCAGGGAGGCCGGGGCGAGGACTGCGGAGGCGCCCAAGGTCAGGGCGCCGTAACGGTCACCGATGACGGCAATGGTGCTGCCGGACCGGCCAAGCTGCACAGCGGTGTCCAGGAGCAGCCGGTCCGTGGCGTCCCAGGCGTGGAGGTTGGGCGCTTCAACATCGGGCCGCCGGCGCAGGACATCGAAAATCTCCGCCAGGGTATGTGCTGCCACCGCTGTCCTGCCGCCTTCTGTCGTCCGTGCCGGCCCCGGGTTCCCCGGAGTCACCCCCACGTTACCGTTTCCGCCGCCGGAGCCATCCCGGGCAGTGCCGCGATGGCTGCCACTGCAGCCCGGCCGGCCCGGTTGGCGCCGATGGTGGACGACGACGGACCGTAGCCCACCAGGTGGACGCGCGGCTCAGCTGCCACCTGGGTTCCTTCCACCGCGATCCCGCCGCCCGGTCCGCGGAGGTGGAGCGGGGCAAGGTGTTCCAGTTCGGCCCTGAAGCCGGTGGCCCACAGGATGACGTCCGCCTTCAGGAAACTGCCATCGGCGCGGCGGACTCCGTCCGGTTCGATGGACGTGAACATGGGCTGCCGGTCAAGGACGCCGCGCTCCCGTGCTGCGCGGAGCGCCGGAGTCCAGATGAGTCCGGTCGCCGATACGACGCTTTGCGGCGGGAGGCCCCGGCGGACACGGTCCTCCACCAGGGCCACTGCGTCGTGCCCGGCCCGGGCATCGAAAGGGGCGTCCCGCCAGACCGGTTCCCGGCGCGTGAACCAGCTGGTGGACGTCACCCGGGAAATCTCGTCCAGCAGGCCGACGGCGGAGATGCCGCCGCCCACCACAATCACGTGCTTGCCCGTGAATTCAGCGGCGGAGACGTAGTCGGCAACGTGCAGCTGGCGGCCGCGGAATGAGGACCGGCCCGGGTAGATGGGCCAGAACGGGCGGCTCCAGGTGCCTGTGGCGTTGATGAGGGCCCTGGCGCTCCAGACGCCGTCGGACGTCTCCACCCTCAGCCGTCCGGCCGGGTCCTCGTCTTCCCGCCGGACAGCACGCACTTTGACGGGCCGGTGCACGGCAAGGCCCAGGGCGGCCTCGTAGCCGCCAAAGTAGCGGGTCAGGAATTGGGAGCTGGGCTCGGTTGGATCGACGTCCGGTTTGGGGATCCCCGGCAAGTCGCTGATTCCGTTGACCGTTGCCATGCGCAGGCTCTTCCACCGATGCCGCCAGGCACCGCCCGGACCGTCCTCGGCGTCGAGCACCGCAAAATCGAATCTCCGGCGCTGCAGGTGGTAGGGCGGCGGACAGGCCGGCTTGGCCCGCCCCGATGACCACCACATCGGTCGGCTCAGGAATCACTCCCCAATGATAGTCGCGGAGGGCAGCACAGCCTTAGGGTGGGCCCATGGACACTGCGGGAGCCACCAAGGCCACGGGACATGCTGACCGGCTGGCAACAGCGTTGGGGGTGGTGCTGGGGACGGATCGGATCCCCTTGCGCCTGAGGGCCTGGGATGGCTCCGAGGCCGGGCCCGCGGACGCCCCGGTCTTGGAGTTCAGGTCACGCCGGGCACTCCGGCGGATGCTGTGGTCACCGGGGCAACTGGGACTGAGCCGGGCGTATGTAGCGGGTGAGATCGACGCTCCGGGAGACGTGTTCGCGGCCTTCGGGGCACTGAGCTCGGCAGGGAAGTTTGCCGAGCCCGGCCCCTTCCGTCCGCCCACTGCCCGCGAACTGTTGCTGCTGGCACGGACTGCGGTCAGGCTGGGCGCGGTGGGTCCCAACCCGGTTCCGCCGCCGGAGGAGGCCCGCATTGCACGGAAGGGCCGGATGCATTCCCGGGGCCGGGATTCTGCCGCCATCTCCCATCACTACGACGTCGGCAATGATTTCTATGCCCTGGTGCTGGGATCCTCCATGGTCTATTCCTGCGCGGTATGGCCGGCCGCCGGCGCGCCGGATCCGCAGGCGCCGGACGTGGGCCTGGACGCCGCGCAGGAGGCCAAACTGGACCTGGTCTGCCGCAAACTGGGCCTCCAGCCCGGGATGCGGGTCCTGGACGTGGGGTGCGGCTGGGGCAGCTTCGCCCTCCACGCGGCCGCCAGGTACGGGGTCAGCGTGGTGGGGGTGACGCTGTCGACGGAACAGGCCGCCCTGGCCGCCAAGCGGGCTGCAGATGCCGGCCTCACCGGCAGCGTGGAGATCCGGGTGCAGGACTACCGGGATGTGCACGACGGACCGTTCGACGCCATCAGCTCCATTGGCATGTCCGAGCACGTGGGCCGGGCCCAGACCCCCTCCTACGCCGCAGCGCTCTTCGGGCTGCTCAAGCCCGGCGGCCGGCTGCTGAACCACGCCATCTCCTGGAATGCCGGCCCCACCAGCCCCGATCCCGACTCGTTCATTCCCCGGTACGTTTTCCCCGATGGGGAAATGATCAGCCTGGGCGAGATGGTGGCCGCCTTGGAAACAGCCCGGTTCGAAGTCCTCGACGTCGAGGCCCTTCGCCGCCACTATGCCCTGACCCTCCGGGCCTGGGTCCGGCGGCTGGAAGAGAACTGGGACGAAGCTGTAGCCCTCGCCGGGGCGGGGCGCGCCAGGGTATGGCGCCTCTACATGGCGGCCAGCGCCCTGGGCTTCGAAAACGGGCTGACCGGCGTCAACCAGGTCCTTGCCCGCCGGCCGGGCGGGGCTGAGCCGCCACTGCGCCGCCACGACTGGTTGTGACACCAGGCCCGGATGGGCGGCTAAGCCACTGGCGACGGGCCGCCCGGCTGGGTGTAATGCTGGGTCTGCTCGATCTGCACGACCTTCGGGTCGGTCTCATCGGCGGCGTAGTCCGTGGGCCGCGTCAGGTCCTCCCCCGTCCGGACCTTCAGTGCCCGCAGCACCACAGTCAGGACGACGGCGACCACCAGGTTGAGCGCGAACGCGGACACCGCGATGTACACGCTGAAGTCCGTCCCCGGGAAGGCGGCCACCGAGCCACCAAAGTGCGCCTTGGTGACAGGGTTGACCACGTTATAGGCGGAGACTGTTCCGAACACGATGCCCACTGCCCAGCCGGCCAGGAGGGCCCACCGGTCGAACCAGCGGGTGTACAGGCCGGCCACTACCGCCGGGAACGTTTGCAGGATCCAGATGCCGCCCAGCAGCTGCATGTTGATGGCGGCGGACTGGTCCATGGCGATGACGAAGACCAGTGCGCCCACCTTCACCACCAGGGAGACGATCTTGGATACTTTCGCTTCGGTCCTGGCGTCCACGTCGGGCCGGATGAAGTCGCGGTAGATGTTGCGGGTGAACATGTTCGCGGCGGCGATCGACATGATCGCTGCCGGCACCAGGGCACCGATGGCGATGGCGGCCAGCGCGATTCCCGCGAACCAGGCCGGGAAGTGGTCAAGGAACAACTGAGGGACCACCAGCTGCGGGTTGACCGATCCATCCAGGTCGATGGGCTTGGTCCCGGCCTGGATGGCAACGAATCCCAGCAGGGCCAGGAAGCCGAGCATCAGCGAATACAGCGGGAGGATCGCGGCGTTGCGGCGGATGGTGTTCCGTGCCTTCGAGGCCAGCACGGCCGTCACGGAGTGCGGGTACATGAACAGTGCCATGGCTGAACCAAGGGCGAGTGACCAGTATGCGGAGTAGTTGGCGGCGCCTGGAATGAAGACGCCGGCCGGCTTGCCCGTGGCCTGGTTGACGGTGCCCAGTTTGGCCTGCGCGGAATTGAAGATCGTGTCCCAGCCACCAAACTTGATGGGCAGGTAGATCACGGCCACGATGACGGCGAGGTAGATCAGCAGGTCCTTGACCACGGCGATCATCGCCGGTGCACGCAGCCCCGAGGTGTACGTGTAGGCGGCCAGGACCACAAAAGCCAGGATCAATGGCAGGTCGGTCAACAGCACGTTGCCGGAGCTGCCCAGGCCCAGGACCGTGAGCACCGCCTTGATGCCGACAAGCTGCAGCGCGATATACGGCATGGTGGCTACGATTCCGGTGACTGCCACCGCCAGGGAAAGCCAACGGCTGCCGTACCGGCCGCCCACGAAGTCGGCCGAGGTGACGTAGCCGTGGCGGTGGGAGACCGACCACAGCCGGCTCATGATGATGAAGATGATCGGGTAGAGGACGATCGTGTAGGGGACGGCGAAGAAGCCGCTGACCGCGCCCGTGGCCCACATGGCCGCCGGGACCGCCACAAAGGTGTAGGCGGTGTAAAGGTCCCCGCCCAGCAGGAACCAGGTGATCCAGGTTCCGAACCCGCGGCCGCCCAGGCCCCACTCGTCAAGGCTGTGCAGGCCCTCCACTTCGGATCCGCGCCGCCACTTGGCAGCGAGGAACCCCATCACGGCCACGACGACGAACAGCAGCACAACGATGACCAGGGCGGTCCAGTTGATTTCGCGCCCGTTCATGGCCGGTCCCCTCCCCGGCCGGGCCGGGCGGAGGCGCCACCCGCCCTCGGCGGGCCGCCGGCCCGTGCCTCAGCCCGCCGTCGTCGGTCTTCCCTGGTGACCAGCCAATAGGCTGTGCCGGTCAGCACGGCGGAAATTGGCACCCATGCCAGCTGGTACCAGTAGAAAAACGGCATGCCGCCCAGCCGGGGTGCGTCAAAGGAGTACAGCTGCGGCATCAGCGGGAGGAGAATGGCTGCCGCCAGCAGGAGGCCGGCCCCAATATACGGAGCCGGCCTGGCCGGTCCCCGGATGGCTGTGTCACGCGACAGCGGCGTTCCGCGGGGAACCCCTTCGCCATTCGCACCGTAGCCGGAATCATTCGCCTGGGACATCTGCGACCTCCTCGTCAGCGACGTCCCGGGGCTGGACTCTGGTGAATGAAGACCAGCGGCGGGACGCTGTGCCCTCCATGATCAGTTGTACGCCGGTTTGACCTGCGCGGGAAGGGTTTTGCACCGGGGCCGGCCCGCTTCCAGGGAGCAATGAAAAAGGGAACCATCACCAGGTGATGGTTCCCTTTTTCCTACTTTGCACGGTGGAGCTGAGGGGACTCGAACCCCTGACCCCCTGCATGCCATGCAGGTGCGCTACCAGCTGCGCCACAGCCCCGTACTTCGCGTCCCTTCGGTCGATTTCCCCGGAGCAACCTGACCAGAGTAATGCACTTTTCCGCTGGACGCCAATCGGGCTTTTCCCGCGGCACCGGCGGCGATTGACCGCCGCCGGAAGCTGACGGCGGCTGCCGTGAACACAGCAGTACAAAAAAATCCGCCGGAACCGTGATGGTTCCGGCGGATGTCCGGTGGAGCTGAGGGGACTCGAACCCCTGACCCCCTGCATGCCATGCAGGTGCGCTACCAGCTGCGCCACAGCCCCGGAATGTTGCCGCTCCGAGAAGCTTTGTTCGGGGTCTCCCCCGAAGCAACTCAAATATCTTAGAACAGCAATTCCGAAAATTCCAAATCGGGAATATTCAGGGATCTGGCGTCTCGCCTACTCGCCGTCGGCCACCGCACCGGCCTGGGCGGGGACGTCGTCGCCGAGCTGCAGGTCCACCACCGGGCAGTCCTTCCAGAGCCGCTCGAGGGCGTAGAACACGCGGTCTTCCTCGTGCTGGACGTGGATGACGATGTCCGAGTAATCCAGGAGCACCCACCGGCCACCGGAGCGGCCCTCGCGGCGCACCGGGCGGAGGTCCTGCTTGGCAAGTTCTTCCTCGATGCCGTCCACTATCGCGTTGACCTGGCGTTCGCTGGGTGCAGAGGCGATGAGGAAGACGTCGGCCAGGGCCAGCCGTTCGCTCACGTCAAGGGCCACGATGTCGTGGGCTATCTTGTCAGCGGCAGCCTTGGCGGCCGTACGGGCCATGGCGATGGACGTTTGTGTTGCAGTCACGGGACTCCTTGTTTGGGTAAAGTGTTTGTTGCCGCTGGTGGGATCAGCGGGACATGCCGGTGACGATCAGGATGATGCCGGCAACCAGTGCCAGGATCCCGAACGCGAGGATGCAGAACTGGAGGACCCGGTTGCGCCGCGCCCTGGTGAGCCCTGCTGTTGCGGCGTCCAGCGGATCAAGGCCGTAGGCGGACCGTGCGGGTACCCGGGGCAGGTCTTCGAAGAGGTCTTCGGACTGGCCCTCCGGCCGCGCAGCCGGTTTGGGCCGGCCGGCCGCCTTTGCGGCCGCTTCGGCCCTGGCAATCACCTGGGACCGGCCGGTGCCGGACTCGGCTGGCGCTGCTTTGGTACGGGCTGCCGGCCGGCGTTTGCCGCCAGCCTGGACCTTCGTACCGGGCCGGGTGGTGACCGGAACATGCGAAGTTGCCGGCGGTTTCATCACCGGGCGCTCCACGCCGGGCACCTGGACGAACTCAAGCGGCGTGACCATGGCAAGGTTGCTGGCAGTGGATGGGCCGGATTTGTCCTGGGTGCCCGCAGCCGCTGCCTGCTTCGCTGGATCCGCGGCCTGGGCCTGGCCTCCCGCCTGTTCGGCGAGTTTTTGCCGGGCCATCGCCCGCCGGTTCATGACAGCGGCCCTCTCGGCCAGCGCGATCTGTTCGGCGAGGATTTCCGGGTCCACCGCTTCGGGGTCCTGGGAGGCGATGTGCTCCATTTTGGCGATCTGGTTCCGCGCCTGTGCGGCGATGAGGGCCCGTGCTTCCAAGGCCTGCTCCACGGTCATGCCGTCCGGGGCGGAACTGCCGGCTTCCGTCGTAGGTCCCGGGTTGACGGTGTCACCTGGCGCACTGTTCTTTCCGCCGGCGGGCTTGGCCGTGGGCGCAGGCGCTCCGGCGGCCGGCGGGGAGGTTGGGCCGGCCGCGGGTGGAACCACTGGATTCGCGGCCGTCAGTGCCTGCTCCTTGAGCTGCTGCAACCGCAGCTGGCGCCGGGTGGGCGGACCGCCGGCGGACAGCTGCCCCTCCTTCTCTTCGAGCTCCTTGATGGTGCGCAATGCGGCGCGGTCGCGGGCACGGATCTGGGATGAGCGCTGGGGGGCGGACTGGCTTGGAACAGCCTCTGGACGCGCGGCAGGCTCGGCGCTTGCGGTCAAAGCAGGGCGGACCGCAGGGTCCTGCGCGGCAGGTGCCCGCCTGGCAGGTTCGGGCGCACCCTCGGCCGGCCGATTCGCGGCAGGCGGGCGTTGCTCCGTGGTGGCCGGGGTGCCCTGTTGGGCGTCCCTGGCCTTCCGGAGTTCCCGGCGGCTGCGGATGGGAGGCTGTTCCTGACTCATTGAGAACTCATTCAGTACTGGCTGGTTCGCGTGCTTCGGAAAGTGGTTCATCCGCGCCTGCCGGCGGATCGGCATAGAGGTCGTACTTGGCGATGTACTGCACCACCCCGTCCGGGACCAGATACCACACCGGATGGTTCGCTGCCACGCGGGCACGGCAATCCGTGGACGAAATGGCCATGGCAGGCACTTCCAGGAGACTGACGTCCTTACGGCCCATCCCGTCCAGGACGTGCCCCGGGCGGGTGACTCCCACGAAGTGGGCCAGCGACCAGAGCTCGTCAATGTCTTTCCAGGACAGGATTTGCGCCAAGGCGTCAGCACCCGTGATGAAGAACAAGTCGGCGTCCGGCCGCTGGGCCCGGAGGTCGCGCAGGGTGTCGATGGTGTACGTGGGACCCGGCCGGTCCACGTCGACCCTGCTGACGGTGAAACGTGGATTGGAGGCCGTGGCGATCACGGTCATCAGGTAACGGTGCTCAGGCTCGCTGACCTGTTTATGGGACTTTTGCCATGGCTGCCCGGTAGGCACGAAGACCACCTCGTCGAGGTCGAATTCGGCCGCGACCTCGCTGGCCGCCACCAGGTGCCCATGGTGGATGGGATCGAACGTCCCACCCATGACACCAAGCCGCAGCCTTCCCCGGGCACCATTGCGGTGCAGGTTGTGCGAAATGTTAGTGGCCCTGCCCGCGATCGTGCTTGTTGGGGTGCTGGCGGTGCGGATCCGCGTGCTCTTCGGTGGCCGCGTGCCGGTTGCCCAGGTTGTTGTAGGACAGCGTGATGAACATCAGGACCACCAGGATGGCGAACATTGACACGCCGAAGACCCACGGCTCTGCCAGCAGCGGGGCGGGCTCCTCATGGGCTGCGTCGCCTGCCGCGGCGATGGACGTGACGATCTGCTGGAGCAGCATTTTCTCCCCTATGGTCAAGGATTTTCAGGCAGCGGAACCTTCCGCTGCTTTCTAAGGTTCTGGTCTATGTTACCGCGTTGCTACCCGCGGACCTGGCCTTCGCCCTGGACAATCCACTTCGTGGTGGTCAGCTCGGTCAGTCCCATCGGGCCGCGGGCGTGCAGCTTCTGGGTGGAGATCCCCACCTCGGCGCCCAGGCCGAGTTCACCGCCGTCGGTAAAGCGTGTGGAGGCGTTGACGATGACCGCTGCGGAATCCACCTCTGCGATGAACCGTTCAGCGTTGGCGAGGTTGTTGGTGAGGATCGCTTCGGTGTGGCCCGTGGACCATGTGCGGATGTGCTGCACGGCTTCGTCGAGGCTGTCCACCATGGCCACGGCAAGGTCCAGGTCCATGTATTCCGTGGCCCAGTCTTCGTCCGTGGCCGGCTCCGCGTCGATCCCGGCGGGCAAGGCTGCACCGATCCGTTGGTCCACATGCAATCGGACCCCGGCGTTTCGAAGGGCTGTTGCGACGGCGGGCAGCACGGTCGCGCCGGAGTGGACCAGCAGGGTTTCGACGGTGTTGCAGACGCTGGGCCGCTGGGTCTTGGCGTTGAGCAGGATCTCCACCGCCATGGTCTCGTCAGCGGATTCGTCCAGGAAGATGTGGACGTTTCCCTCTCCCGTCTCGATGACCGGCACGGCGGAATTGGTCACCACCGTCTGGATGAGGTCGCGGCCGCCGCGGGGAATCAACACGTCCACCCGGCCGCGGGCCTTCATCAGGACATTGGCGCCGGCGCGGCCGAACTGGTCCACGGTCTGGACGGCGTCGGCCGGCAGGCCTACGGATTCGAGGGCTTCGCGCAGTACCCGCACCAGGACCTGGTTGGTGGCTTCTGCTGCACTGCCGCCGCGCAGGATGACGGCGTTGCCGCTCTTGAGCGCCAGGCCGGCGATGTCCACAGTGACGTTGGGGCGTGCTTCGTAAATGGCTGCCACAACGCCCATGGGCACGTTGACCTGGCGGAGGCGCAGTCCGTTGGGGAGGGTTTGGCCGCGGACAACGTTGCCCACGGGGTCCGGGAGGTTGGCCAGGTTCTCGAGGGCCGCCACCAGGCCGTCAACACGGCTTTCGGTGAGGGTGAGCCGGTCCAGGAGCGCTTTGGAGGTGCCGTTGTCCCGGCCGCGCCGGACATCCATGGCATTGGCTGCGAGGATTGCCTGCACGTTCTCCTGCAGGGCCGCGCCCACGGCGCGGAGGCCGCGGTCCTTCCATGCCCGGTTGGCGGTGGCCATGCCGCGGGCGGCGTGGCGGGATCGGTCCGCGATGGCGTGGACTGCCGCTTCGACGTCCGCTGCGGCGGCCGGCACCCCTGTCTCCTGTCCTGCCGCCGGGCCCGTCTGCGCGTGGTCAGCAGTGGTTCCGGTATCAACGGCAGCGTGGATCAGGGCGTCAGTCATAGTCCAAGTTTAGGCGAGCCGGGGGCCTGGACCAGCACCAGGTCATCTACATGAACAACTTCGCGGTCATAGCCGCTGCCGAGTTCCTCGCCCAGCTCCCTCGTGGAGCGCCCCAGCATGTGCGGCAGCTCCTGGGATGAGTAGTTCACCAGTCCCCGGGCAACTACGGTGCCGTCGGCACCGGCCAGTTCGACGGCGTCGCCCGCTTCAAAGTCGCCATGCACCGCCGAGATGCCCGCCGGCAGCAAGGACGTGTGATGGTGGCGCACGGCCCGCACCGCGCCGTCGTCCAGGACCAGGCGGCCCTGCACGGACGCGACATGTGCCAGCCAGAGGAGGCGGACGGGCTTGCGCGAGCCGTTCACGGAGAACCAGGTGCCGACGTCCTCGCCGTTCAGGGCGGCGGCGGCGTTGGGCGTGGATGTCACCAGCGCGTGGATGCCGGAGCCTGCCGCCATGCTGGCGGCTTCCACCTTGGTCATCATTCCTCCGGTGCCCACCCCGGCCTTGCCTGCTTTGCCAATGGACACGCCCTCGAGGTCCTGCGCTCCGGTGACCAGCGGGATGCGCTTGGCACCGTGGGCCGGCGGACCGTCGTAGAGGGCGTCGACGTCGGACAGCAGCACAAGCGCGTCGGCGCGCACCAGGTGTGCCACCAGGGCGGCGAGCCGGTCGTTGTCGCCGAAGCGGATCTCGTGGGTGGCCACGGTGTCGTTTTCGTTCACGACGGGGACCACTCCGAGGCTGAGCAGCCGGTCCATGGCGCGGAGGGCGTTGGTGTGCTGGCTGCGGCGCATCAGGTCCTCGGCCGTGAGCAGGACCTGGCTGACAGTGACGCCGTGGGCGCCAAACGCCTGGGTGTAACGGGCCATCAGGAGGCCCTGGCCCACGCTGGCCGCCGCCTGCTGGGTGGCCAGGTCCCGGGGACGCTTTTCCAACCCCAGCGGGGCCAACCCGGCGGCGATGGCGCCGGAGGAGACCAGGATGATTTCGGCACCCGCGTTGCGCTTGGCGGCGAGGGCGTCGGCCAGCGCGGTGAGCGACTCCTCGGAAATGCCGCCCTTGATGCTGGTCAGTGAGGAGGACCCCACCTTCACCACGATGCGGCGGGCATCTGCCAGCAGGCTTCTGTCCGCGGAGCCCGCAACCGGCGCCGCGTCCACGACCCTAGAGGTCATCGTCCGCTTCCATTCCACTGTCCTGGACGGGGCGGGCAGCACGGCGTCCGCTGACGGACTCGGTCCAGATACCGGCTTTGCGCTCGGCCTCGAGTTCGGCACGGGCGGCGGCTTTGGCGTCGCGGCGTTCCTGCTGTTCCTCACGCTTCTGGCTGCGCGTGGGGCGGTCGCCGATATCGGCGAACCGGACGTCCGTGCCACGGGGTGAAGCCAGGAGTTCCGCGCCTGCCATCATGGTGGGCTCCCAGTCGAAGACAACGCCGTCGTCCTCGCCAATGACCACGGTATCCCCCGGCTTGGCGCCCTGCTTGAACAGTTCGGTTTCCACGCCCAGCTTGGCCAGCCGGTCGGCAAGGTAGCCGATGGCTTCCTCGTTGGTGAAGTCGGTCTGCTTGACCCAGCGCTCGGGCTTCTCGCCGAGGACACGGAACAGCGGCTCCAGGTTCTTTTCCTCGCGGCGGATCTTGAACCCGGTTTCATTGACGGCGCGCGGCCGGAGCACGACCGGCTGGACCTTGGGAGGTTCGGCGGCGACGGCGTCGCGGGCGGCTTGGACAATTTCGGCCATGGCGAAGCCGAGCTGGCGCAGGCCCTCGTGGCTGGTGGCGGAGACCTCGAAGACGCGGTAGCCGCGCGATTCCAGTTCCGGGCGCACGAATTCTGCCATGTCTTTGCCGTCGGGCAGGTCCACTTTGTTCAGTGCGACGAGGCGGGGGCGGTGGTTGAGGGGGACCACTTGGCCGTCGGAGCCTGCGTAGCTCATGTCCACCGCGTACTTTTCGAGTTCGCCTTCGATGATGGCGAGGTCCGAGAGTGGATCGCGGTCGGATTCGAGCGTGCCGCAGTCGAGCACATGCACCAGGGCGGCGCAGCGCTCAACGTGGCGCAGGAAGTTGTGCCCGAGGCCCTTGCCTTCGCTGGCGCCTTCAATCAGGCCGGGGACATCGGCAATCGTGAAGCGGACGTCGCCTGCCTGGACGACGCCCAGGTTGGGGATGAGGGTGGTGAAGGGATAATCGGCGATCTTGGGCCGGGCGGCAGACATCGCGGCGATCAGGCTGGACTTGCCCGCGGACGGGAATCCCACCAGCGCGATGTCTGCAATGGACTTCAGTTCCAGGACCACATCGCGGGATTCGCCTTCGATTCCCAGCAGGGCAAAACCGGGAGCACGGCGTTTCTGGGAGGACAGGGCTGCGTTGCCGAGTCCGCCGATGCCGCCGGCGGCGGCCACATATTCGGTGCCTTCACCCACCAGGTCGGCCAGAACGGTGCCGTCCTTGGACTTGACCACGGTGCCGTCGGGAACGGGAAGGACCAGGGTTTCGCCGTTCTTGCCGCCGCGCCAGTCGCCCATGCCGGGCCCGCCGTTGCTGGCGTGCCGGTGCGGCGCGTGGTGGTAGTCGAGGAGGGTGGTGGTCTGGTGGTCCACCCGGAGGATCACGTCGCCGCCGTTGCCGCCGTTACCGCCGTCGGGCCCGCCAAGGGGCTTGAACTTCTCACGGTGGACGGAAACGCATCCATGGCCGCCGGTTCCGCCGGATACGTGAAGTACTACCCGGTCTACAAAGCTGGCCACGTGGATCTCCTCAGAATGCTGTTTACGCGGCGCCCGGGGACGCCACAACGATTGTAATGCGGTTAAAAGAACAGTGGAGCGGGCCCTCAGGCCCGCTCCACCGCTTCAAAACTGGTTGTTACTCTGCGGCTGCAGCAGCAACGATGTTGACCACGCGACGTCCGCGGCGGGTGCCGAATTCAACGGCGCCCGGGGTCAGTGCGAACAGGGTGTCGTCACCGCCGCGGCCTACGCCGGCGCCCGGGTGGAAGTGGGTGCCACGCTGGCGGACGATGATCTCGCCTGCGGAAACGACCTGGCCGCCGAAGCGCTTGACGCCGAGGTACTGTGCGTTGGAATCGCGACCGTTGCGAGTGGAGCTCGCGCCCTTTTTATGTGCCATCTGAAATGCCTGCCTCTAAATTCTGGGGAATCTGTTGAAATGCCTGAACAGTAACCGGTGGTTACTTGATGCCGGTGATCTTGACCTTGGTCAGTTCCTGGCGGTGACCCTGGCGCTTCTTGTAGCCGGTCTTGTTCTTGAACTTCTGGATGACAATCTTAGGACCACGCAGGTCCTGGAGGATTTCAGCCGTAACAGTTACCTTGGCCAGGTCCTTGGCTGCGGAGGTGACCTTGTCACCGTCAACCAGGAGCAGTGCGGGCAGCTCAATGGTGCTGCCGGCTCCACCGGCGACGCGGTTCAGGGTAACGAAGTCTCCAACGGAAACCTTCTCTTGGCGGCCGCCTGCGCGGACAATCGCGTACACCACTTGGGAACTCACTTCTCTCGACGTTTATAACAAAATTTGCGTGCGGAACCGACTCAATAAAAGCCTGGTTTCTCGCTGTGCCTCAACGCCGTGGGGTCATAACCCAAGTGTTGGCGTAAGCACCGAAGATCCAGAATACGCTAAATCCGTCTCCAGCCGCAAATGAGGCTGGTTCCGGAGGGCCGGCTGTGATAGTAACCACAGCATGGCATGCAGCGCCGCAACCGTGCGTATCCATTGTAGCCGGGGCGCCGCCGTTGGACGTCAGGAGTGAATGCGCGGCGCGTCGAAGAATTCCACTTCGAGCCGGCAGGACTGCTTGAACGCCGTGACCATGGCGGCCTGTTCATGGTCGGAGGCCTTCCGTCCGGCCGCATCCACCATGGCGATGGCCTGCCGGGTGGCCTCGGCGAAGCCCTCGTCGGCATAGGTGCGGAGCCACGCGGCGTACGCGTGCCCGTCCGGTTCGCCCGCCGCGAGGAACCGGGCGTGCAGTGTCCTGCCAACCTCGGCGTAGAGCCAGAAGCAGGGCAGGACGGCGGCGGCAAGGACGGCATAGCTGCCCGACGCCGAGACGGCTGTGAGGTGGTCAACGTAGGACTTGGTGACGGGTCCCAGGCCCGTCTGCCCGGGCCGGGTGCTGAGCCACGAGCGGTGCAGTTCCGATTCAACCTCCAGGCACTGCCGGGCCGAGCCCGCCCAGAACAGCTGCTCCTCTTCGGAGGGGGCCAGGGCACTGGCACGGGCCAGGACCCGGGAGTAGCCGTTGAGGTATTGGGCGTCCTGGGCCAGATAGTAGGCAAAGTCCTTTTCCGCCAGTTCGCCGGAGACCAGGCCTTGGATGAAGTCCAGGGCGTAAATATCCGCCAGGTCCTGCCGGGCTTCGGCCCAGAGCCTGGCCGCGAAGCCGCCTTCCGGCAGGTGGGGCCGCACATGGTGGAAGTGGTGCACGGGCCCGTTCCCGTGGCCGACCTCCAGCCTGCCGGAATCCTCAAGCGCTCCGGCCAGCCAGGGCTTGACCGTCCGCAGCGCCCCTTCCCAGTCGCCCAACCGGGCCTGGACCGTGGCCATGGCAGAGGACAGCGAACAACCCGTCCCGTGGCTGTTGCGGGTGTTGACGCGGGGGCCGGGCACTTCCACCACGTCCCGGGCCAGCACACCGGCGGTGTTCACCAGGGCGTCCGGGCAGCCTTCGCCTGACAGGTGTCCGCCTTTTACCAGGACGGTGGCGCCGGTGGCATCCGCCAGGCGCCTGCCCTGGTCCAGCGCACCTTCCCAGTCCCCCGCTGGCTCTTCGCCCACCAGCATGGCCAGTTCGGGCAGGTTGGGGGTGATGAGGTGGGCAAGCGGGAGCAGGTCGCGGAGGGCGGCTTCGGCGGTTTCCTTCAGCAGGCGGTCGCCGCTGGTGGCCACCATCACCGGGTCCAGGACTACGACGGCGGGACGCACCTTGTCGAGCCATTGCTGGACCGTGCGGATCACCGCTTCGTCGCCGAGCATGCCGATCTTGACGGCGTCGATGGTGATGTCGTCGCTGACGGCATCGAGCTGCTGCGCCAGGAACGCAGCAGGCGGGACGTGGACGGCCACAACGCCACGGGTATTTTGCGCCGTCAGTGCCGTGATGGCGGCCATGCCATATCCGCCGTGCGCTGCAATGCTCTTCAGGTCCGCTTGGACTCCTGCTCCGCCGGATGGATCCGAGCCCGCAATGGAGAGGACCCGTGGGATGTCGCGGCCCGCAGGGGTGCCGGAGGCGTCAGTGGAGGCACTTGGCAGGGGCATGGAGAGGGTCGAAGACAACAGACATCCCTTCGCCGGTACTAGCCGGACAGGTTCAACGGGTGTGGATCTCAGCCGGCCTTCTGCGCGGCACCCCGTGTCGGTTTCCCAGCCTAGCCGGTGGCGCGGTGCCCGGCTAAAGGTGACAGCGGCCAGATGCAGGAAGTCCCCGCCCCGTGCACTGTTCCCCCTGTACTTTCGGGGGGAATGGTCCACGAGACGGGGACTTCACCTTTCGACGCCGTGGCTTGCCGGAATTTAGAGCTCCGAAGCCGGGACGCCCACGCCGAGGATGATGGGTTCCTCGGAACGCTTGCCGCTATCAGCAGGCTGCTGGTTCGCGGGCTCGGGGGCCTTGGCTGCGTGTGAGTGCCCGGTAGTTGCGGCTTGGACGTTCTCATGGTGCTGGACGGCGGTTTCGTTCGCGGCGCCCTGGGCTCGGCTGGCGGCCCGGTGGCGGCGCGGCCTGCGCTGCCTTGTCTGCTCCAGCGTGTGGTCGGAGTAGTCCTTTTCAGCCGGTGCTTCCGCGGCCCGCGCAGGGGCTTCGCTGCCCTGCGGCCGGGGCTCCTGTGCGGCCTGTTCCGTTGCCGGTTCAGCCGCTGCAGGATTTTTCGGAGCGTCCTCGACGGCGGAAACCGGCTGGCCGAGGTGCGCGAATGCTTCCGCGAGCCGGTCCAGCGTCAGGGCGGGCTTGGGCTGCTGCTCCTCCGCGTGCTCCACGAACGGAAGCGGGACTTTCTCGCCGCCGAACGTCAGGACCGCCGCGGGACGCCCGTGCGTATCGGCGTCGTGCTTTTCCCCGTCAGCTGCCGGTGCAGGCTGGACCGGTGCTTGCGGGGCCGTAGCCTGCTCCGCCGGCGCGTGCCGGGCAGCTGCCAGCTCGTCGTCGTGGAGGTGCGCCGCGTGGGCCGCCGCGGCGATGTTGGCCAACGCAAGCCGGGTGGCTTCAGCCTTGGCGTGCCGCTCGGCGTCACTGGGATCCGGCTGCACAGTGTGCACGTGCACTGCCGGCGCCGGTACTGCCTCGGCCTGCTGGCCGCCGCGTCCACGGCGGCGCTTCCGCTCGGGGCGTGCACCGGGCTGGCCGGCATCGGTCCGCTGTCCGTCGGGGCGGTGGGCCTCCCCGCGGGCTTCGGGACGGTTGTCGGCGCGCTGGACGTGGTGTTCGGCCGCCACGATGTTGGCGCGGCGGTGCTCCACGGGATCGTCATGGGTCACGACGCCGCGTCCGGCACACGCCTCGCATTGCTCGCCGAAGACTTCCAGCAGGCCCGTGCCCATGCGCTTGCGGGTCATCTGGACCAGGCCCAGGGACGTGACCTCGGCAACCTGGTGCTTGGTCCGGTCGCGGCCCAGGCACTCGACGAGGCGGCGCAGGACCAGGTCCCGGTTGGATTCGAGCACCATGTCGATGAAGTCGATCACGATGATGCCGCCAATATCGCGCAGCCTCAGCTGGCGCACCACTTCCTCGGCAGCTTCGAGGTTGTTCTTGGTGACGGTTTCCTCGAGGTTGCCGCCGCTGCCGGTGAACTTGCCGGTGTTGACGTCCACCACGGTCATGGCTTCGGTCCGGTCGATGACCAGGGAACCGCCGGAGGGCAGGAACACCTTGCGCTCGAGTGCCTTGTGGATCTGCTCATCGATCCGCCAGGCGGAGAAGATGTCCTGGTCCTTGGTCCACTTCTCGAGGCGGCCCACCAGGTCCGGGGCGACGTAGGTGACGTAGGCCTCGATGGTGTCCCAGGCTTCCTCGCCGGAGACGATCAGCTTGGAGAAGTCCTCGTTGAAGACGTCGCGGACCACCTTGATGGTCAGGTCCGGTTCGCCGTACAGCAGTTCGGGGGCAAGGACCTTGGTGGAGGTGGACTGGCTTTCGATGCCTTCCCACTGTGCGCGCAGCCGGTTGATGTCGTGCGTGAGTTCCTCTTCGGAGGCGCCCTCTGCGGCGGTGCGGACGATGACACCGGCGTGTTCGGGGAGGCGGTCCTTGAGGATGCGCTTGAGGCGGTTGCGTTCGACGTCCGGCAGTTTGCGGGAAATGCCGGTCATGGAGCCGCCGGGCACGTACACCAGGTAGCGTCCGGGCAAGGAGATCTGGCTGGTGAGGCGGGCGCCCTTGTGGCCCACAGGGTCCTTGGTCACCTGAACCAGGACAGTGTCGCCGGACTTCAGGGCGTTTTCGATCCGGCGCTGCTTGCCTTCGAGGTTGACGGCTTCCCAGTTGACCTCGCCGGCGTACAGCACGGCGTTGCGGCCGCGTCCGATGTCCACGAAAGCAGCTTCCATGGACGGCAGCACGTTCTGGACCTTGCCCAGGTAGACGTTGCCGATCAGCGAGTCCTGCTGCGTCTTGGACACGAAGTGCTCGGCCAGGACGCCGTCTTCGAGGACGCCGATCTGGATTCTGTCGTCGCGCTGCCGGACGATCATCTGGCGGTCCACGGATTCGCGGCGGGCCAGGAACTCGGCTTCGGTGATCACGGTGCGGCGGCGGCCGGTGTCGCGGGATTCGCGGCGGCGCTGCTTCTTGGCCTCAAGGCGGGTGGAGCCCTTGACGCTGGTGACCCGGTTGTTGACCGGCGCTTCGCTGACCGCGCGCGGCGCACGGACCCTCGTCACCGTGTTGGGCGGATCGTCGCCTTCCCCACCGGTCAACTCCAGGTCCTGGTCACCGCGGCGGCGGCGGCGGCGACGGCGGGAGGTCACGCCGTCTTCCAGCGGCCCGTTGGCGTCCTCGTCGGCTTCGTCTTCGGCATCGGCGTCACCGGTGCCGCCCTCGACGTCTTCATCTGTCCGCTCGCCGATGCGGCTGCGGCCACGGCGGCCACGGCTGCGGCGCCGGCGGCGGCTGGCGGAATCGTCTGCGTCGTCGGCCTCTTCCTCGTCGGTCTCTTCCGCCGCGGGCGTCGCGGGGCGGACCACGGTGCTCAGGTCCGGCGCCTGGAAGAGGACTGACGTGGCGGAACCTGGTTCCAGGAACAGCGAACCAAAGGGGCTTGCTGCCGCCGTGGACGCGGCGTCGCTTCCGGCCTCGGGAGCTGCAGGTGCGGCGGCGGGCTCCTGTGCCTGCACCGGCGCCTGCGGGACCTCCTCGACGGCGGGGGCGGCGGCTTCCGGGGCAGCAACAGACGCCTCGGGGGTTTCCTCCGTTGCGGTTTCTTCCACGGCGTCCTGCACCGGAGCGGCGGCAGCAGCTTCCGCCGCTGCAGTTTCCGGGGCCGGAGCCGGGGAAGCGACCTTGCGGGTGGCTACCCGACGGCGGCGCACAGGCTTCGTTTCGACGTCCGCCGCGGCATCCGGGGCGGGGCCGGCAGCCGGGCCCTCATCGGCCGGCGCCGGTGCGGATACCTCAACCGCGGCAACGGCTGCGGCGGCGGTGGACGCAGCGTCGTCGGCGAACGCGGGCAGGGGTTCGGCGGCGTCGGCTTTCTTCCGGGCGCGGGTGCGGCGGGCCGGGGCCTTCTTCTCCGCGGCTGGTTCTTCCACCGGCGCGTCGGCCGCAGGCTCTGGTGCGGCAGCTTCGCCCGCTACGGCTTCGGCAGCCTTGGGCGCCGCCTTGCGCCGGACCCGTGGAGCCCTCTTCGGTGCAGCAGCGGCCGCTGGGGCCACTGCTTCGTCGTTAACGGCCAGTTCTCGATCAATATCCATATGTGGCTACACTCCTGCCCCTGACGTACCGCCACATCCGGCACCCATTGGGGCACATATTGTCAAAACCCGCAGGCGTTGACAGAAGTCAAATGGATGCTCCCGGGTTCGCACCGTCATTGGGGTGCGGCAGCCCACAGGAGCCGGTGGATGTTCTGAAACCCGTTGTTCTGCGTGCCACAACCAGGTGCCGCTCAATGGAGTCGCGGGAGTGCCGGAGAATTCCGAAGCCTGCCCTGCTCATCATTGGCGGTCTTGGGAACAAACCACCGGACCGGAGTCCGAATGTGGATCGGCTTCCAGCCACGTTCATTCTCTCATACCCGGGCCGGATCGCCGCGGAGGCCCGCGCTGCTCCTGCCTTCCTGGGTGGCGGGACCAGCCACCGGCGTTACAATCAGGCACAGGAGCACCGGATGAAAAGGACGCCACACCCATGCCCAGCATCTCCCCCGTCAGCGCCCACGAAAGCGATCGAGCCGTTGCGCCGCGCACCGCTGCTGCCGAAAACCTTCCCCGGATGACCCGGAACCGGCCGTTCGGCTGGCTTCTGGTCATCACTGGAATTGTGGGATGGCTTGCCTCCGGAACCCTTGTCCTGGAGAAGCTCGAGGTTCTCAAGGACCCCAACCACACCACCGTCTGCGATGTGAATCCGTGGATCTCATGCGGCCAGGTCATGCAGACCTGGCAGAGTTCACTGTTCGGGTTCCCCAACATGTTCATCGGAATCGTGGCCTTCGCCATCATCATTACCGTAGGCATGGCCCTGCTCGCCGGCGCCACCTTCGCCCGCTGGTACTGGGTTGGCCTGCAGGCGGGCGTCACGCTGGGCTTCGCATTCGTCGTGTGGCTGTGGTCCCAGGCGCTGTACTCCATCCACATCCTGTGCCCGTTCTGCATGATCGTGTGGTCGGCCATGATCCCGCTCTTCGTCTGGACCACCATCAGGAACATCACAGCAGGAGTGATCCCCCTGCCCGCCCGGGCAACCCGCATCCTCGGTGACTCCGGCTGGATCATCACGGCGTTGCTGTATGTTGCCGTCATCGCCACCATCTTTTTTGCGTTCATCCAGGTGTTCGCAGGTACCTCCGGCTTCTAGGCCGCAGACGAAAGAAGCCCTTGGTTCCGAAGAACCAAGGGCTTCTTTCTGTTCCGGGGCCTGTCAGCCCTGGAACCAGATCTTGATCTCGCGCCCGGCGGATTCGGTGGAGTCCGAGCCGTGCACCAGGTTCTGCTGGACCTTCAGGCCCCAGTCGCGGCCGAAGTCGCCCCGGATGGTGCCCGGCGCCGCCGTGGTGGGATCGGTGGTCCCGGCCAGTGAACGGAAGCCCTCGATGACGCGGTGGCCTTCGAAGATAGCTGCCACGACCGGGCCGCTGAGCATGAACTCCACCAGCGGCTCGTAAAAGGGCTTGCCCACGTGCTCTTCGTAGTGCTGCTCCAGCAGTTCGCGGGTGGCGTCAACCTTCTTCAGCTCAACAAGGCTGTAGCCTTTGGCTTCGATCCGGGCCAGGATGGCGCCGGTCAGGTTACGGGCGACGCCGTCGGGCTTGATCAGGACGAGGGTGCGCTCTGTGGTCACAACTGCTCCAATGGTTCGGGTGGGGTTTCAGGTCAAGTCTACGGGGACTATGGCTGGGCCGGGCCGGCGGCCTGGTCCGGGTGGGAGGCTTCCCATTCAGCTTGCTCGCGGGCGCGCTGCGCAGCTTCACGGTCAAGCCGGATGCCCGTGCGGATGCCGTACCACCAGGCAATGGCGAACAGGGCGCCCACCAGGAACATGGCCGGCTCAAAGATCCCGGTCAGGATCAGGATGACCTGCAGGATCCACCCCAGCGCCACGCCCCAGGGCTTATTGAGGACCGCGCAGGCCACCACCATGACGGCGCTCAGGGCAAGCCCCACGCCCAAAATGAGGGCGGGCGGGAACTCCTCCCGGCGCAGGCCGAACACCGCGAGGGTGGCGAAAAACATGACGAACGCTTCCAGGAGCAGCACCGTCGAGGCAAACATGACCTTGGTGGAGCGTCGCTTCTTTGGCATCCCGGGGCGCCACTCGCGCTGTGCCTTTGTCAGTCTGGCCATGGATTACGCCTCAGTCTTCCCGAGCAGGATCCGTGCCTCAGCCACCAGGGTGATGGAGCCCGTGACCAGGACGGCGCCGGAGAGGTCGTCGTTGGCTTCGGCCCGCTCAACAGCCCATTCCAGGGCGTCGTCCAGCTTCTCGGCGATGTGCACTTTGTCTTCGCCGAAGCCAAGGTCAATGGCGAGCTCGGCGAGTTCGGCTGCCGGAACTGCGCGCGGGGAGTTGGACTGGGTGAAGCAGTACTCGTCTGCCAGGCCGCCCAGGGATTCCTTGAGTTCGCGCAGGATCTCTTCGGCGTCCTTCTCCTTGAGTACGCCCACTACCGGAACCAGCTTGGTGAACGTGAATGCTTCCTGCAGGGCGGCGGCGGAGGCCCGGATGCCGTCCGGGTTGTGTGCGGCATCCACGACGATGGTGGGCGCCGTGCGCACCACTTCCAGGCGGCCGGGCGAGGTCACTGCAGCGAATCCTTCCTGCAGGACCTCGAAGTCAAGTTCCTTTTCGCCGCCAAAGAACGCCTCCAGTGCGGCGACCGCCACGGCGGCGTTTTGGGCCTGGTGGGATCCATGCAGGGGCACCAGCAGGTCAGGGTAGCGCCCGGCGATGCCCTGGATGGTGACCATCTGGCCGCCCACGGCCACGGTGCGTGACTCGACACCGAACTCCACCCCCTCGAAGCGGAAGGGCACGCCAACTTCCTTGGCCTTCTCCAGCAGGACCTGGGCCGCGTCGATGGGCTGGGCGGCACTGATGAGGTAGCCGCCCGGCTTGATGATGCCTGCCTTTTCGTGGGCGATGTCCTCCGTGGTGTCGCCGAGCAGGTCGGTGTGGTCCAAGGAGATCGGGGTAATCACCGACACCTGGCCGTCCCCGACGTTGGTGGCATCGGTGATGCCGCCCAGGCCCACCTCGATGACGGCCACGTTGACCGGCTGGTCAGCGAAGATGGCGAAGCCAAGGATGGTGAGGCATTCGAAGTACGTCAGCCGCGGCTGGCCCTCGGCTTCCAGTTCCGAATCCACAATCTGCAGGTAGGGCCGGATTTCGTCCCAGATCCGCACAAACGTCTCATCCGGCACGGGGTGTCCGTCGATGCTGATCCGCTCGGTGACCTTGGACAGGTGCGGGCTGGTGTACCGCCCCGTGCTCAGGCCATGGGCGCGGAGCACCGACTCGATCATCCGCGACGTGGAGGTCTTGCCGTTGGTTCCCGTCACGTGGATGATCGGGAACGCCTTGTTGGGTTCGCCGAGGACCTCCATGGCGCGGAACAGCGGAGCCAGGCGAGGCTCCATCTTGTTTTCCGGCGCCCGGCCCAGCAGTTCCGCGTAGACGCTTTCCACCGAAAATTCGTCGGTCATGTCCTAGGCCTCCACTTTTTCCACCACGACGGCGGGTTCGTCCACGTCTGCCGGTTCGGCAGCCAGGTCAACGGTCAGGGTCTCGCCCTTGACCAGTTCGGCGTTCGCCAGCAGGGCGGCCACGACGTTCTGCGCGGCGGTTACCGTGGTGCGGATCCGGTCGCTGACATTGAGTCCGGCATCCTTGCGGGCCTGCTGGATGGCGCGGACCATGTCGCGGGCCAGGCCTTCGGCCTCAAGTTCAGGGGTCACTTCGGTGTTCAGCACCACGAAGCCGCCACCGGGCAGCACGGCCACGGCCTTGGAACCGCCGTCACCGCCATCGGAATCCGCCACGACGGTCTCCAAGTTGTACTCCTGGGGCTCCAGGCGCAACCCGCCCGCGGTGACCACACCGTCGTCGTCCACTGACCAATCGCCGGACTTGGCGCCCTTGATCGCGGCCTGGACGTTCTTGCCCAGCCGCGGGCCGGCGGCGCGGGCGTTGACTACCAGCTTCTGCTGTATGCCGAATTCCTCCGGGGACGCGTTCTCGGCGTCGAGCAGGCGGACTGCGCGCAAGTTGAGTTCATCGGCGACGACGGCGGCGAAACCGTCCAGCGCACCGGCACCCGGTGCCACCACGGTGAGCTCCTGCAGGGGCAGCCGGACGCGCAGGTTGGCTGCCTTGCGGAGCGAGGATCCTGTCGAGCAGATCTGCTGGACCCGGTCCATGGCTTCGACGAGGGAGGGGTTTGCGGGGAAGAGGCCCGCGTCCGGCCAGTCTGCCAGGTGCACGGACCGGCCGCCGGTCAGGCCGCGCCAGATTTCCTCGGACACCAGCGGCAGCAGGGGCGCCGCGGCACGGGTGACGGTCTCGAGGGCCGTGTACAGGGCGTCGAAGGCGTCCTTGTCCTCATCAAAGAACCGCTGCCGGCTGCGGCGGACGTACCAGTTGGTGAGCATGTCCAGGTAACTGCGCAGCGAGTCGCAGGCACCGGAGATGTCATAAGAGTCCAGCTGGGCCGTCATGTTCCGGACCAGGTCGCCGGTGTTGGCCAGCAGGTACTGGTCCAGGGTGTCCGCGTAGCCGTCGTAGCGCAGCGTGGCGTCGTAACCCCGGCCGCCGTCCGCGGCGTTGGTGTAGAGCGTGAAGAAGCTGTACACGTTCCAGAGCGGCAGGATGACCTGGCGGACGCCGTCGCGGATGCCTTGCTCCGTGACGATCAGGTTGCCGCCGCGGAGGATGGGGCTGGACATCAGGAACCAGCGCATGGCGTCGGAGCCGTCGCGGTCCAGCACTTCGGAGACATCCGGGTAATTGCGCAGGCTCTTGGACATCTTCTGCCCGTCGGAGCCCAGCACGATGCCGTGGCTGATGACGTTCCGGAACGCCGGGCGGTCGAACAGCGCCGTGGAGAGGATGTGCAGCATGTAGAACCAGCCGCGGGTCTGTCCGATGTACTCCACGATGAAGTCTGCCGGGTTGTGCGTGTTGAACCAGGCTTCGTTCTCGAACGGGTAGTGGACCTGGCCGTAGGGCATGGAGCCGGAGTCGAACCAGACGTCCAGGACGTCCTCGACCCGGCGCATCACGGACTGGCCCTCTTCCGGGGTGCGGGGATCGTCCGGATTGGGCCGGGTGAGCTCGTCGATGAACGGGCGGTGGAGGTCCACCTGGCCGTCCTTGTTCAGGGGCAGGCGGCCGAAGTCCGCTTCGAGTTCGGCGAGGGAACCGTAGACGTCGGTGCGCGGGTAGTCGGGATCCGTGGACTGCCACACCGGGATGGGGCTGCCCCAGTAGCGGTTGCGGCTGATGGACCAGTCACGGGCGTTGTCCAGCCACTTGCCGAACTGGCCGTCCTTGACGTTGCCGGGGATCCAGTTGATCTCCTGGTTCAGTTCGGACATCCGGTCCTTGAACTTGGTGACCTCGACGTACCAGGAGGACACGGCCCGGTAGATCAGCGGGTTACGGCAGCGCCAGCAGTGCGGGTAGCTGTGCTCGTAGCTCGCCTGGCGGACCAGCCGGCCCTGGGCGCGGAGCACCTGGGTGATGGGCTTGTTGGCCTCGAAGACCTGCAGTCCGGCAATGTCGTGGAGGTCGCCGTGCTTGAACAGGGGCAGGAACTTTGCGCCCTCGTCAACGGAGAGCACCACCGGGATGCCGGCTTCCTCGCAGACCTTCTGGTCGTCCTCGCCGTAGGCCGGAGCCTGGTGCACGATGCCGGTACCGTCCGTGGTGGTGACGTAGTCGGCCACCAGGAAGCGCCAGGCGTTCTCCATGCCGTACTTTTCGTTGTCGGCGAAGTCGTCCCAGAGCCGCCGGTACTCCAGGCCTTCCAGTTCGGCACCGGTGTGGGTGGAAACGACCGCCGCTTCGGCGTCCTCGAAGCTGCCGTATCCGAGGTCCTTGGCGTAGTTGCCCAGCAGGTCTGCCGCCAGCAGGAAGCTGCCCGTCACCGGGGCCTCGGCCGAGGCAGCCTTGACGCCGTTGGGTCCGGCGGGGAGCACCGCGTAGGTGATGGCGGGGCCGACGGCGAGCGCGGCGTTGGTGGGCAGCGTCCAGGGCGTGGTGGTCCAGGCGAGGGCCTGGACGCCGTCGAGCTGCTTGGACAGCGCGGAGTCGCCGGCCAGGATGGGGAACGTGACGGTGACCGTCTGGTCCTGGCGGTTCTTGTAGACGTCGTCGTCCATGCGCAGCTCGTGGTTGGACAGTGGGGTCTCGTCCTTCCAGCAGTACGGCAGGACGCGGTAGCCGTTGTAGGTCAGGCCCTTGTCGTGCAGCTGCTTGAAGGCCCAGAGCACCGACTCCATGTACTCGACGTTCAGGGTCTTGTAGTCGTTGTCGAAGTCCACCCAGCGTGCCTGGCGGGTGACGTAGCTGCGCCATTCGTCGGCGTACTTCATGACGGATGCCCGGCAGGCGTCGTTGAACTTGTCGATGCCCATGGCTTCGATCTGGGTCTTGTCCGTCATGCCCAGCTGCTTCATGGCTTCGAGCTCGGCGGGCAGTCCGTGCGTGTCCCAGCCGAAGCGGCGCTCGACGCGGCGCCCGCGCTGGGTCTGGTAGCGGCCCACGAGGTCCTTGGCGTAACCGGTGAGGAGGTGGCCGTAGTGCGGCAGGCCGTTGGCGAACGGCGGGCCGTCGTAGAACACGAATTCATTGCTGCCCGGCTCGCCGCCGGGGGTATCCGCGCTGCGCTGGTCGATGCTGGCCTGGAACGTTCCGTCCTGGTCCCAGTACTTCAGGATGCGCTCTTCGATCTCCGGAAACTTCACGGAGGCGGAAACGCCGGCATTGCCGCTGGCTGGGGTGCTGGAGGCTGAGGCCTTGGGGTAAAACGTCATGTTCGACATCCTGGGTTGGGCGCGGTGAACCTCCGGCGCGGGCCGGCTGTTCCGTTCAGGATGCGAGGACGGCGTCCGTGCCGTCCTGGGACTGCACGCTCACCGCGGTACCACCTCACTTACCGGCACTGCGTGTCCCTCGCGGAACGGGCGCCGCACCGGCCTCTCGTTGACTGCTGTGACGGGCTTACCCGTCCGGTTCTACTGGCGCGGCCGCCGTTGACGGGCGGCAGCGTGTTCTTCCGGAAGCTCACCGGTGATTGCCGGGTCATAGCCACTGGCCAGTCTACTATTTCCGCCGCGTCCAGTGCCATTCCGAAGGCCGGGGTGGCGGCACGGTGCCATCGGCTGCATCCGGTTGCCGCTGGTGGGTGATTTGGCCGGCATCGCAGGATCGGCCAGCCCACCTCCATGTCCAACACGATCACACCCGGGGCATGGGGTGCCTAGACTCGCCCCATGACAGCATCGAAAGGTTCTTCCCCCGGCGCGCGGGCGGCTGCGGTGTGCAGGTGGCTGTTTCTTCCAGCGGTCCTGCCTGTGGCGGCGGGAACAGCCCTCCGTGCAATACCAGCCGATTGGCCGGTGCTTGGGGTGCAACTGGTGGCCTTCACTCCGTGGCTCGCAGTCCCGGGCGCCGCAGCACTTGCCTTGGCTTTCGCGGGGCGGCGCCGCTGGCAGCAGGCTGTGGCAGCCATCCTGCTGGGGGTCCAGGTTTTGTGGCTTGTTCCACTGGACATCAGGGAGCCTGCGGTCGAGGCCGCAGCGCCGGTCACGCTGGTAGCCATGACCATTAACGCAGAACTGGGCGGTGCGGACGCACCCAGCATCGTGGGGATGGTCCGTGACCGGCGCGTGGACCTGTTGGCCGTGGAGGAGTACACGCCCGCGCTGGCACGGAGGCTGACGGCGGCCGGCTTGGACCAGCTGCTCCCCCACCGCGTTGCCCACGCCAGGGAGGGCGCAGGCGGCGCCGCCATCTATTCCACCTACAAGCTCAAAGAGTCCGGAGTGCTGCCCGGCACCCAATTCACCATGCCCGTGGCCAGCCTCGAACTGGCCGATGACAGCGGGACGGCCCTGCGGGTGGTGGCCGTTCACACCTTGGCGCCCGTAGGCGCGGCCGTCAGGCAATGGCGCAGCGACCTCTCGGCCGTGGGGAGGGTGGACA
The DNA here is from genome assembly GCF_058267675.1 of Pseudarthrobacter sp. MOO14. Lineage (NCBI taxonomy): Bacteria > Bacillati > Actinomycetota > Actinomycetes > Micrococcales > Micrococcaceae > Pseudarthrobacter > Pseudarthrobacter sp. MOO14. The sequence goes on from NZ_CM177849.1 coordinate 509,867, forward strand.
CCGGCTCCGGACCGCTGCTGCTGGCCGGCGACTTCAACGCCACCTGCGACCATCACGAATTCCGGTCGCTGCTGGCAGGAACCGGCCGGACCCGAAGCCTCGTGGACGTGGCCGCCTCGCTGGGAACGAGGCTCGTGCCCACCTGGCCGATGCGCGACTACCGGCTGCCCGGGATCACGTTGGACCATGTGGTGACCAGCCCGGACATCAGAGCCACGAACTATTCAGTCCAGCCGGTTCCGGGCACCGACCATGCGGCGGTGGTTGCCACCCTGCACGTCGGGGGCTCCTAGCCCTTCCTGATCAATTTGTGTGTCGCGGCCTGCGCCACAGGCCGGACAACGATTTGGTCCAGGTTGACATGGTGCGGGGCGGAGACGGCGTATCGGACCACGTCCGCGACGTCCGCCGCGGTCAGCGGCTTTTCCACCCCCTGGTAGACCTTCCCGGCGGCCTGCGCATCGCCCAGCCGATTAAGCGCGAATTCCTCGGTCTGCACCAGGCCCGGCGCCACCTCAATGACGCGCAGGTTGTGCTCCGCTTCCTCCAGGCGGAGGGCATTGGTCATGGCGTGCTGGCCGAACTTGGCCGCGTTGTAGCCGCCGCCGCCCTCATAGGCGTCCAGTCCCGCCGTCGACGTCAGGTTGAGCACGGTGCCCCGGCCGGTGGCGCGGAGCATCGGCAGGAAAGCGCGGGTCAGCTTCATGGTTCCCAGGACGTTGACCCGGAACATCCACTCCCAGTCCTCCGTGCTGGCATCTCCTACCCTGTCGGCGCCGCGGGCGCCGCCGGCGATGTTGATGAGCGTATCGATGCCGCCCGCATCGGTGACCCGGGCAAGAAGCCGGGACACGTCGTCGTCCTCTGCGATATCGGCCGGGATGGCCATGGCGCCTGTCTCACCCGCCAGGGTGGCGAGGCGGTCTGCCCGGCGCGCGACGGCGAAGACTGTCCAGCCTTCTGCGCGCAGGGCACGGACGGATGCTTCCCCGATTCCGCTGCTCGCTCCGGTCACCAATGCTGCCTTTTTCTGCAAGTCCTCAGTCATGGCACCACCCTAACGGGACCGGGCGGCCCGGCGTTGGTTGGGTGGGATTGAAGCGGGCATGAAAGAATTGCCCAATGGCTGAAGACACGCAGGGTACAGACACGCCCACCACCGCCCCCATCAACGTTCCGGACAAGCCGGCCCTCGAAGGCCTGGAAGCCACGCTCACCCAGCGCTGGCTGTCCGAAGGAACCTACAAGTTCAACCCCGACACCACCCGGGAGCAGGTCTACTCGATCGATACTCCCCCGCCCACCGCGTCGGGTTCCCTGCATGTGGGGCACATGTTCTCCTTCACCCAGACGGACGTCCAGGCGCGCTACATGCGCATGACGGGCAAGAACGTCTTCTACCCCATGGGCTGGGACGATAACGGCCTGCCCACCGAGCGGCGCGTGCAGAACTACTACGGCGTGCGGTGCGACCCCGCTGTTCCGTACAACGCCGACTACCGGCCACCGGCCCAGCCAGCCAAGAACCAGCGCGATTTCGACGTCGTGTCCCGGCAGAACTTCATCGAACTCTGCGAGGAACTGGCTGTTGAGGACGAGAAGGTCTTCGAGAACCTGTTCCAGACCCTGGGCCTGTCCGTCGACTGGGACCTGACGTACCGCACCATCGATGACACCTCCCGTGCCGTGTCACAGCGCGCTTTCCTGGCCAACCTGGCCGCCGGCGACGCCTACATGGCCGAGGCCCCGACCCTGTGGGACGTGACGTTCCGCACGGCGGTGGCGCAGGCAGAGCTGGAGGACCGCGAGGTTCCCGGCGCGTACTACCGCTACCCCTTTTTCACCGAAGACGGCGAAAAGATCTTCATCGAGACCACACGTCCGGAATTGCTGGCCGCGTGCGCCGCGCTGGTGGCAAACCCCGACGACGAGCGGTACCAGCCGCTGTTCGGCAAGACCGTGACGTCGCCGCTGTTCGGCGTCGAACTGGAGGTCAAGGCCCACCCGCTGGCAAAGGCGGACAAGGGCTCGGGTATCGCCATGGTCTGTACCTTCGGCGACCTTACCGACGTCACCTGGTGGCGCGAACTGCAGTTGCCCACGCGCGCCATCATGGGCCGTGACGGCCGCATCATCGGCGAAACCCCCGAGTGGATCACCAGCGAGTCCGGCAAGGAGGCGTACGCGGCCATTGCCGGCAAGACGGCGTTCTCCGCGAAGGAGGCCGTGGTGGAACTGCTCAAGGAAGCCGGCCTGCTGGACGGTGAGCCGAAGAAGATCACCCACCCGGTGAACTTCTTCGAGAAGGGCGACAAGCCGCTCGAGGTTGTGACCTCACGCCAGTGGTACATCCGCAACGGCGGCCGCGACGAGGACCGCCGCGAACGCCTGATCGGCCGCGGCAAGGAGATCGACTTCCACCCCTCGTTCATGCGGTCCCGCTACGAGAACTGGATCGCCGGGTTGAACGGCGACTGGCTGGTCTCCCGGCAGCGGTTCTTCGGCGTGCCCATTCCGGTTTGGTACCCGCTGGACGGGCAGGGCAACCCGGATTACGACCACCCCATCCTCCCCTCGGACGACATGCTCCCCGTGGATCCGGCAGCGGACGCCGCGCCCGGCTTCGACGAGACGCAGCGCGACCAGGCAAACGGCTTTACCGGAGATGCCGACGTCCTGGACACCTGGGCCACGTCATCCCTGACCCCGCAGATCGTGGGCGGCTGGAGCCGCAACGAGGACCTCTTCGCGAAGGTGTACCCGTTCGACCTCCGCCCCCAGGGCCATGACATCATCCGCACCTGGCTGTTTTCCTCTGTGGTCCGCGCCGACGCCCTCCAGGAGAGTGCGCCCTGGAAGCACGCGGCCATCTCCGGCTGGATCCTGGACCCGGACCGCAAGAAGATGTCCAAGTCCAAGGGCAACGTCGTTGTCCCCACGGATGTGCTGAATGAGTACGGCTCGGATGCGGTCCGTTACTGGGCCGCCTCTGCGCGCCTCGGGGCCGATACCGCCTATGAGATTGCGCAGATGAAGATCGGCCGGCGCCTGGCCATCAAACTGCTCAACGCCTCCAAGTTCGTGCTGAACCTGGGCGCCACCGAAAACTCTGTCCTCTCTGACGATCTTTCGGTGTTGACCAACCCCTTGGACCGCGCACTGCTGGCGCAACTTGCCGACGTCGTTGCCCAGTCCACCAAGGCGTTTGAGAACTACGACTATGCCCGGGCCCTGCAACTCACGGAATCGTTCTTCTGGCAGTTCACGGACGATTACGTGGAACTGATCAAGGACCGCGCCTACGGTGCCGCCGGCGAATCAGAGCAGGCGTCGGTGCTGGCCGCTTTGGCAACCACCCTGGACGCCCTGCTGCGGCTCTTTGCCCCCTTCCTCCCGTTCGCCACGGAGGAAGTCTGGAGTTGGTGGCGCAGCGGCTCAGTCCACCGCGCAGCATGGCCGTCGGCGCTGGAGATTCCCGGCGGTGACACCACCATGCTGGCCACGGTGGGGATTGCCCTCAGCGGAGTCCGCAAGGCCAAATCCGAGGCGAAGGTCAAGCAGCGGACCGAGGTGCTGTCTGCCACGATCACCGCAACTGAGGCCCTGACGGCACAGCTGCGGGCCGGGCTGGCGGATTTGAAGGCGGCATCAAACGCCCGCGAAATTACCCTGGTGGTGGGTGACGGGGATCTTGCGGTCACCGACGTTGCCCTCGCCGCGAGCGACGAGCCCGCCAAGGCCTGACACCCGGTCCCGTCAGGCCGCCCTGGTTCCAGGGCAAAGGGGAAGCCCCATCAGCGTTTTGCCGTTGGTGGGGCTTCGACTTTTCGGCCATCTGGTGACGTTTGTCCGATGGTCTGGCAGGATCCGCTGAGTTTCCAGGTCTTACTGCTCCGTCACTGGCAGCTTGCATTCGACTTTGCCGATGGCTGCGTCGAAATTGCATATCACTGAATCTTTGGTTCCTGCGTCCCGCTTCTTTCGAAGTGGGTAAGAACCATTGTTCTCCCGTGCCGGGCCACGTGCAAGGGCCCCGGCGGAACTACTGTCATGTAGTTCCCCCGGGGCCCTTGGCATGCAATCGAACCGGGTTCTAGTCGAACTCGGGGCTCTCAGTGCGGCTGCGCTTCAGCTCGAAGAAGTGAGGATAGCCGGCGATCGCGGTGGTGGCATCCCACAGCTGCCCGGCAACCTCGCCGCGCGGAATGCGGGTCAGGACGGGGCCGAAAAAGGCTGTTCCGTTGAAGGCCACCACCGGCGTCCCAACGTCCTGGCCCACCAGGGAGATACCTTCCTCGTGGCTGGCCCGGAGCTCAGCGTCAAAAGCGTCAGTGGCCGCGGCCTCGGCGAGGGACTCTGGGAGGCCGCATTCGGCGAGGGCCTTGGCAATGACCTCCGACCGGTCCTTCTCCCCACGCTCGTGGATCAGGGTTCCCATGGCGTCGTACAGCGGCTTGATGACCTGCGGGCCGTGCCCTTCGCGGGCCGCGATGATCACGCGGACCATACCCCAGGCGTTGTCCATGGATTCCCGGTAGGCCGGCTCAAGATCGCGGCCCTCGTTCAGGACGGCCAGGCTCATGACGTGCCATTCGGTCTCGATGTCACGGACGGCCTCCACCTCGCCAATCCAGCGGGACGTAATCCACGCGAACGGGCACAGGGGGTCGAACCAGAAATCGGCTTTGTTCTTGGCGGGTGCAGTCACGAAAATCCTCTCGGTCAGGCAGACTTGCGGCGCTTGGCCGCGTGCGGAATCAGGGTGGGTTCGGCGCCCCGCAGCACCACATCCTCGGTGATGACCACGCTGGCAACGTCCTCGCGGCTTGGCAGATCGAACATCACCGGAAGCAGGACTTCCTCCAGGATGGCGCGAAGGCCGCGGGCACCGGTGCCGCGCTCAAGGGCCTGCTCCGCGATGGCGTCCAGGGCGGTGTCGTCGAACACCAGTTCCACGCCATCAATCTGGAACATCTTCTGGTACTGCTTCACCAAGGCATTCTTTGGCGTGGACAGGATCTGGATCAAGGCGTCACGATCCAGGTTGGAGACGGTGGTGATGACAGGAAGCCTGCCGATGAATTCGGGGATCAGGCCAAACTTCAACAGGTCCTCCGGCATGACTTCGCCGTATGAGTCGACCTTCTTGCTGGCCTCGTTGAGCGGGGCGCCGAACCCGATGCCCTTGCGCCCGGAGCGCGAGCCGATGATCTCTTCCAACCCGGCGAAGGCACCGGCCACGATGAACAGGACGTTCGTGGTGTCGATCTGGATAAATTCCTGGTGCGGATGCTTCCGGCCGCCCTGCGGCGGGACCGACGCCACCGTGCCTTCCAGGATCTTCAGGAGTGCCTGCTGGACGCCCTCGCCGGACACGTCCCGGGTGATGGAAGGGTTTTCGCTCTTCCGCGAGATCTTGTCGATCTCATCGATGTAGATGATGCCCTGCTCGGCCTTCTTGACGTCGTAGTCCGCAGCCTGGATGAGCTTAAGCAGGATGTTCTCGACGTCCTCGCCGACGTAACCCGCCTCCGTCAAAGCGGTGGCATCTGCCACGGCGAACGGAACATTCAGGCGCCTGGCCAGGGTTTGGGCAAGGTAGGTCTTGCCGCAGCCGGTGGGACCGATGAGGAGGATGTTGGATTTGGCGATCTCGACGTCGTCATGGTGCCCGGCGTCGCCGAGGCTCCCGGACTTGGGCGCGTGCCCGGCCTGGATGCGCTTGTAGTGGTTGTAGACCGCGACGGCGAGGGAACGCTTGGCGGGCTCCTGGCCTATGACGTATTCCTGCAGGAAGTCGAAGATCTCCCGCGGTTTTGGAAGTTCGAAGCTGCCCAGGTCCGCGACTTCGGCGAGTTCCTCTTCAATGATTTCGTTGCACAACTCGATGCATTCATCGCAGATGTAGACACCGGGCCCGGCAATGAGCTTGCGGACCTGCTTTTGGCTCTTTCCGCAGAAAGAGCACTTCAGCAGATCAGTGCTCTCGCCAATCCGAGCCATATGTGAACCCCTTAGTATCCTGCTGCCAGGCAGCCCTGCGCCGTTGCTGAAAAATCTCTTCCGGCCAGCGGGGACCGGTTTGTGACATCTTCCACTCTAGGTCACATTCGACGCCAAGGGTGGAATGAAAAGGCCGGTGCGGCCAAATGAACTTGGCCGCACCGGCTAATGGCACTGCTACCGCGTGATCGCCTGCGGTTTGATCTTGCGGGAATCGAGCACCTGGTCGATCAGGCCGTAGGCCTGCGCTTCAGCGGCCGTCAGGATCTTGTCGCGCTCAATGTCGTTGTTGACCTGCTCCGACGTGCGTCCGGAGTGGTGGGCCAAGGTGTCCTCCAGCCAGGAGCGCATCCGCATGACCTCTGCCGCCTGGATCTCAAGGTCGGAGGCCTGGCCGCCCTGGCCGCCGGAGAGCGCCGGCTGGTGGATCAGGACGCGGGCATTGGGCAGTGCCAGCCGCTTGCCGGGGGTACCGGCGGCCAGCAGAACGGCCGCCGCACTGGCGGCCTGGCCCAGGCAGACCGTCTGGATCTCGGGACGGATGTACTGCATGGTGTCGTAGATGGCAGTCATGGCCGTGAACGAGCCACCCGGAGAGTTGATGTACAAGGTGATGTCACGGTCCGGATCGGTGGACTCCAGCACCAGCAGCTGCGCCATGATGTCGTCGGCAGATGCGTCGTCCACCTGCACGCCGAGGAAGATGATGCGGTCCTCAAAGAGCTTCGTGTAGGGGTCCTGGCGCTTGAAGCCGTAGGGCGTGCGTTCCTCGAACTGCGGCAGGACGTAGCGGCTGGACGGAAGATTCCCGGCGGACCACCCAAAGTTGTAGTTCATTGTGTTTACTCCTGATCGAAGGGGTTCTGGATGCCGGTTAGTTCTGCGGGGCTGATTCGCCGGAGGATCCGTTGGACGTTCCGCCGCCGCCGGAAACCGACCCGGCGTGCGCGGCGATCTTGTCGAAGAAACCGTATTCAAGGGCTTCGGTGGCGGTGAACCACTTGTCGCGGTCGTTGTCCTTGAGGATGGTCTCCACGGTCTGGCCCGTCTGCTCGGCAGTCAGTTCCGCCATGACCTTCTTCATGTGCAGGATGAGCTCGGCCTGGATCTTGATGTCCGAGGCGGTGCCGCCGATGCCGCCGGAGGGCTGGTGCATCAGCACGCGTGCGTTCGGCGTGGCGTAGCGCTTGCCCTTGGTGCCGGAGGACAGCAGGAACTGGCCCATGGAGGCTGCCAGGCCGGTGGCCACGGTGACGACGTCGTTGGGAATGAACTGCATGGTGTCGTAGATGGCCATGCCTGCCGTCACGGATCCGCCGGGCGAGTTGATGTAGAGGTAGATGTCCTTTTCGGGATTCTCCGCGGACAAGAGCAGCAGCTGCGAGCAGATTGCGTTGGCGTTATCGTCACGCACCTCCGAGCCCAGCCAGATGATCCGCTCCTTGAGGAGGCGGTTGTAAATGTAGTTGTCCTGGGCTGCAGGATCGACGGTCGCCATCCGGGGGGCCTCTGAGTGCTGTGACATGTTTATTTACCTCTCACTGGTGACGGTGACATCACTGAAAATCACTACTTGGACACTAACCGGTTTCCCGGATGATTTGTTCGCGCACTGACTGCTGTTCGCTGACGGCGCACGATCGGCGGACAGCGCCCCGCTCCGGTTTGCCGCCCAACGCGAACGGCCCCCGGATCGGAAGGATCCAGGGGCCGTTCGCTGCGGCTGGGAAGGACTATGCCTTGGCCTCGGCAGTGGTTTCCGCTGCCTCGGCAGTTTCGGTTTCCGCCGCGTCGGTGGCGTCAGCTTCAGTGGCTTCCGCAGCAGGAACTTCCTCGCCGCCGGGGCGGACGAAGTCGCTCAGGTCGACTGCGTTGCCCTCAGTGTCGGTCACCGTGGCCTGGCCCAGGACGACGGCCAGTGCCTTGCGGCGGCGGACCTCGGAGACCATCATGGGGACCTGGCCGCTCTGATCGATGATCTGGGCGAACTGGTTGGGGTCCATGCCGTACTGGCTGGCGGTGGTGACGATGTAGTCGATCAGCTCGTTCTGGCTGACGTTGACTTCTTCCTTCTCCGCGATGGCGTCGAGGATGATTTCGTTCTGGAAGGCGCGGGCCGTGTTGGCGCGGACCTCTTCGCGGTGCTCTTCGGTGTCGTGTTCGCCGTCGCCGTGGCCGTTGCCCTCCTGGAAGTGGGCTTCAAGCTGCTCTTCGACCACCGAATCGGGAACGGGGACCTCAACCAGCTCGACGAGCTTGTCGAGGACCTTGTCGCGGGCTTCGACGCCCTGCTCGACGATCTTGGAGTCGGCAGCCTGCTTGGCGAGGTCCTCGCGGAGCTCGGCAAGGGTGTCGAATTCGGAGGCCAGCTGGGCGAAATCATCGTTCGCCTCCGGCAGTTCACGCTCCTTGACGGCCTTCACGACGACCTTGACCTGGGCGGCTTCGCCGGCGTGGTCGCCACCCACCAGGGTGGTGTCGAAAATGGCGTCCTCATCCGCGCTGAGCCCGGTGACGGCCTCGTCCATGCCCTCGAGCATGGTGCCGGCACCCACCTGGTAGGACAGGCCGGCAGCGGAGTCAACCTCTTCGCCGTCGATCGTGGCGGTGATGTCGATGGTCAGGAAGTCGCCGTCGGCGGCCGGACGGTCAACGGACTTGAGCGTGCCAAAGCGGCCGCGCAGCTCGTCCAGGGCCTTGTCCACGTCAGCCTCGGAGGATTCCGCGGCGGCGACCTGGACCTCGATGCCGGAGTAATCCGGGAGTTCGATTTCGGGGCGGACGTCAACCTCAGCGGCGAACTTCAGGCCGCCATCGGTTGCGGAAGGATCGGGCACCTCGGTGATCTCCACCTCCGGACGGCTCAGGGGGCGGATGCCGGATTCCTGCACGGCAGCCTGGTACCAGCCGTTGAGGCCATCGTTGATGGCGGTCTCCAGGACGTAGCCGCGGCCGACGCGCTGGTCGATGAGCTTGGCGGGAACCTTGCCCTTGCGGAACCCGGGGACCTGGATCTGCGAGGCAACGGTCTTGTAGGCCGAGTCGATGCTGGGCTTCAGTTCCTCAAAGGGGACCTCAACATTGAGCTTGACCCGCGTGGGGGTGAGGTTCTCGACAGCGCTCTTCACGGTCTAAGTACTCCTGGGTTGTGGGATGGGTTTCTGCAAAACGCGTTGGATGTCCAGGCCTGCTGGTCCTGGCCGCAGAGTCGGGGTGACAGGATTTGAACCTGCGACTTCCTGCTCCCAAAGCAGGCGCTCTAGCCAAGCTGAGCTACACCCCGTAAGTGCACAGGCAAGTCTACGGTGATACGCGTCGCGAATGCACATTTGACACGTAGGCCATGGATTAGGTTTAGTTGTATCCGGCTTCAACAGCCAGCCCGGAGTTTCCGCGAAAAGCGGATCTTCCTTCGGGGACGTAGCTTAATGGTAAAGCCTCAGTCTTCCAAACTGATTACGCGGGTTCGATTCCCGTCGTCCCCTCCATAAATACAAGAAGGCCCCTCCATGGAGGGGCCTTCTTCGTTTTTCCTACTCGGCCGGCCGCTGGCAGGAGGGGCACCAGTAGAGGTTTCGCCCCACGAGGTCGGTGACGAGCACGGTGGTCCGGCACACCCTGCAGGGCAGGCCCTGCCGCTTGTAGACGAAGTGGACGTCCTCGCGGGCGGGGAAGTGCGCGCCCTTGGGCGGCACGGGATTCCCGGCCGCAGCGGCCTTGGCCGCCGTGGTTCCGTTGAGTTTCCAGTACTTTGGCGGCGTGGTGATGATCCGCCCGTCAGCGACGCCGTCGGCCATGACGGCGACGACGTCACGCCACAGCTTCCGGGCATCGCCGTCCGCGACGGCGCCGCCGGGAAGCCACGGATCCAGCCGGCGCCGGAACAGAACTTCGGCGCGGTAGACGTTGCCTACCCCGGCAATGATCTTCTGGTCCATCAGCAGCGCAGCCAGCGGCGTCTTCCGGGCCCGAAGGTTCGCCGCGAACCGGCCCGCGTCGCCCCGCAGGTTCCGCAACGGATCCGGTCCGAGCCGGGCCAGGACGGCGTCCGCCTCCGCGGCGGTAATGGTTTCGCAGGTGGTTGCCCCGCGCAGATCCGCCCAGCCATGGCTCCCGGCCAGCCGGACCCGGACGGCCCCCACCGGTGGCGGCGGACCCTCGTACGCTGCGCCGCCGTCGTCATCCCCGCCGGAAAAGGCTTCCCGCTCCCCCACCCGGCGGGGCGCGCCAATACTGGAGGCGCCGGCGAAAGTTCTGTCGCCGCCGAAGCTCCAGGCGCCGTACAGGCCGAGGTGGACGTGCAGTACCAACGCGTTGTCAAAGTGGAGGAACAGGTGCTTGCCGTGTGCCTCGGCGGCGACGAGGGCGTGCCCGTCAAGCAGGGCCGCTCCCCCGGCAAACCTGCCCTGCGGGCTGGAAACAGCCAGGGTCTCGCCAAGGAAGACGTCTCCGAACTGCCGGGCGAGCCTGCGGACCGAATGTCCCTCAGGCACTACTCGATGACCTCGCCCGTGGCCTCATAGGCTGCGATCTTGCCAATCCGGCGGACATGGCGCTCATCGTTGCTGAACGGCTCGGCAAGGAAGGCCTCAATCAGTTCGGTGGCTTCTTCCACCGAGTGCTGGCGGCCGCCCACCGCCACCACGTTCGCGTCGTTGTGCTCGCGGGCGAGGGTGGCGGTGGAAAGGTTCCACGCCAGGGCGGCACGTACGCCCTTGACCTTATTCGCGGCAATCTGCTCACCGTTTCCGGAACCGCCCAGCACGATGCCCAAGGCGTGCACGCCTGCCTGCTGGTCGGCGACCACGGCGAGGGCGGCGTTAATGCAGAAGGAGGGGTAGTCGTCCTGGGCGTCGTAGACCTTGGGCCCGTGGTCCACCACCTCGTACCCCTTGCCCGTCAGGTGGGACACCAGGTGGGCACTGAGCTCCATCCCGGCGTGGTCGGTAGCGATGTGGACCCGCGGGAAGGCAGGGGAAGTTGTCACGAGCAAGATCCGTTCGGTTCGGTGGGCTGGCGGCCGGCCGGGTGGGGGCCGGAACAACACCGATAAGGATACTAGGACTGCTCCGGGGTCAGGACCCGGGCTGCCCAACCGCCGGCGGTCCGCCCCCGCGCCGTGCCCTGGCCGCGACCCTGGTCAGGACATCGGCCAGCCGTGCCGCAGAGTCCAGGGTGCCGCCGCTTACGGCCAGGCGCTGGCCGTCCGTCTTGCGCACGACGACGGCGGGCCCGCTGCTGACCAGCATCGCCGCGGTGCCGCGATGGTGCCGGTAGCCCCACCCGCCGTAGTCAGCGGCCCTCACCTCGGCTGCGCTGGCGGCCGAAATGGCGCCGGCGGGGACATCCATGACAGGTACCACTCCGGCAAGCAGGACCTTCAGGCCGCCGCGGTCAGCTTTGACGCGGGCGAACAGGAACGCCGTGCTGACAGCGGCCAGGAGGACCAGCAGGATCCCGAGCCACGGCAGCACGACGGCGAGCAGCGCTGCCGGGAACAGCGTGGCGATGCCGATCATGACGAAGACCGAGCTCCGGGCGTGCACCCACAACCGGATGGTGTCCAAGGCGAGATCCGGGTCCGTTTCCCTGGCGATGGCGGTTTGCAGGGCACGGTCGTCGTCCGGGGACCACTGCCGGTCAGCCTTGTAGACCATGGCCATGGTGACGCCCAGGGAAACAGCAGCGCCGCTCCCGAGCGCCAGGACGGTCATGTCCACGCGTGACTGCCGGGCGTCAGCGAGTCCCACCTGGCCGATGAGGCCTGCCGCCAGGGCCGAGGTGATAAAGAGGCTGAGGAAGAAGCCGGTGCCCATCATGATCCGGCGCATCAGCACGGGCCTGCCCAGGGGCACCGCCTGCAGCAGGACCACCCAGCCGGCAACCACAATCGCCCCGGCCCCTGCGCCCACATAGGCGCCGAATGGGGCGAAGGCGGCACCGCCGTCGGCCGTCCAGCGCACCGCGAGCGGGTCTGGAAGGTCAGGCCGGAGCAGCCAGGCGCAGAAGGCGAAGGCGGCGGCGAGCGCGACGGGGAACCCGAGGGCAAAGCGCAGCGCCTTGGCATCCACCGAATCCAGCAGCTTTCCCATGCGTCCAACGCTACCCCCGCAACCCCGGGAGGAAATGACGCGGCCGGGGCCGCGGCGCGCTGTGACCCGGGCAAGCTGTGACCCGGGCAACTTGCCAAGGACTGCAAGGATGAAAGAATGCAGCACAGTGCCGGAACCGGGACCACCGGCCGGCAACCGAAACTTCTCTGGAGGCCCTCCTTTGCCAGGTATGAACCTGACGCGCGCCGAAGCCCGTGAGCGCGCCGAACTGATCACCGCCGAGTCCTACGATGTCAGCCTCGACCTGACCCGGGGCGGAGAGGTCTTTGGCAGCACCACCACCGTGAAATTCACGGCCGTGCCGGGATCGTCCAGCTTCATTGATGCTGTGACCCGGACCGTGCACAGCGTGACGCTGAACGGCCGCGCCCTCGATCCCGCAACCATGTCCGACGGCGTGCGGATCCAACTGCCCGGGCTGGAGGAGCACAACGAGCTGACCGTCGTGGCTGACATGCCCTACATGAATACCGGCGAAGGCCTGCACCGGTTCGTGGATCCGGTGGACAACGAGGTCTATCTCTATACCCAGTTCGAGGTTCCGGATTCGCGCCGCATGTTCACCGTCTTCGAACAGCCCGACCTGAAGGCAACCTTCGCGTTTACGGTCACGGCACCCTCGCACTGGGATGTGGTGTCCAATTCCCCCACCCCGGAGCCGGTGCAGGCCCCGCCCGCAGAGGACGGCGGAGCCAGGTCCGTATGGGCCTTTGCGCCCACCCCGCGCCTGTCGTCCTACGTCACCGCGCTGATCGCCGGACCGTACCAGTCCGTCCGCAGCGAGGTGGCCAGCTCGGACGGACGCGTCATCCCGCTGGGCGTGTTCGCGCGGAAGTCGCTCATGCAGTACCTGGACGCGGACAATATCTTCGAACTGACCCGGCAGGGCTTCGGGTTCTTCGAAGCACAGTTCGGCTGCCCCTACCCGTTCGAGAAGTACGACCAGCTGTTCGTGCCGGAATTCAATGCCGGCGCCATGGAAAACGCCGGCGCGGTGACCATCCTGGAGGGCTACGTCTTCCGCAGCAAGGTCACCGGCGCGCAGATCGAGCGGCGCGCCATTACGGTGCTCCACGAGCTGGCCCACATGTGGTTCGGGGACCTGGTGACCATGCGGTGGTGGAACGACCTCTGGCTCAACGAGTCCTTTGCGGAGTACATGTCCCACCTGGCCGCGGTGGAGGCCACGTCCTTCACCAGTGCCTGGACCACGTTCGCGTCCGTGGAGAAGTCATGGGCCTACCGCCAGGACCAGCTGCCCACCACGCACCCGATCTTCGCCGAGATCAACGACCTGCAGGATGTCGAGGTCAACTTCGACGGCATCACCTACGCCAAGGGCGCCTCGGTGCTCCGGCAGCTGGTGGCCTGGGTGGGTCCTGAACAGTTCATGGCCGGCGTCCGGGAGTACTTCGCCAAGCACTCCTGGCGCAACACCGAGCTGCGCGACCTGCTGGTGGAGCTGGAGAAGGCCAGCGGACGCGACCTTGACGGCTGGGGCCGGCAGTGGCTCGAGACGGCGGGCGTGAACACCCTCACCCCCGAGCTGGAGGTGGACCAGGACGGGACGCTGAAGTCCCTGGCGATCGTGCAGTCCGCCGTTCCGGAGTGGCCCACCCTCCGGCCGCACCGCCTTGCCGTAGGGTTCTACAACCTCAACGACGCCGGAAAGCTGGAGCGGGTGCACCGCGAGGAGCTGGATGTCGACGGCGAACGCACGGAGGTGGCGGGCGTGGCCGGCCTGGCGCAGCCGGACCTGATCCTCGTCAACGACGATGACCTCGCCTACGCCAAGGTGCGGCTGGACCCGAAATCCCTGGCCACCGCCACTGCACACCTCAAGGACTTCGAGGCCAGCCTGCCCCGCACCCTCGTCTGGAACTCGGCATGGGATGCGGCCCGGGACGGCCAGGCCCCGGCACGGAAGTACGTGGAGCTGATCCTGGCCAATGTGGCCGCGGAGACCGATTCGTCCGTCATCCTGGTCCAGCTCCGCCAGCTGGCCACCACCCTGAATTTCTACGTGACGGAAGAACACCGCGAAGCCACCATGGTGGCAGCCGCAGACAGGTTGTGGGAGCTGGCATCGGAAGTCCCCGGCGGCTCCGACGCGCAGCTGCAGTTCGTGAAGTCCTTTGCCCTCCTTGCCGGCAGCGCGTCCCAGCTCGACCGGGTAGCGGCCCTGCTGGACGGCTCAGCGGTCCTGGACGGGCTGGCCGTCGACCAGGACCTCCGGTGGGAGCTCGTGGCATCCTTGGTGGCCGGCGGCCGGATGGGCCAGGAGGGCATCGACGCCGAGCTGGAACGGGACAACACGTCCAGCGGGCAGAACGCCGCGGCCCTGGCAAAGGCCGCGCTTCCCACGGCGGAGGCCAAAGCGGCCGCCTGGGAGTCGATCGTGGTCAAGGGTGACCTGTCCAACGCCCTGCAGGGATCGGCCGTGGCCGGCTTCATGCGGGTCCGGGACCGGTCGCTGCTGGAGCCGTACGCGGAGAAGTATTTCGCGGCGGTGCCGGCCATCGTGGCGACCCGGACCCACGCACTCGCCCAGCAGATCGTCGTCGGCCTCTACCCGGCGCTGCTGACCACGCAGGCCACCATCGACCAGACCGACGCCTTCCTGGCGTCGCTGCCCGCGGAAAGCGCCGCGCTGCGGCGGATGATGCTGGAAAACCGCGACGGCGTGGCCCGGGCCCTGCGCGCCCGCGCAGCCGACGTGCTGCCGGACGGCAGCGCGGGGTGAGCATCGGCGAACACACCTACACGCTGACGGTCCAGTGGACCGGCAACCGGGGTGGCGGCACGTCGTCGTACCGGAGCTACTCGCGGGACCATGACGTGCTCATCCCGGGCCTGCCGGTATTGAAGGGCTCGGCGGACCCGACATTCCATGGGGACCGGGAACGGTACAACCCCGAACAGCTCCTCCTGGCGGCCCTGGCACAGTGCCACATGCTGTCCTACCTGCACGTGGCCGTGAAGCATGGCGTGGTGGTCACTGACTATCGGGACGAGGCCTCCGGGGTAATGCGGCTCAACCGCGACGGCAGCGGCCAGTTCGAACAAGTGACGTTGCACCCCAGGGTCACCGTCGCCGACGCCGGCCAGGTTGAGCTGGCCGGCGGGCTGCACCATGAGGCGAACCAGGTGTGCTTCATTGCCCGGAGCGTGAACTTCCCGGTGGGGCACCAGCCCGTTACGGTGGCAGGCTAGGCACCGCCTTGGTGGAGCATAGCGATCAGCCGCTGCTCCACCTCGGGCGACAGGCCTGCCTTGCGGGGCCGGTCCAGCCCCCGGGCGCGTTCGTCGGCCAATGTGTCCGCCAGGGTTTCCCGCCAGGGCCGCAGCACCATTCTTGCGGCCCTGGCGGCCTGGTTGCTCCGGGCCATGAAACCCTCGTGGCCGGGCGGGAGCCAGAGCGGCAGGGAGTCCGGGCCTGACCAGTAGTTGATCCCTTGCGCCACCAGCCACGCTTCGGCGGCAGGGGCCAGGGCACCTTGGTGGCCTCCTGTCTCCCGGCAGGCATCCACCAGGGCGCCGAACGGCACCTCTTCCCCACAGGCGTTCAAAGCACCGGTGGTGCCCTGTACGGCCGCGGCCAGGATCCAGGCGGCCAGGTCCCGGACGTCAATGGCCTGGGTAGGATGGGCGGCAATATCCGGGACCAGTACCGGCTCCTGGTTACGGGCGAAGCGCGCGGGCCAGTAGCCGTATCGGTCGGACGGGTCGCCGGGGCCGCTGATCAGGCCGGCGCGGCACAGATGGGCGTTCCCGGCAGTCGCCTCAAGGGTGGCCGCCTCGATGGCCACTTTGGACTCTCCATAGTTCTCCGGCGCGGACGGGATCCCCGGAGCGAGCGGAGGCAGGAGGGGTGCGTCCTCCGCCGCGCCCGGAACCGAATGGTCCGCGTAGGCCGAGCAGCTGGAAACGAAGGTCCAGTGCCCCGTCCGGGCGGCCAGCGCCTTGAGTGCGCCGCGGGCAGGTCCGGGGTCCCGCGCCACCTCGATCACGGCATCCCACTCGCCCTCCACCTGGGCATATGCCGCAGCGCCGGCGGACCGGTCCGCCTGCACCCATGCCGTGCCCCGCGGCGGTCCACCCGCGGTTCCCCGGGCCAGGCAGGTGACGGCGTGTCCCGCGGCCAACGCCTGCGCGGCAATGTGCTTGGAGAGGAAGGCCGTACCGCCCAGGATGAGGATGCGCATTGCTCCACGCTACGGCGCTAGGGTTGAAAGAGAACAGCGCAAACCCCCAAGGAGCTATTTCCCCCCATGGTCAGTATGTTGTCCATCATTCCCCCGGTCTCCAGCCAGCCCGGCGGCGTCAGCGTTCCGGGCATAGTGATCAGCGTCGGTGTCGGTGTCGGCGTCTGGCTTGTTGCCACCTTCATCATCTCGCGCATCACCAAGCGGGTGGCGTCCGGAAGCAATTTCTTCAAGAAACCCACGTTCAAGTGGGTGGCACCTGCCCTCAGGGCCCTGGACCACGAACGGCGCGTCCAGCGGGCGGAAACCATCGGGTCGCTGCTGAACAGCATCGTCGGGGTCCTGGTGGCAGTCATCACCGGCATGTATGTCCTGCAGAACCTGGACATCAACATCGCTCCCCTGCTGACCAGCGTGGGAATCCTGGGTGTGGCCATCGGCTTTGGCGCCCAGCAGCTGATCCGCGACTTCCTGGCCGGGATCTTCATCACCATCGAGGACCAGTACGGCATCGGCGATGTCATCGAAACCAGCGAGGTGGTGGGCGTCGTGGAGTCCATGGGGCTCCGGATCACGCGGGTCCGCTCCGACGACGGCGCCATCTGGTACCTGCGCAATGGCGAGATCCTGCGCGTGGGAAACCGCTCGCAGGGCCGTTACCTTCCGCTGCATGAGTCCGAGGACGGTACCACCGACCAGGCCTCTGCCCACGTGGAGACCCCAAAGACTGACCAGAAAGCCGGCGAGTAGCATGACTCTTCCCATCGAACCACGCCCCGGGGTCCCGGGCCCCCTCCAGCCACAGCGGCCCCAGCTGATGCAGAACGACCCCTTCAGCCAGCCGGCGTACACCGACAGTTTCTACGAAGCCGTGGGCGGCCACGAGACGTTCGTGAAGCTCATTGATGTTTTCTACGACGGGGTCGCCGCCGATCCGCTGCTTCGGCCGATGTACCCGGAGGAAGACCTGGCTCCGGCAAAGCGCCGGTTCCTGATGTTCCTTGAGCAGTACTGGGGCGGACCCACAACCTACGGTGAGGAGCGCGGGCATCCGCGCCTGCGGATGCGGCACATGCCCTTCAAGGTCACGCCGGAGGCAAAGGACCGGTGGCTGTTCCACATGCGCGCGGCAGTGGACACCCTGGACCTGCCGCCGCTCTATGAGGGAACACTGTGGGAGTACATGGAGCGTGCGGCCCTGTCCATGGTGAACAGTCCGTCCGGCGCGTGATGCCCGCCCGCCGGGAGCCCGGGTTTACAGGAGGCCGCTGCCGGTGCGCGCCAGGACGTGCCCGCGCGGGCCACTGAGCCTGAACCAGCGGCCGGCACGGTAGAGTGCCTGTTCGCCGTCGGCAAGGAACCCCAGGGCAAGTGCTGCGAAAGCTGCGCCGGCCGGCAGGCCGGAGTGGTCCAGTTCGCGTCCCCACACGGCAGCCCGGGCGTTGTTGACGATCAGGGCGCCGGGCTTGTCCGGCACGATGCCCGCCACTTCGCCGATGCCCGACTCGGCGGCCTCCCGCAGGCGGGCGTCGCTGATGGCGCCCAGCGGCTCCCATCCGCCACGCGGGGCGCCTACCCCGGTCCAGGATTCGGTGACGGTGGTGGGCGGAACCGGCAGGTCGACGTCGGATGCGCCGGCGCGGGCAAGCCGGTCCAGGACGGCCGCCAGGGGCACCGTGACGTCTGTCGCTGACGGCTCCGCCAGCGCCATGGTGCGCAGGCCCAGGATGGTGGGGGTCGATTCACCAAGCAGCCGGGGCCGCAGGACGCACACGTAGGCCGCCAGGACGGAGCCGGCGGCCTGGAGCCGGATGGCGCCGTCGTCAATTGCCTTGGCGCGGGTGGCGAACGTCTTCAGGTCCGCAAGATCCCTGGGATCGGCGAAACGGAAGGACGAAGTGAGGAGATCAGACACAACAAGAACACTACCGGCTGCGGGCAGGTTGAGTGGTTCCGCGGCCGCCGTCTAGAGTCGGACCATGACTGAAGCCGAAGCCGGACTGCTGGCGCCCCCCAGCGGCGATCCCACCTCATCGCTGATCGAACTGCTGGACCTTGGTGATCTCGAAGGCGCCCGGACGGACGAGGACATCTTCCTCGGCCCCTCCCAGCGGCAGCCGCATCACAGGGTCTTCGGCGGCCAAGTGCTGGCGCAGTCGCTTGTTGCTTCCACCAGGACGGTTGATCCGGACCGGCTGGTCCATTCCATGCACGGCTACTTCCTGCGGCCCGGCGACGCCAACAAGCCCATCACGTTCGGTGTGGAGCGGTTGCGGGACGGCAGGTCGTTTTCGGCCAGGCGTGTCCATGCCTACCAGGACGGTGTGCCGATCCTGTCCATGATTGCTTCCTTCCAGGTTGAAGCGGAGGGCATTGAACACGCGGCCGCCATGCCGGCCGGGATCCCGGATCCGGAGTCGCTTCCCAGCACTGCGGACCTGCTGGGCAAGTTCGACCATCCGGTGGCGCGGCATTGGGCGTATGAGCGGCCCTTCGACATCCGGCATGTAGACCCTGCCCTGTACGTTTCGGCCAATGGTCCGCGCGAGGCGCGCAACGCCGTTTGGATGAAGACCCTCGGTCCCGTGCCGGACGACCCCAACCTGCACCGGGCGGCCCTGGCCTATGCCAGCGACTACACCCTGCTCGAGTCAATCCTCCGGAGGCACGGACTGAGCTGGATCACCCCCGGGATGAACGTTGCCAGCCTGGACCATGCCATGTGGTGGCACCGTCCCGCCCGGGTGGACGACTGGCTGCTGTACGTCCAGGAGTCGCCCAGCGCCCAGGGCGCCCGCGGCCTGGCCACCGGCAGGATCTTCAACAGGGCAGGCCAGCACGTCGCCTCCGTGGCCCAGGAGGGCATGGTGCGGGTCCCGCTCGACACGGCGGGAACGCCCGAATCCGGGTCATAGGGAATCCCTGGACGACATAAGGGCGGCACCCTCTCGGGTGCCGCCCTTATGTCTTCGTGGGTAGGCCGCTTTGTCGGCCGCGGTTTAGTCGCGGGTGAGGCGGCGGTGGGTCACACGGTGCGGCTTGGCAGCGTCGGGTCCGAGGCGTTCGACCTTGTTCTCCTCGTAGGATTCGAAGTTGCCCTCGAACCAGTACCACTTCGAGGGGTTTTCCTCGTCACCCTCGTAGGCGAGGATGTGGGTGGCCACCCGGTCGAGGAACCACCGGTCGTGGGAAACGACGACGGCGCAGCCGGGGAACTCCAGCAGAGCGTTTTCCAGGCTGCTGAGGGTTTCGACGTCGAGGTCGTTGGTGGGCTCGTCAAGGAGCAGCAGGTTGCCGCCCTGCTTCAGGGTCAGGGCAAGGTTCAAGCGGTTCCGCTCACCACCGGACAGGACGCCGGCCTTTTTCTGCTGGTCCGGGCCCTTGAAGCCGAATGCTGCAACGTAGGCGCGGGAGGGCATCTCCACGTTGCCGACCTGGATGAAGTCCAGCCCGTCGGACACGACCTCCCACAGGGTCTTGTTGGGGTCGATGCCGCCACGGCTCTGGTCCGCGTAGGAGATCTTGACCGACTCGCCGATCTTCAGGTCGCCGCCGTCAAGCGGTTCCAGGCCCACGATGGTCTTGAACAGCGTGGTCTTGCCAACACCGTTGGGGCCGATGACGCCCACGATGCCGTTCCGCGGCAGGCTGAAGGACAGCCCGTCGATGAGGGTCCGGTCCTCGAAGCCCTTCTGGAGGTTCTTTGCCTCCAGCACCACGCCGCCGAGGCGGGGTCCCGGCGGGATCTGGATTTCTTCGAAGTCAAGCTTGCGGGTGCGGTCGGCCTCCGCAGCCATTTCCTCGTACCGGGCCAGACGCGCCTTCGACTTGGTCTGGCGGCCCTTGGCGTTGGAGCGGACCCAGTCCAGTTCCTCCGCGAGGCGCTTGGCCTGCTTGGCGTCCTTCTTGCCCTGGATCTCAAGGCGGGCGCGCTTCTTCTCCAGGTAGGTGGAGTAGTTGCCTTCGTAGGGGTAGAGGTGTCCGCGGTCCACCTCGGCGATCCACTCGGCCACGTGGTCGAGGAAGTACCGGTCGTGGGTGACGGCGAGGACGGCGCCCGGGTAGCTCGAAAGGTGCTGCTCGAGCCACAGCACGCTTTCGGCGTCCAGGTGGTTGGTGGGCTCGTCGAGGAGCAGCAGGTCCGGCTTCTGCAGCAGGAGCTTGCACAGTGCCACGCGGCGGCGCTCACCACCGGAAAGGTTGGTAACGTCGGCGTCGGCCGGCGGGCAGCGGAGGGCGTCCATGGCCTGTTCGAGCTGGGAGTCGAGGTCCCAGGCGTCGGCGGCATCAATGGCTTCCTGCAGTTTGCCCATCTCTTCGAGGAGGGTGTCGTAGTCGGCGTCCGGGTTGGCCATTTCCTCGGAGATCTCGTTGAAGCGCTGGATCTTGCCGTAGATCTCGCCAACGCCTTCCTGGACGTTGCCCAGGACGGTCTTTTCCTCGTTCAGCGGCGGTTCCTGAAGCAGGATGCCCACGCTGTATCCGGGGCTGAGCCTGGCCTCACCGTTGGAGGGCGTGTCCAGCCCGGCCATGATCTTGAGAATGGTGGACTTACCGGCACCGTTGGGGCCCACAACACCAATCTTGGCACCCGGGAAGAAGGACATGCTTACGTCATCAAGGATGAGCTTTTCGCCAACGGCCTTGCGGGCCTTGGTCATTGTGTAGATAAATTCCGCCATGGTCTCAAATCTAGTGGGTCGGCGGGCAGATCTCACATTTGCAGGGATCCTTCGGATCGATCAGGACCCGACGAAGCACTTCCCGCTGGCAAGGACGGGCAGGACGGTGACGGTCACGGCCCCTTCCCGGACCTGTCCGATCACGCAGTCCTTGCCTTGCAGCACCGCCGCCTCGATGGCATCCGCTTCCAGCCCGGTCGGCGTGCGGCTTTGCGAGACCTGGAGCACGCCCGGTGAAATGCCGGCTCCCGCCAGGGCGTCGCTTACCTGCCCCGTGGCGGGTTTGGGGGCACCGGCGGCCAACTTGGTCAGGGCGTCGGTGACCGTCCGCTTCACCGTCTCGGTGGCCGCGGCGTCGGCGGCCTGCGACGAAGCTCCGGAGGTGTCCGCGAGCGCCCCGCCGCTGTTTTCACCAGTGGCCGCCGAGGCCTGGGGCCGCGCGGACTGTCCCTGCGTGGCCTGGGCGGCAGCTGACGGAGCCGGGTTGCCGGGCTGGGCCATGGCGGGATCGTTCGATGCAGGACCGGCAACGCACCCTGTCAAGAGTGTGGCCAGGACGGCGCACGCCAGCGCTGCACCGGCCCGGTTGTACTGCCGGTGGGAAAGGGTGTGCCGCATGGTGCCATTCTGCCATGGCCCCGTAAGCGGACGGGCGGTGGACGGCCGGGGGGGGGGTGCCGCCGCTCCGCCCGCCCGGGACCTGATGGGACGCGCTGAAGGCTGATGCGTGGTTCCTAGACTTCTGCGAGTTCCCCCGTTTCGAGGTCAAGCGAGGCCATGGCACCATCACTGTCCTCGATGACCACTGACAGATGGCCTTCATCGTCCGGGTGTTCGTCGTCCCTGTCCTCGGGCTCATCCGGGAGTTGGTCCAAGCCCGGGTGGGGGCCGGGCTCGGGGGCTGGTGGTTGTTCCACGAGCGAGAGCGCCGGCCGTGACGATGTCCGGATGAAGTTGGCCGAGCCCAGCGAAAGGTCGTGCCCCACGGTGTCGGCGTCAATGACGGTGGAGTGGTAGATGCGCCCGTCCTTCTCCCAGGTGCGGATCTTCAGTTTGCCAACCACGATGACGGGCTGTCCTTTCCTGATACTGCATCCAAGGGTTCCCGCGAGCTGGCGGTAGCCCTGGACGGTGAACCAGTTGGTGTGGCCGTCATGCCAGGTTTTGGTTTCCCGGTCGAAACGGCGGCTGGTGGAACCGACGCGGAAAGAGGCCGTGGCCACTCCCCCCGGCGTGGTGGAACTCGTGATCTCGGTGGCCACGAAGCCCCGGATGGTGATCGTTTCGCTCATCTCTTCGTCCTGTCTCAATGGTGCTGCCCTGTGCAGGCATGACCAGCATTGCGCCCGGCGGCGGACGGAAGGAGGGGGAGGTTGGTGTATGTGGACAACGAGGGTGCAGGCGCCTTTGTGGAGGGACAGTGCGTGACGGATGACAGCGCCGGCAGCTCCGGCAAGGTAAACTTTTCGAGGCGCCGGCGTACAGGCCGGAACCCATTGCCTCAGTAGCTCAGGGGATAGAGCAGCGGCCTTCTAATCCGCCGGTCGGGGGTTCGATTCCCTCCTGGGGCACCCGGATACGCCCCGGTCTTCGGACCGGGGCGTTTTTTGCATTAACCCTTGCTATGCCAGCAGCTTGTGCGGCGCTTCGACGAGCGACCGGATGACACTGCCGGCAGCACCCAGGAGCGCCCCCGACTCCCCCACGGCCGATACCGAGACCTGGCCGGCCGCGTACCTGCCTGGAGCGTACTTTTGCAGGCTCTCAAGCAGCGGACTGCGGAGCCATGGTTCGAGGACGGCGAAGTGGCCGCCGAGGACGACAGAGGCAATATTGACCACCCGGGCTGTTGACGCGAGCGCTATGCCCAGGCAGCGCCCCGCACGCTCGACGGCGGCCAACGCCCCGGGCTGCCGTGCGTCCAGCGCCTGGAGGAGCTTGGCCATGGCGGCCGAACGCGAATGTTCCACGGGTCCAATCCCCGCCGCCTCGAAGATGGCATCCTGGCCGGCCACGGTTTCCAGGCAGCCCGTCCCGCCGCATGAGCATCGCGCGCCGTCGGGGTCCACCACGATGTGGCCCACTTCGCCGGCGTGGCCGCCGGGGCCCGTGAAGAGTTCGGACCCAATCACCAGGCCGCCACCGACGCCCACCTCACCGGAGACAAAGAGGAAATCGGATGCCCTATCGGGCCGGTGCCGCAGCTCGGCCAAGGCCGCAGCGTTGGCTTCGTTGAAGAGGGCAACCCCCAACGGCGCTTCCGGCAGGAGGGCGCCAAGGTCAAGGTCGACGCCGGCCCAGCCCAGGTTGGGTGCCGTGAGCACCCGTGCGGCGGCAGGGTCCACCAGCCCGGGCACGGCGAGCCCGCCGCCCAGGACCTCGACGCCGTGTCCCCCGGCCGCACCCCGAACCCGGGCGGCCAAAACGGCGAGCGCCGCCATGACGGGACCGTCCACGCTGTTGCGGTTGTCGCGTTCCTGCACTTCACGGACCAGCACTTTTCCGGCCAAGTCAACCACTGCAGCGGAGATGTAGTCCACATTGATCTCCATCCCCATCACTGCCCGGCCGGGGTTAAGTTCCAGCCCGACACCCGGCCGCCCGCGCCCCTGCGGGTTGAAGCCGATCTCGCGGATGATGCCGGCATCCAGGAGATCCAGCACCAGGCTGGACACGGATGCCTTGGTCAGGCCGGTAGCGGCTGCCAGCTGGGCACGGCTGGGATGGGCCCCCCGCGGGAACTCGGCGATCCGCCCCAGCACCAAGGCCAGGTTGCTTCGCCGGACGTCACCCACGCTTCCAGGGGCCGACCCCCCGGATCCCGCCACGGCAGGTGCCGGTATCACCATCACAAAGCTCCTCCGTCAGCACGTGGGCCCGGCCGTCATGTGCCCGCCGGACCCTTGACCCCACCCTACGTCCACCCATATAGTTCAGGCAATAAACTAAAGCTTCGCATCCGGCGGAGCACTCGATTGCAAGGACGCATCATGACTCACTCCCCCACCCCCGCTGACAAGTTCACCTTTGGCCTTTGGACCGTCGGCTGGACCGGCGCCGACCCGTTCGGCGTGGCCACCCGCGCCGCGCTGGATCCCGTGGAAGCAGTCCACCGGCTCAGCGAACTGGGCGCCTATGGCATCACCTTCCACGACAACGACCTGGTCCCTTTTGACGCCACCGACTCCGAGCGGGAGCTGATCCACAAGAACTTCCGCGCAGCCCTGGCAGAGACCGGCTTGAAGGTTCCAATGGTCACCACCAACTTGTTCAGCCACCCGGTGTTCAAGGACGGCGGCTTCACCTCGAACGACCGCTCCATCCGCCGCTTCGCCCTCTCCAAGGTCCTGCGCAACATTGACCTCGCCGCGGAACTCGGCGCCGAAACCTTCGTCATGTGGGGCGGCCGCGAAGGCAGCGAGTACGACGGATCCAAAGACCTGGCCGCCGCGCTTGACCGGATGAAGGAGGGCGTGGACACCGCAGCGGGCTACATCAAGGACAAGGGCTACAACCTGCGGATCGCACTGGAACCCAAGCCCAACGAACCCCGCGGCGATATCTTCCTGCCCACTGTCGGACACGGCCTGGCCTTCATCGCCCAACTGGAACACGGCGACATCGTGGGCCTGAACCCGGAAACCGGCCACGAGCAGATGGCCGGGCTGAACTTCACCCACGGCATCGCCCAGGCCCTCTGGGCCGGCAAACTCTTCCACATCGACCTCAACGGACAGCGCGGCATCAAGTACGACCAGGACCTCGTCTTCGGCCACGGCGACCTGACCAGCGCCTTCTTCACGGTGGACCTGCTCGAAAACGGCTTCCCGGGGGGTGGACCGAAGTACGACGGCCCGCGCCACTTCGACTACAAGCCTTCCCGCACCGACGGCTACGACGGCGTTTGGGAATCCGCGAAGGCCAACATGTCCATGTACCTGCTGCTCAAGGAGCGGGCCCTCGCCTTCCGCGCCAACCCCGAAGTCCAGGAGGCGCTCAAGGCCTCCGGCGTCTTCGAACTCGGCGAGCCCACGCTCAACGCCGGCGAAAGCACCGCGGACCTGCTCGCCGACGCCGCCTCCTTCGAGGACTTCGACGCCGACAAGGCCGCCGAGCGCTCCTTCGCGTTCGTCCGCCTCAACCAGCTTGCCATCGAACACCTCCTGGGCGCCCGCTAGGCCATGGCACTCGTCGCAGGGATCGACAGTTCAACCCAGTCCTGCAAAGTGGTAATCCGCGACGCGGACACCGGAGAACTGCTCCGCCAAGGCCGCGCCGGCCACCCCGACGGC
Organism: Pseudarthrobacter sp. MOO14; assembly: GCF_058267675.1. NCBI lineage: Bacteria > Bacillati > Actinomycetota > Actinomycetes > Micrococcales > Micrococcaceae > Pseudarthrobacter > Pseudarthrobacter sp. MOO14. The sequence continues at coordinate 535,162 of NZ_CM177849.1, forward strand.
ACCGAGATCCATCCGGACCACTGGTGGACGGCGCTGCAAAAAGCCGTTGCCGAAGCGGGCGGCCTGGATGACGTGGCCGCCATCTCCGTCGGCGGCCAGCAGCACGGAATGGTCTGCCTCGACGCAGACGGTGACGTGGTCCGTCCGGCACTGCTGTGGAACGACACCCGCAGCGCCGGGGCAGCGGTGGAGCTCATCAACGGCGCCGGCAGCGGAGACCCCGTTGCCGGCGCTCGGTACTGGGCCAACGCCACGGGCACCGTCCCCGTGGCCTCACTGACAGTGACCAAGCTGCGCTGGCTTGCGGAGAACGAGCCGGACAACGCCGCCAAGGTCGCGGCCGTATGCCTCCCGCACGACTGGCTGACCTGGCGGCTCGCCGGTTACGGGCCCGGCAGCGGCGCGTCGGGCCTGGCCGCACTGGCAACGGACCGCTCTGATGCCTCGGGCACCGGGTACTACTCGTCGGCGGAGGGCCGGTACCTGCCGGACGTCCTGGCATCCGCGCTGGGACACGTCCCCGCCGTCCCCAAGGTTCTCGGGCCACTGGAACAGGCGGGCCGCACCCCCGCCGGCTCCTTGCTCGGAGCCGGTGCCGGGGACAACGCGGCCGCCGCGCTCGGCGCCGGAGCGGACCTGGGCGACGTCGTCATGTCCCTGGGCACCTCCGGAACCGTATTTGCCGTCTCGGACACGGCGCCGGCGGATGCATCGGGACTGGTGGCCGGGTTCGCCGATGCAGCCGGCCACTACCTTCCGCTGGTGTGCACGTTGAACGCCACGCGTGTTTTCGATGCCACCGCCGCCCTGCTGGGCGTCGACCTGGCGGAGTTCAACAGGCTGGCACTCTCTGCCGAACCGGGCGCCGGAGGCCTGGCCCTGGTCCCGTACTTCGACGGGGAACGGACGCCCAACCTCCCGGACGCCACCGGCACCCTGCATGGCATCACGCGGGCCAACTACACCCCCGCCAACCTGGCGCGCGCCGCCGTCGAAGGCGTGGTCTGCTCCCTGGCTGACGGCCTGGCAGCGTTGCAGGACCAGGGCGTGGCCGCGCGGAGGATCCTCCTCGTGGGCGGCGGCGCCCAGTCCGACGCAGTGCAGGACGTCGCAGCGCGCCTGCTGGGAACCCGTGTCACGGTTCCCCTCCCGGGCGAGTATGTCGCGGACGGAGCGGCCCGCCAGGCCGCCGCCGCACTCACCGGGCAGTTCCCCGCCTGGTCCGCGGACGCCGTCGAGCTGCCCGTGGGAACGGACGACGCCGGCGTGCTGGCCCGCTACCGCAGCGTCGCCTTGGCGCACGCCTAGGTCGGTCCGCGAAACCACGAAGGACCCGGACCGCCTGCGGCGGTCCGGGTCCTTCCATATGGGGCGCGGGCTCCTGCCTGCGGAAAACGCCGGCAGGAGCCCACGGTCTGTATCCGGTCAGGCGAACGGGAGGACGAGCTCCGCGTACCGCTCCTTGACCGTGGCCAGGACGGCATTGCCGTCCGTGTCCCAAATCTCCTGGTTGAAGATCTCCACCTCGATGTCTCCGGTGTAGCCGGCGTCCCGCACCCAGGTGCCGATCGTGGCGAAGTCCACCACGCCGTCGCCCATGTACCCGCGGGACAGCAGCGGGTCCGCGGCGATGGGCATGTTGAAGTCGCACACCTGGTAGGAGGCGAGGCGGTTTTCCCGGCCGGCGCGCCCGATTTGCGCCTTCAGTTTCGGGTCCCACCAGACATGGAAGGTGTCGACGGCGACGCCCACCGTTGAGGGATCGAACGGCGCGGCGAGGTCCAGCGCCTGCCCCAATGTGGAAATCAGGGCACGGTCGGCCGCATACATCGGGTGCAGCGGCTCCAGCACCAGGCGTACGCCGTGCTCCGCAGCGAACGGGACCAGGTCGGCGAGCCGGTCGGCAACGCGCTGCCGCGCCGCCACGACGTCCTTCTCCCCCAGGGCCAGGCCGCCGACCACCAGGAAGAGTTCCCGGGTGTCCAGGGCCACAGCCTCAAGGATCGCCGCGCGGTTGTCCGCGAGCGCAGCCGCCTGGCCGTCGGCGTCCGCCGCGGTGAGGAACCCGCCGCGGCACAGCGAGGATACACGCAGGCCGGCATCCTTGATCAGGCGGGCCGCCTTGTCCAGGCCGGCCTCCTCCACCCGGTCCCGCCAGGGGCCGATCGAGGGAATGCCGGCGTTGACGCACCCCTCCACCACCTGGGCGAGCGTCCACTTCTTGGTGGTGGCGCTGTTGATGGACAGGCGCGCGAAGTCGCTCATACGCCCACCCCGTTGATGCGCAGGTAGTCGGACATCCGGAAGGCCGCCAGTGCGGGGTCTTTCAGCAGTCCGGCCTGGTCCGCGAGCTCGAAGGTCCTGGCCAGGTGGCAGACCGAGCGGCCCGAATGCAGGCCGCCCACCATCTGGAAACCGGGCTGCTTGCCGTTGAGCCAGGACATGAACGCGATGCCCGTCTTGTAGTAGAACGTAGGGGCGCTGAAGATGTGCTTGCCCAGTTCCCGCGTGGAGTCGAGGATTTCGCGGGCTTTGGCGGCGTTGCCTGCGTCGTAGTTCTGCAGGGCGACCGAAGCGGCGGGGTAGATTGCCGCGAAGATGCCCAGCAGGGCGTCGGAGTGGTGGCTGCCATCGCCGTCGATCAGTTCCGGGTAGTTGAAGTCGTCGCCGGTGTAGAGCCGGACGCCCTCGGGCAGGGCCGCCCGCAGGGCCACCTCGTGGCCGGCATCGAGCAGCGAGACCTTGACACCGTCCACCTTGGCGGAGTTGTCCATAATGAGGCCGAGGAACGTTTCGGTGGCCGTGGCAACGTCGTCCGATCCCCAGTAGCCGGCGAGGGCGGGATCGAACATGGTGCCCAGCCAGTGCAGGATGACCGGCTGGTCCACTTCCTGCAGCAGGGTGGAGTACACCTCCAGGTAGTCTTCGGGGCCGCGTGCCACTTTTGCCAGGGCGCGGGAGGCCATGAGGATGACCTTGGGCCCGGCCTCGGTGACGACGGCGATCTGCTCGCGGTAGGCCTCAAGGACGGCTTTGATGCCGGCCTCGCCGGAGGGCAGGGCGTCGATGTCCAGCTGGTCGGTGCCGGCGCCGCAGGAGACGAGGTCGCGGACGGACTTGCCGGCGGTGGCCGCGTTGCCGGACGAAACCACGGAGGCAGCTTCCACCCCGGTCCGCTTGATGAGCTGCTGGGTGGCGGACCAGTCCAGGCCCATGCCCCGCTGGGCGGTGTCCATGGCGTCGGCCACGCCCAGGCCGTAGGACCACAGCTCGTGGCGATAGGCCAGCGTGGCGTCCCAGTCCAGCCGCGCGGGGGTACCCGGGGTGTTGTCGGCGAGGACTTCGGGGATGACGTGGGCGGCGGCGTACGCCCGGCGTGCGGTCAGGGGTGCCGTGGGGCGGGCCCACGTGGCGCCGCCCTGCAGCCGGTACTCCCTGGTGCCGCCGTCTTCGGAGGGAAGGATGAGGGAAGTCATTAGAGCGTGATCTCCGGGATGTCGATGGTGCGGCGTTCGTCGTTGGACTGCAGGCCCAGCTCGGCGAGCTGGACGCCCCGGGCGGCGGAGAGCAGGCCAAAGCGGTGTTCACGGCCGGCGACGACGTCGCGGAGGAATTCCTCCCACTGCAGCTTGAAGCCGTTGTCCAGGTCGGCGTTGGCCGGTACTTCCTGCCACTGGTCGCGGAACGACTCCGTCACCGGAAGGTCGGGGTTCCAGACGGGCTTGGGAGTGTGGGCACGCTGCTGGGCGACGCACTTGTTCAGGCCGGCGACGGCCGAGCCGTGGGTGCCGTCCACCTGGAATTCCACCAGTTCGTCGCGGTATACCCGGACAGCCCAGGAGGAGTTGATCTGGCCGACGACTTCGTCGCCGGCCGGGGTAACGAGCTCGAAGATGCCGTAGGAGGCGTCGTCGGCGGTTGCCTTGTACTCCTTGCCGGCTTCGTCCCAGCGTGCCGGAATGTGGGTGGCGGTTTTGGCATTGACGCTCTTGACCTTGCCGATGATGCCTTCGAGCACGTAGTTCCAGTGGCAGAACATGTCGGTGGTCATTCCGCCGCCGTCTTGCTTGCGGTAGTTCCAGGACGGGCGCTGGGCCGCCTGGATGTCGCCTTCGAAGACCCAGTAGCCGAACTCGCCGCGGATGGACAGGATCCGGCCGAAGAAGCCTTCGTCCACCAGACGGCGGAGCTTGACCAGGCCGGGAAGGTACAGCTTGTCGTGCACAACGCCGGCCGTCACGCCGGCCTCCTTGCCGATGCGGGCCAGTTCAATGGCCTCCTCCAGGGTTTCTGCCGTCGGCTTTTCCGTGAAGATGTGCTTGCCTGCCAGCATGGCCTTTTTCAGCGTGGCGGCGCGCAGGCTGGTCATGGACGCGTCGAAGACGACGTCCACGGTGGGGTCGTTGATCACGGCGTCCAGGTCCGTGGTCCACTCGGACACCTTGTGCTGCTCCGCCAGCTCGCGGATTTTGGCTTCGTTGCGGCCCACCAGGATGGGCTCCACCTGGACCCGGGTGCCGTCTTCCAGCGTGAAGCCGCCGGCGTCGCGGATGGGCAGGATGGACCGCAGCAGGTGCTGGCGGTAGCCCATGCGGCCGGTGATGCCGTTCATGGCAATACGGATCGTTTTAGTTTCGAAGCCCATGTGTCCTCCACGGTGAGTGAGCAAGGTGTACTCAAGAAGAATCGGGAAAGCGCATTCCCTCTGTTCCCATGATGCACCGCGCCGTTCCGCTTGGCAAGCGCTTTCCGGAAGTAGTTTGAACTGTCATAATGTCCTTAGCCGTTCAGGCCGCCCCGACCACCAGGAGATGCTGTGGCTGCTAGTACCCTTACCGAGGTTGCCCGCCTCGCCGGCGTCTCGCCTGCCACGGCGTCCCGCGTGCTGAACGGCTCCGCCCGGACCCCAGGCAAGGACATTGCCGAGCGCGTCCGCCAGGCGGCGGACTCACTGGGGTACATCCCCAATGCGCAAGCCCAGGGCCTTGCCAAATCCAGCTCGGGCCTGATCGGCCTGATTGTCCACGACATCGCCGACCCGTATTTCGCCGCCATTGCCCGCGGCGTGCAGGATGCCGCTCGGGAACAGCGGAAAATGGTGCTCCTTGCCACGACGGGGGGCGGCCCCGCTGAAGAAAAGGAGGCCGTGGCCGCCTTCGCCGCCCGCCGTGCCGACTCCATCGTGATCGCCGGTTCGCGCTCCTGCCGCGCCGAGGACCAGGAGGGCAACGCACAGCTGGCCGCCGAACTGGACCGCTATTGCCGCAACGGCGGCAGGGTGGCAGTGGTGGGGCATCCCGTGGTGGGCGCCACCGCACTGGAGGGCTACCACGTCGTCGAAGTCCCCAACCAGGAGCTTGCGGGCCGGCTGGCCACCGAGCTTGCCGCCGGCTGGGATGGCGACTTCGTCATCATCGGCGGGCCCGACGGCCTGTACACCTCCGATGACCGGGTCCGGGGTTTCCAGGAAGGCCTGGCACGCGCCGGACACCGCCCGGCAGAGGTGCTCAGGAGCGCTTTCAACCGTTCGGGCGGCTACGAGGCCGGCCTGCAACTGGCCGCACGGATCAAGGCAGCCTCCGCCGGCAACCCTGCCGCGCCGAAGCTTTGCATTTTCGCGGTCAACGACGTGATGGCGATCGGCGCCGCAGCAGCACTGCGGTCCGAGGGGCTGAGGATTCCCCGCGACGCGTCAATCGCAGGTTTCGACGACATCGAAACGCTGCGGGACTTCCGGCCGGCCCTGTCCACCGTGCGCCTGCCGCTCGAAGATATTGGACGGCTGGCAACCAGGGCCACCCGCCCCCGCCCGGCCGGCCAGGACCAGGAAGCAGCGCCCGACGAAGCCGTTACCGGCGAGGTCACGCTGCGGCGCAGCACCGAGGCCGCCGCCGTATGATGCCGCGAAGGATCACCGCGGTTCCGGCCTGCACTGAAGCCGCGGGCCCCCGCCCGGCCATCCTTGTCCTGCCCGGCGGCGGTTACGCGCGCCAGGCGGACCACGAGGCGGAGCCGGTTGCGGAATGGCTCGCAGCGCTGGGTATCCACGCTTTCGTCCTGCGTTACCGGGTGGCGCCGGACCGCCACCCGGCGCCCCTTGAAGACGCCAAGGAGGCCATGCTCTCCATCCGGAGCGGACCGCACGGCCTGGCCGTTGACCACGAGCGTGTGGGCGTCCTGGGATTCTCGGCCGGCGGCCATCTGGCGGCCACGCTGTCCACCGCAGCAGCCACCGGCAACCGGGACCTCGACGTCGATGCCGCCGTCCCGGACCTCTCGGTCCTTTGCTACCCTGTGGTGTCGCTGATCCAGGACACGCACCAGGGGTCGGTGGACAACCTCCTGGGCGGGCTGCCGCCGTCGAACCTTCTTGCGGACCTCTCCGCGGACCGGAACGTGACAGCCCGGACCCCGCCGGCTTTCCTCTGGCACACCGCGGACGACGACGCTGTCCCGGTGGCCAACAGCCTGAACTACGCCAAGGCGCTGATCGCCGCCGGCGTTCCTGCCGAACTGCACGTCTTCCCGGAAGGGCGGCACGGACTCGGACTGGCAGCCGGTGACCCCGGCCCCGGACAGTGGACGTCCTTGTGCGCGTCCTGGCTGGTTCGTGCCGGCTGGGCGGAGCCCACGGCCGCAGCAACCCTCACCGCAGCAGCCGGCCGCCTTTAGCCCCGCCGGTCCACCGCGCGGATGGTCCAGCCCGCCGAGTGGGACTCTCCCGGCTCCAGGTGGATCAGGTCCGTTCCGGAATTGAACGCGTCCGGCGGGCAGGTCATGGGCTCAACCGCGAGGCCCAGCCGGTCCGGACCGACAGGCTTGTCTCCCGTGTGCACCTGGACCCAAGGCCACTCCGGCCCCCATTCAAGCTCCACGCCCGTGCCCGATGGATCCATGACGCGCACGCGCGCCAGTCCGGCAGCGTCGCGGGAGATACCGGTGAAAGCGTGGTCGATCCTGACCGGTCCCAACCTGTGCGGGAGGCGGAAGTCGAAAGCATCCTGCTCCACCTGCCGGATGGCCACCGGGAGCAGCCGGTCCGGGGTGACCTCGAGGTAGGCAGCTGCCGGAAGTTCCAGGGACCAGTCATCCAGTGGAGCAGGGCCGGCGACAAGGTAGGGATGGGGGCACACTCCATACGGCGCGGCCCGGGTACCGGTGTTGACGGCGGTGACCGTACCGCGGAGGCCGACATCGGAGAGGGAATAGGCGACCGTGAGTTCCAGGCTGCCCGGGTAGCCCGGCCCGGCCGGAACGCGGCAGCCCAACACCACCCGGTCCGTCGATGCCTCCACAATGTCCCAGGCCTGATGGATGGCCAGCCCGTGCAGGGCCGATCCGCGCTCCGGCTCATTGATGGCGGCCGAATAGGACTGGCCGGCGTACGAATAGGCACCGTCAGCGAGCCGGTTGGGCCACGGTGCACAGATGACGCCCCGGTAGTCCGGGACCCCGCCCTCCGGCCCAAAGCCCACCACCAGGTTCCGGTCCCCGCAGCGCAGCTCCCGGAGGGCGCCACCGCGGGTGGTCACGACGGCGGTGTAGGGTCCGTGGGTAATGCGGACTTCGGTTCCGGGCATGGCTTCCTCCGCGATGATCTTTGTTAGCGCTAAAACAGCATACGTCATCGCAACGGAATCCGGCTGGCTAGAGTTGCCCCATGGAAGCGGCACCCGACCAGCACCTTATCGCCGCCGTCAGGAGCGCACTGTGGGAGCTGTCCGACCCCGATCGTGCCGCCGGCGCGCAGGCGTACATGAAGTCTTCCGTTCCGTCGCTGGGTGTCCGGGTCCCGGATGTCCGGCGGATCGCGGCGCACGCTACGGCAGAGTTTCCTCCGGCATCAGCCGCCGGGCTGCGCGCCACAGCGCTGCAACTGTGGCGCACGGCAGCGTTCCGGGAAGAACGCTATGCAGCCATCGACCTGACCGGCAACCGGCTGGTTGCCAAAGACCTGGACACGCTGCCGGTGTACGAGGAAATCATCCGCACCGGAGCATGGTGGGATTTCGCAGACGGCGTGTCCGGCAGGATCTGCAACCTGCTGCTGGCTCACCCGGCCGAGATGTCCGCGGTGCTGAGGACGTGGAGCCGTGATCCGGACTTTTGGATTCGGCGCGCTTCCATCACATCGCAGCTGCGGGCCAAGGAAGCCACCGATACGGTGCTGCTTGCCGATGTCATTGAACCGAACCTGGCGGACCGGGAATTCTTTATCCGCAAAGCGATCGGCTGGGCGCTGCGCGAGTACGCCAAAACGGCGCCGGAGTGGGTGCAGGAATTCGTCGCCCTGCACGGGCAGGAGATGAGTCCGTTGTCCCGCAGGGAGGCCCTGCGGAGGATCAGCGCCGGCCGGCCGCAGCGTCCCCGCTAAATGACGGGACGTTCGACGACGGGCTCGTGCGACTTCCGGAACAGCCGGCGGGTGCCGGGATCCCAAAAGATCAGGTAAAGCCCAAAGAGCAAGGCGGTCAGGGCAGCCGCAATCCGGGCCAGCAGGAGGGCGAAGCCCAGGTCCTGGGTCTGCAGGTAGGGAAAGACGTCCAGCTGGTCCGAGATTGCGTAGATCATGAAGAACGACACCACGAAGTACAGGGCCTTGACCTGCCAGTCATTACGAATGCCCGTCACGGCGAACAACGGAATCAGCCACACTACATACCAGGACTGGATGATGGGGGCCAGCAGGACCACGGCGGCCAGGCCGAGCGTGAGACGGCGCATCAGCCGGTCATGGTCGCCCTTGAGGATCTGCCAGGCAAGGATGGCCACGGCAAGCAGCTTGCCGGCGTCGAACACCCAGCCCGCCGGGACTGAGCCGTCGAGGCCGAACGCGTTGGCAAGGGACCCCACCACCATGCCGAGCAGGCCCACCGGGGCATACCAGATGGAGATACTGCCGGGGGCGGAGAGTCCGTTGATCCAGCCGAAGCCGAAGCCGTTGACCAGGCTCATCAGGGCCAGCAACGCCAGGCTCAGGCCGGCCGTGAGCGCCCAGAATGCGATCTTTCGCAGCCACCCCGCGTTCCTGCCCGCCCAGAGGAGGCCGATGAACGGAAGGAACACGATGGTGATGGGCTTGACGGCGATGGACAGCGTGACCAGCGCGACGCCCCGGACCTCCCGGCGGGTCGCGGAGTAGTAGAGCCCGGCAAGGGCCAGCCCGATCATGAGTGAGTCATTGTGCACGCTGGCAATGAAGTTGGTCAGGAAGAGCGGGTTGGCCGCGGTGAGCCACAAGGCCCTGTGCGGGTTGATGCCGTGCAGCTCTGCGAGCCGGGGCACGTAGATCACGCAGAGCACCACGCCGGCCAAGGCAACCAGCCGGAACAGCATGATGCAGGCTTCCGGCTGGACGTTGGTCACCCACACAACGAACTGCTCGATCCAGAGGAACAGCTGGCCGTAGGGAACCGGAGCTTCGGTCCACTGCTTGTCGGCTCCCAGCTGGAAGTAGTTGGACAGGGCGGAAATGCCGTTTTCGTACGGGTTGAACCCTTCCACCATCAGCCGCCCCTGGCCGATGTAGGCATAGACGTCGCGGCTGAACAACGGGACGCTGAACATCATGGGGAGCCCCCACGCCACCACCGCCGCCAACGTGGCGCGACGGGCCTGGCCGCCCCACACCCGGACTTTTTGGCCGAGCCGCAGCCAGGCGCGCACCAGCAGCATGCCCCCTGCCGCGACTAGCACGATGGACAGGGCCACGCCCGGCGCTTCGGTGCGCATCCAGATGAACAGCGGCATGCGGCGGAGTTCGGAGACCGGCGCGAGCCAGCCCACGCCGGCGGAACCGAACATCATGAACATCGACCCGAGGAAGCCGGCAAGCAGTGGAGAGCGGGGATTGTCCACCTCGGCACCGCCCGCCGGGGCAGTACCAGCCGCCGCCATCTCCCCCGTTGCGGGCACAGGCGCCGTCATCTCAGGAATGTCCAATCTTCTTGCGTTTCCGCTGTTACCCGGCGGACCGCGTGGGCGGCCGGAACATCTTCGAAGGCGGCGGGGCGACCCGCCGCGTACCCGAAATCCTAGCATCGGCGGGGCGTCCGGGGCGGTAACGGTAGGCTGGTCCGGTGCCTATATCTAACGAACGAATCGTCTGGATCGACTGCGAAATGACCGGCCTGGACATCAAGAACGACGCCCTCATCGAGGTGGCAGCCCTGGTCACCGATTCGGAACTGAACATCCTCGGGGACGGTGTCGACGTGGTGGTCAAGCCCGAGGACGCGGCCGTCGCCCAGATGTCCGACTTCGTCCGGGACATGCACACCAAGTCCGGGCTCCTGGCGGAACTCCCCCACGGCAAGACCATGGCGGAGGCTGAGGCCGCCGTCATGGAGTACATCTCCGCGTGGGTTCCGGATCCGCGGAAGGCTCCCCTGGGCGGCAACTCCGTGGGCACCGACCGGGTGTTCCTCTCCCGCGACATGCCCGCCGTCGTGGAGCACCTGCACTACCGGGTGATTGACGTCAGCACCATCAAGGAACTCTCCCGCCGCTGGTTCGCGCGGGCGTACTTCCAGTCACCGGCGAAAAAGGGCGGCCACCGGGCACTGGGCGACATCAAGGACTCCATTGATGAACTCCGCTACTACCGCGAAGCGGTGTTCGTGCCGGCGCCGGGCCCTGACAGCGCCACCGCCCAGAAGATCGCCAGGCGCATCACCAGCGGCGACGCTGCCAACCCTGCCGGCGAGTAATCTGCGCCACGTTTGGAGGAAATTTCGCGGAAATCGCCGAAAGTGGACAAAGCACCCCTTCCGAGCAGGTAAGCTATTTGAGTTGCGTTTCCAGGGAGCCGGTAACACGGCCTGACCTTGAAACACATGGTGGGCGTAGCTCAGTTGGCAGAGCGCCTGGTTGTGGTCCAGGAGGTCGCGGGTTCAACCCCCGTCGCTCACCCTCACGGGGCGGCACTTGCAGCCGTCAACAAGGAGGCCGCACCGGATATCCGGTGCGGCCTCCTTTGTTGTGTCCCACCAAGATACGTGCAGGGACGCCGGCGCTGCCGGCCCCGAAGCCGAAGGACTAATGCTATGACCGTTCTGCCGATTACCATCTGGGGCGAGCCCGTCCTGCACCGCCGGGCAGCCGAAGTCGAGGTTTTCGACGACGATCTGCGCAGCCTGATTGCCGACATGTTCGAGACCAACGACGCCGCCAACGGCGTGGGTCTCGCGGCGCCGCAAGTCGGCGTGGGCAAGCGGATCTTCGTCTACAAGTACGCCAACGACGACGGCGCGCCACTGAGCGGTGTGCTGGTGAACCCTGTCCTCACCCTCTCCAAGGTTTCCGGCGCCGCCCCGGACCCGGACGAGGAAGAAGAGGGCTGCCTGTCCTTCCCGGGCGAGCAGTACCCGCTGAAGCGGGCCGAGTGGGCCCGGGTGGAAGGCTTCGACGGTTTCGGCGAGCCGGTGAAGTTCGAGGCGACGGGCTGGTTTGCCAGGGTCATCCAGCATGAATTCGACCATCTGGACGGCAAGCTGTACGTCAACCGGTTGATGGACCGCTACGCCCGGAAGGCCCTGAAACAGGCCAAGAAGAACGGGTGGGGCGTGCCAGGGCTGACCTGGATGCCCGGCGTCGATCCCGACCCGTTCGGCCACTAAGCGGTTCCCGGGCCGCCCCTCAGCCGGCGGTGATCGTTGGCTGCCCGGGGCAGGATGCCAGCACTTTCTTCATGGCATCCTTCTCCGCCGCAGTCACCCACAGGCCGTAGGCGGCCTTGACGGAGATCTGCCGGGCTACATAGTGGCAGCGGATCGCAGTGTTTTTCGGAAGCCAGGTTGCGGCGTCACCGGCACCCTTTTTCTGGTTCGCCTGCCCGTCGGCGGCGATCAGGTTGAGCGGATCGTTGGCGAGGCTCTGGCGTTCCTTCGGGGTCAGGCCCTGTGCTCCCTTTTGCCAGGCGTCGCCCAGGGCCACCACATGGTCGATCTGCACCGCGCTGCTGGTGTCGGCGCCGCGGCGGAATTCAATGGCGTGTCCGGTGTACGGCTCCTGGAAATGACCGCCCGATACCTGGCACGTGGAACCGTCGGCGAAGATGACTCCCGCGAGGTCGCGCCGCAGGATGTCGTTGCGGGTATCGCACCCGTTCCGGTCCGCATCCAGCCACGCCTGGCCGAAGGCTTCCCTGCTGTAGCCCGTATTCGGCGCCCTGCCCTTCACGGCCAGGCCATCCAGGGCAGAAACGGCGGCCCCTCCCGGTACCGGATGGGGCTCCGCCACCGGCTTCATCCAGGCGGCATCGAACACCGGCGCCTCCGTCGGCCCGGCGGCCGCAGGTCCGGCTGCCGCGAACTGTCCGGCGGTGAAGAACCAGAAAAGCGCGGCCACCGCTGAGACGGCGAAGGCGGCCAGCAGACCCCAAGCCTGCCGGGACCGGCGGCGGGCACGGCGATAGTCGGACCAGCTGACAGTCACGGCGGTGATACCGGATCACTAGTGGGAGGCACCCCACGAGCCTAGGACGGGGAGCCCGGCCGGCGGCCGATATCCACACTGTGGAGGACGGGTGATCCCTCACCCGCCCGCGGCATCTACTGCTCGCGCGTGACCCTCCGGAGGTCCTCCTCCGCGGTGGCCAGGAGTTCCTCGAGTTGGCGGACGCGCTCCTCGCTGGCGTCCCCGGCCTGGTGGGCGGCGCGGGCGCCCTCCAGGAGCCTGAGGGCTTCCTTGTGGTTGGCCTTCGCCACGTCGAGTGCGTGTTCGAGGGTGGTCTCGTGCTGAAGCGTCGATTCGTTGTCCATGCCACCAGTCTGGTCCGGTTTCCCGGCTGATTCCAGTGAACCAGCCGGGAATTGGCAGGACGTGTCGCTTTTGGTCAGACGGCGATGGCGGCCAGGGCGGCCGCGCTTTCCTTGGCAGGGAACGACGGCGGGTTCACGCCGGCCATCTCCTCCATGACCCGGACCACCTGGCAGCTGTAGCCAAATTCGTTGTCGTACCAGACGTAGAGGACCAGGTTCTTGTCCGTGGACACCGTGGCCAGGCCGTCAACGATGCCGGCGCGGCGGGAACCCACGAAGTCGGTGGAGACCACCTCGGGCGAGTCGATGTAGTCGATCTGCTTGCGCAGGTCCGAGTGCAGCGACATCTCGCGCAGGTAGTTGTTCACCTCATCCTTGGTGGTGCCGTTCTCCAGGCTGAGGTTCAGGATGGCCAGGGAGACGTCCGGGGTGGGAACGCGGATGGAGCTGCCGGTCAGCTTGCCCAGGAGCTCGGGCAGGGCCTTGGCCACCGCCTTGGCGGCACCGGTTTCGGTGATGACCATGTTCAGCGCGGCCGAGCGTCCGCGGCGGTCGCCCTTGTGGAAGTTGTCGATCAGGTTCTGGTCGTTGGTGAAGGAGTGCACGGTTTCCACGTGCCCGTGGATCACGCCGAACTTGTCGTTGATGGCCTTCAGGACCGGAGTGATGGCGTTGGTGGTGCAGGAGGCTGCGGAAACGATCCGGTCGGAGTCGTCGATGTCCCGGTGGTTGATGCCGTGGACAATGTTCTTCAGTTCACCCTTTCCCGGAGCCGTCAACAGGACGCGTGCAACACCCTTGCTCTGGAGGTGCTGGGACAGTCCTTCGGCGTCGCGCCAGCGGCCCGTGTTGTCCACCACCAGGGCATCCTTGATTCCATAGGCGGTGTAGTCGATGGTGGCGGGATCGTTCGAGTAGATCACCTGGATACGGACGCCGTTGGCCGTAATGGTGTTGGCCTCTTCATCGATCCGGATGGTGCCCTCGAAGGAACCGTGGACCGAGTCCCGGCGGAGCAGGCTGGCCCGCTTGGAAAGGTCGTTGTCGGACCCGCGGCGGACCACGATGGCGCGCAGGCGCAGGCCGTGGCCGCCACCGGCCTTTTCGATCAGCAGGCGTGCCAGGAGCCGGCCGATGCGGCCGAAGCCGTAGAGCACCACATCGGTGCTGGTGCGTTCGTCGCCGCCACGCTTGCCAACGATCTCGGCGAGTTCGGCGCGGAGGAACTCTTCAAGGGTGGCCCCGTTGCCCTCTTCCTTGAATTTCTGGTTCAGGCGGGCGATGTCGATCGCGGCGGCGCCCAGGTCCAGCCCGGCCAGCGTGTTGAGCAGCGGTGCCGTGTCCTCCAGGAGCAGTTCGTCCTTGCTCATCCGGCGCGCGAAGCGATGTGCCTTGAGGATGTTCATGGTGGACTTGTTGATCAGGCTCCGGCCGTGGATGCTGGTCACCACGTTGTTTTCCCGGTACAGCCTGCCGATCACCGGGATCATGGCCTCGGCGAGGGCCTCCCGGCCCATCCACGTATCAAGACAAGAATCAGACGTCTGGCTCACTGAAATACCTTCCTCGGGTCAGCCGTGTACGTCCTCGTACACAGATGTAGGCCACCTGATGATGTCCAGGGGCACCGGCACCTGCAGGGGTCGGCCCCCAGGCACCTGGATCGCGTGCAAAGAAAAACCGCCGGCTGCGAACGCAACTTTCGGCGGTAGAACTCCTGCGTCCGGGATCCATTCTAATTTGGCGCAGCCCCCCGAACACGCCTGCGCTGCGTGAAATCACTCACACGGCTCACCCCGTGGGCTCAGTTGTGGATGGCAGCATACAAGTTGAGGCTGGCGGAAAAGACCACCCAGGAGAAGTACGGCAACACCAGCAGCCCTGCGGTGGCGTCCACCGGGCCGAACCGGACGATCAGGAACGCCAGGGTCGCGGCCAGGGTGCAGATGACGAGGAATGCCGCCCACAAAGCCGCGGCGCCTGCCATGGGGTACATCGCGAAAAACGCCACCGGCCACGCGGCGTTGAGCACGAGTTGGACGGAGTACCCTGCCAGGGCCGGGCCGGTCAATCCACCTTTGCGCCAGACCAGCCACGCCGCGGCGGCCACCCCGACGTACAGCACCATCCAGGTGATCCGGAACATCAGCGACGGCGGCATCCACGGCGCCTTGAGCGAGCCGGCATACCAGCCCGTGGAATTGAGGATGATGGGGATCGAGGCAAGCACCCACGCCGCAGCAGACAGTCCAAGGAAGCCCGCAAAGGCGACAATTTGGGAGCGCAGGCCGGGCAGGGTTCCGGCCGTTCCGGCGGCCGGCCGGAGATCAGTAATAACGGGCACGGTCCAGCATCCCCAACACAGCGCCCAAGGTCAAACCCGGTTTTGCGGATGGGACAGCCGGTACGCCGGGTTCTGTTCTCCCCTGCCGTTGCCGGCAAGGGAGCGACGGCCATCCATCTACGAGTACCGTTGCCGGCACCCTCCAGCGGCTTACCCGGACACTCGGGCGGGCAGCCCTCGAACGTGTCCTGTCTAGCCTTGCTCCGGGTGGGGTTTACCTAGCCTTCCCGGTCACCCGGGAAGCTGGTGGTCTCTTACACCACCGTTTCACCCTTACCTGCCCTCTCCGGCCAAGGCCGGACATGCAGGCGGTCTGTTTTCTGTGGCACTGGCCTGCGGGTTACCCCGAGTGGGCGTTACCCACCACCCTGCCCTGCGGAGCCCGGACGTTCCTCGAGCCACTTGCGTGGCGCGCGGCCGTCTGGCTGTCCCATCCGGATCCAGTCTACCGGGCGCCTCCGACCGCTTTTGTCGCCGGTAGGATCGGACGGTGCTGATTCTGCTACCCCCTTCCGAAGGCAAGACACCCGCGCGCCGCGGGTCCGCCGTCGACTGGCCCTCGCTGAGTTTCCCTGAGCTCAATCCCTGCCGCACCAAGGTCCTGGCGGCGCTGGAAGCGGTCAGCGGGCACCCGGACGCCCTCTCGCTGCTGGGCGTGGGCGCCTCGCTGCGGGACGACGTCGAACGCAACACCCGCCTCCACGCTGAGCCGGCCGCGCCGGCACACAGCATCTACTCGGGGGTTCTGTATGACGCCCTGGGATACCGGAGCCTGACGCCCGCGCAGCGGCGCAAGGCCGACGAGTCCGTGCTGGTGGTCTCCGCGCTGTGGGGGGCAATCCGCTTTGGCGACAGCGTGCCCGCCTACCGGCTTTCCATGGGGACGGCATTGCCCGACGTCGGCCGGCTGGCTTCGTTCTGGAAGGCACAGCTGGATGACACGCTGGGCCGCGCCGCGGAGGGCCATCTGGTGGTTGACTGCCGTTCGAGCACCTACGCGGCCGCCTGGGCGGCGCCGCCGGAGCGTACGGTCACGGTGAACGTCTTTACCGAAGCCGCAGGAGTCCGGAAAGTGGTGAGCCATTTCGCCAAGCACACCCGCGGCGAACTGGCCCGGCACCTCCTGGCCCGCCGCGGGAAGGCTCCGGCTGCGGCCTCGGACCTGCTGAAGGTTGCGCGCGAAAAATGGGACGCGGAGCTGGTGCCGGGTACGGCACGCAGGCCCCATGCCCTGAACATCATCCTGCCGGGCTGAGGCGCCGGCGGTTCAGGCCCAGTCGTCCGAGCGGACCAGGATGGCGCCGGAATCCGGGCAGAACACGATGTCATCCGCCGCGGCCGCCTTGATCTCGGCAAGGTCGCCTGGGCTGAGTTTCATCCCCGAGGCCTCCGATGTCCCGTGGAAGAGCCGCGCGGCGCCCACGCCCCGCTTGGCGAGGGTCTTTTCGTAGACGGCCAGCATGCCTGCGTCAAGGCCTGCCGCAAATTCGGCGCGCCGGGCCACGAGCCCTTCGGCTTCGGCGGCCACCTCGGCGAGGGCTGCGTCCAGCTCTGCCCGGATCGTGCCGAACGAGCCTTGGATGTCATCAACGATCGCCTGCTGGGCGGCCTGCCGTTCCCGCAACGCGTCCAGCCGCTCCAGGATTTCCAGTTCCACGTCTTCGAGGTCTGAGCGCCGCTTGTTCAGCGATTCAATGTCCTTCTGCAGGGCCACAAGGTCCTTGGAGAGCCCGGTTCCGCTGTTGAGCCTGGCCTCGTCGCGTTCGATGCGCGAAGCGACCTGTTCGACGTCGGCTTCCGCCCGCTTGAGCGCGGCTTCGGCGTCATGCACGGCCACCTTGGCCGCGCCCAGTTCTCCGTTGGCCACGGACAGGGCCGCTTCGAGGTCCTTGATCCGGGGATCATTTTCGAGCGTCCGACGGCGGTTGGCGAGGCCGGTCAGCCTGGCGTCCAGTCCTTGCAGTTCGAGCAACTTCAACTGTTCCGCCGGTGCTGCCTTCGCCACTGTTACCTCCGCTTGATCCTTTCCGGCCAGGGGCCGGGCACCCTATGGGCGCTTCCTAGACTCTATCGCCTGGGCTGAACCGTTGCCTCGCTGCCGGGCTCAGCCCGGAGTGAGGATGAAGTCCCAAGGATCACTGTTGGTGGTGCTGACCCGGATCTCCAGGTCGTGCCCCTGGTCCGCCAGGACGTTGCCCAAGGCTGCGGCGGCGGCCGGCAACCAGAGCCATTCACTGGCAAAGTGCGAGACGTCCACCAGGTAGGGCCGGCCGTTGAGGGCAGCTTCCCGGGCCTCGGACGCAGGGTGGTGGCGAAGGTCCGCGGTGACGTACACGTCCGCGTTGCTGGCCCTGACCTCGTTGAACAGGGAATCGCCGGCGCCGCCGCACACTGCAATCCGCCGCACCACGCCGTCCTTGTCCCCGGAAACGCGCACACCCCCGGCGACGGAGGGAAGGATGCCGAACACCCGTGCAGCGAAATCGCCCAGGCTCATGGCGTCCGCCAGGTCGCCGACCCGCCCAATGCCTTCCTCCGGCAGCCCGTTGGCCGCCGCGGTGAGCGGGGCAACATCCTGCAGTCCCAGCGCGTCGGCCAGGACATCGGAAACGCCGCCGACGGCGGAGTCGCCGTTGGTGTGCACGGTCAGCAGTGCCGTCCCCGACTCGATCAGCCGGTGGACAGCCCGTCCCTTCGCCGTGGTTGCCGCCACCGACGTGACACCTTTCAGCAGCAGCGGATGGTGGGTAATGAGGAGGCCGGCACCCCACTCAACGGCTTCTTCGATGACCTCCAGGGTGGGGTCCACCGCGAACATCACCTTGCTGACGGGCGCGGACGGGTGGCCTGCCACGAGCCCCACTTCGTCCCAGTTCTCCGCCAGCGATTCGGGCCACAGTTCCTCAACGGCAAGCAACAATTCGGCCAGGGTGGGAGCCTCGGGGGCACTGTCGTGGCCCAGCGCGTCGGAGGAGGCTTCGCCGTCGTGATCTGCCTGGCCGGTAACGTCGGTGTCCACAGGTTCCATAGTCTTAGTTTTACCCCATCGCCTTCCCGGCGCCGCATGTTGCGGTGCCGGGAAGGGCCGGCGGGAATCATCCGGGGCCGTCAACCATTGAAGAGGTCATGAAAACTTTTGTTCTTGGCGGGGGCTGCTTCTGGTGCCTCGACGCTGTCTACCAGAAGACCAGGGGCGTCACCTCGGTGGTGTCCGGTTATACCGGCGGCCACGATCCCCATCCCGACTACTACTCGGTGTGCAGCGGCACCACCGGCCACGCGGAGGTTGTGGCCGTGACCTTCGACGAGGAGGTCATTCCGGCCGAAGTCATCCTGGACATGTTCTTTGCCCTGCACGACCCCACCACGCTCAACCGCCAGGGGTACGACGTGGGTACCCAGTACCGTTCCTCCATGTTCTACGAGACCACGGAGGAAAAGATCCTGTTCGAGGAAGCGATCGAACGCAACCAGGCGCTGTGGAAGCACCCCATCGTCACCGAAGTCAGCCGCCTGCCGCGGTTCCACGTGGCGGAGGAATTCCACCAGGACTACTACGCCAAGCACCCGGAACAGGGGTACTGCCAGGTGATCATCAACCCCAAGCTGGCCAAGGCCAGGAAATATTACTCTGCATGGCTTAACGCTTAGCCTGCGTTACGCGGCCTCGTTAGGCTGACCTCAGTATTCACCCCTTAGAGATAGGCGTATGTACATGGCACGGATCTATGACGATGTAACGCAACTGGTCGGCGGGACCCCGCTGGTTCGGTTGAACCGGCTCAGCGAGGGACTGGACGCCACCGTTGCGGTCAAGCTGGAGTTCTACAACCCGGCCAACAGCGTCAAGGACCGTATCGGCGTCGCCATCATCGACGCCGCGGAAAAGTCGGGTGCACTGAAGCCCGGCGGCACCATCGTCGAGGGCACCTCCGGCAACACGGGCATCGCCCTGGCCATGGTCGGTGCCGCGCGCGGCTACAAGGTCATCCTCACCATGCCGGAAACCATGTCCACCGAACGCCGCGTCATGCTGCGCGCCTTCGGCGCCGAGATCGTGCTGACCCCGGGCTCCGAGGGTATGCGCGGAGCCGTGGAAAAGGCCCAGGAGATCGTGGCCAACACGGAGAACTCCATCTGGGCACAGCAGTTTGCCAACGAAGCCAACCCGGAGATCCACCGGAAGACCACCGCAGAAGAGGTCTGGGCCGACACCGACGGTGCCGTTGACATCTTCGTGGCGGGCGTCGGCACCGGCGGAACCATCACCGGCGTCGGACAGGTGCTGAAGGAGCGCAAGCCCGGCGTGCAGATCGTGGCCGTGGAACCCAAGGACTCCCCCATCCTGAACGGCGGCGCTCCTGGCCCGCACAAGATCCAGGGCCTCGGCGCGAACTTTGTTCCGGAACTGCTGGACACCACCGTCTACGATGAGGTCATCGACGCTTCGCTTGAGGACTCGGTCCGGGTTGCCCGCGAGCTGGGCATCAAGGAAGGCATCCTGGGCGGCATCTCCTCGGGCGCCATCGTCTGGGGTGCGCTGGAACTGGCCAAGCGCCCCGAAAACGCGGGCAAGCTGATCGTGGCCGTGGTCTGCGACTTCGGTGAGCGTTACATCTCCACCGTGCTCTATGACGACATCCGGGGCTAAGCAGACTGAGCTGCCCGCCCGTTTCCTGTAGAAAGAACTTTGTGGGCTTTTTCGCAAGACTGAAAGAAGACCTCGAGGCCGCCCGGTCCCACGACCCGGCGGCTCGAGGTTCTTTTGAGAACTTTTTCGCCTATTCCGGCCTGCACGCCATCTGGATCCATCGGCTGACCCACCGGTTGTGGCAGAACCCTGCCCTGCGTTTTCCGGCACGGCTCCTGTCGCAGCTGGGCAGGTTTGCCACCGGCATCGAGATTCATCCGGGTGCCACCATCGGCCGCAGGTTCTTCATCGACCACGGCATGGGGGTGGTGATCGGTGAGACCGCGGAAATTGGCGAGGACGTGATGATCTACCACGGCGTCACGCTGGGCGGCCGCTCTCTGGCCCGGATTAAACGCCACCCCACCATCGGGGACCGCGTGACGATCGGTGCGGGAGCCAAAATCCTGGGGCCCATTACCATTGGCCGGGACAGCGCGGTCGGTGCCAACGCGGTCGTGGTCAAGGACGCGCCGCCGGAGTCGATCGTTACCGGCGTTCCTGCCAAGTGGCGGCACCGCGATGCGCAGCGGGAAACCAAACCCGCAGTGGATCCGGCCGAATACGATATCGAGTACCGGATCTAGGGTCCGGCGTTGCCTGGACGAAGTTCGGGCCCTAGCTTGGCCCGCTGTCCTGTTAGCCGGGGAAGCGCTTGTAGATGTTCCACAGCACGGTGTCGAAGGCGCGGTCCGGAAGCAGCCGGCGCAGCAGCAGGATGGCCCGTGCGCCCTTGCCCACCGGGTAGCGGGTCCTGGGCCGAGGCGAGGTGGCGGCATGAACGATTGCGTCCGCTATCACGGCGGGGTGCGAGGACAACGCCGAACCGTCGGTTGAAGCCAGCGCTGCCGCCACCACCTTGGCCTGGGCGGCGTACGGTCCGGTCCCCGAATTCGCCAGCAGGCCCTCCGCGGAGATGGCGCCCCACTCGGACTGGGTGCCGCCCGGTTCGACGATGGAGACGTCGATGCCGTGTGGCTTGAGTTCTACCCGGAGCGAATCGCTAAGGCCCTCAACGGCGAACTTGGTGGCGTGGTACCAGGCGCCCAGGGGCTCGTACATCTTTCCGCCGATCGAGGAGATATTGATGATCCGCCCCCGGCCGGCGGCCCGCATGGCCGGCAGCACGAGCTGCGTCATCCGTGCCAAGCCAAACAGGTTGACGTCGAACTGCCGGCGGCCCTCCGCCAATTCGACGTCCTCAAGCGAGCCGTAGGATCCGTAGCCGGCGTTGTTGACCAGCACGTCGATCCGGCCGTGGGCCGACAAGACTTCCCCGACGGCGGCGACCATCGACGCCTCGTCCGTCACATCGAGCGCCAGGGTCCGGACGCCGTCGGCCTTGAGCGGTTCCATCTTCTCCACCCGGCGGGCACCGGCGTACACGGTGAATCCGCGGGCTGCGAGCTTCCGGGCAGCTTCGAAGCCGATTCCAGTGGACGCACCGGTAACGAAAGCGACGGGCTGGTTCATGGCGGACTCCTTGGGACGCCGCCCCGGAGGGAGGGCGGGCTGCGCGGATGAGGGGCGGTGCGGCCGAAAATGCCGACGGCCGGCGCCCCCAGAGTATCGGGAAGCGCCGGCCGCCGCGCCGGAAGACCTGTGGGCTAGTGCGTGTCGACTGCCGAAATTTCGGACTTGTCCTCGCCCCAGAGGGTGTGGAACGTGCCTTCGGTGTCCACACGGCCGTAGGTGTGGGCGCCGAAGAGGTCGCGCTGGCCCTGGATCAGGGCGGCGGCAACGCGCTTGCGGCGCAGGCCGTCGTAGTACGCCAGCGAGGAGGAGAACACCGGCACCGGGATGCCGAGCTGCACGGCGGTGGCTACTACCCGCCGCCACGCCGGGAGGGCGTCGCCAATGGCCTTGGTGAACGCCGGTGCGAACAGCAGGTTTGCGGGCTTCTCCTCAGCAGCGTAGGCCTTGGTGATGTCCTTGAGGAGCTCCGCGCGGATGATGCAGCCGGCGCGCCAAAGGGAAGCGATTTCGTCCAGCTTGAGGTCCCAGCCGTATTCCTTGGCTGCCGAGGTCAGCATGTCCAGGCCCTGCGCGTAGGAGACCAGCTTGGAGGCGTAGAGCGCCTGGCGGACATCCTCAACGAACGTCTCGGGGATCTCAACCGTTGCCTCGTTGCCCGCCAGCAGCTCCTGGCCAAGCTTGCGCTGGGCAGCCTGGGAGGAGAGCGCACGGGCGAAGACCGATTCGGCGATGCCGGACACGGGGGAACCGAGCTCCAGGGCCGAGATCACGGTCCAGCGTCCAGTGCCCTTCTGGCCCGCGGCGTCGACGACGACATCCACGAACGGCTTGCCGGTCTTGGCATCGACGTGGCCCAGGACCTCGGCGGAGATCTCGATCAGGAAGGACGAGAGTTCGCCCTGGTTCCACTCGGAGAAGATCTTTGCCTGCTCGGCCGGTTCGATGCCGGCACCGGAGCGCAGGAGGTCGAAGGCCTCGCCGATGACCTGCATGTCGGCGTATTCGATGCCGTTGTGGACCATTTTGACGAAGTGGCCGGCGCCATCGGTGCCAATCCACGCGCAGCAGGGCTCACCGTCCACCTTTGCCGAAATCTTTTCCAGCAGCGGACCCAGGGCCTTGTACGACTCCTTGGAGCCGCCGGGCATGATGGACGGACCGTTCAAGGCACCCTCTTCGCCGCCGGAGACGCCGACGCCCACGAAGTGCAGATCCTTCTTGGCCAGCGCGGCTTCCCGGCGGCGGGTGTCCTCGTAGTGTGAGTTGCCGGCGTCGATGATGATGTCGCCCGGTTCCAGCAACGGTTCCAGCTGCTCGATCACCGAATCGACCGGCTTTCCGGCCTTGACCATGATCAGCACCCGGCGCGGCTTCTCCAGGGAATTGACCAGCTCCTGCAAGGATTCGGTCCGGATGAAATCGCCCTCCGAGCCGTGCTTCTCCAGCAGTGCGTCGGTCTTTTCCACCGACCGGTTGTGCAGGGCAACCGTGAACCCGTTGCGGGCGAGGTTGCGGGCAAGGTTGGCGCCCATCACTGCGAGGCCGGTGACACCGATGTGTGCAGACATCAATAACTCCAATTCATTGTTTGCCCCGGATCCAGGTTCCGGTGCGGGGTGGGACGCCGGGGCATATCAGGGGGTCGGAATAAAGCATATATATTCTGGCGGTGACGCGAAAGTAACGTCCGCGTCATGAAACCGATTGTGTCGCTGCCAGTCTAGGACTGCCGCACTCCCCTGTCCCGGCCGTCCGGGTCAGCCGGCAATCCCGCATCCGCCAGCAACTAGGCTTACAGCATGACCAGCAGCCTCCACCACCGTGCCATCGAGAACCTGGGCACCCGGATCATCTCAGGGGATCTCCCCGCCGGACACGTCATGCTCGCCGAGCAGCTGGAGGATGAACTGAAGGTTTCCCGCTCCGTAATCCGTGAAGCCGTGCGCGTCCTGCAGTCCCTGGGGCTGGTGGAAACCACCAAGCGGGTGGGGATCCGGGTGTTGCCCTCAAGCCGCTGGAACCCCTTTGACCCGCAGGTGATCCGGTGGCGGCTGGCCAGCGATGCGCGCGGAGCCCAGCTTCGCTCCCTCGCCGAACTCCGTGCCGCCGTCGAACCTGCAGCCGCCGAACTGGCGGCAGAGAACGCGCCGGCGCCGCTGCGCCTGGAACTCGTGGATGTTGCCCGCGCCATGCGGGAGGCCGGCAACAAGGGCGAGGTTGCCCGCTTCCTGGAACTGGATATCCGCTTCCATTCGCTGCTGCTCTCCGGCTCCGGCAACGAGATGTTCGCCAACCTGATGGGGCAGGTGGCCGAAACACTGACGGGCCGGACGGTACACGGCCTGATGCCGGACCATCCCCACCAGGCCGCCCTGCAGTGGCACGAAGATGTGGCAGACGCGATCGCCAAGGGCGACGCTCCCGCTGCCCGCGAGGCATCGGACCGGATCATGCGGCGGACCATGTCACAGATGGCTGACACCTGGACGGAGCAACCGCGGGTGTTCATCCCCGTCCGGCAGTAACGGTCAGCTGCTTCCGTTCCCGTCGAAGCTGAGGAGGACTTTGCCGGAGCTGGTGGAGTCTTTGGCGACCTCGAAGGCGTGCAGGGCGTCCTCCACGGGGTATTGGTGGGTGATGACGGGGCTGATGTGCAGGGACCGGTCGGCAAGCGCCGCGATGACCTGGTCGATTTCGTCGTTGAAGCGGAAGGAGCCTTTGAGGTCCAGCTCGCGGGTGATGGCCAGCGAGATGGGCAGCGGCTGCATGCCGGTGGGCAGCAGCCCCACCATGACCACGGTCCCGCCGCGGACCGCGCCGCGGATGGCGGAGGCCAGTCCGTGGTGGTTGCCGGAGGATTCGATCACCACATCGGCCTCCACGGCGGCGATCGCTTCGGTGTCTGCGGCGTTGATGACCTGGTCCGCGCCGACGGCCTTGGCGATCTCCAGCGGCTTGGGATGGAGGTCCACAGCGGTGATGTGCGCGGCTCCGGCGCGTTTGAGGACCGCGACGGCGAGGGCACCGATGGGGCCGGAGCCGATCACCAGCGCGGTCTTCCCGGCCACGTCCCCGGCCCGGGAGACGGCGTGCCAGGCCACGGACGCGGGTTCGACCAGGGCGGCTGTGCGCAGGTCGATGCCCTCGGGCAGGGCCCGGAGCATCCGGACGGGCAGGTTCACGTACCGGCTGAAGGCGCCGTCGGTGTGCGGGTAGCGGGCGGCGCTGCCCAGGTACGTGCACCCGGGTGAGAGGTTGGGCCGGTCCACAGGGTACCGGGCCGCGCCCGGACCGGGGGTGGCGGGGTGGACGGCGACGGCGGTTCCGGGCTGCGGCCCCTGGCCGTTGGCCGCGGCGCGGACCACCACACCGGAGATTTCGTGGCCCAGCACCAAGGGCGCCTTCAGGATGGATTCCCCGGCCGCCCCGTGCAGCCAGTAATGCAGGTCCGACCCGCAGATCCCGCCATACAAGACCTCAACCACGGCCTGGTCATCCGCCGGCCGGGCCAGCGGGACCACATCGACCCGGAGATCCCCCGCGGCGTGGGCCACCACGGCCGGCCCGGAGCCGGGCAGCATGTGGGCCCCTGCCTGGACGGGTGTGTTCGCGGGCATCAGACCACCACCGTCATTCCGCCGTCGATGAAAATGGTCTGCCCGTTCACAAAATCCGACCCGTCCGAGGCCAGCCAGACCACCGGCCCGGCCAGGTCCCTCGGCGTGCCCCAGCGGCGGGCCGGGGTCCGGCCCAGGATCCAGGCATTGAACTGCTCGTCATCCACCAGGTTCTGCGTCATCTCGGTGTGGATATACCCCGGCGCGATCCCGTTGACCTGCAGGCCGGACCCGGCCCACTCGGCCGTCATCGCCCGGGTCAGGTTCCGCAGCCCGCCCTTGGCCGCAACATACGGGGCAATCGTGGGGCGGGCCAGGTCCGTCTGCACCGAACAGATATTGATGATCTTGCCCCGGCCCCGCGGAATCATGCACCGGGCCGCCTCCCGCCCCACCAGGAACGCACTGGTCAAGTCCGTGGAAATCACCCGCTCCCAATCCGCCACCTCAAGGTCCAGCATCGGCACCCGATGCTGGATCCCGGCATTATTCACCAGAATCTCCAACGCACCCACATGCTCTTCGATCCACGCGATACCCCGGGCTGCCGCCTCGCCATCGGTAACGTCAAACGCGACACTATGCACCCGGCCCGGGGCATAATCGGCGGCCATCGCCGCCTCGGCCTCCTTGAGCCGCTCCCCGTTGATGCCATTCAACACAACCGTTGCACCGGCGTCCGCCAACGCCCGGGCCAGCGACGAGCCAATCCCCCGGCTCGACCCGGTGACCAACGCAACCCGGTCCGACAAATCAAAAAGTGAACTCATGGAGCAGCTGTTCCTTCCGCCGCAACTGCGGCCCTATGGCTGAGGTTGGAGATGGTTTGGCGCACTACTGCGAGGTCCTGGTCGCCAAGGCCCTGGCGCTTCAGCTCGGCGTAGAGTTCGGCGGCGGCCGTGGCGATCGGGGTTGCCGTTCCCGCTGCGCGGGCTGCGTCGAGCACGAAGGAAAGATCCTTGTGCATGAATTTTGCCGGGCCCGTGGGGGCGTAGTCTTTGCTGACCAGGCGCGGTCCGACGATATCCAGCACCCTGCTGCCGGCCAAACCGCCCGACAGGACGTCGAAGAGCGCCGCCGGTTCGAGCCCGGAACGCTCTGCCAGTTCGGCAGCCTCGGCGAGCGCCGCCGTCGTCGTCCCCACGACCAGCTGGTTGCACGCCTTGGCGAGCGACCCTGCGCCAAGGGGACCAAGGCGGCGGACGGTGGTGCCCATGGCCTGCAGGAGCGGCTCTGCCCTGCGGAACGCGGACTCCTCGCCGCCGGCCATGATGGCGAGGGTGCCGTCCGCGGCGCCCTTGGTGCCGCCGCTGACCGGGGCGTCGACAACCTGGGCGCGCCCGCCGGTGAGCTCGGTGACGCGGCGCCCGAAAACCTGGACGGCGGTGGGCGAGACACTGCTCATGACCAGCAGGACGGTCTGGGGCGCCGGCGGCTCTTTTTTCCACCGGGCAAGGAGCCCGGCCGCCGCCTCCTCGATGTGTGGCAGGTCTGGAAGCATGAAAACGATGACGGGAAGATGGCCCAGGTCTTCCACCGCGGGGACAATTGTTCCGCCGAGGTCCCGCAACCGGGCCGCTGCCCCTGGAGACCGGTTCCAGCCCGTGACCTGCCATCCGCTGCGGAGGGCGTTTGCCGCCATCAGTCCGCCCATCAATCCCAGGCCTGCAAAGCCTGCGCGTTTGTCCTCCATTTACCCAGCCTCACGTCATCGTGCTTTAAAGATTTGTTCAATATCCTAGCCATGATTCAGTATGATGAACACCATGACTTCCATAACTACCGTGGCCATTGCCGTGCCGCTCGAAGCCGAGCTGGTGGACCGGATCAGGGCCGTTGATCCGTCCGTGACCGTCCTGTACGAGCCCGACCTCCTGCCGCCGGAGCGCTTCCCGGCGGACCACGCCGGAGATCCGGATTTCCGGCGGACCCCGGAACAGGAAGAACGCTATTGGGCGATGCTGAACAGCGCACAGGTCCTCTACGGATTCCCCAACGAAAGCCCGTCGGGCCTGGCCCGGATTGCCACGGACAACGGACACCTGCAGTGGGTCCACGCCATGGCAGCCGGCGCAGGCGGCGCGGTTAAAGCGTCTGGCCTGGACCAGCAGACACTGCAAAAGTTCAAGGTCACAACGTCCGCCGGCGTGCACGCGCTTCCCCTGGCCGAGTTCGCAGCGATGGGCATCCTGAACGGGTTCAAACGCACCGCCGAGCTGGCGCTGGACCAGCAGGCCAGGAATTGGCCGGAACTCCGCACTCCCACGCGGCTGGTGAGCGGTTCCCGGCTGGTCATTGCGGGGCTCGGTGAGATCGGCCTTGAGACGGCCCGGCTTGCCCGCGCCCTGGGCATGGCCGTCAGCGGAACCAAGAGGACCCCGGAGCCCCTGGAAGGCATCGACCAGGTGACCGGAAACGACGGCCTTCCCGGCCTCCTTGCCACCGCCGATGCCGTGGTGAACACCCTTCCGGGCACCCCGTATACGGAGAAGCTGTTCAACCGGGACGTATTTGCTGTCATGAAACCCGGCACCGTCTTCGTCAACGTCGGACGCGGCACCGTGGTGGATGAGGACGCGCTGCTCGAGGCCCTGGATAATGGCCAGGTCTCCTACGCCTGCCTTGATGTCTTCGCAGTGGAACCGCTCCCCCTCGAAAGCCCGCTCTGGGGCCACCCGAAGGTTCTGGTGTCGCCGCATACGTCAGCTTTGAGCGCCGCGGAGAACAGGCTGATCACCGACCGTTTCTGCAGCAACCTGCGAACCTTCCTCGACGGCGGCGAACTCCCCCACCTCGTGGACACGGTCCACTTCTACTGACCCTTGGCCAAGGCACCGGCAAGGCCGCTGCATCCCCTGCCCAGGGGATGCAGCGGCCGTTCTTTTTGTGGCGCCGGACTGCTGCCCATCAGGCCGCAGCATCAACGGCGCCCCTCGGAACCTCCCGACCTCCGCGATGCCGGCCGGCTTGTCTCCCGCACACGCCAAACGCCCGGCCCGGATGATCCGGACCGGGCGTCAGGCCGGCGTCAGCTGGCGTCTTCGACGAGGACCAGGTCCCGGCCGCCGGTTTCCGGCGTGAAGAACGTGGTGATGAACGAGATCACAGCGAGGACGAGGGAGTACAGGGCGGGAACCAGCCAGGAGTGGTTGGTGGCCGCCAGCAGGGCGACGCCGATCATCGGGGCGAAGCCGCCGGCGAGGACGGCCGAGAGTTCGCGGCTCAGGGCAACTCCGGTAAAGCGGTGCTGGGAACCGAACAGCTCGGGCAGAAGGGCACATTGCGGCCCGAGCATGGCCTGGACGCCGAGGGCGATGCCCACCACCATGACCACCCAGACGAGCGTGACATTGCCGAGGGTCACCAGGTAGAAGGCCGGGAGCGCGATGACCGCCTGGAACAGGGCACCGTAGCGGTAGACGGGGACGCGGCCGTAGCGGTCGGACAAGGCACCGAATGCGACCACCATGACGGCGGCAAAGCCGGCCGCGATCAGCAGTCCGGTTGGTCCGATGAACTTGTCGCCCGGGAAGACACCGGCAGGCATGCTGATGAACGAAACCAGCAGGGCCGAGTAAATGGAGGAGTTTCCGTTTTCACCCATACGCAGGCCGATCCCCACCAGGACGTTCTTCTTGGAATGACGCCAGATCTGGGACACCGGGTTCTTCACCACAGCCTTGTGCTTTTCCAGTTCCTGGAAGACCGGCGTCTCCTTCAGGCGAAGGCGGATGAACACCGCAATGCCGATCAGGATGATGCTGGCAAGGAACGGCACACGCCACAGCCAGCCCTGCAGGACGGACTTGTCGGCCATGGCCATCAAGGCGAATGTTCCGGCGCCCAAGAGGGTGCCCAGCTGGATGCCAACGAAGGGCAGCGCGGCAAAGAAACCACGACGGCGGCGCGGTGCCACCTCGGAGATCAGCGTGGTGGCACCCGCCTGTTCAGCTCCGGCGCCAAGGCCCTGGATGATGCGGAGGCTCACGAGGAGGACCGCACCCAGCATTCCGGCCTGGTCGAAAGTGGGCAGGAGTCCAATGGCGAAGCTGGACATTCCCATGAGGCCGATGGTGAGGATCAGGACCATCTTGCGCCCAAACCTGTCACCAATGTGGCCAAAGACGATGCCGCCGAAGGGCCGGGCCGCAAATCCCACACCGTAGGTGGCGAAGGAGGCAATAACGGCGCCGCTTTCACCCAGCGGGGCGAAGAAAAGCGGGCCGAAGATCAGCGCGGACGCCAGGCCGTAGATATAGAAGTCGTAGTACTCCAGTGCGGACCCCACGGAACTTGCAAGAGTTGCCCTTCGCAGCTGGTCGGCGTCGACGGCGGTGCCGTCCGCGGCCTGCGGTGCATTAGTACGAGTTGTCACAAGAACTCCCTCATCACGCGCCAGGCCCCCGTTGGCCTGGCGGGTCAGCAACGACACCCGAGATGTCGATCACTATGTTGAACAGAGTACAGCAAGTTGGACAACAGGCAAGCGGTTAAGCCAAAAAGTACATGCACGGTCCCTGCGGGACGCCTTCCTAGCTCATGGGATTACCCAAGGACCGTGCAAGTTCCTGAAGTTCCTTGACCATCTGCGCACCCTGCTCGGGGGTATAGGTTGCCTTCAGCGCCGTCACCGACAACCCCAGGCTGGGTCCGTGGGAGCCGCGGGTGGGGACGGCCACGCCCAGGCAGACCACGCCCGTAGTGGATTCCTCGTCCTCGAAGGCGTAGCCCTGCTCCCGGATGGACCGCAGCTGATCCTTGAGCTCGCGACCGGTCCGCAGGGACTTAGGGGTGAGGACGGGCAGCTCGGCGTCATCGGGGAACAAGGCGTCGATGTCGTGGTCGTGAAGCCTGGCGATCAAGACCTTGCCCACAGCACAGAGGGAGACCGGCATTTTGTCGCCGATGTTGGAGGTGAGCCGGACGGCCGGATGCCCCTCGTAGCGTGCCAGGTAGATGACATTGGTCCCGTCCAGCATGGCAATCCGCACCGTCTCACCGGAAAGGGTGGGCGCCTGCTCGCAGTACCGGTAGAACTCCTGGACCTCGTCCATGCGGCTGAGATACGCCGCGCCAAGTTCAACCAGCTTGCGCCCCAGCATGAATTCGGAGCCCTGCCTGCTGATGAGGCGGGCGTCCTCCAACGCCAACAGCAGGTTGGAGGTGGAGGACTTCGGGATTCCCAGCTCGCGGGCAAGGTCACTGAGGGTCAGCCGTCCCCCTGCGGACGCAGCCAGTGCCTCCAGGACGGCGGCAGCCCGGGTAACGGCAGGCGCAGGCGAAGCGCTTGCAGGCCCGTCGGAGGAACGTGGGGTGCGGGAATCGGCCATGATTCTCCTTCGGTAGGCGCATGCACTCATCAGCTCTGTCCATTCAGCTGAACACAACCCATCATAGTGGCTGGCTTGGGCGGACCTGCCGTGCCCGCCGACGCCTGGGCGATAACGCGGGCGCCTCGGGACTTTTTGTTTCCGGGAGTTCACGGTATATTCATCCCAGGCCCTCCACCGCGGCATCCCCCAATAGTCGCGGTGGAGGGTTTTCCAATGCCCCGAAGCCGGCGGACCAAGCGGGGCCGGTCAGGCCGCATCCGCTGCCGACTCCCTGCGCCGCCAGCCGCCGCCCAGGCCGTCACGCTGGAGATACATGGTGGTCAACGCGGACCGGCTGTTGTTACCCAGCCGCACCTGCAACTGCAGGACCTCCACATCCACGCCGCTGTTGCCCTTCGGCATCCGGCGGCTGGTCTCCCACCAATTGACGCGTTCGTACCACCTCACCGGCGCAGCACCCACCGCCCATTCCCTGCCGCGGCTCACCACCGCCGTCGGCATTCCCTCGCTGTCTGTGTGCACTATGACGTGTTCCATCCCTGCAACGTATGGCAGGGCACTGACAACGGGACTGGAAACCGAAAAGCAAAAACCCCGCCGCCCCACCGGGAAGGCGGGACAACGGGGTTTCACATGAGTGGGTCCTACCGGGATCGAACCGATGACATCCACGGTGTAAACGTGGCGCTCTACCAGCTGAGCTAAAGACCCAAATTGCGCGGTTTCCGGCGGTAACGCCGCAACCAACGAACATAAACTCTACCCGACGTTGGACCGCAAACGCGAATCGGCCCGCCCGGGGCCTTCCCGCACTACAGGGGAGGAAGTTCAGCTGCCAGGTAGCCCAATGCCTGGCTGACCCCGGCTTCGAGTTTGATGGTTGCCTTGTCATCACCGCGGGTGGCACCCCGGTTGATGATGACCACCGGTTTTGACTGCTTGGCGGCGTGCCGCACGAACCGCAGGCCGCTCATGACCGTCAGGGAAGAACCGGCCACGACCAGGGCGGCTGCCTCGTCCACCATCGCGTAGGACCGCTCCACCCGGTCCTTGGGCACGTTTTCACCGAAGTAGACAAAGTCTGGCTTCAGCGTTCCGCCGCAGGCAGGGCAGAGCGCCACCACGAAGCTGTGGATGAGCGCCTGGTCCTCGACGGTGGCGTCAGCGTCGGGCGCCATTTCCACGAGTCCGGAAGCTGCCGCCCGCTCCAGGAAGCCGGGGTTGAGTTCCTCGAAAACACCGGCAAGGAGGCGCCTGGAATACGTCCGCCCGCAGTCCAGGCAGATCACTTGGTCATACCGGCCGTGGAGGTCGACGACGTTTGAACTGCCCGCGTCCTGGTGCAGCCGGTCGACGTTCTGGGTAATGAGTCCGGTAAGGAAACCGCGCCGCTCGAGTTCGGCTGCGGAATAGTGGCCCTGGTTTGGATCAGCATGCCGCATATGCGACCAGCCGATGTGGTTCCTGGCCCAGTATCGGCGCCGGTTGGCGGCGTCGCGGACAAACTCCTGGTAGGTCATGGGTGAACGGGGCGGCGAGTCCGGGCCGCGGTAGTCGGGGATCCCGGAATCCGTGCTGAGCCCGGCCCCGGTCAGCAGGGCGAAACGAACCCCCGCGAGCAGGTCACGGATCCGGACCAACACCTCAAGATCCGCACCCGAGGGCGGGGCCGGGGCCACCGGCGGCATGCTGGCAAAGCCCGTCAGGCCTGTCCCCCGCCGCTGCTCAGCCATCCGCCTCAGGCCTGCTTCAAATCCGCCAAAGCCGCCCGGTACTCACCGAAGTCGCGGGCTTGGCCCCGTGGGTTCACCACGCTGTACCGGACCGTGCCCTCTGCATCGATGATGAAGGTGGCCCGTTTGGCCATGCCGCTGCCGGCGTCGAACACGCCGTAGGCGCCTGCCACGGCCCCGTGCGGCCAGAAATCAGCCAGCAGGTCGAAGCCGTACCCTTCCTGGGCCGCGTAGGCGCGAAGGCTGAACTTGCTGTCAGCGGACACTGCCAGAACGACGGCATTCGAATCCTCGAACGTGGCAAGGTTGTCACGTATCTCGCAGAGCTCGCCGGTGCAGATCCCCGAGAAGGCAAACGGGTAGAACACCAAGGCCACGTTCTGTCCGCGGAAGGACGAGAGGCGCACCGGCTCACCGTACTGGTTGGCCAGCTCAAAGTCGGGCGCGGTTGTGCCCACTGCGGGAACAACTGCGGAAGCGGCCTCGACCGCTGCCGTCATTTGTTCTTCCTGCTGACCAGGCGCGCCGCGCTCCAATCCTTTGAGACACCGGCAGAGGTGGTGACATGCAGGCCGGCCGTTGGTGCGGCTTCCTGGATGTCTGCCGGCGAAACGTAACCGTCCCTGCCCGACTTGGGGGTCAGGACCCAGACAACCCCGTTTTCGCTCAGGGTAGTGAGGGAATCCATCAGGCTGTCGACGAGGTCTCCGTCCCCGTCGCGCCACCAAAGGATGACAGCGTCCGCCACCTCGTGGTCGTCCTCGTCCAGCAACTCCGAACCGGTGAGGTCTTCAATATCGTCACGCAAGTCGAAATCGACGTCGTCGTCGTAACCGAACTCCTGAATCAGATCCCCATTTTTGAAACCCAATTTTTCCGCCACATTTACCGAAGTGGCGGCGTCGGCCTCGCTCACGTGTTCCTCCAATACGTCATTAATGCGTTGTGCATAGTGATTTCCATTACTCCCAAGCCAACACCCTTTGCGCCTGCGCTTCAAGCTGCCGCCCCCGGGAGTGCGCATATTCTGCGTCACATCCAGCTGCGGCTGCGCCCGGCAAGGGTATTGGCCACACAACCAGTATGACGAACGAAATACAACAGCAGCACCTGGACCGCAGCTACGCATCGCGTTGCCGTCAGGGCTAGAGTGGCTGGTGACAACTATGCCCGCGGGACGACACCCCTGTGACTCCGGACAGGCATAGGAGCGCTAGGAAGCTGCCCGGCACACATGACCGGGCTGTTGTAACCGATACGTCGCACACGGCGTATATACGCCGGGCAGTCACCCTGCCTGGCCTGAGTGCGCCGATTCATGCGCGCAAAGAGAGGTTGGACGTGGCTGCAGGAGAAGATACCTCCCATATCCTCAGCGGGTTGACTAACCAGCTGCCTGATCGTGATCCGGAAGAGACTGCCGAGTGGGTTGAGTCCCTGGATGCGTTGATCAGGGAACAGGGCACTGAGCGTGCCCAATACATCATGCGGAGCCTGCTGCAGCGCGCGGGCGCGCAGAGCGTCGGGGTGCCGATGGTGACCACCACCGATTACGTGAACACCATCCCGGTGGACCAGGAAGCGGAGTTCCCGGGCAACGAGGAATTCGAGCGCCGGTACCGGGCGTACATGCGGTGGAACGCCGCGGTGATGGTGCACCGGGCGCAGCGGCCCGAGATCGGCGTCGGCGGGCATATCTCCACCTACGCCGGGGCCGCGACCCTGTACGAGGTCGGGTTCAACCACTTCTTCCGCGGCAAGGACCACCCCGGCGGCGGGGACCAGGTCTTCTTCCAGGGCCACGCCTCCCCCGGCATGTACGCCCGGGCGTTCATGGAAGGACGCCTCTCCGAGGAAGACCTCGACGGGTTCCGGCAGGAAAAGTCCCGCGCCGGCCACGCCCTGTCCTCCTACCCGCACCCGCGGCTGATGCCGGACTTCTGGGAATTCCCCACCGTGTCCATGGGCATCGGGCCGATGAACGCGATCTACCAGGCCCAGAACAACCGCTACCTGCACAACCGGGGCCTGAAAGACACCTCGGACCAGCAGGTCTGGGCGTTCCTGGGCGACGGGGAAATGGACGAGCCCGAGTCCCGCGGACTGCTCCAGCTCGCCGCGAACGAGAACCTGGACAACCTGAACTTCGTGATCAACTGCAACCTCCAGCGCCTCGACGGCCCGGTCCGGGGCAACGGGAAGATCATGCAGGAACTCGAAGCGTTCTTCCGCGGCGCGGGCTGGAACGTCATCAAGGTCGTCTGGGGCCGGGAATGGGATGACCTGCTCACCCGCGACACCGACGGCTCGCTCGTGAAAATCATGAACGAAACCGTCGACGGCGACTACCAGACCTACAAAGCCGAATCCGGCGGCTTCGTCCGCGAACACTTCTTCGGCAAAACCCCGCAAACCAAAGACCTCGTCGCGGACCTCACCGACGACCAGATCTGGAACCTCAAACGCGGCGGACACGACTACCGCAAGGTCTACGCCGCCTACAAAGCCGCCACCGAATTCAAGGGCAAACCCACCGTCATCCTCGCCCACACCGTCAAAGGCTACGGACTCGGACCACACTTCGAGGGCCGCAACGCGACCCACCAGATGAAGAAACTGACCCTGGATGACTTGAAGAAGTTCCGCGACCACCTCCGGATCCCAATCACCGACGAACAGCTCGAGAAGGATTCGTACCGGCCGCCGTACTACCACCCCGGTAATGACGCGCCGGAAATCAAGTACATGATGGAACGCCGTGCAGCACTGGGCGGCTCCGTGCCCGAGCGGCGCAGCAAGCACTCCGAGATCACCTTGCCGGACGCAAAGTCCTACGAGGTGGCCAAGCGCGGTTCGGGCAAGCAGCAGGCTGCCACCACCATGGCATTCGTGCGCCTGCTCAAGGACCTGATGCGGGATAAGAACTTCGGCAAGCACATCGCCCCGATCATTCCCGACGAAGCCCGGACGTTCGGCATGGACGCGTTCTTCCCGACCGCGAAGATCTACAACCCCAAGGGCCAGAACTACCTCTCCGTAGACCGCGACCTCGTCCTGGCCTACAAAGAGTCCCCCGCAGGCCAACTCATCCACCCCGGCATCAACGAAGCCGGCGCCGTGGCAGCCTTCACCGCCGCCGGAACCGCCTACGCCACCCACGGCGTGCCGCTGGTCCCGGTCTACGTGTTCTACTCCATGTTCGGCTTCCAACGCACCGGCGACGCCTTCTGGGCCGCAGCAGACCAAATGACCCGCGGCTTCATCATCGGCGCCACCGCAGGGCGGACCACCCTCACCGGCGAAGGACTCCAGCACGCCGACGGCCACTCTCCCCTGCTGGCCTCCACCAACCCCGCCGTCCTCACCTACGACCCCGCCTACGGCTACGAAATCGGACACATCATCCGCTCCGGCCTCGAACGCATGTACGGGCCGGACTCCACGGACAAAAACCTCATGTACTACCTCACCGTGTACAACGAACCCATCGTCCAACCCGCCGAACCCGAAAACCTCGACATCGAAGGCCTCATCAAGGGCATCTACCTGCTCGCCCCGGCAAAGATCGACGGTCCCCGCACCCAGATCCTCGCCTCCGGCGTCTCCGTGCCCTGGGCCATCGACGCCCAACGCATCCTCGCCGACGACTGGAACGTCTCCGCCGACGTCTGGTCCGTCACCTCCTGGAACGAACTGCGCCGCGACGGCCTCGCCGCCGAAGAAGAAGCCTTCCTCAACCCCGGCCAACCCGCCCGCACCCCGTTCGTCACCCAGCAACTCGAAGGCGCCACCGGCCCCATCGTCGCCGTCACCGACTACATGAAAGCCGTCCCCGACCAGATCCGGCAATTCGTCCCCAACGAATTCGCCACCCTCGGCGCCGACGGCTTCGGCTTCTCCGACACCCGCGCAGCAGCCCGCCGCTACTTCAAAAACGACACCCACTCCATCGTGGTGCGTGCCCTTGAAATGCTGGCGCGCCGTGGCGAGGTGGATGTTGACGCCCCGGTCAAGGCCATCGAGAAGTACAAGCTGCTCAACGTCAATGCCGGCACCACCGGCAATGCCGGCGGGGAGGCCTGACAGCCTTTCGCAGCAGCACCAACGGCGGCCCCCTCCATCACGGAGGGGGCCGCCGTTGTCCGTTCCGGGGTGCCTGCCTGCTGTGACGGAGCGCAAAGCGGATTGTAGCCTTCGCACAAATGGAGCTTGCGCGGTGGGGGCCGTATGCTCAAAGAATGCCAGCACCAGCCAGCCCGTCCGCCAAACGGAAACCGAGCCCGCCGAAGGTCACACCGGAGAAGTCCGAAACCCTAAAGCAGCTGCGGGCCAACGTCGGCCAGCTTTCCACAACCACCATGCGCAAGCTTGAGCAGTCGCTGCCCTGGTACAGCCGGCTCAGCTCCGACGAGAGGTCGGCCCTGGGCATGGTGGCCCAGAACGGGATCGCGGCATTCGTCACCTGGTACGAGCGTCCAAGCTCTCCGTCGTGGATCCTGACGGATGTGTTTGGGACGGCGCCCACGGAACTGACCCGCTCCATCAGCCTGCAGAAGGCGTTGCAGCTGATCAGGATCGTGGTGGAGGTTGTCGAGGACCAGGTTCCCGTCATTGCGCCGGAGGCAGACCAGCCGTCCCTGCGCGAAGCAGTCCTTCGGTACTCGCGTGAAGTCGCGTTCGCCGCAGCCGATGTCTACGCCCGGGCCGCCGAATCGCGGGGATCCTGGGACACCCGGCTGGAAGCCCTGATCGTGGATGCGATCCTTCGGGGTGAAAACACAGATGCGCTCCGCTCCCGCATCGCGGCCCTCGGCTGGAAGGCGCAGGAGCGTTTCACGGTCATGGTGGGAAACTCGCCGTCCGAACCCAGCGCCAGCTACGTGAGCGAACTGCGGCGGATGGCCGGGCGTTTCGCAGAGGACGCACTGGTGGGGATCCAGGGCGACCGGTTGATCCTCATCCTGGGCGGGGTGCAGGACCGCGAATCGGCCTATGTGAAGCTGAGCGAAATGTTCGCACCCGGCCCCGTGGTCTACGGCCCCGAGGCCGGTTCCCTGCTGGAGGCCAGCGGATCGGCGCAATCGGCGTTTGCCGGCCTCACTGCCGCCCGGGCGTGGCCGTCGGCGCCTCGGCCGGTAGCGGCCGACGATTTGCTGCCGGAACGGGTGATTTCCGGCGATGATGCCGCACGGCGTTCCTTGGTCAAGAATATCTACCGGCCCCTCGTGGCAGCGTCCAACGGCCTGGTGGAAACCCTGGGAACCTACCTTGAGCTGGGACATTCGCTGGAGGCAACGGCACGGGAACTCTTCGTCCACGCCAACACCGTCCGGTACCGGTTGAAGCGCGTTTGCGACGTCACCGGCTGGGACCCGCTGCTGCCCAGGGAGGCGTTTGTGCTCCAGGCAGCGCTCGTGGTGGGCCGCCTTTCTGCCCCGCCAAAGGCCGCCACGGAGCGGCAGTCGTCCCGGAACCAAGTGTGAGTCATTGTAGACTTCCTACAACCTGACCCCGTGAGCTTGGTGCGGTGAAACACCGCTGGATCACACAGTAATTTGGAAAGCTGGTTACGTGCTTGCAATAGTCTGCCCTGGACAGGGCTCGCAGACCCCGGGTTTTCTGGCCCCTTGGCTGGAACTACCTTCGGTGGCAGGCCAGCTGGCCGCCCTGAGCGACATCGCGGGGATCGACCTGATCGCCCACGGGACCACCTCCGACGAGGAAACCATCAAGGACACTGCCGTTGCGCAGCCCCTGATCGTTGCCGCAGGCCTGGTCACGGCGGCTTCCCTCTTCGACGTGGAGCTCAATTCCCTTCCGGTTATCCTCGCCGGCCATTCGGTGGGCGAAATCACTGCTGCCGCCCTCGCCGGCGTGCTGACCGAGCAGGAAGCCATGACCTTTGTCCGCGAACGGGCCAACAGCATGGCCGCCGCGGCTGCCGTCACGCCCACCGGCATGAGCGCCGTCGTGGGCGGCGACCCCGCCGAGGTGCTGGCTGCCATTGAGTCAGCCGGCACGGCCCCCGCGAACGTCAACGGCGCCGGCCAGACCGTTGCGGCCGGAACCTTCGACCAGCTGAAGGCGCTGGCCGCGAACCCGCCTGCCAAGGCCCGGGTGATTCCGTTGAAGGTGGCCGGTGCGTTCCACACCAGCCACATGGCACCGGCCGTTGACGCGCTTAAGGCGCTGGCGCCGCAGCTGAACCCGGCAGCCCCCAAGGTGCCCCTGCTGTCCAACTACGACGGCGGCGAGGTCACCGACGGCGGTGCCGCCGTCGAGAGCCTCATCGCCCAGGTTTCCCGCCCGGTGCGGTGGGACCTCTGCATGGACGCGATGGTCAAGCGCGGTGTCACCGGACTCATCGAACTCGCCCCCGCAGGCACCCTGGCCGGACTCGCCAAGCGAGGCATGCCCGGCGTCAAGACGGTAGCGGTCAAGACTCCCGAAGACCTCTCTGCCGCCCTGGCACTGTTCGCAGAACTGGAGGGGAACGCATGAGCGTCCCCACGCTGAAGCAGGCTCCCATCCATGAGCACACCCGCATCCTCGGACTGGGGGCGTACCGTCCGGACGTCATCGTCACGAATGAAGACGTGTGCCAGTGGATCGACTCCTCCGATGAGTGGATCCGCCAGCGCACCGGCATCGTGACCCGGCACCGTGCGGCCGCGGACGTGAGCGTGATCGACATGGCTGAGGGCGCTGCCCGCGAGGCCATGCAGAAGGCCGGGATCGAGCCTTCGCAGCTCGGCGCCGTCATCGTGTCCACCGTGACGCACCCGTACGCGACACCCTCAGCCGCTGCCAGCCTGGCGGACCGCATCGGCGCTACGCCGGCACCGGCCTTCGACATCTCCGCAGCCTGCGCCGGTTACTGCTACGGCATTGCCCAGGCCGACGCCCTGGTCCGTTCCGGCGCTGCCAAGTACGTCCTGGTGGTGGGCGCGGAAAAGCTCTCGGACGTCATCGACAACCGGGAACGCACCATCTCCTTCCTGCTCGGGGACGGCGCCGGCGCCGTCGTCGTGGGTCCCTCCGACACTCCCGGCATCGCCCCGTCGGTGTGGGGTTCGGACGGCAGTAAATGGGATGCGATCGGCATGACCCGTTCCCTGCTGGACGTCCGCGATCTCGGCATGGCGGCCCGGCAGTCCGATTCCACCGGCGACCTTGCCCTCCTTGAAGAAGCGCAGGAACTTTACCCCACGCTCCGGCAGGACGGCCAGACCGTGTTCCGCTGGGCCGTGTGGGAGATGGCGAAAGTTGCCCAGCAGGCGCTCGACGCTGCCGGCATCGAGGCGGAAGACTTGGTTGCCTTCATCCCGCACCAGGCGAACATGCGCATCATCGACGAGATGGTGAAGAAGCTGAAGCTGCCCGAGACGGTTACAGTGGCACGGGACATTGCCGACGCCGGCAACACGTCCGCGGCCTCCATCCCGTTGGCAACGCACCGTCTCCTGCAGGAGAACCCCGGGCTGAGCGGCGGGCTGGCGCTGCAGATCGGTTTCGGCGCCGGGCTGGTCTTCGGCGCGCAGGTAATTGTCCTTCCCTAGATACGCCCAAGGGCCGCGACCGCGACCCGACCGTTTCCGGCAGCCCCTGCCGGCAATACAAGAAAAGGAGCCACCAATGGCTAGCAACGAAGAGATCCTGGCCGGCTTGGCTGAAATCGTCAACGAAGAGACCGGCCTGGCCCCGGAGGCCGTCGAGCTGGACAAGTCCTTCACCGAGGACCTGGACATCGACTCCATCTCCATGATGACCATCGTGGTCAACGCCGAGGAAAAGTTCGGCGTACGCATTCCGGACGAAGAGGTCAAGAACCTCAAGACCGTCGGCGACGCCGTCAGCTTCATTGCCGGAGCACAGGCCTAATCCAGGCTACCGCCGTCTCACGGCTTGGCTGGGCTGCCGATCCGGATTGACCGGATCGGCAGCCCGCCGCATCTAACCGGCACAGTGCCCCGACCGGGACTGGCCGATCATCAAATGTGCGGGACCCTGCGGTTGGCGCAGGCGGATTCCCCACCGACGAAAGAGTGATCCCATGACGCGCAAAGTAGTCATTACCGGTCTGGGTGCCACCACGCCCATCGGCGGCGATGTACCCACCATGTGGAACAACGCCCTCAAGGGGGTCTCCGGTGCCCGCACCCTGGAGGACGACTGGGTAGCCAAGTACGAGCTCCCCGTCCATTTCGCTGCCCGCTGCAGCACACCCGCGCTGGACGTCCTGAGCCGGGTTGAAGCAAAGCGGATGGACCCATCCACGCAGTTCGGCGTCATTGCGGCCCGTGAGGCCTGGGCCGACTCCGGCATCACCGAATTCGACCAGGACCGGTTGGCTGTTGCGTTCGCCACCGGCATTGGCGGGGTCTGGACCCTGCTGGATGCCTGGGACACCCTCAAGGAGAAGGGCCCGCGCCGGGTCCTGCCCATGACCGTTCCCATGCTGATGCCCAATGGCGTGGCCGCGGCCGTCAGCCTGGACCTGGGCGCCCGAGCCGGCGCCCACACCCCGGTTTCCGCATGCGCCTCAGGCACCGAAGCCATGCACCTCGGCCTCGAACTCATCCGCTCCGGCAAGGCGGACGTAGTGATGTGCGGCGGCGCAGAAGCCGCAATCCACCCCATGCCGTTGGCGGCCTTCGCATCCATGCAGGCACTGTCGCGCAGGAATGACGAGCCCGAGCGCGCCTCCCGTCCCTACGACACCGACCGTGACGGCTTCGTGATGGGCGAAGGGGCCGGAGCGCTGGTCCTGGAGGCCGAGGAGCACGCCCTGGCCCGTGGAGCACGCATTTACGCCGAGCTCGCCGGTACGTCCGTCACTGCAGACGCGTACCACATCACCGCTCCGGATCCCCAAGGCCTCGGCGCCACCCGCGCGCTCAAGGCAGCGATGTTCGACGGCCGTATCCAGGCCGAGGACGTGGTGCACGTCAACGCCCACGCGACGTCGACCCCCGTAGGCGACAAGCCGGAATACACGGCACTGCGTGCCGCCCTGGGCAGCCACGTGGACAACGTGGCGGTTTCCGCCACCAAGTCGCAGATGGGGCACCTCCTGGGCGCGTCCGGCGCGGTGGAGGCGGTCCTGACCGTCCTGGCCGTCCACGAGCGCAAGGCTCCGGTCACCATCAACCTCGAGAACCAGGACCCTGAGATCCCGCTTGACGTTGTCACCTCGGCCCGCGACCTGCCTGCCGGGAACATCGTGGCGCTGAGCAATTCCTTCGGGTTCGGCGGCCACAACGCCGTCGTGGCCATCCGCAGCATCTAGCCCCCGTCCGGCAGAACGCCTGGACAGCAAAAGGAGGCCCCGCCGGCTGGCGGGGCCTCCTCTTGTGCTATGGATTAGTACTCGTTTGGCCGCCCGGGCGGACGACGGCGGTCAGCCCACCTGGTGCAGCCAGCGCACGGGGGCGCCTTCGGCAGCGTGGCGGAACGGCTCCAGTTCCTCGTCCCACGCCTCGCCCAGGGCCAGCGAGAGTTCGTGATAGACGGCAGCGGGATCGCCCGCACCTGATTCGTAGGCGTAGCGGATGCGGTCCTCCGACACCATGATGTTGCCATGCACGTCGGTGACGGCATGGAAGATCCCCAGCTCTGGCGTGTGCGACCACCGGCCGCCGTCCACGCCCTGGGTAGGCTCCTCGGTCACCTCATAGCGCAGATGCGCCCAGCCACGGAGGCAGGACGCCAGCTTGGATCCCGTGCCGGGGGTTCCGGTCCAGGAAAGCTCCGCACGGAACATTCCGGGCGCGGCAGGCTGCGGGGTCCACTCAAGGTCCGTCCGCTTATCCACCACAGCCCCGATTGCCCACTCGACATGGGGGCACAGGGCTGTAGGGGCTGAGTGAACAAACAGCACACCGCGGGTCATTGCAACAGACATTCCATCCTCCATAGCTCTAGGTACGTCTTCCCCAACGACCTCTGCCCGGATGGAACTGCCGTGCCCTGCACTGCGGCGGTGGTTCCCGATATTCAGGTGTATCAGACTAAGCTGTGTCCGGACTTGCCGAGCCGCATGAAGCTCAGGGAGCTTCAAGCGGGACTTGAAAGTTGCCGGACGTGACTCTCATTGTGCCGTACCCCGTGGAATTACGCCAGTGCGATGAGCCACACCGTCAGGCCCGGGGGTGAGCCTGCTGGTAGCTCTTCCGCAGGCGGTCAACCGAGACGTGCGTATAGATCTGGGTCGTGGCGAGGCTGCTGTGGCCAAGGATCTCCTGCACGGCACGCAGGTCCGCGCCGCCGTCGAGCAAATGGGTTGCAGCGGAATGCCGCAAGGCGTGGGGCCCGGACACGGAAGTGTCACCGAGGGCACCGAAAAGAACGTTGACCAGGGTGCGGACCTGGCGTTGGTCAACCCGGCCACCGCGGGCACCCAGGAACAGCGCCGGCCCGCTGGTGCCCGTCGCCAGGGCAGGGCGGCCCCGCCGCAGCCAATCGTCAACAGCGAGGGCGGCCGGCACACCGTAGGGCACGGTACGTTCCT
Organism: Pseudarthrobacter sp. MOO14; assembly: GCF_058267675.1. Taxonomy (NCBI): domain Bacteria; kingdom Bacillati; phylum Actinomycetota; class Actinomycetes; order Micrococcales; family Micrococcaceae; genus Pseudarthrobacter; species Pseudarthrobacter sp. MOO14. The sequence goes on from NZ_CM177849.1 coordinate 577,626, forward strand.
TGTTGCCTTTGCCAATGACCCGCAGCGTCCGGCGGTCCGGGTCCAGGTTGTCGACGTCCAACCCGGCAAGTTCACCTACCCTGATGCCCGTGGCGTAGAGGAGTTCCACGATGGCACGGTTCCTGACGGCCAGCGGGTCACCGTCCAGTGCCGAGTTTTCGAGCCCTTCCAGCATTCGCGCCAGCTGGGAGGCCTGGAGTACTCCCGGCAATGATCCTTCGCGCTTGGGGGCTTTCAGGCGCAGGGCGGGGTCCGTCTCCAGAAGTTCTTCCCGGAGGGCCCAGGCAGTGAATGCCCTGGCCGTAGCGGACCGGCGCGCCAGCGTTGAGCGTGCGGCACCCGCCGAGCTCTGGCTGCCGAGCCAACGGCGGAAGGTTCCTAGTTCAAGGTCCTTCAGCCCGGTCGCGCCCTCGGATGCGGCGTGCGCCAGGAGGCTCCGCAGGTCCCCCAGGTAGGCACGCCGGGTATGCTCCGACACGGCCCGCTCCCCCGACAGGTAGGCGGCAAATGCGTCCAGTGCCGAGCCGAGCTCCTTGGGCAGTTCGTCATGGTCCACTCCTACACTGTCTCAGGCTTGCCCTCGTTCACCGCAGCCGGACACGGTCATACCTTGCCTCGTTTCCAGCCGCCGCGTTCAGAGACGGCCAGTCCGAGCAGCCCCAGCCGGCCGAGGCCGGCGCGCACCGAGTCCTGTCCCAAGCCGGCCACCGCCGAGAGCTTTTCCACCGACGTGGTGGAGCGCAGCGGAAGTGCATCCAGCAGGATCAAGTCCTCCAGGGTCAGCCCGTCCTGCACGGCGGCTGCACCTGGCCGTTGTTCGGGCAGCCCCGCTCCGCTGGGCGCGGCGAGTTCGGCCACTTCCGCGGCATCGGTGACGCAGACCGCGCCACCGTCCCGCAGGAGCCGGTGGCAGCCGGCCGAGTTGGCACTGTGGACTGATCCGGGGACCGCCCCCACTGCCCGCCCCAGGGTTTCGGCGTGGTGGGCTGTGTTCAGCGCACCGGAGCGCCACCGCGCTTCCACCACCACTGTCACTGACGAAAGCGCAGCAATCAGCCGGTTCCGCTGCAGGAACCGGTACCGCGTGGGAGCCGATCCCGGCGGTACCTCCGCCAGGACCGCGCCTTGGTTGGCCACGGCCCGGAGCAGGTCCTCGTTTCCCGACGGATAGAACCGGTCCACTCCGCCGGCCATCACAGCGATGGTCGGGACGGCCGAGGATCCTCCCGCGAGGGCGGCACGGTGCGCGTGTGCATCGATGCCGTAGGCGCCGCCCGACACTATCGTGAAGCCCCGTTGCGCCAGCGAGTATGCCAGATCCCCTGTTACCGCAGCCCCGTAGCTGGTGCTGTCGCGGGAACCTACCAGGGCGATGGACATGGCTGCGTCCGGCAGCGGGTGTTCCTGACCCCGCCACCAGAGGCACAGGGGCTCCTGGATGCCGAGGTCGGCCAGCTGGGAGGGCCACAGCTCGTCCGTGGGAATGATCAGGCGGCCACCCAGCCGTGCCATCGTGGCCAGGTCACGTTCCGGAGCCAGGTCAGGGATCCGCGGCTGCCAGCGCTTCAAGGCTGCAGCCATTCCCGCCCAGCTGCTCGCCCCGCTGTCAGCCAGCAACGAGGTGATTTCACGCTCCAGGTCAGCCCCGGCCGTGACCCGACCGGTGGCAATCCGAAGGGCATCCGTTGCCCCCGCAACATGCACGAGGGCCAGGCCTGCGGCGTCCTGGGGCTCCATGAGGCGGGACAACGCTGCCCGGGCCAACCGCTCGTCAACCTTTGCTGGATGGTTTGCCGAATCGTTTGCCACGCGCAGTTCCTTTAGTTCGTTCACGTTTGCCGTCCTCCTCACGCCACCGCCGCGGCAGCCTGCCGTAAGCCAAGCGCCTGCCCGATGTCGTTGGCGTCCGGCAGGTCCCGCCGGCCCAGGTCGGCCAAGGTCCATGCCAGCCGGAGGACGCGGTCATAGCCGCGGGCGGTCAGGACCCCGCGCTCCAAGGCCTGGTCCAGGATCCGGGTGGCTGCCGGAGCGAGTCGCAAGTCACCGCGCAGGATGCGCCCCGGGACCTGCGAGTTCGTTTCCAGGCCAAAGCACCGCAACCGCTCTCCCTGCCGCTCACGTGCTGCCCTGACCCGCAGTGCGACCGTTGCGGTATCTTCCTCCCGGCCGGCCTGCCCGAACTCGGCCAGGGAGACCCTTTCCACCTGCAACTGGATGTCCACCCGGTCCAGGAGTGGGCCGGACATCCTGGCGAGGTAACGGCGGCGCATCACGGGGGTACACGTGCAGTCCAGGCCTTTGCCGGAGGCCTTCCCGCACGGGCAGGGGTTTGCGGCCAGCACCAGCTGGAAGCGGGCCGGGTAGGCGGCAGTCCCGGCCGCCCGGTGGATCACCAGCTCACCGCTCTCCAGGGGCTGACGCAAGGCATCGAGAACCCGGCGTTCATATTCCGGGGCCTCGTCAAGGAACAGCACGCCGCGGTGGGCGCGGGATGCCGCCCCCGGCCGCGGAAGTCCTGAACCGCCTCCGATGATGGCCGCCGCAGTGGCTGAGTGGTGCGGGTTTTCAAAGGGTGGCCGGCGCAGAAGCTGGACCGCGGACGCCGGCAGGCCGCACAGCGAGTGGATGGCCGTGACCTCCATGGACTCATGGTCACCAAGATCCGGCAAAAGGCCCGGCAACCGTTCCGCAAGCATGGTTTTACCTGCCCCGGGCGGCCCCGTGAGGAGCAGGTGGTGTGCCCCTGCGGCAGCCACTTCCAACGCCTGGCGTGCCTCGGACTGGCCGGCAACATCGGCCATGTCCGGACACGGCCCGGCCGCCGGGTGTCCATCGTCAACATCGTCGGCGTCGTCCGGTTCAAAGTCCAAGGCGAGCTCCTGCGGATCCGCCCCGAAGTCCAGGGCCAGGCGCGCCAGCGTGCGGTAGCCGCGGACACTGGCGCCAGGCACGAGCGATGCCTCGGCAAGGTTTGCCTGCGCCACCACGACGTCCGGATAGCCGGCTTGTACCGCGGCCATTACGGCAGGCAGGATTCCCCGCACCGGCCGCAGCCGTCCGTCGAGGCCGAGCTCGGCAATGAAGACGGTACGTCCGGTGGCTTTGACATCGTTCGATGCCCTCAGCACGGCCATGGTGACCGCGAGGTCGAAACCCGAACCACGTTTAGGCAGCGACGCCGGGATGAGGTTGGCGGTGATCTTCCGGCGGCTGAGCGGGATGCCGGAGTTCTTCGCGGCAGAACGGATCCGTTCCTTGGCTTCGTTGAGGGCCGCGTCCGGGAGCCCGAGGATGACGAAAGCCGGCAGTGTTTGGCCAATGTCGGCCTCCACTTCGACCACGTACCCGTTCAGGCCTACCAGGGCGATGGAGTAAGTCCGCCCCAGGGCCATCACCCAACCCCCTTGAGGTGCTCCACCACAGGGTGGCCGCCGCCGTCGTCCACCACGGCGATAACGTCCACGCGGCGCAGGGGCATCCGCAATTCCCGGTCGCGGCACCAGGCGGCGCCGAGCCGGTGCAGGCGTGCCAGCTTCTCCGGCCCCACGGCTTCGAAGGGATGGCCAAAGTCCAGGGAGCGGCGTGTTTTGACTTCTGCGATGACCAGCGCGTCACCGTCAAGGGCCACGATGTCGATCTCGCCCTCGGTGCATCGCCAGTTGCGCTCCACCACCAGCATTCCCAGCGTTTCCAGATAACCGGTGGCGAGGTCTTCGCCGCGCCGGCCCAGCAGGTCCTTCGATTTCATGTCTACCTCCGGAACCAGCTTGGCGGCGAACCGCTGCAGGGCACAGAAAGGCCCTGCCGTATGTGGACAGGGCCTTTCTGTGGAGGAAGAGTCGGAGCGCTGCTAGTTGCCCAGGTCCACGTCCTTGGGCAGGGCCAGCTCCTCGTTTCGTGGCAGTTCTTCGACGTTGACATCCTTGAAGGTCAGGACCCTGACGCTCTTGACGAAGCGCGCTGAGCGGTAAACGTCCCAGACCCAGGCGTCCTGGAGGGTCAGGTCGAAGTAGACCTCGCCGTCGGCGCTGCGGGCCTGCAGGTCCACGTGGTTGGCGAGGTAGAAACGCCGCTCGGTCTCGACAACGTAGGTGAACAGGCCGACGACGTCGCGGTATTCACGGTAGAGCTGAAGCTCCATGTCGGTTTCATAGTTCTCAAGATCCTCGGCACTCATGCTTCCATCTTGCACCATGTCCGGGGGCGCCGGCGCCGGGAGCAGGACTCAGGCTTCGTCCCGCGCGTCTTCGTCAGGAGATTCGGTGCCCTGCAACTCGCCGCCAAGCAGCCGCCAACTGACCCGGTGGTAGGGAGTCGGTCCGGCTGCGCGCAGGACATCACGGTGGGCTGCGGTGGCGTAACCCTTGTTGATGTCCCAGCCGTAATCCGGGTACTCGAGGTGCAATTCTCGCATCATCCGGTCACGCTCCACTTTGGCGATGACGCTCGCTGCGGCCACACTCAGGCACTGCATGTCCGCTTTGACCTTGGTGTGGACGGGCGCTTCACAGGCGGCTTCCACCACCGGCTGGTCGAACAAGGAAAGCTGCTCTGCCGGGGAAAGCCAGTTGTGGCTTCCATCCAGCAGCACCGCTTCCGGAATGATTCCGGCTCCCAGGATGGCCCCCCAGGCACGGGTTCCTGCCAGCCGCAGGGCTGCAATGATGCCGAGCGAATCGATCTCGGCGGCGGTCGCATGGCCAACCGCCGACGCAACGCTCCAGCGCCGCACCAACGGTTCCAGCCGCTCGCGCTCGGCCGGGCTGAGGAGCTTGCTGTCCCGCACGCCCGCCAGCGGTTTTTGGCGCTCCAGGTCCACGACAGCAATTCCCACGCTGACCGGCCCGGCAAGCGCACCGCGGCCCACCTCGTCAACGCCGGCCAGGAGCCGCACGCCCTGGGCCTTGAACGTACGCTCGTGCCGCAAGGTGGGCGCCTTGGCCCCGCGCGCCGGCGTGGCTCCGACGCTTCTGCGCGGCGCTGCTGCGGGGACGGTGCGGGTGGCGGACGGCATGGTCAGCGGGCCGCCGGGACGTTGCGGAACACGTCCGGGTAGTTGTCCAGGGTCTTGATCCGGTTCAGCGGCCACGCTATGACGGCGGCCTTGCCCTCAAGGTCCTTGAGGTCGATGAAGCCGCCGTCGTTTTCCATGTGTGACCGGGAATCCGCCGAATGGTTACGGTTATCGCCCATCACCCACACTTTGCCCTCCGGAACGGTGACGTCAAAGTTACGGACCTGCGGGACTTCGGCGGGGTTGATGTAGGTCTCGTCCACGGCTGTTCCGTTGATGGTCAGTTTACCGCCGGCGTCGCAGCACACCACGTGGTCGCCGGGCAGCCCGATGACCCGCTTGACCAGGTGCTGGTCGGTGTTGTCGGGCAGCAACCCCACAAACGTCAGGCCGTCCTGAACCCAGGTGAACGGCCCCTGGGTTTTTGCTGCTGTTGGCGGCAGCCAGCCCTTGGTGTCGCGGAACACCACCACGTCCCCTCGGCTGAGCGCAAACGGCTCCGGGACGAGGAGATTGACGAAGATCCGGTCGTCCACATCAAGGGTGTTCACCATGGACTCGGACGGGATGAAGAACGCCCGGAAGAGGAAAGTCTTGATGAGGAAGGACAGCACAACGGCGATGACCACGACGGTGGCAATCTCCTTGAGCCACCCGAGCAAAGGGTTGCCCGTGGCCTTTCCGGCCGGTTTGGAGCGGGAGCCGCCCTTCCGGTGGGAGTTCGTGCCGGCCTCGGGACTGTCGCCCGGCTCTGCGGGGGTTGGAACGCCCTGGTTCCCTGCGGCGCCGTCATGGCGCGGTTCAGGATTCCGCGCTGGGTTCTCGGGCATTTACCGTCCGTTCTGTGTTGTCGGCCCCACCACTGGCGGCCGCTCTACTGGAGCAAATCTATCAAGGGGCCACAGGATCTGGACCGGCCGGCCGACGACGCGCTCCAGCGGGACCATGCCGCCTCCTGGAGCTCCCAGCAGGCTGCGCGAATCGGCGGATACCGACCGGTGGTCCCCCATCAGCCACAACCTGCCCTCGGGGACCACCGAGTTGAACTTCTGCGTGCTCGGGACCTCTCCGGGAAAGATGTACGGCTCATCCAGCGGTACCCCGTTCACGGTGACCTTGCCGCCCGCGTCGCAGCAGACCACCGTATCGCCTGGGAGGCCTATGACCCGCTTGACGTAGGTGGTGTCGCTCCCGGTGAGGCCCAGCCACTGGGCGAGGCCGCCCGCTGCGTCCATCAGCGGACCCCTGCCGCTGTTCAGGGGCGCGAACGTACCGCGTCCGTCAAAGACGACGATGTCCCCGCGCCTGATGGGGTCGGCCTGGAAATCGGTGCGCGAGACCAGGATCCGGTCACCGCCTTGGAGTAGCGGCTCCATGGACTCGGAGGGAATGTAGTAGACATCGATCCACAAGGAGCGCACCACGCCGCTGATGGTGACGGCAAGGACCAGGGCCAGGAACACAAAACGCCAGCCCATGGTGCGGGGCTGGCGTTTTGTCTGGTGCATGGTCCGTATCCTGGCGCTGGTGGATTGCTCCGGCGCTGGCCGGTCACGGCCGCGTCCCAGCCGAGTGGCAAGTCCGAAAGGAACTTACTTGCCGGTGGCGAAGTCGCGCTTTTCCTTGATCTTCGCAGCCTTACCGCGCAGTGCGCGCATGTAGTAAAGCTTGGCGCGACGGACGTCACCCTTGGTAACGACCTCGATCTTTTCGATGATCGGGGAGTGCACCGGGAAGGTACGCTCCACGCCGACACCGAAGGAAACCTTGCGGACCGTGAAGGTTTCGCGGACGCCATCGCCCTGGCGGCCCAGGACGAAGCCCTGGAACACCTGGACACGGGAGTTCTTGCCTTCGATGATGTTCACGTGGACCTTGAGGGTATCGCCCGCGCGGAACTCGGGAACATCGTTGCGCAGCGAAGCTGCATCGAGGGAATCGAGAATATGCATGGTTGCACTCCTGGTGAACGCCACAGGTCATTCACTTTGGGTCACGGCAGGCAGGTCCGGCCGCCGAAAAGCGGGCCGGATTGTTGCCGCCGAAGTAAAGGGGTCCGGCCGCTTCAATGGTTGATGAGGCCGGTTGTCCGGCTGTTGGCCGCGCTACCCCCTGTGGCAGGTGCGGACCCAGCAGACACAAAGACCAATTTTGCCACAGTGCAGGGGTTACGCCAACTTGGGTCCGGCGCGGAAGCTATTCCTGTACCCCCGGCCCGGCGTCCGGGCGGCGGGCCAACCTCCCGGCCACGATGTCATACCCCAGGTCGTGCAGTTCGGTACGGTCGGCACGCGGAAGATTGCCGGCGTCGAACGCCTCCAGGAGGTCCGGGCGGCGTTCGGCCGTCCTCCGGTATTGCTCGTGCCGGCGCCACTGCGCGATCTTGCCGTGGTTTCCGCTGAGCAGGACCGCGGGGACCTCGCGGTCCCGCCACACGGACGGCTTGGTGTAGACCGGATATTCCAGCAGGCCGTCGGAGTGGGACTCCTCAACCAAGGACTCAGGGTTGCCCACCACACCCGGCAGGAGCCTGCCGATGGCCTCGACCATGGCCAGGACAGCGACTTCCCCGCCGTTGAGCACGTAGTCGCCAAGGCTTACGGGGCGGACGGTGAAGTGCTCCTGCGCCCACTCGATGACGCGCTCGTCGATGCCTTCATAGCGGCCACAGGCGAAAGCAAGGTGCTCTTCCTCTGCCAGTTCATAAGCCAGAGCCTGCGTGAACCTCTCGCCGGCGGGAGATGGAACGATCAGGACAGGTTTGTGCTGCGGATCGGGACGGCCCTGGGCCACCGCTGAGAGGGCCTGCGCCCACGGTTCGGGCTTCATGACCATCCCCGCGCCTCCGCCGTACGGAGTGTCGTCCACGGAACGGTGCTTGTCGGTGGTGAAGCTGCGGAGGTCGTGGACATGCAGGTCCAGGATCCCGTCCTGGCGGGCCTTGCCGATCAGCGAGAGCTCCAGCGGGGCAAGGTATTCGGGGAAGATGCTGACGACGTCGATCCGCATCTATTCCCGGCCTTCGGGTTCCGGGGATGCGGCGTCGCCGGCGTTCAGTTCAAAGAGGCCGTCCGGCGGGGTGAGCAGGACGAAGCCCTCCTCAAGGTTGACCTCGGGCACAATCTGCTCCACGAAGGGGACCAGGATCTCTTCGCCCGCCGGGGTGGTCACGGTCAACAGGTCCTGGACGGGCATGGTGGCCAGGGCTGTCACCTTTCCCACCACCTGTGAGCCGACCCGCGCCTGGAGGCCGACGAGTTCGTGCTCGTACCAGCCTTCGTCGTCATCTTCCTCGAGTTCTTCCGTCTCGATGAAGAGCTTGGCGCCGCGGAGGGTTTCGGCCTGGTTCCGGTCCTTCACTTCCGCGAAGCCCAGGAGCAGGATGTCCTTGTTCCAGCGCGCACTGTCCAGCGTCAAGGGCCCGGACGCGGCGGGTTCAACGACGAACTCCGTGCCGGGGACAAACCTGTCGTCGGGGGCATCGGTCAGCACCTGGACCGTGACTTCCCCGCGAATGCCGTGCGGCTTGCCGATCCGCGCCACCTGAAGCTGCATCTGTTCCTCTGTTCCGGGTTGTGGTTGGTGTGGGGTGAAAGCACTGTGTTGATCAAAGCAGTCCGGCCCCTCCACCAGGTGGTGGAGGGGCCGGACCAAAACTGAAAGTTGCCGAGCGCTCAGCGGCGGCGGTCGGTATCGACGACGTCGACCCTGACCGGTTCGCCGCCGGCCAGTGCTGCCACCACGGTGCGCAGTGCGCGTGCGGTGCGGCCCTGGCGGCCAATCACCCGTCCGAGGTCATCCTGGTGAACCCGCACCTCGAGGGTGTCCCCGCGGCGGTTGTTCTTCGAACTGACCTTGACGTCGTCCGGGGAATCAACGATTCCACGGACCAGGTGCTCCAGCGCTTCTGCCAGCAATCTACTCAGCCTCGGTGGTCTCAGCTTCGGCGTCGGCCGGGGCCTCGGCAGCGTCAGACTTGGAGGCCTTTTTGGTGATGGCTTCCGGGATGATGACCGAGCCCTTCTCGGGAGCTACGAAAGCGTCCTTCGCGACCTTGGTCTTGAGGGTGCCTTCCTGGCCCGGGAGGCCCTTGAACTTCTGCCAGTCACCGGTGATCTTCAGGATGGCGGCAACCTGCTCGGACGGCTGGGCGCCGACGGACAGCCAGTACTGGGCACGCTCGGAGTTGACCTCGATGAACGAGGGCTCTTCGGTGGGGTGGTACTTGCCGATCTCCTCGATGGCGCGGCCGTCACGCTTGGTGCGTGAGTCCGCGACGACGATGCGGTAGTACGGGGCGCGCATCTTGCCGAAGCGCTTAAGGCGAATCTTTACGGCCACTTTTGTGGTCACTCCTGTTTCAGAAAAGGGGTGAACCCGGCGTTCTGCACCCGTGGGGCGGGCCGTACTTGCGGGTTCGAAGGACAGGATCCGGACGCGGAGAGAGGGGCCACGCAGATCGAGTACCTGTTTATTGTGCCAGATCAGCGAACTTATTTCGACTCGGCGTTGACGCGCTTCGCGCCGGCACCGGCCGCGGGATCCGCCCTGCGGCGCCGGTCAGGCGGACCAGACGTACAGCCCGGTCCGCTCGGCGTCGTCCAACCCGGCCGCGAGCCTGGCGAGCTGCTCCACGTAGGTCCGGGCCTGGGCCGCGCCGAAGGGCATGTCGTCCTGCGCGGCCCACTGCTCGGCGACGTCTTCGAGGACGTTGCCCTCGCCTTCGGTCTCGTAGGACAGGAGGTCGGCCAGCGCACGGACCATGGCAGGCGGAACTGCCAGGAGGGAGTCACTGGCGACGTCCACCATGGTCAGCTCATAGTCGGCACCACCGGCGTGGACAGCAGTCCCGGCGAGGTCGCCGAGCTGTTCGATTTCGAAGTCGCTGACTCCCTCGATCCGCACGGCTTGGCTGCCAGGACCGACGTTCGCCGCGGGCGCGCTCCCTGCATCAAGGAGGCCGGCGCGTTTGAGCGCGGCGTCATGGGTGGCAACAAAGATCTCGGTGAAGCCCATGGCTGTTTGCCCTTCTTCCGTTGGCGGAACTGCGCGCCGGGCGCTGCCCGCGTCCCGGCCGTACTAAATCAGCCTAGTAGCTGGGCACCGGCAGGCGCACGCGCCGGGCCGGGCCGCACGGGACAGTTCTCGGCACTGGCCGGCCTCCGCCGGCAGCGCAGCTCAGCGGACGGCCACCCGCAGCCGGTTGCGCCACGGATCCTCGAACCGGAGTTCGGCGCCGGTGTGGTGCGCGGTCACTCCGGCGACCTTGAGGCGGTCAGCCAAGGCGCCGACGTCGTCCCCTGAAGGAACTTCGATGAGGACTTCGCCCAGCCCAAGGGTGTCCTTGCGGGGGCCGGCCCCGCGGCTGTTCCAGACGTTCATCGCCATGTGGTGGTGGTACCGCCCGGCGGAAACGAACAACGCCTGCCTGTGCCAGCCCGCCGTCTTTTCGAAACCGAGGGTGCCCACGTAGAAGTCGCGCGCCGTCTGGACGTCTCCCACCTGGAGGTGGACGTGCCCCACGCCTGCGGCCGTCACGCGCTGGCCCTCAAGCGATTCCTCGGTGAGGTGCTGCTCCAGGTAGCGCTGCGGGGGCAGGGCGAGGCTGTCCATCACCACGTCCGTCCCGTTCCAGGACCAACTGCTGCGTGGCCGGTCCCAGTACAGTTCGATGCCGTTGCCTTCCGGATCGGTGAAGTAGAAGGCTTCGCTGACCAGGTGGTCGGCGCTGCCGGTGAAGGACATCGGCTCGCATTGGGCCGCGGTGGCGATGGTGGCGGCAAGGGAGGCCTGGTCTTCAAACAGCAGCGCGGTGTGGAAGAGTCCGGCCTCTCCCCTGCCGGGCAGGTTCAGCCCGGGGGCCGGGGCCAGGTGCACCAGGGGGCGGCCAAGGCGGCCGAGGTACAGTCCGCCGTCCTGCTCGGCCACCACCTCCAGGCCGAGTGCGCGCTGGTAGTAGTCGGTCATGACCTTCATGTCCCCCACTTTGAGCATCACCGTGCCCATGGCGAGGTCGGCAGGAAGCAGGTCCTGGCTGTTGGCTGATGCGGTCATTGGAGGCTCCTTGGATTGGCGGCCGTCCCGATGGCGGCCTGTCACTTCTTAAAATTACTTGAAGCTTCAATTTATTCCAAGTCCCGGGCGCCACGTTGGGTCAACGGATAATGCGGCCGCCCAGCACGACGTGTTCCAGCCTGCCGATGGTCTCCGGGACCGCCCGTGGATCCTCACGACAGACGATCACATCGGCGCGTGCGCCTTCTTCCAGGCCGTGCGCTCCGAGCCAGCGGCGGGCTGCCCAGCACGCTGCATCCAGTGCTGCAGTCATCGGCAGGCCCGCACCGTGCAGGGCGAGGATTTCGTCCGCGATGCTGCCGTGGCCGATGACGCTGCCGGCGTCTGTTCCGGCGAAGATGCGCACCCCCGCTGCGTGGGCCTCGGCCACGCGCTCCAGCCTCCGCTCCCAGAGGGACCGCATGTGGGCTGCGTACCGTGGAAACTTCGGCTCCGCTTGGGCGGCAATGTCCGGGAAGGTGGCGATGTTGATGAGGGTGGGCACGATCGGCACGCCCTGCCCGGCGAACCGGGGCAGGTGCCGTGGCAGCAGCCCGGTGGCGTGCTCGATGCAGTCGATGCCGGCGTCGAGCATCTGGTCCAGGGTGTCTTCGGCGAAGCAGTGGGCCGTCACCCGGGCACCTTCGTCGTGTGCAGCCTGGACCGCGTCGCGGACGACGGCGGCAGGAAAGGACGGCGCCAGGTCACCGGCGCCCCGGTCGATCCAGTCCCCCACCAGTTTGACCCAGCCGTCCCCGTCCCGGGCCTGCTTGCGCACGGCCTCAACGAGGTCCTCGGGTTCGACCTCGTGGGCGAAACCGCGCAGGTAACGCCGGGTCCGGGCAATGTGCCGGCCGGCGCGGATCAACACCGGGAAGTCCGCGCCGCCCTGCATCCAGCGCGTATCGGCGGGCGAACCCGCATCACGGACCAGGAGGGTTCCGGCGTTGAGGTCCGCAAGCGCCTGTTCCTGCGCTACGGCGGCCTCCACCGGACCGGCCGGCCCCAGCCCGATATGGCAATGGGCGTCCACGAAGCCCGGCAGTACCCAGCCGTCGAGTACCCGGTCGGGTGGCTGTGCGGGCCGGCGGAACGTGAGCTTGCCGCCCACGGACCAGAGTCCCTGCCGCAGGCTGTCCGGTGCAGCCAGGACGGGTCCGCGAAAGTGAATTATTCCTGCCATCCGGGCATCCTTTCGTTGCCCGGTCAGGCTAGCATCATCGATTGTTACAACGGGCTTCCGGAGGGCTGTGGTAGCTTCGTTGCTGACCACACGGGTGCCCCTGCAGGGGCTGAGATCGGGCTGCCGCAGCCTGCGACCGTTGAACCTGTCCGGGTAATGCCGGCGAAGGAAGTGAGTATTCCCTTGAGTACACAAAACACCCAGTTGAACCCTGCCCTGGTGCCGTCCGGTTCCGATGCGGCCAACGGTCCCGGCACCGGATCCAGTGGCGAATCCCACGTCCAGGTGACGCAGTCGCTGAAGTCGCATTCACTGGCTTACATCGACGACGCCGGTTCCGGCATCCGGGTCCCGGTCACCGAGATCGCGCTGGAGCCATCACCCAACGGGCAGCCGAACGCACCTTTCCGGACCTACCGGACGGCCGGACCGGGAAGCGACCCCGTCCGCGGCCTGGAGCCCTTCCGTGCCGAATGGATCGTGGCGCGCGGGGACACCGAGGCCTACACCGGCAGGGAACGCAACCTGCTCGACGACGGCCGCTCGGCCGTGCGCCGGGGCGCTGCCTCCGCGGAGTGGAAGGGCGCCCGGCCGGTGCCCCGCCGCGCCGTCGACGGCCATACGGTGACCCAGATGCACTACGCCCGGCAGGGCACCATCACGCAGGAAATGCGTTTCGTGGCGCTGCGGGAAAACTGCGACGTGGAACTGGTCAGGAGCGAGGTAGCCGCCGGTCGGGCCATCATCCCGAACAACATCAACCACCCAGAGTCCGAGCCCATGATCATCGGCAAGGCGTTCCTGGTGAAAATCAACGCCAACATCGGTAATTCTGCCGTGACGAGCTCCATCGCCGAAGAGGTGGACAAGCTGCAGTGGGCCACCCAATGGGGTGCCGACACGGTGATGGACCTGTCCACGGGGGACGACATCCACACCACCAGGGAATGGATCATCCGCAACTCCCCTGTCCCGATCGGAACGGTTCCGATCTACCAGGCACTGGAAAAGGTCAACGGCGAAGCCAACGCGCTGACCTGGGAAATCTTCCGGGACACCGTCATTGAGCAGTGCGAGCAAGGTGTGGACTACATGACCATCCACGCCGGTGTCCTGCTGCGGTACGTCCCGCTCACCGCCAACCGGGTGACGGGCATCGTCTCGCGCGGTGGTTCCATTATGGCCGGCTGGTGCCTGGCCCACCACCAGGAGAACTTCCTGTACACGCATTTTGACGAACTTTGCGAAATCTTCGCGAAGTACGACGTCGCGTTCTCCCTGGGGGACGGGTTGCGGCCCGGCTCCACGGCGGACGCCAACGACGCGGCGCAGTTCGCTGAACTGGATACGCTGGCCGAGCTGACGCAGCGCGCGTGGGAGTACGACGTCCAGGTGATGGTCGAAGGCCCAGGGCACGTGCCGTTCCACCTGGTCCGGGAGAACGTGGAGCGGCAGCAGGAGCTGTGCAAGGGTGCGCCGTTCTACACGCTCGGTCCGCTGGTGACCGATGTCGCGCCCGGCTACGACCACATCACCTCGGCAATCGGGGCCACTGAAATCGCACGGTACGGCACCGCCATGCTCTGCTACGTCACGCCCAAGGAACACCTGGGCCTGCCCAACAAAGACGACGTGAAGACCGGCGTCATCACGTACAAGATTGCGGCCCATGCAGCGGACCTGGCCAAGGGCCACCCGGGGGCGCGCGAGCGGGACGATGCTTTGTCCAAGGCACGGTTCGAATTCCGCTGGCGCGACCAGTTCGCGCTGTCGCTGGACCCGGAGACGGCGGAATCGTTCCACGATGAGACGTTGCCGGCCGAACCCGCCAAGACAGCGCACTTCTGCTCCATGTGCGGACCCAAGTTCTGCTCGATGCGGATCAGCCAGGACATCCGGAATGAATACGGCTCGGCTGAGGCGCAGGCGGCGCTCACTGAGGCGGCGTCGGGGATGCGGGCGAAGAGCCAGGAGTTCCTGGCCGCCGGCGGCAAGGTCTACCTTCCGGAGTTGCAGGTGCCCGCCGGCAGTTAGGAGGCCCGGGCCGGCTCGCTGCGGCTGACCTCGCCGATGAACTGCCTGATGGTCCGGTCGCCTTCCACCGAATCATGGGGCCGGTGCCCGCCCGCGGCAACGCGGTGCAGGGCACCGGTCTCCCGCAGGTAACCGGCAATCTCCTCGTACAGCGGCTCCCAGCCCCCGGTCAGGACCAGAGTGGGGACCCCGGGAACAATATGCAGGGGCGCTTCCCACGACGGGACTTGGAGCCGCAGCCGGCGCGCGGACCGTTTCTCCTCCGCGGTGGCAGGCTGCTGCAGGTCCGTGGCATAGACCCGCCGGACGAACTCCCGTTGGAAGTCCTCATCACTGAGCTGGTGGCGGACCTCGAGAAGCGGCTTCATCAGGCTGATGTGTGCCGCCGTGGCCGGCAGCTCCGCGGTCAGGGAGAGGCACGCCGGTTCCACCAGGGTCAGGGAGTAGACGAGGTCGGGGCGTTCGACGGCCGCCATCATGGCAGGAATGGCTCCCTGGGAGTGCGCCACCACGTGTCCGCCGGCGGCGCCGCGGCCATCATCGGCCAGGGACCGCAGCACGATGGCAGTGTCCTCGGCAAATGATGATTCCACCGGCTCCGCGACGGCGTCATAGCCCTGGCGGCGAAGGAACAGGGCGTCGAAGGACAGCGCCATGCCGTGCTGGCGGGGCCACGCGGCGGCGCCGAAAGCACCGGCGCCGTGCACGAAAACTACCCGCTGCTTGAACATGACCCAACCCTATTCCACGGCACCGACATCCGTGGGGAACCGCTACTTGCCCAGGAACTTGTCGAAGCCCTTGGGGAGGTTCAACTGCGACGGATCGAAGTCGCCGCCCTGCTGGCCGAACGCGGCACCGGTGGGCAGCGCCTTGCCCGCATTGGCGCGCCGGGCCTCGGCCTCCTTGCGTTCCTGCGCAGCCTTGGCCGGATTGCCGGACTTCGCCTTCTTCTTCGGCGCGTTCTTGGCGTTCTTGCGCGCACCCCCACCGGCACCGGGCATACCCGGCATCCCGGGCATTCCCGGCATGCCGCCCTGGGCCATCTTCTTCATCATCTTCTGGGCCTGCGCAAAGCGTTCCAGCAGGCCGTTGACCTCGGAAACGTGGACGCCGGAGCCGCGGGCGATGCGCGCCCGGCGGGAGCCGTTGATGATCTTCGGGGCGAGGCGCTCGTGCGGCGTCATGGACCGGACGATTGCCTCGACGCGGTCGATTTCGCGCTCGTCGAACTGCTCCAGCTGCTGCCGGATGTTCTGCGCGCCCGGCATCATCATGAGCATCTTCTTCATGGAGCCCATGTTGCGGATCTGCTGCATTTGGGCGAGGAAGTCCTCGAGGGTGAAGTCTTCCTGGTCGGCGAACTTCTTCGCCATCCGGGCTGCTTCGTCCTTGTCCCAGGACTTCTCGGCCTGCTCGATGAGGGTGAGGATGTCGCCCATGTCCAGGATGCGCGAGGCCATCCGGTCCGGGTGGAAGAGTTCGAAGTCGTCCAGGCCTTCGCCGGTGGAGGCGAACATGACCGGCTTCCCGGTCACCGAGGCGACCGACAGTGCGGCACCGCCGCGCGCATCGCCGTCGAGCTTGGACAACACGATGCCGGTGAAGTTGACGCCCTCATCGAAGGCGAGGGCCGTGTTGACCGCGTCCTGGCCGATCATGGAGTCGATCACGAAGAGGACTTCGTTCGGGACGATGGCGCGGCGGATCTGGCGGGCCTGCTCCATCATGTCCGCGTCGACGCCCAGGCGGCCGGCGGTGTCCACGATCACGACGTCGTGCAGGGTGCGCTTGGCTTCCTCGACGCCGGCACGGGCGACGGCGACCGGGTCACCGGCAGGGTGGTCCAGCTCGGTGGACGTGGCGCCGGGGTGCGGGGCGAAAACGGGCACGTTGGCGCGCTGGCCCACCACCTGGAGCTGGGTGACGGCGTTGGGGCGCTGGAGGTCGCAGGCCACCAGCATGGGGCTGTGGCCCTGGGCCTTCAGCCACTTGGACAGCTTGCCGGCCAGGGTGGTCTTGCCTGCACCCTGGAGGCCGGCCAGCATGATGATGGTGGGTCCGCTCTTGGCCAGCCGGATCCTGCGGGTTTCGCCGCCCAGGATCTCCACGAGTTCCTCGTTGACGATCTTGACGATCTGCTGGCTGGGATTCAGGGCAGCCGAGACCTCGGCGCCGAGGGCACGTTCGCGGACCTTCCCGGTGAACTCGCGGACCACCGGAACGGCGACGTCTGCGTCCAGCAGGGCACGGCGGATCTCGCGGACCGTGGCATCGACATCGGCCTCGGTGAGGCGGCCCTTGCCGCGGAGATTTTTGAAGGTTGCTGTCAACCGGTCAGAGAGTGAATTGAACACGCGCCGTGAACTTCTTTCAAGAGATGATCGGGACTCGACTACCTAGGGTATCAAGTCAGCCACGTCAGATGGCATGCTGGCAAAATGACGAGCCAAACATCTGTGCAGACCTTGCTCATCCTCGGCGCCTCCGGCGACCTCACCGGCCGGCTCCTCCTTCCCGGCCTTGCCCGGCTGGCGGCGGCGGGCCGGGCGGAAGGGCTCCGGCTGGTGGGTGCCGGATCGGATCCCTGGACCAAGGAACAGTGGCAGGACCGGGTCCGCTCGTCCTTCGCCGCCGCAGCCGGCGCAGGGGACGGCCCGGGGAAGGAAGCCCTCGAAGCACTGCAGCAGGAAACGGCGTACCACCAGGTGGATGTCACGGCCAAGGGTGCCCTGGCGTCCCTGCTGGCAGGGCTCAAGGGCCCTGTGGCCGTCTACTTTGCACTTCCGCCCCGCATCAGCCAGCAGGCCTGCGAGACACTCCAGCCGGAGGAGGTTCCCGAGGGCACCCGGCTGGTCATGGAGAAGCCGTTCGGTTCCAGCGAGGAGTCGGCGCGCTCCTTGAACCGTACGCTCGCCCGACTGGTTCCGGAGGACCACATCCACCGCGTGGACCACTTCCTGGGCAAGGCGACAGTGCTTAACATCCTGGGCCTGCGGTTTGCCAACAACTTCCTGGAGCCGGTGTGGAACCGGCAGCACGTGGAGAAGGTGGAGATCTTCTTCGATGAGGACCTTGCCCTTGAGGGCCGGGCCCGCTACTACGACGGTGCCGGCGCGCTCCGCGACATGATCCAGAGCCACTTGCTGGAGGTCATGGCCCTCATGGCCATCGAACCTCCAGCCACTATCGGCGAGCGCGACCTCCGCGACGCGGTATCCAGCGTGCTGCGGGCCAGCAGCGTCCGTACACCGTTCACCGGCACTACCCGCCGGGCGCGCTATACGGCGGGATCGATTGCAGGGAAGGCCGTCCCCGACTACGCAAAGGAGGAGGGAGTGGATCCCGGCCGAGGAACGGAGACGCTTGCGGAGATCCAGGTGGACATCGACAACTGGCGCTGGCGGGGAGTGCCGTTCATCCTGCGTTCCGGAAAGGCGCTGGGCGACAAGCGCAAGGAGGCGGTGGTCACCTTCCTTCCCGTACCCCACCTGCCGCGGGGATTCACGGGGGTGGACTCCCCCAACCAGCTGCGGATCGGGTTTGGTCCGGACACGCTGGAGTTCGACGTCGACGTCAACGGCCCGGGGAACATTTTCAGCCTGGGCCGGGTCACCTTGGAGGCGGAGTTGAGTGCCTCAGACCTGCTGCCGTACGGGGAGGTGCTGGAGGGCGTCCTGACCGGAGACCCGTTGCTGTCTGTCCGCGGCGATACCGCGGAGGACTGCTGGCGGATCGTGGAGCCGGTGCTCACGGCGTGGGCGAAGGGTGAGGTCCCGTTGGAGGAGTACGACGCCGGTTCGGCCGGCCCGGCATCGTGGCCCACCAACCGCGAAACGGGCGCGGGCGGCGGCGACTGATAAGGGAAGGGCACCAGCACAGGAAACAGCACAGCGGGCGGGAACCTTTCGGTTCCCGCCCGCTGTGCTGTTTCGTCCTGTTGTTCCTGGCCCCAGGGCCGGTGTGGCCTGCCTAGATGGCGGCTACTCCGCGTTCCCCGGTCCGGACGCGCACTGCTTCATGGACGTCGATGGTCCAGACCTTGCCGTCCCCGGCCCGGCCGGTGTTGGAGCTGGCGATGATCACGTCCAGGATGTCGTCTGACTGTTCGTCGGTGGCCAGGACTTCAACGCGGATCTTGGGAAGCAGGTCCACATTGTATTCGGCTCCTCGGTACACCTCGGTGTAGCCGCGCTGGCGTCCATATCCGCTGGCCGCGCTGACGGTCAGTCCTTGGACCCCGTAAGCTTCCAGTCCTTCCCGGATGGTTTCGAGCTTTTCCGGCCTGACGATTGCAGTGATCAGTTTCATGCCCCCACACTTTCCTTGCCTGTTGCCGGCTGTGCCTGCTGTGCTCCGGCTGCGGATTCCCGGCTTTCCGCCTGGTTCTTGCCCGTCACCATGTCGTGCAGCGGCTGGAAGCTGCCACCGTGGCCGCCGACGCCGAACTCGTAGGCGGTCTCGGCGTGCAGGCTGAGGTCTGCGCCGGCGATTTCCTGGTGCTCGGAGATGCGGAAGCCCATGGTCTTGTGGATGGGGTAGGCGATGATCAGGGTCATCACCGCGGTGAAGGCGATGGAGAGCAGCGCTGCCAGGACCTGTGCCACCAGCTGGGTGGCGCCGCCGCCGTAGAACAGGCCGGCAGCCCCCTGGTCCGGGGTGGCGAGGAAGCCGATGGCAACGGTGCCGATGACACCTGCGACGAGGTGGACGCCCACAACATCCAGGGAGTCGTCATAACCGAGCTTGAACTTCAGGCCGACCGCCAGGGCAGAGGCGATACCGGCGACGACGCCCAGGGCAATCGCGCCGAGCGGGGAGACGTTGGCGCAGGCCGGGGTGATGGCGACGAGGCCGGCCACCACGCCTGAAGCAGCGCCGAGCGAGGTGGGGTGCCCGTCCCGGATGCGTTCCACAGCGAGCCAGCCCAGCATCGCGGCGGCCGGGGCTGCCAGGGTGTTGATCCAGATCAGGCCGGCCTGTTCCACGGTGGCGGCGGCGCCGGCGTTGAAGCCGAACCAGCCGAACCACAGGATGGCTGCGCCGAGCATGACGAACGGGATGTTGTGCGGGCGGTGGTTCGGGTCCTTGCCGAAGCCCTTCCGGTTACCAATGATCAGCACCAGCACCAGGCCGGCAACACCGGCGTTGATGTGCACCACGGTGCCTCCGGCGAAGTCGATGACCGGAGCGAAGGTCTGGCCGAACCAGCCGTCCTTGGAGAACAGGCCGCCGCCCCACACCATGAAGGCCAGCGGCGCGTAGACCAGCGTGGCCCAGATCGGCGTGAAGATCACCCAGGCCGAGAACTTTGCGCGGTCCGCGACGGCGCCGGAGATCAGGGCGACGGTGATGATCGCGAACGTTGCGGCGTAGCCCACCTTCAGCAGGTCCGCCGGATCCGTGAAGTTGTGCAGGCCGAAGTGGCTGAACGGGTTGGCGAAGATCTGGAAGAAGTTGTCCTCGTTGCTCGTGGACATGGAGGCGCCCCACAGCACCCACGTGATGCCGACCGTTCCGATGGCGACGAAGCTCATCATCATCATGTTCAGTGCCGACTTGGCGCGCGTCATGCCGCCATAAAAGAATGCCAGGCCCGGGGTCATGAACAGCACGAGTGCTGCCGCAACCAGGAGCCAAACGAGACCTGCGGTGAGTTCCATGGCCTACGTCCTCTCTTGCTTTCGGTGCGGACTTGTCCGCCTGCCAACGCCTTTTTGCGTCCTGTAATGAGTTTGTGGGTGGCGTGTTTCGGCCGCGGAGGATTTAGATTGCGGGCCTGTTACAACAACCTCTAGGAAGTAAATGGTGCATATCCGCCTTGTTACGGTTATGTTTCCGCACTCGCGCAGCCACCCGGCTCCCTTTCCAGCAAGGACTTCAGCACCATGACGGCACCACCCCCGGTAAACGGCGCCACCGCAAGGATTTGGGCCCGCCTGAGGCCGCAACGGGAGAAGCTTCCGCGGGACATCAAGGTGATGCTTGCCGCAGCGTTCCTCATCGCCCTGGGATTCGGCCTTGTTGCCCCCGTATTGCCGCAATTCGCAACAACCTTTGGGGTAGGAAACACCGAGGCCGCCGTCATTGTGGCGATCTTCGCGTTCATGCGCCTTGCGTTCGCCCCTGCCGGGGGTGCGCTGATCGGCAAACGCGGCGAACGCCCCGTTTACGTCGCAGGCCTGTTGATCGTGGCGCTGTCCACTGCGGCGTGCGCGTTCGCCCAGGACTACTGGCAACTCCTGCTGTTCCGCGGCCTGGGCGGCGCCGGCTCGGTAATGTTCACCGTTGCCTCGATGGCCCTGGTGATCCGGTTGGCGCCCCCGGAAAGCAGGGGCCGGGTGTCGGGCGCCTATGCGTCGGCGTTCCTGATCGGAAACGTCTGCGGCCCGATCGTGGGCGGGCTGCTGGCGGGGTTGGGCCTGCGGGTCCCGTTCCTGGCGTACGCGGGGGCCCTGCTCGTGGCAGCCTTCGTGGTGCAGACCCAGTTGAGCCATCAGCGCCGTGGCACCGGCGAGGCCCGGGAACGCGCACCGGACATGCGTTTCGGCGATGCCCTGTCAACCGGAACCTACCGGTCGGCGCTCCTGTCCAGCTTCGCGAACGGTTGGGCCACCTTCGGCGTCCGGATGGCAACGGTGCCGCTGTTCGCCGCGGCCGCTTTTGGGGCGGGGCCGCAGGCGGCAGGCCTGGCGCTGGCCGTGTTCGCGGCCGGGAACGCGGCCGCCCTGGCCTTCTCGGGCCGGCTCGCTGATTCCCTGGGGCGCAAGCCCATGATGATTTCCGGGCTGCTGGTGGCCGGCCTGTCAACCGCGTCGATCGGTATCACCCACGATCTGCCCTGGTTCCTCGCGGCATCGACGCTGGCCGGCGTCGGATCCGGTCTTTTCGGTCCTGCGCAGCAGGCCGCCGTGGCGGACGTGATCGGCAACGGGCGTTCCGGCGGAAAGGTGCTGGCCGCCTACCAGATGACGTCCGACGTCGGGGCGATCGTGGGACCGGTCGTGGCGGGCCTGCTGGCGGACGGCTTGGGTTTCGGCTGGGCGTTCGCGGTCACCGGCGCCATGCTGCTGCTGGCGGCCGGCGGCTGGTTGCCCACCCGGGAAACCCTCCGGGTTAAACCCAACTGACTCGCATTTGTTGTCGTTGTGAGCCCTCAAAACGACAACAAATGCGAGCCAGTGGGCGGGCAGCTAGTTCAGCAGGGCGTCAACAAAGCTTTCGGTATCGAACGGGGCGAGGTCGTCGGCGCCTTCGCCCAGGCCCACGAGTTTGACGGGCACGCCGAGCGCCCGCTGGATGGCGACGACGATGCCGCCCTTGGCTGTTCCATCCAGTTTGGTCAGCACGATGCCGGTGATGTTGACCACCTCGGAGAAGACCCTGGCCTGGTTCAGGCCGTTCTGGCCGGTGGTGGCGTCCAGCACCAGCAGGACCTCGTCCACCTCGGCCAGCTTCTCCACCACGCGCTTGACCTTGCCCAGTTCGTCCATCAGGCCCACCTTGTTCTGCAGGCGCCCGGCGGTATCGATCATGACAACGTCGACTTCCTGCTCGATGCCTGCCTTCACCGCTTCGTAGGCGACCGACGCAGGATCGGCGCCGTCGATGTCGGACTTCACGGTGGGAACGCCCACCCGCTGGCCCCAGGTTGCCAACTGCTCGGCGGCGGCGGCCCGGAAGGTGTCCGCTGCGCCGAGCAGGACGTCCTTGTCCTCGGCCACCAGGACCCGCGCGAGCTTGCCTACGGTGGTGGTCTTTCCGACGCCGTTGACGCCCACCACCATCATGACGGCGGGCTTGTCCCCATGCCGCTCCACGTTCAGGCTGCGGTCCATGGTGGGGTCGACCAGTTTGATGAGTTCTTCGCGGAGCATGGCTTTGACGTGTTCGGGGGTCCTGGTGCCGAGGACCTTGACCCGCTCGCGGAGTGCATCCACCAGCTGCATGGTGGGTTCGGTGCCCAGGTCAGCGAGCAGGAGTGTTTCCTCCACCTCGTCCCAAACGCTCTCGTCGATCCGGTCGCTGGACAGCAGTGCCAGCAGGCCCTTACCCATGATGTTGTTGGAGCGGACCAGCCGTTCCCGCAGCCGGGTAAGGCGCCCTGCGACCGGCAGCGGTGTTTCGACCGGAATGGTTTCGAGTCCGGCGGCATCGTCCGGGACGGTGGTGGTGTCAACAACGTCGGTGCCGGCACCGCCGGGGGTCCCGCGTTCGATGGTTCCGGTGCTGTCATCCACTGCCGTGCCGCCCCCGGAGCGGACCTCGGGATCGTTCGCGTCCCGGGTGTCCGGGTAGCGGGTGATGTTCCTCCGCGTCTTGATCAGGACCGGGATCAGCGCGCCGATGACCACCACGGCAGCAAGGATGGATAGGACAATGGGAAGGATGTCATTCACTCCCCTAGCTTCTCATACAGGGTCCGCCCGGTCCGGGCCCCCGGCAGGGCGCCTGACCTGCTCTGATGCCGGAGGTGCGGCTGCTATACCTCGGCCCCGAGCCGCTGGCTGATGACGGTGGAGACGCCGTCGCCCCTCATGGTGACGCCGTAGAGCGCGTCCGCCACTTCCATGGTCCGCTTTTGGTGGGTGATGACGATCAGCTGGCTGGACTCCCGGAGCTCCTCGAAGATGGTGATCAGGCGCCCCAGGTTGGTGTCGTCCAGCGCCGCCTCCACCTCGTCCATGACGTAGAACGGGGACGGCCGGGCCTTGAAAATGGCCACCAACAGGGCCACCGCGGTGAGTGAGCGTTCGCCGCCGGAGAGCAGGGAGAGCCGCTTGATCTTCTTGCCGGCCGGACGGGCCTCCACGTCAATGCCGGTGGTCAGCATGTCGGCGGGGTCGGTGAGGACCAGGCGCCCCTCGCCGCCCGGGAACAGCCGCTCGAAGACCCTGACGAACTGGGCCTGGGTGTCCTCGAAGGCTTCCGCGAACACCCGTTGCACCCGGTCATCCACCTCTTTGATGATATCGAGCAGGTCCCGGCGGGACGCTTTGAGGTCTTCCAGCTGGGTGCTGAGGAACTGGTGCCGCTCCTCCAGCGCCGCGAACTCCTCCAGCGCCAGCGGGTTGACCTTGCCCAGGCTTGCGAGGTCCCGTTCGGCCCTCCGCAGCCGCTTCTCCTGTTCCTGCCGCACGTAGGGTTTGCCTTCGCGGATCTCCTCGCCACCGGCATCGACAGGAGCACGAAGGGCAGCCCATTTGTCGCCGGACTCTTCCGCCGGGACCGGCACGGGGACGTGCGGTCCGAACTCCGCGACCAAGGCCTCCGGCGTGATGCCCAGTTCGTCCACGGAACGGGTTTCCACCGCCTCGATCCTGGCCCGCTGCTGGGCCCGGGCAAGTTCGTCGCGGTGCACATTGTCTGTGAGGTCCGCCAGTTCGAGGGCCAGGGCGTCGTTGGATTCGCGGATGTCCCGGAGCCCGCGGTCCCGCAGCTCCCGGTTCTCCTCTGCGAGGTCGCGTTCGTGCCTGGCGAGCTCGACGGAGACATCCACATAGCCAAGGGCCATCTCCACGCCCGCGGAAACGGCTGCGGCCCGCCGGGCCTGGATGCGGCGGCGCCGCGCGCGTTCGGCCGCTTCCTCCCGTGCCCGGCGCTCCGTGGCGGCCGCGCGGTCCAGGGAGGCTGCCCGGTTGCCGGTGGCTGCAAGTTGCTCCTCGGCGCTGCGCAGGGACAACCGTGCTTCAACCTCGGCGGCGCGGGCGGCCGACGCGGCTCCCGCCAGCTCATCGCGGTGTTCGGTGGAGGGTTCCTGCTCGACGGGAGCTTCCTGGGCCGCCGCGAGCCGGGCGGTGATGGCTGCGAGCGCCTCTTCCTCGGCGGCCACGTTCTCTTCGGCGCGGGCCAGGGAGGCTGCCAGTCGGTCGCTTTCTCCGACGGCGCTGCGCAGGACCGAATTGAGGTGCCCCAGGCGTTCGGCGACGGCGGCGAGCCGGGCATCGGATTCATGCAGCCGGTCCAGGGCAGCGTCCGCAGCCTCCTGCGCCGCGGCGCGCCGGGCCTCGGCGGCGGCCAGGGCGAACCTGTTCCGCTCCAGGTCCGCCGTCACGGCCGACAGCTCACGCCCGGCGTCGTCTACGGCCGCCTGAACCTCCAGGAGGGATGGTGCTTTGGCCGAACCGCCAGTGGCCGAGACGGCGGTGAACACGTCGCCCTCCCGGGTGACGGCCGTCAGGCCGGGCTGGGAGGCCACGAGCGCCGCCGCCGCGTCCATGCCGGGGACGACGACGGTTCCGGACAGCAGGTGCCGTACCAGGGAGACCTCCACCGCCGGGCCGTCCACCAGTCCGGCAGCCCACCGGGCCTCGCCGGGAAGCTCCAGGTCCGGGGCGTCTTGTGGCTGGTCCACGTCCGCGGACGCCAGGAGGAGGGCCGCGCGGCCGCCGTCGTCGTCTTTTAGGGCCTGCAGGACCGCGGCCGCCGTGCCGGCGTCGTGGACGAGGACAGCATCCGACGCCTGCCCCAGTGCAGCAGCGATCGCGGCCTCGAACCCGGCGTGCACGGTGAGTGCGGCGGCGAGGCTGCCCCGGATGCCCGGAAGACCGGACTCCAGCGCGTGCCGGGCGCCGTCCTTGCGGTCAAGGCCGAGTTTCAGGGCGTCCAGGCGCGCGACGAGGGCATCGCGTTTGCGAATTCCTTCGTTGACTGCGGTCTTGAGGCCGGCGATGTCGCCCAGCACCGCATCGAGCACGTCACTGGCGGCCTCGTACTCGGCGTCGAGGGACTCCTCTCCCTCCTCCACTCCCGCCACCTGGTTTTCCAGGGCCGTGAATTCGGATTGTGCCTTGGCACGCCGTTCGGTGCCGGCGGCAAGGGATTCGCGGAGCCGGCCCAGCTCCGCCTGGGCTGACTCCACCCGGGACCGTGCCGCTGCGACCTGCCCGGCGAGGCGCGCCAGGCCTTCCCGGCGGTCAGCGGCCGCCCTCAACTGCGCGGTGAGCCGCTGGTCCTCGGCGCGCGCAGCCTGTTCGGCGTCGGCCTTCGCCGTGCTTGCGGCGTCCAGGACTCCGCGACGGCGCACGATGTCCGCTTCGAGTTCGGCCACCTCCTGCCGCACCCGCGCGGCTTGGCGTTCCAGTTGTTCCGGGTCCCGCCCGGACGGTGCCGGGGCGTCGTCGGAGCCCAGCAGGCGGCTCCGTTCGGTGGCCAGGGTACCCAAGGAACGGAGCCGTTCCCGGGCGGTGGAGAGCCGGTACCAGGTGTCGCGGGCAGCGTTGAGCCGGGGGGTGGCCTCCGCTGCAAGCTGTTCCAGCGCGGCCTGCTGCCTGCGGCCGGCTTCAAGTTCCTGTTCGACGGCGGTCCGCCGGGCCTTGAGCGCGGCTTCGTCGGCCACGTCCTGTTCCAGGGCCTGCTGGAGCTGGACAAGGTCATCGGCCAGGAGGCGTGCCCGGGCGTCCCGGACATCGAACTGGACACGCTGGGCGCGGCGGGCCACTTCCGCCTGCTTGCCAAGCGGCGTGAGCTGGCGCCGGATCTCCCCTGTGAGGTCCGTCAGCCGCTGGAGGTTGGCCTGCATCGCCTCCAGTTTGCGGACCGTCCGCTCCTTGCGCCGCCGGTGCTTGAGGATGCCGGCCGCCTCTTCGATAAATCCGCGCCGGTCCTCCGGGGTGGCGTACAGGACCCGGTCCAGCTGCCCTTGGCCCACAATGACGTGCATTTCCCGGCCCAGCCCGGAATCGGACAGCAATTCCTGGATGTCCAGCAACCGGCAACCGGCTCCGTTGATGGCGTACTCGGAACCTCCCGTCCGGAACAGGGTCCGCGAAATGGTCACTTCGCTGTATTCGATGGGCAGGGCGCCGTCGGTGTTGTCGATGGTCAGCGAGACGTGGGCGCGTCCCAGCGGCGGCCGGCCGGACGTCCCGGCGAAGATAACGTCCTCCATCTTGCCGCCGCGAAGCGTCTTGGCCCCTTGCTCGCCCATCACCCAGGCCAGGGCATCAACCACGTTGGACTTGCCGGAGCCGTTGGGACCCACGACGGCGGTGACGCCGGGTTCGAAGTCGAAGGTGGTGGCCGACGCAAAGGACTTGAACCCCCGGACGGTGAGGCTTTTGAGGTGCAAGGCTTTCCTGGTCTCCTGGCGGGGGTAGGGAACGATGCTGGAACCGGCTCCCTATAATCTACTGCGCAGGAGCGACATTTCCCGTCCAGCACTCCGCGGCCGGCGGCGGCGCCCCCGGCCAATATGCATGATCGGGCGCAGCAAAGGCATAGTTAAGCTCTTGGGCCTGCACTGATGTGGGTACAGTCACCGCGTGGCTGCAGGACAAAAACGAAGAGGGGCTTGAATTGGCAGGTAACGCAACCTTCCGGCACAGCAATACCGCGCTGCTTTCCGTAAGCAGCGTCGAGGCTCCGCGGATCGTCAGCTCCACGGATTTCGACCGCAAACTGGCCTCCACCCTGCAGAGGCTGAAGTTTCCGCCGCGGCTGCTCGAGCGCGTGGCCGGTATCACGCACCGCCGCTGGTGGGCCGCGGGGACCTCCTTCGATGATGCTGCCATCGAAGCCGGCGCCAAAGCTTTGGCCGAGGCGGGCATCGAAGCGTCGGAGGTGGGCCTGCTGATCAACACGTCAGTGACGCGGCGGAACCTGGAACCATCCGTTGCGGTGAAGATCCATCACGGACTCAGCCTGCCGTCGTCGGCCATGAACTTCGACCTCGCCAATGCCTGCCTGGGGTTCGTCAACGCCCTGACCCTGGCCGCCAACATGATCGATTCCGGCCAGATCCGGTACGCAGTGATCGTTAACGGCGAGGATGCCCAGCTGACCCAGGAAGCCACGCTTGCCCGGCTGCAGCGCCCCGAAACGACGCGTGACGATTTCAACCGGGAATTCGCCACCCTGACGCTCGGTTCCGGGGCGGCCGCCGCCGTCCTGGGTCCGGCGGACCAGCACCCGGGCGCCCACCGGATCGTGGGCGGCGTAATGCGGGCCGGCACCGAGCACCACGAACTCTGCGTGGGCGGCATCGACGGCATGGCCACCGACACCAAGGGCTTGCTCGACGGCGGCCTGCAACTGGTGGTCGATGCCTGGCATGAGGCCCAGCCGGAGTGGGACTGGGCGGAGATGGACCGCTACGTCACGCACCAGGTGAGCAACGCCTATACCCAGGCGATCATCAACGCGATCGACCTTGATCCGGACAAGGTACCCATCACCTTCCCGCACTGGGGCAACGTGGGCCCCGCGTCGTTGCCGATGACGCTGGCCGCCGAGACGCAGACCCTGGGAAGCGGTGACCGGGTCCTGTGCATGGGCGTCGGTTCGGGCCTGAACACCGCAATGCTGGAAATCGTCTGGTGACCGCGGCCTGGCCGGGCGTGGACGCCGAATGGTCGCGCCTGATCGACGTTCCGTCCACCGCGGCCGCGGACCCGGCAGGCACGGTACGCCGCTGGCATGTGCTCGATAACGGCCCGCAACTGGAGCGGCTGGGCCTGGCCCCGGCCGGAACCCTGCTGTGCGTGCACGGCAACCCCACCTGGTCCTACCTCTGGCGGAGTTTCCTGGCCGCCGGAACCGATCCGGTCCATCCCTGGCGCGTGGTGGCGGTGGACCAACTGGATATGGGCTTCTCCGAACGCACCGGTGTGTTCCGCCGCCTCGCCGACAGGATCAGGGACCTCGGCGACCTCACCGATGCGCTGGGCCTGCACGGTCCGGTGGTCACCGCCGGCCACGACTGGGGCGGCGTGATCAGCCTCGGATGGGCCCTGGCCCACCAGCACCAGCTCGCCGGCGTGGTCCTCACCAACACCGCCGTCCACCAACCCGGCAGTTCCCGGATCCCGGCCGCCCTGCGCCTGGCGCTTCACCCCGCCGTGCACAAGTGGGGAACCACGACGTCGGACGCTTTCCTGCGGGTGACGCACTCGCTCGCCAGCCCGCCGCTGCCCGCGGACATCCGCGATGCCTACATGGCCCCCTACCGTGGGGCTTCCCGCCGTGAGGGCGTGGGAAACTTCGTCGCCGATATCCCCGTGGACGCATCCCATCCCAGCCATCCGGAGCTGGCGCGTGTGGCCGAGGGCCTGCGCGGCCTGGACGTCCCCGTCCTGATGTTGTGGGGCCCGCGGGACCCGATCTTCTCCGACCGGTACCTCAAGGACCTCATCCAACGGATACCCGCAGCCAAGGTGCACCGCTACGAGGGCGCCGGACACCTGCTCGCGGAAGACCGGGACATCGCACCGGCCGTCTTCGACTGGCTCACCGCCAACATCGCCGGCAGCGGTGCCGGGACGGACGGAACCGGGGCGGCCGGCAGTGCCGGGACGCAGGGCACCGGACAGGGCCACCCCGTCCCCGCCGCGCAGGACACGTTCCGCCCCCTCTGGGCACTCCTCGGTGAACTGTCAGCCGGTCCTTCCGGTACCGGGACCGCCATTTCCGAGATGGCGCCCGACGGCAGCGCCGGCCGCTCGCTCACCTGGGCAGAACTGGAAAAAAACGTTGCCGACGTATCGGCCGGGCTCGCCGGTATGGGCGTCGGCAGCGGAAGCCGCGTGAGCCTGATGGTCCCTCCCGGCGTGGACCTCACGGTGGCGCTCTATGCCTGCCTGCGCCTGGGAGCCGTGGTGGTGGTGGCCGACGCCGGCCTGGGCACCAGGGGGCTCAGCCGTGCCGTAAAGGGTGCCACCCCGGATGTCCTGGTCGGGATCGACAGGGCACTGGCGGCAGCCCGCGCCCTCGGCTGGGCTGCCAGGCTCGTCAGCGTGCACGACCTGCCCGCCGCGCGCCGCCGCATCCTTGGGGTGGAAACGTCCCTCACCGCCTTGGCACGGGCAGGTGCCCGCAGTGGACACCGCACCGCCGACGGGCCGGACCCGGACCAGCCCGCAGCCGTCCTGTTCACGTCCGGTTCCACCGGACCCGCAAAAGGCGTCGTCTACACGCACCGGCAGCTGGCAGCGATGCGCGACACCGTGACGGAAACCTTCGGGATCCATCCGGGTGACCGGCTGGTGGCGGGCTTCGCACCGTTCGCCCTGCTGGGGCCGGCCCTGGGCGCCGTCTCGGTGACGCCCGCCATGGACGTCACGGCCCCCCGAACCTTGACGGCACGTGCCCTCGCCCGAGCGGCCGCGGCTGTTGACGCAACGGTGGTCTTCGCCTCCCCTGCGGCACTGCGCAACGTCCTGGCCACCCAAGACGGCCTCACCACCGGCGACGCCGCGGCGTTGTCCCGCGTCGAACTGCTGCTCTCCGCCGGCGCCCCGGTTCCGGAACCCCTGCTCGCCGGGGTGCAGCGGCTGCTGCCCCGGGCCTCGCTGCACACGCCGTACGGAATGACCGAAGCCCTTCCCGTCACCGACATCAGCCTCGAACAAATCCGCGCCGCCGGTACCGGGAACGTAGCGGGGGCCGGCAACGGGGTTTGCGTGGGCCTGCCCGTCCATGGCGCCCGGGTTGCCATCCTCCCGCTGGCCGCGGACGGCACCGTTCCCGGCGACGGCACCAGTCCCGGGGCCGAGCCCGTGACGGCGCCCTGTGTCACCGGGGAGATCCTGGTCAGCGCCCCGCATGTCAAGGAGTCCTACGACCGGCTCTGGCTCACCCAGCAGGCGAGCGCGGCCGCGGCCGGCTGGCACCGCACCGGGGACGTGGGGCACTTCGACGCCGAGGGCCGGCTGTGGGTGGAAGGGCGCCTGGCACACATCGTGACGGCTCCGGGGTCGGTGGTAACGCCGGTGGGCCCCGAACAGGCCATCGAATCCCTGGACAGTGTCCGAATGGCCGCCGTCGTGGGAGTGGGACCGGTGGGGACCCAGGCCGTCGTCGCGGTCGTGGAAACCGTGCCGGCCGTCCGCAAGGCCGGTCCCGCTGATCCCCACCTGGCCGCACGGGTGCGTGCGGCGGCGGCCGCAGCCGGCGTGTCCGTTGCAGCCGTCCTGGTGGTGCCCGCCCAGCCCACAGATATCCGCCACAACGCCAAAATCGACCGGACCCGCCTGTCCCTCTGGGCGGCGAAGGTGCTCGCCGGCGGCCGTCCGGGAACGCCATGAAGGTCCTGGTCACCGGCGCGAGCGGGCTCCTGGGCCGGGAGGTGGCCGCTTTGCTGGTACGCCGGGGCCACGCCGTGGCCACCTTCCAGCGGCGTCCCTCCAGGGTCGACGGCGCCGAGGACCGTTGCGGCTCCCTCACCGACGATGCAGCGGTCCGGGACGCGGTACGGGACATGGCCGCGGTGGTCCACCTTGCCGCCAAGGTTTCCTTCACCGGCCGTGCAGCGGACTTTGACGAGGTGAACGTCCAGGGAACCCGGCGCCTGCTTGACGCCGCCCGCGAAGCCGGGGTGCGGGACCTGGTGTACGTGTCATCCCCCTCCGTGGCCAACACGGGCGCCGCAATCGCCGGGCAGGGCGCCGAACCGGCGGACCCCGGGCACGCGCATGGGAACTACGCGCGCACCAAGGCCCGCGCCGAACTGCTGGCCCTCGCAGCGGACACCCAGGACTTCCGCACCACCGCGGTGCGCCCGCACGTCGTATGGGGTCCGGGAGACACCCAGTTGGTGGAGCGTGTGCTGGAGCGGGCCGCGCGGGGCCGGCTGCCACTGCTCGATGCCGGCGCTGCCCTGATCGACACCACGTTCATTGACAATGCGGCGGCCGCCATCGTGGCGGCACTGGACCGCATGGGGCACGTCCACGGCAAGGCCCTGGTGGTCACGAACGGGGAACCCCGGCCTGTCGGGGAGCTGCTGGCAGGCATCTGCGCTGCCGGCGGAGTGCCGGCTCCGTCGTGGTCCGTGCCCGGCAGGCTTGCGCGGATTGCCGGCTCGGTGGTGGAACGGGCCTGGCTCCGGTTTGGCCGCCAGGAGGAACCTCCCATGACGGCCTTCCTTGCCGAGCAGCTGTCCACGGCCCACTGGTTCGACCAGCGAGGAACCCGGAGGCTCCTGGACTGGACCCCGGAGGTATCGCTGGACGAGGGTCTGGCGCGGCTGGCCGGCTACTACCAGCCAGGTTCAACGGCCGGCCCGCGGCGCACCTGAGGGCCGCGGAGCCGCCTTGTCAGCGGACGACGGCGGGCGACCAGGCATGCTCGATGAACAGCCGGGGTGCCGCACCGGGTTCCAGGGACAGCGACCAGATATCGCTGTCCGGGCCCGCCCCTTCCCTGGGCATCCCGTACAGGATGGTGCCGTTGTCAAGCCACTCGATTTGGTCGTCCAGGTCCCGTTGCTCACCCAGGACGGTGACGTTCCCGGTGGCCAGCTCGAGGACGGCGGGCTGCCGGGCTCCTGCCAGGGTTCCCGATGTGCTCTTCTTGAAGGCGATCCGTTGCCCGTCGGGAGAGACCGAAGGGCACTCGACGCCGGAGGCGGCGATGGTGAGCGTCCGGGCGGCGATATCCCCGTGGACCAGCCAGATATTGCCCTGCGACGAGGCGGTGGCATAGAACTCATTCGGCTTGCCAGGGCTGAAGGTCACGCCCCAAATATTCCTGTCGGTGGCCTTGATCCGTGCGCCATGGTCCATCAGGGCGTAGTCCTCGAGGTTGGTATGGCTGCTTCCGTCCGCCGGGCCAATCAGCGTTTGCGTTGAAAAACTCGACGACGCATAGGAATGGCCGGAGACGAAGACGGTGGTTGCCACCAGGGAACCATCCGCACTGACCCGTGTCCTGTTGGGAATCCCGCCGAGTGCCCACGTCCCCTGCTGCACCAGCGACCTGTCATAGGTTGAAGCCTCGAAGGAGGTGGGCATCCCGTTCCTGGTCTCCAGGCAGCTGACCAGGTTCCGGGCCGCGTAGACCCTGTCGCAGGCCTTGCCCAGGAGGGTCCGCCGGCCGTTTGGTTCAGACAGGGCCGCCGTGGCTGCCTCCCCGAACCCTTGGCCGGGGGCCGTGTTCCTGAACAGCACGAAGGGGCCGGACGGCAACGCACCGGCGGAGGCAACCTGCACGTCCGGGGCGGCCTGCCGGCTCGCGCTTGACTGCTGGTAGGCGGTGAACGCCTGGGCACCTGCGGCGCCAAGTGTGGCTATGACGACCGCAAGAAGAAAGAGCAGCCGCTTCCTCACGAGGCGGGCACCGCTGCGGTGCTGCCGCGGAACAGCAACGCTGCTCCCGCGATGGCTGCCGCCAGCAACGCAGTCGCGATGGCAACGGCCATGCCCGGCCCGGCCGCGAACCAGAGGACGCCAAATCCGGATGCGGCCGCCATCCGGCTGACGGCCACCACCGTCTGTGCGGTGCCCAGGGCGGTGCCCAGCCTTTCGGGTGGTGCCAGCTGGCTGACAAGCGCCGCCAGGACACCGTCAGTTGCCGCGTAGAAGAGCCCCAGGAGCAGCAAACAACCGATGGTGGCGGGGATCCCTGCAGTTGGCAGCCCGGCCAGCAGGTAGCAGGCCAACAAGGCACCGTGGCCGGCCAGGAAGACCGGTACTCTCCCCCACCGGTCCGCGATCCTGCCGACCGGCACGGCGAACAGCAGGAAGGCGGCGTTGGTGCCCACGAACAGCAGCGGGAACCACTGGATGGCGAAGGACTCACGGTGCTGGAGGAGGAGGTAGATGAAGCCGTCGCCGATGGTGAGGACGCCCAACAAGCCGGCGGCGGCCATGGGGCGGGCCAGGCCCGGTTCCCGCAGGCGCGACCACCGCAACAGATTCCAGCTGACGACCGGCCTGGACCGGCCGGGGTGTTGCCGCCGCCGCTGGAGCCGGCCCGGCACCACCAGGAGAAGCACCGCGACGCCGATCACGGCGAAGGCGAGTGAGACGCCAAAGACGGTGCTGAAGCCATTGGGGATCAGCATCAGGACCAGGAACGCGATGAGCGGGCCGGCGGCCGCCCCGATGTTGTCCAGCATCCGGTGGATGCCGAAGGAGCGCGCCAGGTACTCCGGCTGGGCCTCCGCCGCGATCATGGCATCCCGTGGCGCCGTGCGGATTCCTTTGCCGATCCTGTCGCCGGTGACGATGCCGGCAAGGGCCCAGAAGCCCCCGGCCACGAGGAACCCCGCCCGCGCCAGCATGGACAGCCCGTAGCCGGCAGCTGCCACGTACTTGGGATGGCCGGTGCGGTCGGACACCCAGCCCGCGCCGATCCGCACGATGGCGCTGGCGCCCTGGTTTATTCCGTCGATGACACCGAATGCGATGGTGGACAGCCCCAGGTAGCCCGTGACGTAGAGCGGGAGGATGGCGGCGACGGACTCGGACGATATGTCCGTCATCATGCTGACCACGCCCAGCCAGATGATCACCGGGGACAACCGGAAAGCCGGGTGGACCGAGGCAGGACCGGCGCCGGCCTGGTCCTGTTGGCCGCCTTTGCGGTCCGAGATCGAGATGTACAAGGGCTGCCTGTCCTTCCCGGGGCGGGAAGCGGTGCGCGTGCAGCGGGCCCCACCCGAAGTTCGTGCAGACAGTCTTGCAGCCGGCCCGCAGCCGCGGGTACCGAAGAATCCGCAGACCTGTTGTGGAAACCTACCAGCGGCCGTTCCGCGGCCGGGGCTGGCAGACCGGGCACGTGTGGGACGAGCGGTTCATGAACTGCTCGCGCCGGATGATCGACTGGATTCCCGCTGCGGCACAGCGTTTGCAGGGCTCGCCCTGGCGTCCGTAAGCGTTGAGGGACCTGTCGAAGTAGCCGGAGGCTCCGTTGACGTTGACGTACAGGGAGTCGAAGCTGGTGCCCCCGGCCGCCAGGGCGTCCAGCATCACCTCCCGGGCGCTGTCCAGGACCCGCTGGGCCTCGGCGCGGCGGAGCGTGTCGGTGGCCCGCGCGTAGTGAAGTTTTGCGCGCCACAGGGCTTCGTCGGCGTAGATGTTGCCGATCCCGGACACCAGCCCCTGATCCAGGAGTGCCCGTTTGAGCCCGGTTTTGCGTTTCCGGAGGCGTTGGTAGAAGAGGTCGAAGGAGAATGCGGGGTCCAGCGGGTCCCGGGCAATATGGGCTGCCTCCGCTGCGATCAACGGAAGCGGCGATTCGGCGAGACCGCCGGGGCCGCCGTCCTCCGTAGGCACCAGGGCAGTAACAAAAAGGCCGCCGAAGATCCGTTGGTCAACGAACCGCAGCTGGTCCGGCATACCCTCACGTGGACTGAGCCCCAGCCGTACTTTGAGGTGTTTTTCGTCGGGAACGCCGGGGCCCTGCATCAACAGCTGGCCGCTCATCCCCAAGTGGGCCATCAGTGCCACCGCCGGTGCCTGGTGCTGTTCGGCGTGTCCCGGCCCGGCCATGTCGTTGTCCGTCAGCGGCAGCCACAGGAATTTGCCGCGTCGGACGACGTCGGACACTGTGGCGCCCTCAAGGTTGCCGATGAAGTCCCCGGCCCCAAGGGCGTGCCGGCGGATGGAGCGCGGGTCCAGGACGTCGACGGTTTGGATGGTCCTGCCGCGGACCCAGCGAACCAGTCCGCGGCGCACCACCTCAACCTCGGGCAGTTCCGGCACGGAGTCTACTTCGCAGCTGCGGAGCCGGCGGACGTACCAGCGGCATCGTGGGCTTCAGCCCCGGAAAGCACCCGCCAGGCGTCGGCCGCCGCTTCCTGCTCGGCTTCCTTTTTGGAGTGCCCGGAGCCCTTGCCGTAGGCGTTGCCGCCGATGTTCAGGACGGCAGTGAACGTGCGGGCGTGGTCCGGACCCGAGCCGTCCACGGCGTAGTGGATGCTTCCGAGCTGCCGGCTGGCAGCCAGTTCCTGGATGCTGGTTTTCCAGTCGGTTCCGGCGCCCAGGACGGCGGCATCCTTCAGCATCGGGCCGATCAGCCGCATAACCAGCTGGCGGGCGGTCTCGATATCGTTGGAGACGTAGGTGGCGCCGATCAGGGCCTCCATGGTGTCCGCGAGGATAGAGGCCTTGTTCTTCCCGTGGGTGAGCTTTTCGCCCTGCCCCAGGTAGATGTATTCGCCAATGCCCAGGCTGCGTCCAATGCCGGCCAGGGCACGGGTGCTGACGACGGCGGACCGGCGCTTGGCGAGCTCGCCTTCGGGCAGGTCCGGGTTGTCCCGGTACAGGGCATCGGTCACGGAGAAGCCCAGGATGGAGTCCCCCAGGAACTCGAGCCGCTCGTTGGTGGGTATGCCGCCATTCTCGTAGGCATACGAACGGTGGGTGAGCGCAAGACGAAGCGTCCCGGCGTCAATAGAGACACCGAGACGCTTCAGAAGCTCTTCAGTTGACGACATCAGTCAGCCTGTTGGGCCGATTAGACGTCAGCGACCTTGCGGCCCTTGTACTCAAGGAACAGCGCGGTGCCAGCAGAGTCGGTAACGACCTTTGCCTGGTGCGGCAGGCTGTAGGTGACCTGGCCGTTCTCAACGGTCTTCACCAGGTGGGGGGCGGTCGCCTTCCACTGCGAGCGGCGGGCGCGGGTATTCGAGCGAGACATTTTCCGCTTGGGAACAGCCACGGCTAACTCATTTCTCTCTAGACAAACACGTACAAATCAATTTTGCCGGTCAGGCTTAGCCATATCAGCTAGGGCAGCCCAGCGAGGATCCAGGACCTCGTGGTGGTGCCCCGGCTCGTCTTCCAGGCGAACTCCGCATTCGGAGCAAAGGCCCTGGCAGTCTTCCCGGCACACCGGCTGGAACGGCAGGTTGGTGACAACCGCGTCCCGCAACACCGGTTCAAGATCGATTACATCGTGCTCGACTCGACGTTGCTCTTCATCTTCTTCTCCGTCCGAAAGCTCAGCGCCTTCATAGAAGAAAAGTTCTTGCACATTGACCTCAAGGTCATACGCAAGGGGATCCAGGCATCGGCCGCATTCGCCGGTTACTTCGACGGCTGCAGTTCCTGATACCAGAATTCCTTCGTGTACGGCCTCAAGCCTCAGGTCGAGCTCGACATCCGAGCCTTCCTGAACACCAATGAGCGCCACACCAAGATCACCCGGTGCGGGTACATGTTCCTTCAGTGTCCGCATGCTTCCCGGGCTGCGCCCGAGGTCCTTGACGTCGAACGCCAGGGGCGAACCAGCATCTCTTTTAATGAGAACTCCTGTTGAACATATGACCGACGTACCATCTTAGCCTGAAGAGCCATGGTGACTCAAACCGGCATGCGGCGGCGCCGAAGTACCCATCCAGCCTACCGTCTTGGCTGCTGATCCGGGCCAGGCTCGCCGGTCACCAGGCGGCGGTGCACCGAGCGGGGCACGTAATCGGAGACGCTCCCGCCCAGTGCCGCCACCTCCTTGATCAGGGTGGACGACAAGTGGACGTAGCTGGCTTCCGCCGGGAGGAACACCGTTTCCACCCCGCTCAGCTGCCGGTTCATCGTCGCCATGGGCAGCTCGTAGTCAAAATCCGACGACGAGCGCAGCCCTTTGACGATGGCGGACACCCCACGGTGGCGGCAGTATTCCGCCAGGAGTCCCGCGCCGACAGGCTCCACCACGATCCCCTTGAGCGAAGCCAACGTCTCACGCGCCATGTCCAGCCGCTCTTCCAAGGTGAACATGTACTTCTTGGCGTAGTTGGTGGAGATGGCCACGATGACCTCATCAAAAAGGCCGGCAGCCCTGGCAATGACTTCGAGATGGCCGTTGTGGATGGGGTCGAAGGATCCGGGGCACACAGCGCGTCTCATGCTCCGAACCTACCCCATGGAAAGGCCGGGATACCATGACTGGATGCATCCTCCACGGGAACATTCCACGCCCCTGGCACCTGCTCCCTGGCAGCGGACCGCGCTCGGCGCCAACCTGCTGGCGCCCGACGGCGGACTGGGGGTCACCATCTTCGAAGAGATGACCACCCTTGCCGTCCGGACCGGTGCCATCAACCTGGGCCAGGGCTTCCCGGACGAGGACGGGCCGCTGGAGATCAGGGAGGCGGCGCGTGCGGCCATCGCCGCCGGAGCCAACCAGTACGCACCCGGCAGAGGCATCCCCGAACTCCGCGAGGCGGTGGCCGCGCACCAGGAACGCTTCTACGGGTTGACGCCCGATCCCGCCACGGAGGTCATCATCACCACCGGGGCCACCGAAGGCATCGCTGCCTCGCTGCTGGCGTTCGCCGGGCCCGGCGACGAAGTCCTGACGTTCGAACCCTTCTATGACTCCTACGGTGCGGTCATCGGCCTCACGGGCGCCACCCATGTGACCGTGCCGCTGGCCGCGCCGGACTTCATGCCCGACCTCTCCGCCCTGGAATCGGCATTCAGCGACCGCACCCGGGTGGTCCTGCTGAACAACCCGCACAATCCCACCGGCGCCGTTTTTCCGGAAGCCGTGCTGCAGCGCGTCGTGGACCTTGCAGCCAAGCACGGAAGCATCATCGTCACCGACGAGGTGTACGAGCACCTGACGTTCGGCGTCCCCCATATCCCGGTGGCAACGCTGCCCGGGGCCGCCGGGATCACCATCACCATCTCCTCCGCGGGGAAGACGTTCTCACTGACGGGATGGAAGGTGGGCTGGCTCACCGGGCCGGAGGACCTGGTGGCCGCGGTGCGTACCGTGAAGCAATTCCTCACCTACAGTTCCGGGACCCCGTTCCAGGCGGCAATCGCCACGGGCCTGGGCCAGCCGGACGCTTTCTTCCACGGCATTGCGGCCACCCTGGAGAAAAAACGGGACATCCTCAGCGCGGGACTCAGGGACGCCGGGTTCGATGTCTTCACGCCCCGCGGCACCTACTTCGTCAACGTGGACACCGCACCGCTCGGCATCACCGATGCCCTGGACCTCGCCCGGCGCCTGCCGGCGTTGGTGGGAGTTGCCGCCATCCCGGTCCCCGTGTTCTGCCACCCCGAGGGTGCGGAACGGACAAGAAGCCTGCTGCGCTTCGCCTTCTGCAAGAAGACCGATGTCCTGGAGGAGGCCGCCTCACGGCTGGCAACGCTCCGCGGCAGGCTCTGATGTCCGGCGGCGTCGCGGGACCTGCGAGCCGGTTCCTGCGGACCACCGGACAGCACGCCACCATCGAACCGGACACGTTCACGGACGGCGGCTATGTGCTCAGCATCGGCGGGGCGGAACAGTCCCATGTCAACCTCAGCCGGCCCGACGAGATTTTCTACGAATACCTGCGCAGGATCGGCCACCTGGTGGATCTCGCCGCACCGTCAGGGGAACCGGTGAAAGCCCTGCACTTGGGCGCCGGTGCGCTGACCCTTGCACGCTACATCCAGGCCACCCGGCCCGGCTCACCGCAGTACGCGGTGGAGCTGGAACGCGAACTGCTGGACTTTGTCCTGCGGCACCTGCCCCTGCCCGAAGGCACGGACCTGACCACGATGATCGGCGATGCCCGGGAGGCACTAGGCACGCTGGCCCCGGGACTGGCATTCGACGTCGTCATCCTGGACATCTTTTCCGGGCCGGAGGCGCCTGCCCACATCGCGTCCAGTGGTTTCTACCGGGAGGCGCGGGGACGGCTGAGCCCGGACGGGGTGCTGATCGTCAATGTGGGCGACGAGCCCGCCCTCACGCTGGTCAGGAGCCAGGTGGCGGCCATGCGCGAGGCCATGGCCGATGTTGCCGCATTCGGGGAAGCCGGAATGTTCGAGGCACGGTACCCGGGAAACGTCATCCTGGCAGGAACGCAGGGCCCCTGGCCGGGGTCGTGGACAACAGAGCTGGCGGCCCGTGGCCCCCACCCTGCCCGGGTCCTGTCCGGCGTGGACCTGGACCCCTTCTCGGCCTAAGGCCAGGCCCTACCCCTCGGTCCCGTCCGGCAGGTCGTCGGCGGAGATGGCATCGGGCACCGACGGCTCGGCGAACCACAACCGGGTCTCGCCGTACTTCTTGTCCGCAAACCGTGCCATCCCATCGGGCCACTCGGGCTCCGGAGAACGCGAGGACCGCTCCACCACCACCACAGCCCCTGCCGCCAGGTGGCCGGCGAGCTTTTGGAGCACCGCGGCCAGCGCCGCTTCCTCCAGGGGATAGGGCGGGTCCAGGAACACGAGGTCCCAGGCAGCGTTGCCGGGCGCGCGGTCAAGGAAGGGCTCCACCCTGGCCCGGTGCACGCTGACGGTCTTGCGGCCAAGCACGCCGTCGATGAGGTCCGCATTGCGCTGGCACACCGCGCTGGCCTTGGCGTCGGACTCCACCAAATCCACGGACTGCGCTCCCCTGCTGGCACTTTCCACCCCCAGGGATCCGGAGCCCGCGTACAGGTCCAGAACCCTGGCTCCCGAGATCACGCCAAAAGCGTCGAGCCGGGAGAACAGCGCTTCCTTGACGCGGTCGGTGGTGGGCCGGGTCAAGGAACCCGGGACCGCGTTCAGCGGGGTACCGCCCGCGGCGCCGGAGATTATCCGTGTCATCGCGGCCGCCGCCGTCCGTCCGCGCCCTGGGGCCCTGCCGTGCTAACCGCGTTCAAGGAACGCCTCCTTCTCGGGGTTGAGGTACTTCTCGATGGCGTCGGCGAGTTCGGGGTGGCCCGCCAGCAACGGGTCCCCGCCGACGATGTGCTGGGCGTCTTCCCTTGCCCGGGCGATGACGTCTTCGTGTTCGAGGACGCGCAGGAGTTTAAGGGTGGAACGTCCGCCGGACTGGGAAGCGCCCAGGATATCGCCTTCGCGGCGCAGCTTGAGGTCTTCCTGCGAGAGGACGAACCCGTCCGTGGTGGCCACCACGGCTTCCAGCCGCCGCCGGCTGGGATGCCCCGGCTCCAGGGCGGTGACCAGCAGGCAGGTGCCGGGCAGTCCGCCACGGCCGACGCGCCCGCGGAGCTGGTGCAGCTGCGAGATCCCAAACCTGTCGGCGTCCAGGATGACCATCAGGGTGGCGTTGTGCACATCCACGCCCACTTCGATCACGGTGGTGGAGACGAGCAGCTTGATGCGGTTGGCGGTGAAGCCGGCCATCGTCTCCGTCTTCAGCTCCGGCTCCTGGCGTCCGTGCAGCGGGGCAAGCGGCACCCCTGCAAGGGACGGCTCGGCCAGCAAATGCTCCACGACAGCGGTGACGGACGCAAGCTCCCGCCCTTCCTCTCCCTCCGCCCCCGGGGGTGCGGCTTCGCCGGGGCTGAAGTCGCCGTCGTCGTCTGTCCCGATCTTGGGACAGACCACGTACACCTGGCGCCCGGCATCGATCTCCTCGCGGGCGCGCGCCCAGATCCGCGCCGCCCAGGCGGGATTCTCCGCGAGGCCCACGAGGTGGGTGGTGATCGGGGCCCGGCCTTTGGGCAGTTCGCTGAGGGTTGACGTCTCCAGGTCCCCGAAAACCGTCATGGCAACGGTCCGCGGGATGGGGGTGGCTGTCATGACCAGCAGGTGCGGGGGCTTGCGCGCCTTGGCCCGCAGGGCGTCGCGCTGCTCCACGCCGAAACGGTGCTGCTCGTCCACTACGATGAGTCCGAGGTCGTAGAAGGAGACGTTGTCACCCAGGAGCGCGTGGGTGCCGATGATGATTCCGGCCGTCCCGGAGGCGGCATCCAGCATGGCTTGCCTGCGTGCCGCGGTGGGCATGGAGCCGGTCAGCAGAGTGACCTGCACGGAAACGCCGCTTCCGCCGGCCAGACCGCCCAGCAGGCCGTCGCCGGACAGCGCGCCAAGGCTGCGCCGGATGGAGTCATAATGCTGGGCCGCGAGCACTTCGGTAGGGGCCAGGAGCGCGGCCTGCCCGCCGGCGTCGATGACCTGCAGCATGGCACGCAGCGCCACGACGGTCTTGCCCGAGCCGACCTCGCCCTGCAGCAGCCGGTTCATGGGGGTGTCGCGCGCCAGTTCCGCGGCGAGGGTTTGGCCGACGGCGGATTGGCCGGCTGTGAGCGTGAACGGCAGGTTGGCGTCGAAGGCGGCCAGGAGGCCGTCGCCCACCGGGCGGCGGGCCGTGGCTTCCTCGGCAGCGAGCTGGGCGCGGCGCCGCGCCAGCGCTGACTGCAGCACCAAGGCCTCGTGGTAGCGGAGGCGGTCCCGGGCCCTGCGCCAGTCGTCGGCGGACTCGGGTACGTGGATCAACCGGTAGGCGCGGGACACCGGCAGAAACCCTTCACGGGCGGAAACCTCGGTTGGCACCGGGTCCGGCAGGGCGTCGAGGTCGAGTGTCTCCAGGAGCGTGGCGATGGTCTTCTGGATCTTCCAGCTGGGAAGCTTGGCGGTTGCCGGGTACACCGGGATGGGCATGGCGGCGAGTTTCTCCGGGTCCTGGCCACTGTCGGTGAACGGATCTTCGTCCACCAGCTGGAAATCGGGGTTTGTCAGGCCCAGTTGTCCCTTGAAACTGGTGACCTTCCCGGAAAACAGGGCCCGCCGCCCCTGCAGGAGTTCTGTTTTGGCTTTGTACCCGTTAAAGAAGCTGATTTTGAGGGTTCCGGGCACCTTTCCGCGGAAGTCCCGGCCGCCCACCAGCCGGAGCCCCTGCTGACCGTCGTCGTCGGAGACGATGACGTCGGTGATGGTTCCCCGGCGGGCCTGCATGGTGCGCGTGCTGCTGGACAGCACCCGGGCGATCAGGGTGACGTCCTCGTCCAGCGGCAGCTCACTGATGGGGGTCAGCTCACCGCGGCTCATGTAACGGCGCGGGAAGTAATTCAGGAGTCCGTCCACGGTGGTGATCCCGAGGTGTTTCTCAATGACCGCTGCCGAGCGCTTGCCGATGCGCCGCTCCAGGGCCAGGTCGAGCTCAGCGTTCATGCCCGCCGGTGTTCACTGCGTCCATGTCCGGGTCCCGGGGCAGCGCAAGTTCGCTGACGCTGATCTGGGACGGCTCGCCCAGGGACCTGATGACGGCGACGGCCTGGTCCGGGTGCGGCACGTGCACATGCACCCGCCACCGGTACTTCCCGTCCGGGTCAACTCCGCCGCCCACCTGGCTCATGATGACGGACTCGCCGATTTCGTCCAGGCGCTGCCGGAGGGTGGCGGCGTCCAGCGGCGACAGGCTGATGGTGCACATGACTTCCACGCCGTCGGCGTCGGGCATGGCGGTGTGGATGTGGGGATCGGAGACGTCGTAGCCGTGCAGGCCGTCGAGGAGTTCGTTCTGCAGTTCCTCGCCCAGGACCGCCGAGCGCAGGCAGTCCAGGATGAGCAGCATTCCCACCCCGCCGGCATCGACGACGTGGGCGGACTGCAGGGCATCGAGCTGCTCTTCGGTGTGGATCACCGCTGCCAGGGCCCCCTCCACCGCGGCGTCCAGGGCAAGGCCCAGCGCGTGGTTGCTGTCGTCCCCGTCCTGGGCCGCGTCCACGGCGGCCGCGGCGCGGGCGGCTGCTTCCATGACGGAAAGCATGGTTCCGGGGACGGGATCGCTGAGGGCGGACCAGGCGCGGATCTGGGCGCGGTTCAGTGCGGCCGACAGGAGCGTGGACGTCACCCTGGTGTGGCCGGCCAGGGGCTCGGCCGCTGCGCACAGGAACACGGAGAAGAGGGTGCCGGAGTTTCCCCGGGCTTCCTCCATGGCCGCCTGCCCTGCCGTGGCGAGGACTTCACCGACGTCCACCGGGGCGGGCTGGTCGTCGGCGAGCACCAGCGAGCGGGCTGCGGCGCGAACGGTGAGGTAGAGGTTGGTACCGGTATCGCCGTCGGCCACCGGGAAGATGTTGATGGCGTTGAGCCGGTCGCTGTGGTTGCCCAGGGCCGTTTCCGCCTTGCCCAGCCACCTCTTCATCGCCAGCGCGTTGGCGGCAACCTTAGTGTGCAAAGTGATCCCATCCCCCGGTGTCCGCGGCCCGGCCCGCTATCAGGACGCCCGGGCCTTCGTCGGTTCCGAGTGCATGTACCGAGCCTATCGCAGTGAATCCGGGTGGCAGCTGAATACCGGCCGGGAAAGTGGCCAGCAGGCCGTGGTCCTCGCCGCCGGCCAGCACCCAGGGTGCCGGGTCCGCGTCCAGGAGGGTCGCGGCCGGGCGCAGCAGTTCGGCAAGGTGCGCCAGCCGGGCGGGATCGAGGTCAACGGCGACGTTGCTGGCGGCCGCCAGCCGGTGCCCGTCCCGCAGGAGTCCGTCCGAGATATCAAGCATGGCAGTCGCCCCCGCCGCCCGTGCAGCCGGTCCCGCCCACAGGGGCGGCCGGGGCCGGCACT
The DNA here is from genome assembly GCF_058267675.1 of Pseudarthrobacter sp. MOO14. NCBI lineage: Bacteria > Bacillati > Actinomycetota > Actinomycetes > Micrococcales > Micrococcaceae > Pseudarthrobacter > Pseudarthrobacter sp. MOO14. The sequence continues at coordinate 620,864 of NZ_CM177849.1, forward strand.
GCAGCTCGGGGTAGATCCGTTCGGCGGGGCCGAGGGTGTCCGCGGCGATGCCGGATTCCAGCAGGGCCAGGCCGGCAGCGGCGTGCCCGACGGTTCCCGCCAAGGCCAGGATGTCTCCCGGCCGGGCCCCGGAACGCAGGACAGCCCGGCCGCCGTCGAGCGATCCCAGGACGGCGACCGTCACGGAAATTTCGCGGCCTCGGCCCAGGTCCCCGCCGGCAACGGAACACCCGGTGGCTCCGAGGGCCTGGATTCCGGCTCTCAGGCCGTCCGCCAGGTCTTCCACCCAGCTGACAGGCGTGTCCACCGGCAGGGTGAGGCTGACCACCATCGAGGTGGCGGTGGCACCCATCGCGTTGATGTCGCTGAGGTTCTGTGCGGCGGCTTTCCACCCGACGTCGAATCCTGTGGTGCGGTAGCCGTTGGGCCAGAGGAGGCGGAAATCCTGGTCCTGGACTTGGGTGTCGATGCTGACCACGGCCCTGCCGTCCGGGGCAGCGACGATGGCGGCATCGTCTCCAGGGCCCAGCAGCGTGCTTGCCGTGTGGGAGCCCGCCATCCGCAGGCGCGGGAAGATCCGGGCCAGCAGGTCTGATTCGGAAAGGCCCGCGACGGTGGGCTGGCGGTCAACGCGGTTTCGGAGGTCTTCAGGCACGCCACTACGCTACCGCGACCGGCCGACATCGTGTCCTGGCGGGGGCGCCGGCGGCGATAGGCTGGAACCATGCACCATCCCCAGCTTCCCCTGACCGCCCGCGCCACCAGGATGGCAGTTTTTGGGGCAGTCGTTGCCCTGTCCATGACTGCGTGCTCCCCCGCAGTCGACGTTACCGCCGCCAAGGACGCGGCAAACCCTGCCTGCGCGCCCATGATGGTGGCCCTGCCGGATGCGATCGGCGATTCCCGGCTGCGAAAGACCAACAGCCAGGCAACTGCCGCGTGGGGTGATCCGTCGCTGGTCATCCTCCGCTGCGGCGTCAACGTACCGGGTCCGACGACGGACCGCTGTGTGACCGTCAACGGCGTCGACTGGGTCATCAAGGAAGGCGACCCGGTGTGGACGCTGACCACTTACGGCCGGGAACCGGCCACCGAGATCCTCATGGACCCGGACAAGATCAGCTCCGCAACCGTCCTTGCGGACCTCGCGGGCGCCGCCGCGAAGGTCCCGTCGGTGCGGAACTGCGTGGGCCAGGAAGACCTGCAGAACCTCCCGCAGAGCAAGTAGGTTCTGCGGGCCCACCCACCGGGATGGGCCCGCAGTCCAGCCCGAGGCCTCAGCGGAGGCCGGTCTTCCGGTGCAGCGCCAGGTGGATGAGCTCATCGATCAGGTCTGCGTAGCCAAGTCCCGAGGCCGCCCACATTTGCGGGTACATGCTCTTGGGCGTGAACCCGGGCATGGTGTTGATCTCATTGATGATCAGCTCGCCGTCGGGGGTGTAGAAGAAGTCGACCCGGCTCAAGCCCTCAGCGCCCACGGCTTCGAAGGCCAGCGCAGCGAGCTCACGGACCCTCGAGATGGCTTCCGCCGGAATGTCCGCCGGGCAACTCAGCGCGGCGGCATCGTCCTCGACGTACTTGGCGTTGAAATCATAGAACTCGTGGGTGCCGCCGGCGACTGATATCTCCCCCGGCATGGAGGTCCGGGGAGCGTCCGTTCCCCTGCCTTCCAAGACCGCACACTCAATTTCGCGTCCCCCGATTCCGGCCTCGATGACCAGTTTGAGGTCGTGCCGGCGTGCTTCCTCAATCGCGGCGTCGAGCTCGTCGAGGGAGTCCACTTTGGAAATGCCCATGGATGAGCCAGCGCGTGCGGGCTTGACGAAAACGGGGAAGCCCAGCCGGTCCACCTGTTTGCGGACGGATTCGGGGTCATTGCGCCATTGCCTGTCGGTGACCGCCAGGTAGGGGCCAACGCGGAGCCCGGCGGCTTCGAAGACCACTTTCATGTAGTGCTTGTCCATGCCGACGGCGGAAGCCAGGACACCGGCGCCGACGTAGCGGGTGTCCGACAATTCCAGGAGCCCCTGAATGGTGCCGTCTTCGCCGAAGGGTCCGTGCAGGAGCGGGAAGACGACGTCCACGGCACCCAGTTCCTGGGGTACTTCGTTGGGGGAAGCGACAATCAACTGGTGTTCGCCGCCGATCTCGGCCAGGGTCACGGTCTGGGCAGACGGCGAAACTTCCGGCAACGATGAGGCCGCCAGGGACCACTTCGCGGTATCGGCCGGTGCCAGGACCCATTGCCCGGTCTTGGCGATCCCGATCGGGATGACCTCGTACTTGTCCCTGTCGATGGCGCCGAGCACGCCGGCTGCCGTCACGCAACTTACGGCGTGCTCGCTGGAACGGCCGCCGAACAGCACGGCTACCCGCGGTTTCCTGCTGCTCGCCGTTTCCCCTGTGGTGGGTGTGTCTTGGGACATGGTCAGTGATCGCCTTCAGGTTTCAATTCCCGGGACAGCAGGACAGGCCCCAGTTGGTCAACGGACAGCTTGCCTGCCAGCACCGCGACGACGGCGGCGGTGATAGGCATTTCGACGCCGAGCTTACCGGCAAGTTCGTGCACGGCCTGGCCGGACTTGATGCCTTCGGCGGTCTGGGTCATTTTGCGGCCCACCTCCTCCAGGGTCAGCCCCTGGCCGAGGAGCCGGCCGGCGGTGTGGTTGCGGGACAACGCGGATGAGCAGGTCGCCACCAGATCCCCGAGCCCGGCAAGGCCGGCCATGGTCTTGGCTTCGCCGCCGAGGGCCAGCGCAAGGCGGGAGGTCTCCGCCAGGCCGCGGGTAATGACCGAGGCTTTGGTGTTGTCTCCCATTTCCTTGCCTTCGCAGATGCCCACGGCCAGCGCGATCACGTTCTTGACGATGCCGCCGATTTCGACCCCGACGACGTCCGACGTGGTGTAGGGACGGAAGTACGGTGCCGTGCAGGTCCGTGCGAGCCATCCGGCGGTCGCGGAATCCGTGCAGGCCACTACCGACGCCGTCGGCTCTTCGCGCGCGATTTCCATGGCCAGGTTGGGTCCGGAGACCACGGCGATGCGTTCGGGCGGCAGGCCCAGTTCCTGGCTGATGACCTCGCTCATGCGGGCATCCGTGCCAAGTTCGAGGCCCTTCATGAGGGATACGACGACGGCTCCGGGCTCGATCATGTCCTTCCACTCCCGCAGCTGCGGGCGGAGGGATTGGGCAGGGACGGCCACCACCACAAGATCGGCCCCGGCCAGCACCTCCCGGACGTCGGTGGAAGCGGTGATGCTGGCGGGCAGGACGATGTCCTTGAGGTAGTCGCTGTTGCGGTGGTCCCGGTTGATCTGGTCCACCACCTCGGCGCGCCTGCCCCACACCTTGATCCCGCGCGGGCTGCCGGCGGCCCCGGCTGCGTCTGCGAGGATCTTGGCGAAGGTGGTCCCCCACGAACCGGCGCCCAGGACAGCCACGGTCCGGGCCGATCCCGGCTTTCGGTCAACGGTCACTGTGCTTCCGTTTCCGGGCCGGGCTGTCCGCGGTCGATGAACCGTCCGTGCTTGGCTTGTTGCTGCTTGGCCGGATCCCAGCGTTCGGCCGGCGGCTGTTCGCCGCGGAGGCCCGCCAGCAGGCCGGTGATCGCGGCCATGATGACCTCGGTGGCTTCGGTCAGCGTCGCTTTGTCCAACGGGCGGCCGCTGAAGGCGCTGAGGTCCACCGGGTCCCCCACCACTACCCGGGAGAGCTTCCGCGGGAACACGTGGAACCGCTTGCCGTAGCGGGGGAACACCTCGTGGGCGCCCCAGTGGGCGATCGGGACGACGGGAATTCCGCCTTCAAGGGCGAGCCTGGCCGCACCCGTATGGCCTTTCATGGGCCAGAGTGCGGGGTCGCGGGTCAATGTGCCCTCCGGATAGATGATGATTGCTCCGCCCTCGGCCACGATCTCCTGGGCCACCTGCAGCGACCGGTTCGCGCCCGTCGTCGAACGCTCAACGGGGACCTGCTTGGTCGCGTTCAGGAGCCAGCCCAGGCCGGGGACTTTGAACAGGCCGGCCTTGGCCAGGAAGTGCGGGGCACGCCCTTGGTTGTAAAGCATGTGGCCCACAACCAGGGGATCGATCTCGGTGCAGTGGTTGGGCGCGGCAATGAAGCCGCCGGCAGGCAGTTTCTCGGTGCCTTCCCATTTCTTGGCCATCATGAGGTTCAGCAGCGGGCGGGCGATCCCGGCGATGAACACAAACGTGGCCCTGCTTTTGGCAGTTTCCTTCACGGTCCGCCGCTACTTCGTGGTGGCGATGTCGAAGTCGGCACCGAGGCCGGCGAGCTTTTCGGTGAAGCGCTCGTAGCCGCGGTTGATGATGTCGATGCCCGTGACCCGGGAAGTTCCGGTGGCGGCCAGGGCGGCGATGAGATGGCTGAACCCGCCGCGCAGGTCCGGCACGTCGATATCCGTTCCCTTGAGCTGGGTGGGACCGGAGATAACGGCCGAGTGCAGGAAGTTGCGCTGGCCGAACCGGCACGGGACGCTGCCGAGGCACTCCCGGTGGACCTGGATGCTGGCGCCCATGCGGATGAGGGCGTCGGTGAAGCCGAAGCGGTTCTCGTATACCGTTTCGTGGACGATTGATACGCCCTCGGCCTGGGTCAACGCGACCACCAGCGGCTGCTGCCAGTCCGTCATGAACCCGGGGTGCACGTCTGTTTCAAGGACCAGCGGGTTGAGCTTGCCGCCCTTGTGGTAGAACCGGATGCCGTCCTCGCCGATGTCCATTCCGCCGCCCACTTTGCGGTAGGTGTTCAGGAAGGTCATCATGTCGCGCTGGGATGCGCCTTCAACGAAGATGTCGCCGCGGGTAACCAGGGCGGCCGAGGCCCAGGACGCGGACTCGTTGCGGTCCGAGAGCGCCCGGTGGTTGTAGCCGCCCAGATCGCGGACGCCCTCAATGCGGATGGTCCGGTCCGTCTGGACGCTGATGATGGCGCCCATCTTCTGCAGCACGGCGATCAGGTCGATGACCTCGGGCTCGGTGGCGGCACCGGAGAGTTCCGTGATGCCTTCCGCGCGGGTGGCGCTGAGGAGGACCTGCTCGGTGGCTCCGACGGACGGGTACGGCAGCGAGATCTTGGCTCCGTGCAGTCCCTTGGGTGCCGAGATGTGGATCCCGCCGGGGCGCTTTTCCACGACGGCGCCAAACTGGCGCAGGACGTCCAGGTGGTAGTCGATGGGGCGGTCGCCGATCTTGCAGCCGCCGAGGTCGGGGATAAACGCTTCCCCAATGGCGTGGATCAGGGGGCCGCACAGCAGGATGGGGATCCGGGAATCGCCGGCGTGCGCATCGATGGCGGTGCTTGAGGCCGTCTTCGCCGACGTCGGATCGAGGGTAAGGTCTCCGCTGACCGGGTCCTTCTCCACGGTCACGCCATGCAGCTTCAGCAGGGACGTGACGACCTCGACGTCCTTGATCTCCGGCACGTTGCGCAACACCGAGGGTTCGTTGCCCAGCAGTGCTGCCACCATGGCCTTCGGTACAAGATTCTTTGCCCCGCGGACGCTGACGCGGCCTGTAAGCGGGACTCCGCCGCGGATTGTCAGAACACTACTCATATACCGGTTTCCTCACGATCACTAGCCCACAAATCCTTGCAAAGGCTCCAACCAAGCATAGGAGGTCGTGTTACCGAACCGAAATAAGCGGGCACCGGCGGCAGTCCGTGGCGGGGTATTTCCTGCCGCCGGGCCCGTTCCTGCGTGCTAGGACAGCCGGGCGGGAAGCGTCTTCGGCTTGAAGCTGGGCCGGGTGGCCTCGTAGGCCGTGATGTCGGCTTCATGCTGGAGGGTCAGCCCGATGTCGTCCAGGCCTTCCAGCAGCCGCCAACGGGTGTAGTCGTCGATCTCGAAAGGCGCCACGATGGGGCCGCACACGACGGTCTTTGACTCAAGGTCCACCGTGACTTCGGTTCCGGGCGCGTTTTCCAGCTCTTTCCAGATCAGTTCAATGTCATCCTGGGCCACCTGGGCGGCCAGCAGGCCCTGCTTGCCGGAATTGCCGCGGAAGATGTCGGCGAAGCGGGAAGACAGGACGGCCTTGAAACCGTAGTCCTTCAGCGCCCAGACGGCGTGTTCGCGGGAGGAACCGGTGCCAAAGTCCGGGCCTGCCACGAGCACCGAACCGGTAGTGTAGGGCTCCTGGTTCAGGATGAACGAGGGGTCTTTCCGCCAGGCGGAGAACAGGGCGTCCTCGAACCCGGTCCGGGTGATGCGCTTGAGGTACACTGCCGGGATGATCTGGTCGGTGTCGACGTTGCTCTGGCGCAGCGGGACGCCAACGCCGGTGTGCTTGGTGAACTTTTCCATGGTGCTGTCCTAGGCTGCGTGGCTTGCGGATGGGGTTTCGACAGGCTGAACCGCCGGCTCGGGAGCCGGGTCAAGGTCCGACGGCGAGCTGAGCGTGCCCCGGACGGCCGTGGCTGCTGCCACCACCGGGGAAACCAGGTGGGTGCGGCCGCCCTTGCCCTGCCGGCCCTCGAAGTTGCGGTTGGAGGTTGAGGCGCAACGCTCCCCCACTTCCAGCTGGTCCGGGTTCATGCCCAGGCACATGGAGCAGCCGGCAAAGCGCCACTCGGCACCAAAGTCCTTGAAGACCTTGTCCAGCCCCTCGGCTTCCGCTTCGAGCCGGACGCGGGCGGAGCCCGGGACCACCAGCATCCGGATGTTGGGGTCCTTTTGCCGGCCGCGGATGATGTCGGCAGCGGCGCGCAGGTCCTCCATCCGGGAGTTGGTGCAGGAGCCCAGGAAGACGGTGTCCACGCGGATGTCCTTCATGGGCGTGCCGGCTTCGAGTCCCATGTACTGCAGGGCGCGCTCGGCAGCGGCCTTGGCGTTTTCGTCGCCGAAGTCCTCCGGTGACGGGACGGACCCGGACAGGGACACACCCTGGCCCGGGTTGGTGCCCCAGGTGACGAACGGCTCAAGCGTGTTGGCGTCCAGGTCCACCTGCACGTCGAAGGTGGCGTCGTCGTCGGTACGCAGCGTGTTCCAGTACTCGACGGCGGCGTCCCAGTCCGCGCCTTCAGGCGCGTGGGGGCGGCCCTTCATGTACTCGTAGGTGGTCTCGTCCGGGGCCACCATACCGGCCCGGGCGCCGGCCTCGATGGACATATTGCAGATGGTCATCCGGGCTTCCATGGAGAGCGCGCGGATGGCGGAGCCGCGGTATTCCAGGACGTAGCCCTGGCCGCCGCCGGTGCCGATCTTGGCGATCACGGCGAGGATGATGTCCTTGGCAGTAACGCCCGGGCGCAACGTGCCCTCGACGTTGATGGCCATGGTCTTGAAGGGCTTCAGGGACAGGGTCTGGGTGGCCATGACGTGCTCCACCTCGGAGGTGCCGATACCCATGGCCAGCGCGCCGAAGGCGCCGTGCGTGGAGGTGTGCGAGTCGCCGCAGACCACCGTCATGCCGGGTTGGGTCAGGCCGAGTTGCGGGCCGACCACGTGGACGATGCCCTGTTCGGCGTCGCCGAGGCTGTGCAGGCGGACGCCGAACTCGGCGCAGTTGTTGCGCAGGGTCTGGATCTGGGTCCGGCTGGTGAGGTCGGCAATCGGCTTGTCGATGTCCAGCGTGGGGGTGTTGTGGTCCTCGGTGGCAATGGTCAGGTCCGGCCGGCGCAGCGGGCGGCCGGCGAGCCGCAGCCCTTCGAAGGCCTGCGGGGAGGTAACTTCGTGGACCAGGTGGAGATCAATAAAGAGGAGGTCGGGCTGGGCGTTGGCTCCTTCGCCGTCGCCTTTGCGCACCACGTGCGCGTCCCAGACTTTCTCGGCCAATGTCTTTGCCATGGCCATCTCCCTTCACTGCTGTTTGGCTGTTGAGTCCAACTGAATCAGGACGGCTCCGCACTGCGCCAGCCGAAAGATTTGCATCTCAGATATTGAGACGGCAATATCATTACATGGACAATTCTAGTGGAGTCGGCGTCATTGATAAAGCAGCCCAGGTGCTCGATGCACTCGAGGCCGGCCCCACCACGCTGGCACAGCTTGTGGCCGCCACCGGGCTGGCCCGGCCCACGGTTCACCGGCTCGCGCTGGCACTCGTCCACCACCGGCTGGTGAGCCGCGATATCCAGGGCCGGTTCGTCCTTGGCAGCCGGCTGGTGGAACTGGCCTCGGCCGCGGGCGAGGACCGCCTGATCGCCTCCGCCGGCCCCGTCCTCATGCAACTGCGGGACGCCACGGGCGAAAGCGCCCAGATCTTCCGCCGGCAGGGCGACTGGCGCGTGTGCGTTGCCTCCGCCGAGCGCCCCATCGGCCTGCGCGACACCATCCCGGTGGGCACGCAGCTGTCCATGAAGGCCGGCTCCGCCGCCCAGGTGCTTCTCGCCTGGGAGGACCACGACCGGCTGCTCGAGGGCCTGCAGTCAGCTCGCTTCACGCCCACCGTCCTGGCAGGCGTACGACGACGCGGCTGGGGACAGAGCCTCGGCGAACGTGAGCCCGGTGTCGCCTCCGTCTCCGCGCCGGTGCGGGGACCGTCCGGCCGGGTGATCGCCGCCGTCTCAATTTCCGGCCCGATCGAGCGGCTGACCCGCCAGCCGGGGCGCCTGCACGCAGAGGTGGTCTGCAACGCCGGCCGCATCCTCACCGAAGCCCTGCGCAAGAACAACGACTAAGGGGATCCGCCGCGTTGTCCGCTCCTGCGGACGGCGCGGCCACTAGGCTGTGGCCATGGGCAGCTACGCAGTCTTCCTCCGTGGAATCAATGTTGGCGGAATCAACATCAAAATGGCGGACCTCCGGGACGCACTGAAAGCTTCGGGCTTCGCCGATGCCAGGACTCTGCTGGCCAGCGGGAACGTGGTGCTGACCAGCAGCCTGGATGCAACCGGCGTCAAACGCGAAGCCGAAGAATGCCTCCGGGCAGCGTTCGGTTATGAAGCCTGGGTGGTCGTCGTGGACGGCGGACGAGTGGCCGAACTGGTGGATGCCTGCCCTTATCCGGAGGATGACAAATCCACCCACACCTACATCACCTTCTCGTCGGATACCGCCGTCCTGGACGAACTGGAAGCGGCCGGCGCAGCCATAGAGGGCCAGGACCAGAAGCGCCTTGGACCTGAAGCGCTGGCGTGGCTGGCCCCGGTGGGGGGCACCCTGGACAGCCCCTTCAGCAAGGTCAGCTCGAAGTCCAGGTTCAAGGCCGCTACCACCACCCGCAACCTGCGCACCCTGATCAAGGTCCGGGATGCAGCGGCCGCATTGGAGGCGGACTCCTAAGCGGCTCCGCGGAAGACTCCCCGCACGGAGGACCACTCCCCGCCGGGCGGCGCGGGGTTCAGTCCATTGAGCGGGGATTGTCCGCCAGCGAATTTCGGGCAAATAAAAAATGGTCCCGGGCTGATGCCCGGGACCATTCCATGGTGACCCCAGCGGGATTCGAACCCGCGTTACCGCCGTGAGAGGGCGGCGTACTAGGCCGCTATACGATGGGGCCGCGTACTTTCCGGCAGCGTTTCCGCTGCTCGGCTCAGTGAGTATTTCACACACTTTGCCGTGGTTTCAAATCGGCGAACCGAGTGGAAACCTTCTGTTTTGCCTGCCCGAATGGGCTTCAAACCAGAGCTGGGATACCAGGACTCGAACCTAGAATGACGGTACCAGAAACCGTAGTGTTGCCAATTACACCATATCCCAATGGCACTTTCGGGCCGGATTCCAGGGCGTTTTCCCTGCTCCGTGCGCCTCAGCACGAGAAATTACTTTACCCGAGACTTGGGGCTCGCACAAATCCGGCGCGGCCTGCGCCTCCGGGCTTCGCGAAAGCGAACCGTCCAAACCCTTGCCCGGCATCCACCGTTATGGTTACCCTCGAGTAAGTTACCGATCAGTAACAAGCCCCCTGCCCTGTTTCCACGGGCACCCACGAGGTCAAGGGACCGCCCTGCCAACCACGGTTTCGCCACCGGACACCGCTGTCCGGCGGAAGTTAGGAAGTGTCAGCGTTGACAACCCGTACAGCAGCCATTGCAGCCGCAACCCGCAAACCCCGGCCACAATTCATCGCCATCATGGCCCTCTCCCTCCTGCTCGTCCTCTTCCTCGCCTTCTATACCTACCTCACGGGCCAGATCGCCAACGGCTCTGCCCAGCTGATGGACGGGGCGGAACAAGCCGCAGCGGGCGCCGCCCAGCTCAAGGACGGCTCGGGCCGGCTGGCAGCGGGCGCAGGCGCAGCGAACAAGGGCGCAGCGCAAGTGCAGGACGGATCGCTCAAGGTCAAGGACGGCACCACCCAACTCAACAACGGAGCCCTCGCCCTGCAATCGGGTGCGGGCAAGATCTACTCAGGTGTCAGGGACCAGCTCGCCCCCGGCGTGGACAAGCTTCATGCCGGCACCACCAAGCTGCAAAATGACGTCCTGAACAAACTCGTCCCTGGCGTCTACCAGGTGGATGACGGAGCCCGGAAGCTCCAGGCCGGCGCCGTCGCGCTGTCCGCCGCGCTCACCCCCACCGCGGGCGGCAACGCCCCCAACAACCTTGCCGACGGCGCCGGACAGCTGGCGGCGGGAACGGGCCGGCTCGCGGCCGGCGCAGGTCAGCTCGACGCCGGCGCCAGCAGCCTGAGCGCAGGAACAGCGGCGTTGAAGAACGGAACAGCGCAGCTGACGGGCTACCCCGGCGCGGGGAACGATCCAACCAAGGGAGACGGGCTGGCCGCGCTCAGCCAGGGGCTGGACCAGCTGGAAGCAGCGGCGAACGGGCCCCAGGGCCTGGTTCCCCTGGCCCTCATCAAGGACCAGATCGCCAAGTTGGCCGACGGCGGCCGACGCGCCTACGCGGGAGCGGGGCAGCTCGATGCGGGAGCAGCAAAGCTGAACGACGGAGCCGGGCAGCTCAAGGCCGGAACCGGCAGTCTGACCGCGGGAGCCGCCCAGCTGGATGACGGGGCGGGCCGGCTGAAGGCGGGCTTCGCCACCCTGGCGGAGATGCTCAACGCCACCGACCCCCAAAACCCCGGCGTGGTGCTGGGTACCTCGATGTTGGCGGATGGCACGGCGAAGATCCGGACCGGCATGGATGGCGTCCCCGGCGATCCGGACAGCCCCGGCCTGATCTACGCCGCCAACAACCTCCAGGACGGCACCACCAAGCTCAGTGCCGGCGTCAACGGCGGCGGCGATCCTGCCAACCCGGGACTCCTGGCCGGGACCGAGGCGTTGTCGGAGGGCACCACCGCGCTGAGCCAAGGCACGGGACAATTGCAGTCGGGATCCGCCCAGCTGGCGGATGGAACCGGGAAACTCGCCGACGGCAACGGCAAGCTTGATGACGGTTCGGGCCAGTTGGCGGACGGTGCCGGCACGCTTGCCGAGGGCAATGCCAGGATCGCGGCCGGAACGCAGGAACTGCACACGAAGGTGGCCGCCGTGTCGCCGTCGTCCTGGCTGGACAGCCCCGTCACGGCATTGCTGCTGATCGCCCTGCTGGTGGGAGCCGCCGTTGGCGGATATCTCCTCCTTCGCCGCGCCGCCCGGATTAAGGCCGCCTGATGGACGACCGCCCGGACAGGACTTAGGCGAAGAGCGGGAGGAGATCCGCCAACGTGGTGACCGCGGTTCCACCAAAGTGGGCCGCGGTCTCGGCGTTCCGGTTGAGCCAGACGCCAACCAGTCCGGCCGCCGTCGAGCCTTCCGCGTCCAGCAGCCGGTTATCGCCCACGTACATCGTCTCGGCCGGGACGGTGCCCAAGAGCCGGACGCCTTCCAGGTAGATGGCGGGATCCGGCTTGGCCACGCCCAGGGTGTCAGTTCCGACGAGGTGCTTCACGCGTTCAAGGCCGGCGCCGTCCAGCTTGGCGCGCTGGTAATCGTGGACGTTGTTGCTGACGGCGCCGTACGGGATCCCGGCAGCGTCCAAGACGTCAAGAAGCGGCGAAACATCCGGGAACGGCTTCACGTAGGACGGCTGCTTTTCCACGTACGCGGCCAGCCAGCGGTGCGATTCATCGCCGTCGCCCAGTTCAACGCCAAAGTGGCCCAGTGCGGCGCGGCCCCGGAGGAGGCGCTGTTCGTTGAACGTCAGCTCGCCGGCCAGGTAGCGGTCGTAGTAGTGCGTGGTCTCATGGGTGAAGATCCGGCCGAACCGCTCCCAGCCGGCCTGGTCCAGGCCGGGCAGGAGGTGTTCACTGACCTCGCGCAAGGCGGTGGTCATCGAGTACTCAAGGTCCACCAGGGTGTCGTCGATGTCGAACAGGACGCCCCTGACCACTCCCCAGGGCGTATGCCGGGCACCCGACCGGGCTTCGCTCGGTGCCGTCATCAGCCGCGGAAGGCGCGGAGCCTGCGCAGGGAGGACTCCTTGCCCAGGATGACCATCGATTCGAACAGGGGCGGGGAGATCCGCCGGCCGGAAACAGCCGTCCGTACCGGCCCGAAAGCGAGCCGCGGTTTGATGCCAAGGTCCTCCACCAGGGCCTGCTTCAGGGCTGCCTGGATGCTCTCCGCTGTCCAGTCTGCCACCGGTTCCAGCGCGGCAAGCGCGGCATCCAGCACCTCGGAAAGGTTCTCGGGAAGGCCCTTGCGGGCGTCATCTGCGACGTCGACGGCGTCGTCCGCCTTGAACAGGAAAGCCAGCATGTGCGGCGCCTCGCCCAGCAGCGTGATGCGCTCCTGGATCAGCGGCGCGGCTTCGGTGAGGATTTCTTCCTCGCGGTCAGTGAGGATCTCCCCCACCAAGCCTGCGTCGCGCAGGTAGTGCGCCACCCGGTCGCGGAAGACCTTGGGCTCAAGCATCCGGACGTGCGTGCCGTTGATGGCCTCGGCCTTCTTCAGGTCGAAACGCGCGGGGTTGCCCAGGACGTCGTGGATGTCGAAGTGCTCAACGAGCTGCTCGACGGTAAAGATGTCTTCGTCGGCGCTCAGCGACCAGCCAAGCAGGGAAAGGTAGTTCAGCAGCCCTTCCGGGATGAAGCCCCGCTCGCGGTGCAGGAAGAGGCTGGACTCGGGGTCCCGCTTGGAGAGCTTCTTGTTGCCCTGGCCCATGACGTACGGCAGGTGGCCGAACTCCGGCATGTACTCGGCGACGCCGATGGCGTAGAGGGCCCGGTAGAGGGCGACCTGGCGCGGCGTGGAGCTGAGCAGGTCTTCGCCGCGGAGCACGTGCGTGATCCCCATCAGGGCGTCGTCCACGGGGTTGACCAAGGTGTACAACGGGGCACCGTTGGCACGCACCACGGCGAAGTCGGGCACCGATCCGGCCTTGAACGTAATTTCGCCGCGGACCAGGTCGGTGAACGTGATGTCCTCGTCCGGCATGCGCAGGCGCAGGACGGCCTGCCGGCCCTCGGCCCGGTACTGTGCCAGCTGTTCCTCGGTCAGGTGACGGTCGAAGCCGTCGTAGCCCAGCTTCGGGTCCCGGCCGGCGGCGCGGTGGCGTGCCTCGATCTCCTCAGGGGTGGAAAAGGACTCGTAAATGAATCCGGCGTCGTGCAGGCGCTTGATGACGTCCTGGTAGATGTCGCCGCGCTGGGACTGCCGGTACGGTTCGTGCGGGCCGCCAACCTCGACTCCCTCGTCCCAGTCGATGCCCAGCCACTTCAGTGCGTCCAGCAGCTGGTGGTAGCTTTCCTCGCTGTCCCGGGCCGCGTCCGTGTCCTCGATCCGGAACACCAGGGTGCCCTTGGTGTGGCGGGCGTAGGCCCAGTTGAAGAGCGCGGTCCGGATCAGTCCGACGTGCGGGGTCCCCGTGGGCGAGGGGCAAAACCGGACGCGAACGGGGGTCTCGGCGGTGACGGGCGGAATGGAGGCGGCAAGCGACGAAGAAGCGATAGTCATAGTGGCTTCAACTTTACCCGCCTGGCCGCCCTCCGGCCTTCCGCGCGGCAGCCGGGGTCAGCGGCGGACGATCGGGTTGGAGAGCCGGCCGATGCCTTCGATTTCCACCTCGAAGCGGTCGCCTTCCTTGACCAGTCCCACGCCGGCCGGTGTTCCGGTCATGATCACGTCGCCGGGCAGTAGGGTGAACGCGTGCGAGACGACGGACACGAGCTCCCGGACGCCGCGGATCATCTGGCTGGTGCTGCCGTCCTGGCGGATTTCCCCGTTGAGCCAGCCCTGGATCTGCAGGTCCTCGGTGTCCAGGTCCGTCTCGATCCACGGGCCCAGCGGAGCGGAGGTGTCGAAGCCCTTGGCGCGGGTCCACTGCAGGTCCGTCTTCTGGACATCGCGGGCAGTGAGGTCGTTGCCGCACGTGTAGCCAAAGATGACATCGTCAACGCGGTCTTCGGGGACGTCCTTGCAGATCCGGCCGATCACCACGCACAGTTCGGCTTCAAAGGAGACTTCTTCGGAAAACTCCGGCAGGACCACGGGGTCGTTCGGACCTACCACCGCGGTGTTGGGCTTCAGGAACAGCAGCGGCTGGGCGGGCACCTCGTTGCCCAGCTCATGTGCGTGCTCCACGAAGTTCCTGCCCACCCCGATGACCTTGCTCCGCGGGATGATGGGCGCCAGCAGCCGGACATCCTCCAGCTTGTGGCGCACGGAAGTGCGCTCCACACCGTTGAAGAAAGGGTCGCCGTGGATGACAGTGATTTCCTCACTGCCGCTATCACCTTCCACAACGCCGTACAGGGGATCGGAATCGACAACAAACCTCGCAATACGCATGGCTCCTACCCTACCGTTTCGACGGCGCCGTCCTGCCTGCCGCCTTCGTGCCCGCGAAGGTAGGAAAGCTGTGCGGCCACGGACAATTCGGCGGCGCGCCGGACGGAAGGGTCGACGCCGGCATAGACGGCGTCCGCCACCTCAGGTACGGATGCGTCCCCGCCGAGGCCGCGGAGCGCGGCACGGATCTGGGCCAGCCGCTCCTCGCGGTGCCGGCGGTACTCCCGGACGATGTCCCGCAGGGACGGCAATACCGGGCCGTGGGCCGGCAGCACGGTCGCGTTCCCCAGGGCCTCCAACCGGTCCAGGGTGGCGAGGTAGTCTCCCAGCGTGCCGTCAGGGAAGTCCAGGACGGTGGTGCCCCGGCCCAGGACGGTGTCCCCGGTCAGCACCGAGCCGTGCTGCCCGTCGGCCGGCAGGTGGAAGCACACGGAATCCGAAGTGTGGCCGGGGGCAGCCAGCACCGTGATATCCAGTCCCGCTGCCTGGATCAGTTCGCCGCCGGCCAGCGGCGCTCCGCCGCCATGGCAGTGGCCTGGGTCCGCTGCCCGTACCGGCGCTCCGGTGAGTTCGTGCAGGCGGGCCGAACCGGCAGTATGGTCCGCATGCCGGTGCGTGACCAGGATCAGTTCGACGACGCCGGCGCCCGACAGTGCCTCCAGGTGCGGTTCATCGTTGGGTCCCGGGTCAACCACCACGACGGCGGACCGGCCGGGGACGCGCAGGAGGTAGGAGTTGGTGCCGTCCAGGCTCATGGGGCCCGGGTTGGGTGCCAGGAGGAACTGGGTGAGGCCGGAGCTGCGCTGCAGGCCGGGGCCGGTAAGTGGGGTCACTGATCCATCCTTGCATCAAGCCCCGCACTCCCCCACCCCCTTGTCCCGGAGGGCAGCGGCGGAATAGATCGGCCGCCCGCGGGGGTTGGCAACCTGTGACAGCACAACGATCCCCACCAGGAAGCCGGACACCGCCCCATGAGCACACCTTCACTCGCCGACCTTCTCGCCCGCGCGGACGCGGACGGCCACGACCATTCGGCGACCGAAAAGGCCACCGGCCTCCTGCACATCCACAACCACGCGACCGGCAGCATCATCTGGTTTCCCACCTGGAGGAAGTTCCGTGAGACAACCGACTGGACGGACGCCGTCACCGGCATCACGGCGGAACTGTCCGCCGCCTCCGCGCCCGCTGACCAGGCCGGCGCCGCCCTGATCGCCGAGGACCTGGAAGCGCTGCTGGACCAGGCCTCCCGCTCCGCTGACGCCGCCGTCTTTGTCCAGGAAAACCTCATCCGCCACCTGACCCGGACCTGGGCTGTCGGCGACGCAGTGGCCCAGGCCGGCGGCAAGGACCTGTTCACCAGCGGCCCCACCCCCGCCGTCTTCGCCGGCTATCCCTACGACGTCTATGCCCAGGACGGCGGCGTCTTTGCCACCACGCTCTGGAACGACCTGATCGACGCCCGGCGCAACCGCGCCCTGGCGGAAGAAGCTGCCCGCAAGGCACTCAAGCCCGTGTCCCGCAAAGCGATGAAGAACGCTGCCCGGAAAGCCGCACGCCGCTGACCCGGCACCCCCTGCGGCAACGCAAAACGGCGCCTGCCGGACCCAAGTCCGGGAGGCGCCGTCGTCAGGGCAGAACCTAGGCCAGGCGTGTCAGCCAGCCGTGCGTGTCCGGTTCGGCGCCGGTCTGGATGCCCAGGAGCTTTTCGCGGATGGCCATGGTGGTTTCGCCGGCTTTGGCGTCCTCGGAACCAATGAACTCGGTGGCGTCCTTCAGCACCCCGATGGGGGTGATCACGGCAGCTGTGCCACATGCGAACACTTCGGCAATATCGCCCGAGGCCACGCCGTCGCGCCACTCGTCAAGGGTGATCTTCCGCTCCGCCACGTCACGGCCCATGTCCTTGGCCACCTGGATCACGGACATCCGGGTGACGCCTTCCAGGATGGTGCCGGTGAGGGCGGGCGTGACCAGGGAGCCGTCCTTCATGACGAAAAAGACGTTCATGCCGCCCAGCTCTTCCACGGCGTTGTCATTGGCCTGGTCGAGGAACAGGACCTGCTTGCAGCCGTTGGTCTCGGCCTCCTGCTGCGCGATGAGCGAGGCGGCGTAGTTCCCGCCGCACTTGGCGTCGCCGGTGCCGCCGCGGCCGGCGCGGGCGTACTGGCGCGAGATCCAGATGGAGACCGGCTTGAGTTCGCCGCCGAAGTAGTTGCCGGCCGGAGAGGCGATCACCCGGAAGGACACCTCGCGGGCGGCGCGGACACCCAGGAAGGCCTCGGTGGCGATCATGAAGGGGCGCAGGTAGAGGGCTTCGCCGTCGCCGGAAGGAACCCATTCCTTGTCGGCAGCCACCAGTTCGCGGATGGCGCCGAGGAAGTATTCGGCCGGCAGTTCGGGCAAGGCCAGCCGGCGGGCCGACTTGTTCAGCCGGGCCGCGTTCGCCTCGGGCCGGAACGTCCAGACGGAGCCGTCAGCGTGCCGGTACGCCTTGAGTCCCTCGAAGATTTCCTGGCCGTAGTGGAACACGGCGGCGGACGGGTCAAGGACGATCGGGCCGTAGGGCTCGATCCGGGCATCGTGCCAGCCGCCGTTGCCGTCCGCGTCAACGCTGTAGTCGACGATGGCGGTGTGGTCGGTGAAGTAGTTGCCGAATCCCGGGTTTGCCAGGATGGCTGCACGCTCTTCGGCGGACTTCGGGTTCTCCGAAAGCTGCCGGGTGAATTCGACGCCATGGGCGGTCTGAGTCATGGTTCCTCCACGATCGGCCGCCCCGGGGTTCAGCGCTGAACAGCGAGGCGGCATTTGGTGATTCGAGTCAAGCTTACGCCCGAAGCCGGAGCCCCCGGCGTGGGCTAGAGTCCGGCGGCGATGGCGTCGCCGACGGCGCTGGTGCTGCGGGCGGTTCCGTCGCGTTGTTCGACGTCGGCAACCACAGCGGCTTCGATCCGGCGTGCGGCTTCCGCGTACCCCAGGTGGTCCAGCAGGAGTGCCGCGGAGAGGATGGCCGCGGTGGGGTCGGCCTTGCCCTGGCCGGCGATGTCCGGCGCCGAACCGTGGACCGGCTCGAACATGGAAGGCGCCGTGCGGTCCATGTTGATGTTGCCGGACGCCGCCAGGCCGATGCCGCCGGTGACGGCGGCAGCGAGGTCGGTGATGATATCGCCGAACAGGTTGTCGGTGACGATGACGTCGAAGCGGGACGGGTCCGTGACCATGAAGATGGTGGCGGCATCAACGTGCAGGTAGTCGTGGGTGACGCCCGGGAATTCCTGGGCGACAGCCTCGACGGTGCGCTTCCAGAGATGCCCGGCGAAGACCAGGACGTTGTGCTTGTGGACCAGGGTGACGTGCTTGCGTTCGCGGAGGCTGGCGCGGCGGAAGGCGTCGCGGACCACGCGCTCCACACCGTGTGCGGTGTTCAGGGAGACTTCCGTGGCGACCTCGTGCGGGGTTCCGGCACGCAGCGTGCCGCCGTTTCCCACGTACGGCCCCTCGGTTCCCTCACGCACCACGATGAAGTCGATGGTCCCGGGGTTGGCCAGCGGGCTGCCGACCGTCCCGTAAAGCCGCGACGGCCGCAGGTTGACGAAGTGGTCCAGGCTGAAGCGGAGCTTGAGGAGCAGTTCGCGTTCGATGATTCCGGAGGGGATGCGGGTGTCGCCCGGGGCGGCGCCGACGGCACCGAAGAGGATCGCGTCGCGCGTCTTCAGGTCCGCCAGGACGTGGTCCGGCAGGGTTTCGCCGGTGGCGAGCCAGTGCTCGGCGCCGAGTTCGTAATGTGTCGGCTTGAGCTGCACGCCCTCCGCGGCCACGGCCTTCTCGAGGACTTTGAGGGCCTCGGCAATGACTTCGGGGCCGATGCCGTCGCCGGGAATAACTGCAAGATCGATGGAGGATGCGCTCATGTTTTCAGGGTAGCCAAGTCATCCATATGGTGGGCAAGCCGTCCCACATTTCGGACACGGCGTCTGCGGGCGGCGCGGCGGCCGGAGAAGGATCAGCCCCAGGGATGAGGCACTCGCCACCACGACAGCATAGAGTTCCGGGGTGGAATTACGGCACAAGGTTTATCACTGGATCCGGGTCAACACTTTCCGGGTTGACCTGGTCCTCATGCTGGCGGTCCTGCTGATGTGCGGTCCCGTTTACCTCATGGCGGACCGTCCCTGGCACTTCCTGCTGTCGTGCGCCCTGGTGGTGCCGCTGGCGTGGCGGCGCACCAGGCCGGTGCACGCGGCCGGCGCCACCGTACTGGCGTGCCTGGTCTTGTGGGCAACAGGGCTGGAGCCGCTGGCCGGGCTGCTGGCTGTTCCGCTGATTATCTATGCCGTTGCCGCGTACGGTCCTGCCCGGGCCAGCCGTACGGTCCTGGGACTGGGACTGCTGGGCGGCGTGCTGCTGACAACCCGCAATCTCAGCAGCACGGCTGAGACAGGCGTGCTGGGCCTGACCATCAGCGCTGTCTACACGGTCCTGATCTGGATGCTGGTGCTGTTCAGCTGGACCCTCGGAGACCTGACGCGCGTGCGCCGGCAGCAACTGCAGACCCTGGCGGACCGTGCCCGCCGGCTCGAAATCGAACAGCAGCAGGAACGCTCCCTGGCGGCAGCCGATGAACGGGCGCACATTGCCCGTGAGATGCATGACATCGTGGCGCATTCCCTGTCCGTGATCATCACGCAATCTGACGGTGCGCGGTACGCCGCGGCTGCCGACCCCGCCGTGGCCACGGAGACGCTGGCCACGGTTGCCGCCACGGCACGGACGTCACTGGCCGAAATGCGCCGCCTCCTGGGTGTGCTGCGGCACGGCGATGAGTCCACCACCCGCCCGTTGCCCGGACTTGCGGACCTCGATGAACTGTTCCTGGGGTTCCGTGCGGCAGGCCTTCCGCTGGACGTCGAACAGCTGGGGTCTCCGCGGCGCACCCTGCCTCCGGGCGCCGAACTCACCGCATACCGGGTCCTCCAGGAATCCCTGACGAACGTCCTCAAGCATGCAGGTCCGCAAGCCCGGGCCCGGGTCTTGGTGCGGTGGCAGCCGCGCGGGCTGCAGCTTGAGGTGCACGACGACGGCCGGGGCGCTTCTGCCCATCCGGCAGTCGGAGCCGGGGAAGGCGGCGGTAACGGGCTGCGGGGCATGAGGGAGCGGATCAGCCTTTACGATGGTTCGTTGGCGGCCGGCCCGGCCGCGGGCGGGGGCTTCCAGGTTTCGGCCTTCCTTCCCTACACCGAGGCTTGAGCATGACTTTGCCACTAGACCGCGACAGCACCGCTCCTATCCGCGTGGCGCTGGTCGATGACCAGCAACTGGTGCGCTCGGGATTCAGCATGCTGATCAACTCCCAGCCGGACCTTGACGTCGTGGTCGAGGCCGGGAACGGGCTCGAGGCACTCCAGGCCCTCGGAGCAGCAGCCGCGGACGTCGTCCTGATGGACGTGCGCATGCCGGGAATGGACGGCATCGAGGCCACCCGCAGGCTCATCGAACGCGCCGCTTCCGCCCCGGCCGGGTCTGCCAGGGCTGAACTTCGCATCGTCGTGCTCACGACCTTCGACCTGGACGAGTACGCACTGGCGGCCATCGAAGCCGGAGCCAGCGGTTTCCTCCTGAAGGACGCACCACCGGAGGAACTGCTGGACGCCATCCGCACAGTGCACCGCGGGGACGCCGTCATCGCCCCCTCCACCACCCGCCGGCTCCTGGACCATGTAGCTCCGCTGCTGCGCGCACAGGGCAACGAACGGCCCGAGGACCAGGAGGCCGTCGAACGGCTCACAGCCCGCGAGCGCGAAGTCTTCACCCTCATGGCCCAAGGTCGGTCCAACCCTGAGATCGGGGCAGACCTGTTTGTCTCCGAAGCAACCGTCAAAACGCACGTAGGGCACATCCTGGCCAAGCTTGGGGCACGCGACCGGGTCCAGGCAGTCGTGATCGCCTACGAGACCGGGGTGGTCACTCCCGGAGGCTGACGCCCGGCACGGTGGTGTCAGACCTGGGTATGAGTCCGGCCCCGGCAGGACCAGACCACCGGCCGATTCCCGGGCGCCGGGCCCGGCCATAGCGTGGAAACATGACAACTTCCGCGCATGCCCATACTGCTTTGAACAGGCAAAATATCCCATCCGCTCCCGCCGTGCAGGCCCTCTCCCTGGCCAAGACGTACGGCCGCGGCGCCACCCGCGTCAGCGCCCTGCGCGAGGTCAGCGTCACGTTCGATGCCGGCCGCTTCACCGCAATAATGGGCCCTTCCGGCTCCGGAAAGTCCACCCTGATGCACTGCCTCGCTGGACTCGACAGTGCCGACTCCGGCCAGATCCTGGTTGGCGGAACAGACATTACGGCCCTCAATGACAAACAGCTGACAGCGCTTCGCCGCGACCGGATCGGATTCGTGTTCCAGGCCTTCAACCTGGTGCCCACACTGACCGCCGAACAGAACATCACATTGCCGCTGGCGCTGGCGAACAAAGCCACGGACGCGGCCTGGTTCGACACGGTGGTGGCCACGCTCGGCCTCAAGGACAGGCTCCGGCACCGGCCGCATGAGCTCTCCGGCGGCCAGCAGCAGCGGGTCGCCGTAGCCCGGGCCCTGCTGACCCGTCCCGACGTGGTGTTCGGGGACGAACCCACCGGCAACCTTGATTCGACCGCTGGCGGCGAAGTCCTCGCACTGCTGCGCCGCAGCAGCCGGGAAATGGGCCAGACCATCATCATGGTCACCCACGATCCGGTGGCGGCCAGCTACGCCGACCGGGTGGTCCTGATGAACGACGGCGGCCTGGTGGGCGAGATCGCCGAGCCCACCGCCGGGTCCGTCCTGGCCGCCCTCGGCAAGCTGGGAGGCTGAGCGTGCTGCGCGTTGCCTTCTCGCAATTCCAGTCCCACAGCCGCCGCTTCATAGCCGTCGGCCTGGCAGTCATGCTCTCCGTGGCGTTCCTGTCCACCACCCTGATGGTCGGGGCGAGTACCCGTGCTTCGCTGGGTGCCAGCCTCGGGGAGGCCTACAGCAAGGCCGGCCTCATCGCCACCCCGGACACGGGAACCTTCAACGATGCCGCGCTGGCAGCAGCCCGTGCGGTGCCCGGCGTGACCGAGGCCTATGGCCGGATGCAGGCGTACGCCGAGTTCACCGCAGGCGGCCAGGAGGTGTTGGCGCAAGCCCGGAACCTGGCGCCGATGGCCTTGGAAACCGCGACCGTGACCGACGGCACCCTCCCGGAGAGGGCTGACGGCGTCGCCGTGGACGGGGCTACCGCCGCCCGCTACGGGCTGCGCGTCGGCGACTCCCTGACCCTCAAGGCCCCCGACGCCGCCACAACAGTGGCCATGACCGTCACCGGGATCCTGCGCGGCAGCAACGACCCCTTCGCCTCTGCCCTCCCGCAGATCCTCGCCGGGACACCGGCCGTCAGTGCCCTGGCCGCCGGCGCCCGGGACGCTCAAGGTGGTACCGGCGCCGCTGGCTACGGAAGCATCCAGCTGGCCCTGGCTTCGGGCTCCGACGCCGCCGCAACCAGCAAGAACGTGGCGGCGGCGCTCACCGGTGCCGGCGCCGGGGTGCAGGTGAAGACAGCAGACGAACAAGTCACCGCCCAGGTGGCGATGATGACCGGAGGCCAGGATGAACTGACGATCATCCTGCTGGCATTCGCCGGGGTCGCCCTGATTGTCTCCGGACTGGTGGTGACCAACACCTTCGCGGTGCTGGTGGCCCAACGCACCAGGGAACTGGCGCTGCTCAGGTGCCTGGGGGCGGGCCGGAACCAGGTGCGCAACTCGGTCCTGGCCGAAGCCCTGGTGGTGGGCCTGGTCTCCTCCGCCGCCGGTGTGCTCGCCGCCGTCGCCCTGATGGCTGCCCTCATCGGCTGGGCCGGGACGCAGCCGGACATGGCTTTTGCCACCATGGCCGTCCCGCCGTCGTCCGTCATTGCGGGGCTGGCGGCAGGCACACTCCTGACCCTGGGCGCCGCCCTGGTTCCCGCGAAAGCTGCCACGGCCGTGGCTCCGCTTGCTGCCCTGCGGCCGGTTGACGATGCCGGAATCGGGAACCGGCGGGGCCGCGTGCGGCTGGTGCTGGGCCTTGCCGCCCTTGCCCTCGGGGTTCCGTTGCTGGCCCTCGGCGCCGCGGGCGTGATGCTGGTGGTGGCCTTCGCCGGCGGCGTGCTCTCCTTCGTGGGCGTCCTGCTCTGCGCCACCCTGTTCGTGCCGCGGCTGGTGGGCCTGGCGGGACGGTTGGCCTCTCCTGCCGGCGTCCCCGGGAAGCTGGCCGCCCTCAATGCCGTCCGCAACCCGGCCCGGACCTCCGTCACTGCTGCCGCCCTCTTGATCGGCGTCACGCTGGTGTCCCTGATGATGACCGGGGCTGCCACTGCCCGGCAGGCGTTCGATGACGCCCTCGCCGGCACCTACCCCGTGGATATGGTGATCACCGGGGATGCCCTGACAGCCGCCGAGCGTGACGCAGTGGCACGGGTGGACGGCGTCGCAACCGCGGCTTTGCTGCCAGCAGCGGGCACCTTGGCCGGCGAAGGGATGGGCAGCCCCGTCTATGCCCTCGACGCGGCAGAGGCCGGCCGGCTGCTCCGCGACACCGCGCTCACCCTTGAGCCGGGCAGGATCTACCTTCCGGAAGGCTCCACGGCCGGACCTGTTGAGGTCACCGGGCCGGCCGGGCCGGCCTCCCTGGAAGCGGTGGTCTTGCGGACCCGCAACATCCCGGCACTGGTCTCCACCGACACCGCCCGCCAGTCGGGCCTGACGGGCGGTGGCGTTGCCCCAACAGACAGTGCGCCGACAGATGGCACCGGTCCTGCTGCCAGTGCCGTGTGGCTGCGCCTGGCCGACGCTCCCGGCGGCTCCCTGTCCGCGGACCGGATCAAGGACATCCAGTCCGCTGTTGCTGCGGCAGCAGGCGTGTCCGCGGGTGCGGTCAGCGGCGCCGCCATCGAGCGGGTCACCTTCAATGAGGTCATCGACGTACTGCTCTTGGTGGTCACGGGCCTGTTGGGGGTGGCGGTGCTGATCGCGCTGATCGGCGTGGCCAATACACTCTCGCTGTCCGTCCTCGAACGGACCAGGGAAAACTCCCTGCTCCGGGCGCTGGGTCTTACCAAGGGCCAGCTGCGGGGCATGCTGGCCCTCGAGGCAGCCCTGGTGGCCGGCGTCGCCGCATTGATTGGTGCTGCCCTGGGCAGCATCTACGGCTGGCTGGGCGCGCGGTCGGCCCTCGGCAGCCTGGCCGAGGTCACCCCCTCCGTCCCCTGGCTGCAGTTGCTGGGCGTGCTGGGGGTGGCCGTCGTCGCCGGCCTGCTGGCGTCGGTCATTCCTGCCCGGCGCGCGGCACGGCTGTCACCCGTCGAGGGACTTGCCACCGCATAGCCGTGACGGCGGGCCAGTGCGCCTGCAATGGGAAAGGGCAGGTGGCGCGGAAGTCCGCGCCACCTGCCCTCATCCGCACCGGAACCTCAGGCTTCGGCCGGTTCCTCGAATTTGGGGAAGACGGGAACCGGGGCGGGCAGCGCCGTACCGGGAACGATCGGGGTTGCGATCGCGGTGAACTGGCGTGCGTCCCCCTCAGGCTGGCCCAGGGCGTCCAGGAGCTTCGCGGTGGCGCCGGGCATGACCGGCTGGGCGAGGATCGCCACTATCCGGAGCACCTCCAGCGTCACGTACAGCACCGTGTTCATGCGCCCGACGTCGGTCTTCCGGAGCACCCAGGGCGCCTGCTCGGCGAAGTAGGCGTTGGTGTCCCCCAGCACGGCCCAGATGGCCTCCAGGGCGCGGCTGAACTCCTGCTTGTCGAACGCGGCCCGAGCGGCGTCGAGCAGGCCGTTGGCCTGGGCCAGGATGGCAGTGTCGGCGGCTGTGAGCTCGCCGGGGACGGGTACGGCGGCGCCGCAGTTCTTGGCCACCATGGACAGGGAGCGCTGGGCGAGGTTGCCGAAGTTGTTCGCCAGGTCCGCGTTCATCCGGCCCACGATGGCCTCATGGTTGTAGCTGCCGTCGGCCCCGAACGGGACTTCGCGCAGGAAGAAGAAGCGCACCTGGTCCAGGCCGTAGCGGGCCACGAAGTCGGCGGGAGCCACCACGTTGCCCAGTGACTTGGACATCTTGACCCCGTTGTTGTTCAGGAAGCCGTGGATCATGACGCGCTTGGGCAGTTCCAGCCCGGCGCTCATCAGGAACGCCGGCCAGTAGATCGCGTGGAAGCGTGAAATGTCCTTGCCGATGATGTGCACGTCGGCGGGCCAGTACTTCCGGAACTTTTCGGACTCGACATCCGGGTATCCCACGCCGGTGAGGTAGTTGGTCAGCGCATCCACCCACACGTACATGACGTGCTTGTCGTTGCCGGGGACGGGGACACCCCAGTCGAACGTGGTCCGGCTGATGGAGAGGTCCTCCAGGCCGCGCTTGACGAAGCTGATGACCTCGTTGAACCGGTACTGCGGGGCGCCAAATTCGGGGTGCGCCTCGTAGAGCGCCAGCAGTTTGTCCTGGTAGGCGGACAGCCGGAAGAAGTAGCTCTCCTCCGCCGTCCACGTCACCTCGGTGTCCGTCTCTTTCGAGTAGCGCACGCCGTCGTCCTTCACCACCGTGTCATCTTCGCCGTAGAAGGCCTCGTCCCGGACGGAGTACCAGCCTTCGTACTTGGAGAGGTAGATGTCGCCGTTGGCTTCCATCTTCTTCCAGATGGCCTGGGATGCGGCGTAGTGGTCCTCGTCCGTGGTCCGGATAAACCGGTCGTAGCTGACGCCCAAGGCAGCGTGTGCCGCCTTGTAGATCTCGGCGTTCCGGGTCACCAGTTCCTTGGGCGTGATGCCTTCCTTCTCCGCGGCCTGGGCGATCTTCATGCCGTGCTCGTCCGTGCCGGTCAGGAACATCACGTCGTAGCCGTCCAGCCGCTTGAAGCGCGCCATGGCGTCGGTGGCTATGTACTCGTAGGCGTGGCCGATGTGCGGCACGCCGTTGGGGTAGGTGATGGCCGTGGTGATGTAGAACGGCGTTTTCTCTGAAGCAGTCACGGTCGGACGTTACCTTCGGTGCGTGAGTGGGTGGGCTAGATCAGTTCTGTCAGGGTATCGCTGAGCCGGACCAGTTCGTGGTCGTGCGAAGCCACCAGGACGGCGATGCCGTCGGAGGTGGTGTCCTTCAGGATGCTGATGATGCGGTTGGCGGAGGCGCGGTCCAGGCTGGCGGTGGGTTCGTCCACCACCAGGACGCGGGTGCCCAGGATCAGGGCCCTGGCGATGGCCACGCGCTGCCGTTCACCACCGGAGAGCTGGGCCGGGCGGTGGCGCATGCGGCGGCCAAGTCCCACCAGGTCCAGCAGGTCCTTGGCCATGTCGCGCCGCTGCTCCACTTCGCCGTCGGGCACGGCGGGCAGCAGCACGTTTTCGAGGGCACTCATGCCGTCGATCAGTGCACCGCCCTGGTCCACGTAGCCGATGAGCGCACGGCGGCGGTCGGCGATTTCGTCGTCGCCCATGCTTTCGAGCGAGTCGCCTTCCCAGAAGACACGGCCCGACGTCGGCAGGGTCAGCCCCGCGCCAACGGTCAGGATGCTGGTCTTGCCCGAACCGCTTCGGCCGGCGACGCAGTGCATCTCCCCCGCGTGCAGGGTCAGGTCGAAGCCCTCCACCACGCTGACCGCCTCGGCGCCGCCCTTTCCGCCACCGTAACGGATGGTGATGTCGCGCATCTCCAGCGGGGTGGCGTGATCGGCAGACTTGACGATGGTGTTGGCCCGGGTCTGCAGGGGGACCTCAGTGGAGCCGCTCCGGCGGCTGCGCTGGACATTCGTCGGGTTTGTCATTGGACCACTTTCGTTGCAATCGGTATCCAGCAAAGTACGGCCACCAGCCCGGCCACGGCGGCCCAGATGGCCGCGTAGGGTGCCAGCAGCAGGCCGATGCCCAGGGCGCCCAGCACGCCCAGCGGCAAGGCCACGGTTCCCACCAGCGCGTTCTCGAACAAACGCACCTGGCGAAGCATGTCCGGGTTCCAGCCCATGGCCTGGAGGATGCCCAGGTATTGGCGCTTGGAGTTGAGCTCGAAGCGTCCGGTGACCAGGGTGAGCACCAGCCCCACGGCCACGCCGGCCACTGCCAGCAGGATGCTGGGCAGCGTCACGCTGGCCGCTGCAAGTCCGCTCAGGGCGCTGGCACCTGCGGCCCGCGGAATGTCGATCAGCAGGGCGATCAGGCCGCCGACGGCGGCGCCGAAGACACCTACCGCCACGGCCAGGGACAGGGTGTTGAACTTGTTGGTGCCCAGCTGCCGGTTGGCGAAGGTCAGCGGCGAGTCGACGGGGATGAGCCGCTCGTCATGCTGCGGTTCCTGGTCGATCACGTCGCGGTGGCGGAGTTGTTGCGCGGCGAACAGTGCCGCGCCGCAGTAGAGGACCACGACGGCGGCGCACACCAGGGCGGTCGGCAGGCTCCAGCTCAGGAGGCTCAGCAGGATCCCTGCGGCAGCGAGGAGGACGGCGCCGACGCCGAACTCCTCAAGGACCCAGGTGCGGATCCGCCGTTGGGTCCAGCCCATGGCCCGCAGTGTTCCGGCCTCGCTCCGGCGTTTCCGGATGTAGCTGACGGTTGACGCGCCGGTCAGCAGGGCCGCACCGCAGAGGGTAAGGAACAGCAGGGTGACGTTTGTTCCGGACAGGGATCCTGCCACGGCGTCGGCGGCGTTCTGCCGGACCCAGGACTGCTGGACCGTGCCCAGCGCGGATTCCTTGCCCGCCCCGTCCTTTGAGTAGCCGGGGACGGCGATGCTGGTGTCCTCGCGGGCCGAACCGGCCACGATGGTGGCGTCCAGGCCCATGTCCCGGATTTCGGCGGCAAGCTTCTCCACCTCGGGCTGGGCTTCCTTCCAGCTGCCCGGAGCCTTGGCCCGGACGCGGACGGCGTCGATGACCGCGGCGTTCTGCTTGTAGCCGCGGGCAGCCGCCAGGCCGTAGTAGTCGGTGATCGCACCGGCGGACTGGCTCGCCAGTCCGGTGGCGCTGAGGGAAGGCTTCAGTTCCGCGGCGGGGACATCCTTGCCTGCGGCGTCCTTGACCAGGGTGAACGGCGTGGGGTCGTAGCCGCCCAGCGGAAGCTTGTTGACGTCACCCGAGGCGGCGGCAACGGCAGCGGGGTCGAACGTGCCGTAGACCATGGGCAGCGGCTGGGCCGGCTGCTGCTGGCCGGTGGACAGGTTGTCCCGGTACGAGCGCTCGTCTACCGGGTCGCGCTGGGTCTGGTCCACGGGGGCGCCGCTGGCGGCCTTGTCCGGCAGCCGGTTCACGGTGACCCAGTCACCGGGAACTGCGGTCTTGTCCACGGCACCGTTGGCGGCGGTGTCGCCGTCGGTGTACTTGGGGGCGCCGGCAAAGTTGGTGCTCCACTTGGCGGGGGTGTAGAGGCCTTGGTTGAAGTTGCCGTTGTTCCCCAGCAGGGACGAGTGGTCGGTGGAGCCGGGCCAGGAGAGCACGAAGGGGTCCTTGGACACGAACGGCAGGTAATCCTTGCCCAACGACTTGGACACCGTGCCGACGTCCTTGACCACCTTGCCGGCGTCGTCGATTTCCTCGATCTTGACGTTGTACTTCAGGTCCAGCGACGTGCCCGACCGGACGATCAGCGGCACGGCCTGTGAGCCGCCGCTGAGCTGGCCGCTGCGCTTGGCCTGCTGGTACTGGGTCATCAGGGGTGCCCAGTACTTGAGCTTGACGCCGAGGAAGTCGGGGCCTTCCTTGAGCTGGTCCATGCTGATGCCGTTGGTGAAGAGGCCTTCCAGGTACCGTCCCACGGCGCCGGCGTCACGGGCGTCGGCGGGGGGAGCCTTTTCCAGCGGGGCCAGGAAGTCGCCTGCGGAGCCCAGGAGGGCGCGCTCGGCCGCCGGGTCCACTGCCACGACGGATTCGGTGACCTCGGGGGCGAGCGGCAGCGCCACGGAGAGGTTGAAGAGGTTGTGCTCGGACCCGCCGGCAGGGTTGGGGAATTTGATGCCGGTCTCCCCCGCCGGTGCGGCGATGCGGATGCTGCTGCCGCCCTGGGCCTTCTCTTCGACGAGCCGCGCCTTGCCCAGGGTGCCTTCGGCGGTGGTCTTGAAGAGGGTCTGCTCGGAGTTTCCGTCGGAGCTCACGGCGCTGGCAGTCAGCCGGTACTTCTTTGCAGTGTCGCTGAGGACGGATTCGGCTGCCGGCCACTGGTTCGGGGCGGTGGCCCCTGCGGCCTGGTCGGCGGTGGCGGTGCCGGCGAGCCCGGCGTTGTAGCCGAGGTAGTCCATGGCGTCGAGCCGGGGCGTCTCAAGGTTCTGCGTTACCCGCGAGACCAGGCTGATGGGTGCGGCCACGGACGTGCCGGAGAGTTTCCGGATGGAGTCCAGCTGGTCGAACCCAATGCCGCCGGCGCCATTGGCGATCTCGGGCTGCAGGAGTGCTCCGGAGGGCGCCTTGGCCTGGACCAGGATGTCGTAGAGCCCCCTCGAATTTTCGTCGATTGTCCGGTTGAGCGCGGCCTGTGACTGGCTCTGGACGACGACCGACAAGCACATTGCTGCGATCAAGATGGCCGCGGTCAACAGCAGCACCCTGCTTCTGATGAACCTCTGGACGGCGTTCATGGAACTCCCTGAAACCTGGATTGCGTGCGCGCACTTCCAACCGCCGGGCAGACGTGGGCGATGGCGGACGGATGTGCAAAAGGTATTGGCCGGCCTGCCGGCTATGGTCCTGAACCAGGACCAAGCCATTTTAAGCAGACCGGCCAATCATACGTGGCTCCGCCCGGGCGTGCCTGCGCGGAGGAGCGGCTTCGGCGTTTCGGCCGGTGTGTCGCGTTAGTCTTCCAGGTCCACTTCCCGGACCATTTCAGCGCCGATGCCGGCCTTGATGGCGTCCAGCACCTGCTGGGGCACGGAGCTGTCGATGGTCAGCAGGGCCAGGACCTGGCCGCCTTCGTCGGAGCGGGCCACCTGCATGCCGGCGATGTTGATGTTGTTCATGCCGAGGATGTGGCCGATGGTGCCGATGACGCCGGGGCGGTCGGTGTAGGCCACCACCACCAGGTGCTCGCTGATGGGGATTTCGACTTCGAAGCCGTTGATGCCCACCAGCTTCTCCACCTGCTTGGGGCCGGTCAGGGTCCCGGCCACGGAGATCTGGCTGCCGTCGCTCAGGGCGCCGCGGAGCGTCAGGACGTTACGGTAAGACTCGGTGTCGGGGGTGGTGATCAGGCGGACGTTGATGCCGCGCTGCTCGGCGATGACGGGTGCATTGACATAGGACACCTGTTCGGTCACGATGTCGGCGAAGATGCCCTTCAGCGCAGCCAGCTCCAGGACCTTGACGTCGAGGGAGGAGATTTCGCCGGCCACTTCGACGTCGAACTGGGTCAGGGAAGCGTGGGTCAGCGCAGTGAAGATGCGGCCCAGCTTCTCGATCAGCGGGATGCCCGGGCGGACGTCGGGGGCGATGACGCCGCCGGCCACGTTGACGGCGTCCGGCACCAGTTCGCCGGCCAGGGCCAGGCGGACGGACTTGGCCACGGAGACGCCGGCCTTTTCCTGGGCTTCATCGGTCGAGGCACCCAGGTGCGGGGTAACCACCACGTTGTCGAGCTTGAAGAACGGCAGGTCGGTGCTGGGTTCCTTGGCGAAGACGTCGACGCCGGCTCCGGCGATCTCGCCGTCCTGCAGGGCCGTGAAGAGGGCTTCCTCGTCCACGAGGCCACCGCGGGCGACGTTCACCACGTAGGCGGTGCTCTTCATCTTCTTGAAGGCGTCAGCGCCGAGCATGCCCACGGTCTCCGGCGTCTTGGGCATGTGGATGGTGATGAAGTCGGACTGGGCCAGGAGCTCATCCAGGGTGACCAGCTGCACGCCCAGCTGCGCCGCGCGGGCGGACGTGATGTAGGGGTCGTAGGCCAGGATCTTGGTGTCAAAGCCCTTGAGGCGGGCTGCCACGAGGGCGCCGATCCGGCCGAGTCCGATGATGCCGATCTTTTTCTCGAACAGCTCGATGCCGGTGTACTTGGAGCGCTTCCACTCGCCATCCTTGAGGGCGGCGCTGGCCTGCGGGATGTGGCGGGCCAGGCTGAGGATGTGGCCCACGGTCAGCTCGGCGGCAGAGACGATGTTGGACGTGGGGGCGTTGACCACCATGACGCCGGCCTGCGTGGCCGCCTTGATGTCCACGTTGTCCAGGCCCACGCCGGCACGGGCGATAACCTTCAGGTTCTTGGCGGCGGCGATGGCTTCGGCGTCCACCTGGGTGGCGGAGCGGACCAGGATGGCGTCTACGTCACTGATTGCCGAGAGCAGCTGGGAACGGTCTGCGCCGTCAGTCTGGCGGATTTCAAAGTCCGGGCCGAGGGCCTCGACGGTGGCGGGGGAAAGTTCTTCGGCGAGCAGTACTACGGGTTTTGACACGGCTGATCCTCTGCGTTGCAGTCCTGGGGATGGAAACAAGTCTAGGCCGACGGAAAGGCCGGGCTCACATTGTTAAGTGTGAACCCGGCCTCACCGCTGCGGTCTGCGTGGTTGGGCTGGCGGCCTTAGCGGGCTGCGGAGCCTTCCACGTAGTCCACGTCCTGCTGCTGCCAGGAGAACAGGGAACGCAGTTCGCGGCCCACGGCCTCGATGGGGTGCTGTTCAGCCTTGGCGCGCAGTTCCTTGAACTCGACGCCGCCGTTGTCCTGGTCTTCGATGAAGCGCTTGGCAAAGGCGCCGGACTGGATGTCGGCCAGGACGGCCTTCATGTTTTCCTTCACCTCGGGGGTGATGACGCGGGGGCCGGAGACGTAGTCGCCGTACTCGGCGGTGTCGGAGACGCTCCAGCGCTGCTTGGCGATGCCGCCCTCCCACATGAGGTCAACGATGAGCTTGAGCTCGTGCAGCACCTCGAAGTAGGCAATCTGCGGCTGGTAGCCGGCTTCGGTGAGGGTTTCGAAACCGTACTGGATCAGCTGGGACACCCCGCCGCAGAGCACGGACTGCTCGCCGAAGAGGTCGGTTTCGGTTTCCTCGGTGAAGGTGGTCTTGATGACGCCGGCGCGGGTGCCGCCGATGGCCTTGGCGTAGGACTTTGCCAGCTCCCAGGCGGACCCGGAGGCGTCCTGCTCGACGGCGATGATGTCCGGGATGCCGCGGCCGGCTTCGAACTCGCGGCGGACGGTGTGGCCCGGCGCCTTCGGGGCGATCAGGATGACGTCAACGCCCTCGGGGGCCTGGATGTAA
Source organism: Pseudarthrobacter sp. MOO14 (assembly GCF_058267675.1). Classification (NCBI taxonomy): domain Bacteria; kingdom Bacillati; phylum Actinomycetota; class Actinomycetes; order Micrococcales; family Micrococcaceae; genus Pseudarthrobacter; species Pseudarthrobacter sp. MOO14. The sequence goes on from NZ_CM177849.1 coordinate 652,735, forward strand.
CCGAAGCGGATGTTGAAGCCGTGGGCGAAGGCGAGGGCCTTGCCGGGGGTCAGCTTGTCCTTGATGGAGTCGTTGTAGATCGCGCGCTGGTGCTGGTCCGGCGCCAGGATCATGATGACGTCGGCCCATTCGGCGGCGTCGGCAACGTTCTTGACCGTGAAGCCGGCGTCCTCGGCCTTGGCGGTCGACTTGGAGCCTTCCTTCAAGGCGATGACGACCTCGACGCCGGAATCGCGCAGGTTCAGCGCGTGGGCGTGGCCCTGCGAGCCGTAGCCGACAATGGCAACTTTGCGGCCCTGGATGATGGAAAGGTCGGCGTCGTCGTCGTAGAACATTTCAGTCACTTGCGTAACTCCTCTTGAGTGGTTGTAGATAGTGGTCTTGCGGTGCTGCGGTTACGGGCGCCAATTCCCGCCGGGGCTGGTGCCTAGGCGGAACGGAGGGCCCGGTCACTCATGGAGCGGGATCCCCGTCCAACGGCCAGGGTGCCGGACTGCACGATTTCTCGGATGCCGAAGGGCTCCAGCACTGATAGCAGGGCTGTGAGCTTTTCCGGATGGCCGGTGGCCTCAATGACGACCGAGTCGGTGGACACGTCCACCACTGAGGCGCGGAACAGGTCTGCGGCCTGGGTTACCTGCAGGCGTGTTGCGGCATCCGCCCGTACCTTGACCAGGATGTGGTCGCGCTGTACGGAAGTTTCTGGGGTCAGCTCAACGATCTTGATCACGTTGACCAGCTTGTTGAGCTGTTTGGTGACCTGCTCGATGAGGTCGCCGTCGGCGTCGACCACCACGGTCATGCGGGACACGCCCGGCACTTCGGTGGGGCCGACGGCCAAGGAGTTGATGTTGAAGGCGCGGCGGGCGAACAGGCTCGCCACGCGGGTCAGGACGCCGGGCTTGTCCTCGACCAGGACGGAAAGTGTGTGGCGGCTCATGCTCAGTCTTCCTCTTCCCATTCCGGGGTCATGTTTCGGGCAACCTGGATCTGGTCGTTGCTCACTCCGGAGGGCACCATCGGCCACACCATGGAGTTGGGGCTCACCACGAAGTCGATGACCACGGGGCGGTCATTGATTTCGAGTGCCTTCTGGATGGTGGCGTCGATGTCCTCTTCCCGCTCGCAGCGGAACGAGGCGCAGCCGTAGGCCTCGCCCAGCTTGACGAAGTCCGGGATGCGGACGGTGTCGTGGCCGGTGTTGAGGTCCGTGTTGGAGTAGCGGCCCTCGTAGAAGAGGGTCTGCCACTGCCGCACCATGCCCAGCGAGGAGTTGTTGATGACGGCAACCTTGATGGGAATGTTGTTGATGGCGCAGGTGGCCAGCTCCTGGTTGGTCATCTGGAAGCAGCCGTCGCCGTCGATGGCCCAGACCACCCGGTCAGGCTCGCCCACTTTGGCGCCCATGGCCGCGGGAACGGCATAGCCCATGGTGCCGGCGCCGCCGGAGTTCAGCCAGGCGTGCGGGCGCTCGTACTTGATGAACTGGGCAGCCCACATCTGGTGCTGCCCAACACCCGCCACGTACACCCCTTCGGGGCCGGTCAGCTGGCCGATCCGCTCGATGACCTTCTGCGGGGCGATCAGGCCGTCGTCCGGTTCCGTCCAGCCCAGCGGGTAGGTTTCCTTGAGGTTGTTCAGGAAGGCCCACCAGGTGGTCAGGTCAGGCGTGCCGGAAGCCTCGAACTGGCTGCGGACGGCCTCTGTCAGTTCCGGAATGATCTCCTTGACCGAGCCCACTATGGGGACATCGGCGGTGCGGTTCTTGGAGATCTCGGCGGGGTCGATGTCGGCGTGGATGACCTTGGCATGCGGTGCGAAGGTGCGCAGCACGCCGGTCACGCGGTCATCGAAACGGGCGCCGAGGGTGATCAGGAGGTCCGACTGCTGAAGGGCCGTGACGGCGGAAACGCTGCCGTGCATGCCCGGCATGCCCACGTGCTGCGGGTGGGAATCCGGGAAGGCGCCTTTCGCCATCAGGGTGGTCACCACGGGTGCTCCCGTGGCCTCGGCGAGGGCGCGCAGTTCAGCGGAGGCGTGCGCCTTCACCACGCCGCCACCGACGTACAGGACCGGCTTGGAGGCGGCGGCGATGAGTTTCGCCGCCTCGCGCACCTGCTTGTTGTGGCCCCGGGTGACCGGCCGGTACCCGGGCAGGTCGATCCGCGGCGGCCACGAGAACGTCATCTGTCCCACCTGGGCATCCTTGGCAACGTCCACCAGGACGGGCCCGGGACGGCCGGTGGAGGCCAGATGGAAGGCCTCGGCCATGACGTGGGGGATGTCGTTGGGGTCGGTCACCAGGAACGAGTGCTTGGTGATCGGCATGGTGATGCCCACGATGTCGGCTTCCTGGAACGCATCGGTGCCAATGACGCCGCTGGCGACCTGGCCGGTGATGGCCACCAGGGGCACGGAGTCCATGTGGGCATCCATGATGGCGGTAACGAGGTTGGTGGCGCCGGGACCCGAGGTGGCGATGCAGACGCCAACCCGCCCGGTAACCATGGCGTAGCCTTGCGCGGCGTGGCCGGCTCCCTGTTCGTGACGGACCAGCACGTGGTTCATGGTGGAGGCCATCAAGGGGTCGTAGGTGGGCAGGATCGCGCCACCAGGCAAACCGAAAATGTCGTCGACGCCGAGTTCTTCGAGCGAACGGACGATTGCTTGCGAGCCGGTCATCACCGTCGGGGGTACGACGTTGTTCGGCCCAAGGACAGGAGAGACGGCAGCAAGGTCGGCGACGACGGCGGCATGGTCAGCCGTCCGGTCGGCGCGTTCCGGAGCCTTGGCGGCTCCAGCGGACTTGGTGGCCATCAGCGAGGGGCTGATGGGCGATCCTTTGCTCATCGGACTCTTCCTTGTGGATCTTCTCTGGTGTTCGAATGTGACTGGAAAGGCGGGAAATAAAAAAACCCCTCAGCCTGGTGGCTCTGTGAGGGGTTCGCGCGTGACGGTTCGTTACCAGGGCTAATGTGCCACGCGCTTGGTAAGGACGACGACGATGCCGGTAACGAAAGTCATGCGTTCAGTTTTCCCTCTGGTGTGATGGGTGTCAACGAGCAACAACCCTATCTCACCATGTGGACAACACTGTCCACTCTTTGATCCTATCTCGGAAGGACCAGCCTAAAACCGGACGTCAGCCGGTGTAGGCACCCTGGCTGGCGCTGTGTACCAGCTTGGCGTACTTGGCAAGCACTCCCTTGGTGTAGCGGGCCGGAAGCGGCTGCCAGTCCACTTTGCGGGCCTCAAGTTCCGCGTCGTCCACCAGCAGGTCGAACGTGCGGGCGGCGATGTCCACCCTGATCCGGTCGCCGTCCTTGACGAAGGCGATCGGGCCGCCGTCGACCGCTTCCGGCGCAACGTGGCCGATGCACAAGCCGGTGGTTCCGCCGGAGAAGCGGCCGTCCGTCAGCAGGAGGACGTCCTTGCCCAGCCCGGCACCCTTGATGGCGCCGGTGATCGCCAGCATTTCCCGCATGCCGGGGCCGCCCTTGGGACCTTCATACCGGATGACCACGACGTCGCCGGCCTTGATCTCGCCGTTGTCGAGTGCGTCCAGCGCCCCCTTCTCGCGCTCGAAGACCCGGGCAGAGCCCTCGAAGACGTCGGCGTCGAAGCCGGCGCTCTTGACGACGGCGCCTTCCGGCGCCATTGAGCCGTGCAGGATGGTGATGCCGCCGGTTTTGTGGATCGGATTGTCCAGTGCGCGAAGAATCTTGCCGTCAACGTCCGGCGGGTTGATCGCGTCGAGGTTTTCGGCGACGGTCTTGCCCGTGACGGTGAGGCAGTCGCCGTGCAGCAGGCCGGCGTCGAGCAGGGCCTTCATGATGACGGGAACGCCGCCGATCCTGTCGACGTCGGTCATGACGTAGCGGCCGAAGGGCTTGAGGTCGCCCAGGTGCGGGATCCTGTCGCCGATGCGGTTGAAGTCGTCGAGGGTGAGCTCAACCTCGGCTTCCCGGGCGATGGCCAGCAGGTGCAGCACGGCGTTGGTGGAGCCGCCGAAGGCCATGGTGACGGCGATGGCATTCTCGAACGCTTTCTTGGTCATGATGTCCCGGGCGGTGATGCCCTTGCGCAGGAGATTGACCACCGCTTCGCCGGACTTGCGGGCGAATTCATCACGACGGCGGTCTGCCGAGGGCGGGGCGGCCGAGCCGGGGAGGGACATGCCCAGCGCCTCGCCGATGCAAGCCATGGTGTTGGCCGTGTACATACCGCCGCAGGCGCCTTCGCCGGGGCAGATGGCCTTTTCGATCCGGGTGAGGTCTTCCATGCTCATCTTGCCCGCGGCGCAGGCACCCACCGCTTCAAAGGCGTCGATGAGCGTGACTTCCTTTTCGGAGCCGTCCTCGAGCTTCACCCAGCCGGGCATGATGGACCCGGCGTAAAGGAAGACGCTGGCCAAATCCAGGCGGGCGGCCGCCATCAGCATGCCGGGCAGGGACTTGTCGCAGCCGGCCAGCAGGACCGAGCCGTCGATCCGCTCCGCCTGCATGACGGTCTCCACGGAGTCGGCGATGACTTCACGGGAGACCAGGGAGAAGTGCATTCCCTCGTGGCCCATGGAGATGCCGTCCGAAACCGAAATAGTGCCGAATTGCATGGGGAACCCGCCGCCTGCGTGGACGCCTTCCTTGGCGCCCTGCGCGAGGCGGTTCAGGGAGAGGTTGCAGGGAGTGATCTCGTTCCATGAGCTCGCCACGCCAATCTGGGGCTTGGCGAAGTCGTCATCGCCCATGCCGACAGCCCGAAACATGCCGCGCGCGGGCGCCGCATGGATCCCATCGGTGACGACGCGGCTGCGGGGCTTGATATCAGGCGTGTTTGCGGTTGCGGTCTGGGCGTCACTCATAGGGGAAAGTCTAGGGCGCGCACCGCTGCCGGACGACCGTCACATCAGCTTCATGTTGAAATAACGGGAAAAATTAGCCAAATAGTGGACTCATGTCTCACATAATGAGACGTCGATGGTGGTCGAGGCTCCGTCCGGCCACCCGCACAACCGGGGAGGACGCCAGCCTGCGGCCCCCGGCTTCTCTGGACAGCAGTGCCTGCCCGACGTAGCGTCGGGGACAGGACACCCCCGCCGCCCGGATCGAGAGGCCTGCCATGGACATTCTTTTCTGGATCATTCTCATCGTTGTTCTCGCGGCAGTCGTTTGGTGGCTGCTGAAGCGCAACAGGTCAACCAGTACCCCTGGCGCCTCCGGCACCAGATCGGACGGCGCCCTGGAGGGAGGCAGCGCCGCTGCCTCGGCCGAGGCTGCCGCGACCACCGGGATACCCACGGCAGCGGGCTTCGGCCGCGCCGCCGAACCGGCAGCCCCGCCAACGGCTGAGGAACCGGCGGATTCATCGGCGATGCCACGGACGGCGACACCCGCGGCTGCCGAGGCCACCGACAACCCGGTCCAGGGCCCTTCCGGCGCCGATGACGGCATGGCTGCACCCGGCTCCGTCGGCGCCCGGGAAGATGAGCGCAGGCTGCAGGATGAAGCCGAGTGGGAAACCCAGTGGTCGGAGGCCGGGCCGTCCGGGCCACGTCCCGCCCCGTCCGCCACCAACGATGCAGCGGCAACGGCCGCAGCGTCACAGGCAGCCCCGCCCGCCGCAGGGGCCGAGGCCGACGCGGCGGACGACGGCGCCGGGCGGCAGGAATCCCGGGCGCACAGCTCCCCCGCACCTGCCCATCCTGTCCATCACGACGAATACACCGCAGCCCACGCCCCGACGCTGCCCGGCGCCGAGACGGCCGCCGGGGAGGAGACGGCAGCATCCGAGGCGACGGAGCATGCGGAGGCCTCCGCCCCGACGGAAGAAGCATCAGGCCACCACGACGCCGCCCCGGGGCACAGCGAAGCGGCGGGAGAACCAGCCGGGCACCTTGCGGCAAAGGAACCGTACGGGGCAGGCTCGGCATCGCCGGCCGCCGATGGAAGCGGTCCGGCGGACTACAGCGTCAAGGGAGACGCCACTGCGATGGTCTACTACGAAGAAGGACATCCCGACCATGAGCACATCCGGGCGGATGTCTGGTTTGAGTCTGCCGCGCACGCCGAGGCTGCCGGTTTCCGCGCTCCGCGCCGCAAACGGCCCTAGCCGGAGGCGGGGCCTCCTTATGACGCTACGCCCCTACTGGATGGCCTGCCTGCTCTTCCTGCTGGCAGCGTGCACCGGCTCGCCCGGCCCAACACCTGGCACGGGCTCCGGCACCACGGCCGAGCCGCCCGTCTCCGTACCCGAGGTGCAGGAAAAGCTGGAACTGAAGCTGGCCGTCCCCTGGGCGGCCGTCTTCCTTCCGGACGGCACGGCAATCATCTCCGAGCGGGGAACGGCGTTGTTGAAGGCGGTCCACGATGGACAGGCCACCACCGTGGGCAAGGTCCCGGGGGTGGTGCCCGCCGGTGAAGGGGGCCTGCTGGGCCTGGCGCTGTCACCGCATTTCGACGTTGACCGCTACCTCTATGCCTACGTGACAGGGCAGGAGGACAACCGGGTGGTCCGGCTGACGCTGCAAAGGGACGCCGACGGCGCACTCTCCCCCGGTCCACCGCAGACCGTCTTTGCCGGCATACCGAAAGCAACGACGCACAACGGCGGGAGGATCCGGTTCGGCCCGGACGGCTTCCTCTACGTTGGCACCGGCGACGCCCAGCGCCGGGAACAGCCCCAGGATCCGGACGCCCTGGGCGGCAAGATCCTCCGGCTCGCCCCGGACGGCAGTCCGGCACCCGGGAACCCGTTCGGCAATGCCGTCTACAGCCTGGGTCACCGGAACGTCCAGGGACTGGCCTGGGACGCCGAGGGCAGGCTGTGGGCCAGTGAATTCGGCCCCGACGTCAATGACGAGCTCAATCTGATCCTTCCGGGCGCCAACTACGGATGGCCCGAAGTGACGGGCGCACCCCACCGGCCGGAATTCCAGGATGCAAAGGTCGTGTGGCCCTCCACCAGCGAATCATCGCCCAGCGGCCTGGAAATAGACGGCGGCACCGCGTACCTGGGCGCGCTTCGCGGGGAGCGGCTGTGGGCCGTCCCCCTTCAAGGCACCGAGGCAGGTAATCCTGTGGCCTATTTCACAGGAATGTACGGGCGGATCAGGGACGTGGTCCGGACCCCGAACGGTGGATTGTGGCTGATGACGAACAACGAAAACCCTGATTTCGTGCTGGTTTTGGGGCTCCGGCGGTGACGGCACCTCCTCCGCGGGCGCCGATTTCACTTGCACCGGAAGTTCGTGTAGAGTTTCATGTCGTTGCGGAGATCAACGGGAAAGAAAAAGCCCGAAAGATTGAAGCAAAGAAGATGCACCTCTAGCTCAATTGGCAGAGCAATTGACTCTTAATCAATGGGTTCCGGGTTCAAGTCCCGGGGGGTGCACCAAAGAAACCCCGTCTTTACTGGCCGAGAGGCCACGTAAAGGCGGGGTTTCGTTTTGCGCTTGCAATGGATGGTGTGCCGCACGGCGACCCAGAGGTTCACATCCAATGCCTCCGAATCTGCCTGGTGGCTTCCCGAAGGTAGTCGGTATGCTGCCCGGGTGAACCCGGCACGCCGCCGGACGAGATCGGTGGGCCCGGCGAAGCTGTGTCTGGTCTTTTTGCAGGTTGCCATGATGTCCTGTCAGGGTGCGACCGCGGCCTGCCCGGGCTGCAACCGGGTTAAGCCGGGACCCGGGGTCCCGCACATATGACCGGGGTACCCGTTTCCTCATTGAAAGTAGTCCCAGTTGAAAAAACAGCTCGCCGTCACCGCTGCCCTCGCCGGGATCACCCTGGCCGTCGCAGGATGCTCCGCGACCGCCACCTCCGGCCCTGGCACCGCCGCCCCCACCCCCGGCATGACAGCTCCGCCCACCGCGTCCTCCCAGGCATCCACCGGATGGGAACTGAAGCCACAGGGGGGCGGTGACCGGATCCAGGCAGCCGGGTTGCAGGTCCTCAACGCCGAAGGCGCTGCAGAGCATTTCCACGCGCACCTGGACGTCCTCGTGGACGGCAAGCCGGTCGCCGTTCCGGCGGACATCGGCTTCAGCTTCACCCCGGCCGGCCAGCCCAACGGGATCTCCGCGCTGCACAGCCATGACAAATCCGGGATTATCCACATCGAAGCACCAACCGCCGGCGCCACCTACACGCTCGGGCAGTTCCTCACCGAATGGGGTGTCCTGGACGGCACCGACCCAACGCCAGGAACGCCACACTCCGCCCAGGACGGCTGGAGCGTGGCCGTCAACGGAGTTCCGCACGGCGGGAAGATCTCCGATGTGGTCCTAAAAGCCCACGACGAGGTCGTCCTGTTCCACGGCGCGGCGCCAGTCCCGGTCCCCGCCACGTTCACCTTTCCGGCAGAGCTGTAGCCCCCTCACCGGCGGCCGCCAACAAGACCCCCATGTGCTCCGCGCGCACATAACAGTGTGGCCGCCGGACACAAAAAAGCGTGGCCCCGGCAGTCGTTGCCGGGGCCACGCTTTGAAGGCGTTATGAAAAGCCGGTTACTTGGCGGAGTCCACCAGCGCAGAGGCGTTGCTCGGCGTCGTGGCGAACTGGCTGGCGAGTTCACGGACCACAGCCTTGAGCTCCTGGCGCAGGACCTCGGGGTCGATCGAAGAGGAAGCCAACACCGAACGCTCCATCTCCACGGCCTGGGCTACCGCTTCCTTGCCGCGCTCAGTCAGCGAGACCACATGGCTCCTGCGGTCCGAGGTGCTCCGCACCCGGGCGATATGGCCGTGGGACTCAAGCCGGCTGAGCGTCTTGCCCATGGTCTGGGCCTGGACGCGGACATACTGGGCGAGCTGGGCCTGGGTCATGGGGCCTTGCGCAGCCAGCACCTCTATGGCGATAACACCGGCGTGCGTGAGTCCGATGGCGCCAAGTTTTTCGTTCCAGGAGTGTTCAACGAGGCGCGCAGCAGTGGACAGGAGGCGCCCTGTGGGCCAGTGATCCATATCAGGCATAGCAGCCAGTATAACCAAGTGCCGATTAGCACTCGCCCCACCCGCTTACTAGGCTGTTGTGTCCCGCCCGCAACAAGGAGAAAAACAATGGCTGAAAGACTCGTTACCGGCGACAAAGCACCCGCATTTACCTTGCAGGACTCACGCGGGAAGGAGGTCAGCCTGGACCCGGCCTCCGGCCGCTCCACCATTGTCTACTTCTATCCGGCAGCGTCCACGCCCGGGTGTACCAAGGAAGCCTGCGACTTCCGCGACAGCCTTGCCTCCCTGCAGGCCTCCGGATACGACGTCCTGGGCATCTCGCCCGACCCCGTCGAAAAACTGGCAAAATTTGCGGCGAATGAAGCCCTGACGTTCCCCCTGCTCTCCGATGCGGACCACGCAGTGGCCGAGGCATACGGCGCCTGGGGCGAAAAGAAGAACTACGGCAAGACGTACCAAGGCCTGATCCGCTCCACCATCGTGGTGGATCCCGACGGCAAGGTTTCCCTCGCACAGTACAACGTCCGGGCGACCGGACATGTGGCCAAGTTGCGGCGGGACCTCAACCTGGACGCCTGACCACGCCGCACCTGCCGGACCACCCCGCCGGCGCGACGCTACAATGGACACTGGCATCCCGCCGTCGAATGCCCTGCGTTCCTGGGGGAAGCCTGCGCGCGAGTGGTGAAATTGGCAGACACGCAGGATTTAGGTTCCTGTGCCTTCGGGCGTGGGGGTTCAAGTCCCCCCTTGCGCACACCGCGGATCCCCCGGCTTTGGCCGGGGGATCCTTTGTTTTAAGCCGTCTCCCCCATGCCGGTTCGTGCCCCGAATAGAAAAACTCCACGGATCCACCCATCCACTTCCGCCCACCGGCCGAATAGCCATTGAGACACCAGCCAAGGGCCGGTGCTTACCCCCAAGTCAGACTGCACGCCACGGACACCGCTCCACGGGCAGCAGGCTCAACGATCCAAGGAGTACTGAAATGCAGACCTTCAAGCGCACCACTTTCACCGTCGCAGGCGTTGCAGCGGCCGCTCTGCTCAGCCTCACCGCGTGTGGCGGTTCGGGCAGCACCTCCGGGTCCTCGGCATCTTCGGCGCCGATGTCCTCCGCCCCCAGCTCCAGCATGGCCTCACCGTCATCCAGCGCCATGGCCAGCTCCTCGGCCGGCAGCATGGACCCGGCAGCAAACCTGGTCGGCCCCGGCTGCGCCGCTTACGCCCAGCAGGTTCCCACCGGCGCAGGCTCCGTAGCCGGCATGGCCCTGGATCCGGTGGCCGTCGCCGCCTCCAACAACCCCATCCTCACCACGCTGACCGCGTCGGTATCCGGCAAGCTCAACCCCAAGGTCAACCTGGTGGACACCCTCAACGGCGGCGAATTCACTGTCTTCGCACCGGTGGATGACGCCTTCAAGAAGATTGACGCCGCCACCATCGACACCCTGAAGACGGACGATGCCCTGCTGAGCAAGATCCTGACCTACCACGTTGTTCCCGGCCAGATCACCCCTGACAAGATCGCCGGCACCCACGCCACCGTCGAGGGCGGCTCCGTCACCGTCACCGGCAGCGGCAACAACCTCAAGGTGGACAACGCCAACGTCATCTGCGGCGGCGTCAAGACCAAGAACGCCACGGTCTACCTGATCGACTCGGTGCTGATGCCCAAGTAGCCCTCACAGGCAACAAGCGTTCTTCGACCAAGCCGGGTTCCACTGGTTATCCAGGGGCCCGGCATTGGCGTGTCCGGATCCGGGCAGTGCCCGGGTCGTGTCCATTAGACTGGATCCCGGCCCGCAACCGGCGGAGCCGGCAGGATCCAGAGGTGATAAACGAGTGCCCAGCAGTACATCGCGGCGGACTGCCCTCAAGGCCGGCGCCGTCCTCATGGCGCTGGGCGTGACATCATGCACAGGCACACCGGTTCCCTCTCCCACGCCCGGCCAGGACAACTCCACGCCCGCGGAACCGGCAGCCACCTTCAGCTTCGGAACCGCCGCCCAGCCACTGGGCCTTGACCCGGCATTGTCCAACGACGTCGAGTCCCAGCGCATCACGCGGCAAATCATGGAAGGCCTCGTGGGAGTTGACCAGACCACGGGAAAGCCCACGCCCCTGCTGGCCACCGAATGGAACGAATCCAACGAGGGCCGCACCTACACCTTCAAGCTTCGTACCGGCGTTACCTTCCAGGACGGGACCCCGTTTAATGCCGACGCCGTCTGCACCAACTTCAACCGCTGGTTCGCCTTCTCCGCCGAACTGCGGAAGCAGGCACCGGGCAGTTCCTTCAAGGGGGTCTTCAAGGCCCACTCGGACGAAGCCAGCCTCTCAATCTTCAAGAGTTGCACCGCCGTGGCCGCGGACACAGTGCAGATCGACCTCACGCAGCGCTTCACGGCGTTCCTGCAGGCATTGACATTGCCCGCCTTTGCGATGGCCTCCCCCGCCGCCCTCGCTGCCGGCAAAGCCGACGTGCTGGACCAAAACCGTGGCGGCCAGGCCTTGTCCGTTTTCGCCACCAACCCGGTCGGCACCGGCCCCTTCACACTCGCTGCCTGGGGCAGCGACAACGTGACCCTGTCCAGCAACAAGACCTACTGGGGCGACCGCGGGCAGATCGCCACCATCAACTTCCTCGCCTACAACTACCCGCAAACCCGCCTCCAGGCCCTCCTGGACGGCAAGATCGACGGCTACGACGCCGTGACCGTGGGGAACTTCGACCAGCTGGTCAAGCGAGGCAAGCAGATCGTCCAGCGCGACCCGTTCTCCGTGATGTACGTGGGCATGAACCAGGACATCCCGGTGCTGCAAAACCAAAAGATCCGGCAGGCGGTGGAGCTTGCGATCGACAAGGAAACGCTGATCCGGAAGTTCTTCATCGACAACACCGCCAAAGCGACGCAGTTCGTCCCGCCCAAGATCAGCGGATTCAACAACGATGCCCCGGCACTGGGCCATGACCCGGAAAAGGCCAAGAGCTACCTCAAGGACGCCGGCTACGCCGGCGAGGAACTCAAGTTCTACTACCCCCTGAACGTCACCCGGCCCTACCTCCCGACCCCCGAAAAGGTCTACGCCGAGCTCAGCCGCCAGCTCACCGCCGTCGGCTTCAACATCCGGCCCGTCCCGGTGGACTGGGCCGATGGCTATCTCCAGAAAGTCCAGTCCCCCGGCGACCATGCCCTGCACATCCTCGGCTGGAACGGCTCGTACTCGGATGCCGACAACTTTGTCGGCCCGCTGTTCGGCGAGAAGAACGGCGAATTCGGGTACCAGGATCCGCAGGTGTTCTCGAAAATCAACAGGGCCCGCGGCCTGCCGGACGGCAAGGAGCGCGATGACTTGTATCACACCATCAACACCCAGATTGCGGCGACGGTGCCGGCCGTTCCCATCGCCTTTCCCATCTCCGCCCTTGCCCTTTCGGACCGGGTCCTGAGCTACCCGGCGTCCCCGGTCTTAAATGAAGTTTTTACGAAGGTCCAACTAAAGCCTTGACGGGCCGGTCCAATTTCAGTATGTCGGCTGCCCGGGGATATTCTGTGACAGCCAGAGCCGCTGCAATCGGAGACTGATCGTGACTTTCATTTCCAAGACCCCACATGCCGACGTTGTCCTGATAGGCGGCGGCATCATGAGCGCGACGCTGGGGGCATTCCTCAAGCAGCTGGAGCCGGACTGGACCATCTCGCTGTTCGAACGGCTGGACCAGCCGGGGCTCGAGAGCTCAGATCCCTGGAACAACGCGGGGACGGGCCATGCGGCCCTCTGCGAACTGAACTACTCCCCCGCAGCCAAGGACGGCTCGGTAAGCCCCAACAAGGCGCTGCTCATCAATGAACAGTTCCAGCTTTCCCGCCAGTTCTGGTCCCACTTGGTGGACAACAACCTGATTGGCTCCCCCAAGGGTTTCATCAACACCGTCCCGCACATGAGCTTTGTGATTGGCGAGGACCACACCCGGTTCCTGAAGACGCGCTACGAGGCCCTGAAGCCGCACACCCTTTTCCGGTCCATGGAGTACTCCGAGGACCACGCACAGATTGCCAAGTGGGCGCCACTGATCGTCAAGGGCCGCGACCCCAAGCAGCGTGTCGCGGCTACCCGGGCAGCTGAAGGAACTGACGTCGACTTCGGCGCGCTGACCCGTGAGCTCACCGGCTACCTGGGGAACAACGGCGTCGAAATCAACTATGGCCATGACGTCACCGGCATCTCCCGGGCGTCCGACGGCGGCTGGGACCTGACGCTGAAGCACCCGCGTTCCGGAGAGCACGGCAAGATCCACGCCAAGTTCGTCTTCGTCGGCGCCGGCGGCGGCGCGCTGCACCTCCTCCAGGCCTCGGGCATCCCCGAAAGCAAGGGTTACGGCGGCTTCCCCGTCTCCGGGCAGTTCTTCCGCTGCACGGACGAGACCATCGCCGCCCAGCACAGCGCAAAGGTCTATGGCCAGGCCTCGGTTGGCGCCCCGCCCATGTCCGTACCGCACTTGGATACCCGCTACGTCAACGGCAAGCGCTCGCTCCTGTTCGGACCCTACGCCGGCTTCTCCACGAACTTCCTCAAGAACGGCTCCTACCTGGACCTGCCGCTGTCCATCCGCCCGGGCAACATCATCCCGATGCTCGCCGTGGCCAAGGACAACATGGACCTCACCGCGTACCTCATCAAGGAGGTTGCAAAGCGGCACGACCAGAAGGTCGAGGCCCTGCGCGAGTACTACCCCGAGGCAAAGGGCGGCGACTGGGAACTTATCACCGCCGGCCAGCGTGTGCAGATCATCAAGAAAGATCCGCAAAAGGGCGGCATCCTTCAGTTCGGAACCGAAGTGATCGCCGGCCGCGACGGCTCCATCGGCGCGCTCCTGGGCGCGTCGCCCGGGGCTTCGACCGCTGTCCCCATCATGATTGAACTGCTGCAGAAGACGTTCCCCCGGAATTTCAAGGGCTGGCAGTCCAAGCTCAAGGACATGATGCCCGGTTACGGGGTCAAGCTGGATGAAAATCCGGACCTGGCCGCGGAGCTGGAACGGGCCACGGCCAAGTCCCTCCAGCTGGAGAGCGTTTCCGCCAGCCATTGACCCTGCCGGGGCCAGCGGCTGGCACCCAGGGCATGTACCAGTCACTAAACCCCCAGGAGAGCATCCATGTTCCGGCTGGCGCACCTTTCCCTTGCCAACAGGGCCCTGATCGCGCTGATCACTGTCTTTGCTTCGGTCTTCGGCGTGATCACCATGTCCTCGTTGAAGCAGGAGCTCATCCCGTCCATTGAGTTCCCGCAGATCACCGTGCTCAGCTCCATGCCGGGCGCGTCGCCCGAGGTCGTGGACAAGCAGGTCAGCGGCCCGCTGGAGAAGGCACTGAACGGCGTGGAGGGGCTGGAATCCACCTCCTCCACGTCACGCACCGGCGTCTCGCAGATCACCTTGGTGTTCACCTATGGTTCCAACCTTGACCGGGCCCGGAACCAGATCGACCGGGCGATCTCCAACGCCAAACGGACGCTTCCCAGCGATGTCCAGCCGCAGGCCATCGCCGGGAGCATCAGCGATTTCCCCATCGTGTTCCTCGCGGTGTCCTCGGACAAGTCCCTGAGTGACCTGAACGCTGACCTGCAGCGCCTGACCGTGCCCCGGCTGCAGAAGATCGACGGCGTCCGCAGCGCCGACGTGACCGGTGGCGCGTCCCAGCACATCGAGATCCTGCCACGCACCGATGCCCTCGCCGCCGCGGGCGTGGGCGTGACCGCGATAAAGGACGCCCTTTCCAACAACGGAGCCCTGGTCCCGGCCGGAACCCTCGAGGACCAGGGAAAGACCCTCTCCCTGCAGATCGGCAGCCCGGTGGATTCCCTTGACGCCATCAAGGCCCTTCCGCTGGCCGGGGCGAAGAACGCAGCGACCGTCGGCTCGGTGGCCGACGTCTCGCTCAAGGACGACGAACGCACTTCCATCACCCGCACCAATGGGGCCGAGACCCTGGCTGTTTCCGTCACCAAGAAACCCGAGGGTGACACGGTGGGGATTTCCCATGCGGTGCGGGACTCCCTGCAGGATCTCCAGGCGGAGCTGGGCTCGAACGCAAAGTTCACACCTGTCTTTGACCAGGCACCGTTCATCGAAAAGTCCATCAAGGACCTCACCACGGAAGGCCTGCTGGGGCTGGGATTCGCGGTCGCGGTCATCCTGCTGTTCCTGATGTCGGCGCGTTCCACGCTGGTCACCGCCGTCTCCATCCCGCTGTCGCTGCTCATCACGTTCATCGGTCTTTCGGGCACGGGCTATTCGCTGAACATCCTGACCCTCGGCGCACTCACCATCGCGATCGGACGCGTGGTGGACGACTCGATCGTGGTCATCGAGAACATCAAGAGGCACCTCAGCTACGGCGAAGAAAAGTCGACGGCGATCCTCACCGCCATCAGGGAGGTGGCCGGTGCCATCACAGCCTCCACGCTGACGACGGTGGCCGTGTTCCTGCCGATTGCCTTCGTCGGCGATCTGGCCGGCGAACTGTTCCGGCCGTTTGCCCTGACCGTCACCATGGCGCTGCTGGCGTCGCTGCTGGTGTCCCTGACCATCGTTCCGGTGCTCGCCTACTGGTTCCTCAAAAACCCCAAGGGCGCCCCGGACGGAGCACCGGCCGGTTCCGCCGAGGCCCGCCGGATTGCCGCGGAAGCCCGAGCCAAGGCGCACGACGCCGAGCAGCGCAGCCGCCTGCAGCGCGGCTACCTGCCCATCCTCCGGTCCACCCAGAAACACCCGGTCATCACCCTGGTGGCCGCCGTCCTGGTGCTCGTCGCCACGGGCGCCATGACGCCACTGCTGGCTACCAACCTGCTGGGGAACTCGGGACAGAACAGCCTGACCGTGCGCCAGGTGCTGCCTGCCGGAACCAGCCTCGCGGACACCAGCGCCGCCGCCATCCGGCTCGAGGAGGTCCTGCGCGGCATCGACGGCATCAAAGACGTCCAGGTGACGTCGGGCAATGCGCAGGCCGGGTTCGCCGCACTGACCTCCACCGGGTCCTCGAACTCCACTTTCACCGTGGTCACTGACGAGAAGGCCAACCAGGAACGGCTCCAGGACACCGTCCGGACCGAGCTGGCCAAGGTGCCTGATTCCGGCAAGATCTCCGTTGGCACCCAGCAGGGCGGCTTCGGTACCTCGTCCACCGTGGACATCACGCTGAAGGCCGCCACCAGCGCCGACCTGCAGTCCGCCAGCGACACCATGGTTGCCGCCATGTCCGGCGTTCCCGGCACCAGCGAGGTGGCCAGCAACCTGGCGGCCAGCAACCCCGTGGTGCAGGTGAAGGTGGACAGGGCAAAGGCGGTGGCCGCAGGACTGAACGAGCAACAGGTTGCCGGGGTCCTGGCTTCCACCATCAGCCCCATTCCCGCGGGGACGGTCCGCATCGACACCAATGATTTCCCGGTGCGGATCGGCCAGGGCACAAAATTCACCAGCATTGACGCCGTCCGCAACATCCCGCTGCCGGCTGGCGGCAAGCCGGTAACGCTGGGAAGCATTGCCTCCGTGGAGCAGGTGGACGTCCCCGTCTCCATCACCGCCAGCAACGGTGAGCGCACCGCCAAGGTGTCCATCACGCCGTCGGGCTCCAACCTGGGTGCCGTGAACACCGAGGTCCAAAAGCGCCTGGCGGACGTCCAGCTGCCTGCCGGCGTCACCGCGACGATCGGCGGGGCCACCACCCAGCAGGCGGACTCCTTCCGGCAGTTGGGCCTGGCCCTGCTGGCTGCCATTGCCATCGTGTATGTGATCATGGTGGCCACGTTCAAATCCCTCATCCAGCCGCTGATCCTGCTGGTATCGGTTCCCTTCGCGGCCACCGGTGCCGTGGCCCTGCTGCTGGTCACGGGAGTTCCGCTGGGCCTGCCGTCGCTGATCGGCATGCTCATGCTGGTGGGCATCGTGGTGACCAATGCCATTGTGCTGATCGACCTGATCAACCAGTACCGCCAGCCGCGTGACGGCCGGCCGGGCATGAACGTGGCGGATGCCATTACCAACGGTGCCCGGCAGCGCCTGCGCCCCATCCTGATGACGGCACTCGCCACAGTCTTTGCCCTGACTCCCATGGCCCTGGGCCTCACGGGCGGGGGCGGTTTCATCTCGCAGCCGCTTGCCGTTGTGGTCATCGGCGGCCTGGTGTCCTCCACTGCACTGACCCTCATCCTGGTCCCCGTGCTGTACCGGCTGGTGGAGGGTCGCCGCGAAAAGAAGGCGTTGCTGAAGGATCTTCAGGCCCGGCCTGAACGCGGCCCGGGGTCCGACGTCGATGCCGGGTTCAAGGACTGGACCACCGGGCAGATGCCCAAACTCAGCGGCCGCCGCGCCGCCCCCGGGGGCGCCGAGTAGCAACAGCGTCCCTTCCTGATGCCCGTACCGCCCAGCGGTGCGGGCATCAGCTTTTGAATGCCCGCCTGCGAACGCACGCGGGAATATTCTCCGCGTCGGGGCGTTACAGGAGGCGATAGATGCAAATGCATCTAAATTGGTTTACACTTAAACCAAGCCGGAAAGTCCAGCAACGGAAGGGCACATCATGCAGATCGGTGTTTTCAGCGTCAGCGACATCACCACGGACCCCACAACGGGCCGCACCCCCACCGAGCAAGAACGCATCAAGGCCTCGGTGGCCATCGCCAAGAAGGTCGAGGAGATCGGCATGGATGTCTACGCCCTGGGCGAGCACCACAACCGACCCTTCTTCTCCTCCTCACCCACCACAACGCTGGCCTACATCGCAGCGCAGACCAACCGCATCATCCTCTCGACGGCCACCACGCTGATCACCACGAACGATCCCGTAAAAATCGCCGAAGACTTCGCCATGCTCCAGCACCTGTCCGATGGACGCGTGGACCTCGTCCTGGGCCGGGGCAACACCGCCCCCGTCTATCCCTGGTTCGGCAAGAACATCCAGGACGGCGTGGAGCTGGCCATCGAGAACTACAGCCTCCTGCGTAAACTCTGGGACGAGGACACCGTGAACTGGTCCGGCAAGTTCCGTACCCCTTTGCAGAACTTCACGTCCACGCCCCGGCCGCTGGACGGTGTGGCGCCCTTCGTGTGGCACGGCTCCATCCGGACGCCGCAGATCGCAGAGGTGGCCGCCTACTTCGGTGACGGTTTCTTCGCCAACAACATCTTCTGGCCCAAGGAGCACTACCAGCAGCTGATCGGCCTCTACCGCGAGCGTTACGAGCACTACGGCCACGGCACGGCAGACCAGGCGATCGTTGGCCTGGGCGGCCAGTTCTTCATGCGGAAGAACTCCCAGGACGCCGTAAAGGAGTTCCGCCCATACTTCGACAACGCTCCAGTGTATGGCCACGGACCTTCGCTGGAGGACTTCACCTCGCAGACTCCGCTGACCGTGGGCAGCCCGCAGGAAGTCATCGAGAAGACCCTGACCTTCCGCGAGTACTTCGGCGACTACCAGCGCCAGCTGTTCCTGATCGACCACGCCGGCTTGCCGCTGAAGACCGTGCTGGAGCAGCTGGACCTGTTCGGCGAGGAGGTCCTGCCTACGCTGCGTAAGGAATATGCAGCACGCAAGCCCGCACATGTTCCCGAGCCGCCCACCCATGCCGGGCGGGTCGCCGCGCTGCTGGCCGCCCAGGACGCCGAAAAAGCCACCTCGGAGGCATGATGGCCGGGCAAGGATCCGACTCGCCGGTCCGGCTGGCGGCCGAAACCTGGGAGTCACTGTTCCGGGCGCAGGTTGCGGTGATGCGCAAGCTCCAGTCCGGGCCGGCGTTCCGGAAACTGGCACTGAACGAATATGACGTGCTGTTCACGCTCTCCCGCTGTCCCTCCGGCTGGCTGCGGCTCAACGAGCTCAACGACAACGTCCTGTTGAGCCAGTCCAGCCTCAGCAGGCTGGTGGAGCGGCTCGAGAAGCGCGGCCTGGTGGCACGGATGCCGGCGCCCGAGGACGGCCGCGGAGTGCTGCTCAAGCTCACGGACGAAGGGCGGGAGCTGCAGAAGGAGATCGGCCGCGAGCACGTCCGCGACATCTCGGCACTGGTGGCTCCCGCGCTGACGGCGGCAGAGCAAAAGGAACTCAGGCGGCTCACCGACAAGCTGCGGGCCTCCTTGGGTACCCATCCCCGGTAATCCCGACGCCGGGCAGCCGGGTCCGGCGTCAGCCCAGCGCCACCAGCCGGGTCGGGTCTTCAACCGGCAGCTCGCCGTTGACCACGGCCGTGATGCGCAGCTGGGTCAGGGTCAGGCTGCCGCCCACGGTGGACAGGAACGCCGTGTCCGACGAGTCCCGGCCCGCGGTGATCCGGAGCATTGATTCCCGCGGGGCAAGCCCCGTGGGGTCGATGACATGCCAGGCACCCTCCACGTAGGCTTCCGCCACCGCATGGAAATCCATGGGGCTGAGGCCTGGGGCGTAGACCGCCGCAAGGCGGGCGGGGATGTCCTTGGAACGGAGCAGGGCGATGGCCAGGTGCGCGAAGTCCCGGCACACGCCGCGGCGGCTCAGCAGGGTCTCCACTGCCCCGTCCGTGCCCCGGGAGGAACCGCTGATGTAGCGCAGCTCGCCGTTGACCCAGTTCCGGACCGCATGCAGCAGGGCGGCCCCATGGATCCCGCCGAATTCGGCGTAGGCGGTGGGCAGCAGCCGGTCGGATTCCGCGTAGCGGCTGGGGCGGACGTAACGGATCCGGTCGGCCAGCTCCGCTTCTTCGGGAACGGCGCGTCCGGACACCGTGGCGGCATATTCCACAGCAACCTCGGTGGGTTCGTCGAACTCCATGTAGTGGAACCGGCCGCCGTGGTGGTCGGACACCTCCGTGAGCGGCACGTCCGCACCGCCGGCCGTGACGGACAAGGATTCCGCAAAGGACGAATAGCCGCTGTTCCTCGCCGCGGCAATGGCCATGGCCACTTTGGTATGGGCGGTGGTCCTGAAGGCCAGGCGTGCGGAAACAGAGCGTTCCATGTCTCTCCGGGGGTGTTGGGGGTGGACGGCAAGTCGCGGTCCCCGACACCGGGTGAGTGCGGGCAGCGGGACTAGTTTTTGACCTTCAGCGACATTAGCATCCGCTGTACGTTGGCGAAGTCGGAACTGTCATTGACATACTGGGCGGCCTGGGCGAGGGTGTCGAACGGCATCGCCGGGGCCACTTTCTCGTCCGGCGCGAAGGCCTTCAACGACACCACGTCGCCAAACGAGTAGTCGCCTTTCCCAGCCGGTCCGCGCACCACGTTGCGCAGCTCGCACGCCTGCCCGTCGCTTCCGCCCACCAGGTTGGTGATGCCGTAGGAGCCAAAGTAGCGGTAGCCCTGGATCACCCGGTAGACCATCCGGGGCGGGATGGTTCCTTCCCCGCCCTGGACGGCGAGGTCGAAGGGCACGCTGCTGATCACCGTGTAGGGGTGCCTGGCGTTGTCCGGGCAAGCGCCGGAAGACGGCGGCAGTCCCGTCCGCAGTGCGGCGACATACGTCCCGTCGGGCTTCTTGACCTCGATTTTCAGGCCGCCGGGGAGCACGCCTTCCTCCGGCGCCACCGACTGGGCGATCCAGTCCTGCGGCAGGTCGAAGCTCACGGTCTTCGCCGGGTCCGAGAAGGTCTTCCAGGAGGACGCCGTGGCGGCGCCCTGGGGTTCGGAGGGGGTGGCGGACGAAGGAGCGGAGGCGCTGCCTGACGCGCCCGGCGATGCCGTTGCCGCCGCTGATCCGGTGGTTCCCGAGGCGTCCGGCTGCGCCGTCCAGCCCGGTCCACTGCCGGCCTGGGGTCCCGAGCAGCCCGCCAGCAGGAGCGCGGCTGCCAGCAGGGACATCCGGGAAAGAACGGTCAATGGTGCCTTGCCTGTCATGGCAGCCAGCCTAACCGTGCCGTGCCGCCTTCCGTGGCTGGCGCGGCAGGTGTTTCCGGGCCACCGACCGGTTCCACCACCCGGGCACCCGGCCTGCGTGTCGCCGTCGGACGTTACCTGCCTTGGCCGGGGACTAGGCTGGAGGCTATGGCGGAAGAGCAGCACGGCACAGCCGAAGAGAATCCTGCGGAAATGTCCGCCCTCGACATCGCCGACTGGCGGCTGAGGACCTTTGCCCTCTACGACAACGTCCGCAGAATCTCTGCGGAGGACCCGGCCGAGGCGCACTCGTACTGGCGCCACCAACGCGACCTCATGTTTGCCACCCACCCTGCGTCCGCGCTCACGGCAGCGGACAAGGCACGCTTCTCCGGGCTGAAGACAGCGGACTACGATCCGATCTACCGGTTCCACGTTCCGCTGACCAAGGAAGGCGCCGGCCGGCAGATGAGCGTGGACACCGGAACCGA
This sequence comes from Pseudarthrobacter sp. MOO14, assembly GCF_058267675.1. Classification (NCBI taxonomy): domain Bacteria; kingdom Bacillati; phylum Actinomycetota; class Actinomycetes; order Micrococcales; family Micrococcaceae; genus Pseudarthrobacter; species Pseudarthrobacter sp. MOO14. The sequence continues at coordinate 674,026 of NZ_CM177849.1, forward strand.
CGGCGTGGTCAATTTCGTGCGCCTGGGCACGTTCGACCTGCCCGAGATGGGCCAGCTTGGGGTCTGGAAGATCCACGGCTACGGCGGCGGCATCTTCGTCCCGTTCCGGGATGCGACTGCCGGCCAGCCCGGTGGAACGTACGGGGCCGGCCGCTACCTGCTGGACACCATCAAGGGCGCGTTCCATGGTGTGCAGGGCACCGGCCCGGACGCCATGTTCGTTATCGACTTCAACTTCGCCTATAACCCCTCCTGCGCCTACAACGAGGCCTGGGCCTGCCCGCTGCCCGGGCCGTCCAACCGGCTGGCAGTGGAAATTCCCGTAGGAGAGCTGTACTGACCATGGTTTGCTCCCCCACGTACATGCGGCATGCCCTGTTCCCGCTGGACAGCCCGCGGTCCCCGGAACCCGGCGCCAACAGCGCCCCCGGTGGGACCGCGTGAGGGACGGTACATCCGCACCCGCCGTCCAGGAGACGCCAACCCGCCGTCTTCCCGCCACCAGGCACTACCGCGGAGTCCTGCGCTTCCCGGTCATCCGGCAACTGCTCCGCTTCACAGGGGTCGGCATCATCTGCACCGCCGCCTCACTTGGGCTGTACGCTCTGCTGCGTCCGTGGCTGGGCGCGCAGTTGGCCAATGCGGTGGCCCTGGTCCTCACGTCGCTGTTGAACACGGCCTTGAACCGGCGGCTGACGTTCAAGATTGCCGGTGGACAGCGGCGCACCCGCGACCACCTCAACGGCCTGGTGGTGATCGTCGTGGCACTGGTAATCACGGGCAGCAGCCTGGGCGTGCTGCACTGGTTCAACCCGGACGCCACCGTGGGGGACGAACTGGTGGCAACCACCCTGTCCGGCTTCCTGGCCACCGCCGTCCGGTTCAGCATGCTGCGGCACTGGATCTTCCGCCGCGCACGGCACCGCTGACCCGATGGCACGAATCCGCTAGCGTCCCTGGCCCGCGCCGAGGTTTTTGACACAGGCGACGGCGCCCCTGACGGCTGCGGCGGCCTGGTCCAGTTCCTGCGGGGTTACCGATGCGTCGAAACTGAAGCGGACGGCGGTCTGGGCAAGCTCTGCGGAGAGTCCCAGGGCAGTGAGGACCGGCGAGGGAGCATCGGAGCCGGCGGCGCAGGCCGAACCGCTGGAGCACACCACGCCGCGGCGTTCCAGCTCCAGGAGGACGGATTCGCCGCTGGTGCCCGGGAAGCAGAATGATGCCACCGACGGCAGCCGTTCGGCGGGATGGCCGGTGAGGACGGCGTCCGGCACGGCGTCCAGCACCGCTGCGATGAACCGGTCGCGCAGGGCAGCCACCCTCTCCCGTTGCTTTTGTTGTCCCGCTTGGGCCAGGGCGAGCGCTGTGGCCAGGCCCACCGCACCGGCCACGTTCTCCGTGCCTGAACGGCGTCCGCGCTCTTGGCCCCCGCCGTGGACCACCGGTTCGAGCCTGGTGCGGCTGCGGACGTAGAGCATCCCGCACCCTTTGGGAGCACCCAGCTTGTGCCCCGAGATGCTCATTGCGTCCACACCCAGGGCCTTGGTGTCCAGCGGCAGCCAGCCGGCTGCCTGGACGGCATCGGTGTGGAACGGGATGCCCTGGCTGCGGGCCAGTTCCGCCAAGGCCTTGATGGGCTGCACGGTACCGACCTCGTTGTTGGCGTACATGACGCTGACCAGGGCTGTTCGCAGTCCGAGCAGCGCGGCGAGGGCATCCGGGCTGACCCGGCCGGACGTGTCCACCGGCACCACGTCCACCGTAAACCCGTGGAACCGCTCAAGGTAACGGGCGGATTCTTCCACGGCGGGGTGCTCGACGGCGCTGATCACCACCCGGTCCAGTCGCGGGTTTGCGGCCTGCCGGGCGAGCGCGATTCCTTTGACGGCAAGGTTGTCCGCTTCCGTCCCGCCGGAGGTGAAGACCACTTCCCCCGGACGGCAGCCCAGGACGGCGGCCGCGGCGGACCGTGCCCCGGCCAGTGCCGCCGCCGCAGCCTCGCCGAGCGTGTGGTGGCTGGAGGGGTTCCCAAACCCGCCGGTGAGGTACGGCCACATGGCGTCCAGCACCTCGCGGCGGACGGGCGTGGTGGCGGCGGCATCAAGGAAGATCACGGGTCACCCGGCAGTCAGTTCGACGTCCAGGCCCAGGTCCAGGGCGGCCACGGTGTGCGTGAGGGCCCCCACCGAGATGACGTCCACGCCGGTGGCGGCGATCGCCGCGACAGTCTCGAGGTTGACGTTGCCGCTGGCCTCCACCAAGGCACGTCCGGCAACCAGGGCCACTCCGGCCTGCAGTTCCGGCACCGTGAAGTTGTCCAGCATGATGGTGTCCACCCCTGCCGCGAGGACGGGCTCGATCTGGTCCACCCGGTCGACTTCCACTTCGAAGTGGGTGGTGTGTCCCAGCTGTGCCTTGGCTGCCAGCAGGAGCCCGGTGAGTTTGGCAGGGTCTCCGCCCGTCATCACGGCCAGGTGGTTGTCCTTGGCCAGGACGGCGTCCGAGAGGCTGTACCGGTGGTTGGAGCCGCCGCCGCACCGGACGGCGAATCGTTCCAGGACGCGCAGGCCGGGGGTGGTCTTGCGGGTGTCGGTGATGCGGGCGCGGGTGCCTTCCGTGAGCCGGACGAACCCGGCGGTCTTGGTGGCGATCGCGGACATCCGCTGGACCAGGTTGAGCGCCACGCGTTCGGCCAGCAGCACCGAACGCGCTGATCCGCTGACCCGGGCCAGGTGGGTGCCGGCGTCGAAAGCCTGGCCGTCCGCCAGGAGCAGTTCCACCCGGGTGGCAGGGTCCACGAGCTCCATGGCGTCCCGGAAGACGGTGGCTCCGCTGAGGATGCCGGGGACGCGGGCGTTGAGGACGGCGGTGGCGCGCGCTCCGGCAGGGATCAGGAGTTGGGAGGTGATGTCCCCGGAGGGTGCGTCCTCGGCGAAGGCCCGTTCCAGGATCTCCCGTACGGGGGCCGCCGGAAGGGTCAGGTCGAGGGGACGCACGGCAGGGGCGTGGTCGATTACGGCGGGTTCAGTCATGGAGCAGGCTCGCTTTCGGGCGCGGAGGGCAGGTGTTCTCAGGTTCGGCGGCTTCATCGCTGCGGTAGTGGGCGCCCAGCGATTCGGTGCGGTCCAGCGCGGCAGCCACCAGCAGCCGTGCGGCCAGCAGAAGGTTCCGGTCCTCAGGCACCACGGGGTCAGCAGAGGAGGAGCCGGCATCAGGACGGACGACGGCGGCCCAGGACTCGAGCGTGGCGGCAGCCTCCCGCAACAGATGCCCGGAGCGCAGCACGCCGGCATGGGACGTCATGAGGCGGCGAAGAGCGCCCCGCGAAAAGGGCTCCCCCACCTCCCCAGCCCCGCCGAAGCTGGACGGCCTATTTCCGCCTGGCCCACCTGAGCGATCCGCCGCGCCTTCTAAAGCAGCAGGGACGGTGACACGCGGACTCGCGTTTCGCGGCAGGGCTGCGGAAGCGTGCGTCAAGCGGAGGCCGCCCGCGGCCGAGGCAGCACGCGGAGCATCGCTGCCGCGGGGCGCGTCCCAGCCGAGGTCACCGAAGAGGAAGTCTTCAACAGCGCGGCGGCCGAAGACGAGTCCCTCAAGGAGCGAGTTGGACGCCAGCCGGTTAGCACCTTGGACGCCCGTGCACGCAACCTCGCCGGCGGCGTAGAGGCCGGGGACACTGGTGCGGGCGTTGAGGTCGGTGGCCACCCCGCCCATCCAGTAGTGGGCGGCGGGGGCGACGGGGACCAGTTCGCGGGTCCAATCGATGCCGGCCTCAAGGGTTTTCCTGGTGAGGGTGGGGAACCGCCGGCGGAGGAAGCCCTCGCCCTTGGCCTGCTCGATGGCGCGGGCGTCAAGGTAGACGTGGCCGTTGGCGTCGCCGAGCTTGGCCAGGTGCAGGGCGATGCTGCGGGAGACGACGTCGCGGGGCGCGAGCTCGGCGTCGGGATGGTAGGCCTGCATGAAGCGCCTGCCTCCGGCGTCCAGCAGGGTGGCCCCTTCGCCGCGGACCGCCTCGGAGATCAGCAGCGGACCGTCCAGCCGGCCGGGGTGGGCGGTGGCGGAACTGACGAGGCAGGTGGGGTGGAACTGGAAGAATTCGAGGTCTTTCACGGCTGCGCCGGCGCGGACGGCGAGCGCCAGCCCGTCCGCCGTGGCCACGGCCGGGTTGGTGGTTTGGGCGAACAGCTGGCCTGCTCCCCCGCTGGCCAGCAGCACGGCATCGGCCGCCAGGACGGCCGGCCGGCCCGCCTGGAGGTATTCGACTCCGCTGACGCTGCCGCTTGAGATGACCAGGGCGGTTGCCTGGGCTTGGGAAAGAATGCGGAGCGTGCCCCGGTCACGCCGGTCCCGGACCGCCTGGATGAGCGCAGCGGCCACCCGCGCACCCGTGGCGTCCCCGCCCGCATGCAGGATGCGCGGGGCACTGTGTGCGGCTTCGAGCCCAAGCGCCGGGCCGTCGTCGTGCGCGGCGTCAAAGCGGACACCGTACCGCTGGAGCCCGGCGATGTCCCCGCGCGCCTGGGTGCACATCAGCCGGACGGCGGCCTCGTTGCAGTGCCCTGCCCCGGCGCGGAGGGTGTCGGCGATATGCGCGGCAACGGTGTCCCCGGGCGACGGTTCGGCGAGCACCGCCGAGATACCGCCCTGGGCGTACCAGGTGTTGCTGTCTTCCAGGGCGCCTTTGGTCAGCAGCACCACGTCCGTACCGGCGTCGGCGGCGAGCAGCGCAGCGTAGAGGCCGGCGATGCCGCTTCCCACGACGGCGAGGCGACCCGCAGGCGTGCCGGGCTCGCGGGTCATTACGGCCTCGCAGCGAGCATGCGCTCGAGTGCCGTCCTGGCGTTGGCCTGCACATCCTCGTCCACGGTGATGCGGTTGACGATTCGGCCGGCGACCAGTTCCTCCAGGACCCAGGCTAGGTAGCCGGGGTGGATGCGGTACATGGTGGAGCAGGGGCAGATCACCGGGTCCAGGCAGAAGATGGTGTGCTGCGGGTATTCGGCGGCGAGACGGTTCACCATGTTGATTTCGGTGCCAATGGCGAACGTGGTGGGCTCGGTGGCGGCCGCGATGGCTTTCTTGATGAAGTCGGTGGAGCCGGCTGAATCGGCGGCGTCCACCACCTCCATGGGGCATTCGGGGTGCACGATGACCTGCACGCCCGGGAAGTCGGCCCGGGCCTTTTCGATCTGCGCCACGTTGAACCGCTTGTGCACGGAGCAGAAGCCGTGCCAGAGGATCACCCGGGAATCGAGCAGTGCCTGTTCGTCGTTGCCGCCGAGGTCCTTGCGCGGGTTCCACATGGGCATCTGGTCCAGGGGAACGCCGAGCGCCTTGGCGGTGTTGCGGCCCAGGTGCTGGTCGGGGAAGAACAGCACCCGCTGCCCGCGCTGGAACGCCCACTCCAGGACGGTCCTGGCGTTGGAGGAGGTGCAGACGATGCCGCCGTGTTCGCCGCAGAACGCTTTCAGGGCTGCGGAGGAATTCATATAGGTGACGGGGATGACCGGAACCCGGCCCTCGGCGTCGGGCTCGGTGCCGAAGATTTCTGCCAGCTGCTCCCAGCATTCCTCCACGGAGTCTTCGTCCGCCATGTCCGCCATGGAGCAGCCGGCCGCGAGGTTGGGCAGGATGACGGCCTGTTCCGGGGTGGACAGGATGTCCGCCGTCTCGGCCATGAAGTGGACCCCGCAGAAGATGATCGCTTCCGCCTCCGGCCGGGTCAGGGCTGCGTTGGCGAGCTGGAACGAGTCACCGACGAAATCGGCGTACTGGACCACCTCGTCGCGCTGGTAGAAGTGGCCCAGGATGACGGCACGCTCACCCAAGGTGGCTTTGGCCGCCCTGATCCGTTCACCCAGTTCGGCATCGCCGGCCAGCTTGTATTCCTCCGGCAGCTGGCCTTGGCGTGGCGTGGAAGCGGGAGCGGGGTCGGCGCTTGATGCGCCCGGGCCGTATGCCGGGATGCCTGCAAGCGCCTCGGCGAGGTCGTAGTCCCAGGGACCTTTCGCCAGTGCCGGGCTGCAAGTGCTGCGGTCCGCGGCGGCGCCCTTTTCGGCTTGTTCGCGCGTGATCAGCTGGATTGCCGTATTGACGCTGCTCATGGTGTGCTCCTGTTGTCTGGGTCAAGGCCTGGCCGGCCGGTGTAGCGGTAGAGGCGTGGCGGACGGTGCTTGCCGCCCTGGAGGTATTCCCCGGTTTCTTCGATTTCCGGGGTGGACTTGAGTTGGCGGCGGAAGTTGGCAGGATCCAGCTGGCGGTCCAGGACGGCTTCGTAGACTTCGCGGACCTGGGCCAGGGTGAAGTACTCCCCCAGCAGGTGGTAGGCAATGGAGCCGTAGGCGAGCTTGTTGCGCAGGCGCCAGAGGGCGTAGTCGACGATCGCGTTGTGGTCGAAGGCCAAGTCCCCCAGGCGGTCGGCCCGGAACCACCTGACGTTCTCGGACTCGTCCGCGAGCGCCGCTTCCGTGGGCTGGACCAGGGCCCAGTAGACGATCGAAACCACGCGCTGGGTGGGTGAGCGGTGCAGGCCGCCGAACGCATACAACTGCTCGAGGTAGCTGGGGCTCAGTCCCGTGGTTTCCCGGAGGTTCCTGGATGCGGCGTCCTGCAGCGACTCGTCGTGGCTCAGGGGCCCGCCCGGCAGCGCCCACAGGCCTTTGAAGGGTTCCCTGATCCGCCGGACCAGCGGCAGCCACAAGGTGGGACGGCCCGAGGTGGCGCTCGGGCGCAGGGCGAAGATCACCGTGGAAATGGCGAGCGACGGCGGCGCGGCCTGCCGCTCGGACACGTTGGCTGAGCTGTAGTACACCGTCACACCCCCTTCCACCACCCCGCTCTCGAGGCCCGAAATCCTAGTTATGGTCACTTTGACCAAAACTAATTTTACGGCCAGCCCGACGGAAAAGGAAATGTTTCCGCGCCGGCAGCCCAGGCGCCGCCGCGTCCCCGGGAAGCCGCAACCTGGTGCAGGGACGGGGCGCGCGTTTTTGGCCGGCTGCCGGAAGCGGTAAATTCAAGTGGTCCCACAAGGACCTCCGGCCCACGGGACCGGACCCCGAACCAACCCCAAGAAGGTTTACCGCCCCATGACGATGAAGTCCGCCCCGACCACATCCACCACAGCGCCACCCAAGGCTCCGGCAGGCCACAGCATGAAGCCGCGCCAGCTCACCATGATGGGGCTGGGCAGCGCCATCGGTGCCGGATTGTTCCTGGGATCGGGCGCCGGCGTGCAGGCGGCCGGCCCGGCGGTCCTCATCTCCTACCTGGTGGCGGGGACCCTCATCATCCTGGTGATGTGGGCCCTGGGTGAGATGGCAGCCGCGAACCCGAACAGCGGAGCGTTCTCGGTCTACGCCGCACGCGCCCTGGGCCGCACCGCGGGAGCCACCATCGGGTGGCTTTGGTGGCTGCAGCTGGTGGTGGTGATCGCGGCCGAGGCCCTGGGCGCGGCCGGCCTGCTGTTCTCCGTCTGGCCCGTGGTGCCGGTCTGGGCGCTGGCACTGCTGTTCATGGTGGTGTTCACCGGAATCAACCTGGCCGGCGTCCGGAACTTCGGCGAGTTCGAGTTCTGGTTCGCCATCCTCAAGGTGGCTGTCATCGTCCTGTTCCTGGCGGTCGGCGCCGCCTTGCTCCTGGGCCTGCTGCCCGGCGTCGAGTCCCCCGGCGCGTCAAACCTCACCACCAACTTTGCCCCGGAGGGGCTGGGCGGGGTGGCGTCGGCCCTCTTCGTGGTGATCTTCGCGTTCGGAGGCACGGAAATAGTCTCCGTCGCCGCGGCCGAAACCGAGGATCCCCAGCGCAGCGTCGGCAAAGCCATCCGGACCGTGGTGTGGCGGATCCTGGTGTTCTACATCGGCTCGGTCTTCGTCATCGCCGCGGTCCTTCCGGCCACGTCCGCGGGCCTTGCCTCGCCTTTCGCCGGAGTGCTCGACGCCGCCCGGATCCCCGGCGCGTCCACCGCCATCACCCTGGTGGCCGTCGTCGCGCTCCTCTCGGCACTGAACGCGAACCTCTATGGCGCCTCCCGCATGGCGTACTCCCTGGCGCGGCGGGGCGAGGCGCCGCACCTCCTTGCCCGCCTCAACGCCGCCGGCGTCCCCATGCTGGCCGTTACGGTCTCCGTGGCCTTCGGCTTCATCGCCACTGTGCTGGAGCTGCTGTTCCCGGAACGGGTCCTGCCCGCGCTGTTCCAGCTGGTGGGCTCCACCTGCCTGGTGGTGTGGGGCAGCGCGCTCGTGTCCCAGCTGATCCTGCGGCGCCGCGCCGACCGGGACGGGGCAGCGCTGCCGCTGCGGATGAAGGGATTCCCGGGCTTGACCATCCTGGGACTGGTCCTGCTGGGCCTGATCTTCGCCGTCGGCTTCAGCGCCGAGGCCAGCCGGGCCCAGCTCCTGGGCACCTTGGCCCTGATCACCGGCATCGCGCTGGCCTGCGCTGCAGCCGCCCGGCTCACCAGCCGGAACGGTGCTGCCAGCAGGTAGAGTGAAACTACCTTTCCAAGGAAGACGCACCGACGCGCCGGGTCCGCCTGGGCGCCGTACCTGATGAGGAACTGACAGCATGAGCGGCAGGCACACCGGACAACAGCAGGCGCACACGGTCGAGGGCACTGACCCGCAACTCTTCGTGGCGGTGCACGAGCCGGCGGAGGACGCCGGGCTCCGGCCGGTGCTCCTGCTGCACGGGTTCTCCTCCTCGTCCAAACTTAACTGGGAGGACACAGGCTGGGTGGCCGCCCTGCTGGAGGCCGGGCGCCGGGTCGTCACCGTGGACCTTCCCGGCCATGGCCGCAGCGGCGCCCCGGAAGACCGGGACTCCTACTCCCCCAGCAGGATCAGGGCGGACCTGCTTCAGGCAGCGTTCGACGCCGGTGCGCGGCCGCTGCACGACGGCGATCCTTCCAGCGGCCTGGACGTGGTGGGATATTCCCTGGGTTCCCGGCTCGCCTGGGAGTTCGCCGCAACCCAGCCGGAACTCGTCCACAGGCTGGTGCTGGGCGGACCCAACAATACCGACCCGCTGGCAGCCTTCGATCTGCGGGCCGCCCAGGACTACCTGGCGGACGGCACGCCGATCGCTGACGAATCGACGGCCCAACTGTTGAAGATGGCGCTGCTGCTGCCGAGCAACAACATCTTCGCATTGTTGTCGCTCGTGGAAGCCATCAAGGCGGAGCCCTACGACCCCGCCGAAGCGGTGCCCCACGTACCCATGCTCCTGGTTGCCGGGGACAAGGACGAACGGGCCGGAACGCTGCCCCACCTCGCCGAGCTGGCGCGCGGAGCCGGGTCCATGGCCGAGCAGCTGCTCCTGCCGGGCCGGAACCACACCAACGCCATCACCAGCAGGGCCTTCAAGCAGGCCGCCATTTCCTTCCTGGGTGTGTAGCCACCGGCGGCACCCGGCCGCCCCACGGGCTTTCGTTCACACCGGGCCCGGCCCGCGGGGAGGGACAGATGCCGACGCGTTTTGAAGACCGCACGGAAGCGGGGGTGCGCCTGGCTGCCGCGCTTTCAGCGTTCCAGGAGCGGCCCGGCACCGTGGTCCTTGGCCTTGCCCGCGGCGGCATCCCGGTAGCGGCGGCCACAGCACGTGCCCTCCATCTTCCCTTGGGTGCTGTCCTGGTGCGGAAGCTGGGGATCCCCGGCTATGAAGAAACCGCCTACGGTGCCCTGGCCTGGACATCCGGAAGGATCGTCCGGCTGATCAACAAGCCCCTGCGGGAGCGGGTCCTCCAGCACGGCGTTCGCCGGGAGTGGCTGGATGCTGTGGAGGACCGCGAACGCAGCGAAATCCTGCGCCGGGCTGCCCTGTATCCGGGAACCGGCATGGACCTGGCCGGCAAGGCCGTCCTGCTCGTGGATGACGGCCTGGCCACCGGCGCCACCATGCGGGCCGCCGTCGAGGCCGTGCGCGCCGGCGGTGCGGCAACCGTGGTGGCCGCAGCTCCGGTGGGTTCCGTTGACGCCGAGGCCTCGCTGGAGCGCGTGTGCGACGCCGTCGTATGCCTGCACCTGCCGGGAAAGTTCCGGGCCGTGGGCAGCTTCTACCGGCACTTCGGGCAGCTGACCGACGACGACGCCATCACCGCGCTGCGGCAGGGACCGCCGCTGCCGCACGCCGCAGGCCCGGAGCAAAGTCCGGGCCTGCGGAGCTGAGGACCGGCGAGCCGGCCACGCAACGGTGTTAGTGGTGGCTGCTGACGCCCAGCGGCCGCCCCTTGGTTTCCTTGGCCAGCACCACGCCGAGGGCGGAGATGACGCACAGGACCATGATGTAGATGCCGATCGAACCGGCCCACTTGGTGGACTGCAGCAGGGATTCGGCGATGGTGGCGGCAAAGGCTCCGCCCAGGATGGCGCCAAAGGCGTATCCAATGGAGATGCCGGAGTACCGCACTTCGGCCGGGAACATCTCGGCGTACATGGCGGACATGGGGCCGTAGGAAAGGCCCAGGCCAACGGTCAGGACGAACAGGGCCACCCCGTACAGGACGATGTCCTTGGTGTCGATCAGCGCGAACATGGGGATCATCCAGGCGAACACGATGGCGTAGCCGATCAGGAACGTCTTGACGCGGCCGATCCGGTCGGACAACCAGCCGCCCACCAGCGTGAAGATCAGCCAGCCGAAGGAGGCCAGGGTGGTGGCGAGCAGGATCTGCGGGGTCGGCATCTTCAGGGTCTTGGTGGCGTAGGAGATGAAGAAGGCGATGAGCAGGTAGCCGGCTGCGTTGTTGCCGATGAAGATCATGGTCGAGTAGAGGACGGGCTTCTTGTGGTTGCGGACCAGTTCACCCAGGGGCGCCTTGCTTTCCTTCTTCCGCAGTGCCATTTCCTGGAAGACCGGGCTCTCGGCCACGGCGCGGCGGATCAGGTAGCCCACCACGATCAGCACGATGGACAGCAGGAACGGCACCCGCCAGCCCCAGGCTGCGAAGTCTTCCTTGGACATGCCGGTGTTGAGGAAGAACAAGAGGCCGGTGGCCAGGATCATGCCCACCGGGACACCGATCTGCGGGTAGGCGCCGAACAGGCCGCGGCGGTTCAATGGTGCGTGCTCAACGGCCATCAGCGCGGCCCCGCCCCATTCACCGCCGGCCGAGAAGCCCTGGATGATCCGCAGCACGATCAACAGGATTGGGGCCCAAGCCCCGATTTGCGCGTAGGTGGGGAGCACGCCGATCAGTGCGGTGGCCGCACCCATCATCACCAGGGTGAAGACCAGCATGGCCTTGCGTCCCAGGCGGTCGCCGAGGTGCCCGGCAATGACGGCGCCCAGGGGTCGGAACAGGAAGCTGATGCCGATGAGGGCGAAGGACAGGATCTGCGCCAAGCCCGGGTTGGACTCGTTCAGCGGTGCAAGGAACAGCGGCGACAGCAGCGTCGCGGTCAGCTGGGCAAAAATGAAGAAGTCGTACCACTCGATGGTGGTGCCTACGAGGGTGCCCGCGAGGACTTTGCGCTCTTCAGTCCGGCTGCTGGGGCCGGCGGGTGTGTCCACCTTGGAAGGTGTGGTCATTTAAACTCCATTGTTTTATTGGGCAGCGGTGCCGCCCGGACGCCTCAGGATTACCGACAGAACGGTCAGTTAGTTAGCAGGGTACTACGAAAACGTGATGCGGGACACGGAAGGACCGGCCTGGGTGGGGCCCGCCACCAACTGCGTGTTCGATAATGGAACTCACTGTTCGTATAGAGGACAATACAGTCACGACGCGGCGAGGACAAGGGTCCTGTGCCCGCAGTTTCGGCAACCTAGGATGGACACATGACTCCTCCCGCCGCAGCGCAGGCCGGAGCGGCCCTGCCGCAGGCTTCCCCGTCCCAGACCCTGTCGCGCGGTATCCGTGCCCTCGAGATCCTGGCGGCCGCTCCGGGACCGTTGACCATCGCCGAGCTTGCGGACGCCATGGGTGTCCACCGCTCGGTCGCCTACCGGATCCTGCGTACCCTGGAGGACCATTCGCTCCTGGTGCGCGACGATGCGGGCCGGGTGCAGCCCGGCCCGGGCCTCGCGGTCCTGGCCCGCGGCGTCTCCCGCAACCTGCAGAGCGCCGCGCTTCCTGAGCTGACCCAGCTGGCAAACTCGCTGAACATGACGGCCTTCGTGGCCGTGTGGGACCACCATGACTGCATCACCCTGGTCACGGTGGAACCGCGGCACTCCGGAGCCACTGTGGCCCAGCACCCGGGAACCCGGCATCCCATCAACGCCGGGGCACCCGGGATCGCCATCCAGTCCGCCCTGACGGAGGCCGAGTGGAACAGGCTGGGGACCGGGATTCCCTACCGTCCGGAGGCCACCGAGGCGCGCCGGAAGGGATACTCCGCCAGCCATGACGAGGTCATCGCCGGAGTTTCCTCCCTGGCGGCGCCTGTCCGGGTGCCCGGCGGCCGGCCGGCCGCCCTCGCCGTCGTCTACATCCGGTCGGCCCACGACCCCGAGGCCGTGGGTACCGCCATTGCCGAGAGCGCGGCCCGGATCGAGAGCCAGCTGGCCTGAGCCGGTGGACCGCCGGCCACGGGTTCGGCCGTCAGCGCCGCCGGCGGAGTGCGACGGCGGTCCCCGCACCAAGCAGCGCCAACGCTGCGGCCGCGCACACCGGGACCAGGAACGCCGCGCCGGCCCCATGGATCTGGGCCAGTTGCCCGCCGATGGCTGAGCCCACCGCCGTACCGGCGACAATGCCGCTGGCCAGGCCGGTCATCACGGTGCCCAGGCGGCCGGCGGGAGCCAAAGTGCCGCCGACGGCAAACACCGTGACCATGACCGGCCCGACCGGAAGCCCAAGGACCAGCAGGACTGCCGCCATCATGGGCAGGGACGATGGCAACAGCAGGAGGACGGCAAGCGCGGCCATGATGACTGCGCACACCACCCAGCGCAGGGCCAGGCCTGCCTTGCGCGGCCAGTAGGCAACCGAGAGCGCAGCGGCCGCAGAGCTTAGGCCCATGACCGCGTACAGCAATCCCGCGATCTCCGCACCCGCCAGGCCGGCGGAGAAAGCACTGAGGGCCGCTTGGGTGGACCCAAAGAACGTGCCCATGCAGACCATCGCCACCACGGGCAGTGCCACGGCCAAGGGCAGCTTTCGGGATGTCCCAGCGCCCGCGCCTTTCCTGCCCCGGGCGTGCCGGGTGACCGGCACGGCCCGATGGGTGGGGTGAACGGCAAACGCCGGGACAAGCGTGATGGTCAGGGCAGCGGCCAGGGCCAGCGGCAGCCAGGGCGCCACCAGGCTGGCAAGCGCCCCCACGAGCGCGGGCCCCAGGACAAAGGTCACTTCGTCAGCGGTACTTTCGTAGGAGAGCGCGGTGTCCAGGTCGCGTTGGCCGCGGACGTCGGCGCCGGCACCGGCCGCGGCACTTGTCAGTGACATCCACCGGACCCTGGCCAGCGGACCCACCTGCGGGCACGTTGCTCCGGCAGCAAAGGCCGCTGCCAGGACTCCCAGCGGGAATCCGCCGGTTTTTCCGGCGGCAAGGGCGGCCAGGACCAGCACCAGCACGGCCACTGTGTTGAGCACTGCCGATACCAGCAGCACGGGGCGTTGTCCACGCCTGTCGGCCAGTGCCCCAAGGAAGGGAGCGCCCAGTGCCGAGCCAATGCCTACTGCGCCGGCGGCCGTCCCTCCGACGGCAAAGGAGCCGCTGACGGAGGTCACCAAGGTCAGGGTGCCGACGGTCAGCATGGCCAGCGGCAGCCTGGCGAAAAGTCCCAGCGGAAGAAAAGTCTTGCCGGCGAGTTCGGGGAGGCGCGCGAAGCGGCCTGCTGCCGTTCCACCGGAATCCCGGGCAGAGTCGTCCGTGGCGGAAGGGCCCGTGCTTCGGGCCGGAGCGTCGCGGGTGGTTGAAGGGGTGGTATGAGGTGTCAATTCCGGGCTCGTTCAATCCATGCGCATCGTCCCTCCTCCCGATGCGCGCAACCCGGTAACGCGGTCCAGTATATCCGCCGGGGTCAGGAAAGTGCGTCCACGCTTTCAGATATCCGCAGCGTGGAGCCGTTCCGGCTCTTGAGCACCTGCAGTTGGGTGCCAATCCGCTGTTTCATCTCGGCCACATGGCTGACCAGCCCCACCACGCGGCCGCCGTCGCGGAGGCCTTCGAGGGCGTCCATGACTTGTTCAAGGGACTGTTCATCCAGGCTGCCGAAGCCTTCGTCAACGAACAGGGTCTCAATTTCAACGCCGCCTGACTCCTGCTGGACCACATCCGCCAGGCCCAGGGCCAGCGACAGCGACGCCATAAAGGATTCGCCGCCGGACAGTGTGGATGTGTCGCGGCGGAAGCCCGTCCACTGGTCCACCACTTCAAGGCCCAATCCCGATTTGGCACCGCGGGCCGCCTTGGCATCGGTGTGCTGCAACAGGTAGCGGCCATCGCTCATGGCCACCAGGCGCTCCGATGCGGCGAGGGCGACCTGTTCCAGCCGCGCGGCCAGGACGTAGCTGTTCAGGCTCATCCGGTAGGTGTTCTCCCCCCTGCCCGCGGCCGCTTCGGCCAGCCCCGCGAGCATCTGTGCCCGTTCGGCCGGTTCCCGGGACGAGGACGCCAGGTCCTCATATTCCGCCGCTATCGAGGTAAGGGCCGCCAAGCACCGGCGGGCCAGTCCTGCGGCGAGATCAGCCTCCCGGGCGTCATGGTGCGCGGCAGCAGCTTGGCTGCGGAGTACCTCGAGCCGTTCATCGTCGGGTAGGGAGCCGTCTCCTGCTTCGGCCATGGCCAGCACCAGGTCCTCCGACTCGAACAGCCCGGCTACCCGGGCAGCTTCTTCCCCGGCCGTGCGGACCTCAGCTTCGAGTGCTGCCACTTCCGCAGCTCCCAGCAGTTGGCTGCGAACCTCGGCGGCAGAGGCGAAACCCGCCCCCGGCAGGGCAAGCTCGAGGTTCTCCTCCGCTTCGGCGGCCTGCGCCCTGGCGGTGTCCAGCCGTGATTGCGCTTCAACAGCTTTGTCCAGGACCGCCACGGCGTCTTCAAGGACCCGCAGCCGCCGGTTCAAGGTGCGGTGGTTTCCGCGCAGGCCGGCAAGGGCCCCGTCCAGTGCGGCAGCCTGTTCGGCGAGGTCGGCGAGCAGGACAGCGGTGTGGGACAGCTCAGCCTCCGCGTCTGACAGCGCGGAGCGGGCCTGTTCGATACCTGCATCGAGTGCCTCCAGCCGTTGCCGCTGTTCCTGGAGCTCTTCCGCGGCCTGTTCGGCGGCCTCTGCCGCAGCCAACGCCTCCTCGGCCCCTGTGCGGGCCTCGGCCACAGGGATGGTCCCGCCTTGTCCGGCGAGGACGGCCACCGTTTGCTCGGCTTCGGCGCGTTCGGCGCTGACAGCGCCGTGGGCTGCCTCGGCCGCTTCATAGGCGGCGTGGGCCTCTTCCTCGGCCTGGGCCAGCGACGGTCCTTCCGTGCCGGATCCCGCCGGCGCCGGATGTTCTCCGCTTCCACAGACCGGGCAGGGCTCACCGGCCACCAGTTTGGCGGCAAGCTCGGATGCGGCGTTGGCGAGCCGGACCTCCCGCAGGTCCAGCCACCGGCCTTTCGCCTCCAGCAGGCTTTCCCGTGAGTCGTCGTATCGGGCGTTCACGAGGTCCCGGCCCTTCATGGCCGTCCCGTACCGCCGGACGACGTCGAGAAGTTCCGTGGCAGCGGCCGCCTCCTTGCGGCGGAGCGCGGCGTCGGCGGCACGGGGCTCCAGCTGGCCCATGGTTCCGGCCAGCAGCTCCCGGTCCGCCAGCAACTGCGCAACCCGGCTTCCCAGCGTCTCCACGTCCAGCCTGAGTTCGTCCTGCCGGCCGGCCAGGCTGCGGTGGCGCCCATACAGCTCCTGCAGCCTCTGCTCATCCGGCAGCCGTGCTTCGACGACGGCCAGCAGCGACCGAAGCCGGGCCAGCTCCTGGGCGGCCCCCGGCACGATTTCCGCCGTATTGTGGCCTGCGGAGCCCTTGTGGGTTTGGACCGGCGGCACGGCGGCTTCATCCGCGCCCAAGTTGAGCTGGGCGAGTTCGGTACTGTCCGCGGCAGCCATCCTGAGGAGGGTCATGGCGGCCTCAGCGGCGCCCCCGGCGCTTTGCACTTTGCCGGCCGCCGCATCCACCGCGCGCAGCTGTCCCTGGAGGACTTCCGCCTCGCGGTGCCGGCCCAGCCGGGCAGCGAGTTCTTCCTGCCGTGCTGCCCCGTCCTTCACGGCCTGCTGCCGCACGGTGGCCGCTTGGAGTTTGCGGGCCCGCTCGTGCCGTGCGGTTTCCCGTTCCACGTCACTGCGGCGTTCCTGGCTGAGGGATGTCGCGCCCGCTGCGTGCTCCGTGAGCTCTGCCAGTCGCGCAGCAACAGCGGCCTGCAACCAGCCAAGCCTGCCGGCGGTATCCTCTGGCGCCGGTGCCCCGTCCTGCGGAAGCTGGAGCGGCGCGGCCTCGGCTTCGGCACGGGCCGCCAGCATACCCAGCTGGCCGACCAGGGCCGCAACGCCATCCCTGGCCGCGGCGGCCTGGCGGGACAGTTCCTGTTCCAGGGCTTCAAACCGCTGCGTCCCGAAGAGTTTCTGCAGCAGGTCAAGGCGGTCCGCAGCTTTGGACCTGAGGAACGCGGCGAATTCCCCCTGCGGCAGCATGATGACCCGGGTGAACTGTTCACGGTCCATGCCCAGCAAAGCCATGATCTCTGCTCCGGCCTCGTCATTGCGGGCAGATTTTTCCACCCAGGTTCCGCCGACGCGTTCACGGAGCAGGGTTTTGGCCTGCTGGGTGGTGAAACCGTTCCTGCCCCGTGCACTGGGCTTGTCCCATGCGGGCGAGCGGGTGACCTCGAAGCGGCGCCCCTGGGCGGAGAATTCGCAGGTTACGGCCGGCTCCTGGCCGGGCTCCGCATGGTCGCTGCGGAGCCGCTTGCCGTCCTGCCGGGCACCCGGAACGGATCCGTACAGGGCAAAACAGATGGCGTCGAGGACGCTGGTCTTGCCCGCACCGGTAGGCCCGTTCAGCAGGAACAGGCCGTGGGCGCTGAGCCGGTCGAAATCGACGTCTTCTGTTCCGGCGAACGGGCCGAAGCCTGAGATGCGCAGATGGTGGATCCTCACCGCGAGGCCTCCAGCAGGCGGACGTTCTCCAACGCGGCGGCGAGCGCCTCTTGTTCATCCTGGTCCGCGCTGCGCCCGCGCACGTGGTCCAGGAAGCCGCAGCACACGGCGAGGTCGTCCGGGGCATGGGCAAGCCTGCTGCTGTAGCTTGCCTGGTCCGGGTCGTTCCCGCCTTGCGGGTCGAAAGCCAGGACCAGGGTCTCAGGGAACCGCGCACGGAGCCGCTCCATCGCCCGCACGGGACGCTGGGCATCAGTGAGGGTGACCTGGCAGTAGGCGGTCTCGGCCCAGGCATGCCCGGGCTCATCAAGGAGCTCGGCCAGGGTGCCGCGCAGCACAGCGAGGGTTCGCGGGGCATCCCACTCGATCTCCTGCACCGAGGTGACTCCATCCGGCTCCAGGTCCACGAGCCAGGCACCTTTCCGCTGCGTGGACTCGGAAAAGGAATAGGCCAGCGGGGAGCCCGAATAGCGCACACGCTCAGACAGCGCCTGGCGTCCGTGGAGATGGCCGAGTGCGGTGTAGCCGAATCCGTCGAACAGGTCCAGGGGAACGGCACCCACGCCGCCGATGCTGAGGTCCCGCTCGCTGTCCGAGCTGATGCCGCCGCTGGCGAAGGTGTGGGCCAGGACCACCGAATGGACGGTGGCGGCGTTTGTACGCCGTGCGATGTCGGCCCGGATAAGGGCGGTGGCCGCCCGGGTCACCTCGAAGTGGCTTGCCGTTTCCACGCCCAGCTGGTCGGCAACGAGCCGGGGTTCAAGCCAGGGAATGCCGTACAGGGCCAGGACGGCGTCCCGGCCGGCGGCGTCCTGGCCGAGCGGCAGCAGCAGTGGATGGTCAAGCTCAGCCACCTTGGTGCGCAGGTGGACTCCCCCGCGTTCCAGCAGCCGTGAGGCGAAACCCAGCCGGATTGCGGAGTCGTGGTTGCCACTGGTGATCACCACCTTGGCTCCGGCGGAGGTGAGCCTGACCAAGGCGTCATCGAGCAAGTGGACCACGTCCACCCCTGGCAGTGCCCGGTCGTAGACATCGCCGGCAATCAGGACGACGTCGATGCGCTCCCGTTCCACCGTTGCCACCATCTGGTCGATGAAGGCCCGCTGGGCGTCCAGCATGCCAACGCCGTGGAAGGACCGGCCCAGGTGCCAGTCCGAGGTATGAAGTAACCGCATATAACTACGCTATCGGCAGCCACTGACAGTGGCGGAAACCGCCGCGGCCCGGACTGATCAGGATCGCTTGCCCTCGAAGAATTCCTGGGCCTCGCTGACGTTGCGTGCCTGCCCCTCCGGTGCGGCAGTGCGTGCCGCCGGGAGGTTCGGCTTCGCACCCGGAGCGTCGGCGTCATCGTCGATCCGGGACTGGACCGGCGAAGACCCGGCCCCGGCGTCCCCGCCACCTGCTTCCACACTCGCGTCGTCGTCGTGGTCGGCAGCGTCCGCCGCTGCGGCGCTGTGCGTGGCGTCAGCCGTGCCTGAAATCCGGAACACCAGGCCCGCGATGGCGGCGCCGGCCAGCGGGGCCACCAGGAATACCCACACCTGGCCCAGCGCCGCACCGGAGCTGAAAACGGCAGAGGCGAGGGCCCGGGCGGGGTTGAAAGGCAGGTTGCCGACGGACTGGCCCACCTGGAGCAGCGCCGCGAAGGACAGGCCCACGGCAACGGCGGCAACCGTCCGGCTGCTGCCCTCCACGCCGGCGTTATCGCGCAGGCCGCCGTTGTCCCGGCCGGCAGCGCCCAGGAAGATGGCCACGATGATTGCGGCTCCCAGCAATTCCAGCAGCACAACCGCGGCAAGGGGTGCCTGGATGATGGAATGGTCGCCGAAGCCGGCGGCCACCGTATCGAAGGCGGTCCGGCTGTCGGGAATGCCGGGCAGGGTACGCAGGATGCCGAACAAGGCAAGGGCACCCACCAAGGCGCCCACGAGCTGGGCGGCGGCGTACGCTGCGGCCGCCCCGGCCCGGATCCGGCCGGCCAGGAGATGGCCCAAGGTGATGGCCGGGTTGAAGTGGCCACCGGAGATATGCCCGAAAGCGAGCATGGCGGCCGTGATGGCGAGGCCGGCAGCCAGGGCCGCGGGTACCGGGCTGGACTGCGGAATGCTGAACAGCGGTACGCCCAGCCCTGCCACCGCCAGGAAGAGGCTGCCGAAAGCCTCGGCTGCCAGGCGGGGCAGCAGTGCCCGGCTGGCGGGATCAGTGCCGCCGGGCTGCAGTGCGTCGCGGGCTGGGACAGGGGTGCTCATGGCTGGACCTTTGCTCGTCGGGTGCTTTCTGGGGTTGCGGAGCCGCCCCGGCCGGCAGGGGCGGCGGGCAGCGCAGGCAACCCGAGCAGTATTCCAGCCCAGTCTGGGCGTTTGCTGGACACCTGCTGTCCGCAGCCGCTTCCCGGTTCCCCACCGCCGGACGCGCCCCCAACCGTTCGGTGTGCGTCCGGACGGTAAATTTGTCTCCATGAGCATCGACCACGGCACGCCCACTCCCCAGTCCCGGATCCACGGCTCCCTCTTGGGCGGGGCCCTGGGCGACGCGCTGGGCTACGCCGTGGAGTTCGATTCCATCGACGAGATCCGCCGGCGGTTCGGCGCCCACGGCCTGACAGGCTTTGAAGACCTCTCCGGCCCCTGCCATTTCTCCGACGACACGCAATTGACCCTCTACACCGTGGACGGCCTGGTGGAGGCGCTGGAGTGGGCCAACTCCGGTGTGGGCGCGGACGTGAATGCGTGTGTCTGGCTGGCCTACCTGCGCTGGCTGGCCACTCAGGGCATAGACGCCGGGCCGTCCGCACCGGCTCCCCAGCCGCGCTGGATCGACGGCAACGACGTGCTGCGGCAGCAGCGCCACCCGGAGCAGGACTGCATCAGCGGCCTGGCCACCGGTGAGATGGGAACGTCGGTGCGGCCCGTTAATCCGGACTCGAAAGGTGCCGGCACGGTGATGCGCTCGGCGCCGTTCGGGTTGATCCCGCACATCTCGCCCGAGGCGGCCTATAAGTTGAGTTCCGATGCCGCGTCACTGACCCACGGCCACCCGGCAGCACGCCAAAGTTCCGGTGTCTTCAGCCTCCTGATCCACCGCCTGGTCGCCGGAGAGGAGCTCCGGGAAGCCGCCGCCGCCGTGACCGCGCACGCGGCCACCATCCCGCACGTGGCACCGGAGCTGCCCCACCGGCTTGAAACGGCCCTGCGGCTCGCAGACACGGCAGTTCTTCCGCCCGAGGAACTGATCCAGGCACTGGGCGAGGGCTGGTTCGCGGAGGAGGCTCTCGCCGTCGCACTCTACGCCGTCCTCGCCACGCTTCCGCCCGGGGGCTCCCCGGTGCTGCCGGAACAGCACTTCCGGGACGCCATGGCCGTGGCGGTGAACCACAGCGGCGGCAGCGACACCGCCGGCTCCCTGGCGGGCAACATCCTGGGCGCCTGGTACGGCGAGGACTGCCTGCCCGCCCCATGGCTCGGCGCCTTGGAAGGCCCGGAGGTGGTCCGTGGGATGGCGGATCAGCTGGTGCGGGTCACGACCGGCGAAGGCTGATGTTGCTGCAGGCCTCGCAGACATCCTCGGGGATCACTCCGCGGCGCTGCAGGAAGCCGAAAATCGTGCAACCCAGGCAGAATCCGGCAAACGCTTCAAGCGATGCCGCGACTACCAGGATCCCCAGCAGCAACCACGCTGCCAGGCCCAGGCCGGACGCGAAGAGCAGCAGGGCGGCCGTGGAGACGGCCGCGCCGATGCCCTGGGCAAAGCGCTTTGGCGGCCCGGGAACGAGCTTCACCTTTCCCAGCCGCGGGGTGATGACCTTCACGGAGAGGACGGCCAACGGTGAGATCCGCGGGCCGAAGAGCAGCCGCAGCCAGAACCCGACGGCGATGGCCAGCAGGCCCCACACGGAACCAGTCACTGCCGTGACCACCGAGAGCAGTACCACCAGGGCGGCCGTGGTGCGGGCCGCGTACTCGTTGACCGGGTTGGGGAAAGCGAACAAGGAGCTCATCACGCAAGGCTAAGAGGGTAGCGCCCGGCGGCCAAGATTTGTTGCGCCCGATGAACCCGGGAGGATACCGCGAGGCCCCCTCAGGCGTTGAGGGCCGGCGCGAAGGCATCCGCTCCGGCGGGTTCGGTGCGGGCGTTCAAGCGGGCCCCGGGGACGGCTGCACTGCCCACCATCTGCAGGAACTCGCCCTCGGACAACACCTCGATGGCCTGCCCGCGGTCATGGAGCTCCAGGACACGCCGTGCCTTCCCGGTCAACCGTCCGGAGCGAAGGTCCGAGGCCACAAACCCATCCCCCACCACCAGGACGGTGGTGCGGCCGGTCACCCGGCTCTCGGTTCGGGCACCGTGGTGGGCCGAGCGGAGTTTGGCGTCCGGGCGGCCGATGGAAAGCTGCCCGGTGAATACGACGGTCTGGCCGTACAGCGGGTGGCCGGGCTCGGCGTCGGCGTTTGGTTCGGGATTGAGCCCTTCTTCGGGCCAACCGTACTGGAACCGCCGCACCAGCGCCGCGCCGTTGCCTGAGGCGCCGGACATGGCCGCCAGGCTGGGCTTCGACACTTCGCCGGTGGCGGGATCAAACGCCTGCTGGCGCGGCATGGCCAAACCCAGGGACAGGTACAGTTCGGCGATGCTGTTGGCACCGTTGCGGGCTGCAATGTCGATCAGGATGCCGGCGCAGGCCCGGGCATCCTCCGCAGCATCGTGGTGGTTCACCAGCGGCACGCCCGCTTCCTCTGCGGCAAAGGGAAGCGAATTGGAGACCAGCGAATAGCAACGGCGCGACAACATGACCGTGCAGACGTAGTCGTAGGCCGGGCCCGGCAGCCCTGACACTTCCAGCGCAGAGCGGATGACGCCCAGGTCGAAGGCTGCGTTGTGCGCGGCCAGTACGTCCTCGCCGATGAACGCCCCAATTTCAGGGAACAGCTCCCCGAACCGCGGCTGCACCGCAACGTCGGCAGGGGTGATTCCGTGGATCCGGACATTGTGGTGGTCAAAGTGGTCGTAGCCGGCCGGCGGCCGCATCAGCCAGGAGGCCTCGTCGACAATCTTGCCGCCCCGTACCTTTGTCAGGCCCACCGAGCAGGGGGAGCCCCGGAAGCCGTTGGCTGTTTCGAAGTCGATCGCCGTAAAGTCCAAACCCACGGCCCCCACCTTACCGCCGACGGCGGCCCCGGGCCGGGAGGGACAGGCCCGGGAGGCGCAGGCCGGTCAAGTACGCTTGAGGGGTGAACTTTCCTGTGATGAACCACCTCGCTGTGTCCATGCTGGGCGGCGCGGGTCCGGTGCAGCCGCCAATGGCCTCCTTCCTGCCCGACTGGCTGAACCCCCAGGTCTTCCTGGCCGATCCGGCGCTCGCCCCGTGGGTGGTCCTGCTGGTATGCGGCATCGTCTTCGCCGAGACCGGCCTGCTGGTGGGATTCTTCCTTCCCGGCGACTCCATGCTGTTCACTGCCGGCCTGCTGGTTGCCACGGGCACCATCAAGTTCAACATCTGGCTCCTGGCCCTGCTGATCGTGGTCTCCGCCATCATCGGCAACCAGGCGGGATACCTGATCGGTTCCAAAGCGGGCCCTCCCCTCTTCAACAAGCCCGACTCCAAACTCTTCAAGCGCGAGAACGTCGAGAGCGCGCACGCGTTCTTTGAAAAGCATGGCGGCAAGGCGCTTATCCTGGCACGTTTCGTTCCCATCATCCGGACCTTTGTCCCCGTGATCGTCGGCGTGGCGCAGATGAGCAAGCGCAAATTCTTCATCTACAACGTCATCGGTGCGGTGCTCTGGGGTGGCGGCGTGACACTGCTCGGGTTCCTGCTGGGCGACACCGTTCCGTGGGTCCGGGACAACCTGGACATCATCTTCATCGCCATCGTGCTGGTCTCCGTCGTGCCCATCGGCATTGAACTCCTGCGCGGCATGTCAGCCAGGCGCCAGGCGCAGGCCTACGGCACCGACGCCGTCGACGAATTTATCGAGGAGCACGGACCCGAAGCGGAGCAGAAGACTCCGCGCAAGCTCCCCGGCGGCCGGCAGGAATAGTCCGGCCCCACATCCGGAAAAAGGTGCGCACCCCGGCGGGATGCGCACCTTTTCTGTTGTGCGGCGTGCCGCTACCTTCAGCCCGTTGCTTCCAGGGCTGCCACGATGGCGGGCAGCAGGGCACGGAAGGCCTTGCCGCGGTGGCTGATGGCGTTCTTCTCGTCGGCGGAGAGCTCGGCGCAGCTCCGGTTCTCACCGGCCGGCTGCAGCACCGGATCGTAGCCGAAGCCGCCGGCACCCCGGGGTTCGCGCAGGAGGACGCCCTCCAGCTGGCCGTACTCCACCACCTCGCGGCCCGGCCCTGCGGTGCCGGCGGGCACTGCCAGGGCTGCCGCGCAGACGAACGCCGCGCCGCGATGCTCATCGGGAACGTCCGACAGCTGGTTCAGCAGCAGTTCAAGATTGGCGGCGTCGTCACCGTGCCGTCCCGCCCAGCGGGCGGAGAAGATGCCCGGCGCCCCGCCCATGACATCCACGGCAAGCCCGGAGTCGTCGGCGATGGCCACCAGGCCGGTGGCCCCGGCCACCGCCCGGGCCTTCAGCAGCGAATTCTCGGCAAAGGTCACCCCGGTTTCGACGACGTCCGGCGCACCTGCCGCCGCAGCGTCCACCACCTGGGTGTCGACGTCGAGCCCGGGCACCTGCCCGCGCAGCAGTTCACGGAGTTCGCGCAGTTTCCCGGCGTTGTGCGTGGCGAGCACGAGCTTGGGTGAGGGTGCACTCACAGGGCGTCCGCCAAGGTTTCGCGCTGGATGGCGGCCAGCTGCGTGGTGCCCAGCAGGGCCAGGTCCAGGAGCTGGTTCAGCTCCTCCCGGTCAAACGGGGCGCCTTCCGCGGTGCCCTGGACCTCGACGAATTTGCCGGAGCCGGTGACCACGACATTCATGTCTGTTTCGGCCCGGACGTCCTCCACGTACGGCAGGTCCAGCATGGGAACGCCGTCGATGATACCGACCGAGACGGCGGCAATGGTGTCGAGGAGTGGCTGGGCGTTCTTGGCGATGAGCTTGGTGTCGCGGGCGAACCGGATGGCGTCCGCCAGCGCCACATAGGCCCCGGTGATAGCGGCGGTGCGTGTGCCGCCGTCGGCCTGCAGCACGTCGCAGTCCAGCACGATGGTGTTTTCGCCCAGCGCCTCGGTGTCGATGATGGAGCGCAGCGAACGCCCGATCAGGCGCGAGATCTCGTGGGTGCGGCCGCCAATCTTGCCCTTGACCGATTCCCGGTCCGAGCGCGTATTGGTGGCACGGGGCAGCATGGCATACTCGGCCGTGACCCAGCCGCGGCCTTCGCCTTTGAGCCAGCGGGGAACGCCGGCAGTCAGGGAGGCCGTGCACAGCACCCGGGTGTTGCCGAACTCGATCAGTGCCGATCCCTCAGCCTGGTTGGACCATCCGCGGGTGATGCTGATGGGCCTGAGCTGGTCGGGGCCACGGCCGTCGGCGCGCACGATGGGCACTGCAGTTGCTTCAGATGTCATGCCTTTAGCTTATCGAGTGCGGCCCGCCGCTAGATCGCGTAGTGGACACCGGCCACTGCCACGGCCACGTCGCCGGGAAAAACCGGCCGGGCCTCGGCCATGACGGTCGTGGGCGATGTCCACACCGGAATGTGGGTCAGCAGGAGCCGGCGGGCCCCGGCCACGGCTGCGGTCTCCCCCGCCCGCTTTCCGGTCAGGTGCACGTCCTTGATGCCGTCGTCGCGGCCCTCTTCGAAGGCTGCCTCGCACAGAAACAGGTCCGCGTCCTTGGCGGCTTCCTCAAGTCCGGCGCAGGAGTCGGTGTCGCCGGAGTACGTGAGCGTCCGGGTGACGGGGACGCCGTCCTTGCCGGGTTCCACCACCTCCACCCGCAGGGCGTAGGCCTCCTCGATGGGGTGGTTGACGGCGAAGGGCGTGACGGTAAACGGCCCCACGGTCACGGGTTCACGTTCGGTCCAGTTGCTGAAATCGAATTCCTCGTGCATGCCGGGATCCGGGTCCAGGCCGTAGGCGGTGGCCATCCGGTTGGCCGTCGCGGCAGGGCCCCACACCGGGATGCGGCCGCGGCCCCAGCCGCCGGGCTTCCAGCGGATGGCGACGTGCAGGCCGCACAGGTCCATGCAGTGGTCCGGGTGCAGGTGGGTGAGGAAGATGGCGTCGATGTCCTCCAGGTCGGTGTACCGCTGGATGGCGCCCAGCGCACCGCTGCCGAGGTCCATCACCACCTTCCAGGTCCGCTCGCCGTCGGTGGCGGTCAGCAGGTAGCACGACGCCGGGGAGCCGGGCCCGGGGAAGGAGCCAGTGCACCCCACGATGGTCAGCTTCACGGGCGGGGTCCTCCGGCTCGGCCGGCGTCGGCGAGTCCGCCGCCCACGAAATTGGAGATCCGGGGGCGTCCGCGCGCGGCCTGGGCGGCGGCAATCATTTCCGGCGTGATGCGGGCTAGGCTGCCGGTGGGGTATTGCGCGGCGACGTGGTCCACGTGCCGGACGGAGAGGACCTCGGGGCCCAGGAACCTCCGGGCGAGCGCCTCGAACTGGCCGGCGTCGCCAGTGGCCACGAAGTGGTGCTCGGGCGGGGTGCCGGACGGGCGTTGCAGGTTGTGGGTGGCCAGCGCGCGGTAGACGTCCTTGGCTGTCTCCTCGGCGCTGGAAACCAAGGTGACGTCCGCGCCCATCACGTAGGAGATGACGCCGGTCAGCAGCGGGTAGTGCGTGCAGCCCAGGACCACCGTGTCCACCCCGGCGGCCTTGAGGGGCGCCAGGTATTCCTCTGCGACGGCCAAGAGCGCCGGCCCGGTGGTGATGCCGGCCTCGACATAGCTGACGAATTCGGGGCATGCCACGGACGTGATGTCCAGGTCCGGCGCGGCGGCGAAAGTGTCCTCGTACGCGCGCGAGCCCACCGTAGCGGAGGTGCCGATCACGCCGATTTTCCCGCTGCGGGTGGCGGCGACGGCGCGGCGCACGGCGGGCTGGATGACCTCGATGACGGGGATGCCGTATTTGGCGGTGTACCGCTCGCGGGCGTCCCGAAGGACCGCGGCCGACGCCGAGTTGCAGGCGATGGTGAGCAGCTTGACACCGGAGTCCACCAGTTCGTCCATCACGCCCAGGGCGTTGGCGCGCACCTCGGCGATGGGCAGCGGGCCGTACGGTCCGTGGGCGGTATCGCCGACGTAGAGGATCGATTCGTTGGGCAGCTGGTCAATGATGGAGCGGGCCACGGTGAGCCCGCCAACACCGGAGTCGAAGACGCCGATGGGCCGGGTTTCCGGTGCGGCGGCCGGGAGGTCGCCGTCGCCGGCAGGCTGCGCATCCAACGTCGGGTCCGTGCTCGAGGCTGTTGTCATGATTATTCGAGGATAGGTCTTCCCGGAAGGCTCAGCCATCATCTTGTGTCCAGCGACTCATGTCGAATGTGTCACAACCAACGGCCTCCCCCTGGCCGCCGCAGCTCACCGGCGGGTTTCCAGGGACTGCAGCATGGCCTGGACCACGGACTCTTGAAGCCACGTGGTGAAGTTGTAAACCAGGGCCAGGTAGCTTTCCACATCCTCGGCCTGGGACCAGTCCTGCATGCGGTGGACGTGTTCGGCGTCGGCCTCGTCGCGGATGTCCAGCCGCTCTGCCAGGACGAGCCGGACGTCATTGAGCGCCATGGACCAGTACTTTGCCCCCTCCGGCGTCAGGACGATCTCATCCTTGTCCAGGTCCAGCGCCGCCGCACGGAGCGCCCCGATTTTTGTTTCCCGCAGCGAGCGCTCGGTGAGCTGGCGGAACTCCAGGGACGCGGCGTCGTCGTTCTTCGAGATGTTGGGAAGGAGCCGCTTGACCGCGCGGTCCGTAGGTTCGGCAACGTCCATGTCCAGGCCAATGAGGGCAGCCAGCGGGTCCTGTCCGTCGCGTTCCTCCGGCTGGAGCATGGAGATGACGTCATCGATCAGGCTGCGCAGCAGGTCCCGTTCGGCAGGTTCCAGGAACCCGGTGATGCCCTTGAGGCCGTATTTGAATGCCTTAGCCACGCTTCCCCTTACCCTGGCCCGGACCGCCGGACTTCCCGGTTTTGCCGCCGTGGCCGCCGCTGGCCTTTTCCACCGTGGCCCACAACCCGAACCCGTGCATCGCCACCGCGTGGCGTTCCACCTGTTCCTTGCTGCCTGCGGCCACGATCGAGCGGCCCTTCTTGTGGACCTCCATCATGAGCTTGTTGGCTTTGGTCTCGGAGTAGCCGAAGTAGCTTTGGAAGACGTAGCTTACGTAGCTCATGAGATTGACGGGATCGTTCCAGATCACCAGGTTCCAGGGGATGTCCGGAGCGGTGAGGGAGTCGGTGGACTCCGCTGTGCCGGTCCGGACGCCCTCCCGTGTATCGGGGCCGGGCGCAACGCTTATGGTCATCTGTCCATTCTATGGGTGGGCCCACACCGGCGAGGGCCCACGGCGAAGCGAAGCGAGACGAGGGAGCCGGTGGGGACTAGAGTGACTTTCGTGAGCACCTCCGCCGGCTGGGACCATCCCCGCACGTCCTTTTACACCGACCATTACGAGCTGACCATGCTGCAGGCGTCCCTCCATTCGGGAGCGGCGCACCGCAAATCGGTGTTCGAGGCCTTCGCCCGGCGGCTGCCGGACGGCCGGCGCTACGGAATTGTGGCGGGTACCGGCCGCCTGCTGGAGGGCATCGCAAGCTTCCGGTTCGGCGAGGCTGAGCTGGACTTCCTGGAACGTACCAGGGTGGTCAACCGGGAAACCCTGGAGTACCTGGCCAACTACAGGTTCTCCGGGGACATCTGGGGCTACGCGGAGGGCGAAGCCTACTTCCCGAACTCCCCCATCCTGATCGTCGAGGCCTCCTTCGCCGAGGCGTGCATGCTCGAGACATACCTGCTCTCCGTCCTTAACCACGACAGCGCCATTGCCTCCGCAGCGTCCCGGATGGTCAGCGCGGCCGGCGGCCGGCCGTGCATCGAAATGGGTTCGCGCCGGACGCACGAGGAGGCTGCGGCGTCCGCCGCGCGGGCTGCCGTGATCGCCGGCTTTGACAGCACCTCCAACCTGGAAGCGGGCGCACGCTACGGCATCCGCACGGTGGGTACGGCCGCGCACTCGTTCACGCTGCTGCACGATAACGAGCGGGCGGCTTTCGAGGCCCAGATCGCGTCGCTGGGCGAAGGCACGTCCCTGTTGGTGGACACATACGACGTCGAGAAGGCAGTCCGCACGGCAGTGGACCTGGCAGGGCCACGGCTGGGCGCGGTCCGGCTGGACTCCGGCGACCTCGTCGCCCAGGCACAGTGGGTACGCCGGCTGCTCGACGACCTCGGTAACGAGCACACGAAGATCGTGGTCACGTCGGACCTTGATGAGTACGCCATCGCTGCGCTGCAGTCCGCGCCCGTTGATTCCTACGGCGTGGGGACCTCACTGGTCACCGGCTCCGGGGCTCCCACGGCCAGCATGGTCTACAAGCTGGTCAGCAGGACGGACGACGCCGGAAACTTCGTCTCCGTGGCCAAGGCGGCCAAGAACAAGGCCAGCGTGGGCGGCCGGAAGTATGCGTTGCGGAAACTGGACGAGCGCGGCACCGCCACGGCCGAGGTTGTGGGGGTGGGCCACCGGCCGGAGGATGACGGCAACGACCGGCCGCTGCTGCAGCAGTTCATGAAGAACGGCGAACTGCTACCGGGATGGACCGGGCACGAAGGCGTGGTCCGCGCACGGCAGCGGCACGCCGATTCCATGGCGGAGCTCCCCCCGGTGGTGAACCGCCTTCAGCGGGGCGAGCCCGCCATTCCCACGTTCTATGAAGACCACTGAGGAGGACGGATGTCCCGCGCACTGATCATCGTCGATGTCCAGAACGATTTCTGCGAGGGCGGCTCGCTCGCCGTGGACGGTGGTGCGGCCGTGGCCGGCGCCATCAGCGAGTACCTGGACGCCCACCACAACGAATTCGACTTCGTGGTGGCCACCCAGGACTGGCACATCGATCCGGGCAGCCATTTCTCCGACACGCCCGATTTTGTTGACAGCTGGCCCCGGCACTGCGTGGCCGGAACCCGTGGCGCCGAACTGCACCCGGACCTGGACACCGAGTACATCGACGCGTACTTCCGGAAGGGCCAGTTCGCGGCCGCGTATTCGGGTTTCGAGGGCCTGTTGGCTCCCGAGGACGCCGTTCCCACCGGGGAGCGCCAGGCCGGCGCAATGGCCGGATCCCTGGACGCGTCGGGAGTGGACGAGGACGCGATCGGGCTCGATGACTGGCTGCAGAGCCATGACGTCGAAGACGTGGTGGTGGTGGGCATCGCCACCGACTACTGCGTGAAGGCCACCTCGCTGGACGCGGTCCAGGCGGGCTACGGCGTCACCGTGGTGCGGTCCCTGACGGCAGGGATTGCCGCCGACCTCGAAGACGCCGTAGCCGAAATGGAACTCGGCGGCGTGGATATCGCCTGAGGCCTATTTACGGCCGATGAACCAGTCCTGGAGCTTCCGGAGCCTGGACTGCAGCTGTTCCTCGTTGGCCTGTGCCACCGGGGGGCCGCCGCACACGGTGCGCAGCTTGGTATGGACCACGCCGTGCGGGGTGCCCGTCCGGGCGGCCCACGCCGCCACGTTCTTGGCCAGCTCGTTGCGCAGGTCCATCAGCATCCGGTGGTCAGGGACGGCGGGAACCTGGCTTTCGGCGGTTGGGGCCTTCCGGTTCTTCCGGTTCAGTTGTTCGTGCTGGCGCTGGCGCAGGAGCGTCCCCACCTGCTCTGCGTCCAGCAGGCCCGGAATTCCCAGGAAGTCCATTTCGTCGTCGGACCCTACCTCGCCGCCGGTGCCGAACTCGCCGCCGTCAAAGAGGACCCGGTCGAAGGAGGCCTGCGAGTCAAGTGCCTCGAACTTGCCCTTGGTGAGGCTGTCGGAGGCCTTTTCTTCCCGGTTGGCCTCCTCGATCAGCGAGTCTTCGGGGTTGAAGAGTCCGTCGCCGTCCTCTTTTTCCGGCCGGTCCAGCGCGTGGTCGCGTTCCATTTCCATGGAGTTGGCCAGCGCCATCAGCTGCGGCACGGACGGCAGGAAGACCGACGCCGTTTCGCCCCTCTTGCGGGCACGCACGAAACGTCCCACGGCCTGGGCGAAGAACAACGGGGTGGAGGTGGACGTTGCGTAGACGCCCACGGAGAGCCGGGGCACGTCCACGCCTTCGGACACCATGCGGACCGCAACCATCCAGCGCTTCTCGCCGGCGGAGAATTCCTCGATCTTGCTGGAGGCCTTGGCATCGTCCGACAGGATGACGGTGGGCGATTCACCGGTGATCTTCTTCAGCTGCCCCGCGTAGGCACGCGCATCTTCATGGTCCGTGGCGATGACCAGGCCGCCGGCGTCCGGTACGGTGCGCCGGACTTCGCTGAGCCGCTTGTCCGCGCCGGCCAGAACAGCGGGGATCCACTCCCCCGCCGGATTCAGCGCGGTTCGCCAGGCGTGGCTGGTGATGTCCTTGGTGACGGCCGCCTCCCCGAGCGAGGCGGCCATCTCTTCGCCCGCGCTGGTGCGCCAGCGCATCTGGCCGGAGTAGGCCATGAACATCACCGGCCGGACCACGTGGTCGCGCAGGGCGTTGCCGTAACCGTAGGTGTAGTCCGCCTTGGAGCGGCGGATGCCTTCCCGGTCCTCCGCATACTCCACGAACGGGATGGGCGAGGTGTCCGAACGGAACGGGGTTCCGGTCAGGGACAGCCGCCGCACCGCCGGATCGAAGGCCTCGCGGAGGCCATCGCCCCAGGACAGGGCTTCGCCGCCGTGGTGGATCTCGTCGAGGATCACCAGCGTCCGGGCGGCCTCGGTCTTGGCGCGGTGCAGCAAGGGCTTGCTGGCCACCTGCGCATACGTAACCGCAACACCGATGAATCCGCGGCCGTGCTGGCCGTCGGAGTTCTTGAAGTTGGGATCGATGGCGATGCCCACCTTGGCGGCGGCGTCAGCCCACTGCCGCTTCAGGTGGTCGGTGGGCGCCACGATGGTCACCCGGTTCACGGCACCGGAATCGATCAGCGTCGAGGCAATCCGGAGCGCGAAGGTGGTCTTACCGGCGCCGGGGGTTGCCACCGCAAGGAAGTCGCGGGGACTTTTCGCCAGGTAGAGGTCGAGTGCTTCCTGCTGCCAGGCACGGAGTTTGGGCGCGGTTCCCCAGGCTGCACGTTCCGGATAAGCCGGAGGCAGGGTGGGGCCGCCAAAGAGCGTCTCCGTCACTACTTATTGTTGCCCGAGTCGCCCGGACCCTTCCCGCCGTCGTTGCCCGGCCGGAGGCCCTCATAGACTTCCTTGCACTCAGGGCACACCGGGAATTTCTGCGGGTCCCGGCCCGGCGTCCACACTTTGCCGCACAGCGCGATGACGGGCTCGCCCGTCAAAGCCGACTCCATGATCTTTTCCTTGCGCACATAGTGGGCAAAGCGCTCCCGGTCGCCCGGTTCCACCTCTTGGCGCAGTTCCTCGCGCTCGATGGTGGCCGTGGACGTTCCAGCCCCGGAAAGCTCACGCATCGGGTCGTTTTCGAGAGGGTCCGTCATGCTAGTCATGGCATCCATCTTAGCCTTTCCGGTGGCCGGGCGTTCGACGGCGGCACGCCCGCGCCGGGGTGCGGCAGGGGCCGCCGTCGTCGCGTTCAGGGACGCACGCGACGGCCGGTACATCGCCTACAAGCCTTGCCAGCCGGGCTTGTTCTCATAGGTGTGGCGATAGAAATCCGCGAGTTTCAGGGCGGATGCCGCGGCCTCGTCCAGCAGGACCGTGGCATGGGGGTGGAACTGCAGGATCGAGGCCGGGCAGATGGCCGCCACCGGGCCTTCCACGAAGTCGCGGACGGCTTTGGCCTTTTGCGCGCCGGTGGCGAGAAGGATCACATGCCGTGCTGCCATGATGGTGCCCAGGCCCTGGGTGAGTACGTGGTGCGGGACCTCGGCGAGGCTGTTGAAGAACCTGGCGTTGTCCCGGCGTGTCTGTTCGATCAGGCTTTTGATCCTGGTCCGTGAGGCAAAGGACGAGCCCGGTTCGTTGAAACCGATGTGGCCGTCGGTGCCCACGCCCAGCAGCTGCAGGTCCACACCACCGGCCGCGGCGATGGCTCGCTCATACGCGGCGCAGGCTGCCGGGATATCCTCGGCGGTTCCGTCCGGTCCGTGGACGTTTTCCGGCGCGATGTTCACCCGGTTGGTGAATTCCCGGCGGATCACCTCCCGGTAGGACTCAGCGTGCCCGGCGGGCAGGCCCACGTATTCGTCCAGCGCGAACCCGGAAGTCCTGCTGAAGTCCAGGCCCTGCTGGTGCCGGGCTGCGAGTTCGTCATAGACCGGCAGCGGTGAGGACCCGGTGGCGAGGCCAAGTACCGCATCGGGTTTGCGCCGGACCAGTTTCTCGATGGCGTCGGCCGCGAGCCTTCCGGATTGCCTGCCGGTGCCGAGGATGACGACTTCCATGCTCTTCCCTCCGGGGTTGTCAGCGGTTGACGGAAACCTGTGCCAGGAGTTCCGGGCCCCTGGCGTCAAGCCATTTGCCGCCCAGGCGGACACCGGCCGCGAAAAGGACCAGGCCCAGGAGGAGGCCGACGGCCAGGTTGATCCACCCGAACAAGGCGCTGCCCGTCACGGCCTGTGCCACCAGCAGGGCTGCCTCGGGGAGTACCAGGACCAGCAGGACCAGCATCCCCACAAACTGCACGGCGAGGGTCTGGCCGACGTTCCCGGGCGGCTTCTTGAACGGGCTGTCGCCGGGCAGCGGAACCGTGACTGTGTACCGGGCAGACACCACCGAAGACAAGCCAAGGCCGCTGAACAGGATCCCCAAACTAAGCCCCAGCTGGCCGGGCAACGCAGCCCAGTCGCGGGTCAGCGCCGCAGCCCCCACCGCGAACACCAGGACCACCGGCAGGGCGAAGGCAAGGCACGCGAGGGACCGGCCCAGCCGGTCCGCCACGCCGCGGACCCCGGTGGCCACGTGCAGGGCGAACGCGGTGTTGTCGTAGGACACGTCGGCGGAGATGGACCAGGCAAGGATGAACGCCGAGACCGGGGCAAGGAAGGCCACGCCCCCGTAGTGGCCTGTCTGCGCACCCTGGAACAGCATGATCACGGGAAGCAGAGGGATCACCACGAGCGAACCGGAATACCGCGGGTCCCGGAGCCAGTAGGTCAGTGACCTCGCCATCACGGCGCCTGCCGGGGTGGGCGGAAGGACCCCGAGCAGCCCAAGGCGGCCGCCTTTCCGTTTGCCGGCACCGGTGTACGGCGGCGTGACGAGGGCCCTTTCCAGCAGCAGCTTCCAGCACCAGGCCAGGCCGGCCAGGACCGCCACCGACACCAGCAGTTTCACGGCAGCCGCAGCCGGCCGGCCGGCAGCGACGTCACCGCCGAGCGCCCATGGCGCGCCCAGCGGGGTCCAGGACAGGGTCCCGGCGACATCCGGCAGGAACCCCGTGGAGGCCGACACCCCGCGGCCGACGGCCGCCACGATGGGACCGAGCAGCACCAGGGGAACCATGAAGGCGATGGCGCTGATGTCCTTGAACCGCCGGGACGCGGCGAGGCCCGCCGTGGCGGTGGTGACAACCTTTGCCAGCACGACGCACGTCATGACTCCCAGGCACGCGCCCACGAGGGCCGCCAGCGCGGGCAGGACACCGCGGGACCAGGTGGCTACCGTGGCCAGGGCGACCAGGGTGGTGGCAAGGCCCGGAATACCGATGAGGCCACCAAGGGCAAGGCCTGCCAGCAGCTGCCTCATGGGAATGGCGAAGGTCGTGAAGCGTGCCGGATCCAAGGTCATGTCCGTGGCGGAGGCCACCACCGGGATGACGCCCCAGCCGAGCACGGCGGCAGAACCGCCCAGCACCACGGCTGTGTGGGCGGTTCCGGTGCCGGCGTTCCGCAGCAGGACCAGGGCGATGACGAGCATGGCCACCAGGCCCAGCGCATAGATCCCCGCGATGGCCATACCCACCAGCTGCCAGGGGCTGCGGCGCAGTCCGTTTCGCAGCAGCGTGAGCTTGAGCCTCAGAAGGTGCGCAACCATTCGAGCCCTTCCGTGTGGCTGTGGCCGCCCACGAGCTGCACGAACCGGTCCTCCAGGGAAGCACCGGCACGGACCTCGTCAACCGTCCCCGCGGCCAGGACCCGGCCGCGGGCCACGACGGCCACGTGGTCGCACATGCGCTGCACCAGGTCCATCACATGGCTGGACACGATGACGGTGCCCCCGGAAGCGACGTACCGGTCCAGGATGGAGCGGATGTTAGCGGCGGAGACCGGGTCCACTGCTTCGAATGGTTCGTCCAGGACCAGGAGCCGCGGGGCATGGATCATGGCGGAGGCAAGGGCGATCTTCTTGGTCATGCCGGCGGAATAGTCCACCACCAACGTCCCGCCGTCCTGGGCCAGGTCCATTGCCGCGAGGAGATCCGCCACCCGGGCCGCCACCACGGCCTTGTCCATGCCGCGCAGCAACCCGGCGTAGGTAATGAGTTGTTCGCCGGTGAGCCGGTCGAAGAGGCGGACACCGTCGGGCAGGATTCCCATCAAGCGCTTTGCCTCCAGCGGATGCTGCCAGACATCCACCCCATGGACCACGGCGGTGCCAAAGTCAGGGCGCAACAGCCCCGTGGCCATGGACAAGGTTGTGGTTTTGCCCGCACCGTTGGGACCCACGATGCCAAAGAATGAGCCGGCCGGAACCTCCAGGCTGATGCCGTCCACCGCGATCTTTCCGCCGAACCTCTTGGCCAGCCCGCGGATGGACAGGGCCGGGATGGGCCCGGAATTCGACGCCTGGTCAGGGAGCGGAGCAGTCATGGTGCCAGCCTAGCCCGCGGAAGCGCGCTGTGCGGGGTGGGAGACTATCGTCATGGACATTGCGCTGGGCCTGCTGGTCATCGTTGCTGTGGTGTGCGCCGCCAGCGCCATCGGCCGCAGATTCAATATCCCCGTGCCGCTGCTGCTGGTCCTGGCCGGCGTGGCGGGCTCGTTTCTGCCTTTCATTCCCCCCGTTGAGCTGAATCCCGAACTGGTGCTGGTGGGCCTGCTGCCTCCACTGCTGTATGCGGCGGCGTTCCGGACATCACTGTTCGACTTCACATCGAACCGCCGGTCCATTGGCCTCCTGTCCGTGGGGTATGTCATCTTCGGCACCCTGGCCGTCGGGCTGGTGGTGTGGTTGCTGTTCCCGGAGATCCCGTTGGCCGCCGCCATTGCGCTGGGCGCGGTGGTGGCACCCCCGGACGCGGTGGCCGCCACCGCCATCGCCAGGAAGGTGGGCATGCCCCGGCGGATCGTCAACATCCTCGAAGGCGAATCGCTGCTCAACGACGCCACCGCGCTGGTCTGCCTCCGGGCCGCCGTCGCGGCCATCGCCGGCTCCGTCTCAGCCCTGGACGTGGCCGGAGGGTTCGTGCTGGCCGCCGGCGGCGGACTGGTGGTGGGCCTCGCCGCCGCGTACGTCCTCACCGAAATCCGGAAACGGATCAGCAACGTCGCCATCAACACCTCGGCGTCACTGATGGCTCCGTTCGTTGCGTTCCTCCCGGCCGAAGCCATCCACGCATCAGGGGTGCTCGCCGTCGTCGTCGCCGGCCTGGTCATGGGCACCAAAGCACCCTCGATGCCCAACGGTGCAGCCCGGCAAAGTGCCCGGAGCAACTGGGACACCGTGCAGTTCCTCCTGGAGAACGCGGTGTTCCTGCTGATCGGGTTGCAGGTCCGGACCATTGTCGACAGCGTCCAGGACGACTCCCTGGGTGCCGGCCGCGTGTGGCTCGGCTGCGCCGTGATCCTGCTGGCCGTCCTGGTGCTGCGCCCGGTCTGGGTCTTCCCCGCCACCTACCTGCCGCGCCTGATCCCCTCTGTACGGCGGGCGGACCCGGCGCCGCCCTGGCAATTTCCGGCCATCGTGTCCTGGGCGGGCATGCGCGGTGTGGTCACGCTGGCCGCCGTCCTGACGCTGCCCGATGACCTGGAGCACCGCAACGTGCTGGTCCTGGCCGCCATGGTGGTAGTGGCCGGCACCCTGGTGCTGCAGGGATTCACGCTGCCTGCCCTGGTCCGGGCCCTGGGCCTGCCCGGACCGGACAGGCGGGAGGATGCCTTGAACCAGGCCTCACTGATGCAGCTGGCCACCGCCGCGGGAATGGAACGCCTGGACCAGCTGCGGCGCGAGAGCGATCCCCCGGAGGTCATGGACATGTTGCGGCGCCGGACGCAGGAGCGGGGCCTGGCCGCCTGGGAACGCCTGGGCCGGCCGGGGGCGGAGTCCACCACGCCCAGCCAGCGCTACGCCCAGCTGCGGATGGCCATGCTGGAAGCCGAACGGGACAAGGTCCTGGAACTGCGCCGCGGCGGGGACTTCGCCCACGAAGTCCTCAGCGAGGTCCTCGAACGGCTGGACATCGAAGAGTCCATGCTGGACGCGTCCCTCAACGAGCTCGATTCCGCCACTGACGCCGGCGGCGGCGAGGGATTGGCCCAACCCGGGGGCGTTTGCGACCACCTGACGGCGGCCATGCTGTCCCCGGTCCCCGACAACCCTGCCTGTGCGGGTTGTGAACGGGAGGGGACCACACCGGTGCATCTGCGCATGTGCCTGGCATGCGGCCAGGTGGGCTGCTGCGACTCGTCCGCCGGACGGCACGCCAGCCGCCACTTCAAGGAAACCGGGCACCCCGTCATGCGGAGCATCGAACCCGGCGAACAGTGGCGCTGGTGCTATGTGGATGACCTGCTGGGCTGACCCCGTACCGGTGCGTTGCGCTTACCGGGCCCTGCGGATGCGGATAGGGCCCTTGGCTGACGCCGGATCCACGACGGCACCGCCTTGGGTGACCTCCACCTCTCCCGCTTCCACCAGCCGGCGGGCGGCCTGGCGCGCGGCCTCCATCAGTCCCCGCCAGTCGGCCCCGCCCACCGCGCGGGCGGCGTCGGACGGGCAGATGCTGGACGTCGCGGCGCGTGACGCCAGCAGCTCAAGGATGCCGGCTTCAAGCGCGCGGTCAGCGGAAGACAGGCTGTGGTCCGGCTGCCGGTTGTCCATGGGCTCAGGCGGCCGTCAGAAGGAACGCCGCGGCACGGCGCGCTCGTACTGCGGCGGCCACGTAATGTCGTAGCCGAGTTCGAAGGCCGCGCGCAGCCACCAGTGCGGGTCCCGGAGGGCCGCCCGGGCGATAAAGACCCCGTCTGCCTGTCCGGTGGCAATGGCATGCTCGGCCTGGCCAGGGGTGGTCAGGAGTCCCACCGCCCCCGTGGCCACGTGCGCCTCCTGCCGGATGGCTGCGGAGAATCCTGTCTGGTAGCCCAGGCCCGGTTTGATCTGCTGGTGCGCGACCGCCCCGCCGCTGGAGACGTCCACCAGGTCCACGCCACGGGCCGCGGCCTCTCGGGCCAACCGGACCGAAGCGGCCAGGTCCACCCCGCCGGGCGCCCAGTCGGTGGCCGAGATCCGGAGCAGCAAGGGCATGGAATCCGGAATGACGGCACGGACGGAGTCGATCACCGCCAGGGTCAGCCGGTTCCGGCCGGCTTCGTCACCGCCCCACTCGTCGTCGCGTTTGTTGATCAGCGGGCTCTGGAACTGGTGCAGAAGGTAGCCGTGCGCGGCGTGGATCTCTACGGTGTCAAAGCCAGCGTCCACGGCGCGGACCGCCGCGGCGGCGAAGTCGGAAATGACACCGCGGATGTGCTCCACGGTCATGGCCGCAGGGGCGGCGTACCCTTCGAAGGCGGTTTCGGAGGGGCCCAAGGTCTGCCAGCCGCCATCCGAGGCCGGGACACTGCCCTGCTTGCCGGAGAACGGCCAATACGTGGACGCCTTCCGTCCGGCGTGGGCCAACTGGACGCCGATCTTGGCATCGGCGGCGCCGTTCCGGTGGACGAACGAGGTGATCCGCTGCCAGGCTCCGGCCTGCTCGTCGTTGTACAGCCCGGCGTCGCGGGGGCTGATCCGGCCCTCGGCGTTCACGGCTGCCGCTTCGGTGAGGATCAGCGCCGCGCCGCCCGTCGCAAAAGCCCCCAGGTGCACCAGGTGCCAGTCGTTCGGAACCCCCGGGCCGTCGTCGGGATCGCAGCTGTACTGGCACATGGGCGATACCCAGCCCCGGTGCTGCAGCTGGAGCGACCTCAAGGCCAGGGGCTGGAACAGGGCAGGCACTAGAACAGCACTCGTGCGAGCGCCTGGCGCGCCTTGGCGACGCGCTCGTCTCCGGCGCCCACGACGTCGAACAGTTCCAGCAGCCGGACGCGGACTGTTTCCCGTTCCGGGCCGAAGTTCCTGCCGATGAACGCAACGAGGCGGTTCAGGGCATCGTCCACATGGCCGCCCGCCACGTCCAGGTCCGCCACCGCCAGCTGC
Organism: Pseudarthrobacter sp. MOO14; assembly: GCF_058267675.1. Classification (NCBI taxonomy): domain Bacteria; kingdom Bacillati; phylum Actinomycetota; class Actinomycetes; order Micrococcales; family Micrococcaceae; genus Pseudarthrobacter; species Pseudarthrobacter sp. MOO14. The sequence goes on from NZ_CM177849.1 coordinate 712,494, forward strand.
GCATCAAGGTTATCCGGCTCGTTCGCCGCCCGGGCGCGGAGGGCCTCGCTGTCCTGGGCGGACAGCGGCTGCAGCCGGTCCATCAGTTCCACCTGTGCCAGCCCGGCTTTGGCCTCGTGGTCCGAGGGCATTTCCCGCAAGGCCTGGCGGTAAGCCTCCGCGGCGGCGGCGTAGTCGCCGGCTTCGATGGCATCGAAAGCTGCCTGGTGCAGCGGCGGAAGCGGCGCGGGTTCCTGCTCTCCCGCCGGACCGCCGTCGAGGCTTCCGGTCACACCGTTGGCGGCCGCCACCTTGAGGAGCTCGTCGAACAGGCTGCGCACCTGCTGTTCGTCAGCGGCGCCCTGGAAGAGCGGCACCGGCTGCCCCTTGAGGACGGCGACAGCGGTGGGGACGGCCTGCACCTGGAAGGCCTGGGCAAGCTGCGGGAAGGCTTCGATGTCCGCGGCGCCCAGGACCAGGCGGCCGCCGAAGGAGGCAACCACGCGTTCGAGGGTCTCCAGCATCCTGCCGGATTCCGGTGAGTAGGAAGCCCACAGGGCAAATACGACCGGAACCTGGGCGGAGAGTTCAACGAGTTGCTGGAAGTTCGCTTCGGTGACGTTGACCGTGAGCTCCGTTCCGCCTTCGGGCGCCTCCTGGCCGGGCGCCGGGCCCGAGCCGGCTGCCGGGCCCGAGCCAGCTGCCGGGCCGGACGGCGCAGCGGGAGCTGCGGGCCGCTTCAGCGAGGAAAGGTCGACGGCGCCGCGCAGGTTAAGCAGGCTGGCAGCGGCAGGAGGGACTGGACGGGAAGCTGGCGAACTCATGTTTCCCACTCTAGCCACTCCGGCCGCTGCCGGTGGTAATACGGTCGAGGGCCTACTTGAAGCTGGCGCCTACCAGGCCGCGGGTTGCGGCGACGAGCTTCATCGGGTCCGAGGATCCTGCCGGCGGCACGTAGACGGCCATGGATTCGGCGAAGCTCAAGACCATGCCGGTACTGGTTTCCTTGCCGCCGGCCAGGGCTGCCGCATCGTCGCCGATGCTGAGCTTGTCACCGGCAGCCTTGGGGGTGCCCTCGAAGCCGAAGTTGATGCGTCCCAGGACGAGGGCCCCGCCGTCGGAGGTACGGAACACCACCGTGCTTTCCGGCACCACCTTGTGGGTGAAGGAGAAGTTGCCGTTCTCGCCGGCCTTCACCACCTCTGCCTGGTAGGACAGGGTGTCGGCGATGTACGGCGAGGACTGGCCCTCGACCAGCTTGTCCTTGAACGGGGAGTCCGCCGACGTGAGCCTGTCCGCCAGGCCGGACATTGCTTCCTCACCGCTGTAGAGCAGTCCGGTCTTGTCCGAGGCGGCCAGCGTCTCGGTCCCTCCGCGGCTGATGTTAGGGAACGTGGTGCCCGGCTGGAGGGGGGTGGTCTCCATCAGCTTGTAGTTCTCCCGCGGGGACTGCTGGACCAGCGTCAGGATTTGCGGCACGACGTTGCCGTCGCCCTGGGTCACGGCCAGCACTTGCCGCGGCCAGTCCCGGTCGCTGGTGATCACGGTGGTCAGCAGCTTGGTGGAGCGGACAGGCATGCGGGGCTCGTAGGATCCCACCTGGGAACGGATCTTGTAGTTCTGGGTCCGGATCTCCAGCTCGGGTCCGGCCACGCGGTCGGCAAGCTTCGCCGCATCCTTGGCGGCGTCCCCTGCGTCGGTCGCGCTCGAGACCTGCTCCAGGATGCGCCGGAACTGGGCTTCGAGGAGGACCGGAGAGCCGGTGCCGTCCTTGGCCGCCGGTGACGACGCACTGCCCGACGGCTGCGGGCTGGGGCTTGCCGCCTGTGCGGCGGTGCCGGATCCCGCCAGGACCACCGCTGCCACACCTGCGGCGACCATGGTGGCCTTGGTGGTGGACTGCGCCTGCGAACGGGCGCGGGCCCGCCGGGCGTAGCCGCTGCCGCCGTCGCGGCCTTCGCCGTCCTTGGTCCGCGCGGACACCAAAGCCAGCACAATGCCGCCCACCATCAGCAATCCGCCGATGACCATCAGCGGAACGGCCCACGGGGTGGATGTGTCGTTCGGGAAGGTCATGGACACCGATGCCGGGGCCGCCTTGGTGCCGTCGGAGGCAAGCAGGAGGCTCCAGTCGCCGTCAGCCGGCGGAGTCCAGGTGTAGTCCAGTTGACCGCTGGCATTCTCGGTGGATGCCCAGAGGTCCGAGCCCGCCGGGTTGGGCGCCGTGGCGTCGCCGTCGGCATGCTCAACCTGCAGGGACTTTCCGTCCTCGGAGACCCCGTTGATGGTGTTGTGGGCGGTCTTGCCGACCCACGCGCTGACGTCGTCGGGCCGGCCCGTTGCCAGCATGAAGTTGCCGTCGCCCTGGACCGAGATCTTGACGGTTCCGCCGTGCAAGGTGCGCAGCTTCTGGTCAATGACAGTCAGCGGGGCCGCGGCGGCGTTGGCCGGCAAGGACGCGGTGAAAGTCTCGGATGGAGCCCAGATGGTTCTCTGGCCAATGCCGGCCAAAAGTGTCAGGAGGCCGAGCAGCACAAGTGCGGCTGCAGTCTTTAAACGCAAGGGAAACACCTATCATCAGCGGGGGTTTACCTTCAATAGTAACCTTTTTGTTACCAGGGACCCCGAATCCGGGGTTCAAGCGGGCAGTCCGGAGGTGCTCCGGCGGCGCCGTCGGCTGGTGCTGACAAGCCTGCTGATAGTGTTTGCGATGATCATCACAGCGGCCCGCGAAGGCGGTGCCACACACGGAACAGGCCCCAAAAACCAGTGACTGACAAGACGGACCCGTCCTCCCCGGCAGCCGAAAATTCCGGGGATCCGGGCAGGGCTGTCCCTCCGCATGCCATGGCAGCGGCCCGACGGCGGGGCGGCGCCGCAGCGGCCCTCGGCCAGGTGGTCCGCCGGCTCCGCCAGCCGCTGCCCGGTGCCCAGCCCCGGCTTCGGTTCGAGATGCCGCCGGAGTTCAGCGGCCAGGCTCCCGAGCGGGAGTACGACGACGAGGACGAGCCGCAGTTCGGGCATCCCGGGCCGCGGATGTCTCCCCAGCATCCGCTGTACATGGGATTCATGGGAACAGTCGGTGTGGGCCTGGCCCTGCTGGTGTATTGGATCGGATCCCACACCACGCAGCTGCTGCTCTGGATTGTTGCCGCGCTGTTCATCGCCCTGGGCCTGGAACCGGTGGTGGGTTGGCTTGAGAACCGGAAGATTCCCCGGCCCGCCGGAATCCTCGTTTCAGTGGCCGTGCTGATGGGCGCCGTCGTCGGGTTTTTCGCCACCCTGATCCCCACGATCGTTGAGCAGGTCTCCGAAATCGTTCGCCAAGCACCGGACTGGGTGCGCAGCTTCATGGATTCGGATTTCTTCCGCAGCGTCGATGACCAGTTCGGGGTCAGGGACCGCATCACCGAGGAACTGAACAAATTCGTGAACGATCCGGCAGCCATGGGTGGCATCTTCGGCGGCGTCGTCGGATTTGGTTCGACCCTTGCCAACAGCCTTTTCGGCACCCTCATCGTGCTGGTGCTGAGCCTGTATTTCCTGGCGGCGCTGCCGGCCATGAAAAAGTGGGGCTACCGCCTGGCACCGCGATCCCGCCGGAAGCGGGTGGCCGCCCTCTCGGAGGAAATCACCCGTTCGGTGGGCAACTACGTCATCGGCCAGGCCTGCGTCGCCTTGCTCAACGCCACGTTCGCCTTCATCGTGATGTCGATTGTCGGTGTACCGTTCGCCTTGCTGCTGGCGTTCGTGGTGGTGCTGCTCGCCTTCATTCCACTGGTGGGCGGCATGATCGCGGGCATCGTGGTCACCCTGGTGTCACTCACGCAGGGCTGGCAGACAGCCGCGGTCTATGCGATCTGCTACTTCGCCTACCTGCAGTTCGAGGCCTACTTCATCTCGCCGCGCATCATGCAGAAGGCAGTGGCGGTCCCGGGGGCCGTGGCGGTGATCTCGGTCATCGCCGGCGGCAGTCTGCTGGGAGTCCTGGGCGCCCTGATTGCGATCCCCACGGCGGCCGCCGTGCTGCTCCTGCTCCGCGAAATCTATATCGCGCGCCAAGACCAGCACTAGCGGACCCCGACGCAATCCGGGGGCGGGACCGCCTGGATGCGACCTCAGGACGCGGCGGTCGCCGTCGGGCCATCCCATTCCTGCGGAAGCGGCGTTGCTGATCCCTCGGGACTGACCCGGGCGACGATGTCGTTCAAGACACGTGCGGCGTACTTCTCGCCCACCCACAGGTGCTTGGCGCCGGCCACGCCCACGACGTCCGCCTGGGGCACCAGGCTGAAGCGCCCGGCGGCCTCCGCCGGCTGGAGGAAGTCATCGTGCTCCGGCACCAGGACGGTGAGGGGCTTGCCGGATTCGGCCCATTGCTGCAGGTGCTTGTCCGTGGCCCGGTGCAGCGGAGGCGAGAGCAGGATCGCACCTTCAATCTGGCTGGCCACCGGCTCCACGGCGCCGTACATCAGCGCCAGTTCCGTTCCAAAGGACCAGCCCACCAGCCACCGGTTGGGCAGCCCGCGGTCGACGGCGAAACGTACGGCCGCCTCGACGTCGTACCGTTCCCCGATGCCTTCCTCGAATCCGCCGCTGCTGGTGCCGCGGGGTGAGGCCGTGCCGCGGGTGTTGAACCGAAGGACGGCGATGCCGGCCAGTGCCGGGAGGCGGTAGGAGGCCTTGCGGTAGACGTGGGAATCCATGAATCCGCCGTGCGTGGGCAGCGGGTGGAGGGTAATCAGCGTGGCGATGACCGGGCCGCTCTCGGGCAGTGCCAGTTCGCCCACCAGGGTGTGGCCGTCCGCGGTCTGCAGCTCGATGTTCTCCCGCCGGGCGGGCAGGACCGTGGAAGCACGGATGGGTGCGGGACCCTGGGCTTGGGTGAAGTGGAACGACGCCGGATCAAAAGTCATGGTTTCCAGCTTAGCGACCAACGGGTGGCCGAAGCCCGGACGGCCGGGTGCGCAGGCGGCGCCGCCCGCGCGGTCAGCGGTACCGGTAGCTGCGGGACATCCAGCAGTTGGCGTGCCAGTGCCGCCGTTCGGCAAGGCCGGCCGCCGCCCCGAAGAGGTGGTCGTCCTTCCAGACCACAAGGTGCGCAACGCCGGGCAGGACGGCCGTGGAGCACTCCGGGCAAATGTAGGTTTTCTCCGCGTTTTTAGCGGTCATGGTGCGGACCATCCATTCGCCGTCCGGGGCGCTCTCCCGGCGTGCGATGCCGGCCCGGGCCCGTTCCAGGTCAAGTTCCGGGACCTCCTGGCCCTTGCGCCCGGCTCCCCTGGCCGAAGCGCCCTTACCGGATACAGGACGGCGGGGACGGTTCGAACGCGGCATGCATCCATTCTGCCCCAGCCGCCCGCCGGCCCGCGCCTCCACGCACTCCCGGCCGTCCGTCGTCGGCATGGCCCGTACGGTTCCACGCGGTAGTCTGTACGGCGTGCGACTCGTCATAGCCCATTGCTCCGTTGATTACGTTGGCCGGCTCAAAGCCCACCTTCCCCTGGCCACCAGGCTCCTGCTGGTCAAGGCCGACGGCTCGGTGCTGGTGCATTCGGACGGCGGCTCCTACAAGCCGCTGAACTGGATGAGCCCGCCGGCCACGCTGCGGGTTTCCTCCCCCGATGAGGTGGACCTGGAACTTGGCGTGGTGGAGCAATGGACCGTGCAGTCGGCCAAGACGGACGACCGGCTCATCATCAATATCCACGAGAAGATCACAGAGTCCTCCCACGACCTCGGGGTTGATCCGGGACTGATCAAGGACGGCGTCGAAGCAGACCTGCAGCGGCTCCTGGCCGAGCAGATAGAAACACTCGGTGAGGGGTATTCCCTGATCCGGCGCGAGTACTTCACCGCGATCGGACCGGTGGACATCCTGGCCCGGGACGCCGATGGCGCCACCGTGGCCGTGGAACTGAAGCGGCGCGGCGACATCGACGGTGTGGAGCAGCTGACGAGGTACCTGGAGCTGCTCAACCGCGATCCCCTGCTGGCCCCGGTCCGCGGCATCTTTGCGGCCCAGCAGATCAAGCCACAGGCGAAGGTGCTCGCCAATGACCGCGGCATCGCCTGCGTGACGCTGGACTATGACGCCATGCGCGGGGTGGACGACAGCGAATCCCGGCTTTTCTGACCCGACGGCCCGTTGCTTTGGGCACCTAATACTCGGCCTGAAATCCCGGAGCATCATTGTCACCTGGTTTTTACCTAAATTTTATGCATTTTCGTGGTCGGGCCGTTGACCTGCGGGAACGGGCATGAAATTCTGGTCTCAGTCTTTGTGTAGGTGTTTTTCATGCTCGCAAGACATGTTGCGAGCGCGAAGCTCCTGCAGCGCCGGACCTTTTGTGGCAAGGCAATCCAGGATTCTTCTCGCGGAGTGACCAAGGTCGGCACGAGGTGTGCCGTTCTTAAAAAGTTCCACAATGAGGAGAAATAAATGGCACAGGGAACTGTGAAGTGGTTCAACGCTGAAAAGGGCTTCGGCTTCATCACCCCGGATGACTCCGACGGCGATGTCTTCGTTCACTACTCCGAGATCCAGACCGGCGGCTTCAAGACCCTCGACGAGAACCAGCGCGTTCAGTTCGAGATCGGCCAGGGCGCCAAGGGTCCCCAGGCTACCGGCGTAACGCTCGTCTAGTCACCCGGCGCGGCCGCATGGCGGCCGTCCAGCAATGCAGATGATCCCCGGCAGGAATGCCGGGGATCATCTGCATTTGCGTACGTGGGGAGCGTCGAGGTGCCCGGCGGCCGCCCGCCGTATTCGCGCTCAGGTGACCAGTTTGCGGACCAGGCGTGCACCCTGCGCCAGCGAGAGGCCGGGAAGGTAGGCCCGGGTCAGCGCCCTGCCAATGGCCGGCAGGTGGAGGGGGTCCTGGTAATACAAGTAGAGCGCGCGGTACTCCGGCTTGAACCGGGACTTGAACGCTGCCAGCGACCGGAACCCGTAGACCGGCTCCAGCGCGTGGCCCACCAGGTCCAGGATGCGCACCAGGTTCTGTGCCCCCTCATCGGTGGCGCCGGCGTCTGCTTCGGCGTCCTCCCCCGCATCGGCCTGCCCTCCGTGCTCCTCCGGCCGGCTGGCCAGTGGCGAGCCGGACAGGGAAATGACGTCCACCGAATCCTTCAGCTCCAGGACCGCGGATGCAATCAGGAACTCCATCACGCCCGGGAAACCCTCGCTGCCGCGGCGCATGACATCAAGCGTCCTGCTGACCAGCCGGCCGTCGTCGTACACGGGAAGCCAACTGGTAACGCCGTGGACGGTACCATTGCCGTCCACCGCCAGGCAGCACAGGACCTCCTCGTCGTCGAGCTCGTCCACTCCCCCCAGCGTGAAGCCCATTTCCGGCACGGATTTCCCGGCCGCCCACTCTTCCGACACCTCATTGAGCCGCGAACGCAGTGCGGCAGGCAGTGAATGGTAGGAGCCCCACACGGCGTGGACGCCGAGCTTCGAGGCCCGGTTGAGCGCGGTCCGAACGTTCTGCCACTCCTTGCCCTTGAACTCGAGCTCATTGAGCCGCAGCCGCGTTTCCTGCGCCACTGCCACCCGCGAGAAGCCCCGCTCCCGCAGCGCCGGCCACAGGGTGTCGTCACATGAATAGAGCGCAGGGATCAGCGCCTGGGTGCGGCAGTAATCCAGGAACCCTTCGGTCACCCTTTGCTCGGCCCTGCGGTCGCCGATGGCTCCGCCCAGGGTCAATGCCACGGTCCCGTGCTGCTGGAAGGCCATGGCGCCGGCGCCGTCCGGACTGAACCAATACGTGTTGGGCTCCCACAGGGCCATCCAGGACAGGGGTCCGCCGCCCTGGTGAAGCAGCTCGCGGGCACGGTCCCGGTCCTGCCGGCCAAAGCCGAGGCCGTGGTGCCGCCCAATGAGGACCCACCACACAGCCACCAGGGCGACAATCCAGAACACCGGTCCGGAGTAAGCGAAGAGCAGCGTCTCGGCGCTGTCGCGCTCCGCGAAAACGCGGCGGAAATGCTGCGGAATGGGAACCGGCACGTACTGCCGCGCCAATTCGGCGAAGAGTCCCAGCAAACCCCCGTCACGGGCAAGGCCACCCGAGAGGAACCACGCCACGGTGTAGGAGCTTGCCAGGGCGAGCCAGGTGCCGCAGACCACCGCAGCGAGCGTGCGCCGGGCGCCGGGCCGCGTCTGCACGCGGAACTGGCGGCGGTTAAGCCACAGGATGATTGCGAGCAGCAGCGGCACGATGACGAGGGGAAGCACGTGGGCAAAGGCCGATGACAGGGGCGTCGAGTGGGTGCCCTGAAGGCGTGACGGAACCAGGGCGAAAAGGGCCAGGTAGACAGCTGCCAAGGCCGTCACGGCCAGCTGGATGGCAAGGGCAATGTTGAGGGCCAGCCGGCGGCCGCGGCGCATGCCGTCCGCGCAGATCAGCAGCAGGATGACCGGCACCACCGCCAGCGCCAGGCCGAACGGCCCGGCAAACCCTGCCCTGCCGGTTTCCAGGCAGGAGGCGTCCACCGTTGCCCCGCAGTTGAACACCAACTGGCTGAGCGTGGGCATCGGGCTGAGGACGACGTCGCGCAGCAATGCCAGCGGGCCGGTGGGAGCCCGTGTGATCCCGGTCAGGATCGGCCCCACGGCAAAGACCGCGACGGTCAGGGCCAGGAGGTTCCTGGTTTCGCGGCCGGTGGAACGGTGCCGGTGGAGCCGCCCCTGGTCGCCCTGGATCCACCAGCCCGCCAGGAGGCCAAGGAGGGCCCCGATGAGGCCGATCACCGTTTCAGCGTGGCCAACGTAGAGCACCAGCAGGATCGACACGGACAACACCGCGGTCCGGAGCCGGCGCTGCCACAGCAGAGTGATCCGGGCACTGGCCGCCAGCCCGGCGGTCAGGATCGGGGCGTAGGGGCCGATCAGGATATCGTCCGCCATCTGGTCCAGCCAGCCGTCACCAACATATACGGCCACCTGGGTGACCAGGAGGAAGACGGTCACTGCCGCGAACTGGCCGCCGAAATAGAGGCCGACGGCGGCGCGGCGTCCCAGCTTGCGTTCGGCCAGGCCCAGCAGCAGGATCATCATCAACGACGCCGTGAGGTAAGCCAGCGGGTTGGTGGCAAAGGACATGCTGGTGAAGAGGGACCACCATTGCCCGCCACGAAGGCCGGGACCGCTGACCGAGGCAAGTCCCAGGAGTTGTTCCGGCGGGCCGTCCAGGAAGCTTCCCGTCACGGCGGCTGCCGCCAGGAACACAGCCACGACGCCCAAGGTGAACGGCATGGATTTGAGGGTTTCAAGGGTTTGGTGCATTGCCGGACGGCCCACAGTGGCCCACATCAACGCCACCGTGCGGTCCGGTTTCGTGGTGCTTACCACTTCAGCCCCCATTGGCTGCCGAGGAATGCCAAGGCGTCACCGAAGCGCTTTGAGGACGTGTCCCAGGAATGTCCGGTGTGTTCCACCTCGTAGGCCTGCACGGTAAAGCCGGCGTCCTTGGCCGCCGCCGCGAGCGTGTGGAGGTTCCCCACGAACTCCGGATCGTTCTGGCCTGCGGTCAGGTACATGCCGCTGGTCTCAAACCGTTGGTGTTTCATGATCTCCAGTGGAGTCTGCTTGATGAATTCGTCCGGGTTCCCCGGAAAGGCTGCGTCAATGGTCTTTTGCCGCTCCTTGGCGATGGCGGGCTCGGCTTCGCTGGAAAATCCGAGCACGTCCGCGAAGACATCCGGGTGCCTGGTTCCCATTTGGATGGCACACGTGCCGCCGAAAGAGAATCCACCCACGGCCCAGTGGCTGTGGTTGGTGTCAACGGCAAGGGTGGAACTGATCCATCGCGGCACGTCCTGCGAGAGGTAGGTGTCCGCTTTCGCGATCTTGCTGTCCATGCACATGGTGTTGGCGGACTGTGATCCGTTGGGATCGGGGATGACCACCACCGGGGCCACTCCCCCGTGCGCCGCGGCAAACGAATCCATGTGGCCACGGATGGCGCCGCCCGTCAGCCAGTCCGCGGGGCCGCCGGGCTGGCCCGCCACCAGGACAAGCACCGGCAGGGCGGGACGGTTGGCAGCGAAGTAGGCCGGCGGAAGGTAGAGATAGGCATCGCGGTTGCTCATCCCGGACAGCGTTCCCGGGATGGCTGCCTTACGCAGGACACCGCCGGCAGGCAGGTCGCCGGCGGGCTTCCAGCCCTGGAGGGACACGCCATCGGATTCACCGGGGTGGCGCATGAGCTCCTGTTCCAGCGCGGGTATCCGGGCCAAAGCGGTTCCCAGCAAGTCGCTGACAGTACGGTTCAGTCCGAAGTAGGCATTGATTTGGAGGGTAGAGAGGGCCACCACCAGGAGCGCCGCGAGGAATCCGCTCCCGTAATGGGTCCAGGAGGTCCGCGGCAGCCTCATGATTCCAAGGATGACGGCCGAAACACCCGGCACGAACCACAGCAGAACGGGCTCCGGGATGTCCTCCGGAAAGACGGTAAGGACGTTGATCATGATCCAGTGGACGGTTGCCACCAGGACGAAGGCTGAGGCGATGGCAACAAAGACACGGATTGCCCAGGCGCGGATCCGTAGGTCCGCTGTTTCCCAGGCGCGCGAGGGTGGTACCAGGAGGTAGGCCGCCCCGCCTAATCCCAATACCAGGACAGTCCCAAACAGGGGCCCGTCCGTAAGCCGAATGTCTGAAAGCCAGTCCACGTGGCTAGCGCCAGGTCCCTACGCCGATGACGGGGCCGGCTTCGAGCCATGAGGACAGGCCCGTGTACGCGTCGAACTTCATGGCCAGGTGCAGGTCCTGTCCCTCGTAGCGGAGTTCGACGATAACCACATCCGGTTGGACCTTGACGGCCTCGGCCTCGGTCGGCTTTCGCCTGCCCAGGAGCTCCAGCGAACTGCGCTTGAAGGTGTATTTCGGGCGGACGCTCAGTGAGATCAACCGGAACCACTCAAGGTCATTGTCCTGATAACGACAAACCCCCATTTGCCAGCTGTTACCAGCAACGCAAATGGAGGCGTCCACCGTGCCGAGGGCGCGCCGCAAATTGAAACGGCGCACCCCCGAAAGGCACAGTGCAAAAATCAGCAATCCGAACACGATTGCCAGTGCGATGAACGAAATACCCGGTGCGTCCATCAAGGTCGTGCTAGCGGATCCCAGCGGTAGCCGAGCCGCCCAGCTGGGCGTTGTCAGCAACGATGACCACGCGGTTGTTGTCCACGGAGAAGAACCCGCCGTCAACATCTACCGCAATCCGGTCCCCTGACACTGGCTGGATGGCCAGTTCACCTTCGGCCAGGATCGCCAGCAGGGGCGAGTGGCCGGGCAGGATTCCGATTTCACCATCACTGGTGCGGGCCTTGACCATCTTGGCCGCTCCGGACCACACAAAGTGGTCCGCTGCGACAATCTCAACCTCAAGCTCAGCCATATTACTTGGTCTGTTCCTGGATCTTGGCCCACTGGCGCTCAACGTCATCGAGGCCACCGACGTTGAAGAACGCCTGCTCCGCGATGTGGTCGAGTTCGCCGTCGCAGATCGCCGAGAAGCCTTCAACGGTGTCCTTGATGGAAACCGTGGAGCCCTCAACACCGGTGAACTGCTTGGCGGTGTAGGTGTTCTGCGAGAGGAACTGCTGGATGCGGCGCGCACGCGACACCACGATCTTGTCTTCTTCGGAGAGCTCATCGACACCGAGGATGGCGATGATGTCCTGGAGTTCCTTGTTCTTCTGCAGGATCTGCTTCACGCGGACAGCCGTGTTGTAGTGGTCCTTGCCGATGTACTGGGGATCCAGGATTCGGGACGTGGACGTCAGCGGATCAACGGCCGGGTACAGGCCACGGGATGCGATTTCACGGGAAAGTTCCGTGGTCGCATCCAGGTGCGCGAAGGTCGTCGCCGGAGCCGGGTCGGTGTAGTCATCAGCGGGAACGTAGATGGCCTGCATCGAGGTGATGGAGTGGCCCTTGGTGGAGGTGATGCGCTCCTGCAGGAGGCCCATCTCGTCGGCAAGGTTGGGCTGGTAGCCCACGGCGGAGGGCATGCGGCCCAGCAGGGTCGATACCTCGGAACCGGCCTGGGTGAACCGGAAGATGTTGTCGATGAACAGCAGCACGTCCTGGTTCTGGACATCGCGGAAGTACTCCGCCATGGTCAGGGCGGACAGGGCTACGCGCAGGCGCGTTCCCGGCGGCTCATCCATCTGGCCGAACACAAGGGCGGTGTCCTTGAGGACGCCTGCCTCTTCCATTTCCACCCAGAGGTCGTTACCCTCACGGGTACGCTCGCCAACACCGGCGAACACGGAAGTACCACCGAAGTTGCGGGCAACACGGGTGATCATTTCCTGGATCAGGACGGTCTTGCCCACGCCGGCGCCGCCGAAGAGGCCGATCTTTCCACCCTTGATGTACGGGGTGAGGAGGTCGATGACCTTGATGCCGGTCTCCAGCATCTCGGTGGAGCCTTCGAGAGAAGCAAAGCTCGGGGCCTTGCGGTGGATCGGCCAGCGTTCGCTGATGTCCAGTTCCGACTCGGCAACGTCCAGGGGCTGGCCCAGCACGTTGAAGATGTGGCCCTTGACTCCGTCGCCGACAGGCACGGAGATCGGGGCACCGCTGTCCACCACGGAGGTGCCGCGGACCAGGCCGTCGGTTGCCTGCAGGGAGATGGCGCGCACGAGGTTGTCGCCCAGGTGCTGGGAGGTCTCGAACGTGATGGTCTTGGTCTCACCGTTGAGAGTGATCTCGGTGGTGAGGGCGTTGTAGATCGACGGGATTGCGTCAGCCGGGAATTCGACGTCGACAACCGGGCCGATTACGCGCGCAATACGGCCGGTTGCACCGGACGTTGCGGCTACGTGTTCGGTAGCAGTGGCAGTCATCTCTCTCACTTCATTCAGTAGATGGCGTGGGGTTAAGTTTATCTGTGGTGGTGCTGGTTACGCGGAACCGGGGAGGTGCAGGCTAGGACGCGAGGGCGTCCGCGCCGGCAACAATCTCGGAGAGTTCCTGCGTAATCTCGGCCTGGCGGGCCGTGTTGCGCAGGCGCGTGTACTTCTTGATCAGGTCCGTTGCGTTGTCGCCTGCGGACTTCATCGCCCGCTGGCGGGCGGCGAGCTCGGAAGCTGCTGCCTGCAACATGGCTGCGAAGATACGGGATTCGATGTAGCGCGGCAGCAGGGCGTCAAGGACACGCTCCGCTTCCGGTTCGAACTCGTACAGCGGCAGGAGATCCGATTCGGATTGGGCCTGCTCTTCCACTACTTCAAGCGGGAGCAGGCGGATGACCGTCGGCTCCTGGGTGACCATGGACTTGAAGCGGGTGTAGACAACGTGGATCTCGTCCACGCCGCCGTCTTCGAAGTCGGTCGCGAATTCTGCCAGCAACGCTGCGCCGACTTCACGGGCAGTAGCGAACTCGGGTGCGTCGGTTCCTCCGGTCCAGACCCGCGCATACTCGCGGTTCCGGAAATCGAAGTAGGCCTGGGCCTTGCGGCCCACGACATAGGTCTTGACTTCCTTGCCTTCGGCGCGGAGCAGCTCGTTGAGACCTTCCGCCTGCTTGAGGACGCTCGCCGAGTATGAACCTGCCAGGCCGCGGTCCGAGGTGATTACCAGGACTGCGGCGCGGCGGATCTGCTCCGGCTCAGTGATCAGCGGGTGGTCGATTTCGCTTTGGCTGGCGACAGCAGAAACGGCGCGCGTGATCGCGTTCGCGTAAGGCAGTGAAGCTGCTACGCGCGCACGGGCCTTCCCGATGCGCGAGGTAGCGATCAGTTCCATCGCCTTGAAGATCTTGCGCATCGACGTGGTCGAGCTGATCTTCTGGCGGTAGACCCGGATCTGGGCTCCCATACTTATCCTTTCCTAACATTCCGTCGCCGGGTGTGCCGGGCCTTTGCGGCCCGGCACACCCGGCGGTGCGGAACTAGCGCTTCTGCTTGACGATCTTTTCCTGGTCGACTTCGCCCTCGGAGATAGCGTCGTGCTCCTCGTGGCCGGCGCCTACCAGGTGGTTGTCACCCTCGCCGAAGAAGCCCTTCTTGAAGTCCACAATCGAGGACTTCAGAGCTGCAACGGTGTCATCGTCCAGGACGTTGGTCTGTGCCAGCGTGGTCAGGATCGAGGACTTGTGGCGAAGGTGCTCAAGGAACTCAGCCTCGAACCGGCTGATGTCCTCGACCGGAACGTCGTCCAGGTAGCCGTTGGTGCCGGCCCAGATGGAAACAACCTGGTCCTCGACCGGGAACGGTGAGTACTGGCCCTGCTTCAGCAGTTCCATCAGGCGGGCGCCACGGGTGAGCTGCTGGCGTGACGCAGCATCCAGGTCGGATGCGAACATGGCGAACGCCTGCATGTCGCGGTACTGGGCCAGGTCCAGCTTCAAAGTACCGGAAACCTTCTTCATGGACTTCACCTGGGCGGCACCGCCAACGCGGGACACCGAGACGCCAACGTCCACAGCGGGCCGCTGGTTGGCGTTGAAGAGGTCCGACTGGAGGAAGATCTGGCCGTCGGTGATGGAGATGACGTTGGTCGGGATGTAGGCGGAGACGTCGTTCGCCTTGGTCTCGATCAGCGGCAGGCCCGTCATGGAGCCGGCACCGAGCTCGTCGGAGAGCTTGGCACAACGCTCCAGCAGACGGGAGTGCAGGTAGAAGACGTCACCCGGGTAGGCTTCGCGTCCCGGCGGGCGGCGGAGCAACAGGGACACTGCACGGTAGGCCTCAGCCTGCTTGGACAGGTCATCGAACACGATGAGGACGTGCTTGCCGCCGTACATCCAATGCTGGCCGATGGCCGAACCGGCGTACGGTGCCAGGTACTTGAAGCCTGCGGGGTCGGACGCGGGAGAAGCCACGATGGTGGTGTACTCCAGCGCGCCGTTGTCCTCAAGGGTCTGGCGGATGGCGGCAATCGTGGACGCCTTCTGGCCGATGGCGACGTAGATGCAGCGGACCTGCTTGGTGACATCGCCGGAAGCCCAGTTGGCCTTCTGGTTGATGATGGTGTCGATCGCGATCGCGGACTTGCCGGTCTGGCGGTCGCCAATGATCAGCTGGCGCTGGCCGCGGCCGATCGGGATCATCGCGTCGATGGCCTTCAGGCCGGTCTGCATCGGTTCGTGGACCGACTTACGCTGGGTCACGCCGGGAGCCTGGAGCTCCAGCGCGCGGGTGGTCTCGGCCTTGATCTCGCCGAGGTCGTCGATGGGCACGCCCAGCGGGTCGACAACGCGGCCGAGGAAGGCGTCGCCAACGGGAACGGACAGAACCTGTCCGGTCCGGTGGACTTCCTGGCCTTCTTCGATGCCGGTGAAGTCACCGAGGATGATGACGCCGATCTCGCGGACGTCAAGGTTCTGGGCCAGGCCCAGGGTGCCGTCCTCGAAGCGCAGCAGCTCGTTCGCCATGACCGAGGGAAGGCCCTCAACACGGGCGATGCCGTCACTTGCGGTGGTTACGCGGCCGACCTCTACGCGCTCTGCGTTCCCGGGTTCGTAGGACGCCGCGAACTCGTTCAGCGCATTACGGACGTCGTCGGCGTTGATGGTCAATTCGGCCATCTGCAGTCCCTGCTCTCCTGTTTGTGATCACCGCAAACGGTGACCGGGGTTTCTATCAGTTTGGTTGTGCTTGTCCGGCTAGCCGGCCAGCTGGCGTTGCAGTTCTCCCAGCCGGGTAAGGACCGAGGCATCGAGTACCTCGTCGCCCACCTGGACGCGGATTCCGCCAATGAGCGACGGGTCAACAATGACGTTGACCTTCAATTCCCGCCCGTACAGTGCGTTCATGCCCGCCTGGAGGCGTGCCAGCTGCGTCTCCGACAACGGCCGGGTCACGCTGACTGTTGCAATCCAGCGCTGCTGCCGCTTGGCCGCCAGTTCGGCAAACCGTTCCACCAGCCGGGTGGGCTTGATGCCGCGGGGCTGGGTGACGGCCTGGGTGATAAGCACCCGGGCTTCTTCGCTGGCGCCGGGCGCCAGCCGCTCCGCGAGGGTGGCTTTGGCTGCCGCGCTGGCCTGCGGTTCGGACAGAGCACGTTGTACCTCGTGGCTGGAGGCAACAGCCTGGTTGAAGGAAAACAGGTCGTTTTCCAGCTCTTCCAGGCCAGTGATTCCGGAGGCAGAAACGGCCGACTTGTTTTCAGCAACGGAAATGACCACCGTTGCGGCAAGAGTCTCGAGTGCATCGCCGATGTCGCGCGCCGATGCCCAGCGTGAGCTGGCCAGACCGCCCGCGATTTCAGCCGCATCAGCGGAGACTTTTCCGCCAACCAGCTGCCTGACCAGCGCCGATTTCTCGTCGCCGCTGCGGGAGGGGTCAGTCAGGGCACGGCGCAAACCAGCCGAGCTGTCCACCATTCCCAGAATTCCGAAGAGTTCCTTTGCCAGCTGCAGCGACGCGGTCGGAAGCTTCGCTTCCAAGGCGGCCAGGGCTGTTGCCAGCGATTCGCTCGATACGCCTGCCATTATTTAGCTGCACCTGCGTTCTGGGACTCCAGATCTGCCAGGAAACGGTCCACGACCCGTGCTGCACGGGCGTCGTCATCGAGGGACTCGCCCACGATGCGGCCTGCCAGGGTGGTGGCCAGGGTGCCGACCTCGGCACGCAGGGACACAACGGCCGCCTGGCGCTCTGATTCGATCTGTGCGTGGGCCTGCGCAGTGATGCGGGCAGACTCTGCTGCCGCCTTCTCCTTGAGATCCGCGAGGATCTGGGCACCTTCGGCGCGGGCTTCCTCACGGATGCGGTTTGCTTCGGTGCGGGCGTCGGTCAGCTGCTGCTTGTACTCTTCGAGTGCAGCAGACGCCTCAGCCTGGGCCTTTTCAGCCTTGGCGATGCCGCCTTCAATGGCCTCGGCACGCTCGGCGAAGGTCTTCTCGAACATCGGGACAACGTACTTGACCACGATGAAAAAGAGGATGGCGAAGCCAACGAAGACAACCAGCATTTCCCAGCCATTGGGAACAAGGGGGTTGACGTCGCCCTCAGCGGCGGCTGAGATGTTCAGCTGATGCATATTTCACCCGTCCTTTATCTACTCGGTTCTGAATGTTCGCTGAAGTTCTCTGGGTTTACTTGAGAACGAAAGCGAAGACCAAGCCCAGGATGGCGAGTGCTTCGGTCAGCGCCAGGCCAAGGAATGCGATGGGCTGCAGGACGCGCTGGGCTTCCGGCTGGCGCGCAACGCCGTTGATGTAGGCAGCGAACACGAGACCCACACCGATACCACCGCCGATAGCCGAGAGGCCATAGCCGATGAGGTTGAGGGAGCCGTTGATGGAGCCTTCCATTTTTTTTCCTTTCAAGATGCCACTTGTGTGGCAGGTTGTTTGGGTTGCTTCATCCCCGCGAGGGGAATTCTGTGTGTGCCGTGAGGGACATGGCGCCCCGCCGGCGTGCCTAGTGGCTGTCGGCGTGCAGTGCGCCTTCGATGTAGATCGCGGTCAGCAGCGTGAAGACGTAGGCCTGCAGGACCATGATCAGGGCTTCAAGCATGTACATGGCGATCGCACCGGCCAGGACCAGGACCGACGTGCCCTTGAGCAGGAAGTTCTCCTGCATGATCAGGTACTCGATGCCGGAGCCCGCGATCATCACGATGAGGTGGCCGGCGAGCATGGTAGCGAACAGACGAAGGCTGTGCGTGACGGGCCGGACAACGAAGTTGGAGATGATCTCGATCGGGATGACGATCGGGAGGATGTACCACGGAACGCCGGAAGGTACGGTGGCCAGCTTGAAGTAGCGCAGGCCGTTCTTCTTGATGCCGATGGCGATCCAGGTCACGTAGACCAGGCCGGCCAGCACATACGCTCCACCCACGTGCGAGAACGTGGGGAGTTGGAACACCGGAATGGCGCCGTAGATGTTGTTGACCAGGATGAAGAAGAACAGGCTGAACAGCAGCGGGACGTACTTGATGAAGTCCCTGCCGCCGATGATGTCCTTGGCGATTCCGTTGCGGACGAAGCCGTAGGCGGCCTCGCCGGCGAACTGGAGCTTGCCGGGTACCAGCTGCTGCTTGCGTGCGGCGAGCACGAAGAAGACGGCGATAAAGACGACAGAGAGGAGGACCAGCAGCATCTGCTTGGAGAATCCTTCTGCGGCACCCCACGGCAGGATTGCCGGCAAATGCATTTCGTTAATTCCAGGAGGAGTGAACTCTCCTGAATCTTGGGCCGGGAGCGCAAGCGCGATCAACGCGTTTCCTCTCTGCAGTGTCCATCATTGGGCGTTGGGCGGGGTCCGGCAGCGTGACAGCCTGCTGTTCCCCCTGTGAAATTATTTGGCATTAGTGTTGCCGTCCTGGGACGGCCCGCTGGCAGCATGGCGATCACCAGCGTTTGTGCGAGAACTGGTAAGGCCATGCATATGGGAAAGGTAAAAACCTCCGACGGCTCCAAGCAGAGCGCCTGCGAGCACGATCCAGCGCGTTCCCCACACGTAATCCAGTCCCCACCCTATCAAACTCCAGACGATGATTCCGCCAATGATGTAGCTGAATACCGCCATTCCAGCGTTGTAGCCGCCGTCGTTCGACGCGTCGGAAACACCGGGTGCGGAGCCGTTGGATCGGCGCTTGGCTTTCGCTGCAACGTCGGATTTCTTCGGGTTACGCATTGGTGGGTCCCTTCTCTTCCGGATCGTTGTAGATCTGGAGGCGGGCTTTGCTGAACCCATGGATCTCCGCAGCCTGCCAGAGGACGACGGCGACCACGGCACCTATGACGAACCAGCGTCCGTGCAGCCACGCCGGAGCCCCGACAACGAACAGGACGACCGCGAAGCCAACCACCTTGATGAAGTAGGTGGCTACGAACACCCCAATCGCGCCGGACGGATTCCGGCGTCCCACGAAGTGGCCAACCAGCAGGCTGATTCCGAAGAACAGCATCACCAGCAGGCCCCCGAGGAAACTGGAAACTGCCCCGCTTGCTCCATTGAGGAGCGCGGCAGGGATGGCGCACAGCGCCAGTCCGGCCGTGGCGGCAATCGAACTGCGCTTGAGCAGGTTCAGCCAGAGCGAGCGTGTGGGACCCGAAGAGCCAACGTGTCCATGGCCGGACACAGGTCCGGACTCGGCGTTGGAGGTCATTCGATCCCAATCGTCGGCACCTCGTGGCTCAGCGCCAGGAGGTAAAGGGTGGAGGAGCAGCTTGGGCTGCCCCTAAATTCTACACGAGATAGAACATGGCTAGGTCACCGGCAGCCGTGTGACTTTGGACCTGCGGCGGCGGCGTCCAATCAGGTCCGGGCTGGCCAGGTACACGACGAGGACCAGGACGGTGCCGGCCACGCACAGGGCCACCACCGGCAACGACGCGGTGGCGGCGACGAAGCCGAGGATGATCACGGCGACCGTGCAGGCAGTAACGGCGGCAGCCGACTGCAGGTGCGAGAAGCCGACATCCGTGAGCCGCTGGTAGACGTGCTCACGGTGCGATGCGTACCAGCGCTCCCCCGCCTTGATCCGCCGAAGCAGTGTGTAGCCGGTGTCCGCGGCATACACCAGGATGGGTGAGAGGACGTATTCCACGTAGACACCGCCAAGGAAGCCGGCGACGGCGAGGGCGGCTACGGATGCGCCGAGCAGGTAACTTCCGACGTCGCCCAGGAAGACTGAACCCCGGCCCAGGTTCCACGGCAGGAAACCGAGGAAGGACATCGCGAGCACGGCTCCGCCAGCCGTGAGCCAGGGTTGTTCGGCCAGCGTTCCGGCCAGCGCGTAGGCCCCGCCGGCGGTGACCCCGTGCAGGCCGGAAATACCATTGACGCCGTCCATGAAGTTGGCAATGTTGACATACGCCGCGATCGCCAGCGCCGCGAGGGGCAGCCACCAGAACGACTGGCCGGTCAGCACGATCAGGACCACCGATCCGGCGGCCCCGATGCCGAGCTGGGCAGCTGCACGGCCGCGGATGGACAGGCCGCGCAGGTCCTCGACCCAGCCGACAACGGCGCAGGCCACAATGATCGCCAGGACGACGGCGGACACGGACCGGTCAACGGTGACCACGCCGAGGAGGACGGCTGCCGCGTAGCCGATGACGGTGGCGAGGGCGGCGGCGACCCCCATGCCGCGGATGGTTGCCTTGGCGTGCGACGAGCGGGCAGAGGGAACGTCCACCACCCCCATCCGGACCAACCAGGGCTTCACTGCGAACGGGAGGAGGAGGCTCGCCAGCAGGGTTGCCAGTGCCACCAGCAGCAGCGGCATCATGAGGCAACCCTGATGGCGCCCGTGTCATCGGCCTCATCGTCGGGAATGTCGCTGATGCTGACGCCCTGTTCCGCTTCACAACGGGCCAGCCAGACGTTGAGGTCGAGCTTGTCCGGATCCTGCTCGGTGGCCCGGGTGTGTGAAATCTTGGGGTGCAGCGGGCGTTTGTCCAGTTCCCCGGCGCCCACCAGTTCCTCGTGCAGCTTCTCCCCCGGCCGCAGTCCGGTGTAGATAATCTCCACGTCCTTGCCGGACATGGCGATCATGCGTTGCGCCACGTCGAGGATCCGGACCGGTTCGCCCATGTCAAGGATGAGGACGTCGCCGCCGGCACCGATCGCACCGGCCTGGATCACCAGCTGGCAGGCTTCGGGAATGGTCATGAAGAAGCGCGTGACATCGGGGTCGGTGACCGTGACCGGACCGCCGACGCGGATCTGTTCGGTGAAGAGCGGCAGCATGGAGCCGCGACTGCCCATGACGTTGCCGAAGCGGACGGAGACGAACTTCTTTTGCGTCTGCCCTGCCATCCACGCAGTCAGCTTTTCGGCAACCCGCTTGGAGTGGCCGAGGGCGGTGGTGGGGTTGGCGGCTTTGTCGGTGGAAATGTTGACGAAGTTCGAAACGCCTGCCCGGCGGGCGGCGCGCAGCACGTTCAACGTGCCGCACACGTTCGTCTTCCAGGCCTCCACAGGGTACTGCTGGAGCAGTGGAGCGTGCTTGAGAGCTGCCGCGTGGAACACCACTTCGGGCTGCCGGTCAGCGAAGATCTCCTGGAGGGCTTCGCCGTCGCGGATGTTGGCCAGGACGGTGTCGCGGCCGGCCAGCAGGCCGCGGCCGGTGATGGAAATCTGGGTCTGCTGCAGCCCGGTTTCGTCGTGGTCCAGCATGATCAGTTCCGCGGGGTCGAACTGCACGATCTGGCGGCAGAGTTCCGAGCCGATGGATCCGCCGGCGCCGGTTACCAGCACCCGCTTGCCCTTGATGTAGCCGGCAATCTCGTCGACCTTGATGTCCACGGGCCGCCGGCCTATCAGGTCTTCGACCGCCACGTCGCGGAAATCGGAGAACCCCGCGGGCGCTCCGCTGCCAAGCATGTCCCTCAGCGGCGGCAGGACCAGGACGCGGACGTTGAGCCCGGCCACGGCGTCGGAGATGCGGCGCACCAGTCCCGCTTCGACGTTGGCGAAGGCCACCACCAGGACGGTTGCCCGCGTGCGCCGGATGATGGCGGGGAGGTCGTCCCCGCGGCCCTGGACCTGGACACCGGAAAGGCGCAGGTGCTTCTTGGCGGGATCGTCATCCACCAGGCCTACCGGGAAGTAGGGCGAGTCCGGGTCCTGCAGCATCCGGGTTACCAGGGAGTTGCCGAGGAACCCCGCGCCGTAGACCAGCGTGTTTTGGGCCCCGTCCCCGGGCCTGGTCTTGCTTTCGGCGTAGAGGCGCTTGGCATAGCGGGCGGCGCCCATGAACAGGCAAGCGAAAGGGAAAGCGATGAGGCCGACGCTGCGGCCGATGTTGATGGCCTCATAGAGGACCAGCAGGCTGGCGGTGATGGAGGCGGCCACGATGACCGTGACGAACACCAGTGCCCGGGCTTCCTGGAAGCTGCCGAATGGATAGCGGCCCCGGTACAAGGCGAGGGAGTATCCTGCCAGCATCTGGACGACGACGGCGATGGCAGCGATGGCGAAGGCACCGGCGAACTGCTCCACCCGGATACCCATCTCATAGCGCAGCAGCAGCGCCAGGACGATGGCCACGACCCACGACATGGAGTCGAGGAACATCTGGATCCAGATCCAGATGGCGGGTTTCTCGTCCCGTACGGCGGCGGATGCGCGCGTTTCAGATTTTGTACTCAACAGAAGATGCAACCGACTTCCACTACCACGGCGGCCAGCGCCTTTTTCACAATGCCCCGCCGCAAAAACCGTCGGACGGCGTCGGGACCTAGAACGATACTAATCTCTTCGGCTTCCACTTCCCGGATGCGCGGGCAGTGGAGGCATGGGTTTCCATCCGGTGTCCGAGAGGATCGTGCGTGATTCGCGCCATCCGCGCCACAGTGCGCCGGAGCCCTTGAGGGTGCGTTCCACCAGGACCAGGCGGGCTATCTCCTTGAGGAAAGTCAGCGCCGTCCCGGCAGCGAAACCGGCCCTGTTGTACTTGCCGTACGCCTTCAGGTAGTGCGCCACGTGTCCCCGGTTGCGCATCACGTAGCGCCGGCTGAGGTCGGAGGAATCGTTAAGGTGGCGCAGTCCCAGGTCCACCTGCCGCTGGGCACGGACCTTCTTGATGACGAAGGCGTTGACGTACACCACCGGCGTCCGCTGTGCCGCGAGCCAGCCGTAGATGAGGTCGTCCCAGGTGATGAAGAAGCGCGGGTCCGGCAGGCCAATCTCACGGGCCACGGAGGCCTTGACCAGCATGCCCTCAAAATTCCCCACGTTGGTGCGGAACACGTCCGAATGCTTGAACACGTCCCGGGACACCGGCAGGAAGACGCCCAGCGATTCCACGAAATGGTGCTGCCAGAAGAAGGGCTTGCCGTTGGCGTCGTACCGGCGGCCGATCATGCAGGAATACTCCGGCGTGAATTTCGCCAGGGCGTCCACGGCGCCGGGAAGGACCTCGACGTCGTCGTCCATCAGCCACAGCCACTCGGCACCCGACTCGAGCGCGAGTTGGACGCCGTGGGAAAATCCGCCGGCGCCGCCCACGTTCCGGTCCAGCTTCTCGTACCGGATGGGCGGCCCACCGGCAGACATCGCCTGCGCCACGACGTCGGCGGTGTGGTCGGTGCTCGCGTTATCCACCACCAGGACCTGTGCGGGAGCGCTGCCCGGACCGGTGAAGGAGCGGAGCAGGTTGCGCAGGAACTCGGCACGGTTGAACGTGACGACGACGGCGTACAGGTTGTCCACGGCGGCCTAGCTCCTGGCGGACATCAGTTCCGCGGGCGAGCCGAAGCCCTTGCCGCGGAAGCCGGTGGAGTAGGCGCCGAACCAGTGCGCGAGGCCCTTGAAGTCACCGGTCTTCAGGAAGTAGTACGGGAAACCGACGATGTCGGCGCTGAACCAGCGCAGGTTGCGGTATTTCCGGGTCAGGTAGCCGCGGTTGCGGAAGTAGCAGTAGCGCTTGAAGTCGCCCTCCGGGATGACGGGGGTGATGAAGCCGCCGAACACCGGCTTCATCTCGGTCCACGTGGCGGGGTGCTGCACGGCGACGGTGGCCAAGGTGCCGTATTTCAGGCCTGCTTTCTTCACCCGGGACAGGAAGTCCACCTCATCCCCACGGATGAAGAACTTTACGTCGGGTATGCCGATCTTGTAGAAGACCTCGGTCCGGATCAGCGCGCCGTTGAAGAAGTGGACCATGTCCGGGAGGTAGCCCATGGGAGCGAGCCGGGACCTGTCGTTGGTCAGCAGGCCATTGATGCGGAAATTGAAGGAGAGCCGGTTGGGGTCTGCGGTCGCGGCAACCAGCGGGCTGATGATGTCCAGCTGGTGCTCGTCGGCGGTGCGGAGCAGTTCGGCAAGGCAGCTGGCGTCCTCCGGGTGGCCGTCGTCGTCCATCATCCAGATCCAGTCCGCGCCGCTGGCCATGGCGGCAAGGATGGCGTAGGCGAACCCGCCGGCGCCGCCGAGGTTGGCTTCGGAGCGCAGGTAGTTGATGTTGTCAGCGCCCATGGCGTTGACGACGTCGGTGGCCGGGACGGTACCGGAGTCCACCAGGGCGATGGAATGGATGGGAGCGGTTTGGGCGGCCAGGCCTTGCAGGAGCAGGGCCAGCTCCTCGTGGCGGTCGAAGGTGACGGCGGCTACGGCGACTTTGGGCTGCATGTCAGTCTTCCGGAGCGGCGTCGGGGTTGCCCGCAACACTGGCGTCCGGTGCACCGGCGTTGTCGGCGTGCGGTTCTTCCTCTGCCATCGGGATTTCTCCGAGCCCCAGGACACCGGGGACGTGCTCGCGCAACCGGTCGAGGCTGACCGCCCCGTTGCGGACCACGCGGAGGACGGGGCCGGTGGCGTCCACGATGGTTGACGGGACGCCGGCGTCACCTTCCAGTGGACGCGGGCCGCCTTCCAGGTACACCTCGACGGAGTCGGCCAGCTGTTCGCGCGCCGCTGCCGCCGTTTGCGCCGGTGCCTGGCCGGTGCGGTTGGCAGAGGAGACGGCGAGCGGGCCCGTCAGGGTCAGCAGCTCCAGGGCTACCTCGTCAGCAGGCATGCGCAGCGCCACGGTTCCCTTGGTCTCGCCGAGGTCCCAGTCGAGCGAGGGCTGGGCGTGCAGGATCAGGGTGAGGCCGCCGGGCCAAAAGGCTTCGGCGAGCTTGCGCGCGTCAGCTGACACGTCCGTGGCCAGGCCGTCCAGTGCGTTGATACGCGGAATCAGGACCGGCGGCGGCATGGTCCTGCTCCGGCCCTTTGATACCAGCAGCATGGTGACAGCATGCGGCGAGAATGCGTCCGCGCCGATCCCGTAGACGGTGTCCGTGGGCAGAACCACGCACTTCTTTTCGCTGATGGCACGCTGGGCGTGTTCCAGGCCCTGTGCCCGCTCGTCGTCGATGGTGCAGTTGTAGGTTGTGGTCACTGGCCCATTCTTTCATTCCGTGTGGCCTGGTCCGCGAGCACGGCGCTGGTGGCGCGCTCCTTGCCGTTGAGGTCCAGGTGCGTATTGATGCTTGTCCAGGCGCCGGTCCGGTCGAGCATGGCGGCAATCCAGCCTGCCTGGACTTCAGCGTGTTCCATGACGAAGTAGCCCCCGGGACGCAGGAGCCGGGCAGCCGAGGCCGCTGCCGCCGTCGGGAGTTCCATGCCGTCCGCTCCCCCGCCGTACAACGCCTCGGGCGGGTCATGCAGGGCCACTTCGGGTTCATTGGGGGTGGCGGCGGCCGGGATGTATGGCGGGTTGGAGATCACGACGTCGACTGTTCCGTTGAGTTCCGGCAGCGCGTTGCGCAGGTCCCCCAGGACGAGGTTGACGCCGAGGGGCGCCAGGTTCTTCGCCGCCCAGGCGTGCGCAAACGGGCTGAACTCTACCGCGTGCACGTCGGCACCGGGCACCTCGTGCGCGACGGAGCCGGCGATGGCGCCCGAGCCGGTGCCCAGGTCCACGATCCGGGGCGCCTGCATGCCCTTGACGTGGTCGATGGCCAGCTGGACCACGGATTCGGTTTCCGGCCGGGGAATGAACACGCCGGGACCGACCGCCAGCTCAAGGTAGCGGAAGTGCGCCACCCCGGTGATGTGCTGCAACGGAATGCGGCGGACGCGTTCAGCCACCAGCTCGGCATAGCCCGCGGGCGCAGCCGTATCGCCGAGCATCAGGGCGCGGAGGCGTCCCAGCCCGACATTGAGGAGGTGGTCCGCCAGCAACTCCGCGTCGGCCCGGGGGCTGGGGACACCGGCCTCGGCCAGGCGTTCCGCGGCCTCTCGTACGGCTGCGGCCAGGGACTGGGCAGGGGCCGTCTCGGTGGGCTCACTCATGGTTGGCTTCCGGTCAGTCGCCGATGGCGTCCAGCCGCGCCTGCTCGTCCATCTCGATGGCGGACTGGATGACCGGTTCGAGGTCGCCGTTCATCACCTGGTCCAGGTTGTACGCCTTGTAGCCGGTGCGGTGGTCCGCGATCCGGTTTTCCGGGTAGTTGTAGGTGCGGATGCGCTCGGAGCGGTCCATGGTGCGGATCTGCGACTTGCGCTGGGCCGAGTTCTCGGCGTCGATCTGCTCCTGCTGGTGCGCCAGGATGCGCGCCCGGAGCACGCGCATGCCGGCTTCGCGGTTCTGCAGCTGGGACTTCTCGTTCTGCATGGCCACCACGATGCCGGTGGGAAGGTGCGTAATGCGGACGGCCGAGTCCGTGGTGTTGACGGACTGGCCGCCGGGACCGGAGGAACGGTAGACGTCGATCTTGAGGTCGTTCTGGTTGATCTCGAGCTCTTCGGGCTCATCGACCTCAGGCAGGACCAGGACGCCGGCAGCGGAGGTGTGGATGCGGCCCTGGGATTCGGTCACGGGCACGCGTTGGACGCGGTGCACGCCGCCTTCGAATTTGAGCCGGGCGTAGACGCCTTCGGCGGGGTCGTTGGAGTTCCCCTTGACCGCAACCTGGACGTCCTTGTAGCCGCCAAGGTCGGATTCCGTGGCGGAGATGATTTCGGTCTTCCAGCCGCGGGATTCGGCGTACCGGGTGTACATGCGCAGCAGGTCGCCGGCGAACAGGGCGGCCTCATCGCCGCCTTCGCCGCCCTTGACTTCAAGGATCACGTTGCGGGCGTCGTCGGGATCGCGCGGAATGAGGAGGCGCCGCAGCTTGGCGGCAGCGGTCTCGAGCGAGGCTTCCAGTTCCGGCACCTCGGCAGCGAATTCGGGGTCCTCGGCAGCCATTTCCTTGGCAGCGGCGAGATCGTCCCTGAGCCCCTCCCACCGGTGGTAGGCCTCCACGATGCCATTAAGCTGAGCCGACCGCCGCCCCAGCTTCCGGGCAAGCCGCTGGTCAGCATAAACAGCAGGATCCCCCAGCTGCGCCTGGATAGCGTCATGCTCATCAAGCAGGCCCTGTACGGACTCAAACATATTTCAAAACCTTTCGTTCTGTGCCCATCTTAAATCAGGCACAGGAAGCGGCGCGCCATGGTGAGCGAGCCCGCAACTGCCGCGCGGATGTTCCGCCCCGGGAGTGGCATCGGGCCTGTCGGAGCGTTGCAGTTGACGTACGCAGTACGTCAACTGCAACGCGAAGGGGCGGGGGCGGAACATCCGCGCGGCACCCACCGCACGAACGCACCAGCGCCCGCCCCTTAACTCAGCTACTTGTCGTTATCCGACTTCGCACCAAGCGTCGTTTTCTGGACCTGCATGAGGAACTCAACGTTGCTCTGGGTTTCCCGGATCTTGTTGGTGAGCAGTTCAAGGCTCTGCTGGGTTTCGAGTCCGGAGAGGACGCGGCGCAGCTTCCACATGATCTTGACTTCTTCGGGCGAGAGCAGGTTCTCCTCGCGCCGCGTGCCGGAGGCGTTCACGTCAACGGCGGGGAAGATGCGCTTGTCGGCCAGCTGGCGGGACAGGCGCAGTTCCATGTTGCCGGTGCCCTTGAACTCTTCGAAGATGACCTCGTCCATCTTGGAGCCGGTCTCGACGAGCGCGGTGGCCAGGATGGTGAGCGAGCCGCCGTTTTCGATGTTGCGGGCGGCACCGAAGAAGCGCTTGGGCGGGTAGAGGGCGGCAGAGTCGACGCCACCGGACAGGATGCGGCCGGAGGCCGGTGCTGCCAGGTTGTAGGCGCGGCCCAGGCGGGTCATGGAGTCCAGGAGGACCACCACGTCCATGCCCATTTCCACGAGGCGCTTGGCGCGTTCGATGGAGAGTTCGGCCACGGTGGTGTGGTCGTCGGCGGGACGGTCGAAGGTGGAGGCGATAACCTCGCCCTTGACGGTGCGCTGCATGTCCGTCACTTCTTCAGGACGTTCGTCAACGAGCACCATCATGAGGTGGACCTCAGGGTTGTTGGTGGTGATGGCGTTGGCGATGGACTGCAGGATGAGCGTCTTTCCGGCCTTGGGCGGGGAGACGATCAGGCCGCGTTGGCCCTTGCCGATCGGGGCCACGAGGTCGATGACGCGGGGACCGATCTTCTTGGGGTCGGTCTCGAGGCGCAGTCGCTCGGACGGGTAGAGCGGCACCAGCTTGGCGAACTCGACGCGGTCCTTGAGTTCTTCGGCGGTCTTGCCGTTGACGGAGGTGACGCGGACCAGGGCGTTGAACTTCTGGCGGTTGGACTGCTGGTTGCGGTCTTCGCCTTCGCGGGGGGCGCGGATTGCGCCGACGACGGCGTCACCCTTGCGCAGGTTGTACTTCTTGACCTGGGCGAGTGAGACGTAGACGTCGTTGGGGCCGGGCAGGTAGCCGGACGTGCGGATGAACGCGTAGTTCTCCAGGACGTCCAGGATGCCGGCGACCGGAAGCAGGACGTCGTCCTCGGTGACCTCGACGTCGTCGACGTCGGGTCCCTGGTTGCGCCCGCGGCGGCGGTCGTTGCGGTCGCGGAAGCGGTCGTTGCGCGAGTTGTCGCGGTCCTGGCCGCCGGAGCGGTCGTTGCGGTCATTCCGGTCCCGGCGGTTCCGGCGGTTCCGGCGGCTGCCGCCGTCGGTGTCGTCGTTGTCGCGGTTGTTGTCGCGGTTGCCGTCACGCTGGCCGGCGTCGCGGCTGCCTGCGTTGTCCCGGCCGCCGTCGGAATCCCGGGCGGTGGTGTCGCGGCCGCCGCGGGTGCGGCCGCCGTCACGGCGCTCGGTGCGCTGGCCGGCGTCGCCGGACTCGGCTGCGGGGGTTTCGGTGCGCTGCTCGCCTGCCCGCTGTTCCGTGGCCGGCTGCTCTGCCGGGGTTTCCACCGGAGCCTCCTGGACGGAGGCTGCAGCGGCCTCGCTGCGACGGCGGTTGCGGGTTCGGGGCTGGCGGCGCTCCGAGGCGCCTTCCGTGCCCTCGGTGGCTTCTGCGGACACCGCAGACGGCGCTTCGGCGGCCGGTGCAGCAGCGGTCTCGACGACGGGAGCCGCGGCTGCCGGGGCAACCACACCGTCACTGACCGCGCGGCGGCTGCGGCCGCGGCCACGGGCGCGGCTGCCTTCTGCGGCGGGGGCCTCGGCGGCGGGGGCTTCCGTAGCCGCCGGGGCGGCTGCTGCGGCCGGGGCCTCGACGCTCTCCGGTGCCTTGACGGTTGCCTTGGCAGGAGCCTTGGCGGTGAGGGTTCCGGCACGGTGGGCGGAAATGGCCGAGACCAGGTCCCCCTTGCGCATGCGGGAGCCGCCGGAGATGCCGAGCTGGCTGGCCAGGGCCTGCAACTGGGCGAGCTTGAGGCCTGCAAGGCCGCTGCTCTTGGCGGGTGCAGCCGATGATTCGGCAGCAGAAGATGTGTGGTCCACAGCTGGTGACAGCTCAGTGGTTTCGGTCACGAAGGATCCTTCCCCCTCGACGGCGTCCAGACGAGGAGCTGGACGCGATGATTTGATCTGGGCCGCAGTTCAGATCTGCAGCCGGGATTTTTCGGCCTTGCCGGTTGGATTTCGGCCAGCAGGGCCGGATACTGATTCACCTTGCGCTGCACTCTTGGAGCAACGCCGGGCTGACGGTTCAGGGGCAGTTGGATGCTGCAATTTCCTGCGACAGACCAAGCAGGCGGCACCGGAATACATTCACAGTCGGTAGATCAAAACAGCAACTGAATGCACGAGCAGATCAGATAGGCGGAATTACCGCCGGTGCATGTCCACCTTAGCACCTTCAACGTCCACTGCGAGCTTCAGTACGCGCCAGCCAATATCCGGCGTGTTGTTTGCGGTGAAGGACTCGATGAAGGCCAGGGCATCCCCTGCCTGGGCCGCGCCGTTTGCCAGCACCAGGACGGTGGGACCGGCGCCGGAGACAACCGCGGCGTAGCCGGCTTTGCGCAGGGCGCCGATCAGCGCCGCACTGGGCCGCATGGCCTCTGCGCGGTAGCTCTGGTGCAGGTAGTCTTCGGTGCCCGGCAACAGGAATTCGGGTTTTTGGGTGAGCGCGTGGATCAGCAGTGCTGCACGGCCGGAATTCATCGCGGCGGCGTGGTGTCCCACGGACGCCGGGAGCAGGGCCCGCGCGGCCTCCGTGGAGAGTTCGAAGTCCGGTACGGCGACGATGGGAATGACGTCCCCGGCCACGGTGGCACTGGTGCTGCTGTACTGCTCACTGTCCTGCCACGACAGCGCCAGTCCGCCGAATATGGCGGGTGCGACGTTGTCCGGATGGCCTTCCAGTTCGCTGGTGAGCTGGAGGATCCAGTCCTTTCCGCGCCGGCTGCCGGCAGGCACCATGGCGTTGGCGGCAGTGACGGCGGCAACCACGGCAGAGGCGGAGGACCCGAGCCCGCGCCCGTGCGGGTTGACGTTCTCGGCGGTCACCTTCAGGCCGCCGTGGCGGTAACCCAGCCGCTCGAACGCCGCATCCATGGCGCGGATGACCAGGTGGCTGGCATCGCGGGGCAGCGTGTCGGCGCCCTCGCCGCGGAGCTCGAACAGGAGTTCGTCGGTGTCCAGGCTTTCCACGGTGAGGGTGTCGTGCAGGGCCAGGGCAAGCCCCAGGCTGTCGTACCCGGGGCCCAGGTTGGCCGACGTCGCGGGGACGCGGACGGTGACCCTCTGGCCGGGCTCAATGAGGTGCAGCCCGACGGCGGCCTGCGAGGTGGCGTCCAAGGCTACTTTTCTTCCAGTCCCAGCTCAGCGGCCACGGTGACGACGTCGTTGGGCACCTTGACCGGCTGCACGTCGCTGCCGTCCTCGGTGCGGAGGGCCCACTGCGGGTCCTTGAGGCCGTGCCCGGTGACGGTGATGACGATGGTCTTCCCGCCGGGAACTTCGCCTGCGGCGTGCTTCTTGAGCAGGCCCGCCACGCCGGCTGCGGAGCCGGGCTCGACGAAGACGCCTTCCTTGGCGGACAGCCAGCGGTGGGCGTGCAGGATTTCCTCGTCCGTCACGGCGTCGATGAGGCCGCCGGACTCGTCGCGTGCGCCGACGGCACCGTCCCAGGATGCGGGGTTGCCGATGCGGATGGCAGTGGCGATGGTGTCCGGCTCGGTGATCGGGTGTCCGGCGACGAAGGGTGCGGCTCCGGCGGCCTGGAAGCCCCACATGGCAGGCGTCTTGGTGGAGACGGCGGGCAGCGTCCCGGCGGTCTCCGACTCAAACGGTGCGGAGTACTCCTTGTAGCCCTTCCAGTAGGCGGTGATGTTGCCGGCGTTGCCCACTGGCAGGACGTGGATGTCCGGGGCGTCGCCCAGGGCGTCCACCACTTCGAAGGCGCCGGTCTTCTGGCCCTGGATGCGGGCAGGGTTGACGGAGTTGACCAGGAAGACAGGGTAGGACTCCCCCAGCTTGCGGGCGATGTCCAGGCAGTTGTCGAAGTTGCCGTCAACCTGCAGCAAGGTGGCGCCGTGCGCGATGGCCTGGCTGAGCTTGCCCATGGAGATCTTGCCTTCGGGCACCAGGACGGCGCACTTCAGCCCGGCGGCGGTGGCGTAGGCGGCAGCGGAAGCCGAAGTGTTGCCGGTGGAGGCGCACACCACGGCCTTGGCGCCGGAAGCCACTGCGGCCGTCATGGCCATGGTCATGCCGCGGTCCTTGAAGGATCCGGTGGGGTTCATCCCCTCCACCTTCAGGTAGACCTGGGAGCCGGTGAGTTCGGAGAGCTTCTGCGCGTGCACCAGCGGGGTGCCGCCCTCGCCCAGGGTGATGACCCTGGTGGACTCCGTCACGGGCAGACGGTCAGCGTATTCGCGGATGACGCCGCGCCATTGGTGAGCCACTTAGACTCCTTCTACCCGCAGAACGGATGTAACTGAATTGATGACGTCCAGGCCCTTCACGGCCTCGACGGTGGCTGCGAGGGCAGCCTCTGACGCGCGGTGGGTGACGATCCGCAGCTCGGCCGACTCCACGTTGGATTCGGCGTCGCGGTGGATGGTTTGCCGCATGATTTCGATGGATACGCCGTGCTCGGCAAAGAGCTGGGCGATCCGGGCCAGCACGCCTGGCTGGTCCGCGACGTCCAGCCCGATGTAGTAGCTGGTGGTCGCGGCCTCGATGGGCAGCGCCGGGACATGGCCGGTGGTGGTCTCGGTGCGCTGCGGTCCGCCCAGGACCAGTCGCCGTGCAGCGGAAACGAGGTCTCCCATCACGGCGGACGCGGTGGGGGTACCGCCGGCGCCCTGGCCGTAGAACATCAGCTCGCCGGCGTTTTCGGCCTCGATGAAGACGGCGTTGAAGGCGCCGCGGACGGCCGCCAGCGGATGTTCGCGCGGCAGCAGGGTGGGGTGGACGCGGACGGACACGCCTTCCTTGCCGTCCGCACCGGTCAGTTTCTCCGCGATGGCCAGCAGCTTGATCACGAAGCCGGCGTCTTTGGCCGCGGCGATATCCGAAGCTGTGACGGCGGAAATGCCTTCACAGTGGACGTTCTCCAGGGCAAACCGGGTGTGGAACGACAGGGACGCCAGGATGGCGGCCTTCGCCGCGGCGTCGTGCCCTTCGACGTCGGCGGTGGGGTCCGCTTCGGCGTAGCCGAGGCGCTGGGCTTCGGCGAGGGCGTCCGCGAACTGGGCGCCGGTGCTGTCCATCTGGTCGAGGATGAAGTTGGTGGTGCCGTTGACGATACCCAGCACCCGGGTGATCCGGTCGCCGGAGAGGCTGTCGCGGATGGGTCGGAGGATCGGGATGGCTCCGGCGACGGCGGCTTCGTAGGAGAGCTGGACGCCGGCTTTGTCTGCCTCTTCGTAGAGCGTGGGGCCATCCTGCGCCAGGAGTGCCTTGTTGCCGGTCACCACGCAGGCACCGTTCTGCAGCGCGGAGAGGATCAGCGTACGCGCCGGTTCGATGCCGCCCATCAGTTCAATCACCAGGTCCGCGTCCTTGACCAGGGTCCCGGCGTCGGTGGTGAAGAGTTCCTGGGGCAGTTCGACGTCGCGGTGGCCGTTGACGTTGCGCACGGCGATCCCGCTGAGCTGGAGTCGTGCCCCGGCACGGGCGGCAAGGGCATCGGCGTCCTCAAGCAGGATCCGCGCAACCTGGGCCCCAACGTTGCCACAGCCCAGCAGGGCCACTTTCAGGGTTCGCATTTCCGTCATTCAGGCTCCCATGTCGCGGTTCAAAAGATCTTCTTCGGTTTCCCCGCGGACAATCAGCCGGGCAGATCCGTCGCGCACCGCGACAACGCCCGGCCGGGCCAGATAGTTGTAGTTGCTCGAGAGGGCCCAGCAGTAGGCGCCGGTCCCCGGTACGGCAAGCAGATCACCGGCTGCCACGTCCCCGGGCAGATATACATCTCTAACAACTATGTCGCCGCTCTCGCAATGTTTGCCCACCACGCGGGACAACTGCGGGGCCGCGCCGGAGGTGCGGGAGGCCAGGACAGCCGAATAATCCGCGTCGTACAGCACCGGGCGGGCGTTATCGCTCATGCCGCCGTCCACCGAAACATACCGGCGCGGATACGTAACGTTGTTGCCGGCGTCACCGCCGGCCCCGGAGGGAGCGTCCACGCGAACGGTCTTGAGCGTACCCACCTCGTACAGGGTGAAGGTGGTGCTGCCCACGATGGCGCGCCCGGGTTCGATCGAGATCCGCGGCGCGTCGATGCCCAGCTCGGCGCAGGTTGAACGCACGACGGCGGCCATCGCCGTCGCGATCTCCGCTGCGGGGCGGGGGGTGTCCACCGGCGTGTAGGCGATCCCGTAACCGCCCCCGAGGTCGAGTTCCGGCATGGTGATGGAGTATTTCCCCTGCATGGCCGCCAGGAAGCGCAGCAGTTTTTCGGCAGCCAGCGCGAAGCCATCGGGTTCGAAGATCTGCGACCCGATGTGGCAGTGCAGGCCCAGCAACTCGATGCCGGGGTGGGCTGACGCCGCGGCAACTGCTTCTTCGGCTGCGGAGACGCCTGCTTCCGCGGTGGTGTCCGCTGCCATCGAGAGGCCGAACTTCTGGTCCTCGTGCGCGGTGGCGATGAACTCGTGCGTGTGGGCGTGCACGCCGGGCGTCAGCCGAAGCATGACCTTGGCCTGTTCGCCGCGGGCCTGCGCGATGGCCCCGACGCGGACCAGCTCGTCAAGGCTGTCCACCACGATGCGGCCGAGCTTCATGTCCAGCGCGCGGTGGATCTCGTCATCGGATTTATTGTTTCCGTGCAGTGCCACCCGTTCGCCGGGAATTCCGGCGCGTGCAGCGACCGCCAGTTCTCCGCCCGATGCGGTGTCCAGGCGCAGCCCTTCCTCCTCGACCCACTTCACCACTGCGGTGCACAGGAAGGACTTCCCTGCGTAGTAGACGTCCACGCCGCCGCAAATATCGGCAAAGGCGGCGTCGAAAGAGTCCTTGAAGGCCCGGGCGCGGGAACGGAAATCGGCCTCGTCCATGACGAACAGCGGCGTCCCGAACTGCTCCTTCAGGGCGTGGACGTCCACTCCGCCCACGGTGAGGGCGCCGGCGCCGTTCCGGACCACGCTGCCGGCCCACATGGGCTGGTGGAGCGCGTTCAGGTCGGCCGGGACCTGCAGCCACTCGGGGGCCAGCGGGGATGCGGTGCTTGAGGATACCGTCACGGTGCTCACATCCGTTCCGGCGCCGAAACGCCCAGCAGGTCAAGTCCGTTGGCGAGCACCTGGCTGGTGGCGTCGTTGAGCCACAGCCGCGTGCGGTTGAGGTCGGTGACCGGTTCGTCACCCATGGGCGCAATCCGGCACGCGTCATACCACCGGTGGTAGGCCCCGGCGATGGCTTCGAGGTGCCGTGCCACGCGGTGCGGTTCACGCAGTTCCGCGGCCTTGGCCACGATGGACGGGTAGCTGCCCAGGTAGGAGAGCAGTTCGTTTTCCGTGGCGTGGTCCAGCAGCGAGGCCTCGAAGCTGTCGCGGCCGTCCACTTGGCGTTCCACGCCGGCGGCCACCGCATTGCGCGCGGCGCCGCGGGAACGGGCGTGGGCGTACTGGACGTAGAACACCGGGTTCTCGTTGCTGTGCTTCTTGAGCAGCTCGGGGTCCAGGGTCAGCGGGGAATCGGCCGGGAACCGGGCCAGCGAGTAGCGGACCGCGTCCTTGCCCAGCCACTCGATCAGGTCCTTGAGCTCGATGATGTTGCCCGCGCGCTTGGACAGCTTGGCTCCGTTGACGGAGACCAGCTGGCCGATCAGGACCTCGATGTTCACCTCGGGGTCATCACCGGCAGCGGCGGCGATCGCCTTCAGCCGGTTGATGTAACCGTGGTGGTCGGCGCCGAGCAGGTAGATCTTCTCGGTGAAGCCGCGGTCCTTCTTGGACAGGTAGTAGGCGGCGTCGGCGGCGAAGTAGGTGGGCTCGCCGTTGGCGCGGACCATCACCCGGTCCTTGTCGTCGCCAAAGTCCGTGGTCCGCAGCCAGACCGCACCGCCGTCGTCGAACACGTGGCCCTGTTCGCGCAGGCGTGCCACGGCACTCTCGATCGCGCCGGCGTCGTGCAGCTCCTGCTCGGAGAAGAAGACGTCGAACTCGACGCCGAAGTCCGCCAGCGTCGCTTTGATGTCCTTCATCTGGGCTTCGTAGGCCGCAGCACGGATGACGGGCAGCGCGGCTACCTCGGTGAGCTCGCGGATGTCCGGGTGCGCGGTGAGGACCTCGTGGCCGAGATCGGCGATGTACTGCCCGGGGTAGCCACCGTCTGGCACCGGGAGGCCATGCAGCCGGTTGTAGACGGAGTGCGCAAAGGTGTTCATCTGCGACCCGGCATCGTTGATGTAGTACTCGGCCGTGACATCGGCCCCGGAGGCCCGCAGCACGCGCGCGATGGCATCCCCGAGCGCTGCCCAGCGGGTGTGGCCGATGTGCAGCGGCCCGGTGGGATTCGCGGAGACGAACTCCATGTTGACGGTGTGCCCGGCGAGCGCGGTGTTGGTGCCGTAGCTCCGGCCTGCTTCGACAATGGCCTTGGCCAGGGCACCGGCTGCCGCGGCGTCAACGGTGATGTTCAGGAAGCCCGGGCCGGCGATATCCACCGCGGAAACACCATTGATGGACTTCAGCCGGGTACTGAGGATGGCAGCGAATTCACGCGGGTTGGTCCCCGCCGGCTTGGCGAGCTGGAGGGCGATGTTGGTGGCCCAGTCGCCGTGGTCCCTGTTCTTGGGTCGCTCCACGCGCACCTCAGCAGGAATTGCTGATTCCGCAAGGGCGATTTCGCCGGCGGCGACGGCGTCCTTGAGGCAGGCGGATATGGCGAGGGAAAGTTCTTCGGGAGTCACCCCCCTAGCCTACCGGGGGCCAGTGACAGCAAAGAATTTAACGCCGGCCGGAGCCCCCCGGGTGAACCTTTCGGGCAGATCCGGCGTTGTCCAGAGCGTAGCCACTGCCGCACGGCATGACCTCCGAGTGAAACGAGAGCCTTCATGAGACCCTCCACCCGCACAAGCCCGTCCGTACCCGCAAGCCCGCCGGCAGCGGGCGGCGCCCTCCGCCGGACCCTCTACGCCGGAATCGCCGGCTTGTCACTGGCCGGAACCGTGGCGGGCTGCGCACCCTCGGCGGCCGAAGCCCCGCCGGCCACCAACGGCGCCGCCGGAAACAGCTCCGCCGCGGCATCGGGCGGCTCCACCGCATTGGCCGGCAGCGGTGGCAGCTACAAGGACGGCACCTACAGCGCGGACGGCAACTACGTTTCCCCCAACGGCACGGAAACGGTCGGCGTGCAGTTGACCCTGGCCGCGGGAAAAGTCACCGACGTGCAGATCACCCAGCACCCGTCCAACCCGAATACCCGCAAGTTCCAGGGCGAGTTCGCCGGCGGCATCGCGGCGCAGGTGGTGGGCAAGAACCTCGACGAACTCAATGTGTCCAAGGTCGCCGGCTCGTCCCTGACCAGCGGAGGCTTCAACCAGGCCGTGGGCAAGATCAAGTCGGAGGCGCAGTAGGCGGTGTCCGGAACGGACTGGGAGGGCTTTGCGTTCCAGGGGATCGGCACCGACTGGGAGATCTCCACTCCCCTGCCCTTGACGGCGGCGCTGCGGGAGAGCCTCCTGGACCGCATTGAAGGGTTCGACGCCGCGTGGTCCAGGTTCAGGGCCGACTCGCTGGTGGCGGCGATGGCACGCGCACCGGGGCGCTATCGGTTTCCCGACGAGGCCGCAGCGCTCGGCCCGCTGTATTCCACACTGTACGGTTTGACCGGTGGCGCCATGACGCCGCTGATCGGCGGCAGCCTGGAACGGCTGGGTTACGATCCCGCCTACTCGCTCCGGCCGGCAGGTCCGCCACTCCCCGCGCCCGCCTGGGAGTCGGTCCTCAGCTGGTCCGGGACCAGCCTGACGGCCAGCGAGCCGGTGGTGCTGGACATCGGCGCCGCCGGCAAGGGTTTGTTGGTGGACCTGCTGGCCGCCGAACTGGAAGGCGCCGGCGCCGGATCCTTCATCATTGATGCCAGCGGCGACCTGCTGGTCCGCGGCCCGGACCCCGTCAGTGTTGCCCTCGAACACCCCTACAACCCGGCCCAGGCCATCGGCGTCGTGGAGCTGGCCGGGCGGGCCCTGTGTGCTTCCGCGGCCAACCGGCGTGCCTGGGGCGACGGACTGCACCACGTGCTCGACGGAACAACCGGACAGCCGGTCCGGACCGCCGTCGCCACCTGGGCACTGGCGGACACCGCGGTGCTGGCCGATGCTCTGGCGACGGCGCTTTTCTTCGTTCCGGGCGGCACGCTTGAGGATGAGTTCGAGTTTTCCTGGCTGACCGTTTTTTCCGACGGCAGCGCAGCCTATTCAGCCGCCTTCGAAGGGACACTGTTCGCATGAAGCCCGTGGAAACACCGCAAGCAGGCCCGCTTCCCTCCCTGGCCGGCCGGGTGGGTTCTGCCGTGGGCAAGCTCACCATGTACCGGCTGATCCTGCTGGTCCTGGCCGCCCTTGCGGCCTACAGCCTGCTGCTCGACGTGCTGGGCTGGTTGACGTTCGGCATTCCGGAGATGCTGGCGCACCTGGCCCTGTGCCTGGGACTGACCTACGCCACCAACCGTGGACTGGCAGCGGTCTTCCGGGTGAACCCCCATTCGGAGTCTTCGCTGATCACGGGGCTCCTCTTGTACTTCCTGTTCTGGCCGTCCCTGCAACCGATGGATCTCGCAGGGGTGGCGCTGGCGTGCGTGCTGGCGTCGGCGTCGAAATATGCCTTGGCATGGCGGGGGCGGCACATCTTCAATCCCGCCGCGGCAGGTGCTTTCGTCACCGGGCTCACCGGGATGAACATCGCCACCTGGTGGGCCGCCACCCCCGCCATGCTGTGGCTGGTGGTTCCCGGCGTGCTGCTGGTCCTGTACCGGACCCGCAAGGTGCTGATGGCATCGGTGTTCACCGTGGTGGCCACCGCCATCATCACGGGTGAACTGATCCGTGCGGGCATGACCGCCGGCATGGCCGTTTACCAGGCCCTGGCCCAGCGGCCGGTGCTGTTCTTCGTGGGATTCATGCTCACCGAACCCTTGACCCTGCCTCCGCGGCGTTGGCAGCAACTGTCCCTGGCCGCCGTGGTGGGGATCCTGTTTGCCGTCCCCTACAACCTGGGAACTTTTGCGAATTCGCCGGAAGCGGCCCTCCTGGCCGGCAACCTCCTGGCCTTCCTGGCGGGCCAGCGCGGCGCGGTGAAGCTGCGGCTCGCCGGCACCCGGCCGCTCACTCCCAGCACTACGGAGTTCTCATTTGTTCCGTCCCGGCCGGTCCGGTTCGTGCCCGGGCAATACATGGAACTGGATCTTCCGCACGGGAAGCGTGACGGCAAGGGGCGGCGCCGGGTGTTCAGCCTGACGGGTTCTCCGCGCGACCGGTTAGTCCGGTTCGGGGTGCGGACCGCCGGGCCGCTGTCCGGGGCCAAGAAGGCGTTGTTGGACCTGCGCCCGGGCGATGAAGTCACGGCTACGTCCGTGGGTGGCGATTTCGTCCTTCCCCGCGACCCCCACAGGCCCGTGCTCCTGGTCGCGGCGGGCATCGGTATCACCCCGTTCGTATCGCATCTGTCCGCCGGAGGACTGCGGGACCGGGATGCCGTGCTCCTGCTGCTGGCCCGGAGCGCGGACGAGGTGGCGTATGCGGACGAACTCCGCAACTCGGGCGTCAGGGTCCTGGTGCGGGTGGCCGATGGTTCCGGGCCGCCGTCGGGACTGGCTCCGGCGTTCCCCGGGCCTGAAGGTGCCGCTTCGGAGGGTGCCGGCGCCCACACACCGGGCCACAGGCTGGACGCAGGGATGCTGACCGCGCTGGTCCCGGATATCGCGGGCCGGGAGGTCTATGTGTCCGGGTCCCCGGCGAGCGTTGCCGCGCTGCGCCGCGAAGCCCGCCGGGCGGGGGCGCGCCGCGTCCACACCGACTCCTTTTCGGGCTACTGAACAGGCACCGCGGCCGGCCCCAAGCGTGCCGCCAAGGACGGTTTTCCCTTGCGGGCCACCTTCCTGCTAAGCTCTAGGACGTCCCGCCGGCAACGGCAGGAAGTCCGGATTGCCCTCGTAGCTCAGGGGATAGAGCGTCTGCCTCCGGAGCAGAAGGTCGTAGGTTCGAATCCTATCGAGGGCACCACAGGAAAACCCCGCCGCTTCACTGAAGCGGCGGGGTTTTTGGTTTTCGCGTCATTAAAAACTCAGTGCGGCCTCATCCGGTGTGGCCAGCGTCAGCACGGCTTCCTCGACCGATTCGTGGTCCTCCAGTTCGCGCTCGATCCGGCGCAGGGCCACCGCCACTTCGTGCTCAGGGTGGTCGCCCTGCAAGTCCACGGCGGCAACAAGGTACAGCTTCCGGGGCCCGACGAACTCGAGGTGCAGGTACGTGAGCCTGGCGATGTCCTGGTGCTCCAGCATCCGCCGTGCCATGGACCGTTCGATGTCCGGGGTGACGCCTTGGCCCACGAGGAAGCGCCGGTTGCGGTCGATCAGCAGGACGGCGACGACGGCGAGCAGCACCCCCACGACGATCGAACCGATGGCATCGGGCAGCGGCGAGCCGGTGACTTGGTGCAGGAACACGCCCACGAAGGCCACGACGAGTCCGATCAGCGCGGCCGCATCCTCCGCGAACACGGCGCGCAGGGTGGGGTCGGAGCTGATGAGGACCTGCTCCAGGGTGTGCCGTTCCAGCTCGTGGGCCGCCTTGCGGGTTTCCCGGAAGGCCTGGATGAACGAAATCCCCTCAAATACAAAGGCGACGGCCAGGACCACGTACGCCACCATGAAGTCTGCGGCAGGCTCGGGCTGAATAATCTCCTGGATGCCGTGCATGATGGAAACCACCGCGCCGGCGGTGAAAAGCCCAAACGCTGCGAACATCGACCACACGTACGCTTCCCGCCCGTAACCCATGGGATGGCCCTTGTCGCGGGGCCGGGCGGACCGCCGCTCCGCGAAGAACAGGAATACCTGGTTTCCGGTGTCCGCCCAGGAATGCGCTGCCTCCGCAGCCATCGAGGCCGATCCGGAGAGGACGGCCGCCACCGATTTGGCCGCCGCCACGAGGATATTGGCCGCGAACGCGATGATGACCGTCAGCAGCGTTGAACTGGACTTGGATCGCTCTTCGGTTTGCGCCATGGGCCTACCGTACCCAACCGCACGGCTTCCGGGCGCCGGCACGGCCCATCAAGTCCGGGTACCGTGCCTACGGCCGATTGTCAGTGCCCGCTCGTAGTCTGAAAAGACCTAACTGAGGGGGTACGCCATGCATGTTCCGTTCTGTTCCATCGTTCCGCCCTACCTGTTGCGGCGGCTGGCCCGGGAGGCCGCACCGCAATACTCCGCCGCGGCGAGCGCCGCCAGGAAAGCCCTGGGACACGTCGAATCGTTCCAGGCAGCCCGCGCCCAGGGGGTGGCCACCCCAACGGCCGGGTTGCGCCAGGCACCGCCGGAACCGGTGGCGCGCAGCATTTACGACGCCGGAGGTACCGAAACACTGCCTGGCACCTTGGTCCGCGCGGAAGGTACCGCTCCGTCCGGCGACGCCGCAGCGGACGAGGCCTATGACGGGCTGGGACATACGCACCGCTTGTATGCCGAGGCCTTTGGACGGGACTCAGTGGACGGCCGCGGAATGAAGCTCGATGCCACGGTGCATTTTGGCAAGCTCTACGACAACGCTTTTTGGAACGGCAGCCAGATGGTCTTTGGTGACGGGGACGGCGAGGTATTCGAACGCTTCACCAAATCCGTCAGTGTCATCGGGCACGAACTTGCCCACGGGGTCACCCAGTACTCTGCCGGGCTCGCCTACCGGAACCAGGCGGGCGCCTTGAACGAATCGCTGTCCGACGTCTTCGGCGCGCTCGTTGAGCAGTTCGTCAGGAAACAGTCGGCCGCCGAGGCAAGCTGGCTGATCGGCGAAGGCCTCTTTACGCCCCAGGTGCGGGGGGCAGCGCTCCGCTCCATGAAAGCGCCCGGAACAGCGTACGACGACGACGTGCTCGGCAAGGATCCACAGCCGGACTCGATGGATTCCTACGTCCGGACCAGCGCGGACAACGGTGGTGTCCACATCAACTCCGGCATCCCCAACCGCGCCTTCTACCTGGTGGCCAGCGCACTCGGAGGCAACGCATGGGAGGCGCCGGGCCGGATCTGGTACGAGACACTGACCAACGGCGCGCTGCCTGCGGCGGCCACGTTCACCGTCTTTGCCCGTGCCACGGTGCGCGGGGCCGTGGACCTGTTCGGCGCCGGAACCAAAGAACATGACGCCGTCCGCGGCGCGTGGGAAACTGTGAGGGTCAAGGTTTAGCCACTGTTCCGGCGCGCCGTCCTCCGGCCGCCGGAACGTCCGAAAGCCCGGGGGCCTGCAATGAAGATCAAGGTGGAGCGCAGCGGCGGGCTCGCGGCTGCCACCAGGGTGTGGACCGTCGACGCCCGGACGGACAGCGACCTCAGCCAATGGCAGCCCATTCTTGAGGCTTGCCCGTGGGATACCGTTCCCAGCACCAGGCGGGCGGCGGCCGCCGCCATCGAGTCGCCGCAGCCGGACCGCTTCATCTACGCCATCACTGCCGGCCGGCGCAGGGCGGCCCTTCCGGAACAGGCCCTCACCGGTCCCTGGCGGATCCTGGTGGACACAGCACGGGCTGCGGCGGAGGAGTCCGGTGGCGGCGCCGGCGCACGTGCCGCGGACAGTCCGGAAGAGCCCGCCTGACCGCCGGGCTGCGGGCCGGCCCCGGCCGATCGCTCCGCCACGCAGCAGTAGACTGTCTGCAGCCATGACTTTTCATATTTCCTATCCCGCCGAGCTGCCGGTTTCCGAGCGCCGCGAGGACCTGATGGCAGCGATCGCCGCCAACCAGGTGACCATTATCGCCGGCGAGACCGGCTCCGGAAAAACCACCCAGATCCCCAAGATGTGCCTGGAACTGGGGTTGGGCGAGAAGGGCCTGATCGGGCACACGCAGCCCCGCCGGCTGGCCGCGCGCACCGT
This sequence comes from Pseudarthrobacter sp. MOO14, assembly GCF_058267675.1. Lineage (NCBI taxonomy): Bacteria > Bacillati > Actinomycetota > Actinomycetes > Micrococcales > Micrococcaceae > Pseudarthrobacter > Pseudarthrobacter sp. MOO14. The sequence continues at coordinate 754,657 of NZ_CM177849.1, forward strand.
GGCCGAGCGCATCGCAGAGGAACTGGGCGTGGAGATCGGCCAGGAGGTCGGCTTCCAGGTGCGGTTCACCGGCGAAGTCAGCAAGGACACCAAGGTCAAGCTGATGACCGACGGCATCCTCCTCGCCGAGATCCAGCGGGACAGGCTGCTGCGCAAGTACAGCACCATCATCATTGATGAGGCCCACGAGCGAAGCCTGAACATCGACTTCATCCTGGGCTACCTCAAGCGGGTCCTCCCGCAGCGGCCGGACCTGAAGGTCATCATCACCTCGGCCACCATCGATCCTGAACGGTTTGCCAACCACTTCGGCAGTGCGGACGCACCGGCTCCCATCATCGAAGTCTCCGGCCGCACGTACCCCGTGGAAGTCCGATACCGTCCGTTGTCGCAGCCGAAATCCGATGAGGACGACGCCTCGGACGACGAACTTGAGGAAGACCGCGATCCCCTGGATGCTGTCTGCGACGCCGTCGACGAACTCGCGGCGGAGGCTCCCGGGGACATCCTGGTGTTCTTTTCCGGGGAGCGTGAAATCCGTGACGCAGCGGAGGCGCTGCAGCCACGCATCCAGGCCAACCGCAGGCTGGCCAACACCGAGATCCTCCCCCTGTTTGCCCGCCTGAGCCTGCAGGAGCAGCACAAAGTGTTCCACCCGGGCAGCAAGCGCCGGATCATCCTGGCCACCAACGTGGCCGAAACATCGCTGACGGTTCCAGGCATCAAGTACGTGGTGGATACGGGAACTGCCCGTATCTCCCGCTATTCGCACCGCACCAAGGTCCAGCGCCTCCCCATCGAGCGTGTCTCGCAAGCGTCAGCGAACCAGCGCTCCGGCCGGTGCGGACGCGTGTCCGACGGCATCGCCATCCGCCTCTACTCCGAGGAAGACTTCGAGTCCCGGCCGAAGTTCACGGATCCGGAGATCCTCCGGACCAACCTCGCCGCCGTGATCCTGCAAATGACGGCCATGGGCGTGGCCAAGAGCCCCAAGGACGTTGAGGACTTCCCGTTCGTCGAGCCCCCGGAGACGCGGGCCATCAACGACGGCGTCACCCTCCTGCGCGAACTCGGCGCACTGGCCCCGGCCAGGCCGCAGCACGCATCCGGCACCCCGGAGGCCGGCACCAAGGGCGGGGCCAGGGGCAGCGGCCTCACCGCCGTCGGGCAAAAACTCGCCCAGCTGCCGGTGGACCCCCGCCTCGGCCGGATGATCGTGGAAGCCGGGAAACGCGGCTGTGTCCGCGAAGTCATGGTCCTGGCCGCCGCCCTCACCATCCAGGACCCGCGGGAGCGGCCCACGGACAAACAGCAGCTGGCAGCGGAAAAGCACAACCGCTTCCGCGATGAGAATTCCGACTTCACCGGCTTCCTGAACCTCTGGAACTACCTGCAGGAGAAGCAGCAGGAGCTGTCCTCGTCGGCGTTCCGCCGCCTGTGCCGCGCCGAGTTCATCAACTACCTTCGGGTCCGTGAATGGCAGGACCTCTTTGCCCAGCTGCGCCAGCTCGCCCGGCCGCTGGGCATCACCCTGGACAACAAGCGCCTCACGGATCCGGTGGGCAACCATGACGGCATCCACATCAGCCTGCTTTCCGGGCTCCTGAGCCACATCGGAATCCTGGACGAACGCAAACGCGAGTACGCCGGCGCCCGCGGCAGCCGGTTCGCCATTTTCCCGGGCTCAGCGCTGTTCAAGAAGTCCCCCACGTTCGTGATGGCGGCGGAGCTGGTGGAGACCAGCCGGCTGTGGGCCAGGGTGGCAGCGAAGTTTGATCCGGTCTGGGCAGAGCAGGTGGCGCCGGACCTGGTGAAGCGCAGCTACAGCGAACCGCATTGGTCCACCAAGCAGGGCGCCGTCATGGCGTACGAAAAGGTCACCCTTTACGGCGTGCCCATCATCGCCCAGCGGCGGATCAACTACGGCCGCGTTGACCCGGTGGTGGCCAGGGAGCTGTTCATCCGGCACGCACTGGTGGAGGGCGACTGGCGCACCCACCACAAGTTCTTCCACCGCAACCGGGCACTGCTGCATGAGGTCGAGGAACTCGAGGCGCGCATGCGGCGCCGGGACCTGATGGTGGACGATGAGACGCTGTTCGATTTCTATGACGCCCGGATCGGCGCCGACGTGGTGTCCGAGCGCCATTTCGACAAATGGTGGAAGGACGCCCGGCGCGATAACCCGGACCTCTTGGACTACGACAAGTCGCTGCTGCTCAGCGACGATGCCGAGGACCTGGACGAGTCCGCCTATCCGAAGACCTGGCTGCACAAGGGCTTCGAACTCCCGTTGACGTACGAGTTCCATCCGGTGGCCCCGGGCGGATTGCCCGACCCCTCCGACGGTGTCACGGCCGAGGTGCCTGTCCTGTTCTTGAACCAGCTCGACGATGCTCCCTTCCGCTGGCTCATCCCGGGCCAGCGGGTGGAGCTGGTGACTGCCCTGATCAAGTCGCTGCCCAAGCAGGTCCGGAAGAATTTTGTTCCGGCCCCTGACGTTGCCCGCCAGGCGGTGGCGCTCCTCGAAGCGGACTTCGACCCCGCCACGGATGAGCTGGAGCCGTCGCTGGAGCTGGCACTGCGGCGCCTCCGCGGCGCGGTCATCCCGCCCGGCTCCTGGAACTGGGATTCCGTGCCAACGCACCTGCGCGTCAGCTTCAAGGTGGTGGACAGCAAGGGCAAGGTCCTCGGCGAGGGCAAGGACCTTGCCGCCTTGCAGGAGCAGCTGGCACCGGCAACGCGGCGTGCCATTGCCGAATCGCTCGGCGCCACTCCCGCGACCACAGCGCCAGGCGGTACAGGCCCTGCGCAGCGCCGGGGCGGCAAGGCGTCCGACGACGGCCCGGCGGCCCGGCAGCAGGCCCCAGGAGTGCCGGGGCAGCACGCCGCGGCCGGGTTCGTGGAGCAGGACGGCTTGACGGAGTGGAGTTTCGGCGCGATCGAGCGCCAGGTCAGCAGCATGGTCAAAGGCCACACCGTCACCGGCTATCCGGCGCTCGTGGACCAGGGCCAGTCTGTTTCCCTCCGCGTCTTCCAAACCCCGGAGGAACAGCTCGAGGCGATGCGCGGCGGCGTCATCAGGCTGCTGGCCCTGCGCGTTCCAGCCCCGGACCGCTACGTCCTGGAGCACCTGAGCAACACGGAGAAGCTCACCTTCAGCCAGAACCCGCACGGTTCGGTCTCGGCCCTGATCGCTGACTGCGCGCTGGCGGCCATCGACAAGCTCACGCCGGTGGACCTGCCATGGGACCGCACGGCCTTCGATTCACTGTATGAGGTGGTCCGCGCCGAACTGATCGATACGGTGTTTACCGTGACCGCGGTGGTCGAACGCATCCTGGCGAGCACCCGCCGGATTGAGAAACAGCTCAAAGGCACTACCAGCCTGGCCTTGATCAGCGCGTTGAACGACGTCAGGAGCCAGCTGGAACAGCTGGTCTACCCGGGTTTTGTAGCACGCACGGGTTACGCCCAGCTGAGCCAGCTGCCGCGGTACCTGGCCGCAATCGAAAAGCGGCTGGAGCGGCTGCCGGGGAACGTCCAGCGCGACGCCGTCAATATGGCCGTGATCCAGCGGCTCGAAGACGACTACGACGACGCCGTCTCGGCGCTGCTGCCCGGCCGCCGCGCCGGCCGGGAGTTAACCCAGGTGCGCTGGATGCTCGAGGAGCTTCGGGTGAGCCTGTTCGCCGTCGAGCTGGGAACCGCGTATTCGGTGTCCGAGAAACGCATCCGCGCGGTGCTCAACAAGGCGCTCGCACCGGCCTGACGACGCCCGTCCAGAGAAGAGGAACTCAATGAAGATCACGCTTGCCCAGGGTCCTGCCGGGACAGAGCTCGCCGGCTTGGGCCACGCCCAGCCGGCGCATGTCATGGACAACCATGAACTGGAAGGCATGATGGACACGAGCGACGAGTGGATCCGGCAGCGTACGGGCATCGTGACCCGGCACATTGTGGCCGAGGGAGAAACGGTGGTGGACCTCGCGGTTCCCGCTGCGCGCATGGCCCTCGCTGATTCCGGGGTCGACGCTTCCGACATCGACCTGGTGGTGGTCGCCACCACCACGGCGGCGGAGCGGTCCCCCAACACCGCGGGCCGCATCGCGGAGGCACTGGGCCTCGGCAGGGACGGCCGCGGCCCGGGAATCATGGACATCAACACCGCGTGCTCCGGCTTCGAATACGCCCTCGGCGTGGCTGACCAGGCCATCCGTACCGGAAGCGCCACGCACGCAATCGTGGTCGGGGCGGAAACCCTTTCCGCGGTCACGGACTGGACGGACCGCGCGACGGCGGTGCTCACCGCCGACGGTGCCGGCGCCGCCGTCGTCCGTCCGTCCGCCACACCGCGGGTTGGGCCGGTGGTCTGGGGTTCGGAGGCGGGCATGGCGGACGCCGTCCGGATCTCCCCGCCGGCGGGCAGGTTCTCGCAGAACGGCAGGGAGGTCCTCCGGTGGGCGTTGACCAGGGCCCCGGAGCGCGCCCGCGAAGTGGTGGCCCGCGCCGGCCTGGCCATGGACGACATCCAGGTCCTGGCAGCACACCAGGCCAACCTGCGCATCATCGAGCCGCTCGCTGAAGCCCTCGGCCTGACGGACCGGATCGTCATCACCGACGTCACCGAGTCCGGGAACACCTCCGCGGCCAGTGTGCCCCTCGGGTTGAGCAAATGGTGGCATGCCGGGCGGATCCCGGAGGATGTCCCCGCACTGCTGTTCGGGTTCGGCGGCGGCTTCACCTACGCGGGGATGGTGGCGATGACTCCCCGCAGGAGCTGAACCTACCCTTCGGGTACGAACTCCCCGTAGCCGGCCGCGCGGAGGCCTTCACGGAGTTTTTCCGCGTTGGCGTCCAGGACAGCGGGGTCCGGGTTCTGGTCTGCAGAACCGAAGTCAAAGTCGGCCATGCTCCGGGAGGGCCATACGTGGACGTGCAGGTGGTTGACCTCGTACCCGGCCACGATCAAGCCGGCCCGCCGGGCGTTGAAAATGTCCACTTGCACGGCCCCGATGCACCGGGCAATCTCCATGACACGGGCCAGGGTCTCCGGCGATGCGTCGGTCCAGCGGTCCACTTCCTCGGTGGGAACCACCAGCGTGTGCCCATCGGCGAGCGGTCCGGTCGTGAGGAATGCGGACACGTCGTCTTCACGCCAAACGAACCTGCCGGGGATCTCACCATTCAGGATCCGGGTGAAAAGGGTGCTCATGCGTCTGCCTCCTCGGCGGCTGGCTGCAACGTGCCGGTATCCAGCACGAACCGGTATTTTACGTCTCCCGCAACCATTCGGTCGTAGGCGTCATTGAGTTCTCCGGCGGCCACCAGCTCGATGTCGGCCACCACACCGTGCTCGGCGCAGAAGTCCAGCATCTCCTGGGTTTCGGCGATGCCGCCGATCAGCGATCCGGCGTAGGCTATCCGGCGCCGGATCAGTGAGCCCGGATTGACCGGGGGCATGGCCTCGGACGGCAGGCCCAGTTGGAACAGCGCCCCGTCGACCCTCAGGGTCCGGAAGTACGGGTTCAGGTCGTGCGGGGCGGCAACGGTATCGATAATGAGGTCGATGCTCCGGTCGCCACCAGCCATGGCCGCGTCGTCCCGGGACAGCACAACCCGGTCCGCACCCAGTTCCAGGGCGGCAGCAGTTTTCGCCTCGGACGTGGTGAATACCACCACGGTGGCACCCATGGCTTTGGCGAGCTTGACGGCCATGTGGCCCAGTCCGCCGAGGCCCACCACGCCCACGACGTCGCCTTCCTCCACACCGAAATGCCGCAGCGGGGAGAACGTGGTGACGCCTGCGCAGAGCAGTGGCGCGACGGCGGCCGGGTCCAGGGAAGCGGGGACATGAAGGACGTACCGCTTGTCCACCACGATGGAGGAGGAGTATCCGCCCTGGGTGATGGCGTCGCCGTTCCTCCGGTCCTTGGCGCCGTAGGTTCCGGTCATCCCGTTTTCGCAGTACTGTTCCAGGCCGTCCAGGCAGCTCCCGCATTCGCGGCAGGAGTCCACCATGCAGCCCACGCCCACGCGATCGCCGATGGCGAAGTCGGTGACGCCGGCACCAGTCCGGCTGACCGTTCCCACGATCTCGTGCCCGGGAACCAGTGGATAGGCCTGCGTGCCCCACTCTCCGCGGGTGGCGTGCACATCCGAATGGCAGAGCCCGCAGAATTCAATGGCGATCTCGACGTCGTCCGGTTTGGGAATGCGCCGGGCCACGGTCAGGGGCACGAGCCCGCTGTCCCCGGAGGTTGCGCCGTAGGCGCCGGCCAGCCGTCCGCCGTCCTCCGCCGGCCGCGGGTCGGCGGCGGCCGCAATAGGTTGGGCGAGGGGTGGCGGCACGGGGCGTCCAGGTGTCATGGTCCGACGCTACCCTTGCCGTCGGCGAAGTTTCCAGCCGGGGCGCCGGTGCCTCCCGGTTCCGGACCGGTCGCCACCGGCAGGCCGGGGCGGTTGGACCATTCCGAGAACGACCCCGGATAGAGCGCAGCCGTGAAGCCGGCCAGTTCCAGCGCGGCCACCTGGTGGGCCGCTGTGACGCCGGACCCGCAGTAGACGGCGATGGGCAGGTCACCGCCGGCCCCGAGGGACTCGAACCTCCGGCGCAGCTCTGCCGGTGGCCGGAAGTACCCGGAATCGTCCACGTTGTCCGCCGTGGGCGCGCTGAACGCTCCCGGAATGTGCCCGGCCCGCGGATCAACGGGTTCCACCTCGCCCCGGTACCTCTCCCCCGCCCGCGCATCGAGCAACAACCCGTGGCCGGACCAGGTGGCGGCAGCGCAGGCGTCGAGCACCGGCATCCCGCCGCCGCCCAGGTCTACGTCGCCGCGGACGGGCTGGACGGGGCCGGATTCAAGGGGCAGGCAGGCCTTTCGCCAGGCGGCCAGGCCGCCGTCGAGCAGGTATGCCTCGGCAAACCCTGCGTTGCGCAGCATCCACCAGAGCCTGGCGGCCGCCATGTTGGCGCTGTCATCGTAGGCGACCACGACGTCGCCGTTCCGGATCCCCCACCGCCGCGCCGCCTCCTGGAACTGCCCGGCGCCAGGCAGCGGGTGCCTCCCGCGGTCCGGGATGGCCGGGTCCGCAAGTTCGGTGGCCAGGTCAACGAAGACAGCTCCCGGCAGGTGCTCCCGCACGTAATGCTCGTGCCCGCGGGGGTCGCCGAGCACCCAGCGGACATCCAGCAGGACTGTTCGGTGGCCGGCGGCCCGCCGCGACTCAAGGCGGGAGACATCCATCAGCGGGTTCATGTGCACTCCTTCTGCGGATCCGGGCCGCGGCTCAGGCTTGGTGTGTGGATCTTGCCAACGGATCCCACTCTAAGCGCGCCGCGGCCGCCCGCGCGGGTAGGCTGGTCCGGTGAAGATCGAGGGCAGCGCAGACGGGGACGGCAGCCGCCACAGCGGGGCAGACCGGGAATGGGCAGACAACGCCATCCGGACCATCAGGGCGGAAGACAACCGGTCGGCAGACACCCATCTCTACGCGGTGCCGCTGCCGGAGCAGTGGGGCATCCAGCTCTACCTCAAGGACGAATCCACCCACCGTTCCGGCAGCCTCAAGCACCGGCTGGCGCGGTCCCTTTTCCTGTTCGGGCTGGTGAACGGCTGGATCCGCGAGGACACCACCATCGTGGAAGCCTCCAGCGGCAGCACCGCAGTATCCGAGGCCTACTTCGCCCGGTTGCTGGGGCTGCCCTTCATCGCGGTGATGGCCCGTACCACCAGCCAGGAAAAAATCGCGTTGATCGAACAGTTCGGCGGCACGTGCCTCCTGGTGGAGAACGCCTCGGATGTCTACGCCGTGGCCGAAGACGTGGCGGCCACCTGCAACGGACACTACATGGACCAGTTCACCTATGCGGAGCGGGCCACCGACTGGCGCGGCAACAACAACATTGCCGAGTCGATCTTTGGCCAGCTCAGCCTGGAACAGCATCCGGTGCCGGACTGGATCGTGGTGGGCGCGGGGACCGGCGGGACCAGTGCCACGATCGGCCGCTACCTGCGCTACCACAGCCATCCCACCCGGCTCCTGGTGGTGGACCCTGAAAACTCGGCCTTCTACCCCGGCTGGCTGGCGGACACGGCTGAACAGCCCACCGGCCTGCCGTCACGCATCGAAGGCATCGGCCGGGCGCGGATGGAGCCAAGCTTCGTCCCCACCGTCATCGACCGGATGGTCCAGGTGCCGGACGCGGCGTCCGTCGGCGCCATGCGCCACCTGGACTCCTACGCCGGCCTGCACGCCGGACCCTCCACCGGCACCAACCTTTGGGGTGTCTGGCAAACAGTGGCACGGATGCTGTCCGATGGCCGGCGAGGCAGCATTGTGTCATTGATGTGCGACGGCGGCGAGCGCTATGCGGGCAACTACTACAACCCGGAGTGGCTGGCGTCGCAGGGGCTGGATCCGGCGCCCTACGAGGCCGTGATCTCACGCTTCCTCGACACCGGCGAGTGGACGGCGGACTAGACCTCCACGGACTCGCGGGCAGCCAGGTGCCTGTACTCGGTGCCATACTTCGCACCGATCCGCTGCACATGGCCCTCAATGATGCCCAGTCCGATCTCATTGAGCAGGCCGTCGTGGATCTGGAACGCCTGCGGTGCCCGCACTCCGATGACGAAGTCCACCACCTCGGCGGACTTGCTCCACGGTGCGTGCAGCGGCACCAGCAGGGTTTTCACGCTGAGGCCGTCAGGGATGATGAATGAATCTCCCGGGTGGTAGACATTGCGGTCCACCAGGTAGCCAATGTTCGCCACCATCGGGATCTGGGGGTGGATCAGGGCATGCTGTCCGCCGAAGCTGCGGATTTCGAACCCTGCAACCTGGAACGAGGACCCCGGGTCAACCGTGTGGATCCTCCCGGCGGCGCCGGCAGCTTCCCCGCGCAGCTGGGCGGCCACGGACCCGGGCGCGTACAGCGCCAGGTCCTGGTTGCTGGCGAGGGCCTCCACCACGGCTTTGGTGTCCAGGTGGTCCTGGTGCTCATGGGTCACCAGGACGGCGTCAGCCCCGGCAAGGGCCTCGGCTGATTCGGAGAAGGTGCCCGGATCAAGGACCAGGACCCCGGACTCCTTCTCAAGCCGGACACAGGCGTGGGTGTATTTGGTCAGCTTCATGGCGCCAGCCTAGGGCGCGTCCCGGAACCGTGTCCACGAGGCGCCGGCTGGTAATCTTGGTGTTTGCCCCCCCACGGAAGCGAGTTTGTCCATGCCGATCGGCGTCAAGGCTGATTCCGCCGCCCCATCCCCGGCAGGAGGCGGCAAGGAGCAGCGCGTCACCAAGCAGCGCAAGGCCGTCAGCGCAGCCCTGGACGACCTTGATGACTTCGTCAGTACGCAGGAGCTCTACCGGATCCTGCACAACCAGGGCGTGTCCGTATCCCTCGCCACGGCCTACCGGATCCTCCAGTCCCTCGCGGATGAGGGCTTGGTGGATGTACTGCGCAATGGCGACGGCGAGGCCGTGTACCGGCGCTGCAACGTGACCGTGCACCACCACCACCTGCTGTGCAGGAACTGCGGCAAGGCCGTGGAGGTGGAGGCACCCGCCGTCGAAACCTGGGCAGCGCGGACAGCGTCCGAACATGGTTTCACCGAGGTGGACCACACGGTGGAGATCTTCGGGCTGTGCCCGGACTGCACTGCCCTTAAGGCTGCCGGGCAGCTGTGAGGACCCTGCCGTTGATTCCGCGGGCCGCCCGCACGGAACCGATGACGCGGCACACAACGTAGATCAGGAATGACAACGTGGTGACGTAAGGGCTGATCGGGATCCGGCCACCCAAGGCCAGCAGGATTCCGCCCACGGTCGCCGTAACGGCGAAAAGGACACTCAGGATAACCACCCATACCGGCGATGAGGTGACCCGCAGGGCAGCAGCGGCAGGTGTGATCAGCAGTGCGAGCACCAGGAGGGCCCCCACCACCTGGATGGACAGTGCCACGCTGACGCCCAGCAGGATCATGAACACGATGGCCAGGCTGCGCACGGGAACTCCCCGCGCCTCCGCAAGTTCCGGGTCGATGCTGGCAAAGTTCAGCGGCCGCCAGATGGCCACCAGTGCGAGCATCACTACGAGGGCCGCCCCGGCCAGTGCCTGGAGCTGGACGGTGTCCACCGAGACGATTTGCCCGGTGAGCAGCCCGAACTTGTTCGCTGCGCGGCCTTGGTAGAGGGACAGGAACAGGATTCCCAGGCCCAGCCCGAACGGCATGATCACGCCGATGATCGAGTTCTTGTCCCTGGCCCGGACGCCCATCAGGCCCAGCAACAGTGCTGCCGCCACGGATCCGATCAGCGAGCCGAAGACCACGTCGGCGCCGATGAGCAGGGCAAAGGCCGCACCTGCGAAGGAGAGCTCGGAAATGCCGTGGACCGCGAAGGCAAGGTCGCGCTTCATGACGAACGTCCCCACCAGCCCGCCGAGGAGTCCGAGGACGGCGCCGGCCCAGATCGAATTCTGGACCAGGACCAGGAGCTCGCCGTAGTTGTCGAAGTTGAAGATGGCCCCCAGGATGCTTTTGGCGTCCATCACGCCACCTCCCCGGCCAGTGCGTCCGCCCCGGCATGATGATGGTGCGTGGTGGCATCCGGCAGGCCGACGACGACGATCCTGCCGTTGGCGTGGATCACCTCCACATGGCTGCCGTACAGGTCCGAGAGCACTTCCGTGGTCATGACCTCTTCCGGCGTTCCCACCCGGAAACGACCGCCGGCCAGGTACAGCACCCGGTCCACGTAATCGATGATCGGGTTGATCTCATGGGTGACGAAGACGACCGCGCTGTTCTTCTCATGGCTTTGCTTGTTGATCAGCGCACTGACCGCCTGCTGGTGGTGCAGGTCCAGGGACAGCAGCGGCTCGTCGCAGAGCAGAACCTGGGGATCGGTGGCCAGCGCCTGGGCCACCCGGAGCCGCTGCTGCTCGCCGCCGGAGAGCTGGCCTACCGGCACCTTGGCGTAGTCGGTGGCCCCTACCAGTTCCAGGAGTTGATCCACGCGCCGGTTTATTTTCGCCGCGGACAGCCGGACGCCCCAGCGGTGGCCGTCCACCCCCAGGCCCACCAGGTCGCGGGCGCGCATGGGCGTGTCCACCGGGAACGATTTTTGCTGCGGGATGTAGCCGATCAGGCTGCTGCCGCGTTCCACAGGACGGCCACCCAGCGTGGCTTGTCCCGCGTGCAGCTTTTGCAGGCCCAGGAGGACTTTCAGGAAGCTGGTCTTGCCGCTGCCGTTCGGGCCCAGCACGGCGAAGAACTCGCCCGGCCGGATGTCCAGGTCAAGGCCGGACCAAAGCGTCCGCTGGCCGAACGCAAGCCCGGCACCCTTGAGGCTGACAACGGAATTCACCGGTTGGCCTCCACGACATTGTTGATGTTGTTCACGTTGTCCGTCATCCACTGCAGATAGGTCTTGCCTTCGGGCAGGGTTTCGTTGAAATCCACCACCGGAACGCCGGCAGCCTCCGCCGCCTTCTTCAGCGCCTCGGTCTGCGGCCCTTCGGTCTGGGCGTTGTAAGCCAGCAGCCGCACGCTCTTGGACGCCACCAGGTCAGTGGCTTCCTTCAGGACGGCAGGCGGAACATCACTTCCCTCTTCAATCGCAGCAGTGTATTGCTCCGGCGTGGCGTTCTCCAAGCCCGCGTCCTCCAGCAGGTACAGCGGAACGGGCTCCGTGACGGCCACTTTGCCTCCTGCCGCGGAGGCCTTCACAGCGTCCAGCCGGCTGTGCAGGGCCGACAACCCGGATTTGAACGAGGCTGCGTTGGCCGTGAACGTGGCGGCGGAGGCCGGGTCCAGCGTGCCGAGCTTGCCGGCGATGCTGTCGGCCATCCGCTCCATGGCCGCCAGGCTGTACCAGACGTGTTCGTTGAAATCGCCGTGGTCATGCGTGTCGGCGGCGGCAGTTGCGGACGCCGTGGCATGGGCCGTGGCGTCCTCCGGGTGGGCGAGGCCCGAGACCTCGACGGCGGTGAGGACGGCCGCGCTGTCCAGCTTGCTCCCCTCCACCAGGGTGTGGAGGAAATCGTCATAGCCGCCGCCGTTTTCGATGACCAGTTGCGCCTTTGAAACGGCGAGCCGGTCCTGCGCGGTTGCCTCATAGGAGTGCGGATCCTGGGCCGTGTTGTTGATGATGGCGGTGACCTTCACCTTGTCCCCACCGATCGCCCTGGCGATGTCCCCGTAGACGTTCGTCGACGCTACGACATTGACGCCCGCCCCGGTGTCGGGCGTCGATGCGGACTGCGTGCTGCATGCACTCAGCAGGAGGCCAAGCCCTGCGAGGGCGGCAACGAAGGAGCGGGCAGCGGCATTACGGCGCACGGGGGATACCTCAGTTCACAGGAGGGGACGTCAACAGTGCCAGCCTATACCTAAATGCGAATGATTCCTATTTAGCCTTCTGGCTTCCGTTGGGCTGGCCCAGCCGGCGGATCCCGGTTGCCTGCGTGGCGTCCCTGATTTCACCGACAAGCTGTTCGATCACGTCTTCGAGGAACAAGACCCCGCGCGTCCTGCCATCCGGGCCGATCACCCGGGCAAGGTGGGAGCCCGTGCGCTGCATGACGGACATGGCCTTTTCAATCTCGTCATCCAAGGCAAGGTTGGCCAGCGACCGGACACGGCCCTCGGCGATCGGCAACTCATAGCCGGACTCCGGGATGGACAACACATCCTTGACGTGGAGGTAGCCGTACAGCATGTCCTCGTCATCCAGCATGGGGAACCGGGAGAACCCCGTCCTGCTGACCGCCTTCTCGAACTCCACGGGGGTGGTGGCCGCACCAAGCATGACCAGGTTCTCCAGCGGCACCATGATGTCCTCGGCGGTGTGCTCGGAAAACTCAAGGGCGCCGTTGATCAGCCCGGCGTCGTCGTCCACCAGGCCGTGACGGGTGGACTCCTGGACGATCGACTGGACTTCCTCAAGCGTGAACGAGGAAGTTACCTCGTCCTTGGGCTCGATCCTCAGGAGTTTGAGGATGTGGTTGGCCGACCAGTTGAGGACCGAAATCACCGGGTGGACCAGCCGGGCTACGAAGAGCAGCGGCGGCGCCAGCAGCAGCGCGGCTTTGTCCGCCACGGAGACGGAAATGTTCTTCGGCACCATCTCGCCGAAGGTGACATGGAGGAACGTCACCAGCAGCAGGGCCACCGCGAAGGCAGCCACGCCCGCAGCCTCGGCCGGCAGGCCAACCGTCTCGATGGGAACAGCCAGCAGGTGGTGGATGGCGGGTTCGGCCACCAGCAGGATCAGCAGGGAGCAGACAGTGATGCCCAACTGCGCGCACGCGAGCATCAACGAGACGTTCTCCATGGCCCGCAGGGTGGTCTGGGCCCGCTTGGACCCGGCGTCGGCCAATGGTTCGATCTGGCTGCGGCGCGCCGACATGATGGCGAACTCCGCCGCCACGAAGAAGGCATTGCCAAGCAGGAGTACGCCCAGCCACATTATTCCGGCCCAGTCGCTCATGGGTTGCTCCCGTCACTGGCGTCCGGCATTCCGGTTTCCTTGTCGGGCCGGAAGCAGATGCGGTCGATCCTGCGGCCGTCCATCCTGGTCACGCTGAGTGTTCCGCCGCCGACAGGAACGGCGTCCCCCACGGCAGCGATCCTGCCCAGCTTGCTCATCACGTATCCCCCCACGGTCTCGTACGCAGCCTCATCGGGCACACTGAGACCGGGAATCTGTTCGGACAACTCGTCCGGACGCAGGAGGCCCGGGAAGTACCAGTCGCCGGAGGCGCTTTGCAGCAGCCCGGGGCGGACCTTGTCATGCTCGTCCGCCACTTCGCCGACGATCTCCTCCACGAGGTCCTCCAGCGTGGCGATGCCTGCGGTCCCGCCGTATTCGTCCAGCACCACTGCCAGCTGGAGGTTGCCCTCCCGCAGCTCGGCCAGCAGGGCATCGAGGTGGATGGTCTCGGGCACGCGCAGGACCTCGGTCATGATGGCGCCCGCCTCAAGGTTCCGCCGGCGTTCCCACGGGACGGCGACGGCCTTCTTGACGTGGACCAGCCCGCGGATGTCATCGGCCGAATCACCGATCACGGGGAACCGGGAGTACCCGGTCCGGCGCGCGGCATCCACGACGTCGGACACCGGCTGGTCGGCGTCGATCGTCTCCACCCGGATGCGTGGCGTCATCACATCCGCCGCCGTCCGGGTGGAAAAGTCCAGGGTGCGCGCAATGAAGTTGGCGGTTCCGGCGTCGAGCGTTCCCATCGCGGCGGAACGGCGGACCAGCGAGGCCAGCTCCGCCGGGGTGCGGGCGCCGGAAATTTCCTCTTTGGCTTCCAGTCCGAACACGTTCAGGACCCGGTTGGAGAATCCGTTGAGGACCAGGATGGCAGGCTTGAAGATGGTGGTGAAGACCAGCTGCGGGCCGGCCAGGGCACGGCCCACAGGGAATGCCAGGGCGATCGCCATGTTCTTGGGCACCAGCTCCCCCAGGAGCATGGAGAGCAGGGTGGCCACCACCATGGCCAGGACCAGCGAGGCCGATTCGACCACCACGGGGGGCAGTCCGGCGGCGGCCAGCGGGCCTTTGAGGATATGTCCCACGGAGGGTTCCATGACGTAACCGGTCAGGAGGGTGGTCAGGGTAATGCCCAGCTGGCAGCTCGAGAGCTGGGTGGACAGCGACTTCAGGCAGGTGAGCAGCGGTACCGCGCCGGCATCGCCGTCGTCAATGGCGCGTTGGACCGTGGGCTGGTCCAACGCGATGAGGGAAAACTCGACGGCCACGAAAAAGCCCGTGCCGGCGATCAGCAGCAAACCTGCTGCGAGGAGGAGCCATTCCATTCAGCACCCCGCCCGGTGCGCGGGATGGGCAGTCAAACCTGGAACGGGGAGGATGTGTCGTCCCGGCGGAGGATGATCGGCCGAAACCGACGCCTGGTCCGTGCGGGTTGCGGCAAGCTGGGCCGTCTTCTGGTGATGGGCGCGTTGTCGGGGTTTGCCGGCTCTGGGGGCGGACTGCGCGGCGCTTCTCTTCGAGCTCCGCTGACAGCGCCCAGGCCGGCACCTAGATTTACTGTCCATAAGAATTTCAGTCTACAGGAGCGGCCCCGCGCAACCACGCGGCACCAGTCCGTCGCCGGCCCCTGAAACACGGTCACAGGCATGCCTCTCCCGGTGATCCGGCAGGCCTTGCTGTGCCTCCCGGAATGCCCTCGATAGGGCCGGCGATCGTCACTTCATGATTTGGGTCACCCTTATTGGCAGTTAACACACGATGCTCACTAGACTTGCAAAGGTCTGGGTTCAGAGGACGCAGAGACTGGTTCGATCGCAGTGCTGAAGCACCGGGGGGCCGGAGAGAAATCAAACTCATGGAAGAGGCGTATTTCAAGTGCCAGAGCAGCCAAGCCACCGTCTACCAGAGGAATTTGGCGGAAACGAGTGGCTCGTTGACGAACTGTACGAGCAGTACCAACAGGACAAGAACGCTGTGGATGCCAAGTGGTGGCCGCTGTTTGAATCCTTCGACTCGGGCAACGGTTCTTCTTCCAATGGAAATTCCGCACACGCAGCCCACCCCGCCACCCGGGAACTCCCCGTCGTGAAGGCAGCTCCCGCCGCGCCGGCACCGTCGCCGGCAGCAGCCCCCGCCGCTCCCCCGGCAGCACCCGCTGCTGCCGCACCCGCCGCCCCGGCCCCTGCGCCGGTCAAAAAGGCTCCTGCAACCGAGGCCCGCGACGGCGGCACGAAGACCGGTGCAGGCACCGGCGCCCAGCCCATCCCGGCCCAGCTGCCCAAGAACGTCAAGGCCCCCACGGCTCCCGAAGAGGACGTCGTCTCGATCCTGCGCGGCCCTGCCAAGGCCATCGCCACCAACATGGTGACCAGCCTCGAGGTGCCCACCGCAACCAGCGTCCGCGCCATCCCCGCCAAGCTGCTGATCGACAACCGCGTGGTCATCAACTCCAACCTTGCCCGCGCCCGTGGCGGCAAGGTTTCCTTCACGCACCTGATCGGCTACGCCGTCATCCGCGCGCTCTCCCAGTTCCCGTCCATGAACGTGTACTACGACGAAGTGGACGGCAAGCCCGTCGCCGTCCAGCCCGCTCACGTCAACTTCGGCATAGCCATCGACATGCCCAAGCCGGACGGCACCCGCCTGCTGATGGTCCCGAACATCAAGAAGGCCGAAACCCTCAACTTTGCCGAGTTCTGGCACACCTACGAGGACCTCATCAAGCGCGCCCGCAACGGCAAGCTGACCGCTGAGGACCACCAGGGCACCACGGTATCCCTGACCAACCCGGGCGGCATCGGCACCGTCCACTCGGTACCCCGCCTCTCCAAGGGCCAGGCCGCCATCATCGGCGTCGGTGCCCTCGACTACCCCGCCGAGTTCCAGGGCGCCAGCGAAAAGATCATTGCGCAGAACGCCATCAGCAAGGTCCTCACCCTGACCTCCACCTACGATCACCGCGTGATCCAGGGCGCAGGCAGCGGCGAGTTCCTCAAGCTGGTCCACCAGCTCCTGCTCGGGGCCCAGAACTTCTACGACGAGATCTTCGAAGCACTGCGCATCCCGTACGAGCCCGTCCGCTGGAGCCCCGACCTCCAGGTGGATCCCGCCGACGAGATCAACAAGGTGGCCCGGATCCAGCAGCTGATCCACTCATACCGCGTCCGCGGCCACCTCATGGCGGACACGGACCCGCTCGAATACGTCCAGCGCAAGCACCCCGACCTCGACGTCCTCACCTATGGCCTGACCCTGTGGGACCTGGACCGCGAGTGGCCCACCGGCGGCTTCGGCGGCAAGCCGATGCTGAAGTTCCGCGACATCCTGGGCGTCCTGCGCGATGCCTACTGCCGCACCACCGGCATCGAGTACATGCACATCCAGGAGCCGGCCGAGCGCAAGTGGTTCCAGGACCAGCTGGAACACCCCTACTCCAAGCCCAGCCGCGAAGAACAGATCCGGATCGTTTCCAAGCTGAACGCCGCGGAGGCCTTCGAAACGTTCCTGCAGACCAAGTTCGTAGGCCAGAAGCGATTCTCGCTCGAGGGCGGCGAATCGCTGATCCCGCTGCTGGACGCCATCATGTCCAACGCTGCCGACGACGGCCTGGACGAAGTTGCCATCGGAATGGCCCACCGCGGCCGCCTCAACGTGCTCACGAACATCGCCGGCAAGACCTACGCCCAGGTGTTCCGCGAATTCGAAGGCACCCAGGATCCGCGTTCCGTCCAGGGCTCTGGCGACGTCAAGTACCACCTGGGTACCGAGGGTACCTTCACCTCCGACAACGGCAGGGAGACCAAGGTCTACCTCGCCGCCAACCCGTCGCACCTTGAAGCCGTCGATTCCGTCCTCGAGGGCATTGTCCGCGCCAAGCAGGACCGCCTGGACCAGGGCGAATCCTTCCCAGTGCTGCCCATCATGGTGCACGGCGACGCCGCCTTCGCAGGCCAGGGCGTCGTGGCGGAGACGCTCAACCTGTCCCAGCTGCGCGGCTACCGCACCGGTGGCACCATCCACGTGGTGGTCAACAACCAGGTGGGCTTCACCACCGCCCCGTCGTCCTCGCGTTCGTCCACGTACTCAACCGACGTCGCCAAAATGATCCAGGCGCCCGTCTTCCACGTGAACGGCGACGACCCGGAGGCAGTGGTGCGCATCGGCCAACTCGCCTACGAGTTCCGGCAGCGCTTCCACAAGGACGTCGTCATCGACATGGTGTGCTACCGCCGCCGCGGCCACAACGAGGGCGATGACCCCTCGATGACCCAGCCCCTGATGTACAACCTGATCGAAGCCAAGCGCTCCGTCCGAAAGCTGTACACCGAATCGCTGATCGGACGCGGGGACATCACCGAGGAAGAAGCCGAGCAGTTGCTCCGCGACTACCAGGAACGGCTGGAGCGGGTCTTCGCGGAGACCCACGCCGCGCAGACCTCGCCGATCCCGATCGTGACAGCCGACTCCGCCGCCGTATCCGATATCGAGCGCCCCATGGCCCAGCAGTCCGATTCCAACGTCAGTGCACCGGTCGCCACCGCCATCAGCGCCGAGACCCTGGCCCGGATCGGCAAGGCCCACGTCGAGGTTCCCGAGGGCTTCACCGTCCACGCCAAGCTCAAGCAGCTGCTGGAGAAACGCGAGCAGATGTCCCGCGAAGGCGGCATCGACTGGGGCTTCGGCGAGATCGCAGCGTTCGGCTCACTCATCATGGAAGGCGTGCCCGTCCGCCTCGCCGGTCAGGACTCGCGCCGCGGCACGTTCGTGCAGCGCCACGCCGTCTTCCACGACCGCGCCAATGGCAAGGAATGGCTGCCCCTGGGCAACCTCTCCGATGACCAGGCCAAGCTGTGGATCTACGACTCCCTGCTGTCCGAATACGCTGCCATGGGCTTCGAGTACGGCTACTCCGTGGAGCGCCCTGACGCGCTGGTCCTTTGGGAAGCCCAGTTCGGTGACTTCGTCAACGGTGCGCAGACCATCATCGACGAATTCATCTCCTCCGCCGAGCAGAAGTGGGGCCAGCGCTCCTCGCTTGTCCTGATGCTCCCGCACGGCTACGAAGGCCAGGGCCCGGACCACTCTTCGGCACGGATTGAGCGCTTCCTGCAGCTGTGCGCCGAAGACAACATGATCGTGGCCAACCCCACCACGGCGGCCTCGCACTTCCACCTGCTGCGCCGCCAGGCGTACAGCCGCCCGCGCAAGCCGCTGATCATCTTCACGCCCAAGCAGCTGCTGCGCCTGAAGGCTGCCGCTTCGTCCGTGGAGGACTTCACCACCGGCGCCTTCCGCCCGGTCATCGGCGAGCACGAGCAGCTGCCGGCCACCGCCGTCGAACGCGTCATCCTGGTATCCGGCCGCCTGTACTACGATCTCCTGTCCACCCGCCAGAAGACCGGAGACAAGACCACCGCGATCGTGCGCGTCGAGCAGCTCTACCCGCTGCCGCACGCGGAGATCGCCGCGGAGCTTGCCAAGTACCCGAACGCCGAGGTCGTGTGGGCGCAGGACGAGCCCGCCAACCAGGGTCCGTGGCCGTTCATCGGTCTGAACCTGCCGGAGGCACTGGACCGCCGCGTCCGCCTGGTGTCCCGGCCGGCGTCCGCCTCAACGGCTGCAGGTTCCATGAAGCGGCACGCCGCTGAACAGGACCTGCTGCTGAAGCAGGCATTTGCAAAGAAGTAAACCGTAAGGCTGCCCGGCCGGACGTCGAAATACCAGACTCCGGCCGGGCAGTTCTGTTTAATGGTTGGACAGCGCCGCCCCGTACCTCCGCAGCCGCGGCGGCGACGGAGGCTGCGGCCGGTTCGGAAGTGAAGAGGAACGCGTGGAAGACAGGAAGCTGCGGATCGCAGCTGTAGGAGACGAACTGCTGGCCGGACTGGGCGATCCCCGGGCGCTGGGCTGGCTCGGCCGCGTCCTGGCCCGCACTCCCCAGGACGGCATGCTGCTGGAAAGCTATGCCCTCCCCTGTCCGCAGGAAGGTACCGAAGGGCTTGCAGCCCGGTGGCTGGACGAAGCCGGCAGGCGCTTCAGCGACCAGGCCGAGAACAGGCTGGTCATCGGCCTGTCCGGGCGCGACATCGAATTCGGCCTTTCCACCGCGCGGAGCAGGCTGAACCTTGCCAACATCCTGGACTCGGCGTCGCAGAACCGCATAGAGGTGTTCGTCGTTGGACCACCGCCCACGCTCGATCCGACCCAAAACCGGAGGCTGGATGAGCTGAACACCGCCTTCGCCGACGTCACCACCCGGCGTAAGCATCTGTACGTCGATACCTTCTCGCCCCTGCTGAACCATGAACAGTGGCGCCAGGACCTGGCTGCGAACGGGGGGACGCCGGGCCAGGCAGGCTATGGCCTCATGGCCTGGCTGGTGCTCCACCGAGGCTGGTTCCAATGGCTTGGCGTGGACGCGCCACAGTAAGCCCCGACAGGACGCCTTGACCGGCGCAAGCCGGCGCGGCTAGGTTGAAGCCCAACGCGATATATCGCCTCTGGAGGGGACCATGGCTGACGGAAACTGGACTGTGCAAGGCCCGCAAACCATTGAAATCGGGGACGCCACCGCCCTGAAGCTGGGCATGGTGCGCGGCAAGTTCACCGTGGCGGCCCATGCCGGGCCGGATGTGCGGGTTGAGATCTCGGAAGTCCACGGCGACCCCGTGGCGGTATCAGCAAGCGGCGGCAGGGTGGAGGTCCGGCATCAACTGAATGGTCCGCAGGGATGGTTCAAGAATTTGATGGAGTCCGTCAACCACACCAGCGACAACTCGGCCATGATCAGCATTTCCGTTCCACCCGGCGTCGAGGTGGAGGCCGGCACCGTCAGTGGCGAGGGACTGGTCTCCGGCGTCGCCGCCCACGTCCGCCTCAACGCAGTGTCAGGCTCCGTCGTCGCCGACGGCACCTCCGGTGAGCTGCAGGTCAACACCGTGAGCGGCACGGCCGCCGTCAGGAACCACCGTGGCGTCCTCACGGTCAAGACCGTCTCCGGGGCAGTCACCGCGGACGGGCACTTCACCAACGTGCGCACGAACACCGTCAGCGGCCACCTCGCTTTCGAACTGCTTGGCTTTACCCATGATTTCGGCTCCAACTCCGTCTCCGGGGACCTGACCATTCAACTTCCGCACGATGTCGGCGTCGATATCGTGGCCAAGTCGGCCGGCGGGGCGGTGGTCCTTGACGGCCAGCAGTGCTTCCTGGCCAACGGAAGAGTGGAAACGATTGCCGGCCCGGATGAACAGCTCATGCTGGTCAGGACCAACTCGGTGTCCGGCCGGACGTCGATTGTCCACGCCCCGAAACCCGGCAGCGGGGAAGCGCACGGCTGATGCCTGCCGTCTTCGCACACGGTGCGTTGCGCTTGTACCTGCTTTCCCTGCTCGAAGGCGGTCCCAAGCACGGGTACGAGCTCATCAAGGCGCTCAAGGACCGCTTTGGCGGCGCCTACTCCCCCAGCGCGGGAACGATCTATCCACGGCTGGGCAAGCTTCAAGCGGACGGCCTGGTGGCCACTGAGCCGTCCGGACGACGCACGACGTACCGCATCACGGCAGAAGGCCTTGCCGAGCTGAACCACCGCCAGGTGGACCTGGCAGCAGTGGAACGCGGGATCACCGCCTCCGTACAGCAGCTCGCCATAGACCGGATGCTGCAACAATTCCGCGATGGCATCCGCGCCGACCTGCAACGCCAGGGCCCGCCCGCGCCCCTCAACGCGGTGGCATTGGATCATGTCCGGCTTGTCCTGGAAGATGCCCGCGCCGCAATCGGCGCTGCGCTCCACGGGTAGGCGCAGGCAACCAGCGGCACCGCCGCAGGCCACCGGCCCGCTCCGGTTCGCGGGCCGCCACATCATGTGGGAGACTGGAGGGCAGCTCTTTTGAGTACCAACAGTAAGGAGGCCAGCTATGAGCAAGCGTGCACGCAAGCGTCGTGACCGTAAGCGTGGCGGCGCGAACCACGGGAAGCGCCCCAACACCTAGGCAAATGCCAGGGACTACGGTTCAAGCAAAGGACCCCGAAGCCATTCGGCTTTCGGGGTCCTTTGCTGTCTGCGGCCATTGTCCGCCGGCGTGGGGCGTTCCTACGCCTCCACCGGCCGGATGGCGTGGATACGGTCCAGGATGGCGTTCTTCAGGTTGTCCGGAGCGGACTCTGTGCAGGAGCGCTTGACCATGTTGCGGATCACGCACTCAAGGTCATACTGCTGCGCGCACTCGGGGCAGTCGTCAAGGTGGTTCTTGATTTCGGTAAGGTCCTCGCGGGTCAACGCCCCGTCAAGGTACTCGTAGATGCGTTGCATCCGGGTGTCGTCGCAATCGCCCAATCCCTGGCAGTCGCTCATTTCCTGTTCTCCTGTGGTTTGCTTCCTGCCGCTTCCGATGCATCTGCGGCCGTTTTGAATCCGCGCTCGGCGGCGTATTCCGCGAGCATGTCCCGCAACATTCTCCGGCCGCGGTGGAGCCGGGACATCACGGTGCCGATGGGCGTGTTCATGATGTCTGAGATTTCCTTGTAGGCGTAGCCCTCGACGTCGGCGAAGTACACTGCCAGCCGGAATTCCTCCGGAATGTCCTGGAGCGCCCGCTTGACGTCTGAATCCGGGAGGTGGTCCAACGCCTCGGCCTCGGCCGACCGAAGTCCGCTTGAAGTATGGGACTCCGCGCGGGCAAGCTGCCAATCCTCGATCGTGTCCGAATTGGACTGAAGCGGCTCGCGCTGCCTCTTGCGGTAGAGGTTGATGTAGGTGTTGGTCAGGATCCGGTACAGCCACGCTTTGAGGTTCGTGCCCGGCTTGTATTGGTGGAACGCCGAAAATGCCTTGGTGTAGGCCTCCTGGACCAGGTCCTCGGCATCTGAGGGGTTCCGTGCCATGCGCATCGCCGCCGAGTACAGCTGGTCGACGTATTGCATGGCGTCCCGCTCGAAGCGCAGGCGGCGGTCCTCAACGGTCTCCGCCGCAACGTCCAGGGCGGCGTCCTCGGTGTCCGGCCCTGCGGCCGGACCAACCTCCCCCGCCGGCGCGGCAGAAGCCGGCGGGGCCGGTGCCGAGCCGTTCGCTGCGCCAGGTGAAGCCTCATACATGGCCGCGACGGCCGGATCCAGGGTGCTCATTGCCTTCAAGTCTACTGTCAGGCGCCCTGCCCGGGGCGTGCCGTACTCCAAGGGATCGGCAGCCAGTGCTTCCACTGCCACCGGACCCGCGGGCCTCGTTCCGTCCAACACCTTCCCCAAGGGCCAACTCCGCTCTGTATCGGGTGAATGATCATCGGGCCGCATGTCGGTGACCCGTCAGCCATAACCCCTTCCCGCAGGCAAATATTCCCCAAAAGTGCAAGACTAGGACCGACTCCGCCGCGTTCCGCGGTTCGTCCATCCAGGAGGAAATCCATGTCCTTTGTCCGCACGCTCGCACGGCCCATGCTCGCCTCCAGTTTTGTCATTGCCGGACTGGATAAGCTCAAGAACTCCGACGACACTGCGCAGCAACTCTCACCCCTGCTCCGCAAGGCCGCGGCCTCGCTTCCGTTCCAGGCCAGCGAGAAGACCCTCGCGCGTGTTATCGGCGGTACCCAGGTGGGCGCCGGCGTCCTGTTCGGCCTTGGAAAGTTCTCCAGGCTCTCCGCGTCGCTGCTGACGGTGGTTTCCCTGCTCAACACGTTCGTCGAGTGGCGCAGCGCGGACATCAGCAGCAAGGAAGGGCGCGAGACCCGCCGGAACCAGCTGCTCAAGAACCTGTCCCTCAGCGGCGGTGCGCTGCTCGCCTCGGTGGACACCGCAGGAAAGCCGGGACTGGCCTGGCGCGCCGAGCACCTTGCCGCAGGTGCCCGCCGGAACGCCTCGCACCTGGCCGCCGACGCGCGCAAGACCACGAACAAGAAGCTGCACAAGGCGGACAAGGCTGTCCGCCGCGCCGTCGACCACGCCACGGAAGCCTAAGCACGAATGACCGCAGCAACTGCCGCCCGGGACGCTTCCGGAACACCTGTCCAGCACTGGGACGCCCCTTTCGCTTCCCGGCCCGTCAACGCCACCGTTACGGTGCCTGGCTCGAAGTCCCTGACCAACAGGTACCTCGTTCTGGCGGCATTGGCGGATGGGCCGTCCCGGTTGCGGGCGCCCCTGCATTCCAGGGATTCCGTGCTGATGATCGATGCGCTGCGGCAGCTTGGCGCCACGATCACGGAGGTCCCGGGCGACGGAACCTTTGGTCCCGACCTCGAAGTGGTTCCGTTGCCTGCGTCCGCGCCCGTGACGGAGGCCCGGATCGACTGCGGGCTGGCCGGTACGGTGATGCGGTTCGTTCCGCCGCTCGCTGCACTCCGCAACGGGATAAGCGTGTTCGACGGCGACCCGCACGCACGCAAGCGCCCCATGGGGACCATCATCGAGGCCCTCAAGGCCCTGGGTGTGGCTGTCTCAGCCGAAGACGGCAACGCCCCGTCGTCCCTCCCGTTCGCCGTGGCGGGCAAGGGCTCCGTCCGCGGCGGCCACCTGGTGATTGATGCCAGCGCTTCGTCCCAGTTTGTCTCCGCGCTCCTGCTCGTGGGGGCACGGTTCGACGACGGCCTGCATCTTGAGCACGTGGGCAAACCGGTACCAAGCTTGGACCACATCAACATGACGGTCTCGGTCCTTCGCGGCGCAGGCGTGTCCGTGGACGATTCCGTGCCCAACCACTGGGTGGTAGCGCCCGGACCGATCCGTGCCTTCGACCAGCGGATCGAACAGGACCTTTCCAACGCGGGCCCGTTCCTGGCGGCGGCCCTCGCCTCTCGGGGAACGGTCCGGATCCCCAACTGGCCGGCGGAGACCCGGCAGGTGGGCGACCTGTGGCGCAACATCCTCACCAGCATGGGTGCCACGGTCACGTTGGACAGCGGCGTCCTGACCGTCACCGGCGGTCCGGAAATCAAGGGTGGGGACTTCGCGGACACCAGCGAACTCGCCCCCACCGTCGCCGCGCTGTGCGCCTTGGCCTCGGAGCCCTCCCGGCTCACCGGGATCGCGCACCTGCGAGGACACGAAACCGACAGGCTGGCTGCCCTGGTGGCAGAGATCAACCGGCTCGGCGGAGACGCCGAGGAAACTCCGGACGGACTGCTCATCCGCCCCGCCCGGCTGCACGCCGGCGTCGTGCACAGCTACGCGGACCACCGGATGGCCACGGCCGGGGCGATCCTGGGACTGGCGGTACCGGGCGTCCAGGTGGAGGATATTGCCACCACAGCCAAGACCATGCCCGACTTCCCACAGCTGTGGGCAGGCATGCTGGCCCAGGAGGGCACGTCCGCTGCCGGACCGGAAGGGCGCGGCAGTGGCGCGGAGCACTGATTCCTGGGACGAATCGGACGTCAGGATCCGCCCGAGCAAGAAAGGCTCCAGGCCACGCACCAAAGACCGCCCCAGCCACGATGACGCCGTAACCGGCCGGATCATCACGGTGGACCGTGGGCGGTACACCGCGGTGGTGGGTGAGGACTCGGACAATGAGCGGGTGGTCATCGCTGCGCGGGCCCGCGAGCTTCGCCGCAATCCCGTGGTGGCCGGCGACTTCGTCTCCCTGGTGGGGGATGTCTCCGGAGCCCCGGACACGCTGGCCCGGCTGGTGAAAATTCAGGACCGCCGCACCCTGCTTCGCCGCAGTGCCGACGATACCGACCCCGTGGAGCGCGCCGTGGTGGCCAACGCGGACCAGCTGGTCATCGTCGTGGCGGCCGCCAACCCCGAGCCCCGCACAGGCTTCATTGACCGCGCCCTGGTGGCGGCCTACGACGCCGGGATCGCGCCGATCCTGCTGGTGACCAAGGCCGACGTCAAGGATCCCGCCGAGCTCCTCTCCAATTACACGCACCTGGACTTCCCCGTCATCATCAGCAAGACCGCCGACGCACAGGCCTCCGGGATCGACGCGCGGTCCGACGACGGCCTCTCCGCCCGGCTGGACAGCGCTGCGGTGGCCGCCCTCCGCGCACACCTCGACGGCACCGTCACCGTGATGCTGGGGCATTCCGGGGTGGGCAAATCCACTATGGTGAACGCACTCACGGGCGCCGAGCGCGCCACCGGCGGCGTCAACGCCGTCACCGGGCGCGGCCGGCACACGTCGTCGTCGGCGCTGGCACTTCGGCTCGCGGACGCGCCGCCCGGCAGCTGGATCATCGACACCCCGGGGATCCGGTCCTTTGGCCTGGCGCACGTGGACCCGGACAGGATCCTGCGCTCGTTCCCGGATCTCTCCCCGGGCATCGAAAACTGCGAGCGGGGCTGCAAGCACACGGCAACGGCGGTCAACTGCGGGCTGGACGAGTGGGTGGACGGCGGACACGCCGGCCCTACCGGCGCCGCCCGCCTGGCGTCCCTGCGGCGGCTGCTCGGCGCCGATCCAAGGATGGAAGCACAGGAAACGAAGGAGCTTGGCAGCGTCAACTGACGCGTTCTCCCGGCAGAAACGCCCGCAGACGGTAGTTTGGAACCATGATCCAACCCGCTTCGAGTTACAACGATGACCTGCGCCTGGCCCACGTCCTGGCCGACTCCGTGGACGACCAGACGATGAGCCGGTTCAAGGCCCTGGACCTCCACGTCGAGACCAAGCCGGACCTGACGCCGGTCACCGACGCCGACAAGGCGGCCGAGGAGGCCATCCGAGGCCAACTCTCCCGCTCCCGGCCCCGCGATGCCGTTCTGGGTGAGGAATTCGGCAGCACCGGCCACGGCTCGCGGCGCTGGATCATCGATCCCATCGACGGGACCAAGAACTTCGTCCGCGGCGTCCCGGTCTGGGCCACGCTGATCGCCCTGGTGGACGAGGGCGAGCCGGTGGTGGGCGTCGTCAGCGCTCCGGCACTGGGCAAGCGCTGGTGGGCTGCCAAAGGCATGGGCGCGTACATGGGCAGGTCCCTGGCCGCCGCCACCCGGCTTCGGGTTTCCAACGTCTCAAACCTGGCCGACGCCTCCCTCTCCTATTCCAGCCTGGGCGGCTGGAAGGAACGCGGAAACCTTGACGACTTCCTCGGCCTGACGGAAGACGTGTGGCGGACCCGGGCGTACGGAGACTTCTGGTCCTACTGCATGGTGGCGGAAGGCTCGGTGGATATCGCCTGCGAACCCGAACTGAACCTGTACGACATGGCTGCCCTGGTACCGATCGTGGTGGAGGCCGGCGGCCGCTTCACGTCCCTCGAAGGCGAGGATGGCCCGTTCGGCGGCAATGCCCTGGCCACGAACTCGATCCTGCATTCAGAGGTGCTGCACCGGCTGAACCCGGACCTCGACGACCTGCTCCAGCAGTCGCCCTAGCGGCACAATAATCGAACAATACGACGCCGGACGCCTCCTTGAGGGGGCGTCCGCGGCCGTTTCTTCGGCAGGGCGTAACAAAAGCCTTAACAATTGCCGCGGCTTTAGTCCTGCCCATTCCATGTTCTACGCTTTTATCCAGGTCACGAGTGCCAGCGCAAAACCCCGGTTTGCTGGCCGGCAACCCTCCATTCGCGGTGGGGTGCCCCGGGTGACGACCAGGCCGGTCCGGAGCGGATACGGCAAGCGCGGATTCCACTGTGCCGGAGTCCTGTATCCAAGTGAGGTCTCTGTGACAACTGCCACCGTCTCCCCCCTTTCCGCCACCGCCAACGCCGCCGCGGCGGATCCGCGACAGGCCGTCGCCGGCCGGCCCCTCGCCGCGGTCACCGGCGCCGAGATCCAGGCGCCGCTGATCTCCGGCGGCCACGTCCGCTACGCAAACCTCGACTACGGCGCCTCCGCACCGGCGCTGTCAGTGGTGTCCGCGTACCTGAACGAGATCCTCCCGTACTACGCGAGTGTCCACCGGGGCGCCGGCTACGCATCCCAGATCAGCACCTCAGTGTACGAAAACGCACGCAACATTGTCCGCGACTTCGTGGGAGGGCGCCCCGGCGATTCGGTCATCTTCACCCGCAACACCACCGACTCCCTGAACCTGCTGGCCGGCTGCCTGCCGCTGGCGGACGGCCGCCCCGCCGGAGATGTCCTTTACCTGGACATCGAACACCACGCCAACCTCCTGCCCTGGCAGGGCGTCCCGCACCGCAGCATTGTCGCCGCGGATACCATCAGCGGCACTTTGGAGGCAGTCCGCACCGAACTTGAGCAGGGCGGGGTCAGCCTGCTGGCCGTCACCGGCGCTTCCAACGTCACCGGCGAGATCCTCCCCATCCGGGCCTTGGCCGCGCTGGCGCACCAGTACGGCGCACGGATCGTGGTGGACGCCGCCCAGCTTGCGCCGCATCGCCGGGTGGACATCAGCACGGACGACGTCGACTACCTTGCGTTCTCCGGGCACAAGCTCTACGCGCCGTTCGGCGCAGGCGTCCTGGTGGGACGTGCTGACTGGCTGGACGCCGGTGTCCCGCACCTGGCCGGGGGCGGTGCCGTCAAGGAAGCAAGGCTCGACGGCGTCAGCTGGGCCACCGGCCCGGCCCGCCATGAGGGGGGATCGCCCAACGTCCTGGGAGCCGCCACGCTGGCCCGCGCCACCCAGGTGATCGCGGAACTGGACCAGGAACGCTGGCACGCCCACGAGTCCGCCATCCGCTCCTTCCTGGTGGAGGGCCTCCAGGGCATCGATGGCGTCACCGTCCACCAGATCTTCAAGGACACCAATCCGGAAACGGACACCATCGGCGTGGTCAATTTCTCGGTTGCAGGCTACGACGCCGGGCTGGTGGCCGCCTACCTCTCGGCGGAGCACGGCGTGGGCCTGCGGGACGGACGCTTCTGCGCCCACCCACTGCTGAAACGCCTGGGCCTGCCCAACGGATCACTCCGGGCGAGCTTCGGCGTCGGATCCCGGCTGGAGGATGCCGAACGCCTTCTTGCCGGCATCCGCGCACTGCGCAGCAACGGGCTGGGCTGGGACTACGTGGTTGACGCAGGCCGTTGGGTGCCCGCCAACGACTCCCGCACCTACCCGCACTGGGCACCCAACACCCCGGGCACGGCCGGTGCGGCCCCCTGTATCGACGACTAGGGCACCTCCCGCTCCTGCTCCCCCAGCACATGTCCAAAGGGGGTGCGGTAAATTCGAGGGGCATCAACAGTCGGAATTGAAGGAGTCCACGCGTGGTTCGGGGTGGCCCCAAGCTTGATCACGGGCGCCGGCGGGAACTTGGCGGCAGTTTCCGCGACGGCGGACGGCACTACCAGCGCGTCAGGCCGGGCTACCCCGTGGAATCAGCCCGGTGGCTGGTCCCGGCGCAGGCCCGTGACGCACTCGATGTCGGGGCCGGTACCGGGAAGTTTACGGCCCTGCTGCTGGAGCTTGGCCTGGAGGTAACCGCCGTCGACCCTTCCACGGACATGCTCGCCCAACTCGCGGCACACTGCCCTGCTGCCACGGCCGTGGCGGGGACCGCGGAGGCGACGGGGCTGGCCGAAGCCTCCTTCGACGTCGTCACCGTGGCGCAGGCCTGGCACTGGTGCGACGCGCTGCCTGCGAGCACCGAACTTGCCCGCGTCCTGCGCCCGCACGGAACGCTCGGACTCATCTGGAACCAACTGGATACCTCGGTGCCGTGGGTGCACAGGCTCTCCAGGATCATGCACGCCGGCGATGTGTACCGCCCGGGCCACAAGCCGGTGGTGGGGCCCGAATTCACCGGGCTCGAAGGGCATGTCACGCACTGGCAGGACAAGGTGACCACCACGGACCTGATGGAACTCACCAAGTCCCGGAGCTATTACCTGCGCGCCGGCGAGGCAACCAGGGCCAAGGTCCTGGCGAACCTGGACTGGTACCTCCACGACCATCTGGCCTACCCGCCCGACCAGGAACTCGATCTTCCCTACCTCACCTTGGCGTGGCGCGCCGTGAAGGCGTAACGGGATGGGTTTGCCCGACGCCGCAGGCCCCGCGGACCCGGCCACGGCAGGGAACCCGGTAGGCTTGAGCCTGTGAAGACCAGCGCGCCATCCTCCTCCATCGAGGACTACGTCAAGGTCATCTATTCATTCACTGAATGGCAGGACAAGCCCATCACGTCCTCCCAACTGGCGCAGCGGCTCGGGGTTGCGAACTCGTCAGTATCGGAGATGGTCCGCAAGCTCAAGGACCAGGGCCTGGTGGACCACAAACCGTACAGCGCCGTGACCCTGACCGAGGCGGGACTGCGGCTCGCGCTGGCCATGGTGCGGCGCCACCGGCTGATCGAAACCTATCTCGTGGAGCGCCTGGGCTACAGCTGGGATGAAGTGCACGATGAAGCCGAACAGCTGGAGCATGCGGTGTCGGACACCTTCATCGAGCGCGTTGCCGCCAAGCTCGGGGACCCCAGCCGGGATCCGCACGGCGATCCCATTCCCACGGCGGACGGCCAGGTGCTGATGCCACGCGCCCATCTCCTCGCCGAACTGGACGAAGGCCACGCCGGCAGGATCACCCGGATCAGCGACGACAACCCTGAGTTGCTCCGTTACCTTGCCTCGCAGGACATCGAGCTTGACGCCCGCGTGGAAGTGCTGGGGCGGCGGCCGTTTGGCGGCGCGCTGGTGGTGCGGATCGGCGGTGCCCGGGAATACGACCTCGCCGATGAGATCGCCACGGCGTTGTGGGTTTCCAGCGACGCCCCGCATCCCGGCTGCAGCCTTGATCTGTCCTGACCAGCGGATTGCCGGGACAGCCGGCTGCGGGGCTCCGGGGCAGCGTCCCGATTTGGCGGGCTCCCGTATGGTGGATGGTGATGATCAGCAGACGTGACGCCGCAATAGCCCTGGACGTACCCCTCGAAATGGCGCAGCGCCATGGCCTGCCGAAATGGATGCCCGAAGCTGAGCTCCGCGGCATCCTGGACAATCCTCCCCCGTGGCTGGTGCAGTCACGGGCCAACCGGACAGGCAAGCGGCCCGTGTGGGTCCATCTTGAGTGCGCCGTGTGCGGGTATGAGGAAGCGGCCCGCCCAAAGAAGTGGTGGCCGGACTTCACCTATGTGGTGTGCGGGCACCACGCACCGGAAGAGATCCCACCGGTACAGCCCGGTTGCGTCCGTGGCGAGTACGACGGCGTCGGGACGCGTTTCACAGGCATCGCGGACGTAGAAGCGCCGGCAGCGGGGGCATAGCGCTTCCGGACGCACCGCCCCCGGCGCCTACGGCGTCCCGTTGCCCGTCATTTCCTCCGGAACGGCGGTGAGGTGCACTTCGGTGCCGTCCCGCAGGACCTTCAGGTCAAGCGGCTCGCCGATGGCATCGGAAAACAGGAGCCGCTGCAGGCTTTCGGCGTTGCTGACGGGACGGCCTCCCGCCGTCAGCAGGATGTCCCCGGCCGCCAGCCCTGCCTTGTCCGCCGGAGAACCGGGCAGCACCTCCACGACGCGCAGCCCTTCGCGGAGCCCGCTGCGGATCACAGCGCTGGGGTTGAGCTGGATCGGTGTGCTGACAAGGCCAAGGTAGGCACGGCGTACCCTGCCGTCCGACAGCAGCGCGGCGATGATCCTGCGGGTGGTGGCGTTGATCGGTATGGCGAGCCCCAGGCCGGCGCCCGCCACTGCCGTGTTGATGCCGACGATCCTGGAGTGCGTGTCTGCCAGCGCTCCACCGGAGTTACCGGGGTTCAGTGCGGCGTCCGTCTGGATAACGTCCTCGATCACCCTCCGGTTACCCCCGGCCCAGACCGGAATGGCCCGGCCCAAACCACTGACCACGCCCGCGGTGACTGATCCCGCGAGTCCCAGTGGGTTTCCGACGGCCACCACAAGCTGGCCCACGCGCAGACTTTCAGCCGCGCCGAATTCAGCCGGTGGCACCTTGGGCCGCGAACCGTGGACCACTGCAAGATCAGACAGGGGGTCGGCTCCCACCAGTTCCAGTTCCATCCTGCTGCCGTCGCCGAAGACCGCAAATCCGTGCCGGGTGCCTGCCACGACGTGTGAGTTGGTGAGGAGGTATCCGTCCTCGGTGAAGAGCACTGCCGAGCCGGCGCCCACCCTGACCCTGCTGTTCCTCCGGTTAGCGGTCATCTCGATTGCCGCCACGTGCGGCGTAACCGTCGCCGCCACCCGCATGACCGTCTGCGAGTACGAGTCCAGGATGTCGTCGTCATCCGGCGGCATGATTTTCCGCGCCTGCTCCATGGGGTACCTCCAGCCCTCGTGCCGGTTCACCCGGTGCGTTCCCCGGTCCGTTGCCGGCCGTGGCAGGTTTCCATCGGGATCCTTACGCTAGTCAACGACGCAGTGGCAGATTCCAGTCCCGGTGCTGCTACGCCGTCGGTGAACAGCACCGCGGCGTCCGGCATTCCCCTTCCCACCGGTGCGCTGGTGCTGCCCAGGCTTTAGGATCGGTAGCATGACTGGTTCCCCGGCGGGCTCTCCCACGGAAATTTTGGACGCTGATGCGTGCTGGCAGTACCTGAGGTCTTCCTATATCGGCCGGCTGGCGGTCATCAACGGCGAGATTCCGGAAATCTTTCCGGTGAATTTCTCTGTCTCCGGCGACACGCTGTTCTTCCGGACGGCTCCGGGAACCAAGCTTCGTGCCTTGCTGCGCGGGGCGGTGGCAGCGCTGGAGGTTGATGGACTCAATCCATACGCCACGGAGGTGTGGAGCGTGGTTGCAAAGGGCAGGCCGGAACCGTTCGACGAAACGCGCATGAGCCTGCCGGCCATCGACGCCGACCGTGAACCGTGGGAGGCCGGGATCAAGGACCACCTGATCGCCATCTCCCCCACCGAACTCACCGGCCGCCGGTTCGCGGTCACGCCGCCCACCCGGTGGTGGCCGCCTGTGGACTTCGCCGCCGATTGGCTCTAGCCGCAGCACATGCGTCCGCCCAAGGCCGGGCCTTTGTGCCCTTTCCGGGGGCGGTGGACTTCCCTACGCTGTGCCCTATGACAGAGAACCCAAACGTACCTGCAGCTGAAATCCTCGATGCGGAAGAGTGCTGGTCGCTTCTCGCGCAGACCGGGGTGGGACGCCTGGCCGTGATGGCGGATGGCCATCCGGACGTCTTTCCGGTCAATTACAAGGTGGACGGCCATACCTTGGTCTTCCGCACGGGCGGGGGCACCAAACAGCAGGCCATTGAGGCGGACGCTGTGGTCGCTTTGGAGGCAGATGCAGTCAGTTCCCAGTTCGGCCTGGCATGGAGCGTCGTGGTCAAGGGCAAAGCCGCAGAGACGACCCCCACAGGCCCTGACTTGGACAATATCCGGCGGGCGCTCTTCCCTTGGCAGGGCGTGGGCAAGGAATACTTCATCCGCATCACGCCGGAATCCATTACGGGCCGGCGTTTCACCATGACCGCACCGCTGCTGTGGCAGACGCCGTTGGACGACGCGACCCGCGCGGGCTTCGAGTAGCCGCCACCGAACCGGACGCATCATGCGTGCATGGTGGGTGGGCGCCCCGGGCCCCATATCCACGCATCCCCTGGTCCAGGGGCACAGGGCCACGCCGAAGCCGCGGCCGCATGAGCTCCTGGTGCAGGTCAGTGTCTGCGGCGTGTGCCGCACGGACCTCCATCTCGCTGAAGGAGACCTGGCACCACGCCATCCGCACGTGGTCCCCGGGCACGAGGCGGTCGGCGTCGTCATCGAAACGGGCGCGGACTGCACACGGTTCCACGCCGGCGACAGGGTAGGCATCGCCTGGCTCGGCAGCGTGTGCGGCCGGTGCGATTACTGCCGGCGCGGCGACGAAAACCTGTGCTCATCGCCAGTGTTCACCGGGTGGGACAAGGACGGAGGATTTGCCGAACGGCTGGCAATCGCCGAAGACTTCGCCTACCCGGTCCCGGCGGCCTTTTCCGACGAGCAGGCCGCACCGTTGCTGTGCTCCGGGATCATCGGGTACCGCGCCCTGAAACGCGCCGCATTGCCGGTTGGCGGCCGCCTTGGCATCTATGGCTTTGGCAGTTCCGCCCACATCACCGCTCAGCTGGCCATCAGGCAGGGCGCCTCCGTGTTCGTCATGACCCGGTCGGAGGAGGCCCGGTCACTCGCACTGGAACTGGGGGCGGAGTACGCCGGCGACGCCTACGGGCGGCCGCCCGTCCCCCTGGATTCGGCCATCCTCTTCGCCCCGGTGGGCGATCTTGTCCCGGTGGCGCTGGCGGCCCTCGACCGCGGCGGGACCCTTGCCGTCGCGGGCATCCACCTGAGCGATATTCCGTCCCTGAATTATGGCAGGGAGCTTTTCTACGAGCGCCAGCTGCGTAGCGTCACCGCCAATACCCGGGCGGACGGCCGTGAATTCCTGGCCCTGGCGGCGAGGCTGTCGCTGACCTTGAAAACAACCGCATACCCCTTCGACTTTGCCGATGAGGCGCTGGAAGACCTGGCAGCCGACAGGATCACCGGGTCCGCCGTCCTGCGCGTCCGCCCGGAGCAGCCTGGTTAAGCCCAGCCCTATTCCGGCCCCTTCTGGCGGTCGAGTTACCCGAACAGCACGGCGGCTTCCCTGTAGCGGGCCTCGGGAACGCTCTTGAGTTCGCCCAGGGCCTCATCCAGGCCCACATTCACGATGTCCGTGCCCCGGAGCGAAACCATCGTGCCCCACCGTCCGGCGGCGGCTGATTCAACGGCAGCCAGGCCAAGCCGGGTGGCAAGGACACGGTCAAAGGCGGTGGGCTCGCCGCCGCGCTGGATATGGCCCAGCACGGTGGCCCTGGTTTCGATGCCGGTCCGTTCCTGCAGTTGGTCTTCAAGCAGCAGCCCGATCCCGCCGAGGCGCGGCCGGCCGAAGGTGTCCAGGCCGCGCGGCGCGTAAGGTGCCTGCCGCCCCTCCGGCGCGAAAGCTTCAGCCACCACCACCAGCGGAGCCCTGCCACGGTCCCGCGCCGACAGCACCCAGGCGGAGATCTGCTCGATCGGGACGGGATGTTCCGGGATCAGGATGGCGTGCGCACCGGACGCCATGCCTGAGTGCAGCGCTATCCAGCCGGCGTTCCTGCCCATGACCTCGGCAATCATGCACCGGTGGTGTGATTCCCCCGTGGTCCGCAACCGGTCAATTGCCTCGGTGGCAGTCTGGACTGCGGTGTCGAAACCAAAAGTGTAATCCGTCGCGCCCAAGTCGTTATCGATGGTTTTTGGGACACCCAGGACGTTGAGCCCCTGTCCGCACAGCTCCCGGGCCGCCGCCAGGGTGCCTTCTCCCCCGATGGCAATCAGGCCGTCCAGCCCGCTGCGCTGGAAGCCGGCACGTACTGCGTCGATGCCGCCCGCGGCCAGCGGATTGGTCCGCGACGTCCCCAGGATAGTCCCGCCAAGGCGCGCGATCCCGCGGACACCCGTCCTGGGCAGGGGAACGACGTCGTCCTCCAGGACGCCCCGCCATCCATCGCGGAATCCTACGAACTCGTACCCATGGACGACGTCGCCGCCCAGCACCGCTCCACGGATGACCGCATTCACGCCGGGGCAGTCGCCGCCGCTGGTCAGGATCCCCAGCCGCCTCACGATGCCGCCACTCCGGCGGTGCGGGCGGGTAGCGGGAACTGCCGGGTTTGGCCTGGCGGCAGGACCACATCGGTGCCATTAACGTGCACGGTGATGGGGCCGGCGTCACCGGGGGCCGACGCGATGCTCATCTGCCCGTCCTTGAGGTGGACCCGCAGAAGGTGTCCCCGGTAGAGGACCTCGAAGGCCACGGCACGCAGCCGTGTTGGCAGGTTGGGGGCGAACAGGATGCTGTCCCCGCTGAAGCGCAGGCCGGCAAAGCTGCGCTGCACCACGTCGATGGTTCCTCCCATGGCCCCCAAATGGATACCCGCCCGGGTGGTGCCGTGCTGGGTGTCGTCAAGGTCGGCGTCGAGCGCTTCCCGGAAACTGTCCCAGGCACGGTCGGCATCCACCCCGGCCAGGACGGAGGCGTGGGCCACCCGGCTCAGCGTGGAGCCATGGGCCGTCCTGGACAGGTAGTACTCGATGGTCCGGTTCAGCTGCTCCCTCGTGAAACCGTAGCCCAGTCGCTCGAGGATACCCAGCAGGCCTTCGTGTCCCAGTAGATACGGGAGCATCAGAACGTCCGCCTGCTTAGCCAGCTTGTAGCCGTTGGTTCCGTCCCCCTCCGCTTCCAGGATCAGGTCCAGCCGCTCAATGTCGCCATAGGCGTCGCGGTAGTGCTCCCAGTCCAGTTCCTTGAGCTGCTCGTACCCCTCGAACTGGCTGATGACGCCGTCGCTGTGGAACGGGACATACATGGCAGCGCCCGTGGCTTCCCAGCCTGCGGCCTCCTCGTCGTCAACGCCGAGTGATTCCATCAGCCCGGCACGCTCGCTTCCGTGCAGGTAGCGAAGGATTTCCGCCGCCTGCAGGCACACCCACGCCGCCATGACGTTGGTGTAGGCGTTGTCATCCAGGCCGGGGTCGGCCCGGCCCGGATATCCTGTGTGGTATTCATCCGGGCCCACAACACCGCGCAGGTGATATCTGCCATCGCGCCGGTCGAGGGAGGCCAGGGACTGGAAGAACCGGGCCACTTCGATCACCAGCTCCGCACCTTTTTGCAGGAGCCAGATCTTGTCACCGGTGGCCTGGAAGTACTGCCATGCGTTGAAGGCCACCGCGAGGCCCGAGTGCACCTGAAGATGGGAGTAGTCCCTGACCCACCGTCCGGAACGCTCGTTGTACAACCACTTCGGCGTTTCCTCAGTCCCGTCGCTGCCGCTCTGCCACGGGAACTTCGCCCCTTCCAGGCCGGCCGCGGCGGCAGCGTGCCTGGCAGCGGGCAGCCGCCGCCACCGGTACTCACTGACGGAGCGGGCCACCACCGGGGTCCTGGAGGTGAGCACCGGGAGGACGAACAATTCATCCCAGAAAACGTGCCCGCGGTAGCCCTCGCCGTGCAGTCCACGCGCAGTGACACCGGCATCCAGTTCGGCCGTGTGGCGCGTCAGTGTCTGCAACAGGTGGAAGATGTGCAGGTTGAGGACCAGGCGTACCTGGACCGGGGCGTCGATTTCCACGAGGAACGGGCGGAGTTCCCTCCGCCATGCTTCCTCGTGGGATGCCAAGAGCCGGGGAAAGGAATCGCCGGCGCGTTCCAGCACCGCGCGGGCGCCGGTTTCCGGGGAGGAAATGGCCCGGTCACGGGACGTCACCACCGCCACCGTCTTGGTCAGCCTGACAGGGATGCCCGGCGTGAGGGAAATCTGGAACGTCCTGTAGTGGAAGGCCCCTTCTCCGCCCTCCCCTAACGACTCTGCCGCCACGGACACGTGCGTACGGTACGCCGCAGCGATACGGATGAGGCTTTGGGTGGTTTGGACTTCGACGACGGATGGAGCGTGCAGGGGCAGTTCGACGGCGGTGCCGCCCGACGGCGTCAGATCGGCCAGGTGGATGTCCGAGCCCTGGGCACGCTCCGGCAGGTTCGCGTTGCGGACGCCGGCGTTGATGCCGCTGCGAACTTCCACGGCGCCGCTCCACCCCAAGGCGGTGATGGTGGTCTCAAGCGCCAGGAGGTGGGGTTCGGCCATGGAAACGAAGCGGACCTGGACCACCTCCATGCGACGGCGGTCCGAGCCTTCGAGCAGCAGGCGCCGTTCCAGCACGGCCCGTCGGAGGTCCAGGACACGGCGCTCACGCACCACGGCCAGGCCGCCGTCCGACCACCACGGCAGCCCGGCGATCCGGAGGTCCAGCGGGAGGCAGTCCGGCGCATTGACCATGTGCTCCTCGACCAGCGTCTCGTCTGCGGCCTTCACGGTAACCCTGTTGTACACGCCGGCAAGGTACATGCCCGCGTAGCTGAAGGGGCTCCCTTCAGGGGCCGCCCCCCGGACGCCCATGTAGCCGTTGCCCAACGTGGTCAGGGCTTCACGGTGCCCCTCGTGGCCGGCGTCGATGCCTTCATACACGAGGTGCCAGGCGTTGCCGATGACCAGTCCCAGGTCCAGCTCACCCACATCGTTCAGCACAGTACTTGCGCCGGCGGCCTCCAATTGGCGGCGGCTGCCGCTGCGGTCGATTCCGACCACCAGGCCGAAGCCGCCCCGGTGCCCTGCTTCCACTCCCGCCGCTGAGTCCTCTATGACCACGGCGTGTGCCGGTGCGACGCGCAGCTGGACGGCGGCGGCGAGGAAGACGTCCGGTGCCGGTTTCCCCCGCAAACCCAGGCCAGCCGCCGTCGCGCCGTCCATGACCACAGTGAACAGGTGCTCGATGCCGGCGGCTTCCAGGACCAGTGCGGCGTTCCGGCTGGCGGTGACCACCGCGGTGGGGACTGCAGCGCCGGCAAGCCGCTGCAGCAATTGCAGCGTTCCCGGGTAGCTTTGCACCCCGTCCCGGCGCAGCCGCTGGTGGAACAGTTCGTTCTTCCAAGCGCCCAGGCCAAACCCGGTCCAGGCTCCCGGCTCGTCAGTCTCGGCTCCCCTGGCGATCTCTACCCCCCTCGCTGCGAGGAACCGGACCACGCCGTCCTCACGCGGCATGCCATCGATGAAAGAGAGGTACTCCGCCCGGGTCAGCGGAGCACGGTTGGCGCCGGCGGGCATCCGCGGGTCCTGGAAGATGCGGTCGAAGGCATCTTTCCACGCAGCCTGGTGGACCAGCGCCGTGTTGGTTACCACCCCGTCCAGGTCGAAAATGACGGCGTCAAAAGGGGGTTTGGCGGCAGCGGCGGTTGGCGACCCGATCATAGGTCAGTGGTACCAGCACGCACGGGAATCCGGACAGGGCCGTTGGGCCCGCCCCTCGTTTCCACGGCCTATACGGGTTCGTGCCGGGTGCCGTGCCCCACGTGGTTCCACCAGGTCAGCGGCGACGTGATGG
Source organism: Pseudarthrobacter sp. MOO14 (assembly GCF_058267675.1). Classification (NCBI taxonomy): domain Bacteria; kingdom Bacillati; phylum Actinomycetota; class Actinomycetes; order Micrococcales; family Micrococcaceae; genus Pseudarthrobacter; species Pseudarthrobacter sp. MOO14. Next base: position 792,921 of record NZ_CM177849.1, read on the forward strand.
TGAAGCGCCTGCCGGTTATCGAAGTGGGGACGATCCGGACGAAGTGGTCCTTCTCCCCGGCCTGCCAGGGGAACAGGGTAAGGCCTGCTCCGGCGAGGAGTTCATCGGAGGGCTCCAGGATGACGGCTTTTCCCTTGACCAGCACGCTCCAGGCTTTGGCGTCGTCGTGCCCGTCGGCTTCAAGCGCGACCGCGAGTGGGCCGCCGGCGGCGCGCAGCTTGGTTCCCTCGCCCGTGCGGAAGACCAGCGACTGCTGATCCACTTTGTAGTTGACGGGGAAGACTTCCGGGTAGCCGTTGACGAACACGGCAAGGTGCCCAACCGAGACACCGCGCAGGAGGTCCCAGCAGCTGCCTGGGTCCAGGAGCTCAGTGGGCGTTTGCGGCGGATCGTTGTGCATAAAGTCGACGGTAGCCGTGTGCCGGAGCATGCCACTAGAGCATTTAGGCCCGGGCGCTGTCCCGGCGGCGGGGTAACGGGTGGGAACCCCCTGGAAGCCGGTGGGCACCGGCGCAGGCATGCCGCGGTGCTAGAGTACCCCGGGGGGTTGCAACAGCGGCCCAGACGCAGGGCTCGCTTGATTCATGACCTCACCGACTCCGCCGCCGCCAGGCGGCCGGTATTCGTCCAGGCTTTTCCGCGCGCAGGATACCGCACGCGGGCATCGAGAAGCTGCCGGCGCCATTCCATCTCCGGATGTCGCCTGAACACGCCAAGCACTGTGTGCACAGCCTGGAGGCCCTCCAGGCATGCCGCCAGCGGCACGGCAGGCGCGCTGCGCTTAAACGAAGATCGACAAGGAGTACCTGTGACCGGACACGTTGTCCTGCGAACCCGCGCGGAAATGCGGCGGACAGAGGCCGTCAACGCAACCCGCAAGGATATCCAGGCACTTCGCGCACTGGCGGTGGGGCTTGTGGTCCTGAACCATTTGTGGCCGGCACGGCTTCCCGGCGGGTACGTCGGCGTCGATGTGTTCTTCGTGATCTCAGGCTATTTGATCTCCAAGCACCTGCTCGGCGAACTGGAGCGGTCAAACCGCATCAATCTCGGACAGTTCTATTCCCGGCGCATCAGGCGGTTGCTTCCTGCCGCAACCCTCGTTGCCTCGGTTTCCCTGCTGGCTGCATGGGCACTGCTGCCATTTTCGCGCTGGCTCGCCATTGCGCAGGAAACCATTGCGTCGGTTCTGTACGTGGAAAACTGGGTTTTGGCGGCGAAGTCGGTTGACTACTCGGCCCACAACGAAGCCGCTTCGACGGTGCAGCACTATTGGTCCCTCTCGGTGGAGGAACAGTTCTACCTGGTCTGGCCCCTGCTGTTCCTGGGGCTGTCCCTGGCCGCGATCCGCTTCCGCCTCCGCAGGCGGGCGTTACTGGCACTGGGTGTCGTTCTGGTCTGTGCCCTTGCATTGGCATTCTGCATCTGGTTTACCTATTCCAACCGGAGCCCGGCCTATTTTGTCACGCCCGCACGTGCCTGGGAGTTCGGCGCAGGCGCACTGATAGCCCTCGGAGGCCCCCACGCAATGGCAGCCTTGCGACTGCGGCTGCCCGACCACCACCTGGCCATCTCCGGCACCGCCCAATATCTCGGATACGGGTTGATCGCGTATTCGGCCTTGGCCTACAACGAGCAAACTTTCTTCCCAGGCTTCGCCGCGGTGGTCCCAGTTGCGGGCACGGTCCTTGTGATCGCGTCCGGGCCCAACAGTCCGTTCTGGTCCCCCAACCAGCTCCTGTCCGCAAGGCCCATCCAGCTTCTGGGTGACGTGTCCTACTCCCTCTACCTGTGGCATTGGCCGCTGATCGTCCTGGCACCCGCGCTCGTGGGCCACTCGCTGGGGACACGGGACAAGGCGGTCCTCCTGGTGGCGGCCGTTGCGCTGGCGTACCTTTCCAAGAAATTCATTGAAGATCCGGGCCGCACGAAGCTGCTCCGCGGAGCCAAACCCATCCGTGTCTTTGCGGCAATGGCAGTCGCTGCAGCAGTGGTCGCCGCACTCTGCGGCGGGCTCCTGCTGAACTTTGGGAAAGCCCAGGCTGCTGAAGCGGCGAAGCTGGAGAGCCTCATCGGCGAACCCTGCCACGGGGCGCGCAGCCTCGACCCGCGAAACAACTGCAGCGACCCCTTTGGTGCAGCCAAAGTCGCCAATGTGGGGCAGAACGAAGCGCCTTGGTTCAGCGCGCCCGAATGCCACCCGTCCGCGGATCCGGTTGTCTACGAGGACCTGCAGGTCCTCGCCGAGTGCGACTTCACCGGAGGGGCGCAGCCGGAGGCGAATGTCTGGCTGGTAGGAGACTCGCATGCCGAGCAGTGGAAGGCCGGGCTGTACGAGCTCGCACGGCTGCACAAGTGGAAGCTGAAGGAATCCCTGCTGGGCGGTTGTCCGTTCGTCGACGTAAAGCGGGTGGCCGTGGCGGGCGCGCCCGCCACGGACCCGCATGCACAGCAGCGGTGCCTCGGCTGGAGCACCCAGGTCTCCGACCGGATCGTCAAGGAAAAGCCAGACATGATCTTCGTTTCCTCTTTCGGGGCAGGTGAAACCATCGACGACGGCACAGGCCGGCCGCAAATGGATCAATACAAGGACTCCGTGACGAAAAGGTTCGGTGACTGGACAGCGGCAGGCAGCCGGGTCTTCGTCTTCCGGGATCCGCCACTGACCCTTCACCGCACCAGCCCCGACTGCGTGTCGCTGAACCCGCAGCAACCCGTCACTTGCACCAACGCACGTGAGGAGGCGCTGGCGCCGGACCCGGTTGCGGAGGCCGCCAAAAGCATGGGCAAGCCCAATGTAAAGGTCCTCGACCTCTCGGATCAGTTCTGCGACGGCCAGCGCTGCTACGCGGTCATTGGCGGACTGCAGGTCTATTTCGACAATGACCATGCCGCCCGCAGCTATATCCGGTCCTTGGTCCCGGTCCTGTCCCAGCGGTTCAACGAGGCCCGGCAGTAGTTCCCGGCGTCCTGAGGGGTGCTGCTGGTGCCCTCGCCGAACAAACGAATACGCCCCGGTCCTGGGACCGGGGCGTTACGGCAAAGGCCGGGACATCCGTGGGATGTCCCGGCCTTTGCCGTGGGTGGAGATGGGGGGAATTGAACCCCCGTCCGATGTCGTGTTGTCAGGGCTTCTCCGGGCGCAGTTTGCGTCGGATTTTCTCGGCCCCAGCCATGCTGCAAACAGCTGGCTGATCCGGGCCCAGTCACCTAAGAGTCCCGTTTACTCCGGTGACGGGAGCAAACAGCAGTGGCTATCTAAATGACGCCAGGATCCGGGGCGATAGCAACCCCGGGCTGACGGACTGTCTTACTGCTTAGGCAGCGAGAGCGAAGTCAGTGCGCTTAGATTCGGCACTTATTGGTTTGCAGACAGCGTTTACGAGATAATTCTGCATCCTCGGCCCGCTTCACCTGTCGCGACTAACATCGTCGAAACCGATCATCCCCGTATTTTGTTACCAAACCGGCTGGCAAGCCTGCCGGACTATCAATACTAACGCATGCCCTGCGGAAATAATTCCTAGCGGCGCCGGTTGCGTTCGCGCATCTCGCGCTGGGCCTCGCGGTTGTCCTGCTGCTCACGCAGCGTTTGCCGCTTGTCGTATTCGCGCTTGCCGCGGGCCACGCCGATTTCCACTTTGGCCCGTCCGTCCACAAAGTACAACTGCAACGGGACAATGGTGTAGCCGGATTCCCGGACCTTGTGGGCGATCTTGATGAGCTCCTCGCGGTGCAGCAGCAGCTTTCGCCGGCGGCGGGCAGCGTGGTTGGTCCAGCTGCCCTGGTTGTATTCGGGAATGTGGATCGCTTCCATCCACAGTTCGTCGTTGTAGAACGTGCAGAATCCATCCACCATGGAGGCGTGGCCCTCCCGGAGCGACTTTACTTCGGTGCCCATCAGGGCGATGCCGGCCTCGTAGGTGTCCAGCACGTGATAGTCATGCCGGGCCTTGCGATTGGTGGCCACCACCTTACGGCCACTTTCTTTAGGCACGGGGAAACTCCTCAGGTTCAGGTTGGCTGCTCCGTGCCCGCGGCGCGGAGCTATACCAGTCTACGGCAGGGGCAGCATGCCCCTAGAGCAGTCCCATGGGGTCAACCGCGACGCCGTTGAGCCAGGTTTCAAAGTGGGCGTGGCAGCCTGTGGAGTTGCCCGTGCTGCCGGAGTAGGCAATCAGCTGGCCTTGCGAGACCCTTTGTCCGTTCGAAACCACGATGCTGGAGTTGTGGTAGTAAATGGTCGTCAGGGTGTTGCCCTGCACCACGCCGTGGTCGATCTTGACGCGCCAGCCGCCGCCGTCGGCGGAGTTCCAGCCTGAGCTGAAGACTTCACCGGCTGCCGCAGCGTACACGGGAGTGCCGCAGGCCGCGCCGAAGTCGATACCGGTGTGCATGTATCCGCCGGTGCCGTAGAAGTCGATGGTGCCCGGCGGGGTCGTGCGGTAGCCGAAGCCGGAGGTGATGGGGATACTGCCGTCGAAGGGGTGGCGGAGGCCAAAGGCCGACGGCGACCCTGCTGCGGGCGGAACATACGGCTGGACAGGCGGTGCCGGGCGGTTCGCTGCCGCCGCTGCGGCGGCAGCTGCGGCTGCCGCAGCCGCGGCCTGCCTGCGCTGTTCGGCTTCCCAGGCCTCACGAGCCTTCCGGTCGCGCTCGGCAATTTCGTTGGCCACCTGGTTCTGGTTGGCCTGGACGCCCGCAAGCTGGGCCTGAATGCCGGGTTTGGCCGCCTGGAGCTCCGCATCAAGGCGGGTGGTATCGGCGATCAGCTGGTCAACCTGGGCTTTCTTCGCCGCGGCTTCGTCCCGGGCGGCCTTCTCACGTTCCAGTGCCGCATCGGCTTTGGCCTTGAGGTCCTTGATCTCACCTTCCACGGCCTGCAGCCGGGCTTCGGAGTTGACGTTGGTGGCGTTCTGCTGGTTGAGCTTGTCCATCGCCGCGTTCTGGCTGCGCATGGCCTGGTCGGCGAGGTCCATGGTGTCGGTTAGGCTGCCGCCGCCGCTGGACCCAAAGAACAGGGAGAGATTGGAGGGTACGCCGCCGGACTTGTAGGCCTGGGTGGCGATTTGGCCGATCAGCTTCTTGGTACCGGCGATCTTTTGCTTGTCAGTTTCGAGCTGCTGGGTGATCTTGGCCTTGTTCTGCTGGGCCATGTCCACCCGGGCCGCCAGGGCTTCCGATTCTTTCACAGCACTGGCCACGCGGCCTTGCGCGTCGAGGAGGGCCTGCTGCGCGCCGGGGAGCTGGCCCTGGTAAATCACCAGGTCACCGGCGGCCTTGGCGATCCTGGAATCGACGAACTCAAGGGAGGCCTGGACGCGGGCCGCTTCGGCCTCGAGCGCGGCCTTGCGGTCCTCGAGGTCGTCGGCGAAGGCCACGGGAGTTGCCACGGCCATCCCGGCGGAAAGGATGACGGCCAGTACACCGCTGACGATCCCCATGCGGCGGGCAGCGGCCCGCCCCCGGCGGAACCGGCGGCGCGGAGAGGTTTGATCGGTTACGTTCATGAGCATTCCTTGGTCGGTTTGCATAGCCTAAACGCGCAAGTATCTGCGAAGGGTCAAGAGAGACGAAATTCCTGCCAAGGATCCGCCAAGGATCAACAGCGCCGGCGCGAGGATCAGTGTCTGGCCCGAGGAAATGAAAGCGGTGTCCGGGTACTGGCGGGACATGTAGTCACCCAGGAAGAACTGCGCCACGGCCCACAGCGTGCCGGAGGCCAGCGCAGCACCGATGACTGCGGCGATGACCCCTTCAAGGATGAAGGGCAACTGGATCACGGTCTTTGACGCGCCCACAAGCCGCATGATGCCGGTTTCCCGGCGCCTGCTGAAGGCGGATAGCCGGATTGTAGTGGCGATCAGCAGGATCGCGCAGACGATCATCACGCCGGCGATGCCCACTGCGACCAGGGAGGCGCCGTTCATCACCGAGAAGAGGCGTTCGAGGAGCTGTCGCTGGTCGATCACGGTCTCCACGCCCGGCTGCGATGAGAAGGTCTCGCTGATGATCTGGTATTTTTCGGGGTCCTTCATGTTGATCCGGAATGATGCCGGCAGCTGGTCCGGGGTAACCGAATCGACGATGGGCGAGTTGGAGAACTGGTCCTTGAAGTGCTTGTACGCCTCATCCCGGGACTCGAACTGGAAGTCGTTGATGTACTGCGCCACGGCGGGTGATTCCAGGAGAGCGTTGAGGCCCTGCTGCTGCTCAGGGGTGACCGGCCCGGACGCGCACCCGGGCGCGGTCGAACCGTCGCTGCACAGGAAGATGGCTACTTGGACCTTGTCATACCAGTACCCCTTCATCTGGTTGATCTGCATTTGGAGCATCCCGGCGGCGCCCACGAAGGTGAGGGACACGAAGGTCACCAGGATGACCGAAACCACCATGGAAAGGTTGCGGCGCAGGCCGCTGCCGATCTCGGAAAGGATGAATGCAAGCCTCATTGCCGTGCCTCACCTTCGGCACCGTTGCCCGGCAGGCCGTCGTCGGGCGTTTTCCTGCCGCTGGCGTCCTTGAGCCGCCTGGACTGGCCGACGACGGGGATCATCGAGGTGTACAGGGCCTTGGCTTCGTCCCGGATCACCACGCCGTTCTTGAGCTCGACCACCCGCTTGCGCATTTCGTTGACGATGTCGTCGTCGTGGGTGGCCATCACTACCGTGGTTCCGTTTTGGTTGATCTTGTCCAGCACACCCATGATGCCCATGGACGTTGTGGGGTCCAGGTTTCCTGTGGGTTCGTCGGCCAGGAGGATCCCGGGCCGGTTGACCACGGCCCGGGCGATGGCCACCCGCTGCTGCTCGCCGCCGGACAGTTCGTGCGGCATGCGGTGTTCCTTGCCTTCGAGGCCAACGGTCTTGAGGACCTCGGGGACGGTATCGCGGATGACGCTGCGGCTCTTTCCGATGACCTGCATGGCGAACGCCACGTTGGCGAAGACGTTCTTTTGGGGCAGGAGGCGGAAGTCCTGGAAGACGACGCCGATGCCACGGCGGAGGCGCGGCACGCGCCAGCTCGAAATCCTGGCAACGTTTTGGCCGGCGACGTAGACGGCGCCCGAAGTTGCGCGGTCCTCCTTCAGCACCAGCCGGAGGAAGGTGGACTTCCCGGAGCCCGAGGCTCCCACCAGGAAGGCGAATTCGCCGCGATCAATCTCAAGGTTGACGGAGTCCAGCGCAGGCCGGGCTTTTTGGTCGTAGACCTTGGTGACATTTTCGAATCGGATCATGGCCCTAAGTACCCTGCAGGGCATGGCTGATTGTTCTGATGCAGCCCAGTTCTGCAGCCGGTGCACGGGTTTTCGTTTGGGGGAAGTAGGGCCCCGGCCCCTCGACTATACGCAGGATGCCCGGCGCTAGGGCGGGCTTTCGGGGGCGTGTCGCCGGATCCGATCGCGCCCGGCAGCCGCCCGGCTACTTTTCGGCGTTGCGGTTGTCAGTACGCCAGCGGATGCCGGCGTCGATAAAGTCGTCGATCTCGCCGTCGAATACAGCTGATGTATTGCCCACCTCGTGTTCAGTGCGCAGGTCCTTCACCATCTGGTAGGGATTGAGGACATAGGAACGCATCTGGTCGCCCCAGGAGGCTTTGACGTCTCCCGCCAGGGCCTTCTTCTCCGCGTCTTCCTGTTCCTTCTTAATCAGGAGGAGCCGGGATTGCAGCACGCGCATGGCGGCGGCCCGGTTTTGGAGCTGTGACTTCTCGTTCTGCATCGAGACGACGGTGCCGGTGGGAATGTGGGTAAGGCGCACCGCGGAGTCGGTGGTGTTCACCGACTGGCCGCCGGGCCCGGACGAGCGGAATACGTCAACCCTGATTTCGTTGTCCGGGATGTCGATGGAATCAGTCTGTTCGATCAGCGGTATGACTTCCACGGCCGCGAACGATGTCTGGCGCCGGCCCTGGTTGTCGAACGGGCTGATCCGGACCAGGCGGTGGGTCCCTGCTTCGACACTGAGGGTGCCGTAAGCGTAGGGCGCCTTGACCTCGAAGGTGGCCGATTTCAGGCCGGCTTCCTCCGCGTACGAGGTGTCCATGACCGTCGTGGGGTAGCCGTGCCGCTCGGCCCAGCGGAGGTACATGCGCATCAGCATCTCGGCGAAATCTGCCGCGTCGACACCGCCCGCTCCCGCACGGATGGACACCACGGCTTCGCGCTCGTCATATTCTCCGGACAACAGGGTGACCACTTCCAGGTCCTTGAGGGCCTTCTTGATGGATTCGAGTTCGGCCGCGGCCTCCCCCATCGAGGCGGCGTCGTCCTCGTCCTGGCCCAGTTCCACCAGCACTTCGAGATCGTCGATACGCGAGGCCAGGTTGGTAAGGCGTTCCAACTCGGACTGTCGGTGGGAGAGACGGGAGGTGATCTTCTGCGCCGCTGCAGGGTCGTCCCACAGGTCCGGCTCCCCTGCCCGCTCGCTGAGCTCGGCGATGTCTTCACGGAGTGCATCCACGTCGGAGACGCGTTCGATGGACTCGTAGGTGGCGCGGAGGGCGCGGATTTCAGCGGAAAAATCAATATTGGCCATGGTGGTTTAACCCTACGCTATTGGGGCTTACGGCCCGGCGCCGGCCGCCACCGGAGATTGGACCGCCGGGCCAGGCATCAACGGGTCAACCGGGAACGTGCCGTGGAGGTGGCCTCGATGCGGATTCCGTCGGGAATCAGGAAGTTCACTACCGGCGGGTGCACCGCAGCGGTGAGGACTACGACGGCGGTGGAACCGTCGGGCGATCCCGTTCCGGGGGCGACGGCGAGGCCGGAGAACCGTTGGGCGGCCGGGCTCCTGTCGACGAAGTCGGAGGCCACGTTGCGCACGCGGGCGGGGTTGAGGACAGCCGATGGAGTTCCGCCCTGCGATGAGACGTCGCCGAGCGTGTAGCTGTCGGCAGCCGCCAGCGATGCTCCGTCAGCCAGGGAGAGCAGCCGCTTGTGTTCGACGTAAACACTGGATATTCCGATGACGACCGTTGCCACCAGCAAGGCGAGGGCCACGTAGCCGACGATCATCACCATCAGTTGGCCCTCCTCGCTATTTTGCGCACGGGGTGTCACCGGTACCGCCCCACCAATTGGGTGGCGGAGGCCTGGACATCCGTGGCCGACAGTCCTTCCGCAAAAGGGAGGAAGGGCAGCGGCACGCTGAGGCTGACGGTCACCGTGACGGCACTTCCCGCAGCAGTGCAGTCTGCTGGTTGGCAGCTTGTCGTCATGGTTGCCCGCCCCGGTTCTTGCCCGAAATCGGAAAGAGCCAGGGTTACCGCCCGCTCTGCGGCCGCTTGCGCGGTGACGGGGTCGGACTGGGCAACGTACACCTTTGCTGCCTGGTCGGCGGCGCCCACCACGGCGAAGGAGCCGCCCTGGATCTGGGACACGGTGATGACGAAATACACCAGCGGGACCATCAGCAGGAGTGCCAGGAAGGTGAATTCGACGACTGCACTCCCCCGTTCGTGCTCGCTCACGTGCCGCTGCACGTCCTCCCGGTTGGGACGCGGCGGGTTCACCGCCAGGCCGGGGGCGTTTGCATTTCCCGGATATTGTCCGGCGTACGGTGCCCGTTCCCGGCAGAGTGCTTCCGCGAGCCTTGTCCTGATGCGGAACCTGATGGCGGTGCGGGGCGGCTTGTCTGTCGCTGACGGATCACGGCTGGATGGCCGCATGCCCTTTCACCTCCAGCATCTCCCGGGGACCGATCAGGCCGATGACCGGCAACGGGGACCGGACTGTCACCTCCAGCGTGCGCATCCCTTGATGATCTACTTCCCGGGTGCTGACCTGCTCGGCAAATCCGGGATTCAGGGCAGTTTCGATGAGGCTGCGGGTCCGTTCCTCGGCGTCGGCGGAGTTGCGGTCTGCCAAGGTCCCGTAGCGGGCGCCGGACGCGGCAGCATCGATGAGCGTGTTCCGAACGTGCAGGACCAAGGTCAGCTGGATGATCGCGAGGAAGAACATCGTGAGCAGCCCGCCGACCAGAACAAAATCCACGACGGCCGAGCCCCGCTCCCCCTCAGACCGAAGCCCGGGACGCGCCTCAGGCCCTGGAGCGGAGCGTGCCAAGGGTCAGTTCCCTACTTTGTCCATGGCCTGGTTGAACATGGCTTCCAGTGCAGGGCCGGCGAGCGCCAAGAGAGCCGCTACCAGGACGGCGGACATCAGTGTGATCATTACCCAACCCGGCACGTCCCCACGTTCCGGGTTGTCTCCCGGGACTCCTGTGGATCGGTGCCCGTCCGCCGGGCGGTGCAGTTCACACTGCACGACGGCGGCCATGCCGATAAACAGCATCACGAGACGGTTTCCCATTGTTTTCATGTTGCGTCCTTTCCTGATGAATACGGTGTCCTTGCACGAGCTGCTTTACGACAAGTGGCCGCCCACAGCTTCAGAAGCCCAAATTGATCGCTGCTATGCCCGGGAATACGGCGAAGACCACGGTCAGCGGGAGTATCCCGAAGACCAACGGCACCATCATTGCTATTTCTTTCCTGCCCGCCGCCTCCATGAGGTCCCGCTTGGCCGAATCACGAACATCCTGGGCTTGGGCCCGGAGCACTTCCGCAAGGGGTGTTCCCCTGTCCACCGCAACGATGATTCCGTCAACGAACCTGACCAAGGGCGCCAGGTCAGTACGTCCGGAAAACTCCTCCAAGGCAAGGATGAGCGGCTTCCCTGCCCGCGTCTCCGCGAGGATCTTCGCAAACTCCTTTGACAGTTCCCCGTGGGCGCTCCTGCACACCCGGTCCAGTGCACCCGTCGCGCTTTCCCCCGCGCTGACAGCCAAGGCCATCAGCTCCGCCAGGCTGGGGAATTCGGCCATCATGCGCGCCTCACGGCGTCGCACCTGGGCGCCCAGCCAGTAATCCCGCAAAACAAAACCTGCCGCCGCGCTGCCAATGATTGCGGCCACTGCAAAGATCGGGCTGAACCTTCCTGCGGCGGCTCCCAGAAGTACGACCGTCACGGCGATGGCAAAACCGGCCGCTGCCCAAAGCAGCTGTTCCGCACGGAAGTCAATGGGTGACTTGCCGATTCCCGCTTGGGCCAGCCGCCGATCCATTGCTCCCGGTGATGGGTTTAGCCGGGCCAATGCGGAAAGCCAGTCGCGGAAGACCGGACGGAGAATCCGCTCCAGCGGGCCGAATGGTGTCAGATTCGGATCGCCCGTGCTCAGGAGCCGCGACTCCAGGTTCTGCGACTTAAGCTGGGGCTCGATCCGCTCAGAGAGCGTCATGGCACGCATCGGCGGGGACCTGAAGATCACAAGCCACAAGCCGATGCCAAGGCCGATTCCGAAGACAACGGCGGCGGCCGGGACGGCCATCATCGGAGCACCCTTTCATCCTGGGGCAGCGCGCCAATCTTCAACATGATGGTGTAGCACATGAGCGAGACCACCAGGCCCCCAAGCAGGACTGCAGCGCCCAGGGGTGTGTTGTACGCCTGGATTGCTTCCGGTCTGGTTGCCAGCAGCACCAGCACAATCCATGGTGCGGCGACAGCAAGCCGGGCCGCGTTGATCGTCCAGGATTGCCGCGCTTCCAGCTCACTGCGCGTGCGGGCGCTTTCACGAAGGAACTCTCCCAGGGTGCCGAGCAGCCGCCCCAGATCCGAGCCGCCCACTTCACGGGTGAGGCGCAATGCTTCAACAATGCGGTCTGCGACGGGGTCGGCAAGCCGGTGTTTCAGTTTATTCAGGGAGCCGTCGAATTGGCCGCCGGCCCGGTAATCGGCTCCGAAATCGCGGAACAGGGGCCGGAGTTCCTCGGGCCCTTTGTCGCCGAGTTGAATGAGGGCCTCAGGCAGCGGGAGGCCGGCGCGGATTGCCGAGCGAAGGTGATCAACGACGTCTGGCCAGAGCTGGCGGAGCAACGCTGACCTTTTTCGTGCCCGCCAGCGAAGCAGCGTGACAGGCAGCCACGATCCGAAGAGGCCGAAGCAGCCGGCAATCGGCCATGAACGACTGAGCGCGAAGAAGACAAGGGCAATGAACAGCCCCAGACCAAGGCAGGTCCCGACCAGGCCACGGGCCGAAACTTTCTCCACGCCCGCCGCAACGAGCAGGTCGCTGATACGTCCTGGCTTCCGCTCCCGGCGTCCGGCATCAGGAGTCTCCCAGCAGGACCACCAGATGAGGAAGAACCCCACCCCGGCCGCAGCTCCCACCATCGCTGAAATCATCGTGCGTCCAACAGAGCGGCGACGTCGTATCCCGCCCGGGAGAATTTTTCCGCGGCCGGCATCGCGTTTGCCCTGGGCTGAAGGACGCCGCCCTCCAGGGCGAAGACGAGGGACGATTCAATGATTCCGTTCTCCACCCGGCGCCCCAGAGAGAGGATTTGGGTGACCTGCCGCCGCCCATCTGCCTGTCTGCTGCAGTGCACGACAAGATCGATGCACGATGCGACTGTGGGAACTACAAACGCACTGGAGATGTTTTCTCCGGCCAGCAACGGCAGCGTGCAAATCTTCGTGACGGCGTCGTGGGCAGAGTTTGCGTGGACGGTACACATTCCGGGAAGCCCACTGTTGAGTGCAATCAGCATGTCGAGGCTTTCGGCTTCCCGGACCTCGCCCACGACCAGTCGGTCTGGCCTCATCCGCAGCGCTTCCTTGACCAGGCGCCGGAGCGGGATCTCGCCTTCACCCTCCAGGTTGGGTTGCCGGCACTGGAGGCCCACGACGTCGCGCAGCGGGAACTGCAGTTCGAAGATTTCTTCAACCGTGATCACGCGTTCCCGGCTTCCAATACTGGCGGCCAGGCAGTTCAGCATGGTCGTCTTGCCGGCCTGTGTTGCGCCGGAGACCAAGATGTTAAGGCCGCTGGCAACTGCCGCTCCGAGGAACCGCGCGGATTGGTGAGTCAGCGTTCCGAGCTCAACCAGGTGCTCGAGGCGGCTCGCCTTCACCACGAATTTTCGAATGTTGACCGCCCAGTGGCGGCGCGTGACGTCCGGGATGACCACATGCAGCCTGGACCCGTCAGGCAGGGCAGCATCGACGAAAGGCGAGGACATATCCAGCCGCCTGCCGGAGCTTTTCAGCATGCGCTCCACGAGATCACGCACCTGCTGCTCCGTCAGGCTCAGTGATGTCAGTTCCGACTCGCCGTTGCGCGCTACAAAGATCTCGTTTGGCGCGTTCAGCCAAATCTCTTCTATCGAAGGATCGTCGAGCAGCGGCTGGAGTACACCGAACCCTGCCACGGCGTCGAACAGGAATCTGCGCGCTGCGTCCAGCGGGCCGATGGGAGGAAGCGGGCCCATCAGTGCCCGTTCGTCGTAATCCGTGACCGCGGCCTCCACCAGGCGCCGGACCTCACCCGCTTGCTTGAGCGGATCCAACCCACGGCGGCGGATAAGTTCGCGGACCTCGTCCTCGACTATTCCCAGCGCGTCCATATGTTCCCCCATACAAATGCCGCCTCCGTCGGAGGCACTGCGACTGGCTTACAGCCTAGGGAGCGTACACCACGCTGCCAAGTCATATGGGCGTCCCCTGTGGACAAAGTCGCCCATCCTTCAGCGCAAGGTGCCGGTGGACGCGCTAGCGGGCGCTGGGAACTCGATCTTTAGTTGCCGGGCCGGATCGCTTGGCAGGCCGCTTCTTCAACATCATCGCGGGCCGCTCGATGGCAAAGTAGGTTACTGCCGACAACGGCAAAACGATGCCAAGCACCAAGACCACGTTGAACGGCAGCGCAAGGGCAGACGACCCGACCGTCAATTGCCGTCTCATGAGCCAGAGATGACCGGCAGATGCCACAGGTAGATGCTGTAGCTAATGAGGCCGACAAACCGGATCGGAGACCACTCCAGCACGGCCGCGAGCCGGTTCGGCCCGTCGTTCCTGGACGAGGGAAGAACAACCGCAAGGAGAAGCAACGCCGAAGCAACGCCCGCGAAGTTGGACAGAAACGGCATTGTTCCGCCCGTGCCGGCCACCAGAGATGCGGCGGCTCCGGCCACAAGGAACAGCTTGGCAGGGATGCCCACGCGCCGGACGCCGCGCTCGTTCAACAGGACAACAATAAGTGCGGCGGCCATTCCGTACCCAAACAGGTCAGCCTGCCCAAGAAAGCTTCGCAGCAGGACCGCGGTCCACGTCTGACCAAATGCGAAGTCAATGCGCTGTGCATAACCAAGGTTGTCAGCTGCTAGGTGACCCCAGAAGGAAACGCCCAGGCCAATGACAATCAGTGCGGCTGCCGGGACCGCCAGCGCCGTCGCCTTGGGCATCCCCCGCCTGATGAGCCTAGCGGCGAGCAACGCCATGACGGGGACGGCCACGTAGAAAGTGATTTCAGCCGTCAACGACCACGCCACAGGCAGACCACTCATCACGAACTGGGGAATGAACATGTGTACCAGCAGTGCATTGGCGACGAATTTCGCCGGATCTGTCAGGCGCCCGACGTTCTCCGGACCAAAACCGTGCGTACTGCCCACCAGGTAGACGCATCCCATGGCGAGCGACGCCACACAGAAGATGAGCAGGTAGGCCGGATAGATGCGGAAGACCCTGTTTCTTGCATATCGCCGGAATGACGGCAGCTCGCTGCCGCGAAGAAGCGACGAAGCGAACGGCCTGAACAGCAGGAACCCTGAGAGGACAAAGAACAAGGGCAACCCCTGCCCCAAGACTGGCAAGATGACTTGGCCGACCGGCCCGGCGTGCACTTCATCGGAGGCCATCAAGCCGACATGGTAGGCCAGCACAGATAAAGCCGCGGCAGCCCTGAGGCCTTCAATGCCGGCGAGCCGCCGGCCCCAGGTCGGGGCAGGTGCGACATCGTTGTCCAAGGTGTGTCCTTGCCTCGTGGACGGCATAAGTGACAGGCGTTTCACTTTCGCAGAATGGCGCACGGCACATCGACCTTCCAGTTTCCCGGCGCCGTTGCGACCGCGTGTGAAGCCAATGCGGGATCGGCAGAACAGGCTGCGCGGGCCCCAGCTACACCTTCGGCCCAGACGGGACCGTCTTGGCGGAATGAAAAAGAGGGGAAGAAATACAAGCACTGCAAAAGGGCGAAGACGGCCAGCACAGAGGTTGCGGCCTTGGCAGATGTTTTTTCCAAAGCCACTGCCAGGAGAGGAAGGAGGACAAGAAGAAACATGGACGGAACTACGCTGTATCTGCCCAACAGGAATTCACGCCACTGCGGGGCCTGAAATTCCGCATAGTTGAACTCCTTGGAGAAGTTAAAGAGCACAGCCGCAGCCCAAACGCCCACCGAAGCGACAACTGCGATGACGGCAATGACGCGATGGACAGCGGTGCCTCGAAAAAGGAGAAAGAGAAAAGCCGCGAAAAAAGGGAGCGCCGCCAACACGATCGGGATGGCACCAAAGTTCAGAATGAGCAGCGCAACTTGGTTGGAGGTGCCGAACATTACGGCCGAGCTGCTATTGAGGAACCACCCAACCACCACGGACAAAAGGTTTGCCGGCTCAAACGGAGCAGAACGCGGATAACTTAAGGTCGTGAAGACCTGGCATGCGATACCCAGCAACAACCCGGCCCTGGCAGGCCATAACCAACGGTCCCGAAACCGGTAAAGGAAAATCGGAACACACATCAGCGTCAGTATTTCGGTCAACGATGAGAGGGCGCCCACTGCGAACAGAAGAATGCCCTCAGGTTTGTTCCGCGCCGGTTTGATAAGCAGCCAGGGAGCGAGCCAGAGGAGGTACCAATGCAGATTGGCAAAATTGCCCTGCGTCTCCAACGCTGCCGGTGCCACCATAATGGTGATCGATGCCCACGCCAGCCTAGGTACAAAGCGCGTCGAGATGGCGCTGGCACAATGGAAGACCATGAGGGCGACGAGACCAACGATCAGGCTGCTCAAAAGTGAGATGGCCACGGCATAAGCGTCCACAGGGAACAGGCGGACGACGAATGCGGCTGCAAATCGCGGCACCACGTGCAGATAGCCTTGATACGGAGCAAATACTCCCAGAATTCCAGGACGGGCCAGTGCATCCTGAAGGAATACCGCTCCGTCCTCTGCCCAGATGGTCCCTTGGGCTGTTGGGCTAAGGCGGGCAAAGGCAATGAGACCGGCCCCTAAAACAGCGACGGGAGCTGCTGACATCCTCCAGCCAAGCGCCATGGAAGCGTAAGAGCCCTGATTGCTGTTCATCGTCCCTTAAGGCCCGCGGCGTTGAGCGTACGAAGCCGGCTAGAAATGGATGCGCGGTCAACGGATGCTCTCTCCGGACGCGCCTCATGAATGCTACCGGATACGCCGACGATTCAATCAAAGCCCCGGTGCGGACGGACTCGACGCTGAATCCTCACAGGAGCCCCAACAGAAACACCCATACCACTGGTCCCCCACGCACCACGATGCTATGGTGAGCGCGTTAAGTGTCAGTAACTGTGTTCGACAGGCCCCTGGGGGGACCACGGCACAGCAAACCAGATGAGCGTTCGGGGGAGCGCGCATTGCCGTCCGGAGCCAATATGAAGCGGAACCTGTCTCAGTCCCGTAGCCAATTCCTAAAGTACCTAGGGGTTGTTCCGCTTGCGCTTGCACTGGTGGCAGGCCCGGGCCTCACAGGCCCCGCGGTCGGGCTTGAACCGAGTCCGGCCCCTGCCCCTTCCTCGTCGCCGGCCGCCGCACCGCCGATTGCGCCCCAGCCCACGACAGAGCCCGCTGCGCCCACCACGGCACAGCCCTCCCCCAGTCCGACCCAAAGCCCGGTGGCCACACCGTCACCAAAGCCCCAGTCGATGGCAGATGCCATCGGACCCGGCGGCGCGCAGATGGGTCAGCGATCAGCCCGGGTAACGTCCGCCGCGTCTGCTGCCGCCACCAAGCCCAACAGCGTCGAAACTCTGTCCGCGCAGGGTTCATGGATGCCCACCTTCGGAGTCCAGGGGCTGGACGTCAGTTATTACCAAGCATCCGTTGACTGGCAGCAGCAATGGAACATGGGCGCGCGCTTTGCCTATGTGAAGGCATCTGAGGGCAATTACTACACAAACCCCGCCTACAGCTCCCAGTACCAGGGATCCCGAAACGTAGGGATGATCCGCGGAGCGTACCACTTCGCAATTCCGAACTGGTCGTCCGGAGCAGACCAAGCCACATACTTTGTCAACAATGGCGGGGGGTGGTCCCCCGACGGATATACGTTGCCACCAGTCCTCGACTTCGAATTCAACCCTTACGAGGGCAGGACCATCAACGGCTTCTACTTCGGCAACACGTGCTACAACATGTCCCCGGGACAGCTGGCTGCCTGGGTCCAGGACTTTGGAAACACGGTCAGATCGATGACCGGCAGGCTGCCCATGATCTACACCAACACGAGTTGGTGGAATCAATGCCTCGGCAATCAGACAGGTTTCGGTGACTACCCGCTGTGGGTTGCCGCCTACCCCGGTTCGCCGACCAACGACGCGGGCGCAGTTCCAGCAAGCTGGGCAACCTACAGCGTCTGGCAGTACAGCAGCACGGGCCCGCTGGCCGGAGACTCCAACGTATGGAACGGCGACTACGCATCGCTGCAACGGTTCGCCGGAGTCGCCTTGCCCACCGGCAACTTTGACGATCTCTCCGTAATCAAGAACGGGAGCGACGTCAGCCTTCGAGCCCGTGGATGGTCGGTGGATCTGGCCAACATTCCGGCGTCGAACCAAACGCATGTCTACATCACCGGCCCGGACGGAACCACAACAGGCTATCCCTGGACAGCAAATGCCTACCGACCCGACGTCAACAACGTCTTCGGCTACGGTTCGTCCCATGGCTTTGACGGGACGGTACCTATCACCAAGTCGGGAAATTACACGGCTTGCGCCTTCTCCATCGGATCCTTCGGCAATACCTCTCTTGGCTGTAAGTCCATCACCGCTTCCGGCGTCGAAGCCCCGGTAGGCAACTTCGACAGCCTCAGCGAGGTCAGGACAGCCGACAAGGTCGCCGTCCAGTTGCGGGGATGGGCAATCGATCTTGCCAACCCGGCCGCCAGCACCTATGCGGACACATACATCACAGGTCCGGACGGCACGACCACCGGCTACCGCATGTCCGCAAACACATCCCGGCCGGATGTCCAGACCGTGACGGGCCTCGGATCGAATCACGGCTTTGACTACCAGGTGACATTGACTGCTCCAGGCGCCTACCAAGCGTGCACATATGCCATCGGGCAAAATTCGAATGTCCCGCTCGGCTGCAAGAGCATCTCCATCGCACCAAGCCCCGCCCCCATGGGTTCCTACGATGGACTCTCCCTCGTACAGGCACCCAATTCCGCGAACCTCCAATTGACCGGCTGGACCCTGGATCCGAGCTACCCGGGAAAGAACAACACGGTAAGCGTCTACGTGTCCGCCAAAGACGGCACACCCGTAGCCAAACCGGTTATGGCAACGGCAACGGCGAACCTTGCCCGGCCTGACGTGAATGCCGCCTTGAATACGATAGGCAACCACGGGTACCAAGCCCAGATCGCGATCAGCGCCCCCGGCAACTACACCGTGTGCGCCAGAGCCGTAGGGGTTGCCCCCCTCGCAGCAGGGCCTACCCCGCTGGGCTGCCGCGACATCACCGTACGACCGACTCCTCCCACCATGGGGAGCCTCGACACGGCCGGCATACAGGTTTCGAACGGCCAGGCGTCACTGACCACCCAGGGGTGGACCTTGGACCCGGCCATGCCCGGCGTCTCAAACCCCGTGCACGTCTACATCACCTATCCTGACGGCACCACGAAGGGGTATCCGTTCACCGCCAACCTCAAACGGACGGACGTTAATTCTGCCCTTCAGACCATCGGGGACCACGGATACTCCACCACCGTGCCGATTACTGCACGTGGACGGTACAGCGTGTGCACCTACGGCGTGGCAGTCTCAGTGTTCAGTACCCTCAATACGCAACTGGGATGCCGCAGCCTCGTGTACTAGAGCATCTCCCGGGATGACAGACGGTCAGCCAGGGACCCCTGGAACATGGGAGGGACGACCGGAGCGTTCGCAACACGCGATAGGATTCAGGACTGTACTTTGTCCGTCGGCACCCGCCTACGGGCAATGTCCATCCCATGATCGGAGTCCCCACCGTGGCTGTGAAGGCCCTTCCCGCCCTGCTGACCCGCTTCGGCGGATTCGCGGCGTCTCTCGTCTTCTCGACGGCCATAAATCTCCTGGCAATCCCGTTCGTCATTGTCACTCTTGGCAAGGAGACATGGGGTGAACTCGCACTGGCCCAAGCCACTGCGGCGATCTTCGGGATCATCGTTGCGTTCGGATGGGGAACCGTCGGAGCGGCGCTCGTCGCGTCGCTGGCTCCCGCGCAGCGGCCGCAGATGTACATCGACTCATTGGTCAGCCGGACCTACCTGTTCCTGATGGCGGCCCCGGTGATGTATGTGGTCATGCTTCTGATCACGCAAAACAACCCGCAAGTGGCCGCGCTGGCATCCGTCAGTTATGTCCTGCCGTTCGTAGGCGCATCGTGGTTCTTCATCGGCCAGGCCAAGCCGTGGAAACTGTTCTTGCTGGACGTCCTGCCCCAAGGTCTTGGCATCGTCTCCGGCGTCCTGCTGATCCAGTTCATCCCCGAACCGATCCTTTTTGTGGCCTGCCTCCTGTTGTTCAATCTCCTCGCCGTTCTGCTGGGCGCAACCGGAGCCACTGCCAGAACCGGGCACCGCGTGAAAGCCGACTTTCGATTCACAGCCGCCATGGCGCGGCTGAAGAGCCAAAAATATGGGGTCATCGCTGCCGGGACAGGCAGCCTTAACAGTAACCTCCCCATGCTCGCCGTGAACCAAGTCGTAACGGCCGCGCTCCCACAATACGCACTGGCAGATAAGCTCTTCCGGTTTGCCGTGGCCGGGTTCGGCCCCGTGCTGCAGGTTATCCAGGGCTGGATCCCTGAGGCGGGCCCAGGCCAACGGGACCACCGCATCCGCACCGTTGCCAAATTGGCTCCCGTGGCTGGCCTGGGCGCCGGAGTACTTCTGGCAGCGTTGACGCCGTGGGCCAGTGCGTTGTTTTCAGGCGGGGAAATCCTCATCGGCTACAGCCTCAGCGTCCCGTTCGGCCTGATACTCGGGGGTGTGATCGTGGCCCAGGTTGTGGGCCTGGCGTGCCTCATCCCGCTGGGTAAGGGCGCCGCCCTGGCAAAATCAACAGCCGTCGGGGCCGCGTTCAACGTTCCGCTCATGTTCGCCCTGGGCATTGCCTGGGGGGCCCCCGGCGTCGCATGGGCAGTTGGCGTTGCGGAACTCATCGTGGCGGCTTACCAGCTCAGGGTCGTCCACGACAGTCTCCGCAGTTCGACTTCTGTTACTGACAACGCAAGCAAGACGCACTGAACGCCTGAGGGCAACGGGTGCCTGGCGCTGGAGGCTCCGGCAGGCTGTAATCAGCTCCTGCGTGCACCCAGGCGCAAAAGCTCGACGGGGCTGCCGGCGACGAATTCGAGGAAGCATGGCCTCGCGATCTCGCCGCGGCGCAACCCGGAAAAAAGCGTCCGCATGGTCGAGGCCCAGGAATGCCCTGATTCAAAAGGAGTCAGCTCCCCGCCGGCGGGCCCCACCCGTCGCGCCAGTTCGTCTGCCATGGTCCGGCGCCAGCCGAAACTCAAGTCATTTGCAGTGCGAAGCAGGTCAAGGGGGCCGCTCCCGCCGCGGTACTTGCGGGACATGGCCGAGACGTTCGCCAAGGACCTTGCCACGCTCCGGCGGGCCTCGACCTCGCCCAGGACGTTGGCGGCATGCTGCACGTAATCCTGGAGGATGTCGTCGACGACCAGCGCTCCCCCCGTGGCCTTCGCACACACAGCGAGCCAATGGTCGTGGACCTGGGTAACCGCCGCGAACCGCGGAAACGGCAGGGCCAGGTCCAGGAGGTCACGGCGAAAAAGGCAGAGACTTCCCGTCACCTGGTTCTGGGCGATCAGCGATCCCAGACTGACGTCTTTGCGGTGCGTTGAGTCGGCCACAACGTCATTCCCGGGGCGCCGGACCACACGGGCTTGACCAGCAACGAGGCTGACATCATGCAGGTGTGGAAGGAGCGTTTCGATCTTTGCCGGGTACCACGAGTCGTCCTGGTCGGACAAAGCAACCCACTCGGCGTCCTCCGGTACGTGTTGGAGTACCCGCTCGAAATTTCCGTAAAATCCCAGTCGGTCCGGAAAACCGAGGACCTTGAAACGCTGATCCCCATTCATCTCCCGGGTGACAAATTCCTGGACCTCAGCGTGGCCGCCGTCGGCTGAAATAAGGCACTCGAAGTTGGCATGCGTCTGCGCCTGTATCGAAAGCAACTGAGCCCTGAAAAGGTCCCAGTCAGGTTTGTACGCCGCCAGGGCGATGATTCCAAAGGAAGAGGAGTCAAAGGGCATGGTGAACGTCTAGACAGTCGCCGACTGCTGCGCAAGGTAGGCTTCAAGACCCTCACGCGCAGCCCTGGGAGCGAAACCGGATGCCTTGATCTTCGAAAGGTCGAGCACGCTGCTGAGCGGTCGCGGCGCAGCATCCTTGCCCTTGAAATACTCTGCCGTACTCACACCGGAAACAGCATCACGGGAGCCACCGGACAGCGCGTAGACGTCCTTTGCGATGTCGGCCCACGACTGCGGCTCACCGTCGTTTGTCAGGTTGTACGTCCCGTAGTCGGCTGCGCTCTCGAGAAGGTGCCGGATGCCCGCCGCAATGTCCTCCGTGAATGTCAGGCGGCCGATCTGGTCGTTGACCACTGACGGCTCAATCCCCCGGGCGGCGAGCGACGCCATCGTCCTGACGAAGTTGTTGCCATCGCCGATAACCCAACTCGTGCGAAGGATGTAGTGGCGAGCCACCGTGCTGACAATCGCGTCCCCTGCCGCCTTGGTCTGCCCGTACACCCCCAGCGGACTGAGAGGCTCGTCCTCCGAATGGATGGACTGGGAACCGTCGAAGACGTAATCGGACGAAACGTGGACCAGGGTCAGGCCATGCTCGACGGCGGTCTTTGCCAGGTGCGCGACGGCGGTCACATTGTTGGCCCAGGCGGCGATCCGGCCTTCCAGGGTCTCGGCCGCATCGACGGCCGTGTACGCCGCCGCATTGATGATGGTCGAATAGTTCTTCCAGTTCCTGGCTGCAAACGCTTCAGGATCGGTGACGTCAAACTCCGCCCGGCCGACGAACTCCGCGGACGCGTCCTCGGCGTAAAGCGTCCGCAGGGCCTTCCCCAACTGACCGTTCGCCCCCACCACCAGCGTCTTCTTCGCCGGCATGGGCACGACGTCGGCCAGCCGTGGATGCGCTTTGTCCTTGTCGGACAGTTCTGCCTGTTCAAGCGAAATCGGCCATTGGATGGCTGCGGACTCGTCGGCCAGGTTCAGGAACGTGTACTGTCCCTGCGCATCGGCTGACCAGTGGTCATTGACCAGATAGGTGTACGCCGTATTGTCTTCCAGAGTCTGGAAGGCGTTCCCGACGCCGCGTGGAATAAAGATCGCTTGGCTGGGGTCGAGTTCGGCCGTGAACACGCTGCCAAACGACGGGCCTTCGCGAAGATCGACCCAGGCACCGAAGATGCGCCCGGTGGCAACGGAGATGAACTTGTCCCAGGGCTCCGCGTGGATACCACGCGTGGTACCGGCCTTTTCGTTGAACGAGATGTTGTTCTGCACCGGCCGGAAGTCGGGCAGCCCAAGGGCGAGCATCTTCTCGCGCTGCCAGTTTTCCTTGAACCATCCCCTGTTGTCCCCATGGACCGGCAGGTCATAGACGACGACGCCGGGAATTGGAGTCCGGTGGGCAGCAAGCTTTTTGGAGAACTCGATGGTCATCGGTTACTGGCCCTGTTCCTTGTACTTCGCTTCCGTCTGGGCCTTCTGCGGACGCCACCAGTCCTCGTTGGCCCGGTACCAGGCAATGGTGTCCTCGATGCCCGCGTCAAAGTTGGAGAACTGGGGTGACCAGCCGAGCTCATCGCGCAGTTTGGTGGAATCGATGGCGTAGCGCAGGTCATGACCCGGGCGGTCCACCACGTGGTCATAAGCATCCGGCGATTCACCCATGTGCTTGAGAATCAGCTCGACAACGTCCTTGTTGTTCTTCTCACCGTCAGCACCGATGAGGTAAGTCTCTCCGATCCTGCCCTTGGCAATGATCGCCAGGACAGCAGAAGAGTGGTCGTTGGCGTGGATCCAGTCGCGGACGTTCTCGCCCTTGCCGTAGAGCTTGGGACGAATGCCATCGATGACGTTCGTGATCTGGCGCGGAATGAACTTCTCCACGTGCTGGTAGGGGCCGTAGTTGTTCGAGCAGTTGCTGATGGTCGCTTGAAGGCCAAAGGACCGCACCCATGCCCGCACCAGCAAGTCCGAACCTGCCTTCGTGGACGAGTAGGGACTGGACGGGTTATACGGCGTCTGCTCGGTAAACCGCTCGGGGTCATCCAGCTCAAGGTCTCCGTAGACCTCATCCGTGGAGATGTGGTGGAAGCGCTTGTTGTGCTTTCGCGCAGCCTCGATGAGCGTGTACGTGCCAATGATGTTCGTGTCCAGGAAAGGACGGGGGTCGTGCAGTGAGTTGTCGTTGTGCGACTCGGCCGCGTAGTGGACCACGACGTCGGCGGCAGCCACCAGCCGGTCCACCAGCTCTGCGTCGGCAATGTCGCCCTGGACAAATTCGAACCTGCCCTCGGGCAACCCCTTCAGCGATTCCATGTTGCCTGCGTATGTCAGCTTGTCCAGGACGGTTACACGGTCATCCGTGTTCTCAAGAACGTAGTGGACGAAGTTGGAACCAATGAAGCCGGCGCCGCCGGTGACAAGGAGATTCTGCATGAGCCCAGCTTAGCGTCTCGGCCCTCCCCCTCACCGACCGCGGACTCTGCGCGACGCCTCAAGGACCAGCCGGGCAAGCATGAACCGTGCGGCCGCTATGCGCCGGAGCGAACGGAAGCCGGCCGGCGTCTCGTTTTGTTCATGAAGGCGCCGGAGCAAGCTCGGCGCTTCGAGGTGGGCAATTGACTGTGCAAGGTTGCCGCAGATGGCGATCCAAAGATCGTGCGACTCCCGGACGTAGGACGGGATGGGGGTGACGACGTCAACGAAGTCGCGCCGGAACGCCATTCCGCAACCGTAATAGGCGCGGTAACCGACCATGATTCCCACGAGGTTCGCCATGCGCCGGCCGTCCATTTTCCCCGTCAGTGGCGGGATCCATGGCCGCGGGCCGCCGCCGAGCATGGCAAAGTTCGTGGCTACCACGGCGGCGTTCCGGAGGCCGTCCAGCATCAGGGCGACCCGGCCGGGAACCCAGACGTCATCCTGGTCGGACAGGAAGATGAAGCTGCCCCTGCTCGCGCCGATAGCGGCTTCGAAGGCGCGGACGTACCCCACGTTGCTGGCTCCCCGAATTAGCCGGATTCTCGGGTCCTTGAACCCGTTGATGACGTCAACGGTGTCGTCGGGGGACGCGTCGTCGTAGATGACTAGCTCGTCCGCGGCATCCAGCTGGTCAAGTATCGAACGGATTTGGTCCGCGATGAAGGACGCACCCCGGTAGCTCGCCATGCAAACGCTGACACGGGTGGCGGAAGGAACGCTGGGTGGGATGCTGGTCATGCAACCGACACTAACTGATTCACCCCTGCCTCTGGTGGTGGCTGACGATGTGCGCCACTGCCAGGTCCGCCGCGGACTCGGCCGCGCCGGCCGGCACGCGCTAGGATGCGAACCACTGGCCAACTGGCTGGCGGGGCAGCCGCGGCCTGCCGACTGTCCGTGCAGGCTCCGGACAGTGCGCAATCGCCGCGTTGATATAGTTGGGACATTATGCGCAATTTGGAAAACAACCGTGTGCTGGTCATCATGCCGGCGTGGAATGAGGCTGATTGCGTAGGGGCAACCGTGGCCGAAGTACTGAGCCTCGATGAGCCCTACGACGTCCTAGTAGTGAATGACGGCTCGACCGACGGCACACCGGACCTCGCAGCGGCGGCAGGGGCAACTGTCCTGAACCTGCCGTTCAACCTGGGTGTCGGGGGCGCGATGCGTGCTGGATTCAAGTACGCCCAGCGCCTGGGCTACCGGCAAGTCATCCAGGTTGACGCCGACGGGCAGCATGACCCGCGAAATATCCGCGAAGTACTCAACGGCCTGGAATCAGCCGACATCTCCATCGGCGCCCGGTTTGCCGACCGCGGCGACTATGCCGTGAAGGGCCCCCGGAAGTGGGCAATGAAACTCCTGGCGACTGTCCTCACCAGACTTGCCAAGACGCCGCTTACTGATGTGACTTCCGGATTCCGCGCTGGAAACAGCCGCGCGATCGCGCAGTACCTGGACCACTACCCGGCTGAATACCTTGGAGACACGATCGATTCGCTGGTGGTGGCCATTCGGTCCGGGCTCAAGGTCACGCAGGTTCCCGTGGCGATGCGGCCCCGGCAGGGCGGCACGCCGAGCCACCACCCCATCAAAGCCGCCGTATACCTCGGCCGTTCCTTCTTCGCACTCGCCTTCGCCCTCACGCGCAAGCGATCCAATGTTGCCTTGCCCCTCCCCCTGATGGCAGGAAAGAACTGATGCCGAATATTGCCGCATTCTTCCTGGCCCTGGCCATCGTCGGGCTGGTCGCGGAGATGCTCCGACGCAAGAAGCTGCGCGAAAAATACGCGATCTGGTGGCTCGTCGTCGGAATTGCCACCTTGGTTCTTGCCGCGTTCCCGCAGCTCCTGGATTACGTGGCCCAGGCAGTCGGAGTCCAGCTCCCCTCCAATCTGCTGTTCATCCTCAGCATCCTGATGCTCCTGGGCGTCTGCCTGCACCTGTCCTGGGAAATATCGGTCGTTGAAGAAGAGACCCGCGCCTTGGCCGAAGAAGTTGCCATTTTGCGGATCCAGATTGAACGGATTAACGAGGTGATGGTTGCCGGCCGGCCCGGAGGCAGCCAGGACCCGGAGGTTGAGCCCTAGTGGTGGAACCCTCGCTGGACATCTTCGTGCCCTACTGGGGCGATCCCGACTACATGAAAATCACGGTTGACAGCGTCCTTGCGCAAACGGATCCGCACTGGTTCCTCACGGTGGTGGACGACGCCTACCCGGATCCCACGGTGGAAGATTACGTACGGAACATCGATGACCCCAGAATCACGTACGTCAAGAAAGCCACGAACGAAGGCATCACCGAGAGCTTCAGGACCTCCATCCAGATGGCCCGGCAGGATCTGGTCGCCGTAGTTGGCTGCGACGACATCCTCCTGCCGAACTATGTGGAGACAGTGCTGCAGGCCTACCGTGACAACCCGGAGGCGGACATCATCCAGCCGGGGGTCCAGGTCATTGATGCGGCGGGCGACCCCGCACGCACCCTCGTGGACACCGTCAAACAGCGGCTCCTCAGGCCGTCGGCAGGCGCTCCCCTCCTCCTGTCCGGCGAAAGGCTCGCCACGAGCCTCCTGCATGGAGACTGGTTGTACTGGCCGTCCCTCACGTTCAAAACCTCGTCAGTCCGCACCGTCGATTTCCGCGATGAGTTCCGCATCATCCAGGACCTCGCCCTCATCATCGACATGATCCTTCAGGACCGCTCGCTGCTGGTGGTGCCCACTGTTGCCTTTGCCTACCGGAGGCATACCGAAAGCGCATCTTCGCTCCTGCTCCAGGACGGCTCCCGCTTCGACGGCGAACGCGAGTACTTCAGCCTGGCAGCCACGCTCACCCGGTCCCGGGGCTGGCGCCGGGCGGAACGGGCCGCCAAGCTTCGGCTGACGTCGAGGCTTCATGCCTTGTCGCTGATGCCCGGCCTGGTGAAATCCCGTAACTTCGGAGCAATCCGCACCATGGCCAAGCACGGGCTGGGTGCCTGATGGCCGAGACGTCCCAAAGCACCCGGACAGCCGCCGTCGTCAGCACCTTCAATCCTCACCGCAATGTTCTGGGAAACTGCGCGGCACTGTTGGACCAGTGCGTCGACGTCGTTGTCGTTGACGACGGCAGCACTGCCGCCGACGAGTCCGTCTATTCCGAACTGGAGGCGCTCGGCTGTACGGTTTTGCGCCTCCCGCAAAACTCCGGAATTGCGGCGGCCCTGAACAGCGGCATCGCACTTGCACGGTCCCGTAACCCGTCGCTTGCATTCATTCTCACCATGGACCAGGACTCGCTGGTCCAGCCCGGATTTGTCCAAGGCCTTGAGGGCGCTGCTGGTGCGGCAACCGGCGCCGGGCTCGGGGTGGGCATGGTGGCGCCAGGGGAAGTCAGCGGACTGCCGCGGCGGGTGGTGCGGACTCACCACGGAGTGACCATCGGGGACGAGCCGGTCCAGTCGGGTCTCCTGATTCCAACGGCCAGCCTCGACGCCGTGGGGCCCTTCAACGAACAGCTGTTCATCGACGGGGTGGACAGCGAGTTCTACCTGCGCGCCAAGGCCCGGCAACTGCACTGCGTCATTGCCCTTGACTGCTCACTGAACCATTCCCTCGGCACCATGGTTCCGGCGCGCCTGGGTCCGTGGCCTGTCACATGGCGCGGAAAGCCACTGATGGTGAGGACCGCCTCCACCTGGCGCTACTACTTCATTGTCCGCAACCGCGTCCTGTTGGCGGCCAGGTTTGCGCTCAGGGAACCCTATTGGACCGCGCGGGGACTGCTCACGGACCTCCGGCACCTGACTGTCGTCAGCGTCCTCGCCCCCGGCAGGCGCCAGCGCCTCGTAGCGGCCCGAAAAGGCCTCGCCGACGGGCTCCGGCGGAAGTCGGGCCCGGGACCCGAACGGCAGCCCGGCACCTGATCCCGTTTTGGCCGTGGCTGCGTCGTGGGGAATGATTGATCCCATGCGTGGAATTATTCTGGCCGGCGGAACTGGATCGCGGCTGCACCCCATTACCCTTGGCATCAGCAAGCAGCTCGTCCCGGTGTACGACAAGCCAATGATCTACTACCCTCTCTCCACGTTGATCCTTGCTGGGATCAGGGACATCCTGATCATCACCACTCCGCACGACGCCGAGCAGTTCCAGCGCCTGCTGGGCGACGGATCGCAGTTCGGCATCAACCTTTCCTACGTCCAGCAGCCCTCGCCTGATGGACTCGCACAAGCTTTCATCCTTGGTGCTGACCACATCGGCGACGAAACAGTAGCGCTTGTCCTCGGCGACAACATCTTCTACGGACAGGGCATGGGAACCCAGCTTCGGAAGCATGCGGACATCGACGGCGGCGCCGTGTTTGGCTACTGGGTGAAGGATCCCAAAGCCTACGGCGTTGTTGAGTTCGACGGCGACGGCAAGGCACTGTCCCTGGAGGAAAAGCCGGAGAAGCCCCGCAGCCACTATGCGGTGCCCGGCCTCTATTTCTACGACAACGATGTCGTGGAAATTGCGCGGGACCTCAGGCCTTCCCCCCGCGGCGAACTTGAGATCACTGATGTTAACCGGACCTACCTTGAGCGGGGCAAGCTGCAGGTCGAGATACTCCCCCGCGGGACTGCCTGGCTGGACACCGGAACTTTCAATGACCTCAGCGATGCTTCCAACTTCATCCGCACGGTCGAGAACCGTCAGGGGCTGAAGATCGGTGCCCCTGAGGAGATCGCATGGCGCCAGGGCTTCCTGACCGACGACGACCTACGCCAGCGTGCCGAGCCCCTGGTGAAGAGCGGCTACGGCAGCTACCTTCTTGGACTTCTGGAGGACTAGCACATGGTGATGGCCATCGCGATGCGCCTGGCCCTTTTCTCGTCGTCGTCCCTGGAGTATTAATGAGCTGGTTTTCCGTCCTGCCGACTGCCTTGGCGTGCCTGCTGCTGTTATTTGCGCCCGGCACGCTCCTGATCGTGGCACTGGGGTTGCGGAATCCAGCATTCCTGGCAGTTGCTCCGCTGCTTACGGTAAGCGTCGTCTCGGTAAGCGCCATCGTTGCCCCTTACCTCGGCATCGGATGGTCGCTCCTGCCCGTGGGGGCGGCAACGGTGCTCCTCGCGGCGGTCCTCTTCGCCATCCGAAGAATCCCGGCACTCCGCCAACCCGTACTTCCCTGGCGTACTGCGCTGGCAGGATCGCAGCGGATGCTGCTCCTTGGAGGTGTTGGCTTTGGCATTGGTGCCCTTTCCATAGCAATCCAACTCCGCACCGCCTTCGGCAGGCCGGACAACATCTCCCAGACGTTTGACAACGTCTTCCACCTCAACGCCATCCGGTATGTTCTGGATACCGGTAATGCGTCGTCAATGACGCTGACGGGGATGACCAACGGCGACAATCCGCCGTACTTCTACCCGGCGGCATGGCATGGGCTGGCCTCGCTCCTTATCCAGCTGACGGGCGCCCCGCTGCCGGCCTCCGTCAATATCCTGAACCTTTGTATCGCCGCCGGCGTCTGGACCTTGGGCTGCATGTTTCTGGTGCGTACCTTGGTCGGGCCGAACCCCTATGCCGTGGGGGCAGCAGGCGTCCTGGCAGCCGGGTTTGGCTCCTTCCCCATACTGCTGCTGGATTTTGGTGTCCTCTACCCTAATTTCCTTGCCGTCAGCATGCTGCCTGCAGCTTTGGCTTGCGTGAGCATCTTCTTCGGCAGCCGCCAGTTCGTAAACATCGGTCCCGGAGCCCGGTTCCTCCTGGCTCCCATGACGGCCCTCGGCGTGGCGATAGCACACCCGAACGGGGTCATGTCACTTCTCGCGCTCTCCGTACCCGTCCTGCTTGCGGCCTGGGCCTTCTTTGCCATCGACCGGCGCAGGGCCGGACGTCCCATTAGGCTCACCTTGGCTGCCGGGGCAGGCCTGCTGGCCACGTTCGGCGTCATGGCTGTCCTGTGGAAGATCATCAGGCCTCCCGCTGTAGCGGCGTTCTGGCCACCAATCCAGACTCAGGGCCAGGCCCTTGGGGAAGTCCTAACCAACTCAGCCATGCAACGTCCCGTCGCATGGGCAGTGAGCGCCCTTGCGATAGTGGGACTGGCAATTGTGTTCCGGCGGCGCGCCACAGCCTGGTTCGCGGGATCATTCATCGTCGTCGCACTGCTCTTCGTCGTCGTGTCAGCCGGCCCGGCGGGCCGGTACAGGGACTTGCTGACCGGCGTCTGGTACAACGACAGCTACCGACTCGCAGCCCTGCTGCCCGTCGTCGGAGTGCCGCTGGCAGCGATCGGTGCCGCCTGGCTGATCGAACGCTTGCAGGAACGCACCCTCCGGCTTCGGAGCAAAGCGGCCCCCGGGGCCGCCCCGGGACTCCTGGACAGCGCAGGGCCAATCATTGCGCTGGTGGTCGTGGGCCTGCTGCAGGCACCGCCTATGGTTACGCCCGTGTTGTCCGCGCAGGCGAACTACTCGACGACGCCGGATTCCCCATTGGTCAGTTCCGACGAGATGGCCATCATCCAGGAACTCGACAACTATGTCCCGACGGATGCAACCGTCGCGGTCAACCCCTGGACCGGTGGGGCCATGGCCTTTGCCATTGCGGACCGCAACACCACGTCGAAGCACACCCTCACGACCTACACCAAGGCCACCGAGCTGCTGAACGACAAGTTCCGCGAAGCAGCCACCGACCCCTCAGTGTGCGCGGCTGCGCGGGACGGCAATGTCCGGTATGTCCTCGACTTCGGCACGCGTGAAGTCCACGGTGGGAATCACGGCTTCCAGGGATTGCAAATCCCCGACGCGGCTCCGGGATTCAAGCTCCTGGACCAAAAGGGCGACGCGAAGCTGTTCCAAGTCACTGCTTGCCAGTGACATCCGGGTAGCCCCCGGCCGGTAGCCCCACTGCAACCAGTGGTACTGGGCGTTCGGGATCGCTGCTGTGGTTCCCACAGAGTCGCGGACCGGGAACGCTGGTCCCTGCCTACAGCCTCAGCTTCCGCGAAAGGACCGGAGCCAAGGACTTGGCAAACGTGTTTGTCAGGTGGTTGTCGCGGTACACGAGCACGTTTCCAATGACGGCCGGGCAGGTTTCCTGGCGGCAAAGGTAGTCGGATATGTCTATCACCTCAACGCCGGGCACCTGGTCAGCTGCACGTTGCAGCGGATCGTCCACTGCGGTCCTGGCCACCTGGCACTCCGGAGACGCCGGGCTTCTGCGCTGCACGCAGTCGGGGACTGAGAAGGTCGGGTACGGATTGTCGAGGATGACAGCCACCCTCAGGCCCTCGTTCCTGAGCGGCCTAATGAGGTCGACGTAGCCCTTCACCAAGGCATCCGGCGTGTCCCACCTCCAGTGGAGGGCCTCCTCGTAACCACGGGGCACCATCCCGGCAATCACCACCAGGTCCGGCCGGAGGTCCAGGATCCTTTGCAGGGACACTTGATTCTGCGCCGAACAGTTTGAGTAGACCGTTGAATCATCGGCGGGTGGCACGGCACTAAACGGACACCCGTTACGGACCATTGCATGGATCTGCCAGCCAGCCGGTTTCCCGGCGAGCACCATAGGGTCCACGAACTGGGCAGCGTGGGAGTCACCCACGATCACCATGTGCTTGGATGGGTCCGCGGACCCGTAGACGCACTTTTCGGGCCCCATAGCCGCCGGATCGTATACCCCGCAGCCATCTCCCGCCGTCGTTGGAACGTCTTTCAATGCCAGGGAGGCTTCCGGCCGAATCGGGAGTCCGGAGGGGACCGGCTTCTCATGGCCGGGGTCAAAGGCCATGGCACCCGGGTATTCACGGGTGTTGAGCAAGCTTTGGAGCTCTTGGGCTTTGGCTTCCACGATGCCCCACGGAACCAATGCGGACCCCGAGGTTGCGACCACTACACCGGCTGCCACGAGGAAGGTGGCAGCGGAACGAAAACGGACCCTCATGGTCCTGGCCTGGTTCGTCTTGGGACTGTGACGGACATGCCTGAAACGCTGCTCGACAAAATAGTAGGAAAGCGTTGCGCAGAGCATGCTGAGTACCAGGATCGCGGCACCATGCAGGATCCCGGGTCCGCGGCCGAGGAAGTACACGTAAAAGACGACAATCGGCCAGTGCCACAGGTACAGCGAATACGAGATGTCGCCAATAAAGGTTACGGGCCGCCAACTTAGTAGTGCGGGCACGGAGAGGAAACCCGGGGCCGGATCCTGGCCTCCCGCACATAGAATCAATATCGTAGCTGCGACCGGGATCAAGGCCACATACCCCGGAAAGGCCAAGGACGTGGAGAACGTCAGGGCCGCGAAAAGAATACCTGCCAGGCCGGCCCACCCTGCCACCAGCTTGGGTGTGCGTCCCGGCAGGCCGCCCTTGAGGAGCACGGCGACCAAGCCTCCTGCCCCCAGCTCCCAGATACGGGTGCTCGTGGCGAAGTAGGCAACGTCGTGATCGGAACTGGACAGGAAGATGCTGTGGACGAACGAGCAGACGGTGAGGCCGCCGATGACAGCGACGCAAACGGATGCAGCAGCCCACTTGAACTTCCGGGCGAGGAAGACGCCGCCGAGCAGGAAAATGGGCACGAAGATGTAGAACTGCTCCTCAACGGCCAGGGACCAGTAGTGCTGGACCGGCGAAACCGAGGCTGTGGCGTGCGCGTAGCTGTTGGCACTAAACGCCTGGTTCCAGTTCTGGACCTGGAGCCCTGAGGCAATCACGTCCAGGCTGACCGACTGCCATCGGCTTTGCGGAAGGAGCATCACCGTCCCCAGGACGATGACCAGAAGCACGAGGGTCGCTGCCGGAAGCAGCCGCACAATCCTTCGTTCGTAAAAGGACAACAGGTCAAGGCTGTTGGATTTAGAAATCTCCCGAACGAGTGAGCCTACGATCAGGAATCCGGAGATCACAAAGAAGACGTCAACGCCGACAAAGCCCCCGGGGAGAATAGTCGGCCAGACGTGGTAAACGATGACCAGGCCCACAGCGACCGCACGGAGGCCCTGAATGTCAGAACGGACCGATCTGAGTTTTCGACCGACTGGAGTTGTCCGGACATGGCGGCCAACCAGCATCTCTACTGTTCGGGGCATCAGCGCCGCGATCTCACGCGCGTAGTCATTGCAGGGCCTGTCGGGTGCGAAGGATCAGGACCGCAGGAGCGCAACCGCGTCGTGGATGGAGCCGTCGAACTTCACGTTGCCGTGCTCCAGCAGTATGCCCCGTTCGCAAATCCTGGACACAAGGTCGAGGTCGTGGCTCACGACTACCAGGGTCTTCCCGTCACGAGCCAGTTCTTGAATCTTGTCGATGCATTTTCGCTGGAAGGGCTCGTCGCCTACGGCAAGGATCTCGTCAATGAGGAACACTTCGGGGTCGGTGTGGACCGCTACGGAAAACGCGAGCCGCAAATACATCCCGGAGGAGTAGAACTTAACTTCGGTGTCGATGAACTGGCCGATCTCCGAGAACTCCACGATCTCGTCGAACCGGTCATTGACCTGCTGTTCAGTCATACCGAGGATCGCCCCGTTGAGGTAAACGTTATCCCTCCCCGACAGGTCAGGGTGGAAACCGGCGCCAACCTCAATCAGCCCGGCTACCCGCCCCCTCGTCTTGACCGTGCCGGTGTCGGGCAGCATCACTCCCGAAATGTGTTTCAGCAGCGTTGATTTACCCGAGCCGTTCAGTCCCAGCAGCGCTACCGTTTCGCCCGCTTGGACCTCAACGGAAACGTTCTTCAAAGCATGGAACTTTTCGGACAGATCACCCTTTCGGCCCTTGGCCAACCACACCACAGCCTCTTTCAGGGACCTGGTGTGGCGCAACACGAACTGCTTGCTGATATTCGAAACTTCTATCGCCGTGACCACTTAGAGCTCCTGTGCGAAACGGCCCTCGAGGCGCCGAAAGGTGTACTGACCCAAAACAACAATGACCACCGCAACCACGAGCCCGACGGGCAGCCACAGACCAAAGAGGTTCGGTGGCATGGCTGCTGAACCGTCCGTCGTCGGATACCAAAACGCGTAGTGGAACAGCTCCACCCCGATGGTGATCGGGTTTGCCTGGTAGATGGCAAACGCGGTGCTTCCAAGCTTCTGCTCAACCATGGACCACGCGTACATGACGGGGGAAGCCCAGGTGGCAACCATCAACAGCATGTCCACGAGGTTTTCCGAATCGCGGAAGTATACGTTGGCTGCACCGAAGAGCAAGCCCAAGCCGGTCGCAAGTAGTCCCACGATAATAAAGCCGGCAACGGCAGCCAACAGTTGCACCAGGTTCGGATGCCATCCCGCGAAGATGCAGCCGACGACGAGAACCACGAGCTGGGGGAAGAAGTGAACCGCAGACACCCAGACGGAGGCCACGGGGAACAATTCGCGTGGAAGGTAGATCTTCTTGATCAGGTTTCCGTTCATGACGATGGACCGTGCCGCATTGCCCAATGCCTCGGAAAAGAAATTAATCAGGACAATGCCGGAAAACAAGTAGACGGCATAATTTGCCAATCCGTCTGGATTCCTGGGACTTCGCTCCAATCCGAGGAAGATTCCCAACGCCACATAAAAGACGATGAATTGAACGCCCGGTTTGACATAGGACCAGAGAAGTCCAAGAACGGAGCCCCGATAGCGGACTTTGAGTTCTTTCCGCACCAGCAGCTTGAGCAGGAAACTCGACTGCTTGATGTCCCGCAGTCCCCCGCCCAGCCCTGGCGTGGTCAGGTCACTGGTGGAAATTACGCTCACTTGATCTCATTCTGCGTATGCTGCTCGAACGTCTTCCTCCACGACTCGATCGATGTCAGATCGTTCATGGCTGATTTGTATTTCTTGCTGAGTGCAGGCCATTCCTTTAACAGAGCCGCGTGGAGGCGCCCGCTTTCGGCCAGCATTTTCCTCAGCCGCTTGGGATCACGCCGGTACCACGAGGCACCTGTTCCTTCGGCATTCGAGACCACCGCACTGTCGTACTGCGCCATCCGCCACCAGCGGTTGTCCTGATGCGCCACTGTCGTCTGCGGCCGTTCGGCACTGGTGCCCGTGACCGGCTTGACCAACTGCCGGGCGATGGTCTTGGCTGCCCAGGGCAGGAGGGTGATCCTCGAAGGCTGGGACGGGCCGTGGCCGCGTCGAGGAGGCTTGTCCATCTTTGGGGCAGGAAAGTCTTCCGGATCGGGCCGGAACACAGCGTCGGAGTGCCCCGACATCATTTCCCGAATTTCCGGTAGCTTGGTAGCCAGCAGGCCGGGCAGTGCCTCTGGGCCCTTCAGCACATCTTCCAATGCCCATTGCCGTCCTTGTGCGGTGGCATACTGCATGGACACCATGTGCTTGACGTCGCCGGACTGAGACGACCTCACAATTTCGCCGCCAAACTCATATGGGCTGTGAAGCAGTGCGGCCACGACGCGGTTCCGGGAGTGGAAGTAGGCCTGCCAACCGACCAGGTCATCCTTATCAATCCAGGAGACGTGCCAAACCGCGGACCCCGGCAGCGAGACCGTGGGGTAGCCGTGTTCCTTTGCGCGCAGACCGTATTCAGCGTCGTCCCACTTGATGAACAGGGGAAGCGAAAGCCCGATGTCCCGGATGACCTTGGTGGGGATCAGGCACATCCACCAGCCGTTGTAGTCGACGTCGCAGCGCCGGTGCAGCCACGACGTCTGACGCAGGTTGGACGACAGGAAGTCGTGCCCAAGGATCATGTCCTCGCTGGGGAGTGCGGGCTGGAACCGGTAAGGGTTGACGACTTCGCCAAATGTATGCAGGACTGTCCGGTTGTACAGGTCGAACATGTGTCCGCCAACCAAGGTCGGCGTCTTGCACCGGTCCGCGAAGGTGAGCAGGCGGATGATGCTTTCCGGCTCAACGACGATGTCGTCGTCCATCAGCAGGACGTAGTCGCTGCCGTTTTCGACGGCCTCGAACATTCCGCGTGCGAATCCCCCGGAGCCGCCCAGGTTGGACTGGTTGATGATCCTGAGTTTGCCGTTAAGGGCCTCTTTGACCTCATCGAATCCGGGTGCGTCGGAGAGTTTCTGTGTGCCCTGGTCAACGATCAGGATTTCTTGCACATGCGCCAAGGCTTCAACGCTGTCGGCCAGGAGACGGAGGTTGTTCAGGCAGAAGTCCGTCTTGTTGAGTGTGGTGATCTGGAGAGTAACCGACCCCGGCGTACTCTCGACTGCGGGCCCTTGCCATTCGGCGTCGAGCATGATCAGAGGCTCGGTTCCGGCCAACAGGTCGAACCAGTACCATCCACCGTCCCCAAACGGAGCAAGCGACAGTTCAAAATGGCTTTCCGAGATTCCCTCGACACGGCGGGTATCCACCCGCTGCAGTGATCCGCGGGCGTTCGACTTGTAGACGATGACTGAACCGGCGCCTTGGGTGCGGACCTGCAACCGGATTTTGTCCACGGTTGTCCACCGACGCCAGTAGCTGGCGGGGAATGCGTTGAAGTAGGTGCCGAAGGAGACCCGCTCCCCCGACCTCACGGAAGTGGAGTGCCGCGAGAGGAAGTCCTCGACGTGCGCCTCCTTCGAGGGGCTGCTGATGGTCCGGGGCTTGGTGTCTTTTCCGTCCCCGTCGCCGATTGTGGGGAGTTGGATGCCGGTTGCCGTGCCCATGTCCATATACAGGGGGGCCGTGTCCATCTGGCTTGCGCTGGGCAGGATGACCCGCTGAAGGGTATTCCAGTTCGCCGACGACTCGTCAGCTGCCCCAACGGCGGCTTTTTTCTGGTTCGCAGTTGACACGCTCATGCGTCTACGCCTCCACTTTCCAGCTTCACGCCGCTTTGGAAGTGCGGCCGGATCTTGTTATCGAACATGCTTAGCGCGGATCCAATAGCCATGTGCATGTCCAGGTATTTGTAGGTGCCCAGCCGGCCGCCAAACAAGACGTCGGTTTCGGCGGCTGCGAGGTCGCGGTACTTGAGCAGTCGCTCCCTGTCGGCGGAGGTGTTGACGGGGTAGTACGGTTCGTCGCCTTTTTCGGCAAATCGCGAGAACTCCCGCATGATGACCGTTTTTTCGGTCTGGTAGTCGCGTTCGGGGTGGAAATGGCGGGGTTCGATGACGCGGGTGTAGGAGACGTCGTCGTCGTTGTAATTGACGACGGAAGTGCCTTGGAAGTCGCCGACATCAAGTACTTCTTCTTCGAAGTCGATGGTGCGCCAGGACAGGTCACCCTCGGCGTAGTCGAAGTAGCGGTCCACCGGACCCGTGTAGACCACGGGGATCTTGCCGACAACCTTGTTCTTGCTGTATTCGTGCGATTCGTCGAAGAAGTCGGTATTCAAGCGCACCTCGATGTTCGGGTGCTCGGCCATCTTCTCGATCCACGCGGTGTAGCCGTTGGTGGGCAGGCCCTCGTACTTGTCGTTGAAGTACCGGTTGTCGTAGTTGTAGCGCACGGGCAGCCTCGAAATGATGCCCGCCGGCAGGTCCTTGGGGTCCGTCTGCCACTGCTTCCCGGTGTAGTGCTTGATAAAGGCCTCGTACAGGGGACGGCCAATCAGTTGGATGCCCTTGTCATTGAGGTTCTGGGGATCGGTTCCGGCAAGTTCCCCGGCTTGTTCCTGGATGAGGTCCCGCGCTTGGCCGGGGGTGAGGTTGGCCCGGAAGAACTGGTTGATGGTCGCCAGGTTGATGGGGAGGGAGTACACCTCTCCCTTGTGGACGCCATAGACCTTGTGCACGTAATTCGTGAAGGTGGTGAACCTGTTGACGTATTCCCACACACGCTCGTTGGACGTGTGGAAAAGGTGGGCGCCATACCGGTGGATTTCGATACCGGTCTGCTCTTCCTTTTCGCTGTAGGCGTTGCCGCCGATATGGTGGCGGCGGTCGAGGACGACGACCTTCAGGCCGAGCTCGCTAGCGGCCTGTTCTGCGATTGTCAGGCCAAAAAAGCCGGACCCTACAATGACGAGGTCAGCGGTCACAAAATCTCCTGGTTTGAATACGGGCAGCACAATGGAGTGCATCGTCTGCTGTTCTAGCCTACCCGAGGGACCATAACGTCCGTCGAATCCGCCGGGCCCTTGTGGTCCGTCGCACATCCGACCTCAGGCGGGCCGCAGGACCCCGGCCCGCTCGATATACGCATCCCGTGTTTCGGGGCAGAGCCATTGGCTACCTTCGCTGACCAATGGTTGGCCGGCCTTGCCCACCCAGCCGATGCGCCGGGCGGGGACTCCCGCCACGAGAGCGAAGTCGGGCACGTCCTTTGTGACCACAGCGCCGGCCGCCACCATCGCCCACGCCCCAATGGTTACGGGCGCTATGCAGACTGCGCGGGCACCAACAGCAGCTCCCTCGAGGATGGTCACGCCCACTTTTTCCCAGTCCTCCTCTGTCTTGAGGGTCCCGTCCGGAGTAACAGCGCGGGGAAAGACATCATTGGTCAGGACGACTGCTGGACCAATAAAGACCCCCGCCCCAAGAACCGCCGGTTCGTATACCAAGGCGTAATTCTGCACCTTGCAGTTATCCCCCAAAACCACGCCGGGGCCGATGTAGGCGCCGCGGCCCACGACACAGTTCTCCCCTAAGCGCGCCGCCTCCCGGACCTGCGCCAGATGCCACACTTTGGTGCCCGCTCCGATACTCGCGCCTGCATCAACGTCAGCACTGTCCGCGATGGTGCCCAAAGGATTCTCCCTTGCTGCTCATGGCCCGCTTTTGAGGGGACCGGGTGTAGCGATCCTAGCCGAGCTCCTTCCGTGCAAGCAGGACTCCCTGGCAGGGTTTTCCACATAGAGCCCGAAACGGCTCCCCAGGCTTTCCGTTCATGGATAGCGTGACGCAATACGCACGAAGGATTGGCACCCATGACCCTGCATTGCACCTTGGTTGGTGGTCCGGGCTCCCCACATCTCCGGGCTCCTCTCGAACTTTCCATCGAGGCCCCGCCCGGCACGCCGGGAGCGGACATCAACGAACAGTTGTCGACAAAATTCGGCACCGGGCCGGTCACTGTGGACGGACGTGATCTCCGTTCGTTAGTCTCCGGAATTCCGCCTCTGGTAAGCGCGGCAATTCTTGTCGACGGCGGCACCCCGCAGTCAGGGCAACGGCCGCGTCGTCTCCGGGCCGCTGATACCGCGGCCCCGCTGGCACTCGCCATTCACAGTGGCGCTGCTGCGGGAACAGTCATTCCGATCCGGCGAGGCAGCTACACCATAGGTCGCAGCGGTACGCGCGTTGTCATACCGGATCCGGAGTTGTCGCGCGAGCACGCACGCCTTGTCGTCACGGACACGGAGATCATCCTGATCGACCTGGACAGTGCAAATGGCACCTACGTCGACGGTGAGAGGATCCGGAATACTGCCATCTCCACGGATTCCGGTATCAGGTGCGGGCAGTCCACCATGTCGCTGGTGTTTTCTGACCAGTCGGAGAGGGTCCTGGCCGATGCCGGAAAATCCGTGGCCGAACCCATCGTGGTCTCCGGCGGGGCTGAGGCCGGCAACCGCGCACTGCTGCTGCTGGCCGCAGTTCTCCCGCTGGCGATTGGCGTGGGGCTTGCGGTGGTTACCGGGATGTGGATGTTCCTTGCCTTCTCGGCGGCGTCCGCGTTTTCTGTTCTCGTGCCCGTCATCAGCGGCCGGAGGCAGAGGCAGGAATTGGCGGCTGCTGTTCAAGCGGCAGTGCAGGAAGACAGGGAACGCCGGCGCCGGTGCGCCCCGTCCCTTGCCCTCGTTGCCCTGGCAGCGCACCGGAGCACCCAGACGCCGGTGCCCCATTTGGCGTCCGACGGCGTGTGGCTGAGGGTGGGCGAAATGGAGCAGTCCGCCAACGTCCGAATTGAGCCGGCACGCGCCGTCCAGTCCATCCACCCGGTTGGGCGGGTCCCCATCGTCCTTGACCCGCGCCGGCCGCTCACCATTATTGCGGGCTCTTCGGCGGGCATAGACGGCGCCATCAGGTCCCTCGTCATGCAACTTGCGGGCTACCCCTTGGCTGACACGACGGGGGTGGTCGTCCACGGACGGCCGAAGAATCTGCCGTTGGCCGCCCGGTATCTTCCCAGGGCAATCCTCACCGGAACAACTGATGCCGCCCTCCGGGTCATCGAAGGAGGTGGCCCATCAGGTTCAGAGCGAAGTGTCCTGTTGATCCGCAGTACGGACCCGGCGGACGAGGGCGACGTCACAGTCCGTGAAGCCGCTGTGGAACGGGGTTGGCAGGTTCTTCATTTTCTTCCGGAGCACACCGAATCCCCTTTAGCTGACGTGTTTTTGTCCGAGGGCAGGTCGGTCATGCTCCTTGACCACGACAAGCCGGTCTTTGTCCCGGACCTTCTACCTGAGGCAGTGTTCACCACGCTCTGCCGACGCCTGGCGAAGGCGCCCAAACGGGAGGACGGGCACGTGCGCTCCGTTCCGGCCACCGTCGCCCTCAGCGAGATCCTGCCCATGACGGCGGCTGAGACCGAGAGACGCTGGGAAGCCGCAGCGGAAAGCCCGGGGCTCGCGGTGCCACTGGGCCTGGGTGCGGCCGGCCCGAGGACCCTGGACCTGCAGGCCGACGGTCCCCATGTGCTCATAGCAGGCACCACGGGCTCAGGAAAATCGGAACTGCTCCGGACCCTTACCCTGGCGCTCGCCCTGAGCTACCCGCCTGAGCGCGTCAACTTCTTCTTCGTCGATTTCAAAGGTGGCTCCGGCTTGGGTCCACTCCACGGCTTGGTCCACTGTGTCGGACTTCAAACCGACCTGACCGGCGCCGAAATGGAACGCACCCTGATGTCGCTGCGGGCAGAAGTCAGGCTCCGTGAGGAGCACCTCTCGGCAGCCGCCGTGCCGGACCTCGCAGCGTACAGGTCCTCGCACGCGGCCAAGGATTTCAACCTCCCCCACCTTGTTGTCATCATCGACGAGTTCAGGATGCTTGTTGACGATGCTCCGGAAGTGCTGCGTGAGCTGCTGCGGATCGCTTCCATAGGGCGGTCGCTGGGTATCCATCTTGTGATGGCCACGCAACGGCCACAGGGTGCATTGACGGCCGACATCCGGGCGAACGTCACCTCCAGCATTGCCCTCCGCGTGCAG
The DNA here is from genome assembly GCF_058267675.1 of Pseudarthrobacter sp. MOO14. Lineage (NCBI taxonomy): Bacteria > Bacillati > Actinomycetota > Actinomycetes > Micrococcales > Micrococcaceae > Pseudarthrobacter > Pseudarthrobacter sp. MOO14. The sequence goes on from NZ_CM177849.1 coordinate 833,830, forward strand.
TCGGATATGGAGTCAGTGGACATCATCAATTCGAAGGCCGCGGCGGCCATCGGAGTGGATACTCCGGGCCGTGCGTTCCTCGCCCGCGGTGCGGAACCTGCTGAAGCGTTCCAGGCCGCGTCCCTGCCGCCCATTTCCGAGGATCAGCTGCACGGTCCGGTCGTCATCCAGCCGACAACCACGTACCTTGCTCCCCGGGAAGCGGCGGCCCCGTCCCCGCCGTCCCCTGCGCCAACCCCTGCCACGGCGGCGGCTCCCCTGGTGGCACTCGTGGAATCCCTGTGCACGGCTCATGGCAAACAGGTCCCCCGGAGACCGGTGGCTCCTCCCTTGCCGGCAGACCTGGAAGAACCGGGGCAGGATTTTTCATCCGCCGGATACCAGGCAGCACGGTCGATGCCCGCTGGACCTGGCGACGACGAAGGCTGTGTGCGCCTGGGACTGATGGATCTGCCCCAGAAGCAGAAGGTGGTGACTCTGGCCTGGAGCCCCGCCACCGATGGGCATGCCGCCTTCCTTGGCAGTTCCACCTTCGGCGCGCCGGAAGCCCTTGAACTGACGGCCGGAAGATTGATGGCCAGACCGTCCGAAGCCCACTTCTATTTCCTGGACAGTACGGGAAGCTTTTTGCCCTTTGCGCACGCCGGCCGGACCGGGGCCCACGCCGGTGTCCACGAGTTGCGCCGGGGAGTCCGGATCCTGGAACGTCTTACCCGCGAACTAGGGAGGCGACTTAGCCGGCCGGCCGTTGGGGAGGTACCCCTGGTTCTCATTGTGTCTGGCTGGGGCTCCTGGGTTTCAGCGTTCCGGTCCGGCCCATTGGCCTGGGCCGAAGACCTGGTCCAGGACCTCGCCCGCGACGGGAGCAAGGCTGGAATAACTCTGTTGCTTTCCGGTGAACGCGAACTGGTCGCAGCGAGGTTCTACGCATCCATCCCCAACCGCTTCTATTTTCCGTCCGGCTCCACCGAAGAGAGCCGTGCCGCATGGCCCCGGATGCCCTCCGTTCCCCCGGTGGCGGGAAGGGCTGTCGCATTTGGGCCTGCAGCCGCCGGCGGCCCGACGGTCTGCCAGTTTTACCGAGAATCCCTCGCTGGCCACGGGCAACCATCTCCCTGCAGGGACGGCCTGCCTGCGGCATCGCCGCCGTTCAGGGTCGAACCCCTCCCGGCTATGATCACCGCCGTCGAGGTCACGGCACGTGCCGGGCGCAGCACAGCGTTCCGGACTGGTGCCGAGAACGGGCAAACTGGCACTGCAGACGCCTCGGCAGGAACCGGGCAAGCCCGGGCCGTCCTGCTGGGCGTGGCAGGCGACGAGCTCGATGCGATCGCCGTCCGGATTCCAGCCGGCGCCGTGATGGCAGTCCTCGGCGGTCCCGAAAGTGGCAAGAGCAACGTGCTGCACGCTATAGAAACGCTCAATTCCGGCAAGGGAGTTTTGTCAAGCCCCGTGCCGCACATGAAAGCCGGAAACCTTTGGCGGGGCGTGCTGGAGCAGGCCCAGGCCGGAGAGCTTTCGCCCGACACGCTGCTGCTCGTCGACGATGTAGACCTTCTGGACCCCGCGGCAGTGAAGGACCTGGGCCACCTGAGCGGTTTGGGCTATTCGATGGTGGTCACCGCAAGGTACAGCCCGTTGCTGCCACAACGCGTTCCTTTGATCATGAACGCCCGGGCGGCCGGCCTCGGTCTTCTGATGTGCCCGCGGACGATGGCCGAGGGTGACCTGTTCGGGGTCCGGTTTAAGGTGGAGGCGAATCTGCCGCGCGGGCGTGGCATCCTGATTTCTGAGGGACGATCGTGTGCCCTGCAGGTGGGGTGGGCAGGGGCCGCACCCTGAACTGCCGGGTGTTCCCTGCCGTTGCCCCAGATCCGGGCGTTCGTTACCCAGTCCGGACGTTTACAAGGAACGAACCAGTGGCGCCTGGTGCAGGGGCGTCAGAGAGCAGGGGGAGGACTGCCCGTTCGGGACGCGTGGCCGATCACCCTGTTGGAGAACAGCAGAACTATGGCGGCCGCCGCTGGTACCACCATTGCCGCGCCCGCAAGGACCAGGCCGCTGGTCAAGGTTGGGACACCAATCGTCAGGACGAACAGTTGGGCCACCAGCGCCGCTGCCCGGGTCCACCGGTACCCGCGATAGAGGAAGACGGATACCGCAAAGAGCCAGGCCGAAAAGGCCAGCAGGAGGCCCAGAGTGAAGACAGCTCCCCAGAAAGAGAGCACGGGGCTGCCGGTGAACAGCTCGTACCCGTACCAGCCTGCAGCAACCAGCAGGGCAAGGGCTTCGGCACCGGCAATCAACGCCACCACGGTGGCAGCAACGGGTGCGGGAGTGGAACGCTGGTCGGCCGGGCGGCCGGGTCCGTTGCCGGGCTCGTCCGGAATCGCTGGGACACCTGCTGGGTTTACCGGGGGTCTTGACACACTGGCACCCTACCGGACATAGTCGGACACTGGTGAGGGCAGGAGCCGCCACTGTGATGCATCGCTCAGGTTTCCACTGATATCAGGCGTTATTACCCCTTGTTTACACAGCGTTAACATGACAGGCTTGATGCAGATGACCAAGGGGGCCCAGAGGGCCCCTTTCCTTTGTAGCCACTAGTGAATAATTTCACAAAGGGCACTTCCCAGAAATGGAGCAACTGATCAGCATGGATTGGCGTAACCGCGCAGCGTGCCTCGACAAGGACCCGGAACTGTTCTTCCCCGTCGGAAACACAGGCCCGGCCCTCCTGCAGATCGAGGAAGCCAAGAGCGTCTGCCGCCGGTGCCCCGTAGTGGACACGTGCCTCCAGTGGGCTCTGGAATCCGGCCAGGATGCCGGTGTCTGGGGCGGCATGAGCGAAGATGAGCGCCGCGCCCTGAAGCGGCGTGCCGCCCGCGCCCGCCGGGCGTCCTAGAAGGCGGGCAGCCGGCACCGTTAAAACGGACCTTACAACCAGAGGCCCCGGATCGATCCCAAGGATCGGTCCGGGGCCTCTGTCGTTTGGTTTTACCCACCACCGGGCGCCATATCGGCGCGTACGGTCCGTGGCCTACTTCCCGTGCAGGCTGAGCCTGATCTTGACCTCGGTTCCGCCGCCCTCCCGGCGTTCCCACGTGATGGTGCCGCCCAGTTCACTGGTGACCAAGGTCCGCACGATCTGCAATCCAAGCCCCTCGACATGCGGGGTCTCCGGGAGCCCCACGCCGTCGTCTGCGATGGTTACCGTCAGTTCCTCGCCATCCTCCCCCTCGGACCTGTCGGCCAGGAGCCACACTGTCCCGGCCCTCCCCTCAAGACCGTGCTCCACGGCATTGGTCACCAGTTCGTTGATCACCAGGGCAAGCGGTGTGGCCAGGTCGCTGGGCAGCTCACCGAACGTGCCGGAGCGTTCAGTCCGTACCTGCTGTGACGGGGACGCAACCTCGGCGGACAGCCTGAACTGGCGGCCAATCAGCTCGTCAAAATCAACGCTCTGGGTCAAGCCCTGCGACAGGGTCTCATGCACAAGGGCGATGGTGGCCACACGGCGCATCGCTTGTTCCAGTCCCTGTTTGGCCTCATCACTCACCATCCGCCTGGATTGCATCCGCAGCAGCGCAGCCACCGTCTGGAGATTGTTCTTGACCCTGTGGTGGATCTCTCGGATGGTGGCATCTTTGGTCACCAACTCCATTTCCCGCCGCCGCAGCTCCGAGACGTCCCGGCAGAGCACCAACGCACCGAAGCGCTGCTGTTCATCGCGCAGGGGGATGGCACGCAGGGACAGGCTGACACCGCGGGATTCGATCTCGCTGCGCCACGGCATCCGCCCGGTAACCACCAGCGGCAGGGTCTCGTCAACCATCCGCCGGTCCTTGAGGAGGCCGGCCGTGACCTCGGCAAGGGAACGCCCTTCAAGGGATTCACCGTCGCCAAGGCGGCGGAACGCGGAGACACCGTTCGGGCTGGCATACTGCACCACGCCATCGGCATCAAGCCGGATCAGGCCGTCCCCCACGCGGGGTGCACCCCGGCGCGACCCGGTAGGCGAGGCAAAGTCCGGCCATAATCCCAGGGTGCCCATTCGCAACAGGTCATACGCGCACTGCCGGTAGGTCAGCTCCAGCCGCGACGGCATCCGCGAACTGGACAAGTCCATATGCGTGGTGACCACCGCAAGCGTCCGCCCGTTCCGGACCATCGGGACCGCCTCCACCCGAAGCGCCATCTCACTGTTCCAGTTGGTCTCGCTGGACCGCTCAATGGAGCGGCTGTTCCAGGCTTTGTCCACCAGCGGCTGCAGGTCGGAGCGGATCCCTTCCCCCACGAAGTCGCTGTGGAAGGCGGTATGCGTGGTGGAAGGGCGCACGTGGGCCAGGGCGACATAGCCAAGCTCCGGGTGGGGGAACCACAGTGCCAGGTCGGCGAACGCCAGGTCCGCGACCATCTGCCAGTCCCCCACCAGGAGGTGCAGCCATTCGGCATCGCCCGGCCCGAAATCAGCGTGTTCCCTGATGGGGTCCGTAAAGATTGCCACTGCACCTCCAGTTGCGACGCCGCAAGGCTAGCGTCGGACGATTGACCTCAAGAGCCTCAATGCTACCGACAGTGAGGCCATGTCGTCGGCCTCCAGGGCGTTCACTTCGTCGAACATGCTCTTTGCCCTGCCCAGCTGTTCGGCATTCTGCGCCTCCCAGTCCTTGAGCCGCGCCTCCGGTGAGTCGGCCGTGGACGTTGCGTCCAGCACCGCCGTCGTCATGTCCGACACGGTCGAGTACAGATCGTCGCGCAAGGCGGCCCGCGCCAGCGCCTGCCACCTGTCCTGGCGGGGCAGGCTGCTGATCCGTTCCAGCAAGGAATCCGCGTGGAACCGGTTGAACACGGTGTAATACGTGGCCGCAATGTCCTCTACCGGGTCCTTGCGGGATCGGGCGATCTTGGCAATATCCAGCAGCACGAAGCTCTCGAACAGCTCGGCCCAACGCAACGCCAGGCTTTCCGGGAGTTCCCATTCGCGACCCTTCGCCAGCCATTCGGACACCCGTTCGCGGTCATCCCCGCGCAGGTAGTCCAGCAGGCGGGCCCGCATCGGATCCATGAGCGGCTTGAACTCCGCCACTACCTCTGCGATCGGGCGGGAGACGCTTTCCTGGCCCAGCAGCCACCGGACCGCACGGTCCAGGAGCCGGCGGATGTCCAGGTGGACGGTGCTCCAGTGCTCCGTCGGGAACGAAGCCGGCAGGCTGTTCAACTCGGCCACCATCGCATCCAGTTCGTACACCTCCCGCAATGCCACGAACGCCTTGGCGACGGCCACTTCGCTGGCCGACGTTTCTTCCATGACCCGGAAGGCGAAGGTGATCCCGCCAAGGTTGATCATGTCGTTGGCCACCACGGTGGCGATGATTTCGCGTCGCAGCGGATGCGTGTCCAGCTCCGCATCGAAGCGTTCGCGCAGCTGGTGCGGGAAATAGGAGCGCAGCGTGTCCCGGAACCAGGGATCGTCGGCAAGGTCGCTGTCCCGAAGCGCCGAGGCCAGCTCGATCTTTGCATAGGCGGCCAGCACCGACAGTTCAGGGGAAGTCAGGCCCTGCCCCTGCTGCAGCCGGTCACGCAGGGTCTCGGTCGTCGGCAATGCTTCCAGGTCGCGTTTCAGGTCCGCACTCTTCTCCAGCCAGTCCATGAGCCGCTCGTAGCTCGGGCTCCACTCGGCCACCCGGCTGCGGTCGTTAAGGAGCAGGATGTTCTGGTCGATGTTGTCTTCCAGGACCAGCCGGCCCACCTCGTCGGTCATGGAGGCCAGGAAGTCCGCGCGTTCGGCCGCCGGCAGCTTGCCCGCGGCGACCATGCGGTCAACAAAGATCTTGATGTTGACTTCGTGGTCGGAGCAGTCCACGCCGGCAGAGTTGTCGATAGCATCAGTGTTGAGGATGACCCCCTGCAACGCCGCCTCGATGCGGCCGCGCTGGGTCATGCCGAGGTTTCCGCCTTCGCCCACCACTTTCACGCGCAGATCCCGGCCGTTGACGCGGATGGCGTCGTTGGCCTTGTCCCCCACCGTTGCGTTGGATTCTGAACTGGCCTTGACGTAGGTGCCGATACCGCCGTTGTACAGCAGGTCGGCCGGGGCCAGCAGGATGGCCCTCAGCAGCTCCGGCGGGCTGAGTTCGGTGGTTTCGGCCGACAGCCCGAGTGCAGCGCGCACTTGCGGGGATACGGGAATGGACTTGGCCTGCCGGGCGAAGACGCCGCCGCCTTCACTGATCAGCGACTTGTCGTAGTCGTCCCAGGAGGACCTGGGCAGCTCGAACAGCCTCTGCCGCTCAGCGAAGGAGGATGCCTCGTCCGGCGCGGGATCGAGGAAGATGTGCCGGTGGTCGAATGCCGCAAGCAACCTGATGTGGCGGGACAGCAGCATCCCGTTTCCGAACACGTCACCGGACATGTCCCCCACACCCACCACCGTGAACGGCTCGGTCTGGGTGTCGAGGTCGAGCTCACTGAAGTGCCGCTTGACCGACTCCCAGGCGCCCCGGGCGGTGATCCCCATGGCCTTGTGGTCGTAGCCTACGGAGCCGCCGGAAGCGAACGCGTCCCCCAGCCAGAATCCGTATTCTGCCGACAGCCCGTTGGCGATGTCCGAGAAAGTAGCCGTCCCCTTGTCCGCCGCCACGACAAGGTAGGAGTCGTCGTCGTCATGCCTGACAACGTTCGACGGCGGCACAAGCCGCTCGCCGCTACCTTCCGTGAGCAGGTTGTCGGTGAGGTCCAGCAGGCCGCGGATGAAGGTCTTGTAGCTTTCGACGCCTTCCGCCATCCAGGCCGCGCGGTCGGCGGCCGGATCCGGGAGCTGCTTGGCGAAGAAGCCGCCCTTGGCTCCGGTGGGAACGATGACGGCGTTCTTGACCGTCTGCGCTTTCACCAGGCCCAGGACTTCGGTACGGAAGTCCTCCCGCCGGTCAGACCAGCGAAGGCCACCGCGGGCGACCTTGCCGAACCGCAGGTGCACGCCCTCCACCCGGGGCGAATAGACCCAGATTTCGAACATCGGCCGCGGGAACGGCAGCCCCTCGATCTGCGGCGGGTCCAGCTTGAAGCTCAGATGCGGCTTGTCCTGGAAGAAGTTGGTGCGCAGGGTGGCCTCAATGAGGTTGCCGAATGTGCGCAGCACGCGGTCTGCGTCCAGTGTGGCAACCTTCTCAATGGCAGCTGCCAGGTCCTGGCGTACGGACGCCTGGGCGGCGGCGCGGCCGTCGTCGTCCATGGCCGGGTCAAAGCGGGCAGCGAAAAGCGCGATCAGGGCCTTGGTCACGTCGGCGTTGGCCAGGAGCGTGTCCGCCATGAACCCGAAGGAACTGCTGCTGCCCATCTGGCGCATGTAGCGTGCGTAAGCCCGCAGCACCGTGATCTGCCGCCAGTGCAGGCCCTCCCGCAGCACCAGGCGGTCGAAGCTGTCAGACTCCGCCGCTCCTGTGACGGCGGCGCCAAAGGATTCGGCCAGGAGTTCCCCCGTGCTGACCGGATCCACGCCGGCAGGGTATTTCAACCCAAGGTCGTAAAGGAAGAAGTCCCTGTGGTCGGCGGTTTCGATCTCGAACGGGCGTTCGTCCAGGACTTCCAGACCCAGGTTGTGGAAGTAGGGAAGGATCTGGCTCAGGCTCTTGGGCTCCAGCATGTAGAGCTTGACCCGGGCGTCCTCTTCCAAGGTCGCGCCTGCCCCCTCGGGCAGGTAGACGTGGACGCCGGGACGGTCCTGCCGCGCGTCCGCACTCCGTTCGGCGGCGGCTCCGTACTTCTCGAAGCGCGCAATATCCTCAAGCGCGTCCTCTACCTCGTAGTCCACCCGGTAGCTGGCGGGAAACGCCTCGGCCCAGATGGCGGCGAGTTCCTTGGCCTCGGCCGGGTCCCGCCCTTCGCGCAGGACCTCGGTGATGCCCTCACTCCAGGACCTCGCGGCCCGGACCAGCCGCGTTTCCAGCTCCTCGCTGTTGACGTGGCTGACATCGGCGTTCTTGGGCAAGCGGATGCGGAAGAACAGGCGGGCAAGGGCCGACTCCGTCATGCGTGCTTCGTAGTCGATCGAAACCGCCTGGAACGTTTCCCGCAGTTCCTGCTCAATGCGCAGCCTGACATTGGTGGTGTACCGGTCACGGGGCAGGTAGACGACGGCGGACATGAAGCGGCCGTAGATGTCGGGCCTGAGGAACAACCGGGTACGGCGACGTTCCTGAAGCTTCTGGATACCCAAAGCCGTTGCGGCGAGGTCGGGAATTTCGATCTGGAACAGCTCATCGCGCGGATAAGTCTCGAGGATCCCCAGCAAATCCTTCCCGGAATGCGAGTCCGGCGGGAAGCCCGCGGTTTGCAGCACAGCGTCGACCTTTTCGCGGACGATCGGAATATCCCGGACGGAGCCGGCGTAAGCGCTCGTGGCGAAAAGTCCGATGAAGCGGCGCTCGCCGTTGACGTTGCCTGCGGCATCGAAACTCTTGATTCCGATGTAGTCGAGGTAAGCCGAGCGGTGCACGGTCGAGCGGGAATTGGCTTTCGTAATGACCAGGGCGCGTTTTTCCCGTGCCTTCTTCCGGCCGGTATCGGTGAGGTGCTGGATGTGGGGGGAATCGGCGGACGCCCGCAACAGTCCAAGCCCGCTGTCTTCGCGCAGCTCGAGGACATCTTCCCCGTCGACGTTCAAGAGGTCGTATTCGCGGTAGCCGAGGAACGTGAAGTTACCGTCGTCGAGCCAGCGGAGCAGGTCCTTGGCCTGGCGCAATTCGGCGATCTGTGCGGGGTTGGCCACCTGGTCCAGGCTTCTGGCGATTTCCAGCGCCTTTTGGCGCATCTTCGGCCAGTCCTCGACAGCGGCCCGGACGTCCTTGAGTACCCTGGTCAGCCCGGCAAGCAGGGACGACTTCGCGTCGTCCGGAATACGCTGGATTTCGACGGCGATCCACGACTCCATGTGGGAGGCGTTTTCACCTTCGGCGATGAGGTGCGACAGGTTCGGCATGGCGGCCGTGTCCCCACTTGAAATGCCCAGGTGGGCCGGGACCCTGTTAACCTCTACCAACTCGCCGGTTTCCCGATTCCTGGTGGCGACAAACAGCGGGTGGACCACCAGTTTGATGGCTGCGTGCTGCCGGACCAGTTCCGCGTTCACGGAATCGACGAGGAAGGGCATGTCGTCAGTAACGACGAAGATGACGGTGCTGTCCTCCTCGTCGGCGATTGAGATCTTTGCCTGCCCGGGCAGCCGGACCGACGCCGTCGTGTGGTGCTCCCGTGCCCGGGACTCCAGTACCTCGCGAGGGTAGCTCCGGGCGTCCTCCTCCGCCAAGTGCTGGTAGTAGTCCCCCATGAAACCTTCAAGGCCTTCAATGGAGAGGGGCTGATCCTCCACACCGGATCCAGACGACATCGACAACGCCTCCACTAGAGAAATTCGCCGCACCTTTGCAGCTCTTATGGCGAGCCTAGTCCTTTGCCTTGCGCCGTGGTGTGGAAGAAAATACAGAGGATTTGGACTTTTGCTGGACGGGTGCACAAACCAGTTCCCTGATCGCCCTGCGGAGCGTCGACTCCGGCGCAGCTTCGTGCAACAGGGATCCAGCCAAGAGCGCTGCGTCGGCTGCAGCGGGGTCGTAGGGCAGAAACGCGGTGAGCCCGGAAGCCGGGCCGTATCGTTCCCAGGCATCCCTCAGCTGGCGCTCGGGACTTCTGCCAACGGAGGAGGCCCGCACTTTGTTCATGATCACGATGGGCGCGGCCTGTGGGACCGCTGTTTCCAGTTCGGCGAGCGCCCGCACCAGCCTGGGCACCCCTACCGGATCCGCTGCCCCGACCGCATAGACCGTGTCAGCCACTTCAAGGGGGCAAAGCGTCGCCGCATTCCGCCGCGGCGCCATGGTGTCGAAGCTGAGTTCTTCATCAGCCTCAAGACAGAAGCCGGTATCGACCACCACCACGTCCGCCATGTGCCTGGCCCGCTCGAGGACCAAGGCCAGAGCTGTGGCCCTGAGTTCGGTCCACCGGTCAGCGCGGGTTATCCCCGTCAGGACTTTGAACGTCCCTGACGCGGTGGCAACGGTTGAGGCCACTTTCCGAAGCGCATCAGCGTCCAGCGCCCCCTGGTCGGCGAGCCTGCACGCCTGGGCAAGCCCGGCCGACTCATCCAGCAATCCCAGGACTGCCGCTACGCTTGCGCCGTAGGTGTCGGCATCGACAAGGAGGACCTCCCGGCCGTCAGCCGCCATTTCTCCAGCGATGTTGGCTGCAACCGTGGTCCTTCCGGGCGACCCCGCCGGACCCCATACGGCGATGATCTTCCCCGTCCCGGCATTCTCCGGGCCGGGCTTGGGTTCAACCGGAGTGATGGCGAGCGCAGCTCCAGTATCAGCTTCCGCGCTCAACGCCGGAGGACGACCCAGACCGGTCAGGCGGGCAACAGCGTCCGCTATCCTGTCCGAAAGCTCCGCGGAATGAACCCCGGTCAGTGCAGAGGCCACCCCGATCTTGCGGAGCCTGTCCGCCTCATCGGCGTTGTCCGTCAGGGCAATGATTGCCACCCCCACCGCGCCAAGGCGGTCAACCAGGGACGCAGTCAGCCCTTCTGAACCTTCGGCCACGACGGCAGCCCTGGCGAGGCCGCTCTGGCAGGCTGCCAGCAATTCCGGAAGTTCAGCGCATCGCCGAACCACAGTGACGGGGCCGTGCAGCCGTTCCAGGCCGCCCACCACATCCTCCCGGCTTTGGCCCACAGTGACCACCGGAATGCTCATCGGGCGCCACCGGGGTTCCAGACGACCGAGATCTTTGCTTCATTTGCCTGCGCGCCCAGCAACGCCGGCATCTGCTTGTCCTCCACCAATACCATCAGAACCGTCGTCTTCGACGATCCGAGGGCCGTGGACCCCGTGGCCACTTCGGTGATCTCCGCACCGGGCAGGAGGAGCTTCGGCTCACTGAAACCGTTCTTGGCATCCGGCTGCGCCACCCAAACATCGACGCGGGCGCCGGCAACGGCTTGTGCCGGCAACGTCTGATCAATGGTGAGAGCTACAGGCTTCCGGTCCAGCCGGTCCACTTCGCCGAGGCTTGACCGCGGAACGAGCTGGTCTTTCCCAATGCGCTGCATGGCAACCACGTCCTGCGGCAACCCGTCCGCCACGGTGATGTAATGCTGCTCGGTATCTCCCAGCCTGACCTTGGCGCGCACCACGTTCTCGGGAGTGAGGCGTTCGCCCACCGCAATGCCGTCCCTGGCGGCGTAGACCTCGGTTGTCCGGTCTGCGCTGCCTACGAGAAAGACGACACCCGCTATGGATACCAGGACCAGGAGTACGCCAACCAACAGCCGGGGGTCTCTCCACGAGGGACGCTTGAGCCGTGCAGCACCGACGCTTGAATCAGGAACCATACCGTCCTCCCCCTTGGCATCCCGGACCCTCCCCACGGGGGCCGGACTCCTCATTGTTACCGGAAGGCCGATGGAACAAAAGTCATTTGGCTAAAACCTGCCAATATGTGGATAACGGGAACAAACTGCGCCACTTGATGGCAAAATGAGTCCATGCCAAGGTTTCTCACGCTCGCAGACGTCGCTGAGCAGCTTCAGATTAATTCTCCAGCCGCGTATGCCTTGGTGCGCAGCGGCGAGCTGAAGGCCATCCAGGTGGGTGGCAGGGGCCAGTGGCGGGTCGAAGAAAAGATGCTGGAGCAGTACATCCAGGAACGCTATGCCGAGGCCAGCCGCATGATCCAGGAGTCCCGCGCCAAGTCGATGTGACCGGCTAGCGCACCTTCCAGCCGCAAAAGCAGCAGGACCGACTGCGCCGCCGCTACAGACCGCCCATCTTGCGTGACCTGATCATGGCAAGCCCGGCGAAGGGTATGGCAGAGACCTGGCTCACGCCCTGGCTCCTGCGGACCTCGCCGGGCGTGACCACGGCCAGGTCGATGTAGTCACTGCCCACGCGGTCGATCACTCCTGCCAGGCGGACGAGACCTGCAGCACCGCCAACGGTCACCGCCAGCTCCGCCCTGTCGCGTGCAAGGCCACGCAAGGAATGCGCGAGCCCAATCGATCGGCGAACCGCGGAATTTTCTGCTTGCGCGTGCCGCCCCAGTCCGACATAACGCGCCACGGCCGCGTAGGGAACAAGCACTTGGCTCTGCTCATCGTCCAGGACCAGCGCATCGGCCCCGGCATGTGTGAGCTCACCGTGTACGGATTCCCCGCAGAGAAGATGGACGCCAATCCGGTAGCCCACCGATGCCCGCAGCCTGTCCTCAACCGGCAGGCTTACCAACTCGGCGCGGGCCCGCTCATTGATTTCGGCGTCCAACGACAACCGGTCAATTTCAGCAAGTTGGCTTTCGATGTCATTGAAGAGTGCATCCCAGCGCATTCCGCCAGCGTAAGTTGCCCTTCCGCCCCGGTCAACGCAGCCAGGATTTTCTCTCCAACGTCTAGACAAAAGATCGTACATCGGTCCAAACTGAATCAAACAACATCAAATGACATCAAAAGGGACGATAATGAATTGCAGGGAAGAAGCACGGTGGTCGGACATCGTGTCGGCATTTGCCTTGCTCGTGCTCGGCGTCGCACTTTGGTTCCTGGGCTCCGGACTTGTCGCCCAATGGCAGGCTTCCGCAGCGCGCAACCAGGAACCATCCGTGGAAGTCCTGTTGGCGGCCGCCGCATCAGCGGCCGGTGCCGGCATTTTGCTGTGGTGGACGTTTGCGATCGTATGCGCCGGTTCAGGAGTCCTACTCGAGCGCCTTGGCCGGCGTCGGTCCGCGGCAGCCGTGCGCAGGTTCTCTCCTGCATTCATGCAACGGGCCTTGGTTGCCGCCCTTTCGATCCAGCTCCTCGCAGGAGCGGCCGCGCAAGCCGCCGCAACCGATCCGGGGCCCGCATGGGGCCCCACACCCAGCCACTCGTCGTCGGCCCCCTTCAGCCCACCACCCACGAGCAGCATTCCAGACACGGGAGGAGGAACCGTGAAGGAACAGTCCGCAGTGGAACCGCCAGGGAGCATCGCCGCAACGGAAGGACAACCTGGGCCCCAACCGCCCGCCGCCATGCCGGCACCCGGATGGCGTCCCGCTCCTCAGGTAGTGGAACCCGGCCTGCTCGCCGCGCCAGGGAGCAGGGCAGCAAGTGGAGCTGCTCCCGGGACCGGGGCTGCAACCGTGACCGTACTGTCCGGGGACACGCTATGGGCCATCGTAGCCAACCAGCTTGGCCCCGGTGCCTCGGATGTGGACATAGCCCTCGAATGGCCGCGCTGGTACTCGGTGAACCGCGGGCAAATCGGCGGGAACCCGGATGTCCTGCTGCCAGGCCAAATCCTCCGGGCGCCACAGCCGTCGTAACTGCCTTTTTGCTACCTGGCAGTGGAACCAGCCAACTAAATGAAGGGGAATCCAATGATTGCTGTGACACCAATTCGCGCCAAGCAGGACTTGACGGCGCTTCCCGGGAACAAGACCGGTGGGCCCGGGATTGCCGCCAGCGGGACCTCGTCCGCAGGGCGTTTCCGGGGAGCACGTCCGGCACCGCTGCGACCAGTCGACGAGGCCGCGGAAGTGCGGGCCATCACCCGCGGGACCATCCAGGCCTCCATGGAGGTCCTGGCCGGAATCCGGCCCGTCCACCAGCTTGCACGCCGGCTGGATCCACGGTGCCTGTCGGCCCTTCAACACCGGGCAGCATTGATCAGGCGTGAACTGACCCGGACTGGCAATCCGGCACTGGCCCGGCTTCACCGGAATTCAGTGGTCCGCTCGGTACGCGTCTGTGAGGTGTCCGATGGAATCTACGAGGCCAGCGCCGTCGTTGTGGATGACGTGCGCGCCCGCGCCGTTGCTGTGCGCATCGAACGGAGCAAACAGGTGTGGCGGGTGGTCGAACTTGTCATCGGGTGAGAGAGCGCCCGGAGAAGCCGACAGGGCAGGGAACAAGAGGTTCCCTGCCCTGTCGGCGGATGCCAGCGCCCTTGGTAAGCCCGGCGGGCTAACGCTTCTTCTTCTTTGCGGGGCGCTTTGCTGCGTCCTGGGCGGCCGCCTTGGCCGGATTGCCGGAACGTCCGCCTGAGCGGGTTTCCACGCGTGTCTCGGTTCCGCCGCCTTCGCTGGGTGCCGTGTACTGGAGCTGGGCAGGCTTCTCGGGTGCTTCGAGACCGGCCGCCCGCAGTTGCGGATCCACGTGCTCGGTGTGGCCGCCGGAAGCATCCTGGACCACGACGTCCTGGGCGGGAGTGACTTCCACCTCGAGGTTGAAGAGGAAGCCGACGCTTTCCTCCCGGATGGCTTCCATCATGGCCTGGAACATGGCGAAGCCTTCACGCTGGTATTCCACGAGTGGATCGCGCTGAGCCATGGCCCGCAGGCCGATGCCCTCCTTGAGGTAGTCCATCTCGTAGAGGTGTTCCTGCCACTTGCGTCCTATGACCGACAGGACCACACGGCGCTCAAGTTCGCGCATGCTCTCGGAGCCAATCGCTTCCTCCCGCGCCTGGTAGACCAGGCGGGCGTCAGAGAGGATCTCCTCCTTCAGCAGCTCCACGGTAACCCGTGCCTTGCCGCCGGCTTCTTCGATGATGTCTTCCGCCGTGACACTGACGGGGTAGAGCGTCTTGAGGTTGGTCCACAGCTGGTGGAAGTCCCAGTCGTCACCGTTGCCCTCCGCCGTGGCGGCATCAATCAGGGCCACAATGGTGTCCTCGACGAAGAACTGCACCTTCTCGTGCAGGTCATCGCCCTCAAGGATGCGGCGGCGGTCGCTGTAAATGGCTTCGCGCTGGCGGTTCAGGACGTCGTCGTACTTGAGGACGTTCTTGCGCTGTTCGGCGTTGCGGCCTTCCACCTGGCCCTGGGCCGAGGCGATGGCCCGCGACACCAGCTTGGATTCCAGCGCAACGTCGTCCGGAACCGAGCTGTTCATCAGTCGTTCGGCGGCCCCAGAGTTGAAAAGCCGCATGAGGTCGTCCGTCAGGGAAAGGTAGAAACGGGATTCTCCGGGGTCACCCTGGCGGCCGGACCGGCCGCGAAGCTGGTTGTCGATGCGCCGGGACTCGTGGCGTTCGGTGCCCAGGACGTACAGGCCTCCCAGATCCAGCACTTCCTCGTGTTCGTCCTTTACGGACTGCTTGGCTGCCTCAAGGGCTGCCGGCCACGCGGCTTCGTACTCTTCGGAGTTCTCCTCCGGGTCCAGGCCGCGCTTGGCGAGCTCGGCCACTGCGGTGAATTCGGCATTGCCGCCCAGCATGATGTCAGTACCGCGGCCGGCCATGTTGGTGGCCACCGTGACGGCGCCCTTGCGGCCGGCCTGGGCAACGATGGCCGCTTCACGGGCGTGGTTCTTGGCGTTCAGGACCTCGTGGCGGATCCCTTCCTTGGCGAGCAGCTTGGAGAGGTACTCGCTCTTCTCCACGCTGGTGGTGCCCACCAGGACGGGCTGGCCTTTTTCGTGCCGCTCGGCGATGTCCTTCACGACGGCGTCGAACTTGACGACCTCATTCTTGAACACAAGGTCAGGCTGGTCGATCCGCTGCATGTCCCGGTTGGTGGGAATCGCCACGACACCGAGCTTGTAGGTGCTCATGAACTCGGCAGCTTCCGTTTCGGCGGTGCCGGTCATGCCAGACAGCTTGCCGTACATGCGGAAGTAGTTCTGGAGCGTGACGGTAGCCAGGGTCTGGTTTTCCGCCTTGATCTCGACGCCTTCCTTGGCCTCGATTGCCTGGTGCATGCCTTCGTTGTAGCGCCGCCCGGCCAGGATGCGTCCGGTGTGCTCGTCGACGATCAGCACCTCGCCGTCCAGGATGACGTAGTCCTTGTCCCGCTTGAAGAGTTCCTTGGCCTTGATGGCATTGTTCAGGAACCCGATCAGCGGGGTGTTCGCGGACTCGTACAGATTTGAGATGCCGAGGTAGTCCTCGACTTTTTCGATGCCGCTCTCCAGGACGCCCACCGTACGCTTCTTCTCGTCCACTTCGTAGTCCTTCTCGGGCTGCAGCCGGAGCACTACCTTGGCGAATTCGCTGTACCAGCGGTTGGTGTCACCCTGCGCCGGGCCGGAGATGATCAGCGGCGTACGGGCTTCGTCGATAAGGATGGAGTCCACTTCGTCGACGATGGCGAAGTGGTGGCCGCGCTGGACCAGTTCGCTCCTGTCCCACGCCATGTTGTCGCGCAGGTAGTCGAAGCCGAATTCATTGTTGGTGCCGTAGGTGATGTCCGCGGCGTACTGCTGGCGGCGTACGGCCGGATCCTGGTTGGCCAGGATGACGCCGCTGGTCAGGCCCAGGAAGCGGTACACACGGCCCATGAGTTCGGACTGGTATTCGGCGAGGTAGTCGTTCACGGTAACCACGTGGACACCCTTGCCGGAAAGCGCGTTCAGGTAAGCGGGAGCGGTCGCCACCAGGGTCTTGCCTTCACCGGTCTTCATTTCCGCGATGTTGCCCAGGTGCAGGGCGGCGCCGCCCATGAGCTGGACGTCGAAGTGTCGCATTCCGAGTGTCCGCGAGGAGGCCTCGCGGACGGCGGCGAAGGCTTCGGGAAGAAGGTCGTCGAGTTTCTCGCCATCCTGGTGCCGCTCGCGGAGGCGGTCGGTCTCCTCCCGCAGTTCCGCGTCGGTGAACGTCTTGAACGAGTCTTCGAGGGCATTGATGGAGTCGGCATAGTTCCGCAACTGCCGGAGTGTCTTTTTGTCACCCGTGCGGAGGATTTTTTCGATAAGTGATGCCACGTGAAGATGCTCCCAGTCTCATGCCGCCGAATTCTGGCGTGTTCAGTCTACGGGAGAGACACCCGGCCGTTACTCCCTTTTCCCTGAGAGCGGATAGTCCTGCAGCCGCCCAAGCTCCTGTGTCAGGCATGCGGCGAGATCTCCCGCCGGGCCGGCTTCCACGTCGGGCAGGCCAAGCCATTGGCCCATGAGCTTCAGCTCTGCAGCCAGTTCGGCGGCGGTGTCCCCGGGGGCGTCCGGCTCGGCAAAAGCGGACCTCACCAGCAGCCTGCCCCCGGCGCGGTCCGCTTTCACGTCCACCCGGGCCACAATTCTGTCCCGCAGCAGAAAAGGCAGCACGTAGTACCCGAAACGCCGTTTGGGCTCCGGGGTGTAGATCTCAATCCGGTAGTGGAAGCCGAACAGTTCCAACAGGCGCCGCCGCTCGAAGACCAGGGAGTCGAACGGGCTCAGCAGGGCCCGGCCGTTGGCGCGCCTTGGCATGGCGGCTTCCACGTGCCGGAAGACTTCGCGGTTCCAGCCGTTCACGTTGACGCGTTCCAGTCTGCCTTCCGACACCAGGTTCTCGACGGCCAGCGCGGTCGCCTTCACAGGTGTCCGGAAGTAGTCGGCGAAGCAACGGACGCTTCCGATCCCGTGCGCCATGGCCGCCGCCTCTGTCAGCCGCTGGAGCGCGGCGGCCGGATCGGACGCCGTGGCTTCGTTCGAAGAAAATGGCAGGACCTTGGCCGTCAGGGTGTACTTGCGCTCGAACTGCCCGGTCCTGGCGGCAGCTGACACTGCCCCTTCTTCGAAAAGGTGTTCCAGGACCCGTTTCACAGCGTTCCAGTTCCACCCCCAGTTCTCGGTCTGCCGTTCCTCGACGTGGCCGATCCTGGCTGTAAGTTCCGAGGCCGTCATGGGCCGGGACGTGGCGAGGACGGAAAGGATCCTGCCGGCCAGGTCGCTGCGGAGCTCCGGGTCCATGCGTGAGGCACCCACCCATGACCGCTTCTGCCATTGCAGGAGGTCACCGTAGTGCTCGGGCCGGATATAACTGGCCTCGTGCGCCCAGTACTCCACCATGCGGCGTGGCCGCTGCGCGGACATGCGGTGCAGGATTTCGCGGTCGTAATTGCCAAGGCGCGAAAAGAAGGGCAAGTAGTGACTGCGGACCAAGACGTTGACGGAATCGATTTGGACGAGCTGGAGACGGGCAAAGGTACGGCCCACCGCCCGTGCTGTCACGGGGCCGGCGGGCCGTCCTTTGTGGAGTCCCTGTGCTGCCAATGCGATGCGCCGTGCCTGGTCAAGGCTCAGCGATGCTGACATTCAGTCCTCTCACGTGGTGGTGTATTCCACCTTACGCGTTGGCGGGTGCGTCGTCGGAGCGGTACGCGAGGATCTTTTCCTCCACGACGGTGTCGCCGGGCTCGCACTCGTGGTCCAGGGTGATGACCCCGTAGGTCCAGCCACGACGGCGGTACACGACGGAGGGCGTGTTGGTGGCTTTGTCCACGAAGAGGTAGAAGTCGTGTCCCACCAGTTCCATGTTGTCCACGGCGTCATCGAGGGAGAGCGACGCCGCGGGGAAGACCTTGCGCCGGATCAGCACCGGTGAGCTTCCCGCCGGGATGTCGTTGTCAACATCATAGGGAGACTTGTTGTCGGCGGCCTGTACGGTTTCATCCCGGTGGTTTGCCTCAAGGTACAGCGGCTCGTGCGCGCTGGCGGGTTCAAGCGATGCGGTGGCCTCGCGAACGGCCTTGGGGGTGTGGCGCCCGTGGTGGACCTTCTTGCGGTCCTTGGCCCGGCGGAGCCGCTCAAGAAGTTTGTTGTAGGCGAGGTCAAAGGCAGCAAATTTGTCTGCGGCGCTCGCTTCGGCACGGATCACGGGTCCGCGGCCCAGCACTGTCACCTCTACGGTCAGCTGGTCGCCGGTTTGCCGGGCATTGGTCTCCTTGGAGACTTTCGCGTCGACACGCTGGACCTTGTCACCCAGCGATTCGATTTTTGCGATCTTTTCCCCGGCATATTCGCGGAACCGGTCTGAAACGGTCAGATTTCGTCCGCTGATCATAAACTCCATGGTGCCCTCCAAATGACTTCGGTGACACGACGGCGGCACTTCCCTGGGCCCAGCTGTCTGACAGTCGAGCCCCTCTCCGAGCCGCCATCGAAAGGTACATTCTGTTCTTGGTACCCACCTTCGACGTTAGTTCATAGCCACCTGTTATTCATCCTTTCCCGGTTTATTTTTTTCTAAGTCATGGTCGCTTCGGCGGTTCCATGCGGGCGCCGGGCGCGGGGTCCGCAGCATCCGGCGGGCGTGTCGCGGCAAGCACGACGGCGCCCCTCACCTTGGCCCCTGCCTGGTGCAAGGCACGGGCTGCTTCCCCGATCGTGGCACCCGTCGTCAGGACGTCGTCGACGATGATGCACGGCCTCCCCGCAACCGCTGGACGGGACCGGACGCCGACCCGCATGGACCCCCTGACCCGCTGGGAGCGGGCGCCCCTGCCCAGCCCCTTCTGGCCGCCGGACAGTCCTGTCCACCTGAGCGCTTGGGCCCCCGACGGCCGGACCTTTCGCAGGGCATCGACGACGGCAACGCCCGGCAGGTGCCCGGCCGCCTTCTTGAGGAGCAGGTGGACCGGGCTGAAGCCCCGGTTGACGTAGGCCGCCGTGCTGGTGGGGACGGGCACCAGCACGAACCCGTCAGCGTCCGCTGTTGCCGCCCGGACGGCCCCGGCCAAAGCCCGGGCCAGGCTTGCACCAAGCTGGTGCTGGCCGTGCCGTTTGAACGAGAGCAGGCCCTGCGCCACCTCGTCCCGGTAAACAGCGGCCGCCACGACGGGGAGCAGGATGGTCCCGGATACATCCATCAGCGCGGGGGCGCCGCCCTCAGCCCGGAACGGCTCCCTGGCCAGGTGCCGGATACGGCTGGTGCAGGCTGGGCAGAGGGCACTGTCCTCCGCACCGCAGCACACACAGTCCACCGGGACGGCCAAGGCCAGGAGTTCACCTCCGGCCCCCGCCACCCAGTCGACAAGCCGCAAAAGGGCACTCGCTTGATTCGCGCGGTGCTTTGCAGCCCACCGCGGCGGCGGATGAAGGTCCGGGTCACGCGCAGGTTCCCTGTCAGGGGACCTCGATGTTCCGGCGGGTCGTCTGGTGCCGTTCACCTTTCCACCATCACCGGTCGGTTCCGCATGGGGAAGGACCGGGCCCACCTATGTGGATACCAGGTGGGCCAGGTCCGCCCGCCCTCAGCCGGGGAACGAGGGATCCACCGGGCCCTTGATTTGCGGTGACCAGCCATTGCCCAGGCGCTGGAAAATCCCTTCGCCGGACTGCACGTAAATGTCATCGGCACCGTTGCCTGCGCTGATGGACACCACCCCTGGCCAGGGGGCAAGCTGCTGCGGCTGGCCCGAGGTCAGGGACAGCAGCTCCGGCGTAACGTTGGAGCCAGCTGCCGCTTTCATCACGGCGACCGAGGTGCTGTTGACCCAGACCCCCTGGTCGGGATCGGTGGCGGTGACCAGCGTGATGGGCGCCGTCAGTTCGCGCGGGGTGCCGTCGCCGCCGCGGATCACGCCCGTCACCTGCACTTTGGATTTTCCGTTCTGTTCGGAGATCACCAGGGCACGGACACCGTCACGCGAGATCCGGAATTCCTTCACCGTACGGCCGGCAAGCCACGACGGCGCCAACGTCACGGAGGGGACGGGTGCACCTTCAGCCACTCCACCGGGACGGAACGCCACCACTTCGGTTGCCCCGGTGGCGCCGGGGCCCGCCGTCCACACCCAGTCATTGAGGCTGAAGGACGGACGGCTGAGGGTGCTCCGTGTGGTCAGGGCGCGGGCGGGCTGGCCCGGGCTGATGCTGTACAGCGTGGTGCGTCCTTCGTTCAGGAACGCGGCAGCCTGGGACACGGGTGATTCCGCGGGGAACCGCGGGTTGAGGGCCGAGACGGACTGCATGTCGGGCAACGGGGAAACCCGGTTGTTTTCGTACCGCACCAGTTCGCCGCCGCTGATGGCAATCTGGCGGGACGGCACCGTCTTATCCAGCACCGGGGGAAGAACCGAACCGTTGTCCTCCACGCGCACCAGGTCCTGGTTGGCACGAAGCTCCACGTTGACCACATCAGGCTGGGTCCGGAACGTCAACGTCAACTGCATTTGCATGCGGAGCCGGTCTTCGGCTGATGTTTCCGTGAGCTCTTTTGCCGTCAAATCAACCTGGGCTGCTCCAGACACCACCGGCACCGATTCACGGGCCAGTTTGATCCCGGAAGGAAAGGCACTGACGACGGCGCCGCGAAGGTAGGGAGCGGGCCCGGCCAGCAGGGCACTGGTCATGGCTTTGACCGTCTTGTTCTTCAGGAACCACCGCACGTCCGGTACGGCATAGGTGAACGTCGGGTCGTAGAAGTAGATCGGGTAGGCGCCGTAGATCACCTTGAAGGTTTCCTCGGCGATGGCGGTCCCATCCGGTATCGCGGAAATCCGCCACTCGCTGTCAACCTGTGTCACGGTGACGGGAATCCGTTCCACCGTTCCCGGCGGTGACTGGGTGGCAATACCGTCGGCGTCCACGGTGTAGGCGACATCGAGCTCATAGTTGTAGACGTTTTCCGTGCCGGTCGGTACCACCCGCGCTTCCCGGTAAACCAGCGCCCGCTTGTCGGGTTTCCAGGACACCGCCGATGCCTGGGTGAGGTACTGCCGGGCCACTGCGTAGTCGTCCTCGTAGCCGCTGCCCGCCCGGTAGAAGTAGTCGATGATCGTCTCCGGTGTGGCGCCCGGTTGCGGCGCTGCAGGAAGGAACACCGGGGCACTGACATTTCCGGCGCTGCTTTCGCTGCTTTTTCCCACCGGCCCGGACGTCGGGATCCGGGCACACCCGGACAGGAGGACGATCAGCAGAACCAGGAAAGCCGCAGCGTACTGTGCGTGCCGTCCGTGCCGGGTCATGGTGTCTCCTCGGGGCCCCGGGACGGAGCGGGCTTGGCGGCATCTGTCTGCAGCACCAGCATGTTCTTGTTGTCCTGTTCTGCGGGGATGTTCCCTGGCGCGCCCGGGATGGTGACGTCCCTGGGTTCGAGCTGCACGGGTGACTCGGTGATCGCGCCATCCTGGCGCAACGGCAGGGTCAGGCGGAAGTTCGCCCCGCTGCCTTTCCGGCCCCAGGCCTGCAGCCAGCCGTGGTGCAGCTTGGTGTCCTCCATGGCGATGGACAGGCCCAGTCCGCTGCCTCCCGTCGTCCGGGCGCGGGCGGGGTCCGCCCGCCAGAACCTGTCGAAGACGCGGGCAGCTTCAGCCGGGTCCATCCCGATACCGTGGTCCCGCACGGAAACGCCAACAGCCGTCTCGTTGGCCGCGACCGTCACCGTCACCGGTTTTCCTTCGCCATGCTCCACGGCGTTCAGGATCAGGTTCCGCAGGATCCTGTCGATCCGGCGGGCATCCATTTCCACCACCATCGAGCCTTCCGGGGCCGCGAAGACGATGTCCGAGCCGTACTCGGCAGCCACGGGGGCCGCACCTTCGATGACGTGCGAAATCACATGGAGCAGGTCCTCGGGTTCAGCGTCCAGCACCGCGACGCCTGCATCGAAGCGGCTGATCTCAAGCAGGTCCGAGAGAAGGGACTGGAAACGCTCCACCTGGTTGTAGAGCAGCTCGGCCGAGCGCTTGTTGATGGGGTCGAAGTCGTCGCGCGCGTCGTACAGGACTTCGGCCGCCATGCGCACGGTGGTCAGGGGTGTCCGCAGTTCGTGCGAGACGTCCGAAACAAAGCGCTGCTGCATCTGTGAAAGGGTGGCTAGCTGGGTGATTTGTTCCTGCAGGCTGGCGGCCATGTGGTTGAAGGAGGCGCCCAGGCGGGCCACCTCGTCCTCGCCCCGGACCACCATGCGTTCCTGCAGTTGCCCGGCGGCCAGCTTTTCCGACACCATCGCGGCGTGGCTGACCGGGCTGACCACATTGCGGGTGACGTACCAGGCGACCGCGCCGATCAGGAGCACCAGGACGGCGCCGCCTGCCCAAAGGACGCTTTGGATCTCATTGAGCGTCTGCTGTGCCGTGTTCAGGTCGTAAATAAGGTAGAGCTCATAGACGGTGCCGTTAAAGGTCACTTTGTTTCCGACGGCGATTCCCGGCCGGTCTTCGGTGCCCACCGGAATAACGGTGGACGCCCAGAACTGTTCCTTGCCCGATTCCTGTACAGCCTTGCGCAGGTCCGGCGGGATGACGCTGACAGTGAGCTGGTCAGAGGCGCGGGACTCCACCCAGCGGTTGCGGGGTTTGGTCTGGTTGGGCATCGCTTCAAAAACGTAGCGCCGCTGGATGACCGATCCCCTGCCCTCGACCGCGCTGAGCGTGTCCGAAACCAAGGTGATGACGCTGGACTGGTCGGTGACCTGGGCGCCGTCGAACGTGTCCTGAACCTGCTTGACGTTGTAGCGGGTCTCCGACTCCGCCTGGGTCAACCGCTCCTGGAAGAGGTTGTTGGCAATCTGGTTGGACAGGTAGGCGCCAACCACCGCAAAGGAGGTCATGGCCAGCATCAGTGTGGTCAGGACCGTCCGGAACTGCAAGGAGCGGCGCCAACGTTTTTGCAGGGCCCTGCCGAGGTAACGCAGGCCGGGCAGGAACCGCACCACACCCGTCCGCACCAACCGGACGACGCGCAAGGCGACGATAAGGGCGCGCCGCTGCCAGATCCTTGCGCGGAACACCATGCGCGGCATGCCCGGGGGTGTGGACTCGGCAAGCCCCGGCCCGCGCTCTTCGTCGCTGCCGTTCAGCGGGGCGCCGGCTTCCGGCGCCTCCCCGGAAGCCGCAAGGCTCCGATCAGGTCCCCCGTCCTGCGCGGCGGGGTCAGACCCCTGCTTTGTAGCCGACACCACGCACCGTCAATACAACTTCCGGGGCTTCCGGGTCCTGCTCGATCTTGGACCGCAGCCGCTGGACATGGACGTTGACCAGGCGGGTATCGGCGGCGTGCCGGTAGCCCCAAACCTGCTCCAGGAGGAGTTCCCGGGTGAAGACCTGCCACGGCTTGCGGGCCAGTGCCACGAGGAGGTCGAATTCCAGCGGCGTCAGGGAGATCCGGTCGCTGCCCCTGCTGACAGTGTGGCCCGCGACGTCGATGGTGATGTCCGCGATCCGGAGCGTCTCGGGCGCCTTTTGGTCTCCGGGGCGGAGCCGGGCGCGCACGCGTGCCACCAGTTCGGCCGGTTTGAAGGGTTTGGGCACATAGTCGTCAGCACCGGATTCGAGCCCTCGGACGACGTCGGAGGTATCAGACTTGGCGGTCAGCATGACGATGGGCACATCCGATTCGGCACGGACCTGGCGGCAGACTTCAATACCGTCCATGCCGGGAAGCATGAGGTCAAGCAGGACCAGATCCGGCCGCGAAGACCGGAAGACGTCCAGCGCCTGGGCGCCGTCGGCGCAAAAGACGGGTTCGAAGCCGTCATTACGGAGGACAATTCCAATCATCTCGGCCAGCGCTTCGTCATCATCTACAACCAGAATGCGTGCCTTCATAGTTATATATTCCCTTATCGGGATGGCTTTGTCCTGTTCAGCGCCTTCCGGCATGGCGGGACACTAGGCGGTCCGACGCCGGAACTATAGTCTTGGGGTCAAGCCCTGCGCTGCCGGCGGGCACCTTTGGAGAGGGCAGCGCGCGGTATCAGGCGCAGTGGTATTGGGGGAGGAAATCAGTGTCACCACAGGAGTCGGAACCCGGCGAGCCCCGGCAGGGGCGGCCGGGCAACGGAGCAGACGACGGCGGATCGGGCGCCGGGAGCGCCAGCGGCCCCGTACCGCCGGGTTGGCAGCAGCCGTGGGAATCACCTGCGGGCGCGCAACCGCCAGCAGGGCAACAGCCGCCCGGCTGGGAGCAAGAGCCGTCATGGCACCAGCCGCCCCAGTGGCAGCAACCCCAGTGGCAACAGCCGGGACCGCCGAACCCCAGCAGCCCTTACCCGGGCCAACCACCGTACGCCGGCCAACCGTATGGGCCCCCCGGATACGGCGGCCAGCCGAATAACGGGTCCCCCTACCCCGGCATGCCCTACGGCACCCCGCCCTACGGTCAGCCGCGCTACGTCGCGCCCCCCAAACCCGGCATCATTCCCTTGCGGCCGCTGATGTTCGGCGAGATCCTGGATGGTTCTTTCCAAGCGATGCGCCGCAACGCAAAGGCCATGGTGGGCGCGGGCCTGCTGACCCAGGCCCTGGCCGCCGTCATCACCGCGGTAGTCACGGCCGTGAGTGCATCCTCGGCTGTATCGCTCGAAGGGTGGGCGCGCACTGCCACCCGGGGCGATATGGCGTCCATGGCCATCGGACTGATGGCAGGCGCCGCCGCGGTGACTGTCCTGTCCGTGTTCCTCTCCGCCGTCCTCCAGGGCGCCATGGTGGTGCCCGTGGCCCGGTCGGTCCTCAACCGCCCCACCGGCTTCCGGCGGATGATGTCCCTGGCGCGGCCCCGGATCGGCGCCCTCGTCGGATTGGCTGCGCTGCTGGTCGCGGCGGGAATTGCGGCCATGGGGCTGCTCGCCGTCATCCTGGCGCTCTTCTTCACCAACGTCCGGGGCACCGCGTCCCTCTTCGCTTTCCCCCTGGTCCTGGGCGTCGTTGCCCTCTTCGCCTGGGTGGGCATCAAGCTCATGGTGGCGCCGGCCGCCGTCGTTATCGAAGAACTTGGGGCCTTCGCCGGGCTTCGGCGGTCGTGGGAGCTGACCCGGGCCAACTGGTGGCGGATCCTGGGCATCACGTTGGTGGTATCCATCCTGGTGGGCGTGATCAGCCAGGTGGTCCTGATCCCGGTGAGCTTCCTGCCCGTGGTCCTGGCCGGCGTCGTCTCGCCGCACGGCGGCAGCGGACAGGACGCCACCCTGGCAGTGGTCCTGGGCATCGTCACCGCCCTGGTCGGCGCCTTGGTCGGCGGGGTGGGGTTCGCCTTTCAGACCTCCGTCATGGCCCTGCTCTACATGGACTTGCGGATGCGCAAGGACGGCCTTGACATCACCTTGCTGCGCCAGGCGGAGACCGGGGCGGATCCGGACGGCATCCCGGGCCGGGGCCCCCGCCCGGGCACCAACACTCCGTACCCAGGGCAGGGTGCGGCGCCGGGAGCCTGGCCCTATGGCCGCTGAGCCTCCGGTGCTTCCGGGCGCCGAAGAGGCACGGCGCTGGGCGGCGGAGGAACTGGCCAAACCGGAGTACCGGGAGGCCGCCCCATCCTGGCTTGACACCCTGTGGCGGAACTTCCTGGATTGGCTGCAATCCCTGGACGGCTCCCGGGGGGATGCGCCATCGGTCCCCGGCGTTGCCATCGCCCTTGTCATTGCCGGGATCATCGCGGCCGCCGTCATCCTGGCGCGGCCCCGCCTCAATGCCCGAACCCGGCAGCCCAAGGACGTTTTTGAGCTCGGCAACTCCCTGGCGGCCGCGGACTACCGCGCCCGCGCGGAAGCCGCCGCCGCGGCAGAGAACTGGGGGGAGGCCGTCGTCGACCGCTTCCGCGCCATGGTCCGCACCGCCGAACACCGGACGATACTGGACCCCCAGCCCGGCAGGACCGCAGACGAAGTGGCACAAGCGTTGTCCGTCCAGTTCGCTGCCGAAGCCGAGCCTTTGCGGTGGGCGGCGGAAACCTTTGATGGAATCCGCTACGGAAACAGGCCTGCGGGCAGCGGGCAATACCGTGAAATGGTGGGACTCGATACCAGGCTGGAGGCCATGAAGCCCGCATCCGCCGGCTCCGCAGGCACGGTGCCGGTGCCATGACCGGGCTTCCACCAGCGAACACCGGCTACAGCAACACACCAAGCTCCGGGGCGGCCGCCGGGCAGGCGCCGCGAGGCCGCGGGCCGATCGGGTGGATCCGCAACCACCGTGGCCTGGCGGCCTCGGTTGTGCTTGCCGTTGCGGCGCTGGCACTCGTCATCGGAACGCAATTGGCCCCCAAGGGCGACACCGTTCCCCTGTCCGTCCACAATGCCGGACCCAACGGCGCCAGGGCGCTTGCGCAGATCCTCGGCCGCCACGGCGTGGACGTCCACACCCCGAACCGCTTCGATGCAGCGCTGGCCGACCTCCGGTCCAGCTCCTCACCCACGCTGCTGCTCTACGACCGGAACGGCATCCTTGGCAAACCCCAGCTTGCGGCCCTGGCCGCGGCGGCGGACCGCGTGGTGGTCATCTCCCCCAGGCTGGACACCCTCACCGCCCTCGACGTCGGCATCCACCAGGCCGGCGTCGTGCCTGACACCGTCCCGGTCCTGGACCCGAGGTGCAGCCAGGCGGACGCCAACGCCGCAGGCCAGGTCACGGGCCAGGGAGGATTCGTGTACGACGGCGGCACCACCTGTTACCGGACGGCGGGAACCGCCGGGATGCTCGCCACCAGCGGCGACCGGCGCACGGCAGTGCTGGGAAGCACGGCCGTCCTGGGGAACGACAAGCTCGACGACCTGGGCAACGCAGCCCTGGCGGTCAGGCTGCTCGGAGCATCGCCTGACCTTGTCTGGTACCTGCCCTCGCTGGAAGACGTGACGGTGACCGGCCACGGGAAGACCCTCGATGACCTGGCACCGGGTTGGGCACGCTTCCTGGGGCCTTGGCTGCTCCTGGTGGCGGTGGCGGCAATCGTGTGGCGGGGCCGGCGGCACGGGCCCTTGGTCTTCGAGCCCCTGCCCGTGGTGGTCAAGGCGGTTGAAACCGCGGAAGGACGCGCCAGGCTGTACCAGGACTCACGTGCCCTGGACCAGGCCCGGGACAACCTGCGGGCCGGCATGCTGGCGCGCATTTCAGGGAAGGTCCGGCTTGGCCCCGGCGCGGGGGCCGAGGACATCATTGCCGCAGCGGCCCGGCTCCTGGGCAGGGATCCGGCTGCCGTGCGCGTGCTGGTGAATGAACGACCGGCAACCGAAGCCCGCCTGGTGGCCTGGTCACAGGCCATGGACAAACTCGAGAAAGAGGTCATGACCCAATGAGCGAACACAGCAGCGGCCCGCAGGTCCTTAATTCGGTGGGCGGCGGCAATACAGCAGACGACGACGCTGCGAGGCAGTCGCTCCTTGCCGTCCGCCGCGAAGTGGCAAAAGCGGTGGTGGGCCAGGACGCAACGGTTACGGGCCTCCTGATCGCCCTGCTTGCGCAGGGGCATGTGCTGCTGGAGGGCGTCCCGGGCGTGGCCAAGACCCTGCTGGTCAGGGCGCTGTCCTCGGCCTTGAGCCTGGACACCAAGCGGGTGCAGTTCACCCCGGACCTGATGCCGGGCGACGTCACCGGCTCGCTGGTCTACGACGCCCATACCTCCGAGTTCAGCTTCCGGGAGGGACCGGTGTTCACCAACCTCCTGCTCGCAGACGAGATCAACAGGACCCCGCCGAAGACGCAGGCCTCACTCCTGGAGGCAATGGAGGAGCGGCAGGTGTCCGTGGACGGCCGGGCCCGGAGGCTGCCTTCACCGTTCCTGGTGGCCGCCACGCAGAATCCGGTGGAGTACGAGGGGACCTACCCGCTTCCCGAGGCACAGCTGGACCGGTTCCTGCTCAAGCTCAGCATGCCGCTGCCGCAGCGCCAGGAGGAAATCGAGGTCATCCGGCGCCATGCCGCCGGGTTTGATCCCCGCGACCTTGCTGCCGCGGGAGTGCAGGCAGTAGCCGGTGCGGCGGATCTGGAACGGGCGCGTGAGGCAGTAACAAGGGTGGCTGTCGAA
Organism: Pseudarthrobacter sp. MOO14; assembly: GCF_058267675.1. Taxonomy (NCBI): domain Bacteria; kingdom Bacillati; phylum Actinomycetota; class Actinomycetes; order Micrococcales; family Micrococcaceae; genus Pseudarthrobacter; species Pseudarthrobacter sp. MOO14. Next base: position 862,298 of record NZ_CM177849.1, read on the forward strand.
CCGGAAATCATCGGCTACATCGTGGACCTGGTTAGGGCCACACGGAGCGCCCCCTCATTCCAGCTCGGGGTCTCCCCGCGCGGTGCCACCGCCCTCCTCAACACCTCACGGTCCTGGGCCTGGCTCTCCGGCCGCCCCTTCGTCACCCCTGACGACGTCAAGGCGCTGGCGCTGCCCTGCCTGCGCCACCGCGTGGCCCTGCAACCTGAGGCGCAGATGGACGGCGTACGGGTGGACGATGTCCTGGGCAGCATCCTGGCGTCCGTTCCCGTTCCCCGCTGATGGCCATCTCGGGTCGCTTCGTTGCACTGGTGCTGCTTGGCGTTGTCCCGGTACTGCTCCTCCCCGGCTGGCTGACCGTCCTGGCCACCGTGTCAGTGCTGACGGCCCTGGCGTGTGCCGAACTGGTGTTCGCCGGGTCGCTGCGGCAGATCAGCGTGGTGCGCCCGGCGCCGGAAAATGTGACGCTGAACGGCCAAACGGACGCGGTGTTCACGGTCCGCAACGACGGCAACCGGGCGCTGCGGGGCACGGCCAGGGACGGTTGGCAACCTTCGGCCGGCGCCCGGAACCCGGTGCAGGACATCGACGTGCCGGCGGGCGAAAGCCGCCGCTACACCGTACGGCTTCAACCGGTCCGGCGCGGGGACCTCACAACGCAGCATGTGACCATCCGTTCCTTCGGCCCGCTTCGCCTCGCCGCCCGCCAGCGCACCATCGGGTGCCCGGGCTCGGTGCGGGTCCTGCCGCCCTTCCATTCCCGGCGGCACTTGCCCTCAAAGTTGAGGAAGCTGCGCGAACTCGACGGCAAGGCTGCCGTGCAGATCCGTGGTGCCGGCACAGAATTCGACTCCCTGCGCGATTACGTCAGGGGCGATGACGTGCGCTCGATCGACTGGCGCGCCACCGCCCGCCGTTCCGCGGTGGTGGTCCGCACGTGGCGCCCGGAGCGGGACCGGCGCGTGGTGATGGTCCTTGATACTTCCCGGACCTCCGCCGCAAGGATCGGCGACGAAACCCGCCTGGACACCGGAATGGAGGCGGCGCTCCTGTTGGGCGTATTGGCGGAGCGCGGCGGCGACCGGGTGGACTTCGTTGCGTTTGACCGGCGGACCAGGGCCCGTGCCGCGTCCGCCGGGCAGGGAAACATCCTGGGGAGGCTGGTGCAGGCCATGGCCCCGCTGGAGGCGGAGCTGATCGAGATGGACTGGCCGGCGGTCCCGGCGCAGGTCAGGGCCCTCTCCGCGCATCGTTCCCTGGTGGTCCTGCTGACGTCGCTGGACGGTGGTGCACCGGAAGAAGGCCTGCTCCCGGCCGCCGAACGCTTGGCCAGCCAGCACGTCGTGGTGGTGGCCGCCGTCCGCGACCCGCAACTGGGCACGATGCTCCGCGATCGCAGCGATGCCACCGGAGTGTTCCGGGCGGCAGCCGCGGAACGCGCCCTTCTGCAGCGGGCAGCCCTGACCGCGGAGTTGCGGCGCTATGGTGTGGAAGTGGTGGACGCCGAACCCCATGAGTTGCCGCCCCGGCTCGCGGACATGTACATCCGGCTCAAGGCTGCCGGTAGATTGTAAAACCGGCGGCAGCTGTCCGTCACCGGCAACAGGAGGTCACCATGAGCGTCCCGATCTACCAGCAGGCCTTGGGCGCAGAGTTTTCCCGCCTGCAGCCCGAATTGCAGGAGTACTTCTCACTCGCCCCTGGATCAGGGCAGTACGGCGTGGGTGAAGGAACGTTCGACGTCGTGGGCTGCCGCCAGCGGTGGCTGCGCCCATTACTGCGGCTCACCAGCGGCGAAGAAGCATTTTTCCCGGAGTACGGCGAAAACGTCCCGTTCCGGATCGAGAACCATGCGCATCAGGATCCGTTTGGCCGATCCAGCCTGACCGCACGCCGGGAAATCCGCTTCCCCGGGCGCACCCGGCTTTTCCAGGACACCACCAGCGCCACCACGCGCGGCGGCGGCACGCAGCTGGTGGACTACGTCGGCCGGTACCGGCGCCTCGTCACGGACCTGAACCTGGGCGTCACCCCGGAAGGAAGGCTGCGCGGCGTATCCGAAGTTTCGCGGCTTTTCCTCGGACCGCTCCGGTTGCCCCTCCCTCGGGCACTGGATGCGAAAGCCTACGCGGAACAGTGGTGGGACCCCTCCGAAGGCCCTCACGGGCGGCACCGTATCCAGGTGAAAGTGATCCAGCCCCAGATTGGCCTGGTCCTGGTGTACGCGGGGGCCTTCGACTACCGGCTCCGCCCCTACTCCGGCGGCAGCTCCGCCCAGAGCTACCTCCCCCGTTACGCCCAGCCGGACCGCTGGGAGAACAGGGTTTGAGTCTTATCCCAGCACCCGCTGGTTGAGCCCGTCCGCCACCTGGGTCAGCCTGCCGAGGACCGCCGTGGCCTGTGCAGGAGTGAGTCCCGCCAGTCCTGCGGAGGGCGTCACCCGCACCGCGCTGAGCAGTTGGGCGGGCAGGCCCAGCTGCCGCCAAGGACGCCATAGCGATTCCACGCCCTCGGCCACCTGCGGGAGTGTCCCCCCGGAGACTTCCAATGCACCGGCCCAGAAATGCTTGCCTGCCTCGACTGCCCCGGCGAGCTGTTCCCATTGCCGGTTGGTCAGGGCCTTCAACGGCAACGCAACGCCGTCGGCCCCCGCGGACAGGGCCAGCTCGATCGGCGCTTCGATGTCCGGGAGGGACACGACCACCTCGGCGGCTCCGGCTGCGCGGAGGGCGTCCAGGACCAGGCGCCAGGCCTCCCGCGCTTCGGAGACGGCGATCGCCCGCAGGGTCCGATACCCGCTGGCCGTGGGTATGGTGCCTGCCAGCACTGCTGTGATGGCCGGCTCGTCCACCTGGACCACCAGGCGGGTCCCTGGTACTGCTGCGGCAACCCGGCCAAGGTAGCCGCCCACCCCGGCGGCCAGGGAGGCTGCGAGGTCCCGGCGGGCGCCGTGGTCCAGCAAGGCGCGTTCACCGTTGTGCAGGTACAGGCCGGCAGCGAGGGTGAGCGGCCCCACCAGCTGGACCTTCAGTTCCCGGGCTGAGACGTCCTCGGCGCCGGCGACGTCCGCGAGGACATTCAGGTCGGTGGACAGGGCCGAAGCTGCCCGCCGCATGTCCTTGCCCGGGCGGTCAACAAGCCGCCACCCGTGGGGCTGGACATCAACGGCCAGTTCCTCAAGGAACGATGCGGTGCGGCCCAAGGCATCGGATCCAACGCCACGTTCCGGCAGTTCGGCGAGGAAAGGTAAATGCGGGCTGCCAAGTTCACCGCGGATGATCCGGGCGGCTTCGAGCGGATCCTCACCGGGCCACGGGCCCAGGCCAGTGGCCGTCACTTCCTGCGCAGCAATAACGGCCGGCTGCTGGCCGGGTCCGGGTTGGTGCTGTTCCCGGCTCACGCCAGTGCTGAGCTGTGGGGGTTGGCTTCGGCGGACGCCTGATGGTCCTCGGCGATGGCCTCATGGTGGCGGATAACCTCGCCGATGATGAAGTTCAGGAACTTTTCCGCGAACGCGGGATCGAGGTGGGCGTCCTCGGCGAGTCGCCGCAGCCGAGCGATCTGGGCAGCTTCGCGCCCGGGGTCGCCGGCGGGCAACCGGTGTGCGGCCTTCAGGAAGCCCACCTTTTGCGTGGCCTTGAAACGCTCGGCGAGCAGGTACACCAGTGTGGCGTCGATATTGTCGATGCTGGAACGGATGGACAGCAGTTCAGCCATCACCGAATTATCCACGTGGCCTGCCAGTGAACTGGCGGATGGATCAAAATCGTCTGGGCCCGGGTTGTGCTGCGTCATGGTTCCAGTCTATGGGAGCCGATGAAATCGACGCGGGTATGAAGCGCCGGTGCCGGCTGACGGCGGGCACCGGCGCCACTGGCTCCTGCCTGCGGGAGCCACAGCCAGGCTCAGATGCCCAGGAGTGCCCGGTGTTCCTCCCGGCGTTTAGCCTGTTCGGCCGGGTCCGGCACTGGCAGCGAGGCGATCAGGCGGCGTGTGTAGTCATGGCGCGGGTTGCCCATGACCTGGCTGCCGATCCCCTGCTCCACCAGCTTGCCCTTGTACAGCACGCCCACCCAGGAGGACAGGATGTCCACAACGGCAAGGTCATGGCTGATGAACAGGCAGCCGAAGCCAAACTCCTCCTGGATGTCCTTGAACAGTTCCAGGACCTTCGCCTGGACCGAAACGTCCAGGGCCGACGTCGGCTCATCCGCAATCAGCAGCCGCGGATTCAGGCTAAGTGCCCGCGCCAGCGATGCCCGCTGCCGCTGGCCGCCGGAGAGCTCGTGCGGGTACCTGCCCGCATACGACGCCGGCAGCTGCACCGATTCCAACAGCTCGCCGACGCGCTTGCGCGCCTGGGCCTCGCTTGGCCGGGTATGGATCAGCATGGGCTCCGCGATGCAATCACCGATGGTGAGCTGCGGGTTGAACGAGGCGGCCGGATCCTGGAAGACGAAGCCGATGTCCTTGCGGAGTGGTTTGAACGTGCGTTCGCGCAAGTTCAGCATTTCGTAGCCCAGGACCTTCAGGCTGCCTCCGGTGGTCCGGTTCAGCCCGGCGATGGCCCGTCCGATGGTCGTCTTGCCGGATCCAGATTCCCCCACGAGGCCGAACACCTCGCCCCTGGACAAGGTGAAGCTGACGCCGTCCACTGCCTTGAAGGCGGGTGTCCCCAGTCGTCCCGGGTATTCGATCACCAGGTTGTCGGCGGACACCAGCACTTCCCCGTCCTGGTGCGGACGTTCGGTGAGGCCGGCCGACGCCGAGTTGCGGCCCAGGTGCGGCACGGCAGCGAGGAGCTTGCGGGTGTAGTCCTGGCGGGGTTCAGCGAACAACGTCTTCGAGGTGGCCTCCTCGACGATGTCGCCCCGGTACATCACCACTACCCGGTCGGCGAGGTCGGCCACCACTCCCATGTTGTGGGTGATCAGGACGATCGAGGTGCCGTACTTGTCCCTCAGGTCCCGGAGAAGTTCGAGGATTTCCGCCTGTACCGTGACATCCAGGGCCGTGGTGGGTTCGTCGGCGACAATGAGGCCGGGATTCAGGGCCAGTGCTGCCGCGATCACCACACGCTGTTTCTGGCCGCCGGAGAATTGGTGCGGGTAGTAGCTGACGCGGTGCTCGGGGTCCGGGATTCCCACTTTGCGCAGGGCTTCGATGGCCCGTTCCTTGGCTTCCTTCGCTGATACGCGCCCGCTGCCGTCTGCCCCGGCATGGGCCCGGATCCCTTCGGCGATCTGCCATCCCACCGTGAATACCGGGTTGAGGGCGGTGGAGGGTTCCTGGAACACCATGGCCACGTCGCGTCCACGGATCTGGCGGAGCCGGCCGGGGCTCAGGCTGATGACATTGGTGCCGTTGATCAGCACGGCGCCGGAACTCATCGCTGTTTCAGGCAGCAGCCCCAGGATGGTTTTGGCGGTGACGGTCTTGCCGGAGCCGGATTCGCCCACGATGGCCAGCACTTCTCCGGCCCTGACTTCAAGGTTGACGTCCTTGACGGCATGGACGTCGCCGCCGTCGGTGGCGAAGGTGACCTGCAAGTGGTCGATCTCCAGCACCGTTTTACGGTCCTGTTCCGTGTGGTCCGAAACGGACCCAAGGTTTTCGCTCACGGGTTGCTCAATTCTGTTTCGGTGCCGGGTCCAGCTGATGCGGCAGGTGCTTTGCGGCTGATCCGCTTCCGCCCGCGCAGGCGCGGATCGTTGAGGTCGTTGATGCTTTCGCCCACGAGCGTCAGCCCCAGCACGGTCCAGACGATGGCCAGGCCGGGGAACAGCCCCGTCCACCAAATGCCGGACGTGGTGTCGGCGAGCGCCTTGTTCAGGTCGAAGCCCCATTCCGCGGCTGAGCTCGGTTCGATGCCAAAGCCCAGGAAGCCCAACCCTGCGAGGGTCAGGATTGATTCGGAGGCGTTGAGGGTGAAGATCAGCGGCAGGGTGCGGGTGGCGTTGCGGTAGATGTGCCGGGTCATGATCCGGATGTTCGAGGCGCCCACCACCTTGGCCGATTCGACGAAAGGCTCTGCCTTGAGCCTGATCGTTTCGGCCCGGATCACCCTGAAGTACTGCGGGATGAACACGACTGTGATGGAGATGGCGGCAGCCAGGATTCCGCCCAGCAGGCTGGACTGGCCCCCGCTGATGACAATGGCCATGACGATCGCGACCAGCAGGGACGGAAAGGCGTAGATGGCATCGGCGACGACCACCAGGATGCGGTCCAGCCAGCCGCCGATGTAGCCGCTCACCAGGCCGAGGATGACGCCGGCGAAGATGGAGAGGATGACGGCGACGATGATGACCAGCAGGGCGGTCTGGGTGCCCCAGATTACCCGTGACAGGACGTCATAACCGCCAACGGTGGTGCCCAGGAGGTGCTTGCCGCCGGGGGCCTGCTGGGTGGGGAAGTTGCCGTCGGCATCCGAAAGCTGCGCGAAGCCGTAGGGCGCCAGCAGCGGAGCTGCCAAGGCTGTGAGCAGGAAGATGCCTGTGAGGACGAGCCCCACGACCAGCATGAAGCGTTGCAGCCCGACGCTCTTGTTGAAGTGGGAAACAACCGGCAGCCGCCGGAAGAAGGATGCCCGCGGGTTGGCCACGGGTTCCAGGGTGGTCTCGGCAGTCATGTCAGTACCTCACGCGGGGGTCGATCAGCGCGGCGATGATGTCCACGATGAAGTTGGTGACGGCGACGATGACGGCCAGCAGCACCACGATGCCCTGGACGGCGACGAAGTCGCGCGCCGTGAGGTAGTTGGCCAGCTGGAATCCGAGGCCTTTCCACTCAAAGGTTGTTTCGGTGAGCACGGCCCCGCCGAGCAGCACTGCGATCTGCAGGCCCATGACCGTGATGATGGGGATCAGCGCCGGCTTGTAGGCGTGTTTGGTGACCAGCCGGTATTCGCTGACGCCACGTGAGCGGCCCGCCTCAATGTAGTCCTTGCCGAGCGTGCCGATGACATTGGTCCGAACCAGGCGCAGGAAGACCCCGGCCGTCAGGAGGCCAAGGGCCAGAGCCGGAAGGACGGCGTGGGACATCACGTCGCTGAGCGCAGCCATGTTTCCGCTGCGCAGGGCATCCAGCCAGTAGATGCCGGTGGGGGCTTCCAGGGCTGTGAGGGACAGTTCGGTCCTCGTCCCGGCGCGGCCGGCGACCGGCAGCCAGCCCAGCCACACGGAGAACACCAACTTGAGCAGCATGCCGGCGAAGAACACCGGGGTTGCGTAGAACAGGATGGCCAGGATCCGGAGCACGGCGTCCGGCAGGTGATCACGACGGTGCGCGGCGATCATCCCGAGCGGTATGCCCACCACCAGCGCGACGATGATGGCGTTGATGGCGAGCTCCAGGGTGGCGGAGCCATAAGTGGTCAGCATCTCGGTGACCTTGCGGTTGTCCGAGAGGGTGGTGCCGAAGTTGCCCGTGACCAGCTGCCCCAGGTATTCGAAGTACTGCAGAAGCAGTGGCCGGTCGTAGCCGGCGGTGTGGATGCGTTCTTGCAGCTGTTCCGGCGGGAGCCGGCCGCCCATGGCGGCGGTAATGGGGTCGCCGGTGATCCGCATGAGGAAGAACACCAACGTGACGAGGATGAGGATGGTAGGGAAGATCAGCAGGAAGCGGACCAGGATGTACTGGGCGAGCCCTCCCCCTGCCGCTTTTTTCTTGGTCGGAAGGAGCGCGTCCGCATCACTTGGCGGCGCGTCAATCAAAGATGTCATCGGTACCTGGATTCGTGGTGACCGGGAGCCAGCATTCCCCTCGTTGCTGACTGATGACCGGCAAAAGGCGGGACACCATTGCGGCGTCCCGCCTCCGGCCCGTCAGAGCCCGATGGGGGTTGACTGCTTACTTGGACAGCACGCCAAGGCGTGTCTTGAACGAGGGGTCGAGGGTCTTCTCGACACCCTTGACGTCAGCTCCCGCCACCAGGAGCTGCGAGCCCTGCAGGAGCGGCAGGGTGGAGAGGTCCTTCGCCACTGCCGTCTGGGCATCGCCGATCAGCTTCTGGCGTTCGGTCTTGTCCGGAGTGACCAGCTGCTTCTGGATCAGGTCCGTGACAGTCGGGTTCTCGTAGTGGTTCTTGAGGAAGTTGCCCGGGATGAAGAAGGGCGTGAGGTAGTTGTCCGCATCCGAGTAGTCCGGGAACCAGCCGAGCTGGTACACGGGGTACGCGTCAGAGGTGCGTGCCTTGGAGTACGTCACCCATTCGGTGGACTGCAGGTCCACGGTGAAGAGGCCGGACTTCTCCAACTGTTCCTTGACCATGGCGTATTCATCGCCCGAAGACTTGCCGTAGTGGTCCGGGTTGTACTGCAGCTTCACGGTCACCGGACCGGTGATCCCTGCGTCGCTGAGGACCTTCTTGGCTTTGTCCAGGCTCGGCTTGCCGCTGCCGTCCCCGTACAGGTCCTTCATGGGCTGGATTGCGCCGGGCAGCCCATCCGCCACCACGGAGTAGGCGGGAACGTAGGTTCCCTTGTACACCTGGTCCGAGATGGCTTGCCGGTCAACAATGTCCGCCATGGCCTGGCGCACGGCCAGTGCCTTGGCAGGGTTGGCTTCAGGCGTCTTGGCGCCGAACGGCATGGTGTCGAAGTTGAAGACGATGTAGCGCAGCTCGCCACCCGGGCCCTTGTAGACCTTGACCTTGGAGTCCTTGCCGAGGTCGGCGGCGTCCGTGGCGGTGAGGCTTCGGCCGGCAACGTCGATGTTGCCGCCCTGGACGTCCAGCTTCAGGTTGTTGGAGTCGGCGTAGTACTTGATCACGGCGCTGTCGTTGGCCGGCTTGCCGAGCAGTCCGTTGTAGTCGGGGTTGCTCTCGAGGCTGACGAGTTCGTTCTTCTTGTAGGAATCGATGGTGTACTGGCCGGCGAACGGCTTGGCCGCCACGATGTCTTCGTCGCTCATCACCTTATCGGCGGGGAAAACTTCCTCATCCACGATCGGACCGGTGTTGGTGCCAAGGACGCTCGGGAAGACTTGGTCGTTGGCGGCGTTCAGGGTGAACACAACAGTGGTGTCGTCCTTGACGTCGACGGACTTGAGGTTGGACAGCAGTGACGCCGGGCCGTTGGGATCGTTGATCTTGAGGACGCGGTCGTAGGAGAACTTCACGTCCGAGGCCGTCAGCGCGTGGCCGTTGGCGAACTTCAGGTTGGGCTTGAGCTTCACGGTGAACTCGGTGGGTGACGTGAAGGACGCGGACTCCGCGATGTCCGGGCTGACCTCGGCCGAACCGGGCTTCGAGTTCATCAGGAAGGGGTAGACCTGGTTCATCACCAGGAATGAGCCTGCGTCGTAGGAACCGGCGGGATCGAGGGTTACGACCTTGTCCGTGGTTCCAAAGGTAATGGCACCGCCGCCGGCACTGCCGGTGGACGTTCCCCCGCCGCCAGAGGGCCCCGTGCATGCTGTCAGGGCCAGGGCGGAGATGCCTGCCAGCGCGATGGCGCGGTGCAGGGCCGTTGTGCTCTTGATCATCTGTGAACTTCTTTCCGATGAGTACGCGCACGCCCGCGGTCACAGGTTGATAGCCCCAGACGCCGGCGTGCAGTGCTGATCCCTTGATTCAATCAGAGAGTCAGCCCTCGAGACGGCCATTTCTGTGAGTTGAAACACAATATTTTCTCAATAGTTACCCGGCAGTGCGATGCGGAATCGTGCAGGCGGCCGGCCCTGGGCACAGCAAAGGACCGCCACGGTGGAACCGCGGCGGTCCAGGGAACGGCAGGGTTACAGCGCGGCCCGCTGGAGGGACCGTGCGGCGTCGATGGTGGCCTGGCCCAGCACGCGGCTGCCCTGGTACAGCACCACGGTTTGGCCCGGGGCCACACCGCGCAACGGAGCCTCCAGCCGGACCATCAGCTGGCTGCCGGCAGCGCCGTCCCGGGCCGGCTCCATCCAGGCTGTGGCGGGTACGGGATCCCCGTGCGCACGGACCTGGGCGTGGCAGTTGAATTCCGCCCCCGAGTCCACCTCGGAAATGGGAAGGCCCGCCCAGGAGACCTTGATGCCGCGGATCTCGTCGATGGCCAGCAGGGCTTCGGGACCCACGACCACTTTGTTCTCCTTGGGCCGGATTTCCAGGACGAAGCGGGGCTTGCCGTCGGCGGAGGGGGTACCCAGTTTGAGTCCGCGCCGCTGGCCCACCGTGAAGGCGTTGGCTCCCGGGTGCTCCCCCACCTTGGCGCCGGACTCGTCCACGATGTCGCCTGTGGTCATCTCGATTTTCTCGGCGAGCCAGCCGGCGGTGTCGCCGTCCGGAATGAAGCAGATGTCGTGGCTGTCCGGCTTGTTGGCGACGGAGAGGCCCCGCCGCTCCGCTTCGGCACGGACCTCGGCCTTGGACGGGGTGTCGGCCAGGGGGAACATCGAGTGCTTGAGCTGTTCGTGGGTCAGGACCCCAAGGACGTAGCTCTGGTCCTTCGCCCAGTCGGCTGCGCGGTGGAGTTCCCGGTTGCCGTCGGCATCCTCGATCACTTTGGCGTAGTGGCCGGTGCAGACGGCGTCGAAGCCCAGGGCAATGGCTTTCTCCAACAGGGCGGCGAACTTGATCCGTTCGTTGCACCGCATGCACGGGTTGGGGGTGCGGCCGGCGGCGTATTCGTCGATAAAGTCCTGGACGACGTCTTCCTTGAAGCGCTCGGAGAAATCCCAGACGTAGTAGGGAATGCCGAGGACGTCGCAGGCACGCCAAGCGTCCCGGGAGTCTTCGATGGTGCAACAGCCCCGGCTGCCGGTGCGGAGGGTTCCGGGCATGCGGGACAGGGCAAGGTGGACGCCGACGACGTCGTGCCCGGCCTCGACCGCGCGGGCGGCGGCAACGGCGGAATCAACTCCGCCGCTCATGGCTGCTAGTACTCGCATGCTGGCTTTCTGTTGGGGGACGCTTGCTCACCGGGGCCCGGGCGGCAAGGCCGGGCGGGCGAAACGATCTTCGCCTATCCATTCTACGGACCCGCGCAAATCGCCCCTGGCCGCCGGGACCTGACCCGGCAAACCCGCCCAGGGCACCAGCGCCCTGCGGAATCAGCTGCCGTGCAGTGCCTGCCGTGCCACGGTACCTGCGGTTTGGATGGTGGACTCGTGGCCGGCCATTCCGGCCTGGCGTGCACGTGCATAAGCCTCGGGCAGTGCCGCAAGCAGGGCATCGACGTCGGCCTCGGTGGAAGTGTGTCCCAGGCTGAACCGCTGGGCTCCCCGCGCGGTGTCCTCGTCCAGGCCCATGGCCAGCAGCACGTGGGAGGGCCGCGGGACGCCCGCGGTGCAGGCAGAGCCGGTGGACGATTCGATGCCCGCCAAGTCCAGGAGGAACAGCAGCGAATCCCCTTCGCAGCCAGGGAAAGTGAAATGCGCGTTGCCGGGCAGCCGACCGTCACCGGGCGCACCACGGAGTACGGCTTCGGGAACCCGTTCGCGGATGCCGTCCACAAGGCGGTCACGCAGGGCAGCGATCCGCGCCGCCTCGGCGGGCAACGCAGCTGCAACGGATTCCGCAGCGGCGGCGAAGGCCGCGATGGACGCAGTGTCCAGCGTCCCGGAGCGGACGTCGCGTTCCTGGCCGCCGCCGTGCTGCACCGGCGTCAATGTGACCGAGCGGCCCAGCAGGAGCGCACCCACTCCGACAGGGCCGCCGATCTTGTGGCCGGAAACTGACATTGCGTCGAGGCCGGATTCCTTGAAATCCACGGACAAGGAACCGAATGCCTGGACGGCGTCGGAGTGGACGGGCACGCCGGCCGCGTGGGCCAGCTCCACGATGCGGCGGACGGGCTGGATGGTGCCTACTTCGTTGTTGGCCCACATCACGGTCACCAGGGCGACACTGCCGGGGTCGCGTGCCAGCTCCGCCTCCAAGGTAACCAGATCCACCACACCCTCGCGGTCCACGGGCAGCCAGGTAACAGCCGCGCCCTCGTGGCGCTCAAGCCATTCGACGGTGTCCAGCACCGCGTGATGCTCGACGGCGGAGCAGAGGATGCGGCGCCGCCTGGGGTCTTCTGCCACGCGGGACCAGTACAAGCCCTTCACGGCGAGGTTGTCCGATTCGGTGCCGCCGGAGGTGAAGATCACTTCTGACGGGTGTGCCCCGACGGCCGCGGCAATGGTCTCGCGCGCGTCTTCCACGGCGCGGCGGGCCCGGCGGCCGGAACCGTGCAGTGATGACGGGTTTCCGGTACGTGCCAGCTCACGCGTCAGTGCGGTGAGGGCCGCACCGTTGAGCGGCGTGGTGGCGGCGTGGTCGAGGTAGGCGGGCACCGTCCAATTCTAGCGCCCGCTGCCGCGGCAGCCCCGGGCACCAACCTCGGACGCCCCGATGGCGGCAGCCATCAGTTCACCGGCCAGGTCATAGTTGCGGTCCGCCCCCGCTTCGGCTCAGGCCGACGGCGGCACCAGGGGCATGTAGCGCGCCACATCCTTGCGGGCGGCGGCGAGCGACCCCGGATCCGGGCAGGAAACGGAGATGTAGGCCGACGAGCCCGCAGTGCCGAAGACCCTGGCAAGAACCGCGGTCGGCTTTCCGCCGTGCGCGGCAGGTTCCAGCACGAGGACCTCGACGCTCTTGCCGGGCTCTTCGACGCTGCCGCCCCACTGCAACGTCTCCGTCGTCAAATACGAGGGCTGGATGGTGGCGTCCAGGTACTGGAACAGGGCCACGGTGGACTCCCGGTCGTCCCCACGGACCAGCGGGCCCTGCCCGGTGCTGACCCGGGCCGCGACCACGCAACCGTCAGCCTTGGCGTATTGGCTTGCACCGGCTACGTCCTTCGTGACCGGCTTCCACCCCGGTGCACGCTGCAGCTCGTCAGAGATGCCCACCGGAACGCCCGGGGCCAGGGTGCCCCCGGCCGCAAAGGGCAGGTCCCGGGCTGCCACTGCCGCGGCGTCGTGGCCGGGGGTGATCGTTGGGGTGGACAGGGCCGGCGTGCTTGGCGGCGTTTCCGGGGCAGCAGGGTCCCGGACACCCACGCTGCAGCCGGCCAGCAGCACTGCCATTGCCAGCGGCACCCCCCGGCGCCATCCCCGGCCCGCCGGCACGGCCGTCGTCGGAAAACCCATTTCCACCCCGCATCCCCTGCAGCCGGTGTTCGGCTGTGCATCCACGAGTCTAAACTCCGGCCGCGGGGAACCCCGGCACCCCGGGCGCTCGTTGACAATGCAGGCCGACCATCCGGGCTGGCTAGACTGGGCGGGCACTTCGCTTTCCCCGTGGCGCTTGAAGAACAGGACGATTGCTTGACCGAGAGCAGCAGCTCCCACTACCAGGTCCTCCGTGTGGCCGTCACAGCCACTGAAAAAGAGATCAAAGTGGCGTACCGGCGCGCAGCCAGGTCTGCCCACCCGGACCACGGGGGTGATGCCGCAACGTTCCGCCGGGTCACCGCTGCGTACGAGACGCTGATCGATCCGCAGCGCCGCAAGGCCTACGACCGGTCCTACGGGGCGGGCGCCGCGCCGGCCGACGCCGGCGCCCACTTCGATGCCCCCGCGGCAGGCAGCCGGGCGTCCGCCACAGTCCGCAGACCGGGCGGCGGGCGGAACACGGCCGGGGACCCTCCGGTTTACGTTCCGCCTTACGAAGGGAGCGGCGAGATCCCGCTGATTCCGTTGGAGCAGGCCGGCCAGCAGGTCCACGGGATGCCCCGGAAGAGGGGAATCTTCGGCGCCGAGGCCCGGATCCAGCGTGAAATGCGCACGGTGCAGCTCCTCTCCCGCCAGGTGCTGACGGCCATCCCCGCGGCCCGGCTCATCAACGGCCTGCAGTCGCCGGCGGACAACAGCCACATCGACCACGCCGTCCTGTCCGGCTACCGCCTCGCCTTGGTCAACTCGATGCTCCTGCCCAAGGGCGCCTATGCCTGGGACGGCCGCACCCTCAATCACGGGGGGCGTGCCGTGGCGCCCCCGCAGCTTGCCCGGGTGGTGTGGGCGATGCAGGACATCTTTCCGGAACTGAACGTCACGGGGTGGACCGTGGTGTTCAGCCCGGATGGCAACCTCCATGAGCCGGTGATCGACCATCACCGCCGCCCGGCAGGGCCCATGGAAACGGTCCAAATCGTCAACGCGGCCGGCCTGGTGCGCGGCCTGAAGGAGTTCCTTGCCGCAGGACCGGCACCCAACACCGTGAACGTGCCGGTCCTGGCCCGGCTGCTGCGCGGCATGCACTGACGGCGGTTGGCTAGGATGGGGACGTGTTCCGCATCCTCTTCCATGCCCCAGAAATACCCGGAAATACCGGCAATGCCATCCGCCTTGCCGCCATCACCGGCGCCGAACTGCACCTCGTGGAACCCCTGGGCTTCGACTTCTCCGATGCCAAACTGCGCCGTGCAGGCCTGGACTACCACGACCTCGCGGTGGTGACAGTCCACCGGAGCATCGAAGACGCCTGGGAACAGCTCAAGCCGGAGCGGGTCTACGCCTTCACCTCGGACGGTACAACCAGTTACACCGACATCCCGTACCAGCCAGGGGACGTCCTGATGTTCGGCCGCGAATCCGTGGGCCTGCCTGCGGAGCTGAAGACCGACCCCCACGTGACCGCAACAGTGCGCCTGCCCATGCTCCCGGCGCTCCGCTCCCTCAACCTCGCCAACGCCGCCTCCATTGCCGTCTACGAAGCGTGGCGCCAGCAGGGCTTCGCCGGGGCCAAGCTCTAGCACCCCGCCCGGCGGGGACAACCGGGACTGAACTCTTTTTTCGTCGATCCCATCCGGCTGCCGCACGGCTCCGAATGCCTTTTGAAACACATTCAAGCGGAGCAAGGAGCGGCAGGTGACATTACTCGAGGCGCATTCCAGGCGCGAACACCGCAACAGCCGCGGCACTGCCCGGGAATCTCCCGCCGGAGACTTATGCTTGGAAGTGATGGAAACTCCCAACGCGCCGAATCCCGAAGGCTCCGCCGCGGTGACCGATCCCCCAGCCGACATCAGCCAGCGGCTGTCGACGCTGCTCGCCGCTGTCGCCCGCGGGGACCAGGCCGCGTTTGCCGAGTTCTACCAACTCACGTCCCGCCGGGTTTTTGGCATGGCACGCCGGGTCCTGATCGACCCCGAACTCAGTGAAGACACAACGCAGGAAGTCTTCCTGCAGGTCTGGCAGAACGCGGCCAAGTTCGATCCGCAGGCCGGGAGCCCGCTGTCGTGGCTCATGACCATCTCCCACCGGCGGGCGGTGGACAAGGTCCGGTCCTCGCAATCCTCCACGGACCGTGAAGCGAAATACGGCGCCAGCACCCAGGACATCGACCACGACAGCGTCTCCGACGAAGTCGGAAGCCGGCTTGAGGCCGAGGCGGTGGTCCGCTGCCTGGAGACGCTGACCGAAACACAACAGGAATCCGTGCGCCTGGCCTACTACGGCGGCCTGACCTATCGGGAAGTCGCCGAACGGCTGAATGCCGCTGTTCCCACCATCAAGTCCCGCATCCGCGATGGACTGATCCGATTGAAGACCTGTCTGGGGGTGAGTTGAATTGAACGAAATGGACAACAGCCGCAACGACCGTTCGCGTGCCTTTGGCGACACCGTCGCCATGGACCTTGCCGCAGGCCGTGCCATCGACCTCGCCGAACTCTACGCCCTTGACGCGGTCACGGAGCACGAACGCGACGCGATTGACCACTACATGTCCACCGCACCGGAAACGGAGCGCCTCGTCTTCCTGGAGCGTGTCCGCCAGTCCCGGGAGACGCTGGCCCGCACCTTCCGCGCGGAGGAGGAGCCGCCGTCGGACCTGTTCGAACGGATTGTGGCCCAGCTTCCCGCGGGCAGCGGCCGTACCAGTGCTGACGCCGCGCCCCCGGCCGTAGGCGCGGTAAAACCGCCAGAACCAACCGACGAACTCGCCGAGGCCCGCAAGCGCAGGGCGGAGCGCCGTCCGTCCGGCACCAGGCGCTGGCTGGTGGGCGTGGCAGCCGCGGCAGCGATTGCGCTGGGCGGCGTGGGAGTGGGCGCCTACCTGGCCGACCAGAATGATCCCGTCAACCAGGTCGTGCGTGCCGGGGACCTGCGCGAGGCGTCCGTCAACGTTCAAGGCGGCGGCAAGGCGACGGTGCTGATCTCCGCGTCAGAGGATGCCGCCGTGGTGAAAATGAGCGGCGTGCCCGCTCCACCGGCGGGCAAGGTCTACCAGATGTGGCTCATTCCCAAGGACGGCTCCGCCCCGGTGTCGCAGGGCCTGATGGACGAACAGGCACTCTCCAAACCTGCCGTGGTCCAAGGTATCCATTCGGCTGCTTCGCTGGGCATCACCGTTGAACCGTCCGGCGGTTCGAAGGCGCCCACGCTGCCGACGGTTGCGGCGGCACCGCTCGGCGCCTGACCCGGCACCGGCGACCAACGCCAAAAGCCCCCCGTTCCCATGATCGGAACGGGGGGCTTCTTGCTTCCTAGAAGCCGGCGATGGTGTCCGGCCCGTTGACCGCCACCACGTGGAAGGCCTCGGCACTGCGCCCGCGCGGCATTCCTGCCCGCGCGGCGTTGGTGCGCATGCCCTGGCGCACGGTGGCTTCCATGGCCTCCACGTCGGGGTGCTGGCTGACGTGGACATGGATGGCGGCGAGTTTCGCGTCAACCTGGTCGGTGACATCGACGAAGTGGTTTTCCCGTTCACCCGGTCCCGCATAAAGCCAGAGCCACGGCAGCTTGTAGGCTTCCAGCCCGGCCTCCGCCAGCTCGGGATAGGCGAAGGGGTTCTCCAGTGCCGGGTACACGGCCCGGGTCACCGCCTCCCCCACTGCCAGGTGGTCCGGGTGGCTCTTCTGGATCCGCTGCCAGTTCCGTTCAGGGTGCATGGCGAGCACGACGTCGGGGCGGACTTCGCGGATCAGCCGCACCACGCCTTTCATCACCTCGTGGGAGGCCTCAAGGTAGCCGTCACGCTGATGGAGGTAGTGGATGTCAGTGACGCCCACCAGCTCCGCTGCCCGGCGCTGTTCGGCGTCCCGCATGGCGATGATGTCCGCGCGGTGGGCAGGATCGAAGCCGCCGGCATCGCCGTCGGTCATGATGCAGTAGCTCACCTCCACCCCCGCAGCCGTCCACGCGGCGATGGTGCCCGCTGCGCCGAAGTCGATGTCGTCGGGGTGGGCCGCAAAACAGAGCACCCGCCCAACCCGGTGTAATTCCGGGTTGAACGGGCTCCCTGCCTGCTCGCTGGAAGCAGTCAACGGATCAGCCTTTGCGCTTCTTGATCTCGGCTGCGGCCTGGGGCAGGACATCGAAGACGTCCCCGATGATGCCGAAGTCGGCGATCTCGAAGACCGGCGATTCGGCATCCTTGTTCACGGCGACGATGACCTTGGACGTCTGCATGCCGGCTTTTTGCTGGATGGCACCGGAGATGCCTGCCGAGATATACAGCTGCGGGGAAACGGTCTTGCCGGTCTGCCCCACCTGTGCGTCGTGGCTGATCCATCCGGCGTCGGTGGCTGCGCGGGAAGCTCCTACGGCGGCACCAAGGGCATCGGCCAGCTCCTCGACGGGACCGAAGTCGCCGTCCATGCCGCGGCCGCCGGCAACGACGATCCGGGCGTCGGTGAGGTCCGGGCGGCCGCTGGCCACCTTCTGCTCGCGGGCAGTGATGCGGGCAGCGTTGGCGACGGCGGGCACCTCCACGGTTGCCGTTTCGGGCGTGGTGGGTGCGGGTGCGGGTTCCGGAACCACGTTGTTGGCCTTGAGCGTGAGCACGGAAACGGCCGTCGTGGCCTTGCAGGAGGTGTTGTACGAGCCGGCCAGGACCGACTTGTGCGCGGTACCGTCCGGGTCCACGGCGACGACGTCGGTGATGACGCCGGCGTTGAGCCGGATGCCCAGCCGCGCCGCGATCTCTTTGCCTTCCGGAGAGTTGTCCAGCAGCACGATCCCGGCTCCGGCTGCCTCTGCCGCTGCGGCCAGGTAGGCTGCCTTGGGCGCTACGAGGAAGTCACCCAGGTCCTCGGCCGACGGGTGCAGGACGGTGCCCACACCGTATTCCGCCAAGGTGGCGGCGACGTCGTCGGAAAGGTCTCCGTTGACCGCGACGGCGCTCTCCCCCAGGGAACGAGCCAGGGTCAGCAGCTCCAGGCTGCTCTTCTTGAGCGAAGCTCCGGGGTTGTCGATGAATACCAGTACTTTTGCCATGTCGTTGTCCCCTTAGAGCAGCTTCTGGGCGGCCAGGAAATCAACCAGCTTGATGCCGGCGTCGCCCTCGTCGGTGATGATGGTGCCGGCAGTCCTCGGCGGCCGCTGCTCGGCGCTGGTGACGGTGGTCCACGACCCTGCAAAGCCAACCTGGGCAGGGTCCACGCCGATGTCTGCGAGGGAGAGCGTGGTGATGCTCTTGCGCTTGGCCGCGATGATGCCCTTGAAGTTGGGGTACCGGGGTTCGTTGATCTGGTCCGTGACGGACACGACCGCGGGCAGTGCTGCTTCCACGGTCTCCGATGACGTGTCGGCGTCGCGCCGGGCAGTGAGCCGGCCGCCGTCGACCTCCAGCGAGGATGCGAAGGTCACCTGCGGCAGCCCGAGCCGCTCCGCCAGCTGGGCCGGGACCAGCGAGGTCTCACCATCGGTGGACGCCATCCCGGTCAGGACCAGGTCCACGCCGCCCAGGTGCCGGACCGCCGCCGCGAGTGCCAGCGAGGTGGCAGCCGCGTCCGAGCCGGCGAGCGCGTCGTCCGTGAGGTGGACACCTTCGGTGGCGCCCATCTGCAGCGATTTCTTTACGGCGTTGACGGCCCCGGCAGGGCCCATGCTCAGGGCAATGACCTGGTTGCCGGCTTTGCTTCCGCCTCGGGCCTCGGCAAGCTGCAGGGCAGCTTCCAGGGCGTATTCGTCGAGCTCGGACAGGATGCTCTCGTCGCGGTCCGCGGTGTTGCCCTCGCCACCCAGGTGTCGGTCGAACTGGGCGTCCGGTACATGTTTGACCAGGACTACGATCTTCAATGTCTCTTCCACTGTGTTTACAGCAGCCTTCCATGCTTGTGGACAGCCAGCCGGGTGGGTCATGGCCGCGGAATGCCCGGCAGGCGGGTAGCTCCTAGCTAACCATATCGGCGCGTCCGGGCGCCCTCTTCCGTTAACGCCTGTGTCAGGTTTTCCGTTGCGCCGGACATGCCGACGGCGGCGCCCCCTGGGTGGGGACGCCGCCGTCGTGATGGCTTGGGCGTGTCAGCTGGCTGCCGCGCCGAGCGTGACGTCGAACGTCTGCTCCTTGCCGCCGCGCTGGACCGTGATCTTGACCGTGGAACCTGCCGGCTGCTCGCGGACCGCCGCGGTCAGCTGGTTCGGTTCACCGATGCTGAGGTCGTTGAACTTGGTGATGACGTCGCCGACCTTGATCCCGGCCTTCCCTGCCGGCGAACTGGCGTCAACCGTGGCTACGTCGGCGCCTACCGAGAATTCCGAGGACGCACCGGAGGTACTCTTCGCCTTGACGCTGACACCGAGCTGGCCATGGGAGGCCTTGCCGTTGTCGATGATCTCCTGCGCCACGCGCTTGGCGTTGTTGATCGGGATGCTGAACCCGACGCCGATGTTGCCGCTCTGGGACGTCGAGGTGCCGGAGCCTGCGGACGCGATGGCCACATTCACGCCGATGATCTCACCCTTGCTGTTGACGAGGGCGCCGCCGGAGTTGCCGGGATTGATCGCCGCATCGGTCTGGATGACGTTGATGGCGATGGATCCCTGGCTCGAGCTTTGCTGGCTTTGTCCGCCGCCCGGAGGCGCAAACTGGAAGCCCTGGTCACCGCCCTGGCTGTTGTCACCGCCCTGCGGGGCTGCCGACGATGCCACGCTGATGGTCCGGTTCAGCGTGGACACGATGCCATCCGTCACCGTCCCGGTCAGCCCAAGCGGTGAACCGATGGCGATGGCGGTGTCACCCACGTTGAGTTTGGAGGAATCCCCCAGGGTTGCAGGAGTGAGGCTTGAGGTGTCGTCCACCTTGATCACCGCGAGGTCGGACAAGGGGTCCGTGCCTACGAGCTTCGCGGGAAGGACCTTGCCGTCGCTGGTGCGGATTTCAAGGGTGGCGTTGGCCGTCTGGCCGTCCAGCGTGACCACGTGGGTGTTGGTGAGAATGTGTCCCTGGTCGTCAAGGACGATGCCCGAACCGGTGCCACCGGAGCTGCCGCTGGTGGCACTGATGGTAACGACACTGGGGGAAGCCTTCACCGCGGCGGCTGTAATGGCGTTGACGTCATCCTTGTTATTCACGATGACCGTTCCCGGCTGGTTGCTGCCACCCACCGCCGAGGTGCCGGAGCCGGCGTTTCCAAACAGTTCACCTGCGCCCACCGTTGCCACGCCGCCGCCCACAAGCCCAGCGGCGAGGATGCTGGCGATGAGGGTGCCGATGCCGAAGGTCGCCTTCCGGCGCGGAGCATCCTTGGGATTGGGCGCCAGGCCGACACTTGAATGCTGCATACCGGGCCCCGCGCCCTGGCCTGGCTGGCCGTTCTGCTGCTGGCCGTAGTAGCCGGACTGGCCGTAGAAAGGCTGGCGCTGCGGGTAAACGGGCCTGGGAGCGCCGGGGAGCTCCTGGGTGTGGTCCTGGCGTGCTGCCTGCGGCTGGTCCAGCCGTTCCGTGGGGTCGTGCTGCTGGTCAGCGGCACCGTACTGTCCCTGCTCGTGGCCGGCATTGCCCCCGCCCCCGGACTGAGTGTCCGCCGGGCCGGCTCCGGGCTGCTGCGGGTCCTGCTGCTGCCAGGGGTTCCGGCTGCCCGCGCTGCCCTCCGGGACCGGTCCTGGCGTGTGATTCTCAGTCATGGGACTTCCTTTCATCCTTGTCTGCCATTAACTATGACCCGTCCCGCTGGAACAAGCTCGGATGTTTGCTGAAAGCTTCCTGAACGTCGTGGCGTTCCCATAGAACCCCGCAATGTGTTTCGCTGGCGGCATATTCGGCCGCATGGACTGGCTGTGGGGTGCACCATAGAATCAAGATGAATTGCCACAGCGACCTGCGGCTTCACACCAAGCGTGGGGGCGCTGCTGGATTCGACGACTGATTCGTCCCGAGTCGGTGTCAGGCGTGCTGAAGGGTTGCACATGCGGTCAAAGTTCAAACGTTTCCTCGCCGTGATCGGCCTTGCCGGGCTGCTCACGATTCCCGCCGGCGCGGCCTGGGCCGAAGACCCGGTGACCATTCCCTCCGGAACGAACATTGTTGATAATGCCAACGTCCTGGGCAGCCGGAAGGGCGAAGTCCAGGACGCCATCCAGAAGCTACTGAAAGACCACAAGTACAACCTGTACGTGGTCACGGTGAAGACCTTCACCAACCCGACCGATCCGGCCCAGTGGACCCAGAAAGTAGCTGAGCTGAGGACCATGGGCAGGGCTGACGCCGTCCTGGCAATTGCTGTTGATGACGGCAAGTTCAACTTCGTCACGAATTCGAGCAGCCCCATCCGGTCCAAGCAGGCCAACATCAGCCAAAACGCAGTCACCGCCAACCTGGCCGGGGGCAAGAAGGACTATGCGCAGGCTGCCATCGACACCGCCTCAGCAATCGGCGACGCCGCCAATGGCGGAAGCGGCAGTGTGTCTTCCGGTGACGGTGCGGGCGCCGCGGTTCTGGTTGGAGCCGGCGTCGTCGTGGCAGGCGGCGGCGCCTACCTGTACTACCGCAACCGCCGGAAGAAGGCCGCAGCCCAGGCCTCCACGGGCAGCTACGGCCCCCAAGGTGCCGAGCTGGACCCATTGGCTTCGCTGAGCGTGGACGAACTCCGCCGCAAGAGTGGCTCCCTCCTGATCGAAGCTGATGACGCCATCAAGTCCAGCGAACAGGAACTCGGCTTCGCCCAGGCGCAGTACGGCGACTCCGCCGTGGGGAACTTCACCAAAGCGCTGGAGGAAGCCAAAGCCCACATGGGCGAGTCCTTCAAATTGCAGCAGCAGCTTGATGACCACATTCCGGACACCGAAGAACAGCAACGCACCTGGCTGGGCGAGATTATCCGCCGGTCCGAGGCCGCCCTGGCCTCCCTGCAGGAGCAGAAAGCGGACTTCGACTCACTGCGTGAACTGGAAAAGAACGCGCCCCAGGCCCTCGCGGCCGTCAATGCCGGAGCCCGGGAAGCGGACGCCAAGATTTCCACGGCCGAGCAGTCGCTTGCCGAAATGCGGTCCAAGTACGCGGACAGCGCGCTGACACAGGTTTCTGACAACATCGTCCAAGCCAAGGAGCGGCTGGCCTTCGTGCAGAACGCCTCGGCAACCGCGCAGCAGAAACTGGACGGGGGCGAGCAAAGCCTCGCCGCCGTGGCAGTCCGCGCAGCCGAGGAGAGCCTGCACCAAACCAACGTCCTGCTGGACGCCATCTCCAAGCTGTCCGGGAGCCTCGATGAAGCCCGGAACAGCGTCGAAACGGCGGTGGTGGACACGGCGCAGGACCTGGCGCAGGCAAAGGCCATGATCCAGTCCGGAACCCACGCCGAGCTGGCGGGCCCCGTGGCTGCGGTGGAAGCGGCCCTTGCCCAGGTAAAGAGCGAAATCCAGGGCGGGAAGATCGATCCTGTCGCCACCCTGCAACGTGTCGAAAGCGCGCACCAGACCCTGGACCAGGCCTTGACCGGCATCCGGGACCAGCAGGAGCAGGCGCGGCGCGCCCAGGCATCCCTGCAGCAAACCATCATGTCCGCGCAAGCCCAAATCAGCGCAACCTCCGACTACATCACAGCGCGGCGCGGCGGCGTTGGCACCGAGGCGCGGACCCGACTGGCCGAATCCCAGCGCAACCTCGACTACGCCCTCTCCATCGCACGGACAGATCCGGTCACGGCCCTGACCTATGCACAGCAGGCCCACGCCCTGGCGGCGCAGGCAGCACAACTGGCCCAGGCAGACGTTGACCACTTTGACGGCTACGCCAACCAGGGCTTCGGCCGTGGCGGCATGTTCGGCGGCGGCGGTGGCGGCGGCCTGGGCGGTGCCATCCTTGGTGGCATCCTGATCAACTCCATCCTGAACGGCGGCCACGGCGGCTGGGGCGGCGGTGGCGGCGGTGGCGGCTGGGGCGGAGACTCCGGCGGAGGTGGCGGCTGGGGCGGAGACTCCGGCGGCTTCGGCGGCGGAGACTTCGGCGGCGGCGACTCCGGCAGCTTCTAGACCCTCCGCCGGCCCAGACCGGAGCAATCCGGCCGGCGGACAACAGCAGTACACCACTGTGCACCGGTTCCAGTGGGTCAACACAGAGCAGGACGAAAGGCAAACACCATGGTTAAGCAGTCCATTTTCGGCCGGATCGCACAGCTGGCAAAGGCGAATATCAACTCTTTGCTGGACAACGCCGAAGATCCGCAGAAGATGCTGGACCAGATGGTCCGCGACTACACGAACAACATCGCAGAGGCCGAATCCGCCGTGGCCCAGACCATCGGCAACCTCCGGATGCTCGAGGACGACTACAACGAGGACATCAAGAACGCCCAGGACTGGGGCAACAAAGCCCTCGCCGCCTCCCGCAAGGCTGACGAATTCCGCGCCGCCGGCGATGTGGCCGACGCCGAGAAGTTCGACAACCTGGCCAAGGTTGCCCTGCAGCGCCAGATGGCGGCCGAGAGTGAAGCCAAGGGCGCTGAGCCGAGCATCGCCTCCCAGCGCGAAATCGTGGACAAGCTCAAGGTGGGCTTGGACCAGATGAAGAACAAGCTCAACCAGCTGACCAGCAAGCGCAACGAACTCGTCGCCAGGTCCAAGACCGCCGCTGCCCAGTCGCAGGTGCACGACGCCATTAAGAGCATCGACATCATGGACCCCACCAGCGAAGTCGGCCGCTTCGAAGAGAAGATCCGCCGCGAGGAGGCCAAGGTCCGCGGACAGGAGGAACTTGCCGCGTCCAGCCTCGATGCACAGTTCAACCAGCTGGAAGACCTGGGAGAGCAGACGGAGATCGAAGCCAGGCTGGCAGCGCTGAAGGCCGGGGGCAAGCCTGCCCTCGGCGCAGGGAGCCAGGCGTCAACGTCCGGATCCACGGTGGACGAAGCCGACTTCGACAAGCTCTGACCTGCGGGATATCCGCTGCATGGAACAAGACAATGGCCGGGACCGGTGTCCCGGCCATTGTCTTGCCTCCAGTGTGTAGCGTGGTGGTATGGCATCCACTGAACAAACGTCCCTGGTATGGCTGCGCGACGACCTGCGCCTGGACGACAACCCGGCGCTGGACGCCGCGGCCCGCCTGGGCGGTCCCATGACGGTGGTCTATATCCTCGACGAGGAGTCCGAAGGAATACGCCCGCTGGGTGGTGCTGCCCGCTGGTGGCTGCACCATTCCCTGGTGGCGCTGGCAGCGGACCTGGAAGGCAAAGGTTCCCGGCTGGTACTGCGCCGCGGTGCCGCGGCGGGCATCATCCAGGACCTGGCTACCCGGACCAAGGCGACGCATCTTTTGTGGAACCGGCGGTACGGCCAGCCCGAGCGGACCATTGATGCCGGGCTCAAGGACTGGGCCGGAAGCAACGGCATCGAAGCCGCCAGCTTCCAGGCCAACCTCCTCTTCGAGCCTTGGACCATTACCACGGGCGCGGGCGGCCCGTACAAGGTCTACTCCCCCTTCTGGCGGGCCTGCCTGGCCGCGGCGGACATCCGCGACCCCCTGGAGGCACCTGGGACCTTGCCGGGGCCTGCTCCGTCCGGCCGCGGACTGCCCGCCTCAGACACGCTCAGCAGCTGGGCCCTCCTGCCCACTTCCCCCGACTGGAGCGGCGGCCTGGCCGAGGCCTGGGAGCCGGGCGAAAAGGGCGCAGCACACCGCCTGGAGGAGTTCCTGGACGGCCCCATCGAGGAGTACGGCACGGGCAGGAACCTTCCCGGCACCGATGGCACCAGCAGGCTGTCACCATACCTGCGGTTCGGCGAGATCAGCCCGTTCCGCGTGTGGCGCGAGATCCGCCGCCGCCACCCCCGCAAAATCCCTGCCGACGTCGGAACATTCCGCTCGGAACTGGGCTGGCGCGAGTTCAACTGGCATCTGCTGTACCACAATCCGGACCTGGCCACCCAAAACTTCCGGCCGGCGTTCGACAAGTTTCAGTGGGGGTCGCCAGGCAAACGGGAACTTGCGGCGTGGAAGCACGGAAACACGGGCTATCCCCTGGTGGACGCCGGCATGCGGCAGCTCTGGCAGACGGGCTGGATGCACAACCGCGTCCGGATGGCGGCCGCATCCTTCCTGGTCAAGAACCTCCTGACAGATTGGCGGATCGGCGAGGAATGGTTCTGGGACACCCTGGTGGACGCGGACGCCGCGAACAACCCGGCCAACTGGCAGTGGGTGGCGGGTTCCGGCGCCGATGCCTCACCGTACTACCGGATCTTTAATCCCGTCACGCAGAGCAAGAAATTCGACGCCAACGGAAGGTACCTGCGCGAGTTCATCCCCGAACTTTCGGAGCTGGACGGCAAAGCCATCCATGAACCCTGGAAGTCAGGGGTCCAGGGCTACCCGGAACCGCTCGTGGACTTGCCGGAATCGCGGGAGCGGGCGCTGAACACTTACCAGCAGCTCAAGGACTTTGAGGCTAGCGGCTGACCTTGCCCATAAGGGACGCGATGGGGCGCAGGAAGATCGGACGCGCCAGGAACCAGGCGGCCGCCATGACCGCGACCGAGGCAAGGAAGACCCAGAAGCCGAACCAGCCGTCGTCGTCGCTGACACCGTACATGTGGTTCAGGTTCCGCAGCGCGCCCGTGGTGAGCACCAGGAAGACGTGGACCACGATGAAGGCGACGAAGTAGATCATCACAGGGAAGTGGACGGCACGCGCCCATTCAATCGGGTAGGCCTTGTTGAGCCTGGCTGCCTTCTTTGGCCACGCGGAGGACATCCGCAGGCCGGTGATGAATGCCAGCGGCGCCGCAATGAAAACAGTGACGAAGTAGGCCAGGAGCTGCAGCGCGTTGTAGTTGATCCAGCCATCCTCCGTGGGCCAGTCCAGCGACGCGTATTGCAGCGCGGCAGAGAGGGCATTGGGAACGACATCCCAGCTCGTGGGGACAATGCGCATCCACTGGCCGGTGGCAAACAGCAGGACAGCGAAGACCAGCCCGTTCAGGATCCACAAGGCATCAAGGGTCAGGTGGAACCAGAGCTCCAGGCTGATCTTGGTGGGCGCATTCCTGGTACGGATCAAGCCCTTGTTGTTGCGGGTCCAATGCCCGCTGGGACGGGTGGTGGTCCGCACCTGCCATCCGGTGCGGATGATCAGGAGCAGGAAGAAACCGTTCAGGAAATGCTGCCAGGCGAGCCACGCCGGGAACCCAACAGGGGCGGAGGCCGGCAGTTCAGATTGGCCCGGGTAATCGGCCACGAACGATGCAACGGCCGGCAGTCCCATCAGCAGCCTGGCGGCCAGCACTGCCAGGACCAGTGCCACGAGGACGGCGGGAACCGCCCAATAGAGCCGGGACCGCTTACCCGTCGCGGCGCCGGGCTTCTTCGTGGGTGTGGCCATCGAACAACATACCTCTCAAGAATGGCGTATGGCTGCCCACGGATCGTGGGGTCCTCGAAAGAGAATACTAGGAACTATGCGCATCCAGGCAAAAAGAAGGCCCCGCCGGCGTAACTGCCGGCGGGACCTTCATAAGTTGCGGGGACAGGATTTGAACCTGTGACCTCTGGGTTATGAGCCCAGCGAGCTACCGAACTGCTCCACCCCGCGTCGCTTGATCAACACTACCCTACTTTTGCGGCGGTCCCGACCACCCTGAGCACCACCGGGGCACGCCTCCCGAAAGGCTCTGCGCTGTCGCGCGGGCAAAGCAAAAGGCCCGAACATTGTTCCCAATGTTCGGGCCTTCTTCCCGTTGCGGGGACAGGATTTGAACCTGTGACCTCTGGGTTATGAGCCCAGCGAGCTACCGAACTGCTCCACCCCGCGTCGCAAGAACTACTTTACCGGGAGGTGAACCGGAGGCCAAATCGGCGGGGCGTGACGTCCGTTACGCCGGCCCGGCACCCGCGCCCGTGAAGGCTGGGATGCCGGGCCGCCGTCGTCGGACTAGCGGCTCGCTGACGGGGACGCCGTCGCCGAAGGTGAACCGGAGGCGGCCGGTGCCGGCGTCGCCTCCGGAGCCGTGACCGGAATCTTGGCTTCGGCCTCCATGGCCTTCTGCAGTGCGGCCGCGACCTTCTTCTGGGCCTCGCCGTAGGCGGCGAAGTCGCCCGCCGCAAGGGCTGTCTGGCCGGCCTGGATGGCCGAGTTGGCGTCATCCAAAGCCGCCTTCAGCTGGGCCTTGGCGTCGGCTGCCGCAGGCGTCGAAGGCGCTGCCGGCCCGGCGGGCGTTTGCCCGTTATTGGCCGAGTCTCCGGCTGCTGCCCCCGAATCGCCTCCGAAGAGCTGCTTCAGGGCTGCGTCCAGGGTGGGCGCGAAGCCCACCTTGTCACCGAATGCCACCAGCACCCGCTGCAGGGTCGGGTAGGAGGTCTCGCCCGTCGACTTGAGGTAGACGGGCTGGACATAGAGGATGCCGCCGCCCACGGGCAGGGTGAGCAGGTTGCCGTTCAGCACATCCGATGCGCCCTGCCGCAACAGGTTAAGGGCCTGCGATACGGTGGGGTCCGAGTTGAACTTATTCTGCGCCTGCCCGGGACCGGGGACCTGGGTCTCCGGCGGAATCTGCAGCAGCCGCAGCTTGCCGTAGCCGTCAGCCTTCACCCCCGCCTGGTTGCCGGCGTCCGAGTCGGCGGCCAGAAAGCCATACAGGACGTTCCGTGCGTTTCCGTTGACAATTTGCGGAATGAACGACGACGTCAGCTGGAACGCCGGCTTCTGCTGGTCGGGCATCTGCAAGGACATGTAGAACGGCGGCTGCTTGACGTCCGTGTCCACAGTGGGATCAGCCGGAGTGCTCCACACGTCGTTGTTCTTGTAGAAGCTGATGGGATCCGTCACGTGGTACTGCCCCAGGAGCTCCCGCTGGACCTTGAAGAGATCCTCCGGGTAGCGCACGTGGCTCATGAGCGCACCGGACATCTCGGAGTACGGCTTCAGCGAGGACGGGAAGACCTTCTGCCAGGCCTTGAGGACGGGGTCGGTATCGTCCCAGGCGTACAGGGTGACCGAGCCGTCGTAGGCGTCCACCGTGGCCTTGACCGAGTTCCGGATGTAGTTCACCGTGCTGTTGGGCAGCGCCACGGCGCGGCCGGAACTGGTCTGGGAATCAGCCGTCGCATCGGAGAGCTGCTTCTGCTGCGAGTAGGGGTAGTACTGGCTGGTGGTGTAGGCATCCACGATCCACTTGACCCGGCCGTCCACCAGGGCGGGGTAGGATCCGCCGTCCACCGTCAGGTACGGGGCCACCTTCTGGACGCGTTCGCGGGGGTTCCGGTCGTACAGGATTTGCGATTCGGAGTTCACCCCGTCCGAGAGCAGCAGGTCCGAGGACTGAAATTTGATGGCGTACAGGATCTTGTTGAAGAAAGAGCCGACGTTCGGGCCGCCGTTGCCCTTGAAGGTGTACTGGGTTTCGCCTTCGCCTTCCTTGCCGGACGGGCGGTCCTGTTCGCGCGGGGTGGCGCCGTCCGGAGCTCCCACGATCGAGTATTCCGGCGAGGACTCGCCGAAGTAGATCCGCGGCTCGTAGGTGGAATCACTGCCGAGGACGCCGGTGGAAGGGATGCCGGACTGCAGGAACTCAGGTTTGCCGTCCACCGTGAACTTGTTGCCCTTGGCGGCCACGACGCCATAGCCGTGCGTGTACACCACGTGCTGGTTGAGCCAGCCCTGCTGGTTGGTCTGCACGTTGGTGGGGTTCAGCTCGCGCACCGCGATCACGGTGTCCTGGATCTTGCCGTCCACCTCGTAGCGGTCCACGTTCAGGGCCTTGGGGAACTGGTAGTACGGGCGGTACTGTTCCAGCTGCGCGAAGGCGTCCGAGATCAGGTTGGGGTCCAGGAGCCGGATATTGGCCGTGGTCTGCGCATCAGGTGCCAGCGCACCGGTGCTGGCCGTGTTCGTGGCGTCGTAGCGGGTTTCCTGGATGCCGTCCAGGCCGTACGCCCTGCGGGTGTTGTCGATATTGCGCTGGATGTACTGGCTTTCCAGCGTCTGTTCGGACGGACGCACCTGGAACTGCTGGATCACCCACGGGTAGACGCCGCCGGCCAGGATGGACGTAATAATCAGCATTGCCGTGCCGATCACCGGCAGTCGCCAGCGGCCGATGACGGCAGCGACGATGAACAGGACTGCCACCAGGGCGGCCGCGACGGCGAGGATGGCCTTGGTGGGGATGACGGCGTTGACATCGGTGTACAGGGCACCGGCCCAGCGGCCGCCGTTGTTCTGCACGGACGAGAAGCGGTCCAGCCAGAAGTTGACTCCCAGGAGCACCAGGAAGGCCGCACCCGTGACCGCTATATGGATTTGTGCTGCGCGGCTAGTGAAGACGCCGCGCTCCATGAGCCGGATGCTGCCGTACAGGTAGTGGGTGAGGATCCCCGCGATGCCGGCAATGACCACCACGCTGATGAGGAACCCGGTCACGAACCCCAGGAAGGGCAGGGTCATCAGGTAGAAGCTGATGTCCATGTTGAACTGCGGGTCGTTTTGCCCGAAGCCCACCTGGTTGAAGAAGAGCAGCACCTTCTGCCACTGGCTCGCCGCGGCGCTGCCCGCAAACAGGCCGAACAGGATGGGAAGCCCCACCATGACAATCCGGCGGACCGGCTCAAGCTGGGCCTGGTACCTGTTGAGGTTGTCCCGCACCTCCGAATCCGGCGCGTAGACCGGCCGGGCGTTATAGGCGATCCGGATCGCGAAGAACACAGCCGCGAACATGAGGGCGAAGCCGGCCACGAACGTGGCAATCTTGGCCAGGTTCTCCGTGATGAAGACCTCGATGAAGCCCAGCTGCCGGTACCAGAGGACGTCGGTCCAAACGTTGGCGAAGAAAATGAAGCCCACAACCACCAGGGCGACAACGATCAGGGTGGGCGTCAAGGCGCCGCGACGTGAAGGGGGTCTGCCTGTGGGCATGGTGCTGGCGGGACGGGACAAACTGGGTACCTCATAGCTGGTCGTCAGAATATTCGAAGCATGCGAGCGACGCACCCTACCGGCCAAAAACGGCTGGTTTGGTCCGTCATCTGTGCCACGAGTGGCGGTGGAGCTTAGTTCCTGTCGGTTCTAGATGCGCCCAGTCTAGTTGTTTGCGCAGGTCGGCAGGCCGGACGTGTCCTGTCCGCTGCCTGCGGCTTCCACCGCGTGCCGGGCCTGGGACAAGTTTTCCACCCGGACCACCTGGAGTCCGTCCGGAACATGGCCGGCCACCTCGTCGCAGTTTCCGGCCGGCGCCAGGAAGAGCGTGGCGCCGGATGCGCGGGCACCGCGCATCTTCTGTGCGATCCCTCCGATCGGGCCCACCGTGCCGTCCGGGGCGATGGTGCCCGTGCCCGCGATGTGCTTGCCGCCCGTGAGGTCACCCGGCGTCACGGTATCGATAATGCCCAGCGAAAACATGAGTCCTGCGCTCGGTCCGCCCACCTTGTCCAGGGAAATCTGGACTTGGAAGGGGAACTTGAACAGGTACTTGAGCATGACGCCAAGAATGTAGCGGCCTTGGCCGTTGTCCTTGGGCGTGATGTCCAAGGTAACGGGCTGGCCTCCGCGCTCCACCGTTACCGTGGCCGGTGCACCCTTGCCTGCCGCCAGCTCATCCTGGATGACGGACAGGGACGTGATGTCCTTGCCGTTGATGGTCTTCAGGACGTCGCCTTGCTGGATCTTCCCGGCGGAAGCGGAATCCTTTGACAGGTCCGCGGCCTGGAGCTGCTGGCTGAAAGGAATCTTGAGGTCATTCAGAGCCGACGCGACGGCGTTTTCCTGCGACGTGGTCATGGCCACGGCGCTTTGCTCCTGGGCCTCTTCCTTGGTGGTACCCGTGGGGTAGATCAATTCTTCCGGGTACACGGCTTTGGAACTGTCCAGCCACGCGGAGAAAGCGCTGAGGATGCTGACGGAGCCGGTGGGCCCGCCGTCAACGTAGACCGTGGTCAGGTCCAGGCTTCCGGCCGCAGGATAGGTTTCATGGCCGCTGACACTGATGACCGGATGCCCTTGGCTCTCCCCCAGCGTGTTGTAGGTGGGCCCGGGGGACTCGATGACATACGGCACCGGCAGGGTCCCAACAGCAATGCCCAGCCCCAGCGCCGCCAGCCCGGCAACCATCATGGTGGACAGGCGCCTGCCCGGCCGCCCGCCGTCGTCCGCAACCATGCCCCCTGCTGAGCCGCTGCCGTCCTCGCCGTCAAGGGGGCCGTTGCCTCCCGTTGGTTCCGGACCGGAGAAGGGGCGAAGCTCGGGAACGTGGTCCTCGGAGGAATGGCCGCCACGGGTTGTAGTCACCCCACCAACAGTACGCGGTGAAGATGTCCCGGGGCGCTTTGCCTAGAGCGAACGACGGCGGCGGGCGGCAGACAGCCACGCCCCACCGGGGTACCGTGAAGACTGATCAACAGTCACACCATCGATCGGCGGGACCATGACCTCCAACCCACTCAATCCGTCCAACGGCGACGACAATCCCAAGGATCCGTTGACCGAGATGCTGCAGAACCTGATGGGCGGCAAGGGGATGGAAAACTTCGACCCCGCCGAGCTCGCCAAGGCTGCCGGCCTGCCTGACGACCCCAACCTGCTGGCCCAGATGTTCTCCCAGGTGCAGGCGATGATGAGTGCGCCGTCCGAAGGACCCGTCAACTGGACTCTGGCGCACGACAACGCCCGGCGCGTCGCCGCCGGCAGTTCAGATCCCTCCGTCACCGCGCAGCAGTCCCGGGACGTCGACGAAGCACTCCGCCTGGCCGAACTGTGGTTGGACCCGGTAACGGACCTGCCCGCCACCGGGCTGATCGGCAAAGCCTGGTCCCGTGCCGAGTGGGTGGAAGCAACCCTTGGCACCTGGAAGCGGCTGACCGAACCGGTGGCCAACAGCATCGCCAACGCCCTGTCCTCGGCCATGACGGAGCAGATGCCCGAGGAGATGAAGTCCATGATGGGCGGTGCCTCCTCGATGCTGCAGAACATGGGCGGGGCCATCTTCGGCATGCAGCTGGGCCAGGCCATCGGGGCCCTGTCCAAGGATGTTGTCAGCTCCACCGACATTGGCGTCCCGCTCGCCGACCTTGAAATGGCGCTCCTGCCTGCCAACGTCGCGGCATTCGGCGAAGGCCTGTCGCTGCCCGAGAACGACATCCGGCTGTTCCTTGCCGTGCGGGAGGCCGCACACGCGCGCCTGTTCGTGCAGGTGCCGTGGTTGCGTGGCCACCTGCTGGGCGCCATCGAGGCCTACGCCCGTGGCATCCATATCGACACCTCCCGCATCGAGGAGCTCGCCCGGGACATCGACCCGAGCAACCCGGAAGGCATCCAGGAGGCCCTCTCCCAGGGCGTGTTCATGCCGCAGCGGACCCCCGCCCAGGAGCAGGCACTGGAGAAGCTCGAGACAGCGTTGGCCCTGGTGGAGGGCTGGGTGGACGAACTCACCGCCGCCGCCACCGAGAACCTGCTGCCCTCCGCCGGCGCCCTCCGGGAAACGGTGCGGCGCCGCAGGGCCACCGGCGGTCCGGCCGAACACGCATTTGCCTCCCTGGTGGGGCTGGAGCTGCGGCCCCGGCGCCTGCGCGACGCCGCGACGCTGTGGGCAACGCTGAAAGATGAGCGCGGCATCGAAGGCCGCGACGCCATCTGGCACCACCCCGACCTGCTGCCCACCGCGGAAGACCTCGATGACCCGAAGGGTTTCAGCTCCCGCCGGAAGCTCGCCGAAGCGAGCGACAGCGAGGTCGACGACGCCCTGCAGAAGTTGCTTAGCGGCGGTTTTGACGAGGCGCCCGCCGCTGACGGTGACACCGCCGCCGGCACGGACACAAATGACGGCGGCCAGGACACGGACGACGACGGTCCGGACCAGCCGAAGAGCTGAGGTTGGTTGGCGCGGCCGGGGGTTTCCCGGCCGCGCCGGTCCGTTAAACCGGGGTGATGGGCCAGTGCGCTGAGTCCGCCTGCGCGCGGTTGGCGCCGGACGTTGAGCGGTGGGTGGTCCTAGTCGGCGTCGCCCGGCCAGGGGTTCCCGGCAGTGTTGGGCACACGGTCCGGGGCGGCAGCGTCTTTGTCCAGGCCCCGTGCGGTGGCGTAGGAGACACCTTCGAGGAACGCCTTCGCGCGCCCGGTGTGGGGATAGGCCTCGAGCAACCGCCAGAACGCCGCGTTGTGCGAAGCCACCAGCAGGTGCGCCAATTCGTGCAGCAGGACGTAGTCGATCACCCATTGGGGCATTGGGCGCAGTTTGTCCGACAAGCGGATGGTCCCGTCGGCGGGGGTCGCGGAACCCCACCGCGAGTTCTGGTTGCCGACCCAGCGTACCGATGTGGGCGTTGCCCGGCCGCCAAGGTATGTTTCAGACAACTGGGCGGCATGGGCGGCCAGGGCTTCGTCGGTGGCGGGACGCCGCCGGCCGGAAGCGGCGCGCCGCTCCCCCTGCTTGTGCAGCTTTGCCAGCATCCGGTGGACCCACTCACGTTCCTGGGCCGCGGTGAACCGGGCCGGAATGGCGACCACGGCGGTGCCGTCTTCCCAGAATGCCGCGACGGTCCGGGTGCGGCGCGCCGACCGCCGCACCTCCACGGGGGATCCACCGGTGGTGGTCAGGACGGCGGACTGGCCGTGGCTGTCTGGCGGGCTGCCGCGCCTCACAGCACGCTGCTTTCGGCAAGGACCTTCAGGACGTCCTCCCCATAGCGTTCAAGCTTGGCGGGACCGATGCCGGCAAGTCCGGCAAGTTCTTCGAGGGACGCAGGCCGCGCCTCCGCTATCGCAGTGAGGGTGGCGTCGGTGAAGACGACGAACGCGGGAACGTCAGCGGACTGGGCGACGTCGCGCCGCCAGTTCCGGAGGGCGTCAAAGGTCTGTTCCTCGTAGCTGGGCGGACACGCGTTGCAGCGTCCCACCTTGCGCTCCGCCCCGGTGGACAACATGCTGCCACAAACCCGGCAGACTGCCGGAGCGGCCGCCTTGCGGCGCGGAACCGGTCCCTTGCCGCGGGCGCTGGAGCTGGCAACGGAGTCGGGCCGCAGCCCATCGAGGAAACGGGACGGCTTGCGGTTGGCCCGGCCGCCGGGAGTCCGCGCCGTGCTCCACGACAGCGAGAGGTGTTCACGGGCGCGGGTGATCCCGACGTAGAGCAACCGGCGCTCCTCATCGACCGATTCAGGCGAATCTGCGAAGGAAATGGGCATCAGGCCTTCGCTGAGCCCCACCAGGAACACGGCATCCCATTCCAATCCCTTGGCTGCGTGCAGGGAGGCGAGCGTCACGCCTTGCACGGTGGGGGCATGCTGGGCGAGGGACCGCTCCTGGAGTTCGTTGACGAAGTCGCCGAGCCCGAATTCCGGACCGCGGTTCTGCGCCAGTTCATCGGCCAGTGCCACCAGCGCCGCCAATGACTCCCACCGCTCGCGGAGGGCGCCACCACTGTGCGGGGCGGAATCCGTGTAGCCGAGGGAGGAAACAATGTCCCGGACCACTTGGCCCAGTGGTTCCGGGGAATCCGCTTCGCTGACGGCCCTGGTGGCGGCGCGAAGCTGGAGAATGGCGTCCCGCACCTCCTTGCGCGCGAAGAAGCGTTCGCCGCCCCGCAGCTGGTAGCCGATTCCCGCACCCGCCAGCGCCTGTTCGTAGGCCTCGGACTGGCCGTTGGTGCGGAAAAGGACCGCGACCTCGCTCGCCGGTGTCCCGGCGTCGAGCAGTGCCTTGATCTTCAGCGCCACGGTGGCGGCTTCGGCTTCGTCGTCCGTGCATTCGGTGAACTGGGGCACGGGGCCGGCGGGACGCTGGGCCACGAGTTGCAGGGGCGTGGCCCAGGCGGCGTCTGCGGCAGGGCCGCCGCTGCGCCGGCCCGCCAGCAGGTCGTTGGCCAGCTTCACAACCTGGGGTGTGGAACGGTAGTCCCGGATGAGCTTGACCACGTTGGCCTGCGGGTAGCGGGTCTTGAAGTCCAGCAGGTGACGGGGGGATGCTCCGGTAAAGGAGTAGATGGTCTGGCTGGCGTCGCCCACCACGCAGAGTTCGTCGCGGCCGCCAAGCCAGAGTTCGAGGAGCCGCTGCTGCAGCGGGGAAACGTCCTGGTATTCGTCCACCACGAAGTGCCGGTACTGCTCCCGGACCGTGGCCGCCACCTTCTCGTCCTCCTGCAGGATGCCCACCGTAATCAGCAGCACATCTTCGAAGTCGATCACGTTGCGGTCCGTCTTGACGTCCTCGTAGGACTGGAAAACGCGGGCCACCGCCGTGAGGTCGAATCCCCCGGGTGCACCGCGTCCCTGCGCGTGCTCCAGGTAATTGGCAGGCGTCAGCATGGACACCTTGGCCCATTCAATCTCCGAGGCGAGGTCGCGGATGGACGCGCGGTCGGTGCTCAGCCTCAGCCGCCGGGCGGCCTCGGCGAGGATCTGGGCCTTGTGATCCAGCAGGTTCGGCAGGGTGCCGCCCACCGCTTGCGGCCAAAAAAACTGCAGTTGGCGCAGCGCGGCGGCGTGGAAGGTCCTTGCCTGGACATTGCCCGCTCCCAGGTCCCGCAGGCGGCTGCGCATCTCGGCCGCGGCCCGGGCGGTGAAGGTCACCGCCAGCAGTCGCTGGGGCGTGTAGACCCCCGAATGGACGCCGTAGGCGATGCGGTGCGTGATGGCGCGGGTCTTGCCCGTGCCCGCTCCCGCCAGGACGCACAGCGGACCGTTGAGGGTGCTGGCCACTTCACGCTGTTCGGCGTCCAGCCCCCCGAGGATCCGGTCCTCCAGGGAGGCTGCGCCGTCAAAATTCTCTGTAGTCACTTCTGCTGCTTTGTTTCTCGACTACCGCGTGCTGGAGTCTGGTGGATGGAATTACTTAGGCTCCGGTCAGGTCCCGGATCCGGCCGCCGTACCAGTGCTCAATCAGTGAGCGGGCAATCGAGAGCCTGCTGGAAATGGTGATTTCGCCACTGAGCACGGCTTCCTGGAGTTCCTCGCGGCTGAACCAGCGGGCCCTGGTGACCTCGACGCCGTCGGGCGTTGCCTGGGTGTCTTCGGTAACGGCGGTAAATCCAAGCATAAGGGAGGCAGGGAACGGCCACGACTGGGAGCCCAGATACTGGCAGGCCGAAACCCGGACCCCGACTTCCTCCTGGATCTCGCGGACGACGGCCTGCTCCAGCGATTCGCCCGGCTCAACAAAGCCGGCAAGGGTGGAGTAATTAATGGCATCCACGGGACCCCCGCCACCGAGCAGCAGCCGCCCGTCCGCGCCGACGACAGTGACGATGATCGCAGGATCGGTCCGGGGATAGTGTTCCGAGTTGTCCGCTGGGCAACGGCGGACCCAGCCGCCGGCTTCCACGACTGTAGGCGTGCCGCAGCGCGGGCAGTGTGTGTGGCCGGCGTGCCAGTTGGCGATGGCGCTGGACTCCACGAACAACGCCGTGGAGGTGGCGGTCAGGCCTGCCGCGACGTCCCTGAACCCCGCCCAGGCCGCATCCGCGGGGATGCCGGCCGTACCGGGTTCGGGCGGTTCAGGCAGGACGAACAGCAACAGCTCCGTGCCCTCCGGGAGGTCCGAACCGGGCAGTGCGGAGCCAAGGTACACCACGAGGTGCGGGGTTGCCCCGGCCCTTTCAAGCTCCGCCAAAAGTTCCCTGGCGGGGGCGAGCACCATGGTGCTTTCCTGCACCAGGCCCTGCCGGCCCGACAGGACGACGGCCAGCGCATCCGGACCGGCCAGCAGGTCATCGATCATGCCGGGCCTGATGCGGGCAGCAGATCCCCGGTCCACCAGGGCCGGCCGCACCGGGAGCAGGGTGTCCGCCAGGTGGTTCGCGGGCAACCCTGCCGGCGCAGCCTGGTGAACGGGCAGGACAGACTCCGTATGGCTCATGAGTCCACCGTACTGACTGCCCCGGACATTTCACATTTCATGGTGCGGTTTGCCGGTAGGTAACGCCCCCTGAATTCAAGCAATCTCAAGACTCGCCGCCGGCAGACCTCAGTCTGGGACAGCTGGCAATCTACCGTGGAACGGTGAGAAGAAAACCGATTGAGCTGGCGGCCATTGCAACCGCGGCAGTCCCCGGACTGACGCCGACGGCCGTTAGTTCTGCACCGGATGATCCCGCGGACTTCGACTCGGCCCTGCTCCTGGATTCAGAAGGCAAGCGCTGGCGGGTCAGGTCGCCGCGGCACGCGGAGGCCAGCGCCCGGCTGGAAACGGAGTTCCTGGTGCTGCGGGCCTTCGCTCCGGCCGTGCGGGCCGAACTGCCCTTCCTCATGCCCACGGTAGCCGGCAGCGTACGGCTGGGAACCTTAAGCACCTTCGTGTACTCGCACCTATCGGGCACCACGCGCAGCGTTGAGGAATTGACGTCCGGTCCGGGCAGCGTCGCCCGCGAAATCGGTACCGCCCTGGCTGCCATCCACGACCTGCCCCGGTCTTTGGTGAGCAACGCCGATCTCCCCAGCTACACCCCCAACGAGTTCCGCCAACGGAGGCTGAACGAGCTGGACCAAGCAGCGACCACGGGTAAGATTCCGGCCGCGCTCCTGCGCCGCTGGGAACACGCAATGGAGGACGTGTCCCTGTGGCGGTTCAACCCCTGCGTGGTCCACGGCGACCTGCACGAAGACAACCTGCTTATCGAGTCAGGGCGGGTCACGGCGGTCACCGGCTGGACAGACCTGAGGATCGGTGACCCCGCGGACGACTTCGCCTGGCTGGTGGCTTCGAATGAGCAGGACTTCGTTGATGCAGTTCTGAAGTCCTACACCTCCGGCCGCCGCGACGCCCCGGACCAGCACCTCCTTCGCCGGGCTGCATTGTCAGCGGAGTTTGCGCTGGCACAATACCTGGTCAAGGGGCTTGCAGCTGGTGATGAGGCCATGGTCAGCGAGGCAGAAGGCATGTTGGAGAGCCTGGCCGGCGACATCGCCGAGTTTGGTGGGCAGCCAATAAGCGTCGAACCCCTTCCGGACCCCGCAAGCCGGGACAATGCGGAAGCGGCTGCACCGGCGTCCTCGGAGAGTACCGCGTCGACCGCCGTGCCCACCCCGGCACATTCCGGGTCCTCCCCCGCCGTCACGGTTGTTCCGGTCCCGGCAGAACCGGCAAAACCGGCAGCGCCCGCACAGCCCGCCGTGCATGTGACTCCCATCCCGGTGGAGGAGGCACCCGACGCCGAGGACGGGGCGTCGACGACCCAAGGACCTGATGACACCTCCACCGCCGCCATCTCGGTCATAAACGTCAAACAGGGCTGAGCCGCACCGGGACGCACGCCGGCTGCGCGCAAAGTAAACCCGCGCCTCACGTCCGGGCGAGGGCGCGCGACACTATTCCTTCCAGCTCGGCGGCCGACCCGAGGTCGTGCGGCCGCACCACGGCGTTGTCCGCCACATAGAAGAACGCAGCCCGCACGTCTTCCAGCGGAACGCCTTTCAGGCGTGCCCAGGCAAGCCGGTACACGGCAAGCTGGATCGAACGGGTCTTCAGCTGCCCGGCTGACGGGCGGCGGCCGGTCTTCCAGTCCACCAGGTCCCAGCGGCCGTCGGCGTCCTGGAAGACGGCGTCGACCCGTCCCCGGACAACTACGTCACCCACCCTTGTTTCGACCGGCACCTCAACGAAGGCCGGGGACCTGTCGGCCCATGGGGATGCCTTGAACGTGGCCACCATGTCGTCAAGGTCGTACGCAGCATCGATGTGATCGTCCGACCCCGGCGCCTCGCCGAGGTCAAGCATCCCCGCGGTTCCGAAGTACTCCTCCACCCAGGCATGGAAGGCCGTGCCCTTTCGCGCCGACATGCCCGGTTCGCGGGGAACCGGCCTGCGCAGCCGCCCTACCACTGCTTCAGGGTCCTCCCCGAGGTCCACGAGGGTGGAGGCGGAGATGTGGGTAGGCAGGTGAACCTCCTGGCCGCCTGACCTTCTGGCCCTGCGTTCCAGCAACAGCGCAGCTTCCCTCGCCCAGCCGGCGGCCGCTCCCGTGAGCAGCGGCCCCCCGCCGTTCCGGGGCACGCCCGCTCCGCTGGATTTCCCGGACGCCTCCGGCAGCTCCACGCCGGCCTCCAGCAGGCCCAACACCCGCCCGGCCGCAGCTTCCATGGCTGCCCTGCGGCCACGTGACATGCGGAGCCGCGCACCGGTCCGCGCGTCCGTCGGACCCTCCAGCGGGTCATAGGGCCACACCGCTTCTTCTGTCTCCAGCGTCAGCGGGCTTTCTTCCGGAAGGGCAGCCTCTTCCAAGGACAACCGATGGATCACAGCGGCAGCCTGAAGTTCGTTGCCGGCCGGCTGGGTCAGTGGTGCAAGCTCCGCCAGGAAGGGGGACATCTCGGCCCGGCCGGCGCGAGAACCCACCCAGGCGGCGCTCGATACCCACAGCACATGCTTGGCCCTTGTGTAGGCAACGTAGGCAAGCCGTCGTTCTTCTTCTTCCCCGTGGGCCTGCACCGCCGCCTTGAAATCTTTCTCAGCATCCAGCCACCCCTTTTGGTCCGGTTGTTCCACGTCCCACTGGGGAAGGTCCGCCCGGTCTCCGCGCAAAGGCCAGGGAAGGGCAGCCGACCCGCTGCTCCAGCGGGAATCCCTGTCGCTCGGGAAGGCTCCCGCGTTCAGCCCGGGCACGAAGACAACGTCCCATTCCAGGCCCTTGGACGCATGGACGGTCAACAGCTGGACTGCTTCCCGGTTCACGTCGCTGGCAGGTGCTTCCAGGCCGTTCTCCTCAGCGGAGGCAGCCTCCAGCCATGACAGGAAGGCGAGGATATCCACCCGTTGGGAGGTTCGGAGGAATCCCGCCGCGGCGTCCTGGAAGGCGTCGAGGTTACGCCGCGCCTGATGGATGCTGATCCCGGGCCGTGCCGCCACCTCGATATCCAGGAGCATGGCCCGTTCCACTTCACCCAGGAGGGTGGTGAGGTCATCGCCAAGGTAACCGCGCAATTGGCGCAGTTCCGCCGACAACCGGGCAAGACGCGTGCGGGCCGGCGCACCAAGGGTCCGTCCGTTCGACGACGTCCATCCGTCGCGCGGCAGGAAGTCCAGGGCTTCCACGAGGCTGGCGCCGTCCGTGAGGTCACTTTCCAGGACCGGCCCCTCACCGGCGTCGCCTTCGTTGCCGGTGACGGTGTCGGTGTCGGTGTCCTCGAGGTTGAGCCCGGCGGAGGCTTTGCCCCGGTTTCGCGCCAGTTGGCTGGACCAGTCCCGCAGCGCCATCAGGTCCGCGGGACCTATGCGCCACCGTGCACCGGCCAGGAGCCGCATGAGGGCATCGGAACGGCCCGGGTCCGCAAGGACTCGCAGGGTGGCGACGAGGTCTACGATCTCGGGGGTGTCCAGGAGCCCGCCAAGGCCCACGATTTCGTAGGCGATGCCACGGGCCTCGAATTGCCGGCGGATGGTTTCCATCTGGGCGCGCCTGCGGCACAGCACGGCCAAGGCAGGGGCAACGGCGGTTCCGTCCGCCGTGGCTTCGAAGTCTGTGACCTTGTACCTCAGGACGTCCTCGGCCAGCGCGGCGGCCTCCTCGACGTCGCTGGCGAAGCGTCCCAGCACCACTGCTCCATCGACAGCGTGGGGGCTGGGTTGCAGCGGGGGCACTTCGGCCACGGCCGCCGTCGCTCCTGCCGGCCCGCGCCTGGCGGCCGACAGGCCAAGGGACTGGGACATGACGTTTGCGGCAGCGAGGATGGAGCGGCCGTTCCGCCAGGCTGTGGTCAAGTAAGAGGTTGGGGCGGGCGCCCAGCCCGACCCCGTGCCGGTTTCAGCGGTCCGGACGGGAAATTCACGGACGAAGTGGAACAACTGCCCGGCGGAAGCGCCGCGGAACCCGTAAATCGACTGGTTGGGGTCGCCGACTGCCGTGACCGCATGGCCGCCGCCGAAAAGGCGGGAAAAAAGTACCAGTTGCGCGTACGACGTGTCCTGGAACTCGTCGAGCAGGACAACCTTGTACCGCTGCCGCTCCATCGCGGCCGCCAGGGGAACCTCCTGCGCCACTTTCGCGGCGAGAGCCACGAGGTCCCCGAAATCGAGGGCGCCGCGGGCACGTTTCGCCGCAGCGTAGCGGCCCACCATATCAGCGACGCTCGCCCTGGTCCGCAGCATTCCGGCAAGCTCCGCCGCTGCCTGCGGCGGGTTCTTCTTCTTGTCTGCCAGATACGGCAGGGACTCGAATTCCGAGAGGCGCGCCATCAACCAGGCTTCGACGTCCTCGGGTTCCTGGAGGTGTTCGGCGCACTCCCCCGCCAGTTGGATCACGGCCTTCACCAGGGTGGACTTCGCCGCCCGGAAGTGGGCGTATTCGCCGTCGTAGGCCTCAACCACCTCACTTGCCAACTGCCATGCCTGCGCGCCGCCAAGCAATACCACATCGCGTTCCACACCCAGCCGGAGGCCGTAGTCCGAGACGATGCCGCTGGCGAAGGAATGGTACGTGGACACCTTGGGTTCCAGTGCGTCGCTGCTGAGCAGGCCCTCCGGAAACATCCCGCCGCCGGCGTCCTTTGCGGCAAGCCGCTGCAGGGCCAGCAGCTTCGACCGGATCCGGCTGGCGAGCTCGCCGGCAGCCTTCCGGGTGAACGTCACCCCCAGGACTTCCTCGGGCGTCACCCAGCCGTTGGCCACCAGCCATACCACCCTGTCCGCCATGGTGGCGGTCTTTCCCGAACCCGCCCCTGCGATCACCAGCCGGGGCGACAGGGGGGAAGAGATGATTGCCGACTGCTCCGGCGTCGGGATGTTCTTTTCGCCGAGCAGCACGGACAGCTCTTCGGGACTGAAACGGGATGTGGCGGCCTCCCCTGCAGTCAGGACCTCCATCGGGTGGCTCATTCGGTGACCTGCCTTCCACGGGCACACAGCGGACATACTTCGGGAAGCCGGCAGCCATGGCCGCCGTGGCTGCCCTTGGCCGGATCGTGCCGTGCGACGAATTCGCTGCCACCCATCACGGCGGCCGCATCCTTGACCATGTCCAACGCCCAGTTTTCCTGCGGGTCCAGAGGCTCCTGCTGCTGGATGGACGGGTTCTTGGCCCCGGTGCCGAGCTGCGCCAGGATGGCACCGCCGGACAAGCCGTTCCCCTGCGGGCCGGCCTCGAAACCCCCGGCGACCACCGCTGCCTGGTATGCACCAAGCTGTGGATGGCTGGAGAGCTCACCCTTGCCGGGCTGCCTCTTGCCGGTCTTGAGGTCCACCACCACCAGGCGGCCCTCGCCGTCGACCTCCAGCCGGTCAACCTGCCCGCGGAGCACTGCATCGCGCGGCGCCGCTGCGTCCACCACCACGTCCCCAAGGGCGACATCGAAGTCCTTTTCCACGCCCAGCAGGCTGCGGCCTTCAGCCCTCATGGCCACCACATACTGCGCCAACTTCCGCACCATGGACTCGGCGCGCTGAAAATCCAGCCGCCCTTCCCAGTTATCCTTCATCCCCAGCGCCGGCCAACGGCGCACCAGCTCCGCAACGTACTCGGAGCCGGACGCTTCCGGCATGTCCTGGGCGATCGCGTGCACAAGGGTGCCAAGGCTGCGGGCAAAGTCGGTGGCCGCCTCGCCGCCCGCCGCCTGGACGAACCAGTCCAGGGGCGACTTCTGCACGGTCTCCACCTTGGACGGGGACACGAACACGGTGGACCCCGGCGGCACCACGGCCTCGGAGGAGCTCAGCGGAGCCAGCCCCCACCAGGTGTCCGGGTGGGCACCGGCGACCGCAGGTTCGGCGGCGGCCAGGCGTGCCAGCACTTTGGCCGCCTCCTCCCTGTGCGCGGGATCCGCAGCATCGGATTGGGCATATTGCCGGAGTTCGGCGACCAGGGCACGCAGGGTCATGGGCCGCTCGACCTGGGTGAAAACGCGCCCCTCCTGCCCCGGTTCCAGTGGTGCGACGAAGTCCAGGAAGGATGACGGTTGGTCGTCTTCCGATGAGACGGCGGTGCACACCAGGAGTTCGCGTGCCCGCGATACCGCCGTGGAGAAACTGCGCAGTTCGTCATAGCGGATATCCCTCAACCGGCTCAACGGATCCCGTTGGAGCGCATACTCCGGTCCGTGTTCCACGG
Organism: Pseudarthrobacter sp. MOO14; assembly: GCF_058267675.1. Taxonomy (NCBI): domain Bacteria; kingdom Bacillati; phylum Actinomycetota; class Actinomycetes; order Micrococcales; family Micrococcaceae; genus Pseudarthrobacter; species Pseudarthrobacter sp. MOO14. The sequence goes on from NZ_CM177849.1 coordinate 905,387, forward strand.
CGTCGGCGTACAGGGTGCTGCCGAGCAGTTCGCCGCGGAGCCTGGTATTGGGCCACACACCCTCCTGCAGGCCCGCAATGATGACGACCGGCCATTCGCGGCCCGCGGCGCTGGCCGGCGTCATCAGTTCAACGGCGTCATCCAGCTGGGCGCGGGCAGCGAGGGTGTCCATGGGAAGCTCCTGGTTCAGCAGGTATTCCAGGAACTGCTCAGGGCCCGCGCCGGGCATCTGGTCCACATACCGCTCAGCGGTGTGGAAGAGGGCCATCATCGCGTCGAGGTCGCGGTCCGCCCGGGCCCCGTGCGGACCGCCCGACAAGGCAGTTGACGTCCAAGCGGGGGCGAGGCTGGTGGAGTTCCACAGAGCCCACAACACTGATTCGGCATTGGCGCCGGGCAGGGCGGCTGCCGCGCGGCCGGCCTGGATCATCCTCGCGGTTCGCCGCGCTGCCCGGCCTTCAAGGCCCAAGGCGCCGAGCGCCCCGGGCTCGAGCAGTGCCTCGACCAGGAGGACATCGCTGGCTCGCCCGCCGCCACCGAGGAGTTCCTCCCGGCGGAGCGATTGCCGGAGCCGGCGGAGCTCGATGGATGTGGCCCCTCCGATCCGCGACGTCAGGAGGGCCACGGCGGCTTCCGGCGTCAGGAGGTCCGGATCCAAGGCAATGGCGAAGGCATCCAGGAGCGGCCGGACCGCTACCTCGTCCCGGACCGCGGATTCAGCCACGGGGACCCGGACCGGGATGCCCTGCCCGGACAGGTACCGCTGCAGCTCGCTGACCTGGCCGCCGTTGCGGACAATCACCGCCATGTCGCCAAGTCCGCGGTTGTGGTTGATGTGCTGGTCAAGGATTCTCTGGGCAACATAGCGCAGTTCATGGACTGGTGTGGGGACCAGGTGGGCCTCGACACGGCCGGCCGGGACGTTGTCTTCGTCGTGCGCCGGGCCATCGTTCCGGGCCGTCCGGCCGATTGGCTCCAGCCGCCGCGCCAACTGGCCGCCGGCACGTTGCGAGATGCGGCCGGCAACACTGAGCCACGACTCGGCGACGGCGGGGGCCAGGCCGTGCGCGTAACGGAGCGGACGTTCCAGGACGGGATCCTGGGCGGCCAGGAGCCGCGGCAGTTCAGCAACGAGGTCCGGCCTGGCGCCACGGAATCCCTGGACTACGGTGTCCGGAGACGACGTCACGTAGCAGTCGCTGCCGGCCCCGATATCGGCCAACAGTTCAAAGATTGCGGGGTTGGCCTCCTGGATATCGTCCACCAGGACCACCTGCAGGCGGTCACGCTCGGCCGCGAGGAAATCGGGGGCGTCCTGGAAGATCTGGCGGGCGGCTGTGATGATACCGGCGGGGTCGAACGCTTCCGGCATTCGCAGGTCCAGGACGTCCCGGTACTCCGCGTAGAGCGCTGCAGCCGCTTTCCAGTCCGGACGACCGCACTGGTCCGCCAACCGGGAGAGGTCCTCGGCCGTGCGGCCGGATTCAATGACGCGGTCAAAGAGTTGCCGCACCTCCTGGCGGAAACCGCGGGTTTCCAGTGCCCGGTCGAGATCGGCCGGCCACGGCAGCTCAAGGCCGGGGATCCTGTGTCCTTCCAGGAGCTCCTTGATAATCAGGTCCTGCTCCGGACCGGACAGGAGCCGGGGTGGCCTCGAGAGCTGGATGACGCCCTCGGCCTTGGCCCGCCGGATGAGGTCGAATGCATAGGACGCCCAGGTCCTGGCGGGAGTGGTGCTGAGGCTACGGTCCAGGCGGGCGGTGAAGCGGTCCCGCAGGAAGTCTGCGGCAAGGCGGGTGGGCGCCAGGATCAGCATGCGTTCCGGATCCACCCCGTCGCGGAAGACGCGCTGGACGGCTGCCTCCACCAGGACGGTGGTCTTTCCCGTGCCCGGTGCACCGGGTACCAGGACTGGCCCTGAACCCTGCGCAACATCCACCGCTGCCTGCTGGTCCGGCGTGAGCTGGATTGCTTCCGCATGCGCCCGGCGGGGCGGGAGCAGCCGAAGAGCAGGGGTACCGGAAAATGCACCCTCTTGGGCCTCCTGCCTTTCCTGCCGCGGGGCCAAGGGGCCGTTCAAGGGGATTGTTACTGTCACAAACTCATTCCATCATCAGCCACCGACAATCTCCGGAGCCTGCGCTCCAACTCCCCGGCGGCGGCATCGATCCGCTCAAAATCCTCGTCGGTGGGGGCCCAACGTGCCGCAGCCAAATCCACGCGCCACCGTCCTTCCCCTGTCCGGAGGTACGCCGCATGGTCTCCCTTCAGCGGGGTTCCCTCCTCGAGGTAGCGGTACAAAGCCTCGGCTTCGTGGCCTTCGGGGGCATGCCCGCTCGCTTTCAGGACGCGCCACCAGGGCACACCGCTTCCGAAGTGGCTCATCACCGAGCCCACCTGCCGGGGCCCACCGGACCCCAGGAGCTCGGCGACATCCCCGTACGACACTGCGGATCCCGGCGAAACCAGCCTGACAACGGCAAGGACCGCCTGGACATACTCTTTCCGCATTGATCCAATGTAGCGGCAGTGGCGTTCCACTAAATTGTCGGCGGGTCCCCTTAGCGTTGAACCATGAGCTCCTGGCATACCCTCCCCCGCGCAGCATTTGACCTTGAAACCACCGGCCGTAATTCGCGTGCGGCCAGGATCGTCACGGCGTCGATCACCGTGGTGGACCAAGAAGGCGGGGTCATCAAGGAGCACGAGTGGCTGGCGGACCCGGGTGTGGAGATTCCCACGGAGGCCAGTGATGTCCACGGCATCACCACCGAGCAGGCGAGGCGGGACGGCCGGCCGGCCCATGAGGTGACGCGGGAGGTCGCCGCCGTCCTGCAGGAACTCTTTGACTCGGAAATCCCGGTCATCGCGTTCAATGCCAGCTACGACTTTACGGTCCTCGCTGCGGAGTCGGCGCGGTACGGGGTGCCGCAACTCCACCGCTTCCCCATCCTGGACCCATACATCATGAACAAGCAGGTGGACCGGTACCGCAAGGGCAAGCGGACGCTCACCGCCCTCTGCGAGGAATACGGTGTGAACCTGGACAATGCTCACACCTCCGCCGCCGACGCTCTCGCCACCCTGCGCGTGCTCGATGCGATGGCCGGGAAGTTCCCCAAACTTCAGATGCCGGCGGGCAACCTGCACCAGCTCCAGATCGAATGGGCTACGGCCCAGGCCGCGGACTTCCAGAACTACCTCCGCAAGACCAAGCCTGCGGCCGTGATCGAGGGAGACTGGCCTGTCCTGCCGCCACAGGATGCTACGGCCGGAGGCTTCTAGGCCGCTCCTGCCGCCTGCCGGATTGGGAGGCATGTCACAGTCACGTTGCTTAATGAAAGTTCCCCCTCAGGTCGGCTGATCCTTCGTTCGCGTGGCCGCCTGGCGCTTTGATCACTCCATGAATCCTTCCACGGCTGATCATTATTCGGCCAAAAAGTCATGGAGCAGCACTTTCTTCATCCCACTGCCCCTAATCGCGCTGGTGAGACAATAAAGTTTTGCGGTCACCGCCTGCCCAGCCCGGCTGGACCAGCGCCGGGAGCAGGTACCAGGCGCCACAGCGCAGCCCTGCGGCCCGGTCGACTTAGGACTCAATGAAAGTGACAACCTGATGAAAATCAAAGCGATGAAGTGGCTCACAACCGCTCCTGTTGCCCTCGCCCTTGCGGTTTCGCTCGCGGCGTGCGGTGGCTCCTCCCAGCCGAGCGGCACCCCCACCGACGCCCTGAAGGGCAGCGACCAGCAGACGCTGGACAAGTACACCACCGCGGACGTCACGGCGATCGACAAGATCGACAAGACCAAGCTCGGCCTCATCACCGAGGGCACCCTGCGCGTCGGCACCCTCTCCGATGCCCCGCCGAACATCTTCATTGACCCTTCAGGCAAGTTCACCGGCTACGACAACGAACTCCTGCGCGCCATCGGTGACAAGCTGGGCCTGAAGGTCGAGTTCGCCTCCACCGATTTCTCGGCCCTGCTGTCCCAGGTGGCCAACAAGCAGTTCGACGTCGGATCCTCCTCGATTTCCACCACGGACAAGCGCCGTGAGACGGTCGGTTTCACCAACGGCTACGACTTCGGCTACATGGCCGTCGTCACCAAGAACGATTCCAAGGTCAAGGGCTTCGCCGACCTCAAGGACGGCGTGCGCATCGGCGTGGTCCAGGGCACGGTGCAGGACGACTATGTCACGAACACCCTGGGTCTTGAGCCGGTCCGGTTCCCGGACTACAACACTGTCTACGCCAATGTGAAGTCCGGCCAGGTTGACGCCTGGGTGGCACCCTCGCAGCAGGCCACCGGGCAGGTCAAGGACGGCGACAACACCAAGATTGCCGAGAAGGTGGTCAACACCCAGAACTTCACCGCGTACGCAGTGAACAAGGACAACAAGCCACTGATCGACGCCCTCAACGCGGGACTCGACGCCGTTATCGCTGACGGCACGTGGACCAAGCTCACGGCCCAGTGGTACACGGACCGTCCCACGGCTGCCGAGCAGACCCCGCAAGGCTGGAAGCCGGGCAGCAAAGCCGTCCAGGTTCCCGCGAAGTAACCCGGGCGTTCCATGGATATCCTCAAACTACTCTCCGATACCTTCCTTGACTGGAATGCCATCGGCGCCGTCCTGCCCAAAATGTTCGCCGTCGGGCTTCCGAATACGCTCGTTTTGGCCGTCTCTTCCGGCGTCATCGGAACAGTGCTCGGCATGCTGCTTGCCCTGATGGGGATCTCCCGGAACGCCGGGGCCCGCTGGGTCGCGCGTATCTACACGGACGTGCTCCGCGGGCTGCCGCCCATCCTCACCATCCTGGTGATCGGGCTGGGCTTCGGGCCGATCGTCCGGCAGTGGACCGGGTCCACCAGCCCCTACCCGATGGCAATCGCCGCGCTGTCCCTGATGTCGGCCGCCTACATCGGCGAGATCTTCCGCTCCGGCATCCAGAGCGTGGACAAGGGACAGCTCGAAGCCACCCGTGCCCTGGGGTTCGGCTACGGCCCGGCCATGCGCCTGGTGGTCGTGCCCCAGGGTGTACGGCGGGTGCTTCCGGCCCTGGTCAACCAGTTCATCGCGCTGATCAAGGAGTCCTCCCTGGTCTTCATGCTCGGGCTGCTGGCCAGCGAGCGGGAAATCTTCCAGATCGGCAAGGACGCGGCGTCCACCAGCGGCAACCTGTCGCCCTACGTCGCTGCGGCTGTCTTTTACCTGGTGCTCACCGTTCCGTTGACGCACTTCGTGAACTGGATCGACAGGCGCCTCCGCACCGGACGGCCGGAAAAGAAAGAACCGGACGAAGCTGCAGCGGTCGTCGGGAAGGGAGCCCAGGCATGAGCGAGTTCACGTCCGGAACACTGAGCGCAAAGAATATCCACCTGTCCTTCGGCAGCAACCACGTGGTGCGGGGCATTGACCTGCACGTTCCGCAGGGCACCACGGCTTCCGTCATTGGCCCTTCGGGGTCGGGCAAGTCCACCCTGTTGCGGGTCATGAACCGGCTGATTGAACCGGACCAGGGGGACATCCTGCTGGACGGCCGTTCGGTCCTGAAGGACAACCCGGATGAACTCCGGCGCCGGATCGGGATGGTGTTCCAGCAGTTCAACCTGTTCCCGCACAAGACGGTGGTGGAGAACGTCTCGCTTGCCCTGCGGAAGCTGCGCAAGCTCTCCAAGGAGGAAGCGCGCGCCGAGGCCCTGGAGCAGTTGGACCTTGTCGGGTTGAAGCACAAGGCTGATTCCCGGCCCGCCAACCTGTCCGGCGGGCAGCAGCAGCGCGTCGCCATTGCCCGCGCGCTGGCCATGAAGCCGGAGGTGATGTTCTTTGACGAGGCGACCTCCGCGCTGGACCCTGAGCTGGTCAAGGGCGTGCTGGCCCTGATGGCGGACCTCGCCAAGGGCGGCATGACCATGGTGGTTGTCACCCACGAGATGGGTTTCTCCCGCAACGTGTCCGACGCCGTGACGTTCATGGACGCCGGCGTGGTGGTGGAGTCCGGCCCTCCTGAGCAGGTCTTCACCGAGCCACGGACGGACCGGCTGAAGGGGTTCCTCGCCGACGTCCTGTAGGCAGCCCGGCAGGCACGGACCAAAAAACCCCGCCTTCCGGACTTTTCCCCCTCGTACGCAGGGGGGAAAAGTCCGGGAGGCGGGGATTGTCCGTTTAACGGCCGACGGCGGTCCTAGGCCTGGGCGGCTGCGGCCGCCTTGGCTGCGGATGGGAGGGCGTCGTAGATCCGGTTCATGGCGTCGTCGTCGTGCGCGGCCGAGAGGAACCATGCCTCGAAGACCGAGGGCGGCAGGTAGACCCCGGATTCCAGCATGGAGTGGAAGAACGGGGCGTAGCGGAATGTTTCCTGCGCCTGGGCGTCGGCATAGTTATGGACACCATGGGCGGAGGTTCCGAAGGCCACCGAGAAGAGGTTCCCGGCGAACTGGATGGAGTGGTCCACCCCGGCCGCATCCAGGGCGGTGGAAACCGCAGACGACAGTTCCAGCGAGCGGACGTCGATGAAGGAGTAGACATCCCGCGTGGCGTGGGTCAGGGTGGCGACGCCGGCGGCCATCGCCACCGGGTTTCCGGACAGCGTACCGGCCTGGTACACGGGGCCGGTGGGCGCTAGGTAGTCCATGACATCGGCACGGCCGCCCAGGGCCGCCGTCGGCATTCCGCCGCCGATGACCTTGCCGAAGGTGAGCAGGTCCGGGGTCCAGGGTTGCTCGGCGTCGGGGGCGCCGCCGGTGAGGCCCCAGTAGCCGGAGTAGCCGGTGCGGAAGCCGGTCAGGACCTCATCGACAATGAGGAGCGCGCCGTGCTCCCGGGTGATCCGGGAAAGGCCCAGGTTGAAGCCCTCGGCGGGTGTGACAACGCCCATGTTGGCCGGCGCGGCCTCGGTGATGACAGCTGCGATGTTCTGTCCGTGCGCGGCGAAGGCTTCCTCGACGGCCTGGAGGTCGTTATAGGGCAGCACCAGGGTTTCGGCTGCGGTGGCTTCCGTGACGCCGGCGGACCCGGGCAGGGCGAGCGTCGCCACGCCGGAGCCGGCGGCGGCCAGCAGTCCGTCAAGGTGGCCGTGGTAGCAGCCGGCGAACTTGATGATCAGGTTGCGGCCGGTGAAGCCGCGGGCCAGCCGGACCGCCGTCATGGTGGCCTCGGTGCCGGTGGACACCATCCGCAGGCGTTCGACGGCGGGCACGCGTTCCTGGACGATGGCCGCCAGGTTTGCCTCATCAGGCGTGGACGCACCGAAGGAAAGGCCACGGTCGACGGCGGCGTGGACGGCATCCAGCACGGCCGGGTGGGCGTGGCCCAGCAGGGCCGGTCCCCACGAGCAGACGAGGTCCACGTATTCCTTGCCGTCGGCGTCGGTCAGGTAGGGGCCTTTGGCTGAGACCATGAACCGAGGCGTGCCGCCGACGGAGCCGAAGGCGCGGACCGGCGAGTTGACGCCGCCCGGCATCAACTGGCGGGCGCGGTCGAAGAGTGCCTCGTTGCGAGGATTGCTGGAAGTCATGGTTCCTATTCTCTCAGTTAGCCGTAAGCACGGTTAGCCGGCGAGCAGCTCGGCCACCCGGGGCGCCACCGCCGTACCCATCAATTCGATCGAGCGCATCATGGCCGCATGCGGCAAAGGCCCGTTGCTGTATTTCAGGTCGAAGCGGTCCACGCCCAGGTTGCGTTTGAGCCGCACGATCTTTTGGGCCACCGTCTCCGGCGAGCCGACGTAGAGGGCGCCCTCGGCCGAGCAGAGGGCATCGAACTCGCCGCGGCCGGCCGGCCCCCAGCCGCGCTCGGCACCGAGCTTGTTGCGCAGCTTCAACCAGTGCGGGAACAGCTCTTCGCGGGCCTGCTCATCGGTGTCGGCCACATGGCCGGGCGAGTGCGTGGCCATCTGCTGCATCGGGTGGCCGTACTTGGCCATGGCCTCGCGGTAGAGGTCGGCGAGGGGCCGGAAACCGCCCGGCTGGCCGCCGATGATGGCGAAGATGATGGGGTAGCCGTACTGGGCGCACCGGAGGACGGATTCGGGGGTACCGCCCACGCCGATCCAGGTGGGCAGGAGGTGGTGTTCCAGCGGCGGGTAGACGCTCAGGCCGGCGAGGGCCGGGCGGGTGCGGCCTTCCCAGTGCACAGGTTTCTGTTCGCGGACCTTGTCGAACAGCTCGAGTTTCTCTTCGAACAGGACCTCATAGTCGGCCAGGTCCAGCCCGAACAGCGGGAAGGATTCGATGAAGGATCCGCGCCCCAGCATGACTTCCGCCCGGCCGTTGGAGATTGCGTCCACGGTGGAGAAGCGCTGGAACACCCTGATGGGATCGTCCGAGCTCAGGACGGTCACGGCAGAGCCCAGGCGGATGCGGGTGGTGCGTGCCGCAGCGGCGGCGAGGAAGACTTCAGGTGCGGACACGGCGTAGTCCTTGCGGTGGTGCTCCCCCACACCGAAGGCGTGGAGTCCGACGGCGTCCGCCAGTTCAGCCTGTTCCAGCAGTTGGCGCAGGACCTGGGCATGCGGTTGCGGGCTGCCGTCGGGGGACTCACCCACGTCGCCGAAGGTGTTCAGGCCCAGGAGGATGCGGTCGTCCCCCACCGGCGCGGTGGGTCCCGCCGCCTGGGCGGCCGTCACCGGGATTCCTTGAGCCAGCCGGCCAGTTCGGCGGCCCAGTACGTGAGGACCATGTGGGCGCCGGCCCGGCGGATGCCGAGGACGGACTCGGTGATGGCGGCGCGGCGGTCGATCCAGCCGTTGGCGGCTGCGGCCTCGATCATCGCGTACTCGCCGGAGATCTGGTAGGCGGACACGGGCACGGGGCTCATCGCGGCGACGTCGGCCACGATGTCGAGGTAGCTCATGGCCGGTTTGACCATGATGATGTCCGCGCCTTCAGCCAGGTCCAACTCCACTTCGCGGAGGGCTTCGGTGCGGTTGCCTGCATCCATCTGGTAGGTCCGCCGGTCTCCCTTGAGCTGGGAGTCCACGGCTTCCCGGAATGGTCCGTAGAACGCCGACGCGTACTTGGCGGAGTAGGCGATCACCGACGTGTTGAGGTGGCCGGCGTCGTCAAGGGCTGAGCGGATGGCGGCGATCTGGCCGTCCATCATGCCGGAGGGGCCCAGCATGTGGGCGCCGGCCTCAGCTTGCGCCACGGCCATCCGGGCGTAGATTTCCACGGTGCGGTCGTTGTCTACGTACCCGTCGGCGTCGAGCACCCCGCAGTGTCCGTGGTCGGTGAATTCGTCCAGGCAGACGTCGCTCATGATCACCAGGTCGTCGCCCACTTCCGCGCGGACGTCCCGGATGGCCTTGTTCAGCACACCGTCCGGATCCAGGGACGCCGAGCCTTCGGCGTCGCGGGTTTCCGGGATGCCGAAGAGCATGATGCCGCCCAGGCCGAGTTCCACCGCTTCCGCCGCGGCCCGTTTGAGCGTGTCGGTGGTGTGCTGGACCACGCCCGGCATGGACGTGATGGGGTTGGGTTCGGTGAGGCCTTCCCGGATGAAGGCCGGGAGGATGAGTTCGGCGGGCGCGAGCCGGGTTTCGGCGGTCAACCGGCGCATGGCGGGGGTGGTGCGCAGGCGGCGGGGGCGTTGGTTGGGGAAAGTCATGGGTCCTGTCCTTCGCGTGGTTCATCAGGCTTTTGGGGAGCGGGGAGGCGGGCGGGCCGGTCAGGGCGGGTTGAGGGCCTTCGCGACGGCGGCAACCAGCCCGTCAGGGGTGGGCTCGTCCGCCACCGCAGCCACGTCCAGGCCGAGCGCCACGGCCTGCTCCGCCGTCGACCGGCCGATGACGACCAGCCGGCAGCCCGGGCGGCCCGCGAGGGCTGAGAGGCGTCGCACAGCGCTGGGCGAGGCGGCTATCGCCGCATCGATGCGCCCCGCGGCGATCTCCGCCGCGGCGCCTTCCGGGGTGAGGAGGGAGTACGACGGCGGCTGGTGGCGTGCGCCGCCGTCGTCCGCTTGGACGGCGAGCCGGCGCTCTGCTGCCGCCGGGTAGTCCACGGTGCGGTAGGCAGTGACCGTCGTGACATCGCCCCCTGCCGCCCGCAGGCCATCGGCCAGTGTGGCAGCGGCGATGTCGGCCTGCGGCAACAGGATCCTGCCGCCTCCCGGCCAGACGCCCAGCAGGCCCGCTGCCGACTGCTCTCCGGCCGGAACAAGGGAAAGGGTGAGGCCACCGGATTCCAGGAGCCTGCGCGTCGCCGGACCGATGGCCGCGATGCGCGTGCCTTCAGGGACCAGTCCGGCCAGGCCGAAGCCCCGGTCTGCGGCTTTTTCCAGCAGGACGTGCACGGTGGTCGCGCTGCTGAGCACCAGCCAGTCAAAGGCGCCGGCGGCCAGGGCATCGCAGACGACGTCCACCGCGTGCTGGTCCGGTGCCCGTTCGAAGTCGATCAGCGGCAGCAGAACCGTCTCGGCGCCTGCCCTTTCAAGGGCGTCCACCAGGGCGGCGGCGCGTTCCGGGCTCCGGGTGACCAGCACCCTGGCACCGGCCAGGGGTCCGCCGCCGGACGGTTCACCGCTGCGCGGCGTGTCCGGTCCGGGGCTCGGCGAAGGCTGCGTCATCGCCAGGTCAGGACGCCTGCAGGTCAGCGATGTCGGCGGCTCCGGCGGCGAGGAGGACCTCAGCCAGCTCAATGCCCAGCAACGTGGCGCCGACTTCCGTCAGCCCGTCCGTGGCCCGTTTGTCCCGTACGGTGGCGGTGCCGTCCACGGCGCACACAACTGCTTCGAGGTGGAGCATGCTGCCTTTTCGGTAGGCGTACGCACCGACCGGTGCGGCGCAGCCCGCTTCGAGCCGGGCCAGCAGGGCCCGTTCGGCGGTGACCGCCAGGCGGGTGTCCGGGTCATCCAAGGCTGCAAGCGCCTGGGCCAGCACCTCGCGGGACCCTTCGGTGGCACCCGGTTTCGGCGGGGCATCGGCCGTGCGGCACTCGATGGCCAGTGAGCCCTGCCCGGCGGCGGGGAGCATCACGTCCGTTTCGAGGTATTCGCTGACGCTGTCCAGCCTGCCGATGCGTTCCAGTCCGGCGGCGGCGAGGACCACCGCGTCGAGGTCACAGGATTTTCCGGGCACCACCTGGTCAGTGGAGTTGCCGGGCAGTCCGGGCACGCGGCCCAGCCGGGTGTCCACATTGCCGCGGATATCGATGATCTCCAGGTCGGGCCGGGCAGCACGCAACTGCGCTGCCCGCCGCGGCGAACCGGTGCCCACCTTGGCTTCCGCCGGCAGGTCGGCCAGCTTGAGTCCGTCGCGGGCGCACAGGACGTCCCGCACATCCACCCGCCGCGGCGTCGCCGCCAGGCTCAGGCCCACGGCTGCGCCTGTGGGCAGGTCCTTGAGCGAGTGGACGGCGACGTCGCACTCATCGCGCAGCAGCGCATCACGCAATGCTGCAACGAAGACGCCGGTGCCGCCCATTTGCGACAACGATCCGGTGAGGACGTCACCGTCGGTCCTGATGTGCACCAGTTCCACCGGGAAACCCCCGACGGCGGCCAGCTGGTCCGCGGTCTGCCGGGTCTGGGTCAGCGCGAGCTTGCTGGCGCGGGTTCCGATCCGGACAGTCACTGCTGTGCCGTTTCCCCGGCCGTCCCCGCGGGATAGGGGTCGTGCCCGGTTCCCACTGTGGTGTCAGCGCCGGAGATGGTGGGCTTTTCGCCACGGAAGTTGGCGCAGCAGCCGGGCCGGCACACGTCGTACCAGGGCCCGAGATCCGTCACGGCCGGGCGGTCGCTGATGTTGTTCGCCACGGTCCGCTCGCAGATGAGGTCCACGAGGCCGTCGACGAACGCGCGGTGCGTGCCGGGAGTGGGGACGCGGGTGGCGGCCAGTCCGAGGTTGGCGCAGGTTTCCATGGCTTCGGTGTCCAGGTCCCAAACGACTTCCATGTGGTCGCTGACGAAGCCCAGCGGCACGATGACGATTCCCTTGACCCCTTGGCCTGCCAGTTCCTCGATGGCGTCATTGATGTCCGGTTCCAGCCACGGAACATGCGGGGCGCCGGAACGGGACTGGTACACCAGGGACCACGGAGCGGCCAGGCCGGACTCCGCCTTGACCCGGTCCATGACCGCGGCGGCGTTGGCCAGGTGCTGGGCCACGTACGCCGAGCCTTCCTCGAACTCGCGCGGCTCGCCCTCGGAACGGCCGGCAGCCTCGGCGTCGCGGGTGGGGATGGAGTGGGTGGCGAACAGGACGTGGACGGGAGCCTCCGGGGTGCCTGCGGCCGCCAGTTTGGCCAGGACGTCCGCCAGGCCTGCGGAGGTGCCCTCGACGAACGGCTCCACGAAACCGGGGTGGTCGAAGTACTGGCGGACCTTGTCCACTTCCAGCCTGCCGTCCAGGCCGGTTTCGGTCAGGGCCATGCCGATGTCCTCGCGGTACTGGCGGCAGCTGGAGTAGCAGGAGTAGGCACTCGTGGTGAGCATCAGCACGCGGCGGTGGCCGGCGTCGTACGCTTCCTGGAGTGTCTGCGGGATGTAGGGCGCCCAGTTGCGGTTGCCCCACAGGACGGGAAGGTCGATCCCCCGGGACGCCAGCTCGGCCTCCAGGGCTGCCTTGAGCTCGCGGTTTTGCTGGTTGATGGGGCTGATGCCGCCGTTGGCCCGGTAATGGTGGGAGACCTCTTCAAGCCGTTCGTCCGGAATTCCGCGGCCGCGGGTGACGTTGCGCAGGAACGGAATGACATCGTCCTGGCCTTCCGGTCCGCCGAACGAGGCGAGCAGGACGGCGTCGTAATTCTTTGGCGCCATGCGTCCGGCTTCCGTGACGGGGTTGACCGCTGCCTGCGGATCCAGCGGGCTCATGCGAGGACCTCGGCAACCTCATCGGCGGTGATCCGGCGGCCGGTGTAGAAGGGCACTTCTTCACGGACGTGGTTGCGTGCCTCGGTGGCGCGCAGGTGGCGCATCAGGTCCACCAGGTCCACGAGTTCGGGCGCTTCCAGTCCAAGGATCCATTCCCAGTCCCCCAGCGCGAACGAGGAAACGGTGTTGGAGATTACCTGGGGGAACTCCCGGCCCAGGAGTCCGTGCTCCCGGAGCATCGCGCCGCGCTCCTCCTCCGGCAGGATGTACCACTCGTAGGAGCGGACGAACGGGTAGACACAGAGCCATTCAGCCGGCGCGACGCCGCGCGAGTAGGCGGGCGTGTGGTTCTTGGCGAATTCGGCCTCGCGGTGGACACCCATGGCGGACCAGACAATCTCGGTCCCGGCAAACAGGGTGCTGCGGCGGATGTCGCGGATGGCCTGCTGCAGCGCCTCGGGCTTGGGCCCGTGGAGCCACACCATCACGTCGGCGTCGGCACGCATGGCGGAGACGTCGTAGCTGCCCCGGTGCGTCACGCCCGCCTCGGCGAGCCGCTCCAGCAGGGCTTCGAAGTCGGCGGCAGCGTCTGCGCTGCGGACCACCGACGCCGACCGCTTGAAGACCGTCCAGAGGGTGAAGAACTGCTCGGCTGATTCTTCGGTTTTAGTGACAGATTCGGCAGAAGTGTGGCTCATGGTTACCAGTTTGCCCCTTCACCGCCACCAAGTGGAAACCGAACAGTTCTACAACTCGTAGAAGTGATTAATGTCACATTATCCCGCCCCGCGGGTCAGGCTGCACGGCGTTTACAACCGGCGCATGCGCAGGAACACGAGGCCGGCGGCGGTCCCCACGCCGACGAGCCCGACTCCCAGCCACACCATGGCATCGGGGACACCCGGCAGGGCCTCGATGGACGAAACCGGGCGGCCCGGACTTGCCGGGACTCCGGCCGCCTGCGCGGTGCGGGCTGCCGGGGACGGCTGGGCGCCCGGCTGCAGGGCAGTGCTGGACGGCAAGCCAGTCGACGGAGCCCCGCCGGTTTCCGGACCGGCAGCAACCGGCGCCGTACTCTCCTGGCCTGCTGCAGCGTCACCGGCGGCCGTGCCGGGCGTTGCTGCTGCGACGCTGGATCCCGTGCCCGGATCGACAGCTCCGGGCGCGGGAGGGACCGCCGCCTGGGCAGCCGCCGGCGCTGCTGGGGACGCCCCTGCCGCGGAGCCGGACGCCGCGCCGGCACCCGTGGACGCGGCAGGTGGCGGGGCGGTGGCGGGGGCGGTCCTGGCGGACGACGGCGAAGAGGATGGCGAAGGAGTCGACGACGGCGCAGGGGTGGTCGGCATGGGGGTCCGCGCGGCCGGGGACAAAGGAGTCCCGGAGGTGGTCGGGAGCGGAAGATCGGGAAGCAGCGCGGACAGCGGGCCTCCCGCCGAAACGGCGGCGGACGCTGTTGTGCCGGCACTCAGCGACGCTTCCGCCGTGGGATCCTGCGGCGGGACTGCGTCCTCGGCCAAGGACGCCTGGACGCCGGTGGAAAGAACCAGTACCGCTCCGACGGCCGCTGCTGCGGTGCCTCGCCGGAGTCCCCCATGGATACCGGTCCGGGACATTGGAAGCTCGGACCTGTGTTGAACCATAGTCATCGACCCTAACCAGAACGCCGGCCCGATTGAAAACCGGGAACTGCCCGGCCGCAGGTTCTGGACGGGGGCGTCAAGGCGCCCCGACGCGCTGACCAGCAGTGATGGTCAGGCGCCGGTCATCCGGCCAATTTGTTCCCGGGTATCGGCAACAACGGCAGCCAGGCCGTTCCCGGCCATCCAGCCGCCGACGACGGCCAGGCCGCCGGCAGCCGTGCACGCCTCCCGGATTGCTGCCGCCCGCGCCCGGTGTCCCACCGCGGCGAAGGGGAGGGACCCGCGCCACCGCACTACGTCCCAGTCCCGGATGTCGCCGGCCGCGACGGGAACGCCCAGCAGTGCTGATGCGTCGCGAAGCGACGCCGCGAAGAGCTCCTCATCGGAGTCCGGGCCGCCCGGCTGGGCGGAGGCGCCGTCCACCCGGCCGTAAGACAGCCGCAGCACGTGGCGGCCGGGGCCTGCAGCGGCGGCGAGCCAGTCCCATTTGCCGGTGGCATGGGTGAGTGCCTTCGCCTCGACGCCTGGGGTTTGCGGGGCCACCAGGATCCCGGTTCCGCGTGGCCGCCGGTCCAGGTCCGGCTGGTCCAGCACCAGGGTGACAAGTTTGACGTCAGGCCCGGAGGCCGGCTGCTTCCCTGCGATCGCAGGGACCGCAGCTTCCAGGAGCCCGACGGCGGCCGGACCGTCGACTGCCATGACCAGCAGGTCGCCGGTGAACGGCGCGCCGGCGGCGTCCACCCGCCACCCTGTAATGGTGCGGCTGACGGCTGTCGCCGCCGTGCCCGCCAGCAGGGTCACCCCCCGCGACCGCAGATCGGCCACCAGGGCATCCACCAGCGTGTGCATGCCACCGTCAAGACCGGCGACGGCGGACCCGGCCTTGGCGGGACGGCCCGGATCGGTGGCTCCCGCACCGATTGCGGGCCGACGCTGCGCAGACACCGCGGCAGCGAGGGAACCGTGATTCCGCAGCCCGGTTCGAAGGCCCGGCGCCACCATGTCGACGTCGAGCAGGCCGGGATCCGCGGAGTGGACACCGCCCACGACGGGGGAAACCAGCCGGTCCAGCACCCGCGCGCCCATCCGTGCCCGGACGAGGGCGGCAACGCTGGTTACGCCGGTACCGGCACCCACCGAGGCAGGCAGGAGCCGGTCCAGCGAGGCACGCAGCGAGCCCATGATGCCCAGGGTCCGCCGGACCTCCGGGTCCCAGGGGTTGGCCGGAATGCCCAGCACGCCGGTCTTGGGCAGTTCGCGGGGCCCGTCGGGAAGCTGGACCCAGGCACCGCCCGGGCGTGGGGAAACGATCCTTCCGCCCAGTCCCAGTTCGGTGGCAAGGCGGGCTACGGCGTCGGACCTTGTGGCGAAGGATTCCGCACCGCTGTCCAGCGTGAGGCCGGACACGGTGTGGCTGCCAACGCAGCCTCCCCAAGCGTCACCGGCCTCGAGCACGGTGACGTCAAGGCCGGCTGTGGCGAGCTCCCGGGCGGACAGGAGCCCGGAAATCCCGCCGCCCACCACCAGCGCCGTGCCGGGCTTCGCCGGAGAACTGCCCACGGGTTACGCCGGCGGGATGGAGTGGATGAGCTCCACCACCCGGGTCAGGACGGCCGGATCCGTTTCGGGCGGCACGCCGTGCCCCAGGTTCAGGACATGGCCGGGGGCGGCGGAACCGGCCGCGATGACCTCCCGGACGTGGGCTTCGAGGATGTTCCAAGGAGCTGGGAGCAGCGCGGGGTCGATGTTGCCCTGCAGCGGAACCGTTCCGCCCAGCCGGCGGTTCGCCTCATCAAGGGGGAGCCGGTAGTCCACCCCCACCACGTCCACGCCAACGTCACGCATGGCCACCAGGAGTTCGGAGGTTCCGGTGCCGAAGTGGATGAGCGGAGCACCGAGGTGGCGGACGTGGTCAAGGGCCCGGGCCGAGGCCGGTGCGACATAGCGGGTGTAGTCGGCCAGGCCCAGCGAGCCGGCCCATGAGTCGAAGAGCTGGGCCGCCGAGGCACCCGCCTCCAGCTGCGCCTGGAGGAACATGCCGGAGGCGTCTGCGGCCCAATTTGCCAGGGCGTGCCAGGTTTCGGGGTCGGCGTGCATCATGGTGCGCGGGCCAAGGTGGTCGCGCGACGGCTTTCCTTCGACCATGTACGCGGCCAGCGTGAAGGGGGCGCCGGCGAAACCGATGAGCGGCGTCTTGCCCAGTTCAGCCACCGTCAGGCGGACGGCCTCGCGGATGGGCTCAAGCGCTTCCCAGGTCAGCTGCGGGAGGGCGGCAACGTCGGCGGCCGTGCGCACGGGCTTGTCCAGGACGGGCCCCACCCCCGGCACGATGTCGACGCCGACGCCGGCCAGCTTCAGCGGAATCACGATGTCGGAGAAGAAGATGCCGGCGTCGACGTCGTGGCGTCGTACGGGCTGCAGCGTGATCTCCGAGGCCAGTTCGGGCCGGAGGCAGGAGTCCAGCATGGCGATGCCCTCGCGGACCTTGAGGTACTCCGGCAACGACCGGCCCGCCTGCCGCATGAACCAGACGGGACGGCGGGAGGGTTTGCCTCCGCGGTAGGCCGTGATCAGCGGTGAGTCCGCTGTGCGGCCGTCCATCAGTGGATGGTCTGCGGCGAGGGCGCCGGCAGCGGAGACGGCAGGGCTAGGAGTCATGCTTTTGATTGTGCCCAAAAAGAGCCGCAAAAGATAACGACAACCTGTCGCCGTGCGGCCCTCGCGACGGGAAGGTGTCCGGGATCACCGCAGGGTGTGGCGACTATCCTTTCCGGCGGTTGTTCTACCGGGCAACGAAAAAGCTATGATTGGTCTGCTGTGGTTCTTTTCTCATTGGTGGCTACACACGCCGACATCGATCTTGAAACCGTCGCTCAGCTGAGCAACGGTTCCTCAGGGATTGCCGCGTCCACCCTCATCGAATCCCCCGCCGTGGCCGGCGCCGTGGTCCTGGCCACCTGCAACCGCTTCGAAATCTACGGTGAAGCCCCCAACGCTGCCGACGTCGAGGCTGCCCGCGCCGCCCTCGTCGCCCGCATCAGCGAGGCCAGCGGCTTGGCTGAACCCTTGGTCTCGCGTTCGTTCAATACCCGCACCGGGCCCGAGGTGACCCAGCACCTGTTCGCCGTGAGCGCCGGGCTTGACTCCGCCGTCGTCGGTGAACGCGAAATTGCCGGGCAGGTACGGCGCGCACTGATTACCGCACAGCACGACGGCACCGCCAGCGCCGGACTGGTCCGGCTCTTCCAGGCCGCGTCCAAGACCGCCAAGGACGTCGGCGCCCAGACTGCCCTGGGGTCCCGCGGCCTCTCCATTGTCTCGGTGGCGCTGGATCTTGCCACCGACCTTTCCGAAAGCCCCGACTGGTCTGCGAAGAAGGTAGTGCTTTTCGGAACCGGCGCCTACGCAGGCGCCACCATGGCCCTCCTCCGCGAACGCGGCTGCACGGACATCAGTGTCTACTCGTCTTCAGGGCGGGCCGAAGGATTCGTGGCAACACGCGGCGGCACGGCGCTGGACGCCGAGTCCCTGCGACCGGCGGTTGCTGCGGCTGACGTCATGATTGGCTGCAGCGGTTCGGACACCCGGGTGGAAGCCGATGAACTGGCCGAGGTCCGTGCGGATTCCACGCAGCCGTTGATCGCCATCGACCTTGCCCTCACCCACGATTTCGACCCCGCCGTCGGCGAACTGGACGGCGTCGAGCTGCTCACCCTGGAATCGGTGCGCCTCGCTGCCCCACAGGAGCAGGCCGAATCGCTGACGCACGCAAGCGGCATCGTCAACGGCGCCGCCAGGGCGTTCGAACAGGAACGCGAAGCCCGCTCGGTGGACTCCGCCATCGTTGCCCTGCGCCGCCACACCATGAACGTGCTGGACGCGGAGATGGAAAAGGTCCGGGCCCGCCACGGCTGCACCGCCGCCGCGGAAGAAGTCGAATTCGCGCTCCGACGGATGGTCAAGCAGCTGCTGCACGTTCCCACCGTCCGCGCCCGCGAACTTGCCGCCAACGGGCAGCAGGATGACTACGTGGCCGCTTTGGAAGCCCTGTACGGCATCACCGTCGAGCAGCCCGGAGCCGCTCCGGCCGCAACCGCGGAGGCCGAATGCCCGGTGGACCACACAGGCCGCGAAACCGCCTGACGTCCCGGCAGCAACGCCCGCTCACTTCCTGCCCCAATTGAGCCAACGCCCGCTCACTTCCTACCCCCCATTGAGCCAACGCCCGCTCACTTCCTTCAAGAAAGTGAGCGGGCGTTGATTTGGAAGCTGTCGAAAGTGAGCGGGCGTTGGGGAAATTGGTGTCGAGGGTGAGCGGGCGTTACCGTCAGTAGACGGGCTTGTCAGGCTCCACCTCGCGCACCCAGGCCAGGATCCCGCCGTCGAGATGGCTGACCCGCTGGTAGCCTGCCTGGCGGGCCGCCGCGAGGACGTTCGCCGAGCGCGTCCCGGCCTTGCAATGGAACACGATGTCCCGGTCCTGCGGGAGTTCGCCCCACGCCTCGCCCGCCAGGATCCGTCCCTGCGGGATGAGCTTGGCTCCGTCGATCCGGACGATGTCGTACTCGCCGGCCTCCCGGACGTCCACCAGTTCGAAGTCCTTGAGCCCGGCTTTCCGCGATGCCAGCATGGTGGCCAGCTGGGTGGCGGTGATGGTGTGTTCCGTGTCCGTGGTGGACGCCGGGGCAATCCCGCAAAACGCCTCATAGTCCGTGAGTTCAGTGATGGGCTCCGCCGCCGGGTCCTTGGCGACCCGGATCTCCCGCCAGCTGCCGCCCAGGGCATCGAACAGCGCCACGCGGCCCAGCAGGGAGCGCCCGACGCCGGTAATCAGCTTCACCGCCTCGGTGACCATCAGCGAGCCCACGGCGGCGCACAACATACCGAAGACGCCGCCCTCGCCGCAGGAAGGCACGGAACCGGCGGGAGGGGCCTCGGGGTAGAGGTCCCGGTACGTGGGGCCGTGCTTCTCCCAGAAGACACTCACCTGTCCGTCGAAGCGGAAGATGGAGCCCCACACATAAGGCTTGCCCAGGATCGCGGCGGCATCGTTCACCAGATACCTGGTGGCGAAGTTGTCAGCGCCGTCCAGGATCAGGTCGTACTCTGCGAACAGTTCAAGCGCATTGCCCGAATCCAGGCGCACGTTGTGGAGCCGGACATCCACCAGCGGGTTCAGGGCGGCGATGGCATCGCGGGCCGACTCGATCTTGGGCCGTCCCACATCCTGCACGCCATGGATGACCTGGCGCTGCAGGTTGCTCAGGTCCACCACGTCGTCGTCGATGATGCCCAGCGTCCCCACCCCAGCCGCGGCGAGGTACAGCAGTGCTGGTGAACCGAGGCCGCCGGCTCCGATGACCAGCACTTTGGCGTTCTTGAGCCGCCGCTGCCCCAGCGCGCCGATCTCGGGAATGATCAGGTGCCGGGAGTAGCGTTCCACCTCGGCAGACGTCAGGGCAGCTGCCGGTTCCACCAGCGGATCCAGCGAATGGGTTGAAACATTTGCGGTGAACGTCGAAGCCATACTTCAATGTATGCCCCGGGATACCGCCGGGTCATATTACCCCGCAGTAAAGTGAATGTAACTGCAATGGAAAGAAGGACAACTGTGGTCCCTGAAGCACGGGCTGACCGCCCGCCCGCGGCCGAACCGCAAACTCCCTCCCGCCCCGCAGGCCAACGGTCCGCCCGGCTGCCCCGGGACGAACGCCGCGCGCAGTTGCTTGCCGCCGCCCAGGAAGTTTTCGTTGCGAACGGCTACCACGGGGCCGCGATGGACGAAATTGCAGAGACTGCCCACGTGAGCAAGCCTGTCCTGTACCAGCACTTCCCGTCCAAGCGTGAGCTGTACCTGGCCCTGCTGGAAAGCCACCTGACGTCACTGACCGAGCTGATGCTGGGGGCGTTGAACTCCACCACGGACAACGACGAGCGCGTTCAGGCCGTCATGCGCGCCTACTTCCACTTCATCGCCAACGACGACCAGGCACACCGCCTGGTGTTCGAATCGGACCTGATCAACGATCCCGATGTCAGCTCCAGGCTGGAGACCTTTAATCGGACCTTCGCAGACGCCATCGCCCGGGTCATTGCCGAGGACACCAAGCTCCCCCACCTGGAGGCGGAGCTCCTGGGCCGCGGCCTTGCCGGGATGGCGCAGGTCAGCGCCCGGTATTGGCTGGAAACGGACGGCAACCTGGACCTCAACGTGGCCAGCGACCTCATCTACCGTTTAGCTTGGCGCGGAATCTCTCGCTTCCCCAAAGAGTCCTAGACTACAAATAAGACATCATCGACGAACCAGGCTGGGAGGCCCCCTTGGAAATTAAGATCGGCGTTCAAAACGTTGGCCGCGAAATCGTGCTCGAATCAGACCAGGATGCTGAGACGGTGGCCAAGACTGTTGGTGAAGCCATCAATGACGGCACCCAGTTGCGCCTGAAGGATGACAAGGGACGCCTGATCATTGTGCCCGGCAACGCACTTGCCTATGTGGAAATTGGCGCTGAAGAGGTCCGCCGCGTAGGTTTCGGCCAGTTCTAGGCTGACCGCACGTTCCAAGGAGATCCATGCTGTCGCTGACCATCGTGGTGCTTGCCACGCTCGCCGCCGGGTTTATCGTCTGGGCCAATGACAAACGCCATTCCCGATACGGCGCGGGCGTGCCCGCCGGGATCGCCGTGGGCGTCGCGGCGATGGCGTGGATCATCCTCATGACGGCAGGTTTCGGCTACCTTCCGGGTTTGACGTGGCTCCCCTGGGTCCTGCCCATCGTCCTCGGCACCGCCGCGGCCATTGCCGCCGTCGCCTACCTGGGCCGCACCCGGACACGCCATGACACCGAACGGCTGAACGCGGTCCTGCGGGGCTGAACCGACCCTGAGTAAAGCCTGTGGCCACCACCCGTCCGGGTGGTGGCCACAGGCTTTTTGGGGGCTAGAGGAACTCGGCCCGGCCCTCCATCGCCGATGAGGCCAGGGCGTGTTCCCGGCGCGGGATGCGTCCGGCTGCCCTCGCCAACCGTCCGGAAACCACGGCGTGCTTGAACGCTTCCCCCATCAGCGCCGGGTTCTGCGCCCGCGTCACGGCTGTGGCCAGCAGGACGGCGTCGCAGCCCAGTTCCATGGCCAGGGCGGCGTCGGAGGCCGTACCGATGCCCGCGTCCAGGACCACGGGAACCGAGGCCCGGGAGACGATGAGTTCGATGTTGTGCGGGTTCAGGATGCCCAGGCCGGTGCCGATCGGTGCGCCGAGCGGCATCACGGCGGTGGCACCAAGATTTTCCAGCCGCAGCGCCAGCACGGGATCGTCGTTGGTGTAGGCAAAGACCTTGAAGCCGCGGTTGACCAGCTGCTCGGTGGCGTCAACGAGTTCCACGGCGTCCGGCAGCAGGGTCTGCTCGTCGGCGATGACTTCCAGCTTCACCCAGTCGGTTTCGAGGGCCTCCCGGGCCAGTTCCGCGGTGAGGACAGCGTCCCGGGCCGTGAAGCAGCCAGCGGTGTTGGGCAGGACTTTGATCCCGTGGTCCACCAGCAACTGGAACAGAGAGCCGGTTTCCGCGGTTGAGTAGCGCCGCATGGCCACCGTGGTCAGTGCCGTGCCGGAGGCCAGGAGCGCAGCGCCCAGGCCGTCCAGGCTGGGTGCACCGCCGGTGCCCATGATGAGCCGGGATCCGAGGGCGACGCCGTCGATCACCAGGGTGTCATCTGCGGCTTGGCTTGCGGTGTTGATGGTGCCGGTTTCGGTCATGGGGTCAGCCTCCTTGGACTGCAGTGACGAGTTCGATGTCGTCGCCGTCGGCGAGCGCGGTACCGAACCATTGGCTGCGCGGCACCACCTGGGCGTTGTGGGCGACGGCGACGCCCAGTTTCCTGCCGTCCGTCGCCTGGCCGTTGGGGGCCAGCGGCCGCCCGGTGACCTGGCTGACGAGCGTGGTGATGGAGGCGCCGTCGGCCACCGTGTGCGGGTTTCCGTTGAGGGTGATGTTCACGCTGTCTCCTTCAGATGGGGGCTGGGGACGGCCAAGGCCGACCCGGAAAAACGGTCCGGGCTGAACGGCGCCCAGCGGGGATCGGCGGCCCCGTCCAGGAGTGCCGTGCAGATCGCGGCGGCGGCGGGCGTGAGCAGCACCCCGTGCCGGAAGAAACCTGTCGCGATGACCAGCCCCGGCACGTGCCCGTCCGCTGGGCCCCCGGATCCCAAGGACGCCGCAACCCGGCCCAGCAAGGGTGCATTGTCGGGGGTCCCGGGGCGCGCCCGGGCGGTGCATTCCAGGAGTTCCAATTCGGCGACGGCGGGAACCAGCGCCTGGGCGTCCCGGAGCAGCTGGTAGACGCTCCCGGCGCTCACGGCGTCGGAGAGGGCGTCCTCCCGTTGGGACGCGCCGATGACTACCGTGCCATCCTCCCGGGGCACGATGTACACCGGGATCCCGTGGACCAGCCCACGCACCGTGGCTGTCACCAACGGGCGGAGGTGCTGCGGCACGGAAAGCCGGAGGATGTCCCCGTGCACCGGCCGCAGCGGCAGGTCAAGGCCGTGGGGCAAGCCGTCAAGGGACGCCGCGTGCAGGCCGTTGGCCACGACAGTTTCCCCCGCCAGGACTGTGCTGCCGCTCCCAAGGCGGACGCCGGCCACCGTCCCGTCCTTCCACAGCAGTCCGGCCGCCCGCTCCGGGACGGCAAAACCTTCCGTTGCACCGGCAACCGCCACCGTCGGGGTTTCCCGTACCGTTGCGGCGAGCGCCAGGCGCACGGACGCTATCAGCCTCCTCGGGTCCACCTGGTGGTCGGCCGGGGTGTCCAGCGCACAGGAGATCCCCGGGCTCAGCAGGGGTTCGCGGCTGCGGGCTTCACGCACGGTCAACGGTGCCACCTCCAGGCCGCTGGCCTGCTGCACTGCGCGCAGGTCCATCAGCGCCCGCCGGTCGGCAGCGTCGACACCGACAGCGAGGGTGGGTGTCATCAGGTAGCCGGTCCCGGCTCCGGCTGCTGCGGCGACGCCGGCAGCGAAGCCTGGCCAGCGGGATGATGCGTCGAGCATGAGTTCCAGGAGGTCCTCTTCCTGGTAGTGCAGCTCGCTGACGGGGGCCAGCATGCCGGCAGCGGCCCAGCTGGCGCCGGCGCCGGGCGCGTCATCGATGAGGGCAACGGACCTGCCGGAGCGCTGGATCTCCCAGGCGATTCCGTGTCCCACCACTCCGGCGCCGATGACGGCGACGTCGGCCCGGATGGCGTCATCGCCAAGTCCGGGCAGGCAGTTCCTGGTGCTGGTCATGGTGTGGTTCCTTCCCTACGCCGGTATTAGCCGGATCAGGTCAAGCGGTCGGCTCCGACGCCCTCTCAGCCCGGCGCTTTGTGACAGCTGCCGCGGGCTCCCGCAGTACCAGCCCAGTTTAGAGGAACTAGGCTGGCAGGCATGAATATGTCCCCCTCCTCCTTTCCTGCCCTTGGGGCGGCCCGACTGTACCTCTGCACGGATGCGCGCCGGGACCGCGGCGACTTTGCCCGGTTCGTGGATGCCGCGTTCGCCGGGGGCGTGGACATCATCCAGTTGCGCGACAAGAGCATCGAGGCAGCCGAAGAACTGGACCTGCTGGCGGTCTTGAAGGAGGCCGCGGTTCGCCACGGGCGGCTTTGGGCCGTTAACGACCGGGCCGACATCGCGGTGCTGTCCGGCGCACCGGTGTTCCACATCGGCCAAAAAGACTTCCCGTTGGCTGCGGCCCGGACGCTGGTCAACGGCAATGCGGCCATCGGGCTGTCCAGCCACAGCCCGGAGCAGGTGGATGCCGCCCTCTCCGCCGCTGCCGGGCCTTCCCACCTGGACTACTTCTGCGTGGGGCCCGTCTGGGCCACGCCCACCAAACCCGGCCGGACCGCCGTCGGGCTGGACCTGGTGAAGTACGCCGCCAAGGCTGCCGCGGAAGTACCCAACCCGGTGCCGTGGTTTGCCATCGGGGGCATCGACCACGGGAACGTGCACCAGGTGGCGGAGGCAGGAGCACGGAGGATCGTGGTGGTGCGTGCCATCACGGAGGCGTCGGATCCCGCGGCCGCTGCGGCCTCCCTGCTCGACGCGCTGGACGCTGCCGGCCCCGGGCCTGCGTAAACCCAGGACTTGGAGTTACGCTGACTTTTGTGTCACATCATCGGTTGGCTCCCAATGTCCGCGACCACCGGAACGCCTTGGAAGAGGCACTGGGCGCGTTGCGGACCGAACTCGAACTGCCGGGGCCTTACCCGGCCGCGGCAGTGGACGACGCCCGCGCCGCCGTGGCGGCCCTGAAACTGCCGTCCTATGACCTGACCGCCGTCGCATTCGTGACCATCGACCCCGCCTCGTCCACGGATCTGGACCAAGCCGTGTTCATCGAGCCGGACGGGGGCGGCTACCGGGTGCTGTACGCGATCGCCGATGTTCCTGCATTTGTTGCGCCGGGTGGTCCGCTGGATGCTGAAACCAGGCGCCGCGGGCAGACGTTCTACGCTCCCGACGGCCGGATCCCGCTGCACCCGGAGGTCATCAGCGAAGGGGCCGGGAGCCTGCTGCCGGGCCAGGAGTGTCCGGCTTTCGTCTGGGAATTCACGCTCGACGCCGACGCAGCAGTGACGTCCGTGGGCGTCAGGCGGGCGCGGATCCGCAGCCGCGACAAGCTCAGCTACAAAGGTGCACAAGCAGCCCTCGACGCCGGCACCGCTCCCCCCGTGCTGCAACTGCTCCGGGAAGTGGGGCTGAAACGGGTGGCGCTGGAGCGGGAGCGCGGGGGCGCCAGCCTCAACATGCCGGAGCAGGAGATCGTTCAGCTGCCCGACGGCGGCTACCGGATCGACGCCGCCCCGCAGCTTCCCGTGGAGGACTGGAACGCGCAGATTTCGCTGATGACGGGGATGGCGGCCGCCCAGCTCATGCTGGAAGGCAAGGTGGGCATCCTGCGCACCATGCCGGCCCCGGATGAGCGGTCCCTGAGGCATTTCCGGCTGCAGACCGAAGTGCTGGGCAGGCCGTGGGACGGCGAAGTCACCTACGGCGAGTACCTGCGGTCGCTTAACCCCACCGATCCCCGCCAGCTGGCCATCATGCATTCGGCCGGGATGCTGTTCCGGGGCGCGTCCTATACGGCGTTTGACGGGACGGTCCCGGACGACGGCATCCAGTCCGCCATCGGCGCCGCCTACGCCCACACCACCGCCCCGCTGCGCCGGCTGGTGGACCGCTTCGTGCTGGTGATCTGCGAAGCCCTCAGCAACGGCGGTGATGTTCCGGGCTGGGCACGGGAGGCGCTGCCGCTGCTGCCGGGAATCATGGCCGGTTCCGACCAGCTGGCTTCGCGGATGGAGCGGATGGCGCTGGACACGGTGGAGGCGGCATTGCTGCTGAACCACATCGGCCAGGAATTCGACGCGATCGTGATTTCCGGGTCCAAGCCCCAGAACGGAAACGGCAACGGATCCGCCAAGAACGGCAATGGAAACGGCAACGGAGCCACTAGGAACGGCAACGGGAACGGCAGTTCCGGGATCATCCAGATCGCCGAACCGGCGGTGACGGCCCGCTGCGCCGGCGAGCTGACGTCCGGTACCAAGGTGCGCGTCCGGCTGCTGTCCTCCGACATCACCACCCGGCAGATCCACTTCGAACTGGTTCCATAAGGGCCCTATGGACGCGGCAGGAAGGGGCAACACGGGGATTTCGCCCCTGTACGGCTAGACTGGGAAGGTAGAACTGGATGCCCGGTCGTTGATTTCCTTGATTTGAAACCAACAAGCCCGCCCCTACGCGATCTTGAGATTTGCCCGTTGGTCACCAGTGCCAGCATTAGATAGCCCGCGATCGGCTTCCACTGGATTAGCTTGCGCGCCCGAGCGTGCTCCGGAACGGCCAGGACTGGCCGGCCCGTTGAGCAGGCAGCGCCATTGCCCAAATGAATAAGGAAACTCCCCGTGAGTGAATTGCATACCCACCAGCTCCTGACCGATGCGTCCGGCACCGAGACCATCGAGCCGGAAGAGACCATCATCTCGGACGAGACCCCGCACGAGATCGCGGAGAAGTCCTTTGCCGACTACAACGTCCGCGCGGATATTGTCGAGTCCCTCGCCGACGCCGGGATCACGCACCCCTTCCCCATCCAGGCCATGACCCTGCCGGTGGCCTTGGCGGGCCACGACATCATCGGCCAGGCCAAGACCGGTACCGGCAAGACCCTGGGCTTCGGCATCCCGGCGCTGCAGCGGGTCATCGGACAGGACGACCCCGGCTACGCCAAATTGGCCGTCCCGGGCGCCCCGCAGGCCCTGGTCATCGTCCCCACCCGCGAGTTGGCAGTGCAGGTGGCCAACGACCTCCAAACGGCCTCCCGCAAGCGCAACGCCAGGATCACCACCATTTACGGTGGCCGCGCCTACGAGCCCCAGGTTGAAGCACTCCAGCAGGGCGTCGAAGTAGTAGTGGGTACCCCGGGGCGCCTGATCGACCTGTACAAGCAGAAGCACCTGAGCCTGAAGAACGTCAAGCTCGTGGTCCTCGACGAAGCCGACGAAATGCTGGACCTGGGCTTCCTGCCGGACGTTGAGACCCTGATCGCCGGAACCCCGGCTGTCCGCCAGACGCTCCTGTTCTCGGCAACCATGCCCGGCCCCGTCATCGCGATGGCGCGCCGCTACATGACCCAGCCCACCCACATCAGGGCAGCCGATCCGGATGATGAAGGCCTCACCAAGCGCGACATCCGCCAGCTCATCTACCGTGCGCACAGCATGGACAAGACCGAGGTGGTGGCACGCATCCTGCAGGCCCGGGGCCGTGGCCGGACCATCATCTTCACCAAGACCAAGCGCACCGCCGCCAAGGTGGCCGAGGAACTGGTGGACCGCGGTTTCGCCGCCGCAGCCATCCACGGCGACCTGGGCCAGGGCGCACGCGAACAGGCGCTCCGCGCGTTCCGGAACAACAAAGTGGATGTGCTGGTGGCAACGGACGTCGCCGCCCGCGGCATCGACGTGGACGATGTCACCCACGTGATCAACTACCAGTGCGTCGAGGACGAAAAAATCTACCTGCACCGGGTGGGCCGCACCGGCCGCGCCGGCAACAAGGGCACTGCAGTCACATTCGTCGACTGGGATGACATGCCGCGCTGGGCGCTGATCAACAAGGCCTTGGGCCTGAGCGTCCCCGAGCCCGTGGAAACCTACTCCTCCTCACCGCACCTCTACAGTGACCTCGACATCCCCGAGGGCACCAAGGGACGTCTCCCGCGCGACAAGCGGACCTTGGCCGGCGTTGACGCCGAGGTGCTTGAGGACTTGGGCGAAACCGGCAAGAAGAACAGCCGCGGCGGCCGGGACGCCTCCCGTTCCCGCGAGCGCGACGGCCGGGGACGCGGAAAGGACGACGGCCGGGACTCCGCCCGCTCCGGTGAGCGCCGTCGTCGTACCTCCGACTCCGCCCCTGCCGCGGACGCAGCCGCCCCCGCGGCCGACGGCGACCAGCCCTCGCGCACCCGCCGTCCCCGGACCCGCACCCGCCGCCGCAACGGCGAAGTGGTTGCCGCCGCGGACAAGGGCGGACAGCCCGGCAGCTCCGAGGGCTAACTGCGTCGATGACAGACACTGTTTGGGCGCCGGACGGCGGCAGCCTGGTGGTTCACGCGGACAACGCGGAGTACCTCCCAACACTGCCGGACGGCGCCTTCACGCTGATCTACGTGGATCCGCCCTTCAACACGGGCAGGCCGCAGCAGCGGCAGGAAACCCGGATGGTGGCCAACGCTGAAGGCAGCGGGGACCGGGTGGGTTTCAAGGGCCGTTCCTACGACACCATCAAGGGCGCACTGCACCGCTACGACGACGCGTTCAGCGACTATTGGTCCTTCCTGGAACCGCGGCTGGTGGAGGCGTGGCGGCTGCTGGCCGACGACGGCACCTTGTACCTGCACCTGGATTACCGCGAGGTGCACTATGCCAAGGTGATGCTGGACGCCATCTTCGGCCGGGCATGCTTCCTGAACGAAATCATCTGGGCGTACGACTACGGCGCCCGGGCGAAGAACCGGTGGCCCACCAAGCACGACAACATCCTGGTGTACGTCAAGAACCCGGCCAAGTACCACTTCGACAACGCCGAGGTGGATCGTGAACCCTACATGGCCCCCGGGCTGGTGACGCCGGCCAAGCGCGAACTGGGCAAGCTGCCTACGGACGTCTGGTGGCACACCATCGTCTCCCCCACCGGCAAGGAAAAGACCGGGTACCCCACCCAGAAGCCGGAAGGGCTGGTCCGCCGGATTGTGGCCGCCTCGTCCCGCCCCGGCGACTGGTGCCTGGACTTCTTCGCAGGCTCCGGCACCCTGGGCGCCGTGGCGGCCAAGCTTGGCCGGAAGTTCGTGTGCGTGGACCAGAACCAGCCCGCGATCGACATCATGGCCAAAAGGCTCGGTGCGCACGCCACCCTGGCCGTGTACCAGCCCACCTGACGCGCCCCCTTGATCAGGGGCGGATGACCGCGGCTCCGGTACCCAGTTCTTCGATCCGCGCCAGCATTCCGGGGGCAGTGACGTTCTCGCCGAGCAGATTCGGCTTGCCCGTACCGTGGTAGTCGGAGGAGCCGGTGACCAGCAAGCCATGCTTGGCGGCGAGCTTGCGCAAAAACGCCCGCCCCTCTTCCGGATTGTCCCGGTGGTCGATCTCCAGTCCCGCCAGTCCGGCGTCGATCATCTCTTGGTAGGTCCGCTCCCCCACGATCCGGCCCCGGGCCGACGCTACCGGGTGGGCAAACACCGGCACGCCTCCCGCGGCACGGACAAGTTCGACGGCGGTGGCCGGGTCCGGTGCATAGTGCGGGATGAAGTAGCGGGACCGGGAAGTGAGGATCGAAGCGAACGCCTCGGAACGGTCTTCCACCACCCCCGCTGCCACCAGGGCATCAGCGATGTGCGGCCGGCCCAGGGTGGCGCCCGGAGCCACGTGGTGGATCACGTCGTCCCATGTCAGGGGGTAGTCCTCGGCCAGGATGGTGACCATCCGTTCGGCCCGCGTCAGGCGCGAGTCCTTGGCTTTGGTGATCTCCTCCAGCAGGCCTGGATGGGTGGGGTCGTGCAGGTAGCTCAGGAGGTGGACGCTGATGCCTTCCGCGGTCCGGCAGGAGACTTCCATGCCGGGAACCAGGGCCACGCCGTGCGTGACGGCGGCCGCGGCCGCCTCGGCCCAACCCGCGGTGGAATCATGGTCGGTCAAGGCCACCACGTCCAGGCCCGCACGCGCGGCTGAGGCCATGACGTCGGCGGGGGGCTCTGTCCCATCGGAGACGTTGGAGTGGGCATGCAGGTCAATCCTCACTTGTCCAGACTAGTGGACCCCGCCCCTCCGGCACCGGAGCCTGTTCGCATAGCCGCGACGCTGGTGAGACGATGGTGCCGTGAACCCTGCCGATAACACCCAGAACTCTGCTTCCCAGCCGCTGGAGGAGCGCGTCAACAACCGCTCTCAGCGGCCCAGTTCCAACGCTTTCAAGGCCTTCATGGCCAGCAACTGGGCGCCGTCCAGCCAGGAACTCCCCCAGCGCGACGCCGTCGCCGGTTACGCCGCAACCCGGCGCAAGGCAATCTCCGCCCTGTTCAAGGGCGAACGGCTGGTCATCCCCGCCGGACCGCCCAAGGTCCGCTCCAACGACTGCGACTACCGCTTCCGGCCGCACTCCGGCTTCGCCCACCTGACGGGCCTCGGCCTGGACCACGAGCCGGACGCTGTCCTGATCCTGGACCCGGTGGAGGAAGGAAACGGCGACGACGGCGGCAACCACCGCGCCACGTTGTACTTCCGGCCGTTGGCGGGCAGGGACACCGAACAGTTCTACGCCGATTCCCGCTCCGGCGAGTTCTGGATCGGGGCGCGCCCCACCCTCGAAGAGTTCCAGGCCCGCCTGGGGCTGCCCACCGCCCACATCGATCAGCTCGAAACGGCCATCACCAAGGATGTCGGCGCTCCCGAGATCGGCGGCATCTCCATCCGCCTGGTCCGCAAGGTGGACGAAAACATCGACGCCCTGGTGGATACGGCCCGGTACAACACGGCGAAGGACCCGGAGAACCTGGACCTTGAGGTCCTGGACGCCCTGGACGAGAAGCTCAGCGAAGCACTCTCCGAGCTGCGCCTGCTCAAGGACGAGTGGGAGATCGAGCAGATGAAGATCGCCGTGTCCGCAACGGTTGAGGGATTCGAGGAGGTCGTCAAGGCCCTCCCCCGTGCGCTGACGCATGCCCGCGGCGAACGGGTAGTGGAGGGGGCGTTCTTTGCCCGCGCCCGCGAGGTGGGCAACGAACTGGGCTACGACACCATCGCGGCCTCCGGCAACAACGCCACCGTGCTGCACTGGACCCGCAACACCGGCCGGGTCCACGCAGGCGACCTCCTGCTCCTGGACGCCGGTGTCGAGGCGGACTCGCTCTACACGGCGGACATCACCCGTACCATTCCGGCTGACGGCACTTTCACCGCTGTCCAGCGCAAGGTCTACGAGGCAGTGCTCGACGCCGCGGACGCAGGCTTCGCCGCAGCGCAGCCGGGGACGAAATTCCGCGACATCCACACCGCGGCAACCACGGTCCTGGCCGAGCGCCTCGCCGAGTGGGGTCTGCTTCCGGTCAGCGTGGAGGAGGCGGTCAGCCCCGAGGGCCAGCAGCACCGCCGCTGGATGCCGCACGGAACGAGCCACCACCTCGGCCTGGATGTGCACGACTGCGCCCAGGCCAAGCGGGAACTTTACTTGGACGGCATCCTCACCGAAGGCATGGTTTTCACGATTGAACCTGGCCTCTACTTCAAGGCGGAAGACCTGGCGATTCCCGAGGAATACCGTGGCATCGGCGTCAGGATCGAGGACGATATCCTCATGACCGCCGACGGCCCCGTCAACCTCAGCGCCGCCCTGCCCCGCAAGGTTGAAGACGTCGAGACCTGGATGGCCGGCATTTACCGGACCGAAGAGGCCTGACACGGGCACACACGGGAAAAGCGTGGCCACCGGACTGGGTCCGGTGGCCACGCTCTTTTCGTTTCGCCGTCATCCTGCGCGCGCCGGCAGGAAGGCAGGGGTGTCTGCGGAGCCGGCAGCCCTATTGTCCGCTGCCGCCCCGGTGCGTGTCCTCGTCCTGGCCGTACTGCCCTGCGTTGTGCTCCGGGTTGTGGCCCGCTGCGGACTGGGTGGCCGGTTCGTTGGTGTGTTCCGGGGCGGCTGCGCCGTGCTGCGCGGCGTCAGCCGTGGGGCCCTGCGGAAGCCGGACTCCGTACTGGGGCCGGCCGTCCGGCAGGTCGGGGTACCGCACGGTGCGGACCGGCTGTGCCGGCGGCTGCCCGTCGTCATACTGTTGTCCGGCCTGTTGCTGGCTTCCGGCGCCCGGGGAGCCGTGGCCTTCCTGCGGCGGAGCTGCAGTGGGCCGCTGGCCGTAGGGGTCGTTCCACCCGGCGGGCCTGGCCGGTCCTTGGCCAGGCTGCTGTTCCTGCCCCGGCTGCTGCTGGTTCGGCTGGTTGTAGTAGTCATGCTGCGTGTACGGGCCGTGCCCGGACGCCGCGTCGGAGCGGGACATCGGCAGCTGCTGCAGCAGGCGCCGGGCCTCATGGGCTGCCTCGGGAGCCACGATGACGTCATAGTTCGTGGCCACTACCTGGCTGGTGGAGGTGAAGTCCCGCTTGCCGCGCTGCATGGCGTAGGTGACGATGCCGAAGAGCATGAAGAAGGCCGCACCCATCAACACCGACGTCATGATCGAGAAGTAGCCGGGCGAGGGCGCGAAGAAGGACAACATGACGCCTACGAAGAGGCCGAACCACATGCCGCTCAGTGCTCCGGAAAGGGCCACCCGGGGGTAGCTCAGGCGTCCCGTCACCCGCTCCACCATCTTCAGTTCGTTGCCCACGATGGAAACCATCTGGACCGGGAACTGCTGGTCCGCGAGATAGTCAACCGCCTTCTGGGCGTCGAGGTAGGAGTTGTAGGACCCGACGGTGTCACCGGTGGGTACGGCCCGGGCGTCATCCGGTCCGGTGGGGCCGCCGGTCTTGGGAGCACCAAAAATGTTGGACATACACCCATTCTTGCCCATCAAGATGGGTGCTGCCTGTAAATTCAGCTAAAAGAGAGCAGACTCGGTAGCCTGTAGTGGTGAGCACAACACCTACCCGTGTCTTCGTGGCACGCCTCCTGGGCCTGGATGTCTTCGACCCCTTGGGTGACCGCCTGGGCCGGCTGCGCGATGTTGTTGTGCTGTCCAGGGGGACCCAGGGTGCGCCGCATGTGGTGGGTATCGTGGTGGAAGTTCCGGGGAAGAAGCGCGTCTTCGTGCCCATGACGCGGATCACCTCGATCGATCAGACGCAGATTATCTGCACCGGCCTGGTCAACCTGCGCCGGTTCGAACAGCGTGGAGCCGAAACCCTGGTGGTGGCGGAGATGTTCGACCGGCGGGTCACCCTCCGCGACGGCAGCGGCGACGCCACCATCGAGGACATCGCGATCGACCAGCACCGGTCCCGGGACTGGTTCGTCAGCAAGCTCTTTGTCCGGCGCGGCCACTCGCTGTCCCCTTTGAGCCGCTTGCGCCGCAATGAAACCCTGATCATTGACTGGGCGGACGCCCAGCAGGGAGCACGCACCGAGCCGCAGGCAGCCACGCAGTTCGTGGCCAACCACGAAGACCTCAAGCCCGCAGACTTTGCCGAGGCACTGCAGGAGATGAGCGACAAGCGCCGTTTCGAAGTTGCCAGCGAACTGCAGGACGAGCGGCTGGCCGACGTCCTCCAGGAGCTTCCCGAGGACGATCAGGTGGAAATCCTCTCCGCGCTGGATGTCCAGCGCGCCGCCGACGTCCTTGAGGAAATGGACCCCGACGACGCCGCCGACCTCCTGGGCGAACTCCCTTCCGCCCAGGCCGAGGAACTCCTCCAGCTGATGGAGCCCGAAGGCGCCGAGGACGTCCGCCGCCTGCTCGAATACGACGAGGACACGGCCGGCGGCCTGATGACGCCCGTGCCGGTGATCCTGCCGCCGGAAGCCACGGTGGCCGAAGCCCTGGCCCATGTGCGGCGGGAGGAGCTCTCCCCTGCGCTGGCGTCGTCGATCTTCATCGCCCGGCCGCCGCTCGAGACCCCCACCGGCCGCTTCCTGGGCGTGGTGCACATCCAGCAGCTGCTCCGTTTCCCGCCGTTCGAGGCACTGGGCAACCTGGTGGACAAGAACCTCGAGCCTTTGTCCGACCAGGCCCACATCAGTGAGGTGGCCCGGACCCTGGCCACCTACAACCTCAACTCCCTCCCGGTGGTCAACGACGCCGGCCGGCTTGTGGGGGCGGTGACTGTTGATGACGTATTGGATCACTTGTTGCCGGACGACTGGCGCGCCCACGATGGCGAAGCCCCGATAAGAAAGCTCGGTGGCCGCATTGGCTGATAACAGCGCCCCGAAGAACCCCAACCAGCGGAGCCTGGCCAACGCGGAAGCAAAAGGCAGCCTCGACACACCCCTAAGCGCCCGTCAGCGGATCCTGCCCAAGTTCAAGCCGGATCCGGACGCATTCGGGCACGCCACCGAGGGTTTTGCCCGGTTTATGGGCACGCCGCAGTTCCTGGTGTACATGACGGTGTTCTGCATCTTCTGGTTGGGCTGGAACACCTGGGCGCCCGTCGAGTGGCAGTTCGACTCGAGGGACCTCGGCTTCACCCTGCTGACCCTGATGCTGTCGCTGCAGGCTTCCTACGCGGCACCCCTGCTGCTGCTCGCGCAGAACCGCCAGGACGACCGCGACCGCGTCTCGCTGCAGCAGGACCGGCAGCGCGCCGAACGCAACCTGTCCGACACCGAGTACCTCACCCGGGAGTTGGCCTCCCTGCGGATCGCGCTGCGTGAAGTAGCCACCCGTGACTACGTCAGGGCGGAGTTGCGCTCACTCCTGGAGGACATGTTGGAAGCCCAGGAGGAACTCCGGACCCACGACGACTCCGGCCCCGGTTCCCATGAGTCACCGCGGGACAAGGTCAAGGACAAACTGCGTGAGCAGAGGGACCGGCAGCGTGGCCCGCGGACCCAGCAGATCCCCCGGGTCAAGCCCGGCCATTCCACCAACGAACGCTAGTCCGGATCATCCGGCTGCACTTCGCCGCACCAGCACGAAAGCCGAGGCCCCTCACGTGAGCGCCCCCATGGATCCGGCACCATCCAGCAAATCCCCGCTGCTCCAGGCCGTCACCCACGCCCTGGCAACCGTTATTGACCCTGAGCTCCGCCGCCCGATCACCGAACTGGGGATGGTGGACTCCGTCCAGGTGTCCGACGACGGCCGGGTCACCGTCGCAGTCCTGCTCACCATTGCGGGTTGCCCGCTGCGGGACACGATCACAGCCGATGCCCGCAAGGCCCTGTCCGCGGTCCCCGGCGTCACCGCCGTCGACGTCGACCTGAAGGTCATGGACCAGGCCCAGCGGGATGCGCTCAAGGAGAAGCTGCGCGGCCCCGGCGGCGCACGCACCATCCCGTTCAACCAGCCCGAGTCGCTGACCAAGGTCTATGCGGTGGCCAGCGGCAAGGGCGGGGTGGGGAAATCCTCGGTGACTGTAAACCTTGCCACTGCCTTGGCTGCCCGGGGCCTGCGAGTGGGCATCGTGGACGCGGACGTCTACGGTTTCTCCGTCCCCGCCTTGATGGGCATCACCCAGGCTCCCACCCAGGTGGATGACATGATCCTTCCCCCGGTTGCCTACGGTGTGAAGGTCATCTCCATCGGGATGTTCGTCACCGGGAACCAGCCTGTCGCCTGGCGGGGACCCATGCTGCACCGGGCCCTGGAACAATTCCTCACGGACGTCTACTTCGGCGACCTGGACGCACTGTTCCTGGACCTTCCCCCGGGGACCGGGGACATCGCCATTTCGGTGGCGCAGTTGCTGCCCAAGGCTGAGATCCTGGTGGTCACCACGCCCCAGGCTGCGGCAGCGGACGTGGCCGAACGCGCGGGTGCGATCGCAGCCCAGACCGGCCAGAAGATCGCCGGTGTCATTGAGAACATGTCGTACCTGGACATGCCCGGCGGCGGCAGGATGGAACTCTTCGGAAGCGGCGGCGGGACAGTCCTTACCGGGCGGCTCAGCACCACGCTCGGCGTTCCGGTGCCGCTGCTGGGCCAGATTCCGCTGGATATCCAACTTCGCGAGGGCGGTGACGCCGGGGTTCCGATCGTGCTTGGCCGGCCCGATTCCGCGGCAGGCGTGGCGTTGACAGGTATCGCGGCGCAGCTTGCCGCCACACCGCGGGGCCTTGCCGGGATGAAGCTGGGCCTCCAGCCCCGCTGACCAGCGCCCTAGGTGGCTTCGGTATCGAAGGGAGCGGTTTCGCCCGGGGCGAGCCGCTCCACAACCCGCTCAGGACGGGAAGGTGCGGCGTCGGCCACTGCAGCCGCGCCGGAAACCGCCGCCACCGCGGCCGGGGCTCCGGCGCTGACGGGTTTGGTGTCGTCGTCGAAAAGTGCTTCCTTGATGATGCGGCGGGGGTCGTACTGGCGGGGATCGTACTTCTTCCAATCGACATCGTCGATGTCGATGCCTACTTCTTCCTTGATTTGCTCACGGGCACCGGAGGCCATCCGGCGGACTTCCTTGACCAGGTTTGCCAGCTTCTGGGTATATTCGGGCAGCCGTTGGGGGCCGATCACGAGAACGCCTATGATCAGCAGAATTATGAATTCCGGGCCGTTGATACCAAACACTTTAGGAAGATTACCCTCTCCGGGCTGCCAGTGACGATTCCCGTCCGGCTGACGTGGAAACAGTCCGCGTCACGGGGTGAACAGGGCTGCGATCTTGCTGATGCCGCGCTCCAGCCGTGACTCCAGCGGCTCCCCGGACTTTCCTGCGGACGCTTCTGGAACGGAGGCCGCAACACCCTCGGTGGCGGCATCAGCGACGTTCTTGAGGATCGGAAGGGCGTCGTCGGCCCGCGCCGCAGGAAGGTCCGAGCGGTAGGTGATGGTGAGGCCGGCGGTCCGGTAGGTCGCGGACGCCGGGGTCAAGGACCACGCCTGCGACGTCCCGGCACCCGGTTTGGACGGGTGCTGCTCGGTGACCGTGGCGTGATGGGCACCGTCGGTAAGGCGCAGCTCCACCGCCGGTTGTCCTTCCACCAGCACCGCCCGTGCGGCTTCGAGGTGGAATCCCATGGCCTGCAGTTCCGGGCAGGCCCAGCCTTCAGAACGCAGCGAGGCCAGTTGGGCGGGATCCAGCGGGCGCCCATCCGTTGGGCTCTGCGAGGAAACGTGGGAAAACGCCGCCTCCGTTCCTGACGGTTCCCCCGCCACCGGATCCCCCGCTGCGGTGAACGCCCCCACGGCGAGCACGCCGGCCGCGGCCATGGTCCCTCCCGCGGTGAACGCCAGGGCCCGGGCGGCCATCCGGCTTCCGGTGGGGCCCGCGGGTGCTTCAGGCTGCGCCGCGAGTTCGTGGGTGCGCGCCAGAAGCCGTGCCGTCAGGTCCTCGCTGGCGGGCGGGACCGGCGCTTGGCGGAGGCGCTCAAGGTACTGCCGTTCCCGGCGGACAGTGGCGGCACACTCCTGGCACGCCTCGAGGTGGCTGCCGGAGCGCTGGTGCTTGCCGCCGAAAGGAAACTGGGACCTCATGCGCCGATCAGAGGATGCCCGCTATGCGCGGCATGGAGAGCTTGCGGCGTCCCTGGTGCGGGCGCGGGTCACGGTGTGCCAGCTTTTCCCGCAGCATGGTCCTGCCGCGGTGGATACGGGAACGGACGGTGCCGAGTTTGACGCCGAGCGCCTCGGCCACTTCGTCATAGGACAGGCCTTCGAGGTCGCAGAGGACGACGGCGGCACGGAAGTCCGGCGGGAGTTCCTCCAGCGCTGCCTGGACATCGAGGTCCAGGTTGTTCAGCTCGAAGCTCTGCTCGGGGCCCGGTTCGCGGCCGGGCAGCCGGGACTCGGCGTCCTCCGCCAGGGCGTCGAACCGGATGCGCGTCTTCCGGCGCGCCTGGTCGAGGAACAGGTTGGTGGTGATGCGGTGCAGCCAGCCGTCCAGGGTGCCCGGCTTGAAGTTTTCCAGTGAACGGAAGACGCGGACGAACACCTCCTGGGTGAGGTCCTCGGCGTCGAACTTGTTCCCGGTCAGGCGGTAGGCCAGCCGGTAGACCTTCGCGGAGTGATTGGTGACCACTTCTTCCCAGGTGGGACGGACCCACTCATCATCGGGATTGTTGACTGCAGGGACAGGTGCCACAACTGAAGATGACATCGTCCACTCCCCTCGTGGAATGCTAACGCCCGGATACTGTTGACATCTCTGATTCGGCGCCGGTCACCTTTTGGATGAGCGGATTCCAATCATGTCAAACTTGGCTGGGAATTTCCTGACCGCAGGGTAACTTCAGCCTTCGGCGCAACAGCCTCTTCCCGGGCCGGCGGGGCCGGACACAGTAGGCTAAAGGGGACATTCCCCCTTCACGCCCAGAAAGCGATAATTCATGAGCGCCGACAAGTCCAGCAGCTGGTCCTATGCAGAAGATCTGCCCGCTGAGGATGAGGTCATGCTTCGGGCCCGGGAACGTTCCTTTGAATTGGGCGTGAGTGCCATCAGCCCCGGTGTCGGCGCGGTCCTGACGGTCCTTGCTGCCGCGTCGAAGGCGCAGACCGCCGTCGAGATCGGCACCGGCGCCGGTGTCTCCGGCGTCTGCCTGCTGCGGGGCCTTGGCCCGCACGCTGTCCTGACCACCATTGACGTGGACGTCGAACACCTGCGCGCGGCCCGCGAGGCGTTCACCGAGTCCGGCAGTCCGGCAAACCGCACGCGCACCATTTCCGGCCGGGCCGGCGATGTCCTGCCGCGCCTCACTGACGGCGCGTATGACCTGGTCTTCATCGACGCCGACAAGCCCGGCCTGCCCGGCTACGTCGAGCAGGCCATCCGGCTCCTCAAGAGGTCGGGCCTGTTGATTATCAATGACGCCCTGGACAAGGACAAGGTGGCCAACCCGGCCGGCCGCGAGGCCACTACGGTGGTGCTGCGCCAGGTGGGAAGGGCCATCCGCGACGACGACCGGCTGGCGTCGGCGATGCTCCCCACCGGCGACGGCCTGCTGGTCGCCGTCAAGAAGTAGGCCGGAAACAGGACAGGGTCCGCGGCACGAGGCCACGGACCCTGTCCGGCACGACTATTCGGTAACGCCCACCAGGCATTCCTTGAGGTTGGCTGCTTCGGCAGCGTTCAGCTCGACCACGAGGCGCCCGCCGCCTTCGAGCGGGACGCGCATGATCAGGCTGCGGCCCTCCTTGGTGACTTCCATTGGGCCGTCGCCGGTACGTGGTTTCATAGCCGCCATGAGGAATTCCCCTCCATTTTGTTCCAGGACTGATCAGCCCGGGCGGGCTGGGTCCGCATGTCGATCAAGCGGCTGTGGCGGGGTGGTGCTCCCCCCGCCGAGGCTGCGCGTTTTCTGGATGCTTGTGTCCTTGCTTACTTACTATTATCGCGGATTTACCCGCACGTAGCTAATCGATGGACATTTCCGTGCGCCGGGCATTCCCGGCCTGACCTGCACGGAAGCCCCTCCCGCTAGGGCGGATAATCGCCGCCTCCCGGCAGCTGGGCCCAGGCCCACAGCCACACGATCCACACGATCTGCAACAGCACGAACATGGCCACCACGGTTCCGCGGTAAGCCCGGGACCGGGAAAGGAAGGCAGCGCCCAGGGCCAGCGGAAACAGGGGCAGCAGCATCCTGAACGTGCTGGTCTGCGGGTGGAGGAACATCAGCAGGTAGCCCATGTAGCAGGCACACCACAGCCGGAGTTCGGCACCGAGCCGCACTACCGGGGGAAGGAACAGCATCACGCCGAACAGTGCCACAAAGACCAACGGCGCCAGCAGGCCAAGGACGGGGCCGAAAAGTTCGACGCCGGTATCGAACCAGGGCTTGAACGGCACCAGGTCCTGCCCCCGCCACACAGTTTCGGTCTTGGTGTAGGCCTGTGGGTCACCCGTGGCGGCCCACGCGGCAGCAGGCCAGACCAGTGCGGACACACCTGCGACGGCGGTGAGTCCAGTCAGCGCGGCGAGGTCCCGCACCGAGTGTGATTCTTCTTCCGTTCCCGGCGCGGCGCCGCCCCGGAGACGGTCCACGGCGCGCCAGACCAGCAGCAGGCCCACCATGGCCGCAAAGGGCACGCCCACGGGCCGCGACAGGCACAGCACGAACACCACCGGCATGGCCCACAGGTATTGGCGGCGCAGCACCAGCAGGAGGGCCCACGCAAGCAGAAGGAGGGACAATGGTTCGGCGTACGGCACCTGCAGCACGGCCGAAACGGGAAAGGTCGAGAAGAACGCGACGCCCCACATCGCCTGGCCATGGTCCGCCCGCTGCCGGAACAGGACGTAGGCCAGCAACGCGGCGCCCCAGCCGGCC
Source organism: Pseudarthrobacter sp. MOO14 (assembly GCF_058267675.1). Classification (NCBI taxonomy): domain Bacteria; kingdom Bacillati; phylum Actinomycetota; class Actinomycetes; order Micrococcales; family Micrococcaceae; genus Pseudarthrobacter; species Pseudarthrobacter sp. MOO14. Next base: position 945,290 of record NZ_CM177849.1, read on the forward strand.
AGCATGGCGATCACGGTCAGCGATGCGGCGGAATTCATGCCGGTGAGGCGGCTGAGCCCGCCGGCCAGCGCGGGAAAAAGCGGGTAGAAGGCCCACGTGTTTTCCTGCACGTTTCCGGCGGCGTCCGTGGGGAGCACGGAAGGGTAGCCATCGGCGATGACCGTGGCGTACCAGCGGGCATCCCAGATGTTGATGAAATTCCAGTAGTCCGGCTTCGGCGGGAACCAGGGGTTGACGCCCTGGTGGAGCGCGGCGGCCATGAAGATGCACGCCGAGACCAGGCGGGCGGCGGCATACAGGACAGTGGTTTGGATCCACCACGGCCAGCCGCGGACGGCGGAAGCAGCCCGGAGTGCGGCAGTGTGGGCAGATGCCAGGGGGCTGCGGCGGTCCACCGTGCTCACGGGCCGCCCGTCCCCGGCACGGCGGTCCCGCGGGCGGCCTCGTCCGCGTCCGCGGAGGTGCCCGGGTCAGCCGGTGCCGGGTTCGCGGGGGCGGCCGGGCCGGCGTCGGAATCCGGTTCCGGTACGTCGCCTTCCATCGCAGCCAGCCGGCTGCGGAGCTCCGCCACTTCCCGGTTCCTGGCGGCGAGTTGGTCCCGCAGGTCCTCCAGGACCTGGTCCACCTGGTCCATCCGGTAGCCGCGCAGCCCGAGCGAGAACCGTAGTTGGTCCACGTCCTCAGGTCCGGCGTGTGCCGGCAGCAAGACCGGTGGGAGGTTTGCGGGCGGGTCCTCGAGGCCGGCACCCAGCAGTGCAGGCAGCCCGGCACCGCCGGTACCGCGGGAGCGCCGGCCCAGGCCGGCCCACAGGACCGCCGCCACCAGGACCACGGCGAGGAATACCAGAAAGAAACTCACTGTCCCATCGTGCCAGATCCATCCCGCCGGTCCGCGGCCCACGGCACGGAACCGGGCCAGGCCGTGGCCCCTGTACTACTCCGGCCGCTGCTCACCATTCATGGACGGGGTCACGGCAACGTGAAGCACACGGTCCACCGCTTCGGCGGGATCGTCAACTAGCTGGATCAGGTCCAGGTCCTTCTCCGAGACCATTCCCTCGGCCACCAGGGTGCCCCGGATCCATTCGATCATCGGCCCCCAGAATTCGACGCCAAGGAGCACGATCGGGAACGACGTCACCTTCCGTGTCTGGACCAGGACCATGGCCTCGAACAGCTCATCCAGGGTGCCCAGGCCGCCCGGCAGCACGATAAAGCCCTGCGCGTACTTGACGAACATGGTCTTGCGGGCGAAGAAATAGCGGAAGTTGATACCCAGGTCCACCCACTGGTTCAGGCCCTGCTCGAAGGGCAGCTCAATGCCCAGGCCCACGGATACGCCGTTGCCTTCCACCGTCCCCCGGTTGGCCGCCTCCATGGATCCGGGGCCGCCGCCGGTGATAACCGCCACCCCGGCCTCGGCGAGCTTGCGCCCCACCTCGACGCCCATTTCGTAGTACTTGCTGCCGGGCTTGGTGCGGGCGGAACCAAAAACGCTGACGGCCTTTCCAATGTCCGCCAGCGCACCGAATCCTTCGACGAATTCGCTCTGGATCCGCAGGACCCGCCAGGGGTCGGTGTGGACGAACTGGCCGGGGCCTTTGGTATCGAGCAGATGCTGGTCGGACATTTCCACGGCGGCCTGCTTGCGGCGCAGTTCAAGGGGCCCTTTGCGGCGTGGCTGGGTTGTCTTGGCCGGATCAGCGTTGGTACTCATTCCCCTAGGCTAACCTCCGACTCCAGGTATCTCTTGAATCACGATCGGCATGAACTTGGGGTGATTGGCGTCATAACCCACCGTTGTTCGCTAGATTCTTTCCTATGACTACTCATGTGCCCGGCGATGCCCTCGTCTCCCTGAACGCCGTTAATAAGCATTACGGCCAGCTGCACGTTCTGAAGGACATCAACCTGCAGGTCCGCAAGGGCGAGGTTGTTGTGGTCATCGGACCTTCGGGCTCCGGTAAGTCCACCCTCTGCCGCGCCATCAACCGCCTGGAAACCATTGAGGGTGGAACCATCACCATCGACGGGAAAGTCCTGCCCGAGGAAGGCAAGGAACTGGCCCAGCTCCGCGCCGATGTTGGCATGGTCTTCCAGTCTTTCAACCTTTTCGCACACAAGACCATCCTTGAAAACGTGACGCTCGGGCCCATCAAGGTCAAAGGCGTTTCCAAGACGGCCGCGGAGAAAGATGCCATGGCACTCTTGGAACGGGTAGGCGTAGGGCACCAGGCGCCCAAGCTTCCCGCCCAGCTTTCCGGCGGACAACAGCAGCGCGTCGCCATCGCGCGCGCCTTGGCAATGAAGCCGAAGGTCATGTTGTTCGATGAACCCACGTCCGCGCTCGACCCCGAAATGATCAACGAGGTCCTGGACGTCATGGTCCAGCTGGCCAAGGAAGGCATGACCATGATCGTGGTCACCCACGAGATGGGCTTCGCCCGAAAGGCTGCTGACCGCGTGGTCTTCATGGCAGACGGCCAGATCGTGGAGGACGCCACCCCGGAGGAATTCTTCAACAACCCGAAGAGCGACCGTGCCAAGGACTTCCTCTCGAAGCTCCTCACGCACTGATCCCCAAGCAACCACACTCAGTTCGCATCCAGGCCGAGAACCCAACGGCCATCAATGAAAGGAATGTCATGAAGGCATTTATGTCCCGACGAAAGTCCTTCGTCGTGGCGGCTACAGCCGCCCTCGCCCTGTCCCTTAGCGCCTGCGGCGGTGGAGACTCAGGCGGCTCCAGCAACCCGAGCCCCGTCGAGAAGCCGTCGTTCGCAGCCGGAACCACCATGGAGAAGCTGTCCTCCGCCGGCACCATCAAGATCGGCACCAAGTTCGATCAGCCGCTGTTCGGCCAGGTCGGCCTGGATGGCAAGCCCGTCGGTTTCGACGTTGAAATCGGCAAACTGATCGCCGCCAAGCTGGGCATCGCCGCTGACAAGATCGAATGGTCCGAAACTGTCTCCGCAAACCGCGAGCCCTTCATCGAACAGGGCAAGGTGGACATCGTCATCGCGACTTACACCATCAGCGACAAGCGCAAGCAGGTCGTTGACTTCGCCGGCCCGTACTACGAAGCAGGCCAGGCCTTGATGGTGAACAAGGACAACGACTCCATCAAGAAGCCCGAGGACGTCAAGGGCAAGAAGGTGTGCTCCGTAACCGGCTCCACCCCCGCTGCGACCATCGTGGACAAGTACGGCGCCGAACTGGTGCCTGCCGCTACCTACTCCGCCTGCCTGGAGCCGCTGCGCAACAAGCAGGTTGAAGCCGTTACCACTGACAACGTGATCCTCGCCGGGTTCGTTGACAAGGAGCCGGACGCTTTCAAGCTTGCATCAGAAGAAACCTTTACCAAGGAGCCTTACGGCATCGGCCTGAAGAAGGGCGACACGGAGTTCCGTAACTGGATCAACGACCAGCTTGAGTCCTTCGAGAAGGACGGTTCTTACAAGAAGGCCTGGGAAGCCACCGCAGGTTCAGTCATCAAGACTGCACCGAGCCTGCCGGCCATCAACCGCTACTGAGCAGCGTTCCATAGGTGCCGGGGCCGCCAAGCAGCCCCGGCACCACCGCCTTCACTCCGTCCACGCATACAGCCGAAGGATCTTATGGACGTCATCATTGAAAACCTGCCCTTGTATTGGGAGGGTTTTCTCCGCACTCTTTTCCTTTCCGTCGTATCGGGTATCTTCGCGCTGATCCTCGGAACGTTGCTGGCCGCAGCGCGGGTATCCCCGGTGGCGGCGTTGCGCGGTTTCAGCACCGTCTACGTGGAAGTACTCCGCAACACACCGCTGACCATCGCGTTCTTCTTCGCGGCGGTCGTGCTCCCCCGCCTCGGGGTCAAATTTGAGCAGTTCGAGGTCGCCGCAATTATCGCCCTCAGTACGTACACGGCCGCGTTCATCGCCGAAGCTGTCCGGTCGGGCGTCAACAGCGTGCCCGTGGGCCAAGCCGAAGCAGCCCGCAGCATTGGCATGAAGTTCAGCCAAGTACTCTCGCTCATCATTCTTCCGCAAGCACTGCGGACGGTGATCCCGCCGCTGATCAACATCCTGATCGCGCTGGTGAAGAACTCATCCGTTGCCGGCGCCTTCTTTGTCCTGGAGCTGTTCGGCTATGGCCGGCAACTGGCCAACGCCAACGGTGACGCGGTCATCACAGTCCTGTTGGGCACGGCTTTCTTCTATCTGCTCCTCACCGTTCCGCTGGGAATCCTCGCCAACACGGTGGAACGAAAGGTGGCGATTGCCCGATGAGCTCCGTCCTGTATGACGTCCCCGGCCCCAAAGCACGCCGGGTTTCACTCATTGCTTCAATCATCGGCGGTCTCCTGATCCTTGGCCTGCTGGCCTGGGTGGTCATGACCTTGGCCCAGCAAGGCATCTTCGAGGGCCGCCGCTGGCAGATTTTCACCCGCGCCGATGTTTGGCGGCTTCTCGGCAACGGCCTTGGTTCGACCCTGTCCGCAGCCGCCCTGGCAGCAGTCATCGCATTTCCGCTTGGCCTGCTGCTATGCCTCCTGCGGATTTCAGACGCGGCGGTCATCCGGATACCCATGCGCATCATCCTCGAATTCCTTCGCGGTATGCCCGTTGTCCTGATGATGCTCTTTATCCTCCTCGGATTCGGTACGTCCGCATTCATCGCTGTCGTTGCCGGCCTGGTCCTCTACAACGCAGCGGTGTTCGCTGAAATCATCCGTGCCGGTATCCAGTCCCTCCCCAAAGGACAGCGCGAAGCCGGCCTGGCCATTGGCCTGACGAGCTTCAAATCCCGGATGCTGATCGAACTGCCGCAGGCGATCCGGCGCATGATGCCGTCCCTTGTAGCGCAGATGGTGGTCCTCCTGAAGGACACCTCGCTGGGTTACATCGTGGCCTACGGCGAGCTGCTGCGGGCGGTGCAGGTCATGGCGGACTTCCTGGGAACGCAGTACCTGTTCCCGATCTTCTTTGTGGCGGCAGCGATCTACATTGCCATCAACATCTCCGTGTCCAGGATTGCGGTGTGGATCGAACGCCGCGGCTCCCGGAAGGCAGCTGGCGGCGTGGCAACTGCAAACACGACGGCGGACCTTCAGGTCGGACACGCCGGACCCGTTTAGCACACCCTGAACAAAGAGCAGGTCCGCAACTCCCGGGAGTTGCGGACCTGCTCTTTTTAATACAAACAGTATTATCCGGCGAGCCAATCCTGCAGCGCCCGGAGGCAGGCGCGGATTGCGTCGGCGGATACGTGTTCGTTGTCCTTGTGCGCCAGCAGCGGGTCGCCCGGGCCGAAGTTCACCGCCGGGATGCCCAGCTCACTGAAACGGGCGACGTCGGTCCACCCGTATTTGGGTTTGGGTTCGGCTCCCACGGCGGCAACGAAAGAGGCGGCAGCAGGGTGCTGCAGGCCGGGGCGGGCGCCGGCGGCGGCATCGGTGCGCACTAGGTCGAAGCCTGCCAGCAATTCCCGGACATGGGCTTCGGCCTGGTCCGACGTTTTGTCCGGGGCGAACCGGTAGTTGATCTCCACCACGCAGCGGTCGGGGATGACGTTGCCGGCCGTACCGCCGTTGATCTTCACCGCGTTAAGGCTTTCGCGGTAATCCAGGCCGTCAACGGTGACGGTACGTGGTTCATAGGCGGCCAGGCGCGCCAGGATGGGGGCCGCGGCGTGGATGGCGTTGCTGCCCATCCAGGCGCGTGCGGAATGGGCGGCTTCACCGGAAGTGCTGGCCTCGAACCGGCTGGTTCCGTTACAGCCGCCTTCCACCGTGCCGTCCGTGGGTTCCAGCAGGATGGCGAAGTCCCCCTGCAGGAGGTGGCCGTGGTTGCGGACCAAACGTCCCAGTCCGCTCTTGACCGCATCCACTTCCTCGTGGTCATAGAAGACGAAGGTGACGTCGCGTCCGGGCTGGGCGCCGCCGTCGAACATTCCTGCTGCCAGCGCCAGCTGGACCGCCACGCCGCCTTTCATGTCCGTGGCTCCGCGGCCGTAGAGGATGCCTTCGCCAGGAACGCCGGAGTCCCAGCTGGACGGGACCGTCCCCCTGGAACCTTCCGTCAGGGGCAGCGGGACCGTGTCCAGGTGTCCGGCGAGGATGACGCGTTCGCTGCGGCCCAGTTCCGTGCGGGCAACGATGGCGTCCCCGTCCCGGACCACGGTCAGCTGGGGAATCCCCCGCAAAGCGGCTTCCACGGCGTCCGCGAGCTGCTTCTCATTGCCCGACACGCTGTTGATGTCCATCACCGCGGCAGTCAGCAACGCCACGTCCTGGCGCAGGTCAAGGATGGACAGGGACGAGTCAGGGGCGGTTTCAGCAGTCACGAAGCCAGTCTAGTTCGAACGGGCTGCCCGCCCCTCGATAGACTGGAGCACATGACTGAGACCGCTTCCTCTGCCGTGCCCGAAACCCTCACCCCTGACACCGATGACCGTTCCGCCCACGGCTTTGGCGTCGCCACCATCGCCACCGGGGATGCAAGCGTCCTGGACGTCTGGTTCCCGGCACCGGCGCTTGGTGTCGCCGCCGAGAACCTCCGCTCGGTGGAGCACGCCGACGAAACCCTGACCCGCATTGCCGAGAACGGCGCTGACGAGGACCGCGGTACCGAGCAGAAGGTCGTGTTCGTCCAGATCAACCTCGATGAAGCCCCCGCGGACACCGCCGACGCCTACCTGCGCCTGCACCTCCTCTCGCACCGTCTGGTCAAGCCCAACACCATCAACCTCGACGGCATCTTCGGCAAGCTCCCCAACGTCGTGTGGACCAACTTCGGGCCCGCCGCCGTCGAAGGCTTCGAACTGACCCGCGCCAGGCTCCGCCGGCGCGGCGCCGTCACCGTCTACGGCATCGACAAGTTCCCGAGGATGGTGGACTACGTGGTGCCCACCGGCGTGCGGATTGCCGACGCCGACAGGGTCCGCCTTGGCGCGCACCTGGCCGCCGGCACCACCGTCATGCACGAGGGCTTCGTCAATTTCAACGCCGGAACCCTGGGGACCTCCATGGTGGAAGGCCGCATTTCGGCCGGCGTCGTGACCGGTGACGGCAGCGATGTCGGCGGCGGCGCATCCATCATGGGTACCTTGTCCGGAGGCGGCAAGGAAAAGATCACTATCGGTGAGCGTGTGCTGCTCGGTGCCAACTCCGGCGTGGGTATCAGCATCGGCGATGACTCCGTTGTCGAAGCCGGCCTCTACGTCACGGCCGGCACCCGGGTGCGCATCCCCGGTCCCAAGGACGAGGTCGGCGAAGACACCACCAAGATCGTCAAGGCTGCTGAACTCTCGGGCGTGCCCAACCTGCTGTTCCGCCGCAACTCCACCACCGGCGCCGTCGAGGCGCTCCCCCGCGCCGGCCAGACCGTCGAGTTGAACGACGCCCTGCACGCCAACTGATCCGCCGGTGGGACGAAGACGCGGCCTGCGCCGCCTGGCGGTCCTCCTGCTGGCCCTCGCGCTGGCAGCGGGCGGCATTTATACCGCTGTGTACTTCGTGCAGCGTTCCGAAACCCTCGTTTCGGAACGCTGTACTGCCTCTGCGGGCAACCGCAGCGGGGAGCTGGCACCGGACCAGGCGGCCAACGCCGCCCTCATCACCGCCGTGGCGGTGCGGCGTGGATTGCCGGCCCGCGCTGCCACCATCGCACTCGCCACCGCCATGCAGGAGTCGAAGCTGCGCAACATCGGGCACGGGGACCAAGCCGGTCCGGATTCGCGGGGGCTCTTCCAGCAGCGGCCCTCCCAGGGTTGGGGCAGCGAAGCGCAGATCATGGACCCGTACTACGCCGTCAACGCTTTCTACGACGCTTTGGTGAAGATTCCAGGGTACGAGGCGCTCGACATCACCGATGCCGCTCAGCGGGTTCAGCGCTCGGCCCATCCCGGCGCTTACGCCCAGCACGAGGACATGGGCCGGGCGTTTGCCTCCGGCCTGACCGGCCAGACACCGGAGGGGGTCAAGTGCACGCTGCGCTCGGCCACCGCCACAGGGGATGCGGCCGCGGTGGCGGGCGAACTGGAGCAGGCCTACGGTGGCGTGGATTCCCAGGCAGACGGCGCCACCCTGGTAGTGGAAGCCGACGGGGAGATGGCGTGGTCCATTGCCCAGTGGGCAGTGGCCAACGCCAAGGACCTGGCGGTGACCCGGGTTGATGTTGCCGGGCGGACGTGGCAGCGTTCAGGCGGCGACTGGCAGGATTCCACCACGGCAGCCGGGCAGGTGCGCATCACGCTGCGGCAGGGCGACGGCGGCAGTTGAGCCTGCGGGGTCAGACCAGGATTTCCAGCACCGGCTGGACGTAGCTGCGGAACAGCTCCGGCTGGCCCATCAGTTCCTGGCTCATGATGATCTTGTCCGGTTCCAGGTACCACGCCCGCTGCTCGTCCAGCGGCAGTTCGATGATGGTCAGCCGGAAGTCCCGCGAATCGCGCCCGATTTCCATCAGCCTGTCATCCACCATCTCCGCAAGCAGTTGGTCGGTGCCGCTGGCGACCCGTTCCCCCTCCAGTTCGGCATACTCGCTCCTGCGTTCCCTGGCCCAGGTGAGGGCTGAGCCGAAGTGCGCCTGCAGGACACGCTGCAGGGCCGGGGAGTTGCCGAACGCCTCAAAATCCGGTGGAGAGAGTTCGGGCACCGTCTGCGGGTGCGCCTTGAGCAGTTGGTCCCACCAGGCCTCCCATTCGGTCTTCAGTGCGCTGAGTCCACCAACCTCCGCGGTCAGGTGGGTGTGGTCGGCGGACCTGATCTTGGGAGCCGCGTGGGACAGCACGGGACGGCCCACGCCGTTGAGGGCCGCCGCATCCCGGACGTAGAGCGCAATTATCATCGGTCCGGACGTGTCCGTGGTGATTTGCCATCCTGAACCGCTTGCGTGGTGCATTCAAAGTCCTTCCCTGGCCGCCTTCCGCCGGACATCATGAGGCTGTCCGGCGTACCGGCTTTCAGTCTATTCCCGCAGGCCATCCGCGGTAGTGCCGGACATGCTCCGGGTACCGGTCATCGGGCAAGGCTGTCCAGGTGCCGGTCAAGGACATCGCGGCACATTTGCGCAGTCATCCAACCCGGCTGCAGCAACGCGTGCATGCACAGGCCGTCCAGGGTGGCCAACAACCGCTCCGCCTCCAGTACCAGGTTGTCCTGCGGTTCGTCCGGCAGCAGCGCGGCAACCACCGTCCCGACGACGGCGGCGACCTCCCGGTGGCTGCGGTCCGCCACGCCTGCAAGGAACGGCCTGATCCGCGCTGCGTTCTTGAAGGCCAGCCAGGCGCAGGCCTCCACCGCGCTCTCCTGGTCCAGCGGCAGCAATCCGCCCAGCAGGGTTAAAACGGCCTCGCGGTGCTCCGGGCTGCCCGGGACGGCCCCGTCCACAGCGGGCAGCAGTTGCTGGAGCCGTCCGACGATGCGGTCCACCACCGCGCCGAACGAGAAAGTGAGGAGTTCTTCACTTCCCGCAAAGTAGTGCCGGACGGAGCCCACCGCCAGGCCGGCCTCGTCAGCCACTTCACGCAGCGAGGCGCGCTCCAGCCCGTCAACGGCGATTATCCGGAGAACCGCCTGGACCACGTCCTGCCGCCTGGCATCTGCATCAACAATTTTGGGCACCCTCCTTATTAGCACACTTGTGCTTCTTTCCGGGTGTCACATCGCGCCCGCCATCCGGAAAGCAGGGGCGGCCGGCACCTGCCGTGGGATAGCGTTGGGGCATGAGAATCTTGGTTACAGGTGGGACCGGCTACATCGGTTCCCACACTGTTCTTTCCCTGCAGGAAGCCGGCCACGAGGTCGTTGTCATCGACAACCTGGTCAACTCGAGCGAAGAGTCGCTGCGGCGGGTTGCCGAGCTCAGCGGCAAGGCCGCCGAGTTCCACCACGTCGACCTGGTGGACGAAGCTGCCGTCGAAAAGGTGTTTGCGGGCGCCGCCATCGACGCCGTGATCCACTTCGCCGGCCTCAAGGCCGTCGGTGAGTCGGTCCGGGAGCCGCTGAACTACTACTACAACAACCTGGTGGGCACGCTGAACCTGATCCGCGTCATGGACCGGCACGACGTCCGCTCCATCGTGTTCAGCTCCTCCGCCACCGTCTACGGAGAGCACAACCCCATTCCGTACGTGGAAAAGATGGAGATCGGTGCCAACAACCCCTACGGGCGCACCAAGGAGCAGATCGAGGACATCCTCTCGGACCTTGGCGCAGCGGACACCCGGTGGCACATAGCACTCCTGCGCTACTTCAACCCGGTGGGCGCGCACCCCTCCGGCAGGATCGGCGAAGACCCCCAGGGCATTCCCAACAACCTGGTTCCGTTCATAGCCCAAGTGGCCGTGGGCCGGCGCGAAAAACTCATGGTGTTCGGTGGCGACTACGACACCCCGGATGGAACCTGCCTGCGGGACTACATCCACGTTGTCGACCTGGCCGAAGGACACGTCGCTGCGCTGAACCACATTGCCGCCCGCACCGGAGTCTTCCGCTGGAACCTGGGCTCCGGCAAGGGGTCCTCCGTCCTGGAGGTCCTGCGGTCCTTCGAAAAGGCCGTCGGCAAGCCCATCCCCTACGAGATCACCGGCCGCCGCGCAGGAGACCTGCCGGCGTTCTGGGCCGACGCCACGTCCGCGCTGGCGGATCTGAGCTGGTCCACCACCAAGACGGTGGACCAGATGTGCGAGGACCACTGGCGGTGGCAGAAGAACAACCCCCAGGGCTACGCCTCGTAGTCCCCTTGAATGTGGCACAACGCGAAGCGGCCGCCCACCTTGGAAAGGTGGGCGGCCGCCGTCGTTATGGCCGGTTTCAGCGTGCCGGGTAGTCCCGCTCCGGCTCGCCGATGTACAGCTGGCGCGGGCGGCCGATCTTGGTGTTGGGGTCGCTGATCATTTCACGCCACTGCGCGATCCAGCCGGGCAGGCGGCCGATCGCGAACAGGACCGTGAACATCTTCTCGGGGAAGCCCATGGCCTTGTAGATCAGGCCGGTGTAGAAGTCCACGTTCGGGTAGAGCTTGCGCTGGATGAAGTAGTCGTCGTTGAGAGCCTTCTCCTCCAGGCGGAGTGCGATCTCCAGCAGCTCGTCGTTGCCGCCGAGCTTGGTGAGGATCTCGTGGGCGGTGGCCTTGACGATCTTGGCGCGCGGATCGTAGTTCTTGTAGACCCGGTGCCCGAAGCCCATCAGGCGGACGCCGTCTTCCTTGTTCTTGACCTTCTCCATGTAGTCCTCGGGCTTGAGGCCCTCGGCCTGGATCTGGCGGAGCATCTTCAGGACGGCCTCGTTGGCGCCACCGTGGGCGGGGCCGAAGAGGGCGTTGATGCCTGCCGAAACCGAGGCGAAAAGGTTTGCGTTGGATGAGCCCACCAGGCGCACCGTGGAGGTGGAGCAGTTCTGCTCGTGGTCCGCGTGCAGGATCAGGAGCAGGTCCAGCGCCTTGACGATGACCGGGTCCAGCTCGTACTGCTCTGCCGGCAGGCCGAAGCTGAGGCGCAGGAAGTTCTCCACAAGGTTCATGGAGTTGTCCGGGTACAGCATCGGCTGGCCGATGGACTTCTTGTGCGCGTAAGCGGCGATGACCGGCAGCTTGGCCATCAGGCGGATGGTGGAAACCTCCACCTGCTCGGCGTTGAACGGGTCCAGCGAGTCCTGGTAGAACGTGGACAGCGCGGATACTGCGGAAGAAAGCACCGGCATGGGGTGCGCGTCACGCGGGAAGCCGCCGAAGAAGCCCTTGAGCTCCTCGTGCAGCAGGGTGTGGCGCCGGATCTTCTGGTCGAACTCATCCAGCTCGGTGGGCGTCGGCAGGTTGCCGTAGATCAGCAGGTAGGACACCTCAAGGAAGCTGGAGTGCTGCGCCAGCTGCTCGATGGGGTATCCGCGGTAGCGCAGGATGCCCGCATCGCCATCGATGTAGGTGATTGCCGAGGTGGTTGCTGCGGTGTTCATGAAGCCGGGGTCAAACGTCACGGCGCCGGTCTGCTTCAGCAGCTTGGAGACGTCGTAACCCTCGTTCCCTTCAACAACCTGGATGCGCGGGAGCTTCAGCTCGCCACCTGCATGGAGCAGGGTCGCAGCATTGTTGGTCTCAGTCATGGAGTCCCCTTCATGAGGCGTCTGGGCCTCTGTCGAAAGCTTGATCCAACATCAGGTGAGCCGCGCACTGATCCTGAGAAGACAGGTTCCAACACCCGGGCTGCCTTCTTGTAGAAAGCCACCATTGATAGTCACTTAAAAACTACCGCTCCTTGGCGGGTGTCACTAATCCGCAGCCCGCCGAGACAGCCTAAAATGCCCCGGATGTGGGACGAGTCACACGAATATTACGTGCTCCTAGGAACCTGCTCCTGACAGCCTGGCCACCGCTGCGTCAATGCGTTCGTCCGTGCCGGTCAGGGCAACCCGGACAAAACCATTGCCGGCATCACCGTAGAAGACGCCGGGTCCCACCACGATGCCCCGGTCCGCGAGGCGGTCCACCGTGTCCCAGGTGTCCTCCCCGGCAGTGGACCAAAGGTACAGTCCGGCGTCGGATTCCTTGATCTCGAGGCCGAACGCCTGCAGCGCGGGCACCAGCCGCTCACGCCGGCCCCGGTAGAGGTCCTTCTGCGCCTCAACGTGCACGTCGTCGCCCAGCGCCACCCGCATGGCCTCCTGGACCGGGTACGGAACGATCATGCCCGCATGCTTGCGGCTGTTGACCAGGTTGGGCATCAGGTCCGGGTCACCGGCCACGAAGGCCGCCCGGTAGCCGGCCAAGTTGGACTGCTTGCTCAGCGAGTAGACCGCCAGCAGGCCCTGGTGCGAGCCGCCCGCCACGCGTGGATCAAGGATGCTGGGAACGCGACGGCCGCCGCGCTGGACGTCCCAGTCCCCCCAGCCGAGCTCCGCGTAGCATTCGTCCGAGGCCACCACGGCACCCAGTTCCCGGGCCTGGACCACCAGCGCCCTCAGCGACTCGGCATCCCGCACGCTGCCGGTGGGGTTGCCGGGCGAATTGACCCAGATCAGGCGTACCCGGGCGCGCATGGCGTCGTCGAGTTCGTCCAGGTTATCCGTCGCCACCGAGGTGACGCCGGCAAGGGTTGCGCCGATATCGTAGGTGGGGTACGCCACCTTGGGACGGACGACGACGTCGCCCGGCTTGAGGCCCAGCAGCAGCGGAAGCCAGGCAACGAGTTCTTTCGAACCCACGGTGGGCATGATGTTGCGGGGATCCAGGCCGGACACTCCGCGCCGGCGTTCGAACCAGCCGGCAATGGCGTCCCGGAGCGCCGGCGTGCCGTGCACGGTGGGATAGCCGGGGGCATCGGCGGCAGCCTTCAAGGCGTCCTGAACCAATGCCGGGGTGGGATCCACCGGCGTGCCGATCGACAGGTTGACAGCCCCGCCGGGGTGCCTGGACGCCTTGGCCAGATAAGGTGCCATAGCCTCCCAGGGGTAGTCGGGCAGGGCCAGGCCAAACGAATTCACTGCTGCTGTCACGGCGCTCGTCCGGGTCAGTGGTCTTGGTTCTGCGGCGGCAGGGCGGCGATCATCGGGTGGTCCTTGCCCGTGTTGCCGATCTTGGCCGCGCCGCCCGGAGACCCGAGGTCATCGAAGAACTCGACGTTCGCCTTGTAATAGTCGGCCCACTCATCCGGAGTGTCATCCTCGTAGTAGATGGCTTCCACCGGGCAGACCGGTTCGCAGGCGCCACAGTCGACGCACTCGTCCGGATGGATGTACAGCGAACGCTCGCCCTCATAGATGCAGTCCACGGGGCATTCTTCGATGCATGCCTTGTCCTTAACATCCACACACGGCTGCGCGATTACGTACGTCACGTCCCTGGCCTCTCCACGTTGGGTTCCGGCGACCCGCCGGTTCTTGCATCCGGCAGCACGGCCGGACTCTTGACATCTGAGCCTATTATCTCCCAGCACGTTCCCGCGAACCTAGCCGGCACCCTAGTATGAACTGGTGAGTCTGCCTGCTGCCGCGCCCGCCCGGTTCCTGACCGCTGCGGCCCCGGGTACCCGCGTCGTGGTCCGTTACCGCATCGACGGCGGCCTGACCGATGCCCTGGGCCACTTACTGGCATGCGACGCCGGTTCCTGCACTATCCGCACCCGCCGGGCCGACGTCGTTATCCCCCTGGAACGCGTGGTGGCGGCCAAGGAGGTTCCGCCCGCTCCCCGGCGGCGCCCCGCACGGTGACGGCCGCCCCCGCGCCACCCCTCGCACCACAGGCTCGGGGTCGCTGCGCAGCACGGACATTAAAGCGGAACGGATGTTAAAGCAGAATGCCACCGGTGCAGTACCGGTGGCATTCTTGGTGTTCAGGCGCTGTTATGCCTTGGCGCGGGCGCGGTTGGCCTTGGCACGCTCGTTGGTGTCCAGGATGACCTTGCGGATGCGGATGGCCTCCGGGGTCACCTCGACGCACTCGTCCTCGCGAGCGAATTCAAGCGACTCTTCGAGGGTCAGGTCGCGCGGCGGCGTCAGGTTCTCAAAGGTGTCGGAGGAAGCGGCACGCATGTTGGTGAGCTTCTTTTCCTTGGTGATGTTGACGTCCATGTCATCGGCGCGGGAGTTCTCGCCAACGATCATGCCCTCGTACACCTCGGAGGTGGGCTTGACGAAGAAGGAGCCGCGTTCCTGCAGGTTGATCATGGCGAACGGGGTCACAACACCGGCACGGTCGGCAACCATCGAACCGTTGGTACGGTACTCGATGGGACCGGCCCAAGGCTCGTAGCCCTCGGAGATGGAAGCGGCGATGCCTGCACCGCGGGTGTCGGTCAGGAACCGGGTACGGAAACCGATCAGGCCACGGGCCGGGACGATGAACTCCATGCGGCACCAGCCGGTGCCGTGGTTGGCCATGTTGGTCATCCGGCCCTTGCGGGCGGCCATGAGCTGCGTCACGGCACCCAGGTATTCCTCGGGAACGTCGATGGTCATGTGCTCCATCGGCTCGTGGATCTTGCCGTCCACCAGCTTGGTCACAACCTGCGGCTTGCCGACGGTCAGCTCGAAGCCTTCGCGGCGCATCTGCTCCACCAGGATGGCCAGCGCCAGCTCGCCACGGCCTTGGACTTCCCAGGCGTCGGGACGCTCGGTGGGGAGCACCTTGATGGAGACGTTACCGATCAGTTCCTTATCCAGGCGGTCCTTGACCTGGCGGGCAGTGACCTTGGCACCCTTGACCTTGCCGGCCAGCGGCGAGGTGTTGATACCGATCGTCATGGAGATCGCGGGATCATCCACCGTGATCAGCGGCAGCGGCTGCGGGTTCTCGGCGTCCGTCAGGGTCTCACCAATGGTGATCTCCTCGATACCGGCGACGGCGACAATTTCGCCGGGGCCGGCGGATTCGGCCGGCACGCGCTCCAGCGCCTTGGTGGCCAGCAGTTCGGTGATTTTGACGTTCTTGAGCTCACCGTTGGCGCGCGCCCAGGCAACGGTCTGGCCCTTGCGCAGGGTGCCGTTGTAGATGCGCAGCAGTGCGAGGCGGCCCAGGAACGGGGAGGCGTCGAGGTTGGTGACGTGCGCCTGCAGCACACCCTCCGGGTTGTAGGTGGGGGCCGGGATGTGCTCGATGATGGTCTTGAAGAGCGGCTCCAGGTCCTCGTTCTCCGGAGCGGTGCCGTCGGCGGGCTGCTCGAGGGAGGCGCGGCCAACCTTGGCTGCGGCGTAGACGACCGGCACTTCGAGGATCTTGTCCAGGTCCAAGTCCGGCACTTCGTCCGCGAGGTCGGAGGCGAGGCCCAAGAGCAGGTCCATGGACTCGTGGACGACCTCTTCGATGCGCGCGTCAGGGCGGTCGGTCTTGTTGACCAGCAGGATGACCGGCAGGTGCGCGGCGAGTGCCTTGCGGAGCACGAAGCGGGTCTGCGGCAGCGGACCTTCGGAAGCGTCCACGAGCAGCACGACGCCGTCGACCATGGACAGGCCGCGCTCCACCTCGCCACCGAAGTCGGCGTGGCCCGGGGTGTCGATGACATTGATGGTGATGGTCTCGCCGTTGGAGGACGGACCGTTGTAAGCCACCGTGGTGTTCTTGGCCAGAATGGTGATGCCCTTTTCACGCTCCAGGTCACCGGAGTCCATCACACGGTCTTCGAGGTGGTTGTGCTCGGCAAAGGAGTTGGTCTGCTTGAGCATGGCGTCGACCAGGGTGGTCTTGCCGTGGTCAACGTGGGCCACAATCGCGACATTGCGGAGGTCACTGCGTGATGCAGTGGCCACCGCGGTGTTGGTGGTGGTTTCAGACATGCGTAATTGCTCGATTCAGTGGAGTCAGCTGTTGTATCGCGACATTTCCAACTGGAACGCACGACGGACAAGGCCCTTGGCACAGGGCGCCTGCATCTATTCTAGCCGGTGAGCCTTTTGTTGGCCTAAAATCCGGCGGGACCACGTGCCCCCTGGGTGCATCCTGGCAGGGCGAGTCCCGCAAAGTGTGACGAAATTCACTGGCACTTCCGGGAGCGTGGCATGATTGCTGTGACGCAGAGCCCACCTTCAGAGCAAGTCGGAGACCACGATGCCCCGTGCGACGGCCACCACGCCCAGCGGCGCCGCCCGCGCCGCCACCATGGTGGCGTCCGGCCTCCTGGCGGCCTCTGCGGTCCTGGGGCTCGCCGAGTGCGGGGCGCCTGCCGGCGACGGGGTCAGCTCCCTCTCGCGGGCCGCAGCCTCCGGTGGACAGGCCCCCGCCGGCGCCATGAAGACGAACGTTGCAGCCACGTCCCGGCTGCTCAATACCGGGAACGGACGGCTTGAGGCGGTGGTGCCGGACATCAGCAGGACTGTCCTGCTGATCGGGGATTCCCAGTCTGAACCCCTGGACGGCTGGCCGCGCCTGGGCCTCGCCGCTGCCGGGTACGACGTGTATTTTTGCGGCCGGGGCGGCACCGGGTACGTCGCGGCAAACGGTGCCACCGGCAACTACGTTGACGCCCTGGAGCGCGGGGACTGGTTGCTCCCGTCAGGCACCCCGGCGCTGATCGTCATCGAAGGTGGCGGCAATGACGCGGCCACCGGCGCGAGCAACACCCAGATTGTCCGCAACGCCGAGCGGCTGATCGCCGATCTCAAAACCCGCTACCCGGGCACTCGGATGGCAATGATCGGCACCTTGGCACGCGGCGCGGACAACGGCGGCGGTCGCCGCAGCGAAGTGGACGCCCTGGTGGGGTCCGTGGCCGCCGCCCACGGCCTGCCTTTTGTTTCAGCCGGGGACTGGCTGACCCGCTACGGACTCGCCAAGGACCTGGCTGATTCCGTCCACATGAACGCCGCCGGCCGCGTGGCCCTGGGCGGGATCCTTGAGCGACGGCTCAGGGAGTTGAAACTGGATCGGACGTCGGCCGCCGGCCAGGGTTCGCTGGCGGCAGTCCCCGGCGGCACCAGCGGGCTGCAGGACTGAGGCTTAAACAGGTGAAGCCGGGACCCACCGTCCCGGCTCCACTTGTTTGGGCTGCGCCCTACGCCACCTCAGGCGGCAGCATCAGCTTCGCACCGGGAATGGCGTTGAGCAGCGCCTTGGTGTAGTCCTGCTGGGGCGACTCGAAGACGTCGTCCGTCGAACCGGTTTCCACCAGCCGGCCCTTTTCCATCACGCACACGTGGTCGGCGATCTGCCGCACCACGGCGAGGTCGTGGGTGATGAACAGGTAGGTCAGCCCAAGGTTGGCCTGGAGGTCGGCGAGCAGGTTCAGGACCTGCGCCTGCACCAGGACGTCGAGGGCGGACACGGCCTCATCACAGATGATCACCTCCGGATCGAGCGCCAGGGCGCGGGCGATGGCAACACGTTGCCGCTGCCCGCCGGAGAGCTCGTTCGGGTACCGCTGCATGGCGGACTGGGGCAGCGCCACCTGGTCCAGCAGGGTCCGGACTTTCTTTTCCCGGCTTGCCTGGTCCCCGATCTTATGGACCCGCAACGGTTCTTCGATCGTGCGGTAGATGTTGTACATCGGGTCGAGCGAGCCGTACGGGTCCTGGAAGATCGGCTGGACCCGCCTGCGGAACTTGAACAGTTCGGCCGGTTTCAGCGCCGAGGTGTCGACGCCGTCGAACAGGATCCGGCCCTCCGTCGGCTTCTCAAGCTGGAGCACCATCTTGGCCACCGTGGACTTGCCGGACCCCGACTCCCCCACGATCGCCGTCGTGGTTCCGCGCCGCACATCGAAGCTCACGCCGTCGACGGCCGCGAAATCCGCCGCCTTGCCCAGCCCCTGGCGGAGCTTGTACACCTTCCGCAGGTCCTGGATCTGCAGGAAGGTATCGGACTTCGCCGTTTCGGCAGCAGGCGCCAGCAGGTCGGTCGTCTCCACGCCCTGTTCCTTCGCCACCTGGATACGGCGGCTGGCGAGGGACGGGGCCGACTCCACAAGCCGCTTGGTGTACGGGTGCTGCGGGTTGCGGAGCAGTTCCAGCGACGGTCCGGCTTCAACGACGCGGCCCTGGTACATCACGACAACCTTGTCCGCGCGCTCGGCTGCCAGGCCGAGGTCGTGGGTGATCAACAGGACGGAGGTGCCCAGTTCGTTGGTCATGGTTTCCAGGTGGTCCAGGATCTGCCGCTGGACCGTCACGTCAAGGGCCGACGTCGGCTCATCGGCAATCAGCAGCCGCGGCTGGCAGGACAGGCCGATGGCGATCAGGGCTCGCTGGCGCATGCCGCCGGAGAACTCGTGCGGGTACTGGTTGGCCCGGCGCTTGGCGTCCGGCAGCCCTGCCTGGGAAAGCACCTTGGCGATGTCGTCCGGCCCGCTGGGCCGTCCGTTCGCGCGCAGTGTTTCCCGGACCTGGTAACCGATCTTCCAGACCGGGTTCAGGTTGGACATGGGGTCCTGCGGGACCATGCCAATGGTGTTGCCGCGCAGTTCGATCATGCGCTGCTCGCTGGCGTGGGCAATGTCCTCGCCGTCGAGCAGGATCTGGCCGCCGGATACCTTGCCGTTGTTGGGCAGGAGGCCAATGGCCGCCAACGCGGTGGTGGACTTGCCGGAGCCGGACTCCCCCACGATGGCCACGGTTTCGCCGGGCATGATGGTCAGGTGTGCGTCCCGTACGGCCTTGACTTCGCCGCCACCGGTCTTGAAGGTGATGGCGAGGTCGCGGATTTCGAGCAGCGGCCTGATCCCGGTGGTGCCGGCCTCGTCAATGCGGACGTCTGGAGTTGTCATCTCGTTATCTCTCATCGCTGACGGCTCTTCGGGTCGAGGGCGTCGCGCACGGCGTCACCCAGCATGATGAAGCTCAGCACCGTGATGGACAGCGCCGCGGCCGGGTACAGCATGATTTCCGGCCGGGTCCTGATCGATGCCTGCGCACCGGCAATGTCGTTGCCCCAGGACATGATGCTCTGCGGCAGGCCGATGCCCAGGAAGGACAGGGTGGCTTCCGCCACGATGAACACGCCCAGTTCAAGCGTTGCAAGGACGATGATCGGTGCAAGGGCGTTCGGCAGGACGTGGCGGATCAGTGCCCCGAACTTGGAAACACCCAACGCCCGTGCCGCCGTAACGAAGTCCGCGTTGCGTACCTCAATCACCGCGCCGCGGGTAATACGGGCCATCTGCGGCCACGCGAGCAGCGATATGACGAACACTACGGTCCACACGCTCTTGTTCTCGCGGAACAAGGGAAGCTGCGTGATGACCAGCGCACCCAGGACCAGCGGCAGGGCGAAGAAGATGTCGCCCAGGCGTGCCAGCACGGCGTCGATCCAGCCACCGTAGTAGCCGGCGAGGGCGCCGAGGGTCACGCCGATGACCAGGACGCAGAGCACCGAGAGCAGGCCCACGGAAAGCGAGGCTTGCGTGCCGTGGATGACCCTGGAGTAGACGTCGCAGCCCTGGAACGTGAAGCCGAACGGGTGCCCCGCGGTGGGGCCGCCTTCGGAGTTGCCAAGTTCGCAGCCGTCGTTGGGGGGCGTGGAGGTGAACAGGCCGGGGAACAGCGCAATCACGACCAAGGCAAGGATCAACAATGCCGAGATGATGAACAGCGGACGACGGCGGAGCTTGCGCCAGGCGTCTGCCCACAGGCTGAGTGGGGCCTGGTCAGTCTTGACGGCATCCGTTGCCTGCAGCGGGGTCTCGTCGATGGGGGCCACAAAGTGGTCATTTTTACTGGTCATAGCGGATCCTCGGGTCAAGCCAGGCGTACAGGAGATCGACAAGCAGGTTGGCCACCACGAACACCAGCACCAGCACGCTGACGATGGAGACGATGGTGGGGCCTTCGCTACGGAGGACTGCCTGGTAGAGCTTGTTGCCTACGCCGGGAACGTTGAAGATGCCCTCGGTCACGATGGCACCGCCCATCAGGCCGCCAAGGTTGGCGCCGAGGTAGGTCACCACCGGAATGAGCGAGTTGCGCAGGATGTGCGCCAGGACCACCCGGGGGCGCGAGAGCCCCTTGGCGGTGGCGGTCCGCACGTAGTCGGCGTTCATGTTTTCGCTCACGGACGCACGCGTCAGCCGGAGGACGTAGGCAAAGGAGACGAGCCCCAGGACCACGGCCGGCAGCAGCAGGGTGACCCAGTCGGCGTTGGCGCCCACAGTGGGTTTCGCCCAGCCGAGCTGCACGCCAAAGACGAGCTGGAAGACGAAGCCCAGCACAAACGTGGGAACGGCGATAACCACCAGCGAAGCTACCAGGACCGTGGAGTCGAACCAGCCGCCGCGGCGCAGGCCCGCGAATACGCCGAAAGCGACGCCAAAGATTGCCTGGATTGCCAACGCCTCGACGGCCAGCATGGCCGTCACGGGGAAGACCCGGGCAAGGCTGGCCGCGATGGGCTGGCCGGTGAAGTCGTTGCCCAGGTTGAAGGTGAAGAGGTTCTTGAGGAACAAGCCGTACTGGACCCAGAAGGGCTGGTCCAGGTTGTACTGGCTGCGCAGGGTGTCAATGACTGCCTGCGGGGGCTGGCGGTCGCCGAAGAGTGCGGCGATGGGGTCGCCGGGCAGGGCGAACACCATGTAGTACACCAGGAGGGTCGTGCCGAGGAACACAGGGATCACCTGCAGGAGTCGGCGCAGGATAAACCGGATCACAGGATCACCTGCCTTCCGGTAGGGGGGAAAACGCGTTCATGAATGCCTTCCTGCCGCTTGCAAGCCAATGGGGGCCCGGACGTAACCGGAACCCCCATCAGCCTTCGGCAAGTTAGATCTGGGCCTACTTGGCGGTAATGCCGTAGTAGAGGATTTCACCGTTCCAGCCGGTCTCGGCCTTCACAATGTTGTTGCTCCACACGATCGGGCGTGCCTGGTCCCAGAGCGGCAGGCCGGGCAGGTCCTGGAACAGGACCTCCTGGGCCTGGTTGAACTTGGCGTTGGCCTCGTCCGTGCTCTTGGCTGCCAGGCCTTCCTTCAGCAGCTTGTCGAACTCCGGGTTGGAGTACTTCTCGTAGTTGGAGGAAGCGCCCGTGGCCCATACCGGTCCCAGGAAGTTGTAGAGCGACGGGTAGTCACCCTGCCAGCCTGCGCGGGTCAGGCCCGGCAGCTGCTGGGACTTGCGCAGGTTGAGGACCTCGGCGAACTTCGCGAACGGCTGGATTTCAGCCTGGATGCCGAGGTTGTTCTTGAAGCCGTTGGCAACAGCGTCGATCCATTCCTTGTTGCCACCGTCGGTGTTGGAGGCAATCTGGAGCGGCTTGGAAGCGTCGTACGGCTGGATCTTGTCGGCCTGGGCCCACAGGTCCTTGGCCTTGGCGGGATCGAACTTCAGGACTTCGCTGCCCTTGAGGCCTTCCTTGAAGCCGTCGATGACCGGCGGAGCGAAGGCCTTGGCCGGGGTGCGGGTGCCGTTGAAGACAACCTTGGCGATTTCCTCGCGGTTGATGGCGTAGGACAGAGCCTGGCGGCGCAGCTTGCCGGCTTCACCCTGGAAGTTCGGGTTGTAACCCGGGATGTTCAGGGTGGAGTCGGTGGCAACAGCCTTGGTGGCGTTGCGGTCCGGGAAGTCGTTGACGTAGGTCTTCAGCGCGTTGGACGGCAGGACGTCAGTGATGTCCAGGTTGTCCGACTGCAGGTCCGTGTATGCGGGGCCCGGATCGGTGTAGAACTTGAAGGTCACGCCGCCGTTCTTGGCTTCGCGGGTGCCCTTGTAGTCGGCGTTCTTCACCAGGGTGATGGACTGGTCGTGGACCCAGGAACCCTGCTTTTCGAACTTGTAGGGACCGTTGCCTACCGGGTTTTCACCGAAGGTCTTGGGGTCAGCCAGAGCAGCGGAAGGAAGCGGGTAGAAGGCGGAGTAGCCAAGGCGCAGGGACCAGTCGGCCTCAGGCTGGGCGAGCTTGACCGTGATGGTGGAATCATCGGTTGCCTGCAGTCCGGACATCGTGTCGGCCTTGGGAGCCGGGGTGGTGGTGGTCTTGCCGTCGGCACCCTTCACCGAGTTCACGGCCGAGACGTCTTCGTAGCCGGCGATGGACTCGAAGAAGAAGCCGTTGTTCTGCAGGTTCTTGGAGTTCGCGGCGAAGTTCCAGGAGTCAACGAAGGTCTTGGCCGTGATGGCTTCCCCGTTGGTGAACTTCGCGCCCTGCTTGACCTTGATGGTCCAGTTCTGCGCGTCGGACGACTCGATGGAATCGGCCAGTGCGTTTACGGCCTTGCCGTTGGCGTCGTAGCTGCGAAGGCCTTCGAAAAGCAGGTTTACGACGCGGCCGCCGTAGACCTCATTGGTGTTCGCCGGCAGCAACGGGTTTTGTGGCTCATTGCTGTACGCGGTGATGACCTTGTTCGGATCGCCGGCAGCAGTGCTGGACCCGCCAGTGCTGCCGCCGCCGCCGCACCCGGTCAGGGCAAGCGCGGCGATTGCCACGATGCCCAGTGCTTTGGAAGTGCGCGTAAAACGCATTCCGCCTCCTATGAGTTGTGGGAGAGAGATATTGGGGAAATCTTGTGCTTCCCCGCAGGCTGGACACAGCTGAGTGCTGTGACGAAACCTACATATACGGGTTAGCCTAACCGCACGAAGTCCGGATACTGGTACTCCGTTGCCAAACCGTGACCGGAGCAGTCAAATACCCCGCGAGTGGTGGGCAGTTACGCACGTCACATGCTACTCGTCGGTACGCCAGACGGCGAATCGGGGCCGTGATCGTTCACGTTTAGGCGCCTCCGTTCGCAGCGAAGGGCGCTCCCGGCCTACGCCAGCCGCCAGTCCCAGACGTTCCACCAGACACCCACGGGACCGGGGCTGGTTTTCACGCCGGCCACCCGGGAGTTGAACGCGGTGGTGCCCAGGGTCTGGTAGAGCGGCAGGCCGTAGGCGTCCTCCCAGACGTGCCTGTCGATGTCGGCAAGGAGTTCGTCCTGTTTGCCAAGGTCGGTGGTGACGGCCAGTTGCGCCATCACCTTGTCCGCATCGGCGTCGGAATAGCCCGTGAAGTTGCTGCCGCCTCCGGTGCGGAAGATCTGCGGTACCCGGCTGACTCCCGCTTCCGTGCCGATCCATCCGGACAACGCCGCGTCATAGCCGCCGCGGCTGAGCGATGCTGCCCAGTCGGCGCTTGCCTGGCCGCCGTCTTCCACCCGGAAGCCCGCCCGTTCGGCCGAACCCCGGATCAGTGCGAAGGCCTTGGCGCGGTTGGGGTTGTCCCGGTTGTAGAGGATGCGCACGGTGGGCGTGGCGCCCCTCAGGAGGCCCTTGGCGGCGTCGATGTCCACCTCGGCGTAATCCGAGGAGCCGTTTTTCTTTACGGTGTCCGCGTATTTGGGCTGATCGGGCAGGAAGACCTGTGAATCCAGCGGTTTGTTGTCCACTGCCTGGCCGCCCAGCACGGCATCCACGATGTCCTGCCGGGGAACAGTTTTGAGGAAGGCCTCGCGGACGTCCTTGTCCTTGAAGGGGCCGGCGAAGTTCAGGTCGAGATGGTCGTAACCGGCCTGCTTGTAGCGTTGCACAGTGATGCCCTGCCCGGACAGGCCCGTGAGCAGCGCATCGGTGGCAGCGGATGGCTGTGGCGAGATGATGTCCGCCTGCCCGTTGCGCAGGGCGTCGACGGCGGCAGGCACGGCACCGGTGAATCGAACGTTGATCTCGTCAAGCCAGGGTTCCTGGCCCCACGTGTAGTCCCGGTTCCGAACCAGTTTCATGGAAACCTCCGGGACGATGTCCCGGACGATGTAGGGGCCGTTGGAAAGGTACAACGCCGGATCATCCGGGATTTTCTTCGTGTCGAAACCGGTGTTCCAGAAGTCGCTGACCTTCTTGAGGGCCGCGATGGTTACAGGCTTCTCAGGATTGCCGCGCGGCGTGTCCTTCAGGAGGTCGACCAGGTCTCCTTCGTCGGTTAGCCCGCTCTTGGCCGCGACCACATGGGCCGGGAGCCCGACGTCGAATGCCACTTCCCAGTCGGCGTACGGTGCGGCGTACTCGAGGGTGATGGATCTGCCGTCCGAGCCGAGTTCCGGAAAGACCGTCCCTGCCAGGCCGGTGGCGTTGGAGGCTGTTGCGAAGTATTTGGTGCCTTTCCCGGTGCCGGGGTCGACGTCGTCGAAGTAGCCGGATCCGGCAGCCCAGCTCAGGAGCAGGTCGGCGGCGCCTACCGGAGCACCGTCGGACCACTTGACTCCCTCGTTGACCGTGTATTTCACCTTGAGGGGCTGGTCCGACACCTTTTCGTAGTGCCCGAACTTGTCGTTGCGGACCACCTTGGAGCTGTCATCGAGGAAGAAGAAGCCGGAGTGCGTAATGGCGCCGATCTTCGTGTTGATGTCGGTGTTGCCGTTTGCGCTGTACGGGTTGAAGGAGGAGAAGGCGTTTACTTCCGCGACGGTCACGCTGCCGCCGCGCTTGGCCTCCCCCACCACCACCGAAGGGGCACCCCCGCCGGAGCAACCGGACAGAATCAGGGCGGCCGCCACCGCAGCAGTGAGCAGTTGCATCAGCTGCCTGGCCGGCATGCCGCCTCCTTTGTGTTTTTCCCTCTCCGGAGGGCAACGGGCCGCCACGAACACGCCCGGTGAAATCAGGATACGCGGTGCCACTGCCCAGTCATCGAATCCTGTCCCCCTCTCCCGTAAACGGGGGCTTCCGGACCAGCCGGTCACGGCCGGGGTCATCCAGCAAGGCGTGGGCACGGGCCCGGTGGTTGTCCTTGACCGCCGGATCCATCCGGTCCCACAAGGACACGACCATCCGCGAGCGCGGATTCCGTTCGAAGACCGGACGGTGGTCATCGATGAACGACCAGTACAACCCGTCCCAGTCAGCCATCCACTCCCCCGCCGGCAGGTCCGACATCTTCCGCAGGTAGTTGCTGCCCGAGACGTAGGGTTTGGTGGTGATGTCGGCCCCCGCGGCGAACTGGCTCATGGCGTAGACGTTGGGCACCATCACCCAGTCGTAGGCGTCGATGAACATCTCCATGAACCACGCATAGACATCGTCAGGGTGGATCCGCAGCAGGGACATTGCGTTGCCCAGCACCATCAGCCGTTCGATGTGGTGGGCATAACCGGTGGCCAGCACGCGCGATATGACCAGGTCCACGGGTGCCAGCCCTGTCCTGGCATCCCACCAGCCCGCACCGGGCCGGTTCCGGTGGTTGAGCAGGTTGGCTGTTCGCATCCGGCGGCCCCGCACCCGGTAGGTGGCCCGCATGTATTCGCGCCAGCCGATCACCTGCCGCACGAAACCTTCAAGCGAGGCCAGTGATGTGGCGTCGCCGGCGCCGTCCAAGGCAGCGTCCAGGACTTCGCGCGGATCCAGCAGGCCGATGTTCAGGACCGGAGTAAGGAGGCCGTGGTTGATGAACGGATGCTCGGCTGAGATCGCGTCTTCGTAGGGTCCGAAGCCGCCCAGGCGCTCTGAAACAAATTCCTGCAGATGTTCGCGGGCCTCCCGGGTCGTGGTAGGCCAGGCGAACAGGCGCGGGTCGCCCGGGGCATCCGGGAATTCGTGCGCCACCCATTCAATCGCAAGGCCAACCTCGCGGGATGCCTCGTCGCTGTGCCGGCTTCGGGCCGCCAGGGAGGGCTCAGCCAGCGCATCAAGGTCGAACGCGCCTTGCTGCTGGAGAGCGGGGTGGTCCCTGAAGCGGCTGACGGTGGGTGGAACATGCCCCCGGGGAAGCTTCTTGCGGTTCTCCGCGTCGAAGGACCATTTTCCGCCGGCCGGTTCGCCGTTATCGACCAGGATGTCCAGCCGCCGGCGTTGCCAGATATAGAAGTCCTGCATCCGTGGCCGGTTATGGGAGAACCAGTCGTCGATCTGCGTGCGGGCCGTCAGGAAGTTCGGCGTCTCGAGCACGTCTTCGCTGCGCAGCCGGTACCCGCCGTCGGCCAGTCCCGCAGCCAAGTCCTGCTCAAGCCAGTCATCGACGACGTCGAACCAGGTGACGGACAGCGGACGCCGTTGCCTGACCAGCTCGGCAAGCTGGACGCGTGACGTCCGGGTCCGGTCGCTGGCGAGGACCACCACGTCGTAGCCGAGCCCGCGAAGCCGGCGGGCGAACCTGGCCATGGATGCGCGGTGCAGCACCAGTTTGTGGGAGTGGAAGGCGTACTGGCGGAAGTAGAGGTCATGCTCGATGAGCACGAAGACGGTGTCCGTGCCCGTCTCCTCCCAGTGCTTCTCGAAGAGTTGATGGGGCAGGACAAGGCGCAGGCGTGGTCCATCAGTCATAGGGAAACCCTATGGTGCCTCGGTTTCGGCCAGGGCCGCGGGCGGTAGGGTGGACGGACGTCAGGCAATGGCATTGGGGGAAGAATGCTTGAAAACACCGCACGGCCGTCACAGCCGCCACCACCTGCAGCCCATCGCCGCGTCCGGCAGGCGGACCTGCCGGCAGAACAGTTGTCCGCCCTGGAACCGGTGCCGAAAGGACGGCTGGCCGGTTGCGTCCTGGCATTGCTCCTCGGCGGCTGGATGCTCGCAGTCCCGGTTGTCCTCATTGACCGGCTCAAGGATTCTCCAGGAACGACGGCGGGGGTGCTGTCCGTCGTCGTCGTTGCCTGCGCTGTTGTCACCGCCGGCCTCGGGGGGTTCCGTTTCTTCAACCCGAGGGATGAGCGCAAGCCACTGCGGTTGTCCCTTTCTGCTGCCCTGACGGCAAGTATCGCTGCCGGCGCCGCGTCTGCCCTGGTGCCCGAGTACGGCGTGCTTCTGGTGATTCCGGCAGTGTTCGCCGGAATACCTGCCCTGGGCCTGCTTGTGAGGGACGCCAGGGCAGGCTGACCGCCGGGGCCTGCACCCGTTCTGGTCCCGGCCGGCCTCAGCTACGGGTGGTTTGCTGGAGGCAACCGGGCGACACCACCCTGACCGTACCCGCCGGATTGTTGACCAGGGCTGCCGCGGGGCGGACAGGCCGCCGCTGCAGGTCGCCACCGCAGTTGGGACATGACCTGTTGGGGAAGCGCCCGACGCAGTCCGGGCACCACGTGCATTCAAAGGTGCAGATGTAGGCGGGATCGGACGGCGCAATGTCGCGGTCGCAACATTCGCAATTGGGACGGATCTCAAGCATCCGACAACTCTAGCCAATGGGACCCGCACAAACGCCCGGTACACCTTGAGGCTGGACTCCCGGACGGCCACTGCCTGTGAACGTTCGACAGGGTGGATAGGCTGGGTGCATGGCGACCGTTATTCTCGTGCGGCATGGCCGCACCACTGCCAATGCCACGGGGCTGCTGGCCGGCCGGGCGGCCGGCGTCGGCCTGGACCAGCTCGGACGGGACCAGGCGGCACTGACCGCGGACCGGCTCGCGCCGGTGCCGTTGGTCGGCGTGGTGTCCAGTCCGCTTGAGCGGTGCCTGCAGACCGCCCGGTTCATCCTGGACCGCCAGGCCGGTGCGCCGCATGCGCCGACCGATCCGGATCTCACTGAGTGCGATTACGGCCAATGGCAGGGCCGCCTGCTCAGCGAACTCGCAACCGACGCGCTGTGGCCGGTCGTGCAGTCGCAACCGTCCGCCGTCGTCTTTCCGGGCGGCGAAGCCATTGCCACGATGCAGGCCCGGTCGGTGGCAGCTGTCCGACGCCACGACGCAGCCTTCGAAGCCGAGTACGGGCCGGGGGCCGTCTGGGCAGCGGTGAGCCACGGCGACATCATCAAGTCAATCCTCGCTGACGCGCTCGGCATGCACCTTGATCTGTTCCAGCGGATTAACGTCGGTCCCGCGTCCGTATCGATCGTGCGCTACGGTGCCAACCGGCCGAGCGTCTACGCCACCAACACCGATGCCGGCGACCTGTCGTGGTTGTCGAAGGGCATGGACGCCGTCGACGCTCCGGTAGGCGGCGGCGCGGGGCACAAGGCGCCGTGAACCCCATGTGCCTAGAATACTGACATGCCTACACGTGTTCACGAGTTTGACTGGCCTGACCGGGTGGTTGTTGGCACCATTGGCCTGCCGGGGGCGCGTACGTTCTACCTTCAGGTACGGGCAGGGGCGCAGCTGGTGAGTATCGCCATGGAGAAGCAGCAGTCCGCCCTGCTTGCGGAGAAGATCGACGAAATCCTCGACCAGCTCATCACCGTCGAGGGCAATCCCTTCAGCATTCCCACTGGCACGCCCCTTGAACTTGTCGACAACGACCAGCTTGAGGCCGTCCAGGAACAGTTCCGCACCGGGGCCATGAGCTTGGGGTGGGACCCCAGCACGGCCCAGGTGGTGATTGAGGCGCATCCCATTACCGATGCCGATGACGACGACGAATCGTTTGACGAGGACTCCGACGAGTCGGAAATGTTGGTGGTGCGGATGCCTGTCGGCACCGCCCGTGCCTTCGCCAAGCGGACCCGTGAGATCGTGGGCGCCGGACGTCCAGCGTGCCCGATCTGCGGCTACCCCATAGACGCCGACGGGCACACCTGCACCCTTCCCGAGGCCTGATGCCGGCGCCGGACCTGCTGGCCGCCGAGCTGACTCTCACCGGCCGCATCACGACGGCATCAAACGCTACGTTCCTGGGCAGCATCGGCGACGTGGCCGTCGTTTACAAGCCGGTTGCAGGCGAGCGGCCGTTGTGGGATTTTCCCGCGGGATCCCTGGCCCGCAGGGAGGTGGCCGCGTACCGGGTCTCGCAGGTCCTGGGCTGGGACATCGTGCCCCGCACCTGGCTGCGCGATGGTCCGATGGGCGAAGGGATGGTCCAGCTCTGGCAGGAGCGGGACCCCGCCCAGAGCCCCGTGGACCTGGTCGCTACGGAGCAGGTGCCGGAGACGGGCTGGAAACAAATCCTCGAGGGACAGGACGAGCGTGGACGGATGGTCGCGCTGGTCCACGAAGACTCGCCGGCCCTCAGGCGCATGGCAGTGTTCGACATCATCGTCAATAACGCCGACCGCAAGGGCGACCACATCCTTGCCATGCCGCGCGGACACCGGCACGGCGTGGACCATGGGCTCACCTTTCACAGCGACCACAAGCTCCGCACGGTGCTGTGGGGATGGCTGGGAGAGGCCCTGACCGCCGAGGAGCGCGCCGGCGTCGACCGTGTCAGCGCGGGACTTGACGGCGAACTGGGCCGGGACCTGGCGGACCTGATCAGCGCCGAAGAAATCGCATCGCTCGCCGCCCGCTGCGCCCGGTTGCGCCAGACGGGGCGGTTTCCGGCTCCGAGCGGCGAAATGTCGGCGGTACCTTGGCCGCTGTTCTGAGGAACTTCCCCCGGATGCTTCGCAGCCATCGGGCATGAGGGTGGCCGCATGATGCCCGCCAACCGGAGACCAAAGAACGAAGGCCGCCAAGAACCATCGTTCTTAGCGGCCATCGCACCGGCGCCCCTGGACTAGACGTTGAAGCGGAACTCCACCACGTCGCCGTCGGCCATGACGTATTCCTTGCCCTCGATCCTGACCTTGCCGCGGGACTTTGCCTCGGCCATGGATCCTGCTTCGACGAGGTCGTTGAAGGACACCACCTCGGCCTTGATGAACCCGCGCTGGAAATCGGAGTGGATGACACCGGCGGCCTGAGGTGCCGTATCGCCCTGCCGGATGGTCCAGGCGCGGGTTTCTTTCGGCCCGGCGGTGAGGTACGTCTGGAGCCCCAGGGTGTGGAAGCCAACACGGGCGAGCTGGTCGAGGCCGGATTCGTCCTGGCCGTTCATCTCGAGCATCTCGCGGGCTTCTTCCTCGTCCAGTTCGACAAGGTCGGACTCAAGCTTGGCGTCGAGGAAGATGCAGTCGGCCGGGGCCACCAGGGCGCGCAGCTCAGCCTGCTTCTCGGGGCTTCCGAGGATTCCCTCGTCGGAGTTGAAGACGTAGATGAACGGCTTTGCGGTCAGCAGGCCGAGTTCCTTCAGGTGCTCCATCTCCAGCTTGTCGCTCTTGATCGAGGAGAAAATCGTGTCGCCACGTTCCAGCACCGCCTGGGCGGCCTTCACGGCGGCCAGTTCGGCGGCTTCGCGCTTCTTGATCTTGACTTCTTTTTCGATCCGCGGGACGGCCTTTTCAATCGTCTGCAGGTCAGCGAGGATCAGCTCGGTGTTGATCGTCTCCATGTCGGACCGGGGGTCCACCTTGCCGTCGACGTGGATGACGTCGGGATCGTCGAACACGCGGACCACCTGGGCGATCGCCTCGGCCTCGCGGATATTGGCCAGGAACTGGTTTCCCAGCCCTTCGCCCTCCGAGGCGCCCTTGACGATCCCGGCGATGTCGACGAAGGACACGGCGGCGGGAAGCACGCGCTGGGAGCCGAAGATGGCAGCCAGCTTTTCCAGCCGCGGGTCCGGCAGGTTGACGACGCCGACGTTGGGCTCGATCGTGGCGAACGGGTAGTTCGCCGCGAGCACCTGGTTGCGGGTCAGTGCGTTGAAAAGGGTTGATTTGCCGACGTTGGGCAGTCCGACGATGCCAATAGTTAGAGCCACGAGCATTGATTCTACCCGCCGGGGCCCTGCCGCCAGTACCCGGGGATGTCACTAGCCGTGATTGTCAGAGGCCCGTGCAACAGTGAAGCCATGGATGCTTTTGCCTTGATTTTGGCCCTTCTGATGTTGCTTCTGGGTGCACTGGCCGGTGCGGCGGCCATGTACGTCCTGCTGCGCAGGAACTCCCGCGGACTGGAGGCGGACTTTGACGCTGTCTCGTCCCGGCTTTCGGAGGTGACGGCCCAGTTGGCAGCGGCCGACGCCGAGCGGCGGCTTTTGGCTGCCCAGAACCGTGAGCTCGGTGAGGCGCGGACGCAGGACGGCAGCGTGCTGCGTGCCCTGGCCCCGGTGGCCGAAAAACTGTCCGCGGTCCAGCATCAGGTGGCACTCCTGGAACGGGACCGGGTGGAACAGTACGGCCAGCTGGCACAGCAGTTGCAGGAAGCCCGGCTGTCCGACGAGCAGCTGATCCGCTCCACGCACGCGCTGGAATCGGCTTTACGGTCAAACAGTGCCAGGGGCCAATGGGGCGAGGTACAGCTTCGGCGGGTCGTGGAGGCCGCGGGGATGCTCCGCCACGTGGACTTCGTGGAGCAGGCCCACAGTGCGGGCCACGATTCTTCCGTCCGCCCCGACCTGGTGGTGCAGCTGCCCGGCGGGAAACAACTTGTGGTGGACGCCAAGGTGCCGTTGTCGTCCTACTTGGAGGCGCAGGATCTCGGTGTGGCGGATCCCCGCACGGTCCAGCCCTCCGGGGCGCGGTCCGCGAATGATGCCCGCAGCCAGGCACTGCTGGCAGCGCACGCCAAAGCGTTGAGGGCGCACGTGGACGCTTTGGGCACCAAGAAGTACTGGGACATTCCGGGAAATTCGCCGGAACTGGTGGTCTGCTTTATTCCCGCGGAATCGATTCTTGCGGCGGCGCTGACGGCAGATGCCGGACTCCTGGACTATGCATTGTCACGCAACGTGGTCCTCGCCTCGCCAAGCACGCTGCTTGCGGTATTGAAGTCCGTGGCGTTCACCTGGCGCCAGGATGTCCTGACGGACAGCGCACGCGAACTATTCGAGCTCGCGCGGCAGCTGTACGACCGGATGGGGACGCTGGGTGAGAACGTCGGGAAGCTCGGCTCGTCCCTGAAGTCGTCGGTGGATCGCTACAACGCCATGGTGGGGACCCTGGAAGCGCGGATCCTGCCCACGGCCCGGAAACTCAACACCCTGGAAGATTCAGGCCTCGTCACGCCGGCCTTGGTGGAAGCAACCCCGCGCGCGCTGGTGGCGCCTGAACTCCAGGGCGACGACGAAGCGGCCTGAGAACCTTGGGGGTGCTGGAAGGGCCTGGCAGTTGTTTGAAACTGCCCGGCCCTTCCTTCACACTGTTGATTGCCGCCGTCGGCCTGCTGTGCTGGGTCCCCGGCGGCGGGGGTGGTCAGCTGCGGGTCCGGCGGCCGCCCAGGGCGCGGCTGACATCGCCGGCTTCCTTGAGGGTTGCACGGAGTTCCTTGGGCAGCGAGAACAGCAGGTCCTCCTCGGCGGTGACCACTTCTTCCACCGCGCCGTAGCCATAGTCGGCCAGCAGCCGCAGGACGTCCTGCACCAGGACCTCCGGAACTGAGGCCCCGGACGTGACGCCCACGGTGGCAACGCCTTCGAACCAGGCTTCGTCAACCTCGTTCGCGAAGTCCACCCGGTACGAGGCCTTGGCGCCGTATTCCAGCGCCACCTCGACCAGCCGGACGGAGTTGGACGAGTTGGCGGAACCCACCACGATCACCAGGTCTGCCTTGGGCGCGATCTTCTTGATGGCCACCTGCCGGTTTGTGGTGGCATAGCAGATGTCATCGCTGGGCGGGTCCTGCAGGGTGGGGAACCGGTCCTTGAGCAACCGGACGGTTTCCATGGTCTCGTCGACGCTGAGGGTGGTCTGGGACAGCCAGATGACCTTCTCCGGATCGCGGACGGTCACCTTGTCCACTTCGTGGGGCCCATTGATGATCTGGATGTGGTCCGGCGCTTCACCGGAGGTGCCTTCCACTTCCTCATGGCCGTCATGGCCGATCAGGAGGATGTCGAAGTCGTCCTTGGCGAAGCGGACGGCTTCCTTGTGCACCTTGGTGACCAGGGGGCAGGTGGCATCGATGGTGCGCAGTCCTCGGCTCTCCGCCGATTCGACGACGGCCGGGGAAACGCCGTGGGCCGAGAAGATCACCAGCGCGCCCTCTGGCACTTCGTCAGTTTCGTCCACGAAGATGGCGCCTTTTTCCTCGAGCGAGCTGACAACGTGGACATTGTGGACGATCTGCTTGCGGACGTACACGGGCGGACCGTAGTGCTCCAGGGCCTTCTCGACGGCGATCACTGCCCGGTCAACACCGGCGCAATAGCCACGCGGAGCGGCCAGCAGCACCTTCTTGGTTCCGTTCACGGGGGCCGCGGCCGCCACTTCCTGGGGAGAGCGGCGCCGGCGCGGAACGGTTGGCATCGAAAGGGGTACAGCCGAGGTGGTCATCCCTCCATGCTACCGGCTGGCCTGCACCCGTTTCCGGGAGGCGAACAACGTCACAATTCCCACTGCCACCAGGACCCCGCCAGTCACCGCGGTGGCACCGATCCACGCCTGGAAGTCAGCCGCTGCCACGCCCACGAATTCGTCGCGAAACATGTTTGCCACCGAACTGCCCGTGTCTGCGGTCGCGGCGCGGGCCGATCCCAGCTGCAGTCCGAGCGACCAGAGACCGGCGAGGGCCAGGCCGCCAAGGCCCGCACCGAACGGGACTGTCCAGCGGCGGCGGGCTGCGACGAGTGCCAACAGGAACGCAATGCCGGCACCGATGACGGCGATGTAGCCCATGGGCGCGTAGGTGGCCAACCGCTCCGCCCACTCGCGCTGTGCGGGTTGGCCGACGTTGATGAGGGCCTGGTCCGGCGGGTTGAGGGGAAGCCGCGTGGTGCGGGAGATTTCCTCCGAACCGAGGGCAACCAGCGGGGCTACGTCAAGGGTCAGCGACGACGCCGGAACGTTGCCGGCCTCCCCCGCCGGGCCTGCGAAGTTCAGGCGGTGGCTCCTGCGAAGGGTCTCCTCCCACGCTGCGGGGTAGCCGGGAAGCTGGGTCAGGGACTCCGCGGCCTTCTCCAGGACCGAATCGACCAGCCCGGACAGGGCGCCGGGAACCGAACCCGTATCGATCGTTCCCACGGCCGCGGCAGCGAGTTTCTTCTGGAAGTCCGCGTTCTTGCCCAGCGGCGCCGCAAGCCGGACGAATCCGTCTTCCTGGATGATGTTCCGGTCCACCCACATGGCGGGGACGGCGACGGATGCCAGGAGGATGCCCAGCACGGTGGCGAGGGCGGAAATGAAAGTGCGCACGGCAGGTCCTTCGGGGTTGGGGGCCTCACTCCATCCTAGGCAGGCCGCCTGGCCGTCCCTGTCAGCCCCGGGTGCTAGACCTTATGGATAAGGTTGATTGACCGCCCACAACAGTTGAAGGACCCCATGCCCGCAGCACCAGCCCCGCACCGGCGTCCGCATGTCTGACCAGGCATCCCTTCCGGGTGCCGCACCCACCACTTTGCCGGCCACCGCAGCGGAAACCAGCCCGGACAATCCGTGGCCCCTCCAGCTGTTGTCGCAGAAGCTGAAGGCGCACATCGACCGCACTCCGTCGGCATGGGTGGAAGGCCAGGTCATCGAACTGAACCGCCGCGGCACCAACGCGTACATCACCCTTCGCGACCTTGATGCGGAAGTATCGCTGCCCGCGTCCGTCTGGACGAAAGTGCTGGAGCGGCAGAACCTTCCGCTCGAGCGGGGCTCACGGGTGGTTGCGCTGCTGAAACCCGAGTTCTGGATGAAGACCGGCCGGTTGAACATGCTGGTGCGGGACATCCGTCCCGTCGGCCTGGGCGACCTTCTGGCCAGGATCGAACGGCTGCGCCAGGCGCTGGCCGCGGAGGGCCTGTTCGCCGATTCGAGGAAGAAGCCCCTGCCGTTGCTGCCGCACCGCATCGGCCTGATCACCGGCCGCGACTCGGACGCGAAGAAGGACATCCTGCGCAACGCGGCATTACGGTGGCCGGCCGTGGAGTTCGAGATCCGTGAAGTAGCGGTGCAGGGCAACACTGCGGTGTCCCAGGTGGTCCGGGCACTCCGTGAACTGGATGGGTTGCCGGAAGTTGACGTCATTGTCATTGCCCGGGGCGGTGGCGCCCTGGAGGACCTCCTGCCGTTCAACAGCGAGGACCTGGTCCGGGCAGTGGCTGCCGCGGCCACCCCCGTGGTCAGTGCCATCGGGCATGAGGCGGACCGTCCGTTGTTGGACTACGTTGCCGATCTTCGGGCCTCCACGCCTACGGATGCTGCCAAGCGGATCGTTCCGGAAGTCTCCGAAGAACTGGCAGGCGTCCGCCAGGCGCGGGAACAGCTGCGGCGCTGCATGGAACGGCTGGTGGACCGCGAGTCGGACCGCCTGGCCTCGCTGCACTCGCGGCCCGTGATGGCAGCACCCGAGGGTATGGTTTCCGTCCGCGCCGAGGAAATAGAGCGGCTGCTGCGGCGCTCCTCGGCGGCCGTGAATTCCACGGTGGTGCGGGCGGCCGACCAGCTGGAGCACCTGAAGGCCCAGGTACGCGCGCTGTCACCGCAGAAGACGCTCGACCGGGGGTACGCCGTCGTCGAACTGGCAGGTGACCAGAGCGCCCGGATTGCGGCGTCCGGCCACGCCGTTGTCCGCCGCCCTGCTGAGGCGCCGGCGGGCTCCGCTTTGTCGATCCGGGTGGCCGAGGGCCGATTTGGCGCCACGTCCACCGGGGTGCTGCAACCAGGCAAACCAGACCACCAGCAAGGATTGGAAGAGAAGGCATGACCGAACAAAAACCGGAGTCGGACGTCGCGGGGCTGAGCTACGAAGAAGCCCGGGAGCAGCTCATCGCGGTGGTGGGCAGGCTGGAAGCAGGCGGGGCAAGCCTGGAAGAATCCTTGGCATTGTGGGAGCGCGGGGAGGCGCTGGCCGCACGTTGCGAGGAGTGGCTGGAGGGCGCACGGAAGAGGTTGGCAGCCGCACGCGACCAGCCGCTCTAAGCCGCCGCGGCCGCCGGTCAGGACCGGGCCACGAGCTCCCGTTCGATATCCACGTCGAACTCTGCTTTGGGCCACTCCAGGCGAAGATCGGACAGTGCCGACATCACCAACTGCTGCACGGCGATCCGGGCGTACCACTTCTTGTTGGCCGGAACCACGTACCAGGGGGCCGCAGCCGTGCTGGTTGCGTCAAAAGCAGCCTGGTACGCCGCCATGTAGTCGTCCCAGAAGGCCCGTTCCTTCAAGTCACCGCTGCTGTATTTCCAGTGCTTGGCGGGATTGTCCAAGCGGGCCAACAGCCGGGACTTCTGCTCATCCTTGCTGATGTTGAGCATCACTTTGACGATCCTGGTGCCGGCGTCTGCCTGGCGTCCCTCGAATTCGTTGATGGCCCGGTAGCGACGGGTGATCTCTTCCGGCGTGGCCCAATTGTGGACCCGGTGGATGAGGACGTCCTCGTAATGGGAGCGGTCGAAAATCCCCACCATCCCGGCCGCCGGCACCTCCTTCTCGATGCGCCAAAGGAAATCGTAGGACTTCTCCTGCTCGGAGGGGGCCTTGAATGCCTTGAACTGGACGCCTTGGGGGTCCATGGTGGCCATGACGTGGTTGACGATGCCGCCCTTGCCAGCGGTATCCATCGCCTGCAGGACCAGCAGGATCCGCTTCCTCCCGCCGAACCGTGACTCCGCGAACAGCTTCTCCTGCATCTCCGTGAGCTTCCCGTCCAGGTCAGCCAGCAGCGCTTCGCCGTCAGCTTTGTTGCCGCTGTAGCCCGGAGTGGCGTCGGGGTCCACCGCGGCCAGGGAAAATCCCTTGCCAACGCGCAGGGTGTCAGAGGGGTGCTGGTCGAAACCGACAATGCTGGCCACGGGGGTCCTTCCCTGGGAGGGTCATGGACGCGGCGCGCCCGTGACCACAGGCTAGTTCCCCTGGTACCGGCTTAGGAAGTCCCCCATCCGGCCGATGGCTTCCTCGATGTCCTTCACGTTCGGCAGCGTGACCATGCGGAAGTGGTCCGGCCGCACCCAGTTGAATGCCCGGCCATGCGACACCAGGATCTTCTGTTCCCTCAGGAGGTCGAGGACAAACTTCTCGTCATCCCTGATGTGGTAGACCTCCGGG
The DNA here is from genome assembly GCF_058267675.1 of Pseudarthrobacter sp. MOO14. Lineage (NCBI taxonomy): Bacteria > Bacillati > Actinomycetota > Actinomycetes > Micrococcales > Micrococcaceae > Pseudarthrobacter > Pseudarthrobacter sp. MOO14. The sequence goes on from NZ_CM177849.1 coordinate 982,315, forward strand.
TCAAGGCGCGGAAAAAGGTACAGGGCGCCCCGTGCCTGCTGCGTGCTGACACCTGGAATCGCGTTGAGCATGTCGTAGGCCTTGTTGCGCTGTTCCAGCAGGCGGCCGCCCGGAAGGATCAGGTCGTTGATGCTCTGGTAGCCGCCGAGTGCCGTCTGGATGGCGTGCTGGGCCGGGACGTTGGCGCAGAGGCGCATGTTGGCCAGCAGGTTGATGCCCTCCAGGTAGTCGGCGGCTTCCTTCTTGGGCCCGGAGATCGCCATCCACCCGGCCCGGTAGCCGCACACCCGGTACGCCTTGGACAGGCCGCTGAACGTCAGGCACAGGACGTCGTCGCCGGTGAGCTTGGCGAGATTCACATGGACGGCGTCTTCGTACAGGATCTTCTCGTAGATCTCGTCGGCAAAGACCACCAGCCCGTGCTTCTCGGCCAGCTCCACGATGCGCTTGAGCGTGGCATCGGGGTAGACGGCGCCGGTGGGGTTGTTGGGGTTGATGACCACGATTCCCTTGGTGCGGGGCGTGATCTTCGCTTCCATGTCCTCAAGGTCCGGCTGCCAGCCGGATTCCTCATTGCACAGGTAGTGGACCGGTTTGCCACCGGCGAGCGCCACGGAGGCGGTCCAGAGCGGGTAGTCCGGCGTGGGAATGAGGACTTCGTCGCCGGAATCGAGCAACGCCATCAGGGACATGGTGATGAGCTCGCTGACGCCATTACCCAGGTAGATGTCGTCTACGTGGATGTTCTGGATCCCTCGGGTCTGGTAGTACTGCGAGACGGCGGTGCGTGCGGAAAAGATGCCGCGGGAGTCACTGTAGCCCTGGGCGTGGGGCAGGTGGCGGATCATGTCCACGAGGATGGCGTCGGGCGCCTCGAATCCGAACGGCGCGGGGTTGCCGATGTTCAGCTTGAGGATTCTGTGGCCTTCCGCTTCCATCTGCTGGGCGGCCTGCAGGATCGGTCCACGGATGTCATAGAGGACGTTGTTGAGCTTCGTGGACTGCCTGAATTCTGCCATCCCTCAAATATGCCACAGGAAGGATGCATCACCGTTGAGACCTCCGCCACACGCGCGACGGCGGCTGCCGGACCTTTGGAAGTCCGGCAGCCGCCGTCGTGATCACCTGCTGCTCCGCCCCTGTGGGCGGGGAAGGCGGGCTGTTACTTGACGATGCCCTTGTCTTTGAGCCAGGCGGCTGCGGCCGTCTTGGCGTCCTGCTTCTGGCTGCCGCTGACAGCCCGGTTGAGGTTGATGAGGTCATCGGTGGTGAGGATGCTGGACACTGAGTTCAGGGCCTGCTTGGCCTTGTCCGTCATCTTCGCCTTGTTGTACAGCGGCAGGACCTGCTGGGCGATGAAGTTGTTCTTCGGGTCCTCGAGCACCACCAGGTCGTTGTCGGCGATCGACGGCGTGGTGGTGTAGATATCCGCCACCTGCACCTGGTCCTCAAGGAGCGCCTTGAGCGTCACCGGGCCGCCGCCGTCGCTGAAGGGCTCCAGCTTCTTGGGCACGCAGTTGTAGTTCTTCTTCAGGCCCGGCAGGCCGTACGCGCGCTCACCGAACGTGGCCGGAGCGCCCACCACGATGTCGCTGCAGACCTTGGCGAGGTCTTCGATGGACTTCAGCTGGTACTTCTCCGCGGTTGCCTTGGTGACAACCATGGCGTCCTTGTCCTCGGCCTTGGAGGCGTCGAGCACGGCCAGGCCGTCCGGGAGCTTGCCCGGCAGTGCCTTGGCAATGTCGCCAGCGGAAACCTCGGTGGCTTCCTTGTTGACGTAGAGCAGCAGGTTGCCGCTGTAGTCCGGCACCACGTCCACGGAACCGTCCTGGACGGCCTTGAAGTAGACCTCGCGGGAGCCGATGTTCGGCTTGGTGGTGGCGGTGATTCCGTTGGCGTTCAGGGCGCCGGCATACAGTTCGGCGATGATTTGGCTCTCCGGGAAATCAGCGGAACCAACCACCAGGGACGTTGCCCCGCCGGAGGCGCCGCCGCTGGATGCCGGCGCGTTGCTCAGCGGATTGGACGAACCACCGCAGGCGGATAACGCCACTGCCAGGCCAAGCCCGGCGGCCAGGCCGCCGAAGGCCCGCCTGCCGAGGCGTGGGGGACGGCTATCTTTCATGACTTACCTCCTTGTACAACAGTCTCCGCAACCACGGGGTCTGTGAGATCAACCGCAGCCTCCTGGCTGCGGTGGGACTGCTTCGAGGTGCCTGTTGCCAGGAACAGCCTCTGGAATAGGGACAGGACCAGGTCCACGGCGATGGCCAGGACAGCGATAAGCAGGGACCCGCCCAGCATCTGGGGAAAGTCGCTCAGGACCAGGCCGTCGAAGAGATATCGGCCCAGGCCACCCAGGTTGATGTAGGCAACCACGGAAACCGTGGCGATCACCTGCAGCACGCCGGTCCGGAAGCCGCCGAACATGACCGTGAGGGCATTGGGCAACTCGGCCCGGAACAGGACCTGCAATTCCGTCATGCCCATGGCCCTTGCGGCGTCCACCACGTTACGGTCCACGCTGGAGATACCGGCGTACGTCCCGGCCAGGAGCGGTGGGACGGTAAGGATCACCAAGGCCCAGATCGGGGGCATCAGCCCGATACCGGCCAGCAGCACGAACAGGATCAGCAGGCCCAGGGTGGGCAGGGCCCGCAGCGCACCGGCCAGGGCAACCACAGCTACCCTTCCCCTCCCGGTATGGCCAACGAACAATCCAACCGGGACCGCTATGGCGGTGGCGATCAGCATGACCAGACCGGTGTACTGCAGGTGCTCGACCACGCGGGTGGGGATGCCCATGCTTCCGGACCAGTGCATCGGATCGGCGAGCCACGCAACGGTGTCCGAGATGACGTTGCTCATGCTCCCCCTCCCGTCCCGCTTGCGGCGAGGGGCCCCGTGGCGGCGGAGGCCCCCGTGCGGCCGGCGCCGTCCCCGCCTCCGCGCCGTTTACCCGTCCGTTCCCAGGGCGTGAGGATACGTTCCAGCAGGACGAGGAGGGCGTCCATGACCAGCGCCAGGACCAGGATGGCGATGATCCCCACTACCACCTCGGTGACGAAGTCCCGCTGGAGGCCGTCAGTGAAGAGCATGCCCAGGTTGCCAACACCCAGCAGGGCGGCAACGCTGACCAGGGAGATGTTGCTGACCGACACTACGCGCAACCCGGCGAACATCACCGGAAGGGAGAGCGGCAGGTCGACCTTCAGGAAGCGTGCGAGCGGTTTAAACCCCATGGCTTGGGCGGCCTGGCTGACTTCGGCATCCACGGAGTCGAACGCGTCGAGCGCCGCGCGGACCAGCAGCGCCACAGCGTAGATGGTGAGCGCCACCACCACATTGACGGGGTCCAGGATGCGGGTGCCGAGGACGGTGGGGAGGATGATGAACAGTGCCAGCGAGGGAATGGTGTACAGCAGGGACGACGCCGTCAGCACCACGGAGCGCAGCGCACCGCTCTGCCGGGCCAGCTGGGCGAGCGGGATGGAAATCACGAGGCCCAGGACCATGGGAACGAGCGCCAGGACCAGGTGCTGGCCGCCTCGTTCGAAGACCATGCCGCTGTTGGCCAGGAACCACTCCATCAGAGTGCCGCCTGCCGCAGCTGCCGCGCTTCCTCGATCAGTGCCAGGACCTCGCCGCCGCGGACTACCCCCAGCACCCGGCCGTCGGGATCCACGGCAACACCAAGGCCCGACGGCGATGAGAGGGCCGCGTCCAGGGCCCGCCGCAGGCTCTCGCCGGGGCGGAACAGCGACCCGCCGGGAACAAGTTCAGTTTCGGTGCCGGGCGCCGACCAGCCCAGGGGCCGCTTGTCAGCATCGACCACCAACTGCCAGCCACCGGCCGCACCGTGGTCCGACACGTTTCCTTGGGCGCCCCGGATAATCGTAGGTACGGGGTGCAGGACCACGCCGTCGGACGGGGTGAACCCAAGGTGGCGGAAGCCGCGGTCACGCCCCACGAAGGAGGCGACGAAATTGTTGGCGGGCGCCCGCAGAATCTCCTCCGGCGTGGCGTATTGAGCCAGTTTGCCGCCGGTGGCGAAGACGGCCACCCTGTCCCCGAGGATGGTGGCCTCGTCAATATCGTGGGTGACAAAGACGATGGTTTTGGCAAGGTCTTTTTGCAGGCGCAGCAGTTCCTGCTGGAGTTCGTCACGGACCACGGGGTCCACTGCACTGAACGGCTCGTCCATGAGCAGCACCGGCGGGTCTGCTGCCAGGGCGCGGGCCACGCCGACGCGCTGCTGCTGGCCGCCGGAGAGCTGGGAGGGGTAGCGCTTGCCGAGGGACGACGCCAGGCCCACAACGTCCAGGAGTTCCGAGGCGCGTTTGCGGGCGTCAGCCTTTGAGACACCGTTCAGCCGGGGCACGGTGGCGATGTTGTCCAGAACCGACCGGTGCGGCAGCAGCCCCGCCGACTGCATGACGTAGCCCATGGAGCGGCGCAGTTCCGCGGCCGGGACGGAGGTGACGTCCTTGCCGTCCACCGTGATGGTTCCCGACGTTGGTTCCACCATGCGGTTGATCATCCGGAGCGACGTCGTTTTGCCGCAACCGGAAGGACCGACAAAGACGGTAATGGTGCCCTTGGCGATGGACATGGACAACCCGTCCACGGCAGGCTGGCCGCCGGGGTACTGCTTGGTGACGCTCTGGAACTCGATCATCGCCTGGTCCATGGTGCGGACTTACCTGTTCTCTCGGACGGGCTGATCCCAGCACCGCGACTTTGCCATCAGCACGCTGATAGTTACGGTAACCCAATCAGGGGCCGGGTTCACCAGATCTGGCCCCAAACCCCACAAAGGAATCCCTACTGTGACCATTCGGTGCCGCGGCGGGGGAGGATGGGTATCCGGGCGGGAAAGAGCATGTCCGGCCGGCCGGGGCCCGCCTAAAGTGGAGGCGTGACCAATTTGGAAGTTTCACCCCAGCAGGAAATCTGTCCCCCGGCCCCGGCGGAAGGGAGATCCGGACCCTGCCTGCAGTTGTGGCCGGAGCGCGAGGTGCCGCTGGGCGGGGTGCGCGCCATGAACGTCAAACGCACATTGCCGCAGCGCGGGTTGCCGACGATCGGGGCATGGTGCTTCCTGGACAGTTTTGGTCCGGACCGGACAGCGATGTCGGTCCTTCCCCATCCCCACATCGGGCTGCAGACCGTGACGTGGCCCTTGGCAGGACATATCCGGCACCGGGACAGCGTGGGCAGTGACGTGGTTGTTCGGCCTGGAGAGCTGAACATCATGACTGCCGGGCACGGGGTGTCGCACTCCGAGTTCGCAGTGCTTCCTGCCGACGGCGGCGGGTTGCCGCTGCAGCGGGGCCTGCAGCTTTGGGTTGCGCTTCCCGATGCCCACCGGCACCGGGCGCCTGCCTTCGAACAACACCGGGAGTTGCCGGTGGCGGATGGCCGCGGGTTCTCAGCCACGGTCATGGTGGGTGAGTTTGGCGGCGTGGTGTCTCCCGCCACGATGTACTCGCCAATTGTGGGCGCAGACGTCGCCTGTGAAGGGGACGCGGTTCTGCCGCTGAACCCGGACTTTGAGCACGGTGTCCTGGTGCTCGACGGCGGCCTGGCGGTGGACGGGCAGGATCTGCATGCGGGGCCGCTGGGCTACCTGGGCGCCGGGCGGAGCGAACTGAAGGTCCAGGCACGCCCGGACACCCGCTTCCTGCTGATCGGCGGTGAGCCTTTCGGCGAGGAACTGTTGATGTGGTGGAACTTCGTGGGCCGCACGCACGAGGAAGTGGAACAGGCCCGCGGGGACTGGGAGGCCCAGGCAACACTTCCGGACGCCATGGCCGCCGACGCCCGCTACGGCCTGGTGCACGGACACGGGCCGGATGCCGGGGCCGAAGCCGGCCGCATCCCGGCCCCGCCCCTTCCGGGGGTCCGGCTGACGCCCCGGAAACGCACCGTGGACTAGGCGGGCCGGGCCACCAGCTCCAGCACACCGAAGACAGGTTCCTGGTCCAGGACCCTGACGTCCGTGACTCCGGCGTCGGCCAAATTCCGGCGGAAGGCCTCCTGCAGGGGCACCACGTTCATGCCCAGGCCGCCGCCAAGGATCACCGGACCGTGGAGTCCCAACTGTGTCAGCACCTGGCCGGCCAGCGCGGCAAGGTCCTTGCCGGCCTGTTCCAGCAGGGCTGCGCTGTCCCCGTGTCCTTCTGCTGCTGCCTCCACGACGTGCCTGGCCTGCTGCGCCCAAAACCGCCTCCCGGTTTCGGGTGAGTGGAACAGCGCTATGAGCTTGTTCGGGTGGTCCAGTCCGCAGCTCTTGAGCAGGGCGGAAGTGAGTTGATCGATCGGCAGTCCTTGGTTCATCCGGCGCAGGCTGTGCCGCACCGCTTCCCTGCCCAGCCAATAACCGCTGCCTTCGTCCCCGAGAAGGTAGCCCCAACCGCCTGCCCTGGCCTCGCCGCCGTCGGCATTGCGTCCCCAGGCGGCCGAGCCGGTGCCCGCAATGACCGCCACTCCTGTTGCGGCCCGCCCGGCGGCGAGCAGGAGGCGCGAGTCGTGCACAACGGTGACGGTAGCCCCCGGGACGAGGGGCTGGATCAGGCCGGCAAGGGCGGCGGCGTCCTGGTCGGTGTCGATGCCACCGGATCCGGCGTATACCCGTGCCACGGGGCCGGCTCCGATCCGGGCGAAGAGGTCCGCCAGGTTGCGGGCTGCCTCATCCCGGGTGACGTTCTGGACGTTGGAGCTTCCGGCGGACTCGTCGGCGACGGGGATGCCGTCCTCGAAGCGGACGCCATGCGTCTTGGTGCCGCCGATGTCCAGCCCGATCGTGATGCCGTGCAGTGGATTGGCGGGATTGTCAGCGGGCCCGGCGTGGGTGGTGGGGGTGTTCTGGGTGTTCGTCACGTCACAAGGGTACTTGCCCGGGTGGCCAGGCCGGCCACCAGGCCCGGGCCTTCGGCCACCACCAGTTCGCGGAACAAGCGTGCCGGCGCAGGCTCGGCGCCGGGTTTCCTGCGCCGCCAGCTGACGCCGACCTCCCGGAAGGCCAGCCGGGAATCCAGCGGTACTTCCACCCAACCGAGGTCTCCGGTTTTGGGGCGGCCGGTCCAGCCCGGTGCCCCTGCGGCGGGTGGCAGGATGCCGACGCCCAGCCCGGCTGAGACGAGCCCGCGGACTGTGTGGGAGTCCTGGCTTTCGAAGGCGATGCGCGGCCGGAACCCGGCGTCCCGGAACAGGGCGTCCGTCAGGGAGCGCAGACCATAGCCTGGGCCGAGCGCTACGAATGGCTCGGTCCTGATGTCGGCCAGCCGGGCCGTCCGCTGCCGCGCCAGCGGGTGGGCATGGTGGACCACCAGCCGGAGCGGCTCACGGTACAGCGCCGCCGAATCGAGAGTGCGTCCGGGGGCGGCAACCGGAGCCGTGAGGGCAAGGTCGGCTTCCCCTGCTGCCAGTTCCTCAATGCAGGAGTCCCTTGCGCCTTGGCTCAGCCGGAACCCGGTCCCGGGATGCCGGGCGCGGAAGGTGCTGATCAGCAGGGGCAGCGTGGCCTCGCCGAAGGTGTGCTGGAAGGACACGGAAACCGTCCCGCGGACCACCTCGGACTCATTGCGCACCAGATCCAATCCGGCCTGGAACTCCGCGAGCGCCTGCTCGATGTAGGGCAGGAGCGTGCGCGCGGCAGGGGTGAGGCGGACGCCGCGTCCGTCCCTCACCAGGAGCTCGGTGCCGACGGCGGCACTTGCCCGGGCCAGCGCCCGACTCACCGTTGACTGGGGTACGCCCAGAAGCTCGGCGGTTTCCGTGACGTGCTCGGTCCGGCCGAGTTCAGCCAGGACCGGAAGAAGCGGCAGGAGCTGCGCCAGTTGCTTGCGGTCCGGTTCCACTTCCGCTTCCTTCCTTGCCCGCCGGGGAACGCCTGTCTTCCGAGCGGCCAGCGGGGCGGCGCATCTGGTCGGCAAATTCGGTTTTGCTATGAGTTTGACATAAAACATGCATTGGATGCATCAGTTGGGGCGGGACTACGCTGGCGGGATGCCAAAGACTCAGCGCGGCGGCGTTGCCGCTCCCCCACGCTGGACCGGCCACGCCAAGGGATCCAAGGCCTACGGGCGCATCCTCGCCGGACTGTCCTGCGCGGGTGTGGCGACGTTCGCGCAGCTCTACTCCACGCAGGCCGTCCTCCCGCTGCTGGCATCCGACCTGCAGGTCACTGCCGCCGAAGCCGCGCTCACCATCTCGCTGGCCACCGTTGGCCTGGCAGCCACCGTCATTCCCTGGTCTTTCCTGGCGGACAGGATCGGCCGGGTCAAAGCCATGATGTGGGGCATTTCCACGGCCACCGTCCTGGGACTGCTGGTGCCGTTGTCATCCGGGTTCGCGATGCTTCTGGCCCTGCGACTGCTGGAAGGAATGGCCTTGGGCGGCATCCCCGCGATTGCCATCGCCTATCTCAACGAGGAGGTCAGCAAAGTCCACGCGGCGCTCGCGGCAGGAAGCTATGTAGCCGGGACCACCTTGGGCGGCTTGTCCGGCCGGCTGGTGGCGGGCCCGGTCGGCGAGCTCTGGGGATGGCGGGCCGCGGCCCTGGCCGTTTCCCTGCTCGCGGCAGCCGCCGCCGTCGCGTTCCTGGTCCTCGTTCCCAGGGCGCAGGGCTTCGTGCCCGCGAAGGTGGCCGGACTCCGCGGAGCCCTGCGGATGCTCGGCGGCCATCTGCGCAATGTCCGCTTGCTGGCCATCTATGCGCAGGCCTTCCTGATGATGGGTGGTTTCGTGGCCGTCTACAACTATCTCGGTTTCCGGTTGTCGGGCGCCCCCTTTGGACTCCCGGCCACCGTTATCAGCCTGATCTTCCTGGCGTACCTGTCCGGGACGTTCTCCTCCCGCTGGGCAGCCACCATGACCACCCGGTTCGGGCGTCGCAACGTCCTCCTGGCAGGGCTTGCCCTTGCCATGGCCGGACTCGCCCTGACCCTGGCCTCGAACCTGGTGCTCATCCTGGCCGGCCTGGTGGTGTTCACCGGGGGCTTCTTTGCGGCCCACAGCATCGGTTCCGGCTGGACGGGCGCCATAGCCAGCACCGGCCGGGCCCAGGCGGCGTCGCTGTACAACCTGGCGTACTACCTTGGCTCCAGCCTGCTCGGCTGGGCCGGCGGCCTGGTTTTCCAGGCCTGGGGCTGGAACGCCCTGGCGGGAGCCGTGATCGTCCTGGCGTGCCTGACGGCCGCAACTGTCGCCGTCGTCCATCCTGGAACGGACCCCGCCGCCGCCTGACGGCCTTGGACGGACTCGAATTAACGGGCTTCAAGGCACCGCCGGGCAGCCTGAATGTTCGGCGGGGCGCGCTCCTGTACCGCGGATGACGGCGTTTCTGCGGTCTAGGATGAACAGAGGACCCGTTGGAAGGAAACGCTGTGAGCACGAATGCCAGGAACATCAGGCCCGGGGCGCACCTGGAACCCCTGGATGCCATTGACGAACGGCTCCTGGCAGCCTTGGTGGCCGATGCCCGGATCTCCAACAAGCAACTCGCCGAGATGGTGGGGATAGCCCCGTCGACCGCCCTGATGCGCACCCGCGCTTTGTCTGAGCGGGGCATTGTGCAGGGCTACGAGGCAAAGTTGAGCCTGTCGGCGATCGGCAGGTCTGTGCAGGCACTGGTGGCCGTGCGGCTCCGCGCCCACGACCGCGACCAGATCGACCGCTTCACGGCACGGGTACCGCACCTGCCGGCTGTCCTCTCCACCTTCCATACGTCCGGGTCGGTGGACTACCTGCTGCACATCGCCGTCGGCAGCACCGAAGACCTTCGGGACTGGGTGCTGGACAACCTGGCTACCGACCCCGTCGTGGGCCATACCGAAACCACCCTGGTCTTCGAACACATCCAGGGCAACCACGGCCCGCTCCCGGAGTAGCGGGGCGCCTGGCTGTGACCTGGGTTGCCCGGTAATGCCGTCAGGCGGCGCTGCGCCTGGCGGACTGAACGAGCGTCGCGGCGGAGAGGACCAGCGCCGCCGCGCCGCACACCAGGACGAAGCCCTGGACCGCCGCGCCCATCCCCACCGCAGCGCTGGCCCACCCCAGGCCAAGGACCGGAACCGCGCTTCCCAGATACGTAATGACATAGACGGTGCTGATGATCTGCGCGTGCCGGGCGGGCTCCACCCTGGCCGCGACATCGTTGAAGACGGTCCGGAACGCCAGTCCCTGCCCCACGCCGGCGGCGACCGCAGCTGCCACCAGCAGCGCCGGGTTGTGCCAGGCACCGGCGGCTCCCAGCATCACCACCGAAACGCCAAGGACAGCAAGGCCCGCCGGCACCGTGAACCGGCCTCGAACTGTGACCAGCTGGCTCAGGGCCGAAGCCCCCAGCGGCAGGCCTGCCAGGATGCCGATCAACGGCCGGGAATCCGTGGCCAGGACCTGGGCGAAATAGCCGGGAGCCAGCGAAAGGCTGAAGCCAAAGACGGCAAAGCTGAGGAAGCCGACGCCGGATGCCAGCCAGAAGGCTCCGCGCGCCTGGCGTGACACGGAAGGGCGACGGGGCGCCAGGGCGTGGAGCGGCCGGGTCGGTGCCGGGGCCACGATGGCAGGGCGCGCACGGACCAGGTACAGCGGAACCAGGAGCCCGGCGAGCAGCAGGGAGTGGACGACGTAAGGGGCCGTGGTGGCGCCGGGAAGCAGCGACAGCAGGCCGCCGATGACCGGGCCTGCGGCGACGCCTCCTGAGGAGGCCAGGAGCGTAAAGCGCGATGCCCACTCCGGCCGGGATGGAAGCAGCTCCCGCAGGGCGGCGGCACTGGCTCCGGTGGCAAGTGCCACGGCGGTTCCCTGCAGTGCCCGGCCGGCACAGAGGGCAGCGAGCGACTGCGCTTCCGCAAAGATCCAGCCGCCGGCCAGACCCGTCAGCACAGCAACCAGGAGGGCTGCCCGCCGTCCGATGTGGTCCGACCAGTGGCCGGCCACCAGCAGGGTTCCCACCAGCGCCAGGACGTAGCTGGCAAACGCTGCCGTGACGTCCAGGCTCGAGAGCCCAAGGCTGGACTGCAGGAGGGGATACAGCGGTGTGGCCAGGTTGGCGCCTACGAGGAGCATGAAAATGACCGCACCCGAAATAACCAGCCGGGCCGTGGTGGAGGCATTCCACCCGGCGTGGGTGGCCGCTGCCGGGCGCATGCGCAGCTCACTGAAGACCGTCATCGTGCCGCCTTAGGGATCGCCGCAGCGGACAGTCCTTGTGGGACGCCGGTGCGGATACAACTGTGATGCTTCAAGCGTGCGGCAGGGTTGCGCGATCCAACAGTTCTTGGATGGATAATTGAGCACAATCATCAAATATCAGATCCCAATGTGGTGGAGAGTGACGATCGTGAACAAGTTGGACCCCACTGACCTGAAGATCCTCCTGGCCCTGATCAAGGATCCGCGGATACAGATCGGGGAACTCAGCGAGTCCCTGGGCATTGCCCGGAACACCGCGCAGTCCCGGGTGCGCCGAATGCTCCGCGCAGGTGTCCTGCGTCCGGGCGGCCGCGAGGTTGATCTGGATGCGGTGGGCTATGACGTCGTGGCCTTCGTGACCATCGAGGTCTCCCACCGGGAACTGGACGGGGTGGTGGCGGCGCTGCGGCTTATCCCGCAGGTCCTGGAGGTCCACGAAATCTCCGGCCGCGGGGATGTATGGTGCCGGGTGGTGGCCACGGACACGCACAATCTCCAGGCATCGCTGCGCCAGGTCCTGAGGATCAAAGGGGTCATCCGGACTGAGACGGTGCTGGCCCTGCACACCCATATCCCCTACCGGACAGAGCCCCTCATCAGCGGCCTCAGCAATGCCGCGTCCGCGGCGGCTAGGATTTCCTGAATGACCATCATCGATAACGCCGTCTACGTCAACGGTGTCCGCCACGCGGAGCCCGAAAGCCTGGAGCAGACCTTCGAAACCCTTGCCCGGCATGGTGGCATGGCGTGGATCGGGCTTTACCGGCCCACGGCGGAGGAAATGGCGGCGGTGGCGGCGGAATTCGGGCTGCACGGCCTGGCGGTGGAGGATGCGGTCTCAGCCCACCAGCGGCCCAAGCTGGAGCGGTACGACGACAATCTCTTTACCGTCCTGCGCCCGGCCCGGTATGTGGACTCAGACGAAACGGTGGAATTCGGCGAGCTCCACGTCTTCACGGGCAAGAACTTTGTGGTCACGGTACGCCACGCCGAAACGGCCGGCGTAGCCAGGGTGCGGCAGCGTCTGGAGGCCCGGCCCGACCTCCTCCAGCATGGGCCCGAAGCCGTCCTGTACGCCCTTTTGGACCGGGTGGTGGACGACTACGCCCCGGTGGTGGCCGGGCTCGAGAACGACATCGACGAAATCGAGGACCAACTCTTCAGCGGCGATTCTTCGGTGTCCCGGCGGATTTACGAATTGGCCCGGGAAGTCATCCAGTTCCAGCGCGCCATCCATCCCCTGCCGGAAATGATGGACCAACTGAAGCGTGGTTTCGAAAAATACGGGGTGGAGACCGATTTGCGGCACAACCTGCGGGACGTTGAGGACCACGTGGAACGGGTGATCTCCCGCGCAGACTCCTTCCGCGACATTTTGCAGAACGCGCTGACCCTGGATGGGACACTGACGGCAAACCGGCAGAACGAGGTCAGCGCCGAGCAGAACGAGCAGGTCAAGAAGATCTCGTCCTGGGCGGCCATCCTGTTCGCGCCGTCGTTCGTTGCCGGCATCTACGGCATGAACTTCGACAACATGCCTGAGTTGCACTGGCCCTGGGGCTATCCCATGGCGCTGGGCCTGATGGTGGCCGCAGCGGCACTCATGTACGGAATCTTCAAGAAGAAGGGCTGGATTTAAACCAAACGCCCAAGGCGCCACCCCATTGTGGAGGGTGGTTCCTTGGGCGTTTGGCGCGTTGCGTCAGGATCAGGTCAGGCGTTGGTCCTGCGCTTGAGCCAACCCCAAACACCTGTTGCGACGAACAGGACCAGGCCGATGATGGCGAGCCAGAGCAGGCCCTTCACGACAAAGCCGACGATGGACAGAATGAGCCAAATGACAAGAAGTCCGATGATTATTCCCATGGGGCCACTCTAGGCCCGCCATGCAGTAACGGCCCGGGCATTCGACTGCGTTTCGCCCATAAACATTGCGCTGGGGGCAGGGTTCTGGTGGAGCTAAGGAGATTCGAACTCCTGACCTCTTCGATGCGAACGAAGCGCTCTACCAACTGAGCTATAGCCCCGGAATTGACCGCGGCCTGCGTGGTACTCCAGGCCGGTGCGGAACCGGTGTCCCTAGGCTACAAATAATCCGTGTCCAACACCAAATTGACGCGCCCGGTGCGGCACAGCGGATGGGAATGCTTGCCGGCCGCCTATGCCCGACGGCGCTGGAGGACGTCGTCGAGGTTGCTCAAGGCACTCTGTGCCTTGGTCAATTGAGGTGAACCCGCAGGCTGGGACGCGGCTTCCGGGGCGTCGGCACCGGCGGCCCCCTGCTTCAGCGACGGTTTGCCAACCGCTTTCGGAGCCTCCGGCAGTTCAAGCGGCAGCGGCTCGGGGCGCTCAGCTTTGGCTGCCTCAACGTAGGTTGGCCTCGGAACGTCAACAGGCTCCCACGGACTGCCCACGGGAGCGACTGCCGACGCGGCGGCCGCACTGGTGTCACCGGCGGCAACGGCGACGGCGAGGGCCGCCTCACGCAGTTCCATTGCCGTGAGCGGTTTGGCCTTGGCCTCACCCGCTTCGGCGTCAAACAACGGGCTTTCCGGCCGGGCCGGAGCTGTATCGGTTTCGGGCACGGTGACGGGGTCCGGCTCCTGGCGCCGGGAAGGCGCATTCATGGCGGAGCGGAAGGCCGCGTTGACCTTCGCTTTGCGGTCCCGGAGGGCCAGCCAGCGGAGCAGGGCCACCGCGCCGAAAGCCAGCGCAAAGGCGGTGAGGGGAAGCGCGGGCGATCCCACACCGAAGGGAAGGAGCACACCTGAGATGAACGCGGTCACCAAGCACAGCAGACCCGCCAAGGCCACTGCCGTCCGGCCGTACCGGATGCGGAACCGGGCCGGGGGCGGGGTGCTGGCAGCGCCGGCAGCGGCTGCGGCGCTCTTGTTGGGTTCCATGGCTTTCTCCTGCTGGGCGACGACGTTCAACACTTTGCCGGCGGTCTGGTCCGGCCTTTCATCGGCGGGGACGTCTGCCAGGAAGTCGCCGGCGGCCTGGACCTGGCGCCTTCGGTTCCGGAGGACGTACGGGGCGACCCAAAGGATCCAGAGCGCGACGGCAACCACGAGGATCACTGAGCTGCTTAGGGGGAAGTCCACACTCAAAACCGTATGAGCATCATGCCTGCTCAGGCCGCATTAGCCCCGGTGTGTCGTACCCCTGTCCACAAACCGATGGATTTATGACGGGCGGGACGCCAGCCACGGCGCCAGCAGGCCCGCCGGGACTTCTTCGGAGGTCAAGGCAAACGAACGGTGATCCGCCCACCGGCCATTAATGTGCAGGAAACGGGGCCGGTATCCCTCATCCCGAAATCCCAGCTTCTCCACCACCCTCAGGCTGGGCGCGTTCTCCGGCCGGATGTTGATTTCCATCCGGTGCAGGCCAAGGGTCCGGAAGCAGTGGTCTGTCACCAGGGCCACGGATGTGGGCGCGATCCCCCGGCCGGCCCGGGCCTGATCCACCCAGTACCCCAGCGTGGCCATCATGGCCGAACCCCACACAATCGAGGACACCGTCAGCTGGCCCACGATGGCCGGATTCCGAAGTCCCGGCGTCCGCTCGGTGATGACGAATGGAAGCGCCGTGGCCTGGGCCGCCTGCGCGTTCAATGAGCGCACCATATGACGGTAGTCGGGCAGCCCGCCTCCCGGTTCGGGGTTGGAGGCCTCCCAGGGCGCCAGCCACTCGCTGTTCCTGGACCGCACCTCGGTCCATTCCCTTTTGTCGCGGTAGCGGATGGGCCGCAGGACCAGGTCACCGCATTCGAGGGTGACCGGCCAGATGGGACCGGTACGCACGGCGTCAGCTGGAAAGGCCGGCGGTGAAACCGGGCAGCCATTCCCGCAGGCCGGGGCCCAGGTCATCGCTGTCGACGGCCAGCTGGACGCAGGCCTTCAGGTAGCTGAGTTTGTCCCCGGTGTCATAGCGGCGGCCGCGGAACACCACACCGAAGACCCCGTAGCCCTCCCCGTCTCCGGACGCGAGTTCCTGCAGGGCATCGGTCAGCTGGATCTCGCCGCCGCGGCCGGGTGCGGTGTGCTCGA
This sequence comes from Pseudarthrobacter sp. MOO14, assembly GCF_058267675.1. Taxonomy (NCBI): domain Bacteria; kingdom Bacillati; phylum Actinomycetota; class Actinomycetes; order Micrococcales; family Micrococcaceae; genus Pseudarthrobacter; species Pseudarthrobacter sp. MOO14. The sequence continues at coordinate 997,566 of NZ_CM177849.1, forward strand.
GGACATCAAATACCGCGGGGTGCAGGACGTAGCGGCCGATCAGCGCCAGGTTGGACGGTGCTTCCTCGGGTGAGGGCTTCTCCACGAGCCGGTTGACGCGGACATAGCCTTCGCCGTCCAGTTCCTGGACGTCGGCGCAGCCGTAGGCACTGATCTGTGCCGGCTCCACCTCGATGAGGGCGACGACGGACCCGCCGGTCTTCGCCTGCACGTCGATCATTGTGCTCAGCAGTTCGTCACGGGCATCGATGAGGTCATCACCCAGCAGGACAGCGAAGGCTTCGTCGCCGACGTGTTGTTTGGCGCGGAGCACGGCGTGGCCCAGGCCGTGCGGGTCGCCTTGCCGGACGTAGTGGATGTCGCCCAACTGGCTGGCTGCCTGGATGGAGGCGAGCTTCTCCGTGTCGCCCTTGTCGGCAAGCGTCGATTCGAGCGAGGGCACGCGGTCGAAGTGGTCTTCCAGTGCACGCTTGTTTCGGCCCGTAATCATCAGGATGTCGTTCAGGCCCACATGGACGGCTTCCTCCACCACGTACTGGATGGCAGGTTTGTCCACGACGGGGAGCATTTCCTTCGGCATTGCCTTGGTGGCCGGCAAGAACCTGGTGCCCAGGCCCGCTGCTGGGATGACGGCTTTGCGGACTCTGGGGTTACTGGTAGTCACCGGACTAATCTAACGTCAGCGTCAAGCATTTCAGTAACCACCGGCACAGCGGGCCGTCATCCGCCCGTGACGCCGCGGAACGCCGGTACCAAGGAAGGACACCATGCAGGAGCAGACGAATCCCGCCAAGGACGATATCCGGGCGGCCCACCGGCGCCGGCGCGCCGCGCTGACGGAGGCGGAGCTGGACGCCGCCGGTTCGGCATTGGCTCGCCACGGGGAAGCCTGGGCAGCATCCGTCACTGCGGGGCGCCCAGGCACCGTATGCGTCTACCTGGGTGTCGGCAAGGAACCGCCCACCATGCCGCTGGTCAATGCGCTGCACGGCAGCGGCCACGAGGTCCTGCTTCCGGTATGCGAGCCGGGCCGGGAGCTGAGCTGGGTGTTCTGGACCCCGGACACCAGCTTCGAACGCAGCCGGTACGCGCCCATCCTGGAACCCGCCGGGAGACGGCACGGGCCCGACGCGGCCGGAAGCGCAGCGGCGCTCATCATTCCCGCCACTGCCGTGGACCTGTCAGGCAACAGGATCGGCCAGGGGGGCGGCTACTACGACACCTTCCTGGGGCATCTCGCCACTGCCGGGAAGGAAATACCGCTGGCCGCTGTTATCTACGACGATGAATTGCTTCCCGCGGGGCGGATTCCTGCCGAGGAATTCGACCGCCCGGTCCCGGGTGTCCTGATGCCTTCCGGGTACCGGGGCCTGGCGGGTGGCGGCTGAGCCCGGTCCCTTCCGGGCGCAGTGATAGAATTAGCACTCAGGCCCTGCGACTGCTAACGAATTACCGGGTGGCAGCACGGGACCTCTCGTTTGCCCAAGAGGAGGAGCACCAGTGCCAACATATGCTTACGCCTGCAAGGATTGCGGCCACGCCTTCGATATCGTCCAGTCGTTCTCGGACAGCAGCCTGACATCCTGCCCCGAATGCGAGGGCACGTTGCGCAAGAAGTTCAACAGCGTGGGTGTGGTTTTCAAGGGCTCAGGTTTCTACCGTACCGACTCCCGCGATTCCAAGGGCAGCTCGGTCTCCCCCGCCCCGGCAGCGACGCCGGCGACGCCGGCGGCATCGCCAGCCCCGGCTGCAGCGGCCAGCTAGCCCCAAGCACTGATGACGACGACGGCCGGCACCTTCGGGCGCCGGCCGCCTTTGTCCACATAGCTGCAGCCACCACTGTCCTGCCGCTTCGGCTGCCCATAGCGTGGGCGCATGCCTGCATATCCACGCCGCGGCCGCGACAGCCTCCGGATTCCCACGACGTCCCGCACCACCGGCCGTCCCGCCAAGGCCAACCACCCCATCCCGGCGCGGGTAGCGTCCTGGCTGGGCCGCAACCGCCGCCTGGCCGCCGCCCTGGTCCTGTGTGCAGCGGCGGCCATCACTGTCAATCAACTGACGCCGGCTCCGCTCTCGACCGTGACAGCACTTGCTGCTGCGCGGGATCTTCCGGCAGGTACCGCTGTGACGGCGGCAGATTTGGCCAGCGTTCATGTGCCGCCCGGGATGGTGGCGGAGGGCTTCCTCCAAGACACTGCCGCAGCCGCCGGCAAGCAGCTCGCCGGTCCGTTACGAAAGGGCCAGCTCGTTACCGACGCCCAACTCCTGGGACCGGGCCTTCTCGTTGGGACGCCTCCGGGCTCGGCCGCGGTTCCGCTCCGCATGGCGGACCCGTCCTCCATTCAGCTTGTGGCCCCGGGCCAGTTGGTCAATGTGGTGCTCACATCTGCCAACGGGTTTGACCAGCAAGGCCCCTCCGAGGTGCTGGCGTCTGCGGTTCCCGTGCTGTGGACTTCGAACAAGGGCGGCCAGGGTGGCCAGTGGCTGGGTACAACGGAGACCGACGGGTTGATAGTGGTGGCAGCAAACGCGGAACAGTCATCCCGGCTGGCTGGAGCGTCAACGCAGGGCAGGCTCTTCTTCGTCCTGGTTGGTCCGCCGTGACACCACGGATACGATCCCTCAACAACTTCCGGGTTGCCCGGGCCCAAAGGCTTGGCTGCTCGTCAGCCCCGCTGCTGGTCAGCCCCAGTGCGGCGGTTTCTGTTCCTTCAGCCACGCGTCGTGGTCATCCTCCCGGTCGCCCCAGCTGCGGGCGTCGTCCTCCGCAGCCTTGCTGGGCAGCACAGCGTCGGTACCTGAGGTGGCCCGCCCTGGCGCTGGAGTGGAGTGAGGCGCACCTGCCGGATTTCCGCCGTCAGGTACCGCTTCCGTCTTCTCGTTCTCGCTCATATCTTCTCCGGCCCGATCTTCCGCGGGCCCATTGTTGTCGGAAATATCGCTGCCGGAACCATTGTCGTCGGAAACACTGACGTCGGAAACACTGACGTCGGAGACACTGTCGTCGGAGACACTGTCTTCCGCGACCATGCCGTTGGCCTCCTTGGTGTCCAGGCCACCGGCCCGCCGGCCCTGGCTGGGGCGGATGCCCGCGGCGGGGTCTCCGGAGTCACTCCGGTTCCCGCCATTGGCGTTCCGCGGCAGATAGGCAACACCGGCGGCCGGTGCTGCATCGATACCATTGAGCGCCTGGTCCACGTCGTCGTCAAGGAATCCAGCCGAGTGCCCGGTCCTGCCCGGCAGCACCAGGTTTTCCAGGCCGAGGTACCCGGCAATGCGGTCGGCACAGGACGACGGGTCGGTAAATACCTCGATGGTCCACAACGGCATATAACGCCATCCCAGGCGCTCCAGCAGCTCCGGGCGGAGCCTGCTGCGTTCCCGGACGCTCATGGTGCGGTACTGCCCGGTGCCGTCAGACTCGATCGCCACTGGTCGTGGCAGGTCGGCATCATCCTTGCCTATGGTATTCAGCGGGTCAGCCGCGGCCACAACGTCGATGGCGCCGTCGTACTGGTGCCAAACCCGGGCGCCGCGGGCGCGCAAACGGTCACCCAAGTCGGCGACCAGCGGGTCCGCACCGAGTGCCTGTTCGCTGGCGGCAGCCCGGGAGGCGGGAGTTCCGAGGTCAGTGTTACCCGAAATTTCGCGGTTCAACAACGTGTACAGATCCACCGCCCCGTGCGTGAGCCTGGTGTGGTCCAGGTCCTCGGGCCGGAAGCAGGTGAGCACATGCATGGACCGGCGCGCCCGCGTCATGGCCAGGGCGAACTTCTCCCTGCCACCTTCCGCGGACAATGGTCCGAAGTTGTGCAGCGCCCGGCCGTGCGGGGTGCGGCCAAAACCTGGGGAGAAAATAACATGGTCGCGAACCAGCCCCTGGGCCCTCTCCAGGTCCACCACCCTGAAGGACTCAGCACCGGCACCGAAGAAACCGGCCATTCCGGGCTGGTTGGCCAGCTGGAGGCGGATGGACTCGCCAATCCTGGCGGCATGCCGGAGGCTGGCGGTGACCACGGCGAGCGAAGTGCGCGGACGCAGGCGGGCGTGCTCGAACACGAGCTCGACCACCCGGTTGACCTCGGCCACCACCGACTCCACACCCTCGTGGTCTGCGCTCGGCAAGCCGGTTCCGTCAGGCAGGTACTCCACCAGCAGCGACCGGTCCAAGCCCGTCGCCGACTGGCCCTCGGGCAGCCGGCGCAACCCGCCGTCGTAAAAGTTCTTGCTCAGCTGCAGGACGAGGTCCTCGTCCACGGCCCGGTACACCACGTTCAGCCGCCACACCGGAAGCACCGCAGAGAGAGCCGTGAAGGCACTCTCCACCCTGTGGTGGGCGGACTCACCAGCGGCGAGGCGTTCCACGCCCACGGTAAAGGTCCGGGGCGACGCGATGCGCGGGTCGCCGAACGCAATCACCTGGCGTGCACGGGCGATCGACGGCAGGACGGCCTGCAGGGACGTGGCCTCGGCATCCAGGATCACGACGGCGTCGAAGTGTTGCTCTGCCGGGAGCAGCCCGGTCATCAGGTACGGGCTGACAGACCACACCGGAACCAGCGTGCCGATCAGGTCAGGAGCCTGGGCGGTCAAGGACGGGAGCGATACCCGGCCGTCCTTGAGCAGGCTCCGCAGCAGGCCCGCCTGGCGCGGCTGCTCGGCGATCGCCCCGCGCCAGCGTTCCGCCAAGTCCCAGCGAAGGCGTGCGGCGCCGCTGGCGATGTGCGCGTTGTCCGCCAACCGATACTCGGCCTCGAGCCGGCGCAGCGCGTCGCCGTCGGACATGGCCAAGTAGTCATCGCCGCTGATCATGGCCTCAAGGGCCGACTGCCACCACGCCAACTCCAGCTCGGCTGCAACGGACCGTTCCGGGACTTCCCGCTCCGCGAGGTCGGCAAGGAGTTCGCCCAAACCGTGCTCACGCATGTTTTCGATCAGGAGTGTGCGTTCGGGCAAGGTCTTGAGGGTATCGGTGTCCGCCACGAGGCGTTCCAGCCGCTCCATCAGCTGGCCGTAGGGCGCAGTGGCGAGCGACCCGCCGGCATCCGTGTGCCGGAGCGCCTGGCCCAGCTGTTCCAGCTCCGCGTCCAGCGACCGGTACATGGCGTTCATTTCGGCAAGGCCGGACGGAACCGCCGGATGGCGTTGGGTGGTGGCATACCCGGCCCAGAGGGCGCGCTGCTCCTGGACCAGGACCAAGGATGTGTGCAGGTCGGCGATGTGCACGCCGGGGCGGACGTATTCCTTGGCCACCCGCCGAAGCCTGGAACGCTGCATGGACGTCATTTCGATGCCGCGCTCACGGCGCCACGCTGACGGGGCCGTGGCGGAAATCAGGTCCGTCACGGGCCGGTCAAAGATGTCCGGCGTGAATTTGTCCAGGCTGCCGCGGACGGCAACCAGCAGCTCGAGCTGCTCGCCCCATTCCGCAAAGGACTCCCCCAGCCGGATTTCAGCGTGCTCGGCGACGGCGTCCATGCGGTCGCGCAGCACCGGGAGGCTCTTGGCCACGGAGCGGACCAGATCCTGCGCTTCCGCGGTTTCCTTCCGGGTCAGCAACCGCGCGCCGTGCCAGGGGCTGGTGGTGGCGGCCTTGCTGAAGCTGCCCAGTTCGGCAGCACGGCGAAGCCTTCCGGCCAGCTCCTCGCGGTCGCGGATGCTGTCCAGGACACTGCGCTTCAACCGGACGGTGGTGGCCGGCGCCGGATGGATCGAGGTGAGCTCCGCGAGGGACTGCATGGCCTGGTAGGGCGAGCAGCCCCACCGGTCCCGGACGTTGTGCAGCGACGCCACGTGGTCCATGAGCGCGTGCCGGTGCTCAGTCAGGGTGGTGTGCAGGTTGCCCAACTGCGGTTCCAAGGACTTTTCGTTGCGGACAATCGCCCGCACCAGCTGGCCCTTCAGCTGCTGCGCCGTGACGTTCCCGGAAAGCTGGAACAGGATGGATTCCAGTCCCAGGGATTCGAGCTGGCCGGAGACTTCATTCAGGCTGGCCCGGCGGTCACCAACCACCAGCACCGTCTTCCCGGCGTCCACCAGGGCACCGATGGTGTTGATCGCGGTCTGCGTCTGGCCGGTACCCGGCGGGGCGCTGACAACGAAGGAGTCACCGGCTCGGGCCGCATCAATCACATACTGCTGGTCCGTGTCCGCGTCCAGCAGCAACAGCTCGTCCTTGGGATGCCTGTTGTCCAGGTGCGGGAAACGCGAGGGGTCCGGGTCTTCGACATCCACAACTTCGCCCCCGGCGGCGGTCGCCAGCGCGGACACAATGGGGTGGGAGTCGTTGATCCAAGGGTCGTCCAGGTTCCCGGAAAGATCGGCGAAGGTCGAAACGAGCAGGTTGTGCTGGGTTTCTGCGCCATGGATGGGCCGGATCAGCGTGGCCAACCGGTCAAGGACGGGCTGCGGGTCGAACCGTGCGGTGCTGTAGGCGAGGCGGGTCACGGCGTTGACGTCGAAGACGATCCCGTGGATGTTCTTCAGGTGGCGCACCAGGGCGGGGTTGATGTGCGCCTGCTCGGTGAGCTGCAGCTCGAAGTCGTCCTCCCCCGGACGGACGGTGAGGGATATGGCGGTCAGCATGACGGGGGCGGACACGCGCTGGGGTTTGCCTCCGACGGCGGACGTCCACACCACAGTGCCGGCGGACAGGTACCCGGCGTCGATGCCGCGGTCGTTGGAGAGCTCAAAGATCTTTGACCGGATGTTGCGCGATGCCCTGGCTGCCACGACGTACTGCTGGCGGTCCCGGATCAGCGTGGACAGGCGTGTGCGGCGCCCTGCCATGAGCTGGGCGAGCCCCGAGGGATGCGCCGAGGTGAGGTCGATGGAGCCTTCGGGGGTCTTGGTGAAGCGCAGCATCGTGTCCGCGCCAGTGACGGGTTTAAGCCCGGACAGCCATTTGCGAAGCTCTTCCGAGCCTTCCGGGTGGCCTTGACCAACTGACACTTCTGCCTTCTTTTCTGCGTTTGCACGTGACGCCCTGGACCATACCGGCATAGATTCGAGAGTAGCCGCTCCGGTGCCGGACTTTGGCGACCGCAACACTGGAGCACAGGAAATTGCTGGGATTCTCCCGGGAAAAACAGTGGCCGGCCTCCGCTGGCGGAGGCCGGCCACTCAGGGGACTATTCCCATTCGATGGTTCCCGGCGGCTTGCTGGTGACGTCCAGCACCACCCGGTTGACGCCGTCCACCTCGTTGGTGATCCGGTTGGAGATCCGTGCCAAAAGATCGTAGGGCAGGCGCGACCAGTCGGCGGTCATGGCGTCCTCGGAGGACACGGGACGGAGCACGATCGGGTGGCCGTAAGTGCGGCCGTCCCCCATGACGCCGACGCTGCGGACGTCGGCGAGAAGCACAACGGGCATTTGCCAGACTTCGTCGTCCAGGCCGGCGGCAGTCAGTTCGGCACGAGCGATGGCATCCGCCTTGCGGAGCAGGTCCAGCCGTTCTTTGGTGATGTCACCGACGATCCGGATGCCCAGGCCGGGGCCGGGGAAGGGCTGGCGGCCGACGATTTCCTGCGGCAGGCCGAGCTGTGCGCCCACGGCACGGACCTCGTCCTTGAACAGGGCGCGCAGGGGTTCGACGAGCTCGAACTGCAGGTCCTCGGGGAGGCCGCCCACATTGTGGTGGCTCTTGATGTTGGCAGCACCTTCGCCGCCGCCGGATTCGACGACGTCCGGGTACAGGGTGCCCTGGACCAGGAATTTGATCTTCTCGCCGTGGGCAGCAGCATCGGCGATGATGGCCAGTTCCGCTTCCTCGAAAGCACGGATGAATTCACGGCCGATAATTTTGCGCTTGGTTTCCGGATCGCTGACGCCTGCCAGTGCCGAAAGGAAGCGCTCCTGCTCGTTGGCGACGTAGAGCTTGACGCCGGTGGCGGCGACAAAGTCGCGCTCCACCTGCTCTGCCTCGCCTTCACGCAGCAGGCCGTGGTCCACGAAGACACAGGTGAGCTGGTCGCCCACTGCGCGCTGCACCAAGGCGGCGGCCACGGCAGAATCGACACCGCCGGAGAGTCCACAAATGACCCGGGCGTCTCCCACCTGCTGGCGGATGCGCTCCACCTGCTCCTCGAGGATGTTGCCGGTAGTCCAGTTGGGTTCCAGCTTGGCTCCCTTGAAGAGGAAGTTCTCCAGGACCTGCTGGCCGTAGGCGGAGTGCTTGACCTCCGGGTGCCACTGCACGCCGTACAGGCACTTCTCCTCATTGGCGAAGGCCGCGACTTCAGCGCCGGCGGTGGTGGCCAGGACATCGAAGCCTTCGGGCGCCTCGTGGACGGAGTCACCGTGGCTCATCCACGTCTTCTGGTGCTGGGGCATGCCTTCGAGCACGGAGCGCCCGTCACCCAGGATGGTGGTTTCGGTGGATCCGTACTCCCGCAGCCCGGTCTTGTCCACCTTGCCGCCCAAGGCGTTGGCCATGGCCTGGAAGCCGTAGCAGATGCCGAAGACGGGGACTCCGGCTTCGAAGAGGTCGGCACCGACGCTCGGGGCGCCGTCGGCATAAACGCTGGAGGGGCCGCCGGAGAGGATGATGGCGGCGGGATTCTTGGCCAGTAGCTGCTCGGTGGTGTAGGTATGCGGAACCACTTCCGAATACACATTCGCTTCCCGGACGCGGCGGGCAATGAGCTGCGCGTACTGGGCACCGTAATCAACAACCAGCACCGGCTTCTGGGAAGTCTGGGATGCAGTGGGAGTAGTCACCGTAATAGCCTACTTTGCGCCGTTGCACCGACGCACCTTGAGAGACCTCCCTGTGACGGAGCAGACGTCAGTGAAGGCGGAAACGCTCAGTAGCGCTGGGGTGCCTGCGGGTTGGCGGCGAGCTCGGCCTCAGCCTCGGCGTGGAACTTCTTTTCGACGATGAAGGACAGGAACGGCACCACGCCGCCGAGGGCCAGCAGGACCAGCTTCAGGAACGGCCAGCGCATGAGGGACCAGAGCCGAAAGTTGGAGATCAGGTACACCACGTACATCCAGCCGTGGACGATCAGGACCGTGACGGAGACGTTCACACCGTTCAGTACCGCCGGCGGTTCGGCGTCGGCGAAGCCAAAACCGAAGGGCTGGCCGGTGAGTGCGCTGGTGCCGCCGGCAAACAGGTACTGCCCGAAGCCGTACCGGGCCACCAGTTCCGCGCACAGCAGGAGCAGCATGGTGCCGGTCAGGTAGGCCATGACCTTGTAGAACTTCAGGGCCGACCGGATCTGCGCTTCGGTGCCGCCGAAGCGGCGCTTCTTGCCGGATCCTTTGGCGCCGGAGGCTTGGGACGAGGGGGTGGCCGGTTTCGGATCAATCATGGCTGTACCTTCTGCTGGTGCTGATCAGGTTGCTGCTGTTCGTTCTGGTGCTGTTCCGGTTCATCCGACTCCTCGGCTTCGTCGAGGGCCTCTTCAAGGTCCCGGTGGTAGTCGTCCTTGACCAGCCGCCACCAGATGAAGAGGGCGAAGCCGGCAAAAACCACCCATTCGATGGAGTAGAAGAGGTTCAGCCAGTTGATCTGCTGCGACGGTGGCTGGGGGCCGATGTTCAGCGGAAGCAGGCTGCCAGGCACGGACGCGGCGCTGACATCTTTGCCGCCCGCCACCTCCGCGGTGGCCGAGACGAATCCCGGGTAGCTGCTGACGCCCCAGTAGTTGATGAGTTCGGCAACAGACACGGCCGAGGCCTCCCCCGTTTTGGGGGCCTTCCCGGGAACCGGCGCTTCAGAAGGAATCAAGCGCCCCGTCAGTTGCACCAGGCCCGACGGAGGGGCTGGTGCGTCGGAAGGGTCCGCCACCCAGCCCCGCGCCACCGGAATCCAGGTTTGTGGGGAGGCAGCCGCACCTTTAAGGGTGGGGGCGCCGTTAACGGCGAAAGCGGAAACTACCCAATAGCCGGTCTTTCCATCGTGCAGCCTGCCAGGGACGAGCACCTGCTTGTCGGGACTGTAGGTTCCCTCCGCGGTGACCATCTGGTCTGAGACGCTGCCGTGGAAGAATTCGCCGGGCTGGAGGGTGCTGGTGAGCGGCTGGACCTGTTCGGTGGCGGGGTTGACCGGCGCTTCGGGCTGGGTGGACCGGCCGAACTGCCACTGGCTGAGCAGCACGAAGACCCCGGAAAGCGCGATCGCGAAGATGAAGCCTGCGATCCATCGGGGTTTGAGGGCTGTTTTCCACACGTCTTAACCGTACTTCGTACTTCTGTAGAACAACTAAACGCCTGTGCATTCGGATGCGGCGCAGGGACCCGGCTGCTTAGTGGTCGAAGAACACCAGGCTGGAATTGATGAGCTCGGCGATGACTTCTGCATCGTAGGCCCGCCGCAGGGATTCCCGGAAGGATTCCTTGGACAGCGACCGGGCCAGCGTGGCCAGCACTTCCAGGTGGTCCGAGAATGAACTGGCGGGCGTGGCGATCAGCAGGATGACGGTGGCCGGGCCGTCCGTGGCGCCGAAGTCCAGGGCATGGCCGTACTTGGTGATGCCGACGGCGATCGACGTCCGGGAGACGAACTCGCTGCGGGCGTGCGGGAGACCGACCCCGCCGGGGAGGCCGGTCGCCAGCTGGTGCTCGCGCGCGTTGACGTTCTTGAGGAATCCGTCAAGGTCGGAAATTCGCCCGGCGGCATGGAGCCGTTCCGCCAGCTGGTTGGTGGCGTCGGTTTTGTCCGTCGCTTCCAGTTCCAGAATCACCATCTCGGGGGTGGTGAGTTCGGCGTCATACGGGTCAAGTGGTTCCGCCAAGGCGTATCCCTTCAGTCAGCAGTGCGGGGCGAGCGGCCCCTCAGCGCAAGGGCACGATGTCTTCCACGCCCAGGCGGGCAGCGTCCGCGGATTCGTCGTCCGGCTGTTGCTGGCTGAGGCGCTCGGCCTCCACCCTGGCAATGTAGTGGCGGACTTCGTTTTCGCGCTGCGCGTCACTCCAGCCAAGAACGTCACCCATCAGTTTAGCGACAACGGGGGCAGCAGACACGCCCCGGTCCCACGCCTCGATCGAAATCCGCGTACGGCGGGTCAGGACGTCCTGCACGTGGCGGGCCCCCTCATGGGTGGCGGCGTAGACGGCTTCGGCCTGCAGGTAGTCATCGGCCCCGGGGATGGGTTCGGCCAGCTCCTTATCCTGCGCGATGATGGCCAGGACCTCGGGCGTCATTGATCCGTACCTGTTGAGGAGGTGTTCAATGCGGGCCACGTGCACGCCGGATTCCTCGGCGGTGCGGTTCCTCCGGTTCCAGGCGGCCCGGAAGCCGCTGGCACCGAGAAGCGGGATGGTTTCGGTGCAACTGGGCGGAACCCGTTCGTCCATGGTGCGGGTGGCTTCGTCGACGGCGTCCTTGGCCATGACCCGGTACGTGGTCCACTTTCCGCCGGCCACCACCACCAGGCCCGGGACGGGGTGCGCCACCACGTGTTCGCGGGAGAGCTTGGCCGTGGAGTCGTTTTCACCGGCGAGCAGCGGCCGCAGTCCGGCATAGACCCCTTCAACGTCCTCCCTGGTCAATGGCCGCTTCAGCACCTTGTTGACGTGCTCGAGGATGTAGTCGATGTCCTTGCTGGACGCGGCCGGGTGGGCTTTGTCCAGGTGCCAGTCAGTATCGGTCGTGCCGATGATCCAGTGCCGCCCCCAGGGGATGACGAACAGGACGGACTTCTCCGTGCGAAGGATCAGCCCCACCGTTGACTGGAACCGGTCCCGCGGAACCACCAGGTGGATGCCCTTGGAGGCGCGGACCTTGAGCTGGCCCCGGTCGGTGACCATGGCCTGGGTTTCGTCGGTCCAGACGCCTGTGGCGTTGATGACCTGCCTCGCGCGGACCTTGAACTCCGTGCCGTCCTCGCGGTTGGAAACTTTGGCTCCCACCACCCGCTCCCCTTCGCGCAGGAAGTCCACCACGGCCATCTGGTTGACGGCGTGGGCTCCGTAGTAGGCGGCGGTACGGATGAGGTTGGCCACGTACTTCGCGTCGTCCACCTGGCCGTCGTAGTAGCGGATCGAGCCCACGAAGGCGTCGTCCTTCAGGCTGGGGGCGGCACGGAGGGTTCCACGCCTGCTCAGGTGTTTGTGGAACGGCACGCCGCGGCTGTGCCCGCTGGAGATCGACATGACGTCGTACAGCGCAATGCCGGCGCCGACGTAGGGCCGTTCAATGAACGGCTTGGTCAGCGGATAGAGGAATGGCACCGGCCGGGCCAGGTGCGGGGCAATTTCCGAAAGCAGCAGTCCGCGTTCCTGGAGGGCCTCCTTGACCAGGGCGAAGTCAAGCATTTCCAGGTAGCGCAGGCCGCCGTGGATGAGTTTCGAGGACCGCGACGACGTTCCGGCGGCCCAGTCGCTTGCCTCGACGATGCCAACGCTCAGCCCGCGGGTCACGGCGTCCAGTGCGGCTCCCGCACCGACGATGCCGCCGCCCACGATCAGGATGTCCAGTTCCTGGCCAGGTTCCGCGGTGGCGCGCAACCGCCCTATGGATGCTTCCCTGGCTTCCGGGCCGAGAACTCCGCCGTTTGCAGGAACACTCTTCATTGAACGCCTCCAGTGCCGCTAGTGCCGGTAGTAAACCCACACTACTTGCTGGAAGCGCGCTTTGGGCAGGGCGGCGGTGACTGCCGCCCCGCCCAATCGGGTCAGTTCCCCGCGTAGGGCGAGACCACGACGTCGACCCGCTGGAATTCCTTCAGGTCCGAATAGCCGGTGGTCGCCATGGAGCGGCGCAGCGCGCCGATGAGGTTGGACGTGCCGTTGGTGTGGTGGCCGGGTCCGAACAGGACTTCCTCCAGGGGTCCCACGGTGCCCACGTTGGCGCGGTCCCCGCGCGGGAGCTCCGTGTGGTGGGCTTCCTGGCCCCAGTGCCAGCCTTTGCCCGGCGCCTCCTCTGCCCTGGCCAGGGCGCTGCCCAGCATGACGGCGTCGGCGCCCATGGCAATGGCTTTGACGATGTCACCCGAGGTGCCCATGCCGCCGTCGGCAATCACGTGGACGTAGCGGCCGCCGGACTCGTCCATGTAGTCACGGCGGGCGGCCGCGACGTCGGAAATGGCTGAAGCCATGGGCGAGTGGATGCCCAGGGCGCGACGCGTGGTGGTGGTTGCGCCGCCGCCGAAGCCCACCAGCACACCTGCCGCGCCGGTACGCATCAGGTGCAGTGCCGGGGTGTAGCCCGCCGCCCCGCCCACGATGACGGGGACGTCGAGTTCGTAGATGAACTGCTTCAGGTTCAGCGGTTCGTGGTTCTTGGAGACATGCTCGGCGGACACCGTGGTTCCGCGGATGACGAAGATATCGACGCCGGCGGCGACGACGGTCTTGTAGTGCTCCTGGGTGCGCTGCGGGGTGAGCGATCCGGCCACGGTGACGCCGGCCTCGCGGATCTCGGCCAGACGGGAGGTGATGAGTTCCGGCTGGATGGGCGCACGGTACAGCTCCTGCATCCGGCCTGTCACGGCGGGGCTGTTGACCTCGTCCTGAAGGGCCGCAATCTCGTCCAGCACGGACTGCGGATCCTCGTACCGGGTCCACAGGCCTTCCAGGTCAAGGACGCCCAGGCCGCCAAGCTTGCCGAGGGCGATGGCGGTCTGCGGGGACATGGCCGAGTCCATCGGGGCGGCGATCACAGGCATGCTGAACTGGTAGGCGTCGATCTGCCAGGAGACGGAGACGTCCTTGGGGTCGCGGGTGCGACGGTTGGGGACGATTGCAATGTCATCCAGGGAGTAGGCACGACGCCCACGCTTGCCACGGCCGATCTCGATCTCATAAGTCACTGCTCTAGGTTATCCCAGCAGCTCCGCTGGCCGGGTCCGGACTGCATGCAAGGGTGCAGCCCTGCCCATGGAAGAACTGCCTGGCTACCGCGTAGCCTTGGGCAGGGGAATTCGGTGAACGCTCCCCGCGCCCACCTTCCGAGGAGAACCAACCATGGCCACCTGTTCTATCCGTCGCTGGCAGCCGATGATGAAGCAGACCTCGCCGTCCCTGCCAGCTGGCTCAAAGACATCCCTCCCGCAGGCTGACCAGCACGAACACGCCGGTACAGGTGCGGCCGGCGTGGAAATCGCCGCCGGTGACGAAACGCAGCCTGCGACCACGGCCCCGGGCCTGGCGGACCGGCTGCGCCATGGACTGGGCTTGCTTCCGGCATGACACATCACAATCCCTTCCCCGCAGATGCGCCCGTCCACTCCCTCGAGCACTGGCTGGCTCCGGAACTGGCTCGGATCAGCCCGCCAAACGCTCCGTCCCGGCTGCGTCAACTGGCTGACGCCCAAGGTACCGGAGCCGCCGGCTGGAGCAGCGCAATCGCCGGCGGTCCCGTCCTGGCCCTCGCGGGCATGTTTTTTGCCGTCACGTCGGGGAACCCTGCCGCAGCGCTCGTACTGGTCCCTCTGGGGGTTGGCCTGATGCTTTCGGGCCTCTTTGGATGGAAGCGAGCCCGGGCCGCCCTGCCCACCCCCGACAGGGTCCTGATCAGCCGTGGCCCGGGATCCGCCCGTGGTGGCGTCGCCATGATGTCAGTACTGGCAGTCGCGCTGGGCGCCATCATGGTCCTCTACCTGCCCTCGGCCACGGCGAAGGGCAATGGTGCGGCAATAACACTCGTGGGAGCCTTCGTACTCATCCTGCTTCTCCTGGTCGCATGCATCGTGGTCCCGTCAACGGTCATGGGCCGCGCCCGGCAATCGTTCCGGGAAAGGGTGCAATCCAACCCCGAGCTTCGGCGGGCAGTTGAAGAAGATTTGGCCCTCTGGCGCGATCCTCATGGCAATGCCGCCTACGGACCGCTCTGATAACCGGTCAGCGGCAGGATTGTGATGGGCAAACGCTGGATCTTCGACGGGCATATTGCAGGTATTGGCACGGCATCCGGGCTCCGCGCCGTGGTGGGCATCTGGCAAGACTCCCCCTTCGGTTCGTTTGCCGACGTCATGGTGCAGCAACCCTCGGGGCACCGGCTGCTGTTGGCACCCCGGCCGGATGTGGCAGAGTTCATCGCGGCCACCTACACGTTCGATGAGGTGCGTTTGGTTGACGTCTCCGCCGTGTTGGGTGAACGGGCGCTAAGGGTCGACGCCGGCCCCTTGGCAATCCGGGCCGTGACCGGGGCGAGGACCTTCCTGGGTACGGCTTTGCGGGCCGTACCGCGGCGCCTTGCGGTGCACCCGCGCTGGCTTTCCGCCGTCAGTCCGCTTGCCGCGTTGGCGGCCCCGGGAGCCCGCACCTACGGCACGGCGGGCAGCGGCAGGGCGGAGTATTACGGGGTGAGCGACCTGCACCACGTCACCTCCGCCGTCGTCCGCTGGGAAGGCGCCGACGCCGGGACCCTGGCTCCCATCCGGCCCGCCGTGACGTTCGGGTTCAGCAGCGTCCCGCCCAGGCCGAGCGTGGCACGGGTCCGCACCACCGTGGTGCAGTCCTAGGTTCCGGTCGGTTCCTCGACGGTCAACTGGGATTCGAACATCCTGAAGTACCTGCCGCGGAGGGCCACCAGTTCTTTGTGCGTGCCCTGCTCGACGATCCTGCCGTCTTCCAGCATGTAGACGACGTCGGCCTTTTCGATGGTGGCCAGCCGGTGGCTGATGGCAATGATGGTGCTGTCGCGGTCGGCGAAAAGGCGGGTGAATATCCTGTGCTCGGCGAGGGCGTCGATGGCGGACGTCGGTTCGTCCATCACCATGAACGAGGCGTCCCGGTAGAAGTTCCTGGCCATGGCCAGGCGCTGCCATTGGCCGCCGGAGAGGCCGCTTCCTTTACGGCCCCGCGGATCCTCCATCCAGTTGCTGACGTGGTTGTCCAGGCCGTTGGGCAGTTTGTTGATGAACTCCAAAGCTTCGGCGTCTGCTGCCGCCCGCCGGATGCGGCCGTCATCGCGCCGGCTGTCGACGTCGCCGAAATAGATATTCTCCGCGGCCGTGGCGAACTCGTACTTCAGGAACTCCTGGCTAAGGACCGCCAGGTGCCGGTGCCAGGAGGTGACGTCGACGGCGGCGAGGTCCACGCCGTCGAGCAGCACCTGTCCGGAGTCCGGGCGGTAGAGGCCGGCGAGGATGCGGATCAGCGTCGACTTTCCGGCGCCGTTCTCCCCCACGATGGCGATGTGCTGGCCGCGCCTGATGGTGAGGCTGATTCCCCGAATCACCTCGATATCACTGCCCGTGTAGGTGAAGCGGATGTCCTTCAGTTCCACTTCCTGTGGAGCCTCCAACAGGGGCGGTGCATGTTCGGCGTGAACGGGCATCCCCATGAAGGTCTCGTAGTCCGTCAGGTTGGCCAGGTCTTCGTCAATGGAACTTAGTGAGGACACCAGGTTGTTGGCGGTGGACAAGGCGCGGCTGACGATCTGCTGGACGTACAGGAATTGGCCTACGGGCTGGGCCCGGGCGATGACTTGGCCCACCACCCAGATCAGCGAGACTACCTCGGCGCCGTACTGCAGGGCGTCCGCAGCCAGCTGCCTGGGGATGTAGCGCCGCTGGTAATCAAGACGGCGCCGTTCGTCCGCGTCGCGGAGGCGGGAGCGGAGGTCCATGAGGAAGCGGACGATCCCGTAGAGCCGCATCTCTGCGATGTGCTGCGGGCGGAGCAGGTTGGTTTCGATCATTCGGCGCTGGCGGCGTGAGTCCACCTGGGTGTTCCAGTGCGCAATCTGCTCCCGGGAGAGCTTGAACTGCAGATACACGCTGGGAATGATGGCCACCAGCACGATGACGGCGATCCACCAGCTCACCAGCAGCAGGGCACCGATGGCCAGGATGACCGAGACCAGCTGAGTGAAAATGGCGGCGATCCGGTCCAGGACGCGGGCGTACGAGTCCGAGAACCGCTTGGCGCGGTCGTAGAGGTCCACCGTCTCCTTGTCGTCGTAGCGCCAGAATTCCAGCGCAAGGAATCGTTCGTACATTTGGTCGCCCACGATGGCGCCAACCTTGAAGCTCATCAACTGCTGGATGTAGCGGTCGACGCTGCTGAAGGCGCCCCAAAAGAGGCCCAGCGCCGCGGTGACCACGACGTAGACGATCGCAAGGCGTCCGGCTCCGGCGTCGCCCGCATATGCAGCAGCAAGCGCCGTGGTGGTCCGTGACGCAAAGTAGGTGGTGACCAGGGGAAGGACGGCCGAAATCAGCGAGCCGAGCACCTTCATGATCACCGCGCCCGGGGACGCCCGGAAACTGACCCTGAGGACCTGGGCTACGGCGCGCGCGTACGGCCTGATGGCAAGCCGTTTTTGCGTATCGCGTTTTGGGGTGAGTTCCGCCGGATGGCGCGGTTGGGACATGGAATCAGCCTAGTGCTGGCACCGGTTGAAACGGTCAACACCGGACGATCTGCTGAACGACGTCAGACACGACCTAGACCGACAGCACGAACGGTTTTGCGAAGTATCCGGCCCGGACGGGGTCCTCTTCCGGGAGGTCGTTGAGGTCTATGAGGTTGGCGTCGTCCGGTTCCCATGGCGGGAGGTCTTCAATGCCTGCCTGTTCGCCGTGGAATTGGATGGGCATTGCTTTAGTTCTGGCCGGCAGGGTTCCTGGTGGCCAGTGGGTTGGTTGGGGGTCTGGGTGTTCGGGTTTGTAGTGGCGGCCGGTGGGTGAGGTCCAGCCGGGTGGTTTGTTTTTGGTGGCTGGGTCGGGGGTCCAGGTGGTGTGGTGTTTGAGGCGGTGGTGTCGGGGGCAGAGTTGGGCGAGGTTGTGGGTTCCGGTGGTGCCGCCGTGGTGCCAGGGGTTGAGGTGGTCGGTGTCGTTGTCGGGGGTGTGGTTGGTGCAGCCGGGGAAGGTGCATGTGGTGTCCCGCAGCCGGAGCCATTGTTTGATGGTCTCCGGGAGCCGGTAGCGGGTGCGGCCGATTTCCAGGGGTGCCCCGTCGCGGGGGTCGACCAGGACCCGGTAGAACGATTCCGTCCCGCCGGCGACGAGCTTGCGTGCCATGGATGCCGGGACCGGCCCGAACCCGTCCAGCACGGCCGGTTCCTCGGTGAGGCCCAGCAGCGAGAACACCGGGACCGTGACCAGGACATCCGCCCGCGGCGTGGGGATCTTGCCAATAGCACCGGCATCTGCGGCAGCTTCACCCGGGGCTGTCGCGTTTCCGGCGCCGAGGAGCAGGGACGCGGTGACGTCGGCGCGGAGCTGGGTGAGGGTGCGGGGCTCGTCGGGGGTTTGGAGGCCGCGGGCGGTGGCGGTGCTGCGGTTCCAGATCGCGCACGCGGTGTCCCCGGGCAGGTAGAGCGAGAGCCAGGCCATCCCGTCGCGGTCCGGGGCGTAATCCATCCGCCGGTCCGCCACCCCCTTGGCGTGGCGTTTTTCCAGGGTTTCGGGGTGGTGGCGTTCCCGCCAGGCCCGGACCTTCGCCCGGAACCGGGACGGGACAAGGTCACCGGGCGCCGCGCCGCGGGCGGGGTTGGGCGCGTCGGGGTCGAAGAAGTGCGCCACCAACCCGGCCGCCCCTGCAGGGGTGAGGCCTTCGGTTTCGTCGGCCACGATCCGGGCGTGCTGCCACGACACCGCACCCGTGGACAGGGCCTCAACCACAGGGGGCAGGGAGCAGACCCGGCGGGACTGCTCCACCAGCGCCCCGGAAACCCCCGAACTGATGGTCAGGACCCCGGCGATCTCCTCCACCACCGACATCTCCGCGAACGTGCGCTCATCCACCGGAGCGTCCGGCGGAAGCAGAGCATGCTGGATCTCAACCGCATCCGCCACATCCCGCGCCTTCACCGCCGCCAGCTGGGCCTCCAACCGGGCCACCACCTCCAGCCGCCCCAGACATGACTCATACCGCCGCTGCAACACATCCACATCAGCGCCAGTGCCGGTACCTGAAGCGAAGGAACCATCCACCCGAACCAGCCCGCTGAGCGCAGCAACAGAGGCAGAAACACCCTCCATCACCACCGCCAAATCAGAACCGATTCCCATAAACACATCATCCAACGGGGGTCCGACATTCAAAGACGACGAGGCCTGCGGCGGAAAACAAAAGGAGGCAGGGCCGAAACCCTGCCTCCTTTGTTGACTCCTGTGCCTACCGCGAACCGTAGTTCGGTGCTTCCACCGTCATCTGGATATCGTGCGGGTGCGATTCCTTCAGCCCGGCGGAGGTGATCCGGACGAACTTGCCACGGGCCTTCAGCTCGGGGATGGTCGGCGCGCCGGTGTAGAACATGGTCTGGCGCAGGCCGCCCACCAGCTGGTAGGCCACCGAGGACAGCGGGCCGCGGTACGCCACGCGGCCTTCGATGCCTTCCGGGATCAGCTTGTCGTCGCCGGAAACGTCCGCCTGGAAGTAGCGGTCCTTGGAGTAGGACGTGTTCTTGCCGCGCGACTGCATGGCACCCAACGACCCCATGCCACGGTAGGACTTGAACTGCTTGCCGTTGACGAAGATCAGCTCACCCGGGGACTCGTCGCAGCCGGCGAGCAGGGAACCGAGCATGACGGTGTCGGCACCGGCAACCAGGGCCTTGCCGATGTCGCCGGAGTACTGCAGGCCGCCGTCGGCGATCAGTGGAACGCCGGCCGGGATGGCCGCCTTGGCGGACTCGTAGATGGCGGTGATCTGCGGAACACCCACACCGGCCACCACGCGGGTGGTGCAGATCGAGCCGGGCCCAACGCCCACCTTGATGCCGTCGGCGCCGGCGTCGATCAGTGCCTGGGCGCCCTCGCGGGTGGCGGCCTGGCCGCCGATGATGTCCACGTGCGCGGCAACAGGGTCGGACTTCAGCCTGCGGATCATATCCAGCACACCCTGGGAGTGGCCGTTGGCGGTGTCCACGAACAGGGCGTCCACCCCGGCGTCCACCAAGGTCATGGCGCGCTCCCAGCCGTCACCAAAGAAGCCGATGGCTGCACCTACGCGGAGGCGGCCTTCGTCGTCCTTGGTGGCCAGCGGGTACTGTTCGGCCTTGGTGAAGTCCTTGGTGGTGATCAGGCCCTTGAGCCGGCCCTGCTCGTCCACGAGCGGGAGCTTTTCGATCTTATTGGTGGCCAGCTTATGGGAGGCTTCGTCGCGGCTGATGCCCACGTGGCCGGTGACCAGGGGCATCTTGGTCATGACGTCGCTGACCAGCCGCAGCGGGAAGTCGGACTCCGGTACGAAGCGGGTGTCGCGGTTGGTGACGATGCCCAGCAGGCGGTTGTCCTCGTCCACCACGGGAAGGCCTGACACGCGGTAGTGGGCGCAGAGGTCATCCAGTTCCCGGAGCGTGGCCTCGGGGCGGATGGTCAGCGGGTTGGTGATCATGCCCGATTCACTCCGCTTGACCCGGTCCACCTGGTCCGCCTGGTCTGCGATGGAGAGGTTGCGGTGCACCACGCCCAAGCCACCCTGGCGGGCCATGGCGATGGCCATGCGGGACTCGGTGACGGTGTCCATGGCTGCCGAGAGCAGGGGGGTCTGCACGCTGATCCGCTTGGAGATCCGCGATGAGGTATCGGCTTCGGAGGGGATGACGTCGGTGTGGCCCGGCAGGAGCAGGACGTCGTCGTAGGTCAGGCCAATGAAGCCAAAAGGATTGTGTTCGGGCTCGGTCATGAGTGCGCCTCTTACCTTGGTTGCTGGGTCACGGGTAGGGGTTGCAGCCGATGACCAGCCCGTTATTACGGAACTGGCCTGTGCAGACGTTCTTGCGGGACCACCGTGGGATACGGCGTTCCGGGGGCAGAAAGTGTTGACTAAATATTAGAACCTCCGGCCCGATCCCCCTATTCCAGGCCCGCAATGTGAGCAACCGCACTCAGCTCCATCCCGTTGCGGCCAGCAGGCGTTGCTCGAACATGGGGATCATGGTCTCCACATAGGTCCGGGTCAGGTGGTTGTCGTCCTTGTAGACGTAGACGTTCCCGACGACGGCAGGGCAGACGCCGCGGGCGCAGATGAAGTCGCTCATATCCATCAGGTGAAGGCCCGGTACCTTGCCGCGGTAGTTCTCCAGCGGCGAGGGCTCCACGAGGGACTCGGCCAGCGACGGGTTGCACTCCGGCGCGTCGGCGCCGTTGCGTTGCGCACACTCGGGCATGTTGAACGTGAACCTGGGGTTGTCCCGGATGCCCACGATCTCGATGCCCGCCTCGGCGAACGGAGCGACTCCTGCAAGGTAGCCGGGCACCTCCGTTTCGAAGGGCGCGTCCTCATGCGTCAGCGACGCCACTGTGAAGACAGCATCCGGACGATGTTCCAGGACGTAGGCGGAACTGGCCCTGTTGTAGGCGTTGCATTCCGCGTTGCGGGTTTCCGATTCCGCGCCGAACCGGCACGCGGGCATGAGTAATGTCACCAGTTCCCAACCGCGTGCAGCGGCCACCGGAGCCAGGGCGGCAAGGTACTGCTGGGCGTGCGAATCCCCCAGCACCACGATGCGTTTGGTGGCCGGTTCTTCCGGCAGCTCCTGGCGGCACCCCTCCAGGATGGGGTCGTCCGTGGCGTTTGAACCCGTGCAGGGCGAGTCGATTCCGGCCCAGTCGTTGTCCAGTGCAGTCGGGCCGGGAATGGTCCTTGCCCGGGGAGCCGGCACGTTTTCGTTCTCCGGGGTGAGCGCCAACGCACCCGGCGTCAGCTCCCGGGGCTGTGCCGCCGTCGCGCTTTCCTCCGCGGTGAGCGATGTCTGCCAGACGGCGACGGGACCGGCCAGCAGCGCACCGCAGGCAACTACGACGACGGCGGTGCGCCACGCCCGGAGCTTGGGCCAGTGCCAGTCGCGCAACGGTTTTTCAACGAAGCGGGTGGTCAGGAAGGCAAGTACGACGGCGGCTGCAACGATCCCGAGGCCCTGCTTGAGGTTGGGCGCCTCCACCCCCGTGGCCGCCAGGGCCAGCACCAGCAGGGGCCAGTGCCAGAGGTAAAGGGCGTAGGAGTTGTCGCCCAAGGCGACCGCCGGGCGGCTGCTCAGGAGCCTGTCCACGCCGAAGCGGCTGCCGGACTGCCCGGCGACGATGATGGCGGCGGCGGCCAGTGTGGGCCAGAGGGCCACAAAGCCGGGAAAGGACCTGTCGACCGTGAGGAGCAATCCGCACGAGACCATGCCGGCGAGCCCCGCCCAGCCCAGGACCACCCTCAGCGCGCGGCCGGGCCGCAGGTACGGCAACGCCAGCGCCAGCAGCGACCCGAGGGCAAACTCCCAGAGCCTGGCGCCGGTATCGAAGTATGCGTAAGCCTGGTTGGTGGCCGTCTGGTCAATCGAGTAGGCCAGGGACGCGGCGAACACCACGCCAAAAACCACGGCCAACAGGCCCCGGTAGGCCATGCGGCGCAACAGGGGGATCCGGCGGGCGGCGGGCAGGAGCGCGGCGGTTGCGGCGAAGATCAGCGGCCACAGGATGAAGACTTGCCCCTGGATGGACAAGGACCAGAAGTGCTGCAGCGGGCTGGCTCCTGCGTGGTCCTGGGCGTAGTAGTCCACCGCGGCGTCAGCCAGTACCCAGTTTTGGCTGTACAACAGCGAGGCCCAGGCTTGGTCCAGGATCTGCGGCCAGCGGCTTTGGGGCAGGATCAGCCATGTGCCGGCCAGCACCCCGAGGATCACCACGACGGCGGCCGGCAGGAGGCGCTTGAAGAGGTGCAGCCAATGGGCCATCAGCCGGAAGGGCTGGCCGGACTCTGCCTTGCGGACAAAGGAGAGCGTGAGCAGGAAGGCCGAGATCAGCAGGAATACGTCCACCCCGCCGGACACGCGTCCCAACCAGACGTGATAGGCCACGACCATGAGGACCGCCAGTGCACGCAGTCCCTGGACCTCTGGCCGGAAGGTCGGTTTACGGTCGCGGCCGGGGGCTTGTCCCGCTGGATGCGGCGCTGTCCGGGTTCCTGTCATCGACACTCCAAAACCCCTCACGCCGCCGGCCAGCCAAAACATTAAGCCTACGCACCGGGGTTTGGAAGGGCCAATCCGGGGTCCGGCGCGAACTAAGCTGGGCCGAGGTGTGGAAGGGAGCCGGCGTGATTGTCCAATTGCGGATTTGCGTGCCCAAAGAATTGTCCGAGGTGACGGTGCAGACTTGCCGGGACCAGGTGGGAACGGCGGGGGTGGCGTTGGTTCCCGGCGCGTCCGTGGTGCCGGCGGGCGACGTCATCGAGGTCCAGGTCGCCAGGGAATCCGTGGAGGAACTCCTGGAGAAGCTCCAGGTCCTGAAGATCCGCGACGTGGGATCCGTGGCCATGACGACGCCGGAGTTCGTGCTCTCCAGCAGTGCCGACCGGGCGGAGCATGCCGCCCCCGGGGACGGCGCGGACGCGGTGATCTGGGACGACGTAACGCGCCAAACCGGTGAGGACTCCAGGCTGACCTGGAACTTCCTGGCCTTCCTGGTGCTGGCAACCCAGCTCGCCGGAATCGGCATCGTGACCGATTCGCCGATCGCAATTGTGGGTGCCATGGCGGTGGGACCGGAGTTTGGGCCGCTGGCCGCCCTCGCCGTTTCGCTGGCCACCCGGCAGTGGAAGCTTGGCCGCCGCGCCGCCATTGCCTTGGGGGTTGGGTTCCCCGTAGCCATGCTGCTGGCGGCATTGACTGCATGGCTGTCCATCCCGCTGGGCCTCTTCCCGCGCAATGCCCTGGATACGGGTTCGGCCGTCGAATTCATCTACCATCCGGGCCCTTATTCACTGATCGTTGCCGTGCTGGCGGGTATCGCGGGCATGCTGTCGATTATCGGCAGGCGCTCGGCGGCACTCATCGGCGTATTCATCTCGGTGACCACGGTCCCGGCCGCCGGGTACGTTGCCGTTGCCTTGGTGCTGGGTGAATACCCGAAGGCGGCCGGCTCGGCCCTGCAGCTGTTGCTGAACCTCGTCGGCATTGTCGTGGCCGCGGTCGCGGTCCTTCTCTTCTACCGGTTGGTGGCCAGGCGGCGGCCCGCGGCAGCGGCGCACAGCGTGCGGGGCCAACGGAGCGGCCTCCGCCACTGAGCGCCCCAGCACCCGCACAGCCGACAAGGCACAGTCCGCTAAGGACGCAGCAAGGCCCGCAGGGTCCGGATGGTGTCGGCTTCGGCCGGCGATTTGTCGTCCCGGTAGCGCTTCACCCTGGCGAACCTCAGGGCGATCCCGCCCGGGTAGCGCGGTGACTGCTGGACGCCGTCGATGGCGATTTCGACGACGGTGACCGGCTCAACCCACACGGTGCCGGCGGTGCGGCGCACCTCGAGCTCCTGGAATGTCTCCGTCTGCCAGCGGAGCAGCTCATCGGTGAGCCCCTTGAAGGTCTTGCCCACCATGACATAGCCGCCTGGTTCGCCGAAGTCCCCGTCCGGGTCCAGTGCGCCGAGGTGCAGGTTCGAGAGCAGCCCGGTCCGGCGGCCCGACCCCCATTCACAGGCAAGCACCACCAGGTCGTAGGTGAGCACCGGCTTGACTTTCACCCAGTTGGATCCCCGCCGTCCGGCGGCGTAGGCGGACCCGATGGCCTTCACCACCACACCCTCGTGACCCGCAGCCAGCGCCTCGCGGGACACCCGTTCAGCAACCTCCGGGTCCGCCGTAATTTCGCCCGGGATCCGATGGTCCGGGGCAATCCGTTCCAACGCGTCGATGCGCACAGACAACGGTTCGTCCAGCAGATCCCGCCCGTCGATGTGCAGAACATCGAAGAACCAGGGGTGCAGTACCGTTTCCCGCACGGCATCCGCGCCGAACCGGGCCATGGTTTCCTGGAACGGCCGCGGGCCGCCGTCTTCATCGAGGGCCAGGGTCTCGCCGTCGAGGATCACATCCTGCACCGGCAGCCCGCGGACCAGGTCAACCACCTCCGGGAGGCGGTGCGTGACATCGGCGAGGTTGCGGGTGTAGATGCTGACCTCGGCGCCGGACCGGTGGACCTGGATCCGGGCGCCGTCGAGCTTGTATTCCACCGAGGCTTCTCCCGTGGTTTCCAGGGCTTCGCCTGGACTGGCCGCCGTGGCGGCAAGCATGGGCTGCACGGGGCGGCCGACGACGAGGCCCACCGCCTCCAGCTCGGCTGCGGTCCCGGTCATGGCGAGCAGGGCGGTCCCGCCGAGATCCCCGGAGAGCATCGCGGCACGCCGTACGGCGGCAACGGGCCTGTCCGCAGCGCGGGCCACGGCATCGGTCAGGACGCCGTCGAGGGCGCCGGTGCGCAGCTCACCCAGCAGGACGCCGGAGATGAAACCCTGCTCCCCCGCCGTCGCAGCCCGCATCAGGTTCCCGAGCGTCGCGGCGCGACCGGCCGCCGAACCTGCCCCCGCGGTGGCGAGCAGCGTGTCCAGGGCCGCGTCGAGGTCGGCCACAGTGAGGCTTGCTTCCAGGGCCGGTTCGGCCTTCGAAGCCGCGACGCTGCGCCATCCGACACCAACACGGCCCTGCCGGGGCTTCGCCGCCAGCAAGCCCACCGCCGTCGGAATCTCCGCCGGTTCAAGCCGGCGCAGCAGGTCCGCCAGTGCATCCACCTTCGCCAGGCGGGAGCGGGTGGACGCCACGGCGTCCGAGGTTTTGACGAGCTCGAGGAGCAGCATGGCACCATCCTGCCACGCGCCGGCTCCCTGCTCTGGACAGCGCCCAAGGCCCCTCCCACACTGGACGCATGGGATTCATCGTGGCAAACCTGTTCATCACCCTCGACGGCGTCTACCAGGCTCCCGGCGGCCGGGAGGAAGACACCTACGGAGAGTTCGCCTTCGGCGGCTGGCAGGCACCGGTGTCCGACGACGAGGGCGGCGCCGCCATTGCCGCAGAGATTGGCCGCATGGATGCCCTGCTTCTCGGCCGGCGGACCTACGACATCTTTTCGGCCTACTGGCCGCACCAGGCAGGGGACATTGCTGATGCACTCAACCGGGTACCGAAGTTCGTGGTCTCGCGCACGCTGTCCGGGCCAGGCTGGGCAGGCACCACAGTCCTGCCGGATGAACGGGCTGCAGGACGCCTCGGTGACGAGTTTGGGGAGGTGCACATGTTCGGCAGCGTCCTGATCCGCTCGCTGCTGGCTGCGGATGTCCTGGACCGGCTGCACCTCTGGCTCTATCCGGTCACGCTGGGCCAGGGCAAACGCCTGTTCGACGCCGGCACTGTCCCGGCGTCGTACCGCCTCGCCGAGCCGGTACGCAGCTTCCCGAAAGGGGCTGTCTCGCTGGTTTACGAACGCGCGGGCGGGGTTGAAACGTCCGAGATGGCCGCAACCTGATCCGAGCCCCTGGTGCACAAAAAACCGGCCCAGCAGATGCTGGACCGGTTTTCTGCAGGTGAAGACGGGCAGGATCAGTGGCTGTGGCCTGCGTGCTCGTCCTCTTCGGCCGGCTTCTCCACGACCAGGGTCTCGGTGGTGAGAACCAGGGCGGCGATGGAGGCCGCGTTGCGGAGGGCAGCACGGGTGACCTTGACGGGGTCGATGACACCGGCAGCGATCAGGTCCTCGTACTCGCCGGACTTGGCGTTGAAACCGTTGTTGGTTTCGAGGTCGGCCACCTTGGAGGTGATGACGTAGCCGTCGAAGCCGGCATTCTGGGCGATCCAGCGCAGCGGCTGGACCAGGGCGCGGCGGACGATGCCCACGGCAGCAGCAGCGTCGCCTTCGAGTGCCTTGACGGACGGGTCCTCATCCAGTGCCTTCAGGGCGTGGATCAGGGCTGAGCCGCCACCAGCCACGATGCCTTCTTCGAGGGCAGCGCGGGTGGAGGAAACGGCGTCCTCGATACGGTGCTTCTTTTCCTTCAGCTCAACCTCGGTGGCAGCACCCACCTTGATGACGCCGATGCCGCCGGCCAGCTTGGCCAGGCGCTCCTGGAGCTTTTCACGGTCCCAATCGGAGTCGGTGCGGGTCAGCTCGGCGCGCAGCTGCGCGACGCGGGCCGCAACGTCTTCGGCCGAGCCTGCGCCGTCGACGATGGTGGTGTTGTCCTTGGTGACGGTGATGCGGCGGGCGGTGCCGAGCACCTCCAGGCCCACGGTGTCCAGGCTCAGGCCCAGTTCCGGGGACACAACCTGTGCGCCGGTGAGGGTGGCGATGTCCTGGAGCATGGCCTTGCGGCGGTCACCGAAGCCCGGTGCCTTGACGGCCACGACGTTCAGGGTGCCGCGGATGCGGTTGACGATCAGCGTGGACAGGGCCTCGCCGTCGACGTCCTCGGCGATGATGAACAGCGGCTTGGAGCTCTGCAGCGCCTTCTCCAGCAGCGGCAGGAATTCCTGGATGGAGGAGATCTTGCCCTGGTTGATCAGGATCAGGGCGTCCTCGAGGACGGCTTCCTGGCGTTCTGCGTCGGTGACGAAGTACGGGGACAGGTAGCCCTTGTCGAACTGCATGCCCTCGGTGAGGACCAGTTCGGTCTGGGTGGTGGAGGACTCTTCGATGGTGATGACGCCATCCTTGCCCACCTTGCCGAAGGCCTCGGCGAGGAGTTCGCCGATTTCGTCGCTCTGCGCCGAGATGGCGGCAACGTTGGCAACCTGGGTGCCCTCGACGGGGCGTGCGTTCTCCAGCAGGCGGGCGGCGACGGCTTCAACCGAAACCTCGATGCCGCGCTTGATCTGGCCGGGGGCAGCACCGGCGGCAACGTTGCGCAGGCCTTCCTTGACCAGGGCCTGTGCCAGGACGGTGGCGGTGGTGGTGCCGTCACCGGCAACGTCGTTGGTCTTGGTGGCGACTTCCTTGGCCAGCTGGGCGCCAAGGTTCTCGTAGGGGTCGTCCAGTTCGACTTCGCGGGCGATGGTGACGCCGTCGTTCGTAATGGTGGGGGCGCCCCACTTCTTGTCCAGGACGACGTTGCGGCCGCGGGGGCCGAGCGTCACCTTGACGGTGTTGGCGAGCTTATCGATGCCGGCCTCGAGGGCCCGGCGTGCAGCGTCGTCAAACGCAAGCTGCTTTGCCATGGTTTTGTCCTTTCAAAGACAGAAACCCCGCACTGCCGGCCAGCATAAGCGTGGCCGGCGGCACGGGGATCCGAAAGAGTTACTTGACGACGATCGCCAGGACGTCGCGGGCGGACAGCACGAGGTACTCGGTGCCGCCGGTCTTGACTTCGGTTCCGCCGTACTTGGAGTAGATGACGACGTCGCCAACGGCCACGTCGACAGGAACGCGGTTGCCGTCTTCGAAGCGGCCGGGGCCTACTGCAACAACTTCGCCTTCCTGCGGCTTCTCCTGTGCGGAGTCCGGGATGACCAGGCCGGAAGCCGTGGTCTGCTCGGCTTCGAGCGGGCGGACAACAATACGATCCTCAAGAGGCTTAATAGAGACCGACACTCGGACCTCTCCTTTTCGTCAGCAAATTCGTGGACTGGAAAGCTTTCCGCCGTGGCTGGCAAACCGTCGTCGCGGTGCCGGCAGCAGCCTGGCTGGCAGCTCTTCATGTGTTAGCACCCTCCGGGGGAGAGTGCTAATTGAAACTCTATGTAAGGGTTAGCACTCGGTCAAGGCGAGTGCCAGTTTTTCGTCATCGGCGTATTCCGTTGGGCGCGGTTTCGGAAGCAGCGGGGGCCCAGGCAGCTTCAGCGGCCCAGATCGTCGAAGTCCACGTCTTCGCCGCCGTCGGCATCACTGCCACCCTGCTTCCGGCTACGGAACAGCACCCAGCCCGCAGCGGCCGCGGTGAGCAGTGCCGCCACGAGGAAGAAGATGCTCCCGGCCCGCGCGCCATCGTACAGTCCGCGGATGTCGCGGGCTTCCTGCGTGTTGTCCGAGATGTCGTTGCCGCCCACCGAGTAGACAGTGGCGTTGAATGTGTCCAGGACGAAGATGATCACCAGAAGTGCGATGCACACCAGTGCCACCACGGCCGCGGCGATCAGGACCGGGCGGGCAAACCGGGCAGGACCCCGTTCCTTGGGGTCGTGTTCGCCGGTGCCCCCGGGGGCTGCGGTTTCATCCATGGTGTCCACACTATCGGCAACCCCGCATGCGCTCCTCCACTAGGCTGGAACCCATGGCTCACGCTCCCCAGGACCAGATCGCACCGCTGCTGACCCCCGAAGGCTGGGAGCTGTTGGCCTCCCTGGGCCCCTACCGGGACGAGGATTCCTTCGAACTCAACTCCGCGCTCCGGAAGGCCGGCCATCCTGCCGGGCTGGTCTCCGCCGTCCTGACCCAGTCGCGGCTGCGCACCAAGGCCGAGGCGAAGTTCGGTGAGTTCGCCCGCCAGATGCTCTTCACCCAGGCAGGCCTGGAGCAGGCCACCCGCCTGAACGTCGCGGCGCGCCACGCACAGCGGTTCGCCGCCGCCGGGGTCAGCCACGTGGCGGACCTGGGCTGTGGCCTGGGCGCCGATTCCCTGGCCCTGGCATCCCTTGACCTCACAGTGACCGCCGTCGAAATGGACGAGACCACGGCGGCCTGCGCCACGGTGAACCTGATCCCCTTCCCCAACGCCACCGTGGTGCACGCGGACGCGGCAGCGGTGCCGCTGGAGGGGGTCGACGGCGTGTGGCTGGATCCAGCACGCCGGGTCACCTCCACGTCCGGCACGAAGCGGATCTGGGACCCGGAAGCGTTCTCACCGCCGCTGTCCTTCGTTGAATCGCTCGCGGCGTCAGGGAAGGCGGTGGGCGTCAAGATGGGGCCCGGCATGCCGCACGAATCCGTGCCCGCCGGCTGCGAAGCCCAGTGGGTGTCGGTAGCCGGAGACGTCACCGAAGTGACCTTGTGGTTCAACGCCGTCAGCAGGCCCGGGGTGCGCCGCGCCGCCCTGGTCCTTGGCCCGGAAGGTGCGGCCGAACTGACCAGCGGCAACGAATTCGGTGCCGGCCCCACCGCACCGGTGGGACCGGTGGAGGGCTATCTGTACGAACCCGACGGCGCCGTGATCCGGGCCGGGCTGGTGGCGGATGTCGCGCTGGAACTCGGCGGCCACCTGGTGGATGAGCACATCGCCTACATCTGCGCGCCGGAACTTGTGGCCACGCCGTTCGCCCGCGCCTACAAAGTGCGGGAAGTGATGCCCTACAACGTCAAGGCGCTCAAAGCCTGGGTGAAGCAGGAGGGCATCACCGTGCTGGACATCAAGAAGCGGGGCACTGCCGTCACCCCCGAAGAACTGCGGAAGCAACTGCTGCCGGGCGGAAAGGCGGCCGGCAAGGGTTCCGGCAAGAAGGCCGCCGGCAAGGCCGCCACCTTGGTCCTGACCCGGATTGGCGAGGACCGGGTGGCCGTCGTGGTGGAACCCGTCCCGACCGGCATGCCCTAGGGCCGGCCGGGCGGGCCGCCCGTCCGCTACTGGGCGCGCATGAACTCCTCGGCGGCCCGCACCTGCTCAGCCGTGGGCCGTACCCCGGTGTACAGGACAAACTGTTCGAGGGCCTGGATGGTGGCCACTTCGGCGCCGGTGATGACCGGCTTGCCGGCTGCACGGGCGGCCCGGATCAGCGGCGTCTCGGCGGGCAAGGCCACCACGTCGAAGACCAGGCGGGCCGCTTCGATTGCCTCCGCCGGGAACGACACGGTCTCTGCGTCCGCCCCGCCGGCCATACTCCCTGCCATTCCGATGGGCGTGACGTTGATGATGAGGTCAGCCGTCCTGCCGTCGAGCGCTGCCCGCCACTGGAAGCCGTACTGGTCCGCGAGCGCCCGGCCGGAGGCTTCGTTCCGGGACACGACCGTGACGTTGGTGAAGCCGGCGTCCCGCAAGGCCGCCACCGTGGCCTTGGCCATGCCGCCGGATCCCTGCACCACCACGGAGTAGCTGGTGGGGACCTCGTTGGAGGCCAGGAGCTGCTCAATGGCCGTGTAGTCGGTGTTGTACGCCTTGAGGTGGCCATCGGTGTTCACGATCGTGTTCACGGAGTCGATGGCCTTGGCGGAGGGGTCCATCTCGTCCACCAGGGCTATGACGTCTTCCTTGTAGGGCATGGAGATGGCACAGCCCCGGATGCCCAGGCCCCGCACGCCGGCGATGGCCTGTTCAAGGTTGGTGGGCGCGAACGCCTTGTAGATCCAGTTCAGGTCCAGTTGCCCGTAAAGGTGGTTGTGGAACCGGGTCCCGTTGTTGCTGGGGCGGGCGGAGAGCGAGATGCAGAGGGTCATGTCTTTATTCAGAATGGGCACCCGACCATTAAACGCGCTCCCGGCTGCTCCCGCTCGCAAGTCACGGAGTGCAGCCGGTTCCGGCAGGATAGGGCCCGACGGCGGCAGGCAGCTTTCCGGGCGCCGTTGCCTTCCCTGCCAGGACGGCGGCGAGGGCGTCGAAGGCGGTGTCGTTGCGGCCGTAGAGCGCCAGCTTGATCGGTGCGTTGGAGTCCTGCAGCGGCCAGGGCGCGTCCAGGGCTACCGCGATGTCGCCCGCTCCCGGTGTGCCGCCGAAGCCGATGAGGTTGACCACGGGGCCGGAGCCGACGGCCAGGCCGGCACGGGCGGCAGCGGCTTCGAAGCGTTCGCGGTCCCCCGGGCCACCGCCTTGGACGCGTACCGAACCCGACACCAGCGGTCCGTGGCAGGGGCCGGAGAGGACTGTCACGGCGGCTGCCGAGACCTTGGCTGACAGGGCTGCGCCGCTGCCGGCCGGAGCACCCGCACCGGGGGTCCCCGCAGGGGCCGCTGTGCGCGCATGCCACATCATCATGGTGGCAACCCGCCTCGCGGCGTCATCGAGCCGTGCGGCCGGGAGGCTGCCAGCTGCGAGGGCTTGCAGGATGGCGGCATGCGCCTGTTCCACGTCCTCGGGCATCAGCAGCAGGTCGGCGCCGGCGGCCAGGGCCTTCACGGCGGCCGCGCCGGCCGGATACTGCTTTTCCACGGCTCCCATGTTGAGGGCGTCCGTCACCGCTACGCCCTGGAATCCCAGGTTCCGCAGTGCCGCGTAGCTGGGCGCGGAGAGCGACGCCGGCACGCCGGGTTCCAGCGCGGGCACGGCGATGTGCCCGGTCATGACGACCGGCAAGCCAGCGGCCACGGCGGCCTGGAACGGTTTCCAGTCCCTGCCCCGGAGCTCGTCGATGGAGGCCGGCTGGACGGGAAGGTTGAGGTGGGAATCGGTCGTCACCGAGCCGTGCCCGGGGAAGTGCTTGACGGTGGGGAGGATGCCTGCGTCCAGCATGCCCCGGGAGAACGCCACTCCCTGCGCTGCCGCCACTGCCGGATCGGCGGACATCGAGCGGGCGCCGATGGTGGGGTCCTTGGGGCCGATGGTCACGTCCGTGTCGGGCGCGAAATCGAGGTCGAACCCCAACGGCAGCAGCTCGGCGGCCAACGCCTTGCCGGCCTGGCGGGTCAGGTCTTCGCTGCCCGCGGCGCCGTAGCTCATGGGCACCGGCCATTCGGTGAGCGGGGCGCCCAGGCGGGCCACTGCGCCGCCTTCCTGGTCCACGCCGATGATCCCGGGCCATGGCCGGCCGTCCGCGGTGGCGGCTTGACGCAGCCGCTGGTTCACGGCCCCCATCGCGGCCACGTCCACCTTCCCCTGCGGGTCGCGCGGGACGTTGTCGCCCATGATGATGGACCCGGCCAGGTGGAGGCGCTGGATGAGCGCCGCGTGGGCTTCCACCTGGTTGCCCTTGAAGAACGGGAGCAGGACCTGGCCGGCTTTTTCCTCCGGCGTCATGGCCGCCACAGCCGCCGCGGCGGCGTCCTGGTCCCGCTGCTCGGGGCCCCACCCCAGGGGCCGGGAACCCGGATCAGGTGACGGGGAAGCCAAAGGGGGCGCCGGCGTCGTACTTTCCGCGGCGGACGCGCTGGGCGCAGGTGCCGTGGACGACGGCGGCGCGGCGCTGGGCGAGGCGGTGCAGGAGCCCAGGGCAACGGCTGACAACGCGAGGATGAGGGGAAAGGATTTGGCGGGACTGTGACGCAGCGGGAACGAGGCCATCAGTACGATGCTACCCCTGGACTAGACTTGGACCATCCGTTCGCCTGCCGGCTGCAGCCTGTGAGCGGCACCAGCCAGCGGCAAACCGGACAGTAAGGAATTGTGTGAAGATCGACTTCGCGTCATCGAGGCAGTCAACCCTCGGTGTTGAGTGGGAGCTCGCTTTGGTGGACGGAAAGACGGGCGAGCTCGCCTCCGTCGCCAACCAGGTGCTCCGCGGGGTGTCCTCCCGGCACCCGGAACTCAACGAAGACGACGAGCACCCGCACATCAAGCAGGAACTCCTGCTCAACACCGTGGAACTCGTCACCGGGATCTGCGAAACGGCCGCCGAAGCCAAGGCGGACCTCAGCCGGTCCGTGGCCGCGGTCCGCGAAATCACCGATCCCATGGGCGTGGAGTTGTTCTGCGCGGGCAGCCACCCGTTCAGCCCGCCGCAGCTGCAACCGGTCACGGACAAGGCGCGCTATGCCAAGCTGATCGACCGGACCCAGTGGTGGGGACGGCAGATGGTCATTTACGGCGTCCACGTCCATGTGGGACTGGACCGCCGGGACAAGGCGCTGCCCGTCCTGGACGGACTGGTCAACTACTTCCCGCATTTCCAGGCGCTCTCTGCCTCCAGTCCCTTCTGGGGCGGTGAGGACACGGGCTACGCGTCCCAGCGGGCCTTGATGTTCCAGCAGCTCCCCACCGCGGGGCTGCCCTTTCAGTTCAAATCCTGGGCGGAGTACGAGTCCTACGTCCAGGACATGTTCACCACCGGTGTCATCGACACCATTTCCGAGATCCGGTGGGACATCCGGCCAGTGCCGGCCCTGGGCACCATCGAAATGCGCATCTGCGACGGCCTGGCCACGCTGGAGGAAGTGGGTGCCATCGCCGCCCTCACCCAGTGCCTGGTGGATGAGTTCTCCACCACCCTGGACAACGGCGGCACCATCCCCACCATGCCGCCGTGGCATGTCCAGGAAAACAAGTGGCGCGCCGCCCGCTACGGCATGGATGCCATCATCATCCTGGACGCCGCAGGCAAGGAACAGCTGGTCACGGACCACCTGCTGGAGACGCTGAACCGGCTGGAGCCCGTGGCAGCCAAGCTGCGCTGCTCCGACGAGCTCGCCGACGTCGAGAAGATCATCCGCCGCGGCGCCGGATACCAGCGCCAGCGCCGGGTGGCAGCCGAAAACGGCGGAAACCTGCAGGCTGTGGTGCTGGACCTGGTCAAGCAGATGCGCAACGGCCCCACCGCCTAGTCTGCTTCTGCCGAGGTGGGGAACTTCGGCACGGACACGCCGGCCGCCGTCGTGATGTACGACGGCGGGGCCGCCAAAGCGGCCGGCGGCGGTTCGCTTTCGCCGGGCCCCCTGCCGTCAGGCCGGCAGCGACACCGAGGTGACCGGCAGCGACGAGTCCGGGGCGAAGCCGATTCCGCTGGGATCCACGCCGGCCATCACCAGTTGCGCACCGAGGGCCGCCACCATGGCGCCGTTGTCGGTGCAGAGATCCAGCGGGGGAACGTGCAGCCGGATCCCGGCCGACGCGCAGCGTTGCCCGGTCAGTTCCCGCAGGCGTGAATTGGCCGCCACCCCGCCGCCCAGCAGGACGTCCTTGATTCCGTGCTCGCGGCAGGCCAGCACCGCCTTGGACGAAATCACGTCCACCACCGCTTCCTGGAAGGCGGCAGCGATGTCAGCCACCGGGATCTCCTCCCCGCGGGCCTCGAACTGCTCCACGCAGCGGGCCACGGCGGTTTTGAGGCCGCTGAAGGACCAGTCATACCGGTGCGGCCCCGGCTGGTCCGCCGTGCCCATGTACTTGGGCTGGCTCAGTCCGCGGGGGAAGCGGATGGCTTTGGGATTGCCGTTGCGGGCCACCTTGTCGATGGCCGGCCCACCGGGGTAGCCCAGGCCCAGGATGCGGGCCACCTTGTCGTACGCCTCACCGGCGGCGTCGTCGATGGTGGCGCCCAGGAGCTCCACATCGCTGGTGATGCTGTTGATGCGCAGGATCTCCGTGTGGCCGCCGGACACCAGCAAGGCGCCCAGGTTGGCCGGCAGGTCCTGCGTCCTGCCGGTTGCCCGGTCATCCAGGAGGCCGACACCAACGTGGGCCACCAGGTGGTTGATCGCGTACAGCGGCTTCCCGGTGGCGACGGCGAGCGCCTTGGCGGCGCAGACTCCCACCATGAGTGCGCCCGCGAGTCCGGGGCCTGATGTCACCGCGATGGCGTCCACGTCGGCAAGGCGCACGTCCGCGTCCGCCAACGCCTGCTCCAGGGTGGGAACGAAGGCGTCCAGGTGTGCACGGGAGGCAATCTCCGGGATAACCCCGCCGAACCGGACATGCTCGTCCATGGAGGAGGAAACGGTGTTGGCCAGAAGGGTGGTGCCGCGGACAACCCCCACGCCTGTCTCATCGCAGGAAGATTCGATCCCCAGGACCAGGGGCTGCGTCCGGTTCATTGCCTGCCTGCTTCCGTTGCGTCGTCACCGGCGGTTTGAGCGGCCAAGGGGAGCCGCATGATCAGGGCGTCCACGCCGTCGCGGTAGTAGCGGGGACGGATATGGATCTGCTCGAAACCGAACCGCAGGTACAGCTGCTGGGCCCGCGGATTGTCCGCCCGGACTTCGAGCAGGACGTCGGCGGCGCCCCGCCGTCGGGCCTCTCCGATGAGACGGGTGAGCAGGTCGCTGCCGATGCCGCGCCCTTCGTACTCCGGGACGACGGCGATGGTCTGCACGTCTGCGATCGGCTCGATGCACATCAGGCCGGCGTAGCCCACGATGCCGTCACTGCCCTCCGCCACCAGGTAGCGGCGTGTTTCCGGCTGGGACAGCTCATCCAGGAACATCTGCACTGGCCAGGCATCGATCGGGAACAGCCGGTGTTCGAGTAGTCCGACGGCGGGGACATCGTCCAAGGTCATGTCGCGGACCGTGATTCCCGCCGACCGCGGATCCTGCATGGTGTTCACAGTGCCCTCTTCCGTGGTCCGGGGACCTGGGCGTCGGATTCGCGGAGGTACAGGGGGGTGGAGTCCAACAGGGCTTCTCCGGAGGCCAGCCTGGCGAGGGCGAACTGGCCAAGGTAGAGCGCGTCCGGCTGCTCGGCCGCGAATTCCGGGTGGGCATCCAGGACGTCGCCGTAGAGCCCGGCACCGGCACCGAACGCGGGCAGTTCGGGAAGGCCCGCGGCGACACTGACGTGCGGACCGTCCTGGAGCAGCGGCAACTGGCCGTCGGCCAAGCTGTAGCGGGCCCAGTAGACCTCCTTGCGCCGGGCATCGGTGACCACCAGGAATTCCGGGGCGGCAGCGGTGGATTCGGCCACTTCCAAGGCCACGGCGTCGAGGCTCATCAGCCCATGCAGGGGTTTGCCCCAGACGAACGACAGTGTGCGGGCCGTGGCAATGCCCGAACGCAGCCCCGTGAACGGTCCGGGGCCGACGCCCACTACCAGGGCGTCGAGGTCAGCGCCGTTGACCCCGGCCTCGGACAGCATGGCGTGGATGCCGGGCGCGAGCACCTCGGCGTGGCTGCGGGTGTCCGCCGTCGCGAAGCTCGCGACCACGCTTTCAGGGGCGTCGTCGGACACCAGGGCGGCGCTGGCCACCGCCGAGGTGTCAATGGCGAGGATCAGCATGGGAGTCCTCCTTCAAAACCGCCCAGCGCCGGTGCCGTCGCCCAGCGGGGCCCGTAGCCGCGCACCACGATGGTGCGCGGTTCGTCGGTGTCGTCGTCAAAGTCGAGGGTTGCGGACGGGCCGCCCGTGGTGCCGGCGTCACCGAGGTCACCTGCGGCTTCCGCGGCGGTGCCAAGACCGATGGCACGGTGCAGGTCGATCTCCAGGCGGCTCTCGCTCAGGTGCTCCACCCGGTCAAGGCCCCACTCCACCACGGTCACCGAAGAGTCCATCGTGTTCTCGAGGTCGATGTCATCGATCTCCGCCGCAGATCCCAGGCGGTAGGCATCCACGTGCACCAGGTCCGGGCCGCCTGGCCGCGGACCGTCCGGCAGGTTCGGGTGGATGCGGACCAGGACAAAGGTGGGCGAGATGATGCCAGCGCGGACACCCAGCCCCTCCCCCAGGCCTTGGGTAAAGGTTGTCTTTCCGGCGCCAAGTTCACCGGAGAGGACCAGCAGGTCTCCTGCCTGGAGCACCTCCGCAATATGCCGGCCGAGCGCCTGCGTCTGCTCCGCCGTCGTCGCAGCCAGCGTCACTTCCCAGTTGGCGGCCGGCCGTCCTGTCCCGCTCATGCCGCTCCCGCTTTACCGGGTACTCCCGCCAGGCCGGGGCTGCTGCCGGCCGGCTGGTCCTCGTTGATGAAGCGGCGCGGAACCCGCGGGCTGATGCGGGTGACCACCTCGTAATTGATGGTTCCTGCCGCCTGTGCCCAGTCGTCAGCCGTGGGACCGCCGTCGGCACCGGTCCCGAACAGCACCGCTTCGGCACCGAGCAGGCCGGAATCCCGGGCCTCCGGCCCAAGGTCGATGACCATCTGGTCCATCGCGATCCGCCCTACCACCGGGTAGGTCTTCCCGGCCACGCGGACGGGGCCGCCGGTGGCCACGCGCGGGACACCGTCGGCATAGCCCAGCGGAATCAGTGCCAGTGTGCTGGCCTCCCTGGTCCGGTAGTGCAGGCCGTAGGAAACGCCCTGCCCGGCCGGAACCCCTTTGCACTGGGACACCAGTGTGCGCAGCGTCATGGCAGGGCGCAGGCCAAGTTCCGCGGACGTCTGGCCTTCGAACGGCGAGAGCCCATAAATGCCCAGGCCAACCCGCACCAGGTCGAAGTGGGTATCCGGCCGGGACAAGGTGGCGGGGGTGTTGGCCAGGTGCCGCACTTCCGGGTCCACGCCCGCGTCCTCGGCAATGGCGAGGGCTTCCCTGAACGCCGCCAACTGGTCATCAGTTTCAGGGCGGTCCGGTTCATCGGCCACGGCCAGGTGGGAGAAGATTCCCACCACGCGCAGCAGTCCCTGGTCCTGGTATTCCACGGCTTCGCCCACCAGGCGGTCCCAGGCTTCGGGGGTGGCACCGTTGCGCCCCAGTCCCGTGTCCACCTTGAGGTGCACGCGGGCCGGACGCTCCTGTTCGCGGGCCGCGGCAACGATCCGTTCCAGTTCCCACCCCGAGCAGCCAATGTCGACGCCGGCGGCAACGGCGGCGCCAAAGTTGCTGTCGGTGGTGTGCAGCCAGGCCAGCAGTGGTGCGTCGATACCGGCGGCGCGCAGCGCAAGGGCCTCGGAAATGTGGGCCACCCCCAGCCAGGCCGCACCCGACTGCAGGGCCGCACGGGCCACGGGAACGGCGCCGTGCCCGTAGGCATCGGCCTTGACCACGGCCATGACCTTCGCGGGGGACGCGGCGTCGGCCAGCCGGCGGACATTGTGCCGGATGGCATCCAGGTCGATCACCGCGGACCGTTCGTGGCGGGGGTCCGGCCCGGAGGCAGCACTGAAATCACCGGTTGTTGCGGGGTAAGTCACCTAAGTGATTCTAGTGCGGGCACTTCGCGCCGAATAATCGGCGACGGCCTGGCCTCAGGCGTCCGACAGGTGGGCGATGGTGGCGGCCGCCCGGCGCTGGGCAGCGAGCGGTACGTCCTGGACGATGTCCGCGAGGAAACCGAAGCGCCGCAACCACTGGCTCGTCTGCCGTTCGGGGCGGGCGTTGGCGCGTTTCCACCAGTCGGCGATGTCGCCCCAGCCCGGGGCTGCCAGCGATCCGCCCACCTCCTGCACCGCCAGCGATGCGCACAGGTTGGCGAACCGCAGCCGGTCCCCGAGCGGCCACCCGGCCAAGGTACCCACGATGAACGCGGCGTCGAAGCAGTCGCCGGCGCCGGTGGGGTCATGCGCCTTGACCGGAAGGGACGGCACCCATTCCTCCTCCCCGGTTTGGGAATCAACCGCCATGGCGCCCTGGGCCCCGAGCGTCACCACAGCCACCGGAACCCGGTCCGCCAGCGCGTAAAGGGCGCTCCAAGGGTTGTCCTTGCCGGTGAGCGCCATGGCCTCGCGCTGGTTGGGCAGGAAGGCGTAAAAGTGCTGCAGGTTCTCGAGCCGCACCGGCGCCCACTCCCCGCTGGGATCCCAGCCGACGTCGCCGAAGAGCCGAACTCCCGCCGCGTGGGCCGCTTTCGCCCACGGTTCCACTTCCACACCCAGTTCCGCGATGCCAGCCAGTGCCCGGGGCGGGTCCCCGATCAGCTCGGAGTTGGTCACCGGTGCCGAATGCCCGTGGGTGACCATTGAGCGGTCCTGGTCCACGCACAGGGATACCGTCACCGGGGAATGCCAGCCCGGGACGCGGCGGGAGAGGCTGAGGTCCACGTGTTCCTGGCTGGACAGGATCTTCCAGTTGAAGTCGCCGTACCCGTCATCGCCGAAGGCTGCCGCCAGTCCGGTCCGCAGGCCCAGCCTTGCGGCGGCGATGGCCTGGTTTGCCACCCCGCCCGGACAGCTGCCCATGCCGTCGCTCCAGACTTCCGTCCCGGGCTCCGGCCCGTGCGGCAGTCCGGTGAAGATGATGTCCTGGAAAACGGTCCCGGCCAGCAACAGATCGAATCCCGGCTCGACGGGTGAACGGACGGCGGCCAAGGGATCGAACGGGCGTGCGGGAATCGCGTCCATGTTCGGCACAATACGCCGTGGCGCCATGCGGCGGTAGGGGCGCAGGAACGCTGTGGACAAGCTGGCCGGCACGGGTCCTAGACTGCATGGTATGCGGCTTATGATTGCGGGCGGCGGGGGTTTTCGCGTGCCCCTGATATACCGGGCCCTGACGTCCGGCCGCTATACCGGGCTGGTCACCGAGGTGGTGCTTTACGACGTCGATCCTGCCCGGCTCGAAGCCGTTACCGCAGTCCTGGCCAGCATGCCCGGCGGCTCGGGTGCCGGGCCCGCCGTGCACGCCACTACGGATCCCGCCGGGGCCCTCGAAGGCACTTCCATGGTGTTCGCCGCGATCCGGCCCGGCGGCACCGCGGGCCGGATCACCGATGAAAAGGTGCCGCTGGGCCTGGGGTTGCTCGGCCAGGAAACGACAGGAGCCGGCGGGATTTCCTACGCCCTGCGGACCATTCCCCCCATGCTGGAGCTGGCCCGGCTGATGCGGGAACACTGTCCGGACGCGTGGCTGATCAATTTCACCAACCCCGCGGGCATGGTGACGGAGGCGCTGCTCCCCGTGCTGGGGCACCGGGTCATCGGAATCTGCGATTCAGCGGCCGGCCTGGTGCAGCGGGCTGCGTCGGCCGCCGGCGTCCCCCTGCCGGAGGGGCGATTGGGCGGCGTCGGCTACTACGGGCTGAACCATCTTGGCTGGCTGTACCGCCTTGAAGCCGGCGGCCGGGACGTGCTCCCGGACCTGCTCGCCAACGCGCCGGCCCTCCAGTCGTTCGAAGAAGGCAGGCTTTTCCCACAGCGGTTCCTGGCCAGCCTGGGCACGCTCCCCAACGAATACCTGTACTACTACTACCGGCGCGACGCCGCCCGGCAGGCCATGAACGCCATGGCGCAGACCCGCGGCGAGGCCATCCACAGCCAGCAGCAGGAGCTCTATCCGCGGCTTGCCGTGGCCGGCCCGGACGCCTACCGGCTGTGGGAAGAGGCACGCAGGTCCCGGGAAGAGGGATACCTGGCCGAGGCCCGGGGAGCCGGGGAGCGCCGGAACGAGGAGGATTTGGCCGGCGGCGGCTATGAACGCGTTGCCCTGGCCGCCATGCGCGCCCTCGCCGGCGGCGGGGACACGCAGCTGATCCTCAACACCCGCAACGTCCTCCCGGCCGCCGGCGAAGCAGCCGAAACGGCCCAGGAACGTCCCGCTCCCCAGGCCGCCACGGCAGACTCGGCTATTCCCCAACCGGCCATCCCCGGCCTGCCGTCGGACGCCGTCGTCGAAGTTCCCTGCACCGTCACCCCCGCCGGCGCCGCCCCGCTGCCCCAGCAAGCGCCCGCCGGACCGCAGCTCGAACTGATCCGGCAGGTCAAGGACGTCGAACGGCTCACCGTCCTGGCCGCTGCCGAGGGCAGCCGCGACGCCGCCGTGCAGGCCTTTGCCCGGCACCCGCTCGTGGCTTCGACGGACCTGGCCGCCAGGCTGCTGGACGGTTACGAGCAGGCGTTTCCGGCACTGGGGAAGATCTGGGCGGGCGGCGGGCGTTGGGTGAAGGAGTAATGTTTTATCGAATGTGCACTCGACCGGCTCCGCTCACGCGCGCCGGCGGCCGGAAGGAGGTCCCGTGGCACTGATCCGCAGGGTCGCTTTGCTCTCCCTCCACACCTCCCCCATGGAACAGCCCGGTTCCGGCGATGCCGGCGGAATGAACGTGTACATCCGTGAGCTGGCTTCGGCGCTGGCGGAAGCCGGTGTTGAGGTCGAAATCTTCACCCGCGCCACCTCCCCCGACCAGCCCGCCGTCGAACACCCGGATCCCGGCGTCTGCGTCCACAACGTCCTGGCCGGACCGCCCACCAAGGTCCCCAAGGAGGAGCTGCCGGGGCTGCTGCACGCCATGGTGGCGGAAATCGAGCAGATCCGCCGCCGCCAGCCGCACGGCCGGTACGACGTCATCCATTCGCACTACTGGGTGTCCGGGATCGCCGGGCTTGAGCTGTCACGGCTCTGGGACGTTCCGCTGGTCCACACAATGCACACCATGGCAAAGGTCAAGAACCTGCTGCTGGAGTCCGGCGAACAACCCGAACCCCGCCGGCGCGAGCTGGGCGAGCACCGCATCGTGGAGGGCGCGGCCAGGCTCATCGCTAACACCAGTTCCGAGGCCGCCGAACTCGTGTCCCACTACGGCGCCACCTACGACCGGATCGACATCGCGCCGCCCGGCGTGGACCTGAGCACCTTCACCCCGGCGTTCCGGGCGCGGGCCAGGGCAGAGCACGGCGTTGGCCCCAACACCTTCCATCTGGTGTTTGCCGGCCGGATCCAGCGGCTCAAGGGTCCCCAGGTCCTGGTCAAGGCAGCGGCACTGCTGCGCAAACGCCGCCCGGACATCGACCTTCGGGTCACCATCCTGGGCGCCTTGAGCGGCAACAAGGAATTCAACCTCCGCTGCCTGGTGGCGGAGGCGGGAATGGACGACGTCGTCACGCAGCTTCCGCCGGTGAAGGCACCTGAGCTTGCATCCTGGTTCCGCGCGGCGGACGTGGTGGTGATGCCTTCCTTCAGCGAGTCCTTCGGACTGGTGGCCCTTGAGGCCCAAGCCTGCGGGACGCCCGTGGTGGCCACCCGGGTGGGCGGCCTGTCCCGCGCAATCTTCCACGGCCGGACCGGGCTCCTGGTGGACGGACACCATGCGGCGGACTGGGCGGATGCGCTCGAAGCCCTGTACGACGATCCCGCCACGCGCGAGGACCTGGGCCGGGCGGCCGCCATCCGTGCCCAGAGCTCCGGCTGGCAGCGCACGGCCGCCATCACGCTCGAAAGCTACCACGCCGCCGTCGACCATTACTCGGGGCACCGCCTCGCCCCGGCAGTGCCGGCCTCCTGACAACCCTCCGCCCTTGCTTCGGAGGCCACTCCCGTTGACGGCTGTTCCCTCGGAGCCGGCCCGGGTGCTGTTAGCTTAGGGGCAGGTGTCCGGCGCCGGCCGGTACAGGAAAGGACAACGATGTCTGGTCTTCCTTCTGATCTTGAGATAGCCCGGGCCGCCCGGATCCGGCCCATCGGGGAAATCGCTGCAGCGGCCGGGATCAACGCCGACGCCCTGGAGCTCTACGGGCGGTACAAGGCGAAGATCGATCCGGCCAGGCTCGAGGCACCGGCACCATACGGCAAGGTGGTGCTCGTGTCCGCCATGTCCCCCACCCCGGCTGGAGAAGGCAAATCCACCACCACGGTGGGACTGGCCGATTCGCTCGCCCGCGCCGGCCACAAGGTGATGATCGCGCTGCGGGAGCCGTCCCTGGGACCCGTGCTCGGGATGAAGGGCGGCGCTACCGGCGGAGGTTACTCGCAGGTGCTGCCCATGGACGAGATCAACCTGCACTTCACCGGCGACTTCCATGCCATCACCTCGGCCAACAACGCGCTCATGGCGTTGGTGGACAACCACATCTACCAGGGCAACGCCTTGAACATCGATCCGCGCCGGATGACGTTCAAGCGCGTCCTGGACATGAACGACCGGTCCCTGCGCGAGGTTGTCATCGGGCTGGGCGGACCAACACAGGGGGTGCCGCGGCAGGACGGCTTCGACATCACGGTGGCGTCCGAAATCATGGCCGTCTTCTGCCTGGCAACGGACCTGTCGGATTTGCGGACGCGGTTGGGCCGGATCACGTTCGGCTACACCTACGACCGGACGCCGGTGACGGTGGCGGACCTGGGCGTGGAGGGTGCCTTGACCCTGCTCCTGAAGGAGGCGGTCAAGCCCAACCTGGTGCAGACCATCGCGGGGACTCCCGCTTTGGTGCACGGCGGGCCGTTCGCCAATATTGCGCATGGCTGCAATTCGCTCATCGCCACCCAAACCGCGCGGCGGCTCGCGGACCTGGTGGTGACGGAAGCCGGTTTCGGTGCCGACCTGGGGGCAGAGAAGTTCATGGACATCAAGGCCCGGTACGGCGGCCTGGCCCCGTCCGCCGTCGTGGTGGTGGCCACCGTGCGGGCGCTCAAAATGCAGGGCGGCGTGGCCAAGGACGCATTGACGCGCCCGGACCTGGCCGCGCTTGAGGCCGGCGTGGCGAACCCGCGCCGGCACGTCCACAACGTGGAGAAGTTCGGTGTGACCCCGGTAGTGGCCATCAACAGGTTCGCCACGGATACGGCGGAGGAACTGGACTGGCTGCTCGCGTGGTGCGCCGCGGAAGGTGTTCCGGCTGCCGTGGCAGATGTGTGGGGCCGGGGCGGCGGCGGTGACGGCGGGGATGAGCTCGCGGCGCTGGTGGCACGGGCCCTGGAGGCACCCAACAAATTCCGTTACCTGTACCCGCTGGAGCTCTCTGTGGAGGACAAGATCCGGACCATCGCCCAGGAGATCTACGGGGCGGACGGGGTGGACTTCTCCGTGCCGGCCTTGAAGCGCTTGGCAGATATCGAACGGAACGGCTGGAGCGGGCTGCCCGTGTGCATGGCCAAAACGCAGTATTCCTTCACGGACGACGCCTCCCGCCTCGGCGCCCCGAAGGGCTTCACCATCCACGTCCGGGACCTGCTGCCCAAAACCGGGGCAGGCTTCATCGTCGCGCTGACGGGTGCCGTGATGACTATGCCCGGCCTGCCGCCCGTCCCGGCTGCGCTCCGCATGGATGTGGACGCCGACGGCAACCCTGTGGGCCTCACCTGAAACCCCCGCTCACTTTCGACCGCTCTCCAACGAACCCCCGCTCACTTTCGACCGGCCTCCAACGAACCCCCGCTCACTTCTTGCCCCTCTCCAACAAAACCCCCGCTCACTTTCGACCAAACCGAATGAGCGCCTGTGGATAACTTCCGACGGGCTCCGGCTGCTTGAATAAGAATGCAGTATGCGATCCCAGCCGCCCCTGCCCTCCCACTTGGCAAGCAGTCCGTTCACCCTCGAAAGTTCCAGGCGCGCAGGGCTGCACTACAGCCGCTTACGGCGCGCAGATGTTGAGCATGTAAGCCGTGGGCTTTACCGTCCGGCCGGTTGGGATTTCTGTCTGGAGGAGGCCGCCCGCAGCCTGTCGGAGGCTTCGCCTGGCGCGTGGATTTCCCATGTCACCGCGGCTCGACTCCGGAGTTTCCTCCTTCCGCCTTGGCTGTCAGACTCCAACGAGCTGCACCTCAGTAAACCCAGCGCCCTTCCCGGCGCACGCAGGAGGGGAATCCACGGCCATCGGCTCATTGTGAAGCCTGGCGAGATTGAGTGCGTTGAAGGGATGTGGCTCAGCACCCGTGCCCGGACGTGGCTGGATTTGGCACGGCTACTCCCATTGAACGATTTGGTGGCTGCGGGAGACCAGCTCATCCGGAGACCACGGCCTGACCTCGAAGGCAGAGAGGGCGCGTACTCAACACTTGGGGAACTAAAGGCTTTGGTCGGCCGACATCCAAATCTTCAAGGCGTTGTCCGCGCCCGGCAAGCACTGGACCTTATGCGGGTAGGGGCGGACTCTGCGC
This sequence comes from Pseudarthrobacter sp. MOO14, assembly GCF_058267675.1. Taxonomy (NCBI): domain Bacteria; kingdom Bacillati; phylum Actinomycetota; class Actinomycetes; order Micrococcales; family Micrococcaceae; genus Pseudarthrobacter; species Pseudarthrobacter sp. MOO14. The sequence goes on from NZ_CM177849.1 coordinate 1,042,413, forward strand.
CGGAGACATTCCTTCGATTGTCCATGCTGGACGCCGGTCTTCCTGAACCGGAGCTGCAGATAGAACTTCGTCCGGGGGACCCCCGCTCGCCATCGGCCGACCTCGGCTTTCGTCTGCCCAGAGTTGCTATTCAGTACGACGGCGGCCATCACCTTTTCGAACCGCAGCAACAGATCGATCGGCGCAGGAACAAGGCCTTCGAACGAGCCGGCTGGACCGTCATCATCGTCGAAAGGGCCGATCAGGAGGACGGTTTTGCGGGAGCGCTCAACAGAATCAGGCATGCCCTAAGAAATTCCGCCGCCAATCCTGTGGCCGCCTCGGGCTTCGCCAACGAGTGAAACCCGCTGGATAGAGGACCGCACCCTCAGCTAATCGCGGAAAACACGTCACACGTGAGCGGGCGTTTCAGGAAAACACGTCACACGTGAGCGGGCGTTCCGGCGAAACACGTCACACGTGAGCGGGCGTTCCGGCGAAACACGTCACACGTGAGCGGGCGTTTCGGGAAACACGTCACACGTGAGCGGGCGTTTCAGGAAAACACGTCAAAGGTGAGCGGGCGTGGTTAAGCAGGAACGCTCCCCCACCTGTACGGGTGAGGGAGCGTTCGAGGGGTGCTAGCGTTCGAGGTCGCCGCGGATGAAGGCTTCGACCTTTTCGCGGGCGAGGTCGTCGTTGAACTGCTCCGGCGGGGACTTCATGAAGTAGCTCGACGCCGACAGCAGCGGGCCGCCGATGCCACGGTCCAAGCCGATCTTCGCCGCACGGATCGCGTCGATGATCACACCGGCCGAGTTCGGCGAGTCCCAGACCTCGAGCTTGTACTCCAGCGAGACGGGGGCATCACCGAAGTTCCGGCCCTCCAGGCGCACGAACGCCCACTTGCGGTCATCGAGCCACTGCACGTAGTCCGACGGGCCGATGTGCACGTCCTTGGCAGCCAGTTCCGCCTCAACGTTCGAGGTCACCGCCTGGGTCTTGGAGATCTTCTTCGACTCAAGCCGGTCGCGCTCGAGCATGTTCTTGAAGTCCATGTTCCCGCCGACGTTCAGCTGGTACGTCCGGTCCAGGGTCACGCCGCGGTCCTCGAACAGCTTGGCCATGACGCGGTGCGTGATGGTCGCACCGATCTGGCTCTTGATGTCGTCGCCCACGATCGGCACGCCCGCGGCGGTGAACTTGTCGGCCCACGCCTTGGTGCCGGCGATGAAGACCGGCAGCGCATTGACGAAGGCCACGCCGGCGTCAATGGCGGCCTGCGCGTAGAACTCTGCCGCCTTCTGCGAACCCACGGGCAGGTAGCAGACCAGGACATCCACCTTGGCGTCCTTGAGAGCCTGGACAACGTCCACGGGTTCTTCGGTGGATTCCTCGATGGTCTCGAGGTAGTACTTGCCCAGCCCGTCCAGGGTGTGGCCGCGCTGGACCGTCACGCCCGTGGGCGGAACGTCAGCGATTTTGATGGTGTTGTTCTCGCTCGCCAGGATGGCGTCGGAGAGGTCAACGCCGACCTTCTTGCCGTCGACGTCAAACGCGGCGACAAATTCAACGTCGCCCACGTGGTACTGGCCAAACTCAACGTGCATCAGGCCCGGAATGGTCTCCGCGGGATCGGCATCCTTGTAGTACTGGACGCCCTGCACCAGCGAAGCGGCGCAGTTGCCCACGCCAACGATTGCAACACGGATCGGATGTGAAGACACAAAACTCCTTTGGGAACAAACGTCAGCCGGCCGGGTATGGCTCCGCAGGAAGTCCGACGGCGGCCGGCTGGCACGGCGCCGCACGGCGCCTTTTCATACTACCCAACGCAGCGGGACCCGGCGCTGTTGCGCCGGGTCCCGCTGCGTAAGAAAGCTTCGTCAGCGCTGTCCGTTGAAGCGGACGTTACGACTCCTGCTTCCAGAGGTTGATGTCGGACTCCACGGCGAACTCGTCGATGGCGGTGAGTTCGTCGGCGGAAAACTCGAGGTTGTTGATGGCGGAGAGTGTGTCCTCGAGTTGGCTGACGCTGGAGGCGCCCACCAGGGCAGAGGTGACCGGTGAGCCCTTCGGCTGGTCGCGCAGGATCCAGGCGATGGCCATTTGGGCCAGTGACTGTCCGCGGCCCTCCGCAATGCGCCGCAGCCCGCGGACCCGGTCCAGCTTCTCTTCAGTGATGGAGTCCTCGGAAAGGAACCGGGCCTTGGCGGCACGGGAATCTTCCGGGATGCCATGGAGGTAGCGGTCGGTGAGCATCCCCTGGGCGAGGGGCGAGAATGCGATGGACCCGGCGCCCACCTGGTCCAGCGCCTCGTACAGGTTGGGCGATCCGTCCTCGGTCCAGCGGTTCAGCATGGAGTAGCTGGGCTGGTGGATGAGCAGCGGCGTTCCCATCTCCTTCAGGATCCGGGCCGCCTCAAGCGTCTGCTCAGGAGTGTAGGAGGAGATGCCGGCATAGAGTGCCTTGCCGGACCGGACCGCATAGTCCAGGGCGCCCATGGTCTCTTCCAGCGGCGTCTCGGGATCGGGCCGGTGGCTGTAAAAGATGTCCACGTAATCAAGGCCCATGCGTTGCAGCGACTGGTCGAGGCTGGAGATCAGGTACTTGCGGGATCCCCACTCGCCGTACGGGCCGGGCCACATGTAATAGCCGGCCTTGGTGGAGATCACCAGTTCGTCCCGGTAGGGCTTGAAGTCGTCCTTGAGGTGACGGCCGAAGTTGGTTTCGGCGGAGCCGTCAGGGGGCCCGTAGTTGTTGGCGAGGTCGAAGTGGTTCACGCCGAGGTCGAAGGCCCGGCGCAGGATGTCCCGTTGCTCTTCAAAGCGCTTGTCGTCGCCGAAGTTGTGCCAGAGGCCCAGGGAGATGGCAGGGAGTTTGAGTCCGCTGCGGCCGACACGGCGGTAAGGCATGGAGTCGTAGCGGTCGTCCGCTGCTGAATAAGTCATGGGTTCCATCCTGCCAGTTGTGACGCGCTGCACATCATGTGTTAGCGCTCAGCAGAAAAGTTACGCCGCGGATGCCCGCGGCGTAACTTCTCCTTCCTAGGACGCGAGGATGGCCGCGCTCCACGGAGCCAAGGCCAGGTAGCCGCCGTCCAGGCCGGTCCCGTCATCCGTGGCCAGCAGGACGTTCCCCGAAGCGTCGAGGCGTACCTTCGCGTCGGTGAAATTCACCAGCACCTCAACGGAACCGCGGCGGAACCGCAGCCAGCCGGCGTCGTCGTCGAACTCCACCTGCGTGCCGTCAAAGCCAAGGCCTGCCAGCTCCGGATGGGAGCGGCGCAGCGCCGTCAGCGACCGGTACAGCTCCAGCAACCGGGCGTGCTCGCCCGTGGTGGCCTCGGCCCAGTCCAGCGTGGACCGGCGGAAGGTTTCCGGGTCCTGCGGATCCGGCACGACGGCGGGATCCCACCCCATGCGCTCGAACTCCCTGATGCGCCCTTCCGCGGTGGCTTTCCCAAGCTCGGGTTCCGGGTGGGAGGTGAAGAACTGCCACGGCGTGGTGGCACCGTATTCCTCGCCCATGAACAGCATGGGCGTGAATGGCGAGGTCAGGGTGAGCACCGCGGCCACGGCCAGTTGTCCGTACGACAGGGACTGCGAGAGCCTGTCCCCCGTGGCCCGGTTGCCGATCTGGTCGTGGTTCTGGTTGCAGACCACCAGTGCCTCCGGGTGCACCAGGGCACCGTTGATAGGCCGCCCGTGGTGCCGGCCTCGGAAGCTGGAGTAGCTGCCGTCGTGCAGGAACCCGTCCTTCAGCACCTTGGCCAGCACGGCCAAGGACTCGAAGTCGGAGTAGTAGCCGGTGGTCTCGCCACTGACATTGACGTGTACCGCGTGGTGGAAGTCGTCGCTCCACTGGCCGGCCAGGCCGTACCCGTTGGCGTCCAGGGGGTAGATCAGGCGCGGATTGTTCAGGTCCGATTCGGCAATGAGGGTCTTGGGCAGCCCGGTTTCAGCCGAGACGGCGTCGCCCAGAGCGCCCAACTCCTCAAGGATGTGGACTGCGCGCTCATCCCGCAGCGCATGCACGGCATCGAGGCGGAGTCCGTCCACGTGGTAGTCGCGCAGCCAGAGGGCCGCGTTGTCCAGGATGTATTCGCGCACCACATCCGAACCTGGCCCGTCCAGGTTCACCGAGTCGCCCCACGTGTTGGCATCGCCCTGCTTCAGGTACGGGCCGAACTTGGGCAGGTAGTTGCCGCTGGGTCCCAGGTGGTTGTACACCACGTCCTGGATGACGCCTAGCCCGGCGGCATGGGCGGCATCCACGAACCGCTGGTACGCGGCCGGCCCGCCGTAGCCCTCGTGCACCGCGTACCACTGGACGCCGTCGTAGCCCCAGTTGTGCGTTCCGTTGAACCCGTTGACCGGCAACAGCTCCACGAAGTCGATGCCCAGGTCCACCAAGTAGCCCAGCTTGTCCACCGCGGCATCCAGGGTTCCTTCGGGAGTAAAGGTGCCCACGTGGAGTTCGTAGATCACGGAACCGTGCAGGTCCTTGCCGCGCCACCCCGTGTCCTGCCACGCGAAGGAGGCAGGATCGTAGGTGCGGGACAGCTTGTGCACACCGGCGGGCAGGCGGCGCGACCTTGGATCCGGGACGGGAGTGGAGTCCCCGTCCAGCAGGTAGCCGTAGTCCACCTCGCCGCCGGCCGGGGCGTCAGGTGCGGTCCACCATCCCTCGGATCCGGGAGCCGTGTCCATTTTCTGCATGGGGTATGCACGGCCATCGGCCTGCAGGACCACCGATGAAGCGTCCGGCGCCCACACATCGAACCGCCCGGGGCCAGCGTTGACGAGCGTCATTCGTTCCCTCCATCCACGGGGACCAGCAGGGCCACCGGGTAGGTGCCCAGCAGCTCGGCCACGGCAACCGGGCCCGGTCCGTAGCCGACGCCCGTCAGTTCGTCGCGCATGGCGGTGGAAAGGTCGACGGCGGTGTCCCGCCAGCCGCCGCCGGCTTCCAGTCCGGCCGGGAGCCGGGTAGCAAGTGCCAGCACACCGGTGGAGGCCTCGGTTCCGCGGGAGAACGCGAGCAGGTGATCTGCTGCGGCCCCGGTGGCGGCCACGGGAGCGTAGCCCTGGAACAGCTCGGGCCGGTCCCGCCGCAGGCGCAACGCCCGCGAGGTGACCAGAAGCTTGCTGGCTTCCGTGCCCGCGGCCGGCAACTGTCCGGCGTCGAGCTTTGCCAGCTCCGCCTGCCGGACAGCAAAGTCCACTGGCCGGCGGTTGTCCGGGTCCGTGAGTGACCGTTCCCAGAACTCGCTGCCCTGGTATACATCCGGCACACCCGGCATGGTCAGCTGGACCAGCTTTGCCGACACCGAATTGGCTGCGGAAAAGGAGTCGATGCGGGCCACGAAGTCCGCGACCACCTTGGCAACCTTCGCGTCGTCGAACACCGCATCCACGGCGGCCTTCACCTTGGACTCGAAGTCCTCGTTGGGATCGGTCCACGTGGTGGAGTTGCCCGCCTCCCGGGCGGCCTTTTCCGCATACCCCTGCAACCGCTCACGGCTGGCGGGCCAGGCGCCGATGATTGCCTGCCACAGCAGGTTCTCGTACGGGCCGTCGGGGATCGGCGCCAGGCCACGCAGCGTGTCCAGCGTTTCCGCCCACTCCCGCGGCAGTTCGGCGATGACCGAGATCCGGGCCCTGGCGTCCTCGCTGCGCTTGGTGTCGTGGGTGGACAGGGTGGTCATGGACAGCGGCAGGTCCTGCTGGCGCCGCTGCATCCGCCGGTGGAATTCCTCCGGGGCCACGGCGAATTCGGTGGGTTCGGCTCCCACCTCGGTCAGGGTGCCCAGCCGGGTGTAGCGGTAGAACGCGGTATCCTCCACGCCCTTGGCCATAACCATGCCGGAGGTCTGCTGGAACCGGATGGCGATGGGGTTGGCAGGGTCCAGGAGCAGCGGGAGGAGGGTGCCCACCGCGACGTCCAGGTCCGGCCGGTGCGCTGCGGCGGATTCGCAGGCTTCCTTGAGGACGTCGGCGCCTACCGGCAGGTAGGACCGGTACACCGGGAAGGATGCGATGATCTCGGCGATGGCGTCGGCTGCCTGGTCCACGCTGAGCCCATACGACCCGGGAACCAGCCGGGCCAGCCGCAGCACCTCCGAACGCAGGATGCCGTCGGCAATCATGCGCTTGGTGCCGCGGATCATGGCTGCATAGTCCGCCGGTTCCGCGGTACCACGCAGACCGGAATCCAGGGCGTCGAGGGCCTGTTGGCCTGCCGGGTCCACGAAGACCCTGTCCACGTCGGCCAGCGCGTCATAACCGGTGGTGCCCTCGCAGGCGAACTCCTGGGGCAGGACTTCACCCGGTTCCAGGATCTTTTCCACCAGGACGTAGGCGCCGCCGCTGAGGTCCTTGAGCCACCGGAGGTAGCCGGCAGGATCCGCGAGGCCATCCGGATGGTCCACACGGAGCCCGTCCACCAGGCCCTCGGTGAACCAGCGGCCTACCTCCGCATGCGCCTGTTCGAAGACGGAAGGTACCTCGACCCGGATCCCGGCGAGGGTGGTCACCGCGAAGAAGCGCCGATAGTTCAGCTCGGCATCGGCACGGCGCCAGTCCATCAATTGGTAGTGCTGGCGGGCGTGGACGTCCTGCGGGGAGTCCCCTTCGGTGTACGTGCCCTCGGCCAGCGGAAACCGGTGGTCGTAGTACCGGAGTTCGCCGTCTTTGACCTCAAGTTTGTCCAGGTCGGCGTCCGATCCCAGTATGGGAAGCCGGACTTTTCCGCCGCCCAGTTCCCAGTCGACGTCGAAGGCTTCGGCGTAAGGGGACTCGCGGCCCTCCTTCAGCAGCGACCACCACCACGGGTTCTGTGGCGGTGAGGCCACGCCCACGTGGTTCGGCACAGTGTCCACCAGGACGCCCATGCCGTGCTCGCGGGCCGCCTTGGAGAGGGCCAGGAGGCCTTCGGGGCCGCCGCGTTCAGGGTCGACGGCAGAGGGGTCGGTTACGTCGTAGCCGTGGTCCGAGCCCTCCTCCGCCGTAAGGATGGGAGACAGATACACCCAGTCCACGCCGAGGTCCTTCAGGTACGGGACCTTCTCTGCGGCGTCGAAGAGGGTGAAGCTGCTCCGGATCTGGAGCCGGTACGTGGAAGTCGGCGTCCTCATTTGTCGGTTGCCTTTGTGGCACCCGTTTCGGTTGCCTTTTCGTCAGCTGCGTCGGCGGCTTCGGTGGCTTCGGTTGCCCGCGCCTCGCTCGCCTCCGCTGCCTTGGTCTGGGCCTCCACCATCTCCCCCTGGGCCTCCTCGTGTTCTGCCATGGAGGCCAGGGACGCGGCTGCCGAGGTATCCACTTCAGTCTCGGGGCCTGAGTAGGCGCGCAGTACCACCATCGACTTGGCATCCAGCGCCAGGGTTGCGCCGGCTTTGAGCGGTTCGTAGGCTTCGGCCTGCGCTGCCGTATCGATCAGGACTTCCCAGTACTGGGAGTATTCGTCCGAGGGCAGGCAGAAGTCCACGACGTCGTCGTGGGCGTTGAACGCCATGATGAAGCTGTCGTCGGTGATGCGGCGGCCGCGTGAATCCTGCTCCTGGATGCCGTCGCCGTTGTAGAACACGCCGATGGTCCGGCCGAAGCCGCTTCCCCAGTCTTCGGGCCGCATCTCGGTGCCGTCGGTCTTCAACCAGACGATGTCCGGGAGCTTTTCGCCCTCACCACGGACTACCGGGCGGCCGTCGAAGAAGCGGCTGCGCCGGAACGTGGGGTGGTCGTGCCGGAGCTTGTTGACGAACGCGGTGAATTCCACCAGCGGCTGGTCCATGGCTTCCCAGTGGATCCAGCTGAGCTCGGAGTCCTGGCAGTAGGTGTTGTTGTTGCCCTGCTGCGTGCGGCCCAGTTCGTCGCCGTGCAGCAGCATGGGCACGCCCTGCGAGAGCATCAGGGTGGCGATGAAGTTCCGCTGCTGCCGGGCCCGCAGGGTCAGGACCTTGTCGTCGTCAGTGTCGCCTTCAACGCCGCAGTTCCAGGACCTGTTGTGCGATTCGCCGTCGTTGTTGCCTTCGCCGTTGGCCTCGTTGTGCTTCTCGTTGTAGGAAACGAGGTCGCGCATGGTGAAGCCGTCGTGGGCGGTGACGAAGTTGATCGACGCCACCGGGCGGCGGGCGGAGCTTTCGTAGAGGTCTGCGGAACCGGTCAGGCGGGATGCGAATTCGCCCAGGGTGGCCGGTTCGCCGCGCCAGAAGTCGCGGACGGTGTCGCGGAACTTACCGTTCCACTCCGTCCACTGCGGCGGGAAGTTGCCCACCTGGTAGCCGCCGGGGCCAACGTCCCACGGCTCGGCGATGAGCTTGACCTGGGAAACGATCGGATCCTGCTGGATGAGTTCGAAGAACGTTGAGAGCTTGTCCACGTCGTAGAACTCGCGGGCCAGGGTGGAGGCGAGGTCGAACCGGAAGCCGTCCACGTGCATCTCGGTGACCCAGTAGCGAAGGGAGTCCATCAGCAGCTGGAGGGAGTGCGGGTGGCGTACGTTCAGCGAGTTGCCCGTGCCGGTGTAGTCCATGTAGTGCTTGAGGTCGTTGTCCACCAGGCGGTAGTAGGCCTGGTTGTCGATGCCCTTGAAGGACAGCGTGGGGCCAAGGTGGTTGCCTTCGGCGGTGTGGTTGTAGACGACGTCGAGGATCACTTCGATGCCGGCCCGGTGCAGGTCGCGGACCATGGCCTTGAACTCCTGGACCTGGTGCCCGACGTCGCCGGTGGCGCTGTAGGTGTTCTGCGGGGCGAAGAACCCGATGGTGTTGTAGCCCCAGTAGTTGTTGAGCCCCTTCTCCACCAGGGTTCCGTCATTGACGAACTGGTGGACCGGCATGAGCTCAATGGCGGTGACGCCAAGCTTCTTCAGGTGCTCAATCACGGCCGGATGCGCCACGCCGGCGTAGGTGCCGCGCTGCTCTTCGGGAATCTCCGGGTGGAGTTCGGTCAGGCCCTTGACGTGGGCTTCGTAGATCACGGACTGGTGGTAGGGAATCCGCAACTGGCGGTCGCCGTCCCATTCGAAGAACGGGTTGATGACCACGCCGTGCATGGTGTGCGGGGCGGAGTCGGCGTCGTTGCGGGAGTCCGGGTCGCCAAACTCGTAGGAAAACAGGGCCGGGTCCCAGTCGATCTGGCCCTGGATGGCCTTGGCGTAAGGATCCATCAGCAGTTTGTTCGGGTTGAAACGGTTCCCGCTGGCGGGGTCGTACGGACCATGGACGCGGTAGCCGTACTTCTGGCCGGGCTGGATGTGCGGCAGGTAGCAGTGCCAAACATAGCCGTCCACCTCGGTCAGTTCGATCCGGGTCTCGGTCAGGTCATCAGCCAGGAGGCAGAGTTCGACCCGCTCGGCCCGCTCGCTGAACAGGGCGAAATTGGTGCCGGTGCCATCAAAGGTCGCTCCCAGCGGATAGGCAGTTCCAGGCCAGACTTCCATCGTGCTCCTCATTTTGTGGTCAGCAGCAGAGGGCATCGGAACGCCCCTGCTGCTGGTGCGAACTAATGCCTACCGTAGTGGTTGGCTGTGACTATTACGTTTCCAGGCTCCATATTTACTAAGCATGCTGACTTTACCCCAAATTTCAGGTATACCCTCCGCGATGCGGGCCGCCGTGACGGGTCCGCCCGCCACGGACTCCGACGCGGCCGTCCCGGCGCGCCCATGCAGCGCGGCTCCGAGTGCGGCCAGGGCTGCCCAGCGGTCGTCGTCGTCCAGGCCCAGCTGGCGGAAAGGTTCGACGGCGGACCCCGCCTGGGCGAGCAGCGCGCCGATGACACCGGCCAGGACGTCCCCGCTCCCGGCGGTGGCCAGCCAAGGGGTGCCGTCCGCCTGGCTGAAGGTCTGGCCGGATGGCGAAGCCACCAGCGTGGTGGCGCCCTTGAGCAGGACGGTGGCACCGGTACGGTCGGCAGCGCGGCGGACAGCGTCGAGGGTACCCGCTTCCACGGCCTCCCGGTCTTCGCCGCCACCGAGCCGCTGGAACAGTGAGGCAAGCTCCCCGGCATGCGGGGTCAGCACCACATGCGGCGCCAGCGTGTCCGGAAGGGCAGGCAAGGCGCCGGCGTCAGCCACGACCGGCAGGCCGGACGTGACGGCATCGCCGGCGCGGGCCAGTTGGTCATGGTCCTTTGGGCCCATGCCGGAGCCCACCAGCCAGGCCTGCACGCGGTTTTCCGCGACGCTCCCCGTGCTGCACACGACCTCGGGGCAGGATTGGCGGACCAGGTGGGCCACTGACGGCGGACCCAGGTACCGGACCATGCCCGCGCCTGCGGCCAGCGCCCCACGGCAGGCGAGGACGGCGGCACCGGGATAGTCCTCAGAGCCGGCCACCACTCCCAGCACACCCCGGGAGTACTTGTGGGCGCGCCGGGCGGGGTGCGGCAGCAGGCCTGCCATCTCGGCGCCTTCAAGTCTGCGCAGGGACGGCTGCGGAAAGTGCTCTTCAATCCCGATCGGTACCACCAGGACGCGGCCTGCATAGTCGGCTCCGGGATCGGCCATAAGCCCGGACTTCGCTCCCCCGAACGTCACCGTCAGGTCCGCCATGAGCACCTCGCCGGCGGTCTCTCCGCTGTCCGCGTCGACGCCGCTGGGGAGGTCGCAGGCCACCACCAGGCCTTGGGCGCGGCCGGCTGTCCGCGCGCCCGCAAGGGCCTGGACGAAGTCTGCGGCGAGTCCCCGAAGGCCGCCCTTGGCGCCGGTTCCCAGAACGGCGTCTATGACGACGTCGGCGCGCGCGGCTTCCGCCGCCAGCTCCGGAAGTGCCTCTTCAGTGAGGCGGTTCACCCGGCCGCCGGCCCGCTCGAATGCACCGAGCCCACCCGGATGGGCGGCATCCCCGGTGAGTACCGCCGTCGTACGCATTCCCCGGGCGGCGAGGAAGGCAGCAGCGTAGAGCCCGTCTCCACCGTTGTTGCCCTTTCCCGCCAGCACCACCACGTTGGCGCCGTACAGGCGGGCACCGCGTGAACGAAGCTCATGGACGACGCCGGTGGCCAGGCCGTGCGCGGCGCGGAGCATGAGTTCCTCTCCGCGCCCGGCGGCGAGGAGGGGTTCTTCGGCTGCGCGGACCTGGGTTCCGGTATAGGCGGTGATCATGCGGCGGCCGCCGGGTCAGCCTTCGGCCAGTACCGTTGCGGTGGCGATGCCGCCGTCGTGGCTGATGGACAGGTGCCAGCGTTTGACGCCCTTGGCCTCGGCAACCGCCAGGACGGTGCCCTTCACCTGGACGGTGGGCCCGTTCTGGTCCAGGCCGATCCAGCAGTCCTGCCAGTTCATTCCGGCGGGCGCGCCGAGGACCTTGGCCACGGCTTCCTTGGCCGCGAACCGGGCAGCCAGGGACCGGGTGTTCAGTTCCCGCTCCGCGGGGACGAACAAGCGGTCCCTCAGCCCGGGTGTGCGCTCCAGCTGGCGGCCGAACCGCTCGATGTCTACTACGTCTACCCCAATGCCAACGATCATGGGCTCATTCTACGGTGGGACCATCCCCCGCACGCCCGGGTGCACCGCCGTTGGCGCGGGTTCTTTCCGTTGTCCGCCGATAGCGCAATTGCGTGGGTTAACGCGGGAAGCCCCGGGCTTGTGGGCCCGGGGCTTCCCGCGTTGGGGAGTCACCGCTACTCGACGGTGACGCTCTTGGCCAGGTTGCGGGGCTGGTCCACGTCGTACCCCTTCGCTGCGGCCAGCTCCGCGGCGAAGATCTGCAGCGGAACGGTGGTCAGCAGCGGCATGAGCAGGGTGGGGGTCTCCGGTACGTAGAAGACATACTCGGCGTAGGCCTTGACGGCTTCGTCGCCTTCCTCGGCGATGACCAGGGTGCGGGCGCCGCGGGCACGGACTTCCTGGATGTTGGAGACCACCTTGGCGTGCAGCGAATCGCGTCCGCGCGGGGACGGAACCACGACGAACACCGGCTGGCCTTCGTCGATCAGGGCGATGGGGCCGTGCTTGAGCTCACCGGCGGCGAAGCCCTCGGCGTGGATGTAGGCGATCTCCTTGAGCTTCAGCGCACCTTCAAGGGCCACCGGGTAACCCACGTGGCGGCCCAGGAAAAGCACGGACTTCTCGTTGGCCATGCTGCGGGCCAGTTCGCGCAGGGGTCCGGCGTTGTCCAGGATCTTCTGGATCTTGGCGGGGATCTTGTTCAGGTCCGCCAGGACGTCCTTGATTTGGCCGGAGAAGATGTTGCCGCGCAGCTGTGCGAGGTACAGGCCAAGGAGGTAGGCGGCGGTGATCTGCGCCAGGAAGGCCTTGGTGGAGGCGACGGCGATTTCCGGCCCGGCGTGCGTGTACAGGACGGCGTCGGATTCACGCGGGATGGTGGAGCCGTTGGTGTTGCAGATGGAGATGGTCTTGGCGCCCTGTTCGCGGGCGTAACGGACCGCCATCAGGGTGTCCATGGTCTCGCCGGACTGGCTGATGGACACCACCAGGGTGTTCTCGTCCAGGATGGGATCGCGGTAGCGGAACTCGTGTGCCAGTTCCACCTCGGTGGGAATCCGGCACCAGTTCTCGATGGCGTACTTGGCCACCATCCCCGCATAGGCGGCGGTGCCGCAGGCCAGGACAATGATCTTGTTGACCTGCTTGAGCAGCTCCGGATCGATCCGCACCTCGTCCAGCGTCAGTTTGCCCTTGATGTCCGAGCGTCCCAGCAGGGTCTGTGCCACGGCGTCGGGCTGGTCGTTGATCTCTTTCTCCATGAAGGAGGAGAAGCCGCCCTTTTCCGCCGAGGCCGGGTCCCAGTCAACGTGGTACTCCTTGCCCTGGGCCGGGTTGCCGTAGAAGTCGGTGATGTCCACCGAGTCCGCGGTGATGGTCACGATCTGGTCCTGGCCCAGCTCCACGGCCCGGCGGGTGTAGTCGATGAACCCGGACACGTCCGAGCCCAGGAAGTTCTCGCCGTCGCCCAGGCCCACCACCAGCGGTGAGTTGCGGCGGGCGGCCACGACGACGTCGGGCTGGTCCGCGTGCACGGCCAGCAAGGTGAAGGCGCCTTCGAGGCGCTGGCAGGCCAGCTCCATGGCGTGGGTCAGTCCGCCGTTCGCGGTGTCCCCGCCCAGCTTGTTCCGGAGAATGTCGGCCAGGAGTGCAGCGGCCACCTCGGTGTCCGTTTCGGAGAGGAAGGTGACGCCCTTTTCCAGCAGCTCGAGCTTGAGCTCAGCGAAGTTCTCGATGATGCCGTTGTGGATCACGGCCAGCTTGCCGCCGTCCGCCAGGTGCGGGTGCGCGTTGCGGTCCGTGGGACCGCCGTGCGTCGCCCAGCGGGTGTGCCCGATCCCGGTCACCGTCTCGGGCAGCGGGCGCGCCTCAAGCTCAGCGATCAGGTTGCTCAGCTTTCCGGACTTTTTCCGCGACTCGATGGCGCCCTCGGACACCACTGCCACACCGGCGGAGTCATAACCGCGGTACTCCAGGCGGCGGAGCCCCTCAAGGACAACGTCCAACGCGCTGTGACCATTAATTGCACCGTCGGTCGAACGGCCTACGTAACCCACGATTCCACACATAGGCACAAGACTATCGGCAGCGTGCCGGTTGCTCTAAACCGGTAAGCGCCGCCGCACGGCCCACGTGACGCAGCTCGCCGCGCTGAGCAGGGGCGTCATTTCGCGATGCGCCGGGCGGGGGGCAGAATCTTTAGCGTGACTTCGCAACGCAATGAAGCGAACGGGGAGGGTGCCTCTCCGTTCGTGGAGCTGGACCGGCATACCTGGTCCCGGCTCGCAGCCCAGATGGAACAGCCCCTTAACGAAGAGGATGTGCTGCGCCTTCGCGGGCTCGGCGACCCCTTGGACATGAACGAAGTCCGCGACGTCTACCTCCCCCTCTCGCGGCTCCTGCACCTGTATGTGGAGGCAGCCGGGCAGCTGCATGCAGCCACCACCACCTTCCTGGGTGAGCAGACCCAGCGCACGCCGTTCGTGATCGGGGTGGCCGGTTCCGTCGCGGTAGGCAAGTCCACCATCGCCCGCGTGCTGCGCGAGATGCTGCGCCGCTGGCCCGGTACCCCCAATGTTGAACTGATCACCACCGACGGTTTCCTGTATCCGCTTGCTGAACTGAAGCGCCGGCAACTGCTGGACCGGAAGGGGTTCCCCGAGTCCTACGACCGCCGGGCGCTCCTGCGCTTCGTGAGCGAAATCAAGGGCGGGGCCGAGGAAGTGCGGGCCCCCTGGTACTCGCACGTCACCTACGACATCGTGCCGGAAAAAGAAGTGGTGGTGCGCCGGCCGGACGTGCTGATCGTGGAGGGCCTGAACGTGCTGGCCCCGGCCCGGCCCCGGCATGACGGACGCCAGGGGCTGGCGCTGAGTGACTTCTTCGACTTCTCCATCTATGTCGACGCCAAGACCTCCTACATCGAGGAGTGGTACGTGGACCGGTTCCGGAAGCTTCGGAGCACCGCGTTCGCGCAGCCGGAGTCCTACTTCCACCGTTACGCCACCCTCTCCGATGAGGAAGCCGAGAGCACCGCGCGGGACATCTGGAAGCGGATCAATGAGCCCAACCTGGAGGAAAACGTCCTGCCCACCAGGGGCCGGGCGCAACTGGTGCTGACCAAAGAGGCCGACCATTCCATCCGCCGCATGCTCCTCCGGAAGGTCTAGCACACGTGTGCTACGAATGCGGATCGGCCACGCGCCGCAGCTTTGCCCGCTTCCTCGCGGCGGGGGCCGGGCTGGCGGTCCTGGCAGCCTGTACGCCCGCGGCACCTCCGGCTGCGCCGTCGTCGTCCGCTGCGCCTTCCGCACCCCCCTCCCCTGCCGCCACCACGACGCCGGATGTGGCCACCGTGGGCCAGTCGCCGGAAGCACAGTCCCCCACACCGTCGCCCTCGGCCACGCTGGCGCGGCAGTTCTCGCTGGACGACCCCGCAAGCCAGTGGGTCATCGTAAACAAGCACCGGCCGCTGGCGCCCGCGGACTATGCGCCGGCTGACTTGGTGCGTCCCGCCGTCGCCATTTCCGCCTCGGGTGAAGCGGCCCTGCTGAACAGCACGACGGCGGCAGCGGCCGAGGCGATGTTCGCGACTGCGGCGCGGGATGGCGTGGCGATGGTCCTGGCCAGCGGCTACCGCTCGTACAGCACCCAGGTGACCACCTACAACGGGTACGTCGCCGCGCGGGGACAGGCCGACGCCGACACCGCCAGTGCGCGGCCCGGCCACTCGGAGCACCAGACGGGTTGGGCGTTCGACATCGGGGACGGCGGCGGGGCCTGCAGCTTCCAGCCGTGCTTCGCGGAGCAGCCGGCGGCCACCTGGGCGAAAGCGAACGCCTACCGGTACGGCTTCGTCGTGCGGTATCCGTGGATGCTGCACCCCATCACGGGCTACTACTACGAGCCCTGGCACCTTCGGTTCGTGGGGGTTGAGGCGGCCACGGACATGGCGAAGCGCGGCATCGGCACACTGGAGGAATACTTCGGACTGGAGGCGGCACCCGCCTACCTGTGAGGGGCCGAGCAGGCTCTTCCCGGGCCTGACACGCGTGGGGAATTTACCTCGGCGTCATCTGGCGGGCCGCCTACCTGGGCTAGCGTGGTTCCCATGCTGACAGGATTCAAGAATTTCATCATGAAAGGCAACGTCGTTGACCTTGCCGTCGCTGTTGTCATGGGTACTGCCTTCGGCGCGGTTGTCACCGCACTGGTGAACAAGGTGCTCATGCCGTTCATCGCAGGACTTGTGGGATCCCCGAACTTTGACAGCTTTGCCCGGTGGGACTTCAGGGGAAACGCCGTGGAGTTCGGCGTGCTGCTGACCGCAATCGTCAACTTCCTGCTGATTGCGGGTGCCATCTACTTTGTGGTGGTCATGCCCATGAACCACATGATCGAACGGCGCAACCGCCGGCTGGGGATCAACCAGGGCGTGAAGGAAGAAGCCGCCGAAGACCCGCAGATCGCGCTGCTGACCGAGATCCGCGATTCCCTCCAGAGCCGGAACCCGTAACGCCCTAATGCCGCCTGAACATTTGTGGCCCGTCTCCCTTCCGGGAGGCGGGCCACATTTGGTTGGTCTTGCTAGTTAGTCGGAGACGAGTTCCAGGGCGAGTTCCGCCCGGACCACCTGTGCCAGGTGCTCGGCGATGGACTGGGCGGTTTCCTCGTCAGCGGCCTCGACCATCACCCGGACAACGGGTTCGGTTCCGGAAGGCCGGAGGAGGACACGGCCGGTATCGCCGAGCGCCGCTTCCGCCGCCCCCACCGCTTGGGCCAGCACGTCGTTGCTGCCAACCTTGCTGCGGTCCACACCCTTGACGTTGATGAGGACCTGCGGGAGCTTGGTCATCACCGTGGCCAACTCCTTGAGCGGCTTCCCGGTGAGGGCCACCTGTGCGGCAAGCTGCAGGCCGGTGAGGAGGCCGTCACCGGTGGTGGCGTAGTCGGAGAAGATCACGTGGCCGGACTGTTCGCCGCCGAGGTTGTAGCCGCCGTCGCGCATGCCTTCGAGGACGTAGCGGTCCCCCACTGCCGTCTCCATGATGGTGATGCCGGCGTCGCGGAGGGCGAGCTTGAGTCCCAGGTTGCTCATCACCGTGGCCACCAGGACGTCGTCCTTGAGTTTCCCGGACTTCTTGAGCGCCACCGCGAGGATGGCCATGATCTGGTCGCCGTCCACTTCGTTGCCTTCGTGGTCAACGGCAAGGCAGCGGTCGGCGTCGCCGTCGTGGGCAATTCCCAGGTCCGCGCCGTGCTTGATCACGGCTTCCTTGAGGGGTCCCAGGTGGGTGGAGCCGACGCCGTCATTGATGTTCAGTCCGTCGGGATCTGCGCCGATGACGATGAGGCGCGCGCCGGCGTCCTTGAAAAGCTGGGGTGAGCATCCGCTGGCGGCGCCGTTGGCGCAGTCGAGGACAACCGTGAGGCCGTCCAGGCGGTGCGGCAGCGTACGCAGGAGGTGGACGATGTAGCGGTCCTCCGCGTCGGAGAAGCGCTGGATGCGGCCAATATCGGCTCCGGTGGGCCGGACGGCTTCCTTGCTCATTTGGGCTTCGATGGCGTCTTCGACCTCGTCCGGCAGCTTTTGGCCGCCGCGGGCGAAGAACTTGATTCCGTTGTCCGGCGCCGGGTTGTGGGACGCGGAAATCATGACGCCGAAGTCCGCATCGAGGTCCGCTACGAGGTAGGCCGCCGCCGGAGTGGGCAGCACACCCGCGTCGTAGACGTCGATGCCCGAGCTGGAGAGTCCGGCTTCCACTGCGGCGGCGATAAATTCGCCGCTGGCGCGCGGGTCGCGTGCCAGCACCGCGCGCGGGCGGGAGCCGTTGGAGTTGCGGTCATGGCCGAGCACGACGGCGGCCGCCTGGGCCAGCTGCAGGGCCAGCTCAGCTGTCAGCAAGCCGTTGGCCAACCCCCGGACACCATCAGTTCCAAATAATCTAGACACCGGTCAAGTGTAGAGGATGGGGCGTGGGGCTTTGGGGGCGGGTCCTTACGCACACGTATCCGTGTACTTAATCCTGGAAGTACCCTACGCAGGCGCAACGGTCTTTGCCGTTTCACCGGACGTTCCCGCTATCCGTCTTCCGACCCGAACGGCAAACTCCTGGCTGGGGTTCTCGATGAGCCGGTAAAACACTTCGGCGGCTAGCAACGAAGATGGCACGCCGAGAAGGGCAATGTGGAGGCTGTTCCCAGTGTGCAAT
This sequence comes from Pseudarthrobacter sp. MOO14, assembly GCF_058267675.1. Taxonomy (NCBI): domain Bacteria; kingdom Bacillati; phylum Actinomycetota; class Actinomycetes; order Micrococcales; family Micrococcaceae; genus Pseudarthrobacter; species Pseudarthrobacter sp. MOO14. The sequence continues at coordinate 1,060,053 of NZ_CM177849.1, forward strand.
GCAAAGGCCCAGGAGACCACTATTGGCTCGTGGACGAGATAGAGGCTGAATGATCGGGACCCCAGCCAATGGAACAGCCGGCGATCAGTCCATACCTTTACTGAGCCCTGTCCGAAAAAGATGAACACCACCAAGGCTGCCCCCAGCACGCTGGCCGACATTGTCCCGGGCATGCCCGGGAACAGCCAACGGGATGACAGCAGGAGAAGTGATGCAGCAATCAGCAGGCGCCAACTCCAAGGGCCAAGGCTGTCAGCCCACCTTTCAAGTTCGTCTCGGTGTCTTGCCATCAGGACACCGATTCCGAAGATCGGGAGACAGGCGAGCGCAGCCGAACCGGCAATCTCACCTGCGGCAACGACGGCCAAGAGCATCCCAATCGCCGGCAGCCACAGGCGTTTCAAGCAAATTGCGGCGACCCAATAAAGCGGGAGCGAAAGCGAAAAGACCAACTCCCACCGCAGCGACCAGAGTGGGGAATTCAGTTGGCCGGTCCCCAGAACCAGCAACATGTCCCTTATGGGATAGGCGATTTCATCGTGCCCGTTCAGCCAGGAACTCAAGTCCTGGCCAGCCGTTCTCGGCGACACCCAGGCTGCTCCCTGTGCGAAAACAATCGATGCCCACACCGGTAAATAGATTCTCAAGGCGCGCTTCGCGTAATACGGTCCCCAACCCGGCGTGTTATTCCCGAAGAATGGGAGAGCCAGTACGAATCCGGAAAGAACGAAGAAAACAAAGACTGCATCCTGTCCCGCCCAGAGCAGCCGGAGGGGCGTCGAGCCGAGCCACCAAACCCATCCATCCGGGGATGTGGGCACCCCGCCGGAGTCTGTTAGGGCAAGCCCGGGAGAACTCAGGAAGCAATGATGTAACAGCACTACCACGGCGGCAACACCACGCAACGCATCCAATGCGATGTAGCGCGAAGATCGATTCTGGTTCTTGGGCCCACCCATGGGCCTGAACCTATCGATCCTGCCTGCCTTAGCACCCGAGTAGTGGATACCTGTTTCCAGAGGTGCTTGTATCCAAGTTTCGAAAAGGCTCCGCCCCACCAATTTCCGCGGAACCGGGTCAAGAAGGGCCGCTGCACAGACCCTGAAGCATGCCGGGACGCCTTACCTGCAGGATTTGCGGACTACCTGCCAGTCGATCCGATTTCGTTGGGGACTACTTGCCTTCTTTCAGTAAGTACCTGTCTTTGGCCCAGAACCTCGCCACCAATGGTCGGGCGCTCCTACGATCCATGCATGACACCTGGCTATGGGGGCTTGGCGCTCGAAATTGTAGTACCTGTCTTCAATGAGGAGGCGGTACTGGAGAAGAGCATCCGACGGCTCACCGAATACCTGACGAACGAGATGACGGCGACGTGGAAAGTAACGATTGCCGACAACGCAAGCACGGACCGAACCTCGGTGATCGCCACCCGGCTCAGCGAGTGCATGCCGAACGTGGCTTATCGGCGTCTTGATGTGAAAGGCCGCGGGCATGCACTCAGGGATGCTTGGAGCGCCTCTGACGCCAAGGTCCTCGCATACTTGGACGTCGACCTGTCGACTGACCTCGCGGCTCTTCCTCCATTGGTTGCCCCGCTCTTATCAGGTCATTCGGACATTTCAATCGGTACCCGGCTCGGTCAAGGTTCCCGGGTGAGTCGTGGTCCGAAACGCGAGTTCATTTCGCGGACTTACAACTTCCTGCTGCATCAGACGATGCGGGTGCGTTTTTCCGACGCCCAGTGTGGATTCAAAGCGATTCGGGCAGACGTGGCGAAACGACTGCTTCCGCACGTTGAGGACAACTGCTGGTTCTTCGACACTGAACTGCTCATTATTGCTGAGCGTTCGGGGCTGCGAATCCACGAGATACCGGTGGACTGGGTGGACGACCCCGACAGTCGGGTGGACATTGTGCAGACAGTCACAGATGATCTCCGTGGAATGGTCCGCGTGGCCGGCTCGCTGGTCAAGGGGGCAATTCCCGTTCAGGCAATCTACGCAGAACTGGGTCGTCGCCCGATGGCCGCACCTGGACGCCCGAGCTTTTTTGGCCAAGTACTCCGATTTGGCCTGGTTGGAGCCGTGTCCACGTTGGCATTCGCACTCCTCTATCTGGTTCTTCAGGGACCTTTTGGGGCGCAGGAAGCGAATTTCCTGTCCCTCTTGCTGACAGCAGTTGGTAATACCGCAGCCAACCGAAAGTTCACTTTTGGTATTAGCGGACCGACAAGGCTATTCACGCAGCAATTCCAAGGGCTGGTTGTCTTCCTTTTGGCGTGGACAATTACTTCATCTTCGCTTCTTGTACTGCACGCAATGAATGCCGATGCATTACCCGGCCTGGAACTCCTGGTGCTCACTGCGGCGAATATTTTCGCAACGCTCTTAAGGTTCGTAGCACTCCGGCTTTGGGTATTCCGGGAGCGGGACAGCAAGAAGGCGTCTCTCGGGTCCTTGCGTCCGGCCGGAGGGGCCCTCCGATGACAAAGGCGGACATACAGCCACTCGTTGTCCGTTCCTCCAGTACCGCGGGTCCAGGGACGAAAGATCCTTCCACGGAGCGGTTCGGAAATCGCGAGTTGTGGGAACGCACGGCCCTTTGGTCTTTGCTGGCCGTTGCTGCTGTTTTTTACCTTTTCGGCCTCGACCGGAACGGCTGGGCCAACTCCTACTACTCAGCCGCGGTTATGTCCGGAGCCCAGGACTGGACCGCTTTCCTTTTCGGCAGCTCCGATGCGGCAAATGCGATCACCGTAGACAAGCCGCCACTGAGCCTTTGGATTATGTCGCTGTCCGTCCGGCTGTTCGGCCTCAGTTCTTGGAGCATCCTCGTTCCGCAGGCCCTTATGGGAGTTGCAAGCGTCTATCTGCTTTTTCGAACGGTTCGCACCTACACCGATGCCAAAACGGGCCTTCTTGCGGGTGCTTTCCTGGCGGTCACTCCGGTCGGGACGGTGATGTTCCGCTACAACAATCCCGATGCCCTGCTCTGCCTGCTGATGATCGGCATTGCTTGGTCCACCTTGGAGTCCATTAGACGATCGAAGCTGCGCTGGCTCATGCTTACGGGGGTATTGATCGGTGCAGCCCTGCTGACCAAACAACTGCAGGTCGGGCTGATTCTTCCAGCGGTAACCCTGGCATATCTTGCCTACGCATCGGGTGCGCCTTGGCGCCGGCTGGCCCGCCTTGTCCTTGCGGCGGCAGTCTCGCTGGTAAGTGGCGGGTGGTGGTTCCTGCTAATTCAGCTGACCGATCCGTCAGAGCGGCCCTTCGTGGGCGGGACCAGACTCAATAACGTCGTTGAGCTGACGCTCGGCTATAACGGATTGGACAGGCTGACAGGGGCTGATGCAAGCCGGACGATGTCGCCAGATACCCAGGCCCTTGCCGAGCAGCTGGACGGAGGCTTTCAGCGTTTTCTTCAACCGCAATTCTCCGGACAGTTCGGCTGGTTCCTACCGTTCGCTTTAACCGGTTTGGGCATTGCCATCTACACCATTTGGCAACGGCGCGAAGACCGAAGCAGGCGGGTGTTCCTGCTGTTCATGGTGCTCTGGTTTGCCTGCTCAGCGACGGTGCTCGCCTTCATGTCTGGAATCGTTCACCCCTACTATTCGTTGGCCGTGGTTCCCTCGCTCTGTGCCTTGGCCGCTGTCGGTTTCACGAAGCTCGCACGGTGGCGTACCGGCTGGAAACAGCGACTGGTTCTTGCCGCAACACTTCTCTCAACGATGGTGATGGTGTTTGCTACCGCTTCGCGCTCCACCGCAGACTTTCCGGGCCTGCCCCAGATATTTCTAGGGTTGTGGGCAATAGTTGCAGCCCTGCAACTGGTCCCAGGACGCAATCCAGTCCAAACGCTGTCATCCGCTCTGCTGCTCTTCGCACTCATGAGCGGACCGGTCATCTGGTCCGTGAACACAATCCTGAGCCCACATGTTGGGGCTGGAGTAGTAGCAGGGCCCAGTCTCCTGGGCATCCGTACCGATCATCCTGACAGACAGCAATTGGGACCTACAGTGCCGCCGAGCTTTATCGCCGTGATGTTCGGGGACATCCCGAACGCATCCGTACTCCGCAGGCTGGAGAGCACAAAAACCACCACCACATGGGTAACGGCCACCGTTGGCTCAGAGTCGGCCGCAAATTACCAGCTTCAACTGCGGCGCCCTGTGCTGGCCATTGGAGGCTTTGACGGCACGGACCCATTCCCAACCCTCGATCAATTCACAACGATGGTCGCCGATAAGAAAGTAGGTTCGCTAACAATCCAGAATCTGCCGCCCCTGACTCTCGAGGGCCGTGGGGAGTCTGCGCGGATTGTCGATTGGGTACGCGCAAGGTTTCCCAAGGAGACCCTCGATGGAGCGGAATTTTACGACTTCACCAAGTAGCGAAGGAGGGCCGGCACGCAAAAAGCCCGCCCCACCAAAAGGTGGGACGGGCTTCTGTGCAAGCGGATTTAGCGCTTGGAGTACTGCTGGGCCTTGCGGGCCTTCTTGAGACCGGCCTTCTTACGCTCGATGACACGGGCGTCGCGGGACAGGTAACCGGCCTTCTTCAGGGTCGGGCGGTTGTTCTCGACGTCGATCTCGTTCAGCGAACGAGCGATGCCGAGACGCAGGGCGCCTGCCTGGCCGGAGATGCCGCCACCGTGGATACGGGCGATGACGTCGTAGGCGCCTTCGAGATCAAGGATCTTGAAGGGCTCGTTGACGTCCTGCTGGTGCAGCTTGTTCGGGAAGTAGTTCGCCAGCTCGCGGCCGTTGATGGTCCACTTGCCGGAGCCGGGCACAACGCGCACGCGTGCAACGGCTTCCTTGCGGCGGCCAACAGCTGCGCCGGCAACCGTCAGGGCCGGGCGTTCCTTCTTGGGAGCAGCTTCGGAAGCTGAGCTCTCAGAGGTGTAGCTGGTCAGGTTTTCCTCGGCCTCGACGGCCTCGGTGGTCTCTTCGTTCTGAGCCACGATTCTCCTTGTATAGATAAGTTGTTTGGTGGCCAGGACTACTGGGCGACCTGGGTGATTTCGAAAGTCTTGGGCTGCTGGGCGGCGTGCGGGTGCTCAGCACCGCGGTACACCTTCAGCTTGCCCAGCTGCTGTGCAGCGAGGGAGTTCTTGGGGAGCATGCCCTTGATGGCCTTCTCAACGGCGCGGACCGGGTTGGATTCCAGCAGTTCCGCGTAGTTGACGGAGGTCAGGCCGCCCGGGTAGCCGGAGTGGCGGTATGCGCGCTTCTGCTCCAGCTTGGCGCCGGTGAGGGCAACCTTTTCAGCGTTGATGATGATGACGAAGTCGCCCATGTCCATGTGGGACGCGAAAGTGGCCTTGTGCTTGCCGCGCAGCAGGATTGCGGTCTGGCTTGCAAGACGACCAAGGACAACGTCGGTGGCGTCAATGACGTGCCACTGGCGGTTGATATCGCCGGGCTTCGGGGTGTACGTACGCACGGTGTTTGCCTCGTTCTTGTTCTGGCGTTCTTGTTTAGGTGTCGCTAGCTCGCGCACCTACTGTCTGCGCGCTACCGGAACAGAGGTGAGGGCTCCATGTAACCAGTCATCCTGAAGTTCCGAATGTGCACGTTGAGTAGTTATCCTGCAACCGGATTCTCAAGCGGGCACGCACCATCGGAATAGGACACGCACAACGACTACCTAGATTAGCGCGTCAGGTGGTTCAGGGTCAAAATGGGGTAGCGGCGGTTGGCTCGTCATGCGCCAACCCCATCAACGCAGGGGGCGCAGTGGTATCAGCAGAGGGCGGAGGCTCGGCGGCTTGGCTCCTTGTCGTTGCCATAGGCCTGTTGGGGTGTTTCCTCTCCCCCGCAGCTGAGATCCTGATTGCGCGGCTGCTGCCGCGACTGGGTGCGCTGCCGGCGCCGCGGGTTCGGATGACGACGGCGGCCGTCACCGGTGCCGCGTGCGTCGCCTTCGTCTTGCGCTTTGGAAATATGCCAGGCCTGCCGGCACTAATCCTCTTGGCAGTGATAGGTGTTCAACTTTCCAGGGTGGACATCGTTCTGCATTTATTGCCCAACCAGCTCGTATTTTTTCTTTTAGTCGCTGGCATTGTCCTGTTGGCAGCTCCGCTGATATTTAGTCAGCAAGCTGACGATTTCATCAGAGCTCTCGTTGGCGCGGTCATTTTGTTCGCCGCCTACCTTATTTTGGCGTTGATTTCGCCTGGCGGCATCGGAATGGGCGATGTGAAGCTGGCCGCGCCCGTCGGCCTTTACCTGGGGTACCTAGGTTGGAGCCAGCTGCTCTACGGCAGCCTTTTGGGCTTCATCGTGAACGGAATCACAACAGCAGTGCTCCTCGGTGGAAAACGCCGGAATATGGCCAAGGAAGTGCCCCACGGCCCCGCCATGCTTGGCGCCTTGGCCCTCACTGCACTGCTCATCCAGTAGCGCGAACTGCAGCCGAGAGACTCCTTGCGCTCGATTTGAAGCACGCCCATCCAAGTAGTCGCTGGAGCAGGCTGATCGCGCCCTAGGTACCTTTCCGAGTATTCGAGTACGTCCTTTCAGTGCGCCGCCTAAAAGTCGAGTACCACTACGCATTGTTGCCCATCGGCGTAAATGACAATCTCTTCTTAGCGAAGTCCAGCCGCTAAGGATTTATGGGGGCAGCTGGAAATTCGTTGAAATAAACATCAATTCAATTTCACCGAATTAAGGAAAATACAATGACTTCTCTCATGGTCTCGATGATGGCTTTCGTCGCCGGCGTCAAGGATCGCTTCTCTTCCGAAAAGGGCGCAACGGCTGTTGAATACGGCCTCCTTGTTGCCCTGATCGCCGCCGTCATCGTGGTGGTCGTGGCCGCCCTCGGCGGTCAGATCAACACCGCATTCACCAAGATCTCCGGCCAGCTGTAACGAGCAGAACCACTGCGAGGGGGGAACAAAATGTCGGCTCTCATGATCTCGTTTATCTCTCTGGTTACAGGCGTCAAAAACCGCCTGGAGTCAGAGAAGGGCGCTACGGCTGTTGAGTACGGACTCCTGGTGGCTCTTATTGCTGCCGTGATCATCGTCGTGGTGGCTGCCCTGGGCGGCCAGATCAACACCGCATTCAATACCGTTTCAGGCCAGCTCTAAAGCAGATCTGACAACGAGGAGCCCAGGGGCGAGACGAATAAGACGCAGTCAACGTTCGTCCCCGCTCCTGGGCTCCTTTCTTCTTAGTCAAGCAGCCTTATCCCGCACGTTCTACGTGTTGCTACGAATCACATAAGACTCGCCGGCGTCCTGGCACCGGCCTTCCAGAATCCTGGTCATCATCATGAAGTCCCTTCTTCAGCGCAGATCGCGTCCTCGAAGTGCGAGGGAGGCCGGCGCAGTGGCAGTCGAGTTCGCTTTGGTCCTGCCAATCTTCTTGGTTCTCGTCCTCGGTATCGCGGAGATGGGACGAGCATTCAATATTCAGGTGTCACTGAGCGAAGCTGCCCGTCAAGCGTCCCGCTACGCGGCCGTTCATTGTTCAGAGGCCGGCTACGCGCCGTCCAACGCTCAAGCTGCCGGCGTGGCAGCGGCTCCTTCTGTGGCCCTCACGAACGCAAACATCGCTATCGCTTACACGGGAACCGGCAGTTGCGCCGACGGGAATGACGTCTCCGTGAACGTCAGCTACACCACCCCCTGGATGACCGGCTTTCCCAATCTCATTCCTGGAATGCCGGCCAGCCTTACCATCCAAGGCAAAGGAGTAATGCGGTGCGGCGCATGAAGACAAGACACTCCGAGCGTGGAGTCGTCGCACCACTGACAGCACTGATCATGGTGTTCCTGATGGGAATGGCGGCGTTCGCAGTTGATGTTGCCACCATGTATTCCGAGCACGCGCAACTCCAAAATGGCGCCGATGCCTCGGCGCTGGCCATTGCCAACCAGTGCTCGAAAGCCGCAACCCCGTGTGCTTCGAACCAAGTGTCCGCAGCGTCTGGATATGCGAACGGGAATGCTTTGGACGCCCACAGCAATGTCGTCAGCGCCGTGGCCGATGCTGTTGCAAAGACAGTGGATGTCACAGTGCAGTCCCAGGCCCCCGACGGAAGCAATCATTTCTCGCTTCAGTTCGCAAGGGTGATTGGAATTCCGACGGCCGATATCAGCGCTTCAGCACGCGCTACCTGGGGTTATCCGAGCAACGGCAGCGGATTCCCGCTCGCATTCTCGCAAAGCTGCTGGAACCTGGGTCCAGCGACGCCAACCGGGGGTGACGTCCAGAAGATCACGTGGAAGCCGGGGACGCCGTCATGTACAAACGCCTCAGGTCTGACCATTCCTGGTGGTTGGGGCTGGCTGGATGACGCTTCAAGCGATCCATGCACAGCCGTCACCTCAGTGGGCAACTTCACCAGCAGCAACCCCGGCAACAACCCACCGACGACCTGTCAAACAGTCCTTCAAGGGTGGAAAGACACGCTCCTCGCAGGTGGGACGGTGAAGGCGACGTTCCCCATCTTTGACACGGCATCAGGCAGCGGGAACACGGGCGTATTTCACATTGTCGGATACGCAACATTCAGCATCAAGGGTTGGCATTTCGGAAATGCCGCAGGCCCATACGAATTCCGCGACACTTCGACGGACCCTGGCATGAACGCCAACTTGGCCTGTTCGAGTGGAAATGACCGCTGCATCATCGGCCAGTTTGTCGAATACAAAACCTCGACCGGAGGTTCAGGCGGATCAAACTTTGGCACCTCAAGTGTCTCACTCTCCAAATAGGAACCAAGTTAGGAGTTACATTGAAAACTCGCCTTCTGGGAGGCATCGTTGCGCTCGTGCTCGCTGTGGTAGGCACGCTGCTTCTCGTCTCATACGTCCAAGGTTCTGAAGCCAGGGCCCAAGCTGATCTACAACCCATAGATGTTTTGGTGGTTGAAAAGCAGATCCCCCAAGGATCAACGCTGGAGCAAATCAAATCAGCCGTAAAGCTCACTTCCCTCCCATCCGCGTCAGTTCCCAACGGGGCCCTTAAGAGCCTGGATGGGCTGGATGGGAAAGTAGCATCTGCCGATCTGGTCCCGGGAGAGCCCCTTCTGGGGGTCCGCCTGGTAGACCCGACGAGCCTTGCGGCTCCAGGATCAGTGCCCGTGCCTGCCGGTATGCAGGAGATCTCGGTTCAGCTCGATGCCCAGCGGGTGGTCGGCGGACGAATTGCGGCCGGTGACACCGTCGGCGTAGTTGCCTTGTTTGCCGGCGATAATGCGGACGGCGGGACGGCACAGCAGATCTTCCACAAGGTCTTGGTCACCAGCGTTCAACGGGCTGCGGCGCAGGCCTCCGCCGGTTCCCAGGGCGCCTCCAGCGAGCAAGCAAACACGCAGCTTCCGACGGGTCAACTGCTGGTCACGTTCGCGCGAAATGATGTCGATGCCCAGAAGATCGCGTTCGCGGCGGAGTTTGGAAAGCTGTGGCTCACTAAGGAACCCGCCTCAGCCACGGAAAGCGCCTCGAGCATTATCAAGAAAGCCGAGTTGCTCAAATGAGCAGGTTCGTATTGATCACAACGGATAGCGCCTTCGTTCAGAAAACCAAGCAGGCTACCAGCGGGCTTCACGGGACGTTGCAAACGCTGCAAGCCGACTACCTCCCGCCGAGTCCGGACGATATTCTTCGGGCGATCAACGGAGACCCGGCTGAAGTCATTCTTCTTGGACCCGGGCTTCCCATCGACGACGCCATCAGGCTGGCAAGTCTGTTTGATCTGCAGTTCCCAGAGATCAGTGTGGTCCTGGTGACCAGAGGTGGATCGGAGGTTGCCCTTCCTGCCATGCGTGCCGGTGTTCGTGACCTGCTCAGTCCGGAGGCGGCAGTTGACGAGATCCGGGCCATGCTGGAGAGGGCAAGCCTGGCATCCGCAGGACGCCGCCGGGGCTTGGGGGCATCGGTAGCAGAGGCCCCCACAGGCACCCGAATCATCGCGGTGATGTCTCCCAAGGGTGGGGTAGGGAAAACGACGGTGACCACCAACTTGGCCGTTGGCCTGGGCAAAGTCGCTCCAACCGGCGTCGTGGTTGTCGACCTCGACCTACAATTCGGTGACGTGGCTTCCGGGCTGATGCTGGAGCCGGAACGCACTTTGGCGGATGCAGTTACGGGAGCTGCGGTCCAGGACAGCATGGTGCTCAAGTCCTATCTGACGCTGCATCCCTCAGGCGTCTACGCACTCTGTGCACCCCTCAACCCGGCGCAAGCCGACCAGATCAGCGGAGACCAGGTAGGCCACCTTATCTCCCAACTGGCCGGCGAGTTCCAGTACGTCGTCGTCGATACCGCTCCAGGCCTGGGAGAGCACGTCTTGGCAACTCTGGACCGGGCGACCGATGCGGTGTGGGTATGCGGCATGGACATCCCGAGCATCCGTGGCCTGAGAACGGGGTTTCGGATCCTTGACGAGTTGGACCTTATCCCGGAAAACCGCCACGTCGTGCTTAATTTCGCCGACCGCAGGAGCGGCCTGACGGTACAAGACGTTGAGGCCACCATCGGCTGTCCCGTGGATGTGGTCCTTCCGCGTTCCCGCGCTGTGCCCTTTTCCACCAACAAGGGAGTGCCGCTTCTGCAGGACGGCAGCAGGGACGGGGCCGCCCGCGGGCTTGCCCAATTGGTGGACCGGCTAAAGCCGGATTGGAAAGAAAAACAGCACAAGAAGCTCCACAGAAGGGCGGTAGTCCAGTGACTTTGGCACGAAGGTTAGAAGCAGCCCGGGGAATCGATGAAGCTAAAACCGGTGGTCCAGGCACGGCGCCGGCTGGTCCTTGGCACCCAAACGCCGCACCCACTACCGATTCACTCACTCCGCCCGGTTACGCGAACGAACCCAATGAAGCCCTCAGCGCTGTCAAGGACCGCGCCGGCGTTGCATTGTATGAGCGGATGGGCAGCCGGATCACGGACTCTTCCATTGATGACGCCGAACTTCAGCAGTACGTCAAAGACGAACTGAAGAAGATCATCGAAGAGGAAGACATTCCGCTGACCCTCAGCGAGCGCAATCGCCTCGTTCAGGAGATCATCGACGACGTCCTGGGGCTCGGGCCCCTCGAGAAGTTCCTCAAGGACGGCGAGATCACTGAGATCATGGTCAACGGGCCGGACAAGATATATGTCGAACGCCAGGGAAAACTGGGAATCACCGGTTCCCGGTTCAACGATGAGGACCATCTCCGGAAAGTCATTGAACGGATTGTGACAAAGGTTGGTCGACGGATTGACGAATCCTCACCGCTGGTGGATGCCCGCCTTAGCGATGGCTCCCGCGTCAACGCCATCATCCCGCCTTTGGCTGTCAGCGGCTCGTCCCTGACGATCCGTAAGTTTGGCCAGGTACCCCTGACCGTTAACAATTTGATCTCCTTGGGGTCGATGTCTCCGGAAATTGCGGAGCTTCTCCACGCTTGCGTCCGCGCCAGACTGAACATCATCGTATCCGGAGGTACTGGAACAGGTAAGACGACCATGCTCAATGTCTTGTCATCGTTCCTGCCTTCAGACGAGCGAATTGTCACCATCGAAGATGCGGTGGAGCTTCAGTTGCAGCAGGACCATGTAGTCCGGCTGGAAAGCCGCCCGCAAAACATCGAAGGCAAGGGGGAGATCACCATCAGGGACCTGGTCCGCAACGCACTGCGAATGCGGCCTGACAGGATTGTGATCGGCGAGGTTCGTGGCGGGGAGTCCCTGGACATGCTGCAGGCGATGAATACAGGCCACGACGGCTCAATTTCCACTGTCCACGCGAACTCACCCCGGGATGCGATCTCCAGGCTCGAGACGCTGGTCCTTATGGCAGGTATGGATCTTCCCCTCCGCGCCATCCGCGAGCAGATTGCTTCGGCAGTGAACCTCATCGTTCACATTTCGAGGCTTCGGGATGGCTCGCGACGGATCACCCACGTGACTGAAGTCCAAGGGATGGAGGGGGACATTGTCACTCTTCAGGATGCTTTCGTCTTTGACTACAGCGCTGGAGTGGACGCAAACGGAAAGTTCCTGGGCCGCCCGGTGCCCACCGGGGTGCGTCCCCGGTTCGTGGATCACTTTGCTGAGCTGGGCATTCCGCTGTCCCCCGCTGTTTTCGGTTCGTCTCCGGTAGGCGGTGGGTTCCGGTGACAGTTACGAACCCGGTGTTCCTCGCTTTGGGAATTACCCTCTGCCTGGCTGCGGGGGCCGTCCTTTTCCTGGTCACGTTCAAGAGCGCCCGGGGGGAAATAGCCATCTCCCGACGACGTCCCGGCGTGGTGAATGGCCCCACCCTGCTGACACGGGCCACGGATACAGCTACCGCCTTCCTGGAACGGAACGTCAGCAAGAACGCCCGGTTCGGCAGCAGGGCTTCGTTGGAGCAGGCCGGCCTGAAGATGCGCCAGGCAGACTTCCTGCTTCTCGTCGCCTGCAGCGCCGTCACTGCAGGTTTCGTTGGCTTCATTCTTGGGGGCTTGCTGCCGGCGCTTCTCTTCATTGCGGCAACGCCGCTCCTGGCCAAGGTGGCCTTGAACGTGTTGTCCTCCCGGAGGCGAGCCAAGTTTGAGTCTCAGCTGGGCGATACCCTGCAGATGCTCTCAGGTGGGCTGCGGGCCGGACACAGCCTTCTGCGATCTGTTGATGCCGTGGCAAAGGAGGCAGACGCTCCAACCTCTGAAGAATTCGCCAGGCTGGTGAACGAAAACAGGCTCGGCCGGGACCTAAGGGACTCAATGCTCGATGCGGCACACAGGCTGCGCAGCGAGGACTTCGAATGGGTAGGGCAAGCGATCGAGATCCACCGCGAAGTGGGCGGCGATCTGGCGGAAGTCCTTGACCAGGTCGGGGAAACCATCAGGGAACGCAGCCAGATCAAAGGCCAGGTCAAGGCCCTCAGCGCAGAAGGTAAGTTGTCCGCCTACATCCTCGTCGCACTTCCGGTCGGCATGTTCCTTTACATGTCGGTGGTCAACAGCTCCTACATCGGCACGCTCTACACCAACCTACTGGGTTGGATCCTGCTGGGCGTAGCCGTCGTGCTTCTGGGCGTCGGATCGTTCTGGCTGAGCCGCGTCGTCAAGATCAAGTTCTAGGAGGAATAAATGACAACCATGGCTTGGCTCATTGTTGGCCTGATCGTGTTCCCCACTTCGTTTCTGGCGTGGTCTTTCCTCGCGGTGGACAGGCGGGGCGTTGCGGCGGTCCGGAGCAACCTCGGCAAAGGTATCCGCCTGATTGACAGCGGAGTGCCGGGAGCAATCGTTTCCGCGCATACCGAGGCCAAGCCGGCGGTTCCTTTCGGCATGAGGGTTACGCCGAAGGGCTACGTTGCTTGGCTGGATAAACTCCTTGCGCGCGCCGGCCGGCCGGCTCAGCTGCCCCTCCCACGGCTTCTGATTGCCAAGCCGGCACTGGCTCTCCTCGTCGGAGTCTTGGGAATTCTATTCATCAGCAACAGTGTTACGCCGTCCGCCGCCCTGTTCGTAGTCCTTGCAGCGGCCCTCGCATATTTCGCGCCTGACATTCTTGTCCACAGCAGGGGCGCCGAACGCCAGAAGGCAATCGAGCTGGAACTGCCCAGCACCTTGGATCAGATGCTCATTTCGGTTGAGGCGGGCTTGGGTTTTGAAGCTGCAATGGCCCGGGCAGGACAAAACGGAAAAGGGCCACTGGCCTTTGAACTCATGCGGACCCTGCAGGACATGCAAGTTGGCCGAAGCCGGCGTGAAGCCTATGAGGCCTTGGCCACCAGGACCGACGTACCCGATTTGAGGTCCTTTGTCCGTTCCGTGGTTCAGGCTGACATCTACGGCATCGCCATCGCAAAGGTCCTCAGGACGCAGGCAAAACAAATGAGGGTAAAGCGCAGGCAGCGGGCAGAAGAAAAGGCCATGAAACTTCCCGTCAAGGTGCTCTTCCCGCTGATGTTCGCCATTCTGCCGGTTCTTTTCATCGTGATCATCGGCCCGGCGGCAATCAATGTCATGAAGACCTTCGCGAGCGCCTTCTAATTCCTTCACAGCACCACTTCGCGCAGCTTGCGCCCATAGTCCGGACCCCCTCGGCACCCAGAACCGAGGGGGTCCGTTTTACGTTCATAGGCGAAGCCGTACCATTCACCACAGGCAGTCGCGGCCTACAGGTCGCAACCCACGAATCGATATAAGACCGCGGCCCCTTGTTGGTCCACTTTCACAAACGCTGCCGAATTAGCCGGCACACTAAGCCCCGGAAAATCATTGACCTCGGTACGTAGCGGGTCAATGTAGTGCTGGCCAAAGTCAAGGAGGAATCCAACCCTCTCCCTTTTTGCCGCCGCGCAAGCCTCAGAGCCAGGTGTGGCTTGGTTTAACGTCTTGGCCAGGAGCAGGCGGTCCGCATTCGAACCGGTGTACGCGTGGGGAAAGAGCACACGCCGGTTCGCGATCGCAAACGCCGTAGAACTGCCGTTCCACGGGTTGTTAGCCATCACGGCACCCTCAGGCACTTCGGTACTAAGCCGTCCCAGCAATTCGAGTTCATCGGGACGCACCAGCGGCGAGTCGCTTGCCAGAGCGTAGGTGCGTTCCCTTCCTGGTGTCGTTTGCGAATTTGTTGGCCACACTACGGTCGTTACCGCGACCGCCGTGATGGCAACGACCCCAAGCCATTTGATGCGGAAGTCGGAGCCGAATTTTTCGAAGAACCAGGTCGCCGCCAGGCCGACAAAGACGGCCCAGAAAATCGGCAGTAGGGCAGCGAGCCTGGGTGGGTCCCCGTACCACGCACCAATAATGAGTTGCCTCACCAGCGGCTGCGGCAGCGCCGCCGCAACAAGATAAAGCGCGACGGCGCCGGCGTACGCAGCCAGAAACCAGCGTTCGCTTGCGCGACCGAATATGACCCCGGTTCCCAGCAGAGTGAGCGCCGCAAGGCCCCAGCTTACGTCCCCATGTGTGGGGGCTACTTCGAAAACACTTCGAACGGCCGCTGGAAAAGTGTCAATCGGATCCCAAGTAGTGGTCAAAGGCCGCACCCCGGCCCAAACTATCAAGCCGAATGTGAACACGATTGTCCAAAGTGCTATCCATTGCAAGTAGGGATATGGGCCGGACCTCGCCTGTTTGATTTTCCTGAAAGACCGCACAGCTGCCATGGCGGTGAAGCCCGAGGTAAGACCCACAAGGGCTACCAAAGCCGACATATGCGTGGCAACCAACCCGGGCAGCCCGGCAAGGAGCGTTGTGAGGCCCAGCGGCCAAGGAACCGGTGACGTGCGGCCAAATCCAAGTAGCGAGGCCACAACCGTCACCAGGGGAGGCAAGAACGTGACTGCAAGCATGTACGGGAACAGCGGACCAAAGTCGCTCTTTTGGCTCTGCATGACAGTGAAGGGAAACGCGAAGAAACCGGCGCTCGCAATACCGGCAGATAGCAAAGCGACCATCTTGGGACCCACAACGACGTTGACCAAGGAAAGTACACCGATTGGCCAAGCTATGGCTACAACAGCGAAGTTTAAGGCGTTCGCTGCGTCAACCACCGGTAACCCGGTTGCCTCGGCAATAAGTGCAGCAAGTGCGTGCCAGATTTGTGGGTAAAACCCTCCGGACTCACCCATGAGCCCCCGTACAGAGAAGGGTGATCCGTCACGGGAATCGATGATCTGCTGTACCAGGTTGAGGTGGAATGGCGTGTCTATGCCTTGGTTGATGTTGGCCGGATCCTCAACGATCTGGGCATATCGAAGAGAGAGGAGGATCCCGCTGGTGAGCAGCGCAATCCAGTATGCACGGCCCACCGGTTTTTCTCTTTGATCCCATGAGAAGAACTTCGGCCACCGTCTCGCCCCTGCACGGACCAGAATGAGCGTAACTCCGGCACACACCACTGTGGCAAAGGTGAAAACGCCAAGCTGCCAGTCAACGTGCAACCACCAGCAAACAAGTGTGGAGACAGCAACGAGTGATGCTGTCAGGACCGGGGCAAGCGAAATCATCCAGATTCGCCGTAAGCCCAGGGCCCAGCCAAAAACAAGTCCGGGCAGCAGGAGTACAGCACCCGCAACACAAAAGCCCGGCAGGGCCGCAAGCCAAGAGATCAAGGATTCCCCAAGTAGTTCATCAGTATTCCCCAAGTTTCTGCATTCGGCCCCCAAGCCGTCCATAGCATACATAGCATGAAACTTAGCCACGGGGGCCTGGCGCTTGAAATTGTGGTACCGGTCTTCAATGAGGAATCGGTACTCGAAAAAAGCATCACCGAACTCGCAAATTATCTCCACAGCGAATTTGCGGTGACGTGGCAGATTACCATCGCCGACAACGCAAGCACTGACAGCACCCCCGTGATTGGGGCCAACCTGGCCGGTCGTATGCCAAACGTCGCTTACCGTCGGCTAGACCTGAAGGGCCGAGGGTGGGCCCTTCGTGACGCCTGGGGTTCCTCCGACGCGGAAGTCTTGGCGTATGTGGACGTGGACCTCTCCACGGATCTGGCGGCACTTCCGCCATTGGTTGCGCCGTTATTGTCCGGCCACTCGGATATCTCCATCGGCACGAGGCTTGGCCAGAGCTCCCGCGTTAGCCGCGGCCCGCAGCGCGAGTTCATTTCCCGCTCCTATAATTTTCTGCTGAAGCGCACCATGCAGGTTCGATTCTCCGATGCCCAGTGCGGTTTCAAGGCCATCCGGGCGGACGTCGCGAAGAAGCTCCTTCCTCATGTGGAGGACAACGGATGGTTCTTCGACACGGAACTCCTCATCATCGCGGAGCGCTCGGGCCTTCGGATCCATGAAATCCCGGTGGACTGGGTGGACGATCCTGACAGTCGAGTGGACATCATGCAGACTGCAGTTGATGACATTCGCGGTCTCATTCGGGTTGCTGGTTCCCTCGTGAAGGGGTCGATTCCCGTTCAAGCCATTTATGCAGAGCTGGGGCGGCGCCCCGTGGTTCCACAGTCGAGACCCAGCTTCTTTGGGCAAGTTATTCGGTTCGGCGTTGTCGGAGCCATATCAACTGTGGCCTTCGCCCTGCTCTATGTGCTGTTCCAGGAGCCTTTTGGCGCACAGCCGGCCAACTTCCTCGCCCTCCTCCTGACAGCGGTGGGCAATACGGCCGCTAACCGCCGTTTTACCTTCGGGATGAACGGCCCGGAGAAGCTCTTCACCCAACAGTTCCAAGGACTTGTCGTCTTTACACTGGCTTGGTCAATAACATCATCGTCGCTGTTGATTTTGCACGCCTCTGCCCCGCACTCCTCCCCTACGATGGAGCTCGTGACACTTACCGCGGCGAATATCCTCGCGACTCTTATGCGCTTCGTCATGTTGCGGGTCTGGGTTTTCCGTGTTCCCAGGGCCGATGCAGCAGCTAGCCGCGTTGTGACCTCAGGTGCCCAAACGGCGCAGGCCTCTTGAAGCCCGCGGCACCAGACCCATGGGACCCCTCTGAGCTTCCAGCAGGAGGGCTTCGTTTGCGCCAAACCGGCGGTACACCATCCCCACCGTACCTAGGCCGTCGGCGGGAAACATTGGCGCTGTGGGCCCTGTTGGCCCTAACTGCTGTGCTCTATCTTTGGGGCCTGGATCGAAACGGATGGGCCAACTCGTACTATTCTGCTGCAGCCATGGCCGGCTCACAGGATTGGACCGCATTCTTCTTTTCTTCCTCGGATCCAGGCAACGCCATTAGCGTCGACAAGCCACCGCTCAGCCTGTGGGTAATGTCGGCTTCCGTACGCGCTTTCGGGCTGAGCCCCTGGAGCATCCTGGTGCCGCAGGCCCTGATGGGAATTACCAGCGTCTACCTGCTTTACAGGATGGTTCGCACTTATGTCGGGAGCGCCGCAGCACTTCTCGTGGCGACATTTTTCGCCATAACCCCAGTTGCCGTGGTGATGTTCCGCTACAACAACCCAGATGCACTGCTTACCCTGCTGATGATCGGCGTGGCCTACACCGCTTTGGAGTCAATTCGCCGCGACAAGCCAAGGTGGCTGATTCTAGCCGGTGCGCTCACGGGTGCTGCCCTGCTGACGAAGCAGCTTCAAATCGCGCTGCTGCTGCCCGCCGTCGCTGTTACCTATCTGGCTTTTGCCCGCGGACCAGTCCTGAAGCGTATAACGCGCGTCTCGCTCGCCCTGCTCACCGCAATGGTTACCGGAGGCTGGTGGTTTGTCCTTGTGCAGATGGTCCCGGCGGCCAGCCGGCCATTCGTCGGAGGATCCCGTCTTAACAGCGCGGTGGAATTAAGCTTGGGCTACAACGGTCTGGACCGCCTCACCGGAGAGGATGCCAGCCGGACGATGTCTCCCAGTACAGCGAGCCTTGCGGAAAAACTGGATCCTGGCTTTCAGCGTTTCCTTCAACCGCAATTCTCGGGCCAGTTCGGCTGGTTCCTGCCCCTGGCTGTAGCAGGAATGTGCGTCGCCGTCTGGCATATCAAGCGGCAGAGCGGCAGCCACAAATACCGGGCCTTCCTCAGTCTGTGCGTTCTCTGGTTTCTCTCCGCTTCAACGGTTTTGGCGTTCATGTCTGGGATAGTCCATCCGTATTACTGCCTGACTGTTGTACCACCGCTATGCTGCCTCGCAGGGACAGGCCTGCTGCACCTATACAGGCTTAGTAGACGACGAAGCGCACGCTGGATGCTGGTTGGAACCCTCTTAATAACGATGGTTCTGAGCTTCCTCTCCGCGAGTCGCTCAACCGCTGATTTCCCGCTGGGTCCTTTGGTGGCGCTTCTGGTTTGGTCCGTGGCCATCACCTTTCTTGTGGTCCCACCGCCTTTTCCAGCCCTTCGGAAAATGACAACAGGACTTTTGGCAGTGGCGCTATTGGTCGGTCCTTTCGTGTGGTCCATCAACACGGTTCTGAGTCCCCATGAGGGTGCAGGCGTCGTGGCTGGTCCCAGTATCCTCGGCATACGCACGGATCATCCTGACCGTCAGCAGATGGGTCCCGATGTGCCAGCCAGTTTCATTGAAGTAATGTTCGGCAACGTGCCTGAATCCGGAATCGTTTCCCGCCTCCGTGCGACGCCGTCCACTGCCAAATGGGCGGCGGCCATGGTGGGCTCTGAGACAGCAGCCAACTATCAGTTGGCCAGCATGCGATCGGTGCTGCCGCTGGGCGGTTTTGACGGCACCGATCCATTCCCAACCTTGGAGCAGTTTCAGCGAATGGTCACCGACCATCAGGTGGCCTGCGTAGTGGTTCAGGATCTGCCGCCGCTCACCATTGAAGGCCGCGGAGAGTCGGCAAGAATCGTGGACTGGGTTAGAAGCCATTACCACGCCGAGCAAATCGGCGACGCCCAGTATTACAACCTGCTGCCTTAACAGCGGGAGGCGCTGTACTTACGCAGGGTTTTCCACGCAATTGCGCAGGAAAGGTACACCTTGAAAAGCCTTTGCACAGGATCCTGCAAGACCCGGTCAACACCGCATCAAGCCTTGCTAACTTCGTCGTAGTGCTGGTGCAGGACCAGCCAAAACCACTCGCTCAGGAGTTCACAATGCTTTCTCTCATCGCCACCCTTCAGACCCTCGGCCTCAACCTCAAGAACCGCCTCCGCGACGAAAAGGGCGCAACAGCTGTCGAATACGGCATCATGGTCGGACTCATCGCAGTCGTCATCATCGTCGCTGTAAGCACCTTGGGTGGCCAGGTGAACACCATGTTTACCGGCGTCACAGCCAAGCTCTAGCTCGGGCGAAGGGCCTGGAACCGTCTGCTCGACGTCGCCGAACCCAACCCGTCGAAGCGACCGAAGCGGACAGCCGGCCATTCGACGTTTCCGTCAGGGATTCCACGTAACTGCGCAGGAAAGGGACACCCTGAAAAGCCTTCGCACACGATCCTGTAAGACCCGGTCAACACCGCATCAGGCCCCACAAAATTCGTCATAGTGCTGGTGTAGGGCCAGTCAAGCCTACTCGCTCAGGAGTTAACAAATGCTGTCTCTCATCGCCGCCCTTCATACCCTCGGCCTCAACCTCAAGAACCGCCTCCACGAAGAAAAGGGCGCAACAGCTGTCGAATACGGCATCATGGTCGGACTCATCGCAGTTGTCATCATCGTCGCTGTAAGCACCTTGGGTGGCCAGCTGAACACCATGTTCACCGGCGTCACGTCCAATCTCTGAAGTCGGCCCCTAAAGCAGGACCCCCGGCCTGTCACGGCGGGCTGTTTGTGCGGTGCAGCTCAACTGCACCGCACAATCTGTTTCACGCGTACAAATCGACGCATCACAACAGTGATTAGAGAGGAAAGCAGCACATGGTGAGGCCATCAGAACGCGGGGCGGCGGCCGTTGAGTTCGCCATCGTCGTTCCTGTCCTCATCATGCTGCTCCTTGGCATCATGGAATTCAGCCGGGCCTACAACGCCCAGGCATCGCTGTCGGCTGCGGCCCGCGAGGGGGTTCGGGTAATGGCCATAACCAATGACCCGGCGGCGTCTCGGACGGCAGCCGAAAACACGGCCGTCTCCCTAAATCCCGTACTCGCTGATGCAAACATCACCTTCAAGAACCTCGACACGGGCACTACAACCTGCTCATCAGGTAACCGGATTGCTGTCACCATCACCTACACACTGTCGACGCTGACGGGTATAGCCGGACCGTTCACTATGACTGGCCAAGGAGCCATGTTGTGCGGCGGCTGAAGAAGATCCGCAAAAATTCCCGCTCTGAACAGGGTGCCGTCAGTGTCATCGTGGCAATCATGATGGTGGCTCTCCTTGGTTTCGCCGCCGTGGCGGTTGATGTCTCGATGATGTATTCAGAGCGTACTCAAGTTCGAAACGGCGCTGACGCCGCTGCGCTCGCCATCGCTCAGAAGTGCGCCAAGAGCACCGCTGACCCGGACTGCACAAGTACCTCCGCGCTGGCCGCGAGTCTTGCCAATGGCAACGCAAACGACGGCCTCACCAACATGAAGGCAACATCGATCGATTTGCCTAACCAGTCCGTGACGGTCACGGCGGGTGCCCAGGAAGCCGGCAAGACTCCCAACCAGGTGTCGCTGTTTTTCGCCAGTGCTCTCGGCATTTCATCGGCCGAAGTGAACGCAACCTCCAAAGCACAATGGGGCACCCCCGCCAAGGGCCCGGCAATCCTGCCTCTGGCAATCGCCTACTGCAAGCTTGACATCCCCGTCGGCGGATCGACCGGCGTTGTCCAGGTACTGGATCAACAAACACCGGCGTGCGACAACAAACTTCCGGGCGGATTCGGTTGGATTACCACCACCGGGACAAGCTGTTCGGTCACCATGACCGCAGGCCAATCGAACGACTCGGGGATTTGGTTCGACAGTGACCCGGGTGCCAGCGCCCCGTCAACCTGCACTGTTACCGATTTCAACCAGATGAACGATCAGACTGTCCTTCTCCCGCTCTTTGATCTGGCGACAGGCACTGGCACCGCCGTCAAGTACTACGTGAAGGGCTTCGCCGCGTTCCACATCACCGGTTACCACTTTGCCAGCTACAACTGGTCCACCGGCGGCAGTATCCAGAACAAAACGATCCGCGGCTATTTCGTCAAGTTCGTGTCCTTGGCTCAAGCGTTCGCGCTGGGAAGCGTCCCGAATTACGGGGCCTCGATCGTACGCCTCACCCCCTAGCCAGAAGCAACAGGAGCAGTCAGTGAAGTCACGTATGTTGGCCGGTGTATCAGCAGTGGTGCTGGCCATCATCGGAGCGGTCCTCATCATCGCGTACGCCCAGGGCGCCGATGCCCGCGCCATGAAGGACATGGATCCCGTCGGGGTGCTTGTGGTGACCAAGGCCGTACCGGCCGGCTCCTCCCTCGATATCGTAAAGGCGTCAGTTGCGGTGCAGCAGGTGCCCGCAACGGCTGTTTCAAAAACCGCCCTGAAAAACCTCGACAGCTCGACTGGAAAAGTGGCCGCCGTGGACCTCGTCCCGGGAGAGCAACTCCTTGCCGAACGTCTGGTTGACCCGGCGGACGCTAAGTCAAGTGCTGCCATCAAAGTGCCCACAGGCATGCAGGAAGTCACCTTTGAGCTTGAACCCAAGCGCGTGGTGGGCGGCAGGATCGACGCGGGCGACCATGTAGGCATTGGTTTCAGCTTCGCTGCGGAGAAGGCAAAAGCAGGCGAAGCCACCACCCAGCTCACCCTCCGAAAAGTCCTCGTCACCGCCGTCCAGCGTGCCCCGCAACCCAGCGCAAAGCCCACAGACGGCACCAACCCGCAGGACACCACCCTCCCGCAGGGGTCGTTCATGGTCACCGTTGCCGTCAGCGATATCGACGCCACCAAGATCATCTATTCCTCAAACAACGGCGATCTCTGGCTCACCAAGGAACCCCTCGACGCCCAGGACAACGGCGGCTTCATCGCCAGGAAGGACACGGTGTACAAGTGAGCCGCTTCGTCCTCCTCTCCCCCAACGGCGACTTCGACCAGAAGCTGCGCGCCGCCGTCGTCAACGGCTTGCGCGGCAATGTCCAGACCATCTCGAGCGATATCCTTCCGGCGGGCCCTGCGGAACTGTTCTCCCTCCTCAACCAGGAGCAACCCGAGGTGCTCATCATCGGCCCGGATGTTCCGTACGAGGAAGCACTCCGGTTCGCCAAGGTCTTCGACGTCCAGCTGCCCGGCCTCAGCCTGGTCCTGGTCAGCGACGTTGACCCCGCCGGCCTGCTGCACGCCATGCGGGCGGGTATCCGCGACATCCTCAGCCCCCAGGCGGACGCCGCCGAAATCCGGGTATTGCTGGAGCGCGCCTGCCAGTCGTTCGCCACCCGACACCGCGGCCCCGAGGCGCAGCAGCCCGGAGACGGCAAGGGCCTGGTTATCGGCGTCTTCTCCCCCAAGGGCGGAGTCGGCAAGACCACCCTGGCCACCAACATTGCCATCGGCCTGGGCCAGGTGGCGCCCATGAGCGTGGTCATCGTGGACCTTGACCTGCAGTTCGGCGACGTCGCCTCCGGCCTCTACCTCAACCCCGAACACACCGTCACCGATGCCGTCACCCCGGCCGCAGCCCAGGACTCCCTGGTGCTCAAGGCCTTCCTCACCGTGCACCCGGCCGGCATCTACGCCCTGTGCGCACCACCCAACCCGGTGGATGCGGACCACATCACCCCGGACCAGGTCAGCCACCTCCTGGACCAGCTGGCCCAGGAGTTCCAGTACGTGGTGCTGGACACCGCCCCCGGCATGCCGGAAATCGGGCTGGCCGCCATGGAAAAATGCACCGACGTGGTCTGGGTCAGTGCCATGGACATCCCCAGCCTTCGCGGCCTCCGTTCCGGCCTGGAAGTCCTCCGCCAACTGGACATCATGCCCGAATCCCGCCACGTGGTCCTGAACATGGCCGACGCCAAAGCAGGCCTGAACGTCCGGGACGTCGAATCCACCATTGGCGCCCCCGTGGACGTCAGCGTCCCCCGCTCCAGGGCCGTGGCATTGTCCACCAACCGCGGCATCCCCGTCCTCCAGGACTCCAAGAAGGACCCGGCCGTCAAGAGCCTCCGCCAACTGGTCCAGCGCTTCAACCCGGCCTGGCGCACACAGGCCCAACGGAAGCTTCACCGAAGGGTGGTTATCTGATGAAACTCTCCGAACGCATCAACGCGGCCCAGGGCCGTCCCCCGGCACCGGCCGGCACCGCGCTGCTTGAGTCTCCACACCCGGCCCCCGCGCCTGTCCCCGCCGCCGCCGACGGTACGGACAAGCGCCTTCCCGCCCACGCCGCCGTCGTGCATTCAACGCATGACGCCGGCACCTCCTTTGTGCCCAAGGCACCTGGCGTGGACGTCTTCGCAGCCATGAAGGACAGGGCGGCCACCGCACTGTTCGAGCGCATGGGAGCGCGCTTCAACGACGCCGCCGTCACCGAGCAGGAACTGCGGAGCACCGCCAAGGATGAGCTCACCCGCATCATCGATGCAGAGCAGGTGCCGCTCAGCGCAGAGGAACGCGCCCGCCTGGTCCGCGACGTGGCTGACGACGTGCTGGGCTACGGTCCCCTCCAGCGCCTGTTGGACGACCCCGCCGTCACCGAAATCATGGTCAACCGGATGGACCAGATCTACGTCGAGCGGAAGGGCAAGCTGACACTTACCGAGTCGCGCTTCAGCTCAGAGGAACACCTCCGCAAAGTCATCGAACGGATCGTGTCCAAGGTGGGCCGCCGCATCGACGAGTCTTCCCCCCTTGTGGACGCACGCCTAGAAGACGGCTCCCGTGTCAACGCCGTCATCCCCCCGCTGGCCGTTGGCGGCTCCTCGCTGACCATCCGAAAGTTTTCCAAGACCCCGTTGACCGTCCGCAACCTCATTGACTTCGGCACGCTCACCCCGGAAATGGCGGAGCTGCTCAACGCCTGCGTCAAGGCCAAGCTCAACATCATCGTTTCGGGCGGCACGGGTACGGGCAAAACCACCCTCTTGAACGTGCTGTCCTCCTTCCTGCCGCACGATGAACGGATCGTCACCATCGAAGACGCCGTGGAACTGCAGATCCAGCAGGACCACGTGGTCCGGCTGGAAAGCCGGCCGCCCAACACCGAAGGCAAAGGCGAGGTGACCATCCGTGAGCTGCTCCGCAACTCCCTCCGTATGCGTCCGGACCGGATCGTGGTGGGCGAGGTCCGTGGCGGCGAATCGCTGGACATGCTGCAGGCAATGAACACCGGCCACGACGGCTCCCTGTCCACCGTGCACTCCAACTCGCCCCGCGACGCCGTTGCCCGCCTCGAAACCCTGGTGCTGATGGCCGGCATGGACCTTCCGCTGCGGGCCATCCGTGAACAGATCGCCTCCGCGGTGAACCTGATCGTGCAGATCTCCAGGCTCCGCGACGGGTCCCGCCGCATTACCCATGTCACCGAGGTCCAGGGGATGGAAGGCGACATCGTCACCCTCCAGGACGCGTTCGTCTTCGACTACTCCGCAGGCGTGGACGCCCAGGGCCGCTTCCTGGGCAAGCCCGTAGCCACCGGCATCCGTCCCCGGTTCATCGACCGGTTCGAGGACCTTGGCATCCATGTCTCACCGGGAGTTTTCGCCGGCCCGCTGTCACCGGGCGCGAAGCAGGGGCAACACTCATGATCGTCGGCATTGGAGCCGTCATCCTGCTGGCGGCCATCTGCCTGCTCGGCGTCGCAGTCCTCCTGCCGGGCGCCCCCTCGGTGCCGCTGGACCGCCGTCGTCCCTTTGAACCCCAGCCGCCGTCCTCCCTGACGCGCCTGGCCCTCTCGGGGGTCAAGTCCTTCGAACGGCTGCTCGCCGGCCGGAACGTGAATCTCTTCTCCCGGGCGGAACTGGAGAACGCGGGGCTGCGGCTGAGCCAGGCGGAATTCTTCCTGCTGGTGGGGATCGGAGCCTGCGTGGGAATGCTGGTGGGCATTGTCACCGTGGGACCCCTGGTAGGGCTGCTCCTTGCGCTCCTGGCACCGTTCGCCGGCAAGCTTGTCCTCGGGTTCCTGTCCGGCAAGCGCCGGGCTGCGTTCGACGGTCAGCTCGGCGATACCTTGCAACTGCTCTCCGGCGGCCTGCGCGCCGGACACAGCATCCTGCGCGCCATCGACGCCGCGGCCATGGAATCGCAAAAACCCACCTCGGAAGAGATGCGCCGCGTGATCACCGAGACCAGCCTGGGCCGCGACCTTTTGGCAGCACTGAACGACACCGCCGAACGGATGAAGAACGAGGACTTTGTGTGGATCTCGCAAGCCATCCAGATCAACCGTGAGGTGGGCGGCAACCTGGCCGAAGTGCTGGACCAGGTGAACGAGACCATCCGCGAGCGCGCGGAGATCAAGGGCCACATCAAGGCATTGGCCGCCGAAGGCAAGTTCTCGGCCTACATCCTCATCGCCATGCCGTTCGGCATCGTGGCCATGCTGCTGGCCGTCAGTCCCAACTACATGAATTCGATGTTTACCCACCCCCTGGGCTGGGTGATGATCGGTGCCTCGTTCGTCCTGATGACCATCGGTGCGCTGTGGATGCGCAAGATTATCGACCTGAAGTTCTGAGGAAGCCATGAACCTGACCGTCGTGCTTTCAATCCTGCTGGTCTGCCTGCCCCTGGCCGCATTGACCTGGTCCGTCCTGACCGTGGACAAGCAGGGCCGGATCGCTGCCGCCGAGTTGCTCTCGCGTGGTGCGCCGCCCACTGCCGCTGCCCCCGCCGGAACAGGGCCGGGACTCCTCGAGGCCTTGGGCAGGCGCCTGACTCCCCCCGCTTATGTCGCCTTCCTTGACCGGCTCCTGGCCCTGGCCGGCCGGCCTGCATCCATGCCGCTCGGAAAGGTGCTGGGGTCCAAGCTCGGACTTGGTGTGGCCGGCGCGGCCGTTGGCCTTTACCTGACCTCGATCGGCAGCTCACCGATAATGAAGCTGGCCGGACTCTTCGTCATGGTTCTTGGCTACTTCATCCCGGACCTCATGCTCTACAGCAAAGGGTCGGAACGGCAGAAGGCCATGCAGCTGGAACTTGCCAACACCCTGGACCAGATGCTCATTTCGGTGGAAGCCGGGCTGGGCTTCGAGGGCGCCATGGCACGGGCCGGTGAGAACGGCAAAGGCCCCCTTGCCGAGGAACTGGTGCGCACCCTGCAGGACATGCAGGTGGGGCGCAGCCGCCGGGAGTCCTACATCGCCCTGGCGGAGCGGACCAGCATTCCCGAACTGCGCAGCTTCGTGCAGGCCGTGGTGCAGGCCGACACGTATGGAATCGCCATCAGCCGGGTACTGCGCGTCCAAGCCAAGGTCATGCGCGTCAAGCGGCGCCAGCGGGCCGAGGAAAAGGCCATGAAACTGCCCGTCATGATCCTTTTCCCGCTGTTGTTCTTTATATTTCCGGTGCTCTTTATTGCCATTTTGGGACCGGCGGTCATTAATACCATCGCCACCTTTACTGGCCAGTAGGGTTGCTCAGCATGGCGGCAAGGTTGCCTCAAGGTTTACACAGAATCATCCGAAACAGGTCACTGAAGGATTTCCAGGAAGTAGCCTTGGACAATGCACAATCCCGATCCCGGCTCCAGCGGAAACAGCCCCGCTGCGGATTTACCGCCGGCCGGGATCGCGCCGCCGTCCATCCCAGCCGCAGGTGCGGCCCATTCGCTGAAGGCGGCCTCTCTCTTGCCTCTCATTGATGCATCCGTGCTGGATGAACTCGACGACGAACTCGCAGGGTCCGGGCTGGCCCGGCGCTTCGCCCGGGATTACGCCGCCATGTGGGACACGCGCCTGGCCCGGCTGGGAACAGCCGTGGACAGCCAGGACGAGGCCTCAGCCCTTGACGCGGTAATCAGCCTCAAAATCAGTTCCGCCATGGTGGGCGGCATCCGGCTCGCCAAGCTCGCCGAGGTCCTCGAAGCCCTGATCCGGCAAGGCGACTTCGTCCAGGGGCAGGCCATGATGGCCGGCGTTGCCCATGACGGCGCGCGGACGGTGTCCGAGCTCCAGTCAACCTTCATCCTCGAGCAGGGGTAGCTGTCCGGTCAGGCGTCGTCGGGCCGCCGCGGCGCGAGCCTGTACCCCACCCCGCGGACCGTCTGCAGCCAGCGCGGCGCCAGCTGGTCCTCCTTGAGCTTGCGCCGCAGGTTTCCCACATGGACTTCGACGGCCCGCTCGTCCGCTTCGCTGATGTAGGTGTCATGGTCGTAGAACTCCCCGCGGACCGCCCGCACCAGGTCAGCCCTGGTACACACGGCGCCGCCACCTTTCAGCAGCACATGGAGCAGGTCGAATTCGCTGCGCGTCAGGCCCAGCGGCTCCCCCCTGACTTCCACGGTGCGCGTCCGGTGGTTCAGGCGAAGCCCGTTGTGCTGCAGGATTCCGGACTCGGCGGGCGCGGCGGCAGGACCCGCTGCTTGGCCCCACGCGGCAGGTGACGGGCGCGGCCCGTTAACCTCCTGGCGTGGCCTGCGCATCATTGCCGCCACCCGGGCACGGAGCTCCCTGGGCCTGAACGGCTTGGCTATGTAGTCATCAGCCCCGGTGTTCAGGGCTGACAAGAGGTCCGGTTCCTCAGTCCTCCCCGTCAGCATCACCACGTAGGCGTTGCTGAAGGTCCGGATCCGCCGCAAAACCTCGAACCCGTCAATGTCCGGCAGCCCGATATCGAGAGTCACAACGTTGGCCTGCTTGCTGCGGACCACCTCTACCCCGGACCGCCCATCATCAGCTGTATGCACTTCAAAGCCCGCCTGGGTCAAAACACCTTCAAGGAGGTTCCGCACATCGGCGTCATCTTCGATGACCACAGCTACACCAAGATCGTCCATTGCTATCCCTGCGCCAGGCGGAGATGGCCCCCCATTGGCCCAGCGCCAATGCCATACCCGCTCCAACCATTTATACGCTACTAGTAAGCCCTGCTGATGACATCCGCAACGGCCCTAAAAATTGAAAAGTCAATTATTATGACAAGACATGTGCAATATGGGCGGAAAGGGGTACCTGCCCGGTATGGGAGCAATAGAGAAGGCCTCCCGGGCACTTTGCTTTCCACACGTAAGGGGTACGAGTCAGAAACATGGCTGAGCCATTGTTCCACCGGGGACCCGGCCGCATCTTCCGCAGGCTGGGAACCCGCGCCCAAGTGGCGTTGTGCCAACTCCCCATCACGGTCATTGTGGCCATCATTGCCGTAGCCACCCCCCTTGCCTGGCCGTCGCTCACGCACAGCCCCCTGTACCTGGCAGGCATTGCGTTGCACGCAGTCCTGTTCCTCGCCTGTTTCCTGATCCCCTGGGAACGCCTGGCACACCGGGCTTACCTGCTGATC
This sequence comes from Pseudarthrobacter sp. MOO14, assembly GCF_058267675.1. Classification (NCBI taxonomy): domain Bacteria; kingdom Bacillati; phylum Actinomycetota; class Actinomycetes; order Micrococcales; family Micrococcaceae; genus Pseudarthrobacter; species Pseudarthrobacter sp. MOO14. The sequence continues at coordinate 1,088,797 of NZ_CM177849.1, forward strand.
CCGGTACTGGACTTCGCGGCCATCGGGTTCCTCCGCAACGGCGCCGCACCGCTGCTGCCGGGCCTGGCCGTGCTGGTGGTCTTCCCTGTGATCTGGCTGTCCGCCTCCGGCATGCTGACCCGGACCAGCCTGGTGCTCAGTTTTGTGGGCCCCTTCCTGATCATGGTCCCGCCAACCGTGGCCCACTTCCCGTCCGTCACGGCCTCGGACCTCACCACCGTGGTCCTCTTCCCCCTCATGATGCTCGCGGTTTCGCTGGCCATCCGCTTCGCGAGCGTGAACCTGCGGCTGCAGCAACGCGAACTCGCCGAAAAGGACCGGGAACTCCGTGAACTGCTGGACGCAAGCCGGGAACGGGAGAAGCTGCTGGAAACGGTGCTGGACGCCACCGACGTCGGCATAGCCGCCGTCGACCGATCAGGCCACTTCCTGGTCTCCAACAGCAGGCAACGCAACTTCCGCCGGGTCACCGGCGCCGACGAGGAAGTTCCCGGCCAGGGTCACCAGCTGATCTACGGCCAGGACCGGCGGACCCTGCTTCCCCCGGACCGGCGGCCCATCAGCCGGGCGATGGCCGGGGAATCCTTCGCCGACTACCTGGTGTGGGCGGGCGAGGGCCCGGAACAGCGGGCAGTCTCCACCGCGGCCCGTCCGCTTGTGGGCGAGGACGGCAGGCTCACCGGCGCCGTGGTGGTGTACAGCGACGTCACCGGCTGGGTCGAGTCGCTGGCGGCAAACCAGGACCTGGTGTCCAACGTGTCGCATGAATTCAAGAACCCGCTGAACTCGATCATCGGCAACGTGGACCTGGTGCTCGACGACATTGCCGACCTGCCGCCGCACGCAGCCAAACGCCTCCTGGTGGTGCAGCGCAACGCGGAGCGGATGATCGACCTGGTGGCTGACCTGACGGCCTCGGCGTCCACCACCATGAACGTCCACCCGAAACGGACCGACCTCGCCAGCCTGGTGGAGACCAGCCTCGGCTCCGCGCAGGCGTCGGCGCAGCGGTCCCACGTGGAGTTCGCCGCCGAGGTCCCCTCGCCGCTCTGGGCCTACGCTGATCCGCTCCGGATCGGCCAGGTACTGGACAACCTGGTGTCCAACGCCATCAAATACTCGCCCGACGGCGGTACGGTGAGCATCAGCGCCGAAGCGGACGCCCAGTGGGTCTCACTCAGCGTCAAGGACACCGGCATGGGGATGTCAGCGGAGGACGCCGCCAGGGTGTTCAACAGATTCTTCCGCGCCGAATCCGCGCGTCAGGCCGCCATACCCGGTGCCGGGCTCGGCCTGTCCATCACCCGAATGATCGTGGAGCGGCATGGCGGCACCATCACGTGCCAGAGCGGCGAAGGCCAAGGCAGCACCTTTACGGTGACGCTGCCGGCCGAGGGCCCACCGCCGTCGTTCTAATGTTGGCGCAGTGCCCGTGTCTGTTCGGCGCGGGCCAGCAGTTCGTGGTCGGACGGGTACGCCACTTCCTCCAGCACCAGCGGGTGCGGGGCGGCCAAAACTGATTTGGCGTCCCGTTTCTGCAGGAGCAACCGTTCGTGCAGCCAGCCCGGTTCCACGGTGCCCTCCCCCACGTAAAGGGCCGAACCCACCAAGGCCCGGACCATGTTGTGGCAGAACGCATCGGCCTGCACGGTGGCCACGATGACGCCGTCGTCACCGCGGGCGAACTCGAAGCGCTGCAGCTCCCTGATGGTGGTGGCACCTTCGCGCGGCTTGCAGAACGACAGGAAGTTTTGCAGGCCCAGCAGCTGCGAGGCACCCTGGTTGAGCAGGCCGACATCCAGCGGATTCTTGTGCCACAGCGTGAAGTACCGTGCCAGCGGATCCCAGAGGGCTGGTCCGTCCGCGATCCGGTAGCTGTAGCGCCGCCAGAGGGCCGAGAAGCGGGCGTCGAAGCCCACAGGCGCCAGGGCGATGTCATGGACTTCGACGGCGCCGTGGAGATCGCCCAGGGCACGGTTCAGCGCGCCACGGAGCCGGCGCAGCAGGGCGACGGCGGGATCAAGTTCGTGCCCGCGCGGCAGTGCCAGCCATTCAGCTTCAGTGAGGTCCAGGTGGACCACCTGGCCGCGGGCGTGAACGCCGGCATCGGTACGGCCGGCCACGGTGACCCGGACCGCGCGGCGCACCACCAGCTCGATCGCTTCCTCAAGGACTCCCTGGACAGTCCGCAGGCCCGGCTGCAGCGCCCACCCGCTGAAGGGACCGCCGTCGTACGAAAGATCGAGCCGGAGACGCAAAAACCCGCCGCCCCCTAAGACGGGGGCCGCGGGTTTTTGGTGGTTCACAGACCTAAGTCTATGCGAAGCAGGTCAGCGAATTACTTCGCGTCCTTCTCCTCGGCAGCCGGAGCTTCCTCAGCGGCCGGAGCCTCTTCGGTTGCGGCGTCCTCGGCAGCAGGTGCTTCTTCGGTTGCGGCAGCTTCCTCAGCGGCGGGAGCCTCTTCGGCAGCCGGAGCGGCAGCGGCAGCTTCCTTCTTGTCGGCGTCGCGCTTGGCGGCAGAGGTAGCCTCGGCTACTACGGCCTGCTTGGCGGAAACCGGCTCCAGGACCAGTTCGATGACAGCCATGGGAGCGTTGTCGCCCTTGCGGTTGCCGATCTTGGTGATGCGGGTGTAGCCGCCGTCACGGTTCTCCACTGCCTGGGCGATGTCGGTGAACAGCTCGTGGACGACGCCCTTGTTGCTGATCAGGCCGAGAACGCGGCGGCGGGAAGCGAGGTCGCCACGCTTGGCGAAGGTCACCAGGCGCTCTGCGTACGGCTTCAGGCGCTTGGCCTTGGTCACCGTGGTGGTGATCCGCTTGTGCTCGAACAGGGATGCTGCCAGGTTCGCGAGCATGAGGCGCTCGTGAGCCGGGCCGCCTCCGAGGCGCGGACCCTTAGTGGGGGTAGGCATAATTGTTTCTCCTCATGTGGAAGCCGTGGGCGGCACACCATGGTGCTGCCCGCGGCCAAGGTCTGGTTTAGAGTTCGTCGTCGCCGAAGGCGGCGTCGTCCTCTTCGATTGCTGCGGCGCGTGCTGCGAGGTCAAAACCGGGAGGCGAGTCCTTGAGGGACAGGCCCAGTTCAACCAGCTTTGCCTTGACCTCGTCAATGGACTTTGCACCGAAGTTGCGGATGTCCATCAGGTCGGCCTCGGAGCGGGCAACGAGTTCACCCACGGTGTGGATGCCCTCACGCTTGAGGCAGTTGTAGGAACGGACGGTGAGGTCCAGATCCTCGATCGGCAGTGCCATGTCGGCTGCCAGGGCAGCGTCGGTAGGCGACGGGCCGATCTCGATACCTTCAGCTGCGGTGTTCAGCTCACGGGCCAGACCGAACAGTTCCACCAGGGTGGTGCCTGCGGAAGCGACGGCATCGCGCGGGGCGATGGCCTGCTTGGTCTCGACGTCGACAATCAGCTTGTCGAAGTCGGTGCGCTGCTCAACACGGGTTGCTTCCACGCGGAAAGTAACCTTCAGGACCGGCGAGTAGATGGAGTCGACCGGGATACGGCCGATCTCTGCGTCGCCGGACTTGTTCTGAGCTGCCGAAACGTAGCCGCGGCCGCGCTCGATGGTCAGTTCAAGTTCGAACTTGCCCTTCGAGTTCAGCGTGGCGATGTGCAGATCCGGGTTGTGGAATTCGACGCCGGCCGGCGGAGCGATGTCCGCGGCGGTGACGACTCCGGGGCCCTGCTTGCGCAGGTAAGCCACGACGGGCTCGTCGTGCTCGGAGGAAACCGACAGGCTCTTGATGTTAAGGATGATCTCGGTGACATCTTCCTTGACACCCGGAACCGTGGTGAACTCGTGCAGCACACCATCGATCCGGATGCTGGTTACGGCAGCACCGGGGATGGAGGAGAGCAGGGTACGGCGGAGGGAGTTTCCGAGGGTGTAGCCGAAGCCCGGTTCCAGCGGTTCGATGATGAACCGCGAACGGTTTTCGGAGACTACCTCTTCGGAGAGGGTGGGGCGCTGTGCAATGAGCACTTAGGTTTCCTTTCGGCGAGCATCCGCTATATGACGCAACACAGGTGGTGGAAATTCGGTCTGAAGACTTAACGCGCTGGGCTTGCCCGGGCCATCACTGGTCCGGGCAAGCTCCTGCTGCGGAAAAGAATTAGACGCGGCGGCGCTTCGGCGGGCGGCAGCCGTTGTGCGCTGCGGGGGTGACGTCCTGGATGGAGCCAACCTCGAGGCCTGCGGCCTGCAGCGAACGGATTGCGGTTTCGCGCCCGGAACCCGGTCCCTTGACGAAAACGTCAACCTTGCGCATGCCGTGCTCCTGCGCACGCTTGGCAGCGGCTTCGGCAGCCATCTGGGCAGCGAACGGGGTGGACTTGCGCGAGCCCTTGAAGCCAACCTCGCCAGAGGAAGCCCAGGAAATAACAGCACCGGAGGGATCCGTGATGGAAACGATGGTGTTGTTAAAGGTGCTCTTGATGTGCGCCTGGCCAAGCGCGATATTCTTCTTGTCCTTCTTACGCGGCTTGCGAACCGCGCCACGAGTCTTCGGGGGCATTTTTTCTCCTACAGAAAGTTATTGGGGAAAGTCCGTAAATCCCGAGCGGGGATTTTAACGGGCCTTCTTCTTGCCGGCGACGGTACGCTTCGGGCCCTTGCGGGTACGTGCGTTGGTCTTCGTACGCTGACCGCGTACGGGCAGGCCCTTGCGGTGGCGCAGGCCTTCGTAGCTGCCGATTTCAACCTTGCGGCGGATATCTGCTGCTACTTCGCGGCGAAGGTCACCCTCAACCTTGTAGTTGCCTTCAATGTAGTCACGCAGCTCAACCAGCTGGGCGTCAGTCAGGTCCTTGACGCGAACGTCAGCGCTGATGCCCGTGGCAGCCAGGGTTTCGTGTGCACGGGTCTTGCCCACGCCGTAGATGTAAGTAAGCGCAATTTCCAGCCGCTTTTCGCGGGGAATGTCTACGCCAGCGAGACGAGCCATAGTGGCAGTACTCCTTGATAAACCGGAGGTCGTAGGCAGTACACCCGCACATTCCGTACGGCCCCAGCCTCCGACCGGGGGTTAGCTGTCCGGACTCTTTCGAGCTCAATGTTCCAGATCAGCTTGTGCTGCCTTTATTTACTTGCGTGGGTTAGCAACCCAGGATTTCCTTCGGGGAAGGAAATTAGCCCTGGCGCTGCTTGTGGCGCGGGTTCTCGCAGATCACCATGACCCGGCCGTTACGGCGGATCACTTTGCACTTTTCGCAGATCTGCTTGACGCTCGGCTTGACCTTCATGGCGTTCCTTTGCGTGTAACAGTTGGTCAGCTGGAGCAGCAGTCAGCATGCGCTGCAGCTGCCCAGCAATTTACTTGTAGCGGTAGACGATACGACCACGGGTGAGGTCGTACGGGCTCAGCTCCACCACTACGCGGTCCTCGGGGAGGATCCGGATGTAGTGCTGACGCATCTTTCCAGAGATGTGTGCCAGAACGATGTGCTTGTTGGTGAGCTCAACGCGAAACATCGCGTTAGGCAGCGCCTCGGTCACAACGCCTTCGATCTCAATGACCCCGTCCTTCTTGGCCATACCCTCCGCTAACTGTTGTTGCCGCAGCCCCGCCGGATTGCACCGGACATGACTACGAACGTTTTTGTTGGATCGATTGCCATCTCCAAGCCCAAAAGGGCGCGGCAGTCCAGACAACCAACAGACAACACTACGCCATCTGGCGGCGAAAGTTAAATCCAGCCATGCTAGCGCATCCGGTCGCCGTATGCACCATACGCACCCGCAGGAGTGGTCACGGCCTCCGCGCTGGCCACGCCGTCCAGGACGGCCAGGCGGACGACGTCGGCTGCCGCGCTTTGCAGCGAAATGAGGCTGGTTTGCCGGGCGGCTTCGTCCGTGCGGTCCAGCGCCAGGGCGCCGGTTGCGAGGCAGAATACGGTATCCCCGTCGGCGAGGGTGTGGCTCGGATTCAGGGCACGGGCAATCCCGGCGTGTGAGGCAGATGCCGTGCGCTTGCACTCCGCCGCATCCAGCACGGCATTGGTGGCCACGACGACCAGGGTGGTGTTCAACGGCGCCGGACGTCCCGGCTTGTCCTCCCGGTGATGGAGCCTGTCGGAATCGAGGGTTCGGTTCTCGACAAGCCCACCCACCGGGAGCCCGAGTGCGTTGACTATGGCCAGCGCACCCACAACTACGCCGTTCTCCAGCATGACCGATGCTGTTCCCACGCCACCTTTGAACTGTCCCCTGCCGATGAGGGCTCCGGTGCCGGCACCGACGTTGCCGCGCTCGACGTCGTGCCCTTCCGGTTGTGCCGACGCGGCGGCGGCTGCCGCGAAGCCCATGTCCGGCGTCGGCCGTGCGGCGAAGTCGCCGCCCCTGCCAAGGTCGAAGATCGCGGCTGCCGGAACGATGGGGACGACTCCCCCGGGCACGGCGAACCCGCGGCCGTTGGCCTCGCACCAGGCTTGGGCGCCGGCGGCGGCGGCAAGCCCGTAGGCGCTGCCACCGGCCAAGACCACCGCATCCACGGTGCTGACCAGCGTGGTGGGGTCGAGCGCATCCGTTTCGTGGGTGGCGGGGCCGCCGCCCTGGACGTCCACCGACCCCTTGGTGCCCGGCGGCGGCAGGACCACCGTGACTCCGGTCAGCCAGCCATCGCCGGTCCGCTGGTAGTGGCCTACCCGGATGCCCGGGACGTCTGCAATGGTTCCCATGCCCCTATTCTGCACGTCGCGGGCGCGCCCCTGCCGCAAGGGCAAACTTTATGCGAGACTGCATCCAACACAGCGTTAACGGGCGACGAAGCCTCGGATAACAGTCCTTCGAGAAGGGCAAATGCGGGCTTCAGCCCACTGACGGTCTGGTGTAGTTAGTCCCTAGATTCAGCCAGTGCCCGCCACGAGCAGGCTCCCGACCCGGGAGAGACACGCATGACCCGTCAACTCGCCCCGCATCCGTCCGCCAAGCCCAAGCGGCCGCCAGGACCCGCAGCGAAGATTCCGCACCGGCGGTGGACCGCAAGGAACCGCCGGGACTTCTTTGTTTTCCTTGCCATGGCGCTGCCCAACCTGGTGCTGATCGCCGTCTTCACCTACCGTCCGCTGATCAGCAACATGTATTACTCCACGCTGGACTGGACGCTGGGTTCCCCCACCGCCACCGTCGTGGGCCTCGCCAACTACGCCACCTTCTTCACCAGCAATGACGCCCCCAAAGTCTTGGGGACCACCGCCGTGTTCACCGTGGTGACGGTGGGCGGATCCATGCTGCTGGGCCTGCTGGTGGCGGTGGCGCTGAACGGGAAGATCCGTGGCACCACGTTTGCCCGGTCCGCCGTGTTTGCGCCCTACGTGCTCTCCGGCGTGGGCGTAGGCCTGGTGTGGCTGTTCATCTTCGACCCCGGCTACGGCGTCCTCGCCTGGCTGCTGCGCGGCATCGGCCAGCAGAGCCCACAGTGGATCAACGACCCCCAGTTGTCGCTGGTCATGGTGATCCTGGTGTACGTCTGGAAGAACCTTGGCTATTGCGCCGTGGTGTACCTTGCCGGGCTGCAGTCCCTGCCGAAGGACGTCATGGAAGCTGCATCCCTCGACGGTGCGAACGGGTTCCGGCGTTTCCTGAGCATCTCGCTGCCGCTGTTGTCCCCCACCACGTTCTTCCTCCTCATCACCACCATGCTCAGCTCGTTGCAGGCCTTTGACCTCATCCGCATCATGACGCCGCTGGGCGCCGGCACCAGCACCCTGATCTACGAGGCCTACCTCCAAGCGTTCGGGGCGTACAACCGGGCCGGCTATTCGGCAGCCATTTCCGTGGTGCTGTTTGCCATCCTCCTGGTGATCACCGTGCTGCAGCTGCGCTTCGTGGAACGAAAGGTGCACTACTCGTGACGTCCCTATCACCGGTCAACCCGGACCCGGCGGCCCCGGCGGTGTCGACGCCGGATCCGGCCCTCCGCCCCGACCGCCCCTTTTCGCGCCGAAACCTTGTCCAGACGATTGTTGGCGGCTACCTGCCGCTGCTCATTGCCACACTGGTGGTGTTCCTGCCCCTGCTCTGGATGGTCCTTAGCTCCTTCAAGTCCTCCGGCGAGATTGTCACCACGGACCTGAAGATCCTCCCGGAGAGCCTGAACCTGGAGAACTACCGGACCGCCATGACCACCGTCCCGTTTGGACAGTTCTTCCTGAACAGCACCATCGTTACCCTGGCGGGGGCCACCATCAAGGTGCTGCTCGCGATCCTGACGGCGTACGCGCTGGTCTTTGTCCGCTTCCCGTTCCGGAACTTCATCTTCCTGTTGATCCTGGTGGCCCTCATGGTGCCGCCGCAGGTCTCCATCCTGCCCAACTTCATCCTGATCGCCGGGATAGGCGGAAAGAACACCCTGTGGGGCATCATCCTGCCGGGCCTCGGCACCGCGTTCGGTACCTTCCTGCTGCGCCAACACTTCCGGACCCTGCCCGCCTCCATCCTGGAATCGGCGGAAATGGACGGGGCCGGGCACTGGCGCCGGCTGTGGCAGATCGTGGTTCCGGTCTCGGTCCCCTCCATTGCCACGGTGGCACTGGTGACCATCGTGACCGAATGGAACGACTACATCTGGCCGCTGATCATCACAGACCGGCCGGAGACCATGACCCTCCCGGTGGGCCTGACGCTGTTGCAAAACAGTGAGAGCAACGCCGCCGGCTGGGGCGTGCTCATGGCCGGCGCCGTCCTGGTCATCGTGCCCATCCTGATCATCTTCGCGGCCCTGCAGCGCTACATCGTGGCGGGCCTCACCCAAGGCAGCGTGACCGGCTAAGCTGCCGGCCGCCGTCGAACTTCCACCTTCCACAAGGCAACAACCGAAAGGAACTCTCATGGCATTGCATCTGGACCGGAGGCATTTCCTGGGCCTGGCAGGGGCTACCGCCTCCGCGGCCGCCCTGGCAGCATGCGGCGGACCCTCAACCACCGGCGGCGGCCAGGCCACGTCCCAAGCGGCCGACATCGACTTCAGCGGGGTAAAGCCTGCGGCCAAGATCGACTTCTGGTCCAGCCACCCTGGCCAGTCCCAGGACGTCGAAAAGAGCCTGATTGACAAATTCCACGCCCAGAACCCGGACATCACGGTCAACCTGGTTACGGCCGGCGCCAACTATGAGGAGATCGCCCAGAAATTCCAGACCGCGCAGGCGGCCAAGTCGGGCCTCCCCGGCGTCGTGGTCCTGTCCGACGTCTGGTGGTTCCGCTATTACACCAACGGCAGCATCATCCCCGTCGACAGCCTCACCAAGCAGCTGGACATGAAGATGGACGATTTCCAGAAGTCCTTGGTGGACGACTACAAATACGACGGCAAGCAGTGGGCCCTCCCCTACGGCCGCTCAACGCCCCTGTTCTACTACAACAAGGATCACTTCGCCGCCGCGGGCCTGCCCGACCGCGCCCCCAAGACCTGGGACGAGTTCGGGGAATGGGCACCCAAGCTGAAGGCGAGCTCCGGCGCCCAGTACGCCTACATTTACCCGGCCCTGGCCGGCTATGCGGGGTGGACGCTGCAGAACATGCTGTGGGGCTGGGGCGGCGGCTGGTCCAACGAATGGGACATCACGTGCGACTCAACCGAGTCCGTGGCGGCGCTGCAGTGGGCCCAGGACTCGATCTACAAGGACAAGTGGGCTGGCGTCTCCTCCAAGGAAGCCGCTGACGATTTCTCCGCCGGCCTGACCTCCACCACCATTTCCTCCACCGGCTCGCTGCTGGGAATCCTGAAGTCCGCCAAGTTCAATGTGGGCGTAGGCTTCCTGCCGGGCGGCCCGAAGGCGCAGTCCAACGTATGCCCCACCGGCGGCGCCGGCCTGGGCATCCCGAGCGGGATCACCAAGGAGGAACAGCTGGCCGCGGGTACGTTCCTGAAGTTCATCACGCAGCCGGAGAGCACCGCGGAGTTCTCTGCCGCCACCGGCTACATGCCCACCCGCAAGTCTGCCGACATGACGGCGGTCCTGGCCAAGACGCCGCAGATCAAGACGGCCATGGACCAACTGGCCGTCACCAAGGTCCAGGACAACGCCCGGGTGTTCCTGCCGGGCGCAGACCAGGAGATGGCCAAGGCTGCCGCGAAGATCCTCACCCAGCAGGGCGACGTCAAGTCCTCCATGACGGACCTGAAGAGCACCCTGCAGGGGATCTACGACCGGGATGTGAAGCCGAAGCTGAAGGCTTAGCGCTTTTCGACACGCGAAAGCCCTGGCGAACCCCGTTTATGGGTTCGCCAGGGCTTTTGCGTGTCGCTGAAGAAAACACGCGTCGTACCGCTCTTGGCGGTTTGGCCTAAGGGATGGGAACGGGTGTGACGCCCAGCGGCACCAGGTGCTCCGCGCCGCCGTCGGGGGCCGAAAGCACCCAGATGCCCTTCTCATGCACAGCAACCGAATGCTCCCACTGGCAGGACCGCTTGCCGTCGGTGGTGACCACGGTCCAGTCGTCCTCAAGAACCGCGGTGTCGATGCCGCCACGGACCAGCATGGGTTCGATGGCAAGGCACACGCCTGGCTTGATCTTCGGTCCCCGGTGGTTGGTGCGGTAGTTCAGCACGTCCGGGGCCATGTGCATCTCGGAGCCAATCCCGTGGCCCACGTAGTCCTCCAGGATGCCCAGGGGCTTGCCCGGAACGGAAGAGACATAATCGTCGATGGCGGCACCGATATCGCCCACATGGCTTCCCGTGGCCAGCGCCGCGATGCCACGCCACATGGCTGCCTCGGTGACGTCGGAGAGCCGCTGGTCTTCGGGATCCGCTGTGCCCACGATCACGGACCGCGCGGAATCGGAGTGCCAGCCGTCGACGATGGCACCGCCGTCGATGGAAATGATGTCACCGTCCTGCAGGACCCGGCTGCCCGGGATACCGTGGACCACTTCCTCGTTCACGGACGTGCAGATGGTGGCCGGGAAGCCGTGGTAGCCCAGGAAGTTGGATTTCGCGCCCGCTTCGTTGAGGACCGCTGCAAAGACGTCGTCCAGGTGCTTGGTGGTGACACCGGGCACCGCGGCGGCGACGGCGGCGTCCAGCGCGCGGCTGAGGACCAGTCCTGCTTCATGCATGGTGCGCATCTGGGCGTTGTTCTTGAATTCGATGCGGGGTTGGCCGAAGGCCATGGTGTGTCCTTTCAAATGGCTGAGGCTCCTCCCGGATTCCGGGAGGAGCCTCGATAACCGTGGCGCCTTGGGTCAGGCTGCCTGTGCGGCCTTGATGGCCTGCATCACGCGGTTGGTTACTTCGTCGATGGGACCGATCCCGTCCACCTGGGTCAGGATGCCACGCTCGGCATACTTGGCCACGACTGCCTCCGTCTGCTCGTGGTAGAGGTCAAGGCGGTGGCGGATGACGGCTTCGTTGTCGTCGCTCCGGCCCGTTTCCTTGGCCCGGCCCAGGAGGCGGTGAACCAGTTCCTCGTCGTCGGCCGTCAGCTGCAGCACCACGTCGAGCTTCTCGTCGCCGTCGGCGAGGATCTCGTCAAGGTAGTCCACCTGCGCGGTGGTGCGCGGGTAGCCGTCCAGCAGGAAGCCGTTTTCGACGTCGGATTCGCCCAGGCGGTCGCGGACCATCTTGTTGGTCACGCTGTCCGGCACGAAGTCACCGTTGTCCATGTACTTCTTCGCCTCGATGCCGAGCGGGGTTTCGCCCTTCACGTTGGCGCGGAAGATGTCGCCGGTGGAGATGGCCACAACGCCAAGGCGTTCTGAAATCCGCTCCGCCTGCGTTCCTTTTCCGGAACCGGGAGGTCCAATAATCAGCATTCTCGTCATCGCAAAAGCCCTTCGTAGTGACGTTGTTGTAGCTGCGCATCAATCTGCTTGACGGTCTCCAGGCCAACGCCCACCATGATCAGGATCGAGGTGCCACCGAACGGGAAGTTCTGGTTTGCGTTGATCAGTACCAGTGCCACCAGTGGAATCAGTGCCACGAAACCCAGGTAGAGGGCGCCGGGCAGCGTGATCCGCGAGAGCACGTACTGCAGGTAGTCCGCGGTCGGCCGGCCGGCGCGGATACCTGGAATGAAGCCGCCGTACTTCTTCATGTTGTCCGAGACTTCTTCAGGGTTGAAGGTAATCGCGACGTAGAAGTAGGTGAAGAACACGATCAGGAGGAAGTAAACCGCCATGTAGATCGGGTGGTCACCGCGGGTCAGGTTGTTGTTGATCCATTCAACCCACGGCTGGAGCTGCTCGCCGTTCCGAGGCTGGTTGAACTGTGCGATCAGCCCTGGAATGTAAAGCATGGAGGAAGCGAAGATCACCGGAATGACGCCGGCCATGTTCACTTTGATGGGAATGTAGGTGCTGGTTCCGCCCACGGTCCGGCGGCCGATCATCCGCTTGGCGTACTGGACCGGAACGCGCCGCTGGGACTGTTCCACGAAGACCACCAGGGCAACCGTGAGAAGGCCCACCACCAGGACGAGGAAGAAAGTCCCCGGTCCCTGGGAGGTCCAGATCGCGCCGAGCGAGGTGGGGAACTGCGCTGCGATGGAGGTGAAGATCAGCAGCGACATGCCGTTGCCCACACCCTTTTCGGTGACGAGCTCGCCCATCCACATGATCAGGCCGGTGCCGGCCGTGAGGGTGATGATGATCAGGATGGTGGTGATGATGCTCGTGTCCGGGATCACCGGGAGCTGGCAGCCCGGCAGAAGCTGGCCGGAGCGGGCCAGGGACACCAAAGTGGTGGCGTTGAGCAGGCCCAGGGCGATGGTGAGGTAGCGGGTGTACTGGGTCAGCTTGGACTGGCCCGATGCGCCCTCGTCGTAGAGCTGCTGGAACCGGGGAATGACCACCCGGAGCAGCTGGACGATGATGCTGGCCGTGATGTACGGCATGATGCCCAGGGCGAAGATGGACACCTGGAGCAACGCGCCGCCGCTGAAAAGGTTGACGAGCTGGTACAGCCCGCCGGCAGTCTGACCGTTATGCAAGCATTGCTGGACATTCTGGTAGTTCACACCGGGCGAGGGAATGAAAGCACCCAAGCGGAAGATGGTGATGATTCCCAGCGTGAACAACAACTTGCGTCGCAGATCAGGCGTGCGAAAGGCCCGGCCAAATGCGCTAAGCAAGCGTCCTCCTGTGGTGTCAATAAGAGTGGGGTTGCGGAACTTGATAAATCCCGACAACCGAGTCTAACGGTTGGATGCGCCATGCGAACAATCCATCCCCGCCGGGGTGCGCCGGAAGGCAGGAAAAATTCGCCCGGCGGATATGGAAAACTCCCGGTATCCGGGGCCAAAGCCCGCGGATACCGGGAGTTCAACAGCTGGCGCCGTCCCTTTAGAGGGCGGTGGTGCTTCCGCCTGCTGCGGCAATCTTTTCTGCGGCACTGGCCGAGAATGCGTGGGCGGTGACGTCAACCTTGACGGTGATGTCGCCGGTGCCCAGCACCTTGACGGGCTGGTTCTTGCGAACGGCACCCTTTTCGACCAGGTTCTCCACGGTGACTGCGCCACCTTCCGGGAACAGCTCGTTGAGCTTGTCCAGGTTTACAACCTGGAACTCAACCCGGAACGGGTTCTTGAAGCCGCGCAGCTTCGGCAGGCGCATGTGCAGCGGCAACTGGCCGCCGGCAAAGCCAGCCTTCACCTGGTAGCGGGCAGCCGTACCCTTGGTACCGCGGCCGGCGGTCTTACCCTTGGATGCCTCACCACGACCAACACGGGTCTTGGCGGTCTTGGCACCCGGAGCGGGACGCAGGTGGTGAACCTTCAGGGCGTTCTGCTTCTCAGCAGCCTGTGCCTTATCAGCAGTGTTCTCTGCCATTTACTTCGCCTCCTCTACCTTTACCAGGTGCGGAACCGTGTTGATCATCCCGACGGTCACGGCGTCGGCGGTGCGGACAACGGTGTGTCCGATCCGCTTCAGGCCGAGCGACCGCAGGGTGTCGCGCTGGTTCTGCTTGCCGCCAATGGCGGACTTGATCTGAGTGATCTCCAACTGAGCGTCGGAGGGGACCAGGTTCTTAGCCATGACTAGGCACCTGCCTTCGGGGCGAGAAGGGCCTTCACCAGTGCCTGGGGAGCAACCTCGTCCAGCGGCAGGCCGCGGCGTGCTGCCACGGATGCCGGCTCTTCGAGGCGCTTCAGGGCATCAACGGTCGCGTGAACGATGTTGATGGCGTTGGAGGAACCGAGCGACTTGGAGAGGATGTCGTGGATACCCACGCACTCCAGTACTGCACGGACCGGACCACCGGCGATAACACCGGTACCGGCGGAGGCCGGACGCAGCATTACGACGCCGGCAGCGGCTTCACCCTGAACACGGTGCGGGATGGTGCTGCCGACGCGGGGAACGCGGAAGAAGGACTTCTTGGCCTCTTCAACGCCCTTGGCGATAGCAGCGGGAACTTCCTTGGCCTTGCCGTAGCCGACGCCGACCATGCCGTTACCGTCACCAACGACCACCAGAGCGGTGAAGCTGAAGCGACGACCACCCTTGACGACCTTGGAAACGCGGTTGATGGTGACAACGCGCTCTACGAACTGGTTCTTTTCGGCTTCACGGCCACCGTCGCGGCCGCCACGGCCACCGCGGTCGCCGCGGCCCTGGCCACGGTCTCCACGCTCGCCGCGACGGGCGCCACCACGGCGGTCCTCGGCAGCGGGGGCAGTGGTCTCAGCAGCTGCGGCTTCGGGCGCCTTCTGATCTGCAGACACAGTGTCCTTTTCCTTGTTTGCTTCGGTCACAGTGACAGCCCACCTTCGCGTGCACCGTCGGCGACGGCGGCGATCCGGCCGTGGTACTTGTTACCACCACGGTCGAATACGACAGCCTCGACACCGGCAGCCTTGGCACGTTCGGCAACGAGCTCGCCGACGCGCTTGGCCTTGGCAGTCTTGTCACCGTCGAATGCACGAAGGTCAGCTTCCAGAGTGGACGCGCTTGCTACGGTCTGGCCAATGCTGTCATCGACAACCTGGACAAATACGTGGCGTGCGGAGCGGTTAACCACCAAACGGGGGCGGGCAGCCGTACCGGCAATGCGCTTGCGGATACGAAGCTGGCGGCGGCTGCGTGCAGCTGCCTTGCTCTTGTTCGTACGCTTCTTGTTAATGGCGATGGCCATGGTTACTTACCAGCCTTTCCGACCTTGCGGCGGATGACTTCGCCGGCGTAACGGATGCCCTTGCCCTTGTAGGGGTCAGGCTTGCGCAGCTTGCGAATGTTGGCAGCAACTTCGCCGACCTGCTGCTTGTTGATGCCTGAGACAGAGAGCTTGGTCGGACCCTCTACTGCAAAGGTGATGCCGGCCGGAGCGGAAACGCTGACCGGGTGGCTGAAGCCGAGAGCGAACTCAAGGTCAGATCCCTTGGCCTGAACGCGGTAACCGGTACCGACGATTTCAAGCTTCTTCTCGTAGCCTGCGGTGACGCCCTGGATCATGTTGGCGATCAGGGTGCGGGTCAGGCCGTGGAGTGAACGGGAGGCGCGCTCATCGTTCGGGCGGGTAACGGTCAGGGTGTTCTCGTCCAGGGCAACCTCGATGGGGCTGGCCACAGTGTGGCTAAGCTCCCCCTTGGAACCCTTGACGCTGACGACAGAGCCGTCAACCTTGACCTCAACGCCGGCAGGAACGGTGATGGGGAGACGTCCAATACGTGACATTATTCTCTTCCTTTCCCGTTACCAGACGTACGCGAGGACTTCGCCGCCCACGCCCTTCTTGCCGGCCTGCTTGTCAGTCAGGAGGCCGGAAGAGGTGGACAGGATTGCGATACCCAGGCCACCGAGCACGTGCGGGAGGTTGGTGGACTTCGCGTAAACGCGGAGACCCGGCTTGGAGATCCGGCGTACACCGGCGATGGAACGCTCGCGGTTCGGACCGAACTTGAGTTCGAGGGTCAGCTTCTTGCCAACCTCTGCGTCCTCTTCCTTCCAGCCGGCGATGAAACCTTCGGCCTTGAGGATGTCGGCAACGCGTGCCTTGAGCTTGCTGTACGGCATAGTCACGGAGTCGTGGTACGCCGAGTTTGCGTTACGCAGGCGCGTAAGCATATCTGCGACAGGATCTGTCATTGTCATGTGGGCTCATGCCCTTCCTCATAACGGTTTCCGCCGTTCCGTCCCCTGGGGAGCGGAGCAGCCGGACCTTTTACGTAGTTAATTAAGCTTCGGTTTTGAACGGGAAACCAAGCGCCTTGAGCAGCGCACGGCCTTCGTCGTCGGTCTTCGCAGTGGTGACAACCGTGATGTCCATACCGCGGACGCGGTCGATCTTGTCCTGGTCGATTTCGTGGAACATAACCTGCTCGGTAAGACCGAAGGTGTAGTTGCCATTGCCATCGAACTGCTTGCCACTGAGGCCGCGGAAGTCGCGGATACGGGGCAGGGCCAGGCTGACCAGGCGGTCCACGAATTCCCACATGCGGTCGCCACGCAGGGTTGCGTGTGCACCGATGGGCATGCCTTCGCGCAGCTTGAACTGTGCGATCGACTTGCGGGCCTTGGTAACCTGCGGCTTCTGGCCGGTGATCTGGGTGAGGTCGCGGACAGCGCCGTCGATCAGCTTGGAGTCCTTGGCGGCATCTCCAACACCCATGTTCACAACAACCTTCACCAGACGGGGTACCTGGTTCACGTTCGAGTACTTGAATTCATCCTGCAGCGCAGCCTTGATGGATTCGGCGTACTTGGTCTTCAGACGAGGAACGATCTTCGTTGCCGGGGTCTCGATAGTCTCGGTCATTAGATGTCCTTCCCGGTGCTCTTGGACACGCGGATGCGGACGGTCTTCTTGACGCCGTTCTTCTCCACAGTGTCGAGGCGGAAGCCCACGCGGGTCGGCTTCTTGGTCGACGGGTCAACCAGGGCCACGTTGGAAACGTGAATCGGGGCCTCTACAACCTCGATGCCGCCGGTCTTGGTGCCGCGCTGCGACTGTCCAACCCGAGTGTGCTTGGTGACGCGGTTAACGCCCTCAACCAGCACGCGGTTGGTGTCGGTGAAAACGCGCAGAACCTTGCCCTGCTTGCCACGGTCGCCGCCGCGCTCAGCCTTGGCGCCAGTGATGACCTGAACCAGGTCACCCTTCTTGATCTTTGCAGCCATGGACTAGAGCACCTCCGGAGCCAGAGAAACGATCTTCATGAACTTCTTGTCACGCAGTTCACGACCAACCGGTCCGAAGATACGGGTACCGCGGGGGTCACCGTCGTTCTTCAGGATCACAGCTGCGTTCTCGTCAAACTTGATGTAGGAACCATCCGCACGGCGGCGTTCCTTCTTGGTACGGACGATGACGGCCTTGACCACATCGCCCTTCTTTACGTTGCCGCCCGGGATTGCATCCTTGACGGTGGCGACGATGACGTCGCCGATGCCTGCGTAGCGACGGCCGGATCCACCGAGAACGCGAATGGTAAGGATTTCCTTAGCACCCGTGTTGTCGGCGACCTTCAGTCGCGACTCCTGCTGAATCACTATTTACTCCTTGCGTCGCGCCGGTTCTCAGGCCGTGGTCTTGCTACGGAATGAGCCTTGCGGAACGGTTGATCGGGGTGTCTCTTGACCTGCCTGGATTTTGCCAGACCAGGCCTAAACGCCCGTGCCAGAAGCAGTTGCTCCCATCCGTTCCGGGACGGATCCCGGGCGCACAGGGGCACTATGCTGTGGCACGCTTGTTTACGAGGTTGATGACGGCGCACAGAAGGCGCCATACAAACTCAATATCCTAGCACGTTTTCCGCCAGTCCCCATATCACCCCTCGCATCCGCACCGCAAGACGGACGACGGCGTCACGCACGGCAGCCTTTCGGCCCACCCATGGTGCCTGTCCCCCGCCGGCCCAGGCGCCGGCGTCGTCCGCGGCGTCCGAAGGGTGCCTGGCGTGACACTGCCGGCCCTTTAAACGAGGAAGCCCCCACTCCCGGAAGGGAGCAGGGGCAACAGCTAAGCAGCAGGTGCTACTTGGCCTTCTCGAGGATTTCCACGAGCCGCCAGTTCTTGGTGGCGGACAGCGGACGGGTCTCGGCGATGACAACGAGGTCGCCGATACCGGCGGTGTTCTCTTCGTCGTGTGCCTTGACCTTGGAGGTACGGCGGATAACCTTGCCGTACAGGGCGTGCTTTACGCGGTCCTCAACCTCAACAACGATGGTCTTTTCCATCTTGTCGGAGACCACGTAGCCGCGACGCGTCTTGCGGTAACCGCGCTCCCCAGCCTTGGCGGCGGTAGCAGTTTCCGTCACGTTCTCGTCCTTTTCACTCACTTGGCATCCTCCTCGGTCTCAACCGTTTCAGCCTTTTCGGCCTTCTTGGTTGCAGCCTTCTTGGACTTCTTTTCTTCCTTGGCTTCCACAACCGGTGCGGCAACCTCGGCACGAATGCCCAGCTCGCGTTCGCGGAGAACGGTGTAGATGCGGGCAATGTCCTTCTTTACTGCACGCAGGCGACCGTGGTTCTCCAGCTGTCCGGTGGCGGACTGGAAGCGCAGGTTGAACAGCTCTTCCTTGGCCTTGCGGAGTTCTTCAACGAGACGCTCGTTGTCGAAACCGTCCAGCTGTGCGGGAGCCAGATCCTTGGATCCTACTGCCATTTCTACTCACCACCTTCGCGACGCACAATGCGTGCCTTCAACGGCAGCTTGTGGATTGCCAGGCGCAGGGCCTCGCGAGCTACCTCTTCATTGACACCGGAGAGTTCGAACAGAACCCGGCCCGGCTTGACGTTGGCGACCCACCATTCCGGCGAACCCTTACCGGAACCCATGCGGGTTTCGGCAGGCTTCTTGGTCAGGGGACGGTCCGGGTAGATGTTGATCCAGACCTTACCGCCACGCTTGATGTGGCGGGTCATCGCGATACGGGCAGATTCGATCTGGCGGTTGGTGACGTATGCCGGGCTCAGAGCCTGGATACCCCACTCACCGAACGAGACCTCGGTGCCGCCCGTTGCAGCGCCGGAACGACCCGGGTGGTGCTGCTTACGGTGCTTGACTCGACGTGGGATAAGCATTTAAGCCTGTCCTCCTTCTGCTGCTGCAGGTGCAGCTTCAGCTGCCGGAGCTTCAGCAGCAGGAGCTGCGTCAGCGGCCGGGCGGTCGTTGCGACGGCGGCGGTCACCGCGGTCGGCGCCACCCGGACGGCCGGGACGGTCGCCACGGTTGCCGCGGGACGGTGCCGAGGCAGCCTGGGCGGCCAGTTCCTTGGCAGTGACGTCGCCCTTGTAGATCCAGACCTTCACACCAATGCGGCCGAAGGTGGTCTTGGCTTCGTAGAAGCCGTAGTCGATGTTCGCGCGGAGGGTGTGCAGGGGCACACGGCCTTCGCGGTAGAACTCCGAGCGGGACATTTCAGCGCCACCGAGGCGGCCCGAGCAGGCGATACGGATGCCCTTGGCACCTGCACGCTGTGCGGACTGCATGGCCTTCTTCATCGCACGGCGGAATGCCACGCGGGAAGTCAGCTGCTCTGCAACGCCCTGGGCCACAAGCTGGGCTTCCATCTCGGGGTTCTTGACCTCGAGGATGTTCAGCTGGACCTGCTTGCCGGTGAGCTTCTCGAGCTCGCCGCGGATGCGGTCTGCTTCTGCTCCACGGCGTCCGATGACGATGCCGGGACGGGCCGTGTGGATATCCACGCGGACACGGTCACGGGTGCGCTCGATCTCGACCTTGGCGATACCGGCGCGCTCCATGCCCGTGGACATGAGCTGGCGGATGCGGATGTCTTCGCGAACGAAGTCCTTGTACCGCTGGCCGGCCTTGGTGCTGTCAGCGAACCAGTGCGATACGTGATCGGTGGTGATGCCGAGTCGGAACCCGTGCGGGTTTACTTTCTGTCCCACTTAGCGAGCCTCCTCTTTCTCCGGGGTAGCGACTACCACGGTGATGTGGCTGGTGCGCTTCTTGATCTGAAATGCACGACCCTGGGCACGCGGCTGGAACCGCTTCATGGTCGGGCCTTCATCAACAAACGCTTCGCTGATGATGAGGTCACCTTCGTCAAACGCCACGCCGTCGCGGTCCGCGAGGACCCGGGCGTTGGAGATTGCCGACTGAACTACCTTGAATACCGGCTCCGAAGCTGCCTGGGGGGCAAACTTCAGAATTGCCAGAGCCTCATTCGCTTGCAATCCACGAACAAGGTTGACGACGCGCCGGGCCTTCATAGGCGTTACGCGGATGTGGCGCGCAATTGCCTTGGCTTCCATTGCTTTCCTTCTCTCGTCTTTGACGTAAACGCAGGCGCCTAGCGGCGCTTGCCCTTACGGTCGTCCTTGACATGGCCGCGGAATGTCCGCGTGGGAGCGAATTCGCCGAGCTTGTGCCCGACCATCGACTCAGTGACAAACACCGGGATGTGCTTGCGTCCGTCGTGTACGGCGATCGTGTGCCCGAGCATGTCGGGGATGATCATCGAACGGCGGGACCAGGTCTTGATGACGTTCTTGGTGCCCTTTTCGTTTTCCCTGGCGACCTTCACAAAGAGGTGCTGGTCAACGAAAGGACCTTTTTTCAGGCTGCGTGGCATGTGTCCAGGCTCCTATCGCTTGTTCTTGCCAGTACGACGGCGACGCACAATAAGCTTGTCGCTCTCTTTGTTCGGGCGGCGGGTGCGGCCTTCACGCTTACCGTTCGGGTTGACGGGGTTACGTCCACCGGACGTCTTACCCTCACCACCACCGTGCGGGTGGTCAACCGGGTTCATGGCGACACCACGGACGGTCGGGCGGACGCCCTTCCACCGCATACGGCCGGCCTTGCCCCAGTTGATGTTCGACTGCTCGGCGTTGCCGACCTCGCCGACGGTTGCGCGGCAGCGCACGTCAACGTTGCGGATTTCGCCGGAAGGCAGGCGCAGCTGGGCGAAACGGCCTTCCTTGGCAACGAGCTGGATGGATGCACCGGCGGAGCGGCCCATCTTGGCGCCGCCGCCCGGGCGCAGTTCAACTGCGTGGATGACGGTACCCACCGGGATGTTGAGCAGGGGCAGGTTGTTACCGGGCTTGATGTCTGCACCGGCACCTGCCTCCACAACGTCACCCTGGGAGAGCTTGTTGGGGGCGATGATGTAACGCTTGGTGCCATCAACGTAGTGCAGGAGGGCGATGCGAGCCGTGCGGTTCGGATCGTACTCGATTTCGGCAACGCGGGCGTTGACGCCGTCCTTGTCGTGGCGACGGAAGTCGATCAGACGGTACTGGCGCTTGTGTCCACCACCCTTGTGGCGGGTGGTGATCTTACCGGTGTTGTTACGGCCGCCCTTCTTGGGCAGCGGACGTACCAACGACTTTTCCGGCGTCGACCGCGTGATTTCGATAAAGTCCGCTACGCTCGAGCCACGACGGCCCGGGGTAGTCGGCTTGTACTTACGGATTCCCATAATTTATTTCCTCGTTAAAGTGGTCTCCGCTACGCGAGCGGACCGCCGAAGATGTCGATGGTGCCTTCTTTGAGGGTGACAATCGCACGCTTGGTGTTCTTGCGGGTACCCCATCCGAATTTGGTGCGCTTGCGCTTACCGGCACGGTTGATGGTGTTGATCGATTCGACCTTGACGGAGAAGATCTTCTCCACGGCCAGCTTGATCTCGGTCTTGTTCGAACGGGGGTCCACCAGGAAGGTGTACTTGCCCTCGTCGATCAGGCCGTAGCTCTTTTCCGACACGACGGGTGCAAGCACGACGTCGCGGGGATCCTTGATGGTGGCTGCACTCACTTGGCATCCTCCTCGTTCTTAGCTGCCTTGGCGGCTACGAATGCTTCGTAGGCTGCCTTGGTGAAGACAACGTCATCGGAGACGAGAACGTCGTAGGTGTTCAGCTGGTCTGCGTACAGAACGTGAACGCCGGCGAGGTTGCGCACGGACAGTGCGGCAACGTCGTTGTCGCGCTCGATGACGACCAGCAGGTTCTTGCGGTCGGAAACACCGCGGAGCGTTGCCAGTGCGGTCTTGGCGGAAGGCTTGGTGCCTTCAACCAGTTCAGCGACAACGTGGATGCGTCCGTTGCGGGCCCGGTCGGAGAGTGCGCCGCGCAGTGCAGCAGCAATCATCTTCTTGGGGGTCCGCTGGCTGTAGTCACGCGGGGTGGGACCGTGGACAACGCCACCGCCGGTCATGTGGGGAGCACGGATGGAACCCTGACGGGCGCGGCCGGTGCCCTTCTGCTTGAACGGCTTGCGTCCTGCACCGGAAACTTCAGCGCGGGTCTTGGTCTTGTGGGTTCCCTGGCGGGCAGCAGCGAGCTGGGCAACGACAACCTGGTGCAGCAGCGGCACGTTGGTCTGAACGTCGAAGATCTCTGCAGGCAGGTCAACCTGGACAGTGTTAGCCATTGAACTAGGCTCCCTTCACGGCGGTACGTACGAGGACGACCTGGCCGCGGGCACCGGGAACGGCACCCTTGATCAGGAGCAGCGACTTCTCGACGTCAACCGCGTGAACGGTGAGGTTCAGCGTGGTGTGACGAACGGCGCCCATGCGGCCGGCCATTTTCATGCCCTTGAAGACGCGGCTCGGGGTGGATGCGCCACCGATTGAACCGGGCTTACGGTGGTTCTTGTGGGCACCGTGGGAAGCTCCAACGCCGTGGAAGCCGTGACGCTTCATAACACCGGCGAAGCCCTTACCCTTGGTGGTGCCGATGACGTCGATCTTCTGGCCGGCTTCGAAGACCTCTACGGAGAGCTCCTGGCCCAGCTCGTACTCGGCAGCATCTGCGGTACGGAGTTCGACGACGTGGCGGCGAGGCGTGACGCCTGCCTTTTCAAAGTGACCAGCCAGCGGCTTGGTGACCTTGCGGGGATCGATCTGGCCGTAGCCGATCTGGACGGCGACGTAGCCATCGGCCTCAGCGTTGCGCAGCTGGGTGATGACGTTCGAATCTGCCTGGACCACAGTGACGGGGATGAGCTTGTTGTTCTCGTCCCAGACCTGGGTCATGCCGAGCTTCGTGCCCAGCAGGCCCTTTACGTTACGGGTTGCGGTCATAGTTTCTCAGCACCTCCCTACAGCTTGATTTCGATGTTCACGTCAGCCGGCAGGTCGAGACGCATGAGCGAGTCGACGGCCTTCGGCGTGGGATCGATGATGTCGATAAGACGCTTGTGCGTGCGCATTTCAAAGTGCTCGCGGCTGTCCTTGTACTTGTGCGGAGAGCGGATCACGCAGTACACGTTCTTCTCCGTCGGCAGCGGCACGGGGCCGACTACCGTTGCGCCTGCGCGCGTGACCGTCTCAACGATCTTCCGTGCTGAAACGTCAATGACCTCGTGGTCGTATGACTTCAGCCGGATGCGGATTTTTTGTCCCGCCATGTCGCCTGACTCTCTTTCAGTCTGTGCTTCCCCGGTTTAGGGCTGCCCTGTTCACTTACCTGTTGTATGGCTGCCGAAGCATTTGAGGTCGTAACCACCATCCGCCGCACAAACTGAATCCGGATAAATCCGGGTTCCTCACCTTGCCGGCGTAACCGACCCCCGCGGTCGGGCGTGTCGCGCTGGGCGCGCATATGAATCCGCAGTTCCATGGGGGTGGGTTATGTTTGGTCTTCAGCTTGGACCCTGCACCCGGCATTATCCGGATCGGGACGCGAAGAAGCGCTTGAACAACTCATCTAGTATGCCGGAAAACCCTGCCAGATGCGAATCGCCGCTTTTCAGCCCCATGAACTGCCATTGCCGTGGACCGGAAGCCACTGGATGATAGGGGCATGACCATGGAAGGCACGGAATCGGTGACCGAACTGGCCGGGCGGGTGCCGCCGTCGTTCACCCTGGGTGTTGCGGCTGCGGCGTTCCAGATCGAAGGCTCCCTCAAGGCGGATGGCCGGGGACCCTCCGGGTGGGACGCCTTCGCCGAAAAGCCCGGGGCAATCCTGGACGGCCACTCCCCCGCCGTCGCCTGCGACCACTACAACAGGTTGCCCGAAGATGTGGCGCTGCTCAAGGAGCTCGGCGTTGGCTCGTACCGCTTCTCGCTCTCCTGGCCCCGCATCCAGCCCGACGGCCAGGGCAGCTTCAACGCCCAGGGACTGGATTTCTACGACCGGCTGATCGACGAACTCCTCGAGGCCGGCATCGCCCCCATGGCCACTCTCTACCACTGGGACACTCCTTTGCCGCTCGAGCACAGGGGCGGCTGGCTGAACCGGGACACGGCGCATCGCTTCGCCGAGTACGCCAGGGCGGCCGGCGAGCGGTTCGGGGACCGGGTGCCGCAGTGGGTCACCCTCAATGAGCCCGTATCGGTAACCCTGAACGGCTATGCCTTGGGGGTGCATGCACCTGGACGCCGCCTGATGTTCGATGCCTTGCCCGCCATCCACAACCAGCTCCTGGCGCACGGGTTGGGGGTCCAGGCGCTGCGGGCCGCCGGAGTTGTTGGCGGCATCGGCCTGACGAACCTGCACTCACCGGTCAGGCCAGCGTCCCGGAAGATCGGCGATCGGATGGTCGCCCACCTGTACGACCTGCTGATGAACCGGCTGTATGCCGACCCCGTCCTGCTGGGCCGCTACCCATCCCTGCCGTTGTATGCCAGGCCGTGGTTGCGTTCCATCGGCAGGATCTCCGATGCAGACCTGAAGACCATCCACCAGCCGCTGGATTTCTATGGGCTCAACTACTATTTCCCGGTCAAGGTGGCGCTGGGGCCCGGCATTACGCCCCTGCCGGCGGACATGCACCAGGAACTGGCCAAGCTTCCCTTCCACGAAGTGGGGTATCCGGAGTACGGCAGCACCGGTTTCGGCTGGCCGGTGGCGCCACACCACTTGGGGATCCTGCTGCAGGAAATGCGGGACCGTTACGGTGATGCCCTGCCGCCGGTGTACATCACCGAGGGCGGGGCCAGCTTCCCCGAGCCCGACCGCGTGTCCGAGACTTTGGACGACGCCGACCGGGTGGACTACCTGGCGACGCACCTGGGAACTGCGCTGGAGGCCACGGCGCCCGGCGGTATTGCGGAGGGCGTGGACCTGCGCGGCTACTACGTGTGGACCCTGATGGACAACTTCGAGTGGGCAGCCGGCTACTCGCAGCGCTTCGGCCTGGTGCATGTGGACTTTGAGACCCTTGAACGGACCCCCAAGAAGTCCTTCTACTGGTACCAGGCCCTCTCGCGGGCCCGGGCACGCCGGGACAGCTAGCGCAGGGCTGCCGGCGCCGGCTCAGCTATGTCCGGACACCGTGAGGACGATCAGGACACAGTTCAGTCCGACGATCAGCGCGGCACTGGTCCAACCGGCAAGCCGCAGCGGCTTGGAATCCACGTGGATGCCCATCACTTCGCGGCTGCCGGTGAGCCGGATCAGGGGGATCAGCGCGAATGGAATCCCGAAGCTGAGGAGCACCTGGCTCAAGACGAGGGCAAGCGTCGGCTCTATCCCGGCACCCAGGACCACCAGTGCCGGGATCAAGGTGATGATCCGCCGGACCAGGAGGGGCACCCTCACCTTCAGGAGGCCGCCCATGATCGTGGCTCCGGCGTAGCAGCCAACCGAGGTGGAGGCCAGGCCGGAGGCAAGGAGGCCTACGGCAAAGACGACGCCGATCACCGGCCCGAGTGCCGACGTCACAGCAGCATGCGCCCCGGCAATGGTGTCGGTTCCTTCCACCCCGCGGAGGCTGGTGGCGGCCAGCAGCAGCATGGCGATATTGACGATTCCGGCAAGAAGCAGGGCACCGGCGACGTCAACGCGCGTTGCCCGAATGAGCCTGGACCGGACCCCGGGATCAGGCGAGAAGCCATGGCGGTCCCGTGCCAGGGCCGAGTGCAGGTAGATCGCGTGCGGCATGACCGTTGCCCCGAGCATGCTGGCGGCCAGCAGAACCGTGTCTGTCCCCTCGAACCGCGGGACAAGGCCGGCCAGCGCACCGCCCGCGTCAGGCGGGCTGACGAACAGGCCCGAGACGAACCCCACCGCTATCACGCCCAGGAGCGTCAGGATGGCGATCTCGAAGGACTTCTGGCTGCGGTGCGATTGAAGGGCCAGCAACAGCATGGAGGCAACACCAATGATGAATCCACCGGCCAGCAGGGGCACTCCGAAAAGGAGGTTCAGCGCCACAGCGCCACCGATCACTTCGGCCATGTCCGTAGCCCCGGCCACAAGCTCTGCCTGGGCCCAGTAGGCGCGGCGGCGCCGGGTACCCAGGCGCTTGCCCAGGATTTCCGGCAGGCTCATACCGGTGGCCAGACCAAGCTTCGCGGATTGGTACTGGATCAGCACCGCCATGGCGTTGGCGGCCACGAGGACCCACACCAGCAGGTACCCGAAGTTGGCCCCGGCCGTCAGGTTTGCGGCGACATTGCCCGGGTCCACGTACGCGATAGCCGCCACAAAGGCGGGTCCGAGCAGCAGGAGCCGGGACCAGGCCTTGGGGCCTGCAGGTCCGGCCGTCAGTGTGGGAGCAGCCATTACGTGTCCTCATCGTTGCGGGCATCTACAAGACGAGGATAGCGCGAATTTAGGTATACCGAAAAGTAGGACTACGGTGTACCAGCGAATCTGCTCCGCACGGTGTTACGGGTTCTTGTTGGACCTGTTGATCCGTTTGGCGCGATCGATCTCGTGCCGGAAATACCTTTTGGCCCAAAACGCCCCGGCGACGACGACAACCGCGACGATCAGGAAAATAAACCACCCCATGATGGACTCCTTTCAGTGCTGAAACAGTATCAGGGCGCGTTCCCGGCCTTGTCCTCACCAGCGGTGCCACGGTTGAGGCGCCAGACCGCAAAAGCAATAAGGCCGACGGCCACCACGGTCAGGAGCGCAAACGTGTACTGCCGCATTGCCCAAAGGACGCAGACGGCAATCCCAGCGGCGCCCCACCTGACAAAGAGCCTGTCACCGAGGACCAGCCCGGCGACCAGAAGCAGGGCGAGCCATACCAGTACCCACAACTGCTGTGAGGCTTCACCCCCGAACACCGTGCCCGCCCCTGACAGGCTGAGCAGCCCCGCGGCGGCACACACATAGCGCCGGCCGATGGTGCGACTGTTCGCCAGGTATCGCAGGCCAGCCAGCACGGAGGCCAGCAGCATGTACCACTGCGCCACCCAGAAGGGGTCCGCGTGGGAATCGGCTGGCCACGGCAGGAGTCCTTGGACTGCGCCGAACTCGAACAGGGCGGCCCGCTGGACAGCAGCCACGATCGCGAATGCCGCCAGCTCCGCTGCAGGCCGGCGCATGCGGGGTGTCGCTTCGGCGACAGCAACAGCGGCGGCGGCAACGAGGACGCCCACACCGGTCCAGGAAGTTCCATCACGGTAGAGGCCCGCAAGCGCTGCCAGGAGAAGGCCGGCAAAAGCGCCGCCGGCCAAGGACCAGCGCCGGAACGGATCATCCGTTAGGGCCCTGGACCGTGCCCGGCGCACGGCGTAGAGCCCCGCTGCCGCCACGCCTGGCCCTGCCAGCCATGGCAGGTACTGTGCCCACTCCCCCGGGCCATTGCCCTCGGATTCTCCCAGCCAGGCGGCCGCCAGCATGAAGGCTCCGCCGAGCACGGCGGCCGCAGCCGGCGGATAGAGGAGCGGCCTCGCTTCCACATGGGACGCCGTCAGCAGGACCGTTGCAACGGCAAGCACGGAAGCGCCCGGAACCCAGTGGGAAGCCTGGGGCGACACAGCCAACGCCGCAGCGGTGAATGTTCCTGCTGCGGCGAGCCACAGGCGGCGCTCCGGGCCCGTAGAGACACTGCGGCGCTGCCACTCCGGACCGGCGGCGGCTGCCGCAAGGCCCAGGAGCAGAAGCACAACGGCTGTCCCGGTGAAGCTGAAGGCAGCCACGTCCCCGAAAGCAACCACCGGGCTGAGGGACAATACGCCGAAGAGCAGCCCGTAAACGCCGAAGTACAGCGCACCCCGGGCAACGAACAGCCTGCGGGCCACGGCGGCCGACACCACCAGCAGCCCGAGCTCTAGAAGCAACACCCAACGGCCCGCGCCGTCCACCCCGGTTCCACCGCCCGGCAGCGGAGCACCAAGGGTCGGGCCAAGCCGCAACGCCCCGTGCTGCACGGCGTACACCAAGGGCAGCAGAGCCTGGCCTGCAAGGGTGATCCACACGGCGGCCTGCTGGAAGGGCACGGCAGCGAGCCGGAAACGCATCAACCAGCGAATGACATGCTGGGCAGCAAGGACGAGCGCAAACGTTACGGAAACAGCGGTTGGTGACGCCGTCAGGTCGTCGCTGAGCACCAAGGCAAGGACGGCAGTCAGGACGCGCGCGGCAACGAAGTACCACCCTTTGCTCCGAGGCCGGGGCACCGCTGCCACCATGACGCCGGCAAACACCGCGAAGACACCCAGCAGAACCTCCATTGCCCGGGCATTTCCGAGCGACAGGCCCGCGAGAACAATGAAGGACACAGGGGCAAAGACTCCAGCGGCCGGCTCCGTCCGCAGGACGTAGGCAGTCAGTGCGGCGGAAACTGCAGCTCCGGACACGGCAGCAAGGTGCTGCCAGCTCCCGGATGCCTGGAGCGCCAGGACAGCACAGGCGGCGAGCTGCAGCACGATGACACCGGCAGCGTCGAAAACTACGCCCGACGGGGCCCGTCGCAGGATCTTCGCGCCCAACGGCAGGGACATCTGGGCAAAGAGGGCGGCGACGAGAACGGTGGCCGGATGCAGCGCCTCCCCTCCGACAACGAGGCTGCCGGTGCTGTGCTGCAACTGGGAGAACGCCGTCAACACCAAAACGGTTCCTGTCGCCCGGGCGACCCACCAATAAGCCCACCGGTGCCCCAGCGCCGGGAGCCTGGACGCAGAAGCGACCAGGTACGCCAGCAACAGCAAGAGGACCACGTTCCCGGCCCCCTCCGTCAGCCTGCCAAACGCGAACGCCGCAAGCATCGCGCCCACCACCGGCGCCAGTACCTCTCCGGCGCCGGGCCGCCAGTTGCGCCAGTCCGCAGGTTTGCCGGTCAACAAGAAGCCGGTCACGAGAGCAGCCGTGAGCAGGATCAGCGCTGACGCCCACACCAGCCCCTGGGACCCGAGGCCCGCGACTGACGAGAGGCTGGCGATGCTCCCGAGGCCGAGGAGCGTGAAGCCGACCAGGCTCATGCTGGGCGCCAGGGCCCTCATTCCGAAACGCTGCATCGCCGCAGAGAGAAGTTGCTGCACAGCCGCCGCGATCAGCAACGTGAACCACACGGCCCGGTTCTGCCCGGCGCCTTCGGTCAGGGCTGCTGCCAGCGCAGGAGCCAGCACCGTGCAGGCCAGGCGCGCGTTGAGCACCATGCGGTGCCGCAGTGCCCCGTCCGCCACGTAGGCCCGGACTGCCCAAAAGACGCAGGCCAGGAACAGCATCAGCGCAAACACGCCCTCACCGAGGTGATGGCTGACGAGGGCTGCCAGCAACAGTGCCGGGAGTGGCACGATCTCCGCGCGGCCGCGAAGCCTGGCAGCCAGCGCGAAGCCTGTGACAAGGCTCAGCAGGACTGGAAGCCACAGTGGCACAGGACTTGCAGATATCCGGGCCGGCAGGAAGAAGCCCGCGACGACGACGGCCAGCGCGTAGCCGGCCGTGGCCGCGAACTGGATGCCGAACGTGACGAACGCGTCACGCCGCCAGCGTGCCGTGCCCGCCTGCGGGCCGGCGTCGACCGTCCGTTGGTGCCCGCCGGACCCGCTTGCTGCCCGCGTGATCCAGCCTTCAAGGTGTCCGCCCATGAATGCCACTGCCACTGCCTGGGCGCCAACCACAACGGCAAGGGTGAACAGGGCGACCGTCCCGCGTCCTGACACGTGCCAGATCCCCACCGTCGCCGCGATTGTCAGAGCCACCCTCGCGGCCCTGAAATACGCCACCCGCAGACCAGCCGTCGTCACTGCAAACACGGCGAAGTATGCCCCGCAGGCGCCGACGACCAGCGCATACTCGGCCTTGGTCAATCCCGGGCCACCGGGCAGGAACGGCGAAAACGTGGCCGCAACCGCGACACCTGGCACCACATAGGGGTGCAGTGCGGCAAGCGGCCCGGCGAAAATAGGCGGCAGCCAAGACGGGCGCCGATGCGACAACAACGTGAAGGCCACGGCCACGCTGATCATGGCCGCGAAATACCAAACGAGTGCTCCTCCGAGGACAGCAACCCCCGACCACGCCGTCGACACCACAAACGTCAACGAGAGGTAGGTCAGGACTTTACTGTCCAGCCTGATGGCGGCCGCCACATAAGCAGCGGTCCCCAGCAGGGACGTCAGCAACCAGGTGGCCGGCCCGTTGTGCCAGGCAAAGTTGTACAGTGCCAGGCCCGAAACCGGCACCAGCGCCAGCCCGGTGCCGGTGAAGGCAACGGCGGCCGGCCTCAACCGGGCGATCTTTGCATGCAGCCCGAAGCCCAGACAGTAGAACGTTGCGGTGACGGCTCCAACACCGGCGAAGCGCAGCATCGGGGGCAAACTGCTCCCGACGAAGAGTGCCGCAGCCGCCACCAGGAGCATGCTTGCGACGTAGAGCGTTATGTTGATGTTCTGCCGGTCCCGGCGTTCCCGGCGCGCCTGGCGCTCGGCCGGCGTGACGGCACGCGGCACGGCACGGGCACCCGATGGGACTGGCGCGGGGGGCCGCGGCGGTACCGCCCGTCCGGGGCCGGAGACGATTCCCAACCGGTCGGCGTCGGCCTGCCGGGTCAGTGCGGAGGATGCCGGTGCGGGCTGCCCGAAAGCGGCTGCCGCGGCGAGCGTTCCGGCAACTGGCGGAAGCACAGGAGGAGCCGCGTCCACAGAGACCCGCGCCGGGTTCACTTCCTGCGCCGCGGGTTGGTCCGCACTGGCCGGACGCCGCATTTGGTCTACTTGAGCCATGGCGTCCAGCCACCCCTGCAGATGACCGGCGCGGTACCCTGCGGCATACGACTCGTCCCTCATGTCGGGCCTTCTTCCATAAGACAACGGTCCCCATTTATTTATCAAACGACTGGATAAATGGTAGCAAAAGAAAACCCCGCTGCACTGGGCAGCGGGGTTTCCTGTGGATTACCGAATCAAGGATTCGGATGGTCCGTGATCAGCAGAAACTACTTGATGATCTTGGTGACACGTCCCGAACCAACGGTGCGGCCGCCTTCACGGATTGCGAAGCCGAGGCCCTCTTCCATTGCGATGGGCTGGATGAGCGCAACGGTCATCTCAGTGTTGTCGCCGGGCATAACCATTTCCGTGCCCTCGGGCAGGGTGATAACGCCGGTTACGTCCGTGGTGCGGAAGTAGAACTGCGGGCGGTAGTTGGAGTAGAACGGGTTGTGACGTCCGCCTTCGTCCTTGGACAGGATGTAGACGTTGGCCTCGAAGTCGGTGTGCGGGGTGATGGAACCCGGCTTGACGACAACCTGGCCACGCTCGACATCGTCGCGCTTCAGACCGCGGAGCAGGAGGCCACAGTTCTCGCCGGCCCATGCTTCGTCGAGCTGCTTGTGGAACATCTCGATACCGGTAACCGTGGTCTTCTGGACCGGGCGGATGCCGACGATCTCGACCTCGGAGTTGATGGCGAGGGTTCCACGCTCGGCGCGGCCCGTAACAACAGTGCCACGACCGGTGATGGTGAAGACGTCTTCGATCGGCATCAGGAACGGCTTGTCGCGGTCACGTACGGGGTCCGGAACGGACTCGTCGACTGCAGCCATCAGGTCCTCAACGGACTTGACCCACTCGGGGTCGCCTTCCAGGGCCTTCAGGCCGGAGACGCGGACAACCGGAGCGTTGTCGCCATCGAAGCCCTGCGAGCTCAGGAGCTCGCGAACTTCCATTTCGACGAGGTCGAGGAGCTCTTCGTCGTCAACCATGTCGGCCTTGTTCAGCGCGACCAGCAGGTAGGGAACACCAACCTGGCGGGCCAGCAGAACGTGCTCGCGGGTCTGAGCCATCGGGCCGTCGGTAGCGGCAACCACGAGGATTGCGCCGTCCATCTGTGCAGCACCGGTGATCATGTTCTTGATGTAGTCAGCGTGGCCGGGGGCGTCAACGTGTGCGTAGTGACGCTTCTCGGTCTGGTACTCCACGTGGGAGATGTTGATGGTAATACCGCGCTGACGCTCTTCGGGTGCAGAGTCGATCGACGCGAAGTCACGCTTCTCGTTGAGAGTCGGGTACTTGTCGTACAGCACCTTGGAAATGGCGGCCGTCAGCGTCGTCTTACCGTGGTCAACGTGACCAATGGTGCCGATGTTGACGTGCGGCTTAGTCCGCTCGAACTTTGCCTTTGCCACAGGTTCCTCCTAGAACGTTTTCAAATGACATACCCTCCTGCCGCTCTTGTCGCGGCAGAAACTCAGGTAAGTCTACTTGGGGGGCTTTGGATTGGTGAAATTGCAGATTCAGGAACTAATACTAGTCCCTAGAGCCTGTTCGTGCAGATGGCCGGGAACCGGCTTGACCGGACGAATCCGACCGTGCCCCGGCCACCTGCACCGGCTGTGCTTTCCGTAACCGGCAAGCGCACCCGAGTTTTTCGCTGCGAAAAGTCCGAAGGACTACTCGCCGCGGGTCTTCTGGATGATCTCGTCGGCAACTGCCTTCGGGACCTCGGCGTAGCTGTTGAACGTCATGGAGTACACAGCACGGCCCTGGGTCTTCGAGCGCAGGTCACCGATGTAGCCGAACATGCCGGACAGCGGAACGTGCGCACGGATGACCTTGACGCCCTGTGCATCTTCCATGGACTGCATCTGGCCACGGCGGGAGTTGAGGTCACCGATAACTTCACCCATGTATTCCTCAGGGGTGCGGACCTCGACATCCATCAGCGGTTCAAGCAGGACCGGGTTCGCCTTGCGCGCAGCTTCCTTGAAAGCCATGCGGCCGGCGATCTTGAACGCCATTTCCGAAGAGTCAACATCGTGGTACGCGCCGTCAATCAGCGTGGCCTTGATGCCGACAACCGGGTAGCCGGCCAGGACGCCGTCGTTCAGCGCATCCTGGATGCCCGCGTCAACAGACGGGATGTACTCGCGGGGAACGCGGCCACCGGTGACCTTGTTCTCAAACTCGTACAGCTCGCCCTCGGCGGTGTCCAGCGGCTCGATCGCGATCTGGATCTTTGCGAACTGGCCCGAACCACCGGTCTGCTTCTTGTGCGTGTAGTCGTGGCGTTCGACGGCGCGCTTGATGGTTTCGCGGTAAGCAACCTGGGGCTTGCCCACGTTGGCCTCGACCTTGAATTCGCGGCGCATGCGGTCCACCAGGATGTCCAGGTGGAGCTCGCCCATGCCGGCGATGATGGTCTGGCCGGTGTCTTCGTTGAGGGACACCTGGAAGGTGGGGTCCTCAGCGGAGAGCTTCTGGATGGCCGTGGAGAGCTTCTCCTGGTCACCCTTGGTGTTCGGCTCGATGGCAACCGAGATCACGGGCTCCGGGAAGCTCATGGACTCGAGCACGATCTGGTTGTTGGCATCGCACAGGGTGTCGCCCGTGGTGGTGTCCTTCAGACCGATGGCTGCATAGATGTGGCCGGCGGTAGCACCCTCGACGGGCATTTCCTTGTTGGCGTGCATCTGGAACAGCTTGCCGATGCGCTCCTTCTTGCCCTTGGTGGAGTTGACCACCTGGGCGCCTGCTTCCACGTGACCGGAGTACACGCGGATGAAGGTGAGCTGGCCGAAGAAGGGGTGGGCCGCAATCTTGAAGGCCAGAGCCGAGAAGGGCTCTTCCGAGGAAGGCTTGCGGGTCAGTTCCTTCTCTTCGTCGCGAGGATCGTGGCCGACCATCGGGGGGACGTCGAGCGGGTTCGGCAGGTAGTCCACCACGGCATCGAGCATCGGCTGGACGCCGCGGTTCTTGAAGGCGGAGCCACAGAAGATCGGGTACAGCTCGGAGTTGATGGTCATCTTGCGGATGCCGGCCTTGAGCTCGTCGATCGAGATCTCTTCGCCCTCGAGGTACTTCTCCATGAGTTCCTCAGAGGACTCGGCGACCGTCTCAACGAGGTTCGCGCGGTACTCTTCAGCCTTTTCCTGCAGGTCGGCAGGGATCTCGCGGATTTCGTACTTGGCACCCATGGTCACGTCGCCCTTGGCGTCGCCCGGCCAAACCAGGGCACGCATGTAAAGCAGGTCGACGACGCCGATGAAGTCGTTCTCGGCACCGATGGGCAGCTGCATGACCAGCGGCTTGGCACCGAGGCGGCTGATGATGGTGTCTACGGTGAAGTAGAAGTCAGCACCGAGCTTGTCCATCTTGTTGACGAAGCAGATACGCGGAACGTTGTACTTGTCAGCCTGGCGCCAAACGGTTTCCGACTGCGGCTCAACGCCTTCCTTGCCATCGAAGACGGCAACTGCACCGTCGAGGACGCGCAGGGAGCGCTCAACCTCAACCGTGAAGTCAACGTGGCCGGGGGTGTCGATGATGTTGATCTGGTTGTTCTCCCAGAAGCAGGTCACGGCGGCAGACGTGATGGTGATGCCGCGTTCCTTTTCCTGTTCCATCCAGTCAGTGGTCGAAGCGCCGTCGTGCGTTTCGCCGATCTTGTGGTTCACACCCGTGTAGAACAGGATGCGCTCGGTTGTGGTGGTCTTGCCGGCATCAATGTGGGCCATGATGCCGATGTTGCGGACCTTACTAAGGTCGGTAAGCACGTCCTGTGCCACGGGGTCTCCTTTTGGGATGGACTACACGTTCGCCGCCGGCTCTGTTGAGCCGGCGGCGCCCGGGGAGTATTACCAGCGGTAGTGTGCGAAGGCCTTGTTGGACTCGGCCATCTTGTGGGTGTCTTCGCGACGCTTCACAGCGGCACCGAGACCGTTGGACGCATCCAGGATTTCGTTCTGGAGGCGCTCGGTCATCGTCTTTTCACGGCGGGCCTTGGAGTAGCCAACCAGCCAGCGCAGGGCGAGTGCGGTGGAGCGGCCCGGCTTGACCTCAACCGGGACCTGGTAGGTGGCGCCACCGACGCGGCGGGAGCGAACTTCAAGCGAAGGCTTGACGTTGTCCATGGCCTTCTTCAGCGCTGCGACGGGGTCGCCACCGGACTTGGCGCGTGCGCCTTCGAGGGCACCGTAGACGATGCGCTCTGCAGTGGACTTCTTGCCGTCAACAAGCACCTTGTTGATGAGCTGGGTTACCAGCGGGGAGCCGTAAACCGGATCCGAAACGAGCGGCCGCTTGGGGGCCGGACCCTTGCGAGGCATATTACTTCTTCTCCATCTTTGCGCCGTAGCGGCTGCGGGCCTGCTTACGGTTCTTCACGCCCTGGGTATCAAGGGCGCCACGGACGATCTTGTAGCGGACACCGGGGAGGTCCTTAACACGACCACCGCGGACGAGCACAATGGAGTGCTCCTGCAGGTTGTGGCCAACACCGGGGATGTAGGCGGTAACTTCCACGCCGCCGTTGAGGCGAACACGCGCCACCTTACGCAGAGCCGAGTTCGGCTTCTTCGGGGTGGTGGTGTAAACGCGGGTGCAAACACCGCGGCGCATGGGGCTGCCCTTAAGCGCGGGAGCCTTGGTCTTTGAGACCTTAGGCGTGCGGCCCTTGCGGACCAGCTGGTTAATCGTAGGCACTCTCGTGTTCTCCGTTTTATCCGGAGTGGCTGTTTCCGGCCACTCTCTTGTTGCGTTGCCCCGCCGCCCGAGCCCTGAAGAGGATCTTCATGGCGGCGAAGGCGAAGCCTTTAATAGTCGGATCGCATACCGGGAAGGAGCTTGCGATCCCATCAGTCCCTAGGCATGCAAAAATGTGGCATACGTTGCACAAGAACCCTGCAAACCGGAAACGTCGCTCTGGCCCAGCCTTTCAGCTGATACCGGCGCACTCATCCACTGCCACAATAACAATTGGTAACCAGTCTACCACGGACAGTGTCCAGGCCTTAATCGACGGGTTAAAGGGGGATGGTCCCCCACCGTGCGGTGCGGGACCATCCCTTTCGGCTAAGCCGGCTTCTGCTCGTTAGCGGAAGTCGTTGCCGAGGTCGTAGTCATCCAGCGGGATGGCGTGGAACTCGGGAGCTCCGTCACCGCCCAGGGTGTCGTACGAGAAATCGCTGAATGCGCTGGGGCCGGTGAACAGGTTGGCCTTCGCTTCTTCAGTGGGCTCGACCGTGACCTCCGTGTAGCGCGGGAGGCCCGTGCCGGCGGGGATCAGCTTACCGATGATGACGTTCTCCTTCAGGCCAAGCAGCGGATCGCTCTTGCCTTCCATGGCCGCCTGCGTCAGGACGCGGGTGGTCTCCTGGAAGGAAGCGGCCGAGAGCCAGGACTCGGTGGCCAGCGACGCCTTGGTGATGCCCATGAGCTCAGGACGTCCGGAAGCCGGAGTCTTGCCCTCGGACACAACGCGGCGGTTGGCCTCCTCGAACCGGCTCCGCTCGGCGAGCTCGCCGGGCAGCAAGTCCGATTCACCGGACTCGATGACCGTGACGCGCCGCAGCATCTGGCGGACGATAACCTCGACGTGCTTGTCGTGGATACCGATGCCCTGGCTGCGGTAGACGCCCTGGACCTCGTCCACCAGGAACTTCTGGGCGGCACGCGGACCCATGATGCGCAGGACCTGCTTGGGGTCCACGGGACCGTTGATCAGCTTCTGGCCAACGGTGACGTGGTCACCGTCTTCGATGAGCAGGCGTGAACGGCGCAGGACCGGGTAAGCGATCTCTTCCGTTCCGTCATCCGGGGTGATGACCAGGCGCATCTGGCGCTCGGACTCTTCGATGGTGATGCGGCCGGCTGCTTCGGCAATCGGCGCGACACCCTTCGGAGTACGGGCTTCGAAGAGCTCCTGGATACGGGGCAGACCCTGGGTGATGTCGTCGCCACCGCCGGCGGAAACTGCACCACCGGTGTGGAACGTACGCATGGTCAGCTGGGTACCGGGTTCACCGATGGACTGTGCGGCAATGATGCCCACGGCCTCGCCGATGTCCACGGTCTTGCCGGTGGCCAGCGAACGGCCGTAGCACAGGGCGCAGGTGCCGACGCTGGACTCACAGGTGAGGACCGAGCGGACCTTGACCTCGGTGATGCCTGCCTTGAAGAGTTCCGCGATGACGACGTCGCCGCAGTCGGTGCCGGCGGCTGCGAGGACATTGCCCTCGGAGTCCACGACGTCGACGGCCAGCGTACGGGCGTAGGCGCTGTTCTCGACGTTCTCGTCCAGGACGAGCTCACCGTTGGAATCGGCGACGGCGATGGGCGTGACCAAGCCGCGCTCGGTGCCGCAGTCTTCTTCACGGACGATGACGTCCTGCGAGACGTCCACCAGGCGACGGGTCAGGTAACCCGAGTTGGCGGTACGCAGGGCGGTATCGGCCAGGCCCTTACGGGCACCGTGCGTGGCGATGAAGTATTCCAGCACCGACAGGCCCTCACGGTAGGAGGACTTGATGGGGCGCGGGATGATCTCGCCCTTCGGGTTGGCCACCAGGCCACGGATACCCGCGATCTGGCGGACCTGCATCCAGTTACCACGTGCACCGGAGGACACCATGCGGTTGATGGTGTTCATCGGTGACAGGCTCTCGCGCATCACCGAGGCGATGTCGTTGGTGGCCTTGTTCCAGATCTCGATCAGTTCCTGGCGACGCTCGTCGTCGTCGATCAGGCCCTTGTCGTACTGGCCCTGGATCTTGGCGGCCCGTTCCTCGTAACCGGCAAGGATTTCCGGCTTGGCAGCCGGGACCTCGATGTCGGAGATGGCAACCGTGACGCCTGAGCGGGTGGCCCAGTAGAAACCGGCGTCCTTCAGGTTGTCCAGCGTTGCCGCGGTGACCACCTTCGGGTAGCGCTCGGCGAGGTCGTTGACGATCCGGGACAGCTCGCCCTTGTCGGCAACAGCCTCGACCCAGGGGTAGTCCTCGGGCAGGGTCTCGTTGAAGAGGACCTGGCCCAGGGAGGTCTGGACGAGAGCGGGCTGACCCTGCTCCCAGCCTTCCGGAGCTTCCCAGCCGGCGTAGGGCACGAAGCCTTCGAGCCGGATCTTGACCTGCGAGTTCAGGTGCAGCTCGCGGGCGTCGAACGCCATGATGGCTTCCGAAACCGAACCGAAGATACGGCCTTCGCCGGCTGAACCCTTGCGCTTGGTGGTCAGGTGGTAGAGGCCGATGATCATATCCTGCGAGGGCAGGGTGACCGGGCGTCCGTCGGAGGGCTTCAGGATGTTGTTCGAGGACAGCATCAGGATGCGGGCCTCAGCCTGCGCTTCGGGGCTCAGCGGCAGGTGGACTGCCATCTGGTCACCGTCGAAGTCTGCGTTGAACGCGCCACAAACCAGCGGGTGCAGCTGGATTGCCTTGCCTTCAACAAGCTGCGGCTCGAACGCCTGGATGCCCAGGCGGTGCAGGGTAGGTGCACGGTTGAGCAGCACCGGGTGTTCGGTGATGATCTCTTCGAGAACGTCCCAGACCTGCGGGCGGTAGCGCTCCACCATCCGCTTGGCCGACTTGATGTTCTGGGCGTGGTTGAGGTCAACCAGGCGCTTCATCACGAACGGCTTGAAGAGCTCCAGGGCCATCTGCTTGGGCAGGCCGCACTGGTGCAGCTTCAGCTGCGGGCCGACGACGATGACCGAACGGCCGGAGTAGTCGACGCGCTTGCCGAGGAGGTTCTGGCGGAAACGGCCCTGCTTGCCCTTGAGCATGTCGCTCAAGGACTTCAGCGGACGGTTGCCCGGTCCGGTGACCGGACGGCCGCGGCGGCCGTTGTCGAAGAGGCTGTCAACAGCTTCCTGAAGCATGCGCTTCTCGTTGTTGACGATGATCTCCGGAGCACCAAGGTCAAGCAGGCGCTTGAGGCGGTTGTTCCGGTTGATCACGCGGCGGTAGAGGTCGTTCAGGTCGGAGGTCGCGAAGCGGCCACCGTCCAGCTGGACCATCGGGCGCAGTTCCGGCGGGATCACCGGGACGGCGTCGAGCACCATGCCGAGCGGGCTGTTGTTGGTGGTCAGGAACGCGTTGACCACCTTCAGGCGCTTGAGGGCGCGGGTCTTGCGCTGGCCCTTGCCGTTGGCGATGATGTCGCGCAGCAGGTCGG
This sequence comes from Pseudarthrobacter sp. MOO14, assembly GCF_058267675.1. NCBI lineage: Bacteria > Bacillati > Actinomycetota > Actinomycetes > Micrococcales > Micrococcaceae > Pseudarthrobacter > Pseudarthrobacter sp. MOO14. The sequence continues at coordinate 1,127,738 of NZ_CM177849.1, forward strand.
ACTCAGCCTGCATGTCGAAGTTCTCAAGACGCTTCTTGATGGCCTCGGCACCCATGGAGCCTTCGAAGTACATGCCGTAGCGGTCGCGCAGTTCGCGGTACAGGCCTTCGTCACCTTCGAGGTCCGCGACCTTGAGGTTCTTGAAGCGGTCCCAGACCTGCTCGAGGCGCTCGATGTCGGCGTCGGCGCGCTTGCGCACGTTGGCCATCTGGCGGTCGGCGGAGTCGCGGGCCTTCTTCTTGTCCGCTGCCTTGGCGCCTTCGCCCTCGAGGCGTGCGATTTCGCCTTCGAGGTCGCGGGCGATCGCGGCGATGTCGGCGTCGCGGTTGTCGATCAGCTGCTTCTTCTCGATGTCGTGCTCAACCTGCAGGTTGGGCAGTTCCTCGTGGCGGGCGGCCTCGTCGACGCTGGTGATCATGTAGGCGGCGAAGTAGATGACCTTTTCGAGGTCCTTCGGAGCCAGGTCAAGGAGGTAGCCCAGGCGGGACGGAACACCCTTGAAGTACCAGATGTGCGTGACGGGAGCGGCCAGCTCGATGTGGCCCATGCGCTCACGGCGGACCTTGGCGCGGGTGACTTCGACGCCACAGCGCTCACAGATGATGCCCTTGAAGCGCACGCGCTTGTACTTGCCGCAGTAGCACTCCCAGTCCCGGGACGGGCCGAAGATCTTCTCGCAGAAGAGGCCGTCCTTCTCGGGCTTGAGCGTGCGGTAGTTGATGGTTTCCGGCTTCTTAACCTCGCCGTACGACCAGCCGCGGATGTCTTCCGCGGTGGCGAGGCCGATCTGCATGAGGCCGAAGGAGGATTCGCTGGACATATGGTCCCTGTTCTCTCTTGTTCTCTAAATTCTGAAGTCTTGACGGCGCCGGGGTTTCGACAGCTCAACCACCGGGCGCCCTGGTTGCGGGAGGAGGGAGGGGGCGTACGACGGCGGGTGGTCACCCGCCGTCGTCAACCTCCTGCTAGACCTCTTCTACGGAGCTGGGCTCTGCGCGAGACAGATCGATGCCCAGTTCTTCCGCAGCCGTGAAGACTGCGTCATCAGAGTCACGCATTTCAATTGTGGTTCCGTCCGTGGAAAGCACTTCCACGTTCAGGCACAGCGACTGCATTTCCTTGATCAAGACCTTGAAGGATTCGGGAACACCCGGCTCGGGGATGTTCTCGCCCTTGACGATCGCTTCGTAGACCTTCACGCGGCCGTGGATGTCATCCGACTTGATCGTGAGGAGCTCCTGGAGCGTGTAGGCGGCGCCATAAGCTTCGAGCGCCCACACTTCCATTTCACCGAAGCGCTGGCCACCGAACTGTGCCTTACCACCCAGCGGCTGCTGCGTGATCATGGAGTACGGGCCGGTGGAGCGCGCGTGGATCTTGTCGTCCACCAGGTGGTGGAGCTTCAGGATGTACATGTAGCCGACCGAGATCGGATCCGGGAACGGTTCGCCGGAGCGGCCGTCAAACAGGCGGGTCTTGCCCGAGGAGTTGATCAGGCGGTCACCGTCACGGGTCACGTTGGTGGAATCCAGCAGGCCCGTGATTTCCTCTTCGCGGGCACCGTCGAACACCGGCGTGGCAACAGTGGTGGGGCCACTCTCGCGCGGCAGGTTCGGCAGCTGCTTGACCCACTCGGGCTCGCCTTCGATCTTCCAGCCGGTCTTGGCAACCCAGCCGAGGTGCGTTTCGAGCACCTGGCCCACGTTCATGCGGCCCGGAACACCCAGCGGGTTCAGGACGATGTCAACGGGGGTGCCGTCGGCAAGGAAGGGCATGTCCTCGACCGGGAGGATCTTGGAGATAACGCCCTTGTTGCCATGGCGGCCGGCGAGCTTGTCGCCGTCGGTGATCTTGCGCTTGGCAGCCACGTAGACGCGGACCAGCTGGTTCACGCCCGGGGGCAGCTCGTCGTCGTTGTCGCGGTCGAAGACGCGGACGCCGATGACGGTGCCGGACTCGCCGTGCGGCACCTTCAGGGAGGTGTCGCGCACTTCGCGGGACTTCTCACCGAAGATGGCGCGCAGCAGGCGCTCTTCCGGGGTCAGTTCGGTTTCACCCTTCGGGGTGACCTTTCCGACCAGGATGTCGCCTGCTTCAACCTCGGCACCGATGTGGATGATGCCGCGCTCGTCCAGGCCGGCCAGGACTTCCTCGGACACGTTGGGGATGTCACGGGTGATCTCCTCGGCACCAAGCTTGGTGTCGCGGGCATCGATCTCGTGCTCCTCGATGTGGATGGAGGAGAGGACGTCCTCGGCAACGATGCGCTGCGAGAGGATGATGGCGTCCTCGAAGTTGTGGCCTTCCCAGGACATGAATGCCACGAGCAGGTTCTTGCCGAGTGCAAGTTCACCCTGGTCCGTTGCCGGGCCGTCGGCGATGATGCCGCCGACTTCCAGGCGCTGGCCTTCGTTCACCAGGACGCGGTGGTTGTAGCAGTTGCCCTGGTTGGAACGGGCGAACTTGTTGATGCGGTAGTTGGTCTCGGTACCGTCGTCGTTGAGCATGATGACGAGCTCGGCGGAAACCTCGGTGACCACACCGGCCTTCTTGGCGATGACAACGTCACCTGCGTCGACGGCGGCGGCGCGTTCCATGCCGGTACCCACGAACGGGGCCTCGGAACGGACCAGCGGCACGGCCTGGCGCTGCATGTTGGCACCCATGAGCGCACGGTTGGCGTCGTCGTGCTCCAGGAACGGGATCAGGGCGGTTGCCACGGACACCATCTGGCGCGGGGAGACGTCCATGAACTCGACGTCGGCGGCGGGAACCAGGACGGGCTCGCCTCCACCACCGCGGGCACGGACCAGGACGGTGTCCTCGGCGAACTTGTTGTTCTCGTCCAGCGGGGCGTTGGCCTGCGCGATAAGCACCTCGGCCTCGTCGTCGGCCGTCAGGTACTGGACGTCGTCGGACACGACGCCGTCCTTGACCAGCCGGTACGGGGTTTCGATGAAACCGAACGGGTTGATCCGGCCGTAGGACGCCAGCGAACCGATCAGGCCGATGTTCGGGCCTTCAGGAGTTTCGATGGGGCACATACGTCCGTAGTGGGACGGGTGCACGTCACGGACTTCCATGCCGGCACGGTCACGGGACAGACCACCCGGGCCAAGCGCGGACAGGCGGCGCTTGTGGGTCAGGCCCGAGAGCGGGTTGTTCTGGTCCATGAACTGGGACAGCTGGGACGTTCCGAAGAACTCCTTGATGGCTGCAACCACAGGGCGGATGTTGATCAGGGTCTGCGGCGTGATGGCCTCGACGTCCTGGGTGGTCATACGCTCGCGGACGACGCGCTCCATGCGGGACAGGCCGGTGCGGACCTGGTTCTCGATGAGCTCGCCGACGGCGCGGATGCGGCGGTTGCCGAAGTGGTCGATATCGTCGATTTCGACGCGCAGGTCCACTTCCTGGCCATCGCGGGTGCCCTTGATGGTCTTCTCGCCGGCGTGCAGCGCGACGAGGAACTTGATCATGGCAACGATGTCTTCAACGTGCAGGACCGAGGCTTCCTTGTCACCAAGGGAGCGGTCGATGCCGAGCTTGCGGTTGATCTTGTAGCGGCCAACCTTGGCCAGATCGTAGCGCTTGGAGTTGAAGTACAGGTTGTCCAGCAGGGACTGGGCAGCCTCGACGGTGGGCGGCTCGCCCGGACGCAGCTTGCGGTAGATGTCCAGCAGGGCGTCTTCGCGGGTCTCGGTGGCGTCCTTCTCCAGGGTTGCCCGCATGGAGTCGTACTGGCCGAACTCTTCGAGGATCTGGCCTTCGGTCCAGCCGAGGGCCTTCAGCAGGACGGTGACGGACTGCTTGCGCTTGCGGTCGAGGCGGACACCTACCTGGTCGCGCTTGTCGATCTCGAGCTCGAACCAGGCACCGCGGGACGGGATGATCTTGGCGGTGAAGATGTCCTTGTCGCTGGTCTTGTCAGCGGCGCGCTCGAAGTAGGCGCCCGGCGAACGGACCAGCTGTGAGACGACGACACGCTCGGTGCCGTTGACCACGAAGGTACCCTTCTCGGTCATCAGCGGGAAGTCGCCCATGAACACGGTCTGCTGCTTGATTTCGCCCGTGTTGTTGTTCATGAACTCGGCCTTCACGTACAGCGGAGCCGAGTACGTTGCGTCCCGGTCCTTGCACTCGGCCATTGTGTACTTGGGGTCAGCGAACTCCGGATCGGAGAAGCTCAGGGACATGGTGCCCTGGAAGTCCTCAATCGGGGAGATCTCTTCAAAGATGTCCGACAGGCCGGACGTGGTGGCGACGCTGAGATCGTTTTCTTCGACAGCCTTTGCCACGCGTGCCTGCCAGCGCTCATTGCCGACCAGCCAGTCGAAGCTGTCTGTCTGCAGGGCAAGCAGATTCGGAACGTCAAGAGGTTCGTGAATCTTTGCGAATGAGAGCCGGCGAGTGGCACCATCAGTGCTGTCGGCGGTGTTAGCGGTTTCGTTATTAGAGGTGCTCGAGGCGACCAAGAGGGATCCTTCCACAGACCTTCAGGCGTTTTCAGATCTCCCCCGCTGTGCACCCTGCGGAGTGACTCCGCAGCGCTACCATCCGGTTCCGCTATATGACCCGGGACCCGCGCTGACGATGCTGTGACGTTGTCACGGCACGTTTATTGCCAGCTGCCAGGCAAAGCCCACCGCTATATGAAGGCTGAAGGTAAACAGGGAAGACGCAAATATCTACGATACGGCAAAACAACCTACGTGTCTACCCCACATCCGGCCGGATTGCAAGCACCTGTTTTCACGCTGTGCACCGGGCACCCTACAGGCGCAGCGTGACGCCTTCCGCCGTACAGGTTCCCGAGTTGGCGAAGACGGCGTCACGCACGGCGTCCTTGGACTCCTGGGCGGGCGTGCCGCCGGACTCAGCGGCAGCCGAGTGGTCGATCGCAAGCAGGCTGAGCGAGGCGAAGAGTCCCTCAAGGTCGCCGGAAACCGTGGCTTTGGCATCTTGGGCCTTCAGGTAGACGTCCTCGTAGCCTTTTGCATCGGTGGGGGAAACGGCAGCATAGTCCGCGAACAATGTGTTGAAGAGTTCACAGGCTTCCTTGGTACCCGCAGCCGCGTTGCCGGCGCCTGTTGACGTTGCTGACGCACGGGGCGTGCTGCCATCGCTGGACCGGACCGAGGGCGAAGCGGACGGCTGAGTTGAGTCCGCCGGCGACGGTGTCGATACCGAGCAGCCGGTGAGCGCGGCAACGGCGGCAAGGGCTGCTGCGGCAAATGTCGTCTTCATGTTCTCGCTCCGTCCGTCACGGCCCCGGAACCGGTGTCCCCCTGGAAAGCCTCGCCCACCACCCTACGCAAGGCGCCGCCGTCGTGCACAATGCCGGGATGGGGACCTCTCCCCCGCCTGCCGCGGCCTCCCGCCCGGAGGGGAGGATTCCTGCCGCAACCGGGACGCCGGAATGCACACAGACGATTCGGCGTTTGAGTATATGGGTGACCAGGCTCACGATAGCCTTGGTGGCTTACACCTGAACCGGATTGAAAGTGATGACCATGGGCAACTCTCCTGACAACAGTGACGTTGTCATCCTTGCAGCAGCGCGGACCCCGCAGGGCCGCATCAACGGCCAACTGTCCAGCCTGACGGCGGTGGACCTCGGCGCCCACGCCATCAGGGCTGCCTTGGCGGCCAGCGGCATTGATGCAGCCGACGTGGAAGCCGTGATCATGGGCCAGGTACTGCAGGCGGGTGCCGGCCAAAACCCTGCGCGGCAAAGCTCCATCGGCGCCGGGATCGGCTGGAACGTCCCCGCCGTGACGGTCAATAAGGTATGCCTCTCCGGGCTCACCGCCGTGATCGACGCCGCCCGCATGATCCGGGCCGGCGAAGCAGCCGTGGTGGTGGCCGGCGGCCAGGAATCCATGAGCCGGGCACCGCACCTGCTCCCCGGGTCCCGCCAGGGATGGACCTACGGCTCCATCCAGGCACTTGACGCAGCCGCCCACGACGGTTTGACCGACGCCTTCGACGGCGAGTCCATGGGGTTGTCCACCGAGACGCGCAACCTCACCCTGGGCATCGACCGGACCTCCCAGGACAACGTGGCCGCACAGTCCCACCAACGCGCGGCCCTCGCGGCAAAGAACGGAACGTTCGACGGCGAAATCGCCCCGGTCAGCGTGAAGCAGCGGAAGGGCGATCCACTGGTGGTGGACACCGACGAGGGCGTGCGCCCCAACACCTCCGTGGAGTCGCTCGCCGGGCTGCGCGCCGCATTCGTTACGGACGGAACCATCACGGCCGGCAACTCTTCTCCCCTGTCCGACGGCGCCACCGCACTGGTGCTCGCTTCCCGCGCCTACGCCGACGAACACGGCCTGGAGTACCTGGCCGTCGTCGGGAAGCCGGGCCAGGTTGCCGGACCGGACAACTCCCTGCATTCACAGCCTTCGCACGCGATCATGAATGCCCTCGGCAAAGCCGGCTGGAGCACGGCCGACCTGGACTTCATCGAGATCAACGAGGCCTTCGGTTCCGTTGCCGTGCAGTCGCTCAAGGATTTGGACTACCCCCTGGAAAAGTGCAACATCCATGGCGGGGCGATCGCCCTGGGGCATCCGATCGGGGCTTCCGGGGCGCGGCTGGCCGCGCACGCCGCCCATGAGCTCAAGCGCCGCGGGACGGGCAAGGCCGCGGTGGCCCTGTGCGGCGGAGGGGGGCAGGGCGAAGCGCTCCTGCTCTACCGCGACTAATGGCGGGCCTGACCGCAAACGGAACGGACGGCGTCGGGCGGGAACGTTTCCTGGCCGACGCCGCCGCGCGCGGCCTGCACGTTGACGTCGTGGAACGTCCGCAGGCACCCAGCCTCGCCGAAGCGGCCGATATCCTGGGCATCCCGCCGGCCGACATTGTGAAGTCACTGGTGGTCAAGCACAAGGACGGTTCATTCCTGTTCGCGCTGGTTCCAGGCGACCGGCAGATTTCCTGGCCGAAACTCCGGTCCCTGCTGGGCGTCAACAAGCTCTCGCTGCCACCGGCAGACGTTGCCCTGGAAGTGACCGGCTACGAGCGTGGCACCATCACGCCGCTGGGCAGCACCACGGCATGGCCTGTCTATGCCGACGCCACGATCACCGGGCGCCGGATCTCCATGGGCGCCGGAGCCCACGGCTACAGTGCGTTCGTTGACGCCGACTCGCTGACCGCAGCCCTGGATGCCGTAGTCGCCGACATCTCAGATCCCGGCTGACCCTTCGGCCCCGCTTAAAGCAGGAAACCCCGCCCAACTGGCTCGCAGTGGGGCGGGGTTTCCCGAGGAAAAGGCGTTGTTACTTGAGGGTAACGGTGGCGCCTGCAGCCTCGAGCTGCTCCTTGGCCTTCTCGGCAGCTTCCTTGTTGGCGCCTTCGAGAACAGCCTTGGGGGCGCTGTCAACCAGGTCCTTGGCTTCCTTGAGGCCGAGGGAGGTGATGGCGCGAACTTCCTTGATGACGGCGATCTTCTTGTCACCGGCAGATTCGAGGATGACGTCGAAGTCGGTCTTCTCTTCAACCTCTTCAGCAGCTCCGCCACCGGCGGGGCCGGCAACTGCAACAGCAGCGGCGGTAACTTCGAAGGTCTCTTCGAAGAGCTTGACGAACTCGGAGAGCTCGATGATGGTCAGTTCCTTGAAAGCTTCAATGAGCTCTTCGTTGCTGAGCTTCGCCATGGTTGGCGTCCTTCCTGTTGTGGTGTCCGAGCGGCGCGGAGCCGGGCCTGACACCGGAGTCTGGTGGGGTAAAGAGAATTAGTTCTCTTCGGCAGCGGCAGCTTCGGCGGGTGCCTCGGCTACTGCTTCAGCTGAAGAGTCAGCAGATTCTTCAGCGGCAGGCGCTTCGGCAGCTGCCGGTGCACCGTTCTCTTCTTCAAGCTTGAGGCGCAGTGCGTCGATGATGCGTGCAGCTGCGGCGGCGGGTGCCTTGAGGACGCCCGCAACCTTGGCGAGCTGCAGCTCACGGGACTCGAGGGCAGCCAGGGCTGCAACCTCGGTGGCGTCCAATGCCTTGCCCTCGAAGTAACCGGTCTTGATGACCAGCTGCTTGTTGGCCTTGGCAAAATCCGTCAGGCTCTTGGCAGCGGCAACTGCGTCACCCTTGATGAACGCGATTGCAGTGGGGCCGGCAAGCTGGCCGTCGAATGCTTCGACGCCGGCTTCCTTGGCTGCAATGGCGGTCAGGGTGTTCTTGACGACCGCGAACTTGGTGTCCTGGCCGAGAGAAACACGCAGCTGCTTGAGCTGTGCAACGGTGAGCCCGCGGTATTCGGTCAGGACAGCGGCGTTCGATTCCTTGAAATCGTTAGTGATCTCAGCTACTGCTGAAACCTTGGTAGGCGTTGCCATAACCCTCCTTCCGGGGATAGTGCCGGTATTCGACGGTCCCCGCTCAAAAGAGCTAAAACTAAAAACGCCCCGCGCAGATGCACGGGGCTTGGCTCAACACGGCTGAGCCGTGGAGCTTTGCTTCGTTCACCTGCGCCGGCCGCCCTGCGTTGAGGGTCCTTCGTCCGGAAACCTACTGTGGCCTCCGGCGCACAACTGCAGAGTTGAGCCATGAACAGGAGAGTGGATTTCCAACAACCGACGGTCTTTGGTACTCCCAGCTTACGTGAGGGAGCACCGGTCCGCCAAATCGGGCGTCAGCTGGTGCTGGTCCGCAAGGTGGGAAGTTCCTTTTGCCAGATACCCGTCACCCCTGCCGTCTGGAACCCAAGCTGCTTGTTGACCGTAAGCAGGTACCGGTTCTCGGGGGCATTCCAGGTGTAGATGATGCGGGCATCCGGGAACTGCTCGCTGAGCCGCTCCATGTTGGCCACTTTGATCAGCAGGCCCAGCTTGTTGCCGCGGTGCTCCTGCAGGACCAACGTATCGTCCTGGAAAACGACGTCGGCGCGGTGGGCCAGCACGGTGATGGTGGTCAGTCCCACCAGCGATCCCGTGGCGATGTGCTCGACGGCGGTGACCACCGTCCGCCTTCCCTGCGCGATGGCGACGTCTTCGGCCTCACGCAGGATCCCGCCGTCGAACACCATGTCCTGCTCAACCGGCACGTCCAGGGAGGGGTCGACGTCTGCACCCGCCTGGTTCTCCAGGACCGCCACGGCCTCCAGCCACTGGTCCGGGCAGCGGTCCGTCCAATGGTGCAGCCGGTACCGGCCGCCATTGGCTTCCTCGGCCTCAGCCTGGAGGTCGGCCACCAGCTTCGTGTCGAGGGGAAGCAGGCAGGAACTGAACTGCTCAATGTGCTGGAGTGTGTACCCGGTCCGCTGCGCGAACTCCACCTCCCGGCTTTCCAAGGGAACGAACCCCTGGCCGGTGCCCGGGACCAACTGGGCCTGACCAAATTCGTGGAGTGATGCGCCGGGGTGGTTGGTGTCCACCAGGATCATGGTGCGTCCCTCGCCGCGAGCCAGCTGTTCGGCCGCCTCAAGCAGGCGCCGGCCCACGCCCTGGCGCTGGAACTCGGGCAGTATGTCCAGGGTGAGTTCGGCAAGGTCCAGGTGGTCCGTCAGCGGCAGCGCGATGTCCACAGTGCCCACGATGTCTCCGTCCACCTTGGCGACGAGGATCAGCTGCCGCTCATAGGGATCAGCAAACTCGAGCAGTTTTTCCAGCGGACCGTAGGCGAGATCGTCACTCCCCCAGGTCTGCATCCGCACCTTGCGCCCCACCTCGACGGCGGCCAGGAAGTCGGCTGCGTCCGGGGTGTCCAGGGAATCCGGAATCCACAGCTGTTCGATCTTTACGTCTATCGCCATTCGGGCATCATCCCAGCCGTTTCTGCCACTCACCTTCATAGCCGGCAGGCTTGAATCCAAGTGCGGTATTAATCGCCAGCATATGCTGGTTTTCGCTGGCATTCCATGTCAGGACCGAGCGCGCCGGGGGCCACTTTTCCTGCGCGCGGCGGAGGTTGGCCACCTTGACCAGCATGCCCAGCCGATGCCCGCGATGCTCTGCCGACACCAAGGTGTCTTGCTGGATCAGCGACTCCGGCACCTCGGGGCGCCAGGTGAGGACCGTGTACGCCACCAGCTCGCCAGTGGGCCGGTGCACGGCGGCCGCCACGGAAGACTGGACGCCACTGCGGACAAGGGCCGATTCGTCCCCCCGGACCCGGGCCGCATCCCAGTCCTCGCGTTCCCAGTCCATGCCCGCGGTAGGCGCATCCGTGCTCATCCGCTCCTTGAGCCGGGCAAAGGCGGCAACAAGCTCTTCCGGGCAACGATCATCCCAGGCCGTCAGCGTGTAGCACTCTGCACGCGCGATCCCTTCCGCTTCGAGCCGGGCCAGCCGGTCACCAGCCACGGGCAGGGCCAGCCGGCTGGAGCGTTCCACCTGTTCCAGCTGGTAGCCGGCGGACAGGGCAAAAGCGCTTGCGGGGTGGTCCAGTGGCAAGTGCCCGGCCCCGGACTTCGCGGCCAGCCTGCCGGCGCCATGTCCCGAAGCGTCCAGGGGTATTTCATGGAAGCCGCCAAGGGATGACCGACCCCGGGAGTGGGCCACGGCCTCGACATGGCCCAGCAGCGCACGCCCGATCCCCCGGCGGCGCCAGCGGGGAACCACCAGGACCTCAATGCCCGCCGTGGCCGTGTTGTCCCGCAGCGGGAAGGTGACCGAGCACAGGCCCACCGGTTCGCTGCCGATCCGGGCCAGGAAGAGCTGCCGTTCTTCATAGGGGTTGCCACGCCAGTACTCAAGCGCCTCCTTGTCGGTCAGGCAGCGCTCCAGGCTTCCCCACACAGCCATGTCCTCCGCTGCCCGCATGGCCTGGCACTCCCGGAAGTCCGCCAACGTACCGGAGGGACCTTGGCCGCTTCCGGCGGCAGGGATCGCGACGGCGCCAATCACCAGTACGTCACGTGCCGGCAGCGGCGGGACGCCAGCGGGGTCCGGATTATCCATGCAGCCAGCTTAGGCAAATACGCCGGACAACAAAGGAGCCCGCCCCGGCGCATGCGCGTCGGGGCGGGCTCCTGATGCTCCGGGATCAGCCCGGGGCAGGAACTTTCATCAAGGACTAAGCCTCGGTGAGCACCTTGGTGACGTTGGGGTCGACGGAGATGCCGGGACCGAACGTGGTGGCAACGGTGGCCTTCTGGATGTAGCGGCCCTTGGCAGCGGACGGCTTCAGGCGAAGGACCTCTTCCAGGGCGGCTGCGTAGTTCTCGGCCAGCTTGATGGCGTCGAACGACACCTTGCCGATGATGAAGTGCAGGTTGGAGTGCTTGTCGACGCGGAAGTCGATCTTTCCACCCTTGATGTCGTTGACGGCCTTGGTGACGTCGGGGGTCACGGTGCCCGTCTTCGGGTTCGGCATCAGGTTACGCGGACCAAGGACCTTACCGAGGCGGCCAACCTTACCCATGAGGTCAGGGGTGGCAACGGCTGCGTCGAAGTCGGTCCAGCCGGCGGCGATCTTTTCGATCAGGTCGTCGGAACCAACGAAGTCCGCGCCGGCTGCGATTGCTGCCTCAGCCTTGTCGCCCGTGGCGAAGACCAGGACGCGGGCGGTCTTACCGGTGCCGTGGGGCAGGTTGACCGTACCGCGGACCATCTGGTCAGCCTTGCGGGGGTCAACGCCCAGGCGGAAAGCCACCTCGACGGTTGCGTCGAACTTGGACGGGTTGGTGTCCTTGGCCAGCGTTACTGCCTCGAACGGTGCGTAGTGCTTCTCCGCGTCGATCTTGGCGGCTGCTGCCTCATATGCTTTGCTGCGCTTTGCCATGCTGCTTATTTCTCCTTGTGCAGTTGTGGTCTGCGGACCGCGCTGGGCCCTGCCACAGTCGGTGATCCGGTTCGTTATCCGGCCCGGATGACCGACATTTCAATGTGTTTGGTGCCGGTGTCCCGGCGGTGCCGCCCGTCGTCGTCAATTACCTTGACGCTGGACAGCGGGAAGGGTGGTTAGCCCTCGACGGTGATACCCATGGAGCGGGCGGTGCCGGCGATGATCTTGGCTGCGCCTTCGAGGCTGGTGGCGTTGAGGTCTTCCATCTTGGTGGAGGCGATCTCGTTGACCTGGGCCTGGGTCAGCTTGGCAACCTTGACGGTGTGCGGGGTGGATGAACCCTTGGCAACGCCTGCAGCCTTCTTGATGAGCTCTGCAGCCGGCGGGGTCTTGGTGATGAACGTGAAGGAACGGTCCTCGTAGACCGTGATTTCCACGGGGATGACGTTTCCGCGCTGGGCTTCCGTCGCAGCGTTGTACGCCTTGCAGAATTCCATGATGTTGACACCGTGCTGGCCAAGCGCGGGACCGATCGGCGGGGCCGGGTTGGCGGCACCTGCCTGGATCTGCAGCTTGATGAGGCCGGTGACCTTCTTCTTGGGAGCCAATGTAGGGTCCTTCTCTCAATAACGTCCTGGGGCACAGGAGCGTGCCTCAGGTTTGTGGCCGCCATGGCAAGGCGGCCGGCCGTTCCGGCGCCGCTAAGCGGGCGGTGCCGGAACGAATTCTCGGTTGGTCAGATCTTGGTGACCTGGTTGAACGCCAGGGTGACGGGCGTTTCGCGCTCGAAGATGGAGACCAGCACCACGAGGGTCTGGGACTCGGGCTTGATCTCGGAGATCGTGGCGGGAAGGGTCTCGAACGGGCCTTCCTTGACGATGACGGACTCGCCGACCTCGAAGTCGACGGCCACGGGAGCCTGGTTCTGCTTGTTGACCGGCTTGCCCTTCTCGGCCTGCTCTTCCTCGAAGACCGGGGCGAGCATGGAGAAGACCTCGTCCAGGCGCAGCGGGACCGGGTTGTGGGCGTTGCCCACGAAGCCGGTCACGCCGGGGGTGTGGCGGACGGCGCCCCAGGAGGCGTCGGTCAGGTCCATGCGGACCAGGACGTAGCCGGGGATGCGGACGCGGTTGATCACCTTGCGCTGGGCGTTCTTGATCTCCACGACTTCTTCCATGGGCACCTGGATTTCGAAGATGTAATCTTCCATGTCCAGGGTCTGGATGCGGGTTTCAAGGTTGGCCTTCACGCGGTTCTCGTAACCTGCGTAGGAGTGGATGACGTACCAGTCACCCTCCTGGCGGCGCAGTTTGGCCTTGAACTCCTCGGCGGGATCAGCGGCTGCGGTGGCCGCTGCGGCGGCGAGGGCGTCGGCGGACTCGTCGTCGCCGTCTTCCGTGGCGTCGGCTTCTTCACCGGCGGCACCGTCAGCATCGGAGCCGGCGTCGTCGGATTCGGGCGCGAAGGACTCAACCTCGGACTCTTCACCGGCTTCTGCCGCGACGTCCTGGGACTGTTCCAGCCCAGACTCGGTTACCTCGAGCTCCTGCTCAGACACTTGGTCTCCTGCTTCCTCATTGCCTAACATGCCTATTTAAATGGCTCAATTCCGCACACCGGCGCTTCCCTTCCGGTTTCCCGGACGAAACACGCGGCCTGCGGACCATCCAGCCTTAGCTGTCCGTCGAGCCGGTACCGCCGAAGATCCAGCTGACAGCGGTTCCGAAACCAATGTCCAGCAGGCTGACGATGACCATCATGATGGCCACGAACACCAGCACCACGAGCGTGTAGTTGATCAGTTCCTTGCGGGTGGGGGCCACAACCTTCTTGAGTTCGCCAATGATCTGGCGGACAAAGAGAGCAATGCGGGCGAAGAAGCTTGCCTTGGCTTCCTTCTTAGCTGGGCGGCCCTTGGAGCTGCTGGCAGCTGTTTCGGTCACCTGGTCCTCGCTCATCTTTGCAATGGTGGATTACCCGGCCCTGATCAGAACCATGGTTGCTGCGCCTGCCCCGGGCTTTCGCCCGGAGACAGCTTGCGCAGGGCAGACAGGACTCGAACCTGCAACCTGCGGTTTTGGAGACCGCTGCGCTACCAATTGCGCCACTACCCTATGGAGTGAATGCCACTCTTTGACGACCCATGCACCAGTTTGAACTGGGGCGCACGCCATCATCCGTGTTTCAACACCGGTGAACCAGTCTACGCAAGAAGTCCGCGTAGGTAAAACCGGCCCGACCCGGCCCATCCGCCGGCCGGTCCGACTTGTGCAGCAGTCAGCAGTCACAAAACCAAACCGGCTCCCCGGAGGGTCCGCTGAACAGCTTAGAGTAGAACTCGTCGAAACCCACATTCCAGCCTTCAGGCTGCAAGCGAAGAACGGACCTGCCATGTCTGCCGCCCGCGTTTCCAAGCGCATATCCGCAATTGCCGAATCCGCAACCCTTGCCGTTGATGCCAAGGCGAAGGCGCTCAAGGCAGCAGGCCGGCCGGTTATTGGCTTCGGCGCGGGCGAACCCGACTTCCCCACCCCGGACTACATTGTCCAGGCCGCCATCGAAGCGGCCGGCCAGCCCAAGTACCACCGCTATTCCCCTGCGGGCGGCTTGCCGGAGCTGAAGAAGGCCATTGCCGAAAAGACCCTCCGGGACTCGGGCTATACCGTTGACCCCTCGCAGGTGCTGGTCACCAACGGCGGCAAGCAGGCTGTGTACAACACGTTCGCCACCTTGGTGGATCCGGGCGACGAAGTGATCGTGCCCACCCCGTTCTGGACCACCTACCCCGAGGCGATCCGCCTGGCCGGCGGCGTGCCCGTGGAAGTTTTCGCAGGGCCCGAGCAGGAGTACCTGGTAACCGTCGAGCAGTTGGAAGCGGCTGTCACGGACAAGACGAAGATCCTGTTGTTCGTCTCGCCGTCGAACCCCACCGGCGCTGTCTACTCGCCGGAGCAGGTGGCTGAGATCGGCAAGTGGGCCGCAGCAAAGGGCCTCTGGGTTGTCACGGACGAGATCTACGAGCACCTCACCTACGACGGCGTCCCCTTCACCTCCATCGCCACTGCAGCCCCCGAACTTGGCGACAAGGTGGTCATCCTCAACGGCGTCGCCAAGACGTACGCGATGACCGGCTGGCGCGTGGGCTGGATGATCGGCCCCGCCGACGTCATCAAGGCCGCCACCAACCTGCAGTCGCACGCCACGTCCAACGTCTCCAACATCATGCAGATTGCGGCCCTCGCCGCCGTGTCCGGTCCGCTGACCGCGGTCGATGAGATGAAGGTGGCCTTCGACCGCCGCCGCAAGGCCATCGTCGCCGGCCTGAACGCCATTGACGGCGTGGAATGCCCGACGCCGAAGGGCGCCTTCTACGTCTACGCGGACGTCCGGGGGCTGCTGGGCAAGGAATTCCCCACCGCGTCAGGCACCGCCACGCCTCAGACGTCTGCCGAGCTGGCCGCCCTGATCCTGGATGAGGTAGAGGTGGCTGTGGTCCCCGGCGAGGCGTTCGGCCCGTCCGGATTCGTGCGCCTCTCCTACGCACTGGGCGATGACGACCTCGCCACCGGCGTCCAGCGCCTGCAGGACTTCCTGGGCAAGGCCCAGTAGACGCCCGCTCACTTCCGGCTGGTTAGACACCGACGCCCGCTCACTTTCCTTGAGGAAGTGAGCGGGCGTCGGTGTCTAAGGCGTCAAAGGTGAGCTGGCGTTGTTAGAGGAGGCGGCGCTCGGCGGCCCACTTGGTCAGCTCATGCCGGCTGGAAAGCTGCAGCTTCCGGAGCACCGCGGACACGTGGGTTTCCACCGTCTTGATGCTGATGAAGAGTTCCTTGGCCACTTCCTTGTAGCTGTAGCCCCGGGCGATGAGCCGCATGACCTCCAGTTCGCGTGCCGAGAGCTTGTCCAGCTCGTCGTCGGCAATGTCCGCGGGAGCGGTTCCGAATGCGTCCAGGACGAACCCGGCCAGGCGCGGAGAGAACACGGCGTCGCCGCCGGCCACCCTGAACACGGCATCAGTGATCTCGGCGCCGGAAATGGTCTTGGTGACATAGCCCCTGGCCCCGGCGCGGATCACCGCCACCACGTCCTCCGCTGCGTCGGAAACGCTCAGGGCCAGGAAGCGGGTGGCGGAGAGGAGGGGTGCGGAGCCGGCGATGACTTCCCGGCCGCCGCCGCCCAGCCCACCGGGCAGGTGCACGTCCAGGAGGACGACGTCGGGCCGCTGCTCGGCGATCACGGCGATGGCCTGTTCCACGGTGGCGGCTTCCCCCACCACGTGGATGCTGGCGTCGAGGTCGGCCTTCAACCCGGAGCGGAAGATCGCGTGATCGTCCACGATCACCACCCGCACGGATTTGGCCGGCCGGGCGGCTGCGCCCCCTGTTCCCTGGATGGTGCTCATGGTTTCCCTTCCGCGTTCTCCGCTGCCGGCAGCCTCAGCCGAACCTCGGTGCCGTCATCCGTACTGAGGATGGCAGCCGAGCCGCCATGCCTTTTCATTCTGCCGATGATCGATTCCCGGACGCCAAGCCTGTCCGAGGGAACGTTCCCCAGCTCAAAACCGGGGCCCCTGTCCTTGATGAAGATCTCGGCTTGCCCGTCCGAAGCCTCAAGATAAACGGACACCGTTCCGCCGCCGTGCCGGGAGGCATTGAGCATCGCCTCACGGCTGGCCTGGACCAAGGCTTCGTGAGCCTCCGTCATGGCGGCGTCACCCACCGTGACCACCTCCACCGCGTTGCCGAGCAGGTCCTCCACCTCGGCGGCTGCGGCCTTGATCCGGTCCGACAATTGGCCGCTTTCCCGTCCGTGGTCCTGAAAGAGCCAGCCACGCAACTCACGCTCCTGCGCGCGGGCCAGGCGGACGACGTCGTGCTCGTTGCCCGCCCGCCGCTGGATCAAGGCGAGCGTCTGCAGCACTGAGTCGTGCAGGTGGGCCGCGATCTCCGCGCGTTCCGTTTCCCGGATGCGGCCCGCACGCTCGGCTTCGAGGTCCCGCCAGAATTTCAAGGCCCACGGCAGCAGGACCAGCACCACGCCGCCCAGGACCGCCACGGAAGCCAGCAGCGCAAGCCACGTCTGTTCCCAGGAACCCGAGCCGGACACCATCACCAGGACACCGGCAACCACCAGCGCCAGCCCCGCTGCGAGCCGGCCCCAGCCGCCGGCCTGGTCCGCCTTGGTCTTGTCCACCAGTCCCGCCCGGCGGGTCTCGTCCAGTTGCATCCAGGCGATCGAGGCGCCACCCAGGACAGCGGCGGCGGGGATGAGGGTGCCCAGGGACACATCAACACCCAGCAACTGGGCGATCATGATCCCGGCGACCAGCAGGAGCCCGCAGCCGAGCAGGATCTCCTTGCCGTAGCGCATGCCCCGCACCCGGAACCAGGGAGCGCCGGGGGTTGCGCCCGTGCCGGCCGGGCCGGAGCCCGCGGCACCCGTGGGACTTCCGTCGTCGTCCGTTGTTGCGGCGGCGGGCCGGCTCACCGCCGGGGCAATGGGCGACGCCGGGCGGCGGGTATTGCGCCGGGCAGCCTCATCCGCGGTGGGAACCATGATCCAGAGCCACGCGTAAAACACCAGGCCGGCCCCGCCTGCGAAGGACGCGAGGACCATGCCCCAGCGGACGGTCTTCACGGGCCACCCGAGGTGCAGGGCCAGGCCGGAGCACACGCCGGCGATGACCCGGTCACTGCTCCGGGCCAGGGGCGGCCGCGCGGGGAGGGTTGTCATGGATCAATCCAAGCATGGATCAGGGTGGCCCGGACCGGGTTGTGCGCTTTCCCGGGGGTGGCTCAGGGACCGTTCAGGGTTTCCCCCAGTAGAGCGGCGACGGGCTTGGACGGGAGGATCGAAGTATGAACTCGCAGACCCCTTCCCCCGACGACGAACACCCAACCGGGCCGTTGCCCGGCTCCGGCAACCAGCGGCCCACCGAGCCGCTGCCGGCCTCCGACGCGATTCCTCCGGGCCCGGCGTCGGGCCCCGCCCAGGGCGGCCCCGGCGGTTCGCAGGATGGCCCCACCGCTCCCCCAGCTTCCGACCCGGCACAGGGCTATGCCTTCCACGCCGGCCCCACCCCGCCAGCAGCCTCAAGCGACTTCTTCGGCTGGATCCGCAGCCAGGGCATCTCCCGGGGCAGCGACCGCTGGATCGGCGGCGTCTGCAGCGGCATAGCCCACCGGCTCGGCGTGGACCCCATCATCATCCGCGGCGCCCTTATAGTCCTGACCCTCCTGGCAGGCATCGGCGTACTGCTCTACGGCCTGGCCTGGGCCTTCCTCCCGGAACCGGACGGCCGGATCCACGTCCAGGAAGCCGGCGCGGGCCGCTGGTCCAGTGGCATGACGGGCGCACTGATCGCCACCGTCCTCGGATTCACCGGCCTGGGCGGAGGGTTCTGGGGGTGGAGCCACAACGGCTTGAGCGGCCTCCTCTGGACCGTGTTCTGGGTGGCCGGCGCGATCTTCCTGATCTACCACCTCTCCCAGCGCAACAAAGCACGTCCCACCATGGCGGGCCATGCTCCGGCGGCTCCGGGTGCGCCATACACGGCGGGACGGCCAGGTTCCGAACACACGTCGTCCTTCTCCGCGGCCACCACGTCCGGCCCCGCCCAGGCGTTCCCTCCAGCGCCCGCCTATGGCGGCGGCACCGCCGGCGGGCCCGCAGGGAATGGCCCGGGAGCATTCGGAGGGACCGGCGGCCCGGGCGGTTCCGGCGGGGACGGATACCCGGCGCCGTGGGTTCCGCCGCGGCCGCCCAAGCCCCGGCCGGCCGGCCCGGGTGCCCCCGCCGTCGCCATCGCCACCGGCTCTGCCCTGCTGGTGGGCGGAGGCCTCAAGGCACTGGACGCCGGGCATGTCATCGACCTTGGCGGCTCCGGCAACGCGATTGTCTGGGCCAGCGCCGCGGCAGTCCTTGGCCTGGGCATCCTCGTGGCGGGACTGCGCGGCCGGACCTCGGGGATCCTGAGCCTGTTCGCCGTGATCGCCCTGGTTACCGGCGGCGTCTACAACGTGGCGATCGACGGCAGGATGCGTTTCCAGCAGGTGGACTGGAACCCCGCCAGCATCGAGGAGGCGCGCGGCGGCATCGACATCACCGCCGGACGGGGAACCGTGAACCTCACGGACCTGTCCCCCTTAGCCCCCCTGACCTCCGACGTCGTGGTTCCGCTCGATATCACGGCCAGCAACGTCACCGTGGTGATCCCGCAGAACGTGCCCGTGGATATCAAGGCGGACATGACCATGGGCAACCTGAACGAGGCCACAGGCCAGCGCGGCGGGACCACCACCCGCGAGAGCAGCTACAACGCGGACAAACCCGGCAACCACCTGGTGGTGCGGATCGATGGCACCTTCAGCAACGTCACAATCCAGGAAGGCAACTGACATGGACAGCAACATTCCGACGACGGCGGGCCACGAGCCTGCCGATGCGGCGCCGGCCAGGGTGGGAACCGTGGTGTGGGGCCTGATCGTCCTGGCTTTGGCCGCGCTGATCATCGTGGCGCAACTGGGCATCGTCACCCTCAACGGGACCTACGTCCTGATCGGCCTCATGATCGGCGCCGGAGTGGCCCTGGTGGCCGGCGGCCTGCTC
This sequence comes from Pseudarthrobacter sp. MOO14, assembly GCF_058267675.1. Lineage (NCBI taxonomy): Bacteria > Bacillati > Actinomycetota > Actinomycetes > Micrococcales > Micrococcaceae > Pseudarthrobacter > Pseudarthrobacter sp. MOO14. Next base: position 1,147,073 of record NZ_CM177849.1, read on the forward strand.
TCTGCCCGCAAACGTGACAACGACCCACTGAAAAGGAAGTCTTGAACCATGGATAAGTTCTTCAGCATTGTCAGGGGCCTTGGCCTGAAGCGCGGCCCGCAGCGCTGGCTCGGCGGGGTGCTGGGCGGCATCGCGGCCAAGCTGAACGTGGACGTGGCCTACGTGCGCATCGCGTTCCTGCTGTTCTGCCTCCTCCCGGGACCCGCCGTCGTCTTCTACCTGCTGGCCTGGGTGGTGCTTCCGGACCAGCGCGACGAGATCCCGCTGCAAACCTTCCTGGAGCGCCGCTCGACCAACGGCCCACGGATGTAGCTACGGAAGGTACCTCCCCCACTGGGGGACCAGGCCCCCGCCCTCGTGAACGGATCACGGATGCGGGGGCTTTTTCCTGCCCGCGGCCACCCGCCGGGAAAGCGCACCGCATGTAACCGGTTTGTGTCGTACCCCACACACCCCACTACACTTCTAGGTGAGCTCAGCGTGGCGCTCTGCCTGTAAACCTTCTCCCAGGATTTGAGCTGAACATGAAAATTGGAATCCTTACCAGTGGTGGCGACTGCCCCGGCTTGAACGCCGTGATCCGCGGCGCCGTGCTGAAGGGCATCGCCATCCACGGCCACGAATTCGTCGGATTCCTCGATGGCTGGCGCGGCGTGGTGGAGGGCGACATCATCGACATCCCCCGCACCATGGTCCGCGGCATCGCGAAACAGGGTGGCACCATCCTGGGCACCTCCCGCACCAACCCGTTCGAAAACGGCGGCGGCCCCGAGGCCATCAAGGCCCACATGGACCGGCTGGGCATTGACGCCATCATCGCGATCGGCGGTGAGGGAACGCTCGCCGCCGCCAAGCGCCTGACCGACGCCGGGCTGAAGATTGTCGGTGTCCCCAAGACAGTGGACAACGACCTCGACGCCACCGACTACACCTTCGGCTTCGATACCGCCGTCCAGATCGCCACCGAAGCGATTGACCGGCTCCGCACCACCGGCGAGTCCCACCACCGCTGCATGATCGCCGAAGTCATGGGCCGGCACGTGGGCTGGATCGCCCTGCACGCCGGCATGGCCGCGGGTGCGCACGCCATCCTCATCCCGGAGCAGAAAGTCAGCATCGAGCAGATCACCGAGTGGGTCAATGAAGCCCACGCCCGCGGCCGCGCGCCGCTGGTGGTGGTGGCTGAGGGCTTTGTCCCGGAGCACATGGAGAGCCCGCACTCCGAGCGCGGCCTGGACACGTTCGGCCGGCCCCGGCTGGGCGGCATCGCCGACCAGCTCGCGCCCGAGCTGGAGGCCCGGACCGGCATCGAAACCCGGGCAACCATCCTGGGCCACATCCAGCGCGGCGGCGTACCGTCCGCCTTCGACCGCGTCCTGGCCACCCGGCTGGGCATGGCCGCCATCGATTCCGTGGTGGAGGGGTACTGGGGCACCATGGTGGCGCTGAAGGGAACCGATATCCACCACGTCGCGTTCCAGGAAGCCCTCGGCCAGTTGAAGACCGTTCCGCAGAACCGGTACGACGAAGCGGCTGTCCTGTTCGGATAAGCCGCAAGGCCCCCCTAGGCTGGGACCATGACACTCGACCCCGGCTCTGCTGCCATCATCCAGTTGGCGTGGGCACGCCGGCTGGGCCTTGACGACGACGCGTTCGGGACCGGACTCGCCTCGGCCGAACGGATTGTGCGGGCCGACGAGTCAGTCCGGACCGTTGAGTTCGTGCGGCTTTTCGGAAGTTCGGTGCTGGTGGGGCCGCAGAGCGTGATCGACGCCGCCGCCGGCATCCCGGATGAGGAAATGGCCCAGCACGTGACCCTCCTGACCCTCACCAGGGACCGAGGCGGTCACGGCCTCGGTGCCGCGGCACTGTTCTTCGCGGACGACCTGCCCCTGCAGCAGCCCTCCGACGAGCTCACCGTGTCCCACGGCAACCCCGAGGCCATCGAGTTGGAGGGCCGCTGCCCGCCCGATGACGTCAACGAAGTTGGCCTCTCCGACCTGGAAAACCGGTACACGATCGTCCACGAGCAGGATGGCCGGCGCGTGCCCTTGGCCTGCGGGGCCTACGGCGAGTGGGAAGGCCTGCTGGCGAACATGGGGGTCTTGGTCGACCCGAAGTGGCGCCGGCGCGGCCTTGGTTCCCTGGCGGGCTCCATCGCGGCCCACGAAGCACTCGCAGCGGGACTGACGCTGCAGTGGCGCGCGGACGTCAGCAACACGGGCTGCCTGGCGTTGGCCCGGAAGCTTGGCCTTTCAGCCGGCGGAATCCAGACCAGCGTCCACCTTCGCTGACGGCTGGCCTTGGGCCGGCGCTCCCCAACCCTGGACGGGCTGCGGCTTTGCGAAGAACAACGCTACGGCTGCCCCCACCAGGATCACCCCGGCGGGAAGCAGGATGGACTGGCCCATCGCCGTCGAAAATCCGCCGTGCAGGAATTCGGGCAGCGAGCCGCCCATGGCCAGACCTTCGCCGGCGGATCCGCCGGGGCCTCCCGCAGGCAGTTCGGCCGCGAGCCGCGACTGGATGAGCACCGCGATGGCGGCACTGCCCAGGACTGCGCCGATCTGGCGGGTGGTGTTGTAAACGCCCGAACCCGCCCCGGCCTGCCGTGGCGGCAGGTTCCTGGTGGCCGTAGTGCTCAACGGGGCCCAGATGCCCGCGTTGGCGAAGCCCAGGACAGCACTGGGCAGCAGGAACATCAGGATGGGTGTGTCCGGTTGCATCAGGGCTGAGTTCCAGAGCAGCGCCACAGCCATCAGCACGAGCCCGGTGGCGGTGATGTATTTGGGGTTGACGCGGTCCACCAGCTTGCCCACGACGGGTGCGAGTCCGCCGGATATCAGGGCCATGGGCACCATCATCAGGGCGGACTGGGTGGGAGTCAGGCCCCGGACCAGCTGGTAGTAGAAGATCAGCGGCAGGCTGAAGGCGGTCACGGTGAAGCCCACCGTGGTGATCCCGATGTTGGCGAGCGAAAAATTCCGGTCCTTGAACAGCGCCAAGGGAAGCAGCGGTTCACCCTTGTTGAAGCGCTGCCACGCCACGAAGGCCGCCAGCACCACGATGCCGGCGATGATCAGGCCCCATACGCTGATGGGTCCGGTGATGGTGCCCCAGTTGTAGGTCTCGCCTTCCTGGATGCCAAAAACCAGCAGGAACAGGCCGACGGCGCTGAGCAGGACCCCGGGGATATCGAACTTGTGCGGGTGCGTGCTCAGTGCCGGCACGTTGCGCCACGCCAGGATGAACCCGACCAAGCCAACCGGGACGTTGATGAAGAAGATCCATTCCCAGCCGAGCCCGTCCACCAGGACGCCGCCGAGGATGGGCCCGACGAGGGTCGCCATACCGGCGGTTGCGCCCCAGACTGCCATCGCAGAGCCGCGGCGGTCCGGCGGGAAGATGCGGGTGATGACAGCCATGGTCTGGGGAGTCATCATGGCGGCGCCGAGGCCTTGGAGCACGCGGGCCGCGATCAGGACCCGGACGTCGCCGGACAGGCCGCACCACAGCGAGGCCAGCGTAAAGACCACCAGGCCGGAGAGGTACAGCTTCTTGGGCCCGAACCTGTCGCCGAGGCGGCCGGTGATGAGCAGCGGGACAGCGTAGGCCAGCAGGTAGGCGCTGGTCACCCAGATGACCGAGTTGATGTCCGCGTCCAGGCCTTCCATGATCCGGGGGTTGGCCACGGACACGATGGTGGTGTCGATCAGGATCATGAAGAACCCGATCACCAGGGACCACAGGGCCGGCCAGGGCTTCGCTACGTTTTCCACTCGATCATCCTTTGAAATTTTGGTATTGGTGCCGGGCGGACCCGGCGAAAGCGCTAGCCCAGCAGATCCAGGATCTCCGCGCGGGCGAACATTTGGGCCGCGGCCCGTGCCGACGGCGCTCCGGCATCCGGATCGGCTCCGGCGTCGAGCAGGACACGGGCCACGTCCGGGTAGCCCTTGAAGGCTGCCCCGGCAAGCGGGGTCTGGCCACGGTCGTTGGCAGTGTTGGCGTCGGCGCCGTGCTTAAGGAGCAACTCCACCGTATCGACGTGGCCGTGGTACGCGGCCAGCATCAGCAGGGAGTCTCCTGTGGCGTTGGTCATGGTTGCCGGCGCCCCGGCTTCAAGGTAGGCGCCAAGCAGGGCGTCGTTGCCGTCGCGGGCCGCCTGGAACAGCGAGTGCGCCAGCGCCACCGCGGCATCATTGTCCTGCGTGGCCTCCGGCGCAATACCCGGTGCGGTGTGGTCTGTCATCAGCGGGGCCCTCTCAGGAATCCGGTCTGCCGCCCAACAACCTGGCCGGCGTCCGGGGCGACAATGAGCTCCTGGACGGCCGGATACGGTTCATCGCCGTCCAGGACCGTCAGTATTTCATCCGGCGCCACGGAACGCTTTATGACCGCCAGCGCCACGGGACCCATCTCGTGGTGTTGCGCAACGGACGTCACCGTGCCCACTTTGCGTTCCCCTGCCATGACCGGGCTGCCGGCCGCGGGCAGTGTGTGCTGCGAACCGTCCAACTGCAGGAACACCAGCCGCCGCGGCGGGTGGCCAAGGTTGTGCACGCGGGCGACGGTTTCCTGTCCCTTGTAGCAGCCCTTGGCCAAGTGCACCGCGGTGCGCAGGAGGTCGAGTTCGTGCGGGATGGTCTTGTCATCGGTTTCTGCGCCGATCCTGGGGCGCCAGGCAGCGACGCGGAGGGCTTCGGCCGCGAGCACTCCGGCCAGCGGGCGTCCGGCGACTGCGGCCTCGAGTTCCTCGGCGGGGATGAGGTATTCGAACCAGGGACGCTCAAGGCCCGGGTGGTTTTCCTCGGACACAGTGGCGTATGAGTACCCGCCCGCCGAGACATGCGGCCAGGGATCCTGCCAGGCAAGGCGTCCGGCCCATTCGGGAACCGCCGTGGTGCTGCCCACCACGGCCCAATCGGCGGAGACGTCGGCGATGTCCACCCGCAGCATGAACTTCATCCGGTTCAAGTACTCGGCCAGCGGTGCAGCCTCGGCGGCCTCCACGATCAGCCAGGTGGTCCCGCCGTCGTCAACAACCCTGGCATCAAAGTCGATGCGCCCCTGGACGCTGAGCAGCAACAGTTCGCTGGACTCACCCGGCGCCAGGGCTGCCACCTGCTGGGACGAGAGGGTGTTGAGCCAGCTCAACCGGTCCGGTCCGGTGACGGTGACCACACCGCGGTGTGACAGGTCGACGACGGCGGTTCCGGCAGCGAGTGCGCGCTGCTCGCGCAACGGCTCGCCGTAGTGGGCGGCGACACCGGCGTCGGGGCCGGCGGCCTCAACGGCGCCGGGACGCGACAACAAAGGGCTGGGCGTACTCATATTGGCGGCAACGTCCTTTAGCAGCGGGGTATTCCGGGTTGTGAAGGTTCAGCCAACGCTAGCGGTATTCCGGGTTCTCAAAATCGAACCGCGTACCGGCCTCCCATTCACCGGGCAGGTTGCCGTAGGCCGGGTAGCCTCCGGCATCCTTGAGGATCCTGGCCAGGTGCAGGAGGTTCCAGGTCATGAACGTCGTGTTCCGGTTGGTGAAGTCTGTCTCCGGGCCGCCGGAGCCCTCGTCCAGGTAGCTGGGGCCGGGCCCTACCGGCCCGATCCACCCGGCGTCGGCCTGCGGCGGGATGCTGAAGCCGATGTGTTGGAGGCTGTAGAGGACGTTCATGGCGCAGTGCTTGATGCCGTCCTCGTTTCCGGTGATGAAGCAGCCGCCGACCTTCGGGTAGAACGCCCACTGGCCCTGGCTGTTGAGCTGGCCGGAGTGGGCGTAGAGGCGCTCGATCAGCTTCTTGGTCTGGGACGAGTTGTCGCCCAGCCAGATGGGGCCGGCCACCACCACGATGTCCGCTTCCTGGACGGCGGGGTAAATCTCCGGCCATTCATCGGTGGCCCAGCCGTGCTCGGTCATGTCCGGGTAGACGCCCGTGGCGATGTCGTGATCGACAGTGCGGATGAGCCTGGTGCTGACGCCCTGCTTCTCCATGATCCGGCGGCTGATGGTAATCAGCCCTTCGGTGTTGGAGGTCTGGGGTGACTTCTTCAGGGTGCCGTTGAAGAAGACGGCCTTGAGGTCGCTGTAGCTGGTGGGCTTGCCTGCGTGTTCCGTTCCGTCTTCCATGGCGGGGCCTTTCCGGGTCAGGAAACTCTTTTCAGGAATGCAGAGGCGTGGGCCTCCAGCCCTTTTCCGGCCTCTCCACCCGTTGCCACGTCCCACCGCCACAAAAGGTTCCCGTCCACCAGGCCGAAGATCCGGGTGGCGGCACTGTAGTCCTTGGAATGGCTGCCGCGCATCACCATGTCGGTGGTCAGCTGGATCTGCGGTCCCTTGATCTGGCCGTAGTACAGCTCCGTGATGCCGCCAGGGTGGGCGATGGATACGGAGATGTCGAAGCCGCCGTCCTTGTTGCGCAGCGCCTCCACCTCGTCGGCGCTTTTCAACACCGGAACGATGTCTGCCGGCACCAGCCCCGGGCCGCCGTCGGCGTCCAGCTGTTTGCGCTCCAGCGCCCAGAAGCCGGTCTCGACGGTGAGCGGCCGCAGCCGCGTGCCGTCGTCGTCGGTCAACCAGCTTTCGGCGCGGTACTGGAGGTACGGCAGCCCGTTGTGGGTGAAGGACACGTGCTGCAGGAAATGCTCGGAATCCTCGTCACCGCTGCCCAGCCGGCCGCGTCCTTCCCACTCACCTATGAGCCAGGATAGGGGGACGAGTTCGGGAGTCAGGTCTGTGGGAATCTCAATGGGCACTGTCTATTACCTCGAGATACGGCGGTGGGAAAGGATGTGGCTACTTCTGGCCTTTGAAGAGGCGGTAGACCACGAAACCGGCAAACCAGGCCATGGAAACGCTCGCGATACCGAGCAGGACGAGGAAGAAGATTTCAAATGCAAGTACGGACATGGTGCAATCCTAACCCGTTAGTAGATGAGTAGTTTGTCTATGAAGTACGCCAGGGATCCTACGGCTGAGACCGGGGCCAGGCCCATGCTCAAGGCTGCCGGCATATTCAACGGTGCGCCGCGCAGTGTCGCGAGCCTGCGGAAGCTGGCCAGGACCGCACCGACGATGACGCCGAAGACGGCCGCGGGCAGGACAGCAATGTCCGACAGGACCAGGCCGGCGAGCGGACCGGCCAGGCCGGCCAGCACAACGCCCAGGGGCGCGACGATGCTGTCCGGCCATTGGATGAGCCCGGCAAGGAGCGCTACGGCGGCGCTGATCGCGGCCACCAGGAGCATTTCGCGGACGCCGTTGAACCGGGCGCCGGCTATCCAGCCGGCGCCGAGGCAGGACAGGAGGACACCGACACAGCACCCGAGGGTGGATTCCAGCCGTTGCGCCTGGCCGGTGCCGCGGATGAGCTGCACCACGAAGACGGCCATCATGCCCAGGGCGACGAAGGCGGGCGTCCAGTCGAGGTAGCCGGGGGGCGGGGCCACGGAGGCGCAGACCGCGGCGGCGGCTCCCGGCAGGGCGATCACGGCGGCCAGGGTCTTCTTCGCCGGAATGCGGAGGAAGTGCGGCCACCCGATGCCCACGGCTGCGGCGATCAGGATGCCGACGGCGGCCAGGGCTTCCGGGGAGGAATAGACGCCGGCGATGATGGCAATGAGCCCGGCGATCCCGACGACCCCGATGGTCCAGGAGCCAAGTGACCGCACAGGTGACTGCAGTTCCGCCGTCATCCGGGGCCCGGCCTGTGCTTTGTCGGTGCACTCACTGCGCTGATTTCCCATCCTGGCGTCGGCTGGAAGGCTGGTCCGCCCCCTCGTGGCAGGGCTGGTCCGCCCTGCTCCAATCCTGCCCTATATGAACCGCTTATGTCGCAAAACGTACCTGTCCAGGGCCCCAATCTGTGGCTTGGAAGGGGGTGCCGGGTATACTCAAGGTTCAGCTACGCTCCCTGCTGAGGTGGCTGGCCGGCGGCGCGCTGACGGTCCACAAACCTCCCGCAGGAAGCCCGTACCGGCCGGTGAGAATCCGGTTCAGTCGCCCAAAGATGCGCGGACGGCCCTTGGAGGAACAATGTCGCACATCCTGTTACTGACGAACAGCACCGGTTCTTCGGTGGACATCCTGCCTGCCCTTGAGCTGCTGAACCACCGGGTCCATATCCTGCCCGCGGAACCCACTGCCCTGCTGGAGACTGACCCGTGCGACATCGTCCTGCTGGATGCGCGCAAAGACCTCGTGGGTGCCCGTTCCCTCACCCAGCTGCTGAAGGCCACCGGACTGAGCGCCCCCCTTGTCCTGATCCTCACCGAGGGCGGCATGGCGGCGGTTTCCTCGGCGTGGGCCGTTGACGACATCGTCCTCGATTCTGCCGGACCCGCCGAGGTGGAAGCCCGCATCCGGCTGTCCGTGGCGCGGGCCGTCCCGGAACAGGAGGACGCGCCCAGCGAGATCCGGGCGGCCGGTGTGATCATCGACGAAGCAAGCTACACGGCACGCGTCAACGGCGCACCGCTGAACCTGACCTTCAAGGAGTTCGAGCTCCTGAAGTACCTGGCGCAGCATCCCGGCCGCGTCTTCACCCGCCAGCAGCTGCTCACGGAAGTCTGGGGCTACGACTACTACGGCGGCACCCGCACCGTCGATGTCCACGTCCGCCGGCTTCGCGCCAAGCTTGGCGCGGACCACGAGAACCTGATCAGCACGGTCAGGAACGTGGGCTACCGCCTCACCCTGGTCAGGCAGCAGGAAGACGAACTTACCGAAGCCTGAGCCCTGCACGCCTTCGCCGTATAGCCTTGGCTCATGACTCCAGCGCATCCGCAGAAGTGGCCCGTCCATGTTGTCCGGGGCGGCGTTGACCAGCAGCTCCTGAAAGACTGCCGCGACCTCCTTGCGGCGGCCGAGGAATCGGACGGCAATCCCTCGATCTCCGAACAGACCCTGGTGACCATGCGCGCCGGCGACTCGCCGGACCACACCCTGCTGACGCTGGCCCTGTACGCGCCGGACGAGGACTCCGACCCCGCCACCGGCCAGGACCTGGCCGGGTTCGCCGTGGTGGTGGACGAGCCGGACGGCAACGGTGTCCTGGAGATCGCCGTGCACCCCTCCTACCGCAACCAGGGCGTGGCGGACCGGCTGGTGGGCGCGCTCAAGGAGGTGCGGGGCTTCGACGGGCTGAAAGCCTGGTCCCATGGAAACCATGAAGCAGCCGCGGACCTCGCGGCCCGGTACGGCTACGCGCCGGTGCGCGAATTGTGGAAGATGCGGATGACGACGGCCGGCGCCGAGCTGCCCGACGCCGGACTGCCGGACGGTGTGGCCATCCGCGCCTTCGTGCCCGGCAAGGATGAGGAGGCCTGGCTGGCAGCGAACCGGGCGGCTTTCGCACACCACCCCGAGCAAGGAAACCTGACCCGTGCGGACCTGGACGCCCGGATGGCGGAGGACTGGTTCGATCCGGCCGGGTTCTTCCTGGCCGAGGACCGTGAAGGGCGTTTGCTCGGCTACCACTGGACCAAGGTCCACCCGCGTCACGGAGAGCATCCGGCCATCGGCGAGGTGTACGTGGTTGGTGTTGCGCCGGAGGCGCAGGGCCTGGGCCTGGGCAAGGCCCTGACGATCGCCGGCATCAAGCACCTGCGCGACTCCGGCCTCAGCGGGGTCATGCTGTACGTGGATGCGGACAATACTGCGGCAGTTGCGCTGTACCGGCGGCTGGGGTTCACCCGTTGGGACATGGACGTCATGTATGGCCCGGCTGCAGGCTAGGTTACGGGCCCCGGGACAAAGCCCGGCGGTGCGTTAAACAGGGCCGTGGGGCCGGTGAATGCTTGTAAGGTTGGAATGGAGCCGCGCGGGGCGGAAGCGCCGGCACCACAGCGCCAGCCATAAGGAGAAGCCATGAACCCGGAACCCTCCGGAACAGCCACGTCCCAGGATGTTGCGTTGCCTGCCCGGGCGCGCTTCGGCTCCTCCGAGGTCCCTGCGGCACGGGCCACCCAGGACCGCATCGACATCCCGGAATTCGCGCCCAACCTGCAGCCTGAGGGCGACATCCGGCCGGACCGATTCCTGGACCGCGAACTGAGCTGGCTCGCATTCAATTCCAGGGTGCTGGAGCTGGCCGAAGACCCCACCCTTCACCTCCTTGAACGCGTCAGCTTCCTGTCCATCTTCGCCTCCAACCTGGACGAATTTTTCATGGTCCGCGTGGCCGGCCTCAAGCGGCGCATCGCCACCGGCCTCGCCGTTCCGTCGCCCGCCGGACTCAGCCCGGTGGAGGTGCTGGAGCGGATCAGCGACGAAGCCCACCGGCTGCAGGAGCGGCACGCCCAGGTCTTCGCCGACCAGATCCGCCCGGCACTGGCGTACGAGCACATCCACGTCATGCAGTGGGGCGAACTGGACGACGCCGCCCAGCAGCAACTCAGCGTGATGTTTGCCGAGAAGGTCTTCCCCATCCTCACGCCGCTGGCAGTGGACCCGGCGCACCCGTTCCCGTACATCTCCGGGCTGTCACTGAACCTTGCCGTCGTGGTCCGGAACCCGGTCAGCGACAAGGAGCTCTTCGCCCGCGTCAAAGTGCCTGACCAGCTTCCCCGCCTGATTTCCATCGACGGTCCGCGGGCCGGTGCGGTTCCCGGGCGGGTGGCACGGTTCATCGCCCTTGAGGAAGTCATTGCCGTCCACCTGGACAAGCTGTTCCCCGGCATGGAAGTGCTGGAGCACCACACCTTCCGCGTTACCCGCAACGAGGACGTGGAGGTGGAGGAGGACGACGCCGAGAACCTCCTGCAGGCGCTGGAGAAGGAACTGCTGCGCCGCCGCTTCGGCCCTCCGGTGCGGCTTGAGGTGACCACGGACATCAACCCAAACATCCGTGCACTCCTGATCCGCGAACTGGGGGTGGAGGAATCCGAGGTGTATTCCGTCCCCGCGCCGCTGGACATGCGTGGCCTGTCAGTCATTGCCGGAATCGACCGCGCCGACCTGCACTACCCCAAGCACATGCCGCACACGTCGCGGTACCTTAACGAGTCCGAAACCTCCAAGGCCGCCAACGTCTTTGCTGCCATGCGGCGCCGGGACATCCTGCTGCACCACCCGTACGATTCCTTCTCCACCTCGGTGCAGGCGTTCCTGGAGCAGGCGGCGTCGGATCCAAAGGTCCAGGCGATCAAACAGACCCTCTACCGCACGTCCGGGGACTCCCCCATTGTCGATGCCCTGATCGACGCCGCGGAGGCAGGCAAGCAGGTCCTGGCCCTGGTGGAAATCAAGGCACGCTTCGATGAGCAGGCCAACATTTCCTGGGCCCGGAAGCTGGAGCAGGCAGGTGTCCATGTGGTGTACGGCATCGTCGGCCTGAAGACGCACTGCAAGCTTTCGCTGGTGGTGCGCCAGGAGGTTGACGGGCTGCGCCGCTACTGCCACATCGGCACCGGCAACTACCACCCCCGGACCGCCCGGTACTACGAGGACCTGGGCCTCCTGACCGCGAACGACCAGGTGGGCGAGGACCTTTCCAAGCTGTTCAACCAGCTCTCCGGCTACGCCCCCAAGTCCACCTTCAAGCGTCTGCTCGTAGCGCCCCGGTCCGTCCGCTCGGGACTCATCGACCGGATCGAGACGGAGATCCGCAATGCGCGCGCGGGCGTTCCCGGCCTGGTGCAGATCAAGGTGAACTCGATGGTGGACGAGGCCATCATCGATTCGCTGTACCGTGCTTCGCAGGCCGGCGTAAAAGTGGACGTCATCGTCCGCGGCATCTGCTCGCTGCGCCCGGGCGTCCCGGGCCTGAGCGAGAACATCACCGTGCGCTCCATCCTGGGCAGGTTCCTTGAACACTCGCGGGTCTTCGCCTTTGCCAATGGCGGCGACCCCGTGGTGTACATCGGTTCGGCGGACATGATGCACCGCAACCTGGACCGCCGGGTGGAGGCACTGGTCCAGTTGAGCAGTGCGGACGACATCACCTATGTCCTTGACCTCCTGCAGCGCTACATGGACCCGGAAACGTCCAGCTGGCACTTGGACAACGAGGGCCGCTGGACCCGGCACCACCTTTCCGACGACGGCAAGCCGCTTGAGGATGTCCAGTCCTGGTTGCTGGCGTCCCGGCCGCGGCAGCGCAGCCTGAGCCGGCGCTAGGCAGCGCATTGTCGAGCGATGCACTCGTAGCCGACCAGACTGACCACCCGGGGGAACCCGTAGCCGTGACGGCTGCGGGTGCCATCCCGTGGCGGGTCAACAAAGACCGGCTGGAAGTCCTGTTGATCCACCGGCCGCGCTATGACGACTGGTCATGGCCCAAGGGAAAGATCGACGACGGCGAAACGGTCCCGGAATGCGCTGTCCGGGAGGTGCGCGAGGAGATCGGCCTCGACGCGCCGCTGGGAATTCCCTTGCCGCCCATCCACTACCACGTCGCCTCCGGCCTCAAGAAGGTCCACTACTGGGCGGTCAAGGTCAACGGAAATGGGCTTGTTCCGGACGGCAAGGAGGTGGACAGCGTGATGTGGTGCGGCCCCGACAAGGCAGCCCGCCTGCTGTCCAACCCGTCCGACGTCGTCCCTTTGGAGTACCTGCGGGACGCGCATGGCCGCGGCAGCCTGGACACGTGGCCCCTGGTGGTACTCCGCCACGCCAAGGCCAAACCCCGTTCGTCCTGGAGCAAGGCCGAGGGCGAGCGGCCGCTGGCTGCCACCGGGACCCGGCAGGCGCAGGCCGTGGGCAGGCTCCTGCAGGCATGGAAGCCGATGCGGGTGGTCACCAGCCCGTGGCTGCGCTGCGTTGCCACCGTTGCTCCGTACGCACGGGCCACCGGGGCAAAGGTGAAGCTCGCCGAAGGCCTCACCGAGCACAGGCACCAGCGGAGCCCGCGCAAAACGGCGGCCGTCATCGAATCGCTCTTCGACAAGCAGCGGCCGGTGGTTGCCTGCACCCACCGGCCGGCCCTGCCGACAGTCCTCAAGCAGCTTGCCGGCCACATGCCTTCGCACCTGGCGAAATTGTTGCCCGCGGACGAGCCCTTCCTCTCCCCCGGCGAGCTGGTGGTGTGCCATGTAACCCATGGCGGGAAGAAGCGGATCGTGGCTGTGGAACAGTTCAAGCCGTTCGACGATTAACCGGGCACCGGCTTGACCGAGGGCTCCAGTCCGTCTTGACTGGGGGACCACGCACTGTTCTGGGGGGATAACGTGCACGCTGCCACCATCGCTGTTTTCGACGACGTTCCACCGCTGGCCCTGCTGTGGCCCCTTGTCCTGGCCGGTGGAGTGTACTGGCTCCTCTCGAGGGTCATCCGGGGAGCGAGGGAGGGCAGCCCCAGGGCGTCGGCGTCGCGCCACGCCTTCCTGGCGGGGCTGGTCGGGTGGCTTGCCAGTTCCCTGGTGCCCGCCGCGAACGCAGGGATCATTCCCCTCCCCCACTCAGCGGCCATCCCGGCAGCCATCCTTCCTGCCCTTGCCTGGCCGGTCCTCGGTTGCTTGGCTGCGCATGTCCTTGGGCAACTGAGTTATCCCCGGCGGCAGTCGCCACCGGACACTCCAGGCGGACCCCGGCGGCGGATCCGTGACATCGTTCCGCGCCGCCTTGGATGGACGGTGGCGGCCATTTTCGCGGGAGCCGCCGCGCTCATCGCGTGGATGTCCGCGCTGCCGGGTTTTCCTTCCCGCGCCTACGAGTCACGGCCCGACGGCCATGGGGGTTTCACCACTTTCGGTGGGGAAGGGCGCATCCCGGGCCAGGAGCTGGCACCGTACCTGGGCGGCGCCCTGATCGTCCTGGCGGCAGGGACGTTGTTCGTCCTGGCCTTGGCCGCCCGCCGGCCGCCTCTCACCGGCCTGACTCCGAGGGAGGATCACCTGCTGCGGATAATCGCCGGCAACCGCCTCCTCCGGACGGTGGCAACTGTGGCGTCCGGGCTGGGGGCGATCGCCGGAAACCACGCAGCGCGTCCCGATCCGGCCGCCGGAACCAACAGTTGGGCCAATCCTGCCGGTGCCCTAAACCTGGTGGTCCTGGTGGTGATGTTCCTCTGGCGCCCGCCTGCCCTCCCGGGCCAACGGCCACCCCGCAAGTCCGCCCAGGTCACTGCCCGGCCCGAGACGATGCTGGCTGTATCAGTGGGACCGGCCATGGGGCTCGCGGCGTTCGTTCCCGTGCCGGTGGCTATTTTCGTCCCGTGGGCGGTGACAGGGCATGCCGCCCCGGTGGCGGCCGTGTCAGCGGCTGCGGTGCCGGCCGTTGTTTCACTCGGGGAATTGGTGATGCACCGCAATCACGGCTGGGCTGGCGCGCCCCGGCATTGGCCCCGGCAGCCCGTGCATCCCGCCTTGATGGTGGCTCTTGTGGCAGCGGCAGCTCTCCTGACGGTGGTGATCGCCTGTGTCGCGGGCCGGCAGGATGAACTCGGGGTGCAGGCCGCGTGGGAAGTGACAGTATGGGCCAGCGCAGGCACAGCGCTCCTCTCTGCCGTCCCCCTCGCGCTCGCGAGGCGCCGCCGCAGTGTTGCGCCCGGGGTTCCGGGACTCGACGCAGCCCTCCGGGCCATCACGGTATACCGTGTGGCGCGGACGCTGACAGCCTTCTTCGCTGCCCAAGCGGGGGTGCTCCTGATGAGCGCGGGGCCCACCCTTGGGCGGCCGGCGGCTTCCGGTCCAGGCCCATGGGACGCGGTGTGGCAGGGGGCATCCGGCCTCGGCGCCTTGTTGACCGCCACCGCCGTACTGATCGCAGTGGCCCCGGTCTCCGTCATTGCCCGGGGCCCCGAAGCCAGCCTTTCGTTGGGACCACCCAGTAGACTTGGGGCGTGAGCATCCCTACGCCTTATGAAGACCTCCTTCGCGATGTCCTGGCCACCGGCACCCATAAATCGGACCGCACCGGCACCGGAACCACCAGCGTTTTCGGCCGCCAGATTCGCTTTGACCTCTCCAGGAGCTTCCCGCTGATCACCACCAAGCGGGTCCACTTCAAGTCCGTGGCGGTGGAACTTCTGTGGTTCCTGCGCGGCGAGACCAACATCAAGTGGATGACGGACCAAGGCGTCACCATCTGGAACGAATGGGCCGACGAAGACGGCGACCTGGGCCCGGTGTACGGCGTGCAGTGGCGTTCCTGGCCCACCCCCGACGGCGGCCACATCGACCAGATCGCCGAACTCATCGAGAACCTGAAGTCGAACCCGGATTCCCGCCGGCACCTTGTGTCCGCCTGGAACGTCTCCGAGCTCAACGACATGGCGCTCCCGCCCTGCCATGCGTTCTTCCAGTTCTACGTGGCGAACGGCAAGCTCTCCTGCCAGCTCTACCAGCGCTCGGCTGACATGTTCCTGGGCGTGCCGTTCAACATCGCCTCCTACGCATTGCTCACCTGCATGATCGCCCAGCAGGTGGGGCTCGAACCCGGCGAGTTTGTCTGGACCGGCGGAGACGTCCACATCTACGAAAACCACATGGACCAGGTCCTCAAGCAGCTCGAACGCGAGCCCTACGAGTATCCTCAGCTGACGATCACCCGGAAGCCCGCGTCGATCTTCGACTACACGCTGGAGGACTTCGATGTGGTGGGCTACCAGCACCACCCCACCATCAAGGCGCCGATCGCGGTATGAGCACCGAAAACTTCACCGATCCGCAGTCCTTCACGGAGGAACTGGCCGCCTCCGTCACCGGCGTGGGCCTGGTCTGGGCCCAGACCTCTGACGGGGTCATCGGGATGGACGGAGACATGCCCTGGCACCTGCCGGAGGACCTCAAGCACTTCAACCGGCTGACCACCGGGCACCCGGTCATCATGGGCCGCAAGACCTGGCTGTCCTTCCCGGACAAGTACCGTCCGCTGCCGGGGCGCACCAACATCGTCATCACCCGGCAGAAAAGCTGGGCCGGCACGCCGGAGGCGGAGGGCGCCGTGGTGGTTCCCTCCCTGGATGACGCGCTCCTTGAGTCGCAGTTCGTCGACGGCGGCGAGACAGTCTGGATCCTGGGAGGCGGCGATGTTTTCCGCCAGTCCACGGACCTCGCCAACGTCGCGGTGGTCACCACCATCGATGTGAAAGCCGACGGCGACACGTTCGCCCCGGAGCTTGGCCCCAGTTGGGAGGCCACGGCCGCCGTCCCGCCGGACGGCTGGCTGACTGCCGCCAACGGCACACGCTACCGATTCACCACATGGTCACGGACCGAGGGCTAGGAACATGCTGAAGAAACCCGAAACCCTGTTCGTCCTGGGCTACATGCTGCTGCCCCTGCTGGCCTTGCTGTCCGCGATCGTGGGGCTGACCATGATCCTGGGCGGCAACAAGATCGCCGGGGCCATCGTGCTGGTGGTGGTCACTCAGGTGTTCACCTTCGGCGCGTTCTTTGCGCTGCGCGCCCGGAAAGCTGCCGTGCTGGAGCAGTCGGACCAAAGCTAGCGCTTACGGCAGCGGCATGGGGAGGCCACCCCATCGCGGGTAGCCCGGTCCTGGCCTAGGCTGGGCACGCGGCACTCTGGGGGCTGTCGAATAAAATATTGGGGGGAATCCTGGTGGCAGGAACTTTGTGGGGCGCCGACGTCGTGCAACTGCGGGCCCTTGCGCAGCAGTTCAACAAGACAGCCGACCTGTTGCAGCAGCAGTCGACGCAGCTAAGCAGCCAGATCAACAACAATCCGGCATGGAAGGGCGCTGACGCCCAGCGGTTCCGGTCTGACTGGAACAGCAGCCACCGCACGCTCCTTCAACAAACCGTCGCCCGCTTGAAGCAGGAGTCCAAAGTCCTGCTCAGGAACGCGGACGAGCAGGAGAAGGCCAGCACCGGCTCCGGCGCCGGCGGAGGACCTGGCAACGGCTCTCCCGCCGGCAACAACGGTCCCCGCCCGCCAATCCCGGGTCAGGGCAGCAATGATCCGTGGGGCCCGGGCTGGCTCACGGATCCCAACTCCCCTTTCCGCAGCGGCTGGGACATCTACAACCTCACCAAAGCGTTGCCGAACCTTCGGGCAGGACTGTTCGATCTTCCCCATTTCATTAGCAAGGCAGACAACCTCGGTGAGTTCCTGTTCTCCAGGGACTTCCAGAACGTGGCAAAAGCATTCCAGAACACGAACATGTTGAGCCAGTATTTCAACACTTCATCGGAACTGTTCGACGGCAGGTGGGATACGGCCTTGCGTCTCGCCGAAGGTGGCAAGGCGGCGGAGTTCTTCAAATTTGGTGGCAGGGCCCTGGGTGGAATCGGGGTGGGTCTTGACGTTTTGGACACCGTCAACAACGCAAAGGAGGGCGACACAGGGGCCGCCGTCTACTCTGGAATCAAGGCCGGCCTCGGAGTGGTAAGTTTCGCTCCCCCGCCTGTCGGAACGGCGGCCATGGTCGCATCCGGAGCGTTGGCCATCTATGACAATGTGCCCATAGTCAAGGAAACAGTGAATGCCATCGGCGGGTCCATCGCTGACGGTGCCAAGGAAGTCTGGGAAGGCGCTGGGGACGCCGCCGAAAAAGTCGGCGACTTCTTTGGATTCTGAGCCCACAACGAGAGGTATGGACGATGACTGAGACAGCGACGGAAGCCGCCACCATCCCTGATGCGATCGGATATGGCTTTGCCGAAATGGTTACCCTTGCAAGCCTCCAGGGCGGGGACGCTGCGGTCCTCAGCGCTGAAGCACTGAGGGTGGACGGCTATATGGACAATACGGACATGGTGAGTGCAGGCGCGTCGTCACTGGTGGCCCGAGGCTTGGCCAAAGCCGAAAATGACGGGCTCCTCTCAGTGTCAGGACCCACTGCTGCCGTGGCTGCCCTGCTCTCCTCCGCCCTCCGTCGCATTGAGATCTCGCTGCTGACGGCCGAAGGGGGCGACAGCGTGGTCTTCATGGAAAATGACGACATCCATCTGCTGTTCCAGCCCCGCTCCTACTTCACGTGGTGGGCAATGGCCCAGCGGCCGGACGTTACCGCCGCCGAAGCCAACCTCATGGTTATCAAGCAGCACCTGGACAGCAACCCGGGGGGCGGCGCCACTCTCCGCCGCCGCGAGGATCCCACCGGACAGACCCTGTACGTGAAAAATGGCGGCGACGGATCATGGACCACTGGTACCTCCACACCCAGGCAGGCAGACATCGCTGAAACCAAAGGCGTGGACGACGCCGGCCTCCTTCACCAAATCCGCGCCATCCGTCAGGACTGACTGTGACCTTCGACCGTGACCGCGAGCGGCGCAACGACGCCGTTCACGCCGAACACAAGGCCGCGCTTGCACGGGGTGAAAAGCGGGTGCTGCGCACCACCAGCACCGGCGAATTGCACAGTTACCCCGCCGACGAAATTGGGTTTTCCCCAGGCCGTGGCCACGTACAGGTCCAAACCTGGTGGGGTATGGGGATCCTGACCGGCGTCATGGTGCTCTTAACCCTCCTTTCCCTCGTTATACTGCTCAGGCCCCTGCCGGACGGCGGCCAGCCGTTCTGGGGCGCCTTGGTCCTCACTGCATTCGGCATTTTTGGAGCCTGGTATACCTTCGGCATGGCGAGGGACGAGTACCGGGCCAAGAAACTGCGGAAGGAAAGGCATGCGCCGGAACCCGGAGCAGGACCCCTCAGTGAATGAACCGCATGGCCGCACGAGGCGCCCGCCACCTTGACGGGGAGGGCCCGGCCGGCCGTGACGTAACCGACTGCGCCCGGCTGGTTCCGAAGTCTAAACTGGTCGAATGACTACAGCAGCTACCCCTTCCGTCGGCCTGGTCGGATGGCGCGGCATGGTCGGCTCCGTCCTCATGCAGCGCATGCAGGACGAGGGCGACTTCGCCAACATCAACCCGGTGTTCTTCTCCACCTCCAACGCCGGAGGTGCCGCGCCGTCGATTGCCGGAACAGCAGGAGGCAGCGCCGGCAAGCTCGAGAACGCTTTCGACGTCGACACGCTGGCCAAGCTGCCCATTATCGTCACTGCCCAGGGCGGCGACTACACCAAGCAGGTCCACGGCGAACTGCGCAGCCGCGGCTGGGACGGCCTTTGGATCGACGCCGCTTCCACCCTGCGCATGAGCGACGACTCCATCATCGTCCTGGACCCCATCAACCGCGACGTCATCGACAAGGGCCTGGTCAACGGCACCAAGGACTTCATTGGCGGCAACTGCACCGTGTCCTGCATGCTCATGGGCCTGGGCGGCCTGTTCAAGAACGGGCTGGTGGAGTGGGGCACCTCCATGACCTACCAGGCTGCCTCCGGCGGCGGAGCCCGGCACATGCGTGAATTGCTCAGCCAGTTCGGCACGCTCAACGCCGAGGTGAGCACGGAGCTGGACGACCCCGCATCGGCCATCCTGGACATCGACCGCAAGGTCCTCGCCCACCAGCGCACGGACATCGGCGCCACCCAGTTCGGCGTCCCCCTGGCCGGCTCCCTGATCCCCTGGATCGACGCGGACCTGGGCAACGGGCAGTCCAAGGAAGAGTGGAAGGCCGGGGTTGAAACCAACAAGATCCTGGGCAACTCCGACGAAAACCGGGTGATCATGGACGGGCTCTGCGTCCGTATCGGCGCCATGCGTTCCCACTCCCAGGCCCTCACCCTCAAGCTCCGCGAGGACCTGTCCGTGGCCGAGATCGAGAAGCTGCTGGACGAGGACAACCAGTGGGCCAAGGTGGTTCCCAATACCAAGGAAGCCTCCATGGCCGACCTCACCCCCGTCGCCGCCTCCGGAACCCTGGACATCCCGGTGGGCCGCATCCGCAAGATGGAAATGGGCCCGCAGTACATCAGCGCCTTCACCGTGGGCGACCAGCTCCTCTGGGGGGCCGCCGAGCCGCTGCGCCGCATGCTCAACATCGCCACCGGCAACCTGTAACAGCCGGCCCGGCCGCCGCGCAGGCAGATCATGGCATTCCTGGTCCTCGCCCTGATCACCGTGGTGGCCATGGCCGGCCCGTTGCTGGCGCTGCCTGCCAAATGGCGGGTTCCAGTGGTGGCCGGCGAGCTGTTCGCCGGCGTCGCCATTGGCCGTAGCGGGCTGAACCTGGTCGACGCCTCCGACCCCACGCTGCGGCTCCTGTCCGACGTCGGCTTTGCGCTGCTGATGTTTGTCGTCGGTACCCATGTGCCCGTCAGGGACGCCAGGATCCGGGCAGCCCTCGGCCACGGTGCGGTGCAGGCCGGGGTGGCTGCGGTCCTGGCTGCCGCCACCGGCGTTGCAGTTGCGGCGGCCTTCGGTACCGGCCATGCCCCGCTCTACGCGGTCCTGCTCGCTTCCTCCTCGGCGGCGATGCTCCTGCCGATCGTTGACTCCCTGGGCCTCAGCGGCCCTCCCGTGCTGGCCATGACGGCACAGGTGGCCATCGCCGATGTCGCCTGCATCGTGGCGCTCCCCCTTGCCCTGGACCCCGTGAACGCCGGCCGGGCCGCGGTAGGCTCCCTCGCCGTCGCGCTTTGCTCAGTGGTGCTGTTCCTGCTGCTGCGGCGCGCCGAGCAGTCAGGCGCCCGGGCCAGGCTGCATAAACTGTCGGAAAACCGGAGGTTCGCCCTGGAACTCCGGATCCAATTGGCAATCCTCTTCGCGCTGGCCGGACTGGCCGTGCTGAACAACGTATCCATCATGTTGGCCGGCTTCGCCTTCGGCCTGGTGGTGGCAGCCGTGGGTGAGCCCCGGCGCCTTGCCCACCAGTTGTTCGCGGTCAGCGACGGGTTCCTGGGCCCTGTCTTCTTTGTGTGCCTGGGCGCCTCGCTGAACCTAAGCGAGCTGGCGGTGCACCCTGGCATGATCCTGCTGGGACTGTGCCTCGGTGGCGGATCACTGCTCATTCATGTGGTCCTCCGCCTGCTGGGCGTGCCGGCCATCCTCGGCGTGCTGTCCGCTGCCCAGCTTGGTATCCCGGTGGCCGCGGCCAGCATCGGAACCCGGACGGGGGGGCTGCTGCCCGGGGAGGGCGCCGCAGTGCTGCTCGGGGCCTTGGTCACGATCGCCGCGAGTGCCTTTGCAGGGCAGCGTGCCGCCCGGCGGTGGACGCCGCCGGCAGCTGCGAAGCCGCTTCCGACAACCTAGCGGGCCAGGAACTCCAGATACTCCCGCGCGGCCTTGGCAAGCGCTCTTTGGGCTGCCGGGCCGAACGCCGCGGCTGCGTCGAACATTTCGGGAACGACGACGGCGCTCCGGCCGGTGCCCCGGACCGTCCAGGTGCCAGCCACCATTCCCGCGGCCACCAGGGTTTTCTTGAAGATGCCGTTGCCGCCCGGAACGATCAGGTCGAAGTGCTCCGGGGCCAGGACGGGCGTGCGGTCAGTGTAGCCGAGGACGAACTCGTCGAACCCGGGCAGCAGGTGCACGGAGCGGGCGCCCGGCAGGCCGGTATCGATGAGGGACGCCGTCTCGGGCGACATCCAGTATGTGGTCCCCTCCCATTCCAGCTGAGCGAGTTGCGCCCTGACCTCCATGAGCGCGGACCTCACCTCGGTCAGCGGCAGCTGCGTCCACCAGGCGAAGTCCCGGAGCGTGGCCGGGCCGTGGCTGCGGAGGTAGCGCAGCAGGAATTCCGCCAGTGCCTCCTCCCGGTCCAGGCGGCGGGACGAGGGTATCCACTGGTCGTACGCGGCGATCAGCTGCTGGTTCCCGGCCAGGGGGCCCAGCACCAGCCAGCCGTGCCGGCAGAGCGAGCCCAGGAGGTGGACGCCCCGCTGCCCTTGGGTCGGCTGGCCGCCGGCGTCGAATTCCCGGAACAATTCCGGGCGGCTGATGGGGCCATCCGCCAGGATCCGGTCAAGGGCAATGTCCCGCGCCTTCTCAACGTCCGCCCACGCAATGTCCAGCTGGCGGTGCCGGGCAGCGATGCTCCGGGTGAGCCGATCGGCCGTTAGGTCGAGCATCCAGCGCAGGTCTTCGGGCGCCACCAGATGAAGCGTTCCGCGCATAGGCCAGGACCGCACCACCGCGCCGGTGTTGATGGCGGCACGCACGTCCGTGAGTCCGGCACCAGGCATCCGCACTCCCACCGCCCACAGGGCTGCGGGCAGGTCCTGCGCCTGCAAGGCAGTCATCCACCGGACCAGTTCCGGCACCGTGCCGCTTCCGCCCGCAAGCCGTTGCGACGCGAGCCGCAGCCTGCCTATCATCCTGCGGTCGCGCAGGGCACCTCGTGCAGCCATGGCCCCATCCTAGGCCGGGGCACGGCTGCCCGGAGCTACACCCGGTCCCTTAGAGTTCCAGTCCGATAAGCAGCGGCTCGGGGTGCAGCAGGATCCCAAAACGGCGTTCGACGCCGGTGCGCACCTCCCGCGCCACGGCCACCATGTCCGCCGCGCTGGCTGAGCCGCGGTTGGTGACGGCGAGCGTGTGCTTGGTGGACAGGGAGGCGCGGCCCGCGGATACGCTTCCCGGTTCCAGCCCGAACCCCTTGCCGAACCCGGCCTGGTCAATCAGCCACGCTGCCGAGAGTTTCACCAGTCCGTCCCCTCCTGCCGGATAGCGGGGAGCCGATTCGGGCAGCGTGTCGGCCACGTCCGCCGGGACGATGGGGTTGGTGAAGAACGACCCGGTGGAATAGGTATCCCTGTCGGCGGCGTCCCACACCATCCCCTTGGAGGCGCGCAGGCGGAGCACTTCCCGGCGGACGTCATTGGCGTAAGCGCGCTTGCCCACCTCGACGCCGAGGGAGCGGGCCAGCTCGGCGTACCGGATGGGCGCGCTCATGCGGCCCAGCGGCAGCTGGAATTCAACAGTAAGGACAACGTACCGGGGGGAACCGTCAACGGTGGTCCGCTTCAGGATGGAGTCACGGTAGCCGAATTCAAGTTCGGAATTGGTAAACGTCTGCACCGCGTTCCGTTCCCGGTCCCAGGTGCGGACGGCGGCGATGGTCTGGGATACCTCGGCACCGTACGCTCCCACATTTTGGACGGGCGTGGCCCCGGTGGAGCCAGGGATACCGGACAAGGCCTCTATCCCCGACCAGGCATGGCGAACGGCGTACTCCACCAACCGGTCCCAATTGTGGCCTGCCTGCACCACGACGGCCACGCCGCCGCACGAGTCCTCCGCATTCACGGTGAAGCCCTCCGAGGCGATCTTGACCACGGTCCCGGGGTACCCGTCGTCGGACACCAAAAGGTTGGAGCCGCCGCTGATGATCAGGACCTGCTCGCCGGCGGCATCCGCCGACCTGACGGCGTCGATAATCTCGCCCTCGGTCCGGGCCTCGATGAAGGTGCCGGCGGGGCCGCCGACGGCGGACGTGGTCAGCTGGGAAAGCTTGGTGGCAGTCACCCGTCAACAATACTAGGGAACGCCCAAGGTGCCACGGCCAAGCGCCGCCGTGCAAGGAGTAACAGAATCAACAATTAACTAACAAGCTCAGTGTTGAATATTTACAAAGTTGTCATATGTGCGTATTTTCGAGCCAGCGGATCACAGACCTGGGTCCGCTTTCCCCGATACCGCATAGGACTGCTATGACCATTACCAGGACTCTGGCCACGAGCCTCATGAGCCTATCGACAGCCGCAGTGTTCGCTTTCTCCTCGGCCGGCGGCGCAACAGCGGCACCCTCCGCCCCCGGGAACGACGCAACTCCCGGGATCAGCAGCACCAGGACAACCGGTGACGCCGCCGACTACTGGACGCCGGAGCGGATGCGGGCAGCCGTCCCGGGCGATGCGCTCGCCAAGAAGGCACTGCAGCGGCAAAAGGGCAATGCTGCCCCGCTGGGGGAAACGCCCAGTAATGGCACCGAAACCAAAATCAAGGGATCGGATCCAACGGTCCAGCCGATGGCGAACGCCAGCGAAAGCCCCGTCCCGCATATCGGCAAGGTGTTCTTCACCCTGGGCGGAACCGACTATGTGTGCTCGGCCAACTCGGTGGCCGCCGCGAACCGGAGCACTGTGTCCACTGCGGGCCACTGCATCAACGAGGGCCCCGGCGCCTTCGCCACCCGGTTCACTTTCGTCCCCGCCTACCTCAACGGATCAGCCCCGTACGGCAAGTGGACGGCCCGTGCCCTCTACGCCCCCACCCAGTGGAGCTCCTCGGGCAACATGCAGTACGACACCGGTTTCGCCGTCATGTCGCCGCTGAACGGCCGCAACCTCGCGGACGTCGTGGGCGCCTCCGGGGTCCGGTTCAATGCCGCCCGCGGCCTCGCCTACAAGGCATTCGGCTACCCGGCCGCGCCGCCTTTCAACGGCGAATCCCTCAAGAGCTGCTCGGGGACGGCCACCAACGATCCCTATAACCCGCAGTTCAACACCCAAGGCATCCCCTGCAACATGACCGGCGGTTCGTCGGGCGGTCCTTGGTTCATTGGCACCTCCGCGGGCGGTTACCAGAACTCGGTCAACAGCTATGGCTACGGCAGCAACTCCACCACCATGTACGGCCCGTATTGGGGCTCGGTCATCCAGTCGGCCTACAACGCCGCCGCCGCTTCCTGACCCACACGTGCCAAAAAGGTTGAGGGAGGATGCCCGCGGGGCGTCCTCCCTCAACCGCATTAGACAGCCGCACCCGTGAAAACGGCCGGGCTGGATGCCAGCGCCCGGTCAGGCCAGCTTGACCAGTGCCTGGGCCTTCATCAACACCTTCTGCCCCGCGGCCACAACCGTGAGGTCAATACGTGCGGTGTTGGCCTCGGCATCGAGCTTTCCGATGATGCCGCTGACCTCCACGGTGGCGCCGGGTTCCGTGGTGCCTGTGGTATCGGTGACCAGGACGGGCTTGGTGAAGCGGGTCTGGAAATCGACGACGGCGGCAGGGTCGCCCGCCCAATCGGTGACCAGCTGGACGGCAGAGCCCATGGTGAACATGCCATGCGCGATGACACCGGGCAGTTCCACGCTGGTGGCAAAAGCCTCGTTCCAGTGGATGGGGTTGAAGTCCCCGGAGGCGCCGGCATATTTGACCAGGTCCGTGCGGGTCACCTCGATGGTGCGGTTGCCGATGTCCTGGCCGGGGCTGAGTTCAGTGAGGCTGGGGCGCATGGTTACTGTCCCTCTCCGCGGACCAGGATGGATGATGTGGTGGTGGTGACCTGCTCGCGGGAATCCCCGTCGCCGAGGGCAAAGATCTCTGAGCGGGTGGTGATCATGGCGCCGCCGCCCATGGCCCGGACACCGTCGACGTGCAGCTCCGCGACGAGGCGGTCTCCGGCCACGATGGCGCGGTGGTGGGTGAACCGCTGGTCGGCGTGGACCACGCGGGAGAAGTCGATTCCGGCTTCCGGATCCTCAATGAGCTGGGCATCGGCCCGCTGGGCGATGATGATGGCGAACGTGGGTGGGGCCACGAGATCGCGGTGGCCCAACGCCTTTGCTGCCTCAACGTCGAAGTGTGCAGCGTGCGTGGCCTTCACGGCGCATGCGAACTCGCGGATTTTCTCCCGGCCAACGTCGTACACCTCTGCGGCAGGGTAGCTGCGGCCCTGCAGGTCCGGATTGATAGTCATGGATTCCAGCCTATCCTCAGCGCGTTGGCGGCAGGAAACGCGCGCCGAAACGCTACCGGCGGAGGTTCTTCCGGATGGACTGGCCGCGGACCACCATGCCGACGACGTGCAGCACCAGGCCCAGCCCGATCAGGGGCAGGGAAGCCATGGCCAGGCCCTGGTTGCCGCCGGTGTTGCCGATGAGGTTGAGGACAATGCCGACGGCAATCAGTCCCATCGCGCTGAAGACCAGGACTTTGTAGCGGGTTGGCGCGGTGGCCCAGAATTCGTTCAGCACCGTCCAAGTCTACCGAGCCCGGGGGCCCGGCAAACCCGGCGGGTCAGAACAGGGCTTCCTGAAGTGCCGGCACTGGTGAGGCGTACTCCCCCAGCACGATGGTCCTGGCGGCCAGTTGGGACAGGTTGACCACGAACCCGGCGTCCGTGCCGTCCAGCCGGGCCAGGGCATTCGCTCCGCTCAGGGACGCGACGTCGAAGCCGTGGCACCCCCGGTCCAATGCGTGCGGGTACGCGTGGCGTGGCCCGGCCGCATGGAGGGCCCCGGCATGCACCGGCCGTACCCACTGCTCCGACACGGCGTCGAAGCCCTCGACGGCGGTGCGGGCCAGCAGGGCCCGCACCTCACCCGCGGCGCGGGCGTTGACGGCCGTCAATTCGGCGGCCGGAAGGGGGTACAACAGGGCCTCGGCCTTGGCCGCGGACCGGACCTGCTGGGTCAGGCCGGCCTGCTCCGTCACCAGGTCCTCAAGGACACGCACCACCTTTCCGTCCCGTGCCCTGGCGACGTAAGTTGCCGCCGCGGCTCCCTGTTCGGCCAGCCGGTTCCACTTTCGCGGTCCGGAGGCCGTTCCCACCTTCGTGGCGCCGCCTGCGAAGGTGGCCACATACAGCCAGTGTTCCTGCATCAGGTAGTCCCGCAAGCCGGGCGTGACCCGGCCGCCACGATGGAAATCATGCATCAGCCGGGACTCGTCCAGCACGAAGCACCGCTCGCACTGTTTTCCGCGGGCTGCGGCCGCCGCCGAGGCGCAAGGGATATGGTCCCGCCGCGTTGACGAGTGAACCACCGTATGCCCCAGGCAGGATTTCCCGGGACGGGCCACCTCGAAGCCCAGGCGTGCCCGCGGCGTGAGGCTGAGCTCCCGGAAGTCCCCGTCCGGTGACTGCAGGCGCAAAACCGGGCTGCCGGCGTCGTGCGCTGCTGTGGACGCCTGCGCCGCCGGGGAGGCGGGCACCCCATCCCAAAAGACCCCGTGGACCAGATAGGGGGTATCGGTCAACGGGGTCTCCTGCGGGAACGGGGCGGCGTTAAAGGGCCGGCTGGACCCCGAAGGCTACGGCGAGCTTCATGATCTTCTCGGCGCGGCCCAGGCGGGGCAGGTCGGAGCCGTCACGGATGACGCGGCCGTTGGCTTCGAAGTCGTTCATGAAGTCGGTGGCCCAGGCGACGTCGGACGGGGTGGGGCTGATGACCTCGTTGATCACCGGGGTCTGGTCGATCGCCAGGCAGAGCTTGCCGGTCATGCCCATCATCACCGTGATGCCGGTCTGTTCGCGCAGGATGGGGTGGTTGGTGCCCACGGTGGGGCCGTCAATGGGGCCCGGCAGGTTGCCCACCCGGCTGGCGACCACCAGCTTGGCGCGGGGGTAGGCCATGGCCTCCGGGGTGGCGGCCATGCCGGTATCGCGGCGGAAGTCGCCGGAACCGAACGCCAGCCGGAACGCGCCCTGTGCCTTGGCGATGTTGTTGGCTTCCTCGATGCCGACCGCGGATTCCACCAGCGGGATCACCGGGGTCTTGCCGTCCATGCGGTGAAAGCTCTCGGTCACCTGGTCAGCCGACTCGGTCTTGGCGAGCATGACCCCCAGCAGGCCCGGGGTGCCGCGCAGGCCCGCGAGGTCATCGGCCCAGAACGGGCTGGTGGCGTCGTTGATCCGGACCCAGGCCTGGCCGCCGGCGGTCAGCCAGTCCACCACATTGGCCCTGGCCTGGTCCTTCTGCGACGGGTCCACGGCATCTTCAATATCCAGGATGATCGAATCGGCCCGGGACACGGCCGACTGGTCGAAGAGCTCCGGCTTCATGGCATTGACGAGGAGCCACGAACGGGCGATCTCTGCGGGGATATTGCGTTCCGGCCTTACGGTTTCGGCGGCGATGGTAGACGTCATGGTTTCTACAGTATCCGCCCGGGAAGCGGCACGGCGAAGAAAACGGCCGGCTTGTGAGGATCAATACGAACTAAACGCGTTATGACCGGATACGGAAGCGGCGGGCGCCCTGATGACCATGCATCGGGACGCCCGCCGCCACCCTTGCGGAACGGTCAGGGGATGTTGCTGCCGCGCGCCGTCACCCAGAGCCGGTACCAGTCGGCCCGGGTCATGGCACCGGCCACCCTCTCCGCATCCGCACAGGCGAGGATGCGTTCGGGGTTGGCCGTCCCGATCACCGGCGCGATGCCGGACGGGTGCTTCATCAGCCAGCCCAGCAGGACCGACTCGCCGGTGGTCCCGTACTGCACCGCGAGTTCCGCCACAAGTTCTGCGGTGGCGGCCTCTGCAGGGGCCGGGCTTTCCAGCTCCGCCCCGGTGTAGGCGCCGCGGGCGAGGGACCCGTACGCCTGCAGGGTGATGTTGTTGCGGGCGCAGTACTCCAGCGTGCCGTGCGGGAAGCTGTACTCCGGGTGGTCCGGGTGGTTGACCAGGACCTGGCTTTCCAGCCATGCCCGCTTGAGCAGGCTCATCTCAAGCTGGTTGGCCACCACCGGCGTCTCCAGCCGGTCCCGCAAAGCCTCGATCTGGGCGGCGGACATGTTGGATACGCCCAACTGCCGGACGTTGCCTTCGGCCATCAGCTGCCCGACGGCGGACGCGACCTCTGCCGGGTCCGCCAGCGGATCCGGGCGGTGCAGCAGCAGGACGTCCACGAAGTCCGTCCGAAGCCTCCCGAGGCTGCCGTTGACCCGCTCCAGGATGCCTTCCCGGCTGAGGTCGTAGTGGGTCTGCAGGCCGCGTTCATTGAGCCGGATGCCGCACTTGGTCTGCAGCCGGATCCGCTCCCGCAGGCCCGGGGTGGCCGCCAGCACCTCGCCGAAAACTGCTTCCGACTTGCCCCGCCGGTAGATGTCCGCGTGATCGAACAGGGTGATCCCGGCGTCCATCGCCGCCTGGACGGCGGCAGCGGCCTGGTCCACATGCTTGGCTTCATGCGGCTCGTCAGACCAGCTGCCGCCCAGTCCCATGCACCCGTAGATGAGTTCCTGCATCAGGGGCACCCGGTTCCACGGCTGCCGTGCATCAGCGCAGCCACGCGGTGGTGTTCGCCGGCAGCTTGCCATCCTCCAGCGGCGAGCTGCTGACCAGCACTTCACCGGCGGGAAGGTCCACAGCCGTGGTCCCGAAGTTGGTCACCGACTGCCAGCCGTTGGGGCGCTTGAAGTGCAGCACATCCGGTGCGCCGGACTCGATCCACTCCAACTCTTCACCCGTGAGCAGTTCCCGGCGCAGCTTCAGGGCCTTGCGGTAGAGCTCCAGGGTGGAGCCGTCGGTGCCGTCCTGTGCCTCGACGGCGTACTTGCTGAACCAGTCCGGCTGCGGCAGGTGCGAGCCGCCGTCACCAAAGCCGAACGAGGTTCCCTCAACCTTCCACGGCAGCGGCACGCGGCAGCCGTCGCGGCCGATTTCCACGCCCTTGTTGCGGAAGTAGGACGGATCCTGGCGTTCCGATTCCGGGATGTCAGCCACTTCCTGCAGGCCCAGTTCCTCGCCCTGGTAGAGGTAGGCGGAGCCGGGAACTGCGAGCATCAGCAAGGTGGCGGCACGGGCCCGGCGTTCGCCGAGTTCCACGTCCAACTGGTCCTGTGGTCCGCCGGCGAGCAGCCAGTCCTTGCCGTCCTGGCCCTTGGCACCGGCCTTCTCCTTGGCCACCTGCGGCAGGCCGTAACGGGTGGCGTGCCTGACGACGTCGTGGTTGGAGAACACCCAGGTGGAGGAGGCACCGGTGGCAGCGGCCTCGGCAAGGTTGCGGGTGATGATCTCCTTGTACTCGGCGGCGTCGAAGTCGGCCTGCAGCAGGTCGAAGTTGAACGCCTGGCCCAGTCCCTGCGGACTGGCGTAGCGGGCGCGCCGGGTGGCGTGCACCCAGGCTTCGGCCACGGCGGTGCGCGGCGGGTTGTACTCGTTGAACACCTCACGCCATTCGGCGTAGATTTCGTGGACTTCGTCGCGGTCCCAGAACGGGTGCGAGCCGTCGTCGAATCCGTCCACACCGGTGTTGGCCGCGCTCAGTTCCAGCTTGGACAGCAGGGGCTCGGTGAGGTCCTTGGTCAGCGCGTGCGCCACGTCGACACGGAAGCCGTCCACGCCGCGGTCGGACCAGAAGCGCAGGGTCTCCAGGAAGTCGTCGCGGATCTCGCGGTTGGACCAGTTCAGGTCCGGCTGCTCCTTGGCGAAGATGTGCATGTACCACTGGCCGGGCGTGCCGTCCGGTTCGGTGATCCGCTCCCAGGCCGGTCCGCCGAACACCGAGTCCCAGTCCGACGGCGGGAACTCCCCGTTGGGGCCCTTGCCGTCGCGGAAGATGTAGCGGTCGCGGGCCGGGGATCCCTTGGGTGCGGCCAGCGCCTCCTGGAACCACCGGTGCCGGTTGGAGGAGTGGTTGGGGACGATGTCGGCGATCAGCTTGATGCCGGCGTCGTGAAGGGCCTTGGCCATCTCGTCGAAGTCCGCCAGCGTTCCGAGCTTGGGGTCGACGTCGCGGTAGTCGTCCACGTCGTAGCCGCCGTCAGCGAGCGCGGAGGGGTAGAACGGGCTCAGCCAGACGGCGTCGATTCCCAGCGATTTCAGGTACGGCACCTTGGCGGTGATGCCCCTCAGGTCACCGATGCCGTCGCCGTTGGAATCCGCGAAGCTGCGCGGGTAGATCTGGTAGACGGAAGCCTGGCGCCACCAGTTGGGGTCGGCAAGGCGGTCGGAGTCGGACAGGGTTGCCAGCGTGGCGGTGGTGGACAAGGAACGGTCCTTTTCGTCGGTGCGGGTATATTTATATTGGATCTAAATTTACTTCCCCAAGTATTATCTGGTGCATTGTGCAGGAAGGTCAACAGCATGCCTGAGCTGGTTCCGGCGACTCCCCAACTGCTGCGGCGGGTCAGCGCCGGCGCGGTCCTTGAGTTCATGCGCTCCGCTGCGGCAGTGACCGTCACGGACGTCATGGCTGCCACCGGCCTGACCCGCGCCACCACCATTGCCGTCTGCGAGGATTTGGTCCGGCGGGGCTGGATCCTGGAGCGGGAGAACCAGCGCGAGTTCGGGGGCTACCAGAAGGGCCGGCCTGCCCGCCGGTTCGAACTCAACGACCGCGCCGGCGTAGTGCTGGGTATGGACATCGGATACGCCAAGGTCACCGTGGCGGTCTCGGACCTTCGGGGCACAACCATTGGACGCGCCAGCCAGCCGTTCCAGGCCGGCGAGGTGGGATCCGCGGAACGCATTGCGTTCATTGATGGCGTTGCCACGGCCGCACTGCGCTCCGCCGCAGCGGCACCGGACCAGGTCCTGGCGGTCTGCGCCGGCGTGGCCGCGCCGGTGGACCGGCACGGGGAGGTGCTGGCAACGCAGGAATTCTGGGGCCTGTTCGATCTGGGACTGCGGCCGGCTTTGAAGGAGGCCCGGGGGTGGACTGTCCTGCTCGAGAACGACGCCAACCTGGCCGCTCTGGGCGAGCGGTGGCTGGGCTCGGCCGCCGGGATCGATGACGTCGTGGTGATCCTTGCGAGCGAACGGCTGGGATCCGGAATCGTGGAAGGGGGCCGGCTGGTTCACGGCAACCGCGGCAGCGCCGGCGAGCTCGCCTACCTGGATTTGGTGGACGGGGTGGGCGACACCTACGGGATCGCCCACCTGGCCCGGACCTGGGCCGCGGAAGCCCTGGCCGGGTCCGCCCCCACCGCACTCAGGGCCTTCCAGCCGGGCCGGGTCGAGGCCGAGCAGGTGTTCTCGGCCGCCGCGGACGGTGACGCCGTGGCCCGGGACATTCTGGACCGGCTGGCGGACAGGATGGCCCGGGTGGTGGGGACCGTGGCCACCTTGCTCAATCCGGAGCTCGTGGTGATCGGCGGCGGCGTGGCCAATTCCGCGGACGTGCTGCTGGGCCCCATCACCGCACGGCTAAAGAACTTTACCGCCACCCCCGCGCGGGTGTCCGTCTCCCCGCTGGGGGACTCGATCGTGACGGTGGGTGCGGTGCGCTGCGCCCTGGACTACGTGGAGAAGCATTCGCTCGACCTTGAGTTGGCTCTGCCGGCGCAGGCGTAGCTATTCCGGCATGATCATGGTGCGCAGGTCCAGTTGCCGCAGCACCCGGTCCGCCACCTCCGGATCCATGTCCGGTTCGTTGCGGGCCGCCACCACTTCCTGCCGCGCGGCATCCAACGCAATCGTCTGGACCGCGACGGCCAGTTCCCGCCCGCGCTTCCGTTTATCCGCCAAGGGCTCATCCGGCAGGTTGCCGCCCGCCAGCTCGACCTGCAGGCGGCGCATCCGCTCCTTGACCAGGGCCACCTTTTCCTGCGGCAGGTCCTTCATCAGGTGGTGCTGCTTCAGGGCCGCGACGGCGGCGGCCTGGGCGCGAGCGGCGAGTACCCGGACGGCGTCGCGTTCGGCCGTCCCGTCCTCGGAGGCTTTCAGGACGCGCATCAGCCACGGCAGCGTCAGGCCGGGAAGGACCAGCGTGGCCAGCAGCACCGCACAGGCAATCACCAGCACGTAGTCCCGGCCGGGGAACGGCGCACCGTCTGCCAGGGTCAGGGGCAGTGCCAGGGCCAGTGCCAGGGTGGCGAGCCCGCGCATCCCGCACCACGTCAGGATGAGGACTTCCTTCCACGACGTGGGCTGGAGGACGTTCTTGCGCTTCCGGGCACCCGCGGCGAGGATGGCCAGCCACAGGAACCGGACAGCAAAGACCAGGATGCACACCACGGCGGCCACACCGGTCATGCCAAAAATATCGGCACCCTCATCCCGGATGACGTGCCGGATCTCCAGCCCCACCAGGCCGAAGGCCAGCCCCGTGACCAGCAGTTCCACCACGTCCCAGAAGGCGTTCCGCGTGACGCGCTCGGCGGCGTCCTGGGGGCGGGCGTGGCGCTGCATCTCGAGTGCGGTGACCACGACGGCGATCACACCGGATGCGTGCACCTCCTCCGCCAGGATGTAGGCGGCGAACGGCACCACCAGGGTCACTGCGCTCCGGGCGACCATGGACGTGACCAGCCTGGTGACCAGGGCGATGACCCACCCCATGGCGACACCGACCACCACGGCAAGCGCGGCGCCCAGGAGGAAGTTCAGGACGACGTCGGACCCCACCTTGGTGCCGCCCACGGCGGCGGCGACGGCCGCCTGGAAAATGACGATGGCGGCCGCGTCATTGAACAGGCCTTCGCTCTGCAGCACGGTAATCAGGCGCCGCGGCATGTGCACCCGGCCGGCCACGGACTCCACCGCCACGGGATCCGGAGGGGCCACCATGGCGCCGAGCGCGATGGCGGCTGGAACTCCGATGCCGGGAATCATCAGCCAGGCTGCTCCGGCCACCGCAGCGGTACTGATCACCACCAGGGCCACGGCCAGCATGATCAACGTGCGCCAGCGGACCCGGAACACCGCCCACGAGCTGCGCTGGGCGGTTGCGAACAACAGCGGCGGCAGGAAGTTGGGAAGAATCAGCTCGGGTGGAATCTCGAGATCCGGAAAACCTGGAATGAACGTCAACGCCACGGCCAGGAGCAGCATCAGGACCGGGTATGGCAGCCTCAACCGGTCGCCCAATCCGACGGCCACCACCGTGGCAAGCAGCAGGCCAATGATGAGGGCGAGCTGATCCATTCGGCTTCTGCCCGGCGCCTAGGCGCGCGGTCCCAGGGCGGCGGAGACCGGAAGGGTGCCGTCGCGGAACTCGATGGTCCGCCCAGCGGTCTGGGGCAGGTCCAGCACCGCCGCCGCAACGATCGCCGTGTTGGACCGCGATGTGTCGCGGTCCCCGTCAGGTGACGGGTCGACGTCGATCAGGCCGGTTCCGGGCTTGTCAGTCAAGGCACCCGGGCCCAGGATGGTCCACTCCAGCGCGGTACCGCGCAGGTACTCGTCCGCGGCGGCCTTGGCCTCCGCATAGGCGAAGAAGCTGTTGCTCTCGGGGACCCCGTGGTCCTTGCCTGCGCCGAAGTAGGACACCATGACGTAGCGGTTGACGCCCGCCTGGCCGGCGGCGTCGATGGAGCGGATGGCAGCGTCCCGGTCAACAGCGTAGGTCCGGTCAGGGTTGCCGCCGCCGGCACCCGCGGACCAGACCACGGCGTCATGGCCCTGGAGTGCGCCGGCGATGTCCGCCGTGGTGGCATTCTCGACGTCCAGGACCACCGGCGTGGCGCCAGTCTCCTGAACGTCCGCTGCATGGTCGGGATTCCTGATGAACGAGGTGACGCTGTGGCCCTCCCCGGTCAGGAGGGCGGACAGGAGGAGGGCCACTTTCCCGTGGCCGCCAATGATGGCGATGCGTGTCATGCCCCCATTCTGCCTGCTAGGTCAGACATCTGTAACGCAGGTACACCGTGCCCGCCTCGAAGCGGCGCTCATCGACGAGCTCCAGCCCGGACTGCAGGCCGTCCGGCAGGAAACGCAGGCCGCCACCGACGGCCACCGGGGTGATGAACAGCCGGTACTCGTCCACGAGGCCGGCATTCAGGGCGTGCGCCGCGAGCGTGGGCCCGCCAATGGCGATGTCCTTGCCGCCGGCGGACTTCAGGCTGCGCACATCCTCCGGCCGGAACTGGCGTTCCACCCGGGTCCTGGGTGTCGCCGCGGCGTCAAGAGTCGTCGAGTACACCACCTTGTCCGCCCCCTTCCAGATCCGCGCATAGTCCTGGATCACGGCCGGTTCATCCGATGTGTCCCACGTTTCCCAGGCCGACATGACCTCATACATCCTGCGGCCGAAAAGGTACGTACCCACCTCCCGTTCGAGGTCGTTAATGAAGGCATGGACTTCCTCGTCGGGGGCGGACCAGGAAAAGTTGCCGTCCCGGCCCGCGGTGTAGCCGTCGAGGGACATGATTCCGGAATAGATCAGCTGCGCCATGGGCCCATTCTGCACGTGGAACTCATGCAGGCCCAGGACTTCGTGCCACCAGGTACTGCTGCCCAAAAGTCCAGAGGTTGGAGACGGTCCAGTAGGCCAGCACGCCGATGGGGAAGAAAATGCCGCCCACGCCAAAAACCAGCGGCAGCACATACAGCAGGATCTTCTGCTGCCGGACCAGCGGGCTCCCCGGGTCCTGCGTGCCCATGGCCCGTGCAGCCACGAGTCTTTGGGTCAGGAACTGGCATCCGATCATCAACAGGATCATGGCGACAGCGAGCACGGCCACGGTGGCGGGATCGCCCCCGCCGTGAACCAGGGACGCGGACAGGGGTGCCCCGAAAATGCTGGCCGAGTCGAATTGGGCCACCTGCGCCGGGCCCATGGCGCCGATGCCGGTCCCCTGCTGCGAGGCGTTTGAGACCCCTGACAGGACCTGGAACAGGGCCAGGAAGAACGGCGCCTGGATCAGCAGGGGCAGGCACGCGGAGAAGGGATTGGTGCCGTGCTTCCGGTACAGGGCCATCTGCTCCTGGGCCATGGCCTGCCGTGAAGCCTGGTCTGTCCTGCCCTTGTACCTGTCCTGCAGCTCCTTCAGGTCCGGCTGCAGGCGGTTCATCCTGCGCTGGGCCCGGACCTGGGCCAGGAACACCGGAATAAGGGCGGCACGGATCACCAGGACCAGGCCCACGATGGCCAGGGTCCACGTTAGGCCGGCCGCCGGAGGCATTCCCGCCGAACTGAGCCCGTCGTGGAAAGCCACCATGATGACGGACACCAGCCACCGGAACGGCTCCAGGACCGCAGCAACAACATCCACCGAATCACCCATCCGCCAGTTGCTGCAAAGCTACTGCCGATCCGGGAAACAGAAAAGCCCCCGGATCCTTGCGGATTCCGGGGGCTTAGCCTGTAGCGGTGGGGAGGCTCGATCTCCCGACCTCACGATTATGAGTCGTGCGCTCTAACCAACTGAGCTACACCGCCACGAATGAGAAAAACCTGCGTCAAGCCGGTCAAAACCGCCTTGACGCAGGCCCTCATTCAGAGCCCCCCACCGGAATCGATCCGGTGACCTCGTTCTTACCAAGAACGCGCTCTACCACTGAGCTAGGGGGGCAACGAGTAAATACTCTACCGGAAGATTTCCGCACCAACAAATCGGCGCCTGGAGCCCCTCCCGGACGGTTGGACAGGCTCTTTGGAGGTCCGCGAAAGGTTGTTTTCCCCGGATTTCCGGGGCTGCAGGGGCAAAGGGCAGCAAGGAGGACGACGGCGGCAGCGGTCTTTTCGGGCCCTCTGCCCAGCGCTCCGGGGCACGAATGTGGCGAGTCCCACACCCGTGCGCTTAAACGCCGATGGGCCGGCTCGAAAGCCGGCCCATCGCCGTCGTCAATTCCTCAACGCGGGGCGTTTACCACTTGCCCTTGCGGTTGAAGTCGCGGTGTCCGCTGTCGCCGCCGTGGCGGGGCTTGCGGGAGCCGTCGCCGTGGCCACCGAAGCGCGAGTCGCCGGCCTGGCCCCGGTCGCTGAAGGACCGCTCCGACCGCTCGGTGTAAGAACGTCCGCCGCGCTCAGCAGAGGACCGTTCGCCGTCGTTCTTCCGGAATTCCTTCTTGAACCCGCCGTTGCCCTTGAAGTTGCCTCCGCGGTTGCCCTGGTAGCTGGGACGGTCGCCGGACGGCCTGCGGCCGTTGTCCAGCTCGAGGTGAATCAATTCGCCGCCGATCCGGGTACGGGACAAGGCGCGCAGCTGCTCGGGGCTCAGGTCTGCGGGCAGCTCCACCAGGGAGTGGTCCGAGCGGATGTCGATCCCGCCGATCTGCGCGGACGAGATGCCGCCTTCGTTGGCAATGGCGCCCACGATGGAGCCGGGCATGACGCGCTGGCGGCGTCCCACGGCGATCCGGTAGGTGGCATTGCCCTCGGTCAGTGCGCGGGTGGGCCCGCGGGAACCGAAGCCGTCCTTGGAGCGCTCGCGCTTCTGGAATTCAGGAGCGGCGGGCAGCTCCTTGACCAGGAGCGGCTGGCCGCCCTGCGCCATCACGGCAAGGGCCGCAGCGATCTCTGCTGCCGGGACGTTGTGCTCTTCCTCGTAGGAGGCGATGAGGTCGCGGAAGGCCGCGACGTCCTCGGAGGCGAGGGTCTCGGTGATGCGCTCGGCGAACTTGCCCAGGCGCAGCGTGTTCACGGTCTCGGCCGTGGGCAGGTGCATCTGTTCCACCGGCTGGCGGGTGGCCTTTTCGATGGAACGCAGCAGGTACTTCTCCCGCGGCGTCATGAACAGGATCGCTTCGCCGGAACGGCCGGCACGGCCCGTGCGGCCGATGCGGTGCACGTAGGACTCGGTGTCATGCGGGATGTCGTAGTTGATGACGTGGCTGATCCGCTCGACGTCAAGGCCACGGGCGGCGACGTCGGTGGCCACCAGAATGTCGATCCGGCCTTCCTTCAGCGCGTCAACGGTGCGCTCGCGCTGCTGCTGCGGGATGTCGCCGTTGATGGCGGCAGCCTGGAATCCGCGGGACTTCAGCTTGTCGGCCAGGTCCTCGGTGGCCATCTTGGTCCGCACGAAGGCGATGACGCCGTCGAAGTCTTCGACCTCAAGGATGCGGGTCAGCGCGTCCAGCTTCTGCGGGCCCATGATCTGCAGGTAGCGCTGCCGGGTGTTGGCACCGGTGGTGGTCTTGGACTTGACCTGGACCTCGGCCGGATTGTTGAGGTACTGCTTGGACATCCGGCGGATCTGACCCGGCATGGTGGCCGAGAACAGCGCCACCTGGCG
Source organism: Pseudarthrobacter sp. MOO14 (assembly GCF_058267675.1). Lineage (NCBI taxonomy): Bacteria > Bacillati > Actinomycetota > Actinomycetes > Micrococcales > Micrococcaceae > Pseudarthrobacter > Pseudarthrobacter sp. MOO14. The sequence continues at coordinate 1,184,387 of NZ_CM177849.1, forward strand.
GTCCTCCGGGGTCTGCTGGAAGATCTGCTCCACGTCTTCGGCGAAGCCCATCCGCAGCATCTCGTCAGCCTCGTCCAGCACCAGGTACTGGAGTTCGGACAGGTCCAGGGAACCCTTGGAGATGTGGTCGATCACGCGGCCGGGGGTACCCACAACCACCTGGGCGCCGCGGCGGAGGCCGGCGAGCTGGGGGCCGTAGGCGGACCCGCCGTAGACCGGCAGCACGGTGAAGTCATCGATGTGCTTGGCGTAGGAGGTGAACGCTTCGGCGACCTGGAGCGCCAGCTCGCGGGTGGGAGCCAGGACCAGGGCCTGGGTCTTCCGGGAGGGGCCGTTGAGGTCATGGAGTTCGGCCAGGCGGGACAGTGCCGGTACTGCGAATGCTGCAGTCTTACCGGTGCCGGTCTGGGCCAGGCCCACGACGTCGCGGCCTTCAAGCAGCAGCGGGATGGTGGCTGCCTGGATGGGGGACGGCTTTTCGTACCCGACGTCCTGCAGGGCGGCCAGGACGCGGCCATCGATGCCAAGATCGGCGAACTTGACGGTGTTTTCGTCTTCGTCCGCAGCAGGGGTGGCCGTGGCGGGGGCCTCAGCAGCAGGGGCTTCCGCGGCGGGCGCCTCAGCAGCAGGGGCTTCCGCGGCGGGAGCCTCGGCAGCAGGCGCTTCAACAGCGGGGGCTGCGGAGGGAGCGGTTACGGGAGCCTCGGCGGCGTCCTCGACAACAGCGGTGGTTTCGTTCTGATTTTCGGGCATAGGGAGATATTCCTCATCCATAGGGGGCCAGGCGGCACAACCCGAGGTGAGCGGAGCCGCAGTACACGTGCCGATGGTGCCGGGCAGACGTTGACCGGCCGGTCACAGAAGTCCGGCGCTTTCGCAATCCCGTGGCAGGACTTCGCACTGCATCTCTTGGCTGCTATCCCAGCAGTCTGTACAGCGTTTTCTTTAGCCGGCTCTCCCTATGAAAATGCCCGCATCGCTTGCGCGGGCCCCAACACTTGCCAGTCCTGCCTCAAAAATTGGGCAGGAATAAGGGATTTCCGGAGTGGGGGATATTTCAAGTGTAAGGGACGGACACCGCCTGCGGGAAATCAAGGGCCCGACGACGGCGGTGAGCTTGCGCACACGGCCCGGGAACAGCGCGCAACGGGGCTTGTGGCGGCTACTCCCCCAGCCGCCGCATCAGTGCCTCGAACCTGGTGTGGTATTCCTCCTGGAGCCTGATTTCGCCGTCGGCCTCGGCATCGCGGAGGGCCTCGACGGCCTCCGCGTCGGGCGCACTGAACCACCGGCCGATGGTGACTCCATGGCGCGGCACGAATGTTTGGTGGATGTAATCGCCCGCCTGGATGGTGCCGGTGCGGATGACGCGCAGGTAGGCGCCCACCCGCCCTTCCTCGGTGAAGCGCTTCACCCACTGGGGTTCCTTCATCCGGCGTTGGAAGGTGGCGCAAGGGACGCGCGGAGAGGTGACCTCAAGGACGACGTCGGCGCCCACCTGCCAGCGCTCCCCGATCACCGCGTTGGTTGGTTCGATGCCGGAGACCCGCAGGTTCTCCCCAAAGATTCCCGGCGGCAGCTCGCGTCCGAGCGTCCCGGTCCAGAAGTCCGCGTCGGACTGCGAGTAGGCGTAGATGGCCTGGTCCTCGCCGCCGTGGTGGACCCGGTTGGCCTGGATGTCCCCGTGTACGCCCAACTTGTGCACCTTCACGGGACCTTCGGACGGGCGTTTGTCGATCGCGGTGACACCAACGTTTCCTTGGTCTCCCAGGAGCTGGTGGACGCGGCAGACGGCGAGGACAGAAGCTGGTTCCATGGCTTCAGTCTAGGGTTCCTGCCGGTGGTGCCAATCTCGTCAACTCACTGTTGCAGGGACTACGCTGGGTCGAGACTTGCAGGTGGGGGTGCAGCGCTGCGCCCAAATAGTGTTGACAACCGAGGGGGACGGCCGTGGACTCGAACGAAAAAGACCCGAAAGAGGACCCGGAGAAAACACCTCCGGAGGGAGGCGGAAGCGTCAAGCCGCCGCCTTGGCAGGTCCCCAAGCCGGAGCTGCGCCCCGACCTCCTCAACGAGCCCGTCCCCCTGGTGGATCCGTTTGCCCGCGAGCGCGAAAAGCAGCTCAACGCCGCTGCGGCGCGGAAGAAGCGTTCCCAGCGACGCACGGTGGTGGTGGGCCTGGGCGTCACGGCCCTCCTGGCGGGAACCATCACGGCGGTGGTGGCCAGCAACGAGGATGACCCCGAATACGCGCAGGTCTGCTTCAACGACGACACCGGCGAGCGCGTCGAGGACACCAACTGCGACAGCTCCGCCGGCCGCAGCGGCGGCGTCTACGCCTGGTATTTCTACTCCCGCGGGGCCAGCGTTCCGCCGGTGGGCCAGAACAGGTCCACGGCGCCGGGTTACACGCGGACTATCCCCAGCGGGGCAAAGGCCTCCACGGGGTACAGCAGCAAGGGCGGCACGGTCAGCCGCGGCGGGTTTGGTTCCAGCGCCAAGAGCGGCTCGAGTGGCGGCGGCGGCAAGGTCTCGGGAGGCTGAGCGGTGAAGAGACTGACATCCCAACCACGGCCCGGCTGGAAGCAGAAGATCGAAGAGCAGGGCCTGGTCTTCTCCACCACCACTATGGACGACGGACGCCGGATCGAGTACTGGAACGAATCGGCGTATTACGAGTTCAGCATGGACGAGGTGGAGACTCTTGAGGTCGCGGCCGAGGACATGCACCGGATGTGCCTGGAGGCGGCGAAGTTCCTGGCCACCGGGGCCATGGGGAGCATCGGCATCGGCCCCCAGGCCTTGGAGCTGGCGGCTGAATCCCTGCAGGCCGCCGACGTGGACGTCTACGGCCGGTTCGACTTCATCTACGACGGCCGGGGCGGCCCGGCCAAGATGCTCGAATACAACGCCGACACCCCCACCGGACTCATCGAGGCCTCCGTGGCGCAGTGGTTCTGGCTGCAGGACGTGTTCCCGGAGAAGGACCAGTGGAACGGCATCCACGAGGCCCTGATCCGGCAGTGGAAGAAGTTCCAGTACCGCACCGGCATGAGCACCCTCCACGTGGCCCACTCCGAGGTGGAGGAATCAGGCGAGGACTGGATGACTGCCGCGTACATGCGCGACGTCGCCAGCCAGGCGGGATGGACCACCATCGGGATCAACATGTCGGATATCGGTTGGGACCCCAACCTGAACCGGTTCGTGGACCTGGACAACTTCATGATCAGCACCATCTTCAAGCTGTACCCGTGGGAGCTGATGATGAAGGAAGAGTTCGGGCCCCGCCTCCTGGAACGTGCCCATAATCCGCGATGGGTTGAGCCGGCCTGGAAAATGCTGCTCTCCAACAAAGCCCTGCTGGCCGCCTTGTGGCACCTCTACCCGGACCACCCCAACCTGCTGCCCGCGTACCTCACGGACCCGGGGCCGCTGACGGAATGGGTGGCCAAGCCCCTGCACGGCCGCGAAGGCGACAACATCCGGATCCACGCGGACGGCCTCACCGTGGAACAGCCTGGCGGTTACGGCCGCGAGGGGTGGTGCTACCAGCAGTACCATGCCCTTCCCGACTTCGACGGCAACCGTCCCGTGCTGGGCCTTTGGGTGGTGGACGGCGAATCCGTGGGCTGCGGCATCCGGGAATCCGACGGCCCGGTCACGGACTACTTCTGCCGCTTCGTACCCAACACCATCGACGCACCGGCACCGCTTTCGGCCGTGGCCAACTCCAGCAAGGCAGGTATCGTCCTATGAACCCGGAGACAGCATGAGCACGGATATCACGACGACGGGAGGCCCCGGCAGCGGGCCCGGCGCCCCGGTGCCGGGCAAGGGATTGCGGGCCGGGATCCTGGACCTCGGCGACTCGGTGATGCTGGGGCTGGCCTCCACTGCCCCGGTGTACTCGCTGGCCGCCACCTTGGGCCTGATCGTTGCCGTGAACGGCAACTACACTCCCCTGATCCTGCTGTTGGGATTCGTCCCGGTCCTGTTCATCGCTTACGCCTTCCGCGAGCTCAACAGTGCAATCCCGGACTGCGGCACCACTTTCACCTGGTCCCGCCAGGCTTTCGGCCCGTGGGCGGGCTGGTTGGGCGGCTGGGGAGTGGCACTGGCCGGGATTGTGGTCCTGGCCAACCTTGCCCAGGTGGCCGGCCAGTATGTGTGGCTGCTGGTGGGTGACGGATCGCTTGCGCAGAACAAGGTGGTGGTCACCGCCACGGGCCTGCTGTTCATCGTCCTGATGACCCTGGTGAACTACCGCGGTATCCGGTTGGGTGAGCACGTCCAGCGGGTGCTGACCTATGTCCAGTACATCGCCCTGGGCGTCTTCGCCCTTGCCCTGGTGGCGCGGATCGTGGGCGGCGCCCCGGAGGGCCAGGCCTTCGACTTTGAGTGGTTCAACCCGGCGGGAGCCTTCGCCGATCCCGGAGCCGTGGTGCATGGAACCCTCTTTGCCCTGTTCATCTACTGGGGCTGGGACACCTGCCTTGCCGTGAACGAGGAGACCGAGAACCCCGCCAGTACGCCCGGCCGCGGGGCCGTGATTTCAGCGTTCGTCCTGATGGCGATCTACGTTTCGGTGGCACTGCTGGTGATGATGTACGCCACCGTGGGCTCCGAGGGCATCGGCCTGGGCAACGAGGCAAACAAGGACGATGTCTTCCTCGCCATGAAGGACGTGGTCCTGGGACCCTGGGGCTGGCTGATCGTCGTCGCGGTCCTGGCTTCCGTCCTGTCCTCCACCCAGACCACCATCCTGCCAACGGCCCGCGGCACCCTGTCCATGGGTGTCCACGGGGCCCTTCCGGCGAAATTCGCGGAGGTCCACGAGCGGAACCAGACGCCCGGTTTCTCCACCCAGGTGATGGGCGGGGCGGCTGCTGCCTACTACGTGGCCATGAGCTTCCTGAGCGAGAACCTGCTGGCTGACTCCATCAGCGCCATCAGCCTGTTCATCGCGTTCTACTACGCCCTCACCGGGTACGCCTGCTTCTGGTACTTCCGTACCACCTTGCGGGACTCCGCGCGGAACCTCTGGTTCCGCGGCATCCTTCCCCTCCTCGGGGCGGTGCTGCTGACTGCTGCGTTCTTCGTCTCCGCCGTGCAGATGTGGGACCCGGCGTACGGGAATACCCGGATCCTCGGCGTTGGCGGTGCCTTTGTCAGCGGCGTGGTGCTGCTGGCGCTGGGCGTGGTCCTGGCCGCCGTGTGCAGGTTCCTGCCGGCCACCCGCGGCTACTTCGAGGTGAAGCGTTGAGCGCCGGCCCGTCCGATGTCCTGGACCTCGACTCCCTGCTGTCAGCAGACGAGCTGGAGCTCCGCGAGCACATCCGGGACTACACCCGCCAACGGATCAAACCGGATATCGCCCGCTGGTACGAGGACGCGGTGTTCCCGCTGGAGCTGGCCACCGAACTCGGCGAGCTGGGCGTCCTGGGGATGCACCTGGAAGGCTATGGCTGCCCGGGCCGGACCGCCGTCGAATACGGACTCGCGGCCATGGAACTGGAAGCGGGCGACTCCGGAATCCGCACGTTCGTGTCCGTCCAGGGTTCGCTGGCCATGACCGCCATCCACACCTGGGGCTCGGAGGAGCAGAAGCAGGAGTGGCTGCCGCGGATGGCCGCCGGCGAGGTGATCGGCTGCTTCGCCCTGACCGAACCCAGCGCTGGTTCAGATCCTGCCGCCATGGCCACCTTCGCCGAGCGGGACGGCAGCGGGGATGACGCCGGGTGGGTGCTGAACGGCGCCAAGCGGTGGATCGGCCTGGCCTCGGTGGCCGGGGTGATGGTGGTCTGGGCCATGACGGACGACGGCGTGCACGGTTTCCTGGTGCCGGCGGGAACCCCCGGCGTGACGGCAACGCCCATCCGGCAGAAGCTCTCCATGCGCGCGTCCATCCAGTGCGACGTGGTGTTCGACGACGTCCGGCTGGGCCCGGAGGCGCTGCTGCCTGCGGCCCGCGGGCTGCGTGGCCCGTTCACCTGCCTGAACGAGGCCCGGTACGGCATCGCCTGGGGCGCCATGGGCGCGGCCCGTGACTCCTACGAGGCCGCGCTGGCCTATTCGCTGGACCGGCAGCAGTTCGGCAAACCGCTGGCCGGGTACCAGCTCACGCAGGAGAAGCTGGTGAACATGCTGCTGGAGATCCAGAAAGGCACTCTCCTGGCGCTGCACCTGGGCCGCCTGAAGGACGCCGGGGCCCTCCGGCCGGAGCAGATTTCGCTGGCCAAGCTGAACAACGTCCGCGAAGCCATCGCCGTGGCGCGCGAAGCCCGGACCATCCTGGGTGGCAACGGCATTACCGGCGACTACTCACCGCTCCGGCACGCCGCGAACCTCGAGTCGGTCCGGACCTACGAAGGCGCCGACGAGGTCCACACCCTGATCCTGGGCAGGCATGTCACCGGGCTGGACGCCTTCCACTGACCCTTCTTCCCAACCAGGTCGCAGTTGTTGTCGTTTTGGCGATCCAAAACGACATCTAGTGCGAGCCAGTTGGGAGGGCGCGGGGCGAACTGGGCCGCAGGGAGCTCAGGCGGAGAAGCCGCCGTCGGCCTTGATCAGCTGCCCGGAGACCCAGCGCCCGGCGGGCGAGAGCAGGAACGCCACCGTTCCGGCGACGTCTGCAGGGGTGCCGAGGCGGCCGGTGGGCTGCTGGGCGGTGAGCTCCTCCTTTAGGTCGGGAGTCATCCATCCCGTATCGATGGGCCCCGGGTTCAGGACGTTCGCCGAGATGCGCTGTGGACCCAGCTCGCGTGCGGCGGCAATGACGATCCGGTCCAGGGCACCCTTGGAGGCGCCGTAGGGAAGGTTGAACGCGGTGTGGTCGCTGGTCAGTGCCACGATCGCGCCGCCGTCGTCCGGGGCCTGGCGGGCGAACGCGGCGATCAGCTGCCAGCTGGCGCGCGTGTTCACCGCGAAGTGCCGGTCGAAGGACTCCACGCTGGTGTCCAGCACCCCCGAATCCACCGATTCGGCATGGCTGAGCACGAGGCCCCGCAGCGGACCAGCAAGCTCCACGGCCTCGGCCACCAGCCTGTCCGGCACGCCGGGGTCCTGCAGGTCCGCGGGAACGGCGTGGACCGTGGCGCCGATGGCTTCGAGCTCGGCGGTAAGGCGGAGGACATCGTCAGGCTCACTCCCCCACGGCATCCGGGCGTCATAGCCCGCCCAGTACGAGAGGACGAGGTCCCAGCCATCGGCGGCCAGCTGCCGGGTGATGCCGGCACCGATGTTCCCGGTGCGCCCGGCGCCGGTGACCAGGGCAACGGGGCGGGCAGCGGCGGGTGCGTCTGATTCCATCCGACCAGCCTAGCGCCGCCTTGTGGGGCGCTGGTTCAGGCCGCAGCCGGCTCCGCTTCCCGCGAACTCCGGTCCCGGCGGATGGTGGCGCTGATGACCGCAGCGATGGTGCACATGGCCGCCGCACCCAGCCAGGCGTAGGTGTAGTGCCCGGTGGCATCGCGCAGGGCTCCGGCGGCGATGGCCGCCGCGGCGGCGCCCAGCTGGTGGGCCGCGAACACCCAGCCGAAGACCACGCTGCCGTCCGCACCAAACGTCTCGCGGCAGATGGCGGCCGTGGGAGGAACGGTGGCTACCCAGTCCAGGCCGTAGATGACCACGAACACGATCATGCTGGGCTGGACCTCGGCGTTCAGCAGCAATGGCAGCACCAGCAGCCCGATGCCGCGGAACTGGTAGTAGACGGCCAGCAGGACGCGGGGATTGAACCTGTCGGTCAGCCAGCCGGAGGCGATGGTGCCGATGATGTCGAAGATCCCGACGACGGCGAGCAGTCCCGCGGCCGTCGTTTCGGGCATGCCGTGGTCGTGCGCGGAGGGGATGAAGTGGGTGCCGATCAGCCCGTTGGTGGTGGCTCCACAGATGGCGAAACCTGCCGCCAGCGCCCAGAACGTCCGGACTTTGATGGCCCGGCGGAGGACCTGGAGGGCGCGGACGGCGGCGTTGGCGCGGGGCCCGTCCGCGGCTGCGGGGACTTTGGCTCCGTCCGGCATCACGGCGTCCGCGGGCACCGGGGGAAGGGCACCGTACGGCAACACCCCGACGTCGGCGGGCGAGTTCTTGAGGAACTTCAGCACCAGCGGGACCACGGCGAGGGCGCCCGCGGCGATCAGCAGGGATGCCTGCCGCCAGCCGGGGTCCTGTGCCAGGAGGGCGATGAACGGCAGGAAGACGAGCTGGCCGGCGGCGCTGCCGGCGGTCAGGATGCCGATGACCAGCCCGCGGTTTTTGGTGAACCAGGTGTTGGCGATGGTGGCCGCGAAGACCAAGGCCATGGAACCGGTGCCGAGGCCGATCAGCAGGCCCCAGGTCAGCAGGATCTGCCAGGACTGGTTCACCAGCACCGTCAAGGCGCTGCCGAGGCCGATCAGGACCAGGGCTGTTGCCGTGACGGCGCGGATGCCGAACCGTTCCATCAGGGCGGCGGCGAACGGTGCGGTCAGGCCGAACAGGACAAGGTTGATGCTGACCGCAGCCGACAGGACCGTGGTGGACCAGCCGAACTCCTGCTGGAGCGGGACCATGAGCACCCCGGGGGCCGCCCGGAATCCAGCCGCCCCGACCAGCGCAAGGAACGCCACGGCGGCGACGATCCATGCCGGGTGCAGCCGGCGGCGCCGGACCGTGTCCGGCCCGGCGGCGGCTTCGGCGGGTAGTTCGGCTGCTTCCTCGGGCAGGGTGCTCACGCGGCCGTTCCCTCCCGGGCTGCGGTGGACAACCGGATGGGCTGCTCGGACCGTGACCGGCTGTGCCAGCTGGTGTTCGCGGCGGTGAGCCGTTCCCCGCACCTCGTGCAGGTGTCGGCCGAGGTGGTGGGTTTCCCGCAGCCCGAATGGATGACGTACAGGTGGGCCTGCTCCGAGGGCGCGGGCAGGTGCTTCTCCGCCCAGATGGTGACCGCGTTCAGGACCGGGAGTGCGTCTTCACCCATGGCGGTGAGCACGTATTCCTGGCGGGTACGGCCGCCGTCGTCGTACGGCTTCTTCTCCAGCAGCCCGGACTCAACCAGACCCGCGAGCCGCTTGGTGAGGACCGAGTCGGCCACTTCGAGGCGGGCCTTCATGGGGTCGAACCGGCCGTTCCCGAAGAAGACCTCGCGCAGGACCAGGACGGACCAGGGGTCGCCCAGGATGTCCAGGCCGCGGGCCATGCTGCAGGTGCGTTGGGACCAGTCAGATCGGAGAGGCATACGGGAACCCTAGCTGACTTTCTTCAAGAAAGCCAGGGTTCCCCTGCCGCCGCTACGGTATTGCGGAAAAGGCTTGGTCGAGGTCGGCGATGAGGTCCTCGACGTCCTCGATGCCGCAGGACAGGCGCAGCAGGTTGACCGGAACTGCCAGCTCGGTACCTTTCACCGAGGCGTGGGTCATCTCTGACGGGTAGTTCATGAGCGATTCGATGCCGCCGAGCGATTCGGCCAGGGTGAACACGGTGGTGGACTCCGCCACCTTCCGGGCCGCGGCTTCACCGCCCTTGAACTGCACGGACACCATGCCGCCGAACTTGCGCATCTGCGTCCTGGCGAGTTCGTGGCCGGGGTGCGTCGGCAGGCCCGGGTACAGCACAGCCTCCACTTCAGGACGCTCCAGCAGCCACTCGGCCACCGCCTGGCCGTTCTCGCTGTGCCGGTCCATGCGCACGCCAAGCGTCTTCAGCCCCCGGGTGGTCAGGAAGGCGTCCATCGGCCCGGAAACCGCACCTACCGCGAACTGCACGAAACCGATCTTCTCCGCCAGCTCCGCGTCCTTGACCACCACGGCGCCGCCCACCACATCCGAGTGTCCGCCAATGTACTTGGTGGTGGAGTGGACCACCACGTCGGCACCGAGGGCCAGCGGGTTCTGCAGGTAGGGCGAGGCGAAGGTGTTGTCCACCACCAGCAGGGCGCCGGCGGCGTGGGCGATATCCGCGAGCGCGGCGATGTCCGTGATCTTCATCAGCGGGTTGGAGGGGGTCTCCACCCACACGAAGCGCGTCTTGTTGGCAGCGACGGCGCTGCGGACGGTGTCCAGGTTGGCCATGTCCACCGGGGTGTTGCCGATCCCCCAATCGCCCAGCACGCGGCTGATCAGCCGGTAGGTGCCGCCGTACGCGTCGTTGCCGAGCACGATGTGGTCGCCCGGGCGGGTGAGGGCACGGATAAGGGCGTCCTCCGCAGCCAGGCCGGAGCTGAAGCTGTAGGCGTGCGTCCCGAGTTCCAGGGCGGCAAGCTGTTCCTGCAGCGCGTCCCGGGTGGGGTTGCCGCCGCGGCCGTACTCGTAACCGCTGCGCAGGCCGCCGATGCCGTCCTGGGCGTAGGTGGAACTGAAGTGCAACGGGGGGACCACGGCGCCGGTACGGGGCTCGAAAGCCTGGCCGGCGTGGACGGCCCGGGTGTTGAAGCCTTGGTTCTCAGAGGCAGTCATGGGTGCTCCTTTAGTTGCTCAGGTAGGCCAGCAGGTCGTGCCGGGTGAGGATTCCCACGGGCGCGCCCACAAACGTGACCATCAGGGTATCCGTGTCCGAGAGCAGCTCCCTGGCGGCGGAGATGGTTTCCAGCGACCCGATCACGGGCAGCTTGGGGCCCATGTGTTCGGAAATCTTGTCCGTCAGCTTCGCTTCGCCGCGGAACAGCTTGGCGGTCAGCGTTCGTTCGTCCACGGCACCCAGGACCTCACCCATGACCACGGGCGGTTCCTGCGAGAGGACCGGGATGTGGCTGACGCCGAACTCGGTCATGATGTTGATGACGTCCCGCACGGATTCGTTGGGGTGGATGTGTACCAGGTCCGGAAGTTCGCCGGTCTTGGACTTGATGACCTCACCCACCGACGTTTCCTCGCCCCCGGAGAGGAAGCCGTAGGAGCGCATCCACTGGTCGTTGAAGATCTTCGCCAGGTATCCGCGGCCCGAGTCGGGCAGGATGACCACGACGACGGCACTTTCGGGCAGGTCCCGCGCCGCCTTGAGCGCTGCCACCACCGCCATGCCGGAGGAACCGCCCACCAGCAGGCCTTCCTCCCGCGCCAGGCGCCGGGTCATGGCGAAGGAGTCGGCGTCGCTGACGGCGATCACGTCGTCGGGGATGGACTTGTCGTAGTTGCCGGGCCACATGTCCTCGCCCACGCCCTCGACGAAGTAGGGCCGCCCGGTGCCGCCCGAGTAGACCGAGCCCTCGGGGTCGGCGCCGATGATCCGGACCACGCCGCCGTCGGACTCCGGCCGGTCAGCCGAAACTTCCTTCAAATAGCGGCCGGTCCCGGTGATGGTGCCGCCGGTGCCGGCGCCGATGACGCAGTGCGTGATCCTGCCGTCGGTATCACGCCAAATCTCCGGGCCGGTGGTCTTGTAGTGGCTGCCCGGAGCGGCGGGGTTGGAGAACTGGTCCGGCTTGTACGCACCGGGTGTCTCCCGGGTGATCCGGTCCGAGACGCCGTAGTAGCTTTGCGGGCTCTCCGGCGGGACCGACGTGGGCGTGACCACCACTTCGGCGCCGTAGGCCTGCAGCACGGCCCGCTTGTCCTCGCCCACCTTGTCCGGGACCACGAAGATGCATTTGTAGCCCTTTTGCTGCGCCACCAGGGCCAGGCCCACGCCGGTGTTGCCGGACGTCGGCTCCACGATGGTGCCGCCCGGCTTCAGCTTGCCTTCGCGTTCGGCATCCTCGATCATCTGCGCCGCGATGCGGTCTTTGATGGAGCCGCCTGGGTTCAGGTACTCCAGTTTGACCAAAATGGTGGCTTTGATGCCCTCGGTCACGTGGTTGAGTTTGATGAGCGGCGTATTGCCGATGAGGTCCAGGATGGACTGGGCGTACTTCATAGATACAAAGCTACCGCTTCCTGCAGGCCGTTCCCCGCCCGGGATGCGAGGATAGCCCGGTGATGCAGTTCGCATGGCTGAAAGCCACCCGCAGCTACCTGCTGCCCGGCGCAACCCTGGCGGCAGGCCTGGCCACCCTCGCCGTCGGCGCCCTCCCCGTCCCGGCCTTCGGCGAACTGGCCGGACGCACCATTCCCATCCTGGCTTTCGTGCTGGCCATGTCCCTGGTGACCGAACTGGTGGACGGGGCAGGACTTTTCCGCGTGGTGACGGACGGGTTGGCGGCGCTGGGCAGGGGCCGCGTTTTCACCCTGTGGCTGTTGGTGGTGGCCGTGGCCACCGTGGCCACGGTGTTCCTGTCCCTGGACACCACCGCCGTGCTGGTGACACCCGTGGTTGTCCTCCTGGCTGTCCACGCCCGGATCCCTCCCCTGCCGTTCGCGCTGACCAGCATCTGGCTGGCGAATACGGCCTCACTCCTGCTGCCCGTCTCCAACCTGACCAACCTCCTGGCCCAGGACCGGCTTGGCCTGAGCCCCTGGCGCTTCGCGGGACTGGTCTGGGCGCCCGCCGTCGTGGGACTGCTGGTCCCCCTCGTCCTGCTCTGGTTGGCGTTCCGGCGGGACCTGCGCGGAACCTACGGGCCGCAGCCAACGCATCCCGTCCGTGACCGCACCCTGTTGAAGGCCGCCGCCGTGACGCTCCTGGTCCTGCTCCCGGCCCTGGTCTCAGGCGTCCCGGTCCAGTACCCCGCCCTTGCCGCGGCGGCGGTCCTGCTGGCGGTCTTCCTGCGCCGCAGGCCCTCGGCCCTGCGTTGGTCCATGGTCCCGTGGCGGCCGCTGATGCTGACAGTGGGCCTGTTCATGCTGATGGAAACGCTGCACGCACACGGGCTGACCACGCTGCTGGCAGGCATCGCCGGATCGGGCGACGGACTGCCGGCACTCCTGCAACTGGCCGGGCTGGGCGCGGGGGCGGCCAACGCCGCAAACAACCTTCCCGCCTACCTGGCCCTGGAGCCGGTGGCCGGATCTCCGGCCAGGCTGGCCGCCCTGCTCATCGGCGTGAACCTGGGCCCGCTGGTGAGCCCCTGGGCTTCGCTGGCCACGCTGCTGTGGCATGAGCGCCTGCGGGTACTGAACGTCCCTGTCAGGTGGGGCGGGTTTGCGGTGGCCGGGCTGGTGGCAGTCCTGCTGACGGTGCCGCTGGCCGTGCTGGCGCTGTGGCTGGTTTCCGGGATGCCCTGACGGCTCGTCTTTCCAGGGTGCTCAGGCGCCGTCCGGGGTCCCGGTGGCCTGCGGCGCGAGGTTCTGCCAGAGCCCCATCACGTTGCCCTCGGAATCCTGGAAGTATGCCGTGTAGCCCATGCCGGGGATCTCGTTCCTGGGCATGACCACTGCACCGCCCAACTCCTCCACCGTCTTCAGTGTGGCGTTGATGTCCGGAACATCCACGGTGATGACGGGAGCGGTGATCCGTCCTTCCCTGGCCATCATTCCGCCGTTGATCGCCCCGGGCGTGGTTGGCTGCCCGGTGGCCGCATCCATGTCCGTGGTGATCACCATGGTGTAGTCCATCCCCGGCACCGGTTCCATCCGCCACCCCAGGGCTTCCTGGTAGAACTTCATTGCCCGCTCAGGGTCGTCCGCGGGAATCTCAAAATGCACTGCTCCGCCCACCATGGCCTCCTGGTTCTCGACGGCACGGCTTATGGGCAGCCGCTGCCCGTGCGCCAGCAGTGATCCTAGTCCCGGGCTGCGACGCGGAGAAGGGCCGATGGTCCCGCCGGTGTCGGTGGGCCGTGGGACCATGGAAGACATGACGATCGCAGACGCACCTCCCCGGCTGGCGGCCGCCGCGGACGTGTCCCTGCGCTGGTATCCGGAGGCGCCCTACAGCTTGTCCCGGACCCTTGGACCGCTGCTGCGGGGCAACAGCGATCCGTCTTTCTGCGTCCAGGGCGACGTGATCTGGAATGCCTTTACGTCCCCCACCGGCCCGGCCACCCTGCGGCTGTCCTCCGCGGGCGGCGGAGCGGGCGGCCCCTGGGTGGACGTCCAGGCATGGGGCCCGGGTGCTGCGGCCGCGGTCCAGGCAGCACCCCGGCTGTTGGGGGCCGACGACGACTGGCGGGATTTCGACGAACCCGCCTTCCATGCCACGCTGCCCCGCATGGTCCGGGAGGCACGCCGGCGCAGCCAGGCGCTGCGCCTGCCCGCGAGCGGCCGCATGGTGGACCAGTTGGTGCCCATCATCCTGGAACAAAAGGTAACGGTGGTGGAGGCCCGGCGCGCCTACCGGTACCTGGTCCACCGCTACGGGACGCCGGCCCCGAGCGCGGGGGCCTCCACTCCGGCAGGACTCATCGTGGCGCCAACGGCGGCCCAATGGCTGCAGGTCCCCAGTTGGGAGTGGCACAAGGCCGGCGTGGGTCCCCAGCGTTCCGCCACCGTCATGCGGGCGCTGCGCTCCGCCGCCGCCCTGGAGCGGCTGGCAGCGGCGTCGGCCGCGGAAGCCGCAGAAAAAATGCAGGTGATTCCCGGGATTGGAGTCTGGACCGCCGCCGAGGTGGTGCAGCGCACCCACGGCTGCCCGGACTCCATCGCCGTGGGCGATTACCACCTGGCGGCCTACATCGGGGCCGCGCTCACGGGGCGCAGGACCGACGACGCCGGCATGATCCAACTGCTGGAACCCTGGCGCGGGCACCGGCAGCGGGTGGTGCGGATGATCCAGAGCACCGGTTACCGCAAGCCCACTTTTGGCCCGCGCATGACTATCCAGGACCACCGCCGGCTCTGAAACCCTCCGCGGCAGGTCAACCGGTGCTTGATCCGGACCGGGATGGGTAAGGCTAGGGTGTGGCGTCCGGCCAGGCACGGCCGGACCACGAGTGAGAGGAACCCCATGAGCTCCGATCCAGGACGAACCAACCACGCCGGCGGAGAACCCCTGGACGTGGATCCAACCGGGCAAGACCCCGCGGTGGTGGACCCGGAAGCGCACGATCCTGACGGGGATGCCAAACTGAAGCTGCAACTGGCCATCTTCGACGTGATTCGCCGCGGGGCCGCGGGCAAGAGCCTTGAGGAAATCCGGGAGATGCTGCTGACCGCGTTCGCAGCGCGGGACGTTGCCCCACCACCGTTCACCTGGGTGGAGTCGGCGGCGTCCTCTGCGTTTTACGGTGAGCCCTACATCATCGACTACCCAACTGCCATCGCCGCCGATGATCTGGAGGCTGCCCCCGATGAGGCGGTGCGGGAGCGGCTGGCCGCCCGACGGAAACTGCGCGAGACCCAACTGCCGCAGGGAATCCTTCCGGCACCGTCCGAGTGGCAGATTCCCGCCAACGAGGTGACCGGCGGCGGGACGCGGCAGGCCACCCAGGCCGGAAGGAACGGGGCAGCGGTCCTGGCCTTGGTCGCACTGGCGGCGGGCGCCGTCGCCGTTGTGGCGCTACGGCTGTCCCGCCGCCCAACCGGCCGCAGTAGCTAGCGGGCAGTTCTCCCCATGCCTCCGGCGGGGCGCCTCGCGTAAGCTTGCGCCTGGATATTGGGGGAATAATGGCAGGCATTTACGGGGCGGACGTCGCCCAACTTCGCGCCCTGGGGAAGGCCCTTACCGCCTCCTCCGCGCGCTTGATGACCACTGCCACGGCGCTGTCGAGGAACGTGGGCGAGCCAGGCACCTGGAAAGGGGCCGACGCCGAGGGGTTCCGGAACGACTGGAATGGCACGCACAGCCTCCTCCTGGGCCGCGTCATTGAGGCCCTTGCGGACGCAGGGAAGGCAGCCGCACGGCACGCGGACGAGCAGGAACGCGCCAGCGGCGCCGGTGGCGCGGCAGGCCGGACCAGTTCGGCCGGGGGCCCTCCCGGCACGGCCGCCGGGGATGCGACGTCCGATTACCTGACTGGCGGGGAGCATTCCGTGGTTCGCCACCCCGACCGCGGCGAAGCGAACCTTTCGGCGCCCGAACTGGACAGGCTCCGGGGCCTGGTCAGGGACGCTGCGTCTGGCGACAACTTCTTTGTGGGCAACGATTCGGACGTCAACAAGCTCCGCGACGCCTTGACCGGGCTCAAACCCGCCCAGCTGAACCAGTTGCTGGAGTCGTTAACCGATGATGAGCTCCGAAGCCTGGGCAGCGGCGCGGCGGCCGACGGCAAGGGACTGTTCAACTGGGAGGGAACCACGCCTTTCGAACGTCTGCAACTGCTGGACCAGTTCCTGTCCAAGGCGTCGGCAGAGCAGGTGGGGCGCCTGAAGGACCTCATCCCGTGGGCCCAGCCGGACGGGCAGGCCATGGGAGATGCAGCGAGGCCTGATGGCCCTGACGCCAGCAGCACGGACCGGTGGATGGAACCCAAGTGGCCGGTGATCGGACAACGCCCGGGCACTGGCGACATCAGGCAGGGGCAGTACGGGGACTGCGTGGTTTTGGCCGCCGCCGGGGCCATGGTCAATGCCGATCCGGGCTGGGCCCGCGAGCACGTAACGGATAACGGCAACGGCACGGTTTCCGTCCTGCTGTTCGACAAGAACGGAGAGGAGCAGTGGGTGACCGTCACCTCGGACCTGCCGGCAAACAGCAATGGCGCACAGATGGGAGCCAAAGCAGGGTTTGGCGGCAACTGGCCTGCCTATGTTGAGAAAGCGCTGGCCCAGGTTTACACCGAAGACGACAGAAACGACGGGACAGCGGAAGGGGCGCCCCCGGACCAGGCGTACCCGCCAGGGAACTACCGCGCCATTGAAGGCAACTGGGGTCCCGACGCATTCCAGTATTTGGCGGGACCGGACGTGGAACGCACCGATGACGCCGGGAAGCTGTGGGAAGCGGCCCGCAGGGGACGCCCGGCCTTGGTCACAACACTGGGTGAAACGCCGGAGGAGGCGCCCATCGGATACCATGCCGGCCACGCCTATTTCGTGACCGGAGTTGACGAGCGGGGGAACATCATCCTTCAAAATCCATGGGGCCCTTCCGAGCCGCGCATGCAGATCTCGCAGGACGAATTCAGCAGGCTCTTCAGCGATGCCACGGTGGCGGGCTGATGCCGCGTCCCGCCCTGCGGCTTCGCAGCCGCGTTCTCGCCTGCACGGTTTTGCCTCTGGCACTCTCGCTGAGCGGCTGCTCCCCCTCGGCGGAGCCGTCCCAACCGCACTCATCCCAAGCCTCAAAGGAGCCAACCATGACGTCAACGGCAAGCTGCACCCACACTGGAACTTACCGGATCATCCCGTCTGCAAATGGCTCTTTTCCGCTTCTGCCGGACTCCCCGCGGGGCCCGGATGCCACACCGCTCGTGCGACTGTCCAGCACACACCTGAAGAATGACCCGCCGACGGCGGACCTGTCGGTAGCCTTGTTCGAGGTCAGCAGCCCGGCATCGAAGGACTTTCCAGGATTGGCACTCGGGCAGGAAGCGACCTTTGACGGCTACACCGTCCGGATCACCTCGATCTGCGAGGGCGAAGTCCGATTCGACCTGGTGCAGCAGCCCGGCTAGTCAGAGCCCCAGCCGCGCCACCGCTTCCTCCCGCATCTGGACTTTGCGGATCTTCCCGGAGACCGTCATGGGGAAGTTCTCCCGGACCTCCACATAGCGGGGAATCTTGAAGTGCGCCAGCCGGCCGCGGCAGAACTCAGCCACTGCCGCGGCGTCCAGTGGCTCCGCTCCGGGTTTGAGGATGATGCAGGCCATCAGTTCCTCGCCATATTTCGGATCCGGGACCCCGATGACCTGGACGTCCTGGATGGACGGGTGGGAATACAGGAACTCCTCAATCTCGCGCGGGTAGATATTCTCGCCCCCGCGGATCACCATGTCCTTGATCCGGCCTTCCACCACCACATAGCCGTCGTCGTCCATG
The DNA here is from genome assembly GCF_058267675.1 of Pseudarthrobacter sp. MOO14. Taxonomy (NCBI): domain Bacteria; kingdom Bacillati; phylum Actinomycetota; class Actinomycetes; order Micrococcales; family Micrococcaceae; genus Pseudarthrobacter; species Pseudarthrobacter sp. MOO14. The sequence goes on from NZ_CM177849.1 coordinate 1,202,101, forward strand.
CGGGCCAGGTCGCCGGTGTGCATCCAACCTTCCGCGTCGATGGCCTCGGCGGTCTTGTCCGGCTGGTTCCAGTATCCAGCCATGACGGCGTAACCGCGGGTGCAGAGTTCTCCGATCTGCCCGCGTTCAAGGTCTTCACCGGTGGCAGGATCCACGATCTTGCTTTCAAGTTGCGGCATGGTGCGGCCCACGGTCTCGGTGCGCTGGTGCAGCGTGTCGCCCTTGCGCGTCATGGTGGAAACCGGGGACGTTTCGGTCATGCCGTAGCAGATGGCCACATCCACCATGTTCATCTCGGAAATCACCCGGTTCATCACCTCGATGGGGCACAGCGAGCCGGCCATCACCCCGGTCCGGAGCGTCGAAAGGTCATAGGAGCCGAAGTCCGGGAGTGCCAGCTCGGCGATGAACATGGTGGGCACCCCGTACAGCGACGTGCCGGCAAAGTCCTGCACGGCCTCGAGTGCGGCGGCAGGCGAGAAACCGCGCCCGGGGATGATGGTGGCGGCCCCGTGGCTGAGCGCGTTCAGGTTGCCGATCACCATGCCGAAGCAGTGATAGAACGGCACGGGGATGACCACCCGGTCGTGCTCGGTGTACCCCAGCAACTCGCCGATCGCGTAGCCGTTGTTGAGGATGTTGTGGTGGGTCAGCGTGGCGCCTTTGGGGAATCCCGTGGTACCGGAGGTGTATTGCAGGTTGATGGGATCATGCGGGCTGAGCTCAGCCATCCGGGCCTTCAGGGCAGCGTGCCCGACGTCGTCCGCCCGCTTGAGCAGTTCAGCGTACGTGAGTTCCGCGCCGCCTTGGGGGCTGCCGGCCGACAGCCCGTCCAGGCCATGGTCCGGCAGGAAGACGAGTTCCTTCAGGTCCGGGCACGCGGCCAGGGCCTGGCGAGCCATGCCGACATAGTCGCTGTTGCTGTCCGATGGCGCCGTGACCAGCATGCGCATGCCGTTTTGCTTGACGACGAATTCGAGTTCGTGGCTGCGGTAGGCGGGGTTGACGTTGACCAGGATCACGCCGGCTTTGGCGGTGGCGTACTGCAGGAGCGTCCATTCGGCGCAGTTGGGGCTCCAGATGCCCACCCGCTCCCCCTTGGCGACACCCAGGGCGAGGAGCGCACGCGCCAGTCGGTCGACGTCGTCGTTCATCTTGGTGTAGCTCCAGCGCCGGGCATCGGCGCCGGGCACGGGCGCGGCCTCGATCAGCGCGTCATGCAGCGGAAAGTGCGCGGCGACGCGCTCGAAATTCGCGCCAATGGTTTCTTCCAGGAGCGGGACGTCAGTGTCCCCGGCTGTATATGCACGCATGGTGGAACGCTACCAACAGGATCCCGGCGGGAGAAGGAAGGCGGGGCCGGACTCGGCCGCAACGCACGAGACGGACCGGCGGCGCCCGGTATTGTGAAAACCATGAGTGCACCCATTGACCTGATAGCAACGTTCATTCCCAACGACGGCGAGTTCTTCCGCGTCAAACTTGCCCTGGAAATCGCAATTGATGAGGTGGTGAATGAACCGGGCTGCATCCGTTACGAGCTGACCGAAGCCACGGAGGAGAAGCTGGTGCTGACCGAGCAGTGGGCGTCCCAGGAAGAGCTGGACAAGCACTCCAAGGGCACCGCGGTGCAGGACCTGAACGAATCGCTGAGCGCACTGCTGGCCGAACCGGTCAAGGTGGAACGCGTCTAGGGACGTATTAACGCACACTGCGGGACCCCGGACGGGGTCCCGCAGTGTGCGTTAATGAGGGTCTAGAAGTCGGGAATCTGGGTGCCGTCCTGTGGACCGCCCTGGGTGCCGGCGGGCTTCCCGGCCGCGGCAGCGGCTTCTTCCCGCTGGCGGGCCACATGCGCGTGGACCTCCTCCATGTCCAAGGCCTTAACCGCGTCCACCACCTGCTCCAGCTGCTGGGCGTTCAGGGCGCCGGGCTGCGAGAACACCAGCACCTTTTCACGGAAGGCCATCAGCGTGGGGATGGAGGTGATGCCTGCCTCCGCCGCCAGCTGCTGCTCTGCTTCGGTGTCCACCTTGGTGAACACGACGTCAGGGTGCTTCTCGGAAACGGCGGCGTAGGTGGGGCCGAACTGCTTGCAGGGGCCGCACCATTCTGCCCAGAAATCCACCAGGACAATGTCGTTGCCTTCGATCGTGGATGCGAACTGTTCACCTGTGATGTCAAGGGTAGCCATGCGACTACGCTACGCGCCCGGGGCTGTCCGTGTCGCGGGTGTTCGCTCCCCGCGTCATCGGGAATACCCGGCGTACGACGACGACACAACGGTTCAGCGGTAGGCATCCCACAGGTGCGGGGCGGGGGTGCGGCTGCCGGGGAGGGCGCTGGTAGCGCGCCATTCGTGGATCCATTCGGGCAGCACCAGGTCCGCCGGCGGGGCACCAAACTCCGCGATGATGTCTTCCTGGCTGACCGGGCCTCCTTTGGTGACCAGCCGGGTGGCGATGTAGGCACGTGCGTAAATCTCGCCGTCGGCCACCATGCGCTGCTCGAAGAAGATCGCCTTGGTGTCCAGCCCGATGACGCGGGTCTCGATGGTGTAGTCCTGCCACAGCTGCAGCGACTTGCGGAAGGCGATGGTTTCCGCGGAAACCACCGGGCTCCAGCCACGGCGGCGCATCCGCTTCCAGACGCCGCTGCGCACCATGAGGTCGAACCGGCCGAGGTCCATGAGGGAGAGGTACATGCCGTTGTTCACGTGCATGGCGATGTCGATGTCCGTGGGCAGGACCCGAAGTGGCAGCGACGAGGACTCCCACACGGAGACGGGCGCGCGCCGGGCGGAACGGAACAGCAGGAGGATGGTTCTCAGGAGCAGGTGCATGCCCCAATGCTACCCGCGGGTAACATGCTGGGCACCTGCTGTTGGCTGGGGCATCACCGTAGGATTTCCTGCATGACGCAGCAACGCTACCGCGATCTGGCGGAGTGGCCCCTGATGGCAACGGCACTGGTGTTCCTGGCAGCCTACGCGTGGCAGGTCATCGGCCGGCTTGAGGGCAGCGGCGCGGACTGGCTGGAAATGGTCATGTGGGTGACGTGGTGCGTGTTCGTGCTGGACTATGCGGCGAACCTGTGGCTGGCGGAGAACCGCCGGCAGTGGTTCATCCGCAACCTCCACGAGCTGGTCATCGTGGCGCTGCCGTTCTTCCGGCCGCTGCGCCTGCTGCGGCTGGTGACCCTGTTGTCAGTCCTGCACCGGACAGTGGGCGAAACGCTGCGCGGCCGGGTGGTTACCTATGTGGCCGGTTCCGCCGCCCTGCTGGTCTTCGTGGGCGCGCTGGCAGTCCTGGACGTGGAACAGTGGGCGCCGGACGCCAAGATCCTCACGTTCGGCGACGCCCTGTGGTGGGCCACGTCCACCATCACCACGGTTGGCTACGGGGACATGTATCCGGTCACGCCCATTGGCCGGCTGGTGGCGACCGCGCTGATGATGAGCGGGATTGCCGTGCTGGGCGTGGTAACGGCCTCCATCGCATCGTGGCTGGTCCAGCGGGTGGAGGACACAGCGGAATCGGTTGCCGAAGCCGTTGAAGAACCCATGCGGGTGGAAGTGGCGGAACTGGTGGCTGAGATCGCCCTGCTGCGCCGGGAAATCGCGGAACTGCGGGACCGCCGGGCGCTGTAGCAGCAAGTACCGCACGCTCCCGGCCTGAGTAGGGGCGCTGCCGGGGACGAGTACCGGTGCCGAAAACTCGGGTAATTCCTACTGGTGCCCGCTCGGTGGCCGGATTCCTAGACTCGGGATTCCTAGGACCACCACGCACCGGCAGGTGCACCGGGTTGCTTCCGGACGTTCCTGCCATCACGCGGAGCTCCGCATTTTCTGGGTATGCGGATGCCTCCATCTTGCGCCGCACGCGGCCTCCGGCACCCGCCGGGGCCAGCGGTGCAACGGCATCGCGATCCGTCCTTGACCGTGGGCATGCACCGCATGTCCTGGCGGGACCGAACCCAGATGGGCCCCCCATGAACCAGCCTCTCCCCCCTTCCGACGGCACCAGCAGAAGCTTTGTCACCGACGAACCCCGGACGGACCTCACCACCGGACGTCCGGTCATCAGCAACAAGTTATGGGCCGGCATGGCCACGGCGGCCGTTGTGGCCGCGATGGGCATCGGCGCCATGGCTGCGCCGCCTGCGTCCCTCAGCGGAGGCACACCCGCGGCGGCGGTCCAGGTGGCGGCGGCCGCCGTTCCGTCGCCGGCTCCCGACGTTGACTCCGGCGAGGCAGCAGACTCCTCCGGAGAAAACGCACCCGATACGCCGGCCGCTGCGGCCGCGCCAGCTGCGGACCCAGCCCCGGCACTGGCAGCAGCCCCCGAACCGGCTCCAGCTCCCGCTCCTGCACCGGCTCCAGCTCTCGAACCGGCTCCAGCTCCGGCTCCAGCTCCCGAACCGGCGGGTGACCCCAACGTCTACACCGTGGTCTCTGGCGACACGGTGGGCGGGATTGCTGCCAGCCACGGCGTGGACATGAATGCCATGCTCGCGGCCAACGGCCTGGGCGCGTACAGCATCATCTACCCGGGCCAGACACTGGTGCTGACCGGCCCTGCCATAGGGGTGGCCGCCCCGGCTCCGGCTCCAGCCGCCGCGCCTGCCCCGGCAGCAGCCCCGGCCCCCGCCGCGGCTCCCGCACCTGCGCCGGCACCGGCACCGGCAGCACCCGCTGTCCGCACCATCTATGTGGCAGGGTCGGGCGGCCAGTCAATGGTGGACGCATGCATCGGCCCCATCCACTTCACCCCGAACGACGGGTACTCGCTGTTCATCACAGAGCACGACTTCTGCGGCGGCTGGGCGCGGTTCTCCGGAATAGGGGTGGGTGAGACCGTCAGCATCCCCGGCTACGGCACCTACACCGTGACCGGCCGCGGCACCGTCCCCAACCCCGGAACCACCAACGACGTGATTGCTGTCTTCGGCGGGTTCCCGCGGGCCATCCTGCAAACCTGCATCCCGGGCACCAGCACGATGCTCCTGATCGCGTTGAACTGACTGCACGTAAACCACGGCGCTGAGCCGGGATTTCAGAAGCTTGTCCGCGGGTCCGAACCTTAACCGGCAGGATCCGCGGACAAGGCCATGACGCTTCGCCGGAGGGTGAGTTCGGCGTCCTTCATTGGCGGCCCGGCCGTTGCGTGGTGTCGACGACGGTCCGGCGCCGCTTCCGGGCGTCCTCCGGACCTGCCCGGAGACACGAAAAAGCCTCCGGAACCTGATGGTTCCGGAGGCTTTTCCAAGGGTGGCAGATGAGGGATTCGAACCCCCGTAGGCGTTGCCAGCTGATTTACAGTGATTTGACCGCCGTGACCCCCAAGACCCGCTGATCCCCGGATGCTCTAGATTCCGGGGATCTTCGGGGTACGGAGCGCTGAACCGTACCCGCCTGACTCCGCCTGTGTCGTGGAGTGTGTGCTCACATGGTGATCACGAGCGCCTATGTTGTCTGTTCCAAGCTACCGGGAAATTCCTCCAGACTTCCTTCCAGCAGTGCGTAAGCAGCCGCATACTGGTAGACCGCGTTTCGATTGGCAGCGCTCCCAGCTAGCTGCTCGATCGTTTTGAGTATTTTCAGCTGTGCATTCTCCAGTGCTTCGGCTTTTTCGGTGCTGGCCACTGTGCTCCTTTCAGATGTCCGGGCCCCGCTGGTCCGGATCACTAATGCCGACCCTATGTGATCGTCAGAGTCAGAGTGCACTCAGCGGTTCACCCGTGGTTGCTTGGCCCGGTACGCCTCAACATCAGCCCACGGGATACGGATATGGTTCGACTGACCCCCACGGCCGGTCTTGTAAGAGTTAGGGAAGTCCCCTGACCTAGCCATGGTGCGCACCGTTTCCGGGTGGAGGCCCAGATACTCGGCTACTTGCCGCACGTTTGCATCAACATTCTTTGAGTAATTGCTTGTCATGGCAGAGAAGCTACAGCGAGTCACACCCAAGGTCCCGGAGTTTCCAAGTTCCGCGGCGAGCCTGGGCAAGAGTTCCCCATGTTCCTGCCCAGACTTCCTCAAAGTCGGCGCTGTTAATTTCACCCCCGCACGGGATAGCATCAGGCCATGAAAGCAACAATGGGGGTAGCTGGCATCGCACTGCTGGCAATTGCACTTACAGGCTGCGGCGGCGGGGCGGCCGCCACACCATCACCAACCGAGAGCGTAGCTCCGTTCTACGCCGCCCGGGTCAAATGCAACTTGGCGACCCACGAGGGCCTTGACGTCGGGGATAACGGGCACACAGCCACCCTGCAGTCAAAATCCAAGTACGGGACCGTTGGGCTCGACGTGTCCGACGTAATGTGCATGCTCCATGAGGTGCATGTACCGGACAGCGTCGTCTCCCAGATCCAAGGCACAAGGGCCTTGGACGGCACCCAGAAGGCGACCTGGGACGGCTACAGCGCGTCCTGGACCTACCACCCGGACAATGGCCTCCGCGTCGTCGTAACCGACTCCAAATAACCCCTGACCCATGCAGGCCCCCACTGCCTTCGCGGCGGTGGGGGCTTGCTTTTGGGCGAACTCAGTTAGTCAACAGTTCCGTGTCTTATGTGGCCCTTAGTAGGTAGCGCCCGTGTAGGCGTGCTTCCAGTTTGTGCCGTCGCTGATCACGGGACCGACGCCGCAGGACAGGCCGGCGTTGGTATTGTAGGCCCGGTCACCCATGCTCTTAGCAAGGATCGACACGTCAACCGGCATACTGGAGATGATGCATCGGACTGTCTGCGTGGCGGACCTGATCAGCCCATTGGTTGTGCCTGCCCGCAGGTTGCGCGGTGAGTCTCCCCGCACGGTCAGAGTCCCCGTCCCTGTGGTCCGGGCGTAGGCCCCGAAGGCATCAAACGAGCAGTTGGCGAACGACACGTCAAGCGACGTCGCCGCCGCAGTAACCACAGGGTACTCGCCGTTCTCAACGGTCACATTCAGAATTTCAGCCACCATAGCCGCCGCTCCACCATTGTGCTGGAGGACAGTCTTCGCATTCTTGTAGTGGCTATCCGAGAGTCGGACGCGGTTCACGGTTCCGATGATCGAGTACACCAAGCCAGTAGTTTCAGAGGGATAGTTGACCCTCATATCGGAGGCGGTCAGCTCGCTGATGGTGCATCCGCTGTTGACCTGGAGCAGCGTGTAGGTGGAGAGCTGCGCGTCGCGGATCACCCAGGAGTCGAGCGAGAGGGTCTGCACCAGCGCGTTCGTTGCCAACTGGATAACCGGCACCGTCTGCGCAGCCGTGATGGTCGGCTCAACGTTCCGGAGCGTGATGTCCTTGGCGTTGGTCGCGTTGATAAACACCGTGTTGTATCCGTCGCCCGGCTTGCACGTCAGTCCGTCAATGAGCACCGACACGTCTGAGCTGCCCGTGAGGTCGTCCGCGATGTAGACGGGGCGACGGTAGACGCTTCCGGAGAAACCGCGCACGGCCACGCCGCGGATCTTGTACTGTCCACCACCGAGCACCTTGACGCCGGACTTCGCCAGCGTCGGGGACAGATCGGTTACTTCACATCCTGCGATATCGCCGGATGTGTCGTTGAACTTGGCTTTGATAGAGCCATCCCAGTAGTCCGCAGCGGTGAAAGACACGATGTCATCGTCTGTCGCACCACGCACGCCGTCGATGCGTCCGCCTCTGGCGGGGCCGTTGATGTGGACGCCGTCAGAGATGGTGCTGTTAAATCGTGGGCGGATTACGTGGTAGTCGGTCACGTCGCCCAGGTTGATCGAGTATTTCGCCACGCCTGCCGCCTCGAATGAGGCGTCGATGATCTTGATGCGATCAACGCGGCGGAACATCATCAGGTGCAGCTTGTAGTCGTCCGCGCCGGCCGTCGAGTTGGCCGGCTTGACCCAAGTTCCGCCGATGACGGTGATGTCCTTGTCCCGGTCAAAGACCTGCATGCTGGCCCCAGTAACGGCGGTCAGCGCTTGGATGTCCACGGTGGCAGGAGTTGCTGCCACGACCGGCAGCACGGACGCAGCCGTGGTGGAGGTGTGGTTGTAGGTGCCGTACATCGGGCTTCCGGAGAATCCGGCGCCGAGGATAGCTACTTGCTTGCCCGCGTGGGCGGCGTTGAACGTCGCTCCTGTAGATGTAATAGCCGATGAGTTGAGCGTGGTGGACACGCCCGTCACTGTTGCGATGGGCTCGCGGGCCTTGTTGCCCAGGATGAAGTCCTGCGTAGCCACGGTAACCGAGATGCGGGCGCCGCTGGCATCGAGCGTCTGCCCGGACCAGAGGTCAAGGTGGCCTGAGAGCATCCACGCCCCGCCGCGCCCCTTGGGGATGCGGATGAGGTCAATGCCCTGTGTGTGGGCGGCGTCGATGAGGCCCTGAAGATAGGCCCGATTATCGGTTACACCGTCCGCCAGTGTGGCATCCGCAGTGACCTGTGAGATGCGGTCATAAGTGGCAGTAAGTGCCGCTGCCGTGGGCGTGCCGGGGGTCGTGACCTCAGACTGGATCGCGGACTGCGTCGGGACCGTGTTCGGCCCGGGAGGGCCCGGGATCGGGTCTGACGTGGTCAGGACCGTCGCGAAGGACGAACCGGCCTGCTTCCAGACGCATGTGGTCCGGTCCAGCAGGGTGAAGTCAGGCAGGAGCCCCAGCGCATCCGAGGAGATCGTGGTGACCACGGCCCCGCCGATGACCATGGTCATGTTCAGTGGGGTCGTGTAACCGGTGTCTCCGACCGCGTAGACGCTGCCAGTAGCTGAGCGGGCGATGGATGGGGGGACTGTGTTGAAGTTGATTGTGGGGGTCTTGGAGAAGGTGTAGTTCGTCAACGGCTGGTCTACCTATCGGGTGAGAAGGTCATTTGCCCCATGGTGCCCAAGACGGGTCCGATAAAGGCCATCGCCGGCCCGATAGGGTTGTGCCATGGAGTCCTATCGCCGGGTGAAAGGAAGAGCAGAGGGTTGAGCCCGGTAAGCATGCTGCAGATTGCCGTCGAGGGCTTTCGGGAAGCTTTCGCTCGGCACCAAGCATTGAGGACTACATCAGACCCACTACGGCTGTTCGTACCAACGGCTGAATGCGCATACTGGGCCGCGGCCGTCGATGAGCAGCTATGGCAGTGGGACGAGTACGAGGATGCAAGGGCCCAAAGCCTAGGAGGCCAACTGCTGCCGGGGCTGCGCTATATCCGGAACCTCAAAACTCATAGCCTCCCCATGACCCTGCAAAAGGTTGATGGGGCCATGTGGCCGATCGTCTTCCCAAAAGTGTTCAGCGAAGTAGTTTGGCTTCCTCTCGAAGACCTTCCAGAACCGGGCCAACTCAACCGGCGGACCGAGGCGCAACGCGAGACATACCAAGCACACTTGGCGGGCAAGCCCACACGCCACACACTTCAGTCGGTGGATGACTTCTTCAAGGTCTTGGGAGGTACAGCGGGCTCACCACTTGCTGATGTCAGTTGATTCCGTATCAACTCCCCCGCCCGAATCCCTTGCGGTTGCTGGGCAGATTCACCCCGTGATCACACGGTGAGCACACCAGCGCGGGAAAGCCCGCTGTCAGAGCCGGGCGGCATTCCCTGACAGCGGGCTGGCCTAGTGGGGGCACGTACTACCAGTTCCTCCCACCGCGCATGCCGGCGATCATACGCGCTGTATGGTCTAGGGCGGCCTCCGTGCGTGCGTCTGCGATCTCCGCAACGTATGCGTTGAACTCCCGGCCGTCCACAACCAGCGTAATGCTGGAGGGGAAGCTGGCGCCCTGTTGCGGCCAGGACCCGGTCCTGTTTGCCTGCAGTACGTTCCCGAGCCCGAGGGACTGCACAGATGCCCGGTTGATGACGACCTCACCGGGGGTGAGCATCGCCGGGACCGTGTCCGTCCCCGAGGGCCGGAACGGCACCCCGCCACCACCGGCCCGGTACAGGATCTCCCCACCATCGGCGTGGTTGTAGGCGTTGTCCTGCGCGTACTGGTTGGCGGCGTTCATGGAGTTGGCGATCGCGTTGCCGCTGATCCCGTTGACCGCCGGCCCGTCCCGCACCTCCTGGATGTGCGTCACCGAGTAGATGTCAACGGTTTTGCCGGTCAGGGAGTTGATCGCGGACTGGAAGCCCTGAAGCTTCTTCTCCGCTTCGGCCTTGTCGATGTCCACCTTGGTGGGCGGCACAGACTTCGGGATGGTCAGCAGGTTATCGACGTAGGCGGTCACGGCGTCCTTGTCCACACCGTGAGCTACCGCGTTGTCGATGATCTGCGTCCGCATGGCCTCCATCTGTTCCTTGGCCTTGCCGGTGGAATCGTCCAGCCCGCCGTTGGCCTCCACCACTGCCTGCAGCCCTTGAACCTGGGTGTTGAGTTGGCCGCGGAGCGCGACCGACGCCGCGGACATGTCGCTGATGCTGGTGGTCGTGAAGGTGATTTTTTTGCCGGTTTTGTCCACATGGTCGCCCATGTTCGCCAGAGAGGAGTCGAACGAGTTCTGCGCCTGAGCTGCGGAGATCGCCTTGCCGTTGAGCCCGTCAAGCGTCATCTTCAGCAAGCCCGCGGCGTCATTCTGCTGCTGCATCTTCGCCGTGGTCTCGGCGGTGGACTGCCCTGCCTTGTCTTGGGCGTCCTTGGCCGCCAGAAGCGCCTGGACCGTGGTCCCGTATTGGGTGGCCTCTGCCTGCAGGGCCGCGGTCTGCGCGGACGTGGCTGCCGTCTGATCGCTGTTGGCCTGCTTTGACCGGTCGATCGCGTCCGTCTGGGACTTGACCTGCCCAGTGACCACGTCGATGGCCTTGCCCATGTCGTTCTGCGCCTGGGTGGCCATGTAGATACCGGTGTTGGCGTCCACGACGCCCTGGGTCCAGTCGTTCTGGAACTCCTTGCCGGCCTTCACGGCGTCGTTGACCTTGTTGATAGCGTCCGTGCTGCCCAGGACGGCATCGGTCAGAGTTTTCTGCGAGATACCGAGGGTCCGGGCAGCGTCGAAAGCCCCGGCGTCGGAGAGCGCCTTGGCGGCCTGCGCCTGGACGTGGGCACCGATGGCGTTGGTATCGTCCTTCAGCGCCTGGGTGTAGTCCTGCACGGCGGCAGTGGCTTTGTCGGTACCAAGGGCTGACGTGGCCGCCGCGATGCCCACCCCGGCGATCAAGGCCGTGAGAACCCCGACGACTGGGACGGCGAGGTTAGCCATCACCCCGGTGAAGCCGATGGCCTCAGCCACGGAAATGATCAAGGTGGACACCCCAGGCGCGAAGGCCATCCGCAGGGCTGGCCCTACAAGAGTCGCTGTCGTGACCAGCCCGGCGAGGACCGGGAGGGGGAGTGCATTGAGCCCGTCCGTCAACCCGTTCAGGAGGCTGATCATGACCGGCCCAAGCGGGGCGAACGCGGAGAGGATGTGCCCAGCTGTGATGACGAGGTTTTCCAGGAGGTGCATCACGGAGGGCAGGTTGTCGATGGAATAGGAGATGAACGACTGAAAGCCGGAAGTCCCATTGAAGGAGAACAGCCATGCGACGAACTTGCTAAGCTCGACCTCTCCGGCTTGAATCAGCGGGTTCATGGTCTGAAGCCCGTCCAGGACGCCCCGGAGGGCGGTCCCGCCCATCACGCCAAGTGCGGCTGAGCCTTGGCCGATCATGTTGGTCAGAAACGGCATCCGGTTGTTGATGTCGCCAACGATGTTGTTGAAGGAGGACAGCATCGCGTTGGCGCTGGTCCCGGCGAGGGCGTTCATGTCTGTCTTCAGGCCCTGCAGCCCGGCGGCGTACTGGTTGCCGACAGAATCCCCGACTTCCATGGCGTCCTTGATGCCCTTGAAGGCCAGCACACCGGAGAGGCCCATGACACCGAACCCGACAGCGAGGCCCGTGGCGGCCCCGGCGATCGGGGCGGCGGCGGCGAGGATACCCGGGGCCAGCGCCATCAAGACCTGCAGCCCACTGACCCGGTCCCGGTTCGCCCGGACCCCGGCCTTCGTGGACTCGGTGTTCTTGTCCTGCTCCTCCGTGTCCCGCGCCAGCAGGCCAGCGTGCTTGGCCTGGGCGTCGGACTCGGCGTTTGTCGCCCGGGTGAGGGCCAACCTTGCGGACGCGGCCTGAAGGGAATCCTCACCGTACTTCTGGGTGACGATGTCCAGCTTCTCCTGAGCGATCGTGGAGCGCTGGAACGCAATGTCCAGGTCCCGTTCGGCCTTGGCGACAGCTTCCAGTTTCGCCAGTGCCGGGCCAACGTTCGCGTCTACCTTGACCTTGGGCTCCAGTGCCCCGACTTCCTTGGCCTCCGTCTTCGCTTCGGTCATGCCCCGCTTGAAGTCGGAGTCATCGACTTTGAGGACCGCCTCGATGCTGCCGACATTGTGCGTGCCGCCGCTCATGGGGTGCCCTCCCCCGGCTCAGGACGGCCCAGCAGGGTGTTCAGACGGCCCTTCTCCTGGGCTTCCATGATCTCCTCAGCGGACATGCTCCGGAGCTGCTCAGCTGTGACCTGTGAACGCTGGTAGACCGTCTGCTGTTCGCCGCTCATTCGCCGTACGCCTTGGCCTTGGATACTTCCTGCAGCCGGAGGCGCTGGACCTCCTCTGCGGTGAAGGGCTCATCCTTGGCAATGACTGCGCCGTTGGGCCCGCGGTAGAAGTAGTTGCCGGACGGTCCGGCGGATTCCGTATCGATGGCGGCCAGGTCACCGAACAAGTCCACGCCAGCGTCCACATTCTCAACCCGCTTGAGCTTGCCCTCCCGGGTCACGAGATCCAGCGCCCTGTTCAGGAACACGTCCCTATTGATCTGTTCCACCCTGCGGTGGCCAACCTTCACCCCGTCAAGGCCACCCGAACCGCCATTCGGAGTCAGGCCAACGCGGCCATGTGCGGCCGGCGGCGGAGTGGGGTTGATGTGTTCGGGGATGCCCAGATTCACAGCACGCTCCCGGTAACCCCGGATGCGGCTATTCCGTGCCTCCACGGAATCCGAGAACTCCCGGATGGCGTCGGTCACCGCTTTGAGCTTCTCCGCCAGTTCTGCGCCCTCGCCCTGGGCATGCTCTTGAATCTCAGCGTGCAGGGCTTCGCAGGCTGCCAGCCGGGCGGCCGCCTTCGCCTTATCTGCCTTCCGGCGGGCCGCTTCCTGGCGCAATCGCACGAACGACAGCAGGCCGCGGGCTTTCTCCACCTCCTCGAACGTCACCGACTCGTCACCGTCGCGGACCTTCTCTTCGAGGCTCGCGACGAGATCCGCGGCTTCGCGTGCTTCCTGCTCCGCTTCCGCGATGATGGCCCGGGGGCTGGGTTCTGTGGTGGTCATGCTGCCTGGTTCCTTAGGACGTTTTCCAATGAATCGATGTCAACTACCCAGTTACGGCGGCCTACCCGGCGTGCCACGACCCGGCCGGATGATGCGAGCCGGCGGATGTGCCGTTCACTCATTCCGGTCCGAGCCGCGGCGTCCATGACACCCAACCAACTGGATGAAGACAGCCTCCCAATTGGTGGTCCTTTAACGGCCATGAGTGCCGGGCGGGAGAGATTTTGGCCTGCGGCGTCCTGCAGGGCCTTGTACACGGGGAGCGCCCACCGGGGCACGCCCGCTCCGTTCACCCTGCCTTGCTGCGCCTGGTCCCTTATGAGGGCCCTGAGGACGGCATCAGCCACCGGGCCGGTGATCAGGTCCTCCAGGCCGGGCTCCTGCGGGTCAGCCAAGGCCGTGCCCGTCTTCGCCAGGGGTGTTGTACTCCGGGAGGTACACGGGAGCCCATGCTCCGGGGGCACGGCCCGGGGTCCAGTCCTCCGGCCAGCCGAGGCGCATCCATCGGACGGCTTCGCCTGTCAGGACGGCGTCCTCATCCGGGAGGGAGTCCGCCTGCACTTGCCGGATCATCGCGGCGTAGCCGGCGTCAACGATGACCGTGACGCGTTGGCCGGTGGCGTTCGCTGTGGCCCGGATGAGTCCAGCGCCTTTCGTTGACGGGTGCAACCCGTAGTAGGCCGGGTATTCGACGGCAGTGAGGGTGTGTGTGGTGAAGTTGTCCTGGTCCATTGGGTGTCCGTTCTCTAGGTGCTGATGTTGGATGGGTGTGCTCACCGTGTGATCACGGGGCGAAAGTTCCTTGTAGTTCCGGGGATAAACGGGTGGCGAACTGTTCCCCAATCAGCTGGCATGCTGGTTGACCGGTCAAAGGGATGGCGTGGCCCAACGCGTGCGTGTGCATTGGCCCGCTTCGACCGGTCAAAGCGCATCGTCGTCGTCAGGCACGACGCCATGGGCGTCCAGCCATGCCTGTATGTCCTTCAGGCTGCGACTCTTCGGGCGGCTGTAGCTGAACCTGTCGCGCCTCCCACGATCGTCTTGTGGGGTGAAACCAGGGATGCCTTGGTCGTCCTGCTCCTGTAGCTCCCGCCGCATGTGGGCCGCTATCTCTTCCTCATCCGCAAGGAGTTGCTGGAGGCGTGGGTCCGGACGGTTCAGTATTCGGCGGGCCCGCTCGATCTGCTTCAACGCTGCGCGGCGGTGCTTGTTGTCCCGCTGCCGCTTCCGCCGTGCTGCCCCGGTCCTGAGGGAGTCCCCCGCAAGGCGTGCCAGGCGCTGTTCTGCGGCGTCCATAGTCCCTTCCGGCGCCAGCACCCGGGCCAGTGCCTTGATGGCGTCTACGGACGGCCGTCTGCGCCCATGCTCCAGTCGGGAAATATGAGTGATGCCGATGCCTGCCAGCTTCCCCAACTGCTCCTGAGTCAGCCCCGCCGCTTTCCGCATGGCCCGGACTTCCGTACCGAACGGCTGCAAGAGTTCCCGTTCTGCATCGTCCACCAGTCCGCGGGTGTCCGTGTTGCCGTCCAGCCGTGGCCTAACCCGCGTACGCGCACGGCCGGCGTTCGCACCGTGTGCATTGGGGGGCGTTTCCGAACGGTTCGGATTCGAAGCTGGCCCAACGTGCGCGTGTACACGAGAGGCATCGGAACCGTTCCGTGCGTTCGTACCGTCCGAACCGTCGTCGTGGCCCAACGCGCCCGCGTCCGCACGCGCAAGGTGCGTACCGTACGCATTCGTTCCTGTCATTTGGTGTGGTCCTTTCTGGAGTGGATGCAGTCGGTTTCGTGGGCGTAGTGGGTGACGTAGTCGCCGTGGACGACGGTGACCACACACTGGTCGCATTGGGAGGGCATGACGTAGCCGATGCCATGGAGTTCTGTGGGGGTCATGCGCTTTGTTCCTCTTCTGGGGCTTCGATTTCTCGGGGTGGGTTGCACCATTCGTATTGCCTGGGCACGGTGGGGAGGCCACGGGCTGCGTCGTACTGGGCTTGCAGGCGCATGCCGTTGGCTATGGTGTTCTGCATCTTCTGAGACGTCGTCAGCTTCCCGCCCTGGTGGTAGGCGGGATCCCATGGGCTGAGGGGCTTGGCGGCGGCCTTGGCTTTGGCCTCTGCGAGCCGTTCGGCGTTATGCAGGGCCCGCTGCTCTTTCTTCCAGCCGATCTCTTCCGAGACGCTCATCCCTTCCGGGGGTGTGCCTGGGGTCCAGTAGTCCTTGCCGAGGATGGCGTCCACGTCGATCTCCCCCATGTGGGTGGGATCGTCGGTCCAGCGTTCTTGGTTCAGCCACGTTGCCGGCTGTGCGGTGAACTTGGGGTCTTCACCTTTGCGCTCTGCCGCGTAGCGCCTGGCCCCTGCTATGAGTTCCTCAGCGGTGGCACCGTTGTTGCGGGCCTTGGTGTAGGCGTTAGTGGCCGCTCCCCTAGCTATGTGCTTGGGGTAGACCGCATACCACTCGGTAAAGTCCTCCGCTATCTGCTTAGCTAGGGCAGCTTTGGAGAGTGGAGGCTTTTTAGCAGGGAGATCAAGGTCTATCTCCCCCTGCTCCCGTGTTGCTGCTGCAGGTGACTCTGGCACCTCAGGCGAGGTTGCTCCTGCAGATATTCCTATACGTTCTTCCTCCAGTTCATCCTGTACTCCTAGGGGGCAATGATCTGTTGGGTCAGTACCAACGATCTGTTGGGCCAATGGGGCAACGTTTTGTTGGGTCATAGGGGCAACAGAATGTTGGGGCTGTTGGGCCAATGAATCGTTGGGTACTGGGGCAACGTTTTGTTGGGTCTGTCCTGGCCTGTGGAGGTACAGGGAATACTCCGCACGGTTCCTGAAGCGGGCATCCCCGCTGGAGACAATGACGCCCTCTTTCACAAGCCTGGCGACTGCCTTACGGACGACTTCGTAAACGCTGGCCCGGGCCTTGCGTGCGGCCTCCGCTTCGGGGGTGTTGTCAGCGTCGTCTGGCTTTGCTGGCACAGATTTTCCCAGCGCCGCCGCGAGGTCATCACGGCCGGCGAAGTAGCGGGGCGGGGTCCCGTTGTCCATGGACACGAGAGCCATGCGGCAGAGCACCCGGAAGGACCGGTCATCCAGCGCCGTCCAGTAGGTAAAGGCGAGGGCTACGTTTCCAGCTCCCACGGGGTGGTACCTCCAATCCGTGTAGTTAGTCAGTGGGAGAACTGGAGGCGTCTACCCAACGAAACATGGGCGGGATGCTGGCTTCGGTGGGCGCCGGGCCATGTGCGGTGTACGGATTCTTGGCGGCTACGGCGGCATCGTTCAGCGGTCCACGGTGGGTGGTCCCGTGCCAGTAGCCGGACGCCCAAGCGGCGGCCAGGTCTGCTTCAGTGATCATCTGTGGTGGCTCCAGTCTGGGAGAGGGTGGCGGTGGCTGCTGTGGCCTGTTCTGCGGCCTTGGCGAGCCTCCGGCGGAGGAAGTCCAACCCTTCTGGCCGGACCATGGTGGTGGTCGTGGGAACGGTTTCGCCTCTGCGGTTTCGGTAGCTGCCGAGCTTCACGTCAAAGTGGTGCAGGTAGCGCTGGTACGGCAGGTTGTTGCCCTGGAGGACGCCCATGCGGCGCAGGTCCCGGTACAGGATGTTCGGGCCGTAGCCAAGGGCCTTAGCGGCTGCCTGCATGGACAGGAGTCCGTCCGTTTCCATGAGCGCGTCGTACGCCTCGACCTTGGGCGCTGTTGCCTCCAGTTGCTCACACGAGTCCGCGAGTTGGCGGAGCGCGTCAGCGAAGCTCTGCGGAAGCGTGTACGCCGGACCTGCCGTGTACGCGCCGGTCTTGCGCAAGATCGGCAGCACCTCCCCCGTGATCCAGCGGCGGAACTTGACGGCCTCCGGCTTGTCCGAGCGGATGACCACCTCGTACATGCCGGCCTCGTTGACGACACTGGCGGTCTGCTTGCGGCCCATAGAGTCGATGACCTCAGCCTGGCTTAGGGCATCCGGGTCAATCCGCTGGGAGATCATCGTGGCGTTGCGCAGGCCCAGGACCGTGCAAAGGTCAGCGAGGACGAACCAGGGCTCGCCGTCCATTTGCAGGGTGCGGACCTCGTGGCCGGCGTAGAGGAACGGTTGAAGGGCGCTCACAGGTCGATCAGCCCCTGTGCCGCCATGCGGATGCTTGCGGCACCCTTGCACCGCGGGTCCAATGCAGCAGCCGTAGCCAGCCTTGCGAGGCCCGGGAAGTCCTGCAGGTTCCGGGAAGCCCAGAGAGCATCCAGCACGTCATCGATGGGCCATTCGGGCCGGAAGCTGCAGACCAGTCCGGCCAGGTTCTGCCAGTGGTGCCGGCGGAGCTGAGGGGTGGCTTCCGTGGCGTAGACGTCGCGTTCTGCTGTAGTGTTCATCTTGATCTTTCTTCCTTCTGGGTGATGGTGGGTGGATTCTTGGGAGTCAGTTGACGCTGGCTCCCTTTTTTGTGCCTCAGGCTGCGTCCTGAGGCTGGTCCTCATTGAGCAGAGCCCGAATTGCGCTGGTGGGAATGAGGATGCGGCTCCCGACCCGCAGGCTTTTGATGCGGCCCTGCCGTACGAAGTCGTACGCCTGGCCTCGACCGATCCCCAAGACAACTTTCAGTTCGTCCACTGAGGCGGTTGGTTTCCGGAGGATGGCCTGAACTTCCTCCGTGTAGGTTCCCTGCATGATGTCCCCTGTCTAGCGTTTGCTTTCGCTGCAAGTTTTTCCTTGCGAGATTGACACTACACATGACCTCCGGTCTTTGCAAGTGCTTTCTTGTGTGTCAAGATATTTCTTGACAACCACTGGAGAGGACAACAGATGACCTGGGATATGTCACGCGTAGTCGGGCACAACGCACGGGCCCGGCGCACAGAGCTTGGTATGGAGATAGCGACGTTCGGGACCCGAATGGAAGAAGCATTGGGCCGGCCGTGGAAGCGGCAGACCGTGTCAGCCATGGAGAACGGCGACCGGGCCATGACCGCTAACGACCTGGTGGCCGTGGCTCACGTTCTGGAGACAACGCCATCACTCCTGCTTGTTCCACCTCTGGCCGCCAAGACGGTAGAAGTGGGTCACCTGATTGTTGACCGCCACCTCCTACTGGGTCTCCCCGAGAACCTTGCGGGCTCATCCGATGCAACCGTGGCCCTACTTCGGGACCTCATGGATGAGGTCCGCCAGGCTTGGGCCGCCGCCGGCAGGGCGCAGGAGATCCTAACGGCAGAAGTTGCGGACCGACTCAAATCCATTGACGACAGAATCGCTGCGCACGTATCGGGCGCGGAGAAGGGAGCATCCGATGGCCAAAGTAACTAGGCGGTGCGGCTGCCGGGACGAGAACGGCAAGCAGTACGGCGCTGCGTGCCCGAAGCTGAAGAGCTACCGGCATGGGACGTGGGGCTATCGCCTGTCGGCCGGTTTCAACCCGGTCACGGGCAAACGGCAATACGTGACGAACTACAGCTTCACGTCCTCCGGGGATGCTGAAGAGGCCATGCGGGAGGCTGAGAAGCAACTCCGCGGCCAGGTGTACGACTTCAAGAAGACCACCACCGCCGCATACTTGACGGAGTGGCTGGAAGGCCAGGAGCGGCACGCCCAGCTGAAGCCCTCCACGCTGCGCATGTACAAGCGGTACATCCACAACGATGTGGTGCCAGCCTTCGGGTCCAAGATCCTCCTGAAGGACCTCCGCCGCCCCCACGTGGCTGGTCTGATCAAGGGCCTGCAGGACGCTGGCCGGGGCGCTGTGACCATCAAGCGGATCCACGCCACCCTCTCGAGCGCCCTCACTGACGCCGTCCAGGATGGGCTGCTGGCTGAGAACGTGGCTGCCGGGGCTCGCCTGCCCAAGGTTGAGAAGAAGAAGATCAAGGTTTGGGAGCCGTCCGACGCCGGCCGCTTCCTTGATGCCGTCGCGGAGCACCGCCTGGGCGCCATGTTTGAGGTCGCCGTCCTCACGGGCATGCGCCGCGGGGAGCTGTGCGGCCTCAGGTGGCAGGACATCGACCTTCCCGGCCGCCGCCTGTTCGTCCGGGTCCAGCTCGTGCAAGTGGGGAAGGACATCATCGAGGGGACCATCAAGACCGACGCCGGGCAGGACCGCGTGGTGGCCCTCTCAGACCGCGCTGTGGCCGCTCTGATCGCCTGGAAGATCCAGCAGGACCAAGAGCGCCAGAAGTGGGCTGAGGCGTACACGGACAGCCGCCGGGTGTTCACCTATGAGGATGGCCGGCAGCTCCGCCCCGGCTACGTGTCCAAGCTCTTCGAACTGACGGTGAAGAAGCTGGGGCTGCCCATGATGCGGCTGCATGACCTGAGGCACCTACATGCCTCGCTGATGCTTGCCAGCGGCCAGGATCTCGCCATCGTGTCCAAGTCCATGGGCCACAGCAACAGCCAGATCACCCGGGACCTGTACGCCCACATGGTGGGTGACGCCGCCCGGAATGCAGTGGAAGGTGCGGCCTCTTTGCTGCCTGCGCGTAAGAGTGTGCTCACAACTGTGCTCACTGGGCATGAAAAAAGCCCCTCCGGTCTCTCCTAAGAGATCCCGGAAGGGCTAAATTCCTTGCCATTACTGGCTGGTGGCAGATGAGGGATTCGAACCCCCGTAGGCGTTGCCAGCTGATTTACAGTCAGCCCCCTTTGGCCGCTCGGGTAATCTGCCGAACTTCAAAAGAAGTACCCGCCGATGCAGTGTTCGGAGCGTCCGTTTCCGGTCCGTTCCGCTTCCAGTAACCGCGGGCAAGACAACTTTACAGAACTTCCGGCGAAGAATCGAATCGGGCCCTGCAGCACCCATAATCCCCTGGAATGACGGGAAAAGACGCCCCCGGTCAGGCTTCACCCAGGATGCGCCCTGCGAGCTTGGCTTCGAAACTGAGCGCCTGCTCTGCGGTGATCTGGTTCAACTGCACCGCCCGCTGGAGGTCGGCCCGCACGCCGTCCATCCGCGAGGACGCGTCCGCCACCGGGCTGAAGACGATCGAGGCCGCCACCGCCGCAGCGGCCACCGAGGTTGCTGCCGTTGCCACCGCCCCGGCTGCTGCTGAGGTGGTCCGGGTAACGTAACGGGCGGCTTTGCGGTGCATGGTGTTCCCTTCGAGCATTTACAACTGCTCCAACTCTCGCCAAGGCGCCTTCGTTCCCGCGGTGCGTCCGCTGAGAGGGAACTGTGAATTCATCGCCACCCCCGGGTGGGGCATCCGTATTAGGCTTGATGCCAGCGATCCCGGCCCTGTTACGCGCAGGGCTCCCATCAGCAAAAGGAGAGTCATGGCAGGCGAGTCAACGTTCGACGTCGTAAGCAAAGTGGACAAGCAGGAAGTGGCCAACGCCCTCAACCAGGCCCAGAAGGAACTCACGCAGCGCTACGACTTCAAGGGCGTCGGCGCGGAGGTGGACTTCAGCGGCGAGAAGATCCTCATGAAGGCCAACTCGGAGGAGCGCGTCCTGGCCGTCCTGGACGTGCTGCAGTCCAAGCTGATCCGCCGGGGCATCTCACTGAAGTCACTGGACACCGGCGAGCCCTACGCCTCCGGCAAAGAATTCCGCCTGGAAGCCTCCATCAAGGAGGGCATCGCCCAAGACCTGGCCAAGAAGATCAACAAGCTGATCCGCGACGAGGCCCCCAAGTCGGTCAAGTCGCAAATCCAGGGCGATGAGCTGCGCGTCTCCTCCAAGTCCCGTGACGACCTCCAGGCCACCATGGCGCTCCTGAAGGACTTTGAGGAAGCCGATCTGCAGTTCGTGAACTTCCGCAGCTAGGCTGCCGCCGCAGGCGTTCCCTGCGCGCACATGCGTGCAGGGAGCGGCTACAGCTGACGGCCGGCCATCCGCTCGAGCCGGGCGATCCGGTCCCGCATGGGCGGGTGGGTGGCGAACAGCTTGTTCATGGCGCCCCCACGGAACGGGTTGGCGATCATCAGGTGCGAGGCGTTGACCAGGCGCTGGTCCGGCGGCAGCGGAGCAATGCTGACGCCGCGCTCAATCTTGGCCAGGGCTGAGGCAAGCGCCAACGGATCGCCGGTCAGCTGCGAACCGTCCTCGTCGGCGTCGTATTCCCTGGTTCGGGAGATGGCCATCTGGATCAGTGACGCCGCGAAGGGCGCCAGCAAAGCCATGGCGATCATGGCCAGCGGGTTGGCGTTCCGCCGGTCTCCCCCGCCGAAGAACAGGAGCATCTGCCCCACCGAGGTGATGACGCCGGCGACGGCGGCAGCCACCGAGGAGGTGAGGATGTCGCGGTTGTACACGTGCATGAGTTCGTGCCCCAGCACACCCCGGAGCTCGCGGGCATCCAGGAGCTGAAGGATGCCCTCGGTGCAGCAGACGGCCGCGTTGCGCGGGTTGCGTCCGGTGGCGAACGCGTTGGGGTTCATGGTGGGCGACACATAGATGCGCGGCATGGGCTGGTTGGCGCGGGCCGAGAGCTCCCGGACAATCTGGTAAAGCTGCGGGGCCTGCGCTTCGGTGACCGGAAAAGCCTGCATGGACCGGATGGCGATCTTGTCGCTGTTCCAGTACCCGTAGAAGGTGGTGCCGACGCCGATCAGGGCCATGATCCAGATGGGGGCCGAGCTGCGTGTCCCCACGCCGATCAGGCCGCCGAGACCCAGCAGCACCGCCCACAGGACGCCAAACAGGGCCGCAGTCTTCAAGCCGTTGTGATGATTGTGCACGTTTCCTCCTCACTAAGGGAACGGTCCGCTAAGGTACCGGGTTCCGGGCGTCATACCGGCGGAATCCCGGCTGCAGCTGAGCCGCCAGCCAGGCGCCCGCGATGCACAACAGACCGCCGAGCAGCAGGACCCAGCCCTCATTCAAAATCCTAGTCGCGCCGCCGGCCAGCAGGTCGCCGATCCGCGGTCCGCCGGCCACCACCACGATGAAGACCCCTTGAAGCCGCCCGCGCAGGTGGTCCGGGGCGGCCGCCTGGAGAATGGTGTTGCGGAAGACGCTGCTGATGGAGTCCGCGATGCCGGCCAGGGCGCAGCAGACGGCAGCCGGCACCAACCACAGGGTGGCGCCGCCGCCCGGCGCCCGGCCGGCCAGCAGAACCACCAGCCCGAAGGCCCCGATGGATGCGCCCCAGCCCATGACGGAAACCACGACGGCGGTCCCCTGGCGGCGCACGCTGCCCAGCGGGCCGGAGAACAGCCCGGCAAGAAAGGCGCCGACGGCGGTGCATGCCAGCAGGATGCCCACGGTTGCCTCTCCGCCGCCGATCATCACGGCGGCAACGGCGGGCAGCAGCGCCCGCGGCTGGGCAAGGATCATGGCGATGAGGTCGATGATGAACGTCATGCGGAGGTTGGGCCGGGTGCCAAGGAACCGGAATCCCTCCACCACGGAGCGGATCCCCGCCTTGCGCTGGCCCCCGGTGGGCGCCATGGGCGGCAACCGGTACACAGCCCACAGCACAAACGCGAAGCTCACGAAATCGATGGTGTACGTCCAGCCGAAGCCCAGCCACGCGACAAGGAGGCCGGCCAGCAGGGGCCCGGCGGTCATGGCAAGGCCCAGGGAGAGCATGCTCAGGGCGTTGGCGGCAGGCAGGAGTTCCTTGCGGATGAGCATGGGAATGATGGCGCTGCGGGCCGGCTGGTTGATGGCCTGCGCCCCGCTCTGCAGTGCCACCAGCAGGTACAGCACCCACACGTTGCCCAGCTGCACCCAGGCCTGCAGGGCAATGAGGCCGGTGGTCAACCAGAGCACCGCAGTGGCCAGCAGGGCGATGCGCCGGCGGTCGTGCGCGTCCGCAATGGAACCGCCCATGAGCCCGCCCACCACCAGCGGAACCAGCGCAAAGACGCCCAGCAGGCCAACATAAAAGCTGTCCTGGGTGAGCCGGTACACCTCGAGGCTTACGGCCACCAGGGTGAGTTGGCTGCCCACGGCGGATACCGCCGAGCCGAGCCAGAGCCGGCGGAATGCGGGGCTCTCCTTGAGCGGCGTCATGTCAGCAAGCAGTTTCCCCACCCTGCAACCCTAATGTCACCTGGACCGCCTGCCGTTCACCAGGAATTGGCGGGAGGTTAGCCGCGCCTTATTGCGATAAATTCAAAATAAGTGTTTGAATGGAGCCATGACGGAGCACTTTGACGGCCAGGACGCTTGGGCTGCGGCCCTGCGCGCCCACGGCCGCAGGGTGACCAAGCAGCGGCTCGCTGTTCTGGCCGCCGTCGAACGCCACCCGCATTCACCTGCCGAAAGCATCCTGGCCGCCGCCCGGGCCGAACTGCCCGAGCTGACGGCCCAGTCTGTCTACGTGGTCCTGGGCGACCTGACGGACCTGCACATGCTGCGCCGCTTCGAGCCCCCGCACTCCCCCGCGCTGTACGAGACACGCGTGGGCGACAACCACCACCACGCCATCTGCATCAGCTGCGGGCGGGTGGAGGACGTGGACTGCGCCGTCGGCCATGCCCCGTGCCTCACGCCCCACTGGAACCCTGACGCCAAGCCCATGACCATCCAGATCGCGGACGTCATGTACCAGGGCATCTGCCAGGACTGCCAGCGGGCCCAGCAACTTCCTCCCCATAGTCCCTCGCAAGAAAAAGAGAAATAGGAGAACAATGACTGCCGTTTCCACAACCCAGTCAGGTGCGCCGGTTACGTCCGACGCTCACTCGAAGTCAGTTGGTGCCGACGGTGCCATCATCCTGACCGACCACTACCTCATCGAAAAGCTTGCCCAGTTCAACCGCGAACGGGTTCCGGAGCGCGTAGTGCACGCCAAGGGCGGCGGCGCCTTCGGCACGTTCAAGGCCACTGAGGACATCTCCAAGTACACCAAGGCCGCGTTCCTGCAGCCGGGCGCCGAGACCGAGATGCTGATCCGCTTCTCCTCCGTCGCCGGCGAGAACGGTTCCCCGGACACCTGGCGCGATCCCCGCGGTTTTGCCGTGAAGTTCTACACCACCGAGGGCAACTACGACCTCGTGGGCAACAACACCCCCGTCTTCTTCATCCGCGACGGCATCAAGTTCCCGGACTTCATCCACTCGCAGAAGCGCCTCCCGGGCACGCACCTGCGTGACGCCGACATGCAGTGGGACTTCTGGACCCTGTCCCCCGAGTCCGCACACCAGGTCACCTGGCTCATGGGTGACCGCGGCCTGCCTGCCTCGTGGCGCGAAATGCAGGGCTACGGCTCGCACACCTACCAGTGGATCAACGCCGCAGGCGAGCGCTTCTGGGTCAAGTACCACTTCAAGTCCAACCAGGGCGTGAACTCCATGACCAGCGAGCAGGCTGAGCAGCTGGCCGGTTCCGACGCGGACTTCTACATCCGCGACCTGTCCGAGAACATCGCCGCCGGCAACTTCCCCTCCTGGGACCTGCACGTCCAGGTGATGCCGTACGAGGACGCCAAGACCTACCGCTTCAACCCTTTCGACCTGACCAAGGTGTGGCCGCACGGCGACTACCCGCTGATCAAGGTTGGCACCATGGAACTGAACCGCAATCCGGAGAACTACTTCGCGCAGATCGAGCAGGCCACCTTTGCGCCGTCGAACTTCGTCCCCGGCATTGCCGCCTCGCCGGACAAGATGCTGCAGGCCCGCATCTTCTCCTACGCCGATGCGCACCGCTACCGCGTGGGCACCAACCACGCCCAGATCCCGGTGAACCAGCCCAAGAACCAGGTCAACAACTACAGCCAGGACGGCGCCGGACGCTACCTGTTCAACGCCCCGTCGGTTCCGGTCTATGCACCGAACTCCGTGGGCGGCCCCGCTGCGGTTGAGCCGCAGAACCCGGCCGGCGGCTGGGAGAACGACGGCGGGCTGACCCTTGCCGCGCACTCCCTCCACGCGGAGGACAGCGACTTCGTGCAGGCCGGTGCGCTGTACCGCGAGGTCTACGACGAGGCCGCCAAGGCCCGGTTCCTGGAGACCATTTCCGGTGCAGTGGGCGGCGTCAAGAGCGCCGACATCAAGGAACGGGCCATCCAGTACTGGACCAACGTCGACGCCGAACTCGGCGCCAAGCTGCGCGCCAACCTCGGCGCAGGGGATGCCCCCTCCGCTCCGACGTCGGCCGCAGAGTCCGCCAACAAGGTCGGCTAGTACCGCCTTCAGGCCCGCGGGCCACAGAACACCCCGTTCCCGGACTGCCGGGAACGGGGTGTTCTGCTGTCCGGCAGGTGTTTTTGCACATACGCCCACGGGATCTGGCCGGTTGCGGCAGGCAGTCCTAGGCTCCCTACATGAGCACTTTCGCAGGCATTCCACCCGAGGCTTTTGGCTTCTACGCGCAGCTGGAAGAGAACAATAACCGCGACTGGTGGCAGGAACACAAGGCGACGTATGAGCAGGCGGTGAAACAGCCCCTCACCGCCCTTCTCTCCGAGCTGGAGCCCGAGTTTGGCCCCGCCAAGCTGTTCCGCCCCAACCGGGACATCCGCTTTTCACTGGACAAGTCGCCGTACAAAACCGCCCAGGGAGCATTCGCCGCACGCCAGGAAGGCGTCGGTTTCTATCTCCAGATCAATGCGGACGGACTGTTGATCGGCGGCGGCTACCATTCCCACACCCCTGCCCAGCTGGCCCGGTTCCGATCGGCCGCCGACGCTTCCGCCAGCGGGTCCGCGCTGCAGGACATCGTGGATGCCGTGACCGGAGCAGGTTTTGCCATCGAGGGCGAGAAACTGAAGACCGTCCCGCGGGGTTTCGCCAGAGACCACCCCCGCGCCGAGCTCCTCAAGCACAAATCGCTGTCCGCCGGGGTCGAGGTAGGCCAGCCGGGGTGGGTTTCCACACCGGACGCCAAGGCTGAGATTGAAGAACGGTGGCGGAAACTCCGTCCGCTCGTAGAGTGGGTGGGCCGCTACGCAGCCCCCTGATACCCTCCGGCCTATGGTGCTGCGGGGTGCTGTGCTGCCGGATGCTGTGCTGCGGGGTGCTGTGCTGCGGCTTCGAGGCGCGTCTCGAGGTTGTTGAAGAACACGGCCAACATGAGTTCGAAGGCCTTGGTGGCGGCATCGGGCTGGTTCATCACCACGAAATCGAACTGCAGGCCGTAGAAGGTGGACGTAAAGAGCCTGGCATCGGTGTCCGCGTACTCTTCGGGAATGCCCTGGACCATCAGCCAGTCGCGGGTCTTGTGGTGCAGCAGGCGGAAATGCTCCTGCGCGGTGCCCCGGGGCGTCGCAGCCACAATGTCCTGCGCCGTGGCCTCGAATTCGAGCCGGGTCAGGTGCCGGTTCCGCTGGGCCATGGTCCACTGCCACGAGTCGAGCAGGAATGCCCGCCACGCGTCCCGGTCAATATCGCGGACATCGGTATTGCGCATCCGGTCCAGGCGCGACTCGATGGACACCACGATGTCGTTGATCAATTGTTCCCGGCTGCCGAAGTGGTACACCAGCGTGTAGGAGCTCATCCCCAGGCCCTCGGCGAGGCTCCGGAAGCTCAGCTCGGCCAGGGTCTTGTCCATCAGGTAGTCAAGGATGGCAGCGAGCAGTTCAGTTTTGCGTTCTGAACGGGAGGGACGTGCCATACCTCCATCCTAGGAGCCGGAAACGCCGCTGCCCGCCCGGCAGGGGCCGGGCGGGCAGTTCTTGCGGGTGAAGGGACCTCAGGTCCGGGACAGCTCGTCCTCGTCATCTGACGCATCAGCTGCCTCTTCGGTGCCGGTACGGCTGTTGACGGCCGCGTTGGCTTCAGCGAAGCGCTCGTTGAGCCGCGAGTGGCGCTGGCCGTAGGCAAAGTAGATGGCCAGGCCGATGACCAGCCAGATGGCAAAGAAGATCCAGGTCTCCACGGCGAGGTTGGTCATGAGGTACAGGCACAGGACGGCGGAGACAACCGGCAGCACCTTGCCGAACGGGACACGGAAGGCCGGCTTCAGGTCCGGGCGCTTCTTTCGGAGCACCAGTATTCCCAGGCTCACCACCACGAACGCGGAGAGCGTACCGATGTTGATCATTTCCTCCAGCAGGTCCACGTTGGTAAGGCCCGCAACAAGGGCTACCGCGGCGCCGCAGATGATCTGGAGGCGCGCCGGCGTCGAACGCTTTTCGCTGGTCTTGGACAGGGCCCGGGGCAGCAGGCCATCGCGGCTCATGGCGAGCACCACGCGGGACAGGCCCATGAGGAGCACCATGATCACGGTGGTCAGGCCCACCAGGGATCCGAAGGCGATGACCTTGGCGGCCGACGTGTCGCCGACCGCCTCGAAGGCGGTGGTGAGGGTGGGGCTCTTGGCCTCGGCCAGCTGGGTGTAGGACACCATGCCGGTCAGCGCCAGTGACACCAGAATGTACAGCAGCGTGACCAGGGCCAGGCCGCCGAAAATGCCCCGGGGAAGGGTCTTTTGTGGGTTCTTCACTTCTTCGGCCGACGTGGCGACCACGTCGAACCCGATGAAGGCGAAGAACACCAGGGCGGCGCCGGCGAAGATGCCCAGGGTGCCGTACTGGGCCGGGGCGGCACCGGTCAGGAAACCGAAGAAGGACTGCTTCAGCACATCCGCGCCGCCGGCGCCGGCGGTGGGCTCCGCCGCGGGAATGAACGGCGTGTAGTTTTCGACCTTGACGTAGGTGAAGCCCACCACGATCACGAAGAGCACCACGCCGATCTTGATCAGGGTGAAAATATTGCCAACCCGGGCCGAGAGCTTGGTGCCCAGGACCAGCAGCACCGTGAAGATGGCCACGATCAGGAAGGCGCCCCAGTAGAGGTCCACGCCACCCAGCGAGATGGCGGGCGGGATATCGACCCCGGTGAGCGCGAAAACCTTGCTGAGGTAGATGCCCCAGTATTTGGCAATCACGGCGGCGGCGGTGAACAACTCCAGGATCAGGTTCCAGCCGATGATCCAGGCGAGGAGTTCGCCCATGGTGGCATACGTGAAGACATAGGCTGAACCGGCCACGGGGATGGCGGTGGCGAACTCGGCGTAGCACATGATGGCCAGCGCGCAGGTGACGGCGGCGATGGCGAAGGACAGCGTGACGGCGGGGCCGGCGAAGTTCGCGGCAGCCTTGGCGCCAACGGAAAAGATGCCGGCGCCCACTGCAACGGCGACGCCCATGATCATGAGGTCCCAGGTGCTGAGGGAGCGCTTGAGCTTGCGTCCGGGTTCATCGGCGTCAGCGATCGATTGCTCGATGGGTTTTGTCCGCAGAAGATTCATTGGGGGTCACAATCCTGGTATGTGATGGAAACAGACCTATGAAGGATAGTGTCCATCCACTGGACGGTCCCAATTGTCCCGAATAGTGAGACGGCCAAAACCTCGAACTATATTCCGCCAACGCATCCGGGGCCCTCCTGATGGAGAGCCCCGGAGCATCTTGGCCGAACTTCCTAGACGGGCCAGTCCATCAGGGTTGAGCGGATCAGGAAGCGTTTGCCCTCGGGCGCCTCCACGGAAAAGCCGCTTCCCCGGCCCGGAACAACGTCGACGGTCAGATGCGTGTGGCTCCAGTAATTGAACTGTTCCCGGGACATCCAGAACTCCAGGGGCAGGGGCTGCACTCCGTCCGACAGGTCGAACAGCCCCAGCAGGACGTCCGAATCCCCGGTGATGAAATCCCCTGCCGGGTAGCACATTGGCGAGGACCCGTCACAGCAGCCGCCCGACTGGTGGAACATGAGCGGACCGTGCCGCTCCCAGAGCATCCGCAGGAGGTCCACGGCCGCGGGCGTGAGCGCCACCCGGGAGAAGTCTTCCCCGGGCAGCGTCACGGCGGCCTCAAGCCCATGGATAGGCATCAGAACTTCAGCACCACGCGGCCGTCGATCTTGGCGTGCTTCATCTCGTCGAACACGGCGTTGACCTCGGAAAGCTCCCGCACGGAGACCGTGGGGTGGATCTTCCCCCGGGCGTAGAAATCCAGGGCTTCCGCCAGGTCCTGCCGGGTGCCGACGATCGAGCCGCGGACCGTCAACCCCTTGAGCACAATGTCGAAAATCGGCGCCGGAAAGTCCCCAGGCGGCAGACCGTTGAACACGATGGTGCCACCGCGGCGGGCCATCCCGATCGCCTGCCCGAACGCTGACGGGTGCACCGCAGTAACCAGAACTCCATGGCAGCCTCCTGTTTCCCGTTGGATCACTTCCGCCGGGTCTTCATGCAAGGCGTTGACCGTCACTTCGGCGCCGTGGGTCTTGGCCAAGGCGAGTTTGTCATCGGCGATATCCACCGCGGCGACACGCAGGCCCATGGCCACTGCGTATTGGACGGCGATATGGCCCAGGCCACCGATGCCGGAGATGGTGACCCATTGGCCCGGCGTCGCCTCGGTCATCTTCAGGCCTTTATAAACGGTGACGCCGGCACAGAGCACCGGCGCCACCTCGACGGGGTCGGATCCCGCCGGTATGCGGGCCGCGAAGCGCGAGTCCACGAGCATGTACTCCCCGAAAGAGCCGTCCACGCTGTAGCCGCCGTTTTGTTGCGACTCGCAGAGGGTTTCCCAGCCGGTGCGGCAATACTGGCAGTCGCCGCAGGCGGACCAGAGCCAGGCGTTGCCCACGAGGTCGCCAAGGGCGAGGTCGGTGACGCCCTCGCCCAGGGCCACCACTTCGCCCACACCTTCATGGCCGGGAACGAACGGCGGAGTGGGCTTCACCGGCCAGTCGCCCTCCGCGGCGTGCAGGTCCGTGTGGCAGACGCCGGTGGTGAGCACCTTGACCAGTGCCTGCCCTGGCCCGGGCACCGGAACGTCGATGTCCTGGACGGACAGTTCGGTGCCGAATTCGGTTACTACTGCTGCTTGCATTGTCGTCGTCATTGGCGAAATCCTTGCGTCGTTGTAGTGGAGGTGGTGCGGCTGGGCCTAGAAGAAGCCCAGCTTGTTCTCGTCGTAGCTGACCAGCAGGTTCTTGGTCTGCTGGTAGTGGTCCAGCATCATGGCGTGGTTTTCGCGGCCGATGCCGGAGGACTTGTACCCGCCGAAGGCGGCACCGGCCGGATAGGCGTGGTAGTTGTTGACCCAGACGCGTCCGGCCTGGATTTCCCGGCCGGCGCGGTAGGCCACGTTGCCGTTGCGGGACCATACGCCGGCGCCCAGGCCGTAGAGGGTGTCGTTGGCGATGCCCATGGCGTCGTTGTAGTCGCTGAACCTTGTCACGGCCACGACGGGCCCGAAGATCTCCTCCTGGAAGATCCGCATCCTGTTGTGCCCCTCGAACACGGTGGGCTGGACGTAGAAGCCGCCTGCCAGGTCGCCCGGCAGTTCGGCACGGGCACCGCCGGTGAGGATCTTGGCGCCTTCCTGCTTTCCGATGTCGATGTAGGAGAGGATCTTCTCCAGCTGGTCGTTGGAGGCTTGGGCGCCTACCTGGGTTTCGGTGTCCAGCGGGTTGCCCTGGATCATCTTCTCCACCCGCGCCACGGCATCGGCCATGAAGGACTCGTAGATGTCTTCCTGCACCAGGGCGCGGGACGGGCAGGTGCAGACCTCGCCTTGGTTGAAGGCGAACAGGGCGAAGCCCTCCTGCGCCTTGTCGTAGAAGGCGTCGTTCTCCTGGGCGACGTCGTTGAAGAAGATGTTGGGGCTCTTGCCGCCCAGTTCCAGGGTGACGGGGATCAGGTTCTGGCTGGCGTACTGGCTGATGAGCCGCCCGGTGGTGGTTTCGCCGGTGAACGCGATCTTGCGGATCCGGGAGCTGGAAGCCAGCGGCTTGCCGGCCTCCACGCCGAAGCCGTTGACCACGTTGATCACGCCCGCGGGCAGGAGGTCGCCGATGAGTTCCATCAGGACCAGGATGGAGCTCGGTGTCTGCTCGGCGGGCTTGAGCACCACGGTGTTGCCGGCCGCGAGCGCGGGGGCCAGCTTCCAGACGGCCATCAGGATGGGGAAGTTCCAGGGGATGATCTGGCCCACCACGCCGAGCGGTTCGTGGAAGTGGTAGGCGGTGGTGTTGTCATCCAGCTGGGACAGGCTGCCTTCCTGGGCCCGGACGGCCGAGGCGAAGTACCGGAAGTGGTCCGAGGCCAGCGGAAGGTCTGCGTTGAGGGTTTCGCGAACCGGCTTGCCGTTGTCCCAGGTTTCGGCGACGGCGAGCATTTCGAGGTTTTCGTCGATGCGGTCCGCGATCTTGTTCAGGATGGCGGCCCGTTCTGCCACGGAGGTCTTGCCCCAGGATGGTGCCGCCTTGTGGGCCGCGTCCAGCGCCAGCTCGATGTCTTCGGCGGTGCCGCGGGCCACCTCGCAGAAGGCCTTGCCCGTGACCGGGGTGATGTTTTCGAAGTACTGGCCCTTCACCGGGGCAACCCATTCGCCACCAATCCAGTTCTCGTACCGGTCCTTGAAGGTGACCTTCGAACCGTCGGCTCCTGGCTGTGCGTAAACGGTCATTGCTTAGCTCCTTTGCTGTGCAGGAGGCCGGCCCGCTGGGGGCCCGCCGATGCCTACAGCGTAGGAGCCGGGAGGTTGCAGCCAGGTTGCAACGGGGGTTGAGGTTGCCGAACCCGGTTTCGACGATCGCAACCATCGGGTGGCCGGGTTTCAGGCGCGGAGCTCGGCTTCGAGCCGTTCAAGATCAGCGACGACGGCGGCCCGCTTGGGTGAGCGCGGCGGCAGGAGGCGGAGTGCGGCACGGCGGATGCCGACGTCGTCAGCTGCCTCGGGAAGCGCGGCGAACTTGAGCAGGGACTCGGCGCTGCCGTCCGTCAGGACCGCCTCACGGAGCAGGGACGACACCTTGTTCCTGAGGTCCACGACACCGGGGGCCTCGGAGCGGGGAAGCACCGCGCCCCGGTAGATCTCCAGCGCAATCCGGTGGGCTCCGCGCTGCAGGCAGCTGAGGACCTGGCCGGTATCGGCCACGATGTCCGCCGGAAGCCGGTAGGGACGCGAGCCGGGGACGGCCTCGGGGCTGAGCTGCTGGATCACCTTTCGCAGGCGCACCATCTCGGCCCGGAGCGTCATGGTGGAGCCCTCCCCCGGGTACAGCAAAGAACTGAGTTCCTCGGCGGTGAGCCCGTCCGGATGCATGCACAGCAGGGCAAGGATTTCGCTGTGCCGGGCGGACAGGGCAACCGTCTTTCCTCCGAGGCTGAGGAGTGCCTGGTCGCGGCCCAGCAGCTGCAGGCTGTTCCGGTAGAGGCTGCCTCCCGTGGCACCGCGGCCCTGCCCGGCCGCCGCAGCCGGGCTCCGGCGTCGGACGGGTTTCCTTGCCAGTTCTGCCGCGTGCTGCAGGCGCTCCACCCGCAGCTGCGCCTGCGCGGCCGCTACCGTTGCTTCGACCAGCGACAAGGTGTGCGGCGCCACCGCGGTAGCCGTCCCGGTGATGTCCACGACGCCGAGGACAGCTCCCGAGTCGGGGTCGTGGAACGGAACGGCGGTGCAGCTCCAGGGGTGGACGGCGCGCTGGTAGTGCTCTGCGCCGGAGATCTGGATTCCCCTGCCCAGGGCGAGTGCCGTTCCGGGTGCGCTGGTGCCCACGCTCGCTTCGGACCAGTTGGCGCCGGCGACGAACATCATGCCTTCAGCCCGGCGCTGGAGCGCGGGATCGCCGTCCACCCAGAGGAGCCTGCCCACTTCGTCCCCGACGGCCACCAGGAGCCCGCTGTCGTGGCTGGGTTGCACCAGCAGTTTGTTGATGACCGGCATGATCGCGGCCAAGGGGTGCCGGCGGCGGTAGTCCTCCAGTTCATCCCAGTCGAACGCCAGGGGCGCGGCGGCGTTGTCCGGGTTCGCTTTGAAACGGGCGGACCGCAGCCAGGATTCGCGGATCAGGGCGCGCAAACCGGGTATTTCAGGGGTGGCGTCAGCGAACGCATGGTCCAGGCGCTCGTGTCCGGCCAGCGCGGCACGCTGGCGCGGTTCAGGCTGGATCAGGTTCGTCATCGAACTCCCGGAAAGCGCAGGGGTGTGGCGGCTATTCTAACCCCGCCGGCCGGAGGCTCAGCCGCGGGAGATGCGGATCATTTCCTCGCGCGGGACCACCTTGATGCGTTCGCGCACCACGTGGTCCAGCCCTTCGGGGCCGGTCCAGGCAGCGCCGAGGCCGGCCTCGTGGGCGTCGAGCTTGTTCCAGCCCTCCCACGTGGTGTACTCGACGCCGCGCTCCTCCAGGAGGTCGATGATGGCCTGCGGATCCGGGTTGCGGGCCGCCGGGAGGTTCAACCGGTCCTCCAGCAGGAACCCGATGGTCTCCAGGGCATCGCCCTTGGTGTGCCCGATCAGGCCGACGGGGCCGCGCTTGATCCAGCCGGTGGCGTAGATTCCGGGGACTGGCTTGCCCTCGGCGTCCAGGACGCGGCCGCCCTCGTTCGGAATGACCCCGCGCTTGGCGTCATACTCCAGTTCGTCAAGCGCTGAGCCGTGGTAGCCGATGGCGCGGTAGACGGCCTGGACGGGGTATTCGACATACTCCCCCGTGCCCTTGGCGTTTCCGGTCCCGTCCAGCTGCATCCGCTCGAACTTGATGCCGCCCACCTTGCCCGTGCCGTCGTCGAGCACTTCAACCGGGCTGTGCAGGAAGTGCAGGTGCAGCCGGCGGGAGGACGGGTTCTCGGCTTCGGCGTGCTCTTCCACCAGCCAGTTGGTAAGGGTGTTCACCATGGTCTTGATCTGGTTGTTGCTGCGGATGGCCTCGTCCGAGGCGTCGTCGAATTCGAAATCCTCCGGGTAGAGCACGATGTCGACGTCGTCCATGTGGCTGAGCTCCCGCAACTCCAGCGGGGTGAACTTGACCTGGGCCGGCCCGCGGCGGCCAAAGACGTGGACATCAGTGACGGGAGATGACTTCAGGCCCTGGTAGACGTTGTCCGGGATTTCGGTACTGAGCAGTTCTTCCGGGTGCTTGACCAGCATGCGGGCCACGTCCAGGGCCACATTGCCGTTGCCGATGACCGCGATCTCCTTCGCGTCCAGGGGCCATTCGCGCGGAACGTCCGGGTGCCCGTCGTACCAGGACACGAAGTCCGCTCCGCCAAAGGAACCCTGGAGGTCGATGCCCGGGATGTCCAGGTCCGCGTCCTTGACCGCGCCGGTGGAAAAGATCACGGCGTCGTAGAAGGCGCGGAAATCGTGCAGGGTCAGGTCGCGGCCGTAGCTCACGTTGCCCAGGAAACGGATGTCGCCGCGGTCCAGGACCTTGTGCAGGGCGTTGACGATGCCTTTGATCCGGGGATGGTCCGGGGCCACGCCGTACCGGATCAGCCCGTACGGTGCCGGGTAAGCCTCGAAGAGGTCGATGCTGACCTGGAAGTCGCCGTCCTTGACGCCGCTGGACTTGGTGAGGATGTCCGCAGCGTAGACTCCTGCCGGTCCGGCGCCGACAATGGCGACGCGGAGCGGACGGTTGGCGGCGGATTCGCTGTGATTAGTCACCGGGAGCCCTTCTGAACTGGTCCTGCTCATGATTCATGTGCTGCATGGTGCAACGCACAAGGCCCCATTCTAGTTGGCGGCCAGGGGCACCACCCGGCCTTCCCGGTACAGGAGTGCCCGGAGTTCGGCTTCGGCGGAGTCCAGCCGCTTCGGATCTATGGTTTCACCGTCGTGGTAGTGGTCCACCACGCGGGGGTCCACGTAGCTCTTGCGCGCGATCGAGGGGGTGTTTCCCAGGGTCTCCGCGGCCTCGACCATGGCCCGGCTGATGGCGCGCTTCCGCTTGGCGGCCGTGCGCAAGGCGCCGGTGCGTGCCAGGCTGGCCGCTGCGGCAGCCGTTCCCCGCAAGGTCCGGAAGTCCTTGGCCGTGAAGTCGGACCCGGTCCGCTCCTTGACGTAGGCGTTGATGTCCGCGCTGGTCACGGGCCGCCAGGTGCGGCCCTCCTTGTAGGCGAGGAGCCGCGCGTTGGACCCGCGCCGCTTAAGCAGGCGCAAAAGGTCGGCGAGGTCGGGATCGCGGATTTCCGATTCCCAGTCCTTGCCGCTCTTGGCCGGAAAGCTCAGCAGGATCCTGTCTTTGCGCACCCGGACGTGGGCACACAGCAGCGTGGCCAGGCCGCGGCTGCCGTTTTCGTTGGTGTAGCGCTCGGAGCCGACCCGCAGGGATCCGCTGTCAAGCATCCGGAAGGCTGCCGCCAGGACGCGTTCACGGCTGAAACCCTCGCTTCGCAGGTCCATGGTGACCCGGCGCCGGGCCACGGGCAGCGATTCGGCCAGCTGCAGGGACCGGTCGAACTTCACCCGGTCCTTCCGCTCGCGCCACTCAGGATGGTAGATGTACTGGCGCCGCCCCACTGCGTCCAGGCCGGTGGCCTGGATGTGGCCGTTCTCGAACGGGGCGATCCAGACGTCGGTCCACGCAGGGGGAATGCCGATGCTTTCCAGCCGGTCCCGCACGGGTCCGGGCGGCAGGGTGGAACCGTCAAGGTCCCGGTAACTGAAGCCTGTTCCTGCAGCCACCCTGCGGTAGCCGCGGCCGGAGGCGTTGCTGCGTCGGAGTCTCATCGGGCGCCGGATGGCCGGTTAGCGGATGTCATAAAAGAAAGCCTACTGATTGTTTTGCGGTTTGCCCGTGTTCGGGCTGGAATACCTGTCCCGGGACTGCTGTTATGGACATCGTGCCCATTCCAGAACGAACGTCCCACGCCGCCCCACTCACCACGTCCCCGGCCCCAGGGCAGAAGCCCGCGGCCACCACGGGCCCCAAGGCCGTTGCAAAGGACACGACGGCGGGCATGCTCTTCGGCATCGGCGCGTACGTTTTGTGGGGGCTGCTCCCCCTGTACTTCTTCATCCTCATGCCAGCCGGCGCCGTCGAAATCGTGGCCAACCGCGTGGTGTGGTCGCTGTTGTTCTGCGCCCTCCTGATCACGGTGACCCGGACCTGGACCGTGCTTGCGGCCGCGGTGAGGGACCGGCGGGTGTTCGCTCCGCTCGCGTTGGCGGCGTTCCTGATCGCGATCAACTGGTTGACCTACACCTACGGCGTGACCACCGGGCAGGCAGTGGAAACCTCGCTGGGCTACTTCATCAACCCGCTCGTTTCCGTATTGCTGGGCGTGTTCGTGCTGAAGGAACGCCTCCGGCCGCTCCAGTGGGCCGCCGTCGGCGTCGGCTTCATCGCCGTGGGCGTGCTGACGTACTCGTACGGAAAGCTTCCCTGGATCGCCCTGACACTGGCATTCAGCTTCGGACTGTACGGGTTCGTCAAGAACCGGGTGGGCTCCAGGGTGGACGCCATTACCAGCCTCAGCGTGGAAACCATGGTCCTGGCCCCGCTGGCCGGCGTGGCGATGGTTGTCCTGGCCGCCGGCGGCACCGCCACGCTGACCACGCAGGGGGCCGGGCATTTCTGGCTGCTGCTGGCCTCCGGCGTCATCACCGCGGTGCCGCTGCTCTTCTTCGGCGCCTCCGCCCGGCGGCTGCCGATGACCACCATCGGGTTGCTGCAATACTTCGCGCCGGTGCTGCAGTTCCTGGTGGCCCTGCTGGTCTTCCGGGAGGCCATGACCGTGGAGCGTTGGATCGGGTTTGGAGTGGTGTGGCTGGCCCTGCTGCTCCTCACGGTGGACATGCTGCGGACGGCACGACGGAACTCGCTGGTCCGAAGAGCCGCGCTCCGCGCCGCAGCCTGAAAAGGCTGCCCGGGCACAAAGAAGGTGGGCTCCCCAATTGGGAGCCCACCTTCTTTGCGTTGCCGGAGGGAGTCGTTCCGGTTAGGCGTTGGCCTTGATCGCCGCGGCCAGGACATCCAGCCCGTCGTTGAGCAGCTCGTCGGTGATGACCAGCGGGGGCAGCAGGCGGATGACGTTTCCGTAGGTGCCACAGGTGAGGATGATGACGCCTTCCTTGAGGCAGGCGGCGGCCACGGCCTTGGTCAGCTCTGGGTTGGGTTCCGTGGAACCGGCCTGGACGAGCTCGACGGCGAGCATGGCACCGCGGCCACGGACGTCGCCGATGACGGCGGTTCCGGCAGCAGCCAGGTCGGACTGCAGGTCGCGGAGCCGGCCCAGTGCGAGTTCCTCGATGTGGCGGGCACGGCCGTTGAGGTCGTATTCCTCCATGGACCCGATGGACGCCAGCGCCGCGGCGCACGCCACGGGGTTGCCGCCGTAGGTGCCGCCCAGGCCGCCGGGGTGGACGGCGTCGAGGAGGTCGGCGCGGCCGGTGATGGCGGACAGCGGCATGCCGCCGGCGATGCCCTTGGCCATGGTGATGATGTCCGGGACGACGCCCTCGTGGTTCACGGCGAACCATTCACCGGTGCGGCAGAAACCGGACTGGACTTCGTCCGCGATGAAGACGATGCCCTTGTCCTTGGCCCAGGCGGCCAGCGCCGGCAGGAAGCCCTCGGCCGGGACGATGAAGCCGCCCTCGCCCTGGATGGGTTCGATGATGATCGCGGCAACCTGGTCCCCGCCGATCTGCTTTTCGATCATGGTGATGGCGCGCTTTGCTGCCTCGGCACCGGTGATGGAGGGGTTCTCCTCGCGGTACGGGTAGCTCATGGGCATGCGGTAGACCTCAGGGGCGAACGGGCCGAAGTTGGTCTTGTACGGCATGGCCTTGGCGGTCAGCGCCATGGTCAGGTTGGTGCGGCCGTGGTAGGCGTGGTCGAAGGCGACGACGGCGTCCCGGCCGGTTGCCAGCCGGGCCACCTTGACGGCGTTCTCCACGGCCTCGGCGCCGGAGTTGAAGAGGACGGTGCGCTTTTCGTGGTCACCCGGGGTGAGGCGGTTCAGCTGCTCGGCGACCGCGACGTAGCCTTCGTACGGGGTGACCATGAAGCAGGTGTGGGTGAAGTGCTCCACCGCTTCCTTGACGGCACCGACGACGGCGGGGTCGGAGGCACCCACGCTGGTCACGGCGATGCCGGAACCGAGGTCGATGAAGGAGTTGCCGTCGACGTCATGGATGATGCCGCCGTCGGCGTCTGCAACGTAGACCGGGACGCTGGAGGCGACGCCGGCAGCCACCACGGACTTGCGGCGCTCGGTCAATGCCACGGACTTGGGGCCCGGGAAGTCGGCCTGGACGTTGCGCTTCTGCTCGAGCCGGTAGGTGATGTCTGATGCGGTGGTGGTCATTGGGGTTCTTTCTGTGCTGGTGGTTGGGCTTGCCGAAACCGCGGTTCTCGGAGAGCCCAACCCGCGGAAACTGGTCAGGCGTCGAGGGCGGACATGACGTGCTTGATGCGGGTGTAGTCCTCCACGCCGTACATGGAGAGGTCCTTGCCGTAGCCGGACTGCTTGAAGCCGCCGTGGGGCATTTCGGCGGTGAGCAGGATGTGGGTGTTGATCCAGACGGCACCGAAGTCCAGGTCCCGGCTCAGCCGCATGGCGGTACCGTGGTTGGTGGTCCAGACGCTGGAGGCCAGGGCGTATTCGACGTCGTTGGCCAGTTCCACGGCTTCGGCTTCGGTGCTGAATTTCTGCACGGTAATGACCGGGCCGAAGGTTTCCTTCTGCACTACGTCGTCGGTCTGCTTGGCGCCGGTGATGATGGTGGGTTCGAAGAAGAAGCCCTTCTCCCCCGCCCGGTGGCCGCCGGTTTCGATCCGGCAGTTCTCAGGCAGGTTCTCCACCACGGAGGTGACCGCATTGAAGTGGTTGATGTTGTTCAGCGGGCCGAAGTAGTTGTCCTCGTCGTTCTGCGAGCCCGTGTGCAGGGTCTTGGTGTGCTCCACCATGGCTGCCACGACGTCGTCGTGCACTGACTCCTCCACGAGCACCCTGGTGATGGCGGTGCAGTCCTGGCCGGCGTTGAAGAAGGCAAACTCGGCGATGGCCGCGGCGCTCTTCTTGATGTCCGCGTCCTTGAACACGATGGCCGGAGCCTTCCCGCCCAGCTCCAGGTGCGCGCGCTTGAGCCCCTTGGCGGCACCAGAGGCGACGGCAATGCCGGCGCGCACGGAGCCGGTGATGGACACCAGGCCGGGGACCTTGTGCTCCACCATCATGGCCCCGGTTTCGCCGGTGCCCAGGACAACGTTGAGGACGCCGGCCGGGAAAATCTCTCCGGCGAGGCGGGCCAGCACCAGGGTGGACTCCGGCGTGGTGTCTGAGGGCTTGAGGACCACGGTGTTGCCGGCGGCCAGGGCGGGGCCGATCTTCCAGATGGCCATCAGGAACGGGTAGTTCCACGGCGCCACCTGGGCCACCACGCCGATGGGTTCGCGGCGGACGTAGGAGGTGTGGCCCTCGAAGTACTCGCCGGCGGATTTGCCTTCCAGGATGCGGGCGGCACCGGCGAAGAAGCGGAGCTGGTCTGCGCCGGCGGCGATTTCCTCGGAGGCGATCAGGGAGCGCACCTGGCCGGTGTTGCGGTGCTGTGCCTCGACGAGTTCGTCGCTGTTGGCCTCGATGGCGTCGGCGAGCTTGAGCAGCATCAGCTGGCGCTGGCCGGGGGTGACGTGCTTCCAGGTCCGGAATGCGTCCTTCGCGGCAGCCATCGCGGCGTCGACGTCGGCCTGCACGGAAACGGGGGCGTGTGCCACCACTTCGCCGTTGGCGGGGTTAACCACATCCAGCAGGGCGGTGCCGGCCGGCGTGACGAACGTGCCGTTGATGAAGTTTTGCAAGGTCTGGACCACGGTGTGCAACCTCTTTCGTAGGAGCCATCGGCGCCCGGGCGGAGGCCGGGACGGATGGATGGAACTGCATTGAGCCTATGCCAGGGCCCCACCGCGGTGAATAGCCACCTGCACACCCTTACGGAATAGGTTTAGTGCGGTTGCCCAGCTCACGTTTATCCTTGCTTCATGGCCATTTCCCTTGCTGCCCTGGTGGGCGTGACGTCCCTGAAGCTGTCCAAGGCGGGCGTGGCGGAGACTACCTGGAACCAGGACATCAACTGGGTGGCCGTCACCGAGCTTGAGGATCCCCAGCGGTTCCTCAACGGCGGGGAGCTGGTCCTCACCACCGGCCTGCGGCTGCGGTCCGCCCCCGAACAGCGACGTTTTGTCCGCCAGGTGCAGCGGGCCGGCGCCGTGGGCATCGGATTCGGGGTGGGCCTGACGCACGAGGCAGTGCCGCCGGCCTTGCTGGCGGAGGCGAACCGGTGGGGCCTCCCTGTGGTGGAGGTGCCGTACGAGACTCCGTTCATCGCCATTACCAAGCTGGTGGCGGACGCCCAGTCGGCAGACCACTACGCCAAGCTTGAGCGGCTGATCGCCGGACACCAGGTGCTGGCCCGGGCACTTTTGACCGGCGGGGGCCTGGCCGAGTTGTTGAAGAATTTGGGCGGCATGCTGCGCACGGATGTTGCCCTGACCCAGTTCGCCGCGCAGCTGTACAACAGCAGCACGTCCAGTCCGTCCGCGGATGCCTGGTCCAGCTACCCCGTGCCCACCGGCCGGAGGGATGCCTGCACGCTGTGGGTCCGCCAGCCGTTCGAGGACACAGGCATCATCGGGTATGCGCAGAACCTGATCAGCGTGGAGCTGAACAACATGGTCAAGCAGCGCCAGGCCCAGCGGGCGCTCTGCGGCCAGGTGCTGGAGGACGTGATCCATGGCGCGCTGGAGACCAGCGAGGCGCAGCGCCGCCTGGCCGGCGTGGGCGTGAACAGCACCCGCAAGAACGTGGTGCTGCTGGCGGTGTCCGCCGCCCATGGCAAGGCCCTGGGAAGCACCTCGGTGCCGCTGGACCTC
Organism: Pseudarthrobacter sp. MOO14; assembly: GCF_058267675.1. Classification (NCBI taxonomy): domain Bacteria; kingdom Bacillati; phylum Actinomycetota; class Actinomycetes; order Micrococcales; family Micrococcaceae; genus Pseudarthrobacter; species Pseudarthrobacter sp. MOO14. Next base: position 1,242,867 of record NZ_CM177849.1, read on the forward strand.
GAAAAGGCCGTTGCCGCCGTGGTGGGCAAGGACCTGGTGCTGGTGGTCAATGACGACGGCGGGGCGGCGCCGGCGCTGGCACGGAAGCTGAGCGACCACCTCGCCGAGGCCGGGATCCACGCCACGATCGGCATCGGCGGGGCGTACACCAAGCCCAATGGCCTGCGCTGGAGCTACTTCGAGGCGCGGGACGCCGCAAGCCACGGCCTGCCTGTCAATGAACCCGAGCGGCTGAGCCTGACGTCGCTGCTGCTGGCCAGCGAGGACGTGCCGCTGGCGGATATGGCGCATGAGTCGCTGAACCCGCTGCGCGCCTTCGATGCGGCGCACGGCTCGGAGCTGATGACCACGCTGGAGAGCTACCTGAACAACAATGGCTCGGTGGCCGCGGTGGCGGAAGAGCTGACCCTGCACCGTAACACGGTGCGGTACCGGCTGGCCCAGATCACCGAGCTGACCGGCTACGACCCCGCCGTCACCGCGGACCGGGTGCAATTGTGGCTGGCCCTGGCCGTGGCGCGGTTGTCGGCGCGACAGGGCAAATAACCCGCCCTAGATGATGCCGCGGCGGAAAAGGTCTCGGGATTTCTTCCGGGCCTTCAGATATTTGGCGTGTGCGGCGAGCATGATCGCATCCTGCTGGCTGAGCAGCTCGGTGTAGACGGCCGCGGTGGCCGGGTCACTGCCGTCACCGGCAAGGGCCGTCAGCAGTTCCCTGGCCACCACGGCGTCCTGGAAGCTGCCCAGGATCTTTTGCTGCCGGCGGGCGGCCTTGGCCACCTTGGCGGCGCGCTTGCCGCGGACCAGGGCGGCCGATTCCGCCACGTAGCGCAGCCGCTTGGCGTCCTTGCGTACGCGGTGCAGGGCAAGTTCCTGGTCCGTGCCGCGGCGGGCGCGCGTGGCAGCCTTGTGCGAGCGCTTCAACTTCCTGGCGCCCTTGTCCACGGCTTTCGCTGCCGCCTTGCGGCCGGAGGTGACGGCGTCGGCGCGCACCGGCGGGTTGTCGCGGAAATCCTCGAGGTTGTCCAGGAGCCGGAAGTAGCGGGCCGAGCCGAGCGCTTCCTGCAGGAGGCGGTAGGCGGCGTCGAAATTTTCACCTGTCCGGTGGTCAACCGCTGCCGTGGCGGCCGCGAGGCCCTCCCCCGGCGGAAGGTCGGCCAGCTGGCTGCGGAGCTGCGCGCGCAGGACTTCGGCGTCGCGCGGTTCGCCGAGCAGCCGGCCCAGCCACTTCAGCTCGCCCCGGAGCCGGCGCACCGGCGATGCCCTGTACAGCTTGCCGTACGCTGCCAGGACCGATCTGATGCGGCGGGCCGAGGAGCGCATGGTGTGCACCGCTTCCGGCTCCTCCAACCGGACGGCGGCGTCGATGGCGAGGATCTCGTCGATCTGCGACGCCACAAAGACGGTGACGACGGCGGCTGCCGGGGCGCGCTTGCCTGCCAGCAGGGCGGGGCTGCTTCCGGCGTCACTGCCGTTCGCATCGTCGTCGGGGGCGGCACCGTTGGAGCGTTTCGCGGCTGCCTTGCCGGCGCCCAGGGCGCGCGCCAGCTTCGAGGCGTACCCGGCCGGCCGGGCGCCGGCGGCGGTCAGGAGTTCTTCCACCGGCCCGAAGAGGGCGGGCCCGCCGTGGACCAGTTCCACCTCCCACTCGCGCCACTGCCCGTGCGCGCCGGTGCCCTTGTCCCGGCCGGCCAGCCGCTCGGCGGTGACGTGGTCGTCGGCGAGGTCGGCGAGGTGCACGCCGTCGTCACCGTACAGGGCGTAGGTGGTGCGGCGGGTTTCCAGCCGGACCACCGGCACCGGAACGGATCCCCGCAGGTAGGCGTGAAGGTGGGCCAGCAGCCTGTCCGGCACGGCGTCGGGACGGCCAAGGGGCGCGTGCAGCTCCGTCCGCGGCGCGGGACCTTCAGCGGTGGCGGCGGCGGTGGGCGGGAGCTTCAGGTGCCACCCTGCGTCGGTGCCGCCGGTGCGGCGCCGCAGGGTGATCCGGCGGGCCGCCAGGTCGTGGGCGGGGGTGTCGAAGTACACCGCTTCGAGGAGGTCGGTGTGGGGTTTCCCGGTCCGGGCCACCCCGGCGGCTTGTTCCAGCGCCGGCACCACGGCGTCGTCGTCGACGTCGTACTTCTTCTCGATCTCAAGTCCCCGCGAAGCCTCCACAGCCGTCCTTCCGCACCGCCCGGTCCATGCCAGGCCCTCCGACAGTCCGTTCGCAGTCTATGCCAGCCCCGGCATCGGCGAGAGGTTGCCCACAAAACCGCAAACATCAAACGTCTAACCTTTAGGGTGGATGGTATGTCCGCCACTCCCCCCGCGTCCGCGCCGGCAGCAACCGCAACCGTCCCGGCCGGCACCGCCGGCGCGGTGCCCGCCAAGCCGCGCTCCGCCGTCGTCTTCGGCGTGATTGCCCTGGTGCTCATCGGGCTGAACCTCCGTGCCGGGATCACCGGAGCCTCGGCCCTGCTGCACGACCTTCAAGCCGTCCTGGGCTACGGGGCACTGGTGGCGGCCATCATCCCGTCCATTCCCACCCTGTGCTTCGCGGTGGCCGGAGCCGCAACTTCCTGGCTGAGCGGCAAGCTGGGCGTGGAGAAGGCCATCCTGCTGTCGCTGGCGCTGCTGGCCGGCGGGCTGCTGCTGCGCGGCGTCCCGGCAACCGGCATGCTGGTGGCCGGCAGCGTGGTGGGCATGTCCGGGCTGGCCATCTGCAACGTCGCCATGCCGTCCTTCATCCGCGAGCACTTCGCCTCCCGGACGTCGCTCATGACCGCCGTTTACACGGTGACAATGACTACCGGCGGCACCCTGACTTCGGTCCTGGTCGTTCCACTGGCCCAGGCCCTCGGGTCGCCGTCCGCCGCGGTGGGGGCGGTGGGCATCGCGGCCGTGGCGGCATTCCTGGGTTTCCTGCCCGTGGCGCTGCACGCCCACCGCCACACCGTCCGGAGCACCGCAGCCCACATCTCGCCCTGGCCGCTCCTGCGGACCGGGAAAGGCCGGCTCCTCACCGCGATCTTCACCCTCCAGGCACTCCTGGCCTACGCGCTGCTGAGCTGGCTGCCGTACATGCTCACCACCATGGGAATGAGCGCCTCGGACAGCGGACTGATGTTCGGGCTGATGCAGCTCGTGTCCGTCCCGGCGGGCATGGTGCTGATTGCCATCGGATCCCGCCCGCGCATGCTCCGCCCGGCCTTTTACCTGGTGAGCGTCACCATGGCGGCCGGGATCGCGGCGCTGTTGGTGCTTCCTGTGGGACTGGCGGCCATTCCGGCCGTCCTGATCGGTTTCGGCCTGGGCATTTTCCCCCTGGTGATGGTGATGATCAGCCGCAGCGGGTCCAGCACCGCCGAAACCACGGCACTGTCCACCCTGGCCCAGTCCTCGGGGTACCTGCTGGCGACGGCAGGTCCCTTCGGCATGGGCCTGCTGCACAGCGCCACCGGCGGCTGGACCCTGCCGCTGGTGCTGCTGCTGGCACTGGCACTGGTCCAAATCGTGGTGGCCCACCTGATCACGGGGCGCCCGATGTCCGGAACCCGCCCTGCGGAAAGGAAGTAGCACCTTGTCTTTGAGCCCGTCCGTCCGCCAGCCGCTGGCCGCCGAAGTTACCGCCAAGCTGCGGGAGATGGTCCACTCCGGCGAATGGGCGTTGAATCAGCGCATTCCGCCCGAGCCCGAACTCATGGCGCGGCTGGGGGTTTCCCGCGGGACCCTGCGCGAGGCGGTGAAGGCCCTGGCCCACGGGGGCATGCTGGAGGTCCGCCGCGGTGACGGAACCTACGTGCGGGCCACGAATGAGATGTCCGGTGCCGCGCGGCGGCTCTACCAGGACCATACCGAGCAGCACATCCTCGAGGTCCGGCTGGGGTTGGACACCCAGGCTGCCCGGCTCGCCGCGCGCAATGCCACGGACGACGACGTCACGGCCCTGCGCGCCTTCCTCGCCGCCCGGGACCAGGCCTGGAAGATCGGCGACATCGAGGCGTGGGCCGACGCAGACTGGCAGTTCCACCAGGGAGTGGCCCAGGCCTCCGGCAACCCGCTGCTGCATGAGCTGTACGCCAGCTTCGGGACGGCATTCCACCAGGACCTGCTCACGCAACAGCGTCGGCCCGGCTTCAATGGGCTCCCGCGGGACGGCCACGAAACACTGCTGGACGCCATTGAACGGCGGCACGAGGACGACGCCGTCGCCACCGTGAACCGGAACCTGAACTCCTGCGCGGAGTGGCTGGCGGAGTAAATCTCCCCGCGCATGGCGGCGGCCCGGCACTGTGGTGCCGGGCCGCCGTCGTCCGTCCTGCGCCTGCCGGTGAATCAGCTCCGGCGCAGGCCTGCGAGGACGTTCGTGGGGCGCTGCATCTCGCCGTGCTTGGCGCCCAGGATGATCACCAGCGCGGCGAATCCGGGGATGGCCCACTGCAGGAGCTTGAGCTGCTGCTGAGCGGACTTCAGCTCGTCCGATGCCGCCGGCTGCGGCTCGGTGGCTCCCTTGGCCCCCTCATCGGCAAGCTTGTCCACCTTCTTGCCCAGGATGCCCGAGTACAGGGTCACCCCGGCGCCCGCAAGGGTCACGACGGTCTTGATGGCGGTGTCGCGTGCCACGCCGTCCTGCTTGGCGATCCGGCCCTTGTTTTCCCAGGCGATGGCGAGGTCTGCCGCCAGGTGCGCGGCGAACGCCGCCGTCTGGACCGGCGCCCACCGCATCCAGCCGGCGCTGGAAAGCCGGGTGCGTTCGGCGGGATCCTTGGCCTGCGCGGCCGCCCCGTTCAGGCCGATGGCGCCCATCAGCGATCCGCCGAACCATGCTGCCGCCGTCAGGTCGTGAACTGAACGCGCTAAGAGATTTCCTGCCATGATGTGCATTCCTAACGTTGTGAACGGGTTCCGGCGTGCTGCCCTCCGCGGGTGTCGCATGCCGTGTCCTAATCAAGGTATGGTCTGCTCATACTAAGCACACTTACTAATATTACGAAAGCCCGGCCCCCGGCCCCGCCGACCGCGTAATATCAACGCCATGGGAAACACAGGGACATTGTTCGGCTGGGCCTTCGGGAACCCCGCCCGGGAAAGTGACAGCGGCTATGTGGATGCGCTGGAGCGCCAGGCATTGGGGAACGCCCGGGAAACGGCCAAGGCCAAGGGCGTCAGCGTCCTCGCCGGTTCCGAAGTGTTCACCGTCCTCAGCGGGCATGATTCATTGGTGGAACTGGACAACGCCCCCGGCCAGCTGGTGGTCCGCTGCACTGTCCATGTTGAGGGCCCCGGAGCCGAGAACATGCGGGCCGAAGGGCCCATGAACGGCTAGGGCATGTCCGACGGCGATTCCACCCTCAGCCAGGCAGCGGACGCGGTCGAAGACGCGTCCAACCACAAGGTCCTCGATGTCCTGGCCCGCGCGGGATTCGCCGTCATGGCCCTGCTGCATGTGATCGTGGGTGCCATCGCGATCGCCATCGGCTTCGGCCACCAAGGGGACGCCGAGCCAACCGGGGCCATCGCCCGGCTGGCGGACAACCCCTTCGGCACCGTCGTCATGTGGGGGTGCGTGGTGGCCTGCCTGGCCTTGGCTCTCTGGCAGGCCAGCGAAGCGACCCTCCGTGCCCGGAGCCTGCCCCGGAAGGAACGGCTGGCCAAACTGGTGTCGTCGGGTTTCCTTGCCATCGCGTACGGCAGCGTGGGCCTCAGCTTTGCCGGATTCGCCGTTGGGCAGCCCAGCGACTCGGGCGACAACACCAGGGATTTCAGTTCCGGCGTGATGGCGCACCCCGCAGGGCCCTGGGTCCTCGTGGCCCTGGGCCTGACCATCCTCGGCATTGGGATCTACTTCATCGTCAAGGGCCTCCGGCGCGGGTTCAAGGAGGAGCTGTTCCACTTTGACGGCACCCGGCGGGGTCGGCTGATCGACAGCCTGGGCGTCACGGGCCATGTGGCCAAGGGCATCGCCCTGGTCCTTACCGGCCTGCTGTTCGTGATCGCGGCAGCCCGGCACCGGCCCGATGAATCCACCGGACTGGACGGCAGCCTCAAGGCCCTCCAGGACCACCCGTTCGGCCCCACCCTGTTGGTGGCCATTGGCGCTGGCTTCATCGCCTACGGGATTTTCGCGATGATCCGAGCCCGGTTCGGCCGCATGTAGCACCGCCTTTTGCCCATGAAGAGAGAAGGAACCCCATGTCCACTGTCTCGCAGCTGTTCACGTGCCCCGCTGCCGACGTCTGGCGGGTCATCGCCGACGGCTGGCTGTATTCCGGCTGGGTGGTGGGCGCCTCCCGGATCAGGGATGTGGATCCCGAATGGCCGGGGCCCGGAGCCCGGCTCCACCACTCCGTAGGAGCGTGGCCGCTGGTGCTCAACGACAGCAGCCGTGTCACCGCGGTGGATCCCGGCCGCTCCCTGGAACTCGTGGCGCGCGGCTGGCCCGTGGGCGAGGCCAAGGTGGACATCAGGCTGGAGGACCGCGGCGGCGAATGCCTGGTGACCATTGCCGAGGACGCCATCCGCGGGCCGGGAAAGCTGATGCCGAAATTCCTCCGGGATCCTGTCATCTCCGCCCGGAACCGCGAGACCCTTCGCCGGCTCGAGCTCATGGCCATCGGCGGCGCGGGAAAATAGCGCAGCAGGGTTAAATGGCGGGAGCCGCGGAGCGGTGGTTCCGCGGCTCCTGCAGCAACAGGATCCTAGACCTGGGCGGACACGCCATCACGGGAAATGGACACCATGTCCTCGCGCGGGACCACCTTGATGCGCTCACGCTTGACCTCGACGCCGTGCGAGCCGCCGGCCTCGGTGGCGGCCGCGCCAAGCGCGAGTTCGTGGGCGTCCAGGGCCAGCCAGCCTTCCCAGGACGTGAACTTCACGCCGCGGGCATCGAGGAGCTCGACGACGGCGTCTTCAGCAGGCGCGGAGGCGACCGGGAGGTTTTCGCGGTCTTCCAGCAGGTAGGTCACGGTTTCCAGGGCGTCGCCCTTGGTGTGCCCGATCAAGCCGACGGGGCCACGCTTGATCCAGCCGGTGGCGTAGATACCCGGCACATGGTTGCCTTCGGCGTCCAGGACGCGGCCGCCGTCGTTCGGGATGACGCCCCGCTTGTGGTCGAACTCGATCTCCGGCAGGGCAGAACCGAAGTAGCCGATGGCGCGGTACACGGCCTGGACCGGGTAGTCCACGTACTCGCCGGTGCCGCGGGCGTTGCCCGTGCCGTCCAGCTCGGTGCGCTCGAACTTGATGCCGGCCACTTTGCCCGGAGCTTCGGCGTCGTCGTAGATCTCCACCGGGCTGTGCAGGAAGTGCAGGTGCAGGCGGCGGGAAGCCGTGAGCTCGGAGAGGTCTTCGGGCTGCTCTGCGATCCAGTTGGTGAGCGTGCCCACCATGGTCTTGGTCTGGTTGTTCGTCTGGATCTGGCGGTCCGATTCCTCGTCGAACTCGAAGTCCTCCGGGTACAGGATGATGTCCACGTCCTTGGAGTGGGACAGCTCGCGGAGCTCCAGCGGGGTGAACTTGACCTGGGCAGGCCCGCGGCGGCCGAAGACATGGACGTCCGTGACCGGGGAAGCCTTCAGGCCGGCGTAGACGTTGTCCGGGATTTCGGAAACAAGGAGGTCGTCGGCGTGCTTGGACAGGACGCGGGCCACGTCCAGCGCCACGTTGCCGTTGCCGATCACGGCGATCTCCTTGGCCTCGAGCGGCCATTCACGGGGGACGTCCGGGTGTCCGTCGTACCAGGAGACGAAGTCGGCGCCGCCGTAGGAGCCGTCCAGCTCGATGCCGGGGATGTTCAGGTCCGCGTCCTTGATGGCGCCGGTGGCGAAGATGACGGCGTCGTAGTGGGTGCGCAGGTCCTCGATGGTGAGGTCCGTGCCGTAGTCCACGTTGCCGAAGAAGCGGATGTCGCCGCGGTCCAGGACCTTGTGCAGGGCGTTGACGATGCCCTTGATGCGGGGGTGGTCCGGGGCCACGCCGTAGCGGATCAGGCCGTAGGGCGCCGGGTAGCGGTCGAAGAGGTCGATGCTGACGGTCAGCTCGCCGCTCTTGACGGCCTCGCTCTTGGTGAGGATGTCAGCGGCGTAGACGCCGGCCGGGCCGGAGCCAACGACGGCGACGCGCAGCGGACGCGCAGCAGTTCCTACGGTGGTGCTGGATGACACGGCTGTGTTCCTTTTCTTCGTTCCGGCCCAACTGGCTCGCATTCGTTGCCGTTTTGACGGCTCAGAACGACAACAACTGCCAGTCAGTTGGGTGGGGCTAGGTGGTGAGGACGGTCTTGCGGGGGCTGTTCGGGGTGGTGGTGCCGTAGTCGGCGGTTTTGAAGTGCGGCGGAGCGAACGGGCTCACGCGCACCACGTCACCGATGACGATCACGGCGGGGTTGGCAACACCGGCGGCGTCGGCCTGGTCCGCGATGGAACCGAGCGTGCCGATGGTGACGCGCTGGTCCGGCAGGTAGCCGTTTTCCACGATACCAACAGGGGTGTCCGCCGGCATGCCCGCTTCGCCCAGCGCGGACGCGGATTCCCGGAGCTGGCCGACGCCCATGAGCAGGACGATGGTGTGGTCCGGGCGGGCGGGAACCTCGGAGAGTCCCTCGTGTCCGGTCACCACGCTGAAGCCCTTGGCCAAGCCGCGGTGCGTCACGGGGATGCCTGCGGCGGCCGGGACGGAGATGGCCGATGTAACGCCGGAAACCACTTCAACCTCCACACCGTGCTGGCGGCAGTATTCGGCTTCCTCGCCGCCGCGGCCCAGCACGTAGGGGTCCCCGCCCTTGAGCCGGACCACGCGGTGGCCCTTCAGCGCTTCTTCGACCAGGATCCGGTTGATCTCCGCCTGCGGCACCGGGTGGTGGCCGGGGGTCTTGCCCACTTCGATGACGCGGACGTCCGGAGCCAGTTCGTTCAGGAGGCCGCGGGGGCCCAAGCGGTCAGCCACGACGACGTCGGCCTGCCCCAGGAGCCGGCGGCCGCGGACCGTGATGAGGCCGGTATCGCCGGGGCCGCCACCAACCAATGCAACGGTTCCCCGGTGTGCGCGGCGGCGGCGCAGCGGGAGGTCGCCGGTTTCGAGGGCGGTGGCGACGGCGTCGCGGACGGCCATGGCGCGGCGCGGGTCTCCCCCGGCGTTCACGGCGATCTTGACGTCATCCACCTCGGCGACGGCGGGCGTCCAGGCGGCGGAGGCTTCGTGGTTGGAGGCATTGACGCACCAAACCCGCTGCGCCTCGGCGTCGGTTGATACCTGGGCATCCACCTCCGGGTCGCCGGTGGCGGTCTGGGCGAACCACACGCCGTCGACGTCGCTGGAAAGGTAGGGCCGCGCTTCCCAGGTGAGCAGGCCGGCGTCGGCCATCTCCTTCAGCGCGGGCGAGGCAACCGGGGCCACGACCGTGACCACTGCACCGGCGTCGAGCAGGCCTTTGGCGCGGCGTGCGGCAACGGGGCCGCCGCCCACCACCAGCACGGGGCGGCCGAGCAGCCGCAGCGCCGTGGGGTATATGTCCTGAATTGCCATGGATCAACGGTAGGGCCGCGTCACATTCGCCAACAAAGGCCGAGCAACACCAGTTCACGCAAGGTAATGCTGCGTCACAAAAGATTCCTAGGGCCGCCCGGCGAGGAACCGGCCCCTGCGGATGATCAGGCGCTCCAGGTAGCGGGCCAGGACAAGCCGTTCGACGGCGGTACCCAGGGCCCCGAGCGGGGCGGTGAACTCCACCCGGTCCGTCATCACGCTTCCCGTGGCAGTGGGCGCGAAGTCATGGACATGCCGGAAGGCCTTGAAGGGGCCCCTCAACTGTTCGTCGGTGAAGCTGCGCGGGTAATCCAGATGGGTAATGCGGCTGGTCATGGTGAGCGGGACGCCGAAGTGCCGTGCCCGCCAGGTGACCTCCTGGCCGTGCCCGATCAGCCCGCCCGTGACACCGGCCACCGCGCGCTCCCCGGATGCCTGCTGCGAGTCCACGTGCAGGTCGATGCTGCGTGCCCGGTCGAAGAGCTGCTCCACGGGGAGCGAGGACTCGGTGCGGCATACGAAGCTGGCTGTCATGGCGCCAGTCTGCCACCTGTTCCCGACCCGAGCGGGCAGGACAGCAGAAAGCCCGACAGCGGGACTCGCCGTCGGGCTCTCTGCAGGGTTGGGTGCCGGCGTGGGCTAGCGGGTACTGCCGGACAGGAGGCCCCGGCTGCGGAGGAGCCGCTTCTCGATGGGGCCGAAGACCAGCAGCTCAATCAGGATGCCCACCGCCAGGATCAGGAGGATGGCAGCCATGACCACGGCCATGTCCGAAAGGGTCCGGCCCTGGTCCAGCAGCGAACCCAGGCCAAAGCCGATGGTGCCGCCCACCGCAATGATTTCAGCGGCCATGAGGGAACGCCAGGAGAAGGCCCAGCCCTGCTTCAGGCCGCCCAGGTACCCCGGCAGCGCGGCCGGAAGGACAATCTGCAACGCCATCTGGAGCCGGGACGCACCCAGCACCGTGCCCACCCTGCGGTACTGCGGCGGGATCTGGTCCACGCCGGAGATGAGCCCGTTGATGATGGAGGGGATGGCTCCCATGAACACCACGAAGTAGACGGTGGCGTCGGTGAGGCCGAACCAGATGATGGCCGCGGGGACCCAGGCCACCGAGGGCAGGACCTGCAGGCCGGAGATCAGCGGGCCGAAAGCGCGCCGCAGAGGCGCCACCTGGGCCAGGAGCAGCCCCACCGGCGTGGCGATGGCCACCGAGATGAGGAAACCCACCACGCCCCGCTGCAGTGACGTCCAGACGGACTCTTGCAGCTTGCCGTCGCTCCAGAGGACGCCCAGCTGGCCGAGGACGTCCAGCGGACCCGGCACCAGGTCGCGGCGCTTGACGCCCAACGAGACGTAAAACTGCCAGACCAGCACCAGGACCACCAGGGCAGCCACGGGCAGGAGGATCCGGCTCCAGTCGATCCGGTGCTTCCGGTCGGCGTCGGACTGCAGGGAATCCAGGCCGGACTCCAGCTCCCGGAGGTCCTCTTTGCCAGTGGAGGTCCTGGTCAGGGCGGCGTGGACGTGACGGGTTTCAGCGGCCGTGGCTTCGACAGGCTCAACCACCGGCTCCTCCTCAACCAGGGGTGGGTTACTTGGCATGGCGGCGAATCTCCTCCCGCAGCCGGGCCGTGATGACCCCGGTCAGCTGGCCGGCGAGCCCGGCGTCGGTTCGGTGTTCCTCGGTGACGGACCATTCCTGGACCACCCGTCCGGGACGGGAGGACAGGAGCAGGACGCGCTGTCCCAGCCGGACGGCCTCGCGGACGTTGTGGGTGACGAAGACGATGGTGCGTCCGGTTTCCTTCCAAATCCGTTCCAGCTCATCGTGCAGCAGGTCACGGGTAATGGCGTCCAACGCGGCGAAGGGCTCGTCCATGAGCAGCAGTTGCCGGTCCTGCGCCAGCGAGCGGGCCAGTGATACTCGCTGCCGCATGCCGCCGGAGAGTTCGTGCGGACGCTTGTCCCCGGCAGAGCCGAGGTGCACCAGTTCCAGGAGTTCCTGGGCCTTGGTGCGGCGCTCGGTTTTGCCCGCTCCCCTGAGCTTCAGGGCCAGTTCGATATTTTCCCGGGCCGTGAGCCACGGGAAGAGCGCGGCGTCCTGGAACATGAAGGCGGCGCCGTCGCTGGGCACTTCCAGGGCGCCCGACGTCGGCGCTTCCAGTCCCGCGATGATGTTCAGGAGGGTGGACTTGCCGCAGCCGGAGGCACCGAGGAGGGCAACGAACTCGCCCTGCTTGATGTTGGCGTTGACGTCGTCCAGTACCGGGGCGCCGTCGCCGAAGCGTTTGCCCAGGTTTTCCAGTACGACTGGCATGGTGCCGTCCTTAGGTAGTGGGTGGGTCAGTCCTGGCCGAGGCCGGCCGCGGAGATCTTGTCGGCGCCACCGGTGACGTGGTTGAGCGCACGGAGGTCGAAGAGCCCGTTGATGTCGGCCTTCTTGGTGGTTCCCGCATCCACGCCGTCCTGCAGGAGCTTGGGGTAGCTGCCGGCCAGCGGGTCAAGGGTGAAGGTGATGTTTGCCAGCGACCTGGTGAGGACATCGGTGGGCAATGCTGCCCCGGCGGATTCCTGCAGTGCGGCGTTAATCGAGGTTCGCCTTCTCGTCAGCAGACGCGGAGTTGAGCCAGGCCACGGATTCGGTGTTGCCTGTCAGCAGCGCCTTGACGGTATCCGGGTGGTCCGCCGCGAACTTCTGGTTCACGATCAGAATGGTGGTGGGAAACTCACCCGGCTTGCCAGTCCCGGTGCCGTCCCACAGGTCCTTTTCATCCACCAGCACCTTGGCGCCGGCCTGGAGCACCAGGCGGGAGGCCCAGGGCTCCGGCAGCCACGCGCCGTCGAGCTTTCCGTCCTGGAACAGCTTGAGGGTCTGGGCGTTCTCGGTGGGGTTGATGGCGACGTCGCCACTGCCATCCACGTTGGTCTTGTAGCCCTGCTTCGAAAGCCAGGCGCGGAGCGCGACGTCCTGGGTTCCGCCCAGCTGGGGCGATGCGAGGGTCTTGCCCTTGAGGTCTGCGGCGGAGTTGATCTCCGGCTTGACCACCAGCTGGGCACCGCCCGCCGCCGCCCCGGCAATCACCCGGACGGACTCGCCCTGGCTCTTGGCGAACGAGTTGATGGCCGGGTTGGGGCCGATGTAGGCGGCATCGATGGCACCGGCGTTCAGGGCTTCGATGGCGGCCGGTCCGGCGTTGAACGTCTGGGTGCTGAGCGTGGTGCTGCCAAGGGCCTGCCGGAGGAATCCTTTTTTGACGCCCACCAGGGCCGGGGCGTGCGTGACGTTGCCGAAGTAGCCCAGCTTCAGCTCGGCCGCGGGGCTGGGCTCTGCGGCCTGGGCCTCGGTGTTGCGGGAGACGTTCGAGGCCACAATGGCTCCGACGGCGATCAGGAAGACCAGCCCGATGGCCAGGGCAGCTTCGATGGCACGCTTGCGCTTGGGAACCGCGCTTTCGCCTGCCACGATGCGGGTCATCCCGGGCTTGGAACTAGTCATTGTTTCACCATAGGGAGTGGCCCAAACCCGTTCAATGACGCGGAAACGGGGGGTCACGCACGTTCATGTAGCGTCACATTAGGCCGCCCCGGGGCCCGGTTTCACAAATTCAGGCGCTGCGGCGTTGACCAACTGCCACGGCATGTGCGCCACCTCGGTGGCGGGGTCCTGCCACGCTCGCCCGGTGGTGGAGCAGGCGGCGCACGTTGAGCCAGCAAAACAAGGCCAGTCCCAGGTACAGGCAGAACTCCATCACTTCGGAATACTCAGAAATTCCGTAATCGGCCGCCGGCCACACCAACAGGCGGAAGAGGCGGTACGCCGCGGCAAGCCCAAAGGCCGGCACCAGGCCCAGGGGCGGAATGAGTAAGTGCAAGGGCGCGGCCTGCTTCCAACGTGCCCGGACCGCCGCCCACACCAGAGGGGCGCACGCGCCGTACAGGCTGGCCAGGAGCATGGCTGCCGGGACCAGTTCCTGCACGCCTCGGATGTTGTGCAGCGTGGTTTCACCCTGCCGGTTGATCTGCTCCATGGATTCGGGAGTCTGCCAGCCAAAGATGCGCTGTCCCCAGGAAATTTCCTCGCCCGCGAGGAACCATGCCGCGGCGCCGACCAGACCGTAAACAACAGCCATGCCCCTCTGTCCGGACGCCGGGAGCCGGGCGGCGATGAACGTCAGGAAGATCGCCGCCGCCAGGAGGCTGAGGAACTGCAGCCACTCCACCAGCGAGTCCTCGGCGAGGAGCCAGATGTACAGCGGGGGGTATACGACCGTGGCCGCAGCCGCCACCGAAATACCGCCGGGGATCAGGGCGAGCGTCACTGCCTGCCGCCGGGTGATCCGCCACTCCCGGGCATCACGGGCACATGCCAGTACCGCTGTGGTCCGCCACCGGTGGATGGTTGGCATCACGCCTCCCGAGCGAATGGCCCGGGCTTGGAACCGCGGGCATCGAGCAACAATGCCTGAGCTTCCCATGCCACACTTCGTCCCGAAAGATCCGGCGGGCACATTTTGCGGTTAACGTGCGGGTTGCCGCATAAATGCGAAAACGCCGGAAACCTGCGGGCTCGCTGTTCAGGAACGGCGAGCCCGCAGTTTTCCGGCGAATCGAAGGAGGACTAGATGCTGTAGCGCTCGTCTTCGTGGTCGCCCGGGTGGTCCTTGACCAGGCCGGCGGCCAGCGTATTGCCGTCCAGCGGGTCGATGACCAGGAACGCTCCGGTGCGGCGGTGGTGCAGGTAGTTCTCCAGCGGCAACGGGGCGGCGAGCCGGAGCTGCGCGTGGCCGATGTCGTTGAGCTCCAGGTTCGAGGCGGCCTCCAGCTTGAAGGTGGCCAGATCCAGTTTGCCGGAGACGTTGCGGACCATCGCCTGCACCGTACGGGTGCCGTGCTTGACCAGCACCTTCTGGCCTTCGCGCAGCGGCTTCGGGGACAACCAGCAGAGGGCGGCGTACAGGTCGGCGGAGGCTTCGCGGACGGTTCCTGCGGCGGCGATGGTGTCACCGCGGGCGACATCGAACTCGTCCGCCAGCCGGATGGCCACAGACTGCGGTGCGGCGGCTTCCTGCAGCGAAGCGCCAGCGAAGTCGATGCCCGCCACGGTGGTGGTGCGCGGAGACTGGCCCGGCGTCAGTACGGAAACCTTGTCCCCCACCTTGACCGAGCCTTCGGTGATCTGGCCGGCGTAGGCGCGGTAGTCGCGGTAGGCCTCCGCGTCCAGGCCGGCGGCGACGGCATCCGGAGCCAGGGCGCCCTGCGGCCGGATCACCAGTTGCACGGGGAAGCGGAAGCTTTCCAGGTGGCTCTCGAGCTCATCGGCGGCGGGGAGGGTTTCGAGGACCTCGAGCAGGGCGGGGCCTGTGTACCAGGGGGTGCGCTCGGAGCGGTCCACCACGTTGTCGCCGTCGAGCGCCGAAACCGGGATGACCAACAGGTCGCTGATGCCGTCCGAGCCGAGGCCCAGTTCGCGGCCCACCTGCTGCACATCGGCTTCGATCCCGCGGAAGACGGATTCGCTGAAGTCCACCAGGTCGATCTTGTTCACGGCCACGATCACGTGCGCCACGCGGAGCAGCTGCAGCACGGACAGGTGCCGGCGGGTCTGCTCCAGCACGCCCTTGCGGGCGTCGATGAGGACGACGACGGCATCCGCGGTGGACGCGCCGGTCACCGTGTTCTTGGTGTACTGCACGTGCCCGGGGCAGTCAGCCAGGATGAAGCTGCGCTGGTCGGTGGCGAAGTAGCGGTAGGCCACGTCGATGGTGATGCCCTGTTCGCGCTCGGCGCGCAGGCCGTCGGTCAGCAGGGCCAGGTCGATGCCGCCCTTGTCGCCGCCGAAACCGCGGTCCGCCGAGGTGCGGGCGACGGCGTCGAGCTGGTCAGCCAGGATGGCCTTGGAATCGTGCAGGAGGCGGCCCACCAAGGTGGACTTGCCGTCGTCGACCGATCCTGCCGTGGCGAACCGGAAGAGGGTGGTGGGGAGGCTGTCGTTGATTGAGCCTGTCGAAATCTCGGAAATCGTGCTCATTAGAAGTACCCGTCCTTCTTGCGGTCTTCCATGGCGGCCTCGGAGATGCGGTCATCTGCGCGGGTGGCGCCACGTTCGGTGAGGGTGGAGGCGGCGACTTCCACCACGACATCGGACACGGTGTAGGCGTTGGATTCCACGGCACCGGTGCAGGACATGTCCCCCACTGTGCGGTAGCGGACGGTCTTGGTAATGACGTCCTCATCGGGGCGGGGCTGGGAGACCTCGCCGACGGCGCGCCACATGCCGTCGCGGGCGAAGACCTCCCGTTCATGGGCGTAGTAGAGGCCCGGCAGTTCGATGTTCTCGCGCTCGATGTACCGCCAGATGTCCAGCTCGGTCCAGTTGCTGATGGGGAAGGCCCGGACGTGCTGGCCCACGGTGTGGCGGCCGTTGTAGAGGTTCCACAGCTCGGGGCGCTGGTTGCGCGGGTCCCACTGGCCGAACTCGTCGCGGAGGCTCAGGATCCGCTCCTTGGCGCGGGCCTTGTCCTCATCGCGGCGGCCGCCACCGAAGACGGCGTCGAACTTGTTCTGCTGGATCGCGTCCAGCAGCGGGACGGTCTGCAGCGGGTTGCGGGTGCCGTCGGCGCGCTCGGCCAGCTCGCCGCGGTCGATGAACTCCTGGACGGAGCCGACCACGAGTTTCAGGCCGAGCCGCTCCACGGTGCGGTCGCGGAAGTCGATGACCTCGGGGAAGTTGTGGCCGGTGTCCACGTGCAGCACGGGGAACGGCACCTTGCCGGGCCAGAACGCCTTGGTGGCCAGGTGCAGCATCACCACGGAGTCCTTGCCGCCGGAGAACAGCAGCGCAGGCCTCTCGAACTCGGCAACAACCTCGCGGATGATGTGGATGGCTTCGGACTCCAGGGTGTCCAGGCTGGACAGGCGCGTGGATACGGCGGCGTCAGTCACCTGGGTCTCCTCGGTAAGTGAAGTGCTCATACGTGTAGTCCGCATTCTGTCTTGTCGGTTCCTGCCCAGCGGCCGGCGCGGGGGTCCTCGCCGGGTGCCACCTTGCGGGTGCAGGGCTGGCAGCCGATGGAGGGGTAGCCCTGGGAAAGCAGCGGGTTGACGGGCAGGAGGTTGTCGTCGGAGTACTGGACCAGCTGGTCAAACGTCCAGGCGGCCATCGGGTTGACCTTGACCAGGCCGTTCTTCTCGTCCCAGCCGATCAGGGGCGTATTGGTGCGGGTGGGGGCTTCGTCGCGGCGGACCCCGGTGAACCACAGCTCGTAGCCGGCCAGGGTGCGCTGCAGCGGAGCCACCTTGCGGAGGGCGCAGCACTGGGCGGCGTCGCGGGCGAAGAGGTCCTTGCCCAGGAGCCGGTCCTGCTGCTCCACGGTGTTTTCGGGGAGCACGTCCACCACGTTGACGCGGAGGTTCGCGGCCACCTCGTCACGCGTGGCATAGGTTTCCGGGAAGTGGTAGCCGGTCTCCAGGAACAGGACGTCGACGCCGGGCATCTGGTCCGCGACCAAGGCCGGCAGGACGGCGTCGGCCATGGAGCAGGCGACGGCGACGGCGGGCAGGTCGAAGTTGCGTTCCACCCAGGCGATGACGTCGCGGGCGGGGGCGTCCCAGCCGAGTTCCGCGGCGCCGGCTTCAGCCAGTGCCTTGAGCTCCTCGACCGGACGCTTGGCGGGTGCGGGTGCCAGGTGTTTTGCCATTACTGGAGTGCCTCCTCGTCTGCTGCGTGGGCCCATTCGGCGAAGGTCTGGCCTTCGGTGCGGTCGGCGACGAACCGGCGCACCACGCGCTCCACGTAATCGGGCAGGTCGTCGACGTACACTTTCAGGCCGCGGACGGTCCGGCCCAGGCCGGCTTCCTCGCGGGTGTTGTTAGCCAGGCCGCCGCCAAGGTGGACCTGGAAACCCGGGGAGGGCTCGCCGTCGGGCGTTGGCAGCATCATGCCCTTGAGGCCGATGTCCGCCGTCTGGATCCGGGCGCAGGAGTTGGGGCAGCCGTTGATGTGCAGGGACAGTGCCTGCGGCAGCTGGCCTGATTCGGCGAGGTCGGCCAGGCGGCGTTCCAGTTCGGCCACGGCGGTGGCGGCCGTCATCTTGGTTTCAACGATGGCCAGCTTGCAGTATTCGATGCCGGTGCAGGCGATGGTGCCGCGGCGGAACACCGACGGCCGTGCAGAGAGGCCCAGGGCGTCCAGCTCGGCTACCAGCGGCTCCACCTGGTCCTTGTGGACGTCCAGGACCACGAGCTTCTGGTGCGGGGTGGTGCGCAGCCGGTAGGAGCCGCGTGCCTCCAGGGTGTCGGCGAGCTTGACCAGCGTGGAGCCGGAGAGCCGGCCGGCCAGCGGCGTGGCGCCGATGAAGAATTTGCCGTCCTTCTGCTCGTGCACGCCCACGTGGTCGCCCGGGGTGGCGGGCTTGGGCGCGGCGGGACCGTCGGCCAGCTTGTAGCCAAGGTATTCGTCCTCGAGGATCTGGCGGAACTTCTCCGGCCCCCAGTCGGCCATCAGGAACTTCAGGCGGGCCTTGGTGCGCATGCGGCGGTACCCGTAGTCGCGGAAGATGCTGGTCACGCCGAGCCACACGTCGGCGGCCTGCTCCGGCTTCACGAAGGCGCCCAGGCGCTTGCCCAGCATGGGGTTGGTGGACAAGGCGCCGCCGGCCCACAGGTCGTAGCCGATGCCGAGTTCGGGGTGCTCGACGCCCACGAGCGCGAAGTCGTTGATCTCGTGCACCACGTCCTGGCTGGGGTGGCCGGTAATGGCGGTCTTGTACTTGCGCGGCAGGTTGGACAGCAGCGGGTTGCCGATGAACCGCTCCCCCAGCTCGGCGATGAGCGGGGTGGGGTCGATGATCTCGTCCTTGGCGATGCCGGCCACGGGCGAGCCCAGGATGACGCGGGGAACGTCACCGCAGGCTTCGGTGGTGGACAGGCCCACGGATTCCAGGCGGTTCCAGATCTCGGGGATGTCCTCCACCCGGATCCAGTGCAGCTGGATGTTTTGGCGGTCCGTCAGGTCGGCGGAGTCGCGGGCGAAGTCCACCGAGATCCGGCCGATAACGCGCAGCTGCTCGGTGCTGAGCGCGCCGCCGTCGATCCGCACGCGGAGCATGAAGTACTTGTCCTCAAGCTCGTGCGGCTCGAGCGTGGCGGTCTTGCCGCCGTCGATCCCGGGCTTGCGCTGGGTGTACAGGCCCCACCAGCGGAACCGGCCGTGCAGGTCCTGGCTCGGGATGGCGTCGAAGCCTTCCTTGGCGTAGATGGTCTCGATACGCTCGCGGACGTTCAGGCCGTCGTCTTCCTGCTTCCAGGTTTCGTTGGCATTCAGCGGCGTCTTGCCGTCCACCTTCCACTGGCCGTGCGGCTTCGCGGCGGGTCGGGACGGGCGTGCGGGGCGCTTGGGGGCAGCGGAGTCCGCAGACGCTCCGGCTAGAGCTGTATCAGTCATGCAACGACTGTAGGGTGCCCCCGATTTACGTCACAAAGGTCCGGAAATGCTGAGTCACCTAGGGAAATATTTCGTCACGAAACGCCGAACGGCCTTGAAGATGCCACCCTGCTGTGCATCGGCGGGTGCCCCGGGCACTCCCGCCGTCGGTGCTGCGGGCGCGGCTTCCGGGGCAGGTTCGGAGCGGGTTGCGTGCATCGCCGCGACGGCGGCGTCGTACCTGTCCAGCGCGATGTCCGCGAGCGTCGCGGATGGCAGCAGGGGTTCGGTGACGACGTCGGCACCCGCCTTCGCGAGCTGGTCGTGGAAGAAGCCCGGCGCCAGCAGGTAGGAGGCAACCACCACCCGGCCGCCGACGTCGACCGCTCCTGCGGACTCCCCCGCGCCCGCACCTCCTGCCAGCTCCTCCCGAAGCATGGCGACGGCGTCGGGCACCGAAGGCTTGGCCGAGGCGCCGTACGCGGCCACGATCCGGTTGGACCGGAGCTCCCGGAGCTGGCCCAGCAGCTCCTCGACGCTGACGGCGGCGTTGGGATTGGACGAGCCCGCCGCGGCGAGGACGACGACGTCGTTGTCCGTGGTGCCCGCCTCACGCAGCCGCTGGTCCAGCAGGGCGGCAAGCCGGGGGTCCGGGCCTAGCGGAGCGGCGGCGGCGCTGCCGGGGCGGCTCTTCACGGCCCGCGCAATGTCCACCTTCACGTGGTACCCGACACTCAGCAGCAGCGGGACCACCACCGCGGACTCCCCCTCCGGCAGGCCGGCCACCACGTCCACCAGGTCCGGCTGCTGGACGTCAACATATGCTTCCCTGACCTCCAGGCCCGGCCGGAGTCCAGCGATGGCGGCGCGCAGCGCGTTGACCTCCGCGGCTCCCTGTGTGTTGGACGTCCCATGGGCGCAGGCGATCATGATGGGGCTGTTCATAGGGGCTAGCGTAACGTTGGAGCCGCCCTGTCCGCCCTCTTTGAAATACCGGGACGCCCCATGACATTCGCCTTTGACAACTCCCCGGTATGGCTGGACCTGCTGGGCGTGTTTTTCTTTGCCGTATCGGGGTCATTGCTTGCGGCACGGAAGCAGATCGACATTGTCGGCTCCCTGCTGCTGGCTTCGCTGGTGGGCCTTGGCGGCGGTGTCATCCGGGACATCATCATCGCCGTGGTCCCGGCAGCATTCACCAACCCCGCCTACCTGTTCCCGCCGGTCTTCGCCACGGCGCTCGTGTATTTCCTGTTCTCCAGCGTCCAGCGCTACACGTCGCTGCTGGTCCTCTTTGACGCCGCCGGCCTGGCCCTGTTCTGCATGACCGGCACCCTCAAGGCCCTGGCCACCGGGCTGAACCCGGTGGCGTCCGTGCTGCTGGGCGTGACGACCGCGGTAGGCGGCGGCCTGTTGCGCGACATCACCGCCAACGAGGTGCCGGAACTCTTCAACCCCAAGGACATTTACGCGCTGCCGGCGTTCCTGGGTTCGTCCCTGACCGCCGTGTTGTGGGTGCTGGGCGTCTTCAACGTGCTGACGGCGGCGGCCATCGCGGCATTGGTTTTCACGTTCCGGGTCCTGGCCTGGCGGCGGTCGTGGCAGGCGCCGCTTGCCGTCCGCGGATGGCACCGGCGGGCTGGCGATACGGGGCTGTAGTGGCTGCTCCGTGTCATTTTGGAGGGTCCGGCATTGGCTAGGATATGAGCATGACTGACATGTTCCTCGAGAAGTTCCGCGCGCTTGTTCCGAAGTATCTCGAGGATGAATGGCAGGAAGCAGATGGCCTGACCCCGGAGGAACTGGACAGCGCCCTCGCCGAGCACCAGTTCGAGATCCCGCTGGTCCTGCGCGAGTTCTACCTTGCCCTGGGCGGCTGCGAAGACCTGATGGAGGCCTACCACTACTTCTGGGACCCGGAAGAGCTCGAGGTCGATGACGAGGGCTTCCTGATGTTCCTCGAAGACGAAGAGGAACAGTTCACCTGGGGTTTCCGCGTGGGCGACCTCGGCGTCCCGGACCCCATTGTGTACCGCCGCAACAACGCCCGCGGCCAGTGGAAGTCCGAGGAAGGCACCTTCTCCGAGTTCGTGTTCGACATGTTCGAGTGGGCTTTCGAGGACGACGAAGAGGAAGAGTAGGGGCTCCCCACTCCCCTGCTGGGCCGGCCCTCGCTGAATCTCCCCGCCTTTGAGGGGTGCCGACGGCGTGTTCCCCGGTTTTGCCCGCGAGTCCCCGGCTTTGCGGTTGAAAGTTGGGGAATTTCAGCGGATGACCCTGCCCCTGAGCACCTGCCAGACCTCGGCAAGCACCCTCTGCGGGTTGTGGACGACGTCCGCGTACCCGTATCGCAACACCGCATAGCCGCTGAGGGTGCTGGCATTGTTCCGTGAGCGGTCTTTCTTCACCTGTCGCGGCTCCAGGTGGCTGGCGCCGTCGATCTCGACGATCAGGAACCCCTCCAGCAGGAAGTCGACGTAGCCGATTCCGGGCAACCCGACCTGGGTTTGGGTATGGATTCCCGCTGCACGAAAGAGGATGCGGGCCACCACTTCAAGTGGCGAATCCGCGCTGCCGTCGACAAAGTCCAGGACTTGGCGTGCGGCTCCATTCCGGTTTCCCGGCAGCCGTTGATGCAGGTACGGCAAGGTCGTCACGCCTTGCCGCACCGCGGCAACAAAGTCCTGAGGGGCTTCCCGGAGGGCCAGCACCCCGTGCCTCAGGCGGCAGAGTTCACCGGACGCCGCCGCGTTGCGGATGTCCCTCGGAGAACCCGGCCTTGAGGATTGTTGCCGTGCGGGCCACAGAACCGGCATTGCGAAGGAAGTGACAAACATCCATGAGGTCAGCACAGCGGACGGCTGCCCCCGCCGGGGAGCCTGATTCGCGCTATGTGGGTAACCCGCGGCGCTGAAACTCCTCACGTTCCGGCTGCCGTCCCGGCGCGCCACTGCAACATGCCGGGGTTGGTCACCCGCCGGCGCTGAAAGGCGGGCAGACTCAGCGGAAAAACTTTTTGACACAGGCAGTTACAGAAGACTTGCGCATTGTGACAAAGCTGTCATAAGCTATTCACGGATCCGCTAAACGCCTCCGGCGGGTCTGATGCGAACGGAGAGATAGCCCCGGTTCACAGCAGCTTCGGTTGTTGAGGACCGGGGCTATCCCGTTAACGCCACATCAAAAAAGAAGCCCGGCACCTGCTGGCTGGACCAGAGGCGCCGGGCTCCCGCAGAAGATCAGCTGGCGCGGTCCACCACGGCGAGCGCAAAGTTGGACAGCGACTCCTTGACCACCCCGTCCGGCAGCGGCGCGAGGGCGGCGATGGCTTCGTCGGCCCAGCGGCGTGCCACTACCCAGGACTCGGCCGTGACGGGGTGCTCCCGCAACCCGGCGACGGCGGCGGCCAGGGCTTCGTCCGAGGTCAGGTCGCCGTCTATCAGCGTCAGGAGCTCGACGGCGGACTGGTCGCCGTCGGCGGCAGCCTTGCGCAGGAGCAGCACCGGCAGGGTGGGGACCCCTTCGCGGAGGTCCGTTCCGGGTGACTTGCCGGACTTGACCTTGACACCGGTGACGTCGATGACGTCGTCGGCCAGCTGGAAGGCAACGCCCACCTTCTCGCCGTATTCCACCAGGATGTCCTCGAATGCCTCGTCGGCGCCGGAGAAGATGGCACCGAACTGGCCCGAGGCCGCCACCAGGGAACCCGTCTTGTCCGCGATCACGGACAGGTAGTGCTCCACCGGGTCCTCGTCCGGACGCGGACCCACGGTCTCGTGCAACTGGCCCAGGCACAGGCGCTCAAACGTGCGGGCCTGGATGCCCAGCGCGCGGCCACCCAGTTCGGACACCAGGATGGATGCCCGGGCGAAGATCAGGTCGCCGGTGAGGACGGCCACGGAGTTGCCCCAGACTTCGTGGGCTGTGGGAGCGCCGCGGCGGAACGGGGCGGAGTCCATGACGTCGTCGTGGTAGAGGGTGGCCAGGTGCGTCAGTTCAACCACGACGGCGGCCTGCACCACGGCGGGCAGGGATGCGTCGCCGAGGTGGGCGCACAGCAGGGTCAGCAGCGGCCGGATGCGCTTGCCCCCGGCTTCCACCAGGTGGCGGGACGTGGCATCGGCCAGGGGGTCCGAGTTGGCGATCGCCTCCCGGAGTTTCTTCTCCACCTTGGCCAGGTTGTTGGTGATGGCCGGGCCAAGCTCGGCATCCTCCGCAATGGCGGCAAAACCGGCCGGCAGCTGGAGTCCCGTGGCAATAGCGGTGGTATTGAGGCTGGGTTCGGAGTCCGGCAGGCCGTGCCCGGCGTGCGTCCAGCTGTGGTCTGCGGATTTGGTCACGGGTTAACCCTAACTTTTTGTTGCGGATACCGCTGATTCGAAGCTGACGGGGTATTGGACGTGGCCGGAACCAGCGATTCCAGGACGCGGATCACCCGGTCCTCGAAGCCCTTGGCTGACGGGTCCGTGAGGTTGGCCAGGAGCCGGACCACGAACCGCATCAGGACGGGGATGGGCATGCCGGTCCGCAGGGCGAGCTTCATCACGGCCGGCTTCCCGATCAATGCGGCGAAGGCCCGGCCGAGGGTGAAGTGCGAACCCCACTGGCCGCGCACGTAGTCCGCGTACCGCGACAGGTGTGCGCCGGCGTCGTACGTTCCGCCCAAGGCAGCCGAACGGGAGGAGGCGTCGATGATGAACTCGGCCGCAAATCGTGCCGACTCCATCGCGTAGGAGATGCCCTCACCGTTGAACGGGGACACCATGCCACCGGCGTCGCCCAGCAGGAGCAGGCCCGGAGAGTAGTGGGGAGTGCGGTTGAAGCCCATGGGCAGCGCGGCGCCGCGGATTTCCCCCACCTGGTTTTCCGGTGTGAAGCCCCAGTCGGCGGGCATCCCGGCGGTCCATTCGCGCAGGACCTGCTTGTAGTCGAGCTTGCCGAATTCCTTGGAGGAGTTCAGGATGCCCAGGCCCACGTTGGAGGTGCCGTCGCCCACGCCGAACACCCAGCCGTAGCCGGGCAGCAGTTTTCCGTCGCGGCCGGGGAGCTCCAGCCAGCCTTCCATCCAGTCGTCGTCGGTGCGCGGCGACGTGAAATAGGTGCGGACGGCAACGCCCAGGGGCCGGTCGTCGCGTTTTTGGATTCCGAGGGACACGGCCGTGCGGGTGGAGTTGCCGTCGGCTGCGAGGACGACGTCGGCAGCAAAGTCACGCGTCTCGCCGGTCTTGCGTCCGTTCCCGTCAAGGAGCGCTGCGCGGACCCCGGTGACGCGGCCGGCGTCGTTCCGGAGGGCATCGGTGACGCTGTGCCGCTCAAGGATGGTGGCACCGGCAGCCTCAGCGTGCCGCGCCAGTTCCTCGTCAAAGCCCAGGCGGGTGCGGATCAGGCCGTACTGCGGGAAGTCGGACACCTCAGGCCAGGGCAGCTCGATGGTGCGGCCACCGGCGATCAGGCGCAGGCCCTTGTTCCTCCGCCAGCCGTCGTTCTCGGGGTGCGGCAGGCCGAGCTTCTGGATTTCGCGGACGGCGCGGGGCGTGAGGCCGTCCCCGCAGACCTTCTCGCGCGGGAACTGCGTCTTCTCCAGGACCGTGACCTCAAGGCCGGCCTTGGCGAGGTAGTACGCGGCGGTGGACCCGGCCGGACCTGCGCCGACAATCAGTACCCTCACAGGTCAGCGGACGATGTTGCGGCGCAGCTTGGCCACCGGGCCTTTGTGCGCGGCGATGGCGGCCGCGGCACCCTCGGGTGCGCCGGCGGGCTTGAAGGCCCGGTGCACGGCCACGATTCCACCGGTGAGGTTGCGGTAGGTGACCTTTTCCCAGCCGCTGTCCTGCAGCCAGGCTGCCAGGTGGTCCTGGTCCGGCCAGGCGCGGATGGACTCGGCCAGGTAGACATAGGCATCCGGGTTGGAGGCGACCTTGACGGCGATGGCCGGCAGGGCACGCATCAGGTATTCGGTGTACATGGTGCGCCACAGCGGGACCACGGGCTGGGAGAACTCGGCGATGACCAGGCGGCCGCCGGGCTTGGTGACGCGCAGCATCTCGGCCAGCGCCTTCTTGGGCTCGTTCACATTGCGCAGGCCGAACGAGATGGTGGTGGCATCAAACGTGTTGTCAGCGAACGGCAGGTTGGTGGCGTCACCGGCGATGAAGTCGATGTCCGGGCGGCGGCGCTTGCCCACCTTGAGCATGCCCAAGGAGAAGTCGCAGGCCACCACGTCTATGCCGGCGTCGGCATATGGTTCGCTGGACGTGCCCGTGCCGGCCGCCAGGTCAAGGACGCGCTGGCCCTTGGAGACTTCCATCGCGTCCACCACGATCTTCCGCCAGCGGCGGGTCTGTCCCATGGAAAGGACATCGTTGACGACGTCGTATTTCGGTGCGACGTCGTCAAACATCGTGGCTACTTCGTCCGGACGCTTATCCAAGGATGCTCGGTTCACCATGACATTGTCTCAAATGTTCGCGGCGGTCCGGACCAGCGCCTCCATCTCCTTTTTGCCCCTCCCTGCACCCGGAGATGGCCCCGGCCTACGCGGGAGTAGTGTTGTCTCATCATGACGAGCACGTTCCGCACCCTGACAGTCCCCCTGGATGGCAAAACATTCCCCGGGGGGCTGCCTTCGTTTCTGGTCCGGGACGATGTCCTGTGCTGGACCCGCCGCGAAGCCGGGCTGGCCGGGTTTGGCGAAATTTCACGCTTCACCGCCACGGGTCCGGACCGGTTCCTGGAAGCGGATATCTGGTGGCGGCACCTGGTCCTTGAGGCGGACGTCACGGATGCCGTGGAGCTGCCCGGCACCGGGCCCGTCGCTTTCGGTTCCTTCGCTTTCTCGAAGACCTCGCGGCACGAGTCGCGGCTGATCGTGCCGGAGATCGTGGTGGGCGTCCGGGACAACCAGGTGTGGCTCACCCAGTTAACGTTCGACGACGGCCCGCTCACCGAAGAGACGGCGGTTGCGGCACTGGACCGCTGGCTCGGCAGTGCTGCCGCCGGAAACCCGGACGCTAAGGGCACCACGGCGGCGGACTCCGCCGGGAACGCTCCCCAGGGCGGCGTGCCCGGCAAAGGCCGCGGCGCCGTCGTGCGTCCCCTCCCCCTGGCCGCCGGCGCAACACTGCACACCGGGTCCCTCAGCGAGGAAGCCTGGATGGACGCTGTGGCCGCCGGTGTCGCCGAGATCCGTACCGGAGCGCTGGAGAAGCTGGTGCTGGCGCGGGATGTGGTGGCAACCATTCCTTCCGGCGTACATGCCGCCGATGTATTGCGTGAGCTCGCCGCCAGGTACCGCGAATGCTGGACCTACGGGGTGGATGGCCTGGTGGGCGCCACACCGGAGATGCTGATCCAGGTGGAAGGACGCACCGCCCAGGCCCGGGTGCTCGCCGGCACCCTTGACCGGCGGGACGCCCACGGTGAGGACGGCGCGCCCATGGATTACGCCACCCGGGTCCTGGCGGGTTCGGAAAAGCAGCGCCATGAGCACGAGATCGCCATCCAGTCGCTGACCAAGCAGCTGGCGCCCTTCTCCGAGGCGATGAATGCCCACGACGAGCCGTTCATCCTGGAACTGCCCAATGTCTGGCACCTGGCCTCCGACGTCAAGGCGGAGCTCACCGAAGTGGAAGGGCACGTCCCCACGTGCCTGGCCCTGATCAACGCACTGCACCCCACCGCGGCCGTCTGCGGGACGCCCACCCTCGTGGCGGGCGAGCTGATCCGCAAGCTGGAGCACCTGGACCGTGGACCGTATGCCGGGCCGGTGGGCTGGCTGGACGCCGCGGGTAACGGCGAATGGGGCATCGCGCTGCGCGGCGCCGTCATCGAGTCACCCGACACCGTCAGGCTGTATGCCGGGTGCGGAATTGTTGACGGCTCTTTGCCGGAGGCCGAATTGGCTGAAACTTGGGCTAAATTCCGGCCGATGCTGGAGTCCCTGGGCATCAACAGCTAGCTTCTCGGGGCCCTGAGTCTGGGATGACAGACAAGTCCTGCTCTGGAAGGCTTGATTTTGCCCCCGCTACAGTTATCCAATAGTGAAACTTAGTTGCGTGTGACGTACCTCTCTTGTTGAGCGTTACACTATAAGCCGCGTTAGTACCTCATAGCCCCTGCAACAAAAGGTAAGAAATGCAGACTCCCCGTACCCTCCTGGGCACTTCCAAGCTGACCGCCGCCACTATGATCGCCATCAGCGCCCTGGCCCTCTCAGCATGCACCAATGCCTCGGAAACGGGTCCTTCCAGCGCGGCTACCTCGTCAGGCAGCGCCAGCGCCAGCTTTGATCCCACCACCGTCAAGAAGGATGACGCCCTGGCCGCCATGGTCCCGGACGCCATCAAGTCCAAGGGCACCATCACCGTTGGTTCTGACACCAGCTACGCCCCCGCCGAATTCCTCGGTCCGGACGGCCAGACTCCCGTGGGCTACGACGTGGATATCGCCAAGGCCATCGGCGCCACGCTGGGCCTCAAGGTCCAGGTCCAGACTGCCGAGTTCACCGGCATCCTCCCGGCCCTCGGCCCCAAGTACGATCTGGGCATCTCCTCGTTCACCATCAACCCGGAACGCCTGGGGGCCGTGAACATGGTCAGCTACTTCAACGCCGGCACCGCCTGGGCGGTACAGAAGGGCAACCCCAAGAAGTTCTCGCTGGACGACGTCTGCGGCAAGTCCATCGGCGTGCAGACCGGCACCGTGCAGGAAGACCCGGACCTTGCCGACCGCAACAAGAAGTGTGCGGCCGACGGCAAGAAGCCCATTGACATCGTCACGCTGAAGAACCAGACCGACGTCACCACGCGCCTGGTGAACGGCAGCATCGACGCCATGGCGGCCGACTCCCCCATCATCGGCTACGCCCTCACCCAGACCAACGGCCAGCTGGAGAAGCTGGGCGACGTCTACGACTCGGCGCCGCAGGGCATCGCCGTGGCCAAGGCCGACACCGCCTGGGCTGACGTCATCCAGAAGGCCGTCACCAAGCTGATGGAGGACGGCTCCTACAAGAAGATCCTGGAAGGCTGGGGCAACGCCGAGGGCGCCATCACCAAGTCCGAGGTCAACCCGGCGGTTAAGTCTTGAGTTTTCGCGTTACCGACGACAAGTCAGGCGTGCACATGGAACACCATCAACACGGGGACGCACCCGTACTGAACAAGTCAGTGCCGGTGCGCCACCCCGGCCGGTGGATCAGCGCCGCCATCATCCTCCTGCTGGTGGCCGGGCTCGTGCAGAGCCTGTTCACCAACGCCAACTTCCGCTGGGACGTTGTGGGCACCTACATCCTGGACGTGAAGGTTGTCCAGGGCGTGGGGTGGACGCTCCTGCTGACGGTCGCCTCGATGGTCCTGGCCATCGTCCTGGCCATCCTGCTGGCAGTCATGCGGCAGTCCGAGAACCCGGTCTTCCGCTGGTCCAGCTGGGTCTGGGTGTGGTTCTTCCGCGGAACCCCGGTCTACACGCAGCTGGTGTTCTGGGGCCTTGTTACGGTTCTCTACCCGGCCTTCACGCTGGGGATCCCGTTTGGTCCTGAACTGTTCAGCTATGCACTCTCCGATCCCAGCAAAGGCCTGATTCCCGCGATCCTGGGCCTCGGCCTGAACGAGTCGGCCTACCTGGCGGAAATCTTCCGCGCCGGCCTCAAGTCCGTGGACCGGGGCCAGCAGGAGGCCGCGGAGGCGCTCGGCATGTCCAAGGGCAAGATCATGTGGCGGATCATCCTGCCACAGGCCATGCGGATCATCGTCCCGCCCACCGGCAACGAAACCATCGGCATGCTGAAGACCACCTCACTGGTCCTGGCGGTCCCGTTCACCCTGGACCTGACCTTTGCCACCAATGCCCTGGCCAACCGCATCTACCTCCCGATTCCGCTGCTGATCGTTGCCGCGTTCTGGTACCTTCTCGTCACCAGCATCCTCATGGTGGGCCAGCACTACCTCGAGGCGTACTACGGCAAGGGCGTGGACAACCTCGCTCCCGCTGCCGTGAATCCGGCAGCGGCCAAGGCTGCAGGTGCGGGTGCCGACGCCCAGCGGTCCATGAAGACGGACTTCCCCGAGGAGAGTGCACGATGACGGTCACAGCAGAAAAGCCGCTGGTCAAGATCGAAGGCCTGCACAAGTTCTACGGGCCCCACCATGTCCTCCGGGGCATCGATATGACGGTGCGGCAAGGCGAAGTGTCGGTGGTGATCGGGCCGTCGGGTTCCGGCAAGTCCACCATGCTGCGCTGCGTGAACCTGCTGGAGTCCATCAGCGCCGGGCGGATTTCCGTGGGCGGCCAGCTGATTGGCTACCGCGAGGTCAACGGCAAGCTCCACGACCTCAAGACCAAGGAAATCGCCGCCCAGCGCCGCGAAATCGGCATGGTGTTCCAGCGGTTCAACCTGTTCCCGCACAAGACCGCGCTGCAGAACGTGATGGAAGCACCCGTGCACGTCAAGGGCCAGTCCAAGGCTGCCGCGCAGAAGCGTGCGCTGGAACTGTTGGACCGGGTGGGCCTGGCGGACCGCTCCGGCCACTACCCGTCCCAGCTCTCAGGCGGCCAGCAGCAGCGCGTTGCCATCGCACGTGCCCTGGCCATGGACCCGGAACTCATGCTCTTCGACGAGCCCACCTCGGCGCTCGACCCGGAGCTCGTGGGCGATGTCCTGAACGTGATGAAGGACCTGGCAAAGTCGGGCATGACCATGATCGTGGTGACCCACGAGATCGGCTTCGCCCGCGAAGTGGGCGACACCCTGACCTTCATGGACGGCGGTGTGGTGGTGGAATCGGGCGACCCCCGGGAGATCATCGCCAACCCGCAGCATGCCCGGACCAAGGAGTTCCTGGGCCGCGTGCTCTGACGTTCCTGCATTCCCCGTTCGATGCGCACATTCCCTGGCGCTGCCGTCATTCCGGCAGCGCCAGGGAATTTTTGCGTCACGGGGCAGTTCACCCGTCGAGGGGCACCGACGCAGGGGCGGCGCTTACCGGCCCGCGAGGACTCCCGCGACGGCGGCGGACACGGCGTCCTTGATGCGGGCATGGAGCCGCCTGAGCTGCCGGCGGTCCGTGCGGACTTCGACGATGCTGCGCCCCTGCACCGGCTGGCCGAGCGCTTCGGCGAGTCCCGCCGTCGTACTGACCAGTGAATGCCCGACGCCGTACGCCGTGGCAAGTGCCGCGATGTCCACCGAGTGCGGGGTGCCGAAGAGGCGTTCGACGGCGTCCCCGTAGCGGCCTCCCTCTTCCACTCCCCCGTGCTCCAGCAGGCTGAAGATGGCGCCGCCGGAATCGTTGAGGACGACGATCCGCAGGTCCGGCTGTTCCTCGCCTGCGCCGAGGAAGAGGCCGCCGGCGTCGTGCAGGAACGTCACGTCGCCCAGCAGGACCGTGGTTTCCTGCAGCCCGCCCAACGCGATGCCCGTGGCTGTGGAAATGGTGCCGTCGATCCCGGCCAGGCCCCGGTTGGCGTAAACCGTGGCGGCAGGATCCGGGGCCGGCAAACCGGCGAGGTCAACGTCCCGGATGCCGTTGGAGGATCCGAGCAGCAGTTGGCCGCGGGCATTCCTCCACACCAGGGATGCAACGGACGGGCCGGTGGCGGCGGACTCTTCGGAGACCACCTGGTCCAGCGCGTGCTGGGCGGCCGACCCGGCAAGCAGCCAGGTGTCCAGCCAGGCGGAGCTCCCGCGGCCGGCGAAGTCGGCCAGGTCCGCGAGGTTTTCCAGCGGCAGTTCGGTGCGGCGCCCGGGTTCGTACCAGGCGACCGGAACCGGCTGGTACAGGGCTGATTCAATGTCCGCGCGGGCAAGGAGGGAGGCTACGGGGCGCGACAGCGTGGGCCGGCCGAACAGCACCACCCGCTCTATGGGCTGGATGGAACCGGGCCCGAAGTGCTCCAGCAGCAGCCGGTAGGGGCCCACCGCGTTGGGTCCGAACCTGGCGTTGGAGGAGGGCTCAGCCAGAAGCGGGAGGTTGTGGGCGCGGGCGAAGGCCTCGGCGACAGGCCCGGCGTCGTGCCCGGCGAGCACCACGGTGCGCCGCTCGGGCAGGTCCTCCGGGGCGGGCGGCAGGTTCATGACCAGCGGCTCGAAACCCACCCGGTAGCGTTGCCGCTCCACCGCCTCGGGCAACCCGTCACGTGGCGACGGAACCAGCGGGTCCCGGAACGCGAGGTTGAGCTGGACCGGCCCCGGCGGCAGGTCCGGGAATGCCCCGGTGGCCGCTGACAGCCCGGTTTCCACGGCGCGCTGCGGGCTTGTCCCGGCGGGAATGTCGGCGGCGAACCTGACCTGCTCGCCGAACAGGTCCGGCTGGACGGTGGTTTGGTTGGCGCCGGTCCCGCGCAGTTCCTCCGGCCGGTCCGCCGACAGGACGATCAGCGGCACGGCGGCGTGGTTGGCCTCCATCACCGCCGGCATCAGGTTCCCGACGGCGGTCCCGGACGTGGTGAGGACGGCAGCCGGCGTTCCGGTGGCGAGGGCAAGGCCCAGGGCCGTGAAGCCGGCAGACCGCTCGTCGATCCGCACCAGGAGCTCCACCCGGCCGGCCGCGGACGCCTCTGCCAGGGCATAGGCCATGGGGGCCGACCGGGATCCGGGCGATACCACCACGTGCCGCACGCCGCCGTCGAGCAGGACATCGACGGCGATCCGTGCCGCAGCAAGCGCGCCCAACCCGGGCGCGGCGTCGGCAGGCGCGTTGGCGTTCCCGGGATCGGTTTCGGCGGAGGTGTCCGGTGCGGGTTCGTTCGGCAAAGTCACCCAACCAGTCTGCCACCCTCCAACCCCCGCTCAGCTATGACAACCAATCCCCCAACCCCCGCTCACCTATGACAACTCAAAAGGAAACGCCCGCTCACCTTATGCGCCCAAGAAGGGCAAAAGTGAGCGGGCGTTACCAGAAATCCCGTCAAAGGTGAGCGGGCGTTACCGGAAAACCCGTCGAAGGTGAGCGGGCGTTACCGGAAAACCCGTCGAAGGTGAGCGGGCGTTGCCACGAAACCCGTCGAAGGTGAGCGGGCGTTACCGGAAATCCCGTCGAAGGTGAGCGGGCGTTGGCAGGCGTTAGCCGCGGAACACCTGGACCACTGCGGGACGGGGCGCACGCACCTTGCCGGGTGCCGGCGTCGTACCGGCCGGGACATAGTCCGGGAAGTAGGAATGCGGCGCCTCGAAAGTGCCTTCCTCGCCCGGGTGCTGAACGGAGACGAAGACGGTGCGCTCGTCGTCGTGGATGACCGGCCCGCAGGTTTCGGCGTCGCGGGGAACGGAGAGGAACTGTTCCACTTTGCCGCGCTCTGCACCGTCCAGGGTGACTTTGAAGAGTCCGTCGTTGTAGCCGATCCCGGATGGGGCACCGTCGGTGGAGATCCAGAGGTTGCCCACGGAGTCGAAGGCCACGTTGTCCGGGCAGGAGATGGGCGAGACCTTGTCCACCGGGTAGCCGGAGAAGTAGGTGACATCGCCCTGGGCGGGATCGCCGCAGACCATCAGGAGGGTCCAGTTGAACTTCGTGGACGTCTGGTCCCCGGTTTCGGTGATTTCCACGATGTGCCCGTCGCGGTTCTGCGTGCGCGGGTTGACTTCGGTGGCGCCTTCCTTGGTGCCGGTACCGCGGTCCGAGTTGTTCGTGCAGACGACGTACACCTTGCCGGTGTGCGGGCTGGGCTGGACGTCTTCGCAACGGTCCATCTTGGTGGGTCCCACTTTGTCCGCGGCCAGGCGGGTGTAGACCAGGACCTCCTCCACGGACATGCCGGGGACGGCGGACTTGCCGCCGACCACAAGGGGCAGCCATTCGCCAGTGCCGTCGAACGCGCCGTCGGAGGGAAGCGCCCCGGTGCCAGTGATTTCCGACGCGGGAGAGTTTCCGGTGAACTTGGCGACATACAGGTCGCCCTCGGAGAGCAGGTTCATGTTGTTCCTGCGGTCGCCCTCGCGGTATTTCCCGGCCGAGACAAACTTGTAGAGGTAGTCGAACTTCTCGTCGTCACCCATGTAGGCCACCACATGGCCCGATTCGGCCACGATCACGTTGGCGCCCTCGTGCTTGAAGCGGCCCATCGCGGAGCGCTTCTTGGGGGTGGAGGTGGGGTCGAACGGGTCGACTTCGACGATCCAGCCGAACCGGTTGGTTTCGTTTTCGTAGCCGGCGTTGCGGGTGTCGAAGCGGGGATCGTCCAACTCCCACTGGCGGGCGGTGGGCTTGGCGGTGAGGCCGTAGCGCTTGTCGCTGGCGGATGTGCCACCGGAGACAAAGTAGCCGTTGAAGTTCTCCTCGCCGGAGAGGATGGTGCCCCAGGGGGTGGTGCCGCCGGAGCAGTTGCCGAACGTTCCCTTGATGGCGCGGCCGGAGGGGTCGGCGACGGTCTTGACCAGGGCCGACCCGGCAACGGGGCCGGTCAGTTCGTAGGTGGTGTCGGAGAGGTAGCGGCGGTTCAGCGGCGCGCCTTTGACGTAGGACCACGGCTTGGTGGTGTTCTTGCGCTCGAGTTCCACCACGGCCAGGCCATGGGCGGCGCGTCCGATGGCGCGGGTTTCCTTGGCGTCGTAGCCGGCGGGAACCATGATGTTCTCGTTGGTGTACTCGTGGTTCGTGAACAGCACCGCGCGGCGGCCCTTGCTGTCCGGGATCCCCACGATGTCCGTGTAGTCGTTGTTGTAGCCGAACTGCCGGGCCTGCGCTGCCGCGGTCTGGTTGTTCAGGTCGAAGTCCGGGGAATCGTTGAACAGCGGGTCACCCCAGCGGATGATGGGCTGCCAGGTGAATCCGTCCGGGACGGTGAAGGCATCAACGGCCTTGTCCACCGGCTTGATGGCGGTGAACTGCAGCTTGGACTTGCCGAAGCCCTCCTTGGCAGCCTTGGACAGGCCTGCGGCGGAGGCGGGTTCGGCGGAGTTCACCGCGGAACCGAGGACGACGGCGAGCGCACCGGCGGCGCCCAGGCCCAGGGCGGCACGGCGGGACAGGGTGGCGGAGGCAATGTCGCGGAAGTAGCTGTTGGAGCTGGTGTTGCAGACCTCGCCGGCGCAGGCGTTGTCGCATTTGAGTGCACATGTGACCGGGCTGCGCTTGCCCTTCGTATGGCCGAGCATGGGCAGCAGGGTGAACTTGCGAGCAGTTTCAGACATGGGGAGCCTTCCGAAGGAATGTCTTTGGGGTGCCCGCCCACCCTTCCAGCCCGTTCCTACAGGAAACCGTCCATTTGATGAAGTTATGGTTAACCGCCCGTGACCTGCAGGGACGTTGCCAGAAGTGAGCGGGCGTGTCAGGAAAAACCGCCAAAAGTGAGCGGGCGTGCCAGGAAAAACCGCCAAAAGTGAGCGGGCGTGTCAGGAGGCGGTGAGGAGGGCGTGGACGCGGCGGACCCGGTCCAGCCACCAGTCCCGGCGTTCGGCCGGAGCCGCGAACCGCTCCAGCAGCCCGGCGTCGGGAACGGCGTCGCGGAGGCCGATCGCGCCGTCGTCGGCCACCAGGGGGTCCAGGGTGACGTCGGATTCGAACAGCGACACCGTGCCCAGGCCGCAGGCGTAGGGCAGGTCCGGCAGTGCTGCGGCCAGGGCCAAGCCTGCGCGGATCCCCACCGAGGTGTCCAGCGCGGAACTGACGACGGCGGGAAGTCCAGCCTGCGCCACGATGTCCAGGGCGCGCCGCACTCCCCCGAGCGGGGCCACCTTGACGACGATCAGGTCCGCCGCACCGGCCCTGGCGACGCGCAGGGGGTCGGTTTCCTTCCGCACGCTCTCGTCGGCGGCGATCAGCACCGGCGTCCCGGCGTCCCGCAGCCGGGAGCGGACCTCGGCCAGCCCTTCGATGGTGGGTACCGGCTGCTCGGCGTATTCCAGGCCCACGGCGGCCAGACGGGTCAGGGCTTCCACCGCTGCGGGCACGTCCCAGCCGCCGTTGGCGTCCACCCGGATGGCGGCCCCGGGCAGGGCCGCCCGGACGGCGTGAAGCCGGGCGGCGTCGTCGTCCAGGGACTGTCCGCGCTCGGCGACCTTAACCTTGACCGCGTCCACCCGGCCGAACCTGGCCAGGACCTCCGGCACCCGGTCCGCGGGAACGGCGGGCACGGTGGCGTTGACCGGTACGGACGTGCGCAGCGGCGCCGGGAAGCCCTGCCAGCCCGCTTCAATGACGCCGGCCAGCCAGCGGGAAGCCTCGGCGTCGCCGTACTCCGGGAACGGGCAGAACTCGCCCCACCCGGCCGGGCCGCGGAGCAGCAGTGATTCACGTTCCATGATGCCGCGGAACTTGACCCGCATCGGCAGGCTGACCACGTGCGCTCCCGCAAGGAGTTCGTCCAGCGGGGGTATCGGGGCATCGTGGCGCGGCATGCGTTTCACTGTACCGGCGCCGGAGTCCTCCCGGATCTGCGGCACCGGCGGTGTGGAAAACCTAGATCCACTTGTTGTGCTTGAACGCCAGGTACAGGATGAGCCCGAGGAGCAGCATCAGTCCAATGGCATACGGGTAGCCGTAGTCCCACTCGAGCTCGGGCATGATGCGGAAGTTCATGCCGTAAATGGATGCCACGAGCGTGGGGGCGAACAGGATGGCAGCCCAGGAGGAGATCCTTTTGACCTCCTCGTTCTGGGCGTAGCTGGAAACTGTCAGGTTCTTCATTTCATCGTTTTGCCGCTGGGCCACCAAGGCGGCGTTGACCGCGAGGGCGTTCTGCAGCAGGGCGCGGAAGGCCGCTACGCGTTCGTTGAGCCGGAGCACGTGGTCCAGGACGTCCCGGTAGTGGTCACGGAGCTCCGATGCCTGCTCGCGGTCCGGGGTTCCGGACATCAGGGCCTGCAGGATCCCGGCCAGCGGACTGGTGGCACGCTGGAACATGATCACCTGGCGGGACAGTTCGTAGATGCGGCGGGATACGTCCGGGTCCGCGCCGAAGAGGTCGTCCTCGATCTCGTCGATATCGTTTTCCAGCCCGGCGGCGACGGGTTCGTATTCGTCCACCACCTGGTCCAGGATGCCGTACAGCACCGCGTCCGGGCCGAGGGCAAGGAATTCCGGCATGGACTCCATCCGCCGCCTGACCCGGGCCAGGTCCGGGGACTCGGCGTGCCGGACGGTGACGACGTATTCTTCGCCGACGAAGACGTGGATCTCGCCAAAGTCGACCTTCTCGACGTCGTCACGGTACTTGGCGGGCCGAAGCACGAGGAACAGGCACTCGCCGTAGTGTTCCAGTTTGGCGCGCTGATGCCCGGCGAGCGCGTCTTCAACGGCCAGGGGGTTAAGGTCGAATTCCTCGCCGACGGACTCCAGTTCGGCGGCATCGGGCCGGTAGAGCCCGATCCATGCCATCCCCTCACGCTGCCGCAGCAGGAAATAGGTTTCGTCCAGGTCCTCGGGGTCCTCGGTCCGCAGCCCGTTCACGTACACCGCGTTGTCGATGATGGTCACGGCTGCGCCTCCCGTTCCTTTTCCCAGTCGTCCAGCAGGGCCGGCATCCTTGATTTGAGGAAGCGGTAGAAGCGGGCCATCTCGGCCACCCGGGCCCGGGCCGCCGAACCCTCCGGCAGGGCCTCGGCGGTGGCGTCCGTCAGCTCGGCGAGCTTCTCGTAAATGGGACTGTTCCGCATGGACACCACGTACCACTCGTCGTCGTGCAGTGCGTAGAGGTCGCGGCGGCTGCCGGGCTGCGATACGCGGTGCACGAAGCCGACGGTCTGCAGGTAGCGCACCGCCCCGGACACGGCGGCGGCGCTGGCCCCCAGCCGCTCCGCGAGCTCTGCAGCCGTAAGGCTCCCCTGCTCGGATGACACCAGGGCCAGCAGCGTCCTGGCGGGCATCTTGGGAAACCCGGCGGCGGCGAACGCGGCAGCCGTCCGTTCGGCAGCAGCGGCGGCCACCCCGGCGTCCCGGGCGGCAGCCACCCCCGTCCCGGCGCTCATGCCGCCCCCACCTCCCGCCGCCGCATCGCCGCGACGGCAAGCGCGCCGGCGACGACGGCGATGGCCAGCATCCACCACGCCCCGCTCCAGTCGGTCGCGTTCCCGTGCGGGACCGGCGTGTGGGTAAACGGGGAGAGGTCGCGGAGGCTCTGGTCCAGGCCCAGCATGCCGCCGAAGATCCCCAGAAACACCCCGAGCCCCAGCAGGGCCCAGCCACCGCCGATGGTCGCGGCGGGCCACAGGACGAACACCAGGGCGGGCACGGCGAGGTAGACCAGCGCCGCCGGCAGCTGCGCTACGGCGGTTTGCCAGAGTGCATCGGCCGGCATGGCCTGGTCACCGGAACCGGTCAACGTGATCCACGTGCCCACCGCGGTCAGGCCAATAACCAGGACCACTGCTGCGGCACCGAGCACCAGGTAGCCGGCCAGCCAGCGCATCCGCCCCACCGGAGCGGCGAGCAGCAGTTCCGCGGTCCCGGCGGCCTCTTCCTGCCTGAGCCTGATCACGGCCTGCAGCGCGCAGGCAGCGGCCAGGATCCCTGCCATCGAGAACAGGACAGACACCATGAGCTGGGTCAGGGAAGTGCCCTGCGACTGGAGGATCGACCTCAGGACGGCGGTGATATTGGTGTCCGGCGTGTCGACGGCGGCAATCGCCTTTCCCAGCGACCCGGCCAGCAGGCCGAGGGCCAGGCCACCCAGTGCCCAGCCGATGATCGAGTTGGCTTGCAGGCGCAGGGCGAGGGCCGCAGGGCTGCGCAGGCCCGGCCGGGCGGTGAGGCGTCCGGGGCGGGCACCCCAAACGCTGGCGCCGCTGTCCCGCGTGCCCAGGATGACCCATGCGGCCCCGAGGCAGGCGACGCCGAGCCCCAGCGGCAGCAGCAACGGCCAGGCCCGGTTGCCGGAGAAGGCGAACGTCTGCTGGCCCCATCCGATGGGCGAGAACCAGCTGGCGGCGCCTTCGGTCATGGACGTTCCGTCAGCGTGCGGGGTTCCGGTGGCGTCGCCGATCCCGCGCAGCACGTACGCCAGGACAACCAGGGCGGAGGAGACACCGTTGGCGCCGCGCGAGGTGCTTATGAACTGGGCCACCAGGATGCCCACGCCAAGGAAGGCAAGGCCGACGGCGCCCGTGGCCGCACCCGCAACGAGGGACCCCTGCAGGTCCAGGCCCTGGGCGGCAAGGCCGGCGAAGACGGCGAGCGCCGCCAGGACATTGGCCGCCGCACCGTGCAGGACGGTGGCAATTGTGGGCAAGAGCCGGCCCGCGGGGGTGGCGGCCACCAGCTCGGCGCCCCCGGTTTCCTCGTCGGCACGGGTGTGGCGCACGGCCAGGAACGTGCTCATCAGTCCGGCCAGCAGGGCCAGGAAGGCATAGACCAGGAAGAACGTGAAGGCGCCCTGGTCAGCGCCGCGGGGCAGGCCGCGCAGCATCAGGATGGCGGGGGTGGCGATGGCCACCTGCAAAATTTCGGCGCGGCTGGCGGCGTTGCCGTACGTCTGGGTCACGGCGGAGGCGGCGAACAGGGCGAAGGCGCCGATTCCCAGGATCCAGCTCAGCAGCTGCCAGCGGTCACGGCGCAACCGCTGGCCCCAGAGGATCATGAGGACGGCCATGTCAGCCACGTCCCCTGGCGCCCAGCAGGTGCCGGCGCGCGCCGTGCCGGTGGTCCCCGTCATCGTCCCGCGCCCCGGATTCGGCACCTGCCGCCGGGTCGCCGTAGTGCCGCAGGAACAGTTCCTCGAGCGACGGCGGCGTAATGGTCAGCCCCTGCACCGCCAGGGCGCCCAGGGCGGGCAGCACCTCCGCCACCCGGTCCGATTCCGCGCTGAACTTGACCCGGCCGGCGTCGAATGTCAGGTCATGCACGGCCCCCAGCCGTGCCAGGGAGGCTGTGTCCAGGCCATCGGCGGCGAACGAAATTTCGGTCCTGGTCAAGTGGCGCAGGGAGTCCAGCGTTCCGCCATCCACAATCCTGCCGGCGCGGATGATGCTTACCCGGTGGCACAGGACCTCCACCTCGGTCAGGATGTGGCTGGAGAGCAGCACGGTGGCGCCCCGTTCGACGACGGCGAGCAGTTCCCGGCGGAAGACCTCCTCCATGAGCGGGTCGAGGCCGCTCGTGGGCTCGTCGAGCAGGTAAAGCCCGGCGTCCGTGGCGAGGGCCGCGATCAGGGCCACCTTCTGCCGGTTGCCTTTGGAGTAGGCGCGCCCCTTCTTGGCCGGATCAAAGTCGAAGGCCTGGCACAGCCGGTCCTTGCTGCGGCGGTACGCCGCACCATCCGCTGTACCGCCGCGGAGCCGGGAGAGCAGGTCGATGGTTTCGCCGCCGGAGAGGTTGGGCCACAGCCTGACGTCGCCGGGGACATAGGCCAGGCGCCGGTGGAGTTCAACAGCCTGGGTCCAGGGGTCCATGCTTAGGACGGTGGCGGAACCGGAAGTTGCCTTGGCCAGGCCCAGCAGGATGCGCAGGGTGGTCGATTTCCCTGCGCCGTTGGGCCCCAGGAAGCCATGGATCTCCCCTGCCCGGACGTCAAGGTCCAGCCCGTCCAGGGCACGGACCTTGCCAAAGTTTTTATGCAAGCCCACAGTTTGGATGACAGTGTTCATGGATTAATCTTCGGAGTTTTCACAAGTTTGTGAAGGTACTAAAGTCCCAATCATGAGCACTGAAGGCCAGGCCGTCCGCTCGTCCTCGGCGCCACTGTACGCAGCGGGATTCGTCACAGCCTTCGGCGCCCACAGCATCGCGGCCGGGCTGGGCTCGCAAAGCGGAAATATTGGCTTGACGCTGCTGAACCTCGGAATCCTCCTGGCCTTGTATGACGTTGCCGAGGTGTTCCTCAAACCCGTCTTCGGTGCGCTCAGCGACCGGATCGGAACCAAACCTGTCGTCGTGGGCGGCCTGCTGGCCTTCGCCGTGCTGTCGCTGATCGGACTTGGCGCGGCCGATCCCCTGGTCCTTGCCCTGGCCCGGCTGGGACAGGGCGCTGCGGCGTCGGCCTTTTCGCCGGCGTCGTCCGCGATGGTGGCCCGGATGGCACGCGGCGGCAAGGCCGGCACCTACTTTGGCCGGTATGGCTCCTGGAAGAGCCTGGGCTACATCATCGGGCCGCCGCTGGGTGCGGGGCTGATCCTGGCGGGCGGTTTCCCGCTGTTGTTCGGCGCCCTCTCCGTCCTGGCGGCGCTCACGGCCGTGTGGGTGCTGGTGTCCGTCGCGAACCTGGAACCGCTCCCCCGGAAGCGGTACACGGTGATGGACCTGGCCCGGCAGGTGGGCGAGCGTCAGTTCCTGGTTCCCACGCTGGTGCTGGCCGCGTCCACCGGCGCGCTGGGTGCCGCCGTCGGTTTCCTTCCGGCACTGGCCGCCCGCCATGGCATGGACGCCTTCGCCGGCACGGCCGCGGTCAGCGTGGTGGCGCTGGGCTCGGTGCTGACCCAGCCGTGGATCGGCAGGCTGCGTGACCGGAACGCCGTCACTGACAACAGGGGCACCACCGTTGGCCTGCTGCTGATTGCCGCGGGCGTCGCCCTCGTTGCGGCTGCCCCGGGCGTGGTGACCGTTTTCGTGGCCGCGGCGTGCATCGGGACCGGGATCGGCGCCGCCACGCCGCTGGGCTTCGCGCACCTGGCGGACACCACGCCGCCGGAACGGATGGGCCGGACCATGGGCTCGGCCGACCTCGGCCGCGAACTGGGTGACGCCGGCGGCCCGCTCCTGGTGGGCGGCATCGCGACGGCCACGGCGCTGCCGTTCGGCCTGGGCGTCCTCGCCGTGCTGGTGGCGGCAGCAAGCATTCCCCGGCTCGACCCCGTTAAGCCGGATGCCGCCGGCCCCTGAGCAGCCATCCAGCTTTTTGTGTCACCCTTAAGCGCGATGACTTCTTCACAGCAACTACCCACCAGGACACCCTCCCGGCCCGCTCCGGGCTCGGCGTTCCTGTTCGTGCTGTCCACTGTGGCCTGCATTGCCGGGCTGGTTGCCACCTACTACTTCTTCGTCCAGACTGCAACGGGCCAGTTCATCGATGAGTCCGCTTTGGTGGAAGCCGTGGACATCCACGGACCGGCAGGCAAGGCAGCCACCCAGTTCCTGGACTGGCTGCCCACCATCTCCCTGGTGATGGCCGCCGTCGTGGTCCTGTTCGTCACGGTGATCCGGCGGCATTGGGCGGAAGCGGGAATCGCGGTGGCGGCGTGCATCGGCGCCAACGTGGCCACACAGGTGCTCAAGGACCTGCTGCCTGCCCGTCCGGACAAAGGCGTGCTGACCCTTGAGCTCAACTCCCTGCCGTCGGGGCACACCACGCTGGCGGCCTCCGCCGCGGCCGCAGTGTTCCTGATGGCATCCCCGCGCTGGCGCCCCATGGCCGGTTTCATTGGTGGTTCGTTTGCCATTGCCTCCGGCGCCTCCACGTTGATCAACCAGTGGCACCGGCCCGCGGACGTGGTGGCCGCCTTCCTGCTGGTGGGTGCCTTCATGATCCCTGCGGGCTGGCTGATCCTGCGCCGCGGTTCCTGGAACGAGTGGGACGGGTTCGGCCGGCACCTTGGCTCGGCCCGGATCTGGCTGACGCTTCCGGTGCTGATCGGGTTGGCCTCGGCCGGGGTGGCCGTCTATTCGCTGATCCGGATTGCGCCCAGCCCGTGGCAGGAAACCAGCACCACGAACTACTTCTGGGCCGGGATCTCGCTGATTGTGATCGCGGGGTACCTGGCTACGGTGGCAACGACGTCCTTGTTCGCGTTCGCGGCACGGCGCCGGGACGCGACCGGCCCGTAAAGGGCCACCGGCGGGCGTCAGTAACCGTCGCCGGGGTCTGCCGAATCCCGGCCGATGCTCTCATCCATGGCGGCCGCCAGCTCAACGTCGTCAAGGTAGCGGGCGGCGGGCTTTCCCGTCTCCTTGGCCAGCAAATCCATGGTGGCCAAGTGCTGGCGTGCCAGTTCGATGGCGAGCTGCTCGACGATGCGGGGCCCGTTCCGCACCACCAGATCGCTGAGGTACGCCTGGAGGCGGCCGGCCGGCTTTCCAGGAGTCCGGGCCTCGGCGGCGACGAGCCTGGTCAGGGCCGCGGCAGCGACGGCAGGTTTGTCGCCGAAGAGTTCCACGTTCGTCCCTCCATAGCCGCGGGCTGTCATGGGCGTCGCCCGGATAGGTAGCTACAATTTAGCGCCTTCCCTGGCACGCCGGTAAAGGGTCCTAGTACCTGAACGGGACGCGCCGGCACCGAAGTCGGCTGCCCATTTTATGTCGGAGCCTGGAGGTCCGGCCCGCAGCCGGAAACTCTTGACCGAACCTTGCGGAATTTACTCCGGGTAACTTGAGCGCCGCCGTCGATAGTTGCTAGTGCCTGGCGGCGTCTTGAAGTGGGCGCCCCCAGGCACTCCAGTATCCGGGGCCGGCCAGGCTCAGGGTTCGAGCCGCCTGCGAAGGAGGCAGAACTCGTTGCCCTCCGGGTCCTGCAGGACGTGCCACTGCTCCCGGCCGGTCTGGCCGACGTCGGCCGGCCGCGCTCCCAGTGCCAGCAATCGTTCCAGTTCGGCATCCTGGTCCCGGTCCACCGGGTTGATGTCGATGTGCAGCGGCAGCCGCCCCACGCGCGGGTTGCTGCTGGGGCTGAAGATGATGGTGGGCTGAAGGCCGCCGAAACCGGCCGCCGGCCCGATTTCGATCGAGCCCTCCTCGCGGTCCAGCTCGACGTAGCCAAGGACTCCACACCAGAACCCCGCAAGCAGTTCGGGGTCGGCGCAATTCAGGACGAGTTCACTGATTCGGGATGACATGACCGCAGTCTACCGACGCGCAAACCCCTTTTCGCGGTGAATTCTCCCTTGCGCGTCCCACATTTCGGGGGCGTCCGGGCGGCTCCGGGTCGCCACCGAATGTGGGTGTCGCGAGGCCAGCCCGGCGGGAGGGAGCGCCGCTGCAAGGGGGGCTGCAGCGGCGCCCTCTTCCGCCGGGCTGGCGGTGGTCAGGCGCAGTAGACCTTCCTGTTTCCGGTGCCGATGTCCAGGGTGACCTTGACCGATGCGGTGGACTGCGCCCCGCTGGCAAACGTGGCAACCACCCGCACGGTTGCGGTGGCGGAACTGACCTGGGAAAAGACCACGGAATCACCCGAAACCACGAAGCTCCCGGATGTCCCGCCGGATCCCGCGAAGTCCAGGCTGGATCCGTACGTCCCGTTGGACCCGGCCGCAGAAACGGTGAACTTTGTTGGTACCTCGGACAATCCGGAATAGCTCAACTGGATGGTCTTGTTGGCGGTGTCCCCGGCGGTGCAGGCAGGGGTGGGCAGGACCGGCGTCGGCCAGGTGCCGGACGCCGTGACGGCCATACTTGCCGTCGCGCTTTGCTGCCAGAGGGCCGAGGCCGTGCCGGCGCCGGCACCCAGCAGCACTGTGAGCAAAAATGCCCCCACGGCGAACGTGGCTCCTCGAATGCTCCTCAGCCGCGGCATTCAGGCGGCCTCGGCAGCGGGGTCATCATGCTTGCGGGCCTTGCGAACGGACTTGTAGACCGTGATGGAGCCGTAGCCGATCAGTGCCACAGCCGCGATGACCGTCCACATTTCCCGGTCCGAATTGCCCAGGAAGTTGGCCACGAAACCGACATACGGGACGGCGTAGAACAGCTTGCCTTTGACCTGGATGGCCCGGATGGGCTCGGGATCG
Source organism: Pseudarthrobacter sp. MOO14 (assembly GCF_058267675.1). Classification (NCBI taxonomy): domain Bacteria; kingdom Bacillati; phylum Actinomycetota; class Actinomycetes; order Micrococcales; family Micrococcaceae; genus Pseudarthrobacter; species Pseudarthrobacter sp. MOO14. The sequence continues at coordinate 1,286,381 of NZ_CM177849.1, forward strand.
TTGGCCCCGTTGTTGTCGCCCTTGGTGATGAGCGTCTTCTCCCCGGACTGGGTGGAACCAAACCCGACAATCCGGTGCGTTTCCACGTCGGGCCGGCCCGAGTACAGCTGGAAGGTGATGACGTCGCCGTACTTGAGTTCGTTGAACGGCACCGGCTTCATCACCATGAAGGTGCCCGGCGGGTAGTGCTGCGCCATGGACTTGGTCAGTACGGTGTAGGTCTGCGATCCGGTCGCCACCGGCACCACGATCAGGACAATGGCGGCGAACAGCGCCACGAGCATCGCCGCCATGCTCAGAATGCGTCCGACGGCGGCCCAGGCGCCTTTGCGCCGGCGTGCCGGCTTTGGCTCGGCTGCCGGAGTGACGGGTTCGGTGTCTCCGCCGAGAAGGCGTTCGGTCAGGTCAGCAGCCACTGGGCACCCCGCAGAGTTGACGTGCGGTGAGTGGAAGGGAGATGGTCACTGCTTGTCCTTTCACTGTTGACGGGGCGCCGGAGGCGAGGCTGACTTGGAAGCAGAAGATGGTGGACCCGCCTTTGCCCACTGTGGGCGAGGCAAGGCCGCTGGCGCCGATCTGCGCGTAGCCGGTGCTGGAGCTGCATTCCGTGGAGGAAACGGCGGTCTTCGCGCTCACGATGATGTAGGAGGCCAGCGTGCCCCCGCCGGTGTTGGCCACTGTTGGCTGGCCCAAAGTGGTGGCGGTGTTGAACTGGCCGCCGGCGTTGGTGTTGTTGGTGACCACCACTCCCCCGGAGACCGGGCTCCCTGGCCCGAGCGTGCCGGCTGGAGACAATGCCAGGTTCGCCGCGGCCCCGGTGGCCAGGGTCATGTTCGTGGTGGTGCCGGAGTTGACCGCCGTCAGCGCCACATCGAACGAGGCCGCGGTCACGGTTCCGGGAGCGGCCACCGCGGACGCGTTCCAGAGGGCAAAAGTTCCCTGCACGGTGAACAGGCCCAGGACCACGGCAGCGGCGATCAATGCCGCTGCCTTTAGTGAGCGCGTGATGCGCATGTGGCTTCCTCCTGGTCCTGTTTCCTGGTACTGCCGGCCGGGTGGCCCTGGGGCCACCCGGCCACGTCAGGCTAGGAGAGGCCGGGCTGGGTGACCTGGGTCAGCTGGAAGGCCACGTTGTTGAAGTTGTAGCTCTTGGTGGTGTCCGCGCGGCCGGTGGTGGTGGACAGGAATTCGAAGGTGATGGTTGCGGTGACCGTCTGGTCCGATCCCGTTGGAACCAGGGGGTTTGCGACGGCGGTGCTGCCCACGGTGAGCGCGGGAGCACTGACCGAGACGTTGGCCGGGGTGAAGCCGTTGGTGGCGCTGATGCCGGTGGTGGTGACGTTGGCGGCCATCTTGTTGCCCACCAGGGTCACGGTCAGGTCCTGGGTGAACGTGAGCTTGTCGCCCGGGACAACCTTGTAAGCGGAGATGTCGGGAATGACGGTGCCGGTACGGTCTTTCCAGACGCCGTTGACGGCCTTGACGACGTTCAGGTCGCCGGAAACGATGGTGCCGGGAGCGGCGGTTGCTTCTGCGTTCCAGTTGGCCAGGGTGCCCCCGCCGCCCAGCAGCAGTGCGGCGCCAACGGCGATAGCGGCAGTTCCCTTGACCAGAGTGCTGTTCTTCATGGTGTCCCCTCAGACTTTGTGGTGTTCGTTTTGACTAGCTGGGAACTACTTTGCAGGGCCAAGCTCAGGAAGCGAGGGGGTAAAGAGTCAACAAATGCTCAAGGTATTTGAAATTTCAACTGCTGCTTGACCTGCGGTTATATCACTACTGCCACCCGGCAGCGGTGGCCGGCCGGTCAGGGCGGCAGTTAGGAAATCGTGTAGGAATTCATCGGCCTGCCTGTACTGCCGTAGGCCAAGTCCAGGACCAGGAGGCCCTTCCGTTCCAGGGTGCTCAGGTAGCGCTGGGCGGTTGGCCTGCTGACGCCAAGCTGCTCCGCAATTTCCGCGGCGTTGACGGGCCCGCGGGCGGCCCGGACGGCGTCGAACACTTTCTGCATGGTGGGCTGGAGGCGCGGGGCTGGAGCCGACGCCTTGATCCCTGCCAGCCGGGCCTTGTAGAGGCTGTCTATGGTTGCCTGGCTTGCCGTCGAAACGGCTTCCAGCTCCTCGCGCCACATCTTGTAGGCCTCCAGCTGCGTGCGGAGGCGGTCGAACCCGAAGGGCTTGACCAGGTAGTAGATGGCGCCGCTGGTCATCGCGGATTTGACGGTGGCCAGGTCCTGCGCGGCGGTGATCACGATGCTGTCTACCTGGGTTCCGGCTGCTTGCAGGGACCGGAGGAGGGAGAGTCCGTCCTCGTCCGGCAGGTGGATGTCCAGCAAGAGGAGGTCAGGGTTCAGACGGACGATGGCATCCCGTGCGGCCGCGGCGCTGTAGACTTGGCCGACGCACTCGAATCCGTCCACCCGCTCCACCCTGGCCGCATGGATGCCCGCAACCCGGAAATCGTCATCCACGACGAGCGTCTTAATCAACGCCTGCACTCCTGTCTTCAACCGCTGCCTGCGTCTTTGCCGGCAGCCACACCTCAAAGTTACCGCCGGGACCTGGAAACACATCCAGTGTTCCGCCTGCCCTGCGCACGATCCTGCTTACCAGGGCCAGCCCGATGCCTCGACGCATCCCTGGCCGCGGGTCCTTGGTTGAGTATCCGTCCACCATGACCTGGTCAAGCTTGTCGGCAGGGATGCCGGGCCCGTTGTCCCGGACGGCGATGAAGACGCCGTCCGCGTCATCGAACTGTACCGTCACGCGGCGGGGCCGCGGCGTAGTCGCCAGCGCGTCCACGGCGTTGTCGAGGAGGTTGCCAACGATGGTTACCAGCTCGGTGGGATCGGCCTCCGGATGTTCCAGCCTGGAGTCGGCGGTCACCTCCATCTGCACGTCTTGTTCGGCGGCGACGGCCACCTTGGCCAGCAGCAAGGCAGCCAGCTCCGGCGGGGAAATGCTGGCGCGCAGCCTTTCCCCCAGGGACCTGGACATGGTTGATACCTGCGAGACGTACTTCTTGGCCTGGTCAAGGTCCCCCATTTCCAGCAGGCCGTCAACAATGTGGAGCCGGTTCGCGTACTCATGTTCCAAGGCCCGCATGGCCTCCATCAAACCTTGGATCGAGTGAAGGTCACGCACCAGGCCTTCGATTTCGGTGCGGTCCCGAAGGGTTACCACGGACCCAATACTGCGGCCGGCGGTGGCCACCGGCATCCTATTGACAACCAGCAGGGCATCCTCGGTGAGCGCCACCTGGTCTGCACCGGGGAGCCGGCCGGCCAGCAGGTCCCGGAGGCGGCCGTGCGGCAGCAGCTCGGCAATGGGTTTCCCCAGGGCCTCCCCTTCCAGGTGGAGCAGCCGCCGGGCCTCCTCGTTGATCACCGTCACCTTGCCGGCATCGTCCAGGCCGACGACGGCCTCCCGGATTCCGTGGAGCAGGGCCTCACGTTCCTGCAGGAGGGAGGCGATCTCGGCTGGCTCCAGGTCGAACGTGACCCGCTTGATGCGCCGCGAGAGGAGCAGGGAGCCCACGATGCCCAAGGCCAGGACCAGGGCGGAGAAGCCCGTGATCAGCCAGATGTTCTGCATCTGGTTGCTCAGGACCTGGGTGTCCTCGATCCCCACCGAGACCTGGCCCACCACCGAGCCGTCTGCGCCGAAAATGGGGGCCTTGGCGTTCGCGGAGCGGCCCAGGCTTCCGGGGTCGAAACCGACATGGGTTTGGCCGTCCAGGACCGCCACCGGTTCTTCCAGCCGGTGGCCGATCAACGCTGGATCCGGGTGCGAGAACCGTATCCCCTCCCGGTCGGTGACGACGACGTAATCGGTCCCGGCGGCTGCCATGACCTGGCGGGCAATCCCGTTGATGAGGTGGCCGGGGTCCCCGGAGGCCACTGCGGAGCGGATCTCCGACATCTGCGCCGTGGTGGTCGCAATCCCGAGGGCGCGCAGCTGGTACTGCTGGTCCAGCGTCTGGTTGCTGATCATCGAGAAGAGGAAACCGCCCAAGGCCACGGTGAAGATCAGCAGCGACAGCGAGGCCAGCAGGATTTGGGCCGTCAGCGTTGTGAAAAGCCTGCCAGCCCGTGGCCTGCGCGGCGCTGATTCGTTGCTCATCGAAGCCTCGGAGGCACGGTTTTTGCATGGGGGCAGAAAATGCACAAAACGTGCACTTTTGCGGCTAAAGCACACATCTTACGGAAGTCTTTCTGGCCGGAATGATCACTTCCTAAGCTTCACACAGTTCCAGTGACCAACATCACGAACCAGAACTACATGGACAAGAGACAGCGAGGTCTTGCAATGGACAGCACCCCCACACCCAGGCCGCCCGGGCCTCCGCAGAAGGCCGCCGAAGGGGCACGGATCGAAGTGTCCGGCCTGACGAAGCGTTACCTGACGCCGAAAGGCGAAACCTTCACGGCCATCCGTGATGTGACGGTAACCGTCGAGGCCGGACAGTTCTGCTCGATCGTCGGACCCACGGGCTGCGGCAAGTCCACCACCTTGGCCCAGGTCTCCGGCCTGGAGCGGCCCAGTGCCGGTTCGGTAAGGGTGGGCGGCAACCTGGTGGAAGGCATCACCAACGGCGTGAGCTACATGTTCCAGGCGGACGCCCTGTTCCCTTGGAAGAGCGTCCTCAGCAACGTCATGATGGGGCCCATCCTGCTCGGCATGCCAAAGCGGCAGGCCACGGACCTTGCCCGGGATTGGCTGCGCCGGGTGGGCCTGGCCGGTTTCGAGGACCGGTACCCGCACCAGCTTTCGGGCGGTATGCGCAAGCGCGTGGCCATGGCGGCGGCATTGATCAATAATCCGCGGATCCTCCTCATGGACGAGCCGTTCGGAGCGCTGGATGTGCAGACGAAGGCCATCATGCAGAACGAACTGCTCAAGCTTTGGGAGGAACTGCGGCCCTCGGTCCTGTTCATCACCCACGACCTGGACGAGGCGGTGGCACTCTCGGACCGGGTGGTCATCATGACCAGCAGCCCCGGGTCCGTCAAGGACGTCTTCGACATCGACCTTCCCCGGCCCCGCGGCAATGTCCAGGAAATCCGGCACGAGGAGCGGTTCCTGGAACTCCAGGGCCGTATTTGGGAATCCCTGAAGGACGAAGTCACCCGCGCCTATGCCCTGACGGCAGGTGCGGCATGACAACCGTTGCCCACCCCGAAACCCGCAAAAGCGAGACGCCAGTGGAACCAGAAACAGCAGCGAAGAGCGCCGGCCGGATCAAAGCCCGGCGCCGCACCACGTCCATCTGGATCGGCCGGGTGGTCCTGGCCGTCGCGGTGGTGGGCGGCTGGCAGTGGTTCACCACGGAAGGATGGGTTGACAAATTCTTCTTCGGCCAGCCCTCTGAAATCTGGGACAGCCTGGTCAAGCTCTTCACGGAAGGGACGGCGTTCGGCACCATCTGGGAGAACCTGGGGGTCACCGCCCAGGAGGCGTTCTTTGGTTTCCTGCTGGGAACCTTCGTCGGCGTGATCCTCGGCATCCTCCTGGGGTCCAACAAGTACCTGTCGGCCGTCGTCGGGCCCTACATCCGGATCGTGAATTCGATTCCGCGCATCGTGCTCGGCTCGATATTCATCGTGGCGTTCGGGCTCGGGGTCTTCCCGAAAATCCTGCTCGCAGCCGTGCTGGTCTTCTTCGTGGTGTTCTTCAACGCTTTCCAAGGCGTCCGTGAGGTGGACCAGAACCTGGTGGCGAATGTGCGGGTGCTCGGCGCTTCGCCGTACCAGGTGGCGATGCACGTGACCATTCCCTCTGCGATGACGTGGATCATCGCCAGCCTGCACACCGCCTTCGGCTTCGCCATCATCGGAGCCCTTGTGGCCGAGGTGCTCGGCGCGCAGAAAGGCATCGGCCTGATCATCAGCCAGGCACAGGGGACCTTCGATCCCAATACGGTCTTCGCCTGCATGGTGATCATCGCCGTCGTCACTCTCTTTGCCGAATCCCTGATCAACCTCCTCGAACACAGGCTCCTCAAATGGCGCCCGCCGAACCGTTCCGAGGCCCAGGCCATCTGACCCCGGACCCAGCTTTCCAACCCGCACTACCCGTAACCCACCCCCATGTCCCGATCGGGACAAACAAAAGGATGCGTAAAACAATGATGATGAAGCGCCCTATTCTTGCCGCGGCAGCAGCCGGAGCCGTCGCCCTCAGCCTGGCGGCCTGCGGCAGCAGTTCAACCCCTGCAGCCAGCGGCAGCTCCGCCGGCGGCAGTGCGTCCGCCGGAACCGGTTCCATGCCCACTGTGAAGATGATGGTGGGCGGCATCGACAAGCAGATCTACCTCCCGTACCAACTGGCCCAGCAGCTGGGCTACTACGAGAAGTACGGGGTCAAGATGGAACTCTCCACCGAGCAGCAGGGCGGCGTCGGTGCGGAGGAGGCCATGGCGTCCGGGCAGGTGGACATGGCCGGCGCGTGGTACATCCACACCGTGGACTTCCAGGCCAAAGGCAAGAAGGTCACCAACCTCATCCAGCTCTCCGGCGCCCCCGGCGAGCGCATCATGTGCAGCCCCAAGGCAAACGTCCACTCCGGAGCCGACCTCAAGGGCAAGACTGTCGGTGTCACGGACCTCGGCTCCGGTACCGACGAACTCACCCAGTTCATTGCGTCCAAGGCCGGCCTGTCCAAGAGCGACTACCAGACCATCGCCGTCGGTGCCGGCGCCACCGCCATCGCCGCCATCCAGCGCGGGTCCGCCGACTGCGTCATGACCACCCAGCCAACAGTGGGCGCCCTCGAGGCCAAGAACCTTGCGGTTCCCGCCATTGACCTGGCTACGGCGGATGGTGCCAAGGCGGCCCTCGGCAGTTCGCTGCCGTCCGCAGGCCTGCTCGCCCAGGCGGACTGGGTCAACAGCCACCAGGATGAAGCCCAGAAAGTGGTGGATGCGCTGGTGGACACCATGCACTGGATCAGCACCCACTCCGCCCAGGAGATCGCGGACAAGCTGCCGCCGGCCTTCGTCCAGAACAGCACCATCAGCAAGGACGACTACGTCAAGGCATTGGACCAGGACAAGGGCCAGTTCCTCCCTGACGGCATCATGCCCGCCGGCGGCCCCAAGACAGTCTTTGACGAGGAGAAGACCATCGGGGTTGATACCTCCAAGGTCAACATGGCGGATACGTTCGACCAGAAGTATGCCCAGGCGGCACTGAAGCTTGAGGGCTACACCGCCACCACCACCCCGGCCGGCTCCGACGGGTGATACCGTCCGGGACACAGTAGTTACGCTCCTCCGGAAGGCCGACAAGGCTTTCCGGAGGAGCGTTTCACTTATAGGCGCAACCCCGGCTCAGGACCGGTCCAGCAGCAGCCGGCACCAGGCATCGCCCAACCACACGGCGAACCGTTCCGGATCCCAGCCGCGCTGGCCCACCAGCAGCCCCCAGTACTCCGGCCCGTTCATGCTCCATACAGCGTCGGCGAGTTCCGCGGCCGGCAGGTCGGTGCGGAGCTCCCCCGTCGTGGCGAGGTCCGCGATGAATTGGCGCATGTTGGCCGCGCGCCGGTCCGAGATCTCCCGCCAGAGCGCGCCGCAGTCCGGATCGGTGCCGGCCGCATCACGGAGCGCCTCGTACACCGGCGCCAGCCGGGGCTGGATGTGTGCCAGGGCCTGGGCGTACAGGGAGATCTTCTCGGCCGCCCGCGTCGCCTCGCGTATGCGGATCACGTAGTCCCGGCGCTCGGCCGGGACGGCCTGGCCGGTCCCCGAGATCGCCGTCTCCACCACCCCGCGCAGGAGGTCCGGCTTCCGCCCGATCGTGGCGTAGATCGTGTCGACGGCGACACCCGCCCGCCGGGCGATGGCCGCAACGGTGGCGGACCGGTACCCCTCGCCCACGAACAGGTCCCGGGCAGCGGAGAGCACCGCGTCCCGGGTTGCCGCCGCCTGTTCCCTCCGCAACGGGGAGTTGTAGCGGCGTGCCTGGGCATTGACTTCACTCATCGCCGGGCCTAGCCTTAATTCATCCGAACATCTTTCGGATGAATTGTAGCAGGAAGCCCGGGACCGCAGCGGAGCGGCACGGACGGAAGGGCAGGACACCGTGTCGGAGCACTTCACCACCGTGGTCATCGGCGGCGGCCAGGCAGGCCTGGCCATGGGCTACCACCTTGCCCGCCTCAACCGGCCGTTTGTGATCCTGGATGAACATGCGTCAGCCGGTGACAGCTGGCGCGCCCGCTGGGACTCCCTCAGGCTCTTTACCCCGGCCCGGTACGACGCCCTGCCAGGCAGCCGGTTCCCCGCACCGCAATGGTCCTTCCCCTCCCGCGAAGAGTTCGCCGATTACCTGGACCGCTATGGTGAAGAGTTCAGGTTGCCGGTCCGGCACAATGTCCGGGTCACCGGCCTCCGCCACGACAGCCACGCCTTCGTCATCGACGCCGGCGGCCGGCGGTTCGAAGCCGACAACGTGGTGGTCGCCTCCGGCTGGGACCGGAAACCCCGGATTCCCGCCTTCGCCGGGCAGCTCAGCCAGGCCATCCGGCAGCTCACAGCCGGGAGCTACCGGAGCCCCCGTGACCTCGCGCCGGGACCGGTCCTGGTGGTCGGCGCCGGCAATTCAGGCGCGGACATCGCCCTGGAACTTGCTTCCACCCGCACCACTTACCTGTCCGGCCGCCATCCGGGCGAAATCCCCTGGCGCGTCGACGCCCTCGCCGCCCGCCCGCTGACGCTGGCCGTCTTCTTCGCCTTCTCCCATATCCTCACGCTCGGCACGCCCGCCGGCCGGAAGGCCCGGCCCCGGGTCCTCTCGCACAGCGGGCCACTGGTCAGGGTGAAGAACCGGGACCTGGTCCGCGCCGGCGTCGTACGCGTTGCCAGGACGGAAGGCACCAAAGACGGCCTTCCGCTGTTGGCTGGCGGGAGGACACTGGAAGTGGCCAACGTCATCTGGTGTACCGGATTCACTCCGGACCTGGACTGGATCCACCTGCCCGTGATGGGCGCGGACGGCCAGCCTGCCCAAGACCGGGGCGTGGCCGCCAGCCAGCGCGGACTCTACTTCCTCGGCGCCACCTTCCAGCATTCGCTCGCCTCCTCCATGGTCCACGGCGTAGGCCGCGACGCGGAATTCATCGCCGGCAGGATCGCGGCAGCCGCGGCACCGGCGGCAGCCGCGGGATCATCAACTGCAGCACCGGATGCGGTCAGGCCGGAAGGCTCAACTGCTCCACAATGATCCTCGCGGTCCCGGGGTCGCCAAGGATCCGGAAGTGCCCGGCCACCGGCAACTCGATATTGTTGGCGCCGGGGAGCACGCTGCCCTCCGGGATGTGCGGGTCGAACGGGCCGTACAGGGACGTGATGCGGCTGTTGATGGTCTGCTCGCGCGCCATCTGCAGGGTTAACGCGTTGCGCGGTGAGAAGATCCGCAGGCTGGGCAGCAGCATGTACCGGGCGTAGCGGGAACCGGAGAATGGTGCGCACACGGCGATCATCCGGTCGATCCGGTGCTCGGGATCCAGGGACAGCATGGTGTATTTGCCGATCAGCCCGCCTTTGCTGTGGGCCACCAGGATGGCGTTGTGCAGGCCCGCCTCCTCCAGGTGCTGGGCCACCAGCCTGGCGGCGTCCGGGACCTTGAGTTTGTTGCGCTGCAGCACAGTGACCACGTGAACGGGATGCCCGGCATCATGGATGGCCCGGATGAGCGGCATCATGAACTGCCAGTTTTCATAGACGCCGGGGATGATCACCACGGGCTGCAGGGTGCCGGTCCGGAAGGAGGCCGGCTGCACGCGGGAGAGGAACCCCCTGACCTGCCAGCCGGTGGCATAGGCATAATCCTGGGCCCACCACACGGCTTTGTGCAGGGGGCTGATGCGGGCGCTCACGCCGGGGTCGGTCATGTGTCGAGAATAGCCTGCCGGCGTCAGTAGTTCCGGCGATGCTTGAGGCGGGGAAGGACGACGCCGAACACGGCCGCCGCCGCGAACCCCAGGATGCCCGTGGCTGAGATCCCCGGCCCCAGGGAGGCCAGTGCCGTCACCCCGGAGAGGAGCACCGGGCCCCCGGTGGACCCGGCGTCCGCCATGAACCGCCAGAGTCCCAGGAACTGGCCGCGGCCGCGATCCGGCGAGAAGTCCGCTCCCAGGGTCATCACCAGCCCGGAGCTGATGCCGTTGCCGAAGCCGATCAGCAGCGCAGCCAGCAGCAGTCCCGTAAAGGATCCGGTGAGCGGGATCAACAGCAGTGCGGTTCCCATGAGCAACGTGGACGGGATGGCCACCCATTGCCGGCCTTTGCGGTCCATCAGTTTGCCGGCGGGATAGAACACCAGCATGTCGATCGCACCGGAGAGGCCGTAGATCAGGGACGCGGAGGTGGCGTCCATGCCCAGATGGTCGGCCCAGAGCGGGATCACCACCTGCCGGGAGGACCGCAACGCACTGAGCAGCAGGATGCCCACGCCCAGCGAGAGGAATACGCCGGCGTGCGAAACCGCGACGCTCCGGAGCGTGGGCTGGGCGGCGCCGTCCCCGCCCGGCGGGGCGTCCGGCACGGCCAGGTCCGGGATGGTGAGGGACAGCAGGGCTGCCGCGGCCATGGCCACCACGCCCACCCAGTACGCGCCGGCGATGCCGAAGAACTGCATCACGGCCGCGCCCGCAAAGGGGCCGATGAACACTCCGATACGGTTCACCCCGCCCAAGGTGGACAGTGCCCTGGCACGGAACGCCACGGGCACGGCCTCGGTGAGGTATTTCTGCCGGGCCAGGCCGAACACCGCACCGGACATCCCGACGACGGTCATCGCCACGGCCAGCAGCCAGAGTCCGTTCGGGGCCAGCGCGGAGGTGGCGGCGGCGGCGAGGGCCAGGCCGGCGGCGACGGCGGCGCCCACGATGGACCAACGCTCTCCGAAGCGCAGGGTCACCAGGGACGCGGGAAGGTTGAAGAACCAGGAGCCCAGGCCGATGAGGGTCACGATGAGGGCTGCCACGGCCACTGATGCGCCCAGCTCGCGGGCCGACAATGCCACCACCGGGAGGATGGCACCCTGGCCGATTCCGAAGAGCAGCGTGGGACCGAACGCGGCGACCGCAATACTGCGCAGGTTGAAGGGCTGGGCGTCATCCGGGGAAGTCATCAGATTTATCCTATGGCCGCCGCCAACGCATCAGGGCCGTGACGCGAAGGACGGGGTGTGGCAGCGCCCCCGGCCCCTAACGTTTCCTGGGCCGGGGCTCGATGCCCGCCAACGCCCGGACCAGGTTGACCAGCTCCGCCACAGCCCCAATGACCGAGCCCGCCATGGCGATCACCAGGAGCACCCGCACCAGCACCGGCCAGCCGGTCCAGCCGCCCGTGAAGTCGAAGGGGAAGACCTCCCAGACGCGGACGGTGGCGGCCAGGCCGAAGCCCAGCGCCACCAGGTTTCCCACGGCCCAAAGGGCCCGGGCACGGATCAGGACGCAGACCACGCCCACCACGATGCCGGCGATCAGGGACGCGTTGATGAGGTCAAGGACGCGGACCATGCCGGAGGTGAGGAAGGGCAGCACCTGCCACCCGGGCCAGATGTTGATCCCGTACAGGAGCAGGGCATTGACCACTGCGGAGCCAACGTTGCCGCTCCCGCCGGTGGAAGTCCGGTCCGCCATGGCACCACCCTCCCCCGGCCCCACCGCATGCCGAAAGTGCCGAAGGTCCCCCCACCGGCGTGCGTCCCGGCGGTAAAAATACAGGGGTCACAAAAGGGCCGGCGAGGAGTAGCGTTCGCCTTATGGGGCGCTGATTCGTGCCCACCGCCAAGGGGAGGTCATTTCATGGGTGAAGTGTGGGTTCGCACTCTGGGCAACGGGTTGGTCCGGGCAGACCGGGTCACCGAGATTGCGTCCACCCGGGGGTCCTTGCACGAGGACCGCGGGTATTCACTGAAGGTCATTGTGGACGGCAAGGGCCACGTGCTGATTGACGACGCCGGCCTGCAGGGTTCCCTGCAGGAGCGCCTGGAGTATGCCCGGCACATGGAGGATGCCCTGCTGCTCGCCATCGACGAGGCTCGCGAGAACGACGCGTCGATGGTGATCTCCTACGAGCCCGAACGCGAGCGCTGGTCTGCCGCTCCGGTCTCTGTATTAACGGGCAGGCTCCCCGAAGTGGTCTGACCCCGGGGGCCCGCCGCCGGACTGCCTCAGTTGTGCGTCGGTTCCTCCACCAGCGCGGTCGCGATGCTGGCTGCGTCCTCCAAGGCTGCCAGGAAGCGTTCCGCGTCCAGGGCAGCCGCGCAGCCGGTGCCGGCCGCAGTGATGGCCTGCCGGTACCGGTGGTCAACGGCATCGCCGCAGGCGAAGACTCCGGCGAGGTTGGTGCAGGTGGTGGGGGCATCCACTTTGATGTAGCCCTCCTCGTCCAGATCCACTTGGCCGGCCACGAGTTCGGTCCGCGGCAGGTGCCCGATGGCCACGAAGATGCCGGTGGCGTCCTGGTGCCGGGTTTCGCCGGTGCGGGTATCCGTGAGGGTCACGCCGGTGACCTTGCCGTCGCCGTGGATGGCGCTGACCGCGGAGTTCCAGGCGAACCGGATCTTGGGGTTGTCCTTGGCCCGCTGCGCCATGATGCGGGAGGCCCGCAGTTCGCCCTTGCGGACCACCACAGTGACGGTCTTGCCGAAGCGGGTCAGGAAAGTTGCTTCCTCCATGGCGGAGTCGCCGCCGCCCACGACGATGATGTCCTGGTCGCGGAAGAAGAACCCGTCGCAGGTGGCGCACCAGGAGACGCCGTGGCCGCTGAACTTCTTCTCCTCCGGCAGGCCGAGTTCCTTATAGGCGGAGCCGGTGGCGAGGATGACCGCCTGCGCCTCGTACGTCTCCCCGCCGCCGGTGACCACGCGCTTGACGGGGCCTTTGAGCTCAACGGAGGTGGCGTCGTCGTACTCGATACGGGCGCCGAACTTTTCCGCCTGCTGCTGCAGGCCGTCCATCAGCTCCGGGCCCTGGATGCCGCCCGGGAAACCGGGGAAATTCTCCACTTCGGTGGTGTTCATCAGGGCACCGCCGGCCGTGACGGAGCCGGCCAGGACCAGCGGGTTCAGTCCGGCGCGGGCGGCGTAGATGGCGGCGGTGTAGCCGGACGGGCCGGAACCGATAATGATCAGCTGTTCTTTGCTCATGGGTTGTCCTTCGGAGGCGGTGCTACTGGGCGTGCCTTGATCACATCACGGATCAGAGCGGGAGGGCCAACGATCGCTTCGATGTCATAAAGGCCGCAGTGTTGCGCACATCACATTCTGTCCCTACTCTGGTTGAGGCTTAAGCAAACAGGCCATGCAAGAAGCTGCAGCGTCGCAGCCAATGCCGGGGAAGGCTTTACAACGTGAATTCGAAGCTTAATATCGTGGTCCGGATTGACCTGGACCACAGCAAGGCCCAGGTGATTGCAAAGGGGCATATCACCATCCACAGCATCAACGCACTCTATGTCGTGGCCAAGCGTGCCAACTCCCTCAAAGGGGGCCTGGACCTGGAGCTTGATATCTCCAGCGCCTGGGTGGATGAGGATGCGCTGGAAATGCTCCGTTCCGCAGCCCGGTCCAGGCACCTGCCGGCCAAGATCGATCCCGGCCAGGCACCCTGCACCATCAGCGTGCTGGCTGACCGGCGGCATCGTTCCGCGACGCCTGCCCGCCAGGCCGCATAGCCCGTCCCGGCCGCTCGCCGCGCCCCCTGATCGGGCCAGAGCCGGCCGGCCACATTTTCCTCTCCCGCTTTAACCAACGAAGTGCAGCTGCACCCGAACAGACGGGTGGCTGCACTTCGTGACGTCATGGCTTTCTTCCGGGAGTTTCGGGTCGAACAGCTCCTGGACCTACAGCAGCCGGTCGCTGCCGGCGAGGAACTCCCGGAGTTCCAGCTGGGTCAGGCCCGCCGCGTCGCTCAGGGCGTCCGGCGCGGCACCCAGCCGGGAGGCGCCGCGCACGGCGTTGGCAAACCCCTCCTGCGCGGCATCCAGCTCCCACTGGATGCTTTCCACCCGCGCGGAGGCCAGTCGGACCGCTTCCAGTGGATCTCCGGCAGGTTCGCTATCCAGCCTGTACCCGCAGGCACATGACCATTCGGAGGAGCCGAGCTCAAGTGGAGCCCAGCCGAGGGAAGCAATGGGGACCGGGGAGGCCGTCATTTCCACGCCGCAATGCATGGGGGCCGCGGGTGCCGTGATGTCCAGCGCCACGCTTTCCGCGGGCCGGGCGGGAGTCTCGGTGTCTATCGTCACCGGGATCGAGTGCCCGGCCGCCTGAGGTTCAAGTACTGCAGTCATTCGATCCACCATCCGATAGTTCACTAACAATGTAGCTAGTCTAACTAGGATTACTTCGTTGTCTACCGGGATCCAATGTGCGGAGCCATGTTGACGGCGTCCACCGCCTCGCGCATGCGCATCAGGAAGTGCATCACCGCTTTGATTTCCTCCGGCGACAGGGACTCGGCGGCCTCGAGCATGCGCTTATGCATTTGGTTGAGGTTATGCCGGACTTCCTCGTCGGCTCCGGGTGCGGGCCGGAGAATGATGGCGCGGCGGTCCGACGGGTGGCGTTCACGCGTTACATGGCCGCTGGCAACCAGCCGGTCCACGAGCGTGGTCATGGAGGCCGAGGTGATTCCCAGCCGGCCTGCCAGTTCCGTGGGGCGTACGCCCACGCCGGCGGCTTCTGCGTCAATGAGGTACCGCAGGGCCAAGAGATCGGTCTCCCCCATTGCGGGCGACGAGCGGGTGCGCCGGCGCATGGCGGTTTCGGATGTGCGGAACTCCCGGAGGGCGTTGATCACATCAACGGCCCTGGGCTCTGTGTCTTCCAGGGTGGGGTACGAGTAGCCTTCGCTTGCACCATGCGGGTTCATGCGAATTCCTTCGATATCCTACTTGCTTGGCTGTCTAACGAATCTATCGTAGCCCATCCGCCGGCCCGGTTCCCGAAGAGCCCGGGCAAGTACCTGCGCCGGCCGCCGGAAAAAGTAGAGTACCGGCTACTCGTGCACGCGCCCTGGCCACCCAATAAATTGCAAGGAAACCTGCGGCGGCCGATGCCACTGGGTACGACTTGAATGGGGGTGCGGGGTGGCGGTTGGCCCGGCGCATAACAGGGGACCCGAACGGCAAGGGTTCCTGCTGGACCTGATAACAGGTACCGAAGACGACGCCGGCTCCCTGCAGACGCTCGCCGACGCAGGGGCCAGGTGGCTCAGTACGACGGCCGGCTCAACGATCGAGTGCGGCGCCGTGCTGCACAGGCAGCGAACCTACGCCGCCGGTGCCGGCAGCACACCGGGAGCAGCCCGCTTCGCGGCGGCCGAGGAGGAACACGGGGACGGGCCCACAGCGCTGGGCGTGGCGTTGTCAGCGCCCGTGGTGGTCAACCCCACGGGCTCCGCCGCGCGCTGGCAGGCGTACCGTCACCGGTTGCTGGACGGCGGATACGGAGCGGCATTGGCCCTCCCCCTCGAACTGAGGCCCGGATCGTCGGGAGCCCTGGTGTTCCTGGCCCACGGCAACTACGCCTTCATCACCCGGATCACCAACGAGGCGGCCTGGTTTGCCGGGGTGGCCTCACAGAGCCTGAAGCTGGCCTTGGACGTCCACGGCGTCATCCGCTCCGGGGACAACCTGAAGCAGGTGCTGGAGAGCAGGACCTCCATCGATGTGGCCTGCGGTGTGCTGATGGCACAAAACCGCTGTTCCTACCCCGAGGCCTTCAGCAGGCTCGCCGGGGCGTCGCGGCACCGCAACCTCAAGGTCCGCAGCGTTGCGGACAGCATCCTCAGCACCATGCCCAGCGGCGCCGCGGGCACCCGGTTTGAGCCCCCGGCGTTTGCCTGAGGACTACCGGAAGGGCAGCGGCGTACCGGTACCCGGAGGGGTTAGTGGCGCGCCCGCGCCCGGATGAGCCCGGCCGCGACGAGCCCGGCAGCTCCGAGGGAAGCCAACATGCCGCCGAGAGCCACGAAGTAATCTGTAATGGTCATTGCCCTGCGCTCCGTCCATGCCACTGAAACTGCCTGATGAGCCCAAGCTACGCGCCGAGTCTCAGCGTTTCCCGAAGGATCGCCAGCAGGTTTGGTCAAGATCTGATGAAAATCAGCTGCGGGCATCCACATAGTTCGGTTCCCCGATCTTCCCTTTGGCGGGGCGTTCCGTATTATTCATGCATGTGGACAAAACAAAGCCAGAGCTACTGCCCCACCTGCGGCAGGGCCACTAAGCACGTCACGCATTTCCGCAAGGACGACGCCGGCTCGCTGGTTGCGGAGGTCCGTTGCAGTGAGTGCCCCGAGATTGAGAGTGCCGTCGCCTGAGTCCCTTCGGCGCCTCCTCCGGCCGGCTTATGGCCTGCCGGCGTGCGGACGGACGACGACGAAGATCACCAGGGCCACTGCCTGCACCCCGGTGATGGTCACCGCCAAGGCCGGAATTGATTGTTCATAGAGCAGGCCGATGAGGAAGCTTCCCGCCAGCCAGGCAAGGCCGTAACAGGCAGTGAACATCCCGTATGCACTCCCCCGCCGGGCTGCGGGTGCCAGCCCCGCGACGCCGGCCCGCATGGTGCTTTCCTGGACCCCCATGGCCGCTCCCCACACCAGCACCCCCGCCACCGCGAGCATTGTGTTGTTGCTGAAGCCAAGCCACGGGACTGCTGCGGCCAGCACCGGCAGGACCACGAGGACTTTCAGGCCCACCCGGTCAAAGAGCCACCCGGAGGCCAGGGCCGCCACGGCGTCAACTCCCATGGCCACCGCGTAGAGGACCGGGACCAGCGCGGGCGGAAGCAGTCCGGCCTGCACCAGGTGGAACGAGAGAAGCCCGAACGTGGCATAGCCAAACATGGTGAGGCTGCTGAACGCGGCGTAAATCCAGTACTGCCGGGGCAACGGGGCAGCCCTGCCGGGCGGTGCGGGTGGAGCCCCAGGACGGGCATCGGCCTGCGGGGTGGCGTGTTCCGCGGGCGGCTGGCCCGGGACGGTCTCGTAGGCGGCCGGGTCCGGCACCTTGTTCTTCAGCCAGAACAGCAACAGCATGGCCGCCAGCCCGGGGATGGCCAGCAGCAGGAATCCCGGCCCGTAGCTTCCCGTCAGGGCGAGCGCCGCCCCCACCAGGAGGGGCCCCAGCAGTGCTCCCACCTGGTCCAGCGCTTCGTGCAGCGCAAAGGCCTTGCCCTGGCCCAAGGCGGAACCGGCCTCAGCCAGCATGGTGTCTTTGGCAGGGCTCCGCACGGCCTTGCCCAGCCGTTCGGCCAGGACCAGGAGGCAGGCGATCCACAGTGCATTGCTGATGCCCAGGAGCGGCACGGACAACGCCGTGAGGGCATAGCCGGAGATGGCAAGGGACCAACGCAGTGCCGGCCGGTCCGCGAGGCGCCCGAACAGCAGGCGGAGGACCAGGGCGACGGCCTCACCCGCCCCCGTGACCACGCTGACGAGGAGCGCCGAGGCACCCAGGGCGCCCAGGTAGGGCCCGGTGACGCTCCGCGCGCCCTCGTACACCATGTCCATCAGGGCACTGACGATCCCGAAGGCCACAATGAAGCGGACAGCCGTCATGGGCGTTCCCGGAACGGCCCTACCGGCGCTACCGCTGGTGTTCGTGTTCCCTCACCCGCTTCGCCGGGGCGGCAGCTTTGGCCGGGGACTTGGTGTCCGGATGTTCCGGCCGGGTCACGGCCAGGATCACCCCGATGCCGGCCAGGGAGGAGACCATGGCCGAGCCGCCGTAGGAGATGAACGGCAGCGGGACACCGATGACCGGCAGCAACCCGCTCACCATGGCGATGTTGATCACCGCCTGCCCCAGGATCCAGGTGATCACGCTGCAGGCAACGATCCGCGAGAAGGTGTCCGTGGTGCGGGCAATCGTCTTGAAGACCGTGATGGCAAGGATCGCGAACAGCCCGAGGACCAGGAGGGTGCCGGCCAGCCCAAGTTCTTCGCCCAGGATGGAGAAGATGAAGTCGTTGTGGGCTTCCGGGATCCAATTCCATTTCTGCCGGCTCTGCCCCAGGCCCACTCCGAACCAGCCGCCGGAGGCAAGCGCGTATGCGCCGTGCTGCGCTTGGTAACCCATGCCCTGGGCGTCCTCGTCCGAACCCATGCCCAGCCAGGACGAGATCCGGCCCATCCTGTTGCCGCTGGTTGCCGCGAGGACCAGGGCGGCCACAACGCAGATCAGGCCGGCCACGGAGAACACCTTCATCCGAACCCCGCCGTAGAACATGGTGGCGGCAAGGATCAACATGATGATCATGGTGGTGCCGAGGTCGTGCCCCAACGCCACGATGATCATGATCAGCCCGCCGGCGGGGCCCAGCGGTACCACCGCATGTTTCCAGTTCGCCAGCAGGGCCTGTTTCCGGTCCAGGATGGCCGCGGCCCAGACAATCAGCGCCAGCTTGGCGAACTCGGAGGGCTGGGCGGTGAATCCGCCTACGCTCAGCCAGTTCCGGTTGCCATTCACGGACATGCCCAGCGGCGTGAACACCAGGACCAGCGCTGCCAGTGACCCGATCAGCATGGGCCAGCCCAGGCGCCGGATCCGCCGCACGGGCATCCGGGCCAGAAGCAGCATGATCACCACGCCTGCAACGGTCCACATGGCCTGCTTGAGCGGGAGATCGTACGGATTGTTTCCTGCCGCCACGGATTCCACGGACGACGCCGACGCCACCTCCACGAGCCCGATCGCCGAGAGCGTGAGGACCACGGCCAGGATCAGCGGCCGGAGGCGACCCGGCGAGTCATCCTCCAGCCAGAGAGTAAATCGTCCCCATCCGGGCCGGGCAGGGCGGGCCGCGCTGCGTTGTTTTTGACCTGTATCCATCTGTCCGTTCCTCAGCCTGCACCCCGGGCTTCCTCCACGGCCGGGCCCATCTCCGGGGCGGGTACCGCCGAGAAAAAAGAGTACGCCCCCGCCGCCCGGGGACCGCACCGGCGCGGCCGGGAAACCGGCATTCTGGGGAAATTGCCAGCTTGGCCCTGTAGGGTAGCGGAAACCTGTCCCCTCCCGAAGGTCATTTCGTCGTGTTCGGTTCCAGAAAATCTCCCGGCCCGGAACAGGAAGGCTCCACTCCCGTTGCCTATCCGGGCCAAGGCGAGCTGTACGCCGCCAGTTTCCGCCACAGCAGGCCCCGCCGCCGTGCCCCGCGCTGGGTCAAGGCTGTGGTCGCCGTCGTCTCCGTGCTCCTCCTCGGCGTCCTGGCGTTCGGCGGCTACTGGGCCTGGCGCCTGCAGTCCAACATCAGCACCGCGGCGCTGACCGCCGGTGGCGAACGCACCGAAGGTGCGGTCAATGACAGCACGGACCGGATGCAGATCCTGGTGCTGGGCTCGGACACCCGGAGCGGGAACAACAGCGAGTACGGCAGCGCGGACGATTCCTCCGGCTACGGACAGTCCGACGTAATGATGCTGCTGGACATCTCGGCGGACAACAAACACGTCAACGTGGTGAGCTTTCCCCGCGACCTCCTGGTGAACATCCCGGCCTGCACGGACCCGAAGACCGGCCAGAAGTATCCCGCACAGCAGGGCGCCATGATCAACAGCGCCATGAAGCAGGCTGGAATCGGCTGCGCAGTGGACACCGTGAACAAGCTCACCGGCCTGGAGATCGACCACTTCATGATGGCCGATTTCAACGCCGTCAAGGAACTGTCCAACGCGGTGGGCGGCGTGGACGTATGTGTCAGCGACGCCGTGGACGATCCCGATTCCGGGCTGCACCTGCCCGCCGGCACCTCCCAGGTGCAGGGTGAACAGGCGCTGGCGTTCCTGCGCACCCGGCATGGTTTCGCCAACGGCGGGGACCTGGGCCGGATCAAGGCCCAGCAGGGATTCCTGGCCTCGCTGACCCGCAAACTCAAGTCCGAGGGAACACTCAGCAACCCGCAAAAGGTACTGACCATCGCTGATACGGTCACCAAGAACCTGACCGTGGATTCGGGGCTGTCCTCCGTGCCGTCGCTGCTGACCATCGCCAACCGGCTGAAGAACATCGATCCGGCGAGCGTCAACTTCATCACCACTCCCACCGTCCCGGCGCCGCAGGACCCCAACAGGCTGGCCCTGGACGAGCCGGCGGCCGCCAACTTCTTCGCTGCACTGCGCAGCAATCCGGACCTGAGCCAGCCGGCCACCGCCGCCCCCACCCAGGCACCCGCGACACCCGCGGCACCCGCCTACGACAAGGCGCTGCAGCCGGTATCCGTTGCCAACGGCACCGGCGTGACGGCCCGAAGCACTGCCATCGCCGGCCTGTTGGCCGACGCCGGCTTCACCAAGGTGACCAAGCTCCAGGCCACCGTCCGCACCCAGACCATGGTCTACTACAGCGCCGGGTATGAAGACGTGGCAGCGGACGTCGCCGCACTGTTCGGCCTGCCGGCCGGCAGCGTCCAGCAGGTGGCCAACATCCAGGGCGTGCAGCTCTCTGCCGGCACCGACTTCGTGACCGGCACCAAGCCCGCCACACCGCCGTCGTCAGCTGATTCCGGAAGCGTGGTGGCGCAGACCGGAAGCGACCAGACCTGCCAGGCCACCAACACCTCCGGCTACTAGCAACCCGGGGGCCGTCGCAGTCCCAAAGTACACAGTTGCCTGAATACAGCCAGCTATGTACTTTGGGATCATGCAAACCCTCACGCAGGCTCCCGTGCTGGCCCGGTTCGGCTACGCGGTCTCAGACCCCACCCGCGCCCGTGTCCTCCTGGCGCTTTCCGGGGCAGCCTCGTACCCCTCGGACCTGGCGGACAGCCTCGGCGTGTCACGGCAGAGCATGTCCAACCACCTGGCGTGCCTGCGCGGGTGCGGCCTGGTGGTTGCTGTTCCGGACGGCCGGCGCACACGCTACGAGCTCGCGGATGCCCGGATCGGCCACGCCATCACGGACCTGATCAACGTGGTCCTGGCCGTGGACCCCACCTGCTGCGGCCCCGACGGGAACGTGGCGTGATGACAGCACTCCACATGCCCGGCACGGAACGCCGGCGGGTCCTCAGCCGCCGGATCCGGCTCTTTGCAGCGGCCACCATCACCTACAACGTCATCGAGGCCGCCGTGGCGCTGTGGGCGGGCGGGGTGGCCGACTCCTCGGCCCTGATCGGCTTCGGGCTGGACTCGGTGATCGAGGTGGCGTCCGCACTGGCGTTGTCCTGGCAGTTCTCCGCCAAGGACCCGGAGCGGCGCGAGCACCTGACGCTGCGGATCATCGCCGTTTCCTTCTTTGCCCTTGCCGCGTTCGTGGCCGTTGACGCCGTCCGCTCGCTGGCAGGCGCGGGAGAAGCGCAGCACTCGGGTCCCGGCATCGTCATCGCGGCCCTGAGCCTGGCCGTCATGCCCGTCCTGTCCTGGGCCCAGCGCCGTGCCGGCCGCGAACTCGGCTCCCGGACGGCAGTGGCCGATTCGAAGCAGACCCTGCTGTGCACCTACCTCTCCGCCGTGCTGCTGGTTGGCCTGGTCCTGAACAGCACCTTGGGCTGGTGGTGGGCGGATGCCGGGGCCGCCCTGGTCATTGCGGCAATCGCCGTCCGTGAAGGCATCAGTGCGTGGCGCGGGGACCCCTGCTGCGCGGTTCCGCACGCGGAGCAGGACCCGGCCGGCGACGACTGCTGCGGGCCGGCTCCGCAGTCCTTGGGCATGCCCACCATGAGGAAAGGCTGACCCGTGGGCAGCGGACACAGCCACTCCCACGGCGGAGCCGACCACCACGGCCAGCGCGGAAAGCTGCTGCTGGTTTTCGGCATCACGTTTACCGTGATGCTGGCCGAGATCCTCGGAACGGTCCTGACCGGGAGCCTGGCCCTGCTGGCGGACGCCGGGCACATGTTTACCGATTCCGCCGGGCTCCTCATTGCAGTGATTGCGGCATCCCTCGCCCTGAAGCCTGCCACCCACACCCGCACCTGGGGTTACAAGCGCGCCGAAATCATCGCCGCGGCCGGGCAGGCCGCATTGCTGCTGGGCGTGGGCGGATTCGTCATTGTGGAGGGCATCCGCCGGCTGTTTGCCCCTCCCGAGGTGGGCGGCTCCCTCATGCTGTGGTTCGGCGTCATCGGCCTGGCCGGCAACGCGGTGGGGCTGTTGGTGCTCGCCTCCGGCCGTCACCACAACTTCAACATGAAGGCCGCGTTCCTCGAGGTGCTCAACGACGCCCTGGGTTCCATCGCGGTGATCGTGGCAGCACTGGTCATCGCCCTGACCGGCTGGACCCGGGCGGACGCCGTCGTGTCCCTGCTGATCGGTGCGCTGATCATCCCGCGCACCCTCAGCCTGCTCCGGGACACAGTGAACGTGCTGATGGAAAGTACTCCCCCGGGCCTGGACCTGGCCAAAGTACGGGAACACATCCTGGCCCTGCCGCACGTCATCGACGTCCACGACCTGCACGCTTCACTGGTGGCTTCGGGCGTTCCGGTGTTGTCCGCCCACGTCACCGTGCAGGATCAGTGCATGCGCGACGGGCACTCGGCAAGCATCCTGGCCGACCTGCAACGCTGCGTGGCCAAGGACTTCGACGTCAGCATCGAGCATTCCACCTTCCAGATCGAACCCGCTGCGCACCGCGACCAGGAAAGCATCCAGCACTGACGGCACAGGCCGCCTGCCGGCCGGGCCTTCGGCCGCCGGGAGCAGAGTGGCTCAGGCGGCCACCGGCTCCTTGGTGCGTTCCCGTGGTACCGGCTCGACGGCGGGTTCCAGCTTTGCGTTGGCCCACTGCCGGAGCGGCCGCTCCACAAAGCGGACCGACGCGTACGCCACCAGCACGGTGAGGACCGCGGTCAACGCGATCCGGAGGGGCAACGCCGGGATCAGCCGCATCAGCAACAGGTACACCGGCAAGTGCCAGAGGTACATCGCATACGACAGGTCGCGGCCGGGGTTGGCAAGCCACGGGTGGCTCAGGATCCGCGCCAGGAACCCTGCCGGCTCGAGCACCAAGGCTCCTATCAGCACCGCTGACAACAGGGCGAGCACCGCGGGCCCGGCAGCCCAGAAAACCGTGAACCACACGCCAGGTCTGTCAGGTTCCAGGAACAGGAACAGGGCGGCCGCCAGAGTAATGGCCGCCAGCGGGGCTCCCCAGCGGGCCACGGACACCAACCCACCGTGCAGCCGGGAGCCGGTCCGCACGGAGGTGAACAGCAGGGCCAGTGCGCAGCCAATCAGCAGCTCGTCGGCGCGGGTATCCGGGCCGTTGTAGATCCGGGCCAGCGGCTGGCCCTCGGTGACCAGCAGGATCCGGTTCAGCAGGAACGCGCCGGCCACCGCCAGCGTGGCGAAGGCGACGGTGCGGACCTTCCACAACCGGAGCATCACCAGCAGCAGGAGCGGCCACACCAGGTAGAACTGCTCCTCGACGGCCAGGGTCCAGGTGGGGCCCAGCGTTTCCCCGGCGATGGAGTCGCCGAACACGCCAAAGTGCGCCAGGTTCATCACGTAGGCCGCGGCCGGCAGGACGAACCCCGCCTGTCCGCCCCAGCCCGAGGCCGGGAACAGGAGGCCTGCCACGAGGATCACCGCGCAGAGCGCCAGCAACGCCGGCCAGAGCCGGGCCAGGCGCTTGGCGTAGAAGATGCCCAGGTGGAGGCGGCCGGTGGTGCTCCACTCCTTCATGATCAGCAGCGTGATCACGAAGCCGCTGAGCGTGAAGAAGACGTCGACGCCGATGGATCCCCCGGGGACAAGATCGGTGGCCGTGTGAAAAAAGAACACTCCCGCCACGGCGATGGTGCGGAGCCCGTCCAGGGCATGCTTGCGCCCGGCGATGAGCCCCGTTCCGGGCAAGGCCGGGCGCTCCGCGGCTGACAAAATTCCACTGCTTGACCTAAAAACCACTAAGCAAGCATATATAACGTTTCCATAACTGCCCTGTGTGGAAGCTGGGCGGACGCTGAAAACGGGGCCCAACATCGTGGCTTGTGGCCGGCCGGCGCGCCTTCTACATTGAACACATGGTGGACCAGGACATGGCAGAAGATTTCGAGCGGCTCGTCGAACTGATCGGCGGCACGGAAGACATCAAATCCGTGTTGGACGCCATCACCACGTTTGCGGCGGCCACCATGACGGACACCACCGGCACGCCTATTGAATGCGCCGTGACCCTGCGCCGCCGCAAGCACACGGCCACCATTGGCGGCAGCAGCGATACTGCGGTGGTGCTGGACAGGATCGAGCAGACGCTGGGAGACGGGCCCTGCGTCGACGCGCTGGAGACCGGCGTCCCCGTCCTGCTGGGTGACGTGGACTCCGACCCCCGGTGGCCCGAGTACCGCCAGGCCCTCGCAGCCGCGGGCATCGCCAGCGCGCTGGGGGTGCCCATGAAACTGCAGGACGACGCCGGGGCCGTCCTGGATTTTTTCGCACCCGCCAGCGGGCTCTTCAGTGAGCGGGCGGTGTCCGAGGCGGTACGGTTTGCGGACATGGCGGGCATGGCCCTGCGCCTGGCCATCCGGATAGCGTCCGCGGACCAGCGTGCCGAGCACCTGAAGGCCGCGATGGACACCAGGACCGCGATTGACGTGGCCTGCGGGATCATCATGGCGCAAAACCAGTGCAGCAAGGACCAGGCGTTTGAAGTACTCCGCCGGGCCTCCAACACGCGGAACCAAAAGCTCAACGATCTTGCCCAGTCGCTGGTGGACCGGTTCACGGGCTCCCAGCCCACAGCCGCCTACTTCGAGGATTGAGGTTGCACGCCGGCGGCGTTCCCCGCCGGCCCGGGAGCCAGCGACGCTGCTGACTCCCGGAGTGTACGGCGTGGATGTGGCCCACCCCCGAATCATGGATTTCCCTTGGGCCACATCCGCGCCAGCTAGGGGGGAGGCGGATGCACGCCCGGAAGGGGCTCGGGTGTTGTGGGGAGAGCGGTCACGGATATCCTCAGACGGTGCGTTGCTGGCCGTCTGCCTGACCTTGGGCCAGCCTACAAGCACCTGCCTTCCGGCAACAGCGTGCAAGCGCACAATTTTCTGTCAAGATCATGCAAGGATTCAGCGGGCTGGACCCAACCACTCCGCCATCGCTTCCGGCAGGCCCGACGCCGAGTGCCCGCCGGCCCAGGCCACGTAGCCGTCGGGACGCACCAGCACTGCCGTTGGTGCAGGCACCACGCCCAGCACCGGGAGCTCCCACGCGCCGTCGTACGTCCCGGAAACCTGCCGCACCCGTCCAGTCCACGCACCCGCGTCCAGGCCGGCACCGCCAAGTTCCAGCAGCAGTGGCCGTGCCTGGTGCAACAGCTCACAAATCCGCACGGATCCCCCAACGGTGGCGATATCCAGGTCGGGCATCCGGCGCCCCACGAGGGGGTGGCCCGTGCCAGGACCGTAGGCGACGTCGAGGCCGGTGACCAGTGCCGTCACCGGATCGGCGGCGCCATCGCGGCGGAGGACCTCGTCCAGCAGGTCCCGCAGCGCCTCCTGCCGGGGATCGGCCTTCTGGAACAGGGACTGCGCCATGGTGTATTTGAGCGCGCGGGCGCCTGCCGGGTGGCGTTCGGCATGGTAGGTGTCCAGCAGGTGGTCCCCGGATATTCCGCGGACCACCTGCGCCAGCTTCCAACCGAGGTTCACGGCATCCTGGAGGCCCAGGCCAATGCCCTGCCCGCCGGTCGGGGAATGGACGTGGGCGGCGTCGCCGGCCAACAGGACGCGGCCCTTCCGATAGGACTCCGCCTGCCGGGTGGCGTCCGTGAAACGCGAGAGCCAGGCAGGGCTGTGCACGCCGAAGTCCGTGCCGAACACATCGGTCAAAGCGCGGCGCAGGTCCTCCAGCGTGGGCTCGGTGGCGGGACCCAGCTCCCCTTCGGTCACCACCACCCGGACCATGCCGTCCCCCATCGGGTACAGCCCGTGGATGCCGCGGGCATCCACTGTGCCCTGCTGCACGGGTTCGCCGGCCACCTTCACCTCCGCGATGAGGCTGCTGCGGGTGGCGTCCGGGCCGGGGAAGTTGATCCCCGCCGAGCGCCGCACCACGCTGCGTCCGCCGTCGGTGCCCACCACAAACCTGGCCCGCACGGGTCCGCCGCCGGCGAGCTGCACGTCGGCGCCGTCGTCGTCCGCAACCACGCCGGTGACCTCCACGCCCCGCCGGACCTGCACGCCCAGCTCCTCTGCCCAGCCCAGCAGCAGCCGCTCGATGTGGTTCTGGAACAGGGCCAGCGTGTACGGGTGGCGCGTGGGCAGGCCGGCCAGGTCCAGCTGGGTGGCGCCAAACGTTGCCGCCTGAACGGTCTTGCCCTCGGCAAGGAACCGCTCCGCGATGCCGCGCTGGTCCAGCAGTTCAATGGTTCGCGCGTGGATTCCACCGCCGCGGGAGCCGGCCAGCTCCTGGGACGGCCGCCGCTCCAGCACCAGCGCCTCCACGCCCGCCAGGCGCAATTCCGCCGCGAGCATCAACCCCGTGGGCCCGCTCCCCGCTATCACCACATCATGCATGTTGTCCCCGCCCGTTCCTGCACCCGCCAGCCGGGATGCGGCACCCAGTATGCGTCAGCCCGGGGGCCTTGCGGCAAGCCCCCCGGAGCGCGGTACCTTGGAAATACAGGGACGACTGCCGCCCCAAAAGCAGGCGTGCCGCCTTCTCCAGGTTGGGGGTCCCTGAGAAGGCGGCACTGCGTCCAAAGTACTTGCCGGCGCCTGCGGCACAGCCCGCCGGCTGCTCTTTCGGCCGAAACTTTAACGATTCCTTTACGCCGGGCGGAACGGCCCGCCCCCAGGACGCGCGTGCGTCATCGACCAATGGGCACGCCGTTTACGCCGAATTCACCCGCCTTTACACCTGTCAAGACTGTTTGCGCCACACCGATCCTCCGTACGCTGTGGCGTAGGCCGCACAGCGGCCATGGACGCCACACAGCGCCGTTCCGGTGCTGCACACAGGGCATAGCCCCGACTTTGCATGGCGAACGGTCTCCTCCCCCGTCTTGGTGGTGCGCCAACCACATTGCTCAATTCAGGCAAAAATGGAGAAACCAAAAATGAGGAAAATACTAGTGCGCCTGCTTCTGGCGACGCTCTTGGCAGCGATGGCGCTGCTGGCTCCACAAGCGGTCCAGGCCGCCCCGCCGGTCCCGGCGTATCCTGCGTGCCCCGGTTTTGACGTCACGCTCAGTTCGACCGGTGGGACACAGGACGTCCGCATGACACGAATCAAGGACGGAATCATCTACACCGTCGTCGCCGGCCGTGGAACAACCATCACGGTGACCAATGCCGAATCCGGAAAGTCAGTAACGTTCGGCACGAAGGGTTCGGTCACCAGGAGCGCCACGGACATCGACACCGGCGACATTACGTGGTCGCTGTCCGGCGCAAACCTGGTCCTGTTGTTCGACAAGGTTGACCTCGGCGGACCGTCCACCATCCTGTACACCGGTGTGGTCAAGTACACCACTGACAGCAACTACACCCTGACCCAGCCCTTCCAGCAGCAGTCAGGCACGCAGCGGAACATCTGCGCTGAGCTGGGCTAGGCGGACACTCGTCCGGGCGGCGGCATAAACTCCGCTGCCCGGGCGAACTTTTTTTAGAGCGTTGTCGATCCGGGCTTCCCCTGCGCGTCGTATGGGTAGGGGCTCCAACAGTGGGCTCTTATTGACAAGCGAAGGGAGTTCAAAATGTCCAAGTATCTGATCCTGATTTACCAGGACGAAGCGGTGACCAGGCAGGCCGAAGGCGAGTCGATCAGCGCCAACTACCAGGAGTTCATGGAACGCCGCGGAGCGTCCCTGATCAGCGGCGCCGCCCTCCACCCGTCCTCCACGGCGACATCCATCCGCCGCGACGGGGCCGGCGGGTTCGTGGTGACGGACGGCCCCTTTGCCGAGTCGAAGGAGACCCTGGGCGGCTACTACCTGGTGGAGGCGGCCGACCTCGACGAAGCGCTCCAGATCGGCAAGGAGGTGCCCGCCGGCGTCGGGGTTGAGGTGTGGCCGGTCCGGGTGGTCAGCTGATGGCGCGGGCCGCCGGCTCGGAGGTTGCTGCCGCGGTTGCCGATGCGCACCGCCGGGAGTGGGCGTTCGTGCTGGCGGCCACGGTGCGGGTTGCCGGGGACATTGACGCCGCTGAGGAAGCCGTCCAGGACGCGTACGCCAGCGCCTTGTCCACGTGGGGCGGGAACGGCATCCCGAGCAATCCCGGGGCTTGGCTGACGGTGACGGCACGACGACGGGCCTTGGATATGCGGCGCCGTGCGGCAACGGCGCAACGGGCTCTGCCCAAGCTCCTTGGCCGTGAGGACGACGACGGCGGGTTCACAGATGGGGACGATATTCCGGATGACCGGCTGAGGCTGATTTTTACCTGTTGCCACCCTGCCCTTCCCTTTGAGGCACGGGTGGCCCTGACGCTGCGGCTGCTCTGCGGACTGTCCACGGCCGAGGTGGCGCGGGCGTTCCTGGTCCCCGAGGCCACCATGGCGGCCCGCATCACCCGGGCGAAGAAGAAGATCACGGCCGCTCACATCCCCTACCGGGTGCCGTCGGCGGACGAGCTGCACGAGAGGGTGGACGGAGTCCTGTCGGTGGTGTACCTCGTGTACACCACCGGGCACACGGCGCCGTCAGGAGCCGACCTGATGCGCCGGGACCTTGCCGAGCGCGGCGCGGAGCTTGCCCGGCTGCTGCGTGAACTGCTTCCTGCCGACCCCGATGTGGCCGGGCTCCTGGCCCTGGTCCTGCTGACAGAGGCGCGGCGGGATGCCCGGATGGACGGGAACCGGGACCTCGTCCTGTTGGAGAACCAGGACCGGTCCAAGTGGGACCGGCACGCCGTCACGGAAGGAGTGGCGCTCCTGCGCGAGGCGCTGGCGTCCCGGCCGCCCGGCCGCTTTGTCCTCATGGCAGCCATCGCTGCCGTCCATGACGAGAGCGGGTCCTGGTCCGGCACCGACTGGCAGGAGATCCTTGGCCTTTACGACCTGCTGATGGAGCGGTGGCCCTCCCCCGTGGTCCGGCTCAACCGGGCCATCGCCCTGGGCTTCGCGGTGGGGCCGTCCGAGGGGCTGGCAGAACTCGATGCGCTTGGCGCCGAGCCGCAGCTTGCCAGGTACCCGTACCTGGCTGCGGCGCGCGGTGACTTCCTGGTCCGGCTGGGCCGGCCGGATGAGGCGCGGGTGGCGTTCGAGGAGGCGTTGATCCTGACGGACAACGAAGCCGAGCAGCGTTTCCTCCGTGCCCGCCTGTCCGGCCTGGCCGGCTGACGCCGCCAGTTGCCGGTTCGCCGTGGCCCGCGGCAAAGGGAAAGCCCCTCCTAGGAGGGGCTTTCAACGTAGTGGTTGTCACTTGGCTTCCGATAGTGGTCGGTGTTGATGCACTCCCCCTTCCCGGACGCCCCCGGGCGCCCATCCGGACTATGACCTAAATCACTTTAGTGACCTCCGGCTAGGGCGTAAAGACCCTAATCGAAAAAAGGCACGGCGTTCGACGGCGGGGCGCGACCGGCGTCTGACATGGCAGCGACCGGTGCCCAAGCCAGCGACCGGGCATTATGCTTCTGACGGAGGGCAGAACTGTGAACAAAAACCGGCTTGAGGCGTTCAGCGATGGCGTGCTGGCAATCATCATCACCATCATGGTGCTGGAGCTGCGAGTACCTGAGGAGCCCACCTGGCATGGCGTCGCCGGGGTGCTGCCCACCTTGCTCAGCTACCTGCTCAGCTTCGTCTATGTGGGGATCTACTGGAACAACCACCACCACCTGATCCAGATTGCGGACCGCGTCAACGGTGCCATCCTCTGGGCCAACCTGCACCTGCTGTTCTGGCTCTCCCTGTTCCCCTTCACCACCCGGTGGATGGATGAGTCCGGGTTCGTAGAGGTGCCGGTGCTGGTCTACGGCATCAACCTTCTCGCCGCAGCCATCGCTTTCTACATCCTGGAGCAGGCACTCATCCGCGAACAGGGCAAAACCGGGGCCGTCGCCCAGGCCCTGGGGCGCGACTGGAAAGGCAAGGCCTCGCCACTGATCTACCTCGTCGGCATAGCCCTGACCCTCGCCCAGCCGCTCCTGGGTATCGCCGTGTACACGGTGGTGGCGCTGATCTGGCTGGTCCCGGACCGCCGCGTGGAGCACTTCGTGTACCGCGCCCACCAGCCCGGCGACGCCAACAGCCAGGACCTCCCCGGCCACACCACGCCCTAGGTTTCCTTTCGGCGGGACCTATTCCTCTGGTCCGGGACCATCCCCGGAGATGCACTGGTACCAGCAGGTGCCAGTGCATCCCGCCCGAAAGGAAACGCAGAATGGCCAAGGACACCGCGCTGGCTGCCGAGGGGACTCCCGAAGCAGCCCCGGGGTCACGATGGGAAGCCGTGGCAACGTGACAGCCACGAAACACAATCCGTCCGCCGTGGCAGCAATCAAGGCAGTCCACACTCTCGCGTGGCTGTCGATTGAGCTATGCGTCGTCTACGTGCTCGTCACCGGCTTGGCCGGGCGGACCGACAAGCGCGTCGGCATGGCGGCGGCAGTGGTCGCCGCCGAAACCCTGGTATTTGCCGCCAACGGATTCCATTGCCCCCTCACCGGCCTCGCGAAACGGTACGGCGCCGAAACCGGCTCGGTCACGGACATCTACCTGCCGAAATGGTTCGCCCACAACCTTCCGGCCATCCACACTCCCCTGCTGGTGCTGATGGCCTACCTCCACATAAGGAACATCCGCCGAGGGCTGGCCGGCTAAGGGCCAACCTACCGGCGGCGCTCGTCGAACGTGGAGGAGCTCAGATGTCCGCCAGCAAGGACGTGGGGTTTTCGATGGCGTCCGCCACGAAGCGGAGGAAGCCGCCGGCGGTGCCACCGTCGCACACCCGGTGGTCGAAGGTGAGGGTGAGCTCGGTGACCTTGCGGACAGCGAGCTCGCCGTTGACCACCCAGGGCTTGTCGATGATGCGGCCCACCCCGAGGATGCCCACCTCCGGGTGGTTTATGATCGCAGCGGATCCGTCCACGCCGAATACGCCGTAGTTGTTCAGGGTGAAGGTGCCGCTGCCGAGTTCGGCGGGTGTCGCCTTGCCGTCCCGGGCCACCTGCGTGAGGCGGCGGATTTCCGCGTCCAGTTCCCGGGCGCTGAGTTTCTCGGCGCCGCGGACGGAAGGCACCACCAGGCCACGCTCGGTCTGGGCCGCGAAGCCGAGGTTGATCCCGTCGAATGAGACGATCTCCTGCGAGCCGTCCTCAGCCGTTTCGATCCGCGTGTTCAGTTCCGGGTACTTCTTCAGCCCGGCGGTGACGAACCGGGCGATGAAGGCGAGCAGGCCCGGAGCTTCCCCACCCTTGGCTTTGAGTCCTTCCCGCAGCTCCATCAACGCCGTGGCATCCACATCCACCCACACGGTCGCTTCCGGGATTTCCGAGCGGCTGCGCGCCATGTTCGCGGCCACTGCCTTCCGGACACCGCGGACAGGAGTGCGGGCGGAGACGGCGAGACCCGTGCGGGGGTCTGCGGTTTTGGTTTCGACAGGCTCAACCACCGGGGTGCGCCTGGTTTCCGCCTGCTCGACCGCCGGGGTGGAGATGGCCGCTTCGACGTCGCGGCGCATGATGAGGCCACTGTCGCCGGAGCCTTGGAGGCCGCCGAGATCGACGCCGTGCTCCCGGGCCATGCGCCGGACCAGCGGTGAAATCACCGCGCCGAGCCTGCCGGGGACGCGGGTGCGCAGGAGGCTGAGGTCGTCCTCGGTGGTGTTGACAGGCTTGGTTTCGACAGGCTCAACCACCGAGAGCGAGGCTTTGGGAGCACGGGTGCGCCGGGCAACGCCGTGACCCCCGGGAGTGCCGTAACCAATCAGGACATTCCCTGACCCGGCCTTCTCCTCTTCCCGGTAAGTCTCGGCTGCCGCCTCTGAGGCAGCTGGCGCGGATGATGCCGCCCCGGGAGTGGCATCGGGCCTTCCTGAGCCGGACGACATGCTGCTTGCAGCATGGTCGTCCGGCGAAGGGGCGGGGGCGGCGTCATCCGCGTCAGCCCCACCGGCGACACCAGTAAAGAGCGGCGTCACCGAGATCAGCGGCTTCCCCACGTCCAGGGTCTCCCCCGGCTTCCCGTGCAGCTCGGTGACGATCCCCGCGTACGGGGACGGAACCTCGACGGCGGACTTTGCGGTTTCCACCTCGGCGATCGGCTGGTCAACAACAATCGTGTCCCCCACCGAAACGTGCCAGGCAACGAGTTCGGCTTCGGTCAGGCCTTCGCCCAGGTCCGGCAACAAAAACACACGTGCTTGGCTCATGGTCAGTTCTCCCACTGAAGGTCGTCGACGGCGTCGAGGATGCGGTCCACGCCGGGCAGGTAGTACTTCTCGAGTTTGGGCGCCGGGTACGGGACGTCGAACCCGGTGACCCGGCGGATGGGCGCGGCCAAGTAGTGGAAGCAGCGTTCCTGGACCCGGGCAACGATCTCGGAAGAGACGGACGCGAAGCCGTGGGCCTCGGCGATCACCACGGCCCGGCCGGTCTTGCGGACGGACTCACACACGGTCTCATCATCGAACGGCACAATCGTCCGCACATCGATCACTTCCAGCGAGCGCCCTTCCAGGGCGGCGGCCTCGGCGGCGGCGAGCGCGGTGGGGAGGGACGGACCGTAGGCAATTAGCGTGGCGTCCGTGCCGGGACGGGCGACGGCGGCCCGGCCTTCGGAGGTGCGTCCCGTCGTCGTGCCTTCCGCGTGTTCGCGGCGCAGCTCACCCAAGTCCACCTGGTCCTTGGTCCAGTACATCTTCTTGGGCTCCATGAAGATAACGGGGTCGTCGGAGTCGATCGCTTCGCGGAGCATCCGGTAGCCGTCCGCCACGGTGGCGGGGGTGTACACCTTCAGGCCGGCGGTGTGGGCGTAGTAGGACTCGGAGGAATCGCAGTGGTGTTCCACTCCGCCGATGCCGCCGCCGTACGGGATGCGGATGACCATGGGCAGTTTCACGGCTCCCTTGGTGCGGTTGTGCATCTTGGCCACGTGGCTGACAATCTGCTCGAACGCGGGGTACGCGAACGCGTCGAACTGCATCTCGATCACCGGGCGCATCCCGTTGATCGCCATGCCGACGGCCATGCCCACAATGCCGGATTCGGCCAGCGGAGTGTCGAAGCAGCGCTGTTCGCCGAACGTGGCGGTGAGGCCGTCGGTGATGCGGAAGACGCCGCCCAGCATGCCCACGTCCTCGCCGAAGACCAGGACGGAGGAGTCGGCGTGCATGGCGTCGGCGAGCGCCGTGTTCAGGGCTTTGGCCATGGTGACCGGCTGCGGGCCGGCGGCTTCGGCGGACGCCGCCGCGGAGGCTGCGGCCCGGGCGGTGGCGGCGGAAACGTTGCCGTTGGCCTCGGACGAGGTGGTGATGGTGGGGCTCACTTGCCGGCCTCCTGTGAATCGGTAGCAGCTGCGTCGCGGGCGAGTTCGTCGGCGAGCATGGCGGATTCTTCCGCCAGCTGCGGTGTCTGCCGGTCGAAAACGTGGCGGAACAGTTCCTGCGGGTCGACGGGAACGTCCTCGCTGAGGCCTTCGCGGAGCTGCGCGGCAACGGCCTCGGCGTGTTCCCTGATGCGGGCCTCCCCGTCGTCGTCCAACAACCCGCGGTCCGTGAGGTACGTGCGCATCCTGTTGACCGGGTCCTTGGCCCGCCACTCGGCAACCTCGCTGTTTTCGCGGTAGCGGGTGTCGTCGTCGGCGTTCGTGTGGGCCTGCATGCGGTACGTGTTCGCTTCCACCAGCAGCGGGCCGGAGCCTTCACGGGCGAGCTTGACGGCGCGGTCCAGGACGGCCAGGAGCGCCACGACGTCGTTTCCGTCCACGCGCTCGCCGGCCATGCCGTAGCCCACGGCCTTGTGCGCGAGCGACGGCGCCACGGACTGGTGCGCCAGCGGCACCGAGATGGCGTACTTGTTGTTCTGGACGAAGAAGATCACCGGCAGGTGGAAGACGGCGGCGAAGTTGAGGGCCTCATGGAAGTCGCCTTCGCTGGTGGCGCCGTCGCCGCACATGGCCAGGACCACGGTGTCCTCGCCGCGGAGCTTGGCGGCGTGGGCCACCCCGACGGCGTGCAGCAGCTGGGTGGTCAGCGGGGTGCACTGGATGCCCACCTTGTTTTCGAGGGGGTCGTAACCGCCGTGCCAGTCGCCGCGGAAAATGGTCATCACCTGCACCGGGTCCACGCCACGGGTCATGACGGCCACGGCGTCGCGGTAGGTGGGGAACATCCAGTCGGCGTCGGAGAGGCACAGGGCGGCGGCAACCTGGCAGGCTTCCTGCCCGTGGCTGGAGGGGTAGACGGCCATCCGGCCCTGGCGGACCAAGGCGGAGTTCTGGTCGTTGACGCGGCGGCCGACGACGAGTTGCTCGTAGGCTGCCAGCAGTTCCTTGTCGCCGGGCACGGGGTATTCGTGGCCGGGCTGGGTGCCCTGCTCACCTTCGGGGATGAGCCGGCCGTCCGGGTCCACCATCTGGATCTGGTGCCGGGCGGGGAGCATGTAGTCCTCCACCGTGATGCCGAACTTCTTCACAGCGTCGGTCAGCGCGTTTCCTGCTGGCTCGGTGCTGGTGGTGTCCGGCGCGGTGTGGTCTGCGGAGATCGTCATTGGTCCGTCCTTCGGTTGCCACTATTCGCTCCCAGTATGGTCCCGCAGCAGGTTTCGTATCTACCGGGTGGGCAAATCGTGGAGAAGCTGCTTCAAAGCGCCTACTATGGGAGACGATTTGTAACTGTGACGTGGATTACCGACGGGAGCCGTGGACAAAATGCCGGGCAAGGATGCTGCAGCCGAGGTCCCGCTGGACGACATTGACCGCCGGATCATCAGTGAGCTCACCCGGGACGGACGGATGTCCGTGACCCAGGTGGCGGAAAACGTGCACATCTCCCGGGCACATGCCTACTCGCGGATCGCCCGGCTGACCGGCGACGGGGTGCTGACCCGCTTCACCGCACTGGTAGACCCCATCAAGGCAGGGCTGAAGTCATCGGCCTATGTCACCCTCAAGCTGAAGCAGGACTCCTGGCGGGAACTTCGGGACCAGCTGGGCGCCATCCCGGAGGTGCACCATATCGCCCTGGTGGGCGGTGATTTCGACGTGATCCTCCTGGTCCGGGCCGTGGACAACATCGACCTTCGCCGGGTCATTTTCGACCAACTGCAGACCATGCCGGGCGTCCTGGATACGCAGACTTTCCTGGTGTTCGAGGACGTGGATACGCGGTAGAAGCGGGCTAAGTCGCCGACCACCCCTTGCCGTCGGCGCCGGGAGGTGACGCCGACGCACAGGGCAGGGCGTTGCCCACCCGTGCGAGTACCCGCCCGCCGATCCAAGTAGCGGTCAATTCCAGTCGCTGGAAATTCGGGTACCACTACGTGTTGTTGCGCCCTATTGCGTTCGCAAATATTGGGTCATCGATCCACCGGAAGGCACCTCGATGGAGCCACCTATGGGGGAACGGGTTCTCAATCACACACACAAGGAGTCTTTCCATGCGCCCAATGACCAAGAAGAACAAGATCGCCGCAGCTGCCGCTTCCATCGCCCTGGTGGCCGTCGGTGGCGGTGCCGCGTACGCCTACTGGAGCACCACAGGCGGTGGTAACGGCTCCGCGGTAGCCTCCTCCGGCACCAGCCCCGTCACCATCAACGTGACCGTGGCGCCGGGCGTTGCCCCAGGCACGCCTAAGAACATCACCTACACCGCCGCCAACCCCAATGCCAGCAACACCCAAGTGACGCTGGCAACCCCCGTCGTCACTACCGATGTTGAGGGCTGCCTGCCTGCCTGGTTTACGGCCACCGCTCCCACCGGCGCCACCAACGTTCCTGCCGGCGCGACAGCCACTGCCCTGGGCACCGGAACCCTGACCCTGACTGACAGTGCAACGGTCAACCAGGATGCCTGCAAGGGCGCAACCATCACCGTGACCGTCGGAAGCAACTAGCCAACAGCTGGCCGGGGGCGGCGCAATCCGCCCCCGGCTTGCCGTCGTCTGCACCAAGGAACAAGGGGGCACAAGGTGCACAAGCAGGACGGGCCATCACGGCACGGCACAAGGAACGGCATCAAGGCAGCGCTGATAGCGCTGCTGTTGCTGCTGGGCAGTGCGGGGGCGCTGATCGCGGCATCGAACAATCCAAAGCCGGGCATCACTGTGCAGGTCTCCCCTGCCAGCCAGTCCGTCCAGCAGGGCCAGTCGGCCTCCTACACGGTGACGGTGACGTCCACCGGAGGATTCAGCGGAGCCGTCAACCTGGCCACCGCGGGACTCCCGGCCGGCGCGGCAGGCGCCTTCACGCCGTCGTCCGTCACCCTGACCTCCGGCAGCAACGCGACCGCAACGTTGAACGCCACCACCGGCGCCACTACTCCGGCCGGGACCAATGCCCTGACCATTACCGGAACCAGTGGCAAGGTGTCCGGCAGCGTGGACGCCAGCCTCACCGTGAACTACAAGATGTCCACCGCGTTCTCGGTGGCATCCACACCGGATTCCGTCACCGTCCCGCCCGGGGCAACCGCCGTCTACACGCTGCAGTTGGCCCGCAACAACTTTCCCGCCGCCGTTTCCTTCAGCGTCCAGGGCGGACTGCCCGCCGGCGCCACGGCAACGTTCTCTCCCACACCGACAACCGGAAATTCGAGCACGCTCCAGGTGGCAACCACGGCCGCCTCACCAACCGGCAGCTACAACCTGTACCTGGTGGGGACCGGAAAGGACGCCGCCGGGAAGTCGCAGTACGCCTACGCGAACGTTCAACTGGTCTTGGATTCAACCATCAAGCAGTTCACCCTCTCCGGGAACGTGCCCGGGACACTGTCGCCCGGGACCTCGGCCGCACTGGACCTGCAGATCAGCAACCCGAACAACAAATCTGTTTCCCTGAGCAACCTGTCCGTAGCTATCGCGGGGGTTACCAGGAGCGCGGATGCCACCGCGAAGAACCTGGCGTGCACGCCGGCCGATTTCGCCGTCACCCAGTACAGCGGGCCATACCCCCTGGTGGCGCCAACTGGCAGCAGTTCGCTGTCCGGTCTCCGCCTGGCACAGTCCGCGTGGCCGCGGGTGGGGATGCTGGACAGTTCCAGGAACCAGGACGGTTGCAAAGGCGCAACCCTCCAGCTGACGTACTCGGGATCAGGACAGGGGAACTGAGATGACCAGCATCCACAGTCGTCGCGGCATCAAGGCCGCGGCCCTCGCCGGGCTCCTGGCCACTGCCGGCGCCGGTACCGCCTACGCCTACTGGTCCGCGGCAGGCGGAGGCTCCGGGTCCGCCGCGGCCGGCACCATGCAGGCAGTCACAGTCGACGCCCTGGTGGCCGGCGACAACCCGAAGACGGCCCTCATCCCGGGCGGCAGCGCCGAC
Organism: Pseudarthrobacter sp. MOO14; assembly: GCF_058267675.1. Taxonomy (NCBI): domain Bacteria; kingdom Bacillati; phylum Actinomycetota; class Actinomycetes; order Micrococcales; family Micrococcaceae; genus Pseudarthrobacter; species Pseudarthrobacter sp. MOO14. Next base: position 1,323,751 of record NZ_CM177849.1, read on the forward strand.
GTCGTGCTCCGCCTGACCAATCCCAACCCGTATTCGGTGCAGGTTTACGGCGTCACTGCGAACGGCCCCGCCGCCGCTGATGCCGCGCATCCGGGCTGCACCACCACCGGTGTCCGCTTCGCGGGTGCCGCGCCGCTCACTCCCGCAACGTACGTTGCCGCGAACTCGTCAGCACTCATCACCCTCCCCGGAGCGGCCACCATGGACACCACTTCCCTCGCCGCCTGCCAGGGCGCAACCTTCAAGGTCCCCGTGACGGCGGAGGTGCGGAAATGAGTTTCCTTCTGCTCGGCCGCCCGTCCCGCCGGCTGCCCTGGATCGTCACGGCCCTGCTGCTCCTGCTGGGAACGGGCACCGCCGCTTACGCATTTTGGGCCTCCAGCACCAGCAGCAGCAACGCGGCCGCCACGGCAGACACGCTCTCACCAGGATCGAAGCCCGCGGTCACCGCCGCCGGCTCCGCATTAACGGTCACCTGGGCCGGCGGCACCACTGTGAACGGTCGGGCCGCCACCGGCTACACCGTTGCACGCTATTCGGCGGCCACCGGCGGCACGGCTACCCCTGCCACGGGCGGCTGTGCCGGGACCGTCACCACGCTTACCTGCACGGAACTGTCTGTGCCCGGCGGCATCTGGTACTACACGGTGACGCCTGCGATTGCCCTGTGGACCGGCGCCGAGAGCCCGAGGAGCAACGGCACCAGCAGTGACTCCACCGCACCGGTGGCCACCGTTTCCGGGATCTCGCCCACGCCCAACGCGGCCGGATGGAACAACACAAGCCCCGTCAGCGTGACGGTCACGGCAGATGACGGGGCCGCCGGGTCCGGCGTCGCCTCCATTTCCTACGGGCTCGACGGCGGCGCGCAGCAGACGGTCAGCGGCGCTGTGGCCAATGTCCCCGTCAGCGGCGACGGGACCCACACGCTCACATACTTCGCCACGGACAAGGTGGGCAATGCAGGGTCCGCGCAGAGCCAGACAGTGCGGATCGACACCCAGGCACCAGCCGCGCCGGCGTTCACCCCTCCGGCGTACGTGAATGCCGGCAACGTTGGAGCGGTGCCGCTGACAGGCACCGCTGAGGCGGGGTCCAAGGTGACGCTTGTTGCCAGCGATCCGGGTTCCGCGCATTCCATTTCGGCCACGGTGACGGCATCGGGGACGGGTACCTGGTCTGCATCCCTGGACTTGACCAGCCTGAACCAAGGCGCAGTCACCTACTCGGCCACGGCCACGGACGCCGCGGGCAATACCAGCCCGGCCAAGACGGCTACTTGCACTAAGGACACGGTGGCTCCGGCCGCAGCGCAGTTCTCGAGCGTGCCGCAATACGTGAACAGTGCCGGGGTTGGTTCGGTTCCCGTCGCCGGCACCGCTGAAACCGGCGCGGTGGTGACCGTTTCGGCGATGAGCCCGGGTTCAGCCGCGGCGGTTACCGGCACGGCGACTGCCACCGCTTCAGGCTGGGCGGTGAATCTCAACCTCACGTCCCTGAGGGACGGAACGGTGACGTACACGGTCACCGTGACGGACTCCGCGGGCAACACCAGCGCCCCTGCCACTGCGACGGACACGAAGGACACCGTGGCACCCGTCCTGACCATCACGGCGCCGATGTTCGTGAACCTCAGCAGCAACGTGGCGGCGGTCCCGGTCAGCGGAACCACCGAGGCGGGGACGGTCGTGAACGTGACGGTCAGGAACGGAGTCTCGCAAAGTGTCACCAAGCAGGTCACAGCCACCGGGACGGCCTGGTCCACCACCATGGACCTGTCCACCCTGACCGACGGCACCCTGACTTACACGGCGGCAGCAACTGATGCTGCAGGAAACCCCGGGACGGCCACTGCTTCCGGCATTACCGCGAAGGACATGGTGGCTCCGACGGTTACCGCGGTCACGCTGGTGAACAGCGGGGGCACGTTGGGCAAGGTGGAACAAGGGGACTCGCTGACAATCCAGTTCTCCGAACAGATCGACGCAACGAAGATCTGCTCCAGCTGGACCAACAGCGGAACTCAGACTCTGAGCGGCAACAACAACGTCACCGTGAACATCAGCACTGCCAACCTACTGACGGTGACCAGTACAAGTTGCACCTTGAACCTGGGCTCGATTGCCCTGGGATCCAACGCCAAGTACGCGTCAGCCGGCGCCCTCAGCTTCAGCGGCAATGGCAACGCGAGCAACATGAGCTCCGTAACCTGGGACGGGTCCAGCATCCTCACCATCAAACTGGGCAAGTCCGGCGGAGGGACCTCCGGGACCACCACCACCCCGGACGCTCCCACCTACACCCCCGGGACCGGCTTTGCCGACCCGGCGGGCAACCCGCTCGGTTCATTCGCACTCACGGCAACATCTCGTTTCTAGACCCGGGCAGCGGCTCCCCGTCTATTCGTCGCCGGGGAGCCGTTGCGTGTTTCGAGATATGTGGAGTGCCGGTCACTTCCGGTGCCGCTACGCCAATACTTGTTAGCCCGTGCGTATTGATAAACACAGTGGTTCAATGGCGGTTGTGCCCCACAGCACAGTCAGGACCCCGAACACCAGGAGGACAGTATGGCTGGAATCAATGCGAAGTTCGACAAGGAATACCTCGACAAAGGCATCGACGACTTGGCTGCGGCGCCAGTCGAAGCACTGAAGGGCCTTTCCGAGGGCGACGCCCAAAAGCTCAAAGAGGCGCTGAACATCAAGACCGTCAAGGACTTGGGGACCAACAAGTTCTTCCTCTGGGCCCAGGCCGTCTCCAAGCTCGCGGAGTAGCGGGCACAGGCACAGAATCCGAAGGAAGCCCTTGGCGCACACATGCCAGGGGCTTCCTGCTGGTCAGGGGCACAAACACCAACGTTCAGCGGCCCGAGAATCTCCACAGCGGTTGCACAGCGGAGCCCTACATCGGGAACAGCCGGGGCCCGGATGCTTGAGTCATCCCCCTCCAGCGGAGGGCCAACCCAGAAGGAGCCCCACATGAAGACCACCGTAAAGTCAGCGATCGCCAGCCTCGCCCTCGCAGCAGCCATCGGCGGAGGCGAAGCAGCGCGTCCGGCTAACAGCGGGCGCGCTGCTTCTCGACGCCGCAAAGGACCGGACCAGGGACGCCTCCGGCAGAGCAACGCCAAAGGAAACAGGTACTGATTGGCCAATTCTGCCGGTCAGCACAGAGTACCCGCCACAAAACATCGAGTACTTACTACTCATGACGGCCCAGGGATCCTGCCCATAGGCTCGGCAGACCGGCCACGACCTGTGTGCTGATAAACGCTGGGGTTTGTGCCCGGAACGCGACCGGATAAGAACTGCTGCCGGCCCACACTGACGTGGCCGGCTTTGGGGTAATCCGATCAAGCGCGGGAGAGCTGTGATGAAGATTAAGCGTTCTGTTAGTTGGCTGGCCCAGTTACTGGCCCTGGCCGCCGTCCTTACCGCTACGGTGCTGGCCTCTCCAGCCAATGCGGCGGCGGACGGTACCTACGGGAATCCGAGCATCAACTATGCGGGTGCCGTGAATCCTCCCACCGCGGACAAGCCCCAGAGCAAGCTGTGGTGGAATGACGGTTCCTGGTGGGCCGACATGTGGACCACCGGCAGCGGCTGGCACATCTACCGCCTGGACCGCGGGACCGAGACCTGGGTGGACACCGGCCTGCTGAATGACAGCCGACCCAATACCCTCGCGGATACCCTGTGGGACGGCACCCACTTGTACATTGCCTCCCACGTCGTAACGGTGTCCACCGAGGCGGTACCGCAGGCCTCGGTTCCCAATAAGCCTGCCTACCTCTACCGGTACAGCTACGCCGGCGGCAAGTACACGCTGGACAGCGGGTTCCCGACAGTCATCGCTCCCAACAGCAGCGAGTCCATGACGATCGACCAGGACAGCACGGGCACCATGTGGGCCACCTGGACGGAGGTGGCGGGTGATCCAACCAACGGTTTCACCAGCACGGTGTACGTCAACAACTCAGCTCCCGGGGGAACCAGCTGGTCCACGCCGTTTGTGTTGCCCGTGGCCAACCCGCACCCGGCAGCCGATGACATTTCCTCGGTGGTCGCTTTCGGGAACAAGAAGATCGGGGTGATGTGGACCGATCAGCTCACCGGGTCCGTCTGGTGGGCTACGCGTACCGACGGAACTGCTCCGGCAGCGTCGTCTTCATGGAAGGTGCAGTCGGCCGTCAAGGGCAACGGCCTGGCCGATGACCACCTGAACCTGAAGTCACTGCAGGCAGACTCGACCGGGCGCGTGTTCGCGGCAGTGAAGACCAGCCTCGACCAGGTTTCGTCCGATCCCAAGCTTCCACAACTCCTGATGCTCGTCTTCAAGCCGGGCACCGGGGCCTTCACGCAGACCACCATTGCCACCCTGGGCGATTGCGTGACGCGCCCGCAAGTGGTGCTGGATCCGGAAAACAACCTCGTGCATGTCTTTCAAACAGCACCGGCCGCCTCCGTCAGCGGATGCTCCTTCACAGGGGAAGCGGGCAGCATTTACGAAAAGACCGCGTCCATGGACAATCCAGTGTTCGGGGCAGGCCGCGGTACTCCCGTTATCCAAGACCCTACGTCCCCCAACATGAACAACGTGACTACGAGCAAGCAGCCGGTCACCAGTGCATCAGGCCTGGTAATCCTGGCCAGCGATGACGTGGCCAAACGTTACTGGTTCGCCGACAGGCCACTCACCGTTGCTCCTGCCCCCACTGTCCCCGGCGCGTTCGTCCCCGTTGCCCCCGCCCGGCTCCTGGACACGCGCAACACCGCACCTGTGGGCTCGTTCTCCTCGGTATCGTTCCAGGCCGCTGGTGTGGCAGGGGTACCCGCAAAAGTCTCGGCGGTGGTCTTCAACCTCACCGTGACCCGGCCGACGTCGTTCGGGCACATCATCGCGTACGCCTCCGGCACCCCGGTCCCGGTCACCTCCAACGAAAACTTCAACGCCGGAGACACCATTCCGAACAACGTCACCGTCCCCGTGGGGGCCGACGGCAAGGTCACCCTGCAGAACAATTCGCCCGGCACCACGGACCTGATCGCCGACATCGCCGGCTACTACATCGCTGGAAGTCCGACAGTTCCGGGCGCGTTCGTCCCCGTTGCCCCCACCCGGCTCCTGGACACCCGCAGCACCGCACCGGTGGGCTCGTTCTCCTCGGTATCGTTCCAGGCCGCTGGCGTGGCGGGGGTACCCGCAAAAGTCTCGGCGGTGGTCTTCAACCTCACCGTGACCCGGCCGACGTCTTATGGCCACATCATCGCCTATGCCTCCGGCACCCCCGTCCCGGTCACCTCCAACGAAAACTTCAACGCCGGAGACACCATCCCGAACAACGTCACCGTCCCCGTCGGGGCCGACGGCAAGATCACCCTGCAGAACAACTCACCCGGCACCACGGACCTGATCGCCGACATCGCCGGCTACTACATCGCCGGAACCCCGACAGTCCCGGGCGCGTTCGTCCCCGTTGCCCCCACCCGGCTCCTGGACACCCGCAACACCGCCCCGGCGGGCTCGTTCTCCCCGGTTTCCTTCCAAGCCTCGGGAGTTGCCGGAGTGCCTGCGAAAGTTTCGGCGATTGTCTTCAACCTCACGGTGACCCGTCCACAGTCCTACGGACACATCATTGCCTGGGCGTCCGGAACTCCAGTCCCGGTGACGTCCAACGTGAACTTCAGCGCCGGGCAGACCATCCCTAACAACGTCACCGTCCCCGTCGGTGCCGATAACAAGATCGCCCTGCAGAACAACTCGCCCGGCACCACGGACCTGATCGCCGATATCTCGGGCTACTTCATCGCCGGGGCCACGCAGTAGGGCCGGCTGACCCGGACGCACGGTAACCCAACAGGAAAACCATTGAGCCCGGCACCCTTTTCACAAGGGTGCCGGGCTCAACGGCGCAACCGGTCCGGTGTCAGCCGGCGCTGGAAGTGGGCGCCGGAACAGGCGTGGCACCGTACCCGGCGTCATTGGTGGGTGCCGGCGTCGCACCCGTAACGGCCGACGTCGGCTGCCCGCCTTCCACGTACTGGGCCGCCGGTGCCGTGGCCGCCCCGGTCCCTGCCGGCGCAGGTGCGGCGGTACCGGCGGGTGCTGTCGCGGGAACCGCAGCAGGGCTGTCCACCGCCGGGGCGGTGGGCCCCGTGGAGGGAACGCCGCTGGGGCCCGCGGACGCCGGGGACGTTGCCACCGAGGTCCCTCCGGCCACGGAATTGCCCTTGACGATGGACGTGATCTGGTCTTTGTATCCGGACAGCGTGGCTTGGATCTCGGAGAGCGGCACGTCCTGGATGTGCCTCCCGTAGTCGGCGATCTGCGCCCACAATGCCTCGAGCTGCTGCTTGGCGGCCGCATCCAGCGGACCGTCGAGCGTGAGGACAAGCTGGCTGGCCAGCGCATAGGTCAGGCAGTCCAGGCAGTTGTAGTTGGCGGCCGCGGAGAGGTTCTGCGGCACGATGACATCGGCCTGCCCCACCACCAGCACCACCTGGAAACCCACGGCCACGGCCGCGCACCCGGTGCAGTTGGCGAAAGCGTAGGCCTCGTTGGTGCTGGTCACAGGCTCGCCGTCCTCGGCCCATACGAGCGCGAACGCCACGCTGTAAGCCACGGAGCCGTCGGTGGTGTTGACGGCGAGCGCCTGGTTTCCGTCGGCGGCCGGCGCGGCTGGCCGGTCGAACGGGAACACCCAGGACGGAGCGGATGCGGGCGAGGCACCGCCGGACGCAGTGCCGGACGTTGCACCCGCCGGGGATCCGCCAACGGGCACCAAGACCATGCTCAGCTGCGGGTTGTCCCGGGTGGGCTTGGCGGCTCCAGCAGGCCACAACGCAAGGGTCCGTCCGGCACTGCCCTGCCGCAACGCCCCACTGTCGCGGACGGGAAGGATGGCCCGGGTGGCATCACCGAGCGTCCCGCGTTCGTACGCCTGGACCGGACGGTACGTCCCGCCGTCGGGCCACCACGCCCACGCCAGCCCGGCGAGCAGGACGGCCACGGCACCCATGGCGATGGTCCGCTGGACCAGCTTGCCGCGGGTCTTCTGCCACAGCCCCGTCACCAGCTGCCGCAGCAGCCGCACCACGATGTACAGGACGCCCAGCACCGGCACCGCCACCACCACCATGGCCAGCGCCCGCACCGCCACGCCCGCGAAGTCACCGGCGGACAGGCTGGCAGCGAGCTGTTCCTGCTGCTTCCCCGCGCTGGCCCAGCCCGTGGCCAGCAGCCTGGGCAGGGACAGCACCATCATCACCATGCTGAAGAGCAGTACAGGCACGGTGACCAGGACCCAGGCGGTGACGACGGCGCGTGCCCAGGGCTTGAGCACCTTGCTTTCCGGGTTCCCCCACCGCCACGGCAGGATCCCCAGGAGGGTGGGTTTGATCCGTTGGAAGAGGTCAGGCACACCCGTGGCGTCGGCCAGGATATGGTACCCGTCGTACTTCACCAGCGGGATCAGCTGGCGGACCATCTGCAGGATCTGGGTAACCACCACCAGCAGCAGCGCGTCGAAGCCGGTGGCCCACCACAGCCCCATGATGGCCACCGCCACGATCGCGTTGAAGTACAGGCCACCGAGGTCGGTGCGGATCCTGCCGCCGCGGCCCAGCCGGTAGGAGTCGGTGACGTCGGTGAAGAATGCCGGCCACAAGAGATACAGCCCGGCCCCCATGGCTCCGGGGGTTGCGCCGCCCTTGCGGGTGGCGGCGGCGTGGCCGAATTCGTGGAAGCCGGCAGAGAGGATGGTGACGGCGAGGATCAGCAACAGGAGGGCGGGCTGGGCAAACGCCTCGTGGGTGGCCGAGCCCAGGCCCTTGACCATGAGCACCCACCAGCAGGCCGCCAGGAACGCCGCGGTCACGGCCACCACGATCAGCGGGTTGAACAGGACAGCGAACGGCGCGGTGATCCTGCGGGTCCGTTCGGGATCCGTCACGATGTAGCGGAACCGCAGGCCCAGCAGCGGGTTGGACTTCTTGACCTCGGGCTGGCTGCCGTCGGCAAGCCGGAGCAGGCCCATCGGGAGCAGCTGCGAATCCATCAGGGTGCGGACGTTCTCCGCGCTGACCAGCCGCCCGGATCCCTCGCTGGCGTGCCGGGCGATTCCGTCGAGGTCCCGGTTCCCGTCCGCCGCTTCCAGCACCAGGTACAGCAGCCGGGTGAGCTGGAGGGTCTGGCCGTCGCCGCGGCGCACCAGGGCGGGCGGCTCACGGTAGCCGGAGCCCTCAGCCGTGCCAAGCAGCTGCACGCCGTCGGCCAGGGCCGGAAGGTGGGCTCCCGCCGTCGTACGTCCTTGGCCCGGCGGTTCCTGGGCGAGGGAAACGCGTGACGACGGCGGGCCCGCCTCGGGAGGCGGGCCGCCGTGGGTTTGGGTCATCTTGGCTTACTGCTGCAGGTTGGACGTCTGGCCGGCGGTGGCATTGGCCTCGCCGTCGATGTGCTGCGAAATGGTGGCGCTCTGGTCCGAGATGGCGTACGCCTGGCTGTCGATGGAACCGATGTTCGCGGCAACGGCCGCATCGATGGGGGCGGCGACGTTGGCGTTCGCGGCCACGGCACCGTTGATGGGGGCGGCGATGGCGGCGTCGGCGTCCAGGTTCACGTCCACGTTCAGCAGGTTGCCGTTCAGCGCGCCCGCTGCGTCGGTGACGCCACCGGTGCTTGTGGGGGCAGGAGCTGTTCCGGTGGTCCCATCCGTGGTTCCGGTGGTGCCAGCATCGGTGGTGCCTGTGCCCGTGTCGGTGGTGCCGTCGCCCTGGCCGATCACGCTGTCCTGGGCGGAGTCGGCATTGGCGTCGGCCACGATGCCCTGGTCAATCGCGGCGTCCTGGTTCGAGAGCGCCTGCGCGTCAGAGCCGAAGGAGAGAATGTTGGCCGAGGCTGCCGCGTCGATGGGGGCCGCCACGTTCGCGTTGGCGGCTACGGCCAGGTCGATGGGAGCCGCAGCGTTAATGCCCAGGTCCAGGTCCGCGTTCAGGTCCAGGACGGATGCCACTTCCTTGTCCGGCAGGGCGGTGGCCCGCTCAGACATCAGTTCATCATCGGTGAGGGGACGCAGTTCGTTGTCCATGCTTGAGAGACCTCCGGTGCGGCGCGGGTGCTCTGCCCCCAGCGGGCAGCCCGCGCCCCACAATAGTAAGCATGATTAGCAGTTTTGCGAAGCACTGACAGGGTCCCGGCGGCGGGGGCCGGCCTCAGCGGCTTCGTGGCCTACTTCTGTTCGGGGATCCAGGCAGGTGCTTCCGCTCCAGTGCCTGTGAGATTGTCGCAGCGCACGAGCTGGGACCCGATCCTTTCCAGCGGGCAGTCCACGTATGTAGTCAGTGGATTGTCCCCGGAATCGGATGAATTGGCAGTTCCTCCTCCGGTGAGGAAGAGCGCAGGGAAAAGGGCGGCGATGACTAAGTTGTGTTGTGCGATCATGGCTGTCTCCAAGTACGGCATGAACTGTAATGGGTGGCCAGCCCAAGAGAGTGGCGGGAAATGCCGGCTATTGAAGCACTTCGCCGCGACCTTGTTGCGCTGGCCCGGTGACTGCCGTGTGGCGTCCTGCGGCCTTGCTAGCCCAGCACAGCGCAGACGTCCACGGCTTGCCCTGAGGTGCTGGTCAACGTGAACACGCCAGTGGCGGGATCGACCGTGTAAACGATGGTCCCGATGTACTGGGTGGTGGTTGGGCCAGCCGGAACGTCGGTGGGGAAGAGAATCAATCCGTTATGGCCACTTGCGCTGACGGTTAAGGAACCGTCAGCGTTGTACGCGGTCTTCGATACCGAGCCGCTCGTGTTGAAAGAAATGGATCGCCGGTTTGCCAGGTTTGTATAGGTGAGCAGGACGCCCTTTCCCGCCGTAATGGTACGGACCTTGCTTCCGTCCCTGTCGTAGAAGTCTTTTGTCTGCAAGTTACCTCCGGAGCTCTGGAGTTGCAGGTCAAAGTTTGCACAGCCCAAACCTGCAGGCAGGATGAGGGAATCGTCTGCGCGGGCTGGTTGGGCCGTGGCAACCGCGGTGGCCGTCAGCAGCGCAACGAGCGCAAAGGGCTTGGCTCCATTTTTCATGATTCTTCTCTATTCAAAATTGGGTGCTGGTGCGATGCGTGTTCCCGGAAATGGAGTGTGCCTGCACGCTTCCGGGCAAGCCGTGCGACCGGACCTAGATCGCCGCCTCCCTGGGATGCAGGCGGCTCCAGTTCAATAAATGCAGGACAGTGAGGTAAGTTTCTGTGCCCGCTATGTCCAGCTTAGAAAAGTTTGCGGGCTGTTTCCCTAAGCAGTTCTACGTACTGGAAGGAACACCAAACAGGGGCTTAAATGGGTAGTATCGCGGCTGTTGTTGAGCGCCGCCTGGATCTAAGATTCTCGCGTGGTTCGCAATGACGCGCTTTACAAATTGTGGCTGGAGTTCTTGGGGGACGTCCTTCAGGGGCCACCGGCCGCGTCCACGCATTACGAGGCACAGCTTCTTAAGCTCATGGCCGAGTCGTTCAACGGTTCGTTTGCATCGCGGAACCACGTGAGCCCGGAGTGGGAGAACCATATCCTTTCCTGTTGGCCGCTCGACTACATTCCGAACGATCCTCCAGGCGGTTACGACTTCAGGCAACAACCGCTGCTTCGCTGGTTTGTGTTCACCGGGCAGACCGCGCCGCAGTCCTACGGCCGGGTCCCCGCCGCGTTGGCCAGCGACCACCAGAAAGGGGTTTGGGAAGACTTGTCCCGCCCCTGGGGCGTTAACCATCAGCTCTCCATACCGCTGCGACTCGGTGGCCCCGACCATAACGCCTACCTTGTCTCCCGGCCTGACAGTGACTTCACTGAACAGGAGATGGCGCTGGCCGGACTGCTGCAACCCGTGCTCACCGGGCTGTCCCTCCAGCTGAGTGTTGCAGCGACTCAGGCCAACCTGGTCCCGAAGAGCTCAGCACATGATTTGACGGGTCGTGAGCTGACAATCCTCACGCTCCTGAGTGAGGGTCTAACGGCAGAAGCACTCGCCAGGCGGCTCACCATATCGCCACGCACTGCAACCAAACACCTTGAGCATGTTTACCGCAAACTGGACGTGCGTGACCGGCTCATGGCAGTCCAAAAAGCACGTCTGTTGGGCATCCTGGCACCAACACCTGAGATCCCGGCCAAAGCGCCGTCGAAGCGCAGCTGCACGTAGTCGTTGTGGACGAAATCCACCGAGTACAGCCGGTTCCCCACCAGCCGAGACAGCAATTCATTCGGCACGTAAGGCTTCCCTCCAAGGCCTCATACGCCTTTCACAGTGCCCGAAAGACGACTCTAACCAATGGAGCGTCAATGTGGGTTTGAGCAGCGTGAAGATGGGTGACCAGCACAAATGTGGGTACGGCCCAGGCATGGGGGAATACGTCACGCGCTTTAGCGACCCCACCAGGAAGGGACCCCGGATTGGAATCACTGCCCCTTGCAGTCCTCCTGCTCATCTTTGCCGCCGCTGCGGCCGTGATCTGGGTGGCCGGGATCCAGCTGTCCAAACAGACGGACATCCTCGATGACCGCCTGCACCTGGGCTCCGCGCTGGGCGGCCTCATCCTGCTGGCCATCGCCACCAACCTGCCCGAAATCGCCATCACCGTCTCCGCAGCCCTGGCCAACAACATTGGCGTGGCGGTGGGCAACATCCTGGGCGGCATTGCCATCCAGACGGTGGTGCTGGTGGTCCTGGATGCCCTGGGCACCAAAGGCGGCCACCCGCTGAGCTACCGCGCGGCATCCCTGACGCTGGTGATCGAGGCGGTCACCGTCGTCGCCGTCCTGGGCGTGGTGATCGCGGGCAGCCAGATGCCCGGCAACCTTGTGGCCTTCCGGCTCACGCCGGCGGCAGTGCTCATCGCGGTGATCTGGATCCTAGGCCTGATCCTGGTCCAACGCTCCCAAAAGGGCCTCCCCTGGCACGAACAGGGTGATGCCCCGGGCGCCCAGGACAAACCACGGGGCCACTCCAAGAAGCAGAACAGCGAGAAGAACAAGCACCTGAGCACGGGCAAGTCGGTGCTGATCTTCAGTATTGCGGCGCTGGCCACGCTGGGGTCCGGCGTGGTGCTGGAGCGCAGCGGTGATGCGATCGCCGGAAACATCGGACTCTCCGGGGTGCTGTTCGGTGCCACGTTCCTGGCGCTGGCAACCTCACTGCCGGAGATCTCCACCGGGCTCACGTCCGTGAAGCAGGGGGACTACAAACTCGCGTTCAGCGACATCTTCGGCGGCAACGCCTTCCTTCCGGTGCTGTTCCTGGTGGCGGTGCTGATCACCGGAAAGCCGGTGCTCCCCCAGGCCCACGCGACGGACATCTACCTCACCGCGCTGGCCATTTTGCTGACCCTCGTCTACCTGCTGGGGCTTCTCTTCCGGCCGAAAAAGAAGGTGCTGGCCATGGGGGTGGACTCCCTGGTGGTGCTGGTGCTGTACCTGCTCGGCATCGCCGGACTGTTCGCCGTCGCCACAACATCGTAAGACCCGGCAACCGTTCGGAGGTGCACGCTTTGGGTAATGTCGGACCATGATCCAGGCATCGGCCGTATCGGCACTGACGTCTTATCACTGGCTCGGGATTCCGATCGCCGCAGTCGGCGCGGTGCTGCTCGCGCTGGGGACGCTGTTCCAGCACCGGGCCGTGGAAGACCAGCCGGCCGCATCCGGGCGCGCAGCGGGGAGCATGGGCGGCGGACGCCTGCAGGCGTTGATCCGCAGGCCGGTGTGGCTTGCCGGGACGGGGATGCTGGGCGCTGCAATCCTCCTCCAGCTCACCAGCCTCCGGTTCTCGCCCCTGATCGTGGTGCAGCCCATCGGTGCGGTGGCCCTGATGGTCACCACTCTGGCTACCGCCCGAATGACCCGCAGGCTGCCCGGGCGCCGCGCCCTGACCGCCGTCGCCCTCTGCGTTGGCGGAGTGGGCGTGTTCGTCGCCGTGGCGGCGTTGTCGGCGGAGGACGTGGAGATCAGCGACCGGCACCTGGTCACCATCCTGATCGTGCTCGCCGTCGTCCTGGCCTGTGTGGGCATGGCTTTCGCCCTGTGGCGCCACCGATCGGGCGCAGTGGTGTTCACCGCCGGCGCCGGGATCCTGTTCGGGTTCGTCGCAGCACTGGCCAAGACCGTCATTGCCCGGCTGTTCCAGGGCGATTTCGAGTGGTTGTCCCTGACCTGCCTGGCGGGGCTGCTCATTGCCGCATTGGCCGGCAGCTTCCTGGTCCAGAATGCCCACACCCGGGGAACGTCAGAACTGGTGGTCGCCGGCCTGACAGTCATCGACCCGCTCGTCGCCGTCGCCATCGGCATCGCCATCCTCGGCGAAGCGGACGCAGCACCCCCGCTGGCGATCGTCCTGTTCCTGCTGTCCGGAGCCACCGCCGTCGCGGGCGTTTTCCTGCTGGCCACGGTCAAGAAACCGGTCCAGCCAGGGGTCATACGATGACCGTCACACCATACCCGAACAAGGGCTGGGCACCGCTGTCCGTCGTGGAGGCGTAGTCTGGGGAACAGGAATCATTCCTCCCGGAAACGGCACGGGAATTAACGGCTGAAGGCACATAGTGGCGCGTGAGGATGAGCAGGGCACCCGGGACGGTTCCCGGCCTGCTGTCCGGGGCACGGGCCGGGCAACGCCGGGCACGGGCCGGGCAACGCCGGCCAGCCTCCGGGAGGAACTCTCAACCAAAGCGACCACCGTCGTCGATGATTCCTGGGCAGGGTCTGTCCCTGCGCAGTACGGGGTGGCGCCGCGGGTGCGCATAGGAAGCAGCAAATGGTTCAACCTGCTGTGGCTGCTCCCGATCGGCTTCGTTTTGCTGCTCACTGCCGTTGCGGTTGCGAGGGGACTGCGTGGTGTCCCCGGCGTGGCGGAGTTCATCAGGGAATATCCAGGCCTGGTTGTTCCGCCCGGGGCCGAAGACCGCGCCGGGTTCCCGGCCTGGGTCGGGTGGCAGCATTTCTTCAACATGCTGCTCCTGATCCCCATCATCCGTTCCGGGGTAACCATCCTTGCCGATCATCCCAGGCTGTACTGGACCCGGCATTCAACCCCGGGCAAGGCGTGGTTCAGGATCCAGAAACCGGTGCCCCCGGACCCGCTGTACACGGCAAAGCAGGACTCCATTACCCTCCCCAACGGCGTGGGTCTGCCCGGCCGGCGGCACTCGATCGGGCTGGCCCGGTGGTGGCACCTGGGCATGGACACGCTCTGGCTGCTCAACGGCCTGATCTTTTACGTACTGATCTTCACCACGGGTCAGTGGCTCCGCCTGGTGCCCACCAGTTGGGACGTCATCCCCAATGCCCTCTCGATGTCCATCCAGTACGCCTCCCTGGACTGGCCAACCGACAACAGCTGGGTCGCCTACAACAGTCTCCAGGTCCTGGCCTACTTCATCACGGTCTTCATCGCTGCACCGCTGGCGTTCATCACCGGGCTGGGCATGTCCCCGGCCCTGTCCACAAAATTCCGGTGGATCAGCAGGGTCCTCAGCATCCAGGCTGCCCGGTCCCTGCATTTCCTGGTCCTTGTCTGGTTCCTGTTGTTCATCGTGATGCACGTCTCCCTCGTGATCGCGACGGATGCCTTGCGGAACTTCAACTACATGTATGCGGGCCGCAACTCCGGCGACTGGTACGGGTTCTGGATTTTCGCCGCCTCCCTGGCCGTAATGATCGTCATCTGGTTGGGCGTCACCCCGCTCACCTACCGGCATCCCCGGATGGTCCAGCGGATCGGGTTTGCACTCATTGGCCCGGCGCAACGTTTGTTCGAGCACCTCGATTCAAAACCCGGCCGGTACACCGAGAATGACATTTCCCCGTATATGTGGCACAACGGCAAGTATCCCGAATCCACTGAATACAAAGCGCTCCTGGCCACAGGCTTCGCCGACTACCGCCTCCGGGTCTCCGGCCTGGTAAAGAACCCGTTGGAACTCGACCTGGCCCAGCTTCACGGCCTGGCGTACCACGAGCAGATCACCCAGCACTTCTGCATCCAGGGCTGGTCCGGAGTAGCCAAATGGGGCGGCGTCTCCATGCAAACCATCATCGACCTGGTCCAGCCGGACCCCGAGGCGAAGTGGGTGATCTTCTACTCCTTCGCCGAAGGATCCGACGGCGGCATCTACTACGACGCCCAGCCGATCGAACAGATGAGCTACCACCTCACCATGCTCGCCTACGACATGAACAACACACCGCTGACCTACGGACACGGCGCCCCGCTCCGCCTGCGCAACGAGGTCCAGCTCGGCTTCAAACTCGTCAAATGGGTCAAAGGCATCGAATTCGTCAAAGACTTCTCCCACATCGGCGGCGGCGAGGGCGGATACAACAACGACCACGAATTCTTCGGCTACCGCCAATCCATCTAGCGCCAGGAGCCTCGCGCCGGGGGTGGCTACCGCCCGATCAGCTCGGCCAGGACTTGGGCCTCACTGATTTCGGCGGCTTTGGTTGCCGTTAGCAACGTTAGCCGTTGGCCCTTGGCGAGATCGCGCAGATGGTCAAGCACCTGCGCCCGGGCCCGGTCTTTGAGCTCTGCTTTGTAGCGCTTGGCAAATTCGTCGAACTTGGCGGGGTCGTGGCCGTACCACTGGCGCAGCTCCGTTGACGGGGAGACGTCTTTGCACCACTCGTCCAGTGCCGCCTTGGCCTTGGTCATCCCGCGCGGCCACATGCGGTCTACCAGAACCCGTACGCCGTCGTCGGCCCTGGTCCCGTCATAGACCCGGCGTACCTGGACTTCCGCTGCACTCGACATTCCCCGGCTCCTCGCTGATTGCCCACTGCGGGCACGGCAAAGTACGACGGCGGCACGCGCCGAGTGCCTGCGTGCACCGGAGCAGGGCCTGGGCTAGGTGATCAGGTAACTGTCCTGGGCGTCGCTCCGGGGCGCGGGCTTCACGAACGGCAGCGAGCCCACTACCGTCTTCACCCCGATCAGGGGCAACAATACCGCCGCGGCCGCAACGGACAACGCGGTGAAACCAACAAGCTCCAGCGTCTCGCGCTTGGGCAGGCGGCGGCGGTGCCCACCCTCCATGAGATCCATCATGGTGACGACGCCACGAGCCCGCAGTCAGGATTTCCCCGGTACCGGCTACCTGTCTTTCGCACCGGCCACTACTCAGACAGCCACCGGGAGCGGAACGCACTCGGCGAGGCCGATCAGCGACGCACACATTCCTTGACGACGCACGTGAGCGGTTTCGAGCCCCACGGTTGTTCCAGGCCCTACTCGTTCTCGCGGACGTACTCTTCGGGGCTGACGTCCGGGCTTTTATGCCTGCGGCGGGTTTCGATTCGAAAATGGCGAATGACAGGCCGAGGCGGTGGCGCAGTTCCAGGGACGCGTGCTGCCGGGAGTCGGTCAAGCCTTCGCGTTCTTCCTCTGCCATATGATCACCGTTGATTCATTGACCTTGGCCAACGCCGCCCACCACTCCGGTGCACCGGCCTGGTGTTGCGTAGCAGCCATGCATCTCATCGAGCAGGGCGAACAGGCGCCGCTGTTCGTGGTGGTCGTTCAGAATCACTTCAACGATGTCCATGGCGCCCCTTTCGGCGGGATATGTACCTGTCAGCACTAACCCTCAAGGTACCCATTTGTCACGCCGCCACCCGCCAGGCCACGATGCGCTGACCGCGCTCTCCCAGCAGGACTGTTGGGAGAGCGCCGGCGCAGGTCAGGGACGCTTATTGCTTGGCCGGCGCCTGGTTGACCTTGTCCTGGATGGCCTTGGCTTCCTTCTGGACCTTGTCCCCGTAGCCGCCGTTGAGGGCGGTGTCCTTGATCTTGGCGGCTGCGGCATCACGGTCTGAGGCTGCGGCTGCTTCCAGGGTCTTCAGGTCCGCCTGCAGGTTGGCCGGCAGCTTGCCGAAGGCCTGGGCGCGGTGGATCAGGGCGTACGCGATCACGTGGGCCTTGTCCCCAAAGCCGTCGCCGCCCTTGATGTCCACACGGAGTTCGGTGCGGAGCGAACGGACGAACGGGTGGGCGGCGTGCTTGGCGTTGCCGGAACCGGACCCGGAGCCTGCTGACGGGGAGGCGGACGGGGAGGCCGACGGCGCCGGGCTCTGGCCGTCCGCGAACGCGGCCGTGGCCCCAAAGACGGCCCCGCCCACCAGGACAACGCCGGCCGCGACGGCGCCTCCGCGGACCGCCCAAAAGCGTGCGGTGCGGTTGCGGGACGCGATGGGTGTGGTGTTCATGGTGTACTCCTCGGTGTTTCATGCCCGGACGTTCCGGGCGCTGCAGGTTGTGCGTCTCCTACTCTGGCGCTCCCTCATCCGGCGGGTGTTCGGGGAATGTAAGGGGAACGTAAAGTCGCGCGTCCGTGGCCGCTGGCCGGAGCTGCCGCAGCGTTCAATAGATATATGGAACAACCAACAGCGGCCAGCGCCCCGCCGTCCCGCGGCCTGGTGCTGATCGTTGAGGACGAGCGCGCCATCGCCGATGTGCAGCGGATCTACCTGAGCCGGGCAGGTTTCGGCGTGCACGTGGAAACTACCGGCCAAGGGGGCCTGGACCGGATCCGGGGCCTCCGGCCGGTGGCGGTGGTGCTGGACGTTGGCCTGCCGGACATCGACGGGATCGAGGTGTGCCGGCGTCTGCGTGCGCGGAACGACTGGACGCCCATCATCTTCGTCACCGCCCGCGACGACGAAGTGGACATGCTGCTGGGGCTGGAGCTGGGCGCGGACGACTACATGACTAAACCGTTTTCTCCCCGTGAGCTGGTGACCCGGCTCAAGACGGTCCTGCGGCGCAGCGCCGGGATTCCGCGCCGGGGCGTCCTCCGCGCAGGGCCGGTAACCCTGGACCCGGAAGCCCGCACCGCGGCAGTGGACGGCTCGCCGGTGGAGCTGACCGCGCGGGAATTCGATGTGCTTGCCTACCTGATGGCCAGCCCGGGCCGGGTGTTCAGCCGGGAGCAGCTGCTCTCCGCGGTGTGGGGGCAGGCGGACTATTCGGCGGGACGAACTGTGGACGTCCACATCGCCCAGCTGCGTTCAAAGCTGGGTCCCGGGCACCCGCTGCGCACCCGGCGGGGCGTGGGCTACTCCGCGGACGCGGAGGGATCGTGAGCGCCCATACAAGTACGACGGCGGCGCCGGAGCAGCAGCCACGCCGCGCGCGGGCTCCCTGGCTGCGTTCCCTCGCGGGCCGCACCACCCTGGTGACCGCCGTCGTCGCGGTTTTGGCGGCCCTGGTCACTGGCAGCGTGGCCTTCCCGCTGATCCGTTCCGCCGCCGTGGCCCAGGCCCGGGAACAACTGTCCCGGCAGGCCGATGCGTTCAGCGCGGCACCGGTGGCGTCCCAGGCGCTGGACCTGCGGGAACGCCATTTGCTGGGCCCGGACAATTACGACCTCGCCAGCATCACCCCGTCCGGCACGGTCACCGGCGTGGCCGGCCGGATCCTGGGTATGGACGAGGTGCAACCGGTCCTCTCGGGGCAGAAAGTCTCCCGCACCCTTACCCGCGGCGGCGTCCAGTACCTGGTGGAGGCCAGGCCGCTGGCCAAGGGCGGCGGCATCGCCCTGATCCGGCCCCTGGCGGACGTCAACGCAACCTCCGCCCGGCTCCTCCAGCCCATGCTGCTGGCTTTGGCCGCGGGGCTGCTCATCGCGGTGCTGGCGGGAACGCTGCTGGCGCGGTGGCTCTCCGGCCCGCTGGTCCGGACCGCGGCGGCGGCGCGGCGGATGGCCCGGGGCGAACGGACCGTGCAGCTCAGCCCGGCAGGGGTCACCGAGGTCCGGGCCGTGGGCGAGGCCATCAACACGCTGGACCACGCGCTGCTGGCCAGTGAAAGCAGGCAACGGGAGTTCCTGCTGTCCGTTTCGCATGAGATCCGCACCCCGCTGACGGCCCTGCGCGGCTACGCCGAAGCCCTCCAGGACGGCCTGATCCCGCCCGAGGACACGGTGCGCGTTGGGCAGACCCTTGCCGCCGAAACCGATCGGCTGGACGGCTTCGTCCGCGACCTGCTGGCCCTGGCCCGGCTGGAGGCGGACGACTTCTCCCTGGACATCCAGCCCGTCGACGTTCCCGCCGTCCTTGAACAAGCCCAACGTGCTTGGCACCCGGCCGCAGCGCAGGCGGGCGTGGACCTGGTGCTGGACGTGCCCGCCGCGGACCCCGCCGGACCATTGCTGGCCAGCACGGATGCGCAGCGGCTCCGCCAGCTCATTGATGGGCTGATCGGCAACGCCCTGCGCGTCACCCCGGCGGGGAAACCGCTGGTCCTGCAGGCCCGGACAGAAGGCGTGGCTTCCTCGCCCGGCCCGGCACCCGGGAACGGCCACCTGGCAGCCCCGCCGGGCGTCGTCGCCATCCTGGTCCGTGACAGCGGCCCGGGCCTGACTCCGGAGGATGCCGCCGTCGCCTTTGACCGCGGTGTTTTAGCGCGCCGGTACGACGGACAGCGCCCCACCGGCACCGGCCTGGGCCTGTCCATCGCCTCCCGGCTGGCGCAGCGCATGAACCTCCGGCTGACTGTGGAACCAGCCACCCCGGAGCACCCGGGGGCCTGCTTCTGCATCCGGCTGCCCCGCGCAACCGCCGCGTAGGCCCGTGCAGGCCCCGGCGCCAGGGCAGGCCCGGCGGCAGGGCAAGGAGGTACGACGGCGGCGCGCACCACAGTGCATGCGGGAACCTTCAGCACCCGGCGGAAGGGGCCGCCGTTACCTGCTCTTGGTGGGCTGCGGGCCGGGGGCGCTGACCAAGCTCTGCGGCGGGGCGTCGAAGTTCCCGTGGTCGAAGAGGCCCACCACGCCCTGCATGTACTGCGCCCATTGCGGTCCGGCAATGTAGGCCCCGTCCACTGCCGGATAGAACTTTCCGTTGACGGTGATGTTGCGCCCCAGCCGGCTGGGCCCGCCGTTGAAGGGGTCGCCGAAGAACGAAGCCGTGGCCAGCCCCCTGGTGTAGCCCACCACCCAGGTCTGGTTGTTGTACTCGTTGGTGCCCGTCTTGGCGGCGTCCGGAACCCCCAGCTTCTGCGGAATCAGCAGGCCCGAACCCTTGGTGAGGACGTCCTGGAGGACGTTGGTGACGGCTTTGGCCACGTCCGGATTCAGGGAGCCTGGCTGGCAGGACGGTGCCTGTCCGCCGATCTTCTTGCCTTGGGCGTCGTCCACTTCCGTGATGGAGATGGGTGCGCAGTAGGTGCCGTTGGCTGCGAAGGTTGCGAAGGCGTTCGCCATGGTCAGGGGGGCAACGTTCTGGCTGCCCAGGATGTTGCCCAGGGTGGAGAGGTCGATCTTTTGGTCGTGCCCGCTGCCCAGGTGCAGCCCTATGGCGTCCGCCGCACGCTGGACGTCGCAGAAATCGTTCAACCCGGCCAGCGACGCGAACGTTGCGGTGTTGATCGACTGGTAGATGCCTTCCCGGACCGTCATGGGCCGGTACCAGTTGGGCTCGTCGTTTTGCAGGTCGGAGGATTGCGGCACGGTGCTGTCGAACCAGCCCTGGACGGGGTGGCAGGTTGTCTTCCACGGGTAGTTGATGCCGTAGCGGCGCTTGGAGGCATCAACCACCTGGTTGGTGGACTTGCCCTCCCCCAGCCACGCAGCGAGGGTGACAGGCTTCATCGTGGAACCGGGCTGCATCCCGCCAACACCGCCGAGGCTGTTCCCGGCGGCGTCGCTGCTGTCCACGTTGAAGTTGTAGTCGGAGACGAACCCGCTGCCTTCGTCGGGCAGCTTCCTGGAGTTCTGCGCCATGGACAGCACCTTCCCGGTACCGGGTTCGATGGTGACCAGGGATGCGCCCCATTTGTCCGGATTGGCGCCGGCCGTGGCGTCCACCTGGGACTGGGCCGTTCCTTGCAGCCGCGGGTCCAGGGTGGTCTTGATGGTCAGGCCGCCCGCCATGATCTTCTGGTCCCGTTCATCCTGCGTGGCGCCGTAGGCGGGGTCGTTTTCAATCTGGTGGAGCACGTAGTCGCAGAAGTACTGGGCCTGGGAGGCGTAGGCGCACCCTTGCTTGGGTGGATTGACCTTGAGCTGGAGGGATGTGTTCACGGCGTCGTCGTGCTGCTGCTGGTCGATGTAGCCGTGCTGCAGCATGGCGTCCAGCACCAGGTCACGGCGCGCTTTCGCGGCCTCGGGATGGACGGTGGGGTCATACAGCGAGGGGCCGTTGACCAGTCCGGCCAGCAGCGCCCCCTGCGGCAGCGTGAGGTCCTTGGCGTCGACGGAGAAGAAGTACTGGCTGGCCGCCTCGATGCCGTAGGCGTTCGCGTTGAAACCCACCACGTTCAGGTACCCGGCGAGGATCTGGTCCTTCGAGTACTTTTCTTCGAGGCCGATGGCGAGCTTCATCTCCTGGACTTTCTGGTCCAGGCCTTTCTGCCCGTTCAGCACCACCTGGGCGTCCTTGCCCTGGGCAATCAGGTTTTCGTTGAGCATGTTGGTGACGTACTGCTGCGTCAGCGTTGAGGCCCCCTGGTGGCCGCCGCCGGCGTCAATGACCAAGGCACGGAAGATGCCCTCGGGATCGATGCCGCCGTGCTGGTAGAACCGGTAATCCTCAATGGCCACGATGGCGTTCTTGATGTTGGGGGACATCTGGTCCAGGGAAATACGGGTCCGGTTCTCACTGAACAGGGTGGCAATCAGTGACCCGTCAGCGGCAAGCACGCGCGTCATCTGGGCAGGGGGCGCCGAGAACACGTCGTTGGGCAGGTCGGTCTTGAGCGCAGCGGCGCCGTCAGCCACTGCCGTCTCGGTCACCGCCGCCGCAGGCATCATCAGGCCCGCCACCAGGGCGCCACAGAGCGCGCTGACGCCCAGGAAAAGCGTGATCCAGCCCAGGGTGGTTCCCGTGGCGAGGAGGAGGTTCGTGCGACGGCGCTTGGCTGGCTGCGGCGCGGCAGGGGATTCCTTGGGCATGTGGGTCTCCGGTTCCGCGCGTGGTGGTACAGCACCGGTTGCCAGGTCCCCGCGTCACATCACGCCGGCAACCGTCTTTTCACCCTACTCCGCGAACTCGGCGGAATCGGGCCGGAACTCCGGGACCGAGGGATACTGCCAGCCAATTCACAGGAACCAGGAGCCGGCGCTGGAGGCCACCATCCCCAGGCCCAAGGCAGCCATGATTCCGCTGCTCCCGCGTTCCAGGGACCGGCTCACCCGGGGCCGCTGGAGCCACGTCACTGGGGCCGCGGGCACCATTGTGGCGGAGGCCGCCGTCGGACGCCAACGCGCGCACCGCGCCCATGTCAGGGCACGACGGCCTCCCGGCAAGGGCTGTCGCGGGCGGCCAGAGCGGCACTAGAGTCGGTAGCAGACCACCCTGCTTTTCCTCAACGAACCCCAGGAGTCCCCATGCCCCAGCCCACGTTTGCCCCCGGTGATCCTTGCTGGATCGACCTCATGACCTCGGACACTGAACGGGCCCGCGAGTTCTATTCGCGGCTGTTCGGCTGGACCTACCAGGAAGGCGACCAGGAGACATACGGCGGTTACATCACCGCCCTGGCCAATGGGTTGCCGGTGGCCGGGATGATGAAGAACGACGGAGAATCCGGCTACCCGGACGTGTGGACCACCTATCTCCGGGTGGAGGACATCAAGGCCACCGCGGCGGCTGCCCACGCGGCCGGCGGCCAGGTTTTCATGCCGCCCATGGAGGTCCCGGAGCAGGGGCACATGGCCATGTTTGGTGACACGGGCGGCGCGGCCGTGGGCGCATGGCAGTTCGGCGGCCACACCGGGTACCAGGCGAAGGGCGAACCCGGCACCCCCTACTGGCACGAACTCCACACCCGCGAATATGCTCCGTCGGTGAAGTTTTACCAGGACGTCTTCGGCTGGGAAACGGAGGTCTTGAGCGACACGGAGGACTTCCGTTACACCACGCTCGGATCCGGTGAATCATCACGGGCCGGCATTATGGACGCCACCTATCTTCCCGAGGGTGTTCCGTCGAACTGGCAGGTGAATTTCGCGATTGGGAACGCCGATACGGGCGTGGACATGGCTACGTCCCTGGGTGGCACGGTGATCCATCCGCCCGAGGATACGCCGTTTGGCCGCATTGCCGCCCTGGCCGATCCCACGGGAGCGCTGTTCAGGATCGCCCAACGGTAGGCAGTCGAGGCGCCGGTGGATAAGCGGCGCGCGGCAAAGCGCCGGGCAGGCGCCCGGCACGGCGCTAATTGATCAGGTAACTGTCCTCGGCGTCGTGCCCGGGCGCGGGCTTCACGAACGGCAGCGAGCCCACCACCGTCTTCACCCCGATCACGGGCAGCAGTACAGCCGCGGCCGCCACGGACAACGCCGTGAACCCAACGAGTTCCAGCGTCTCGCGCTTCGGCAGGCGGCGACGGCGGCGCCCACCATCCATGAGATCCATCATGCTGACGAGGCTACGAGCGTGCCGCCGGGATGTCCCCGGTACCGGCTACCTGTCTTTCGCACCGGGCACTACTCAGACGATCAGCTACTGTCCGCGGCGGGCACCGTCAGCCGTGGACAGGTAGCTGTCATAGCAGTCCCGGGAGCAAAACACCGCAGTGGGAGAGGGAGGGAGGACCAAGCCGCAGACCTTGCACTTTGGCTTGGGACGAAAACTCCGAAGCACGGTTTTCAGCATGAATGCAGGATATGCAGCCGCCCGAAAAATGTGATCAGTAACCGATACCTGAATCCGGCGGCCGGCATACCTGCCCCGGCGCCGGAAAATAACGAACTGGTTACCGGTACCCGTCCACGATTGCGGCGGCAATCTCCTTGTAGGCGCGCCGCGTCTCGGGCTTCAAAACATCCAGGGTGACCAGGTCGCCGTCGGCCACCCCGCGGTCGTGCGGCACGGCGATCAGTTCGCGGCAGATCCCGGAGAGGTGTTCCTCGATGGCGTCCTTGTCCACCCGGGAGGACACCTCGTCCTTGTCCGTGATCACCACGATCGCGTTCCGGGCCAGGTCCTCGTACCCGTGGCTGGCCAGCCAATGCAGGGTGCTGCGGGCCCGCTTGGCGCCGGAGACGGCGTAGCCTGCGGCGATCACCAGGTTGTCTGCCGACTGCAGGATCCCGCTCATCGCGTTGTGCGTCACGCCGGTGCCGCAGTCGGTCAGGGCCACCGAGTAGTAGCTTGAGATGAGCTTGCGGATCCGCAGGTATTCCTCGGCGGTCAGCGAGTCCGAGACTTCCGGGTCCTGCTCCCCCGCGATCAGGTGCAGCCGGCCGGCGTGGTGCATGTACCGGGCCAGGGCGGTGAGCGAATCGATGGATTCGATGTTCTCCAGCAGGTCCGTGATGGTCCGCGGGCTGGACTGCTGGTAGATGCCCTCACCCAGGGCGCGTTCCACGAGGTCGCCAGAGTCCGGGTTGGCGTCGATGGCGCACGGCGCGTCGCCGCGGTATTCGGCCAGGGTCAGGCCCACGCCCACGGTGGTGGAGGTCTTGCCGATGCCGCCCTTGAGGCTTAGGACGGCGGTGTTGTAGCTGCCTTGGAGCTGCCGGGAAATCCGGCGGCCCAGCTCGTCTTCGAGGCGCTGTTTGGGGCCGGGGCCCAGGTTCCAGGCGCCGCCGGTCAGGTTGTACAGCGCACCGCGGAATCCGCCCACCGGCCGCGGCTTTTGTTCCTTGACGAACAGGCCGGGCGAGCTGATGAAGTCAGGCATGGGGCTTTCGGCGATCGTGTCGGCCACGGTGGGCCGGCTGCGGCGGAATGACGGGGTATCCGACGACGGCGCTGCGGCTTCCGGCGCAACCCCGCCTGCGCGGCGGGCTGACTCGGCCGCGGCGGGTTCGGCGGTTCCCGGCTGGGAGGTGCCCGGCACGGAGGCGATGGGTTCGGCGGGCGTCGACACCGGCACAGCGGGCGGGGCTTCGGGTGCCGGCGGCGGGGTGCGGGTGGGGGCCGGGGCGCGGGACGGCTTGGTGGCGTCGGCTGCGGCGGCCGCCTCGGCCCAGGACGTGCGGCGCGTCACCGGCTTTCCGGCGTCGTTCTGGCTGGAAGGGGAAGGGGTTACTGCTGGCATGGTTCCTGTCCAGGCATCGTCCACTGTTCCGTCGGCACGACGAAGGTCGCGGCGTCGGCGCAGTTGCGGCTGCCCTGCATCCTCTGCTGGGGCGCCTGCATTCTGATCCGCCGGTTGTGGCATGTCTGTCCCCCCGGACGATCGGCAAACTGTTATGCAGCACTAGTTCAAACAGTAAGTCTACGGGCTATGCCGGGAGCATCCGGCCCCGGGCGGCGGGCGCCTGTTCCTTTTGGCACTGTTGCTCGCAGGGTTCCGGCGGATCATATTCACATGAGAAGGATCATGTGGTGCGTGACCGCAGCCATCATTGCCACTTTCGCTTTCGGCAGCACCTACGTCACGTTCCAGCAAATCGGACGCCGTGCGGCCAACACCGCTCCCGCGGCGGCAGCGGCGGCGCGGACGCTGGGTACGGACACTGTGACGTGGCAGCCGGAGACCGGCCTGCGGATGGCAATCGTCGCGCGGGAGGCGGCCGGCAAGGTGGTGGTGGCCGGCCAGTCGCTGGCGCCGGTGGAAGCCAGTGACCGGATGACCTTGCTGATCCTTGCCGCCGGCTGGCTGGGCAGCATGGTGGTCATTTCAGGGGCCCTCGGCGCGGCAACGCTGATGGACCGCAGGGCTGGCAGAGTTCCTTGGCGCCGCACACGGGAACCAGCCGGGTAAGAGTGGCAAAGATTCTTCCGCGGGCTGCATCCGGGCAGGGCATTCGGCCGGTAGTAGGGGTTGTAAGCGGAACCTCGGCCCCATCGGGGCCCCTCATTAGGAGTTGGAATGCGCAAGACACTTTCTGCAGTCGCAGGAGCAACGACGCTGCTGGCAGCACTCGCTTTCGCCACCCCCGCCCAGGCGTCCGGGTGGCACCACGACCATGACGGAACGGCCAAACTCTCCGTCCTCCACGGCGTCCCGGGCCTGACAGTGGACGTCTGGGTGGACGGCAAGCTCACCCTGGACAACTTCACGCCGGGCACCCTGGCCGGGCCGCTGGAGGTTCCGGACGGAGACCACAAAATTGCCATCACGGGCGCCGACGCGACCAGCGCCGACAACCCGGTAATCGGCCCGGTCACCGTGGACCTCAAGGCCGGCAGGGACTACACGGCGGTGGCGCACCTGGCCGCGGACGGGACCCCCACAGCCACGCTTTTCAAGAACAACACCAAGCCCAGCCCTGACGGCAAGGGGAAGCTGACCGTCCGGCACGTCGCCGCCGCCCCGGCCGTCGATGTCCTGGCCGGCGGGACCGCCGTCGTCAAGGGGCTCACCAACCCGAACCAGAAGACCCTCACCCTGAAGGAAGGAACCGTCTCTGCCTCGGTGGCGGCAGCGGGAACCACCACCCCTCTCATCGGCCCCGCCGACGTGAACATCGCCGAGGGCAAGAACACGATCGTGTACGCCTGGGGCAGCCTGGCCGATAACACCCTGGGCGTGGCCGTCCAGGTGGTGGACTCCGCCTCACGCGGACGCGACTGCGACTAACCCCCGCAGTCCGGCCGCACGCACCTGCAACTTGTCCCCGGCGGCGCCCGCACCCTGGCGCCGCCGGGGACAAGCACGGGGGTCCCGCCAGTGCCATGAGCCCGTAGCGGACCGTCCCGTGCAGCGGCATAATGGGGCTTCCAATCAGGCCCGTTGCCGCCCAAGGAGCATCCCGATGGAGGCTGCCGCCACACGCGAATGGGACCCCGGCCTCGACCCGGCGTTTGCCGGCGGGGACGAGAACGCCCTCGCGGAGGCCGTGGCCGACCGGCTGATCCTTGACGATGAACTGGAACATTTGGGAGACCCCCAACAGGCGATACTCAGGCTGGCGTTCTACGATGACTTGACCCACGATCAGATCTCGTCGCGGCTGAACCTGCCGCTCGGAACCGTCAAAAGCCATATCCGGCGCAGCCTGGCCCGGCTCCGCACCCGCCTGGAGGTGGAGCATGGAACACCTTGACGCGGAACTGTTGGGCCTCATGGCCCTGGGCGAGACACCGGGCACGGAGGCCGACGCACACCACCTGGCCACCTGTCCGGAGTGCGCCGCAACCCTGCGGGGTTTCCGGCGGGTCACCGACATCGCCACCCTGGATACTGCGGGCATCGTGCTCGAACAACCCAGCGCCGGGACCTGGACGGCCATCCATCAGGCCTTGGGACTTTCACCGGCGCTGGCAGCGGATCCCCTGGCCGGGCCCGATCCCAAAGCCACGCCCGGGAGCCAGGCGGCGCAGCCGGCCGCCCCGCCTGCCGAGGTGGAGACACCGTCAACGCCCGACGACGGCAAGGTTGCCGCACCCATTCCGCTGCGGCCGGGTGCCAGGGACCGGCGCCGCCCCAGGCTGTGGATGGCAACCGCCGCCGCCGGGATCGTCCTCGGCACGGCCGCCGGATGGACCGCTGCGGGGGTCCTGGGACAAGGGGGTACGCCGTCGCCCGGCCCCGCCCGGTCAGGTCCGGTTGCGAGGGTCCTCGCCGAAACGCCGCTGACTCCCCTGGCCGCGCATACGGGCAGCGGCGAGGCACAGATGGAACAACTGCCCGACGGGACCCGCCAACTCACCGTCCATCTCTCCGCCGAGCAGACTTCGGGGTACCGGGAGGTGTGGGTGGCCACCAGCGATCTCTCCGGGATGGTCAGCCTGGGCGTCCTCGCCAACGATACGGGCTCGTTCACCATCCCCACCGGCATCGACTTGGCCCAGTATCCGGTGGTGGACATCTCAAACCAGGCGTACAACGGAAATCCGGCACATTCGGACGACAGCGTCGCCCGTGGAAAGCTCAGTCCCAAGGCCTGAGACCGGGACATCCCGGCGACGGCGGTACTCCCCCGGCCGGGATGGATGCTTAGTGGTGTGTGAGTGCTGCCGCCACGACGGCGACGGTGAGCACCAGGAGAACAGTCAGGACAGCGTAGCCCACCCACTTGGGACGGCCTTTGTGGGGGTTGATATCGACATACGGCATGTCAGCGCTTAATACCTCGGGGTGCGGGACGGACGGGGATCCGGAGTGCGCGGCGCTTAAGCCGCAGCATCTGGTAGAGGACTGCAAAGGGGATCAACAGGGTGCCGAGCAGTGCGCCAAGCGCCATTGCGTAGTCGGAAAAAGCCACAACAGTCTCCATTGGTGATAGTGAGCCCCCGCATAGACCCAACCAGATGAAACCCAAAGTGACAAATTGCGTCAAAAACTCAAGGTTTCCTCAAGATGCTACAGGCCGCGCCCGGTGGACGCTCGACCTGGCCTTTGGCCTAGGCTGGGCTCATGAATAACTCCAAGAGAGCTACGCTCATTTGGTCGCTGGGGGCAGTTATTTGTTCACTCCTGGGCGTCTACATCGCGCTGACATCCGCTGGCACCTGGTACCTCGTACTTTCGGCCGCCATTCTTCTCCTGGCCGGCATTACCTTTGCTTCAAAAGCAATCCTGACCATTCGCACGGCTGAGAACCCCAACGCTTCATAGCCCGGTACGTCATCCACGGTCTGTGCCGGTCGTTGCCGTCATCTTTGCCTTCGCTGCCTCGGGTGCCCCCGGCTTTGGTTGTCGTAGCGGGACGTGTTGAGACCGTTTAGCCACTGAGAGACGGAGAACTGTGCCTGTCAGCGACACCTGGAAAAAGATTCGAACGACGACCGCGTACGAAGGCTTCGTGACGGTCAACCGTCAAACTTACGAAGAGCCGAGTGGAGCCGTGACGGACTGGGACGTCATAGTCGGTCGTGATTCTGCGGCGGTCCTTGCATTCACACCTGCAGCAAGTCACGTCGTCCTTTTCGAGCAGTTCCGCGTTGGACCCGGGAAGTCACTACTCGAACTCCCCGGCGGATACCTCAATGACGCCGAGCACCCCATGGATGCGGCTCTTCGCGAGCTGCGGGAAGAAACCGGCTACTCCTCAGAATCAGCCTTCTACGCTGGTTCAGAATGGTTTGCTGCTAACTCTTCACGACGTAAGCATCTTGTGATCGCCGCCAATGCATCGGAAGAATTTGCAACGACCTGGGATGATTCTGAATCCGGCCACGTGCAGCTTCTTCCTATATCGGAACTCATGGATTTTCTTGTCAGCGGAGAACTCACCGACGCTGGACTTGCCTGCCGCGGCCTTGCGGCCCTCGCACGCAGCAATCCCGAAACCGAAGTACTCGCAGATCTGCGTGACCGCATCCTCCAACTCTTAACGGCCCCTTCGGCGCAGGGGCTCCCGGTAGGGAACGATTAACGGCCGCTGCGGATGAATGAGGTTTTGCGGATCTGGGCGATGCCGGTGATGGTGAGTGCAGCCGTTCCCAGCAGGACGAGGATCAGCAGCCCCAGAGTCGGGAGCTCATGAATGGCAAGCTGCGGGATACGGCGTGAGGGCACTGACAGAACACCCACGAACGCTCCGAGGAGGCCCAGGTAGCTGCCGGTCATGAAACTGCGGTGCGCTTTGATGTTTCCCTTACGGATGGCCAACAGTCCCGCCGTCAGCGTGCAGAACGTCAGCACGGAAAGTGCGTGGAGCCAATTGAACCCGCCGTCTATGGTCCTGACACCAAACGACGTCAGCACCACCACATACATTGAAACAACCCAAATTCGACCAACGATCCGATGAACTCTGCCGCCCTTATGCCGGCTCAACAGGTTCACGGCGCCGAAGATCAGTGAATAACTGGCGGCAATGGCATGAAGTGAGATCAACACGGTCCAGGACGAAGGCATAGTCCGGAGCGTAGCGGATCGCAGCACGCTCCGCAGTCCGCTCTGCCAACCGGAGGACCGCCGGACGACATTTAGGATGGGAGACAAAACCGCAGGCCACCAGGGGGTTCCGCTTTGCCTGAAGAGCAGTCCACGGACAATTCCGTGACCCGCCGCGAGGCCATGGCGGACAGGTTCAAGTCCTGGGCCCTCCCCGTGGCGGCCGCGGTGCTGGCCGTGGGATTCGGGGTGGCCAGCATCTCCAACGGGCTGGCCGACCGGAACCGGGACACCCCCGCGACGGACCACAGCACAGCGGGGCAAGCCTCCACGGACCCAAGCCTGCCCGTCTGTGAGGTGGCGGACCGCGGCAGCCTGGTGCCGTCGTCGGGAGCGCTGTTTGGGGTGAACCTGGACCTGGCAGCCAAGCCGCTGGCCCAATACGCCACGGGCCTGGGGCACAAGCCTGCCGTGAGCGTTTCCTTCGTGGACTTCCCCTACACGGACCAGGACCGTACCAACCTGCAGCAGGCCGCGGCCCAGATCCGCAAGGACGGGCAGATGATGCTGCTGACCCTCGAACCCAAGACCGGCCTGTCCGCGGTCACCCCCGACGCCATCGCCGGCCTGGTCAAGGACCTGGCGAACATCAACGGCCAGGGCGTGCCGGTGATCGTCCGCTTTGGGCACGAGATGAACGGTTTCTGGTTCCCGTGGTCGCAGCAGCCGATTGAGTACCGGGCGGCCTTCACCAGGGTGGCTGACGCCGTCCATGCGGGGGCGCCGGGCTCGGCCATGATGTGGGCGCCGTCCTACGCCGGCGGCTACGCCTACCCCGGCCGCCTCAATGACGCCCAGCCCGGGGCGCCGGACTTCGCGGCCCTGGACACGAACCACGACGGCGTCCTCACCGTCGCGGATGACCCTTACGCCCCGTATTACCCCGGGGACGCCGCGGTGGACTGGGTGGGCCTGTCCCTCTTCCACTGGGGCGCCACGTATCCGTGGGGCGCCAACGCGGTGCCGGAGGCCAACAAGTTCGCGGACCAGCTCACCGGCAACTACGACGGCACCAACGGGGACGAGCGGTCCCTGCCGGACTTTTACGGCGAGTACGCGGTGAACCACAACAAGCCGCTGGCCATCCCGGGAACGGCTGCCCTGTACAACCCGGGCGCCGGCGGTCCGGCCGAGGCGGAGATCAAGCGCGCCTGGTGGGAGCAGGTGTTCGGCGCCCAGACCCACGCCCGGTTCCCGCAGCTGAAAATGATCAATTGGTTCGAATGGGACAAGGACGAGGCCGAAGTGAACGGCCGGATCGACTGGACCGTCACCACCACCCCGGCCATCCGGGACGCCTTCACCGCGGCACTGCCGGACTGGCTCAAGTACGGGTCCGGGGCCACCTGCCGACCCGCAGGGTCCTAGCCACGGCGCAAACCCGGGCATACGCCGCCGCGCGCAGAAAAGTCCGCGAGTTGCCCGTCACGTCCCTAGGATGGGACAGAACTGCTGGTCAGGAAAGGTTTGGTGTCGGTTGTGGGGGAACGTCCTGCGGAGCACAGCGAGTCCAGGAAAGAGAACAGGGCAGAACTGCGCCGGGCGTTCGTGCTGCCCGTCCTGATCGGGCTGGTGGCTCTGGGCTTTGCCGGATGGAACTTCGCCAATGACCTCTCCCAGCGGCAGTCGCAGTCATCCCCGGCGGCGTCCACGTGCGAGGTGGAGCCCCGCGCGTCGCTTGCCCCGGCTGATGGCGCCCTGTTTGGCGTGAACCTGGACTTCCACTCCAAGCCGCTGGCCACGTTCGCCGCGGACCTGGGCCATAAACCGGCAGTCAGTGTGTCCTTCACCGGCTTCCCGCTGACAGCCAAGGATGAGGATGACCTTGCCAAAGCGGTGGACCAGATCCGCGCCGACGGCCACATGATGCTCCTGACCCTGGAGCCCGCCGACGGGTTGTCCACCATTACCGATGCCACCGCCACGGCCCTGGCGAAGGACCTGGACCGGTTCAACAAGAACGGCGTCCCGGTGATCGTCCGGTTCGCCCACGAAATGAACGGCTCCTGGTATGCCTGGTCGCAGCAGCCGCTGGAGTACGTGGCCGCCTTCAAGACCCTCGCCACTGCGGTGCACACCACCGCGCCGGGGTCGGCCATGATGTGGGCGCCGAACTATGGCGGCGGCTACCCGTTCGCCGGCGGCAAATACGAGGCCAAGCCGGGCACCGCGGATTTCGCCGCCCTGGACACCAACCACGACGGCGTGATCACCATGGCGGACGACGCCTACGCCCCGTATTACCCGGGTGACGACGCGGTGGACTGGGTGGGGATGTCCCTCTACCACTGGGGCGCGAAGTACCCGTGGGGCGAGAACGAAATCCCGGAGGCGAAGAAGTTCGCGGACCAGTTGACCGGCAACTACGACGGCGCCAACGGCGATGACAGCCTCCTGCCTGATTTCTACGGCGTGTACGGCAAGGACCACAACAAGCCTGTGGCCATCCCGGAAACCGCCGCCCTATACAACCCTGCGGTGGGTGGCGCGTCCGAGGCGGAGATCAAGCGCGCCTGGTGGGAGCAGGTGTTCGGAGCCCAAACCCACGCACAGTTCCCCAACCTGAAGATGATCAACTGGTTCGAGTGGGACAAGAACGAGACCGAGGTCAACGGCCGGATCGACTGGACCATCACCAACACCCCCGCCATCCGGGACGCCTTCACCGCGGCCTTGCCGGACTGGCTGCAATACGGGTCCGGGACCACGTGCCGCCCAGCGGGGTCCTAGCCCAGGAACCGCGGCTCAGCGGTGCAGGAGTTGCCATCAGTGTTACGGCGACTACCGCGTGCTGAAAGGACGGAGTACGACGACGGCCACCACGCCGGTGCTGATGATCGCCTGCAGGATGATCAGGAAGGGGTTGACGGCGCCAAAGTAGAGGGCGAGCAGCAGCGGGCCCAGCGCGAGGATGGTTACGTCCAGCCCGCGCAGGAGGGACGAAAATTGTGATTGGGGCACCGGCCCGAATGGTGTTTCGACCGGGGGAACGGACCAGTCAGGTGCCGGGCGGGTCGCGCTGCGTACCGCGCCGGCGCCCATCGCGACACCCGATAGCGCCCCCATCAGGATTAGCGCCGGTTCAACTGGCCCCAACATCACCAGGATGCCACTCAGGCATACCATCCAGAGGGACATTGCAAGGGCCGGCATGAGTGTCCTGCTGGCCCTCACCAGGGCCGGCGCTACGGGCAGGAGTGCGTCGAGTTCAGGAACCAAGGCTGTCCGGCGCGGCACGGTTCCAACACTGGAAGCAGTAGCGCAGCCTGCAAGGGTGATGACGGCGAGCTGAAGGGGCGCGGGCAGTCCGGCGTCGACGAGCAAAACCGAGATGCATGCCCCCAGACAGAACACCGGAGCAGCCATGGACGAGTGCAGGCGGACGAATGCCACGATGTCTGCCCGGAACAGCGCGCCGACTGGGCCACGTGCAGGCCGGGCGTAGAACCGGGCTGCTCTCCCGGTCTCGACCGCGTGCCGGTTTCCTCGGAACACCCGGAACATTTCGTTGGTGTCCATGAAGAAAATGGATGCACTCGCGTGGCCGGCCACGGCGCCGCCACGGATCAGTTCCGCTCCCCGAACCTGGCCCGCACGTGGCGCGATGACGCTGATGAGGACGATGGCGGACAAGGCCGCCAGGATCAGCGGCCAGGGTGACCACGTCAGGGAAGGGAGAACAGCACACGGCAGCAGGACAACGGCGGAGGCCGAACGGGTGAACCGGTGGTTGATTATCTCCAACTGCTGCAGTGCCGCCAGGGCTACGGCCAGGACGCTGACTGCGCCGAAGGTAGCTGATGCCAGCAGGTGTTCGGGTGCGGTGCGCTCAAGGGAGGTCAGGAAACTGAAGGGCAGGAATGCGGCAACTGCGCCGGCACATGTGAGGACGCACCGGCGCAGAAAGGCCGGTAGCACCATCGGCCGCCGGTCCACCGGCAGGGGCAACCACCAATTCCCTTCGGGTCCCCGGACAGAAATCGGACCGAGCCTCCGGGCAAGTGTCGTGATCCCGGCAAGGGCCGCATACGTGAGAAGCGTCCAGAGGACCGGGGCCGGCAGCACGAGCCACTCCGGGCTGATGACGCCTCGCCCGGCAGGACCCCGGTCACCAATCTCAATGCGCAGGCCGATAACGAAAGACACAGCCACTGTCAGGGCGCAGCCCAGCGCCAAGGCGTAGCTGTAAAGGTCCGCGAAAAGGTCCGCCACGGATGTACGGCTGCGGTTGTACCGGCGCGAAGATCTCCGGGTTGACCTGACGATTTCCCAGGCAAGAGACCGGCTCGATGCTGCCCGGGACACGGCTGCGGCCCGGCCATCGAGCATTTCAACGTCAACTCCCGGCAATGGTCGACGCCCCCTGCTCCGGTGTGACGGTGTGTACGGCGTCGTCTATGACCAGGCACGTCGATGCGGCAGTGTTCAGCAGGACGGGATCGTGAGTGACCAGCACCACCGTTCCCCCGCCCCTGGCATAGTCGCGTAGCCGCTGCCCGAGATCATCGCGCATCAGCGGGTCAAGGCGCTGTTCGGGCTCATCGAGGATGAGCAGGTTCGAGGGACGCATCAGGCCGGCTGCCAGCAGCAGCCTGCGCCGTTGCCCGGACGACAATGCACCCGGTACGACGTGTGACCGGGCAGCCAGGCCAAAGAACGCTAGTTCAGCGTCAACGCTCTCGTCAGGGTTTTTCATTGAATGCCCGCGTGCCACGAGCAGCAAGTGCTCACGGACAGTCAGGGAAGGAAAGAACAGGTCATCATCGAAGACTGCAGATACGCCCCGGCGAAACTGGACCGTGTCAGGATCCACGGGTAGCCCTTGGACTCTGACGTCACCGGCCAGTGGAACCTGCCGTCCAGCGAGTGTCCGGGCGACGGTGGATTTGCCGGCACCGTTGAGGCCAACAATTCCCAGCACATCACCGGCTCGCAAGGCCATCGACACCGCACCGCATACAGGTGCCCCCGCGTATCCCACCAATAGCTCTTCAGCCTCAAGGACTGTCCCCACATCAGTCATCCTGCCAGCCTATCGGCGGGAAAACTCCAGCGGGGACCTGCAAGATTCCCCAGGCATGCCCACCTGCCGCCCCAATACCCCGGGTCAGGGGTGCAGCAGCCCGTTGACGACGGCGCCCCCGGCCGTCCGGACGGCGGCGACGGCGGGTGCCAGGACCTCGAGCAGGGGTTCCGCGGCTGCCCAGTCGCCCCGGCACATCAGCGCCTCCATGGTTTCGGCGAGCGCCGCCAGTTGCAGGGCGCCCACCATGGTGGAGGTGACTTTGAGGCTGAGCGCCCGGTCCATGGCGGTGTCCCAGTCGCCACCGCGGACAGCGTGGCACACCGACGCCAGCCGGTCCGGCAGCATCTCCAGGTAGGTGCCCAGGAACGCGTGCGCGCCGGCGGGACTGTCCAGCTCCTCCCCCAGGTCCCGGACGTGCCGGGGGTCCAGCACAGGAAGGGTCAGCGGGTCCAGCACGGAAAGGTGCGCGCTCACGCGGACCACCGCCCGTCGTCGTGGTATTCCTCATCCAGACCGTGCGGGGTCTTCTCCCATTTGTGCGGGCTGGAGAGCATCTGCCAGGCCGCACGCCACGCGGCCACGGCGTGCAGCACCCAGTACGCCGGGTTCAGCAGCGCAAAGATGGCGATCCGCCAGCCGTGCCGCCGCCAGGTGGCGATGCCGGACACCAGGATCATCATGGCGTTGCCGAACAGCATGGACACCACCCCGCCCAGCAGCAGCCATTCGGGAAGCACCAGGCCCACGAAGTTGTAGCCCACATAGGTGACGATGGTGAAGCCGAGCACCAGCGGGTAGGCCAGGAACGCCAGCGGGGTGCCCAGGATCAGGCCCAGGAAGCCGACGGCGCCGGCCACCCCGGTGCGCTTGACGTACCGGACGGTGTTGCGGGTGTTCACGGCCGCGGTAACCATGTATCCCTTGATCCAGCGGGTGCGCTGCTTGATCCAGGCCGGCACCTGCGAGCAGGCTTCCTCCCAGGTGGTGGAGTTGATGACGCCCACCCGGTAGCCTTCGACGGCGGCGCGGAGCCCCAGGTCCGCATCTTCGGTGACGTTCCACGGGTCCCAGGCGCCCACGAGCCGCAGCAGCCGGGTGTCGAAGTGGTTGGAGGTGCCGCCCAGCGGCAGCGGGATGCCGGAGCGGTCCAGGCCCGGGAGCATGGAGTCGAACCAGTGCGTGTATTCGATGGCGAAGAGCCGGGTGAGCACGTTCTGGTCCGCGTTGAAGTAGTTCAGGGCGGCCTGCACGCAGATCAGCGGCCGCCGGTCCGGGGCCAGGTAGCGGCGTTCGAAGGCGTCCTGCCGGAACGCGTCAATGGCCGCGCGGAGCTGTCCCGGGTCGGGCCGGTCCTCGGCGTCGTAAATCACCACATACTCGCCGCGCGCGAAGGTGAGGCCGTAGTTGCAGGCCCGGGGCTTGGTCTGCGGCTCGCCGCGGGGCACCACCAGGATCCGCACGTATTCGGGCGGCCGGGAGCGCTTGGCGGCCTCGATGGTCTCGGTATCGTCCTCTTCCAGCAGCACCAGCACGTCCAGCTTGGAGCGCGGATAGTCCAGCTGCCCCAGGTTGGCCAGCAGCTTGTTGATGATGTTGGCCTCGCGGAACACCGGGATCAGGATGGTGTACACGGGCAGTTCGCCGTCGGGGATCCGCCCGGCCAGCCCGGACGGGTCCCCCAAAGCCCCGGTGCCCACGCCGCGCCGTTCCAGTTCCCGGGCTTGTGCCTTCGCGGCGGCCCTGTCATGCAGCGCGTCGAACGGCTGGCGGAGGCTGGCCAGGGTCTTGAAGCCGATGCTCACCAGGAACACCACGTTCACGGCGGTGAGCAGCACGATCACGGTCAGCTGCGCGTCCAGGAGCAGGCCGCCCAGCAGGCAGCTGAGCAGGACGGCGGGCAGGAGCCGCTGCCACAGGTTCAGGGCGGTGCGGGCGGAGCCGTCCGGTTGTTCCTCGGCCAGGCGTTCGGCGGATTCGTAGAGCAGGTGGTTGCGGAAGGCGCGCTGGATGGAGTGGTTGATGTCCCAGTCGGTGGTGGTGCGGAACACCACCTGTTCGGCCCCGGGGATGCGGAGGGCGGCGCGGCGGATCTCGTCGCTGGGTTTGACGGCGGTGGCCACGGTGAGGACGCCGTCTTCCAGGTGCCAGGGCAGCCAGCCGGGCTCGGACACCTCGGTGAAGCTCAGCTGCTCCAGCAGGGCGTCGTCCGAGGGGTGGTGCACCAGGTCCACCAGGGGCGCGTCCCATTGCTCGGCCAGCACCTGGTAGACGTGCCGCCGGTTCAGCCCGGTTTCCAGGATGATGTGCCGGCCCAGCAGGCCGCCTTCGGTGTTCGCGCGGTCCAGGGCGCGGTCCAGCTGCTCCGGGGTGATCAGTCCGGCCATGAGCAGGGACTGGCCCAGCGCCACGGACTGCACGCCCACGCCGTCGTCATAGGAAGCGGCGGGACCACCGGCGCGGGCGGTGGAGAGGACCGGGGCGTGCTCTGCCATCAGTTGACGGTCCTTTCGTAGATCCGGTGCGTGGGGCTGGAGAACACCACGGCGTAGCGGGCGTTGAACGCGGGGCTGGCGCTGATGGCCTGGTGCACCAGGTCCGTGAACCCGGAATCCAGGGGCGCGTCCTCGCCTTCGACGTTCACCAGCACCCATTTGGCATACTTGGCCGGGTCCTGCAGGGCCGGGCCAAAGTGGTCGCCGGCGGCCCGGTTGTAGATGTTGGCGAGCGGGATGCCCATCATGGGGAGCACGGCGTTCCCGCGGGCGCTTTCGTCCAGGAGGATCCCGCCGCCGTCGTAATGCTGTTTCAGCCAGCGGGCCGCGGCGAAGGAGTAGGTGTTGGAGTCGTGGGACATGCGGCCCTCGGCCAGGATGGCCATCCTGCCGGCGGGGTCCTGCAGCCACCACGCGTTTTGCCCGGCCAGGGCGAGCAGGAGGAAGGCCACCACCCAGGAACGGGTTCGACGGCGGCGGGTCACCTGGTGCACGAATGCCGCCACGAGCACGGCGGCCAGGGGCAGCGCGGTGAGGGCGAAGCGGTTGTTCCACCAGGTGCTGGGGAGCGAATGGTCGTTGTTGATGGCGGTCTGGCCCAGGTAGAGGCTGACCAGGGCGAAGGCGTAGGCGCTGCCGGTGACGGCCACCAGCAGGGTGCTGGTGGCCAGCCCGCGCCGGTACACCACCACCAGGGCGCCGCACGCCGCAGCGGTGAGCACCACCACGCCCAGGGTTTCCAGCAGGGACCAGTGGAACGTCCAGAGGGTCAGGCCCAGGTTGCCCTTGGTGGGAAGCAGGCCGCCGTCGGTGATGTTCTTCTGCTGGGCGTAGGCGGAGTACTGGCCGAACATGAATTCCAGCGGGTTGCCGTAGATGGCCCAGTTGTAGGAGAGCCACCAGAGGACGGCGGCGGCGGGGACCATGGCGTAGGCGGCGGCCATCTTGGTGGCCTCGCGCCACCGGCGGGAGCGGCGGAGCTCGGTGACCAGGACGAACAGGGTGCCGGTGAGGACCAGCGCCCAGCCTTCGTAGCGGGAGAGCACGGCGGCGCCGGACGGGATGCCGGCGAACACGGCCAGCTCGCCGGCGCTCATGCGGCGGCGGCTGGTG
Organism: Pseudarthrobacter sp. MOO14; assembly: GCF_058267675.1. Lineage (NCBI taxonomy): Bacteria > Bacillati > Actinomycetota > Actinomycetes > Micrococcales > Micrococcaceae > Pseudarthrobacter > Pseudarthrobacter sp. MOO14. Next base: position 1,362,148 of record NZ_CM177849.1, read on the forward strand.
GCCCAGTGCGCCAGGCCCGCCATGCCGGCCACCAGGCACATGAGCAGCACTGGTTCGGTGAGGGCGGTGGTGTAGGTGTAGAGGACGGCGGGGTTGGCCAGAAGGACCAGGACGGCGGCCAGCCGGCCGGTTCGCCCGTAGCCCAGGCGGGCGCAGATCCGGTAGAGCCCGGAGGCGGTGGCGGCGAGTGCGATGATGCCCAGCACGCAGGCGCCCCAGCCGCTGCTGAACATCCAAAGGTTGATGATGAACGGCATGAGCAGCAGGTGCGGCATGGGCAGCCACACGGTGCCGAGTTGTTCGAACCCGGGGGCTTTGCTGTCGAACACGCGCCGGGCGATGGTGAGGTGGCTTTGCGCGTCCGAGTAGTCCAGGTTGCTGCCCTGCCCGGTGGTGTAGAGGCAGGCGAGGAAGCCGACGGCGGCCGCCACCACGGCGATGGCGGCCGTCCCGGGGACGCGGCGCCCGGCAGCCGGGGCCCCCAGGGCGGTCCAGGTGCGGCGCAGCCATGGGGTCCGCTCCCCCGCCGGTGCGGCCGGTCCGGCCGGCGCGTCCGTCGGGGGTGCGGGGGCCGCCTGAAGGTCACTGGCCATGGGCGGTGTCCGCGGCGGCCTGTTCCAGGGCGTCGGCGTGGGCCCGGGCTGCGCGGCGGTGGCGACGCCGGAGCAGCACCCGGGTGCCCGCGGCCAGGATGAGCGCGGCGGCTGCGGCGGCGAGCCACAGTGCCAGCGGCCGGAAGCCGTCCGTGACCTCGGCCTGGGGGGTGATGGCGTTGGTTTCCAGCAGCACGGGGTTGCCGGTGGTCTGGGTGACCAGGAGGTTGCGGGACAGGGAGCTCCAGCCGCCGGGCTGCTGCTGGATGTAGCTGGCCAGGCTGGCCTGCAGGGTTCCGGGGGTGGCTGCTGCCTTCGCCGTGGCGTCGGCGGTGTCCGGGGCCCAGCCGCCCAGGAGCAGGAGGTTGCGGCCGTTGTGTTCGTAGGCTTCCAGGGCGCCGTAGGGGGCGGTGGTGCCTACGCCGTATTCGATGTCCTTGCTGGACACGGTGCGGAACCCGGCGAGCCGGAGCGGGGCGCCGGCCTGGTCGGCGGTGGCGGGGGTGGCGCCCACCAGGAGGCCGGAGTCGCTGGAGTCCAGCAGGGCGGCGGGGGTGGTGAGGCGGACGTCCAGGAGGGCGTCGTTGTCGCGTTGGAGGGAGAACGCCAGCGTGGCGGCGTTGATGGTGTTTTGCTGGGCGGTAGCGCCGGCGTCGAACGCGATGGGGAGGGTGGTGCCCAGGACCTGGGGGAAGCGGGCGAAGCCGGGCTTGATGGAGTCGCCGCGCTGGGCGGTGAGTTTGCTGCCGGTGGTGTCCACGGTCAGTTCCATGGGGAGGAGGCCCGCGGGGCCGGAGCAGTCGCCGCCCGCGGGCAGGGCGGTGAGGCGCAGGCGGAGTCCGTTGCGGGACTGGATGTGGCCGGCGGGGACGTCCGCGGTGATGTCGAAGGTGTCGCCGTTGAGGGTTTGGGAGCTGAGGAGGTAGTCGTTCCAGTAGACGGAGAGTGCGGCCTGGCCGCCGGTGGGGATGGCGGTGTGGGTGCCGCGGAGCTGGAGGCTGATGGCGGAGACGGGGCCGCCGAACTGGGACTGGTTGACACCCAGGTAGGTTTCCTGGGTTCCATAGCCGGACAGCCGGATGGCCTGGGCGCCCAGGTCCGTGAAGGTTTGTTCGGGTCCGGCGGCGGCGGGGACGGTGGCGGTCATGCCGGTGACGGTGGCGCCGTCCGCCAAGGCGGATTTGGTGTCTGCCAGGGCGCGGGCGGCGGTGCGGAGGCCCTCGCCGGTGCCGGTGATGGTGAGGTTGGGGCGGCCGGCCTGGGTGCCGAGCGTGGTGCTGGGGTCGCCGTCCGTGCTGCTGATGGTGATGATGCGGGAGCCGGCCGGGAGGGCGGCGGCCTGGACGTCCACGTCCGACGGCGGCACGAGCTTGAGTGCGGCGTCCGGGTAGCGGTGCGCCATGGCGGCGGACGCGGCGAGGATGGCGGCGGAGAGGTCCGTGGCGGGTTCGGCCGGAACGGGAATGAGGATGGCCGGCACGGAGGGGGACAGGAATTCGGCCACGGTGGTGGGCGCGGTTTCGGTGCCCTGGGTGGTGAGGCTGAGGCTGCTGAGCGTGGCGGTGGACTGGGTGGCGGTGCAGACGTCCCGGACGGCGGGGGTGTATTCGAGGGCCAGGACCAGCTGGTGGTCGGTGAGGTCCGCCGCGCTGACAGGGGCGTCCAGGGCGATGGTTCCCTTGGCGGGTGCTTCGAGGAGGGTGCGGCCCTGGGCGCTGACGCGGATGGTGCCGGTGGTGGGCTGGCCGGTGACGGCGATGCTGCCGGTGATGCGGGCGGGCTGCAGGCCGGAGGCCACCGGGACCGCGAGCTGTTGGCCGGACTGGCCGGGCATGGCCGAGACGGAGCCCAGGCTGGCGGGGGCGGTGGCCGGGTTGGTGTGGGTGGCGGCGACGCGTTCCGCGGGGGCTGCCGCGGCTGCGGCGGTGGCGGGCTGGAATGGGACGGCGGCAAGCAGGGCGCAGGTGAGAACAACGCTCCCTGCCCGGAGACGTGAGAGCATGCCTCCACCTTGGCGGGGCGAACTCAATTTACCCTGCGGTCTACCCTCAAGGTTGACTCAAGAATGGGTGTTTGTGCAGGTCAGGGATGATTTTTGGCTCTGTGTGCCGGTGGCGCGGTTAGCGCTCCACGGCCATCAGGACCACCCCGATAGTGGCAACGGCCAGAGCGGCCAGTGCCACATAGGAGATGAACCGCAGCCTGCGCTGCCGTACATCCCGCTTCGAATAGCGAACGTCGTAACTTCCCCCGTGCCGGCTCATGCGCTGACCATAGGGAGCAAACCTCAAGATTTGCTGTGAACGGCGGTTTGTTACGAGGCGTCGTGGCCGCTGCGCCAGTTTTCCTGGAGCCGCTTGATGAACCACCGGGACTGCTTCCACTTCCTAATGATGGCATCAGATTTTCTGAAGAAAGTTTCTGTACGCCTCAGAAATTGGACGCATTTCCTTCCGGGCTCCTACGTTAATAGGTGCCGTGTTTCGGAGGTTTGATACAGCAATTGCCGTAGCGATCAGAGGCGCAAGGAACCACTGCACCGTGTAGGCGAGAGCAAAGACGGCGATACATGCCATGATGCTGGCCCATAAAGAGCGCTGCTTGCCAAGCCGGACCAGCGCACCCAACAGCAAGCCACTGAATGCAAGTGCGCCTACAATTCCGGTGCGGAGGTAGATAGAAACGTACCAGTTGTGCGGAGCATATGTTTGAGGCAGTCCGTTTGGCCCAATACGTAAGTAGCCCGTACCGAAGGGTTGTCCAAAAAGCACCGCTGCAGGTCCTCGACCAAAGGAATCTGACACCAGCGAGTCCCAGCCAGAGGTCCTGTCGGTGAGCGTGCTGTTCGTAGCGGTGACGGCGTCTATGGAGGCCGCGAACGAATCCAATACGGTGTTCAGAGCCCCGGCGAGTGCGAGAACTAGGATTCCAAACGAGGTAATGATCGTGAGAAGGGCAATGCGCCACCGAATGTTATTCGCCGCCCGCAAGCCAAAGATTAGAACACCAGCGCCAAAAGCGATCCATACCGAACGATGCTGGGCAATTAGCACTACCCCAGAAAATGCGAGTCCTGACAGGAGCAGCCGACCACCCCTCACTCGCCCCCACTCATGGAGAGCGTACAGCCCAGCTACAGTAAGCACAGCTGCTTGAGACGCCACCACCGGCCGGAGAGTGTGATAGGTACCCTCTGGGTCAATATACATATCCGATGACGATGCAATCCCGTGCTTAGCAACATTCAGTGCTGCGATGGCGACCAAACCCCATCCGCAGATGTACAGAAAATACCGCACGTTATTTCTATTTCGGCCCGCAGCCCAATCAAGAGACAGTCCCCATGCAAGGCAGGCGAAGAAATATAAGAACGGGCGAAATTCAACAATTGCCGGCATGCCAAATGCCGCAAATCCAAGCGCTAGGTTTACAACTAAAACAAGAAAAAAGAGGATTGGGGTTAGGGGTCTGCGCCCTAAGTTTTGCCATATCATTCGGCCGCTTAAAAGCGCAACCGCCAAGAGTAGGGCAGCGATTGCGTCCTCTTGGAATACATGGATACTGCCAATATTCACAACCGGCGTTGGCGTTGCGTCTGAGTTAGTCAGGACACCGTACGCAATGATTCCCCATCCGAGAACGGGCCATTTATGGACGTGCCAGACAACCAGGAGCGCTGCTATCAGCAAGCCGACCACCAGCAGTACCCCGAATACCCCCGCAAAGTCCATCTCCCGATTATGTCACGGACGTGCATGCCATAACTTCTTTAAGGAATTGATGTCATCAGTGGTGACGTCCTCAACTGTGGTATCGGAGAGGAGTGTGCACCCTGCCTCGTTGAGGCGGACGTGGTCTTTGCTATGGCGTCTCAGCGGCAGAGGGGCGCCTGCCAACCTAAGCTAGGGCTTGCGAAACGCTCAGAGCAACACCCACTCGTTATCGAGGTCGTTAGGTTGTTTGCACCTGCTCTTGGGTGGATTGCCTCCGAGATGGTTGTCTTGGGATCTTAGCCAAGGCTACGGAGCATCCGCGCTGGCTGGCTTGGAGGTGAAGGGTCCGCGGAACGCCCTAGCCCAAATGGGGGCCAAGCACGTCCTAATCAAACCCCGAATCCATGGCAGCACGCTAAATAAGGGCACTTCAACCTTGCCATTCGGGAAGGTTGGACTTACCTGAGATTAGCTGGAGAGCAGGTAGACGAACGCCTGCAGGTCATGTCTCTGTGGACGGGTGCGCCGCTTGCGTGCAAGGGCGGTTGGCGGCCTTGGTAAGTAATCCGTCGCCTATCGGGTGTTCTCATCGGGAACTCGACGAAGGACGGGAATAGTCGTCGACAGCCACGTCGACGTCGTCAAACCGAGCCGGGTGTGGCCTCTTGACCGGGCGGGCGAACGGATTCGTGTCGGCCCGCGCCTCCGCCGTCCGCGATTCGTCCGATCTTCTTGACGATGACGTGAATCATGTGTCCGAGAGCGTCGCTTTCGCGGCAGGGTGGGTGGCCCGGGACACCATCGTCGCGCTCGTTCCGCAGCGAACGGTCAATTCCAACGGGCCTCCCGGTGCTCCACGCGCCGGGTCAGAACGTCTGCAGCGACTTTCGCCGATGTGGCAGGCGGGCACGGTCTATGACAAGAGCTGGGGTCCCCAATTTCCTGCCTTACGAGTCGCGGCCAGATTCCCTGCGCGTCTCCTGTAACCGCTTAATGAACCAACGGGACTGTTCGGGCCCGTACGGCAGAACTGGAATTGCTTTGGTGGCGTCACTGGGGGTGTCGCGGATGGACTGCTGGGCCTGGCGGACGGCGGTGGTCATGGTGTTGGCCATGGTTTTGACGAACTGGTCGCTGCAGGGCTTGCCGTGTCCAGGGATCAAGAACTCGTAGCGATGGCGCAATGCGGAAATGTGCCGGAGAGCGTCGGCCCATTCCGCGGGGTAGGAATCCTCGAAGGATGGGTGGGCCCCCTGTTCCACCAAGTCACCCACGTAGAGAGTGGTCGGCGTTCCCACCAGTAGGTCACCATCGGTGTGGCCGCGACCCAAGTAGAACAAGGTTGCTGTCAGGCCACCCAAGTCCACTAGGACGGGCTGGTCTTTGACGATCACATTGGGTACCACGAGCTCGACGTTCTCACCGACGCCGGAAGCCATTTCAGGCTCCAGCGTCCCAACATGCCGACGCTGAACGTCGCCGCGCTGGTCTATCTCCGTGGCACAGTTTTGGTGCCCCCAGAACTCAGTGACTCCTGCTTCGGCGAAGATGGCATTGCCGAAGAAATGGTCGTAGTGGGCGTGAGTGTTGACGACGACGAGGGGCAGAGCGGTCAATGTCCTGACTGCATCCAAAATCTCGCGTCCCTGGCGGGGACCACAGCCGGTGTCGATAACCATGGCACGATCCGAACCGACGATCACCCCAGTGTTCAGCAGGGAGCCTTCGGTTACCAGTACATAGTTGTCCGTGCCGACTTCGAGCCATTCCGACATTGTTTCTCCGTACCTCCGGCAGAGCAGCGTGCGTTCGTCTTGGTGACCGATTGTACCCATGGACAGCATCTCAAAGCTCCGCTAGAGCAAGTACGGCAACGCCAGGGACGCACTTGGAATATGCACGGCCCACCTTTGGACTTCCTAAACATTCCAAGTTCACTGTTCGCTGCCGAGCGCCTCCGGAGTCCGTTAGCGGATGTCTTCGTCATTGACATTGCTTGGCCCGTCCAAGGAGAGACGGTAGGAACCATTTCGAAATCTCCGAAGCAGATCAAAGCTCAAAACCACCGCTATGGATAGACATCCGTGAACTTGCGCTGCCAGCTTCCCTTGTTTAGATGCATCGTACCGGTGCTTGCTAAGGCCCTTCCAAGTAGTCAGGGCAGAGAATTCAGGTATCAGCTTCTCGTGCTACGGCGGTGGAATACCCCTAGCGTCGGAGAATGGAAGACATCAACGCAGACGCGGTGAATGCGGTGGCGAGATCCCTTTATGGTGAGACAGAGTACGACGCCCTGCCGGAGGGGCAAGTCAAGACCGCCTACAGGAAGCGTGCCCGCCTCATGATCGGGACTGAATGCGTACGCGAAGAGCCCAGACAAATCGTCAACTGCCATCTGACGGCTGAATAATTCTCCGTAAAGGAACCTCCAACTAGCGGCCAATTGACCGCGCGCAGAGGGGCAAGTACCTCGCGGGTCTAAACTCACCCAGTTGTGCGCTCCACCCAACGAAAAGTGCCAACAGGGGGTGCCAGCTCCCAGCCATGAACCAAAGCGCGCGGCCATCGGACAGGTATAATTGACTTGATCGCGAGATAACGTGCGGTTCTCGGGCCTGCCAACCGGCTGCCACAAATTTGACTCAGGGGGACTTCGGTTTGCTTCTCAACGATTATCTGCGCGTGCTGCGCCGCAGCTGGCTCTTGATTGCGGTTGCGGCCTTGGCCGGACTCCTTATCGGCGGCGCCGCATCGATTCTTACGAAGCCCTCCTACACATCAGAGACTCAGCTCTTCGTTTCCATCCAGGGCTCAGGAAGCGTTCAAGAACTTCAGCAAGGCAATACGTTCAGCCAAGCCCGGGTGCAGTCCTATGTAAAGATTGTTAGTTCCCCCGTTGTTCTGCAACCGGTGATTGAGACACTGGGTCTCCCCTCGACCGCGGAAGAGCTCAGTAAGCGAATAACGGCCTCGACGGACGTGAATACGGTTCTTATAAATATTGCCGTCACAGATCCATCACCTGTGCAAGCATCTGCGATTGCTCAGGCTGTCGGGAAAAGCCTGATCGTTACTGTGGACGCCCTGGAAAATCCCGGGAAAAAAGGAACCTCGCCTGTCAGCTTGTCCATCACGAAGCCAGCTGAGGCACCTACTTCACCGTCTGCTCCAAACACCAAGGTAAATCTACTTCTCGGTGTTGTGGTGGGGCTCATGCTGGGGCTGGCGGCCGCGGTCGTACGCAACTTACTGGACAATCGAGTACGCAGTGAATCAGATCTCCGCCGGATAACAGCGGCGCCGCTAATTGGAGGTATTGCGTTCGATCAAGATGCGATGAAGAGGCCGCTGCTTACGCAGTCTTCGCCGCATAGCCCGCGAGCTGAGTCCTTTCGACAGCTCCGAACCAACCTTCAGTTCGCAAACGTGTCGCGGCATGCAAAGTCAGTGCTTGTAACTTCGTCGGTTCCCGGCGAAGGCAAAAGTACGACTGCCACAAACCTTGCTATCGCCCTAGCCCAAGCTGGACAAACCGTTTGCTTGGTGGACGCAGATCTTCGTCGCCCGATGGTCAATGAATACTTGGGCTTGGACCGTGGGGTCGGCCTCACAACAGCGCTCGTCGGAGTAACCGACGTCAACGACCTATTACAGCAATGGGGCGAGGACCAGCTTTACGTCCTGACTTCTGGGCAAATCCCCCCTAACCCGAGTGAGCTCCTCGGGTCTGACGAGATGGGCCAACTCGTAGCTGGGCTTGAACAAGCATTTGATGTCGTAGTCATCGATGCCCCGCCGCTCCTACCCGTTACGGATGCCGCGGTCCTGTCCCAACACGTAGGCGGCGTCATGGTCGTGGTCGGGTCTCAGAGATTACGTCAGCAAGAACTTCAGCGCGCCATGGATGCACTTCAGCTGGTAGAAGCCAAGGTTCTGGGAATCGTGATGAACAGACTGCCGGCAAAGGGGCCCGACGCGTATTCGTACTCTTACTACGCAAGTGCCGACGCCGGGCCAACTAAGACAGTCAGCAGAAAATCTCGTCCCGCTGCCCCTATTGGAGAATTTGGATCGACGCGCGAGCCTTCCCGTAGGTCAGCGAGCACCTTCCCCGTGGGAAGGTCGAGGTAAGAAGTACGGCGGGGTAAAAAAGGAAACCTATTACAACGCAGACCTACCGTAGCCACTAAACGAGTCGGGCGACTCCGGGAAGCAGACTTTGCCGCGACCCTCTGTGAGATTCTGCGTGTCACTGTGATTTTCAATGCTGCCAAAGATCCGCAGCGGGTAAGCCCGGTCGCCCAAGGCGGCTGGGCATGTCGGGACTGCCCCCCACGGCATCTGGTCCGAGTTCTCGAAGAGGCGAGGCTTGAACCACAGGCCAACGCCGCCCGGCCATGATGGCCTGGTCCACCTGGATTTCACCACGGCAGTTCCGAACGAACTGTGGCTGACGTACATCACCGAGCACCCTACCGCTGAGGCCGAGCTTTACCTTTGCGCGTTGAAGGACGGGCATTCCGCCAAGATCGTTCGATGGACTCGCGGATGACGTTCTCGCTGGCGTCGCCGCCCCGGAGGACGGGGGGCGCTCACGCCGCCCGCAAGTGAGAGCGGTCAACTCGTACCGCGGTTCCCAGTTCCGCTCCCGTCGCATCGTTGGCTCGCTCCGGCACCACGGCCACACCGAGTCGATGGGCGGGTTCGGTGCGTGTGCGGACAACGCCACCATGGACTCGTCTTTCTCGGAGATGCAGAAGAAAGTCCTGGACCGCCAAAGACGGCTGGGCCAACTGAGGCTCACCGAATTTGAAACAATAAACCGGACCGAGCTCTCAGCGGCCTAAGACCCCCGAGTCAACAAAGGTGGGGCAGTCCAGTCAACGCTCAACACGACGTAAGGCTGGCCCAAGAAGTTAGAGACAAGTTATCCACAGCGGAATAAGGCTAGCTACGGTGCGCCGCCAGGGCTCTGCAAGAGCGTAAGCTCATCTAAATATGCATCCACTACTGCGTCGAGGGCGAACTGGCCTTTCACCAAAGCTAGGCCTTTGTCTTGCAGGTTGGTGACTAGGTCCGGACAATCCATAACGCGCTGCATCGCGCCGGCAATCTCCGCCGGCGACGTCACATCTACAAGCAATCCTGAAGCCCCATAACCCAGAGTAAAGCCGACGCCTCCTGAATGCCTTCCTCCTATAACCGGCATCCCCAGAGCCAACGCTTCAAGGATGGCCATGCTACATGCCTCCCACAGGCTTCCATGCACCAGGCACTGAAGCTCACTCGACAGCTCATGCTTGAGAGTCGCTGGCTCCACCAGACCGGCAAACCGAATTGAGCGGGTCAAATGACGCCTATGTGCCCATTGCCATGCTTTTTCTCGTTCGCCATGGTCTGCCCCAAATAGGGTCAATCTGGCATTAGGTCGTTCCTTGAGAAGTAATGCAAACGCCTCAATCACAGCCTTTGTGTTTTTCCGATCATCAAACCCATTAGCGATGGCGACGAAAGACTTGACGGAAGTGGCAGTAACCGAAGGGAGGTAAGTGGGAGCGATGCCGTTCGGTATGACCCGGCACTTCCCTTCGAGTGAGGGTGAGTCCGTGAGTAGCTCTTTGAGAAGTTCTGGGCTGACCGCAGAAAGCTTCGAAACTTTACGAAGCACCTGCCGCCCAAGGCTCGCCCTTCGATTCCAATAAAAGCCACCGAAATTTTTCCGCAATGCGCTGGGTGAGTCATGGGCAGTCACTAATGTGGGATGACCGCTTTGGAGTGCAGCAGATGCAAATTCATACGTCCAGTGCGCATGGATGACGTCAGGCTTGCTAGATGCGATAACTCTTGCCAAGGAACGTCGTTCCTGAAAGAATTTGTCAGCTGCGCGTAATTTCGGCTGGCTTCTACGATTTGCGAGAAAGACCCTCAAAGGGCCTCTCCCCAGCGTATTGGGGTCGCGCGAACTCAATTTGTAGGAATATACGTCCACCTCATGACCGCGCTCCAAGTACGCGCTCACCAGCTCAGACATGTAGGGGAAGGAATAGGTCCTAACCTGGGTACTTTCAGCGTCGAGCCAGCCATCAAGTCCAGGAAGATGGATTGGCGCAGCAAACCCAATTTTCATTCGCTATCCTCGACCAAGCCAATGATACGTGCGGGATTTCCCGCAATAATAGAATTTGCTGGAAACTTTCCCGTCACAACACTCCCGGCTCCAACAACGGAGCCATCGCCGATGGTAGTTCCCTTAAGAATAATTGATCGAGCACCAATAAAGACATTTTCTCCAATACAAACAGAATGTCCTTCCTGAGGCGAGGGTATGGCCGCTCTCCTGCGTTCTTTCGAATGATGAACAGGATGAAAGTCAGTATCCGCGATAATTACTTCAGAACCAATCAAGGAATTATCGCCTATGGAGACACTGAACGCGGCGCAAACAACTGTTCCGCTTAGGCCAGCGTTCCTACCCACATGGATGCGCGCACCGGGTAGAAGCGTTCGAAGAACCACGGGGCGAGTCACACCTAAGGCAGTATCGCTAGTCCGGCTACAAAGAACTGCGTCGTGACCAATTGATATGCTCCCCTTCGGATGAGAATCTATCTCAGGCCATCCGCGAACTATGACACCGCGCCCTATCTCGAGAGCCTGCATCCGCCGCAACATAAGAATCGCGACCCTGTCATTGAGACGGGCAAATCGTCTCATTAGAGCTCTCAATTTCATGCGTGTGAAGTTTTCCGATCCGAACTTTTACCGTAGGCCCGCCCGTACCAGTCAATAGGGTTACGTACGGCATCTCTCAGTTTCGCTCTTTGAATGTTCCGATGAGTAACTCGAAGGTCCCGAGCATAGGGCCCGGTTCCGGCCGTTGCATATCCGGCCAACATCCAAACCGAACCCAACACATATGGGCGCCTGGCGACATATCGAACGCAATGTAATAAGAAGTACGGAAAGTCGTAACCCGTCCAACGACATACGCGTCCGTTTCTAAATCGACCGTGCAGACCGCCTTCGCTTGCGCCAATTGCCCGGGCAAGGTCAAACTTCGCTTCTGTCTTCACCGCCACTGTCCTTCCGGACCGTGCAACGACGACCTCGTCCATGACGTCAAATCCAATGGCAGAAGGGAGTTCCCTCAACGATTCGAACGCGTCAATCGTGTACAGCTTCACCGGACCCGGGACATGAAACTTCTGTTCCTTCATTCCGGCAGTGCTTATGACGCCACCGGCCAAAGCCACGTCGTCATTTTCAAAACTCGACATTACTAACTCAAGATAGTCAGGCTCTAGCCGAACATCAGCGTCGAGTTTCATCACATGCGTAACCGGTTTATCTCGATGAGCAAGTAGCGCGGACTTCACACCAAACCGCCAAGATGTGTAGGCCGATCCACCAATTAGGCCGCCGTCATTATCCTTAGAAACGAACTTGATTACGCCTTCCTCTGAAAGTCGGCTCAGTATATCTGCAGTGCCATCATTACTTCCATCGTCGACAGCCCACCATTCGAACTCTTTGAAGCTCTGCAATGACAGACTTCGAGCCAAAGCTCGAATATTGTCGGCCTCGTTGTGCATCGGGGTAACAATCAAAACATTAGTCATACTCGATCTACTCCCTGGAACGACCGGAGGAACACTGAGATAAAAGGGGGGACATCTGAGGCATACCGGCGCATTAGTCGTTTCGGCTCCTGCACGATCCGGTGAAGCCATTCCAGTCCCAAGCGTTGAAGCCATAAAGGACTTCGAGTGGACTGTCCCGAAAGAAAGTCGATACCTGCCCCGGCGCAAAGAATCCATCCTTCGAAACCAGCGTCCAAGACTTGCAGTGCAAGCTTCTCCTGCTTAGGCGTTCCGACCCCAATTATGATCAGGTCCGGACTGCGTTCAAGTATTCGATCAACAAGTCGCTGAGTGCGACCCTTGTCTTCAAGCTCTGACGCAGGCGCGTCCTCTCCCGAAGCCGTCCACCCTGAGTCATCAAATGTTGCAACTGCCGCCCTGTTACTCTCAGACGAACTGCCACCGATTAGCAATACTGCTAGACCCCTGCCACACATCTTGGACAGCCGATCCACCAATCCACTGCCAGTACTGCGCCTACTTACTTTGACTCCCATCATTCTCGCCAAGGCAACAACGGGCCACCCGTCGGCGAGGATCAAAGATGCACGCTCATAGGCATGAGTTAGGCTACTACCTTCCTCGAGCAACGCCAGATGATGCATGTTGGGTGTGACGACCAGCCCTGGTTCCCAATTTTGTAACCCGCGAGGAGTCGTGATGACTTCCACTGCAGTCTCCTCAGAAACTGCGTCAATCCTCACTCGACAAGAGGCCGTGCGAATACATCCGTCTCTCATCACTTACCGCTCGCAAATCGCATCAGAATTCTGGCGTATGGCTTGGCCCATATGACGGGCCAAGCCATACCGCCGTGTCGAGAAAGAAATCTAGCGTTGGCAATCAAGGGCAATCCCTTTTTTGAACAAATATGTTTCCACTGTTCCTTTGCGGACAAACCGGGATCACGATAGGTTCCACGCAATGAGTTTCGATTGCAAACCCCAAAATAGCCCGGCGCCACAATCACTGCTGCACCGGCTTTCGAAGCACGAATGGTCCAGTCAAAATCCGCAAAAGAGTGACCGAAGGAACCATCGATTCCGCCTATCCGATCTACGAATGCACTGCTACACAACAGAAAATTTCCATTTGCTGCCTGCGCAAGAGAAGCAGAGGCACCAGGCACCACGTGCTCCCATCGCGAAATCCTGTTACGAAAGCGAACACCACCGTAAGAAACGTTCCCGGAAGAGTCGCGCATAGAGCCGATCGCCACAACGTCATCATGCCGCGATTCTGCCTCGTCATAACATTGCAGTAGGCGAGTCAGTGCATCGGAATCAAAGGCAACGTCGTCATTGACCCACAACAACAAATCCGGCGACTTCTCCTGAGCAACCCTTTCCGCCATCGACATAGCCTGGGCCCAAAAGTAGTCGGACGAAGCTCTCACTACATGGACCCAGTCACCGAGCTCCTCACAAGCCTCAACGGTCCCATCTGTGCTTCCACAATCAACAAGAACAGCCGTAAGGCGAATTCCAGAAGGCACTTGGCGTTCAAGCTGTTGAAGTACTCTCACAGTCAAATTTCTGCGATTGTGGCTCGCGATAAGAACAACTAAATGCCTCACCTGCTGGGCTCCTTTAAATATGTCTCGTCAATACTTCCATAGAAGAGCATGTTTGACTCCGGATGCCGGGCCGAAAGATTTCTCCGAAGGCGGCCTAGAAGATCCTGCTGTATTCCACTATCCCCTGGAAAGGGCAAACCCTGAATGCCGCCCGCACCCAGCTTGAATCGATCGTCTCGTTTTCTCCTCGCTGAGAAGACCATGGATTGGCCGTCGGGCCAAATGTAAGCAGATCCATCTAGCGCAGTTAGATGTCCTGAGTACCATATGTAGTCGTTATCACCAAGGAATGATGCCAACAGCGAGAAACTTGAGACGGAACAAACAACGACATCTGCAGACGCTAGGATACCGAGATCCTCGGACGCAGTCCCACTGGAAAGAGTTGAATTACGAATTTTCAACCGCGAAATGAGATCCGAGACAAGGGGTATAGCGTCGGGTTCCGTAACAAAAAAGAAGTGACCATCATCGCCAAGACCGTTGGACAAGAAATCAATGACGTCTTCATACCAGTCAATCGGAATTCTGTTGTTGAATGTTCCCGGCGCCGGCGTATCGCTCCCAAAATCGCCCGCCCTCACGTGAACAGCTACAGTAACCTTCTCCAAGCGGACTTGCTGCAGCCTAGTCCGAACGAGGCTCCCAATGGCGGAATCAGTTTGAGTCAGGCGTCTTGTCAAGAAATCACGCGCACCCGCAATGCTTGCATAACCTCCAGACATACCTGAGGTGTGTACGAGAGATCGCCCGCTGTCCGTCGCCCAGTTTTGAATGAACTCGCCATAGTCAAGAATTCCCGAGTCTATGTATTCCTCGGTCGACACTTCAACGGCGCGCGTTGTAGCACGCAGGGTAACATGCCTTAACCAATCTAATCTGGCCGCTCCTAGTTCCTTACGGTACCCCCTAGGGTTTAGGGACCAAGGAATGTCTACGTAGTGTTGGTCAAGCGCCTGAGCTGCGAGCCACGCCTTACCCATTGGAATAGCCTGATTTCCGAGACCAGCACCGCGATAGCCCCCAAAAGGCATCGCAATTGAGTATCCCTTCACACCAATACCTTCTTAACTTTTTTGGGTCTAAGAGCCACTAATACGCTGACCAAGTTGCGCGTAGAAGCCGCCCAATAGGTACAAGCGAAGTAGACGACTCCCGCTACGGTAGAAACGACTCCGCCGATTAATAGCGCCAGGAACGGCGGAGAATTTCCGCCGACAAATCCAGACGAGTACGATCCTGCAACCGCAACCACTGAAAACAGCAGAATTCCGTGCAGATATGTCGATGCCACTTCGCTGAATCTTAAATATTGAGATCGAACTAGGATGAGTAACTGGCAAGAATGCGCTACAAATTGCACCAGTATCGCAACGAATAGGATCCTGACCGGAGAGGTTCCGAAGAAGTACACACCGGCCAGTGCTGGTACCAAAACAGCTAGCGAGACACACTGCACACGCCAGATCGCCCTAAACCGCCCCTGAGACTCAAGGGAGGACCCTGCTGCTACGTAGCAGAGATTGATGGCTGCGAATACAGCCCAAAGACCAGTGAGCTGAATAGCTGGGCGCCATTGCTCGCCCAAGAAAGATAGCGTAAGAGGCTCGGCTAGACCGCAAATTGCGCCAAAGACGACTCCTGATAGTGACAGTCCGATGCTCAAGGACTTTCTTATCGGCGAACTGACATCTCCTCCGTTATGCCGCGTCGCAGCCAGATGTGGGTAAACCACCCGCGTGAAAGCCTGCGAAAGCTGATTTAGAGGAATAGTAGCGACCGCCTGAGCCCTTGAATAATGCCCTACATTGGCAGTCGAATTGCTGGCGCCCAGCGTCCAAAGGGGTGCCGTGTATTGAAGGTAATGAACCAAGTTCTGTCCCGAAATATGGAAAGCAACTCTGAGGTGCTCATTCCTAAATATTCGAGTCCAGGAAAGTCCCGGGATTTCTCGGAGCAAGGTCCAAACAAAGATGGCACTAATAAGCGGACTCGACAGAGACGCTATAGCAAGGCTCAGTGCCCCGACGCCGAGCACCATGCACACAAGCGACAAACCTAAGCTGAGAATTAGCGCAATTGCTTCAGCTAGCGACGGTAGGCGAAACCTACCGGATCTTCTCATAGACGCTGTTGCGACACCAGAAATTCCCGTTACCATTGGCATCCACGCCAAGAGAAACAACATCGAGGCCATGACTTGGGTTTCTGGTTTGCTTGCCAGAAACACCGCAATTGCGCTGATAATAATTCCAACCACAGTCCCAGCCGCGAATACTAACGAAGTAGCTGACAGACGCGACTGGCGGTCGCTCTCTCGCGCTTGAAGGACTGCCTGGACTACTCCGGATCCCACAAAGTACGTACCGACTTGAGCCACTGAAACTGCCAGCGCGTATGGACCAAAGTCATGGGGAGCAAGAATGCGAGCCGAGATAGATGTGTAGCCCACTTGGCACACCAGCATTAGCCCGCTGAAACCATAAGTCCACAGTGCGCCTGTCGCTATGCTCCGCTGAGTTACTGCCACGTCTGACTTGCCTGCGCCTTCGTTGTTGTGTCGTCCAATCGGTCGCCGACCCGCAACTTTGCGCTCTGCCCCCAGTGCGCAATTCTACCCGAGCACTACGCCGTAACAATCCTGTGTACTTAACGCGAGCGGACGTAACAGGGCGCGTACCATACCTACTTAGGCTCGGGGCGGGCAAGATCTCCAGGTCTGGAGCCGATGGTAAGCGGTAGCTCTCCGAGGAGAGATGCATATAATTGCCTCTGTCGTAGTCAGCCTGGGCGCATGTTCGGCTACTCATGGCCATTATTTGTATCTAACCTCTGGGGGCTCACCATGGTAAAACGCGCACTGATTACGGGAATAACAGGCCAAGATGGCTCATATCTTGCAGAGTTGCTTCTGAAGAAGGGCTACGAGGTTCACGGACTGATTAGACGAGCATCAACGTTCAACACGTTGCGCGTCGACCACCTTTACGTCGACCCGCATGAAAGCGACGCCAAACTCTTTCTCCATTACGGGGACCTAAGCGACGGTGCCAGACTGGTGACCTTGCTGTCAGAGATACGCCCCGATGAGGTCTACAACCTGGCCGCCCAGTCTCACGTCCGTGTTTCCTTCGACGAACCGGAGCACACCGGCGACACTACTGGCATAGGGACGATCCGACTTCTGGAAGCAGTGCGGCTTGCTGGTATCAAGACGAGGTTCTATCAGGCCTCATCATCGGAAATGTTCGGTGCGACTCCCCCACCTCAAAATGAAGACACCCCGTTCTACCCGCGTTCCCCATACGGTGCTGCAAAGGTATACAGCTACTGGATAACTAAGAACTATCGCGAAGCGTATGGCATGTTTGCGGTCAACGGCATCCTGTTTAACCATGAGTCGCCCCGTCGCGGAGAGACCTTCGTGACCCGGAAAATAACCCGGGCCGTCGCTGCCATCAAGGCCGGGAAGCAAGACCTTCTCTTCATGGGCAATCTCGATGCCGTGCGCGACTGGGGTTACGCAGCTGAATACGTAGAAGGCATGTGGCGCATGCTCCAGGCCGACGAGCCCGACGATTTTGTCCTCGCAACTGGTGGCAACTACACCGTGCGAGATTTCTTACAGATCTCGTTCGAGCATGCTGGCCTCAACTGGGAAAACCACGTCCGATTCGACGAACGCTACCTTCGTCCCACAGAGGTTGACGCTCTTGTCGGAGATGCTTCCAAGGCACAGGAGAAACTCGGCTGGAAGGCGTCAGTTCACACTCCGGAATTGGCCCGGATCATGGTCGACGCCGACATCGAAGCTCTTGAACACGCAGGTAGCCACTGGATTGACACTGTCAATCTTGAAAGCTGGAAAAACCTGTGACGAACGAGGTCTCATTTACCCCGACGAAACTCGACCGAGCCTCTCCCTTCTACATCGCGGGGCATAGAGGGCTGGTCGGCTCTGCCATCGAGCGGAAACTCCGCAGCGAGGGCTTCACGAACTTGATTGGTCGTTCATCATCTGAACTCGACCTCACGAACCGGGAAGAAGTATTTTCGTTCTTTGCCGAAACCAAGCCCCGATATGTTGTGCTGGCCGCGGCGAAAGTAGGTGGAATCCTCGCCAACAACACCTATCCGGTGGACTTCTTGAGCGACAACCTGCGCATTCAAGTGAACGTTATGGACGCTGCACGAGAACATGGCGTTGAGCGGCTTCTTTTTCTTGGCTCATCCTGCATATACCCCAAGTTCGCTGAGCAGCCTATTCGAGAGGATTCGCTCCTAACGGGGCACTTGGAACCCACGAACGATGCATATGCGATAGCTAAAATTGCCGGAATTATGCAAGTACAAGCGGTAAGAAGGCAGTACGGGTTGCCCTGGATCTCTGCCATGCCAACCAATCTCTACGGGCCTGGTGATAATTTCTCCCCCGAAGGGTCCCACGTCCTGCCCGCGCTCATCCGGCGGTACGATGCAGCGGCTGCTGCAGGGGACACACGCGTCACCAACTGGGGAACGGGCTCCCCTCTGAGGGAGTTCCTGCACGTGGACGACATGGCGGATGCATGCCTACATCTCCTCGAGAACTACGACGGCCCATCACAGGTGAACGTAGGCACGGGATCAGACATATCAATCAAGGAACTTGCTTCCATGGTTGCCTCGGCCGTTGGTTACGCGGGAAAGATCGAATGGGACGTAACAAAGCCGGACGGTACACCCAGAAAGCTCCTCGATGTCTCCAAGTTGTCGGATGCCGGATGGAAAGCATCAATAGACCTTCAAGAGGGCATTAGGTCCACAGTCACGTGGTACCGCGCAAATCGTGACGGAATTCGGAGCTAGCACTTCGACCCGGTCTATCTCGAAGAATGCAAAAGGTTGGGGACTTTGGTGAAAGAGATGCGCGACTGGCGAGCTCGATGCGGCCGGCAATTGCGCATCGTAGATGCGTTCGTAATCGCTTGGGCCGTGGCTGGCGCCTACGTCATTCGTTTTGGCTGGGCTTCTGATCTGGTCATTGCTGGGCAAGAAGCAATCTACGCGTGGTTGTCGCTACTTCTCGCTACGGCCTGGTGGATAATGCTCGGAGCCTGGAACAGCAGGCAGAGCAGAATTCTTGGCGCGGGGCCTGACGAATACAAACGGGTTGCGGCGGCATCGCTATGGCTCTTCGGATTAGTGGCAATCGTCTCGTATGTCCTTAGATTAGATACCGCGCGTGGTTACGTGGGAGTTGCCCTGCCAGCTGGACTCTTCGGGCTGCTGCTGGCGCGTTGGTTGATACGTCAACACCTAAACGTCAACAGACAAATGGGGCAGAGCATGTCTCGTTTGCTACTGCTCGGCGGCCCGAGTGCCGTGGCGCATTTGGCTAGGTCCCTTCGAACCGCGAAACACGCAGGGTACTTGCCGGTGGCTGTCTATACTCCCAACGTTGCTGACATACCGTCAGTTGATCCAGAATCCGGGCTTCCCGTCGTCGGAAATTCGCCCGACACTCGCTCTATCGTGGAGGCCATAGAATCGTGCAAGGCCGACGCCGTAGCAGTTTCGGCTGGAGTTCAGTTGCATCCTCAAATCCTTCGCCATTTAGGCTGGGAACTGGCCGCAAGAAACGTTGGTCTTATCATGGCCCCCGCATTAACGGACATAGCCGGTCCCCGGATTCACACTCAACAAGTTGCGGGACTTCCCCTTATACACGTGACCACCCCTACGCTTGAGGGCGGACAGCGAGTAGCTAAGCGACTATTTGACATCGTCATTTCCGGCCTCCTTATCTTTGCTTCTTTGCCTGTCATGGCCGTAGTTGGTCTCTTGATAAAAATCCATGATCGTGGAACGGTGCTTTTTAGGCAAGATCGCGTTGGTATAGAAGGCCACCACTTTCAGATGCTTAAGTTTCGCTCGATGGTGATAGATGCCGAAAGTCGGCTGGAGTTACTCAGAGATCGCAATGAGGGTAGCGGCGTCCTTTTTAAGATGAGAAATGATCCAAGAATTACGCCTGTAGGACGGGCTTTACGAAAGTTCAGCTTGGACGAATTACCTCAGCTATTCAATGTTCTTGGAGGATCAATGAGCCTCGTCGGACCTCGCCCGCCTCTTCCCTCAGAAGTAGAGGCATATGAGCAGGACGTTCGCCGCAGGCTACTTGTAAAACCAGGCCTTACAGGTTTATGGCAAGTCAGCGGGCGATCCAACCTCTCTTGGCAGGATTCAGTTCGACTTGACTTATATTACGTGGAGAACTGGTCATTGGCCGGAGACTTGCTGATTTTGATGAAGACCTTCCGCGCTGTTTTTCAAGGTGCTGGAGCCTACTAATTCTTTGGCGGTTCATTATACGCCTTGAAAAGGAAACAAATTATGCGTATTTCGGTTGTTGGTTGTGGTTACTTGGGTGCCGTCCATGCGGCTTGCATGGCAAAACTCGGGCACGACGTAGTCGGTATTGACGTGGACGAACGAAAGATCCTCGAGCTCTCGGCCGGACGAGCGCCGTTCTTTGAGCCAGGTCTTGAGGCATTGCTGAAGGAAGTCCAAGCAACTGGACGGCTCACATTTACGACGGAGATGGCGTCTACCCATGGAAATACCGTCCACTTTATCTGTGTCGGTACTCCCCAGAAAAAAGGCGAAAATGGTGCCGACCTATCGTACGTAAATGCGTCGATAAATGAACTTCTGCCGCATCTAGCTCCAGGAGATCTTGTGGTCGGCAAGTCAACCGTGCCAGTCGGTACCGCCGCTCGCTTGTCTCAACTCGTGACCAATGCTCAGCCGGCGTCGGATCTGCTTTGGAATCCGGAGTTCCTTCGTGAAGGACATGCTGTGTCGGACACCCTGCATCCGGATCGCCTTGTGTACGGCGTCTCAAGTGGATCCGAAGATGACCGTGCCGTTGAGGTACTGGATGAGGTCTACGCGGGGCTATTAGAGACAGGCATCCCCAGGTTGGTTACAGACTTGCCAACGGCTGAATTGGTCAAAACGGCAGCGAACTCATTTCTTGCAACCAAGATCTCATTCATAAATGCCATGGCTGAACTCTGTGACGCTGCGGGCGCCGACGTGACTCTGCTAGCAGACGCCATAGGCATGGACGATCGTATTGGACGTAAGTTTCTCAACGCTGGGATCGGATTTGGTGGTGGGTGTCTCCCCAAAGACATCCGTGCTTTCATGGCGCGGGCAGGCGAACTTGGCGCGGATCAGGCTCTTACTTTCCTTCGTGAGGTAGATGCCATCAATATGCGTCGTAGGAGCCGGGTAGTAGAGATAACGCGAGAACTATGTGGAGGTTCCCTCATGGGACAGCGAATCACAGTCCTCGGTGCAGCCTTCAAACCGGAAAGTGACGACGTGCGTGATTCTCCTGCTCTCAGCGTGGCTGCCCAGTTGCAACTGCAGGGGGCCACAGTGACGGTTACTGACCCGGAAGCGCTAGCTAACGCGGCTCGTAGGTTCCCCGAGTTGCACTACGAGCAGTCCGCGGAGAAGGCTCTGCAGCGCGCGGATGCGATTCTCCTTTTGACGGAGTGGCAGGAATATCGCAATTTGGATCCCTATGAGACAGCGACCCTTGTATCAACGCCACGAATCCTTGATGGACGAAATGTTCTAGACACCAGCAAATGGCGTGCAGCGGGCTGGACATATCGCGGACTCGGGCGTCCATAAGGATGGCCACCGACCAGCACAAAGCCTTGTTATTGTCCGACAACGCAGTTGAACACGGTCGGCGCACAAGGCTGACGAACCGATCATTCATACGCTTAGGATTGCTTCTTATTTTCATCGTAGTGCTGCTAGGAGCTGGAGCCCTCTGGCTGGGACTCAAGGCAGACTCGGTGAAGACTGATCTGGAGGCCGCCACCGCGTTAGTCCCACAGCTAAAAGAAGAAATCCTAAGCTCAGATTCAGGGTCAGCTGACGCCACGATTACCAGGCTTAGAGAGCACACGTATTCTGCCCGGCAACAGACAGAAGATCCGTTTTGGACCCTATCGTCCGGACTGCCGTGGGTCGGACCCAACCTAAGCGCCGTAGCCGAGGTCGCAAGATCAGCCGACGACGTCACCACACTCGGTCTCGCCCCGCTGGTCGAAATTTACGACTCCTTAAACTGGGACTCACTGCTACCGAGCGGTTCAGGGGCAAACCTAAATCCAATCAAGGTTGCAGCTCCTCGAGTTGCATCCTCTGCCCACGCAGTCCAAGCTTCAGCCGAGAGGCTCGAAGCCATTGACACGTCGCAGCTGCTTCCGCAAATTGCGATTCCACTTGCCGAAGCCACCACGGAGCTCAAGCAAGCGGTCGGCGCCCTTAGCACCGCGGCAGACGCCGCCGCTATTGCTCCAGACATGTTGGGTATAGATGGTCGCCGAACCTACCTGCTCATCATCCAAAACAACGCGGAGTCACGAGCATCGGGCGGAATACCCGGTGCCCTTGCGGTATTGACTTTGGACAACGGGAAACTCTCGCTCGGCGCTCAGAGCAGCGCTGTGGACCTGGGTGCCATGTCTCCGAGCCTCCCCGTGGATCCGCAACAGCAACAGATTTACTCAAGTCGCCTCGGAAAATACATGCAGGACGTAAACCTCACTCCTGATTTTCCCACCGCTGCCGTTACTGCTCAGGAGATGTGGGCTAAAAAGACCGGACAAAGCGTCGACGGCGTCATCTCAATTGATCCTCTAGTGCTGAGCTATATCCTGCAATCCACAGGGCCAGTTGCACTAAGTGGACCAGAGCTAGAGGCAGCAAAAGCAGCAGGCCTTCCGACGGAACTCACTGGCA
Organism: Pseudarthrobacter sp. MOO14; assembly: GCF_058267675.1. Taxonomy (NCBI): domain Bacteria; kingdom Bacillati; phylum Actinomycetota; class Actinomycetes; order Micrococcales; family Micrococcaceae; genus Pseudarthrobacter; species Pseudarthrobacter sp. MOO14. The sequence continues at coordinate 1,384,481 of NZ_CM177849.1, forward strand.
GCAACGTTGTTTCCACCTTGCTTTCTGATGTCTACGCGAAGATCAAGCAACCCAAGCTTCAGGACGTTTACTTCGCTGGCGTGGCAAAAGAAGTCTTTTCAGCGCTCTCCAGCGGCAAAGGCGAAGCGAAAGGACTCATGACCGGTCTTGGGCGGGGGACAGATGAGGGACGACTCTTGGTCTGGTCCGCAAGCGCATCCGAGCAAAACGTAATCTCAAAATACGCCGTGAGCGGCTCTGTTTCCGGGCCGAGCGTTTCACCGGCTCAGTTCGGCGTATATTTCAACGACGGTACTGGCGCGAAAATGGACTACTACGTCAAGCGAACCATCCAACTTGTCAAAGAGTGCCCCGCGGACGGTTACGAACAAACGAGGGTGCGTGTAACCAGCACGAACACAGCTCCAGCGGATGCCGCAACCTCACTACCCGCCTACGTTACCGGTGCAGGACTTTTCGGAGTAGCACCTGGTATGGTCCAAACAAACATCGTTGTCTACGGGCCAGCGCAAGCAAACGTGGAGTCAGCCACGGTTGACGGACAGAAGACTCCCTTTGCGCCTTACATCCATGCAAATAGGCCAGTGGGCGTTGTTGCCCAGCAGCTTGCGCCAGGCGAAAGCAAAACGGTGGACTTTACCTTCGGGAAAATTGTTCAGCACAACGAACCTAACGTGGTTGTCACACCGACCGTCCAGCATGTAAAGGACGTTGTCCTGCCGACGGAAAATGCTTCCTGTGATCAAGGCCAGTGACGGTCGCGTTAACACTATGTAAACCGACTGGATTGAGGTTGGTTACAACCGATCCGGGATGGTACCTTCTATCTGGGATATCTATCCGTAGTTCTGCACATGGTCTCGTGCGGAGGGGGCATCTCCCCAAAATCGGGTATCAAAAATTAAACGTCTCCGGGGGGACACACATGAAGAAAACACTCGCAGCTCTCGCACTCGCGGGCTCCATCGCACTCATCGGTTCCGCGCCTGCCATGGCCGCAACCTACCCGGCACTTCCGCCGCAGGCCGCTGTTTCCGACGGCACCGTTGGACCGGGTGAAACCTTCGTCTTCCGCGGCCAGGGCTTCCTCGCCGGCGAAGGCCTGACCATCACCGTTACGCCGGGCCAGGCTCCGGCCTCCAACGGCGCCGGGCTGGGCCGCTCCGTTGCCGTGAAGATTCCCGTCTTCCAGGCACCGCAGACCCTGTCCGCAACCGCTGACGCCCAGGGCGCCTTCTCCCTGCCGATCTCCATCAGCGAAGCCGGCACCTACTCCCTGACCGCAACCGGCAACACCTCCGGTGTCACCGTTGGCCCCGTCACGGTAACCGTGGCTGCCTCCCTGGCAAACACCGGTGGCGCCGCTGCTGGTGCCAACGGCGGCGCTCCGCTGGCCAACACGGGCGGCCTGGCCAACACCGGCGCCGACTCCGGCCTGATCCTGTGGACCCTGGTGGGCGCAGGCGCACTGGCCGCCGGTGCAACCTCCGTTGTGGTGGTTCGCCGCCGCGCCAAGGCAGAGGTTGCCGCCTAACCGCAGCAACTCCTAGCACCAACGAAGGTGGGTGCATCTCCGGAAACGGAGATGCACCCACCTTTTGCTTTGGGGCTGATGCTGCGGGTTCCCGCAACCTTGATTCCAGCAAGCTCAATCACCAACGCTTTTGTGGTAACTATTAGGGCTATGGGGAGACATTGGCGCAGGGCACCACGCGAATACGACTTTTCCGTCCCACTCCCCCGGCCACAGGTGCTCGGCTACGCCCTCCTCGTTCTCCTCGCGGCCTGTGCCTTCGCCACCGCCGCTTTTGCCCTTCTACGGACGTCCTGAGGCCCCTTTGAGAATCCTCAACAACCACCGGCTGTGGCAGCTCATCCTCGCGGCCATGGTGGTTCCGTTGGCGCTCGTCGCTTTCTGGCCAACACCCGTGGACCAGCCCGTCTCAGGGCAGCTGGCCATTGTGTTGAATTTCCTCCACCACCACGGCATTCCCCGCTGGTTTAACTACGACTTTGTGGAACGGTCCGCCAACGTTGCATTGTTCCTTCCCGTTGGTTTCGTTGCCGCCCTGGCATTTCCCAACAAAAAATGGTGGCAAATCGGAGCTTTCGGAATGCTCGTTTCCGGCTGCATCGAACTGGGGCAGTTCCTGTTTCTTCACAGCCGCTTTGCAAGCCCGTCAGATGTCATGACCAACACGTCAGGTGCTGTCATCGGCGCCCTGGTGGCACTCCTGGCCATGCAAAAAGGGAAGCCCGCCGCCTTCCGGCAACGGGCCTCCCAAAAACAATAGAACGCCAGGACTACCCGACAAAGCCCTTCATCCAGGTCTTGAGGTCCTCGCCGAACTCCACGCGCTCGGAAGCCAGCGTGATGACGGCCTTGAGGTAGCTCAGCTTGTCGCCGGTGTCGTAGCGGCGGCCCTTGAAGACCACGCCGTAGACGCCGGAGCCTTCGCCCTCGCCGGCGGCGAGGGTCTGCAGGGCGTCGGTCAGCTGGATCTCGTTGCCACGGCCGGGAGCGGTATTCTCCAGGACGCCGAACACCGAGTGGTGCAGCACGTAGCGGCCGATCACGGCCAGGTTGGACGGTGCGTCCGCGACGGCCGGCTTCTCCACCAGGCTGTTGACGCGGACGTAGTCCTCGCCTTCAACAACCGAGATGTCAGCGCAGCCGTAGGCACTGATCTGGGAGGGGTCAACCTCGATCAGTGCGATGACCGAACCGCCGGTCTTCTGCTGCACCTCCATCATGGTCCCCAGCAGGTTCTCGGCCTCATCAATGAGGTCATCACCCAGGAGCACCGCGAAGGGCTCATCCCCTACGTGCTGCTGGGCGCAGAGCACTGCGTGGCCCAGGCCCTTGGCCTCACCCTGGCGGACGTAGTGGATGGGACCCAGGTTGGAGGCGTACTCCACCATGCCCAGCTTGTCCTTGTCCCCCTTGGCCTCCAGCGCAGCCTCCAGGCCGGGCTCGCGGTCGAAGTGGTCCTCCAGGGCACGCTTGTTGCGGCCCGTGATCATCAGCAGGTCAGTGAGGCCGGCATCCACCGCTTCCTCGACCACATACTGGATGGCCGGGCGGTCAACCACCGGCAACATTTCCTTCGGCATTGCCTTGGTGGCGGGCAGGAAGCGAGTTCCCAATCCGGCAGCAGGAATGACGGCTTTGGTGATAGCTCTCCCCATAGTCATAGCTGAACCTTAACAAATTTGATGGAGCGGCGGGCAATTATGATTTCGTGGACCGGGTTTCGGTGGTTTTCGCCAAGCTCGATGTCGACAAGCTCACTCACCGCGGAATTGGGGTTCGCGCTTCTCCTGGAATGCCCGGAAACCCTCCGCGTAATCAGCGGTCTTGCAGAGGCGCGCCTGCTCCTCGTTCTCCTCCTGCATGGACTGCCACAGGCCCAGACGCTGGTCGCGGATATGCGCCACCAGCTCCTTCGACGCAACAAACGCACCCGTGGCACCGGTAGCGACCCGCGAAACGATGGCCCGGGTGGAGTCCAGCAGCTCAGATGCCGGCATGGCACGGCTGAACATGCCCTGCGCCACGGCCTCCGCCCCCGAGATCAGGTCCGCCGTGTAGATCAGGTCCAGGGTCCGGTGCATGCCCAGCCGCTCCGTGAAGTACCAGTGGCCGCCCGAATCCAGCGTGGCGCCCAGCTTGGCGAACGGCGAGCCGAACTTGGCGTTCTCCGCCACGTACACCACATCCGTGGCCAGCAGCAGCCCCAGCCCCACGCCCAGGCAGGCGCCTTGGGCCGCGGCGAACGTCGGTGCCGGGAACGCGGCCATCTTCTTCAGCAGCGGCTCCACCAGCCCGCCCAGGTACGCTGCGGCGTCGTCACTCTCCGGGGTGACCCCGGCGATGTCCCGGCCCGCGCAAAAGGCCCGGCCCTCTCCCCTCAGCAGCAGCGCCCGCACCTCACCGCGCGAGGCGGCGGCAGCAGCGTCGTCGTACGCCTGGGTTAAATCCCGCAGCGCCTGCTCATCAAGCGAGTTCAGCTTGTGCGGGGCGTCCAGGACGACCTCTGCAATGCCGTTGCTGATGGAAAGGGAAATCATGGGGCTCCTTGTAGTGAAAACGGATTAGACGTCGAAGTCGACCGTGACTTCCTTGCTGGTGGGGTGGCTCTGGCAGGTCAGCACGTAGCCCTTGTCCAGCTCATCCTGCTCCAGCGCGTAGTTCTCGTCCATGGTCACGCTGCCGGTGACCACCTTGGCCCGGCAGGTGCCGCACACTCCCCCGGCGCAAGCGAACGGCACGTCCGGGCGGACCCGCAGCGCCGCATTCAGAATCGACTCGCGGGCATGCGTGGGGCTGGCCACCTCGCCCTGCAGGCCGTCCAGCTTGAACGTGATCTTGTACGTCTCCTTGGACTCGTCCACCACCACGGGACGGCCGGCCTGGCCCTCCGGGCGGTCCGGCTTGCCCGAAGTAAACAGCTCGAACCGGACGTTCTCCGGCTTCACCCCGCGCTCGGCCAGGGTGTCCCGGCACAGCTGCACCAACTCGAACGGCCCGCACAGGAACCACTCATCCACATCGTCCGCGTGCAGGGCGGTACCCAGCAGCTGCTGCAGCTTCTCCGCATCGATCCGCCCGGACAGCAGCGGCGCGATCCGCTGCTCCCGGGAGAGCACGTGGTGGATGGCCAGCCGCTGCGGGTACTTGTCCTTCAGGTCCGCCAGCTCTTCCAGGAACATCACGTCCATGGCGGCCTTGTTGGCGTAGATCAGGTCGAACCGGGTCTCCGGATTGGCGGCCAGCAGCGTCCGGGCGATCGCGATCACCGGGGTGATCCCGGACCCGGCGGCGATGGCCACGAAGTTCCCGGCCTCCCCCGCGAGGTCTTCCGGGTGGTTCATAGAGTTCATGACGTTCTGCTCCACCGCTACGCCGTCGCGGCCGTGCTTGGACACGAATGCGCCCATGGGGCTCATCACGTCCAGGGTGTCCCCGGCCTTCAGCTCGGCGTTGGCCCAGGTGGAGAACAGTCCGCCCAGGTCCTTCTTGATGGCCACCCGGATCTCGCTGGTGCCGTCCTCGAAGCTGCGCGGCTCGGCGCAGATGGAGTAGCTGCGGCGGATTTCCTTCGGCTCGCCGTGCTCGTCCGGCAGCGTGGTGCGCAGGGCAACGTACTGGCCGGGCAGGTAGTCGAACTTGCCGGCGAGCTCCGCAGGGACGTGGAAGCTGACCTCAATGGCGTCCTCGGTGAGCCGGCGCACCTCCTGCACGGTGAGGGTGTGGAAGGACGGACGACGGCGGCCGGTCACCTCAGCCTCTTCGGCGGCGGTCTGGCGGACAACAGGCATGGGGATTCCTTACAGGACTTTGAAGTAGTCGAACGGTTCCTTGCAGTCCTGGCACACATACAGCGCCTTGCAGGACGTGGAACCGAAGCGGGTGAGTTCCTTGGTGTTCAGGCTGTTGCACTGCGGGCACTTCACCGCCAGGCTCAGCCGGATGGGGCCGGAGTGGCCGCCGGCCTTCGAGTGGCCGCTGGGCGGGGCGATGCCGTACTCCTGCAGCTTCTGCTTGCCGGCCTCCGTCATCCAGTCCGTGGTCCACGCCGGGGCCAGGACCAGGTCAACGTGCACCTCCCCGTAGCCCTCCTTCTTGAAGGCCGCGTAGAGGTCGTCCCTGATGGCGTCCATGGCCGGGCAGCCCGAGTACGTGGGTGTGATGGTGACCGTGACGCGTCCGTCCGTGCCGGCGTCGACCTTCCGCAAAATCCCCAGATCCGCGATGGTGAGCACCGGGATCTCCGGGTCCACCACCGTGGCGGCGATGTCCCACGCCTTCTGCCGGGGCGTCTGCGTCCGGGTTTCGAAGTCCGAGATGTACATGGCAGTCACCAGCTGGCCCCGGGGTGCTCGCGGGCCAGCACCTGCATCTCCGCGAGGATGTAGCCCAAGTGCTCCGAGTGCTTGCCGTGCCGGCCGCCGCCCGGGGCTGCGGGCACGTCCGGCACCTCTAGCTCGGCCTCGGTAAGGACGGCGGTGACTAGGCGGTCAAAGTCGCCTCTAAGGCTGGAAGGTGCGACGGCGGCGCCCGCCTCAGCGAGGCGCTGCGTCAGGTCATCATCCTGGAACAGTTCGTTGACGTACGGCCACATGAGGCGCAGGCCGTGGATCATCCGCTTGCGGGATTCCTCGGTGCCGCCGGCCAGGCGCAGCACCCACTGGCTGCTGTGGTCCCGGTGGTAATCCACTTCCTTCACGGCCTTGGCGGCGATGGCTGCCAGGGTGGCGTCCGTGGATTCGGTGAGCCGGCGGTAGAGCTCGTACTGGTAATAGCTCACCACGAACTGGCGGGCGATGGTGGCGGCGAAATCCCCGTTGGGCTGCTCGAACAGCTGGACACTCCGGAACTCGTGCTCGCGGCGGAAGTAGGCCAGCTCATCCTCGGACGTGGCCGTACCGTCCTCCTTGGGCATGCCGGCGCCGGCGTAGGTCAGGAAGCTGCGGGCGTGGCCCAGCTGGTCCAGGGCGATGTTGCCCAGGGCGATGTCCTCCTCCAGCTCCGGGGCGCGGGAAATCCAGTGGCCCAGCCGCTGGGCGAGGATCAAGGCGTCATCGCCCAGCCTCAGTGCATACTCGGCGACGTCCCCGCTGGGCTTCACCAGGCCGGTCTTGACCTCCAGGGCGATGTCCTCCGGGCGCAGGGCGTTGCCGGGGGTGATTCTTGTTGCCGATGCGTTGGAGTCGCCGCCGGCCACGCCGGTGGAGATGTCGCCGTGGCCCGTGTTTTCGTGGGTGCTGGTTTCGGGGGTGCTCACAGGTGCTTAACCCCTTCGCTCTTGGTGTAGTACGTGGCGTGCCGGTAGTCCTTGCCCTGCGGGGACTCGAAGAAGGAGCCCTTGGAATCGGGATCGCTGGCCGCGATGGCGTCCGCCGGGACCACCCAGATGGAGACGCCCTCGTTGCGGCGGGTGTAGAGGTCGCGGGCATTGCGGAGGGCCATGGCGGCATCCGGGGCATGCAGGGACCCGGCGTGGACGTGGCTCAGGCCGCGGCTGGACCGGACGAAAACCTCCCAGAGGCCCCAGGCACCGCGGTCGTGGTGCTCCTGCGGCGCGGGGGATGCTTTGGGGGCTTCGCGGTTGATCTCGGTGGCGGAGCTGGCCGGGGTTTCCGGGTTGCCGTGGGGGCTCATGCTGCGTGTTCCTTCTGCTGCTTTGCTGACTGTTTTGCTCGCTGCTTGTCCGCATACGCGGCGGCTGCCTCGCGGACCCAGGCGCCGTCGTCGTGCGCTGCCCTCCGGCGCTCAGGGCGCTGGGCGTTGCAGGGACCGCGGCCGGCCAGGACTTCCTGGAACTCATGCCAGTCCAGCGGGCCGTGTTCCCACTTCTTGGTGTCCTCATTGAAACGGACCTGGTCATCGGGGAGGGTGAGGCCCAGGACCCGAACCTGCTCCACCATCATGCCCACGAAGCGGCTGCGGAGCTCGTCATTGCTGAACCGCTTGATGTTCCAGGCCATGGACTGCTTGGAGTTGGGCGAATCGTCGTCCGGCGGGCCGAACATCATCAGGGCCGGGGCGTACCAGCGGTTCACCGCGTCCTGGGCCATCTGCTTCTGCGCGGGCGTGCCGTTGGAGAGTTCCAGCAGGATCTCGAAACCCTGGCGCTGGTGGAACGACTCTTCCTTGCAGATGCGCACCATGGCCCGGCCGTAGGGGCCGTACGAGGCGCGGCACAGCGGGACCTGGTTGCAGATGGCTGCGCCGTCCACCAGCCAGCCGATGGCGCCCATGTCCGCCCAGGTCAGGGCCGGGTAGTTGAAAATGCTGGAGTAGCGGGCCTTGCCGGCGATGAGGTCGTCCATCATCTTGTCCCGCGACTGGCCCAGGGTCTCGGCGGCGCTGTAGAGGTAGAGACCGTGGCCGGCCTCGTCCTGGACCTTGGCCATGAGGATGGCCTTGCGCTTCAGGCTGGGGGCGCGGGAGATCCAGTTGGCCTCCGGCTGCATGCCGATGATCTCGGAGTGCGCGTGCTGGGACACCTGGCGCAGGAGGGTCTTGCGGTAAGCCGCCGGCATCCAGTCGCGGGGCTCGATCCGGGAGTCCTCGGCGATGATGCGGTCGAAGTGGGCCTGGCCCGCGGCGTCCGCTTCTTGGGTTAGCTCAGCCGGCACTGACTGCAAGTTCTGCGCTGCCATGGTTGCTCCTATGCAAAGACCTGTCGGGCGGCTCGGAATTATTTACCGACCGTTCGTTCAGGATATGCGGGCGCGGCGGAACTCGTCAAGCGTGTACCCTCCCCAACGCGCGCTCACCTTCGACCGCTCCTCCCCCAACGCGCGCTCACCTTCGACCGCTCCTCCCCCAACGCCCGCTCACCTTCGACCGGTCCTCCCCCGACGCCCGCTCACCTTCGACCGATGGGGCGAGCCGAAGGCGGGCACGGAGAGGACCAAGCCGTGCGCCACAGGCACCGGAATAGCACTCGGCGAGACCGGAGCGGAATCGGCGGCTTTAACGGCCCGGCGTGCCGGCAAACGTCACGGGTGCACCGCTGGACTGGCGCGGGATGAGCGTGGGCATGGACCGGCGGATGCGGGGCTCAGCGCTTGGCTTGACGATGAGGTCGATGGCCGTGGCGGCAATCTGGGCGAGGGGTACGCGCACGGAGCTAAGGGGCGTGGGGAGGCGGGCCGACAGCGGAATGTCGTTGTATCCCACCAGCGCCAGGTCCTCCGGGATGGCGATGCCGCGACGGTGCGCTGCAGCCATGACACCCATGGCAATGTTGTCATTGGCGGCGAAGATTGCCGTGGGACGATTCCCCGCGGCCTTCGCGAGCAAGGCTTCCCCCGCCGCGTAGCCGTTTTCGATGCCATAGCCAGCCGCGATCAGCCACTCGTCGCGCGGCTCGATTCCCGCCTCGGCAAGCGCCCGGCGGGCACCCTCCAGGCGCGCCGTTCCAGTAGAGGTGAAGGCCGGGCCGGTGACCACGGCGATATCCCGGTGGCCCAGATCGAGAAGGTGGCGCACGGCGAGATAGCCTCCTACCTCGTCATCGCCCAGCGAGGAGGGGCTTACGCCATCCGTGCGGAGCACCAGGGCATGGGCCACGCCGCGCTGTCGCAGGAGCCGCGGCAGCTCGTCGTCGAGCCGGGCCGTTGCCAGGATCAGCCCGTCCACGTTGCGGTCCAGCAGCGTCTCGGCGGCCCGGCGCTCGTCGTCGGGATCATCTCCGCTGGTGGCAACCATGGCGAAGTAGCCCCTGGAGGCCGCGGCCCGTTCCAGTTCTTCGAACATGAGCGCCATGACGGTGTCGCTGAGCCTGGGAACCAGGACGCCGAGGGTCCGGGTCTCGCCCCGGCGGAGGCTGGAAGCGAAGGAATTACGCCGGTAACCCAGTTCCTCGGCAACCTTGCGCACGTGGGCCGCCGCGGCCGACCTGGGTGCGTTACCGCGTTCATCGAGTGCACGGCTGGCGGTGGAGACGCTGACGCCGCTGGCCGCCGCGACGTCCTTGAGCGTGACGGGCATACCTGGTGCCGCCGGTTCCATAAAGCTTCTCCTCTTCAGCAGGGGTGCAGAAGCCACTCTATTCCTCCCCTGCAAACGTTCCCTTGACAGTGAGCCGCGACACGTTGCAATATTGAAAACGTTCCCGCAAACGTTTTCATCTTAGCGGGACTACCGACCATCAAAGAAGACAAGAAGGTAGTTGAAATGACACTCGATCTCCGCGGACTCAGCCCTGCACCCGTCACCCCGTTCACCGAAGACGGCGCCGTCGACTTCGCTGCGATCCAGCGCCTGGGTTCGTGGCTCGGGTCGATTGAGGGCGTGAAAAGCCTCGTGGTCCTGGGACACGCCGGCGAAGGCACGTTCCTTACCGAAGAGGAGCAGCTGGACGTTATCCGGGCCTTCGTGGCGTCAACCGACGGGCGCGTACCGGTGGTGGCCGGCATCACGAAGGAGGGCAACAAGACCGCTGCCCTCGAGGCCAAGAAGGCCGTGGAAGCCGGGGCGTCGGCCGGCCTCGTTTACCCCTCCCACGGGTGGCTGCGCTTCGGTTACCAGAAGGGCGCCCCGCAGTCGCGCTACCAGGAGATCTACGAAGAGTCGGGTTTGCCGCTAATCCTCTTCCAGTACCCCGACAACACCAAAGCAAGCTACGACCTCGACACCCAGCTGGAGATCGCCGGCCAGGAGGGCGTTTTTGCCACGAAGAACGGCGTCCGCAACATGCGCCGTTGGTACACCGAAATTCCCGCCCTTCGCGCCGCGTACCCCGAACTGCAGGTGCTGTCCTGCCATGACGAGTACCTGCTCCCGACAATGTTCGATGTGGACGGCCTGCTCGTCGGCTACGGCAACATCGCCCCCGAACTGCTCGTCGAACTGATCGAGGCAGGCAAGGCCCAGGACTACAAGCGTGCCCATGCCATTCATGAGCGGCTGCTGCCGGTGACCAAGAACGTGTACCACCGTGGCTCCCACATGGAGGGCACCGTCGCTTTGAAGTGGGGCCTGGTGAACCGCGGCATCCTGGAACACGCCACAGTCCGTACTCCGCTCCTGCCGCTCCCGGCGGGCGCCGACATCGAAATAGCGGAGGCCTTCGCCGCCGCAAACCTCGGGAACGTCACCGTTTCCGCCTGATCCCAAGGATCCCGAGGGTGGCGGGTCAACCGCCCGCCACCCTCCCCTAGGCTTAAGCCATCTCCACTCTTGGTCAATGAGGACCCCAGCATCGCAGCTGGAGAAGGAGGACTCGCAATGCGCGAGCCGAACAACACCACCACCATGGCCGGCAGCCCGAACGCCGCCAGGATGAATGCAGAGCTCGTAGCCAGGCTCGAGCGGCTTCCGCTCACGCGGCGCCTGACCCTGATCCGCGTGGTCATCGGGTCAGCCACATTTTTCGACGCCTACACCGTCCTGGCGATCGCGTTCGCCATGCCGCAACTGTCCGCCGAATGGCACCTCAACGCCGGCGAAATCGGCATGATCCTCTCGGCCGGGTACGTCGGCCAGATCTTCGGATCACTCTTCTTCGGGCACCTGGCCGAAAGGATCGGACGCCTGCCGGTCCTGCTCTTCACCATCCTCCTGTTTGTCTCCATGGACATCGCCTGCCTGTTCGCCTGGGGCGCCACCTCGATGATCATCTTCCGATTCATCCAGGGCATCGGCACCGGGGGCGAGGTACCCGTGGCGAGCGCCTACATCAATGAATTCGTCGGCGCCAAGAAGCGCGGCCGGTTCTTCCTCCTCTACGAGGTGATCTTCCCTGTAGGGCTCATGTTCGCCGGCATCGCCGGGTACTTCCTCGTCCCCGTCGTGGGCTGGAAGGCGATGTTCGTCGTCGGCATCATCCCCGCCCTGCTCACCATTCCCATGCGCTGGCTCATGCCCGAGTCCCCGCGCTGGCTCGCCGCCAGAGGCCACGTCCAGAAGGCCGAAACCGTCGTCGCCATGCTGGAAAAGGAGGCCGTCAAGGCAGGTCACACCCTTTCGGAGCCCGTCCTGCGGCCTGTTGACCCCAAGGCCACCGCCCGCACCGACTGGCGTGAACTGTTCTCCGGCATCTACAAGAAGCGCACCCTGATGATCTGGGCACTTTGGATCTGCGTCTACATGGTCAACAACGGCCTGGTCACCTGGCTCCCAACGCTCTACAAACAGGCCTTCAACCTCCCCCTCCAGACCAGCCTCGCCTACGGCTGGGTCACCTCGGCAGTGGGCGTGGTGGCCTCGATCCTCTGCGCGCTGCTCATCGACCGCGTGGGACGGAAACGCTGGTACTCCGTCGCCTTCCTCGCCGCCACCGTTCCCTTGGTCATCCTCACCGCACTGGGTGCCGTCTCAGCCACGCAAGTGGTGGTGTTCGCCAGCATCGCCTACGCAATCCTGCAAACCATTTCCTTTTCCCTCTACCTCTACTCCGCCGAGCTCTACCCCACCCGGCTCCGCGCCATCGGCACCGGTTTCGGCAGCGCCTGGCTGCGGGCCGGCTCTGCGATCGGCCCCATCCTGGTGGGCTGGATCGTGGACAACTACGGCATCAGCCTGGTCTTCACGGTGTTCGCGGCCGTTGCCCTCATCGGCGGCCTGATCACCATCTTCTTCGCCGTCGAAACAAAGGGCCAGGTGCTTGAGGAGCTGTCCCCCTGACGGAGTCCCCAATCGCTGGGCGGCTGTGGTTGGACGGCGGCGCGGATCCTGTTGAAGGGTCCGCGCCGCCGTCCGTTGTCTATGCAGGTGGGTGGGCGTTCGGTAGGACGGGCTGCGTCCGCTCAAGGAGCGGGGACCGCCGTCGTGCGCTGCCGCGGTTCTCCATGCACCCACATAACTGGCGCGCAACGGAATATGCGCGGCGGAGGGGAACTGGTGCGTCGCCGGCCGCTCCGGAGGGACCAATGTTCCCTGTTCATTGTCAGTGGCGCGGAGCACAATTGGCCTTGCCTGACCACGAACGGAGCCATCCCATGTCTGAGCACACCAACCCCACCCCCGAGCACGCAGAGAGCCGTGTCCCCCTCCCCGGCTCAGAACGCCCCGCGGCGGCACGGATCCAAAACACCCTGGGTCCTGCCAATCCCGCGCACAGGATCGAGGTCACCGTGATCCTGCGCCGCCAGGAACCGCTGCCGGAGACCTCCAGCGAGCCCGCCCAGCCCCTGACCCGCGACGAACTGGCAGCCCGCCACGGCGCCTCCGACGCTGACCTGAACCTTGCCACCGAGACCTTCACCCGGCTCGGCGCCGAGGTTGTCGAGGCCGACGCCGCCTCCCGCCGCATCCGCCTCGCCGGGACGGTGGAGGTGCTGAGCCGGATCTTCGGCACCAGCCTGGAGGAAGTCACCAGCAGCGGTCCGCACGGCCACGATGTCACCCACCGGCACAGGACCGGTGGGCTGGAGATCCCCGCGGAACTGGACGGCGTTGTCACGGCGGTACTGGGCCTTGATGACCGGCCCCAGGCGCGCGCCCAGTTCCATGCCATTCCGCGGGCGGCGTCCGGGACCAGCTACACACCGCCCGAGCTTGCCCGGATCTACAACTTCCCCGCGGGCGGCGGCGGCGCCGGCCAGACCGTGGCCATCATCGAACTCGGCGGCGGCTTCGCCCAATCCGACCTGGACGCCTACTTCGCCGAACTGGGCATCACCGGGCCCACGGTGCGGGCAGTGGGGGTCGACGGCGCCGCGAACCATCCCGGACAGGACCCCACGGGCGCGGACGGCGAAGTCCTCCTGGACATCGAAGTGGTGGGCGCCCTGGTGCCTCAGGCGGACATTCCGGTCTACTTCGCCCCCAACACCGACGCCGGATTCCTCGACGCCATCATCAACGCCTCCCACGCCGCCCCGGCACCCACGTCCATCAGCATCAGCTGGGGCCAAAGCGAGGACGACTGGACCGCCCAGGCCCGGACAGCCTTCGACCAGGCCCTGGCCGACGCCACGGCACTCGGCGTGACCGTCACCGCCGCCGCCGGGGACAACGGCAGCGCAGACGGCGCCACCGACGGCAAAGACCACGCCGATTTCCCCGCCTCCAGCCCCCACGCGCTGGCCTGCGGCGGAACGCGCCTCGACGCTGACCCCGGAACCGGGACCATCACCTCCGAGACGGTGTGGAACGACGGCCCGCACTCTGCCACCGGAGGCGGCTACAGCGATACCTTCCCCGTCCCCGCGTGGCAGTCCGGCCAGTCCGCGCATCACGGCGGCCACCACCCCGCAGGGCCGAAAGGCCGCGGAGTGCCGGACGTCAGCGCAGTGGCCGACCCCCAGACCGGCTACAAAGTGCGGGTGGACGGCACGGACATGGTCATCGGCGGCACCAGCGCCGTGGCACCGCTCTGGGCGGCACTCATCGCACTCCTGGCGGAGTCCACCAGCCGCACCTTCGGGCAGATCCAGCCGCTGCTGTACCGAAACAAGGCGGCCTTCCGCGACATCACCGCCGGAAACAACGGCACCTACAAGGCCGCCGCCGGCTGGGACCCGTGCACCGGCCTCGGCAGCCCCGACGGAGCTGCGCTCCTCACCGCGATCTCGGCCGGCCCATGACCTGACAGGGCGCCTTCGGCGGCCCTGCGGCGGTCACGTTTCTTAAGCCTTTCTTAGGAACCCTGGGGAAGGATCGAAACAGAGACCACGGACAGAACCCTGTCCGCCGCAGGACCATCCCGGAGGATTCGTGAACGGACCAACCCGAGCCCACAAGACAATAGCCGGCCCCCGCACCATCGCCGCCGCCCGCACCCGGTTCCCCGTGCTCCCCCAGGCCCGGCACTGGCTGCTGCTGGGCGCGCTGCTGTGCGCCGCCGTCGTCGCCCTCGGCTTCACGGTGCAGCTCCTGCCCGGCGACACCGCCGCCGAACTGCACGTGGACCAGGACCTCAGCACGCACCACGTTGCCGTGCTGACCGCCGTCGCGATGGGCATCAACCTCCTGTTCGGCCCGGTGGCAGGCTTGGGCCTGATCGCCGTCATCGCCCTGGTGGTGCTGCTGGTGCGCCGCGACCTGGCCACGGCTGTTGCCTTCGGCGTGGTGGCGTGCTCGGGCTGGGTGGCCAGCGAAGCCTTCAAGCTGATCGTCGCCCGGCAGCGGCCCAACCCGGCGCTGCTGTTCGACCCCCTCTCGCCGGAGACCGGATCCAACAGCTTCCCCAGCGGCCACGTCAGCTTCGCCGTCGCCCTGGCCTTCGCCCTGTACTTCCTGGCCCGGGGCACCCGCTGGTCCAAGCTGGTGGCCGCGGCCGGCGCCGTCGTCGCCGTCATCGTGGCATGGTCCCGGCTGTACGTCGGCGTGCACTACCCCACCGACGTGGCGGCCTCGTTCCTGGCCGCGAGCGCCGCCTTCGTGCTGCTCGCCGGGCTCTGGAACCGCTATGCTCCCCGGCTCTTCGACCGCCTGCCCGCCGCGCTCACCACCCCGTCCAGCCGACGCTAAAGGACCCCCATGCACAGCTTCCTCACCCCTGACCTGGTCACCGCCATGGCCACCACCGGATCACCGTCCCTGCTGGACCCCGCCGGCCTGCTGAGCGGCCTGGGACCGGCAGCCCTGGGCGTGATCGCCGGCATGGTCTTCATCGAATCCGGCGTCCTGTTCCCGTTCCTGCCCGGGGATTCGCTGCTCTTCACCGCCGGGCTCCTGCACCAGCAGCTGCAGCTGGCCCTCCCCGTCCTGATCGGCGTGATCACGGCCGCCGCCATCGCCGGCGACCAGGTGGGCTACCTGCTGGGACGTCGGTTCGGCCGGCGCTGGTTCAAGGACGACGCCAAGGTCCTGAAGACCGCCCACCTCACCGCCACCGAGGACTTCTTCCGCCGGCACGGTGGCGCTGCCGTGGTGCTGGCCCGCTTCGTCCCCATCATCAGGACGTTCGCCCCGCTGACCGCCGGCACCGCCCGCTACGGGTACAAGGCCTTCACGCTGTGGAACATTGTGGGAGCCGCCGCCTGGGCCACGTCCGTGACCCTCCTGGGCACCTGGCTGGGGCACTACGAAATCATCGCCAAGAACATCGACGTCATTGCCGTGCTCATGGTCCTGGTGTCCGTGGTTCCTTGGGCCGTGGAATACCTCAAGCGTCGCCGCGCCAACCGCCGCGCCGCCGCAGACCCGTCCGTAGAGTACGACGACGACGCTTCCGCGGGTGCCCCGCAGCACCTCGACACGGTGGGCAGCAGCGCCCGGCAGGACGAATTCACGGAAGAATAGGCCGCATGACCACCGCGGACCGGCCCTCCTTGCTGCTCGCCGAGGACGATCCCGCGCTGGGGCCACTGATCGCGGAACTGCTGGAGCCGGACTACCGGATCCGGCTCGCTGCCACCGGCCAGGAAGCCCTGCACCTGGGGCTGACGCAGCCCTGGGACGTGATGGTCATTGACCGCGGCCTGCCCGTCATGGACGGACTGGCCGTCATCGCGGCGCTCCGGGCCAAAGGCATCGCCACCCCCATCCTGATCCTCACCGCGCTGGGCGAGACGGACGAGAAGGTCCGCGGGCTGGACACCGGCGCCAACGACTACATGACCAAACCGTTCGACGCCGGCGAGCTGGCGGCGCGGCTGCGCGCACTGACGCGCACCTTTGCTCCGCCCGCGGGACCGGTGGGCATCGGCAGCTGGGACTTCGATCCGGCGTCGCGCGCTGTCCGTTCCGCCTACGGCGAGGTGGTGACGCTGACCGCCAAGGAAGCCGAAGTCCTGGCGGCGCTGGCCGCCGAACCCGGCAGGGTGTTCACCCGCGACGACCTGCTCGCCGCGCATTTCCAGTCCACGGACCAGCCCGGCGTCATCGACACCTACGTCCACCACCTGCGCCGCAAGATCTCCCGGACCGTCATCCGCACCGTCCACGGCGTGGGCTACCAGATCGGCGACCCCTCATGACCTCTTCCTCTTCCGGTGTTGGCTCCTCCGGCCCTGGCTCCACCGGCGTGTCCCACTCCGGCTCCGGGGACGCGGACCAGGACATCCTCCGCCGCGCGTCGCTGAGGGTGGCACTGCGGATCAGCGCCGGCGTGGCCGTCCTGGTGCTGGTGCTGCTTACCGCCGCCACGGTGTGCCTCATGAACAAGCTGGCCCATCCCACGCCGCCCGGTTCCACCGCCGGCAAGGCCTACACCTACCTGGATTCGAAGGACCTGATCGAGGGCATGATCCTGGCCGGGCTGGGGGGCATCGTGCTGGCCGGTGTGGTGGGCTGGATCAGCGCCCGCAGTGCCATCCGGCCGCTGGGCGAGGCCCTGGCCAGGCAACGGCGCTTCGTCCAGGACGCCAGCCATGAACTCCGCACCCCGCTGGCGATCCTTGATACCCGTATCCAGCTGGCGCAGCGCAAGGCCGAGCCCGGGTCCGAGCCGGCGCAGGCGTTGGCGAAGATCCGGGAGGACACGGCCACGCTGACGGGCATCGTCAACGAACTCCTGTTGGCGGCGACCGGATCCCCCGGCGGATCCGCCGGCGCGTCCGGGGACGTTGTCCCGGAGCCGGTGGACGTCGCGGCGGTTGCCCGGTCCGCCGCCGAAAGTCTCCAGGGCCTGGCCGGCCAACAGGGCGTCCGGCTGGACTTCTCCGGGGCCGGCATGGCGTGGGTGCGCGCGGATCCCGGCTCGCTGCGGCGCGCCATCCTGGCCCTAGCCGATAACGCGCTGGCCCACACCCCCTCCGGCGGAAGCATCACCATCAGCACCAGTGTTGAGGGATCGCGGGCCGTGGTCCTGGTGGCAGACACCGGAACCGGGATCACCGGCGTGGACCCCGGCCGGATCTTTGACCGGTTCGTCCGCGCCCCGGGGTTGGACGGATCCGGGGGCAGGCGCAGCTTTGGCATAGGCCTGGCCCTGGTCCGCGACATCGCCACCGCAGCCGGCGGCACCGTGGACGTACAGCGGACCGGATCCGACGGCACGACCATGAGGCTGGCACTGCCGCTGGCGCGGGACTGAAGGGCGGGCTGAACGAACGGATTGGAAGCATGCAGTCTGGGTATTGACCCCTCACTTGTTTTTTGCAAGTATCGTGGTTATCCACTCCATCTTGGGAAATGAGACTGTGATGACCGCAATGTTCGTAAACCTGCCGGTGACTGACCTGGAGCGCGCCAAGGCGTTCTATACGGCGGTGGGTTTCACCATCAACCCGCTCTTCACTGACCACAACGCCGCATGCGTGGTGGTGGAGGAAGACCACAGCTATTTCATGCTCCTGGTCCGCGAGTACTTCCAGACCTTCAGCGACCGGCCCATCGGCGACCCGTCCGCGACCGTATCGGCCACCACCGCAATCTTCCTGGAGAGCCGGGATGCAGTGGACGCCAGCGTTGCCAGTGGCCTGGCAGCAGGCGGGACCGAGGCCCAGCCCGCTTCCGATTACGGCTTCATGTACCAGCGCCAGCTGACGGACCCGGACGGCAACATCCTTGAGTTTGGCTACATGGAAGCCGCTGCCGCCGAACAGGGCCCGGAAGCCTTCATGAACCAGCAGGCCTGAGGTTCATGGCCGCACGCGACTACGGACAGTACTCGGGCATCACGCGGGCCATGGAGATCGTCGGCGAACGGTGGGCCCTGCTGATCGTCCGCGACCTGCTCGTAGGGCCGCGCCGCTACGGTGAGCTCGCCGAGGGCCTGCCACGGATCCCGAGCAATATCCTGGCCGCGCGGCTCAAGGAACTGCAGGCGGCCGGCGTGATCCGCCGTGCGCCACGCTCGCGGGTCATCGTCTACGAGCTCACGCCGTACGGACGGGAACTCGAACCGGTGGTCCTCGCGCTGGGCGCCTGGGGCTTCAAGGCCATGGGCGATCCACGCGAGGACCAGATCATCAGCCCCGACTCGATGACCATGGACCTGCGCACCGCGTTCCGGCCGGATGTGGCGGCCGCCCTTCCTGTCACGGCCTATGCGGCCCACTTTGGTTCCGCCGACCTTTTGATCAGGGTCCAGGGACCGAGCCTCGACGTCATTCGCGGTGACGGCGCGGCGGACCTCGCCTTTTCCACCGGGCCGGACATCCGGCTGCTCATCTCCGGCGACATGGCACCAGACCGCGCGATCGAAAGCGGCGTGGTCCGGGTGCTGAGCGGGCCGGGAGACCTCCTCCGCCGCTTTGCGGACACCTTCCACCTGGCGGCCTGACAGTGTGCGGCGGCTCCTTGTGGCTGAGGCCCACCCAGCTAACGGGGCGTCATGGGGCACGTCGCGGGCCGGCGTCGTGCGTCAACGGCCGGCGAAGAACTCCTTGACCAGCCTTTTGGGTGCCCGGGCCGCCCAGGCTTCCACCAGGATCTCCGCCAGCTCTTCGCGTGACATCTCGCCAAGCCGGGACTCCTGCACCAGGACGGCGTTGTACCCGTTGAAGTGGGGCACGGTGAAGAACGGAAGCGACGGGTCCTCCACCAGGGCTGACTTCGCGGCATCGTCCGGGACCACGATGACCAGCAGGTCCTGGTACGGCTCGCCGGATTCCGGATTAATCGCCGTCTTGTGCGGGGTCCGGTACAGCAAGAAGCCCCGGCCCTTGGGTCCGTGCGGCACTTTGTAGGTGGGACGGTCACCCCAGGAGGTCCCCAGCACAACCTCGGGAAGGCCCCTGCAGATGGCATCAATGTCGCCCAGTGTTGCCTTGCGCTCCATCGCCACAACGTAGCCCCGCGCCGTGACCGGCCGCAATGCCCTGCGCCGGGCTCCTACTCGGTGGCGCCCAGGAACTCCGCCACCAGCGGCTGCCCACAATTTTCCACCACGGCAAGGGCGTGCGCCGCGTTGGCCTGCCGGGCCAGGACCGAGAGTTCGTCGGCCGGCTCGGGGGACGACGCGACCGCATCCAGGTCCCGGGCCACGCCCTCCAGCGCGGACTTCAGCGCCTCCCGGTTCGCCTCTATGGCGGACTGGATGTGCTGGAGCAGCAGGGACATGTCGCGCCGGTGGTCCAGCAGGAGCTCGCCCCAGATGCCTTCGGGCGCCGCCGCGGCCAGGCGCTGAAGGTCCGGTTCGCCGGGAACGCCCCACTCTGCGGCGACCGCGGCGGCCTCGATATTGCGGGCGAGGGTCTCGAAGCGGAGCTTCTCCAGGACGGCTTCCAGGTCCGCGGATGTGAACGTTAACCATTGGGTTTTGCCCGTGCCCAGGTACAGGAGCTGCGTTTCCAAGCGGAAATTCAACAGCTCGAGTTGCCGTCTTTCGCGCCACAACGTCGCGGAAAGTCCATCTGCCCCCAATGGTTCCCCAATCACTATGGAGTTCTGCCGCCGCGGAGATGCGAAATCCGCGCCGTCTTTTGCATGACAGTACACGTAATGGGTCGCTTTGAGGTGATAGTCTTCGCTCAGTGCTGCGCGGCAGCACCATCACTACAGTCTCGTGGGGGGACTTTTTTTGGATCGCGAACACCGCAACGAGCTGGTCCTCCAGCACCTCCCCTTAGTGGGTTATCTGGTTTCCGAGGTGTGCGCCAAAGCCTCCCATTTGTCGCGTGACGACCTCGCGTCGGTGGGGTCCATCGCGCTGATCACGTCCGCGGAGTCCTTCGATCCTGCCCTGGGCGTTCCCTTCGGAGCCTTCGCCCGCCGTCGTATCATCGGTGCCTTCGCGGACGAGATGCGCTCCCAGGACTGGGCCACACGCTCGGCCCGCAAACGCATCAAGGAAACCATGGCCGTGGAGGAAACCCTGCGCGGACTCCTGGGCCGGAACCCCACGGTGTCGGAGATGGCGTCATCCCTCGGAGTGGAGCGAAGCGTGGTGGAAGCCGCCCTGGCCGACGCCGCCCGGACCCTCACTCCGCTGGACGACGTCATTGTGGAAACGTTCGCTGCGGAAACGGCGTCCCCCGAACACGCAGTGCTGGCGGATGAACGCGTCAAGTACCTTCGCGCCGCCGTCACGGCGCTGCCCGCCAAGATGCGCTACGTGGTGGAAGAGATCTACCTCGCCGGCCGCACCGTCAAGGAGCTTGCCGCCGAACTCGGATCCACCCACGCCGCCGTCTCCCAGCAGCGTGCAGAAGCCATCCGGCTGATGCGCGACGGCCTGGCCGCGCACTACGCCGACGACCCCGGCACCACCCACGCGCCGGAGTCACGAATCAACGCCCGCCGCCGGAACGACTACATGGCCCAAATGGGCGCCGCCACCCACGGCGGCATCACGCGCCCGGTCCTCTCGGCGTAAGGCTTTCCGCCGCACGTGCCAGGGACCCAACCCCGGCGGAAGCGTCAGTCCGCGGGCGGGAGGAACGCCTTCAGGAGCTCTTCGGTTTCCGGGCCCGCCTGCGCTGCTGCGACGTTTGCTGCTGCGATGGCTTCCACCACCTCGCTGCGCTGGATGGTGACGCCGCGGGGGGCTTCGATCCCGATCCGCACGCCGTCGCCGCGCCCCTCCATGACGGTGATGACAATGTCATCCCCGATCATGATTTTCTCGCCCGGCTTGCGCGTCAGAACCAACATGTACTCAATCTACCTTTCTGCCGTCCAGCCAACCGACGGGCAGCCCCAAACCGTGCACTGTTCCCGGGGTCAGGGTGTCCTGCGAACCCACGACGGCGAGCGCGTCCACAGCGGTCAGGTTCCGCAGTGCCGTCAGCCAGGCAGCGGTATCGTCGGTTTTCCGGCGGGCGTCCGCCACCACCCAGGCCTGGTCAGCGCCGAGGCTTGCGATCACGGCTGCGTGGCCTGCGACGTCGCGCGGGCTGCCCAGCCCGAACGCCAGCAGCACCGCCTGCCCGGTGGCCACGGCCGAGGCGCGCGCCGCCGTCGCGCCCTGCCGGTCCGCCACGTGCAGGTGGCCGAACGCGGTCAGCTTGCCGCTGGTCCGGACATCGCAGCCCCCCGCGGCCAGGGACATCTCCAGGGCCGGGCCCAGGGCGTCGTCGCCAAGCCCCAGGAGCAGCACCAGGTCCCCGGCACCGGTGAGCGGTGCCGGAGCTTTCGGACGGGTCTTTGCCTGGCCAACGGCCTCACCCGGAGCACCTGCGGGAAGCGCCGGGGAAGGTTCGACGGCGGCAAGCGGCTTGCCGTATTCGGCACCCAGCTGCGCTAACAGTCCGGCGAAGTCGGCCCGCGCCGTCGAAACCGGCACGGGCTCCACGGGCTCCGCGGCTTGCGCGGCAGCGGACGGGACGTGCGGAGAACCTGAAGCAGCGCCAAGCCCGCCACCCCGGCCGTGGAGCCGCAGCTCGCTCTGGTCCGCCTGCTCCAGCAGGGCGGCAATAGCGGGGCGCCGGAGTCCGGCGTGGGCGTTGGCAGCCGTGCCCGGTGCCGGCGTCGCGGTTGCCAAAGGCGCCTGCACAGACGCGCCAACGCCAGCGGAGGCAGCACCGTCCGGCACCTCCACCGTGGCCTCGAACCGGTCCTTGGCGAACAGGCCGCCGAACCCGGGGTTGGTCACTTTCTCGGCCGCGACAATCCGGGCGCCGGGCCCGTACTGGGCCACGGCCTTGTCCCGGATGGCCTCCAGCGAGGACCCCTTAAGCCTGAATTGCTTCGGCATGCCGCACCACCCCCATCGTCTCGATGCCCACGTTCGCGGCTGTCACCTCGCGGTAGGACAAAACCTGCACGCCGCCGTCGGGCCCTGCCACCAGCCGCCGCACCGCCGGCCGCAGCGCCGGCGCGCACACCAGCACCGGCTGCCGCCCCGCCGCCGCGGCGGATTCCATGGATTGCTTGACCGAGCCCAGCACGGCGTCGAGCCGGGCCTGGTTCATGACGATCTGCGTGCCGCCCTCCCCCGGGCGGAGGTCCTCCAGCATGGACTGCTCCAGCAGCGGATCGATCATGATCACGTGCAGCACCCCGCCGTCCAGGAACTTCGCGGCCAGCGCCGGGCCCAGCGACTGCCGGGCCGCCTCGATCAGCGCCTCGGGATCAGTGGAAGCTTTCGCCCGCAGCGCCAGGGCCTCGTAGATGCGTGGGAGGTCGTTGATGGGGACTTGCTCCTCCAGCAGGCCCTGCAGCACCCGCTGGATCTCCGCCAGGGACAGCAGCCCCGGGGTGAGTTCCTCCACGGCCGCCGGGCTCAGCTTCCGGACACCTTCGGTGAGCACCCGGACGTCCTCCCGCGAGAGCAGCCGCGCCGCGTTGGCCGTAACGATCGAGGACAGGTGCGTCACCAGCACCGAGACGCGGTCGATCACGGTGGCGCCGGTCATTTCCGCGCTGTGCCGCATCTCGGACGGGATCCACTTGCCGGCCAGCCCGAACACGGGTTCCACGGTGGAGGCGCCGGGCAGGGCGTCCAGGAAGTCGCCCAAGGCCAGCATCCGCCCGGCCGGGGCGGTGCCGCGGCCGGCCTCCACCCCGGCGATCCGGATCACGTAGGTGGCCGGTGGCAGCTCCACGCTGTCCCGGGTGCGGACAGGCGGGATGACCAGCCCCAGGTCCATGGCGATCTTATGCCGCAGGGAACGCACCCGGGCCAGCAGGTCATCCGAGGCTCCGGAGACGATGTCCACCAGGTCCGGGGCCAGCAGGATCTCCACCGGGTGGACCCGCATGTCCTCGAGCAGACGCTCGTTCGGGTCCTCCTCCGGCAGCAGCGAGGCTTCCTCCGCCGCCGCCGCGTCGGCCCGGGCCTTCTGGTCTGCGGCCAGCCGCCGCGAACCGAACAGCAGCAGCGCGGCCACCAGCAGGAACGGCAGGATGGGCATGCCCGGGATGAAGGCCATGGCGGCCGCGGCCAGCCCTGCGATCATCATGGCCGTGGGCGACTGCATCAGCTGGGAGGACGCGGTCTTGCCCATGTCCTCCTCGGCGTTGGACCGGGTGACGATCATGCCGGTGGACACGGCCATGAGCAGCGCGGGGATCTGCGTGACCAGGCCATCGCCCATGGTCAGCAGCCCGAAGGTGCCCAGCGCATCCCCCACGTTCATGCCGCGTTGCAGCACCCCGATGGCAATGCCGCCGATGAAGTTGATGATGATAATGATGATGCCCGCGATCGCATCGCCCTTGACGAACTTGGACGCACCATCCATGGCGCCGTAGAAGTCCGCCTCCG
Organism: Pseudarthrobacter sp. MOO14; assembly: GCF_058267675.1. Taxonomy (NCBI): domain Bacteria; kingdom Bacillati; phylum Actinomycetota; class Actinomycetes; order Micrococcales; family Micrococcaceae; genus Pseudarthrobacter; species Pseudarthrobacter sp. MOO14. Next base: position 1,407,979 of record NZ_CM177849.1, read on the forward strand.
CCGAGACGTCCGCGCGCCGGCTGCGGGCCTGCGCGTCCGTGATGAGGCCGGCGTTCAGGTCCGCGTCGATGGCCATCTGCTTGCCGGGCATGGCGTCCAGGGTGAACCTGGCACCCACCTCCGCCACGCGCTCGGCACCCTTGGTGACCACCACGAACTGGATGACCACCAGGATCAGGAACACCACCGCGCCAATGATCATGGACCCGCCCACCGTGACATGGCCGAACGCCTCGATCACCTGCCCCGCGTACCCCTGCCCCAGCACCAGCCGGGTGGAGGCCACGTTGATGCCCAGCCGGAACAGCGTGGCCACCAGCAGCAGCGAGGGGAACACCGAGAAGTCCAGCGGCTTCTTGACGAACATGCTGGTCAGCAGCACCAGCAGCGCCAGCAGGATGTTGCAGACAATCAGGACGTCCAGCAGCGGCGCCGGAACGGGGACCACGAGCAGCAGCACGATGCCCACGATCCCCACCGGAACGGCCAACGGGCCAAGCGGCTTCTTCATGCGGAGGTCCTTTCACGGCGGTCGGGTTCAAGCAGCGCGGCGGTCATGGCACTTCCGCCATCCGGTGCATCCCGCGGGCGGCGCCGCGGGCTTTGAGGGACATCACGAACGCCAGCACCCCGGCCACCGCCCGGTACAGCTCCACCGGGATCTCCTGGCCGAGTCCGCACGCCGAATGCAGCGCCCGGGCCAGCGGGATGTCCTGCACCATGGGCACCTCCTTGGCCTCCGCCTCAGCCCTGATCCGGGCGGCGATGACCCCCGCCCCCTTTGCCACCACCCGCGGAGCCGACGTGCCGGCGTCGTACTTCAACGCCACGGCCACGTGCGTGGGGTTGACCAGCACTACGTCGGCGTCGGCGATGGCGGCGATCATGCGGTTCCGGCTCATGGCCAGCTGCCGGGAACGCCGGTGCGAGCGGATCAGGGGGTCGCCCTCGGTGTTCTTGTTCTCGTCCGTGACTTCCTTCTTGGACATCCGCGTCTTCTTGCGGTTGCGGCGCATCACCACCAGCACGTCAGCGGCCGCCAGCACCAGGCCCGCCGCCACGGCGAACTGCACCAGGGAGCCGATGCCGTCCGTGGCCGCGGCGATCACCCCGGACACCGGCAGCCCGCCGGCGGTGAGCAGCACAGGGATAAGGCGCTGGACCACGAAATAGAGGACGACGCCGACGACGGCCGCCTTCAGGAGCGCCTTCAGCCCGCCCCACACGGCCTGCATCCCGAAGAGCCGCTTGAGCCCGCTGAGCAGGTTGAAATGGCCGAACTCGGGGCGGAACTTCTTGAAATGCACCCCGCCCTGCACGGCGGATCCGGCCAGCACCACCAGGAACACCACCAGCAGCAGGGGCCCCAGGATGCCGGCCAGCGAGCCCAGCCCCAGTTCCAGGGCGTGCAGGGCCTTGCCGGGGTCCGGGCTTTCCATCACGGAACGGATGCTGAACACCTGGTCCACGGCGGCGTTGGCGGCCCGGTCGATGGTGGCCGGCAGCATCACGGCGCCGGCACCGACACCCAGCCAGGCGGTGAGGTCCTGCGAGCGGCTGAGCTGGCCCTTGGACCGGACCTCGCGCATCCGCTTGTCCGTGGCCTGCTCGGTGCGCTCCTGCGAGTCCGCCATTCAGCCCACCCCCATCAGCGTGTTGACGGCTTGCCCCGCGAGGACGGCCACGATCCGCGGCAGCCCCAGGAACAGGAAACCCGCCAGGGCCAGGGTGAGCAGGATCTTCAGCGGGAAACCGAGCGCGAACGCGTTCAGGGCCGGCGCCACGCGGGTCAGCAGGCCCAGGCCGACGTCGGCCAGCAGCAGGACCACCATCAGTGGCCCGGCGATCTGCACCGCGCACAGGAACATCCCGGTGACGGCCTGGACCATTGCCTGGGCGGGCCGGGCGAGGTCGATTCCGCCGGCCAGGGGGAACGCCGTGAAGCTGCCGGTGAGGCCGCCGATCACCAGCTGGTAGCCGTCCGAGGCGAACAGCAGGGCCAGCGCCGCCATCTGCAGGAGCCGGGTGAACTGGGCGCCGTTGACCATCATCTGGGGATCGAACGCCTGGGCCATCTGGAATCCGCTGGAGAGGTCGATCAGGCTGCCCGCGGACTGGACGGCGGCGAACACCAGGTACACCAGGAACCCCAGGGCCAGGCCGGTGGCCAGCTCCAGGACGATCGCGGTGAGGAACCCGGCCGTATCCAGGGGCACGTACCCGGCTGCCAGGCGCCCGGACACGGCAAGGCCCAGCCCGATGCCCAGCATGGCCTTGACCTGCGCCGGGATGGCCTGGTGCGCGAACGGCGGCGCCACCACCAGGAACGCGACCATCCGGACGGAGGCCAGCAGCATCACTTCCAGCCAGCCCTGGTCGATGGGGATGTTCACGCTCCCCCGATCAACCCGGGCAGGCGGGCGAAAAGCTCGTTGGTGAAGGAGACCATCTCGGTGATCATCCAGTGCGCGCACACCACCAGGGCGATGGCCACCGCCACGGCCTTGGGCACGAAGGACAGGGTGGCTTCCTGGAGCTGGGTGATGGACTGCAGCAGCGAGATGGCCAGGCCCACCACCAGCGCGGTGACCAGCACGGGTGCGGAGAGCTTGGCCGCCACGATCATGGCCTGGAGGCAGATGTCCAGGACGGCGTTGGTATCCATCAGCCGTAGCTCTGGATCAGGGAGGTGATGACCAGTCCCCAGCCGTCCACCAGGATGAACAGCAGGATCTTGAACGGCAGCGAGATCATCACCGGCGGCAGCATCATCATGCCCATGGACATCAGGGCGGCGGAGACCACCAGGTCGATCACCAGGAACGGGATGAAGATGACGAACCCGATGATGAACGCCGCCCGCAGCTCGGAGATCATGAACGCCGGGATGAGGGTCTGCAGCGGCACCGACTCCGGGTTGGCCGGGTTGGCCATCTTGGCTGCCCGCGTCATCAGGGCGATGTCCTCCTGCCGGGTGTGGCCCAGCATGAACCGCTGCAGCGGCGCGGCACCGGCGGACACGGCCCCGCCGAAGTCGATGCTGCCGTTCAGGTACGGCTGCACCGCGGCGGTGTTGATGTCCTGGATCACCGGCCACATGATGAACAGGGACAGGAACAGGGCCAGCCCGGCAAGCACCTGGTTGGGCGGGATGGACGGCAGCGACAGGGCGTTCCGGGTCATGGCCAGCACCACGAAGATCTTGGTGAAGGACGTCATCATCAGCAGCAGCGCCGGCGCCACGGACAGCAGGGTGATGCCGATCAGGGTGACCACGGCGGTGGAGGGCTGGCCGTCCAGGCCGTTGATGTTGATGCTCACGTTGCCGTTGCCCGGTTCGGCGGGGGCCGCGGGCGGGGTGGGCGTGGGCACCGGGACGGGGGCGGCGTGCGCGGGGGTTCCGGCCAGGGCGGCGCCCAGCCAGAGGACGACGACGGCGAGCAGCACCGCCGCGACGGCGGCCGCCAGCAGCCGGGTTGCCGTGGCGGCCTGGCGGGGCCGCGGGCGGGCGGCCGCGGTTCCGGTCAACTCCGGCGTCCGCGGAGCGCTTCGGCGGCCTGCCGCCAGGTGGAACCGGCCAGGAGGGAGCCGTGCAGCTTCGACGCCGGCACACCGGGACCGGACACCCTGGATCCGGGCAGGGCCGCGGGGCCCACGCGGCGGTGCAGCTCGGCCCGGCGGGGCATGCCCGCCGCCTCCTGGAACACGGCGGCGAAACTCTCCGACGGCGCCGCCGCCACCCGCCCGGGTGCCGGGAGCGCGGCCCGCTGCTCCGGCGTCGTGATGTCCACTGCTTCCACCGGGATCTCCCCGGCATGCAGGACGTTGATGCTGTGTTCGGTGACGCCGAGCAGGAAGCGCTTGTCCCCGGCGTCGATCACCACCACGGAGGCCTTCTGGCCCACGCTCTGGCGGCTGACCACGCTCAGGGTGCCGTTGGCGCGGCGGCGGCCGTGGCCTTTTGCCTTGCCCAGGCGGCGCTGCAGGTACCACATCAGGCCCAGCACCGCACCAAGGGCCACGAGCACGCGCAGCCCCAGGATGACTGAATCCATCTACCCCAGTCCCTCGGCGGTATCCAGGATGCGGGTGATGCGGACGGCGTAGTCCTGGTCCACCACCACCACTTCCCCGTGGGCGATCAGGCGGCCGTTGAGCAGGACGTCGGCGGGGGCACCGGCGGAGCGGTCCAGTTCAATGACCTTGCCCGGTTCCAGTGCCAAGGCGTCCCGGACGGACATCCTGGTGCGGCCGATCTCCACGGTCAGGGACATTTCCACGTTGCTGATCAGGCTGAGCCGGGCCGGAACGCCGGAATCCCGGCGGGAGCCGCGGCCGGCGTCATGGACGGTGCCGTGCTCGCGCACCCGCACCGCGAACCAGCCGGCCGGGCTGGTGCCGTCCGTCAGTTCGAACACCGCGGTTTCCGGGTCCGAGAGCAGCCCGGCGGCGTCCTCTTCCCTTAACTCCCCCAGCACGCCGGCGTCGAACACCGCGGCAGCCGCCTCCATGGCGGGGCGCAGGATGTCGACGGCGGACACCAGGCCCGGTGCCCCGCCGCCGGCAGCCGCTCCCGCACCGCCGGCCGCAGCCAGGAACGAACGGTCCGCCAGGACCAGGGCCAGGTCCGCCGTCACGGCGCCCACGAACGTGGCCGCGATGCCCTGCGGCGCGTACGCGGCGGCCGCCAGCGGCGGGACGATGCCGGAAACGGACAGCACCGCCGGATGCGGCAGGTGCAGGGCCAGTTGCTGCGCCGAGGATTCGTGCAGGTTCAAAGTGATGGTCATCGCTGGTTCTCCTCGGTGGTGACAATGACGGCGGCGGCACGGGAACCGTTCCGGGCCGGGGCCGCGGTGGCCAGCCGGGTGCCGTTGATGGTGACGTCGAACGGGCTGTTCTCGCGGTGCGGCAGGGGCAGGATGTCGCCCACGGCCAGGCCAAGGATCTGTCCGGGCGTCACCGGCGCGGACGCCAGCTGCACGGCCACGTCCACCGGCACCTGCGCCACCTGGGCACGGACCAGGGCGCCGGCGTCGGCCGTGGGAACCATCGGGTTGACCGCACCCAGGCCCGGGAGCAGCACGTCCGCCGGGATGGCCAGCGTGGCGGCGCTGTGGTTCTCGCCCACCTTGACGCTGAACGCGGCCACGATCATCAGCTCGCCGGGCGCCGCCGCCTGGGCGAACTGGGAGTTGTACTGGACCACGTCCATGGCCAGCGGCGCGGACAGCAGGGAGCCCAGTGAATAGCGCAGGTCCTCCAGCCCGTCCTCCACCATGCGCCGCACCAGGGCGTGCTCGATCTGGGTGAACTTGCGTTCCGGGACCACCGGGTCCGTGGCGCCGCCCAGCATCCGGCTGATCCAGGACAGGGCGGCGGTGGCCGGGAACTGCAGGACCAGCCGGGATTCGCTGCCTTCGATCCGGCACAGGACCATGGCGGTGACGGCCGGCAGGGAGGCGGCGTATTCGTCGTAGCTCTGCATGCTCAGCTGGTCCAGGGTGGCGGAAGATTTCACCCGGACCTTCGCGGTGAGCTGGGTGCCCCACTGCCGGGCGAATGTTTCAAACGCCACTTCCAGGACCCGGCTGTGCTGCCGGGGCAAGGTGGTGGGCCTGCGGAAATCGTAGACGTCCACGGTCCGTTGCCGTGGCGCCTGCCGGTCCTCCAGTTCACTCACGGGTGGGACTATCGGCAGCGGTTCCCGGCGCGTAAGCGGGTGGGCCGGTGTTCTTGTCCCTTACGGGGCCGGTTTCGCGGCCTCCACTTTGATGGCTTCGGGGATGAGCGCCCGGATGGCCTCCGCCTTGTCCGAGAGGACCACCAGATCCACCCGGCGGTTCAGTTCCATGAGTTCCTCGGTGGAATCGTCGTTGACCTGGCGGGCGGACCCGAACGCCACCGCCCCGATCCTGCCCGGCGGCACTCCCCCGCGGTCCACCAGGTAGCGCAGCACGTTGACGGACCGTGCGGAGGACAGCTCCCAGGTGGACGGGAACGAGGTGATGCCGTTGGCGGCGTGGCCTTCCACCATGATCTCCAGGCCGGCCGGGGCCAGGGTGGGGCTGATGGTGTCCAGGACCTGGCTGGCGCGCGGCGTGAGCTCGGGCCGGTCCGGCAGAAAGAAGGCCTGCGAACCCACCAGTTTCACGGTCAGGCCACGCTCGGTGACCTGGAACTGGACATTGGCGTCCAACTGGCCGGCCTTGAGGTCCGACTGCATTTTCTGCTGCAGGGCGGTGAGCCGGTCCACCTCTTTGATGGCCAGTTCCAGGGAGGAGAAGGCTTCGGCATCCTTGTTGATCTGCTCGGGCGGCACCACGGTTCCGCTGGCGGTGTCCACCGTCTGCGTGGCCACGGCGCCGAATCCGGTGGCCAGGGAGTTCCGGAGCTTGTCGAACTTGGCCTGGTCCACGGTGGACATGGCGAACAGGACGATGAACATGCACATGAGCACGGTGACCATGTCCATGTAGGACGCCATCCACCGTTCGTCCACGTGTTCTTCCTCCGGCTCGTGGCTCCGGCGGCGGCGCCTGCTCAAGCGGCTCGGCCCAGGTCCGAGAGCTCGCCGGCGGCCGGGGCGCCCTTGGTTTTGCCCTTGCCTTTGGCCTGCCCGGCCGGAACCATGGCGTTGAGCCGTTCGGCGAGCAGCAGCGGCTGGGTGCCGTTCTGCACCGCGAGCATGCCTTCCATCAGCAGGGTCATCCGCTCGATTTCCAGGTCAGAGAGGCGCTTGAGCCGGGAACTGAACGGCAGCCACAGGAAGTTCGCGGACACCAGGCCCCACAGGGTGGCCACGAACGCGGTGGCGATCATGGGGCCCAGGTGGTCCGGGGTGGAGAGGTTTTCCAGGACGTGGGTCAGCGACACCACCGTGCCGATGATGCCGATGGTGGGTGCGTACCCGCCCAGGCTGGCGAAAAACTTGCTGGAGATCCGGTCGCGGCGCTGCTTGGTGTCGATCTCGTCTTCCATGAGCATCCGCAGCTCTTCGGCGTCCGTGCCGTCGGCGATGTTTTGCAGGGCACGGGCCAGGAACGGGTCCTTGGCCTTGCCGGCCTCATCCTCCAGGGCCAGGAGGCCGTCGCCGCGGGCAATCTCCGCGAACCCCACCAGCTGGTCGATGCTGTCCTGCGGTTTGGCCGGCTTGGCCACGAATGCCCGGGGCAGGTCCTTGAACGCCTGGAGGGTGTCCCGGAGGGTGTTGCCGGCCAGGCCCACCGCCAGGGTGGCACCGAACACCAGGACCATCGGCGCCGGCAGCAGGAGAGCCTCCACGCTGGCGCCTTCCAGGGTGACCATGGCAAAGACGGAGCCGAAGGCCAGCAGCAGCCCGATGATTGTTGCGGGATCCATGGGTTACTCCTCGGGCGTCCGGACAAGGCTGAGCGAATGCCCGGGGGCTGCGGGCAGGTCACGTGCCCGGCGGAGAACATAGGCCCGGTAGTTCGCAATCAGCTCCACAACCTCAGCCAGGCTTTCGCGCACAACGTACGTGGCGCCGTCGAGCGTGACCAGGTGCGTGTCCGGGCTCTCGTGGATCCGCTCGATCACATCCGGATTCACGGCAAAGCGGGTGCCGTTGAGGCGGGTGACAACGATCATGGGCCGTTTCTGCTCTGTTGGGTGGGCGTTCCCTCCCTACTGTCGGCCGCCCGGCCCGGGCCGTTAGGTCAGGGGTGATCCCGGCGCCGGCAACCCGCTCATTTGAGGATCCGGTCCACCAGTTCGTCCACGACGGCGTCGAGGGAGAGTCCCGTGGTCAGCGGGACAGTGAGGTGGTCCAGCATGAGCCCGTCGATGGCGTAGTGGAACAGGGCCAGCTCTGTTCGGCCTCCGGGCAGTCCGGCCCGGTCATTGAATTTCACGTCGTCTTCGAAGGCGCGTTGCCGCCACTTGCCCAGCGAGTCGGCAACAGCCGGACGCCGGGCAGCTTCCAGCCGCAGTTCGAAAAGCGCGAGGGACACTTGGGGGTCGGCACTGAGCCGCCGCACAACGTCACGCAGGTACGCGGCGAACAGTGCCCTGTCCGGTTCCCGGCCCTGCCCCGGGCCGGCGGCCGGATCAGGAGTCAGCCGTTCGCCGATGCGGTCAACCAACGCGGCGATGAGGTCGTCCCGGGTGGGAAAGTAGTTGGAGGCAGTCCCCCGGGGCGCCCCCGCCGAGGCGTCAACGGCGCGATGCGTGAGGCCGCGTGCGCCTTCCTCCGCGAGGACGCGGATGCCGGCGTCGGCAAGGGTGGAACGTCGTTCATCGTTTCGGGCCATACGGATCATGCTAGCCAAACCACGACGGCTGTTGTACTTTAACTACGACAGGTGTCGTGATTGGAGAAACCATGCGTGAACTCGTTTACTACGTTGCCGTGAGCATTGACGGATACATTGCCGACCCAACCGGCGGATTCGACGCCTTCCTTGCCGACGGCGACCACATGGCATACGTGTTCGGCGATTACGCCGACGCCCTGCCCGCACACGCACACTGTGCACTCGGCACGGAGCCACCCGGAACACGGTTCGATACGGTGATCATGGGGTGGAAGACCCTGGCCCCGGCACTCGACGCCGGGATCAGCAGCCCGTATCCGCATCTTCGGCAAATTGTGGCCAGCCGGAGCCCGCGCACGCTGGACCCCGCCATCACCGTGACCGCCGACCCATTGTCCGCCGTCGGAGCACTGAAACGGGAAGAGGGCCTGGACATCTGGCTGTGCGGCGGCGGCGCGCTGGCCGGCTCGCTCTTGCCGGAGATTGACCGGCTCGTGCTGAAGCGAAACCCCGTGGTGTTCGGGTCGGGCATTCCGCTGTTCGGCAACAAGCCCTTCGCTGCACAGTCGTTCGCCCTGACGGGAACCCGTTCGTTCAAGTCGGGCGTGGTGATCGAAGAGTACGGCGCGCACGGGAATTAAACCGCGGCAACAGGTGCCGCCTGGGGACGCGCCCGCCTGCCCCTGCTAGAACAGAGTCCCCAGGGCAAGCCCGCCGGCAGCAGCGGCCACCGCGGCCACCGCGGTGCCGATGCCGTTGAGGAGGGCCAGCCCGGTACGGCGGGACTGGATGAGCCGGACCGTCTCAAAGCTTGCCGTGCTGAACGTGGTGTACCCGCCCAGGAACCCGGTGCCGGCAATGGCCTGCAGCTCGGCGGGCGCGGCATGGACGATCACGGCGCCGGCGAGCAGGCCCAGCAGGAACGAGCCCGTGACGTTGATGATGATGGTTCCCACCGGCAGGGCGGTGCGGGCCCTGGACCGTACCAGGCCGTCCACCACGAACCGGGTGGCTGCCCCGAGCCCGCCGGCGACGCCGACCAGGATAATGGTGGCGACGTTCACCGGTTCTCCTTCTTCAGAGCCTTCCGGCTGCCGGTTGCCCGTGCGTGGTGGCCCGCCGCCAGCCAAATTCCCGCCACGGTGGCAGCCGCGCCCGCCACCACGCTGACCGCCACATAGAGCAGCGCGTCCGCGACGCGGCCGGCTCCGAACAGGGTGTTCGTTTCCAGCGCCAGGGTGCTGTACGTGGTGAACGCGCCCAGGAACCCGGTGCCGACGAACAGCCGGATCAGCCGAAGCCGACCCGAGTCAGGGCCCCGCCGCACCAGGGCCTCCAGCAGGAGGCCGAGCAGGAAGGCGCCGGAAAGGTTGATGGCCAGGGTGGGAACCGGCCAGCCACCCGGTGCAGGCAGGATGCCGGCCAGTCCAAAACGGGCCAGCGCCCCCAGGATGCCGCCCGCAATGACGACCAGCAGGAACCCGGGATGCAGGTGCACCGGCCGGTGCGGGCGCGCCGCACCAAGCGTCCCCTGGTCCGCCGCAGCCTCCCGGCCGCCGGCCTCCGGACGCCCGGTCCCGTCGTCGTCCCCCCGCTGGTCCGCGTTCCCCGCCTGCGTCTGGGCGCCGGGGACAGGCGGTTCCATCATCGGCCCGCCTTGGGCTGGTGCTTGTGCGGCGACAGCGGGACCACCAGCACGGGCCGGTGCTGGCGGTGGGTGAGGTGCACCGCCACGGATCCCACCAGCATTTCCTCAAGCCGGGCCCCGAGTCCGCGCTCGCGGGTGCCCACCACGATGACGGACGCATCGGCGGATTCCGCCAGGCGTCCCAGCGCCCGGGCCGGGTCACCGGCAAGGGTCACGAAGGACCAGTCGACCCCGGATCCGTCGAAAGCTGCACGGAGGTCCGCGGCAATGGTGGCACCGATTCCTTCGATATCGTCATCCACCCCGTCGGGGTCGATCGGCCGGGCCTCCGCCCTGCCGTCCGGCTCCCCGGCAAGGTAGGTGGTTACGTCCACGTAGGCACAGACCAGCTTCACTCCGAGGCTGAACGCCAGCTCCGCGGCACGGTGCGCGACGGCAAGCGGCTGGCCGGGCACGACGCCCATCAGCACCGGCCCGCTGATCTGCCGCGGGACGTACGGCGCAGGGCTGGATGGTTTCGCTGCGTCAGTCATCTGTTCTCCTGTCAGATCCGGATTCTACTGCGCAGCCGGACCTCGGGAAGAAACGCGCGTCATTGCCCCGCGGCGGGGGACGCCTGGCCCCAGCCCGGTTCGGCGTCGTCAAACCCCTGCGGTCAGGAACCGCCGGCGGGGCGGGCAGCCCGCCCCATCCGCTGCTTGGCGGTGTTGGTGCCTGCTCCGACCGGGACATGGTTCGTGGCCTTGGCGAGCCCGAAGAGCGGCATCCCGCTGTAGATGACCTCGATGCCGGCAGCGGGCACCTGATAGGTCTCATGCCAGACGCCGACGTCCCCGGTTCCGGCGAGCTCCTTCATGAAACGGCGCCAGGGTTCCAGATGGGGCGCATCCCTGTCCGCCGCAAACTTCCGCAGGTGCTCCGGACTTTCCCAGTAGCTGAGCATCATGGTGGTGCGCCCCACCCATTGCTGGTAACCGAGCATCCCCGCCGCCGGGTCATCGCCCAAATGCTGAAGCATCCGCCCCATGGCGGCACCGACCCTCCCCACGGTCCCCACCTTCCACCACCGGTTGGCCCGCATCCCGATCAGGAAAACCGTAACGGACTCCCGGCCCGGATCGGCTGTATAGCGGCCCGGAAATACCTTCTGCGACATGGGAACCCTTTCGGCACGGTGTTGTGTAACGCTGTTACAAAACAAGGTTATGAAACAATGGGGTCCATGGCAAGACCTGTTGTGCATAACGATTCCCTGAGGCAGGACCTGTTGGCCGTCACGGCTGAACTGGTGGACCGCACTGGTCCGGCGCGGGTGACGGTGCGGGACGTGGCCGCGGCCGCGGGGACCTCCACCACCGCCGTTTACTCGCTGTTTGGCGGGAAATCAGAGCTGCTCACCGCAGTCGTGGAGGACGGTTTCCGCTCGTTCGGCGAATCGCAGGCGGCCGCAGCCGCTGGCGGCCTGCAGGGACTTGGCACGGCGTACCGGGCCTGGGCCCTGGAGCACCAGGCACTCTACCGGCTGATGTTTGGCGGGGTGCTGGCCGCCTACGTCGAGTGCCGGCCAGACCCGGACGTTGCCCTCAATGCCATGCAGCCGCTGATGGACGCCGTCGCTTCTGCACAGTCCGCCGGGACCCTCCTGGAAGCGCCCGTGGAACTGGTCGCCGCCGCCATCTGGGGCCAGGTCCATGGCCTGGTCAGCCTGGAACTGGCACAAGTCGGCCCACCGGATGCCGACTGGGCCGCCGTCTACGCCGGCGCCCTGGACGCCGTTGCCCGCGGCTGGGCCGCCTGAAGCACAACTAAGCACCGCGCCGAAGCGTCGCCGCCGGGTCCCAGGCACGCCTGCGCCGCGTGCTTTTGATAAAGCACGCCTTCGGCAGTCTGCACTCAGAGATCGCGCAGGGAGGAATCCGCGTCCAAGCGGGCGAGCCGAGCGATATGGCCCACTGCGCCCAAGCATAGAAACAATGGCACACAGCCCAGCGCACCCAGGACCAGAAGCCAGTTCGGCGCTGCCCACGGGGTCACTGGCAAGAGTTCGATTTGGAGGCTGCTGAATACAGTTGTCCCAAATATCGACAAAAGCGAACCCAAGAGCGCTCCCCCAACTCCAATTGCCAGTCCCACCACGGCCAGCTCAGTCAAATAGGCCCCGCCGATCGACTTCGCAGACCACCCGACAGCTTTGAGGAGTCCGACCTCCCGAGCTCGTTGCTTGATCCAACTTCCACCCACTGAGATACCAACACCCAGGCAGAATATGACGAGGACTGCTCCGATGACCCAACTGGCAAGGGCAAGAAGTGCGAAGAGTCCGGTAAGTGACCTGATCTGCCCTGCCACACTGTTGACTGAGTAGCCCAATTCACGGACAGCGTTTTGTACGCTGACTACTTCTTCAGCTGTGTCGACGCGAACAAAAGCCCGGGGGTAAGTGAGTTCTTCACCGGCCATCCTGGAATCTGAGATTGTGGACTTAAGGACGCTATCGGAGACATAGGCGGCCTGGGTTCCGTCGGTTGCCGGCGATGAGTTGTCGTAGATGCCAACTACCCGCAGTGCGATTGCCGCCGGCTCTCCGTTCCCGGGGCCGATGACTTTCGTGTAAACGAAGTTGATTTCTTTGCCGAGAAGCTGGCCGAATTTCTGTCCCTGTCCGGTGTCTGGGAGCAGCACCTCGCCTGCCTTTGGGCCGGATTCCGGGACTTCGCCTTGAAGTACTTTCGGCGTCACGCCGCTGATGAAGGGCGTGGCGGTAAACGCTCCCGGGTTGTTAGTGGTCGGCCATGTGGCCGGCTCTTGGAGTGCTAGATCGAACTGAGCCCATCCCGTAGAACCGGCAACGTGTGAAATCTCATCAAACTGCCCTAGTGACTCGTCCGTGATGTCCTTCGCGCTGCCGGGGCCAACGGAGCTCACTTCAACGTAGTTTAGAGCGGAATTGGTGGTGATGTTGTTCGAGTACGAGGATATTCCTGCCCCCACCACACTGTCCGCAAAGACGAAGGCGGCTATGCCGAGTGCCATCAGGACCGCGAGCGGACGCAGTTTGGAAAGCGTCAGCTGTACGGACTTCTTGATAAAAACGTCATACTTGTTCAATCAGCACCTCGCTCATTGGGAGTTCTCGATGAGCGACTTGCTCGAAAATCTGGTCATGCGACGCGACCAACACACCACAGCCGTTTGCGGCACTCGATCGCAAAGCTTCGAGGACGAGTTCCGTGTTCGTTGGATCAAGCCCTGAAGTCGGTTCGTCCGCCAGGAGCACGGCAGGCCTGTTGAAAACAGCACGGCAGAATGCAACGCGTTGTTGCTGTCCGCCGGACAGCTTCTTTGCTTTTCTATCGGCCACTGCGGTGAGACCGAATCGGTCCAGTTCGTGCAGGAGCTGGTCCCTTGAGGGGCGTTCGCGGGCCGCCAGAAGAACATTTTCCAGCGCTGTCAGCTCAGGCAATAAGTTGCTGCTTTGGAAGACCATTCCAATCCGGCCGGCCCTTGTCCGAGCAGCGATTTTCGGAGCTGCACGCGTGAGGTCACGACCATCAACCCAAACACTTCCTGCATCCGGGGTGGACAGAAGCCCGGCAATGTTCAGGACTGTTGACTTTCCTGAGCCTGAGTCGCCGTGGAGCCAAACGATCTCGCCGGCGTCGAGCCGCAGACTGACCCCGGAGAGCACAGTGTGGCGGTTACGGTGGTCATCCCTGAAGGATTTGCTGATGTTTTCCAGCATGAGAACGGTACTCACTTGTTTGCTCCTAGGTCATAGGCGCCCGGCACGGCAATGAGCGCTGCTGAAAGGGACAGGCTGCACGGTGAGGCCTCGTCGGTTTGCAGACGGTAGAGCGACGAGAACTCTTTGCAGCCTTTCAAGTTCTGGAGCTTTTGCGTTGCGCTGTCAAAGTCGTTTGAGTCCAGCCCTGAGAGGCTGGCGCTGGTCATCGCCGTCAGGGCTCTAAAGTAGTTCAGTCCGCCTGTTCCCTGGTTAGCGATGATCTCCGGGAGTTTCGCCTGGACTGCAGGGAACATGGACCGGACCTCAGCACTGTTTTTGAAGTACATCGAATTCGAAAGCGCAATCAGAGCCTTGGAAAGGGAAGAGTCATTGCCGGGCTGGGCATCGAAGGATTTGAGGCTGCTGAGGGTGGTACTTGGATCCGCTTGCATCAGCACGTCGATGAGTTCGACGTACTCGTTGAGGTTTTCAGCAGTCACAGAGGCCGGAAGGTTGGCTTGCGCTTGGCCGACAACGGGGGTGTAGTTATGCCAGGCTTCCGAGCCAGACCTTTTGAGTGCCACGAGGGCCTTTAGCCTGGTCAGAATGTCAGTCTCGGGTATTTGGAGGACGCGTTCCAGCTCCTGTTTCGTCCGCTCATTTGTGATGTCCGGGAAACTCGTGTCGAGAAGCCGTGAAGCGAGGTAGGTTGCATGCACGGAGCCGTCGTTCGGAACGACGGGGTCCTTTTTTGGCGTGGACTTCATTTCCAGGGCTGCTTGGACGTCCAACGTGGATTCGTAGTCTGAGGCTTCCGGCATGCGGAACAAGCCGTTGGCCCCTCGGAGCTTCACTACGTCTTCTTTGATTGTGGAGATCTCGTTGTTGGGCTGGTTTTGACCGGCACTGCAGCCAGTGAAAGCAAGCAGGGCCGCAGTCAGCAATGACAGGCGTCCAACGATTCGTGTGCGGTGATGGGGCCGACGACTCCCACCCGACGCTTCTATGTCTGTCAAGCGGCTGAAAGGAGGAGCGGACCGGCGAGTGAGGCGGCTTGGGTGACCGGCCAGCTTCCCCTCCCCCGGGCGTTTTTTGCCTGCTGGCGGAGCATCGCGTAGCTGTGCCCGACGGAGCCGGGGCAACCCGAAGGGCAAGTAGCGGAAGGCTTGTGGGAGGAAATAAGCGAAGCGCCGACACAAGGCATCGGCTGCGCAGCCGTCCGCAGGACGGTTGAGCCGGTGGAGCGGGCACGTACGATCCGCAGGACAGCAGCAAAAAACAGAAAAACGCTTCTACAGCCCGAGCGAAGCGAGGATCGTTGGCCCTCTCCTGAACTGTCCGTTGGATTTCGAGATGAGTCGTAAAGGCATCGAAAAGATGGCCGCCAATGCTGCAAACTCCCTAGCAGCAGAACGCGTCGAAGAATGTCTATGGATGGAGGTTAAGTGGTGCTCAAGCTTGCTATGTCAATGTTTTAGACACGCCGTCTCGGGCGACACGCTGGGGTCTAAATGTTGCCAAGTATTCCACAGGATGTGGAATCGATTCGGGAAAGAACCCGGATTCCGGCTCTTTTGAAGGCCAACTGCCTGTGGATTAACGGTGCATTGAATGACATACTTGTAATACATCATCTAGGGGTTCCTAAGAGGCGTCTGCACTAGATGTAGTGTTCTAGGTAGAGGTCATCCCAATGGTGTCCTCTACGACAGAAGCGCACGATCGGGTGCAACCGATCATGCGCTTCTTTTTACAAACAAATAGGGATCAATGCCTCGCAGGCAAGGCGCCTGCGTCAAAGCCCAAGGGAATTGTTTTGTGCCGTTTCCATGTCTCCGGAACGTCACAACAGACTACGAGTGAGTCTGTAGCCTGTCAATCCAGTTGGCAGCTTACGTTCCTCTGTGCCCGGCGATCCCGGAAAGGAGAGTAGCTATGGCTACTCAAAGGATCCGCATTCGCATCAAGCGGACAATCCGAATCATCCCCGTCCGACGCTAGATGTTGGAGATCCTGGGCCGACAGCGGTCACTCGACGTTGCCGGCCCAGACGCACTCAAGTAGAGCCGAGCAGAGGACAACCAAAAATGGCGAAGAACACCAAACAGACGAGCAGCAAAGCTGCAACGGCTGCCAGCAAGGTCCTAAGGGACGGTCGCACCAGCGCAGCGTCAAAGAGGGCTGCCGCTAGCGCCCTTTCCCAGAAGGGGAAAGGTAAGTAAGTGGCGGTCTTCTACTTCGATAACACTGGCAACCCCATCGCGTTCCGGCGCAATCCCACTGACAAGTTCCTCTTCGACAAGTCGGGCAACTGGATTGGTTGGTTCCCATGGGGTGATAACGACGCAGCCGACAAGGATGGAAACTATCTCGGTACGGTCGTAGGAAATCGCCTTCTCAAGCGGAATTCCCAGCCTTACCGCGGGTATCCCGGGTATCCGGGCTATCCCGGATACGCCGGCTACCCCGGATACCCTGGCTATGCCGGTTACAGCGGCTATCACTCGGGGTTCTCCGACATCCCGGAGGCCAGCCTTAAAGGCTGACCATTCAAGCAGTGCCAATATTGGCAATAAGTGAGGCCGGCCCCTTGGGGCCGGCCTCAGTTTTTCCCTCAGCAAAAGGAAAACTCAGTGCTGCAGCGCCATCGCTGCAGAAACTTAAGGGTCCAGCGGGTTTTTCTCCCAGGAGATATCGACGATGGGGGCGCCTGGCTGCGGCATGGTCAGCATCGAGAGTTCGAGGATGTCCTGGGCGTGGGTGGCGTCTGCGGGGGCGGCGTCGTCGTCCGTGAGGATGTATTCGTGGCTCATGTGCTGCCCCCAGGCGGCTAGTGGATCGTGTTCCTTTTCCACTGTAGCCCGGCGTTCGGCCGTTTCCCGCTTCTGGAGCTGCGCCCGCGGCAGCGTGATCGGCGGCCGGAGGAGCGCACGCGGGGGAGGCCGCCACCGCACCAAAGGGGCCGGACCGTTGTCCCGGCCCGGCCCCACCCGCCTAGCGGTGCCGCTTGTAGGCGGTGTCCTGGTTCTTTGCGACGGGGGCGATGGTTCCCCGGCTCACCAGCTGGTCCATCAGTTCCGCGAGCCGGTACCCCGGCGTGTCAGTCAGGGCGAGCTTGAAGTGGTCTCCGGCTACTGATGATTGGCCTTTGAGGTACGCCAGCCAGCCGATCAGGGTCAGCAGGGGCGCCCGGTACCCTTCGGGCGCTGCGTCGATGAGGTCGCGGGCGGTTTCCTGTCCCCGGTCCACGCGGTCCCAGTCCGGGGTGATCCCCTCTCCCACGAGCAGGTTCCCGCTCCCCTCGGCGTCCGGGGCCTCCGGGTCGATCACGTTGCAGAACAATGTGTCGCGCAGGTCGGGGCGCTGGAAGCACGCCAGCAGCTCCACCGCGGTCTGCGGGTCCAACCAGCCGCCCCGGGTCAGGGCCTGGGCCCACAGTTCCCGGCCCGGAGTCAGCTCTGCGCCGAGCACTCCAGTGAGCGCGTAACGGATCTGCTCCTCCCTGTCTGCCGGGCCTGCGAACGGTGCGTAGGTGGTGCCGGGCGTCTTCTGGTAGCTGCTGCCGCGGAACACCAGTTCCGCGTTCAGTTGTCCGTCGGTGATGGATTCGAGCGGTTTGGGCGGGCAGCACCCGGCTTCGCTGTCACACAGTAGGTTTTGCCAGTGCGACGGTGTGACCAGCCAGGCGTCCTGCAGCGGGGTACCTGCAGAGTCCAGCGCCTCGATGACGGCCTCGACGTGGTCGTGAAACGGGCGCTCCTTACCGGGCGCGGGGGTGGTGGCCGTGTAGATGGCCAGCAGCACCGCCGTGGCCTGTGTGTCCAGTGCGAGGTACTCCGTCATGGAGGCGGCGAACCCGGCGGGTTCCGCGGCCGCGGGGGCATCGACACGGAGTGTCGCGCCCAGCGTCTTGCCCCGCATGGTCAGGAACACGAAGGATTCACGCGGTATGAACCCGAGGGAGTGCGGGATGAAACCGAGGATGTCGGCGGGGCTGGAAATGCGGATTGCATCAGTCATGGTTTTGAGAGTCCTTTGCTGAGGATGATGGTGGGTGGCGCGGCTTTGGTGACCGGCCAGCTTCCCCTCCCCCACCGTTGTTTTGGCTGCTGGCGAAGCTTGCGGAGCTGTGGCCGACGGAGGCCTGTCTACCTTGGGCAAGGGGCGGGAAATTCCCGGAGGAAATCAGCGACGAAGGAGCGCCGCAGGGACATTTCCTGCACCGCAGGCCCCGGAGGAACGGAGGGGCTAGACGGGTCGGAGCGGACACGTACAATCCGTCAGGACAGCAGCCAAAATGTCGAAGACAAGACAGGGCCAGGGGCGGCGGAGCCCTGCGGAGACGGCACGGGCCCCAACAGCCGGCCGCGCCAGCGGACGCCCTTTCCTGTGAGCCCTGCGAACCCTCCCTCAGCACCCCGGCCCTGCTTATGGCATCTCTGGCTTCGGTGGCCGCGCGCCCCCGGGTCGCCGGCACTGCGTGTGCGAAAGGGCGGTCCGGCGGCGCCAACCCACGGCGCAACCCGGCCACGACGGCGGACCGGCCGCGGTGACCGCCCCCTTAAAGGGGACGGCCACCTTCAAAGGAACTAGCCTGCGAGGAGTTCGGCCAGTTCGGCCGCATCGGCCACCAGCACCGCCCCGCCTTCTCTCAGGAGCCGGTGGCATCCTGCCGAGTTGGCGCTGTGCACGCTCCCGGGGACGGCCGCGACATGCCGGGCAATGGTCTCAGCGTGATGGGCCGTGTTCAGCGCCCCCGACCGCCAGCGGGCTTCCACGACACAGGTCACCCCTGCGAGGGCGGCAAGGATGCGGTTCCGCTGCAGGAACCTGTACCGGGTGGGGGCGGAACTGGGCGGGAGTTCTGAGAGGGTGAGGCCGTTGCCTCGGATCGCGGCCGCGAGGTCAGCGTTGCCGGACGGGTAGTCCCGGTCAAGGCCTCCGGCCAGCACCGCGAGGGTCGCAGGTCCGTCTCCCTGGCTTCCGGCCAACGCGGCCCGGTGCGCGTGCGCATCGATGCCGTAGGCAAGGCCCGAGACGATGCAGACTCCACGCTGCGCCAATCCGTACGCCATGTCCCCTGTCACGGAAGCGCCGTAACTCGTGCAGTCCCGGGACCCGGTCAGCGCCACACACTTCGAAGGTGCTGGGATGCCGTTGTCGATGTTGCCCCTGTACCAGAGCCCGTATGGGGCGTCTGGCAGGTCGTCCAGGCCTTCCGGCCAGTGTTCATCTCCCGGGATAAGGAACCCTCCGCCCAGCCGTTCGATGGTGGCCAGGTCCTTCTCCGGGTCCAGCTCCGGTACGCGGGGCGCCCAGCGCTTCAACGCGTCTGACAGTTCTTCGGCCGTGATGTCCGGGAGGGTGTGGGCGGGTTGGGCGCCGGTGGCAAGCCGCAGTGCGGCGTACGCGCCGAGCCTTCCCACGAGGGCCTGGCCGATGCGATCGCCGGGTTCGAAGAGGCGGGTCAGGGCGGCGCGTGCAATGCGATCGTTCATGGTTTCTCTCGTCCTTTGCTGAGGATCCGGTGGGTGGGGCGGCCTTGGTGACCGGCCAGCGTCCCCTCTCCCCCGGGCGTTTTTTGCCTGCTGGCGGAGCAACGCGTAGCTGTGCCCGACGGAGCCGGGGCAACCCGAAGGGCGAGCAGCGGATGGATTGTGGGAGGAAATAAGCGAAGCGCCGACACAAGGCATCGGCTGCGCAGCCGTCCGCAGGACGGTTGAGCCGGTGGAGCGGGCACGTACGATCCGCAGGACAGCAGCAAAAAACAGACAAACGCTTCTACAGCCCGAGCGAAGCGAGGTCCGTGCAGTGGACCTGGGCGCTGGCTGGGCGAGGCTGGAAAACCCAACCCCTCAGGCAGCGCGTAGTTTCGGGACTACGTCGTGGTGCTCTCTTGAGCAGCGCTGGCTTGCTGGTGGCGGTAAAGCGTTGCACGGCTCCAGCCCACCAGACGGGCAGCGTCTTCGGCGGTGCGGCCCCTGGCGCGGGCGTCCCGGGCGACCGCGAGTTTGTCCGCGATGACTGTCGGGTCGGACAGCGGCCGGCCAAAGCGTGTGCCGTTCTGGCGTGCCGCAGCAATGCCGGCATTGACCCGCTCGACAATGAGCTCGCGCTCATACTCGGCAAGGGTTGCGAGCATGTTCAGCATCAACCGGCCGGTCGAGGTTGCAGGGTCGATGCCATCGGAGATGGACCGGACCTGGACACCGCGGCCGCGCAACAGGGCCACCGTGTTCAGAACGTCGATCAGCGACCGGCCCAGCCGGTCGACCCGCCACACAACAACAGTGTCGCCGTCCTCGGCGTACTCGAGGAGTCTCTTCATCCCCGGCCGTTCGATCGCCGTCTTGCTGCCGGAAGTCACATCGGTGAAGACATCGCGTTTCTGCACACCTGCGGCGACCAGTGCATCCAGCTGCAGCTGGGCGTCCTGACTGGACGTACTCACCCGGGTGTAACCCAGTAGCCTCACAACGCAATTCTGACTCGAAAAGCCCCCGATGCACCCGCGGCGAGACGATTACCCGCGAGACACCTTTACGAGATGCTGAACAGCTGGTTATTCCGCCTCCCGGTGCACCGTCTGTGAAGTTGCAGGCTATGTGGCAGGGAAATCGCAGCGGTATTTGGCAGTTTGATATTAGGTGCCGATCAGGAGTGCTTCTCTGGCTGCTTCGACGACTTCTTTGGTGACGGTTGTGATTTGGTTGATTTCGCGGATGCGGCTTATCTGGGAGAACAGGCGCTGGACCAGGCGGAAGTTTCCATTGGTGATGCGTGAGATTGCCGCGATGGCTTCGGCATCGGTGAAATCGCCCGGTTCAATGGTTAGGCCGAGGTCTGCCCAGCGGTGTTTGAGGACGAATGCGAGTTCTTCAGGGCTGAGGCGCCGGTATTCGTGGGCGAAGCCGATCCTGCTGTAGAGCTGGGGATAGCGGGCCAGTCGTTTCTCGATGCCGGGCATGCCGATGAGGATGACGCCCATGGTGTGCTTGTCGTAGTAGTCCCTGACCTGTTCCAGGGCTGGCGGTTTGAGGCGGTCGGCTTCGTCGATTATCAGCAGTTCGGTGAGTCCGGACATTCGTGAGTCGCGGTGGGCGAAAGGGTTGATGTTGCCTTCCCGGTCGTATTCGACGGCCCAGGAGATGCTTTGGCAGATGGAGGGCAGGATCTGGTCGATCTGTCGGGGGCTCACGGTTACCGTGGGTGTCCACATCGCCGTGCGTGCTTCGAGCACACGCGGTGGAATGGGCCCGAGGTCCGCATCATCAAAGCGCTGCCATTGTTCCCATTCGCTGGCACCGGCGTAGGTTCGCGCGGAGAGGGTTTTTCCCACGCCGGGAGGCCCGTAGCAAACACCGATGTGCCGGTTCTTGCGCACCGTGTTGGCGAACTCTTCGAATCGTCTGTGTTCTTTGGTGACCAGAAAGGTGGGGGTATCGGCACGAACGGGAGGGGCGCTGACTGATACTTCGCCGTGCCTTCCGGTCAGGAATCGCCTGCCGTCCTCGCCGTCTTTAAGCACGTTTAACACCATTTTGCTTTTCCTCCTTGGTCAGTCTTCTGCGTAAATGCGCAACCGTGTCCCTGGCCCGGTGGCGGGAGCCTCTGGCACTGATGGTTCCGGCGGGACAGGCTGCGCGTACCGGTCGTCAAAAGGCAGGGCGTCCGCGAGGCTGAGCTTGCCCTTGAGCTGCTTCTTGAGGTCCTTGCGTCGCAGGGACCTGGCAGCCTGGAGCTGTTTGAGTGAAATGGCTCCGGACGAGAGTTCCGGAGCGATGGCTGAACACAGAAATGCGTCCTGGAGGTAGACCCGGATCTCTGCCATGTCCCGAGGGTTATACCGAAGCGTGACGGCTTCCCCGACATAGGCTGAGAGCGTGAGGGACAAATAGCGGATGCCTTGGAAGTGAACGCCATCGCGGTGGACCTTGCGCTCGGTGGCGACAGTGAGTAGCAATAAGTCGAGATCTTCGTCGCTGGCCGGCATTCTGGGTACCCAGCCGCCTGCTGCCCAGCGCTCGATGGGTGCCTGCTGGGTTTCAGAGTGCTTTTGCCTGTTGTACTCCTTGACGATGAATTGCTCGAGTGCGTGATCGAGCTGTTCCAGGGATAGGGCCGGCGCGGTGATTGGTTCCCCGTTCCGGCCGTGTGGGATGAAACCGGGAAGGTGCGGGAGAAGGCCCTCGGTCACCGTCCGGTAGAAGCGTTCGATTTTTCCGCGTCCCTGCGGGACTCCCGGCCGCGAGTGAATCAGCCGGACATGGGTGTCGAGACAGACCCGTTCAAGGTGGACGCTGGTGAAGTCAGACCCGTGGTCGCTGTAGAGCACGTCAGGCAATCCCATCACGGGCCATCCGGGAACTGTCTTTCGCCGCATGGCCTGATGCAGTGCGAGTCCGGTCTGGAATGACGTCGGAGCCCCGAGGAAGACTGTGTATCCGGCGGCCGCCCTGGAATAGTCATCCAGGACAACCGTGAGCCAAGGGCGGACCTGTTTTCCTGAGGAATCGATCACAGCGATGTCGAGTTCCGTGTGGTCGCATTGCCATTGCTCATTCGGGCGGGAGGCCGTGCGCCGGAAGACAACTTCAAAGCGGTCGCGGTAGGCTGAGTCGCCTTCATGTGCCATCGTGCGCATTCCCGGGTCTATGCCCCTGACGATGGCCCGTACTGTTGAATAGCTCGGCGGCCGCAGGCCGCGGTCCTCGGCCACTGCCGAAATCCGGCGATGGATGAAAGCGAGAGTCGGGGGTGGGCGGCGAAGTGCCAGGCCCTCAATCGCGCCTGCCAGATCGGCCGGAAGGGACCGGATGCCTTGATCAGATCGCTGCCTGCGTTCCAGGCTCGCGATCGTCTGATCCGCGCGGTACTGGCTCATCCATCGGTGAAGTGTCCGGACGGGAATGCCTGCCTCCGATGACAGTGCGGCAAGCGGAATGCCTTCGTCCAGGTGCCGGCGGAGCAGGACTGCCCGGTCTTCAGCTGAATACCTCGCCCGGACCACCGTACGATCCTTGACTACCGGGCCGTAGCCGCCGTGGGAGCCGGCACCGTCTGGAGATGCCGGTAAATGGTCGGCCGGGAAACGCCGAACGTGTCGGCAATCTCCTGCACCGTGTGCCCGCCGGCGTCATACATCGCCCGGGCTTGGGCGATCTTCGTCGCCGTCATCTTAAACTTCGGACCGCCCTTCCGGCCCCTCGCCCGTGCAGCAGCCAGACCGTCCTGGGTGCGCTCGACGATGAGGTCGTGCTCGAACTCGGCAGTCGCGGCGAGCATGTGGAAGAACAGCCGTCCACCCGGAGTCGTCGTGTCGATCCCTTGTGAGAGTGCACGCAGTCCGACGCCGCGTTCCTGGAGATCGTCTGCGATCTGCTTCAGATTCCGCACCGACCGGCCCAGCCGGTCCAGCTTCGTCACCACGAGCGTGTCGCCGTCGCGCAAATATCGCAGTGTCTCATCGAACACCGGGCGGCGCGCGAGGACCCCGGAAGCATGCTCGACGAATACCTTCCCGCATCCGGCCGCGCTCAAGGCGTCCGTCTGACCCTCCGGATGCTGTTCCCGTGTCGACACCCGTGCATAACCAACCAAAGCCACGTTCGCGAGTGTATCGCGAACGTGGCTTCGTTGACATAGATCACGGACATGGGTCATGAGACACGAAACGCCGATTTTTCGGTGACAGTGGCCGACTGTCTCGTCAACGGTCGTTCATTTGACGCTTCCACGTGGTTTGATCGGTTCGTCCTTCGGTAGCTTCGGGTACGCCATCGGCTACCCCGGGCGGTTCAAGCTCCCCATCAAACGGTGTTCCTTGATGCATAGGGTCCTGGGACGAATCAATCTGGCATTCCATGTTGCGGCCGTCGTCATCGCCTTGATTCTGCCTTCCCTCACCCACTGCAATAAAATGCGCCGTTTCGCGCTGAGATTCATACCCGTGAGGTTGTGAACGCGGTAACCTCGAAACGTGCTCCGCGCACGGATGCGGCAGCAGCCGCGATCGATAGGGTCGATGTACCGTCAGGAACAAGTCCCCACGGCGCCGGACATCACGTACCAGAGTCTTCGTCGCACCCCGGCGAGACTCAGCGACTTGTTTGAGGAGAGGTGACAACAGTGGGAATCACCCCAGGCGCCCTGGTCGCAGTCTTTGTCACCCTTTTCGTGGTCCTTGTCGCTCTGTACGTCGTCCGCCGAAGGAAGTGAGCACTCGGCGGCCAAACCCCTCAGCCCGCGTTCACAACCTCACCGGGAACAGCTAAGGAAGCTGACTATCCGGAAATTCACTACCGACAGTTTGACCACGTTAGCGGGGTCCTTGCCGTCGCGGTCGCAATCGCTGCGAACTCGTTCTCTTTCTGGGCTCAATGAAGCCTCGAGTGCCCGGTGAGGGATCCTTGACGGGCTGCACCATGCGCCAAATAACGCTGTGAGAATGCCGCCATTTACCGCTGAAGGTCACACACCGTCGCAGTCCCTCCCGAGGGCCCGAGACAGTGTCTTGAAAAGCTGTACTTAGATGAGACAGCGATTCGTGCGTTCGCACTCAGGACCCCGTATTGCCTATTCGATCGGTTCGGGGTCCTCGCCGTTTGCGATGGTTTCGATCCAGTCCGTCGCCGCGTCGGCCAGTTGGGGTCCGTCCGCCGAGTCACCGGCCCACCATGCGGGTTCTGTGGCGCCGCGTGTGGGGGCAAGGATGTCGGCGCTGATTGGCGGGGTGATGGGTTCCCCGTTGTACGCGATCAACCAGTTCCTGGTTTCGGCGGTTCGCCCTGGCCTTGTGCGTGTATCTGGTGGACCAGCTGTTCCGCCCGGGAGGCCGCTGAGCCATGGAGTTCAACGTCCTCTCGTTTATCACCCAGATAGCGGTCCTGATCGTGGCGCTCGGAGCCGTGCACCGCCCGCTCGGTGCGTACCTTGCCAGGGTCGCTGACGGCGCCGGTCAGGGCAGCGTGTGCAGACGACTTCGGAAAATGACACCACTGGAGATGTCCCGGTTCTAAGGAAGTGGAACACTGCTCGCAGAACCGGAAGAAAAACCGAGTGCTTAGGCCTCCGCTACCGGCACTAGTCAGTGGACCCCTTACTTCTTGCCGCCCTTTTGGGTGAGTATCGTGATGATGGCTACAACGCCAACAGTCGTAGTCAGCGTCGGCCAGAACATGCCGCTGGAGGTTCCTATTGTTAAGATGAGAAAGACCGCACTGGCGATGGTGGCGATTACCAAACTAGCGATAATCAGTAGAACGCGTTTTCTGCTCAACAGTGCTCCACCCCATTTAGAATGCCGGACGTGTATCCAACAAGTCCTCCAGCCACAGTTGCGAGTCCGACGCCAGCGGCCGGGGCGAATCCGAACGCCGCAAGGAAGCTAGACCCCACAAACGTGGCCGCCGCGGTGTTCCCGGCAGACTGCACGCCACTCCCGTAAATGCACTGAGAACGCGGGTCCAAGGTCAGGGGTGTTACAGACGTCGAAGCCGGCGAATAGGACGGATAAGAAACAGGGTCGCAGACTAAGAATCCAGCGCTTCCATCCGGGCAGCCCAGGTTCAGGAGCCCACTTGGGTCGCTATTGTTGACGGGATTGGCGCCGGCGTAAAGGTACGCGTTGTTTTCTTGTGCCGAGGGGTCAACCTGGGTGAAGCGTCCGCGGGCGGGGTTGTAGTAGCGGGCGCCGAGTTTGATGCGGTTGCTGGTGGTGTCGTTGTAGCCGCTGGCGTACGTCCAGGGGTTGGTGGCTGCTTGGGCGCCGGTGGTGCTGGTTGCTTGGCCCCAGGAGTCGTAACCGTAAGTCGCGGCTTTGGCCTGGTTACTGTCGGTGAGCAGGATGACGGAGCCGAGTGCGTCAGTGGTGTAGTAGTAGCTCGCTCCGGCACTGTCGCGCATGCTGATCAGGTTCCCGTCCGGACCGCGGATAAACGAGGTTGTTCCGCTGCTCTTGGTTTGTTGGGTGACGCCGAGGGATCCGTTGAGGAAGTTGGTGGATCCAGCGGTGATCCGTTCGTCGTTGCGAACGCCGGCGTAGGTGTAGTTCGTGACGGTTGAGCCGCTGGTGTTGGTGGTGAATTGGTTGAAGACGTTGTAGGCCTGCGTGGTGCCGGTGGAGCCCGCGAGAGTGGTGTTGCCGTTCGCGTCGTACCCGTACATCACCGAGCCGGTGGGTGGTGCGGCGCAGGTGCCGGGTGTGGTGCCGTGCCAGCAGAGCTGGTCGGCGGCGTTGAACGTGGTGTAGACGGTGGCGGTCCCGGCTTTGGCTTCAGTGAGCCGGTTGCTGTTGGCGTCGTAGGTCCACGAATCGGTGACTGTGCCCGTGACCGATGAAGTGAGCCGGTTCAGTTTGTCGTAGGTGTAGGTGGTGACAGCGCCGGTGTCGGTGGTCATGGTTTTGCGCTGGCCGCCGTCTTTGGCCCCGTTCAGTGTGTATGTGTAGGCGCGTTTGGCCAGGACGGTGCTGCTGCTGTTGGTCGCGGTGATGGCCGTGATCTTCCCGGCACCGTCGTAGCTGGTGGTGTTCTTGACCCCGTTGGGGTATTTGGTGGCGGTGCGCCGGTTGGCGTTGTCGTAGTCGAAGCCGGTGCATTTGGTGCTGTTCGGGAACACCAAGGTGGCCGGGCAGGACCCGCCTGGTTCGGCCAGGGCGGTGAGCCGGTTCGCCCCGTCGTACCGGTAGGTCACCGTCCCGAGCGGATCGACGTAGGTCAGGACGTTCGAGGCACCGTCATAGGTGACGCTGGTGGTGGTCCCACCGATGGTTTTACCGGTGGGCCGGTTTTGGGCGTCCCAGGTGTAAGTGGTGGTCCCGGCAGCGTCGACCCGAGTGGTGAGGTTCCCAGCGTTGTCGTAGGTGTAGGCGACGCAGGAGGCAGGGACGCAGGTCGCGGCGTAGCGGATCTGGGTGATCCGGTCGTTGTTGTCGTAGGTGTAGGTCGCGGTCTGGTTCTTCCCGTCTTTGGCGGTGCTGACCCTGCCGGCGGCGTCATAAGTGTAGGTCGTGGGCCCCAGGGGTGCCGGCGGGGTCACCGTCGTGACGTTGCCTGCAGCGTCGTAGGTGAAGGTGGTGTCGTTACTGTTCCCGTCCGTGGACCGGCACAGCGACCCGGGCTTTGCGCCACAGCTCGTCCCGGCGGCATCGCCCTGATAGTAACGGCGGGGTGTGCCACCAAGGTTGTCAGGAGTCAGGATCGCCGACGGGTTCTTGGTGTTCGGGTCGTACTGGATGGTGCCGGTGTTGCCCTCACCGCTGGTGGAGGTGTCGGGCCGGTAGTTCAGCAGCGGGTCCCCGCTCGCGGTCGGGTAAGTGAAGGAGACCTCCCCGGCGGTGCCGGTGGATCCGGCCAGCGGTGAGGTGATCTTCGTCAGGGAGTTGTTCGCGTTGTACGCCGCGGTGGTGGTCTGGCCCAGCCCGTTGGTGGTGGTGAGGCGGTTGTCGTGGCCGTCGAACGTGGCCGAGGCGTTGTTGCCGTTCGGGTCCGTGATGGTCAGGACACGGGTTTCGCTGGCGTCCAGGGTGTAGGTGGTTTGTTTGCTGTTCGGGTCGGTCAGGTAGGAGAGACTGCCGTCGGTGTTGTGCGTGAGCGTCCAGGTCGCGGCCGAGGCCGAGCCCTGACCGTAGGTGAGGGTGTTGACCCACCCGTCTGTGGCGTATGCCAGAGCGGTGACGTTGGTGCGCCCGTCGGTGAAGGAGCTGAGCTTTCCGTTCGTGTAGGCGAAGGTGGTGACCGCTCCGGTGGCGTCGGTGATCTTGGACAGCCGGCCTTCGCCGCCGCCGTATTCGATGTTGACTGTGCGGTTCAGGGAGTTGTCCGTGATCGCGGAGGGCTGATTCAGGTTCCGGGTGTCGTTGTAGACGTAGGAGATGGTGCGGCCCTGGGTGTCCGTGGTCTGCGTCAGCCGGCCGTTGCCGTAGGTGTAGGTCACGGTGTTCGGAGTCGTCGTGTTCGCATCCACCGACCGGACGAGGGCAAAGTTGGTCCCATCGTCCTGGTAGACGTTTGTGACCCCGGTGTCGTTGAAGCGCAGCTGGTACTCACTGGTGGAGGTTTTGGTCAGGGAAGCGTTCAGCTCCGGTGCCATCGTGTACACGCCGGCGGTGTTGGTGAAGGTGTACCAGCCACCGTCCGGGGCGGTGTAAATCACGTTCCCGGTGGTCGGGTCGACCCGCAGCGCGGTTTCCAGCCGGCCCATCGACAGGGTCGGGCGGTGGTCATACTTGGTGTTGTAGCGCCAGGCCACGTTCATGTCCTGCCCGACACCGCGGATATTCAACAACCGGCCGGTGAAGACGGTGTTGCCGTTCGTGGGGTTCAGGGCGAGTTTGCTCGCATCGGTCAGGCTATGGGAGACCATCGAAGCCTTGCCCCGCGCCCCGGACTGCGAACCATCAACGGTGACCGGCGGCAGGAGGTTCGCGTTGCTGAACCAGCCCTGTGAATCGAGGATGACGTCCACGTTACTGGGGCCAGCGTTGTAGATCTTCACTTTCCCGGTGGTCGTGCTGGGCCTGACCACGACCGTGTTGGACACCGAGTCAGCGGTGTAGTTCACCGTGCTGGTATTCGGTTGCGGTTCATCCGAGGGCCACACGGTCAGGTTGCCGTTCCCGGTGGTGATCGGGGTGATGTTCATTTCATAGCCACCCCGGCGAGGTTCGTTGAGGCGGCCGGCAGGCCGCCGACC
This sequence comes from Pseudarthrobacter sp. MOO14, assembly GCF_058267675.1. Classification (NCBI taxonomy): domain Bacteria; kingdom Bacillati; phylum Actinomycetota; class Actinomycetes; order Micrococcales; family Micrococcaceae; genus Pseudarthrobacter; species Pseudarthrobacter sp. MOO14. The sequence goes on from NZ_CM177849.1 coordinate 1,436,321, forward strand.
CCGGCGATCTGGACCTCCGTAGAGCTGAAGCCGGGGATGGGCGTGTTCGTCACGCGCGAATCGTAAATCCGGGACTCGACGGTGGTGAAAGCGCTGTTGGAAACCTGCCCATCGAAATAGCCCTGGATATCGACCAGGACATGGAAACCCGTCGTGTACGAGGGGGTGTACTTAATATCGACCACGCCGGCGGCATTGAGGTTCAGCACAGCGGCGACAGCGGTGGTGGAGGAGCCACGGAAGTTGATGGTCGTCCCAGGGTCTGCGCCGCCAGCGAAACCACCGCCCGGCAGCGTCGTGAAGGTGACCTGAGACGGGTCAGTGTCATTGATGACAGTGATGTTGGCGAAAACCGCGGTCGCGGTATCCGGGACGGCGCCGCCCTCGAGTGTGAGGCTCTTGATCCCGCCGCCGGACCACATGCCCGCGGGGTACCCGGTCCCGTTGCGTGTATCAACGGCCCGGAACGCTGGGACAGAAACGAAAGCACCGGGCGCCGGCGTGTCCCCTGAGGTGAAATAGCCCTGAACATCGACGATGAACTGCTGGGACGAGCTCGAATACAGCGCCAGCATCCCGTCCGTGCCGACCGCTACCGCGACCGTGTTGGAGATGGTGTCATCGTTGCCCGAATACAGGTCAGTGGTGTCGTGATGCCGTGCAGTGTTTGGTACCAGCTGGGCCACGTTCACGTTGGTACCGCCGACAATGGTCAGGCTCACCAGCACCGTGTCCACGCCAGTGGTAGGCACACCGGCCCGGCCAAGAATCTGGAACGGCAACCACGTCTGCGCCGGAACAGGCCCCGTAATCCCGCCCAGACCAGACCTCGTATCCAGCGCCCGCCCTTGGACCGGGACAAACACGCCGGCCTGGACCGACGGCGTCGACTGGGTCGGCACCATGGCCGGGGCCTGAACAGGTGCTGAAGCGACGCCAGCAGATTCGGCAACTATCGGGGCAGCGAAGGCCGGGGTAGAGAGCCCCGCGGCCATGACGCACACAGCAACAACGGCGGCGATCACCAGCCTCACACCAAGAAAACCAGCTGAGACTGGCCGAAAAAGGGCAGAACGGATCGAGCTCGGAACAGTAGACATCCCCCACGAACTTTCTACGAAATGATCCGCGGCAATCCCCAGTTCACCGAACGCCCGAACCCCCAACGAGTGATGCCCCGACGCTAAAGCACAGCACAAGAGTCAGCAACGATCTTGATCCAAACCTTGGACAAACTTGATGAAAAACTGACCTAACTCGCAGCAGCCCATACAAAGTCATCGTTACGAGGACCATTACGGTCCTTGGGGGGCCAGGCCTGTCTGCCCTGGTGGCGTACCAGGTTGCGGTTCCGCTGCGGCGTAGAGGACGTTGAGCTGCCGATAGAGGGTACGGGCGAGATAGCGCTTGAGAGATCTTCGGATTTCGCGGTAGCTGCGGCCTTCTCGGGTGCGTTTAGCAACGTAGTCCCGTGTCCCGGGGTCATGGACCATCCGGGACATCGTGATCGTGTGCAAGGCACGGTTCAGACGTCTATCACCGCCCCGGTTAAGCCTGTGTCGGACAGTGTTACCGCTCGAGGCAGGCAAGGGATTCACTCCTGCCAGTGAGGCGAAGGCGGCTTCGCTGCGGACCCTTCCTGGATGAGACCACGCTGTCAGGACCGTAGCGACCGTGACAGCCCCGGCTCCCACCATTTCCAAGAGCGGCGCCGCGGGGCTTTGCTGGATCAGCTCAGTCATGCGCTTCTGGTTCGCAGCGAGCTGGGTGGTCACTTCTAGAACGCGGCGCGCCAACCGGACCGCTTCCTCTCGTGCGACCGAGAGCTCGATCGGTTCCTGGCGTTCGCGCCATCTGGTGATGCTGGAGATCTGGGCCGGAACCAGCGGTTTACGGGCGTCGATTCCGAGATTATGCACCCGGAGCAAGGCCAGCAGGGCGTTAGCGTTCAATGTTCGGTCCCGGGTCAACTGATCCCGTGCTGCGCTCAGGATCCTCAGCCCGGCACGGGTTCCTTCATCCTTGCGTGGGGCGCGGAGCTCGGACTCCTCCAGGCCCAAAACTGCGGTTCCGATGGCGGCAGCGTCCAACGCGTCGGATTTTCCGAGACCCCGGCGGCCACGGGCGTTCATCCGTGGAGCTTCGGCGACGTCGTAGCCGGCGTCGGTTACTGCCCTGGCCAGACGTGCACCATACGTGCCGACACCCTCAATGGCCCATAAACAGGCCATGTCCCCGCCCGTCCTACGGCCTGCCCAGGCAAGAGCGCGGGAAATCCCGGCCGCGGTGGTGGGGAACTGCTCGCTAGCGACTTGTCGCCGGGTGCTGGCCTCGATGACGGCGTAGGTGTGGGTGCGGGCGTGACAATCCACGCCAATGACGAACGGGCGGGTCTGCGCAACAATAGCCAACGCTGCCACCCTCCTTCCTGGTAAACGGGCAAGAACGGCCGCATGACGGCCGGAATTAAACCTGGGAAAGAGTCACTTCGAGGCAAAACTGTGATGAGCCACAACCACCACTGGCTGGGCAAGCTTCTAATCAAGCCACCGACGTGGGACAGGCCAACGCCGGCCGCTCCACCCAGCGCGGACAAGTCGGGGGAAACGCACCCTCAATGGGGCAAATTGTTTTTCGAGTCACGCGCCAAGCAGAACGACCGGCACCAACACTGCCAGCCAGTCCCAGACCAACCACGTCAAGACTCACAATGCTGTTTTTCACTGCTGCAGTGCCGATCTCTAGTGCTAAACGCGGGCGGAAGCGGTGCGGAGGTTGCCGTAGTAGAACCTGATCCAGTGCGGCGACACATTCATGACGGCTGGAGAGGAAAGCTTCCAAAGTTCAGGTAACTCCCCCCATTGCGCGCAGGTTCATCGCGAAGGAACCGGCGCTGCCAGGTCGCAGGCCTCGGATAACCTGCTGCTCGGGCTTTTAGAGACTACGACAGCAGTCCTGGCAAAACAAGCTGGATGACCGGTTTTGTTTTCTGAACACTAGGAGAGCGTTCGCGTAGGCTCTACCCCGTTTGGCGGGATTGGGGGAAGACGCTTGATTCGGTGGTCGGCGGGCTTTGATATCACGAAGTTCTCTGGCCGCTTCGACAAGATCGTTGAGTTCGGCGACGACCCGCACGTTCAGGTGCGCCGAATTACCCGAGGCGCCGGAGCCGTCGTCACTGCGTCACTGCGTCACTGCGTCACTGACAATCGATGCCGCCAGAGATCGTAAAGCAGAATTTGAACTCGCAATGGGCCCGGGCCCGTGCAGCCTGTGAGGGTCTCGGAGCGACACGGCCCTCCTCGTTCATCTTCGGATGCCCTCTTCGAGGAACTCCCACATGATGTCGATCTCATCCAGAAGAGTTTTGCGCCCGTTGAGAACCTCGGACAACAACTGGACCCCTGTAAATGACGCGACGATATGTCGGGCAAGGGCGGCAGCGTCAATGGATTCCCGGACGCTTCCCTCAGCTTGTGCTGCGCGAACAAGCGATTCCATCGTCGTGAGCCAGTCGATATAGGGCTCCTTCACGGCGTAGCCGAAGGAGGACGCCTCGAAGGTGAGCCTTATCCCGGCTCGAATGATGGGTTCGCCCTGGAGTTGCTCACCAAAGCTTCGACAAAGGAGCTTCATGGACGTCACCGCAGGGTGCTGCGCCTCAAGAATCGTAGCGCTACCTTTCAGGGACATGTCATGCTGCGCTTGGATGACAGCCTTGGCAAGCTCTTCCTTCGATTTGAAGTGGAAGTACAGTGCTCCCTTAGTGACCCCTGCACGTTCAGCAACATCAGCCAAAGAAGCGCTGGCGTACCCCTGGGTCTCGAAGATGGATGCTGCACCTTCGATAATTGCACCGCGGGTGGCCTTCGCCCTGTCCTGTAACGCCAATCCTTATCCACCTTCCAAATGAGGAGGCATACGTGCCCACCCCGCTTCAAGTATCTCCTCTCACAACTGCCCATAGAGTCGTGCTGCTGATAGGCGCGACTGGTTTCATCGGAAATCATGTCCTGCAAGCTCTCCGAGACCACACAGGACTGCTCGTCAGGACCCTGGTTCGCCACCAATTGCCGCCCTCCGGCTCTCTTCATGATGCGAGGGCTTCGACCGTTCAGTGCTTGGTGTTCGGCTGATCCGTCGCCGAGCTGTGCTTCCGGCAACCAACGGGACGCTCCCATTGACCCGGGCAGTGCACAAGAGACACCCCTGCCCCGCAGGTGACCACGGGCCGCAGCCGCCCGTGGGTGCCGCCTAGGAGACAGTCAGTTCTTCCATAGATTCAGCGCTTCAGGTTGGACAGTTCCTGGAGGACCTCGTCCGAGGTGGTGATGATGCGGGCGTTGGCCTGGAACCCGCGCTGCGCCACGATCAGGTTGGTGAACTCCTGGGACAGGTCCACGTTGGACATTTCCAGGGACCCGGTGGCCAAGGTGCCCATCCCGGCGGCGCCCGGCGTTCCCACCTGGACAGCACCTGAATTTCCCGTCGCCACGAAGGAGGACCCTCCGGCCTTTTCCAGGCCGCCCGGGTTGGCGAACTTGGCCAGCGCCACCCGTGCCAGGACGGCCCGGCTGCCGTTGCTGAAGGACCCCACCACGGACCCGTCCGGGGCCAGGGTGTAGGACTGCAGGGTTCCGGCCTCGGCCCCGTTCTGCCCGGCGACGGTGAGCGTGCTCATCCCCGCGTACCCGGTGACGGTGCCCAGGTTCACGGTGATGCCGCCAACGGCCAGGGTGCCGCCGGAGGCCAGCGCACCGTTCTGGAACGTCAGGGCGGTGGCGCCGGTGGCGCCGGTGGCGTCCTTGCCGGCCACGTCCCAGCCGCCCGCCGTCCGGCTGAAGGTCAGATCCAGGGTGCGGGAGGCGCCGTCGGCGTTGAACACCTTGACCTGGCGTTCCAGCACGGTGCCCACCGCGGCGTCCGCCGGCAGGTTCCCGTCCAGGGCCGCCGTGGTGGTGGCGACGGCGGGCGAGGTGGTGTTGGGCGAAACCACGATGGCGCCCAGCGCTCCGCCGGTGTTGACCACCCCGTTGACCGCGGTCCAGCCCTGCAAGATGCCGCCGTCCGGGCTGACCAGCCGGCCCGCGTTGTCCGGTTCGAAGGCGCCCGCGCGGGTGTAGAACGTCTGCGCACCCTTGCCGGTGACGAAGAAGCCGTCGCCCGAAATCATCAGGTCCGACGCCTTGCCGGTGGTCTGCGCCGAGCCCTGCCCGAAGTCGGTGCTGATGCCCGCCACCCGCACGCCCAGGCCGATCTGGGCCGGGTTGGTACCGGCGCCGCCGTCCTGTCCCGCGGCGGCCGGCTGCGTCATCTGCGAGAGCGTGTCCTGGAACTGGGTGGCGGAGGCCTTGAAGCCGGTGGTGTTCACGTTGGCGATGTTGTTGCCGGTGACGTCCAGCATGGTCTGGTGGGCGCGGAGTCCGGAGATGCCGGAGTACAGGGAACGCAGCATGGGTGGGCCTTTCGTCGGATGGGGCGGGTGGGTAGGGCGGTGTCGTGGAGCTATTGCTTCGGGGCGGGGGAGCTGATCCCGGTGAGGGAATCGAGCGGGACTTTGGCGGACCCCACGGTGACCAGCGGCGTGCTGGTGGCGAAGGACACTGCGCTGGCCACGCCGCTGCCGATGGTCCCGTCAGCCAGGGTGTAGCCCACCTCCGATCCCACGATCTGGGCCGCAGCGGTGCGCATCTGCAGGGAGAAGCTTTCCTTGGCGCCGCCGGAGAGCTCGGTCATTTTCTCCATCATGGACAGCTGCACGGACTGGGCCATCATCTGGTTGGTGTCCATGGGTGCGCCCGGGTCCTGGTACTTGAGCTGCGTGACCAGGAGTTTCATGAAGACGTCCGAATCCATGGTCTGGACGGGTTTGCGCGCGCTGGCGGCGGCCGGGATGCCGGTGGTGGCGCCGACGGCTTCGATGGTCATGGGTGGCTCTCTTTCATGGGTTGCGGGCTAGGCCATGATGTCCAGGACACCGGGGCGGTTTCCGGAAAGGACGACGCCGGCGCGGAGCCGGGAAGGGCGGGCAGCATCGGACGGTGCCGCGGCGGGCTGCCCTGGCCGGGGCTGGCCGGCCGGTTCACGGTGCTGCCCGGGCGCCTGGCCGCCGGGTCCCCCCGGGTTCGGGTCCGGCGGGGCGCCGTGCTGCGAGAGGTTGAGGTTGGCTGCGAGGCCGGATTCGGCCAGGCCGCGGCGCAGCTCGGGCAGGATGGTCCGCAAGGCGTCGCGTCCTGCGTCCGCCGGGGCGAACAGCTCAATGCGCACCCCGGTGGCGTCGATGTGGGCCCGTACGGTCAGCGGACCCAATGCCTCAGGGGACACTTTCAGGGTCATCACATGTTCCCCGGGCGCGGCGCTGGCCAAGGAGAACAAGGGGCCGGCCAGCTGCGGCGTGAGCCTTGCCGGGTGGGTGAAAGGTGCAGGACCGGCTGCCGCGGCAGGAAGGGCGGTGGGTGCGGGCTGGGGTGCTGCGGGAACCTGCGCGGGCACGGCCACCGAGGGCGGTCCGCCGTTGCCCGGCGCAGGGTTGGCCTGAACGGTTCCGGACTCGGCGCGCGGCTCCACTGCCCCGGGCGCGGGCACAGGAGCCGCGGGCGCAGCCGCCTCCGGCACGGATCCTGCAAGACCGGGGGCAGGGGTGTGAAGGCTTGTAGCGCGCGCGGCTGCCGGGCCTGCAGACATGGGAGGAAGCACGCCGGCGTCAGGCGCCGCGCCAGCCACGACTTCGCCTGCCACCACCGCACCGGCAGCCACAGCACCGGCTGCCACAGCGCCGGGGGCCGCCGCCGGAGCGGGCTGCTGCCTGCCGTCCCAGGCCGCTGGCGCAACAGGGGCCGCTGCCGTGGACCCGGACGCAGCAGCTGCGACCGGACCTGGTGCCGGGACTCCTACCGTCCCTGGCGCCGTCGTAACTGTTGCCGTGGCTGCCGTCGTGCCTGGTGCGGGGGTTGCGTGGGCCTGGGCCGGAACCATCCCCGCAGCAGCCAGCAAGGCCGCAACGGAACCCTGCACGGCGGCGGGCTGCCCGGCCACCCCGGTACCGGCGTCGTCCGTGGTGTCTTTGGCGTCCCCGCCGTTGCCTTGGCCAGGAACGTTCGGTTGCAGGGAAGGGCCGGCCAGCACGCCGCCGAGCACCGCGCCGAACCCGGCCCCGCCGTCCCGGTCAGGCGCCGCCCCTGCAGAGGCCCCGCCCCGCGCCGCTGCGGGCGGGGCGGTGGGAAGAAGGACCGCCGCCGGCATCAGGCGCCCTGCCCTGCGGGGACGATGCGGCGGATGGCCGTCAGGTTCGATTGCTGTTCCCAGGCGTCCCGGACCTGGATGGTCTGGCCGGGGACGGGCGCGTCGATCGCCTTGCCGTTGCCCAGGTAGATGGAGATGTGGTTCCCGCCGAAGCTGACCAGCAGGTCTCCCGGCTTGGCCTCGGCGAGGGACGCCACGGGCGTGCCTACCTTCATCTGGTCGCTGACGACGCGCGGGAGTTCCACGCCCAGGTCCTTGAAGACCCGTTGCACGAACCCGGAGCAGTCCATTCCGGTGGCCGGGTTGGTGCCGCCCCACACGTACGGGACGCCGATGTACTTCTTGGCGGTGGCCACCACGTCGGTGCCGGTGGCCTTTCCGGGCGCTGCCGGAGCGGACGCCGCAGCCGTCCCGGAGAGCCCGGAGGTTCCGGTGAGACCAGAGGTTCCGGCAAGCCCCGCGGTTCCGGCAATGGCGGACGGGCCCGTGCTGCCGCCAGGTCCCGTGACGCCGCCCGGTCCCGCCAGCCCCGCCAGCCCCGCCAGCCCCGCCAGCCCGGATAAAGCAAGCAGTCCCGCCCCGGCACCCGCATCCGTACCGGCAGCGGCCAGCGCTGATTCGAACGCAGCCGCATTCGCCGCTGACGTGCCGGAGGCGGCCGCCGCCGGAGCCGCCGTAGAAAGGGGCCGCGAGAGTTCGCTGATCATGGACTCGATGGTTCCGATCCGCCCAATGATTTCGGCCATGCTCATGACGTCGCCTCCCCGGCCTTGCGGTGCCACGAGGTGGCGGCGATCTCGTCAAGGACGCCCTGTTCTGCGTGCAGTTCTGCGGCGGCCAGCTCGGCACCGTGGCGGAGCTCGAGCTTCTCCAGCCCCACCGCCATCCGCCGGGCCTGCGTGTAGTCTGCGCGGGCCTCGGCCAGGTCCGCCTCCGCCGCGGCGGACAGCGCGTCGAGGTCCGCCAGCATGCTCTGGGAGGATGCCCGGGCGGCCGCGAGGGCCAGCAGGGAGGACGAACTGACCGCGGAATCGACGGAATCGCCGAGTTCCTTCCGCGCCGCAGCGCGCCGGCCACGGGCATCCTCGGAGCGGGAGGCGGCACGCGCCATGCCGGTGGCTGCCTGGTCCTGCTGCAGCTGGCGCAGCCTCAGCAGTCCGGCGAGGGGAAACTGGCGGTTCATGCGGCTCCTTCGAGGGGCGTGCCCAGGCGGTTGGTCAGGGAGGTGAGCGCCTGCCAGGCCATGTCCGGCGGGGTGGAATCGTCCATGCGCTGCTGCAGGAAGGCGTTGATGGCCGGCTCGTTGTCCAGCGCCGCATCCACCAGCGGGTTCGTGCCGCGGTGGTAGGCGCCGACGTCGATCAGGTCCTGGGCGCCCCGGCGTGCGGCCAGCACCTTCCGCAGTGCGGCCGCAACCGCCGTCCGCTCCGGCGGGTTGACCTTTGACGCCACGCGCGACACCGAACCCAGCACATCCACGGACGGAAAATGCCCGGTCACGGCCAGCTTCCGGTCCAGGACCACGTGGCCATCCAGGATGGAACGGGCGGCGTCCGCGATGGGTTCGTTGTGGTCATCGCCGTCCACCAGCACGGTGTAGACACCGGTCACCGAGCCAGTCCGGGCCGTACCGGCGCGTTCCAGCAGCCGGGCCAGGATGGAAAACGTCGACGGCGGGTAGCCGCGGGTGGCGGGCGGTTCACCGGCGGACAGGCCGATCTCGCGCTGGGCCATGGCCACCCGCGTCAGCGAGTCCATCATCAGCACCACGTCCTGCCCGGCTTCCCGGAAGGATTCGGCGATCCGGGTTGCGGTCACGGCGCAGCGGAGGCGCATCAGGGCGGGCTCGTCCGAGGTAGCCACCACCACCACGGACCGTGCCAGTCCCTCCGGTCCCAGGTCGTCTTCGAGGAACTCGCGGACTTCGCGGCCGCGCTCCCCCACCAGGGCAATGACGGACACTTCGGCGTCGGTGCCGCGGGCAACCATGGACAGCAGTGAGGATTTGCCCACCCCGGACCCGGCAAAGAGCCCCATGCGCTGCCCCCTGCCCAGGGTGGCCATGGTGTCCAGGACCCGGACCCCGGTGTGCAGGGGCGCGGACACTCGGGCCCGGTGCATGGCGGAGGGCGATTCGTTGTCCGCGGGCACGTACCGGCCGGCGGTCAGCGGCCCCTTGCCGTCGATGGGCCGTCCCAGCCCGTCCAGCACGCGCCCCTTCAGGCCCGGGCCGGCGGGAACCAGCAGCGGGCTGCCCTTGGACCGGGCGGGATCGCCGGCGGCCACCCCTGCCAGCCGTCCCAGCGGCATGCACCGGATGGCGCCGCTGACGGAAGCCACCACCTCGGCGTCCAGCCCGGGGCCGTCACCCACGGTGACCAGGTCCCCCACCGCGCACTCGAGCCCGGTGATTTCCAGGCCGAGGCCCAGGACCGCGGTCACGGTGCCCACCCGTTCCGGGGCGGCTGCGCCCACCGCTGCGGCGAAGCGTGCGCCGTACGGGCGCCAGGAGATGCTCATGCCGCACCTCCGGGCACGTTGTCCGGGCCGAGCAGCGCCGCACGGGCTCGGGCCACTGCGGTGTGGAGCCGGGCGTCCAGCCAGCCGTCCGGGTAGACCGCGATGGCGTCGCCGCGGGCCAGGGAAGAGTCGGGAACAAGGTCGACGGCGGCGTCCGCGGTGGCGCCGGCGCCGTCCAGGAGCGCGATGTCGGCCGGGTGGAGGCGGACGGCGGCCGGTGCGGCGGACGTGCTGCCGCCCAGCGCCCGGTGAAGCGCCGCGCGGGCGGTGCGGTCGCCGTCGTGCATTTCATAGCCGAGCACTGCCTCCGCCAGTTCCAGGGCACCGGCGGCCAGCACCTGTTCGCTGTCCTGCAGCACCAGCGCGAACCGCTGCTGGAAGGCGGCAGCCGCGGCCTGGAGGAGGGCGGTTGCCCTGGCGGCGGACTCGCGGGCGTGGGCCAGCACGGCGTCATGCTCGGCACGCATGGCATCGGCCTGGCGTTCCTGATCCGCGGCGGCTGCGCGCAGGCCGGCCGCGTACCCCGCCGCGTGGCCCTGCACGTAGCCGCGGTCGCGGGACTCGGTCGGGGCGGACTGCTGCACGCGCGGGAAGACCACCGCTGCCGGGGCGGCGTCAGTAGACAAGGTCGTCCTCCTCGCCGCGGCGCACCACAATGGCTCCGCTGGCTTCCAGCTCGCGGATGGACCGGACAATGTCCGCCCGGGCTTCCTCCACCTGCGAGGCCCGCACCGGCCCGGCATTGGCCATCTCGGCCTCGAGGATCTCCTGGTTGCGGCCCGAAACGTTGCTGCGGACGGCATCCAGGACCACGGCCGGGGCACCCTTCATGGCCAGGGCCAGCACCTCGGGCGCCACCCCGCGCAGGATCTGCTGGATGTCCCGGCGCTCGAGTTTCACGATGTCCACGAACGTGAGCATCCGGGCCCGGACCTCGGTGGCAAGGGCCGGGTCCAGGGTTTCCAGGCCGTCCAGCACGGACCGTTCGGTGGCCACGTCCGAGCGGTTGATGATGTCCACCAGCGGCTGGATTCCGCCCACCGTCTCGGTGGATTTGCCCTGCGACACCACCGCTCCCGAGCGCTGCTTGAGCGTCTCCGCCACGATGCCTACCGCCTCCGGCGTGGGTGACCCCATCACCGCGATGCACCGGGCGACGTCGCTGCGCTGCGCCTCGCCCAGGCCCGCCATCACGGCCGAGGCCTTCGCCGGGCGCAGGTGCGCCAGGACCAGGGCGATGGTTTGCGCCAGCTCGCCGTCGATCAGCGCCAGGATCTGCCCGGCGTCCATCATTTCCAGGAACTCGAAGGATTTCCCAGCCATCGTGGACGCGAGCCGGTCCATGAAGCCGGCAGCCTTGTCCGCGCCGAAGGACGCTTCCAGGAGCCCGACGGCCAGTTCCTGCCCGCCGCGGGCCGTGCGGCGGCCGCTGACCGCGATGTCATGGAATTCGCCCATCACCTGGTCCGCGACGGCCGGCGGGACCCGGCGCAGCCGGACGATCTCGGCGGCGATGTCCTCGGCCTCCGCCTCGGAGAACTGGGCCATGACGGCTGCCGCGTTTTCCGGGCTCATCTGCATCAGGACCACGGCCACCTTCTGTGGACCGGACAGCGGCGCGCCGGCCTTCACCGGGGCGGCCAGGCCCGTACCGGGCTGGGCGGTCATACGGATTGCCTGTCGTCCATCAGGCCGCGCAGGTAGTCGGCGGTGCGGGCCGGGCTCTCAGCCACCATGGCCTCGATCTGCGCGCGCCGGCGTTCGACGTCGAGGGCTTCGGCGTCCGGGAGCGGCAGCGGTACCGGAGCGGGCAGCGGGATGGCGGAGGTGGCCGGCGCGGTTTCGAGGGCCTGGACGGCGCCGCCGGGGAGGGCGGGGTATTCGATGCCCACGCCCAGGTCCACCGGCTCGCGCAGCTGGCGGCGGCGCCAGGCGATGAGCATCACGACGATCAGGGCGAGGGCGGCCAACAGGATGCTGCCGGCAATGACCAGCGTCTTCATCAGCTCGGCCTGGCGGGCGGCCTCGGCGTCGGCCTTGGCAGCGTTGAGGGAAGCGGCGGCATTGTCGGCGGCAGCCGTGCTGAACGGCAGCATCTCCACGGTGACCACGTCGCCCCTGGCGGGATCAGCCCCGGCCGCGGCGGTCACCAGGGACCGCACGGACGTGAGGTTGACCCCGGCGGCCGCGGCCTGGTTGATGGCCACGGAAATGGTTTGCCGCTTCACGGCACCCTGCGGGATGGTCCGGTCCTCGGTGACCTTGTTGACGGCGTTGTTCTTGGTGGTGTCCGAGGAGTCGAACGTGCCGTTGCCGTTGGTGCCGCCCGGCACGGCGATGTTGTCCGGTCCCAACACGCCGGCCGCTCCCCCGCCGCCGGTGCCGGTGAACTTCTCGGTCTTGGTGGTCTCGCTGAGGGCGGGGACGCCGTCGGCGGCAGTGAACGTCTCGCTGCGCTGTTGTGCCGATTCCCCGGTCACGTCCGCTGCCACGGCCACGGTGGCGTTCCCCGGGCCCACGACGCTGTCCAGCACGGCCTTGACGGAGTCGGTGGTGCGTTGCTGGTATTCGGCGGCCTGCTTGGAGGAGGACCCGGCGGCAGCTCCGCCGATGGCAGAGAGCACGTTGCCCTGCGAGTCCACCACCGACACGTTGGCTGGTTTGAGATTCTCGATGGCCGCCGAGGTCAGGTGGACCACGGCCTGCACCTTGTCCGGGGACAACGTGGTGCCCGGCTGGGTCTCCACGAACACGGATGCGGTGGGGTCCGGGGTTTTGTCCACGAAGACCGACTTTTCCGGGATCGCGAGCCGCACGGCGGCCGTCTTGACCCCGTCCATGGCCTGGATGGTGGAGGCCAGTTCGCCTTCCAGGGCGCGCTTGTACGTGACGGACTGCTGGAACTCGGAGGACGTGACGCCCAGCTTGTCCAGCAGCGAGTACCCGGTGGCCGCGGCGGACGGCAGCCCGGCGGCGGCAGCCTTGAGCCGCTCGTCGTAGACCTTCTCCTCGGGCACCAGGATGGTGGAGCCGCCGTTGGCGATCTCGTAGGGCACGTTGTCCTTGCGCAGCTGCTCCACGATGCCGTTCGCGTCGGTATCCTTCAGCCCGGAGAAAAGGGGCGAGTAGGCTGGCTTGCCCAGCCATGCACCCAGCGCCACGGTACCCAGGACCAGGACAGCGACGCCCAGGATCGCCAGGGTCCGCTGCGCCGGCGTGAACCCTTTGACCCCGGAGCCCAGTCTGCGGAAGAACGCGGCAATCTGCGGGGGCATCAGGCCTGCATCCTCATGATCTCGTTGAAGGCGTCAACGCCCTTGTTGCGCACGGAGGCCACCAATTCCAGCGTCACCTGCGCGCGGGTGGCGGCGATGGTGGCGGCGTGGATGTCGTCGAGGTTGCCGGTGACGGCTGAGACGGCCAGGGACTTGGACGTGGACTGCAGCTGCTGAAGATTGTCGACGGCGCCGGTCAGGGCCGAGGCGAAGGCACCGCCGGAGGGGGTGCTTCCGGCGGCGGCCGGGCCATCAACGTAGCCGGTCCCCTGCACTGCCTGCACGCCCCGGCCGGTGGTGGCTCCGGCTCCGGCTCCGGCGATATTGCTGATTGCGCTCGGCGCATCGAATGCCATCAGGACTTTCCAATCTCAAGTGCAGCCAAATAGGTTTCGCGGGCGCGGTCCACCACCTGGGCGTTGGCCTGGTATCCGCGCTGGGCGATGATCAGGGCGCCCATTTGCTCGGACAGGTCGATGTCCGGGTAGCGGACGTACCCCTGGGCGTCGGCCAGGGGGTGATCCGGCTGGTACACCAGGCGGCCGGTGGCGTCCCCGGCAGGGGTGCTCTTGACGTAGACGCCGGTGCCGTTTTGGCCTTCGGCGGCCTCGATGTAGCGCGCGCGGAACGCCGGGCCGTTGGTGCTGGTTGCCGTGTTCATGTTGGCCAGGTTGTCCGAGACGGCGTCCAGCCACTTGCGATGGACGGTCAGGGCGGTTCCGGCAATGCCGATGGCGTCGAAGGTCATTTCAATTGTTCCTCATCGCCGCGCGGAGGGCCGTGAACTCGCCGTTAACTGCCCGGGAGGCGAACTGGTAGCGCAGCACGGTGTCGATGTTGGAGAGGGTTTCGGTATCCAGGTTGACGTTGTTTCCGTTGAGCTGCGTTGGCTCCAGTGACGCCTCGACAGAAGGCGCCGCCTGCCCGTTGCCGTTGCGCACCGAGGCGGCGAGCGCCTCCTCGAAGGAGACGCGCTTGGCCTGGTAGTTGGGCGTGTTGATGTTCGCGATGTTGTTGGCGATGGTGCGCTGGCGCAGCGCCAGGCCGTCCAAGGCGCTGGAGAGCGCCGCGGAGGTCACGGATTCGAGCACGACAAACCTGCCTGGTGGTGTTTCAGAGGCCGATCCGTGGCCGTGGCATCGAGCGATCCGTGCTCTGTCAGGAGTTATCGGCACAGGTCAGCGGGGCGTTAGGAGGAAAACCCGCCCAGTTTTCCAGCCCGTCCTGCCTGCCCGGTCATGCGGGTACGTCAGCCCGTGACGTCCAGGTAGACGGCGGCCGCCGGCGCCCCGATACCAGGGATGGAGGACACCGCCTGCAACTGCCGCGCCACATCCGCCCGAGCCTCCTCAAGCTGGCGGATCAGGGCTTCCTGCCGGGCGGCAAGCGCCACCGCCCGCGCGCGGACCGCAGCCGCCGCAGGGTCCGGGAGCGCGGCGAGCGGCGGCAGCTTGGCCTGCTGGTTCGGCTGGGTCCGCTGGAGCTGCTGGGCCCTCACCGGCCTTGGGGATGTGCCGGGGATACCCCGGGTGTGCTGGTGGATCAGGGCACCGGCCGCATCCGCGGTCCGCTCCAGGGAGTCCAGCACTGCCGTCCAGCGTGCCAAGGCGGCGTCCGCTTCCGCGGCGGGGTCCGTCGTCGGGCTTTCAGCCAACGCCGAGCATCCCGTTGCCAGTAGGGAACAAAGACTCCCTGGTCCCCCGGATAGCGGCGGGGGCCGCCACAGTCGCGGCCGCATTGGCTGCCGGGACGGGGGTGGCCGCCGGCACCATCGCGGCAGCTTCGTGCCAGGTCTGACGGAGGGGTTCCAGCAGGCTGATCGCTTCCTTGGTCAGTGCGGGGTCGCGCTGGATGTTGGCGTTGATGAGGGCGGTGGAGGCGTAGTTGTAGATTCCCAGGAGGCTGCCGGCTCCGTCCCACGCCTCGACTTTCAGCGAGGAGGAAAGTTCGGTCAGGATGGCCTGGGCGTGCAGCAGGTGGACCGATGCCATGGCCCAATTGCCTGCTTCCTGGTCCGCTTCGGCGCGGGCCAGGTCCACCAGCAGCCGGTCATACAGCATGGTGAGCAGCCGGGCCGGTGGCGCCGAAAGCACCGACTCGGCCAGGTACTGATTGCGCTGGGCCGCGTTGCCGTAGCCGCCGAAAGGGGTGGAGGTCATGATGAGGAGCTTCCTGAGGAGGTGGAGAGGCCGGCAAGTTGGGAGGACAGCCAGGATGACTGCGCCTTCATGCCGCTGAGGGCCACTTCAAGGGCGGAGTAGGTGCGCTGGAGGGTCTGCTTGCGGTCCTCAAGCCGGGTGTCCCAGTCGCTGATTTGGTCCGCCAGGTCCCGGACCGTGGACTGCTGTCCCGAAATCCTGGTGGTCAGGGTGCCGTCATATTTGTCCGACGCCGTGGTGGCCGCTGCCGCGAGGCGTCCGGCCAGTTCCTGGACCTTGGCCTGCACTCCGGCGGGGTCTGCGGCCAGGGCTGCTGCGAACTTGTCCTGGTCGAACTCCATGGTGCCGGCCTTGGTGATGCTGATGCCGATTTCAGAGGGCGAGCGCGGCGGGACGCCCACCGGCATGGAGGCAGCGGACAGAAGGTTCTGGTTCACGTCCCGTACCGTGCTGTCGCCGGTGAAGATGCCTGCGCTGGTGGTGGTGCCCGAGGTGCTGACGGCGCTCCGGGCCGAAACGAAGGCCAGGACGCCGTTCAGTCCTGACACCAGGTCGGAGGCCAGTTTGCCGATTTGGGCGTCGTCGCGTGCCACGGTGACGGTAACCGGGGTTGCCGATGCTTCCTTGACCGTCACCGACACTCCGGGCAGCAGGTCGGTGAAGGTATTGGTGGCGGAGGTGATGGACTGCGGGGTTGCCAGCCCGGACCAGAGCTGGATCTCGGCGTCCTGGGCGGCTTTGGCATCGGAAACAGCGGCACCGGAGTTGGTCACGGTGAACGCACCGGTCTGGCCGGGGGTGGTGGAAGTGAACTGCAGGCGGTACTGGCCGCCGCCTACGGCGACTTTGGCGGCGCTGACTCCGGCGCCGGCAGCATTGACGGCGGTCACCACATCATCCAAGGACGTGGAAGCCGCGGTGATATCCACGGCCTTGCCGCCTTGGGTGATGGTCAGGGTGGTTTGCGGCCAGGCCGTCAGGGCATCCGAGACGCTGACTTGGGTCTGGGCCAGCCTGGTCACGGTGAAGTCGATGGACCCGGCTGCCGCTGCAGCGGTGCCGGTGGCCGTGACTTTGTCGCTGCTGCTGGTGGCTGTGTTCAGGTTCAACGCGCCGGGTTTGGCGGCGGCGGAGGCCTGCGTGGCCAGGGCGGCCACCTTGGAGTTGAGCCCTTGGAGCGCGGAAACCATCGACTGGATGTCAGCCGATTTGTTCTTCAACTGGGTTTGCGGGATCGCTTCGACCTGCATGAGGGAGCTGATCAGGGCGGTGGTATCCAGGCCGCTGGCCAGTCCGTCGAGGGATATGCCCATCGCTGCTGCTCCTGGGTGCTGTGGGTGGGTGGCTGGGACAAGGGAGGCGCTGCAGGTGAGGGCCGGGCGGAGGATCACTCCGCCCGGCCCTCACCGGTACAACATTGCTACCGGACGGTGGCCCGGAGCGGACTAGCGCAGGAGCTGCAGGACGCCCTGGCTGGACTGGTTCGCCTGGGCCAGCATGGCGGTGCCTGCCTGGGAGAGGATGTTGTTCTTGGTGAACTTCACCATTTCCTCAGCCATGTCCGTGTCGCGGATGCGGCTGTTGGCGGCCGACAGGTTTTCCTTGGACACGTTCAGGTTCCGGATGACGCTCTCGAACCGGTTCTGGTCGGCACCGAGGGACGCGCGGGCGGTGGAAACACCCTTGATCTGGGTATCGATCGAGGAAATGGTGGTCAATGCCTTGGCCGCTGAGCTGAACCCGTCATCGCCGGCACCTGCGGTTGCCTCAGTGGCCAGACCTGTGACGATTGTGCCGATGGCAGAGACGTCCTTGAGGTTAACCGTGATCTGGTCGTTGGCGGTGCTCCCGGCGCCGACCTGGAAGGTGAGGCTGTTGGGAGTGCCGGCAACGGTTTCGCTTCCGAGCAGCGACGTTCCGTTGAAGGTCGTCGATGCGCCAATGCGGGAAAGCTCGGCGCCCAGTGCCTTCACTTCGGTCGAGATTGCCTTGCGGGAGTCCGTGCTGTTCGAGTCGTTGCCGGCCTGGACCGCGAGGTCGCGGACGCGCTGCAGGATCGACTGGACTTCATTCAGGGAGCCTTCAGCGGTCTGGATGACGCTGATGCCGTCCTGGGCGTTGCGGGCTGCAACTCCCATGCCGTTGACCTGCGACTTCAGGCCTTCCGAGATGGCCAGGCCAGCTGCATCGTCCGAAGCGCGGTTGATGCGCAGGCCGCTGGACAGCTTCTCCAGCGACTTGGACAGGTCGTTCTGGGTGTTGTTGAGGTTGCGGTACGCGTTGTTCGCAGCCAGGTTGGTGTTGATCTGCATTCCCATGGTGTTTCCTCCGTGATGTGGGACGTTGTGTCGAAGGCCCATCCGTGGGCCCTCACAACCAGCTATCGGAGCAGCGGCAACCCCGGTTAGGAAAAACGGCCGGGAAGTTTTTGGCAATCCCTTCCAGGCGTTCCTCCCCCGGCTGCTCCTAACGCACCCACTCTGCCGGCCGATAGCTTTCCCATGACACGACGCCAACCCAACGAACCTGGAGCTGACCAGCCATGGCCATCCACGAACTTTCGGCACTGCTGTGGCGCGAACGCGAGCTCCTGGACCTCCTGACGTTCAAGCTGGAGGAGGAGCAGCTGCTGCTTACCGCCGGCAAGTCACGGTGGCTCCCGCACGGCACGCGGGAGGTGGAGCAGGTCCTTGAGCGCCTGTCCAAGGCAGGACTGGCACGCGCCCTGGAGGCATCTGCCGTCGCCGCTGCCTGGGGTCTTTCCGAGGATTCCTCGTTGGCGGAACTGGCGTCCGCCGCCCCGGACGAAGCGTGGGCGGGAATCCTCACCGCGCACCTGACGGCCATGCAGCGGCAGACCGCCGCCATCCAGGAACTTCGCGACTCCAACGAACAGTTCCTGCGCGCAGCGGTGCGCTCCACCCAGGAAACAGCAGCCAACCTCCAGCCGGCCGCCGGCACGTACGACTCCCAGGGCCGTGCCGGGCAAACCGAGGCGTCGCACTTGTTCGACCAAAAAATCTGACCGGCACACCCGCACCAGCAAAGGACAGCAGTGAGCACATTCGGCGGACTGAACACGGCCTATCTGGGCCTTACCGCGGCCCGGCAGGGCATCAACGTGGCGGGCCAAAACATCGCCAACGCCACCACGGAAGGCTACACGCGGCAGCGGCTTGAACAGTCGGCCATCGGCGCCCCGGCACCCACCGGCCTGGCAACGGGCTTGCTCCAGCCCGGACAAGGCGTCTCCGTGGACGCCATCGCCCGCCTGGGCAACAGCTTCCTGGACGCCGGCGTCCGGTCCAGCGCAGCCCAGGCCGGATACGCCAGTGTCCGCTCCGGGGAGCTGCAGCGCATCGAGGACAGCCTCCAGGAACCCGGCGAACACGGAATTACCGCGGCGTTGCAGGGCTTTTGGGCGGCCTGGCAGGGAGCCTCCAACCACCCGGGCGGGGCCGCCCCCACCGCCGTGCTGCTGCAGGCGGCCTCCTCCCTCGCCGGCACCGTCTCCGCCGGCTACCGGTCGCTGGATGCGCAATGGACGCGGGTCCGGGCCGAGGCGGACGGCAACGTGAAAACCGTCAACGACGCCGCGGCGCAGGTAGCCGGCTACAACGCCCGCATCCGCCAGGTCCTGGCCGGCGGCGGCTCCGCGAACGAGCTTGTCGACGCCCGCAACAAGGCCATCGAGACCATCGCCGCCCTGGCTGGCGGCACCGTCCGGGACAACGCCGACGGCACCGCCGATGTCCTGGTGGGCGGCAACGCCTTGGTGTCGGGTACGTCCACCCGCCTCCTGGCACTGTCCGGCCAGGCAAGCATGGCCGGCCCGGGCGCCGCGGTAAAGCTTGAGTGGGCTGACCGTCCGGGCCACCCCGTAGGGCCCGACGGCGGGAAGCTCGCAGGTGCCATCACCCTCCTTGCCCCGGCGGCCGGCGGGTCCGGCGGACCCATCGCGGAGGCGGGCGCCTCCTACGACGCCTTCGCCACCAAACTGATGACCGACGTCAACACTGTCCACCGCGCCGGCCAGTCCACCACCGGTGCCGGCCAGCTGGACTTCTTCACCGCGGCCCCCACGGGCTCGGCGGCGCTCACGCTGCGGGTGGTCCCCGCGGACGCCTCTGGAATCGCCACCGGGGCGGCCGGTGCCGGCGCGCTGGACGGCGGGACCGCCGATGCCCTGGCCCAGCTCGGTGCGGGGGCGGACTCCCCGGACAAGGCCTGGACCGCCGTCGTCACCGGTATTGGCGCACTGTCCCGCTCAGCCCAGCAACACGAACAACTGGCCACGGCGGCGAGTGTTTCCGCTGCGGGGCAGCGCGATTCCGGGGCGGCCGTCAGCCTGGATGAGGAAAACATCAGCCTGCTCAGCAACCAGCACGCCTACCAGGCGGCCGCCAGGGTGATGACCGCCGTCGACGAAGCCCTTGATGTCCTGATCAACCACACCGGACTGGTGGGAAGGTAGCCCATGTTGAACCGTGTCACCAACCAGTCGATGGCTGCGGCCGCGCAGCGGAACCTTCAGGCCGGTCAGTCCCGGCTCGCCACGCTGCAGCAGAAGGCCGGCACCCTGCAGAACATCACCAGGCCGTCGGACGATCCCGCTGCGCTGGCAAATGCCATGGCAACGCGCGCCCAGCTCCGCGCCGCGGACCAGTACGCCGGCAACATCAACGACGGCAACGGCTGGCTGGACACGGCGGACGCAGCCCTGGGCCAGGCCACCAACATCCTGAACAAGGTCCGCGACCTCACCCTGCAGGCCGCCAACGGATCCCTCAACCAGCCGGCCAAGGATGCGATCGCCGCGGAGCTCGACGGGCTGGGCAAGGACCTGCTGGCCGCCGCCAACACCAAGTACCTGGGCCGGAACGTCTTCGCCGGCAGCTCCGATTCCGCGGCCGCCTTCAGCGGGAATCCGCCCGTGTTCAACGGGGTGCCCGCCAGTTCAGTGGAGCGGCGCGTCGACGCCGGGCAGAAGGTCAGGGTGGATGCCGACGGCGGCGCGATCTTCGGGAACGGCGCAGGCTCCGTTTTCGCCTTGGTCAGCGGCGTCGCCGCAGCCATCCGATCCGGCGCAGACCCGTCCCCGCAGCTCGGCGCCGTGGACGCGCGCCTGAACAGTGTGATCAACGGCCGCGCCGAGGTGGGTACCCGGCAGGCGCAGCTGGTGACCGCGCAGGACAGGCTCTCGGGGCTGAAGGCTACGCTGGAAACACAGCGGTCCGCCATCGAAGACGCGGACATCGGACAGGTGGTGCTTGATTTGAAACTGCAGGAATCCAACTACCAGGTGGCTTTGGCCGTCACGGCCAAAGTGCTTCAGCCGACGCTGATGGACTTCCTGCGGTGACGGCCGTTTCCTCCATGCCGGTGACCTTCACGGCCCCCATGCCCGGACTCGAGGGGCTGGATGGCTTCACGCTGCGCAGTGTGGACGGCGCCCATGGCCTCTTCGCCCTGGAGGCCGAGGCCGCCGCGGTGCGGTTGTTCCTGGCCGACGCCGCCGTGTACGTGCCGGAGTATGCCCCCGCCCTTCCGGCCGTTGCCCGGGCAGCGGGCCAGAGCACCACGTTGCTGGTGGTGAACCCGGGCCAAGGAAAGCCCACCGTCAACCTGGCGGCTCCGCTGGTCCTCAATCCGGAAACGGGCGTGTGCACCCAAGTGATCCTGGACAGCAACACTTACCCCTTGCAGGCTGAGCTCGGCGGCAAATAGCGGGCAGCGCCACCGGAGAGTCAGCTGGTTTCCGTGACCGATGCCTGGGCCGGTTCCTCCTGCGTGGCGGCCCAGCTGGCCAGGACTTTGAGGGCGTCCTCGGACGGCGAGCCCGGTTCGGCCGTGTAGACGTTGATCCGCAGCCCGGGGTCGGCGGGGAGCTCCAGTGCCTCGTAGGTCAGGTCCAGGTCCCCCACGATCGAGTGGTGGAGCCGTTTGCGGCCCGTGCGGTGGTACTTCACGTCGTGCCGGGCCCACCGGGTGCGGAACTCCTCGCTGCGGGTGGCGAGCTCCCCGATCAGGTCGGACAGGTCTTTGTCGTACGGGTTCTTCCCGGCCGTGGACCGCAGGACGGCAACGATGTCGTCCGCGGCGCGTTCCCAGTCGGCGAAGAACTCCCGCGCCTTCGGGCTCAGGAACGTGAACCGTGCGCTGTTGGGCGGGGTACCGCCGTCGGTCATCATTTCCAGGTACAGGGCCCTGCCCAGCTCGTTGGCGGCCAGGACGTCGCCGCGGTCGTTGCGGACCCAGGCAGGCGCGGTGGTAATCGCGTCAATGACCCTCTGCACGCTGGGCCGCACCGTCAGCGGGCTCCGCTTGCGCCGCACCCGCGGAGCAGCCGTGGACGCCCGGGCCAGGTCGAACAGGTGGGCCGTCTCGGCGTCGTCCAACTGCAACGCCCGGGCCAGCGCCTCCAGCACGCTGTCCGAGGCACCGGACAGGTTTCCCCGCTCCAGCCGGATGTAGTAATCGATGCTCATCCCGGCGAGCATGGCCACCTCTTCCCGGCGCAGGCCCTTCACGCGCCGGTTGCCGCCATACGCAGGCAGCCCGGCTTCGTCCGGAGTGAGCCTGGCCCGGCGGGAAGTCAGGAACTTGCGCACGTCGTCGCTGTTGGTCATGCCACCCACGCTACGCCCGGCCGCCGCCGCGAGGGAGGGACTGTCAAGCCCTCCCACAAACCTCCGCATCCCCATACCGTGAAGGAATGGTTATGGAACTCACACTCAACAACGGCGTCACCATGCCCGCTCTCGGCCTCGGCGTCTTCCAAAGTCCCCCGGAAGAGACGACGGCGGCCGTCCAGACAGCGCTCGAGGTGGGCTACCGGCACATCGATACAGCCGCGGCCTACGGCAACGAGCGGGAAGTGGGCGAAGGCATCCGCCGCTCCGGCCTGGACCGTGCCGAGGTGTTCATCGAAACCAAGGTCTGGGTCAGCGACTACGGCTACGACGAGTCACTGCACGCGTGGGACAAAGCGGTGGGAAAGCTGGGCGTGGAGCAACTGGACCTGCTCATCCTGCACCAGCCCGCACCGGACCGGTTCGAGAAGACGGTGGCCGCGTACAAGGCGCTGGAAACCCTGCTGGCGGACGGGCGCGTGCGGGCCATCGGCGTCAGCAACTTCATGCCGCACCACCTGAAGCAACTGCTTGAGGCAACGGACGTGGTCCCGGCCGTCAACCAGATCGAACTGCACCCCTACTTTGCCCAGCGCAACGTCCAGGCCGCAGACGCAGAGCACGGCATCCTCACCCAGGCGTGGTCGCCGATCGGCGGCATCACCTTCTACCCCGGCTGGGGCGAGAACCGGAAGAACGTCATGCGTGACCCGGCGATCGCCGCCGTCGCGAAGGCCCACGGCAAGACTCCCGCCCAGGTGATGCTGCGCTGGCACCTGCAGCAGGGCCGCTCCGCCATCCCCAAGTCCACCAACCCGGCCCGCATCGCCGAGAACTTCGACGTGTTCGGCTTCGAGCTGTCCGCGGCGGACCTGGCTGCCATTGATGCCCTGGATACCGGCGTCCGCAGCGGCCCGGACCCGGACGTGGCCCGCCCCGAGCGGTTCGCCATGGTGATCCCCGAGGCCTAAGCAACCCCCAAGCCTGAGAGAGAAGGAACCAGATGGAATACCGCCCGCTTGGCCGCACCGGCGTGCAGGTCAGCCCCCTGTGCCTCGGCGCGATGATGTTCGGCCCCTGGGGCAACAACGACACCGACGACGCCACCCGCATCATCCACCGCGCCCTCGACGCCGGCATCAATTTTGTCGACACCGCAGACGTCTATTCGGGCGGCGTGTCAGAGGAAATCGTGGGCAAGGCCCTGGCAGGCCGCCGCGACGACGTCTTCCTGGCCACCAAGTTCTTCATGCCGATGGACGAAAAAGACCCCAACCGGCGCGGCGGCTCCCGCCGCTGGATCATGCGCGCCGTGGAAGACTCGCTGCGCCGGTTGAACACCGACTACATCGACCTCTACCAGGTGCACCGGCCCAGCCCGGACACCGATGTGGAGGAAACCCTGGGCGCCCTCACCGACCTGGTCCGCCAGGGCAAGGTGCGCTACCTCGGGTCGTCCTCCTACTCCGGTTCGCAGATCGTGGAGGCGCAGTGGGCTTCCCGGGAACGGAACCTTGAACGGTTCGTCACCGAGCAGCCGCCGTACTCCATCCTGACCCGCGGGATCGAGGAGGACGTCCTGCCCACCGTGCAGCGGCACGGGATGGGCACCCTCACCTACAGCCCGCTCGCCGGCGGCTGGCTCTCCGGGCGGTGGCGGAAGGACTCCGCGTCTTCACCCACCTCCGCTGCCCGCCCCAGCGCCCGGTTCGACATGTCCCAGCCGGCCAACCAGCGCAAGTTGGACATCGTCGAAGAGCTGGCGCAGGTGGCCGAATGGGCGGGCGTCACGCTCATTGAGCTGGCCATCGCGTTCGTCATCAACCACCCCGGCGTCACCTCCGCGATCGTGGGCCCGCGCACCATGGAACAGCTGGAGTCCTACCTCCCGGCCGCCGACGCGAAGCTGGCGCCGGAAGTGCTGGACCGCATCGACCAGCTGGTGGCCCCGGGCGTGACCGTCAACCCGGACGACAACAGCTACGGCGCCCACGAACTGACAACACAGGCACGACGGCGGCACGCGGCTTAGCTGCCGCTCCCCCAGCGAATTTCACACCCTATGGAAGGACAACCCATGGCAACGTGGCTCATCACAGGCTGCTCCACCGGACTTGGCCGGGCACTCGCGGGAGCCGTGCTCGCATCCGGGCACAACGCCGTCGTCACCGCCCGGAACGTCGAATCCGTGCAGGACATCACCGCAGGCTTCCCGGACACCGCGCTGGCACTTCCCCTGGACGTCACGGACAAGGCGCAGATCAATGCCGCGGTCAGGCAGGCGGAGGAGAAATTCGGCAACATCGACGTGCTGGTCAACAACGCCGGCTACGGCTACCGCGCCGCCGTGGAGGAAGCCGACGACGCCGACATCCGCCAACTGTTCGACACCAACTTCTTCGGTGCGGTGGACATGATCAAGGCGGTGCTGCCGGGCATGCGCGCCACCAAGGGAGGGTCCATCCTGAACGTCTCCTCCATCGGCGCCCGGATCACGCCGGCCGGCTCCGGGTACTACGCGGCCACCAAGGCGGCGCTGGAAGGCATGTCCGGTTCGCTCCGCAACGAGCTCAAACCGCTGGGCATCAACGTCACCGCCATAGAGCCCGGCGGCTTCCGCACCGATTTCGCGGGCCGCTCGCTGACCCAGTCGGCGACGCCCATCGGCGACTACGCCGAGACCGCCGGCAAGCGCCGCAAGGAAAGCGACACGAGCCACGGCAACCAGCCCGGCGATCCGGACAAGGCCGCCCGGGCGATCATCGCCGTCGTCGAATCCCCCACTCCGCCGGGCCTGCTGGTCCTGGGCACGGACGCTTTCGGTGCGTTCGGCATGGTGGCGGACGCCCAGCGGGCCGAACTGGACCAGTGGCGGGAGCTGAGCACCAGCACAGACATCACCGACTGAGCCCATAGGGCCGCTATACGCGCGCGGATTCGCCGCTGCGGCCGTGCTCGACGCCGGTGGCGAATCCGATCGTCACCGGCACCGGGCTGCCACAGCACGCGTCCCCGGCAGCGTCGGCCGGGAGGCTGGTGGAGCAAACCCCGGTTTCCGGGAGCTCAAGTTCCACGGCGTCCGCCGCCTGGGTGTCCCCGGCCAGCGCTGCCGCAACGGACCGGACCTGCTCATAGCCGGTGGCCATGAGGAACGTGGGCGCCCGCCCGTACGATTTCATGCCGGCAAGGTAGAAGTCCTTTTCCGGCTGGGCGAGGATCCTGGCGCCGTGGGCGGGGACGGTGCCGCAGCTGTGGAAGTCCGGATCGATCAGCGGGCCCAGGGCCTTGGGTGCCTCCACTGCCGGGTCCAGGTCCAGCCGGAGTTCCGACAGGATGGACAGGTCCGGGCGGAACCCGGTGGCGGGAATCACCCGGTCCACCGTCACGCTGCGGCCGTCCGCGGCGTGCACGGTGAGCGTCTTGCCGCGGGTTTCGAGGGATGCCGTGTGGAAGCCCGTAAGGAGCTGGACGGCTCCGGTGTCGACGGCGGTGCGGAGCCGGGTGCCCAGCTGGCCGCGGGCAGGCAGCTCGTCGGCGTTCCCGCCGCCGTAGGCGCGCTCCGGAGAGGCGCCGCGGATGGCCCACAGGACCTCGGTTCCGGGGTTGGCGCGGGCCACGCGGGCGAGGTCAAGCACCATGTTCGCGGCGGAATGTCCGGCGCCGACCACCAGGGTGCGGCGCCCGGCGAAACCGCCTGCGGTGACGTCGGGCAGCGGCCCGGTGACCAGCCCGGCGGCACGGGCCTCCGGCTCGCCCAGGGCCGGCAACCCGGAGGATCCCAGCGGCGCGGGCGTGGTCCATGTCCCGGACGCGTCGATTACGGCGCGTGCAAGGAGCTCGGTGACCTCTCCGCCGTCGTGCTCTATCCGCAGCAGGAACGGCGCCTCATCCCGGCCCAGGCTGCGGCCCTTGTCCATGCCCTGCCGGGTCACGGCAAGAACGCGGGCGCCGGTCCTGATCCGGCCCTTCAGTTCCGGTGTGGCGGCCAGGGGTTCGAGGTAGTCGGAGACGATCTGGGAACCATAGGGCAGCGCGGTGGGCCGGGGCGCTTCCCAGCCGCTGCGTTCGAGCAGCCGCACCGAGGCCGGGTCCAGGTTGTATTTCCACGTGGAGAACAACCGGATGTGCCCCCATTTCCGGATGGCCGAACCCACGGTGGGGCCGGCTTCCAGGACAAGGGGCTCCAGCCCGCGTTCGAGCAGGTGGGCGGCCGCGGCGAGGCCCACGGGCCCGGCGCCGATCACGGCCACGGGCAGCGATTCAACGGATGCCACGCTGCCCACCGGTCAGCCCTGCGCCGGGGTCAAGGAAGCGATCAGCGCCTCCACGCGGGTCTTGATCTCGTCGCGGATGGGCCGTACCGAGTCCACGCCCTTGCCCGCCGGATCCTCCAGGACCCAGTCCTCGTAGCGCTTGCCCGGGAAGTAGGGGCATTCGTCGCCGCAGCCCATGGTGATTACCACGTCCGAGTCCTGCACCGCTTCCGTGGTGAGGACCTTGGGGATCTCGGCTGACATGTCGATGCCCACCTCGGCCATGGCCTGGACGGCGGCCGGATTGACCTTCTCCGCAGGCTGGGACCCGGCGGAGCGGACCTCGATGGCGCCCTGGGAGAGGGTGGTCAGGTACGCGGCGGCCATCTGGGAGCGGCCGGCGTTGTGGACGCAGACGAACAGGACGGAGGGTTTGTGGCTCATGAGAGCACCTTTCGGTCGGCCGCCGGAGCGGTGGAAACGGCAGGGAGGGAGGGGTAGAGGAAGCGGACTAGGACGAATCCGGCGGCGCCGCCGAGGAGCTGCACCAGGATGAAGGCAGGGGCCGACGACGGTGCGATGCCGGCAAAGGTGTCCGTGACGGTGCGGGCGATGGTCACCGCTGGGTTGGCGAAACTGGTGGAGCTGGTGAACCAGTACGCGGCGGTGATGTACCCGCCCACGGCGAACGCCACCCGGTCTGCCCGGCCTGAGCGGACCGTTCCGAAGATGACCAGCAGGAGGCCCACGGTGGCGATCACTTCCCCCAGCCAGAGCGGGGCGCCGGTGCGCTGGTGCGTGGACCAGGTGACGGCGTCCAGCCCGAACATGAGGTTTGCGGCCACCGTGCCGGCCAGCCCGCCCAGGACCTGCCCCGCAACCAGGCCGGCCGCCGTGGCGGTGTCGATCATTCCCAGCGCCCGTTCCACCAGGGTCACCACGGGATTGAACGACGCCGACACGGGCTGCAGTGCCACGATCAGCGCCACCAGCGCGGCACCCGTGGCGAGGCTGTTCTGCAAAAGCTGCAGGCCGACGTCGTCCGGGGACAGCCTGGAGGCCATCACGCCCGAGCCCACCACGGCCATGACCAGGAATGCCGTACCGATGAATTCCGCCGCAGCCCGGCGGACCAGGACGGTCACGCGGCCTGCCCGCCGATCAGGGCGGCCAGGTTCTGCAGGGCCTCGGTGCGGGCCCGGTAGTAGACCCAGACGCCGCGCTTTTCACGGTCCAGCAGGCCTGCCTCGTGCAGGATCTTCAGGTGGTGGCTGATGGTGGGCTGGGAGAGGTCGAAGGCATCGTTGAGGTCGCAGACGCAGGCCTCGCCGCCTTGGTGCGAGGCCACCATGGACATCAGCCGGAGCCGGACCGGATCCGCCAGGGCCTTCAGCAGCGGCGCGATCCCGTCGGCCTCGGACTCGGACAGCGGCTGGCGCGCCAGCGGGGCGCAGCAGGCTGCGGCCTGGACCGCGGTCAGCTCCAAAGACATAGACATACGTAAATATTTACACTCATCTATGTCTTTGGCAATCGCCGCAATAATCCCGCAGGTCCGGGCCGTCCCCTTGCAGCCCGCGGCGGCTGGCCAAATAGGATGGCCCCTAGAGCTAGCCGGCCGCAGATGAAGGGCGCCCCATGATCGAGATCCTCAACCCCGCCGAAGTGGCCCGCGCACGCGTCACCGGTGCCCTGGTGGCTGACATCCTGCAGGCCATGAAAAGCCGCGCCACGGTGGGCACCAACCTGCTGGACATCGACCGGTGGACCAAGGAGATGATCGCCGCGGCCGGGGCCGAATCCTGCTACGTGGACTATGCGCCGTCCTTCGGGCGCGGCCCGTTCGGCCACTACATCTGCACCGGGGTCAACGACGCCGTGCTGCACGGGCTGCCCCACGACTACGCCCTGGCCGACGGCGACCTGCTGACCCTTGACCTCGCCGTCGTCAAGGACGGGGTGGCAGCGGACGCCGCCATCAGCTTCGTGGTGGGCGAATCACGGCCGGCGGAGAGCGTGGCGATGATCGAGGCCACAGAGAAGGCGCTTGCCGCCGGCATCGCCGCCGCCGGGCCGAACGCCAAGATCGGCGACATCTCCTACGCGATCGGCCGCGTCCTCACCGACGCCGGGTACCCCATCAACACCCAGTTCGGCGGCCACGGCATCGGCTCCACCATGCACCAGGACCCGCACGTGCCCAACATGGGCCGGCCCGGCCGCGGCTTCAAGCTGCGGCCGGGCCTGCTGCTGGCGCTGGAGCCATGGATCATGGCGGACACGGCGGAACTGGTCACGGACGACGACGGCTGGACCCTCCGCAGCGCCACCGGCTGCCGGACGGCCCACACGGAGCACACCATCGCCATCACGGACGACGGCGCCGAGATCCTGACCCTGCCCTCGCGGTAGGAGCTATCCGGTCCCGGCCACGGTGCTGCGGCGTTCCAGGAGCAGCGTGTCCTGCCAGTGCCCGGCCTTGGGCCCGTTGCTGATCCGGGCTATCCGCTCCCGGGTCCCCACCACGCGGAACCCGAGCCGCTGGTGCAGGACCAGGCTCGCCGCGTTCTCCGGGAAGATGCTGGACTGGATGGTCCAGATGCCCGCGGCCTCGGTGGAATCGATCAGCGCTCCGAGCAGGAGCCGGCCCACGCCCCGGCCCTGCGTCTGCGGCGCCACGTAGATGGAGTGCTCCACGAGGCCCCGGTACACCTCCCGTGACGAAACCCGGGACACGGCGGCCCAGCCCAGGACCCGGCCCGCGTCCTCGGCGATGAGCCGGTGCCCAGGCAACCGGCCGGCGTCGAACGCTTCCCAGGTGGGCGGTTCGCTCTCGAAGGTCGCCTCCCCCGTGGCGATGCCGGCGGCATAGATCGCGTGCACGGCATCCCAGTCGTCGGGGCGCATGGGGCGGATGGTCACGGGGCTGTCCATGGGTCCCATTATGGTTGACCGGCCCGGCCCCGCTGGCCGGGCGTCGGCCGCGCCGGGGTGTAAAGAATCCGTCAATAAACGGCCCCGTCCACCCCGCCGGAGCCCGTGCAGCCCTTTGATGGAGGCATAGGCAGCAGGTGGGAGGCAGGGAGCGCAGATGCGGTGGGACGAGGCGCCGGAGGACCGTGGCAGGGTCAAGTTCGCCGCCGCAGCCGAGGCCGTCGAGGGCTACGGTGGCCGGCCCCTGAACGGGCGTGCCCTGCAGCCGGCCAGCGGCTACCTCTTCCCCGACCAGGACGGCGAGCAATGGTGGGTCATCTTCCAGCCGTGGCCGCCGTCGGGCCTGCACGCCCGCAAAGTTCCCGGCGACATCCTGGCCTGCAACGACTCCTACGGCGACATGGTGCACGTGGTGGTGCTGGCAGCGGGCGTCTGGGAGGACGACGCCGAGGCCGCCTTCCGCGCGCACGTCCCGCTGACGCTGGCGGACGCCGCCCGGGTGGCGGCCACGGTGGCGCACGTGGCGGCACCGGGGCACGCTGCACCAGAGCGCCCCGGTCCCGCGCCGAAGCGCAAGGACGGGACACCGGCGGACCCTCCGGTCAGCCCACGTGGACCCATGGGCGCTGGGTGACGTCCGGGACGGCCTCGCGCAGGACCTCACGGGTCACCGGCGCGATCTCGCCCTCGCCCAGGAACAGGAACCGCACCAGGTT
Source organism: Pseudarthrobacter sp. MOO14 (assembly GCF_058267675.1). Lineage (NCBI taxonomy): Bacteria > Bacillati > Actinomycetota > Actinomycetes > Micrococcales > Micrococcaceae > Pseudarthrobacter > Pseudarthrobacter sp. MOO14. The sequence continues at coordinate 1,466,052 of NZ_CM177849.1, forward strand.
GGTGATCGGGTTGCCCTCGGTCCAGCGGAAGTAGATGTGCGGCATCAGCCCGGTCACGTCCCTGATGTGCAGGAGCACGGAGGCGATGGTGTTGGGCACCACCGGCCCATGGACTTCCAGGACGTGGTAGCCGTGGCGGTTCACGCCGCGGACGTGGAGCTCCGTTTCGAAGTCGGAGGAGTCGTCCACAATGACTTCGAGGAACAGGGCGTCCCCCGCCAGCGGCAGGTGGCTGACCTCGATCGCAGATTCCAGCTTGTCCCGGTACGCCTCCGCTGACAGCCGGAGCGGCTCATGGGCAATGATCGCGATGGGCCCGTCCAGGGTGCTGGACATGAACTCCAGGGCCTGCTGGTCCAGGTGCACCCGGGTGGCGTGCAGCTCAAAGGAACGCCGCACCCTGGACAGCAGGGAGATCACGATGATGCCGAGGATGAAGATGGCCGCGATCCGGATGCCTTCGGGACGTTCGAAGATGTTGGCCACCGTGGTGTACGCAAACACCACCGAAATCGCGCCGAAGCCGACGGTTAGGTTCCGCTGCCCGCGGCGGCGCGCCGACAACGTCACGGCCACGGCTGCGGAGGTCATCAGCACAAGGACGCCGGTGGCGTAGGCGCCGCCCTGGGCGTCGACATCGGCGTTGAAGATAAAGGTGATCACGAAGCCGATCACGGTAAAGACGAGCACCAGGGGGCGCACCGCCTTGGCCCATCCGGGGGCCATGCCGTAGCGCGGCAGGTACCGGGGAACCAGGTTCAACAGGCCGGCCATGGCCGAGGCGCCGGCGAACCAGAGGATGCCGATGGTGCTGATGTCGTAGACGCTGCCGAATCCGACGCCAAGGTATTCATGTGCGAGGAACGCCAGCGCGCGCCCGTTAGCCTGGCCGCCGGGCTGGAATTCCTGCTCCGGGATCAGGACCACGGTAATGAAGCTGGTGGTCAGCAGGAACACGCTCATGATCACGGCGGCGGTGGTGAGCATGCGCCGGGCGCCGCGGATACGGCCCGCCGGGTTCTCTTCGGTATCGTCCGCCGCGCCCCGGACCTGCGGCATCACCGCAACGCCCGTCTCGAAGCCGGACAGGCCCAGCGCCAGCTTAGGGAACACCAGCAGCGCGATGGCCACCGCCATCACGGGGTTCCCGTGGGAGACCCACAGGTTGGTCCACCAATCCCCCATGGCCGCAGGATGGGAAATCACCTGTCCCAGGGTGACAACCACCACCACGGCGTTCAGGCCCAGGTAGAGGACCACCAGGACCACCGCGACGCCGATTGCTTCCTTGAATCCGCGCAGGAACACCGCCGCCAGCAGCGCTAGCAGGAAGAGCGTGACGGGGACGTTCTGGTTTTGCAGCCACCCCGGAGCTACCGGGTTGCCGACCAGGTGCGCGGTGGCGTCGGCTGCCGAGAGGGTCATGGTGATCATGAAGTCGGTGGCGGCGAACCCGAGCAGGACCAGCACCAGGAGCTTGCCGCCCCAGCGCGGCAGCAGCCGCTCAAGCATGGCGATGGAGCCTTCACCGCGCGGGCTTTCACCGGCAACCCTGCGGTAGACCGGCAGCGCGCCCAGCAGGGTCACCGCCACCAGCACCAGGGTGGCCAGCGGGGAGATGACCCCGGCAGCCAGCGCGGCGATGGCCGGCTGGTACCCCAGGGTGGAGAAGTAGTCCACGCCGGTCAGGCACATGACCTGCCACCACGTGTGCTTCCGTTCGTGCTGCGTCGGAACGCCGCCGGGGCCCTGGTGGGTGCCCTTGCTGTCCTGCAGGCCAAACAGCAGCCAGTCCTTGAGCGCCTTCCTGCCATGCGGGTGGAGCGCGGAAGGATCCGCCGGGGGCCTGCTTAACGTGGTCATGACTGCCTTTCCGCGCTGCCCTGTGCACCGCGATCACTGCGAAGCTAGCACCGGCAAAATTGGCTGGCGTCGGAAAGGGGGTTTTCTTAATGATTCCTTTACGCGTGATGTACGACGCCGTCCGGGGCCCTTGGCGGGGCGGGTCACGGTTCGAAGCGGTAGCCCATGCCGGCCTCGGTGAGCAGGTGCCGGGGCCGGGCGGGGTCGGCCTCGAGCTTGCGGCGCAGCTGGCCCATGTAAACGCGCAGGTAGTGGGTTTCGTTCTCGTAGCCGGGGCCCCAGACTTTCCGGAGCATCTGCTGCTGCGTGATCAGCCGGCCGGGGTTCCGGGCCAGCAGTTCCAGGATGGCCCATTCGCGGGGCGTGAGCCGGACCGGGTCTCCCGCACGGGTGACTTTCCGGTTGGCCAGGTCCACTTCGAAATCGCCCACGTCGATGGCCGGGCCACTGTCCACCGTTTCCGGGGTTCCGCTCCGCCGCCCCGCCACGCGCAGCCGCGCCAGGAGTTCGTCCAGCCCGAACGGCTTGGTCACATAGTCGTCGGCGCCGGCGTCCAGGGCCCGGACCTTGTCCACGGAGCCGTGCCGGGCGGACAGCACGATGATGGGCATGCTGCTGGTCCGGCGCACCCTGGTGATGACGTCCACGCCGTTGATGTCCGGCAGCCCGAGATCCAGGACCATCACATCCGGATGGCCGCCCTCCGCGTGGTGCAGGGCGGACGTACCGTCCAGCGCCGTCAGCACCCGGTAGCCTTCAGCTTCAAGGTTCACCTGGAGGGCGCGCAGGAGCTGGGGTTCGTCATCGACGATCAGGATGGTCCTCATGGCGTGCTCCCGGCGGGGCGGCGGTCCGGGGTGGCAGCTCCCGCGGAGAGCGGCAGCCTGATGATCATGGTCAGTCCGCCGCCGGGGGTCGGTTCGGCTACCAGCCTTCCGCCCATGGCCTCCGTGAAGCCCTTGGCGACGGCCAGGCCAAGCCCGATGCCGAGCCCTTCCGGGGCATCATCGAGCCGCTGGAACGGCTGGAACATCGCGGCAGCCGCGGCAGCGGGCACACCCTCCCCGTGATCGACGATGCGCAACTCGCCGAACCCGCCGCCGTCGTCGTCGGTCCTCAGCGTCCCGGCCGACACACCCACGATCACCGCGTCCGACTCCGGCGCGTATTTGAGCGCGTTCTCCACGATGTTGGCGATGACCCGCTCCAGCATGCCCAGGTCGGCGTCCACGGCAGGCATGGAAGGCGCAAGGTCAACCCGGATCCGGCCTGCCGGGAGCCCGCGCAGCGCGTCCTCGATCGCGTCCCGCCAGGAGACCGGCGCTGTCAGCGGGGCCGCCGAGCCGCTGGAGATGCGGGACATGTCCAGGAGGTTCGAGATCAGGGCGTCCAGGCGCTCGGTGTAGGACTCGATCGTGGCGAGCATCTCGGCCTGCACCTCCTCCGGCAGCCTGCGGCTTTGGCGGCGCAGGGCGGTGACGGCGAGCTTGATCCCGGCCAGCGGGGTGCGCAGGTCATGGCTGACGGCCCGCAGGATGGACGTGCGGACGCTGTTGCCCTCCGCCAGTTTGGTGGTGCTTTGCAGCCTTCGCTGCAGGGCCTGGCGCTGGCGCAGCAGCAGGAGGTGGGCGCCGTGGGCTGCGAGGAGGAGCCGGTCGCCGGCGGTCAGGGTCCGCCCGGAGAGGACCAGCGCCGTCCGGTCGTCGGCCAGTTCCACGCTGTCCGTCAAGGCCGCGGCGTCCGGGGCGGGCGGCGGCGCGGCACCCGAGAAGGCCTGGAGTTCCCACGCACCGCTGCCGTCACCGGCTACGGTGAACAACCCTGCGGAGCGGACCTGGAAGGTTTCCCGGACCTTGGCCATGAACGCGGCTACGGTGTCATCGGCAAGCAACGCGTCGCGGGCCAGGTCCGCCAGGGTGGCTGCCTCGGCGCGTGCCCGGGCAGCTTCCCGGGCCCGCCGGGCGGACAGGCCAACCACCAGGGAGACCGCCACCGCCGCCGCCAGGAACACCCCCAGCGCGAACACGTTTTGCGGGTCCTTGATGGTGAACGTTCCCACCGGTTCTGTCTCGAAGAAGTTCAGCAGCAGCGAATCCAAGACCGCCGCGAGCACCGCCGGCCACAACCCGCCAATGAAGGCCACGGCCATGACGCCGGTCAGGTGCACCAGCGCGTGGGTGGCGAGGTTGAGGTCCGGGCTGGCGGCCAGGGCAGCGGTCAGGATGACCGGAAGGACGACGGCGAGGACAAACCCGACTGTGGTGCGCGTCCGGCCCAGTGCTGCGGTGGCGGGCCTGGGCAGGCCGGCGCCGCCCTGCGGCCGGGACACGATGTGGACGTCGATGTCGCCGGAGTCCCGCACCACTTTGGCGCCGGCTCCGGAACCGAGCAGCCGGCTCCACAGCCCTCCGGTCGAGGCGCCGATGACGATCTGCGTGGCGTTGACGCTGCGGGCGAACTCCAGGAGCGATTGGGCGGCGTCCTCCCCCGAGACCGTGTGCCAGGTTCCGCCGAGGTCCGTGACCAGGCGCTGCTGGGCGTCCAGTGCGTGGCCGGACTCGGCGGTGCCGCCGTCTCCCCGCCGCACGTGCACGGCCAGCAGGTCGCCGCCGTGGACCCTGGACAGGATCCGGGACGCCCGCCGGATGAGCAGTTCCCCGTCCGGGCCGCCGTCCAGGCCAACCACCACCCGTTCGCGTGCGGGCCAGGTGGCGGTGATGCCCTGGCTTTTCCGGTAGGTCGCCAATCCTTCGTCCACGCGGTCGGCCAGCCAGATCAGGGCGATTTCGCGCAAGGCGATCAGGTTGCCCAGGCGGAATTCGTTGGCCAGGGCCGCATCTATGGCGTCCTTGGGGAATACCTTTCCGTCGGCGACGCGCTGGCGCAGCAGCTCGGGCGGGATATCCACCAGCTCGATGTGCTCTGCCCGCCGCACCACGGCGTCCGGCACGGTTTCACCGCTCGGCTGGTCCGTGATGGCCGCGACGGCGTCCCGCAGCGACGCCACGTGCTGGACGGTAAGGGTGGTCAGCACGTCCGTCCCGGCCGCCAGGAGTTCCTCGATGTCCTGCCAGCGGCGCCCGTTCCGGCTTCCCGGGGCGTTGACGTGCGCATAGTCGTCGACGACGGCCACCTCCGGGTGCCGGGCCAGTACTGCCGGCACGTCCAACTCGGCGGCCGCTGCTCCGCCGGCGCCGGGCACCGGGCGCGGGGCAACGACGTCGAGCCCGTCCAGGAGCAGCGCGGTATCGGTCCTGCCGTGGTCGGCGGCGATGCCGACGGCCACGTCCCGGCCGCACGCCGCAAGGCGGTGCGCCTCGCGCAGCATGGAGTATGTTGTGCCGGCTCCCGTTGCCGCGCCCAGGAAGATGCGAAGCGTTCCCCGTGCCATGTTCACAGTCTTATCCCCTCCGGCCACCCGGACCAACTCCCGGGCTGCCGGCCGCCCGCAGGTACAGGCTATTCCACCCAGCGGAGCAGCCACACGGTCGTGGCCGGCGGCAGGTACCCATCCTGGAGGGCGCCGCTGCTGATCACCACGATCCCCTCGGGCACCGGCACGGGCAAGCGGCCGAAGTTGGCGACGCAGTGCCACCCGTACGGCCGGCTGAAATGCAGCAGGGCGTCGTCCCGGGAGTCCTCCCAGTGGACGTAGTTGAAGGACTCCAGTTCGGTCCGCCAGGCAGAGGCCGCGCGCAGGAAGTCCCGCCGGCCGCCGTCGGGACCGGGCCCGACGTCCGGGTCCACGGGACCCGCATGGTCCGGGTCAACGGGACCCGCGTCCTCAGGGCAGGGCAGCGCCAGGTTGAGGAGCAGGACGGCCCGGATCCAGTGTTCCGCCAGGCTGCGGTCCCGCGGAGGCTGCCGGAGGGCGGCCCGCACGTTCAGTGAAGGCAATCTTTGCTCGATTCTGTAGGAAGACCCGCGCGCGCCGCAATGGTGCCGGCGCACGCCAGCGTGGAATACCGGGGTGGTTCAGCGCAGGGACCGCTGGATGGCCAGGCAGGCGGCGCCCTTGCCCCAGAGATCGGCGTCGGCGGGCGCCACCTTGAGCCGGGGCAGGAAGTCGCCACCCTCGAGCGCATACTCCCGAAGGGACGCGGCCAACCGGTCGGCCAGCAGGTCGTAGGCGGCGGAACCTTCGCCGGTGATAACCACCAGTTCGGGGGCGGCAAGGTTGCACACCACTGCCAGGCCCCGCCCGATCCAGCCGCCTGCGTCGTCGAAGGCTGCCCGGGCGGCGGCTGCCCGCCCGCCCTGGCCGTCCCGGGCAAGCTGCATCGCCGTGCCCACATCCGCGGTGCCGGCGGCGGCGGCGATCGCTGCGTCGCCGGCGAGCGCTTCCAGGCAGCCCCGCCGGCCGCAGCTGCACAGCGGGCCGTCCGGAACCAGCGGGATGTGGCCCAGTTCCCCGGCGGCTCCTTGGGCCCCGCCGTACACCTTTCCGTCGAACACAAGGCCCAGTCCGATGCCGGGCCCCAAGGTCACCACCGCGAAGTTGCGGGCGTTCCTGCCGTCGCCGAACAGGTGCTCGGCGACGGCCAGGGCGTTGACGTCGTTGTGGACGGTGACGGGCAGCGCGATCTGTTCCGCCAGGGGTGTTGCCACATCCACCCCCCGCCAGCCAAGGATCGGGGAAAAGCGGCATGTCCCGGCGTCGGGATCCACGTGTCCGCTGACCGCCACCCCCACGCCCAAGGCCTTTTCCCGCGCCCCGGGCACCGAGTCGAGCAGCCGGTCCACCAAGGCGGCGACGGCCCGGAAGGTGTCCGCCGGCGCCAGCGGAACACCCACTTCCTCGCCGCGGGCCAGCACGTTTGCGCCCAGGTCCGTGACGACGCCGGAAATGACCTTCGGACCGATCTTGATGCCCACCGCGGTGTGCTTTGTGGCTACGACTTCGATCAGGCGCTCGGGCCGGCCGCGGCCGTTGGGAGTGGTGGGCGCCTCCACCACGTATCCCTGGTCAACCAGCGGCCGGAGTGTCCGGGCGATGGTGGACGGGTCCAGGGATGCCTGCCGGGCAAGCTCCACCCGCGAGATCGGCGCGTGCCGCAGCACCAGGGAAAACAGCCCTGCCCGGTGCGGATCCCTGAGGGCGGGAACCCCGAAGGCCTGCGTCGGTGTGCTCACATGTCCAACTCTATCCAGTTCAGGTTGATGGCTCCCTTGTCCGTGGCGCCCCGGCCGATGGTGACCAGGTTCAGGCCGGCATCGAGCGTGATGGCGCCGTCCGCCACGCCCCAGGTGTCCCAGGTGGCCAGGCCCGGGAAGCTGACGTGGACCGGACCGTCCACGGTGGAACGGTCCGCCTTTTCGGCGGTGACCGTCATGGTGCTGGTATCGCCGGTGGCATTGGCATACCGGTAGCGGATGGCGTAGCTGCCGCGGTGCGGCACCTGGACCGCGAACGTGACCAGCGGGTCCGCGCTGCCGGAGCCCGCCTGGAGTCCGTCCACGAAGCCGTTGCCGTCATACCCGGGGTGGTTGTTGTTGAAGCCGGCCCCGCCTCCCCAGGCTGCGAAGGCCGCGGGGTACCGGGTGGTGCCGTGCATCTTCGGCGGAGTGACGCGGAAGATGGCCGAGGCGTGCGGGGCCAGCGCGGCCGTGGCCCGGGATTCCATGCCCAGGTTCCTGTGCTCCCAGAGGTCCCGGACGTTGCCCCCGGTTGCCAGGCCGAGGTCCTTTGCGAAGTCGATGGTCTTGGTGACCGTTTCAGTGTCGCTGCGGTTGAAGAGCGCAACGCCCCACGAACCGTCCGGAAGCTGCCCGGCCCAGCGTTCGGTGTCACGGGAGCCCGGGTCCTTGGAGAACGGAGTGGCGGACCGGTAGAGGGGCTTGCCCACCAGGCCATCGGCATTGAGCTGGAGGACTTCCTTGTTGGTGTACACCCAGGCGTTGTTGCCGATTTGCTGGTAGGTGTCAGCGATGGCCAGGGGTGATCCGGCCGCGACCATCAGGTTCATCATGGTCTTGCGTTCCTCGTCGCTGGCAAAGGTGCTGGCGCGCATGAAGTCTCCGTCGAGGATCAGCTGGCCCCTGCCGTTGCGGTGTGACCAGCCGGTGAACCCGCAGAACGGGTTGGCCCAGTTGGGCCACGCGTCCTGCCAGTTCTGGCGCATCCCGCTCAGCCGGTCCCAGCCGCCCTTGTCGGCGTCGGCATTGATCCGCACCAGGTCGCCGTTGGCCAGTTCCGCAGAACCGTCCTGGAACATGTGCGGCATTACGAGCGAAACTTCCATGTCCTCGCCGGCGGCCTCGTTGATCCAGGAGAGGGCGAGTTCGTAGTTGGCCCGGCCGTGCGGGGCGTTGACCTGCCCGATGTTCGCGTCCCTTCCGTCCTCGTACCAGGAGAGGAAGTCGATCCGCAGGTAGGGAACGCCGAGGTCCTTGAAGTGGCGCACGTAGCCCTGGACGTATTCCTTGGCGCCGGACTTGGTCACGTCCAGCCAGTACAGCTGGTTTCCGCCGATGTCCCGGGCGAAGAAGTCCCCGGGCACCACCAGGTCCGCGATCTTGATGTCGGGCCGGCCCAGGACGGTCTTGGAAGCGTCTTCGACGGCGGCCCGGTGCACCCAGAGCGGGTTGTAGTAGACACCCAGCTTCATCTTCCGCGCGGCCAGGTAGTTTGCCCAATAAGCCCAGTCGTGCTGCCAGGAATCGTTGTAGCTGGTGATGTAGCCGTTGCCGGTGGTGCGGCTGGAGCCTTCAATCCAGCCGTCGGTGCAGGCGATGTCGTAACCGAACCCGGCGAAGTTTCCGGCCAGCCAGTCGATGTTGGCCTTCCACTCGTTTTCCGGGATGGGGGCGTTGTGCGGGAACGAGTAGCCGTAAATGTTCCAGTACCGGGGGCCGGCACCGCTGCGGGTGAACACGCTGTTCCGGCTGGCCAGGCGCAAGGGCGGCGCGGCCGTGACGGGGACGCCCGGGCGGGCGGTGACGGCGGTGGCGGCCTGGGCGGAGCCTGCCACGCCCAAGGCGTAGGCGAGGGTGGCGGCGCTGCCGGTGGTGAGCAATGTGCGGCGGGACAGGTTCATCATCGATCAGTCCTTTGGGTGGGAGGTCGGGGCACACCAAAGTATTCACGGGCTATATTCGTGCGTCAAGCATTTAATTAATTCCGACGCCGGGCCAGCCCTCGGGCGGGCATGGCACCGGTAAGCCACGGGGTCAGTAAGCTGGGCAGATGCCCGACGTTGCCGCACTGGCCCCCACCCTCGCGGCCATCGCCATCCTGGCGGCACTCACGGTGGGCATCCTCTGGGGCTCGCGCACGCCGTCGTACCTCTCCCCCGCCCTGGCCATCCTCCGCGGCGTGCTGCAGCTTGCAATCATCAGCCTTGTCCTGGGAGGGGTGATCACCAGCCCGGCGTGGGTCGGCCTGGCCCTGCTGGTCATGTTCTCCGTGGCGTCCGTGACGGCTACGCGGCGGCTCAGCTGGTCCTGGCGGCGGTTCGCCGTGGTGGCCGCAACCATGGCGGCCGGCATCCTGGTGACGGTCGCAATCGTCTTCGGCACCGGTGCCATCGAATTTTCGCCGCGCTACGCCCTGGCCGTGGGCGGGATTGTGATCGGCAACTCCATGACCATTGCCACGCTGGCCGGCCGCCGCTTCGTCGAGGCCGTCCTGGAGCAGTGGGACCAGGTGGAGGGCTGGCTGGCGCTGGGCGCGACGCCCCGGCAGGCCACCCTCAGCCAGGCCCGGCAGGCGGTGCATTCGGCGCTGATCCCCGCCACGGACCAAACCAGGACCACCGGACTGGTCACGCTTCCCGGCGCATTCGTGGGCGCCATCTTTGGCGGCGCTTCGCCCCTGGAAGCCGGCCGGTTCCAGGTGGTGGTGCTGGCGTCCATCATGGCGGCAGGGTCCATTACCGCCGTCGCGTTGATCCGTTCGCTGGGCAACGTCACGGTCCGGCCCGACCCGTTGTAGGGCTGCGCGCCGTCACGGCCCCGGCAGCACGGGGCGCCGATTACGCGCCGGGGTGCTGCTTTCCCTAAAGTGGTACCGGGTAATCAGTGGAAGAAGGGGTGGCGATTGGCATGAGCGCGCCGTTCCGCTTCCCCCGCGCCTTCGCGTTCACGGCGGCAATGTTCGCCCTCGCTGCCGGAGCCCACGTGGTGGCCCGTGGCGTGATGCCGCACCCGGCCATCGTCGCCGGGCTCTTTGCCCTGGTGCTGCTGCCCGTCATGGTGCTCGCCAGGATCCGGGTCAACTCCCCAATGATGGCCGGCCTGCTCATCGGCGGCCAACTGCTCCTCCACGAGGCCTTCAGCACCCTGTCCGCTTCGTCCGGCTTCACTCCTGCTCCGGAAGGCCACGTCCACCCGGGCGAACCGCTCGCCGCGGCAGCAGTGGCAGCGGCCCCGGAACACCTCCACGCTACGGACCCGCTGATGCTGGTCCTCCACGCCGCGGCCACCGTGTCCACCGCCCTGGTGCTGGCCCGCGGCGAAGCGGCCGTCTGGGCCCTCGCGGCCTGGCTGCGGCCGCTGATCCGTATCCTGACAGCGGCGTTCCTTCCCGACTGGCCGCAGCTTCCGGCTCCGCGCCGCGTTGTTGTGGTGCTGCGCGCCGAGGTCCTCCGGCTTCCCGCACTGCGCGGTCCGCCGCGCGCTGCCGCCTCCTGAGCGGCACCTGCCCCCACCATGCTGCCCGGGCCCAAGGCGATGCCCTTGGACCGCTGCCATTGCGCGCGCCCCGGTCAGCCATGTCCTCGCGCCCGGCCGCAGCCGCAGGCCGCCCCCGGCGCACCCATACCTTGTGAAAGCGACATCATGAATACCTCAATCCGCCGCACCGCCAGAGCCTTCGCCGCCATCACCGCAGCAGCCGGAATGCTCGCCGCCGGCGCCGCCGCCGCGTCAGCCCATGTCTCCGTGGATCCGGGCGACACCGGCGCCAACGGCTACTCGCGCCTGACCTTCAACGTCCCCAACGAGTCCCCCACCGCCAAGACGAACAAGCTTGAGGTCAAGCTGCCCACCGACACACCCTTCACCTCCGTCTCGGTCAAACCGGTGGAGGGCTGGACCGCGCAGGTCATCACCGGTGACCTGCCCACGCCGGTGACGGTGGCCGGCGCCACGGTCACCAAGGCACCTACTTCCGTGGTCTGGACCGCGGACGAAGCCCACCAGTTGGGGCAGAACCAGTACCAGGCGTTTTCGCTCTCGGTAGGCCGCCTCCCGGCCGAGGGGACCACGGTGGTGCTGGAGGCCGCCCAGGGTTACAGCGACGGGACGGTGGTGAACTGGAACGAGCGCAGTGCTGACGGGCAGCCCGAGCCCAAGCACCCGGCCCCCTCCTTCACCACCACAGCCGTGGACGGCGCCGCGGCGCACACCACCCCGGCCTCGGCTGCCGCCTCGACTGCTCCCGAAGCCCCGGAGGCCATCGAGCGCACCTCCGATGCGACCTCAATCTGGGGCGTTGTCCTCGGCGCTGCAGGGTTTGTCCTGGGCGCCGCCGCCCTGGCACTGGTGCTGGCCGGCCGCCGGTCCCGCCCGGCAGCCAAGTAGCAGGGGCCCGGATGTTTGCGAATCTGCTCCGCTGGTTCCGGCGCTGCCTGCTGGTCCTGGCCGTGGCGGCATGTTCGGTTGTCCTGGCCGCGCCCGCGCAGGCGCACGATGTGCTCGAATCCAGCGATCCTGCGAATGGATCGTCTGTTCCGGCAGTCCCCGGCCAGATCGGACTGACCTTCGACCGCACGCCGATGGGCATCGGCTCGGTGATCCAGGTGCAGGATGAGACCGGCACGGACCAGGCCGACGGCGCCGTCACGATTGTCGACAACCATGTCACCCAGGCCGTGAAGGCCGGTGCACCGGCGGGCAAATACACGGTGATCTGGCGGGTGGCTTCCTCCGATGGGCACCCCATCGAAGGAACCTTCACGTTCACGGCCGGCGCCGGAAACTCCAGTGCGGCGCCGGCCCCAGCTGCTGCTGCCGGTTCCGGCGGGCCCCAGGCAGGAGTGCTGATTGCCGGCGGGGCTGCCGCCGTCCTGGTCATCGGCTTGGCCGGCGGGGCGGTGCTGGTGCGGCGGCGGCTCCGGAGCGCGGAGTCCGACGCCTGACATAGCCAGCGCCTGACGACGCCACAAACGGCCGGGGCGGGCTCTGCGCCACATGCGCAGAGCCCGCCCCCGGGTCGTCGGGTAGATCCCTGTATCAGCCCTGCTTCACGAGCGCGGCTTCAAGGTTGATCTTCACCTTGTCGCTGACCAGCAGGCCGCCGGCTTCCAAGGCGGCGTTCCACGTCAGGCCAAAGTCCTTGCGGCTGATCTCGGCTTCGGCGGAGAAGCCTGCCCTCGTGGCGCCGAAAGGATCCACGGCAACACCGGTGAACTCCACCTCGAGCTCGACCGGTTTGGTGACACCCTTGATGGTCAGGTCGCCCGTCAGGGTGTATTCCTCGCCGTCACCCTCAATGGCGGTGCCGCGGAATGTCATCTCGGGAAACTTCTCGACGTCGAAAAAGTCCTCACCCCGGACGTGCGCGTCACGGTTGGCATCCCCGGAGTCGAAGCTTGCCGTGGCCACGGTGGCATGCACGGTGGATTCGGCCAGGGACTCCCCCACCCGGGCTTCGGCCTGGGCATCGGTGAAGCGGCCCCTGACCTTGCTGATCCCGGCATGCCGGACGCTGAAGCCGATCTCGCTGTGCGACATGTCCAGGGTCCAGGTTCCAGGGGTGAGTTGCTGGGGAAGGGTCATGGTCATTCTCCTTGCTCGTAGGGCCGCAGGCTTTGCTGCCCGCTATGGGCGCAAGGTTGCGGATGGTCCTAAATATTCCGCATCGGACCCGCATTTATAAGGGGGCCGGGTGAACCGGAAGGGAACTTCGGGCGTATACATAAGCGTGGCACTAAGACTATTGACCGCCCTTGCGTTGTTCATTGACGCCGGCGTACACCTGTTCCTGGCCCCGGGCTACCAGAACGCCCAGCCGGGCACCGTCAGCCAGGGCACCCTGTTCCTCTTGGAGGCCGCGGCGGCGCTCGTGGCCGGAATCTTTGTCCTGCTCCGCGGCAGCCGGGCGGCCTATGCCGTGGCCCTGCTGGTGGCACTGAGCGCCTTCGCGGCCGTGATGCTGTACAGGTACGTTGATATCCCGGCTATCGGACCGATCCCCGCCATGTACGATCCCGTCTGGTTCTTCTCGAAGACCCTCAGCGCCGTCGCCGAGGGAGCGGGCGCCCTCCTGGCCGCCGTGGGACTGGCGCGGGTGTCCGGGAAGCGGCGCTCCGCCGTCGTGAAGCGCCGCGCGACGCGTCCCGGCACGTGATTCCCCGTCCGGATTCCGCGGCACGCCGGTGGCCCGGGTCAGCCGCCGTCGTCAGCGTGCGGGCGGAGGCGGCAGGGCCTCGCGGCGCGGCCGGACGTGCCGTCCCCGACGCCTTGGCCGCCCTGGCCGCCTACGGTTTGTTGGCGCTGTGGCTGTCGTCCTTGTCAGCCCCCGGAATTCCCCTGCAGCTGGCAGGCCTGGGTGCGGGCGCGATGGTCACGGGCGCGGCGGCTGCTTCCGTGCTGCGGCGGGCCCCCAGGTTCTCCACCCCGGCCGACCGCGTGACGCTGCTGCGCGCCGTCCTCGCCGCCCTCTGCGCCGCATTGGCGGTCCCCCAGCTGTTTACGGGGCCGCGGGCGGACCTGCTGATTCCGGTCCTGGGCGGGCTGGCCTTTGCGCTGGACGGGGTGGACGGGGCGGTGGCCCGGCGGACCGGGCTGTCCTCCACGGCGGGGGCGCGGTTTGATGCGGCCACCGACGCCGGGCTGGTCCTGGCGTTGTCCGTTGCGGTCGCTGCCCGGGTGGGGCCGTGGGTGCTGGCGATTGGGGGGATGTATTACGTTTTCGTGGCCGCGGGACGATTCCGGCCGCACCTCCGCGCGCCGTTACCAACTAGCCCGTCACGGAAGGCAATCGGGGCGTTTCAGCCGTTCGCGCTGCTCCTGCCGCTGATTCCCGGCATCCCCGCGGCCGCCGCGGTGTCCATTCCGGTCGCGGCCCTCGCGCTGCTGGCGTTTTCCTTCGGGCGGGACGTGGTCCAGCTGGAGCGCCGCCACCGTGCAGTTCTCCTGGAATCCGGCGCCGCCAAGGCAGGCTCCGGACCAATCACGCCCTGAGCTGAGCGGCTATCCTGCTGCCCCGTCCAAGCTGGCGAGGGCCTTCCGGAGCCGCGTCCCGGCGTCGTCCGCCACGTCCTTGACCGCAGGCGCGTCGCTGAGCTGGACCATGGCCTGCGGGTCGATCGCCTCAACGGTGGTTTCCTGGGCATCTGCCTTCCGCCGCACCACCACGTTGCACGGCAGCAGGGCGCCCATTTGCGGTTCGGCGGCGAGGGCGCGGCTGGCAAGGGATGGGTTGCAGGCGCCAAGGATGACATAGTCCCCGACGGCGTCTGCGGCGTCGGTGCCGAGCTTGGCTTCGAAGGTGGAGCGGATGTTGATTTCCGTCAGGATCCCGAAGCCCTGCGCCGCAAGGGCCGCGCGGGTGCGTTCCAGCGCTTCGGCCCAGGGAAGGGCGACGGTGGTGGCCAGCGTGTAGGTCATGATGCTCCTCGAAGTTGCCGGAAAGTGTCCTGCGGACGGGTCAGGCGAGGGAGAGGAAGAGCTTCTCCAGCTCTTTCCGGTCCATGGTTTCGTCTTTTTGGGTGATGCACTGCTCCAGGCCGGTGGCGATGATGGCGAAGCCGGCGCGGTCAAGGGCTTTGGAGACGGCCGCCAACTGGGTGACGACGTCCTTGCAGTCCCGGCCTTCCTCGAGCATCCGGGTGACGGCGGCGAGCTGGCCCTGGGCGCGCTTGAGGCGGTTGATCACGGGCGTGAGTTCGGTTGGGTTCAGTTCCATAAGGGGTTCTCCATCGGTGGGGTGCTCCCTCCAAGGGTATACCCCCACGGGTGTTTTGACTACCCCCGGGGGTATCTGTGATACTCGGTGGGGTATCCACCAGCCCCCTTTTGAGAGGCCCCCATGACATCCCTTTCCACAGCAACCGCTGTTACCGCACTCGCCCCCGAGACCCTCGGGACGTGGTTCAACACGCACCAGGACCTGATGGTGATCGACGTGCGTTCCGCTGCTGAATTCGAGTCCATGCACATCCGCGGTTCTTACAACGTGCCGCTGCCCCTCCTCTCCGAGCACACCGGAGAACTCGCCGCCCGGCTGGGCTCACGCGTGGTCCTGGTCTGCCAGTCCGGCGTCCGGGCCGAGCAGGCCCGCCAGCGGATGGCGGCGGCTGGCCTCGATTCCGCCTATGTCCTCACCGGCGGGGTGCCCGGATTCGCGGCCGCCGGCGGCGACGTGGTCAAGGGCAAGGACCGCTGGGACATGGAGCGCCAGGTCCGCCTGGCCGCCGGATCCCTGGTGATGCTGGGACTGGCCGGCGGCAAGTTTGTATCCCCCAAAGTACGGATGCTGGCCGGAGCCATCGGCACTGGCCTGACCTTCTCCGCCGCCACCAACACCTGCGCCATGGGCAAGGCCCTCTCGGCGATGCCCTGGAACAAGGCCGCCGCGGAGCCCACCCGCGAAAGCGCCATCCTGCAGCTTCCCGTCCATGGCACTAAAGAGGACGCCGCGGCATGATCCCTGCCCTGGGTCTGGGGCTCGTCGTCGGAATCGTCCTGGGCGTGGTGGGCGGCGGCGGCTCCATCATCGCCGTTCCCGCACTGGTGTACGGGGTGGGTTTGAGCCCCGCCCAGGCCATCCCCACGTCGCTGCTGGTGGTGGGCATATCGTCACTGGCAGCCCTGCTCCCCCGCGTCCGGGAGGGCCTGAACTGGCCCGTCATCGCACTGGTCGGGGCCGCCGGCATTCCGGCCGCCTGGGCCGGCGCCGCGGTCGGCAAAGTCCTGGATCCGGCCATCCTGATGCTGGCGTTTGCCGGAATCATGGTGGCCGCGGGCATCCGGATGCTGAGCAAACCCCGTGAAAGCGAGGGAACCTGCAGCACGGGGCCCAACCGGGCCTTCCGGTCCTGCGCACCCAAGGCCGTGGGTGTTGGCTTGCTCGTCGGGTTCCTCACCGGACTGCTTGGCGTGGGCGGCGGGTTCCTCATCACTCCCGCACTGACCATCCTCCTGGGCCTGCGGATGAAACAGGCGGTGGGAACCTCGCTGGCGATCATCGTGGTCAACTCCGCAGCCGGATTCAGCGCCCACGCCGCCGGTTACACGATCGACTGGGCCACCACCCTGGCCTTCGCCGCCCCGGCCATCCTGGGATCACTGGTTGCCGCGCGGTTCGCGCGCCACGTGAAGGACCAGCACATCCGCATCTCATTCGCGGTGCTGATCTTCGCCGTCGCGGCGTGGGTCACCGCCGGTACCGTCACCGCCTGACACCCCCAACACCGTTAGCCCGAAGGAGAACCACCATGGCTGAAATCACCATCACCGAAGCCGACCAGCGCCGCCACGCCGCCCGAATCCTCGATGTCCGCGAGGACTTCGAAGTCGCCGAAGGCATGATCCCCGGGGCCCTGCACATCCCCATGGGCCAATTGCAGGCGCGCCTGGGCGAGCTCGACCCGGCCGTCCCGGTCATCGCGGTCTGCCGCAGCGGCAACCGCAGCGCCGCGGTCGCCGACGCCCTCAACGGCGCCGGCTACGCAGCGGACACCATGGCCGGCGGCATGACCGCCTGGACCCGCGCCGGACTTCCCACCACCTGACATTCCGGGGGATATCTCTAGTTGTTGTATACCCCCCCTGGTATCTAAAATTGGTCCCAGGATTTCATATCTTTTCCCTTCGAAGGAGCACCAGATGCTGCTTGAACGCATATACGACGAAGACCTGGCCCAGGCCAGCTACCTGATCGGCTGCCAAGCCAAGGGCGAGGCAATCGTGGTGGACGGCCGCCGGGACATCGCCGTCTACAGGGACCTTGCCGCCAAGAACGGCATGCAGATCGTGGCCGTCACCGAGACCCACGTCCACGCCGACTACCTCTCCGGCACGCGCGAACTGGCCGCCGCCACCGGCGCGAAGATCTACGTGTCCGGCGAGGGCGGACCCGACTGGCAGTACGGGTTCGACGGCGAGCGGCTGCACGACGGCGACACCATCACCCTGGGCAACATCACCATCAGGGCAGTCCACACCCCCGGCCACACCCCGGAGCACCTGTCCTTCCTGGTCACCGACCGTGCGTTCAGCGACGAGCCCGGCTACCTGCTCTCCGGAGACTTCGTGTTCTCCGGCGATTTGGGCCGGCCGGACCTGCTGGACGAGGCCGCCGGCGGCATCGACACCCGCTTCGAGGGCGCCAAGCAGCTGTTCGCCAGCCTCCGCGACAAATTCCTTGCCCTGCCG
Organism: Pseudarthrobacter sp. MOO14; assembly: GCF_058267675.1. Lineage (NCBI taxonomy): Bacteria > Bacillati > Actinomycetota > Actinomycetes > Micrococcales > Micrococcaceae > Pseudarthrobacter > Pseudarthrobacter sp. MOO14. The sequence continues at coordinate 1,483,236 of NZ_CM177849.1, forward strand.
GACTACGTCCAGGTCCACCCGGGCCACGGCGCCGGCAGCGCCTGCGGCAAGGCCCTGGGCGCCATCCCTTCCTCCACCGTGGGCTACGAACGCCTCTACGCCTGGTGGGGCCCCTACCTGGCCACCAACGACGAACAGGGCTTCATCAACGAACTGCTCGACGGCCAGCCCGACGCCCACGCCTACTTCGCCCGCATGAAGCGCGAAAACCGGGAAGGCCCCGCCGTCATGGGCGAACGCGCCCCGCTGCAGGAACTGGACACGGACACCGTCGCCAAGGGCCTGGCCGGGGATACCCTGACCTTCATCGACACCCGCTCCAGCAGCGAAGTCCACCAGGGCACGGTGGTCCGGTCCCTGAACGTACCGGCCGGCAAGTCCGTTGCCAGCTACGGCGCCTGGGTGGTCAACCCGGAAACGGACACGAACCCGCTGGTGCTCCTGGCCAAAGACCAGGAACAGGCCCAGGACCTGTGGGACCATCTGGTCCGCGTGGGCATCGACAACGTGGCCGGCTACCTCACCGACATCAAGGGGTTGCCCACCTTCACGCCGAGCCTGATCCAGCCTGAGGAACTCGAGGGTTTCGAAGCGGCCATGGTCCTGGACGTCCGCAACAAGACCGAGCACAAGGCAGGACACATCCCCGGCTCCCACCAGCTCAGCGGCGGCCGCGTGATGTGGCACCTGGATGAGCTGCCCGCCGGCGGCACCATCGTGTCCTACTGCCAGTCCGGCGTGCGCAACTCCGTGGCCGCCAGCGCCCTGCGCCGTGCCGGGTACGACGTCGTCGAACTCGACGGCAGCTACGCCGCCTGGAACGCCTGGCGGAACAGCGTCCCCGCAGCCTGAGCAGGCAATTCCCCCAGACCGCCCGGGCAGGACCCCCCTCCTGCCCGGGCCCGGCCCGGACGCGTCCCCCGCGCGTCCGGGCCACCTTCCGCCTCCCCAGAACGGAGCCACCAGAACGGAGCCACCATGCAGGGCACCACCTTCCGCAGCACCAGCGGATCCACCCCGGCGGTGCCGGGCCTGCGGCAGAACCTGGCCCAGTTCATGCTGCTGGTGGCCGTGAACGCACTGGTGGGCGGCACCTTGGGCCAGGAGCGCACCGTCCTTCCCCTGCTTGCCGCCCGGGAATTCCACCTCGACCTGTACACGGGCGCACTGACCTACATCCTCGCCTTCGGCCTGTCCAAGGCCGCCATGAACTATTTCGCCGGAACCCTCTCGGACCGGTACGGCCGGAAACCGGTCCTCATCGCCGGCTGGCTGGCCGCGGTCCCCGTCCCGCTGATGCTCATGCTCGCTCCGTCCTGGGGCTGGATCGTGGCGGCCAACGTGCTGCTCGGCGTCAGCCAGGGCCTCACCTGGTCCACCGCCGTGATCATGAAAATGGACCTCGTGGGTCCTAAGCAGCGCGGCCTGGCCATGGGCTTCAACGAGGCCGCGGGCTATCTCGGGGTAGCCGTGACGGCCCTGGCCACTGGCTACCTCGCCACCGCCTACGGCCTGCGCCCGGCCCCATTCCTGCTGGGAGCGGCGTACATCGCCCTGGGTCTGGGCCTCACGGTCCTGGCCGTCCGCGAAACCCACCACCATGCCCGGACCGAGGCCGCGCAGCATGCCACAGGACGGAATACCGCCCATGCCGGCCTCACCACCGGCCAGGTATTCACCCTCACCAGCTTCACGGACCGCTCACTCTCCGCGGCCAGCCAGGCCGGGCTGGTGAACAACCTCAACGACGGCCTGGCGTGGGGCCTCTTCCCTGTCCTGTTCGCCGGCGCCGGGCTTGGCCTGGGCCAGATCGGCATCCTGGCCGCCGCCTACCCGGCGGCCTGGGGCGCCGCCCAACTGGTGACCGGCGCCGCCTCGGACCGCTGGGGACGCAAGTGGTTCATCGCCGCGGGCATGCTGGTCCAAGCCGGCGCCCTGGCGGTCATTGCCTCCGCGCACGCCTTCGCACCATGGCTCGCCGCCGCCGTCGTGCTGGGCCTCGGTACCGCCATGGTCTACCCAACACTGCTGGCAGCCATCGGCGACGTCGCCCACCCGGGGTGGCGCGCCCGTTCAGTGGGCGTGTACCGGCTGTGGCGCGACGCCGGATTCGCCGTGGGTGCCCTGCTCTCCGGAGTGCTCGCGGACCTCTACGGCATCCCCGCGGCCATCGCCGCCGTCGCGGTGCTCACCGCACTCTCGGGCCTGGTGGTTGCGGCGCGGATGCGCGGGAACGACCACGCGGCGGGATAGCCCCTTTATCCGTGCCCGGCCAGGTACTCCACCAGCCCGCCCACCGTAGCCACCGCAGGGTAGTCGGCCTCCGGGATATCCACGCCCGTGGACTCGGCGATGACCTCCACCAGGCGAAGGAAATCCAGCGAGTCCAGTTCCAGGTCCTGGCGCAGCCTGGCGGTGCCGTCCAGGTCCGCGGGTTCGACGTCGGGCGCTACTTTGCCGATCGCCGCCTCCACGGCCAGGCGCGCGTCCTCTTGGTTCACGGTTCCTCCTCGGTCACACGGGTCCGGATCACAGGTCCTCCGGCGTTTGCAGCAGTTCGTCGATCCTGGTTAGGAAGCGGCCGCCGCGCAGCCCGTCGCTGACCCGGTGGTCCGCGGACAGGGTGGCGGTGGCGGCGTGCCGGATGCCGAGCATCCCGTTGTGCGCCCACGGCTGTTCGAGGATCTTGCCGAAACCCACCATGGCCACCTGCGGCGGATAGATCACGCCGTAGACGCTTTCGACGCCGAGGTCGCCAAGGTTGGTGACGGTGATGGTGGGGTCTGCCATCTCCGCGCGCTGCAGCCGGCCGGCCCTGGCCCGGCTGACCAGGCCGCGCAGCTGCTCCATGAGGTCGTCCAGCGTCAGGGTGTCTGCGTCGTGCACGGCCGGGGCCACGATCCCGCCGTGCCGCAGGGCCACCGCGACGCCCAGGTGCACCGCGCTGCTGGGCTGGAACGCGCCCCTGGTGAAGAAGCCGTTCATGTCCGGCACCTCTTTCGCCGCGAGGGCGGTGGCCTTGAGCAGCAGGGCGGAGGGCACCAGGCGGGCGGTGACGGGCCGCTGCTGGTTGGCCGCCTGCATCCACGCCATGGCCGCCGCAAGATCCAGGGTGGTGGCGAGGTAGTAGTGCGGGATTTCCTTCTTGGACCGGGACATCAGCGCGCCGATTGCCTGCCGCAGGCTCTCCGCCTTGCTGCCGGCTGCAGCCCGCTCCTGCCGGGGTGCTGCGGGCAGCGCCTTTTCCGGTGCGTTCCCTGGCGCCGTTGGCTGCGCGGGCGCCGGCGGGCGGGCTTCCGACGGCGGCGCTTCCGCCGGCTTGTCCGCGCCGGGTTCCCCCGAACGCCCCCGCGGCGGGACGGCGGCGAGCACGTCCTCCTCAGTGACGGCACCGCCCGGGCCCGTGCCCGTTACGACCGGCAGGTCCACCCCTAGTTCCGCCGCCAGCCGCCGGGCCAGCGGCGAGGACCGCACGCGGTGCGCTTCGGGTGCTGTTGCCGGCTCCGGCGCCCGGGTGCCGGACGCCGCAGCGGCGCGTTCGACGTCGGCCCGGGTCACCTCTCCGCCGGCTCCGCTCCCGCTGAGGCGTCCGACGTCGACCCCCAGCGTGTGCGCCAGGTGCCGGACCGGCGGCGGAACCTTGGCGCCGGGTTCCGGGTGGCCGCCCGTGGCACCCGGGTGAGCGGGCGTTGCCTCTTTTGCTGTCAAAGGTGAGCGGGCGTCGGGGGGAATGCTGCCGGAAGTGCGCGGGGGTTGGGGCGCGGGTGGCGGCGGGAGTTCGGCGGGGGTGGCCGTGATCCGGGCGATGGGGGTCCCCACCTGCACGGTGTCGCCGATGTCCACCAGGAACTCGGCGACGACGCCGTCCTCGAAAGACTCGATGTCCATCACGGTCTTGTCCGTGTCCACGGCCGCCACGAGGTCCCCCTTGTGGACGTAGTCACCCGGCTTGACCAGCCACTCCACCACCTTGCCGTGCTCCATGTCTGCGCCCAGGGACGGCATCCGGAATTCAGCCATGGGTCCCCACGGCCCTCCGGGCGGCCGCCATGACCCGCTCCACCGACGGCAGGGCTGCCTGTTCCAGGTGCTTGGCGTACGGGACGGGCACCTCCAGGCTGCACACCCGTTCCACCGGGGCGTCCAGGTCGAAGAAGGCCTGCTCGCAGATCCTGGCGGCAATCTCCGCCGAGAGGCTGCCGCTGCGCCAGCCCTCGTCCACCACCACGGCCCGGTGGGTCCGGGCCACGCTGTCCATGATGGTGGGCGCATCCAGCGGCCGGAGGGTCCGGAGGTCGATCACGTCGGCCTCGATGCCTTCGGCGGCCAGCAGGTCCGCGGCCTCCAGCACCATGGGCAGCGTGCCGCCGTAGGTGATAAGCGTCAGTCCGTTCCCGTGGCGCACCACCGCCGCCTTGTCGATGTCCACGGCGCCGGCGTCGTCGTCGAGCTCGCCGGCCATGTTGTACAGCGAGCCGTGCTCGAAGACCAGCACCGGGTCCGGGTCCTGCAGCGCGGTCCAGAGCATGCCCCGGGCGTCGGCCAAAGTGGCGGGGGCCAGGATGCGCAGCCCGGGAATGTGCGCGTACCAGCCTTCCAGGCTGTGCGAGTGCTGGGCACCGAGCTGCCGCCCGGCGCCGGTGGTCATCCGGATGACGATGGGCACGTTGAACTGGCCGCCGGACATGTGCAGCAACGTGGCGGCGTTGTTGATGATCTGGTCCAGCGCCAGCAGGCTGAAGTTCACTGTCATGATTTCGACGACGGGCCGCATCCCGCCCAGCGCCGCACCGATCCCCGCCCCGACGAACCCGGACTCGGACAGCGGCGTGTCACGGATCCGTTCGGGCCCGAACTCCTCCAGCAGCCCCAGGCTCACGGCGAAGCTGCCGCCGTACCTGCCCACGTCCTCGCCCATGAGGAACACCCGCTCGTCGCGTTGCATCGCGTCACGGAGGGCCGCCCGCATCGCTTCCCGGTACGTGGTTTTCATCCTGCCGCCCCTTCTTTCCCGGCGCCGCCGCCGGCGGTGGCAACGCCGCTGCCGGCCTCCGGCGGGTCGCTGTACACAAACCGCATGAGTTCGGACACCGGTTCCGGCGTGCCGTTCTCGGCGAACCCGACCGCGGTGCTGATCTCGGCGTCCACGTCCGCCGCCAGCGCCGCCCAGGTCTCCTCCGGCAGCTGGTCCGCGGCCTGCATGGTTCCCTGCAACAGGCTGATCGGGTCCCGTTCCATCCAGCGGGACACCTCCGTTTTCTCCCGGTACAGCTCCGGATCGAACATGGAGTGGGCGCGGAAGCGGTAGGTGCGCAGTTCCAGGAAGTGCGGTCCGCCGCCGGACCGGACGGCATCCACCGCCCGCCGGGCAGCTTCCTCGACGGCGAGCACGTCCATCCCGTCCACGGCCCACGCGGAGATTTCGTACCCGGCGGCCTTGAGCGCGATGTCCGTCTGGGATTCGGAACGGCCCAGCGCGGTTCCCATGGCGTAGAGGTTGTTCTCGCAGCAGAACAGCACCGGGAGCTGCCACAGTGCGGCCAGGTTCATGCTTTCGTGGAACTCGCCTTCGGCCACGGCGCCTTCGCCGAAGAAACAGGCGGTCACGCGCTGGCGCCCGGCCATCCGGTCCGCGAGCGCCAGGCCGACGGCAAGCGGCAGGCCACCGGCCACGATCGCGTTTCCGCCGTAGAAGCGCGCGTCCGCGTCGAAGAGGTGCATGGAACCGCCGCGGCCGCGGCAGCAGCCCTCGGCGTGGCCGTACATTTCGGCGAGGATGGCACCGGCGGAAACGCCGCGGAGCAGGGCGTGGCCGTGCTCCCGGTAGGTGGCCACCACCGCGTCGTCGGGCGCCAGGGTTTCCATCACCCCGGCGGCCACGGCTTCCTCGCCGATGTACACGTGCAGGAAACCGCGGATCTTGGCCGCGCTGTACAGCTCAATGCATTTTTCTTCGAGCCGGCGGACCCGCAGCATCTGCCGCAACAGGTGCAGGGCGTGTTCCTGGTCGCGGATGGCCTGGTTCCGCAGGGTGCTCATGGCTGCTCCTTGCCGAGGCCCGGCGCAGGTCCGTCCGCCGCCTCCAGGGTTGACGTGTCGCCTTCGGGCAGTCCCAGCTCGCGGGCTTTCAAAAGCCGGCGCAGGATCTTTCCGCTCCGGGTCTTGGGCAGCGTGCTGGTGAAGTCGAGCAGCCGGGGTGCGACGGCGGCGCCCAGCCGTTTCCGGGCGAAGCCGATGATCTCCAGTTGCAGGTCCTGGCTGGGCTGGTTGCCCGGCTTGAGTTCCACGAAGGCCTTGACCACCTCGCCGGCCACGGGGTCGGGTACTCCGATCACCCCGGCTTCGGCCACCGCAGGGTGCTCCATCAGGCAGCTTTCCACCTCGAACGGGCCGATCAGGTGGCCTGAGGACTTGATGACGTCGTCGCCACGGCCGACGAACCAGAAGTAGCCGTCGGCGTCCCGTTTCGCCAGGTCGCCGGTGAGGTACCAGCCGCCGGCGAAGCACCGCCGGTACCGCTCCTCCTCGTTGAGGTAGCCACGGAACATGGATGGCCACCCGGGGCGCAGCGCCAGCTCACCCATGGTGTCCGGTTCCGTGACCAGGACCGCCTGGCCGTCCGTAATGACCGCTTTACCGTTGGCGTCCCGTGCCACGAGCGCAGCCTCGATGCCGGGGAGCGGACGGCCCATGGACCCGGGGCGGACGTCCATGGCGGGATAGTTGGCGATCATGATCCCGCCGGTCTCGGTCTGCCACCAGTTGTCGTGCACCGGCAGGCCCAGGACCTCCTGGCCCCACACCACCGCCTCGGGGTTCAGCGGCTCCCCCACGCTGGCGACGAAGCGCAGCGCCGAAAGGTCATGCCCGGCTGCCCGTTCGGCCCCGGCCTTCATGAGCATGCGCAGTGCCGTGGGGGCGGTGTACCAGACGCTGACGTGCTGGTCCGCAAGGATCCGGTACCAGCGGTCGGCGTCCAACTCCTCCTCGTCCACGATGGCGGTGACGCCGTGCACCAGCGGCGCGATGATGCCGTAGGACATGCCGGTCACCCAGCCGGGATCGGCGGTGCACCAGTAGACGTCCTGCGGGTGCAGGTCCAGGGCGAAGCGGCCGGTGGCGTAATGGGCGGCCACGGCGCCATGGACGTGGATGGCGCCCTTGGGCGTGCCGGTGGTGCCGCTGGTGAAGTGCAGCAGGGCCATGTCCTCCGGCTGGGTGCCTGCGACCTCCCCGATCGGGTCCGCCCGGGACAGGAGTTCGGCCAGGTCAAGGGTCCCGGGTTCGGGGGTGCCGTCCGCGTCCGCCAGCAGGATGTGGCGGAGTTCGGGAAGGCTGTCCCGCACCGGTGCCACCTTCTTGCGGTACAAAGCCCTGGTGGTGACCAGTGCCCGTCCGGCACCGAGGTGCAGCCGCTGCCTGACCGGTTCGGGGCCGAAGGCGGAGAAGAGCGGGCAGAAGACGCTGCCGTTCTTGAAGGTTCCCAGCACCGCGGCATACAGCTCCGGGCTGCGGCCCAGGAGGGAGAAGACCCGCTCACCGCGCCCCACCCCCAGGGTCCGGAGCACTGCCGCGAACCTGCCGGACTGCTCCGCAAGGTCACCGTAGCCAAGGGACCGGGTGCCGCCGTCGGCCCTGATGAAGCGCAGGGCTTCCTTGCCGCCGCGGCCTTCGGCCACGTGGCGGTCAACGGCCTCGTAGGCGATGTTCAGCCCCCGGCCCCCGGGCAGCCCGGCCAGTGCCTGCCGGGCTTGGTCCCAGCTGAAGTCGCGCCGGGCTGCGTCGTAGTCCGGCATGTTGGGCGGCACCGGGAAGGCAGCCACGTCCTTGATGATGGCGGGCCAGCGCGTGGAACCCTGGACGTCGGAGGCCGCGGTGCTCGGCTGGTCCATCATGCTCCTTTGGTTTGGCCTAGAACCCGCTGGGTTCGGTCTCGAGCTCAGGTTCGCCGGGCTGGTCCTCATGGTGCAGCGGGCGCAGCGCTTCAGTCCGTGGATGCCAGAACAACGCGTCGTAACGGTCCCCCATCCGGGTGGGCACGTAGTTGCCCCATTCCCGCCGCGGGTTGTAAACAACACCTATGGCCCGGTGCCCGCGCCAGGCCGGCAGCCAGGGGCCGGTCCGGTCTGCCCCGAACACCAGCAGGGACCGTTCCCCCAGCACCTCGTTCAGCAGGTCCTCGTGACTGCCCGGCACAGCGGCCGGAACGTCCATCACCCGCTCCGGAGAGCCCCACGACTCGGCCGCCGTGACGGACCCTGAGTAGGACGCAAACCCCGCCAGCACCACCTGTCCCGCGTGGCGTTGGCGGAGCAGCTGTCCGACGTTGACCATCCCGCCATGCGCCATATCCGTAGCCCGGGCGTCGCCCACATGCGTGTTGTGCGCCCACACCAGCCCCTTGGATGCGGGCCCGTGGTGGCGTGCGATGCGGTCGGCGGTGTCGCTCATGTGAAGGTCGCGGATATTCCAGGACTGCTGGTCGCCGCGCACCATGGTCCGGTAGTAATGCTCGGCGTTGGCCGCGACGACGGCGTTCTGGAATGCGTCAAAAGCGGCGGGATCGTCCTGCATCCGGCCAAGTGCGCGCCGCCGGACTTCAGCCAGCAATGCCACCACGTCCGCTTCGCAGGACTGCGGAACCAGGCGGTTCCCCACGGCGTAGCGCTGGGGATCCTCCCGGAAGGGAATGAAGCAATGCCAGGCCCGCAAGGCAGCCGGCAGGGCATCCGGGGCGTTGTTGTCCAGCCATGCGAAGATCTCCCGCAGGGAGTCCCACAGGGAGTAGACATCCAGGCCGTAGAAGCCCGTCCGCTGGTCTGCGGGGAGCCGGAGGTTCCACTCACGCAGCCACGTCAGGAAGTCGGCAACCTCATGGTTGGCCCACATCCAGGTGGGCCAGCGTTCAAAACCGGCCAGCAACCGCCGCGCATCGAGGTCCTGCCCGGATTCTCCCCTGACCCAACGGTTGATGCGCCAGCAGTCGGGCCAGTCGCCTTCCACGCCAACCCAGGTGAAGCCGTATTCTTCGATCAGCCGGCGGCTGAGAAGCGCCCGCCAGTGGTAGTACTCCTGGGTGCCGTGGGACGCCTCGCCCAGGCACACGAATCGGGCGGGAGCTGCGAGGCGGACCAACGGTTCAAGCCCGTCGGCGGTGGCCAGGGGGTGCGCGAGCCGGCGGATTTCTGCGGCCTCCGCCGCATGTTCCGGCTCGCGTTCCAGCGGCCGGCCTGCGTCGGCGGTCATTCCCTGGCCTCCGGTACGGTACGGCCCACCGGTGACGGCAGCAGGTAGTGGTGGAACCAGTCGGCAGCCAGGTTCGCGGCCAATGCCAGGGTTCCGGGCTCCTCGAACAGGTGGGTGGCCCCCGGGACGATCTCGAGCCGGGTGGGCGCCTGCATGCGTGCCATTGCCTGGCGGTTGAGTGCGAGGACCTGGGTGTCGGCACTTCCAACGATCAGGAGGGTGGGGGCCCTGACGGCGTCGAGCCGCGGACCGGCAAGGTCAGGCCGTCCGCCCCGGGACACGACGGCGGCAACTTCGGCGCCGGGCTCGGCAGCGGCCCACAGCGCTGCTCCGGCACCCGTGCTCGCGCCGAAGTAGCCGATCCGTCCGGCCGAGCCGTCATGCCGGACCTCCAGCCAGTGGGTGGCGGCTGAGAGGCGCCGGGCCAGGAGCGCGATATTGAAGACATTGGCACGGTTGACTTCCTCCTCGGGGGTCAGCAGGTCCAGGAGCAAGGTGCCCAGGCCCGCCCCGTGCAGGACGGAGGCCACGAAACGGTTGCGCGGGCTGTGCCGGCTGCTGCCGCTGCCGTGGGCGAAGATCACCGTGCCGTCGCACACGGCCGGCAGGTATAGGCTGCCCCGCAGCACGGCCATCCCGTCCGGGATCTCGACCTCGTCCACCAGGCTTCCGTCGCTCCCTTCGACGCCGCCATGGGAGGGCGGGGATGCGGCTGCATCCAGCAACTGCACCACCTCGCCATCCTCGGTGGGGGAAAAGTCGTGGTAGTAGTAGCCCACGGCCTGGAAGTCCTGGGGCGAGAGCAGGCAGACGACATCGTCCGGTTCCTTGAGCTCCACGATGGCCCGGGCAGGGGCCACGGGCACGGCAAGGATGACTTTCGCGGCTCCCAGGTGCCGCGCCACCTGGCAGGCGGCCTTGGCAGTGGAGCCGGTGGCGATGCCGTCGTCCACGATCACCGCGGTGCGGCCGGTGAGGTCGAGCCTGGGGCGCCCCTGCCGGAACCGTGCCACCCTGCTCTCCAGCAGGGTGCGCTCCCGCCGTTCCACCTGCTGCAGGTCCTCCTGGGAGACGCGGGCCATGGAGATGGTGCGTGGATCCAAGACCCGGACGTTGCCCTCCCCGATGGCTCCCATGGCCACCTCAGGCTGGAACGGGACGCCCAGTTTCCGGACCACGATCACGTCCAGTGGCGCCTCGAGGGCCTTGGCGACCTCGAACGCCACGGGCACGCCGCCTCGGGGCAGGCCCAGCACCACCACGTTTTGTCCCCGGAGTCCGGTGAGCCGCTTGCCCAGCCGCCGCCCGGCGTCGGCCCTGTTCAGGAATGCAACCATCACGCTCACCCGCCATGTGGGAGTTCTTCCGCGGGGAGGATCGCCCCGGCCGCGGGGGTCCAGGACATCCGGAGGACGAAATGGGCCTCGGAACTGCTCCTGGCTATCATCGCCCCCGCGTCTCCCGCCAGATTCACGCCAAATTCGATTTCGATCTGTTCCGGGTACAGCTCCGCCATGGCCTCAAGTGCGGCGTGGGCCGCCGGTCGGACGCTGGCGAGTGCATCTTCCAGCCTCCTGCCGGTGTCCAGGATCCCCTGCTCGTTGCGCGCGGGGTGGTCCACCCCATAGCTGTTGTCGGCAGCCTCAACGAGCACGGTCCCGGATCCCACCTCATACCGCATCACTTCAGTCATGGCGGATGCTCCCCTGTCTAGTGCGAGATGCGCAGGTTGTGCTGGGCATCCGTGCTCGGCTTGATGGCCACCGCGGTGACCACCAGCGCCACTGCCCCCGCAATCCACGACGTCCACGCTGCGCCCGTCGCGCCCGTGTAGGACCCCAGCCACGGCGAGAGGATCAAGACTGCGGCAATGACAGCCTGGGCGTATTCCATGACCGGTGTTCCGGGCATGGCCAGGTTGATGATGCCGCTGACCACCAGGAGCCCGCCGAAGACGAGCATGAGGGTGGTGGACATGTTTTGCTGCTGCGTAAACAAGACCGCCACGGCGGTGAAGAGTCCAGCGGCAGCCGCTACATAGTCCTGCCACCGATACCACTTTTTCACTGATCTTTCCTTTCTGGTGTGGGCGGTACGCCAGTACGTCTCCGCCCTATGGGCCTCTGCTGCCCATGGTTCAAGTCAACGCCTGCGCTCATGCACCCAATAGGGCAGAAAGACCTGCCCAGGGGGTTGCGCGCCGACTACTCAGTGTTACTATCTACTAGTAGTCAGCAACACTAGGTACCAAGGGGATTCCATGGGCAAGCAAATGACCGAAATGCTCAAGGGCACGCTGGAGGGCATTGTCCTGGCGCTCCTGGCCGTCCAGCCGGCATACGGCTACGAAATCACCGCCCGGCTGCGTGAACAGGGCTTTTCGGACATCGTCGAGGGCACGGTCTACGCACTGCTGGTCCGCATCGAACAGCGCGGCCTGGTGGACGTCGCCAAAGTCCCCTCGGAAAAAGGACCTCCCCGGAAGGTCTATTCGCTGAACGCCTCCGGCAGCGGTTACCTGGACGAGTTCTGGACTTCCTGGAGCTTCCTCGCCGAACGTATCGAGCAGCTCCACCACACCAACCACCAGCAGGAAAAAGGAGAATGACCATGACGCAGGGATGGCTCGAAAAAGTCACCGGCTCCTTCGACGACAAGAAGCGCTGGCGCCAATACAAGGCCCGCAAAGAACAGCTGCCCGGCAGCTACCGGACCACCATCGACGCTCTGGAACGCTACTTCACGTATGCGGGTGCCATCGTCAAAGGCGACATCCTCATGCAGATGCTCGAGGACCTGGCCGACCTCATCGAGGGGGCCGCAGCGGACGGAACCCCGATCCGCGACATCGTTGGCGATGACCCCGTGGAGTTTGCCGAAACCTTCATCAGCAACTACTCGGACGGCCAGTGGATCAACAAGGAGCGCAAGCGCCTCACCGACACCATCAACCAGGCCGCTTCCGGCGAAGCCTGAGAGATCCCACACCGGAAGGACCAGCCGTGACCACAGACCAGGCCCTGCAACCCGCCATCCGGGTCCAGGGCATCGAAAAGTCGTTCAAGGACCTGCACGTGCTGCGGGGCGTCGACTTTGACGTGACGCCGGGAAGCATCTTTGCGCTGCTCGGATCCAACGGCGCCGGAAAAACCACGCTGGTGAAGATCCTGTCCACCCTGCTGAAGCCGGATGCCGGCACGGCCACGGTGAACGGTTTCGACACCGGCACGGAACCCGCGCACGTCCGGGAATCCATCAGCCTCACGGGCCAGTTCACAGCTGTGGACGACGTCCTCACGGGCTGGGAAAACCTGGTGCTGGTGGCCCGGCTGCGCCACCTGGCCAGCCCGGACGCGGTTGCCGGCGCCCTGCTGGACCGGTTCGACCTGGCCGAGGCCGCACACCGCAGGGCAGGCACCTACTCCGGCGGGATGCGGCGGCGCCTGGACATCGCCATGAGCCTGATCGGAAACCCCAGTGTCCTCTTCCTCGACGAACCCACCACCGGGCTGGATCCGCAGGCACGCAACGAGGTATGGCGGACCATCCGGCAACTTGCGGGCCAAGGCACCACCGTGCTGCTCACCACCCAGTACCTCGATGAGGCGGAACAACTCGCGGACCGCATCGCCATCCTGCACCAAGGCATCATCATCCAAAACGGGACGCTGGCCGAACTCAAGCAACTCCTGCCTGCTGCCACGGTGGAATACGTGGAGAAACAGCCTTCGCTCGAGGACGTCTTCCTGTCCCTGGTGGGTTCCGCCCCGGACAGCCGTGCCAGCGGCGCCTCGGCGCAAGGAAAGGACCACCGATGAGCACCCACGCCTTGCGGGATACCGGCGTTCTGACCGGCCGCTCGCTGCGGCACATCCTGCGCAGCCCGGACACCATCATCACCACCGCGGTGACGCCCGTGGCCATGATGCTGCTGTTCGTCTACGTGTTCGGCGGCGCCATCACCACCGGCTCAGGAGGCTCCTATGTGAACTACCTCCTGCCCGGCATCCTCCTGATCACCGTCGCCTCGGGCGTGGCCTACACCGCCTACCGGCTGTTCCTGGACGTCAAGGGCGGGATCGTCGAAAGGCTCGGATCCATGCCGATCGCCAGGCCCAGCATCCTGTGGGCCCATGTCCTCACGTCGCTGGCCGCCAACCTCGCGGCGATCGCCATCGTGATCGGCGTTGCGGTCCTCATGGGGTTCCGCAGCGGCGCATCCTTGGCAGCGTGGCTCGCCGTCGCCGGAATCCTGGTCCTGTTCACCCTGGCCCTGACCTGGCTGGCGGTCGTTGCCGGCCTGACCGCCAAGACGGTGGATGGCGCCAGCGGCATGAGTTACCCGCTGATTTTCCTGCCGTTCATCAGTTCGGCGTTCGTTCCCACGGCCACCATGCCCGGCCCGGTCGCCTGGTTTGCCGAGAACCAGCCGGTGACTCCGATCGTGGACACCCTCCGTGCGCTGCTCGCGCAGGAACCCGTGGGGACCGGGATCTGGACGGCGCTTGCCTGGCTGGCCGGGATCCTCGCCGTGGCGTACGCGGCCGCTGCAGCCATTTACCGCCGGAAAGTGGGCTGAGGACGCAACCCGGACAGATTCACTGCGAACTCACAGGAAGTGCCCGTGCAAATCCGGGCCGCGGTATGCAAGAGTGTCCGCAACGCTGGGGAGCCGATACCTGCCGGCCGGGCTGCCACGCAGCCCGGCGGGCAGGCCCGCAGCGAGGAACAAGTGAGGCCGGGCGTGAAAAACAGCACTGAGCGCCACACCGGGGCGGCCCGACGCCGGGCCCCCGGCCTGCTCCTGCTTCCGGCCCTCCTGCTGCCCACCTTGGCGGCATGCACTCCGAATGGCCCCGCGCCCACGCCTGCCCCGTCTGTGTCCAGCAGCACGGCAGGCACCCCGGCACCCAGGCCCAGCGCCACCAAGGACCCTGCAAGCCACATCCAAACGCCCGGCCACGTGTTCGTCATCACCTTGGAGAACAAAGGATACGACTCCGCATGGGGTGACCATTCCCCCGCGCCCTACCTCTCCGGAACGCTCCGCAAGAAGGGCGTCCTGCTCAAGAACTACTACGGCATCGCCCACAATTCACTGCCCAACTACCTGGCCCAGATATCAGGCCAGCGGCCCAACGACAGCACCATGGCCGACTGCCACACCTACACCGAGTTCAACGCCACCGGCACCGACTCGGAAGGCACCCTTCAAGGCGACGGCTGCGTCTACCCCCAGGACACCCAAACCCTGGCCGGGCAACTGGCCGCCCAGGGCAAGACGTGGAAGGGCTACATGGAGGACATGCAGGAGCCATGCGAACACCCGGCGCTGGGCGAGCCTGACAACCACATCAAGGCCAGCCCGGAGAGCCAGTACTCCACGCACCACAACCCCTTTATGTACTTCCGCTCCATCACCTCCTCACCGGACTGTGCCAGGAACGTGGTCAACTTCGCAGCGCTCGCGGGCGACCTGAAGTCCGTGGACACCACGCCCACCCTGTCCTACATCACACCCAACCTGTGCCACGACGGCCATGACGCCACGTGTGCCGACGGCACCACCGGCGGCCTGGAAGCGGTGGACGGATGGTTGAAGGAGCAGGTGCCGGCCATCCTGTCCTCACCGGCCTACAAGCAGGACGGGATGCTGGTGATCACCTTCGACGAGGCCGAGGGCGACTCGTCCGGTCCGCCTGAATCAGACACGGCAAGCCCGGCCGGCGGCGCCGCGGGGGGCAAGGTGGGCGCGCTGGTGCTCTCGCCGTTCAGCAACGCGGGCACGTCCTCGGACCGGGCCTACAACCACTACAGCCTGCTGGCCAGCATCGAGGACTTCTTCTTCCTCCCCCGGCTGGGGCTGGCCGGCGATCCCGGGGTCGCCACCTTTGGCGACGACGTATTCCGGAAGGAGTCCTAGGTGAAGCTTCCATGGAACGGCCGACGCCGGTCAGTCCTGGCAGGCCTCGTTGCGCTGGCGGTCCTGGTGGTTCTCGCCGTCGTCCTTCCCAACGCGTTGCGCGCCGGCCCGCCGGCACCCACCACGCCCTCCTCCGCCCCGGCCCAGGATGCGGGCGCGGGCGCTGCCGCCGGCCAGGGCGCCTCTGCGGACGCCGGGATCTCCAAGATCAAGCACGTGGTGATCATCACCCAGGAAAACAGGTCCTTCGACAGCTACTTCGGGACCTACCCCGGCGCAGACGGCATCCCCATGAAGGACGGAAAGCCCGCCGTGTGCCTCCCGGATCCGGCAAATGGCGGCTGCATCGCCCCCTTCTACAACTCCGCGGACAGCAACGCCGGCGGTCCGCACAGCCACGCCGACGCCACCGGGGACATCAACGGCGGCGCCATGGACGGGTTCGTAGCCCAGGCGGAGAAGGGGCTCTCCGGCTGCAGCGCCGCCAGCACCAAGTGCACGTACAGCACCACCATGCCCACCGACGTGATGGGCTACCACGACGGGCGGGACCTGCCCAACTACTGGGCCTACGCGCAGAATTTCACCCTCGAGGACCACCTGTTCGCCTCGGCGGCGTCCTGGAGCCTGCCCGCCCACCTCTACCTGGTCTCGGAATGGTCGGCGAAATGCAGCAAAGCCGGGGACCCGTCGTCGTGCGTGAACGCCCTGCAGGACCCGGACCCCGAACCCGAGCCGCAAATCATCAAGGACACCCTGATCGGCAAATGCCAGGCCGGCATGGACCTGGACCCCTGCCGTGAGGCCCTGGAAGCGGCGGGGATCGATCCGGGCCTCGCTGCCCAGATCGACCAGCTGATCGGAACCAGCTGCCAGCCCACCGATTCCTACGCCGTCTGCCAGGCAGCCGTGGACGCCGCCCCGGTGTCCGATGACCTGAAGAAGAAGCTCACCGACGCCGCCAAGAAACTGGAACTGCCCGACTACGCCTGGACGGACCTGACCTTCCTGCTCCACAAGCACCAGGTGTCCTGGGCCTACTACGTCTTCAACGGCACCGAACCGGACTGCCGGAACGACGCCGCCACCTGCGACCCCGTCAAGCAGGACGCCAAGACCCCCGGCCTGTGGAACCCGCTGCTGTACTTCGACACCGTCAAGGAAGACGGCGAGCAAGGCAACATCAAACCCCTGGGCGGGTTCTACGACGCCGCCCGGCAGGGCACCCTGCCGGCGGTCACCTGGGTGGCACCCACCGACAAGGTCAGCGAACACGCCCCCGCCAAGATCAGCACCGGGCAGGCCTACGTGGCCGGCCTGATTAACGCGGTGATGAGCGGTCCGGACTGGGACAGCACCGCCATTTTCCTCACCTGGGACGACTGGGGCGGGTTCTACGACCACGAAAACCCGCCGGTGGTGGACAACAACGGCTACGGCCTGCGCGTGCCCGGCCTGGTGATCAGCCCGTACGCCCGGAAGGGCTACATCGACCACCAGGTGCTGAGCCACGACGCCTACTTCAAATTCATTGAGGACGACTTCCTGGGCGGCGAACGGATCGATCCTGCCACGGACGGACGGCCCGACGCACGGCCCGACGTCCGTGAAAACAACCCGCAGCTGGGCGACCTCGCCAGGTCCTTCGACTTCACCCAGGCCCCGCTGCCGCCCCTGATTCTGCCGAATGCCACCACCTACTGACGCCCGGCGTTTCCGGGCCGGTTAGGGGATGCAAACCTTTGTGGTAAACGGAACCGGGCGGTGGTTAACTGCCAGCATGTCTGAAACCGTGAAGCTCAGCCACAACGAACCCCACGACAGCAGCGTGGCCGCCCGCCTGAACTGGCTGCGGGCCGGTGTCCTGGGCGCCAACGACGGCATCGTCTCCGTCGCGGCAACCGTAGTGGGCGTCGCGGGCGTGACCAACGACCTCGCCCCGATCCTGGTGGCGGGAACGGCCGCCGTGGTGGGCGGCGCCGTGTCCATGGCCCTGGGCGAATACGTGTCCGTCAGCAGCCAGAGCGACAGCCAGCGGGCATTGATCGAAAAGGAACGCCAGGAGCTCCGGGACGATCCCGACGGCGAGCTGGCCGAGCTCGCGGAGATCTACCAGGCCAAGGGGCTCAGCGAAGCCACGGCCCGGACCGTCGCCGAGGAGCTCACGGCGAAGGACGCGTTGAAGGCGCACCTGTCCGCCGAACTGAACATCGACGAGGAGGAGGTGGTAAGCCCCTGGCATGCCGCGTTCGCCTCCGCGATCGCCTTCACGGTGGGCGCCGTACTGCCGATGCTGGCCATCATTTTCCCGCCGGAGCAGGCGCGCATCCCGGTCACGTTCGTCGCCGTGATCCTGGCGCTCGCCTTGACCGGCACCGTCAGCGCCAGGATCGGCGGAAGCTCCAAGCGCAAGGCAACCCTGCGGCTGGTGGTGGGCGGCGCACTCGCCATGGCCTTCACGTTTGCGGTGGGCAGCCTCCTGGGCACCACGGGCATCGCCTAGCGGGCCGCCGGGGTACCGGCGGGACCTTCGAGGCTAATTACGTCACGCCATGTTTGCGTAATTGATGTGAACCTCGTCACTTAAAGCGCTTTCCGGCTTGGAGCTTAGGTTTGCCTACCCTACAGTTTTTGAACATAGGCACCGCCTCCCGGTGCCCGTAAAGACTTAGGTTCACGCAGACTTTTCCCCACGAAAGCAGCCTCAATGAAGATCCGCAACAGCGCGCTGGCAGGCATCGCACTCGCCGCCACCGCAGCTCTCGGCCTGACCGCCTGCGGCGGTGGCACGCCCGCCGGTGACAGCTCCGCTTCCAACGGCGCCCCCTCCGGCGAGATCACTGTCTACAACGCCCAGCACGAGAGCCTGACCAAGGAATGGGTGGACGCCTTCACGGCGGAAACCGGCATCAAGGTGACCCTCCGCCAGGGCGACGACACCGAAATGTCCAACCAGATCATCCAGGAAGGCCAGGCGTCCCCCGCGGACGTGTTCCTCACCGAAAACTCCCCCGCCATGACGCAGGTGGAGAACGCCGGCCTGTTCGCCGACGTCAACAAGGACACCCTGGCCCAGGTTCCCGCCGAGTTCGCGCCGTCCACCGGCAAGTGGACGGGCATCGCCGCCCGCTCCACCGTCCTGGTGTACAACAAGACCAAGCTCACCGAGGACCAGCTGCCCAAGTCCATGCTGGACCTGGCCAAGCCGGAGTGGAAGGGCCGCTGGGCCGCTTCGCCCACCGGCGCCGACTTCCAGGCCATCGTCTCCGCGCTGCTGGAACTCAAGGGTGAAGGCGCCACCGAAGACTGGCTCAAGGCCATGAAGGACAACTCCAAGGCCTACAAGGGGAACAGCACGGCCATGAAGGCGGTCAACGCCGGCGAAGTGGACGCCGCGCTGATCTACCACTACTACTACTATGGCGACCAGGCCAAGACCGGCGAGAACTCCAGCAACGTCACGCCGTACTACTTCAAGAACGAGGACCCTGGCGCGTTCCTTTCCGTCTCCGGCGGCGGCGTGCTCAAGTCCTCCAAGAATGCCGCAGCTGCGCAGGCGTTCCTGAAGTTCATCACCGGCAAGAAGGGACAGGAAGTCCTGAAGAACGGAACGTCCTTCGAATACGCCATTGGCTCCGATGTGCCCGCCAACGACAAACTGGTGCCCATCAAGGACCTGCAGGCGCCCAAGGTTGACGCCGCAAAGCTCAACTCCCAGAAGGTCAGCGATCTGATGACCCAGGCCGGACTCCTCTAATTCCGTGACCACCGATCTATCGGCTCCCGCCAGGCGGGGCACGACGACGGCGGGCCGGGGCAACAGCCCCCGCCCGCCTTTCGGCGTTTCCGCGGTGTCCGTCCTGGCGGTGCTGATCGCCCTCTTCTCCCTCGTCCCGCTGGGGTACGTGGTCTACATGACGGTGGCAACCGGGTGGGACACCGCCGTCGCCCTCATCCTGCGCCCCCGGGTGGGCGAACTGCTGGTCAACACCTTGCTCCTGATGGCCGCCACCGTCCCGCTGTGCCTGCTGCTTGGCGTGGCGGGGGCTTGGCTGGTGGAACGGACCAACCTCCGCGGCCGGCGGATCTGGGCTGTCCTGCTGGCCGCTCCCCTGGCCATCCCGGCATTCGTGAACAGCTACGCCTGGGTGTCGGCCATCCCCTCGCTCGGCGGCCTGGGCTCAGGAATCCTGATCTCCAGCCTGTCCTACTTCCCGCTGGTGTACATTCCGGCGGCCGCCACGCTGAGCCGGCTGGACCCTGCCATTGAGCAGTCCGCCGCCGCTCTGGGACTGGGCGCCTGGCGGGCATTCTTCCGGGTGGTGCTTCCCCAGCTGCGGATCGCCCTGACGGGAGGCGGCCTCCTGGTGGGGCTGCACCTGCTCGCCGAATACGGCGCCTTCGCCATGATCCGGTTCGATACCTTTACCACCGCGATCATGACCCAATACCGTTCCACCTTCAACGGGGCCGCGGGCAACATGCTGGCCAGCGTGCTGGTGTTCTTCTGCCTGCTGCTTCTGATGGCCGAGGTCCGCAGCCGCGGCACCGCCCGGTACGCGAGGATCGGCTCGGGGGCGCAGGCACGGGCACTCCGCCTCCCGCTGCATGCCTACCAGATCCCGGGCCAGGCCTTCCTGCTGGCGCTGACGGCACTGGCGTTCGGCCTCCCGCTGTACTACGTGCTGAAATGGATCGTGGCCGGCGGCGCGGATGTCTGGACCGCCGCTGAATTCCTCCCGGCCCTGCTGGCCACGTTCGGATACGGCCTGGCCGGCGCTGCCGCCACCATCGTGGTCGCGTTCCCCATGGCGTACCTCGCGGTCCGCAGGCCCGGCTGGTTCAGCAAGTCCTTGGAACTGTCCAACTACGTCACCAGCTCGATGCCCGGCATCGTGGTGGCCCTGGCGTTCGTCACCGTCAGCATCCGCGTGATGCCGGGCATCTACCAAACAGCCGGCGTGCTGGTGGCAGCGTACGTCCTGCTGTTCCTGCCCCGGGCCCTGGTGAACCTCCGGGCCGGGCTGGCGCAGGCTCCCAAGGAGCTTGACGAGGCCGCGCAGGCGCTGGGCAAGCCGCCGCTGCTGGCCTTCATCCGCGTCACACTGCGGCTGACCGCCCCGGCCGCTGCCGGCGGTGCGGCCCTGGTTTTCCTGGCCATCGCCAACGAGCTCACCGCCACGTTGCTGCTGTCCCCCAACGGCACCAAGACCCTGGCCACCGAGTTCTGGAGCAAGAGCAGCGAAATCGACTACGCCGGTGCGGCTCCCTATGCCCTGTTGATGATCCTGCTTTCCGCCCCGATGACCTACCTCCTCTTCCAACAGTCCAAGAAAGTAGCCGGACAGTGACAGCACCATCCACCCGTCGGCTGCCCGAACCACGGGTCTCCCCCTCCGTGGCGGCAACCACCAACAGCCACCTCCAGATCACGGACGTCACCAAGAACTTCGGATCCCAGGCGGTCCTGAGGGGCGTCAACCTGTCCGTGGCCAAGGGCGGGACCACCGCCATCGTGGGTCCGTCCGGCTCCGGCAAGACCACGCTGCTGCGCCTCATCGCCGGTTTTGAACACCCGGACACCGGCACCATCTCGCTCAACGGCACCACCGTGGCAGGCGACGGCGCGTGGCTCCCGGCGCACAAACGCCAGATCGGCTACGTGGCCCAGGACGGCGCGCTCTTCCCGCACCTGACGGTGGGCCAGAACGTTGCCTTTGGCCTGGATCCGTCCAAGCTGGAGGGCGGCCGGCGGGCCGTCGCGGCACGGGTGGCGGAACTCCTGGACATGGTGTCCCTGGATCCGGCCATGGCCAAGCGCCGCCCGCACCAGCTCTCCGGCGGCCAGCAGCAGCGCGTGGCCCTGGCCCGTGCCCTGGCCCGGGAACCGGAACTGATGCTCCTGGACGAACCCTTCTCAGCCCTCGACGCCGGCCTCCGCGTGGCCACCCGCCGCGCCGTGGCCAAGGTCCTGGCAGAGGCCGGGGTTACCACCATCCTGGTCACCCACGACCAGGCCGAAGCGTTGTCCTTCGCCGACCAGGTGGCGGTCATGCGCGGCGGCAAGCTGGCCCAGATCGGCAACCCCTTCGTCGTCTACACCCGTCCCGCGGACCGGGCCACCGCCGAGTTCCTGGGCGATGCCGTCATCCTGGATGCCTGGCTCGAAGGGTCGCTGGCCACCTGCTCGCTGGGCGGCATTCCGGTGCGCCGGCCGCCGGCGCAGGGCAAGGTCCAGTTGATGCTGCGGCCCGAGCAGATCCGCATCGCCGAGGACGGCCCCATCCGCGGCGTGGTGGTGGACACTGACTACTTCGGCCCCGAAACCACGGTGCGGCTCAAGCTCAACGTGCCGCAAGAGGTGGCGGAGCACGCGGACCACCGGTACCCCGGCGGCGGCGAAGTGATCACCATCCGGCATTGGAACGCCTCAATTGCCCGGCCCGGGATGGAACTGTGCCTCCGGGTGGTCGGCGAAGCAGTCGCGTTCCCGATGGAGGACTGAGCTCCGGCCCCGGCCGCGCTCGGCGGCGTATCCGAAGCTTGTCCGCGCATCTGAAGCTAGGGGGCACAGATGGACGAACAAGCTTCTGACCGGTGCGCCCGCCACTGCTGACACAGAAAAAACACCGGGCCGAAACACTCCGGCAACCTCTTCACGGCAAGCTGTGCGTACGGGGATACAACAGCAGGAGGCAGCCCTCATGGAGGCACAAGGAATACGTACCGCCCAGCTCCGCATCGGGGACCAGATCGAAGCCTGGCACCGAGGCAAGCTTTTCCACAGCGGCCGGGTGACCGACGTCGTCCCGGCCCTTGAACTCTTCTGGATCCTGGATTCCAGGACCGGTGCGCGGAAGCTGCTGGACCCGGAGGCCCTGGAGATCCGGCACGTGGAGGTCACGGCCGTTCCACCGGCCGCCCAGGCGAAGCCGCTCGCGACGGCGTGAGCGGGGTTCCGGCCGGGCAGCCGGCAGGACCAGCGGCTTAGGTCCGTTCCTGGTAGACGTCCGGGATGCCGTCGTGGTCCGAATCCACTTTCTCGAGTTCTTCGGCGAGCCGGTACTGGCGGTTCCGGGTTCGCAGCACCACCGTCGCCAGCAGCGCGGCGATCAATGATGCGGCCAGGATGCCCACCTTGGCATGGTCATCATGCAGGCTGCCGTTGCCGAAGCTGAGCTCCGCCACGAGCAGGGACACGGTGAAACCGATGCCCGCCAGCAGCGCCACGCCGAACACGTCGATCCACGTGAATGAGTTGTCCAGGCTGGCCCTGGTGGCTTTGGTCAGCACCCAGGTGGTGGCAAGGATTCCCACCGGCTTGCCCAGGACCAGGCCCAGGATGATGCCCAGCGCCACCGGGTCCGACAACGCCGAAGCCAGGCCTTCCCATCCGCCGACCAGCACGCCTGCGGAGAAGAACGCAAAGATCGGGACCGCGACGCCCGCGGAAATGGGCCGGAACCGGTGTTCGAAGATCTCGGCGAGCCCCGGACCCGCTTCCGGACCGCCGGAGGCCTGTGACCTAATCACCGGCACCGCGAAGCCCAACAGCACACCGGCCACAGTGGCATGGATACCCGAAGCATGCACCAGCGCCCACGTCATTACCCCCAGCGGCAGCAGGATCAACCAGGCCGCGGCGGCATGGCGGCCGAAGAACCGGCGGTACTTTTGCGCGAGGAACGCATAGGCCGCCAGCGGAACGAGCGCCAGGAGCAGCGGGGTGGGCTGGATGTCGCTGGAGTAGAAGAACGCAATGATGGTGATGGCAATCAGGTCATCCACCACGGCCAGCGTCAGCAGGAAGATCCGCAGCGCGCTGGGCAGGTGGGAGCCGATGATGGCCAGGACGGCCACCGCAAAGGCGATGTCGGTTGCCGTGGGGATGGCCCAGCCGCGCAGGGTTTCCGGGCTGGCGAGGTTGACGACGGCGTAAATCACCGCCGGGACGGCCACACCGCCCACGGCGGCGGCCACGGGGACGATCGATTTGCTGATCTGCCGCAGGTCGCCGGCCACGAATTCCCGTTTGAGTTCCAGGCCCACCAGGAAGAAGAAAATGGCCAACAGGCCGTCAGCCGCCCAGGCACCCAGGCTCAGCTCCAGGTGCCACGGCGCGTAGCCCACCGTGAAGTCGCGGAGGGCAAAGTAGCTCTCCGATGCCGGGGAATTGGCCCAGACGAGGGCGATGACCGCCGCGATGACGAGGAGGGCTCCGCCGACCGTTTCCTTGCGGAGGATTTCACCGATCCGGAGGGCCTCGGCGTAGCTGCCGCGGGAGAAGACGGTGGAGCCGAAAAACGTGTTCCGGCTGGGCGGGGGCGGTGTTGGTGCAGGCGGGGCGGAGGTCATGGAGGCATCCTTATTTCCGGGTTCGACAAAGCCATGCCGACCAGACTTCCCGGCGCACCTGGGTCCATTCTACCGGGCGGGAGGGTCAGCCTGCGCGGCGTCCCCCGGTGTCCCGGCTCCGCCCATGCAGTTGGATGGCCCGAACGGCGCGGTCCAGGTAGGTCCGCCCGTCAACGGAATTGGCCAGCTGCACCAGTTCGGCGGCCACCACCACGAGCTTGACGTTCCGGTGGCTGCTGGTGGCCACGAGCAACTGGAAGGCCTCGTCCGAGCCGAGCTTCAGCAGGCCCATGAGGATGCCGCGAGCCTGGTCGATCACCGTGCGGGTGGAGGTGGCGCCGGCAACGGCATCCCGCGCAGTCTGTTCGGTCTCGCGCTGCAGGGTCCGGGTGAGGTCCACCATCACGCCTTCGAGCGCCACCACTGATCCGTCGTCGCCGAGGATCGCCTCACCGGAGGTCATGACCCGGCGCGTGTGGCCTTTGGCGTCAATAATGCGGTGGTACATGCAGAAGAAGCCGCCGGTCTCCGCCACCCTGGCGGTGATTTCCTCGCATTGTCCGCGGTCATCGGGATGCTTGTGCGCAAAGACGAGTTCGAGGGTGGGCACCACCTCCCCGCGCTGGTAGCCGTGCAGCTGGTACATGCCATTGGACCAATGGAACGCCGGCCCGGCCAGGTCCACGCGGAACACCCCGGCGTCGCACTGGTCGTCTCCGAGGGCGCTGGAGTAGGTGTACAAGTCGCTCAGCTCGGTCACGAGGCCCACTTCCCAGGTATTGGCCAGCCCCCAGCGGGCCGGCACCGTACTCGCTCCTCCCAGTATGGGCGAATGGAGCAGCGGAAAGTAGTGCGGGAGGTCCTATGGAACTCCCGCAGGAAATGGGCTAAGGACTTGAACGCACATACCCCTAGGGGGTATATTCAAGCTGTTGTCAGTGACGTGGTTTGTCCCGGCCGGTGCCTGCACCGGCCTTACAGCCGGTCAACCCCAGCGCCCCATGATCGTCTATGGAATGGAACTGACATGAGCCACGGGAACCACTCCCACCACCCGGCGGCGGCCGGCCCCCTCACGCACGCTCCGGCGGCCCCCACCGGGCACCCTCACCACGGCGGCCACGAGCATGACGATGACCACGCCGTGCACACCCACGGGCAGCACGCCGGCCACAGCACCGCCATGTTCAAGAACCGGTTCTGGCTGACGCTCGCCCTGTCCGTGCCGGTGGTCTACTTCAGCCCCATGATGGGTCACCTGCTGGGCTACATGCCGCCCGAGTTTCCCGGCGCCGCCTGGATTCCGCCGGTCCTGGGCACCGTGATCTTCCTGTATGGCGGCCAGCCGTTCCTCAAGGGCGGCCTCCAGGAACTCAAGGACCGCACGCCCGGGATGATGCTGCTGATCGCCATGGCCATCACCGTGGCTTTTGCGGCCTCCTGGGTCACCAGCCTGGGGATCGGCGGCTTCGACCTGGATTTCTGGTGGGAGCTGGCGCTCCTGGTGGCCATCATGCTGCTGGGCCACTGGATCGAAATGCGCGCCCTCGGATCCGCCCAGGGCGCCCTTGACGCCCTCGCGGCGCTGCTCCCGGACGAGGCCGAGCGCATCACGGAGGGCGGCACGGAAATTGTCCCCGTTGCCGATCTGGCCCCCGGCGATCTCGTCCTGGTCCGCCCCGGCGCCCGCATGCCGGCGGACGGGACCGTGCTGGACGGCCAGGCGGAGTTCGACGAGTCCATGATCACCGGCGAATCCAAAACCGTCCCACGCGGCACCGGCGATCCGGTGGTGGCCGGAACCGTGGCAACGGACAGCAGCGTCCGGGTCCGGGTCACGGCAGTGGGCGACCAGACCGCCCTGGCCGGAATCCAGCGGCTGGTGGAAGAGGCCCAGGCCTCATCCTCGCGCGCGCAAGCCCTCGCGGACCGCGCGGCGGCGTTCCTGTTCTACTTCGCCGCCGGAGCCGGCGTGCTGACCTTCATCGGCTGGACGCTGCTGGGAAGCGTCCCCGACGCCGTTACCCGTACCGTCACTGTCCTGGTGATCGCCTGCCCGCACGCGTTGGGGCTGGCCATCCCGCTGGTCATCGCCATTTCCACCGAACAGGCCGCCCGGGCAGGGGTGCTCATCAAGAACCGGATGGCACTGGAGCGCATGCGCACCGTCGACGTCGTCCTGTTCGACAAGACCGGCACCCTGACCACCGGCGAACCTGAGCTGAAGGACATCGCCGCCGCCGAAGGTGCCGAGGCCGATGCCGTGCTCGCCCTGGCCGCCGCCGTTGAATCCGACAGCGAGCACCCCGTGGCGCGTGCCATCGTCCGGGCCGCCGGAGCCCGGAACCTGGCACTCCCGGCAGCCACGGGCTTCACCGCCCTGGCGGGCCGGGGCGTCCGGGCCGTCGTGGACGGCCGCACTGTGCACGTGGGCGGACCCGCGCTCCTGCGCGAGCTCGGCGTCGTCGAGCCCGAGGCCCTGGCCGTCCGGACGCGGGCATGGATGGAACGCGGCGCCGCAGTCCTGCACGTGGTGGACGGCGACGGCACCATCCTGGGCGCCGTGAGCATGGAAGACGCCGTGCGGGCCGAATCGCGGCAGGCCGTGTCAGCCCTCCAGCGCCGCGGTATCAAGGTGGCCATGGTCACCGGGGACGCGCGCCAGGTGGCGCAGGCCGTGGCCGCGGACCTGGGCATTGACGAGGTATTCGCCGAGGTCCTTCCCGCGGACAAGGACAAGAAAGTTGCCGAACTGCAGGCCCGTGGCTTGAAGGTGGCCATGGTGGGCGACGGCGTCAACGACTCCCCGGCCCTTGCCCGCGCCGAGGTGGGCATCGCCATTGGCGCCGGGACCGACGTGGCCATGGAATCCGCCGGCGTGGTGCTGGCAGGAAACGATCCGCGTGCGGTGCTGTCCATGGTGGACCTCTCCCGGGCGAGCTACCGGAAGATGTGGCAGAACCTGGTGTGGGCGGCGGGCTACAACATCCTGTCCGTGCCGCTGGCCGCAGGCGTCCTGGCCTTTGCCGGCGTAGTGCTCTCACCGGCGGCAGGGGCCGTGCTGATGTCTGCCTCCACCGTTGTGGTGGCCTTGAACGCCCAGCTCCTCCGGCGCCTGAAGCTGAACCCGTCGGAGGTGCAGTGAACCGGGCACTGCACCAGGCCCTGCTGCTGGCCGGCACCCTGGCCGTTATCGCGGGCCTGCTCGGCATGCACGTACTGACCGCGGGCCACGCCTCGCACGGGCTCGTTGCGCAGGGCGTCGTGTCGCACAGCGCAGCCTCCCATACGGCGCCCGCCGGGCACACCGCCGTCGTGCATTCCACGGTTGGGGACCAGCCGGGCCATACCGGCCACGCGGCGGCTTCCCTCGACGCGCCGGCTCTGGCGACGTCCACGTGCGGCACCTCCTGCCCGGGAGCGCAGGAATCGGGGGCACCGTGCATCCCAACCGCACCGGGGAGTCCGGTCACCGTTGCCCCACCCCAGGCAACCTTTGCCGTCGTCTCGTTGCTGCCGCCGGCCGGCGACCCCAGCTCCTCCTATGGGTACTTGCCGCCCAGCCCCTCACCCTGCGACCTGTCCATCAGCCGGACGTAAACCGGACTGTGCCCATCACCCCGGCCCAGTTCCACTACCTCCCTGAAAGACACCATGAACACCACATTCAAGACCCTGTCCATCACCGTTGCCCTCGCCGCGTCCCTCAGCCTCGCCGGCTGCGCCACAGGCTCCGGCAGCATGCCCATGGACCACGGCAGCTCCAACCCCATGTCGAGTACCATGCCAAGCGCCGGCACCATGCCCGGCGCCAGCGCCGACCATAACCAGGCGGACATCATGTTTGCCCAGATGATGATCCCGCACCACGCCCAGGCAGTGGAGATGAGCGGCATCGTCCTGGCGAAGCCCGGGATGCCCGCAGAGGTGACAGCGCTCGCCACGAAGATCAAGGCCGCCCAGGCACCGGAGATCGAGCAGATGACCGGCTGGCTTAAAGCCTGGAACGTGCCCACCATGATGAGCGACCACTCGGGACACGGCATGACCGGCATGGTGGACGATGCCGGCATCGAGAAGCTGGAGTCCGCCACCGGGACCGACGCCGCGAAACTGTTCCTGGAACAGATGATCGGCCACCATGAGGGCGCCATCGACATGGCCCGGCAGGAGATCAGCGCCGGCAAATTCCCGGACGCCGTGAAGCTGGGCCACGACATCGTGGATGCCCAGCAGGCCGAGATCACACAAATGAAGCAGCTGCTGACCGTTCTGTAAGCTGCCCGGCGGGCGCCCGGCTTCAAAACACGCAACGGCGCGGCAGCGGCACCCGGCCACGGGGCCGCCGCCGCGCCGTTGCGTGTTAAGTTGAAAGGCACGGGCCCACCGGTCCTGCCACCAGCTGGGAAAGAGAACATCTCCTTGGACAATTCCGCGCCAGTCAAGATCCTGACCGTCTGCACCGGGAACATCTGCCGCTCGCCCGTGGCCGAACGGCTGCTGCAGGCGGGGCTGGACCAAGCCGTGCCGGGAGGGTTCCAGGTGGCGAGCGCCGGCACCCGGGCCATGGTGGGCGAACCCATGCAGCCCATTTCCGCGGAGATCGTGCGGACCTACGGCGGGGATCCGGAAGGGTTTGCCGCACGGCAGCTCACCCCCGCCATCCTGCGCGGCGTGGACCTGGTACTCACCATGACCTCCGGACACCGCGGCGAGGTCCTGCAGCTCGATGCCTCCCTCCTCAAGCGCACCTTCACCATCCGCGAGTTCGCCCGTATGCTCGACATCCTGGACCAGAGGGACACGTCCGCGTCCACGGACAACGCGGCCGACGACGACGGCTGGCTGGCTGCCCACACAACCCGTTGGCGGGGATTGCCGGCGCGTGCCGCCGGGGTGCGGCACCTCTCGCTCCCCGCAGATCCCGCCGAGAACGACATCGTGGACCCGTACCGCCGGCCGCCGGAGGTGTACCGGCAGATGGAGGACCAGCTGGCCCCCGCCATCGTGTCCATCCTGCGCCACGCCCGCCTCAATTCCCCGGTCCGCGGGGACGCAGCCGGCGCGCCGTAACGAACCGTGGGTGCCCGGCGGCCCGGCGACACGCCCCAGGTGACAGTTTGGACAAGCCTGTAGCCAACAGGGGTATCACTGGCGGACACTGATCCCACCCGCAACACGATGAGGTGGAGGCACCGCATGAGCACGCCTGATCCAACCGGACCCGCCGGTCCCCCCACCCGCCCGTCCGTGCCCCACCGGCCCGCCTGGCTTGCGGCCCTGGGCCGCCGCCGCTGGATCGCCGCCCTGCTGGCACTGGTGCTGGTGGCGGCCGCGGGGATCGCGGTGTTCAGCCTCAACCGCACGGGCAGGGACGCCGCCCCCGCGGCCACGCAAACCCAGTCACCGAGCGAAACGCCCACGCCCACACCCACGCCGTCCGAAACACCCCCACCGGCGCCCGCTCCGCCTCCTCCGCCGCAGCCGATTCCGGACCTCCCGGCGGCCGAGATGAATGTGCTGGTCATCGGCAGCGACAGCCGGGGGATCGCCCGGAACGAGGCAAACCACACCGCGGAGACCGGCGAGCCCTCGGACCAGCGCTCGGATTCGTTGATGCTGGTCCATGTGCCCGCGGACCGCCACACGCTCTATGTCATTTCGATCATGCGGGATCTGTGGGTGGACGTCCCGGGCGTGGGCGGCTCCAAGATCAATGCGGCCTTGGAGTACGGCGGCATCGACCTGACCACGCAGACCGTGCAGCAGTTGCTGGGCGTCACCATCGACCACACCCTGATGCTCGATTTCAACGGCTTCCGGGCACTTACGGACGGGCTGGGCGGCATCGACGTCAACGTCCCTTTTGCCTTCCAGTCCACTATCGAAACCCAGCATGTGTTCAGCCAGGGCATCAACCATCTTGACGGGCAGGCTGCCCTGGAGTTCAGCCGCGAACGCTACGCCTTCACCGACGGAGACTTCCAACGGGTACAGAACCAGCGGACCATGCTGCGCGCCATCCTGGCCCGGCTTACCGGCGGCGGCGCCCTGAACGACGTGAACGCGGTCCGGTCGCTGGTGGACTTCGCGGGCTGCTGCCTCACGGTGGACAAGGGCTTCGACCCCGTCCAGGCCGCCATCCTCGCCTACAGCCTGCGGAACCTGGACGTGAACGCCATCGGCACCATGACCCTGCCCACGGCCGGGACCGGCATGGCTGCCGGGCAGTCGGTGGTATTCCCCGATTATGGCGGCATCGCCGCCGTCGGTGCCGCACTGCGGGAGGGCAGGATCGCCGACTTCGCGGTCCCGTAGCCCTCCGCCCCAAGGCGGCCCCCCAACCTGGCCACCGCCTGTTCAGGACCGCCTCACCCCGGGTTTACCCGCAGGACCATGTCCGTGCGTCCGCCCGCGGGAACCTCAGGGTATGACTGAGAACTCCCGCACCACCGTTTCCCGCCGCACCGTCGTCAAAGGCTCGGTCCTGGCTGCCGCACTCGCCTCCGTCCCCGCCGCCGCCCAGGCAGCCGAAACCGGCCAGTCTCCCGCCGGCGTCGCGTTGGTCCGCAACCGCCTCACCCTCCCCAGCGGCATCGCCACCGGGGACGTCACCTCCGATTCTGCCGTCCTGTGGTCCCGCGCCTCGGGTGCCGGCCGGATGACTGCGGTCCTGCGGGCGGTGGACGACGGCGGCCAGGTCCTTCGCGGACGCGGTGCCTTTGAGCGGGTCCTCCGTGGCCCCCGCGCCACCCAGGCCTCAGACTTCACGGCCAAGGTCCATGCCGGCAACCTGCCGTCCAACACCCGGTTCGCCTTGGAAATCAGCTTCGAGGACGACGGCGGCGCGGCCAGCGAGACGGTCCTCGGCAGTTTCCGCACGGCCCCCGACACCGGGACGGTCAACGGCAAGGGCCGCACCGGTGGGGTGGGCAACAGCGGCGACGTCCCGGCGTCGTTTGCGCAGAGCTTCGTGTGGACCGGCGACACAGCCGGCCAGGGGTGGGGCATCAACGAGGAGGTCGGCGGCATGCGCGGCTACCGGGCCATGCACCAGACCCGGCCGGACTTCTTCATCCACTCCGGCGACACCATCTATGCCGACGGTCCCATTGCGGAGACCGTCACCGAAAAGGACGGCCAGGTCTGGAAGAACCTGGTGACCGAGGAGGTCTCCAAGGTGGCCGAGACGCTGACCGAGTTCCGCGGCAGGCACCGCTACAACTCCATGGACGCCAATATGCGCGCGTTGTTCGCCGACGTCCCGGTCATCGCCCAGTGGGACGACCACGAGACCCACAACAATTGGTACCCCGGCCAGGTCCTGGATGACTCCCGCTACACGGTGCGGGACGTCAACACCCTCGCCGCGCGCGGCCGCCAGGCCTGGCAGGAAAACATGCCCATCGCGGACAGCTCCGCCCTGTGGCGGCCCGGCACGTTCGACGACGCCGGCACGTACCAGCCGGCCCGCATCTACCGGAAGATCTCCCGCGGGCCGCAGCTGGACATCTTCTGCCTGGACATGCGCACCTACAAGTCCCCCAACACGGATGGCAAGGAGCCCTATGCCACCTCCATCCTGGGCCGGGAGCAGGTGGACTGGCTCATCAGCGAGGTGTCCAAATCCAAGGCAACGTGGAAGGTGATCGCCAACGACCTGCCCCTGGGCGTCGTGGTCCCGGACGGACCCGTGAATGAGGAAAGCGTCTCCAACCGCGACCCCGGCGCACCCTTGGGCCGCGAGCTTGAACTGGCCGGGGTGCTCAGCGCCTTCAAGCGCAACGGTGTGAAGAACACTGTGTGGCTGACCGCCGACGTGCACTACTGCGCCGCCCACCACTACTCCCCCGAGCGGGCGGCCTTCACCGACTTCGACCCCTTCTGGGAGTTCGTGGCCGGGCCCATCGCGGCGGGCTCGTTCGGTCCCAACGCCATGGACGGCACGTTCGGGCCGGAGGTGGTGTTTTCCAAGTCCGGCCGCTTCGCCGGGGAGTCCCCGCGGGACGGCGAAAACCAGTTCTTCGGGCACGTGCAGCTCGGGGAGGACAACAGCTTCACCGTGAGCCTCCGGAACGCCAACGGCGCCACCGTGTTCTCCAAGACCCTCACGCCCCAAAGGTAGGTGTTCCGGCCCCATCACCCTGGTGCCGGGCCGACGGCGGGTGCGCGCGCCCCTGGCGCCGGGACCGCCGTCGGCCGTTATTTTCCGCCGTTCCCTGGGTACGCCGCACATAGTGGGGCTTCGGCACGGCAAACGGACGGGGTGGTTCCTTGAACGGCGATTCTTCGAAGAAAGACATTTCGGGCGGCGGCCCGTCCGGCGACGACGGCTTGACAGCAGCGGTCAGGGCAGCCGGAGCGGTGGAGCTGCTCCTGGTCCGGCACGGCGAAAGCGAAGGCAACGTGGCCGCCACGGAGGCCCGGGACGCGGGAGCTGAGGTCATCGACGTGCCGGCCCGCGATGCCGATGTGGACCTTTCCGGCACCGGGAAGGACCAGGCAAAGGCGTTGGGTGTTGCCCTGTCCCGGATCGCGGAAGGGTTCCGTCCCGACGCCGTGGTCTCCTCCCCCTATGCGCGCGCTCGTCAGACAGCCCGGATCGCCGTGGAAACGGCAGGCTGGCCGCTGCAGGTTCGGATTGATGAACGGCTGCGGGACCGCGAACTGGGCATCCTGGACCGGCTCACCCGGCTGGGCGTGGAGAACCGCTACCCGGTGGAAGCCGAACGGCGGGACTGGCTGGGCAAACTGTACTACCGGCCGCCGGGCGGGGAATCCTGGGCGGACGTGGCGCTCCGGCTGCGGTCCTTCCTGGCAGAGCTGAATGGCCTGGGTGCCGGCCACCGGGTCATGCTGGTGTGCCATGACGCCGTGATCATGCTGTTCCGGTACGTGCTGGAAGGACTCACGGAGAGGGAGTTGCTGGACCTCGCGGCCACCGAAGCCATCCTCAATGCCTCGGTAACCAGGTTTGTGCGCCCCTCCGGTGAGGGACCGTGGACCCTGGAAAGCTTCAACGTGGCCAGCCACCTGGCCGAGCAGGGCGTCGCTGTCACCGAGCATGCGGGAGACACCAGTGTCCGGCCCCGCTGACTCCGGCACCACCCTGGTCACCCCCTCGCTCCTGCGCGAGTGGCCCCTGCCGGCACCCGGCGCAGACAAGTACTCCCGTGGGTCGGTGCTGGTGATCGGCGGGGCCCGGACCACCCCTGGCGCGGCGCTGCTGGCCGGCACCGCCGCGCTGCGGGCCGGGGCCGGTAAACTCACGCTGGCAGTGGCCGGGTCCGTTGCCGTGCAGCTGGGGGTCGCGTTGCCTGAGTGTGGTTGCATCGGGCTGCCCGAAACTGCGGAAGGTTCCCTCAAGGCGGAACTGGACCCTGTTGCCGCGTATTTGGACGGCGCGGACGCGGTCTTGGTCGGACCGGGCTTGGATGACCCGGACCTTGCGGCGGAACTGCTGGTGGCGATGCTTGACCGCGAGTCGCCCGGTACGGAACGGCCCGCCGTCGTCCTCGATGCCTACGCCCTCGGCGCCCTGGTGCCGCTGGAAGACCGGCTGGACCCCTGGCGCGGCCGGCTGGTCCTGACCCCGAACCCCACCGAAGCGGGAATCCTGCTGGGGCGCGAGGTGGCGGACCTTGAAAAAGACCTGGCCGAGGTCTCCGCCCGGTTCGGCGCCGTTGTCAGTTGCCAGGGCCTGATCACGCAGCCTCCAGGCTTCGACGACGGCCCGGGCCCCTGGAAGATCACCACGGGATACGGCGGCCTTGGCACCTCCGGCAGCGGGGATGTGTTGGCGGGGACCATCGCCGGCCTCCGGGCGAGGGGAACCACCGGCGCCCAGGCGGCATGCTGGGGGACGCACCTGCATGCGGCCGCCGCGGACCGGCTGGCCAGCAGGCGGGGCCCCATGGGGTTCCTGGCCCGCGAACTAGCCGGGGAAATGCCTGCGTTGATGCTGGAACTCAGCACCTGATTCCTGATGCCGGGGCACCCGGCCGGTACGTGACCGGAACACAGGGAGGCCGGACGCGCGGATGGCCCCCGGCCGAAGCCGGGGGCCACCGTGTCGGGAAGTACAGGCCTCAGCTGCCGATGCGCTGTCTGGCGCTGTGGCGTGCACAGTGTGGCGATCCGCCCCATAAGGCAGTCAACAGGTTTGCCCGCCTCCCGAGCCTTTGTTGTCTAATACTGATTTTCTAGCACTCGGAGCGCGGGCCTTCAAGTGCCCGTGCGGTCAATCCCTGGTGGGGTCCGGCCGGAGCGGCGCCGGCCCGGGATCGGGAACGGGCAACGGTCCCGGCGACGGCGGTGCGGGGAACGGATGTGGCGACGGCGGCCCGGGCGGGCGGGGCTGGGTGGGATCCGGGGAGCTCGGCTCCGGTCCGGGTTCGGGCGGAAACGGCTCAGGTTCGTGCACTGGCGGGATGGTCATGGAACTTCCCCTCTCAGGCTGGGCAGATGTGCCTTGGACTGATCAGGATACGCCGGACATGCCCCGGCAACCACCCGTCAGGACGGCAAGGCACCCACCAGCCGCAGCCAGTCCCCCACTTGCGCCGGGTCCGCCTCGCCGCAGCTGAAGCCGACATATCCGTCCGGGCGCACGGCCACCATGCCCCGGCCCGGATGGCTGCTGAGCCGGTGGACATGGACCATGGGGCTGTGTCCCGCACGCGCCGGCAACGCCAGGGCATCCAAGGCGTCCGGGCCGGCATCACGCTCCAGCAAGAGATGGACCCCCGGGAGGGCCGTCAGGTCATGCAGGCGCACTTCCCGTCCCGCCACCGAGGCCGGCGCGTCCGGCAGCCGGTCGCCGGGCCGTGGCCACCGGACCGACCGGGGTGTCCCGTCAATGGAGACAGCGCTGCTCCGGTACCGCACGAAAGGCTGGGCCAGGAGCCTGATGCCCTTGGACGTGAGCCACTGCCGGCGCAGCAGGAACGGCAGGACCGGCGCCAACGCAGGAAGAATGCTCCGGGCCAGCCGGGCGGCAGGGTGCGGCGAGGCCTCACCAAAAAAGATGACGTGGGTCAGGGCAAGGACCTGCCGGGCAGCAAGCCGGCGCTCCTGGTGGTAGGAGCTGAGCAACTCAGGGAGGGGCCCGCCGGCCGTCGAGGCGAAGCCGAGCTTCCAGCCAAGATTGAGGGCGTCGAGGATGCCGTTGTTCATGCCTTGACCGCCGGCCGGAGAATGTGCGTGCGCGGCGTCCCCTGCCAGGAAGACGGGATCGACGCCGAACGAACTGGCAAGACGGTGTTGAAGCGCGACCTGCGCCGACCACCGTACGTCCCGGACCGCGGCGCCCAGCCCCGAGACCCTGACGAGGCGTTCCACTTCCCCTGGCGGGACGGCCGGGCCCAACTGGCCGAACAATGCGGCGGGTTGCGGGTCCGCGGGCCGGGTTGCCAGCATGCGCCAGGTGGCTCCTTCCCCAAGGGCGAAAAGGAAGGTCAGCCCGGCGCTGCCGACGGCGACGTGCAGGACCCCCGGGTCCAGGGGCCCGTCAAGTTCCAGGTCGGCCAGGACAGCCTCCACCCGGTAGGGACCGCCCTCCCAGCGGGCGTCCGTGATGCTGCGGACGGTGCCGGCCTGCCCGTCGCAACCGGCCAGGAACCGGGAATCATGCTCTTCCCGGCCGCCCCCGTCGCGGTAAAGCTGCGCCCGGACCATGCCTCCTTCTGGTTGTACGCCGCCGCGGCCGAGCCCGCGGAACTCCACGCCCCAGTCCACGTGAACGCCCCGCTCCTGGAGTGCCTGCCACAGCACGGCCTCGACGTCGGCCTGCCGGACCAGGGTCAGGTGCGGGAAGGCCGTGTCCGGGAGGTCCGCGTGGCCCAGCCGGGCTTCGACGATACGCCGGCCCAGGTGGAGCCGCGCTTCCGGGGTGGTATCGGCGCGGCGGAGCAGTTCTCCGGTGACTGCCAGCGGCCGCAGCCCTTCCAGGGCGCGGGCATGGAGCATCAAGGCCCGGGACGGGCGTGTCAGGTGCGGGCGGCGGTCCACCACCCTGACGGAGGCGCCATGCGCCTGTGCCTGGAGCGCGGTGGTGAGCCCGGCGGGACCAGCGCCGACAACGAAGACGTCGGTGTCCGGCGTCGGTCCTTGCCCGCGTCCCATGGCTGCCGGGCCCTCACACTGCGGGGAGGAGCCGCCACCAAGCATGTTCGGGGTGGGCGGCAAGGCGCATCCGGGCGGGGTCGGCCAGGGCCTCGTCCCGGTGCAGGCCAGGGAGGATTTTGAAGCTGATGGATCCTGGGACGCTGACCAGTTCAAGGACCCGCCAGAGGGCGGCGGCGTAACGGCGCGCCTGCTCGGCACCGTCCCACTCGTACAACCCGCGGTAGGCGCCGAAGGTATCGTGGGCGCACCACAGCTTGGACACGAACCCCGGGAACCCCACGAACAGCGGGGTGTTCAGGAGGCTTTCGGCCTCGAACAACCTGTGCGCCCGGCCGCGCACCAGGCGCAGGGTGAAGGTGACTACGAGTACGCAGGGCTCCGCGGCGGGAGGGCGGCCGACGGCGGTCTCCCGGTAGACCCGCGCGGCGCTCCCGTCCGCGAACCGCAGCATCCGGCCCACGTTCCCCGCAGGCAGGTGCACTTGCCTGCGGGCAAGCATCAGGGCGGACGTCCCCACGCATTTAGCCACGGCCAACCAGGCTTTGGCCCGGGGAGCCGGGCCGGATTCAAAGGACATGGCGCCCCCTTTCCTTTCGGTGTACACCCCAGCCTGACCGGGACCGCCGCAGGCGTCCCAGAGTCTTTCGTCCCGTGCGGTCCGGTCCGCCGCTCCCCCGTCAGCGAACGGCCTGCGGACTTGCAGGGACGGGTCTATATATTGAATCCATGACCTCCACCCCGCTGCAGGATTCCACCGGCACCTCCGTCCCGGCACCCCCGGTTGCCAAGAAGATTCCCACCGAACGCACCCACCACGGGGAGACCTTCGTGGACAACTACGAGTGGCTCCGGGACAAGGAATCCCCGGAGGTGGTGGCGCACCTGCGGGCCGAAAACGAGTACCAGGAAGCGGTCACCGCCGGCCAGGAGCCGCTCCGCGAAGCCATATTCCAGGAGATCAAGGGCCGCACCCAGGAAACCGACCTTTCCGTCCCGCACCGGAAGGACGGCTGGTGGTATTTCAGCCGCTCGGCAGAGGGCAAGGAATACGGCATCCACTGCCGGGTGAAGGCGCAGGACACCGGGGACAAGGTGGCCGACTGGACTCCGCCGGCCGTCGAGGCCGGCATGGGTATCCCGGGCGAAGAAGTCCTGCTGGACGGCAACGTCGAAGCTGCGGGCAAGCCGTTCTTCTCGGTGGGCGGCACCGCCGTGACCATCGATGGCCACCTTTACGCCTACGCGGTGGACAACTCCGGCGATGAGCGCTTCACGCTCCGGATCAAGGACCTTCGCACCGGCACGCTGCTGCCGGATGTCATCGAGAACATCTTCTACGGCGTCTCCTTCTCCCCGGACGGCACCCGCCTCTTCTACACCGTGGTGGACGAGTCCTGGCGCCCCTACCAGGTCAAGTCCCATGTCCTGGGCACGCCCGTGGCCGATGACACCGTGGTGTACCAGGAGGACGACCCCGCCATGTGGCTGGGCTTCGAGCTCTCGGCGGACCGGCGCTACCTGGTGCTCGGCATTGGCTGCTCGGAGTACAGCGAGACCCGGCTGCTCCGTTTCGACGACCCCGCCGCAACGGTCAGCACCGTCATTTCGCGGGACGAACGCATCCTTTACGAGGCAGAACCCTTCCTGCTGGACGGCGAAGAAAAGATCCTGCTCACCCACAACCGCGGCGCCATCAACTCGATGGTCTCCCTGACGGACCCGGCTGAGCTGCACAAGCCGCTGGCCGAACAGACCTGGCAGACCGTCGTCGAGCATTCCGACGACGTCCGCGTCAACGGCGCAGGCGTCACCTCCACCCACCTGATCGTCTCCGTCCGCAAGGACACCATCGAGCGGGTCCAGGTGATGGGGCTGGCCGGGCTGGGCACGCCCGCGCAGCAGGCCCCGGTGGAGCCTGCCTTCGATGAGGAGCTGTACACCGCCGGGGTGGGCGGCTCGGACTACGACGCCCCGGTGATCCGGCTCGGCTACACGTCCTACTTCACGCCGTCGCGGATCTACGACTTCGTCCTCCCCACCCCCGAACTGCCCGCCGGCGACCTGCTGCTGCGCAAGGAAAGCCCGGTACTGGGCGGCTACGACGCAAGCGACTACATCGCCACCCGCGAATGGGCCACCGCCGGCGACGGCACGCGCATCCCGCTCTCCGTCCTGCGGCACAAGGGCGTCAAGCAGGATGCGACGGCAGCGGGCCTGGTCTACGGGTACGGCTCCTACGAGATGAGCATGGACCCCGGATTCGGCATCGCCCGGCTGTCCCTGCTGGACCGTGGCGTGGTATTCGTGATCGCCCACATCCGTGGCGGCGGCGAATTGGGCCGGCACTGGTATGAGGACGGCAAGAAGCTCACCAAGAAGAACACCTTCACCGATTTCATCGACGCCACGGACTGGCTGGCGAACTCCGGCTGGGTGGACCCGGCGCGGATCGCGGCCCTGGGCGGTTCCGCGGGCGGCCTGCTGATGGGCGCCGTGGCCAACATGGCGCCGGAGAAGTACGCGGCGATCGTGGCGCAGGTGCCGTTCGTGGATCCGCTCACCAGCATCCTGGACCCGGACCTGCCGTTGTCCGCCCTGGAGTGGGAGGAATGGGGCAACCCCATCACGGACCCCGAGGCCTACGCGTACATGAAGTCCTATTCGCCGTACGAGAATGTGCGGGCGGTGGCTTATCCCAAGATCGCGGCCGTGACGTCCTTCAACGACACCAGGGTCCTGTATGTCGAGCCCGCCAAATGGGTGCAGGAGCTGCGGAACAAGACCACCGGGTCCGAGCCCATCGTCATGAAGATCGAGATGGACGGCGGCCACGGCGGGGCCTCCGGACGCTATGTGCAGTGGCGTGAGCGTGCGTGGGACTACGCCTTCATCGCCGACGCCCTGGGCGCCACCGGGCTGCTTCCAGGCGCCGGGCTGAAGCAGTAGCGCCTGCCAGCCACCGCCCTGTTCCCGGAAATGCTCATCATGCTTACCATTGTGGGGCACTTGTTTTCCGATCCGGGCTAATGTCCGGGCTACCAAAAGGGGCAGGCATGTCATTAAGCAAGGGAACGCACGTGGAGTGGAACACTTCACAGGGCAAGACCCACGGCAAGATCGTGGAAAAGAAAACCAGCGATTTCGAACTCGACGGCAACACGCACCGCGCCAGCGAGGATGAGCCGCAGTATGTGGTGGAATCGGCCAAGACCGGCGCCCGCGCGGCGCACAAGGCATCCGCCCTGACCGAAAAGAAGTAGGCCCGTGGCTGCCCGCCACGAGGTTGTCATTATCGGTGGCGGCAACGCCGGCATCTCGCTGGCGGCCAGGTTGCAGCGCTACGGCGTCCAGGATGTGGTGGTGGTCGAACCCAAGGACCACCACCTCTACCAGCCGCTGTTCTCGCACATCGCAGGCGGCCGGGCGCAGGCCCGGGAAGCCGTCCGGACCCAGGAGTCGGTGACACCGGCGGGCGTCACTTGGATCCGGGATGCGGCGGTGGACGTGGACGCCAACGCGAACACGGTCACCCTGGCGTCCGGAGCCTCCGTTGGCTACGGGCAACTGGTGGTGTGCCCGGGGCTGCAGTATGACTGGGACGCCGTTCCAGGCCTTGCCGACGCCGTGCACTCGCCACACGGCGCCTCCCATTACGAGTTCGACCTTGCCCCCAAGGCCTGGACCCTGCTCAGCGGCCTGGCCTCCGGCACCGCCGTGTTCACCATGCCCGCCGGGCCCGTCAAGTGCGCCGGAGCCAGCCAGAAGCCCATGTACCTTGCCTGCGACTACTGGCGGGAGCAAGGCGTCCTGGACAAGATCCGGGTGGTGATGGTCCAGCCGTACCCCACCGTCTTCGGGGTACCGGAGGTGGACCGGGAGTTGGACCGAAAGATCGCCGAGTACGGGATCGAGCTGCGGACCAACAGCGAACTGGTTGCGGTCAACCCCGGCGAGCGCAGGGCAACCATCCGCAACCACGCCGCAAACATCACCGAGGAGCTTACGTACGACGTCCTCAATGCCGTCCCGCCGCAGTCCGCCCCGGACTGGCTCAAGGCCACGGACCTGCCGGCCTCCGGTGGCTCCGGCGGCTTTGTGGAAGTGGACCGCCAGACGCTGCGGCACCTGCGGCATGACAATGTGTGGTCTTTGGGCGACGCTGCGGGGACCACCAACTCAAAGTCCGGCGGCGCATTGCGAAAGCAGGCCACGGTCCTGGCGAAGAACCTGGTGGCCGCCCGCAAGGGAAAGCCGCTGCGCGCAAAGTATGACGGGTACTCGGTGTGCCCGTTCACGGTATCGCGGGACACCGTGGTGTTCGCCGAATTCGACGACCAGTACCGGGTCAAGCCCAGCATCCCGCACGTTCCCACCTGGAATGAGAGCAGGCTGTCCTGGGTGGTGGACCGGGACCTCTTCCCGAAGATCTACTGGAACCTGATCCTCAAGGGCCGGGCGTAGGTTCCCTTTCCCGGCTCCATTCGGCGGCCAGGACGGCGTAGACCAGTTCGGTGGCCCACTGGCCTTTGTAGAACCACTTGTCCACATGCCGCGCCTCCAGCCGCATCCCCAGCCGCTGGCAGAGCGCCGCGGAGGCGGTGTTGAGCTCATCGAGCCGGGCCTCGATCCGGCGCAGGCCGAGGTCCCCGAAGCCGAGGTCCAGGACCGCTGCTGCGGCCTCGGTGGCGTATCCCTTGCCGCGCGCCTGCGGTGCCGTGGACCAGCCGATTTCCGCCTGCCCGCGGCCCGGGAGCCACTTCAGTACCACTTCGCCCAGGAGGCCCGGCTCATCTTTGGCCTCGATGGCCAGCGACAGCCAGTCGCCCTCCTTCTCGTACACGAAGTTGGCGTACTTGCCCACGTACTCCATGGATTTGGTGTAGCTTTTGGCCGGTCCCGGCAGGAAACGGGCAGTCTCGGCGAGTGAATGGTAGGCGTGGAAGGCGTCCAGGTCGCGGCCTTCGAAGCGGCGCAGGACCAGCCGGTCGGTGCGGATGGGCAGCAGGATCTCCGGCATGCCGGCTACCTGTTTGAACCGACGACGGCGGCCGTCGCCTCGGCGATCGCGCGTTCCTCATCCGTGGGAACCACCAGGACGGGGATCGCGGAGGACGGTGCGGATATCACGCGCGGCTCCCTTGACCGTTTGGCGTTCAGGCCGGCGTCGAGCTCGATGCCCAGGGCGCCCAGCCGGTCCGCAACGAGCGCCCGGAACTGGGAGGAGTTCTCGCCAATCCCGGCGGTGAATACCAGCGCCTTGGCACCGCCGACGGCCACGTGGTACCCACCGATGTACTTGGCCAGCCGGTAGGATGCCACCGCCAGCGCCATGGCGGCTTTGGCGTCCCCGGATTCGGCGGCCTCCACCACGGTGCGCATGTCATTGTTCCCGGCCAGGCCCTTCAGCCCCGATTCCCGGTTCAGCATGGAGTCGATGTCCTCCGGCGTCCACCCGGCGCGGCCCAGGAACACCAGGATGGAGGGGTCAAGGTCGCCCGAGCGGGTGCCCATCACCAGGCCTTCGAGCGGGGTGAAGCCCATGGAGGTATCCACGGACTGTCCACCCCGGATGGCGGTGACCGACGCGCCGTTGCCCAGGTGGGCGATGACGCCGTCGAACTCCTCCGGGGGAAGGTCCAGCAGCGCGGCCGACCGGCGGGCAACGTACTCGTGCGAGGTGCCGTGGAAGCCGTACCTGCGGATCCCGTGGTTGGTGTAGAGCTCGTCGGGGACGGCGTAGCGCCAGGCGTGTTCGGGCAGGGTCCGGTGGAAGGCGGTGTCGAACACGGCCACCTGCGGCATGTCCGGCCATTTCCTGGTGATGGCACGGATGCCCAGGACGTTGGCGGGGTTGTGCAGCGGCGCCAGCGGGTTGAGGCGTTCGATGGCACGGGTGATCTCGTTATCGATCAGCACGGGTTCGGCGAACCGCTCGCCGCCGTGCACCACCCGGTGGCCCACCGCGCCCAGTTCCAGGCCACCCAGTTCCTGGTGGATGGCGGCATCCACCAGCTCCAGGGCCTCCGCGTGGTCCCGCGGGCCCTCGATCTCGCCGTCGCCTCCGCCGCCGTTGCCCATCCCGATCTTCTCGATCAGCCCCTCGGTGAGGACAGTCCCGGCGGCGACGTCGCGGACCTGGTACTTCAGCGACGACGAGCCGGAGTTGATGACGAGCACGAGCATGCGGGGCCTCCTCAGCCTGGCGTCAGCAGTTCAAACCCCACTATAGGTGGCGCCGCTAACGGTCAGTCAGCAGCAGCGTGTTCCCGTCCGGGTCCTGGGCCGTGAAGAAGAGGCAGACATCCGGCGAGCCCGTAATGGACCCCACCGGGACGCCCTGCTCCGCCAGCTCCGCGCGCTTGGCGTCCAGCTCATCGACTGTGAAGTTGCACGTCGCCCACGACAGCCCCGGAGAAACCTGGATGCCGCTGTCCGGGCCCATCAGCGTTACGGATGCGGTTCCGCTGCCGGCAAGGAGCGCCGAGAATCGGTTCGCGTCCGCGACGGTGAGTCCCAGCATGCGGCTGTACCAGTGGGCCGCCACCTGAGGGTCGCGGACGGGGATGAAGGCGGTGGTGATGGCTGTACCGGGCATGCCAGTGATGGTAACCGATGAGTGCACTCTTTCCTTGCGCATGCACCCCGGGTGTGCCTATGGTCGGCGGACAAGGCTGGACCACGGCGAGAGGACATTTCCATGACGAGCGAGCCCACTTCGATCGACGAAAACGACCCCACCAACACGGGATCCAGCAGCACCGCCCCGCTCAATGCGGGCTCCGGCTCCGGGAAGAAAGACCCCACCGTGGTGGAGGGGGCCAACCCCGCCCTGGACGATACGGGCAACCTCAAGGCCGCCGAAACCGGCGAGGCCCCGCAGGCACCGGAGCACCCGGAGGACCTTGACCTGACCCCGCAGGGCCTCTCCGACGAGCCTGCCAAGGAGGAAGATCCGGAGAGCATAGCCAAGCCGGACAACAGCTAGGCTCCCCCATTCCAAAGGACGACGACGGCACTTGCGCAAGTGCCGTCGTCGTCCTTTGTGCATGGCGCCCTAGGACGCCGGTGCCTCTGCAGGGACCTGCGCCCGTTCCGGCCCGGCATCGCGGGCCTGCGCCTGGATGGCAGTAATGGCCACCGTGTTCACGATGTCCTCCACCGTGCAGCCGCGGGAGAGGTCGTTGACCGGTTTCCGCAGCCCCTGCAGGACCGGCCCCACGGCGACGGCGCCGGAGCTTTGCTGCACCGCCTTGTACGTGTTGTTGCCGGTGTTCAGGTCCGGGAAGATGAACACCGTCGCCTGGCCGGCCACGGAGGAACCGGGCATCTTGGACGCGGCAATGGAGGCGTCGACGGCGGCGTCGTACTGGATGGGCCCCTCCACGGCGAGGTCGGGCCGGCGGGCACGCACCAGTTCGGTGGCCTGCCGCACCTCGTCCACCGCTTCACCGGATCCCGAGCCGCCGGTCGAGTACGAGAGCATGGCCACCCGCGGCTCCACCCCGAACTGGGCGGCGGTCTCGGCCGAGGCCAGGGCAATGTCCGCAAGCTGTTCGACGTTCGGATCCGGGTTCACGGCGCAGTCCCCGTACACCAGCACCCGGTCCGGCATCAGCATCAGGAACACCGAGGACACGATCTTCACGCCCTCGCGGGTCTTCACGAACTCCAGCGCGGGCCGGATGGTGTGCGCGGTGGTGTGCGCGGCGCCGGACACCATGCCGTCCACCACTCCCAGCTGGACCATCATGGTGCCGAAGTAGCTGACGTCCTGCATGATCTCCAGGGCCTTGGCCAGGTCCACGCCCTTGTGGGCCCTCAGCTCGGCATACTTCTCCGCGAACTTCTGCCGCAGCTCCGAGGTGGCGGGATCGATGACGGTGATTCCTGACAGGTCGATGCCGTTGGCTGCGGCCAGCTCGCGGACGTCCGATTCGGGCCCCAGGAGGGTGAGGTCGCAGACGTCCCGCCGGTGCAGGATCTCGGCTGCGCGGAGGATCCGGACATCGGTGCCCTCGGGCAGGACCACATGGCGGCGCTGGGCCCGGGCGCGTTCGATCAGGTCGTGCAGGAACCGCAACGGGGTCATGCGTTCGGCCCGCGGAAGGTGCAGCCGCTCCACCAGTTCGGCTTCGTCCACCCGGCGGGACCAGAGGCCAAGCGCCGACGCTACCTTGCGGCGGTGCCCGGACCAGATCTCGCTGCGGACCTCGGAGACCCGGCGCGCCGTCTGGTAGGTGTCCTCGTCCGCCGCGAACACTGGAAACGGCGCTTGCGCCAGGAGCGGATAGATGTTGGCATCCGGCGCCAGGCCGCCGGTGAGGATCAGCGCGGACGCCACGGGGAACTCCGGCGAGAAGGAGGATGCCAGGCAGGCCACCATTACGTCCGCCCGGTCACCAGGCACGATGACCAGGGCCCCCTCGTCCAGGACGTTCAGGAAGTTGCCCACGTTCATGGCGGCAACCTTGATGTCCTTGACGTCGCGTTCCATATCCGGCGTTCCCGCGATCTGCCGGACACGCAGGGCCGTCGCCACCTCGCCCGTTGTGGGCCGTGCGATCTCTTCGAGTTCGGGCAGGATATACACGGGCCGGCCGGACGCGCCCGGCTTCAAGGCCGCGGCAATGGCATCCAGGTCAGCGGCGTCCGCCCTGTTGACCATGATGGCCAGCAGCGAGCAGCGTTCGGCGGCAAGTTCCTTGCGGGCAACTTCCACGGCGGCGGCAGTTTCGGCAACCGTCCGCCCCTTCGCGCCCACCACGGCCACCACGGGCGTGGCGAGGTTGTTGGCCAGCCGGGCATTCAGGTCGAATTCGACGGCGGAGTCCTGGCCCACCAGGTCCGTCCCCTCCACGATCACCACATCGCAGTGCCGGGCAATGTCGGCGTAGATCTCCACGCACAGGGCGTCGATCTCCGCGCGGTTGCCTGCCGCGAGGAGTTCGCGGACCTCCGCATAGGTCAGGCCGCCGCGGCACAGGTCATCGTCCAGGGCAAACCGGGCCTTCATCAACGCCACCATGGGGTCGTCCGCGGCGGAGGGGCCGTGGACCACGGGCTTGAAGAAGCCGATCCTGTCCGCGTGCCGGTGCAGGGTGTCCGCCAGGCCCAAGGCCACCAGGGACTTGCC
This sequence comes from Pseudarthrobacter sp. MOO14, assembly GCF_058267675.1. Lineage (NCBI taxonomy): Bacteria > Bacillati > Actinomycetota > Actinomycetes > Micrococcales > Micrococcaceae > Pseudarthrobacter > Pseudarthrobacter sp. MOO14. The sequence goes on from NZ_CM177849.1 coordinate 1,528,019, forward strand.
CGACCCTGGGGTGGTTGCGCTGACGTAGATGCCTTTGGCCATGGTCCGCCCTTTGCTGTGCTTGCTCGTGCCGGTCCTCCCATCCTTGCACTACACGCGCCCCGGGGGCACACGTGCGCGCGGCCCACCCTTGACACCGGCCCCCCTCATGGGATTACCTAATGAACATTCGGTAAATAAAGCTGGAGGCAATGACGCATGGCTGAAGCAACACTTTCCGGGGCCACCCACCCCATCCTGGAAAACGACTACGCCTCCGAATGGATGGGCATCGAGGTCCTCGCCCTCAGCGACGGCCACGCCACCATCCGGATGACCCTCCGGCAGGAAATGCTCAACGGCTTCGGCATGGCCCACGGCGGAATGATCTTCGCCTTCGGCGACACCGCCTTCGCCCTCGCGTGCAACCCCATCCAGCCTGCACCGGGCGAGGAAAACACCATCACGGTCGCGTCCGGCGTCGACATCAATTTCCTCAAGCCGGCATTCCGCGGCCAGGTGCTCACCGCCGTCGCGGACCGCCGCTCCAGCGCGGGGCGCAGCGGCCTGTACGACATCCAGATCTTCGCCGCCGACGCCGCCGCGGCCTCCGAAACCCACCCCAGCTCCCCGGGCGAGCTCATCGCCGAGTTCCGTGGACGCAGCCGCACCATCCCCAAGAAGTAGGAAAACCATGACCCTGCATGCCCCCGAAACCCCCGCCGCTGCCGGCATCGACCCAGGCCTGGACCGCGAAGAGACCATCTCCCGCGACGAACTCGAAGCCCTCCAGCTCAGCCGCCTGCAGCACACGGTGGCCTACGCCTACGACCGGGTCCCGCTGTACAAGCGCAAGTTCGACGACGCCGGCATCCACCCCAGCGACCTGCGCGAACTTGAGGACCTGGGCAACTTTCCCTTCACCACCAAGGACGACCTCCGCGCCGAGTACCCCTTCGGTATGTTCGCCGTGCCGCAAAGCGAAGTAGCCCGGATTCACGCCAGCTCGGGCACCACCGGCCGGCCCACCGTCGTCGGCTACACCAAGCAGGACCTGGCTGATTGGGCCAAGCTGGTGGCCCGCAGCTTCCGTGCCTCCGGCATCCGCCCCGGCATGAAAGTCCACAACGCCTACGGCTACGGCCTGTTCACCGGCGGCCTGGGCGCCCACGCGGGCGCCGAAGCCCTGGGCTGCACCGTCATCCCCATGTCCGGCGGCCAGACCGAACGCCAGATCCAGCTGATCCAGGACTTCAAGCCGGACGCCATCCTGGCCACCCCCACCTACCTGCTGACCATCGCCGACGCGATGGCGCACATGGGCATCGACCCCGCCTCCACCTCGCTGAAGTTTGCAGTCCTGGGCGCCGAGCCGTGGACACAGGAGATGCGGCACGAGCTCGAAGTGATGATGGACATCAAGGCCTGCGACATCTACGGCCTGTCCGAGGTCATGGGTCCGGGCGTCGCCGGCGAAGCGGTGGAAACCCAGGACGGCAGCCACATCTGGGAGGACCACTTCCGTCCCGAGATCATCGATGCCTTCAACCCGGTGGCCGGCAAGGAGAACGTCCTGCGCGACGGCGAACACGGCGAGCTGGTCTTCACCTCGCTCACCAAGGAAGCGCTGCCGATCATCCGGTACCGCACCAAGGACCTCACCCGCCTGCTCCCGGGAACTGCCCGCCCCGCACACCGCCGGATGGGCCGCATCACCGGTCGAAGCGACGACATGATCATCCTGCGCGGCGTGAACCTCTTCCCCTCCCAAATCGAGGAAATCGCCCTCCGCATCCCCGAACTCAGCCCGCACTTCCAGCTCGAGCTCACCCGGCCCGAGGGCCAGCGGATGGACCAGCTGACCGTCCGGATCGAACGCCGGGACACCGTCACCGTTGAACAGAGCACGACGGCGGCCCGCACCTTGAAGGAGCAGATCAAAATCCACGTGGGGTCCTCGTGCACCGTGGACGTAGTGGAACCGGGCTCGCTGGAGCGGTCCAACGGAAAGCTGCGCCGCATCTACGACCTCCGCCCGAAGGCTTAATGGTTCCGGTGGCGCTGCGCCGTCCCCGGACCTACCGACCGTTCGTGAGAAACTAGCCACTATGCCCAGCGCCAGCAGAACTGCCAGCACCGCCGATACCCCAGCCGCCCACGGAACAGCCGCCAACGGCACCAAGCGGGGCCGCCCCGGCTATGACCAGCAGTCTGTGCTGCGCATCGCCGTCGACGTCTTCAACCGGCACGGCTATGACGCAACCTCGATGGGCATCCTGGCCGAGAACCTGGGCATTTCCAAGTCCGCCATCTACCACCACGTGCCGTCCAAGGGCGACCTGCTCAAGCTCGCGCTGGACCACGCCCTGGGCGGGCTTGAAGCCATCCTGGAGCAGCCGGAGGCCACTTCCGGGGCGGCCGATGCCCGGCTCGAGTTCGTGCTGCGGCAAACGGTGGCCGTGCTCGTGGAGCGCCTGCCGTTCGTCACCCTGCTGCTGCGCCTGCGCGGAAACACCGAGATCGAACGGGACGCCCTGGAACGGCGCCGGACCTTCGACCACAAGGTGGCCGGCCTGATTTCGGCTGCCCGCGACGAAGGATCGCTGCGCGCAGACATTGATCCCCGGACCGTCTCGCGCCTGCTGTTCGGCATGATCAACTCCATCGTGGAGTGGTACAAGCCGGGCGGTTCGCTGTCGCCGGAGAAGCTCGCCGACGACGTCATCACCGTTGCGTTCGACGGCCTGCACAGCAAAGGATAGGAGCCTGGTCCAGCACGCATCACCGCTGATAATAAGCGTGCTTGGTATTTTCCCGGCTCCCCCGCTACGGTGGTAGGAAGCCACCACCCGCAGGGAGGTCCTGATGAGCCAGGCCAGTGATCGGCAGCGTTCCCGCCGCCTCCAGGCAGCAGCTGCCGCCGGAGTGCTCACGGCCGGCCTTGCATTGGGCGGCTGCACCGGAACGCCAAGTCCTCCGGTCCCCAGCAGTTCCTCCCCAAGCCCGGCACCGTCGTCGTCCGCGGGCAGTTCCGCCCCGGCTTCCGGGACGCAGGCACCGGGCGGCGACGCCGGCACCGCGGCGGGCAACCTGCCCCAACTCGTCGAGAACCTGTCACCGTCCGTCGTCACCATTTTCACGCAGAGCGGTCTTGGCAGCGGCGTGGTGTACTCAGCGGACGGGCTGATCCTCACCAACGAGCACGTCATCCGTGGTGCCACCACAGTGGAAGTGGGCTTCGCCGACGGGCAACGCGTCGAAGGGACCGTAAAGGCAAGCGACGCCGTCACCGACCTGGCACTGGTGCAGGCCAAACGCACCGGCCTGCCGAAACCGACCTACCAGACCAACCTGCCCAAAGTGGGCGAGGGCGCCCTGGTCCTTGGCTCACCCCTCGGGTTTGAGAACACGGCCACCGCCGGCATCATTTCCGGGCTTCACCGCTCCATCCCAGGCTCCGCCTCCAACAGCCTCTCCCTGGTGGACCTGATCCAGACGGACGCACCGATCAGTCCGGGCAACTCCGGCGGCGCCGTGATCAATATGCGCGGCGAGGTGATCGGCATCAGTGAGGCCTACATTCCGCCGTCCGCGGGCGCCGTTTCGCTGGGCTTTGCCATTCCCGCCGCTACCGCCGTGGACGTGGCGGAGGAACTACTGGCCAGCGGCACTGCGAAGCATGCCTACCTCGGCCTGACTCCGGGCGAGCTTACGGCACAAATTGCGGACCAGCTGGGCATCCAGGGCGGATCCGGGGTGGTGGTGCTCGCAGCCGACACGGACGGACCCGCGGGACGGGCAGGAATCCGGCCCGGCGACGTCCTGCAGTCCATGGAGGGCGTGGAACTCACCACGCCTGAGAAGCTCCTGGCGGAACTGCGCAAGCGCAACCCCGGCGACACCGTAGGCTTCAAGGTCAAGCGCGGCGACCAAAGCCTGGACATCAAGGTGGACCTCACCGACAGGCCCGCCACCAATACCACCCGATAGGAAAGGAAAAGCAGATGAGCCACCCAAAGGAAGAACCCGAGGCAGGGTACATCGTTCCGGATCCCTCGAAGCTCCGCGAAGACATCGCCGGTGATTCAGGTGACGAGGCCAACGCAATCCGCTTCAGTGAGGAACAGGCCCTGATCGAGGAACAGTCCCACGGCATCCGTCCGGACACCTACAGCGTCCCGCCGGGAGGCCCCACCATGGACGAGGCCAGGGGCAACATGGACCTCTCGGACCGCAGCGAAGAAGGCCACGGTACCGGGCGCGAGGATGACAGCAGCGACGACGGCCTGCACGGCGGCGCCGAAAGCTGACACCAAGGTCAAACGTTCCATAAAACCGCAGCAGGGGCGCCCCGATGAGACCGGGGCACCCTTGCTGCAGTTTTGTCCCTTGGTGCCTAGACCTGGTATTCCGGATTCGCCACGAGGTTCTGGTGGACGCAGAGGATGTTGTGCTCAGTGTCCATGAACCACGCGCATTTTTCGGATTCCGTGGTGCAGATGTGGTTTTCCGTCCTCAGGGTGGGAAGGTCATAGTCCTGGAACATCACGCCCCTGGCCTCCATGTCACGGACGGTCCCCTCAATGTCGGCTACCTCGAAGCTCAGCGCTGTGTGCTCGGAGTGCTTGCCATCGGAGACGGGCATCAGCTGCAGCAAGGGGCCGCCGTCGGTGCCGAGTAATTCGCTTCCATCGTCTGTCATTCCGCGGTGCGGGAGTCCGAGCTTTTCGGTGTAGAAGCTGCGGGCGCGGGCTGCGTCGTCGACTGGCAGGATGGTTGTGGCTGTGCTCATTCTAAGGTTCATGTGGCCACCTCCTACGGGCAGAATCTTACGCCCGGGCTGCCGGAAAAGCCCCTCCCCAATACGCCCGCTCACCTTTCGACCCCCAAAACCCAAACGCCCGCTCACTTTCCCGAAAGAAGTGAGCGGGCGTCCCGGTTGAAGCCGCCAGAAGTGAGCGGGCGTCCCGGTTGAAGCCGCCAGAAGTGAGCGGGCGTTCCGGTGGAAGCCGCCAGAAGTGAGCGGGCGTCCCGGTGGAAGCTGCCAGAAGTGAGCGGGCGTCCCGGTGGAAGCCGCCAGAAGTGAGCGGGCGTTCCGGGCTACTTTTCGACGAGGGTGAGGACGTCGTAGGTGGCCACGATGTCGTCATTCTGGTTGGTCAGGACGGCGTCCCAGGCCACCTCGCCATATTCGTCCGTTTCGCGCGGGGTGATCTTCTTGGCCGTGAGGGTGACCCGGATTGAATCGCCGGCGGCAACGGGGGTGATGAAGCGCAGGTTCTCCAGGCCGTAGTTGGCCAGCACGGGGCCCGGGGCGGGTTCCACGAACAGTCCTGCGGCCCAGCTCAGCAGCAGGTAGCCGTGTGCCACGATGCCCGGGAAGAACGGGTTGGCTTCCGCCGCTTGCTGGTTGGTGTGCGCGTAGAACGTGTCGCCCGTGGACTCCGCAAAAGCGGTAATGTCCGCCAGCGTGACCTGCCGCAGGTCAGAGCGGACGGCATCGCCGATCCGTAGCGTGGCGAGGGATTTCCGGAACGGGTGCGCGCCTTCGGTTTCCACGGTGAAGTTGCGGTCCGCACCGGTATGCCAGACGCCGGTGACGGCGGTGAGCATGTTGGGTGAGCCCTGGATGGCGGTGCGCTGCATGTGGTGCAGCACGGACCGGATGCCACCGAGTTCCTCGCCGCCGCCGGCGCGCCCCGGGCCACCGTGGACGAGGTGCGGCACCGGTGATCCGTGGCCGGTGGACGAGCGGGCGTCCTCCCGGTTCAGCATCAGGACGCGGCCGTGGTGCGCAGCGATTCCGGTGACCAGTTCCCGGGCCACCTCGGGGTCGTTGGTGCAGACCGAGGCCACCAGGGAGCCGCCGCCGCGGGCGGCGAGGCGGACGGCGTCGGCCAGGTCGCGGTAGCCGATCACGGACGATACCGGTCCGAATGCTTCGAGCGAGTGGATTGCGTCCGCTTCGGGGTTGCCCCAGTTCAGGAGGACCGGGGCCATGAACGCCCCGCCGTCCACCACGCCGGTGGTTCCGTCGGCCGAGGTGACCGACGGCGAATCGAGGGTTCCGTACGCAAGCTCACCGCCGGCGTCGAGCATGGACTGGACGGCCGCCCGGACGTCCCTTAACTGTTCCACGGACGCCAGTGCGCCCATGGTGACGCCCGCGCCGCGGGGGTCGCCCAGGACGATGCGTTCCGAGATGCGCTTGCCGATCGCGGCGGTGACGGCGGAAACCAGTTCCTGCGGCACGATGGCGCGGCGGACGGCGGTGCACTTCTGCCCGGCCTTGACGGTCATTTCGGTGACTACGGACTTGACGAACGCATCGAATTCCGGTGTGCCCTCCACCGCGTCAGGGCCAAGGATGGCAGCGTTCAGGGAGTCCGTCTCGGACGTGAACCGCACTCCGCCCTCCACCACGTTCGGGTGCGCCTTGAGCGACTTTGCGGTGGACGCCGAGCCGGTGAAGGCGACGAGGTCGCGGTAGTCCAGGACGTCCAGCAGCCCGCGGACGGAACCTGAAATAAGCTGCAGCGACCCTGCCGGCAGGATGTTGGATTCAACGATGGCCTTGACCACGGCCGCAGCAACGTAACCGGTGGGGGTGGCCGGTTTGACGATGGTGGGGACGCCGGCCAGGAAGGCAGGGGCGAACTTCTCCAGCATCCCCCAGACCGGGAAGTTGAAGGCGTTGATCTGGACGGCAACACCGGGAATGCGGGTGTAGATGTGCTCGCCGGCGAAGGAGCCGTCCTTGGACAGCACCTCCATGGGCCCGTCCACCACTACCTGGGAGTTGGGCAGTTCGCGCCGGCCTTTGGAACCGAAGGTGAACAGCACGCCGATGCCGCCGTCGATGTCCACCATGGAGTCGATCTTGGTGGCACCGGTCTGGAACGAGAAGTTGTAGAAGTGCTCGCGGCGGGCGTTCAGGTACTGCGCCAGTTCCTTGAGCTTGAGGGCGCGCTGGTGGAAGGTCAGCTTGCCCAGTTCCGCCTGGCCAGTGGTGCGGCCGTATTCGACGACGGCGGCCAGGTCCAGGCCCTCCGTGCTGACCTTGGCCAGGATTTCCCCTGTGCTCGCATCCCGGACGGGCACCGCGGAAGCCGACGAGCCGGCGTCGGGCGTCCACCAGGCATCCTTGACGAAGCTGGGCACTGTCTCCACGGTGTCGACCGTGGCCTGGGGAGCTGTGGCTGTGGTGGTCATCGTTGACGGGTCCTTCCAACGCTGGGGCAGGCAAACAACAGTCATTACTGACCGTCCGTTCGGTAATATATTCACCATACATGAAGTGCCGTGCCGCACACTAGAAGGCCGGGACTGAAATGGATACCGAAGGAGAACGAATGAGCGCCCCACACGAGGATTCCGGCGACAACCAGCCGTCGCAGCATGAACTCTGGAAAATCACGCTGGGCGAGCTGGACGAAAAGATGGGCGTGAAGATCCTGGAGGAGTCCGTGGAGCGGGTGGTGGCCACCATGCCGGTGGAGGGAAACCGGCAGTCCTTCGGCCTGCTGCACGGCGGCGCTTCGCTGGCCGTCGGCGAGGCCGTGGGCTCCTGGGCCGCCGTGATCCACGCGAGCACCATGGGCAAGACCGCTGTGGGGGTGGACGTGTCCGCCACCCACCACCGGTCCGCACGGGAGGGCCAGGTCACCATCACGGCCACGCCTATCCACCTGGGCGGCACACTGACCACGCACGAGGTGCTGATCACCAACGAGGCGGGCCAGCGGCTCTGCACCCTGCGCATTACAAACCTGCTGATGCGGCGCCACAAGTAACGGTGGTTGAGCCCGTCCCCGGTGGTTGAGCCTGTCGGAACCTAGTCCGATCCCCGCTTCCGGCGCCTGACCAGCACCATAAGCACGATCCCGACGGCGACCGCGGCAGCGGCAGCGACGGCTGCGGGCACCAACGCCGTCGCGCCGGTGTAGGCCAGGCCGCCCGCATCCGCAGAACCGTTGCCGCCTGTGATCGCCAGGCCGGCAGGCGGAGTACTTGGTGCCGGGGTACTGGGTGCCGGGGTACTGGCCGGGGGCGTGACGACGGCGGCCGGGCTGGTCTGGGCCGGTGACGGGGCCGCGGTGGCCTGGGTGGGTGACGGGGATGCGGTAGCGATGCTGGCGGGAGGACTCGTGGGAGCCGGCGGGGCAGGGCTCGACGGCGGGGCAGGGCTGGTGGGAGCCGGCGGGGTGGCCGCGAACTCAAAGGTGGTGGTGCCCGACCGGCTGTACCCGTTGACGGTCTCGGCCGTGAAGTGGAGCGGATCCTTGCCTTGCGGTGCGGTGAAGCTCCAGTTGCCGGCGGCGTCCACGGGGACCTCGAACGGGCCTTGGCCCTGGAGGGTGATCCGGACCTTGGACCCGGCGGCGATGGCTGACGCCGGGGCCGCGGCAACGGTGCCAGCGATGGTTTGGCCGGAATCATAGGTGCCGCCGACCGCCGGCGCGGTAACGGAAGGCTTGTTGAGGAACAGTTCCAGCTGGTAGCCGGGAAGTACGGCCAAGCTGTTCCGCAAGGTGGCGCCGACGGCGAAGTTTTGGATCACGTTGCCGTTTTGGTCCGGGGTGTCCCCTGCCGAGTGGGTGCCCACGGCGTAGTTGCCGCTGACGTAGGGGCCCCCGGAGTCTCCCCCGCTGGACTGCACCCCGTAGGAAAGGAACCCGTTGAACGCGCGGATGTCTTTCTTGTCCGAGGCGTAGCCCGGGCCCGGCACGATGAAGATGCCGACGGCGTCAACCGTTCCGCAGGACCAGGCGGAGGTCCGTCCCGAGCGGCAAATGGGCATTCCCACAACAGGGTCTTCGGATCCGATGATCTTGACGTCGGGCCCGGGCTGTGAGGGGCTCCCCCACGTGCTGGCCGCGGGAAGGGGATCGATGTCCTGCCGCAGCGACTGGATCACCGAGATGTCCGTCCCCACATTGCCAGGGTTGGTTACCGCCGTCTGGTCCGGAGCGATGGGAGTGGTGGGGTCGAGCACGCGGGTGTTCCCCGGGCCGCCGAACTGGCTGAAGCCGAACTTCCCCAGCAGGCCCGCCGGCACGCCTTGGAACTCCAGGGTGGCTGTCTTGGCGGCACCATCCGAAGCGCAGTGCCCCGCGGTCAGGACAGCGGGCAGGCCTGTGGGGTCGAAGGCGGAGAAACCGGTGGAACACACAAAGCCGATATCGCTCTGGTACCCGATGCCGCCTGCGACGTCCGCCTCGGATTTGAGCGGCGTACCGCCGTCGAGCTCGACGTTGGCATAGCGGGACACGAACTGGGCCGGAGTGACCTTTCCGGCCCCCGGCAAGGCCGACTCCGACGGCGAGGGCGACGGCGCCGCCGACGGCGAGGACGACGTCGCTGGTTCTGGCGACAACGCCTCCGGCGCGTTGATCCCGCCCGTCCTGATCACGAACTTTCCGCCTGCGTACATCACCGCCTGCAGGTCCTGCGGCCCAACGTCGCGGAGATAGGCCTGGAAGAGCTGCTCCGTGCTGACCGCCAATTCGGACCTGGCGCCAACCGCGGGCGCCTCGAGGGACAAACCGGAAATAGTGCCCGCGAGGGCGGCAACGGCGGTCTTAAGCTCACGTCCTGAACCGCTGACCGTAATTGATCCATGCTCGATCCGGATTCCCACGTAGCCCGGGACCTGGCGCAGCTGGACGGCCGCCTGCGCTGCCTGGGCACCGAGTTCTCCGGCAGCCTCGAACTGTTGGGGGGTGAGCTTGAGGTCCCGCTGCACGGCGTCGTCGAGGGCGGCCTGCGAAAGTGCGGTTGGTGCCGGCGCCGCGGACGCCGGGGCTGTCGTTCCCGAAGCCGGGCTGGGGGACGCTGTACCCTGACTCGGCGAGGCCGGAGTGGGGGACGATTCACCGGCGGCAAAAGCGGGAACGGCTGCGTACCCGGAGGATGCCAGCACGCCGGCAGCGGCGCCCAAGGCGAGCACCCGCCGCAGCCTGACAGCACTAAACCGCAGGTCATGCGCCATTGAAGCTTTTTTCACCGGTGCTGCTGTTGAGCTCATGTCCGTCTCTCTGCCGGTCAACGTGACCGAGGAAACAACAGTATCTCAGGTCACATGCGTCACACTGGTCCCATTGTATCTACGCTGTCCTGGCAACAGGCCAGGACAGCCTCGAGTTCTACTGCGGTGAGGCCGTTGGCCAGAAGGTAGTGGCGGGTATCCAGGTCCCGGACAAACCTGGCCACGGTGAGCCCCCGTTGTTCCAGCAAGGGCTCAAGTTCACCGACGGCCAGGTAGCGTTCGCGGCTGTGCGGCGGCCCGTGCGTGCGGTACCTCTCGTTGATGCCGCGTGCCGCCCGCCGGTAGCCCTCTGCGATCGCTTCGTCGGAATCGCCTGCGAGGTCCTGGACCATGGCGGCCACCATTCCACTGCGGTCCCGGCCGGCGGCGCAGTGCAACAGGACATCCCCCTTGGGTGCGGCGTGGGCGATGGCCCGGAAGACGCCCACCAGCTTTTCCGGGAAGAGGCGGGCGTTCACGGCGTAATGCCCGGGGTCGTTCAAATACGGCCCGGTGATGGCGGTGAAGCGCGGATCACCGGGCTCTTCCGTGGGCGCCTGGACCACGTCGATGTCCGGCATGGACGTGTCCGGGACCACCGGGTCGGTGTCCCGGCGCCGGCCTTCCGCTGCGTTGCGGAGATCGACGACGGTGCGGACGCCGTCGTCGAACACCTGCCGCCACCCGGACGCCGTCAGCCACTCACGCCGCCCCATGCGGTAGATGCCGCCCGAAATGTGCCAGGCGTTGACAGCTCCATCCCAGTTCATGGGCCTGCCCCGTTTGCTCATCCGCCCAGCTAATCACACGGTGCTGGGAGCCGCATGCCGCACGGGAAGACTTCTGGCGTCATCAGCGGGCAGCCGGGCCGCGGCGGTCCAGCCGGTACTCGAGCCCGGCGCGGACGGCGGGCCATTCGTGGTCCAGGATGGAGAACACCACGGTGTCGCGCAGGTTCCCGTCGCTGGTCCGGGAGTGGCTGCGCAGTACGCCGTCCTGCTTGGCACCGAGCCGGGCGATGGCCTCCCGCGACTGGTGGTTCAGCCAGTGGGTGCGGAACTCCACCGCCGGGCAGCCCACGGCCTCGAAGGCGTGCCCGAGCAGCAGGAGCTTGGAGTCCGGGTTCGTTCCGGTCCCCTGCACGGAGGCCGCGTTCCACGTGGAGCCGATCTCCACGCGGGGCGTGGCGGCGTCGATGTTCATGTAGGTGGTCATGCCGATGATGCGGCCCGGGCCGCCGGTTTCCGCATCGATCAGGCGGGTGGTGAACGGCAGCATTGACCCTTGGTCCCGCAGTGCCAGCCGCCGCCTGATTTCGGCGGCCATCCCATCAGGGGCCGGCACCGAGGTGTACCAGAGCTTCCAGAGCTCACCATCCCTGGCGGCCTCCACCAGGCCGTCGTGATGCTCCTCCGCGAGCGGCTCCAGGATTACGTGCCGGCCGGTCAGGGTAAGGGGTTCAAGGAAAGTCACTGCACCAGCCTAGGCCCACCGGTTCGGTGCCGGTTACGCTTGGGCAAGCACGTGGACGGCGAGCGAGGGAGTCATTGTGTCAGGTACCAATCCGGATCCGGAAGACGACAAGATCACCGGTCTGGAGCCCGGCGGCGGCGTTCCGCCCGGCGAAACCCCGCCGGGCGAAGCATCCACGGTCGGGCCCCATGGCACGGAGGAGCGCGGGCCGGGCAAGGGCACGCAGTTCCTCTGGATTGCCGTCATCGGGGTGGTCGTCCTGCTCTGCCTGCTGTATTTCATCGGCTACATCGTGGGCTTCTTCGACTAACGCGGGCGGCCGCTAGCTGGGCCAGTCGAAGAAGCCTTTGCCGGTCTTGCGGCCCAGTTCCCCGCGGGCCACCTTGTCGCGCAGGATCTGCGGGGGTGCGAACCGGTCACCCAGGGTGGACTGCAGGTATTCGGCGATACCCAGGCGGACGTCCAGGCCCACGATGTCCGTGGTCCGGAGCGGCCCGGTGGGGTGTTTGTAGCCCAGCACCATGGCGTTGTCGATGTCCTCGGCCGAGGCTACGCCTTCCTCGACCATGCGCATGGCCTCCAACGCGATGGCAACGCCCAGCCGGGAGGACGCGAACCCCGGCGCGTCATTGACGACGACGGCGGTCTTGCCGAGTGCCTCCACCCACCTCTTCGCCTCCACAGCGAGTCCGGGCGAGGTGTGCTCGCCCAGCACCACCTCGATGAGCGTGGAAGCGGGCACCGGGTTGAAGAAATGCAGCCCCAGGAAATTGCCCGGCCGCCTCAGCTCCTTCGCGAGCCCGTTCACGGACAGCGAGGACGTATTGGATGCCAGGCAGGCGTCTTCCGCCAGCCGCTCCTCGATGCCCCGCAACGCCGTAACTTTCAGGTCCCAGTCTTCCGGGACGGCTTCCACCACCAGTTGGCGGTCCTTAAAGGCGTCATAGTCCACGCCGACGGCCAGGCGGGAGACCATTTCGTCCAGGTTTGCGTCCGTTGCCCCGCGCTCGATGCTCTTTGCCGCCGCGGATTCCACCCGTTCCCGTGCCGCCTCCGCAGCCTGCTCGTCGCGTTCCACCACCAGCACGTCGGCGCCCTTGACCAGGAATGCATGGGCGATCCCGGCGCCCATCCGGCCACCGCCCAGGACACCCACCCGGGCCGGGAGGGCTGGAGTCAGTTGCGATTCGCTCATGGTCTACTTTCCGTCTGCGGGGTTGGCGGGGTTGGCCTTCTTCCGGGCGCTGCGGTCGAGGAACGCCTGCATGCGGTCGAACTTGGCCTGGGATTCGAAGAGGATGCCCTGGGCCAGCTGGTCGATCAGCGGGTGGGCTTCCGAGGGGGCGTGGAACACGGATTTGGTGATGCGGACGGCCAGGGGGTCCTGGCGCCCGATCCTGTCGGCAAGGCTGTGGGCCGCGGCCAGCAGGTCCGCGGGGTCGTGGATCTCGGTGATGAGGTTGGCCGCCCGTGCCTCGTCGGCGCCGAGGACCAGGCCGGCCAGGAGGATCTGCTTTGCCAGCGGTTCACCCACGAGTTCCCTGAGCCGCCAGCTGGCACCTGCCGCGGCCAGGATGCCCAGGCCCGTTTCGGGATTGCCGATGCGCACGGTGGGGGTGCCGATCCGGAAGTCCGCCGCGTAGGCCAGTTCCGCGCCGCCACCCAGGCAGTAGCCGTCCAGCGCGGCGATGACCGGCATGGGCAGCTTCGCAATCCGGACGAAGATGGTGGAGTTGATCCCCTGCAGGGCGTCATCCCGCCGCCGTTCGCGCAGCTGGGCGATGTCTGCCCCGGAGGCGAACACCCCGTCCACCCCTGCAATGATCAGGATCCTGGGATTCTGTTCCAGCGCTGCGCACACGGTGTGGAGTTCGTCCACCATCTGCTGGTCGATGGCGTTCTTTACCTCGGGCCGGTTGAGCAGCACCACCACACGGTCGTCCCGTTCCTCCACTTTGAGGGCGGAGAACACTTCGGCGGCAAGGTCCACTGCGGCGGCCATCAGATTTTCTCCAGCAGCATGGCGGTGCCTTGGCCGACGCCGACGCACATGGTGGCGAGGCCGATTTTGGCGTCCTCGCGTTCCATCCGCCCCAGCAGGGTGATGGCGATCCGGGACCCGCTCGAGCCGAGCGGGTGACCCAGCGCGATGGCGCCGCCGTCGCGGTTCACGATGTCCGGATCCAGGCCCAGGCGCCGGATGGAGGCCAGTGACTGGGTGGCAAAAGCTTCATTGAGTTCGACGGCGGACAGGTCACCAACGCTTAGGCCGCTGCGCTTGAGCACTTTCTGCGTGGCGGGGACAGGACCGATGCCCATGATCTCGGGTTCGCAGCCGGCGGAAGCGCCGTCGATGATGCGTGCCCGCGGGGTCAGGCCCAGCCGTTCGATGGCTGCCTCCGAGGCCACAATGATGGCCGAGGCGCCGTCGTTGAGCGAGGACGAGTTTCCGGCGGTGACCACGGAGCCGCCCGGTGCTACCGGCCGGAGGGCAGCGAGAACGTCGAGGCTCGTGCCGGGGCGGGGCCCTTCGTCCGTGTCCACCACCGTTTCGGACTTGCGCGTCTTCACCGTGACGGGGACGATCTCGTCCTTGAAGCGCCCGGCGGCGATGGCCTCGAGGGCACGCTGGTGCGAGCGGACGGCAAATGCGTCCGCATCCTCGCGGGAGATGCCATCCGCTCGGGCCACTTCTTCCGCCGTTTCCGGCATCGAGTAGGTCATCTTCCCGTCGCGGGAGAGGCCGCCCTGCTGGAACTGCGGGTTGGTAAAGCGCCAGCCGATGGAGGTGTCGAAGATCTGGCCTGGCTTGGCAAAGGCGGCGGTGGGCTTTTCCTGCACCCAGGGTGCCCGGCTCATGGATTCCACGCCGCCGGCGATGACGATGTCCGCGGCTCCGGCCTTGATCATGTGGCTCGCCTGGATGATGGCGCTCAGTCCGGAGGCGCACAGCCGGTTGACCGTAATGCCCGGGATGTGGAGCGGAAGGCCTGCCAGCAGGGTGGCCATGCGGGCAACGTTCCGGTTCTCCTCCCCTGCGCCGTTGGCGTTGCCCAGGATCACCTCGTCGATGCTTTCCGGGTCCAGGCCGGCGCGTTCCACGGCTTCGCGGACCACCAGGGCGGCGAGGTCGTCCGGCCGCACGGCGGACAAGGCACCCCCGTACCGGCCCACCGGCGTTCGGACCCCGCCAACAAGGAAAGCCTGCGGACCTGCGGTTGCAGCCATGGATACACCCTTCACGCGATAAACAGCACTGTCATCGGCGGCCGGCACAGCGGATGCACCACTTACCGACCGTTCGTTCTGTAAATGGTACACGGCAAGGTTCCGCTCCGCACCCGGCTAAAGGACTGTGACGCCCAGGTGCGCGGCGATCAGCGGCGCCAGGAGGCCCAGCTGGTACTCGTCAACAACCAGGCCGGAGAGGCTGCCCAGCCCGCTGATCTTGCGGAATCCGGTCCCGCGGATGTCGAAATCCTTCAGCTTGGCGCCGGCCAGGTCCAGGGATCCAATGGTGCAGTCCTCGAGCCTTACCCGGACGGCCCCGGCGGCGCCAAGGTCCAGTTCATTGATGATGCACCCGCTGATCAGCACATCCGTGAGCTTGGCACCACGCAGGTTCAGGAAGTCCACCTTGCCGCCGTCGATCCGTACGGACTGCCAGCCGGTTTCGTACAGTTCCGCTGAACCCAGCCGGGGGTTGCGGAGCTCCACGTCCTGCCAGGTGCTGCGGGCACCGCGGAAAACGGGGGCGTACAGCTCGGCCAGGATGCAGTCACGGAAGGATGCTCCCCGGAGCTGCGCGTCGTTGAAGGACACGGCATCGAACCGGCACTCGGAAAAGACAGACCCGCCCAGGTCGAATCCCTCTGCGTCCGCGCGGCTAAACCGGACCCCTTCGTGCCGCTCGCCGCGCCGGAAGGCGGCGTCCGCCTGGTCTTCGAGGTCAGTGAGCTCCACCGGTGAAACCCGGGGTGCCTGCACCCCGGCCGGCCCACGTCCGCGCTTTTTCTCCATCCCCCGAGCCTAGCCCGCCCGCCCCATCCCTTGAATTAGTAAGCAAGCTTCGTTTATGGTGAAAATGTAAACGATCGACGGAAACGGAAGGAGGCCGGCACCATGGGCCTCGGAGACAAGATCAGCAACGAAGCCGAAGAACTTGGCGGCAAAGCAAAGGAAGCTGCCGGCAACGTCACCCACAATGACCGCCTCAAGGCTGAAGGCCAGGCGGACCAGGTCAAGGCGGATGCCAAGAAGGTGGGCGAAAGCGTCAAGGACGAGTTCAGGCGCGACTGACAGCCACTCTGCTGCAGCCGCAGCGAACGGCGTGCTGCATCAGCCCGACGGCGGCGGATCGGACAGATCCGCCGCCGTTCCGCTGTCCACACGCATCGGGCAAAATCACCAGCCGCTGCGGGTGGGAGTGCGGCCCTGGCGGGAGTCTTCCGGCATGGTCATTTCCGCCCGCAGGCCGAGCAACCTGACGGGGCGGCCGGGCTCGATCTTCGCGGCAAGCTCCAGGGCGTGTGCGAGCACTTCCGCAGGGACGGACGTTGCGGGGATCTTCCGGCCGTACGTTGTGGTGGTGAACGGCGCGTAGCGCACCTTCAGGGTGAGGCCGACCACCGGCCGCTCTTCCGCGGCGACATCGTCCATGACGTGCGCTGCCAATTCCCTGAGGGCGCCGTCAATGTCCGCTGCCTCCGTCAGGTCGCGCTGGAATGTGGTTTCCCGGCTGTGTCCCCGGGCCACCCACGGTGTGTCATCAACCACCCGCGACCCTTCGCCCCGTCCCAGCTGGGCGTACCACGGGCCCATCTTGGGACCGAACTCGGGCACCAGGTCCGCAGGGTTGGCCGCCGCGAGCTCGGCAACAGTCTTGATGCCAAGGGTGGCAAGCCGCCGCGACACCGCTTTTCCCACGCCCCACAGATCGATTGTGGGCCTGTCCCCCATCACGTGGAGCCAGTTCCCTTCCGTCAGCCGGAAGATGCCTGCGGGCTTGCCGAACCCCGTGGCCACCTTGGCCCGGACCAGGGTGTCCCCGATGCCGATGCTGCAGTGCAGCCTGGTTTCCGCCAGGACGGCGAGCTGCAGCTGCCTGGCGATATCTTCGGGGACGCCGCCCTCGATCCCCACGAAGGCTTCGTCCCATCCCAGCACCTGGACCGTGGCGCCGGGCTGCGAGCGCAGGACCGCCATCACTTTCTCGGACGCGTCAAGGTATGCCTCATGATCCACGGGCAGGATGACCGCGTCCGGCACCTTCCGCGCGGCGATGCGCAGCGGCATGCCGGAGCCCACGCCGTAGGCCCTGGCTTCGTAGGACGCCGTGGACACCACGGCACGTTCGGTGGGGTCGCCGCGGCCACCCACGATCACGGGCTTGCCCGCGAGCTCCGGCCTGCGGAGCACTTCGACGGCAGCGATGAACTGGTCCAGGTCCACGTGCAGCACCCATGGTTCGTTCACAGCCCCAGTCTGCCCGGGCCAGGCGCCGCGCACCAGCGTCCCGGGGCCCGCGGTTGGATCCGCACAGTAAATGCATACTGCCCGGTTAGCCTTAGCCATGACCTACGTTGACCTCAGCGCCGAAAGCGCCACCGCCGGCGGCTCGCCTTCCTTGGGCGGCTATCTTGCCACGCCGGAGGGCCAAGGCCCTTTCCCCGGCGTCGTAATGATCCACGAGGCCTTTGGCCTGACCGACCAGACCCGCAGGCACGCCGACAGGATGGCCCGGGCCGGCTACCTGACCTTGGCAGTGGATCTGTTCAGCGAGGGCGGGGCGCGCCGCTGCCTGGTCAGCACCATGCGCAGCATGACTGCCGGTACGGGCAGGGCATTCACGGACATCGCCACGGCGCGGAAGTGGCTTGCCGCCTCCCCGCAATCAACCGGAAAAACCGGCGTGATCGGTTTTTGCATGGGCGGCGGCTTCGCGCTGCTGGTGGCCAAGGACGGTTTCGACGCAGCCGCGGTCAATTACGGTCGCCTGCCCGGCAACCTGGACGACGCCCTCCGCGGCGCCTGCCCCATCGTGGCCAACTACGGCGGCGCGGACAGGCCCCTGAAGGGGGCCGCTGCCCGGCTCGAATCAGCCCTGGACAGGATGGGAATCGAACACAGCGTCAAGGAGTTCCCCGGCGCCGGCCACGCCTTCCTGAACGACACCGACGAAGGACCCGTGGTCCTTCGTCCGCTCATACGCGTGATGGGCATCGGGCCGGACCCGGACTCCGCCCCGGAGGCCTGGCAGCGGATCGAGGACTACTTTGCCCGCCACCTGAAGGACTCCGCTGCCTGACGCACCGGGCCCGCCCGGACATCAAGGAGGAAACGCCGACGGCGGACCGCCCCACCCAAGGGACGGCCCGCCGTCGAACGTTGCTCAGGAAGATCCGGCGTCAGCTGTAGAGCTCGCTCTTGGGCTGGTTGCCCTTGACCTTCTGCCAGCCAAGCCACAGGACCACCGCGAAGAACGGGATGGTGGCCAGCGTCCAGAGGCCCAGGTAGAACACCTCGCCGTCCTTGCTGGTCATGGTGTCGAAGCCAATGAGCACGGTGATGGCCAGCAGGCCCAGCAGGCCGGCCCAACTGGTCCACGGCGAACCCGGCATCGGCAGGGTGGACGTGATGCCCTTGCGGCGGCGCAACACGATTTGGCTCGCGAAGATGGAGCCCCAGCAGAAGATCACGCCGATCGAGGCGGTGTTCAAGGCGAGGTCGAACGCGTGCGAGCCGCCCAGCCAGATGTTCAGCAGGATGCCCACCAGGTAGAACGCGGCGATCGCAAGGATGGCGGCATACGGGACGTGCCGCTTGGACATGCGGGTGAGCCACTGCGGGGCGTGGCCGTTGTTGGCCATGGTGCGGAAGACGCGGCCGATCGAGTAGAGGCCGGAGTTGCAGGAGGAGAGGGCGGCGGTGATCACGATCATGTTCATCACGTCACCCACCCAGCCCAGGCCCATCTGGCCGAAGACGGTAACGAACGGGGAGGTCCCGGCCTTGTACTGGTCCGAGGGCAGCAGCATCGCCAGCAGCAGGACGGAGCCCACGTAGAACACCACGATGCGCAGTACGACGGCGCGGATCGCTTTGGGCACCTCGCGTTCCGGCTTTTGCATCTCGCCGGCAGTGACGCCGACCAGCTCGATGCCGTTGTAGGCAAAGATGACGGCATTCAGGACCAGGACCATCACCAGCGCGCCCTTGGGGAACATGCCGCCCTCGGCCGCGAAGAGGTTGTTGACGGAGGCGTGCCCGTCACCCACTTGGGCGTTGGTGACCACCATGAACGTGCCCACCACCAGGAAGGTCAGGATGGCGCCCACCTTGAGGCAGGATGCCCAGAATTCGAACTCGCCGAACGCCTTGACGCTCAGGAGGTTCACGGCCACGAGGAGCGCCAGCGCGGCGATGGCCGAGGCTTCCACGGGGACATTGGGGAAGAAGAACTGGAAGTACAGGCCGATCGCGATGAGCTCGGCGATGCCGGTCATGCCCCAGTTGATGAAGTACATCCAGCCGGACATGTACGCGCCCTTTTTGCCGAACATCTCGCCGGCGTAGCTCACCAGGGAGCCTGAGGTCTGCCGGTACATGATGAGTTCGCCCAGGGCCCGCATGAGCAGGTAGGCGATGACGCCGGCGATGGCGTAGGAGAAGATCAGGGCCGGGCCGGTGGAGGCGAGCCGGCCGCCGGCTCCCATGAAGAGGCCCACGCCGATGGCGCCGCCCATGGCGATCATGGTGACGTGGCGTCGGCCCAGGGTCTTGCTGTAGCCCTCGGCGCTGAGGGAGGAGTCGACGGCGGCGGTTGCCGCGGCGGTGTTCTTGAGGTCTGTGGGGGTACTTTGAGGCACAACTGTTCCTTGTGGGTTGGGGGTTGGCCGCATCCGGAATCCGTATGATACGGCTCACAAAATTCGGCTTTAATGCCAAGAAACCAGCGATTGTGAGCGTAAATCATCGAGTAGCCGAAGCTTCACGCGGCCTGTCCATCCTACAAGACCGGGCGCCGGGTACGTGACGCGCGCTACACGGCACCCCCGGCGATAGGCTGAAGCATGGCCACAGCCCATCGCATACCACCCGCTCCACAGCCACAGCTGTACCGTTTTTCCCGACTGGACCTGGCGGCGCTCTGCCTCTACGTGGCCATCGCGGGATTCTTCGCTGCGGCCGGCGACCTGGTGGCCCCTTTCCTGCGGCAGATTGCGCCGTCCCCGGCCGCCGCCTCGTATGCGGTGAACCTGCTGTTCTATTCCTCGGTGGGAATCGTGGCGCTGTTGGCCGCCCGGAAAGTAGTGGCGCGCGACCTCAAAGTCCTGGCGACCCGGCCGTGGTTCACCGTGCTAATGGTTCCGTCCGCGGTCATCGCGATGCTGGTCCTGACCGCGGTCCTGGTGGCGCTGAACGGGCAGGTGGAAACGTCCGCCAACCAGGCAGGCCTGCAGGCCCTGATACAGCAGGTGCCGCCCTGGCTCATGGTGCCGCTGTTGGTGGTGGTGGGACCATTCGTGGAGGAATACATCTTCCGCCACCTGCTGATCGGCAAGCTGGGCAGGCGGGTGAACATCTGGATCTGCTGCGTCCTCTCGGCAGTGCTGTTCGCGGCGATGCACATCGTGGGGCAGGAGGCCATCACCCTCACGGCACTGCTTCCCTACCTGGCCATGGGGGCCACGCTGGTGTTCGTCTACGTATGGACCGGGAAGAACGTCATGTTTTCCTATTTCGTCCACGCCGCCAAGAACCTGCTGGCCGTGGTCCTGGTCTACTCCATCCCGCCGGAACTGTTCGAGCAGATGCAGCACGTCCAGGCGTAAGCCGGCGCTCGGTCCCGGCGCTCAGTCCGCCAGAGTGTACCCGCGCACCGTGAAGCGGTGCGTGCCGCTGGTCCGCCCCGTGATGTAGACCTTGGTGCCGCCGGCCGCGTTCGTGCCGCCCAGGTAGCGGTAGCTTTCACCCGGGTTGTAGGTGGCAGGAGTATCCGGATCTGCGGGCAGCCCGGGTCCAAACTCAATCACGTCCGCGCCCACCCGGTACGTGCCGGTACCGCCCACCAGCTGGAAGGTTCCGTGCGCACCTGCCGGCTCCACGCCGTCGAGCACCCCGCCGGGCTGGAAGGTCAGCTCGAGCGCGAAAGCCGTGTGCGTTCCTTCGAACCCAATGTCCAGGCCTACCTCCCCGCCTGCTGCCTTGATCCTGATCTCCGTGGCAAGCCGGTGGACGTCGGCGGCGCGCGAACTGAACTCCATGCCGGCGCTGAAACGGCCTTCATGCTCCAGGGCGTATATGCCATCCGGGCGCTGCCTGGCCGGCGGCAGGGGCTGGTAGAAGTTGGCTTCCAGCTGCTCGGCGAGCACCAGCACGCCGCCCTGCCGCACCGTGTCCTGGCTGCGGAAAGGGCCCAGGTCGAAGAAGCTCCTGGACAGCCGCAGATCGGACAGCACGGCCGCGCCGTGCCCGAAGCGGAGGAAGGTGGGGTTGGTGGCAAGCCCGGAGCCTACGCCCGGAACCAGGGGGTCGCAGCCGCCGAACACGGTGGCCACGGACCCTGCTCCGCGGAACCGGTAGGCGCCGCAACTCTCGAGCGCCACCGCGGCCGGAGCGAGGGGTGCCGGCAGCGCGGCGGCGTGCGACGGCGGATCGGCAGGCAGGGCCGCTGACAGCCAGGGGTCCAGCCGAGTGAGGGCAAGCAGCTTCGCGGGCTCGTGCAGGGGCAGCCGGGCCAGCCAGGTGGCTGCCGCGGCGAAATCGGGCCGGCCGTCCTGGGCCGCCAGCCGGCGGTACAGGTGAAGGAACGGGGCGGCGCCGAATTGCATCCACTGGTCCTGCCGGCGGGAGAAGACGGATTCCACGGTGCCGTCGGCGTTGAACCAGGGCAGGAAGGCGGCGAGGTTCCGCCGGACGTGGTCCAAGAGGTCCGCTCGGCCCGTCGCGTCCGCAATGGTCAGCAGCGAGGGATTGGTCACGGCAGTGGCGTACAGGGGGCTGCGCTCGGAGTACATGCCGTCCGGGAGCTGGTCGATACCCTCGGCCAGCCATTGTTCGATCCGGGCACCGATATCCTGCCGCGGGTGCAGTGTGTTGATCTGCGCCAGCGCGGCGGAGAGCTCCCAGCGGTGGTTTGGGGTGTGGACGCCGCCGGCCACCATGGCGTCAACGCTCTTGGCGATGATGGCCTCGAGCCGCTCGTCCACCTCCGCCAGGAGGGCGTCCGGGGTTTCCGTCCCACGAACCAGCCGGACCGCCAGGCAGACGTCGTTCAGGGTGAACGCGGAGTCCGGCGGCGAGGACAGGTTGGTGCCGTCGAACAGGCCGGTGGGCCCTTGGAGGGCCTCCAACCGGTCCAGGCACCGCCGCATCGCCGTGGCAAGGGTTTCCTGCAGGAAGTAGCCGGAGCCGGGCTCGGTGAAGACGGCGGCCAGGGCCAGCAGCCTTGCCATGGCCGGCCGGTGCGCCAAGGCCCGCACGTCGTCGTCGTGGGTTGCCAGGAACGCCGCGACCTCCCGGTCCGCTTCTGCCGCCACCCGCGCCTGGAAGGCTGTGTCCGTTGTTGCTGTCTGCACTGTTGCTGCCTTTCACCGGCCCGCCGTGGCGGGACCGTCCTAATCCTTCAGCCCGGCGCTGACGTCCGCGTTGAGCACGTATTTCTGGAAAACGAAGAACACCAGGACCAGCGGCAGGAGCGAGATCACCGAGGCCCCCAGGAGCACCGGCCAGTCGATGTTTTCCGCCCCAACGATGCTCCGCAGCGCCACCTGCAGGGTGTACCACTTGGGGTCGTTGAGCACGATCAGGGGCCAGATGTAGTCGTTCCACCGCCACTGGAACGAAAAGATGGCCAGCGTGAACAGGATGGGCTTGGACAACGGGAGCATGATCCGGAAGAAGATGGCCAGCTCGCCCGCGCCGTCGATCCTGGCGGAGTGCAGCAGGTCATCCGGAACCGTGAGGAAGAACTGCCGGAACATGAACACTCCGGTGGCCGTGAGTACCGACGGGACGATGATGCCGGCCAGTGAGTTGTAGAGGCCCAGGTCCCGGATGACCGAGAATGTGGGGTTCAGGATTACCTCGGTGGGCAGCATGGTGGTGGCCAGGATGCATACGAAGAACAGCCGGGTGCCCTTGTTGTTGTACTTGGCCAGCGCATATCCGGTGCAGGCGCTGAAGAAGACCGTCAGAACCGTGGTGGTGATGGAGACCGTGGCGGTGTTCAGGAAATACTGCGCAAAGTCCACCCGTTCCCATGCGTCCACGAAGCCTTGGAAGGTCCATTCCCGGGGAATCATGGACAGCGGGTAGCTGAAGAGTTCGCTGCCGGGCTTGAACGAGCTGAGCAGGAACCAGAGCAGGGGTAGCGCGTAGATGGCGGCGATCACCCACATCAGCAGGGTCAGCGGGATGGAGGCCTTGGCCCGGATCTCCCGGTTGCCCGGCTGGGTGCGGCCGTCCCTGCGGCGTGGTGCTGGGTCGTTCCGGGTTGGTTGGGCGTGTTCCTCCGCCACCGCGGGAGGCAGGTTGGCAGCTGTTGCCACGGGTCAGCCCTTCTTCCTGTTGAACCGGAGCTGGATGAGGGCGATGGCCAGCAGGACCACCATCAGCACCATGGAGGCGGCGCTGGCGTAGCCCACCTTTGACTGCTCGAAACCGGTTTTGTAGATGTACTGCACGATCAGGGTGTTCTGCGTTCCGGGGCCGCCGCCGGTCAGCGCCTGGATCATGGCGAATTCCTTCATGGCATGGATGGTGGAGAGCAGGATCACCATGAACGACGTCGGCGCGATGCCCGGCAGGGTGACGTGCCGGAAACGTTGCCAGGCGTTGGCCCCATCGAGTTCTGCGGCCTCCAACAGGGATTCCGGAATGTTCTTCAGCGCGGCGATGAACAGCAGCATGTTGAAGGCGGTGCCGCCCCACGCCGAGGCGAAGATCACCACGGCGAGGGCCAGATTGCCGTCGCTGGACCATGGCAGCGGATTCCCGCCCAAGCCGGAAATCAGGAAGTTGATGAAGCCGAAGTCCTGGCCGAACAGCCACTTCCAGATGACGCCCACCACGATGGGCGAAATGAGCCAGGGCAGGAAGATCACGGTCTTTGCCGCTGTGCGTCCGCGGACGGCTTTGCTGACGAGCAACGCGGCCACGCCCAGGGAGCAGACGTAGACCAGCGGGACCGACAGGACCGTGTACACGAAGGTCCGGCCCAGGGCGGCGTAGAACGAGCCGTCAGCGAAGAGCTTCTGGAAGTTGGCCAGGCCGATGAAGTGCAGCTTGCCGATTCCGCGGTAGTCCGTGAAGGAGTACAGCATGCCCAGCGCTCCCGGCCAAACAAAGAACACCAGGAAGAGCACCACGTTGACGCCGATGAGGACCAGCGGCGCGATGACGTAGCGGTTGCGGCGCTTCAGCGCCGACTTGCTGCGGACCGGCCCCGGCTGCGGGGCTGGGGCCGCCGTCGGAGTGATGGTTGGTTGTGCCACGGGATCAGGCCCCGTTGTAGAGCTTCACGATGTTGTCCACCGTGGTCTTGGCGTCCTGGCCGCCGGAGAGCATCTTGACGGTCTCCTCCCGGAGCGGATCGCCGGAGAACGGGGTCTCGGCGTAAGCCTCGATGACCACGCGCTTGATGGCGTTGTCCCCCTTCGCCTGGTTGCCGGCGATTTGCTTTTGGTAAAGCTCGAACGATGCCTGCTGGAACGGGTAGTCCACCTTCAGGTCCTTGACCGGCAGGTAGCCGCCGGTCTTGGCGAACTCGGTGTAGTTGGCGTCGTTGTAGAACCAGTCAATGAACTTCCTGGCTTCCTCATCTGCGCCGGTGTCTTTGAAGGCGACCATGAATCCGCCGCCGAGGTTGGTGGCGTTGACGTCCTTCTTGGGCAGCGGAACGGACAGCCATTCGAAGTCCTTGATGTTCTTGTTGAAATCCGCCACCTGCCAGCTGCCGGAGTAGTAGGCGGCCACCTGGCCGCTCTTGAACATGGCGTTGCCGTCCTCGCCGCTGAGCCAGACGGACTTGGGCATGGTCTGGTCGTCGTTGATCTTCTTGAAGTACTCCAGGGTCTCCACGGCTTTGCTGTCGCCGGTGTACTTGCCGTTTTCCTTGGCGAAGGCGGTGCTGCCGAATTCGTACATCATGGCGCGCAGCCGGTGGCCGGAGCGGTCCATCACCACGCCGTACTTGGCGCCTGCCTTCTCGCGGACCTGGTTCACGGCTGCGATGAACTCATCCCAGGTCCAGGTGGTGTCGATCGACGTCGGGAAGGCGACGCCCGCCTTGGTGAACAAGCTCTTGTTGATGAAGAGCCCCACGGCGGTGAGGTCGGAGGGGATGGCGGGGATAATGCCGTCCGGCGATTGCTGCAGGAAGTTGGGATCGATGTTGTGGGATTTGGCGATGTCCGTGAGGTCCTGGAGCTGGTTGGCCCACAGCGGGTCGAGGCCGGTGACGCGGGCCAGCGCCGGAAGGTCGTTCGCAGTGGCCGCGTTCTTCAGCTTGGTGGTGATGTCCGCGGTGGGGACGTCGACAACCTCGATGGTGATCCCGGTGGCTTCCTTGTACTTCTTGGCGGCGGCGGCGAACGCACCGCCCTGGTTGGTGTCGCCGGACAGGATAAGCTGCAGCGTCTTGGCGCCGCCATCCGAGGAGCTCCCTCCCCCTCCTCCACTGCAGGCGGTGAGGCCGGCAGCCAGGGCCGACAGTCCGAAGGCCGTCAGCCCAAACTGGCGGCGGGTAATGCTGGAGATTCTTGTCGTCTCTGACAATGCTCTGTCCTGTCTCTCGCGATAGCGGGGAAAACCCTTTCCGCTAGAAACTGTGACCTATGTCATGACATATTGTCAAGAATACTTTTGACGGCGTCAGGATAGGCCGCCCACCCGCGTCAGCCCCTTCCCCAACTCCGCCGCCGCCCTTACCGTGGACGGATGGGACTGAATATCCAAATCGTGATCGACTCGTCAAACCCGCATGAGCTCGCCGACTGGTGGGCCGAAACCTTGCAGTGGGCGGTGGAACCACAGGATGCCGGCTTCATCCGTTCCATGATCGAGCAGGGCTACGCCACCGGGGACCAGACCATAACGCACCGCGGAAACCTCGTGTGGAAGGACGGCGCCGCCATCCGGCCCCCCGAGGAAATAGAAGCCAAAGCCCCCGCGCGTCGCATGCTCTTCCAGACCGCCCCCGAGCAGAAAACCGTGAAAAACCGCGTCCACTGGGACGTGCGGCTGGACGGCCGGGACAAGGACGAGGTGCGGGGCGAACTCGAGGCGCGAGGCGCCACTTTCCTGTGGACGGCCGGGCAAGGGCCGCATTCCTGGCACACCATGGCGGACCCCGAGGGCAACGAGTTCTGCATCAGCTGACGCCGATTACTAGACTTGGACGGTGAGCAACCAGATCCCCGCCCCGGTGTCCGACATCTTCGATCCCACGCGCTGGCGGGTGGTTTCCGGCTTCGAGGACTTCCAGGACATGACCTACCACCGGCAGGTGGAGCGGGATTCCGACGGCAGCTGGGTGCGTGACCTGCCCACGGTCCGCATCGCATTCAACCGGCCGGAGGTCCGCAACGCGTTCCGCCCAGGCACCGTGGATGAGCTGTACCGCGCCATGGACCACGCCCGCATGACCCCGGACGTTGCCACCGTGCTGCTCACCGGCAACGGCCCCTCCCCCAAAGACGGCGGCCACTCCTTCTGCTCGGGCGGCGACCAGCGGATCCGGGGCCGGGACGGCTATCGGTACGTAGTACAAAACACAGCCGACGGCGAGACCAAGGAGACCATCGACCCCGCCCGTGCCGGACGGCTCCACATCCTCGAAGTCCAGCGACTCATGCGGACCATGCCCAAGGTGGTCATCGCCGTCGTCAACGGCTGGGCGGCCGGCGGCGGGCACTCGCTGCACGTCGTCTCAGACCTCACCATCGCGTCCCGGCAGCACGGCAAGTTCAAACAGACCGACGCCACGGTAGGCAGTTTCGACGCCGGCTACGGTTCGGCTCTGCTGGCGCGGCAGGTGGGCCAAAAGGCCGCCCGCGAAATCTTCTTCCTCGCCCGCGAATATTCCGCTGAGGACATGGTTCGGATGGGCGCCGTAAACGAGGCTGTAGACCACGCGCGGCTGGAGGAAGTGGCGCTGGAATACGCGGCGGACATCGCCCGGCAGTCGCCCCAGGCCATCCGCATGCTGAAGTTTGCCTTCAACCTGGCCGACGACGGCCTGGCGGGCCAGCAGGTGTTTGCCGGCGAGGCGACCCGGCTGGCCTACATGACCGACGAGGCCGTGGAAGGAAAGGAAGCCTTCCTGCAAAAACGCGACCCCGACTGGTCACGCTTCCCGCACTATTTCTAAGAAGGGACGGCAATGAACAGCGACGAATCACCGGCCGCCGGCACCGGCGGCCCCCTCAACATCGAACCGGCCCTGAAAGCCCTCGCGGCCGCCCTCCACGGCGAGGGCCCCGCCGTCGAACTCTCCGTCGGGGCAGACGGGGCACTGGTGGTGGGGCACGTGGAAACCCCCGGCTGCGACGACGCCGTGGCCGTGGTCCGCACGTCCGGATCCACCGGTACCCCCAAGGCGACGCTGCTGACGGTGGAGTCCCTGGCGGCCTCGTCCATGGCCACGGCGCTGCGGCTCAAGGGAGAGGGGCAGTGGTTGCTGGCCCTCCCCGTGCAGTTCGTTGCCGGAATCCAGGTGCTGGTGCGGTCCCTGTTCGCCGGGACCCGCCCCTGGGTCATGGACATGTCCGGCGGCTTCACGCCGGAGGCCTTCACCGCCGCAGCGCTGGAACTGACAGACAAAATCCGCTTCACCTCCCTGGTTCCCACCCAGCTCCAGCGGCTCCTGGATGACCCGTCGCCGGAAACCCTCGCGGTGCTCCGCCGGTTCAACGCCATCCTGCTGGGCGGGGCCCCGGCGCCGCAGTCCCTGCTGGCAGCTGCCCGGGACGCCGGCGTGCGGGTGATCACCACCTACGGTTCCGCCGAAACCTCCGGCGGCTGCATCTACGACGGCTACCCCTTGGAAGGCGTCTCTGTCCGGGTGGCCGCGGACGGCCGGATCCTCCTGGGCGGGGACACGGTGGCGGCCGGCTACATCGAGGCACCGGATGAAGAAACCGGGACGTTCTTCGAGGAGGACGGCGTGCGCTGGTACCGCACCAGCGACCTCGGCTCCATCAACGACGACGGCCGCCTCACTGTGCTGGGCCGGGCCGACGACGTCATCATCACCGGCGGCATCAAGGTTTCCGCCGCGCACGTGCAGGAGCAGTTGGAACAGTCCGACGCCGTCTCCTCGGCGTTCGTTGCCGGCGTTCCCTCCGCGGAATGGGGCCAGGCCGTGGCCGCCTACGTGGCCCTTGCCGGGGACGGCGCTTCCGGGCACGAAGCCGCGGACTCCGCCGTCGTGCTCCAACAACAGTGGCAACAGCAACTGGGGGTCCTGGCACCCAAGACCGTCCTCACCGCACCGGAGCTGCGGATGCTGCCAAACGGCAAACCCGACCGGCTCGCCATGACCGCGGAACTCAGTGCCCTGCACGAGGGAAAGTAGAGTGGACCTGCACCACCGCGGCGGGTGCGCCCGCTCCATCCTGCCGTCATATCGAAACAACACGAGGTACTAACCGTGGCCACAGCCGCCCAATGGATCCAAGGCGCCCGACTCCGGACACTTCCGGCAGCGATCGCGCCGGTGCTGATCGGCACCGCCGCCGCCTACGAAATGGACTCGTTCCTGCTGCCCAACGCCATCCTCGCGGCCCTGGTGGCACTCCTGCTGCAAGTTGGCGTGAACTTCGCCAACGACTACTCGGACGGCATCCGCGGTACCGACGACGACCGCGTCGGGCCGTTGCGGCTGGTGGGCTCGGGCGCCGCCAAGCCTGAGCATGTGAAGTGGGCCGCGTTCGGCACGTTTGCCCTGGCCATGGTGTTCGGCCTGGCCCTGGTGGTCCTGACCCAGGCGTGGTGGCTGATCCTGGTGGGGCTGGGCTGCGTCATGGCCGCCTGGGGCTACACGGGCGGCAAGAACCCCTACGGCTACATGGGCCTCGGTGACCTGTTCGTCTTCGTGTTCTTTGGCCTGGTGGCCACTTTGGGTACCACCTACACCCAGGCCGGGCACATCAGCCTGCCGGCAGTCATCGGCGCGATCGGCACCGGGCTGATCGCCACCGCACTCCTGATGGCCAACAACGTCAGGGACATCCCCACGGACATGCAGGCCGGCAAGAAGACCCTCGCCGTGCGGCTCGGAGACAAGCATGCGCGCGAAAGCTACGTCCTGATGCTGGCCGTCGCCATCCTGCTGGTGGTGATCCTGGCCCCTGGCCGGCCATGGATCCTGATTGTGCTGCTGCTCATCCCGGCCTGCCTGATGCCGGCCTGGCTGATGATCAACGGGCGCAAGCGCAAGAGCCTGATCCCGGTCCTTAAGCAGACCGGGCTGATCAACCTCGGCTACAGCATTTTGTTCTCACTGGGGCTGATCCTCAGCCACGGGTTCTAGGCGTTCTTTTTGCCCTTGGCATTGTTGATGGTGATGTCGGGGTTGGCATCGAGGAGGGCGTCCTCGGCGTTCGCGTCCTGGATTTCCCCGGCCGAGCGAAGCGGCTTGGCCTTTCCGGAAAAGCGGTGCTGCAGGGCTGCGGTGGCAGCGTCCCGCTGCTTCTGGAAGAACAGGTAGCTGATGGCGAAGGCAATGACCGCGGCGCAGACCACGGACATCAACACCCCGACCTGCAGGAACGCGAACAGGACGAAAAGGGGCACGAAGATCGCGAGCCGGATCAGGGAATATTTCAAAAAGGCCACTATTCAAGTTTAGCCGCCTCCGCCCGCGGCCCCTGCGCGTCCTGACGATAGACTTGATGGCATGCTCTTCCGTGTGGCTTTGGCCGTCGCAGTCCTCGTCATCTTTGTGTATGGCCTGGTGGACGTGATCCGTACCGAGGGCCGCCTGACCCGGGGCATTTCCAAACCGGCGTGGATTATCGTCCAGATCATCCTGCCCGTCCTGGGCGCCATCCTGTGGTTGCTGATCGGCAGGCCGCGCGGCACAGCGCAGCCCCGGCCGAGCTACCCCCACCCCACCGCTCCTGACGACGATCCCGACTTCCTCCGCAACCTGGAGGCCCGGCGCCGTAACCAGGCCGAGGCTGAGCGGCTCAAGAAGCTCAAGGATGAACTGGATGCCAAGGCCAAGGACGACGACCGGAAACCCAGGCACGACACCGACGAACACGATACCGACGGACTGAAATAGGGGCCATGACGTCCCCGCCCGGAGGAGACGAGCAGCGTCTGTCCCATCCTCCACCTCGGCCGGGGATGTCCTGGTCCGCACCGCCGCCCATCCCGGCCACCCCTTCCCTGCCCGGCACGGTCAGGACTGCACGCACCCTCTGGGTCCTCAGCTTCCTCGCCGGGCTTACCGTGCTGGCCGGCTCGTTCGTGGCCCGCGATTCGAACCTGCACCGCCTCCGCGCCGTGGTGGCGGACACAGCGGCCCGCAACGGCATGGCGCCCGCAGGTACCGCGGCGGAGATCGTCTTTTGGGGAAGCATGGGCGCCCTGCTGCTGGCCACGCTCCTGGAGGCGGTGGCCTTGGCTGCTGTGCTGGCCCGCAGGGCCTGGGCACGTTGGGTCCTTCTTACGCTGCTGGCCAGCCACTTGCCCGTGCTGCTGCTGGCGTCCGTTTTCCTGGTCCCCACCGGCGCGGCCGGCAGCTATGTGGTGATGCTGTGGGTGGCCGGAATGGCCCTGGCGTTCGGCGGACTGGTGCTGCTGTTCCTGCCGCCGGCCGGCGCCTGGCTGCGGCGAGGACGCTCCCTAGGCTGACCGCGGCTGGCGTTGCCGGCCGGAGCTCCCGGCCACCACGCCCTCGCAGCTGCGGATCACCACCCGGCATGCCTCCGCGGCCGGCCTTCCGGTCAGGGGGCTCTCGGCCACCCCGCGCCAGCGTGCCAGGTACCGACGGGCCTCGGCCGCCAGCACCTCGGGGCTGGACCCGGCGTCCAGGCCCAGCCGCACCCAGGAGGCCGCGCCGTTGCCGCCGACCAGCCGTTCAGCTTCCGCACTCAGTTCCGAAGGCAGGTCCACGCCCGTGGTCCGCAACACCGCGAGCAACTGGAGCTCCCGGAACTCGTGGGCGTTTGCCTGGAGCCGTTCCAGGGCGGCCGCCAGGCGCTCCGTCCCCTCGCGGGGGCGGCTGGCCAGGAGGTTCTCCACTGCCGCCAGCGCGGTCCTGGCCTTCAGCGCCTCGGACCGCGCCTGGAACTGGCGGTCCAGCACATCCAGCAGCGGATCCAGTCCGCTGCGCCGGGCAAGCTCGTAGGCGAGGGGTGTGGCTTCGGTAAACCCGTTCCGGATAAGGACCGAAGCCAGCCGGATGCCAAAGAGCCCGTAACGCTCCAGGAGGCCCGTCCGTGCCTCCTCCGTCAGTCCCGCGGGCTCGGTGGACCGGCGGAACCTGTCGGCGGAAAGCAGCATCCTTTCACGGACGGTCCGGTCAAGGCCTGCCAGCATGCGCAGGGCCTCGAAGTCCGCCTGGCGGAGGGTGCGGGCACTTTGGGCCAGGAGTCCGGCCACGGGGACCACCGCCAGCGCCAGTTTCCGCAGGTTGGGGTCTTGGCTGTACCTCTCCGCGATGCTGCCGGCGGAAATCAGGGAGTCAATCCGGCCGGCCCCGACTTCATCTGCACGGGACAGCACCGCAATGGCATTGACCGTGCCGGAGCGCCCGGCCCGGGTGTCATGGAAGGATTCGAGGAACCGGAGGTCTGACGCGTGCAGGTGGCGCATCAGGTAGATGACGGCGTCAGCTTCCGACGCCGAATCCTCCGGGGTGAGGAACGCCAGGCTCCGTGCCGACACGTCCCGGGACAGGGATGCGATCCCCGGGGTGTCGATCAGGGTCATGCCCTGCAGTGCCGGTGCCGGCCATTCGACCTCGAGCCTTTCCACTTCCTCCGCTTGCATCCCGTCCAGGACGAAGACCAGGCGACCGTCCACGCGTTTCAGCGGCAGGTTCCGCCGCTCCCCATTGACGGGGTGCAGCGTAATGCGCGGCGTGGGTCCGTGCCGGTACCACGTGACGATTTTGGTGCATTCGCCGGTGTCCGTGGGAGCGATTTCTTCACCGATGATGGCGTTCAGGAGGGTGGACTTCCCTGCCTTGACCATGCCCGCCACGGCGATCCTGAGCGGCTCGGCGAGCCGCCGGGCATAGCCCTGCAGCATCCCGGCGGCTTCCCGGTCGTCGCGGTAGGCCTCCAGGGTGTCCCGGATGAGCTTCGCCGCCCCGGCCATGGTGGCCGCTGTCATCCCACCCCCGCGGCGGTGCGGACGCCGGAGGCGCTTACCTCGGCGGCTATGGCTTCGGCGGCCCGATGCAATGCCTCCACCTTCTTGAGCTCGGTCCTGATGTCCCGGATGCGGCCTTCCTTCTCCTGGGCATAGGAGTTGGCGGCCTTTTGGGCTGCCGCCACGGAGTCAGACAGGGAGCGGTGGTATTCGTCGGCGATTTCAGTGAAGTGGTCCCGCGTGGTCCGCTGGACCAGGCGAAGCCTGTCCTTGAGTTGCTTTCCCACCTGGAACGTCACGTCGTCGAGTTGGCGCCTGACCAGGGTTTTGGCTTCGCCCTGGCGGCGTTTCAGCCGCGCTTCCTTGTCTTCCCGGTAGGCCTTGCGTCCCAGCAGCAGGCCGGCTCCTACGGAGAGCGGATTGATCAGGGCCATCCCGAATATCCCGGTGAGGAGGCCGAACATCAGCACGCCACCGTAGGACCCGCGCATGCCGATCAGGACCTTCTGGACCGGGTTCACCCGGCCGGGATCCAACCCGGGCATCTGGTCCACCGGGTCGAGGGCGTCCCCCGCGTCGGAGACGTGCAGGACGGGCAAGGACACCTCGTCCGCGGCAAAGTGCTCTGCCACCTGGGCCGCGAGCCATTGGGACCGTTCGCTGGTCCAGACGAACGTGTCGGAAACTGCTGCGGCAACGCATTCTTCGAGCCACTGGGAGAACTCGGTCCAGACCGGCCCGGGATCGCCTTGGTCGATCGCGGCCTCGGCTTCGCGTTGGATCCGGCGCAGGCGGTCCCTAAGGTCGTACTCCATGTCGGCAATGAGGTCGTTGATGCCGTCACTGAGGGTCAGCTGCCAGCGCGCGGAGCGTTTCCGCAGTTCGTCGGCTTCGGCTTTGGCCTGTTCCAGCGCCTCGAGCATGTGCGGGGTCCCGTCCGGATTCTCCAGGGCCTCCAGCTCGGATTGGAGGGACAACCGGAGGTTCGCCGTGACCGAGAGCAGGTCCTGGCTGACGGAGCGCCGCTGGAGGCGCTGGGCCTTCGCAACGACCTCATTGCGCAGGTGCGCTACCAGGCCGGGATAGCCGGATTCGGCGTTGAGCTCATTGTCCTGGAGCCGCGAGGCCTCCAGCCGTAGGTCTGCGGACACGGGGAACAGCGGAATGTCCGGTGCCACGTGGTCAAGGTGGGCCCTGTCCAACGCCTCCACGCGCCGCCAGTCCGGGTAGAGGTCTGTCTTGGAGAGCACCGCTGCCACGCTGGGAGTGATCCGCATGGCCTTTCGCAGGAAGCGGAGTTCGGGTTCGGTGTATTCCTGGGACGCATCCGAGACCAGCAGCACGGCGTCGGCCGTAGGCAGTGCGGTAAGCGTCGTCAGCGTGTGGGTCGACCCCATGCCGCCCACACCCGGGGAGTCGATGATGGTGAGGCCGCCGGTCAGGACCCGCCTGGGCAGGTAAACCTCTGCGGCGGTCAGCTTCCTGCTGTTGCCCGGGTTGCCTTGCTCGGAGACGAGCGCAGGCAGCTCCGCCAGGTCCACTGGACGGCGTTCGAGGCCTTCTTCCCCGCCGTCGGGAGTGCCGGCCGCGGGAACCAGGATGGCGGCAGACGCCGGATCCCCGTACCGGACAGCTGTGGGAACAGACGTGGCAATGTCATCGTCCACCGGACACACGGGGGCGTTCACCAGGGCATTGATGAGCTTGCTCTTGCCCTGTTTGAACTCCCCCACCACAATCACCCTGATGCTTGGATCCTGCAACCGGCCCACAGCCTGCTCCAGCCTCTTCCGCAGGTCCGGGCGGTCCCCGCTCCCCACCAGCTGCAAGCCCTGCTCAACCAGCTTCATCAGCTGGCCCGCCGTCATGGGGTCAACGGGCCTTGCGGGTCCTGCTTCTGCCACGGCGCGTCCTTCGTTCCAGTACCCAATGTCCCGGGCGGGAGGTGGACGCCTCCTGCCCGCCGGTTTACCTTTCCGGCACCAGCGTGTTACAGCCCGGCTGAGTCGTCAACCACCGGAACGTCGATGATGTGGTGGGCCTCCAGGTCCGCATCAGGGTGGGCCGGGTTATCCTCGGCGAAATCGAGCTGGCTGTCCCCGACCAGGCTGGTGGCCGCGTTGTCCTGGAAGGGGTCGTCCGGGTGTGCATTCAGCGCCATGGCCCCATGTCCGGCGGGATCGCTGTACGGACCGCCGGCAGGGGAGAACAGGCCGGCCTCCAGGGCGTGGCCGGAATGCCCGGGTTCCTCGGCGGATGAATCATCCGGGTCGAGGCCGGGACCGGCGGCCAGGGAGCCGGACAGCCCGCCGTGATCGTCCCAGGGGCCGTTCGCCGCATCGGCGTCCCCGGGACCTGCGTCCCCAATACCTGGAGACCCAATGGCGGCGTCGCCGAACACGGCTGGGGCATGGGCTGAGGCCGCGGCCGCGTGGTCACCCGGTGCCACCGCAAGCTCGTTGTCGAACCACTGTTCCGCGTCCCCGTGGGCCCAGACGTTCTGTGGCGCGGATTGGCCTGCGATGGTGGCCCGCTCATCGACGATGGTGGCGCCGGCGGTGTGGGAGAAATGGTCCACCACGTGGTGGAGCTGCTGGACTGCGTAGGCGTGGTCGTCAGGGTCGTGGGCA
Organism: Pseudarthrobacter sp. MOO14; assembly: GCF_058267675.1. NCBI lineage: Bacteria > Bacillati > Actinomycetota > Actinomycetes > Micrococcales > Micrococcaceae > Pseudarthrobacter > Pseudarthrobacter sp. MOO14. Next base: position 1,562,459 of record NZ_CM177849.1, read on the forward strand.
GTACCGCCGTAGCCCGCGCCATGGCCGCCGGGCCCTGCCGCCGGGCCCGCGGGACCGGTCCACGGGCCGTTACCGCCGCTGCTGTAGCTCCGCTCGAACGAGGAAGCGTTGACCGTGATGGGGGCGTAGTCGAGGACAACAGGCATGGCGGCGTCGACATCGGCCGAACATACGTTGCCCAATCCGTGGTCCGCCAACGCCCGTTCCGGGTTGTCCAGGAACGCCTGGACTGCTTCCCGGTCGCCGAAGAGTTTCATGAGGAACTGCACGAGGTCGTTCGCGAGTGTTGGCATCTGCCTGCTCCTCACATCTTCTTCGAGTTTCGGAATCGACGGGTGCAGGACCCGGCCTGGTTCAAACCTAGGTTCGCAGCCGTGCACGGGGCATCGGGCTCATTCCCCCTAACGGCGGGCCTGGATGCGGGGTTCGGGCACCCCCGCCGCTAGGGGCATTAGGGGTTTCATTCCTGCCGCGGATGCAGGTGCTGGGGTTTGGCCGGCGCGGAATTGTCGGTGCCGAGGGCAAGGCGCAGGCGGGCCAGCAGGTCGGAGCGGTTCTCGGCCCCAAGCCGGCGCCTGATGCGGGCGATGTGGTGCTCCGCCGTCCGGGGCGAAATGTAGATGGACTCCCCGATCTCCCGGTACGTTTTGCCTTCCAGCACCAGCCTGGCCACTTCCTTCTCCCGCTCGCTCAGTCCCGAGGCGTCAGGCTGGCCCTTTCCGCCGGTCTCGGCGTTGGTTCCTGCCGATACCTCCGGCGTCCCGGCCGGGCCGCCCTGCGGGTGGAGGTCCCGGGCGCAGGCAAGCAGGCGCATCATGTCCCTGCGGTCCTCAGCCCGCGCGGCAGCGTGCCCGGCGAGGCGTGCCCCCTCCCATGGCATCCCCACCCCGCCCAGCAGCCTGGCCGCACCCTCCACTTCGGCGGGCCGGAACCTCCCGGCCAGCACCGAAACCCAGGCTTTGCCCGCGGCGGCCAGGATCGCGGCGAGGTGGCTGTGGGTCGAGGCCCTGGCCAGCGCCGTCGCGTGTGGGGCGAGGTCGGCGGGGCTCTCGTTCAGCAGCGCAGCCTGTACCGCGGCCCAATGCAGCGGAACGGTCCACAAGGGAGGTTCCCCCAGGCGGCCGAGCAGCTTCCACGCCTCGTCCACGTAATGCGCCACGCGGCGCGTCTCCCGCAGCCGGGACGCGGCAATGAGGAGTTCGCCCCAGGGCAGCAGGCTGTAGAGGTCCACGGATGTATGCAGCATGGCCTCGCGGGCGCGTTCCCAGGCCCGGAGGAGCTCCGGAACCTCGCCATTCCTGCGGGCCAGCCCCACGTCGAGCGCCGCACTGAGGAATTCGTCACGCGGGACCAGCGGCCAGTGGTTGATCTTGGCGGCCTCCGTGGCTGCCAGCCGCGCCTCGTCGGGTTTGTCCTGCATCATGGCCGCCCAGGCCTGGATGAGTAGGAGCCTTGGCTGGGCGGCGCTTCCTCCTTGGCCCGCCGCCACGGCTGCCCGGCATACTGTCTCGGCCAGGTGCGGCTCCCCGCTGTGCAGGGACAGCAGTGCGGCCAGTGCACCGGGTGTTTCCGGCAACGGAAGCGCCGTGCCGGCCGAGTTCAGCAGGTCCGAGGCATGGATCAGTACGGCGATTCCCTGTTGCGGTTTCTCCCCCAGGGAGGCGAGGATTCCCTCGCCGGTCTGGAGCAGTGCGGACGCGAGGAGTGTCGGGGAGGCCTGCGGGGCTCCCGGCGGGAAGAAGGCTTCCGCGCCCTTGAGGTCTCCGGTCCCCAGGATGGCGACGGCGGCCAGGGGCGCCGATGCCCCCACGCGCTCGGGGCCCAGCCAGTTGTAGGCGTCGCCGGCGCGGGCCAGCATTCCCCGCTGGGCCCACACGGAGGCGGCCACATCGACGCCGCGGCGGACGTCCGGGGGGTCTGGGCTGACCAGGAGGGTGTCGATGATCCGCGCCGCGGCGTCGAGTTCCCCGTCACCGGCTGCGGCCTGTGCGCGCCGGGCTGCAGTTGCCAGGGGATCGGCTCCGGCCAGGAGGGCCTCCTCGTAGATCTGCGAGGCGAGCCTGGGGTCATGCTGCAGCGCGGCGTCTGCGGCCTGCTCCAGTTCCATGGCTACGCGCGGATCTGCGAGGCCTCCCCGTGCCAGTTCCCGGGCAATGGTTCCGAGCGGTTGCCCTGCGGACGCGAAGACGGTTACGAGTTCCCGCTGGAGGGCATGGATCTTGGCGGTCGGGGTAACGGCCAACAGGGCGTGCCGGGCCGGGCCCACCACCGAGCCGTCCGGCATCAGCAGCCCCGCTGACTCGGCGCGGTCCACCAGGGCGTCAAGGTTGTCCGCTCCCCTGCCAACTTTGTGCTGAAGCTCTGCCGGCAGCGGACCGGGCAATGCGAAACCCACGGAAAGCGCCAGCAGCAGTTCGCGTACTGCACCGTTGGCCCCCCTCAACTGGGTGGCCACTAATTCCGCGGCATGGGGCGGGTGCCCCGGGTGCTGCTGCAGCGCAGCGTGCAGGGATCCGGGCCGTTCCACACGCTGCAGGTTCCCGTCCATATCAGGCCGCCGGGGACGTCGTCGGGGCCGTCGCCACGGCCGCATCAGTGGGCGTGGGCGTAGGGTTTGTTTCCTCGGGCGTCGGGGATGGGGCGGTGGCCGGCACGGGCGTCAGGTCTACCGATGTCGGGGACACGATGGGATCCGTGGCCGGGTCAGAAGCCCCGGTCGTGGTGGGCACCGCCGTCGAGAGCGGTGTGGGCGTGGGTGCTGCCGAGGTGGCCGGGTCGGTGGGGCTCGTGGAACCGGAAACAGGCGTGGGTTCGGTGGTGGTACTCGGCGGCGCGGTCTCCGTCGGTGTCGCGGTGTCCGACGGAGAGGCAGTTCCCGTCCCGGGGCCCGTGCTGCCGGGCGGGGCGGTATCCGGTGGCGGCGCGGGAGCCACGGTCACGGATTCAGGCACCACTCCTGTGCCGGCGGTCCCCGTCCCTGCCGGGGCACCCCCGGCCGTGGCACCATCGGCGGCGCCGGCGCCCGTAGTCGCCGCACCGCCCAGCTCCTGCTGTTTGCTGGTGGGAGAGGCGGAAACGTCCAGGCCCGCCTGCGGCGCGAGCGGCTTTTTCGCAACGGCCTCGATCCCGGCCAGCGGCTGCGGGTTCACCGCGACAGCGGCTCCCCCGGCGCCCGGGGCTTCCGTCCCTGCCGGACCGGTGGCCGTTCCCGGACCGGAAGCTCCGGTGTCGGCCCCTGCCTGCGGGACGAACATCGCAGTCAGGTTTCCCAACCCGGCCGGGCTTTGGGCGGTCGTGGCCGTGAGGACCGTCAGGATGGCGGCCGCGGCGGCGACCGCCGTGACGCGGACCGTCGGTTTCGGGGCGTGCGCACCCCTTCGGCCGCCCCGCACTCCGGGAAGCCGGCCCGTCCCCACCAAGGCCCCCGCCGTCGTCGCGTGCTGGCGTGACCAGCTGGGCCTGACTGGGGCACCGGACACGCTTGGTGCTGCGGGAACAGGGACGACGGCGGCCGGGCCCCCGGCTGCCGCGGCAACAGGCCCGGACGCGGCGGCCAGGGCCGGGGCGGCCGCTGCGTGTGCCAGGACGGCCGCCACGGCGGCCCCGAGGCAGATGGAAGATTTCGGATCGGCGTCAACCGCAATGGGCCGTCCCAGTTGTTCGGACACCAGCTGCGCCACCAGGGGAATCCGTGACGAGCCACCAATCAGGAGGACCGCGGACAGGTCCGCGGCTTCAAGGTGGAGCCTGGCCAGTGATTGTTCCAGCGCGTCCACCGTGTCCCGCACGGGGTCCTCGATCAGCGCCTCGAACTCGGCCCGCACCAGCCGCACCTGTTGCTGGACGCCGGGGAGCAGCACCGGAATGGTGGCTTCGCTGTCCGCAGAGAGGGCCTCTTTGGCCTCGACGCATTCACGCCGGAGCCGGCTCAGGGCGCCCATCACGGCGGGATCGGCGGGGTCGAGGTCCGCCAGGACAGTGCCGGTATGCTGCGCGACGTAGCGGAACACGGCGGCGTCAAAGTCCGCCCCGCCCAGGTCCTCGATGCCATCGGGGCGGCCCAAGAGCTCAAAGCGGCCGCCGCCGGACTTCCTCAGCACGGCGGTGTCGAAGGTCCCGCCGCCGAGGTCGTACACCGCGATGGTGCTTCCGTCCTCCACCCGCACTTGGGAGGCGTAGTGCAGGGCCGCAGCCTCGGGTTCGGGAAGGAGCGTGACGTTGTCCAGGCCGTGGGCGGCCAGCGCGTCGCGGATGGCGGACAGCCGGTGGATTCCCCAGGCTGCCGGGTGGGTCAGGAAGATGGCCGCCGGGAGCGCGCCTTCGCGTTCGGCCGCACGGCTGGCCACCCACCGGGCCACGGTGGCGAACACATCTTCAGGCCGTACCGCCAGGGTGCCCAGGGCGAACGGGACGTCGTCACCGACGCGCCGCTTGAACTCGCGGATGACGCGGCCGGGTGAGTCAAGGCCGCGACGCTCCGCGGCTTCCCCCACCAGGACCGGGCCCTCCTCCGGGTAGTACACAACGGAGGGCACGGACGTTCCCCGGAGGCCTAACGGCAGGCACTCCGGAAGGGGCGAAGCACCTTCGTCGAAACGGACAACGGCGGCCGCTGTGTAACTGGTTCCGACGTCGACGGCGAGAGCATAGCCCATGGGTACCTCGGAAAACTGGTGATCCGCCTGCAAACTTCATCACAGGGAACCTGACCAAAGTAGCATTTCCGAAGGACCCGGGAACAGCCCTGTTGCTACATCGAATGGTTATTCGATGCCTGCGGCTCAGAGCCCGGAGTAGGAATGGAGCCCGTTGAACAACGTGTTCACGATGGTGAAGTTGAAGATCACGCAGCAGTAGCCCACGATCGACAGCCAGGCGGCGCGGGTTCCGGTCCAGCCGCGGGTGGCCCGGGCGTGCAGGTAGCCGGCGTAGACAACCCAGATCACGAACGTCCATACCTCTTTGGTGTCCCAGCCCCAGAACCGTCCCCAGGCCTTCTCTGCCCAAATCGCACCGAACATGAGCGTGAAGGTCCAGCCGATGAAGGCAATGGCGTTGATGCGGTAGGACAGGTTTTCGAGGCTGAGCGCCGAGGGCACCAGGCGCATGAAGCCGAGCTTGTCGGCGCCGCCTGCGGCAACGGCCTTCTGCCGGTGGGACTGGACCAGCTGCAGGGCGGACATGGCGAACGTCAGTGTGAACAAGGCGGACGACAGCACCGCAATGGAAACGTGGATGACCAGCCAGTAGCTCTGCAGCGCGGGCACGAGGTGGCCGACGGGGGTCCAGAAGGCCACGGATGCAGCAACCATCATGATGATGACCAGGCCCACTATGAAGGTGCCCAGGAAGCGGAGGTCGCGGCGGATCAGGGAGAGGAGGAACACAGCCGCCACCAGGAACGCGCCGGTGGTCAGGAATTCGTACATGTTGCCCCACGGCACCCGGCCGGCACCAAGGGCCCTGGTCACCACGCCGGCGCCGTGGATGAGGACGGCGAGGGTGGTCAGGGCCACGGCGACCCGCGCCGGGACCCGGCGCTCCGCGGCGTACTTCATGTCGCCGTCGGCCGTGGCGACGCCGCCGGAACCTGCCCCGTTGGCCTTGGCAGTTGACGACGACGGCCGCTCGGCCCGGCCGGCGGGCCCGTCCAGGCGGGCCTCGGCGGAGCCGGCGCCAACGCCGGCTGCTACGGGAACCTTGGCCGGGGCACCCGCCTGGGCCGCCTTGAGGTCCACTGCGCGCAGCGCCTTGCTGCTTTTGGCCAGGTCCCATGCGAAGGCGATGAAAGCCACCGTGTAGGTACCCGCCGCCAGCAGCATGAAGAGTTCGCTGTACTGGCCCATGGTTTCGTTGATTCCAAATGGCATTACTGGTCCTTTTCGGGCCCGGTGGGGCCTGCTGGGGTGCTGACGGAGCCTGCGACATTATCGCCTGCCCGGCTGGGAGTTTGCTGGGACCCGGCGGTGCCTTCGGCATCAGCGTGGTCGGATGCCGTTTCGTCGGCGGCGTTGTCCTCGGGCAGTTGCCATTCCGTGGCGAAGAGTTTCCGGAGGGCGGCCGCCTCGCCGGCGAGGCGGTGGTCCTCACCGCGGGCCAGGAGCCCGTACTCCACCATGGTCCGGCCGTCCGCCGCGGTGCCGGTGCGCACCCAGACGCGCCGGCGGTTGACGTAGAGCGAGACGATCAGGCCCGCCACCGCGAGGAGCGCGAAGACCAGGGCGTAGACCTGGCCCGGGTTGTGGTGGATGTCCACACCGATGTAGCGCTTCACCCCGTCAAAACTGATGGTGCCCTTGCCATCCGGCAGGGTGTAGGTGGAGCCCGGAGCCAGGGTGATGCCGCCTGCGGCCAGGTTCCGCGCGTTGAGCGGCGTCAGGTTCCTGACGTCGAGTTCGAAGACGTTCTGCGGCGCACCGCTGTTCAGGCCCAGGTCGCCGTAGTAGGAGTTCAGGGTCAGCTGCGGGTTGAACAGCTCGGGGTCGGCGCTGAACGAAACGTTCTTGTCCGTGACGAACGCGGTGGGGAGGAAGAAGCCCACGAAGCCCAGCTGGTCCGGCTTCGCATCGGGGACCTTAATCACCACGGAGGAGTAGTAGTTGTCCCCCTGCAGCTTGGCCACCACCGGGCCCTGCATGGCGATGTTCCCGGCTCCGTCGCGGACCGTGACCACGGGTGCGTAGCCGTTGCCGGTGAGGTAGATGCTGGTGCCGCCCAGGCTCACGGGATCGTTGACCTTCAGGATTTCCTGTTTGGCGGGGGCGTCCGGGGTTTCCTTGGTGGTGACGGCGGCCGAGAAGTCGATGGGCTGGCCGAACTTGCCCTTCGATTCCCGGTCAAAGGTGATGTTGAACTTGTCCAGCTGCAGCGAGTAGGGCTGGAGCTGGCTGGACTGGAAGTTGGTGCCCGGGTTGAACTGGTCGTAGCCCACCAGGGTGTTCACGAACGTGTCGCCTTCCACCAGGATGCGCTGGCCGCTGTACCCGAACAGGCCGCCGGCGGCGACGGACACCAGCACGCCGATCAGCGAGGTGTGGAAGACCAGGTTGCCCACTTCCTTCAGGAAGCCACGCTCGGCACCCAGGGACGGCAGGGCGCCGTCTGCATCCCTGACCTCCACGCGGTAGCCGCGCTTGCGGAGCAGCCCGGCGGCGCTGTGGATGGCGTCCGACGCCGGGATCCCGGCGTCGGCGGGAACCACCAGGGTGCCGTATTCGGGGAGCCGGGACAAACGCTGCGGGGTACGCGGCGGCTGGGAACGCATGGCCTTGTAGTGGGCAATGGCTCGCGGCACCACGCAACCGATCAGCGAGATGAAGAGCAGCAGGTAGATCGCGGAGAACCAGGCCGAGGAGTAGACGTCGTAGAGCTGCAGGGAATCCAGCAGCTTGCCGTAGTCCGGGTGGTCCTTGATGTACTGGGTCACCACGGAGGGGTTGGCAGGCCGCTGCGGGAACAGGGAGCCGGGGACGGCCGCGACGGCGAGGAGCAGCAGCAGGAACAGTGCTGTCCGCATGCTGGTCAGCTGGGTCCAGGCCCACCGCAGCATGCCAACCGGGCCCAGCACCGGGAGGGTGGCTTCTGCCTTGGCCTCCGCGACAGGGGTGGCTTGCTTCTTCTTTACGTTCACACGCTCGCTCATCAGATCGGCAACTTCACGTCGGTTTGGAACCAGTACTGCAGCCCGGTCACCCAGGCCCCCCAGACGCCGGTGGCCATCAGCAGGCCCAGCACCACCAGGATGCCGCCGCCGGTCCGCTGGATGGCAAGGCGGTGTTTGCGGAAGAACGCCATGACGCCCATCCCGCGGCGCACCGCCAGCGCGATCAGCAGGAACGGGATGCCCAGTCCCAGGCTGTAGACGAACGCCAGGAATGCGCCCTTGGCTGCGGACGATCCTCCGGAGAGGCTCAGCAGCTGCACGGCGGAGTAGGTAGGCCCGATGCACGGCGCCCAGCCCAACCCGAAGGTCAGGCCCAGCAACGGTGCTCCCCAGAGCCCGGCAGGGGGTTTGGCGTGGATTTTCGCGTCCCGCTGGAGCCAGCTGAAGCCGCCCATGAACACGATGCCCATGACGATCACCAGGATCCCCAGGAGCTGGGTGATCCAGGCATTGCGGCTGCCGCTGATCAGGGTGCCCAGCTGCCCGAAGGCGCCGCCCAGCAGAACAAAGATCACCGAAAAGCCCAGGACGAACAAGCCGATGCCGGCCAGCATCCTGCCGCGCTTTTGCTTCTGCAGGTCAACGCCGCTCAATCCCGTGACGTAGCCGAGGTAGCCCGGAACGAGGGGCAACACGCAGGGCGAAAGGAAGGACACCAGCCCGGCAAGCAGCGCCACCGGGATGGCCAGGAGGAGCGAGCCGCTGAGGATGGCTTCGGCGAAGGGACTGTTCACGGTTCCCGGGCCGCCCTACTCCGCCACGGCGGCGGTGATGAGGGCCTTCAAGGTGCCCTTTTCGATCTCGCCGAGGACCCGGGACGCCACGCGCCCCTGCTTGTCCAGGACCAGGGTGGTGGGAACTGCCCCGGGCGGAACCAGGCCGGACACGGACAGCAGGACGCCGCCGTCCTTGTCATCGAAGCTCGGGTAGGTCAGGTTGAAGGTCTTCTCGAACGCCTCCGCCGTGGGCTTCTCATCCCGGAGGTTGACGCCGAAGAACTGCACGCCCTGGTCCTTGAACTCCTGATGGAGTTCTTCGAGGATGGGCGCCTCCACCCGGCACGGGGCGCAGGCGGCGAACCAGAAGTTCAGGATGCTGACCTTGCCCTGGAAGTCGGCAGGGGTGACCTTGGCGCCACTGAAGAGTGCCCCTTGGATCTGGACGGCTTCCTTGCGGTCGCCGGCGGCGAATTCGGTGACGGAACCGTCGCCTGCCACGTAGTTCTTGTTGTCCCCGGCCTTTGCCTGCTTGGCCAGGGCGTCTTCCTGGGCGCAGCCGGACAAGCCCAGGGTCAGTGCGCCGAGGGCCAGGCCGCCCGCGGCGAGCATGCTCCGGCGCGTAGGGAGGAAATCATTGGTCACAGCTAGGCTCCAGGGGTGCTGGCGGCACCGGGAAGAAGGGACGCGGCGGGTTCGCTGTAGTCGACCCGCACCAGGGAGCCGGCGTCATCGAACACCAGGGACGTGACGGAGGTCAGCGTGCACTCGCGCTTGCGGGGATCGTGCCACAGGGGCCGGCCTTCGGCGCTGAGCCGTGCGGCCCAGATGGGCAGTTGGTGGCTGACGAGGATGGCCTCGGGTCCTGCCGCACCGAAATCGCCGGCGGCCAGTTCAATTGCCCGGAGCCGGGCGTCCTGCGCTGCGGCGGCGACGCGGGCCGCCTGCTGCGTGTAGGGCTCGCCCCAGGACGGGCGCAGCGGATTGACCAGCCGGGGCCAGTGCTTCGGCCGGCGGAGTTCTGCCTTGGTGACCTTCATGCCCTCGAAGTAGTTTTCCGCCTCGATAATCCGCGGCTCCGTGTGGATTTCCAGGTGCAGGGCTTCCGACGTCGGCCGTGCCGTTTCCTGCGCACGGTCCAGCGGCGACGCGGCCAGGTAGGTGATCCGTGCGCCCTGCTCGGCACGCTGCCGGAAGTGCTCGGCGAGGGTCCTGGCCATCTCCTGCCCCAGTTCGGAGAGGTGGAATTCGGGGAGCCGTCCGTACAGAACGCCTTCGGGATTATGGACCTCGCCGTGGCGGAGCAGATGGACAGTGGCTTGGGGCATGTTTACCAGTTTCTCAAAGATGGCGTGCGATCCGAAATTTTCTACAAACAGTAGAACTTAAGTTTCTGAAGAAATGTTCCAAACATGGGAACAAAAGATGCAAATGCATGTTTATACTGGATGCAGCAAGTTAGTTGAGGCTTCAACCGATGAAGGTTCAACCGCATGACCACAACAGGCATCAAGAACAAGGAGCATCATCATGGCACTTCCCGCAGACGTCACCACCGGTACCTGGACCCTGGACAACTCCCACAGCGAGATCGGCTTCACCGTCCGTCACGCCGGCATCAGCAAGGTCCGCGGCCAGTTCACCGAAGCCGCCGCGACGCTTGACCTCGTCGAGGATGTGGCCGACTCAAAGATCAACGCCACCATCAAGACCGCCAGCTTCGACTCCGGCGACGCCAACCGCGACGGCCACGTCAAGGGCGAGGACTTCTTCGACGTGGAGAAGTTCCCGGAGATCTCCTTCGTCTCCAACGGCCTGGTGGCAAAGGGCAACAGCTACGAGCTCAGCGGTGACCTCACCATCAAGGGCGTCACCCGCCCGGTAACCCTGGAGACCGAGTTCAACGGCGTGGCCGTTGACCCGTTCGGCAACACCCGCGCAGGCGTCTCCGCGGAGACGACCATCAGCCGCAAGGATTTCGGCCTGACCTGGAACGCCGTCCTGGAGACCGGCGGCGTGCTGGTCAGCGACAAGGTTGCCATCAACCTGGAGCTCGCCTTCATCGCTCCCGCAGCCTGATTCCGCTCCGGCCCACCCCGGCAGCAGGCATTTCGCCTGGTGCCGGGGTGCCGCGTTTAAGGCCCGTCGCACCGTGAACAGCCCTGCGGAATCACGCACAACCAGGGCTGCCGGGGGTACGGTGGACCTAAGCCATGCTGGGGGCGGCACAGGACCGATTCCCGGCAGCCCGCCCGGATCCCGACCTGCAGAAGGAACGCCCATGAGTACTCCTCCCGTCCCGCCTCCCGTGCCGCACGATCCGCCATCCGGAAACGACCAGCCAGGCAACGGCCAGCCGGCCGAGCAGCCCGGCGCCCAGCAGCCCCGCTACGGACAAAACGCCCCGCAGTACGGGCAGAACGCCCCGCAATACGGACAGAACGCACCCGGTACGCAGCCGCCGGCAGCCCCGCAGTACGGGCAGAACGCCCCGCAATACGGCCAGAACCCGCCCCAGTACGGGCAGAACGCCCCGCAGGCCCCCGGCTACGGACAGCAGCAGCCCTATGGACAGCAGCCGTACGGCCAGTCCCCCTACGGCCAGTACCCGTCGGAGCAGCCGCAGCCGGCGGCAAGCACCGGCATCCCCCAACTGGTCAACATTTCCTTTTGGATGCTGATCGCAGCCGCCGTGATCTTCGTCATCTCCCTGCTCACCGGGTTGACCCAGCTTGATGATCCGGCATTCCGGCAGGCCTTTGACCAGCAGGTCAAGGCCAGCGACGCGGGCATCACGTACGACGACATCAAGGGCGTCATCGCCGGAACCCTGGTGGTCTTCGCCATCATCGGGGCCGGACTGTACCTGCTGGTGGCATTCTTCGTCCGCAAGGGCAAGAACTGGGCACGCATCCTGGGGACGGTGCTGGCGGCCCTGTCGGTGCTGGGCCTCTTCGGGGTTCCGTCGTTCGCCACCGTCGGCACGGTCCTGGGCATCGCGGCCATTGTGCTGCTCTACCTTCCCGCGGCCGCCCCGTACTTCCGGAAGCAGCAGTTCGGCAACCCGTATGCCGGCGGCTTCGGAAACCCCTACGGCCGGTAGCAGCCTGCCACACCACCGAAAACGGCCCGGGACGCCTCGCAGCGTCCCGGGCCGTTTTCTTTTATCCGGTGGTCCTTACGCGGTCTGGCCCGGCGCTTGTGCCCGCTGGGCGTGGTAGGCCAGGATCTGCAGCTCGGTGGCCATGTCCACCTTGCGGAGGTTCACGCCTTCGGGGACCTGGAGCATCACAGGCGCGAAGCTCAGGACGCTGTGCACGCCTGCGGCCACCACGCGGTCGCAGATGCCTTGGGCCACCGCCGCCGGCAGCGCCAGCACCACCATGTTGGCTCCGGTGCGGTGCAGGACGGTTTCAAGGTCTGCCACGTCGCTGACCCGCAGCCAGCCCACCTCGTTGCCCACCACCATCTGGTCGGCGTCGAAGATCGCCACGACGTCGAACCCACGGGATTCGAAGCCGCCGTACCGGGCCAGGGCCTTGCCCAGGTTTCCGGCGCCGACGATCGCGACTTTCCAGTCGTGCGTGAGGCCAAGGGCCGCTGCGATATGGCGGCTGAGGTACTGCACCTCATAGCCCACTCCCCTGGTGCCGTAGGACCCCACATGGGACAGGTCCTTGCGCAGCGTCGAGGAACTGACGCCGGAGGCCTCCGCCAATGACTCGGACGAGACCCGCTCGACGCCCTCTGCCAGCAAGGTGTTCAAGGCGCGGAGGTACAGGGTCAGCCGGGCCACCGCCGCGGGCGGGATCTGCTTGGCCGGCGTACCGGTGGCGCCCGGAAGGTCCGGGACGGGCTGGGACGTTGGTTCCAAGGACGTCATTGGCCTCCCCCTACCGGGCCATGGCGCGCTGCAGCACGCGTTCCAGGCGGGCTTCGTCAATTTTCCAAAAGTCGCGCTGGACCCCGTCCACCAGGACCACCGGGATTTCCTCGGCATAGCGTTCGCGCAGCTCGGGCTGGTGGTCCACCGACTCTTCGGCCCAGGTCAGTCCCAACGAGGCGGTAACCCGGCCGACGGCGTCGCGCGCCTCTTCGCAAAGGTGGCAGTCAGCTTTGGTGACCAGGACGACGCGGGGGGTAGCCATGGCTTAACGGTATCGCCGTTCGCGGCATGCGGGCGACGCCGACGGCGGCGGGCCGGCCTATTGACTAGACTCGAGTCCATGCCCGAGGAGAAATACGTCGCCGTAGTCACGCGGCCCGTCACTGCGCCGCAGCCCGGTGAAGCGGCGTTTTTCGACGTGGACAACACCTTGATGCGCGGCGCCAGCCTCTTCCATGTGGCCCGGAAAATGCACCAGCGCGGGGCGTTCACCCTGAGGCAGGCGGCTGGTATGGCCTGGAAACAGTTCAAGTTTGTGGCCCGCGGTGAAAACATGGATGATGTCCACGCCGTCCGGGACTCGGCCCTGACCCTGGCTGTGGGCATCAGCGTTGACGATATCCGGGCGTTGGGCGAAGAGGTCTATGACGAAATGATCGCCTCCCGGATCTGGCCGGGTGCCAAGGCCCTGGCCGAGCAGCACCTGCGCGTGGGCCGCCGGGTGTGGCTGGTCACGGCCACGCCCATCGAAGTTGCCACGGTCATTTCCACCCGCCTGGGCCTGACCGGCGCCCTCGGCACGGTCGGGGAAGTCTCCGACGGAATGTACACCGGCCGTTTGGTGGGCGATATCCTGCATGGCTCGGCCAAGGCCGTGGCTGTCCAGGCCATCGCCGACGAGGAGGACCTGGACCTGAAGCGCTGCTGGGCGTACAGCGACTCCTATAACGACGTCCCGCTGCTTTCCCTGGTAGGCCACCCCGTGGCCATCAACCCCGATGCCAAGCTCCGCCGGCACGCCCGCGACCGTAACTGGCCGGTCTACGATTTCCGTGCCGGCCGCCGCGCCGCCACCTTCGGGCTTAAGGTGGCAACCTTTGGCGGCGCCATCTACGGGCTGTGGAAGGGTTTCGCCCGGATGCGCGGCCCGCGCCTGTAGCTAGCTTTCACGCGCGTCTGGATATCCCGCGAGTCTGCCTTCCCCCGCCTGCAGGTTCCCGCACCGTACCCTCCAGCGCACGAAAAAACGCCCGCCGCCTTTGCAGGCGACGGGCGTTCTCCACGCTGTTCGAAGTATTGCTACTTCTTGTTGCGGCGCTGGTGACGAGTCTTGCGAAGCAGCTTGCGGTGCTTCTTCTTGGCCATACGCTTGCGACGCTTCTTAATAACTGAACCCACGAAAGTTCCTTACAAACTAGATGCAGTACCTGTCTGATGGAAATGGTTCGTGGACAGAGCTACGAACTGGACAACTGACAGATTCTTACAATGACGTAAAACGTTCCTTAACAGGGTACCGCCTATCGGAGGCGGCTTGGGACAAGCTGCCTTAGGCTGTCTCGGAGTGACCGTCCACCACGGCACCCTTGAGGTACTGCTCCACGGCATTCTCAGGTACCCGGTAGGAGCGGCCGAACCGCACTGCCGGCATTTCGCCGGAGTGGACCAGCCGGTAAACAGTCATTTTAGAGACGCGCATGACCTCGGCCACTTCAGCCACGGTCAGGAACTTCGCGTTGGAGAAGTTCTGTTCTGCCGACATTTCCCTATTTTCCTTTGCTGACGGATGGACAACAGTGACCCCAGGTACGTGCCAATGCGGTGTTCCGATGCTGAGCCATCCACCAATCACCTAAATAGATACTCTAGATGTTCATGTGGCAGATGTGAAAGTAGGTAAAGCCACTATTTCGCCTGCCGGCGCTTCCGCGCCGAGGCAGCCAACTGCTCCAGCACGGAGGCGGAAACGTCCCAGTCCATGCAGGCATCGGTGACGCTCTGGCCGTACACGAGTTCGGAGCGGCCGGCCGCATGCTCGGCAACGTCCAGGTTCTGGGCGCCGCCCACCAGGAAGCTTTCCAGCATCACCCCGGCGATCGCCTGCGCCGCGGCGCCCCCGTCTTCAAGCTGGGCACCGATCTCCAGCGCCACCTCGGCCTGGCGGTGATGGCTCTTGCCGCTGTTGGCGTGGCTGGCGTCAACCACCAGGCGCGGGTTCAGGCCCTTTCCGGCCAGCTCCCCGGACGCCCGTTCGACGTCGGCGGCTGAGTAGTTGGGGCCCTTGCGTCCGCCGCGGAGGATGACGTGGGTATCCGGGTTCCCGGCTGTGGCCACCAGTGCCGCCCGGCCGTCGCCGTCGATCCCCAGGAACGCCTGGGCCGCCGCCGCGGCGCCGCACGCGTCGATCGCCACCTGCAGGCCGCCGTCGGTCCCGTTCTTGAAGCCGATGGGCATGGAAAGGCCGGAGGCCAGCTGCCGGTGGATCTGGCTCTCGGTGGTGCGGGCACCGATGGCACCCCAGGAAATCAGGTCCGCCATGTATTGCGGGCTGATCGGCTCCAGGAATTCGGTGGCGGTGGGCAGTCCCAGCGCGGTCACCTGCTGCAGGAACTGCCTGGCGGTGCGCAGGCCGGTGACCATGTCGTGGCTGCCGTCCAGCCGGGGGTCGTTGATCAGGCCCTTCCAGCCGACGGTGGTGCGGGGCTTTTCGAAGTAGGTCCGCATGACCACCAGCAGGTTTTCCTTGTGCTTTTCAGCTTGGCTGACCAGCCGGCGGGCGTATTCCAGGCCGGCTTTGGGGTCGTGGATGGAGCATGGGCCTACGATGACCAGCAGGCGGTCGTCCACGCCGTCCATGATGGCCCGGACCTGGTCGCGTCCGCGTTCGACGACGTCAGCCGCCCGGGCGTCAAGGGGCAGTTCGGCGACGAGCCCGGAAGGGGTGGGCAGCGCGGTGAATTCGCTGACGCGGAGGTTCGAGGTGGATGTGGTGCCGGCGTTGGCGGCTGCTGCTGTTGCGGTGCTCATGTTCGGGTCCTGTTCCAGATGGGAAGCGGGCCCGGATTTCAGAACCCGCCGGAGAAACGGCGAAGGGCAGAGAATGATCTCTGCCCTGTTGGCTCTGAAGGAATGCTGGATGCGTGTCAGTTAGACGCGGGCCCCTCCAGAGCCAACGAAAAATACGCATACCAACGGTTAGTCATGGAAAAGACCATAAGCCCGGCCGTCCGCCGCCGCAAAATCAGCGGCCGTCACATTCCCGCGCCGGCCTACCCCAGGAGCTTGCGCAGGTACTGCAGCTGCCGGATCCAGTGGTGTTCCTGGCCGCCTTCATGGTTGTTGAACCGGTACACCTCGATCTCCTTGGCCGCCCCGGTGGAGGATGCCCCGGACGTCCCGGAGCCGTAGGCGTTGAAGCTGGCGAAGACCGTGGACGGCGGGCAGATGTCGTCCATCTGGGCCACCGAGTACAGCGCCGGTGCCGTGGCGTACCGGGCCAGGTTGACGCCGTCGAAGTAGTTCAGGACCTCGAGTGCGTGCTGGTACCGGTCGCGGTGGCGCGCCAGGAACTGGGCGATCTCCGGGTAGGGCCCGCGCGGGGTGATGTCGATGGCGCGGGGGAAGTCCTGCAGGAAGGGGACGTCGGGAAGGGCGGCGATGACGCCGTCGAGCCGTCCCGCAGTGAGGCCCGCCGTGGCCACCACGATGCCGCCGCCCTGGCTGACTCCGGCGAGGACCACTTTGGCTGGATCGACGGCGGGGTGGGCCTGGGCTGCCTCCACGGCGCGGAAGGCGTCCACGTAGACGCGCCGGTAGTAGTAGTCCTCGCGCTTCGCCAGGCCCCGGGTCATCAGGCCCGCGTGCGCTACGTCCCCGGCGGAGGGGTGCGGGTCCGGAGTGTCCCCCAGGGTGCCGCCGTACCCCTGGCCGCGGGTGTCCATGATGAAATGCGCGTAGCCGGCCTGGGCCCAGCGGGTGTCCTGGTTGACCAGGCCCCGGCCGCCCGAATAGCCCACGTAGTGCACCACCACGGGCAGCCTGGTGCCGTCTTCCCGGGCGGCGGGCAGGTGCAGCCAGCCCTTGACCGGCGCCCCGCCGTAGCCGGAAAAGGTGACGTCGAAGGTATCGATGACCGTCAGGTGGTTCTCCACCGGTTCGAACGCGGCGTTCAAGGGGAAGGCCCTGGCTTCTTCGAGGGTGGCGTCCCAAAACGCGCCCAGGTCCTCCGGCGGCGTGACGTCGGAAGTGTAGCTGCGCAGCTGGGCCAGGGGCAGGTCGAAGAGGGGCATCGTTGTCCGTTCTGTCAGGGGTGGTTGGCGGCCTGGTTGCAGCCTACTTCAGCTTCACCGGATGATGACGACATCCAGCCGCCGGGGCCCGTGGACACCTTCGACGCGTTCAAGCTCGATGTCCGAGGTTGCGCTCGGTCCGCTGATCATGGTGAGGGGCTTCGTTCCGTCCAGGCGGCGGAGCGCTTCGGGCAGGATCGCGGTGACGTCCCGGCTGCGCACCACGCAGACGTGGTGGTCCGGGATGAGCGAGATGGCGCGGCGGCCCTGGTCCGGGCTGCCGTCCAGGATGATGGTCCCGGATTCCGCCACGGTCACCGCACTGGCAGTCACCACGGCGTCTGTTGCGTCGAGCTCGGTGACGGACCTCGCTCCGTGGCCGCCGCCGTCGTACCTGATCCTGGTGGTGTCTGTCTCCCAGGCCAGCCAGGCCGGGTCCAGGCCGGCGGGAACCACGTAGGAGCCGGCCCCGGCGAGGAGGTCCCGGATGGTGGCGGGGACTGCGTCTTCGTCCACCACGGTGACTCCGGCCTTGTAGTCCTCCAACCGGTCCACCAGGACGTCGATGCGCTGCTGCGCGTCGGCCTCCCCGTCCAGCCGGTACTTCCGGGGGATGTCCGGGACGGCGGGGGCGTCCTTGAGTGCGGTGCGGACGGCCGCAAGGATCTGTTCCCGGGTGCTCATGGTCTCTTGTGCTCCTTGGCCCACCAGTCACGGAAGGACTGCGCCGGGGGCGCCGGGATGTCCCGGCTTTGGGTCCAGCCGGCGGCGAGGCCGGGCAGTTTCTTGATCTTCTTGTCCCGTCCGGCGGCGGCCCGGCCCAGGGGCAGGAGCTTTTCGACGGCGGCCAGGCGGCGTCCGCCGGAGAGCGCCCAAGAGGCGGCCTTGAGTCCCACGTCCATCTGGGACGGCAGGCCGCCGCGGTGGGCGTCCACGTCCTTGCCGCGCAGGTGGACCAGGATGTCCGGGATGTTGATCTTCACCGGACAGGCGTCGTAGCAGGCGCCGCACAGCGAGGACGCATACGGCAACGAGCCGTTCTCTTCCGCCTCGATGCCGGTCATCAGCGGCGACAGGATGGCGCCGATGGGGCCAGGGTACGTGGAGCCGTAGGCGTGGCCGCCTGCCCGCTCGTAGACCGGGCAGACGTTGATGCAGGCGCTGCAGCGGATGCAGTGGAGCGCTGAGCGTCCCATCTCGTCGGCCAGGGCATTGGTGCGGCCGTTGTCCAGCAGGATCACGTGGAAATTCGACGGACCATCGCCCTCGGTCACGCCGGTCCACAGTGAGGTGTACGGGTTCATCCGCTCGCCGGTGGAGGAGCGCGGCAGCAGCTGGAGGAAGACTTCAAGGTCGGAGAACGTGGGAAGCAGCTTCTCGATGCCCATGACCGTGATCAGGGTTTCAGGGAGGGTCAGGCACATCCGGCCGTTGCCCTCGGACTCCACCACACCCAGCGTGCCGGAGTCGGCGATGCCGAAGTTGGCGCCGGAGACTGCCACCTTCGCGGTGAGGAACTTGGCCCGCAGGTGGGCGCGGGCGGCCATGGCCAGCCGGCGGGGTTCGTCCGTGAGGCCGGGATCGACGCCGGGCATTTCCTGGAGGAAGATGTCGCGGACCTCAGTGCGGTTCTTGTGGATCGCCGGGACCAGGATGTGGCTGGGCTTGTCGTGGCCCAGCTGGACGATGAGCTCGGCAAGGTCGGTCTCGAACGCCGAGATGCCGCGCTCTTCCAGGTACTCGTTCATGCCGATTTCCTGGGTGGCCATGGACTTGACCTTGACCACCTCATCCACGCCTTGGGCGGTGACCAGCCCGTGGATGATCGCGTTGGCCTCGTCGGCGTCGCGGGCCCAGTGGACTGTTCCGCCGCGGGCGGTGACGTTGGCTTCGAAAGCCTCCAGGAGTTCCGGCAGCCGGGCCATGACGGAGGTCTTCAAGGCACTGCCCGCCTCCCGCAGTTCCTCCCAGTCCGGCAGCTCACCGGTCACGGCCAGGCGCTTGGCGCGGATGGTGGACGTGGCGTGCTTCAGGTTCTTCCGCAGCTGGCTGTTGCCGAGCTCGCGGCGGGCAGCGGACGGAAACTTCTCTTCGGCGAACAGGTTGCCGATGCCGGGGCGCAGGCCGGGCATCCCGATCGGGGTGCGGGACATTATTTGGCCACCACCTTGACGGTTCGCCCGGCGGGCCCGGGGACCGCGACCGGTTCCGTTTCGGTGCTGGCAAGGATTTCCGCCAGGTGGAGGGTACCTATGGTGTCTGCCTGCCGCGACAGGCCACCGCCGATGTGCATCAGGCACGAGTAGTCGCCGCCGGCGCACACGGACGCACCGGTGCTGCGGATGTTCGCTGTTTTGTCCGCCAGCATCGCGGATGAGACGTCGGCATTCTTCACGGAGAACGTGCCGCCGAAGCCGCAGCACTGGTCCGCTTCCGGCAGGTCCACCAGTTCCAGGCCCTTGACACCCCGCAGCAGCCCGGCCTGCCGGCCACCCAGCGTGAGCAGCCGCATGCCGTGGCAGGACGGGTGGTACGTCACGGTGTGCGGAAAGTAAGAGCCCAGCTGCGCCGCCGGGTTGGTGACGCCCAGGACGTCCACCAGGAGTTCCGAGAGTTCGTAGGTCTTCTTTCCGACGGCGTCAGCCCGCTCTTCCAGGGCGGCGTCCCCCGCGTGCCGGGCCACCATGGGGTGCTGGTGCTTCACCGAGGCGACGCAGGAACCGGACGGCGCCACGGCGACGTCGTAATCTTCGGATTCGAAGGCCCGCACGTGGTTGGCCACCACGGGAAGGGCTTCCTTGAGGTAGCCGCTGTTGACGTGCATCTGCCCGCAGCAGGCCTGCCCCGAGGGAAAGACCACTTCGTGGCCCAGGCGTTCAAGGACCGCCACCGTTGCTTGGGCGGCGCGTGGATACATGGCGTCCACGATGCAGGTGGCGAAAAGTGCGATCTTCATGGGTTCAATTCCTGGCGGCGTTCACGGGCAGGGGCGCGGGTTCGTAGCGGCGAAGGCTCGTTCCCGTCGCGATGATTTCGCGCAGCTGCGGCAGCCCGCCCGCGGCTGCCCCGGCCGCGCGGGCCTGTACGAGCACGTTGCCCAGGGCAGTGGCTTCCACGGGTCCGGCGATGACGGGACGTCCGGTGGCGTTGGCGGTGAGCTGGCAGAGCAGGGTGTTCTGCGAACCGCCGCCCACCACATGGACCACTTCCACGGCACGGCCGGCAAGGCGTTCGGCAGCGGTGATGGTCCGGGCGTAACCACTGGCGAGGCTGTCCATGATGCAGCGGGTGATCGCCGCAGGATCGTCGGGCAGGACCTCACCGGTGCGCCGGACCGCCGCCCGGATGCGCTCGGGCATGTTGTCGGGAGCGATGAAGTAGGGATCATCGGCGTTCACTTCCGGACCACCGGCAGGAAGGGCCGCGGCCGCCGTGAGCAGGGCGGTCAGTTCCGGCCGGAAGCCCTCCAAGGCCCAGGTCCGCTGGCATTCGCTGAGCAGCCAGAGCCCGCCCATGTTGCGCAGGTACCTGATGGTGCCGTCCACCCCGCGTTCATTGGTGAAGTTGGCTTCCCGGCCGGCCTCGGTCAGGACCGGATGCTTCAGTTCCAGTCCCACCAGCGACCACGTGCCGGAGGAAATGTAGGCGAAGGCATCCTTCTCCGCAGGGACCGCGGCGACGGCGGATGCGGTGTCATGCGAGCCGACGGCCACCACCTTCGTGTCCTGGGTAAGCCCCACCGCGGCGGCAATCTCCGGCAGCAGCGTGCCGACAGTTTCACCGGGCTGGATCAGCGGCGGAAACAGGTCCTTCCGTAAGCCCAGTGGAGCGAAGAACTCGGTAGCCCACTCCCCTGCCACGGCGTCGAACAGCCCGGTGGTGGAGGCATTCGTGGCTTCCGTCCGGCGGATGCCCGTGAGCAGGAAGGCGATCAGGTCCGGGATCAGCAGGGCTTGCAGCCCGTCGAGGTCCTGTTCCGCGGCCAACTGGTAGATGGTGTTGAACTGCAGGAACTGCAACCCCGTGGTGGCATAGAGGCGCGCGGGGTCCAGCTTGGCGTGGACCGGCGCCACTGCGGCCCGGCTGCGGTCGTCGCGGTAACTGAATGGCTGCGCCACCAGCCGGCCGGCCTTGGTCACCAGGCCGTAGTCCACGGCCCAGGTGTCAATACCGATGCTGGCAATGGTTTCCCCCTGTGCCGAGGCCACGGTGGCCGCAGCCAAAAGGCCGGCAAGGACTTCGGCGAACAACGCGTCGAAGTCCCAGCGGAGGCCGCCATCGATCTCCACCACTCCGTTGGGGAAGCGGTGGACGGTCTCCAGCGACACCCCGGCGCCGGGAGTCACGCGGCCCAGCATGACCCGGCCGGACGAGGCACCGATGTCCACGGCGGCGAAGACGCCGGCGCCGGAACCAGCACCGTCAACGCCTGGAACGTGCGTGCTCATCGCAGGAAGGCTGCGGCCACTCCGGCGTCCACGGGGATGTGCAGGCCGGTGGTGTGGGACAGTTCGTTGCTGGTGAGGACGGCGGCCGCGTTGGCTACGTGCTCGGGCAGGACTTCGCGCTTGAGCAGTGTGCGCTGGGCGTAGTATTCGCCCAGCTTCTCCTCGTCGACGCCGTAGACCGCCGCGCGTTTTGCGCCCCAGCCGCCGGCGAAGATGCCGGAGCCGCGGACCACGCCGTCGGGGTTGATGCCGTTGACGCGGATGCCGTGCTCACCCAGTTCGGCCGCGAGGAGCCGGACCTGGTGGGCCTGGTCTGCCTTGGTGGCGGAGTAGGCGATGTTGTTGGGGCCGGCGAACACGGAGTTCTTGGAGGAGATGTAGATGATGTCCCCGCCCAAGCCCTGCGCGATCATGACCTTCGCGGCGGCCTTGGCCACCAGGAAGGAGCCCTTGGCCATGACGTTGTGCTGCAGGTCCCAGTCCTTTTCGGTGGTTTCCAGCAGCGGCTTGGAGATGGACAGTCCGGCGTTGTTGACCACCAGGTCCACGCCGCCGAAGGCCAGGACGGCGGCGTCGATCGCCGCGGCGACCTGGGCCTCATCCGTGACGTCCGCCTGGACGCCGATGGCAACGTCCGGGCCGCCGAGTTCTTCGGCCACATTCTGCGCATTCTCGAGGTTCAGGTCGGCGATGACCACGCACGCGCCTTCCGCGGCGAGGCGGGTGGCGATGGCCTTGCCGATCCCGGATGCCGCGCCGGTCACCAGCGCAATGCGGGTGGCGTGCGACTTGGGCTTTGGCATCCGGGCCAGCTTGGCTTCCTCCAGCGCCCAGTATTCGATCCGGAATTTCTCGGATTCCTCGATGGGTGCGTAGGTGGAGATGGCCTCGGCGCCGCGCATGACGTTGATGGCATTGATGTAGAACTCGCCGGCAACCCGGGCGGTCTGCTTGTTGGCGCCGAAGGAGAACATCCCCACGCCGGGCACCAGCACGATGGCCGGGTCGGCGCCGCGCAGCGCCGGCGAATCGGCATCGGCGTGGCGGTCGTAGTACGCCTGGTAGTCCTCGCGGTAGTCGGCGTGGAGCTCCTGCAGCCGGGCAATCGAATCCTCGATGGAGGCGTCGGCCGGAAGATCCAGGATCAGCGGCTTGACCTTGGTGCGGAGGAAGTGGTCCGGGCAGGAGGTACCCAGGGCGCCCAGGCGCGGGTGCTCGGCGGCTTCGAGGAAGTCCAGGACGACGGCGTCGTCGCTGAAGTGCCCCAGCTGCGGCTTGTCCGTGGAGGCCAGGCCGCGGATCACCGGTGCCAACGCTGCGGCTTTGGCACGGCGTTCGGTTTCCGGCAGAGCGCCGTAACCCGGGAGCTTGGCGCCGAAGGGCTCGGCCGTGCCGTTCTCTGCGATGTACTTTTCGGCCTGGTCGATGATCCACAGGGAATTGGCTTCCGCTTCTTCGCTGGTGGCGCCCCAGGCGGTGATGCCGTGGCCGCCCAGGATGGTGCCGATGGCCTGCGGGTTGGCGTCCTTGATCGCTGCGATGTCCAGGCCCAGCTGGAAACCGGGGCGGCGCCAGGGAACCCAGACCACTTTGTTGCCGAAGATCTTGGTGGTCAGTGCTTCCCCGTCAACGGCGGTGGCAATGGCGATGCCGGAGTCCGGGTGCAGGTGGTCCACATGGGCGGCGTCCACCAAACCATGCATCGCCGTGTCGATCGACGGTGCGGCCCCGCCCTTGCCGTGCAGGCAATAATCGAAAGCCGCCACCATCTCGTCTTCACGCTCAACGCCCGGGTACACGTTCTTCAGGGCGGTCAACCGGTCCAGCCGGAGCACGGCCAGGTTCTGTGGCTTCAGCGTGCCCAGGTCCCCACCGGACCCCTTCACCCACAACAGCTGGACGTCCTCGCCCGTGACCGGGTCCTTCTCGATGCCTTTGGCGGAGGTGTTGCCGCCGGCAAAGTTGGTGTTCCGCTTGTCCGCGCCGAGGCGGTTGGAACGGGAAATCAGGTCTTCAACAGTCTTGGCTGCGTTCTGCATGTTCATGCCCTTTATGCGCCCCATCCGGCTTGCTGGCCGCCTGCGCGGTCCTCGTTGATCTGTTTCTGGTAGCCGCTGGCCTTGTAGGCAGCGATCGGGTCCGCGGGCAGGCCGCGGGATTCACGCCATTCAGCCAGGATGGGCCGGACGTCGGTGTAGAACGCATCGTTGAAGATGCCGTTCGCGGCCAGCACGTCGCCGGTGCGCTGTGCCTCGCCCAGGGCGGTGGTGTCCACCAGCAGGGCGCGGGCCGTCATCTCCTGGACGTTGAGGACCGAGCGGATCTGTCCCGGGATCTTCTCCTCCAGGTTGTGGCACTGGTCCAGCATGAGGGCGACGCCGGCCTCTTTCCCGAAACCGCCGCCACGGATCACCTCGTGCATGATGCGGAAGAGCTGGAACGGATCGGCGGCGCCCACGATCAGGTCGTCGTCGGCGTAGAAGCGCGAGTTGAAGTCGAAGGACCCCAGCTTGCCCAGGCGAAGCAGCTGCATCACGATGAACTCGATGTTGGTGCCGGGGGCATGGTGGCCGGTGTCCAGGCAGACGAACGCCTTCTCCCCAAGTGCCAGGGTCTGCGCGTAGGACGTGCCCCAGTCCGGGACATCGGTGTGGTAGAAAGCCGGTTCGAAGAACTTGTACTCCAGCACCAGCCGCTGTTCATCCCCCAGGGCCGCGTAGATTTCCTGCAGGGATTCGGCCAGCCGGTCCTGCCGGCCGCGGATATCGTCCTGGCCCGGGTAGTTGGTGCCGTCCGCCAACCAGATCTTCAGGTCGCGTGAGCCCGTAGCGTGCATGATCTGGATGCAGTCCAGGTGATGCTCGATGGCGCGGCGGCGCACCGACTCGTTGGAGGAGGTCAGGGAACCGAACTTGTACTCGTCATCCTGGAAGGTATTGGAGTTGATGGTGCCCAGCCCCACCCCCAGGCCGGCGGCGTAATCCTTCAGAGCTGCGTAATCGTCCACCTTGTCCCACGGGATGTGCAGGGCCACGGTGGGGGCCAGCCCGGTCAGTTCGTGGACTTTGGCGGCATCGGCCAGCTTTTCCTGGACCGTGCGCGGCGTGCCGGGCGTACCGAACACCTTGAACCGCGTGCCTGAATTTCCATAGGCCCACGAGGGGACCTCGATGGCAAGCTCCTCGAGCCTGCCCAGCGCCGTTGCTACGTCGTTCATGATGTTCTTTCCGGTGTGTGGTTCGTGTGGTTGTGGTGCCCCGCTGCTGGAGCCCTGTTGCTGTTGGTGCGAAAGTTGTGCGCGCAGGCGGTCAGCCTGCGGATGCGCTGGCCGCCAACTGGCTGTCAAGGTTGAAGACTTCCTCCAGCACGCGGAACCCCTCATCGGGCGACTGGCCGGAGTCTTCAAAGAGTGTTGCCATTTCCGCCTGCCACCTGGCGTTGACCTCCGTCAGGGCCATCCGGGCGCGGACGGCGTCGAAGTCGTCACATTCCACGTACCCCACCAGGAGCCCGTCGTCTCCCAGGAACAGCGAATAGTTGTGCCAGCCGGCTTCTTTGAGGGCGATCAGCATCTCCGGCCATACCGCTGCGTGCCGGCGGCGGTACTCGTCGATGAGCGCCGGCTGGACCGAGGAACGGAAACAGACCCTCATTGGTTCTCCTGTTCAAACCCGCGTTTTTTTGAATCGTTTCATTGTTACGATTCAAAGTACAGTTGAACCTGAGCAGGTGTCAAGCAATGGCAGAGAACTTTTGATCGTCCGCGCGGGACACCCGGCCGCGGACAGACCAGCACGGAGATTCGATGAACCGGACAGCAAGTATCAAGGACGTCGCCACCCACGCAAGCGTGGCCGTGGGAACGGTCTCGAACGTCCTGAACTACCCGGACCGGGTATCGGAGCGGACCAGGGAACGGGTCCTGCGGGCCATCGACGAGCTGGGCTTCGTCCGCAATGATGCCGCCCGCCAGCTCCGGGTTGGCCACAGCCGCACCATCGGCCTCATTGTCCTGGACGTGGGCAACCCCTTCTTCACCTCCGTGGTCCGCTCGGCCGAGGACGCCGCCGCCCTCCAGGGCAGCGCCGTGCTGCTCGGGGACAGCGGACACGACGCCGGCCGCGAAGCGAATTACATCGACCTCTTCCAGGAGCAGCGCGTTCAGGGCCTGCTGATTTCCCCGGTAGGCGATGTCACGGACCGGTTGGACCTCCTCCGCGAGCGCGGCGTCCCCACCGTCCTGGTGGACCGGCTGGCTGACGAATCCAAGTTCAGCTCCGTGGCAGTGGATGACGACGCAGGCGGTTACCTCGCAGCCCGGCACCTGCTGGACACCGGCCGCCGCCGGCTCGCCTTCGTGGGTGGCCCCACCTCCATCCGCCAGGTGGCGGACCGCCTCGAAGGCGCCCGCCGAGCCGTCAAGGAGGAACCGGACGCCACCTTGGAGGTGCTGGACTCGGAGGGCCAGACGGTCCTTGCCGGCCGAAGCGTGGGCGACATGCTGGTGCAGCGGGGCCGCGCGGAGCTGCCGGACGGAATTTTCTGCGCCAACGACCTCCTGGCCCTGGGCGTCATGCAGTCCCTCACCATGACGCACACCTTCCGCATCCCGGAGGATGTGGCATTGATTGGTTATGACGACATCGATTTTGCGATTTCCGCCGTGGTCCCCCTGTCCTCCATCCGCCAGCCCACCGAGTTGCTGGGGCGGACGGCGATCGAGCTGTTGTCCGAAGAAGTGGAATCCCAAAACCCTGTCCACCGGGCGGTTGTGTTCACGCCCGAGCTGGTGATACGGCAGAGCACGGCCGCGCCGGCAGCCGGCTGATCTGCGGGTCCGCTACTTGTCCTGCTGCAGCAGCCATTTCATGGACTCGGACCGGGACGTGAAGAAGCGCGTGGGGCACGGCGGAATGTGGACGCCCAGGAAAAAGTTGGCGATGATCCGGTCCACCGGGCTTGCCCCGAGCAGGGCGATGCGGTTGGCCGCGCACGGGATGGAGAAGACCCCGCGGGCTTCCCGGCTGACAGACTCCGTGGTGGCCATGTCCACCAGCATGGGGTAGCTGCCGTCGCCGGCGATGTCGTTGACCGTGGCCATTGCTGCCTGCGCATCGTGGACTTCGATCCGTACCTTGGGCTCCCAGATGAGATGGAGAATGCCGTCCGGGCCCAGCTCCACCGTCCCCTTGCCGCCGTCGACCAATACGGGTTCCATGTCCCGCCTCCCTCCAGTGGGCAGATGTACGCCTCCTATCTTGCCTCAGTGCGGAAGCGACCTAAACCTTCTCCACCAGCAGGTTGCGGTAGGCGGCGCGCAGCGGTGCCATCTGGCGGAATCCGATCCGGCCGCCGCCCAACACTTTGTCCGACGGATCGTGCCACTGAAAGAGCCTCAACCCGTTGATGGCGAACTCCACCCGTGGCCCTTCTTTCACGACGTTGAGGCGGTAGAAGCCGGCGGCGTCTTCCGTGGGCGGCAGCGGATCCGCGCCTTGGGCCACCAGTTCGAAGCCGGCACTCTTTCGGAGGTTGCACGTGCGGAAGGCGCGCTCGGACTGGTGTTTGTGCCGGAAGTAGGAAACGTGCAGTACATCGATGTCCCCCGAGTGGTACTGCGGGTAGTACCCGGTCCGGGGCGCGAGCGAAGGGCTGAAAAGGTCCAGCCCGCCCTGTCCGGCGGCCGCGAAGAACAGCATGGCCAGGCCCGGTTCGGCGAGCGGCAGGAAGTCCCAGCTGATGCGGATGCCGTCCGGAAACTCCTCGGGGCACCAAAAGGTCCAGTGCGCATGGTCGCCGAACTCGCCGTCATCCAGGGTGCCGGACAGCTCCAGGGCGCCGTTATGGCTGCCGAGGCCCAAGGGCCCTTCCGCCACCCAGCCGGCGACATCGTCCGGGCCTGCCAGCGGGTTGCTGTAGAGGACGCCCGTTGCCAAGCCCGCGGCGTCCACCTAGCCCTGTCCCGACGTCGTACCCAATGCCGGCTCAAGGACTCCGTATCCCAGCCGGCCAAGCTGCCGGGCCACCTCCCCGGCCACCAGCATGGCACCCTGCTGCGAGAAGTGGGTGTTGTCCGCCAGGCCACCGGGCCAGCGGGCGTGCTCACCGGGCGCGAAGTGGCAGAAGAGGTTCCGCGATCTGTCGCGCCCCAGCCGCAGGTACAGGTCCCGGGTCCAGGCGTTCAGGTCCACCACCGGCACGCCCAGTTCCAGGCCGAGTTCGCGGACCACCTCGGGGTAGTCCTCCAGGCTTGCCTCCAGGACAGCGCCCGACGCCGGGCCGTCGCCCTGGTGCCTGGCGTCGAGGAAGTGCCGCCGCTCCACCGAGGTGCACAGGAGCGGCGCGGCGCCGGCCCCGTGCACCTCGTCCACCATGGTGCGCAGGTTGGCCGCGTATCCGGTTCGCGCGGCGAGGTGCTGCTTCTTCTGGTCGTTGTGGCCGAACTGGATGAGCACCGCGTCGCCGGGCCCGGCCTCGGCCAGCAGGTCCGCCCAGAGCCCCTCGTCGCGAAAGGATTCCGTGCTTGCCCCGCCTTTGGCGAAGTTGTGCACCGAGCCCCACCGGTAGGTATGCGGCGGAAGTTGCGCTCCCCAACCGCTCATCGGGAACTCTTGGGTGGGGCAGTCGGCAACCGTGGAGTCGCCGGCCAGCAGGATTTTCATGGTGTGCTTCCTCCAGTACGGGGTCAGCCCTTGACGGAGCCGATGAGCATGCCCTTGGCAAAGTGCTTTTGCAGGAACGGATAGAAGATCAGGATGGGCAGGGTGGCCACCACGATCACCGCAAACTTGATGCCCTGTTCCGGCGGGATGTAGTTGGGGTCCACGTTGCCGGTGCCCAGGAGGTCCGAGGCGGCGGTGACCTGCCGCAGGTACATCTGCAGCGTCCACTTGGAGTTGTCGCTCAGGTACAGCAACGGGGACATGAAGTCGTTCCAGATCCCCACGGCGTAAAAGAGCGCGAACGTTGCGAGCACCGGCTTGGACAGCGGCAGCAGGATCCGCCAGAGGATGCCGATCTCGGTGGCGCCGTCCATCTTGGCCGATTCCTCAAGCTCGGCAGGGAGTTCCTGGAAGAAGTTCTTGATGATGATCAGGCTGAAGGGGTTGATGGCCGCCGGCAGGATCAGGGCCCAGTAAGAGTTGAGCAGGCCCAGGTCCTTGACCAGCAGGAAGGTGGGGATCATGCCGCCGGAGAAGACCATGGCGAAGACCACCAGCGACAGGATGACGTTCCTGCCACGCAGGCTTTTCTTGGCCAGCGGGTAGGCCATGGTCACGGTGAAGGCCAGCTGGACCAAGGTGCCCACGGCGGTGACCAGGATGGTGGTGACCAGGGCGCGGGTGAACGCCGGGGTGGCGAAGATGTACTCGTAGGAGCCCAGGGTGAATTTCTCGGGCCAGACGAAGAATGCCCGGCGGGTGATCTCCGCTTCGGTGGCGAAGGACCCGGCGAAGACGTAGACGAACGGCAGCAGGGTGATGATGCCGATCAGGGCAAGGAACACATAGTTGACGGCGTCGAAAACCCGGCCGCCGCGGGTGTTGTGGATTTTCATGGCTAGAACAGTCCGCTCTGGTTGAATCGTTTGGCCAGCCAGTTGGTGCCGAAGATCAGCACGATGCCCACCAGGGATTTGAACAGGCCCACTGCCGTGGAGTAGCTGTAGGCGCCCTGGGTGATGCCCACGAAATAGACGTAGGTGTCAAAGACGTCCGCCACCTCGCGGTTGAGGGCGTTGGTCATCAGGTAGATCTGTTCGAAGCCGGTGTTGAGCATCTGCCCGATGGCCAGGATCAGCATCACGATGATGGTGGACCGGATCGCGGGAAGCGTGATGTGCCAGACCCGGCGGAACCGGCCGGCGCCGTCGATGATGGCGGCCTCGTACTGGTCCTGGTCCACCGTGGCCAGGGCGGCCAGGAAGATGATGGTGCCCCAGCCGGTGTTCTTCCAGATGTCCTGCAGCACGATCAGGGGCCGGAACCACGCGGGATCGGACAGGAAATCGATGTTCGTGCCCATGACGTTGTTCAGGAACTGGAACAGCGGGCCGATGTCCAGGGCGAACAGCAGGAAGCTCAGGGACGCCACGATGGTCCAGGACAGGAAGTGCGGGATGTACACCAGGGTCTGGACCGTGCGCTTGAGGACGGACAGGCGTACCTCATTGAGCAGCAGGGCCAGGACGATGGTCAGCGGGAACGCGATGCCCAGGTTCAGGAAAGCCAGGATCAGGGTGTTGCCCAACAGCCGGGGAAAATCCGGGTTGGCAAAGAAATCCGTGAAGTTCTGCACTCCCACCCAGGGGCTGCCGTTTACCCCCAGGAACGGGACGTAATCCTTGAACGCGATGGATACGCCATACATGGGGGCGTACCGGAACACCGCGAAGTACACCACGCCTGGCAGC
This sequence comes from Pseudarthrobacter sp. MOO14, assembly GCF_058267675.1. Classification (NCBI taxonomy): domain Bacteria; kingdom Bacillati; phylum Actinomycetota; class Actinomycetes; order Micrococcales; family Micrococcaceae; genus Pseudarthrobacter; species Pseudarthrobacter sp. MOO14. The sequence continues at coordinate 1,591,874 of NZ_CM177849.1, forward strand.
AGCAGCAGGTACAACCACTTGTAGTGCGCGAAATGGACGGAAAACCTGCCGTTCTTCCGTTCCCGCACGGGCGGCCGGTTGGCCGCCCGTGCCTCAGCCTCGACAACGGGGGCTGCCATTTACTTGTTGTCCTGCCAGAGCTTGTTGATCTCTTCCTTAACCTTGTCGCCGCCGCTGGTGTTCCACAGCTTGATGGCGTCCTTGAGCCCCTGCTCATCGATCTGGCCCGCCAGGTACTTGATCCGGGCATCGGCCACGATGTTGTCCAGCTGGGCCCCCTTGGCCACATAGGTGGCGGAAACGTAAGGCGCTGCCGGGTTGTAGACGGCGCTCTTGAGGTCCTCCGCCATGACGTCGGTGCGCTTGTCGAAGACCTGCTGCTCGTAGTCGCTGGCCTGCTTGACCGGGTAGAACTGGTTGCCGGCAACGTTCATGCCCAGCTGGGCGTAGCTCTTGATGTCCGTGGTGACGGCCTTGCTTGCGTCCGTTTCCGGCTTGACCGGAGCGGCCTTGCCGTCCACCACCGTGAAGTTGACGCCCTCAATGCCGTTGTTCAGCAGGATGCCGGCATCCTTGCCGTTCAGGGTGTTCAGGAATTCCAGGACCTTGTCCAGTTCGGCTTCCGTCCGGACACTGGCTTTCGGGACGGCCAGGAAGCCGGAGTAGCCGTCGGTGGGGTGGGCGTGCAGCTTGCCGTCGGGGCCTTCGAGGTTGCCCACGAAGCCCACTTTGTTCTGGAAGTTGTTGGGATCTGCCTGCTTGAAGAGATTGATGAGGACGCTGACCCGGGAATCGACGTCCACGATGATGCCGCCCTTGCCGTTGAAGAATGGTTCATTCCATTTGGTGCTGTCGAACGTGGCGAAGTCGGGGTTGATGAGCTTCTCATCCACCATCTTCTTGATGAAGCGGTCCGCTTGGAGGAACTCGTCGGTCTCGAAGCTGGGTACCAGCTTTCCGTCCCGCTCGGTCCAGCGGTTGCCGGCCCCGAACCATTCCTCGATGACGTCGTAGGGGCTGTTGCTTCCCAGCGCGCCCCATTTGGGAATCGTGATGCCGTAGGTGTCATTCTTGCCGTTGCCGTCCGGGTCCTGCTCGGTGAACGCCTTGGCCACCTTGTAGAGGTCCTCCACGGTCTTGGGCGGCTGCAGGCCCAGCTTGTCCAGCCAGTCCTGCCGGAACATGACCGCGGTCCGCATCGGGGCGCGGCCGCGGAAGATGCCGTAGACCTTGCCGTTGACGCTGGCGTTCTGCTGGATGTCCGGGTAGGTGGTCTTGAGGTTGGGGTACTTGTCCAGCTTGCCGGTGAGGTCCCAGAAGGCACCGGCCTGGGCGTTCTTGACGAACCCGGGGCTCTTGCCCTGGATCACCATGACCTGCGGGATGTCCGATCCTGCCAAGGTGATGTTGGTCTTGTCCTCGTAGGAGGCGTTGGGAGCCCAGTTGATCTTTACCTGCTTGCCGGTGATCTCCTCCAGCTTCTTTTGCACTGCGCCGTCCGCGCCGGGCGGCTGCGCCTCGAGGAAGGGCGCCATGATGGACACCGAGGTGGGGTCGGCGGCCGGGGCGTCACCTCCGCTGCAGGCCGTGAGGGACAGGGCAGCGGCGGTGACGACGGCGGCGGCCAGGGAAAGTTTCCTGCGGATCATATTTTTCCTTTTCCACTTCATTGGGGTTCATTGGGCCTTAGGGCCAGTATTGATACGTTTCATTTAGAAGCCGGGCATGGCCTGGCCGCACCCGGGAGGAGGGCGGTCAGGCGGTGGAGGCTCCCTGCAGGGCGGCCCGGCCGTCCGGTTCCACTGCCAGCGCTTCGGCTACCGATTCGTCATTCGCGGTGAAGAAGCGGTCGCAGAGCCAGCCGGTCAGGAAGAGCCAGGCTCCGATGCTGAAGAACGGAATCAGGCCCGGGAGCGCCGCGCTGGCGTACGCCGCGGCGGCGGTGACGAACAGCAGGATGACGGTTCCCGCAAGATGCCGCACGGCAAAGCGCGACGACGTCAGCAAGTACTGCCGCAGCGGCAGTTCGTAGCGGGCATACAGGGGAAACACGTAGCACGCTGCGCCGGCCAGGAAGATTGCGGCAACAAAGATGCCTGCCGCCATGAGCTGCGCGAAGAGCCCGCGCCCCGCCGAAAAGTAGTTCCAGTTCAGGGCAAGAGCAACGGAGACGGCCATGACCGGCAGTGCAAGGATGTTCGCGCGGCCAAAATTCCTGGTGTATCCGGCAGCAAATCCGCGCACCAGCGGAGCCGCCTCCCCCCGGGCCCGCTTGCGCACCAGGATCTGCGCCGCGGCCGTGGCCGGCCCGGCACCAAGGATGCCGCCACCCATCAGGGTGAACACGATCCACAGCAGGTTCAGGCCCGCAATCCATGCGAGCGTGTCAAAGAATGAATAGGCACGCGCACTGAAGGTCCCGGACAGCATGGCTGGGCTCCCTTCTGTTCTCCATCGTTGCAGAGGCGAAGCGGAAAGTGTCCCGCATCACGCTGGTAATCGGTTTCTCGAAAATCTAGACCCGCACCGGCATCTCGGTCAAGTGAATTTTTGAATCGTTACATAGCTGGACTGGCAATGCCTCCATGCCGCACACTGAACGGTGGAAAGCGCTTGCTGACAGATGGCGGGCGCTACAGGCTGGTGCCCGGACGGGCAGGACGGAGAACCATGGGAACGGCAACGGAAGCGGCCGGCAAGGGCGCCGGAACCGCCCCGGGGACTGCGGCGCGGGTGGCACTGGTGGGCGTGCACGGCTTTGGCACCCATCACCTCCGGAACCTTGAACGCCTGCAGGCGGCAGGCGCCGTCGAGCTGGTGGCGGTTGCCGATCCGCAGCCGCCCGCCCCAGGTGCCGTGCCGCCGTCGGCCGCCATCCACCCCGGGCTCGACGAGCTCCTCCAGGCCGCCGGGGACCTCGACCTGGTCATCGTGGCCACCCCCATCCAAACGCACGCCCCGCTGGCCCTGGCTGCCCTTGCCACGGACGCGGAGCTGTACTTGGAAAAACCCCCCGTCGCGTCCCTTGCCGATTTCAACCGGCTGTGTGCCGCGGCGGAGGATTCCGGGCGCGGTGTCCAGATCGGGTTCCAAAGCCTCGGTTCGCACGCCCTGCGGGCCATCGAGGAACTGCTCGCGGCCGGCACCATCGGCACCTTGGAGGGCATCTCGGCCACCGGCCGCTGGGTCCGGGACCGGGCCTACTACAAACGCTCGCGCTGGGCCGGGAAACGCAGCATCAACGGCGTGGACGTGGTGGACGGCGTCGCCACCAATCCGTTGGCGCATGCCGTGGCAACCGCCCTCCGGATTGCCGGGGCGCGCACCACCGCTGACATCGCATCCGTGGAGACCGAGCTGTACCGGGCCAACGACATCGAATCGGATGACACCTCCGTGATCCGGATCCGCACCACTCCAGGCCTGCCCATCACCTGCGCGCTGACCATCTGCGCGTCCGAATCCGTTGAGCCCTGCGTGACCCTGCAGGGCTCGGCCGGCACCGCCGTGTTCCACTACACCGAGGACCGGCTCAGCATTGAAACCGCAGCCGGGCGCAGCGAAAAGACGTATGGCCGCGATGACCTCACCGAGAACCTGCTGGCCCACCGCGCCACCGGCGTTCCGCTCACCAGCAGCCTGCTGGACAGCGGAGCCTTCATGCTGGTGCTGGAAGCGGTCCGGACGGCGCCGCTGCCCTCCCCCATCGATCCCGCCCACGTCCGGTGGGAGGGCGACGGCGACTCAGCCCACGCCGTCGTAACAGGTATTGAGGCCGCGCTGGAACGTGCGGGCCGGGAGCACGCCACCTTCAGCGAGCTGGGACTCCCCTGGGCCGTGTCCGCCCCGGCCACCTTTGATATTCCGGCTTCCTGATGGGCGGCCAGTTCCGCGACGCCGGTCACCTGCACGCAGCCAACCTGCTGACGGACGGGCTTTCCGCCTGCCTGGCTGCTTCGCCGGCCCCCGCGTTCAGCTGGCAGCTGGCCCAGGGCGACGGCGACGATCCCGCCCTGGCACAGCAGACCGGCTACGAGGTTGAGGTCCGGGACACCCGGGGCGCGCTGGTGTGGGGCTCGGGTCCGGTAGCTTCCGCATCCCAGCGCGGCGTGCCCTATGGCGGCCCCGCCCTGGCGGACGACTCGGACTTCGCCTGGCGCGTGCGCATCCATGATGCTGCCGGCAGGGCGGGCTCCTGGTCTTCCCCGCACCCCTTCAGCACCGGCCTGACGGACGCGTCCTGGCAAGCCGGCTGGATCAGCCGGGCCCCGGGCGGGCGCGCCCCGCTGGAAATCCACAACCGCGCCCTGCGGGTGGCAGGCTCGCCGTTCCTGCCTGTGCCGTGCCCCGCCGTCCGCAGCGTCCGGATCCAGGCCCGGCTCCGGCCCGTCATGGGCAAAGCCGGCATGATCCTGCGGAGCAGCGGACCCGGGACGGGCGTGCTGCTCGAACTGGGCCCGGCCGGAGAACTGGTACTCCGCCGCACTCCGGACTGGGAAATCCCCTCCCCCGCCGCCCCGGATTCCGAGGTCCTGGGAACCGCCGCACCGGCAGGAGACCGGCAACCTGGTCCCGGATCGTGGCAGGACCTGGATATCAGCGACGACGGGCTGACCATCCGGGTGTCGCTGGGCGGAACGGAACTGCTGGTGGTTGACGTACCGGCATCCGCGGACAGCGGCGAAAGGGCCGCCCTGCACCAGGGACCCCGGAGCCAGGCGGAGTATGCGCGGCTCAAAATCACCGGGGAGGTTCCCGGCCGTTCCGGAACCATCCTGCTGGACCACCGTTTTGACGCCGCCGAGGACGACGCGCTTGCGTCCTTGGCACAATGGGACCGCACCACCGGACACCGGCAGCCCGACGAGTGGACCCTGTTCCGGGGCACCATGGCGCTGGACGGGACGGTCCGGCGGGCCAGGCTCTTCGTGGCGGCACACCACCACGCGCAGGTTTCGGTGGCCGGAACGCCCTGCCTCGGCACCACCTCGTTCGGCTACCCCGGCGAGGGGTATTTCGATGCCGCCGACGTCACCGGGGTCCTGGCGGCACATCCGGCCGGTACGCCCGTGCCGGTGACAGCCCTCCTCCACTGGTACGGTCCGGGCCAGGGCCGCGCCGCAGGTGTTCCCGGCCTGTTGGTCAGGCTGAGTGTTGATTACGACGACGGACGGCGCGGCGTCCTTGTCTCGGGCCCTGGCTGGCGTGCCGGCGAGGCCCCGTACCGCCAGTCGGGCTACCGCAATGACGAGGGCGACCCCGTGGAGCACCTGGATGGCGAGGCCGCAGCGTCCCTGGACATCACCGAAGACCTTCCTGCCGCCATCAGCGCCGGCCGGCACCCGACGTCGGACTTTCCCCGGCTGCACGCCCGCCGGACGTTCCTGGGCGGGGAGTTCGTGGCACCGCGGCGGTTCCTTGCCGCGGAGGACGGCACCTTGGTGGCGGACTTCGGGCGCGTCATCCCGGCCCGGCCCGAGGTGGACTTCCTGGCCGGCGTCCCGGGGCGCACGGTCATGCTCCGGGCCGGCTACGTCCTGCGCCCGGACGGCAGGGTGGATGCCGGAAAGACCCCCAGCCAGAACACGGACATGTCCTTCCCCTACACCCAAACCGCCGGGCCACAGCAGTTCCGGGCCTCCGTCCACCTCGGCTTCCGCTACCTGGAACTGCCGGGCGTGGAGGCGGCGGACGTGTCACGCGTCGGCGCCACCACGGTCTACGGCAGCCACCCCGGCGAGGGCAGCTTCACCAGTTCCGACCCCGTCCTGGACGAGGTCGTCGGGCTGCTGCGCGATTCTGCGCTCTACGGTGTCCAGGAGCAGTTCGTGGATACTCCCACCCGGGAAAAAGGCCAGTTCCTGGCCGACGCCGCCAACATTTCCTACGCCACCATGGCGTTCTTCGGCGAACACGCCTACACGGCGCAGGCACTGCGGGAATTCGCCTGGTCAGCCCGCCGCTACTGGAACACCGGGGCGGACAAGGGCCGGTACAACGCCGTCTATCCCAACGGCGACGGCAAGCGCGACATCCCCGATTTCTCCCTGATGATGCCGGAGTGGGCGGAGGAGTACCACCTGCGCTCCGGAGACCTGGGCCTGGTCCGCGAACTGCTCCCCCACCTGTGCGACACGGCCGACTACGCGCTGCGCTGCATTCCGGCGGAAGGCCCGACGGCGGGACTGGTCACCAGGCTGGGCGGCGGCTCGGGCCCCTACCTGCACGGCATCGTGGACTGGCCCGCACCCGGCCGGTTCGGCTACGACATGGAGTGCGCGGCCAAGACCACCGTCAACGCCCAGGCCTACTCGGCGCTGGTGTCAACGGCACGGCTCTGCAACACGGCCGGCAAGGAAGACGCCGCCGTCCGCTACGCCACGGCAGCCCGTGCGCTGGCCGGCGCCATCCGCGGCCGGCTGCGCGTCGGCGGGGTCATGGTGGACGGGCTCCATGAGGACGGGACACCCAGTTCCCACGCCTCCCAGCACGCCACGTCCTTCCCGCTCTCACTGGGCATCACGGACCCCGGCCACGCGGAAGCCGATGCCGCCCGGATCGCCGGAATGGGCATGCGGCAGGGCCCCATGACGGTGCACCGGCTGGTCCGTGCCCTGGTGCGCCAGGGCCGCATGGACGCCGTCCTGGACCTCCTCACCGCCAAAGACCAGCCCGGCTGGGCACGGCTCCTGGACCGCGGAGCCACCTTCACCTGGGAAGCCTGGGACCTGGCCGAGGGGACCGACTACAGCCAGTCGCACGCCTGGTCCGCGTCCGTGCTCAAGGAGATCCTCGAGCACCTGCTCGGCATCCGGTACGCCGTCCCCGGCGGCACCGCGGTGGTGATCGAACCGCCGCTGTGCCGCTTGGAGCACGCCCGCGGCAGTATCCCGGTGGACAACGGATACGTACAGGCGAGCTGGCGCAGGCGCGGTGGTTCGGTGGAGCTGGAGTGCACGGTTCCACCGGGCACCACTGCCACCGTGAGGCTGCCCGCCGGCACCTACGGGGTCAAAGGGCCCACTGCGGATGCCGCCCCGGTACCTTCCGCCCCGTTGGGCACCGCGGACGGCGCCGCCAGGGAATTCCGCGTGCACACCGGCACCTGGATCTTTACGCCCCGGTAGTTGCCACTGGAGGACGGGTGCGCCGCCCGTGCCGCCAGAGCAAGAGGCCGATGACCATGGCGGACAGCATGCCCAGGCAGCCGGTGGCCACCAGGCCCGCCCGGACTCCGAACTGCTCGGTCAGCCAGCCGGCCAGGAGGCCACCGAGCGCATGTCCGCCCAGCAGGAGCGGAAGGTACAGGGCCATGACGCGGCCGCGGATGGCGGGACCGGCCTCGAGCTGGACGGCGGTGGCGGCACTGGTGAGGAACAGCAGCGTCATCATGCCCACCACCACCAGCATGGCGATGAAGAGGCCGACGGTGGGCATGAGCGCCGCCAGCAGCTGGGACAGGCCGAAAAGGCCGGCCGAAGCCACAATGCCTTTCCGGCCCATGGTGCCAAGCCGGGCGGCCAGGAGCGCCCCGGCCAGGGCGCCGACGGCGCTGACGGTGTTGAACAGGCCGAAGCCTTCCACGCCGTTGTGCCACACCCGTTCGGCGAACGCCGCCAGGACCACCGGCCCGTTCATCCCGAAGGCGCCCAGCAGGCCGGCGAGGAGAATAAGGAGGAGCAGCCGTGGCCGTTCGCGGACATAGTGGAGGCCGGCAAGCACCTGGCCCCGGCCGCGTCCGGCGCGCGGGCCAGGATGCAGCTCGTTGGTCCGAATGGCCGTGATCAGGCCCAGGACACCCATGCCGATCAGCGCGTTGGCGGCAAAGGCCGCCGCCGGTCCGGCCTGGGCGATGAGCAGCCCGCCCAACGCCGGGCCGGCCATGCCGCCCAGTTGGGACAGCGCATTGTTCAGTCCGATGGCCGGCCGCAGCGCGGCGTCTCCCACCACTTCATTGACGAACACCTGCCTGGTGGGCTGGTCCACCGCCGCAATGATGCCCAAGGCGACGCAGCTGGCGTACACCACCCATACCTTCAGGGTGCCGCTCGCGGCCCAGGCAGCGAGGCCAATGCCCAGCAGCACGATGACGGACTGGCATACCATCATGATCCGGCGCTTGGGAAAGAGGTCCACTACCAGCCCGGCCAGCGGGCCCACCACCAGCATGGGCAGGAACTGCAGGGCGACGGCGGCGCCCACCGCTGCGGGGCTTCCGGTCAGCTGCAGCACCAGCCAGTCCTGGGCCAGGCGCTGCATCCACACCCCCAGGCTGCCGGCCAGCTGCATGCCCAGGAACAGCCGGTAGTTGTGCTGCGTCAGCGGGTGGTACCACCGGGGTTGGCCGGGCCCGGGGCGGCCGCTTTGACCGGTACGGGCGCGGTGTTCGGTTCGGGCGCGGCGCAACGGCACAGCTAGCGTCGGGGCCGGCCGGACCGCAGTTTTACTGCCGCCGCGGCGAGGATGAGGGTGCCGGGGACCACCACGAAGAGCGCCGCGAGCATCCAGACGAACACCACGGCGCAGAACAGCGCGGCCGCGAGCAGCAGCGAACCGGTCCAGTCGCGCAGGGTCATTGCCTGCCCGGCCTGGAGGGCCGTGCGCCAGGAGTCCCCTGCGGTGGCGCGTTGGCCGGTTGCGTCGGTCCAGGCCGAGGCGGCGCGGAGCAGCACGATCGCCGCTCCGGCCGCCAGGATCAGGGTGGCTGGCAGCACCACTCCACGGCCCGGCAGTTGCCCCACCCAGGCGAGCAGGAGGTTGAGGACAATCACGACGGTGGCTGCCGCCATCGTCAGGCCCAGCTTCCAGCTGCCGGGCAGGGCCGCCCTGAAGAGGCGCCAGAGTCCGCGGACCGAATCATCCCGGCCGGCCAGGTGCCGTTCCAGGTGGGCGATGCCGGCCGCGTAGGCGGCCGGGAGGGTTACCAGCGGGACGGACAGCACCAGCACCAGCAGGCCTGCCAGGAGGGTTTCGGAGAACAGGGCAAACCGGTTCACCGGGATGGGCTCGTGGCCGGAAACGTGGGTGGTGCTGTCCATGGCGCTCATTTTTCTCTCCGTTGACCGTTAGCCCTTGAGGCCCTGGGTGGAAACGCCCTCGACGATGTACCGCTGGAAGATCAGGAAGAAGATCAGCACGGGGAGCAGGGCCAGGACGGACATGGCGATCATGGCGCCGTAGTCCGAGGACTGGGTTTGGTCCACAAAGAGGCGCAGTGCCAGGGGCAACGGGTACTTGTCGGGGGTGTTCAGGTAGAGCAGCGGGCCCAGGAAGTCGTTCCAGCTCCAGATGAAGGAGAAGATCGAGGTGGAGATCAGGGCCGGTTTCATCAGGGGCAGCATGATGGAGGTGAAGATCCGGACGTGCCCTGCGCCGTCGATGCGGGCTGCTTCGTCGAGTTCGGCGGGCAGGTTGCGCATGAACTGCACCATCAGGAACACGAAGAACGCGTCTCCGGCGAGGAACTTGCCGATGAGCAGGGGGACATAGGTGTCCACCAGACCGAGCTGCTGGAAAATGATGTACTGCGGGATGATCACCACGTGGAACGGCAGCAGCAAGGTGGCGATCATCATGCCGAAGAACACGCTGCGGCCCGGGAATTTGATCCGGGCGAAGGCGTAGGCGGACACGCTCGCTGAGAGGATGGTGCCGACGACGGCGCCGATGGCCAGGATCAGCGAGTTGGTGAAGAACTGCAGGGTGGAGACCCCGCCGATGCCGTCCATCGCGGTGGCGAAGTTGTCAAAGCTGAAGTTGCTGGACCACAGCGAGATGTTCTGGCCGCCGATTTCCGAGTTGGGTTTGAACGCGGAGGCGATCATCCACAGGGCGGGGTAGAGCACCACGCAGGTCAGCAGGAGGGCTGCGGCGTGGAAGATGGTGCTCTTGGCGCGTTTGGCGGTGGTGGATTCGGACTTCGGGTTGTAGGCCGGGGCGGTGGCGCCCGGGGCCGGTTGGACGGGGGTTGCCGTGGTTGTCATTTTGCATCACCGCTGTAGTGGACCCAGGACTTGGAAGTGCGGAAGAAGATCAGCGTGATGATGCCGACCACGATCACCAGCAGCCAGGCCATGGCCGAGGCGTAGCCCATCCGGAAGTCGCTGAAGCCGCGCAGGTACAGGTAAAGGGTGTAGAAGAGGGTGGAGCCGGCGGGGCCGCCGTCACCGTTGGAGATGATGTAGGCCGACGCGAAGATCTGGAACGCGTGGATGGTTTCCATCAGGAGGTTGAAGAAGATCACCGGCGAGAGCATGGGCCAGGTGATGTTGAAGAACTTCCGCACCGGACCGGCACCGTCCATCGATGCCGCCTCGTAGAGTTCGCCCGGGATCTGTTTCAGGCCGGCCAGGAAGATCACCATCGGGGCGCCGAACTGCCACACGGTCAGCAGGATCATCATGGGCATGGTCATGGACGGATTTCCCACCCAGCCGCCGATGTTGATCCCGAAGAAGGACAGGCCCTGGTCCACCGGCCCGGAATCGCCGAACATGGCCTTCCAGACGATCGCGATGGACACCGAGGCCCCGATCAGGGACGGGGCGTAGAACGCCGACCGGTAGAAGCCCTGGCCGCGGCGCTTGCTGTTCAGCAGCATCGCCACCGCCAGGGCCGCGGCGAGCTTGAGCGGGGTGCCGAAGACCACATAGGAGAGGGTCACGCCCACGGACTGCAGGAAGCGCTCGTCCTGGAAGAGGGTGGCGTAGTTGTCGAAGCCGATCCACTTGGGCGGCTCGAACAGGTTGTAGTTGGTGAACGAGAGGTACAGGGAGGAGATCATCGGCCCGACCGTCAGGGCGATGAACCCCAGCAGCCAGGGCAGCAGGAAGGTGTAACCGGCGCGGGCATCCGCCCCGCGCTGCCGCGACTTGCGCGGCAACGCGGTACCGGAGTGCCCCTGGCGCCTGCTCAGGGTTGGGCTTTGAGTCACGAGTTCAATCCGTCAGTCGTGAACACTCGATCAGGCACTGGCCGGATCAGGCGTTCTGCTTGATGAGGTCTTCGGCTTCCTTGAACCACGCGTCGACGGCACCGTCAACGGTGAGCTTGCCGTAGTTGAGGTCGGAGGCAATCCGGCCGAACGATGCTTCCAGAGTGCCGAACCCGACGATCGGCGGCTCGGGTGCGTCCTTGAGGTACTGCTCGATGGACTTCTCGTAATCCACCACCAGCTTGTCGGCGCCATCGAACGTGGTGCCGTCGCGCTGGGTCTTGGAGGCCGGAACGCCGCGGGAGGTCTTGAAGATCTGGCCCACCTCGGGATCGTTGACCATGAAATCGATGAAGCGTGCGGCCGCGTCCTTGAACTTGGTCTTGGCGCTGGCCACCATCAGCATGGACGGCTTCAGGAACAGGCCCAGGTTGTTCGGGTCATCCGAGGGCACCGGTACCAGCTTGAGTTGCTTGGCGCCGCTGTCAGCCAGGTATCCGGCCATGAAGTTGTCCCAGGTGACCTCGGCGGCACTGACGTTGGAGCCGAACGGGGACTTGGGCTTGAGCTGGGTTACCCTGTCTTCCGGCACGAGGGCCTGGGTTCCGCGCAGCTTCGAGTTGAGGTTCCACCAGGTCTTCAGGTCGTCCTTGCTGAATCCCAGCTTCCCGTCGCTGGTGAAGGCCTGGATGTTCTTCTGGCGGAGCCAGATGTTGAACTGCCACCAGACACCGGTGAAGTCCGTGGAGCCGAAGAGGGTGCCGTTGCCCTTGTCCCCAACTTCCTTCAGGAACGCCTGGAATTCGGACCAGGTCCATTTGCCGGTGGGTTCGGCGATGCCCAGGGAGGCCAGCTTGGCAGGATCATAGTAGACCGCGAAGGCGTTGGTGCTGGTGGGGATGCCGTAGGTCTTGCCCTTGATCTGGCCGGACGGCAGGAGTGATTTCTCGAACGCGGAGGTATCGATCTTCACCGTGCCCAGGTCCAGGAGCTGGTTGCGCTGGCCGTAATCGCGCAGGTAGGACAGGTCCCACTGCATCACGTCGGGCAGGCCGCCGCCGGCCGCTTCGGTGGCACGCTTCTGCCAGTAGCCCGCGAAATCCGTGAAGTTGCCGTTGACCTTGATGTCCGGGTTCTTTGACTCGAACAGGGCGATGGCCTTGCGGGTCCGCTCGGCGCGGTCGTCGTTGCCCCACCAGGTGTAGTTGATGGTCACGGGTTTTTCAGCGGATCCGGTCTGGCCGGATGAGCTGCCTCCGTTCCCGCAGGCTGCCAGGGCTGCGGCAGATGCGGTGCCGATGGCCACGGTTGTGAGGAAATGCCTTCTGTTGATCACGGGAGCCTCCTTGCTCTTTGGGTGCCTGCCTTGGCTCGGTCTACAACGTAAGTAGTGAGCTGGCTAACATGGCGTCTGAAACGATACAATAGCTGCATTCGGATTAATGGGCAAGCGTTTTCCGAGCCGCCAGGCAAGCGTTTTCCAAGAAAGCGTTTCCTCATTGCAAACCCCGTCTCACAGTTGACAAAGGAGTCCCATGACACAGCAGGAAAGCCCCGGCCCGTCCAAAGTGTGGAGCAACATTGGGGGCATCGCTTTCGGAGGCGACTACAACCCCGAGCAATGGCCCGCCAGTGTCCGCCTGGAGGATCTGGACCTCATGCAGGAAGCGGGCGTGAATTTCCTCAGCGTCGGCATTTTCTCCTGGGCCCTGCTGGAACCCGTCGAAGGGCACTACGAGTTCGGCTGGCTGGACGAAGTACTGGACAACCTCGCCGGGATCGGCGTGAAAGTGGCCCTGGCCACCGCCACCGCCGCACCTCCGGCCTGGCTGGTGCGCAAACACCCGGAGATCCTGCCGGTCACGGCCGACGGGACCGTGCTGGGACCGGGCTCACGGCGGCACTACACGCCGTCGTCGGCCGTGTACCGCCGCTACGCCGCCGGGATCACCCGCGCACTCGCCGAACGCTACAAGGACCACCCCGCGCTGGCACTGTGGCATGTGGACAACGAACTGGGCTGCCACGTCTCGGAGTTCTACGGCGAAGAGGACGCAGCCGCCTTCCGCACCTGGCTTGAACGCCGGTACGGGAGCATCGCTGCCTTGAACGCTTCCTGGGGCACGGCATTCTGGTCCCAGAACTACGGCTCCTTCGAGGAAATCCTGCCGCCCGCCGTCGCACCGTCCACCCTGAACCCGGGCCAGCAACTGGACTTCCAGCGGTTCAGCTCGTGGGCGCTGATGGACTACTACCGGGAGCTGGTGGCCGTCCTTCGCGAGGTGACCCCGGACATCCCCTGCACCACCAACCTGATGGCCTCAAGTGCCACCAAATCCATGGACTACTTCAGCTGGGCCAAAGACCTGGACGTCATCGCCAACGACCACTACCTCGTGGCCGCGGACCCGGAACGCCACCTGGAACTCGCGTTCAGCGCGGACCTCACGCGCGGCATTGCTGGCGGTGACCCGTGGATCCTGATGGAACATTCGACGTCGGCGGTCAACTGGCAGCCGCGCAACCAACCCAAGATGCCCGGCGAGATGCTGCGCAATTCGCTGGCCCACGTGGCCCGCGGGGCGGACGCCGTGATGTTCTTCCAGTGGCGGCAAAGCTTTGCGGGGTCGGAGAAGTTCCACTCCGCCATGGTGCCGCACGGGGGACGGGAGACGCGGGTGTGGCGTGAGGTGGTGGAGCTTGGCGCGGCCCTGCAGCGCCTCGAACCCGTGCGCGGTTCGCGGGTCCAGTCGCGCGCCGCCATTGTCTTCGACTACGAGGCCTGGTGGGCCAGCGAGATCGACTCCAAACCGAGCGTCGACGTGAAGTACCTGGACCTGCTGAGGGCGTTTCACCGGTCGCTGGTCCTGCGCGGAGTCTCCGTGGACCTGGTGCATCCGTCGGCGTCACTTGACGGCTACGACCTGGTGCTGGCGTGCACCCTGTACGCGGTGTCCGATGAGGACGCCGCCACCATCGCCGCCGCGGCTTCGCGCGGGGCCACGGTCCTGGTCAGCTATTTCAGCGGCATCGTGGACACTCAGGACCATGTGCTGCTCGGCGGCTACCCGGGCGCGTTCCGCGATCTCCTGGGCGTCCGGGTGGAGGAGTTTTATCCGCTGCTGGCCGGAGCCCAGCTCAAGTTGAGCGACGGGACCACTTCTTCCATCTGGAGCGAGCATGTCCACCTTGCCGGCGCCGAGGTGGTGCAAACCTTTACCGAATACCCGCTGGAGGGGGTTCCCTCCCTGACCCGGCGGCCTGTTGGGCCAGGCGCGGCCTGGTACCTGGCCACCTTCCCGGACGCCAACGGCATCGAAGCCCTGGTTGACAAGCTGCTGGCCGAATCGGGCGTTTCGCCCGTCGCCGCTGCCGATCCCGGGGTGGAACTGGTGCGGCGCCTGTCCGCCGACGGGCGCAGCTTCCTGTTCGCCATCAACCACACGAGGGCGGATGCCGCCGTCTCAGCCACTGGCCAGGACCTGCTGACCGGCGACCCCTTCCCGGGCACCGTTCCTGCCGGCGGCGTCGCGGTGGTGGCGGAGGGCCAGGCAAAGCCCTAAGGACGGCCGACGGCGGCACCGGCTTGGGTGCCGCCGTCCACGGAACGCTCAGTCCCGTTAAAAGTGGACTGCGCCTTAAACACCTCCGCCCCGGAAAGGAACCATCGGTTCCCGCCGGGGCGGAGCTGCCACCCGCCGTCGGACGCCTCGGGCGGGGAGGCGTCCACCCGTGTTGTCCGGAGCCGTGTTGGCGGTGTGAAGATCAGCTGCTGATGGCGGACTTCATCTCGTCCGTGGCCTTCTTTCCCGCGTCGGCCGGGGACAAGCGGTCAAACAGGACTTCCGAGGTGTAGCGCTTGATGATTTCCTGGATCGCTCCCGCACCCTTTGGCGGCGGCGCCGGGGCTTCGCCGAGTTCGCCTTTGATCTGATCGATGAAGGTGACCACCTTGACGTCTGCCGGGGTCAGTTTGGGCTGGATGGCTGCCCGGACATCAGCGTTGGGATACACACCACGATCCGCCAGGAGCGCTTCACCGGCTTTGACGTTGTTGGTCAGGAAGTTGATGAACTTGGCCGTTTCCTGCGGGTGCTTGGTGCGCGAGGAAGCGGACCAGAACTGCGAGGCTTTGTACCAAAGCTCCGCATCGGCTGCCGATCCCGTCTTGGTGGGGAACCGCAGGATCTTGAGGTCTCCGCCGCTGGCCTTCTCCAGGGCTGGCGCCTGGTTGGACCACCAGAACGCCATGGCGTTCTTGCCGGTCGCCAGGCCGCTCTGGTCAAGGGGCGCAGCCTCAGCCTCGACCACCTCCGATGCGGAAGGCACCGCCTTCTTCTGGCTCAGCTCCTTCAGGAACGCCCACCATTCGGCGATGTCACCGGACTCGAAGCCCAGCTTGCCGTCGGATGTGTAGAGGGACTTGCCGTCCTGCCGGAGCCAGACGCCCAAGGAGGCCTCATCCGTTCCGTACGCTGCCGCGCCGTAGGTGCCCTTGGGCGACTTCGCGGTGATCTCGGCGGCGATCCGGCCGAAATCGTCCCAGGTCCATTTGGTGTCATCCGGCAGCGGAACTCCGGCGGCCTGGAAGACTGCGGGATTGGCCAGGATGGTGGCGGCGTTGATGCCGGCCGCGATGCCCGTCAGGCCCTTCTGGCTCTTGCCTGCATTCAGGGCCGCCTCATCCAGCTTGGAGGTGTCGATGTCGTACTTGGACAGATCCAGGAGGGCGCCGCGGCTGGAGTACTCGGTGATGTATTTCTCGTCCATCTGGATGATGTCCGGGGCGTCGTTGGCGGCCACCTGGGTGGCGAGCTTGTCCCAGTAACCGCTCCAGTCGCCGAATTCGGGTTTGATCTTGATTTTGGGGTTTTCGGCTTCGAACTGCTTGATGGCTTCCTGCGTCAGCTGGGCGCGCTTGTCGCCGCCCCACCAGGAGAAGCGAAGCTCAACGGTTCCGTCGGCGCTCTGCGGAGCTGCTCCACCGCCGCAGGCACTGAGGGCCATGACAGCGGCGACTGCGGCTGCGACAGCACCCGCTGTACGGGTTCGGCGCGATGAGCGTGACGGTGGTGCCCCTGCCGGCTGCTTGGCAGCGGATGCAGGACGGGGAAAAAGCGGCACTGTGTAACTCCGATCTTCTTTGATCCAGGTGCGGTGATGTTGGGGGTGGCCGGGGGCGTAGCCGTCGAGGTTTCGAAGAGGGCCTCAGGCCGTGAAAGCGCTTTCTGCATCTAATACTACAAGTCTATAACTTGTATTACAAGGTGTTCGGCGAAGTGCATCCGCCCCCGTGACGCGCGAACGGCCCGCCGCTGGCGACGGGCCGTTCAAAACAGGTGGTGCAGGGGGTGCGTGGCGCCGGGTGCGGCCCGGCGTTACTTGATGCCCGTGGTGGCGATGCCCTTGATCAGGAACCGCTGGCCGAACAGGAACACCAGGAAGACCGGGAGCAGGGACACGATGGACATGGCGAACAAGGATCCCCAGCTGGTGGCGGACTGCGAGTCGACGAACGCACGCAGTGCCACGGGAACGGTGAACATATCCGGGTCCGTGAGGTAGATCAGGGCGCCGAAGAAGTCGTTCCAGGTCCAGATGAAGGTGAAGATCGTGGTGGTGGCCAGGGCCGGCACCATCAGCGGCAGGATCACGCGAAGGAAGATGCGCGGATGGCCGGCTCCGTCGATCCTCGCGGCCTCGTCAAGCTCCTTGGGGATGCCGCGGATGAACTGCACCATGAGGAAGACGAAGAACGCATCCGTGGCAAGCAGCTTGGGAACGATCAGCGGCCAGAAAGTGTTCACCCAGCCGATCTGCGAGAACAGGATGTACTGCGGCACGATCACCACGTGGAACGGGAGCATGATGGTCAGCAGCATGATGCCGAAGAACAGCTTCTTGGCGGTGAACTGCAGCCGCGCGAACGCGTAGGCAGCCATCGAGCATGAGACCAGGTTGCCCAGGATCGAGCCGATCACCACAATCGCGGAGTTGATCATGTAGTGGCCGAACGGGTGCGTCAGGGCCGACCATCCGGAGGTGTAGTTGCTCATTTCCAGGCTGTTCAGCCACAGGCCCGGTTCACGGAAGATCAGGTCATTCGGCCGCAGCGAGGAGACCACCATCCACAGGAGCGGATAGATCATCAGCCCGCCGGCCAGGATCAGGATCCCGTGCTTCATCAGCGATTTACCGCGCTGGGCCCTGCTGAAGGCCAGCGTTCCCCGGGACTCGCGGACCCTGGGCTTGCGGTTCGTAGGCTTGCCGGCGCCCCCGGACTTCTTCTCCGGGGTGGGCAGCGTCTCAAGCTTAGTCGTCATAGAAAACCCAATACTTAGAAGCGATGAAGTTGATGGCGGTGAAGACGCCGATGATAAGCAGCAGCACCCACGCCATGGCTGAGGCGTAGCCCATGTCGAACTGGCCGAAGCCCTTTTGGTAGAGGTACAACGTAAAGAACATCGTTGAGTCCGAAGGTCCGCCGTTGCCGCCGGAGACGATGAACGCCTGGGTGAAGGACTGGAACGAACCGATGATCTGCAGGACCAGGTTGAAGAAGATGATCGGGCTGAGCATCGGCATGGTGATCCGCCAGAACTGCTGGAGCGTGGTGGCACCATCCACCCTGGCCGCCTCGTAGTACATGTTGGGGATCTGGCGCAGGCCCGCGAGGAAGATGATCATCGGAGCGCCAAAGGTCCAGACGTGCAGCAGGATGATCGATCCCAGGGCCGTGCTGGGATCCGAGATCCAGCCGGGACCCTGAATGCCGAACATGGCCAGGACCTGGTTCACCAGGCCGGTGGTGCCGAAGATCTGCTTCCACAGGATGGCGACGGCGACCGAACCGCCCAGCAGCGACGGCAAGTAGAACACGGAACGGTAGAACGGAAGGCCGCGGAGCCCCTTGTCCAGGACGAGCGCGATCAGCAGTGCCACGGCCAGCTGCAGTGGAACACCCACCAGGACGTAGGTGAACGTAACCCGCAACGAGTTGTGCAGCCGGGCGTCGCTGAGCATCCTGGTGAAGTTGTCCAGCCCCGTCCACTCGGGCGGCTGCAGCAGGTTGTAGTCCGTAAACGAAAGGTAGAGGGACATCAACATGGGGCCGATGGTGATGGCCACCAAACCCACCAGCCACGGGAGCAGGAAAATGTAGGCGGCCTTGTTGTCCCGCCTGTTGGCCTTCTTCTCCTCAGCGGTGGCTTTGCCCTTCCGCCGGCTCAACGAAGACAGTTCGCTGATGGCGCTCACGGTTGCTGCTCCATCACGGACAGCAGGCAAGCGTCGGCCGGCAGCGGGGCCGGACGGCGCGTCCTGGGAATATGCTTTGCGGCCATGTGGTCTCCTTTGGTCATCGTGGCCTCCACGTTTCGGTCATCGCCAGGCGATGGGGGTTCGGGACTCCCTTCGCGGGCCCGCTGCATGCCCGTCAGGGCTGGAGCGGTTCCGCCCGCCGGGAGCGTCGTTCTAGAAAGCGGCTCCGTACCAAAGTAAACGGTTTCTTGACTCCTGTACAGCCCTTTGTTAGTTTTTGAGAAAACGTTTTCTGTTGCATCTGGCAAGGGGACGCGACCACCAGAATAAGGGGGACAACAATGAGGTTTGGTCTCAGGAAATCGGTCATGGGAATCACCGGCGCCGCCGCCGCGCTGGCCATGGTCCTTACCGGCTGCGGCAACAGCCCGCAGGCCGGGAAAGTGGGGACTGCGGAGGATCCCGTCACCATCCGGTTCGCCTGGTGGGGCAACGACTCCAGGGCGAAGACCACCATGGAGGTCATCAAAGCATTTGAAGCCGCCAACCCCACCATCAAGGTCCAGGGCGAGAACACCGAATTCAGCTCCTACTGGGACAAAATGGCCACCCAGATCGCCGGCGGAACCACCCCGGACGTCATCGCCATGAGCGGCGCCTATCCCAGCGAATACTCCAGCCGCGGCGTCCTCCTGGACCTCGACAAGGTGAAGGACCAGATCGACACCTCGAAGTTCGCCGACGGGACCGTTGAGCTGGGCAAGATCAACGGAAAGCAGTACACCATTACGGCGGGCGTCAACTCCATGTCCATGGTCCTGGACCCCAAGGTCTTCGAGGCCGCCGGCGTGCCGCTGCCGGACGACGAAACCTGGACCTGGGACGACTACGCACGGATCGCCGCCGAAATCACCAAGAAGTCGCCGGCCGGCACCTTCGGCACGACCCCCATGGCCAACGACTCCTTCCTCGCCGTCTGGGCACGCCAGAATGGCCAGGAGCTCTACACCGACGACGGCAAGAAGATGGGCATCAGCGAGGACACGCTCGCCAAGTGGTTTGAGCTCAACAAGAAGCTGATGGAAACGGGCGGCGCCCCGTCAGCGTCCCAGACCGTCGAGGACGGGTCCGCCCAGCCTGAGATGACACTGATGGGCCAGGGAAAGCAAGGAATGAAGATTTCCTGGAGCAACCAGATGACGTCCTACTCCGGCGCCCCGCTGGTCATGGTGAAACTTCCCGGCGAAAGCAGGACGCCGGGGGCCTGGCTGCGTTCGTCGATGGAATACGCCATCTCGTCCAAATCCGCCCAGCCCAAGGAAGCGGCCCTGTTCATCAACTACCTGGTCAACAACATGGACGCGGCCACCAAGATCAAGAGCGACCGCGGCATGCCCGCCAACACCGAACTGAAGGCGGGCATCACTCCCCTGCTCAAGGAAACCCAGCAGAAGGAAGCCACCTACCTGGACCGGATCGCGGCCATGAAGGTTCCGGCACCCAAGCCCTTCCCGGCAGGATCATCCGCAACCCTGGAAGTTTTGAACCGTTACAACACGGATGTACTCTTCGGAAAGATCGCGCCTCGGGACGCTGCCAAAGGCATGATTTCAGAGGTCAACCAAAACCTCGCCTGACGGTTGCCGCGGCGGACGGATGAACAGACACCAACCATGAAAGGGGGCAGGCACATGATCACGGCAACACGGCCCAGCGCCATCGGCGGCTACGACGATTGGCCTGCCTACGTCCGGGCCCGTCCCCGCCACCGGGCGTCCACCGCGGCGGCGCAGGAACTCTCTGACGCCTTGGGCGTCCCGGCTGTGCCCGCGCCGCCGGACGTACGGGTGCACTGGGAGGAAACGTACGACGACGCCACCACCACCGAACTGAGCTGGCAGTTGGGCTTCGGGCCGCGCACCACGGGCTGGCTGGTCCGGCCGGCAGGACATTCCGGACCGCTGCCAGGCGTCCTGGCCCTGCACTGCCACGGCGGCAACAAGTTTGGCGGTGCGGACCGGCTCGTGGAGCTCCCGACAACCCACCCGTCGGCGGCTGCCGCACGCGCAGGGCACTATGACGGCCGTGCGCTGGCCACCGGCCTGGCCCGCCAGGGTTTCGCTGTCCTTGCCCATGACACGTTTGCCTGGGGAAGCCGCCGGTTTGACCTCTCCACCCCGCCATGGCGGACCGCCGCGGCCGTTGACGCACGGCAGGCGCAGTGGCGGGCGGACGGCATCGCGCCTTCCGAGGCCGACGAATACAACGCCGCGGCCGGCGTCCATGAGGACACCGTGGCCAAGGCGGCGGGGCTGCTCGGCACCAGCCTTGCCGGCATGGTGGCCCACGACGACCTTGCCGCCCTCGACGTCCTGGCCGCACTGCCCGGCGTCGATGCGGACAGCCTGGGGTGCATCGGTTTCTCCGGCGGCGGCGGCCGTTCCCTCACCCTGGCCGCCCTTAGCCCGCGCATCAGGGCCGCCGTGGTCACCTGCATGATGACCACGTTTGAATCCCTCTTCCCCGCGTACCTCGACGCACATTCGTGGCTGCTGCAGACTCCCGGGCTGTGGAAGCTGGGTGACTGGCCGGAACTCACAGCCCGCGCAGGGTCCGCCCGGTTCCTGGTGCAGTACGCCCTTGCTGACGAGCTCTTCCCGGAAGCCGGGATGCGCCGGGCCCACCAGTTACTCGAATCCCTGCACGGCGGCACCGACAGGTATGCGGGCAGCTTCTGGCCCGGCGGGCACGTCTTCACGGCGGCCATGCAGGACGAGGCCCTCGACTTCCTGGCGAAAACGCTGACCACCTGCCCCCCCAACCAGCACCGCTCCCAAGGACCCACGTGACCACACAGCATTCGGCGGAATCCACCCATCCGCAGTCCCCGTCCACAGACCTTCCCAGGGTTGCCCTGGTGGGTGTGCACGGCTTCGGCGAACGGCACCTCGCCAACCTGGCCCGGCTCGAACAGGCCGGCGCCCTGGAACTGGTAGCCGTCGCCGATCCCCACCCGCCGCAGCCCGGCAGCCTGGCCGGCTCAGTGGCTGTGTACCCGGACCTGGACGGGCTGCTGGCCGCCAAGCCTGGCGTCGACGTCGTCATTATTGCCACCCCCATCCAGACGCATGCCCCCTTGGCCATCGCGGCGTTGTCCGCCGGGATGGACGTCTATGTCGAAAAGCCGCCGGTGGCATCCCTGGCGCAATTCGAGCAAGTCCTGGCCGCGGCCAGGGACCACGGCCGCCGGGTCCAGGTGGGCTTCCAGAGCCTGGGCTCCCAAGCCCTGCCCGCCATCCGGGGCCTGGTGGAGGCAGGTGAAATAGGCACCGTGCTGGGGCTCAGCGCCACCGGCCAATGGCTGCGGACCAAGGCGTACTTCAACCGCTCGCGCTGGGCCGGGAAGCGCAGCCTCGACGGCACGGACGTAGTGGACGGGGTGGCCACGAACGCCCTGGCCCACGCCGTTGCCACCGGACTGCATCTGGCGGGCGCGCATACCCTCGCGGACGTCCGCTCGGTGGAAACGGACCTGTACCGGGCCAACAGCACCGAAAGCGATGACACGTCCATTCTGCGGATCCGCACCGCAGGCGGAGAGACCCTCCTTTGTGCCTTGACGCTCTGCGCCCCCGAAGAGCTCAACCCGGCCGTCACCGTGCACGGAACGCTGGGCGAGATCACCCTTTCCTACACGGAGGACCACGTCGTCATCACCACCCCGGCCGGCGAGCGCCGGGAGTCCTTCGGCCGGACTGACCTGCTCGAAAACCTGCTGGATGCCCGGGCCAACGGAACGCCGCTGCTGTGCGCGCTGGAAGACACCGGAGCCTTCACCGCCGTCCTGGAGGCTATCCGCACCGCGCCCGCACCAGCGCCGATCGGCACCGGCTTCATCACGTGGGAAGGCGAGGGCGACGACGCCCATCCGGTGGTGCAGGACATCTCCGGAACGCTGGAGCGCGCCGTCAAGGCACAGGCAACGTTCGCCGAACTCGGCGTGCCCTGGGCCCGTCCCCTTCCGCCGGTCCGGACGCTGACCGTTGGGGGCCGCCCGGTGGCCGATTACCAGGACGGCAGCCATATCAGGGCAGTATCCTCCCCGCGCCCCTACCTCCACCCGGTGCGCACCCTGAACGGCACCGTGGTGACTGACCACCAGCCCCTTGACCACGTATGGCATCTGGGCGCCGGCGTGGCCCTGCAGGATGTGGACGGGGTGAATTTCTGGGGCGGCCGCACCTACACCAGGGAAGCCGGCCAGTACGTGTGGCGCCCGGACCACGGCAGCATCGCAAGCACCGGCACCGCATCCTTCCAGGCCGACGCCGGCGCGGGACGGCCCGGCGTCCTGCAAGAGACGCTGAGCTGGAACGGGCCGGACGGCTCCCCTGTGCTCCGCGAGGAACGCACCTGGGCGTGGTCCGCCGTCGCACCCTCCGCCTGGCGGCTGTCACTGGATTTTGCGTTGTCACCTGCAGGGAACACGCCGGTCAGCCTGGGCAGTCCGGGCTCCAACGGCCGGTTCGAGGGTGGCTACGGCGGCTTCTTCTGGCGGCTGCCCGAGTGCGCGGACCCTGCCGTCTGGACGCCCGCCGGCTCCGGTGAGTCACAGGCCCACGGCAGCGTCGCGCCATGGCTCGCCTGGTCCGGAACGTTCGACGGCGGCCCGGCCACCTTGGTGTTCGTCGCTGCCGGGGACTCCACGGACCCATGGTTTGTCCGGGTTGACGGCTACCCGGGCGTCGGCAAGTCGCTGGCCTGGGATACGCCCGTCATCGCAGAGCCCGGCGCGCCGGTGCGGCGGCACGTCACCGTCTTCGTGGCCGACGGGCTCCTGGCCACCGCCGACATCGAAACACTGATCAACGAACAAGGGGATCCGTCATGACCCAGACCACAGCCGCAGCCGTTCCCCAGCAGGAGGCCCGCCTGGCTCCCGGATCCCCGGGCGACCGGGCCATCAAGCGCCGGCGCGTGCTGGACATCCTGGACGAGGCCGGGCGGGATTCGCTGCTCCTCACCACCAACACGGCCCTGACCTGGTACCTGGACGGCAGCCGGGTGCACATCAGCCTGGCCGGCGACCCCATCGCCGCCCTGCTCGTCGCGCGCGACGGCGACCACCTGGTGACGTTCAACAACGAAGCCGGCCGGATCGCCGCCGAGGAGCTTCCGCTGGGAGTCAACCTGCATACCGTTCCCTGGTACGCGAACCTGCACCAGGCCGCGGCCGCCGTGGGCAATGGCGCCCTGCCTCCGCTGTCCGAGGCAGAGGTGGCCGCCGAACTGCGCGCCGCGCGCCAGCAGCTGCTTCCGGCGGAAAGCGCCCGCTATGCCCTGCTCAGCGCCGACGTGGCCGGCATCATGACCGAGGTCCTGTCCGCCGCCCGCCCGGACACCACGGAATTCGCGCTGGTGTCGGCGCTGGCTGCCCGGGTGGTGGCCGCCGGTGCAGAGCCGCTGGTACTCCTGTGCAACGGCAGCTCCCGCAGCACGTTCCGGCACCCCTTGGCCACGCACGCGCCTCTTGGCCGGCGTGCCATGGCGGTGGTTTGCGCCCGCCGCGACGGCCTCGTGGCCAACATCACCCGCTGGATCAGGTTCGACGCCGGCACTCCCGGGGAGCGCGACGCCGAGGCCCGCATCGCGGCAGTGGAGGCGGATATTTTCGATGCCACGGTTCCCGGCACCCGGCTGGACCGGATCTTCACCGAGATCCAGGCCGCTTACGTCCGGCATGGCTTCGGCGCGGACCAGTGGGAACAACACCATCAGGGCGGGCCCGCCGGTTACGCGGGGCGCGATCCCCGGGTCACGTCGGAAGCCACGGATACGGTGGTGCTGGACCAGGCGTTCACGTGGAACCCGTCAGGGCCGGGCGTCAAGATCGAGGACACGGTCCAGCTCACGGAATCCGGGCTCCACATCCTGACTGTTGACCCGCGCTGGCCGGTGGCCACCGTGAACGGGCTGGAACGCCCCGTGACCCTGCAGCTCTAGTCCGGCGCCCGCTCACATACTGCAGCTTTAATCGAAACGCCCGCTCACTTATGGCCGTATTTACGGCCATAAGTGAGCGGGCGTTTCGTGTTTAGCTGCAGTATGTGAGCGGGCGTTGTTACGGGAGCCGCAGTTCCCCATCCACACGGCGCGGGATCCCCAGCGGATTGTCGTCACGGAGCGCCGGGTGCAGGACGCTTTCCGGGGCGTCCTGGTAGGCGACGGGGCGCTGGAAGCGGCGGACCGCCGTCGCACCCACCGAGGTGAACAGCGAGGTGGTGGCAGGGTACGGGCCGCCGTGCTGCTGGGCCCAGTTCACGGCGACGCCGGTGGGCCAGCCATCGAACAGGACCCGGCCGGCCAGGCCGGCGAGCTGCTCCACCAGGGCGGCGATGTCCTCCTCCGGCTCTGCGTGCACGGTGGCCGTCAGGCTGCCGGGAACCTCCGCCAGGACAGCAGACAGTTCCTGCTGGTCCTTGTACTCGATGAGGATGGTGGTGGGCCCGAAGCATTCTTCAAGCAGCTGCCCGGGTCGCTCCAGGACCTTGGCCGCGGTGGTGGCGAACACCACCGGGGCAGCCCCGTTGGCTGCCGCGTCCTGGTCAACGCTGCCGCCCACCACCTGCACGCCCTCCACGGCTGCGAAGCTGCGCAGCCCGTCCGGGTAGGCTTCGGCGATGCGGCTGGTCAGCATCCCGGCCGCGGGCTTGTCCTTGCTGGCGTCCGCTACCTCGGCTGCGAAGGAGGTTCCGGCTGGGATGAACACCAGGCCCGGCTTGGTGCAGAACTGGCCGGCCCCAAGGGTGAAGGAGCCTGCCAGGCCGGCGGCGAGTTCCGCGGAGCGGGCCTTCAGTGCTGCCGCGGTGATGACCACCGGGTTGAGGCTGCCCAGCTCTCCGTAGAACGGGATGGGATCCGGGCGGGAGGTGGCGAGGTCGAACAGGGCGCGGCCGCCGGGAATGGACCCGGTGAAGCCCACGGCCTTGATGGCGGGGTCCTGGACCAGCGCCGTTCCCACCTCGCGGCCGCTGACCAGGGCGAACAGGCCTTCCGGGGCACCCGCGCCGCGAAGCGCCTCAGCCACAATCCCGGCGGTCCGCTCGGAGAGCCGCAGGTGCCCTGAGTGGGCTTTGACAACCACGGAGCAGCCGACGGCGAGGGCCGAGGCCGTGTCCCCGCCTGCCACGGAGAAGGCGAACGGGAAGTTCGACGCCGAGAAGACCGCCACCGGCCCGATGGGCCGCAGGATGCGGCGCAGGTCCGGCTTGGGCGGGGTGGAGGACGGGTCCGCGTGGTCGATGATGGCTTCAAGGTAGGAGCCCTCGGTGATCACGCGTGCGAACAAGCGCAGCTGGCCTGTGGTGCGGGCCACTTCCCCCGTCAGGCGCGGGACACCCAGGCTGGTCTCGGCATCGGCGAGTTCCACCAGTTCGGCCGCGTTGGCGTCCAACGCGTCCGCCACCGCGTGAAGCCACGCGGCGCGCTCGGCATCGGTGGCCGCAGCAGCGGTCCGGGCTGCCTCCGTCGCGGCGGCGGTGAGTTCGGACAGGGAAAGCGTTGCAGTTGTCACGTCAGGTACCTGTTCTGTGGATGTGCGTCGGTGGTTACGGTGCGTCCCGGAAACGGAAGCCCAGTCCGGGCTGGTCCGCCAGGGCCACCCTGCTGTTGGCGAACCTCACCGGCGATGGCCCGGCCAGGATCCCCAACTGTTCGAAGGATGCCTCCTCGACATCCTCCACCATGGTGGGCTCCGCCAAGGTCAATGCCAGCTGCCCGGACAGTTCCGGCAGCAGGTGCGGCATGACCTTGATGCTGTGGGTCCGTGCCAGCTCCACGATCCGCCGGAACGGGGTGATGCCGCCCACCCGGATGATGTTGGGCTGGATGATGTCCACCGCCTCCGCCTCGATGAAATCGCGGAACCGGTAGATCGTGTGCAGGTTTTCGCCAAGGGCAATGGGCACCGGCGAATGTTTGCGGAGCCTTCGGTAGGCCCAGAGGTCGTCCGCGCGGAGAGGTTCTTCCAGCCATTCCAGCCCGAATTCGGCCAGTACGTCGAGGGCCCGGAAGGTGGTGGGCAGGTCCCACCGCTGGTTGGCGTCGATCATGAGCCTGCGGTCCGGGCCCAGGACGGAACGGACGGCGGCAACGCGTTCGCGGTCCTCGCGGAGGTCCGGCTTGCCCACCTTGATCTTCACTGCCTGGTGGCCGGCGGCAACCCAGCGTTCGGCCTGCGCCACCAACTCTTCCAGGGTGTAGTGCAGGTTCACGCCGGAACCGTAAACCTCGGCTGACTCCTGCCGCTGGCCCAGCAGGCCCGTGACGGACATGCCGGCACGGCGGGCCTGCAGGTCCCACAATGCAAGGTCCACACCGGCCATGGCAATGGTGGTGAGCCCTCCGCCGCCGGCCTCGTGCAGCCGCTTCCAGAGCACGTCCCACACACCCTCGGGGGTTGCGGGCAGCCCGGTCACGAAAGGGGCGATGTCGTGGTCAAGCAACGCCTTGACTGCCCGGGGACCGATGGTAGGCGTCCAGGAGAAACCAAAGCCCGTGCCGCCGTCGTCCGTGGAGATCTCGGTGGCGATCACGTGGTTCTCCGGTGCCTCCGCGCCCCAGCTGCGGCGCAGCGCAACGGTAAGGAGCCTCGTCGACAGGCCGGTGATGCGCGGGACGGTGCGGACGGTTTCGGCCGCCGGTGCGCTCATCAGTGTCCGGCCAGCTCGTAGCCCTTGGCCAGGATGGCCTTGAGCTCCACGAGCTGCTCCTCCGTGGGATCCACCAGCGGCGGCCGCACGGGGCCCACCGGAAGGCCTCCCAGGCGCAGGCCGGCCTTGATCAGGGAGACGCCGAACCCGGGCGTCTGGTCGCGCAGGCGGACCAGCGGCGCGTAAAAGCCCTCCAGCAAGGCATTGCGGCGGTCTTCATCCCCGGATACGTAGGCGTCGTAGTACGCCTTGGCGATCTCCGGCGCCATCGCGAATGCTGCCGACGAATACAGCGGGATCCCCAGGCCCCGGTAGGCGCCCTGCGTCAGTTCCGCCGTGAGCAGGCCGTTGAAGAACGCAAACTCCTCCCGGCCGGCAGCCTTGACGGCGGACACGATTTCCTGGGCAAGGCCGACGTCGCCCAGGCCGTCCTTGAAGCCGATGACCTTGGGATTGGCGGCCAGCTTCGCCATGGACGCGGCGGTGAACTTTGCATTGCCGCGGTGGTAGACAATGACCGGCAGGCTGCTGGCATCGGCGACAGCCTCGATGTAGGCCACCAGGCCGTCGGTGGGTCCGGTCACCAGGTAGGGCGGAAGCACCAGGAGGGCGTCGGCGCCGGCTTCCTCGGCCACCCGGGCGGCAGCGAGGGCGTGGCCCAGCGGTCCACCCGCCCCGGCCACCACGGGGACCTTTCCGGCGACGACCTCGACGGCGGCCGCCACCACGGTGCGGACCTCGTCGATGCTGAGGGCATGGAATTCACCAGTGCCGCAGGCAGGGAAGACGCCGCCCGGGCCGTAGGGCAGCCGGGAGGCGATGTGTTCCTTGAGCAGTGCGACGTCAACGGCGCCTTCGGCCGTGAACGGGGTGACGGGAAAAAACAGTACGCCGTCGAATTTCATGGTGTCTCCTTGCTTCCGCCGCCGGCAGTGACCAGCGCGGAAGCCTCGTCGTTGAGGGTGTGGCGGGACGTGAGTTCGGTGCGCCAGCTGCGCCGCGGCTGCCAGCCCAGGAGTTCCTGTGCCTTGGCGATGGAGAACGCGGGGCTGGTCCCGGTCAGGCCTGCACTGATGTCTTCGCTGCCCGGCAGGAAGCGGGGCATGAGCTCGGCCAGCGGCGCGGTTGCCAGGGCGTCCGCGGCGCCGACGAAGAAGGTTTCGCCGTTGGGAATATCCGTCATTTTCCGGAGCAGCAGGTCAAGGAAGTCCGCCACATCCCGGGCGTCCACGTAGTTGAACAGGGCCGGTGCGGAGAGGGCGGGATCGGCCAGGCGTTCAGCCAGGGTGTGGCCCTGCTGCGTGGGCGCCCCCTCCCATTCCTCCGGTGAGATCACGAAGCATGGGCGGAATGCCGCATACCGGATCCGCTCACCCTGGGCAGCGGCGAACATCTGCACTGTCTGTTCGGCGATGAGCTTGGACAGCGCATAGGCGTTCCAAGGCTTCGGCGGCGTCCGCTCATCGAGCGGGAACGACGACGGAAGCCAGCCCGCGGGCGAGCCATAACCGAGCACGGTGGGGCTGCTGGCGGTGATGATTTTCGGGACGCCAAGCTCGGTAGCCGCGCTGATCACGGCGAAGGCGAGCCTGGTGTTGGTGGCGAAGATGACGTCCTCCGGCGCGCTGAAAGGGACGGCGATCGCTGCAAGGTGGATGACGGCGTCGGGCCTTGACTCCCGGAGGAGGCGCAGCGCCTCGCCCGGCGCCAGGAGGTCGGCGGTTTCCTGCACGACGCCGGGCGGCAGCTGGCCGGCGGGCACGGCGTCCCGGTCCACAGAGACCACCTCGTGGCCCGCCTGGGCGAGCCCCGCGACAACACTGCGTCCCAGGCGGCCGGAGCCGCCGGTAACGAATATCCTGCTCATGGTTCGTCCCTACTTGCCGCGGCGGAGATCGACGCCGAGGTCCAGGTCCTCCACGCGGATGGGCAGCGAGGTCTCGAGCGACTGGTTGCCGGCGATGCCCACGGATACCGAACGCAGCCCGTCGAGGTAGCCGGAGGGGCGGCCCAACGGGTCTTCACCCGGGCCGTTGAAGAGGTCCGAGAGCAGGAGCTCATCGCCCCCGCCGTGGCCGCCTTCGCCATTGACGATCGGGACCTCGTACGCGGCCTCCCAGTGGCGTTGGACCACCAGCCGTTCGCCGTTGCGGCGGACGGCGTCCTCTTCCTCCACGGGGGTTGCGCTCGGGTCCACCACTGTCTTCTTGTCCGTGCTGTGCAGGACGGCGGCGCGTTCCACCACTTCGAGCTCAGCCCGGCCTTCCGTGCCGTTGACCGCCACCCGGTACCCCTCCCACGGGCTGTGCGCGTTCAGGGAGTAGCTCAGGCGCGGCCCGCCCTGGTACTCAACCACCAGTGCCAGGTTGTCCTCGATGGTGATGCCTCCGGTGAAGACGTCCTGGTCGCGGCGGTAGCCGTCGTAGTGTTCGTTGTCCAGGAAGAGCGCTTTGAGCCGTTCGTCCTCGCGGAGGTCCAGCGCGAACGGGTCCTTGTCACCTGCGGGCGCACCGGCGTCGGGCGTTCCGCGCTCGGGGCGGGGGCCCAGCCCGCGTTCGGCGGCGTTCTTGTCGCCATAGAATTTCAGGCCGCCGGAGGCGAAGACGCGCTCCGGGACGTCGTCGATCCACCAGTTGACGAGGTCGAAATGGTGGGACGCCTTGTGGATGAGCAGGCCGCCGGAGTTCTTCTTCTCGCGGTGCCAGCGGCGGAAGTAGTCAGCGCCGTGGACCGTGTCCAGGACCCAGCTGAAGTCGATCGAGGTGACCTTGCCGATCACGCCGCTCTGGATGATCTCCTTCAGGGCGCTGTTGCGGGGCGAGTAGCGGTAGTTGAACGTCACCACCACATTGCGGCCGGTTTCCTGGACCGCTTTGGTGATGCGGCGGCAGCCCTCGGCATCGATGGTGAGCGGCTTTTCCACCACAACGTCCGCGCCGGCCCGGAGGGCTTCGACGATGTAGTCGGCGTGGGTGTAGTCCGGAGTGGTCACCACGACGCGGTCAATGTGGTTGGCCTGGATAAAGGCCGTCAGGTCCGCCGGATCGAACGAGGCAATGGGGCCGGGAGCGCCGAGTTCCTGGATGAGGCCCTGGTAGAACTCCACGCGGCCGGGGTTCACGTCCGAGAACGCGACCAGTTCCGCGGTGTCGGCGTGCTTGCCGAACACTGCGCGGATGTACATTTCAGAACGCCCTCCGGTGCCCACCAGGGCAAGGCGCGCCTTGCGGCCGTCGGAGGTGGGGCTGCCGGCAGCCGTATGGGGAGCAGCTGCGGCCGACGTCGTCTCGGCTGTGTTGACCATGTGGGGGTCCCTTTCGAAAGCTCATTGCCCGGCCGCCGGGGCGGCCGCTGCGGTTCGGCGGTGGCACTCTGCTGCACCTGCCTGAGAAAGCGTTTTCTCAGTTCGCTATAGAAGTTGTATCAACCCGCCCGCCCATCCGTCAACCACTCCGGGCGCTAACAGAAAGCGTTTTCTGAGCAAGCGCGGAGCGCTGGCGCCCTCCCCGGCGGAAAACTGCCGGGAAAAGGATAGAAATCGCTTTCCGGCTGCCGTATATGCTGTCTTCCAAAGCACCTGCCACCCGGGGCTTGTTGGCACGGCGCCTAACGCAGCCGGCAGCATCCGTCCGGAGTGGCGCGACAGAAGGGTTCCCCATGGCCAGGAAATCGGCAAGCGGCCGGATCGGCATCGCGGATGTCGCCGTTAAGGCAGGAGTCTCACACGCCACGGTTTCGCGTGTCATGAACGGGAACTTCACCGTGGACCCGGACATCGCCGCCAGGGTCCGCGCAGCCGCCGCCGAACTGAAGTACCAGCCCAACCCGGTGGGCCGCAGCCTCGCACTGGGAAAGACGGACACCATCGGCATCGTGGTGCCGGATCTGGCCAATCCCACGTTCCAGGCGATCCTTCGCGGCCTCAGCCGGGCCGCGGCACAGGACGGCTACCGGGTGCTGATCGCGGATTCGTTCGAGGTTTCCAGCGAGGAGTCCATCCTGGCCGGCGAAGCGCGCCGCCGCTGCGACGGACTGGTCCTCTGCGCCCCCCGCATGTCCGATGCCGAACTGACGGAGATCGCGCCGTCCCTGCACCCGCTGGTGCTGATCAACCGCACCACGGACGCGCCGGACGTGCCCAGCCTGGTGGTGGACTACGGGCAGGGCGTCCAGGACATCGCAGGGCACCTGGTGGAGCTGGGGCACACCCGGCTGGCCTTCCTGGCAGGGCCTCCGCGGAGCGCATCCAACGGCATGCGGCTCAAGGGCCTGGAGGCTTTCAAGGCCGCCCACCCGCAGGTGGAGGTCACCATGCTTGAGGGCGGCTCGGACTTCGACACGGGACATGAAGCAGTTGACGCGGTCCTGGCGAGCGGGGCCACCGGCATCCTCGCCTTCAACGACCTCGTGGCCATGGGCCTGATGAGCGGACTGCATGAACGGGGCCTGGACGTGCCCGGCGACATCTCCGTCACCGGATTCGACGACATCCCCTTCGCCAAGTACACGACGCCGGCGCTCACCACCGCGGCCGTCCCCATCACCGAACTGGGCGAGCAGGCCTGGCACCAGCTCCGGGCATTGATCCGCAAGGAAGGGAACGAGGTGCCCGGCAGCCGGTTCCAGCCGCGGCTGGAAGTCCGGGCCAGCAGCGGCCCGGCCAAGGCGCCACGGAGCGCCGTCCACGGCTAGGGTTCCCGGGACCCGGCCCCCAGGCCCGCTTCCCGGTAATACCCCTCGATGTGTGCCGCCACCAGTTCCGCCGCCCGGCCGCCGTCGCCCTTCCGGACCGCGGCAAGGATGGCGTGGTGCTCAGCGCGCAAACGGGAGGCGGTGGCGTCCCAGTCGGGCAGGTTTGACGTCAGCTCTGCGGCGTAGCCCTGGATAGCCTCGCGGAGGGATCCCATCATGGCGCTGACCACCGCATTGCCGGCGGCGTTGGCCAGCGCGAAATGGAAGCGGACATCGAGGGCCAGGAAGTCACCGACCGACAGGCCTTCCGCCTGGTCCATCCCGGCCAGCAGGGCCGCGGCCTCGTCGAGTTCGGGGGCATCCGGCCGTGCCTTGCCCGCAGCCCAGGACTCCAGCAGGACGCGGGTCTCCACAATGTCCGCCACGGGCAGGTGCTGGGTGGCAACGTGCAGGCGGAGGGCGGAGCCGAGCGCCGCGGTGGGATCGGAGATGACCACCGTCCCGGCATCGGGGCCGGACCCAACACCCGCGCGGACCACGCCCATCGCCTCGAGGATCCGGATGGCTTCCCGCACGGACGTCCGGGAGACCGTGAGCTGCTCGGCCAGGGTCCGTTCGGCAGGCAGCCTGCCGCCGACGGCCAGCCGGCCGGCAGAGAGTTGGTCCTCGATCCACGCCAGGACCAGCTGATGGGTTCGCATACGGCCAATGGTAGTTGATGTGGTTGGACCACATGGCCTACAGTGTGGTTGGACCACAGGAGGACGCCATGACCCACATCATCCAGCCCGGCAACCCGGAGGCCGCCCCGGCCCCGGACACCACGGACATCCCGGCAGCGCACGCACCCGCCAGGGCGCCGGCGTCGTCCGCCGTGCCCCCCGCCCTGAAGCGCCGCGTGCCCAAGTACTCGGACCTCGCTCCGCTGATGCAGTTCAAGAAGCCGGAGTTCAGCAAGGACGCCCGGCTCAAGCGGGCCAGCACCATCTGGGAACTCCGGGACATCGCCAAGCGGCGTACTCCGCAAGCTCCCTTCGACTACACGGACGGAGCAGCCGAGGAGGAAATTACCCTCCGCCGGGCCCGCCAGGCCTTCCTGGACATCGAATTCCGGCCCGGGATCCTGCGGAACGTCTCTGCCATCGACCTCAGCACCACCATCCTCGGCAAACCGTCCCGGCTTCCCGTCGGCATCGCCCCCACCGGATTCACCCGGATGATGCAGTCCGAGGGCGAATACGCCGGGTCCCGGGCCGCCGAGTCAGCGGGCATCCCCTACACGCTCTCCACCATGGGCACCGCGTCCATTGAGGACGTGGCAGCAGCCGCACCCAACGGCCGGAACTGGTTCCAGCTGTACCTGTGGACGGACCGCGACCGTTCGCTGGAACTGATCGAGCGCGCCGCCAAGGCCGGCAACGACACCCTCATGGTCACCGTGGACACAGCCGTGGCCGGTGCCCGCCTCCGCGACGTCCGCAACGGCATGACCATCCCGCCGGCATTGACCCTGAAGACTGTCCTGGATGCCTCCTACCGGCCGGCCTGGTGGTTCAACTTCCTCACCCACGAGCCGCTGACCTTCGCGTCGCTCTCGCGCTACACCGGCACCGTGGCGGACCTGATCAACTCCATGTTCGATCCCACGCTCACCTTCGAGGACCTGGACTGGCTGCGCGACACCTGGAAAGGCAACCTGGTGGTCAAGGGCATCCAGACGGTGGAGGACGCCCGCCGCGTCGTGGACCATGGCGCAGACGGCGTGGTGCTCTCCAACCACGGCGGCCGCCAGCTGGACCGGGCCCCCATCCCGTTCCACCTGCTCCCCGAGGTCAAGGAGGCATTCACCAAGGACCACACGGACGCGGCCATCATGCTGGACACCGGCATCATGAGCGGCGCCGACATCGTGGCCGCCCTTGCCCTTGGCGCGGACTTCACCCTGATTGGGCGCGCCTACCTCTACGGCCTGATGGCCGGCGGACGGGCCGGCGTGGACCGCGCCCTGGAGATCCTGGAAAAGGACATGGCACGCACCATGGCGCTGCTGGGCGTCAGTTCCGTTTCGGGGCTCACGCCGGACCACGTGCGGCTGCTGGGCAAGCACTGAGCCGCCGGCGTCCACCCTATTTCTTGCGGCCGAACTTGGGCAGGTTGGGGAGGTTTGCCAACAGGTCCGCGGCTTTGGTGGCCGCGCGGCCAACACTGCGTCCGATCTGCTGCGGAACGCTGTCATCGCTCAACGGGGCTGCTGTTCCGCCGGGAATGACGACGGCGGGACTCAGTTCTGCTCCCTCGCGCGCCAGGACGCCCGCCGCGGCGTCCTCCTGGCGAGGCGCCACATGCCCCGGCACGACGGCGGCGGGTGCCTCCGCCAGGCCCGCCGCGGCGGCCGCCGCTGGCCTGCCCTTCGCCGCTGATGCGGTGTTCCCTGCGGCGCCGTTCTTTGGTGAGGCGCTGGTTGGCGAGGAGGCAGCTTTGGCGGCCGTGCCGACGTCGAACGTCTCCAGCCAGCTTGCGATGCCCTCCAGCGGACCCCGGTTCAAGGCGTAGTACCGCTTCTGGCCCTGCGCGCGCATGCTGACCAGCTGCGCTTCCCGCAGGACCTTCAGGTGCTTGGAAATGGTGGGCTGGCTGGCGTCCAGTTCCTCCACCAGCTCCCCCACTGCTTTGTCCCCCGCCCGGAGGGCCACCAGGATCTCCCGCCGGGTGGATTCCGCTATGACGGCAAATACGTCGTCTGTCACCATGCCTCCCACCCTAGCGACATATACGCCGAAAGGCATCAACTATTTCGGTACCCCACTGCTCCGGTGCACCACCGGAGCCGCTAGTCGAACCAGGGGTCCAGCCCGTGCAAGGGGAACACCGCCTTGCGGGTCGCCATGACGGTACGGTCCACGGCGTCGTTGGGGTCGAAGCCCACTTCCCAGGACCGCCACCACAGCTCCACGTCATCCCCCATCAGCGCGGGGGCCACGGTCCCGAATTTCTCCGCCACATAGAGCCGCCAGTCTTCCGGGACGGCGGTGCGCAGCGGCACTGGCCGCCCGGCGGCGATCGCCACCAGGTGGCTCCAGGACCGCGGCACCACATCCAGGACGTTGTAGCCGCCGCCGCCGGTGGCGATCCACCGGCCCCCGCAGAACCGTTCGGCCAGGTTTGCGACGGCGTTCGCGGCCTCGCGCTGCCCGTCGACACTGAGGTTGAGGTGGGTGAGGGGGTCGCTGCGGTGTGAATCGCAGCCGTGCTGGCTCACGATGACCTCCGGTTCGAACGCGCCCACCAGTTGCGGCACGATGGCGTAGAACGCCCGGAGCCAGCCGGCGTCCCCGGTGCCGGCGGGCAGGGCAACGTTGACGGCTGTTCCCTCCGCTGCGGGGCCGCCGATCTCGTTGGCGAACCCTGTTCCGGGAAAGAGGGTCAGTCCTGTTTCGTGCAGCGAGAGCGTCAGGACCCGGGGATCGTCCCAGAAGATGTTCTGCGTTCCGTCGCCGTGGTGGGCATCGACATCGATGTAGGCCACTTTTCCCACGCCGCCGTCGAGGAGCCGCTGGACGGCAAGGGCGGCGTCGTTGTAGATGCAGAATCCACTGGCACGGTCCCGGGCGGCGTGGTGCATGCCGCCGCCGAAGTTGACCGCATGCACGGCCCAGCCCTCCAGCACGCCCTGGGCGGCCATCAGGGATCCGCCGGCAAGCCGCGCCGCGGCCTCATGCATTCCCGCGAAAGCCGGGTCATCCTCGGTCCCCAGCCCCCGGGACTCGTCCGGCCGGGAGGGGTCGGCGCTGACCCTGCGCACCGCCGCGACATAATCCACCGAGTGAACCGCTTCCAGTTCCGCGTCGGAGGCGGTCTCCGGCGCCTGCACGTCCACATGGTCCAGGTCGAAGAGCCCCAGGCTGCGCGCCAGGCGGGCCGTCAGGTCCATCCGTTCCGGTGCCATGGGGTGGCCCGGACCAAAGTTGTAGGCAGTCATGTCAGGGCTCCACGCCACCATCGTCGGCGGCGCGGGCTGGCTTAGACCGGGCAGATATGTCATCAATCACAGGCTACCCGAGCCCGCCGGACTCCCAGCCGGGCCATGAAGCCGGGCTTTAGTGGTTTACTACTGGGGGAAGCAGTTTCGACCGAGGAAAAGCCACACATGACGCAGAGCCAGTCAAGGCCCCGGACCCCGGCCAGCTGGCACCCCCCAGCGCAGGAGCGGGAGGGCCTCTGGATCTTCACGCGGCTTCGCGACTTCATCGACGACATCGCCAACACCTCCCCTGCCAGGCTTGCCCTGACGGCGTTCGCCGCGGTCTGCATGGTGTTCACGTTCCTGCTGTCCCTGCCCATGGCTTCGGCCAACGGAACCGCCACCCCCATCCACGAGGCCCTGTTCACCGCCGTCTCGGCCGTCTGCGTGACGGGACTAACGGTGGTGTCGACGGCGGTGCACTGGTCCTTCTTCGGCCAGCTGGTGATCCTGGTGGGCATCTTCATCGGCGGGTTGGGTACCTTGACGCTGGCCTCGCTGCTGGCGCTGATGGTGAGCAAGCGGTTGGGGGTGCGCGGGAAGATCATTGCCGCCGAATCCATGAACAACGCCGGCCGCCTCGGTGAGGTGGGCACCCTGCTCCGGATCGTCATCACCACCTCCGTGGTCATCGAGGGCGTCCTGGCCCTGGCGCTCGTTCCCCGGTTCCTGACCCTGGGCGAGCCCTTCTGGCAGTCGGTGTGGCATGGCATCTTTTATGCCATTTCGTCGTTCAACAACGCCGGCTTCACCCCGCACTCGGACGGCATCGTGCCCTACGAGACGGACCTGTGGATCCTTATCCCGCTGATGGTGGGCGTCTTCCTGGGCAGCCTGGGCTTCCCCGTGGTGATGGTCCTCCAACAGAACGGCTTGAACTGGAAAAAGTGGAACCTGCATACCAAGCTCACCATCCAGGTATCGCTGATCCTGCTGGTGGCCGGGGCGTTCCTCTGGGCGCTGATGGAGTGGGACAACGTCCGGACCATCGGCACCATGGATGTGGGCGACAAGATCACCCACGCGCTGTTCGCCTCCGTCATGACGCGTTCCGGCGGCTTCAACCTGGTGGACCAGAACCATATGGATTCCACCACCATGCTGCTGACGGACGCCCTGATGTTCGCCGGCGGCGGTTCCGCGTCGACGGCGGGCGGCATCAAGGTCACCACCATCGCCGTGATGTTCCTGGCCATCGTCGCGGAGGCCCGCGGTGACGCGGACGTCAAGGTCTACGGCAGGACCATCCCGCAAGGAAGCATGCGGGTGGCCATCTCGGTGATCGTGGCCGGCGCCACCCTGGTGTCAGTGTCCGCTTTCCTGCTCCTGGCCATCAGCGGCCAGTCGCTTGACCGGGTGCTGTTCGAAACCATTTCCGCGTTCGCCACGGTGGGCCTGAGCACCAACCTCAGCGCCGAGGTGCCCCCTGCCGGCGTCTATGTCCTCGCGGCCCTGATGTTCGCGGGCCGCGTGGGAACCGTGACCCTCGCAGCCGCCCTGGCCCTGCGCCAGCGCAGCCAGTTGTACCACTACCCCGAAGAGAGGCCCATCATTGGCTAGTTCCACAGACGCCCCGCGGCGCCCCGCCCACAACGCCCCGGTGCTGGTGATCGGGCTGGGCCGCTTCGGATCATCCACGGCAGAGCAGCTGGTCAAACAGGGCCGGGAAGTACTCGCGATCGAACGCGACCGGAACCTGGTGCAGAAATGGGCCCCGCTCCTGACCCACGTGGTGGAGGCTGACGCCACCAACATCGACGCGTTGCGCCAGCTGGGCGCGCAGGAGTTCAGTTCCGCGGTGGTGGGGGTGGGGACGTCCATCGAGTCCTCCGTGCTGATCACTGTCAACCTGGTGGACCTGGGAATCGAACACCTTTGGGTCAAGGCAATCACCCCCTCGCACGGCAAGATCCTGACGCGGATCGGGGCCAACCACGTGATCTACCCGGAGGCCGACGCCGGAGTCCGGGCAGCGCACCTGGTCTCGGGCAGGATGCTGGACTTCATCGAGTTCGACGACGACTTCGCCATTGTGAAGATGTACCCGCCGCGCGAGACCGTGGGGTTCACGCTGGACGAGTCGAAGGTCCGCTCCAAGTACGGTGTGACCATTGTGGGCGTGAAGTCCCCGGGCGAGGATTTCACCTACGCCCGGCCCGAGACCAAGGTGTCCTCGCGGGACATGCTCATTGTCTCCGGGCACGTCGACCTGCTGGAACGGTTCGCCGCCCGGCCATAAGGTCCCCCGGTGGTTGGGCTTGCTGAAACCGGATTTCGACATGCCCAACCTCCGTTACCCAAGCTGCTTGGTGATTTCCGCCGCCCGGTCCGCTGCCGCCTTGGCGCCGGCGGCGATGATGGCCGGGATGCCCTGTTCGTCGAACGTGGCGATGGCCCGTTCCGTGGTGCCGTTGGGGCTGGTGACCGCTTTGCGCAGCGCGGAGGGATCCGCCCCCGGTTCGGCGAGCATGAAGCCTGCGCCGGCCACCGTTTCGCGGGCAAGGAGCAGGGACAGCTCGCGGTCCAGGCCCAACTCCTCCCCCGCCGACGCCATGGCCTCGGCCAGGTAGAAGGCGTACGCCGGGCCCGAGCCGCTGATCGCTGACAGCGCATCCACCTGCTCTTCGGGCACTTCGACCACCGTCCCGGCGCCCTGCAGGATGTCCTTGACCTTCCGGAGCTGCTCGGGAGTGCAGTGGGTTCCCGGCGAGACGGACACCACGCCGCGGCCCAGCTTTGCCGGCGTGTTGGGCATGGTCCGGATGACCGGCTGGCCGGCGGGGAGCGCGGCTTCGAGCTGGGCGATGGATACTGCCGCGGCAACGCTGACCACCACGGCATCCGGCGAAAGGGCCGGGCCGATCTCCCGGGCCAGGTCAGCAATTCCCACCGGTTTGACGCCAAGGATGACGACGGCGGATCCCTTGGTGGCCTGTTTGTTGTTGTCTGGTTCTTCCTCGCCGGCGATCGCGGTAATGCCCGGGTACCGTTCGGCGAGTTCCGATGCGCGCTCCGCGCGGCGGACGGTGGCCACCACATCCCCGGGGTCCGTCCCGGCCTCCAGCAGGCCGGCAAGAATGGCCTCGTTCATGGATCCACAGCCAAGGAATGCAATTCGGTTGCTCATGCCTCCATCATTGCAGTACGCATGCATTCACAGGCAACTCCCATGTTCAGCGCAGGCAGCGCACAACTTGGGGTCCTAACGTAGTTATTACCTCATTGAGGGTGCGAGTGATGCGGCAGGCATGGGGATGCCTGCCAGGGCACCGGTGGCTCGGCAACAGGTTTTCCCCCATTTTCCTGTTGCCGGCCCCGGTGCTTCCGCATTTAAGCGCGGCTGGTGTCGCTGCCCGGCCGAACGCTTGGTTGCTAGAGGGCAGGTTCCACCGGGCGGGACGCGGCCACATGGGGCGCCGGTTCCAGCGGCCCGGCGAAGACCAGCTGGTCCAGGCGGCGCAGGATGAGCCCTTCGCGCAAAGCCCAGGGGCAGATGCGCAGCTTCTTGAACTTGAACATCTCCAGGGCGGCTTCGGCCACCAGTGCACCGGCAAGGAGCTGGTGCGCCCGTGCTTCGGATACACCGGGGAGATGCAGCCTGTCCTCGGAGCTCATGGCCGAGATCCGCTGGGTCCAGATCCCCAGGTCCGAGGCGTGCAGTTCGCGCTTGACGTAGGGGCCTTCGGCGCTGGGCGCGGCCCCGGCGATCCGGGCCAGGGAGCGGAACGTTTTTGAGGTGCCTGCCACCACGTTGGCCCGGCCGAGGCCGTCGAATTCCCGGACAGCAGGTTTGAGGGTGGCCCTGATGTAGCGCCGCAGTTCCTTGACGCTTTTGGCCGACGGCGGGTCCTCGGGGAACCAGTCGCGGGTGAGCCTGCTGGCG
Source organism: Pseudarthrobacter sp. MOO14 (assembly GCF_058267675.1). Lineage (NCBI taxonomy): Bacteria > Bacillati > Actinomycetota > Actinomycetes > Micrococcales > Micrococcaceae > Pseudarthrobacter > Pseudarthrobacter sp. MOO14. Next base: position 1,631,374 of record NZ_CM177849.1, read on the forward strand.
CCGAGCGGCACGGAGGTGGCCACCTCAGGAAGCTCGTCCTGGCCGAAGGCCATTTCAAAGGAGCCGCCACCGATGTCCAGGTTCAGGATGGGGCCGGCGCCCCACCCGTGCCAGCGCCGCACCGCGAAGAACGTCATGGACGCTTCTTCGCTCCCGGTGAGTTCCTGGAGGGTCACCGTGGTCTCGTGCTTGACCCGGGCCAGGACGGCGGGGCCGTTGGTGGCCTCGCGGATGGCCGAGGTACAGAATGCCAGCAGGTCTTCGGCCTTGTGCCGGGCCGCGAATTCCCAGGCCTCCAGGACGAACTCGGTCAGCTCATGCTGTCCTTCGTCGCTGATGCTGCCGTCCGGTTCAAGGTACTGGACCAGGGACAACGGCCGCTTGTGGGACGCAAACGGGACAGGCTGCGCACCGGGGTGGGCGTCCACCAGGAGCAGGTGGACGGTGTTGGACCCGATGTCGAGGACGCCTAGACGCATGGGGACATTATTGCTCGTCGGCGCGCTTGAAGTCGCGCCGGATGTTCGCCACGCCTTCAGGATCGATCTCGAAGCCGTAGGCGGCGCCGGGGTTGATCACCATGCCCAGTTCGTCGCCAAGGTTGGCGATGATGGCTGCACCCTGCGTGCCCAGCACGTTGGGTGCGGCTTCCAGGTACTGCTGGTCCACCCGGGTGGGGTGCGAGAACACGGCGAGGACGGGGCGGCCGTCGGCGTTGGCAAGGACCAGCGGCTCAACCTGGGAGTCCACGCCTTCCACCGTGTCCGAGCTGATGATGTAGACCTCGCTGTTCAGGAAGGACAGGATGACGTCAACAGGATTGGCGTCTTCCTGCCCACCGGTGGCGAGCTTCTCCTCAAGGTCGTTAAGCGGCTGGAGATCCGTGTGCGCGGGCTGTTCAGTCATACCGTCTACCCGATCACGATCCGGTGGCCGGCGCAAACGCGCCGGCCAGGCACTAACTACTTCTTGGCCGTTGCCTTCTTCTTTGCGGGTGCCTTGCGGGTGGCCGTCCGCTTGACCGGGCCCTTGGCGCGCTTCTCGGCCAACAGTTCCACGGCCTGTTCCCGGGTGAGTTCCTCCAGGGAGGTGGCACGCGGAACCGTGATGTTGGTGATGCCGTCGGTGATGTACGGACCGAACCGGCCTTCCTTCACCACGATGTTCTTCTCCGACACCGGGTCCGGACCGAACTCGGCCAGCGGCGGCACGGCGGCACGGGCGCCGCGCTGCTTGGGCTGTGAATAGATCTCCAGCGCCTGCTCCAGGGTAATGGTGAAGATTTCCTCTTCGGATCCGATCGAGCGCGAATCCGTGCCCTTTTTCAGGTACGGACCGAACCGGCCGTTCTGCACGGTAATGAGGTTGCCTTCGGCGTCCTCGCCCAGCGCGCGAGGCAGGCTCATGAGCTGCAGGGCTTCGTCCAGCGTCACGGACTCCACGGTCATGGACTTGAACAACGAACCCGTGCGCGGCTTGGCCTTGACCGGTTTCTTGGGCGGCTTGGGCTTGCCGTTCTTGTAGTACTCCACCGGCTGCTTGGCCAGGTCTTCGTCGGTCATTTCCGGGATGATCTCGGTGACGTAGGCGCCGTAGCGGCCGTTCTTGGCCACGACAGTGTGTCCCGTGTGCGGGTCTGCACCGAGCACGCGCTCCTCCGGCGCCGCAGTCTCCATCAGCTCAATGGCTTTGGCTGCGGTCAGTTCGTCCGGGGCCAGGTCCTCGGGCACGTTGGCCCGGGCCGACTCCACGATCTCGCCCGTCTTGGGATCAACGACGGCTGCCGAACTTTCCAGGTACGGGCCGAACTTGCCCACCCGCAAGGTGATGTCGTCGGTGATCGGGATGGAGTTGATCTCACGGGCATCGATCTCGCCCAGGTTGTTGACGATGCTCAACAGGCCGGGGTCGGAGTCTTCGCCGAAGTAGAAGTGCCGGAGCCACGAAGCTCCCGCCTCCTGGCCGTTGGCGATCTTGTCCAGGTCGCCTTCCATGTCGGCAGTGAATTCGTAGTCCACGTAGTCGCTGAAGTGCTGCTCCAGCAACCGGATCACCGAGAACGCGATCCAGCTGGGCACCAGCGCGGAGCCCTGCTTCCGGACGTAGCCGCGGTCCTGGATGGTGGAGATCGTGGACGCGTACGTCGACGGGCGGCCGATGCCCTTCTTTTCCAGTTCGGCGGTCAGGGACGCTTCCGTGTAGCGCGGCGGCGGCGAGGTTTCGTGGCCTACCGCCTGGATGTCCGCGGCGGTGAGGGAGTCGTCCTTGGCCACGTTCGGGAGCCGGCGTGCTTCGTCGGACTCGTCATCGCCGCGGGTCTCGTCCTTGCCTTCTTCGTAGGCGGCCAGGAAGCCGGGGAAGGTGATGACGGTGCCGGAGGCGGAGAACTCGGCGTCCCGCCCGTCGGCGGCAATGGCACCCAGGCGGATGGTCGCCGTCGAGCCCTTGGCATCGCCCATCTGGGACGCCACGGTGCGCTTCCAGATGAGCTCATACAGGCGGAACTCGTCCCCGGAGAGCTGCTTGGCAACCTGGGCCGGCGTGCGGAAGGAGTCTCCTGCCGGGCGGATGGCCTCGTGCGCTTCCTGCGCGTTGGCGGCCTTGTTGGAGTAGACGCGCGGGGACTGCGGAATGTATTCCGGCCCGTAGAGCTCCGAGGCCTGCCGGCGCGCCGCGGTGATGGCTTCGTCACTCAGCGCCGACGAGTCCGTACGCATATAGGTGATGTAGCCGTTTTCGTAGAGCCGCTGGGCCACCTGCATGGTGCTCTTTGAGGAGAAGCGCAGCTTGCGGCCGGCCTCCTGCTGGAGGGTGGAGGTGGTGAACGGCGCGGCCGGGCGGCGGGTGTACGGCTTGGTGTCCACCGAGCGGACGCGGAAGTCCGCATCCTGGAGCCCGGCGGCGAGGGACGTCGCAAGCTCCTCGTTGAGGTGGGCCACGTTCTTGGCGGTGAGCTCGCCGTTGTCATTGAAGTCGCGGCCGCTGGCCACCTTGGCGCCGTCAACGGCGGCGAGCTTGGCCTTGAACGAGCCCGAGTCCGCGCCGAACTGGCCGGTCAGGTCCCAGTAGGAGGCGGCTTTGAAGGCCATGCGTTCGCGTTCGCGGTCCACCACCATGCGCGTGACCACGGACTGCACGCGGCCGGCGGACAGGCCGCGGGCCACCTTGCGCCACAGCACCGGGGAGATCTCGTAGCCGTACAGGCGGTCCAGCACGCGGCGGGTTTCCTGCGCATCCACCAGGTCCTGGTCAACATCGCGCAGGTTGCCCATGGCGCGCTGGATGGCTTCCTTGGTGATTTCGCCGAACGTCATCCGGTAGACCGGAACCTTGGGCTTGAGCACTTCCAGCAGGTGCCACGCGATGGCTTCGCCTTCGCGGTCCCCATCGGTTGCGAGGTAAAGTTCGTCGGCGTCCTTGAGCGCAGCCTTGAGCTCGGTCACCTTTTTCTTCTTGTCCGGAGACACCACGTAGTAGGGCTTGAAGTCGTGGTCGATGTCGACGGCGAACTTGCCCACCGACGTTTTCTTCAGCTCGGCGGGGAGTTCGGACGGTTGCGGCAGGTCGCGGATGTGACCAATGGAGGCCTCTACGATGAAGCCCTCGCCGAGGTACTTGGCGATGGTCTTGCTCTTGGCCGGAGACTCCACAATCACGAGTTTCTTGCCGGTTTTGGCCTTGCTTGGCACGGTGCTCCTACAGAAAAAGGTTGCTGGGGCAGATGAGCCCATGTTCGCCTAGTTCACCATATTTTGGGGAATCGTGCGCATTCATGTGGAAAAGACGGGGCGCGGCCTGGAGCATAAGGGGGCTTACTGTTCGGCCGGAAACACGGCCGGAATGAGGAAGCCGTCCCGCACCAGGTTGGCCACGTCGGCAAGCAGCAAGCGCTGGAACGACCCGGCCTCGCCGCCCAGGAGGGCCTCCAGGGCCGCGGCGATCTGCCCGGCGGCCAGGTCGCCGTCGCACGCCGAGACGAACCCGGCCAGCTCGGTGCTCATCAGGTTGGTGCGGCGCAGCCCGGCGCCCTGCCGGAGCAGGATCACGCCGGGGTGCTCGGCGCCGGGGCGCTGGTGGCGCTCCTCGGTGACGTCGTCGGCCACGAGCAGGTGCGTTCCGGCGAGATCGTGCCCTGCCAGCCAGTCGCTGCGTTCGACGGCGGCGCCCAGGTGGGGTCCGATGGGCTGCTCGATGGGGTATGTGATTTCCTCAAAGCGGCTGATGGTTTCCTGCCCGGCCGCAGCGGGGCGCCGCAGCCACACCATGCCAAAGCCGATCCCGGCGACGTTCCGGGACCCGAAATCCGCGAGGTACGCGGCGTAGGCGTCCCGGTAGTGTGCCCGGTCCCGGGATTCGGAGGCGTCCTGCAGCCAGGTTTCCGCGTATTGTTCCGGGCTGACCTGCTCCCGCTGGATGAACCAGGCGTCGGTGCCTGCCCGCACCCAGGACCTCGGCCGCTCATCCCAGTTGGCGCCGGCAGGGACTTCCCAGTTTCCCAGCAGCTGGGCCACACCGCCCGGCGCCAGGACGCCGGGCAGGTCCGCCACCAGGGACGCGACGATCTCATCGCCCGGCAGACCGCCGTCGCGGTAGGTGAATTGGCCGGCCGCGTCCTCTCCGGCACTGCGCGGCGTGATCACGAACGGCGGGTTGGACACCACCAGGCTGAATTCCTCCCCGGCCACCGGCTCCAGCAGCGAACCCAGGCGCAGGCTCACCCGGTCCTCGAGCCGGTCCGGGTCCACGGAGAGTGCCTCGGCGTTGAGCAGGATGTTGAAGCGGGCATAGGCCAGGGCGCGTTCGGAGATGTCGGTGGCGGTCACGTGCTGGCAGTGGTGCAGCAGGTGGAAGGCCTGGATGCCGCACCCCGTGCCCAGGTCCAGGGCGCGTTCGGTGTGCTGCCGGACGGTGGTCTGCACCAGCGTGGTGGACGCCTGCCCGATGCCCAGGACATGGTCGCGCCGCAGGACTCCTGCCTGCTGGTGGGCCGCGAGGTCGCTGGCCACCCACAGTTCAGCGCCGCCGCTGCCGTCGGGGTTGGCATCCCAGCCGTACGGGCGCAGGTCGGCTTTGGCCGTGATGCGGGGCGTGCCGGGGACGGGCTGGACCAGCCCCAGCTCCAGGAGCCCTTCCACGCCGATGCCCGGCAGCGCGGCGTCGAGCGTTTCCCGTTCCTGCGGCTCGGCCAGGAGCCACAGCCGGACGACGGCGGCAAGGGGCGCCGCCGCTGCGGTGCGCTGCACTGCCTGCGCGGTTGCCAGCATGGCGGGAATGACCTGGTCCCGGTTCAGCGCCGCGGAGGCCGTGGGCCCCAGCAGCCGGGCGACGCCGTCGAGCGTGTAGTCGATCCTGCGGAGGTCTGCGGCGAGCGCCGCCAGCAGCCCGGGAAGGTCGCTGCGGGGTGCGTCGGGAGTGTTGCCGGCGGTGAACTCGTACGGGGATTTAGGCACCGCTCAAGTTTAGTCCGGCCCGGCAGCGGGGTACGGTGGAAGCATGCCTTCCCGCCTGACCTTCCTTCCGCGCGCCCGCACCGCCGCGGTACGCCGTACGCTGCCGGCGGTACTGGTGGCCGCAGCCCTTGGGCTCACCGTCGCAGGGTGTTCGCCTGCGGGCTCGGTGGAGGCCGCGGATGTTCCGCAGTGGCGGGCCACGGCGCTGCCCACGTCCCCGGCGGACGTGGTGCTTCAGGATTCGGGCAAGATCCTCAACCGGGACCACCTCGTGCAGGAAGCAGCTTCCGTTCCTGCCGGCAGCTACACGCTCACGGCGGTGTGTGCCGGCACCGGCAAGGCGTTCTTCGCGGTGTCACTGGACGGCAAGGCCGTCACCGAAGCGGGTGCGGCCTGCAACGGCCGTGCCGAGACCACCAGGATCAACCTGCCTGCCGGCGGCCGGGTCCAAATCAGCAGCTCCAGCGTGGACGCCCCGCTGCTCTACGCGTACCGGCTGGCCCCGGCGCAATAACACCGGTTTCCGGCTCTGGCCCGGCGCCCGTCGCGGGCATACAGTCGGACTATGCCCAGTGTGCGGAGGTTCTCCGCGCCCCTTCCCCGAGGGACAGCACGGGCGCCGCGGGCACCGAAGCCCGCGGCCGCCGTCGCCCTTGGACTGGTGCTTGCGGCAGGTGCCCTGGCAGGCTGCGAATATACGTACGACGACGGCCGGGCCGGTGCCGTCCAGGGCGGCACTACCATCGCCCCGGTTCCAGCGTTCACCCGCGATCCTTTGCAACAGGACCCGGTCAGCGGCGCCGACCTCGATGATTGGGTGTCCCGTGCCCTGCCGGAGGGTACGGCACCCGAGGTCCAGGCCGATGCCGGGTTGTTGGGGTCCGGCGAAGTGCGGACCGTGGCATCACCGGCCCTGGAGGCCGGCACATACTCGCTGGCCTTGGCCTGCCGAAGCCAACGCCGGGTGGCGTTCACGGTGAGCACCGAGGACGTGACGCTGGTGGATCTTGGCCTTCGCTGCGGCATCAACCGGGAGAACGTCTTCTATCTCTCCACCCGGAGCGTCCTGACGGTGCGGCTGGAAGCGGGCAGCGCGGCGAACTATGCGTTCCGGCTCCGCAGGCTTTGACGTGCGGGCTCAGGCAGCGGCGCAGCCTTCGGGGCAGCGGAGCGTCTCCGGGCTGGAGGCGCACCCGGCGCAGTACAGCGTCAGGGTCCGGCAGCTGGGGTTGGAGCAGTTCTCGAATTTGCTGGTGGGTGCCGAGCAGCGGGCGCACTGGCCGATCGTCTTGGCGTCCTCGCTGAACTCGAGGTGCATGCGCTTGTCGAAGACGTAGAGTGAGCCTTCCCAGAGCCCCTGGTCCTTGAAGGCCTCGCCGTAGCGGACAATGCCGCCGTCGAGCTGGTAGACCTCCTTGAAGCCGCGGTTCACCATCAGGCTGGAGAGGACCTCGCAGCGGATGCCGCCGGTGCAGTAGGTGACCACGGGCTTGTCCTTGAGGTCGTCGTACTTGCCCGAGTCGAGTTCCTTGATGAAGTCGTGCGTGGTGGCGACGTCGGGGACCACGGCGTCCTTGAACCGGCCGATTTGGGCCTCAAAGGCATTCCTGCCGTCGAAGAACACCACGTCCTCGCCGCCCTGCTTCTTGGCGTCCACCAGTTCGTGCAGTTCCTCGGGCTTGAGGTGCTTGCCTCCGCCCACCACTCCATTGGCATCGACGGTCAATTCTCCGGGCGCACCGAAGGAGACGATCTCGTCCCGCACCTTGACGCTGAGCCTGGGAAAGTCCTCTGCGCCGCCGTCGGACCACTTCACGTCGATGCCCCGGAACCCCGGGTACTCGCGGGTGGTCTTGACGTACTGTTTGACCGCGCCGATTTCCCCGCCCACCGTGGCGTTGATTCCGTCCTTGGAGATAAGGATGCGGCCGGTCAGGCCGAGCTTCTCGCAGAGGGCGCGCTGCCAAAGCCGCACGGCGTCCGGATCCGCGATAGGGGTAAAGCCGTAAAAGAGCACAATTCGGTTCAAAGCCACGTATTTAAGGGTACCGCCGGCCCGGAGCAGGGTTACCGCCGGCCCGGGAGCGGGGGCGCATCACAATTCCATAAGCACTGGGCCACCCCCTGTTGCTTGCGATCCTGCTGGAATAGTCTTCATGCCATGAGTCAGGAAACCCTGGTTGAAGACATCACTGGCCTTTTTCAGGTGTGGGTTGCGGGCTGGGCCGGATGTCGCGGCTACCGGACCTCGACGCAGGGCCGGTTCCCGGCCGTGCTCCGGGCTGATACCAGCGGTGAGTGGGAAGTTTTTGCGTCCGAACCCAGCCCCGACGAATTCGCGGCCCTCGCCGCCACGACTGCCGAGGCGCCCGCCCGCGTGCTGACCATCCTTACGCACGATCCCGCCCGGTTCACCGGCCTGGCGGCCAAGCACGGGTTGAACGTCACCTCCGATTCGCAGACGATGATGATCGTGGACATGGAGACCCAGGACGCCGAGGATCCATGGCTTTCCGACGACGACCTGAGCCTGTCCACGTTCGAGCGGGATGGCGTGCACTACGCAGAGGTCCGCTCCGGGGACGAGATCGCGGCCAGCGGAAGGGTATTCGTCGTGGGCGATACCGCGGTGTTCGACAAGATCATCACCGAGCCCGCATTCCAGCGCAGGGGCCTGGGCAGCCTCATCATGCGGGCCTTGGCGGCACAGGCCTTCGGCCACGACGTGCGCACAGGACTCCTGCTGGCGTCCACTGACGGACAGAAGCTGTACTCACACCTGGGCTGGACCACGGTGGCCCGCGTCCTGATGCTCTCGGCGTCCCATGACGGAGCGGATCTTTCGCTCAGCTGAGGGTGCCACGGCCCGGTTGTGCGTTTGGCGAACCGCTGCCCTCCGGCTTGGTGCCGGGTGGAAGAATGGTGGGGTGACCCCCCATGACTCCCTGATTCCCCTCCTGGGCCGCGGCCCGGAACCGGAACAGCTCCGTCATGTCCGCACCATCCCTGCGCGGGAGGCGGTCCACGAGCCTTGGCCTGAATGGATGCACCCGGACCTCGTTGAGGCATACGGCTCGCTCGGCATCCGGGAGCCGTACCGCCACCAGGTGGAGGCAGCCAACGCCGCCCATGAGGGGAAGCACGTGGTGGTGGCCACCGGAACCGCGTCGGGGAAATCGCTGGCGTACCAGTTGCCGGCGCTGGACGCGATCCACCGGTCGGAGTTGCGTGTGCTGGCCGACCCGGGGAAGATCCACGCCGACGGCGCCGTGACGCTGTACCTCTCCCCCACCAAGGCACTGGCGGCGGACCAGTTGAACGCCATCCGGGCTTTGAAACTCCCTACGGTCCGGGCGGAGACCTACGACGGGGATACCGATCCCGCTGCCCGCCGCTGGATCCGGGACCACGCGAACTTCATCCTGGCCAACCCAGACATGCTGCACTTCGGCATCCTCCCCAACCACGCGTGGTGGGCGTCGTTCTTCCGCCGGTTGCGCTATGTCATCGTCGATGAGGCGCACAGTTACCGTGGCGTGTTCGGCTCCCATGTGGCCAACCTGATGCGGCGGCTGCGCCGGATCTGCGCCTACTACGGGGCAGGATCGTCGTACCCGGAGCCGGTGTTCATTGCGGCATCGGCCACGGCGTCGGAGCCTGACGTCTCCTTCGCGCGCCTCATTGGCGCCCCCGTCACTGCGGTGTCCCGCGATTGCTCGCCCCACGGTGCCACCACGGTGGCACTCTGGGAACCGGCGCTGACGGACGTCCGCGGCGAGAACGGTGCCAAGGAACGACGGACGGCCGTGGCGGAGACCTCTGACCTGCTGGCCAACCTGGTGTCCGCGCAGATCCGCACCATCGCGTTCATCAAGTCACGACGTGGCGCGGAAACCATCTCCGCCATTACCAAACGGCTCCTTGACGAGGTGGATCCGGGCCTGCCGCAACGGGTGGCCGCGTACCGCTCGGGCTACCTGCCGGAGGAACGCCGGGCGGTGGAGAAGGCGTTGCGTTCCGGCCAGTTGCTGGGTGTTTCCAGTACGTCGGCCCTGGAGCTGGGGATCGACATTTCCGGCCTTGATGCGGTCCTGGTGGCCGGGTGGCCCGGGACGCGGGCCTCGCTGTTCCAGCAGATCGGCAGGGCGGGCCGCGCCGGCCAGGATGCGATTGCGGCTTTCGTGGCAAGCGATGACCCCCTGGATACCTACCTGGTGAACCATCCCGAAGCCATCTTCGACGTTTCAGTGGAAGCAACAGTCTTTGACCCGTCCAATCCCTACGTCCTGGGGCCGCATCTGTGCGCCGCTGCCGCTGAACTGCCGCTGGGACCGGCGGAGCTCGATCTCTTCGGCGATACCGCAGAGATGCTCCTGGACCGGCTGGTGGCACAGGGCTACCTCCGGCGCCGGCCGGCCGGCTGGTTCTGGACCCATTCGCAGAGTGCCGCCGCCATGGTCAACCTCCGGGCGGACGGAGGGGGACCCGTCAGCATCGTGGACGCCGAGACCGGTTCGCTCCTGGGAACCATGGACTCGCCGCAGACCCACTACCAGGCGCACACCGGGGCGGTGTACGTCCACCAGGGCGACACCTATGTGGTGGAGGACCTCAACGAAGACGACCACTGCGTCATGGTGCGGCGCGCCAACCCGGACTATTACACGACCGCGCGGGACGTGACCCAGATCGAGGTGCTGGAGACCCAGCGAACCATGCAGTGGGGTGACGTGACGGTCCACTTCGGCGACGTAAAGGTCACCACCCAGGTGGTTTCCTTCCAGCGCAAGGCACTGATTTCCAATGAGGTGCTGGGCGAGGAACCGTTGGAGCTGGGCGCACGCGACCTTTTCACCAAAGCGGTGTGGTTCGTGGTGGAGAACCGTTCCCTGACGGCGGCGGGACTGATCGAGGCACAGTTCCCGGGTGCCTTGCACGCTGCCGAACACGCGGCAATAGGGCTTCTTCCCCTGGTGGCTTCCAGCGACCGGTGGGATATCGGCGGGGTCTCAACCGCACTGCACGCCGATACCGGGGTGCCCACCATCTTTGTGTATGACGGGCACCCCGGGGGCGCCGGGTTCGCCGAACGGGGGTTCGACAAGGCCGTGGTGTGGCTGGCGGCCACGCGGGACGCCATCAAGGCCTGCGAGTGTGACACCGGCTGCCCGTCCTGTGTCCAGTCGCCCAAGTGCGGCAATAAGAACAACCCGTTGGACAAGGCCGCGGCGGTAACCCTGCTGGATGTCCTGCTCAAGGACGCCTCGGAAGCCAGCCGGGAGGTGCTGGACGCCAGGAGCTGAGCGGAACGTGCCGGTCGGAAGGACGTGCAGGGCTGAAGAACGTGGGGACTGAAGGACCTGCAGGCTGAAGGATGTGCGGCGCGGCGTGGACAGTCCCGTGCGCCGCCCCCCATGGCATCTCCTCACGGAGGTGGCCCGGCCCGTGCATGTCCCGTGGCGGCGCCCAGGAGCGACCGTTCGTTAAGCTCGGTCCGCACGTCAATCGTCTGCCCGGCACCTTCCACGCAACTGATCACTGTGGCGGCATGGCGGCCCGATACCTCTGAGGCAACCATGCAGGGTTCCCCGGTGGTGATGCCGCGGAGGGCGTCGGCCGCTGCGAGGGCTGCCAAGTCCGCGGCTGCAGCCGCCCGGCTGGCCAGCACGGCCGACTGGGCGAGCAAGAGCATGACGGCCATGGCTGTCATGACCACCAGCGCGAGCCCTGCCGCCATGACCGTTCCGGAGCCGCGCTCCCGGCCATCGTGCGCACCCGTCCAGCTGGACGAACCGCCAAGGCGACCCAGCCTGTCGGCTGGGCACTCCCTTGAGGCTGGGCGGCACGCGCGGACCTTTGCTGGGAGGCACGTTTCCATCCCCGTCACCGGTTTCCCTTTCCATCGGTCAGGCCGCTGCCGTTGCGGGTCCCGTCTGCGCCACCGGTTCCCGGCGACTCACTCCGCGTCGACGCGCGTGCGGTGAGGGTCCACGGAATGGACGCTCCCAGGGGTCCGGACACATGGTCGGTGACGGTGATGCTGAACCATTCGCCGTCGGCCGCAATGGACGCGGCCGCCGAGTCGCCGGCAAGGGTCCTGACTGTATGTTGCACGGCGCCGGGGTCTTCGCCTCGGGCCAGGGCCCGCGCCCCGGCGCGGGCTCCTTCTTCGATCCGCAGTTGCGTCATACCTGCGGCGGCTCCGGCCAGCAGCATGGCAAGCAGCGCCAGTACCGCCGGCAGCGCCACGGCGAACTCTGCTGTGACCGCGCCCCTGGCCATCCCCCTGGGCGACACATCGGCAGTGCCCGGTACATTGTGTTTGTCCGGCGCATGGGGCGGGTCCTGCGAACTGGTGTTGCCCGCTGCCTGGGGTTTGTCCGGCGAACGGGTCCTGCCCGGTGCATGGGGCGTGTCGGGTGAATCGGCAGTGCCCGGCGCATGGGAGCCGGTCACGGCAACGCCAGCGCGGTCCGGATCAGGTTCAGCAGGAAGCCGCGGACTTCATCACTGCGAAGGATGAACACGAGCAGCCCGGCGAAGCCGACAGCGGCCAGGGTGGCGATGGCATATTCCGCCGTGGCCATACCTGCCTCAGAGCCCAGCAGCCCGGCCCTGCGCCGGTTCCCATGCCGGAATGGATCCGATCCCGGGTAAAGCTCAACGACATTACCGTCTGCGGCCGCTGCGCCATGCCTGGCAGAAGCGATGGGCGCGGAAGCGTGCCCGGTACCGCCGGTGGCGAACCCTTGACCGCCGGGTGAGGTGCCGGCCGTGGCGGAGTCGGCGAGCGCAGGGGTTCCGGCGGAGCAGCGGTGGTGGTGGATGGACATGTGTTTTCCTTTCGCGGGTCTGCCGGGGTGTTTCCCGGCTGTCTCGACTCTTCCCGCCGGCGCTGCGGCCGGTAAGGGGTGGGGTGGGCTAAGTGGAAAAGCCGGGCCGCCGCCAGCTTGTGGAGGAAAGGACAGAGGCGCCGGGGTATCCGGCCGGAGGTCTAGGAACCGGATGGAACCAAGGCAAGCAGCACCGGGACGACGCCCAGGCAGATGAAGGCCGGCAGCGAGCAAAGGCCCAGCGGGACCACCAGCTTCACGCCGAGCGACGCGGCGCGTTTTTCTGCGGCACGGAATCTCTCCCGCCGAAGCCTTGCAGCCTGCGCATACAGGATCGCGGACGAGGGTGCGCCGGTCAGCGCGGCAAACCCCAGGGCATCCCGAAGCTCCAGGACCTCCGGGAGCCGTACCGCGGAGCTGCGCCACGCCGTCTCCCAGTCGGCGCCGATGGCCAACGCGGAGACCACAGGACGCAGCGAGTCCCGGTAGTGGGGAGCTGCGGAAGCGGCCACCAGTTCCAGCGAACGTCCGATTCCGGCGCCGGCATCCAGCATTGCCGCCACGAGTTCGAGCATCATGGCCGTGTCCTTGAGGCCGCGGGCACAGCGGTTTTCGGTCCGCGCAGCCGCCTGGCGGTGGTTCTCCCGCGGGGTGTCCAGGTTAAGCTGCCGCAGGCGTTGGCGTGACCGGCTGCGGCCCGAGCACGACAACCAGGCAGCCATGGCGAGGAGCAGGAACAGGGCCGGCCCGTGGCCCCATTCCGGCATCATGGCCCTGACTCCGCGGCGGCCGAAACGAGCCGGGCGGACCACACCCGGCCGGCCATGGTAAGGACTACGCCGCCTGCCAGCGCTGCCAGTCCCAGCGGAGTGCCCAGCAGCGTGGCCACCGGATCGACCCCCAAGGCTGCGCCCAGGCCGAGTCCCATCAACGGAAGCCAGGTCAGCAGGCGGACCGTGGCCTTAGGCCCGGCGAGGGCCGTCTGCCTGGCGGCGTCGGCGTCCTCCGCGGCCTCCAGCTGGGCCGCGAACCTGGTCAGCACGTCAGCGAGCGGGCATCCACTGGCTTCAGCGATATCGAGGCAGGCCGCCAGCTCGGACCATGTTCCGGCTTCACGGTCCCGGCCCGGAAATGCCGTGGGAAGCACCCGACGGATGGCCTCGGACACGGGAGCTCCGGTAGCCGCGGCTGCACGCGCTGATGCGAGGACTGTGGTTGACCCCCTCGACAGTACGGGGCCCAGGGAGCGTGCGGCGTCCTGGAGCCGCTGCTCTTGGCCGCCGGGGACGCCGTACACGGTCCACAGTTCATCCCACAGCCGGGCGGGCGTCCTTCCGCCCCTGAGCAGCGCCGCCAATTGCTGCACCACCAGGGTCAGGCCCATTCCGCGTTTACCGACAGAGTCGCGGCCGGCGCGCCGGGACCACGGCACCATCGTGCGCCTGGTGGTTCGTTGCGCACCCGGGGAATTCCGCGCCACGGAACGCAGCCTCGCCGGCGCACGCAGCGGCGGTTTGAGGAGCAGCGCGGCGGTGCAAAGGAGCGCCGCCAGGAAGAGTGTCACAGGGCTTCCCCGGAATCCAGCCCCAACCGGGCAGCCAGCGCAGGCCACGCCGGACCCGGCTTTCCGGATTCCTCGACGGCCGGCACCACGCCTAGGCCCTCGGGACCGTCGCCGAGGAGTCCCACACAGAGGACTTCCCTGCCCCGGGGCGTCCGGCCGAGGTGGATGACCACGTCCAGCGCGCTGGCAGCCTGGAGCCGCACGGCCTCCGGTCCCAATCCGGCGAGGGCCCCGAGTGCTGTGAGCCTGGCCGGCACCGCCGTTGCGGTGTTGGCATGGATGGTTCCGCCGCCACCGCTGTGGCCGGTGTTCATCGCGGTGAGGAGCTCGCGCACTTCGGGCCCCCGGCACTCGCCCACCACCAGGCGGTCCGGGCGCATGCGCAGGGCCTGCCTGACGAGTTCCCCCAGGTCCACGGCTCCCCCGCCTTCAAGGTTTCCATGACGCGATTCAAGGGCCACCACGTGCGGGTGGACCGGGTTGAGCTCGGACGCATCCTCGATCAGGACGAGGCGTTCGTCCGGCGCACACAATCCCAACAACGTGGACAGCAGCGTGGTCTTGCCGGAACCGGTGGCCCCGCTGACCAGGAAGCTTAACCTCCTGGCCACCACGGCCTCCAGCACTGCCTGCACCCGCGCGCCGAACATTCCGGCGGCCCGAAGCTCCGCCATGGTGAACACCTGCTCCCGGCGGATCCGGATGCTCAGGAGCGTCCCGGACGTGGAAACCGGCGGCAACACGGCGTGGACACGGTAGCCGCCGGCAAGCCTTACATCGACGCACGGCGAGCCGTCATCCAGGCGACGGCCACCTGCAGCCACAAGCCTGCCGGCCAGTGCCCGCACCTGGGCTTCATCGGCGAACCGGACGGAAACCCGCTCGATGCCATGTCCCCGGTCCACCCAGACAGAACCCGGCTCGTTCACGAAAATGTCCGTGACGGCCGGATCCCGGGTGAGTTCCTGAAGCGGGCCCAGGCCGTTGAGTTCGGCGCTGATCCGCTCTACTGCTGCCAGCGAACCGGCGGTACCCAGCAGCTTGCCGGTGGCCTGGACCGCCGCGGCAACCCGTGAAGGCGTCACGGCCCCTGCCTCGGCCATCATCGACTCGCGGACCGACTCCAGCAGGCCGGCGTCCACTGCCCTTCCGGTCCCTGCTGCATCCCGCGACCGCCAGGAGCGGCCTGCCTGGTTGGTTTCCAGGATCCGGGCGCTCCGCCGGGCGCCGGCGTTTCCTTGCGCCGCCCCGCTGCCCGGATCCCGCCCAATGATTCCGGGAGTTCCCTGCGGGTGCCTCATGCCACGTCCCCCGCGTACAGGTCATCGCCCAGCCAATCGAGGGCGGCGGCGGCGAAGCGCCGGATGTTGCGCCGCTTCCCCAAGTCCAGCAGGCGGCCCGCTTCCGTGGCACCTGGTACGGCGCGCAGTTCAGGGATCCTGCCATGCACCGGCAGCCCGACGGCGTCGGCGATCAGTGAACTGTCCAACGCGGCGCCCGAACGCCCGCGGACCAGCAGTGCCGCCTCGACCGGGGGAAGCTCCTGGAGCAGTCGCACGGTTGCCACCGCCGCCTTGAGTTGGGCCGGGACCACCACCATGATCCGGTCGCAGTCCCACGCCACCGTGGTCAGCGGCCCTGCACCCCGCCCCACATCGACCACCACCAGTTCGTAGCCACGGCGGGCGGCGTCGAGGACCCCGGCCATGGCAGCGGCGGGGACCGGCAGCGGTTGCTCCCGGGTGGCAGGCCACGAGAGGAAGGACAACCCTCCCGCCGCAGGCAGGGAATCCACCAGCTGCACGGGGTCGATGCTGCCCCTGGCCTCGGCGAGGTCCGGCCAGCGGAGGCCAGGATTGTCCTCCGCGGCGAGCGCAAGTTCAAGTCCCCCGCCCCAGGGATCGCCGTCAACCATCAGGACGCGCACACCGAGCCGGGCGGCTGCCTGCGCAATCCAGATGGCAGCCGTGGTGGCCCCTGCCCCGCCGCACCCGCCCGTGATGCCCAGGACCACTCCACCCGGACCCGGTGAGCGGGACCGGCTGAGGTGGTCTGCCAGCCAGGCCGCGGCGTCCGGTAGTACGGCAACGCGTTCCGCCCCCAGGGCGGCGGCGAGGTGCCAGAGGCTGTCCCCTTCACCGTCCAGGCCAACCATGACCGCCGGCGTGCGTCTGCGCGGCGGCAGTTCCCGCACATCGCTGCCCACAAGGACTGCTGCCGCGGTATCCCAGTGCCGCCCGGCTTCGACGGCATCGGGGACAACACGCAAGTGCGCCCCCGCGGCCGCCACGATGCGCTCCACCTCGGAACGCAGTACCCCGGAGGCGGTGACCAGCAATACTTCACCGGACCCATCCGGCAGCCAGGCCGCGCCTCGTACGTCCCTCCCATCGGCTGACCCAACAGTCGGGCCTGCTTCCCCGTCCGGCGGCCGCCGCGAAGGTGCCCCGGAATGTCCCGGGCCGGACCGGGGTGCGTTCAGCTGGTGCCTGCTCATGGAGCCACTCTGTCCACATCCCGACCCGTGGAGTAGGCAGGAAATCCTGTATGTGGACAACGTGCGTCGGGGCAGCTCCGCGGACAGGGCAGAATTGGAGCATGTACCTGCTGCTCGCCGCCCATTCCCGCGGCGCGGTACTCCAGCAACTGACGCAGGCGGGACATCCCGAACCGGCCAACCCGGAACCCCGGCCCGTGGCACTGACGGACCTTGCCGCCGTCGTCCGCGACCTGGAAGCCCGGCGCCCCGGCGGCCAGCCGCCCCGCTGGATTTGGCACCGGACGCAGGACTGGTATCCGGCACTGCTCAAATCCGGGGTGGAGGTGGAGCGTTGCTATGACGTCAGCCTCTGCGGCAACATCCTGGCCTTTTCGCAGTTCAGCGCGCACACGGAGTATGCCCGGAACACGGACCGGGTCCCCGTGGAGGATCCGATGCTGCCCCCGAAGGCACTGCTGCCGCCGCGTCCCCCGGCGGACCAGGGCGCATTGTTCGAAGACCCCAACGCCGGTGCCGCGCCCGGCGTGTCCCTGGAAGAGCTACGAGCCGAATACTCGGCCCAGCAGGCCGCCATGGCTGCGGTGGACACGGCGGAAAACCGCCGGAACCGGCTCCAGCTGCTGCTGGCGGCGGAGTCAGCGGGCGCCATGGTGGCTGCGGAGATGCAGCATACTGGCGTCCCCTGGCGCGAAGACCTGCACGAACACATCCTGTCAGGCCACCTGGGGCCCCGGCCCGCCGCCGGACAGCGTCCGCCCAGGCTCGAAGCGTTGGCGGCGGAACTGCGTGGCCTGCTCAACGCTCCCGGACTCAATCCGGATTCGCCGCAGGACTTGATGCGGGCCCTGCACCGCAACGGAATCGAGGTGAAGAGCACCCGGAAATGGGAGCTGAGGGAGTCCAGCCACCCGGTCATTGAGCCGCTGCTGGAGTACAAGAGCCTGTCCCGGCTGCACACGGCCAACGGTTGGTCCTGGTTGGATGCCTGGGTGGACGGCGGCCGGTTCCGGCCGGAATACGTCGTGGGTGGCGTGGTCTCGGGCCGCTGGGCTTCCCGCGGCGGCGGCGCCCTGCAGATTCCACGCCAGGTCCGCGGTGCCGTGCACGCCGATCCCGGCCACAAGCTCATCGTTGCGGACGCCTCGCAGCTCGAACCCCGGGTTCTGGCGGCCCTCGCACAGGACTCGTCCATGGCGGAAGCGGCCCGGGACCAGGACCTCTATGCCGGCATTGCCGCCAAGGGATTCGGCGGGGACCGGGCCAAGGCGAAGATGGCGCTGCTGGGCGCAATGTATGGTGCCACGTCCGGTGAAGCAGGCCGGCTGATGCCGCAGCTGGCGCGCATCTATCCCCGCGCCGTCGACTTCGTGGAGCGGGCTGCACGTGCGGGCGAAGCCGGTGGAACGGTCACTACCAGGCTGGGCCGGAGCAGCCCTCCCCCGTCCGAGCGCTGGTACCAAAGCCAGCGTTCGTCGACAGCGGAGGAGCAACGGCGGGCTGAGTCGATCGCCCGGTCACGGGGCCGTTTCACGCGGAACTTCGTGGTCCAGGGCTCGGCGGCGGACTGGGCGGCGTGCTGGCTGGCGGAATTACGACGACGGTTGCGCACCTTGCGGGCTGACGGCGCGGTGGGGAGCGGGGCCGGCCGGCCCGAGCTGGTGTTCTTCCTCCACGACGAAGTGATGGTGCACGCGCCGGCAGGGCGGGTGGAGGCGTGCATCGCCGCCATCGAGGAAGCGGCCAGCGCCGCCAGGGAACTGTTGTTTGGCCCAATACCGGTGGAGTTTCCGGTGAGCCTTGCCGTGGTGGATTCCTACGACCGTGCCAAATAGGTCGCCTGAGGTTCGGCAAAAACACGCCTTTGAGACGCAAAGTAACCTACCGGGCGGTAGCTCGACGGGTGCGGTGACGGCGGTTACAGTCAAAATGGCTGAAGCAGATCCGGTCACTGATGCAACGACGCATACCAGGGAGGTCCCCGTCCATGGCGGGAAGATTTGAAATACACCGTGTTGGGGACGAGTCCTACCGGCTGCGGCTTACAGACGCCGAAGGGAATATCGTCGCGGTTTCTCCGACTTTTCCATCCCTGACGACGCTGCGGGACGGCATCAAGGCAATGCGGGAGAATGCCGCCACGGGCATTGTCGTGGACTTGCGCCGGCAGGCCTGACGCCTAAACCGCTACCGGGTGCAGCCGGTTCCGGTCCCACGGGACGGACCAGCCGAGCTGGTCGAACAGCCCGCTGAGCACAATGCCGGTGAACCCCCATACCAGCACGCCGTTGACGGTGAAGGCCGGGCTGTCGAACGTGCGGCCTGCCCGGTGGACGGTGGCCATCACCCGGTTGTCGGGGTCCAGCAGGTCCCGGACCGGGACGCGGAACACTTGGGCTGATTCACCGTAGTCCACCACCCGGACCGGCGACGGAGCATGCCACCAGGCGAGGACCGGCGTCACCAGGAAGTTGCTGTGCGCCAGGCCCAACTCCTGGAGGGTGCCCAGGACCTCCACGCCGGCCGAGTCCAGCCCGGTTTCCTCCTCGGCCTCCCTCAGCGCAGCCGCCACGGGTGTCTCGTCCCGGTCGATGCTGCCGCCGGGGAACGCCACCTGCCCCGGGTGGGACCCCAGGGTATGGGCCCGTTCCAGGAGAAGGACGTCCAGGTCGGCCGCGGCCAACGGCTTGCCGGACGCCGCGGGGACGTCGTCGAGCACGCCGAAAAGCATGAGGACGGCGGCCCTGCGGGCGCGCTCTACATCCACGGTCAGCGCCGCCCAGCGCGGGTCCGGGGGGCCGGCGGTTCCCGATTCGGCCTGCCGGACCAGCCTGGCGAGGTCTTCGCGCGCGCTCACGGGGTCCTCACCTGGGACGCCATCCGGATCTCGGCGGCCCGGTGCTGCTCTGACAGGTACTGCTCCAGCAGGGCTTCGCTGCCGGGCGCCAGCTCATATTTCAGGAGCTTGGCGGCCTTGGCCGGGTCCGTCTCTCCCATGCCGTAGGAGGGGCACCAGTTGGCCACGGGGCAGGCACCGCAGGCCGGCTTGCGGGCGTGGCATACGCGCCGGCCGTGGAAGATGACCCGGTGGGACAGCATGGTCCAGTCCTTGCGCTCGAAGAGCCTTGCCACGTCCTGTTCGATCTGTACGGGATCCTCCGACTGCGTCCAGCCGAACCGCTTGGTGAGGCGGGCGAAGTGGGTGTCCACGGAGATACCCGGGACGCCGAAGGCGTTGCCCAGCACGACGTTGGCCGTCTTTCGTCCGACGCCGGGCAATGTGACCAGGTCCTTCATGCGGCCCGGAACCTCGCCGTCGAAGTCGTCCACAAGGCGCGTGCACAGCGCGAGGACGTTCTTGGCTTTGGCCCGGAAGAATCCGGTGGGCTTAAGGATGGTTTCCAGCTCCACCGGATCCGCTTCCGCCAGGGAACGGGCGTCAGGCCAGCGCGCGAACAACACTTTGGTGACCTGGTTGACGGTGACATCCGTGGTCTGGGCGGACAGCACGGTTGCCACGAGCAGTTCGAAGGGGTTGCGGAAATCGAGCTCCGCGTGGGCGTAGGGGTATTTTTCCGCCAGCGCCTTGTGGATGCGCCGCGCCCGCCGTTTCAGTGCCAGCAAGGATTCGGCCGGGACCACGGGCATGCCGGGAACCTGGTCTTTGTTCGCGGTTTGCCCGGCGGGGTCGTTCCCGCCGGGCATGGCCGCAGGCAGCCCGGCCATGGGCGTCAGCCGCGCTCGATGTTGCTGAGGTCGCGCAGGATACCCAGCCGGCCGTCAGTGTGCTGGACCAGGAACTCGTGTCCGCGGTCTTCCAGTGCCAGCACCCACCCGCCGGGTTCGATGACGAAGGCAGGCGCCCCGGTCCGGGGATCAAAGGCGGTGCGGTGCTGCGCCACGGCAAACCAGAAGGCCTCGTGGGCAGGCTGTGCGTCCGCCTCGTCGTGGCGGGCAGTGGGGTCCACGGTTGCGCCGATGGGCTCTTCGGGCCGGACCTGCTGGTGCACCGCGGTGGCGGCCGGTGGCTCCCAGGCCGGCTGCGGGGCACCCGCCGCCGGAGCAGCGGCTGCGCGCGTTTCCTCCGCCGCGGGCGTCGCTGCGGGACGGACGACGTCGGCTGCCTGGGTTTCCTCCGCCGCGGGCGTCGCAGCAGGACGGACGACGTCGGCTGCCTGGGTGGGCGGCCCGGCATCCACCTCGGGGGTACGGTCCAAGACCTCCGGTGCGGTGGACACCGGAGTGGAGGATGCCGGCGCGGAAGGAGCAGGTGCCGAGCCGGAAGGAGCAGGGGCAGGCGCTGCAGCAGCCGAGGCGGGCACGGCGGCCGTGGCGGGCGGCTGCCCGCTGCCGGCAGGTTCGTGGCTGGCGCCTCCCGGCTGGATCGCGGATGACCCGGCGCCTCCGCTGCCAAAGACGCCTGCACCCTTGAGTCCGAACCCGGTCTTGGACTGGGCGGAGCCGGACTCCGGCTTTGCTGGCTTGGGGGCGCGGGGCTTCCGCACCGGCACAGCGGCTTCGCGCGCCACGATATGGGCCGGTTCATCGGCCCGGCCTTTGAAATCACCGGCGAGGTAGGGGATGAAGCGGCCGAGGACCGTGGAGGCGAACAGGACGAGGGAGCCGATCAGGCCCACCAGCAGGCTGGTGGCATAGGCGCCGGCAACCGACAGGAAGAAAAAGGCGACGGCGAAGGAGGCCACTACCGAGGCGAACTGGTCGATAGACAGCGACCCCACCCGGATTTTAGTGCCCGGCACCAGGCGGCGTGCAGCGAACAGCGCGCTGGCGATCAGCGGCAGGATGATGCCCAGCCCCAGGAAGAACAGGTTGTTGAGGTTCCACAGGTTGTAGCGGGCGCCGAACAGTGGCAGCAGGGATGCGACGAAAAGGATCAGGGTGCCGGCGAAAACTGCAAGGTCGCGTACCGTGAACGGACCGAGCACTGCCTGGTTGGCGTTCGGGTCAATCTTCCCCGCGGCCGCCTTCTGAGCTGCAGCGGTGCTGCCGGCAAGGTTTTGGTTGCCTGGTCCCCCGGCTGACCCGGAGCCGCCGGGTCCCGCTTGGGTGTGCGGGGCCGTTCGCTGGCCGAAGCTCTGCTGGTTCATTCTGCTCTCCTTAGCGTGGCGGCACCGGGCCCGTGCGGACCCGAAAACTGTGCCGTCTTGACATGCGGTCCGGCTCCGGCCCGGCACGGTCCATGCCTGGCCGGAGCGGTCCGAAGTGAAGTCACAATTCCATCTCAGCCTAGTCAACAGCCAAGCTGATCACTAGCTGGCACAGGGCCGCCGGAGTGGCCTGCACACCATTCACCGCTTAACAAATGCCGTTCGCTGGCGCATCTGTGACGGCGGGCACATTGGGTCCGCGGCAAGCATTAGGCTTGGTTGCGGAACAGCTCTTTGCGGTATGTCCGTCCCGGCTGGAGCCCAGTGCCGCGCCAACGGCGGGCCCTGCGGTGACGGCATCCCGCGGCGACGATCGATGAATGATGAGGTTCATATGTCCCAGGACACCCCCAGCTCCACGGCCACGGTTCCGTCGGATTCCGCCCCGGCCGCAGCCCAGTCCGGCCAGCAGGGTGACGCTTTCGCGAACCTGCTGCACGAGACCCGGGCCTTCCCTCCCAGCGCCGAGTTTGCAGCCGGTGCCGTCGCCACGGCAGCCGAGTACGACGATGCCAACGCGGACCGGCCGGCGTTTTGGGCGAAGAAGGCCCGGGAGCTGCTGACCTGGTCCAAGGACTTCACGCAGGCGCTGGACTGGTCTGATCCGCCGTTCGCGAAATGGTTCGTTGGCGGCGAAATCAACGCCGCGTACAACGCGTTGGACCGGCACGTGGAGGCCGGCAACGGTGACCGGGTGGCCATCCATTTCGAGGGTGAACCCGGCGACGCCCGCGCGTACACCTATGCGGAGCTGACCGAAGAGGTGAAGAAGGCGGCCAACGCTTTCGAGTCCTTGGGCGTTGCCAAGGGTGACCGGGTGGCGGTGTACCTGCCGATGATCCCGGAGGCCGTGATCACGCTGCTGGCATGTGCCCGGATCGGCGCGGTGCATTCGGTGGTGTTCGGCGGTTTCTCGGCCGAGGCGCTCCGTTCCCGGATCGACGACGCCGAGGCCAAGCTGGTGGTGACCGCTGACGGCACCTACCGGCGCGGCAAGCCCAGCCCGCTGAAGCCGGCCGTCGACGATGCCCTGGCCCACGACGGCCACACCGTGCAGAACGTGGTGGTGGTCAAGCGCAACGGCCAGGACGTGGACTGGCACGAGGGACGGGACCACTGGTGGGCGGATACGGTGGGCGCCGCGTCCGCGGAACACACCGCGGTGGGCCACGATTCCGAGCACCCGCTGTTCATCCTGTACACCTCAGGGACCACAGGGAAGCCCAAGGGGATCCTGCACACCACCGGCGGGTACCTCGCCCAGGGCGCATACACGCACAAGGCCGTGTTCGACCTGCACCCCGAAACGGACGTCTACTGGTGCACGGCCGACGTCGGCTGGATCACCGGCCACTCGTATGTTGCCTACGCCCCGCTCATCAACGGCGCCACCCAGGTCATCTACGAGGGCACCCCGGACTCCCCGCACCAGGGCCGATGGTGGGAGATCGTGGAAAAGTACAAGGTCTCCATCCTCTACACCGCCCCTACCGCCATCCGCACCTTCATGAAGTGGGGCGCCGAGATCCCGGGCAAGTACGATCTGTCCTCGATCCGCGTCCTGGGCTCGGTGGGCGAGTCGATCAACCCCGAGGCCTGGATGTGGTACCGCAAGGTGATCGGCGGGGACAAGGCGCCGATTGTGGACACTTGGTGGCAGACAGAGACCGGCGCCCAGATGATCGCTCCGCTGCCGGGTGTCACCGCCACCAAGCCCGGCTCGGCCCAGGTCCCGCTGCCCGGCATTGCCGTGGACGTGGTGGACGAGATGGGCCAGTCCGTTCCCGACGGCCACGGCGGCTTCCTGGTAATCCGCGAACCCTGGCCATCCATGCTGCGTGGCATCTGGGGGGACCCCGAGCGGTTCAAGGACACGTACTGGTCCCGGTTTGAAAACATGTACTTCGCCGGGGACGGGGCCAAGAAGGATGAGGACGGGGACATCTGGCTCCTGGGCCGGGTGGACGACGTCATGAACGTCTCCGGGCACCGGCTCTCCACCACGGAGATCGAGTCCGCCCTGGTGTCCCATCCCGCCGTGGCGGAGGCCGCCGTCGTGGGCGCCTCGGACGAGACCACCGGCCAGGCCGTCGTCGCGTTCGTCATCCTCCGCGGCGATGCCGTGAACAACGGCGATGCCACCGTCCAGGAACTGCGCAACCATGTGGGCAAGGAAATCGGCCCGATCGCCAAACCAAAGAACATCCTGGTGGTCCCCGAGCTGCCCAAGACCCGATCCGGGAAGATTATGCGGCGCCTCCTCAAGGACGTCGCGGAAGGCCGCGACCCGGGTGACGCCACCACGCTTTCCGACCCCACGATCATGCAGCAGATCGCGCAGTCGCTCAGAAAGTAACACTGGCTTAGCATCGAGCCGGGAACCATCGGACGGCCCCGTTTCCCCCGCCATCACGGGGAAGGCGGGGCCGTCCGCATTTGTGACGATTCAAAAAAATCAACGCGCAAAATGTTATTTACCGTTCTTCCATGTTCGCTTTTGCGAGGTTATAGTCAGCGTATGTGAGGTGCCTCACACGCGGCTATTTTTCAAGGGAGAGAACATGGCTTCACAGTTTGATGCGTCCGCCACCGCATTTCCGAGCAGGCGGACCATCCTCAAGACGGTCGGCGTAGGAGCGGTTGGCCTGGCCGGCATCCCGTTCCTCGCCGCCTGCACCGGCGGGAGCGCACCGTCGGCAACGGGGTCGGAATCCTCCGGCCTCACTTTCGGCTCCGGGTCCTCGGACGACGTGCCCAAGCGCGCCTACCAGGCCGTGACGGACGCTTTCACCGCCAAGACCGGCAAGACGGTCACCACCAACGTGGTTCCCCACAACGATTTCCAGAACAAGATCAACTCCTACCTGCAGGGCTCCCCCGACGATGCATTCACCTGGTTCGCCGGTTACCGGATGCAGTACTACGCGGGCAAGGGACTGCTGGCACCTATCGACGATGTCTGGCAGACCGTCGGTGCCAACTATTCGGACGCCTTGAAAAAGGCGTCCACCGGCCCTGACGGGAAGATGTACTTCGTTCCGAATTACAACTACCCGTGGGGGTTCTTCTACCGGAAGAGCCTCTGGACCGAAAAGGGCTACCAGGTACCGGCAACGTTCGATGACCTCAAGGCGCTGGCCACGAAAATGAAGGCTGACGGGTTGATTCCCATCGGCTTTGCCGACAAGGACGGCTGGCCGGCCATGGGCACGTTCGACTACATCAACATGCGGCTCAACGGGTACCAGTTCCACGTGGACCTCTGCGCCCACAAGGAGTCCTGGGACCAGAAGAAAGTCAGTGACGTCTTTGACACCTGGAAGGCACTCCTGCCGTTCCAGGACCCGGGAGCCCTGGGCCAGACCTGGCAGGACGCCGCAAAGGCCCTGGGGGAGAAGAAAACCGGGATGTACCTGCTTGGTTCCTTCGTTACCCAGCAGTTCACCGACCCCACGGTCCTGGCCGACATCGATTTCTTCGCTTTCCCCGAGATCGCCATGGAAGGCAGGGACTCTGTCGAAGCCCCCATCGACGGACTGCTGTTGTCCAAGAAGGGCGGGGACAACAAGGCAGCCCGCGACTTCCTTGCGTTCCTCGGCACACCGGAGGCGCAGAATGCGTACGCCAAGGTGGACTCGTCAAACATCGCCACCGCCAAGGGCGCGGACACTTCATCGTTCACGCCCCTGAACAAGAAATGTGCCGACACCATTGCGGGTGCGAAGAACATCAGCCAGTTCTTTGACCGCGATGCGCTGCCGGCCATGGCCAACAACGTGATGATTCCGGCCCTGCAGACGTTCATCAAGGACGGCACCATGGACGTCAAAAACCTTGAGGCCCAGGCCAAGACGCTGTACGCAGCGCAGTAGTTCCGCCCACGGAACGGCGACGGCGGCGCTTGGCGTGCGCCGTCGTCGTTCCCCCTCCTGCATCCGGACCAAGCAAGGGGAAGAATCCCATGAGCAGCACCGCACAAGAATTGATTCCGCCGGAGTCCAGGGACCCGGCCGGAGCGCCCGCGAAGCGGCGGCCCGGGCGCGGCCGGGTTCGCCGCCTGTCCAGCCGGGACAAGCTGGTCCTGGCCCTGATGGTGGGGATACCCACCCTGATTGAACTGATGCTGGTCTGGCTGCCCATGCTGATGTCCGTCGGGCTGAGCTTCACCCGCTGGAACGGCCTGGACCTGGCCGACCTCCGCCCGGCCGGCACCGACAACTACCAGTTCATCACACAGGACTACCCGCCGTTCTGGCCCGCGGTCCAGCACAACATGCTGTGGTTGCTGTTCCTGGCCCTCATCGCCACCCCGCTGGGCCTGCTGCTGGCCGTACTCCTGGACCAGAACATCCGCGGCAGCAAGATCTACCAGAGCATCTTCTTCGCCCCGGTCATGCTGTCCCTCGCCCTGATCGGCATCATCTGGCAACTGTTCTACCAGCGTGACAACGGCCTGCTGAACTTCATCCTGGGAACGGCGGGGACGCCGCAGGCTGTGGACTGGTTCGGCGATTCGTCCGTCAACATCTGGGCCGCCATGATCGCCGCAACCTGGCGCCATGCCGGCTACGTCATGCTGCTCTACCTGGCCGGCCTCAAGGGCGTGGACCCCAGCCTGAAGGAAGCGGCAGCCATCGACGGCGCCTCCGCCACGCAAACCTTCTTCCGCGTGGTCTTCCCGGCCATGCGGCCGATCAACATCGTCATCGTGGTCATCACCATCATCGAGTCCCTCCGCGCCTTCGACGTGGTGTACGTGATCAACCGCGGCACCAACGGCCTGGAAATGCTCAGCGCGCTGGTCATCCAGAACCTCGTGGGCGAAGGCCAGGTGATCGGCGTGGGCTCCGCGCTGGCCGTGGTCCTGCTGGTGATTTCCCTTGTCCCCATCGTTTTCTACCTCAGCCGCACCTTTGGCAAGGAGAACAGAGCATGAGCAATGTTGCAGCCCGGCCCCGGCCGGTTCCCGCAGATGCCGGAACCCGGTCAGGGAGCCGCCCCAAGCGGCACTACGGGACCCACATCTTCCTGACCATCATGGCCATCATGTGGCTGGTCCCGCTTGGCTGGTCCGTCTTCACCGCGCTCAGGCCGGTGGCCTCCACCAACCAG
The DNA here is from genome assembly GCF_058267675.1 of Pseudarthrobacter sp. MOO14. Lineage (NCBI taxonomy): Bacteria > Bacillati > Actinomycetota > Actinomycetes > Micrococcales > Micrococcaceae > Pseudarthrobacter > Pseudarthrobacter sp. MOO14. The sequence continues at coordinate 1,657,998 of NZ_CM177849.1, forward strand.
TATGGGTACTTCAGCCTGGCCGGCGCGTTCAACTTCGACAATTTCATCCAGGCCTGGACGCAGGGCGGGTTTTCCACCTACTTCTGGAATTCGGTGATCATCACGGTCCCGGCCGTACTGCTCACCCTGTTCCTCGCCTCGCTTATGGCCTTCGCCGTGAGCCGGGTCAGCTGGAAGTTCAACATCACCCTGCTGATCATGTTCACCGCAGGCAACCTCCTTCCCCCGCAGGTCCTCGCCGCGCCCCTGTTCGAGATGGCCAAGCACCTTACGGTGCCCTACTCGTTCAGCGATTCCGGGAACATGCTCAACACCTACATCATCGTGATCGCCGTGGACACGGCCTTCCAGATGGGGTTCTGCACGTTCGTGCTGTCCAACTACATGAAGGCGCTGTCCGCAGACCTGACCGAAGCGGCGCTGGTGGACGGGGCGGGCATCTGGCGGCAGTACAGGGAAATCATTCTGCCCCTGTGCCGGCCGGCGTTCGCCGCCCTGGGGACGCTGGAAGTCATCTTCATCTACAACGACTACTTCTGGCCCCTGCTCTTCATCCAAAGCGGCAACCGCCTCCCCATCACCACCGCCATCAACAACCTCCAGGGCCAGTTCCTGAACAACTACAACCTCCTGGCGGCTGGTGCGGTCATCACCGTCATCCCCACCCTGATCATCTACCTGCTCCTGCAGCGGCAGTTTGTGGCGGGGCTGACTCTTGGTTCCAGCAAGGGGTAGGCAAAGATGGAACGTGAACGGGACACCGCTCCCTTAGCCGCCCGAAAGGAACTCCATGCTTCCCGCAGCACGTCACCAGGCCATCGTGGACGCCGTCCAGCGGGAGCGGGTGGTCCGTGTGTCAGACCTCGCCCACCAACTGGGTGTCTCGCTCATGACGGTCCGGCGGGACATCGAGCTGCTGGAGGAGGGCGGCCGGGTGGAGCGGATCCACGGCGGTGCCAAGCTCCCCGGCGGTGCAACCACCCATGAGCCCGGCTTTGAACTGAAGTCGACCCAGCTGCCGGCCGAGAAGCGCGCCATTGCGGCCGAGGCCGCGCGGATGGTGCATGAGGGCATGGCGGTGGGCCTCAGCGCCGGCACCACCACCTGGGCGCTGGCCCAGGAACTGGCCAAGGGGCCACGGATCACGGTGGTGACCAACTCCGTGCGCATTGCGGACCTGTTCCACCACGGGGCCGCTTCCGGGGCTGCCCGCTACGGTTCAACCGTGATCCTGATCGGGGGCGAGCGCACGCCGTCGGACGCCCTGGTGGGGCCGATTGCCACCGCGGCACTGAAACAGCTGCATCTGGACTTGCTGTTTTTGGGCGTGCACGGCATGGATCCGGAAGCAGGATTCACCACTCCCAACCTCCTGGAGGCGGAGACCGACCGGGCCTTCGTGGCGGCGTCCCGGAAGCTGGTGGTGGTGGCGGACCACACCAAGTGGGGTACGCAGGGCATGAGCACCATCGCCGCGCTGGAGGAAGCGGACGAGGTCATCAGTGATGCCGGCCTCAGCGCGGACGCCCGCCGGATCCTGCAGGAGAGCGTCAGCCGGCTGCGGATCGCTGCGCCGGCCTAGCTCCTACGGGCAGCCGCAGGACTGGCGGATGCGCAGCGTAGTGGGGAAGATCCGGTGCCGCGGTTTCCCGCCGCGGCCGGCTTCCAGCAGCGCCCCGACGGCGGCTTCGGCCATGGCCACCACCGGCTGCTCCACGGTGGTCAGCGGCGGCCAGGAGTATTCCGAGTCCGCCGATCCGTCAAAGGACGCGATGGCGATGTCGCCCGGAACCGAGAGGCCCGCCTCGTGGATGGCGCGGAGGAGTCCGATGCCCTGCATGTCGGACGTGGCAAAGATGGCGGTGGGCCGGTTCACCGATGCCAGCAGCCGCTGCCCGGCGGTATACCCGCCCGGCCTGGTGAAGGCGCTGTAGGCGATGGGGCCTTCCGGCAGGCCTGCCTTCTGGAGCGCCTCGCGCCAGCCCAGTTCGCGGCCGTCGGTGGAGCCGGAGACGTTGGTGCCCATCGCCAGCCCGATATTGGTGTGCCCATGGCCGATAAGGTGTTCCACCGCGATCCTGGCTCCTGTTGCCAGATCCACGCCGACGCTGTTGAACCCGGGCGCATCGCGCTCCTGGTTCAACAGCACCGCCGGGATGTCCGCGGTCTCCAGGACTTCAAGGTCCGGTTCGAAGAGGACGCTGGCGAGCAGCACCCCGTCCACCTGCCGGGCGGCGAGGTTGCGGACGTTCCGCCGCTCCTTGGCCAGGTTCCCGTCCGAGTTGCTCAGGACCAGGGCATAGCCAAGGGCGGCGGCCGCGTCCTCCACCGCGTGGGAGAACAACGAGAAGAAGGGGTTGGCGATATCCGGGACAATGAGCCCCAGCGTCTCGCTGGACCCCAGCTTGAGCGCCCTGGCAGCGGCATTGGGCCGGTAGCCGAGGACGCGGATGGCGTCCTGGACTTTGGCTTCGGTGGCGGGGGCCACCTTCTTGGGACCTCCGTTGACCACGTAGCTGACGACGGCGGTGCTGACGCCCGCGAACCGGGCAACATCCTTGCGCGTCACCGGCCCGCGCGGGGACGGCACAGCCGAAGTGGTCATGGAGTACATGCTAGCTACCAGGTGGCGGGCGCGTCGCCGAAGTCACGGATGGGCAGCCGCGCGCCGTTTTGCCGTGCCGATTCGTGGGCCACGATCCCGGGAAGCGTGAACCGGGCGGCAACCCAGGCATTAACGGGCGGCAGCGAGCGGTTGTTCACCGCGGTGACGAAGTCGTCCACCAGGAAATGGTGGCTGCCCTCATGCCCGTTGGGTGCGCCGTGGAACTCCGCGGGCAGCCGTGCTGCGTCGTGCACCGGGGCGAGTCCCGACACGAAGGCGTCCCGGAGTTCGGGGGCGACGTTGGCCAGCGACGGATCGTCCAGCGGAATGCTGGGCCGGGTTTCCATCTGTTCGGAGATGTCGTGGACGTCTTGTTTGTCCTGCCACACGGTGACCTTGGCGAGCTGTTCGAAGCTGGCCTCGGTGCCGAAGAACCGGAACCTGGATTCGCGGATGTGGGAGGGGTAGCCCACCCGGCGCATTTCGTTGGTGCGCATGGCGCCGCCGTCGTTCAGTTCGAAGAGCGCGGTGGCGTTGGAAAGGTCGTTGCCGAACATGCTGACGTCCTTGTCGAAGACGCCGTCGTTCCGCTGGTCCCTGACCCCGACGCAGCTGACGCTGACGGCATGTGCCGGAAGGGCCCCGAGTACGCCGCCGATCGCGTGCGTGGGGTAGAGCATGGGCGGGTAGCTGGCGGTTTCTTTCCACCGCTCGCCGCCGCTGTACTGGTAGGCGTCGTAGAACCCCAGGTCCATGTCGTGGACGTAGTCGCCCTCGGAGTAGAAGACCCTGCCGAATTTGCCGGCAGCGTTCTGCTCGCGGGCATAGACAGTGGCGGGGTTGTAGTAGCTGGTTTCACCCATCATGTAGACGTTTCCGGTTTCCCGGACGGCGTCGATGATGCGGGCGATTTCCGCTTCCGAGACTGCCATGGGAACGGCTGAGTAGACGTGCTTGCCGGCGCGGAGCGCCCGTTCCACCAGGGGGCCGTGGGTCCAGCGCTGGGTGAAGATGGCAACGGCGTCGACGTCGGAGGCCAGCACGGCGTCGAAGTCCGCTTCCTGCCCCGCCAGGTTGTACCGTTCGACGGCCTCGGCCGCACGTTCCGGGCGCTCATCTGCCACGTAGACGGCGTGGACACCGGGGTGCAGGTTGAACAGGTGCGCGAACTGGGAGCCGAACTGGCCCGCGCCCACGATGCCGATCGAGAACGTCATTGTCATGCCTTTCATCAGGGAGGTACCTGAGTCTTACATCACTTTCTACTCGAGTCAATATCCGTAAATCGGACAAAACTCCATGAAGTTAGGCGGAAATTAACCTCTTGCCACCCCTATATCTACTCGTGTAGATTGTCTCGCAGCCTGTTACTTCCATCACAATCAGGAAAGGGTCGATGATGACCACCCTTACCAGGAACGCCAGCCCGGCAGAGCACACAGTGCACCGGCCGCTGAAGCGCCGGGGACAAAGTGACCTGAAGATCGCGCTGTTCTTCATCGCTCCCGCCATGATCGGATTTCTCGTCTTTTACCTGGTGCCGACGCTTCGCGGCATCTACCTCAGCTTCACCGAATACAGCATCCTCGGGGACCCCACGTGGATCGGCACCGCCAACTACCAGGCAATCGCCAAAGATCCCCTGTTCTGGAACGCCCTGGCGGTCACCTCGCAGTACGTCCTGATCAACATCGTCTTGCAGACCGCACTGGCCCTGGGACTGGCCCTGCTGATGCACCGGGTGGCCAAGTCAACCTGGATCCGCGGCGCACTCCTGCTGCCGTACCTGATGGCCAACGTGATCGCCGCCCTCCTGTGGTTCTGGCTCCTGGACTACCAGATCGGCATCGTCAACTACCTCATCGAATTCATCGGCCTGCCCAAAGTGGCGTTTTTCGGCAGCGAGGAATGGGCCATCCCCACCCAGGCGCTCATCAACACATGGCGGCACATGGGCTACACAGCGCTGCTGCTCTTCGCCGGCCTGCAGTCCATCCCCCACCATGTCTACGAGGTGGCCAACCTGGATGGCGCCTCCCCGTGGCAGACGTTCCGCAAAATCACGGTGCCGCTGCTGCGTCCCGTCCTGGTCCTGGTCCTGATCGTCACCGTCATCGGCTCCTTCCAGGTCTTCGACACCGTGGCCGTGACCACCATGGGCGGCCCGGTCAACGCCAGCCGGGTGCTGCAGTTCTACATCTACCAAAAGGCCTTCACGGAATCGGACTTCGGATACGGCTCCGCCCTGGCAGTCATCCTCTTCGTCATCCTCGCCCTGGTGGCCTTCATCCAGATGAAGTTCCTCAAGGGCAACGAATCAGACCTGGACTAAGGACACTTCCATGACCACCGCAAAAGTTTCCGCCCCTACCCGGCCCGCCGCCCGCCGTCGTCCGTTCAACTGGCGCCGCGCCGCCGCCTGGGCCCTCGTTGCCCTCGCAGTCGCCGTCTCAATCCTCCCGTTCTACTGGATCCTGCGGACGGCGCTGTCCACCAACGGATCCCTTGCCGGCAACGCCACCAACCTGCTCCCGGCCGACTTCAACCTGGGCGCCTTCAAACGGGTCTTCGGCCTGCAATCGCCCGAGGAAGCTGTCGCCGAAGGCGGATCCGGCGCCCAGATCGACTTCTGGAGCTACCTCCGCAACTCCGTGCTCTTCGCCTCCATCACTACTACCGGGGCCGTGTTCTTCAGCGCCATGGCCGCCTACGCGTTCGCCCGGCTGCGGTGGCGGGGACGGAACCTGGTGTTCAGCCTCTTCCTGGCCACCATGATGGTGCCGCCCATCTTCACTGCACTGCCCAACTTCCTGCTCATCAAGAACCTGGGCCTGCTCAACACCCTGGCGGGCCTGGTACTCCCCTACATCTTCATGACCCCGTTCGCCATCTTCTTCCTGCGGCAGTTCTTCCTGAACATGTCCCGCGAGGTGGAGGAAGCGGCCATGCTCGACGGCGCCAAGCACCTTCGGATCTTCTTCCAGATCATCCTGCCCAACGCCGCAGCCCCCATCGCCACGCTTGCCCTGCTCACCTTCATCGGCCAGTGGAACGAGTACTTCTGGCCGCTGCTGGTGGGCCAGGACGAATCCGTCCGCGTCCTCACGGTGGGCCTGGGCGTCTTCAAATCCCAGTCGCCGCAGGGCGCGCCGGACTGGTCCGGGCTGATGGCCGCCACCCTTGTCTCCGCCCTGCCGGTCCTGATCCTGTTCGCTGCGTTCGGCAAGAAAATCGTCAACTCCATCGGCTTCTCCGGCATCAAGTAAGTCCCCTTCCCGCGTAACCCACCCGTCCCATCCCCGGCGCCGGGCCATGGCGGCCTGCCCGGAAGCACTGTGAAAGGAACACCCATGAAAAAGAAAGCACTCACCTCCCTCGCCGCAGCGGCAGCCGCTGTCCTGGCACTGTCGGCCTGCGGAGGCGGCGGATCCGCCGAGGCCGGCAAGGGCGAAATCAACTACTGGCTGTGGGATGCCAACCAGCTCCCGGCGTACAAGCAGTGCGCCGACGACTTCCATAAGGCCAACCCGGACATCACCGTCAAGGTCACCCAGCGCGGCTGGGACGACTACTGGGGCACCCTCACCAACGGCTTCGTGGCGGGCACCGCCCCGGACGTCTTCACCGACCACCTGGGCAAGTACCCGGAATTCATCAAGAACAAGCAACTGCTCGCCCTTGATGACGCCGTCAAGAAGGACAACATCGATACCGGCATCTACAACTCCGGGCTCGCGGACCTCTGGGTTGGCCAGGACGGCAAGCGGTACGGCCTGCCCAAGGACTGGGACACCATCGCCCTGTTCTACAACACCAAGCTCGCGGCCGACGCCGGCGTCACCCCCGAACAGATGGCCAACCTGAGCTGGAACCCCCACGACGGCGGCACCTACGAAAAGACGATCGCCCACCTGACCGTGGACAAGAACGGCAAGCGCGGCGACGAAGCCGGCTTCGACAAGAACAACGTGGCCGTCTACGGGCTCGGGCTCAACGGCTCCGGCTCGGGCCAGGGCCAGACCGAGTGGAGCTACCTGACCGGAACCACCGGCTGGACGCACACGGACAAGAACCCGTGGGGCAAGCACTTCAACTACGACGACCCCAAGTTCCAGGAAAGCATCGACTGGTTCGCCGGGCTGGTGGACAAGGGCTACATGCCGAAACTTGAAACCACGGTGGGCTCCAGCATGGCGGACACCTTTGCCGCCGGCAAGTCCGTCATCAATGCCAACGGTTCGTGGATGATCGGCCAGTACACCGGCTACAAGGACGTCAAGGTGGGCATCGCCCCGACGCCCAAGGGTGTCGACGGCAAGCGCGCCAGCATGTACAACGGCCTGGCGGACTCCATCTACGCCGGCACCAAGAAGCCGGAGGCCGCCATCAAGTGGGTGGAATACCTGGGCTCCGCAGCCTGCCAGGACGTGGTGGCTGCCAAGGCCGTTGTCTTCCCCGCCATCAAGACCTCCGCCGACAAGGCAGTGGAAGCGTTCAAGGCCAAGGGCGTTGACGTGACCCCGTTCAGCCAGCAGGTCAAGGACGGCACCACGTTCCTCTACCCGATCGCGGACAACGCCGCCAAGGTTGACGGCATCATGAAGCCGGCCATGGACGCCGTGGTATCCGGCAAGGCCAAGGCCAGCTCCCTCACCCAGGCCAACGACCAGGTCAACGCCCTGTTCAAGTAACCCCTCCAACGTGGCTGCGTATGTGGTCGCAGCCACCGGCCCGGGCGCCGCCGTCCTCCTCCTCGCGGCGGCGGCGGCGCCCGGCCACCCCTTTCCGGATTTCCCTCCTGTGCGTAACTTAAGACGCAACGCTGAACACTGAAAGAGACCTCCTATGGATCCCCTGTACCTCCGTTCCGCCGGCACCAGCCTGCTGATCAGCTTCGACAGCGGGGAGGCCGAGGTCATCCATTGGGGCGCGGACCTGGGCGCGGAGCTGCCGAACCTGGGCTTCCTGGCCGGACCCATCGGTCCCTCTTCGGTCGACGCGCGCGTACCGTCCGCCCTGCTCCCCCAGGCGTCCTCCTCGTGGCGCGGCCGCCCCGCCCTGCGCGGGCACCGCATCACCGGCGACGGCTCCGGCTTCGACTTTTCCACCCGCCTCCGCGTCACGTCCGCCAACGCCGAGGGCCGCACCGCCACGATCGGCCAGGCCGACGCCGACGCCGGCATCAGCGTCTCCACCTCCCTCACGCTGCACGACGGCGGCCTGCTGGAACTGCGCCATACCGTCACCAATGACGGCACCACCCCGTTCCAGGTGGACGAGCTGGCAACCGTCCTCCCGGTGGCCCCCGACGCCGTCGAACTCCTGGACCTCACCGGCCGCTGGTGCCGGGAACGCCACCCGCAACGGCAGCGCATCCAGCAGGGCACCTGGGTCCGGACCGGCCGGCACGGCCGCACCGGGCACGACTCGTCACTGATCTTCGCCGCAGGCACCGAGGGCTTCGGCAACCGGCACGGCAAGGTGTGGGCGACCCATCTGGCCTGGAGCGGCAACCACGAACAGTTCGCGGACACCATCGGCGATGGCCGGACCGTGATCGGCGGCTCGGAGCTGCTGGGGCCGGCCGAAGTCATCCTCGAACCGGGTGCCGGGTACACCACGCCGGCCCTGTTCGCCGCCTACTCCGCCCACGGCCTGGACGGCATCAGCGAGGCGTTCTATAGCTGGTTCCGTTCCCGGCCGCACCATGTGCTGCCGGCCGCCTCCACAGGGCTGCCGGCCGGAAAGCCGCGCCCGGTGGTGCTGAACACCTGGGAGGCAGTGTATTTCGACCACAACCTGGACACGCTGGTCGAGCTGGCTGATTCCGCGGCGGACCTTGGCGTGGAGCGCTTCGTGCTCGACGACGGCTGGTTCCGCGGGCGCCGCGACGACCACGCCGGGCTGGGCGACTGGTACGTCGACGAGACGGTGTGGCCGGACGGCCTGGCCCCGCTGATCGACGCCGTCACCTCCCGTGGCATGGAGTTCGGCCTGTGGGTGGAGCCGGAGATGGTCAACTTGGATTCGGACGTTGCCCGTGCACATCCGGACTGGATCGTGAGTCCTTCCGCCGCGGCGCACAAGGACGGCGGCCGGCTGCCCCTGGAGTGGCGCAACCAGCACGTCATCGACTTGGTGAACCCGGAGGCCTGGCACTACGTGTTCGACCGGATCTCCGCGCTCCTGTCCGGCAACAACATCAGCTACCTGAAATGGGACCAGAACCGCGACCTCGTGGAACACGGCCATGCGGGCCGGCCCTCCGTCCACGAGCAGACCCTTGCTGCGTACCGGCTGTTCGATGAACTCCGCAAGGCCCACCCCGGCGTCGAAATCGAGAGTTGCTCGTCCGGTGGCGCCCGCGTGGACCTGGGCATCCTGGGGCGGACCGACCGTATCTGGGCCTCGGACTGCAATGACGCGCTGGAGCGGCAGACCATCCAGCGCTGGACCGGCCTGGTGGTCCCGCCCGAGCTGGTGGGCAGCCACATCGGGCCCACCACCTCGCACACCACCGCCCGGACCCACGATCTCTCGTTCCGGGCCATTACTGCCTTGTTCGGCCACTTTGGGATGGAATGGGATGTCCGGGGCGTCCAGGGCAAGGAGCGGGAAGAGTTGCGGCGCTTGGTGGGGCTGTACAAGGAACACCGGGACCTGATCCACAGCGGGCTGCCGGTCCACGCAGACCTCGCCGATGACGCGTTCCAGTTGTACGGCGTGGTGGCTCCCGCACCCGTTGAAGGCGCGACGGCGGCGCTGTTCGCCGTCGTGGGCATGCGCACCTCGGCGCCCGAGACCCCCGGCAGGATGGGCGTTCCCGGTTTGGACGGGGAGCGCAGCTACCGGGTGGAGGCCGTCTTCCCCACACCGGTGGACGCCGACTACGCCCACACCTTCACCCAGGTCCAGCCCCCGGCCTGGCTTGCAGGCGGCGCGGTTGCCAACGGACGGTTCCTCGCCGAAGTGGGGCTGCCCATGCCCATGTTGAACCCGGAGCACGCGTTGCTGTTCAAGGTCACGGCCCTCTAGCGGCTGCTATGGGCCCGCTGCCCGCCGCCCTCACCAACGTAAGAATGCGCGGCGGGCAGCACCAACCTATAGATTTGCAGGCATGACTGAAGCCTCCTCCACCGTCGAAGCCGGCCGCGGCACCATCCTCGTTATCAACGGCCCCAACCTGAACCTGCTGGGCACCCGGGAGCCGGAGAAGTACGGCACCTCAACCCTCGCGGACGTGGAGCAGCTGGCAGCCTCTGCCGCCGCCAAGCACGGCTTCGCGGTGGAGTGCGTGCAGTCCAACCATGAGGGTGTCCTGCTGGATGCCATCCACGCGGCCCGGGGAGCTGCCGCAGGAATTGTGCTGAACGCCGGCGCCTTCACGCACACGTCCGTGGCGCTCCGTGACGCCCTGGCTGCGGTGCAGCTGCCCGCCGTCGAGGTGCATATCACCAACGTGCACCAGCGGGAGGAGTTCCGGCACCACTCGTACCTGTCTCCGGTATGTGCCGCGGTGATCGTGGGCGCCGGCGTATTCGGCTACAAACTCGCCATCGACTACCTGGCCGAGGTCCTGTAGCCGGCAGCCCTGGTTCTGAGCGGCCTGGCTTGCTGCAGCCCTACTTCTGGATGCACTGCCCGGAGGAGACGGGCGCGGACAGTGTGGGCGCCTGCTGGGCCACGGGGTTCAGGTCGCTCATGGTGATGGCGAATCCCACTTCTGCGTCCGAGGTTGCCTTGGCAAAGATCACCCCGGCCACCTGGCCGTCGGTGGTCAGCAGCGGGCCGCCCGAGTTCCCCGGCTGCACGTCCCCCGCCAGGCGGTAGATGTCTTCCGGCGACGGGTTGTTTCCGTAAATGTCCGGCACCAGCACGGTGGCGATGTCCTGCACAGTGGCCGGCTTGGACTGGAAGGGCCCGCCGTGGGGGTACCCGGCGAAGGCGGCCTGGCTGCCGCCGGGCAGGTCGCGGCTCAGCGGCAGCGGCTGGGACGGCAGGTTGTCCACCGCCAGGACGGCCAGGTCCCGTTTGGTGTCGAAGTAGACCACGCGCCCCGGCATCGCACCGCCGTCGGGCATCTCCACGACGGGCTGCGACACGCCCGCCACAACGTGTGCGTTGGTGACCACGCGGCCCTGGGACACCACGAACCCGGTGCCGGTCTGGTTCTGGCCGCATTCATACGCCGTGCCGGCGATCCTCAGGACCGACTGGGCGGCCTGGTTCAAGGCCGGAGTGTTGGTGCTCGCGTTGGGCACCTGGACCGGCTGGCCCTGGTCCAGCCCTTCGAACAACGTGGGGATCCCGTTGCCGATCACCGTGGACCGCAGCTCCGCCATGGTCGCCTTGACCGGGGTGGGCGTGAGCCCGTCGATGAACCGGATCACCTTGGATTCAGCCAATTGCTGCGACACGACCGGCACGCCCAGGGAGCTGACGCTGAAGGCCAGCATGGACATCACCAGCGCGGACACCACCAGGTTCAGGGCCCCGCCCACCACCCGGTCCACGGCACGCAGCGGCCGGATCCGCATGGCGCCGCGGATTTGCCGGCCCACCATGGTGCCCAGCCCGTGGCCCAGGGCCATGAGGACGACGGCGGCAGCAATGATGGCGGTCAGCCTCCACCCGGAGTCCGGAACGAAGGTGCTGACCAGGGGGACGGCAAAGAACGCCGCGACGGCGCCGGCCGCGAAACCGGCCAGGCCGCCGACCGTGACCAGGAAACCATTGCGGAGGCCGTAAACCAGGTATGACAGCAGCGCCAGGATCAGGACGAGGTCCAGGACAGTCAAGCCGACCACAAAGGCTCCTTATTAAACAGTTGAACCCCCATTCTAGTGGCGGACACTGACAAACTTCTGTGGGCTTCAACGCCCTCCCATTGACCCGGATCCGGTTGTTCACGGGCGTTTCGGCTGCCAAGTTCGTCACAGAACCTTGAAAATTCTGAAACAATGGCTCAAGCGCCACAGCCGATACTTTTACTCAGGAGATTTCATGGACATCGAGGTACTGCGCCGAGCACCCCTTTTCGCCACGCTCGACGACGACGCATTCCGTCTGCTGACGGACGAGCTCACCGAGGTGGACCTTTCCCGCGGCGCATCCGTGTTCCGTGAGGGCGACCAGGGCGACCAGCTCTACTTCATCGTCTCCGGCAAGGTGAAACTCGGCCGCACGTCCCCGGATGGCCGGGAATCCCTGCTCGCCATCCTCGGCCCGGGCGAACTCTTCGGCGAGATGGCCCTGTTCGACCCCAGCCCCCGCACCGCCACCGCCACCGCGGTGTCGGAAACCCGGCTGGCCGGGCTCAAGAACGAGAGCTTGAACACCCTGCTGCGGACCCGCCCCGAGGTTTCCGCCCAGTTGCTGCAGGCCCTGGCCCGCCGCCTGCGCCGCACCAACGACTCCCTGTCCGACCTTGTCTTCTCGGACGTTCCGGGCCGCGTGGCCAAGGCCCTGCTGGACTTGGCGGACCGTTTCGGCCGGCCGGCAACCGACGGCGTCCTGGTGGCACACGAGCTGACCCAGGAGGAACTGGCGCAGCTGGTGGGCGCGTCCCGCGAAACCGTCAACAAGGCCCTCGCCGAGTTCGTCCAGCGCGGCTGGCTCCGCCTCGAAGCCCGCGCCGTGGTCATCCTGGACATGCAGCGCCTCCGCCAGCGCTCCCGCTAGGACACACGAAAAAGGCCGCCCCGAGGGGCGGCCTTTTTCGTGCCCGGGAACAATGCGGTGGTTGGGACAAGCTCAACTGCCTGGCTTCAGCGTTCGCGCTGGTGGTCCCCTGCCACGGTCTTGGCGGCCTCGACCTCAAGCATCAGCTTGCCGTCTTCCTCCACCAGGACCGGCTGGTACACGTGGGGCTTGCGCTTGTAGCTCAGGTAGGCGATGCAGCCGTTGGCGGCCGCCATCTTTTCGATCATGATCTCCGAGCCGGGGACCAGCAGCTCACCCAAGGGACGGCCCACGGTGTTCTCCTGGCCGGCCTCGTCGCCGAGTGCGGTGGTATTCCTTTCCTGCACCACCTGCGCCGCATTGACCCACCTGCCCCAGACGCCCTTGCCCTCGAGCAGCGTGGGTTCCTGTCCCAGCGGGACGGTGGCGGCAAAGTACCGGGTATCGAACCGGCGGTGCGCAAAATCCGGGCTGCGCCAGTTGACCAGGGATTTGAGCAGGTCCGTGCGCAGCGAGAGGCCGCGCTTGCCCAGGACCTGGGCCAGCGTCTTCTCCTGGTCCGCAACGGCGATGCGGGCACGCATCCACTCGGACGAGGACGTGGCTTCCACGGTATTGGACATGTCCGGACCAGCCAGCAGGATGCCGGTCTCTTCGAAGAGTTCCCGGATGGCGCCCACCACGTGGCGCCGCGCCAGCCCGACGTCGGCCGTTCCCATCTGCTCGGCCCAATGCTGCGGCGAGGGGCCGAGCCAGCCCATGGCGTCGTCGTCTGCCGGGTCCAGGGAGCCGCCTGGGAACGCGAGGACTCCCAGCGGCGAGGAGCCGGGCCGGTAACCCAGCCAGGTCTCCAGGCCGGTGGGGGAATCACGCAGGAGGACTACGGAAGAGGCGTAGCGCGCGGCCCGGGGAGTCCGTTCGCCGTGTTCGAGCCAGCTTTGAGCCGCCCCTTCAAGGTCCTGGGGAAGTGCAAAAAGGCGTCGTGCGAGGTGAGGCAAGGGAAGTGACCGGTCCTAGCTGAATTCGGCGATCAGTTCGACTTCAACGGGAGAGTCGAGCGGAAGAACGGCAACGCCGACGGCGGAACGTGCGTGCTGTCCGGCGTCGCCAAGGACACGGCCCAGCAGTTCAGAGGCGCCGTTGATAACGGCGGGCTGGCCCGTGAACGACGGGTCGGAGGAGACGAATCCGACCACCTTGACGATGCGGGTGATGCGGTCCAGGTCGCCGATGACGCTCTTGACCGCGGCCAGGGCGTTCACGGCACACACGGCGGCATACTTCTGGGCGTCCTCCGGGGAGACCGTGGGCTCGTCGGCGAACCCTTCGGTACCGGCGGACACTTTGCCCGTGGCTTCGAGTTTGCCGTTAATGAACGGCAGCTGGCCGGAGGTGTACACGTGGTTGCCGGAGACGATGGCGGGGACGTAGGACGCCACGGGAGCGGCGACTTCCGGGAGCGTGATGCCAAGTTCCGCGAGGCGCTGCTCGACGGCGGATGCCGGCGCCGTTGCGGCGCCGGAACCGGCTTCTGCGGGGGTGCTCATGCTACTGCTTCTCCCTCTTGAGGTAGGCGACAAGCCCGTTGCCGTCGGGTCCGGGAACCACTTGGACAAGCTCCCAGCCGTCCTCCCCCCACTGGTCCAGGATCTGCTTGGTGGCGTGAATAATGAGCGGAATCGTCGCGTACTCCCATTTGGTCATGAGAGAAAGCGTAGCCCTTGCCGGTAAAGTGGAAAACATGGCGACTCGCAACAACCCCTTATTCGACACTGCCACCACACTGGGTAAGATCCTTCTTTTCCTCGGTGTGAGCGCGATTTGCGGTGTCCTGGTGGCGGGCCTTCTGGTTCCCGCCGCTGCCGTCTCGGGCAGCGCGGCAAGCGGTTCCATCAACTTCTTCGACTCCCTCCCTGCGGAACTGAAGGTTGACCCGCCCAGCCAGACCACCCGCATCCTGGCCGCCGACGGCAGCGAGATCGCCAGCGTCTATACGGAGAACCGCACCAAGGTTCCGCTGGACCAAATTTCGCCGAACATGAAGAACGCCATCATTGCCGTGGAGGACAGCCGCTTCTACGAGCATGGCGGCGTGGACACCACCGGCATCCTTCGCGCGCTGGTCGCCACCGCCCGCGGCAACAAGCAGGGTGCGTCCACCATCACGCAGCAGTACGTCAACAACGTGCTCAATGCGAACCTCGCCGCTGCCGGCGAAGAAGACCAGATCAAGCTCAACGGCGTCAACAAGGGCGTTGGCGACAAGCTCCGGGAAATGAAGCTCTCCATCGCCCTGGAGAAGGAGTTCACCAAGGACCAGATCCTTGAGGGCTACCTGAACATCGTGTTCTTCAACCGGGACGCATACGGCATCGAGGCCGCCTCCCGGTACTTCTTCAGCACCACCGCCAAGGACCTGACCCTCCCGCAGGCGGCACTCCTGGCGGGCCTGGTGAACAGCCCGTCCATGTTCGACCCCATCACCAATCCGGAGAAGTCCAAGCAGCGCCGGGACCTGGTGCTGGGCCTGATGAAGGACCAGGGCAAGATCACCGCGGACGAATACCAGGCTGCGGTGGCCACCCCTGTTGAACCGAAGGTCACCCAGCCCAAGCAGGGTTGTGCCTACGCGGCCACCGCTCCGTACTTCTGCGACTACGTCCTGCACCTGCTGGAGAACAACCCGGCCTACGGTGCCGAGGTCAAGGACCGTCAGCGGCTCATCTACGGCGGCGGCCTGACCATCACCACCACCCTGGACCCCAAAGCCCAGGCCACCGCCCAGGAGCAGGCCGACGCCGCAGCCGGCGCCAACCCGGATAAATGGGGTGCGTCCATGGTCTCGGTGCAGCCCGGCACCGGCAAGATCATCTCCATGGCCCAAAACACCTCGTTCCTGGCCGGCGCGGGCGGCTTCAATTCACAGTTGAACTTCAACGTGGACAAGCTGGACAAGGACGGGAACGACCTCAACGGCGTCGGCGGGTTCCAACCAGGTTCCACCATGAAACCGTTCACCTTCGCGGAGTGGCTCAACGAGGGCAAGACCATGAACACAGTGGTCAACGCAGCCCAGCGCGTCTACCCGCTGAATTTCCCCTGGAAGAACACCTGCGGCAAGGTCACGGGTGCCTACAACACGGCGCAGAAGTCCTTGGGCGCCGCGGACGACCTGCAAAACGCCGAGCCGCAGTGGTACCGGCCGCTGAGCGTCCTTGAGGGCCTTTACAACTCCATTAACACCGTGACATTCGCGTCCGCGGCGCAGCTGGACTTCTGCGGCATCCAAAAAATCGTGGATGCAACGGGTCTGCACAGCGGCTTGCCCTCGGCTGATGGCACCGATCCGCACCCCAAGATCGACATGTCAACACTGGGCAACCTGCTGGGCTCCACCCAGACGTCGCCGCTCACCATGGCCAGCGCCTTCGCCACGTTTGCGAACGACGGCAAGTACTGCGAGCCCATTGCCATCACCTCGGTGACCGATGCCACCGGCAAGCAGCTCCCGGCACAGTCCAGCAGCTGCCGCGACGCCATCAAGCCGGAGGTTGCCCGCGGCGTGAACTACGCGCTTCAGGAAGTCATGAACAGGGGTTCGGGCTCGCTGATCCAGCCGCGCCTTTCCACCAAGACCAGCTTCCCGATCGGTGCGAAGACCGGTACGTCCAACCTCCAGGGTTCCACTTGGGTAGTTGGACACACCACCGGCCTGGCCACTGCCGCCTGGTTCGGCGACCCGTTGGGTGACCAGGGCCGTTCGGGCCAGAACATCACCGTCAACGGAAAGTTCTACCAGGGCATCGACGGTTACATGATCGCCGGCCCCATGTTCTCGAACTTCATGACCAAGATCGCTCCGGGCTACGGGACCAACCCGTTCCCGGCGCCGCCGAGCAACATGATCAACGGGACCACGCCCAATTCGGCTCCTGCTCAGAACGGCCAGCAGGCCACTCAAGCACCTGCAACCCAGGCGCCCGCCACCCAGGCCCCGGCCCCGGCGCCGAGCAACAACGGGAACGGCAACAATGGCAAGGGCAACGGCTAAGCGCGCATGAGCATCGACAGCCTGGCAAGCCGCGCCCGTTCAATCGGGCGCGGCTTTGCCGTTGCCGCAGGGGCCGGAACTGCGGCCGGGATGGCGGCCTTCGGCTACGGCTTGTGGGAGAAGAACCAGTTCGTCCTTCGCGAGGAAACCCTGGCCATCCTCCCGCCCGGACGCAACCCGTTCCGTATCCTGCACCTGAGCGACATCCACTTCGTGCCCGGCCAACAGAAGAAGGCCCAGTGGCTCGCCTCCTTGGCGGACCTGCAGCCCGACCTGGTGGTGAATACGGGCGACAACCTCAGCCATGTCAAGGCAGTGGATCCCCTCCTGGCCGCGCTTCGGCCCTTGCTGCAGTTTCCCGGCGTCTTCGTACCGGGCTCCAACGACTACTTCGCCCCCACATTCAAGAACCCCGCGTCCTACCTGTTGGGACCCTCCAAGGCCGCGCCGAAGCCCACCCCCCTGGATTGGCCCCGCCTTCGTTCCGGGTTCGGCATGGGTGGCTGGGTGGACCTGACCAACCGCCACCAGTCGCTGATCCTGAACGGCATGCGCTTCGACTTCTCCGGCGTGGATGACCCGCACCTGAACCGCGAGCGCTACGCCGGCTGGCCGCGCGGCACGGTCAACCAGGACGCCAACGACCATCTCAAGGTGGCGGTCATCCATGCCCCGTACCAGCGGGTACTGGACCACTTCACGGAAAGCGGCGCCGACCTCCTGCTCGCCGGCCATACGCATGGCGGCCAGCTCTGCATCCCCGGGTATGGTGCCGTCGTCGCCAACTGCGACCTCCCCACGTGGCGCGCAAAGGGCCTCAACGACTGGACCAGCAACGGGCGTACGACGCCGGTCAACGTCTCCGGTGGCATCGGCACCTCACGCTTCGCCCCGGTAAGGATCGCCTGCAAGCCTGAGGCAGTCCTGCTGACGCTGACCTCCCGCGGCTGACCCTCCCATTACGGACTGCAATAACTGGGCAAGCCGGGCGCCCCGGCGGCAACCCCTGTGAATCGTCTCACGCCATGGCATAGGGTAGTTGCTAGAGGAAACTACATTCGTTTTAGAGCTTGAGAAGCGGGCATGGCCAAGCAGACTCCATTTTTCAGATCAATCAGCCGTCTTTATCCGCACGTCCGGCCCATCATCCCCCGGCTTTTGCTGGGGCTTCTCTGTGCGCTGGCGGCAAGTATCGTTGCCCTGACCATCCCCCAGGTGCTGCGTGTCCTGGTCAACACGGCGCTGCAGCCGGGGGCCAGTGCGGACGGGGTGTGGATTTCCGCAGGTGTCATCCTGGTGCTGGGCGTCGCCGAAGCCGGCCTGGTGGCGCTCCGCCGGCAGTTCGTCATCAACCCTGCCACGACGGTGGAAACCAGGATGCGGGTCTCGCTCTACGACCACCTGCAGGAACTGACCGTCTCCTTCCACGACCGCTGGGGTTCCGGCCAGCTGCTGTCCAGGGCCATGACAGACCTGAACTTCCTGCGCCGGTGGATGGCCTTCGGCGCCATCATGCTGGTGGTCACCACCCTCACGGTGATTATCGGGATCGTGGCCATGTTCGCCATGAGCTGGCAGCTGGCGCTGATCTTCCTCGCCGCCGCCGTACCCATCACCATCAACAGCTTCCGGTTCCGCACCCGGTTCAGCAAGGTGGCCCGGCGCAGCCAGGACCAGGCCGGCGACCTCGCCACCACGGTGGAGGAATCAGTCCACGGCATCCGCGTGCTCAAGGCGTTTGGCCGCAGCCGGGAAGCCCTCGAGAACTTCAACGAACAAGCCGAGGAACTGCGCCAGACCGAAATCGAGAAGGCCCGCCACCAGGCCACCTTCACCATGGTGGTCACCCTGCTCCCCGAACTCGCGCTCGGAACCGGCCTGGTGGTGGGCGTCATGCTGTGTGCCGGCGGCCAGCTGAGCATCGGCTCCCTGGTGGCGTTCTTCGCAACGGCCGCCGTCATCGCCTCGCCGGTGGAATTTTCCGGCATGCTGCTGGCCATGGCACTCACGGCGAAGACCGCCGTCGACCGCCACTACGAGGTGATGGATACGCAGAACACCATCACCAGCCCCGCCGAGCCGCGCCGCCCGGACGAACTCGCGGGCGCACTGCGCTTCGACAACGCAACGTTCGCCTTCGAGGACGCCCCGGACCGGCCGATCCTCAAGGACATCAACCTCGAGGTGCGGCCCGGCGAAACCATGGCTTTGGTGGGCATCACCGGCAGCGGCAAGAGCGCGCTCATCCAGCTGGTCCCCCGCCTCTACGACGTCACGGCCGGCGCCATCAGCATCGATGGAGTGGACATCCGCGACTTCGACGTCGAGGAACTGCGCAGGATTGTCGGAGTGGCCTTCGAGGACACCACGCTGTTCTCCAGTTCCGTCCGGGACAACGTCCTCCTTGGCGCGCCGGTGCGTTCCGAGGAGATCCTGGAGGAGGCCTTGGACGTGGCGCAGGCGCATTTCTCCTATTCCCTGCCGCAGGGCGTGGACACGCTGATCGGCGAGGAAGGGCTTAGCCTGTCCGGCGGCCAGCGCCAGCGCATTGCCCTGGCACGTGCCATCGCCGCCCGTCCCCGTGTCCTGGTCCTGGATGATCCCCTCTCGGCCCTGGACGTCCACACCGAGGAACTCGTGGAGGCCCGCCTCCGCGAGGTGCTCAAGGACACCACCACCCTGATCGTGGCGCACCGGCCGTCCACCGTGGCGCTGGCCGACCGGGTGGCGCTGCTGGAAGACGGCCGTATCACCGCCGTGGGCACTCACACGGAACTGCTGGCCGGCAACCAGCATTACCGGTACGTCATCGCCAGCCTGGAGCGTGAACCGCGCGACCTTGACTCCGAACTGTCCGCCCTTGAGGACCAGGCAGAGGAAGTGACCCGATGAGCACGGCAACATTCGGCACCGCCAACGAGGACAACGCCCACCTCAGCAAGAGCGACAGCAAGGCGGTCCGGCGCCGGTCGATCGCCCTGCTCGGGTCCCTGATCCGGCCGGTACGGGTGCGCTTCTGGCTGACCATCGCCATGGTGGTCCTTTCCCAGGCAGCCCGGGTGGCCGGCCCGGCACTGATCGCTTTCGGCATCGACCACGCCCTCCCGGCCCTCCGGTCAGGTGACAACCTCCCGCTGGTGTTCACCGGCGTCGCCTACCTGCTGGCGGCCATCGCGACGGCGGGCCTCACCGCCCTGTACGTCACCTCCACGGCACGGCTCAGCCAGGCAATGCTGCTGGACCTGCGCGTCCGGGTCTTCCGGCACACCCAGCGGCTCAGCCTGGAATTCCATGAACGGTACACGTCCGGCCGGATCATTGCCCGCCAGACGTCGGACCTGGAGGCGTTACGCGAACTCCTCGATTCCGGCGTCAGCTCGCTGGCTTCCGGGATGCTCTTCATGGCGTTCACCGCCGCCACGATCTTCGCCCTGGACTGGCGCAGCGGCCTGCTGGTGCTGGCCGCCGGGGTGCCCATGTTCTTCCTGGCCCGCTGGTACCAGAAGCATTCCCAAATCGCCTTCCGGGAATCACGGGTGGTTTCCGCCCGGCTGATCGTGCACTTCGTCGAAACCATGACCGGAATCCGCGCGGTCAAGGCCTTCCGCAAGGAAAAGGAAAACTCCGAAACCTACGGCAACCTCGCCGAGGACTACCGCCTGGTCACGGTCCGGTCCATCAACCTGAACGGCATCTTCCAGCCCGGGCTGGTGCTGATCGGCAACGTCTGCGTGGCAGTGGTGCTGCTGTTCGGCGGCTTCCGGGTGCTGGGCGGCGACCTGGCCGTCGGCGTCCTCCTGGCCCTCATCCTCTCCACCAAGCGGTTCTTCCAGCCCGTGGACCAGATGGCCATGTTCTACAACTCGTTCCAGAGCGCGCAGGCAGCCCTCGAAAAGGTGTCCGGGCTCCTCGAGGAAGTACCCACGGTCCGGCCGCCGAAGAACCCTGTCCCGCTTCCCGACGCCACCGGGCGCATCGACTTCAAGGACGTCGAGTTCCGCTATGGAGACGGACCCGTGGTGGTGCCCCGCCTGAACCTGCATATCCCGGCCGGGCAAACGGTCGCCCTGGTGGGACAGACCGGCGCCGGCAAGTCCACCCTGGCCAAACTCATCGCCCGGTTCTACGACGTCAGCTCGGGACACCTGACCCTGGACGGCGTGGACCTCCGCGACCTTGCCACCACCGACCTCCGCCGGAACATCGTCATGGTCACCCAGGAAGCCTTCCTGTTCAGCGGTTCGGTGGCGGACAACATCGCACTGGGCCGGCCGGAAGCGACACGTGCCGAGATTGAGGAAGCTGCCAAGGCCGTTGGGGCGCACGACTTCATCCTGGAACTCCCCGAGGGCTACGACACCGACGTCAACAAGCGCGGCGGCAGGGTCTCCTCCGGGCAGCGGCAGTTGATCAGCTTCGCCAGGGCCTTCCTGGCGCGGCCGGCAGTACTGATCCTGGATGAGGCCACCTCCTCCCTGGACATCCCCTCTGAAAGGCTTGTGCAGGCCGGGCTGGCCGTCCTGCTCGCCGGGACGGAGGCGGCGCGCAGGACGGCACTGATCATCGCGCACCGGCTGTCCACCGTCGAGACAGCTGACAGGGTACTGGTGGTGCACGACGGCCGGATCGTGGAGGACGGCACCCCGGAGGATCTGATCGGCGGCGGCGGCCGCTTCGCGGACCTGCACGGGGCTTGGAAGGATTCCTTGGTCTAGGCCGCCGCCCAGGCCCACCGGCGGCCGGATTTCGCATCGGGCCCCGCCATCGGCTATCCTTGTAAAGTTGCTTTTGCAGCGGATCGGGATGTAGCGCAGCTTGGTAGCGCGCTTCGTTCGGGACGAAGAGGTCGCAGGTTCAAATCCTGTCATCCCGACCATAACGGAAAGAGGGTCTCCACCGGAGGCCCTCTTTTTGCGTCTCTATTTGGTGACGCCCCGCCGGACACTCCCGCCGCCTTAACGCCACCACCCGGTTAAAAGGAATGGCCCCGGAGCTGTTGCTCCGGGGCCATCCTCGCCTCCTGGGTGAGGAAGCTGTTTATGCGGGATCAGGCCAGTTGCCCACGTACGTGGTGTAGGTAGTGCTGGTGGCCTTATCCTTCTTCACCTTTGCGGAGGCGGGGTCAGGCCAGTTGCCTACTGCTACAGACGTACTCGAATTATCGGCGACGGAGCCTGAGGCCAGGACAGCCGGAGCTGCCGCGGAAAAAGCCAGGGCCCCGGCCAGGACGGCCGCGGTTGCGATCTTCTTCAACATATAAGTTCCTCAATACGAGTCGGATTCGTTACAAAGCCAGCACTGTCCTTGTTGACACACATTGTAAAATATTTTCCACAGGGGCTGTCAAGCATCCGTCAGCCCCACTTGTCCAAAAGAGGAGGATACGCGTGGGCAACGGGTTCGGAGAAAAGCTCCGCGCGGAGCGCCTTGAGCGTGGACTGACGCAGGCCGAACTGGGCAAGGACCTGTACTCACCCAGCTACATCTCGCTGCTTGAAACGGGCCGCCGCGAACCGACGGCGGAAGTCATCGAGGAACTGGCGCGCCGGCTGGAGCTGGCACCGAAAGCCCTGGAGGCATGGAGCCAGCCCATTTCCGTCAGCGACGCCGAGTATGTACTCGCCGGCCTCTACGCCCGGCAGGCGTGGGACCTGCGCGACTATCCCTTGGCGGCAAGCCACGCGGCCACGGCCGCAAAGATCGCCCTGGAGGGGCGGAACACCAGTGCGTGGTGGAACATGACGTACATGCAGGCCGAGTGCCTGATCAAGCAGGGCAACTGGCGCGAAGCCCAAAAGATCATGGAGCACCTGCTGGAACATCCCATGGCCAGGGAATCGGCAGGACTTGCCGTCCGGGCACACCAGATGCTGGCCGGCATCTACCAGGGCCAAGGCCAGCTGAGCCTAGCCGTGGACCAGGGAATCCAGGCCGTGGACCTGTGCAAGCAGCTCCCCAAGGGATCAACCCTCATCATCAATGCCCACCACGCCCTCATCGGGGCACTGGCCGAGAGCGGGCGGCTCGATGAAGCCTGGGGGTATTGCCAGGCCATGATCGAGCACGTGGACGAACTGTCCATGAGCCAGCTCGCCGGCGAGGTGGCCTGGGTGGTGGGTAACGTCGCCTTCATGCGGCACGACTACGCCGAGGGCGTGAAGCACCACGAGCGTGCGGCGCGCCTGCTCTCCCCCGCCAATGACATCGGGCTGTGGGCCCGGTTCAACAAGGCGTCCGCGGCGGTCCGCCTCTCCTCCGGCATCGTTGAGCCGGAAACGCTGTCTGCGATCGAACGTGCTGAACTGGCGCTGTCAATCGTGGGAGGCAACAAGTCAGACCAGCTGGAGGTCGCGTTCATTCGCGCCCGCTGGCTGTACCTCACCGGGGACATTGTGGCCGCCGTCGAGAAACTCCGAGAAATCCACGCCGAGCGCGCCAGCCTCGCCAAGCACACGGCTGGTGAGGTCTCGCTCCTCCTGGGCAAGTCGCTCAAGGCTGCCGGTGACACCGAGGAAGCCCTGGTGCACCTGGAGGAAGCCCAGAAGGCCTTTGCCGCGGCAGGCGCCCAGGACAGGGTCCAGCAGGCCTTGGACGCGATCCTTGAAATCAAGCTGGCCCAGAGGCGCGCGGCCGCGGCCGCGAAAGCCAGCTGAAGCAAGCCAGGTGAACCCGCCGTGGCGGGTCCACCTGGCGTGGCCGGGTCTCAGGCGAATGTCTTTCCGGTGATCTTCTCGTACGCTTCGACATACCGGCTGCGGGTGCGTTCCACCACGTCGGCAGGCAGGGCCGGCGGCGGGGTGTCGGATGACCGGTCCCAGCCGGAGGCGGCAGAAGTCAGCCAGTCCCGCACGTACTGTTTGTCGTAGGAAGGCTGGGCCTGTCCGGGTTTGTAGGTTGCAGCGTCCCAGAAACGGGAAGAATCGGGGGTCAGCACCTCATCGCCCAGGGTGATGGACCCGGACACGGCGTCGTAGCCGAATTCCACCTTGGTGTCCGCGAGGATGATGCCGCGTTCACGTGCGATCTTCTCCGCCGTGGTGTAGATCTTCAGGGTCAGCTCGCTCAGGCGGGCAGCGATGTCATCCCCCACGAGCGCCACCACGGCGTCGTAGGTGATGTTCTCGTCGTGCTCACCGATCAGTGCCTTGGCGGATGGGGTGAAGATGGCGTGCTCCAGCCGGGAGCCGTCCACCAGCCCCTCCGGGAGCGGGATATCGCACACTGTCCCGGAGGCCTTGTACTCCAGCAGTCCTGAACCCGTGAGGTAGCCGCGGGCAATGCACTCCACCGGGAACATGTCCAGCTTCTTGCAGATCATGGCCCGGCCTTCCACCTCCGCGGGCACGCCGTCTTCCACCGTGGACCCGAGCACATGGTGCTCGACGCCCAGCTGGTCGAACCACCAGAGGCTCAGCTGGGTAAGGATGCGGCCTTTGTCCGGGATCTCGCTGGAGAGCACATGGTCAAAGGCGCTGATGCGGTCGCTGGCCACCACCAGGACGCAATCCTGGCCCAGGCGTTGCACGATCGACTCGTCGGCGGGTTCGTAAAGGTCGCGGACCTTGCCGGAGTAGACGTGCGTCCACCCCTCCAGTTCCAGGGTGTCCGCGGCGTAGCCACGGTTCTCGGGAGTTCCACTCATGTCAGGCCTTCGCTTTCACTACGGGCAGCGATCCGGTGGCACCGTACGGCACCTTGATTTCCCCGCGGGCTGCCTTGCGGGCAATGTCGCTGCGGTACTGGGAGCCTTCAAGCTGGACCAGCTCAACGCCGTCGTAGGCCCTTTCCCGGGCCTCCACCAGGTCACTGCCCAGGGCGACGACGGCCAGGACGCGGCCGCCGGCGGAGACCACCTTGCCCTCGTCGTCCAGGGCGGTGCCGGCGTGGATGACGTGCACGCCGTCGAGGGCGTCCACTTTCTTGAGCCCGCGGATGCGGTCACCGGTGCGGGGCGTGTCAGGGTAGTTTTCCGAGGCCACGACGACAGCGACGGCGGCGTCCTTGGACCAGCGCAGCTCTTCCGCTTTGTCCAGTTCGCCCTTGGCGGCTGCCATGAGCAACGCCCCCAGGGGGGTCTTGAGCCGGGCGAGGACCGCTTGCGTCTCGGGGTCGCCGAAACGGACGTTGAATTCGATGACGCGGGTTCCGCGGGACGTGAGCGCGAGCCCGACAAAGAGCACGCCCACGAAGGGAGTGCCGCGGCGCGCCATCTCGTTCACGGTGGGCTGCGCCACCCGGTCAAGGACTTCCTGCACCAGGCCCTCGGGGGCCCACTCGAGCGGTGTGTAGGCGCCCATGCCGCCCGTGTTGGGGCCTTCGTCGTTGTCGAAGATGCGCTTGAAATCCTGGGCGGGTGAGAGTGCCACGGTGTTCTGCCCGTCGCAGAGGACAAAGAGGGAAACCTCGGGGCCGTCCAGGAACTCCTCGATCACCACTGATCCGCCGGCGTCGAAGCACGACTGGGCGTGGGCCAGGGCTTCGTCCCGGTTCCTGGTGACCACCACGCCCTTGCCGGCGGCCAGGCCGTCGTCCTTCACCACGTACGGAGCGCCGAAGGTGTCCAGCGCGGACGCTGCCTCTTCGGCATTGGTGGCCACCATGGCCATGGCGGTGGGAACGCCTGCCTCCGCCATGACCTCCTTGGCGAACGCTTTCGACGCTTCCAGCTGTGCTGCTGCCTTGCTGGGCCCGAACACGGGAATGCCGGCGGCGCGGACGGCGTCGGCCACACCTGCGGCCAGCGGAGCTTCGGGGCCCACCACCACGAGGTCGACCGTGAGCCGGGCAGCCAGCTCGGCAACAGCCTGGGGATCGTTGCCGTTGATGTTGTAGGTGGGTACCAGCTTGCTGATGCCGGCATTGCCGGGCGCCGCGTGGACTTCGGACACGTTGGGGTCGGCAAGCAGGGAGCGGACAATGGCGTGTTCGCGGCCTCCGGGGCCAATGACGAGTACCTTCACAGTCTCCAAGGGTACTTTGTGCACCCTTCCCGCTCCTAAGCTGTGACCTTCCCGGCCCGCCCGGTCAATCCGGACCACCCGCCGCTCCGAACCACCACCATGACAAAGCTTCGGAACCGCTTGACCGGCCCCTCCGCCCTGGCTGCCCTGGCAGGTGTGGTGGCAGCCGCCGTCGTACTTGCCGTTGCGGAGCTCCTCGGCGCATTTTTCACCGCCAGGGCAACACCGCTGTTCGCACTGGGGTCCACCTTCATTGACTTCACGCCGCCCCGGCTGAAGGACTTTGCGATTGCCACCTTCGGCACCAACGACAAGACTGCCCTGTTCGTGGGCATGGGGCTGACCATCGCGGTGCTCGCCTGCGTCCTGGGCATCGTGGCCTACCGGAAATGGGTCCTGGGCGTCCTGGGCGTCCTGTTCATGGGCGCGGTGATCGTTGCGTGTGTCGTGACTCGTGCAGGCGTCAGCGGAGTTGACGCCATCCCGTCCGTACTGGGCACGGTGGCCGGCCTGGTGGCCCTCCGCCTGCTGGTGGCACCGCTCTGGCGGCTGAAGGAAAGCAAGCCATGGCCCGAATCTCCGGCGGACCAGGCAGCCGACGCCGATGCCCGGCCGGGGAACGAAGGCGCCAGCCGTCGTCGTTTCTTCGCTGCGGCAGGGATCACCGCGGTGGCCGCCGGCATCGCCGCAACCGGCGGACGGTTGCTGGGCGCGGCGCGCAACAACGTGGCCAAGGCCCGCGAGGCGCTCACGCTGCCGGCGCCGGCCAAAGCCGCAGCAGCGGTTCCCGCCGGCGTGCAGTCGCCCGTCCCTGGCGTCACGCCATGGTTGACGGACAACGCCGACTTCTACCGGATCGACACTGCGCTGAGCGTTCCGGAAATCAACGTCAACGACTGGGAATTGCGCGTCCACGGCCTCGTGGAGCAGGAAGTCACCCTCACATTCCAGGACCTGCTGGATGCCAGCCTGATCGAATCACACGTCACCCTCACCTGCGTCTCCAACCCCGTGGGCGGCAACCTCGCCGGAAATGCCAAATGGCTGGGCCTGCCCATCCGCGACGTCCTGGCCCGGGCCAAGCCCAAGGACGGGGCGGACATGGTGCTCTCCACGTCCATCGACGGCTTCAGCGCCTCCACACCCCTGGAGGTCCTGCAGGACGGGCGTGACGCCATGCTGGCGATCGGCATGAACGGCGAGCCGCTGCCGCTGGAGCACGGCTACCCGGTGCGGATGGTGGTCCCGGGGCTCTACGGGTTCGTCTCCGCCACCAAATGGGTGGTGGACCTGGAGGTCACCCGGTTCGCGGACAACAAGGCCTACTGGACCGAGCGCGGCTGGTCCGAACGCGGCCCGATCAAGACCATGGCGCGCGTGGAGGTTCCCAAGTCGTTCGCCAAGGTTCCCGCCGGAAAGGTCGCCGTTGGCGGTACGGCCTGGGCCCAGACCCGGGGAATCACCAAGGTTGAAATCCAGATCGACAACGGCGAATGGACCGAGACGACTCTCTCCACGGAAGCCTCCACCATTACGTGGCGGCAGTGGTCTTACGAATGGGATGCCACGCCGGGCCCGCACTACATCAAGGTCCGCGCCACCGACGGTACCGGGCAGGTGCAGACGGACCAGCGCGCAGACCCCGTCCCTGACGGTGCGTCAGGCTGGCAGTCGGTGATGGTGACGGTCCAATAGCCACCTGCGACCGGCCCGCGGGTGGCCTGCCATCCGCGGACCGGCCCATAGACTGGCAGTATGCCGCACAATCCGCATGCCACCTTCACCGTTGACTCCGCCGTCGAACTGGCCGTCATAGAACGCAGCGGCTTCGTGGAGTCCCGGCACATCGGCTCCGCGGTGCTGGTCGCCGCCGACGGCTCGGTGGTCACCGAGCTCGGCGACATCAACACCCCCATCTATGCCCGGTCCACCCTCAAGCCCTTCCAGGCGCTGGCGTCCATGCAGTCGGGTGTTCCGCTGCGGGGCGCCCAGGTGGCCATCGCGTGCGGCAGCCACACCGGTTCGCTGGACCACATGGATGTGGTGGCCGGCATGCTGAAGGCAGCGGGCGTACGGGAAGACCAGCTGCAGTGCCCCGAAGCATGGCCGGAGGACGAAACGGCCCGGAACTGGCTGGTCCGATCCGAAAAGGGCAAGTCGCGGCTGGCCTACAACTGTTCCGGCAAGCACGCGGCCTTCCTGTGGGCCTGCACCGAGAACGGCTGGGACACGCACAGCTACCTTGAACCCAACCACCCCCTGCAGCAGCGCGTACGCACCGTTATCGAGGAATACACCGGCGAGCGGATCGCGCACCTGGGCATCGACGGCTGCGGTGCCCCCGTGGCCGCCGTTTCGTTAAAAGGACTGGCGCTGGCGTACTCACAGCTGGCCAAGGCTCCCGGCGACCACAGCTTCAGCGCCAGGGCCGCGACGATCGCCACCTCCATGCTGGACTATCCCTGGGCCGTGCAAGGCCGGGGTGAAGCGAACACCCTGGTGATGGATGAGCTGGAAATCATCGCCAAGATCGGCGCAGAGGGCGTCCTGGCGATGGCCACGCCGCAGGGAGTCTCAGTGGCCGTCAAGATCCTCGACGGAAACGTGCGGGCAACCTCCCTGGTGGCCCTCACCCTGCTCGCCGCCGCCGGGGCCGTGGAGATTCCCGGAGTCGCCAGCGCCCTGGAAAAAGTGGTGGCTCCGGTACTCGGGGGCGGCCGGCCAGTGGGAAAAATCCGGTTGGGCCCCGCGGTATCCGCCCTCCTGGACTAGCACCAAACCCCCTGCCGACGCCAAAGGAAGATTGAAAGCATGGCCACAGCCCGCCGTCGTATAGACATCCACGAAGGCAAAGCAGCAGTGAAGGCGTGGCTGGAAGCCGCCCAGTCGCCGTCGGACGCTCCCCTGCCGCGCGCCGCCCTGGCGACGGCCGTGCGGTACTCCCTGGAGGAAGTGACCGCCCGGGCGCCGGGAAACTCCGTGGAGGTGCGCGTGCCGCCATTCGGCGTCACCCAGTGCGTGGAGGGCCCGCGGCACACCCGCGGCACCCCGCCGAACGTCATTGAGTGCGACGCCGCCACCTGGCTGGGGATGGTCACCGGCCAGGTGGCGTGGGCGGACGCAGTGGCTGCCGGCAAAGTGGCTGCCTCTGGCCTGCGCGCAGACCTATCGTCCCTGCTGCCCCTCTAGCCCGGGCTCGTCGCCCGCGTGCCTGCCCCGGGCGGTGGTGCGGGGCTCCGCTGCCTCCGCCGAGGAAATCCGGGCCGGGTGGGGGACCGAGTCCTGCAGTTTCGTGGACAACGCCGCCACCACGGCGAAGGCAAAAGCGGCCACGGCAATAAGGACCGACATCACCGCAACCGTGCCGTAGCCGGCGGTCCGAGGGTCCAGGAACGGATAGGGATACCAGCCCACGATGGGACCCCGAACCAGGCTGTAGACCAGGTACAGCAGGGGAAAAGCCAACCACACCAGGGACGTCCGGACCGGAATCCGCACCCGCGGGAGGTCAACCAGCCAGTCGATCACCATGACGGTGGGGACCGTGTAATGGAGCACCACATTGACCCACGGGATGGGGGTGTTGACGTCGATATCGCTCAACAGCAGGCTGTAGGTGATTCCGGTGATGGTCATGTACACGGTGGCCGCACCCCGGAGAAGTTCAAGCCACCGCGGGCTAGCCCCCTTCCAAGCGAACCAGCCGGCAATCCCCAGGGTCACGAAGGCGATGATGTTCGACTCGATGGTGAAGTAGCTGAAGTAGTTTCCGGCGCTGGCCCCCGGCACATTCTGCATCAGGTGCAGCAGCTGGAACAGCACCGCGGCGAACCCCAGCAGCGCGAACCAGAAGCGGAAAAGTGCAAGTCCCCTGTTTGCGGTCATGTGCCGATCCTAGGCTCTGGGCGGCCGCCCGCCCCGCCGCGGCGACCCGGCGTGCCTGGCAGTACACCTGATATGTAGGTCTCGTTTGTCAAGAGCGTGAGGAAGCGGTCCTCGGGCTGGATTGCCTGGGACCGCTTCCTTTTGTGCCCTGGGAAGAGGTGTTGGGTGTGGCCAGCGTGTCGTTGGCGACTGCGCGGTCAGACTGATATGCGCGGGTTGGTTACCGCAGGACGAAGTGTTCGGCTGGAGGTTACCGCTGGTCTAGCAATGACGGGCGTGGCCGTTGTTGGTTGCCCATAGGTGTATCGCGGATTTACTCCACGCGCTGCAAGGAACCACTTCCAACTGGGTTTCCCCGGGGGCTTTCTGTCTCTGATCAGTGCACGGACGCGATCGATCTTGGGGAGCGGGCTGCCGGAGGTGTGCTTGTGGCCAGGGACCAGCACCAGCCGGAGAGTTCGCGGGCGATGGCGACGTTGGCGATGACCGGGCGCTTGCGGCGTTCGAGGTAGCTGAGCCAGCGTTCGTGCAGGCGCCGATTGCCGGCATGGCCGCGGGTTCGTGCTTCGGAGGTGGCTTCCTCCCACCTGGACCGCATGAGCCGGGACGGGTTGTTATAGGGCCTGCGGTGGTGCCATGCGGCCTCCACAAGCAGGCGGCGCGCGTGGCTGTTGCCTGTCTTCGTGATGGACCCCTGGGACCGGGACTGCCCGGAGGAATGCTCAGTCGGGACCAGGCCGAGGTAAGCGCCGATCGTGGAACCAGTAAACCGGTCCCAGTCGCCGATCTCCACGGCCAGTCCAAACGCGGTCAGCGTCGAGACGCCGCGCAGGCACTGCAGTGATCTGACCACCGGGGTGTACTCGCTCGCATACGCCATCGCTGTGATCGCTTGATCGAGGCGGTCCCGGCGGTCTGAGATCTCATGCATCGCTTCCAGGGAGGACTCGTAGGTCAGCTGCCGGACCGGGTTCTCGAAGTGCTGGCGTGCCAGCCAGAGTTCATGAGTGCCAGTCCAGGCTTGCCCGCCGGAATAGACGATGCCTTGGCGCAACAGCAGTTTGGAAATCCGGTGCCGGGAACGCATCAGATCGCCACGGACGTCTTCCCGGGAACGGACCAGATCCCGTGCAGCTTCTTGGTCCGCCGATGGAATTCTTACCCCGGTGACCTCACCCAGCTTCAGGAGCCGGGCCAAATGCAGCGCGTCCTTTGCGTCAGTTTTTACCCGGTCCCCGGACGGGCGCTGGAGCTTCGATGGTGCCGCGACGACTGTGTCGATCCCGGAGGCCAGCAGGAACCGTGCCAGGCCAAAGCCCGTTGGTCCTGCCTCGTAAACGACTCTGACCGGCGACGGCAGGGAAAGAATCCAGGCGAGAATCTCACCACGATCCGGAGTCATGCGGTGCAAAATGACTTCGCCGGTCTGCGCGTCCAGGGCGCATGAAACAACAGTGCGGGCATGGACATCCAAGCCGACGCTTGTACGCTCGAACATAGCTGGAACCTCCAAATTTCAAATGTGGCTCTACCTGTTCGCCAAGTGTGGCAGGCAACCCACGACTTGCTTTGAAAAGGAGGTTCCAGCCCCCTGGGCCACATATTCCGGACCCTTCTTACAGAGGGCCATCAGCGCCGGAACTAGATCCGGAGCGTCCACCGATCCGCATCGGCGACGGGAATCGCACAAAGCAGGACGCTCCGGAAACGGTCCGGCGACAATGGACCTCCAGAAGGGTCCAGAGGCTCGACAGGTGGTCCTCCCAAGCCGGCCACCTCCTACTACATATCGTCTAGCCACGGCCGATGAACGGCATTCCGGCCGCGGTGAGCACCACGGAACCGACGCTGGCCGATGCCGGCATGTTGGCCATCATCAACACGGCACGCGCCGCGTCTGCCACCGGAAACATCGGTTCCACCTTGCGGCTGCCGTCCGCCTGCAGCGCCCCGGAACCGACACCGATGGTGTCCATGATGTCCGTGGCGGTGTTGCCGATATCGATCTGCCCGCACGTGATGCCGTAACCGCGGCCGTCCAGGTCAATGCTCTTGGTCAGCCCGGTCATCGCGTGCTTGGTGACCGTGTAGGCGACGGTCCGCGGACGGGGCGAGTGGGCGGAGATGGACCCGTTGTTGATGATGCGACCGCCTTGGGGCTCCTGGGCCTTCATCGTCCGGACCGCAGCGGCCGCGCACAGCATGGACCCGGTAAGGTTCACGGCCACCGTGGCGTTCCACTCTTCGAGGGTGATGTCGTCAACGCCGGCCGACGGGCCGAACACCCCGGCGTTGTTGAACAGGACGTCCACGCGCCCCCACTGCTGGCGGACGGCCTCGAAAAGCCGCTCGACGTCGTCGGGCCGGGTGACGTCGCAGGGCATCACCAGGGCGTCCGGGCTGCCGTCCGCCGTTTCCAACAGCAGCGCCTCCCGCCGCCCGGCAAGTGCCACGCGGTAGCCGTCGGCCAGCATCTGCCGCGCCACCTCCCGGCCGATGCCGGACCCGGCTCCGGTGACGACGGCGACGCGGGCGGCGGGCTGTGGGGTGTTCATTCGGTTCTCCTGGCTCAAAGCTGCGCCGGAACGGCCGGCTGGTGCAGCGGCCAGCCTATGACGGTCTTTGGCCGCGGTGCAGCGAAGGTCCGCACTTTGGAGGTGGACAGGCGCATGCGCACCAACGATTCGGCGATGGTCACTGCCGAGGCCACACCGTCCACCACGGGGACGCCGGCCCGCTGCCGGATCTGCTCGTCCAGGCCTGCCATGCCGCCGCAGCCGAGCACAATCACTTCCGCTTTGTCCCGGGTAACGGCCAGCAGCGCCTCGTTGATAATGGCTTCCACGGCCCGTTCCGGTTCCTCTTCAAGTTCCAGGACGGCCATGCCGCTGGCACGGACCGACGCGCACCTGGCATCCAGGCCGGCCAGCTTCAACCGGTCCTCAATGAGCGGAACCGTGCGGTCCAGGGTAGTGACCACCGAGTACTTGTGGCCGAGGAACATCGCTGTGCTTGCGGCGGCCTCCGTGATGTCGACCACCGGAACATCCAGCAGTTCCTGCAGCCCCTCCCGGCCGTGTTCCCCGTAGCCGGCCTGGATAACGGCGTCGAACGGCCCGGGGTAGGAGGTGACGGCGTCCATAACGGCGATGGCGGCCAGGTAGCTCTCGAAGTTTCCTTCGCAGGAGTCGGCGCCGAACCGCGGCGTGAGGCCAACGATTTCGGTGCCCGGGGAAGCCACGGCACGTGCGGAGGCCGCGATGGAGTCGGTCATTGAGTGGGTGGTGTTCACATTCGCGACGAGGATGCGCATGGGAAAGTTCCTTAGTCGGCAGGGTGGTGGCAGCCCTTGCCGGGTGCTGGGGTCAGTGGGTGCTGGATTCAGTGGGTGCTGGCGACGGCGATGGCCTCGCCGTCGTGGTCCACCAGCACTTGGTTGCGGTCGGCAATGAAGAAGTACAGCGCGGCGGCGATGCCTGCGGCGAAGAACCAGGCAAAGGGTGCCGCCGCGGCCAGGCCGGGAACGAAGGCGATCAGCAGGGCAAGGACGGCTGCCGGTACCATGGCGATGATCGCGCGGGGGTTGACGCCCTTCTTGTAGAAGTACGCGCCCTGCGGCGATGCCGTGTAGAGCTCCGGCACGTTGACCTTCCCTCGCCTGATCAGCCAGTAGTCAGCCATGACCACGCCGAACAGCGGGCCGAGCAACGCCCCGAGTCCGCCGAGGAAGTACACGATGACCAGCGGATTGTTGTAGAGGTTCCAGGGCAGGATTACCAGGCCGATGCTGGCGGAGACCATTGTCGCCTTGCGGAAGTTCAGTTTCTTGGGGAACAGGTTGGTCAGGGCGTAGACGGGGGCCACGAAGTTGGCCATGAGGTTCACGGCGATGGTCAGGATCAGCAGCGCAAGGCAGGCCAGGACCAGGAACAGCGTGTTGGGAATGGTCTGGACGATGTCCGACGGGCTTTTGATGATGGTCCCGTTGATCTTGAACTGTCCACCGGCCATGACCACCACGATCGCGCCGAAGACGAGCATGTTGATGGGGATGCCCCAGAAGTTGCCACGTACCACTGCCTTCTTCGACACCGCTGAGCGGGTGAAGTCGCAGAAGTTGAGGACGAAAGTGCCGTAGATGGAGACCCACAGCGCGCCGCCGGCAAAGATGGTGAGCCACATTTCCGGGCCTTCCAGGGCCTTATTGGAAGCCCAGGCGATGCTGCCTCCGGCTTCCACGAAAATCCAGACGGCCATTGCTGCCATGGTGGCCAGGATGACCGGACCGGCGAAAGCCTCGTACTTGCGGATCATTTCCATGCCGAAGCTGACGATCACCAGTTGGACCACCCAGAGCGTCACGAATGCCATCCACCCGAGCGTGGACAGGCCCAGGATCGAGTCCTTGTCCAGCTCTGCAAGTGAGGGGAACATGGCTGTGAGCATCACGCGGAAGACCACCGATGCGAGGTACGTCTGGATACCGAACCAGGCGACCGCAACGGCCCCGCGGAGGAGGCTGGCGATCTGTGCCCCGCGGATACCGAAGCTGATCCGGCTCATGACCGGAAAAGGCACACCGGTCTTGACGCCCATGAATCCTGACAGGGTAAGGAGCCCGAACAGCAGTGCAGCCCCGATGCCCAGGGCAAGGAGGATCTGCCATCCACCCAGCCCAAGGGCGAAGAGTCCGATGGCGAATGCGTAGTTGCCCAGGCTGTGCACGTCGTTGGCCCAGAGGGTAAAGATGCTGTAGCTGGTCCAGCTGCGGCCGGCGCGCTTGGTCGGGGCAAGGTCAGTGTTGTACAGGGTGGGGCTGATGCTCGTGCCTGACGCCGCGCTGGCGGAATCGCAGAGGGCTTCGATAGTGCCAGACGGGTGGACAGTACCGGCTGACGACTTTGTCAGGTCCTTGTCCGCGTCCACGCCCGCCGATGGTGGGGTTCGCATGGGGGTCTCAATTCTTGGGCCGATTCCGAGTGGTGAGTCCGACCGGAGGTCGTTGCTGTTATTCCACATTGCGGAAGTGAGATATTGAATAGTGAAATAAGAGTATGACCCAGGTCACGGGCGGTCAAGCGTCGCAGCCACCGCACTACGGTCACAAATGGTCGGTTGCCGCCGATAGGCGACATCCAGGGCGAGGTGATGGCCGTCGCGTTGACCCGCCGGGCCTGCCTCAGTAATCTCATACTGCAATAATGTTTTCTCACAATACGAAAACATGCGCAGATGCGTTCAACGATGAAAAGAGGCTGCCATGGCTGCAGGAGAAGATACCTCCCATATCCTCAGCGGGTTGACTAACCAGCTGCCTGATCGTGATCCGGAAGAGACTGCCGAGTGGGTTGAGTCCCTGGATGCGTTGATCAGGGAACAGGGCACTGAGCGTGCCCAATACATCATGCGGAGCCTGCTGCAGCGCGCGGGCGCGCAGAGCGTCGGGGTGCCGATGGTGACCACCACCGATTACGTGAACACCATCCCGGTGGACCAGGAAGCGGAGTTCCCGGGCAACGAGGAATTCGAGCGCCGGTACCGGGCGTACATGCGGTGGAACGCCGCAGTCATGGTGCACCGGGCGCAGCGGCCCGAGATCGGTGTTGGCGGGCATATCTCCACCTACGCCGGGGCCGCGACCCTGTACGAGGTCGGGTTCAACCACTTCTTCCGCGGCAAGGACCACCCCGGCGGCGGGGACCAGGTCTTCTTCCAGGGCCATGCCTCCCCCGGCATGTACGCCCGGGCGTTCATGGAAGGACGCCTCTCCGAGGAAGACCTCGACGGGTTCCGGCAGGAAAAGTCCCGCGCCGGCCACGCCCTGTCCTCCTACCCGCACCCGCGGCTGATGCCGGACTTCTGGGAATTCCCCACCGTGTCCATGGGCATCGGGCCGATGAACGCGATCTACCAGGCCCAGAACAACCGCTACCTGCACAACCGGGGCCTGAAAGACACCTCGGACCAGCAGGTCTGGGCGTTCCTGGGCGACGGGGAAATGGACGAGCCCGAGTCCCGCGGACTGCTCCAGCTCGCCGCGAACGAGAACCTGGACAACCTGAACTTCGTGATCAACTGCAACCTCCAGCGCCTCGACGGCCCGGTCCGGGGCAACGGGAAGATCATGCAGGAACTCGAAGCGTTCTTCCGCGGCGCGGGCTGGAACGTCATCAAGGTCGTCTGGGGCCGGGAATGGGATGACCTGCTCACCCGCGACACCGACGGCTCACTCGTGAAAATCATGAACGAAACCGTCGACGGCGACTACCAGACCTACAAAGCCGAATCCGGCGGCTTCGTCCGCGAACACTTCTTCGGTAAAACCCCGCAAACCAAAGACCTCGTCGCGGACCTCACCGACGACCAGATCTGGAACCTCAAACGCGGCGGACACGACTACCGTAAGGTCTACGCCGCCTACAAAGCCGCCACCGAATTCAAGGGCAAACCCACCGTCATCCTCGCCCACACCGTCAAAGGCTACGGACTCGGACCACGGTTTGAGGGGCGGAATGCCACGCACCAGATGAAGAAACTGAAGGTCGAGGACCTCAAGGACTTCAGGGATTACCTGCGCATTCCCATTTCGGATGAACAACTGGATGCCGACCCCTACCGCCCTCCCTACTTCCACCCTGGCCCCGATGCCCCGGAGATTGCCTACCTGATGGAGCGGCGCAGGGCGCTGGGAGGGTCCGTTCCGGAGCGCCGTTCCCGTCATGAGGCGGTTGAACTGCCTGAGCCGAAGTCCTACGAGGTTGCCATGCGCGGTTCGGGCAAGCAGCAGGCTGCCACCACCATGGCATTCGTGCGCCTGCTGAAGGATTTGCTCCGCGACAAGAAGTTCGGGGACCGGATTGTGCCCATCGTGCCGGATGAATCCCGGACGTTTGGGATGGACGCGTTCTTCCCGACCGCGAAGATCTACAACCCGGGCGGCCAGAACTACCTCTCCGTGGACCGCGACCTCGTCCTGGCCTACAAAGAGTCCCCCGCCGGCCAGCTGATCCACCCCGGCATCAACGAAGCCGGCGCCGTGGCAGCCTTCACCGCCGCCGGAACCGCCTACGCCACCCACGGCGTGCCGCTGGTCCCGGTCTACGTGTTCTACTCCATGTTCGGCTTCCAACGCACCGGCGACGCCTTCTGGGCCGCAGCAGACCAAATGACCCGCGGCTTCATCATCGGCGCCACCGCAGGACGGACCACCCTCACCGGCGAAGGACTCCAACACGCCGACGGCCACTCCCCCCTCCTGGCCTCCACCAACCCCGCCGTCCTCACCTACGACCCCGCCTACGGCTACGAAATCGGACACATCATCCGCTCCGGCCTCGAACGCATGTACGGGCCGGACTCCACGGACAAAAACCTCATGTACTACCTCACCGTGTACAACGAACCCATCGTCCAACCCGCCGAACCCGAAAACCTCGACATCGAAGGCCTCATCAAGGGCATCTACCTGCTCAACCCAGCGAAGGCCGCAGGACTGAACGAAAACAGCCCCCGCACCCAGATCCTCGCCTCCGGCGTCTCCGTGCCCTGGGCCATCGACGCCCAACGCATCCTCGCCGACGACTGGAACGTCTCCGCCGACGTCTGGTCCGTCACCTCCTGGAACGAACTGCGCCGCGACGGCCTCGCCGCCGAAGAAGAAGCCTTCCTCAACCCCGGCCAACCCGCCCGCACCCCGTTCGTCACCCAGCAACTCGAAGGCGCCACCGGCCCCATCGTCGCCGTCACCGACTACATGAAAGCCATCCCCGACCAGATCCGGCAATTCGTCCCCAACGAATTCGCCACCCTCGGCGCCGACGGCTTCGGCTTCTCCGACACCCGCGCAGCAGCCCGCCGCTACTTCAAAAACGACACCCACTCCATCGTGGTCAAAGCGCTGCAGATGCTCGCGGCACGTGGGGAAGTTGAGGAGGGCGCCCCGTCATACGCCATGGACCGGTACAAGCTCCTGGACGTCAACGCCGGCACTACCGGCGGGGCTGGCGGGGACGCCTAAGTCCACGTCGGCGGCAGTCGGGGCAGTTTCCGGGGGAAGCTGCCCCGACTGCTTTGGCGTTGGCTAGGGTGCAGCTATGGAGAACATTGAGGAATCCGGAGGGCCGGGCGTGGGGGTGACGGGGGTGTTGCTTGCCGCGGGGGCGGGCACCCGCCTGGGGCTGGGCCCAAAGGCCCTGCTTCCATACCGGGGGCGGCCCCTGGTGGAGGTGCTCGCCGGCAAGCTGCTGAAGGGCGGCTGCCGGGAGGTGGTAGTTGTCGTTGGCGCAGGAGCATCCGAGGTGCAGGCTGCCGCCGCCCTCGCTTGCTGCCGCGTGGTGGTCAATCCGGAATGGCAGTCCGGCATGGGCAGCTCGTTCTTGCTGGGTAACAACACCGCGGATCCTGAAGACCACCTGCTCATTGCCCTCGTGGACCAGCCAGGGCTGACCCCTGAGATCGTACGGCGGCTGTTGGCCGCCCACCGTCCGGGTCGGATCACGGCTGCAGCCTACCGCGGTCCTGAGTCCGACGGCGGCCAGCTCGGTGGCCTTCCGGACGCCGGCAGCCCGCTCGGCGGCTCGCCGGACACCCACAGCCCGGATGGCAGTGCCGGCCACGGCGGCAACGGAGGGCAGTCATTGGAACTGCGCCGCGGGCATCCACTGCTCATCGACGGGTCGCTGCGGGCCTCGGTGGCCGCAACGGTGACCGGTGACGCCGGCGCGCGCATCTTCCTCCGTATCCATCCGGAACTCGTAGATGAAGTGGATTGCAGTGACCAGTCCAGCGGCGAGGATATCGACACCCCGAACCAGCTCCGCCTTCTCCGGTAAACACCCAGGTACTCAGGAATGGGCGCTCAGGAACCCCTCCAAGGCATCCTCCCAAGGAGATCCGCGGTGGCGGACAATGTCTGCGGCACCCCCAAGGCATCCATGGGGCCACTTTGTGGGTTCCCAGTCCTGGTGTTCGCTGTGGTACTGGCGGCCGGCCGGTGAGGTCCAGCCCGGTGGTTCGGTTTTGCTGGCCGGGGTGGGTTTCCAGCCGGTGGTGTGCCGGAGGCGGTGGTGTTTCGGGCAGGGCTGTCCCAGGTTGCTGATTCCGGTGGTCCCGCCGTTGGCCCAGGCCAGGATGTGATCGGCCTCCGTGTCCAGTGAGCTGTTGCTGCAGCCCGGGAACGGGCACTTACCATCCCGGAGCCGGAGCCAGTTCCGCATCGCCTTGCCCACCCGGTAACTCTTCCGGCCAATCTCCAACGGTGCCCCGTCCCGCGGATCCACGAGCACCCGGTAAAACGAGCCCGCCCCCTCAGCGACCAACCGGCGCGCCATCGAAGCCGGAATCGGCCCATACCCATCCAGCACCGCCGCCTCATCCGTCAACCCCAGCAACGAAAACACCGGCACCGTCACCAACACCTGCGCCCGGACCCAAGATGACAAACCAGCCCCAGACCCGACCCGGTTCAAGGCAGCAAACCCGTTCCCGCCGCCGCCCCCGGTCCCGGCATCGAACTCCCCGCCCACGCCCTCAGCACCGCCCCCGGTACCGCCCCCCGTGGCGCTGCCGGGAGCGAGCCCGCTGGTAAGGACCGCTGCGGCAAACACATCGGCCCGGAGCTGGGTGAGGGTCCTGGCCTCGCCGGGTCCCTGCACGCCCCGGGCCACAGCGGTCAGCCGGTTCCACCCCGCTGCCGCCTGGTCCGCGGGCAGATACGCGGCGAGCCAGGCCATCCCGTCCCGGTCCGGCCGGAACTCCACCCGCCGGTCCACCACCCCCTTGGCGTGACGTTTCTCGATGCTCCCGGCATGGCGGCGTTCCCGCCAAACCCTGGCCTTGGCCCGGAACCGGTGCGCCGGCAACTCCCCCACCGCACACCCCCGCACCGGATCCGGTGCATCAGGGTCCAGGAAATGGGCCTCCAACCCCGCCGCCCCCGCAGCATCCAGCCCGGCCGTTTCATCGGCCATCACCGTGGCGTGCTGCCAGGAGATCACCCCCGCCTGCAACGCCGACAAGGTCAACGGCAACCCCTTGACCACAGCCTGCGAGGTGGCCAGGAACGAAGACGCAGCCCGCGGACCCAGCGCCAGCACACACCCAACCTCCGCCGCGACCGCCATCTCCTGCGCCACCACCGGCACCCCCGGCCCCGCCACAACACCCGCAGCATCCGCAAACGCCACCGCAGCCCGCGCCCTCAAACCAGCGACCCGGGCCTCCACCTCACGGACACCGACCAGAACATCAAGGCAACCATCCGCCAACCCAGCCAACGGATCAGCAACCGAAAACGGCTCGGCTCCCGCTCCGTCCACCTCGGCAACCAACACCGCAAGGGCAGCACGAATATCCGCCAACGCCCCCACCACCGCCGCTTTCCCCATAAACCCATCATCACAAGGGGGTACGACATTTAAGGTCCGAGATTTAGGGGCCGGCCACGACAACCGGTCACCCAAAGAAGGCAGATTAAGTTTCGACAAACCAAACCACCGGCTCCCGGTTTCGGCAAGCTCAACCACCGGTGCCCTCAACCACCAGCGGCGAGCAATTCCTCCAGCCCTTGTTTGAAGCCCGAGCGGCCGCCGTGGGCCGGATGCCTGATCTTGGGCGCAGCCACCCCGCTGCGTTGCAGGCTGTGCTGGGCCACGTTGCCCACCGCAACGATGGAGCTGATCCCAAACAATCCGGCCAGTTCCTGCCAGAAGGGCGTGCCGAGTTTGGTTTCGGACGGCTTGGGCGTGCGGTTGGAGCACGGCTTTCCGGGTTGGTGCGGGTGCCAGGGGAAGGCACTCCACAGCAGTGGGAGGAAATCTACTTCTTCCAGGACCTGCCACAGCACCGTTGCCGTTGGCTCGGCAGCTACCCCAGCAGCTTCGGGCGGCACAACGTACCCCTTGCCCGGGCCAAAGAGCCCAAAGCTGTTAGGCGGCCCTTCCAGGATGGTCCGGTTGGTAAACGGCACGCCGGTAATGCGCATGCCCCTGAAACCCGGCGCCTCCCCCAGCAACAGCACGCCGGGCTGCCGGTCCCGCATTTCCTGCAGGTAAATCTCCAGGTTCCGGCGGCGCAGCGCATTCTCCTGCACCGCGTCGGAGAAGAAGTTGGTGCAGGCCGGTCCGGTTTCCGCGGCTGCCAGCCGCGCCACGAACTCCTTGATGCCGCTGCCGGAACGCACGCCGATACCTGCGGACAGGTATTACCAGCGGGGGTGGATGGCCTCGCGGAAGTAGTGGTCGTAGATCCAGCGGACCCCGTCGTCGAACTCCTTGCCAACACTTACACCGGCAGCGGCGGCGTTGCCCTGGGCCTGCTCCACGTTGCGCGCGCCGGGAATGACGGAGCTGACGCCGTCCTGCGCCGCAATCCAGGCGATGGCGGCCTGTGCCGTGGTGGCCCCGGCGGGCACCAGTTGCTCGAACTCCGCCACGGCCTTCAGGCCCAGCTCAAAGTCGACGCCGGAGAAGGTCTCTCCCACGTCGAACGCTTCGCCGTGGCGGTTGTAGTTCCGGTGGTCGTTCTCCGCGAAGGTGGTGTCCTTCGAGTACTTTCCGGACAGCAGCCCGGAAGCGAGCGGCACCCGGGCGATGATGCCCACGCCGGCAGCCTTGGCCGCGGGGAGGACTTCATCCAGCGGCTTGAGCCGGAAGGCGTTCAGGATGATCTGTACCGATGCGGTCCCTTCGTGGCGGATCGCCTCCAGCGCCTCGTCCGTTCGTTCCACGCTGACACCGTAGTTGCGGATGGCGCCTTCGGCGACCAGCGTGTCCAGCGCGTCATACACCTCGTTGTTGCTGTAGACGGCACTTGGCGGGCAGTGCAGCTGGACCAGGTCGAGGGTTTCGGTGCCCAGGTTCTTCCGTGAGCGGTCCACCCACTGGCGGAAATTGGCCAGTGAATAGTTTTCCGGCCGCTGCTCCATCCGGCGGCCCATCTTGGTGGCAACGGTGACGCCGTGCCCCGGGTTGTCCGCGAGGAACTTCCCGATGGCCTGCTCGCTCTTTCCGTCGCCATAGACATCGGCCGTGTCAAAGAAGGTGACGCCTGCCTCCACGGAGGCGGCGAGGATGGCCTGGGCCTGTGCCGGGTCCACGGTGCCCCAGTCCGCGCCGAGCTGCCAGGTGCCCAGCCCCACGATGGAGACGTTCCGTCCGGTCTTACCTAAAATCCGCTGTTCCATCCCCTGACTATATGGGTTTGGCGTAAAGCTGGGTGAATCCTCCGAAGGAATTTAGCTGCCCGGCACCGGTACGCCGCCCAAAGACCCGGGGTGCCCCAGGGCGCCCGTCCGCCGCCGGGCGAAGGTCCTGGACCGTTCGCTGGAGAGTGCGAGGATCAGCAGGATGTCCAGCGACAAGCTGACCAGCGTGGTGCCCAGCGTGATGGGCGGTCCGCCCGAGGCAGTGGTGGCGAATTGGGTGATGATGGAAAGGCTCCCCAGTGTCATGGCAGTTACCCGGGCGCGGTTTCCGCCCCGGGAGATGAACCATGCAAGGAGGAACTCAGCGAGGGCGAAGACCCCCATGACGATGGCCCCGGGAAGCAGTGCCCCGGACACGTCCAGGTCGCCGGCGGAACCGCCCAGGAGCGGAGGCGCCAGGGCCTCGTCGGATGCGGCGGCCAGGAGCAGGAAAGCCAGGAAGAGGGCGGCGAATCCCCTGCATGTGACCAGGACTGCCCCGAAGAGAGTGGGCAGTGGCCGCCGCTCCTTCGCAGCCTGCGCCCGGCCCGGTCCAGGATCAGCCGCCGGTATCCGGGTGAGGTCCACAATGGGCAGGTCGCCGTCGGTCATGATGTTGTCCCCTCCCCCGTTCCTGGAGTGGTAGCCGGTGGAGAAGTCCTTGATGATCGTCACGGCCGCTTCCGGCGCAGCCGCTTGGATGGACCCCACCAGGTAGTCCCGTTCCTCGTCGATGCCTGGGGCGATTTTGTGCGTTACCTGCAGCGTGAACAGGGAAAGTCCC
Organism: Pseudarthrobacter sp. MOO14; assembly: GCF_058267675.1. NCBI lineage: Bacteria > Bacillati > Actinomycetota > Actinomycetes > Micrococcales > Micrococcaceae > Pseudarthrobacter > Pseudarthrobacter sp. MOO14. Next base: position 1,700,145 of record NZ_CM177849.1, read on the forward strand.
ACGGCCCTGTCGTAGGTCCCGGCGGCGAGCCAGTCCACCGGGATGCCCCCGGGAAGCAGCCAGCCCGGGGGTACCTTCCAAAAGCGGATGTGGTGGCGTTTGCCTGGGTTGCCGTCCACCTCCTGCTGGTAGGCGAAATCCTGCTGGCGGCCAAAAAGGAACAGTGGACTCACCGGCGCCTCGTCATAGCTGCGCCTGGTCAGCGTGGAAGTGATGATGCGGCAGCTTGAGGCGAAGGTCACCGGATCGGCGAGCGTCCATCGGGCCTGCCGCATGGCTGCATGGATTTGGGCCTCCCGGCCAAGCAGGGCCACGTTGACCGGGTCCCCAAGCAATCCGTCGCTGGTGCGCGAACGGCCAATGAAGTAGTCGGGCAGGTAGATCCTGGTGAGGATGCGGTGCAGGCGGGGAAGCACCACGTAGGCAAGCGCTGCCCAGAAGACCACCAGGACCCAGATGTGCGGCCATTCCAGGCTCGACTGCAGGAGCAGCACGGCAAACCAGATCGAGCTGAGGCCGCTGAACGTAAAGAACAGCCGGTCGACCACGGTGTCCGCCGCGGCCGTGGCGGCGGGCGCGGGGCCCGGCATGCCTCCGTCCCGGCCCGCATCCATGGCTGTCTCGCCCGTCATGGCCACAGGCTACACCTGGATTACCGCACCGCACCCGCCTCAGCCGGAACGAGGCCTGCTTCCTTCAGCCCCAGGTAGATCCGGTCCCGGGCGATGGGAAGCTGCGCGAAGCGGACTCCGGTGGCGTTCCTGATGGCGTTGGCGAGCGCCGGGGCCACGGGGTTGAACGGACTCTCGCTCATCGATTTGGCGCCCAGCGGCCCCAGCGTGTCATTGGTGTCCGCGAAGTACACCTCGCTGCGCGGCACGTCCGCAAAGGTCGGAATGTGGTACTGACGCAGGATGTCCGTGGTGACCTTGCCGTCGTCGTTCACCACCACTTCCTCGTAAAGCGTGGCACCAATGGCCTGGGCGATCCCGCCTTCGATCTGTCCACGGCACTGTCGCGGGTTGACCACCACGCCGGCGTCGGCCGCCTGGACGCTCTGCAGGATTTTCAGCTCGCCGGTGCCGCGGTTCACCGCCACCCGGAACCCGTGCACGTTGAAGGCAACCGAACGCGGCGTGCCGCCCCAGCGTCCCTCGGCGGCGAGGTCGACGCCGGCTTCCTCGGCGGCCTGCGCCAGCTCAGCAAGTGCCACGCGGGTTCCGTCGACCACCACGGCGTCGCCGTCGAGGACGCACGCGGAGGCCTGCGTTTGGCGGATGCCGGCCGCGAACGCCCGGATCCGGACGGCCAGCTCTTCGGCAGCTTCAAGGGTGGCCTTGCCGGCCACCACGGTTCCGGCCGAACCGAACGCGCCCGTGTCGTGCTCCACCAGGTCCGTGTCCGATTGCCGCACCGCCACCCGGGATGCCTCCGTGGACAACGCCGTGGCGGCAAGCTGGGCATGCACCGTGGTGGTCCCGTTTCCGAACTCGGCGGTCCCGACGTCGGCCTGGTACGTTCCGTCCGGCAGGAGCCGGAGCCGGGCATGGGCAAAGTGGCCACGCGGCGGGACGGTATCGATCATGGAGAGCGCCGCGCCTTCGCCCACCATCCAGTCCGGCCCGAGGTCCTCAAGCCCTGCCTGCCGGTAGCGTTCGCTGCCCCGGTCCAGGGCGTCCCGGACCAAGTCCAGGCACTGGTCCAACCCGTAGCTTCCGTAGTGGACGTCCTCCTCCGGCTGGGGCTGCGTGGACAGCATGTGGTCCCCTTCCCGGACCATGTTCCGGCGGCGGAACTCGAGCGGATCCATCCCGATCCCGGCGGCCAGCTCATCCATCGCGGACTCGATCGCAAAAATCATCTGGCTGAGGCCGTAGCCGCGGAACGCGCCGGCCGGGACGGTGTTGGTGTAGACCGACTGGGCGTCCACCTTCTTGTTGGCGCACTTGTAGACCGCCAGCGATTCACCGCAACCATGGAACATGACGCCCGGGCCGTGGTTGCCATAGGCGCCGGTGTTGGTCACCACGTCCAGTTGCAGGGCTGTCAGCCGGCCGTCCTTGGCGGCACCGGCTTTCAGCTTGATGGTGAAGGGGTGCCGGGTTGTGGTGGCGGTGAACTGTTCCGTGCGGGTCAGTTCCAGCTGGACCGGCCGCTTCAGTTTCAGGGCCGCGAGCGCCACGAGGTCCTCGGTGAGGACTTCCTGCTTGCCGCCGAATCCGCCGCCCACGCGTCCGGCCACCACGTGCACGCGGTCCTCTTCGAGCCCGAACACCCGGCACAGCGTGCGGCGGACCAGGAACGGGACCTGGCTGGAGGTGCGGACCTGCAGCCGCCCGTCGTCGTCTACGGTGGCGATGGCCGCATGGGTTTCCAGGGCGACGTGCTGGACCCTCTGGGTCTGATAGGCCTGTTCGTGGATGAAGTCGGCGCCCGCGAAGCCGCCGGCGACGTCGCCCAGTTCCGAGTGCAGTTCAGCCACCACGTTCCGCTCCGGGCGGGAGATGCGCGCTTTCACGGCATCCTTGTCTCCGTGGACCAGGGGGGCACCAGGCAGCAGCGCTTCCTGCGGCGAGAAGACGGCGGGAAGTTCCTCATATTCCACCTGGAGTGCGCGGACACCGGCTTCCGCGGCGGCCACCGATTCAGCCACGACGGCGGCCACCCGCTGCCCGATGAACCGCACCACGTCATCGAGCACCCTGGTATCGTCCGGGTCGTCAGTGAAGAGTTCGTGCTGGGCGGTGGAGAACAGCTGCTCCGGGGCGTCCTCGGAGGTGAAGACCGCCACCACGCCTGGCACGTTCAGCGCTGCGTCCTTGGCGATGGAAAGCACCCGGGCGTGCGGGTGCGGGGAACGGAGGATCTTCAGGTGCAGCAGCCCTTGCTGCTCCTCTTTGGGCAGGTCCAGGGTGTAGCGGGCAGCGCCCGTGACTACGGCGCGGCTGGCTGGAGCCGGGACGTCGTCACCCAGCCGGCCCGGCGCAGGATCCGGTTGCCCCTCCCCTGCGATGCCGGAGCCCGGCCCCCCGGGATCAGGGTGCCCGGGGTGCCCGCAGACGGCGTCGGCGATGGCGCGGTAGCCCGTGCACCGGCAGAGGTTGCCTTTGAGGTTCCGGGGCAGGTTGTCCTTTTGGGCGTCGTCGAACGAGGCCGCCGTCATCACCATGCCGGCCGTGCAGAAGCCGCACTGAAACCCCTGCCGCTCCATGAACTGCTGCTGCACCGGATGCAGGGGGCCGCCGGCGGTACCGGCCAGCCCCTCAATGGTGGTCACCGAGCGCCCCTCGGCCCGGACGGCGGGATAGATGCAGCTGTGAACGGGCGTGCCGTCCACATGTACCGTGCACGCGCCGCAGTCGCCGCCGTCGCAGCCCTTCTTGACGCCGGTGTTGCCCTGCTCCCGCAGGAACGTCCGCAGGCATTGGCCGGGGCGCGGAGCCGCCCCGGACGCGGTGCCGTTGATCTCGATGGCCATGCTCAGGCCCCTTTCGGAAGTGCTGTGGAAACGGGAGCGGAATCGCTCCGGGGCGGCCAGAAGTCACCGGACACGGGCAGCCCGGGCGTTCCCGCCGGCGCAGCGAGCTCGGCGCGGATTTCCTCGGCCAATCGGTAGGTCATGTCCCGGCGCCAGGCGGGCAGGCCATGGATGTCGTCGTGGTAATGGTCCGCGGGAATGGCGTCGTCCAAGGCAGCTGCCAGCCGGTCGGCATCGGGCAGGCCGTCGAACCGGAGCTGCACGGGCCGCTTGGTGGCCGCGGTAACGGTCAGGACCAGGGAGGTAGCGGCGTCGAGCCGTCCGATCAGGAGCGCCCCGGACCGGCCCAGGTTGCTCAGCGACAGCCGGCGGAACGCCACCCGGGAAGAAAGGGCCGACGCCGGGAGGTGGACGCTGCGAAGCAGCTCGCCCGGTGCCAGGCAGTTGGTGGCGTCACCGGTCACGAAGTCCGCCACGGGAACGGTGCGGCTGCCGCCGCCTGGTGCGAGGACCGTGGCAACGCCGTCCAGTCCGGCGCAGAGCGAGATGACGGGCCCGGCGGGCAGGGACGTGCACAGGTTGCCGCCCACCGTGGACATGTTCCACACCTTGAACGAAGCCACGAAGGAATCGCAGCAGGCCCGGACCAGGTCCAGCCCCGGCCAGCCGCGGCCGTCCGCGCCGGCGCCGGCCGGCAGGGTGTACAGCTCGGCAATGGTGCAGGTGGCGGCGAGGTCGATGCCGTCGTCACTGACGGTTATGGGAGTCCAGCCGGCTGAGCCGAGGTCCAGCAGCCGCTTGAGGGGTTGAGGCCCAAAGGCGTAACTGCCGTAGGAGAAGAGGACCGTTCCGCCGGCCAGCCAGGCGTCGCCGTCTCGCCAATCTGCGGGGTCGGTGGTGCGGACCACCGCCTCGATGGTGTTCATGTCCATGCGATCTCCTGCGGGGTAAGGTCTGTGGGCGCCGGCGCCGGCGCGCGGTGGTGGATGGTGCCGGTGGTGTCGCGCAGCGGCGCGCACGTGGCGTCACGGCTGCGCGCGGCGATGAGCTCGGCGGTGACGGAGACCGCCACCTCGGCGGGGGTAGTGGCGCCGAGGTCCAGTCCGATGGGTGAGTGCAGCCGGGCAATCCGTTCCGGCAGGACCCCGGCGCTGAGGAGTTCCTCGACCCGCTGGAGGTGGCTGCGGCGCGATCCCATGGCGCCCACGTAGGCGAGGTCCAGGGCCAGCGCGGCCTCCAGCAGCGGAAGATCGAACTTGGGGTCATGGGTCAAGACGGCCGCCACGGCGCGGCTGTCCAGGCGGCCGGCGGCTGCTTCCGCCGCGAGGTAACGGTGCGGCCAGTCCGTCACCACCTGGTCTGCGACGGCGAACCGTGGCTGGCCGGCAAAAGCGGGCCGGGCATCCACCAGGGTCACGTGGTAGCCGAGCAGCTTGGCCGCCGGCACCAGGGCCGCCCCGAAGTCGTTGGCACCGAACACCAGCATGCGTGGCGGGGCGAGCCGGGACTCCACCAGGACGGCGGGCCCCCCGGGATGCCTGCTGTGGCCGTCGCGGTCCGGCAGGCAGTCCCCTGCCTGGACCAGCGGGACCAGACCGGCGCCGCCGCTGCGCAGGATGGATTCCACCCGAAGCTCTGACTCTCCGTGCAGCAGCGGGGCCAGTTCCGGGGATGCCGGTCCGTGGTGCTTGGCCGGGTCCGGGAGTACGACGGCGGCACCGCCCGATGCTCCCAGCAGCCGTACCAGCGCCACGGGTTCGTCGTGGCGGAGGCCGGCGAGTTGCCGGACGGCGGCCCGGAGCGGTTGCTCCGGTTCACCGGTAACGGCTGCAGGAACCGGCTGGATGTGGATCTCCAGCTGTCCCCCGCAGGTGAGCCCGGCGGCGAAGGCATCGGCGGAACTGAAGCCGAAGACCTGGTGGCGCGGGCCGCCGTCGTCCATTGCCTCCCGGGCGAGCGCCACCACGGCGCCTTCCACGCAACCGCCGGAGAGGCTGCCGAGCACCTCACCGGACTCCGTGACGAGCATGGAGGTCCCCACAGGGCGGGGCACCGAACCCGAGGCGGCAACGATGGTGGCCACTGCGAACCGCTTGTCCGCGAGTCGGGGCAGCCAGGGGCCGAGCGAAGGGATCAGGTCAAGCATGGCGGCACTCCTTCTTCCGCGCGGCGGTGGTGTCCATTGTCTGTCCTGTCAGGGGCCGGGCCAAGGGTTGGCCCGGCCCCCTGTGCGGCTGGGGCAACGATCAGCCGCCCAGCAGGAGGTTGATCGGCCCGCGGGCGAAGTACACCAGGAACCCGGCGCTCACCACCCACATCAGCGGGTGGATCTTTTTCGCCTTGCCTGATGCCGCCCCGATGACCGCCCAGCTCACGAAGCCGACGCCAATGCCGTTGGCGATCGAATAGCTCAGCGGCATGGTCACGATGGTGAGGAAGGCAGGCAGCGCCACGGTGAACTTGGTGAACTTGATCTCGCGGATCTGCGCCATCATCATGGCACCCACCACCACCAGGGCGGCGGCGGCGACTTCCAGCGGGACCACGCTGGTGAGCGGGGTAAGGAACATTGAGCCGAGGAACAGCAGCCCGGTGACCACTGATGCCAGGCCGGTCCGGGCGCCTTCGCCGATCCCTGCCGCGGAGTCGATGTACACCGTGTTGGAGGAACCTGAGGTTGCCCCGCCGGCCACGGCGCCGAAGCCTTCGACGATGAAGGCGGATTTCAGCCGCGGGAACGTGCCGTCCTTGTGTGCGACGCCTGCGCTCTTGGCCAAACCGGTCATGGTCCCCATGGCGTCGAAGAAGTTGGTGAACACGAGCGTGAACACCAGCATGGTGGCCGCAAGTCCGCCGATCCGGCTGAACGACCCAAAGAGGTCAAAGTGGCCCACCAGGCCCAGGTCGGGCGCGGAGACCAGCTGGCCGGACAGGACAGGGGTGTTCAGGTGCCAGCCGCCGGGGTTGGTGGCGCCGGCAGGACCCAGTTTCATGATGGCTTCCACGACGGCGGCCAGCACGGTGGTGCCGACGATGCCGATGAGCAGCCCGCCTTGCACCTTGCGCGCCACGAGGATCCCCATGGCCAGGAGGCCGACGACGAACACCAGCGTTGGCACGGAGGTGATGGAGCCGCCGTCGCCCAGCTGGACGGGCGGCCCGCCGGTGGTGGGCCGGACGAAGCCGGAGTCGACGAAGCCGATGAAGGCGATGAACAGGCCGATGCCCACGGTGATGGCGGCCTTGAGTTCCTTGGGAACGGCCCTGAAGATGGCGGTCCGGGCGCCGGTGACGCCGAACAGGACGATCAGGATGCCGTTGATGACCACCAGCCCCATGGCCTCGGGCCAGGTGACTTCGTGGATCACCGAGACGGCCAGGAAGGAGTTGATGCCCAGTCCGGCGGCGAGCCCGAACGGCAGGTTGGCGATGAGGCCGAACAGGATGGTCATGACGCCGGCGGTGAGGCCGGTGACGGCACCCACCTGGGATGCGGACAACCAGCCCCCGGCAACGTCGGTGGGGGCGTTGTCGGCGCTGAAACCGCCGAGGATGAGGGGGTTCAGGATGACGATGTACGCCATGGTGAAGAAGGTGACCAGGCCGCCCCGGAATTCCCGGGCAACGGTTGAGCCACGGCGGGTGATCTGGAAGAAGCGGTCCAGGTAGGATCCCGACGCCGGCGGGCCGGGTACGGATGGGGTACGCGGCGACCGCCGCGAGGTGCTGGTGGGTGGAGCCGGATGCTCCTCGTGGGAATGGTCCAGGATGGTCATCTCAGCCGCCCGGCCTAGTAGTCGATCCTGGATTCGAGCGTGTTCCAGGTATTGAACGGTTCCAGCGGTGCAGGTGCCTGGGGATCGCCCAGTTCCAGCTTGGATACCGGCATCAGGGAGTCCCTGTCCTGGTTTTCGAAGTATTCGTAAAAGACGGCGTCGTCGAAGCCCACGGAGGCGGCATCGTGCCGGTCGGCGGCGTAGACCACGCGGTCAACACGGGCCCAGAGGGCGGAGGCCAGGCACATGGGGCATGGCTCGCAGCTGGTGTAGAGGACCGCACCGCTGAGGTCGAAGGTGCCGAGTTCGCGGCAGGCGGTGCGGATGGCGGTGACTTCGGCGTGGGCCGTGGGATCGTTGTCCGCGGTGACGCGGTTGACGCCGTCGAACGTTTTGCCGTCCGCGGTGACGATCATGGCGCCGAAGGGGCCGCCGCTGTTCAGGACGTTGGCTGTTGCCAGCCGAATGGATCTGGCCAGGAACTGCTCGGCCGTGACGGTGGTACTCATGATGCGACTTCCTTTTGCCGGGAAGCCTGTTGCCGTGCAAGGACCAATAGAACCAGGTGCGACGGTTACCAGGCTTCAGCATGTGCTGTGAAGGTTAAGTTGCGCCTGGTAGATAGCTTCCCGGGTTCGGGTGCCCGCCTTTGGCAGAATCGAGATTAGCACCGCTTTGTGGCCCGCGCCATAGTTTTCTGGAAATTTATTTTCGCTATGTGAAATCCATGTTTCGGTCCGCTAACCCCCTCCAGTCACATCCCGCCGGTGTTGACGCCCCGCGCCCGGGCTGGCTAATCTCATCGGATCCGCGGTCCGCCGCGGCCACCTGGATCAGCAGACAGGGCCTCACTGAGCTGGAAAAATTGCCCCCGCGCTCAGGACAGGAACACCCCATGCACCAGCCCCTTCCCGCACCCGCACCCCGCCTCTGGATCCGGAATCCGCAGGCCGCGTTCACCGCCAACAACCTTGACGCCTCGGGCGGGGTTGTCATCAGCGGCGGCGTCATCACCGAGGTCCTGGCAGCCGGACAGATACCGTCCGAACCCTGCGCCGAGACGTTCGACGCCGGCAGCCACGTGCTGCTGCCGGGACTGATCAACACGCACCACCACTTCTACCAAACGCTCACCCGCGCCTGGGGTCCGGTGGCCAACGCCCCGCTGTTCCCCTGGCTGCAGAACCTCTATCCGGTCTGGGCCCGGCTCACACCCAAGGATGTGGAGCTCGCCGCCACCGCCGCCCTCGCTGAGCTGCTGCTCAGCGGCTGCACCACCGCCGCCGACCACCACTACCTCTTCCCCGCCGGCCTGGAAAACGCCATCGACATCGAGGTGGCGGCCGTGCGCCGGCTGGGCATGCGGGCAACACTCACCCGCGGCTCCATGACGCTGGGAACGGACGACGGCGGCCTGCCGCCGCAGTCAACGGTCCAGGCACCGGAGGTGGTGCTGGCGGACAGCGAGCGGCTGATCGGCGCGTACCACGAGCGCGGGGAGGACGCCGTCATCCAGATCGCCCTGGCGCCGTGCTCGCCGTTCTCCGTCACGAAGGAAATCATGGCCGAGAGTGCCGCGCTCGCCGAACGGCTGGACGTCCGGCTGCACACCCACCTGGCCGAAACCCTTGACGAGGAGGACTTCTGTCGCGAGATGTTTGGGCTGCGGACCGTGGACTACCTGGAGAGCGTGGGCTGGCTGACGGACCGCACCTGGCTGGGGCACGGCATCCACTTCAGCGACGAAGAAATCGGCCGCCTCGGTTCGGCGGGGACCGCCGTCGCCCACTGCGCCACCTCCAACATGCGGCTCGCCTCGGGCACGGCCCGGGTCCTGGAACTTGAGGATGCGGGCGTTCCGGTGGGGCTGGGAGTGGACGGCTCGGCGTCGAACGATGCTTCCAACATGATCCTGGAGGCGCGGCAGGCGCTGTACCTCCAGCGCCTCCGCTATGGCGCTGATGTCCCCGTGGAGCGGGCACTCGGCTGGGCCACCCGTGGTTCGGCCGCAGTGCTGGGACGGCCCGGGGTGGGCCAGCTGGCGCCAGGGATGCAGGCCGACCTTGCCCTGTTCGCGCTCGAAGACCTGCGCTTCTCAGGCAGCCATGACCCCGTCGCCGCCTTGTTGTTGTGCGCCGCCGACCGCGCCGACCGGGTGATGGTGGGCGGCCAGTGGCGCGTCGTGGATGGACAAATCCCCGGCCTGGACATCGCCGGGCTCATCGCTGAGCACTCAGCGGCGGCCAAGCGCCTGGTAAACGGGGTCCGGTGAACGGCTGACACGGAACCGGGCCACTGCTACCGTGGCGGCATGACTCCGTCAAAGACGCCGGCCGAAGTCCTGGATATCGAAGGTGTTGAGGTCCGGATCTCGAGCCCGGACAAGGTGGTGTTCCCAGACCCCGGGCTGACCAAGCTGGACCTGGTGCGGTACTACCTGGCCGTGGCGGACGGGGCGCTGCGCGGCGCGGGTGGAAGGCCGATGGTGCTCAAGCGGTTTCCCAAGGGCATCAACGCCGAGCCCTTCTTCCAAAAGCGCGTGCCGGAGAACCATCCACCCTTCGTCGACACCACCACACTGCATTACGCGTCCGGAACGTCGGCGGAAGAAGCTGTCATCCGGGATGCGGCGGGCCTGGCCTGGGTCATCAACCTTGGCTGCCTGGACCTGAATCCGCATCCCGTCAGGGCCGAAGACCTGGAGCACCCGGACGAACTCCGGGTGGACCTCGATCCGATGCCTGGCGTGGATTGGTCGCAGATCGTGGACGTCGCCTACGTGGCCCGGGAGGTCCTGGCCGACGCGGGGCTGGTGGGCTGGCCGAAGACGAGCGGGTCGCGGGGGCTGCATATCCTGGTGCGCATCACCCCGCAGTGGTCGTACCGCGATGTCCGGCTCGCCGCCGAAACCCTTGCACGGGAGGTGGAAAACCGCGCGCCCGGCCTCGCCACGGCACGGTGGTGGAAGGAGGAGCGCGGTGAAAGCGTGTTTGTGGACTTCAACCAGAACGCCAAGGACCGCACCGTGGCCTCCGCCTACTCGGTCAGGCCCCTGCCTGACGCCCGGGTGTCTGCGCCGCTCACGTGGGAGGAAGTCCGCACCGCACGGCCGGAGCAGTTCACAGTGCAGACAGTGCCGCAGCGCTTTGCGGACATCGGCGACCCGCACGCCGGCATTGATGACGCGGTGGGCACACTCGACGGGCTCCTTGCCTTGGCCGAAAAACTCGGCCCGGCAGAGAAAGCGCCCCGCAGCGGCAATGGAACCGGCCGCCGGCAGTCGCTGATGCCGCTTATCGAAGTTGCCCGGACCAAGACAAAGCCCGAGGCGCTGGCAGCCCTTGACCAGTGGAAGGCCCGGCATCCCGCAGCCGTTGGCACGCTCCAGCCGGCCGACGTCCTTGTCGACGGGATGCGCGGGTCCAGCTCGCTCTGGTACCGGGTCCGCGTCAACCTCCAGCATGTCCCCGAGGACAAACGCCCGCCGCAGGAGGACCTCATCGCGGACTACGACCCCTGGGCAGGCAAGCAGTGGCCGGGACGCCCCGGTTCCTGAGCCTTGCCGCTACTGCCAGACCCGCACCCAGTCGACTTTGATGGCTCCGGCCGGTCCGAACGTCCTCTGGTTGGGGTTGAGTCCCACGTTCAGGAGCAAGTAGTGCGGCGCGTTGCCGTCCTGGGACGAATATGAATAGACCTTGCGGCCGTCGAAATAGATGTCGTTGACACCCGCCATCCGATGCACGCCGTAGGTATGGTACCCACCGGCCCAGCACCCCACGATGGCACTTCCCAACTCGCCGCCACTCGCAGAGTGATAGACGGTGCTCATGTTGCCCGCCAAGGGCTCCGCTATGTCAATCTCACCGGTTTTCGGATAGGACTGTCCGGTGGTCCACCAGGCTGGCCAGTTGTAGATGCCGCCCGAGCAGGTACCCGGAAAATAGATGCGGGCTTCGACGTATCCCGTGGTGTATTGGAAGCCCACGTGGCCGGAGACCCCATCCTTGGGATTGGTGGACAGCAGCGCCCCGGAATCGGAGTCGGAGAGCTGGAGGACGGCCTCGCCGTTGGCAACCGTAATGTTGCTGGAGCAGGTTTTGACACCGTTCATCTTGGACTTGGGATCACAGTCGTTGAACCAGTAAGAGGTCCAGACAGCGGGGTTCAGGGTGTTGAATTCCTCATCGAACACCAAGTGCCAGGCGCCGGGAACCCCGGCGGGGCCCAGTCCCTGGCTGGAAACGACGGGTTTGCCTTCCAGCGGGTCGCCCTGGGCTGTGTCATCGGCGGGTGGCGCAGCGGGAGGAACGGCCCCCGAGGGGGCGGCGTCGGCCGGCGCTGCAGCCCCGGTTGAGGCATCCAATCCGGGTACTTCCGGGGCCTCCGGCGGCGCTGCCGGTGCGGCAGGGCCGGTAGGCCCTGGACTTCCAGAGGGTGAAGGGATAATGACTCCGGACGACCCGGAAGCCGCCTCCGCGGGATCCGCGGGCAGTCCGGACTCCGCCGGGGCGAGGACCGCACTGGCCGAAAGGCCGCCAACCACCAGGAGGCAGCATACGCATTGCAGGAGGCGGGTCTTCATGGACATGCCCCGCACGTCCCTCGTCGGGAATCGGGCTGCTTCACACGTTCCTGCATCCTCGCCTCCCCGGCGCTCAACGGAAATCCGGCCCGGGCAGGCACGCAAGCCCAACTCCGGGCAACGACTTACCGCCTCAGGCTATGGGAGTTCGCTGCCGGGGTCGCCAGTAGCGACTACTTGTGTTTGGCCGGTGTGGTTCCGCAGGTAGGCAGGGGCGGTACTCACATCCGCCGGCCGAATACCGGCAACGCGTGGACCCAGCGCGAGAACAGCCCGCGTTCGTGGTGCCGTTCTTCCGGAACGAACAAGTCCGGGTCAATCCCGCCGCCGATGGGGAGGTAGAACTCCTGTGCGCCGGTTCCCGCGGCCGGGGCGGCCGGCACGGAAGGGGTGTCCTGCTGGTACATCGAAACCTCCTAATTTCGTATTGCGGAAAGCAAATTCTGCTTTGTGAAAGTTTAGAAGCAACACTGCGGGGCGTCAACAGTCGGCCGCCTGGCCCTTCCCGGGCGATCCGGTCACAAACTGATTTTTGGGGTTGTGATGTACACCACCGCCCGGCGGGGGTACGCTGGTAGGCAACTCGTGGCGCACGTCACGTAACCTGGGAGCAGCAGGCAGGGTCGTAATGAGCTGGCATCAATGGATGCCGGCTCTTTTTTGTTGGGTCGGCTCCACCGGAAACGCGCTTGAAACGCGCGCTTAATTTCAGTGATGGAACCTTGGTTCCACTTACCGGAGATTGGGAAAAGACCATGAGCAGCAAGATAATTCTCGGCGAAAACCAGTACGGCAAGGCCGAAGTCCGCGTCGTCAAGATCACCAGGGACACCAACCGCCACGAGATCGAAGACCTGAACGTCACCTCGCAGCTGCGGGGCGATTTCGCCGCGGCCCACCTTGAAGGCGACAACGCCCACGTGGTGGCCACGGACACCCAGAAGAACACCATCTACGCCTTCGCCCGGGACGGCATCGGTTCGCCCGAGGCGTTCCTGCTGCGCCTCGGCGAGCACTTCACCTCCAGCTTCGACTGGGTCACCGGCGGCCGCTGGGAAGCGGAATCCTACGCCTGGAGCCGCATCCAGGCGCACGGCAGCGAACACGACCACTCATTCGTCCGCAACGGCCAGGAAGTGCGAACCGCGGTTTTGGTCCGCGACGGCGCCGCCACCCACCTGATCTCCGGACTGAAGGACCTGACCGTCCTCAAGTCCACGGAGTCCGGCTTCGTGGGCTACCCCCGCGACCGCTACACGACGCTTCCGGAGACCACCGACCGCATCCTCGCCACGGACGTTTCAGCCCGCTGGCGCTTCAAGGCCGGCACCGACTTCAGCAGCCTGGACTTCAACAAGAGCTACGACGACGTCAAGGGCCTCCTGCTCGAAGGCTTCACTGAGAAGTACTCCCACGCACTGCAGCAGACCCTGTTCGACATGGGCGCAAAGGTGCTGGAGGCGCACAGCGAAATCGACGAGATCAAGTTCTCCATGCCCAACAAACACCACTTCCTGGTGGATCTCTCGCCGTTCGGCCTGGACAACCCCAACGAGGTTTTCTTCGCCGCCGACCGGCCGTACGGCCTGATCGAGGCCACGGTCCAGCGTGATGACGCAGCTGCCGCGCCGGCGGCGTGGTCGGGCATCGCCGGCTTCTGCTAAAGGGCCACGCCCATGGTTTCGACAGGCTCAGCCATCGGTGGTTGAGCCTGTCGACGCCACACCCGGCACCACTCCCACATCTTCACAACACCTGTTAGCCAGACACCAGTTAGCCAGACGATGACGTCTGCCATGAACCAAGAAAGTCTGCCATGAACACCAAGAAGAAACTTGCCGCCGCAGCCGCTGGAAAAGGCGCACGGCCTAGCCGCCCCGAGGACCAGCGGCTCCCCGTTGGAAGCATGTTTGCCTACGGCTTCCAGCACGTCCTGACCATGTATGGCGGCATCATTGCCCCTCCCTTGATCATCGGTGCCGCCGCGGGAATGAACTCCCAGGACATCGGCCTGCTCATCGCCGCCTGCCTGTTCGTCGGCGGCCTCGCCACCATCCTGCAAACCGTCGGCATTCCGTTCTTCGGCTCGCAGCTCCCGCTGGTGCAGGGCGTGTCTTTCGCCGGTGTCTCCACCATGGTGGCCATCGTGCACGGCGGCGGCGGGATCCAGGCGGTGTTCGGATCCGTCATCGCAGCCTCCCTGATCGGCCTGCTGATCACCCCGCTGTTCTCGAAGATCATCCGATTCTTCCCGCCGGTGGTGACCGGAACCGTGATCACCACCATCGGCCTGACGCTGATGCCGGTGGCTGCCAACTGGGCCATGGGCGGCAACAACAAGGCTCCGAACTACGGCAGCGTGGCCAACATCGGCCTCGCCGCCGGCACCATGGGCATTGTCCTGCTCCTGAGCAAGGTGGGCAGTGCGGCCATCTCCCGGCTCTCCATCCTCCTTGCCATGGTCCTGGGCACCCTCATCGCCCTGGTTTTCGGCATGGCCGACTTCTCCAAGGTGGGCCAGGGCGAGATTGTCGCCTTTCCCACCCCCTTCGCCTTCGGACCCCCCACATTCGAGATCGCAGCCATCGTCTCCATGCTGATCGTCATCCTGGTGACCCTCACGGAGACGTCCGCGGACATCATCGCGGTGGGCGAGATCGTGGGCACCAAGGTGGACTCCAAGAGGATCGGCAACGGCCTGCGCGCGGATATGCTGTCCAGCGCCGTCTCGCCCCTCTTCAACTCCTTCACCCAGAGCGCCTTCGCCCAAAACGTGGGCCTGGTGGCCATCACCGGCGTCAAGAGCAGGTTCGTGGTCAGCGCCGGCGGCGTAATCCTGGTGGTCCTCGGGCTGCTTCCCGTCCTTGGCCGGGTGGTGGCCGCGGTGCCGACGCCCGTCCTGGGCGGTGCCGGCGTGGTGCTCTTCGGCACGGTTGCAGCCAGCGGCATCCGGACCCTGTCCAAAGTGGACTACAAGAACAACATGAACCTGATCGTGGTGGCCGCATCCATCGGCTTCGGGATGATCCCCATCGCCGCACCCACGTTCTACGACCAGTTCCCGTCCTGGTTCGGCACCATCTTCCACTCCGGCATCAGCTCCGCGGCCGTCATGGCCATCCTGCTGAACCTTCTCTTCAACCACTTCCGGGCTGGAAATTCGGACAACCAGTCCGTCTTCGTCGCTGGCACCGAGCGGCTGGTCAAGGCGGAGGCCCTCCGTTCCCTGGCGGACGGCGACAGGTTCGAGAACGGCAAGCTCATCGACTGCGACGGGAAGGAAGTCCGGATCGACTCAGCCGAAAAGGCATCTGAGCATTAGCAAAGACACAGCGAACGACGACGGCCCGCACCTTCCAGCGAAGGTGCGGGCCGTCGTCGCCAGCAGTTCCGCAGTATCAGGTGCGGTTGAGCTCGCGGGAGATGGCCTCGGCGGCCTCGCGGAGGACGGGAACGGCCTTGTCGGCGAAGTTTTCGTCCACCCGGGACACCGGGCCGGACACCGAGATCGCGGTGGGCGTGGGGGCGTTGGGCACCGCCATCGCAAAGCAGCGGACACCGAGCTCCTGCTCCTCCTCGTCGATGGAGTAGCCCCGTTCGCGGATGAGCTTGAGGTCGGCCAGGAGTTCTTCGACGTCGCCAATGCTCTTGGCGGTGGGGGTGGGCATTCCGGCGCGGGCCACGATGCCGCGGACAGTGTCGTCGTCAAGCTGGGCCAGGATGGCCTTGCCGACGCCGGTGGCGTGGGTGTGGGCGCGCCGGCCCACCTCCGTGAACATGCGCATGGAGTGCAGCGAAGGGACCTGGGCCACGTAGATCACCATGTCCGAATCAAGCACGGCCATGTTGGAGGTCTCCCCCAGGCGGTCCACCAGGGTTTTGAGCTGCGGGCGGGCCAGGGCGCCGAGCTGCTTGTTGGCGCCTTCACCCAACCGGATCAGCCGGGGACCCAGGGCATAGCGCCGGTTGGGCAGCTGGCGGATGTAGCCGAGCGATACCAGCGTGCGGAGCAGGCGGTGGATGGTGGGAAGCGGCAAATCGGTCGACGAGGACAGCTCACTGAGCGTGACGTCGCCGCCGGCATCCGTGATGAGCTCCAGCAGCTCGAAGACGCGCTCCACCGACTGCACTCCGCCGGAGGCTTTTTCTGCCATTCCGTTGTCTCCTATGGCTCGGAATCCGACAACTCTTATCCGCATCGTGAAAAGAGTTGCTTAGACCACCCAACATACAGCACGGCAGGACGCGCGGCGATGTCCCTCGGCAGTCACATCACGAAGGGGTTGTGTTTCCATAAAGTAGATAATAATATCCATAATACGAAAATATTCGGATCAGAGCAGAAGCCGGACAAGGCCTAACAGGAGGACATTCAATGGCGAACCCCAGCCCCGGAAATTCGATCACCCTGCGCGTGGAAGCACCGTCGAGCTTCAGCGCCACCAGCGAACTCGCGGCAGCCGTCGGAGCAGCCGGTGCCGCAATCACCGCACTGGACGTCACCGAGTCCCACCACGAAACCCTCGTCGTCGACGTCACCTGCAACACCACCGACGACGCCCACGCCGCGCGGGTCAAGGACGCCCTCAACGCCCTCGACGGGGTCACCGTCCAGCACGTCTCGGACCGCACTTTCCTGATGCACCTCGGCGGCAAGCTTGAAGTGGTCCCCAAGGTCCCGCTGCGCAACCGCGACGACCTGTCGCGCGCCTACACCCCCGGCGTGGCCCGCGTCTGCCTGGCCATCGCCGAAGACCCCGCCGCCGCCCGCAACCTGACCGTCAAGCGCAACACCGTCGCCGTCGTCACCGATGGCTCCGCAGTGCTTGGCCTGGGCAACATCGGCCCCGCCGCCGCCCTCCCGGTCATGGAAGGCAAGGCCGCCCTCTTCAAGCAGTTCGCCAACGTGGACGCGTGGCCGGTCTGCCTCGATACCCAGGACACCGAGGAAATCATCCGCACCGTCAAGCTCCTGGCCCCCGTCTTCGGCGGCGTGAACCTGGAGGACATCGCCGCGCCGCGCTGCTTCGAAATCGAAGCCCGCCTGCGCGAGGAACTGGACATCCCGGTGTTCCACGACGACCAGCACGGCACCGCCATCGTGACCCTCGCGGCACTGGTCAACGCGCTGCGCGTCGTGGACAAGAAGATCGAGGACGTGAAAATCGTGGTTTCCGGCGTCGGCGCCGCAGGCTCAGCGATTATCCAGCTGCTCAAGGCCCAGGGTGCCCGCCACATCGTGGCGGCAGGACGCTCGGGCGCCATCCACCAGGGCGAGACCTACAACGATCCGCACCGCACCTGGATCGCTGAGAACACCAACCAGGAGGGTTTCTCCGGCAGCCTGCACCAGGCCCTGGCAGGCGCGGACGTCTTCATCGGCGTGTCCGCCCCGAACATCCTCGACGAAGAGCACGTGGCCTCCATGGCAAAGGACTCCATCGTTTTCGCCATGGCCAACCCCACTCCCGAAGTGGACCCTGCCATCGCGTCCCGGCACGCCGCCGTCGTGGCCACCGGCCGCAGCGACTTCCCCAACCAAATCAACAACGTCCTCGCCTTCCCGGGCCTCTTCCGTGGGCTCCTGGACGTCGGAGCGAGCGATATCACCCCGGAAATGCTGGTGGCCGCCGCGGAGGCAATCGCCAACCGGGTGAATGATAATGAGCTCAATGCCAGCTACATCATCCCGAGCATCTTCGACCCGCACGTGACCGCCAACGTCGCGGCGGCCGTCGCGGCCGCGGCCCACGCCTCACAAGTGGCAACGGCTGCCGTTCCCGCCGATTCCGCCAAGGAGCCGGTGGCAGCACTGGCCTCCGCCTGACCGCCCGACTTCCCGCACAAGGAAAGGACCAGAAATGGCCATCACCGTCACAGATCCCCGGCCGATCAACCGCGCTGAGGAGATCCTCACCCCCAAGGCACTGGCCTTCGTGGAGGAGCTCCACAACCGGTTCGCCGGCACCCGCAACGAGCTCCTGGCGGCCCGTGCCGCCAAGCGGCAGCGGGTGGCAGAGACCGGCAAGCTGGACTTCCTGCCGGAGACTCAGGACGTGCGCGACGGCGACTGGAAAGTTGCGCCCGCACCCGCCGCCCTGCAGGACCGCCGGGTGGAAATGACCGGGCCTGCCTCACCGGCGAAGATGGCCATCAACGCCCTGAACTCCGGAGCCAAGGTGTGGCTGGCGGACCTCGAGGACGCCAGCACCCCCACCTGGGCCAACGTCATTGACGCCATCCTCAATCTCCGGGACGCCGCGCAAGGCACACTGAGCTACACGTCGGAGGAAGGCAAGGAGTACCGGCTCCGCACCGACGCGCCGCTGGCCGTGGTGGTGGCCCGGCCCCGCGGCTGGCACATGCAGGAAAAACACCTGCTGCTCAACGGCGAACCCGCAGTGGGTGCCCTGGTGGACTTCGGGCTGCACTTCTTCCACATCGCCAAGCAGCTGGTGCTCAACGGCCAGGGCCCCTACTACTACCTGCCCAAGATGGAGAGCCACCTTGAGGCCAGGCTGTGGAATGACGTCTTCGTGTTCGCCCAGGACTACCTTGGCCTCCACCAGGGCACCATCCGGGCAACGGTCCTGATCGAGACCATCCCGGCAGCCTTCGAGATGGACGAAATCCTCTACGAACTGCGGGACCACGCCTCGGGCCTGAACGCAGGCCGCTGGGACTACCTGTTCAGCATTATCAAGTACTTCCGCGATGCCGGCGAGGAATTCGTCCTCCCGGACCGCGCCTCCGTGGCGATGACCGCCCCGTTCATGCGCGCCTACACCGAACTCCTGGTCAAGACCTGCCACCGGCGCGGCGCCTTCGCCATGGGCGGCATGGCCGCGGTCATCCCCAACCGGCGCCACCCGGAAGTAACCGAAGCCGCGTTCGAGAAGGTGCGGGCGGACAAGACGCGCGAGGCCAACGACGGCTTCGACGGCTCCTGGGTTGCGCACCCGGACCTGGTCTCCACCTGCCGGGAGGTCTTCGACTCCGTGCTGGGGGACAAGCCGAACCAGGTGGACAAGCAGCGCCCGGAAGTGTCGGTCACGGCGGAGCAGCTGCTCGACGTCTCCTCCGCCGACGGCCAGGTCACCGAGGCCGGGCTGCGCCTGAACCTCTATGTGGCCGTGGCCTACACGGCAGTGTGGCTGTCCGGAAACGGCGCCGTGGCCATCCACAACCTGATGGAGGATGCCGCCACCGCGGAGATCTCCCGCTCGCAGGTGTGGCAGCAAATCCGCAACAAGTCCATCCTGGCGGACACGGGCAACACGGTGACCAAGGAGCTGGTGGAACGGATCCTGGGCGAAGAAACCGAGCGGCTCCGGACCGAGTTCGGTGACGAAGCCTTCCGCCGCTACTACCAGCCTGCCAGCGACCTGATCGCGGACATCTGCCTCTCGGACGGCTACACGGACTTCCTCACCACCCCCGCGTACGAACTGGTGGGCTGAGATGGCAGCACCCAAACCCTCCCTTTCGGCTGCGGACCTGGCCCACATCGACGGACAGCTGGCCGCCACGGACCGGCTGCTGGAGCAGAACTACCCCGGCGACGACGGCTCACGCCAGCCCGTGCACACGGTGTACATGCCCGCTGACCGTTTCACGCCGTCGCTCGCCGCGGACTGGGGCGCCCAGGCAACTGCGACGGCGGATGCGCACGGCGGCTTCGAAAAGCTGGGGCGGCTCCTGGGCCACAACGAAGGCCTTGCGGGGGCGGTAGCCACCCGGGTGGCGGCCAAACTGGCTGCCGAGCCGATCGAGGACTTGCGGCTGGACTTCGAAGACGGCTTCGGGGACCGGGGCGATGACGCCGAAGACGCCGCGGCCGTTGCCGCGGCGTCGGCGGTGGCCGCCGCCGTCCAGGCCGGGTCCGCTCCCCCGTTCATCGGTATCCGCTTCAAGTGCTTCGAGGCGCCCACCCGTGCCCGCGGCCTCCGCACCCTGGACCTGTTTGTCTCCGGCCTCGCCGCGGCCGGCGAACTCCCGGAAGGCCTGGTCCTGACCCTGCCCAAGGTCACCACCGTGGCCCAGGTCCAGGCGATGGACTACGCGGTGTCCCGCCTGGAAGAAGTCCACTCGCTGCCAGCGGGGCGGCTTCGGTTCGAAGTCCAGGTGGAAACCCCGCAGCTGATCCTGGGCCCGGAGGGAACCTCGCCGGTGGCCCAGCTGCCGCACGCGGTGCCGGGCCGGATCAGCGGCCTGCACTACGGCACGTACGACTACTCGGCCTCGCTGCAAATCTCCGCGGAGTACCAGTCCATGGAGCACCCGGTGGCCGACTTCGCCAAGGAAGTCATGCAGCTGGCCGTGGCCGGTACCGGCATCCGGCTCTCCGACGGTTCCACCAACATCATTCCGGTGGGCGACAACGTGGAGAACGCCTGGCAGCTGCACGGCCGGCTGGTCCGGCGGTCGCTGGAGCGCGGCTACTACCAGGGCTGGGACCTGCACCCCGCCCAGCTGGCCAGCCGCTTCGCAGCCACCTATGCCTTCTACCGTGAGGGCCTGCCCGCCGCGGCGGGCAGGCTGCGCAACTACGTGGAACGGACCGAAGGCGGGGTCATGGACGAGCCCGCCACCGCCCGGGCCCTGGCCGCATTCGTTCTCCGCGGAGTCCAGTGCGGCGCCGTCGGTGCCGAGGAAGTCCAGGCGCTTGCCGGCGTCGGAATTCCGCAGCTGACCGGCCTGGCGCATCCTCGGCTCGCCACCACTTCCAACTCCTAGGCAAAGGATCCCTCTCATGGGCAAGTACTACTCCCCCACCGGCGGACTCCCGCCGCAGACCCACCTGACCACCGAGCGTGCCATCGTGACCGAGGCGTATACGGTGATCCCCAAGGGCGTCATGACGGACATCGTCACGTCCAACCTGCCCGGCTTTTCGAACACCCGGTCCTGGATCATCGCCCGTCCCATCTCCGGCTTTGCCACCACGTTCTCCCAGCTGATCGCGGAAATCGGCCCGGGCGGCGGGGCTCCCAAGGCCGAGTTCGAGGCCGGCGTCGAAGGCGTCATCTTCGTAACCCGCGGCAAGGTCAACCTCACCCTGGACGGCGAACTGCACCCGCTGGAGGAAGGCGGCTATGCCTACCTGGCCGCTGGTTCGGAGTGGGGCCTGGAGAACGTTTCGGACGACGTCGTGTCCTTCCACTGGATCCGCAAGGCCTACGAACGGCTTGAAGGATACGAGGCGAAGTCCTTCGTCACCAACGAGAAGGACGTGGAGCCCACGTCCATGCCGGACACGGACGACGTCTGGAAGACCACCCGGTTCACGGACTCCAACGACCTCGCCCACGATATGCAGGTGAACATCGTGACGTTCCAGCCCGGCGGCGTGATCCCGTTCCCGGAAACCCACGTCATGGAGCACGGCCTGTACGTCCTGGAGGGCAAGGCCATGTACCTGCTGAACAACGACTGGGTGGAGGTGGAAGCAGGTGACTTTATGTGGCTGCGCGCCTTCTGCCCGCAGGCCTGCTACGCCGGCGGGCCCGGCGAGTTCCGCTACCTGCTGTACAAGGACATGAACCGCCAGGTGAAGCTCACCTAGGCGCGCACTCCGGGCCTGCAAAGACAAAGCAGGGGCTGTTACGGAAGATCCGTCACAGCCCCTGCTTTGGTATCCAGGCACCCGGGCTCAGGCGCCCGGGTTAAGGACCACTTTGATACAGCCGTCTTCTTTTTTCTGGAACTTTTCGTACAGGGCGGGCGCGCCATCCAAGCCCGCACGGTGGGTGACCAGGTCCATTACGCCCAGAGGATCGTCGTCGTCCTCCACCAGGGGGAGCAAGCGGTCCGTCCAGTTACGCACGTTGCACTGCCCCATCCGGACCTGCAGTTGCTTATCGAACATGGTCAGCATGGGCAGCGGGCTGGCCTGGCCGCCGTAGACGCCGCTCAGCGACAGGGTGCCACCGCGGCGGACCGCGTCGATGGACGCATGCAGCGCGGCCAAACGGTCCACGCCGCCTGTCTCCATGGCTTTCTGCGCCAGTTTGTCCGGCAGCAGCCCCAGCGCCTGGTGTGCAAATCCTGCCAGGGGGGAACCGTGGGCTTCCATGCCGACGGCGTCCACCACCGCGTCCGGGCCGCGCCCAGCGGTCATCTCCCGGAGTTCGTCCCCAATGGTCTTGCCGTAGTCGAGCGTTTCCACGCCGTGCCGCGCCGCCATTGCGCGCCGTTCGGGGACGGGATCAATACCGATCACCCGGAAACCACGATGTACGCCAATGCGGCCGGCGAACTGGCCCACGGGTCCCAGCCCGAACACGGCAAGGGTGCCGCCGGCCGGGACATCCGCGTACTCCACGGCCTGCCAGGCGGTGGGCAGGATGTCGGAGAGGAACAGGTACCGCTCATCCGGAAGCTCCTTGCCAACCTTCACAGGACCGTAATCCGCGTGCGGCACACGCAGGTATTCGGCCTGGCCACCCGGAACGGAGCCGTAAAGCTCGGAATACCCAAACAGCGCCGCGCCGGAGCCCTGCTCCGTGACCTGTGTGGTTTCGCATTGAGACTGCAAGCCCTGCCTGCACATGAAGCACGTGCCGCACGAGATATTGAAAGGGACCACGACGCGGTCGCCTTTGCGGAGGTTGGTGACCCCGCTGCCCACCTCCTCCACGATGCCCATCGGCTCATGTCCAATGACATCGCCCTTGTGCATGTAAGGGCCCAGTACCTCGTACAGGTGCAGGTCGCTGCCGCAAATGGCCGTAGACGTGATGCGGACGATCGCGTCCGTCGGTTCCTGGATCACCGGATCAGGAACTTCCTCCACGCTTACAGAACGCTTGCCTTGCCACGTCAGTGCTTTCACAGTTTCCCTTTCTCACTGCTTTCCCTGGTGCAGTTCGGGTGGATCAGTTGCTCCCGCGCGCCAGCAGCCGGCCAATGGCGCTTGAGCCAAGGTTTTCCAGCAGGTGACGGGGGCTTTCATAGACCTCGACGGCGCCCGCGACCCTGAGTTCCGTCGCGCTGATTCCGCCGCAGGTGACGCCGATGGCGGGAATATCCAGCGCAGCAGCAGCCTTCATGTCCCACACGGCGTCACCGACATACACGGCGTTCGCGGCGTCGATTCCGAGCGCTTTCAGGGCCGCCGCGAGGATGTCCGGCGCAGGCTTGCTTTCCTCAGCGTCCTTGGAACTCGTGGCGGCATCGATAAAGGCGTCCGCGTCCAGCACGGAGCGCATTACCTGCAAGTCCCTTTCCCGGGCCGAGGACGCCAGTGCCACCGCCAAGCCGTCCGAGTGGCATTGCTCCAGGAGCTCCTTTGCCCCTGCGAAAGCACGCAGCGAGGGCCAGTGCGAGGCATACAGGGCGCCGTGGCTGGCCATGACGTCGTCGTCTTCGGAGCGGTCCCGGTCCGGCGGCAGGAGGTTGTCCACCAGGCGGGCGCCGCCCATGCCGACAAAGTGGTGGATGGCCGCCATCGGAACATCGTGTCCGTACTGGCGGAACGCGCCCCACCAGGCGAGCGTATGGATATAGGACGAGTCGATCAGCGTCCCGTCAACGTCAAAAAGGACTCCGTGGCGTCCATTGTCAGGCGGCAAAGAGGCTCCGGGCATCAGCCGACGGCCGTCCGCCGCACATCCGGCGCTTTTTTCCGTTTCGCCGCGTCTTCCTTCGGGGAGCTGACGGGCCGCACCCGCTCCCGTATCACCGAACCCGCGCCATCCAGGCTCTTGTCCCGAATGAGTCCCGTGCCCGCGATTTCCCTGGCCATGGCAATGCCTGCGACGGCCGCCCGTTTAGTCGGGAAAGTCACTGAAATGGCCATCAGGTTCCCGCTTCCGTCCATCATCCTGATCCGGTATCCGCCGTCAGGGGCATCCACGAGTTCAAAAAATCCGGCCACAACTATCACTCCTCCGTCAATCACGGCATTGTGCTGGGGAGCACTCCATGAGGTGTTAGTAAGTATACTTATCTATCCCGCGAAGGAGAAGTTGCGGCCCCGGCCCGCGCCGCCTCAGCGCGAGTCCGCCCCTTCCGGCGGAATGGGAGCGTCACTGCGCCGAACCGTATCCTGATGCAGCTCCAGGGCGCTAGTCACAAGGGCGAAGTGGCTGAACGCCTGTGGCGTGTTACCCAACTGGCGGCCGGCTTTGACCGCCCATTCTTCGCTCAGCAGCCCCACATCGTTGCGCAGTTCCAGCAACCGTTCGAACAGTTCCCGTGACTCTTCGTGTCGTCCGGCGCCGAGGAGCGCCTCCACCAACCAGAATGAGCAGGCCAGGAAGACGCCCTCATCCCCAGGCAAGCCGTCGTCGCTTTGTTCCGGCCGGTACCGGAGCACGAACCCGTCCTGGGTCAGCTCCTGTTGGATGGCCTCGATGGTCCCCACCACTTTGGGATCGTCCGGGGGCAGGAAGCCCACCCTGGGAATCAACAGCAGGCTGGCGTCCAGCTCAGGCCGGCCATAGGACTGGACGAATGTGTTGCGCTCCGCGTCGTAGCCGTTGGCCAGGATGTCCTGCCGGATCCGGTCCCGCAACGCCTCCCAGCGCTCCACCGGGCCAGGCAGCCCGGAGTCCCGCACTCCCTTGACCATCCGGTCCGCGGCCACCCATGCCATGACCTTGGAGTGCGTAAAGTGCCGGCGCGGCCCCCGCATTTCCCAGAGCCCGTTGTCCGGCTGGTCCCAGATGGTCTCCAGGTGCTCCATCAGGGCAATCTGGACGTCCCAGGCCTCGTCCGTGTGCTTGAGCAGCGAGTTCCGGGTCAGCGCCAGGCAGTCAAGGACCTCACCCCATACGTCCAACTGGAATTGCTCGGCCGCCGCATTTCCGATCCGCACCGGAGCGGAATTCTCGTAGCCCTTCAACCAGGGCAGTTCCATCTCCGGCAGCCGCCGCTCGCCGTGGATCCCATACATGATCTGCAGGTCCGCGGGGTCTCCTGCCACAGCACGGAGCAACCAGTCCCGCCAGGCGGCCGCTTCGGCCTTGTACCCGGCAGCCAGCAGCGCCTGGAGGGTCATGGTGGCATCCCGCAACCAGCAATAGCGGTAGTCCCAGTTGCGTTGGCCGCCCGGCTGTTCCGGCAGCGATGTTGTGACAGCGGCGACGATCCCCCCGGTGGGCGCGTAGGTGAGGGCCTTGAGGGTTACCAGGGAGCGCACCACGGCATCCTGGTACTTCCCCTGGACCGTGCATTGCGAGGACCAGCCCTGCCAGAACTCGAACGTGCTGTGCAGGACTTTTTCCGCCTCGACCGAAACCGGCCGGCCCACATGGCTGGGAGCCCACGTCAGTACGAACGGCACTTTCTCGCCCGCATTGACCGTGAAGTCGCTGACCGTATGCATGTTCTCGCCGTGCAAGGGTGCGGGGGTCACGAGGTAGACGGCGTCCGGGCCGGCGATGGCGTGCAGGCCGCGCTTGTCCTTGCGCACCCAGGGCACGATATGCCCATAGTCGAAGCGAAGCACCAACTCGCCGTGCATCTTTACGCTGCCGCTGACACCCTCGACGATCCGGACGATGTCGGCCACGGAGTCGCGGGGCGGCATGAAGTCTGTGACGCGAACCGTTCCGTCCGGCGTTTCCCACTCGGTATCCAGGATCAGGCTTCCGTCGCGGTAGCTCCGGCGGGTGCAGGTACCACCGCCTTCCGGAGCCAGCAGCCAGCGCCCGGCGTCCGGTGAGTCCAGCAAGGCGTTGAAACACGCAGGGGAATCGAACCGCGGCAGGCAGAGCCAGTCGATCGAACCCTCCTTGCTGATGAGGGCACCTGTGTGAAGGTCGCCAACGACCGCATAATCCTCAATTCGCGCCATGGCATTACCCTGCCACACAACACTGTAGGAACATCGAAGAATGGCAGTCCACATCGGTACCTCCGGCTGGAGCTACGACCATTGGGAGAACGTCCTGTACCCGCCCGGCCTGCCGGTCCGGGACCGGCTCCAACGCTATGCCGCCAGGTTCAGCACAGTTGAGCTGAATGCCAGCTTCTACCGCTGGCCCCGCGACACCACCTTCGCCGGCTGGAACAGGCGGCTGCCACCCGGTTTCAGCATGTCGGTCAAGGCTCCCCGCGGCCTTACCCACGCCCGCAAGCTGTACGCACCCGAAGTCTGGGTGGAACGCATCGCCCGGTGCTGGCATGAACTGGGGGACAAACGGGCTGTGCTCCTGGTCCAGCTGCCGCCGCAGTTGGGCCGCGACGACGCCCGGCTGGAGTACTTCCTGGCAGCGGTTCCGGAATGGATCCGGGTTGCCGTTGAGTTCAGGCACCCCAGCTGGGACTGCCCGGAGGTGTTTTCCCTGTTGGAGCGGCACCAGGCGGCCTATTGCATCATGAGCGGCGCCAACCTGCCGTGCATCCTGCGCGCCACCGCGCCATTTACCTATGTCCGCCTGCATGGTCCGGACCACGAGCACTTGTACGGCGGCTCCTACTCGGAGGCCGACCTGCACTGGTGGGCGGACCGGATCCGCGAATGGGACAGCGGCGGCCTGGACGTCTACGCGTACTTCAACAACGACGGCGGCGGGAACGCCGTGCGAAACGCCGAAACACTGCGTGGGATCCTCGGCGCCGGCTGATCCGAACTCCACGCTGTGGCAGAGTGGTGGCATGGACACGGCTCCCCAGCATCCGGCCCGGAAGACGGCACGCAAGCCCACGCAGGCGGTGCTGGCCCAGTACGCCCTCTCCGGGAACCAGGCCTTCCGGCTGGCCCACCGGGTCTCAGACGCGGTCAACAGCCTGCGGATCCGGCTGGCGAAGCGCTGGAATTTCGTGCCGCAGACCATCGCCTACCAGGGGTACGGTTCCACGACCCGGGTACGTGTGCTGGGCCGCGTGCTGCTGACGCAGAAGCCGCTGCCGGGAAGCCGGGCGGAGCGGGAAGCGAAAATCGGCAACCAGAACATCCGCGGCTGGCGTGCCTTCACCGGCGTGCCGCTGCAGTTTTCCGACGTCGAGATCACCATCGGCGACGTCGTCACCCACATGACCGCGGACCGGGGCGGACTGATCGACACCGAAGTGGACGTCCAGCTTCCCCCCGGCTGGCACACGGCGGTCCTGCGCGCTGAGGGAACCGAACCGGCCGAGGCGCTGATCCAGGTGATCGCACCGGAGGTGAAGTTCGGAATCGTCTCGGACATCGACGACACCGTCATGGTGACCGCGCTGCCCCGGCCCTTCCTGGCGCTGTGGAACACCTTCGTGCTCAGCGAACGCGCACGGATGGCCACTCCGGGCATGGCGGTGCTGCTGGACCGGCTGACCATCGAGCATCCCGATGCCCCCGTCATTTACCTGTCGACGGGCCCTTGGAATGCGGCCCCCACCCTGGGACGGTTCCTGACCCGCAACATGTACCCCAAGGGCGCGCTGCTCCTGACGGACTGGGGCTTGACCCAGGACCGATGGTTCCGGAGCGGCCAGGAACACAAGCGGGGGAACCTGGATCGCCTGGCGCAGGAATTCCCGGACATGCGGTGGCTCCTGATCGGTGACAACGGCCAGCACGATGAAGCCATCTATTCGGCGTTCGCCGCGGAAAACGCCGACAAGGTGGCGGCCATCGCCATCCGGCAGCTGTCCGTCAGCGAATCGGTGTTCGCCGGCGGCCACTCCGAAGACGGTGACCACACCTCATCAAAAGTTCCGTGGATCTACTCCCCGGACGGGGCAGGCATCGCCAAGCAACTGGCCATGCTGGACCTGCTCCGGGGCTGACCCCGAACCGGCCCGGCCCCGCACGGTCTAGGCGCTGGCACCCAGCGCCGCGCCGTCGTCGGGCGTTTCACTGCCGTCCAAGGCCCCCGGAACAACGGCCTGGGCGATGGCGGCATCCGCGGCCAAGGCGAGGTCGCGTTCCTCGATGAGCTCCTGGAACCAGAAGTAGGAGGCCTTGGGCGTCCGCTCCAGGGTCTCGAAATCCACGTGCAGGAGGCCGAACGGCTGCTTGTATCCGGCGGACCATTCGAAGTTGTCCAGGAAGGACCATACGTAGTAGCCGCGGAGGTCAACCGATTCGGCTTCGCCGCCGGGGGCCGTGGCCTTCAAGGCGGCCTCAAGGTGGTCGGAAATGTACTTCAGCCGGCGCTCGTCGGGAATGAACCTGGTATTGGTGGACTTGTCCCGGACAATGATGTCCTCAAAGCTCGCTCCACCCTCGGTAATGATCACCGGAGGCAGGTTGGGGTACCGCTCCGCCATCTCCTTCAGCGCGACCGCCATGAACTCGGGCTTGACCGGCCACCCGTAGGCGGTGATGTCCGCTTCAGGCCACGCCTCGACGTGGAACGGTGTGGCACCGCCGCCTGCTGCGTTGAGGTCGCTCCCCATCGCCTCCGCCATGCTCGCCGGCACCGCGCCGCTGCCGGGCCCCACGGCGACCTTGGTGGGCATGTAATAGTTCAACCCGTAAAAATCCAGGGGCTGCGAAATGATCTGCATGTCCTCCTCGGGATGCTCGAAGGAGCTGAAGAACTTGGCCGCCCGGATCACGTCCGGGTACTTGCCGGTCAGGACCGGGTCCGCGTACAGCCGGTTCTGGCCCAGGTCCATCAGGCCGGCGCTGAGCTTGTCCAGCGGGTTGATGGAGTTCGGCACCATGGGGGAATAGACGTTGGTCATGCCGATCTCTCCCGGCACCCCAGCGGCACGGAGTGCCTGGACCGCCAGGCCGTGGCCGAGCAGCTGGTGGTGGACGGTGGGGAATGCACCCAGGGCCAGCTCCTTGCCGGGTGAATGCACTCCCAGCGAGTAGCCGTTGGCGCTCACCGTTGCCGGTTCGTTGATGGTGACCCAGCGGGCCACCCGGTCGCCGAACGCATCGGCTACGAGGCCCGCGTACTCCCCCAGCCGGTAGGCCATGTCCCGGTTCATCCAGCCGCCCGCCTCGTCCAGCTCCAGCGGCGTGTCCCAGTGGTAGATGGTGGCCATGGGTGAGATCCCGTTGGCCAGGAGTTCATCCAGGAGCCGGTCGTAGAACGCCAGGCCCGCACGGTTTACCGGCCCGGTTCCGCCGGGCTGGATGCGGGGCCAGGAGAACGAGAAGCGGTACGAGTCCACGCCCAGCTGCTTCAGCAGGGCCACGTCCTGCGGCATGCGGTGGTAGTGGTCGGTGGCTATGGCCGGGCTTTGGTCCCCCACGATAGCCCCGGGCGTGGCGGCAAACACTTCCCAGCCGGACTTGCCGCGGCCGTCTTCGTCCAGCGCCCCTTCAATCTGGAATGCTGCGGTGGCGACGCCAAGCGTGAACCCCGGGGGGATAAGCGCTGCGAGGTCCTTGGCGGTTTTGTGCATGGAGGCCAGCCTTTGTTGCAGTGGTTCGGGTACGTCTCAGGATTACACAGCAGGGACAGGCTGACGAACATTAACTCCCTTGGCCGCCACGTTGGCTACTGCGAGCCGAAGAGGAACTCCTTGGCGTGCGCCACTGCCTTGCGGAAGGCGTCATTGCGCAGGGTCACCAGATGCTCTGCGTCGCCGTCGGACGGTTCCAGGTACCCGGTGTAGCCGGGCCGCAGGACCCAGATATCGCCGGCAGGTGGAAGGTAGAACACGCCGAAGGACCGTTGCTGCGCCTCATCGGCCGTCCAGATGGGGACCACAGCCAAGGCAGCACCGGTGGCCGGGTTGATCCACTGCGCCCGCGGCATGGGCTGCTCATGTGCTTCCGGGTCCAAAAACGGCGCAGTTCCCGGGCCCCACCGCTGCTCGAAGCGCTCATGGAATGCAGGAATCAGCGGTGAATCGTAGCGCCGCCACTCACTCATGGGGTTTCCGCCTCCTTGGATGAAGTCCTCTGTGCCCGCCAATGGCTGCCGGCGTCCCCACCCGATGGCAGGGACGCCGGCGCAGCGCCACGGATCCTAGGCGTCGATCTGCTGCATGCCGCCTTGTTGGGTCTGGATCTCGATCTTTCGCGGCTTGGCTTGCTGGGCAACCGGGATCCGCAGGGTGAGCACGCCTTGGTCGTAGGCGGCCTTGATCCTGTCGGTATCCAGGGTGTCGCCCAGGATCAGTTGGCGGCTGAACACGCCGCGTGGACGCTCGGACGCCACCAGTTCCACGTTGGGCTGCGTGGGGTCCTTGCGTTCGGCCCGCACCGTCAGGACGTTCCGTTCCACGTTCAGGTCCACGGAGTCCACGTCCACGCCGGGAAGGTCGAACGCCACCACGAATTCGCCGTCTTCCTGCCAGGCGTCCATCGGCATGGCTGCCGGGCGGGCGGCGGTTCCCAAAACCTGCTGCGCGAGCCGGTCCAGCTCACGGAACGGGTCCGTACGCATCAACATCATTTCCCACTCCTTCAGCTTCAAGGTGTCGGATATCCGGCCACCCACCACCTACTTATCTATGGTGGTGAATGTAGATTTTTTATAGCACCAGTGGGAAAATCGGGCAAGACCCTGTTGCGCGGATTTTTTGGGAGAACCCATGACGGAACCTGCAGGCGGCCGGCCCGGCCGCTCCCCCGGCCCACGCGCCCTGTACGCGATCTCGGTAGCGGCGGAACTGGCAGGCACCGGACAGCAGAACATCAGGCTGTACGAGGCGAAAGGTTTGCTGACGCCTGCCCGGACCGCAGGCGGCACGCGGCAATACAGCGAGGAGGACATCGCCGTGCTGCTTCGGATTGGCGAACTCCTCCAGGAAGGATTGAACCTCGCCGGTGTCGCCAAGGTCCTGGAGCTGGAGGCAGCAAACCTGAAACTGCACCGGGCGCTGAAACGGGCGCGGTCAAGGCCTTAGCGGGGCAGGAAGCCAACCGGCCGGTCGCGCCGGTTCACTCCTGCGGCGATTCCGCCTTGGAGAGCTCCCCGGTGATCGGTTCACCTTCGATCCTGGCCGTCCGCCAGGTGTCGAGGGCGA
Source organism: Pseudarthrobacter sp. MOO14 (assembly GCF_058267675.1). NCBI lineage: Bacteria > Bacillati > Actinomycetota > Actinomycetes > Micrococcales > Micrococcaceae > Pseudarthrobacter > Pseudarthrobacter sp. MOO14. Next base: position 1,730,848 of record NZ_CM177849.1, read on the forward strand.
TGACTCCGCCGAGGATCATCAGCGAGAGGGAGAACGACGCCAAGGTGTCAGTGGGCCAGTGGTAGCCCAGGTAAAGGCGGCTGGCGATCGCCAGGACAATTCCGATGCCGGCTCCAATAAATCCGAAAAGGGCTGCCCGCCGGCTGCGGCGCCGGGACACGATCAGGTACGCGCCCACCAGCAGGAAGTCGCAGGCACCCAGGACATGCCCGGATGGGAACGAGAACGTTTGGTCGGCACCGAACAACATCTGGTCCACCGGCGGCCGAGAGCGCTGCACGATGTGGAGGATGATCTGCGAAACGATCACCCCCGCCAGCATCGCGGACGCCAGCAGGATGGGCCGCCAGGCATGTTTGGCCGCGAAGCCCCAGACGAGGATCACCACCAGCACAATGATGGGCAGGGCGATGGGTCCAAAGAACACCGCCAGGAAAATCATGATGGCGGTGACGGTGCCCGAACGCGTGGTCAGCAGCCAGTCATGCACGGGTTCGTCGGCCACCGTCAATCCAGTGGACTGCACCACGCTGACAAGGATGGCGGTAAAGAGCGCCAGCCCCACTACGGAGAGGATGACCGACGCCCGGTACAGCCCGCGCCGGTCCGCCACGTCCACGTAGCGCTCCTCCACGACGAACTTCTCGTTGAAGGTATGCCACTTGCCGGCCTTGTGCTCCGCAACCCCGGACCCTGATGATCTCTGTACCAATGTGCTGCCTTGTCCCTGCGCCGTGATAAATGCTTAGGGCTGAACACTATCCCGGTGAAGGCCCATTCACTCCATCATGCGCCCGGCAATCGCGGCGGCCGCGGGAAAAACGCAGGCGCTACCCGATGCCGCCCGCCGTGCCGGCAGGAGCGGCTGCGTGGTTCCGCCAACTGTGCTCGGGTTCGAAGCCAAGCATGCGCCGGGCTTTGTCGATGGAGAGCATGGTTTCGTGTTCGCCCAGTTCCTTGGTGACCTTGACGCCGGGGAAGACCTCCGCGGCCAGGCTGGCGCTCGAGCGGCTCATAACGGTGTCTGCGTTGGCAATGATGAAGGCTTCAAAGCCGGGCTTTGCGTTCTCCAGTGCCCGGGCCACTGCCTGCGCACCGTCCCTGCCGTCGATGTAGCCCCATAGGTTCCACTTGCGCAGCGTTGCGTCCTCATCGAACGAGGGGAACCGCTCGTAGTCAGACTCGTCCATGACGTTGGAGAAACGCAGCCCGGTGATGCTCAGCTCCGGGTCCCAGCGGGTCAGTTCCACGGCCATCCGTTCCTCCAGCGTCTTCACCAGGGAATAGGTGCTCTCCGGCCGGGGAGGGTATTCCTCGTCCACCGGAATGTAGGGCGGGTCGACGTCGAACGGCAGGCCGAGCACGGTCTCGCTGGAGGCGTACACCACCTTCTTGATGCCGGCCCGTCGCGCTGCTTGGAAGACGTTGTAGGTGGAGAGCATGTTGTTCTCGAACGTCGCGGCGTCCGGAAGGATGCCAGGGGCGGGGATGGCACCAAGGTGCACCACGGCGTCGAATCCGTCGTGGCGGTCATCCACGCCCAGGAGCGCATCCACCACCTGGCCGTAGTTGCGCAGGTCCACCACCAGCAGGCCCGGGCTCCGGCTACCCGCGCGGTCCAGGTTGAGGACCTGGTGGCCGTCGTCGGTAAGCCGGCGCACCACGTGCCGGCCAAGTTTTCCGCTTCCGCCTGTAACCGCAATTCTCATCAGTGTTTCCTTCTGTTCGAGTCCACCATGCTTTGCTCCGGTCAGGATGGCCGTCGCGGTGCTGCCAGGAATTGTTCGACGGCGGCAATCGCCAATGCGGTAATCTCCCCCGGATCCCCGCTGCCGTTGACGGATACCAGGATTCCCCGGCCCGCGTACACCGAGACTACTTCATGCGTCTGGCGGTGGTAGAGGTCCAACCTGCGTCGGAAGACGTCGATGGTGTCGTCGGTGCGGCCTTGTTCCTGCGCCCGCCGGTGCATGCGCTCTTCCAGTTCGGCGTCGGGAGCGCGCAACTCGATGACAGCGTCCAGCCCGTGCCCCTGGGCGGCGAGCATACTGTCCAGTTCCGTTGCCTGCGGTGCCGTGCGCGGGTAACCATCGAGCAGGAAACCGTGGCTGACGTCGCCATCAAGGAGGCGGTCCTTCACGAGGGCATTGGTGAGGTGGTCGGGAACGAAATGGCCGCCGTCGAGGTATTCGGCAGCCTGGTTCCCCAGCTCCGTCTTCCGGCTGACGTTGCTGCGGAAGATATCCCCTGTGGACACCGCCGGGACCCCGAAGTGCCTGGCCAGGTGTTCAGCCTGGGTTCCCTTGCCGGAGCCCGGCGGGCCGATGATAAGAAGCCTGGTCATGTTCCTGTCCTCCCCGGCGGGCTGCCTTTGGGTTGGCGCCGCATCCGGTGGCCGGCTCCCGCTTCATTGTGCCGGTTACCCCCTGCATGGCGCCAGCGTCCGGGCTGTGACGGCGCAGCGGGCATGACGTTTCGCCTTCCTTGCGGATGTATATACTCTGGTTATCGGTTTAGCAGCGGGCCGTTGGAAAGTTCTTCGATCCAGCGACCATCACCGACTCCCCGCCCACATTGCGGGGCGTTTGTGTGTTGCCGGCTCGTTTTGACCTGAGCGAATGGCACCAAGAAACAGTGGCCAGCGAGTCAACAGCTAAACCCGATACATCCATAACCGAGTACCTGCATGAAATTGTCCTGGACAGCTCCGACGTCGAGGACTTCCTCAATGAGTTGGCGCAGGTCTCCGCGCGCAACCTCTCCGAACCCGGCGATGAGATGCTGTGCGCCGTCACCCTGCTCAGGCAGCGGAAGGGCACCACGGTAGCCAGCAGCAGCGATGAGGCACGGGTCATTGGACGGTTTGAGCACCGGTTCACCGAGACACCGGGCATGACTGCAGCAACTGCCCAGGAAACTGTCCACGTCCCGGATCTCAACGCTGATGGCCGCTGGCCCGACTACTCCTCAGCTGTGCAGGCAGAGGGGATCCGGTCCGTCGCGGCGCTCCCGTTCCGGCTGGAGGGCGACACCAAGGCAGCCTTGCTGCTCTACTCCGGCCGTGCGCACCGTTTCGAGGGCCGCATCATGAAATGCGCCGAGGATTTTGTCAGCCAGACCTCGCTGGCCCTGCGGCTGGCGATCCGCTTTGCGCACTTCAGCGAAACGGCGGCGAACCTCCGCGCCACCCTGGAAAGCCGGACCGTCATTGACATGGCCGTCGGGATCATCATGGCCCAGAACCGGTGCAGCCAGCAGGACGCCTTCGACATCCTGAAGACGGCGTCAAGCACCCGCAATTCCAAGCTTCACGATGTGGCCGCCGCCGTGGTCCACTCCCTGGGCCAGGGACCCGCGCGGACACATTACGACGGATAGGGCCAGGGCCCCGGAAACCCGGCACAGGGGCGATAGACTGTTGCCAACTTTTTCGCCGGGGGGCTTGGATGGAACAGCAGCGCACCTGTCTTGTCGTTGAAGACAACGACGACATCCGCGGACTGATTTCAATAGTCCTTTCACGTGCGGGCTTCGTAGTGAAAGCCGTTGGCACCGGGTCGGAAGCCATCGCCGCGGCGTCCGACCCAGGCATCGCCCTGGTCACCTTGGACCTGGGACTCCCGGACATGGACGGGCACGTGGTTGCCCGTGCCATCCGCGCCAGGAGCTCTGCCCCGTTACTCTTCCTCACGGCCCGCTCGGAGGGGGATGACGTCCTGGCAGGCATGGCGTCCGGGGCCGCCGCCTACCTCACCAGGCCATTCCACCCCAGGGAACTTGAAGCGCTGGCACGGCGGTTGTGCCCCACACCATTGGCAGAGGAGCCCAGCACCACCGGCACCTCCCTCTGCTGAGCGGAGCGGCATAGGGCGACGACGGGACTCCCGCCGCCGCCCCGAGGATTCCTTACTTGGAAAGGAACCCGAGCAATGCCTCGTTGACCTCTGCGGCGTGCGTCCAGAGCAGGCCGTGCGGCGCGCCTTCGATCTCGACGTATTCCGCCGTGGGCAACGCCTTGGCGAACTGCCGCCCGGTCGAGTCGATGGGCAGGATGTTGTCGGCGGTGCCGTGGACGATAAGGGCGGGAACATCGATCTTGGGGATGTCCTGCCGGAAGTCCGTCAGCCACGTGGGCTGGGCGGCAACGGACGCGGTGGCACCGGCACCGGCGGCGAGGTTCCAGCTGGCGTCGACGGCTTCCTGGCTGAGGCGCGGAGTGCCCAGGAAGGTGTCCGAGTTGTAGAAATTCTTGAAGAATTCGGTGAAGAACGCATACCGGTCGGCATTAACCGCGGCCTTGAGGCCGTCAAAAACGTCCTGCGGAACGCCGTCAGGATTGTCGTCGGTCTTGAGCAGGTAGGGCTCCAGGGATCCGAGGAATGCGGCGCGGGCCACCCGCGCCGAGCCATAGGTGCCAAGGTAGCGGCCCACCTCGCCGGTGCCCATGGAGAAGCCCACCAGCACCACGTTGTCCAGGTCCAGGGTGGTCAGCAGGATGTTGAGGTCTGCCGCGAAGGTGTCGTAGTCGTAGCCGTCGGCAGGCTTGCTGGACTTGCCAAAGCCGCGGCGGTCGTAGGTGATGACCCGGTAGCCCGCGCCAAGGAGCGCGGCAGTCTGTTTTTCCCAGGACGATCCGTCCAGCGGGTAGCCGTGGATAAGCACCACGGGCTGGCCCGAACCGTGATCCTCGTAGTAGAGCTCGATGTCGGTGCTGTTCTCCGTACCAACGGTAATGAAAGCCATCGGGGTAAATTCCTTTCGAGACTGGCCGAAGCGGCCGGCGTCACGCCGTGCCCGTACCCCTCCTACTGTAGGTGGCCGTGCTGGCTCGCCCGCGATGGCCGTCCGACAGACAGGCGTGCAGTGCGTCCGGGTCCGCGTTGTGACACTATATGCGCATGAATGCAGATAAGAATGCTTGCTCGCTGGGGACGGACAGCCAGTACGTGGAGTTGGCCGTGGAGGTCTTCTCGATGCTGGCTGACGCCACGAGGGTGCGGATCATCCTTGCCCTTCGCGACGGCGAAATGGCAGTGGGCGCCTTGGCCGACACGGTAGGCAAATCCCCCGCTGCCGTGTCCCAGCACCTGGCCAAAATGCGGCTGGCCAGGATGGTATCCACCCGGCAGGACGGGACGCGGGTGCTGTACCGGCTGGAGAACGAACACGCCCGGCAATTGGTGGCTGACGCCATTTTCCAGGCCGAACACGCACTCGGCGGCGAACCGGCGCACCACCGCGCACCCGCCCACCACGCACAAGGGAGCGCCTCATGACCGGGCCGCACCAGGAATCAACGCATGCGCACAGCCATCACGACAACGTCCACGCCGGCCACCATCACCACCACGACGACGATGCGCACAATCACGACCACCACCACGGGCACGGGCACGGGCACGGGCACGGGCACGACCACGACCACGACCACGGGCACCATCACCATTCCGGTTTCAAAGGATGGCTTTTCGAGCTGTTCGTGCCGCACACCCACGATGCCGCGGATTCCATCGATGACGCCATGGAGGCCAGCACGGAGGGCATCCGGGCGCTGAAGATCAGCATGTTCGTCCTGCTGGCCACCACGCTGCTGCAGTTCCTGGTGGTCCTGTTCAGCAGTTCCGTGGCCCTGCTCGCGGACACCATCCACAACTTCTCCGACGCCCTGACCGCAGTGCCACTGTGGATCGCCTTCATCCTGGGGCGCAGGGCCGCGACCCGCCGGTACACATACGGGTACGGCCGGGCAGAAGACCTCGCCGGCCTGTTCATCGTGGCTGTAGTGGCCCTTTCCGCCATCGTGGCGGGCTGGCAGTCCGTTGACCGGCTCATCCATCCGCAGGCCCTGCAAAACCTGGGGTGGGTCATGGCGGCGGGCCTTATTGGCTTCGCCGGCAACGAGGCGGTGGCAATCTACCGCATCCGGGTGGGCCGCAGGATCGGTTCTGCGGCACTCGTGGCGGACGGTGTGCACGCCAGGACGGACGGCTTCACGTCGCTGGCCGTGGTGATCGGCGCCATTGGCGTCATGCTTGGTTTCCCCTTGGCGGACCCGATCGTGGGATTGGCCATTTCCGCCGCCATCATGGTGCTCCTGTGGGGGACGGTCCGCAGCATCGGGCGGCGGCTCATGGACGGCATCGAGCCGGAACTGGTGGAGCTCGCCGAGGCCGCACTCGGAGGGACTCCCGGGGTCCTCGCGGTCCGGCAGCTGCAGCTGCGGTGGTCCGGCCACCGGCTGCAGGGGACTGCCCGCCTGGAACTGGCCGAAACCGGGTTGTCGCAGGCGGCAGAGACCCTGGAGCGCGCCGAGCACCGGCTCCGGCACGCCCTGCCGAAACTGGACCACATGCTCCTGGCGCCGGAAGCCCGGCGCTAGGGCCCAAACGCAGGAAGTGACCCCGCCGGATTTCGCCGGCAGGGTCACTTTTTGCGTCGTGTGTGGTTCCTAGGCCCGGGCAGCCTTGCCGGGCAGCGCCAGCTTGAACACCTTCGCCCAAGACGAACCCACCTGCTTGAGCAGCGGACCGGTGGTGTATTTCAGGCCATAGCGCTGGCAGATCTCGCGGACCCTGGGGGCCACCTCCGCGTACCGGTTGGAGGGCAGGTCCGGAAAGAGGTGGTGCTCGATCTGGTGCGACAGGTTGCCGGTCATGAGGTGCATGAACCGGGAGCCCGAAATGTTGGCGGAGCCGATCATCTGGCGAACGTACCAGTCGCCCCGGGTTTCACCCTCCACCATTTCTTCGGTGAAGGTGTCGGTGCCTTCCGGGAAGTGGCCGCAGAAGATGACGGCGTGGGCCCACACGTTGCGGATGGCGTTCGCGGCGATCGTGCCGAACAGGGCCTGCTTGGCGGAGCCGGTGAGCATCGCGAGCGCAGGGGTGGCAGCGTAGTCCTTGGTGAATTGGGTGATCACCTTGCGGCCGAGGGCCTTGAGGTCCTTGAGCAGGGCCTCTTTGGACTTGGTGCCTTCCTTGTATTCGGTCAGCTCGAGATCGTAGACGGCGATCCCCCACTCGAACACCGGCGCAAGGATCGCATTGAACAGCGGGTTGGCCAGGTTGATGGGCTTCCACGGCTGGTTCTCATCCATCCGGAGGAGGTTGTATCCGACGTCGTTGTCCTTGCCCACCACGTTGGTCCAGCGGTGGTGGAGGTCATTGTGCGTGTGCTGCCAGGAGCGCGACGGGGTAACGAAGTCCCACTCCCACGTGGTGGAGTGGATATCCGGATCCCGCATCCAGTCCCACTGTCCGTGCAGGATGTTGTGGCCGAGCTCCATGTTTTCCAGGATCTTGGCCAGGCTCAGGAGCGTGGTGCCGGTAACCCAGGCTGCTTTGTTCTTGCTGACCAGCAGGGCGGCCCGGCCGGAGATTTCAAGCCCGCGCTGGATCTTGATCATGCGGCGGATGTAAGCGGCGTCTTCCGCACCGCGCTTTCCAAGGATTTCGTCCCGGATGGCGTCGAGCTCACGGCCGAGCTCCGCCACTTGTTCGTCGCTGAGGTGCGCTGCCGCCGGGGGCCGGACCGTGGGGCTGCCGGATTCTGCGAGCTTGCCGGGGCGCGTTCTTGAGCTTCCCGTGGCCGTGGCCTTGGCGGGTGAGATTACTGACATACCGTGGTGCTCCTCAGATTTCGAGGTTGACGGGTCCGGCGGCTGCCGAGACACACGTTTGGATAAGTTCGCCGGGTTCGCCATGGACTTCCCCGGTGCGGAGGTCGCGGACCTGGCCGGCCAGGAGCGGGGTGAGGCAGCTGTGGCAGATACCCATCCGGCAGCCACTGGGCATCAGGACCCCGGCGTCCTCGCCGATGTCCAGGATGGGGGTGTCGCCGTCGGCCTCCACCTCCCGGTCGGAGGCCTCAAAGGTGACCAGGCCGCCGTCGTGGCCTACACCGGCGTTGAAGGTGGTGTTGAAGCGTTCGATCATCAGGTTGCCGGCGTCTCCGGCCACTGCGACGTCGGTCCCGGGCGCGCCGGTGGTCAGGGCTGCCCGCTTCCACAGCGCTTCGGCGTCGTCCAGGAAGCTGTCCGGGCCGCAGGCGTAGGCTGACCGTTCCTTCCAGTCGGGACAGATCTCGTCCAGCTCCCGGGTGCTGGAGAAGTCCATCCGGCCCTGTTCGCCCGTGTACCAGTGCGCCAGCCGGAAATTCGGGAACTGGTCCGCCAACTCGGCCAGTTCCTCGCGGAAGAGGCTGTCACCCGGGGTGCGGGCGGAATGGACCAGGACGACGTCGGCATCAGGCCGCCGCGGGACAAGGGTGCGGATCATGGACATCACCGGGGTGATGCCACTGCCGGCCGTGACCATGAGCAGGGGCCTGGGGTGCTCAGGAAGAACAAAATCACCCTGCGGCGGGGCAAGGAACAAGACGTCGCCCGGCTTGGTGGTGCGCACCAATGTGCCGGAAACAGCTCCGACATCGGTGACGGTGATGGCGGGGTCCTTGCCCGCCGGGGCGCTGAGGGAGTACGAACGCCAGTGGCGTACGCCGTCGAGTTCGACGCCGATGCGCGCCCACTGCCCGGCAAGGTGCGCCTTCCAGCCGCGCCCGGGACGGAAAAAGATCGTGGCCGACTGGGCCGTCTCCTGGACCACGCGGGTCACGACGCCCCGAAGCTGCCGGGCCGAGTAGACAGGGTTGAACAGGGACAGAATGTCCTCTGGCGCCAGAGGCGTGGTCAGCACAGAGGCCGCTTGGGCCAGCTGTCGTAGCCGGATCATGCGATCAAGCCTAAGGCGGTGTGAGCCATATTTCTCTCTCTCCGTCATATGACCGTTCCGCAGTCACACAGTAGTAGGGGCGCGAAGCCCCCACCACGCTCTTCAAGAGTAACGGTTAGGTCTCACGGAAAGTTCCCCGGCGTCAGCGGCGGCGCCATCCCAGGGCCGGCGCGACGTGTTCCACGATGGTGCCCAGGAGCTTGGAGTTGTACTCCACGCCCAGCTGGTTGGGGACGGTCAGCAGCAGCGTATCGGCCGCCTGCACTGCCGTGTCTGCCGCCAGCTGCTCCGCCAAGAGGTCAGGTGCGCCAACATAGCTCTTGCCGAACCTTGCGGTGAAGCCGTCAATCACGCCCACCTGGTCGCGGCCGTCGCGGAGCGCGCTGCCCGCAAAGTAGTAGCTGTCCTCGTCATCCACGATGGGAAGGACGCTGCGGCTGACCGACACCCGTGGAGGGCGTGTGTGTCCTGCCGCGGCCCACGCCTCCCTGAACAGCTGGATCTGTTCAGCCTGGAGTTCATGGAACGGAACGCCGGTGTCCTCCGTGAGCAGGGTGGAGCTCATCAGGTTCATGCCGAGTTCAGCAGCCCACACCGCGGTCTTCCGGCTGCCTGCACCCCACCAGATCCGGTCCGCCAAACCGGGCGACTGGGGCTGGACGGGCAGGAGTCCGGTGGCACCGCCGGCGTACCGGGGGTCTGCCTGGGCCACGCCCGCACCCGTGATGGCCTGGCCGAAAGCCGCCGTATGGCGCCGGGCCATGTCCGCGTCGGTCTCCCCGGGCTCCGGCCGGTATCCGAAAGCCGAAGCGCCGTTCCGGGCAGGTTCGGGTGAGCCGCGGCTGATTCCCAGCTGCAGCCTGCCGCCACTGATCAGGTCTGCCGCAGCCGCTTCCTCCGCCATGTACAGCGGATTCTCGTAGCGCATGTCAATAACGCCTGTGCCGATTTCCAGCTTGCTGGTGCGCGCGGCTATGGCAGAAAGAAGTGGGAACGGGGAGGCCTGCTGGCGGGCGAAGTGATGGACACGGAAAAATGCGCCGTCAACTCCGAGTTCTTCGGCGGCTACCGCAAGATCAATCCCCTGGAGCAGGGCGTCGGCCGCTGTCCGGGTACGGGAACCCTGTCCGGGACCCCAGTGGCCGAAGGAAAGAAATCCGATGCGCTCCATACTTTCCCCCAACCGCGCGGCAGCCTGCCGAATTCCCGGCTGGCATGATGGCTGCGTGGATATTCCTGAAGGAACCGTCAGTGTCTTCAAGACGATTGTGCTGTTCGTCCTCGCCGCCGCAGCCGAAATCGGGGGCGCATGGCTGGTATGGCAGTCCGTCCGCGAGGGCAGGGACTGGTGGTGGGCCGGACTGGGCGTGATCGCCCTGGGCGCCTACGGCTTTGTGGCCACCCTCCAGCCCGACGCGCACTTCGGCCGGATCCTGGCGGCGTACGGCGGAGTGTTCGTGGCCGGTTCCCTGGCCTGGGGCATGGCGTTCGACGGTTTCCGTCCTGACCGGTGGGACATTGCGGGGTCCGTGGTGTGCCTGCTGGGCGTAGCACTGATCATGTTCGCACCGCGGAGCGGAGCGTGACGGGTAGCTAGACTCTAGCCACGACGAAAGGCGGAGAGCCGTGGAACGGACGGACTACTGCATCATTGGTGGCGGAATCGTGGGCCTTGCCACCGCCTACCAGCTACTGCGGAAAGAGCCCGACGCATCATTGGTCCTGCTGGAGGCGGCCCCTGTGCTGGCTTCGCACCAGACGGGGCACAACAGCGGCGTCATCCACTCCGGCATCTACTACGCCCCGGACAGCCTCAAGGCCCAATTCTGCAAGGCCGGAGCCCGCCAGACCAAGGATTTCTGCCGCGACCACGGCATCAGGTATGCCGAGCCGGGCAAACTTCTGGTGGCAACCTCTGCGGTGGAACGGGAACGGCTGGACCGGCTTGAGGAGCGTGCCGCCATCCATGGCCTGGACTGCGAGCGGATCGACGGGGCCGAGCTCAACCGGCGCGAACCCAATGTTGCTGGGCTGGGGGCCCTGTTCATCCCAAGCACCGGCATCGTTGACTACCCGGAGGTGGCGCGCAAGCTGGCCGAACTCATCACGGCCGCCGGCGGACGCGTCTACACCGGAGCCCGGGTCACCTCCATCGTGGAACACGCCGGCCACGTGGAGGTTGGGACCGACGGGGACGTCTACGCCTGCCGCCGCCTGGTGGCCTGCGCCGGGCTGCAGTCGGACCGGCTCGCCGAATTGGCGGGTATGAAAATCGACGTCCAAATCGTTCCCTTCCGGGGCGAGTATTTTGAGCTGCCGGCCGCAAAATCGGACTACGTCAAACACTTGATCTACCCGGTGCCCGACCCGGACTTGCCCTTCCTGGGCGTGCACCTGACGCCCACCATCGACGGCGGCATCACCGTAGGACCCAACGCGGTGCTGGGCCTGTCCCGGGAGGGGTACACCAAGTTCTCGGTCCATCCGAAGGACGTGGCCCGCTACCTGCGCTTTCCGGGCTTGTGGCACGTGGCGAGGTCCAATGCCGCCACCGCCGTGCGGGAGGTCCGGAACTCCCTGTTCAAGGGAAGCTACCTGCAGGAATGCCGAAAATACGCGCCTGGCCTGGCCAAAGGCGACCTGCTGCCCCGCGAGGCAGGCATCAGGGCGCAGGCGGTACGCCGGGACGGCACGCTCCTCCACGATTTCCTGCTGGCAGGGACCGACCGGATGCTCCACGTATTGAACGCCCCGTCCCCCGCAGCCACTGCCGCGCTCCCCATCGGTGAGCATCTGGCCGGCAAGGCGGCACTCCGCCGGGCGGCCTGACCGGAGTCCGTGCTTTGACGGCGCGGCTACACTGGGCCCGTGACCAACAGTGAGCATCCGCCCGGGACCGCAGCCCCGCCGCCGCGCGGACGGCTCGCCGAACGCCTGTTGCCGGGCGGCGAGGAACCGGATCCGCGGTTCACCCTCGCGAACGAACGCACCTTCCTCGCATGGATCCGCACCTCCCTTGCGCTGCTCGCCGGTGGCATTGCCCTCGAAGCCTTTACCTCAGGCCTTTTCATCGAACCGGTCCGCAAAGGCCTGGCCATCATCCTCCTTCTCATGGGCATGATGCTCAGCGGCGGCGCTGCCATGCGGTGGCTTCGCGTGGAGCGCAGCATGCGCAACAAAGCACCGCTTCCGCTGCCTTTCTTCGTCCCCCTGCTGGCCGGGGCAGGCGCGCTGGCGGCCGCCGTCGTCCTCGTTTTTATCCTTCTGCGCTGATGGCATCCGGCGCACCCCGTCCGCACGGTGATCCGGGTCTCCAACCCGAACGGACGGCGCTGGCCTGGGGCCGGACCATGTTGGCGCTGGTGACGGCGAGCGCCTTCTTCCTTCGCTGGCTTCCCACGTACGGGCCGCCCATCCTGATGCTCCCGGCGGTGTCCGGAGGCGCCGCCTTGGCCATTTACCTCACCCAGCGCCGCCGCTACCGGGCGAGGTCCCACGGCCTGGCCGGGGAGAGCATCGAAGCGGACCTTTCGGCTGTGCTCTGGACCGCCTTCGCGGGCGTCGTCCTGGGCGCCCTCGGCGTTGTGGTGGTGGTGACGGGTTAGCAGCCGAAGCTAGAACATCGGCAGGACGAAGCCGCCCAACAGGGCCACGGTGCCGATGGCCGTCAGGCAGCGGCCCAGGACTGACGCCGTCCTGCCCGCCTCTTCCGGTACGGTGGACTGCCACTGGGTTGGGCGTTTGGGGTGGTAGTAGATCGGCAACGTGTCCCCCACGGCCATGTCCCTGATGTCGTACGGGGACATGGGGGCGTTGTGCACCTGGTGCTTCCGGTCGTACCAGCGGAACCCTACGCCGGTGGAGTCCGAATACACCACGGCTTCTGCCACGTCCCACGGGTGGATGAAGCGGCGGAGGAACCCGGTGTAGAACAGCAGTCCCAGCCCGGCGGGCAGGCACAACCAGGTCAGTACTTCCAGGATGGGACCTGCCATATCGAGCGCAGTGGACATGAAATCGATGGTACAGCGCGGGACTGGTGGCTTCAGCACCAGCTACGTAGGCTGAAGGTGACCGGACCGGAGTGAGGGGAAGCCCAATGAATGATCAGGATATTTTGACGCACATCCAGGCCCTCGTGGAAGAGGAGCATGCGCTGCGCGAGGGGTCCGCCGGAGGCCAGGCTCCGGACCAGGCGCGCCTGAAGTACGTGGAAGAAAGCCTGGACCAATACTGGGACCTGTTGCGACAAAGGCGGGCCAAGAAGGAATCCGGGGAAAACCCCAACGAGGCCCAGGCCCGTCCCGTCAGTGAAGTGGAGGGCTACAGGCAGTAGCTTCGCGGCACGGAAGGTTCCGCCGCCCCTGGTGGGGCGGCGGAACCTTTTTATGCCGTTATTGCCCCGGCGCAGCGCTTAGCCGATAGGCTGCGGCATTTGCTCCACGACGTACTGGACGTCCAGCGAGTCTCCCGTCTCCGGATCCGCCATCTCCACCTTCCAGCTGCGGGCGAACTGGTTGACGCCGCCCGTCATCGCCACGGTGCCGGAAATCAGCACGGTGCCCGGCTGGTTGAGCCCGCGCGCGGCCAGCACCTCCAGCCAGTAGTCCGGGGTCAGCAGGGCCTCGAGGGAACTGTCCTGGATGAGGGTGTCCGGGGTCTCCCCCTCCCCTACCCAGCCGCGCAGCGTGATGCGGTCCAGGTGGTCCCGCACATCGTCAAGCCGCCACGCCTTGCGGCCAAGGACGTCAGGGCTGGCATTCTTGCTCCACGCCACACCATGCACTTCGAGCTCACGGTCCGTGTGATCGCAGGCGACGGTGAGCAGGACGCCGTCGTCGGTGATGACCAGCGCCCATTCCGCCTCACCGGACGTGCGTCCATGCTGGACGCGGACCTCGGATACCTGCTGCGCGAGGTAGGGCGAGACGGGGTACATGGCCGGAGTGGTGGTGGGGCCGGGGACCCCGAGCTCAGCAAGTTCTGCGATGTGGGCCTGCACCTCATCCTGCTCACGCCCCGCGTAGCCGGCGTTGAGGAGGTGCCGGACCTGCACGTTCTTGATGCTGCCGTCGGGAAGTTCAAAGCTGAGAGCCGTCATGGTGCCGTCCTTTTCGAAGGCCGCGGAGCCGGTGCACCGCGGGAAAATTAACAAACCGGAAACCGGAAACAGTCGCCAATGTACATCCAGTATGCGTAATGTATACATTTAACGCCAGCGTGACAGGCGTCACCTCAAAATCCACTGTGGAGGACACAATGAGCAATTCTCCGGTTTCTGGTGCGGGCGCAGCGCCCCAGTCAGGCCCGCCAATCCGCCCAAAGGGCCTGGTCAAGGCATTTGCGGCAAGCCTGACCGGCACGGCACTGGAGTGGTATGACTTTGCCGTCTATTCCGCGGCGGCCGCTGTCGTTTTCCCCATCGTTTTCTTTCCGTCCTCCGATCCCCTGACCGGCACCATCCTCGCCTTCTCCACCTACGCGGTCGGCTATGTGTCACGGCCCGTGGGCGGTGTGGTCTTCGGACGGCTCGGTGACCGGATCGGACGCAAGAAGGTCCTGGTCACCACTTTGATGATCATCGGCGTGGCAACGGTGCTGATCGGCGTCCTTCCGGGCTACGACAGCATTGGCATTGCCGCCCCGATCATCCTGGTGCTCCTGCGCTTCGCCCAGGGCGTGGGCGTGGGCGGTGAATGGGGCGGCGCAGTGCTGCTCTCCAGCGAATACGGCGACCCGCAGCGGCGGGGTTTTTGGGCCTCGGCCGCGCAGGTGGGTCCGCCCGCCGGGAACCTGCTGGCCAACGGTGCGCTGGCGGTCCTGACCCTGATGCTCACCGAACAGCAGTTCATCAGCTTCGGGTGGCGCATCGCGTTCCTGGTCTCCGCACTCCTGGTCGGTTTCGGCCTGTGGATCCGGCTCAAGCTGGAGGACACCCCCATCTTCAAGGCGATCGAAGCCCATGGAGAACAGCCCGCCGCGCCCATCCGGGAAGTGTTCAGTACGGAACTGCGGCCACTCGTTGCCGCCATCCTGTGCCGGGTGGGCCCGGACGTGCTGTACGCGCTGTTCACCGTCTTCACCCTCACCTACGGCATCCAGGCGCTCGGCTACGAACGCAACCAGGTGCTCACCGCCGTCCTGGTGGGCTCGGCCTTCCAGCTGTTCATGATTCCCCTCGCCGGCGCAGTCTCGGACCGTTTCAACCGGCGCCTGGTCTACGGCGTGGGCGCAGTGGCCGGCGCCGTGTGGACCTTTGTCTTCTTTGGCGTCCTTGGCGGCAACAATGAGCCGATGCTGATCGTGGGCATCGTCCTGGGCCTGGCGGCGCACTCCTTCATGTACGGGCCGCAGGCCGCCTTCATCGTGGAGCAGTTCTCACCCCGGCTCCGGTCCACGGGCAGTTCACTGGCCTACACCTTCGCAGGCGTCATCGGCGGCGCCATCGCACCCTTGTTGTTCACCGTGCTGCTGTCGCAGTTTGGCACCTGGATTCCGGTGGCCATCTACGTTGCGGTCGCAGCGGCCGTAACCCTCGTGGGGCTTGCCCTGGGCCGAGACAGCAACACCGTGGAGGACCAGGACTACCGCCTGCTGCTGGAAGGCAGTGCTGAATCCAGGGCGGCCGGCGAAGCGGCTCGCGTGTCCGGCGCAGGCGAAGCCCGGTGATCAGCTCCGCAGGAGGATGTCCCGCGTCACCGCGAGGTGATGGTCGATAGCCTCTTTGGCACGTGCGGAATCGCCGGCCACCAGGGCATCGAGGATGTCCTGGTGTTCGGCGCACACCGCCTCGCGCCTGCCTCCGGTGCGGAACAGTGCGGCAACGCCCACCAGGACCTGGCGGACATGCAGCTTGCTGTACGTTCGGGAAATGAGTTCGTTTCCGGCGGCGTCGATGAGCTGCTGATGGAAGAGCGTGTCCAGGCGGATGAATTCGCGGGCATCGTCCGGTTCATCGTTGTCCGGAATCTGCGCCTGCTGCCGCAGGGTGTCCTGCATTTGCTTGGCGGGCACCCGGTGTTCGTCAATGACAAGCTTGGCCGCATGGCTTTCCAGCACGCCGCGAAGTTCCATCAGCTCGGAAATCTCCCGGCCGGTGACCACCGGAACGTAGGCGCCCCGTTGCGGAATAAGCTCCACCAGCCCGTCGGAAACCAGAAGCAACAGCGCCTCGCGCACCGGAGTGCGGGACACCCCGATGTCCGCCGCAAGCTCCTGTTCGTTGAGGAAGCGGCCTTGCAGTTCCGGGTCCGTCAGGACGTTCTCGCGCAGGTAGGCGTACGCCTTTTCGCGGCCCGAGGCGGCCGAACCCGAAATTTTTACCATACATTATGTATACAACAGATCGGAGATCTTCCATGCGTATCGCCATCGCCCAAATCATCAGCAGCGCCGACACCGCGGCCAACCTCGGCATCATCAGGGACTACGCGGCCCAGGCGAAAAACGCCGGCGCACAGTTGGTGGTCTTCCCGGAGGCGGCCATGCGGGCCTTTGGGAACTCGTTGAAAGACATTGCCGAACCACTTGACGGCCCTTGGGCAGGCGAGGTGCGCCGCGTCGCCAAAGACCTGGACATCACCATCGTGGCAGGCATGTTCACCCCCGGCGCGGAAGGGCGCGTCCGCAACACGCTGCTGGTCACCGGCCCCTCCGTGGAGGCGTCCTACGACAAGGTCCACCTTTTTGACGCATTCGGCTTCACCGAATCCAAGACGGTGGACGCCGGGCAGGCGCCGGTAACGTTCGAGCTCGACGGCACCGTGTTCGGCCTGGCCACCTGCTACGACGTCCGTTTCCCGGCCCTGTTCACGGCCAACGCCAACGCGGGAGCACACGTCAACATTGTGTGCGCTTCCTGGGGAGCCGGCGAGGGCAAGGCCGAGCAGTGGGACCTGCTGGTGCGTGCCCGGGCACTGGACAGCACCACGTTCGTGGTTGCGTGCGGCCAGGGCGATCCCGAAACCATCGGCGCAGGCCCCGCAGGTGCGGCGCCCACCGGAATCGGGCACAGCGCCGTCGTCACTCCCCTGGGTACCGCCGTGGTGTCACTCGGCGGAAATCCCGAACTCGCCGTCGTCGACATCGATCCGGCGTCCGTGGACTCCGTGCGCGCCACGCTGCCGGTCCTGGCCAACGCCCGCAGCTTCTGAACGGGCGAATCGCCGTTCACGGCGCCGAAACATAAGGCGAAAAGACGCAAGACGGCGGATTCTCACCCCTGAAACAGCCGGAAACCCCGCGAAGTCCGCAGCATCGCGGGATCCGGCGGCCAGGACGATTCCTCACGGTGGGGGCGCGTTTACATTCCTGAAACATGGCTGATACGTGAACTTCACGCAGGAGCGATTTGTGTAACGCGGCCGCAACTTTAAGCGGCACTGGCTGAAACACGCGGCACGAAAAATGGACCGCGGGGGAAATGCCACGGGGCCAAAAGGGCCCCGCACAACGTTCACGCTGCGAAGGGACCCACCAGTGGAAATCACTGCCCAACACGTCTGGCTGATGATTTCAGCCGCGATGGTACTGCTGATGACTCCTGGCCTTGGCCTCTTCTACGGCGGCATGACCCGCGCCAAGGCCGCCCTGAACATGATCATGATGAGCTTCATCTCTGCCGGCATCGTCGGCGTGGTCTGGGTCCTGTGGGGTTACTCCATGACCACCGGCGACGGTGTGCTGGGAGTCTTCGGCAATCCCTTCACCAGCTTCGGCCTGCAGAACCTCATTGGATCCCCGGACCTGCTCAAGGCCGGGTACAGCGCCACTTTTGCCATCATCACCGTGGCTTTGATCAGCGGTGCCATCGCCGACCGCGCCAAATTCAGTGCCTGGGCCCTCTTCGTGCCCGTCTGGATCACGGTGATCTACTGCCCCCTCGCCTACATGATCTGGGGCGGCGGCCTGATGAGTGCAGGCGGCGCCGTCACGGCAATCTTCGGCCAGGTCATCGACTTCGCCGGCGGCGCGGTGGTGGAAATCAGCTCCGGCACGGCCGCCCTGGTGCTCGCCATCATCGTTGGCCAGCGGCACGGCTTCGCGAAGGACCCCAACCACCGACCGCACAACATCCCGTTCATCATGCTGGGCGCAGCAATCCTGTGGTTCGGCTGGTTTGGCTTCAATGGCGGCGCCGCAACCAGCGTGGAGCAGGCCGGGCTGATCTGGGTCAACACCCTGATAGCCCCCGCCGCGGCGATGCTGAGCTGGCTGGTGACCGAGAAGGTGCGCCACGGGCACCCGACCTCCCTGGGCGCCGCCTCCGGCGTGGTTGCCGGCCTGGTCGCCATCACGCCGTCCTGCGCAAACATCAGCCCGCTCGCGGCCGTAGGACTGGGCCTCGTTGCCGGGGTTGCCTGCTGCGTGTTCGTGGACCTCAAGTACCGCTTCGGCCTCGATGATTCGCTGGACGTCGTGGGAGTCCACCTGGGCGCGGGCCTCATCGGCACCTTGGCGCTGGGATTCATTGCCCTGCCCGTAAACGGCCAAGGAGGCGGACTCTTCTACGGCGGCGGCATCCAGCAGCTGGTGGCCCAGGCGGCCGCCGTCGTCATTACCCTGCTGCTGTCCGGAATCGGGACGGCAATCATTGGCCTGGTCATCAACAAGACGGTGGGGTTCCGTGTCAGCCATGAAGCTGAGACCGCCGGCGTGGACCTGTCCGAGCATGCGGAAACGGCCTACGCCTTCGGAGAAATGGGCTCGGGCTTCAGCGCCCTGGGCCACATGCTGAACCACCACGCTGCCCACGCCGCCGCGGGACCGGCCAAAGCCGCTACACCAGCCGAGGCCGGGGTGCCCGCCAAGGAAGACGCGTTCGCGTAGCTTCTCCGCCCGGGAACTCTGTTTCCGGGACCCGCGGCCGGGCGCTGCCGGCGCCTGCCGGCCCGGACCGCCTGGAGCTGCTAGTCAGCAAGGATCTTGTAGAGGGCCCGGCGCGTTTCATCCATCTTTGCGACAGCTGCAGCGCGCTGTTCCCCGGTCACACCCGCGCGGAATTGATGGATGGCACCCATTAGCTTTCCAATGCTCTCGTGGAAGTCCCGGTCTGCACTGTCGGGCTCTGCATTCCAGGCGTTTTCCATCTCCTCTGCATGCTCTGCCACATAGGCCCTGCCCGCATCGGTGAGCGCGAACTCTGTTCCCCGGCCTTCGCTGAGCGCCTCGATCAGGCCTTCGTCCACCAGTTGCTGGAGGGTGGGGTAGATCGATCCGGGGCTGGGCCGCCACATGCCACCGGTCTTCGTGGCAATGGTCTTGATCAGTCCGTACCCGTTGGATGGCGCCTCGGCCAGGAGGGAGAGGATGGCCGCGCGGACATCCCCCCGGCTGGCGCGCCGGCCGCCGCGGCCAAAACCGGGACCGAACCCGGGACCAAAGCCCGGGCCAAAACCGGGTCCAAAACCGGGTCCGAAGCCGGGCCCAAACCCCGGCCCACGGTGCCCGTGCGGCCCCCTGTGGGCCCTCCCCCGCTCGAAGCGGCCTTTGGCGAACTCCGGGCCGGGGTGCTTGTCGTCGAATATGCCTTTCATAGCGGCATCGTCCTTTCACTTCAGGTATCTCGCTGATTACTTCAGCGATAGTTAACGATATGTCGGTAACTATCGCTGGTCAAGACCTTTGACGTGACCAAATCCTGACCGTCAAGCCTCTGTTACGCCGTTGGCCGGCGGCGTATCCTGATCACACCCTGGAGCACGAGGGCTGAGGAATGGCGAAGAAGCGGAAGCGCAGGCATGGATTTGGCGCAGCCGTGGGACGGCTCGTGGGGTTCATTGCAGCCAGCATCCTGTGTGGCGTACTGGCTGCCAGCCTGGTGGTCCCGGCAGTGGCAGCCGCGGGCCTCGGCGTCAGCTCCTCCATTGGATTCTTTGACAACCTGCCTGCGGAACTGACGGTGCAGCCGCCGTCACAAGCCACCAGGGTCCTGAGCGCCGACGGCCAGCCGATCGCGACCCTCTATGCGGAGAACCGCGTTCGGGTGCCACTGGACCAGATGTCACCCTTCATCAAGGACGCCATTGTTTCGATCGAGGACAGCAGGTTCTACGAGCATGCCGGGGTGGATCCGCAGGGCATCCTCCGCGCACTGTTTTCCAACCTGACCAAAGGCGGCGAGCAAGGGGCGTCAACCATCACCCAGCAGTACGTCACGAATGTCCTCAATGAAGCCCAGCTTTCACAGGACAGGCCGGATGCGGTGGTCCTGAGCGGGCAGAAGAACCTGGGCGACAAGCTGCGGGAGATGAAGCTGGCCATCGCCCTCGAGAAGAAGTACACCAAGAACCAGATCCTTGAGGGCTACCTGAACATCGTCTTCTTCAGCAGCAACGCGTACGGGATCGAGGCGGCGGCCCGCTACTTCTTCAGCACCACGGCAAAGGACCTTACCCTGCCGCAGGCGGCCCTGCTGGCCGGGCTGGTGAACAGCCCCACGTTCTACAATCCGGCCACCCATCCGGACAACTCGGCAGTACGCCGGAACCAGGTCCTGTCCGAAATGTTGCGCCTGGGCAAGATCACCCGGGCCCAGCATGACGAGGCGGTGGCCGCTCCCATCGAATTGAAGATCACGCCCCCGGAACAGGGGTGCGCCAATGCCGCCCTGGCGCCGTACTTCTGCGATTACATTTCCCACTTGATCCTGGACAATCCCGCGTTCGGGCAAAGCGAGGCCGAGCGGGAGCGGCGGTTGTACCGGGGCGGACTCACGATCGTGACCACCCTGGACAGCAGGCTCCAAGCTGCGGCCCAGGCACAGGTGGACGGGACGGCAGGCGCCAACCCGGACCGCTGGGCCGCATCCCTGGTGAGCATCCAGCCGGGCACCGGCAAGATCCTGGCGATGGCCCAGAACACGGTGTTCCTTCCACAACCGGGCAAGTTCGACACGAACCTGAATTTTAACGTGGACGCCAAGGACGCGCAGGGGAACGACCTCAACGGGGCAGGTGGGTTCCAGCCGGGATCGACCATGAAGCCGTTCACGTTTGCCGAGTGGCTGAACGAGGGGAAGGCCCTTACCGCGGTGGTGGACGCGTCACGCCGGGTCTATCCCCTCGACTTCCCGTGGAAGGACAGCTGCGGCAAAGTACTGGGCGCCTATGACACAGCGCAGAACAATCCCACGCTCGGCGCGGCGGACGACCTGCAGAACGCCGAGGACGGCTTCTACCGGCCAATGCCTGTCAATTTCGGCCTCTACAACTCGATCAACACCGCCACGTTCGCCTCGGCAGCACAGCTCGATTTCTGTGGCATCCAGAAGATGGTGGACTCGGTGGGCCTGCATAGCGGGCTGGACAGCACGCCGGTCAACATGCACCAGCTGGGCAACTTGCTGGGCGGCACAGGAGTCGCACCCCTGACCCTTGCGAACGCCTTTGCCACCTTCGCCACCGAGGGCCGCTATTGCACGCCCATCGCCCTGGTGGAGGTCACTGATGGCGCGGGCGCGAAACTTCCCGTACCGGCCCCGGACTGCCGTGACGCCGTCAAGCCTGATGTGGCCCGTGGCGTGAACTCGGTGCTGCAGGACGTTTTGAAGCGGGGATCAGGCGTGTGGATCAACCCGAAGGTGCAGGACAAGTTCCCCACCGCAGCCAAGACCGGAACGTCGAACAATAATGGCTCCACCTGGGTGGTGGGCTACACCACCGGCCTGGTCACCGCGTCCTTCTTTGGGGATGCCCTGGGAGGCCAGACGCGTGCCGGCCAGAACGTCACCATCAACGGCACGTTCTATCCCAGCCTGGACGGTTACATGATTGCCGGGCCGCAGTGGGCCAACTACATGCTCAAGGTGGCGGCCCTGTATCCCGCAGCACCGTTCGCTCCGCCGCCAGCATCGATGATTGGCCCAAATCCGACACCGAAGCCCTAATACCCGGGTCCCTGGTACCCGAAGCCCTGGTGCCGAAGCCCTGATACCAGCGCGGGATCGGCCTGCGCCGCAAATTGCGCTAGCCCCGGCCGGGCCCTTTCCACAGCCGCTGCCACCAGGAACGCACAGGCTCCGGCTCCGCGGGTACTTCCACAACGCGCGCTGCCCGGCGGTTCCGCCAGCGGTCCAGTTCCACTTCTACGTCCCGCGTCTTCGTGATGACCGGCGGACCGCCCTGCAGTTGCCGGCGTGCATCGACAACCCGCTTGTTGAAGTCCTGCAGGAGGTCCCGGACCTGCTGCTCCGTGGACAGGGCGTCGAGAGTCGCATCAAGGTGGGCATCCTCAGCGCGGAGCAGGATGGCTGCCGGCCCCAGGCCGCTGATATTCTCCCGCTGGATCAGCCCCTTGACCCACCAGTCCGGATCATAGGAATCGCCAAGGCCGGGAATCGGTTTGCCGGCGTACTTGAGGTTGTCGAACTTGCCCTGCGCCATGGCATCGCGGACCAGGTATTCCGCGCGGGCGGCGTCGCTGACCTTCCGGCGCTTGTCGCGCTCGTGAGCGTCCAGGGCATCCAACGTGGCTTCTTCCTCGGCGCTGATGCCCGCACCGCGGTATGAACGCACTTCGGCCGCCCGCTCCAGCCGCCTCCGGAACCCCGCCGACCCGCCACTCATTGCCGCCACCGCCTCACCTCAGGTTGGTCCGCCTTCCAGTATTGCGGCGCCGGCCTGCGCGTTCAACGCCCGCAGGTGGGCGGACGACGGCGGGACATCCCGCCGTCGTCCGCCCACCTGGCGCCGCCGCAAGGTTCCTGCCGGTTGCCGGGTTCAGATGCAGGTTCAGATGTTGGCGGGCTCTGCGAGGATGCCGTCGATCTGGCCGGCGGCCAGCGTCATCCCTTCCTCCATCCCCATGGCAACCATCTTCTCAAGCTGCTCTTCGGACTCGAACGCGGAATGGATGGTCATGCGCGTCCGCTCCCCCAGCGGCTCGAGCGTGACCGTCGCATGGGTGACGCCCAGGTCGCCCGTGGGGTTTCCGTCGCTGTCCGCGAACCCGTCGTCGAACTGAAGCTCCCGGGGTGCCTCGATGGCCGTAAACTCCCACCAGCCATGGGCCTTCTCGCCCTCCGGGCCGGTCATGTAGTAGTTTGCGCGCCCGCCGGGGACGAAGTCGTGCCGGTGGAACGTAGCCGGCCAGGTGGGTGGTCCCCACCAACGCTCGAGCTGGCGGGGATCTTCCCAGAGCTGCCAGACGCGTTCGACGCCGGCGTCGAACTCGGCGACCAGCGTGAGGGAGAGCGCCTCGGGGTTCTTGTCCATACTGATGACTGCCATGGCCGTGCCTTCCTAACCTTCAGCAATAATGTCTGCCATCCTGGCGGCCCGCTGCCGCCAGATCTGTTCGTATTCGTCGAGCAGCCGCCGGGCTTCCTGGAGCCCTTCGTGATTGCCCCGGACAACCTGCTCCCTTCCGCGTTTTTCCTTCGTGACCAGCGATGCGCGTTCCAGCACCGCCACATGCTTCTGGACGGCGGCGAAACTCATGGAATAGAAGGCCGCGAGCCCGGACACGGTGTACTCGCCCACCGTGACCCGGCGGACGATGTCACGCCGGGTGGAATCGGCGAACGCCTGGAAGAGGCGGTCACGTTCGGACTCACGGAGCTGATCTACAACCATTTGGTTGTACGTTAGTCCGCCAGTATGGAGGTGTCAATGGGGCTCCTGAACAGCCTTGGACGCCGGAACGGCCGGCAAATAGTTACGCCTCGAAATGGGTCCTGACGCCATTCCCGGTCAAGTGCTCGATGAGTTCGTTGGCGACATCCCGGAGTTTCCGGTTGCGGTTGCTGGAGACCCGGGCGAGAATATCCATCGCCTCCTGCTGTGAGCAGCGGTTCTGCGCCATGATCACCCCACAGGCAAGGTTGATGGCGGTCCTGCTCTCCAGGGCAGCCTCCAAGTTGTCCGCACGGTTCCGGGCGGTATCGATGCGCACCGACAAATGCAGTGTGTTCTGGGCGGCGGCCGCAAAGCCGAGTGCCTTTTCGAGGACGTCCGCTGTGAATACGCCGGGCCGCGAGGCGAAAAAATTCAATGCCGCGGCGGTCTCGCCCGTGATCTCCAAGGGAACACCGAGCGAGCTGTGGACGTTGGCCGCCAGGAGCGCCCGGTTGTATTCAGGCCATCGCGAATCGGACTCGACGTCGTCGATCAACACCAATGACATCTCACGCAACGCCTTCACGCAGGGACCATCACCCAACGCCTGTTCCAGCTGGTCCAGCTCCAGGGCACGTGCACTGCTGGCCGCAGCCGTGGTGGGCCGTCGCTTCATCTTCAGGGTGACGGCACACTCCACCACACCCCCGCCTGCCTCTGAAACGGCGGCGGCGGCAAGGCGTGACAACCCGGAAAGGAACTCGATGCCATTCTCTGAGCCCACCAGGATGCTCTGGAGGTCTTGGGCAGATTCAGGGTCGGATGAACTCAACATGTCCTCCAGCGAACCGCCACCCACCCATCCAGTCAAGCCCTCCCTGCCTGGGCGGGTTTCGGACGGTCCGGGCCGTGCGGAGCCCCGGTGCGGGTCTGGATCTATGCTGGGACCATGGCGCAACTTCCCCTTGACGAGCTAACCGCAGTGATTGCTCGCATCCAGGGATTACTGCTAACGGAAGAAAAGGTCACAACCGCCATCCGTTTACTGGCCCGGGCCGCCAAGGAATCAGTCCCCGGCACCATCGGGGCAGGCGTCTCACTCATCGACGGCCGGGGACGCCGTACCAGCAGTGGATACACCGACACGATCGTTTCCCAGGCGGACACGGTTCAGTATGAATATGGCGAAGGACCTTGCCTTACGGCGTGGGCGTCAGAGCGACCCGTGCTGGTCACCGACCTCAACGTGGAACAGCGGTGGCCCCAGTGGCGCAACGGCATCGCCGGGCTGCCCATACTCGCAGTAGTCAGCGCGCCGCTGTTGGCGGGGAAGGAATCCCTGGGTGCCCTGAAGTTGTACGCCGCAGCCCCCGACACCTACGACCACGGGAGCGCTGCACTGCTCCAGCTCTTCGCAGCGCCGGCCGCCACGCTGATCTCCCATATTCAGGCCAATGAGGCTCCGCATCGGATGACGGCGGAACTCCAGGCGTCGCTGTATACCCGCGACCTGGTCAACCGTGCCACCGGGGTCGTCATGGAACGGATGGGTTTGCGGCAGGAAGACGCCGTGCGGTTCCTCATCAGGCAGGCCCGGGAGGAAAAAACATCGCTGCAGCAGGTCAGCGAACGCGTCGTGGCCGGGACGCCGGCCTCCGGAACCTAGGTTCGCCATGGGCTTCGACCCCAACGAACCGGAACAGCGACGCCAACTCAGAGCCGCGATGAAGGCTGCCGACATCTCGGTCCCCGACCTCTGGCTGAAGTACTTTGGCCTCTCCGGAGACGCCGGCGAGTACGAAGTGGAGGCCTACCTGCAAGGGCTTCTTTCCCTCCCACCGATCCAACGGGACCTGCTTGCCTTGGCGGCGAACGAGCTGATCGACGACCTTCCCCGGCCCCGGGCGCCCTACTCCGACGATTTCAACGGCTCCCACCACTCCGAAACGGAAGACAGCGGCGAAAAGGACGGAGGCGACCAGGACGGTGGCCACCGTGCAGGTTCCGACGGGTAGCGCGTGCCGGCGCCCGCGTACCAAATGCAGGTGCGGAGGCGTAGTGTCGGATATAGGAGATTTCCGGATAGCCAGCAGATCCAGGGGTTGCCACACGGGCCAGCCGCGCAGAGAGCGGGGGTCGCAAGCCGGGAGCAGCAACCCTGGCGTACTGAGGATCGAGGCCCGATGGCCAAGGAAAATATCATCTCCCCGTCAGACAGGCTGCAGGACCTGCTCCTGGACAGCCCCGGCTTCCCGGACTTCCTCCTTGGCCTGGCAACTATCTCCGCTGCGCAACTGGGCGCGGACGGCCGCACCATGGAGTGCACCATCACGGTGGAGCGGAACGGCGGACTCGCCACCGTGGCCGCGAGCAGCCAGGAAGGGTACCGGCTCGACGAGACGCAGTATGGTTTCGACATTGGACCCTGCCTTACGGCCCTCCGGCAGCAAAGAACGGTACTGATTGGCGACCTGGCCAATGATCTGCGCTGGAGCCGGTACTTGGACAGCATCGCTGAAGACAATGTCCGCTCCGTACTGGCGGTCCCCATCCACACAGACTCCTCCGCACGTGCAGCGCTGAACTCCTACGCCTACACCACACACGCCTTCAATCCGGCCGCCATTGCCTTCGTGGAGGACCACGCGGCCTCGATGTCCCGCATCCTCCGCCTGGCGCTGCGGCTGCATGCGCCGGAGGCCCCTGGAGACGATTTCCGATCTGCGCTCAAATCCCGCGCCGTTGTGGACGCGGCCGTCGCCCTGGTCATGCTCCAGACCCGCGGCGGCAGGAACGGCGCCCTCACGGTGCTGCAGGCCGCTGCCGCATCAAACAACAAGCGGATCCGGGAAATTGCTGCCGAGATCGTTGATGGGGGCTACATCCCGGGATCGCCGGATGGACGGCAATGATGAACGCGGACTGGATGGGTGGCCCGGACCAACTGAACGAGGCAGATGCGCACCGCCGGATTGCAGCGAAGCGGTTCCAGGCCTCCAAGGTGACGCTGGTTGAACTCTGGACGTACTACTACGGCATCGGCGGGGACGTTGACGAACTGGCTCTGGATGCCTACCTCAATGAAGCCCTGCACCTGCCCGCAGCACAGGTGGGACTCGTCACGCTGGCTATGAACGAATTCATTGGAGGCGACGGCGCATGACCGACAACGAAGGTTCCCTTCCCACCGGATTCAGGAGTGGATGGGATGCCGATTTGTCGCTGCAGGAACTCGTCCTTGAGAGCAGCGACATCAGGGCATTCATGACGGAATTGGCCGTCCTGGTGTCTTCCCGGCTGAGCATCCCCGGCAACACCATCCACAGCGGCGTCACGGTTATCCGGCAAAAGAAACCCGAAGCCGTTGCCGCCAGTGACGCCGCCGCGAGCGTGTTGGATGAATTGCAGAACGGCTTTGGCGAAGGCCCCTGCCTGACAGCGCTGCGGGAGGAACGCACCCTCCTGGTTCCCGACCTTGCCGCCGAAACCCGCTGGCAGGACTACGTCCGGACCGCCTTGCATCAAGGGGTCTCCGCCATCCTCGCCGTCCCGTTGGACCTCGGTGGAGATGGCGAGGCAGTGCTGAACCTCTATTCCGGCCGCACCAACGGCTTCTCGGTCGAGGACATCGCAACCGTGGAGACTTTCGCCCGGCACGCGGCAAACTCGCTGCGCCTGGTCTTGCGGATTGCCCGCTTGCGTGAAACCAGGAACGACCTCTCCGCGGCCATGCAATCCCGGACAGTCATCGATATGGCGGTGGGAGCGGTCATGGCCCAAAACCGCTGCACCCGGGACACGGCGTTCGGCATCCTCACCCGCGCCTCGAATACCCGCAACATCAAGCTCCGGCAGGTGGCCACCGCCGTCATTGCATCCATTTCCGGAGAGCAAACGATCCCGGCGCACTTCGACGAATAGACGCCGCGCCCCGCTTAAACGTGACGAGAAACACCCGCAATAAAGCGCTTTTTGGTTTCGAGCGCCGTTCCGGCCTGGGCACTATGGATATGGAGGGCGGGCAAGCTCCCGCTCCGAAATCCTGGTGACGCAACGAGGCCCACCGGTGAGCGCAGGCCACCGATCCCCGAAGCGTGGACAGGCCACTCCAGCGGCCCGAAAGGGGCCGCACTGACGAAGGAAAGTACTGAACAATGACGTTTAACGCTGCCAAATCCGTGACGCTGAAGATCTGGGACCGGGCGTCTTTCCACGAGACCCTCGACTCCGCGGTAACAGACCTTTCCGCCCGGCACAACACCACCACCTGCCGCATCGCCGTCACGTGCAGCGGCCCCAACACCTTCACGCTGAGCGTTCGAGGCGACGAAGCGGCCCTGGCGGCCGTCTAAGCAGCGCCCCACGGGGAGCGGACGACGACGGGACCTCCCGTCGTGGTCCACTCCCCTTTTTCACGCCCCCAGTCAGGTGTGACAGGGGTCACTCAAAAAACTGCGTGACGTTTTCCGCCCTGGCCCCGTCCTTACTTGTGAAGGCGCACAACGCGCCCTTGGAACCCTTTCCAGAGCAAACAAGGAGTGACGCAATGACTACCCAGGCGCAGAACCCCGCAGCAGTCCAGCAGAAGAAGGCAGCCACCGCACCCGGCCATGGACTGTCCCCCGCCAATGGCGCGGACGGCCGCGGACGCACCACGGTGGCCGACGGCGTAGTGGCAAAAATCGCCGGCATCGCCATCCAGGAGATTGACGGCGTGTACGCGCTGGGCGGTGGGGCAGCCCGCGCCATTGGCACCCTCCGCGAGAAGGTGGGCCAGAAGGACCTCACCCAGGGTGTCAGCGTGGAGGTCGGCCAGACCCAGGTGGCCGTGGATGTCACCTTGGTGGTCGAATACCCGCACCCCCTGCAGCAGGTGGCGAACCGGGCCCGCGATGCCGTCTACACGGCAGTGGAAGACCTGGTGGGCATGGAAGTCACCGAGGTCAACATCACCATCACCGATATCCATGTCCCGTCCGAGGGCGATGACGCGGACGACGCCGAGCGCGAACCGAGGGTCGCATGACCCCCGTCGTCGCCGGCACGGCCGCAGGGGCCGTGCTGGCTCTGGCCGCCCTCGCCTTCGGCTTCTGGGGCTTCCTGCTGACGGCCATCTTCATGGCCATCGGCGCGGTCCTGGGCCGGGCGGCCGAGGGGCAACTGGACCTCGGCGCCGTGCTGGACGCCCTGCGCGGCCGGCGCTCGTCGTCGTGAACCGCCGGGGCCATACCCGGATCGCCCCGGCTGCCCTGCGGCACACCTTGGAAGCCGTGGCAGCCGGCGCGTACGGCGTCCCGCGGGATGACGCTTCCGCCGCCCTCCGGGACGATGCCGGAAAACTCGGGGTCGATCTCCAGATGCGGCTCCCTGTTCCCCCGCTCCTGGCCGCGGCCCCGGCGGGAAGGGAGCAACACTCCACCTTCGAGCAGGCAAACATTGCCCGGCTGAGGATCGCCTTCGCCGGGCGGCGGATCACCGGGATGGACATTGGCCGGATCAACATCCGGCTCACCGCGGCCCCACGGGCGGCCAAAGCAGCCCGCACGGACCGGGCACGGAAACAGGACGGGAGGCAGCCATGAACCAGGGCCGCATGCAAAAGCGGATGCTCCGGAGGGAGACGCACTCATCGCGCACCGGACTGTCCGTGGCCACGGCCGTGCTGCTGCTCGCCGGCTTCGTGTGGCTGGGGGCCGAGTGCGTCCTCGCGCTCCTGGGCCGCGGCCCGCTCGTGGCCGGCCCCGATGCCATGGCGAATGCCATAAGGGACCTGCCACAGGCGGTGCAACCGGCCGGGCTGACAGCAGCCGGCACCGCGGCGGCGGTACTTGGGGCAGTGCTTCTCGTGGCTGCGGTCAAGGGCGGCCGCCGGGGCCGGCGGACCATGCACAGCGAGCGCGTGGCGTTGGTTGTGGATGACGAAGCCATTGCCGCCGCCGTTTCACGCCAAGTGCGCCTGGCCGCCAACCTGGCGCCGGAGCAGGTGAGCACAACGGTAGGACGGCGCCGCGCGCACGTGTCGGTCCGGCCGACGTCGGGCCAGCCCCTTGACCGGGAAGCGCTCACCGAAGCGGCAGCCCGGGAAGTGGCTTCCTGCCGGCTGGCCAGGAACCTGGCAGCGGATGTGGCCATTGCCGCGGAAGGGGCAGTAGGACGATGAACAACACGAACAGGGCAATGAACAGGACCTTTCTGGCCCTTGCCGGAGTGATCCTGATCGGCGCTGGAATCCTGGTGGCGGCCGCCGGGCTGAGCGCGGACGTACGCACGGGCTGGACCGCTGTCGCCGGCAGCGCCTTGACGGCGTGGCAGGCCCTCCGGGACACCGCGCCGTCGCCGGAACCGCTGGGCAGCTGGTGGTCCTTGGCCGTGCCAGCGGTACTGCTGCTGGCGGCGCTCACCACGATTCTCTGGCTGGCCCGCCAAGGCGGCGGCCGGACCAGGACGGCGGCGCGGGAAGACGACCCGGAACTGGGGGCTACCGCAGTGGAGGTCTCCTACCTGGCAGCCGCCGTGGAGGCGGCGCTGGAAGGCAACCGGTCCGTCGTCGGCAGTTCCCTGACCGCGTGGGGCCGGCGCGGCTCCAAAAACGCCGCGCGCACC
Organism: Pseudarthrobacter sp. MOO14; assembly: GCF_058267675.1. Taxonomy (NCBI): domain Bacteria; kingdom Bacillati; phylum Actinomycetota; class Actinomycetes; order Micrococcales; family Micrococcaceae; genus Pseudarthrobacter; species Pseudarthrobacter sp. MOO14. Next base: position 1,760,735 of record NZ_CM177849.1, read on the forward strand.
TCCCTGCGCCTGACCCTCCAGGCACGCCGCGGCGCCTCGCCGCGGGAGGTGGCGGACGTGGCCGAGGAACTGGTCCGCAGCATTGATGCACTGCTGGGCCATCACACCGACGTCCTGGTCCGAATAGGAACTGGAACCAGGACCACACTGGCCCGGGCACTGCGCGCGGGCTAGCACGAAACCGAACACGACAGAAAGGCACACCATCGTGGGACTCGACGACAAGCTCAACAACGCGGCAACCAACCACCTCGGCGCCGCCAAGGAAGGTGCCGGCAAGCTGACCGGCAACGAGGAGCTGGAACGTGAAGGCCAGCGGGACCAGGCGCAGGCGAAACTCCAGGAAGCGGGCGAGAAGGTCAAGGACGCAGCCAAGGGCATCGGCAGCAACCTCAAGGACGCTGCCGCCAAGGTCAAAGAAGGTTTCCGCAAAGACTAGCCAATCCCCGCGGCAGGCCCGCGGCACCGCCACGGCGGTCCGCGGACCTGCCTGCCGCGCGTGAGGCGTTCGCGCCGATAGTGAAAGCAGGGTTCGGTGACAGGTTCACCCTTGATGCGGGACCAGTTGGATCTGGTCCCCGATGCCATTTTGGTGGGCAGGGCGGCCGACGGCGACACGGCGGCCTTTGAAGCCCTCGCCCGGCGCTACGGCCCACACATGCGGGCCTCCGCGCGCAGGCTGACAGGTTCCTACGCGGACGCCGACGACGCCGTGCAGGAAGCGCTGGTCCAAGCGTGGAAGCAACTGGACACCCTGCGCGACCCGGCGGCCGTCAAAGGGTGGCTGCTGCGGCTGACCGGCAGCCGGAGCATCGATTTGCTGCGCCGCCGCAGGAACCACACCAGCCTGGCCGGCGGGGAGGACGACGCGCCGCCGGACACTGTCTCGCCCGGAGCCGGGCCCGAGACGACAGCGGTGGCCGGCGCCGGCATCGAATCGCTGAAGGCGGCCCTGGCCACCCTGCCCGAAGAGCAGCGGCGCTGCTGGATCCTGAAAGAGATCAACGGACAGAGCTACGAAGAAATTGCGCAAACCCTGAACATCAGCCCAGCCAGTGTCCGGGGGCGGCTTGCCCGTGCCAGGACTGCCTTGGTCCGCGAAATGGAGGATTGGCGATGAGCATGCCCCACGACACATTCGAGTGCGGCCACACACTTGAGGAACTCAGCATCTACCTGGACACGGGTGAATTCGCCGACCCGCACCACCTGGAATCCTGCCCGGAATGCCGCAACGGGCTCGACTCCCTCCGCCGGCTTTCCGCCGCCGGCAACGAGCTCTTTGCCAGCGACGTTGCCGCGGCCGGCAGTGGCACGGACGAGTGGATGAAGGACATCCTGGCGAACCTGGCCTTGGAACTGCGGCCCGGCAGGACCATCCCGCTGCGGTCCGACGACCCCGCCGACACGCTGTCCGAAACGGAAGGGGCCGTGCTTGCGCTGGTCCGGTCCGTGGCTGACAACCTGCCAGGGACAGTAGCCGGACGCGTAAAGCTCGACGGCGACGTCACCCTCCCCGGAGAGCCGGTGACGGTCCGTGTGGACCTCGCCGTGCTGTTCGGCCAACACCTCATGGACAGTGCGGCATCGCTGCGGCAGGATCTGGCCGAGGCGTTGGCGAGGCACACGGAATTGACCATTGCGGCCATCGACATCACCATCACCGACGTCATCGACGCCCCCCGGGAGGAACAGTGACCACACCATTGAAGAACGTCGTCATGGCGGTCGACGGCGTCACGGAAGTATTTCCCGCACGGAGCCTGTGGCAGCGCCTTCCGGCCCGGGCCGCGTCCGTACTGAACCCGCGGGCCGCGGAGCCGGAAAACGACGCCCTGGTGGACGTCCGTGACCAGGACGGCCGCACCGAGGTGACGGTGCGGGTAGGCGTCAGCTCGGAGGCCCGTACCCCGGATGTGGTCCGTGGAGTTGCCGCCGCGGTCCGGAAGCACTTTGCCCCGGCGGACGTTTCCGTGAAGGTCACGGTGGCGCGGATTGCGCCCGCAGGCCCGGTGACGGCAGGAAGCCACGACGCCTAGGGACGTTCCCCGCACGCCCCGGCCCTGTCACGACCGGTCCATACCGGCGGCTCCATCCCCGCCGCTTCGTGCCGGAGCAGGACCGGCGTAGCATTCGTCAGGTAGGCGCAGCCGGCCCGGGAGGCATGAGTTGAACAGCGAGCGGAAACCACGTCGGTTCAGTCCCAGGTCCCTGGAACTGCCCATCATCCAGGCGCCCATGGCGGGCGGGCCGTCCACTCCGGAGCTGGCGGTTGCGGTCAGCGCCGGCGGCGGCCTGGGTTTCCTGGCCGCCGGGTATAAGACGGCGGACGCGATGCGCGCCGACATTGAAGCCGTCAGGGGACACACGGGCGCACCCTTCGGTGTCAACCTCTTTGTCCCCCAGCCCTCCGTCATCACTCCCGACGCCCTGCAGCGCTATGCCGCCTCGCTCGCCCCCGACGCCGAACGCTTCGGCGTCGAACTGGGGGATCCACGGCACGACGATGACGGCTGGGACAGGAAGCTCCAGGTCCTGCTGGACCTGGCACCGGCGGTGGTGTCCTTTACCTTCGATTTTCCCGGTGCAGACGTTGTGGGTTCCCTGAAGGAACGCGGCGTGTACGTCATGGCCACGGTGACCGGCCGGGACGAGGCACTCCAGGCACTTACCCGGGGTGCGGATGCCCTCTGCGTCCAAGGGCCCGAGGCCGGCGGCCACCGCGGCACCTTCGACTCCGCCGGCGCCCCGCCGGAGGTGCCCCTGCACGGGATCCTCGAGGAGCTGTCCGACCTCGACGTGCCCCTGGTCGCGGCCGGCGGGATCACCACTGCGGACGAAACGCGGGCCGCCCTCAGCATCGGTGCAGCAGCCGTCCAGGCCGGCACGGCTTTCCTCCGTGCCGACGAAGCCGGAACCAAACCGGCGCACCGGGCGGCACTGGCATCCCCGGAGCATTTCACCACCACCGCCGTTACCCGCGCGTTTTCCGGCCGCAATGCCCGCGGGCTGTACAACGCGTTCATGCGCCGCCACGACGCCGATGCCCCCTACGGGTACCCGGAAATCCACCACCTCACCACTCCCCTGCGTGCCGCGGCGGCAGCCGCGGGGGATCCGGAAGGGCTGAACCTCTGGGCAGGCATCAACTACCGGACCACCATGGCGGGCCCGGCCGCGTCGATCCTGCGAAGCCTCGCGCCGTGAGGCCGGTCCGGCGTCGTCCTTCACCCACGGGTTAAGCACGACGGCGGGCCGGCCCCTTTCGGAGCCGGCCCGCCGCACGTGGTGGTGCTTTAGAGGGTGGCGGTATCGATCACGAACCGGTACCGGACATCCGAGGCGAGGACGCGCTCGTAGGCCTCGTTGATCTTCTCGGCCGGGATGACCTCGATCTCGGCGCCCAGGTGGTGCTCGGCGCAGAAGTTGAGCATCTCCTGGGTTTCACGGATCCCGCCGATCATGGAACCGGCGAAGGAGCGGCGCCCGCCGATCAGTGCGAAGGCGTTGACAGGAAGCGGCTCGGCCGGGGCACCGACGTTCACCAGCGCGCCGTCCAGCTTCAGGAGGCCCAGGTAGGAGCTGATGTCGATCGAGGCACTGACCGTGTTGATGATCAGGTCGAAGGATCCGGCGAGCTCGGAGAAGGTGTTCTCGTCGCTGGTCGCGTAGTAGTGGTCGGCGCCCAGCTTCAGGCCGTCTTCCTGCTTCTTCAGCGACTGCGACAGGACGGTCACTTCGGCGCCCATGGCGTGGGCGAGCTTGACGGCCATGTGGCCCAGCCCGCCGAGGCCGACGACGGCAACGTTCTTGCCGGGGCCGGCACCCCAGTGGCGCAGGGGCGAGTAGGTGGTGATGCCTGCGCACAGCAGCGGCGCGGCAACGTCGAGGTCGATGCCCTCAGGGATGGTCACCACGAAGTCCTCGGTGACCACGACGTGGGTGGAGTAGCCGCCCTGGGTGATGGTGCCATCGCGGTCAACGGCGCCGTAGGTGCCCACGTTGCCCTTGAGGCAGTACTGCTCCTCGCCCTTCTGGCAGTTGACGCACTCCTTGCAGGAGTTGACCATGCAGCCAACACCCACACGGTCGCCGACTGCATGCTTGGTGACGGCCGAGCCAACCTCGGTGACGATGCCGGCGATTTCGTGGCCGGGGACCAGCGGGTACTGCTGCGGGCCCCAGTCGCCGCGGACGGTGTGGATGTCCGAGTGGCAGATGCCGGCGAACTTGATTTCGATCATGACATCGTGCGGACCCACCTCGCGGCGTTCAATGGTGGTGGCCACCAGGTCCTCCGTTGCGGACGGGGATGCATAAGCCTTGACGGTAGTCATGGTTCTCCTCTGATCTGTTGGGGGATAACTCGATGCTACAAGGGCTTCCCTGGTGAAACCCTGTGTGTTGAGGCGGCCAGGGTGGCCCTGTTGTAACTGGTCTTGGGAGTCCTACCCTCGACGGCCTCCAGTCGGGGGCAGGACCGTGGTCACGGGCGCAGGAGCACCTTGATGGCCCGGCGTTCGTCCATGGCCTTGTACGCCTCCGCTGCCTGTTCCAGGGGAAGTTCAAGGTCAAACACCTTGCCGGGATTGATCTCGCCGCGGAGGATCCGGTCGATCAGCTCGGGCAGGTACTGCCTGACCGGGGCAGGGCCGCCGTGCAGGTGGACGTGCGAGTAGAAGAGGTCCCGGCCGGGCAGCGCCACATCATGGGAGACGCCCACGAACCCTACGTGGCCTCCGGCGCGGGTGGCGTGGATGGCCTGCAGCATCGATTCCTGGGTGCCCACGGCCTCGATAACCGAGTGTGCGCCGAGCCCGCCCGTGAGTTCCTTGATCTTTTTCACGCCAGCGTCACCACGTTCTTCGACAATGTCGGTGGCACCGAACTCGCGGGCCAGTGCCTGCCGGTCCGCATGCCTGGACATGGCGATGATCTTCCCGGCGCCCATCTGCTTGGCTGCCAGGATCCCCAAGAGCCCCACCGCGCCGTCGCCCACGACCGCTACAGTCTTGCCAGGGCCCACCTCGGCTGCCTTGGCGGCGAACCATCCGGTGCCCAGCACATCGGAGGCGGCAAGCAAGGATGGAATGTGTGCGTCGTCGGGCATTTCCGGGGTAGCCACCAGGGTGCCGTCCGCCAGCGGGACGCGCAGGTATTCGGCCTGGGCGCCGCCCACGCCCTGGCGGTGGACGCAGCCGCTTTGGTAGCCGGAACGGCAGATCTCACAGGTGTTGTCCGAGGCGAAGAAGGACCCCACGACGAATTGGCCCGGTTGGACGTTCTTCACGTCGGCGCCGATTTCTTCGACGATGCCCACGTACTCGTGGCCCATGGGCTGCGGCCGGGCCAGCTTGTCGGCGCCTCGGTAGGGCCACAAATCGGACCCGCACACGCAGGCGGCAACGAGCTTAATGACTGCGTCCGTGGGCCGCTGGATGGCTGGCTTGTCACGGTCCTCGACGCGGACGTCTCCGGGGGCGTGCATGATGGTTGCGCGCATGCTGGGTCCTCCAAATGCTGAACGGCTGAAAGCGGACAAGTACATCAAACCCGCAGCGCCGGCAGTTGGCGAGGATCTTGCCGAAACTGGTTTTGGCAGACCCTCCTTACGGTTCGCGGAATCGTCGTAACGTGGTCCCTATGGATAACCGAGCCGAGGTACGGCAGTTCCTCTCCTCCCGCCGTGGACGCATCACCCCCGAGCAGGCAGGCATTGAACCGTACGGCGGCCGGCGCCGGGTCCCGGGGCTGCGGCGCGAGGAGGTAGCCCGGCTGGCGGGCGTCAGCGTGGACTACTACACGCGCCTGGAACGGGGCAACCTCAATGGCGTCTCGGACAGCGTCCTGGATGCCATTGCCGGCGCCCTGGAACTGGACCGGGCCGAACACGACCACCTCTATGACCTGGCACGGACAGCCAACACCTCGGGACGCAAGCGGGCTGCGGGCGCCGGCGGTTCCGCGTCCACGGCGGTGCGGCCGGAGCTGCAGTACCTCCTGGACACCATCACGGGGGCACCGGCCTTTATTGGCAACAACCGTTTGGACATCGTGGCCGCCAACACCCTGGGCTATGCGCTCTATTCGGACATGTACCGCACTCCGTCGCGGCCGGCCAACCACTCGCGGTTCATCTTCCTGGACCCCCGAGCCCACAACTTCTACACGGACTGGGAGCGGGCAGCGAACACCAACGTGGCCATCCTCCGCCGCGAGGCCGGCCGCAACCCGCATGACAAGGGGATCGCGGAACTCATCGGCGAACTGTCCATGCGCAGCGACGAATTCCGCACCCTGTGGGCCGCGCACAACGTCCGGCGCCACTACGCGGGCACCAAGTTCTTCCAGCACCCGGTGGTGGGGCTCCTTGAGCTGAACTACCAGGTCCTCGGGCTGGAGGAGGACCCCGGACATACCCTCACCGTGTATCCCGCAACCCCCGGCAGCCCCTCCGAGGAAGCCCTCAAGCTCCTTGCGTCCTGGGCGGTCACCGAGAATGTTGCCGGCTTGGCCCAGGGCCGCGTGCGGGCCTGACATCGGGCCTGACACCGGGCCACCGTTCCATCCTCAGTCAACAGAAAGCCGGTGACCTGTCCGTGCGTGACCTAAGAGCGGATCCGTTCGTCATTGAAGGGCTTGAACGGCTCAGCCGTGAGGCCTTTGGTCCCGCCGGGTTTGCCCGCGGGACTGAGGAAGTGGTGCAAGTGCTGGTCCACCGGGGCTCCAGTACCCTGGGCCACGGCTGTGCCCGCACCGGCGGCAAACTTCGTGACCTTGTGGATGGCAAGGAAGAGTTCTCCTACGAGGCGCTGATCGTATGGCTGGACGAATACCGCAGCCGGGCCTACGAACCGCGTATCGGAACCTGGACCTCGGCGGAGGTCCATGTTTACCCTGACCGCCCCGGAGTGGTGGAGCTCTTTGATGAGGAACTTCTCAAGAAGACGGACGACGGCCGGTGGCACCCCGGCGCGGAACCGGCTGGTGCGTCCATCTGGGCACGCCAACTCCTGGCCTACCCCCGGACGGCGGACTGCATCCCTGACTGGATGTGGGCCATCTTCACTGCGGAAGGGGTAGACCCGCCGCTCTACAATCCGGAGTTCGGGGCGGTCGACTGGAACAACAGGCGCCGGCCGGTGGAACGTTGGGGGACGGATCCCGGTGCACGGCCGGCCGTCATCGACCCTGCGCTGGAACCGGGGTTCTTCCAGGGCCTCGGCAGGAAGCTTTTCGGCGCCTGACGACGGGCCTTCGCGGACGTCCAGTCACATTAACGTCCGTTGCGGTTCATGGCGCCGGGTTGCCTGCTTTGTCTCCAGGATGGCGCCATGAGTAGTGCCGTTTCGTCGCGTTGAGCGTCCGTTGCGTGATGCTGGCCAAGATGCCGCAAGCCGTGTTTAGGTGTTTCTACGGCACCGGCCAAGCCGTACGCACCACCGGGGACATCAGCGCAAAACCACGCACCCAGCGCCGTTCAGGCACCCCCACCAACCTCCCACGCCCACCCGGGCACCCATCCCGGGTGCCGTCGTCGTACCCGGAATCTTCCCGAAAGGAACACCATGTCCTTCCCAGCATCCCCGCCCCGACCCGGCCCCGCTCGGGCGTTTACCCGCCGCCGCGCCCTGGGCGCCCTCCTGGCCCTGCCTGCCGCGGGGCTGCTCTCAGCCTGCGGCGGTGCCGCCACCGCGGGCGCCGAACGCATCAGCCAGTCATCCCTTGGCCCGCTGGGCGCCTCCGTCCCCGCCGGAACCACCATCACGGTGGGAGATCCCAGCATCAAAGTGGCCCTGGAACTGTCCGGCCTGATCAAGGACCTGGACGGCTTTACGGTGGAATTCGCCAACATCTCCGGCGGCCCGCAGACCACCGAGGCCTTCCGCGCCAACGCCCTGGACGTCGGGTCAGTGGCGGACATTCCGCCCATCCACGCCACCTGGACCGGGCTGGACGTCCGCATCATCGCCGCCGGCTACCGGCAGGACGCGGTGAACCATCCCATCTACGAGCTCGGTGTGGCACCGGGAGCCGGCATCGGCAAGCTCGAGGAGCTGCGCGGGAAGAAAGTGGCCTACTCCCCCGGCCAGGCACAGGGCGCCCTGGTGCTGCGCATCCTGGACAAAGCCGGCCTCAAGCAGGAAGACGTCAAGCTCGTGGAGCTCCCCAGCACCGGGGACGCCTACGCCACGGCGCTGGCCAGCAAGCAGGTGGACGCGGCTCCGCTGGGCGGCGTCCAGATCAAGCGCTACCTGGCCAAGTACAAGGCCGACGGCGCCACCACCCTCCGCCACGGGCTGCGCGATGATCCCAGCCTCCTCTACTCCCCCGCCAAAGTCCTGGCCGATCCCGCCAAGGCTGCCGCCCTTGCCGGCTACGCGAAAGTCTGGGGCAAGGCGCAGCGCTGGATCGAGGACCACCCGGCCGAGTGGCTGGAGGGCTACTACGTCAAGGACCAGGGCCTGTCCCGTGAGGATGGCCAGTACCTGATCGACGCCACCGGCAAACGCGACCTGCCCACCACGTGGACCGACGCGATCGCCCGGCACCAGGAAACCATCGACCTGCTGGCGCGCGAGCAGAAGAAGCCGCAGTTGACGGCGGCAGATCTTTACGACACCCGCTTCGAGGCCATCGCCGGCACGGCGTTCGCCTCCGCCGCCAAGGCTGGCGCGGCATGAGCGCGGTCCTGGACCGTCCCGTCGTCGCACCGCACCAGGACCCGGCGCAGGCTGGCCGGCCGGACGTGCGGCCCACAGGCAGGAGGCTCGGGCCCGGACGACGACGGCGGCTCGCCTGGGTGGGCCCGTCCGCTTTGCTGCTGCTGTGGACAGCTGCTTCCGCCACCGGGGCGCTGGACCCGCGCATCCTCTCCGAACCCTGGACCGTCGTGGCCACCGCCGGTGAGCTCATCGCCGACGGCCGGCTCCAGGAGAACCTGGCGATCTCCGCCCAGCGCGCCGGCCTGGGACTGTTCTTCGGCATCCTGGTGGGAGCGGTGCTGGCCCTGCTGTCCGGGCTGAGCCGGATCGGTGAAGCAGTCATCGACGGGCCGGTGCAGATCAAGCGCGCCATCCCCGGCCTGGCCCTGATCCCACTGCTCATCCTGTGGTTCGGCATCGACGAGACCATGAAGGTCCTCACCATCACCCTGGGCGTCTTTGTCCCCGTCTACCTGCAGACCCATGCCGGGCTGCGCGGCATCGACCTGCGGTTCGTCGAACTTGCCCAGACGGTGGGCCTGGGCCGGGCCGGCTTCATCCGCAAGGTGGTCCTCCCCGGAGCCCTGCCCGGTTTCTTCCTGGGCCTGCGCTTCGCGGTGACCGGCGCCTGGGTGTCCCTGGTGGTGGTGGAACAGATCAACGCCACCAGCGGGATCGGCTACATGATGGAGCTCGCCCGCACCTACGGCCAGACCAACATCATCATCCTGGGCCTTGCCGTCTACGGCATCCTTGGCCTCCTCTCCGACGGCATTGTCCGTTTCATCGAACGAAAGGCCCTCTCATGGCAGCGCACCCTGGCGGGCTGACCGCCGTCGCCCCCTCCCCCGCCGGCACTAAGTCCGGCGCCGCTGTTTCAGTCCGCGGGCTCATCCGCAGCTTCGGTACCAAGAGTGTCCTGGACGGTGTGGACCTGGACATCGCGCCCGGCGAGTTCGTGGCCCTGCTCGGACCCAGCGGCTGCGGCAAGAGCACGCTGCTGCGCGCCCTCGCCGGGCTGGACCACGACGTCCGCGGCAGCGGCGTGATCAGCGTCCCGGACCGCGTCTCCGTGGTCTTCCAGGACTCCCGGCTGCTGCCGTGGGACAGCGTGCTGGGCAATGTCACCCTGGGCGTCCGGGAGCACGACGCCGGGGCCCGGGCCCGCAAGGCCCTCGCGGAAGTGGGGCTCGCCGGACGTGAAAAAGCATGGCCGCACCAACTCTCCGGCGGCGAACAGCAGCGTGTGGCGCTGGCCCGTTCACTGGTCCGCGAACCCCAGCTGCTGCTGGCCGACGAGCCGTTCGGCGCCCTGGACGCGCTGACCCGGATCAGGATGCACGGACTGCTCCAGGACCTGGTGGCAGCACATCGTCCCGCCGTCCTGCTGGTCACGCACGACGTGGACGAGGCCATTGCGCTTGCTGACCGGATCGTGGTCCTGGACCAGGGCCGGATCGCCACGGTCCGGCCCGTGCCGGAACCCATCCGCACCTCCGCAGACGCCGCCGGACACGAGGCCCTCCGCCGCGATCTCCTGGCCGCACTCGGCGTCGAAGCAACGGCGGGCCACTGACCCCGGTGGCTGCGCCTGCCGAAACCCACGCCCCTTCCCTCCATCCAGCAAGGAAACAGCCATGACTGCCAACAACCAGCCCACCGACCGCCAGCTTCACCTCAACGCCTTCCTGATGAGCACTGGCCACCACGAAGCATCCTGGCGGTTGCCGGAAAGCGACCCGCACGCGGGCACGAACATTGGGCACTACCAAAAGCTCGCCCAAACAGCCGAGCGCGGCAAGCTCGATTCGATCTTCTTTGCCGACTCCCCCGTCCTGTTCGGCGAGGTGGGCCGCCGCCCGGGCGGCAAGCTGGAGCCCACGGTGCTGCTCACGGCCATCGCGGGCGCCACCGAACGCATCGGGCTGATCGCCACCGCCTCCACCACCTACAACGAGCCGTTCAACCTGGCCCGCCGTTTCGCCTCGGTGGACTGGGCCAGCGGCGGCCGCGCCGGCTGGAACGTGGTAACCACGGCCGGCCCCGACGCCGCCCGGAACTTCGGCGTGGACGATCAGCCCGCCCACGCCGTCCGGTACGAGCGTGCCGCCGAATTCATCGAGGTGGCGCAGAAACTTTGGGACAGCTGGCAGGACGACGCCGTGCTGGCAGACAAGGCCGGCGGCGTATGGGGCGACGCGGACAAGATCCGCACCATCGACCACCAGGGCACGCACTTCAAAGTCCGCGGCCCCCTCAATGTTCCCCGGTCGCCGCAGGGCCATCCCTTGGTTGTCCAGGCCGGTTCGTCCGAGGACGGCAAGGACCTCGCCGCCCGTTATGCGGATGCCGTCTTCACCGCACACCAGACCCTGGCCGACGCGCAGGACTTCTACCGCGACCTCAAGGCCCGCACCGCAGCCGCCGGCCGCGACCCGGAAACCATCAAGATCCTGCCGGGCATTGTCCCGGTCATCGGTGCCACCGAGGAGGAGGCCCTGGAGCTGGAGCGCGAACTGGACCGGCTGATCAAGCCGGAGTACGCCCGGATCCAGCTGGCCAGGACCCTCCGCGTGGACCCGGAGGACCTGCCCCTGGACCGCCAACTGCCGGCCAACCTGCCCAGCGAGGATGAGATCGAGGGGGCCAAGAGCCGCTACACCTTGATCGTGCAACTGGCCCGCCGCGAGCAGCTCACGGTGAGGCAGCTGATCGGCCGGCTGGGCGGCGGCCGCGGACACCGCACCTTCACCGGCACGCCCGAGCAGGTGGCAGACGCCATCCAGGAATGGTTCGACGGCGGCGCGGCGGACGGCTTCAACATCATGCCGCCGGTGCTCCCCTCCGGGCTGGAAACCTTTGTGGACCAGGTGGTGCCCATCCTCCAGGAGCGCGGACTGTTCCGCACCGAGTACACCGGACGGACCCTGCGGGAGCACTATGGGTTGGCGCGTCCGGAGAACCGGTACGCCGGAGCTGCCGCCCCTGAACTGGCCTCGATCGGTTCGGCGTTTTGATGGGCAGGCGGCGGCGGCGTTTGCGGCAGCAACTGTGTGATATCGAAGCATGACGGGGGTACTCCCTAGACTGGCAGGTGGACATTGCGCCAGGACTAACGAAGGAGTGCAGGATGAGTGGAGTAGTGGTTGTAGGCGTGGACGCGAGCCCGTCGGCACGGAAGGCAGCGGAAGTGGCCTTGGGCCTGGCGGAATCGCTGGGAGCATCACTGCATGTGGTGACCGGTTTTGAAAGCGAAACCGCCGAAACTTTCGGCGTGGGTTCGGACAAGGTCAGGATTTCCAATGCGGACAGCTCGGAGATCGTGGCGAAGGACCTGGCCAACTCCCGGCCCGGGGTGGAGGTCACCCACTTCGCTGCCCGGGGCAAGCCCGCCGATTCCCTGATCAAGGAAGCGATCCGCCTGGACGCCCGGTTGATCGTGGTGGGTAACCGCAGGATGCGCGGCATCGGCCGGCTCCTGGGCAGTGTCGCCAACAGCGTGGCGCACAACGCCCCGTGCGATGTCTACATCGCCAACACCTACGACGACTGACCCTTCCCCGCGACGAGGAGAGCGGACGGCGCCGGATTCTTCCGGCGTCGTCCGCTCTTTTTCCTGTCCGGGACGGGAGCTAGGCCCCGTATTCCTCGTCAGTGACGTGGTCGAGCCAGGTGACCACCTGGCCGTCCGCATCAGCTTCCTGCATGGCCACGTGCGCCATGAACCGCTCGGGGGTGGCCCCGTGCCAGTGTTCCTCGCCGGGCTCGATGTAGACGACGTCGCCCGGACGGATTTCCTGGACCTCGCCGCCGCGGCGGGCCACCAGCCCGATGCCGTCGGTGACGTAGAGGGTCTGGCCCTTCGGGTGGTGGTGCCACGCGGTGCGGGCACCCGGGGCGAAACGGACATGGGCGCAGCCGATGGCCGACTGTTCATCGGGATTGCGGATCCCGTCGATCTGCACCGTCCCCGTGAACCATTCCTTTGGCCCGGCGCCGGTCTGGCCGCCGCTCTTGGTGAACTTCATCGTCTCCTCCTGTTGATTCGGTTGGCTGGAAATCTGTTGGTCACGCCATCCGGTGCGTGGCCTTGGCAGTCACGAAGGCCAGGACGCCGGCGGCGGACAGGACCGTTGCGCTGGCAACGAAGGTGCCGCCGTAACCGGCGGAGTCGAACAGGAGGCCGCCCAGGGTTGAGCCAATGGCGATCGAGGTCTGGACTACGGCCACCATCAAGCCGCCGCCTGCCTCGGCGTCGTGCGGCATGGCCTCGGCGACCCAGCTCCACCAGCCCACCGGCGCGGCCGTTGACAGCAAGCCCCACAAACCCAAAAGAACCACGACGGCGGCGAACCAGCCGCCCGCCGGCACGAGCAGCGCCGCAATGACGGCCATGAGCGCGGGAATGGTGGCGAGCGTCCGGTACAGGCGTTGCCCCAGGAACCGGCCGATCAGCATGGTGCCGGCAAAGCCTGCCACGCCCAGCACCAGCAGGACCAGGGACACCGTAGCCGCATCAACCCGCGTCACCCGTTCCAGGAACGGGCGGATGTAGGTGAACAGGACGAACTGTCCCATGAAGAAGGAACCGCATGCGGCCATGCCCCAGGCCACCGGGCGGTTCTGGAACGCGGCGAAGATCGCCAGGACGCTGCCGGCTTCCCGCGGCTTGTCCACCGTCATGGACGGAAGGCTGAACCACTGCCAGGCCAAGGCAACGGCGGCCAGTGGAACCAGGCAGAAGAAGGCCGCCCGCCAGCCCATGACGGCCCCCAGCCAGCTGCCCAGCGGGGCGGCCAGGACGGTGGCGAGGGCATTGCCGCCATTGAAGATCGCCAGGGCGCGCGGCACCTGGTGGGGCGGGACCAGCCGCATGGCGGTGGCCGCGGAGAGGGACCAGAATCCCCCGATCACCACGCCGATGAGGGCGCGGCCGATCATGAAGAGCAGGTATCCCGGCGCCAGGGCCACCAGTGCCCCGGAGACCGCCATCAACGCCGTGAGGCCCAGCAGCAGGGCCTTGCGGTTAAGGCTGCCGGCCAGGCGGGAGACGGACAGGCTGGTGAGGACCGCGAACAGGCCGGAGACCGCGATGCCCTGCCCCACCATCCCTTCGGAGACCTGGAGGTCCGCTGCCATTGGTGTGAGCAGGCTGACCGGCATGAACTCCGAGGCGATCAGGGCGAAGACGCACAGCGACATCGCAAAGACGCCTCCCCAGTGGGCCTGGCGATGCTCGCTGCCAGAGGTTTGTTGCGGCGCCCTGGTACTGCTGGTTGTGGTTTCGGGAGACATACAGTCCATCAAAGCGTGGTCCCGAAGCCCTAGCGAGGGCCCTGCTGAAACGGGTCTTGGCAGACCCCCCTTTAGCGCGGCAGTGCAGCCGACGGAATGTCCCTGCGTCGTATGCCTCGTGGTTCCGGCGGCCGGGGCTTGTAGACCCAGGCCACCAGCACCACGGAGATGAGCATCAGCAGGAACCAGGCCACGAGTTTCTCCAGGCCCACCGGATGCCAGCCTGCGGCCTGGCTAGGGTAGAGCCAGGCCCCGGACCAGGTGGCAATGTTCTCGGCGATCCAGATGAACAGTGCCACCAGCAGGAAGGAAACCACCAGCGGCATGCGGAACTCCTTGCGGAAGACACGGAAGTGCATCACGCAGCGGCCATAGACAACCACGACGGCGGCCAGCAGCACCCAGCGCAGATCCCAGATGTAGTGGTGGGTGAAGAAGTTGGCGTAGATGGCGCCGGCGAGGATGGCAGTGATCCAGCGCCTCGGGTAGGCAGCGAACCTGAGGTCGAAGAGCCGGTAGACACGCACCATGTACGAGCCCACGGCGGCATACATGAAGCCGCTGAAGAGCGGTACAGCCCCGATCCGGAGGACGCCCTCGGCCTCGTAGGACCAGGAGCCGACGTCCGTCTTGAACAGTTCCATCACGGTCCCCACCAGGTGGAACAGGACGATGACGCGCAGCTCCCTCAGGGTTTCCAGTTTGAACGCGACCATGAGGACCTGGATGACGACGGCGGCGAGCGTCAGGAAGTCGTTCCGCGCCAGCACCGCATCGTCCGGGTACCACAGCCGGGCGGCCATGAGCACGGCCAGGAGCGCGGCTCCGAAGATGCAGGCCCAGCCCTGCTTGAGGCCGAAAACGGCGAACTCGGTGAGCCGTGCCTTGGCGCCGCGGGCCGGGGCCGTGGCCAGGAAGCGGCGGGCGTAGTCGTCGATCCTCTGCTCGACGGGGGTGGAACTACGCACGGCTCCCCTGGCGCTGCTGCAGCCGGCCGTTCCCGTGCAGGTCCTTGTCGAGCTCGCCCAGGCAGTAGTCCTTGAACCAGTGCCGGGTTCCCCGTGGAAGTTTGGGGTAGGCCACCGCCAGGACGCGCATGGTCAGGTTGAAGCGCCGCTCGTGACGGTCGCTCCAGGCGAGGCCGAAGTCCTTCCGCAGCTGGCCCGGCAGCAGCCCGGCGGTCAGGAAGCGGGCCGAGGGCATCATGGCCCGGTACCAGAAGGCGGTGTTTTCCGGGTACAGCAGGCCACGGCCAACCTGGGCGCCTTCGGCTTCCACCCGCAGGGCGGCGAGCTGCTCCTGCCAGTAGCGGCCGAACGCTGCCCGGTCCGCGGGCCACATGGCCGGCGGGACCTGCAGCGCCGTACCGAGCCGTGCATAGTCCCGATACATGGCGTCCGCGGCGGCTTCATCGAGCGGGCCGTAGATCTTCTCGATGACGGTGAGTGCTGTGTCGTAGAGCGTGGCCGCCACCCAGAGCTGCAGCGCGGGATCGAAGGCGCTGTACCCGGCGGACGATTCGTCGGGAATGCGCCGCACGGGGGCATGGGCCCGGTTCACCCTGCGGCGCACCTCATGCACCTGCTCATCGGTTCCGTACACGACGGCGTAAACATAGGTGAGCGTGCCCTTGAGCCGGTTGACGGGACGCTCGGTGAAGGTGCTGTGTGCCGCCACCCCGCGGCCGATGGCGGGATTGGCAAGCTGCAGCAGGATGGCCCGTCCCGCCCCGGCGAGCAGGATGCCTTCCGCCCGGTAATCGGCCACTTCCTGCACCATGTGAAAAGGGTACCGGAGGGGCAGGACGGCAGGGCGGGGCGTTGGTCCCCCCATTGGCCGGGCGCCCCCCCTGCCAACAGCGTCCGGCTAGTGCTGCACCGGCCGCAGCGAGGTGATCATCTTCCTGATGTCCGAATACTCGGACGTGCCCCGGTACTTCCGGGCGAGGTCCAGGTACGGGAGCGACGGGTCCCCTGGCGTCGCGTTGTTGTTGGGGTCGTAGGACGCCCCGAACATGGCAGCGTTTGGGGGCCACCTGAAGAACTGGAAGATGGGGCACGCGTCCGGTCCGCTGGCCGCGGGGCCCGAGGTGATGCCGTAACCGGCAGCCGGGGTGCTGTACAGGCCGGGGGTCGGGGCATTCGCACGGGATTCGAACACGAACTGCGGCACCTCTCCGCCCTGGACAAGCGCCGGGACGTCCACCGTGTCCAGGATTTCGTAGGGGTACCTTTCGGTGCAGGTGGATCCGGTGGCCATGTTGGTCCTCAGCGTGGCCATTATCTTTCCGGCCTGGTTCCGGACCTCGGCGAATGCCCCGCCACCCTCGGCCAGTTCACCCGCAGGGTCCTTGACGCGCCAGCCGGCGGGAAGGTCGAACGCCATGCTGCCATCCGCCGTCGTAAACGTGGTCCAGGCCGCCGCGGCGGAACTGACCCCGGGAGCGCCGGGCGCTGTTTCTGCGGGCGGTGAGGACGGAACGTCCGACGGCGTCGGCGGGGCGGGCGCTCCGGTCGCCGCTGCGGAGGCAGCAGCGGAGGACCGCGATGGCTGTGGACTTGCCGGCTGCGGAGAGCAGCCCGCCAGCAGCACCATCACGAGGGCGGCTGCCGCGAGGGACGGTTCAAACCTGCGCACCACACCTCCCCGGGCCCGACGATGACCCTTCAAGTGTGGCGCCGAATTCCCTGGCGGAGGAGGGCCAATGGACCTGCCCTTCCCCCGCCAGGAACCAGCGTTACCGCTCCAGCAGCGACACGTCCCGGACGGCGCCCTTGTCCGCCGAGAGGGCCATGGCGGCGTAGGCGCGCAGGGCAGCGGAAACCTGGCGGTCCCGGTCCTTGGGCTTGTAGCCGCCGTTGACCTCCAGCTTCTCGCGGCGCTCGGCCAGGACCTCGTCAGAGACCTCCAGCTGCATGGAGCGCTGCGTGATGTCGATGCTGATGATGTCGCCGTCCTCCACCAGGGCGATGGCGCCGCCGGAGGCAGCCTCCGGCGAAATGTGGCCGATCGACAGGCCGGACGTGCCGCCGGAGAAACGGCCGTCGGTGATGAGGGCGCACTTCTTGCCCAGGCCGCGGCCCTTGAGGAACGACGTCGGGTAGAGCATTTCCTGCATGCCGGGACCGCCGCGGGGGCCTTCGTAGCGGATGACCACCACGTCGCCTTCCTTGACGGTCTTGTTCAGGATCTTCTCCACGGCTTCATCCTGGGATTCGCACACCACGGCCGGGCCGGAGAAGACCCAGATGGACTCGTCCACGCCGGCGGTCTTCACCACGGCGCCGTCGACGGCCACGTTGCCGCGGAGCACGGCCAGGCCGCCGTCCTTGGAGTACGCGTGCTCCACGGAGCGGATGCAGCCTTCCGCCGCGTCCGTGTCCAGGGAAGTCCACTCGTTCGACTGCGAGAACGCGGTGGAGGAGCGGACGCCGCCGGGGGCCGCGTGCCAGAGTGCCTTCGCTTCTTCGGTGGCCTTTCCGCCGCGGATGTCCCAGTCATCCAGCCAGCCGTCCAGGTCATTGGAGTGGACGGAGTGGACGTCCTTGTGCAGGAGTCCGCCGCGGTTCAGCTCGCCCAGCAGGGCCGGGATGCCGCCGGCACGGTGCACGTCCTCCATGTAGTAGGTCTTGTCCTTGGCAACGTTGGGTGCCACCTTGGCCAGGCAGGGCACTTGGCGGGATTTGGCGTCCATCTCGGCCAGGCCGTAGTCCACGCCCGCCTCCTGGGCGGCGGCCAGCAGGTGCAGGATGGTGTTGGTGGAGCCGCCCATGGAGATGTCCAGGGCCATGGCGTTGTCGAAGGCCTTGGCAGTGGCGATGGAGCGCGGCAGCACGGACTCGTCGTCGCCGTCGTAGTAGCGCTTGACCAGCTCGACGACGGTGGCGCCGGCCTTCTCGTACAGCGCCTTGCGGGCGGTATGGGTGGCCAGTACGGAGCCGTTGCCCGGCAGGGACAGGCCGATGGCCTCGGTGAGGCAGTTCATCGAGTTGGCGGTGAACATGCCCGAGCAGGAACCGCAGGTGGGGCAGGCATTCTCTTCGATGAGGTTGATGTCGGCATCCGAGATGGACTCGTCCACGGCGTCGGCAATCGCGTTCACCAGGTCCAGTGAACGGACGGAGCCGTCGGTGAGGGTCACGCGGCCGGCTTCCATCGGGCCGCCCGAGACGAAGACCACGGGGATGTTCAGGCGCAGGGCCGCCATGAGCATGCCCGGGGTGATCTTGTCGCAGTTGGAGATGCAGACCAGGGCGTCGGCGCAGTGCGCGTTGACCATGTACTCCACGGAATCGGCGATCAGGTCGCGGGACGGCAGCGAGTACAGCATGCCGCTGTGGCCCATGGCGATGCCGTCATCCACGGCAATGGTGTTGAACTCGCGCGGCACGGCACCGGCGGCGAGGATCGCATCGGAGACGATCCTGCCCACGGGGGCAAGGTGGGTGTGGCCGGGGACGAATTCGGTGAAGGAGTTGGCCACTGCGATGATCGGTTTGCCGATGTCCGCGTTGGCGACGCCGGAGGCGCGCAGCAGTGCGCGGGCTCCGGCCATGTTGCGGCCGTGGGTGACAGTTTTAGAGCGAAGTGCAGGCATGCTTACCATCCTGCGGGCATGGCCCGCCATGCGGAAGACGCTCTTACTACTAGTAGCAGGAGTACCAGAGTAATAGTATTTTCTGGTGACTGAACCAGGGCGCCGCAAAGAACTCGGCCTCTTCCTCCGCGCCCGCCGGGACCAGGCGCTCCGGGCGGATTACGGCCTGCCGCCGATCGGCCGGGCGCGCGACCGGGGACTGCGCCGCGAAGAGGTGGCGTTCCTTTCCGGCGTCAGCGTCACCTGGTACACCTGGCTGGAGCAGGGCAGGGACATCAGCCCGTCCCGGCAGGTGCTGGAGGCGGTCAGCCGGGCCCTGCATCTCTCGGCAACCGGCGTGGGCTACGTCCTGTCCTTGGGCGGTTACGCAGCAGCGGCCCCTGCCGGCCCCGCAGCCGATTCCGCCCCGCCCCATATCCAGCGCCTGCTCGATGCACTGGACCCCAATCCGAGCTTCGCGCTGTTTCCGGACTGGGGCGTGGCCGGCTGGAATACGGCCTATGCCGCCCTGTTTCCGAACATCGCCACGGTGGCCCCGGCGGACCGCAACCTCCTCTGGCTGGTGTTCACCGATCCCTACGTCCGCAACCTCCTGCCGGACTGGGAAACCACCAGCAAGCGGTTCCTTGCCGAATTCCGCGCCGAAGCCGGGCAGCGGCTCGGTGATCCGGACATCCAGTACCAAGTGGAACGGCTGAAGGAAGCCAGCCCGGAATTCCGGCAGGGCTGGGACCTGTACGACATCCTGGGCTTCGAATCCCGCGAGCGCCTTTTCCACCACCCGGCCGTGGGTGTGCTCCAGTTGGAACATCACCAGGTGTCCCCGTCCGACCGGCCGGACCTCCACATCGTGGTGTACACCCCCGCACCGGGCAGCCACGCGGCCGCGCAGATGAAGTCCCTGCTGGCTCGAAACGGTTAGGAAGCCCCGGCGCCCAAGTACGCGAGGGCCGCGGCAGCCTGCGCCTGCGTAGCCACGCGCAGGGTGGGATCCACGGCGGGCAGGAAGAACGGTGAGTGGTTGGCTGGAATATCGGTGTCCACGGTGCCCGCTGCCACCGCCTGCCGGTAGGTTTCCCGAGGCACCGACCCGACAACCCAGTACACGTACGGGGCCCCGAAAGCGTCGGGGATGCGGCTGAAATCCTCCGACGCCGTCTGCGGCGCGGTGCGGTAGACGGCGTCGGCACCGAACGTCGTGGTGAAGGCCGCCGTGACCCTGGCGTTGGCCTCCGGATCGTTGCTGGTCAGCGGGTATTGGTCGTAGTACTCGAACTCAGGTTCCCGCGGCGAGCCGGCAGCCGCGCACTCGCCGCGGACGATCCGCTCGATGGCGGCGAGCATCTGGCTCCGGACCGCATGTTGTAGGTACGGAGGTTGAGCAGCAGTTCCGCCCGGTCCGGGATGATGTTGGCCGTGGCACCGGCGTTCACCGAGCCGATGGTCAGCACCGCGAACTCCCCCGGGCGCGTTTCACGGGACACCACGGTCTGCAGGCGGAGGACGATCGAGGCAGCCAGCACCACCGGATCGACCGACTTGTGCGGCATGGATCCGTGGGCGCCCCGGCCGTGCACGATGATCCGCACCGAATCTCCGGCCGAGAGGATGGGACCCGGCGTGGTACGGATGGTTCCCGCCTCGGTGGGCATGACGTGCTGGGCAAGCGCAACGTCCGGCCGCGGGATTCCGGCGGCCAGGCCGTCGTCGAGCATTGCCCGGGACCCCGCCGCTGTCTCCTCCGCCGGCTGGAACAGGACAACGTAGGTGCCACGCCATCCGTCCCGGTGGCCGGCAAGGTACCGTGCCGCGCCCAGCAGGGCCACCACATGCAGGTCGTGGCCGCAGGCGTGCATGACGCCCGGGACGGTGGAGGCGAAGGGCGCCCCGGTGGCCTCAGCAACCGGCAGGGCATCCATGTCCGCCAGCGACAGCACGCATGGACCGGCGCCGTTGGCGAGGACGCCCACGACGCCGGTCCCCCCGAAGCGCCGGACGTCGAAGCCCGAGCGGACCAGGTTGTCCGCTGCGGCGGCGGACGTTACGTGTTCGGCGAGGCCCAGCTCCGGATGCCGGTGGAACTGCTCGTACAGCGGAATCTGCCAGGCAAGTTCCTGCCCGATGCTGTCCTGAAGGCTGGCCATGAGGTCCATTCCGGCACTCCTCCCGGCCGGCGGCGCCGGCCCTTTTTCGGCCACTCTAGGCCAGGACCCCCTGCCGCACCACGGCCGGCTGGAATTGCGCACCCGCGCCCGGGAAGACCGGTACGTCAATCCGCGCGTGCGTGTGGACCTCCGTGACCGAGGCCTTGGTGTGCCGGGCAATCTGTTCCATCGTGGCAACCCACATGCCGTCCATCGCCTTCACCCGCTCGATCAGCTGTTCAAGGGCCACGGCCTTGGACGGCCGGCCGGAAATGAACGGATGGTTGGTCAGGACGAAGCAGCTGCCCTGGGAGTGGTGGGCCTGCGCCTCGAGGGTCCACATTTCCAGGACCTTCGCCGGGCTTTCGATGACGCCGCTGCCGGTCACACCGGGGTAGAAGGCGTACTGCTCCCAGTCATCAAGGGTCCAGTCCACGGGGATCTCCACGATGTCCCTGGGATCATCGGCGGCGACGGCGAAGCGGTAGGGGGCATCGCCGTCGAGCAGGCTGGAATCGTAGAGGAAGCCGCGGTCCGCGAGGAGGCCCGGGGAGTGCCAATTCAGTTCCCACCACGGTGCCCGGTACCCCACCGGCCGGACCCCGGCCACCTTCGCCAGGGCTTCGAGGCCGCGGTCAAGGTAGCCGGCCTCGGTGGCGGCGTCGATGCCCTGCATCGGTTCGTGCAGGTAGCCGTGGTGGCCCACCTCATGCCCGCCGTCGACGATCCGCCGGACCACGTCCCGGTAGGACTCGGCGGTGAAGCCCGGGATGAAGAAGGTGGCTTTGATGTCCTGGCGCTCGAGGATTTTCAGGAGCCGCGGTACGGCGACTTTGGGACCGTACGACTGGTGGGTCATCAGCGACATGCGCCGGGTGGAGCTGGGGTCGTGGGCGATCGTGCAGGACTCCGCGTCCACGTCGAAGGTGAAGGAGGCTGCGGCTTTGGCGCCGTCGGGCCAGGTGACCGGATGCAGGGCGTCCGCGATGGCGGGCTGGTTCACGGGAAATCCTTTCGGCGGGCGCAGGGCGCCCGCCAGGTGTTGGTGGATGGGAAGCTGTGCGGCCTAGCGGGCGGGCAGGACAGGGGCGGCGTCCGTTTCCTTGCCGCCTGCTCCGGGGGCGGGGTTCACGGCGGTGACCGTCCGGGGCTTCGCTGCGAGGTACCGGATGTGCTGCCGCGGCCCGAGGATGGCGTACACCCCGGCGCTGGTCAGTCCGCCGGCCAGCCAGGACAGGTCCCAGCCGCCCAGTGCCACCGCGATGGGGCCCTGCATGATGGGGATCAGGCCGTACATGAAGAGCCAGGTTGCGAAGATCCCGGCCACGAGGGAGATGACACCGGCCCAGTTGACGCCGGGCAGCCGCTTGGTTCCCACGGCGTCGAACAGGCGCTCCGGCTCGCCCGGCCAGCGCTTGTCCAGCCAGAAGTAGTGCACCAGCATGATGCCGCCCCAGGCGGCCACCCAGGCCACCAGGCCGATCAGCCAGGCGTCGAGCACCGCGGCGAAGTCCTCCTGGAAGATGAAGAAGACGACGGCGGCGAGCGAGAAGACGCCGACGAACAGGTTGAGCTTGCGGCGGCTGATGGAGATATCCAGTGCCTGGGTCGCGACCGAGAACGTGTAGATGTTGAGGATATTGGTGGCGATGGGGCCGTGGAGCACCATGAGCAGCACCGGCAGAGCCATGGCGCCGAAGTTGAGGACGATCAGCTTGCCGGGATCGATCTCCCCGGAGTTGGTGGCCAGGCTGGCGCCCAAGACACCCAGCCAGACCACAGGTATGAACTGGCCCAGAACCGAGGCCAGGTAGACCTTCTTCTTGGGGACGCTGGTGCTGACGAACCGGGAGTAGTCCGCGGCGTAGGTGAACCAGGTGATACCCCAGCCAATGCCGATGGCAGTCATGACGGCGCTCATGGCGGCGATCCGTTCCGAGCCTTCCAGGATGGCGCCGGCCGGTCCGGCGTAGCCCCAGTCGATGTCCATGCCGAACCAGGCGACGGCCGACATGACAGCCAGGATGAGGATGGTGGGCGGTACGGTCCATTTTTCGAAGGCCGCGATGGCTTTGTAGCCGAACCAGGCGATAGCGACCTGCAGGGCCATGATGAAGGTGGCGACGCCGATCTTCCAGGCGTAGTTGGGGGCTTCAGGGTCAACCCAGCCGAGGGTTCCGAAGAGTGCCATGACCAGGTCGAGGATGATCCAGGTGTTCACCGCGCACCAGCCGATGACCAGCAGGGCCTGGATGGCGGCCGGCAGGTAATTGCCGCGGCGGCCGAAAGCGGCCCGGGCCAGGACCATGCCGGTGGCTCCGGTCTTTTGGCCCAGGAGGACGAAGCAGCCAAAGAGGAGCATGCCGATCAGGTTGCCCAGGACCAGGACGGTGACGGTGTCCGCCAGCCCGAGTCCCAGCTGGATGCCGAGTGCCCCCAGCACCCAGTTGATGGGAGCCAGGTTGGCGCCCGCCCAGATCCAGAACTGGCCGGATACCTTGCGTGTGCGCGCTGATTCGGGGATGGGCTGCAGCCAGGCTTCGTGGTCCACGACGTTGTGGTCCTGGCCGGCAGGGGCCGCGTGCCCGTGCGTTGCTGGTGAAAGCTTTTCTTGCATGGGGGCCTCCGTGAGGTGGATAAGTACTCAAAGGCTATGTGGCCCCCATCACAAGGAACAAGATACAATCTGTCGAACAGATTCCCCTACTACGTTACGGAATGTCGTGTCAGTGTTTCTTGGCGAAATACTCGCCCACCCCGCCCTTGCCGCCGCCGATCCCGTACTCCATCCCCTGGGCGTGGTGGCCGATGCGCAGCCGGTGCGCTGGGTCCATTCCAGCGAAGTCCTGGACATCGCTCCCCTGCTCCGTGGCGGCGAGCTGCTGCTCTGCGGCGGGATCACCCTGGCCACGGCCACCCCCGCCAAACGCGAGGACTATGTCCGCGAACTGGCCCAGCGGGGTATCGCGGCGCTCGCCATCGAGACGGGGGGCGCCCTCCCGGAAATCCCTGCGGACATGCTGCGGACGGCCGAGGCATACGGCCTTCCGGTGGTCGAGCTGCGGAAGGTGGTGCCCTTTGTGGGCGTCATGCAGGCCATCAATTCCATGCTGGTCAGCGAGTCGGTGGGGCACCTGCAGCAGGCCGACGCCGCAACCCGTGCCATGGCGGCGGAGCTGGCCCACGGGGCCTCGCTGGACAAGATCCTGGCCGTACTGGCGGGCATCACGGGTTCCGCCGTGCACCTCACCTCCCCGTGGGGAGTGACCATGGGCAGCGCCGTCCCCGAGGGGTGGAGCAGCGGGGTGGACGCGGACGCCGGGGAGGGGCCGGCGGACGACGACGGCTCCGGCCCGGGTGCTCACGGCAGCCCTGCCGGCGGGGCCGGGCGGCCCGGCAAAACGGTGGTCAGCGTTGACATTCCCGTGCGCGGCGTCCTGATGGGCCGGCTTGAGGTACGGGTGCCGGAGGCCGCGGACGTGGCCCTGGCGCAGGTGGCCGGGGAACGCGCCGTGGACATCCTCGGGCTGGCGCTGCTGCAGCACACTCCGCCCGGACTGCATGCCCTGGCCGGCGCCGAACTGATGCGGGCCGTGCTCAACTCCGCCCCGGAGTGGCGGCTCGAGCAGCTGGCTCCCGCGGCCGGCTTTCCCGCGGATTCCCCGGCAGTGGTGGCCGCCATCCATGCGGCGTCACCGCAGGAGGTGCGCGGCGCCGTCGAAACCTTCCTGAGTTCGCGACAGATTCCCTGTGCCGCGTACCTGGACGACGCCGAACTGGTGGTGATGATCGGCCTGCCCTGCACCGATACCGCCGGTGAGCGGCGGCAGCTGCTGGAATCGTTGCAGGGCTTGGCGGGGGACCCCGACGCGGTGATTGCCGTGGGGCCCCTGGCCGGCGGTGTGGCTGAGGCTTCCTGGTCGCTGGCCGAGGCGCGGCGGGCCTTGGAGGTGCGCCAGATCCGGCGGCGGAACGCCTCGGCACGCCGACAGTATCCGGCCCGCGGCCTGGTGGTGGTGGACGCGGAGGATTCCGCCGTCGAAAGCCTGTCCCTGACCTGCCTGGATGCCTCAGCGCGGGAGGCGTTCGTGAACCGGCAGCTGCGGGCGGTCCTGGAGCATGACGCGCAGCGGCAGTCCCAGTTGCTGGAGACTTTGCGGGTATGGCTGGACTCGGGCTGCAACACCGCGCAATCGGCGCGCGAACTGCACTTGGAACGGCAGTCCATGCACCACCGGCTTCAGCGGATCTTTGAGCTGTGCGGTGGCGATCCCCGCGGGACGGGGCGGCTGGCGGCATTGCATCTCGCTGCCCGGATGGCGGGGCTCCCCTGAGAGGCCCGTCCCGGTAAATTGGCCTCCCCATCCCCAAGCGCGGAGGCCGGCCGCTTTGAGTCTTGGCCTGCTCAGCGACGAACGTCGTACCGGGCCAGGACCGCGCCACCGGGAAAGGCCCTGGTCTCCACAAGCTTCAGCTGCACCCAATGGTCCAGGGAGGTAAAGAAGGGCGTCCCGCCGCCCACCAGGACCGGATGGGTGACCATCACGTACTCGTCGATCAGTCCGGCCCGCATGGCCGCCGCGGCAAGCGTGGCACCGACGATATCAATCGGACCGCCCTCCCCTGCCTTGAGCCGCGCGATCTCCGGAACTGCATCGCCGGTGACAAGGCGGGTATTCCAGTTGACCGGGCGGGGCTTGGAGGAGAACACCACCTTCGGCATGTCCCGCCAGCGTTGCGCGAACTCAATCTCCGCCGGCGTGGCACCAGGCTCCTGGTCCGCGGTGGGCCAGTGGGAGCTCATCGCCTCCCACAGCCTGCGTCCGTACAGGGCCAGGCCCGTCGCCGACACGCGGTCGGACCACCATTGGAACAGTTCATCGTCCGGCATGCTCCAGCCGAGGTCGTCCCCGCGAGCTGCGGTATAGCCGTCCAGGCTGACGTTCATGGCGAAGGTTAGTTTGCCCATGGCGCCAGTTTCCCGCGGGCCCGTGCTGGTTGTACAGACCGGCACGGCTCCGACGAGCGACCGAACAGGCCGTGAAGAAGCCCGGGGCCGCGCTCCTTTGCGTCCATATAATGAGACATTCGGCATACGACGGCGGCCATCTTCCGGATGCAATGTTTGTGGACATGGACGCCTGGTTGTCCGGCGATCCTGGACCCATCACAGAGGTCCGGGCCGCACTCGCGGAGGTCGGGCCGCCGAGCGGAGCTGGGCTGATAAGGGGCAATGCCCGACCGGACCCGCATCCACCTCCCGTCACGCCTCCGGCTTCGGACGTATGCTTGCCGTGCATTGCTCTTGGGGGCCGGCGCCACGCGTCCGGCGGCCCAGCCGGATTCGAGGGGACGCACTATGGCCAAGCGGGATACATCGTCGGTAGGTGCACCCTGCTGGGTGGACACGTGGCAACCGGACCCCCGGGCAGCCAGAGAGTTCTACGGCCAACTTTTCGGCTGGAGCTTCGACGAGGCAATTCCCACGTCCGGCATTGACGGTGACTACTACCGGGCGCGCCTCAACGGACGCCTGGTGGCCGGTGTGGGACAGGCCCCGCCACAGTCGCCTGCGGGCTGGCTGACGCACATCCGGGTGGACGACGTCGCCGAGGCATCGGCACGCGCTGAACAGGTTGGGGGCCGGCGGCTGATGCTCCTGGACGCCCAAGCCCCCACGGCACTGGTTGCCGATTCCTCCGGCGTGCTGTTCTGCCTGCGGCAGGCAGGCGAAAATGACGGCGTTGAGCTTGCCGACCAGCCGAACTGCTGGGCGATGAGTTCCCTGCACACCCCGGATCTTGGAAAAGCCGGGGATTTCTACAGGTCAATGTTCACGTGGGAGCTGAAGTCACCGCCGGACTCCGCCTTCTCACTATGGCTTCTGCAAGACCGAATGGTGGCAGTGGCCACCTCAACGGAGGGCGTGGACGTTCCGCCGAACTGGAGTGTGAACTTCGCGGTGGCCAGTGCAGACTCCACTGCCGACCGGGCCGTTGCGTTAGGGGGCGGCATCCTCATGGCACCCTCGAACACCCCGGGATTCCGGAGCGCGGTGATCAGCGACCCGTGGGGTGGCGTCGTCGCAGTCAGCGCGGTCACAGCGTGAACCAGGTATTCGTCCTGGCCACCTGAACACCCGGCCACCTGAACATGCCGGATCAGCTTGCCGGACGGCCGCCCAGACGGGTGGTCACCTTGGCGGCGGCGGCAACGCAGGCTTCAGCCAGACGCTCGAACTGCTCCTTCGATACCCGGAAGCGCGGGGCCGGAATCAGGACGGCCGCTACCACGTCGCCACGATGGTCGCGGACCGGGGCCGCCACGCCCACTTCATCCATGGACGATTCACCGTAGTTGCCCGCCCAGCCCCGCCGCGCCACGTCCTGGAGCCGGGCCTCGTAAGCCATCAGGCCGGCGTCGTCCATTCCGGGAAAGGTGATGGCTCCGCTCCGCAGCAATTCACGCACCCGCTCGGCCGGCAGCGTGGACAGGAACACCTGGACGGAAGCGCTCATGGCGTCCCGGTACCGGGCGCCCAGCGGCGTGGTGTGCTTGATCTGGTGGTGGCTGGCGATCTGCTCCACGCAAATGGCTTCGTCCCCGTTCCAGAGCATGAGCGCACTGGTTTCGCCGGTCTGCTCCGCCAGTTGCCGCAGCACGGGGTACGCAACGCGCCGTTCCTCCATCTCGGCCAGCAGCGGCCCGGCGACGGCGATCAGCCCCAGGCCGAGCCGGAACCGCTTGGTTTCCGGGTCCCGTTCCACCAGGTTCTCCTGCTCGAAGGTGGCCAGGATCCGGGAGACGCTGCTTTTGTGCATGCCCACCCGGTTGGCGATTTCCGTAACCCCCAGCAAGGGTTCGTCCGCGGTAAAGGTGCGCAGGACGGCGATGGCATTGACGACGACGGAAGCGCCTTTGGCGTCCGTCCCGCCGTTGGTACTGGTGCCTGTGCCGTTGCTGTCGGAAGTCGTTGCAGGAGTCATGGTGGACACCATCTTTCCTCATGGACGGCAGAAGCGGCGCCACGTGCATGGCGCCGCTTCGCTGCGGTGATGGTTAGGCCTGGACGATGTTGTGTTCCGGGCCGAAGGGGAACTTGGTGATGTTCTCCACCGTGTTGTCCTCGCCGATGACCAGGATGTCGTGCTCGCGGTAGCCGCCCGCGCCCGGCTGGCCGTCCGCCACCGTGATCATGGGTTCCATGGAGACCACCATTCCGGGTTCCAGGACGGTGTCGATGTCCTCGCGCAGTTCCAGGCCGGCCTCCCGGCCGTAGTAGTGGCTGAGGACGCCGAAGGAGTGGCCGTAGCCGAAGGTGCGGTTGGCCAGCAGGCCGTGGCTGATGTAGATCTCGTTGAGTTCGGCGGCGATGTCCTTGCAGACGGCGCCGGGCTTGATGAGTTCCAGGCCGCGGCGGTGCACCTCCACGTTGATGTTCCACAGCTCCAGGGACCGCTCGTCCGGCTGGCCCAGGAAGAGCGTGCGCTCCAGGGCCGTGTAGTAGCCGGAGGTCATGGGGAAGCAGTTCAGGGAGAGGATGTCGCCCTGCTGCAGCTTGCGGGTGGTGGCCCAGTTGTGGGCGCCGTCGGTGTTGATGCCGGACTGGAACCACACCCAGGTGTCGCGGACTTCGCGGTCGGGGAAGGTCCGGGCGATCTCGTGCACCATAGCTTCGGTGCCGATCAGGGCCACCTCGTACTCGGTGATGCCTTCGCGGATGGCGTTGCGGATGGCCTCGCCGCCGAGGTCGCCGATGCGGGCACCGTGCTTGATGACCTCGATTTCCTCGGCGGACTTGATCATGCGCTGGCGCATGGCGTCCTGGGAGACATCCAGGAGCGTGGCGCCGGGGAACGCTGCGGCGATCTTTTCGCGGGTCAGGCCCGGGAGGAAGTCGTCCTCGACGCCCAGCCGGGTGGCCTTGACGCCGCGCTGGCGCAGTGCCTCCTGGAGGCCGAAGTAGAAGTTGTCGCGTCGCCAGTCGGTGTAGACGATGTTCTCGCCGTAGGAGGTGCGCCATGGCATGCCGGCATCGATGTTTGCGGTGACGGTGACCGAGTCGTCCGCGGTGACAACCAAGGCGTAGTTGCGGCCGAACGTGGTGTAGAGGAAGTCGGAGTAGTACTTGATGCCGTGGTAGCTGGTGAGGATGACCGCGTCCAGCCCCTTGGCGGCCATGATCTGCCGCAGGCCGCCGAGGCGGCGCTCGAACTCTGCGTCAGAGAACGTGAGCTTGCCCTTGGTGCCGTTGTGCAGGACCTTGAGGCGCTCGAGTTCGGCGATGGATGAGGCGTTGTCGGTGGTGATGGTCACGGGTGTGCCTTTCGATATTGCGGGCAGGTATTTGGCCGCACATGGGTGGGTAGGAAGGAAGAAAGTTCCGGGTCCCCTGCAGGATCAGAGGTGCTTGAGCGGCTTGCGCGAGGTTTCGGCGGCGAACAGGACTGCGGCGAGGGACACGGCGGACGCGGCCACGAGGTACCAGCCGGGGGCCAGCTTGCTCTGGGTCAGGCCGATCAGCAGGGTGGCCATGAACGGCGCGGTCCCTCCGAAGATCGCGTTGGACAGGTTAAAGCTGACGGCGAAGCCGCTGTACCGGACCTTGGTGGGAAACAGTTCGGCCAGAAAGCTGGGCAGGGTGCCGTCGTTGAGGGTGAGCATGCCGCCCAGCAGGATCTGGACCAGGACGATCACCAGGAAGTTGCCGGTATCCAGCAGCATGAACGCCGGGACGGTGAGGAGCATGAACAGCACAGAGGCGGTGATCAGCATCCGCTTGCGGCCGAACCGGTCCGAGGCCATGCCGGTGAGGAAGATGAAGCCGATGTAGCTGGCCAGGGCGATGGTGGTGGCCAGGAACGATTCGGTGGGGCCGAAGCCCAGTTCCTCAGACAGGTAGGTGGGCATGTAACTGAGGATGACGTAGAAGCCGACGGCGTTGAGCAGCACCGCTCCGCAGGCGATGAGCAGCTGCTTCCGGTAGGTCCGGAACATGTCCAGCGCCGGCGCCTTGGGGGCGGACTCTTCCTGCTCTGCCAGGGCGCGGAAGGCGGGAGTGTCCTCGAGCTTGGTGCGGATGTAGCGCCCGATCAGCCCCATGGGGGCGGCCAGGAGGAACGGCAACCGCCAGCCCCAGTCGTGCAGCTGCCCGGTGCTGAGTACCGAGCTGAGGAGGGCCGCGATCAGCGAGCCCAGGAGCAGGCCCGCGGCCGTGCTGGCGGGCACGACCGCAGCGTACAGGCCGCGGCGGTTGGCCGGCGCGTATTCCACCAGGAACGCCGACGCCCCGGCGTATTCGCCCGCTGCCGAGAAGCCCTGGACGACCCTCACCAGCAGGAGCAGGACCGGGGCCAGCATGCCGATGGTTCCGTAGCCGGGAATGAGGGCGATGCAGAAGGTGGAGACGGACATGATGACGATCGAGAGGGACAGTGCCTTGCGCCTGCCCAGCTTGTCGCCGATGTGGCCCCAGAAGAAGCCGCCCAGGGGCCGGACGAAGAAGGAAATCGCGAACACCGCGAACGTGGCCAGCAGCGCAGTCTGGCGGTCGGCCTCGGGGAAGAAGACGGACGAAATGACGGCCGCGAGGTAGCCGTAGACGGCGTAGTCGAACCATTCGACGAAGTTGCCGATGAAACTGGCCGTGACCACCCGGCGTCGAACGTCCTTGCTTGCCACGGGGCTGCCGGCACCCTGGCCTGCCACGGCGGGGCCGTTGGCGTCAGCGGCAACGGCTCCTGCTCCGTAGGAGTTGGAATTGGTACTCATGGAACCACCATCAGAACGTATGAGTTGCATTGCTTGCAACGTGGTTGTTTCAACATAGGTGGTGACGAGCGACACAGTCAAGAGGTTTCTGTATCTGCTTCATGATTAAAACCAGCGCAGAACGTCCGGCGGGCAATCACGCCTTCGCTTCATCCGTTCTGACTGGCGTTGCATATAGAGCAACATAGTTGTAACAAGCGCGAAATGTGGGCATTAACGCAGTAATGGCCGCCAAGCGAAGGCTTGGCGGCCATTGAAAGGGTTGGGTCCCTAGCGTGCCGGGACGGGCTCGGCAGCAACGACGGGATGGTCCCGATGCAGGTTTCCCAGTGCGGAGGCGCCCTGTGGCGAGCCCAGTTCACGGAAGAACTCCACGTTGGCGCGGACGTAGTCTGCCCATTCGTCCGGCACGTCCTCCGCATAGTAGATGGCCTCCACCGGGCAGACCGGATCGCACGCACCGCAGTCCACGCATTCGAACGGATGGATATAGAGTGACCGGTCGCCCTCGTAGATGCAGTCCACGGGGCACTCCTGGATGCACGCTTTGTCCTTCACATCCACGCACGGCTGGGCGATCACGTATGTCATGGGACTACACGCCCGTGTAGACGGTTTTGCCCCAGGTAAAGAACTCCAGGGCGGACCTGCCCTGCTCGCGGAACGTGTTGGTGGAAGAATCCTTGACCCCGCCGAACGGCACGTTCAGGTCCAGCCCGGCGGTGGGTCGGTTGACCTTGATGACCCCTGCCTGGGCCCTGGCGGCGAAGTCGGTGGCCAAGGCCAGGGAGTCCGTGCAGATGCCGGCGGTGAGGCCGTAGCGGGAATCGTTGATCCCTGCGAGGCCGGCCTCATAATCGGGGACCTCAAGGACTGCAACCACCGGGCCGAAGATCTCCTCCGTCACCGCAGGATCGTCGAAGTCAAGGCCAGTGAGCACGGCGGCAGGGAAGAACAGCGCCTCGGAGGAATCGCCGTCGTACTTTCCGTGCAGGAGCGTGGCGCCACGCTCAACGGCGCCGCGCACCGCCGCCTGGTCCTGCTCGAACTGCTGGGCGCTCACCACGGCCCCCATGGCGGATTCCAGGCCGTCTCCTGGGGTGTACTTTGCCGCCTCCGCCACCAAGGCGTCGAGGAATGCCGCACGGATACCGGGGGTGACGTACACCCTCGACGTGGCGGTGCAAGCCTGGCCGGTAAGGCCGAACGCGCCGGCAGCAACCACCTGTGCAGCCTTGGCTGGGTCCGCGTCGTCCAGGACCAGGACGCCGTTCTTGCCGCCCATCTCCAGCTGGACGCGGGCACGCCGGCCGTTCAGGATCTCCTGCAGTCCCAGGCCCACGCTGGTTGACCCGGTGAAGGACATCCCGGCGATGCGCGGGTCGCGGGCCAGCGCATCGCCCACCACCCGGCCTTTACCGTGCACCAGGTTGAACACGCCCGCCGGCAATCCTGCGTCCTGCAGGGCACGGGCCAGGTGGGTGGCAGACAGCGGGGTGAGTTCGGCGGGCTTGATCACCACGGCATTGCCGCTGATCAGGGCTGGCGCCGTCTTCCAGGCCGGAATGGCGATGGGAAAGTTCCAGGGGGTGATCAGGCCAACCACGCCCAGCGGTTCGCGCCGGGTGGTGATGGTGGTGTCCGGCAGTCCGCTGGGCAGCACCTCTCCGGTGGCGGCCCAGCCCAGCGAGCCAAAGAAACGCAGCACGTCCGAGGCACGCTTCACCTCGCCTTTGGCCTCGGCCAGGGTCTTGCCCTCCTCCCGGACCAGGTCCTCGGCGATCGCGGACTGCCGTTCGATCAGCAGGTTGCCTGCAGTGATCAGGATGGCCCCGCGGGAAGGTGCCGGCAGGGCGGCCCAGGCAGGCTGCGCTGCCGCGGCGGCGGTGATGGCGGCGTCAACGTCCTCCGCGGTGCCGCTGGGCGAGAGTGCTGCCAGTTCGTCCGGGCGTGCGGGGTTGGTGCGGCGGGTTTCCGCGATTCCCAGCCATTGCCCGTTGATGAGGTGCTGGGCGGTTTTGCTGCGATCCAGTGCGGTGGTGTTGGGGTCCAGGGCGGTGGAGGTCATGGCATTCCTTTGGAAGTTGGGGCTAGAGGCTGCGGATGAGGCCGCCGTCGCACCGCAGCGCCACACCGGTGATGTACGACGCCGGGGCGCTGCAGAGGAAGGCGGCGGCCGCACCGAATTCGGCGGGCTCGCCGTAACGGCGGGCGGGGATGGTTTTGCGGGATTCCAGCCGGATGTCCTCCAGCGTGGTGCCGCGGCGCTTTGCCGCTGCCTGGTCCAGTTCGGTGACGCGGTCCGTGGCGATCCTGCCGGGCAGGAGCAGGTTCACGGTGACCCCGTCCAGGGCTACCTCGGCGGCGAGCGTTTTGAGGTAGCCGGCAAGGGCTGCGCGGCCGGTATTGGAGACGGCCAGGTTGGGCAGCGGTGCTGCGACACCGCTGGAGCCAATGGCAAGGATCCGCCCCCACCGCCGTTCCCGCATGGCCGGGAGGGTGCGGGAGACCAGGGCATGGTGCGGCTTGACCAGGAGGTCGAACGCCGCGGCGATGTCCTCGCTGCCCAGTGTTGCGGCGGCTCCGGGCCGGGGGCCGGGGCCGTTCAGGACCAGGATGTCGATCGGCCCCAGGCCGGCCTCGGCCTGCGTCACCGCGGCGTCAACACCCTCGGCACCGGTGAGGTCAGCCTCGACGGCGATGGCCGCAAAGCCCGGCAGGCCGCCGAACGCCTCCTGCAGCTCGTCCACGATCTCCTTGGCACGGACGCCGCGGCGGCCCACGATGGCCACCTTGGCGCCTTCCGCGGCGAGGGCGCGGGCCACGGCGAGTCCCAGTCCCCCCGTGGAGGCGGCCACCAGCGCCGTCTTGCCGGCAATTCCCAGCTCCATCAGTTCCTCCCCGCCGGGGCGAGCGCCCGGTTCAAGTCCAGGGCCATGGCGGCTTCGCGGAGATGGACCTCCATGGCATGCCGCAGGTTCTCGGGAAAGCCGGCCGCCGGGGCACGGACGCCCGGGTCCTTGATCCAGCCCCGCTCGCGCAGGCATTCCTTGCGGATGGCCAGGGCCACCTTGGCCTGCTGCTCGAAGTTGATCAGCGGCAGGTAGGGCACCAGTTGCCCGGCGGCCGCCGCATACCCCTGCTCCCGCCAGGCGCGGACGCAGGCAATCAAGGCCTCGGGGTAGGAGAACCCGGTCATGGCACCGGCGGCGCCTGCCAGGAGCTCGTCCAGCAGCCCCTGGCCGCCGAGTCCGCCGAATACCGAAACCCCGGTACCGGCGTGGAGCTCGGCGATGGCCACACTGGTGGGCGGCGCCTCAGCCTTGATGGCGATGACGCAGGGGCTTGCCGCGACCACATCAACCAGGGCGGCGGTGGAGATGGCGACGCCGCTGGCCAGCGGATAATCCTGCAGCACCACCTTGGCTCCGGTGGCGCGGTGGATGGCGTCCAGGTGGGCGCTGACCACCTCGGGCTTCGCCGAGTTGGCCTGCACCATCACAGCGGCCAGCCGCTGCCCGGCAACCTCCTGGGCGGCGCGGATTTCCTCGATGGCCGGCCTGGTGGCCAACGCTGTTACGCCCACCACCAGGGGCAGTTCCGTGCATTCGACGGCGATTTCGAGGACCTGGCGGCGTTCCTCCGGGGTCAGCGCGGCGGCCTCCCCGAAGACGCCCAGGACGGTCAGGCCCGTGGCGCCGATGGTTTCGTAGCGCTCCACGAGGTCCGAGAGGCTGTCCAGGTCCAGATCCAGCGTGCTGCCCTGGAACGGTGTGGCAACGACGCCCCACACGCCCGGCGTCAATGACTCCCGCATCGGGTTCTCCCTTGGTTTGTTGTTCATCTGGCGGCTTTCCCTATCTGCCGGGCCACGCCGGTTTCCGCTTTTCCTGGAAGGCGCGGACGCCTTCGGCGGAGTCTTCGCTGTCCAGGGCTGCCATCAGGGCCGGCAGCCGCAGGCCGCGGGCTTCCTTGGCGGTGAGGTGCCCGGTCTGCGTGACCATCTGCTTCACGGCCCGGACCGAGGTGGGAGCGCAGGCCAGGACCTGGTCCACCCAGCGCTGCACGGCGGCGTCGAGCTCGTCCGCCGGGACCACCTCGTTGACCAGGCCCATGGCCTGCATTTCTGCCGCGTCAGCCTTCCGGCCGGTGAGCAGCAGGCCCATCGCCTGGGTGTAGGGAACGCGGCGCACCAGCTGGTGGATGCCGCCGTCGAGCGCCAACCGCCCGACTCGCGGCTCCGTCAAGCCGAACTTTGCGCTGTCCGCTGCCACCACGATGTCCGCGCCCAGGACAATTTCCATGCCGCCGCCCAGTGCGTAGCCGTTCACCTTGGCAATCACGGGGATATCCAGCGTGGTCCGCAGGCTCAGGCCGCCGAAACCGTTGGGGTCCAGGCCGGCCCAGTATTCCAGGCCCGTCTTGTCCACGGCGGACGCGGACATGTCCGCACCCACGCAGAACGCCCGGGGGCCGGCGCCGGTGATGACCACTGCGCGGACGTCCGGATCGGCCTCAAGCTGCTCCCAGATGGCGTTGAGCCTGGCCTGGGCCGTGCCGTCCACGGCGTTGAGGACGTGCTGCCGGTCGATCACCACGGTGGCCACCTGGTCCTCGATGGCCAGGGTGACCTGGTCAACCGGGGCGGAGGCCTCCGCCGGTGCCTGCGGCTCCGCTGCAACCGCCGTCACCGGAGCACCCCGAGTTCCTGCAGCCGCTTGATGGTGGCTTCGTCGAAGCCGTTCTCCAGCAGCACTTCCACATTGTGTTCGCCCAGGCGGGGCGCCGCCCGGCGGACGCTCGGCGGGGTGGCGGAGAGCCGGATGGGAGCGTTCAGCATCTTCACCGTCCCCACCCCAGGGTGTTCGGCCTCCACGATCATCCCGTTGGCCTCGGTCTGGGCGTCGGCGAGCGCCTGTTCCAGGGTGTGGACGGGAGCGTTGAGCAGCCCCTGTTCCTCCAGCTTGCCGGTCCAGTACTCGGTGGTGTTGGCGGCGAAGTGTTCGCGGAAGATCGCCTGCAGCGCGGGCTTGTTCTTGAACTGCTGTTCCAGCGTTGCGAATCCAGGGCGTTCGGTGAGGTCCTCGTCCAGGCCCAGGGCATCGGAGATCCGTGCCAGCGGGTCCGGGGTGAAGCCGCCCACCATGCACACGGCGCCGTCGGTGGTTTCAAAGACGCCGCTCAGGGGCATGGCGCCCCAGTTGACCTCGTAACCGCGGTTGAGCTGCATGCACGCCTCCTGCATCTGCAGGTGCAGCATGGAGTCGTACATGGTCACCTCCACTTTTTGCCCGGTTCCGGTGGTTTCCCGGGTCCGCAGCGCCAGCAGGATGCCCTGCATCAAGTGCATGCCGGTGATGTAGTCGCACAGGGTGGTGGGGTAGATGGCCGGTTTCTGGTCCTCCGATTCCCGCCGCCACATCACGCCGGAGTACGCCTGCGCGATCGCGTCCTGGCCGCCCTTGTGCGAATACGGTCCTACGGGGCCGAACCCGGTTCCGGAGGCCCAGATGATGCCGGGGTTGTCCGCCTTGAGCTCCTCGTAGCCGAAGCCCATCCGTTCCATGACCCCGGAGCGGAAGTTGCTGACCACCACGTCCGCGTCCGCCATGATGGCGTGCAGGACATTGCGGCCCTCCTCGGTGCGGGTGTCGATGGAGACGCTCCGCTTGTTCCGGTTGATGGACAGGAAGATCGGGTTGTCCTGGCCGTCCTTGTCCGGGAACGAGTTGCGGGAGATGTCACCGGCGCCGGGGCGTTCCACCTTGATGATGTCGGCGCCGTAGTCGCCCAGCAACTGGGTGCAGGAGGGGCCCATGAACACCTGGGTGAAGTCCACGATCTTGATGCCGTCCAGCGGAAGCGGGGTGGCCGGCCGCGCGCCCCCGGTGAGGGGCGAGGCAGCGGCGGGTGCCGTCGTCGGGCGTTCTGCCGTTGCCATGCTCATGCCGGCACCGCCGCGTCGGCATCGATGGTGGCGTTCGACGACGGGACGTCGCCGGGGTCCGCGCCGTGCCGGCGCATGCCCTGCTGGATGTCCGCTGCCGCGACGTCGCGGACCAGCACGCCGGACTGGACGGCGAGCGCTGCTGCGACGCCGACGGCCTGGCCCATGGCCATGCACGGCGGAATTTCGCGCGACATCTTCTGCGCCTCGGGGGTGGCGGAGTAGTGGCGGCCGGCCACCAGCAGCTGGTCCACTTCCTTGGGCAGCAGCGAGCGGTACGGGTAGTAGTAGTCCCGGCCGCGGGCCACGCTGTCCTGGAAATGCCGGCGGGAGGTGACGTCCTCCTTGGTCATGACGTATTCGCCTTGCAGCAGGCGGGTCTGGCGGACGCCCATCTGGGAGGCGACGTCCAGCATGTAGCACTTTTCGAATCCGGGGAGGTTGGCACGGACGTAGTCCACGGCTTCGGAGATCTTGTCGCGGGCGGCGAATTCGGCGGCGGTCATGTCCGCCGGGTCCACGCCGTCGTAGCCGGTCATGTGCGGGGCGTTGCACCAGACCACGCCTTCGATGGGGGTCTTGAGCCACCACAGTTCCCAGGCGCCGCCGAGGAGGCGCTTGATCTTGCGGTTGATGGCGCGGGCTTCCTTGGGGTTGGCCTGTTCGAAGGCCTCCGCGGCCGCGGTGTCCACGTTGCCCAGCCGGAACACCAGGGTGGTGAGGTAGTTGTCCTTGGCGTAGGCGGCGCCGGCGCGGGAGGCGACGTCGATGTCTCCGGTGGTGTCGATGACCACGTCCGCCGTGAAGGCCTGCGGGCCAAGCTTGGTTTCGCAGACCACGCCCTTGATCACGCCGTTGTCCACGATGGGGCGGGAGAACCAGGAGTGAAGCCGCAGGTCCACACCGGCTTCGCGGACCAGGTCGTTGGAGACGCGCTTCCAGCCGTCAGGGTCGAATGCGGCGGCATAGCAGATGGGCTTGGGGGTGGTGTGGGAGTGGAAGTCGAAGGTGCCGTAGCGGCCCCACTTGTTCCAGAGTTCCTCTGAGGTGCGGCGGTCTTCGGCCGGCGGGACGATGGCCAGGCCCAGTTTCTGGAGCCGCTCCACGTACTCGGAGACGATCCCGGTGACCGTGATGTCCTGGCCGTTGATCATGTCGTCCAGCACCAGCACCATGCCGCCGGAGGCGAGGCCGCCCAGTGAGGAGTAGCGCTCCAGGAGGGTGACCTTGGCCCCGGAGCGGGCCGCGGTGACGGCGGCGGCGACGCCGGCGGGACCACCGCCTACCACCAGGACGTCGGAGCGGGAGATCACCGGGGCGGTGAGGTCCGCGGTAGTGGTGGACAGTTCCAGGGACCCGGTTTTGGGCGCGGCAAAGGTAGGTGGGTTGTTCATGGAGGAAATCCTTACTTTCCGACGAAGATGCCGTTGGAGCGGCGGGCGGCGAGGTAGAAAACGATGCTGAGGACGGAGAGGGCGGCCACGTAGACCGGGAACACCCAGGTGAGGTTCAGGGACTGCAACCACACCAGGAGGTAGGAGGCGGTGCCGCCGAAGACGGCCACACCGATGCCATAGCCCAGGGCCACGCCGGTGCCGCGGATGT
Organism: Pseudarthrobacter sp. MOO14; assembly: GCF_058267675.1. Classification (NCBI taxonomy): domain Bacteria; kingdom Bacillati; phylum Actinomycetota; class Actinomycetes; order Micrococcales; family Micrococcaceae; genus Pseudarthrobacter; species Pseudarthrobacter sp. MOO14. Next base: position 1,798,799 of record NZ_CM177849.1, read on the forward strand.
TCTTGGGCATCAGGGACGAGCTGACCACGTTGTAGAGGGTCATGTTGAGGACCAGCACGATCGAGCCGCCGAGCAGCACGGCCGCGAAACCGCCGATGCCGGGCTGTACGTACAGGAGCATCAGGAAGACGGAGGGAATGGCCAGGACCCGCGTCACCAGGAACCACCGGGACATGGACCGGCCGTCGGCGAGCTTGCCGATGATCCAGCTGCCCACCACCAGGATGGCGCCCAGGATGGTGGTGAGGGCGAAGACCGCGGTGGGATCTTCCTTGAAACCGCTGCGTGCTGCGCTGGGCAGGCCCACGTTCCAGGCGTAGTTGTAGGCCTGGGCAGCGCCGACCACGAACACGATGGCCAGGACGGAGAGCCAGTGCTTGCCGACTCCGGACCAGACGGACTTTGCCGTGGTGGCGGCCATTTCCTCGGCCTTCAGGGTTTCAGGCAGGGAACGGCGGAGGTAGAGCACCACGAAGCCGAACACGGCGCCGATGATGAACGGGACACGCCAACCCCACTCCCCCATGGCCGCGCCGCCGATCACCAGGCTGCAGACGAAGCTGACCAGGGACGCGAGCAGGATGCCGATGTTGACGTAGAAGGACATGATGCCGGCCACGTAGCCTTCGCGGCCTTCCGGGGCGAGTTCCACCGCGTGGGAGGTGGAGAGCGGCGCCTCGATGCCTGTGGAGATGCCCTGCAGGATGCGGCAGGCAACCAGGATGATGCCGGACCAGGCGCCGATGGTGGCGTAGCTGGGCGTGATGGCGATGACCAGGGTGGTGCCGGCCATCAGCATGATGGACAGCAGCATCACGCGGCGGCGGCCGATGCGGTCTGCCAGCGTGCCGAGCAGGATGCCGCCCAGCGGCCGGAAGGCGAATCCGACGGCGAACACGGCCAGTGCGTTCAGGGTGGCCGAGAGCGGCTCGTCATTGGGAAAGAAGTTGGGGCCGATGAAGGCGGACAGGAGGCCGAAGACCATCCAGTCGTACCATTCCAGGGCGTTGCCCAGGCCAAGGCCCAGGAGTCCCTTGCGGACTTCGGGCGTGAACTTTTCGCGGTTGCGGGGGGATGAGATGGTGGAACGGGGTGACGGGACTGCGTTGTCCGTAGCTTGGATGTCGAGCATGGAAGTGTCCTTACGCTGGCGCCGGGAACGGCGCAGGAGGGTATGACGCAGCGGCGCCTGTTGGAGGAGGCGCATGCTGCGAAGGTGGCAAGGATTGTCCGGGGCCACGTGGGGGGGTCCGGGCAGTTAAGGGTGGACGTCGGCGCCGGCGGGGACCGGTATGCCTACCACTTGTGTGGTGCGTTCACCCAGATGGCTACGCATACCTCTTCGTAGCTGTTCTTGTACCAGTGCGGGGTCTCTGCCGGGTAGGTGATGGAGTCGCCCTCTTCCAGGCTGTAGCAGACGCCGTCCAAGTAGACGTCCTTGCGGCCCGAAATGATGTAGCAGAACTCTTCCCCGCTGTGGGTAAAAGGTGTCGCGCTGGTGTCGTGCCCTGGGGGCGTACTGATCCATTGCGCTTCGATGGTGCCGTCGCGGTCCGGGGTGAGCAGTTCATGGACTGCTTCGCCCACGGATTCGCGGGTGACGTTTTTCAGGTTGCGCCGTGCCGACCTGCGCACGACGGGGGATTTTGATTGTTCCTGGCCAATGAAGAACCTTCCCACGGGAATGTCGAGTCCATGGGCCAGCTGGGCAAGGGTCGTGAAGGACGGGTTGGCCATGCCGCGTTCGATCTGGCTGACGATCGCCTGGCTGAGTCCGGTGATGTCCGAGAGCTTGGCGAGGGTCATGCCCTTCTCCTTGCGCATGGCCCGCACCTTGTTTCCAACCGTGGCCAGCAGTTCGCTGGTGGCTGGAGGTGCGGTGGTGCTACTCTCGGTGGTCATCGATTGTCTTTCACTCGGTGAGCTAACTCACACAACTATAGTGAAGATTTCTGCCCAGTCAACGCTTTTTCTTAATTATGTTGAATATTGGCCCTGAACCCCCAAGGGAACGGGCCTAAAGGCACAGGTGAAAGCGGCTGCACGGATCCATACTCGTGCCATGGACGACGCAGCACGAAGACCGGACCGGATCCTCCTCGCGCTGGTGGGTGTGGTGGCCGTGCTGGTGGTGGTTGCACTGGCAGTGGTGTTCACCCGCGGTGAGCCGGCCCCACTTGACCAGGCCAGCCCCGCCGGAGTGGTCCAGCGGTACAGCAGGGCCGTGATCGACGGCGACATACCCACCGCGGAAACCTTCCTCACGCCGGGTGCCCGGAGCAGGTGCTACGGCTCCTATTCCGGCGAACCCCGTCCGGCCCGCATCGTGTTGATTTCGACGACGGAGCGGACCGATTCGGCCACCGTACGGGTTTCGATCGTCCAGTCCCCCCGGGGCGGCCCGTTCGGTCCGTCCGAGTATGAAATGGAGGACGCCTTCTCGCTCCTGAAGGTGAATGGACAATGGATGATCGACCAGGCGCCGTATCCCCTGATGGCCTGCACGGCAGTTCCGGCGAAGCCGTGAGCACCCCGGCAGGAATCGTTGCCCCCGTCCCGGCCGGAGGCCTGGCAACCCTCCGCCGGCTGATCGTGTACGGCCTGCTTTTTGCCTTGGTGGTCATTGCCGCCTCGGGCCTGGGCGGACTCCTCGAGCGGCTCTTCCGGACGGCAACCACTCTGGTTTCCGGTGATGTGGCCGGGCTTGCCCTCTCCCTCGCCTTCACCCTGATCGGCGGGCCGCTGGCCCTGCTGCTGTGGTGGCTCGTGTGGCGGCGCCTCGACGACGAAGCCGAGCGCACCGCTGCGGGCTGGGGCTTCTACCTGACCGGGATGTACGCCGTCTCGCTCATCATCGCCACCACCTCCCTGCTGGACCTCGCCTCCTCCTTCATTGGTGCGAGGGACAGCCAGTGGCCGTCCCCGCTGGCCAACGGACTGGTCTGGACGGCCATCTGGGTGTGGCACCGGTGGATGTGGAAGCACCCCCGCAAGCCCTCGTCCCACCTCGAGGACGTGCGGGCCGTCGTCGGCTCCGTTTTTGGCCTGGTGCTGGGCGCCGGCGCGGCGATTGCGGCGTTGAGCGCGCTGCTGGACATTGCCCTCCGCGGTTTCACGGCAGCAGCGTCCTTTGAACCCTGGTGGTTCGATGTCCTGCGTTCACTGCTGTGGGCGGCCGGCGGAGCACTGGTGTGGTGGTGGCACTGGTTCCACGAGGGCGGCCGGCGTTTCCGGACCGGCCTGGTGGACGTTGCCATCATCGCCGTCGGCATCTTCGTTGCCGGCATCACCGCCCTGGGTGGCCTGGGCGTGGCCGTGTTCGTCGTGCTGCGGCTGGCCTTTGACCGGACCGATCCCCTGGCTGTCCTCCTGGAGCCGCTGGCCCCGGCCATCGCGGCCGCCGTCATCGGAGCCGTGATCTGGCGCTACCACCGCACGGCCTCCGTCCGGCGTTCCACCCCGACCCGGCGTGCCAGCCTCCTGGTGACATCCGCCGTTGCCCTGGCGGCAGCAGCCTCCGGGGTAGGCGTGGTGGTCAACGCACTGCTGGCTGCCGCCGTCTCGCCGCTGGCGGGCGGCGCCACCCGCACCCTGCTCCTTGGCGGCATCAGCTCGCTGGCAGTGGGCGGCCCGGTCTGGTGGCTGGCGTGGAAGCCGCGGCACCAGCCCCGGACGGCAGACCAGATCCCGCCCGGGCGGCGCGTCTACCTGGTGGCGTTCTTCGGAGTCAGTGCCGTCGTTGCCCTGATCACGCTGCTGGTGATTGGCTACCGGCTCTTCGAGTTCCTGCTCAGTGACATCACGGCCGGGAGCGTCCTGGACCGGATCCGCGCCCCCTTGGGCCTCCTGGTGGCGGCCGGGCTCGTGGCGGGATACCACTTTGCATTGTGGCGGCATGACCGGACACTGCTCGCCGCCGCGGCCCCGGCGGGCAAGCGGGTGATCGAGCACATCACCTTGGTCAGCGGCTATCCGCCAGGCACCGTGGACCCCGAGGCCCTGGCCCGCGGCATCGCTGCCGCCATTGGCGGAGCCAAGGTGACCACCTGGCTGCGGACGGACGACGGCGGTCCCGGCCCCACGCCGTCGTCCGCACTTCCGCCCTCCCTGGAGGAGCTCACGGCGGAGGCGGCGGAAATGCTGGGCAGCGTGGCGGCACGGCACGTCCTGGTGCTTGCCGGCCCCGCCGGCAGGATGGAAATCATCCCGCTGGCGGGCGCCGATTCGCGGGCGCCGATAAGTGTGGAACCTCGGCGCAGGGCCGCCGTTCCGGGTTCCCAGTAGCGGAGATCCTCAAGATTTGCGCAGTTTATCCCGGCTGTGGACTAACCCTCTTCCCATGCCATTGGAGGGCTCCTAGGGTGTGCATACAGGCTTGTCGAGGGGGACGCGTGAAAAGCTCAGTTGAAGATCCTCAAGGCACCGCAAACCAGGATGCGCAGCAGGCGTCCGTGCCTGAGGTAGACGCAGATACTACCGTCCCCGAATGGTCATCCGACCTCCTCCTCACGCTGCACAGCCAGGTCCGGTTCACCCGCGCCGACTGGCCCTGAGCCCCTACGCCACCCCGCCTTCCTTCCGGGGCGTCCGCGCGCATTAAATCCGCGTTAAGATTCACGGCCCTGCCGTTAAGGATCCGTTAGGCCCGCCTTACATCGCCACAGCGGGCTATTCACTGGAACCAGGCCCCGCTTCCGGGGCAACAGTGAAAGGAACCTGATGGCCGACGTGGCTGTAATTGGAATCTTCGCCGCCTGCATGGGATTCGTCATGTGGATCGGTCACCTGCTGACCGCCGCGGCCCGCCAGGAGAAGGCGGAGGACTGGCAGTGAACGGGGACGCACTCATGTGGCTGATCCTGCTGCTGGCAGGGCTTGGCCTGTTCGGCTACCTGCTCGCCGCCCTGATCAAGCCCGGGAAGTGGTGAACGGCCGGTGGCCTTTAACGCTCCTTCCTTCCTCATCCAGGTGGCGGCCCTGGTGCTGGCCCTTGCCGCAGTCCACAAACCACTGGGCCTCTACCTCGCGCGCGTCTTCGACGGCACCGCTTCGAGCCGCCCGGAACGGCTGTTCTACCGGCTCGCCGGCGTGGACGCCGGCAGCGAACAGGCGTGGCCAACATACCTCCGCAGCGTCCTGGTGTTCTCCGCCGTCTCCATACTGGCGGTGTTCGCCCTCCAACGGGCACAAGGCCTGTTTCCCGGCAGCCCGGCGCTGCCCGGAGTGGACCCGTGGGTGGCCATGAATACCGCCATCTCCTTCGTCACCAACACCAACTGGCAAACCTATGCACCCGAATCCACAATCGGCATTGCAGTCCAGATGCTCTTGCTCGCCGTCCAGAACTTCCTCTCGGCAGCAGTGGGCATCGTGGTGGCCGTCGCCCTCATCCGCGGCATAGCCCGAACCAGGACGGACAGGCTGGGGAACTTCTGGGTGGACCTGGCCAGGACGTCATTCCGGGTCCTGCTGCCACTGGCTACCCTCGCCGCCCTGGTGATGGTTCTCGGCGGTGTGGTGCAGAACTTCGCACCCACGGACGTCACCAACAGCGCCACCGGAGTCTCACAGGTTGTCCCGGGCGGCCCGGTGGCATCCCAGGAAGCCATCAAAGTCCTCGGTACCAACGGCGGCGGCTACTTCAACGCCAACTCGGCCCACCCGTTCGAAAACCCGAACGCGCTGGTCAGCCTCTTCCAGGTGTTCCTGATCCTGCTGATTCCCTCGGCGCTGCCGTATGCCTTCGGCAGGATGGTGGGCGACCAGAAGCAGGGGCACACGATAGCCGGCGTCATGGCCACGCTGTGGCTGGCATCCACCGCGCTGACCGGCTGGGCAGTAGCCACCGCGCAGGGGACCGCGACGGCCGCCGCCGGCGGAATCGGCGAAGGGTTCGAGAGCCGCTTCGGCCCGGCGTCGAGCGCGATCTTCGCCGCCTCCACCACCCTCACCTCCACGGGCGCGGTGAATGTAGCCCACGATTCCTTGCCGCCCTTGGCCGGTGGCGTGGCAATGGTCAACATGATGCTCGGCGAAGTGGCGCCGGGCGGCACAGGGTCAGGGCTCTACGGGTTGCTCATCCTGTCCATCATTTCCGTGTTCATCGGCGGCCTCATGGTGGGCCGCACCCCCGAATACCTGGGCAAGAAGATCGGCCCCACCCAGATGAAGCTTGCGGCCCTGTACATCCTGGTGACACCGCTGCTGGTGCTCACCCTGGCCGGGATCACCGTCCTGCTCCCGGATGCCATGGCCAATGCTCCGGCCACGGGACCGCACCAGTTCAGCGAGGTCCTCTACGCCTTCACCTCCGGTGCCAACAACAACGGTTCAGCATTCGGCGGCATCACCACTTCCGGCCCCTATCTTTCGACGATGCTTGGCGCGGCCATGCTGCTGGGCCGGTTCCTGCCCATCGTCCTGGTTCTTGCCCTGGCAGGTTCCCTGGCCCGGCAGGCCCGGATTCCCGCATCCACCGGCACCGTCCCCACCCACGGCCCGCTGTTCGGCACACTGCTGCTGGGCGTGACGGTCATCCTGACCGCCCTGAGCTACTTCCCCGCACTCGCCCTGGGACCCCTCGCAGAAGGACTCCTGAAATGACCCGGTCCACCATGGACACCGCCCCCGGGGCGGAAACCCAAACCTTTGCCGACGGAAATCCGCTCGGCACCCCCGGCGCGCACAAGCACCACACTAAGGCACCCGCCAAACTCACGCCGGCCGTGGTTGCAGCGGCCCTGCCGCTCGCGGTCCGCAAGCTGGCCCCGGGGCAGATGATCCACTCGCCCGTCATGTTCACCGTCCTGGTGGGGGCCGCGCTCTGCACGGGTATCTCCGTGTTCCGGCCGTCCGTCTTCGGCATCACCGTCACCGCCTGGCTCTGGCTCACGGTCCTGTTCGGAACCCTCTCCGAAGCCATCGCCGAGGGCCGCGGCAAGGCGCAGGCTGACAGCCTCCGCGCCGGCCGCAAGGGAGTCCAGGCCCGGCTGAGGCTGCCGGACGGAACCACCAAGGAAGTACCGGGCACGGAACTGCGCCTGAACGACGTGGTGGTGTGCGAGGCCGGTGATGTGATCCCCTCCGACGGCGAGATCATCGAAGGCCTGGCCAGCGTGGACGAGTCCACCATCACCGGTGAATCCGCGCCGGTGATCAGGGAATCAGGCGGGGACCGTTCCTCGGTCACCGGCGGAACCCGCGTGCTCTCCGACCGGATCGTGGTCCGGATCACGGCCGAACCGGGCCAGACCTTCATCGACAGGATGATCCAGCTCGTCGAGGGCGCTGTCCGGCAGAAGACACCCAATGAGATCGCGCTGCACGTGCTGCTGGTGTCGCTGACCATCGTCTTCCTGGTCGTCACCATGACGCTGGCCCCGTTTGCCGCCCTCGCCGGCGCAGCGCCGTCGCCCATTGTCCTGGTGGCACTGCTGGTGTGCCTGATCCCCACCACCATCGGCGCGCTGGTCCCGGCCATCGGCATCGCGGGCATGGACCGGCTGGTCCAGCACAACGTCCTGGCCACGTCCGGGCGTGCCGTGGAGACGGCAGGTGACATCACGTCCTTGCTGCTGGACAAGACAGGAACCATCACGTTCGGCAACCGCCGTGCCGTCCACTTCCACCCGGCAGCGGGCGTGGACCGGGCCGAACTGATTGAAGCCGCGCGGCTCTCCAGCCTGGCGGACGAAACCCCGGAAGGCCGGTCCATTGTGGACCTCGCGGCCGAACACGGCGCGCTGGGCCCGGACCTGGCCGCCCTGGAATCGGGCGCGGAGCCGTTGGCGGTGGTCCCGTTTTCGGCCACGACGCGCATGAGCGGGCTGGACCTTGGCGGCCGGATGATCAGGAAGGGCGCGGCCTCCACCGTTGGCAGTTTCGCCGCCGATCTGGGCGCCCGCATGCCCGGGGAGGTGGAACGCCAGGTGCAGGATATTTCGTCGCAGGGTGGCACTCCCCTGCTGGTTGCCACGGCCGATGCCGCCGGCGCACGGGTCCTGGGGACCATCCATTTGGCGGACGTGGTGAAACCGGGCATGCAGGCCAGGTTCGCGGAGCTGCGCAAAATGGGGATCCGGACCGTGATGGTCACCGGCGACAATCCGGTCACCGCCAAGGCGATCGCCGCCGAGGCCGGGGTGGACGACTACCTGGCCGAGGCCACCCCGGAGGACAAGCTGGCGGTGATCAAGAAGGAACAGGCCGCGGGCCGCCTGGTGGCGATGACCGGGGATGGCACCAACGATGCCCCTGCGCTGGCGGCGGCGGACGTGGGCGTGGCCATGAACTCCGGCACGCCGGCAGTCAAGGAAGCCGCGAATATGGTGGACCTCGATTCGGACCCCACCAAGCTGATCAACATCGTGGGGATCGGAAAGCAACTGCTGATCACCCGCGGCGCGCTCACCACGTTCTCGGTGGCCAACGACGTCGCCAAGTACTTCGCGATCGTCCCGGCGCTGTTCACGGCGACGTTCCCCGGGCTTGGGCTGCTGAATATCATGGGCCTGGCAACGCCGTCCTCAGCCATCCTGTCGGCCGTGATTTTCAACGCGCTGATCATCATCGCCCTGGTACCGCTCGCGTTGCGCGGGGTCAAGTACCGCGCCATCTCGGCCGGCCAGGCCCTGGGCCGGAACCTGTTGGTGTACGGATTCGGCGGCCTTATTGCCCCGTTTATCGGCATCAAAATCATCGACCTCCTCATCTCCCTCATCCCCGGCATCGGCTAGGAATCCCCATGAATGCGCTCACCGGTTATCTCCGACAGTCGGGAACGGCCATCCGTTTCCTGTTCCTCGCCACCGTGGTGCTTGGCCTCGCCTACCCGGCCGCCGTCTTTGGCGTCGGGCAGCTGGTTGCGCCGTACCAGGCGAATGGCTCCATCCTCCGCGACGGTGCCGGCGCGCCCGCGGCATCGGCGCTGATCGCCCAGGTGAAGGACGACGACGGCACGCAGGACCCCGCCTGGTTCCACGCCCGTCCCTCCGCCGTCGGCTGGGACCCGGCGTCGTCGTCGGCCTCCAACCTGGGCCCCAACGACGCCAAGCTGACCGATGCCGTCAACGCCAACCGTGCCGCCGTGGCGGAGGCCGAGGGCGTGCAGCCGTCCGACGTCCCCGCGGACGCCGTCACCGCCAGCGGGTCGGGGCTGGATCCCGGCATCTCCCCCGAGTACGCCCGGCTCCAGGTACCGCGGGTTGCCGCCGCCCACCAGTTGGGCACCGAGGCCGTCCAGGCCCTGGTGGACAAGAACACCAGCAGTGGCCTTGCAGCGTTCCTGGGCCAGCCCACCGTCAACGTCACGGCGCTCAACCTCGACGTGGCGGCGGCCGGATCGCCGCGGTCCTGAGCGGCGTTGCCGGAGTGGAAGAATAACTGCATGGCACGTGGAACGCTGCGGATCTTCCTCGGGGCGGCGCCCGGGGTCGGCAAGACCTACGAGATGCTCGAGGAGGCCCACCGGCTGGCCAACCGGGGCGAGGACGTGGTTATCGCGTTCGCCCTTGACCACGGCCGGGCCGAAACCCGCGCCCTCATGGCAGGCCTGGAAACCATCCCGCCCCGGCGGCTGCCCTACCGCGGCACCGAGTTCGAGGAAATGGACCTGGACGGGGTCCTGCACCGCGCCCCGGCCACTGCGGTGGTGGACGAATATGCCCACTCAAATGTTCCGGGAAGCCGGCACGGTAAACGCTGGGAGGACGTTGACGAGCTCCTCAACGCGGGCATCAACGTCCTCTCCACCGTCAACATCCAGCACCTGGCCTCGCTGGGCGACGTGGTGGGCACCATCACGGAGGTCCGGCAGGCCGAGACGGTGCCCGACGAGGTGGTGCGCCGCGCAGACCAGATCCACCTGGTGGACATCTCCCCCGAACTGCTGCGCCAGCGCCTGGGTGAGGGAAAGATCTACGCCCCGGACAAGGTAGACGCCGCCCTGGCCAACTATTTCCGGCTGGGAAACCTGACCGCGTTGCGGGAACTGGCCCTGTTGTGGCTGGCGGACAGGGTTGATGAGGGCCTGGCCCGGTACCGGGCGGACAACGACATCCAGGCGACCTGGCCGGCGCGGGAGCGGGTGGTGATTGGCCTGACCGGCGGACCGGAGGGCGAGATCCTGATCCGGCGCGGGGCCAGGATCCTTAACCGGGTCAACGGCGGGGATCTGCTGGCGGTCCATGTCCGTGCGGCGGACGGGGTGGTCCATGAGTCCCCGCAGTCCCTGGAAGCCCAGCGCCGCTTAATCCAGGACCTGGGCGGCAGTTACCACATTGTGGCCGGTGAGGATCCGGCCGCTGCCCTGCTCGATTTTGCGCGCAGCGTCAACGCCACACAGATCGTGGTGGGCATTTCGCGGCGGGGCAAGTTCGCGGGCACGGTGGGCGGCCTGTTGGGCGGGGGCATCGGCACGCGGGTGGTCCGCGATTCCGGGGACATCGACGTGCACATGGTGTCCCATCCCCTGGGCGGCCGGGGAGCCGGTCCACGGCGAGAACGGGACCTGGGCCGAGTCCGCGTCACGGTGGGCTTCATCCTCGCCGCGGTGCTGCCGGTGGTCCTGCAGCTCCTGCTGGCATTGGACCCGGACCCCGGTGTGTCCACCGCCATCCTGGTGCAGCTGACCGGATCGGTCACGGTGGCCCTGGTGGGCGGTCTGTGGCCGGCGGTGCTCGCCGCCCTGTGGAGCAGCCTGCTGGTCAACTACTTCTCGACGCCTCCCGTGGGCACCCTGACCATCAGCGATCCCCACAACTTCTTCTCCCTGCTGGTCTTCGTCGGGGTTTCCGCCGCCGTCGCCGTGGTGGTGGACCTCTCCGCGCGGCGCTCCAAGGAGGCCTCACGCGCCCGCGCCGAGGCCACCACGCTCTCCGACCTCACCCGCGGCGCCGTCCGGTCCGAGGATGGCGTGAAGGACCTGCTCCAGCAGGCCCTCGACGTCTTCAGCGTCCGCGGGGCAGCTTTGTACGGCAGCGGCCCGGACGGCAATGAGCGGACGACGGCGGGCTGGCGGCTGGTTGCCGGCGCCGGCGAGGTGCCAGGACCGGGCGAGACCGGAATCCCGGATTTTGGCAGCGGGAATGCTGGCACCCGAGGTTCTGGCAGCGGGGGTTCTGGCAGCGGGGGTTCTGGCACCGTGGATGGTGGCGCTCGAGGTTCCGGCGCCGGGAATTCCGGGGCCGCGGATTTTGGCACCGAAACGACGGAGAACATTGATCCCGCCACACGGCTGGTGTTGTTCGGCCGTGCGCTTCCCGCGGGAGACCGGCGCCTGCTGGCGGCGTTCGGCGTCCACCTTGCCGCCCAACTGGAGCGGCAGCAACTGGCGGACAGCCGCCGTGAAGTGTTGCGCCTGGCCGAGGGCAACACCATGCGCACGTCCATCCTCCGCGCGGTTTCCCACGACCTCCGCACTCCCCTGGCCGGCATCAAGCTTTCGGTGGGCATGCTGTTGCAGAAGGACCGGCACTACGCCCCGGAGCAGGAGCACGAGCTGTTGCAGACCATTGATGAATGTTCGGACCGGCTGGACCTGCTGGTGGGGAACCTGCTGGATATGTCCCGGCTCAGCTCCCCCGGGGCCGAGCCACTCCTGCGGCCCGTGCGCTGGTCCGAGGTCATCCCCAGCGCCCTCCGGTCCGTCCCCGCGGGCAGGGTTCGGGTGGAACTGCCGCCGAATATGCCTGAGATCGAGGCGGACCCCGGGATGCTGGAGCGGGTGATCGCCAATGTGGTGGAGAACGCGGTCAAGTACGCGCCGGGTTCCGATATTGCCGTGGTGGGCGGCGCCGGCGGCCTGAGCAACACAACGCTGAAGGGGCAGCCGGCCGGAGAGATCAGTATCATCGACCACGGCCAAGGCGTTCCGGCAGAGAGAGTGGTGGAGATGTTCCGTCCGTTCCAGCGGCTGGATGACATTCCGCAGACCACCGGCGTGGGCCTGGGCCTGGCCGTGGCTAAGGGATTTACCGAGGCGATGGGCGGCACGCTGACCGCGGAGGAGACCCCGGGTGGAGGACTGACCATGGTGATCAGGCTGCCGCTTTCCACCGGCTTTCCCGACGACGGACCCCGCGGACAGGCGCCCGTGGTGCCCCAGTCGTTCCTGGCCCGGCGGATCCACCAGGCCCCCTTCCAGGCATCAACGGCGGATCAGCAGTGACGGGCGTCCTGGTAGTGGATGATGACCCGCACCTGCTGCGGATCCTGAAGCTTGCCCTCGAAACCAGCGGCTATGCGGTCACCACTGCCGTTGACGGGAGGTCAGCGCTGCTGGCCGCCACCCAGAATCCGTTGGCCCTGGTGATCCTGGACCTTGGGCTGCCGGACATCGACGGCGTCACCGTGATCAAGGAACTGCGGGAATGGAGCCGTGTCCCGGTCCTGGTGCTCTCGGCCCGGCATACCTCGGAGGACAAGGTTGAAGCCCTGGATGCCGGCGCCGACGACTACCTGACGAAGCCGTTCGGACCGGACGAACTGCTGGCCCGGCTGCGGGCGTTGCTGCGCCGGTCCGCGGACCTGCAGGCACCGGAGCCGGTGGTGGTCACGGAGAACTTCACGGTGGACCTGGCCAAGCACCGGGTGAGCCGGGAGGGAGCGGATGTCCGGCTGACGCCCATCGAGTGGAAGATCCTGGAGATCCTGGTGCGGAACCCGGAAAAGTTGATCACCCACCGGCAGCTCCTGACCGATGTGTGGGGCCCGGCCTATGCCAAGGACTCAAACTACCTGCGCGTCTTTATGGCACAGCTGCGCCGCAAACTCGAGCCGGACACCGGAAACCCCCGCCACCTGCTGACCGAGGCGGGCATCGGCTACCGGTTCCAGCCCTGAAGCGGCACTGGGGGGTGCCACCCGACCTGCGTGGTGCCACCCGACCTGCGTGGAGTCACCCCAGCAACGTACTGTCACCCCAGGAACGTCCGGTGGACCTCACTGCCGTAGCGGCCGATGATGCTGCGCTTGGCTTTCCGGAAGGCGTCAAGGTCGCCGGCGTGCCCGTTCTGCTCCACCCGGCGCCGCGCCAGTTCCTCCGCGATCACGTCGAGGAACAACTCGGCCAGCAACAGCCGGGCGGAGTCACGGAACCGGCCGCGGCCATCGACGTACAGCTGCACGGTGGGCGCGGCGGTGTTGATGATGACTTTGCGCTCCGCCTCGCTGTAAACGGCCCGGTCGGTGGTGTTGTGGAGGTTGCGGAAGTCGTAGCCGGTGAAGAGGTCAACGCCATGGTCCCGGCCGGGACGGTGGGCCTGCTGGCGCGCGCCCGGCGGGGTACCGGAACCGGGGACTGCAGGGTGCGGCGGCTGGTCCGCGCTTCGACGTGAGGCATGTTCGGCAATGACGATTTCGCTGAGCGCCCAGTAATCCCCGGCACGCACGGTGATTTCCCCTTGGTCTCCGGGCCGGTCCCCGGTAGCCGTCCATTCAAGCCGGGTTGTGTCCTGCACACCGGAGACGGGAATGGACACCGGGACCGGGACCAGGCGGATCGATGGCGGCAGGTCCACATCGAATTCCAGGGTCCCGCCGGCGGGGAGCTGGCCGGGATCCAGCAGCAGGGCCACGTGGAACGAATGCCCCGGCGGGCGGTAGTAGAACGGCGTGGTGAACCGCAGCGCCGCGGATGCCGGCTCCCCGGTTCCCGGAGTTCCGGCGTCGCGGACTGGTCCGGTGTCCAGGCCCAGGTCCAGGACGGCGGCAGCGCTCATGTGCTGCAGCAGGCGTTCGATCATTTCGGCAGTGCGGCCGGAGGTGGTGGCGCGTTCCAGGTGGGTGAGTTTTTCCTTCTCTGCCTGCACGGCCCCTGCGATCATCCGGCTCACGGCGGCGGAAGGCGGCAACGAACGGATCTTTGGGGTTCAGCCCCTCGCGTTCGTCGCTGATGATTGCTTTGCCCCGGCCCAGCATTTCAGTCAGCGCCGGGCACCTGACGGTGCCGAAAAGGTACTCCGTGCCCACCTGGTTTTCGTAGTCGAACATCTGGCAGTCCAGGATGGCCATACCGGATTCCACCACCAGGCCGGCGGTGCGCTCGTCGCCCTTCATGGCCAGTTCAACGCCGTTGGCCCGCTTGAGCGTGACGGTGAAGGCATATTCGACGCCGTCAACGGTGAAGGTTCCGGGACGGTCCGGGCCGATGAGCGTGGCAGCCGGGGGTTCTTCGAAGCGGATGGCGTCCCCGCTGTAGCCGTCGGTGCCCGCAGTCCCGCGCACCAGTTCCACGTTGCGGCGGCCCAGCACGTCGCGCAGGTAGATGTTGTCCGCGAGCAGCTGCAGCAGGGTCGCCTGCTGAGTGATCGTGGCACGGGGATTGTCGACGACGATGGTCACCTTGGTGCCGTTCCGTACGTCGGCAGGGATCCCGCCGTCGTCTATTCCCAGCCGGGCGTAATCCGCGGGGAAGGCCTCGCGGTCGGCGCCGCCGTCGTCGTAGAGGTAGCCGCCGTTTTCGCCACGGAAGACGTCGATGCGGGTGAACCTGCCGCCCTGGATGGTTTCGATCCAGCCGTGGCCCAGTCCGAAGATGGCCTGTTTCAGTCCGCGCCCGAAGTACCCGCGTCCGGCGCCCTCGCCGCGGGCCAGGGGGCTGTGTGCGCCGCCGTAGCTAAGGATCCCGGCCGGCCTGCTCGAAGGACATTCCTTCCGCCTGGTCGCTGACCGTCAGGACCGCGCCGGCGTGGTGGCGCTCATAGCCCACCACGATCCTGCCGGTGACCTGGCCGCCGGCCTTTTCCAGGCGCGCGTAGCTGTCGTCGCTGTTGGTGATCAGCTCCACCAGCGCCTTCTCCACCGAGGCGAACCGCCGGGAGTCGATTCCGATCACGCGCTGGTCCACCTGGATTTCCGCGACGGCCATGCTGGATACCCCGCTTACACGTGAAGCTGCTGGTGGCTGGTGGCCGCCTGAAGGCTCATCGACGGGCCAACTACGTGGAGCGTAGCAGGTATGCGCCGATCTCAGGAGACCTCGGCGAGCAGCCCGTCCATCCGCGCCAGCAGGCCCGGCCAGCCGTTGCCCATGCCTTCGATCGCATGGCGGCCCATGGGGGTATCGAGGCGGAAGCCGGCGTGCTCGAAATGGAGGATCGTGCCGCCGTCAATGGGTTCCAGCCGCCAGGTGATGGTGGTGTCCAGCTGGCCTTCGGCGAAGAGGAAGCTGATGGACGTGCCCGGGTCCACGGCGAGTACCTCGCACTGCTGCCGGCCCCAGCAGTCCATGTCCATGGTGAAGCGGTGGCCCACGGCAGGTGTGATGTCGCCCGGGGCCCACCACCGTGCCAGCAGTTCGGGCGTGGTGAGTGCGGCCCAGACCGCCGCTGCGGGATGCGGGAAGCGGCGTTCGAGCCGGATGGCGTTATCTGTCATGACGGTTTCTCCTCGTCCAGAAGGTCGGCCAGCGCATCCAGCCGCTGGTTCCAGTAGTGCTCAAAGTGCTTCACCCAGCCGCCGATCTCGGCGAGGGCGGCAGGCTGCAGGTGGTACACCCTGTTCCTGCCCTGGCGTTCTTCCCGGACAATGCCTGCCTCGCGCAGGACTGCCAGGTGCTCGGAGGCGGCGGGGCGGCTGAGGTCCAGCAGCCCCGTGAGTTCACCTGCCGTTCGGGGCCCTTCCCGGAGCTCGTCGAGGATGACGCGCCGCGCCGGGTTGGAGACGGCGGCAAAAACATCAGGAAGCACAATGGCAGTATATGTCGGAATTATCCGACGCATCACCTGATGTTGGGTGAACAGCGAAAGGATTATCCCGCGCACCTGCCCGGCCGTGTCCTACTCTTGAGTAACCATTCGAGAGGACCCCAACTTTGGCATGCGACGGCTGCACCACATCTTCACGGCTTGATTTCGACTTCAGCATGGCTTTCCAGCCGATCTATGACGCTGTTGCCGGCAGGGCGTGGGGCTATGAGGCGCTGGTTCGGGGCGTGGCGGGCGAAGGCGCGTACGAGGTCCTGCGGAGGGTTTCCCCGGAGCAGAAGTACCGCTTCGACCAGGACTGCCGCGTCAAGGCCATCGAACTGGCGGCGCGGCTCTTCCCGGCCGGCGAGAACCTGATGCTCTCCATCAACTTCATGCCCAACGCGGTCTACGAACCGGCGGCCTGCCTCCGCGCGACACTGCTTGCGGCTGCGAAAGCCGACTTCCCGTTGTCCTCGATCATGTTCGAGTTCACGGAGAACGAAGAAGTCACTGACACCGCCCACCTGACCAATATCATCACCGAATACCGCAAGCACGGCTTCATCACGGCGATCGACGACTTCGGGGCCGGCCATGCAGGCCTGGGACTCTTGGTCGACTTCCAGCCGGACCTGATCAAGATCGACATGAAGCTCATCCGCGGCATCGACGGCAGTCCCGCACGGCAGGCAGTGGTCGCCGGCATCGTGGCCATCGCCGGGGACCTCAACATCACCGTGCTCGCCGAGGGCATCGAAACGGAGGCGGAATACCGGGTTTTGCAGGCAGCCGGTGTCCGCCTGCTCCAGGGCTATTGGTTCGCCAAACCGGCGTTCGAGCAACTTCCCGAGATCCACGTCCCCGTTGCCGCCGCTGGCGGCGTGCAGGGCCTGGCGGTCTTCCCCCGCTAGCGGCGGACGGAGCCAGCCCGACGGCCCGCAACCATGCCTGCCCAGAAAGAGAGCACCAGCAGTCCCACGCCGGCAACAGCCAGGCCCGCCTGCGTGCCTTGCGTGATGAACGCAGCCCCGTTGGCGCTGAAAGGCTGGTTGCTCAAGGGAGCGTAGGCAACCCAGCCCGTGAAGTCGCGATTAAGGTACGCGACGAGGCAGCCGACCAGCACTGCCGCCAGACCGAGGCAGGGTACGACGGCGGCGGGCAGTTTGGCGCGTTTGGATGGTCGTTCTTCCCCGGATGTGTTGTTTTCCCCCATGCAGGCGAGTCTAGCCGGACCTGCCCCGCCCGGTTTAGGCTGGGCGGATGTTGACCATCGGCACCATCGTCCTCGGCGTCAACGACGTCGCCGCCGCTACCACCTTCTGGCATGAAGCCCTCGGTTATGTCCCCCGGGAACCTGGTGACGACACCTGGGTGACCCTCGAACCGCCGTCGGGGCCCGGCGCCCACCTGTCCCTCATGCTCAGCGAAACATCTGTCCAGGCTTACCCGCGGATCCATCTGGACCTGTACGCGGACGATCAGGCCGCGGAGGTGGAGCGGCTGGTCTCCCTCGGCGCCAAGCGCGTGGACTGGGATATGTACCCGGAGGACCCGGACTTCGTGGTGCTTGAGGATCCGGACGGAAACCGGTTCTGCGTCATCGACAAGGGTCCGGAGTAGCGTCCCTGGCGGCCTACAGGCAGCCAGCCGGGCTAGGAGTCCTGGCCGGCAGCCCAGTCAACGGTGGTTCTTGCGCTGCTTTATAACGTGAAGCTCACTGCTTTCGGTTTTCGCCTTTTTTTCGGCACGTTTCTCAAGGATCGACTTGCCGACCTTTTTGGCCGCTCCGCCTTTTGATTTTCCAGACACCGGAACCACGCCCTTCTCTCGCGTTAACGGCCACCATACGCTCTTTTGCTTTTTTAGCCAGTCCCGCCGTCCTACCCGGCCTGAGGCCTGGCAGGGCAGCAAAATCGGGACCAATGACGTGACCTCGCCAGTTATGGCGAATTCATAATTTTGACCGCCTCCGACATTCTTCGCTCCTTTTGTCATCCCCTCTGAGAAGTGCCAAAGGCTCATGCGCCAAAAACTTCCGGGACGTTGGGCCCTACGCCACGGACCGGGAATTCGGCAAGGTAATACAGGACCCGGTCCGGACACCACCAGGAGGCCAACGATGGGCAGCATCTACATCCCGTACGGGACCACCGAGGGCCAGACGGCCAGGATCGCCGAGTTCATTGGGGACGTCATCCAGGCGCATGGGCACCAGGCCCGCGTTGCGGACATCAAGCAGGCAGGCGACTCGATCCCGCCCGGGTGTGACGCGGTCCTGGTGGGGGCATCGGTGCACATGGGCAAGCACGAGGAATACGTCCAGGACTTTGTCCGGAAGAACCGGGAAACCCTGGAGCGGCTCCCATCCGCCCTGTTCTCCGTCAGCCTGGCCGCGCACGGGGATGCCGAAAACGCCGAGAGCTACGTCCGGGAGTTCGAGGAGCAAACCGGTTGGCGGCCGGCCCATGTGGCGCTGTTCGGGGGCGCCCTGCTGTACACGCACTACGGGTTCATCAAGCGCCTCATCATGAAGAAGATCGCCGGCGACAAGGGCTCCCTGGACACCGATACGTCCCGGGACTACGTCTACACCGAATGGGACGGCGTGAAGAGGTTCGCGGAGGATTTCCTGGCCACGCTGTAGCGGGAAACGTTCGACGGCGGGCGCCCACCCGCCGTCGAACGCGCACCCGCCGTCGAGCGCGTCCCGGGGGCGAACGCGTCCCCGGCGGCGTCAGCTCCAGACGGCGGCAAGCCGCCCGGCAAGGGCCGTTCCTTGGGTGTAGCCAGCCTGGGCGGCTGCGGGGCGCAGCCGCAGGTCCATGGCGTTGGCACCGAACAGGTGTTCCGAGCCGACGTCCGGGAAGACCGTTTCCACCACGCTGCCGGTGGCCCGCAGCTCATCGGCCTGCGCTGCGAGCTGCATGTTCCACTCCAGCGGCATCCGTGTCCTGCCCCCGAAGGGCGAGAGGACCAGCACCCGCCCGCACCCGGCCGCCAGGTCGGCGTTCTCGTTGCGCCGGTAGCCGCCGTCGATATAGCTGCTGTTCCCGATCCCGTACGCCAAGCCGCTGGCGCAGCTGGCGGCCACGGCGTCCACCAGGTCCACGCCGCTGTGCCGGTGGAACACCACCGGTTCGCCACTGTGGGCATCAACCGCGGTCATCAGCAGCTCGTGCTGCGGCCATTCGAGCGTGGGGAGCCGCGTTGCAACTGTTGCGCGCCACTGCTCCCGGAGGGAACCGCCCTGGGCTGAACTCTCCCCTGCAGAACCTGCCGGCGACGCGCTGTCCTGCACCGGAGCGGTCGCCGTTGAAGGGTTCCGGGCAGCCGCCATTTCCAGGGCAACCGCACCCATACGGCGGCGCATGTCGGCCGCATCCTCGGCGGCGGCAATGATCCTGCCGGTCCGCTCCAGGTGGTCGGACACCGGCCTGGCAGGGGCGTGGCCGGCTGGAGGGCGGCGTTGTGGCGGCAAAGGCGCGTCCAGGATGGCAGCATATAGTTCGGCCGGGGGTGCCCCGGCGATTTGGGCTGCGGCCGTGGATCCGGCGGAGGTACCGATGACCCGGTCGGCCCGGGTCACGTCCAATCCGGCATCGGCGAGGCCCGCCAGGACGCCGATCAGCCAGGCATTGCCCGTTGATCCGCCCCCGCCAAGGACCAGTGCGCGGCCGGGAAGTGAACCCTGGGAGGGGCGTGGTTGGGAGGAAGGTGTTGTATTCATGGGAGTCGCCTTTCGCGAATAGCCTGTGCGGCGCTCCCGGTGGCGGCTAGTTCAGCCGCGCGATCGTGGACTGCGAGGGAGCACCCATTGCGGATACTGCATTCATGGGTCTCACCTCCTGCATTCGGATCACGATCCCCCGAATAGTCGCACACCGCGGCGCCGCAGGCAACCGGTACCTTTGAAGTGATGATTTCCATAGAGCGGGACAGCCCCGAGCGCGACGACGTCCACCGGCTCCTGAGCGAGCACCTGGCGGACATGTTCGCCACCTCGCCTCCAGAAAGCGTGCATGCGCTGGACCATTCCGCGCTCTCCGCCCCATCCATCACGTTCTGGACCGCCCGCGAGCAGGGTGCACTGCTGGGCTGCGGGGCACTCAAGCTCCTGGGCTCCACACCGGGCGCAGCCGGGAAGGGCGAGATCAAGTCCATGCGCACCACCACATCGGCTCGGGGACGAGGCATCGCCAGCCTCATGCTTCGGCACATCCTCGCCGACGCGCGGTCCCGGAACCTGGAGCGCGTCTACCTGGAAACCGGGACCGAGGACTACTTCGCCCCGGCCCGACGCCTCTATGCCCGCCACGGATTCACCGAGTGCGCACCATTCGCCGGCTATGTGCTGGATCCCCACAGCGTGTTCATGGCGCTCCGGCTCTAGGACGGCCGGTTTCCGGCACACAGGAAAGCGGACGACGGCGGGTGGGCGCCCGCCGTCGTCCGCTTCAGTGTGGTGCTACCCGCTGTACGGGACCTTTTCCCAGCTCAGGACGTCTGCACCCTTGGCGTTGTTGCCTGACACGGTGACGCGGAGGTAGTCGACGGCGTTATTGGCGCCGTCCACGGTAATGCGCTGCAGGTTGTCCGCGGCCGGCGAACCGTAGATATCCAGCCAGGGCGAGCCGGCGGCGAGGGGCTGGTTCTGGGCGAAGACGTGGCTGTCGCCGTTGACGAGGTAGACCGGGGCGTCAAAGCGGTTCGTTTCGTCCACGATTGCCTGCACGACCTCCCGAAAGCCGGACACGGTCTTGGGGTCGGCGGCGGCGTCGGCGAGCAGCGCGGGATCGAACATGTCCGCCTGCTGCATGAGTACCACGGCCCGGTCGTTGCTGCGCTTGGCATCGGCGAAGGTCTGGTGGATCTGGGCCAGGACGGCGTCCGTGCGGTGTTCCACCTCGGCGAGCTGTTCCGGCGTGGGAGCGGTCTTGCCCAACCCCGTCCACGGCAGGAGCGAGTTGTTGCTGCCTTGGACGTTCAGAACGGAGAAAGCCACCCGGTTCTTGGTGAAGCGGACGTCCTCGGGCAGCCCCAGGTTCGCCTGGCTCTTGACGGGCATGGTGGCGCCAAGCGTCTTGCCAGGTTCGTTGAAGAACACCTCCCTGATCTTGTCCAAGCGCTCCAGCGGGTTGTAGGCGCCGTTGTTGGTTCGGTGGCAGTCCACCCATTCGTTGTCGCCCGGCGTGTAGACCAGCGGGTGGGTGAAGGTGTCGAACTGGGAGCGGATGTAGGAGAAGTACTCGTTGGAGCAGACGGAGGAGCCGTTCTTGATGTCGCCCACGTGTGCTACAAACTTCAGGTCCTCATCGGCGTTGAGGTCCCGGATGTGCGACGGGAACTTTGCGATCTCGGCCGCACCATAGGGAATGTCGCCGATAACGCCGAAGGTGAAGGCCTGGCTGCTGTCGCTTGTGTTGTCGGCTGCTTGGGCGGGAGCTGCGGCTGCTCCGGCGAGGGTGGCGAGGACGGCAAGCGTGGCCAGGGTGGATCTTACGAACACGGGGTACTCCTTGGACGGTGGGCCTTCCGCCCTTTGTATCGCGAGCCGCCGGGCAGTGGGTGCCTGCCAAGGCTTGTCCGCCCGAAAGAACGGAGGTGGACGTGGTGGTTGCGTAGGGATGAACTGGCCGGGACATTGCTGGGCACGGAAATGGGCCGGGCACGGAACGGACGACGACCCGACGACGGCGGGGCACCCGGACAGACCCCGGCCAGGCACCGACCCGAGCAACCCCACGACGACGGCACGCATCCGCCGTCGCCCCCTTCGCTGCATCGGCCGCTGCGTCGGCGCGGCAGTTTCGCCGCAGCAGTGTTCTAACTCTGTGCCGTGGCGTCACGAGGCGAGGTACGCCACGATGATTTCCTCGAAGGGGCTGGCCCCACCCGGTGGGCAGCCCGGCGGAACGATCCATTCCGCTGCCGGGAATCCGGGCGGCCATTGCGGTTTCTGCCAGTCAGGTTGTTCGGCCGGATAGTGACGGCCGGCAGGGGAAGTCCATCCGGGTGGCTCGTTCATGGTTGCCGGGGTGGGCGTCCACGTGGAGCCGTGTTTCAGGCGGTGGTGCTTGGGGCACAGCTGCCCCAGGTTGCTGATTCCAGTGGCTCCACCGTGTTGCCAGGCGGTGAGGTGGTCTGATTCGTTGTCCTGGGTGTGGTTGCTGCAGCCGGGGAAGGTGCACCTGCCGTCACGCATCCGGATCCACCGCTTCATGCTTTCCGGCAGCCGGTAGCTGGTGCGTCCGATCTCCAGCGGCGCCCCGTCCCGCGGGTCCACCAGCACCCGGTAGAACGAACCAGCCCCGTCCGCAACGAGCCGGCGCGCCATGGACGCCGGAATGGGACCGAACCCGTCAAGGTCGGCCGGTTCATCCGTGAGCCCCAGCAGGGAAAAGACGGGCACGGTGACCAGGACGTCTGCTTTTGGTGTGGGAATCCTGCTCAGGTCAACGGCGTAAGGGTTGCCGTCCTCGGCATGGGGGCCGTTGCCGGCATCGAACGAGCGGGCATCGTGGCCGTCGTCGCCAGCCCCGGGGTTCGAGGCGGCATTACGCTTCGAGGCAGCCCCGGGGTTCGAGCCGGCCGCGGGGTTCGAGCCGGCAACAGCCGCGCCACCAGCCCTGGCACCCATCAGGAGTGCGGCCGCGACATCTGCACGCAACTGGGTCAGGGTGCGGTCCTCCCCGGGGCCCTGCAACCCGCGGGCCACAGCGGACGCCTTGTTCCACACCGCGCAGGCCGTATCGCCGGGAAGGTACAGGGAAAGCCACGCCATGCCATCCACGTCCGGCCGGTATTCCATCCGCCGGTCCGCCACGCCAATGGCGTGCCGCTCTTCCAACGAGTCCGGATACGTGCGCTCCCGCCAGGCCCGGACCTTCCGCCGGAAGCGCGACGGCACGAGGTCGCCGGGCGCGGCGCCGCGGGCAGGGTTCGGGTCCCCTGGGTCGAAGAAATGGGCCACCAAAGCCGCAGCACGGGCGGGTTCGAGCCCTGTGGTTTCGTCGACCACGGCACGGGCGTGCTGCCACGAAATGGTGCCCGCCTGCAACGCATCCAGAGCCGCCGGCAACGTGGTGGTCAGCGCGTGGGCCTGCCCCAGCAAGGCCGATGCGGCGCGTTCGCCGATGGTGAGTACGCAGGCGATCTCCGCCACCATTGTCATTTCCTGGGCTGATTCCCTGTAAGCCCCGGCCGGGGGTGCCTCCAACAGGGTTGCTGCCTCCGCGTGGACGGCGATCATCCTGACCTTGGCCGCGGCTGTTGCCGCCTCAATCCGGGCCAGCACTTCCAGTCCCTCAAGGGAGGCTTCGGACAGCTCCCGCAACGGATCGGGCCCTGCGCCAGCCGGGCTGCCTCCGGCCACGACCCGCTCCAATTCATGGACCAGCCCGGCCACAGAGGCGACCGCAGAGGCGATTGCCGCCCTGCCTCCCGCACCTGCCACCACACCGGCTTCCATAACCAAAATCTTCGCAGCAGGGTCTGACATTTTGGGGTGACGCCAACAACCTGCACCCCGGCTGGAACAGACAGCCCGCGAGGTACCAAAGCAGCCGCGCAGCACGGAGGCGTGCGACGGCGGGTGCCCACCCGCCGTCGTACGCCTCGCCAAGGTGCTGAAGGGAGCCTGCGGGTACGGGTTCCGGGCCGTAGGCTGGGATTTCAGCTTTCTGTAGGGGGAACAGAAATGAAGCACACCATTACCGTCGGCACGGCCATTGCAGCCCTTTTCGCGCTGGCGGCTTGTTCAGCGCAGGATCCCGCGCAACCGGCTGCCGCGAGTCCCGCTCCCGCGGTCCAGCAGGAGCTCACCGCCAAGCTGCTCGTCTCCGATGGGGGCACCAAGGCACTCACGGTCGAGAGTGCACCGTCAGGGCCGCGGGTGGAAGCCACGGTGGCGGGACAGGTGTCCAGGGATGGCGCCGGCTGCCTCATCCTGCTCGCGAAGGACGGCACCGACTGGACCTTGATCTTTCCGGCGGGCACCAGCCTGGACGGGGAGGCTGCGGTTTTGCCGGACGGCTCGGTCTTGACCCACGGGGACCACGTAAGCGTGGACGGGAACAGGGTTCCGGCCAACGAGGGCGCGAGCATGTGCTTGAACTACGCGAGGCTCTTGTCGGTTGAAAGGGCCGCAGCAGGCTAGGTTTTACATCCCCGAAACGCAAAACACTGTTCGCAAACGAAATTGCAGAGTACATTAGATGCAATTGAACTTGCAGAGTGATCTGCGTTACAGGACGGGCACCAGCGTGAACCCCAGCGCTTCCACAGAGCAGGCAGAAGAGCAGGCACCAGGGCAGGCAACCCAGCCGGCAGCAGTGTCAGCAGCAGAGCCGGCACCCGGGCGCGCCGCCGACATTGACGGCAACGGCTCCGGCATCAGCTCCCACGCGTGGCTTGGTGATGCCCTGCCGGACGTTGCGCTGACCAAGGCCCAGAGCCGCGTGGTGGAGGTCATCCGCCGCAACCCGCAGCTGTCCTCCTACGCGGACATCGCCGAGATTGCCCAGCGCGCGGACGTGAACAGCTCCTCCGTGGTCCGCACGGCACAACACCTGGGCTACCGCGGCTGGCCTGACCTGCAGCGGGAACTCCGGTCCCGCTACCTGGTGATGATCTCCACCGAGGACACCCTGACCGAGCACGGCGAAACCCGCAGCCCGCTGTACGAAGCCATCACCCACGACATCGAAAACCTCCGCCTGACGCTGGACTCGAACACCCCCGAGGAAGCCGAGGCTGCCATCGCCGCGCTGGCGTCAGCGAAGTCCATCACCGTCGTCGGCATCGGCTCCTTTGCCGGCCCCGCCAGCGTCATGGCCCACCTGGGTTCCACCATGGGTTACCCGATCAGCCTGGAAAACCGTGCCGGCCCCCACCTGGCGTCCAGCACCAACAGCCTTGGGCCCGGTGATGTCCTGGTGGTGATCAACATGTGGCGCTCCGTCAAGCAGATCATCATCGCCGCCGAAGCCGCCAAAGAGGCAGGCGCAACGGTTGTTGCCATCAGCGACCTGCGCCGCGGCCGCCTGGCCACCGCCGCGGACCACCTCCTGGTGGTCGCTTCCGAAGGCATCTCCTTCTTCCAGTCCGTCACCGCTGCAAACTCACTGGTCTACGGCCTGCTCGCGGGCATGGAGGCAGCACATCCGGAGCGCAGCCGGGCCACCATCCGCCGCACCCAGCAGCTCTGGAAAGACCTGGACATCTACCTCGACTAGCTGCGCCGCAAATACAAAACCGCGGCACGCAGAACCACCAACAGCCACCAGGAGTACCTCTATGAACGAGCCACAAAACAACCGCGTCGCCGTCATCGGCCTCGGCGCCATGGGCGGAGCCATGGCCGCCACCTTGCACAAGGCGGGCTGGGACGTCACCGGCTTCGACCCCTCGGAAGCCGCCCGCCAAGCAGCCGCAGAAACCGGCATCGGCACCACGGACACCCTGTCCAGCCTGGCCGGAACACCTTACGCAGTCCTTTCACTGCCCGCTGCCGGCATCGTCGAAACCACTGTGCCGCAGCTCCTGGCCGGCCCGGGAACGGTCGCCATCATTGACACCACCACCTCCGAGCCCGCCACCAGCAAGCACATGGCCCAGCTCGCGGAGGCCGCCGGTGCGGCGTTCATCGACGCCCCCGTTTCCGGTGGCCGCGACGGCGCCGCAACGGGAACGCTCAGCGCCTTCGTGGGTGCCACGGACGCCGCGCTGAAAGCTGCCGAGCCGGTTCTGCTGGCGCTCACCGGCGGCAACTACAGCCACATCGGCAGCCCCGGCAGCGGCAACGTGGTCAAGCTCCTCAATAACGTCCTGGCCGCCGCGAACCTCGCCTCCGTGGGCGAGGCGCTGGGCGTGGCCAAGGCCTACGGCATCGATCCCGCTACGGCAGCGGCCAGCATCAGCGGAGCCTCCGGCGGCAGCAAAGTCTCGGCCGCCATGTATCCCAACTGGGTCCTCACCGGCACGCACGATTCCGGCTTCTCCATGGGCCTGATGGCCCGTGACGCCGCCCTTGCCGTGGACGTTGCCGCCCAAATCGGGGAGAAGCCCGCGCTTCTGGCCGCCGTCGCCAACCAGTGGCAGGACGCCCTTGCAGTCCTTGGCCCGCGGGCTGACTTCACCGAGATCGCCCGAATCGTGGCCCCCGCCATCACCCCGGCCGGCGCCCCGGCACCCACCTCCGCCGCCTAAGAGCCCCCGCGACTACGTCCCCCGAAGGAAACAAGAACTTGAGTATCACCACAGCACCCACCTCCTCTTCCAAGGCCACCGCCAAGTCGGTCCTGGACGCCGCCTTCCCGGCGGGCCTCGGCGCTTTCGTTGACGGCCGCGTCGCCGCCGGAAGCGGAGACAGCATCACGCTCACCGCAGCGGCCACTGGCGAGCCGTTCGCCAGCTACGCGGACCCCGGCGCCGAGGGTGCCAACGCCATCCTGGAAAGTTCGACGGCGGGCGCCCGGATTTGGGGCGCGCTGAACGGTTTCGAGCGGGCCGCCATCCTCCGGAACGTCAGCCGCGCCGTGGAGCAGCACGCCGAGGAACTGGCCATCCTCGAGTCCGCCACCACCGGCAAGCCCATCCGGGACGCCCGGGCAGAGGCGGCCAAGGTGGCCGAAATGTTCGGGTACTACGCCGGGTGGGCGGACAAGCTCACCGGGCAGACCATCCCCGTTCCGGGCAACTGGCACACGTACACCGAGCGCGTGCCGTGGGGCGTCGTCGTCGCCATCACGCCCTGGAACGCACCGCTGTTCACCGCCGGCTGGAACTCTGCCGCCCCACTGGCCGCTGGCAACGCGGTGATCATCAAGCCCAGCGAATTCACCCCGGCGTCGTCGGTCCGGCTGGCCCAGATCGCCCATGAAGCGGGCCTGCCGGCGGGCGTCTTCAACGTCGCCGCGGGCCTGGGCCAGACCGTGGGCGCGGCACTCACCACCGACCCGCGGGTGGGCAAAGTCAGCTTCATCGGTTCGGTCCCCACCGGGCGCCGTGTCGCCGTGGCCGCAGCCCAGGCGGGTATCCCGGCCCTGCTGGAGCTCGGCGGCAAGAGCGCCAATATCGTCTTCGCCGACGCCGACCTGGACCGAGCCGCGGACGGCGCCATCTCCGCCATCTTCTCGGGTGCGGGCCAGTCCTGCGTGGCTGGGTCCCGGCTCCTGGTGGAGCGCAGAGTGCACGCCCAGTTCGTGGAGATGGTCGCCGCCAAGGCCGCCCTGCTGCGGGTGGGTGATCCGCTCAGCGCAGACACCGAGGTGGGCCCCATCATCACCGCGCAGCAGTTTGCCACCGTCACCGGCCTGATCGAGGCGGGAATGGACGACGGCGGCCGTCGCCTCACCGAGTCAGCGTTGCCGGAGGCGTTGAGCGGCTCCGCGCTGAAAGGCGGCCACTGGGTGATGCCCACGCTGCTGGACGGCGTCACCCCGGCGAACCGGCTGGAAACCACCGAGGTGTTCGGCCCCGTGGTGGGGGCGGACGCGTTCGATACCGAGGCCGAGGCAATCGCCCGCGCCAACAACACCAGCTTTGGCCTGGCCGGGGCGGTGTGGACCTCGGATGTGTCCCGCGCCCACCACGTGGCCCGCGAGGTCAAGGCCGGCACGTTCTGGATCAACTCCTACAAGACCATCCACGTGGCGGTGCCGTTCGGCGGGTTCGGGGATTCCGGCCACGGCCGTTCTTCCGGCCCGGGCGTGCTGGACGAGTACACCCAGACCAAGGCCGTGTGGGTGCCAACGCGCGCCGCCGGATCCCCCTTCCCGTCACTGTCCTACTAGGAGACCCATGCACACGACTGACACAACCCCCGCCGCAGGTGCGTTGCGCACTGCCCTGGCGGACGGCGTCGAACGCTGGAAACCCCGCGTGGAGGCGCTTGCCAAGGACATCCACGGCTTCAAGGAACTCTCCTTCGAGGAAGTGAAGTCTGCCGAGGCCATCACCGCGCTGCTGGCTGAGGGCGGCTTCGAGGTGGAGCACGGCAGCGCCGGGCTGCCCACCGCCTTCACGGCGACCGCCGGCAGCGGCGACCTGACCGTGGCGCTCTGCGTGGAATACGACGCGCTGCCGGGAATCGGGCACGCCTGCGGGCACAACCTGATCGCCGGCGCGTCGGTGGCCGCGGCCCTTGCGCTGCAGCCGTACGTGGACGAGCTGGGCATCACGCTCAAGGCCATCGGCACCCCCGCGGAGGAGCACGGCGGCGGCAAGGCGCTGATGCTGGAGCAGGGAGCGTTCGACGGCGTGGGGCTGGCATTGATGGTCCACCCGGTCCAGGACGGGGTCACCTACAACCCAGCCGGGACCAGCGCCCAGGCCGTGGGCCGCTACAAGGCGACGTTCACCGGCAAGGCCGCTCACGCGGCTGCGGCCCCGCACCTGGGAGTCAACGCCGCCGATGCGGCGGTGCTGAGCCAGGTGGCGATCGGGCTGCTGCGCCAACAGATCCCGTCCGACCACCGGATCGCCTGCTTTGTGGCGGAGGCCGGCCACGTCACCAACATCATTCCGGAGAAAGCCGTGGTGGAATTCGAGTGCCGGGCCTTCACCCTGCCCGAGTTCGAGGCGCTGCTGGTGCGGGTGCGGCGCTGCTTCGAAGGGGCGGCGCTGGCCACCGGCACCACGCTGGTGTTCGAGGACACCGAACCGCTGTACGAGCCGCTGATCC
Organism: Pseudarthrobacter sp. MOO14; assembly: GCF_058267675.1. Lineage (NCBI taxonomy): Bacteria > Bacillati > Actinomycetota > Actinomycetes > Micrococcales > Micrococcaceae > Pseudarthrobacter > Pseudarthrobacter sp. MOO14. Next base: position 1,827,167 of record NZ_CM177849.1, read on the forward strand.
AGGATGACGACCTCGCCGCGCACTGGACGGCGGCGATGGACGCGTTCGGCAAGGACACCTCCCCTGCGGCAGGCCTGAGCGGCGGTTCCACGGACATGGGCAACATCTCCCAGGTCATCCCGTCCCTGCACCCGTGGCTGAGCATTCCCGGTGCGGACGTTCCCATCCATTCGCACGCGTTCGCCGCCCTGGCGGACACTCCCCAGGCGTACGGGGTGATGTTCGAGGCCGGCACCGCGCTGGCCTGGACCGTTGCCGCGGCTGCCTCAACCCCCGCCCAACGTCAACGCTTCACCCAAGCGGCGTACCGCCGTCGTACTTTCACCCAGGAAGGCGCATCATGAGCACTGTCACTACAGCCCGGACCGATAAAGCCGGCACCAGGCTGACCATCCCCATTGCCGCTTTGGCGTTCGTGATTGCCCTCGCCGTCCAGTTCATCGGGCAGGCGAAGATCGACCTGGGCATCGGCGCCATCATCATTTTCCCCATGGTGTGGGGCCTGATCCTGGGCCTGCTCGTGTCCATCCAGAAGTTCAAGCCGCTGGGCATCGACCTGCAGCGGGTGGCGGCGGCGCTGGTGGGCGTGGCCGTGCTGCTGCTGGTGGCGCGGCTGGCGTTCAACATTGGCCCCAGCCTGCCCACCCTGTTGAAGGCGGGCCCGGCGCTGCTGCTGCAGGAGGTGGGCCACCTGCTGGGCACCATCGTGCTGGCGCTGCCGCTGGCTGTGCTGCTGCGGATGGGCAAGGCGACGGTGGGTGCCACGTTCTCGCTGGACCGTGAGCCGTCCTTCGCCATGGTGTCCGAGAAGTACGGGCCGGACTCTGACCAGTACCGCGGCGTGCTGGCCATGTATGTGTTCGGGACGCTGTTCGGTGCCGTTTTCATCACGCTGCTGACTTCGCTGGTGGCCAACTGGAAGATCTTCGATCCGCTGGCGCTGGCCATGGGTGCCGGCGTGGGGTCCGGTTCCATGATGGCTGCGTCCGTTGCGAGCATCACCGCGGCGTACCCGGGCGACCAGGACGCTGTCCTTGGCATGGCCGCCGTGTCCAACCTGATCACCACGGTGCTGGGTGTGTATGTGGGCATCTACATTGCACTGCCGCTGGCGGACAAGTTCTACCGGGTGCTGACGCGGAAGCAGGCGAGCCGTGAGGTGGTTGCTGCCGGTGCTGGTGCTCCCGCTGTATCTGCTGCCGACGCCGAGCGCGAGGCCGCCCAGGCTGAGGAGAACCGGCTGTTCCGTGAGCGGGTGGCGGAGTCCTCGGCCGAGATGAAGCTGCCGCTGTGGCTCTCCCTGTCCGTGCTGACGGTGCTGGGTGTTGGAACTGCTTCCGTTGCGGCGAAGGGGTTGTCGCTCTCGATCGTGCTGGGGTACGTGATCCTGCTGGCGCTGGTCCTGGTGAGCATTGGGCTGGCCAAGGTCACCCGTAAGATCTCGGCGATCGTGTTCATCACGACCATCGGCGCGTACATCTCCAGCCCGTGGTTCTTCGGGGCCGAGGCGCTGAACGCGGCGGTCAAGACCGTGGACTTCCTCTCCATCGCCACCGTGATGCTGACCCTGGCCGGCCTGTCCCTCGGCAAGGACATCCCGCTGCTGAAGAACATCGGCTGGAAGATCATTCCGGTGGGACTGGTGGCCATCACGGCGTCGTTCCTGCTGTCCACGGTGATCGCAGAGTTCGCGCTGGGGTTGTGGCACTGAGGTAGTTTCATGGGCCGCCCTGGCTGGGCGGCTACGCAGAGCGGACGACGGCGGGTGGGAGCCCGCCGTCGTCCGCTTTTGTTTTGCAGACCGGGGGTGCAAATCCCCCGGTCTGGTACTCGATGGGGACTCCGTGCAACATGACGGCGGCTATTAGTCGGTTGCGTGTAAATGTCGCTCCTCGGATGTAAGTTTTGCTGCAGCAGCTTTGAACTGCTGTTGGGCACGCAGTGGTGTCCAGCTACAGGGGACTTATTGGGGGTAAGACATGGAATTCGCGGAAAAACTCTCAGCTCTGGCGGCAAAGGTGCGTCAGCAGCGGGGCGTGATTCAAACAGAAGAGGCAACCAAGAATGCATTCGTGATGCCGTTCATCTCGACGATTCTTGGCTATGACGTCTTCAATCCGTTGGAGGTCGTTCCCGAGTTCATTGCCGATGTGGGCCTCAAGAAGGGCGAGAAGATCGACTACGCCATCGTGAAGGACGGCGAAGTCCAGATTCTGATCGAATGCAAGAAGTCCACTGAGCCGGTGAAGATCGAGCACGCATCACAGCTCTTCCGCTACTTTGCGGTCACCAATGCTCGGATTGCCATCCTTACCAATGGCGAGGTCTACCAGTTCTTCACGGACCTCGACGCGCCGAACCGCATGGACGCCAAGCCCTTCCTTGTGCTGGATCTGAACGACATCGACCAGTCTTTGATCCCGGAACTGCAGAAGCTGTCCAAGGATGTTTTCGATCTCGACTCGATCATTAGCGCCGCGGGCGAACTGAAATACATCGGTGAACTGAAGCGCACCTTGGCTGCGCAGTTCAAGGAACCAGAAGATGAATGGGTCAAGTTCCTTACAGCCAGGGTCTATTCCGGGCCGTACACGCAGAAGGTGCGGGAGCAGTTCACCACGCTGGTTGGGAAAGCCACCAAGCAATTCCTCAATGACCAGGTGAACGAACGGCTGAAGAAGGCGCTCGGCAACCCTGGTTTCCCGCAAACCGAGGACGCCGCGGTAGCTACCGCCGTGACCAGTGCTCCAGTCGCAGAAGCGGACCTCGCCGAAGCTGACGGTTTGGAGACGACGCTTGAAGAAATTGAGGGCTACCAAATTGTGCGCGCCATCGTTTGCAGCGAAGTAAAGCCAGTTCGCGTGGCGCAGCGTGATGCCAAGTCCTACTTTGCTGTGCTACTCGACGACAACAACCGCAAACCCATTGCACGGCTGCACTTCAACCGAACCCAGAAGTACATCGGCATCTTTGACGAAAGCAAAGAAGAGACTCGTGTGCCCATCAACTCGCTCGAGGAGATTTACGAACACACTGAAGCTCTTCGGGCCACGGTGAAGAGCTACCTTTGACCGAAACCGTCTCCGATCTGGACGGCTCGACGACTGCCCAGCGACATTAGAGCAACGCCGACGCCTCGACAAATTTGTCCGCTAGCTGGTCAGAAAATTGAGGGGAACGGATCTCGAATACTCCGTAAAGGCGGAAACTTGACGATTCCCCACTTAGAAGGCGAAAAGTCCTTCGCGCTCATAGAAGAAATGACTTCTGCAAGAAATTTGCTGGCATATGGAACGCGTGCGGTTCGCACGGCAGCGCTCCTGGACACAACGCGGGATCCAGTCTTGACCATGCTTTCAATTGGGATCGAAAAGCTATACAAGCTCACGCTTGGCATTGCATCTCTGGACGCAGCGCAATCCTGGCCGACTAAAGCTCAGATGAAGGAATTTGGTCATAACCTTACCGACATGCACACATCTGTCATGACAGAGCTGTCGCAACGGACGGCCGCCAGCACAGATTACGTGCGCGGACTGTTAGCAGAGGTTGAGGCTGATGCCGTTGTCAGCCCGCTAATCGCCACCCTCAGCAGATATGGTCAGTCCGGGCGCTTTTACCATCTGGACCGACTTGGAGACACGCCTCAACCGTGGGAAAGTCCCAGCGCCCACTGGCAGCGGATAGAGGACGCCGTTCTCCGGGATCTGCATGTGGGCGCAGCCTACAGAGCTGCGACAGAGGATCCCACAAACAGCGCCTTATGGGACTATCTGCAAACGTCGATCAACCATCGCATTGCCGACACTGTTGAACGCCTCTGGAAGGCGATTGCAGTTTGCGGACGTAACCACGTTCTTGGCGAAACGGGGACAATTTTTGGTTTCGAGGTCCACCCAGACGCCGTGGGCCGCCAGTCACTTTAAACCTACCCGGCGGGGCGATGCGCGCTAGCGATGCTGAGCCTTAGACCTCCGCCACGGGCGCCGCGAACTGGGCCTCGTACAGCCGCGCGTAAGCCCCGCCGGCGGCCAGCAGTGACGCGTGGTTCCCCTGCTCCACGATCTGCCCGGCCTCCATCACCAAGATGAGGTCGGCGTCGCGGATGGTGGACAGGCGGTGCGCGATCACGAAGGACGTACGGTCGGACCGCAAAGCACTCATCGCCTTCTGCACCAGCACCTCGGTGCGGGTGTCCACCGAGGAGGTCGCCTCGTCCAGGATCAGCACCGACGGCCGGGCCAGGAACGCCCGGGCAATGGTCAACAGCTGCTTCTCGCCCGCGGACACGTTCGCGCCCTCGTCGTCCAGCACGGTGTCGTACCCCTCGGGCAGCGACCTCACGAACCGGTCCACGTACGTTGCCCGCGCCGCCTCCAGGATCTCGTCCGAGGAAGCGGTGGGCCGGCCGTACGCGATGTTGTCCCGGATGGTCCCGCCGAACAGCCACGTGTCCTGCAAAACCATTCCCATCCGCGAGCGCAGATCGTCCCGGGTCATGGTGGTGATGTCCACGCCGTCCAGCGTGATCCGGCCGGCGTCCAGCTCGTAGAAGCGCATCATCAGGTTCACCAGCGTGGTCTTGCCCGCCCCGGTCGGCCCCACAATCGCCACCGTCTGCCCTGGCTCCGCCACCAAGGACAACCCGGAAATCAGTGGCTTGTCCGGCGAGTAGGAGAAGGACACATCTTCGAACACCAGCCGCCCGCGCCCGGCACCATCCGGACTCTGCAAAGAAGAACCAGAAGGATCAGCAGACTGCTCGTCCGTATCCAGCAGCTCGAACACCCGCTCGGCAGAGGCCACACCGGACTGCAGCAGGTTGGCCATGGACCCCAGCTGCGCCAGCGGCTGCGTAAACTGCCGCGAGTACTGGATGAACGCCTGCACGTCGCCCAGCTGCATGGCACCGGACGCCACCTGCAGGCCGCCCACCACCGCGATCCCCACGTAAACCAGGTTCCCGATGAACGTCATGGCTGGCATGATCAGCCCGGAAATGAACTGAGCACCGAAGCTCGCCTCATACAGCTCCGCGTTCTTCTGCCGGAACCGCTCCCCCACCTCACGCTGCCGGCCGAACACCTTGACCAGTGCATGCCCGGTGTAGGTCTCCTCGATCTGGCCGTTCAGCTCGCCCGTGTTCTTCCACTGCTGTACGAACAGCTTCTGGGAGCGCTTGGCAATCAGCGCTGTGATCCCCAACGTCAAAGGAATGGTCACCAGGGCGATCAGTGCCAGCGTGGGCGAGAGGATGAACATCATCACCAGTACGCCCACCACGGACAGCACGGAGGTCACCGCCTGGCTGATGGACTGCTGCAGGCTCTGCGAGATGTTGTCCACATCGTTGGTGACCCGGCTCAGCAGCTCACCGCGCTGGATCGAGTCGAAATAACGCAGCGGCAGCCGGTTGATCTTCGCCTCGATCTTCTCGCGCAGCCCGAACACCGTCCGCTGCACCACGCCGTTGAGCACATACGCCTGCCCCCACATGAACGCCGACGCCAGCACATACAGCACCAGCGCCCAGGTCAGCACGCTGCCCAGCGCCGCGAAATCGATCCCGGCACCCGGCGTCAGCGTCATGGCGCTGAGCATGTCCGCCTTCTGGTTCTCCCCCGCCGCCCTCAGTTGCGCAATCAGCTGCGCCTGCGTCACGCCCGGCGGCAGCTGCTTGGACACCACGCCGGAAAAGATCAGGTTGGTGCCCTCACCCAGCAGCCGCGGACCAATCACCTGCAGCACCACGCCCGCCACGGCCATGACCAGCACCAGCATCAGCCACAGCCGTTCCGGCCGGAGGGTGGCCAGCAGCCGCTTGGCCGAGGCGCTGAAGTTCATCGCCTTCTCCGCCGGCACGTTCATCCCGGCGAACGGTCCGCCACGTCCGGGTCCGCCGGCCGGGCGCGGGATGCGTACGACGGCGTCCTGGCCGCCTTTGCCGCCACCTGCGGTTCCAGCGGGCGTACCTCCGCCCGGGCCGGCTCCGGCGGGGCGGGTTCCTGCACGGTGCGTGCTCATACTGTCTCCTCCGCTGCCAGCTGGGACGAGACAATCTCGCGGTACGTCTCCGACGTCTCCAGCAACTCGTGGTGGGTGCCGTGCGCAACGATCCTGCCGTCGTCGAGCACCAGGATCTGGTCCGCCTCCACGATGCTGGACACGCGCTGGGCGATGATCACCATGGTGGCACCGGCGGTGCTGCGCTTGAGCGCCTGGCGCAGCCGGGCGTCCGTGCCGGTGTCCAGGGACGAGAACGAATCGTCAAAGATGTAAAGCTCGGGCCGTTTGACCAGGGCCCGGGCGATGGCCAGCCGCTGCCGCTGCCCGCCGGAGACGTTGGTGCCGCCCTGCGAGATGGGCGCGTCCAGGCCCTCCTCCATCTGCTCCACAAAGTCGCGCGCCTGGGCGATCTCCAGCGCGGTCCAGAGCTCGTCCTCGGTGGCGTCCGGGTTGCCGTACAGCAGGTTGCTGCGCACAGTCCCGGAGAACAGATACGGCCGCTGCGGCACCAGGCCGATATGCCCCCAGAGCAGGTCCGGATCCAGGTCCCTGACGTTGACGCCGTCCATCAGGACCGCCCCGGAAGTAACGTCGAACAGCCGCGGCATCAGATTCACCAGGGTGGTCTTGCCCGAGCCCGTGCTGCCAATAATTGCCGTGGTCTCCCCCGCGCGGGCGGTGAAGCTGATCCCGGACAGGACGGGCTGGTCGGCACCCGGGTAAGCGAACCCGACGTCGCGCATTTCCAGCTCGCCGCGCCGCGGCTTGCCGGCGAATGCCGCGCTGGTGACCGGGTTCTCCGGCGGCAGGACGCTGGAACTGGTGCCCAGCACCTCGCCAATCCGGTCCGCTGACACCGACGCACGCGGGATCATCACGGCCATAAAAGTGGCCATCATGACGGACATCAGGATCTGCATCAGGTAGCTCAGGAACGCAATCAGGGTGCCCACCTGCATGGACCCGTCCTCGATCCGGAACGAACCGAACCAGATCACCGCCACGCTGGAAATATTCAGGACCAGCATCACCACGGGGAACATGAGCGCCATCAGCCGGCCGGCACGCAACGCGACCTCCGTGACGTCCCTGTTGGCACCGGCAAACCGTTCCGTCTCCATGTCCTCGCGCACGAACGCCCGCACCACCCGGATACCGGTGAGCTGCTCGCGCAGCACCCGGTTCACGGTGTCGATCCGGGCCTGCATCTTGCGGAACAGCGGCACCATCCGGGTGACAATAAGCCCGACGGCGATCAGCAGCACCGGGACGCACACCGCAATGAGCCACGACAGTTGGGCGTCCTGCCGGATGGCCATGATCACCCCGCCGATGCTGAGCATGGGCGCGGCAACCATCAGCGTGGCGGACATCAGCACCAGCTGCTGGACCTGCTGGACGTCGTTGGTGGAGCGGGTGATAAGGCTGGGAGCCCCGAACTTGGTGACTTCCTGCTCGGAGAACTCACCCACCCGTTCGAAGATGGCGCCGCGCAGGTCCCGGCCCAGGCCCATCGCCGCCTTGGCGCCAAAGTACACGGCGATAACGGCACACACGATCTGCGCCAGCGTGATCAGCAGCATGAAGCTGCCGGTGGACAGGATGTAGCCGGTATCGCCCCGGGCCACGCCCTGATCAATGATGTCCGCGTTCAGCGTGGGCAGGTACAGGGACGCGATGGACTGCGCCAGCTGGAAAACCACGACGGCGGCCAGCAGCGGCCGGTGCGGCCGGAGGTATTCAACAAGTAGCTTCCAGAGCATGGGCGGCTCCAACCTGACGGTGTGTCCACAAACGTGGTGCGACAGTCAGTGTACGTCCGGAAACTGGGACTTGACCGGGCGTTGCTGGAGGAAGTTTCAGGGTTCACTGACGGCGTACGGCAGGCCGTTTTGTGAGCCCTTTCGTCCCCCTCAGGGAATCAGATTGTCGGCGCGGTAACGGTCAAACAGTGCTGTGAAGGAGTCCAGCGTCCGACGGTATCCCGTGAAGCCGGCGTCCCTGCTCTTGCCCATGTCCGTGACCACTTCGATGCCGCGCCCCAGGTCGCCGTCCGTGTGCCACCAGGACGCCACCCGGTCCAGTTCCGGTTCGCTGAGGTTGTGGTCAGCGGCAATTTTCCGCCATTGGTCCTCCCGCCCCGCCATGGACTGCTCGAGGGGTCGGGGCGCAACCTGGTAGCCCTCCCACTCCACGCCGAAGTAGGCGGCGAGTTTCGGCCACATCCAGCGCCAGCGGAACACATCGCCGTTCACGATGTTGAAGGCCTCGTTGGCCGCCGCCGCAGTGGTGGAAGCCCACAGCATGTGCTCGGCAAGCAGCCCTGCGTCCGTCATGTCGGTCAGGCCGTTCCACTGCGTCTCGGAGCCCGGGAAGACGAACGGCTCCCCGCTGTCCCGGCACAGGGTGGCCTGCGCCGCCAGGGTGAGGCCCATGTTCATGGCGTTGCCCACCGCGTGCCCGATCACCGTATGCGCGCGGTGCACGGACCAGGTGAATCCCTGCCGGGCCGCTGCCGCCCAGAGCTCATCCTCCTGGGCGTAGTAGAAGTTCCGGACCGGAAGGCGCGGTTCCTCCTCGTGGAAGGGCGTGTCCGGCATTTCCCCTGCGGCGTACGCCTCGAACGGTCCAAGGTAGTGCTTGAGCCCGGTCATCAGGGCGACGTGGGCCACGTCCTTTCCCCGGAGGGCGGCGAGGAGGTCACGCACCATGCCTGCGTTGACGGCGATGTTCTCTTCCTCGGTGGCCCGCCGCGACCACGCGGTGAAGTAGACGTGGGAAGGATTCTCCGGACCAAGCACAGCGGCCAGCGACGAAGCCGAGGTCAAGTCTGCGGAGAGCCACCGGACGCCGGGGCGCTCGGCTCCGGGCCTGCGGGACAAGGCAAGGACTGCCCAGCCTTCGCCCACCAAGGTGTCCACCAGGGCGGACCCTGCGATGCCGGTGGCACCCACCACCAGGGCGGTCCGTCCGTTGCCTGCCGTTGTTCCTGATCCGATGGTCATGGTGCTCCTTCTCTAGGTGCCGGGAGTCTCCGCGCGCCGACGCGGCCTTCCGCTGTGGCGGAAGGCCCGCGCGCTGCATCGCGCCCGGAGGTTGGGCCGGCGTGCTTGTGCCGACGACGGCCCTCTTGCGACAAGCCGCAGCCTCCGACAGATATTCCGTCCCTAGCCGGCAGCCGTTCCAGGCGCATCGGGCCAGACCCGTTCGGCGAGCGCGATGACCGGCGCCAGGGCCGGGTTGTCCGAGTCCCCGGGCCAGGCAGAGGTGCAGGGCTTGGAAGGTGCCCGTCGTGTCAGGCTCGATCGCCCACGCAAGCCGGTGGAGCGCACTCGCCAGCCGGCCACGCAGGACGGACCAACGGCTCCGAAATGCGGGCTTACGCCGGTTGACCAACTGTTACGGATACTCCGGGACGGGGCCATGGGCCATCAAATTGGGGGCCTCCCCCCGTGCCTCTATGTTCCAATGGGAGGGTTGCACCGGCTGCCCGAGTCCAACCGCGGCCTCGGCCCAACGGAAGGAAGAAGCACATGACCGAACGCCCAGACCATCCCCCGGTACCCGCTCCCGAAAGCGCGCAAAGCCCGAAGCAGAACGCCGGGGACGGGTGCCCGGTGGCCCATGGAAGCGCCACAGCCCAGGGCAGCGAGAGTGAAAACCCGGCAATCGATACACCCCAGCCCAAGGGAACCCGGCCGCGGACCAACCAGGACTGGTGGCCCAACCAGCTGGACCTTTCCGTCCTCCACGCCCACGGGCAGTCCAGCAACCCCCTGGGACCATCGTTCAGCTACCGCAAGGAATTCGAGAAGCTCGACGTCGAGGCCCTCAAGCGGGACATCACGGAGGTCCTGACCACCTCCCAGGATTGGTGGCCGGCGGACTTCGGCCATTACGGCGGCCTGATGATCCGGATGAGCTGGCACGCCGCCGGCACCTACCGCGTCCACGACGGCCGCGGCGGAGCAGGCGACGGCGGCCAGCGGTTCGCGCCGCTGAACAGCTGGCCGGACAACGCCAACCTGGACAAGGCCCGGCGGTTGCTGTGGCCGGTCAAGCAGAAGTACGGCCAGAAGGTGTCCTGGGCGGACCTGCTGGTTCTGGCAGGGAACGTTGCCCTCGAGTCCATGGGTTTCACGACGTTCGGCTTCGCCTTCGGCCGGGAGGACGTGTGGGAACCCGAGCAGATCTTCTGGGGGCCCGAGGACGCCTGGCTGGGCGATGAGCGGTACACCGGTGACGCGACGATGGCCGAGGACGTGGGCTCCACCGAGATGGGATTGATCTACGTCAACCCCGAAGGTCCCAGGGGCAACCCGGACCCCGTGGCCGCCGCAGCGTTCATCCGCGAAACATTCAAGCGGATGGCGATGAACGATGAGGAGACGTTCGCGCTGATCGCCGGGGGCCACACGTTCGGAAAGACGCACGGCGCCGGTCCCGCCGACGCCCATGTGGGCCCCGAGCCGGAAGCCGCCGACCTGGAGTCACAGGGCCTGGGCTGGCTCAGCACCTACGGCAGCGGCAAGGGTGGCGACACCATCACCTCAGGACTGGAGGTCACCTGGACGGACCAGCCCACGCAGTGGAGCAACCGCTTCCTCGAGATCCTGTTCGAATACGAGTGGGAGCTGGTCAAGAGCCCGGGCGGCGCCCACCAGTGGGTTGCCAAGGACGCGCCGGAGATCATCCCGGATGCCCACGATCCGCACAAGAAGCACCGCCCCACCATGCTCACCACGGACCTGTCGCTTCGTTTCGACCCCGCCTACGAGCAGATCGGCCGGCGCTTCCTGGCGAACCCGGACGAGTTCGCCCTGGCGTTCGCCAAGGCCTGGTACAAGCTGCTGCACCGCGACATGGGACCGGTGGGTCCGCACATGCTCGGGCCGTGGGTTCCAGAGGCGCAGCTGTGGCAGGATCCTGTTCCCGCCGTCGACCATGAACTGGTCACCGAACAGGACATCGCCCAGCTCAAGGCCAAGCTCCTGGATTCAGGCCTGACCATTCCGCAGCTGGCCGGGACGGCATGGTCCTCAGCCGCGACGTTCCGGAAGACCGATAAGCGCGGCGGCGCCAACGGCGCCCGCATCAGGCTGGAACCGCAGCGCAGTTGGGAAGCCGGCGCGCCGGAGCAGCTGGCCACCGTCCTGCCCGTGCTGGAGCGCGTCCAGGAGGAGTTCAACGCGGCACAAACCGGCGGCAAGAAGGTATCGCTCGCCGACCTGATCGTCCTCGGCGGGGCCGCCGCCGTGGAAAAAGCAGCCGCCGACGCCGGGTTCCCCGTCACGGTGCCGTTCCGGCCCGGCCGCACCGACGCCGCCCAGGAGCAAACCGACGTCGAATCCTTCCAATACCTGCAGCCCAGGGCAGACGGCTTCCGCAACTACCTGCGTGCCGGCGTCAAGCTCCAGCCGGAGACGCTCCTGCTGGACAAGGCGTACATGCTGGACCTCTCCGCGCCGGAGATGACGGTCCTGGTGGGCGGCATGCGTGCCTTGGGGACCAACGTGGGCGGCTCCAGCCACGGCGTGCTGACCGACAGGCCTCAGGTTCTCACCAATGACTTCTTCGTCAACCTGCTCTCGCCCGGCACCAAGTGGAAGGCCTCTGAATCGGAGGAAAATGCCTACGAGATCACGGATGCCGCAACCGGTGAGCTGAAATGGACCGCCACCGCGGTGGACCTGGTTTTCGGTTCCAACTCGCAATTGCGCGCCCTGGCCGAGGTTTATGCGAGCGAGGACGCCGGGGAGAAGTTCGTCAATGATTTCGTTGCCGCCTGGGCGAAGGTCATGGAGCTGGACCGCTTCGACCTGAACTGATTGGCCCGTGTTCCGGGCCGGCCGCCTGTGCGGCCGGCCCGGAACGATGGCAGTTTCCCTGGCTGCTTCGGATTCAGGACCAGAACTCCGAGGCGGTGGCGGTGTCCTCCTGGAACTCGCTGACCTCGGTGTCTTTCCCGTCCTTCAAGGTGAAGACCAGGACGCCGTCCTGCTTCATCGATTTCCCGTTTCGTTGCGCTTCAGCGGTCTGCAGGCCAATGGTGTGGTGTTCACCGGCGATCACGTCCCGCAACTGAACTTTGACCGTTCCGCCGGACCGGGAAAACAGTTCGCCGAAATAGCCCATGACTTCCTGCTGGCCATGCTTGTCACCTGCAAGGCCGCCATTGCCGCCAACCCGGTAGACGGCATCAGGGGCGAACAGCCCCTTGAGGGTTTCCACGTCGCCCGTATTGAAGGCTTCGTAACCGCGCCGCACTACTGCCGCGTCTTCTTCAATTCCCATCTCGAACCCTTTCCGTCATCTTTCTCGGGGGTCCCAGCGATCGATTTTAAGTTCGGCCGTGTTCCGTTGTCCATGGCGAATGCAGGCGTGCCCGGCCCGTTGCTCCGGGCCCACCGCGCCCGCCCTTGGGGCTCGGCTACGATCGTTGAATGGCCCATCTCACCAGCCCCGACGCAACCCTGCACGCCTCGTGGATGGAGGCCGCCACGGAATTCGACGGAGCCCGCATGGATGGCGCCGGCCTTGACGGCTGGGCGCTGGAGGACTTCAAGGACCCCACCGTTTTTGCGCAGCTGGTCGGCACCCTCATCAACGACGCCAAACCGGAAACAGTGCGTAGACCCGGGTACGTCCCGTGCACCTACCTGTGGATCGTGGAGGGCACCACCGTCCTCGGCTCGCTGGCCATCCGGCACCACCTCAACGAGTTCCTCCTCAACGAGGGCGGCCACATTGGCTACAGCGTCCGGCCGTCGGCAAGGCGCCGCGGGCACGCTGCGAAGGCGTTGGCAGATGCGCTCCCGGTGGCCCGAACGCTCGGAATCGAACGGGTTCTCCTGACCTGCGACGAGGACAACGCCGGGTCACGGGCAACGATCGAAAAGAACGGCGGCCGCTATGAGGACTCCCGTAACGGCAAACGGCGGTACTGGATCGGCGTCGGGAAAACTGCAGGGCCTGCCAGGTGATTACCGAACACGCCCTGCTCCCGGTGCTGCCGGGCCGGGAAACGGATTTCGAGGCGGCCTTCAACCAGGCCCGGGCGATCATCGCTTCAATGCCGGGTTTCCGAGCGTTGTCGCTTTCCAGATCGGTGGAGTCGCCGGGCACCTACCTGCTCCTCGTCGAGTGGGAGACCCTGGAGGACCATACCATCGGCTTCCGCGGATCCCCCGAGTACCAGCAGTGGCGCCAGCTGCTGCACCACTTCTACGAGCCGTTTCCGGTGGTGGAACACTTCGAGGCGGTGTCCTCCGCAGGACACTGAGTTAAGCAATATTGGGACAGCCCCCGCGCGAGTCTCGCTCCAGCGCGGGGGCTTCCAGTACTTCCTGCCGGGGAACTGGCCTGGAAGCACTTAAGAATTACCGGCCGGCGGGCGGCACCAACCCGTGTCCCGGACTTCTTTGGCCAATCTTGATCCAACCTTGAGCGCGGACAGGCAGGCCCCGACCGCACCATTGGGTATCAAAAGCGCACAGCAAACTCACAAAATATCTTGACTTGGAACGTGGAACATTGTTACAAATCTTGTAACGCACCTCCCACACCTTCAGGCTTCCCTGCCAAGGCGTGGGATTCGGCAACTTTTGAATCGATACAAAATGGATCAAGTCCGCCCGTCATCAAAGGAGATGAATGTGACCGCACAACGCGCCGCTACCCGCATTGCCGTCCGCGCACCGCTGGCCTGCTGCCTGGCCTCGGCAGTCCTGGCAGCAGGCGCCGGGCTCGCCGTCACGGCCCCTGCCGCAAACGCAGAGCCCAGCAACTACCGTTTCGACTTCGGCGGCGGGCCGGTGGAACAGGGATACACGGGGGTCAGCGCAACTGACGCATACAGCCCCGGGAAGCGGTACGGCTTCAACACCCCGGAACACATGGCCAACGTCCCGGCCAAGGGCACCGGCGCCGGCAGCGACGCCGTGCGCTTCCTTGAATACGGCACCAAAAGCACCAACACCTTCAACGTGGACCTCAAGGAAGGCCTCTACAAGGTCACGGTCACCCTGGGCGACACAGCACGGGCCAGCATCGCCGCGGAAGGCGTCTTCCAGGTCATGAACATGACCGGCAACGGGGCCACCGATTCCTTCGAGATCCCCGTGACAGACGGCCAACTGAACCTCCTGGTCACCGAGGGCAAGGCGGGGACAGCTTTCACGCTCAGCTCATTGGAAATCGAGCGGGTGTCCCGCCACCCGGCCATGGACCCCACCATCTGGGTGGGCGGCGACTCGACCGTGGCCAACTACTACCCCCTGGAGTCCAGTGTCCAGGGCGGCTGGGGGCAGCTGCTCCCGCAGTACATCGACCCGGCGGCCTTCGACGTCCGGAACATGGCAACCGGCGGCCAGATCGCCCGCGGCTTCCGCAACGACGGCCAGCTCGAGGCCATCCTGAAATACATCAAGCCCGGCGACCTGTTCCTGCTTGAGATGGGAATCAACGATACCGCCGCAAAAAACGCCACCTCCGAGGCCGAGTTCAAGGAGATCATGCGGGACATGCTCCGCCAGGTGGCGGCCACCGGCGCCACCCCTGTCCTGGTCACGCCCCAGGGACGTGCCACGGACTTCGTGGACGGCGTCCACTCCGCTGTGGACCGCTGGTACCGGCATTCCACGGTTGCCCTGGCCCAAGAGGAGAACGTCCCGCTGGTGGACCTCAACGTCCTGTCCTCGGCGTACTTCACGGAAATCGGTCCCGAGGCGACGCTGACACTGTTCATGACAGGCGACACCTTGCACCCCAGCCGGGCCGGCGCCGGCGAACTGGCCCGGCTCGTCGCCGGCGACCTCGCCAGGCAGGGCCTGCTCCCCGGCCCCGCCTGACCGGCAGGGGCAAGCGGGAACGCTGACTGGATAAGGAAACCACGACGGCGGCGCGCGGCTCCCATGGTTCCCAGCCTCGGGTGCCGTGCCACCGCCGTCGTCCGTCCGGGTGCTTCTAGCTGCCGGAGGAAGCGGCCCGCTGCTGCCGCAGGATGTAGCGCTGCAGCTTTCCGGACGGCGTCTTTGGCAGGTCCTCGACGAAGTGGATACGGCGCGGATATGCGTGTGCGGCGAATTGCGTCTTGACCAGGGCCTGGAGTTCAGCGACCAGGGCGTCGCTTCCGGTGGTCCCGCCGGCCAGGACAACGTAGGCTTCCAGGACTTCTCCGCGCAGTTCGTCGGGGGCGCCCACCACGGCGCTTTCCGCCACCGCCGGATGCGTGGACAGGACGCTCTCCACCTCGAACGGACCAATCCGGTATCCGGCCATGATGATCACGTCGTCATCCCGGGAGGAGAAAAAGTAGAAGCCGTCCTCGTCCACCATGCCCGCATCACCGGTCAGGTACCACTTGCCGTCCGCGCTGAACCTCCCGGCCGTCTTCTCCGGCGCGTCCTGATACCCCCGGAACCACATCATGGGGCTCCCCGCCACGTCTACGGCAACGCGGCCCAGCTCACCCGGCGCGGCCGGTTCGTCAGCATTGTCCTTGAGGACCTCGCAGCTCCACCCCGGCAGGGGCCGGCCCATGGAACCTGGCCGCAGCTCCGTCCTGACGTCGTCGTGCCAGGCGTTGATGATCATCATCCCGTGTTCGGTCTGTCCATAGTGGTCCCGCACCGGAACCCCAAGCATTTCCCGGGCCCAGCTGATCACCTCCGGGGTCAACGGTTCGCCGGCGGACGAGGCGCGCCGAAGGTGGAAAGGACCTGTTCCGGCGCCGGCTTTCGCGCGCATGGTGCGGTACACCGTGGGAGCAGCGGCGAAGTTGGTGACGGAAAAAGCCTCCAGCACCTTGAAGCTGAGTTCCGGGGAGAAACCCGGTCGCAGCAGCAGGTTCCGCCGCCCCGCCGCCATCGGGCCGAGGATCCCGTAGTACAGGCCGTAGGCCCAGCCGGGGTCTGCGGCATTCCAGAACACATCCTCCTCGCTGACGTCCAGGCCCAGTTCGACGTACTGGCGGAAAGCGGCCAACGCCCGGAGCGGCACCGGCACACCCTTGGGAGCGCCGGTGGTTCCGGACGTGAAGATCAGCACCAAAGCACCTTCACCGCCCACGGCTTCGGCCGCGATGCCGGGTTGTTGCCTGGCCAGGAGCGGGCCGAGCGCCACGTCGGGAAGGGAGGCCTCCGCACCGGCCACCACCACGGCGGCCCCGGTTTCCTGGATCTTCGTCCGCTGGTCGGGGTCGGTGATCACAGCCTTGGCGCCGGAGGCTGTGAGGCGAAGTTCGATGGCGGGCCACGCGAAGGCCGTGAACAGCGGGACATGGACTGCCCCGCGCCGCCAGATGGCCAGGAGCATGACCACCAGGTCTGCCGACTTTCCCATCAGGGTGGCCACGGCATCCCCGGGCCCGATCCCCAGTTCCGCCAATGCTGCCGCACCCCGCTCCGAGCGCTCCCGGAGCTCCCCGTAGGTGATGTCCTCCGCGGAGAGGTCCGCTGCAACCACCGTAAAGGCAACGGCGCCCGGATCGTGGCTGTCGCACAGGAGCTCCGCTGCGCAGGCATCGGCCGCGCCGTAAGTGGCAAGAAGGGCATCAACGGCGGGAACCGGACGGGACATTCGTTCTCCTTTGAACAGCGTGGCACGGGGGCAGTGAAATAAACCTACTGCACAGTAGGGCCACCGGGCGTCCCCCGGCACTGTGTGGCAGGCACGCGGCAAGGTCCCGTGGCCCGACACGTCGCTGCATCAAAACTCAGCCCCTGGCGCCCGGCGGCCGGATGATGCGCCGCTGGGTGGCTGCGGCGATGGCGGCCGTGCGGTTGTCCACGCCGAGCTTGCCGTAGATGTGCACCAGGTGGGTCTTGACCGTGGCCTCCGAGATGAAGACCTGCCTGGCGATGCCCCGGTTGGACAGGCCGGTGGCCAACAGTTCCAGCAGCTGGACTTCCCGCGGTGTCAGCGAGGTTCCGGGGTTGCTGATCCGGTCCATCAGCAGTGCTGCCGCCCGCGGCGCCAGGGCCGTGCCGCCGGCCGCGGCCTGCAGCACCGCCTGCCGCAGCTGTTCCGGGGGTGCGTCCTTCAGCATGTACCCGCTGGCACCGGCCTCGACAGCGGCAAGGATGTCCGCGTCGGTGTCGTAAGTGGTGAGGATGAGCACCGGCGGAGCCGGGTGGAGCTTCCGGATCTCGGCAGTGGCGGTGACGCCGTCCATCCCCTCCCCCATCTGCAGGTCCATGAGCACCACATCCGGCATCCTGTCCAGCGCTGCCAGCCGCGCCAGTTCGTGCAGCGCAGCCCTGCCGTCGGAGGCTTCAGCGGCAATGGAAATGCCGTCGAACCCCGTCAGCATGGCCCGCAGGCCGGCACGCACCACGGGATGGTCGTCCACCAGCAGGACCCGGACCTCACCCATCGCTTCGTCCTTCCAGCGGGGCAGCACCGTCCGAAACGGGACTCTCCACCGGCAGCCGGATGGCCACCACCGTTCCCTCCCCGGGTGCGGACTCCACCGCCAGCGAGCCGTTAAGGCCGGCAACGCGCTCCCGCAGCGAACGCAGCCCGAACCCGCTGCCGTCCGCAGCGTCCGGGGCACCGGCCGCTCGGGACGGCTCAAAGCCCGTGCCGTCGTCGTAAATGTCCATGGTCACCTCCGTGCCAAGGAAGGCAAGGGTGACGACGGCGTTCGCGGCCCGGGCGTGGTCGCGGACATTGGCGAGGCTCGCCTGCGCCGCCCGCAGCAGGGCCACGCGCACGGGCTGGGGCAGATCCTGCGGCTCACCGTCCACCTCCAGCCGGCACCGCAGCGCAAGCCCGGCGGCTGCGGCGCCGGTCTCCGTGGTCCCGCACAGCCGGCGCAGGGCCTCCACCAGCGTGGTCCCCTCAAGGTGCGGCGACGACAGCCCGCGCACAAAGCTCCGCGCCTCGGCAAGGTTGTCCGCTGCGGCCTGTTGCACCAGCGCCAGCCGGGCGGCCGCCGTCGGTTCGTCACCGTCGGCCAGCGACTGTTCGGCGGCCCTCCCCAGGAGCACGATGCTGGACAGCCCCTGCGCCAAGGTGTCGTGGATCTCCCGGGCCAGGCGCTCCCGCTCCGCCAGCACCCCGGACTGGTGCTGGGACCGGGACAGTTCCTCGCGCGTGCGCCGCAGTTCGTCCGCTGCACGCCGCTGGTTCTCTGCCTCCCGGTAGAGGGCCGCGTAGGCGAGGCCGGTGATCACGGAGAACACCGCGCCCAGCACGGGCCCCACCACGGCGGCCGCAGGCGGGACCGGCGCGCCGCTCACTGCCCACTGGGAGACGATCACCGCCGCTGTCATCAGGGCGATCGTCAGCAGCGCCGCGCGCCGCGGCAGCAGGTGCAGATGCAGGAAGAAGATGGGGAAGGCCAGCCAGGCGAAGTCCGCACTCCCGGCAAGCAGCACCGCCCACAGGGCCGTAACCAGGCCCAGCCACAGCAGGCCGTAGCGGCGGGGGTTGAAGCCGATCCTGGCTTCGGCGTGCCGCTTTTCCAGGACGGTCCCCGCCAGGTAGATGACGGCCAGGACGACGGCGGCTGCCGCCCACAGCCAGCGCAGCGGACCGCCATCAAGGAACAACCGGACCAGGGCGACGGCCAACAGGACGGCGAACCCCGCGTGCAAGGTGACGCGCAGGACCCGGAGGATCGCGGCCGATGACGCATTTTCCAGGGCGGCCAGCGGCCCCTTGGCCGGGGCGCCGCCGGTTTTTTGCGGTGACGGCGGCAGGGGCGTGGCAGGCATTTCATCAGCTTATGCCGGGCCCGCCGGGACGGGATCAACCAAAAGGTTGACTGCGGGCTCAACCTTTCCATTCCCGCGGATCAACCGTCCCCGCGATGCCGCCGCAGGCTTCCGCCGGGAGAGTGGAAGGACAAGAGAATCCACCCCTGCTGAGAGAAGAAACAACGTGTTCCTGGCAATCCGCGATATCCGCTTCGCCAAAGGCCGGTTCGCCATGATGGGCGGCGTCGTAGCCCTGATTACCCTCCTGCTGGTCATGCTGTCCGGCCTGACGGCGGGACTCGCCGAGCAGTCGACGTCGGCAATCGGCAAGCTCGGTGCGTCCGCCGCCCGGCCGGTGGACGCCATTGCCTTCGGCGCCCCCGGAGCCGGCACGCCCAAGGCGTCCTACACGGAAAGCTCCGTGACGGCCGGGCAGGTGGCCCGGTGGAGGAACCAGCCCGGCGTCCAGTCCGCCGAACCGCTGGGCATCACCCAGACCCGGGCGCAGGCGGCCGGCGGCGCGGGGACCGCCAACGTCGCCGTGTTCGGGGTCTCGCCGGGCAGCCCGCTGGCACCGGTGGAGGTATCCGCCGGGACCGCGGTGCTGGGCGCCTCGACGGCGGAAGCGCTGTCCGCAGGCCAGGGCGACAAGGTCTCTGTTGGCGGCATCGAGTTGGGCGTAGCCGCCGTGGTGCCGGACCAGTGGTACGCGCACACCAGCGTGGTGTGGACGGCGCTGCCCGCGTGGGCAAAGGTGGCGCACGTGTCCGACGGCGACCAGCTGGCCACGGTCATCGCCGTCACTTCCGTGCCCGGGGCCGCGGTGGACGGGGCCGAGGCCAATGCGGCCGCAGGCACGGTCAGCGAATCCCGGACCGGATCATTCCAGGCCCTGGGCTCCTTCAAGAGCGAGAACGGGTCCCTGACCCTGATGCAGGCCTTCCTGTACGGGATCTCGTCGTTGGTGATCGTTGCCTTCCTGACGGTCTGGACCATCCAGCGCACCCGCGACATCGCCGTCCTGAAGGCCATGGGCGCCTCCGGCTCCTACATCCTTGGGGACGCCATGACCCAGGCCGCGATCGTCCTGGTGGCCGGGGCCGCCATCGGTGGAGCACTGGGCGTGGCCGCCGGTGCGCTGGCGGCCCAGGCTGCCCCGTTCCTGCTGAACGCCGGCACCACGGTGCTTCCCGTCGTCGGGATTGTTGCCCTGGGCCTGGCCGGCGCCGCACTGGCGGTCCGCCGCGTCACCAAGGTCGATGCGCTGCTGGCGCTCGGCGGCAACTGATCCACCCTTACGAAAGGAACGCCATCATGTCCTCCCCCACCCCTGCTCCCCTGAGCCTGGTCGACGTCACCCTCGAATACCCCGACGGCGGCGGGACCACCACGGCCCTGGACCGGGTCAGCCTCACGGCCCGGGCCGGTCAGCTGGTCTCACTTGTGGGCCCGTCCGGCTCGGGCAAGTCCAGCCTCCTGGCCACCGCCGCCACCCTGGTCCGCCCCACCCGCGGGCAGGTCCTCATTGACGGCACGGACACAGCCGGCCTCAAGGATAAGGAACTCACCGCCCTGCGCCGGGACAAGGTGGGCATCATCTTCCAACAGCCCAACCTGCTGGCATCGCTCACGGCCGCCGAGCAACTCATCATCAGCGACCACCTGCGGGGCAGGTCCGCCAAGGCGGCCCGGGCGAAGGCTGCGGAACTGCTGGACGTCGTCGGGCTCGGTGGAAGCGCCCGGAAACTGCCGCACCAGCTCTCCGGTGGCCAGCGCCAGCGGGTGAACATTGCCCGGGCACTCATGGGCAATCCCAAAGTGCTGCTGGTGGACGAGCCAACCGCCGCCCTGGACCACGAGCGCAGCGCCTCGATCATCGGGCTGCTGCGCCAGGTGACCACCGAGTTCGGGGTTGCCACTGTGATGGTCACCCACGACACCGAGTTCGTGCCGCTGACGGACCTGGTGGCCACCATGCGCGACGGCCGGCTCACCGCGCCTGTGCTGGCGGGAGCCTGAACACGGGCCTCACCCCGGATGGCCCCGGCGGGATCACCGCCGGGGCCATCCTCATCGATGCTGCCCGCTGGGCAGCCGGGCTAACCTTTCGGGGTCACCTGGAGCCGGTCGAACGAGACCTGCTTGCCGTCCTTGTCCAGCACCACCACGTCATCGCGGCCGTTTTGCACGCCGGCGGGCAGGATGAATTCCACCGTGTTGTCCGTGGTGGGGAAGATCCAGCCGATCCGGTAGCTGCGCTTGTTCAGGTACACGTAATACCACTGGCCGTAGTCGAGCCCCGCGAGGACCACTTTTTGGCCGTTGCGGTATTTGTCCGCGGTGCCGAGGTCGAACGGTGCCACCTGTCCGTCCAGGTCCTGCACCGCAAGCGCGGGAACCAGGTCCGGCTGGGCAGGCTGCACATTCAACTGGATGGCACCGCCGGTCACCGTGGCGGACACGCCTTTGGCACCGTTGCTTGCCGTGGCAGCGAACGTGACCGGTCCAAGCTTCCCGGCCGCGACGTCCGCGGCGGTCAGGCTGTACGTCCGGGTGGCCGCCAAGGTGCCGCCCGCCGCCAGGTGCGGTGCCGCGATGCCGGCATCCGGGGCGTCCACATTGTCCAGGGAGACGTTTCCGGCGTTGCCCAAGGTGTAGGTGTACGTGATGGCGTCGCCTGCGGAGGCATAGCGGTCGCCGTCCAGGTCCGTCCACTCGGCCGCAACGGTGCCGTCAAGCCTGGCGTCCCGGACTTTCACGTCGGTTTCGCCGCCGTTCACCGCGTAGGTCCGGGTAGTCTGGCCAGCCGCACTGACCTCCCAGGTGGAGTCCGGGACAAAGAATCCCTGGTCCGCTTCCGCGGCCGTCACGGTGTGGCGGGGCGTGGCACATGTGTACCCCTGTCCGGCGGGTAGGACGCTGTAGCGGCAGTTGCCCGGCCCTTCGGGAAGGAACGGGCTGAAGTTGCCGGCGGTGGGGACCACCTTTTCCACCAGCGGGCTGCTGTTGGTCACATCAAATTTGTACGGGAACGCTTCGCCCGCCGTGTACGGCTGGGTGGCGAGGTCGCGGCCGGCGTCGTTGCGGCTGCCTGCGATGCCGGCGGACACCAGCCCGTCCCGCAGCGGCACCGCGGCCCCGCTGAAGGCAACGGTCTTGGTGAGCGTCGGCGTCGCGCTGGCCGTGATGCTGAAGGTTGCCTCGGGGACGAAGTAGCCGCGGTCGATGTCCTGCGCGGTGAGCGTGTGCTTGGCAGTGGTGCAGTTGTAGGAGGCGCCGGCGGCCAGGTTGTTGTACCGGCAGTTGGGCGCCGACGGCGGCAGGAAACCTGCATCGAAGTTCCCCGAGACCGGCACCGAGTTGGCCGTCACGTTCGCCGTGCTTTTGACGGCGAAGGTGTACCCCAGCACGTCGCCGGCTTTGTAGGGGTTGGCCGCCACGTCCCGGGCGGGTGCAGCTCCCGTGATGCTGAGGCCCACCTGCGGCGCCACCGGCACGGTGGCGGTGAACGTGGACTGCGAGACCCGGCCGTCCGCCGTCGTTAGCGCTGCGTTGAGGTTCTGCGGCCCGCTGGCCGTGGCCGCCGCAGTCAGGGCGACGTTGACGGCAACCGAGGCGCCGGGGGCGACGTCGGGCACGGGCACCGTGGTGGCGGACCAGCCCGTGGGGGTAAAGACGGTGGCGGTGGCCCCTGACAGGGTGGCGGCTTCCTGGTTGGTCACGGTGACCGCCACCTGCTGGGTGGCACCGGGCGCCGTGGTGACGGCGGGGACGGACAGCGGTGCGCAGGCGTAGTTGAGCCAGGCATCGTCGAAGGTGGAGAACTGCATGTTGTCCGTGTAGTTCCCCTCGTAGAGGACGCCGAACCTGCCATCCTCCAGCCGGGTCACGGTGGAGTAGGCGGAGAACCCGGGACGGATGGTGCGCACCCCGGGCCAGGTGGCGCCGTCGTCGCACGAGACCCGGGCGGAGACGTTCTCGCGCGCGGTCTTGGAATTGGCGTTGGTGAAGACCAGTTTCCTGGCGTCCGCTGTGCCCGGGGCAGCGTTGGGGAACATGCGGGCGATGGAACCGTTGTTGGCCGGATCCGGCAGCTCCGTGTCCTGGGTGACGGGACCGTAGGTGGCCCCGCCGTCGCTGGAAACAGCAACCTTCCGGTAGCCCTGGTTGGCGTTGTCCCGGGAGTTCAGCAGGACCCTGCCGTCGGAAAGCTCAACGGTCTTGTTCTCATCCATCCGGTCACCCACGTTGGCGCCCTTGTGCCAGGTGGCACCGTGGTCGTCCGAATAGACGCTGTACGCCTGGATTTTGTTCGTTCCATCGGCCTGGCGGACGTCACCGGCATACTGCTGGATCAGCCGGCCCTTGTATGGGCCGTACTTGAGCTGGATGCCTTCGCCGGAGGATGCGAAGTTGGACCGGACATCGCCCGCAACCGGGCTGGTGCTGCTGGCGCCCGGCTTGGTGACGTTGGTGATGAGCCGCGGCCCGGTCCACGTGAGGCCGCCGTCGGAGGATTCGATCACGGCGGAGGAAATGACGTTGCGGTCCGCGTCATCATTGCCGAACTGGCTGCCGCCGAATCCTTGGTCCTTTGAGTAGACGAAGAACGCAAAGACCGTGCCTGCCTCCGCGTCGTAGACGTAGGAGGGATCGCTGTAGCCGTATTTCGGCGCCACGGCATCGGCCACGTGGCCTGCGGCAATCACCTGCACCGGCCCCCACGTGCGCCCGCCGTCCGTGCTGCGCCGCTGGACGATCGAGTTGGGGTTGGGCGCGTCCGCGGAGCTGCCCGGCCGCCCGTCCCAGGCCGCCAGGACCACACCGTTGCCAAGGTAGGTCAGCGCGGGGATGCGGTAGAAGAAGTTGTCCGCGGTGCGGTCGGACCCCAGGTTGGTTTCCTGGAAGTTTCCGGGCGGATTGGTGGGGCTGTTGCCAGGAATGGGCGCCGCCTGCGCCGCAACACCTCCGGCAAGCAGCGCCAGGGCCAGGGCGGCTGATCCGGCGGTTCTGCACAGTGTCAGGGGTGTGCGGTGTCTTTGGGAATGTGGCAAAGGGACTGACCTTTCTGGATGCCGCGACGATGCGGCTCTCGGCAGGGCGTCGCCGTTCAGGATCGTCAAATGTTGTTCCTACTACGTACGACGTCCTACCAATGTAATGTGCCGACAGTCACAAAGCCAGAGGTGGCTATGCTGTAGATGTGACATCCCATCTCCTTCCCGCCACCCGCGCCGCGCGGCCCGCCGTCCCCGCCGCGCGGCCCGCCGTCGAGCATGTCCTGGCGGCCCGCGGCCGCGGCGGCTACCGTCAGTACCGGATCCCCGCCCTCGCCGTCACCGTCAGGGGGACACTGCTCGCGGCCTATGACGGCCGGCCCAACCTGGACGATCTCCCAAGTCCCATCGACCTGCTGATCCGGCGCAGTACGGACAGCGGGCGCACCTGGAGTGGCCAGGAAGTGGTGCGGACCGGAACCGGGCTGGAAGGATTCGGGGACCCCAGCCTGCTCGTTGACGCCGAGACCGGACGGATCTTCCTCTTCCACGCCGCCGGGACGCATGCCGGCTTCTTCGAGGCCACAGCGGGGATGGACCACCACGACCACCAGGTCCAGCATTGCGATCTCAGCATGTCCGACGACGACGGCCTGACCTGGCAGCACCGGCGCATTACGGCGGACCTCAAGGCAAGCAGCGGACGGGAGATCACGGGCATCTTCGCCGCGGCCGGCCAAGGGATCCAGGTCCACTGCGGCCCGCACCAGGGGCGGCTGGTGCAGCAGTATGTGGTGTTGAGCGGGGGCAGGATCATGGCAGCCTCGGCCTACAGCGACGACCATGGCGATACCTGGCGGCTTGGCCGGCTGATTGAGGGGACAGCCGACGGCGGCGCCCCCAACGAGAACAAGGTGGCCGCGCTCAGCGATGGCAGGCTGCTCCTGCACAGCCGGGCCACGCCGCAGCGCCTTGCGGCCGTCTCCGACGACGGCGGCCACAGCTGGAGCACGCCGGTTCCGGTCGCGGACCTTCCCGATCCCAGCGACAACGGTTCACTGGCCCGCTTCGACGGATTGCCGTCCGTCACCGGCCTCGCCGCGCCGGCCACGGATTCCTGGCTATTGGCCACCAACAACCAGGACCCCAATCTGCGCCGCAACACCGTGCTGAGCCTGTCGCCCGACGACGGCGCCACCTGGCCTGCCAAGCTGGTGCTGTGCCCGGGCAGCTCGGCGTACTCCACCGCCACCCGCCTGCCGGACGGCAACATTGGTGTGCTGTACGAACGCCAGGGCTACCGCGAGATCGTTTTTGCCTCGGTGCCGTCCGGCCAGCTCACCGGCCAGCTTTC
Source organism: Pseudarthrobacter sp. MOO14 (assembly GCF_058267675.1). Lineage (NCBI taxonomy): Bacteria > Bacillati > Actinomycetota > Actinomycetes > Micrococcales > Micrococcaceae > Pseudarthrobacter > Pseudarthrobacter sp. MOO14. The sequence goes on from NZ_CM177849.1 coordinate 1,852,225, forward strand.
GTCACCGGATACAGCCGGGCCCGACGCCGGCCTGCCGCCATCGGAGCCGGGCCTGGTCTTCGACATGGAGTTGCGGTCCATCACCCCGGGACTTCCCGACGTGTGGCAGAACGCCGGCGAGTTCCACGTGATGGCGCCAGGCAAAGACGGCTGGGGCGCCGAGTCGTGGAAGGAGATCGGCCAGGCCTACTCCCCCGACCAGGCCCAGGTCCTGGGCACCAGGGAGGCGCAGGACCTGAACTACGGCCCGGTCATTCCCGGGTACAAGGCCGGGGACATTCTGGCATTCACCGGAAGGGCCCGGAATGACGGCAGCCACACCGCCCGGGACGTGCGCCTGCACGGTCCGGGGGCAGGGGAGTTTCCGGCAACCGACCTCCCGCCGGGCCAGGAGGTTCTCTACTTCACGCCCACCTACACCGTGACGGCGGAGGACGTGGAACAGGATGCGTTTGAGGTTGCCTTTGCAGTGGAAGCAGCGGTGGGGGCCGGTAGGCGACAACTGTCCCGGACCTTCCGCTGCGACGTCGCGTCGGGAGCCATCACCGTGGCCGGGAGTACCGGGCGCTGAGCCGTTATTCCCCCACCAGGACCGACATGTGCCGGAGCCGCTCCACGCGTTCTTCCGGCGACAGCTGGTCAGGACCAAGCCCGACCTTGAACCCAAGGATGGGGAGCGGACCCGCTGCGGCAAGGCACCGGTCAATTTCGTGGCGGTTCAGCATGGAGCTGGGCGGGGCGCCCTGGATCTCCACTGCGGGGAGGTGCGCGTCGATCCACGCATAGCCGAAGCCGGTTTCCTCCGGCGAGCAGCCGGAAAAGACCAGGCCCTCGAGGACGCCTGCTTCACGGCCGAGCGACAGGTGTTCAACTGCCGTTTCAGGACTGCCTGATTCGATGACTGAGCGCGCCCAGTTAACGGTCACACCCACGCGCTCCAAACCTTGGTTCCGGAGCGAAACGGCGATGTCCACCTCTTCGGCAAAGGACAAGAACCCCTTCTCCGGACTTGCCCCTGGGCGTGGGGCGTCGCAGTGTTCGATCAGCACTCGCGCCGATCCCCAGTCCCACTCCAGGACTTCCTTGAGCGATTCCTCGAACCAGCGGGCGGAGGCGCCCCCGGTAGGCGCGGAATGGAGTTCAACAGCCTCCACCTCATGCCCGGCATCCTGCAGCCCGCGGGCATACTCCCGGACACCCGCCGCGAAGTCGAGGGCTTCCCGCCGGCCCGCCGTGTCAGCGGAGGCCAGGCCGAACGCCGCGTTGGCGGCCAGCCGCTGCATGGTCCCGGGGATGGCGGTGACCACCGCGGACCAGGCCTCCGGCGCCCCGGCGGGCCAGCCGGTCCCGCCATGCGGACCATAGGGAAGCTCAAGTCCGCGGATCGGGGAAATGGCAGCGAGGCCCCGGTAGAACTGCTCCTGCAGTTCGACGGGCTGGGCGGGGTAGGCGCCGACAATCAAGGACAAGGAAGCTCCATTCGCGAAGGGTATGGCGTCAGGCCAAGCGTAAATGCAAGAAACATTAGTCCACTTGACGCTGGCTGTGATGGGACTTACAGTTTTCCATACGAGCTAGGACATCCTACATCCGATAAACATTTCCTGAACGGTGAGGCCAATGAACAACATCAAGAACCTGCCGCTGGTCAATGACGCCAGCCGCCGGAACTTCCTCAAACTCGGCGGGGCCATGGGCCTGGCCGCAGCCTTTGCCAGCTCCCTGGCCGCCTGCGGTGGACCGGCCGCCACCACCAGCAGCTCAACCACCAACACCTCGCCGATCAACAAGGACCTCACCATCGAGGCCGGCATCTCTTACGCCCTCTCCACCGGCTTCGATCCCATTTCCTCCTCCGGCGCCACCCCCATGGCCGCCAACCTGCACGTCTTCGAGGGCCTGGTTGAGCTCCACCCGGCAACCCGGGAGCCCTACAACGCCCTGGCTGCAACTGATCCCAAGATGGTCAACCCCACCACCTACCAGGTGGCCATCCGCGAAGGCGCCACGTTCCACGACGGCACCCCGGTCACCGCCGAGGACGTGGTCTTCTCCTTTACCCGGGTCATGGATCCCGCCAACAAGTCCCTGTTCTCGCAGTTCATCCCGTTCATCCAGGACGTCAAGGCCCTCGACGCCAAGACCGTGGAATTCACGCTGAAGTACGCCTTCCCCGGCTTCGGACCCCGGATCTCGGTGGTAAAGGTGGTGCCCAAGGCGCTCACCAACTTCCCGGCCGGCTCGGACCAGCTGAAATCCTTCGACGCCAAGCCCGTTGGAACCGGCCCGTACAAGCTGGTTTCCGCCGTCAAGGACGACAAGATCATCTTCGAGGCGAACCAGGCCTACAACGGCCCCATGCCGGCACTGGCCAAGGGCATGACCTGGCTGCTGCTCTCCGATGCCGCCGCCCGCGTGACCGCAATGCAGTCCGGCCGGGTCCAGGCCATCGAGGACGTCCCCTACCTGGACATGCAGGGGCTCAAGTCCGCAGCCACCGTTGAATCCGTACAGTCGTTCGGCCTGCTGTTCCTGATGTTCAACTGCTCCGCCGCGCCGTTCGACAACAAGCTGGTCCGCCAGGCCCTGCACTACGGCCTGGACAAGGACTCCATCATCAAGAAAGCCCTGTTCGGCAACGCCAAGCCGGCCAGCTCCTACTTCCAGGAGGGCCACCCGGACTACGTCAAGGCCAAGAACGTCTACAGCTACGATCCCAACAAGGCTGCAGACCTCCTCAAGCAGGCCGGCGTCTCCAGCCTGGAGTTCGAGCTCCTCACCACGGACACCGCGTGGGTCAAGGACGTTGCTCCCCTGATGCTGGAATCCTGGAACAAGATCCCCGGTGTCAAGGTGACCCTCAAGAACCTGCAGTCCGGCGCCTTGTATACGGACCGCGTCGGCAAAGGCGACTACAAGGTGGTTGCGGCGCCAGGCGATCCGTCCGTCTTCGGCAACGACGCAGACCTCTTGCTGAGCTGGTTCTACGCCGGTGACACCTGGATGAAGAACCGCGCCTACTGGGGCTCGACGCCTGAGCGTGCCCAGCTCGTGGACCTCATGACCAAGGCCGGCCAGTCGTCCAATGATGACGCCAAGAAGCTCACCGGGCAGATCGTGGACCTGGTCTCCGAAGAGGTGCCCCTCTACCCGCTGTTCCACCGCCAGCTTCCCAGCGCCTGGGATGCAAAGAAGCTCAGCGGCTTCCAGCCCCTTCCCACCACCGGAGTTTCCTTCGTTGGTGTGGGCCGCACCGCCTAGCCACACCAACCGGAGACTACATTGACCACGATATTGCGCCTCCTGGGCCGGAGGCTGGCAGCCCTGCCGCTGATGGTCTTGGGCATCACCTTGCTCGTGTTCCTCGTCCTGCAGGCCGCCCCCGGCGACCAGGCGAGCAGCGCCCTGGGCGAAGGGGCCAGCGAGGAAGCGAAAGAGCAGTACCGGCAGGCCAACGGCCTGAACGATCCGCTGCTGCTGCAGTACTTCCGCTTCCTTGGAAAACTCCTCCAGCTCGACCTCGGAGTCACCACTCCGCCGGCGAAATCCGTGGCAAGCATGATCGGCTCAGCCTTCCCCCTGACGCTGCAGCTGACGTTCCTGGGCGTCATCATCGCGGTCGTGGTCTCGCTGGTCTTCGGCATCATCGGCGCCTTGTACCGGGACAAATGGCAGGACCAGCTGGTGCGGGTCTTCTCCATCGCCGCGGTGGCAACGCCGTCGTTCTGGCTGGGCATCCTGCTGATCCAGTGGTTCGCCCTTGGTCCGGCACCGCTGTTCCCGTCCGGCGGCATTGCCACCCCGGAATCCGGGTTCGGCGGCTGGCTCAACTCGATGGCGCTGCCCGCCCTGGCACTGGGCATCCCGGTCTCGGCTTCCCTCATCAGGGTGGTCCGCACCTCCATGGTGGAGGAGCTGGACCGGGACTATGTCCGCACCGCCATCGGCAACGGCGTCCCGTACCGGGAAGTGGTCTCCAGGAACGTGCTCCGCAACGCCCTGGTCACTCCGGTTACCGTGCTGGGACTGCGGATCGGCTACCTGCTGGGCGGCGCCGTCGTCATTGAAATGATCTTTGCGCTGCCCGGCATGGGCCAGCTGATCCTCAACGGCATCACCAACTTGGACGTGAACCTGGTGCAGGGCGTGGTCCTGACCATTTCCGTGACTTTCGTCCTGGTGAACATTGCCGTGGACCTCCTCTACCTGCTAATCAACCCCCGAATCAGGACCGTGTGACCCATGCGCAGCAAACTCGCTGAACGTCTGAGCGCCCCCGGACTTCGCTTCAAGGCCCTGCCCTGGGGCTCCCGCCTGGCCCTCTCCTTCCTGGTGGTGATCGCCCTCGCGGCCCTCTTCGCCCCGGTCCTGGCACCGCACGACCCGCTGGAGACCTTCCTGCCGGCCACGCCTCCCGGCGCCGAGCACTTCTTCGGCACCGACCGGCTGGGCCGCGACATCTTCTCCCGCCTGCTCTACGGTTCCCAGTCCTCGCTGATGATCGGCCTGGGCGCCGTGGCGCTGGCGGTCCTCGCCGGCGCGTTCCTCGGCTCGCTCGCCGCGACATCCAGCAAAGCCGTGAACGAACTGCTCATGCGCCTCATGGACATCCTCATGGCGTTCCCGGGCATCGCCCTGGCGGCGGTCCTGCTGGCGGCATTCGGCAACTCGGTGCCCACCATCATCGTGGCCATCGCCATCATCTACACCCCGCAGCTGGCCCGGGTGGTCCGCGCCAACGTGCTCGCCCAGTACGGCGAGGACTACGTCCGGGCGGAACGGGTCATCGGCGCCGGCCGCTTCTACATCCTGGCCAAGCACATCGTGCGCAACACCGCGGCCCCCGTCCTGGTGTTCGCCACGGTGATGGTGGCCGACGCGATCATCCTCGAAGCCTCGCTGTCCTTCCTGGGCGCCGGCGTGCAGGATCCGGCCCCGTCGTGGGGCAATGTGATCTCCTACGGCCGCAACCTGGTCCTCTCCGGCGGGTGGTGGGCCACCACTTTCGCCGGCCTCACCATCCTGCTGACCGTGCTGGCGCTGAACATCCTGGCCGAAGGACTCACCGATGCCATGGTGAACCCGCGGCTCCGCAAGGCACCTGCGGTGAAGGACGACGACGGCGCTGCGGCATCGGTGGCCGGCGCGGCTGTCGCCGCGGTGGACACCGAGGTAGCCACCTCGGTTGCGCAACCCTCAGTCGTGGAGGAACACGAGCTCGACGGCGTCCGCGAGGCAACAACTGCGAATGCCGGCGAGCGCGAGCTGGCCCATTCCGCCCTGCTGACCGACCGCCGCGCGGCGGCCGCCAACCCGCACGCCCTGCTGGACCGCGAGCTGGAACTCCTCGCCGCCGTCGAGGCCACCCGCACCGACCGGCTGCCCCAGGTCCCCGCCAACACCCGCACCGTCCTGGAAGTCAGGAACCTGTCCATCCGGTTCCCCGGCCGCTTCGGTGACACAGCCATCGTGGACAACGTCTCCTTCACCGTCCGCGAAGGCGAAACCATGGGCCTGGTGGGTGAATCCGGCTGCGGCAAGTCCATCACGTCACTGGCCATCATGGGCCTGCTGCCCAAGACAGCGAAGATCACCGGTTCCATCACCTTCGACGGCAAGGAACTGCTGGATCCAAAAACCGGGCACAGCAACGTCAAGGCCTACCAGGGGCTTCGCGGCGAACAGATCGCCATGGTCTACCAGGACGCGCTCAGCTCGCTGAACCCGTCCATGAAGATCAAGGACCAGATGACGCAGCTGACCCGCCGCGGCGGCCGGAAGACACCGGCCGAACTGCTGGAGATGGTCAAACTGGACCCCGTCCGCACCCTGGCCAGCTACCCCCACGAGCTCTCGGGCGGCCAGCGCCAGCGCGTCCTGATCGCCATGGCGCTCTCCCGCTCGCCCAAGATCGTGGTGGCAGACGAACCAACCACCGCGCTGGACGTTACGGTCCAGAAGCAGGTGGTGGACCTGCTCAACGAACTGCGGGAGCAGCTGGGCTTCGCCATGGTGTTCGTCAGCCACGACCTGGCGCTGGTGGCCTCGCTGGCCCACCGGATCACGGTGATGTACGCCGGCCAGGTGGTTGAATCCGCCCGCGCCTCCGAACTGCTGCGGAACCCGAAACACGAATACACCCGCGGCCTGCTGGGTGCCGTGCTCTCCATCGAAGCGGACGCTGCCCGCCTCCACCAGATCCCCGGCACCGTGCCTTCGCCCCAGGATTTCGCCAGCGGCGACCGCTTCGCACCCCGGTCGCTGCGCAGCGATGCCGACCCCAACCAGGCACTGGTCCTCACCGCCGTGGGCGGGGACTCGGACCATTACTGGGCCAGCCACCTTAAGGAGGACGCCAAGTGAGCGTATCCACCGGCAAACCGGTCATCGAACTCAAGGACGTAAAGGTCCATCACCGCGCACGCACCGGGGGGCTCTTCCGGCCCAACATCGTCAAGGCCGTCAACGGGGTTGACTTCACCATCAGCCGCGGCGAAACGGTGGGCATCGTTGGCGAATCCGGGTGCGGCAAGTCCACCCTGGCCTCGGTCCTGGTGGGGCTGCAGGCGCCCACATCCGGCGAGGTGCTGTTCCACGGCAAACCGGCCATCAAACGCAACGCCGCCATGCGAAAGGAGTTTGGCCGCGCCGTCTCCGTCGTCTTCCAGGACCCCGCCACGGCACTGAACCCGCGCATGACCATCCAGGACATCCTGACCGACCCGCTCCAGGTCCACGGCATCGGCAACGCCGCGTCCCGGGCCGCCAAAGTCAAGGAACTCCTGGCGCTGGTAGGGCTGCCAGCCTCCGCGGCGGAAGTAACGCCGTCGCAGGTTTCCGGCGGGCAACGCCAGCGTGTTGCCATCGCCAGGGCCTTGGCCCTGGACCCGGACATCATCGTTGCCGACGAACCCACCTCGGCGCTGGACGTGTCCGTCCGCGCCCAGGTGCTGAACCTGCTCTCGGACCTGAAGACCCAACTGAACCTGGGCATGGTGTTCATCTCCCACGACATCCAGACCGTCCGCTACGTTTCCGACCGCATCTGCGTCATGTACTTCGGCGAAATCGTGGAGGAAGGACCGGCGGCCCAGGTGTTCGACGCCCCCCGGAACGACTACACCCGCAAACTCCTCGGTGCCGCGCCCAGTTTGCTGCACACCTGAAATTTTCAACCCCACCTCTTACAACCACGCATTGGAGTTTTCCGTGTCTTCCCAGTTCTCGGGCGTCATTCCCCCTGTCGTCACCCCCCGCCACGCAGACGGCAGCATCGACACCGCCTCGCTGCAGAACCTCACCAAACACCTGCTCGACGGCGGCGTGTCCGGGCTCTTCGTCCTGGGCTCCTCAGCGGAGGTGCCTTACATGACCAACGCCGAACGCGCACAGGTGGTCAGCACCATCGCCGAGGCGAATTCTGCTGCTGGCGCAGCCCGCGTGCCGCTGATCGTGGGCGCCAACGAACAGACCACCAACCGCGTCATCGAGGAAGCCAAGCGGGTGGTGGACCTTGGCGCGGATGCCATCGTGGTCACCTCCATGTACTACGCGATCGGCAACGCCGAGGAAACCGAAACGCATTTCCGGAGCATCCATGCAGCCGTTGACGCCCCGGTCTTCGCCTACGACGTCCCCGTGCGCACCCATTTCAAGCTCCCCACCGACCTGCTGGTCCGGCTGGGCCGCGACGGCGTCATCGCCGGCGTCAAGGACTCCTCCGGGGACGACGTCGCCTTCCGCCAGCTCCTGCTCGCCGCCCGTGGCATCGACAACTTCGACATCTTCACCGGACACGAAGTGGTGGTGGACGGTGCCCTGCTCGGCGGCGCACAAGGTGTTGTTCCGGGCCTGGGCAACGTGGATCCCCGCGGCTACCGCAACCTGGTGGACGCTGCAGCTTCCGGCGACTGGGCGAAAGCCGCCGCCGAACAAGACCGCCTGGCCGACCTCTTCGAGATCGTCTACACCCCCAACGGACGAGTCTCCGGAGGGGCGGCCGGGTTGGGTGCCTTCAAGACGGCGCTGCAGCTCATGGGCGTCATCGAATCCAACACCATGAGCGCACCCATGCAGGCGTTGAACGAAGAAGAGACCACCGCGATCAAGGTCATCCTCGAACGCAACGGCCTGGTGTAAAACGCTGGTGATGTACGCCGTTGGTGTTGATCTTGGCGGTACCAAGACTGCAGCGGGAGTGGTCTCTGCCGCGGGGGAGGTCCTGTTTTCGGAGACCATCCCCACGCTGAACCGTGACGGCGGGTCCGCCATCCTCGATGCCACTGCTGCGCTGGTTACCGCGTTGATTGGCCGGGCCCGCAAAGAGGGCCTGGCCGTGTCGGGGGTTGGAATCGGCTCCGCCGGTGTGATCGATTCCGCCCGCGGCGTGGTGGTCTCGGCCACGGATGCCATCCGGGGCTGGGCCGGGACGGCACTGACCGCAGGCCTGGCCGCCCGGCTGGACCTGCCGGCGTCGTCCGTCCGGGCAGTGAACGATGTCCACGCCCACGCCCTGGGTGAAGCCTGGACCGGAGCGGCCGCAGGGACTGCAAGTTCATTGCTGGTGGCGTTCGGCACGGGCGTTGGCGGCAGTTTCGTGGTGGACGGCCGGCCCGTCCTGGGACACCGGCATGCCGGCGGACATGTGGGCCATTTCGCCTCACCGCACGCCTTTCACGGGGGCGTTGCGCTGGCGTGCGTCTGCGGCGGGTCAGGGCACGTCGAAGCGATCGCCTCGGGCCCGGCCCTCCTGGAGGCCTACCTCCGGCTGGGTGGCACCGCCCCTGCCCGCGACGCCCGCGGCGTCTTCGCCCTGGCCGGCGCCGGCGACACCACTGCCGCCAAGGCCATCCACACCTCCGCTGCGGCCGCCGGCCAGGCGGTGGGCGGCCTGGCCAACATCCTCGATCCCGAAATCGTTGTGGTCTCCGGCGGCCTGGCCGATGCCGGGGAGCGGTGGTGGGAGCCCATGCGGGTGGCGCTCCGGGCTGAACTGCTGCCGGCGCTGGGAGACCTGCCGGTGGTACCCGCGGCCCTGGGCAATGCCGCTGCCCTTGTGGGCGCTGCCCGCCTGGTTCTTCTGCCCCTCCACACTAGCCAAGGAAGCACTCCATGATCCTGTCCCCCGAAGCCCTGGAATCCCTGCGGGGCCGGCTCATCGTGTCCTGCCAGGCCTACCCCGGCGAACCCATGCGGGATCCCCGCACCACCGCCCAGGTGGCTGCCTCCGCCGTGATCGGCGGCGCCGCGGCGGTCCGCGTGCAAGGCCTGGCCGATATCCAGTACACGCGCGCCGCCGTCGAGGTTCCGGTCATTGGGCTCTGGAAAGACGGGCATGACGGGGTCTTCATCACACCCACGTTCAGGCACGCCCTGGCCGTGGCCAACGCCGGAGCCCACGTGGTGGCGGTGGACGGGACCCGCCGCGACCGGCCGGACGGGCTGACCCTGGCGCAGACTGTCGCCGGGATCCACCAGGAATCCCACGCCCTGGTCATGGCGGACTGTGGTTCGCTCCAGGATGCCGCCGCCGCCGTCGAGGCCGGTGCGGACCTCATCGGCACCACCTTGGCCGGTTACACCGGCGAGCGCCCCAAGACCGCCGGCCCGGACCTGGAGTTGCTGGCGGATATCGCAGCGGCTGGTTTCGGTGTCCCGCTGATCGCCGAGGGCCGTGTCCATTCGCCGGCGCAAGCCCGGCAGGCCCTCGACGCCGGCGCCTTCGCGGTGGTGGTGGGCACGGCCATAACGCACCCCGCCACCCTCACCGGCTGGTTCGTGGACGCCTTGGCCTAACCGCGCCTAACCGGTCTTTTGCAACGTTGCGTTGCGGGTCAGCAGTTCGGGAGCTTGGGGCTGCCGCGGTTCAGTGAAGGGCATGACCAGCAGGTTGCGGTGCAGGGTGACCCAGCCGTCCCGTTCCATCGGGCCGTGATCAAACTGGTCGGGGACGAAGAGAATGTCCCTGCCGTCGGGGTCCTGCACTTCCGCCAGGATGTCCCGGCCGTCGGGGATGTAGTCGCAGGCCTCCCAGTAGGACACCTGGTCCAGGTCATACTTCCCCACCAGGCATGCGACGCCTGACGTCCTGGCCGGCGCGGCGTAGTAGGTCATGGATTCATAGGAGGCGAGCTTCCGGGATTCACGGATGACCGCTTCGCCGCCTTCGTCCTGGATGGCCGGGATGGCGTCGCTCTTGGTCAGCTGCCGTTCCAGCACTGCCATGGTCCCGGGCGTTGCCATCAGGAAGTGCGTGTAAATAAGCCAAAGACCCGCGCAGGTACCCACGCCCACCACGGCGGAGAGGGTGATGATGAGTTTCCAGAACAACGTCAACGGTTGCGCCTGCCGTTTGGCGTTCATGGATGCCCGCTGCCGAGGTCTCCGTGCGCCGGACGCACGGCTGTGACGGACTCGGTGATATTCAAGCGCTGCCCCCTCAGGCTGTTGATCTTCCTGCACGCTACACCGTGCAGGCGGGCGCCCTTTTGCTTTGCCTTCGTGTCGCAGCCTTCGCCGTCGTGCCGCAGCAGCGGTCCGAGGGGCAGGATCCTGTGGTGGCGGCCGGGACACGCAGGGACGGTCTTAGACGCCAACAGCCTCCCGGGGAACGCGCACGGGAACCTGGCCGCTGCCGGGAGCCAGCAGTGCTGCCGCGGCTTCGTCTGCCACCACCGTCACGTGCTGGTGGAGTTGCAGCGCGGATGCGGGGCAGTCCTCCGAGACCTCGCCGTGCAGGGCGCGGGCGAGGATGCCGGCTTTGTCAGTTCCGGCCACCACCAGGAGCAAGTGCCGTGCCTCGAGGATGGTTCCGAGTCCCTGCGTGATGCACCGGCGCGGCACGTCGGATTCGGACGTGAAGTACCGGGCGTTGGCGGCGCGCGTGCGTTCGGCCAGGACTTCCACCCGGGTGCGGGAGGAGAAGGCGGATCCGGGTTCGTTGAAGGCAAGATGTCCGTTGTGCCCGATGCCCAGGAGTTGCACGTCCACCCCGCCGGCAGCACGAATGGCAGCGTCGTAGTCCTGGGCTGCCTGCCGGGGGTCCGCCGCGTTGCCGGCGGGTACCCGAACGAGCGCCGGGTCCATTCCCAGCCGTTCGGTCACTTCCCGCCGCACCACCTCGCCGTAGCTCTGCGGGTGTCCGGCAGGCAGCCCGACGTACTCGTCCAGGGCGAATGCGCGGACCCCGGACATGTCCAGCCGGTGCCCCGCGAGGGCTGCGTAGGCAGGAAGCGGAGAGCCTCCGGTCGCCACGCCCAGCACGGCGTCTGGCTTGGAGCGGATGACGGCGGCAAGAATCCCGGCGGCGACCACACCGGTGGCGGCGGCATCGGGAACGACAAAGATTTCCAAGGCTGGGCTTTCTCGTGAGGAAGGACTGAAGCAGGGCATGCGGCAGCCGGGCCGGTCGGCGTAGGGCCGCCTGCCGCGGAAGCGTGGTGGATCCGGGTTTGCGCCGCTAGGCGGACGCGACGTCCTTGAGTTTTTGGCGGATGCCGTCGAAGTGGCGCTGCAGGCGTTCGGCCGCGAGCGCCTTGTCCCGGTTGGCCACGGCCTCGTAGATGTCCCAGTGGATCCGGGCCTGTTCCTCCAGGTTGACCGGCCCCGATCCCAGGGCCTCATGGATCTGCCGGTAGACCTGCCAAAACACATCCATGAGATTGATCAGGAGTTCGTTGTTCAGGGGGGCATAGAGCTTCCGGTGGAATTCCGCGTCGTGCTCGGCCAGCGGCTCACCTTGGGCTGCGGCGGCCTGCATGGCCTCCATCGAGGACTTCAGGTCCGCGAGGTGTTCCTCCGTCAGCAGGTCGATGGCTGAACCAATCAGCCCTGACTCGAGGGCCTGGCGCACGTCGATGAGCTCCATGGCTTCTTCGCCCTTGTGCCGAAGGGACAGCCGGCCGCGGAACGTCAGTCCGGAAACCAGGGCGCTGAAGTTGTTGGGTGCCACGAACATGCCAAAGCCATGGCGGATTTCGATGACGCCGAGGGCTTGGAGGACCTTGAGGGATTCCCGGACGGTGTTCCGCCCGACGCCGAGCTCTGCGGACAGCTCGCTCTCGGTGGGCAGCGCATCGCCAACGTCCAGGCCACGTTCCAGGATGAGCTCCATGATTCGGGTCTGGAGGGCATGGGACCGGATTTGTGCACTGAACCTTGCGGGCGGTACCGCTGCGGATGCTACTGTCACGTCATCTCCTTTGACCGCACCGGGCGGCGGCCTCTCGTCTTCCATTAGTGTACAGGAGATGGGACGTCCTTCGTCTTATTTCGTTCATGCTTCCGGGAGCACGCACCACAGACCACCTTCGCCTCATGGTGCCCCGCGCAGAATTGATCCGATCTTGAGGCAAATCTTGCACCCCCTAGACATTTGAGGTCCACGCTGGAGGTATCAGACAAAACCAGCTTGGGGAGCAGGAAGTCATGGGAACCAAGACAGCATTGGACAACGAAGTCACCACAGTCGGAGGCGTGCTGACCGACCTCCAGCCGCTGGATTTCCACACTTTGGGGCTGGCCGGGTGCATCGACCGGCTCACGGCGCCGCTTCGCCAGCACGGAATTACGGTCCACTGGGATACTCCGCACTGGGGCGTCGAGATCCCGGCGGACTGTGCCTCCCTGCTGTACCAGTCGGCCCGGGAAGCCCTCAGCAACGCCTTTAAGTTCTCCGGCGCATCCACAGTGACCGTCCAGCTGCTGGCCGTTGACCACGGGATCCGCCTGGTGGTGGCCGACGACGGTGCGGGCTTTGACCGGGACGCCGCCACGTGCGGGCGGCACCACGGGTACGGGCTGCGGCTGATGGCGGTGGCCGTCCAGGAAGCCGGCGGCACAGTGGAGATCACATCCGCACCGGGCAGCGGCACCAGCGTGACGGTAACCCTGCCGCTGGACTAACAGGCTCGGATGGCCGCTGTCGCTGGGACGGCGGCCATCCGTATTCACGCCCGCGGCAGGACGCCAGCGTGAAAGCTTGCCATTGTCCGGTTCAAGCGTCGATGCGTCCGGGCGCATGGGCCGCCAGGACCCTGGCCACGAAGACCGAACACTCATCAGATGTGACCGTCACCAGCCGGGCAGGTAGTCCGGAGGGCAGAAACCCCTTGCGCCCGGCATTGCCGTCTACTACGTTGTAGTCGTAATCGAGAAAGCGCTTTCCTGCATTCTGGCGGGACCCTTACGCGCGGCAATCACCAGTGGAATCGGAAGACATGACGGACAGCACCCTCATCAGGTGGATCGATGGACAGGCCCCGGCAGAAATCAGCGGCGGAACAACGTGGGGCATGCCGTTCGCCCGCGGCTCAGTGCCCGGCGCTGATGCACTTTCGGTGGCGGACGGCGCCGGCGCTCCCCTCCCCAGCCAGGCGTGGCCGTTGGCCACGTGGCCGGACGGCTCCCTGAAATGGGCGGGAATCGCCCTCCCGGCGACGGACACCCCGTCGGAAACCTACCGGGTGCGGACCGGCGCCGGTACGCCCGCCGCAGCAGGCCGGCAGGCGCCGGAAGGTACGGCCGTCAAGGTCACCGAGGATGCCGGCGCGCTGACAGTTGATACCGGCGTCTTGCAGATGGTGATCAACCGCAGCGGATCCACCCTGTTCAGCAGCCTGTCCAGGGACGGCAGGCCCGTTGCCCGCGACGCACGGCTGGTCAGCCTGCTGCAGGACGGCGTTCCCGAAGGGGCCGGAACCGCGGGCCGGAAGGCCTTCACCGGCGAGGTGACCGCCGTCGTCCTGGAACAAGCCGGGCCCGTGCGCGCGGTGGTGCGGCTGGAAGGGCGCCACCACCCCGACCTGGCGGACTACGCGCATCGCGACTGGCTGCCGTTTGTGGTGCGCTTCTACTTCCACGCCAACGCCCGCAGCGTGCGCATGGTGCACTCCTTCATCTGGGACGGGGACCCGGAGCAGGACTTCCTGGCCGGCCTCGGCGTCCGGTTCAGCGTGCCGCTGGAGGCTGAACTGCATGACCGGCACGTCCGGATCGCCGGGGCCGACGGCGGGTTCCTCACCGAGGCCGTGCGCGGCCTGACCGGGCTGCGCCGGGACCCCGGCGCGGACGTACGGGAGGCGCAAATCGCCGGCCGCGCCACTCCCCCCGCGGAGGCATGGAACCCCGAGGTCTCAGGCCGGCTGCACCTCATCCCCAGCTGGGGAGACTACACCCTTACCCAGCTCAACGCGGACGGATTCGAACTGCGCAAGCGGACCACCGGCGGCCATGGCTGGGTGGGAATCTCCGGCGGCACCCGCTCGGCAGGCTTCTGCTCCCTGAGCGACACCCGCGGCGGCCTGGGCGTGGGAATCAAGGATTTCTGGCAGTCCCACCCGGGCCAGCTGGACATCCGCGGCGCTGCTACCGGCGAGGCAACCCTGACGGCATGGCTGTTCTCCCCGGAAGCCCAGCCCATGGACCTGCGGTTCTACCACGACGGCCTGGGCCAGGACACTTTCGAGGAGCAGCTCGAGGGGCTCGAGATCACCTACGAGGACTACGAACCCGGATTCGGCAATCCCACCGGCATTGCCCGCACCCACGAGGTGACCCTGTTCGCCTATGACGCCACCCCGTCCACCGTGGGCCTCGCCGCCGACGCCGCCGCCGCGTCCACCCCGGCGCTGCTGCAGGCCACGCCGGAACACCTGCACTCCGTGGGCGTCTTCGGTGACTGGGACCCGGTGGACCGCAGCACTCCCGCACGTGCCCGGCTGGAGGACCAGCTGGACTTCCTCTTTGACTTCTACGCCGGCCAGGTGGAGCAGCGCCGCTGGTACGGCTTCTGGAACTTCGGCGACGTGATGCACACGTATGACTTCGACCGGCACGTGTGGCGCTACGACGTGGGCGGATACGCCTGGGACAACTCCGAGCTCTCCCCCGACCTGTGGTTGTGGTACTCCTACCTCCGCTCGGGCCGGGCAGACATCTTCCGCTTCGCCGAGGCAATGACCCGGCATACCGGCGAGGTGGACGTGTACCACTTGGGGCCATGGAAGGGCCTGGGTTCCCGGCACAACGTCCAGCACTGGGGCTGCAGCGCCAAGCAGCTGCGGATCAGCACCCCCGCCTACCGCCGCTTCTACTACTACCTCACGGCCGACGAGCGCACCGGAGACCTGCTGAGCGAACTGGTGGACAGCGACCGGAACTTCCTGGGCCTGGATCCGGTCCGCAAGGTGCGCCCGGATGCTGCCACCTACCGGCCCAACCGGGGCGCCCTGGGCGTCGGGCTGGGGACAGACTGGGGATCCCTGGCCGCTACCTGGCTCACCGACTGGGAACGCACCGGTAACCCATGGTCCCGGGACCGGCTGCTGGGCACCATGGCGGACATCGGTGCGCTGAAGTACGGCTTCCTCACCGGCGAAGCCTTGTACGACCTGGACAAAGGCCGGTTCGACACTGGCCGCGAACAGATCCAGGTCTCACACCTCAGCGCCGTCTTCGGGCTGGTGGAGATCTGCAGCGAACTGGTGGACCTGGTGCGGGATGCGGACTTCGAACGGGCCTGGCTGCAGTACTGCCGCCTGTTCCTGGCCACCAAGGAGGAGCAGGTGGAAGCGGTCGGCCAGCCCTTGGAGGGCGTCTACCTGACGCAGGCGCACAGCCGGCTGACGGCGTACGCGGCGGCAAGGTTGCAGGATCGTGACCTCGCAGCCCGGGCCTGGGACAGTTTCACCGAGGGTGGCGAGCACCTGAACCACGGATCCGCCTTCACGCTGCGCCGGATCGAGCCACCCCACGTACTGCTGCCCGTGGACGAGGCACCCACCGTCTCCACCAATGACACGGCGCAGTTCGGGCTGGCGGTGATCCAGAACCTGGCATTGGTGGGCAAGTACCTGGACTGACAAGTCCACCGCCGCGGACAAACGGGCGACGACGGCACCTGGCCAGGTGCCGTCGTCGCCCGTTTCCGTTCGCAGGAGCGTCAGGCGCGTCCGCCGACGACGGTGCCATCCTGGACTACGTATTCCAGGTGGTCGGCGATGTCCGCCAGCACGGCAATGTCCTCCACCGGGTCCGCCGAGAGCACCAGCACATCAGCGTCCGCTCCGGGGGCGATGACTCCCAGTTCACCCGGGCGGCCCAGCAGTTCGGCGGCGGTGGTGGTCGCGGACCGGATGGCGTCGATGGCCGGCTGGACCTTGCCCAGCAGCCGGAACTGCTCGTTCTGGTGCCGGTGCATCCCGCCCAGCAGGTCCGAGCCGTACACCATCTTCACGCCGGCCTCGTGCGCCCGGGCGATCGCTTCCAGGCCGCTGCTGAGGACTGAATCCACCTTTGCCCACATCTCCTCGGTCAAGCCAAACTCCTTGCCTTCTTCCTTCAGCGCCCAGTAAGTCACCAGGGTGGGCACCAGGAAGGCATCCTTCTCCAGGAAGAGCCGCAGGCTCTCGTCGTCAAGGAGGTTGCCGTGTTCAATGGACCTGACCCCAGATTCGAGGGCGCGGTTGATGGCCCGGGCCGTGTAGGCGTGGGCTGCCACGTAGCGGTTGGCCGCTTCCGCTTCTTCGACGGCGGCCCGCATCTCCTCGAGCGAGTACTGGGTGGAGTCGATGCGGTCCGTCGGGGAAGACACCCCTCCGGACGCCATGATCTTGATGTGGTGGGCCCCCTTGCGGAGCTCGTCGCGGGCGGCGGCGCGCACGGCGTCCACGCCGTCCGCCACCCGCCCGATGCCACAGCATCCCCGGCCGTTGGGTTCGTGGTCCTCGCCGGGAAGGCGCATGTCGCCGTGGCCACCGGTCTGGCTGAGGGCGCGGCCGCAAAAGTGCAGCTTCGGCCCCTCCAGGAGCCCCTCGGCCTGGGCTTTCGCCAGGCCAAAGTCGGCGCCTGAGAGGTCGCGCACGGTGGTGAAGCCCCGGCTCAGCATGCCCTGCATGATCCTCGCAGTCTGGGCGTACACGTACGAGGCGGGCGTCCAGGTCAAGGACCGGAAGTCCGCGCTGGAAGCCACCACGTGGACGTGGGCGTCAATGAGGCCGGGAATGACGTATTTGCCCGTGCCATCGATGACCCGCGCATTATCCGGCGCTTCCGCACCAGGCCCAACGCTGCGGATTTTTCCGTCGGAGGTCACGACGTCGGCCAAGGAGAAGGTGCCGGCATGGATATCCAGGACGTGGGCGTTCCTGATGACGAGTGGTTCGGTGGAGGAGGTCACGGGAGGACTGCATCCTTTCCTGTCGTAATGGTTTGGTCTGAATCGATGAAGGCTGCGGCAAGCCTTTCGGAGGCAGCGGACACTGCCGCGGACGCCGCGTCCAGGCTGTGGCCGGTGTACTGCCCCTCGGCGTCGAGCAATGCCAGGACGCCCACCACCTCGCCGTGGCTTGTCACCGGGATGTTGATCACTGCGCCGCAGCCCAGGGACTGGATCAAGGCGACGTCCGTGAACACCTCCGCGAGGGCGGCGGCATCGGGAGCGAGGAACGGCTGCTGGTTGGCTATGACGGTGTCAAGCCAGCCCTCGGAGATTTCCACCGACTTTTCGGCACCCAGCGGGTAGTCCACCGGGTGGCTGGTGGAGACCCTTCGGAGCACGGAGGGCCCCGGCAGCCAGCGCAGCGCGGTGAACAGGATGACGCCCGGTTCGCGGCGGAGGTGCTCGTAGATTTCCTGGAAGGCTGGGTTGGGATCCTGCGTCATTTGCCGCCTCCCAACACGGCTGCCTGCTCGGGTTCGGTGCGGGCATTGATGTCTTCCAGCGATTTGCCCGCCGTGGACGTTCCGAAGATGACGACTCCGAGAACGCCCACGGCCAGGACCACTGTGGTCATGGTGAACACGCCGCCGAAGCCGAGCGTTGCGGCGAACACACCGATGATGGACGGCGCCAGGATGCTGCCCACGCGCCCTACCGCGCTGGCCAGTCCGACGCCGGTGGCGCGCATCCAGGTGGGGAAGAGTTCCGGGGTGTAGGCGTAAACCCCGGCGTAGGTGCCGTTGAGGAAGAAGGACAGCGTTGCCGCGGCCACCAGGATCATCCCGGAATCGTTGGACTGGCTCAGCCAGAACGCACTGAGGGCCGAGCCCGCCAGGTACAGGGCGATGGTGTTCTTGCGGTCGATCCGGTCGCACAGCCAGGCCGCGGAGAAGTAGCCGGGGATCTGCGCAAGGTAAATGATGATGGAGTATTCGAAACTCTTGGTGACGGTTATTCCGCGCCCCACCAGCAAGGTGGGGATCCAGGAAAAGAATCCGTAGTAGGAGAAGGTGATCACGAACCAGATCAGCCAGATCA
Organism: Pseudarthrobacter sp. MOO14; assembly: GCF_058267675.1. Classification (NCBI taxonomy): domain Bacteria; kingdom Bacillati; phylum Actinomycetota; class Actinomycetes; order Micrococcales; family Micrococcaceae; genus Pseudarthrobacter; species Pseudarthrobacter sp. MOO14. The sequence continues at coordinate 1,870,481 of NZ_CM177849.1, forward strand.
CGGCGGTCCTCCGACGCAGGGCGGGAGACCACATGACCTTCAGGGCGTTCCAGATGCTGATCTTCTGCCCGTGTTTGGTGATGTCTTCCCCACCGGCTTCCACCACCGGAAGCTCCTTGCCGGTGGCGAGGAGCACCTTCTGCTCGAACCCTTCCACCACCCGTTCAGCCTCCGCCGCACGGCCCTGGCTCATGAGGAAGCGGGGTGATTCGGGAAGGCTGCGGCGCCACCAAAGAAGCAGGAGGATGGGGACGGCGGTAATGACCTGGGCCCACCGCCAGCCGTCGTCACCCAGGGGAACCACAAACCGCCCGATGAGCGCCGCGGCCACGAAGCCGAACGAAAAGAACCCGGCCAGGGTCCCGATGAACCAGCCGCGCCGCTTGGGCGGAATGAACTCCGAAAGGAACGGGGCGATGATGACGCTCTCCGCGCCGGCGCCGAGTCCCGCCAGGACCCGGGCAACAAGGAAGACTTCGAAGTTCGGGGCGACGGCGGCCACCACGGACATGGCGCAGTAGAAGGCAAGCGCCCACAGCATGACCTTCTTCCGGCCGAACCGGTCACCCAGCCAGCCGGACAGGATGGCACCGAAGAAGAAGCCCAGCGGCGCTGCCGAGCCCACCAGGCCCAGGCTTGCGGTGCTCAGGCCCCAGATCTCCTGGATGCGCGGCAGCAGGAAGGCCACCACGGCGCCGTCCATGCCGTCAAAGGAGTAACCGAGCCCTCCGATGAGGAGGAGCTTGTAGTGTGGACGACTGAGTGGGAGCCGGTCCAGGCGTGCTGTGAGAGACATTGGGAATCCTGCCGAAGTGGGCCAAGTTGTACAATTTTTAGGATTTGCACAGATCTGTGCATGTAGATTGAAGTTACGTGCATCACTTGCGGAGGTCAATAGGTGAAACAAGAAGTTAACAGCGCCACCTTGACCGAATGGCTCGATGGCCAGGCCCAGGGGCGGAAGCTCGCGGCCCGCCAGCTGCAGGTCTTGGGCGTCCTCCGTTCCCAGCCGCGGCTGGCTTCCTACGGCTCCGTCAGCGACATAGCCGCCGCGGCGTCGTCGAACGCCTCAACCGTGACCCGGACCGCCCAGACGCTAGGCTTCAAGGGCTGGGCGGAGTTCCAGTTCGAACTCCGCTCCCGCTTCCTGGCGTCCTTGAGCGCCGTGGAGATCGCCGCACAACACAACGGCCACGTGAGCAGCCCGGCGCAGGCATCCCTGACCACGGACCGGTCCAACCTGGCCCACTTGGAGCGGACCGTGGACCCTGCCGTCATCCATGCCGTTGCGGACGCCATGGCAGGTGCGCGGCAGACCCTCATCATCGCCGCCGGCAGCTATGCCATTCCGGGCAAGGCGCTGGAGCACAACGGCATCATCGCCGGCTATGACGTCCGGCTGCTGGATGCCGATGTGGCAGCGTTGACCAATGCGGTCGCGCGCCTGACGCCGGACGACCTGGTCATTGCCATCAGCCTCTGGCGGGTCTATGACAGCACAGTCCGCGCCGTGGACATCGCCCATCAGCTCGGGGCCCGGATCGTCAGCATCACCGACACCGCAAGTTCGCCGGTGGCAGCCCACGCCGCCCATAAGATCGTGGTCCCCGCCGAAAGCGCGGGCTTCTTCCCCTCCCTCACGGGAGCCGTTGCCGCAGTGCAGGCGGTGGCCGTCGAGCTGGCCTCCCTGGACCGTGAACGGTCCACCCGGAGCATTGCGGCCTCGGAGCGGACCTGGGACCAGATGCGGATCATGCATCCGCGGCCGAGCACATAAAAAGACGGCCGCCCCGCCCCCGGATGGGGCGGAGCGGCCGCGCTTTCTTCTCCGTGCTACTTGGCCTTGCCGGCGTAGTAGACCGCCGGCAAGGCCGGGGCCTGCATGCCCTCACCGAGGAAGAAGCTCGGGTGCGGGGGCTGGTTGTAGCCCACGGTCTCGCGCGCTACGCCGGTCCGGTACATGGGATCGTGCATCAGGGTGCGGAGCCGGACGTCGGTGGGTGAGGTGCTGGTATAGATCCGCAACTCGGTGCTGTCAGCCGACGGGAACACCAGCTCTTCGCGCCAATCGCCCAGGAGGTCCGCCTGCAGCGACGGGTTGCCCTTGGTGTAGTTGTTGGTGCGGGCGCCGGTGGCGGTCAGCAGTCGGTCGCTGGACTCGGTTTCCCAATTCCACTTGGAAATGGTGGGCACGCCATAGCCGGCCTCGGCGTCGAAATCGTGGTCCACGATCTCGCGCAGCAGGTCGCCGTCCCACCAGGCCATGAAGTTGGCGGCAGGAATCTTGTCGGAAATCCGCTCACCCTTGGCGGACATCAGGTAGCCGACGGTGGAGTTCCACGCGGCGTCGCCACCCACCGCCCAGCTCTCCGAACCCGGGAAACGGGGGTCGATGTCGCCGGTGGCGCCGCGGCCGGTGTCCTTGAAGGCCGGGATGCTCCACAGGACCTCACCGGTGGCGGCGTCACGGAAGGTGGCACCGCGGTTCCCGCTCGACCGCATGTCCTCGTGCACGGCAAAGGTCTCGAGGCCGGGCCGGGAGGGATCGAGGTCGCCGGTGTGGATGGCGTCGCCGTGACCCAGCTTGGTGTTGTACAGCGGCTTGCCGTCGTCGTCGATGGTCATGGAGCCAAAGACGAACTCGTCCTTGCCGTCCTGGTCCACGTCCGCCACGGAGAGGTTGTGGTTGCCCTGGCCCTTGTATTCGGCCCCGGCAGCGTCGGAATCGAACTTCCACCGCTTGGCCAGCTTGCCGTTCACCAGGTCATAGGTGACCAGGACGGTACGGGTGTAGTAGCCGCGGCTGAACATCATGGACGGATGCTCGCCGTCGAGGTATGCCACAGCGCTGAGGAACCGGTCCACGCGGTTGCCGTAGCCGTCTCCCCAGGCGGTGACGGTGCCGCGGGGCGGATCATAGGGAACGGTGTCCATGATGGTGCCGGCAGCCCCATTGAACACGGTGAGGAATTCCGGCCCGGACAGGACATAGCCCGCGCTGTTGCGGTAGTCAGCCGCCGGGTCGCCAATGACGGTGCCCGCGGCATCCGTGGTGCCGTCCGCGGTCTTGAAGGCAACTTCGGCCTTGCCGTCGCCGTCGAAGTCGTAGGCGAGCATTTGGGTGTAGTGGGCGCCGGCGCGGATGTTGCGGCCCAGGTCGATGCGCCAGAGTTTGGTGCCGTCCATCTTGTAGGCGTCCACGTAGACGTTTCCGGTGTACCCGGACTGGGAGTTGTCCTTCGCGTTGGAGGGATTCCACAGCTGGATGATTTCGTAGGCGCCGTCGCCGTCCAGGTCCGCCACGCTCGAGTCGTTGGCGCTGTAGGTGTAGGCCTGCCCCGCCGGGGTGACGCCGTCGGCCGGCTTGTCCAGCTTGATGGGCAGGTAGTTTTGGGCCAGCGGGCTGAACCCTGCGCTCAGCTTGTCCTGCCCCTCGCCGTTGCCCACGGTCTTGATGACGTACGTGGAGTCCGCCTTGCCTGCGGGGTCCACGTAGGTGGTGGTGCCACGGACGGGCTGATCGGTGATCTGGACGCCGTCGCGGATGACGTGGAAGCCCACGCTGTCCTTGTCCAGGCCCAGCATCCGCCAGCCCAGCGAGACGCCCTGGTCCGTCAGGACGGCGACCGGGGCCCGGTCAAGGCTTTCCACCTGCCGCTTCAGTTGCTGCCCTGCCGGTGCGGCCGGGACAGCCGGGGAGCCGGAATTTGCCGGCGTTGCGGGAAGTGCCGCCGCGGCAGGGTCCGCAGCCGCGGCCGGAAGGCCGGTGAAGGCAATCGCTGCAGCCGCCAGGGCGGCAGCAGCAGCCTTCGGCGCCCTGCCCGTCCGGGGCGTCGGGGAATACATTGAGGGGTTTGCCAAAAGAACATCTCCTTTGATGCGGCGGCAGCACAGGGCACCGCCCAGCCATTTTGTAACGTTTCATTCACAGTGGACAGTCCCCCTCACGAGTGATTTTGAGGAGGATTGCTGCGAGGAAACGCTTTCTGCCCTTAACGTCTATCAGCGCCTGACAATTTCAGTCAAGGCTTTGACGGGATCCTAATGGGAGAAATTGTTCTGTTACGTTTCTTTCCGTTCGCCGGCGTTTCGCTGGTGGGTGGCCTGTCGCTGGACCGGCGCGACAAGGAGGACCTGGTGACCGTCACCCTGGAGCACCCGGTGCTGCGGCAACGCCAAGGCCAGGTCCAGACCATGACCGGCCGCACCCAGCCGGCCATCCTGACCGCATTCGTGGACGCGCTCATCGACGCCCTGGACCAGCTTGCCTGACGGCGGTCCCGCTACTTCCGCGCGGCTGCCCGCAGCAGGGGCAGGGTCCGGGTGGGCATCACTTCCACCAGAGACATCGCGGTGCTGGTGCGGACGACGCCGTCGATGGCCAGCATCGCGTTGGTGATCCGGTGGAGATCGGCGGGGTCCTTCGCAGCCACTTTGGCGAGCAGGTCCGCGTCCCCGGTCGTGGCGTGCATTTCGATAATTTCCGGGGTGGTCTGCAGTGCCGCTACGGCCTGGTCGCTGGATGACTGGCTGATGGAAATCGAGATGAAGGCAACCAGCGGCAGCCCCAGCGCCGCTGTGCGCACCCGCTGGCTGAAAGGGGCCAGGCTGCCGTCGTTCACCAGCCGCCTCAGCCTGGCGTGCACGGTGTTACGGGCCACGCCCAACGTCCGGGACAGTGAAAGGACGGTGGCTTGGGGGTCCTGGTCGAGTGTGAGGAGGATCTCGGCGTCCAGGGCATCAATGTGGTGCATAGTGAGCATTTTGCCACTTTCCCGGCAAGTAAATGCCTGATCTGTCCTGCCCGGGACGTCTGTGTTGCGCAGACGTCCTGCCTCACCCCACCATGCTGTCCATGACCGCTACCCTTCCCGATGCCGCCATGCCGGAACTCCGTGCCGCCGTCGCCCAGCTGCCCGCCTACGTGGCAGGCAAGGGCGCGCAGACTGATTTGACGGCCGCCCTGGCCGCCAACGAGAGCCACTTCGCTCCCCTGCCGTCGGTTGTGGAGGCGATTTCGGCGGAAGCGGGCCGGATCCACCGGTACCCCGGCATGGGAGCGCCGGAGGCCCGGGAAGCCATTGCCCGGCATTTCGGTGTCGCAGCCGAGGAAGTCGCTGCCGGCCCGGGCAGTTCCGGGGTGCTCCAGCAGATCATTTCGGCCGTGTGCGGCCACGGCGACGAAGTGGTGTTCGCATGGCGCTCCTTCGAGGCCTACCCCATCCTGGTGGCGGTGGCCGGCGCCGTTTCGGTGCCCGTGCCGCTCCTGGCCAATGAGCAGCACGACCTTCCCGCCATGGCGGCTGCCATCACGGACCGCACCCGGCTGGTGATCCTATGTTCGCCCAACAACCCCACGGGGGTCTCCATCAGCGCCGGCCAGCTGGAGGAGTTCCTCCAGTCCGTCCCGCCGCGGGTGCTGGTGGTGCTGGACGAGGCCTACATCGAGTTCCAGCGCGGACCCGGCGTTGATGCCCTGGATTTCTACCGCCGGTACCCCAACCTTTGTATCCTGCGCACTTTCTCCAAGGCCTACGGACTCGCCGGCCTGCGGATCGGCTACGCGATCGCCCGGCCGCAGATCGCGGAGGGCCTCCGGCACACCGCCGTGCCGTTCGGCGTGAACAGGATGGCGCAGGCCGCCGCGGTTGCCTCCCTTGCGGCCGGGGACGAAATCCTCCGGCGGACGGAGGCGGTGGCGGCGGAACGCAGCCGGGTCATCGACGCCCTCCGCGGCCATGGCTGGGACGTACCGGACAGCCAGGCGAACTTCTACTGGCTCCGCGCATCCGACGAGCTCCGCGAACAGGTCCTCGCCGCCCTGGGTGAGGCCGACATCCTGGCCCGCGGCTACGCCAAGGACGGCGTCCGGATTACGCTTGCGGACCCGGACACGAACGACAGGGTGCTTGCCGTCCTTGCCAATCGCGGACGGTTCCTGCCCCAGTCGGGCGCGGCCCAGTGAGCGCCCCCGCGGAAACCACCGCCGCCGCACCCAGCATGGACGGCCGCGGGCACCAGGAAGGGCCGACGGCGGCGCGTCCAGGGCCGTCGTCGGCCGTCCGCCATTCGGCAGTCGAGGACGTCCTGGGCATCCTCACCGGCACCTTCGCAGCGTCCTTGGGCTTGTTCCTGCTCAAGTCGAGCGGGGCGGTGACGGGCGGAACCGCCGGCCTGGCGCTGCTGGTCAGCTACACCGTGCCCTTGCCGTTCGGCATCATCTTCTTTGCGGTCAACCTGCCGTTCTTCGCCTTGGCAGTCTGGAAGAAGGGCTGGGATTTCGCCCTTCGGACCGGGGCGGCCATCGCACTGGTCTCGGTCCTGGCCGGCGTGCACCCTGCCGCATTCGGCTCCGTGCACCTGGACCCGCTGTACGGCGTGCTGGGCGGAAACCTGCTCGCCGGCGTCGGGCTGCTGATCCTGTTCCGGCACAAATCCAGCCTGGGCGGTTTCAACATCCTGGCCCTGCTCCTGCAGGAGAAGTTCGCGTGGCGCGCAGGCTACGTCCAGATGGTGTTTGACGTGGCCATCGTCCTGGCATCCCTCGTCCTCGTTGCGCCGCTGATGGTGGTCCTGTCCGCGGTGGGCGCCACCCTGTTGAACCTGGTCCTGGCCCTGAACCACCGGCCCGGCCGCTACCTGGGAATGTAAGCGGACAAGGGCCCATCCCGGCGACGGGAACTGCTATATTCTGTTCACTTGAATTTCCGGGCCAGGGGAGCCCGGATACAGCACGTCGAACGGCCCCACTGTGACCTCCAACAGCATCTCTTCACTTCCGGAATCAGCGGAGGATCTTAGCCCCGCGTACCTCAACTGCCCCACCGGGCTGGTGGAATATTTCTTCTCCGACGGCATCTTCCGCTGGTCTGATGACCTGTACCGCATTTACGGCTACGAGCGTGGCGACGTCATCCCCTCAATGGACATGGCCCTCGCCCACATCGAACCGGACGACAGGCCCACCGTGCAGGCGTTCTGGGACCGCGTGGCGGCATCGGGCGGCCCGTCATCGATCTACGTGTCCATCCGGGACCGAAAGGACCGGCAGCACAAGCTGCTCTTCTCGGCGGACTTCATCATCGAAAACGGTACCCCGGTGGGCGTCTGGGGTGTGGTGGTGGATCTGACCCAATCGATCCATACGGACCGGCACCAGCTGGCAACGGAAGCAGTCGCCGCCTCGGCCCGCAACCGCGCGGTCATCGAACAGGCAAAAGGCATCCTGATGGGCCGCACCGGCGTCACCGCGGACGAAGCCTATGAGCTGATCAACCAACAAAGCCAGTCGCTGAACAAGAAGGTCCATGCGATTGCGCACGAAATCGTGGACCGGGCCGCACAGCATTCCCGCAGCCCACAGGACTGACGCACTGGCAGGGCCCTGAAATATCCTGGCGCGGCCCGGTGTTGCCGCCCGTATGACAACAATCGGAATCATCGGTGCAGGACATATTGGCAGCCAGGTTGCACGGAAGGCCGTGGAGCTGGGCTACGACGTGGTCATCAGCAACTCCCGAGGGCCGGAAACCCTCCAGGAACTGGTGGCTGAGCTTGGCCCCAAGGCCCGCGCCGCCACCGCAGCCGAGGCTGCAGCCGCCGGGGACTTTGCCGTGGTCACCGTGCCGCTGAAGAACTACAAGGACATTCCGGCCGAGCCGCTGGCCGGCAAGATTGTCATCGACACGAACAACTACTACTGGGAGCGGGACGGCAGGATTCCCGCCCTGGACAACGGCGAGGCCACCACCTCCGGCCTGCTCCAGGAGCACCTGCCCGAGTCCAAGGTGGCCAAGGGATTCAACCACATCATGGCCAAGGACATCACCTCAGACGGAACTCCGGCGGGAACCGAAAACCGGCGTGCGCTGGCCACCGCCAGCGACTACCCGGAGGCCGCCGAACTGGTCACGCGCCTGTACGACGAGTTCGGTTTCGACACGGTCAACGTCGGCCCGCTCTCGGAAAGCTGGCGGGTGGAGCGTGACCGCCCGGCCTACGTGAAGCGGCAGACGGCCGCTGAGCTGACCGCCAACCTGGCCAAGGCCCCGCGGACCATCTGACCCTGCAGCAGCGGGTTCAACCACTGGCCGGCAGGTCCTCCTGCCGGCCAGTGGTGCGCTCGGTGGCGCGTGGCGGGTCCTCGATGAGCCGGCTGCAGGGCAGAAAGGGACCAAGGAAAGAAGCAATGAAAGCCGCCCCGAAGGCGGGGAGGTACCCGATCTGCTTACAATCGAAACCTCTGACCACTACTGAGGGACCCATGAAGAAACTCGCCACAGCCCTGTTTGCCGCCGGCCTCGTTGCCTCCGCCACGGCCTGCTCCGCCTCGCACCAACTGACCACCGCTGAAACCTGTGAGCGGATCCAGGCTGTTGTATCGAACCCCGCCAACAACGCCGGCAAGACGGGCATGAACAACCTCGCCAACCAGATCCGCCCCATCCACGCCGTTGCGTCGGACGATCTCAAGCCCGCCCTCGCTTCGATCCTTGCGTACACGGATGAGCAGGCCAAGGAGAACCCGGACAAGGACAAGCTCGCCGATCTCCAGTCCGGCTACCAGGAGGCCGGCAGCACCTACAGCAAGTTCTGCGGCCAGGCCGCCGGCTAGGCTGCCGGGCGAAGGAACCGGCCGCCCCTCCGGGCGGCCGGTGACCTTTCAGAGCGTCGCCGGGTCTGTATTCGCGCCGCACAGGATCACGGCAAGACGTTCATCCTTCCCGGGCACGTAAGCCCCGGAGGCCAGCGCGGCGTAGGCGGCTGCGGCACCATGCTCCACCGCAATCCGGTAGTCGTTCCACAGCGCGGAGCGGGCGGCGACGATCTGTTCATCGGAGACCAGGACGCTTTTGACGCCGCAGCGGACCGCGACGGAGAAGCCGATGTCGCCTATGCGGCGGGCACCCAGGGAGTCCGCGGCGACGCCCGATACCGCGACGTCCACCGGTTCCCCTGCCGCCAGGGCGGCGTGGAGGGTGGGCGCAGTTTCCGGTTCCACAGCCACCACTTTGGCGCGGCCTTCCACTGCGGCAGCCACGCCGGCCATCAGGCCGCCACCGCCCACGGCCACCAGGACGGTGTCCACCTCCGGCACCTGTTCCAGCAACTCGGAGCCCACGGTCCCGGCGCCGGCGGCAATTTCCGGCTGGTCGTAAGCATGGCAGTAGACGGCGCTGGTCTTCTCGGCGTGCGCAATGGCGGCCTGATAGGCGGCCGCGTACTCTGAACCGCCCTGGACCACGGTGGCACCGATGGCCCTGAGCTTGCCGACTTTGACGGCCGGTGCCGCTTCAGGAACGAAGACCGTTGCAGGCACCCCGAGCTGGGCCGCCGCATAGGCGTTTGCCAGGCCCGCGTTCCCGCCGGATGCCACAACCACCCCCACGTCCGCCTGCAGTTCACCCCGTTCCTTGCTGGCCAGGATCCGGTTCAGCGCGCCACGGGCCTTGAACGTGCCCGTGTGCTGCATGAATTCGCATTTGAACCAGACCGGGCCGGCGGCGGTGCCGGCATCCGCCTGCAGGACTGGTGTCCTGCGGACAAGGCCCGCTGTCCGCTGCGCGGCCTGGTCGATGTCAGCGCGGGTGATCATTGTCAGACTTCGTCATCCCAGGTGCCCGGCTCCGCCAGCGCCTCTTCGGGCTTCTGTTCCGGGTCAGCCTCTTCGCCGCCCACATACGATGCCGGGACCGTTCCGGCAGCATGGCCCTGCTGTTCCTCGCGGATGTTGGATGCTCCCGGCTGTTCCAGGTGCTGGCCGGACTGCGGGGCCTTGGTGACGTCGTCCTTGGTTTCGTCCTTGGCCCCGTCCGGGTCGCCCGGCCCGCGGAGGTCTGCGGTGTTCTGGGGATCGTCGCTGGAAACGGTCATGGTCCTGCCTTTCACCTGGGAACTGCTGTACCGGCCGGGGAACCCCCGACCGGCTTCCAGCCTACGGCCTGGGATTTCGTATTCGATGAAACCTTGACGTCATCCCGGTCCGGCTCCGCCCGGCGTCGTATCCTGCTGTGGACGATGGCCGGCATGGCCAGCCGGCCACCCAGAACCCGGAGCCGAGCATGACTGCAGTCCAGATCATCCCGCTGGTGATACTCGTGGTGATGTTCGTTGCCGCCACCAAGTGGCCGCTGAACATCGGCGTGATGGGACTCGTGGCGTCCTTCGGCGTCGGGTACTTCATGCTGGGCATGTCGGACAGGCAGATCCTTGAGGCCTTCCCGGCCACGATCGTCCTGACCATCATTGGCGTCACGTATTTCTTCAGCATGGCCCAGCGGAACGGCACGATCGACCTCATCGTCAAGGGCTGCGTGCGCATGGTCCGCGGCAAGATGCTGCTGCTCCCATGGGTGTTCTTCCTGATCGCGGCCGCCCTCACCTCCCTGGGCACGTTCTCCCCCGCCGCGATTGCGCTGCTGGCACCGGCCGCCATCGGATTCGCCTATGAATCCCGCATCCACCCGGTGGTCATGGGCGCCTTCATCGTTAACGGCGCCCACGCAGGCGGGTTCTCACCGCTGTCCGTGGCCGGCGTCCTGGTCCACGACATTGCCCTCCAGAACGGCTTCCCGATCTCCCAGGCGGGCCTGTTCCTGGCCAGCTTCGCGCTGAACCTGCTCCTCTCGGTGCTGACCATCGCCTTGTTCGCCCTGCTGGGCAGGCTGCGCGACGGCGCGGGCGTCCGGGGCCAGGACATCGACACCGCTACCGGCCGCCCGCATGGCCAGCAGGTGCTGACGCTGGCACTGATTGCCGGCATGCTCGTCTGTACCCTCGGCTTCCACATGCCCATCGGCTTCGTTGCGCTCTCCGCGGGCCTCCTGCTGGCCTTCATCAACGTCAGGGAACACCGGTCGTTCATCGGCGGGATCTCCTGGTCCACCGTCCTGATGGTGGCCGGCATGATCACCTACGTGTCCCTGCTGCAGCATGTAGGCGTGATCGACACCCTCGCCGGGGAAGCCCTGGCACTCGGTGCGCCGCTGCTGATCGCCCTCATCCTGTGCTACGTGATTGGCGTCGGCTCCGCTTTCGCCTCCTCCACCGCTCTGTTGACCGCCTTCATCCCGCTGGCCGGCCCGCTGCTGGCCACGAGCTCGCTCAGCCCTTCCGGGACCATTGCCGCGCTGGCCGTCGCCGCCACCGTCGTCGACGTCTCCCCCTTCTCCACCGACGGCGCCCTGGTGGTGGCCAACGCCCGCGACGACGACCGCCCGCGGGTCTACAAGCAGCTGATGTTCTATGCGGGCGGCGTGGTCCTGGTGGCGCCGGCGCTGGCGTGGGCACTTCTGGTACCTACCGGGGTCATATAGGCGGCTGCCTCCGGGAGGCCTGCCCGGGCCCCGGCCGTTGCCCACCCTGTGAATTGCGCCTCACCCGGGACGTTGCGCCCCGGCGCGGCGTTAAACGGGGCATCGGAGGAGGCCGGATGATCATTGTGCTGACAGGCATCGACGGATCGGGGAAGTCGACGGCGGCCCGTGCCCTAATCGCCGGTGTCCGGGCCCGGGGAGGCCGGGCCCGGTTGCTCAACAACCATGCGGGCCGGCGTGTCATGTCCCTGCTGGCCGCCAGGTTGGGAGTTGGCTTGCCCGCCAGGTTGTCCGACGCCGTCGAGACCGTCCTCAGGGTGGGCAACGTGCTGGTTTCACACCTGCGCGCCAGCCGCTACGACGGCTTGGTTGTCATGGACCGGCACCTCTACTGCCAGCTGGCGCTGCGAACCGCCAATGGACTGCCACGGGGCCGGTTGCTTCCATGGTTGCTCGCCCGCCTCCCGGAACCGGACGCCATCTTCCACCTGGACATCGAACCCGCCGAAGCATACCGCCGCATCGTTGCACGTGGCACGGATTCCGAGACCCTTGATGACCTCGCCGCATTCCAGTCGGGATACCGGGAACTGCCGGAGTACGCGGGGTTCGTGAAGCTGGACGCCTCGGTCCCGGCCCATGAGCTGGCAGCCGACCTGGCCTCGCGCCTGGCGCTGCCTTCAGTCACAAAGCCGGATTAGCCTTCCGTATTGTGGAATTTGGTTTTCCTCTTGCGGAATAGTGTGACCGGGATTACGTTGGAAACGAGCCCCGAAAACGGGCTGTTCCCAATTGATAGGCAAAGGTCAATGAAGATCCCTAACCCTGAGGCACTGAAGGCGAGTTCGGTGCCCGCGAAGAGGAAGCCGCTGTATAAGTCGCTCTTCTTCCAGATTCTGATCGCCGTCGTGGCAGGTGTGCTCATCGGGCATTTCTGGCCGGACCTCGGATCCCAACTGAGGCCGCTTGGAGATGGCTTCATCAAACTCATCAAGATGATCATCGCGCCGCTGATCTTCCTGGTGATCGTCACCGGAATATCGGCCGTTGGCGACGTCAAAGCGGTCGGCCGGGTTGGCGTCAAGGCCCTGCTCTACTTCACCGGGGCCACGCTGTTCGCCCTTGTCTTCGGCCTGATCGTGGGCAACATCGTCCAGCCGGGCGCCGGGCTGAACATCGACCCGTCCACCCTCTCCCAGGCCGACCTGGACGCGAAGACCGGGTCCGCGGCACCCAAGGATGCGGCGTCGTTCATCCTGGACATCATTCCCGCCAGCGTCATCGGCGCCTTCGCCAGCAACAGCCTCCTCCAGGTCCTCTTCTTCTCCGTCTTCTTCGGTGCAGCGATCGTCGTGATCGGCCGCGAGCGGTGCATGCCGGTGGTCAATGTCATGGAAACGGTCCTGGAACTGATCTTCAAGATCATGGCCTGGATCATGAAAGTGGCTCCCCTAGGCGCATTTGGTGCCATGGCCTTCATCATCGGCCAGTACGGGCTGGACACGCTGAGTACCTATGCGGTCCTGATTGCCGCCTGCTACGGCGCTGCGCTGGTGTTCATTGGCCTGCTGTTCGTCGTGGCCTGGGGCTTTGCCCGGGTGCCGCTCTGGCATTTCCTCAAATACACCCGGGAAGAATTCCTGCTGGCCCTGGGCACAGCGTCCACCGAAGCGGTGATGCCCCGGATCATGACCAAACTGACCAACGCGGGCTGCTCCCGCGCCACCACGGGCCTGGTGGTTCCCACCGGCTACTCCTTCAACCTGGACGGCGCGGCGATCTACCTGTCGATCTCCTTGCTGTTCCTTGCCCAGGCCTTCGGCCACCACCTTGACCTGGGCCAGCAGCTGGCGGCCCTGGGCGTGCTGCTGCTGACATCCAAGGGCATGGCAGGGGTCCCGGGATCGTCGTTCCTGGCCCTGTCGGCCACGGCCGCCGCACTGGGCATCTTCCCGGTGGCCGGCGTCGCGCTCCTCCTCGGCGCCGACCGGCTCATGGACTCGATGCGCGTGGTGGTGAACCTGCTGGGCAACTGCGTGGCAACGTTCGTGGTGTCCAAGTGGGAGGGCCAGTTTGACCACAGCGTCATGGTGCGGGCCTTCAAAGGTGAAATCACCAACCACGACTCGGCCATCCTGCTCGGCAAGGAAGAGGATTTCGAAGGCCAGGAGTTGCAGCGCCTGACCGAAGGCCAGGATCCTTCGCCGAAGTTCCGCGGCGCGCCAACCCGCGACGTCATCCCCGAACTCCCGGCGGATGGGAGTGCCCGCGTGGGGTTCGGCAGCAAGGCACAGTAGGCATTCTGCCCGGCAGGTAAAGGAAAAAAGGGGAAGGCCAGGACAGCGACGTCCTGGCCTTTCCGTCTTTCCTGCCGCTGCCGCTGCCGGCCAAGCGTCCGGCAGCCCGCCGCCAACACGCGTCTCCTTGGACGGCTCCGTGTGGAATAATCCGAGAAAGTGGTCCTAACCGGACCGCTCCAGACGAAGGAGGGGCTGGATGTCCGCCACACCCGGCAACACGGCGCAGGCGGCCACCGCGCCCATCAATAACACCCAGGTCCCCAAGCATGAGCAGCTCCGGCTCATCATCCTCAAACTTGCCAAGGAGGAGCTGGAGCCCGGCGCCCGGCTTCCCAGCGAGCGGACCCTCATGGATTCCTACGGCGTCAGCCGCATCACCGTGCGCGCCGCGATCGGCCGCCTGGTCAACGAAGGGCACTTGGTGCGGGTTCCGGCGAAGGGGACGTTCGTGGCGGACTCCCCGGTCCAGTCCACGCTGCACCTGGCTTCGTTCACGCAGGAGATGGAGGCGATGGGCCACGTCCCCAGCACGGTGGTCCTGGTGGCCGAACAAGTCCCGGCCCCCGAGGACACGGCCGCCGCACTCAGCCTCGCCCCGGGCGCGGAGGCGTTCCACCTGAAGCGGCTCCGCCTTGCGGACGGCCGGCCCGTGAGCGTGGACGACGCCTGGTACAGCCCCCAGCATGCGCCGGGACTGCTGGGCATCGACCTCACCGGCTCCGTCTACAAGGCACTGGCCGCGCAGTTCGGCCACCAGATCGACCGGGCGCGCCAAAGCGTCCGGTCCGAGGGCGCCCCGGCCGACATCGGGGCACTCCTGGGGACGGGCACCGGAGCGCCGGTGCTGGCCTTTGACCGCGTGTCCTATTCGGGCGCGCTGGCCATCGAGCATTCGCGCTCCTGGTACCGCTCGGACCGCTATTCCCTCAGCATGGAGGTCCGCTTGTGAGTCGGTTCAGCCGAGCGTAAAAAGCAGCTCGCCGGCACTGACGGTCCCGGCCTCCACCAAGGTGGCAGTGTCCGGCTTGGTATCCAGGACGACGACGGGGCTCACCATTGAGTAGCCCGCGGCCAGGGCTGCCGTGGGATCGACGTGCATGACCGGCTCGCCGGCCTCGACCACGTCTCCTTGCGCCACCAGCACCTTGAAGCCTTCGCCCTTGAGCTTGACGGTGTCGATGCCTACGTGTGTCAGGACGCCGCGGCCTGACGGCTCGACCACCACGAAGGCGTGCGGCAGCATCTTGACCACTTTCCCCGCGACGGGGGACACGACGTCGAACGCCTCTCCGGCGGGCGGCTCAACGGCCGCGCCGGAACCCACCATCTGGCCTGCGAAGACGGGGTCCGGCACGTCGGCCAGCGGAATGACCGACCCGCCGATGGGGGCATGGACCGGCAAGGACTGCGCCACTAGAGGAGGTCCTCGATGTCTTCGGCCAGTGTGTCCGCCTCCGGGCCCACAATGACCTGCACGGCGGTGCCGGCGGCCAGGACGCCATGGGCTCCCGCAGCCTTGAGCGAGGCCTCATTGACCAGTGAGGAGTCCTTCACCTCGGTGCGCAGCCGGGTTATGCACGCTTCCACTTCCACGATGTTGCCGGCTCCGCCCAGGCCTTCGATGATTTTTTCTGCTTTGGACATGGCTGCCCTTTCTGACGGTGCCCGCACGGGGCACATCTTCCTCCACCTGGGCCGGCGGCCCCGGTACGACCAATGCTGGCTTCTTTCGCCACGGGCGGCCCGTCCTGGAGGGATTTTTCCTTCCTTGACACCGGACCGTGGGATGAATCACACTGAACTGGTCATAACCAGACAGTACCGGCTGGAACCCATTCTTCACAAGCCCCCACCCGAACCCCGCAGAGGTGCAACCATGCCAACATCCGAGACCACCGCACTGGCCCCAGAGAAGAAGCCAAACCGGGCCTTCGCCACCCTTCAGCGGCTTGGCCGCTGCCTGATGCTCCCCATCGCCGTCCTTCCCGCCGCCGGTATCCTGCTGCGCATCGGCCAGGCCGACCTGCTCGGCGCCATCCCCGGCTTCGAAGGCGGCGCGTCCGTCATCTCCGCCGCAGGCAACGCCGTCTTCACCTGGCTGCCCCTCATCTTTGCGGTGGGCATCGCCGTCGGCTGGGCCAAGAAGGCAGACGGCTCCACCGCACTCGCGGCGGTGGTGGGCTACATGGTGATCGACGGCGTCTTCAAGGCGATGTCTCCCCTGGTCCTGGACGGCCAGCTGGACCCCGCGGGGAAGCCGGCCATGATCAATTACGGCGTCCTCGCCGGAATCGTGGTGGGCCTGTTGTCCGCCGGCCTGTGGCAGCGGTTCTACCGCACCAAGCTGCCCGACTTCCTTGGCTTCTTCAGCGGCCGGCGCCTGGTCCCCATCCTGACGTCCGTCACCAGCCTGGTGGCCGGCGTCGTCCTGGCCCTGCTGTACCCGCTCTTCAACGCAGGCCTCTCCGCAGTGGGACAGGCTGTGGCGGGCAACGCGGTACTCGGCGGCGGAATCTACGGCTTCGCCAACCGCATGCTCATCCCTGCAGGGCTCCACCACATCCTGAACTCGGGCGTCTGGTTCCTCATCGGCGATTACACCGACGCATCCGGCCACCTGGTCCGCGGCGACCTCAACCGCTTCTTCGCCGGAGACCCCACCGCCGGCACCTTCATGACCGGTTTCTTCCCCATCATGATGTTCGGCCTGCCCGCCGCGGCCCTTGCCATCTGGCGCCACGCCAAGCCGTCGCAGAAGAAGATCGTGGGCGGCATCATGCTCTCCACCGCACTCACGGCGTTCTTCACCGGCATCACCGAGCCCCTTGAGTACTCGTTCATGTTCGTCGCGTTCCCGCTCTACGTCGTCCACGCCGCCCTGACCGGAACCTCCATGGCCCTGGTGAACGCACTGGGCATCCACGACGGCTTCACGTTCTCAGCCGGCCTGATCGACTTCGTCCTCAACTTCGGCAAAGCACAGAACGCGTGGATGCTGATCCCGATCGGCCTGGGCTACGCGGCCATCTACTACTTCCTCTTCTCGTTCGTCATCAAGCGCTGGAACCTTCGCACGCCTGGCCGTGAGGACGACGAAGTGACGGTGGAAACCGAAGCCGCGAAGTAGACCGCCCACCAACTGCACCCTCCAGCCGAAAGCAACACACCGCATGGAAATCATCATTCTGCCCACCCCTGACGACGTCGCCCGCACGGCCGCGGATGCCATCGAGGAACAGGTCCGCCGCGGCCCGTCCGTCCTGGGACTGGCCACGGGCTCCACACCCCTGGGTACCTACCGCGAACTGATCGACCGGCACCGGAATGGCGGGCTGAGCTTCGCCTCGGCCCAGGCCTTCCTGCTGGACGAGTACGTGGGCCTGCCTGCCGGGCATCCCCAGTCCTACCACTCGGTCATCCGGGACGAATTCACGGCAAGCGTGGACTTCGGCGCCGGTGCGGTCCACGGGTTGGACGGCATGGTCCGGGATCCGCAGGCGGAGGCCGCCGCGTACGAAGCCCGGATCGCCGCCGCCGGCGGGGTGGACATCCAGATCCTGGGCATCGGCACCGACGGCCATGTGGGCTTCAATGAGCCCATGTCCTCGCTCGCCTCCCGCACTCGGATCAAGACGCTCACCCGGCAGACCCGCCAGGACAACGCGCGCTTCTTTGCTGCACCGGAGGAGGTCCCGGACCATGTGCTGACCCAGGGCCTGGGCACCATCCGGGAGGCCCGGCACCTGCTGCTGCTGGCCATGGGCGAGGCCAAGGCAGAGGCCGTGGCGGCCGCCGTTGAAGGTCCCGTCGCGGCGGTCTGCCCGGCGTCGGCCCTCCAGCTGCACCCGCACGTGTCGGTGCTCGTGGACGAGGCGGCTGCCTCACGGCTCGCCCACCGCGAGTACTACCAGGACACCTTCGGCCGGAAGCCGGCATGGCAGGGACTCTGAGCTCCAGGCGGGTGCCCAGGGCCGGGACCGTGCAGTTGGAGTTGGCGGTGGAGAATGCCGGCGGCGTCCGGCTGGCCGCTGCCGTGGGCGCTGCCCGCGTTGAACTGTGCGCCGCCCTGGCGGAAACAGAGGGCATCACGCCGAGCATCGGCACCATCGGGCAGGCCTGCGGCCTGGGACTTCCCGTCCATGTCCTGGTGCGTCCGCGGCCCGGCGACTTCAGCTATTCGCCGGAAGAGCTCGATGTCATCGAGCACGATGCCACCGCGGCTTTGGCCGCCGGAGCCGCGGGTGTGGTGGTTGGTGTCCTGTCCCCGGACGGCAGCCCGGACATCCCGGCGATCGGCCGCATCGTTGCTGCTGCGCGGGCCGTGAAACCGGAAGCCGAAATCACGTTCCACCGCGCGTTCGACGCAGCCCTGGCAGCTGGTGCCGACCCGGCCGAGGTGCTCTCCTTACTGGAGCACGCCGGAGTGGACCGCGTCCTCACCAGTGGGGGCGGTCCCGACTGCGCCGCGGGGTTGGAGATGCTGGGCCGGCTTGTGCAGCAGGGACGCCACAGTGCGCCATCGGTCCAGGTCATGGCCGGCGGGGGCGTCACCCTGGCGCTGGTACCGTCGCTCCTTGAGGCGGGGGTCCATGCCGTGCACACCTCGGCGCGGCCCCGGCACGCCGGCGCTGCGGGCGGCGGAGACCGGTCCGGCGCCGCGGACCCCGCACTGGCAGCACGTATTGCCGCTGCTGTTTCCATCGATGATTGCACCGAACAAAGGACCTTGAACCATGGGCGATGACGTCGTTCTTCGCGGCCGCATAGTCACCGCCTCGCTGGATGTTGCGGATGGAGTGGTGGCGGCCGACGGCGGCCTGGTCACCTTCGCCGGGCCGGCGCGGGGCTTCCCCGGGGTTCTTCCGCCCGAGGCACCCGCCGGCCGGGTCTTGATGCCGGGCCTCGTGGACGTGCACTGCCACGGCGCCTATGGTTCGGATTTCTCGGAGGGCGATCCCGATGGCGCGGCGCGGGCGGCGCACTACCTGCACAGCCGTGGAACCACCACGCTGGTGGCAAGCCTGGTCACCGGAAAGCCCGGGGACCTGGTGCGGAACCTTGGAATGCTAAGGGAGCTGGCGGGCCAGGAGCTGGTTGCCGGCTCGCACCTGGAAGGTCCGTTCCTCTCGGGCCACCAGTGCGGTGCGCACGATCCCGGCCTGCTCCTGGAACCCGATCCGGATTTGGTGGCCCGCATGCTGGCCACGGCGGGGAAATCCCTGGTATCGATGACCCTCGCGGCAGAGCTGCCGGGTGCCTCCGAACTTGCGGTCCGGCTTGCGGCCCAAGGGATCATTCCGTCCCTGGGCCACACCGCCGCGGACCATGCGACGGCGGCAGCCTTCCTGGCACGCGCGGCGGAGGCCTTGGATTCGGCCGGCAACGCGACCGGGAGGAACCGCCCAACGGTGACCCACTTGTTCAATGCCATGCCGCCACTGCACCACCGCTCGCCCGGGCCGGTATCGGCGAGCCTCAGTGCGGCCAAGGCCGGGCAGGCCGTGGTGGAGCTGATTGCCGATGGCGTTCACCTTGCCCCGGAAACCGTGAAGTTGGTGTTTGACCTCGTGGGGCCGGAGAACATCACGCTGGTGACCGACTCGATGGCCGCCACCGGCCTGGAGGATGGGCAGTACATGCTGGGCTCCCTCGCCGTGACGGTTGCCGGCGGCGTAGCCCGGGTTGACGCCACGGGTGCCATTGCAGGGGGTACCAGCACGTTGCTGGATGTCATCCGCTCCTGCGTGGCTGCCGGCGTTCCCTTGCGGGATGCCGTCACCTCCGCCTCCGCCGTCCCCGCATCATTGTTGGGTCTCTCGGCGCAGGCCGGTGACCTGCGCGCCGGGATGCAGGCCGACGTCGTGGTCCTTGACCACGACCTGAGCCTGGCGGCAGTGCTGCGCAGGGGCCAATGGGCCAGCGCACCCAGCTGAGCAATCGGGGCAGGCTCCGCGGGTGTTTGGGCCCGGTCCAGCATGGTCCCGGGCTCATCACCTGCGTTCATGGCAGATCTGGCCGGGCCGACTAGTCCTTGTCGAGTTCCTCAAGCAGCGACTTTGCCGCCTTGGCGATGTCGTCGTAGTTGTTTTGGGCGGCCCGGCTTTCGATGGCCAGCACGGCGCACCTGTGCAGCCGGCGGAAATCCCCGAAGGGAAAGCTGTACCGGCCCTTCGTTTCGGGGGTTTTGTCGCTGTCTTCGCCCAGGTGCCAGGTGCCGTATTCGGTGTAGCCGTGCTTGTCTATGTACGCATTTTCCTGCTCCGTGTCCGGGGCATGTTCGCTCCAGTCGTCGCGGGCATCGCGCGTGATTCTGGAGTCCTTGATCAGCTTCCGGGCCTGACGAAGTCCGGCGTCGTTCAGCTTGATGGTCATGAGGGGACCTCCGCCCTGTCGCAGTTCCGTTGGTGCGGTCAATTTCAGGCTATGCAGCCGCCGCCGGATCGTCCAGCACCTACGACAGGTACCCCGCTATCCGCCGTCTTCGGCTGCTTCCTCGATCCGTCGGCGCTGCCGCTCAATTTCTTTTTCGCCTTCCTCTTCGGCCTCGTACAGCTTCGCGTTGCTGATCTTGAGTTCGAGCATCAGCGCATCGAGCTTCACATGCAGGGCGGCGGTGTCCCTGTTTTGGGTGTTCTGGATGATGAAGACCATCAGGAACGTCACAATGGTCGTACTGGTATTGATGACCAGCTGCCAGGTGTCTGAAAACCCCAGCAGCGGACCGGTCAAGGCCCACACAATGAGTACAGCCACGGCGAGGACGAATACCCAGGCGTGTCCGAGTATCTTGGCCGTCCTGGTGGTAAAACGCGTAAAGACGTCAGGCCGGTTCTTATCGCTCGTCATGATGGCCTCCGTTTGAGTATTTTGTTGTGGTTCCCGTGCTGACTGAGAATTTTAGGCCTGACCAGCCCCGGAGGAACCGCGGCCGCAAAGCGGCGACGCTTCGATCGCCGCACATTAGACAGCCCCGGGTGCTCCCGCGGCGCGCCGCCGAAATGCGGTCCGCTGCCTTGGCTCCTTCGCGGCCAGTGCACGCAACCGGGGAGCGATCCCGAAAGTCAGCGGCTGCCCGTGCCCGGGCGCCAGCAGGCGGGGCCCCAGTCCGGCAAGCCGCGTGACCGAGGCCTTGGCCACGTCCATGTTCCACGTGGTGTACCAGGGCGGCCCGGACAGGTCGGGCAATCCCAGCAGAATCCCGCCGAGGGAGTTCAGGTTCACCGTGACGATTGCGTCGCCGGTGATGAGGACGCCGTCGCCTGCGCGCCAGTAGGCAACGTGCCCGGCGGTATGGCCCGGCGTGGGCACCGCCACCCATCCGGGCATGCCCGGCACCTCACCGCTGCGGGGAAGGGGCCGCACGAGGTCCGAAATGTCACCCGCGGCCTCAATCCTGCGACGCGCACGGGCCGGCAGCGACCACATCAGCGGGGCTGTAATCCACCGGTCCAGCGGCATGGACCGCGCGGGGACATATCTTCCGGCAGCCATGGGCAACTCGGCCTGGTGGGCGTACACCGGCACCTTCCACGCGCGGGCCAACGCGCCCGCGGCGCCGGAATGGTCCGGGTGGATGTGGGTCAGGAAGATCGCGTCAGGTTTCGCCCCCGGCCCGAGGACGCGCTCAACGGCGATGCGTGCTGGTTCCGCGCCGCTTCCCCAACCGCAGTCCACCAGCACCCAGGCCGGCCCGGTCCGGACAAGGTAGAAGTTCGAAGCCAGTGGCCCGCTGCCGGAGGTCAGGAGCAGGAGGCCGGAAGCGATCTCCCGTGGTTCAGAAACACGCATCGTCCAGTCGCACCCCCGCGTGGCGTATCACCGAACGCAGCTCCATGTTGACGCTGCGGCGTTGACTCATGGTTCCACTCCGCCGGCACCCGCCATGGGCTAATTCTTTCGTCGTTCCGTACCGCGCAGTAGGGCCGAACGGCCTTCGCGCGCAGGCCGGGGCTCCCCGCTCAGTCAGCCCCGGGCAGGCACACCTCCACGAGGCCGCCATTGGTGCGCGTTTCGAAGACCGGCTGGCGGGCGGTGGCAGGCCCGGCCTTGACCTCGCCGGTCCGCAGCGAAAAGGTACTCCGGTGCCAAGGGCAGACGACGCACGGGTCCCCGCCGTCGTCCTTGACCTTGCCTTCATGAAGCGGTCCGGAAAGGTGGCTGCAAACGTCGGACAGGACGTTGACGGTGTCACCCTCGCGGTGGACCAGCAGCGGGATCCCGGCCACGTCGCGCTTGTGGAGGCCGCCTTCGGGCAGGTCAACCAACGGAGCCAAGGGATGCCAGCCGGACGGGAACCGGTGCGGGATTTCCTCGCTGTGGTTCACCCCGGCGGCTTGCCGGTACGTGAGGTGGCCGCCCAGGAAGCCGCCGGCGCTCACCGTGGCCAGCCCCAGGTACGCCAGCACCTTGCCGCTTCCTTGGCTGCCCCTTGCCCTCTGCACCAGCGAGGCAAGGTAAAGCCCGGTGGCCGTGACGTTGGCCGCTGCGTGCACCAGCCCCACCCGTTGCTGCTGCGGGTGCAGCTGCGACCAGTCGGTGAACCCGGCCAGGGCGGACGGAACCACGCTGGCCGCGCCGACTCCAATCAGGAGCCTGGCGGCCTTCTCGCCTCCCGGAACTGCATCAAGCACGCCGGCCGAAAGCCAAGCGCCAATAGGCACCTGGACGGCGAGGGGATGGACCGGGTGGCCGACAGGGACGCCGTGCAGGACATCGCGGGCCCAACGGGCCGGGATGACCTTCTTTACGGCTTTCCGGACACTCTTGGCCAGGGGATCAAGCCAGTCGGCGTCCTCGAGGCGGGTGACAAGTTCAAGCGCGGGCAGCGGTTTCATGTGTCCTCCTTACCCCGATTACCGTAGTCCACTCAGGCTGGAACGGTACCCGGATCCCGGAACAAAATTCCCGCTCCGGAATCCGGGCGTTTCAACGAGTGGCGCGCACCGGCCTACTCCAGCGGCGAGCCCAACACCGTGAACCGGTGGCCGGCCATTTCCCCGGACAGCAACGGCATGGCCTCAGCGATGGCTGCGCGCGTGCTGTCCAACTGCAGTGATGCCTGGTGCGCCTCGGCGGATTCCCAGAGTTCGGAGACGAAAACCGTGTCCGGAACCTCGTCATTCACCCCCACCTCGTACAGCAGGCAGCCGGCCTCCCTCATCCCGGGCTTGGGCCGGAGCAGGATGGCCACCAGGGCATCGCGCTGGCCGGGCTTGGTTCCGAGCATTCCCACATTGGCAAAAGTCATAGGGACAGTGTGCAACACGGGCCGGACAACAGTCTCAGGGGGACGGACCGCCGGGCGGGGGCAACATGGTGGGCGCGGAAGGCAGGACAGGCGGCCGGGAGGCGCGTACCTACCGGACTGCCGCCGACGCAGCGCTTGCCGGCTGTGCAGTCACTGCGCCCGGGTGCGTGAACTCGGCGCCGGGTCCCGCTGCCTCCCCCTGCGGCACCGCGGCAACGTCCGGCTGTCCCTCGGCTGCCGTCGTCGTGCCTCCACCGACGGATTCCGTCGCAGCGTCCCCGCCGGCGAACGCCCGGAGCATGGCCTCGCGATCGAACTGTCCTTCCCATTTGGCCACCACAAACGTAGCCACGCAGTTGCCCAGCAGGTTCACCACAACACGCATGGAATCCATGAGTCGGTCGGCGCCGAGGAGGAGCGCGACGCCGGCTACCGGGAAGATGCCCAGCGCACCAGCGGTTGCGGACAAGGCAAGGAAGGCAGATCCGGGAACTCCGGCCATGCCCTTGGACGTCAGCATCAGGATGCCCAGGGCCGCGAGCTGCTGGCCCAGGTCAAGGTTGTAGCCAAAGGCCTGGGCCAGGAAGAGCAGGGAGATGGAGAGGTAGATGGCTGCTCCGTCCAGGTTGAACGAGTAGCCGGTGGGAACCACCAGGCCCGTAGTGGCGCGGGAGCAGCCCGCGTTGGTCAGTTTGGTCATGATCCGCGGCAGGACGGACTCGGTGGATGCCGTGCCCAGGGCCAGCAGGAATTCCTCCCGGGTGTACTTGAGGAACTGCCACAGCGGCACCCTGGGGTAGGCCCATGCCACCACGAAGAGGAGCCCGATGAACACTGCTGCGGCGCCGTAGCAGGCGGCGATCAGCACCGCGTAGGTCCCGAGGGAATGGAGGCCGTACTGGCCGATGATGAAGGCCATGGCGCCAAACGCTCCCACGGGCGCGGCACGCATCACCCAGCCCATGATCTTGAAGAACAGTTCCAGCACGGTTTCCATCAGGGTGATCACTGGCAGGCAGCGTTCACGGCCGACGACGACGATCGCCGCGCCGAAGAAGACGGAGAAACAGAGGACCTGGAGGAGGTTGTTGCCGGCAAAGGCGCCAACGACGCTGGTGGGGATGATGCCGAGCAGGAAGGCGCCGGCATCCTTGGGCGGGGCGGTGGAGGTTTTGGCGTTGAGTGCGTCCTGGGACAGCGTGGCGGGATCGATGTTGAGGCCGGCGCCCGGCTGCACCAGGTTGGCGACGACGAGCCCGAAGACCAAGGCGAACAGCGTGGCGCCGGTGAAGTACGCCAAGGCTTTGACACCCACCCGGCCCACGGCCTTGACGTCGCTGACCGCAGCGATGCCGGTGACGATCACCAGGAAGATGAGCGGCGCAATGATCATCTTGATCAGCTGGATGAAGCCGTCGCCGAGCGGGCGGAGTCCTGCGCCGAGGTCCGGCCAGAAGTGGCCGATGAGGATGCCCGCCACCACCGCCACGAGGATCTGGATGAAAAGGGACCTGTACAACGGCTTCCTGAGTGCATCCTGGGCCGGCGGCAGCGGCGTGGTGGAGGCGGTGATCTTCATGCTGTGTGCCTGTTCGTTGGGAAGGACGCCATACGGGAGCGGCGCCTGCTTCGGATGGCGGCGCCAGAACGCCGCAGGGTCATCCCAAACGTAGGTAACCCATGTTTCCGGAAAGATAAATCCGTAATGCGGAAATATTAAAGTATTTATTCCACACGCTGTATTATTGCTGCGGCTATAGTCCAACCAGCCAAGGCCGCACCGGCGGACCAGCAACGTCGGCGAACAAAGGGACCCCATGGAAGACCCCGCGCAGGACACGACCCGCCCGCCGCCGGACACCGGAACATCCGTCACGGACCCAGCCTCCCGGCGCCGCGGCCGGACCGACCGCACGCCCGCAGGCCGGACTCCGGCCGCGGAAACCGGCATCGCCGTCCTGCTCGGCATCGCTGCCGCACTCGTGGGACTCGCTCCGTGGCTGGCTACGGGAGCCCGGCTCCCGCTGCAGAATCTGTGGGCCAGCGACGCCCTTCCGGCGGACATGCCCCTCACGTTCCTGCCGCTGAGCCAATACCGGGGTACAACCATTGTGGCGCTCTTGACCGTTGGCGCCGCGGCCGCGGGCTTGGCCCTCCGCGTGTGGAAACCGGGCCGCCGCGGCCTCACTACGGCCGGCGCCCTGTCCGGCGTGCTGCTGGTCCATACAGGTGCCACCATCCAGTCATTCAGCGCACTCAACAGTGGATTGGCGCCCGGATCCAGCTCAGCCCTGTACTTCGCCGGCCTGCTGGGGGGCACCATCGCAGCCATAGCTGCCGGCGTCTTGGCGCTGCTGATGCTCGCCGCAAGATCCCGCGCCGTGGCCGCGCTGGGCGTCGGCTTCATGGCCGTGCCCTTCGCCTCCTGGCTGGCCGCCGCCACCACCTTCATGGCGGGCGCGGACGCCGTCCCCGCCCCGATCAGCATGGCGTGGCGCTGGCTTCCGGCGGTCCTGGTTGGCGTGGCCTTGGCGTGGTGTGGATTCAGGCCGCTCGTCCGGCTCCTGGTGTGGGCAGCCGACGCAGCCCTGCTCTGGCTTGTCCCAGCGCTCTTCACCAGCGTGAACTACGTCCTCGGGACCCGCGTCTACCTTGGCGACTTCCAGGAGATGGCCATGCTGTCGCGCCAGATCCTGGCGGCTACCCTCGGGCCGGCGGGCGGAGCCGGGCCCAGTATCCTCGTGGCCCTGGGCATCGGGACTGCCGGAGCAGTGCTCCTCAGCATCCGGGACAGGAAGAACGTGCGGCAGGCAAGCAGCGAGGCCGGCGGCGGCCGCACGGCGTAGCGCACCGCGCCCTCACTCTGCAGCGCCCAGGCTCGCTTCATGCACCACGGCACCGGTCGCCGTCGTATCTTCCCGCAGCATCCAACCAACCCGCTTGACCGTCCGCAGCATCACCGCGCTTTCGACGATCTCGATGCCGGGCACCTTCTGCTGCAGCGCCAGCTCGGCCGACATGATGTCGGCGAGCGAGTGCAGCCACATGATGATCACGAAGTTGGTGGGTCCTGTGGTTGAGGCACTCAGCCTGACGTTGCTGATGGTCCGGATTTCCGCCGCCGCCGCATCGTGGCCGCCGGCCGGGACGTTGACAAACCATTGGCACGTCACCGGGAACGACGAATAGCGCTGGGCGATTTCGCAGCGGAAGGACAGGATGCCGCTGGCCAGCACCCGGTTCAGCTGGCGCTGCGTCGTGGCCGGGTGGCGGCCCAGCGCGCGGGCAATGTCCGCGGCGGTGGCGCGGCCGTCCCTGGCCAAAAACGGCAGGAGGTCGAGGTGGCTCTCCGGCAGCCGGCCCGCGGCCGGACCCGGTTCGGACATGGGCTGGGTACCGAGCGCCCGGAGTGCAGCCAGCTGAGACCGGCTCAGGACGTTCAGCCTCCAGTCGTCCCCGCTGCTGTGCAGCCGCGTGCAAAGGGCCACCTGGTACTTGGTCAGGCCCTCGATGGCCTTGAGCCTGGAGATGATCTTGGCGCTGAATTCCTCCAGCGAGCGGGTGATGACGGTCAGCATCAGGTCCCGGTTGCTGGCCGCCTCTTCCACGGTGACGATCTCCGGGACGGCTGCCAGCTGGGCTGTGACGCTTTCGCGCCGGGTCATCTCGCAGTCCACCGCAACGTAGGCCAGGAGCATCTGCTTCGGATCCCCGGCAAGGTGGGCAGTAACCCACGATGCGCCGCTCGACGTCAGCCGCTCCCAGCGGGCGGCCAACGTGGTGGGGTGTACGCCGAGGACCTTGGCAGCATCCGCCCAGCCCAGCCGCGGGGAGGCCTGCAGGACCTGGATCAGGGCAAGATCGTCTTCGCTCAGCTCTTCCGACACAGCTCTTCCTTTGCGTGAATCCTGTTCCAAAGCGCGGCTTCGAGCATAATTCCAGCGGTTTCGCTGAGTGTGAACCACGCCACTCCAGAATAGTCCACAAGCCCGAATGCCAATTGCCAAGGAGTGCCACGTGCCCACGACCGCCGACGCCACGGACCTGCAGGAAGAGCTCATCCGCCTGCGCCACGACCTTCACCGCCAACCGGAAATCGGGCTCCAACTCCCCCGCACCCAGGAGAAGGTGCTCCAGGCATTGGACGGACTCCCCCTTGAGATCACGCTGGGCAAGGACACGACGTCGGTCACCGCAGTCCTGCGCGGCGGGCACCCCGGAGGGGAGTCCGTTGGCCCCCGCCCCGCAGTCCTGCTGCGCGCCGACATGGACGGACTGCCGGTGCAGGAGAAGACCGGCGTCGACTTTGCGTCGCAGGCGGACGGGGCCATGCACGCCTGCGGCCACGACCTGCACACTTCCATGCTCGTGGGAGCCGCAACGCTCCTGGCCGACAAGAAGCACCTGCTCGGCGGCGACGTCGTCCTCATGTTCCAGCCGGGCGAGGAAGGGTTCGACGGCGCAAGCTACATGATCCGCGAAGGCGTCCTGGACGCCGCCGGAACCCGCGTCCAGGCAGCCTACGGAATGCACGTGTTCTCCGCACTGGAGCCGCACGGCACCTTTTGCACCAAGCCCGGCGTCATGCTCAGCGCCTCGGACGGGCTGGAAGTCACGGTCCTCGGAGCCGGCGGCCACGGTTCTGCGCCGCATTCGGCCAAGGACCCTGTCACCGTTGCCGCCGAGATGGTGACCGCCTTGCAGGTGATGGTCACCCGGCAGTTCAACATGTTCGATCCCGTGGTCCTGTCAGTGGGCGTGCTGCATGCCGGCACCAAACGGAACGTCATCCCCGAATCGGCCCGCATCGAGGCCACCATCCGGACCTTTTCCGACGCGTCACGCCACAAGATGATGGACACTGTCCCGCGCCTGCTGAAGGGGATCGCGGCAGCACACGGGGTGGAGGTGGGCGTCGACTACCTGCAGGAATACCCCCTCACCATCACCAGCGAGGACGAAACACACACGGCGGAAAAGGTGATCACCGAACTGTTCGGCGAGCGCCGGCTCTCACGCTGGGCAACCCCGCTCAGCGGCTCCGAGGACTTCTCCAGGGTGCTGGCCGAGGTGCCCGGCACCTTCGTGGGCCTCAGCGCCGTGGCCCCCAGCGGCGATCCGGCCACCTCACCGTTCAACCACTCACCGTACGCAACGTTCGACGACGGCGTGCTGGCTGACGGGGCCGCGCTGTACGCGGAACTCGCCATGTCGCGGCTGGGTGCCCTCGCCCCGGCCTCCTAGGCTCCGACACCAGCGCAACCTGCCTTCCCCGAACCCAACCGACCAGGAAGAACACCATGTCCGTCGCAGTAAGCAAGCCCCAGACTGGACGCATGTCCACCGCGAAAACCATCGTTGGCACCGGCATCGGAAACGCCGTTGAGTGGTACGACTGGGCAATCTATGCCACGTTCACCCCCTTCATCGCCAGCCAGCTCTTCAGCAAGGAAGACCCGGCATCGGCCGTGTTGTCCACCCTGGCGATCTTCGCCGTCGGCTTCGTGGCCCGGCCGTTCGGCGGGTTCCTGTTCGGCTGGATCGGCGACCGGGTGGGCCGGAAGACTTCCATGACGCTCGCCGTGGGCCTTGCCTCGCTGGGCAGCCTGATGATCGGTGTTGCGCCAACCTTCGCCAACGTCGGCGCGTTCGCGTCACTCATGCTCCTGGTGGCACGGCTGGTCCAGGGCTTGGCCCACGGCGGGGAGTTGCCGTCGTCGCAAACGTACCTGTCCGAAATGGCACCCAAGGAGCACCGCGGATTCTGGGCCACGCTGATCTACACGTCCGGAACCGTGGGAATCCTGTTCGGCACCCTCCTGGGGGCTGTCCTGAACATGGCGCTGACCACGGAGGCGATGAACGCCTGGGGCTGGCGGATCCCGTTCCTGATCGGCGCGGCCATGGGCCTGTACGCATTGATCATGCGGTCACGGCTGCATGAAACCGAAGCGTTTGAGGGGGCAGCCACGGCCAAGCGGGTTGCGATCTGGCCGCAGATTGTCCGCTACCGCAAGCAGGCGCTGCAGGTGGTCGGCCTGACCGTTGGCCTTACGGTGATCTACTACATCTGGGGTGTGGTGGCGCCAAGCTACGCCACCACGGCGCTGAAGATCGACCGCGGCGAGGCACTCTGGGCAGGCGTGGCCGCCAACATCGTCTTCATCGCGGCGCTGCCGGTCTGGGGCAAGCTCTCAGACCGGATCGGCCGCAAGAAAGTCCTCTGGGCCGGGGCCATCGGCGCAGGGATCATGCACTTCCCGATGACGGCCCTGCTCAAGGACTCCGCCTGGCAGCTGGCGGTGAGCATGTCCGTCATGCTGGTCTTCATCGCCGCCAGCGCAGCGATCGTTCCGGCTGTCTACGCCGAGCTGTTCCCGACGTCGATCCGTACCGTGGGGGTGGGCGTCCCCTACTCCATCTGCGTGGCGGTCTTCGGCGGCACCGCCCCCTACCTGCAACAGTGGCTGGGGTCCTCGCTGGGCGCACCGCAGGTGTTCAACGTCTATGCGGTGCTCCTGCTGGTGATCAGTGCGGCCTTCGTGTTCACCATCCCCGAAACCAAGGGCAAGGACCTGACGCACTAGAACCCCGGCGGAAGGTCCCCGGTGGCCGGTACCGGCACCGGGGACCTTGTGCTGCACCGGTCGTTTCCCTACTGGCCCGCCGGCCCCGTAACAGCCCGGACACCTACTGACGGGGTTGCCCTGACAGCGTTGGCTGCCCTGTCGGCGGCCACCTGGGCTTCGGTTCCGGAGTCAAGGATCGTATTGCGGGTGGATCCGGCATCGACCTGTACGGCCGTGACGGCGAGCCCGTCGGCAGCGTCCGTGGCCAGGAGGGCGTCCACCTGCGCCTCAAAGCAGGAGTCGCTCGAGGTGGCATTGACGTCGAGGGCAACCACATGGTTGTTGGAGACGAAGTTGGCTGACCCTTCCACCAGCCGAATGATCACCGGCGTGGCGCCCTCCGGCCGGATGGTCTGCGAATCGATGACTTCGGAGAAATGGTTGCCGATAATCGAATTGTTGTTGCCACTGACGGACAGCAGCCCGTGGAGGTCATCCAGCCCGTTGCCGATCCCCAGGAAAGGCGTCCAGGGCTCGTGGTCGCGCAGGAAATGGTTGGTGGCCACAAGGTTCTCGGAACTGCCTTCCGCCAGGACCACCATCCCGGGGTAGAAGGAATGCAGCCGGTTGTTGCTCACGCTTGACCGCGTGACCGCCCTGAGGTGGACGCTGCTCGCACCCCGGGGAAAGACGTTGTTGGCAGTGACCAACAGTCCGCCGTGGTTCTCGGCATAGATTGAATAGCCCTTGAAGCCGGCTCCCACCAGGTTGTCCGTGATCTTCGATGCCTGTCCCCAGCCGCGCAGTTCGATGCAGCTTCCGCATTCAGCGATGAAGTTGTCGTGGATGGACAGTGCGTCCGCGTTGTGAATGGTCAGTGCGTTCTCGAGATAGACGAACCCCATGCCGTTGATGCGGAACGAATCGTTGGCGCTCGCCACGTAGATGCCGGTTTTGCCGTTGACGTAGGTGTTCTCCGGGTGAAGGCCCGAACCGTCCTGAACGAAGTGCAGGCCGTCGATGCAGAAATTGGAGAACTCCACGGAGCTGATCCGCGGGCTGCCGTCCCGCTTTATGAGGAAGGCGGCTCCCGCTGCGTCCCCTGCCTCACCACCGGAAACGAGGTCCACGAGGATCCGGCTGCCTCCCGGCCACAGTTCGTGCAGGTCGGGCCATTCGCCTTCGGGAACATTGAATCGGATGCTCGATGACGTGAAGCCGTGTCCCGAACCTTGGATCTTGAGGAAGCTGACGTCGATCACCACTTGGGTACGGAGCCGGTAGTCTCCGGGCGGCAGGTAGATCGCCGCGCCCGGCTTTCCGCCGTGGTCCACATCGGTGGCGGTCTGCCGTTCCTTGACGTCCGCGATGATGCTGTTGATGACTTCCCCGACGTCCTGGGCCGGGTTTCCGATGGGCCACGCCGTCACGTCGTAGTAGTTGCTGCTGGACATAGCTTCTTTCCTTGGTGTTCTCACTGGTTCGCCGGCTGGTGTTGAGGCGCGTCTGACTGCAGTTCATCCAATGTTGGCGGTTGGGCACCGGGGCGGCCAACCGTGATGGCGGCGGCCTTTGACGCCATCCGTCCCAGCGCTTCGAGGACTGACGGCGCCAGTCCGTCTGCGCCGCGCATCAGGAGCCCGTAGATCAGGGCGGACATATAGGAGTCGCCGGCCCCGATGGTGTCAGCCACCGCGGCGGTGGCCGGGGGAACCAGCACTTGGGCGTCCCGTGTTGCCAGCATGGAGCCGTCCGATCCCTTGGTGATGGCGACAAGCCCGGCGCCCAAGGCCAGGAGATGGCGTGACACTTCCTCCAGTGGCCGCCGCGGATAGAGCCAGTGGGCGTCCTCGTCGCTGAGCTTGACCACTTCGGTGAACGGGATGAGTTCCTCGAAGGTGGTCTTCGCCTGGACGTGGCTGCCGAGCAGAGCGGGGCGGATGTTGGGGTCGTAGGTCACAACGCAGCGCCGGTGTGATTGCTCAAGGAGGTCCCGGACTGCTGCCGCCCCCGGCGCCAGGAAGGAGGCGATGGAACCGGTGTGCAGGATTTTGGGCAGCGTGGCAGGCGCCGTTCGTGGCAGGTCCCAGTGGATGTCGAAGTTATACCGGGCTGATCCATCCGCAGCCAGGACGGCGGTGGCGGTAGCGCTCGTGCCCGGCCGCCTGGAACCGGGCAGTAGGCCTACGCCGGCGCTTCGAAGGTGTTCTTCGATGGCCGTTGCATGGCGGTCCACGCCGATCGAGGTGAGGAGTGCGGTATCGACGCCCAGGCGGCCGAGTCCGTAGGCGACGTTTGCCGGTGATCCGCCCGGATGTTCAGCCGTGCCGTGGGCTGAGGCGACAATGTCCACCAAGGCTTCACCGACCACGATCACGTCCGGACCGGAACCACCGTGGAGGTGCGGGGCTGTTGACATTCTGGACCCTTCCTTAGGTAAGTGATGAAACCGCGAGGTGCAGCACGGTTGCCTGGCCCCCGTCGGCCGAGAGCCAGGTCTGCAGGTGCCCGGCGCCAGGGAAGACGAGGTCGGTCATCACCACCTTGCCCCCCTGTGCAAAGACCTCCACGGAGCAGTGGTCGACGACGATCTGCAGCTTGAGGACACCGTCTTCCAGGACCAGCGGGGCTGATTCGACCGAGGCGAACTTGGCATGGAAGCCGGTGTCGCCTGAGTGCCGGCGGTCAAGGCTGAGCCGGGCGCTGGCTGTGTCGTAGCTCAGGACGGCGCCCGTCGTCCGGTCGCTGCTGCAGAAGATCCGGACCTCGATCCGGTCAGCACCGCCAGGGGCAAGCTCGGCCTCGATGAACTGGGCGGCGCCGGGGATTGCGTCCGGCAGCCGCAGGCCTGCGGCGTTCAGCTCACGCAATCCCGCGTCCGTCAGCTCTGTGGCACGCGGGAGCCTTCCCTCCTGGCCTCGCCCTGCCAGGACTGGTTGCTGGACCAGGCGGGCGGAGCCGTTGACCGTGGCGAGCCGCAATTCGCGGGCCAGGGTCATGGACGACCGCCAGGGTGCGGTGGGCAGTTCGTTGGCGTAATCCCAGTTGTTCATCCAGCCGATGACGATGCGGCGGCCGTCCGGGGCGTTGCTGAAGGAGACAGAGGCGTAGCAGTCGCGTCCCCAGTCAAGCCAGAGGCATTCCCGCAGCGCCGCCGCAGCCTCCGAAGGGTCCGGGACGGTACGCAGCCCGGCCGGAGCCACGAGGGAACCTGCGTCCGGAACGAACCGGGCGCCGTCGAACTGGCCCACGAAGTACTGGCCGCCGGACCCCCCTGCCACTGCGCCGGGGTTGACGTTGACGATCAGGACCCATTTGGTGTTGCCCGGATCCCCGTCCACAGCGAGGGGAAAGAGATCGGGGCACTCCCAGTCACCGGCGTCGGCGTTGGCCGGGCCGAAATCGCTCAGGAAATCCCACGACTTGAGGTCGTCCGAACGGTAGAAGACCACCTGCTGGTGATGCGCTTCGACCGCGACCATGACCCAGTACGAGCCCTGGTCCCCTTGGTAGCGGAACACCTTGGGATCCCTGAAGTTCGCCGAATTCCTGGTGAGGACAGGGTTTCCGTCGTATTTCTGCCACGTCATGCCGCCGTCGGTGCTGTACGCAAGGGACTGGGCCTGCGTGCCGTTCAATTCTGAGGCGGCTTTGAAGGCACTGGTGTAGATGGCCACGAGTGCGGGCTGCTCCGCAGAGCCAAAGCCGGCCGTGTTGCCGTCGTCCACCACGACGCTGCCGGAGAAAATGTCCTCCTCGTCGTCGCAGGCGATGGCAACCGGGTGTTCAGTCCAGTGCAGCAGATCGGTAGAGGTGGCGTGGCCCCAGGACATGTTGCCCCAGACGTTGCCGAACGGATTGTTCTGGAAGAAGAGGTGGTACTTGCCGTCGTGGAACACCAGGCCGTTGGGATCGTTCAGCCAAGTGTCCCTCGCCGTGAAATGGATGGCTGGACGAAACCTGGCGGTTCCGGCCGGTGTTTCCGGGCGTGCGGCATCAAGGAAGGTGGACATGTTGGTGCGGTCCTCCGGGAAGTGGAAGGGTTGGCTGCTCAGTGGCGTGGGGCCGCGATGGAATCGCGGCGTACCAGCGGGCAGCCCAGGATGGTCGGATGCAGTGCCATGAGGGAAAGGTCCGTCTTCCCCTCGACGGCGTCAATCAGGTGTTCGGTTGCCCAGGCGCCCATCTCGTAATGGGGCAGTGCGACGGTGCTGAGGCCCGGGTGCAGGTTCGCGGCGATGAGTTCCTGGTCATCAAAGCCCACCACGGAGAGGTCGGACGGGATGGAAAGTCCCAGCTCCGCGGCGGCCCGGTAGGCGCCCATCGCCATGCGGTCGTTGTAGCAGAAGAGCCCGGTGGGGCGGTCGTCGCGGGCCAGGATGCGCAGGGCCGCTTCGTAACCGCCCTGGACCTCCGAGGCCGCCGCCTCCACGGGCGCCGTGCCGCCATCGAGCCCTGCCTCATCGAGTGCGGCCCGGAAGGCGTGGAGCCGTTGCCGTGTCGCCGGGACATCGTCGGTGTTGTTGAGGAAGCCCACACGCGTGTGGCCGGCCTCGAGGAGCGCACCCACAGCCGCGCGTGCGCCACCTTCTTCGTCCGGAATCACGGCTGTGATGTTGCCGTCCGTGGCCACCGAGTCAACCAGGATGGAGGGCACGCTGCCCAGGTTCGCCGGCAGCTTCACGGTGCGGTGGTACATGGTGGCGTAGAGGATCCCGTCCACCCGGCGCTCCAGGAGGGCCTCAACATCGGCCTGCCTCGATTCGAGGCTGGCGGAACCGGAGGTGTTGATGATCATGAGGTTGTACCCCCGGGCCTTCGCGGCCTCATCGGCACCCAGGATGATCCGGCCGGCGTGGGGCGTGGTGGCGATATCCTCGCTCACCAGCCCCAGCATCCCGGTCCGCTGGGTCCGGAGGGCCTGCGCAAGCCGGTTGGGGCCATAACCCAGCTGCTCGGCGGCGGACCGGACCTTGTCCCTGGTTTCGGGGCTGATCCGGGCATAGGACACCTCGTTGAGGACGTGGGAAACAGTCGTCACGGACACGCCGGCGGCTACGGCCACGTCCTTGATCCCGATGTTCCTGTTACTCATCTGCGTCCCACGTCCTTATGGTTGGTGATGCCCCTGGGGGTTACCAGTAGGCTACTCGTTGCTGGTGGTCTAACCCTTGACGGCGCCGAGCGTCATGCCCGCCACGATCTTGCGCTGCAGCAGCAGGGTCAAAAGGATGACCGGGATGGAGTAGACGGCGGCCAAAGCCGTCATGGAACCCCAGTCCAGGCCAAATTGGGTCTGGAAGTTCGCGATGACCACGGGCGTTGTCTGGGAACGGATGGCCGTCATCAACAGGGCGAAAAGGAACTCGTTCCAGGACGCCAGGAAGGCGAAGATCGCGGTGACGGCGACACCGCCGGACACCACGGGGATCACCACCCGCCACAACGCGCCCAGCCTGCTGCAGCCATCCACGGTGGCAGCTTCTTCCAGGTCTTTGGGCACCGCCTCGAAGAAGCTGGACATGAGCCAGATCGAGAGCGGCAGCGAGATGGTGGTGTGCGCGATGGACAGGGCGATGGGGGTATCGGCAAGGCCCATTGACGCCATCATGGACGCCAGCGGGATGCCGATGGCCACCGGGGGCACCATCCGGGTCACCAGCGCGGCCATGATGAAGATCCGGCCGCTAAGGGTCTTGTACCGGGTGATGCCATAGGCCGCCGGTACCGCCAGCACAAGGGAAAGCAGCGTGCTGATCACCGCGGTCTGGATGCTGTTGATGAACGAGGCCGGGACTCCGTTCCGGCCCAGGGCATTGGCGTAGTTCTCCAGGGTCCACTCCCTGGGGAGGAACGTGGGTGGAACCGCAATGGTGTCGATGGGGGTCTTGAACGACGTGAACAGCAGATACAGGAAGGGGAAGCCGTACAGCACCATGGCCGCCGCGAGCAGGATCCAGAGCAGGGTGCGGGTCCCTCGCCTGCCGGCTTCCAGTCCTTCCCGGTTGACGCCGCGCCGTTTGCGGGGCTGGACGGTGCCGGTCTGCGCCGAAGGTGCCGGCGCCGCCTTGTGCCGCGTTCCGCCGTCGTACGTGGTTCGTTCTGCGGTGCTCATCAGGTGTCCTTTCCGGGCCGCCAGATGGTGGCCACCGCGAAGAATGCGATGGCGAGCATCGCCAGCAGGTAGATGGTGCCCATGGCACTGGCCAGGCCCGGATCGCCAAAGCGGATCATGGTGCGGTAGATCAACAGGCTCATGGTCTCGGAGGCCGACTGCGGGCCGCCGTTGGTCTGGATGAGGATGGTGTCGAAGGCCCGGGCAGCGTCAATGCCCCGGACCACGAGAGCCACGGCGATGACCGGCCGGAGGAGGGGAAGGATGATCCGGAACAGGAGCGCGGGGGCGCGGGCACCGTCCAGCCGGGCCGCCTCGATGAGGTCCCCCGGAATGTTTTGCAGTCCGGCGAAGAGCACCAGGCACATGAACGACGTGGTGAGCCAGATGTCCGGGATCGCCACCGAAAAGAGCACGATGTTTGGGTCCGACAGCCAGCCGATCTGGTTGGGGTCGGAGAGGATGCCGGCTTGGTGCAGGAGGGTGCCAATGAGCCCGAAGTTGTCGATCATCAGGAACTTCCACAGCAGGCCGGCCACGATCGGGGCGATCATGAGCGGATACATGAATACGGTCCGCCAAATCTGGGAGCTCCTGCCCAGCATGGTGAAGAGCAGTGCCATGCCAAGGCCAAGTGCGAATTCGAGCGTGACCACAACCAGCGTGTAGGCCAGCGTCCGCCATCCGGCGCCGGTAAAGGCCTCGGAGGCGAAGGCCCGGACGTAGTTGTCAAGGCCCACAAATTCGCGGGGGCCGCCGGCGATCGGGGAGATCTTGAAAAAGCTGTCCGCGACAAGGCGGAACAGCGGGAAGGCAACAAAAACTGCCAGGAACAGCGCCGCTGGTGTCATCAGGAACAATGCGAAGCGGCGATCGGAGATACGCACGGTTTTCTCTTCCGCTGGTTGGGGCCGCGGCCGGCGCCGGTAGTTCAGGCGCCGGCCGCGGGGGTCTTACTTAAGGAGATCCTCGATCTGCTTCTTGGCATCGGCGAGGAGGGTTGCGGAGTCACCACCGGCAACAGCCTTCTGAAGCATGGGAACCAGAACGGTGTCCACGATCTGCTGCCACTTCTCGGTAGCAGGTCGCGTGGCAGTGGCCTTGCCGTTGAGGGTTTCAATCAGTGGCTTGAAGCTCTCGTAGCCGGGCATGTCCTGGTACTTCTCGAAGGCAGAGATGCGCGCGGCCAGGCCCAGGTTGGATTCGATGCCTTTGTCGTTGTAGTCGTAGGCGCACTTCACGAATTTCTTGGCGGCGTCCGCGTTTTTGGTGGCCTTCGGGACGGTCAGGTACCAGGGTCCGGGGACGCCGCCGATGCCGGCCGAGCCGGCGATCATCGGGGCAGCGCCAACCTTGCCTGCAACCGGGGAGTCCTTGGGGATCTGGCGGTAGGCGTGGGCCCAGAACCGGGTCATGGCGGTCTTGCCCTGGTTGAACAGGTTTTGCGCGGCAGCCCAGTCCACCTGGGCGGCCCCGGACGGGGCGTCCTTGACCAGGCTGGTGTAGAAGTCCAGGGCTTCCTTGTGGGCGGCGTTGTCGATGACCACCTTGTTGTTAGCGTCCAGCACCATGGGCGAGCCGGCCTGCAGCACGTGGGCGAGCCACTCGGTTTCCACGCCGCCCTTCACGTCCGTACCGAACATGCCGTCCTTGGTGAAGAACGCGGAAATGTCCTGGTACTGCTTCCAGGTGGTGGGAGCCGCCAGGTCGTAACCGTACTTCGCTTTGAAATCGGCCTTGTTCTTGGCATCTTCGAAAAGATCCTTGCGGTAAAGGATGATCTCGGCGTTCGTCCAGGCGGGCATGCCGATGAAGTGGCCGTCAACGTTGGCTTCCTTCACCAACGCCGGGAAGATATCCTTCTTGGCTTCATCGGTAAAGAGTTCGTCGATGGGCTGGACCGCGTCCTTGAAGCTGGGGAGCCAGACTGAGTCCAGGGCGGCGACGTCGAAGGAGACGTTGCCGGAGGAAAATTCGCTGGAGAGCCGGTTGAACATACCGTCATAGGGCAGTTCGACGAAGTTGACGTCGACGCCGGCTTCCTTCTTGCACTGTTCGGCGACGCCGGTCAGCTCTGCGTGGCCGCCGGCTTCGACCAGGACGTTGACCGTGTTGGTGCCGGCACTTCCCGACGTGGCGGCCGGGCCCCCTGCGCCGCACCCGGAGGCGACCAGGGCGACAGCGGTGCAGATGCCGCCGATGGCGAGCCTGTTGATGAATTTACGAGTGGACATCGCTGTCGACTCACTTTCTCTCGAACGGAATGGTGAGAATGAGCTTGGGGTGAAAAATCGTTTTGCCAAAACGACTTGGCAACACTGTAGGACCCCACTCCGTGGAGTGTCAAGTGTCACACCAGCTGGAAATTCGGCCATTGACGCAGCTCGGGATCCGGACCTGGTGTGGTTCTCACTGGCGAGAAGAATCGTTTTGGCGTGCGTTGGCAGGTCGGCTGCAGCGCACGTCAACTACCAAAGACGCGCCCACATGGAAGCTCCGTCAGGCAGCGACCGGCAACACGAGGAGGTACCCGGCCGGCAGTCCGCTGCTCCAGCGCCGCGGCTCGCGAATCACGAACTGCGTCGCCAGCTGCTCGGGACTGAGCAGGCTGTTGGGCGCCGGCGATGGCCCCCACTGCGTGCTGCCGTAGGGATAGAGGGGATCAAGGACGTGGATGCCCGTGACGGAGAAGTCGGCGAACTGCCGGGGGTCGCCCAGCGACTCAACGCCGCTCATCACCCAAGCGTGGCGGCCACTCCACATGACCAGCCCCACCGGCCTTCCCGTCTCGGCCATGGCGCGCGCGGCAGTGCGGAGCGCCTCGCCATAGTCCGGGATGCTGACCACCCGATACGGACCCATTCCCGATTCGGTCAGCACTTGCGCCCAGCCATAGGGGTTGGCGCCATTGAACGAGTCGGACGAGCGGGCGCGGGCCATCTCCCACAAATCGCTTTGCTGCGCCCTGTCAGCCCAGCCGCTTCCCCCGGTGTCGTCGATGAGGTTATGGGCCATCTGGATGCTCGCGGCAACACACCAGTCGAAGGTGTACTGGGGAACGAAGTCACCCTCCCGGTACAGGTTCAGGGCGAAGGGCTGCGGAGCCGGTGCGGGCGGAGCCGGGGTCGGCTCGGCAGCCGGTGAAGAACCAGGCGTCGATGCCGTCGCGGGCGCAGGCGGCGGAGTCAGGGCGTCGCCGGCCTCCGCCACCGCCAGGCCGGCAGACGCCGTTCCGGATGGTGCAGCCGTTGACACAGGCTCCGTAGCCGCCTCCGGAAGGCCCGTCGTCGGCGTGCAGGCCGTAAGGAATCCGGCCAGGGCGACCACCCAAGCCAAAACGCGCAGGCGGGCACCGGCCATGATCGATTGACTCCATCCCTGAGGAGCGGGCTTACCTCCCTCCAGTGTCCTGCCCATGGCGCCCCTTGACTACCCCACCCCAGGATCCCTACACTTTTCGTAAAGCAGAATCTAAATTCCACAAAGCGGAAACGGTGAAGACCGGGAAGCAAGGGAAGATAGATCAAAGCCCCTCCTCGGAAGGACCTACGATGACGTACACAGTGAACTGCTCCATCCTCCTTACGGAGCTGCCCCTGCTCGAGCGCCCGGCGGCCGCCAAGGCAGCCGGCTTCGACGCCGTCGAATTCTGGTGGCCCTTCCAAACCTCCGTCCCGGCCGACAGCGAGATCACGAAGTTCGAGAACGCCATCACGGATGCCGGCGTCCAGCTCACCGGCCTGAACTTCAACGCCGGCAACATGCCCGCCGGTGACCGCGGCCTGGTTTCCTGGAAGGGACGCTGCTCCGAGTTCAAGGACAACATCGACGTCGTCACCGCCATCGGCGAACGCCTGGGCTGCAAGGCCTTCAACGCCCTCTACGGCAACCGGCAGGACGAATTCGCCCCTGAGGAGCAGGACGAGCTCGCCGTCAAGAACCTGGCGGCGGCAGCCCAAGGAGTCGCCCGGATCGGCGGCACCGTCCTCCTCGAACCGGTCAGCGGCGCACCCAAATACCCGCTCCTCACCGCCAACGACGCACTCAACGTCATCTCCCGCGTCAAGGAAGAGACCGGCGCCGGGAACATCAAGCTCCTCGCCGACTTCTACCACCTGGCCGTCAACGGCGACGACGTCGAATCCGTCATCGAAAAGCACGCCAAGGACTTCGGCCACATCCAAATCGCTGACAACCCCGGCCGTGGCGCCCCGGGCACCGGCACCCTCCCCTTGGGGGAATGGATCGCCCGCAGCCGCGAACTCGGATACCAGGGGTACATCGGCCTCGAGTACAAGGAACCACAGGAAACCGCCTTCAGCTGGGCCATCCGCGAACACGTCGCCCGGTAACCACCGCCGCACACACGCAAGACCCTCAAGACTTCAGAAAGAGAACCATCATGAGCAACGTAGCAGTCATCGGACTCGGAATCATGGGCCTCCCCATGGCCATCAACCTGGTCAAGGCCGGCCACTCCGTCACCGGTTTCAACCGCAGCCAGGACAAGATTGACAAACTGGTCTCCGAGGGCGGCACGGGCGCCTCGAGCATCGCGGACGCCGTCAAGGATGCCGACGTCGTCATCACCATGGTGCCGGACTCCCCCGACGTTGAAGGTGTGGTCAGCGGCAAGGACGGCGTCTTCGCCAACGCCAAGCCGGGCGCCCTGTGGATCGACGCCTCCAGCATCCGTCCCGACGTCGCCGTCCGCCTCGCCGCAGACGCCAAGGAAGCCGGCATCCGCCCCCTCGACGCCCCGGTCTCCGGCGGCGAACAGGGCGCCATCGACGCCGTCCTCTCCATCATGGTGGGCGGCGACAAGGCAGACTTCGACGACGCCCAGGACGTCCTGAACGCCGTCGGCAAGACCATCGTGCACGTGGGACCCTCCGGCTCCGGCCAGACCGTCAAAGCTGCAAACCAGCTGATCGTCGCGGTCAACATCGAGGTCCTCGGCGAAGCCATCGCCTTCCTCGAGGCCTACGGCGTGGACACCGACGCCGCCCTCAAGGTCCTCGGCGGCGGCCTGGCCAGCTCCAAGGTCCTGGAGCAGAAGGGCCAGAAGATGCTGGACCGCAACTTCGACCCCGGCTTCCGCCTGGCCCTGCACCACAAGGACCTGGGCATCGTCACCTCCGCCGCCCGCGAAGCCAACGTGGCCATCCCGCTCGGCGCCATCGCCGCCCAGCTCGTCGCCGCCACCGTCAACCAGGGCGACGGTGCACTGGACCACTCCGGACTCTTCAAGCAGGTCCTCCAGCTCAGCGGCCGGAAGTAGCCACTCCCCGCGCAGCCGGGACAAAAAGCGCGGAAACAAGCACTTAAGCGGGGAGCCCGCCGTCGTGGATTACGACGGCGGTCCCCCCACCACACCCAAAAACAGGTTTCGACAGGCTCAACCACCGGGCCCGACCACAAGCTTTCAAGGAGCACCCCATGAGCAAGATGCGTACCGTTGATGCAGCGGTAGCCATCCTGGAAAAGGAAGGCGCCATCGAGGCGTTCGGCCTGCCAGGCGCTGCCATCAACCCCTTCTACTCGGCCATGCGCGCCCACGGCGGCATCCGCCACACCCTGGCCCGCCACGTCGAAGGTGCCAGCCACATGGCCGACGGCTTCAGCCGCGCCAAGGACGGCAACATCGGCATCTGCATCGGCACCTCCGGCCCCGCCGGCACCGACATGGTCACCGGCCTCTACGCCGCCTGGGCCGACTCCATCCCCATGCTCTGCATCACCGGCCAGGCACCCGTGGCCAAGCTGCACAAGGAAGACTTCCAGGCCGTGGACATCGAGTCCATCGCCAAGCCCGTCACCAAGATGGCCATGACCATCCTGGAGCCCGGCCAGGTTCCGGGCGCCTTTCAGAAGGCCTTCCAGCTGATGCGCTCCGGCCGGCCCGGCCCGGTTCTCCTGGACTTGCCCATCGACGTGCAAATGGCCGAGATCGAGTTCGACATCGATACCTACGAGCCGCTGCCTGTCGAGAAGCCGAAGGCCTCCCGCAAGCAGCTGGAAAAGGCCCTGGACATGCTCCTCGCCGCCAAGCACCCGCTGATCGTGGCCGGCGGCGGCATCATCAACGCCGGCGCCTCCGCGCAGCTGGTGGAACTGGCGGAAACCCTGAATGTGCCGGTCATCCCCACCCTGATGGGCTGGGGCACCATTCCGGATGACCACCAGCTGATGGCCGGCATGGTGGGCCTGCAGACCAGCCACCGCTACGGCAACGAGAACTACCTGCAGAGCGACTTCGTGATCGGCATCGGCAACCGCTGGGCCAACCGCCACACCGGCGGCCTGGAAACCTACACCGCCGGCCGCACGTTCGTGCACATCGACATCGAACCCACCCAGATCGGCCGCGTATTCTCCCCCGACCTGGGCATCGCGTCCGACGCCGGTGCGGCGCTGGCCGGGCTGGTTGAGCTCGCCAAGGAGCGCAAGGCCGCCGGGTCCCTGCCGGACTACAGCGCCTGGGTTGCCGAGTGCCAGGACCGCAAGGCCTCCCTGCACCGCAAGACGCACTTCGAGAACATCCCCATCAAGCCGCAGCGCGTGTACGAGGAGATGAACAAGTCTTTCGGCCGCGACACCGTCTACGTATCCACCATCGGGCTTTCGCAGATCGCCGGCGCGCAGATGCTGCACGTGTTCGGCCCGCGCAAGTGGATCAACGCCGGCCAGGCAGGGCCCCTGGGCTGGACCGCCCCGGCAGCCCTCGGCGTCGCCCGTTCCAACCCGGAGCAGACCGTGGTGGCCCTGTCCGGCGACTACGACTTCCAGTTCATGATCGAGGAACTGGCCGTGGGCGCGCAGTTCAACCTCCCGTACATCCACGTGGTGGTGAACAACTCCTACCTGGGCCTGATCCGCCAGTCGCAGCGCGGCTTCAACATGGAGCAGAACGTCTCCCTGGCGTTCGAGAACATCAACAGCGCGCACCTTTCCGAGGACACCCGCGGCTACGGCGTGGACCACCTCAAGGTGGCCGAAGGACTGGGCTGCAAGGCTGTCCGTGTGGAGGATCCCAGCGACCTCGCCGCCGCATTCGACAAGGCCAAGGCTTTGATGGGCGAGTTCCAGGTTCCCGTGGTGGTGGAAGTGATCCTGGAGAAGGTCACCAACATCTCCATGGGCGTGGAAATCAACGCCGTGAACGAGTTCGAGGAACTGGCAGAGTCCGCCGCTGACGCCCCCACCGCCATCCTGGCACTGCAGGCGTAACCATGCGCGTGGTTATTGCCCCGGACAAATTCAAGGGATCCCTCTCCGCGCCGGACGTGTGTGCCCACCTTGCGAAGGGCCTGCAGCGAGGCGCAGGCGGCAACCTTGACGTCGTCCGGATTCCGGTGGCCGACGGCGGCGAGGGCACCCTCGACGCCGCCGTCGGCTCCGGCTTCACCCGCCGCACGGCAACGGTCACCGGCCCCACCGGCCAGCCGGTGGAAGCGGACTTCGCCGTCCGTGGGCACGAAGCGGTCATCGAAATGGCCACCGCATCCGGACTCGCCCTGGTGCCGCGGACCAGCAAGGGCGGCAGGCCGGACTCGGCAGCAGCCACCGCGGCGACGTCCCTGGGAACCGGGCAGCTGATCCGGGCAGCCTTGGACGCCGGCTGCCGCCGCATCGTGCTGGGCGTTGGGGGCAGCGCGAATACCGACGGCGGCGCGGGACTCCTGCAGGGGCTCGGCGCCCGGTTCCTGGACAGCAGGAACAACGAACTCCCACCCGGCGGTGCGGCGCTCGCCAACCTGCACAGCATCGATTTCACCCACTTTGAACCGCGCTTGGTGGACACCCGCTTCGTGCTGGCATCCGACGTCGACAACCCCCTGCTGGGCGCCCAGGGCGCCGCGGCGGTCTTCGGCCCGCAAAAGGGTGCCACACCACAAGACGTCGGCATGCTCGACGCCGCCCTGGCCAGG
The DNA here is from genome assembly GCF_058267675.1 of Pseudarthrobacter sp. MOO14. Taxonomy (NCBI): domain Bacteria; kingdom Bacillati; phylum Actinomycetota; class Actinomycetes; order Micrococcales; family Micrococcaceae; genus Pseudarthrobacter; species Pseudarthrobacter sp. MOO14. The sequence goes on from NZ_CM177849.1 coordinate 1,913,958, forward strand.
TTTGTCGAAGTCCTGGCCAGGGAAATCGGATTCCGCGCCGTCAAGGCCGCAGAGGCTCCCGGAGCCGGGGCGGCCGGCGGCGTGGGCTACGCCGCCATCGCCGTCCTGGCCGCAACGCGGCGGCCGGGCATCGACGTCGTCCTCGAATTCACGGGACTGGCGGACCGCCTGGCCGGCGCCGACCTGGTCATTACCGGCGAGGGCAGCCTGGACGAACAAAGCCTGCTCGGCAAGACCCCCATGGGTGTTGCCCGGGCCGCGGCGGCGCAAGGCGTTCCGGTCGTCGCCGTCTGCGGCCGGACCACCCTGGACCACGGGCAGGCGTCGGCCGCAGGATTCGACGATGTTTACGCTTTGACGGCGCTCGAATCAGATGTAAACAGGTGCATAGCAGAGGCCGGGCCGCTGCTGGAGCAGCTGGGCACCCAAATCAGTGCGGGGCTGGCGGCCAACAGGCCTGCCACCGCAAGTACCAAGGAGGACCTCCGTGTCTGAAGAACGTTTTGACCTCGTCATCCGGGGCCGGCGCATCCTGACCACCGCCGGGATTGCCCCACGCGAGGTGGGCGTCCGCAACGGCAGGATCGTGGCCCTCGAACCGCTCGGCAACGGCCTTGCCGGCGCCGAAGTCATCGAACTGGCTGATGACGAAACGCTGCTCCCGGGCCTGGTGGACACGCACGTCCACGTCAACGAGCCCGGCCGCACCGAATGGGAGGGCTTCGCGTCCGCCACCCGGGCCGCGGCAGCCGGCGGGGTGACCACCATCATCGACATGCCGCTGAACTCCGTCCCGCCCACCACCACGGTGGAAAACCTCAAGCTCAAGCGCGAGGTGGCCGAGGACCAGGCGTTCATCGACGTCGGATTCTGGGGTGGCGCCATCCCCGGCAACAAGGCCGACCTGCGCCCCCTGCACGATGAGGGCGTCTTCGGCTTCAAGTGCTTCCTCCTGCACTCCGGCGTGGACGAGTTCCCGCACCTGGACGCGGACGAGATGGAAGAGGACATGGCCGAGCTGAAGTCCTTCGACTCGGTCATGATCGTCCATGCCGAGGACTCGCACGCCATCGACCGTGCCCCGCACCCCGGCGGCGACCACTACTCCACCTTCCTGGCCTCCCGCCCGCGCGGCGCCGAGAACAAGGCCATCGCGGAAGTCATCGAACGGGCCCGCTGGACGGGCGCCCGGGCACACATCCTGCACCTGTCGTCGTCGGACGCACTGCCCATGATCGCCTCCGCTAAGCGCGACGGCGTCAAGCTCACCGTGGAGACGTGCCCGCACTACCTGACCCTGATGGCGGAGGAAATCCCGGACGGCGCCACCGCCTATAAGTGCTGCCCGCCCATCCGCGAGGCCTCCAACCGCGAGCTGCTCTGGGAGGGGCTGCAGGACGGCACCATCGACTGCATCGTCTCTGACCACTCCCCCTCCACCCTGGACCTGAAGGACCTGGAGAACGGCGACTTCGCCGTCGCCTGGGGCGGCGTCTCCTCGCTGCAGCTGGGCCTGTCCCTGATCTGGACCGAGGCGCGGCAGCGCGGCATCCCGCTGGAGCAGGTAGTGTCCTGGATGGCTGAAAAGCCCGCCAACCTGGCCCGCCTCGGCAACAAGGGCCAGCTGGCCCTTGGCTACGACGCCGACTTCGCTGTCTTCGCCCCGGACGAGGCTTTCGTGGTGGACGTCTCCAAGCTCAAGCACAAGAACCCCATCACTCCCTATGACGGCAAGGCCCTGTCCGGCGTGGTCCGCAAGACCTTCCTCCGCGGCGCCGTGGTGGACGGCCAGACCCCCACGGGCAAGCTGATCCGCCGCGGCGGCGTATAAGGACCGGCCATGGCAGTGGAAGCCCATCATCCGCGGCCGGCTGCCGCGCACCAGGTTCCAGCCAGGCGGGCCACCGCTTACGGGCTGGCCCTGTGGGTGGTTCCAGCTGAGGGCGCGAGCCCGGAACTCCTGCGCCACGCCGCCCGCATGGTCCTCGCCAAAGCCCTGCAAACTGCTCCGGAGGCGGAAGTCCATTGGCCTGCCGCCGGAGCCCCCACGTCCGCCGCGGAGGGAGCCGCAAACCACTCCTCCCGCACTCCCTCCGCGGCGGAGGACCCGTGCCCGGCACAGCCGGGGGACGACGACGGCACCCTGCTCCCGCCGTCGGCCGGGCCCGTCAGCCGGGTGGCCGTTGACCTCGCGGCCGATGCCGTCCTGCTGGACGGGACGCCGGTGGCCCTCACCGGCGTCGAATACAAGGTGCTGCACTACCTGGTGACCCACCTGTCCCGCACGGTAGGCCGGGAGGAACTGCAACAGTTCCTGGAGTCCCTGGCCTTTCCCGGCGCCACTGCACGGTCCATCGACGTGTACGTGGGGAGGATCCGCAGGAAACTGGGCAATGCCCGCCATGCCGTGGCCACCGTTCGCGGCGGCGGCTACCAGTTTGTTGCCGGTCCGCACGCAACCGTTCGGGGTCCGGCGGAATACTGCATATGACGCAGGAGTTGTATCACCAAGCGGCAAACCGCTTCACTGGATGTTTGGCCATCACTGACCAGTCTTACAAAGGAACGCCATGAGCCCCACCCTGACCACCAAGCTTCAGCCCGGCACGCCGGCTCCTGAGTTCACCCTCCGGGACGCCCAAGGCCGGGAGACCTCGTTGGCCGATTACCGTGGCAAGAACGTCATCGTGTACTTCTACCCCAAAGCCGCCACTCCCGGCTGCACCACCGAGGCCTGCGACTTCCGCGACAGCCTGTCCTCCCTGCAGGGCAAGGGCTACGAGGTTGTCGGCGTCTCCCCCGACGCCCAGGAGGCCCTGGCCGGCTTCACCGGTGATTTCTCCCTGACCTTCCCCCTGCTCTCAGACCCCGACCACACTGTCGCCCTGGCCTACGGAGCCTGGGGCGAGAAGCTGGTCAACGGCGAAATCCACGAAGGAATCGTCCGCTCCACCGTAGTGGTGGACCCCGAAGGCAAGGTCACCCTGGCCCAATACCAGGTGCAGGCCGACGGGCACGTCGCCCGCCTGAAGGAAGCCCTCGGCATCTAGACCTGCCTCCGCTTCCCGCAGCTGTTTCCCGAACGCCCCTGCACGTGGTGCAAGGGCGTTCGGCGTTCCCGGGACGGCACTTCCCCGGGTGCGTTGCCTGCGGCCGGCAGCCGGTGGAAGGATGGCGGGATGGCCATCGAGGTACGCCCGGCAACGGTTTTCGAGGACGTCAGGACCATGGTGGGGCCCAAGCGCCCTGACGCGACGGTCTGCTGGTGCCTGAGCTACCGGATCCCGTCCCAGCAGAACGTCGCGCTGCGCGCTGAGGAACGTGGCGCGCTGGTTAAGGAATTGGTGGCCCAGGACCCGCCGCCGGGGGTCCTGGCGTACGACGGCGGCGAGGTGGTTGGATGGGCCGCGGTCCACCCCCGTGCGGACACCAGCTTCGCCCGGAACCGGAAAATTCCGCACGTGGACGGACTGGACGCCTGGTCCGTGTGGTGCCTGCGAGTCCGTCCCGGACACCGCGGCAAGGGCATCTCGCACGTCCTCCTGGCCGGGGCGGTGGAAATGGCCCGCTCCTACGGGGCGCCCGCCATTGAGGGGTATCCGGTGGACAACGGCGGCAGCAAAGTGGACCTCACCATGGCCTACGTGGGCACCCGCAAACTCTTCGAAGACGCCGGGTTCGCCAAGGCCGCGGAAACGGACTCGGTGCTCAATGGCTTCCCTCGTGTCCTGATGAGGCTGGCGCTGCCCTGAACCTTCCCGGCCCGGGACCCGGAAGTGGCAGGTGCTACTTGCGGCGCCAGTACTTCCCCCAGTCAACCTCCATGGCCCACAACGCCAACAACAGCGCGTCCATGGTCATGAGTCCCGCCAAAAGGTACGCCCAGCCTGCCAACACGCCCACTGCAATCTCCTGACTATCCCCAGCCAATCGATTGCTGCTAAGTCTGGCACCTACAGCGCCGCTAAGGAATGCCCGCTTCCCGCAGTCTTTAAGAGATTCGCGAACCTGCTGTGGGCCTCGGTCTCCACCTTGAGCCGCCGGGTCAGCTTCTCCACGTGCCGGGACATCTCCTCCCCCACGGGGAGGCGGTCGCCGGGCCAGCTCGAAACTTCCCGCGATTCGGCGAGCGCCTGCTCCAGGTCCTTGGCCGCGGCCCGCACTTTCCGTGCGTGGAAGTACAGGCGGATCAGGGCCCTGGCCTTGTCCGCCCCTCTGTTCCTGACGTCTTCCATGGGCTTCCCCGCCTTCCGCAAGCTGTACAGTCTCCGCGCGGTCGTCGTCGTATCCTGATGCCCGGAAGCTGCTGCGTTCCTTCGAGTGTGCGCGGGCTTCCTCAACGTCTCGGCAAGCAGGTGCCAAGATTTCCGCAAGATCTGCTGGGTGCCCCGCGGCTGGGCGGAAGGACCGGAAACCGCCCTGTCAGCCAAGTCACCGGAAACTGTGAAGCATAAGACATGCCCTGTGCGGCTTAATACGGTTAAGTAGAGCTATGGTCTCTCCCTCCGAATCCCGCCGTGCGGTGGTCATCGAAGATGACCCGGACATTCGCGGCCTGCTGGTCCGTGTCCTGGCGAAGCAGGGCTTCGATGTCACCCACGCCGGAGCCGGCCTGCCGGGGGTGGAAGAAGTCCGCCTCCGCAAGCCCGATCTGGTGACCCTGGACCTGAACCTCCCCGACCTCGATGGTCTGGAAGTGTGCAAACTCCTGCGCGAATTCTCCGACGCATTCATCGTGATGCTCACGGCACGGGCCGACGAACTGGACAAGCTGACAGGCCTGGACAACGGCGCCGATGAATACATCAGCAAGCCGTTCAGCCCACGGGAGCTGCAGTCCCGCATCAACGCACTGTTCCGGCGCCGGCCCTCCGCTGCCGCCGAATCCGCGGCCCGGGGCGAGCTGGAACGCGCCACCGAGGTACAGCAGAGCCTGCTGCCCAAGGAGGACATCCGGATGGACGGCTATGACGTGGCCGGCATCTTCCGCCCCTCGCGCAACGTGGGCGGCGACTTTTACGACTGGTACCAGACGCCCGAAGGTCTCCACCTGACGTTCGCGGACGCCATGGGCAAGGGGATGGGCGCCGCCCTGATCGCGGCCACCGTCCGGGCCGTCATGCGCTCCACCGGCCAGCAGCAGGACCTCGACGCCGGTTTCGCCTCCGCCAGTAAGGCGATCGCCACGGACCTGGATTCCTCAAACTCATTCGTGACCCTGTTCCATGCCCGGCTCGACGCATCCTCCGGAAAGGTCAGCTACGTCGACGCCGGACACGGCCTGGCGCTGCACGTCCAGCCCGTCGGGCCTGCGGCACGCCTTCCTTCCGGCGGACCACCGGTGGGCGCATGGCCCGGGACACAGTGGCCGCATGCGGAACTGGAGCTGGCCCCCGGGGACACCCTGGTGGTGGTCAGTGACGGCGTCCTGGACGTCTTCGCATCGGTGGAGGACTTCACCGACGCCGTCCGGGCGGCCACGCAGTCCGCCGGCTCCGCGCATGAGGCCAGCAACGCCATCCTGGCCCTGGCGCCGGCCGACACCGCGGAGGATGACGTCACTGTGGTTGTGGTCCGTCGGCTGCCCGCAGAGGACGCGGCCGCATGACCCGTTTCTGGACCCGCCTGGTGGTGGTCCTCACCGTCCTGACAGGCCTGAACTACATCGCCTGGCGCTGGATGTCCTCCCTGAACTGGGACGCGTGGTGGATCGCGCTGCCGCTGGTGGCCGCGGAAACCTACAGCCTCATCGACGTCATGCTCTTCGGGATGACCGTGTGGAACCTGAAGATCCGCAAGGGCGCCCCCAAACCGCCCCATGACGCCACCGTGGACGTCTTCATCACCACGTACAACGAGGACCTGGACATGGTCCTGACCACGGCGCTGGCGGCCCAGAAGATCCGCCACCCGCACAGCACCTGGATCCTGGACGACGGCGCCCGGCCCGAGCTCAAGGCCCTGTGCGAACAGCACGGCCTGGGCTACGTCACCCGCAGCGAGGACTGGACCAAGGACCTCCCCCGCCATGCCAAGGCAGGAAACCTCAACAACGCGCTGATGGTCACCGACGGCGAATTCCTGCTGATCCTGGATGCGGACCAGATCCCCGAACCGGACATCCTGGAAAAGACCCTGGGCTACTTCAACAACCGGCGCGTGGCCCTGGTCCAGACTCCCCAGTACTTCAGCAACGTCCCGGCCAGCGACCCCCTGGGCAGCCAGGCGCCCCTGTTCTACGGCCCCATCCAGCAAGGCAAGGACGGCTGGAACGCCGCGTTCTTCTGCGGCTCCAACGCGATCCTCCGCCGCGAAGCCCTGATGCAGCTGGGCTTGGTGGGCTACGTCAAGGAAACCGAAAAGAGCATCCGCCGCGCCCTGGCCGCATCGCGCGCAGCCATCCGGCAGGCCCGCAAGTCCACTGATATCGACTCGCCGTTGGTGGCCGAGGTGCTGGACGAGGTGGAGGCCGCCACCCGGGAAGCCCAGCAGGAAGTGGACGCCGGCCAGCCCCTGGCCGAAGTCACCTACCGGGTACGCCGCCGGGTGGACGCCGCGGTGCAGACCCTGGTCCAGGCCGACGTCGCGGCGCTGCAAGCAGACCTCGAAGAGATCGCCGCCATGGAGCTTGCGCACGTGGGTGAGTCCGGCGTGCCCGTGGTGGCGGACGACGCTGTCCAGCGCATGTCCGCCCGCGACTGGTCGCCGCTGGGCGCGCTGGAATCTGTCCAGGCCGTGCTGGACGCCCTGACCGTGGAGCGGACCGGCGAGGCCCAGCCTGTCATGCCGCTGGCCACCATTTCCGTGACCGAGGACATGGCCACCGCCATGCGCATGCACGCGATGGGCTGGGAGAGCGTCTACCACCACGAAATCCTGGCCTATGGCCTGGCGCCGGAGGACCTGAAAACCATGCTCACCCAGCGGCTGCGCTGGGCGCAGGGAACCATCCAGGTGCTGCTCCGTGAAAACCCGCTGGTGCAGAAGGGCCTGAAGCTGGGCCAGCGCCTGATGTACTTCGCCACCATGTGGACGTACCTGAGCGGGTTCGCAGCCGTCATCTACTTCGCCGCCCCCATCATCTACCTGCTGCTGGGCATCCTGCCGGTGAGCAGCCTGAGCTGGGACTTCTTCATCCGGTTCATCCCGTTCATGGTGGTCAACCAGCTGCTGTTCGCGGTGGCCGGCCGTGGCATCCCCACCTGGCGCGGCCAGCAGTACAGCCTTGCCTTGTTCCCCACGTGGATCAAGGCATGCACGACGGCGGCGCGCAACGTATGGTTCGGCCGTCCCCTCGGGTTTGCGGTCACCCCCAAGGCGCGCCAAAGCGGCGGACCCAGCTGGAGCCTGATCCGGCCCCAGATCGTGGTGTCCGTCCTGCTGGCCGTCGCCGCCGTCGTCGGCATCATCCGCCTGGCCACCGGGCTGGCGGAACCGCTGGGCACCCTGGTCAATGTCATCTGGGTGGTCTTTGACCTGGTGGTCATGAGCATCCTGGTCCGCGCCGTGCTCTACAAGGGGTACGAACCGGCCGCAGAACCTGCAACAAGAGAGGAATCCTGATGGAGTTCAGTTATGAGGTCAAGGACTCATACGCGGAGGTCAAAGCGGACGGACGGCTGAACATGGTCTCCGCCCCGAAGCTGCGCGAGTTCGTCACCGACGTGATCGCCGGTGGGTCGAACCGGATCGTGGTCAACCTGGAGAACACGGCGTTCATGGACTCCTCGGGCCTTGGCGCGCTGATCGGGTGCCTGAAGGCGGCACGGCAGGCAGGCGGCGACCTCCGGATCGCCGCGGTGCAGCCGCAGGTGAACATGGTCCTGAAGCTGACCAGCATGGACAAGGTCCTCACGGCGTACACCACGGCCGAAGATGCGTTCGGCAATGACTGAGGTCCTGGCCTCGCGCAGCTTCCGGGGGGCGGCCGCCGAGGATGCCATCGAAGCGGTCCACAACGACCTCGACAGCCTGTGGCTGGATGTTCCATTCGTCAACGACATGGACCAGATGACGTTCACCACCGCGGTCATCGAATCTGCGTCCAACATCGTCCAGCACGCCCAGCCCGCCGGTGAACGGGACGTGGAGCTGGGCGTGGAAACCACCGTGCAGCCCGCGCTGCTGCAGGCCCGCGTCAGTGCCTATTACGCCAAGCCGCCGTTCGGTCCGATGGAGGCTTCCACCCCGGACGAGGACGCCGAATCAGGGCGGGGCCTGGCGCTGATCGAAGCGTTGGTTACCACCGTGACGTTTGAACGCCAGGACGGCACCAACACGTGGGTGCTGTCCCGGACGTCCTCCCAGGACTAGGTTCGGGGCCGGCTACGGCCGGGCGGGGAACAGCACCGATACCGCCGCGCCACCGCCTGGTGTGTCACCAATGGCGAGTTCGCCGCCGTGCGCCTGGGCGATGCGCCGGGACGTCGCCAGCCCCAGCCCGGTCCCGGGCCCGTCGCCGGGGCGGTTCAGGCGGACCAACGGCTGGACCGCCCGTTCCCGGTCCGCGGGCAGGATCCCCTTGCCGTTGTCGGCCACCGTAAGGGTGGCGCCTTGGGGTCCTTCGCTGGCGCCGACGGTTATTCGCAGTGCACGGTCGGCGCGGCCATAGTTCAAGGAATTCGCCAACAGGTTCTGCACCAGCGTCCGCAACTGGGCCCGGTCCGCGAAGATTTCCGCGTCCTCGCACGAGATGCCGCTGCCGTAGCCCAGATCCACCCCCAGGTCCTGCGCGGCCTCGGCGGTGACGGCCAGCAGAGATACCCGTTCCGGACGGATTTCGCCGTCCACCCTGGCATAGGACAGCACCTCTTCCAGCATGCCCAGCATGCGCCGGCCGCCGGTGCCAATCAGGTCCAGGTATTCCGCGGATGGGTCTGACGGCGTGATTCCGGGATCATCCTTTGCCAGCTCCACATATCCCAGGATGGTGGTCAGTGGAGTGCGAAGGTCATGGCTGACCCGGCCAGCGAATTCGGAGAGCAAATCGTTGCTGCGCCGCAGTTCGGCCAGGGCGTCGTTGAGCTGGAGGGTGCGGTGCTGCAGTTCCAGGAGTTCGACCACCTGGTGGGCCAACACCTCCAGCAGTTCGATCTGCTCCGGAGCAGGGAGTTTCGCCTCATCGGAGAACACGCACAGTGACCCAAGGACCAGTCCCGAGGATGTCTCCAACGGCACGGATGCGTAGAAGCGGACGTCGGCGATGCGGCCGGTGACGAACGGGTTGGCGGCGAACCGGGGATCCCGGGAAGCGTCCCGGACCACCGTGGTGCTGTGGTCGAGGAAGACCACGGCGCACATGGAATCCTCGCGGGCGCAGACCCCGGGGTCGATGCCATACGCAGCAATCTGGACCTGTTCACTGGACATGATGATGTTGACCACGCTGTAGGGCACCCCGCACAGGGAAGCGGCGAGGCGGACCAGGTTCTCGAGCGCCTCCTGCGCCCCGTCATCAATCAGGCCCGCTGTGTCCCCCGCTGCCAATGGCAGCAGTCCGTAGGCCCGCAGGCCCGCGTCGCGTCCTGCATCCTGATCGGTCAGCACTTGCATAGCCGCCCCGTCCATAATTCCCTTGTGCCCCCAGTATCATCAGCGTGGGCCCGTGGCCCTTCCGCGATCCTACCGGCTGGCCCAAATGGCTGATGTACGCTCTTGACACGGGCGCCGGCCTGTCCTTAGATATTACGTATGCTGAAATAACAGTTCCATGATGCGGAAGCCGCTCGGACGATCGGCGCCGGGTCAACCGGCATCCGCATAGCCGTCACCATGGATGCCAGCATGACCACCAAGGAATACGCCAGCATGAAGCTTGCCGAATTCAACACCGCGGAGCCCGCCACGGCCCAGGCCACCCTCCGGCCCTGCATCGACGTCACCCGCTGGGTGGAGGCAGTGGCTGCAGCCCGGCCGTTCGCCAGCCGGGACGGGCTCCTGGCGTTCGCTGCGGACGCAGCCAAGCCGTTCACTCCCGCCGAAGTCGAAGCCGCCATGGCCCACCACCCGCGGATCGGGGAACGCCCGACGACGGCCGGCACCGAGGCGTCCATGTCCCGTTCCGAACAGGCCGGGGTTGACCCGGCAGATACCGACGCCGCAGAGGCCCTCGCCAAGGGGAACCGGGAGTACGAGGAAAAATTCGGCCGGGTCTTCCTGATCCGGGCCGCCGGACGCACCGCACCGGAAATCCTGCAGGCACTGAACCGGCGGCTCGCCAACTCCCCCGAAGAAGAAGACACCATCGTGGCCCAGCAGCTGCGCGAGATTGCCGTGCTGCGGCTTGAAGGACTGATCAGCGAATGAGCGTTTCCCACGTCACCACCCACATCCTTGACACCGGCGCCGGACGCCCGGCGGCGGGGGTCGCCGTCGTCCTTTCAAAGAACGACGCCGGCACCTGGCGCGAGCTGGCCGCTTCCAGCACCGACGCCGACGGCCGGGCAAAGGACCTGGGCCCCGAGCAACTGGAACCCGGGCAGTACAAACTGAACTTCGCCACGGGAGAGTACTACGCCGGGCTGCAGACAGCCACCTTCTTCCCCGAGGTTGACCTGGTCTTCGAAGTGACCGGCCCTGAGCACTACCACGTCCCCCTGCTCCTGAGCCCGTTTGCCTACTCAACGTACCGCGGGAGCTAGCGCGGACGTCAGGGCCGGCGTGTCAAGCACGTAAACCGAATGTCACGGCGGTCACAGTTCCGGCATAGGATCTGGAGGTATGGCTTCGAATAGAGACCCGGAATCCGATACCGACGCCGAGGGCGGCCAGTCCGGCGGGGTGCAATCCGTGGAGCGCGCCCTGACCGTGCTGGAGATCCTGGCCCGGGACGGCCATGCGGGCGTGAGCGAGATCGCCGAGGAAATGGGGATCCACAAGTCCACCGTCTCGAGGCTGATGGGTTCGCTCGTGACGCGCCAGATGGTCCACCAGAACAGCGAACGGGGCAAGTACCAGCTTGGCTTCGGGATCCTCCGGCTGGCCAGCTCCATTCCCGGGCGGCTGAGCCTGGTCCACGAGGCAAGGCCGGTCCTGGAAAGCCTTGCGGACGAGTTCAAGGAGACCGTCAACCTGGCGGTGCTGCGTTCGAATTACGCCGTTAACGTTGACCAGGCCATGGGACCCTCAACGCTGGCCACCCACGACTGGGTGGGGAGCCTGACGCCGCTGCACGCCACGTCCAGCGGCAAGGTCCTCCTGGCCGCGCTGGAGGCCGACGACCGGGACCGCATCCTGAAGGAGACCGGCCTGGCCGCCCGGACCGCCCGGACCATCACCAGCCGCAAGGAACTGGACGCTCAGTTGCTCAAAGCAGCGGCCGACGGGTATGCCGTGGTGCGCGAGGAGTTCGAGATCGGCCTGAATGCCGTTGCGGTTCCCGTGCGCAACCACCAGGGAACCGTGATTGGCGCCATCAGTATTTCGGGGCCGGCATTCCGCTTCGACCCGGAGGGGATTCCAGGCCTGCTGGATACATTGAAGGAAGCAGGCCATAAGGTCAGCGCCAACATGGGCTACCACGGCCACTAAGAAAATGAGTGACCCCCGGCTGGACCGGGGGTCACTTTTTTATGCAACGGGTCCCTCGCTTCGCCTGGTGAGCAGCGACTCCGCACCCCGTAACACCCTTGACTTTCAAAGTGACGTACAGCACTCTTGTTGCTTAGCGCGAACTCTGTTGATCTTTGCGGAACACCTCCCCATAGGGCCCAATGCCCTGCCACCGCTGGCCAACGGCCAGGCGGCGATTCATCCCCGGATTGCGCTGCCCGATGCCCAGCACTGAACGCAAGCCCATGGACTAGCCAAAGGACCCGCTTTCGTGGCCATTAACAGTGATCTCACCTCCGCCAAGCCAAAAGTGCCGCCTTCCGATGGAATTCCCGCCGAGCCACCGGGCGCCGGCCACGAGGAATCGACGGCCCTTCCCGCCGTCAACGAACACCAGCAGATACTGGAGGAACTGCGGCAGAGTAACAGGGAGCAGGCCGTCTCCCAGCGCCGCGACCGGAAGCTGACGCTGGACAAGGCCACGTTCGGCATCACCGGCGCCATCGCCCTCGCCTTCGTGGTGTGGGGATTTGCCGACAAGGACAGCCTGGCCACCACGTCCAAAGACGCCCTGGCCTGGGTCATGGAATACACCGGCTGGCTCTTTATGGTCCTCGCGTCCCTGTTCGTCGTGTTTGTCCTGTGGCTGGCCCTGGGCAAGTTTGGCAACATTCCCTTGGGCAAGGACGGCGAAAAACCCGAGTTCCGCACGGTGTCATGGATCGCCATGATGTTTGCCGCTGGAATGGGCATCGGCCTGATGTTCTACGGGGTGGCCGAGCCGCTGTACCACTTCGTCTCGCCGCCGCCCGGAACCGTTGACGGGCGTACCCCCGCAGCCATCCAGACGGCCATGGCCACCTCCATCTTCCACTGGACCCTGCACCCTTGGGCCATGTATGCAGTGGTGGGCATTGCCATGGCCTACGGCACCTACCGGCTGGGACGCAGGCAACTGATCTCCGCCGCCTTCACCTCGCTGTTCGGCATCAGGACCGTTGAGGGGCCGGTGGGAAAGGTCATCAACATCCTTGCCATCTTCGCTACGCTCTTTGGCACGGCCGCATCACTGGGTCTCGGCGCCCTGCAAATTGGCAGCGGCTTTACGTCGAACGGCTGGACAGGCGAGGTCGGAACACCTGTACTCGTGGCCATCGTGGCGATCCTGACAGCATGCTTTATCGCCTCCGCCGTATCCGGCATCAGCCGCGGAATCCAGTGGCTGTCCAACGTCAACATGGTCCTTGCCGTGGTCCTCGCCGTCATCGTGTTCGTGGCGGGCCCCACTCTCTTCATCCTTAACCTCATCCCCTCGGCGATTGGCGACTACCTGCGCGACCTGGCCGAGATGTCCTCCCGCACCGAGGCCGTCGGCGACGAGGCGCTGCGGACCTGGATGTCCGGCTGGACGATCTTCTACTGGGCCTGGTGGATTTCGTGGACGCCCTTCGTGGGCATGTTCATCGCACGGATCAGCCGCGGCCGGACCATCCGGCAATTCGTCACCGGCGTTCTGCTGGTGCCCAGCCTCGTCAGTGTCATCTGGTTCGGCATCTTCGGAGGGACGGCCTTCCACATCCAGCAGGAAGCCGACAAAGCCGGTACGCCGGGCCTGATGACCGTCACCGACGGCAAAGCAACCATCGATTTTGATGGGGCCTTGTTCAACCTGGTGAAGAATCTCCCCCTGCCGGGGTGGATGATTGCGGCCGTGATCGTCCTGGCCATGGTCCTGGTTGCAATCTTCTTCATTACCGGCGCCGACTCCGCCTCCCTGATCATGGCGTCGCTGAGCTCCAACGGCAGCTCCGAACCCAAACGTGCCCTGGTCATCTTCTGGGGTGCCCTCACCGGCGCCGTGGCCGCCGTCATGCTTTTGGCCGGCGGCGACCAACCCTCCGAAGCATTGTCGGGCCTGCAGCGGATCACCATCGTCGCGGCCCTGCCCTTTGTCATCGTGATGCTGCTGCTCTGCTTCGCCCTCACCAAGGACCTGCGCAGAGACCCCCTTTCCCTGCGCCGCCGGCTGGCGGACTCTGTGGTGGAGCGGGCTATCCGGACCGGAGTGGAGCAACACCGGGGCGCGCAGTTCGACTTTGTGACAAAGCACGAGTGCCCGGACGGATGCGCCGACGGCCAGCCGTGCCAAGGCAAGGGGCCGGATCTGGAGAAGGCAGCCGCACCGTAGGGAAACACCCGGAGTTGGCCCCGGCGCAGCATGCGCCGGGGCCAATCCTTCACTGGCCCTGCTGGTGGGGCTCTGCGGCCACCAAGAAGCTAGGCGTTGAAGAGTGCCTCGCGCACCGCATGTTCGAATCCGCTCACGTGCACCTTGGCAAGCTCGGAAGCCCGCTCCTCGTCGCCGTCGATAACGGCCCGGAGCAGATCGAGGTGTTCGCGCACGTGGTGCGACAGGTCCGGCAGGCGGTCGATCACCATGCACCAGATCCGCGTTGCCAGGTTGTCGTACCGGATCAGGATGTCCTCCAGGTGCGGGTTGGCGGCGGCGGCATAGATGCCTTGGTGCACCCGGGCATCCAGCTGCAGCGTCTCGGTTACGGTTGCCGCGGCAACGTCGAATTCCTCGACCTTCTCGAGCGTGGCCCGCAACCCGTCCCGGACCGCAGGGGAGGCCACCCGTGCGGCCCGGGCGGCCGCAAGGGGCTCAAGCTGGGCACGGATCTCCGAGATGAAGGAAAGGTCCGTCACGTCCACCCGGGTGGCGAAAGTGCCCCGCCGCGGGTAGGTCTTCACCAGCCGGTCCAGCTCCAGCCGCTTCAGGGCTTCGCGCACCGGAGTCCGCCCCATGCCCAGGTTTTTGGCAAGGAGTTCGTCGTTGAGCAGCTCGCCGGGTTTGATTTCCAGCATAAGCAACCAGTCGCGGATGCTCTCGTAGGCGACGTCCGCCAGTGATTTCCTGCCGGCGTCGTCCGCCACCGCCAAAGCTTCGATCGCCATGCTGAGCCCCTTCTTCGCAACCTGGAAAAAACTATTGACCTCGCCTATGGACCAGTATACGCTGACATCCAATCTAATATATCAGTCCGCAGCTTTTGAATATATCTAGCAGAAGGAGGAGGGACATGACCCTCATCGCAACAGCTTCAGCAACCGCTACCCTGCCGGCGCTCAAGGAAGAGCCGGCACGGAAGTTCGTTCTGACCTTGTCCTGCCGCGAGCAGGCCGGAATCGTGCAGGCCGTGACCACATTCCTCTTTGAGCGTGGCTTCAACATCGACGAACACCAGCAGTTCGATGACAGCCTGCGTGAGACACTCCACCTGCGCACCGCGTTCTCCGGCTCCCACGACTACACGTCGGCGATGCTCGAAGAAGAGTTCGCCGGCATCGCCAGCCGCTTCGACATGAAATCCAGCTTCCACGACCAGACCCCCAAGCGGGTCCTGGTCATGGTGTCCAAGTTCGGCCACTGCCTGAACGACCTCATCTTCCGCTGGCGCGGCGGCAGCCTCGGCGCAGAGTTGGTGGCGGTGGTTTCCAACCACGAAACCCACCGCGCCATGGCGGAAGCCGCAGGGCTGCCTTTCATCTACATCCCCGTCACCCCGGACACGAAGGCCGACGCCGAGCGCCGGCTCCTGGAGCTGGTGGATGAGTTCAACGCCGACCTCGTGGTCCTGGCCCGCTACATGCAGGTGCTCTCGGACGACCTCTGCCGGGCACTGGAGGGACGGGCCATCAACATCCACCACTCGTTCCTCCCCGGTTTCAAGGGCGCACGTCCCTACCACCAGGCCTACGACCGCGGCGTAAAACTGGTGGGTGCCACCGCCCACTACGTCACGGCGGACCTGGATGAGGGTCCAATCATCGAGCAGGAAGTCATCCGCGTGGACCACACCTATGGTCCGGCGCAACTGTCCACCGTGGGCCAGGACGCCGAAGCGCTGGCCCTCTCCCGCGCCGTCCGCTGGCACTGCCAGCACCGTGTGCTGCTGGACCAGACCAGCACCGTGGTGTTCCGGTGAGCACCGGCCCTTACCCAGGCACAATCCGTAAAGCAGCAGGAGAGACTACCTTGGAATCGTCGCCACGCATTGTCATTATCGGAGCCGGCATCGTCGGCACCAACCTCGCGGATGAACTCGTCACGCGGGGCTGGAACAACATCACCGTCCTGGACCAGGGGCCCCTCACCATGCCCGGCGGCTCCACCTCGCACGCCCCGGGACTGGTCTTCCAGACCAATCCCTCCAAGTCCATGGCCCTGTTCGCCAAGTACACCGTGGAAAAGTTGCTGTCCCTGACCGAGGACGGCACCAGCTGCTTCAACCAGGTGGGCGGCCTGGAAGTTGCCACCACCGAAACCCGCCTCTCGGACCTGAAGCGCAAGCTCGGTTACGCCTCCGCCTGGGGCATCGACGGCCGGATCCTCTCCCCGGCGGAGTGCAAGGAACTGTACCCCCTCATTAACGAGGAGGAGATCCTGGGTGGCCTGCACGTCCCCAGCGACGGCCTGGCCAGCGCGGCGCGGGCCGTGCAGCTGCTGATCAAGCGCACCGAGGCTGCCGGCGTGAAGTACCAAGGCAACACCACCGTCACCGGCATCGAACAGTCCGGCCGCCGCGTCACTGGCGTCCAGACCTCCGACGGGGTGGTCCCGGCAGACATCGTGGTCTCCTGCGCCGGCTTCTGGGGTGCAAAGATCGGCGAAATGATCGGCATGACCGTCCCGCTGCTCCCGCTGGCCCACCAGTACGTCAAGACCACCCCGGTCCCGGATCAGAAGGGCAAGAACGAGCTGCCCAACGGCGCATCGCTGCCCATCCTGCGCCACCAGGACCAGGACCTCTACTACCGCGAGCACGGGGACCGGTACGGCATCGGTTCCTACGCCCACAAGCCCATGCCCGTGGACCTTGACGAACTCGGCACCTTCAAGCCGGACGAAATCAGCGAGCACAACATGCCGTCGCGGCTGGACTTCACGGTGGAGGACTTCCTCCCCGCCTGGGAGGCCACCAAACAGCTGCTCCCCGCCCTGCGCCAAAGCGAAATCGAAGACGGCTTTAACGGCATCTTCTCCTTTACCCCTGACGGCGGCTCCCTCGTTGGCGAGTCCAGGGAACTCGACGGCTTCTTCGTTGCCGAAGCCGTCTGGGTGACCCACTCCGCCGGCATCGCGCGCGCTGTGGCCGAACTCCTGGTGGACGGCAAATCCTCCATCGACCTGGGCGACTGCGACATCCACCGCTTCGAGGACGTTCAGTTGACGCCCGAATACGTCAGCGAAACCTCGCAGCAGAACTTCGTGGAGATCTACGACGTCCTCCACCCGCTGCAACCCAAGCTCTCCCCGCGCAACCTGCGCGTTTCCCCCTTCCACGCCCGGCACAAGGAACTGGGCGGCTACTTCCTCGAAGGCGCCGGCTGGGAACGGCCCTACTGGTTCGAGGCCAACGCCGAACTGCTCAAGGAAATGCCCGCCGACTGGCAGCCCCCGGCACGCGATGCCTGGTCCGGGATGTTCAGCTCCCCCATCGCCGCGGCCGAGGCCTGGAAGACGCGCACCGCCGTCGCCATGTACGACATGACTCCGCTGAAGCGCCTCGAAATCTCCGGCCCCGGCGCCCTGAAGCTGCTCCAGGAACTCACCACCGCCGAGCTGAACAAGAAACCCGGGGCGGTCACCTACACGCTGCTGCTTGACCATGCCGGCGGCATCCGCAGCGACATCACCGTGGCCCGCCTGTCCGAGGACACCTTCCAGCTGGGCGCCAACGGCAACATCGACACCGCCTACTTCGAACGCGCCGCCCGGCACCAGACCGAAGGCGGCGGCGCCGGCGATTGGGTCCAGGTCCGCGACACCACCGGCGGCACCTGCTGCATCGGCCTGTGGGGTCCGCTGGCACGCGACCTGGTCAGCACCGTCAGCAGCGACGACTTCTCCAACGACGGCCTGAAATACTTCCGTGCCAAGAAGGTGGTTATCGGCGGCGTGCCGGTCACCGCCATGCGCCTGTCCTACGTCGGTGAGCTTGGCTGGGAGCTGTACACCAGCGCCGACAACGGCCAGCGGCTCTGGGATGCACTGTGGAAGGCGGGCCGGCCGTTCGGCGTCATCGCAGCCGGGCGGGCAGCGTTCAGCTCGCTCCGCCTGGAAAAGGGCTACCGTTCCTGGGGCACGGACATGACCACCGAGCACGACCCCTTCGAGGCCGGCCTGGGCTTCGCGGTGAAGATGGCCAAGGACAATTTCGTCGGGAAGGCTGCCCTGGAAGGCCGCACCGAAGAGAACTCAGCGCGGCACCTGCGCTGCCTGACGGTCGACGACGGCCGCAGCCTGGTGCTTGGCAAGGAACCGGTGTTCTACAAGGACCAGGCAGTTGGCTACGTGACCAGCGCCGCCTACGGCTACTCGGTCAGGAAACCGATCGCCTACTCCTACCTGCCCGCCGACGTTTCGATCGGCGATTCCGTGGAGATCGAATACTTCGGGCGCCGGATCGTCGCCACGGTCACGCAGGACCCCCTGTACGACCCCACCATGACCCGGCTCCGCGGGTAGGGCCATGATCAGCTCGGAGTCAATCGGCAGCTACCTCACTAGGCTGGCCGCCAAGCAGCCGACGCCCGGCGGCGGTGCTGCCGCGGCGCTGCACGCGGCCCAGGGTGCAGCGTTGGTGGCCATGGTGGCGCGCTACACCACCGGCGCCAAGTATGAGCCGCACGCACCCCTGGTGCAGCGCATTACGGCGGCAGCCGACGGCCTTATCGACGAAGCGCTGCACCTGGCCGAGGCGGACGAAGTGGCCTTCCAGGCAGTCATCGATTCCTACAAACTGCCGTCCGGCACGGCTGAGCTCAAGGCCGCCCGTGCAGCCGGGATCCAGTCCGCACTCATCCAGGCGGCTGAAACACCCGCCCGGCTGGTCACGTTGTCCGGCGAGATTGTGGACCTGGCCACGGAGCTGTACGACGTCGCCAACGCCAACGTCATCAGCGACGTGGCAGCGGCCGCAGATGCCGCCAGGGCAGCCGCCACTACTGCCCGCGTGAACATCGACATCAACGTTGTGGCAGTCAAGGATCCGCAGGCACGCGCCCGGCTTGCGCGGCAGACGGACGGCATTGAGGAAAAGGTGGTCTTGGCGGCAGATGCCCTCTCGGCCCGCGTGCGCGAAAGGATCCTTGGTTGAGCACCACAGTACTTTCCGGGAAGCCGTTGGCCGGTTTGTTCCACCAGGAGGTCCAGGCACAGGTCAGGTCGCTGGAAGTTGAGGGCGTCCGCCCGGTCGTGGCAGTGGTCATGGCAACCGGCGACGAATCAACGCACTGGTACGTCCGTTCCATCCAGCGGGCAGCAGAGCGCGCCGGAGTCGGCTGCCGGATCATCGACCTGGGACACGACGCAACGGAGCCGGTCCTGGCCGGCATCCTGCGGGACCTCAGCGCCGAACCCTCCGTCAACGGCATCATCCTGCAAACACCCCTGCCTCCGGGAGTCCGGACCGACAACCTGGTGGGCCTCATCGCCCCGGAAAAGGACATTGACGGCGCCAATCCACTGAGCCTGGGACGCCTTGCCGTCGGCCAGCCGGCCTTTGCACCGGCTACCGCGCGCTCCGTCGTCGAAATCCTGGAGCATTACCGGATTCCGCTGGCGGGCAAGGGCGTTGTGGTGGTGGGCCGGTCCGCCGTGGTGGGCAAACCATTGTCCCTCCTGCTGCTGGCACGCGACGCCGCCGTGACGGTCTGCCATTCCAGGTCCGGGCCGCTGGCGCGCTATACGAAGGATGCCGATGTGGTGGTGGTCGCCGCCGGCCGCGCCGGACTGCTGGGAGGCAGCGACGTCTCCTCCCAAACAGTGGTGGTCGACGTCGGCACGAACGTCCTTCCCGACGGCTCGCTGGTGGGTGACGTAGACGAAGCCAGCGTCACCGGGACAGCAGCAGCGCTCACTCCGGTTCCCGGCGGCGTGGGCTCAGTGACCACGGTTTTGCTGCTCCTTCACACCGTAGAGGCAGCACGCAGGCAAGTGTCATCCCCGCCGCTGGCGCCCGAGGCCCCGGAGCTCCAGGTCCTGGAAGCCGCAGGCTAGGAACGCCACAGCGTTGGCAACGGGCGTCCCGTTCTCCGTGAAAGGTGCTTCGATGGGCCTAAGACCTGGGGAGGTATTCCTCATCGAAGCACCGTTTTCGGAAAACGGGACCCCGCAACAGCCGTGCCCGGAGCGCGCAACAGGAACGCTTACGGGCTACGTCTTTCTCAGGACACACTCTTGACATTGGGTGTGGGCTAGCGCACGATTTTGTTGCATACAGCGAACGTTGTTGATCATCACGGAACGTAAATCTCCTGGATATGCTCCTCCCGCCCTTCCGAGGCCACCCGCGATGGCATGGAAGCAGCCGGACAGAATTTATGAAGGCCGATCCGAGGGGGAGCCCGGCCCGCAACTCGGCCGCACACGCTGCCGCATCCACGCGGCAGCGCCAGATCACTAAAGGAAACTGTTTATGACTATCAAAGGTGCCAGCACCATCGATCAAAGCAGTGCCGAAGGGACCAGCTCGAAGTTCAAACGCCGCTTCATGGTGCGGCTCGTCGCTGTCTTCATCGGCGGGATGTTCCTCGACGGCTACATCCTCGGAATCATCGGACCCGTCACCGGCCCCATGCGGTCAGACCTCCAGCTCGACGCACTGTCCCTGGGCATGATCGCCGCAGGCCCGCTGGCCGGTATCTTCGTCGGCTCCCCGCTGGCCGGCTGGGCTACTGACAAGTTCGGACGCAAGCCCATGTTCCTCGTGGACATGGGCCTGTTCCTGGTTGCCTCAGCGGCCCAGTTCTTCGTAACCTCCGGAGACGGTGCCGTGATCCAGCTGGCCATCATCCGGTTCATGATGGGTGTCGCGATCGGCGGCGAGTACTCGATCGGCGGCCCCTTGCTGTCGGAGTTCTCTCCTCCAAAGCTCCGCGGGCGGTTGCTCGGGCTGACCCTGATCGCCTGGTACGTCGGTTTCATGATGGCATTCATCATCGGCACGCTCCTGCACGAGGCCGGCACCCCCTGGCGCCTCGTCATCGGGACGAGCACCATCCTCGCGTTCGTCCTGTTCCTCGCCCGCATCGGCCTCCCCGAATCGCCAAGCTGGCTCATCACCAAGGGACGGCGTGACGAAGCACTGGCGATTGCCCACAAGTATGTCGAATCGCCGCAGATGCACGACAGCATCACCGAGGAGATCGACCTGCGGATGATCCAGGAGGCCCAAGCCTCAAAGGGCAGGACCAAAATCAAGAACGCCTCCTTCGGAATGCTGTTCTCGAAGGAACACTGGCGCGCCACCGTCTTCACTTCCGGTTTTTGGTTCTGCGCGGTCACTCCATACTTCGCGATCGCGACCTTCGCCGACGACGTGCTCACGCAGTTCGGCTTCGGCGGCGGCTGGGCCGGTGGAGTGGGCTTGTCCGCCCTTGCGGCCGCGGGTGTCGTCACCAGCGTGCTTCTGATCGACAGGCTCGGCCGCCGGATCCTCACCGTGCCCGGGCAGTGGCTCTGCGCAGGCATCCTGCTGGTCATCGGGGTCTGGGCTGACGCGCCGGCAATCCTGGTGCTGGCCCTGTTCCTCGCCTTCTCCTTCTTCAACGCGGGCTACACCACGTTGACCCAGGTCTATCCGGCCGAGGTATTCCCCGGCGACCTGCGCGGCATCGGCATGGGCTTCGCCGCGGCCTTCAGCCGCATCGGAGCCGCACTCGGCACCTTCGCCCTGCCGTGGGCGATCAGCAACATCGGCATGGGCCCAAGCATGGTCGTGGCAGCCGCCGTCGCATTACTCGGCGCAATACTCTCGCAATGGCTCGCGCCTGAGACGAAGGGGCGCACCCTCGCCGAGATCTCAACCAACTTCTCGCACTGACACCGGGCAACCGGCCGCAACCCACAGGAGGCCTTCGCCGCACCAGCGGCGGAGGCCTCCGTCATGCCCGCCCTTCCCGGAGCCAGCCTGGGCCCGCTGAAACAGTGACGGCAGCCGCAGCAACAATGCCGGAAACCCTTGACATTCCTTGTGAGCTACGCCACCGTGTTGCATATAGTGCTGCGGGTTGCTTATAGCGAAGCGCGGAGCCACGCACCAACCAGGAGAACCACGAACCATGAGCGCATCACCCCGCGTCGTCATCATCGGAGCCGGCATTGTCGGCACCAACCTCGCCGACGAGCTGGCAAGCCGCGGCTGGAATGACATCACCGTCGTCGAACAGGGCCCGCTGGAGCTGGCAGGCGGCTCCACGTCGCACGCTCCGGGCCTCGTATTCCAGAACAACCCGTCCAGGACCATGACGGAATTCGCGACCTACACCGTCAACAAGCTGCTCGCCCTGGGCAAGGATGGCCAGTCCTGCTTCAACCAGGTGGGCGGCCTTGAACTGGCAACGACTCCGGAGCGCCTGGCGGACCTCAAACGCAAGATGGGCGTGATGACCTCCTGGGGCGTCGAAAGCCGGATCGTGGATGCCGACGAGTGCGAAAAGATCTACCCCCTGCTGACCACGGGGAAGCTCAGCGGCGGCCGGGAAGTCCTGGGCGGCCTGCTCATCCCCACCGACGGCCTCGCCCTGGCGGCCCGCGCCGTCCAGCTGCTGATCGAGCGCACGCGCGAACACGGCGTCACCTACCGCGGGTCCACCACCGTCACCGGCATCGCCCGTGAGGGCGGCAAGGTCACCGGCGTCGAGACCTCCGCCGGACTCATTCCTGCCGATATCGTGGTGTCCTGCGCAGGGTTCTGGGGCCGTGAGCTCGGCAAGATGGTGGGCCTGGAGGTGCCGCTGCTGCCGCTGGCCCACCAGTACGCGGTCACCACGCCCCTCGCCGAACTTGAGGGCGTCAACGAGCTTCCCAACGGCGCCGGCAAGCCCATCCTTCGCTACCAGGACAAGGACCTGTACTACCGCGAATGGGGCGACCGCATCGGCATCGGCAGCTACGCCCACCGGCCGATGCCGGTGGACATGTCCGCACTGCCGAAGGTCCCGGCCGGGGAGATGTCCGACCACCGCATGCCCTCCCGGCTGGACTTCACCCTGGAAGACTTCGTTCCCGCGTGGGAGGACAGCCAGGACCTGCTGCCGGCACTGCGCAGCACCGAAATCCAGGATGGCTTCAACGGCATCTTCTCCTTTACCCCCGACGGCGGCCCGCTCATGGGCGAAGCACCGGACCTCGAGGGCTTCTTCGTGGCCGAAGCCGTGTGGGTCACGCACTCCGCCGGCGTTGCGAAGGCCATGGCAGAGCTGATCATCGACGGCCAGCCGCAGACAGACCTGCACGGCTGCGAACTGACCCGTTTCGAGAAGGTGCAGACCTCGGACGCCTACGTCAGCGAAACCTCGCAACAGAACTTCGTGGAGATCTACGATGTCATGCACCCGCTGCAGCCGCGAGAATCCCCGCGCGACCTGCGGGTCAGCCCCTTCAACGTCCGCCAAAAGGAGCTGGGCGCGTTCTTCCTGGAATCCGCCGGCTGGGAACGCCCGCACTGGTTCGAAGCCAACCGCGCGCTCCTCGAAGAACTTCCGGCCAAATGGCAGACCCCGGAGCGGGACTCCTGGTCCGCAATGTTCCACTCCCCCATCTCCGCAGCCGAAGCGTGGAAGACGCGCACCGCCGTCGGACTTTACGACATGACGCCGCTGAAGCGCCTCTCCGTCGCCGGCCCGGGCGCGCAGGCACTCCTGCACCGGCTCAGCACGGGCAACATCGCCAAGAAGCCGGGCGCCGTGACCTATTGCCTGTTGCTGGCGGACGACGGCGGCATCCGCAGTGACGTGACCGTGGCAAGGCTGGCCGAGGAGGAGTTCCAGCTGGGCGTCAACAGCAACGTCGACTTCGACTACCTCCGGGTGGAAGCTCGCCGGCAGTCCGCCGCCGACCCCGGCCAGTGGGTCCACGTCACCGACATCACCGGCAGCACCTGCTGCGTCGGTTTGTGGGGTCCGCTGGCCCGCGAAGTGATTGGCAAGGTCAGCACCGACGACCTCACCAATGACGGCCTGAAGTACTTCCGGACCAAGGAGATCTCCGTGGGCGGCATCCCCGTCACGGCCATGCGGCTCTCCTACGTCGGCGAACTCGGCTGGGAGCTCTACACCACCGCCGAGTACGGTTTGAAGCTCTGGGACCTGCTGTTCGAGGCGGGCCAGGAGCACGGCATCATCGCTGCCGGCCGCGGCGCCTTCAACAGCATGCGCCTTGAGAAGGGCTACCGGCTGTGGGGCACGGACATGACGTCCGAGCACCACCCGTACCAAGCGGGCCTCGGTTTCTCCGTGGCCAAGGAAAAGACCGGATTCGTGGGCGCCGAGGCCCTGGCGTCGCTCCGCGAGCAGCCTGCGGCGAAGATGCTGCGCTGCCTGACGGTCGACGACGGCACGTCAGTGGTGCTGGGCAAGGAACCGGTGTACGTGGCCGGGGAAGCCGCTGGTTACGTCACGAGCGCGGCGTATGGCTTCACCGTCGGCAAGCCCCTTGCCTACGCCTGGCTGTCCTCATCGGTGTCCGAGGGGGACGCCGTGGAGATCGAGTACTTCGGCCGGCGCGTAGCCGCCACGGTCAGCGCCGAGCCGCTCTTTGACCCGGGCATGGAGCGCCTCCGCGGCTGATCTGCCCATCCACCACAAAGGTGGTTGGGCCTGCTTGAGACCTGCAGGCCCAACCACCTCTTTTGTTGCCCGCGGAGCGCGCGCTGTTCCACCCCGGCATGCCAACGGCGGCACCCCTGCTGAGCGGGGCGCCGCCGTTGGAACCTTGCCGTTCTTCACAAACGGGAACCGCGCATCAGTTGTTGAGGTAGCCGTTCGGGTCCAGGACGTACTTCGTTGCCGCGCCGGCGTCGAACTCCGCGTACCCGCGCGGGGCGTCGTCGAGCGAAATGGCCTTGGCGTTGACCGCCTTGGCGATCTGGATCCGGTCATGGAGGATGGCCATCATCAGCTGCCGGTTGTACTTCATCACCGGGCATTGGCCCGTGGTGAAGGACAGGGACTTCGCCCAACCGGTTCCCAGGGACAGGGACAGGCTGCCCTTCCGTGCGGCTTCATCCGCGGCTCCCGGGTCCCCCGTGACGTAGAGGCCGGGGATACCCACAGAGCCGCCGGCGGTGGTGAGGTCCATCAGCGAGTTCAGCACGGTGGCAGGTGCTTCCTGGGCGCCGTGGCCGTGGCCGCGTGCCTCGAAGCCGACGGCGTCGATGCCGGAGTCGACCTCCCGGACGCCGAGGATCTGCTCGATCTGGTCTGCCGGGTCGCCGTTGGCCACATTGACGGTTTCGCAGCCAAAGGACCGGGCCTGGGCCAGGCGGTCTTCGTTGAGGTCGCCCACGATGACCACCGCAGCTCCCAGCAGTTGGGCGCTGGCGGCCGCGGCAAGCCCGACGGGGCCGGCACCGGCAACGTAGACGGTGGACCCGACGCCGACGCCTGCCGTGACTGCGCCGTGGAAGCCGGTGGGGAGGATGTCGGAAAGCATGGTCAGGTCCATGATCTTTTCCAGGGCCTGGTCCCGGTCCGGGAACCGCAACAGGTTCCAATCGGCGTAGGGAACCAGGACGTATTCCGCCTGCCCACCCACCCAACCGCCCATATCGACATAACCGTAGGCAGAGCCGGGACGGTCCGGGTTCACGTTCAGGCAGATCCCGGTCTTGCGCTCCTTGCAGTTCCGGCAGCGCCCGCAAGAGATATTGAACGGGACGGAGACGATGTCCCCCACCTTGATGAATTCGACGTCGGGTCCGGTCTCAATGACTTCGCCGGTGATTTCGTGGCCCAGGACGAGGCCGGCAGGGGCCGTCGTCCGGCCGCGGACCATGTGCTGGTCCGAGCCGCAGATGTTGGTGCTCACGGTGCGCACGATGACCCCGTGCGGCACCTTCCGGCCGACGTTGGCGGGATTGACACCGGGGCCGGCCTTCAGTTCAAACGACGGATACGGGGTATCGATGACCTCGACAACCCCGGGCTCCTTGTACGCAACGGCTTTGTTACCTGACATGGGCGTGGCTCCTATGGTTAGGGTTCAATTGCCACGGAAGGCCTGACGCCGGCTGCATCAGACCCTCCGTGTGGTTATGACTTTCACTTGCGGTAAAACGTGGGACGGCGCGCGGTGCCGGCGGCTCAGGGAAGCGGCTAAGCGTCGATCACCATGTCGGTGCGCGCGGTGGAGCAGCAGGGAAGGAACTTGCCGGCATCGATTTCCCGTTTGCGGATTCCACCCTGGTGGTTCATGTCGATCTCCCCGGACAGCTTGACCACTTTGCAGGAGCCGCACATGCCCTCCTTGCAGTTGGCGCCGATCCGGACACCGGCCCGCTGGGCCACACCCAGGATGGGTTCCTGCGGGTCGATCCGCACATTGATTCCGGTGCGCATGAAAGACAGGGTGAGGCTGCCAGTTCCCACGGTGTCGAAGCTTGACGCATCCGGGGTGGCGGCTTCGGTTGCGGCTTCGGCGGCTTCCGCGGAGGCGGCTTCCGCGGAGGCCGGGGCTGCAGCTTCCAGCGCCAGCCCCGTGGCCTGCAGGGTTCCATCCTCGTCGTAGCCGGGCTCATAGATCCCGAACGCCGCCGGCTGGCCCTCGAAGTAGTCCTCGGCGGACTCCGCGATCTCGTCGGCGATTTCCTCGGCGATGTCCGCCGCCAGGGCGAGCTCGGCCTGGTATTCGAGGAGGGTCTGCCGGTCGCCGGAGAAGAACTCCATGTAGATGGAGGTATCGTCGACGCCCACGTTCTTGAGCAGTTCAGTGGCGGTGTTCAAGTACCCCTCGGGTCCGCAGGCGTACACCTGCCGGCCGTTGGCGTCCGGCGCCACCTCGTCGATCATGGCCGCCGTCAGCCGTCCGGTGAAGCCCTCCCAGTCCTCGGGCCTGCCGCGGTCGCCCAGGGCGTAGAAGACCTTGACGCGCGAGTCCACCGACGCGATGTAGGCCAATTCCCGGTGGAAGGCGAAGCCGCCGGCTTCCGCGCCGTGGTAAAGCACCACCACATCGGCGGTTCCGGGCAACGAGTGGATGGTGCGCAGCATCGACATGATGGGGGTGATGCCTGCGCCGGCGGCCAGGAAGAGGTACCGTGCCCGCCGATCGGCGTCAGGCAGGTGGAATGCCCCGACAGGTCCCAGCATGTCCAGGACAGTTCCGGGCCTGACGTTCCCGTGCACCCACGGGGAAACCAGTCCGCCCGGGTCGCGCTTGACGGTGACGCTGAAAGTCCACGGTTCCGTGGGTGAACTGGACAGCGAGTAGCTGCGGTCCACCGGTTCCTGGTCCTCGCCGTTCACGGGGAAAGCGATATTCACGTACTGGCCCGCGCGGAACGCCAGGGGCGCACCGTCGCAGCGGCGGAAGACGAAGGTCATCATGCCGCCGGCTTCGGGAACGGTTTCGACGCATTCGGCCATGAACTCCTGCGGATGCCACGGGCCCAGCGCCTTGGCTGCACTGGCCGGGCCTTCCATGCTGCCCATCACCCTGTTCCACGGCATTTCAAGGCCGCGGATGCGCTGTGGTTCCCGGACCGGCGCCTGAGTGAGGACGTCAATCATGCCAAGTGCTCCTGCACGCGCTGGACGTACCAATTGATGAAGGCCTCCACCTGGTATTCGCTCTTCATGTAAGGGCCGGGCTCGTACGCGGGGCTGGCAGCACCCTGCTGGCACAGCTCAACGAACGCCTTGTCCTGCAGGTTGGTCTGCTTCCAGGTGTAGGTGAGCTTTTCGAGGTCGTAGTCAACGCCTTCCTCGGCGTCGTCAGCCACCAGCCAGGTGGTGCGGACCAAGGACTGGTGCTCGTTGATGGGGAAAACCCCGAACGTGATGACGTGGTCACCCAGGAAGTGGAACCAGCTGTTGGGCTGCAAGTGCATCGAGCAGCGGCCCAGGCGGAAGTCCCGAAGGTCGCCGAGCAGCTTCTTGGAGAGCCTGCGGCCGTCTGCGGAGAACGATTCGCCTTCGCCGTCCAGGGATTCGCGCGAGATGCGGATACCGGCAATGCGGGTGTCGAGTTCCTCCACCACCTCGTAGGGCAGGCCGTAGCGGCGGCACCGCTCCTCGAGGGAGGACTGGGCTTCCTTGTTGCGGTCCCAGACCTCTTCCAGGTGGGCCGGGATCAGTCCCTCGGTCAGGCCCCACGTGGGGAAGAGCGAGCAGGCGAGTTCCGGGTGGCCGTCGCAGTGGTAGCACTCACGGTTGTTCTCCATGACGAGCTTCCAGTTGCCCTCTTCGATGATGTTCTGCTGGTAGGCAATCTTGGTCTTGGACAGGTCGTGGGGCGCGAGGTAGGGCTCGAAAATCTTGGCGGTTTCGTCGAAGTCTGCGGGTGGCTCGTCAGCAATGCAGACGAAGATGAGCCCGGCAACCTCGCGGCTGTGGGCGCGCTTGAGGGCAAAGCAGTTCTTGTCGAACTTGGCTTCGCCGGGGGCGGATGCGTGGATCAGGTTGCCCTCGGGGGAATACGTCCAGGAGTGGTAGCCGCAGACCAGGTTTCCGGTGGAACCGGCGGCTTCGGTCAGGACGCGGGCACCGCGGTGGCGGCAGACGTTGTGCAGGACATTGACGCCGCCCTCGTCGGTGCGCAGCACGATCAGGGAGTAGGGTCCGTAGTCGACCGTGATGTAGTCGCCCGGCTCCGGCAACTCGGCAACGCTGCCGGCAAAGATCCAGTGCTGGCCGAAGATGGCTTCCATGTCGAGCTTGAAGATTGTCGGGTCAGTGTAGAACGGGGCATCAAGGGAGTAGCCGGTGCGCCGCAAAGCAAACAACTCGGTAATTTCGGCCAGCTGCTCGGCAGGCAATGTTGAGGCGAGCTTTCCGCGTGCGCTGAGGGGCGCATTCACTGAGGTAGTCATGTGTTTCCTCCCGATAGGGCTGGGCATGGGGCGATTTGTGGGTGGATACGGAGCAGGTGGGGCACAAGGGGTGTTCAAGACGTTCTGTCAACGAATGTGGGGAGGTTCATCAGCAACAGAAGCGACAACTCCGGAATAAAACTGAAGCGCCTAACGCAACAACGATCACCATATGCAACAGTGTGACTCCAGCCACGCTCACTGTCAATCAATTTCGGATATGACGAAAAAGCATGGCCGACATGGTTGCGGGGCCGGATGCGCCGGTGCAGGCGCAGGAGATGGCGGTCGCGGCGGAGATCGGGTGTGTTTGGCCCTGGGTCCGCGCGCCGTGTCGTCGTTCCTGACGGCCTCGCACGGCGTAGTTACCTCATTGCCGAAGACATTGGAGGGGCTGCAGGCCGGGACCCTGTCGTGGCAGCATGCGGTGGTGATGGCGGATGAGACGCGTACCTTGATGCCGCGGGGGCGGCCGGGTTGGAAGCCCACTTCCTGGACCATGACGCCCCGGACCCGGTGCGGGGATGACCGGTGGGGCGGTTGCCGGCGCACCGGTTCAAAGCCAAGGCCCGGACCTGGCGGGAACGCCACCACGCCGAGAGCATCGAGAAACGCCACGTCGAGGGGGTGTCAGATCGGCGGGTAGAATTCCGGGCGGACCAGGACGGGATGGCCTGGCTCTCCGCGTTTCTTCCCGCGGACCAGGCCCTGGCGGGGTGGAACCGGCTCACCGCGATCGCTCGTGGCAAGGACCTTGACCCGAAAGCCGGTCCCGACGGGAACCACCCGGCATAAAAACCTGTGTGGGGAACGGCGACGGCGGCACCCGGCACCTGCCGGACTGCCGCCGTCGTCATTGCCCGCACCGGCGCACCTTACCCATCCGGTGGGGCTAGGCGTGCGTTCCGGCCAGCTCCCCTGCAGATTCCCCGGCAACCGCAGGCTCTCCCCGGTGCGGCTCGAACCTGACGAACATGGCTTTGAAGCCGGGGGTGTTGGATACGCGGGCCACGTTTTCCTTGTGGACCAGTGCGTTGGCTTCGGGGAAGTACGCGGCCGCGCAGCCCTTGGCGGTGGGATAGGCCACCAGGCGGAACTTGTCTGCCCGGCGGTCCACGCCCTGGAAGGTGCTGACGACGTCCACGAGTTCCCGGTCCTGGAATCCTTGCTCGGCGAGGTCCTCAGGGTGGATGAGGATCACGCGGCGGCCGCCGGAGATGCCGCGGTAGCGGTCGTCCAGGCCGTAGAACGTGGTGTTGTACTGGTCGTGGCTGCGGATGGTCTGCAGCACCAGGTGCCCCGGCGGCGGGGTGAGGTATTCCAGCGGGCTGACGGTGAACCGGCCGCGGCCGATGTCGGTGGCGAAGGAGCGGGTGTCGCGGGGCGGGTTGGGCAGCACGAAGCCGTTCTTGCTCCGCACCCGCGCGTTGAAGTCCTCGAAGCCGGGCAGGACCCGGGCGATGTGGTCGCGGATCACGTCGTAGTCCTCGGCCATTGCCTTCCAGTCCACTGGGTGGTCCGGGCCAAAGGTGGCCTCCGCCATCCGTGCCACGATGACGGGCTCAGCCAGCAGGTGCTCGGAGACTGGGGTGAGGCGGCCTTGGGTGGAGTGGACCACGGACATCGAGTCCTCCACGGAGAGGAACTGTGCGCCGTTGGGATGCTTGTCGTCCTTGTCGGTGCGGCCCAGGGTGGGCAGGATCAGTGACGTGCGGCCGTGCACCACGTGCGAGCGGTTGGGTTTGGTGCTGATGTGCACGGTCAGCCCGATCCGCTGCATGCCCGCTTCCAGCGCCTCGGTGTCAGAGCAGGCGAGCGAGAAGTTTCCGCCCATGGACACGAATACGTCCACCTCGTTCCGTTCGAATGCCTCCATCGACTCCACGGCGTCGTAGCCGTGGTGCCGCGGAGACGTGATGCCGAACTCGGCGTCCAAGGCCTGCAGGAGCCACTCCTTGGGTTTCTCCCAGATGCCCATGGTCCGGTCGCCCTGGACATTCGAGTGCCCGCGGACCGGGCAGGCGCCGGCGCCGGGCTTGCCGAAGTTGCCCTGCAGCAGCAGGACGTTGACCATTTCCTTGATGGTGTCCACCGAATGCGGCTGCTGCGTCACGCCCAGCGCCCAGCAGAAGATCGAGGCCTTGGACGCCCCCAGCATCGCCGCGACCTTCTCAATCTGGCCCCGGGTGAGGCCGGTGGCCTTCTCGGTTTCATCCCAGTCCAAGGTGCGCCGGGCGTCGCGGTAGGCATCGAACCCGTCCGTCTGGGCGGCAATAAAGGAATGGTCGACGACGGTCCCCGGGTTGGCTGCCTCGGCCTCCAGCAGCAGGTGGCCCAGCGCCTGGAACAGCGCCAAGTCCCCGCCCACCTTGATCTGCAAGTACTCATCGGCCAACGGCGTCCCGCCGCCCACCACCCCGGAAACGGTCTGCGGGTCCTTGAAGTTGAACAGGCCGGCCTCGGGCAGCGGGTTCACGGCCACCACCTTGCCGCCCTTGTCCTTGCACTCCTTCAACGCGGACAGCATCCGTGGATGGTTGGTGCCGGGGTTCTGGCCCACCACGAAGATCAGTTCGGCGTCGTGGATGTCATCCAGGGAGACCGTGCCCTTGCCAATGCCGATGGTCGGGTTCAAAGCCGAGCCGGAGGACTCGTGGCACATGTTGGAGCAGTCGGGGAGGTTGTTGGTGCCCAGGGACCGTGCGAAGAGCTGGTACAGGAATGCGGTCTCATTCGCGGTGCGGCCGGAGGTGTAGAAGACGCTGCGCTCCGGGGTGGTCGCCCGGAGGTGTTCACCGATCAGCTCGAACGCGTCAGCCCATGAGATCGGCGAGTAATGCGTCTCCCCTTCGCGGATCACCACCGGTTCGCTCAACCGGCCCTGGTTGCCCAGCCAGTACTCGGTCTTCTCCGAGAGTTCGGCGATGGAGTGTTGGGCCCAGAACTCCGCGCCGACTGTACGCAAGGTGTTCTCCTCGGCCACCGCCTTGGCGCCGTTCTCGCAGAACTCGGCTGCTTTTCGCTTCTTGTCCGATTCCGGCCACGCGCAGCCGGGGCAGTCGAAACCGCCCCGCTGGTTCAGCCGCAGCAGCGACTGCGCCGTCCGGGCCACACCCGCCTGCGCCACCGCACGCTCGAGCGCAACCATGACGGCCTTGACCCCGGCCGCCTCCGTTTTGGGTTTGTGGACCGAAAGATCGTCCTCATTGATGTCCGCAACGGGGGCGGGCTGCTTGCCGAACTTCATCGTTCCAACTTCCTAACCGGCTTGTGCTGATGGATCGCCGGCGGAGGCGCGCCGGGTCCTCCCAGCGCCTCCGCCGGGCGCTTTCTTGACTTCTGGTTACTGCGTCACCTTCGCCAGCGTTTCCTGCTCGGCGGCGATGGTGGTGTTGTCCCCATGGCCGGTGCGGACCACAGTGTCGGCGGGCAGTGTCAGCAGCCGTTCACGGATGGACGCCAGGATGGTGGGGTAGTCGCTGTAGGACCGCCCGGTGGCACCCGGGCCGCCGTTGAACAGGGTGTCGCCGGTGAACACCGTTCCCTCGCTTTCCAGGTAGAAGCAAGTGGACCCGGGCGAGTGTCCCGGAGTGTGGATCGCACGCAGGGCCGCCCCGCCCACCTCGAACACGTCACCGTCGGAGTGGTAGCGGTCCGGTTTCGCGTCCGGGTATACCTGCTCCCAAAGCACCAGGTCCTCCTGGTTCAGCAGGATCGGTGCCTCCAAGGCGTCCGCCACCTCACGCGCGGCACCGATGTGGTCGTTGTGCGCGTGGGTGAGCAGGATGGCCTTCACCTTCCGGCTGCGGACCTGGTTGATGATCGCCGCTGCGTCGTGCGGCGCATCGATGATGATGCATTCCTCGTCATTGCCCACGATCCAGACGTTGTTGTCAACGTCCCAGGTGCCGCCGTCGAGCGAAAAAGTTCCCGAGGTGACCAGGTTCTCGATGGTGACGCTCATGCGGACGCCCCGGCAGGCTGGACCTCGACGACGGAGCGCAGCACCTTGCCCCCATGCATCCGCTCGAAGGCCTCTTCCACCTGGTCGATCGTGATGCGCTCGGACACGAACGCGTCCAGGTCCAGGTTGCCCTGCTTGTAGTGCGAGACGAGCATGGGGAAGTCGCGGGAGGGCAGGCAGTCGCCGTACCAGGAGGACTTCAGCGAGCCGCCGCGGCCAAAGACGTCCAGCAGCGGCAGTTCAAGCGTCATCTCCGGCGTCGGAACACCCACCAGCACCACGCGGCCGGCAAGGTCACGGGCGTAGAAGGCCTGCTTGTACGTTTCGGGCCGGCCGACGGCGTCTATCACCACGTCCGCCCCGTGGCCTCCGGTGAGGGTCCGGATGGCTTCCACGGCGTCCTCCTGCTTGGAGTTGACCCCGTGGGTTGCACCGAGGGACCTGGCCATCCCGATCTTGTTGTCGTCGATGTCCACGGCGATGATCGTCGTCGCCCCCGCGAGCTTCGCGCCCGCGATCGCGGCAATCCCCACGCCGCCGCAGCCAATCACTGCCACGGACTCGCCACGCTTGACCTCTCCGGTGTTGATCGCGGCACCGATGCCTGCCATCACGCCGCAGCCCAGCAGGCCCACCGCGGCAGCATCAACCTCCGGGTCCACCTTGGTGCACTGCCCGGCTGCCACCAGGGTCTTTTCCGCGAAAGCACCGATGCCCAGGGCAGGCGAAAGCTCGGTGCCGTCCTCAAGGGTCATCTTCTGCGTGGCGTTGTGCGTATTGAAGCAGTATTGCGGCTGGCCCTTGGCACACGCACGGCACTCCCCACAGACCGCGCGCCAGTTCAGGATCACCCGGTCGCCCGGGGCCACCTGGGTCACATCGGGGCCAACGGCACTGACAACCCCGGTGGCCTCGTGCCCGAGCAGGTAAGGGAAGTCATCACCGATACCGCCCTGCTTGTAGTGCAGATCCGTGTGGCAGACACCGCAGGTCAGGATGTCCACCAGCGCCTCCCCCGGCCCGGGATCCGGGACCAGGATGGTCTCCAAGGACACAGGGGCGTTCTTCTCCCGGACAACAACTGCTTGAACTTTGTGAACCATGGTTCTTGTGTTCCTTTCCTGGATCCGCCCGGATCCGTGAGTCGGCACCAACTGCCAATCTAACTGACAGGCCCGGCCCGGGGACCACGGCGCCTCAGCGTTCGAAGCGCATTGAGTTGCATAATAAACAACAGAATGCACATAGTGCCTACAGCAGAATATGGCAGCGACAAGACTCCATGTCAATAGATATATCAGTCTCCGAGCAGTTGCCTACCAGTGTGCCACTCCCGCCTCTCCGGGCCGGGAGCGCCAGGCATCCCCAGACACCCGTTTCCCGGAGCAAAACAGTGGGCAGTAGGCTGGATGGCATGTCTTTTGAAGAAACCCCCGCCGAGCGGCGCGAGGTTACCGTCCGCCGGGCACCCAAGTACGTTCCCTTCCTGGTGGTCGGAGCGCTGCTGGGAGCCGTCGCTGCCGCGGTGGTGGCGTACGGGGTGCCGGGGGACACCACCTTCGACCCCGGTGCGGTGTTCGGTTTCTTCCTGGTGATGTTCGCGGCCGCAGGGGCCATCCTGGGCGCCGGGCTGGCCCTCGTGCTGGACCGCCGCAGCGTGAAGCGCCAGCAGCGGGCGGTGGTGGAAGCCGTGCCGGATTCCGAACCGGATACCGACCCCCAGGCCTAGCAGGTCACAATCGGGCAGCCGGAAAAGTCCTACCCCATATCGTGCGATAATCGATCAGTGGCACGCGGCGATGGAAAACTTTCCCATGATCTTCTCCCCGGCGAAAAAGGCCCGCAGGACGCTTGCGGCGTCTTCGGCGTTTGGGCACCAGGCGAAGAAGTAGCAAAACTTACCTATTACGGGCTGTATGCACTGCAGCACCGCGGTCAGGAGTCGGCTGGCATAGCCACCAGCGACGGCAAACGGATCAACGTCTACAAGGACATGGGACTCGTCTCCCAGGTCTTCGACGAGACCACCCTGAACACCCTGACCGGGCACCTGGCCGTGGGCCACTGCCGCTACTCCACCACCGGCGCCAGCCACTGGGCCAACGCGCAGCCCACCCTCGGCGCCACCTCCACCGGCACGGTTGCCCTGGCACACAACGGGAACCTGACCAACACCGCCGAGCTCAACGCCATGATCAACGAACGCAACGGCGGCCAGCTCACCGGCGAAATGAAGCAGGGCAACACCTCCGACACCGCCCTGGTCACCGCTTTGCTTGAAGGCGAGCCGGGCAAGACCCTCGAAGAAACCGCCACGGAACTCCTGCCCAAGATCAAGGGCGGCTTCTGCTTCGTCTTCATGGACGAAGGAACCCTCTACGCCGCACGCGACACCTACGGGATCCGTCCGCTGGTCCTCGGCCGGCTGGAGCGCGGCTGGGTGGTGGCCTCCGAGCAGTCCGCCCTGGCCACCGTCGGCGCCAGCTTCATTCGGGAGATCGAGCCGGGCGAATTCATTGCCATCGACGAGGACGGCGTGCGGTCCAAGCGGTTCGCGGAGCCGACGCCGGCCGGTTGCGTTTTCGAGTACGTCTACCTCGCCCGCCCGGACGCCGCCATCGCCGGCCGCTCCGTCTACGAGTCCCGCGTGGAGATGGGCCGCCAGCTGGCCCGGGAAAACACGCAGCAG
Source organism: Pseudarthrobacter sp. MOO14 (assembly GCF_058267675.1). Classification (NCBI taxonomy): domain Bacteria; kingdom Bacillati; phylum Actinomycetota; class Actinomycetes; order Micrococcales; family Micrococcaceae; genus Pseudarthrobacter; species Pseudarthrobacter sp. MOO14. Next base: position 1,949,038 of record NZ_CM177849.1, read on the forward strand.
GCGGACATCGTCATTCCCGTACCGGAATCCGGTACCCCCGCCGCCGTCGGCTACGCCGAGGAATCCGGCATCCCCTTTGCGCACGGTTTCGTCAAGAACTCCTACGTGGGCCGCACGTTCATCCAGCCCTCGCAGACCCTGCGCCAGCTCGGCATCCGCCTCAAGCTCAACGCCCTCGAGTCCGTGATCCGCGGCAAGCGGGTTGTGGTGGTGGATGACTCGATCGTCCGCGGCAACACCCAGCGCGCCATTGTGCGGATGCTCCGGGAAGCCGGCGCCGCAGCCGTCCACGTCAAAATCTCCTCCCCGCCAGTGCAGTGGCCCTGCTTCTACGGCATCGATTTCGCCTCACGCGCGGAACTCATCGCCAACGGCGCCACCATCGAGGAAATCTCCCAGGCCATCGGTGCGGACTCACTGGCCTACATCTCCGAGGACGGCATGATCGGGGCCACCCGGCAGCCCCGCGAACGGCTCTGCACCGCCTGCTTCACCGGCAAGTACCCCATCAAGCTGCCGGACGCCGACAAGCTGGGCAAGAACCTGCTGGAGCGCACGGACCTTGGCGGCCTCAAGCCGTCTCCGGCCGCCCTTCCCGGCGAGACGGCCGCCCTGGCCGTTGATGCCGCGGAGGATCCGGCAGAGAAAGCCGGCGCCACCGGCTGCGATTCCGGACCGGACGCCGAATTCGAAAACCTGCTGACCGAAGCCGACCTCGTGCCCGACGTACACGCCGCCACCAGCGCCGACAAGAAGGACTCCGTATGACTTCCGCCAACACCGCCGCAGAGAACTCCGGCATAACCTACGCCTCCGCCGGCGTGGACGTTGAAGCCGGGGACCGCGCCGTCGAGCTCATGAAGGATGCCGTCAAGGCAACCCACAACTCCTCGGTGATCGGCGGGGTGGGCGGCTTCGCCGGCCTCTACGACGTCTCCAGGCTCCTGACCTATAAGAAGCCCCTGTTGGCCACCTCCACGGACGGCGTAGGCACCAAGGTGGCCATCGCCCAGGCCATGGACATCCATGACACCATCGGCTTCGACCTGGTGGGTATGGTGGTGGACGACATCGTGGTGGTAGGCGCCGAGCCGCTGTACATGACCGACTACATCGCCTGCGGCAAGGTGGTCCCCGAACGCATCGCGGACATCGTGCGCGGCATTGCCGCAGCCTGTTCCGTGGCCGGCACCGCCCTGGTGGGCGGCGAGACCGCGGAGCACCCGGGCCTGCTGGGCGAACATGAATACGACGTCGCCGGTGCAGCCACCGGCGTCGTGGAAGCCGACGCACTCCTTGGCCCGGACCGCGTCCGCGCCGGCGACGTGGTGATCGGCATGGCCTCCTCCGGCCTGCACTCCAACGGCTACTCGCTGGTCCGCCGCGTCATCAACCACGCCGGCTGGGCACTGGACCGCCAGGTATCCGAACTGGGACGCACGCTGGGCGAGGAACTCCTCGAACCCACCCGCGTCTACGCAGCCGACTGCCTGGACCTGGCCCGTGCCTTCCCGGTCAGCGCCGGCGCCGCCGTCCACGGCTTCAGCCACGTCACCGGCGGCGGCCTGGCCGCCAACCTGGCACGGGTCCTCCCGCAGGGCCTGGTAGCCACGGTGGACCGCGCCACCTGGGAGTTGCCCGCGATCTTCAAGCTCGTGTCCGAACTGGGCAATGTTCCGCTGCCCGATCTCGAGCGCACCCTGAACCTCGGTGTGGGCATGGTGGCCATCGTGTCCCCCGACGCCGCCGACGCCGCAGTGGCGCGCCTGAACGACCGTGGCCTGCCATCCTGGGTCATGGGCACGGTTACGGAGGACTCGGATGCAATTTCCAAGTCCGGCCCCGACTACGTCCAGGGCGCCAAGGGCGTGGATGGCGGCGCCGTCCGCATGGTCAACGCCTACGCCTAAAGCCGCAAGCATTTGGGGTCCCGCACCGCACGGTGGGGGACCCCATTGTTGTTAACTGGCCTGGATCAGGCTGAGGATGCCGCCCTGAGGGTCACTGATGGTGATCAGTGAACCGTCAGCCGGATGTTCATCCGGTTCCACGAGCACCTCTCCCCCGGCCTGGACCGTTGCCGCGGCCGCAGCGCAGACGTCCGCTGCGCCAAAGTAGATCTGCCAGGTCGCTTCCTCGCCTTCTTCGGCAGGAACGACGCCAGCCACCTCGGCACCGTTGATGAGCAGCGTGCTGTAGCTGCCGCCGTCGTCCTGGGGATATTCGGTGACCTCGTGCCCGAACAGCTGCTGGAAGAAGCCGACGGCGGCCTGCGGCCCGGGCGTGGACAGTTCGGCCCAGGCCAGCGCACCCGGCTCGTTGAAGAGGTGGCTTCCGTGGTGGGTACCGGCCTGCCAGATCCCGGTGGTGCCGCCGCCGGGCGGGGCGAGGAAAGCCAACACTCCGGTAGAGCCCACCTGCTCCGGCCCGAACTCGACGGTCCCGCCGGCAAAAGCGGCATCGTCAAGGAGGGTTGTGGCGTCCGACGCCGCGAAATAGATGTTCCACCGGGCCGGCGTGCCGGACGGCTGCAGAGGGCCTTGCGGCGCGATGGTGGCCACCAGCCGGCCGTTCATGAAGGCCTGCGCGTAGCTGCGGCCGTCCGGGGTGGGAAAGTCCTGGTAGGTCCAGCCGAACACCCTGGCGTAGAAGTCCTTGGCGGTGGCGACATCGGGGGTCTGCAGATCCGCCCAGCAGGGCTCGCCATTGGCGTAAGTAGTCCGAACAGTCATCCGGTCAGGGTACCAACGCGGGAAAGCCCGCTGCCACCGGGTATCCCGGAGAGCAGCGGGCTTCCTCATGTCAGCGGTCACCCGAAAACGGGTACTAAAAAGGAGGTCCTGTGCCATCCCAGTACTGCGGGAAAGCACCTGCGGAGCTTGTTAGCGCGTAGCTGCGGTAGGGCCTGGAAAACCGGGGGCCACGGCGGCTATACGACAACTAACCGATGCGACGGCTGTCAACCTCGTCGTCATCGTCATCCAAATCATCCGCGTACTTATCCACATAAGCCGAATAGTCCGGCTCGACCGGTTCATTCGAGTAATGGCTCGTTGAACGACTGCCTGGGCCCGTCAGCTCACGCTGAAGTGCCGAGTAGTCAGTGTTCGGGGAGTAGTACTTGATGTCCCGAGCCTGCTTGGTAGCTTTTGCCTTTTGACGGCCGCGCCCCATGGCGTGACCCCCTTTTGTACTTGGACCGGAGGTGGTCACCTTGGCGATCGGTGAGGCCCCGGAATGTTTGGTCAATTTGTCGTACACCTAGATTACATGCTTTCGGCTGCCCCTGCTTGCCGCCCAGGGCCCCGGGGCGGGGTGTGGGGTACCATGATGCACTTCGACCCGCAGGAACACGGGATTTTTCTTCGGTAGAGTCACTTAAGAAGTGGCTGTTTTGCCCGGCCGTTGGCCAGCCGCGGAACACAAACCCAGGAGGATGCGCACCAGTGAACCACCAGGACATCCCGCCCAAGCCTGCCTCGCCGCCGCACACCGGCAGCCTGCCGGCGGTCCCAAGCGGGGGCAATGGTTCGGCGCCTGCCCCGGAAGCTGTGACCTGGTCACAACGGGTGCCGGAACCCCCGCAGCACCGCCCAGCCAACAGGGCCACCTCCTGGAAGGTGTTCCTCGTCGTCGTGATCGTAGCCGTCGCCGGCTCGCTGACGTGGCTTGCCGTGTGGTTGAACTCATCCTCCGGTACGGACAAATCCGCCGCCGACGCGCCGGGAGTGCTGCAAACCACCCCTACAACACCGGCCACTCCCCAGCCTCTTCCACGCGACGGAGTGGCCCCCGCCGCCTATGCCGTGGGCGACTGCTTCAAGGACTTCGATCCGGAAGCCCTGGCCTCCACCGTCGTCGCCTGCGATACCGGCCATTCGGCACAGTTGGTGGCAACGTACCGCTACCCCGCCGCAGCCGCCTACCCGGGGGCTGACCCGCTCAAGGCCAAGGCCCTGGAGGCCTGCCAGGCGGCCACGCTCGGACCCGCAGCCAACCAGTTCCACTTGAACTACCAGCGCAGCTTCCCCAGCACCACCAGCTGGGATTCGGGCGACCGCCGGGTGGATTGCTACGTCACCGCCGATACCGGCAACGTGATCACCGCCAGCGTGCTGCCCTGACGGTCCATCCGTCCGGGCAGCACGCCTGTGCGTGAGCCTGCCGGCTAGTCTTTCCGCCGAACTGACAAACCCGAGCTGGGGGCGCCCGTCAGCGTGTCCACCGCACCCCCGGTGAGTTCGCCAAGGTCCGCCGCGGTATCTACAAGGACGGTATCGCCGTCGCTGATGTCCCCGGCCAGGATGGCCTTGGCCAGCCGGTCGCCGATCTCGCGCTGCACCAGGCGGCGCAGCGGGCGGGCACCGTACGCCGGATCGTAGCCGGACAGGGCCAGCCACGCCTTGGCGCCGTCGGTGACCTCGAGCGTGAGCCGACGTTCGTAGAGGCGGCGTCCCAGTTCGGCCACGTGCAGCTCCACGATGTGGGCGAGTTCCTCCACCGTGAGGGCGTCGAACAGGACCACTTCGTCGAGCCGGTTAAGGAACTCGGGTTTGAAGGACGCGTTGACGGTGGCCATGACGGCATTGCGCTTGGTTTCGGGGTCCAGGGTCTGGTCCACCAGGAACTGGCTGCCCAGGTTGGACGTCAGCACCAGGATGACATTGCGGAAATCCACGGTGCGTCCCTGGCCGTCGGTGAGGCGGCCGTCGTCGAGCACCTGCAGGAGGATATCGAACACCTCGGGGTGCGCCTTCTCCACCTCATCCAGCAGCACCACGGAGTACGGGCGGCGGCGGACCGCCTCGGTGAGCTGTCCGCCTTCCTCGTAGCCGACGTAGCCCGGAGGCGCCCCGACCAGCCTGGCCACGCTGTGCTTCTCGCCGTACTCGGACATGTCGATGCGCACCATGGCGCGTTCGTCGTCGAACAGGAAGTCCGCCAGGGCCTTGGCCAGTTCGGTCTTGCCCACGCCGGTGGGACCGAGGAACAGGAAAGAGCCGGTGGGGCGGTTGGGGTCGCTGATCCCGGCACGGGCGCGGCGGACGGCGTCGGAGACAGCAGCCACGGCCTTGGACTGGCCGATCAACCGCCTGCCCAGCTCCTCCTCCATGTGGAGCAGCTTCTGGCTTTCGCCCTGCAGCATCCGGCCGGCGGGAATGCCGGTCCAGGCCGAGATGACTTCGGCGATGTCCTCCGCCGTCACCTCCTCGGCCACCATCTGCGCCGGCTTGTCTGTCACGGCCGCCTCCGCCTCGGCCGCGGCGTTCAATTCGCGCTCGAGTGCCGGGATCTCGCCGTACAGGATCCGGGAGGCAGTCTCCAGGTCGCCCTCGCGCTGGGCCTTGTCAGCTGCGGAGCGCAACTCATCCAGCTTGGCCTTCAAATCGCCCACCCGGTTGAGCCCGGCCTTCTCGGCCTCCCATCGCGCGTTCAGAGCCGAGAGTTCCTCTTCCTTGTCCGCCTTGTCGGCGCGGAGCGCGGCGAGCCGTTCCACCGAAGCGGCGTCGGTCTCTCCCTCCAGCGCAAGCTCCTCCATGGTGAGCCGGTCCACCTGGCGACGCAGCTGGTCGATTTCCTCCGGAGCGGAGTCGATCTCCATGCGCAGCCGGGACGCGGCTTCATCCACCAGGTCGATTGCCTTGTCCGGCAGCTGGCGGCCCGAAATATAGCGGTTGGACAGGGTGGCGGCGGCCACCAGGGCGGAGTCCGCGATGGACACCTTGTGGTGTGCCTCGTAGCGTTCCTTGAGGCCGCGGAGGATGCCGATGGTGTCCTCCACGCTGGGTTCGCCGACGTAGACCTGCTGGAAGCGGCGTTCCAGGGCGGCATCCTTTTCGATGTTTTCGCGGTATTCGTCCAGCGTGGTGGCGCCGATAAGGCGCAGCTCGCCACGGGCCAGCATGGGCTTGAGCATGTTGCCGGCATCCATGGAGGAATCGCCGGTGGCGCCGGCACCCACCACCGTGTGGATCTCGTCGATGAAGGTGACGATCTGGCCCTCGGAGCCCTTGATCTCCTCAAGGACAGCCTTGAGCCGCTCCTCGAACTCACCGCGGTACTTCGCGCCGGCCACCATGGATCCGAGGTCCAGGGAGATGAGCGTCTTGCCGCGCAGGCTTTCGGGAACGTCGCCGGCCACCATCCGCTGGGCCAGCCCTTCCACCACTGCGGTCTTTCCGACGCCGGGCTCGCCGATCAGCACCGGGTTGTTCTTGGTCCGCCGGGACAAGACCTGGACCACGCGCCGGATCTCGGAATCGCGTCCGATCACCGGGTCAAGCTTCCCTGCCCGGGCCATGGCAGTGAGGTCCGTGCCGTACTTTTCGAGGGCCTGGAAGGTGTTTTCGGGATCGGCGCTGTCCACTTTGCGGTCCCCCCGGACCCCCGGCAAGGCAGCAAGGAGTGCCTCACGGGAGGCGCCGGCGTCGCGGAGCAGCCGGGCGGCGGCGTCATTGCCGGCCGAGAGGCCCAGCAGCAGCACCTCGGTGGACACGAAGCTGTCGCCCAGCCGGTCCGCTTCTTCCTTCGCGTTCTGGATGGCCTGCAGGGCCGGCCTGCTCAGCTGCGCCTGCTGGCTGGAGCCCCCCGACGTGGCGGGCAGGGCCTTGATGGCGCTGCTGGCCTGGACGCTGACGGCGTCGGGATCGGCACCGGTGGCGCGGAGGAGTGCGACGGCCACACCCTCCCGCTGGTCCATCAGCGCCTTGAGCAGGTGGGCCGGTTCCACTTGCGGGTTGCCGGCGGTGGAGGCATTCATTGCCGCAGCGGAAAGAGCCTCCTGGCTCTTGGTGGTGAATTTGACGTCCAAAGAGGGCTCCTTTCGGGGGCTTGATAACTAAGTTGAGTGTACTACGCTCAACTTTTCAGGACGAGGCTCTCCAGCCATGTTTGCCCACGGCGAAACTGCTGTCCAGAGCCGGAGGTCCTGCCACGCAGCGCTAGGTCCCGTAGACGGAAACGGCGGCCGCCTTGACCACGAAGTGCACCGTCATCCCCGGCACCAGGCCGAGGTCCGCCGACGCCGCCAGCGTGATGTCGGCAGCCAGGCCGCCGGCCCGGACGCGGATCTGGTCGCCGTGCGGCTCAAGGTCGCTGATGGCCACCGCGAAGGAATTGCGGGGGCTGCCGTGCGCGTCGGTGAGGAACACGGAAACGGCCGACGGCGGGAACACGGCCACCCCGGCCTGCCCGGAAGGCACCTGTTCATCGCCGTGGCCGGCGATCCGCAGGCCTTCCTCCGTGCGCACCCCGGCCCCGTCCAGCGTTCCGGGGACGAAGTTCAGCCCGGCCAGGCCGGCGGCAAACGCACTGCGCGGGCGTTCCAGCACGTCCCGGGTCGGGCCATCCTCGGCAATCTTGCCGTTCTCCAGGATGACCACCCTGTCCGCGAGCATCAGCGCATCAAGGACATCATGGGTGACGATGATGGCCTGCCGTCCCGCGAGGACGCGCTTGAACAGGCGGCGCAACAGCGGGGCGGAGTGGATGTCGAGGGCGGCGAGGGGTTCGTCCAGCAGGAGGAGCGCAGGATCCGCGGCCAGCGCGCGTGCCACGGCAACACGCTGGGCCTGGCCGCCGGAGAGCTCGGCGGGGCGGCGGCCAGCCAGGCCTTCTGCTTCAACGTCGGCCAGCCAGCCCAGGGCACGCTGCCGGGCTTCCCGTTTGGGAATGCCGGCACTGCGGGGCCCGAAGGAGACATTGTCCACCGCGCTCAGGTGCGGAAAGAGCAACGGTTCCTGGGCGAGCAGGGCGGTTCCGCGATGGTGCGGCGGCACCCAGGTGCGGTTGCCGCCGTCGAGGTCGAACAGTGCCTTTCCGTTGAGTTCTGCCCTGCCGCTGTCCGGCCGCAGCAGCCCGGCAATGCTGGACAGCAGGGTGGACTTTCCGGCGCCGTTGGGACCCATCACGGCTACGGTTTCGCCTGGCCCGACCGTCAAGGACACGTCGAATCCCCGCCCGGCCACGGCTGCCCGGAAGGACAACGTCACCGGCCGTTCCCTCCTGCCGGCGCCGGCGTCGTCGTCCGTTTTCCCGCTCCGTTGCGGGCTGCAGGCCGGCGATAGGCGAGCGCCACCACCGCCACGGCTACGGCCACCAGCACCAGCGACAGGGCGACGGCCGCGTCCGGGTCGGTTTCCCGCTGCAGGTAGATTTCCAGCGGCAGGGTGCGGGTCACCCCCTGAAGGCTGCCTGCAAACGTCAGTGTGGCACCGAACTCACCCAGGCTGCGGGCGAAAGACAGGACAGCGCCCGAAGCGAGTCCGGGCAGGACCAGGGGCAGCGTGACCCGCCGGAAGACGGTGCCCGGGCGCGCGCCCAGGGTGGCGGCCACGGCCTCGTAGCGGGAGCCTGAGGTGCGCACGGCTCCCTCCAGGCTGACCACCAGGAAGGGCAGCGCCACGAACGTCTGCGCCAGGACCACCGCGGTGGTGGAGAAGGCAATCTGCAGGCCCAGCACGTCCAGGGCCTGCCCCAGCAGGCCCTGGCGGCCGAACGTGTAAAGCAGCGCGATGCCGCCCACCACGGGGGGAATCACCAGCGGCAGGAGCACCAGCGAACGCAGCAGCCCCTGCAGCCGGAAAGTATCCCGGGCGAGGACCAACGCCAGGGGGACCCCCAGCACAATGCACAGCAGGGTGCTGGCCGCGGAGGTCCGCAGGCTCAGTCCCAGCGCCGTCAGGGACGAGTCCGAGGTCACGAGCGGAATGAACCGGGCCCAGTCCACCCGCAGCACCATGGCGAGCAGCGGGAGCAGCACTACGACGGCGGCAACAACAGCCAGTGCGCGGACCCAGCCGGGAACGCCGGAATAGCCTTGCCCGACCACTTTGGTACCTTTCGTGTTTGCCTGGCTCAGCGGCTTTCGAGTACCTGCTTGAGCTTGGACAATTGGGCGACCTCGGCTTCCATGGTCCTGGTGACCATCGAATCCAGGACCCGCATCAGGAGCGGCAGCTTGGCCTCAAGGCTGAACGTTACCGTCGTCCTGCCGCCGTCCCCGGCGAGGGTGTACGTGCCGGTGGGGCGGGCAGGACCGGCCACCACTTCGAAGGCCAGCAGGCGCCCGGGCTGGGCCGCCGTGATCCTGTAGTCACCCTGGATGGGACGGCCCTTGGGACCGGACAGGGTCTGGTTGTAGACGGCTCCCACTTCACCCACACCGCCCTCCCGGAGGGAGATGGATTTCACGCCCTCACGCCATGCGGTGTTGTTCAGGCCGTCGGCGAGGAAGTCATAGACCTCCCCGGCAGGCCGGTCGATGACGATGCTGTTCTCCGCGTGGGCCATGCGTTTCCTCCGGACGTTGGATTGGAACTACGGGTATCTGGACGGGTGTACCGGGGGCGCCCCCGGCTTAGCGCACGGTGTGTGCCTGGCCCCACACTACTGCCGCGCGGGTGGTTCCGGTCATTACTGTCCACCGGGCCCGAATCCAGCCGAAGCGAGGAGCTTTTGCCCTTCCGCGCCGGTCACCAGGCTAATGAAGGCCTGCGCTGCGGCCTTGTTCCGGCCACTGGCCACACCGGCGATGGGGTACGTATTGACGGCGCCCTGCGACTCCGGAAATTCGATGCCGTCCACCTTGGCGCCGGCTGCCTTGACGTCCGTGCCGTACACCAGGCCGGCATCGGCCTCGCCCGACGTGACCTTGCCCAGGACGTCGGTGACGGCGTTTTCCTCGCTGACGGGAGCCAGCGTAATTCCTGCCGTGCCCGCCACCTTTGCCGCCGCTGCCCCGCACGGGACCTGTGTGGCGCAGACCACCAGCTTGATGCCCGGCCGTGCCAGGTCCTTGAGCGCCGAAATTCCGGCCGGGTTGCCCGGCGGAACCGCAATGGCCAGGGTGTTGGTGGCGAAGTTGCGGGGTGCGCCGTCAGCCAGGCCGGCGTCCTGCAGTTTCTTCATGTTGGCCGTGTCCGCCGAGGCGAAGACGTCCGCGGGGGCGCCCTGGTTGATCTGGCTGGCAAGGTCAGAGGATCCCGCGAAGCTCAACGTGACCGTGGTTCCGGGGTTTTCTTTTTCGAAGGTGTGCGCCAGCTCGGTGAAGGTGGCCTTGAGGGAGGCTGCCGCGAAGACCGTGATGGCTCCTGTTGGCGGGCCGGAGCCGGCAGCCGCAGCGGAAGTGGTGCCGGTGGCCGGGCCGCCTGCCGGCGCGCAGCCGGAGAGGACGGCCAGTAAGAGTACCGCCAGCGGGAGGACGGCGGCCCGGATGGTGGACCCGGCTGGGCGGACAGTTTGCTTGCTCATGCGGTGGCCCGGCCTTTCGGGGATTCGATGATGACTGTTGTTGCCTTGACCACTGCAGTGGCGACGGCACCAGGCTCCAGCCCCAGATCGCGCACCGCCTCGCTGCTCATGAGGGATACCACCCGGAAGGGCCCGCACTGCAGCTCCACCTGGGCCATGACTTTGTCGGCGATGACGTTCGTGACCAGGCCGACGAACCGGTTGCGGGCCGAGCTGCCGCCGCGTTGCGGATCATCCGGGAGCTGGGCCAGCTTCCGTGCATGCGTGGCAAGCTCCAGTCCGTCGACGGCGAGCCGGCCGGAGTCGTCCCGGAACGGCGTCAGTGTTCCGTGGTCCGTCCACCGGCGGACGGTATCGTCGCTCACGCCCAGGAAACGGGCGGCTTCGGAAACGCGGATAAGGGCCATGCGGCAATCTTAGTCCGCAAATGCAACTAGTTGAGTGCTATCGCGGCGCAAATGAGTAATATGGCTGGCGTGCCGGTCCAGCGGATAACCGCCACGCGCCAGCACTAGACTCCTTCCATGGCCATCTACATCGACCCGCCATTGTGGCCTGCACACGGTACGCACTTCTCGCACCTGGTGTCCGACACATCGCTGGACGAGCTGCATGTGTTCGCTGCCGCCTCGGGAATCCCCGAGCGGGCGTTCGACGGCGACCACTACGACGTGCCGGAGCGCCGCTTTGATGAACTGGTGGCGGCGGGGGCCGTCCCGGTGGAAGCCCGGCTCCTGGTCCGCAAGCTGATCGCCAGCGGACTGCGGATACCGGCACGCCGGCGGAACAAATCGCTGAAAGTTCCGCTGCTGAACCGCTGGGAAGCCATCATGCCCGGGCACGATGCCCTCTTCCTGGACCTGCTGGACCGCTGGAGCGAACCCCACCGGCACTACCACGGCTGCACCCACCTGCTCTCCGTCCTGGAGGCACTGGACCTCCTCACCGAGCCGGCCGAGGCACCGCGCACCGTGCTCTTGGCAGCCTGGTTCCACGACGCCGTGTACCGGGGCACGCCGGGACAGGACGAGGAAGAATCCGCCCGGCTGGCCGAGGACCGGCTCACCGCGGCCGGCCTGCCGGAGTCGGACGTGGCAGAGGTGGTCCGGCTGGTCCTGCTGACATCGGACCACCGGCCCGAACCCGGCGACGACGACGGCGCCCTCCTTAGTGACGCGGACCTGTCAGTCCTGGGCGGGGACCCGGAGGAGTACGCCCGTTACGTCGCGGCCGTCAGGAAGGACTACGCGCACGTCGGTGACGCCGACTTCGCTGCCGGCCGGACCGCCGTCGTGCGTCACCTGCTGGAACTGGACCCGCTCTTCCACCACCGCCGCGCCAAGGAACTGTGGCTGCACGCCGCGCACCGCAACCTGAAAGGCGAACTGGCATGAACGCTCCCCGCTCCACGCCGCGGCACACGCACTCGGCGAACGCCGCGCACCGTCAGCTCCCTTTCGAGGTGCGGCTTGATTGGGGACTGAACGGCGCCAGGACCGTGGCCCCGGGAGCGGACATCGCGGTGGTGGTGGACGTCCTGTCCTTCAGCACCTGCGTCAGCGTGGCCCTGGACCGGAAGGCCGAGGTCTTCCCCTTCCCGTGGCGCGATACCCGGGCCGAAGACTTCGCCGCCCACCACCACGCCCAGCTGGCGGGCCCCCGGGACGGCGGCGGGCTGAGCCTCTCACCGGCAAGCCTGCGCAGCGCAGAAACGCTGGACCGGATCGTCCTGCCATCCCCCAACGGCTCTGAACTGTGCCATGAGCTGGCAGGCGAGGTTCCACTGGTGGCCTCGGTATGCCTCCGCAACGCCGCGGCCACGGCGGACTGGGTCGCGGCCAACCTTCCCGGCGACGCGGTGGTGGCGGTGGTTGCGGCCGGTGAGCGGTGGCAGGACCGAACCCTTCGGGCCGCCGTGGAAGACCAGATCGGGGCCGGGGCTTTCATCGCAGGGCTGGCAGCCGCCGGGAAGGGCGGCTACGAAGCCGGCGACGGCAGGCACGGCTATGCTCCGGAAGCCGTGGCGGCGATGGCCGTTTTCGAAGCCGCCGAGCCGCGGCTGCGTGAGGTGCTGTTGCGGTGTTCCAGCGGCCGCGAACTGACAGGTGCCGGCTACACGGAGGACGTGGACATCGCGGCCGAACTGGATGACAGCGGGTCCGTGGCCATCCTGCGGAACGGGGCGTTCCGGCCACTGCCGCCGGAGCACTGACCCTTAGCGGTAGTTGCTGGCAAACGGCCTGCTGGAAGGCACGATCTGCTTGCCCAGTGGCATCAGGGACACCGGGATCAGCTTGAGGTTGGCGATGGCCAGCGGGATGCCCACAATGGTCATGGCCATGGCGAACGCCGTGAGCACATGGCCGACGGCGATCCAGATGCCGGCAACGAGCAACCAGATCACGTTGCCCAGCAGCGAGAAGACACCGTTGCCGCCGGGCCGGTCAACCACCATCCGGCCAAAGGGCCAGAGCGTGTAGGCCGCGATCCGGAAGGACGCGATGCCCCACGGGATGGTGACGATCAGCAGGCAGCAGACCACGCCCGCAAGGAAATAGCCCAAGGCAAGCCAGAAGCCGCCGAAAACAAGCCAAATGATGTTCAGAAGTGTCTTCATGAACCCATTCTGCCCCCGGACCTCCGGCAAAAAGGTAGGGGACTCCCCTGATCTTGCCCTGAGCGCAGCGCTATACCGCGGCAGGTGCCTTGGCGGCCTGCACGAAGGCACGGATCTTTGCCAGGTCCTTCACGCCGCGGGTCGCTTCGACGCCCGAGGAGACGTCCACGCCCCAGGCCTGGGCAGCGGCCGAGGCCTGGCCAACGTTGGCCGCGTCCAGGCCGCCGGCAAGCAGCCAGTCCCGGCCCTGCAGCACCGGCAACGCCGCCACGGAGGCGTAGTCCCAGGACTCGCCGGAGCCCGGCGCCGCCGCATCGATCAGGAGCAGGTCCTCGCCCCAGTCTTCGAATTCATCGTCGGAGGCACCCATGGTGATGGCCCGGACCAGCTTCATGCCGGCATTATGCACCGTTGCCACGTCCGCCCGGGAACGGTTCCCGTGCAGCTGGATCCATTCAAGGCCCGCCGCCCGGGCAATGGCGACGGCGTCCACCACGGGTTCGTCGCGGAACACGCCAATCGGGCGAACTCCAGCGGGCACCTCCGACAAGAGGGAGGCGGCCTGGGAGGGCGAGACCACCCGGGGGCTGGCGGTGAGCACGAAACCTACGGCGTCGGCCCCTGCTTCCACCGCCGCGCGGACCGATTCGGGCGTACTGAGACCACACACTTTGACGAACATTCCCGGCTCCTTCAGGCTGTTTTCGTGATGACCCCCCGGAGGAGATTAGCAGGACGGGACGCAACCTGCGACGCCGGACCCTGAACCTGCCGGGCTTGGGAACTAGGCTGGGCGGATGCAGATCATCCGCTTCGCAGGGCTCAAGGCCGAACCATGGCGCAACGGGGGCGGGGTGACGAGGGAAATCGCGCGCCAGGGCTCGTCCGACGGCGGCTGGGATTGGCGGGTGAGCATCGCGGACGTCACCAAGGCAGGTGACTTCTCCGCGTTCCCCGGCATGGAACGGGTCCTGACCGTGATCGAGGGTGAACTGCTGCTGCTCACGGTGGACGGAGCAGAGCAGCCGTTGGAGAAATACCGTCCCTTCCGGTTCGACGGCGGCGCGGCCACAACAGGGTCACTGCCCACCGGAGACATCCGCGACCTGAACGTCATCACCCGCGCCGCGGCATACAAGGGGTACACCTCCATCATCGAGCTGTCCAAGAAGCGGGCGCATCCGGTGTTCGATGGCCAACTGGCGGTGCTGCTGCAGGGTCAGGCTGTGGTGAGTGAAGGCGGCAGCGGGCAGGCGGACACCAACCCGGTGGAACTGGGCCGTTACGACGCCGTGGCCGGTTCGGACGACAACAGCCCGGAGATCCTGGGCCGGGGCTTCCTGGCAGTGGTGTCGGTCGACCCGCTGGAGCCCGCCGGGTAAAGCCCCCTCCCCCCGCATGGTGAGGTTGGGCACCATCGCTGGCCCCCCGGCGTCGTGCGTTGCTACGCTGGAATCCAAGGCTCCGCACCAGAGCCTCCGGACGACGGTTCAGTACCCGGCACGCGACAAGACTGGCCAAAGGATCTGGTCATGTCGTGGATAATCCTTCTTCTTTCCGGCGCCCTCGAGGCCGTCTGGGCAGCCGCCCTGCACCGGTCCGCCCAGGTTTCCGGCCGCCGCCGCATCGCGCCCGCGGCCGTGTTCCTGCTGGCCGTCGCGGCGAGCACCGGCGGCCTCGCCATCGCCATGCAGTCCATCCCCACCGGAACGGCCTACGCCGTCTGGGTAGGGGTCGGCGTGGTCCTGACCTCCGCCTACGCCATGGCCACCAGGGTTGAACGCCCGACGGCGGCCCGGCTGGCGCTGCTCACCGGCATCGCCGCGTGCGTGGTCGGCCTGAAGGTGGTGGCGTAACCGTGAAACGCTCAGTTCCCTGGCTGGTCCTTCTGGCCTCCGCGGTCCTGGAAGCTGTCTGGGCCACCGCCCTGGGCTTGTCCGAGGGCTTCAGCAAGCCCCTCCCCACCGTCGTTTTCGCCGTCACGGCGGCCCTGAGCATGCTGGGCCTGGGCATGGCCATCCGGAGCATTCCACTTGGCACGGCCTACGCGGTCTGGGTGGGCATCGGTGCTTCACTGACGGTCGGCTGGGCGATGATCACGGGCGTGGAGCCCTTCAGCGTCCTGAAGCTCCTGTTCATTGCCGGCATCGTGGGTTGTGCCGCCGGCCTGAAGGCGCTTCCCGCGAAGGACCAGGCAGCCGCGCGCAGCAGTGACTAGGCTCTTGCCATGGACTCCCCCGAGATCGTGCAGGCAGTCGATGCGCTCCGGCGCAGGCTGGCCCCGGAGACGCGCACCATCCTGGGCATCGCCGGCGCGCCGGGATCCGGGAAGTCCACGTTTGCCGCGTGGCTGCAGGAGCAGTTCAGCCCCGGCACGGCGGTGGTGGTCCCGATGGACGGCTTCCACCTGGGCAACGCGATCATCGAGGGGACGCCGCTGCGGGAGCGCAAAGGTTCCATTGATACGTTCGACGGCGGGGGCTACCTTTCGCTGCTGCGCCGGTTGGCGCGCCGGGACGAGGCCGTAGTGTACGCACCGGAGTTCCGCCGCACCCTGGACGAGCCGGTGGCTGCCTCGATTGCGGTGCCCGCGGACGTCCCGCTGGTCATCACCGAGGGCAACTACCTGCTGGCCGGGCAGGAGCCGTGGAAGGAGGTGCGGGCGCAGCTGGACGAAGTATGGTTCCTCGAAACTCCGCCCGCACTCCGCCTGCAGCGGCTGGTGGACCGGCACGTGTCATTCGGCATGGACCGTGCGGCCGCCCTGGCCTGGGCCACCGGACCCGATGAAGCAAACGCTCGGCTGATCCAGGTCGACCGGCAGGCGGCCGACCGGATCATCCCCTGGCTGTAAACGACCACCACTCCACACTGCAGGAACCGAACAGGAGCACCCATGGCACACACCCCCACTGACCACGGCCACCCGGTCCAGCTCGGCGACGGCCTGGCCGTCAGCCCCCTGGGCTTCGGCGGCATGGCCCTCACCCCGGTCTACGGCGACGTTGACCCCGCTGAGGCGCTCCGGACGCTGCACCACGCCGTCGATGCCGGTGTCAGCTTCATCGACACCGCGGACATTTACGGCGGAGGCAGCAACGAGGAGCTGATCTCCCAGCTCCTCAAGGAGCGGCGGGCCGAGATCCAGCTGGCCACCAAGTTCGCGCTGGTGGGCACCCCCGCGGACGGCTACACGGACATCCGGGGCGACGCGGAATACGTACGCCAGGCTGTGGACCGCAGCCTGCAGCGGCTGGGCACCGACGTCATCGACCTTTACTACATGCACCGCCGCGACGTCAGGGTCCCCATCGAGGAAACCGTGGGCGCCATGGCGGAGCTGGTGGAGCAGGGCAAGGTCAAGCACTTGGGCCTGTCCGAGGTGACGGCGCAGGAACTCCGGGACGCCTCCGCCGTCCACCCGATCTCCGCAGTCCAGAGCGAGTGGTCCATCTGGAGCCGGGATGTGGAACGCAACGTGGTTCCTGCCGCAGCAGAGCTGGGTGTGGGCTTTGTCCCCTACTCCCCGCTGGGCCGCGGCTTCCTCACCGGCACCGTGGATACGTCAAGCCTGGGCGAGAAGGATTTCCGCCGGAATATCCCGCGCTTCGCCCCCGATGCCGCAAGCGCCAACCAGGCAGTGGTGGACACCGTCCGGTCCGTCGCGGAACAGCTGAACGCCACGCCGGCGCAGGTTGCCTTGGCGTGGCTCTTCGCCCAAGGCAAGCAGCTTGGCCTGCCCGTCGTCCCCATCCCCGGGACCCGGAAGGCGGCCCGGATCGACGAGAACCTTGGCGCCCTGGGCCTGGACCTTACCCCGGCCCACCTGGCCGTCCTTGCCGCGGCGTCGGACGCCGTCGTCGGGTCCCGGTCCGCGAACCCCACCTGGGTGTCCGAAGGGCGCGAATAGCCGGCCGGCCGGGTACGGCAAAGGGCGGCTCCCCCGGAGGGAGCCGCCCTTTTGGCCAGGCCGTGTGGATCAGGCGGTGCGTGCCGCGCGGACCAGTTCCGCGCAGCGTTCGCCGATCATCATCGTGGTGATGTTCGGGTTCACGGTGGTCAGCTCGGGCATCACGGACGCATCGGCCACCCGGAGGCCGGTGACGCCCTTGACCCGCAACTGGGGATCCAACGGCGACATGTCGTCGTCGGCCGCTCCCATCCGCACCGTCCCCGCGGGGTGGTACACGGTGTTGTGGGTCTTGCGGATGTAGTCGGCGATCTCCTCGTCGGTCTGGATGGCGTCGCCCGGGTACAGCTCGGTGCCTACCCAGTCGGCGAGTGCAGGCTGCGCGGCGATCTCGCGGGCCTTGCGGATTCCCGCGGTCATGACGCGCATGTCGTGGCCGTCCGGATCGGTGAAGTAGCGCGGATCCACCTTGGGCTTGTCCCGGAAGTCCTTGCTGCGCAACTTCACCGTCCCGCGGGAGCGGGCGTGGGTGACGTTGGGGGTCAGGCAGAAGCCGTTCTCCGTGGTGGGGAAGCCCTGGCGCAGGGTGTGCATGTCGAACGGAACCGACCCGTAGTGGAACATCAGGTCCGGCCGGTCCAGGCCCTCTTCGGTGGTGGTGAAGATGCCGGCCTCCCACCACTGGGTGGACGTCTTGGTCATGGGCTGCTTGGCCTCCCACTGGATGACGCCCTCGGGGTGGTCCTGCAGGTGCTCGCCCACGCCGGGGGAATCAACGCGAACGGGGATGCCGAACTCTTCCAGTTGCGCGGCCGGGCCGATCCCGGACAGCAGAAGCAGCTTGGGCGAATCGATGGCGCCGGTGGAGACGATCACTTCGGACCTTGCGGTGAGCTGGTGTGTTTTGGCGAAGGCGTTGTCCACCACGGCCACGCCGGTGCAGCGGTTGGTCCCGTCAAACGTCAGTTCCTTGGCGCGCAGCCCGGTCAGCAGGGTGAAGTTCTTCCGGTCCATGATCGGGTGGATGTAGGACACCGAGCTGGAGGACCGGGTGCCGTCGGCGCGGCGGTTGATCTGGAAGAAGCCCGCTCCGTTGATCACGGTGTCGCCGGTGTTGAAGTGTGCCTTGGGGATGCCCGCCTGTTCGCAGGCTTCCAGCATGGCGCGGCCGGTGGGGTCCGTGGCCGGAACGTTCATGAGGTGGACGGGGCCGCTGTCGCCGTGGTGCGGCGCGTCCGGGCCGGCGTCCTCGTTGGTTTCCAGCTGCTTGTACAGCCGGTAGGCCGTCTCGGAGTTCCAGCCGGCGGCGCCGAACTTCTTCTCCCACTCGTCAATGTCTTCCCGGGGCGCCCAGAACGCAATGCAGGAGTTGTGGCTGGAACACCCGCCCATCACCTTGGCGCGGGCATGCCGCATGAAGGAGTTGCCGTTCTCCTGCTCCTCGATGGGGTAGTCCCAGTCGTAGCCGGATTCCAGCAGCTCCATCCAGCGGTCCAGCTGCAGGATCTTGGGAATGTTGCGGTCATCCGGCCCGGCTTCCACCAGGGCAACGTCCACCGACGGGTCCTCGCTCAGGCGGGATGCCACGGCGGCGCCGGCGGAACCGCCGCCGATCACGATGTAGTCGAACTCTGTCTTTGCTTCGCTTGCCATGTGTCCTACTTCCCCTCTGCAGCGGCGGCATGGTCGCTGAACCAGCCGGTGACCTGCGGATCGATGTTCTGGTAGACGTGCTTGGCTTCCTGGTATTCGGCCAGGCCGGTGGGGCCCAGTTCGCGGCCCACGCCCGACTGGCCGAAGCCGCCCCACTCCGCCTGCGGCAGGTAGGGGTGGAAATCGTTGATCCAGATGGTTCCGTGGCGCAGCGCCCGGGCAACCCGCTGGGCCTTCCCGGCATCCTGGGACCAGACGGCACCGGCCAGGCCGAAGTGGGTGTCGTTGCCGATCTTGATGGCCTCCGCCTCGGTGTTGAAGGTTTCCACCGTGACCACCGGCCCGAACGCCTCGTCAACCACCACGGACATGCCGCTCTTGACCTGGTCCAGGACGGTGGGCAGGTAGTAGAAGCCCTTTTCGAGCTCCCCGCCGCCCCAGGCGCCGCCGCACCGCAGCCGGGCGCCTTCGGCGATGCCCTTCTCCACGTAGGCGGTGACCTTGTCCCGGTGCGCGGCAGAGATCAGCGGGCCGGTCTCGGCGTCGGGATCGAACGGACCACCCAGCCGGATCTTTTCGGCCCGGCGGACCAGTTCGGCCACGAACTTCTCCGCAATGGACTCCTCAACCACCAGGCGTGCACCGGCGGAGCAGACCTGCCCGGAGTGCACGAACGCGGCGTTGAGCGCGTTGTCCAGGGCAGCGTCGAAGTCGGCGTCCGCGAAGATGATGTTCGGATTCTTGCCGCCCAGTTCCAGCGCCACTTTCTTGACGGTGGCAGCTGCCGAGGCCGCGATGGCTTTCCCGGTCTCCAGGCCGCCGGTGAAGGAGACCAGGTCAACCTCAGGGTGGCCGGAGAGGACGGGCCCCACGATCTTGCCGTCGCCCAGGACAAGGTTCGCGACGCCGGCGGGCAGGCCCAGTTCCTGCAGGACTTCCATCATCAGGATGGAGGTGTGCGGCGTCAGTTCGCTGGGTTTGAGGACGAAGCTGCAGCCGGCGGCCAGGGCGGGCGCAATTTTCCAGGCGGCCTGGAGCAGCGGGTAGTTCCACGGCGCGATCAGCGAGCACACGCCCACGGGCTCGTATTCGATCCGGCTGACCACGGTGCGGCTGCCCGCGTCCACCACCCGTCCGGAGTCCTGGCCGGCCAGCTTGCCGAAGTACTCAAAGCAGTTGGCGATGTCGTCCATGTCGATTTCGCTTTCCACCAGTCGCTTGCCGGTGTCCAGCGTCTCGGCGCGGGCGAAGTCATCCTTCCGTTCCCGCAGCCTGGCGGCGACCCCCAGCAGGAACGAGCCCCGCTCCAGTGCCGAGGTGCCTGCCCATTCCCCGGCGTCGAACGCCGTCCTGGCCGCGTGCACGGCGCGCTCGGCGTCCCCTGCTGTTGCTTCCGCAACGGTCCCGACCAGCTGCCCGTCCGCGGGGCAGTGGATGTCCCGGGTGCCGCCGTCGGACGCTGCAACCCAACTGCCGCCGATGAAAAGCGTTGACGTGCTCACTTAGTTTCCTCCTGCATGTCGAAGTCGGATTCCCAATTGTCTTTTGCCACCTGGTCCTCCACGAGGAGGGTGATTCCGGGCGCTGCACGGTTCAGGTGCAGGAATTCGAGGTGCTGTTCGTAGTGGTCCAGGACATCCGTGATGACCTGTTCCCTGGTGTAGCCCATGAGGTCGTAGCCGTGGCTTCCCTCCTGTGCGAACACTTCCATCCGGTAGTAGTGGTCATCCGGATCCGCCCGGCGGGTGGCGTAGCTGGGGGTCTCGTACCGGACCGGGTAGATCTGGTATTTGAACGCCCGTTCCTCCCCCATGGCCAGCTGCAGGTCGATGCTCGGAATCCCGCAGGCCTCCACCGTGGTGATGGCCAGGGTTGTTTCGGCGCCCTGCTCGCGCAGCTCCGCTTCCACTTCCTCCAGCGCCGGAATGGCCACGGTTTCGGCGAACCGGATGGTCTGCTTGCGGCCGGGATAGTTCATGGCCCGGACCAGCCGCTGCCGCCAGGTCCGGCCGGCACGCTGGTCCGCCGCCCGGCCGGTAATGATGCCGGGCAGGCTCGCCCGGTAGCTGTCGTTGAGCGAATTCTCCACGCGGAGGGCCTTGTACAGGCCCAGCATGATCAGCACCAGCAGCAGGGACAGCGGCAGCCCCATGACGATCGTGGCGTTCTGCAGCGTGGTCACGCCGCCAACGGTCAGCATGGCCAAGGTCAGCAAGCCGGTGGCCACGGCCCAGAACACGCGCATCCACTCGGGACCGTCCGAGTCCGCGTCCTTCAGGTGCGAGGTGAAGTTGGACATGACCAGCGCGCCGGAATCGGCAGAGGTCACATAGAACAGCAGGCCCGTGAACGTGGCCACGGCGGCGGTAACCGGGACGGCCGGAAACTGCTCCAGCAGGCTGTAGAAGCCGCGCTCCGGGTGGCTCATGGCCGCCTCGCCGAACGCTGCGTTGCCGTTCATGATCAAGTCGAGGCTGGAGTTTCCGAAGATGGAGATCCACAGCACGATGAAGATGAACGGAACGGTCATGGTGCCCAGGACGAACTGCCTGATGGTGCGGCCACGGGAGATCCGGGCCAGGAACAAGCCAACGAACGGGGCCCAGGCGATCCACCACGCCCAAAAGAACAGGGTCCAGGCGTTCATCCAGTCGGTGGGACGGTCATAGGCGAAGGTATCCAAAGTCATGCCCGGGAACCGGCTCATGACGTCGCCGACGTTCTGGACGATCCCGTCCAGCAGGAAGCTGGTCTTCCCGGTTACCAGCACGAACAGCATCAGCGCCACCGCCAGGACGACGTTCAGTTCCGAGAGCCGGCGGATGCCCTTTTCGACGCCGGACACCACGGAGACCGTTGCCATCACCACGGACAGCACGATCAGCCCGATCTGCACGGCCAGGTTCTCCGGAATGCCGAACATGAAGTTCAGCCCGTAGTTCAACTGGACGACGCCGATGCCCAGGGATGTGGCGATGCCGAAGATGGTGCCGAGCAGGGCGGCGATATCCACCGCGTGCCCCATGGGCCCCTCGATCTTCTTGCCGAAGATGGGGTAGAGCGCCGAGCGGATGCTCAGCGGCAGGTTGTGGCGGTAGGAGAAGTAGCCCAGGGCGAGCCCCATCAGGGCGTACAGGGCCCAGCCGGTGACGCCGTAGTGGAACAGCGTCCACACCAGGGCCTGGCGTGCGGCTTCCGCGGTACCCCCTTCGCCCTGCGGCGGGGCAAGGTACTGGCTGACGGGTTCGGACACGGAAAAGAACATCAGGTCGATGCCGATGCCTGCCGCGAACAGCATGGCCGCCCAGGTGAACATCCCGAACTGTGGCTTGGAGTGGTCCGGCCCGAGCTTGGTCTTGCCCACCCGGGACAGCGCGGCGACCAGGACGAAGATGACCACGGCGGTGACGATCAGGAAGTAGTACCAGCCCATGTTGGTGGACACCCAGCCCACCATGGACCCGATGACGGCGTCGGCGTTGTCCTTGGCAAGAATCGCCCAAAGCGCGATGCCCACCACGCCGATGGCGGAGCCGAGGAAGACAGTTTTGTTGACCCGGGTCCTGGCCTCCGGGCTGCCTGTTCCGTGGCCGGTTCCGGCCATTGCCGGCGGCTTCTGTTCCGATGTTTCACGCCCCGCGGTGCCCACGGGGGGTGCTGCTTTTTGGCTCATTGGATCCCATTTCAGTTTTGAGGCTGCGGTCCGGACGCCGGTTCCACGTGCTTGGTACTGACTGGGGAAAAGCACTCAGCCGGCGTCGCAAAAAGTCTGGCTTGACTTCCGACGCTAACAACCGGAACTGCATAAGGCCCACTTTTATGAATCTCCTCACGGCGGATGCAGCCGCAGGTCACACCGGGATTTGGGTCCGGCAAGGGCGGGAAGAAAGCGGTCCGCAGCCGTGTTGCACGCAGTGGGTACCGGTCAGCCGGCCGTGCCATGCCCATGCCAAGGAGCCTCATGCCTGCCATCGTCCACTTCGAAGTCCGGATCGACCCCGCCCGCCGCGACGACGCCGCAAAGTACTTGTCCGAAACGCTCGCGGCCACCCGCGCGTGACCTGGTAACCAGGGCATCGAGGCGTTGGTGGATGACGCGGACCCCTGCCACATCCTGGTCGTGGAAACCTGGGCCACCACGCAGGACCACGACGACTACGCCGCCTGGCGCACTACACCCGAAGGAAAAAACGCGCTGCACGAAATCCTGGCCGGCCCGCCGTCCAAGCAGGTCTACTCCACTGCCTTGCCGCTGGGCCTGTAGCCCGTCCCTAGACTGAAGCCATGGACTCACTTCTCTACGACCTGCCGGCCATCACCATCCGCAGCATCTCCGTCAGCGCAATGGACAACAACGTGTACCTGCTGACCGCCAAGGAAAGCGGCGCGCAGCTGCTCATTGACGCCGCTGACGACCTTCCGGCCATCCGGCAGTTGCTCGCGGACGGCGCCGCGGACACAGCCGCGGCTCCGCGGCTGGCCCTGATCGCCACCACGCACCAGCACTGGGACCACGTGCGGGCGCTGAAGGAACTGGTGGACGCCACCGGGGCCAGGACAGCGGCGGGAGCGGACGACGCCGATGCGTTGCCGGTTCCGGTGGACGTCCGGCTAAGCCACGGGGACGTCGGGAATTTCGACGGCTTCGACGTCACCGCCGTGCACCTGCGCGGCCACACGCCGGGCTCGATCGCCTTTGTGTACCAGGACCCGGAAGGACCGGCGCACATCTTCTCAGGCGACTCGCTGTTCCCCGGCGGGGTGGGCAACACGGAGAAGGACCCGGAACGGTTCGCCCAGCTCCTGTCCGACGTCACGGAGCGGTTGTTCGACGCCTACCCGGACTCCGCCGTCGTGCACCCCGACCACGGCAAGCGGACGACGCTTGGTGCCGAACGTCCGCACTTGGACGAATGGCGTGCCCGCGGCTGGTAAAACCAGGCGGCTATTTGGGTTAAAACACAGCGGTGGTTGAGCCTGTCGGAACCGACAAGCTCAACCACCGCTGTACTTTAAGGAGCGCTTCTAGCGGCCGCGGCGCTCGTTCGACGCCGGAGCCGATGCGCGGCGGGGGCCGCTGCGGGCGGGACGGCCCGAGCCGCCGTTGCCACCGCTGCCGGAGCCGTAGGATCCGCCTGAGGTTCCGCCGGTGTTGGAGGACCAGACGGCCTTGCTGCCGCCGGTGCCTGAAGAACGCTGGCCGGAGGCACCTGCCGCTGCACGCTGGCCGGTTGCCGGGCGCCCGCTGCGCTGGCCCCCGCCGGACGCGGGGCGTCCGCCTGAGGCCGGGCGGCCGGAGCCGCCGCGCGGGGCATCACTGCGGGTGATCCGGGAATCCCCGCGGCCCTCCGCTGCACGGCCGTCGGAACCGCGGCCGGCCGATGAGCGGCCACCTGCTGCGGGAACGTCGTTGCGGTGGGTTGAGGCGGTGCCGCGGCCGCGGGCATTGCGGCGGGCAGCCGCAGCTGCCACAGCGCGGTCCTCGTTCTGCTCCGCGTTCCGGTCGAAGGCGGCGCGGGCTTCGGTCCGGCCTTCGAAGGCTGCTGCGCGGCGCTCAGCACGGGGGGCGTCACTGCGGGCGGGCTCGGCCGAAACCTTGCCGCGTCCGCCGCGGCCACCACGGCCACCGGCGCTCGGCGCAGCCTGGCGGCGTGCACGCTTGCGCTCGGCGTTGGCACCGGTGGAGGTGCCGGCACCCTGCTTGGGGGCCTTGGCCGCCAGCAGTGCGGCGCGGGTGCGGGGATCGACCTTTTCGGCAATGTCGCCCACGAGTTCCGCCACGATCGGCGAGCTGGCGGTGACGCGTTCAAAGCTGACGTCAACGCCGGCGGCCTTCATGAGCTTCTTCACGTCGGACTGCTGCTCCGGCAGGGTCAGCGTGACCACAGTGCCGTCGGAGCCGGCGCGCGCGGTGCGGCCGGAACGGTGCAGGTACGCCTTGTGCTCGGTGGGCGGATCCACGTGGATCACCAGCTCGACGTCATCGACGTGCACACCGCGGGCGGCGACGTCGGTGGCCACCAGGACGCGGACGTCGCCGTTGGAGAACTCGGCGAGGTTGCGGTCACGGGCATTCTGCGACAGGTTGCCGTGCAGGTCCACGGCGGGGATCCCGGCGTCGGTAAGGGTCTTGGCCAGCTTGCGGGCGTGGTGCTTGGTCCGCATGAACAGGACGCGGCGGCCGGCACCCGAAGCGAGCTCAACGATCAGCTGCTTCTTGACGGTCTGGTCGTTGACCACCAGCACGTGGTGCTCCATGGTGGTCACCGCGGCCTGCGGGTCGTCCACCGAGTGGGTGAGCGGGTTGGACAGGTAGCGCTGGACGATCTTGTCCACGCCGTTGTCCAGGGTGGCGGAGAAGAGCAGGCGCTGACCCTGGCTGGGGGTCATGTCCATGAGCTTCTTGACCACGGGCAGGAAGCCGAGGTCGGCCATGTGGTCGGCCTCGTCCAGGACCGTGATCTCCACGCCTTCGAGGGTGAGGATGCGCTGGCGGATCAGGTCCTCCAGGCGGCCGGGGCAGGCGATGACGATGTCGACACCGGCGCGCAGCGCCTTCTCCTGCCGGGCCTGGGAGATGCCGCCGTAGATCACGGTGGTGTTCAAACCGGCGGCCTTGGCCAGCGGCTCGATGGTGGCGTTGATCTGGGTCGCCAGTTCACGGGTAGGTGCCAGGACCAGGCCCATGGGGCGCCCGGGCTTGCGGAAGTACTTGGCTTCCCGCTCAGCGAGTCTTGCTACAAGCGGGATAGCGAAAGCAATGGTTTTACCGGATCCGGTCCGGCCACGGCCAAGGACGTCACGGCCGGACAAGGTGTCCGGGAGGGTCTTCACCTGGATGGGGAACGGTTCAACGATTCCCTGCGCGGTGAGGGTGTCTGCAAGGGCCTTGGGAGTACCGAGGGCAGCAAAAGTAGTCATGTAGTTTTTTACGGTCTTTCTGGCGGTATCCGGGCGGATATCGGCCCCCGGTGCCGGTTGGCCCAGGGGTTTCGCCGAAGAAAAGTCAGGTGATCAACCGGGCGCTGCACATAGGGACAGCCGGCCGGGACCAAATGGAACGCGTTCATCGACGCAGGATGTGCCTCTCACATGAAGAAAGCCCACTCCCTGGAAGGAACTCCAGATCCGGAGCAGGCGGCATCACTGCACATCAAGTTCCTCCAGTCTAGCATCCCGAGGCCGGGCGGCCGTCCGCGGCGTTGCCAACGGGGTCATGGCGGGGCAGTGTTGGAGCATGAGTGAACACCCGGGGCAGGGCCAAGACACGCACCAGGAGGAAGCGCACCGGCAGCACGCGCACGACGCCGGCGGGTCGCCGGAAGCGGGCAGCGGCGTCGACCCCGGGGCGGTCTGGGACGAGCGGTACCGGAGCAAAGCCCGGCTCTGGAGCGGAAAGCCGAACCCCCAACTGGTCCATGAGGCCGGCGGCCTGCGCCCCGGCAAGGCACTGGAACTCGGGTGCGGCGAGGGCGCCGACGCCATCTGGCTTGCCCGGCAAGGCTGGTCCGTCACCGCCGTCGATGTTTCCGCCGTGGCGCTGGAACGGGCCCACTCGCACGAACTGGCCGAGCTGGCACGCGAAAGCGTGAACACATCCAGCGGGGACATCCGCAGCCGGATCACGTGGCAGCAAGCGGACCTCACGACGTGGCAGCCCGAGGGTTCCTACGACCTCGTGACCTCACAGTTCCTGCACTCGCAGGAACTCGACTGGCGGGTCCCGCTGCGGGCAGCCGCCGCTGCCGTCAAGCCCGGCGGGACCCTGCTGGTGGTGGGCCACCACCCGGACCGGCTGCCGCCATGGGGCAACGACCACCACCAGCACCTGGACATGTTCTACACCGGAGACCAGCTGGTCCGTGAACTGGCCCTGGACGGCCCCGGCTGGCAGCTGGAAGTCCTCACAAGCCGGGCGCGCCCTGTCACCGGGCCGGACGGGCAGGAGGCGACCATTGCCGACGTCGTCCTGCGCGCCACCCGCCTTCCCTAGCCCGCCGGACCCTGCCTGCCGGTGACCCGCGGCGCCACCAGCACCGCGGCCAGCCCGAGGGCCGCGGTGAAGGCGAAGACGCCGGCAAAGGACTGGACCGCCGTGGTAAATGCCGCGAAGACTATCCCGGTGGCGGCGAGTGAAAGAGCCCCGCCCAGCGAGTCGGCGATTGACATGGCGGAGCTGTTGAAGCCCTCGTTGTCCTTGCTGGACAGTGCCAGTGTCATCACGCTCAGCCGGGGGTAGAGCAGGCCCATCCCGCCGCCGGCCAGCACCCACCCGGCGATGGCGACGGCGGCCGGCCAGTGCAGTCCCGCCGTGGCCAGGGCCAGGAGGATGGCAGCGAGCACCATCAACGAGCCCACCCGCACAGCCCTCCGGTGCTCCAGCCGCGGGCCCATGCGGCCCTGGACCGCCGCGGCACCGGCCCACGCCAGCGCCCCGCCGGTGAGGGTGACACCGGCCAAGGTGGGCGGGAAGCCGAACTGGTCGATCAGCAGGTAGGGAAGGTAGACCTCCGCCCCGAAGAAGGCCGCCGAGGCGAGGCCGCGGGACAGGATCACGCTGGGCAGTCCCCGCCGTGCCCTAAGGGTCCCGGCGGGCACCAGCGGCCGGACCGCTGCCAGGGCAAGGACGACGGCGGCAACGGCCAGGAGTGCCTTGGCGGGCGGGAAGGCGGGGATGCTGAGGCCGGCGGAGAGGTTGAGCCCCAGGACGGCAAGGGCTGCCAGCGCCGCCCAGCCGAGCCGGGCCGGAGCCCACGGCGGGAGGTTTCCTTCCGCTCCGCCGGCTGGTTCCGGCGGGTCCAGTCCGCGCAGGACCGGCACGATCATCGCGAGCGCCGGAATGACCAGCCCCACCACGCCCAGGAACACCCAGTGCCAGCTGAAGACCTGCGCCACCACACCGGCCGCGACGGGCCCCACGAGTGAGGGCACCACCCAGGCGGCCGAAAACGCCGCGAAAATCCGGGGATGCAGGGTGCCCGGGTAGAACCGCGCCACCAGGACGTAGAGGGCCACGGTGAGGGCGCCCCCGCCGAAGCCCTGGACCAGGCGGCCCGAGACCAGCATGGGCATGGAAACCGAGGTGCCCGCGACCAGCAGGCCGGCCACGAACAGCGCTACGGAGGCATACAGCGGCAGGGCGGGCCCGCGCCTGTCGGACCAGTTGCCGGCGCCCACCATGCCGATGACACCGGTGGCCAGGGGCCCTGCGAAGGCCAGCGCATAGAGGTTTCCGCCGTTCAGTTCCCTGCTGACCAGCGGCATGATGGTGGTTACGGCGAGGGATTCGAAGGCGGCCAGGAACACCAGGGCGCAGGTGCCCACTGTCACCCAGAAATACGGTGGCCGGAAGATTCCGGTGGCATGGTGGACGGCCGGAAGCGTGGGGTCCTGCATTACGTTTCCTCGCCCACATGCCGGTTCCGGCCGGAGCGGTAGCCGAAGACCGCCGCGAGCAGGCCCACCACCGTGAACAGGACGCCGGCGGGAACGAAGGACCCGGTGGCCTGGTGGAGTTGACCCACCAGGAGCGTTCCGGTGGAACCCACCCCGTAGCCAACGCCCTGCATCATGCCCGACAGGTGCGCGGCGGTGTGCCCGTCCCGGGTCCGGAGCATGATCAGGGTCAGCGCACAGGCGGTCAGGCTTCCCTGGCCCAGGCCCAGCAGCCCCGCCCAGACCCAGACCAGATCCAGCGGGCCCACAATGCTCAGCACGAACCCGCTCCCGGTCATCAACGCCACCACGGTATTGATGGCCCGCTGGTCGCGGAACCGCGCGGCCAGCGCAGGGGCGAACAGGGACCCCAGCATCTGCAGCACGATGCACACGGCAACGATCAATCCAGCCGTGGCCCCGTCAACGCCTCTTTCCCGGAGGATGGGTGCCAGCCAGGCGAAACCGCTGAAGGACATCATGGCCTGCAGCACCATGAAGATGGTCACCTGCCAGGCGACGGAGGAGCGCCACACGTTGACGCCGTCCCTGACCACGTGGTGCCGGACCGTCCCCTGCCGCACGGCAACGGGCAGGAACAGCAGGAGCACGACGGCGGCCGGCACCGCCCAGACCCACAGCGCCCTGGTCCACTCCCCCGTCGCCGTGTACACCGGGTAGGTGAACCCGGCCCCGAGCGCCGCGGACGCGCAGATGGCGGTGGTGTACAGGCCGCCCATGAGGCCCAGGCGGTGCGGGAAGTCCCGCTTGACCAGGCCCGGCAGGAGCACGTTGCACAACGCGATCGCCGCACCGCACGCCGCCGTGCCGGCCAGGAGCGCAGGCAAATGCCCGGCCCCACCCATCGCCGCCCCGGCGTCCACAGGCCGCAGCAACAAGCCCGCCGTCAGCAAGGCCATGGCCCCCAACAGCACCCGCTCAGCACCAAACCGGCGCGCCAAAACCGGGGCCACCGGGGCAAAGACACCCAGCAACGTCACCGGAACCGTGGTTAACACCACCACGGACCAGCCAGGCAGCCCCGCCTGCGCGGTCACCTCCGGCAACACAGCAGACAGGCTGGAAAAGACACTCCGCAGGTTCAAGCCGATCAGCACCAGGCACACACCCAGATAAGCCAAGTCGCGGCGGCCGCCCACACGGGTGGGCCCGGGCGCGGGAAGTTCGTCAACCTCCGCGTCCACCAAAGTACCCGGATCCACCAGGCTGCTGCCCGTCCTGGGACGTCTTTGGCTTTCTTCGGAGACAGCCCCTCGCCGTTGCTTCCTTGCGTCGGCATTCGTTGCGTCCGTCATCCGCCCATTCTTGCAGGAGCGCGCTGCGCCGGGAGTTATCCACCTGCGGGGGCACCGCTGAGGCGGTTGCCGTCGAAGGCCGCCGGGCTGCCCGAAGGATGCCCTGACCGCCGTTCTCTTCGCGGCGCTATTCTGGAAGGGATGAGCGAATCCCCTGAAAACCCCCAGCAGCCGCATGTCCCCAGGCCCGTCACGCCCGGAACCCAAGCCTCCTTCGGTACCTACGGCGGCCGGCCGGTGAGTTTCGTGCGCCGCGGCACCCGGTTGCAGGGCCGCCGCCAGGCCGCCTGGGCCGAGCATGCGGAGCGGTGGGCCGTGGACGTTCCCCGGCACGTGGCCAACACCTCGGTCCACCCCGACTACACCTTCGACGCAGCGGCCGAGTTTGGCCGCGAGGCCCCGCTGGTCGTCGAGATCGGGTCCGGACTGGGCGATGCCATCTGCCACGCGGCAGAACAGAACCCGGACACGAACTTCCTGGCCGTCGAGGTCTACACGCCCGGGCTCGCCAACACCATCATCAAGATCAACAGCCGCGGCCTGACCAACGTCCGCGTGGTGGAGGCCAACGCCCCGGAGGTTTTGGCCACCATGCTTCCCGCAGGCTCCGTCAGCGAACTGTGGGTGTTCTTCCCGGACCCGTGGCACAAGTCGCGGCACCACAAGCGCCGCCTCATCCAGCCAGAGTTCGCCGCCCTGGCGGCAAAGGCGTTGAAACCAGGCGGCCTGTTCCGGATCGCCACCGACTGGTCCAATTACGCCATCCACGTCCGGGACGTCATGGCGGGCTCGGCGGACTTCGAAAACCTGCACACCGGCGAGCGCCGCGGACCTGAAAGCCCGCTCACCCAGGTGTGGCAGTCCGGCGTCGAATCACTGGTGGGCGGTGCACCGGTCAGGGAAGGACGGGCGCCCGTAAGCACCGGGCACACCGGTCCCAATGAAGGCGTGGACGAAACCGGCGGCTGGGCGCCACGGTTCGAAGGCAGGATCCGGACCAGCTTCGAGGCGAAGGCCCACGAGGCCGGCCGGCTGATCTTCGATCTTTGCTACCGCCGCCGCTGACACGCCGAACGGCAAGGCCCTCCCGGCTGCTGCAGCGCGGGCGCGTTATCCCACGTTAATGGCGGCCACGATCTCCTTGAGCATGTCCAGCCGGGGCTCCGCCTCAGCGTTCAGGTACGGCCAGATGACCACCACGCCGATGAACCGGCCGCTCTCCCACACGCCTACCGTGGCTGCCACCTTGGCCGCCCCTTCGGCGTCGTCATAACCCACCACCACGCCATACGCGGACTTGCCGGGGAGGTTCAGCTCGCCCTCGGCCAGCAGGGTGCCGCCGCGCTCCTCACGGTAGAAGTCGGACATCAGGTGGGCCCAGCCGTTGGCCTGCGGCGCATCCTGGACGGAGGTGTCGTCCTTGATCACGGTGACCAGGACGCCGCCCAGCAGGCCGTACTGCTCGCTGTTGGGCCCGGCGGTGGAGTCGTCCAGGACCTGGGTGTGCTCGGGGAAGTCTGCGGTGAAGCCCAGCGGGGATTCGATGTGCACTGACATGGTTTCAGAGCCTCTCGAGCTTGGTGTCGTTGGGGACTTTATAGTACGTGGAGACGTTGGTGGTGGCCTGGTTCTCGGTCTTCACTTCCACCTCGCCGAGCTTCACGTCGAACCCCGCCTCGTTGGTGGCGGTGACCACGGAGTTCACCTGGACGGTGGCGGAGCCGGCCTCGTACAACCTGGCGGCGTCCCGGGCAGCACCGGCCTCATTGCCGAGGGCAACGTTGCGAAGGTAGCTGTCGATGACGGGCCGGTTTTCCGGGGAGTAATCCACGTTGATCTTGACCGTTCCCTGGGTACCCGCGGTCACGGTCGAGTCGAACTTGGCGGCCTTCCCGTCCACGCCTTCGGTGACGCCCTGGGCCACGGTCCCGTCCATGGAGACGGACACCGAATCGATGTTGTTGCCCTTGTCCATATTGACCTGCAGGCCGCCCTTGCCGGAGGCCTCGAAGACACGGCCGTCCAGGTTGAGCTTGCCCTGTGCCGAGACCTCGCCGCTGGCCGTTGACGTTCCGTCCGTCAGGTTGCGCTCGTACGCGAGGTCGAGCTTCGCCGAGCCGGACGCCGGGCCGGATTCGCCCGAGGCCTCCAGCGAGAACGTTCCCTTGGCCTTGTCCGTCTGGCCGGTGGAGCCGTTGTCGTGGGCGGCATCGTTGATGGTGTCCAGGATGTAGCCGGGCGGGTTTCCGGCCACGTCCTTGATATCGCCGATGCTGTCCGGCGGCAGGTCCTTGTACATTTGCTCACGGGCCGCCATGGCTTCCTCCACGCTGGCGAACGTGTACTCACGGGATACTTCCCCGGTCAGGGTGGCTCCTGCCGTGCCGGTGGTGTCGTTCACGCCCAGGCCCATGTTTCCGTACACCTTCATGGTGGCGGAACCGTCGGCGTTCTCCACCACTTCGGTGCCCACTTCGGCGCCGCCGTGGACCCAGGCCACCCGGGCCTCGATGGAGGCCTTGCCCGTCTCCGAGTAGATCGGGATATCCGCCTTGGCAAGCTCCTGGAGGTGCTGCTTGGCCAACTGCTGGGCTGCGGCCGGGATGCCGCCGTCCATGCGCATCAGGTCCTCGGCGAAGGGCCCGTCGCTGCCTTCGCCTTCTATCAGGTATTTGCGGTCTGCCGCTGACAGGCTGTCCCACCACTTGGCCTGCTCTTCCGGGCTGGCGTTGACCATGCGCTCCAGCCCGGCTTCGAGTTCCTGGCGGTGCTCGGCTGCCGCCCTGGCCGCCTCGGCCTTCTCCTTCAGCCACTCCCGGGCCTGGGCGGCCAGCGAGGTCAGCCGGTCCCAGGTGCTGGTCCCGGAACCGCCGGAACCCGCGGTGGAGGCTTTTTCCTGCTCGTCGGCCTGCCGCATCAGGACCTTTGAGTTCTCCCGCAGGCTGGCCACCACCTTGTCCAGGCTGGGCCGGTGGCTTCCGCTCCACTCCTGGCGGAAGCGGTCACCGTCCCGTCCCTTCCACGGAGCGGACTGGATCTGGCTGTGCAGGGTGCCGGCCCGGCTGCTCAAAAGAGACGCCGCCTGGTCCGCTGCCTTGGCCAGAGCCCGCAACTGGCTGACGTCAGCGCCGTAAAAAGTCATGGTTTCCCCCGGAAAGTGTGCAGTGCGTGTGAATCGCTGGTCCTTATGGTTGCACAGGTGGCCGGGCCCGGCGATGGGGATCCCTCCCCATCCCCGTACTCGGGAGCAACGGCTGGGCCGTGCGGCGGCCGGCGGACGCTTGCGGGGCCGGCTGTTCCGGACCGGGCCGGCGTGGCACGATTGCCCTTGTAAGAAGGGCACGCACACCAGCGCACCACCGCGCTTGGCCAAAGGAACGACGATCAAAAAAGAATTGCAGCAGGCCGTTGACAAGGCCGAAGACGTCACGAATTCGCGTGTCCTGGAAATTCTTGCCCGGCTGGGTTTCGCGGTCAGCGGCATCCTGCACCTGCTGGTGGGGGCGATTGCCATCCGGCTCGCCGTGGGCGGTACCGGCAGCGCCGATTTCAGTGGGGCCGTGGCCGAGTTGGCCACCATGCCCGTTGGCCCCTTCCTGCTGTGGGGCAGCTTCGCCGCGTGCGCCGCCCTGTCGTTGTGGCAGACCAGCGATGCGATCTTCGACTTCAACCACCAGCCCACCAAGACCAAAGCGAAGAACAAGGCCAAAGCCGTCCTGCAGGCCATCGTCTACGCCGTGCTGGCCCTGACGTTGTGGCACTTCGTCACCGGCACCGGCTCCGGCGGCGACAACCGCAAGGCCACCAGCGACTTCACCGTTTCCATGATGGTGGCGCCCGGCGGTGTGGCGTTGCTGGTGCTGATCGGCGTGGCGGTGGCGGTCACGGGCGTGGTGTACGGCATCAGGGGACCCAAGAAGTCCTTCCAGAAACAGCTGCGGATGCCCGCTCCCGGCCCGGCCAGGACGGCGGTCACCGCGTTGGGTGTGACCGGCTACCTGGCGAAGGGAACGGTGCTGCTGCTCGCCGGCCTGCTGATCGTCGTGGCCACCGTGAAACAGCACCCGGAGGACTCCACGGGCCTCGATGGCGGCCTGCGCGCCCTCCGCGACCAGCCCTTGGGCCCGTACCTCCTCGCCGCGGTGGGGGCGGGCCTGATTTGCTACGGCGCGTACATGGTAATGCGCGCCCGGATGGCAAAAATGAGCAAGTAAACGGCGGTGCGGGTGGCTAGGGTTGGGGCATGCCCCAGGTACGAGCCGAACGTTTCATCCGCATCGACCCGGATACTGCCTTTGCCTTCTCCCAAACCACCGGGACCTTCCGGCTGAAGTGGGATCCCTTCATTTCCGCGCAGGGGTTCCTGGACGGCGCCCGGGCTCCCGGAAAAGGCGTCCGGACCCGCACAAGGTCGCGGCTGGGCCTGTCCATGGTCAGCCAGTATGTCTCGTTCGCGCCGCCGCGCAGCGTCGGGATGACCATGGTGTCCGGTCCGTGGTTCTTCGATAATTTCGGCGGCGGCTGGCGCTTCACCGCGGACGACGGCGGCACACGGGCGGTCTGGAAGTACACCTTTTCCTGCCGGCCGGCCGTCCTCCGGGCAGCAATGGAGCGGATCGGCAGCCGGCTGCTCGGGTACGAGATCGAACGGCGGATCGAGGCTTTCGCCCGCGCCTGCGAGGACGAGGCGCTGGTGGCAGAGTTCCGGGCGATGAACGCCGGGCAGGGTGGGCCTACGGAACCGTAATCACCGCCACCGCGTGCTGGGCGCCGTCGCGCAGTTCCACGCTGGAGATGCTGGCCAGCTGGATGGGCGTTGCCCCGGTGACCTTGACCTTCCCCGTGGGGGTGGCCGACCAGGCGCAGGCACGGTCCTCGCCCCCGGCGCGGTCGCGGACCCACAGCGAAAGCGTCCCGTCCGCGGGCAAGCTGCTGCCGCTCACGGCGAGCTCGGTCCCCCAGGCTTTGCGCGCCATGTCGATGTGGACCTGCAGCCCGTCCCCGGAAGCCACGGAGTAAGTGGCATCCGGCTGCGGCGGCCTGACCAGCAAGGGCCCCACCGCAAGGCCCACTGCCAGGCACGCGGCCGCAACGGCGCCCGCCAAAGCCACCCACCGCCGTCGTACATTCCGACGCCGGCGGGACAGTTCCTCGAAAAGGCGGGCGGGAACGTTGCTTCCGGCATCCTCGCGCCCACCGGGTACCGCGGTGAGCGCCAGGGCGTCAGGGACGGGAAGGGCGTCCAGGAGCACAGGCACCTTTTCCAGCGATGCCAGCTCCTTGCGGCAGGCAGCGCAGTCCTGGAGGTGGCTTTCGAAGACGGCGACATCCTGGGGATCGAGCCCGCCCAGGACGTAGGCGCCGAGCAGGTGGTGCGGGTTGGCGCTCACCGTTCCACCCCCATCTCGTCCAGGATGGTGCGCAGGGCCCGGAGCCCGTAGTACGCGCGGGACTTGACCGTGCCGCTGGGGATATTGAGCTGGGCGGCCGCCTCGTTGACCGTGAACCGGCGGTAGTGCAGGGCCACCAGGACCTCACGGTGTTCCTTGCTCAGCCTCAACAGCGCTTCCTCCATCAACACCCGGTTAAGCATGTCGTCGACGCGTCCCACCACCTCGACGGGATCTGCGAGGCCGCTTCCGAGGGCCTCAGCCGGCCGGCGTTGGCTCCGGCGATAGTTGTCGATCATGACGTTCCTGGCTGTGCGGTACAGGTAGCTGCGGAAGCTGCCGTTGATGTCCGGGGCGTGCTGCCAGACGCGGAGCACAGTTTCCTGGACCACGTCCTCCGCCAGCTGCGGATCCCGGATTGCGCTGAGCACGAAGCGGCGCAGGGCGCTGCCGTGTTCGCGGTAGATTGCCTCCACCACGCCGTCATCGAGCGGCATCCCACCCTCCCGTCACCTGGCTTGTCGCCGAAACCCTGCGCTTCCGGCTGTTACGACGCCCGCGGGGCGGAAAAGGTTCAATCGCGCGCATCGTGTGAACCATTCTTCACCCGAAGGCGTCGTAGGGGTTAGCGTCCGGTGATCCGACGCCGGGCCCTACCAAGGAAAGAACCAGCCAAGGGAGCACACCATGAAGCACCATCTCGGGCCGGGCCTCGCCATCCTGGCCCTCGCCGCAGCCCTCAGCGGCTGCGGCAGCAGCTCCGGCACCGCGCCGGCTGCCACCAGCCCGGCAACAGGCACCGCGGCTTCCGCGTCCTCCGCCTCCTCGCCTTCGTCCTCCGCATCATCCTCGCCGGCCGGGGCCGCCGTCGAGCTTAAGACGGCGTCCTCCTCAGCCGCGGGCAGCATTGTGGTGGACGGAAAGGGAATGAGCCTCTACCTCTTCACGAAGGACACCAGGGATTCCGGCACCAGCGCGTGCACCGGCTCCTGCGCCGTCCAGTGGCCGCCGCTGACCACCACATCCGGGACGCCCACCGCGGAGGGGGTCACCGGCAAGCTGGGGACCATCACGGGCGCGGACGGAAAGAAGCAGGTGACCTTGAACGGCATGCCCCTGTACTACTTCGCCAAGGACACCAAACCCGGAGACACCCTCGGCCAGGGCGTCGGCGGCGTATGGTTCCTGTCCGATCCGTCAGGTGCCATGGCCAAGGCGGCGGGGCAGGCCTACTGATTGGCCTTCGACGGCAGTCCGGCTTACTTCAGGGGAACGTCTGTGGCTTTGCCGGGAAGCGGGACCCCGGTGGGGACGGGGACGGGGAGTTTCGGTGCCTGCTCCAGGCCCTTCCTGACGTCCCCGGGGACCTCCGTGGGCAGTGACGGCTCCGCCGGCACCCCGGCCGGCTTCGGGGCCGGGGACGCGGACGATCCGTGGCTGGGGGTGCTGCCCGGCCGCGAGGCAGCCGACGACGACGCCCCGCCGGCGGGTGCCGGAGCGGTTGCAGGTGCCGCTGGAACGGCCTCCGGGCTGGCGGCCGCGGGCCGGGTCGGCGCGGGGCCAGGCACCGGCACTTCCCCGCCCTTGGTGCCAGCGGGTGCGGCGGTGGAACCGGTCACGAAGGAGGTGACTGCCTGGTTCAGCTGGCTGAACGAATCACGCAATCCCTGGTCGGAGGCGGCGGCGACCGCGCCGCCGGCCGCGAGGGACGCGGCAACGGAGAGCGTGGTGAGCGTAATACGACGCTTGGCCCTGCGGCGGGCGGCCAGTTCATCTGCCGGTTTGGCCGCAGGAAGCGCCGCCGTTGCCGGGGCCACGGCGTGAAGCACGGTGGTGGCCGGGGCGGCGGTTGCCGCGCCGGCCATCAGGGCGGCGATTCCGGCTGAAGGCTCCGGTGTCCCGGCTGCCAGCGAACGCAGGTCGAGCAGGACGTCACGGAGCTGGCCGTCGTCGTCGAGGCCTGCCTCCAGCAGGAGTTCGTCAACCACCCCGTCGTTGCGGGGTCCTGCGGTGTCACTCATGATTCGCCTGGTTTCTCTTGAGCGTTTGGGCCTTAAGGTTCTGCAGGGCGCGGCGCTGGAGCTGCTTGATGGCTCCGGCGCTCTTGCCCATGATGGCGGCCACCTGTTCGATGGACAGGTCAGCCACGACGCGAAGGGCCAGGACCTCCTGGTGTTCTTCGCTGAGTCCTTCCAGCATGGCGGCGGCTCCGCCGGTCAGTTCAACGGCGTGGTCCTCCGCGGACGGGGTTGTCCGGCCGTCGTGCTGGGGGTCGTACGGTGTCAGCTGGGGGCGCCGCTCCAGCCGGCGGTAGTAGTCCACCATGCGGGCGTGGGCGATGGAAAAGAGCAGCGACTTGGCGCCCTGCAGCCCGCCGGTGAGGTTGCCGATCCTGGGATAGAACGCCATGAAGACGTCCTGGGTGACGGCTTCGGGGTCATCAAGTCCGCGTGCTTTGAGGTAGCCCTGCACCGGCCCCGCAAAGGTTCTGTAGGCAGCAGCGAACAACGCGGCCGGATCCGTTCCGGCTGCGTTGTCGAATATGTCGGACTCTTCTTGGGCCAAAGTGTCTAGCACCAGCGGCTCCTCCATCCCGGGATCCGGTTCGCGGCTTTCCCGGTTTGCGGTATGGACTGCCAGTTTCCGTGGTCTTCCGGCTGCCTTGTTGCGGGTGGTTCAGGGGTGCTGTCCCAGGCATGCGCACCCCGCCCGGGTGCCCGGACTGCGGCCGCAGCCGCAGTCCAGACTAGCCAACTGCCTTAGCGGACCGAAACTGAAGGGGCGTGGGCGGTGTTGCCACCCACTGCCGGAACGGCCGGAACGGCGGGCACGGTGGTGTTGCCTTCGGCGCCCGGAACGGCAGGGACGGCGGGCACGGACGGAACCGCGGGCTTTTCGGCCTCAACCGAGGCTGAACCCTTGGCTGCGGCAGCAGCCTTGGCGGCAACGTCGGCCTTGGCCACGACGTCAGCGCAGTAGCTCTTGATGTTCGCGTCACCCTTGGCGGCGATGGACAGCGAGGAGAACGCCGTCGAGGACGCGTTCAGTCCGCCATTGGCGAAGGCGGTGCAGAGGCCCAGGGCAGCCGGACCGGCAGCGTCTACAGCGGTCTTGGCGTCGGCGGAGGCGGTGGTGGTGGTGGTGGCGGAGACCTTTTCGTCTCCGGCCGCAGCGGTGCCGGTGGCCTTGGCGCCGGCGTCCGCGGAAGCGTCAGCGGTCTTCAGGGCGTCGGAAACGGCGGCGGTGGCGGTGGGCGCCGGGGTGGCCTGGCCGTTGGCCGCGGCGTCGGCGCCGAGCTTGGGGGCCGGTGCGCCGAAGACTTCATGGGCCGTCTGCTGGGCCTGGGTGGGCAGGACGCCCGAGATGGCGGCGGCGCCGGTTCCGCCAACGGCCAGGGTTCCTGCAGCCAGGACTCCGGCGGCGACTTTGCTGGTGGCGAGCACGGTGAACACAGACATTTAACTTCTCCAAACCTAGACAACACGTCCGATTGGGCCCGGCGGGCGGACCCATCACTGACTACATCGCCGGGGACGTGGCGGAGGTTACGGGTGTCTGCTTTTTTATTTCCGGCCTCCCCGGGTGGCCGCGCCGGGAACGGAGCGGCCACCCGCGCTGCTAGGCCTCCACCAGGTCTGCGTCCTCGAATTCCACGGCGGCCACGATCTCCTGGGTCTCGGGATTGATCATGAAAGCCTCGTCCTCCTCTTCCACCATGAGGAAGTCGCCGTTGTCGGTGCTGAAGTGCCACGCCAGGGTCTTTTCGCCGTCGTGAATGTAGTTGGGGTCGCCCATGGTGATCTTCGTGAGCTCGACGCCGGCAATGTCGCACAGTTCGCGGATGACCACTTCGAAGTCCGGCGCGTCCTCGAGGGCTTCTGCATCGGCTTGGGCGCGGCGTTCCGGCAGGTCCGGGATGTGCGCAACCAGGCCCTGGATGTATGGCCCCACCTCCTCGTCGTCGAGCACCACGAGGTCTGCCTGGCGGCGGAGCCAGCCGGCGTTGAGCGCCGTGATGTTCTCCTGCTCCAGCAGCTCCTCGAATTCGCCGTCCAGCTCCTCCATCCGGAGGACGGCGTCGGGGACATCGCCGCTGTCATCGACGCTGCCGTCGAGGTAGAGCTCCGTTTCCTCCCCGGACAGCGCGTCGTAGCATTCGACGGCGCGGTTGAACAGTTCCAAGTGCGCGGTGGCCCCCATGCCCGCCATGCCCTCGCGGATGAGCGTGTCCGTCGCGGTGCGGTCGAGCGCCAGGAAGGCGTATTGCGCGAAGCCGCCTTCCAGCGCCTGCGTCAGGTAGAAATCGACGTAGTAGCTGCGGACAGCCACCGGCGCCATTTCCTCGGTGCGGAGCAGGGCCGTATGCATGGCGTCGATGACGGTGACGTTGGCCTGGACCGCTTCCTCATCGCTCGCTTCAATGCTGCTGCTGGTCAGGACGACGGGCTGGGGCGTGGTGATCATGGAATTCCTCGCTGCTGGGGTGGTGGTGCTCCGGACGCTGTTCACGCTACGGGGGCCAGTTCACGGCAGCATTGAGGAGGAAGTGAACGTCAAGCGAAGTTTTCGAGGCGGCCCAAGAAAGAGCGCGGGACATGGGCCTGCTGCCGGGAGAACTAAGATGGATCAGATAACCACCCACCGGACCCGGCTCCGCCGTGGCCTGCCGAAAGTAGCGCGCACCATGCCATCCCAACCGGACGAAAGTGCGGCACTGGCAATACAGACACCCGCCATCAACGACCGTTCCCTCGCGGCCGGGCTGGCGTATGCCATGGCCAGCAGGGTTTCGGGCATGTCGTTCGACGCCGGTACCGGGCTCATGCTGGGCAAGGTCCGGGGCGGCGCGGAAGTTCCGTATTCCACTACCGCCAAGCTGGTCCGCAAGGCGGGCGGCTGGAGCTGCACCGTTGGCGTCTGCAGCTGCCCCGTGCGCAAGGACTGCAAGCATGTGGCTGCCTTGCTCTTCGCGGCGGAGGACAACCCGGCCATCCGGATGCAGCTGTTGGCCCCGTCCACGGCCACGCAGGTCTCCCGCGCCCCCTCCGCGGCCCTCTCGGACTGGGAGCAGGCCCTCAGCCCGCTGATTTCCCAGCCCGGCGCCGCGCCTTCGACCAGCGGTGTTCCCCTGGCACTGCAGTTCGAGGTTGAAGAGCCGCCGCCGCATTTCTCCTACACCGGCCGCCGCGACCCGGTGCGCGGCGTGCGCCAGCTCAAAGTCCGGCCCGTCATCATGGGGGCCAAGGGCAAGTGGATCCGCGGGGACGTTTCCTGGAACACGCTGAGCTACCTGAACTTCCGGCGCGAATCGAACCACGCGCACGTGGAATGGATGCAGGAGTTCCTGGCCGGGCACTCGCCGTCCGCCAGCCGGATGCACAATTCTTCCGGCCTGTGGCTGGGCCTGAACTCCTATGCCGGGAAGAACCTGTGGGGCCTGCTTTCCGATGCCCGCAAGATCGGGCTGGCCCTGGTCCACTCGCGCGGCGCTGAGCCGGTCCGGGTCACGGAGGACCCCGCCGCCGTCGGGCTTTCCCTGAGCAGGTTCGGGGCGCCGGCGGATCCCGGCGGCTCCGGAAATCCAGTGTCCGACGCCGGGCTGGAGTTGTCGCCCACCATCACCGTGGCGGGGGAAGAGGTTGATCCGGCAGCGGTAGGCACCATCGGCCGGCCCGCGCACGGCCTCTTTTTCACCTCCGGTGAGGCCGCACTGCCGGGCGTCCCGGATCCGGACGGCGCCATAACGCTGGCGCCGCTGGAGAACGGGCTGAGCGAAGAGCTCCTGGCATTCGTCACGGCCGGCAGCACCCTCCACATTCCCGCCAAGGATGAATCGCGGTTCCTCACGGGTTTCTACCCCAAACTCAAGCAGGCTGCCCGGGTCACGGCGCGGGACGAGTCCGTGGAGCTCCCCGAGCTGGCCGTCCCCACCCTGTCCCTGCTGGCCAATTACGGGGCGGACCACCGGGTGCGGCTGCACTGGGAGTGGCACTACCGCACCGGAAAACTGGTCACGGCGCAGCCCCTGTGGCGGCACCCCGGCGATCAGGGTTACCGGGACGACACCGCCGAGTCCCGCATCCTGGAAGGAATCGGCCAACCTTGGGACACCGTGGCCGCCCTGGGCGAGTCCGCCACCGGCGGCTGGGGCACTCCGCGCCTGGCGGCGTCGGTGGAACTCAAGGGCCTGGATACGCTGGCGTTCACCGAAGAGGTGCTGCCCAGGCTGCGGGAAGCCCCGGACGTGGACGTGGAAACCGTGGGCGAGATCGCCGACTACCGCGAAGCGGAGGAGGCACCGGTGGTGTCGATCTCCACCAAGGCCACCGAACAGCGGGACTGGTTCGACCTCGGCATCCAGATCTCCCTGGAAGGCCAGCCCGTCTCCTTCGCAGCCGTGTTCTCCGCGCTCGCCTCCGGACAGACCAAGATGCTGCTGCCCAGCGGCGCCTACTTCTCGCTCGACCTGCCGGAACTGCACCAGCTGCGGGCACTGATCGAGGAAGCCCGTTCGCTGCAGGACAACAAGGATGCGCCGCTGCAGATCAGCCGCTTCCAGGCAGGGCTCTGGGACGAACTGGCGCAGCTGGGCATCGTGGAGCAGCAGGCCGCCGCCTGGCGCTCGGCCGTGGGCGGGCTCCTGGAGGGCGGGGTGGACGGTTTGCCGCTGCCGGCGTCCCTGAACGCCGAGCTGCGCCCCTACCAGCTGGAAGGCTACAACTGGCTCAGCTTCCTGTACAAGCACGGGCTGGGAGGCGTCCTGGCCGACGATATGGGCTTGGGCAAGACCGTGCAGGCGCTGGCACTGATGTGCGCTGCCAAGGACCATGGGCTTGCGTCCGGGGAGCAGCCGTCCGGAGACCGGCACGACGGCGGAGCTGCCGCCGGCCCTGGAACCCAACCCGCCGGCGTCGCGCCCTTCCTGGTGGTGGCACCCACCAGCGTGGTGGGCAACTGGGCGCTCGAAGCCGCCCGCTTCGCGCCCGGCCTGACCGTGCGCACGGTGGGCGAGACGTTCGGGAAGAGCGGCCAGGACGTGGCCGAGGCCCTGGGCGGGGCCGACGTCGTCATCACCTCCTACGCCTTGTTCCGCATCGACTACGAGGCCTACGCCTCCCGGTCCTGGGCAGGGCTGGTCCTGGACGAGGCGCAGTTCGTGAAGAACCACCAGTCCAAGGCCTACCAGTGCGCCCGGAAGCTGCCGGCGGTCTTCAAGCTGGCCATCACCGGCACCCCGCTGGAGAACAACCTGATGGAGTTCTGGGCGTTGACGTCCATCGTGGCGCCCGGCCTGTTCTCCAGCCCCAAGCGCTTCGCGGAGTACTACCAGAAGCCGGTGGAAAAGAACGGCGACAAAGCGCAGCTGGAGAAGCTCCGGCGGCGGGTCCGGCCGCTGATGATGCGGCGCACCAAGGACCAGGTGATCAAGGACCTGCCGCCCAAGCAGGAACAGATCCTGGAAGTGGTGCTGAACCCGAGGCACCAGAAGGTCTACCAGACGCACCTGCAGCGCGAGCGGCAGAAGATCCTGGGGCTGATCGAGGACGTCAACAAGAACAGGGTCACCATCTTCCAGTCGCTGACGCTGCTGCGGCAGCTCAGCCTGGACGTCTCACTGGTGGATCCTGCCTTGTCCGCGGTGCGGTCCTCGAAGCTGGATGTCCTCTTCGAGCAGCTCGAGGACCTCGTGGCAGAGGGGCACAGGGCCCTGATCTTCAGCCAGTTCACCGGATTCCTGGGCAAGGTCCGGGAGCGGCTGGACGAGGAAGGGATCGAGTACTGCTACCTCGATGGCGGCACCCGGAACCGCGCCGACGTGGTCAGCGAATTCAAGAACGGCAGCGCGCCGGTGTTCCTGATTTCGCTCAAGGCCGGCGGATTCGGGCTCAACCTCACCGAGGCCGACTACGTCTTCCTCCTCGATCCCTGGTGGAACCCTGCCTCGGAGGCGCAGGCCGTGGACCGGACCCACCGGATCGGGCAGGCGCGGAACGTGATGGTGTACCGGCTGGTGGCCAAGGACACCATCGAGGAGAAGGTCATGGCGCTGAAGACCCGGAAGTCCCAGCTGTTCGCCGACGTCATGGAGGGCGATGCCCTGGCCGGCGGCGCCATCACGGCGGAGGACCTGGCGGGGTTGTTCAAGGAGTAGCACCCGGTTTTGACGCATATGATGGACTCCACCACAAAACTACAACGTTGGAGAAGACTGTGCACCAGCAGCCGGCCGCCCAGGAAACCGTTGCCCTGACAGCACCGCCCCTGCGCGCGGACGCCTTCACCCTCCCGTACCGGGATCCGGTATGGGATGGACCCACGGACCCCATCCTCGTGGCCGACCACCTCAACGGTGAGTGGGTCCTCCTCTACACCCAGCGGCGCGCCACAGCGCCCGGGCTGACAGGCGTCGAGTGGGTTCATGGGACCGGCATCGGCGCTGCGAGGTCGTCCGACGGCGGCGCCACCTGGCGCTACCAGGGCACCGTTGAGGGACTCATCCCGCCCGGAACGGAACCACCGGCAACCCTCTGGGCTCCCGACGTCGTCCGCATCGGCAAACGGTGGATCATGTACCTGACGGTGCTGGGCGGGCGGCGGACGGACTGGAGCGGGAAAGCTGAAATCGTGCAGTTCGCCAGCCATGACCTGGCGAAGTGGGAGTACCTGGGCGCTGTGGACCTGGATTCACCGCGGGTCATTGACGCCGCCGTCGCCGGGTGCGGGGACGGCCGGTACCGGCTTTGGTACAAGGACGAAACCCGCGGCTCCAATACCTTCAGCGCGGTCAGCGACACCCCGGATGATCCGTCGTCGTGGGTCCTTGAAGGGGTGGCCATCCCGGGGCGGCCGCACGAAGGCCCCAAGGTCTTCGTGCTGGGCGGCTGGTACTGGATGATCGTGGACGAATGGCGCGGCCAGGCGGTGTACCGCTCGGTGGACGGCACCGGAAACTGGACCCGGCAGGAGCACCTGGGCGGGCTGATCCTCACGGCGCCGGAGTCCTGGGACGGACGGCCCGTCGTCGGACGCCACGCGGATGTGGTGCCGCTTGGCGGGGACCCGGGCGACGGCGGCGCGGAGCGGGCGCTGCTGGTCTACTTCACGCATCCCTGCTGGGACGGTGAGGACATCGGCACCATGTCGCCGGACCCGCGGACGCGCCTCAGCCACGTCCGTGCCGCGGTGCTCGAAGTGCGCGGCGGCATCCTGGCCTGCACGGAACAGTAGGCACGCCGAAGGGCCAAACCCTGGAACTATAAGCCGGCGGTTGCCGGCACCGGTCCAAGGTTTGGCCCTGACTCGTGCGCTGGGACCCGCGACGCGGAAGCGTCCACCGGGCGCCGCCCCCAGCAGGCGGGCGCCCGGCGCGTTGCGGCGGTTACACCCGCTGCGGCGAGCCCAGTTCCACCGGGTCCTCATCCGTAAGGTAGGCGAGCTCGGAGTGGGCTGCGAGGTCGATGCCGCGCAATTCGTCCTCGGGCTTGATGCGCAGGCCCCCCATGGCCTTGTC
The DNA here is from genome assembly GCF_058267675.1 of Pseudarthrobacter sp. MOO14. Lineage (NCBI taxonomy): Bacteria > Bacillati > Actinomycetota > Actinomycetes > Micrococcales > Micrococcaceae > Pseudarthrobacter > Pseudarthrobacter sp. MOO14. The sequence goes on from NZ_CM177849.1 coordinate 1,993,121, forward strand.
CAGGATCTTGGCCAGGAGCCAGGTGATCCCGAAGGAGTAGGCCAGGACGCTGACGGTCGCGATCGCCTGGACGCCGAGCAGGTCGAAGCCGCCGCCGTAGAACAGGCCGCTGACGCCGTTCGGGGCCTTGTCGGTGGCGAAAAGGCCGATCAGCAGGGTGCCCAGGATGCCGCCGACCAGGTGGACGCCCACGACGTCGAGCGAATCGTCGAAGCCGAGGCGGAACTTCCATTCGATGGCCAGCGAGCAGACGGCCCCGGCGATGGCGCCGATGGCCAGGGCGCCCAGCGGGCTGACGGCGCCACAGGCCGGGGTGATGGCCACCAGCGCGGCGATCAGGCCCGAGGCGGCGCCCATGCTGGTGGCGGCGCCGTGGCGGACCCGCTCCACGAGGGCCCAGGCAAGCAGGCCGGCGGAGGCGGCGACGGCGGTGTTGAGGAAGACGACGGCCGCGGACTGGCCGGCGGCGAGCGCGGAGCCTGCGTTGAAGCCGAACCAGCCCACCCACAGCAGGCCTGCGCCCACCAGGACCAAGGGGCGGCTGTGCGGCTTCGTGTGTTCCATTTTCGGCCAGCCGGAGCTCTTGCCCAGGACCAGGGCCAGGGCCAGGGCGGCAGCGCCGGCGTTCATGTGCACCGCGGTGCCGCCGGCGAAGTCGATGGCCTTGATCCCGTTGGCGATCCAGCCGCCCACCGTGCTGCCGTCCGCAGAGTCGAACGCGAACACCCAGTGCGCGATGGGGAAGTAGACCACAGTGGCCCAAATGCCGGCGAACACCATCCAGGCGCCGAACTTCATCCGCCCGGCGGCGGCTCCGGCAACCAGTGCGGTGGTGACGCAGGCGAAGAACAGCTGGAACGCTGCGAACAGGATGACGGGGATGGACGCGGAGTCATCCTTGGCCAGCAGCTGCCCCATGCCGGGGAATTCGGTGACGTCACCGATCAGGCCCAGGCCGCCCACGGAGTTGCCGAAGGCCATCGAGTAGCCGAACAGGGCCCAGAGGACGGCCACCAGGCTGGCGCCGCCGAAGCACATCATCATCATGTTGAGAATGCGGCGCGACCCCACCATGCCCCCGTAAAACAGGGCCAGGGCGGGGATCATCATGCACACCAGCGCCGAGCTGGCCAAAATCCAAGCGACATTTCCCGAATCCATGGGAAACCCCTTTCGTGATGCGAAGAGAGAACGGTCGTTTGCCGTCAGAGCCGCTCTGCGGAGGGACGTGGCCGGAGAAACCACGTTCAGCGGGTGGGGCGGCTGTTGCCGTCTGATTCCAACTGTATGGCGGCAATTCCCGGGTGGGTTTCCGGTGTGTTAAATGATCGTTTCGGTCATCCACAGGCGAGTTTCAGGGGTCACGCAGCACGCAGGAAGCTACTGCAGGAGCCACCCGTCACGGGCGGCGCTATTTGGCGGAGACCGCCAGGAACTGAATGGGAAGGTCCAGCAACTCCAGCGGGCCGTGCGGGCCTTCACCGTCCAGGAGCAGCGAGTCCCCGGCCTCCATCACGTACTCATAGGACCCGTGGCCGTAGACCATCCGGCCGGAGAGCATGTAGATGAACTCCGTGCCCGGGTGCTGGAACAGGGGAAAGACGTCGGAAGCGTCCGTGAGGGTCACCAGCGTGGGTTCGATGGCGTCGCTGCGGCCCTTCAACGTGCCCAGGACGCGGTATTCGTGGCCGTGCTGGGTGCCGCTGCGGACGGTGAGGCTGCCCTGGCCGCTCTTGGTGAAGGTGGCGTCCCGGTCGGTGTCCGCGCCCCGGAACAAAGCAGTGACGGGAACCTTCAGTCCGTCGGCCAGCCGCTGCAAGGTGGTGAGGGAGCAGGAGGTGGTGGCGGTTTCCACCCGGGAGATCATGGCCTTGGACAGGCCGGTCCGGGCTGCGAGCTCGGCCGACGACAATCCGGCCGACGTGCGGTAGTGCCGGACCTGCGCCGCGATGACCTGCTCCAGACGGCCGGCAACGTCCTCTGCGGGCTGTTCGGCTGCCTGGTCCCCGGCCTCTTCGGTCATGTTTGCCATCTTAGGCGGGCGGCGGGAGGCCCGGCGTACGACGACGGTCCTGGCCGGTCACGCTGCCTCGCCCAGCAGTCCGGCAAGGGAGTCCGCCAGGGCAAGTGCGCCGGCTTCGGCGTCTCGGTCGTCGACCAGTTCGTCCGGCGAATGCGAAACGCCAGTGGGGTTGCGGACAAACAGCATGGCTGTGGGCAGGTGTGCGGCCAGCACACCGGCGTCGTGGCCGGCGCCGGTGTCCAGCACCGGGGCGGCAGGCAGGAGCTGCTGCAGCCGGTCCCGGAGGCCGCCGTCGAAATGCACCGTGGGACTCAGCGACTCCGTACCCAGGCTGGCTGTGCAGCCTTCTTCCGCGGCGAGGACCTGGGCGTTCTGTCCGATCGCCTCCACCAGTGCGGCGGTGACCGAGTCCTCCGGGTGGCGGACGTCGATCCACAGGTCCACCCGGGACGCGATGACGTTGGTGCCGCCGGGGACGGGCTGCACCCTGCCCACGGTGGCCCGGGCGTCCCGGTATTTGCGGGCGGTATCCCGGATGGAAACCATCACCTTGGCGGCGGCAACCATGGGGTCCTTGCGGTCCGCCATGAGCGTGGTGCCGGCATGGTTCCCCTCCCCCGTGATGCCCAGCTTCCAGCGGCCATGCCCCAGGATGGATGATCCGATGGCCACGGGCTGGTGGAGGTCGATCAGCCCCCTCCCCTGCTCCACATGCAGCTCGACGAACATTCCGAGCCGCTGAAGGGCCGAGTGGTCCGCTCCGATGAACCGGGGGTCCTGGCCGTTCGCGGCGGCCACCTCGGCGTAGGTGTTGCCGGCCGGGTCCTTGAGGTTGCGGGCTTTGGTGGCGTCCAGTTGGCCGGTAAGGAGCCGTGAGCCGAGGCAGGCAACACCGAACCGCGACCCCTCCTCTTCCGGGAAGACGGCGATCACCAGCGGCCGCCGGGGCCGGAAGTTCCGGGCTTTGAGAAGGTCGACGGCGACCAGCGCCGAGGCGACCCCCAGGGGCCCGTCGTACGCACCGCCGCCGGGAACGGAATCGAGGTGGCTGCCGGTGGCGACGGCGTCCTCCCGCACCCCTGTTGCGGTGTCCCACCAGGCCCAGATGATCCCGTTGTGGTCGGTTTGGACATCGAGGCCGCGCCGGCCGGCCTGCTCGATGAACCAGGCCCGCAGGTCGGTCTCGGCGGTGGAGAACACAGGGCGGGAGTAGCCGCCGCGGGTGTTGTCCCGGCCGATGGTGGAGATATCCTGCAGGAGCCCGGTAACGGTGGGTGCGCTGGTTTCGGCGGGGACGGCTGGTTCAGTTGTTGTTCGGAAAAGGCTCACGATGTTCCGTTCTACGTGGTCAGCGCCGGGGAGGATGCACTCCGGAAACGGTCCGGAATTGACCCGGCACCGGTGGCCAGATCCGCGGCCCACTGTCCGATCAGCGGCGCGAATTTTGCCCCGTGGCCCGAGCAGGGTGAGACGACGGTGAGGTTGTCCGCCCGGTCAATGAGGAAGTCCTCGGTGGGGGTGTTGGTGAACAGGCAGGTGGTTTCGGCGTACGGTTCCGGGTCCAGGCCAGGCAGGTAGCGGCGGACGTACTCCGTTACGCGGGCGCGGTTGGCCGGGTCCACCGCGCCGGTCTGGGCTGCTGCCGACGGGATGCGCGGGCCGCCGTTGTACTCGGCCACTTTCTGCCCGGCAAAGCCGGCGTCCCGCCCGCCGGGCAGCCCGTAGGCCTGGATGCCGGAGGCTTTGTGGATGAAGGTGGGCCAGGCGGGGGCACCCGCGCCCGTGCCGCCGTCGTCATCCCTGTACCGGAAGTGGAAGGCCTGCTCCTGCCGCACGGTGAATTCGGGCAGTCCGGCCAGGAAGGCCGCCGGAAGCGGCAGCGAGTCCAGCATCTGCGGCAACCAGCCCCCGGCGCTGACCACGATGTTGCCGGCGTCGATGGTCCTGCCGGCCGCCGAGCGCACGCGGTAGCCGGTGCCGTGGTTTTCCACGCCGGCCACGTTCCAGCCGGTGAGGACCCGGGCACCGTTGCGGACGGCGAGGTCCACCATCACGTTCACGGAGGTTTCGGCGTCGATCACGCCGGCGCCGGGGTGCCAAAGCACCTCGGTGTCGAACGCGATGTGCGGCCAGCGGTTCCGGGCGTCGGCGGCGGTCAGCAGTTCGTGGTCGATTCCGGCGGCGCCGAGTACCTCCGCGAGCTGCGCCGGATTCCGCTTCTGGCCATAGTCCACCGCTCCGGCGGGGGTGATCAGTACGGTGCCGGCCTCGGCGGCGAGTCCGTCCCAGAGTGCCTTCGCTTCCAGGACGGCACGGGTGTAGAACAGGTCCGGGTAGGCGTAGCGGAAGATGCGTGCCGAGCCGTGGGAACTGCCGTCATGTGCGGCCGGGACGTCGCGTTCCAGGAGCGTGACCTGGTGGCCGCGGGACGCCAGCTGCCAGGCGGTGGCGGCGCCGGCAAGGCCCGCGCCCACCACCACGTAGTCGGACGGGTCCGTCATCAGAAGCTCCCCTGGGCTCCGGGGATCCAGTTGGTGCCGGCCAGCGGCACCCGGGCCATGGCGGAAGCCTCGATGGTGAGCGCCACCAGGTCCTCGGGTTCCAGGTTGTGCAGGTGCGATTTTCCGCAGGCCCGGGCGATGGTCTGGGCTTCCATCGTGAGCACGCGGAGGTAGTTGGCCAGCCGGCGTCCCGCGGCCACCGGGTCCAGCCGTGAAGCAAGCGACGGGTCCTGGGTGGTGATGCCGGCGGGGTCGCGGCCGTCCTGGAAGTCGTCGTAGAAACCGGCCGCGGAGCCCAGGGCGGCGTATTCGGCGGCGTAGCGGGGGTCGTTGTCGCCGAGCGCGATCAGCGCGGCGGTGCCGATGGCGACGGCGTCCGCGCCCAGGGCCATGGCCTTGGCAACATCTGCCCCGGTGCGGATGCCGCCGGAAACGATCAGCTGGACCTTACGGTGCACACCGAGCTCCTGCAGGGCCTGGACCGCCTGCGGGATGGCGGCCAGCGTGGGGATCCCCACGTTCTCGATGAACACCTGCTGCGTGGCGGCGGTGCCGCCCTGCATCCCGTCCACCACCACGACGTCCGCGCCGGACTTCACGGCAAGCGCGGTGTCGTAGTACGGCCGGGAGGCACCGACCTTGACGTAGATGGGGGTCTTCCAGTCGGTGATCTCGCGGAGTTCGCCGATCTTGATTTCCAGGTCGTCCGGGCCGGTCCAGTCCGGGTGTCGGCTGGCGGAGCGCTGGTCGATACCCACCGGCAGGGTACGCATGCCGGCCACGCGTTCGGTGATTTTCTGGCCCAGGAGCATGCCGCCGCCGCCGGGCTTGGCGCCCTGGCCGAGCACAATCTCGATCGCGTCGGCCTTGCGGAGGTCGTCCGGGTTCATGCCGTAGCGGGACGGCAGGTACTGGTACACCAGGTGCTTGGACTGGCCGCGCTCCTCCGGCGTCATCCCGCCGTCGCCCGTGGTGGTGGACGTGCCGACCTCGCTGGCGCCGCGGCCCAAAGCTTCTTTGGCGTTCGCGGACAGGGCGCCGAAGCTCATGCCGGCGATGGTGACCGGGGTCTGCAGGTGCAGCGGCCGGCTCGCGTGGCGGTCGCCGAGGATGACGTCGGTGTCGCACTTTTCGCGGTAGCCCTCCAGCGGGTAGCGGGACATGGAGGCGCCGAGGAACAACAGGTCATCAAAGTGCGGGACTTTGCGTTTGGCGCCCCAGCCGCGGATGTCGTAGACGCCGGTGGCGGCGGCGCGCTGGATGTCTGCGATGGTGGCGCGGTCGAAGGTGGCGGACTCCCTCAGGCCAAGTTCGGCGTTTTGGGCGGGCGCAGGAGCCTGTGCGGGTGCGGGGAGGGAAGTGATGGTCACGGGAGCCTCCTAGTAGGCGGTCGAGTTGTCGACGTGGAAGTGGTAGAGGTTCCTGGCGGAGCCGTAGCGCTTGAAATCGGCAGGGTTGTCGGTGCGGCCGGCGGCGGCGAGCAGTTCCGCGAGTTCGGCCAGGTGCTCTTCGCGGAGCGGTTTTTCGACGCAGTCGGCGCCCAGGGAGGCGACGGAGCCTTTGACGTAGATCCGGGCCTCGTAGATGGAGTCGCCCAGTGCATCACCGGCGTCGCCGCAGACCACCAGCCGGCCGGCCTGCGCCATGAACGCCGACATGTGGCCGATGTTGCCCCCCACCACGATGTCCACGCCCTTCATGGAGATCCCGCAGCGCGCACCGGCGTTGCCGTCGATGACCACCAGGCCGCCGTGGCCGGTGGCGCCCGCCGACTGGGACGCATCGCCCTTCACGTGGACGCGGCCGGACATGATGTTCTCCGCAAGTCCCACGCCGGCATTGCCGTTGATGGCCACGCTCCCCTTTTGGTGCATCCCCGCGGCGTAATACCCGGCATGGCCGTCGATGGTCACGGCGACGTCCGCGTCGATGCCGACGGCGAGGCTGTGCTTGCCGCCGGGATTGGTGACGGTCCAGGACTGCCCGTCCACGGCGTTGTGCAGGGCCTGGTTCAGTTCGCGGACCGGGACCTCTGCGAGGTCGAGCACCGCGGGCGTTGCGGCGGGTGCCAAGGCTTCGGGGGCTGTCAGAGTGACCATGTGTAGACCTTTCCGGGTTCGGGTTCAAAGATGCGGGCTGTTTCGATGCCGGGCAGGGATGCCAGGGCGCGGTATTCGGAGGCCATCGCCACGTAGTCGTCTGTTTCGGCGATGATGGCCGGCTTGCAGGCGATCGGGTCGCGGACGACGGCCATGCTGTCCGCGGTGGTGACCACCAGCGTGTAGAAGCCGTCCAGGACCTTGCCCAGGTTCACCAGCGCTTCTTCGAGGGTGTCGCCCTGCTTCAGCCGGGAAGCCACGTAGCGGGCACCCACCTCGGTGTCATTCTCGGAGTCGAACACCACGCCCTCACGCTTCAGGTTCCGCCGGACCGTGGCGTGGTTGGAGAACGAGCCGTTGTGCACCAGACAGAGGTCGTCGGCCACGGAGAAGGGGTGCGAGCCGCCGGCAGTGACGGCGGATTCGGTGGCCATCCGGGTGTGGGACAGGCCCTGGCTGCCGGCCATGGCGTCCAGTCCGTGCCCGGCGGCGATCTCCATCGGGTGGCCCACGCTCTTCATCACGGCCACATGCTCACCCCGTCCAATGATGGTGGCACCGGGCACGGTTTCGCTGACGGCCTTCACCAGCAGGTCGGTCCCGACGGCGGCGCTCACCAGCGTGGTGTCGCCCACCACCTGCACGGCTGGGGCCGCATCCGACGGCAGGAGCGCCGCGACGCCGCCGGTGATGGCCGCCGTCGCCACGCCCTGGTCCCGGCCGAGCAGGCTCAAGGTGGACCTGCCCGGCGACACCAGTCCGGGGGTGTTGTAGACGGCGAGGCCGGCGGAGTCAGGGCCGCGGTCCACGATCTGGCACAGCATCGAGGACAGCAGGGCGCCCATTTGGGGGTGCAGCGAGGGATTGCGCAGCTGCAGCGCGGCGATTCCGCACATGGAAAGTCCTTTGCTAAGTAGGGATCAGATGGAGGTGAGGTAGGTGCGGATTTCCCAGTCGCTGACCTGGTTGTGCCAGCTCAGGAACTCCTCTTCCTTGGCGTTGGCGTAGTACAGGCCGATCTCCGGATCGCCGCTGAGGCTGGCCAGGACCACCGGGTCCCGGCGGAGTGCTTCGACGGCGTGCAGCAGGGTGGCCGGCAGGAAGTGGGCGTCCGGTTTGGACTCGCCGGGGCCGGACGGCATGCCGGGGTCGGCGGAGATCTCCACCCCGTCCAGGCCGGCCGCAATGGCTGCTGCGATGGCCAGGTAGGGGTTTGCCGAGCCGTCGCCGGAGCGCAACTCGATCCGGTTGTTGTCCGGGACGCGGATCATGTGCGTGCGGTCGTTCCCGCCGAAGGACGCCTTCCGGGGCGACCAGGTGGCACCCGAGGAACTCGTCGTGGCGCCGGTGCGCTTGTAGGAATTCACGGTGGGGGCGAGGAAGGCCTGCAAGGCCGGGGCGTGGTCCAGGATCCCGCCGATGAACGAATAGGCGAGGCCTGACAGCCCAAGGCCGCGGCCGTCATCGTCCGCTCCCCCTGCGGCCGGGAACAGCGCCTCCGCACCGGACCACAGCGAGAGGTGGAAGTGCAGCCCGGTGCCGGTGCGGTCCGTGAACGGTTTGGGCATGAAGGTGGCGGTCATGCCCCGTTGTTCGGCCAGGATGTTCAGGATGTAGCGGAGCGAGATGACGCGGTCTGCGGTGGTGAGGGCGTCCGCATAGTTGAAGTTCTGCTCGAACTGGCCGGCGGCGTCCTCGTGGTCGTTGGCGTAGTTGCCCCAGCCCAGGTTGTTCATCGCCGTGCTGATGGATGCCAGGTGCTCGTACATGCGGGTCACGCCGCGGGCGTCGTAGCAGGGGCGCGGCGAATCGTCGCGGGTGTCGGCGGTACTCAGCGTCCCGTCGTCGTTCCTGTTCACCAGGAAGTACTCCACCTCGGCGCCCACCTTGGCCTGCATCCCGTGGCCCGCCAGGCGGGCAAGGGCGTTTTTGAGGATGACCCGCGGCGCGTAGGGCCACGGCTTGCCGTCAACGTGGGGATCGCAGTGGACGATGGCCAGGCCTTCCTTGATGAAGGGCACCGGCGTGAAGGAGGCGAGATCCGGAATCGCGATTAGGTCGGCGTCCTGGGGATTCTGGCCGATGAGGCCCGCGGCGTAGCCGGCGAACCCCATGGCCCCGCCCTCGAGTTGGTCGGCGGCTTCCACGGGTACCAGCTTGGCGCAGGGCTTGCCGGTCATGTCCACGAACGTGGCCAGCAGGAAACGGACATCGTGGGCTCGGGCGATGTCCCTGAGGGAAATCCCGGCGGCATCCGCACGGGCTGCGGGAGCGGCTGCGGGCGCGGGGGTTACAGCAGGGGTTGCGACACTGGTCATCGAAACATTCCTGTCCGGGTCGGTGTTAGCTAAGAGTAAACCTTGTTGCACCAGATTAGCCACGGGGACGTTTCGCGCGTCCGGCCGGCGTGTTAATTGCATGTTTCGGGACCGGGGACGCCGGGCGGCGTCACGCTTGGCACGCTTTACGGGAACGTCCGACGGCGGAGAGCCGGGATTGTGCGGAACGCGGGGCCGCGGCGGGACGAAAGCGTGCTCCGCGTGACGCCGCGCGCACGCTTCCGGCGGCCAGGTGGCGGCTAAGCTGAAAAAACACTCCAATACGGCAGGGCCCGGCCCCGGAAGGACACATCGGTATGGCTCGAGCGACCGTGCAGGACGTCGCCAAAACGGCAGGAGTCTCCGTGGGCACGGTCTCCCGCGTCCTCAACGGCAGTCCCGCGGTGAGCGCCTCCAGCCGGGAAAAAGTGGCCGGGGCGATCCGGGAGCTCAACTACCGGCCCCTCGCCTCCGCGCGCGACCTGCGCCGCGACCGGACCATGCGCATCCTGGCCCTCGCCAAGAACCTCGAGTCCCCGGTCATCAGCGAAGCCTTCCGCGGGGTGGGCGACGCCGCGGCACAGTCCGGCTACGTGAGCCTCATTGCCCCAACCGCCGGAAGCCCGGATCGCGAACAGCAATTGGTGGACATGCTCCGGAACGGGTCCGTGGACGGGCTGGTCCTGTTTTCACCCACCATGCCCGACGACGATGTGGAAGCCCTTGCAACCTCGCTGAGCGTGGTGCAGTTGTGTGAAATAGCGGAGTCGGAAGCAGCCTTCGGCGTCTCGATCGACGACCGGCAGGCCGCCCGCGACATCACCCGGCACCTCATCGGAACCGGCGCCCGGCGGCTTGCCATGATCGGCAACCGGGCGGCCCGGTCCGGGCGGCTGCGCGAACAGGGGTTCCGCGAAGCCCTGTCCGAGGCAGGCCTGGAGGCGGCACAGAGCCTCTTTGCCGCCGGGGACTTCGACTTCCACGCCGGCCGTCAGCTCACCCGCGAACTCCTCGCCGCGGACAACCTTCCCGACGCCGTATTCTGTGGCAGCGACACGGTGGCGGCCGGTTGCGTCCGCGAAATCACCGACGCCGGCCTCCGGGTTCCCGAGGACCTGGCCGTTGCCGGCTTCGACGATTCCATCCAGGCGGAGATGTGCGTTCCGGAACTGACCACCATCCGGCAGCCCGCCTATGAGATGGGCCGTGTGGCGTTTGGGGCACTCCTGGAACGGATGACGGAGCCGGGGGTGCACCGCCGCGGCCGGATGTTCCTCCCGCACGAACTGGTCATCAGGGACTCCACGAAGAACTGACAGGGGGTTGACGTCCCCGCGCTCTTCCTGACAAGCTTTTGGAATCGATTCCAAACACTCCTCAGCATTCATTGCTGATCATTTTGGAATCGATTCCAAAAACCCAGTCCAGCACCAGCCCGGCACCGAAAAGGAAGCACCCTTGAACAACCAGCAACCCCCCGGCCCGCAGCCCCCGGAACCAGGAAAGGCCCCGGCCAAGGATCTCCGCGTCGGCGTCGTCGGCATCGGCTGGGCCGGCCAGCAGCACCTCAAGGCCTACAGCGACCTGGAGGGCATCCGCATCGTCTCGCTGGCAGGAATGGAGCAGGAACTCCGGACGGACCTGCAAGCCGAATACGCCATTCCCAACGGTTTCGCCGACTGGCAGGACATGCTGGACCACGGCGGCCTGGACGCCGTCAGCGTGGCCGTTCCCACCTTCCTGCACGCCCCCATTGCCATCGCGGCCCTGGAGCGGGGAATCCATGTGCTGAGCGAAAAGCCGATCGCCCGCAACGCCGTGGAGGGCCAGGCCATGGTGGATGCTGCCCGCAAGGCCGGACGGGTCCTGGATGTGGCGTTCAACCACCGCCGCCGCGGCGACATCAAGGCCCTCAAGGACGTCATCGACGCCGGCGGCCTGGGCCGCCCCTACTACGCCAAGGCCTCCTGGCTCCGCCGCTCCGGCATCCCCACCCTGGGCAGCTGGTTCACCAACCCCGAGCTCGCAGGCGGCGGACCGCTGGCGGACATCGGCGTCCACGCACTGGATTACGCCCTGCACCTGCTCGGAGAACCGAAGGTGGTGGCCGTCTCTGCCGCCACCCACTCGGAACTGGGCCCGCAGGGACGCGGCGGCGGCAGCAGGTACTCGGCCCAGGCCACGAGCCACGCCTTCGAAGTGGAGGACTTCGCCTCTGCGTTCCTCCGCCTTGAGGGCGGCGGAACGCTGCTGATCGAGGCCGGCTGGGCAACATACCGGGAAACTGACGATCTCCTCGACTTCACGGTCTACGGCACGGACGGCGGCGCCGAACTGAAGGTGCACGGGGCTCCGTTCCCGCCCGTGGGCCAGCTCCGGGTGTTCACGGACACGGACGGCGAGTCAGCCGACTACGTGCCGCCGGTGCTGCCCGGCCGCGCCCACGACGCCGTGGTGGAAGACTTCGTGACCGCAGTCCGCGACGGTGAAGCGGCCTGGGCCGAGCACGACGGCTCCCTGGCGCTCTACCGGGCACAGGTCATCGACGCTTGCTACCAGTCGGCACTCGAGCAGAGGGAGGTCAGGCTCTAATGAACGGAAAACTGAGGATCCGGGTCTGGAATGAGGGCGTCCACGAGGCCAACAACGAGCCCGCCCATATCGGCGATATCTACCCGGATGGTATCCACGGCGCCATCGCCGCGGGGCTCCGGCCCTACTACCCGGACGCGGACATTACGACGGCGGTGCTCGCCAGCAACGACGACCACGGCCTGGACGAGGAGGTGCTCGCGGAAACGGACGTCCTGCTCTGGTGGGGCCACATCGCCCACCACGAGGTGAGTGACGCCGTCGTCGAACGCGTCCACCGGCACGTGCTCGGCGGGATGGGACTGATCGTGCTCCACTCGGGGCACTTCGCGAAAATCTTCACCAGGCTGCTGGGCACCAGCTGCTCCCTCGCCTGGCGGAACGACGGCCAGCGCGAGCTGGTGTGGACGGTGAAGCCGTCGCATCCCATCGCGGAAGGCGTGGAGAGCCCCATCGTCATCCCCGAGCAGGAAATGTACGGCGAACTGTTCGACATCCCGGACCCCGACGACCTGATCTTCATCAGTTCCTTCGCCGGCGGCGAAGTGTTCCGTTCCGGCGTCACGTTCACCCGGGGCAAGGGCAGGATCTTCTACTTCAGCCCCGGCGACCAGGAGTACCCCGTGTACCACCATCCGCAGGTCCAGCGGGTGCTCGCCAACGGCGTGAGGTGGGCGGCGCAGCCAGGGCTGGACCGCTCGGCCCCCGCTGTGACCAACCCGGCCCGGGAATGGTTCGAATGGGCCGCCCGGCATTGACATCGCCAGCGCCGGAGAGCAGATTGAAATCGTTGCGACGCAAGGTCCGGCGGGTTCCGGACGGGCACTTCCCGCCCCGCCGGACCGTCATTCCCTGAGCGGCTCAGCGCCCGTGGGCGAATTTCATAACCACTCCCTTTCGAGGAGCCAGAAATGCCTGCAATAACGGTCAAGGACCTTGAAACCAAGTCCTTCAACGACGCCGACGAAAAGCGCCGTCCGCCCAAGACCCAGGTGGACGTAGTCAACATTGGCGGCGCCACCCTGGGCCGGCTTACCTTCGAGCCCGGCTGGCGCTGGTCCGAAACGGTCAAAACCGTGGTCCACACGGACAGCTGCCAAAACAACCACCTTGGCTTCTGCACCGCCGGGACCCTGACCGTCCAGCTGGACGACGGCACCCGCACCACCATCCACGCGGGGGACGCCTACTCCATTCCGGCCGGCCACGACGCCTGGGTGGAAAACGACGAGACGTTCGTTGGTTATGAAGTCATGAGCGCGGCCGAGTACGCCAAGCCCGCCTGACAACCGGACAAGCGCCAGGCCGCGCGCCGCCACCTTTCGCGGCACGCAGCCTGGCGTTTCTGCGCCGCCTACCGCCGGCGCAGCCTCGCCACCAACGTGGCGGCCACCAGGGCGGTGGCCAGCTCCAGGCCAATGACCAGCAGCAGCCGGGCGCTGCCGCCGGACTCAGCACCAGCGGACGACGACGGCACTGCGCCGTGCGCGTGGCCAGCACCGCCGGCTCCCAGCAGGAGGCCCGCATGGACGGCGGCCATGGCCACGGCGGCCGCGGTGACCCGGTGGAGTGCGGCCACCCCGCCGTACCGCCAGATATGGACGGCACAGGGCACGCAGACCGCGGCAAGGGCCAGCATGAGGGCGCTAAGCCAGGCACCGTGGGTGCCTGTGGCGGCCAGCCAGACGTGCGTGGCGCAGGAAACGGCGGTGACCACGGCCGCGAGCCGAGGGTGGACCACCGGACCGCCGGCACGGGCCCGGGCCGCCGCCGTCGTCCTTCCTGCTGCTGCCGCCCTGCCTGCTGCCGGCGCCGGGGCAGGGGCGGCGCTAGTGGCAGCCACCGCTGCCGCCCTCGGTGTGGCAGGACGCGGCTTGCCGGTTCGGGTTGGCCGGGACATCCAGCACCGGACTGCGGTCGAAGAAACCTTCCGGCCGGAGCTTGAAGCCCACGGTGTCCACGGGCATGATGGGCCAGTCCTCCACCCGGGGGAAGTGGGTGAGGCCGAAGGTATGCCAGACCACGATGTCCTGGCCGTCGATGTCGCGGTCCTGCGCCACGTAGGCGGGCAGGCCCGCGCCGCCGGCGTGCTGGTTGACGAAGTCGCCCGTCGGGTAGCGTTCCCCGTCTGCGTGGCGGGTGACCCAGAGATCCTTGGTGGCGAAGGCTGCGCGGCGGGCGATCGAGGAGTCCGGATCGGCCAGGAGCGTGGGCTGGTTGTGCGGGTGGAGCTTGTAGCCCACGGGCTCACCCAGCCGGTTGCGGGATTCGGGATTGGAAATGATCCAGGTGCGGCCGGCGCGGGCGTCGGCCTCGCGGACGGCCTCGGATTCCCGCGCCAGCACGGTGCGCTTGCGGGAGAAGGCGTTGCCGCGCTCGTTGCCCGGCCCCATGGCCTGCCGGACCACGTCTTCCTCCTCCACCCGGTTGGTGAAGCCGTCGATCGCCATGTCCAGCCGGGCGCTGAAGAGGTGCTGGTGGAACGGGGCGCCCAGGCCCGGGGCCAGCTGGGAGATGTTGTCCGAGCCGCCCGCCAGGAACGCGGACGTGAAAACGACGCCGGTGGCCTTGGCTTCGAACTCGATGGTGCCGTCCAGGTAGAGGTACCAGTAGAAGCCGTAGTCGTAGTTGCCGATAGTGGTGAAGAAGGAGATCACCAGGCGGCGGTTGCGGCGGGTGTAGGTGACGCCGCTCCAGAGGTCCGAGTGCTTGGCGAGGATGCTCCAGTCTTCCTCGTGCATGCAGATGCCGTTGCGGATTTCGCGCGGGTTGCCGAACGCGTCGGAGATGACGGGGCTGAGGTAGGTGATCTCGCCCAGGCAGTCGCAGCCCAGTTCCAGGGAGTTGGCGTACTGGCCCACCAGGTATTCGCCGGTGTCGAAGTAGTTCTGCCATGACCGGACCGGCGACGGGTCGCCGTAGGGAACCACCATCTCGGCAATGGACGCCCGGTTGATGATGGGCCGCTTCCGGCCGCCGTCCTGGAAGGCGAGATTGTGCAGGACAACCCCTTCGCGGACATCGAAGCCAACGTCCACGCTCCACTTTTCCCACTCCACGTGGTTGCCGCCGGCGACAGTGAAGCTGGGGCCTTCGGGCTGGGTAATGCTGATGGGCTTTTGGGTGTCGCGGATGGGTCCGGTCAGTTCGGGGTCGGTGTAGTTGCCGTGCTCGGCGGGGATGGGCATGGCGCCGAGGTCGATGACCTGGGTGACTTCCTTGCTGACCACGTCCACATAGGCCACCAGCCCGTCCACGGGGTGCGCCCAGGCGCTGTCCTCCGGGAACTCCTGCACGAATGCCAGCCCGCGGAGGATCCGGCGGCCCTTCTCTTCGGCGTATTCGAAGACCCCGGCGGACAGCGGGGCCACCCGGACCTTCCCGACATCCAGCCCGCGGTCCGCGAGCGCTTTGAGCCACCGTTCGTCCGTGGCCAGCAGCGCCTCCACCACCTCGAACTCCTCCTCGAGGACCGGAAGCTCGCCGGTCACCGCGGTGTCCAGTTCGACGGCGGAGAGCACCTCGTGCCGGGTGGTGGAGACCACGACATCGCGCGGCGCAGCGCCTGAGACATCGTGGATGAAGACGCGGAACCGTCGGTCGGCCGGCGCTGGATCGGTGCCGCGCGAAGGATCCAGCTGGCCCAGGTAGGCGATCCTGTGCTGCGGGCCGAGGTGGCCTCCCGACTGCAGGATGGAGCGCACGTCCAGGATTTCCTGCGCCGTGGCCAGCCGGTAGGCCGACGCAGAGGCTGATGCAGTGTCGGTGGGTGCAAGCGTCATGGAGTAAACCTTCGTCCGGGCCGTCGCCGGCCATTGGGTTTATTTTCTATAGTTGTAGAGAATAAACGTCCGTAACATGGCTCACAAGAGGTTGGGCAAAGAAATTTCCAGGGAGTGGCCGCCGTGCCGAAGATTGTTGACCATGACGAGCGCCGCCTGGAACTCGTGGATGCCACGTGGCGGATCATCGCCCGGCAGGGGCTTGAAAGTGCCACCATGCGCGAGATTGCCATGGAGGCCGGCTTCGCCAACGGCGCCCTGAAGCCATACTTCCCCACGAAGGACACGCTGCTTGAGTTCGCCTTCAGCCATGTGTTCAACCGGACCAATCAACGCATCGCCCAGGTGACGGCAGGCAAGGCCGGATTGGAGGCGCTGCGGTCCTTTTGCCTGGAGGTCCTCCCCCTCGATGAAGAGCGCATCAATGAAGCGCGCGTGGTCATCCCGTTCTGGCAGAAGGCAGTCAGCGATCCACGGAAGGCTGACATCCACCGCGAATCCATGGCCGAATGGCTGGCCACCATCCGCCGCTACCTCGGAGAGGCACGGAACAGCGGGGACGTCAACGCCGACGTCGCCGACTCCGTCCTTGCCGGCCAGCTGCTGAACATGCTGCTGGGAGCCCAGGTCGAGGCCGCCCTTGCGCCGGAGGGCCAAGTGGAGTTCGGCCACGCCGCGCAGCTGGAAGGCTACCTCGCCCTGCTTGGCAAAATTCCAGGCAGCAAATGAGCCCTAAACTCGAAAGTATGCTTACTATTGACTGGTCAGGTTCTGGTGCAGACCGGAGCGAGCACGAATTGTTAGGAGCATCTCCATGGGTTTGGACGACAAGATCGGCAACGCTGCAGAGAAGCTTGGCGGCAAGGGCAAGGAAGCTGCCGGCAGCGCCACGGGCGATGAGAGCCTGAAGGCTGAGGGCCAGGGCGACCAGGCAAAAGCCGACCTCAAGCAGGCCGGCGAAAAAGTCAAGGATGCCTTCAAGAAGGATTAATTGACGCCTCCCACAATGGGTGCAGCTCCCGCAGGGGCTGCACCCATTGGCGTTAACGGAGCCAACCCGCTCACGCGGGCGTTTAGTGGATGAGGCCGGACACCAGGTTGATGGTGGTGGCCAGGACGATGGCCCCCAGCAGGTAGGACAGCAGGGCTTGCCGGAGGACCGTGGAGCGGATGGCGTTGGTCTTCAGGTCCGTATCCGATACCTGGAAGGTCATGCCAACGGTGAACGCCAGGTACGCGAAGTCCGCATAGCGGGGCTGGGTTTCCTCATTGAAATCGACGCCGGTCCCGTCGCGGTAGTAGATGGCCGCGTAGCGGAGCGTGAACAGGGTGTGGACCAGGAACCACGACAGGGCAATGCTGCCCAGGGCCATGGCCACCGTGGCATCCTTGCTCATGCCCTGCGAGCTGGAGGCATCCAGCAGGATCAGGGCCACTCCGGCAAAGCTGGCCACCGTGGCACTGAGGACCATCGTGTCCGAAAAGACCCGGCCCGGATCCTCCCGGCGGGCATGGGCGGCGGTTGCGCCGGGCCCCAGGTGCCGGATCACACTCCAGACCCAGACCAGGTACGTGGCCGAGGCGGCCGCCCAGCCGAGGGCGGGCGCATAGGTCCAGTGCCCCAGCGCACCCACGCCAAGTGCCACCACCACGCCAACAGCGAGCATCACCACCATCCGCAGCCGGGAATGATGCGCGGGGAATTGAAGTTGCGGTGGCGGTCCTGTGAAGCGGCGACGGCGTTCATGCGCGGATCATGCCACGGGAAGCTTGGAAATGCCTGACAGGCAGCCGAGCCATTCTTTTTTCGCCAACCGTTGAAAAAAGATTCGGCCCGCGCTACCCTGAACGTACTGTGTCGCAGGACACAGTCCGGGGGGGACATCAGGTGGCCATCTGTCGCAAGGAACATCCATGCCAGCAACAGCTACAGCCGGAAAAGTTACCCGGCCCGAACGCCAGCACGTTACTGCGAGCGTTGCGGCGTCCTTCGACCACTGGAAGCACCTGGTGGCAGAGTCCTTCGTGCCCCTCACCGCACAGACAGCTGACGTGGACGGGTTCCAGGGCCGGATGCGCTCCCGGGTGCTGGACCGGATGTCCGTTGTTGAAGTGACCGCCACCTCGCACGAAGTGCACCGCACCCCCGCCCTGATCGCACAGGCCCACGAACGCTATTTCAAGCTCAACCTGCAACTGGAGGGCACCGGGCTGCTGATCCAGGACAACCGCGAAGCCGTGCTCCAGCCCGGCGACCTGGCCATTTACGACACCAACCGGCCTTACACCCTCGCCTTCGAGGACACGACCCGCATCATGGTGCTGATGTTCCCCTGCGACGCCGTGTCCCTGCCCGCCGACTATGTGGGACAGTTGGCGGCGGTGCGGATGGGCAGCGGAGGCCTGAGCGGACTCGTGGGTCAGTTCATCCGCCAGTTGTCGGAAAACCTGGACGTCCTGAACGGCCCCAGCGGGTCCCGGCTGGCAACGAATGCCCTGGACCTGGTGTCCACCATGCTGCATGCCGAAATGGATATTAGGCCGGACCGGATGAAGCCGCAGGCGCTGCTGGCCGTCTCGGTCCGCGAGTACATCGAGGCGCACCTCTCGGACCCGCTGTTGTCCCCGGCGAGCATTGCAGCCGCACACTTCATCTCCACCAGGCACCTGCATAACGTCTTTCACGAGTCCGGGACCACGGTGGCCAGCTGGATCCGGACCCAACGGCTTGAGGGCGCCCGCCGCGAACTCCGCGACCCGCTGAACGCGGGGCAGTCCGTCGGCACGATTGCGGGCCGCTGGGGTTTCCTGGACGCAGCCCACTTCAGCCGCACCTTCCGCGACGCCTTCGGCGTCTCACCCAGCGAGTGGCGCAAAAGCGCCTAGGCCGCACCCGGCCGTCCCCACCAATTACGACCAGGGCCCGTTGGGCACCGCCCCTCCGCTTCCGCTAACGTCCGTCAGGTGACAAAGAAGTTCCGCCTTGCGTTAGTTTTCCGGGAAGAGGGCCGCTGATGCCTTTCATATGCCTCCTGCTCTCCGGTGCCGCGCTGCTGGCCAACGGGCTGGCGACCCTCGGGCACGTTCCCCGCCGCGACGCCGCGGCCCTCAACCTGCTGGTGGGCGGCACCCAACTGGTGCTCGCCGTCGTCTATGTCTCTGCCGCCGGGGACGCTCCGGCGCCGCTCCTCACGGCCGCCGGCATGTTCCTGTTCGGATCCACCTATCTGTACTCGGGACTGGATGTGCTGCTGGGGCTCGGGTCACGCGGCCTGGGCTGGTTTTGCGGGCTGGTGGCGTTATGCGGCGCGCTGCTGGCCACCGCCTGGCTGGGCACAGACCCCCTGCTCGCGGTGCTGTGGGTGTGCTGGTCCGTGCTGTGGGCCCTGTTGTTCGCCTGCCTGGCCCTGGGCGCGGTGCGGCTTGAACGGTTCACGGGCTGGGCCCTGGTGCTGGCTGCTCCGGCGTCGGCCACAATTCCGGCACTCCTTGGCCTGGCAGGGTTCTGGCCCGCTTCTCCGGCCGCGGCGTGGGGTGGCGCGCTGGTCGTGGCCATCCTGTTCGTCACGGCACGCGCACTGGCCCGGCGCGGACCAAAGGTTCCACGCCGGGCCAGTGCCGGAGATCCCGCGCCAGCTAGGTAAGCACGTGGCCCGGGGAAGCTGAATGGTGGCGCCGCTCGATGACCCATTCCACCAGCACCCCGGACAGGAAGACCGCCGGGACCGTTGCGAGCAGGGCCGTGGCCGTCTCGGCATTGCCGCCAATGAGGGCGGTGAAATTGCTGACCACCAGGTAGAGGACCCATGCCAGCAGGACTGCCGCCAGGGCCGGGGCAATCCGGGTCTGCCACAGCCCGGCGCCGGCATGTTCCCGTCGGAAGAACGCGACGACGGCGGCTGAGCAGAGCATGTACAGCACCAGGAGAGCTGCCACAGCAAGGCCGCTGAACCATGAGAACAGGGTCAGCACAGGGTCCATCGCCAGGATGGCGAACGGCACCACCAGGACGACGGCGGTGGCGGACTGGATCCAGGCGGCAACGGCAGGAGCCCGGTGCCGGTTGGTCCGGGCAAGGACGGCGGGCATGGAACCGCGCAGGGCCAGGGAGTGGAGGTAGCGGTTGATGCCGTTGTGGAAGGCGATGATGCCGGCGAGCAACGAGGTGACCAGCAGGATGCCGGCCACGATGCCCGCCCAGGGGCCGAACAGTTCCACCAGCGGACCCAGCACGAAGGACGTCGCATCCCCCGACTCGAGGGCGGCGCCCGCGGCGTCCATGACGCTTGAGGGCCCGTAGTAGCTCACCAGCATCCAGGAGATGAAGGCGAAGAATACCGAGATCACCCCCACCGAGAGGTAGGTGGCCCGGGCGACGGTGCGGTGCGGGTCCTTGGCCTCGGCGGAGTAGATGGCGGTGGACTCGAAGCCGAACATGGACGCCACCGCGAACATGATGGCAACGCCGGGGGCACCTGCACCAATGGCTTCGGGGGAAAAGGACGCCGCAACGCTGATGCCTTCCGGGCCGCCGCCGTGGAACAGTACGGTGAAGCCGAACATCAGCAGGATGGCCACCTCCAGGCCCACCAGCACGGCCAGGACGCGGGCGCCGATTTCGATGTTGAGGGAGCCCAGTACCTGGACTCCCGCCATGGTGGCCAGGGCCAGCAGCCACCAGGGAATGTCCAGGCCGGTCGAGGCCAGGAGCCCGGAGAAGGCCGCACCGTACAGCCCGTACATGGCGGCCTGGACGGTGCTGTAGGCCAGCAGGGCCAGCCAGGCCGCCCCGGCTCCGGTCCGCCTGCCAAAAGCTGCCGTCACGTAGGCGTAGAAGGCGCCGTTCGCTTGGATCTTGCGGCTCATGGCAACGAAGCCGACGGCGAAAACCACGATGACTATGCCCACGATCAGGTACGCGCCGGGGGCACCGGCGCCGTTGCCCAGGGCCGCCGCCAGCGGCGCCGCGCCCACGATCCCCGTCAGGGGCGCCTGGGCGGACAGGACGAAGAACAGGATGCCGAGCACGCCGATGCTGCCGGCGCGGAGGGCGGTGGAATGCTCCTTGGCCGGAGCGTCAGCGGTCCGGGTCTCGGAATTCGAAATACTCATTGGATCCTTCTTAACGGTCATGAGCTCGGGAAAATTGCTGTGGGATCCAGCTTGGCAGCGGCAGGGAATTCCGCTTTGTCCACCAGCGATCAGTTGTTGTCGGTCCGCGCAGCGCCGGTCCGGGCATCCTCCCGCCGCTGAATTTCCCCACCTTTCCGCCCGCATCACTCGCAGCCGGCGGCGTGTGGCGGGGACACGCCGTCGGGCGAGCCCAAACATGGGGAGAATCAGCCGGGCACAATAAAGCGCGGCCGGCCTCCCCTGGAAGGAAGCCGGCCACGCCGTCGTAATTCAGTTATCTGGGGTTACCGCAGCACCACGGTGCGGTTGCCCTGCAGCAGGACCCTGCCCTCGCAGTGCCATTTCACCGCGTTGGAGAGGGCCTTGCATTCGGTGTCGCGGCCGGCGGCCACCAGGTCCTCTGGCCCGTAGGTGTGGTCCACCTCCACCACCTGCTGGGCGATGATGGGTCCTTCGTCCAGTTCAGCGTTGACGTAGTGGGCTGTGGCGCCCACGGTCTTGACGCCACGCGCGTAGGCCTGGTGGTACGGCTTCGCGCCCTTGAAGCTGGGCAGGAATGAGTGGTGGATGTTGATGGCCCGGCCGTCCAGCTTGCGGGTCAGGTCGTCGCTGAGCACCTGCATGTACCGGGCCAGCACCACCAGTTCCACCTCCAGCCCGTCAACCAGGTCCATCAGCTGCGCCTCGGCCTCGGGCTTGGTGTCAGCCGTGACCGGGATGTGGTGGAACGGGATGCCGTGCCACTCGACCAACGCCTGGTGGTCACGGTGGTTGGACACCACGGCCACCACGTCAACGGGAAGTTCGCCGATCCGGGCACGGAACAGCAGGTCGTTGAGGCAGTGTCCGAACTTGGACACCATGATCAGAACCTTGCGCTTGGAGCCCTGGCGTTCCAGCTGCCACCGCATGCCGAATTTGTCCGCGACCGGGGCAAACGAGTCCCGCAGGACTTCCACGGTGGAATCGTCGCCCTCGGAAACGAAGTGCACCCGCATGAAGAAGTGGCCTTCGGAGCGCTCACCGAACTGCTTGTTGTCGATGATGTCGCAGCCGTGTTCCAGCAGGAAGCCGGAGACGGCGTGCACGATGCCGGGGCCCTCGGCGCAGTCGAGGGTCAGGACGTGCTCCACGGTGGTGGACGCCTTCGGGGCAGGCATCCGGGTCTCAGTAACAGTCATGGCTCAGCACTCGATCACATTCACGGCGAGGCCTCCTCGGGAGGTTTCCTTGTACTTGGTTTTCATGTCGGCTCCGGTGTCGCGCATGGTCTTGATGGCCTTGTCCAGCGAGACCTTGTGGCTGCCGTCCCCATGGAGGGCCAGCCGGGCTGCGTTGATCGCCTTTACGCTGGCGATCGCGTTCCGCTCGATGCAGGGGATCTGCACCAGGCCGCCCACGGGATCGCAGGTCAAGCCCAAGTTGTGCTCGATCCCCACCTCCGCGGCGTTTTCCACCTGCGCCGGTGTCCCGCCGAGCACTTCGCAGAGCCCGGCCGCGGCCATGGAGCAGGCGGAGCCCACCTCACCCTGGCAGCCCACTTCGGCGCCGGAGATGGACGCATTTGTCTTGAAAAGGATTCCGACGGCGGCCGCCGCCAGCAGGAAGCGGACCACGCCGTCGTCGTCTGCTCCCGGAACAAATTTCACGTAGTAGTGCAGGACGGCCGGCACGATCCCGGCCGCGCCGTTGGTGGGAGCCGTGACGATCCGCCCGCCGGCGGCGTTCTCCTCGTTCACGGCGAGTGCGAACAGGTTGACCCATTCCATGGCCAGCAGCGGGTCCGCCGGTGCCTGGACGGGCGACGGCGTTGCTGCCGCCGCCTGGGCGGAGGCCTCCGCCGATGCCGCAGCGGACGCCGTCAGGGTGCGGAACAGCGCCGGTGCGCGCCGGGGTACCTTCAGGCCGCCCGGCAGGATGCCCTCGGCGTTGCAGCCGTTCTCCACGCATTCGCGCATCACGGCCCAGAGCCCGAGCAGCTTCTCCCGGAGTTCTGCCTCGCTGTGCCAGGTGAGTTCGTTGGCCAGCATGACATCGGAAATGGACATGCCCTCGCGGCTGCAGATCTGCAGGAGCTCGTCCGCCGTGGCGAACGGGTAAGGCAGGACGGTGTCGTCCGCCACCACCTTGTCGGCCCCTTCGGCGTCGCCGTCCACCACGAAGCCGCCGCCAATGGAGTAGTAGCTGCGTTCGCTGAGCACGGCGCCGGTGTGGTCGAGGGCGCGGAAGGTCATGCCGTTGGGGTGCGCGGGAAGGGACTTGCGGCGGTGCAGCACCACGTCCTCTTCCCAGTTGAAGTCCACCCGGTGGCTGCCGGCGATGTGCAGCTCGGCGTTCAAGGCCGCTGCTGCCACTTGGTCGTCAGCGGTGAACGTGTTCACGGTTTCGGGCTCCAGGCCCTGCAGGCCCAGGACCACCGCCTTGTCGGAGCCGTGGCCGCGGCCCGTGGCGCCCAGGGAACCGAACAGTTCCGACTGGACACGCACGGTGGAGGCCAACTGGCCGTCGCCCTTCAGGCCGTCGGCGAAGAGCTTGGCAGCCCGCATCGGGCCCACCGTGTGTGAGGACGAGGGCCCGATGCCAACGGAGAACAGGTCAAGGACGCTGAGCGCCATCAGGGTACCTCGGGTGAGGCGTACTCCCGCATGGCGTCCAGGAGCCACCGGCCCAGGAACTCGGCGAACGATGCCCGGGGGAAGATCCGGAAGGAGTCCTCCCCGGTCTTCCAGAGGATCGCTGGGATGTTCGCGATTTCGGTGGAGAAGGCGGTACCGGCCTTGAACACCCGGGGGTGCAGGTCCAGCGAGCAGCCTTTTTCCAGGACGGCGCGGGCCCGGGGGCCCACCAGTTCGAACGTGGTGCGGTTGGCGGACAGGTCCACCACCTGGCCTGCGTCGTTGCCCAGCGCTTCGCGGAGGGCCGGGATCAGGTCCCCGCCAAGGGATTCGTGCGCCTCGGTGGGTGCCACCACCAGGAACTCGGAGGGCCCCAGCCACAGGACAGAGGTGTCCCCGGTGGTTGCCACAGCACCGGAGGCGGCGGGCAGTCCGCCGGTGGCGGCGGCCAGCCGCTGCGCCGTTTCCGAGCCGGCGTCTGCCCGCAGCCCCACCATGGTCAGGAAGGGGAGCTCGGACAGTTCGACGGTGCCGGCCAGGGAGCCTGCGGTGAAGGCTTCCGCCAGCTGGCGTGCCGGGCTGACGCGTGCCGAGAGGTTCTGCTCTGCGGAGCTCTGGGTGGGGGATGCTGCTGTTTCAGCCATCTTTACGGGTCCCTTCTGGGTCAAAAAGCACTGTTTCCGCAACAACCACGTCCACCAGCTGGTCGCCGGCGGCGGCCACCAGTGTTTCGCCGATGCGGTTGCGGCCGTTCTTGATCAGGGCCAGGCCGAAGGACCTGCCCAGCGCTGCGCTGTGGTAGCTGGAGGTGACGAAGCCTTCCATCGGAACCGGCCCGTAGGCCGGGTTGGTGGAGCGTCCCTTTTCCACCAGCTGGGTCCCTTCAGGCAGCCGGAGCGTTCCGTCGACGGGAAGGACGCTGACCAGGTGCTTGCGGTCCTCGCGGCTGGAATCGGCGCGGGAGTACGACCGCTTGCCAATGAAGTCCTTGGCCTTGGAAACGATCCACTCCATGCCGGCGTCCTGCGGGGTGACGGTGCCGTCCGTGTCCTGGCCGACGATCGGGTAGCCCTTTTCGGCGCGCAGCACGTGCATGGTTTCGGTGCCGTACGGGGTGATGTTGAACTCGGCTCCGGCGGCGGCCACGGCTTCCCAGGTGTTCAGCCCGTACCAGGCCGGGATGTTGATCTCGTAGGCCAGTTCGCCGGAGAACGAGATCCGGCAGATCCGGGCGCGGACGCCGGAGGCCAGGGTGGTTTCGCGGAAGGTCATGAACGGGAACGCCTCGGCGTCCAGGCCGCCGTTGGCAGCCAGTTCCGGTGCGACCCTGGCGATGACTTCACGGGACTTGGGGCCGACGACGGCGATGGTGCTCCACTGTTCCGTCACCGAGGTGCACTTGACGTCCAGTTCCGGCCACTCTGTCTGCAGCCACTCTTCCAGCCAGTCCAGGACCTTCGCGGCGCCGCCGGTGGTGGTGGTCATGAAGTAGGTGTCGTCGTCCACGCGGAGGGTCACGCCGTCGTCGAAAATCATTCCGTCCGGCGTGCACATCACGCCGTAGCGGGCCGAGCCCGGGGCGAGTTTCTTGAACGCGTTGGTGTAGACCCGGTTCAGGAACTCCCCCGCATCCTTGCCGCGGATCTCGATCTTGCCCAGCGTGGTGGCGTCCATGAAGCCCACGGACTCGCGGACAGCGGCACACTCGCGCAGCACTGCGGCGTCCATGTCCTCCCCGTCCTGCGGGTAGTACCAGGGGCGCTTCCACTGCCCGACGTCCTCGAAGAGCGCACCCTTGGCCACATGCCAGGGGTGGATGGAGGTTATGCGGGCGGGGTCGAAGAGTTCGCCGCGCTGGCGTCCGGCCAGTGCCGCGAAGGCCACCGGGGTGAACGGTGCACGGTAGGTGGTGGTTCCGATGTCGCCGATGCCGCGGGAGGCTTCGCCGGCCGTGCGGAGGGCCGCGGCGATCACGCCGATGGCGTTGACGCCGGAGGTCTTGCCCTGGTCGTTGGCGGTGCTGATGGAGGTGTACCGCTTGATGTGCTCGACGGAACGCATGCCGGCCCCGGTGGAGCGCAGTACGTCAGCCACGGACTGGTCGCGCTGGAAGTCCACGAAGTGGTGGTGCCAGTCGTCGGGGGTGCCGTTCTCGCCCGGCACCAGCCAGAGCTGGCGGGTGGGCGCGGCGGCCTTGGGCTCACCGAACGTTGACGGTTCGACGGCGGATTCGAAGCCCGCTGCGATGGCGGCCCGCGCGCCGGCGGAGACGCCCTCGGCAAGGCAGTCGGCGGTGGCGAAGGAGCCGCGGCCGGAGCCGATGGTCTGCTGGTTGGGCACTTCGGTGCTGGGGACGAAGGCTGCCAGTCCGTCGTCCCAGCGCAGCTTGCCCTGGCGCTGGGAGTGCAGGTGGACCAGCGGGCTCCAGCCGCCGGACACAGCCAGCAGGTCGCAGGCGATCTGTTCGACGCCGGAGGTGAGCTCGCCGTCGTCGTTGATGCTGCGGACGGTGACGCCGTCCAACCGGCCGTCGGCTGCGCCTTCTCCGGAGGAGGAAGTGTTGGCCACCGCGCTGCCGATCAGCACCCGGATTCCGGATTCGACGGCGGCAGTTGCCACGGCGGTCAGCGCGGGGCGGGCGTCCACGACTGCGGCAACCTTGACCCCGGCGGCGGCGAGATCGGCTGCGGCGGCGTAGGCACTGTCGTTGGTGGTGCCGATGACCACGCGCTTTCCGGCGGCCACGCCGTACCGGTTGAGGTAGGTGCGCACGGCCGATGCCAGCATGATTCCCGGGCGGTCGTTGTTCTCGAACACCAGGGGGCGTTCGTGGGCGCCGGGGGCCAGGACCACCTGATTGGCACGGATGTGCCAAATCCGCTGCCGGGACACGCCGGGGGCGGCGGGGCTGGAGAGGTGGTCGGTGCGGTTCTGGACGGCGATCACGTAGTTGGCGTCGTAGGCGCCGAATGCGGTGGTGCGGTTCAGGACGGTGGATTCGGCGCCGGACACCAGCTCGGCTTCAACGTCCGCCACCCACTCCAGGGCGGGCTTGCCCTCGATGGTCTCGGCCAGGCCGGGCGCGGTGGAACCGGAGAGCAGGGAGCCGCCCAGTTCGGGCTGGTCATCCAGGAGCATGACGCGGGCGCCGCTGCGGACGGCCTCGCGGGCTGCGGCAAGTCCGGCGGGGCCGCCGCCGATGACCAGGATGTCGGTGTGGACGTACTTCTTGTCGTACTCGGCGCGGTCATCTTCCGGGTCGAGCTTGCCCAGGCCGTTGAGCCGGGTGGCCTGGAGCCCGTCCACCAGGGAAACGGTGGTGGCAGGCAGCATGGATTCGGCGACGTGGCCGGGGAAGCGGGCCTCGATGCGGACCAGGGCGTTGGCCTCTTCCACTCCGGCGGACATGATGCCGCGGGGCCGGTCCTCATAGAGCGAATTGCCGGCGGCGATGCGGCCGTTGGCGAGCAGGGCCGAGGCCAGCGTGTCGCCGGGGTGCCCGGTGAATTCCTCGCCGTCCACGATGAAGCGCCAGGAGATGGTGCGGTCGATGCGGCCGCCGGTTGCCAGGCGGGCGTTCTGCGAGGTCACTTGGTGGCTCCTTCCGGGGCGGTGCGGGTAGGGCTGGCGGCAAGGCTGGTTGCTGAGAGGCTGGGTGCCGCGGTACCGGTGGTGGTGCTGTCGGCGGCTGTACTGGCGGTGCCTGCCTCGACGGCCGGATCAGCGGCAAGGTCCGGCCGGCGCGTACCCATCGGGTAGACCGCCTGGATGTCGTAGCTGACGGTGTCGCGGAGCATGTTGAACCATTGGCGGCAGCCCGTGCTGTGGACCCAGCGTTCGGCGAAGATGCCTTTCGGGTTCTCCCGGTAGAAGAGGTAGCGGGACCATTCGGTGTCGGTCAGCTCGTTCGGGTTCTCCGGGTAGGGCACGTGGGCCTGTCCCCCGTAGTGGAATTCGGTTT
Source organism: Pseudarthrobacter sp. MOO14 (assembly GCF_058267675.1). Classification (NCBI taxonomy): domain Bacteria; kingdom Bacillati; phylum Actinomycetota; class Actinomycetes; order Micrococcales; family Micrococcaceae; genus Pseudarthrobacter; species Pseudarthrobacter sp. MOO14. The sequence continues at coordinate 2,020,145 of NZ_CM177849.1, forward strand.
CGTCCCGCGGGCCGCAGTTGGGGCATGGGATCAGCAGCATGTGCGTAAGTCCTTTTCTGGTGGCAGCGGCTAGTGGGCCACGGCGGCGGCGCCGTGTTCGTCGATGAGCGCGCCGGTTTCGAAGCGTTCCAGCGAGAACGGCTTGTTCAGCCGGTGCGGGGTGCCGGTGGCGATGGTGTGCGCGAAGGTCATGCCGGCGGCGGGGGTTCCCTTGAACCCGCCGGTCCCCCAGCCGCAGTTCACAAACATGTTCTCCACCGGGGTCAGGCCCACGATCGGGGAAGCGTCCAGGGTGGTGTCCACGATGCCGCCCCAGGTCCGGAGCACATGGGCCCGGGCAAAGATCGGGAAGAGCTCCACGGCGGCCGCCATCTGCTGCTCGATCACGTGGAAGGAGCCGCGCTGGCCGTAGCCGTTGTAGGAGTCGACGCCGGCGCCCATGACCAGTTCGCCCTTGTGGGCCTGGGAGACGTAGACGTGGACGTGGTTGGACATGACCACCGTGGGGTGGACGGGCTCGTGCAGTTCGGACACCAGCGCCTGCAGCGGGTGGGACTGGATGGGCAGCTGGAAGCCGGCCATTTCGGCCAGGACCGAGCTGTGGCCTGCGGCGCAGAGGCCCACCTTTTCGGTGTTGATGGTGCCGCGGTTGGTCTTGACGCCCACCACGCGGTCCCCCTCCTTCAGGAAGCCGGTCACCTCGCAGTTCTGGATGATGTCAACGCCCATTTCGTCGCATTTGCGGGCGAAGGCCCAGGCCACGTGGTCGTGCTTGGCGATGCCGGCGCGCGGCTGGTAGGTGGCGCCCATGACGGGGTAGCGGATGTTGTCGCGGATGTTCAGGATGGGGCAGAGTTCCTTGACCTGCTGCGGGTCCAGCCATTCGGCGTCCACGCCGTTGAGCTTGTTGGCGCCCACGCGGCGGATGCTTTCGCGGACGTCGCCCAGGGTGTGGGCCAGGTTCATCACGCCGCGCTGGCTGAACAGGAAGTCGTACTCGAGTTCCTCGGGCAGGATCTCCCAGAGCTTGAGGGCGTGCTCGTAGATGGCCGCACTCTCATCCCAGAGGTAGTTGGAGCGGATGATGGTGGTGTTGCGGGCCATGTTGCCGCCGGCCAGCCAGCCTTTTTCCAGGACGGCAATGTTGGTCATCCCGTGGTTCTTGGCCAGGAAGTAGGCGGTGGCCAGGCCGTGCCCGCCGCCGCCCACGATCACGGCGTCATAGGAGGACTTGGGTTCCGGGTTCCGCCAGAGGAAGTCCGGGTGCTCCGGAAGGTGCTGGGTGCTCACTGGGCGGCTCCAATCAGGTCTGCTTCAGCGTCGGCCAGGCCGGCGTCGGCGGTGAGGTGCGGGTAAAGGGGGAACTTTTCGGCCAGGGCCGTCACGCGTTCGCGGAGTTCGACGGCGGTGTCCCCGGGCAGGGTGCCCGTGCCGGCCGATGCGATCAGCGCGGAGGCGATGATGTCGGCCACTTCGGTGAACTCGGCGGCGCCGAATCCGCGGGCGGCCAGGGCGGGGGTGCCGATCCGGAGGCCGGAGGAAACCATCGGCGGGCGGGGATCGAACGGGACGGCGTTGCGGTTGACGGTGATGCCGATCTTGTGGAGGGCGTCTTCACCCTGCTGGCCGTCCAGTTCGGAGTGGCGCAGGTCCACCAGGACCAGGTGGACGTCGGTGCCGCCGTTGACCACGGAGATGCCTGCGGCCTGGACGTCCGGCTGGAGGAGTCGCTCTGCCAGCAGCTTTGCTCCCTGCAGGACGCGCTCCTGGCGTTCCTTGAATTCAGGAGCAGCGGCAAGTTTGAAGGCCACCGCCTTGGCGGCAACCACGTGCTCCAGCGGTCCGCCCTGCTGGCCGGGGAACACGGCGCTGTTGATCTTCTTGGCGTATTCCTCCTTGGCGAGGATGACGCCGCCGCGGGGTCCGCCAAGGGTCTTGTGGGTGGTGGTGGTGACCACGTCGGCGTACGGGACGGGGTTGGGATGCAGGCCTGCAGCCACCAGGCCGGCGAAGTGGGCCATGTCCACCATGAGGTAGGCGCCCACGAGGTCGGCGATACGGCGGAATTCGGCGAAGTCCAGCTGGCGGGAGTAGGCGGACCAGCCGGCCACGATCAGTTTGGGCTTGTGTTCCAGGGCCAGCGCTTCCACCTCGGCCATGTCCACGCGGAGGTCTGATTCGCGGACGTGGTAGGGGACCACGTTGTAGAGCTTGCCGGAGAAGTTGATCTTCATCCCGTGGGTCAGGTGGCCGCCGTGGGCCAGGGAGAGGCCAAGGATGGTGTCACCCGGGTTCAGCAGGGCGAACATGGCGGCGGCGTTGGCCTGCGCGCCGGAGTGCGGCTGGACGTTGGCGAATTCGGCGCCGAAGAGGGCTTTGACGCGGTCGATGGCGAGCTGTTCAATGACGTCCACGTGCTCGCAGCCGCCGTAGTAGCGCTTGCCCGGGTAGCCTTCGGCGTACTTGTTGGTCAGGACCGAGCCCTGGGCTTCCATCACGGCTGACGGAGCGAAGTTCTCCGACGCGATCATTTCAAGGGTGGACTGCTGGCGGTGCAGTTCCCGTGCCACAGCGGCGGCGACGTCGGCGTCAACCGTGGCGAGCGAGGCGTTCAGTACATCCTGCATGGTTCTCCTTCTGGGGCCCTTCGGAGTTACTGATCCATAACTGATCTGTAACTGATATATTAGAACTGACGTAATAGTATGTTGTAGATCACGCGGCAGTCAATAGCTACCTTGGGAGAGCTCGGAATGAGCGTAATGACAGAGAACCAGCTGGCCGGAGAAGGCGACCTCTCGCTCGCCGAGCAGGCCTACCGGCACCTCCGGGACCGGCTCATCATGCTCGACATCCGGCCGGGTGAGGCCATCAACGACGGCAAGCTCGCCGCCGAGCTCGGGATCGGCCGCACGCCGGTCCGGGAAGCGCTCAAGCGCCTGGAAGGTGACCACCTCGTCGTGTCGTACCCCCGCCGTGGAACGTTCGCCACCGTCGTCGACATCACCGAACTCGCGGACGTCTCCGAACTCCGGGAGTCATTGGAACCCCTGGCAGCCCGCCGGGCCGCCAAGCTGGCAACCCCTGCCCTGCGCAAGGAAATACGGGAAACCGCGGCGGCAATTGCCAGGATGGGGGCGGATGACGATCCCTATGACCTCATGCGGTATGACATCAAGGTCCACCGCCTCATCTACCGGGCCGCCGCCAACACCCACCTCGAGGACGTGCTGATCCGTTACGACAACCTGGCCACCCGCATTTGGTGCATGGTGCTGGAAAAGGTGCCGTCAGTGGCGGAGCACATCGCCGAACACGTGGAACTGCTGGAGGCAGTGGCCGACGGCGACTCGGACCGGGCGGGCAAGCTGGCCCTTGAGCACGTGACCAGTTTCGAGCAGGCCATCCGCAGCGTGCTTTAGGCTGTCCGCCCGCCCGCCTTTCAGGAACGGGGCGCCCGCGGAATGAACGCTGAGGGTTCACGCCTGATCCGCATCAGCGCCGACTCAATGGCACCCCGGACTACGGATTCCGCCCCGAGAGTGCTCGCAACCAGATCCGGCAGCGGCAGGCCGGAATCCGTGGGCAGCAGGCTGCGGGCGTGCTCCAGGACCGGTTCGATGGCGCGTGAGATCGCGCCGGCGATGACCACCCGCTCAATGTCAAGAAGGCTGGAGAGCACCACAGCGATTCGCGCCAGCCGCACCCCGAGCCTGGCGATGATGTCCTGTGCCAGCGGGTCTCCCGCGCGGGCCGCCTGGAAGACATCTTCGGCGTTGATGTCCTCCTCGGGTATTTGCCGCAGCACCGTCTCGCCATCGTAGGAATGGATGCGGGCACGCGCCCACTTCCGCGCAAGTGCTCCGAACCCGTCCGAGCTCCCCTCATCCGGCACGAACTTGCTGTCCAGCTCATCCAGGAACCGCATCTCCCCCGCGCCCCCCTGGCGACCCCGCAGCAGGCGCCCATCGACAATCAGGCCGGCACCAAACCGCTCACCCGACAGCAAGGTGGCCACGTTGGCTGACGGCTCCTGTGCCTGCTCCGCGATGGCGGCGAGATTGGCGTCATTTTCGACGATGACAGTGCCCCAAAGGTGCCCTGCGAAGCCGGAATTCATCAACTGCCAGAATTCTCCTCCGGCGGGAGACGCGCCGTTCGCGTCAATGGGCGCCGGGACGCCGACGGCCGTGAGCAGGACATCCTCCGGGGTGCATGAAACATCCTCAAGGGTCAGGCGGATCAGCTCCCGTGCATTCGCCACGCGGCCGGCGCGTCCCAGCGCGTGCGAATCAATGCTTTGGCGGCGCTTGCCCAGCTCGCGGCCGCGCAGGTCGGCAACGATGGTTGTGAAGTAGCCCTCCCCGGCATCCAGGCCCACAACCACACCCGCAGCTTCGCGCAGCTGGTACTGCCGCGCCGGCCTGCCCTTGAGCCTGCCGGCCTCGGTACGGGCGTCAGTCAATTCCTCCAGCCAGCCCGCATCAACCAGGCCGTCACAAACCCCGAGCACCGTGGCGCGGGTAAGCCCGGTGGCAGCCATGGCTTCTCCGGCAGTAAACACCTGTTCCTGGAGGGCGAAGCGCAACAGCGCCTCCGAGTTGATCTGCCGTAACAGTTGTGTCGAGCTCGCCGTATTTCCGTCCACCCCTTGACGATAGCCCCTGCGTCCCCCATCCTCATATAGGTCCTAAATATAAGACCCATATAAATTATCCGAGAGTCCAAGAGGAGCCGATGTTGCCACCTTTGACGTCCGCCGGGAGACACGTTTCCCGGCGCACTTTCCTTGCCGCTGCGGGAGGTGCGCTCACCGCTTTCGGGTTGGCCGGCTGCGCCCCGGCCAGTGCCAGGCCCACCATCACGTTCCACCAGTCAAAGCCGGAGGCAGTTCCATACTTCCGGGACCTGGCTGCGAAGTTCACCGACTCGCAGGACCGGGTGCGCGTCCTGCATGACATGGCCACAAATCTCTCTGCCAGCTTCGTCCGCAGCAGTCCCCCGGACCTCGGATGCCTCAACTACAACCTGGAGATGGCGCGGTTCATGGAGCGCGGGGCGCTCTCGGATCTTTCCGACCTCCCGGCAGCGGCCTCCATCCGGGACGACGTGCTGGACCTCACCAACTGGTATCCAACCTATGCCGGCCGCACCAGCGTCATCCCCTACTCGGTCATGGCGGCCTCGGTCATCTACAACCGCCGCATCTTCGAAGAGAACGGGGTGGCCGTCCCAACAACCTGGGATGAACTGATCGAGGTGTGCGAGGTGCTCAAGGCAGCAGGCATCACGCCGATCTACGGCACTTTCCGCGACCCCTGGACCGTGGCACAGGGATTGTTCGACTACACGGTGGGCGGCATGGTCAACGTGCGCGACTTCTATCAGAAAATGCATGGGATTGGCGAAAACGTCGGACCGGATTCGGAAGTTTCGTTCCAGAAAACGATGCTCGAGCCGGTGAAGCGCATGGTCCAACTGACCAAATACGTCAATCCCGATGCGGCAAGCCGCGGCTACGGAGACGGCAACACGGCAATGGCCCAGGGCCAGGCCGCCATGTACTTCCAGGGACCCTGGGCCTTTGGCGAGATCGAAAAGGCCGGCAAAGACCTGGATCTGGGAACTTTCCCGCTGCCCATGACCGGTGATCCCGCAGATCTCAAAGTCCGCGTCAACATCGACCTCTCGCTCTGGGTTCCCGAGGTCGCCAACGGGCAGCAGGGTGCCCGCGATTTCCTGCAGTACCTGATGCGGCCGGAGATCCAGAACCCTTACAACGCCAAATTCCTGGGTTTCGGGACGACCAAGGACGCGCCACCGGTGACCGACCCACGAATCGTCGAGATGCAGAAGTACTACGACGAGGGCCGCTTCTACATGGGCGCCTCACAGTTCATTCCGAACTCGATTCCGGCCGCCAACTACATCCAGTCGATCATCGGCGGCGCCGATGCCGAGAGCACGCTGCGCAGGATGGACGCCGACTGGGCCCGCCTGGCTTTCCGCGCTTAGACCCACACTTTCGATCTCTCAAAGCACGAAACGAGGACCATCCATGTCATCAATGACGAGACCTTCCACCAGGGTGGAGGTGACGGCCCCGGCAGCGGCTGGAACCACACGCGTGCGCAAAAGCCGCGTTGATCCGCTCTACTATGTTTTCCTCCTGCCCTCGCTGGTGATCTTCACGCTGGCCGTCACGCTGCCCGCCGTTCTCGGGTTCATCTACAGCTTCACGAACTCCGTGGGCTTCGGTGACTTTGATTTCATCGGCATCCGGAACTTCATTGCGGTGTTCCGTGATGAAGGAGTCCTCGGCGCCTACGGCTTCACCCTCGTTTTCTCGCTGGTCACCGTCATCGTCGTGAATGCCGTGGCCTTCCTCCTGGCCCTGGGCCTCACGTCCCGCGTCCGCTTCCGTGCCGCGCTTCGCACCGTCTTCGTCATCCCCATGGTGATCTCCGGCATCGTCATCGCGTTCGTGTTCCAGTACCTCTTCTCGAACTCGCTGCCCCTTGCCGGCAAAAGCATGGGAATCGAGCCGCTGGCCACCAGCCTTCTCGCAAACCCCCAGCTCGCGTGGCTTGCGATCGTCTTCGTCACGGCGTGGCAGTCCATCCCGAGTGCCATGCTGATCTACATCGCAGGGCTCCTCACGGTCCCCGCCGAGGTCTACGAGGCGAGTTCCATCGACGGGGCATCGCCCTGGCAGAACCTGCGGCACATCACCCTGCCGCTCATTGCGGGGTACGCCGTGATCAACACGGTCCTCGGCTTCAAGAACTACCTCAACGCCTACGACATCATCATCGGCCTCACCGACGGCGGGCCCGGCGTGGCCACACGAAGCGTCGCGATGTCGATCTTCCGCGGCTTCGAAGGCGGCGACTATGCCTACCAGATGGCCAACGCCGTGATCTTCTTCCTCATCAGCATCGTCATCGCACTCGTCCAACTTCGCTTCACACGTGGCAAGGGAGGGATCGCAGCATGAGCAGCGCACCCAGCATCATCCAGGCAGAACCCGCGGCGGCCGCCAAGGGCCGCCGGCTACCCGCCGGGCCCGAACGCATCCAGTGGCCCGCCACCATCATCCTCATTGTCTGCACGCTCAGCGTGCTCGTCCCGCTCTACGTCACGGTCAGCATGGCCTTCAAAACCACTGGCCAGGCAGTGGACGGCAACGCCTTCTCCCTGCCAAGCCCCCTGACCTTCGACAGCTTTGCCCAGGCCTGGACGCTCACAAACTTCCCCCGCGGCTTTGGAATTTCCGTGTTCGTGTCGGTGATCGCCGTTGCAGGGGAGATCATCGTTTCGGCCCTGGCCGCCTACGCCATCGTCCGCAACTGGGACCGTCGTCTCTTCCGTTGGTCCTTCTTTTACCTGCTCGCGGCAATGTTCATCCCGTTCCCCGTGGTGGCGCTGCCGCAGATCCAGCTCACGGGACTCGTCGGACTCGACAACCCGCTCGGGGTAGCCATCCTGCACATCGTTTTCGCCCTGGCCTTCAACACCATGCTCTTCACCGCCTTCCTCCGCTCGATCCCCCTGGAGTTGGAGGAAAGCATGCGGATGGACGGCGCGGGAACGTGGCAGGTGTTTTGGAAGCTCATCTTCCCCCTGCTGGGGCCCATGAGCGCAACCGTGGGCATCTTCGCCTTCATCGCGTCATGGAACGACTTCATGATGCCGTCACTCATCATTTCCGATCCTGAACTGCAGACCATCCCCGTGCTGCAAAAGATCTTCCAGACGCAGTTCAGCAACAGCTACAACGTGGCCTTCGCCTCCTACCTGATGGCAATGGCCCCCGCCATCATCGTCTACCTGTTTACCCAGCGCTGGGTCATGTCCGGCCTCACCCAGGGCGCCGTCAAGTAACTCCGGACCCACACACCTGATACAGCTGAAACTGAGGAAGCAATCTTGCCCACCACCGCCACCCAGGCAACCCAAAGCCACCCCGCCCCCACGGCCGACCCCAACTGGTGGCGTCAGGCCTCCGTGTACCAGATCTACCCCCGCAGCTTTGCGGACTCGAACGGCGACGGCATCGGCGACATCAACGGCATCACCGCCAAGGTTCCGTACCTGAAAAACCTGGGCATCGATGCCGTCTGGCTGAGCCCCTTCTACCCCTCCGCACTCGCCGATGGGGGCTACGACGTGGACGACTACCGCAACGTGGACCCGCTGCTGGGCACGCTGGAGGACTTCGACGCGATGGCCAACGCCCTGCACGCCGCCGGCCTCAAGCTGATCGTGGACATCGTGCCCAACCACTCGTCGGACCGGCACCAGTGGTTCCGGGAAGCCCTCGCCTCGCCCAGGGGGTCCGCGGCGCGCAACCGGTACATCTTCCGCGACGGGCTGGGCGAAAAAGGCGAGCTGCCGCCGTCGGACTGGGACTCGGTGTTCGGCGGCCCCGCCTGGGAGCGCATCACCGAACCCGACGGCAGCCCGGGGCAGTGGTACATGCACATCTTTGCCAAGGAACAGCCCGACTTCAACTGGGACAACCCCGAAGTCCGCGAAGACTTCCTGAAAACCCTGCGCTTCTGGTCGGACCGGGGCGTGGACGGCTTCCGCATCGACGTCGCCCACGCCCTGACGAAGAACCTGGAAGAAACCCTGCCCACCAAGGCGGACCTCGAGGCCCAGGGCGAGGCGCTGTACCTCACGGGGCAGCACCCGTACTGGGACCGCGACGAGGTCCACGAAATCTACGCCGAGTGGCGCCGCCTGTTCAATGAATACAACCCGCCGCGCACCGCCGTCGCCGAAGCCTGGGTCCATACCGACCGTCGCGCCCGCTACGCCAGCCCGGAGGGACTGGGCCAGGCCTTCAACTTCGACCTGCTGCAGGCGGACTTCGACGCCGCCCAGTTCCGGAAGACGATCATCAAGAACCTGGCAGAGGCCGAAGCATCCGGCGCGTCGTCCACCTGGGTGTTCTCAAACCACGATGTGGTCCGGCATGCCACGCGCTACGGCCTCCCCGCGTCCGAGCCTTCGGCCGGAGGTGACATCATGGCCGGGCAGGCGGGCAAGCGGTGGCTTCTGGCCGGCGGCAGGCAGGAAGATGTCGACGCCGAACTCGGCCTGCGCCGCGCCCGAGCCGCGTCCCTGCTGATGTTCGCCCTTCCGGGTTCTGCGTACCTGTACCAAGGCGAGGAACTGGGACTGCAGGAAGTCGGCAGTGAAATCCCGGACTCCGCCCGGCAGGATCCGGCCTTCTTCCGGAACAAGGGCGTGGAGATCGGCCGCGACGGCTGCCGCGTCCCCTTGCCGTGGACCTCGGCGGGCAGCTCATTCGGTTTCGGCCCCGGCGGCTCCCACCTGCCGCAGCCGGAATGGTTCGCGGGCAGCTCAGTGGAGGCCCAGGAGGGCCAGGGGGATTCAACCCTGTCCCTCTACCGCCGGGCACTCGCCCTGCGGTCGCAGCTGCAAACAACAGAAGCGCTGGAGCTGCTGGAAACCGGCCGGGATGACGTCCTGGCCTTCCGGCGCCCCAACGGCTGGACCTCCATAACGAACTTCGGTACGGAACCCTTCGAGCTGCCCGCGGGCCAGCTGCTGGTCTCCAGCTCGCCCCTCGAAGCAGGCCGGCTGCCCGGCGCTGCCACGGCGTGGCTGCGGTGAGCGCCCCTGCCGACGCCGGCTCCGGACTGGATTTCGGAATAGGAATCGATGTTGGCGGGACCTGGATCAAGGGTGCACTCGTCAACCTGGTCAGCGGCACCCCGGCCGGCGGTGTCCGCCGCCTGCGGACCCCGTCCAGCGGCAGGGTGGATGACGTGGCAGACACCCTGGACCAGCTCATCAGTGAGCTCGAATCCGAAAGCCCCGGGCACGGGAACCTGGCTGCCGGCGTCGCCATCCCCTCGATTGTCCAGCGCGGAGTGGCGCTGTCGGCAGCAAACATGGACGGCAGCTGGGTGGGACTTGATGTCCAGTCCTACCTGGAGTCCCGGCTTGGACGATCCGTTTGCGTCGTGAATGACGCAGACGCTGCCGGTACGGCGGAAGCCCTGTACGGCGCCGGGAAAGGCCAGCGCGGCGTTGTCCTGGTCCTGACCCTGGGGACGGGCATCGGATCCGCACTGCTGGTGGACGGCAGGCTCGTTCCCAATTTCGAGCTGGGCCACCTGGAAATCGGCGGCTGCAAGGCAGAGTCCCGGGCATCGGCCGTCGTCAGGGAGAACCAAGGCCTCACCTGGGTGGAGTACGCCGACCGGCTGCAGCAGTACCTGTCGCACGTGGAGTTCCTCTTCTCGCCCGACCTCATCATCATCGGTGGGGGCATTTCAGCGTGCAGTACCGAATACCTCCCTCGCCTCTCACTGCGCACCCCGGTCATTCCGGCCAGCCTCGAGAACGCCGCGGGCGTTGTGGGCGCCGCCCTTGCCGGCAGGCGGCTCAAGGATGGACAGGCTCAGTATGTGTGACATGGAATACTTCAGTACATGTGCGGCCGGACATCTCGGCGGCGGCTGGAAGGGGCAGTGGCATGCAGGAAACCGTTAACGAGGACGAAGAGGCGCGCCAGGCCGTCATCGCTTCACTCGCCCGGCAACGGGACCTCGGCCTCCCTGCGGATCCGGACTTTGACCGGCGGCTGGATGAGCACTTCCCCACCCTCCGCAGCCTGTTCCACTCGCTTTACGGCGCCCGGCAGGACTGGCTGGAGCAGCTGTCCGCCCTGGTGGTGCAGAGCGCGCGGTCGTGGCAGGAGCGCTCCCCGGAGCTGAAGGCGCTGGACGCCGAACGCGAGGAGGCGCCGGACTGGTTCCAGTCCAACGGCATGCTGGGCGGCGTCTGCTATGTGGACCGCTACGCCGAAAGCCTGGAGGGAGTGCGCAGCCGCATTCCCTACTTCAAGGAGCTGGGCCTCACCTACCTGCACCTGATGCCGCTGTTCCTGGCGCCCGAACCGCATTCGGACGGCGGCTACGCCGTGTCGAGCTACCGGGAGGTCAACCCCAAGCTGGGCACCATGGAACAGCTGCGCTCCCTCGCCGCCGAACTGCGCGCCAACGGGATCAGCCTGGTGGTGGACTTCATCTTCAACCACACCTCGGACGAGCACGAATGGGCCCGGAAGGCAGCCGCGGGCGATCCCGAGTGCAGCGACTACTACTGGATCTTCCCGGACCGGACCATGCCGGACGCCTTTGAGGCGAGTGTCCGCGAGATCTTCCCGGAGAACCATCCGGGGTCCTTCATTCAGATGGCGGACGGCCGGTGGGTGTGGGCCACGTTCCACACCTACCAGTGGGACCTGAACTACTCCAACCCCGGCGTTTTCCGGGCCATGGCCGCCGAGATGCTGTTCCTGGCCAACCAGGGGGTGGATATCCTGCGCATGGACGCTGTCGCCTTCATCTGGAAGCAGCTGGGGACGCCCTGCGAAAACCTCCCCCAGGCGCACACGCTGCTCCGGGCGTTCAACGCGGTCTGCCGCCTGGCGGCACCGTCGCTGCTGTTCAAGTCGGAGGCCATCGTGCACCCCGACGAGGTGGCACTGTACATCGACCCCGCGGAATGCCAGCTTTCCTACAACCCGCTGCAGATGGCCCTGATCTGGGAGTCCCTGGCCACCAGGGACGTGTCCCTGCTGTCACAGGCGCTGGAGCGCAGGCACAACATCCCCGACGGTACGGCATGGGTGAACTACGTCCGCAGCCATGACGACATCGGCTGGACCTTCGCCGATGAGGACGCGGCCGAGCTGGGCATCAACGGCTTTGACCACCGCCGCTTCCTGAACTCCTTCTACGTCAACCGGTTCCCGGGCAGCTTCGCCCGCGGCGTCCCCTTCCAGGACAACCCCAAGACGGGTGACTGCCGGATTTCCGGCACGACGGCGTCCCTGTGCGGGATGGAGGTTGACCCGGCGGAGGCGGTGGAACGGATCCTCCTGGCCCATTCGGTGCCCTTCAGCACCGGCGGCATCCCGCTGCTGTACCTGGGCGACGAAGTGGGGCAGGTCAACGACTACTCCTACGCGTCCGAGCCCGGCCACGAGGAGGACAGCCGCTGGGTGCACCGGCCGCACTTTCCCGCCGAACAATACGCCCGCCGTGACGATCCCTCCACCCCCGAGGGGGCCGTCTACGCCGGATTGAAGCGCATGATCGAGGTCCGGGCGGGCACTCCTGAATTTGCCGGAACCACGCTGGTGGATTTCCGTACGAACAACCGCTCGGTGCTCGGCTACCAGCGCCCGGGCGGTCCGGACGGTGGCAGCACCGTCCTGGCCCTCGCCAATTTCAGCGACTCCGCCCAGACCCTCCCGGCGGAAACCTTTAGCGGGTACTCCCCTGCCGCCGTCGACCTTCTCTCCGAAGCCACCCTGCAACTGGACGACGGCATCACCCTCCTCCCCCGGCAGTACCTCTGGCTGCGCGTCACCCCCGCGTAGCACTCGCGGGCCCGTTTTCACAACGGGCCCGCGCGCGTGAAAGCATACGGACCATGGCCTCCAAGATTGCGTACCAGGGTGAGCCCGGCGCCAACTCCAATATCGCGTGTCAGCAGATGTTCCCGGACATGGAAAGCGTCCCGTGCGCCAGCTTCGAGGACGCCTTCGAACTGGTGGCCGGCGGCGAAGCGGACCTGGCCATGATCCCCATCGAGAATTCCATCGCGGGCCGGGTGGCGGACATCCACATCCTGCTGCCGCAGTCCAACCTGCAGATCGTGGGCGAATACTTCCTGCCCATCCATTTCGACCTGCTGGGCATTCCGGGCAGCACCATTGAGGGCGCCACCGAGGTGCACAGCCACATCCACGCCCTGGGCCAGTGCCGGAAGCTGATCCGCGACCACGGCCTCAAGCCGGTCATCGCCGGCGACACCGCCGGGTCCGCCCGGGAGGTGGCCGAGTGGAATGACCCCCGCAAGCTCTCGCTGGCTCCCCCGCTGGCCGCGGAGATCTACGGCCTCCAGGTGCTGGCCTGCCGCGTGGAGGACGACCCCTCCAACACCACCCGCTTCGTGGTCCTTGCCCGGGAAACGGCACTGCCGGCCCGGCAGGATCTTCCCGGACCGGCAGTCACCAGTTTCGTGTTCCGCGTCCGCAACGTCCCCTCCGCCCTGTACAAGGCGCTGGGCGGGTTTGCCACGAACGGCGTGAACATGACGCGTCTGGAGAGCTACATGGTGGGCAACGAGTTTGCCGCCACCATGTTCATGGCCGACGTCGAGGGCCACCCCGAGGACCTGCCGCTGAAGCTGGCCCTCGAGGAACTGGACTTCTTCACCACCGAGGTGCGGATCCTCGGCGTGTACCCCGCGGCTGACTACCGGGCGGCGGCAGCCACCGCCTGACGTGGCTGTGCGGGCGCGGCCTTGAGCAGCGGCGCGAAGAACGCGCCGAGCTCGGCGGTTGCCGTCAGCGGCAGGACGTTGGCCACGTACTGGTCCGGGCGGACCACCACGACGACGCCGTTGCGGTCCAGTCCGCGCAGGTCGAAGATGTCCGCCGTGGGATCGGTTGCGTACACCTTCTCGTAGTCGGTGAGCTTGAACGGGCCCACCTGCGGCTTGAAGACGGAGGGGACGGCATTGATGTCGACGGCGGTGTGCGGCTGCTGGTAAATGACCTTCAGATCGAACCACGCGTCCGGGTCGGCGTCCGCGGGTGTTGCTGCCAGGGGTGATTCCGGCGAGTGCGCGAACCACTCGGCGAGCTTGTCCGTGGTGGAGTCCGTTCCGGACTGGGCCGCATCCGCGAAGACATAGATCCGCCAGCGGCCGTCAGCCGTGGCGTGGTGGCCCAGGTGGATGGGGTTGGTGTCGCCCACGCGGACTACCGGTGCCGACTTGAAACGCTTGCCCACGGGGAAGCCGGCGGCCAGGTCCTGGTGGTCGGTGCCGCCAACAATCAGGGACGGCGCGTACTGGGTCATGAAACCTGCCGGGAACTCGGCGGTCCGCACGTAGAAGTCCTCAAGGTCCGAGGGGTGCTCGAACTCCTCGGGCTTCTTGGCCATCATGGTGGACCACTCCTTGTCGAAGTCGATCAGGTTCCTGGCCACCACCTGCCGCTCCTCCGAGTAGGTGGTCAGCAGGCTCTCGGGGCTGCGGCCCTCCAGCACATGCCCCAGCTTCCAGGCGATGTTGAACCCGTCCTGCATGGAGACGTTCATGCCCTGGCCGGCCTTGGCACTGTGGGTGTGGCAGGCATCGCCGGTGATGAACACCCGCGGGGTGCGGGTGCCGCGGTCCGCGGGCAGGACGTCGTCGAACCTGTCCGTGAGGCGGTGGCCCACCTCGTACACGCTGTGCCACGCCACGTTGCGTACATCCAGGGTGTAGGGGTGCAGGATCTCGTTTGCCTTGTGGATGATCTGCTCGATGCTCGTGTTGCGGACGGCGTGGTGGGTGGCAGGATCCACTTCGCCCAGGTCCACGTACATGCGGAACAGGTAGCCGCCTTCCCGCGGAATCAGCAGGATGCTGCCCTTCTCGGCCTGGATGGCGCACTTGGTGCGGATGTCAGGGAAGTCGGTGACGGCCAGGACGTCCATGACGCCCCAGGCGTGGTTGGCCTGGTCCCCTGCCAGCGTGCAGCCGATCGCCTGGCGAACCTTGCTGCGCGCGCCGTCGGCCCCCACCACGTACTTTGCACGGACAATCCGCTCCTGGCCCTCATTGGGTCCGGCGGTGTGAAGCAGCGTCACAGTGACCGGGTAGTCGCCCTCGGTGGCGACGGTGAGGCCCTGGAAGTCATAGCCATAGTCGGGCTTGAGGCGGGTGGGTGAGTTCGCCGCAAACTCGGCAAAGTAGTCCAGCACGCGGGCCTGGTTGACGATCAGGTGCGGGAACTCGCTGATCCCTGTTTCGTCGTCGACGGCGCGTGCAGCGCGGATGATGTTGGCGTTGTTGGCAGGGTCCGGCTTCCAGAACGCCATCTCCGTGATCCGGTAGGCCTCGGCGATGATCCGCTCTGCGAACCCGAAGGCCTGGAAGGTTTCGACGCTGCGCGCCTGGATCCCGTCAGCCTGCCCAATAGCGAGGCGGCCCGGCCGGCGGTCAATGATCCGCGTGGTGACATTGGGGAACATGGACAACTGCGCGGCGGCGAGCATTCCGGCTGGGCCGGTGCCGACGATGAGCACGTCCACTTCCTCCGGGAGCTCCTCGGGGCGGTTCAGTCCGACGCCGGCTGCCGGCTTGATGCGCGGGTCACCGGATACGTATCCGTGGTGGTGGAACTGCACGGGCTTTCCTCACTTCGTTGTGGATGATTCACATCAGTTCGTGTTCTATATCAGAACAGTAGATTCGATAATCGAAAACTCTAAACTTGTTTTCCACTGTACGCCGGTTGTGACGCGGGCGACAAGTGGCTCCGGAAGTGCCGCAAAAACAGCCGAAACAAGGGGGTTGACGGAAGCTGCAAATCTATGGATAGTGATCGTATACGATTTCGTACCTGATGAGGAGACGTTTTGGAGCAGGTCAACGGCGACACCCTGGCAGCAGCACGCAAGGTGGTCGCGGTGCACATCAACTACCCCAGCCGGGCCGCCCAGCGTGGCCGCACCCCGGCCCAACCGTCCTACTTCCTCAAGCCTTCCAGCTCGCTGGCGCTCAGCGGAAGCCCCGTGGAGCGCCCGGCCGGCTGCGAACTGCTCGGCTACGAAGGCGAGATTGCGCTCATCATCGGCAAGGCCGCCCGCCGCGTCACGGTCGAGGAGGCCTGGAGCCACGTTGCCGCCGTCACCGCCAGCAACGACCTCGGAGTGTACGACCTGCGCTACGCGGACAAGGGCTCCAACCTCCGGTCCAAGGGCGGGGACGGGTTCACCCCTGTGGGCCCGGCACTTCTTCCGGCAGACGCCGTCGACCCTTCCAAACTTCGCATCCGCACCTGGCACAACGGTGAACTGGTCCAGGACGACACAACCGCTGACCTGCTCTTCCCCTTCGCCCGGCTGGTGGCGGACCTGTCCCAGCTCCTCACCCTCGAGGAGGGCGACATCATCCTCACCGGCACCCCTGCCGGCGCCTCCGTGGCCGCACCGGGCGACGTCCTGGAGGTTGAGGCGGGCACGATTGATGGCACCCTCACCACCGGACGCCTGGTCACCACCGTTGAGCAAGGCACGACGGCGTTCGCGGACTTTGGCGCCCAGCCCAAGGTTGACGACCTGCAGCGGGAGGAGGCCTACGGATCCCGCGAAGCCGCAGGGCTCCCTGCTCCTGACAGCGCCCTCACCCCGGAACTGAAAGCCAAGCTCGAGTCGGTCGCCACCGCCACCCTGTCATCCCAGATGCGCAAGCGCGGCCTTAACAACGTCAGCATCGACGGCCTCCAGGCCACCCGCCCGGACCGGCGCGTGGTGGGACTGGCCCGGACCCTGCGCTACGTGCCCAACCGGGAAGACCTCTTCAAGACCCATGGCGGCGGCTTCAACGCCCAGAAACGCGCCATCGATTCCGTCAACGAAGGCGAAATCCTGGTCATGGAAGCCCGCGGGGAAAAGGGCACCGGCACCGTGGGCGACATCCTGGCCCTGCGCGCCCAGGTCCGCGGCGCGGCAGCGATCATCACCGACGGCGGCGTCCGCGACTATACCGCGGTGGCCGGCCTGGAAATGCCCACGTACTTCGCCAACCCGCACCCCGCCGTGCTGGGCCGCCGGCACATCCCGTGGGACACGGACATCACCATCGCCTGCGGCGGAGCCACCGTCCAGCCCGGCGACATCATCGTGGCCGACTCCGACGGCATCCTGGTCATCCCGCCCGCCATCGCCGAAGAACTCGTTGAGGACTGCATCCAGCAGGAAAAGGAGGAAACCTTCATCTTCGAGATGGTCAAGCAGGGCAACAGCGTGGACGGCCTCTACCCGATGAACGCCGAATGGCAGGCCCGGTACAAGGAATGGGCAGGCAACCGCCATGACTGAAACCGCCGTGGCCGGCGTGGCAGCCACTCCCGGCAGCAAGTCCCAACAGGCCTACCAGGCCGTCAAGGCACGGATCGTGGAAGGCACCTACACTCCCGGCTACCGGCTGGTCCTGGGTGCCATAGCGAAGGACCTGGGCTTCAGCGTGGTTCCGGTCCGGGAAGCGATCCGCCGGCTCGAGGCCGAGGGCCTGGTGACGTTCGAGCGGAACGTCGGCGCCACCGTGGCCGGCATCGACCCCACCGAATACCTCTACACGATGCAGACCCTGAGCATCGTCGAGGGTGCCGCCACAGCCCTCTCGGCCCCGCTGATCGACCCGGCGGCCATCGCCCGGGCCCGCGCCGTGAACCAGGAAATGCGCGAGTGCCTGGACCACTTCGACCCTGTCCGGTTCACCCGGCTGAACCAGGACTTCCACAGCGTCCTGTTCGAGCACTGCCCCAACCCGCACATCCTGGACCTGGTGCACCGCGGCTGGAACCGGCTCGCCTCGCTCCGGTCCTCCACCTTCCGCTTTGTCCCCGGCCGCGCCCGCGACTCCGTGGAGGAACACGAGAACCTGCTGAAGCTCATCGAAACAGGCGCGGACGCAGAACAGATCGAAAAGGCGGCCCGGCTCCACCGCTCCGCCACCCTGGACGCCTACCTCGCCCAGGCCAACAACCCCTGACCCCCAGATAGGACTTCAACGATGACGACCTCGGTAGAAACCAGCACGCACTACGTCCCTGAGGACCTGCCCACCCATATCCAGCACTTCATTAACGGGAAGTTCGTGGACTCCGTGGGCGGGGCGACCTTCGACGTCCTGGACCCGGTGTCCAACCGGAACTACGCCACCGCCGCCGCCGGCCAGAAAGAGGACATCGACCTCGCCGTCGCCGCGGCCCGCGAAGCCTTCAAGAACGGCCCATGGCCGAAGATGAAGCCCCGGGAACGCGCCCGCATCCTGAACCGGATCGCCGACGCCGTCGAGGCCCAGGAAGCCCGGCTCGCCGAACTGGAAACGTTCGACACCGGCCTGCCCATCACCCAGGCCAAGGGCCAGGCCCTCCGTGCGGCGGAGAACTTCCGGTTCTTCGCGGACCTGATCGTGGCCCAGTTCGACGACGCCATGAAGGTCCCCGGCTCGCAGATCAACTACGTCAACCGCAAGCCGATCGGCGTGGCCGGCCTCATCACCCCGTGGAACACGCCGTTCATGCTGGAGTCCTGGAAGCTCGCCCCGGCCCTGGCCGCCGGCAACACCGTGGTCCTCAAGCCCGCCGAGTTCACCCCGCTGTCCGCCTCCCTGTGGGCCACCATCTTCAAGGATGCGGGCCTGCCGGACGGCGTCTTCAACCTGGTCAACGGGCTCGGCGAAGAAGCCGGCGACGCCCTGGTCAAGCACCCGGATGTTCCCCTGATTTCCTTCACCGGCGAGACCACCACCGGCCAGACCATCTTCCGCAACGCCGCCGCGAACCTGAAGGGCCTCTCCATGGAGCTCGGCGGCAAGTCCCCCTGCGTCGTCTTCGCCGACGCCGACCTGGACGCCGCGATCGACTCCGCCCTGTTCGGGGTCTTCTCCCTCAACGGCGAGCGCTGCACCGCCGGCTCACGCATCCTGGTGGAGCGCGCCATCTACGACGAATTCTGCGAGAAGTACGCCGCCCGGGCAAAGAACATCGTGGTGGGCGATCCGCACGACCCCAAGACCCAGGTGGGCGCCCTGGTCCACCCCGAGCACTACCAGAAGGTGGCCTCCTACGTGGAGATCGGCAAGTCCGAAGGCCGGCTCCTGGCCGGCGGCGGCCGCCCCGACCACCTGCCCGAAGGCAACTACATCGCACCCACGGTGTTCGCCGACGTCGCCCCTGACGCCCGGATCTTCCAGGAGGAAATCTTCGGACCCGTCGTGGCCATCACCCCGTTCGAGACCGACGACGAAGCCCTCGCCCTGGCGAACAACACCAAGTACGGGCTCGCCGCCTACATCTGGACCCAGAACCTGACCCGCGCCCACAACTTCTCGCAGAACGTCGAAGCCGGCATGGTGTGGCTGAACAGCCACAACGTCCGCGACCTGCGCACCCCGTTCGGCGGCGTCAAGGCCTCCGGCCTGGGCCACGAGGGCGGCTACCGCTCCATCGACTTCTACACCGACCAGCAGGCCGTGCACATCACCCTCGGCACCGTCCACACCCCCAAATTCGGCGCCTAGCCAGCCCCCTTTCAAAGAAGAGAGACTCCCATGACCAACTTCGTTCCCACCCCCACCGTCCCGGCACCGGACATTGTCCGCTGCGCCTACATGGAGATCGTGGTCACCGACCTCGCCAGGTCCCGCGAGTTCTATGTCGACGTCCTGGGCCTGCACGTCACCGAGGAAGACGACAACGCGATCTACCTGCGGTCCCTGGAGGAGTTCATCCACCACAACCTGGTGCTCCGCAAGGGACCCATCGCCGCCGTCGCCGCCTTCGCCTACCGGGTGAAGTCCCCCGCCGAGGTGGACGCCGCCGAGGCCTACTACCGCGAACTCGGCTGCCGGGTGGAACGCCGCAAGGACGGTTTCACCAAGGGCGTGGGCGACTCCGTGCGCGTGGAGGACCCGCTGGGCTTCCCGTACGAGTTCTTCTACGACGTGGAGCACGTGGAGCGGCTCACCCAGCGCTACGACCTCTACTCCGCCGGTGAACTGGTCCGCCTGGACCACTTCAACCAGGTCACCCCGGACGTCCCGCGCGGCCGGGCATACCTGGAGGACCTGGGCTTCCGCGTCTCCGAGGACATCAAGGATGCCGACGGCGTCACCTACGCCGCCTGGATGCACCGCAAGCAGACCGTGCACGACACCGCCCTGACCGGCGGCAACGGCCCCCGCATGCACCACGTCGCGTTCGCCACGCACGAGAAGCACAACATCATCCAAATCTGCGACAAGATGGGCGCCCTGCGCATCAGCGACCGGATCGAACGCGGCCCCGGCCGGCACGGCGTGTCCAACGCGTTCTACCTCTACATCCTGGACCCGGACGGCCACCGCATCGAGATCTACACCCAGGACTACTACACCGGCGACCCGGACAACCCCACCATCACCTGGGACGTCCACGACAACCAGCGCCGCGACTGGTGGGGCAACCCTGTGGTCCCCTCCTGGTACACCGAGGCCTCCCTGGTCCTGGACCTGGACGGCAACCCACAGCCGGTCATCGTCCGCGAGGAAAAGTCCGAGATGGCGGTCACGGTGGGCGCCGACGGCTTCTCCTACACCCGCAAGGACGGCTCGCCCGAAGGCGACCGGACGGGCTTCAAGCTGGGAGTCCAGGTCTAGCCATGCTGGAGCCCACGACGATTGAGGCCATCGCGGACGAGCTGGTGGAAGCCGGCCGGACCCGCACCCCTGTCCCCCGCCTGACCGCCCGGTACCCGGAGATGACGGTGGAGGATTCCTACGCGGTGCAGCAGCTGTGGCGGCGCCGCAACGAGGACGCCGGCCGGACCCTGGTGGGGCGCAAGATCGGCCTCACGTCCAAGGCCATGCAGGCCGCCACCGGCATCACCGAACCGGACTACGGCGCCATCTTCGATGACATGGTGCTGGAGACCGGCTGCTCCGTTCGGTGGGACCAGTACACCCACCCG
This sequence comes from Pseudarthrobacter sp. MOO14, assembly GCF_058267675.1. Classification (NCBI taxonomy): domain Bacteria; kingdom Bacillati; phylum Actinomycetota; class Actinomycetes; order Micrococcales; family Micrococcaceae; genus Pseudarthrobacter; species Pseudarthrobacter sp. MOO14. The sequence goes on from NZ_CM177849.1 coordinate 2,040,703, forward strand.
CGCGTGGAGGTGGAGCTGGCGTTTGTCCTCAAGGACGGACTCAAAGGCCCGGGCGTGACCATCTTCGATGTCCTGAAGGCCACCGACTACGTGGTGCCGGCCCTGGAGATCCTGGACTCCAGGATTGAGATGGAGGGCCGGACCATCGTGGACACCATCTCCGACAACGCCGCCATGGGCGCCATGGTAATCGGCGGCCGGCCCGTGAAGCCGGACGCCGTGGACCTCCGCTGGGTTTCCGCGATCCTCTACAAGAACCAGACCGTGGAGGAAACCGGTGTGGCCGCCGGCGTCCTGGACCACCCCGCCAACGGGGTCCACTGGCTGGCCAACAAGATCGCCGCGCACGGGGACTCGCTCAAGGCAGGCGACATCATCCTGGCCGGGTCCTTCACCCGTCCGCTCTGGGTCTACAAGGGCGATACGGTACACGCCGACTACGGACCCCTGGGAGCTGTGACATGCCGCTTCGAATAGAAGACACCTTCCGCTCCGCGCTGGCCGCGCAAAGGCAAAAGGGAAAGGCAGGCCGGCCACTGGCCGGGATGTGGGTGTGTTCCGGCAGCCCGCTGGTGGCCGAGCTCTGCGCGGGTGCGGGCCTGGACTGGCTCCTGGTGGACGCCGAGCACAGCCCCAACGGGCTCGAGTCCATCCTGGGGCAGCTGCAAGCCATCCACGGCTACCCGGTGCACACCATGGTCCGGCCGCCCGTGAACGACACCGTGGTGATCAAGCAGTACCTGGACCTCGGCGTGCAGAACCTGCTGATCCCCATGGTGAATTCGGTGGCGGAAGCGGAGGCGGCGGTGGCGGCCACCCGGTACCCGCCCCAGGGCGTCCGTGGGGTGGGCTCGGCCCTGGCCCGTGCCGCCCGTTGGAACCGGGTCCCGGACTACCTCGCCCGGGCCAGCGAGACCATCAGCGTCACCGTCCAGATTGAATCGACGGCGGCCGTCGAGGCTGTGGAGGACATCCTCAAAGTCGACGGCGTGGACGCCATCTTCGTCGGCCCCTCCGACCTCGCCGCCTCCATGGGCCTGCTGGGACAGCAGGAACACCCCGAGGTGCGCGCCGCCGTCGAACACTGCCTGTCCGCTGCCAAGGCGGCCGGGAAAACCGGGGGCGTCAACGCCTTCAACCCCGACACCGCCCAGCACTACCTGGCGTGCGGCGCGGACTTCATCCTGGTCGGCGCCGACGTCGCCCTCCTGGCCCGCGGCTCCGAAGCCCTCGCCGCCAACTACATCAAACCCGTCGACGGCGACACCCCTGCCAGCTACTGACGTCTGTTCCCCAAGGACTTCTTTCATGACAGTGGCTTCTGCGCTTTCCCCGGTAGGTTGCGAGCCCGCCAACAACACCGAATACCGAAGGGGTCGGCGGCGTCACGCACGGCAGGCTTTAGGGCCAACTTCGGTGGCGGGACCCAGGAAACACGGGGTCGCGCCACTGTCTGTTGCGCAAAAACGTGCTTGGCGTGACATTGCGTTCGCTGCCGTCCAAGGGCTCTGCGCACACAGACAAGAGCGGGACGGGGCTCTCAACCAGACTGGGAGCAACCCGCTATGCCGCCCGGCTGGCGCCCTTGACTACTCGAAGTGGAGTACCCCTTGGAAACCTACGATGCGCTCCTCGCGTCCATTGCCCCCGCTGCCGGCTCCGGCCGGACCATCCTCGATCCGGCCACGGGCCAGCCGGTCGGCGAAGCTCCCGTCCACGGCCTCGACGACCTTGAAAGCGCCGTGGCCGCGGCCGTCGCCGCGCAGCCGGCCTGGGCTGCGCTGGGCCATGAGGCCCGGTCCGCTGCGCTCCTGAAGGCAGCAGACGCCGTCGAGCGTTCCGCCGAGGAACTGGCCCGGTTGCTCTCCCGTGAGCAGGGCAAACCACTGAACGGCCCCAACGCCCGGTTCGAGGTGGGCGCCTGCGTGGCGTGGCTGCGTGCCACGGCCGGCCTGCCGCTGGAGCCGGAAACCATCGTGGACGACGGCGAAACCCGGGCTGAGCTGCATTACCGGCCCATCGGCGTGGTGGGCGCGATCGGGCCTTGGAACTGGCCCATGATGATCACCGTCTGGCAACTCGCGCCCGCACTGCGCATGGGCAACGCCATCGTGGTGAAGCCCTCCGAGTACACACCGCTTTCCGTCCTGGCGCTGGCCAAGGTCATTAATGAGGAACTCCCGGAAGGCCTCCTGACCGTGGTCTCCGGCGGCCGCGACGTCGGCGCCCGGCTGGCCGAACACCCGGCGATCGGCAAGGTCATGTTCACCGGCTCCACCGCCACCGGCCGGGCCATCATCAAGTCCTCCGCGGACACCGTCAAGCGGCTCACCCTGGAACTGGGTGGAAACGACGCCGGCATCGTCCTGCCCGACGCCGACCCCAAGGCCATCGCCCAGGACATCTTTTGGGGCGCCTTCATCAACACCGGCCAGACCTGCGCCGCCCTCAAGCGCCTTTACGTCCACAGCGACATCTACGACGCCGTCTGCGAGGAACTCACCGCCGTCGCCAAGGCCATGCCGATGGGCAACGGCCTGGACGAAAACAACGTGCTGGGCCCGCTGCAGAACAAGGCCCAGTACGACGTCGTCGCGAACCTCGTGGAGGCGGCAAAGGCTTCCGGCGCACGCATCCTGCTGGGCGGGAACCCGGACACCGGCCGGCCCGGGTACTTCTACCCCACCACCCTGGTGGCGGACATCGACAACGACAACCCGCTCGTCGCCGAAGAACAGTTCGGCCCCGCCCTGCCACTCATCCGCTACAGCACCATCGACGAAGCAGTGGAGAAGGCCAACGCCCTCGACGTTGGACTGGGCGCCTCGGTCTGGTCCCGGGACCTGGCCGCCGCGCGCGAGGTGGCCGCCCGCATCCAGGCCGGGACCGTGTGGATCAACCGGCACGGTGCCGTGGATCCCCGCATCCCCTTCGGCGGGGCCAAGCAGTCCGGCTACGGCGTCGAATTCGGCGTGGAAGGGCTCAAAGCACTCGGGGTACCGCAGGTCATCAACGGCTGAGGTTGAAGCGGGAGCCCGGCACGCAGGTTGCCGATGCCGGGCTCCCGGGGCTTTGCGTGGCTATCCCAAGGCCGGGGCGGCAGCGGTCCGGCCGGCGAACTGCCGGCGGGCCCAGCGGGCGAGCTTCCTGCCCTTGCCTTTCCACCAGTTGTCCTCGTCCTGGTTGTGGTGGAACCGGAAGACGATGGCCACCAGCACGAACATGCCCATCACCACATCCACCCAGGAGGCCATCACCAGGGCCACGAAGACCGTCAGTGCGTTGGCGACGATGGACGGGATGGCCAGCGTCCGGAACACGGTACTGGCCACATAGCGGCGGTGCGACCTCGGGACGGACAGTTCGCGGACCATGTCGAAGCAGACGCAGACCACCACAATGGTCTGCCCCAGGGCCAGGAGCATCTGGCCCTGCATTGAGCCGCTGAATGCCGCGACGGACTCCATGCCCGGGCTCATGGCCGGGCCTTGCGGTTGACACCGTTGCTGACTGCACCAAACACGGAAAACCCCCAGAACTTGCGGAACCACCGCCGCTGATCCGGCGATGGTTCCATTCAAGGTTCGGGAGGCTTTGGGGTCACGAGTAGTGGGTACTCTAGTTTTCGCAGGGGCCCAACCGCTGTACTTACTTGCCGATGGCGCGCGGCCGCCACAGCATGACGGCCTGCGACCGTGGCCGGGGCCGCTGCCCGCGGGAAAGGCTCACGACGTCGCCGGCGGCACCAGCCGCGAAGATGCGCGAGTCCACGGCCCGCGGCCGGCGCCCCAGTTCCTCGGTGAGTTCCGCGATCCGGCTCTGGAGGGCAGCCACCTGGTTTTCAAGTTCCAGGATGCGCTTGATGCCCTCCAGCGAGACCCCCTCCTGGGACAGCCGCTGCACCTCCCGCAGCATGTTGACGTCGCGCTGCGAGTAGCGCCGGGACTTCCCGGGGGCACGGCTCGGCTTGACGATGCCGAGCCGGTCGTATTGCCGCAGCGTCTGCGGGTGCATGTCTGCAAGCTCGGCCGCCACGGAGATCACGAAGATCGGCTGGTCAGCACTGATGTCCACGGCTCACCTCCGCTCCTAGAGCCGGGCCTTGGCTGCCAGGCCCTCACGGACGTCCGCCGACGACGTCGCCTCGGCGAACGCCCTGACCGCAGCTTCGGCGTCCTTGTTGAGATTCTTGGGAACGGCGACGTCGATGGTCACCAGCAGGTCACCGGTCGCCTTGGACGTCTTTACGCCTTTGCCCTTGACCCGCAGCGTGCGGCCCGACGGCGTTCCTGCCGGAACACGGACCTTGACCTTGTCGCCGTCAATGGTGGGAACTTCGATGTCCGCGCCCAAGGCAGCCTCGGGGAAGGTGACAGGGACGTGGATGCGGAGGTTGTCGCCGTCGCGCGTGTAGAACGCATGCGGCTGGACCGCGACGGACACCACCAGGTCACCGTTGCCGGCCGCACCCGGCTGGCCCTTGCCGCGGACGCGGACCTTCTGGCCGTCCTTGATGCCGGCGGGGACACGGACGTCGATCACCTCGCCGCTGGGCTCGCGCAGGCCGATAGTGGTTCCGCGGATGGAACCGGCAAACGAGATGCTGGTGGACGCGGTGCGGTCGGCGCCCTTCTGAGGCGTGCGCTGGAAGCCGGGGGAACCACCGAAGCCGCCGAACAGGTCTGCGAACTCGGGCGGGATGCCGCCTGCGGACGGGTTGAACCCGCCCGAGTGGCGCCCGGTGTTGCCCGTGAAGAGGCCACCGAACATGTCCTCGAACCCGCCGTTGGGGGCGCCGGCGCCGCCGGGGGCAAAGCGGGCTCCGCTGCCCATGGCGCGAATAGCGTCATACTGCTGGCGCTCGTCCGGGTCCGAGAGCACCGAGTAGGCCTCGGAGATGTCCTTGAACTTCTTCTCGGAAGCAGCGTTCCCGGCGTTGGTATCAGGGTGGTGCTGCCGCGCAAGCTTCCGGTAGGCCTTCTTGATGTCGGCTTCGGAAGCGTCCTTGGCAACACCAAGGATCTTGTAAAAATCCTTGTCCACCCAATCCTGGCTAGCCAATGGCGTTTCCTTTCAAAGTACAAAAGCGTATGGCGAGATTACCGCTAAGCCGGAGCGGATGAGGGGGCCCGGGAGTGGCATCGGGCCTGCCGGAGCTGGGTGGCTAACGATCGTAGATCGTTAGCCACCCAGCGTAGGGGCGGGGCCCCCTCATCCGCGGAGGCGTTGGGGTAATGCTACGCAGGGACGGCGACGATGACCTGGGCGGCGCGGAGCACGCGGTCTCCTGATTTGTAGCCGGAGCGGAGGACCTGGCTGACGGTGTCAACCTCGATGTCCTCGCCGGGCTGCTGGATCAGGGCTTCGTGGATCGTGGGATCGAACTCCACGCCGGTCTCGTTGATCCGGACCAGGCCGTAGGTCTTCAGCGCGTTCTCCAGCTTGGTGGCGATCGCGGCGAAGGGCCCGTCGGTGAGGTCGCCGTGCTGCCGTGCGGCGTCGACGTCGTCCAGGACCGGGAGCAGGGAGTTCAGGACGCCGATGACGGCCATCTCCCCGGCCACGGCGCGGTCCCGTTCAACCCGCTTGCGGTAGTTGACGTACTCGGCCTGGAGGCGGAGCAGGTCGTTGCGCAGTTCGGCGGCCTCTGCGTTGCCGGCGGCGGCCGGAGCCCCCTGGGCCACGGATTCCTCTGCGGGCACGTCCACCCCGTTGAGGATTTCCTCTGCCTGGGCCAGTGCGTCGCCATCGGAATCGGCAGCGCCCTGCTGGTGGCCGGCGCTTGGAGCGTGGCCGCCTTCGGGGTGCCGGGCCTGGCCGGTCACCGGGTCAACCTTACGGTTGTCCCGGATGACCGGTTCGCCGTTGCCCTGCCTGGCGTCATGGTTCGCGGATGAGTTGTGCTCTTCCTCGTTACCGTGGTGCGGCATGGCTACTTCTTCGCTTCGTCTTCGTCGATGATCTCTGCGTCGACGATGTCCTCATCGGCCTTGCTGCCCGCAGAGGCACCGGCGGCACCCTCGGCACCGGCAGCGCCGGCACCGTCCGGCGAACCGGCCTGCGAGTAGATGGCTTCGCCCAGCTTGGTCTGCGAGGCCTGCAGCTTCTCGAACGCGGCCTTCACGGCGGCGTCGTCCGTGCCTTCGAGGGCCTTCTTGAGGCTGTCGACGTCGCCCTGGACCTCGGTCTTGACCTCTTCGGGCAGCTTGTCCGCGTTGTCGGCGATCAGCTTGTCGACGGAGTAGGCGAGCTGCTCGGCCGTGTTGCGGGTGTCGGTTGCCTCGCGGCGGGCCTTGTCCTCGGCTGCGTGCTCCTCGGCGTCCTTGACCATGCGGTCAATGTCTTCCTTGGAGAGGCTGGAACCACCGGTGATGGTCATGGACTGTTCCTTGCCGGTGCCCTTGTCCTTCGCGGAGACGTGGACGATGCCGTTGGCGTCGATGTCGAAGGTGACCTCGACCTGGGGGACGCCGCGCGGAGCCGGCGCGATGCCGGTCAGTTCGAAGGTGCCCAGCGGCTTGTTGTCGCGGGTGAACTCGCGTTCGCCCTGAAAGACCTGGATGGCCACGGACGGCTGGTTGTCGTCCGCCGTGGTGAAGGTCTCGGACCGCTTGGTGGGGATGGCGGTGTTCCGCTCGATCAGGTGCGTCATGACGCCGCCCTTGGTTTCGATGCCGAGGGACAACGGGGTGACGTCGATCAGGAGGACGTCCTTGCGCTCACCCTTCAGCACACCGGCCTGCAGGGCTGCACCGACGGCGACGACCTCATCCGGGTTGACGCCCTTGTTGGGCTCCTTGCCGCCGGCCAGTTCCTTGACCAGTTCGGAGACGGCGGGCATACGGGTGGAGCCACCGACCAGCACGATGTGGTTGATGTCCGAAAGCTTGATGCCGGCTTCCTTGATGACGTCGTGGAACGGCTTCTTGGTGCGCTCCAGCAGGTCCTTGGTGAGGTCCTGGAACTTGGCGCGGGTCAGCTGCTCGTCCAGGTGGACCGGGCCGTCGGGGGTGACGGAGAGGTACTGGAGGGAGACGTTGGTGCTGGAGGAGGAGGAGAGTTCCTTCTTGGCCTGCTCGGCTGCCTCACGGAGGCGCTGGAGGGCGATCTTGTCCTTGGACAGGTCGATGCCCTTGACCTTGAGCTGGTTCAGCAGGTAGTCGACGACGCGCTGGTCCCAGTCGTCGCCGCCCAGGCGGTTGTCACCGGCGGTGGCGCGGACCTGGATGGTGGAGAAGTTGTCTTCGTCCTTGCCGACTTCCAGCAGGGAGACGTCGAAGGTCCCGCCGCCGAGGTCGAAGACGAGGATGAGTTCGTCTTCCTTGCCCTTGTCCAGGCCGTAGGCGAGGGCTGCGGCGGTGGGCTCGTTGACGATGCGCAGGACGTTCAGGCCTGCGATCTCGCCGGCTTCCTTGGTGGCCTGGCGCTCGGCGTCGTTGAAGTAAGCCGGGACGGTGATGACGGCGTCGGTGACCTTTTCACCCAGGTAGGACTCGGCGTCGTTCTTCAGCTTCATGAGGATACGCGCGGAGATTTCCTGCGGGGTGTACTTCTTGTCATCGATCGCGACGGTCCAGTCGGTGCCCATGTGGCGCTTGACGGATGCGATGGTGCGGTCGATGTTGTTGACGGCCTGGCGCTTGGCGATTTCGCCGACCAGGACTTCGCCGGACTTGGAGAATGCAACGACCGACGGCGTGGTGCGGCCACCCTCGGCGTTGGCAATAACGGTGGGCTCGCCACCTTCGAGAACGGAGACGACGGAGTTGGTGGTTCCGAGGTCGATACCTACTGCACGTGACATGTGTTGCTTCCTTCTTTCCTTGGAAACTGGGTGGCGCCCAATGATTGAGCGTTCTGGACTCAACTTTACTCAGGCGCCACCAGATGTCAACACAACTTGAGCGAACTACGCTCAACTTTGCTCACGGCGTACAAGAAGGGCGGACGACGGCGGCCCGTCGCCACCGGCGCGGGGGCTTCAGCCGTGGGCGGGCGCATCCAGCACCGCCGCAAGCAGTCCGGGGAACCTCGCCTCAAGATCCTCCGTGCGCAGGGTCAAACGGCGGCCGCGGCCGTTGGCCTCGTTGCGGATCACGCCGGCCTCGCGCAGCACCTTCATCAGGTGGGACTTGGTGGACTTGGGCATGTCCGGGTTGCTCAGGGCACACTCGGCCATGTCAAGGGGGCCGGCGCGAAGCTGGCGCGCGATCTCCAGCCGGTCCGGGTCACTCAGGGCAAAAAGCACACTGGGCAACTGGAGGTCCGCGCGTTCGGGATGGGGAAGGTTCGCCGGTGTAGCCACAGTTCGACTTTAGTTGAACCATTAGCGTCACTGCCAGTAGGCTGAGGTTTCGACTATTTTCGAACCAAATTCACCCTACGCAGAAGGCGGCACGTTTTGACGCACTCCCCCGCAGCCCGGCCCCAGGAGGCACGCCGGCGGCTGGGCTTTGCCCTGATCGCGGCTGCCACGGCAGCGATGATGGCCGGAGCCAGCGCGCCGTCGCCTTTCTACCCCACACTGCAGGAGCAGCTGCACCTGCTGCCAGTGGCAACCACCGGGATCTTTGCCGTGTACGCCGTGGCGCTGCTGGCAGCCCTGCTGGTCTTCGGCTCGATTTCGGACCACTTGGGCCGCAGGCCGGTGATCAGCACAGCCTTCATCCTGCTCGCCTCCAGCGTCACGGCCTTCCTGGTTGCCGATTCGCTGGCCATGCTCCTGGTGGCCCGCGTACTGCAGGGCATCGCCAGCGGCATCCTGCTGACCACGCTCTCTGCCGCGATCGCGGACCTGGAAGCAGAGGATGACCCGGGCTCCAGTGCGGCCTGGAACACCGTGGCGCCGCTGGGCGGCCTGGCACTGGGCGCCCTGGCATCCGGTCTGCTGCTGGACCTGCTGGCTGAGCCGCGCACGCTGGTGTTCGTTTCGCTGACCGTCCTGTACATGGTGTTCGCCGCACTGGTGTGGGCCGCCCCCGAAACCTCGCCCCGGACGCCCGGGGCAGCGGCCTCGCTCAAGCCGCACCTGACCCTGCCACCCGCCGCACGCCGCGGATTCGTCACCGGCGCCCCGGCCGTCTTTGCCGGCTGGGCCACGGGCGGGCTGTACCTCTCGCTCGGCGCCGCGATCGTCCACGCCACATTCGGCATCCGGGAGCACCTGTGGCAAGGCATGGTGATCACCATCCTGGCAGGCACCGGAGCAGCCACCGCTGCAGTCCTGCACCGCTTCGGAGCCCGTACCATCACCATTTTCGGCACCTCGGCTTTGGCCTTGGGAACTGCGCTGTCCCTGCTGGCCATCGGCCTGGGCTCGTTTGGCCTGTTCCTGGCTGCCGTAGTGGTGGCCGGAGCAGGTTTTGGCACGGCGTTCATGGGCGTGATCCGGTCCATCAGCCCCCTGGTCGAGGACCACGAACGCGCCGGCACCTTCGCCTCGCTCTTCGTGGTGGCATATACGGCTTTCGGCGTTCCGGCAGTGCTGGCCGGCCTGCTGGCCCCCGTGCTGTCCCTCCCGGTCACCACCTACGCGTATGGCGGGCTGGTGACGGTCCTGGCCGCGGTGGCTGCGATCAGCCGCGCCCGCAGCAGCGACGTCGAACCGGCCGGGGACGCCACAGTGGCGGCACCGGACGCCGGGAACCACTCGGGCAGCACGGAAGACGTCGCCGCAGGAGCGGTTCCGGAATCCGCGGGCCGCTAGCCGCGCCGTTGCGATAAATGGGCGAAGCGGGCCGCACAGGAAGCGGCCCGGGAGGGGTCCTTACCGGTCGGAGTCCGGGCGGCCGTGCAACGGTCCCCGGTCCTCCGCGGTCGACTGGACCTGGCCGTCGGTCAGGCCGTCGCGGATCGCTTCCTCCGTGCGCGCGCCTCCCGTGGTTCCGGCGTCGCCGTAGTTGCCTTCCTCGTATTCGCCGTCGGCTTCGCGTTCCGGCTCGTTGATGGTGCCCGCAGCGCCGTAGTCCCCGTCCACGTACTGACCACCTTCCCCTTCCAGGCCCGGGGCGCTGCTGCCCTTGCGTGGTTCCTTGGCTGCAACTTCAGGGTTCTCAGTCATGGTGCATCTCTCCTTCGAGGCTCCGCGTCCGTGCGGGCGCACTGGCAGTCTACCGAGGCCCCCTGGCCGCCAACAGGGCCAGGCCTACCCGTCATCACGGGACGCGCGCAGCTGCAGCCCCGCCACGCCGGCAAGGACGGCAAGATGGTGGTCGAAAAGTTCCGCCGGAACGCTGAAGGTATCCGGCCCGTACTGGTTGAAGGCCTCGAAGCTGACGGCGCCAAACAATGCGCTCCACACCAGGACTCCCCGGGCCACGAGTTCCTCGGGGACGGTAAGGCCGAACTGTGCCCGGATGGTGTCCAGGTCAGCTTGGAGCGCGGTGGGGATCTTTGCCCGCGCGGCATCCGCCACGGCCAGCCGCCCGGCCCGGAAGGCAGACTCCAGGATGCCAATCAGGGCGACGATCACCCGGGTACCGGGGACCGTGGTCCGCTCGGCGGGCGCGTTGTAGCCGGGGACCGGGCTGCCGAACAGGAGCGCATAGCTTGCCGGCTCCCGAAGCGCCCAGGTCCGTACCGCGCGGCCCAAGGCCGTGAAGCGGCCGGCGTGGTCATCGACTGGAACCGCCCCGATGGCGGCGTCCACCTCGTCCCCCAGCTCATTGAAGGCATCTATCAGCAACAGCGTCAGCAGCTCATCCCGGCTTTCCACGTAGCGGTACACGGCTGAGGAGACCACTCCCAAGTCCCTGGCCACCGCCCTGAGGGACAGTGCCGCTGCCCCGTGCAGGGCCAGGTGGCGCCGTCCCAGCCGGATGATGTCGGCCACGGTCTGCGTCCGTGCCCGCTGCCTGGGCGTCAGGGCCCGGGCCGGTGCCGCCGTCGCGTCCGTTTTTTCTGTGTCCGTCACAGGCTCCAGCATGCCACAACCGAGAGCGGTGCCAACAAAGGAGAGCAGTGCTCTTGACAAGGTTGCGACAAGCGGTCCATGCTGAAAGCGAGAGCACCGCTCTCGCTACAAACTTTCCCAGGAGGACTCATGGTCAAGAATTTCGTCGTCACCGGTGCGGGGCCGGTGGGCTGGACGGTCGCCGAGCAGCTCGCGGCCGATGGACACCGCGTCCGCGTAGTCACCCGGTCCGGCAGCGGACCCGACCACCCCTTGGTTGAGCGGATCACGGGAGACGCCAAGGATCCCGAAACCCTGCGGCAGGTCTTCGCCGGTGTCGATGCCGTCTTCCACTGCATCCACGGCTCGTCCTACACCGCCGCAGCCTGGGAGGCGGAACTGCCCGCAGCCGAGCAGGCGGTGTTGAACGCGGCACACGAGGCAGGCGCCGTCGTCGTCTTTCCGGAAAGCCTGTATTCATACAGCGAGCCGGACCGCGTGATGACCGAGGACAGCCCGCGCCGGGCGGCCGGCGGCAAGCGCGGCGTGCGCACCCGCCTGCTGCAGGCGAGGGAGGACGCAGCTGCGGCAACTGTCAGCGTGGTGGCCGGGGACTTCTTTGGTCCGCGGGTCCGGATGGCGCACGGCGGCGAGCGCATCGTGGTCCCCATCCTCGCCGGCCGGAATGTCAGCGTGGTGGGGAGCGCGAACCAGCCGCACTCCTTTACCTACGTTCCGGACCTGGCCGCAGCGATGGTCGCCGCAGCCGCCAACCCCGCCGCCTGGAACTCGGTCTGGCACGCCCCCACCGGCCCGGCCCTGACGCAGCGGGAGCTGGTTCGTGCCTTTGCACGGGCCGCGGGCGTGCCGGCACCCAAGGTGCGCGTCCTGCCGGGCTGGGCCCTGCGGGCGGCGGCGTTCTTTTCCGCCGACATGCGGGAACTGGCGGAGCTCAGCTACCAGTTTGAGCACCCGTTCGTGATGGATTCGGCCCGTTCGGAGGCCATCCTTGGCATACGGCCCACCCCGCTGGACGCGGCTGCCGCCGCCACCGTGGAATGGTGGCGGCAGGACTGAGCGTCAGCGGGTGGGTACCTCCGTGCGGGGCTCGAGGCCGGACTCCCGGGATCGGGTGCCGGATCCGGCCTGGGCGCGGGCCAGTTTTCCGGGCCACCAGATCTTTGGGCCGATGTCGTAGGCGAGCGCCGGTACCAGCAGCGAGCGCACCAGCACGGTGTCCAGCAGCACGCCGAACGCCACGATGAAGGCCAACTGCACCAGGAACATGATGGGGATGACGCCAAGGGCGGCAAACGTTGCGGCCAGCACCACGCCCGCCGAGGTGATCACCCCGCCGGTCACGCTGAGGCCGCGCAGGATCCCGGGCCGGGTGCCGTGCTTGAGCGACTCCTCCCGGACCCGGCTCATCAGGAAGATGTTGTAGTCCACGCCCAGGGCCACCAGGAACACGAAGCCGAACAGCGGGACAGTGGCATCCGCTCCGGGGAACCCGAAGATGTTGTTGAAGACGAACGCGGACACGCCGAGCGCCGCCGCGTAGGACAGCACCACGGACAGCACCAGCAGGACCGGGGCAACGATGGAGCGCAGCAGCAGCATCAGGATGAAGAGGATCACCACGAGCACCACCGGGATGATGACCACGAGGTCATGCTGGGCGGTGGTGTTGGTGTCCAGGGCTGTGGCGGTCACGCCGCCCACCAGCGCGCCGGGATCCACGGCCTTGACCTCGCTGCGGAGGGCCTTGATGGTTTCTTCAGCCTGCAGGGAGTCGGCGGCGTCGTTCAGCGTGGCGTTGATCAGGACCTTCCCGTCCCTCACGTCCGGGGTGTTGGGAGCTCCCGGCGCTCCGGTGATGGGCACGCTGCCCGGCCCCAGGAGGTAGGCCTCGCCCACGCCGTCGTCCGCTTTGACCCGGTCCAGCACTTCGGCGGCCTTGGCCTGGTCCGCAACCACGACGGCGGGGCTTCCGCTGCCGGCGTCGAAGTGGCGCGCCAGCGCGTCCTGGCCATCAACGGCGTTGGAGGCCGTGAGGATGACGTCCGTTTGCGGTACGCCGTTGGCTTTGAGCTGCAGCAGGCCGCCGGCCGCCACCAGGAGCAGCAGGACCGACGCGACCCACACGGTCCTGGGGCGCCGGGACACCAGGGAACCCGTGGCGCGCCACAGGCCTTTCTGTCCTTCCAGCCCGGTCACCAGCTCGGGTTCGCGCTGGTCGGCGGGGACCAGCTTGGGGCGGAACGGCCAGAACGCGGCCCGGCCCAGGAGCGCCATCAGTGCAGGCAGCAGGGTCAGCGCGGCGAACAGGGCGCACAGGATGCCGGCGGCGGCGACCGGGCCGAGGGCCTTGTTGGAGTTGAGGTCCGAGAACAGCAGGCACAGCAGGGCAATGATCACCGTGGCGCCGGAGGCCAGGATCGGCTCGAACGAGGCCTTCCAGGCGGTGAGGACTGCGGCGGTGCGGTTGGTGGTGTGGGTGAGGGCTTCGCGGAAGCGGGCCACGAAGAGAAGGGCGTAGTCCGTGGCCGCGCCGATCACCAGGATGGACAGGATGCCCTGGCTTTGGCCGTTGAGCTGGATCCAGCCTGCCTTGGCCATCCCGAACACCAGCAGGATGGCCGCGCAGAGGGCAAAGACGGAGGTCAGCAGCACCATGATGGGCAGCAGCAGGGAACGGTAGACGATCAGCAGGATCACGAAGACGGCGGACAGGGCCACGAGCAGCAGGATGCCGTCAATGCCGCCGAACGCGGCGGCAAGGTCGGCGGCCAGCCCTGCCGGTCCGGTCACGAAGGTTTGGGTTCCCTGCGGCGCCGCCGCGGACACCGTGTCACGGAGCTCCTTGACGGCGTCCTTCAGTTCGGTGGAGGACCCGATGGGGACAACGAACTGGACGGCTTTGGCGTCTTTGGAGGGGATCGGGCCGATCACGGCGCTGCCCAGCTTGAGGCCTTCGAGGCTGGTCTTGAGCGTGGCCAGCTCGCCCAGCTGCGCGGGGGTGAAGGCGGCGGTGTTTTCGATGACGATAATGCCGGGCACCTCGTCCGAGTCCCGGAACTTTGCCTGCCAGTCCTGCGCCTCGGTCGCTTCGGCGCTGGCGGGCAGGAAGGACGCCTGGTCATTGCTGGAGACTTCTTCGAGGCGGCCGAACGTGGGGCCGCCCACCCCGGCCAGTCCCAGCCAGGTCACGACCAGGACGACGGGGATGAGCCAGCGCAGCCAGAACGGGACGCGCTCTTTGGCAACTTTTGTTCGTTTCATGATGCCTTCCATCCAGGGTGCCGCGAGTAGGATTGATTCCAGCATAGATTATCTCCATCATCGAGATAAGTGCCAGTCGAGCTTTTTTCCGGTCCCGCCGGTACGGATAGCGCGGACAGGGCCGGGCCTCAGGCTGCTGCAGTAATATCCGTCAGTACGGTCGGGCGGAAAAGGCCCGGCAGGAACGGTCCGGCTTGAACGCGAACACGAATGGCTGAAGGGAGGCGGGCATGGCAGGACAGACAGCATCAGGTCCACCGCCCTTTCCCCAGGCCGGACCGGAATTCGGCCCGCCGAACCCCCTGCTTCGGCTTTTGCAGGAGTTCACCATCGAGGCGAACCGGTACGTGGACGCGGCCGGTGACCGCAAGGACATGCACCGGACAGACATGAATGCCCTGGCGGTGATCATGCGCCATACGGCAAGGGGCGAGGTGGTAACCCCCGGCGTCCTGCGGAAGGAGCTCAACCTGAGCTCCCCCGCCACCACGGCACTGATCGACAGGCTGGACAATTCCGGGCATGTGGTCCGTGAACGGCACGCCACGGACCGGCGCCAGGTCCAACTGAAGATGACGCCCAAGGCTTTCAGGGACGGCGGCGCCATCTTCGCCCCGCTGGCGCAGCACATGGACAGCGCCATGGCAGGGTTCTCTGCGGCGGAACTGGAAACAGTGACCCGTTTCATGACCGCCATGGTCGAGGCAACCGCCGCGGCCCGGGAAGAATCCGACGACGAAAAACCCAAGGGCGGCCACCCCGGATAAGCCACGGGGCTTGTGGTGTTGGCCGCGAAGAAGCGCCAACCGCAGCCCGGTTGGGAGTAGCGTTTGGTTATGAGTGCGCAGCAGCCAGGGGAAGACGTCTACACGCACGGCCACCACGAATCGGTGGTCCGCGCCCATGCCGCCCGGACCGCCGAAAATTCCGCGGCGTTCGTCCTCCCGCACCTTACGCCGGGAACAGCCCTGCTGGACGTCGGCTGCGGGCCCGGCAGCATCACCTGCGACTTTGCCGCGCTGGTCAACCCCGGGCACGTCACCGGCCTGGACCGCTCGCCGGACGTCATCGCCCAGGCGCAGGCCCTCGCCGCCGAACGCGGCGTTCCCAATGTTGAATTTGTTGCCGGCAATATCTACGACCTTGACTTCGCGGACGAAACGTTCGACCTCGTCCACGCGCACCAGGTGCTCCAGCACCTGACGGACCCGGTGGAGGCCTTGCGGGAGATGCGCCGGGTGGCCAAACCCGGCGGCATCGTGGCGGTCCGGGACGCGGACTTCCACGGGATGAGCTGGTATCCGGCGATCCCGGAACTGGACGAGTGGATGGACCTGTACCAGCGGATTGCCCGCCGCAACGGAGCAGAGCCCGACGCCGGGCGCCGGCTGGTCAGCTGGGCCCAGTCCGCGGGGTTCAGCGACGTCGCCCCCAGCAGCAGCAACTGGTTGTACGCGACGGCCCAGCAGCGCCGCTGGCAAGCGCGGGTGTGGGGCGAGCGGGTGCTGCATTCAGCCTTCGCGGAGCAGGCCCTGGAGTACGGGTTCGCCAACCCGGCGGACCTGGCCAGGATTTCCGCGGGGTGGCACCGGTGGGGTTCCACCGACGACGGCTGGTTCCTGATCCCCAATGGCGAAGTGATCGCCAGGGCCTAGCGCTGAACCCGAGGCGTGCCGCCCCTAGGATTGATGAGTGGAATTTTCCCTTTGGCTGGCCCTTGCAGGTGCCGGCGCCCTTATCAGCTTCACCCCGGGTGCCGGGGCCATCAACACCATGAGCAACTCGCTGAATGCGGGGTTCCGACGGTCCATTTGGGGGATCCTGGGCCAGCAGGCGGCCCTGGTGGTGCATGTACTGATTGTGGCCCTGGGCGTAGGGGTGCTGGTGGCTAGCTCGCCCGTGGCCTTCAACGTGATCCGATACGCCGGCGCCGCGTACCTGGTGTACCTGGGTATCCGCCAGTTCATGAGCAAGCCCACGGCCGCCCGGGAGGAGGCCGCCGCCCTGCGCGATGAACCGGCGTGGTCCATCTTCCGGCGCGGCTTCTGGGTCAACCTGCTGAATCCGAAGGCGATCGTGTTCTTCCTGGCGTTCACACCGCAGTTCATCCGGCCTGAGCAACCCCTGTTCACGCAATACGCGGTGCTTACCGCCACCATCGTGGTCATCGACATCCTGGTGATGTGGTTCTTCTTCGCCGCGGCCGCCAGGTCCTTCCAGCGCTTCACCAGCACCGAGCCGGGCCAAATCGTCCTCAGCAGGGTCTTCGGCACCCTGTTCGTGGGCGTTGGCATCCTGCTGGCCCTGATCCATTAGCGGCCGGGCGAAGGGCACAACCACAGGGAAGCCATCCCCATATGACAGCCAGTAATTCATCTTTACAAACCCGTAAAACATTGTGAACAGCCCGCTAGCCAAGACGGGCAACCAGCGCGCATGCTTAGCTTCATGAACTCAACGTCGAGCCCATACCGTGTCATCACCGTCTGCACCGGCAACATCTGCAGGTCCCCCATGGCCGAGTTCATGCTCGCGGCAGCGCTGGAACGCGAAGGGCTGGACGGGCTGGTGGAGGTGGACTCCGCCGGCACCACCGGCTACGAGGCCGGCAGGCCCATCGATCCCCGGGCCGCCCGCCGGCTCGCGGCAGCACAGTTGGCCTCCGAAAACCATGTCGCCCGGGAGTGGGACCCGCGGTGGTTCAGCGAGCGCGACCTGATCCTGGCCCTGGACATCGACCATTACGCCTGGCTCACCGAGGCAGCACCGGGCCGGGATGCCTTGAACAAGATCCGGATGCTCCGCAGCTTCGACCCGGCCATGGCCGGCCGCGACCGGCTGGACCAGGGCATCGAGGATCCCTGGTACGGCGGCCACGCCGATTTCGACGCCGTCTGGCACCAGATCCACTCCGCCCTTCCCGGGATCGTGGACCACATTAAGTCGGAGGCCCTGCGGGACACGGGACTGCAGCGGCAGGCACGCTGAAAACGGTACGCTCTAGTCCATGAGCCCAGCCCCCGTCATCATCGCCATCGACGGGCGCTCCGGCGCAGGCAAGACCACCTTGGCAGTCGAACTCGCGGCGCTGCTCCGCGCCCACCACAAGGTGTCCCTGTTCCACCTCGAGGACATCTACCCGGGCTGGGACGGGCTCGCGGCCGGCGTCGAACGCTATGTGTCCACGGTCCTCACGCCGCTGAGCCGGGGCGAGGCCGCCACCTGGACCAGCTGGGACTGGGCCAACCATTACGACGGCGATGCCCGGGTAACGCTGCCGGCGGAGATCGTCATCGTGGAGGGCGTGGGCGCAGCGTCCGAGCCTGCCCGCCCGTTCCTGAACGCCGTGATCTGGGCGGAGGCACCGGACGACGTCCGACGGACCCGGGCCCTGGACCGCGACGGCGACACCTACAGGCCGTTCTGGGACCAGTGGGCGGCCCAGGAGGAAGAATGGCTGGGCCGCGACGATGTCCCCGGCCGGGCGGACCTGCGCGTCAACAACCGCGCTGACGGCTCCGCGCCCGCAGACCTGTTGCGGCTTCTCCCCTACCTGCCTGCGCTGGCACCGGTACTCGCCCCGGAATTGTCCGCCCGCCGCGGCCTCCGCCTGCACGCCGAGCGCCTGGACCTGGCACCGGACGCACCGGCCCTGTTCGAATCCCTGTACGGCCGCTCCCCCAACGCCGTTTGGCTGGACTCCTCCAACCACCGGGACGCACCGGCCGCCGAACGCAGCCGGTTCAGCATCATGGCTGACGACGCCGGCACGTTCGGGCAGTATGTCACGCACCGCGCGGGGGTGGGCTTCATCAGCGCGGGTTCGTCCGTGGCGAAGGTTCCGGGCCCGTTCTTCCGCTGGCTGAACACCGTCTGGGGCCGGCGGGCGGTCCGCACTCCCGAGGGCTATCCGGGCGAATTCACCCTGGGGTGGCTTGGCTGCCTGGGTTACGAACTCAAGCGCGAAACCGGCGGCAGCGACCTTTCCGCCCCCACACCGGACGCCGCCCTGATCTTCGCCGGCCGGGCCGTGGTGTTGGACCATGCCGAAGGCACCGCCTGGCTCCTGGCGCTTGCGGCACCTGACGCCGATGAATGGCTGGACCGCGCACGGGCAGCCGTGCAGGCCGCCGCTTCAGCCTCCACGACCCCCGCGGGCCCCGCCGGAGCGGTGGGCACAGGAGCGGTGGGCGCCGGGGATGCCGGCGGCAGCACCGGCGTCGGACGTCCCGGCCCGCCCGTTTTCCGCAGCCGGGACACGGGCGCCCGCTACCGGGCGAAAATTGCGGCAGCCCAGCACGAGATTGCGCAGGGAAACACCTACGAAGTCTGCCTGACCACCACCCTGGAAGCCCGGATCCCGGCGGAGACCCTGGATCCCTGGGCCACCTACCTCGCGCTGCGCCGCCGCAGCCCGGCCCCGTTCGCCAGTTACCTGCGGCTGGGCGGCCTTTCCGTCGCCAGCACCTCGCCCGAGCGGTTCCTGAAGATAGCAGCCGACGGCGGCATGCGCGCCGAACCGATCAAGGGCACCCGCCGCCGGGCTGCCGATCCGCAGGAAGACTCGCAACTGCGCGCCGACCTGGCCACGTCCGTGAAGGACCGCGCCGAGAACATCATGATCGTTGACCTGCTGCGCAACGATCTCAGCCACTTTGCGGTGCCCGGCTCCGTGACGGTCAGCCGGCTGTGCGCGATCGAAAGTTACGCCACCGTCCACCAGATGGTCAGCACCATCGACGCCCGGCTCCTCCCCGGGGCGGCCCGGGCCGAGGCAGTGGCGGCCTGCTTCCCGGCAGGGTCCATGACCGGCGCGCCCAAGATCAGCACCATGGCCATCCTGGACCGGCTGGAGGCCGGGCCCCGCGGATTCTACTCGGGGGCCATCGGGTACTTCTCGCTCAACTCGGCGACCGACCTCGCCGTCGCCATCCGGACCCTGGTGATCGACGCCTCCGGTGACGGAGCCGCGGACCTGACGCTCGGCGTCGGCGGTGCCATCACGTCGGACTCCGACCCGGACGACGAGTACGACGAGATCCGCACCAAGGCTTTTGGCGTGCTCTCCGCCCTCGGCTCGGACTTCCCGCAGGACTGACCCTGGCTTAGCGGAACACGGCGGTCCTACTGCACCGTGGCCGTCAGCCGGGCCACGTTGTCCACATACCGGGCGGCCAGCGGCCGGTTCAGCCAGTCCGCCAGCTTCAACTCGTGGGAGATGTCCCGGTAGGTGTCCTCCACCGCGCGCATCTTGTTGACGATGTCCTCGCCCAGGAGCATCACGGAAACCTCAAGGTTCAGCGAGAAGGAACGCATGTCCATGTTGCTCGATCCCAGGACGGCCACTTCGTCGTCGATGGTGAAGTGCTTGGCGTGCAGCACGAACGGCGCCTTGTACAGGTAGATGCGTACGCCTGCCTCGAGGAGTGCTTCGTAGTAGGACCGCTGCGCGTGGTGGACCAGGAACTGGTCGCCCTTTTCGGAGACGAACAGTTCCACATCGACGCCGCGCTGCGCCGCGGTGGTGATGGCATACAGCAGGGAGTCGTCCGGGACGAAATAGGGGCTGCAGATGGAAATCCGGTGCTGCGCGGAGTAGATGAGCGTGTTGAAGAGCCGGAGGTTGTTTTCCGTGATGAACCCGGGGCCGCTGGGCACCACCTGGGCCGTGACATCTCCGGGCTCGGGATTCGCCGGCAGTTGCAGCTGGTGTTCCAGGGATTCGTCGGTCTCGCTCAGCCAGTCGGTGGCGAAGACGACGTTCAGGGTGGTCACGATCGGCCCCCGCAGGCAGGCCATCAGTTCCACCCATTCGCGGCCGGCCTTGCGGTGCCGCGGGTTGTTGTAGGAGGGCTCGATCAGGTTCTGCGACCCAGTGAAGGCGATTTCGCCGTCCACCACCATGATCTTGCGGTGGTTGCGCAGGTCCGGCCGGCGCCATTGGCCATGGATGGGCAGCAGGGGAAGCATCCGCTTCCACTGGATCTTGCCGGCCCGCAGGCGCTTGAGCAGCTTCCGGTAGCCCTTGATACGCAACGTGCCGATGTGGTCGAACAGCAGCCTGACTTCCACACCCCGTTCGGCGGCCTCTTCCATGGCCGTGAGCAGGTCGTTGGTGACGTGGTCCGAGCTCATGATGTAGAACTCGGCGTTGACGAAGGTCTTTGCCTTCCGCACCGCGTTGGTCATGGCCAGGATGGAGTCCGGGTACCCGGGGATGAGGTCCACGGAGTTGTTGTCCACCATGGGCAGTGATCCCAGCGTGCGGTTCAGTTCCGCGGCGGACTTCACCCACTCCGGGCCCGGGTAGTCGCTTTCGACGTCCGACAAAGCCGTGATACCGGCCCGCACGCGGTCGTTCACCAGCTCCTGCTGCGCCCGGCGACGGCTGGACAGCTGGAAGTTGCCGAAGAGCAGGAACAGGACCAGGCCAAGGAACGGAATGAAGAAGATCCCCAGCAGCCAGGCCATGGCTGTGGTGGGACGCCTGTTGCCGGGGATGATGCCCAACGCCAGGACCCTGATCACCAGGTCGGCAAAGCCCAGGAGCACCACAACCCACGTCGGCGCGGTGCCGGCAAGCGAAAAAGGCCACAACACGTCAATAACTCCCGGGGAGGTCGGGCTCCGGGGACGGTTCCGGCCGGCGCACTCCGCCCAGCTTAGCGGCGCCGCCGCACTAAGCTGGTGCCATGAGCTCTCCAGCCCCCGTGGTTCTCGTCTTCCTTGACCCTGCCTACCCTGACGGCAGGGTGGCCGACGCCGCCAAACCGCAGCTCCTGGTCACGGACCTGGGCGTCACGCGGGGGGACGGCATCTTCGAAACCATGCTGGCTGTCGGCGGAGCGGTCCGGAAGATGCAGGCCCACCTGGACCGGCTCGCAGGCTCCGCCCGCGCGCTGGACCTCGAGATTCCCGGGCAGGACGTGTGGCAGCGCGCCATCGCGGCCGCCGTTGCCCGGCACCGCGCCGGGAACCCGCCGTCGGACGCTGCCGCCGACGAACTGGTGGTCAAGCTGGTGGTGACCCGCGGCGTCGAGGGCGCCCCGGCCCCCACCGCCTGGGTGCAGGTCTCACCTGCCGGAGCGGCGGGCCGCCGCCAGCGGGAAACCGGCATCGACGTAATCCTGCTGGACCGCGGCTATGACAGTGACGTGGCCGAACGGGCCCCGTGGCTGCTCCTGGGTGCCAAGACGCTGTCCTACGCGGTGAACATGGCGGCCCTCCGGCACGCCCACAAGCAGGGCGCGGACGACGTCATCTTCACCTCATCCGACGGCCGCGTCCTGGAAGGGCCCACCTCCACCGTGCTGCTGGCCCACGTGGAAAAGTCCGACGACGGCACTGCGGTCAAGCGCCTCATCACGCCGCAGCTGGACAGCGGCATCCTGCCCGGAACGTCCCAGGGCGCGCTTTTCGCGGCGGCCAAGGCGGCGGGCTGGGAGCTGGGGTACGGCCCGCTGGAGCCCCGCGACCTGCTGGATGCGGATGCCGTCTGGCTGATCTCCAGCGTCCGGCTGCTGGCCCCCGTGAACCGTATCGACGGCAAGGAAATCGGCACGCCGGCCGTGCAGAAGGAACTGACAGCGGAGTTGAGCGGACTTTTCGCCGGGATCCAGTAGCCGCGCAACAGGGCCACCGGCCCCTTTTGCCCTCCCGGCTTCACCCGTAAGGTGTGGACCATGGACTCGCACAAGCTGCCGATCGAAAACCTCTCCTTTGACGACTGCTGGGAACTCCTCGCCAATGACACCGTGGGCAGGCTGGCCATCGTGGTGGACGAGCATCCCGAAATCTTTCCCGTGAACTACATCGTCCACCTGCGCAGCATCGTCTTCCGGACAGCGCCCGGTTCCAAGCTCTGGGGCGCCAAAATGGAGCGGCCGGCGGCGCTGGAGATCGACGGCTACGACCCCGCCACCGAAATGGCATGGAGCGTGGTGGTGCGCGGCGATACCGGGATCATCGAGGACCAGGCGGTAAAGGACCAAGTGGACGGCCTCGGTCTGGAACCGCGGCAGCCCGGCGAAAAGGCCAACTACGTCCGGCTGAACGCGAAGGCCCTGACCGGCCGCAGGTTCCAGGTCAACCGGCCGGATGTCTGGAACACCCGCGTGCAGGACCGGCGCAGGGCCTCGTTCGAATAATGCCCCGCCGCCCGCTTCCGTTCTAGCCGAGCGCTGCTGCCGCCTGCCGGGACAGCTGTGCTTCCAGTCCGGACAAGAGGATGGTGAGCCCCTGGTCAAGCTCGCTGGCGCCGTCGTAATCTGCCAAGGCCGGGGCCAACGCCCGCAGGTTGGGAAATTCCTTGGCGGGCAGGCGGTGGAGCCCCAGCCGCAGCAGCACCTCGTTCTCTTCGGGGTCCACCACGAACTCCTGCAGTTCGTTGAGGATGTGGCCGTAGAGGAAGCCGTAGTACACGCGGTAGACGTGCAGCGCGTCTGAGGGATCGAATCCGGCCGACACCAGCAGGGAAAGGATCTTCTCCAGCGGCCGCAGCGTGCCCAGCGGGCGCAAGCCGAGGGGCGTGGAGAGTGGCCTGGTCACCAACAGGGGCACCACGTTGGGATGCTGGAGCGCCAGGGTCCGCAGGTTGTGGGCGATCGCCCGCAACTGCGCCTTCCAGTCAGGGTCATCCTGCTGGATGGTGAGCTGGTCCAGCACCAGTTCCGAAACCCCGTCGAGCAAGGCAGCCCGATTCTCCGCATAGCGGTAAAGGCTCATCGGGTCCCTGCCGAGCTCCTGGCCCAGGCGGCGCATGGTCAATGCTTCGAGGCCTTCCGCATCCACCATTTCCAGCGCTTTGGCCAGCACGATGTCCCGGCTGAGCCTGGCCTTGGCCTTGCCGGTGCCGGATGGTTTAGGGGAAGTCATGAATTTGTCCTCGCTGCGGACAACTGACCCGAGATCATTCGAGAGGGTTGCCTCATATGTAGTCTACGGGTAAAGTCTACAGTGTAGACAGGCGTTGACGGCGCTCATGATCCCGGTTTCTTTCACAGGATTAATCTATGGACCCGATTGCCACCAGTGCAGGGCATCGAGGTTCGCTGCTGTAGCCGAACGGCGGCGCCACGCACTTAGCGAAGGGACGCCCTCATGGCACATTCCCAGTTTGATCTCTTTCTCCAAGACGCCACCTACTTCGACCAGACCTCCGAGTCCACCCTGGAACGCGACCGCTTCTACGGCCTGTACATGAGCTGGTGCTTCATCAACCAGCACCTGCCGGGTACGGAGACGACCTTCTGGTCAGCGATGAAGACGCGGTTGCCGGGCAGCCGCAAGGGCCTGCGCATGAAAGGTCCGGCTGCCGCCGACTACATCGTGTCCTCGTATCCCGAGCTGGTCTAGGACACATACCCTCCAAGGGATTCCCAGTCCTTACCTGGCAAGTGATCGAAATGCTGTGGCACCCACCGTGCCGCAGCATTTTTCATGCCCGGGCCATGGTTCCCCGGTGGAAGATGGGGCCTAGGTGGGAATGATCCGGAACAGGAACCTGGTGCGGACCATCACCCACAGCAGGCCCAGCACCACGGCGTACGCCACGGTGTTGAGGAAGACACTCTCCTGCTGGAGGGCGGGGATGTTGGCCACGACGGCGATCAGCACCACGTGCATGATGAAGACATAGAGCGTTGCGCGGCCCAGCGGGATCAGGAACCAGCCCAGCGCCCGCTCAACCGGTTTCCAGTAGGCGCTGAGGAACGCATACGCCGCCACCACCAGCAAGACGACGTTGAGCAGGCGGCCCGGAGCCAGGTAGGTCCGGCCAAAGAGGGCGTCATACATGGCCCGGTAGGTGGCGTCCGGCATCAGCGCCAGCCGGACGTCGTAGTTGTTGGCCAAGTAGGGGTTGCCCCAGGATAGGAAGGCCAGGGCGACTGCAGCCACCGTACAGGCGGCCACCACCCAGGCATGCGCCGACAACCACGCGATAATGCTGCGCCGGTGGTATCCCACCACGAGCCCCAGCACGAACAGCACCTGCCACACCAGCAGCGGAAAAGAGTCCTCGAACTGCGACGGCAAAATCCTGAACCTGGTTCCGGCCCCCACGGCGTACACCGCCAGCGATACCACCAGGACCCATACGGCCTTTCCGCGGTTCAAGAGGGCCAGGATCAAGGGGCTGGCCAGGAGCAGCACCACATACAGGCCCATCACGTTGAACTGCCAGGGCCCGAACTGCAACAGCAGGATGGCCGGCAGGACCTGGGGCGGCACCGGGAACTGGAACAGCGACGACATCCCGGCGTAGAGGTCGTACGTCCGGCCGGCACCGTTATGCCCGGCCCCGCCGGTCCCCTGGTCCACGAACGTGGTCAAGGCCTCGGTGTGGAAGAACGGAAGCTGCGCGACGAGGAAGACGCCGATCAGCACCGACAGCGCGGTCACATAGAGCTTCCCCGCCCGGCGGGAGGTGAGGTCCACAACCTTGCCGAAGTCTTCCTTGGCCTTCGGCCCGTAGACCATGCCCACCACCAGGCCGGAGAACAGCACGAAGAGTTCGGCACCCGATACGAAGCCCACGGCCTCCTGGGTGAGCAGCTGGAACAGCGAGACCAGGCCCAGGTGGTTGACCACCACGAAGACAATGGCCATCCCGCGCAGCAGATCCACGCGCGAGTCCCTGTTTCCCGGCTCCTGGTAGCTCCATGCGGTGGCGGCGTTGACCCGGCGGGGAATCTGCCACAGCGCCGCCAGGAGGATGGCCATCGCCACGGCCACGGTCCAGACCGCAGCCCCGGACAGGGTGTTGGCCCGGACATACGATCCGTCCGCGGCCACATCGGTGACCGGCCCGGTGACCACAGCAGAGGACTTCAGCCGGTCCAGCGCAGCTTTGGCGATGGCGGGATTTCCGGTGAGCAGCCAGTCGATGCTGGCCACGCCGGTATCCCGGGTGCTGGTGCGCTCGTCCCACACCACCGCCGCCGTCCTGGCGAAAGCCGGCGAGGTGGCGGTACCCACCACCTGGTCCCACCAGGCCGTCTTGATATCCGCCTCCGGCGGTCCGCCCGCGGCAGGGCTGTAGAACGCCGACGTCTGGAGCAGTAGCGGCTTCCTGCGGACCTCCGCGTAGGCACTGTAGAAGTTCTCGCTGCCCGCGCCGGTCAGCATCTCCTGGAGTTCACCGGCACGCGGCACGGTGTTAACGGCAGCGGCGCCGGCAGTGTCGTCATGGTAGGCAGTCAGGCCCACCCAGTCCACGGCGTCGTCCCCCGGATAGTAGGGGGCGTAGGCGGCGTCGGAGCCGTTCCAGGCGCCGTCGCCGTTGGTGTCCAGGAGGGCGAAGCCGTCACTTCCAGGCTGCGGGGCATTCCTGCTCCGGTCAAAGGGGTAGTCCTTGCCCAGGTACGGCGCCCAGACCATGGCGGCCCGGCCGCCGTCGTCCTTTTTGACCGCTGCCGCGACCGCCTTGAAGGCCTCCCGGTAGGCGGCCGGCTGCTGCCCCCAGGCCACCCAGCTCGAGTTCATGTCCGGCGCAAACCGGATCAACAGCCGGCCCTTGAACCCGGAGGCCAGGTCGCGGACCTTGCCGGCGAAGGCTTCCGCTTCGGAGGCGCCGATCTGGTCCAGCGGCACCGTGGGCTTCACGGTGAGCATGGCGTGGGCGCCCTTGGCCGAGGCCTGCTGCAGGAACCCCTCGATGTTGTTCTGGTCCGAGTCGCGGAACGGCAGGCCGATGTCGTGGCCAAACACGGCCGGGCTCGCACCCAGCCGGTCGGAGAATCCAGCGGCGGTATCCTCGCCCCATTCAAGGACGGCACCCAGCCACGGCTTGCCTTGGTCCGGTTCCGCGGAGGCCGCCTGCGCAGCACCGGCGGGCGCCAGCAGCGCCAGGAGCACGACGACGGCGGCGGCCAGGAACGCCCCGGGGGAACGGTGACGGGCACGACGACGGCCGGCCTGGTGGTGCGATGTTGCTGCTCGCATGCTGGCAAGACCCCCCGGTACTCCCACTGTGACGGCAGGGCGGCGCCCCCGGTAGAAACTTTATCGGCCCGGCCGCCCTGCCGCGTTCCCGTGACGCGGTGGTCGCGGGCTCTCAATTACGGAACATGACGACGGCGGCCGTGCGGCTTGGCGGCGCAGGTGTTACGTTTTTGGGGAGTAATGAGTACCGGTGTTAAGCCCTGACTGGCCGGTCGGCAACCCTCCTCTCGCGGCGGGGTGCCTCAGGTGAATACTTGGCATATCGACCGATTCGAGCTGCAAGCGTGAAAGAAGGAGATCCGTCGTGTCTGACGCACCCGCCCCTGACGAAAAATTGTCCTACCGCCTGATTACGGGCCCGGACGACCGCTCCTTCTGTGAGCGGATCTCGGCTGCGCTTGCGGACGGTTACGTCCTGCACGGCAGCCCGGCGGCCACTTTCAACGGCAGCAGCGTCATCGTGGCCCAGGCCGTTGTCCTCCCGGCCGCCATCGCGTCGGCTGACGCCGCGGTGGCCACGGCTGTTGACGACCTGGAAGGCGAGTTCGACGGCGAGGGCCACGCATGAGCTACGCGGGAGACCTGACGCCGCAGGAAGCGTGGGCCAAGCTGGAGCAGGGCGCCATCCTGGTGGACGTCCGCACCGAGGGCGAATGGGCCCACATTGGCATTCCGGATACCAAGGCAACGGACAACGATCCGCTCTTCATCCAGTGGACCTTCCCCGGCGGCATCCCCAACCCCGATTTCGTGAAGGACCTCAAGGAGCAGGCGCCTGAGGACCCGGGCGCTGAGCTCGTGTTCCTTTGCCGTTCGGGCCAGCGATCCATCGCCGCGGCCGTGGCGGCCACCCAGGCCGGCTTCACTTCCTACAACGTCCTGGAGGGCTTCGAGGGGGAACCTGACCGCTACGGCGAACGGACCGTCAACGGCTGGAAGAACCGCGGCCTGCCCACCAACCTCGGAAAGAACTAAGTGACTTTCAATCAAGATGCCCCCGGCTGGAGCCCCGACACCCAGGCTGTCCGCGGCGGGCTGGACCGCACCAACTTCCAGGAAACCTCAGAGGCCGTCTTCCTGAATTCCGGGTTCGTCTACGAATCCGCGGCCGCGGCCGAACGCGCCTTCACCGGCGAGGACGAGCGCTTTGTGTACTCGCGCTACGGCAACCCGTCCGTGGCCACCTTCCAGGAACGGCTCAGGCTGCTGGAAGGCACCGAGGCCTGCTTCGCGACGGCGTCGGGCATGTCCGCGGTGTTCACGGCCCTGGGCGCGCTGCTTGCAGCCGGTGACCGCGTGGTGGCCGCCCGCTCACTGTTCGGGTCATGCTTCGTGATCCTGAACGAGATCCTGCCGCGGTGGGGAGTGGAAACGGTCTTCGTCGATGGCCCGGACCTGGACCAGTGGCGCGAGGCCCTGTCCAAGCCCACCACCGCCGTCTTCTTCGAATCCCCGTCCAACCCGATGCAGGAAATCGTGGACATCGCCGCGGTGAGCGAACTGGCCCATGCCGCCGGCGCCACGGTAGTTGCGGACAATGTCTTCGCCACTCCCCTGCTGCAGCGCTGCGGGGACCTGGGCGCGGACGTCATCGTGTACTCCGGCACCAAGCACATCGACGGGCAGGGCCGGGTCCTGGGCGGTGCCATCCTGGGCACCAAGGAGTTCATCGACGGCCCGGTGAAGCAGCTGATGCGCCACACAGGTCCGGCGCTTTCGGCGTTCAACGCCTGGGTCCTGACCAAGGGCCTGGAAACCATGAGCCTGCGCGTCCGGCACTCCTCGGCCACCGCCCTGCGGCTCGCTGAATGGCTCGAGGAGCAGCCTGCCGTGAGCTGGGTGAAGTACCCGCTGCTGACATCGCACCCGCAGTATGAGCTGGCGGCGAAGCAGATGAGCGCCGGCGGCACGGTCCTCACCCTTGAGCTGGCGCCCTCGGGCGGCCGCTCCGGCAAGGAGGCGGCCTTCGCCCTGTTGGACGGGCTGCGGATCATCGACATCTCCAACAACCTGGGCGATTCGAAATCCCTGATCACCCACCCCGCCACCACCACCCACCGCGCCATGGGGCCGGAGGGGCGGGCCGCCATTGGCTTGAGCGACGGCGTGGTCCGGCTCTCCGTGGGGCTCGAGGACGCGGACGACCTCATCCGCGACCTGGAACAGGCCCTGAAGCAGATCTAAGGCGTCAGGCCTGGCGGACCCGCAGCAGTTCCGGGGTGTCTTCCACGCCGGAAAGATCCAGGGCGCCGCGCATGGTGGCGTCTACGGCGTGCCGGACCACTGCACCGAAGCCCATATCCTCGGGAGGCGGTCCGGCCAGCGCCCTGTCGCGGGCCCGGCGCTGCTCGGCGGCCCCTGTCCCGCGGGCGATGATGTGCTCCACGCCCTGCCGGGCCATGGCCAGTTCGCCCTGTTCCTGAAGGACAGGCGCCAGGTAATCCACCAGGGAACGGGCTACGTCCGCGGCCGGGGCCGGGCGGAAGTTCCCAAAGTCCAGGAGCTCGCCGCCGAGTCCCGAACTGCTGGCCTGCCAGGAGGCCATCCGCAGCAGGACAGTGGGCACCGGCGCCGGGTCCACGCCCTCGCGCCATTCCCTGCCGGCCGATTCCACCAGGGCGCGGACCAGCACGGCGATCAAGGCTGCATCCTCGGCGCGGAGGCAGACGTCCGCCACCCGCACCTCCACGGTGGGGTGGTTGCGGGAGAGCCGCGCGTCGAAATACAGCATCCCTTCATCGAGCATCACGCCGGTGTCCAGCAGCCGGGTGACCACCCTCCGGTAGGCGGGGTACGTCCCGTAGATCGCGGCCGGGCCGGACGTCGGCCACCGGTTCCAGGCCTGGGTACGGTAGCTTTCGAACCCGGTGGGGACGCCGTTCCAGTACGGCGAGTTGGCGCTCAACGCCGTCAGCACCGCCAGCTTGTCGCGGATCCGGTCCAGGACCGCCACGCCCTCTTCCGGCGATTCGATGTAGGTGTGCACGTGGAAACCGCAGGTCAGCTGTTCCTGCGCCGTGAGGCCAAAGCGCTCCAGCATCCTGGCGTAGCGAGGGTCCGGCGTGGTGTGGCTGGCGGATGCCAGCGGAGACGTGGCCAGCGCAGCCACCCTGGCTCCGTTCTTGGCGGCCGCCTGATTGGCCATGGCGCGGCCGGCCCTGATCTGCTCGAGCAGGGCCCCGGACTCCAGGCAGGGCTTTGTCTGCGTCTCGATCTGCTCAAGCTTCAGCTCGGCACTGAGGCCCATCTCGTCGTCGTGATCCGCCTGCTTCCCGGAGTGGTGGAGGTCCGGGTCCACCGGGAGATCGTCCGCAGCGACACGGTGTCCGGCGAGGAGGGCGTCCGCCAGGGCAAGCGGCTCCCCGGACTCCGGATCAACAATCAGGAGTTCTTCCTCGACGCCGAAAGTACGCATACGAACATTCTGCGTCAGGGCCAGGAAATTCCGGGCGCAGCTGCTGATCATGACGAAGCATGAACGCCTAGTCCTGGAAGTACTCCACCTTGGCGCCGATGGTGTTGAGGCGTTCCGCCAGGTCCTCGTAGCCGCGTTCGATCACGTAGATGTTGCGCAGCTCGGAGACGCCCCGTGCGGCGAGCATGGCCAGCAGCAGGCAGGCAGCGGGGCGGAGCGCCGGCGGGCAGCCCACCTCCGCGGCACGCCACTTGGTGGGTCCGTTGACGTAGATCCGGTGCGGGTCCAGCAGCTGCACCTGCGCACCGAGCCGGTTCAGCTCTGTCAGGTAGATGGCACGGTTTTCGTACACCCAGTCGTGGATCATGGTCTGCCCGTGGGCGTTCGCGGCGATCACGGCAAAGAAAGGCAGGTTGTCGATGTTCAGCCCGGGGAACGGCATGGGGTGGATCTTGTCCTCGGGCGCGCGCAGCTCCGACGGCTTGGTAGTCACGTCCACCAGCCGGGTGCGCCCGTTGCGGGCCATGTATTCGCCGGAGATTTCGAGCTTCTGCCCCATCTGGCCCAGGGTGGCCAACTCGATTTCCATGAACTCGATGGGTACCCGGCGGACCGTGACCTCGGAATTGGTGACGATGCCGGCCGTAATCAGGCTCATGGCCTCAATCGGGTCCTCGGACGGGAAATACTCGATCTCGGCGTCGATCACGGGCCGGCCGGTGATCCGGAGCGTGGTGGTTCCCACGCCCTCGATAGCCACCCCGAGCATCTGCAGGTAGAAGCAGAGGTCCTGCACCATGTAGTTGGGGCTGGCGTTGCGGATCACGGTTGTTCCCGGCCGGTGGGCCGCCGCCATGATCGCATTCTCGGTAACGGTGTCCCCCCGTTCGGTGAGGACGAAGGAACGGTCCCTGGTGTCCGCGGGAGGCGCCTGGACCGTGTAGAAACCGGCGGTGGCTTCCACCGAGAGCCCGAATTCGCGCAGTGCCTGCATGTGGGGTTCCACCGTGCGGGTGCCGAGGTCGCAGCCGCCGGCGTAGGGCAGCCGGTACTCCCGTGACTCGTCCAGGAGGGGGCCCAGCAGCATGATGACGCTGCGGGTTCGCCGGGCCGCGTCAACGTCCATCCCTTCCAGGTCCAAGACGGCCGGGCGGCGCAGGCGCAGATCAGTGTCGTTGAGCCAGGTGCATTCCACGCCGATGCTGGTCAGCACTTCAACGATGCGGTTAACTTCTTCGATCCGGGCGAGGCGGCGGAGCACGGTGGTGCCCCGGTTGATCAGGCTGGCGCACAGCAGCGCCACGCCGGCGTTCTTGCTGCTGTTGACATCCACCGCGCCGGAGAGGGTGCGGCCGCCCTCCACCCGCAGGTGCGTCATCCTGGGCTTGCCCACGTTGACGATGCTCCGGTCGAAGATGGTCTCCAGCCGCTGGATCATCTTGAGGCTGAGGTTCTGCTTGCCTTGTTCCATCCGGGCGACGGCGCTTTGGCTGGTTCCGAGTTCGGAAGCCAACTGGCCTTGGGTCCAGCCCTTCTCAGTCCGGGCGTTCCTCAACATGGCGGCGACGTGGCCGGCGGTCTCCTGAGTCATGACGCGAATATATCATAAATGAGATAGAAGGTCGCGGTATGGCCATCCGAGGGAGTATCCGGGGTGACCTACCCGCTACATGCGATAGTACCGGCAGGTAACCCTGCTAGCTGCCCAGCCACACCATGTTCCAACGGCCCGCGGCAAGCGCCGCACCGAGGGCGCACCCGGCGATCAGGACGCCACCGCCTACCACCCACAGGTCCAGCACACTGAACGTCGATTCGCGGGCCCAGGTTCGCTGCCCGCCGCCGAAACCCCGCGCTTCCATGGTCACGGCAAGCCTCGACGCGCGGCGGATCGCCTGCACCAGGAGCCCGAAACTTTGGCCCAGGGTCGCCTTCACCCGCTGGACCACGTTGCCGCGCGACCCCACGCCGCGGGCACGCCGGGCCATCCCGATGGTCTGCCATTCCTCGGCCATGAGCCCCACCAGGCGCATCGCCGCCAGGGTTCCCAGGACGAACCGGTGCGGCAGGCGCGCCTTCTGTGCCAGCGCAT
Organism: Pseudarthrobacter sp. MOO14; assembly: GCF_058267675.1. NCBI lineage: Bacteria > Bacillati > Actinomycetota > Actinomycetes > Micrococcales > Micrococcaceae > Pseudarthrobacter > Pseudarthrobacter sp. MOO14. The sequence continues at coordinate 2,072,326 of NZ_CM177849.1, forward strand.
CGGCAAGGTCCGTCGGATCGGTGCAGCTCATCAGGAGCACCGCCGGAAGGGCGATCGCGAAGCCCCGCAGCAGGAAGCCGATGCCCAGCTGGAGGGAGCCTTCGCTCATGGTCCAGATGCCGGCGTCGAGCAGGATCCTCCCGCTGTCCGGCGCCAGGATGGACGTGCTCCAGCCGCCGATGGCGGCGGCGAGGATCAGCGGCCAGCCCCGCTGCCAGAGCAGGGACACGGTGAGGCCGGCCAGGGGAAACAGGATCAGTTCGAAGACCAGCGCCACGGACGCGGACACCCAGTCGATGGACAGCGCCAGGACCGCGGTGATCATCACGACGGCGGCAAATTTGCTCAGCGGGTTGGCCCGGGCAAGGAGGGCGCGGTTGCCGTCCAGGGTCAGCTGCTGCCTCATGGCGCCACCGGTTCCGTGGCGGCCATCCGCAGCTCGGCCCCGCCCAAAGCCCGGGTGAATTCGGCGTCGTGGGTCACGGACACCACGGCCGTGCCGGCGTCCAGGAGTTCGGAGAGGAACGAGGCCAGCTCCGCCCAGGTGTTGGCGTCCTGCCCGAACGTCGGCTCGTCCAGGACCAGCACCTGCGGGCTGGCGGCCAGGACCGTGGCCACGGACAGCCGACGCTTCTCACCGCCGGACAATGTGTAGGGATTGGCGTCCACCAGCTGGGTGAGCCGCAGCCGCTCCAGCAGTTCCTCCACCCGGTCCTCGCCGTGGCCCAGGTGCCGCGGCCCGAACAGCAGCTCGTCCAACACCTTGCCCGTCACGAACTGGTGCTCCGGTTCCTGGAACACGGTGCCCACCCGTGAGATCAACTGCTCTGCCTTCCACGCGTAGGGGTCGATCCCGGCACCGCGGCTAAGGTCCACGGCGGCCGACACCTTTCCGGACACCGGTTCAAGGAGCCCGGCAAGGGTCAGTGCGAACGTTGATTTTCCGGCGCCGTTCGGGCCGGTGACGGCCAGCGCCTGGCCGGCCCGGACCTGCGCGGCAACACCCTCCTGGACAGGAACCGGCGGAATCTTCCGGAAGCCTTTGCGGCGGGGACGCTCGCGGGAGACCGCCAGGTCTTCGGCTGCAAGCAGGAGGTTGCCGGTTACGGCGGCCGGGATGCCGGACCGGCGGCGGGTGGCCGGCACATACCCCGGCACCCAGACTCCGGCCGCCGTCAGCATGGCCCGGGCCTCGCTGAGCACCCGGTCCGGAGGTCCGTCCAGGAGCACGGCGGGATCCGAGGCGGAGCCCGGCTGCAGGACCACGATCCGGTCCACCAGGTCCTTCCAGACGGAAACCCGGTGCTCCACCACCACCAAAGTGGCCCCGGTCTTGTCGAGGCAGCGTGCCACGGCGTCCCGGACCTCCAGGACGCCGTCCGGGTCAAGGTTGGCGGTGGGCTCGTCCAGCAGGATCAGCCCGGGACGCATCGCCAGGATGCCCGCCAGCGCCAGGCGCTGTTTCTGACCGCCGGAGAGGGCCGACGTCGGGTGGTCCAGCGGGAGGTGGGACAGTCCGACGTCGGCAAGCGCCTCGTGCACGCGCGCCCAGATGGCGTCGCGGGGCACGGCAAGGTTCTCGGCGCCGAAGGCGACGTCGTCCCCTACCCGGGAGAGGACCACCTGCGTCTCCGGGTCCTGCTGCATCAGGCCGGAGCGGCCGCGACGCTCGAGGGGCGGGGCGCCGTCAACCAGCAACGAACCGGACTCGTCCGCATCGCCGGCCTCGCCGTCGTCGTTGATGTCGCCCAGGACCCCGGCGAGGGCATGCAGGAGCGTCGACTTCCCGGCACCCGAGGGACCGAGCAGGAGTACCCGCTCGCCGGGGCGGATATCCAGGTCGAGGGCGTGGACGGCAGGTTTGGCCCTGCCGGCATGCCGCCAGCCCCAGCCGCGGGCCGTGACGGCGGCAGGGCGCACGCCTCCTGCGGCGTCCTGGGAAGGTGCCATCAGGAGAAAACTGGCTCCGTTGCAGCCTTGCGGGACGCGAAGGAACTCAGCACCCCGGTGCGGGCCAGGCCGCGGGTGGCGAGCCAGGACAACGCGCCCGCCAGCACCGCGCCGGACACCGTGGTCAGGACGATATAGGCGAGCTTGTCCGCCCCGGAGTAGGCAATGTTCCAGCCCCACGGTGCGAATGAGTCATTCAGGCCGCAGAAGAAGCCCGCGGCCGCCCCCGCCACGAGGGAGACGGGCAGGTTGAACTTGCGGTAGACGAAGACCGCGAAGATGATTTCCGCGCCCAACCCCTGGATGAAACCGGAGAAAAGGACGGAGGCGCCATACTGGGAACCCATTAGGAGCTCGCCCGTTGCGGCCACGGTTTCGCAGAACAGGGCGGCTCCGGGTTTGCGGATGATGAGCATTCCCAGCACGCCGGGAATCATCCAGCCGCCGGCCAGGATCCCGGTCAGGGGCGGGTAGGCGGCGTTCATGGGGGCCGACAGGGCGGCGGCGCCCTGGTCCCAGGCCCAGAAAATGACTCCGCCGGCGATGGCCACCAGGGCCGCCACCACGATGTCGACGACGCGCCAGGACTTACTGGTGGTCTTCTTGATTGCAGCAGTACTCATGTGATCCTCCTGGGTAACAGGAGGGGAAAGTGGCTCCGGCTGGCGGACTGTTGCCGGTCCGGCCGGACACTTTGAGAACTCGACTCCCTTGCGCCGGTACTAACCGGATCAGGTTCGAGGGTCTGCGGCTGTCCCGCACTCTCAGCGCCCACCTGCGGTTCCCGGCATGGCCAGGTTGTCCGACGGCGGCGCTCCCCTGTCGTTTTTGAATGTTGATGTTCGCGTGTAAATACTGCCCGGTTTGGGCGTGGTCAAGTTTACACCTGGCGGGGGCTGGGCGGCGGCCATGCCGGCTGTTGAACCGGATGTGACCGCGGACCGCCGTCAGCGGGCCCGAGAGGATGCCGGCCATGCCCTTGCCCGGACCGGTCCGGGTGTACGGCTAGGCTGGAGACAGTCCGTTTTCCGCCCGCAAGGAGTACTAGGAATGAACCTCTTCATCAAGCTGCTCGGTACCGCGGTGAGCCTGGGCGCAGGCCTGGTCGGCACCAAGCTCGTCAACACCATCTGGGAAAAGACCACCGGGCAGAAGCCGCCCAGCGGCAAGGGCGAGGACGTGCCCACCAGCCTGCGGTCGGCCTTGACCTTCGCACTGATCTCCGCCTCCGTCAGCGCCATCATCCAGGTCCTGGCCAACCGGGGCACCCAGCGCGCCATCACCCGCTTCGCCAAGACGCAGGACATCGTCTAGCTACTGGCGGTTTTCGCCGTCGTCGCGGTTGTCCGTCAGGGCAGCCTCGGCGGCGGCTTTTTGCACTACGGCCTCAAGCTCATCGGCGGCGAGCAGCTCCCGGTGCAGGTGCTTGGTGCGGTAGCCGGCCCGGCCCACCATGTGCGCGGACACCGGCACCGTGAGCAGCTGGAAGATCCAGGCCACCACCAGGACCGGCCAAACCCACCAGCTGCGCATCTGCAGCCCAATGGCTGCCAGCAGCAGGAACAGGCCCAGGACCTGCGGCTTGGTGGCGGCGTGCATGCGGCTCATCAGGTCCGGGAAGCGGAGCAGCCCGATGGCGGCGCCCAGGGACAGGAGCGCACCCGCCACCATGAACACCGCGGAGGCAAGGTCGATCCACGCGTCCGCGCCGGAAAAGTCAGGATTCATGGGGGTTCACCCTCCGGTCGGCGACGAACCGGGCCACCGTGACCGACCCGATGAACCCAATGATGGAGATGGCCACCACCAGCATCAGGTTGTTCAGGTGCCGGTTCACGGCCATGTCCACGCACAGGGCCCCGCCCAGGATGGCGAGCAGGACATCGGCCGCAAGGACCCGGTCCAGCAGCGAAGGGCCGCGGGCAATCCTGATGATGGCCCCGCCCGCGGCGAGGGAGAAGATGACGGCCGTGACCGCCAGGACAACAGGCATCATGCAGACGCCTCCATTCGGACGGCTTCAAGTTCTTCGGCGGAACCCATGATGCGGATCAGGCCCGCTTCGATGGACCGGACCTCGTTCCGCAGGCCCTCGATGTCCTGCTTGGAGGTGATGTTGAGTGCGTGCAGGTACAGGGTGGAGGCCGGGCGGTCCACCTCCACCACCAGGGAGCCGGGAATCAGGGAGATCACGTGCCCGGTGGCGGTGACGATCAGGTCCTGGTGGCTCCGGAGCTTCACCGCGACGACGGCGTTGGTCACCTTGGGTCCGCGGACGGTGGCCAGGTACAGGACCTGGCCGCTGGCGACCACCACTTTCGCCAGGAAGGCAAAGGCGAAGGGCACGGCGTACAGGATGTTGAACCGGCCGCTGAGTTCCACCGGCGGAAGGTAGAACAGCCTGGCAACGCCTACCGCCAGCAGGGCACCGAAGAGCAGGTTCCCGGGGCTGAAGTCCTGCCACAGGGCGCCCCACACGATCACCAGCCACACCAGGAGGGGAAGCTCCTGCCGCAGCGAAATCCGTTTGCGGCTCATCGTCCTCCTCCCGTCACGGTGGCCGGAACGGCGGTATTGCTGCCGAGGACCGACTGGATGTAGGGGGCCCGGTCCAGCATGTCCCGCGCAGCCTGGTCGGAGAGCCCGAACAGCGGCCCGGCGAACACGGTGAGCGCGACGCCGAGCACCACCAGGCCAAGGGTTGATCCCACCATGGTGCGCGGCAGGAGCGTGACCGTGTTGAGTTTGGCGCCCGGACCGGCGGCGCGCCCCGAGGGGCCGGCCAGCAGCACGGGGTCCGGATGTTCGGCGTCCTCCGGCTTCCGCCAGAACGCCCGGTTCCATACGCGGGCAATGGCCAGCAGCGTCAGCAGGCTGGTCAGCACCCCGCCGATCACCAGTGCGTAGGCCAGCGGGGTCCCCAGCTCAATGCCGGCCTGCAGCAGCCCCACCTTGCCGAGGAACCCGGAGAACGGGGGGATGCCGGCCAGGTTCATGCCGGGGATGAAGAACAGCATTGCCAGCAGGGGCGAGAGCTTGGCCAGGCCGCCCAGCCGGTCAACGGAGGAGCTGCCGCCGCGGCGTTCGATCAGGCCGGTCACCAGGAACAGGCTGGTCTGGATGGTGATGTGGTGGGCCACGTAGAAGACCGCAGCCGCCAGCCCGGCCACGGAGGACATGGCCAGCCCGAACACCATGTACCCGATGTGGCTGACCAGGGTGAACGAGAGCAGACGTTTGATGTCGCTTTGCGCCAGCGCACCAAGGATGCCCACCACCATGGTCAGCAGCGCCACCACCATCAGTGGCGTGTTCAGGGTGTCGCCGGGGAACAACAGCGTCTCGGTCCTGACCATGGCGTATACGCCCACCTTGGTCAACAGGCCGGCGAACACGGCGGTGACGGGTGCCGGCGCCGTGGGGTAGGAGTCGGGGAGCCAGAAGGACAGCGGGAAGACGGCGGCCTTGATGCCGAACGCCACCAGCAGCATGACGTGCAGCAGGGTCCTGGTGCCTTGGTCCAGGTCGCCCAGTTTGAGGGCGAGGTCAGCCATGTTGACGGTGCCGGTTGCGCCGTACACCATGGCGATGGCGATCAGGAACAGCACGGAGGACACCACCGACACCACCACGTAGGTGACGCCGGCGCGGATCCGGGGCCCGGTGCCGCCCAGGGTCATCAGCACGTAGCTTGCGGTCAGCAGGATCTCGAAGCCGACGTAGAGGTTGAAGAGGTCGCCGGAGAGGAACGCGTTGGACACCCCCGCCACCAGGATCAGGTAGGTGGGGTGGAAGATCGAGACCGGTGCGTCTTCGTCGCCGTCGGCCATGCCTTGCCCGGTGGCGTACACCAGCACGGCGAGGCTCACTGCCGAGGAGACCACCAGCATCAGCGAGGAGAACTGGTCCACCACCATCACGATGCCCCAGGGCGGCAGCCAGCCGCCGATGGTCACCGCGGCGGTCCCGCTGTTCCACGCGGACGCCAACAGGAGGCATTCGAGGGCCAGGGTGAGTGACAACAGTCCGATGCTGACCGCCCGCTGGGCCCGGGAGTGCCGGATCAGGAGGAAGGTCAGTGCGGCGCCCAGGATGGGAAGGACGACGGCGAGCGGGGCCAGGCTGGCGATGTTCACTTTTTGCCGCCTTCCGGGCCGGATTCGATGGTGAGCGAGCCGGGCTGTTCTTCCGCGGCTGCCTGTTCGGCCGGCATTTCCCGGCCTCCCGCCGTGACGGTGGCGAGCGGAAACTCGGATGTTTCGGCCGGGATTTCGGCGTCGTCCTCCGCGTCGAAGCTCGGTGTTTCCGCCACCCGGAGGTCCTCCACGTCGTCCTGGATATCGTCCTGGCGGGCCAGGACCCACGTGCGGTAGATGATGCCCAGCATGAACGCCGTGACGGCGAAGGAGATCACGATCGAGGTCAGGATCAAGGCTTGCGGCAGGGGGTCGTTGTAGTCACCGGCGGGGGTGTCCTTGGTGAAGAACGGAGCCAGGCCGGCGTATCCCCCGGTGGAGAGGATCAGCAGGTTGGTGGCGTTGGCCAGCAGCATCAGCCCCAGCAGGACGCGGGTGAGGCTGCGTTCGAGGATCAGGTAGATGCCGCAGGCATAGAGGGCGCCCATGACGATCAGCAGGGTCAGGTTGACGCTCATGCGTTGCCCTTTGCGGTGGTCTCGGCAGGAATACGGTCCGGTTCCTGGTCCTGCTGTGCCGGTTCAGGCCCGGCCGCAGCGGACCGTTCTTCCATGTGTTCATCGATCTCGGCACCCAGGCTGCGCAGCACGTCGAGCACCAGGCCCACCACCACCACGTACACGCCGATATCGAAGATGGTGGAGGTGACGAACTTGATGTCGCCGAAGACGGGCAGCCACACCTCGATGATGGCGGACTGGAACACCTGGCCGCCCAACAGCAGGGGCGTCACGCCGGAGGCAGCGGCCAGGGCCAGGCCGGTGCCCAGCAACGCACCGGCGCTCAGCGGTGCGGCTTCCCTCAGTTCGAACCGCCCGCCGGCCAGGTAGCGGATGGTCAGGGCCAGGCCGGCGGTCAGGCCGCCGGCGAAACCGCCGCCGGGCAGGTTGTGGCCGGCCAGCAGCAGGTAGAGCGAGAAGATGATCATCGAGTGGAACATCAGGCGGGTGACCACCTCGAAGATGATGGAGCGGCGTTCCGGGGCGAGGGTCCTGCCCGCCACGATCCAGGCGTCCCGTGCCGAGGCGGCGAACTTCCGGCTGATGGCCAGCGCCGCACCGTCGCGGGACCCGGGGTCCACGCCGTGGTACCGCCCCACGGTGCCCTCGGCAACGGAGGCGGACCGTTGCAGGCGGTCTCCGCGGCCGCGGACGAAGATCAGGCTGGCCACGCCGGTGGCGGCCAGGGCCAGGACGCTGATCTCACCGAATGTGTCCCACGCCCGGATGTCCACGAGCGTCACGTTCACCACGTTCAGGCCGCCGCCGCCCTCGTAGGCGAGCTGCGGGAACTGCAGGGACACCGGGATGGCGGTCCTGGCTCCCATGGCGAAGATAGCGGCGAACACCATGGTCACGCCGAAGCCCAACCCGATGATGACGCGCAGCACCCGGTACTTTCCGCCGGTGCGGTCACGAAGCTCAGGAGGAAGGCTGCGCATGGCCAGGACGAACGCCACCAGGATGATGGTTTCCACCAGCATCTGGGTCAGGGCAAGGTCGGGGGCGCCCTGCAGGGCGAACATGAGGGCGATGCCGTACCCGGTGACGGAGACCATCAGCACCGCCAGGAAGCGCTTGTTGGCCTTGACGGCGGCAAGGGCGCCAATCACGATGCCCGCGCCGGCCACGAGCTGCAGCGGCGAGTGCGGGTCCACGAGGTAGATGTCCTGCGGCAGGGCATTGCCGCTGAGCAGGATGGCGGTGAGCGGCAGGACGAACGCCACGCTGAGGATTACGGCGAGGTAGAAGTAGAGGGAACCGCGCTGGGTCCGGCCCGTGATCCAGACGGCGGCGTCGTCCAGGGCGCCGATGGTGAGCTGGTAGCCCCGGTCGCCGTCCACCCAGCCCGGAACCCGTGCCTGCACCCTGGCCACGGCGTTGCGGCCGACGTACATCGCCAGGCCCAGCACGAACGTGACGGCCGTCAGCCCCAGTGCCGGGGTGAAACCGTGCCACAGCGCCAGGTGGCCGGCCTGCTCAGCCGGCGTTCCGGCGTCGGGCGCCGTGGAGGCGAACAGCGCCGCGTAAGGCTGGATCCAGGCGTCAACCGGTACCGGCCAGAGCCCGTAGGCGATGGTCAGGAGGCTCAGGACCGCGGGCGCGGCAAGGAAGGAGGGCCGGATGGCTTTGAACGGGGTGGGCTCCACGCCGGGCTTCGCCGCGAAGGCACCCCACATGAACCTGGCGCTGTAGGCGAAGGTCAGGATGGATCCCACCACCAGGCCGGCCAGCACCACCATGCCCCACGGACCGGCATGCGGGCCGGTGGCGTGGTGCACGAACGCTTCGAGTACCGATTCCTTGGCCACAAACCCGGCCAGCAGCGGCACCCCGGCCATGGAGGCCGCACCGATGCCCGCCACGATGCCCAGGGCCCGCGAGGACCGGAAGACGCCGGAGAGTTTCCGCACATCACGGGTCCCGGACTGGTGGTCGATGATGCCCACCACCAGGAACAGCGTGGCCTTGAACAGGCCGTGGGCCAGCAGCATTGCAAGCCCGGCCAGGGCGGCGTCCGGTGTCCCCAGGCCCACCACCATGGTGAGGAAGCCCAGCTGGCTGACGGTGCCGTAGGCAAGGATCAGCTTGATGTCGGTCTGCCGGAGCGCCCGGTAGCCTCCCACCAGCATCGTGGCCAGGCCCAGGCCCAGGACCACGGGCTGCCAGTACGCCGTCTCCGCAAAGCCCGGGGCAAGGCGGGCCACCAGGTAGATTCCCGCCTTGACCATCGCCGCCGCGTGCAGGTAGGCACTGACGGGGGTCGGCGCAGCCATGGCACCGGGGAGCCAGAAATGGAACGGGACCAGCGCGGACTTGGTGATGGCACCCACCAGGATGAGCACGACGGCGGCGCCCACCGTGGCGCCTGACGGTCCGGAGACCAGCGCGGCCGCTTGCTCCAGGATGCTGGAGATGCGGTAGGTCCCTGCGGTGTAGCCCAGCATGATCAGGCCCACCAGCATGGCCAGGCCACCGGCCGTGGTGACCATGAGCGCCTGCAGGGCGGACCGGCGGGCCGCGAGCCGGGTCCTGGCGAACCCGATCAGGAGGTAGGACAGGATGGTGGTGAGTTCCCAGAAGATGAACAACAACAGCAGGTCATCGGCCAGCACCAGGCCGAACATGGCGCCGGCGAAGGCAAGCAACTGCGCGCCGAACGCACCGAGGTCCTGGTCTTTCCGTTTGAAATACCGGGCGCAATAAAGCAGCACCAGCGCACCGACACCCAGCACCAGCAGTGACATCACCCAAGCCAGCGCGTCCATCCGGAACGCAAACTCAAGGTGGAGGCCGGGAATCCATTCAAAGACTTCGGATACTGCGCCGGACCCGGAATAGACGGCGTCGTGCTGGAAGGCCAACCAGGCGAAGGAAACAGCCGGGACGGCCGCCAACGCGTAGAACGCATTCCGGCCCCAGGCCCTGAAGAGGAAAGGCGCCAGGACAGCCACCGAAAAGTGCACGGCAAGGACTGTTATCACTGGTATCTCCGCAACGTCAGGGATTCGATTGTCAAAAGTTGGAGCAGGCGGCAAGAAAGTTAGATCCGGGAGGCTCCAGTTTACCAAGGCCCCGGCACCACCTTTTCTTGTGCGGGGTGGGCCGGGCGGCGAATTCCCCCACGTCACAGGGCTGTGCTCCGCCGGGTGTTCGCCACGGGCGGATACGATTCAACGTATGAACAGCGCCAGCGCTCAGGGGGCAATGCGGCCTGCCTCGGAACTTGAGTCCGGAACCCGGACTTCCACCAAGCGCCGCATCCTGGCGTGGGCCTCCTGGGACTGGGGTTCGGCGGCCTTCAACGCGGTCATGACCACGTTCGTGTTCACCGTCTACCTGACGTCCAACGCCTTCGGCGGGGAGGACAGTGCTTCCGCGGTCCTGGGCTCCGCCCTGGCTGTTGCCGGATTGGCCATCGCGCTCCTGGCTCCGGTCACCGGCCAGCGCTCGGACGCGGGCGGCCGCCGCAAGCTGTGGCTGGGAGTGAACTCGGCCGCCGTCGCCATCCTTACCGCCCTGTGCTTCTTCGTGTTTCCGCACCCGGAATTCCTGCTTCCCGGCGCCTGCCTGATTGCGCTGGGCAATGTGTTCTTCGAGTTCGCCGGCGTGAACTACAACGCCATGCTGGCCCAGGTTTCCACGCCGCAGAACATCGGGAGGGTCAGCGGGTTCGGCTGGGGCGCGGGCTACGTCGGCGGAATCGTGGCCCTCCTGATCGTCCTGCAACTGTTCGTCCAACCGGCTTTCGACTGGGTCGGGGCGTCCACCACGGACAGCCTGAACATCCGGTTGGTAGCTGTCTTCTCCGCGCTCTGGTTTTTCGTCTTCGCCCTTCCGGTGTTGTTCGCCGTTCCCGAACTGCCCCGCGGCACCAATACCGCCCGCCTGGGCTTCCTGGCCAGCTACGGGCTGCTGTTCCGGCGCATCAAGGCCATCTACGCCACCAGTCCGCACACCATTTACTTCCTGCTGGCCAGTGCCGTCTTCCGGGATGGGCTGGCCGCCGTCTTCACCTTTGGCGGCATCATCGCGGCCGGGACCTTCGGCTTCGCTCTGTCGCAGGTCATCTTCTTCGCGATCTTCGGGAACGTGGTGGCGGCCATCGGTGCCGTGATCGGCGGCTTCCTGGATGACAAAGTGGGCCCCAAGGCCGTCATTGCGGGTTCCTTGGTGGGGCTCCTGGCCGCCGGGACCGCCATCCTGGTGCTGGGCAACGGAAACTATTCCTTCTTCGGCATGAATTGGGCGGGGAGCACCACGTTCTGGGTGTTCGGACTGTTCCTCTGCCTGTTCGTCGGCCCGGCCCAGTCCTCATCCCGCGCCTACCTGGCCCGCCTGGCGCCGCATGGGGAATCGGGAGAGCTCTTCGGGCTGTACGCCACCACCGGACGCGCCGTCAGCTTCCTGGCCCCCGCACTCTTCACCCTCTGCATCACCGTGGCCACCCCGCTGGTGCCAGCCGGGCAGGCCCAGCGCTGGGGCATCCTGGGCATCATGGTGGTGCTCCTGGCCGGGCTTCTGGTCCTGCTGCCGGTGAAGTCACCGGACAAGGCCCCCATCGCCGTGGTCCCCACTGCCTGACCCTCCCTCAGGCACCCGGCCAGGGCCCGGGCCCGGTGTTGCCAGGCAGACTAGGCTGGAACCATGAACGTGGACGAAACCAACCTGCCCGGCCTGGGCCGCCGGAGGGATTTCATGACCGCCTCGGGGCGCCGCATTGGCGTCGTGGAGCTGCGGGAAGGCCAGACCGAACTCATCGTCTCCACCTGGGACGATCCTGATACCTGCCAGGCGTCGATTCCGCTCACCAGCGACGAAGCCGCCACGTTGGGCAACCTCCTGGGCGGCACCCACCTGGCCATGAAGCTCGCCGAGGAACACAAGGACGTCCCGGGCATCGTTACCCGCCAGTTCTCCATCGCCGCTGACTCCCCGTTCCAGAACCAGCCCATGGGCAAGGCCTGCATCCGTACCAGGTGCGGCGTCTCCATTGTGGCCATCATGCGCGAAGGAGAGGTGCTGCCCTCGCCCGGGCCCGACGTCGTCCTCCACCCTGGCGACCTGCTGGTGGCGGTGGGCACCCAGGAAGGCCTGGACTCCGCGGCCAATATCCTGCGCCACGGCTAAGCCGAATGGACCCGTTGGCCCAGACCCTCATTGAGCTGGGGGCCGTTGTGTTCTGCCTCGGCCTGCTGGCCAGGCTGGCCGGCCGGATTGGAATGTCCCCCATCCCGTTCTACCTGCTGGGCGGACTCGCGTTCGGGGCAGGCGGCATCGTCAAGCTGGAGGGAATGCACGAGTTTGCGCACCTTTCCGGCGAAATTGGCGTCATCCTCCTCCTGCTTATGCTCGGATTGGAATATACGGCTGCCGAGCTTTTCACCGGGCTGCGCCGTTCGTGGCAGGCCGGCGTCCTGGACCTGGTCCTGAACTTCATTCCCGGCGCAGGCCTGGCGCTGGTCCTGGGCTGGGGCGGCGTCGGTGCCATGGTCATGGGCGGGGTCACGTATATTTCGTCGTCCGGCATTGCTGCCAAGGTCATTACGGACCTGGGCCGGCTGGGAAACCGTGAAACACCGGTAGTGCTGTCCATCCTGGTCTTCGAGGACCTCGCGATGGCCGTGTACCTGCCCATCCTCACTGCCACGCTCGCAGGTGTGAGTTTCCTGGGCGGCCTCACCACGGTGGGAATCGCCCTGGCGGTGGTGAGCCTGGTCCTGATGGTGGCGCTGCGGCACGGGCACCACGTCTCCAAAGCCGTCCACAGCGAGAATTCCGAGGTCTTCCTGCTCAACGTCCTGGGTGCCGCGTTGCTGGTAGCCGGCGCGGCGTCGGCCATGCAGGTGTCCGCTGCGGTGGGCGCCTTCATGCTGGGCATCGCCATCTCCGGCGCCACGGCACACAGCGCCACCCGCATCCTCGAGCCGCTGCGCGACCTCTTCGCCGCTATCTTCTTCGTGGCCTTCGGGCTGAACACGGATCCCACGTCCATCCCCCCGGTTTTGGGCTGGGCCCTGGTGTTGGCGGCAGTCACTGCGGGCACCAAAATGCTGACCGGTATCTGGGCGGCGAAACGCGCCGGAATCGCCCGCCCGGGCCGCTTCCGCGCCGGCGCCGCGCTCATCGCACGCGGCGAATTCTCCATCGTGATCGCGGGGCTGGCGGTCGCGTCCGGGGCGGTTCCGCACCAGCTGGCGGCGCTGGCCACGGCCTATGTGCTGCTCATGGCGGTGCTGGGCCCGTTGGCGGCGCGCTACGTGGAACCCCTGGCAAAGGCTGCCATCCGGCGGCCCGTGATCGCGCCGCGGGTTTAGGGCTGCCGCGCCGCCGGATCCAGCGCTGCCGGAGCTAGATGCTGGTGCGGTGGAAGTTCAGGTGGCTGCGGCTGGCCGTGGGACCGCGCTGGCCCTGGTACCGGTTGCCGTACTCCCCCTGGCCGTAGGGGAACTCCGCGGCGGAGCTGAGCCGGAAAAAGCAGAGCTGGCCGATCTTCATGCCGGGCCAGAGCTTAATCGGCAGGGTGGCCATGTTGGACAGCTCCAGCGTGACGTGCCCGGAGAAACCAGGATCGATGAAGCCTGCAGTGGAGTGTGTCAGGAGGCCAAGCCGGCCCAAGGATGACTTGCCTTCCAGGCGGGCGGCGATGTCATCGGGCAGGGTGACGGTTTCGTACGTGGACCCCAGGACGAACTCCCCAGGGTGGAGGATGAACGCTTCGTCCTGCTCCACTTCCACCAGCCGCGTCAGTTCGGGCTGCTCCAGCGCTGGGTCGATGTGCGCGTACTTGTGGTTGTCGAACAACCTGAAGAATTTGTCGATCCGCACATCCACGGACGATGGCTGGACCATCGCGGGGTCGTAAGGTTCCAGCACGATCCGCTGGGAATCAATTTCGGCACGAATGTCGCGGTCAGAGATCAGCACGGCTCCCAAATTACCGTATCGGTTATCCACACCCGCACTTTCCCGTTGTTGCTGTGGCCCCGTGGGGCTAATGTTGCGAATGAAAGCCGCCGGAATGGTCTCCCGGGTAGGCATGACAGAGCTGGGGATGTTGTGAATAAATTGGTGGCACCGTCTTTTATTGGCGTGCTCTGCGCGTTGGCGCTGGTCTCATCGTCCGCCACTGCTCCTCCTGCGCCGCCGTTTGGCCAGGCTTCGGGCACGGCGAGCATCACCCTCGCTGCTCCCTTGGTGCGCGACGCCGGCCGGTCCGCTGCGGCGAACACAGGCGTCGGAAACCTCACGCCGGCCGTGGACCCGGACATCCGGGCCGCTTCACCGCTGCCCGCCTCCACCCCGCCCGCGGCTGCGTCCGCGCCCGCCACGTCATCAACGGCGGCGGCATCCTCCCCGTCCACGCCGTCAACCACGCCGTCCACCGGAGCGCTCCCCACCGCCACCTCCGCAGCGACGACATCCGACGTGCCGTCCATCCCTCCGCTCTGGGCGCCCGACCACGAACTCGCCGCCCCGGCCCAGCTGGCCGCACCCGAATCGGCCACCGCGCTGCCCTCCACCGAGGCGCTGGTCCCGGACAGCAACGCCGCCGCCATCCTCACGGTCTTCACCAAGATCAATGAGTACCGGGTGGCCAACGGCCTGAACAAGGTGAAATACCACCCCACCGTGGCCGGCCTGTCCCAGGAATGGTCGGACAACATCGCCACCCGGGAGGTGGTGGAACACCGGGCCTCCTTCTGGACAGACCCCCGCGCGATGAGCCCCAACAACGGGGCCGGTGAGATCATCGCCATCCGCACGGACCGCGACGCCGCCCAGCTCGTGGAATGGTGGAAGGGCTCCCCCGGGCACAACGCCATGCTCCTGGATCCCAGGTTCAACGTCATGGGAGCCGGCATCTCCTACACCAACTCCACCTACCAGATCTGGGGAGTGGTGAACTTCTTCGGGTACACCACGCTGCCCGCCGGCACCCTCGATTCCCCGGGCGGCGCTGGCTCCGGCGGGCCCTTCCCGGCACCCCCGCCAAGCCTCTGCGATGCCCCGGTACGGCACATGCCGCCCACCCTGAACCTTTCCGCCGCCGCCATCACCGGCCCGGCTGACCTCGTGTCGGTCGACTCCGCGGGGCAACTGTTGAACAGGGCAGCCACCGGCCCCCGTACCTACGCCGCAGCGAAAGTGATCGGCTCAGGGTTCGCCGGCGCCAAGGAAGTCTTCGTGACGGACTGGGACCGCGACGGCACCTACGACGTCCTGGTCCAGTGGACCACGGGCAACCTGGCCCTCTACCGGGGTATCGCCACCGGCGGATTCCAGGCGCCCATCACGCTCGGCACCGGCGGCTGGAACACCTTGGCCCTGGCGGTGGGAGGCTGGTGCGCCAACAACAGGATGCCCCAGATCCTTGCCCTCGACGGCTCCGGAAACCTGTTCCTCTACCCGAACAAGGGCACCGGCGACATTGCCGACCGCGTCACCATTGCCACCGGCATCACCGCCTCCCGGCTGGCCATGGTGGACTACGACGGTGACGGCTTCCAGGACATCCTGGCGCTCAAGGCCGACGGCACTGCCACGCTGTACCGCGGGTGGGGTACCACCACGCTTCGCGCTGAGGCACGGCCCACCGTAGCCACGGGATGGACGGACGTCACCGGGATCCGCGCGCTGCGCAACGTCACCGCGCTGAACTCCCGGGGGGTGGCACTGCGCCGGGCAAACGACACCGTGCAGTACTGGGACCTGGGCTCCGGAAGCCTCGCGTCGCCGTCGAACATTGCCGGGCCCTGGACCGGCCAGCGGCTGGCGCAGTAGTCCCGGGAGGTGGGGCCGCCGGCCCCGCAGGGGTCAGAGGGCGGGCTGGAGTTCCAGGACGTCCTTCAGCCGATCGAGCTGGCCGACGTCGGAGCTGACGCGGCGCTGCAGCATCCCGTCCAGGAGCCCCAACCGGTTGAAGATGCTGAACCGGCCTTCGCGTTTGGCCTCCACGGCGAACCTGACGCGGGTGCCGGAGCCTTCGGTGCTGAGGTAGTACCCGCCCCAACGGGTGGCGGGCCCGGAAACGATGTGGAACTCGATTTCAGCCCCGGGCCGGATATTGGTGATTTCCAGCTCCGCCGGAATGCTTAGCCCGGAACGGCCGGCCACCATCTTGCGGTAAACGGCGCCCTTGCTGTCGGCCGGACCCTGCACGAGCTTGACACTGCGGACGTCGTGCCGCCAGGAGGGGAGGTTGGTGGCGTCAAGGAGGTACTGGTAGACGGCCATGGCGTCACGCTCAATGAGGACCTCGTTTTCTGCGCTTGCCATGAAGATATTTCCTGTGGTTGACGTCGGCTGCCGCAGTAGCCGCCTCCCCCCAACGTGGCCGCTACCCGGATCAGGTTAGCCAGCGCCCGTCCGCCGGACCTAGCCGGCAGGGCCGACGTTATTGAAGAGTTACTGGATGACGCCGCGGGTTTGGAGGACACGCAACGCCCTGCTTGCCGGGTTGGCGGGGAGCCCCTCGATCTGCGCTAAGCTAAGTTCTGCCCCGCGCGAATGGGGGCAATGCGGCTGTAGCTCAATGGTAGAGCGCTAGCTTCCCAAGCTTGATACGCGGGTTCGATTCCCGTCAGCCGCTCTGAAACCTCCCTCCCCGCATGTTGCAGCCACCCCGGTGCCCATTAGGTGCAGGGGTGTAGGGTCGGTAGTCAGGAACCCTTTCGGTTCCGCTACAGGAGCAATCATGGCTGACAAGTCCCCGCGTCAATCGGCATCAAAAAAGTCCGGCAAGTCCATCAAGGAAAAGCGCGCAGACAAGAAGGCCGCCGCAGCGCCGGCCAGCTCCCTGGACATCACGTCCACCAAGGCCGCAAAAAAGAAGTGAGCGGCCACGAACCCCGGCTGAGCCTGGGCGTCCTGGCCTCCACGCGAAAACCGGACGAGCGCCGCGTACCCATCCACCCCCTGCACGTCGAACGGATCGCCCCCGCACTGCGGCAGCGCATCATCCTGGAGCAGGGCTACGGCGAGCGCTTCGGCGTCCCGGACAGCCACCTCTCCACGCTGGTGGGACGCATGGCGGCCCGGGAAGAACTGCTGGCCGCGGCCGACGTCGTCCTCCTGCCCAAACCGCAGCCGGAAGACCTGGCGGAGATGCGGGACGGACAGGTCCTCTGGGGGTGGCCGCACTGCGTCCAGGACCGCGCCATCACCCAGCTGGCGATTGACAAGAAACTGACCCTCATCGCGTTTGAGGCGATGAACCACTGGGCCAGCGACGGCGGGTTCGGCCTGCACGTGTTCCACAAGAACAATGAGCTGGCCGGCTACTGCTCGGTCCTGCACGCCCTTGCGCTGACGGGTTCCACCGGGGACTACGGGCGCCGGCTAAGCGCCGTCGTGATTGGCTTCGGCGCCACGGCGCGCGGGGCGGTGACGGCGCTGAACGCGCACGGCATCCACGATGTCCAGGTGCTGACCAACCGCGGCGTAGCAGCGGTGGGCGCCCCCATCCATTCAGTGAACATCGTGCAGTTCGACCACGACGACGAGGCTCCCTTCCTGAGCCAGGTCATCACCGAACGGGGCAGGGTTCCGCTGGCACCGTTCCTCGCCGAGAGCGACATCGTGGTCAACTGCACGCTGCAGGACCCGAACAACCCGCTCACGTACCTGCGGACCGAGGACCTGGCAGCATTCAGCCCCGGCAGCCTTATCGTTGATGTTTCCTGCGATGATGGCATGGGCTTCAGCTGGGCCAAGTCCACCACGTTTGCGGCTCCGATGATCACGGTCGGCGACCACATCAACTACTACGCGGTGGACCACAGCCCGTCCTACCTCTGGAACTCCTCAAGCTGGGAGATCAGCCAGGCGCTTCAACCGTTCCTCGAAACAGTCATGGGCGGACCGGCAGCGTGGGACGCGAACGACACCATAGCGCGGGCCATCGAGATCCGCGACGGCGTCATTCGAAACGAGGCTGTGCTGCAATTCCAGGAACGCGCCGCGGAGTACCCGCACCCGGCGTTGCAGCTGGCAGCCCTCTAGGCAGCTCCCCCCGAAGGGCAACCGGGCACGGCGCCGACCCCGGTTGCCCCAGTAGCGCCTGCGGCCCCTATTAGGCGCCGGGTTTTTGGGGCGCCGGGGTTTTAGGCGCCGGCGTGCCGGCTGACGATCCGCAACGGGTGGCGCCCCTTCAGGTCCATCCGGAGCTGCAGGCCGCCCTTGCGGGCCAGCACGGCCCCCACCGACAACGCGGCCAGCGCGGGTACGCCACCGGACACCAGCAGCGCGGCGTGCGGGTTCACATGCTCGGCGATCCAGCCCAGCATGGGCCCGCCCAGCGCCTGGCCGCCGATCAGCACCATGATGTACAGGCTCATGACCCGGCCGCGGATGGCCATGTTGGAACTGACCTGCACCAGTTGGTTGGACCCGGTGAGGAACATCAGGCACCAGAACCCGGACAGGACCATGACCGCCCCGAACCACACCATGGACGGGGCAAGGGCAGCCAGGCAGAGCATCAGTCCGTACATCCCGGCGCAGAACACCACGGACCGCAGGCGCAGCTGCCGACGCCGGGTGGACGCCACGGCGCCGAACAGTGCCCCGAGTGCCACCAGGGCGTTGAGGAGGCCATACCCGCCGGCCCCCACCTGGTAGACGTGGTCCGCGAACGCGGCAAGCAGCACCGGCAGGCTCATGGCGAACACCGCGATGAACCCGGCCATGAGCCATGGCCAGTAAATGGTGGGCTTGCTCAGGGCGTAGCGCAGCCCCTCCCGGAGCATGCCCTTGCTTTTGGGCGTCGGGGCGCTGACGAAAAGCTGGTCCTTGCGCAGGAGCAGGAGCATGGTCACCGTGGAGCAGCAGGCCAGCGCGTTCGCCGCGAACGCCCAGCCGGCCCCCACCGCCGTCAGGAGCAGCCCCGCGATGGCCGGCCCGATCAGGCCGCCCAGCTGGAAGGTGGTGGAGTTCACGCTGATGGCGTTCCGCAAGTACTTGGGGCCCACGAGCTCGTTGACGAACACCTGGCGGGCGGGCTGGTCAAGGACGGTCACCAGGCCCAGGACAAACGCGATGACGTAGACGTGCCACACCATGATCACGCCGGTCAGGGCCAGGACGGCCAGCGCCGCCGCAAGGACGGCGGCCACGCTCTGGCACAGGATCAGGATCTTCCGTTTGGCGAACCTGTCCGCGATCATCCCGCCCCAGGGGCCAAGCACCAGGGACGGCATGAACTGCAGGGCCACCGTGAACCCCACGGCCGTCACGGATCCCGAGAGCTGCAGCACCAGCCAGTCCTGGGCGATGCGCTGCATCCAGATGGCGATGACGGCGATGAAGTGGCCCATGGCGAAGATCCGGAAGTTGGGCACTTTCAGCGAGATGAAGGTGTGCCGCCAAGGCAGCTTTTCAGGGACGACGGCGAGCGGCTGGGTCTGGTTATCCGGCGGCGCTGAGCCCGCCGCGTCGATAACTGGCTGGGTGACGGAGGCCGACGAAGGCGGTGGGGGTGCCACAGGTGTGTCCTCAAAATTGCGGGCGGTCTGGGATGTCTTTAACGCTAGGCTGGTGGAGCCAATTATGGAGCGGTATGGTCCCTATAACTCGTATTGCAAAACGCAATACACGCCGACTGTGAATGCCGCGGGAGTCCCGAGATGTTTGAACCAGCCCAACTGCGATCCTTCCTTGCGGTGGCCGATACCCTGAGCTTCACCAAGGCCGCCGAACGCCTGGGGCTGGCGCAGCCCACCATCAGCCAGCACATCCGCAAGCTTGAAACGGCCGCCAAGCGCAGCTTGATCGCCAGGGACACCAGGGACGTGCGGCTCACCGACAACGGCGACGCCATGGCCGGATTTGCCCGGAATATCCTCGCGGCCCACGATGCAGCCGCACGCTACTTTTCCGGGTCCGCAATGCGCGGGCGGCTGCGGTTCGGCACGGCGGATGATCTCGCCATCACCGGGCTGCCGCGGATCCTGCGCGAATTCCGGCAGATCTATCCGCAGATCAACCTGGAACTCACGGTGGGCCAAAGTGACCAGCTCTACCGAAAACTCAACGCCGGCCAACTGGACCTGGTTTTCGTAAAGTGGGTGGCCGGGGCGAAGGACGGCACGGTGGTCCAGCATGATTCGTTCTCGTGGGTGGGCCTTGAACAAACGTCACTGGAACCCGGAACGCCCGTGCCGTTGATCGCCTACCCGTCCCCCAGCCTCAGCCGGAAACTTGCCATCGATGCCTTGGAAGCCCACGGCCGGACTTGGCGGATCACCTGCACCACCCGCCAGATCAGCGGGGTGCTCGCGGCCGTCCGGGCGGGCATCGGCGTTGCCGTCATGCCCACGTCACTGGTCCCGGATGACCTGAAGATCATCACCCGGCGCTTCGACCTGCCCGCGGTGGGAGATGTGGACTTCACCTTGATCCGCAATCCGCTGGCAAACTCAGAGGTAATTGACGCCCTCACCCAATCGATCGTTGGCCGGACCATTAACCGCCAAACTTAACCCCGTGGCAGCCCGAATTCCAGCATTTGGCGGGATTAGGGGGACCGTGTCCATTGATAGGGGAGGTGCCATCCCCTATGCTCTATTACCAAGGTCAAGCAGCAGGCCGCGTTCACTAACACAGACGCGCGTCCGCATGCCGGCCGCGTTTGGGACAGGCAGCCAATGACGACAGCCAGGAACACCCATCTCAACTCCGCGCACGCACGCCCGTACGCCGAGGCACGGCCTTCCACCCGCCAGAGCACCCTCGGCAGCGGACGGGCTTCGGTTGATACCGGATACGTCGGCAAACCCACCTGCGACAAGTGCCGGACCGACGAATTCGTCTACCTTGAGTCCTATATTCCCCCCACGTACCGTCGCGACGGCAGCGTGGCCGCACTGGGCGAAGTGGCCTACACCTGCACCCACTGCGAGGAATTCTCGGCCCACAACGTCCCAGTGACCTGGACGCCGCCCGGCTGGTACTTGGGCTAAAGAAACCGGCCAGACACACTGCATTAGAGACAAGGCCGGGCAGCCACCGTTCAGTGGCTGCCCGGCCTTTCCTTGCGCCTGGCTGCGGCGCGCGGGTTTCCAGGGATCAGAGCCTCAATGGCTCAGATCAGTGCGTCGGAGAGGTGGTTCGGGGTTCCGAACCGGTGGGCGGTGATGCTGACGGCCTGCTCGTGCAGGAACGGCAGCAGCTCCACCTGCCCGGCCTCCGTGACCGAATGGGCGTACACCGCAAGGTCGGGCCGTCCGCCGGTCGCCTCGGCAAGGGCGGATGCATCGCCGCCGATCAGGCGGATGCGGCCGCCGGACAGCTTGCCCGCGGAGGCGAGGCGTCCTGCCGAAGCCAGCCAGCCGGCGTCGGACTCCACCGTCACTTCAATATCCTGTGCGGTGAGCACGGCACGCAGCTGGGCCGGAAGTTCGACGGCGGTGGAAACGGTGAGCGCGGAGCCCGCCAGCACGCCGGCCGCCACGGTCCGTACGAGGTGCGACAGCGGAGCACCTTCGGACAGGCGGATCGTGACGGGGAGGTTCCGGTAGCGGAAGACGTTGCGTTCCGCGCTCAAGCCCGAAACGTCCTTGGCGGTGCCGAACTCCCCGGCCCAGGCCTCGGCGTCGGACGCCAGTGCCCGCTGGACCGATTCCAGCGCTGCGGCGCCAAGAACCGGTGCGGCTGCGTCCAGGACCCGGCGGACACCCCCGTGAGTCACCGGGGCAGTGGCGGTGCTGGTGGCAGGAACCCAGTCGCCCAGGCCTGCCAGGTAATTCGGGCCGCCCGCCTTGGTGCCGGCTCCGACGGCTGACTTCTTCCAACCGCCGAAGGGCTGGCGCTGCACGATGGCGCCGGTGATGCCGCGGTTCACATAGAGGTTGCCGGCCTGGATGGTGTCCAGCCAGATGCCGAGTTCCTCCGTGTTGAGCGAGTGCAGGCCCGCCGTGAGTCCGTACTCGATCTGGTTCTGGATGGCGATGGCTTCTTCCAGCGTCGCAGCGGTCATCACACCCAGGACCGGGCCGAAGAACTCGGTCAGGTGGAAGTAGGAGCCGCGCTTGACGCCGTACCGCACGCCGGGGCTCCACAGCCGCCCGGTGCCATCCAGCTTCTTCGGTTCCACGGCCCAGCTTTCGCCCTCGCCAAGCGTGGTGAGCGCGTTGAGGAGCTTGCCGTTGGCGGGCTCGATGATGGGGCCCATCTGGCTGGTGGGATCCTGAGGGTAGCCCACCTTGAGTGAGGTGACGGCGTCGATCAGCTGGTTGTGGAACCGCTTGGACGTGGCCACGGAGCCCACCAGGATCACCAGCGAGGCCGCGGAGCACTTCTGGCCGGCGTGGCCGAATGCGGAGTAGGCCACGTCCTTGGCTGCCAGGTCCAGGTCGGCGCTGGGGGTGACGATGATGGCGTTCTTGCCGCTGGTTTCGGCCAGCAGCGGCAGGTCCTTGCGGAAGGAGCGGAACAGTTCGGCGGTCTCGTAGCCGCCGGTGAGGATCACGCGGTCCACGGCCGGGTGGCTGATCAGCTGCCGGCCGAGCTCCCGCTCCCCCAGCTGCACCATGGTCAGGACGTCCTTGGGGACGCCGGCTTCCCACAGGGCTTCGACCATCACGGCACCGCTGCGGGCGGCCTGCTTGGCGGGCTTGATCACGACGGCGGACCCGGCGGCGAGCGCCGCAAGCGTGGAGCCTGCGGGGATGGCGACCGGGAAGTTCCACGGCGGCGTGACGACGGTGAGCTTGGCTGGGACGAACGTGGCGCCGTCGACCGTGTCCAGCTTGCGTGCGGACTCGGCGTAGTAGTGCGCGAAGTCGATGGCCTCGCTGACCTCGGGATCGCCCTGGTCGATCGTCTTGCCGGTCTCGCTGGCCATCACCTCGAGGAGATCGGCGCGGCGGGCCTCGAGGATGTCGCCGGCGCGGTGCAGGATCTCGGCGCGCTCGTTGCCGGAAAGCTTGCCCCAGGCTTTGCCCTTTTCCACGGCGGTTTCGATGGCGGTGTTGAGCGCGGCTTCGCCGTTGATGAAGGCGGCCTCAACAGCGGCGTTGCCCAGGGTGGAGGACGGGACGCGTTCCAGGATGGCCCGGCCCCAGGTGCGATTGGCCGGCAGCGCGGGGTCGGTATCGGGGGTGTTCCGGAATCCGGTGTGCGGCAGGGCCTCCGGGGCCTGGTTCCGGTCCTGCCTGCGGTTGGGCAGCGGAACGGTGTTGTCCAGGGCGTCCAGCGAGGACAGGAACCGCTGCTTTTCCCGCTCGAACAGTCCCTCGTTCTCGCTGAGCTCGAACACTGCCGACATGAAGTTTTCCTGGCTGGCGCCCTCTTCGAGGCGGCGGATCAGGTAGGCGATGGCGACGTCGAACTCGGCCGGGTGCACCACCGGGGTGTAGAGCAGCAGGGAGCCGACATCCTTCTTGACGGCTTCGGCCTGGCCCTGGGCCATGCCCAGCAGCATCTCGAATTCGATACCCTGTTCTGCGGTATCCGCGATGCCGCGCTGCTTGGCCAGCAGCCAGGCGAAGGCGATATCGAAGAGGTTGTGGCCGGCCACGCCGATCCGGATGTTCTTGATCCGGTCCGGGTGCAGCGCATAGTTGATGACCCGCTTGTAGCTGGTGTCGGAGTCCTGCTTGGAGCCCCAGGTGGCCAGCGGCCAGTCGTGCAGCGAGGATTCCACCTGCTCCATGGGGAGGTTGGCGCCCTTGACCACGCGGACCTTGATGCCGGCCCCGCCGTTGGCGCGGCGCGCGGCGGCCCAGTCCTGCAGCCGGATCATGGCGGACAGTGCGTCCGGGAGGTAGGCCTGGAGCACGATGCCGGCTTCGAGGTCCTTGAACTCCGGATTGTCCAGGATCCTGGTGAAGACCGCGATGGTCATATCCAGGTCCTTGTACTCCTCCATGTCCAGGTTGATGAACTTGGCCTTCCTGCCGGGGCCCGCGAAGGAGGCAGCGCGCCGGAACAGCGGGGTGAGCTTGTCGACGACGTGCTCCACGGCTTCCTCGAAGGCCCAGGCCGAGTGCGGGGCCACGGTGGAGGAGACCTTGATGGAAACGTAGTCGACGTCGGGGCGGGCCAGCAGGGTGTGCGTACCTTCCAGCCGGCGGGAGGCCTCGTGCTCGCCGAGGACCGCCTCGCCGAGCAGGTTGACGTTGAGCTTGATGCCGTCCTTCTTGATCTTTGCGATGGCCGGTCCCAGCTTGGCATCGGTGGCGTCAACGATCAGGTGGCCCACCATTTCGCGCAGGACCTTGCGGGCCACGGGGATGACCACCTGGGGCAGGACGGGGGCCATGGTGCCGCCGAGCGCCACGGCGCGGCGCATGTACCAGGGCAGGAAGGCCGGAACCTTGGGGGCCAGTGCGGCCAGGTTGCGGGCTGCGACGTTCAGGTCCTCGGGGCGGACCACGCCGTCCACGAATCCAACGGTGAACTCCAGGCCGTTGGGGTCTTTCAGCACGCCGGCGAGCTGTTGGGCGGAGGCGTCGACCGGAACCTTCGACGCTTCGTTGAGCCAGCGGCGGACCAAGGCGACCGCTTCGTCGGCGAGTGCCTTCGCCTGGGGGACGTCGACGTCGACCGTCTGCGCCGTGGCAGCGACGGGGGCTGCCGGTTCCATTGCAACGTGGGTCATGGTTTTCCCGTTCTTTCCTGGGTTGGGAGGAGGTCTTTCCACCAGTATGAGCTTCGAATCACATAAGATAAAGCGATCTTTTCCAACCAGTACAGGTTAGGAAAACCAATCTTTTAGCCCCTTTCGCAACCCCCGCTCACCTTTGACACTCAAAACCCCAACCCCCGCTCAGATCCTGCGAATAAATTCCAAACGCCCGCTCACATTCTGCGACTAAACAGCGAAACCCTCCTGCACGTGATGCGCAGGAGGGTCCCCTGTTCTTGCAAGATGTGAGCGGGCGTTTCAGGAACCGCCGCCAGATGTGAGCGGGCGTCTCAGGAATAACGGTCGGATGTGAGCGGGCGTCGGGAGGGGGTCAGGACAGGGGGCGGTGCGTGTCCGCGAGCTCCTGGTGGCGCGGGCTGTTGGGGTTCATCAGCGAATGCTTGCGTCCATAGCTGAAATAGATCACCAAGCCGATGATCAGCCACACCACGAACCGCAGCCAGGTCTCCCAGTGCAACTGCAGCATGAGGAAGGCCGAAGCCAGGACACCGAACGCCGGGATCACGGGCATCAGGGGCAGGCGGAACGTGCGGGGAGCATCAGGCCGC
Source organism: Pseudarthrobacter sp. MOO14 (assembly GCF_058267675.1). Classification (NCBI taxonomy): domain Bacteria; kingdom Bacillati; phylum Actinomycetota; class Actinomycetes; order Micrococcales; family Micrococcaceae; genus Pseudarthrobacter; species Pseudarthrobacter sp. MOO14. Next base: position 2,097,170 of record NZ_CM177849.1, read on the forward strand.
TTGTAGCGGAAGATGATCACGGACAGGCAGACGACGACGAACGCGGCCAGGATGCCGATGTTGGTCAGGTCCGCGACTGCCTTGATGGGGAACACGCCGGCCAGGAAGGCGGAGGCGATGCCGCCGATCCAGGTGACGCGCTGCGGGGTGCCGCGGTGGTCCGTCTTGGCGAACCAGCCGGGGAGCAGTCCGTCGCGGCTCATGGAGAACCACACGCGGGTAACGCCCAGGAGGAACGTGAGCATCACGGTGAGGATGGACAGCACGGCGAACACCGAAATGATGGTGGCGATAACCGGCAGCCCCACGGAGGTGAAGGCCGAGGCGAAGCCTGCCTTGGGGTCGATGTCCTTGTAGTTCTGCATGCCGGTGAGGACGAGCGTGGCAGCAACGTAGAGCAGCATGGCGATGATGAGCGAGAGCACGATGGCCTTGGGCATGTGCTTCTTGCCGTCCTTGGCTTCCTCGGCCGCAGTGCTCATGGCGTCGTAACCAAAGACTGCGAAGAAGACGGTGGCGGAGCCTGCCACCACGGGGCCGAAGCCGCTGGGCATGAACGGGTTGTAGTTGTTGGTATCGATGTAGAACACGCCAAGCCCGATGATGAAGAGGATCAGGACCACCTTGATAGCCACGGCTGCCAGCTCGAACCGGCCAAACGCCTTGGTGCCGCGGGACAGGATCCAGGTGACCAGGAGGCAGACCAGGATGGCAGGGATGTTGATGATGCCGCCCTTGCCCTCGTCAAAGGTGGAGGTCATCCAGCTCGGCAGGTGGATGCCGATGCCGGCCAGGAAGGCGTCAAGGTAGCCGGAGATGCCGATCGCCACCACCGCCACGATGGCGATGTATTCCAGCAGCAGGTCCCAGCCGATGAACCAGCCGATGACCTCGCCGAGCGCTACGTAGCCGTAGGTGTAGGCGGAGCCGGCGCGCGGGATCATTCCCGCGAACTCCGCGTAGGACAGGGCTGCGGCCGCTGAGGCCAGCCCTGCGATCAGGAAGGAAATCAGTACCGCGGGCCCCACCCCGGGTGTGCCTTCGCTGCCGGCGGCCACCAGTCCCGCGAGGGAGAAGATGCCGACGCCGATAATGCCGCCAACGCCGATGGCGGTGAGCTGCCACAGGCCAAGGGACTTGAACAGTCCACTGTGCTTGTTTTCTTCTTCGATGTCATCAATGGGCTTTCGCCGCATGATCGATTGGCTCAAATCTTTGCTGCTCATCAGGAACTCCTGGTTGGGGTGCGACCCCGCCGCGGCACGCCAAGAAACCTGGCTGTGACGGGGGTAACTCGGTTTCAACAGTATGCGTGCGCAATTGCGTTAGATAAAGTGACTACTTCTAACCTATATTCGTTAGTTTCAGTTAGGAATCCACCATGCTTGATGTCCGCAGGCTGCGGCTGCTCCGGGAGTTAAGCATCCGTGGGACGCTCGCGGAGGTGGCCGAGGCACTGCAGTACAGCCCGTCGTCGGTATCGCAGCAGCTGGCCCTGCTGGAGAAGGAAGTGGGCGTGGAACTGCTCCGGAAGACCGGGCGGCGGGTGCAACTGACGCCCCAGGCCGAGGTGCTCGTGGCGCACACGGCTCAGCTGCTCGAAACCATGGAGCAGGCCGAGGCGGATCTGGCCGCATCCCTGACCACAGTCACGGGGACGGTACGGATCGCGGTCTTCCAGTCGGCCGCGCTGGCGCTGATGCCGGACACCTTGACGCGCATGGCCGCCGCCTACCCCGAGGTGCGGATCGAAATGATCCAGCGCGAGCCCGAGACGGCGCTGCATGAGACGTGGGCGCGGGACTTCGACCTGGTGATTGCCGAGCAATATCCGGGACACGCGGCCCCGCGCTACCCGGAACTGGACAAGGTGAAGCTGACTACAGACGCCATCCGCCTGGCCGTTCCCCCGGCCTCCGGCAACGGACCCGGGATCCGTTTCCTGGAGGACACGGCAGACCTGGCCTGGGTCATGGAACCGCGCGGCGCCGCTTCGCGCCACTGGGCGGAACAAGCCTGCCGCAGCGCAGGATTCGAGCCCGATGTCCGCTTTGAAACCGCCGACCTGCAGGCCCAGGCACGCCTGATCGAGTCCGGCAACGCCGTGGCCCTGATGCCGGACCTGGTGTGGACGGGCCGCGGCACCACCGCGCAGCTTCTGGAGCTTCCCGGCAAGCCGCACCGCACCATCTTCACCTCGGTCCGCCGCTCCAGCACCCAGCGCCCGGCCATCCTCGCCGCCCGGGAGACCCTGGCTGCGGCTGCCGCGGCGGTGGCAACGGACGACGCCGGGTGACCGGCCGCCGTCGTCCGCGTCCTTCCGTGCGCAGCCACGCCGCCCGGCGTTGCGCAGGTGCGTTCCCTGCGCCCTGAGAACCCGCGCCGGTGCGCAGGCGCGTCGTGGCCCGTATGTTTCGTGCGTCACTGCGGGTAAAGGGCCGCAGGACTAGACTGGAGCCGTTATGAATCGAACAATGTTCAAGTCCAAAATCCACCGGGCCACCGTCACGCACGCCGACCTGCACTACGTCGGCTCGGTCACCGTTGACCTCGACCTGCTCGAAGCCGCCGACATCCTGCCCGGCGAGCTGGTGTCCATTGTGGACGTCACCAACGGCGCGCGGCTTGAAACCTACACCATCGCCGGCGAGCGCGGTTCCGGTGTCATCGGCATCAACGGTGCAGCGGCGCACCTGATGCACGAGAATGACATCGTCATCCTCATCACCTACGCCGAAATGACCACCGAAGAAGCCAAGGCCTACCAGCCCAAGGTGGTCCATGTCGACCAGGACAACCGGATCATCCAGCTGGGCAATGATCCCGCCGAAGGCCTGACTCCCGGCATGATGCGCCCCCCTTTCGCCCTTAACAACGCCACCCTGTAGCCGGAGCGTGTGTCCCGGTCCCTTCCTCCGCCGTGCCCGAACGGCTGACCCTTGCTAGGGGTGCTGGCGGGATTCTTCGTCGTTTGGTGCATCATCCTGGTGGGTTGGTTCGTGGGCCGGCAGCGGATCCTTGGTGATAACGCCCGCCCCGTCCTGAGCGGCCTGACGTTCTTCGTCGCCAGCCCGGCGCTCCTCTTTGAAACCCTGAGCAAGGCCCGTCTGCAGGAAGTCTTCGCCGAACCGCTCCTGGTCACGGCGGTGGCGGCCATCGCCACGGCCGGGATCTACCTGGTGCTGGCCAGGTTCTGGCTGAAGCGGGCCCTCCCGGAATCGCTGATGTCAGCCATGTCCGCGTCCCTTGCCAACTCGGCGAACCTGGGTATTCCCATCGCGGTATATGTCCTGGGTGATGCGAGCTATGTGGCGCCCCTGCTGATCTTCCAGCTGGCCTTCTTCACGCCAACGTTCCTGATGGTCCTGGACTCGAGCACCAGCACGCACCGGACCACGGTTTTGGGCTTCTTCCTGATGATCCTGCGCAATCCGATGATCGTGGGCTCCGGACTGGGGCTGCTGGTGGCAGGCACCGGATTCCAGGTGCCGGCGCTCGTCATGGAGCCGATCCACCTGATTGGCGGGGCCGCGATTCCGGCCATGCTGATGGCATTCGGGATGAGCCTGAACGGCAGCCGCCCGCTGCAGGCCTCCGCCGGCCGGCGCGTGGACACCCTGCTGGCCAGCGGCTTCAAGCTCGCGGTCCAGCCGGCCCTGGCCTACGCCTTTGCCCGCTTCGCACTCGGGATGGAGGGGCATGCCCTGTTCGCGGTGGTGGTGACGTCCTCGCTGCCCACCGCGCAGAATGTGTTCGTAGCCGCCAGCCGGTACCAGACCGGGCTTACCGTCGCCAAGGACACCGTGCTCATCACCACCGTGGTGGCGGTGCCGGCGATGATCGGCGTGGCACTGCTGCTGGCCTGAGCGCCGGCCAACCGACATAACTGCAGCTTGGAGGGCTGATGAATACTGTGCTGGATACCGTCGTGATCGGCGGCGGGGCCATGGGCTCTGCGGCCGCGTGGGCACTGTCCCGCCGCGGCCGGCAGGTGACGCTGGTGGAACAATTCGGCCCAGGCCACAAGATCGGCGCCTCCCACGGTGCCACCCGTAACCTCAACCCTGGCTACCACCAGCCCGACTACGTGGCCATGCTGGCAGAGGGGCTCGCCCTGTGGGACGAGCTGGAGCAGGACAGCGGCGTGCAGCTGCTTGCGCGCACCGGCGTGGCGGCCCATGGTCCCGGCGGCGACCTCCCCAAGGTTGCCGAGGCCCTCACCGAGGCCGGCATCCGCGCCGAATTCCTGGACCCTGCCGAGGCCGGCGGGCGCTGGCGCGGCATCCGCTTCGACCAGCAGGTCCTGCACATGCCCGACGGCGGCCAGCTCAACCCGGAGGCGGCGCTGCCCGCCTTCCAGCGTCTCGCCTCCGCCCGCGGCGCCGAGATCCGGCACCATACCAAGGTGGTGGACTTCGAGGTGTTCGACGACGGCGTGCGGCTGGGCCTTGAATCCGCTGCGGGCACGGAAGTGGTCACCGCAGCCCAGGCCGTGGTGACCGCCGGCGGCTGGACGGAAAAGCTGCTGGCCAGGGTTGCGGGCACGGGCGCCGCAGCGTTGCGGATCCCGAAGCTGAGGGTGACGCAGGAGCAGCCGGCGCATTTCCGGGTGGCGGACCCCGGCGCGGTGTGGCCCGGATTCAACCACTATCCCGGCCCGGATTACCAGGGCTGGTACTCCCCCGTGTACGGCATGCAGACCCCCGGCGAAGGCATCAAGGCCGGCTGGCACGGGGTGGGCCCGGTGGTGGACCCGGACCACCGCGATTTTCTGCCCGAACCAACGCAGCTGGCAGCGCTGCAGGAGTACGCACGGCAGTGGCTGCCCGGCGTGGACCCTGATTCGTTCGAGGCCATCAGCTGCACGTACACCACCACCCCGGACGAGGACTTCATTTTGGACCGGGTGGGGCCGGTGGTGATCGGCGCGGGCTTCTCCGGCCATGGCTTCAAGTTCACCCCGGTGGTGGGGCGGATCCTGGCCGACCTTGCCACCGGGACCCGGCCAGCGCCGTCGATCTTCCGGGCGTCCCGCTAGCGGCGCTGCCACCCAAGGCGGCCGGCGCCGCCGGGCTGGCGTGCCGGTCTGGCGGGATTCCCTAGTCCGGGCTGCCGTCCGCGTTGGTGGGCACTGGCTCCGCGTCGGAATTGCCGCTGTCCTCGGCCTTGACCGCCGGCATGGACAGCACCGCTGCCACCGTGAGGAGGCCGGCCACGAGCGCGGCCAGGAACACGGCACCCGAAGCGCTGATTACCGTGGCGGGGTCGGCGTCGCCACCACTGCTGCCGCCGTAAATGGAGTTGGCCACGGCGCCGAACACGGCCACGCCCAGGGCACTGCCGATGGACCGCGCGAACATGTTGGTGCTGGTCACCACGCCGCGTTCGTGCCAGGGAACGCTGGACTGGGCGGAAATCAGCGTGGGGGTGGCCAGCAGGCCCAGGCCAAGCCCGACGACGAAGCAGCTGACCGCGATCAGCGCCACGTTGGGCGAGGAGGCCGTCAGCGACAGGATCAGCAGGCCCGCCACGGAAATGGCGATGCCGATCAGGGCCGTGGATTTGAAGCCGATCCGCAGGTAGAACTTGCCGGCCTGCGAGGCACTCAGGGGCCAGCCGAGGGTCAGCGCGGCGAGCGCCAGGCCGGCCACCAGCGGCGAGGAGGACAGCGCACCCTCCAGGTAGGTGGGCACGTAGGAAGTCAGGCCGATCATGACGGACCCGACCCCGAAGGACACCAGGGTGGTGGTGGCAAGCAGGCGGCGCGACACCACCCAGGAAGGCAGGATGGGCTCCGCCGCACGCCGCTCCACCAGGAGGAACGCGACCAGCAGCACGGCACCCACCGCGAACACGCCAATGCTGATGGGCGAATTCCACGCCCACGCCTGGCCGCCCTGCAGCGCACCGAGGATGAGCAGGCCGAGCGATCCGGCCAGGAGGACGGCGCCGGCGTAGTCCACCTTGTGCCTCTTCCGTTCCACATTCTCGTGCAGGGTGCGGACCAGCATCCAGCCTGCCAGCAGGCAGAGCGGCACGTTGACCAGGAAGATGCCGCGCCAGATGCCGAGGGCGGAGAAGACGCCGCCCAGGCTGGGGCCCACCACGGACGAGATGGCCCAGACACTGGCCAGGTAGCCCTGGACCTTGGCACGCTCCTGCAGGGTGTAGATGTCCCCGGCGATGGTCACGGCCACGGGCAGCACCGCGCCGGCGCCGAGTCCCTGCAGGGCGCGGAAAGCGATCAGGGAGGGCATGCTCCACGCCACGCCGCAGAGCACCGAGCCCAGCAAGAACAGGCCGATGCCGGTGAGGATGATCGGTTTGCGGCCGGCCATGTCGGAGAGCTTGCCGTAGATGGGGACGGACACCGCCTGCGCCAGCAGGTATGCGGAGAAAAGCCATGGGAAGGATGCGAAGCCGCCCACGTCCCGGACGATCGACGGGACGGCCGTGGCCACGATGGTGGAGTCGATGGCCACGAGTCCCGTGGACAGCATCAGGGCGATGAGGATGGGCCCGCGGTCGGACCGGAACCCTACTCCCTGGGCGCGGGCGGTCGTCATCAGTCTCGTTTCAGTAAGGTGGATCCCTGTTACCTCCACTCTACGTACCCACGACGGGAGCCGACTATCTCCTGTCCTGGTGTTCGTCCAGCAGCCGGGCACAGCGGATGAAGCCCAGGTGTGAGTAGGCCTGCGGATGGTTGCCCAGGTGGGTCTCGGTGCCGGGGTCGTATTCCTCGGGGAGCAGCCCGGTGGGGCCGAAAAGGTTCACCAGCTGGTCAAACAGGTCCCAGGCTTCATCGATGCGGCCGACGGCCACGTACGCCTCGATCAGCCAGGTGGTGCAGATGTGGAACCCGCCCTCCAGGCCCGGCAGCCCGTCGTCGTACCTGTAGCGGAAGACCGTTGGACCCACCCGCAGCTCCCGCTCCACGGCGGTGACGGTGTCCAGGAAGCGCTGGTCCCTGACGTCCAGCAGGCCGGAGAGGCCGATGTGCAGGACGGCGGCATCCAGGTCCGGGCTGTCGTAGGCAACAGTGTAGGACTTCGCGGACTCGTCCCAGCCCTCCCGGAGCACTTCCGCACGGATCGTGGCTGCCGCCGGCGCCCAGGCCGGGTCCGGCTCCCGGCCGTGCCGCGCCGCGGTCCGCAGCGCGCGGTCCAGGGTCACCCAGCACATCACCTTTGAATACACGTGATGCCGTGCCGCCCGCCGGGCTTCCCAGATCCCGTGGTCCGGTTCATGCCAGCGGGCCAGGACCGCCGAGGCCATCTGGTTCATCAGCTCCCAGTGGTCGTCGGCGAGCGCGTCCTCGCGTTCACTCAGCGAGTGGATAAGTTCGGCCACCGGCCCAAAGACGTCCAGCTGGACCTGGTGATCCGCCGCATTGCCGATCCGCACCGGACGGGATCCCGCGTACCCCGGCAGGCTGTCCACCACAGCTTCCGTGGACAGCGGCGCGCCCGTAACCGAGTACAGGGGGTGCAGCCATTCGGGGCCCGGTGCGTGTTCGAGGATCCGGCCCAGCCAGCCCAGGAATCCGGCCGCCTCCGCCGTGGAGCCCAGGTCCACCAGCGCATTCACGGTCATGGAGGCATCCCGCAGCCAGCAGTACCGGTAGTCCCAGTTCCGTGTCCCGCCGATGCCCTCGGGCAGGGACGTGGTGGGTGCGGCGAGGACGGCGCCCGTGGGCTCGTGGACCAGGGCGCGGAGCACCAGGGCTGAACGCCGCACCAGGGAAGGCTTGACGGAGGGCAGGGCGAGGTCCTGCACCCACTGGCGCGATTGCAGGGCCACCCCGGCCCGGCGCTCCGTCTCACCGTCGGGATCCGCAGGCTGCGGATCGGTATCGCCACAGCGCAGGTTCAACACCACGGGGCCGTCCTGCAGGTTCACCGACGCCGTGGCCGTGGCGTGGATGCCGTCCGAGGCGATGCTGAAGCTCACCCCCGGCGCGAACAGGATGATGGGATCCGACGTCCCCACCACATGCAGTTCCTCTCCGCGCGATTCCATGCTGAACGGGGCGTTGGCATAGTCCGGCCTGGGCGCGAAGGTGATCCTCGCGGCGCCGTGGCCGGAGAGCACCCGCACCAGGCTGGTGATGCCGTCCGGGGCGGGCTCCAGGTAGTCGGTTACCGTCACGTCCGCCCACCGGGTTTCGACGATCATGGTGCTGTCCACATAGCGCTGGCCCAGCACCTGGGAGGCTTTGACCGGTTCCACGGAAAAGTGGCCGGCGGCGTCGCCGCCCAGGATATGGGCAAACAGGGATCCGGAGTCCGGCAGCGGGTGGCTCATCCAGCAGATCTTCGCGTCCGGGGTCAGCAGCGCGGTGGAGGAGCCGTTGCCGATCATCGAGTGCCGTTCCAGGCCGACGGCGTCCTCACCGAACAGCCAGGCCCGGCGCAGTTCGAAAAGGAGGGCCAGGACGCGGGCGAAGGCTTCGGGGTCGCGGACGCGGTGCGCGGCGGCGGTCTCACCGGGCCCGACCCGCAGTCCCAGGTCCGGACCGCGGAGGGTGGCGATGGCCAGTTCGTCGCTGTAGGCGTCACCGGCGAACATGGCGGCGCTGGCGCCGAGCCGGGAGCGGAGGCTTTCCAGTGCCTCCGCCTTGGACGGTTCCACCACGGAGAGGTCCAGCACGGACCCGTCCACGATGAAGAACAGGCCATGGAGGCGGGCGATTTCCCGGGCGGTTTCCGTGACCGATTCCACCACCTCCGGCGGCGCGGGCCGGGTGTGGACGGAAACGGCCACGGGCTTGCGTTCGATCCAGATGCCCTCCTGGAAGCCCACGGCCTCGTTGAGCGCGGCGTTGACCTTGAGCAGGACGGATTCGGTGGCCAGGCTCTGGGCATGTGCAAAGCCCATGTCCGTCTCCGCACCGTGCGACCCGATCAGGTGGACCTCCACGGGCAGCCGGGACACCGCCGCCAGGTCGCGCAGGGACCGGCCGGAAATAATCGCTGCATGCGTGTTCGGCAGGGCCGCCAGGGCGCGGAGGGCGATCGCCGCGTTGCCCAGGGGCAGGATCTCCGTGGAGATGCCCTCAGCCTCGCAGAGCGTCCCGCCGTAGTTGCAGGCCACCAGCAGGGACGGAACCCGGGCAAGCACCTTGAGTTCGGCCAGCAGCGCGGGGGTGAGCCCGTTGTCCGCGGCATCGGACTGGATGAAGGCGCGGAGCATGTCCAACGGGAGCGAGCGGGTGAGCAGCGCGGATTCCGCCACGCTTTGGTTCAACGGCGTAGGCATCCAGGTACCCCTTCAAGGCAGAACCAGGCCGGGAACTCAGCCGCTGGATCGCCTGCGGACTACCGGTTGGTGCCCCGCCCGGAAATCCCAGCAATCCCTGACGGGGCAGTACCCATCTTCAGCCGCGGGGGTTTCCCCGGGGAGTCGCTTTCATTGCGTCCGTGTAAAAGCAGCGGACAGGACCTTCGGGCATCGTGCCCGGCGAAACCTCAGGCGCCCACCCGGGCCAGTCCGGCGGCCTCGGCCAGCAGCTCGACGGAGCGCAGCCGCGCCTCGGTGCCGGTGCTCTGGTGCGCCACGATGAGTTCGTCGGCGTCGGCGTGCTTGCCGAAATCTGCCAGGTAGTCCACCACGGCGTCCGGGGTGCCCACGGCGGAGTAGCGCATCATCTGGGCCACATGCTGTCCTTGCGGGGAGTCCAGGACCATGTCCGCCTCGTCGTCGGTGAACTCCCGGCCGCCGCCGAAGAACAGCGAGACGCGGGCGCGCTTGGTGGCCTGGAACATGGCCTGGGCCTCGGCGGCGGAGTCGGCGGCGATCACGTTGACGCCGGCGATCACGTGCGGCGCGTCCAGCTGCGCGGAGGGCTTGAACTCGCGGCGGTAAATGGCCACGGCATCCCGCAGGGCGGCGGGGGCAAAATGCGAGGCAAAGGCGTACGGGAGGCCCAGCTGCGCGGCCAGGCGGGCGCCGAACAGGGAGGAGCCCAGGATGTACAGCGGGACGTTGGTTCCCTTGCCAGGGGTGGCTTCGACGCCCTGGATGCGGGTGGGGCCGGTCAGGTAGCCCTGCAGTTCCAGGACGTCCTGCGGGAAGCTGTCCGCGGACATCGGGTCCCGGCGCAGGGCGCGCATGGTGTTCTGGTCACTGCCCGGTGCCCGCCCCAGGCCCAGGTCGATCCGGCCGGGGTGAAGGGTTTCCAGGGTTCCGAACTGCTCCGCGATGGTCAGCGGCGAGTGGTTGGGCAGCATGATGCCGCCGGCGCCCAGCCGGATGCTTTCGGTGTGGGCGGCCACGTGCGCGATCAGCACGCTGGTGGCGGAGGAGGCGATGGAGGACATGTTGTGGTGCTCCGCGTACCAGACCCGCCGGTATCCGAGCTTCTCCGCGCTCTGCGCCATGGCCACGCTGCCCGCGAAGCTCTCCGCCGCCGTCTGGCCTTTGCCGATGGTTGCCAGGTCAAGGATGGAGAGGGGAAGAGTCACGTCAGGTGCCGGCCTTTCAAAAAAAGTTTCGTGGGGCGTGCCCCCGGATGGCGGCGGGCACTTGATGCATAACGACGGCGGGCCCCGGCTTATTTCTGTGAGTTGCGGAATACTCAGCACGCTGATGATGTTGCCGCCCCTATGAGCCAAGATTCAACGAAGCAGCTGGAACTGTCCGCAACGATCGACCTCAAGGACCTGGGAACCGTGCACCGGCTCGGGTTTGGCGCCATGCGCATCGTCGGCGACGGGGTGTGGGGTGAGCCCGCAGACCGCGCCGCCGCCGTGGCCGTGGTGCGCCGCGCCGTCGAGCTCGGCGTGGATTTCATCGACACCGCCGACTCCTACGGCCCCAACATCAGCGAGGAAATCATCGCGGAGGCCCTGCACCCGTACAAGGAGGGCCTGAAGGTGGCCACCAAGGTGGGCTTCACCCGCACCGGGCCCAACAAGTGGATCCCGGTGGGGCGTCCTGAATACTTGCGCCAGCAGACGGAACTGAGCCTGCGGAAGCTGAAGGTGGACACCCTGGACCTGCTGCAGCTGCACAGGATCGACCCCGAGGTGGACGCCGAGGAGCAGTTCGGTGTGCTGCGTGAGCTCCAGGACGAGGGCAAGGTCCGCGCCCTGGGCCTGTCGCAGGTGAGCGTGGCGGAGCTGGAGGCAGCCGGAAAGCACTTCACCGTCTCCACGGTCCAGAACCGCTACAACCTGACCGACCGGTCCTCGGAGGACGTGCTGCGGTACTCGGAGGAGAACGGCATCGGATTCATCCCGTGGGCGCCGATCTCCGCCGGCGAGCTCGCCAAGCCGGGCGGACCGCTCGATGAAGCCGCCAAGCGCCTCGGCGCCACCACCTCCCAGGTGGCCCTCGCCTGGCTGCTGCGCCGCTCCCCGGTGATGATGCCCATCCCCGGCACCGGTTCCGTGCCCCACCTCGAAGAAAACCTGGCCGCCGCCGGCCTCACGCTCGACGACGAGACGTACGCCGGGCTCGAAGCCGCCGGCAAGTAGAAACCCAACGACAGGAGAAACACCATGGCAAACATCCTGATGGTCGTCTCGGCCGCCGATTCCCTCACCATGAAGGACGGCAGCGAACACCCCACCGGCTACTGGGCGGAGGAGCTGGTGGTCTCCCACCAGACCCTCACCGAGGCCGGCAACACAGTCCACATCGCCACCCCCGGCGGCAGGAAGCCCACGGTGGACCAGGTGAGCCTGGCCCCCGAATCGGCCGGCGGCGAGGACCGTGCGCAGGGCTTCCGCGACTACCTGGCCAAGATCGACGGCGAGCTGGCGCACCCGCTGGTCCTCGCCGACGTCGACGTCAACGGCTATGACGCCGTGGTGATGCCCGGCGGCCACGGCCCCATGGCCGACCTGTTCAAGGACGCGGACCTGGGCCGCCTGCTGGTGGCAGCCAACAAGGACGGGAAGGTCATTGCGCCGTTCTGCCACGGTCCGGCCGGGCTGCTCAGTGCAACGGACGACGACGGCGGGTTCGCTTTCAAGGGCAGGCGCCTGACGGTCTTCACCAACGAGGAAGAACTCGGCGGCGGAACGGGCGAGAACACCCCGTGGCTGGTGGAGGACGCGCTCAAGGACAAGGGCGCCGTGGTGGAGAACGGGGCCGCCTGGTCCTCCAACGTGGTGCGCGACGGCAACCTCATCACCGGGCAGAACCCGCAGTCCAGCGAGGCAGTAGCCAAGGAAGTCCTGGCCGCGCTCAGCTAGGGCCCGGCTGGCAGCGCAGTGCAAGGGGGGACCGGTTCGCCGGTCCCCCTTTTGCGTGCCACGGGAGCTTGTAAGGTGCGTGCCGCGGCGCCGGGAGCGGCCCGGAATGTGACCGCCGCGGTCCTCCGGTTAACCGCCGTTACTCCCTGTATCTCCCGGTTTCGCGGGCTTTGATTCCCCCACCGGGGCTGCCGGATAGTTGCTGCAACGCGCACTCCCGCCGCATCTTTCGGCCCCTTCCAGGAGGAACCATGCCCATCAAAACCAAGCCTGCCGCCGTCGCGGCCCTTGCCGTCTCGGCCCTGCTGGGGCTGTCCGCCTGCGCCGATCCGGGCGCCTCGGCGGCGACAGCACCGTCGTCGTCATCAACCACCAGCGCCGCGGGCAGGACCTTCAACCTGTCACCGCAGCAGGACCGCTTTCCGGTGACCAAGGACGCCGCGGCAGCTGCCCTGGTCCCGGAGGCCATCAAGGCCGACGGCAAGCTGACCGTGGTGACCACGGGCGGCGCGGCGCCGTTGAGCCTGTTCGCCACGGACAACAAGACCCTGATCGGCAGCGAGGTGGACATCGCCTACGCCGTGGGCGGGGCCCTGGGACTGGACGTCGAGGTCCTGCCCGTCGCCTGGGCGGACTGGCCGCTGGGCATCGAATCGTCCAAGTACGAGGCCGTGCTGTCCAACGTGACCGTCACCGAGGCGCGCAAGGAAAAGTTCGACTTCGCCACCTACCGCAACGACCTCCTGGGCTTCTACGCCAAGAGCGACTCCGGCATCGGGGAGGTCAAGGAAGCCAAGGACGTGGCGGGCAAGCGGATCATCGTGGGCTCGGGCACCAACCAGGAAGCGATCCTGGTGCGCTGGGACGAGGAGAACAAGAAGAACGGCCTGGCGCCGGTCCAGTTCCAGTATTACGACGACGATTCCGCCTCAAGCCTGGCCCTCCAGTCCGGACGTGCGGACCTGACCTTCGGACCCAACGCCGCCGCGGCGTACAAGTCCGCGCAGGACGGCAAGACCAAGCAGGTGGGCACGCTGAACGGCGGCTGGCCTCTGACCGCGCAGATCGCCTTCACCACCAAGAAGGGCAACGGCCTGGCGGTTGCCGCGCAGGCCGCGCTGAACCACCTGATTGACGACGGCACCTACGCCAGGATCCTGGACCGCTGGGGCCTCTCTTCCGAGGCCATCCAGAAGTCCGAACTGAACCCGGCGGGCCTGCCCAAGAAGTAGGCGGCCCGCCGACGAATGGATCCCCGCCGGGTTGTGAGCATGCCGCTTGCTCCCGGCGGGGATTCTTCTGTTTTGGCGGGTATCCGGGAAAGTGCGCTCCGCGCCGGGAGGCAATAGTCTGGCCAGATGGGGACGAATGCCGTGAACTCCGGCGAACAGGTGGACAGGCAATCGCGCATCCTCGAGGCGGCGATGGACCTGCTGTCCCGTCATGGCATCGCCGGGGTGAGCATGCGGTCCGTGGCCCGCGAAGCAGGCGTGGCGCTGGGCCTGGTGAACTATTACTACGATGACAAGACCACGCTGATCCGGGCTGCCCTGCGGCGCGTGGACGAGCACGACCTCCTGCTGGTCGCGCCGGACCCGTCGCTGCCCCCGGACGAGCAACTCCGCAAGGCGCTGCGGCGGGTGGCGGCCAAGGATTTGCTGACCACCCGCTACCTGTCCCTCCGCCTGCACCTGTGGGCCCTGGCCCAGGCCGACGAGGACTACGCCCAGATCAACGCAGTGGCCTTTGACCGTTACATCGACGGCGTCGCCGCGCTGGTGTCCGCCGCCCAGCCCGCACTGTCCTGGGAGGCCTGCAGGGACCGGGCGGCGGACATCGTGGTGATCCAGAACGGCGTGTGGCTGACGGCGCTGCTCGGCGTCGACACGGCCGCCATCCAGCGGAGCATCGAGCGGACGGAGCAGATCGCGTTCGCTCCCGTCCACGACGGAAGCACGGGCAGCGCGGAACTCCGCCCGCACTGAACGACCGGCCGCCGTCACGCCGGCAGCCCCTCAGTAACATTGAACGAGCGTTCAAAAAAGTATTGAACACTCGTTCAAGGTGCATTACTGTCCTTCCTATGACTTACGCCACACCAGCGCGGGAAGCCGCCCAGAGCACTGCACCCGAGGCAGCAGCCACCCTGTTCATCAACGGCGCGTGGGAGCCGGCCGCGTCCGGCGCTGTCCGTGAAATCCGCAACCCGGCCGACGGCGAACTGGTCGCCACGGTCTCCGAGGCCGGCCGGGAAGACGCCGAACGGGCCATTGCCGCGGCCCGCGCTGCGTTCGATGCCGGCGTTTGGTCCTCGGTTCCGGCCCCGGAGCGCGGGACCTTCCTGTTGAAGGTGGCCGCCGGGCTCCGTGAACGCCGGGAAAAATTCGCCCGCGCCGAGTCCCTGGACACCGGCAAGCGGATGGTCGAAAGCCGGATCGACATGGACGACGTCGCCGCCTGCTTCGAGTACTTTGGCAGGCTGGCCGGGCAGCAGGCGGGCCGGATTGTCGACGCCGGGGATGCCGCCGTGGTCAGCAGGATCGCTTACGAACCCGTGGGCGTCTGCGGCCTCATCACCCCGTGGAACTACCCCCTGCTCCAGGCGGCGTGGAAGATCGCGCCCGCGCTGGCGGCCGGGTGCACGTTCGTCCTCAAACCCTCCGAGCTGACCCCGTCCACCGCCATCCTGGCAATGCAGCTGCTGCAGGACCTTGGCCTGCCGGACGGCGTCGCCAACCTCGTCACCGGGGCAGGCGCTGAGGCAGGCGCACCGCTCTCGGAACATCCCGACGTCGACCTCGTCTCCTTCACCGGCGGCCTGGAAACGGGCAAGCTGATCGCGGCGGCGGCCGCGGGCACCGTCAAGAAGGTGGCCCTGGAGCTGGGCGGCAAGAACCCCAACGTCATTTTCGCGGACGCCGACTTTGACGCCGCCGTGGACAATGCCCTGAACGGCGCCTTCGTCCACTCCGGGCAGGTCTGCTCCGCCGGGGCGCGGCTGGTGGTGGAGGAATCCATCGCAGAACGCTTCGTGGACGAGCTGGTCCGCCGCGCCCGGGAGATCCGGCTGGGCGGCCCGTTCGACGACGACGCCGAGACCGGCCCCTTGATCTCCGCCGCCCACCGGGACAAAGTCAGCGCCTACGTCCAGCGCGGTGTCCAGGAAGGCGCACGGCTCCGGACCGGCGGCGAGGCACCTTCCGGAGGGAAGTACGACGCCGGGTTCTACTACCAGCCCACCATCCTGGACCAAGTGAAGCGCGGCATGTCCGTGGTCACCGACGAGGCATTCGGCCCGGTGGTCACGGTCGAAACGTTCCGCACCGAAGACGAGGCCGTGGCCACCGCCAACGACACCATCTACGGGCTGGCCGGCGCGGTGTGGACCCAGGACGCCGGCAAAGCGCAGCGGGTGGCGTCCCGTCTGCGGCACGGCACCATCTGGATCAACGACTACCACCCCTATCTCCCGCAGGCCGAGTGGGGCGGCTTCGGCCAGTCCGGCGTCGGCCGCGAGCTGGGCCCCACCGGCCTCGCCGAGTACCAGGAAGCCAAGCACATCTACCAGAACACCAGCCCCCAGGTCACCGGCTGGTTCGCTGACCACGGCAAGGAGAACTAGATGCACTACGACAACATCGAGGACCTCACCGACCGCGGGTTCGACTACGTCGTCATCGGCGGCGGATCCGCCGGTGCCGCCGTCGCCGCCCGGCTGAGCGAGGATCCGGAGGTGACCGTGGCCCTCGTCGAAGCCGGCCCGGATGACCGCAATATCCCGGAGATCCTGCAGCTGGACCGGTGGATGGAACTGCTCGAATCCGGCTACGACTGGGACTACCCCATCGAACCGCAGGAAAACGGCAACTCCTTCATGCGCCATGCCCGCGCAAAAGTGATGGGCGGCTGTTCCAGCCACAACTCCTGCATCGCCTTCTGGGCGCCGCGCGAGGACCTGGACGAGTGGGAAGCCAAGTACGGCGCCACCGGCTGGAACGCCGACGCAGCCTGGCCGCTGTACCAGCGGCTGGAGACCAACGAGGACGCCGGCCCGGACGCACCGCACCACGGCGACTCCGGCCCCGTGCACCTGATGAACGTTCCCCCGGCGGATCCTGCCGGCGTCGCGCTTTTGGACGCCTGTGAGCAGGCCGGCATCCCCCGCGCGAAGTTCAACACGGGCACCACCGTGGTCGACGGAGCGGGTTTCTTCCAGATCAACCGGCGCGCGGACGGCACCCGTTCCTCCAGCTCCGTCTCCTACATCCACCCCATCATCGACCGGCCCAACTTCACCCTGCTGACCGGCCTGCGCGCCCGCCAGCTGGTGTTCGACGCGGACAAGCGCTGCACCGGCGTGGACGTGGTGGACGGGGCGTTCGGCCGCACCCACCGGCTCAACGCCCACCGTGAGGTCATCCTGTCCACCGGCGCCATCGACTCACCCAAACTGCTGATGCTCTCCGGCATCGGCCCGGCAGCGCACCTGGCCCAGCACGGCATCGAAGTGCTGGTGGACTCCCCCGGCGTCGGCGAGAACCTGCAGGACCACCCGGAAGGCGTGGTGCAGTTCGAGGCCAGGCAGCCCATGGTGCAGACCTCCACGCAGTGGTGGGAGATCGGCATCTTCACCCCCACCGAAGGCGGCCTGGACCGCCCCGACCTGATGATGCACTACGGGTCGGTTCCGTTCGACATGAACACGCTGCGGCACGGCTACCCCACCACGGAAAACGGCTTCAGCCTCACCCCCAACGTCACCCACGCACGCTCCCGCGGCACCGTCCGGCTGCGCAGCCGCGACTTCCGCGACAAGCCCATGGTGGACCCGCGCTACTTCACCGATCCGGAAGGCCACGACATGCGCGTCATGGTGGCCGGCATCCGCAAGGCCCGCGACATCGCCGCCCAGCCCGCCATGGCGGAGTGGACCGGCCGCGAACTCTCGCCCGGCATCGAGGCGCAGACGGACGAGGAGCTGCAGGACTACATCCGCAAGACCCACAACACCGTGTACCACCCGGTGGGCACCGTCCGTATGGGCGCAGCCGACGACGACATGTCGCCGCTGGACCCCGAGCTGCGGGTCAAGGGCGTCACAGGCCTCCGCGTCGCCGACGCGTCCGTCATGCCCGAACACGTCACCGTCAACCCCAACATCACCGTGATGATGATCGGCGAGCGCTGCGCCGATCTGATCCGGGCCGCCCAAACGGCCGCGGACCGCACGGCCGAAGAGGCCATGGAAGAGAAGGAGCTCACCACGTCCCTCGCCTGAGCGGCAGGACCTCAGGGGGCCGTCTCCCCAACGGCAACGGCCCCCGCCAACGTCATTCCGCCGCACCCCAGGGCGGCCGGTCCAATCGTGCTTTCTGATCCAGGAGTCCATAGTGGAACCCAGCAAGAGTATTGATTCAAGCGGCATGGACGAATTCGGCTACACCCAGACCCTTGACCGGAGCATCGGCAAATTTGCCAGCTTCGCCGCAGGTGTCAGCTACATCTCCATCCTCACCGGTGTTTTCCAACTGTTCTATTTCGGTTTTTCCATGGCCGGCCCGGCGTACGCCTGGTCCTGGCCCATCGTGTTCGTCGGCCAGCTGATGGTGGCCCTGTGCTTCGCCGAACTGGCCGGCCGCTACCCGGTGGCCGGTTCCGTGTACAACTGGGCCAAGCGGCTCGCGTCGGGGACCTCGTCCTGGCTGGCCGGCTGGCTGCTGCTGCTCTCCTCCATCATGGCCTTGGGCTCGGTGGCGCTGGCCCTGCAGATCACGCTGCCGCAGCTCTGGTCCGGCTTCCAGTTCGTCGGTGACGGCACCGGCCCGTACGACTTCGCCATGAACGGCGTGGTGCTGGCCACCATCATGATCACCATCTCCACCCTGATCAACGCGTTCGGAGTGAAGCTGATGACCCGGATCAACAGCATCGGCGTGTTCGTGGAGCTGGTCGCGGCCGTGCTGCTGATCCTGGCCCTGGGCTGGCATGTGGTGCGCGGCCCTGAGGTTTTCTTCCAGACCAACGGCTTCGGCGAAGGCCACGACCTTGGCTTCTTCGGCGTCTTCCTGATCGGCGCCATGGCCTCCGGCTACGTCATGTACGGCTTCGACACCGCCAGCTCCCTCGGCGAGGAAACCAAGGACCCCAAGAAGACCGCTCCCAAGGCCATCCTGCGCGCCGTCACAGCATCGTTCCTGCTGGGCGGCGGGATCCTGCTGTTCGGCATCCTGGCCGCACCAGACCTCACCGACCCGCAGGTGGGGTCTCCCGACGGCGGCCTGCAGCACATCGTGCTCTCCGTCCTGGGCGGCCCGTTCGGCAAGGCCTTCCTGGCCTGCATCGTGGTGGCCGTGGTGGTGTGCACCCTGGCCGTCCACGCCGCCGCCATCCGGATGATGTTCGCCATGGCGCGGGACAACAACCTGCCGTTCAGCCGGCAGCTCAGCAAGGTGGATCCCGTCCGCAGGACCCCCACGGTCGCGGCGATCGTCATTGGCGTCCTGGCCGTCCTGCCGCTTCTGGTCAACGTCACGCAGCCGGCCATCTTCACCATCCTGTCCAGCATCAGCATCGTCCTGATCTACCTCTCCTACCTCCTGGTGACGGTTCCCCTGCTCCGCAAACGGTTCCTGAAGAAATGGCCGCTGGCCGAGGACGGTTCCGAGCCAGGGTTCTGCCTGGGCAAGTGGGGGGTTCCGGTGAACATCCTGGCGGTCCTGTGGGGTGCCGCCATGACAGTGAACCTGGTGTGGCCGCGCCCGGAGATCTACAACTCGGTGCCGCCGTTCGAGTGGTACCTGCAGTGGGGCGGCGTGATCTTCGTGGCCGCGGTGGTGGTTGGCGGGACCCTGCTCTACCGGCTGAAGATCCGCCACCAGACCGGGGTGCTGGCCGAGCATGCTGCGTCCGTTGCCGCCCATCCGTCGTCCAATGACCCGCGGTACGACGCGCCGGAGGACGCGGTGCCGGCCAACGCGGTCCTGGCAACCGAAAGCTGACAGCACTGAAACAGAACGGCCGACGACGGCGCCCACCCGGGTGCCGTCGTCGGCCGTTGCGCGGGGCCGGGTGCGCGCCGGGCCGAGACGTTGCGTCACACAAGGCGACCGCCTCCGGTTCCCGGCCCGGCACGCCCTACCCTTGACAGGTGACATTGACTAAGACCCGCACCGCCGCCGCGAGCTCCCTCGCCGCCGCCGGCCTCCTGCTGACCCTTGCCGCCTGCTCCACGCCGGCCGCCACCCAGTCCGCTCCCTCCGCATCCGCTTCCACCTCGGCATCGGCCAGCGCCTCTGCCTCCGCCGGGCCCTGCACCGGGGTGAAGGTAGTGGTGGATTCCGCCTCCCTGAAGCAGTCCGCCGCCGACACCTCCGCCTGCGTGCCCGCGGACGGACCCACTCCGGCATCGGACGTGCTGGCCAAGGCCAACGTGAAGATCGAGGGCACCGCCAAGTACCCCACGAGTTTCGCGTGCCGCGTCAACGGCGTGCCCGCTGCGGACTTCGACATCAAGCACAAGGGCGGCAGCACCCGCGAAGCGTGCGATGACAAAAACACGGTCTCTTATTGGGCCCTCTGGGTGAAGCCCGCCGCCGGCGCATGGGCCTACGCGCAGGAAGGCCTGGACACCCTCAAGCTCAGCCCCGGCGAGAGCCTTGAACTGCTCTACACCGTGGACAACGAACCGGCTGCACCCGCGGCATGACCTTCCGGCCCGCGCCGTTGCGCGCAGCAGCGGTTCTCGCTGCTGTGTTCATTGCGGCGCGGGTTCTCTACCGGGTCCTCTTTAACGGGGCGGGTATTGGGGAGCCGCTCCTGCTGGCCCTGCCGCCGCTGCGGCTTCCGGCTCCGTACGCCCACGTGGTGTTCCTGGGCCCGGTCACCGCCCCGGGGCTGTGGGCGGCGGTCCTGTCCGCACTGCCCATTGCCGGGCTGATCCTGGGCTTCGGCCTGCTCAATGCGTGGGTGGATGTGTCCCGCGGATTCGTCCGGCTGGCCCGGGGCGGCCCGTTGCAGGGCGTGGCCCGGATGCTGGTGGTGGCGTGGGCGGCGCTTCCGGCACTTGCCGACGCCGCGGGGTCCGTGCGCCTGGCGTTCCGGTTGCGTGGCGAACGTTTCGGGCCGCGGGCCTTGGTGCCCGTCCTGGAGCGCACCCTCGAACATGCCGGCCGGGTTGCGGCGGCCCTGGAGCTGCGCGGCTTCGCGGGCCGGCCCGTACCGCCACCGGCCTCCGGAAGCGACGCGCCGCTGGTGGTCCGGGACGCGCTGTTCCGGGTGGGCGGGGCGCAGGTGCACGCGGCCGGGTTCGCACCGGCCGGCGGGTCCCTCACGGTGATCACCGGGCCGACGGGGGCCGGCAAGTCCACGTTCCTGCGCGGCATCGCGGGGTTGCTCTCCCACGTCGACGGCGGGGACATCTCCGGCGTGGTGCAGGTGGCCGGCGTTGACCGCGCTGCCGTACCGCCGCGGGACACCGCGCGCCTGATCGGCGTGGTCCTGCAGAATCCCCGCGCCGCCTTTGCCAGCACACGGGTCCGGGACGAGATTGGCCTGGCCCTGGAGCTGCGTGGCGTGGGCCGGCCGGCCGCCAAAGCCCGGGTGCTGGAGGTGGCGGAGCGGGTTGGGGTTTCGGCGCTGCTGGATCGGGATCCCAGCACCCTCTCGGCGGGTGAGGCAACGCTGGTGGCCATCGCGGCCGCCGTCGTGGACCATCCCGTCCTGCTCCTGGTGGACGAGCCGCTGGCCGACCTGGATTCCACCGCCAGGGCACGCGTGACCGCCGTGCTCGGCAGCCTTGCGCACCACTCCGGGGTGTGCGTGATCGTGGCGGAGCACCGTGCGGAAGCGCTGGTCCCCGTCGCCGATTCCTGGTGGACCCTTGAGGGCGGCGCGCTGGTGGCGGGTACGGCCCCAACGCCCGCGCCCCCGCGTCCCCTTGTTGGTCCAGCCACGGCGCCGCCGGCCTCCGCGCCCGTGCTGGCGGCCGTAAACCTGGCCGTGCACCGCGGTGGCACGCCCGTGGTGCGGGAGGCTTCCCTGGCCCTGCACCCCGGCGAGATTGTGGCGCTGGTGGGCCCGAACGGTGCCGGGAAGTCCTCCCTCCTGGTGGCGCTGGCCCTCGGTGAGGGGACCAGCGGTGCCAGGACGGACGACGGCGGCCGGGTGGCGTTGGTGCCGGACGCCTCGGACGACCTCTTCACCAGGGACACCGTCGCCGCCGAGTTGCGGGCGGCGGAGAGGCGCCTGGCGCGGGGAAAGCCGGGCCAGCCTGCGGAGCCCGGCTTTGCGGCGTCCCGGCTGGCCCTCCTGCGGGGCAACGCCAGCATGCCGATCGGACATGAGCATCCCCGGGACCTGTCCGCCGGCGAGCGCAGGATCCTTGCCATGACGTTGCAGACCATGGACCGGCCGCAGGTGCTCCTGATTGACGAGCCCACCCGTGGGCTGGATCCCGCGGCGCGGACGGCGGTGGCGGCGGCGTTGCGGGCGGCCGCGGATGACGGCGCCGCGGTCCTGTTCGCCACCCACGATCTCGAGTTTGCGCACCGGCTTGGGGCCCGGGTCCTGCCGATGCGGGACGGGGTGGCGCCGGCCGCCGTGACAGCCGTGACAACAGAAGCTGCCGTTCCCGCGGCACTACCCGTGGCCTCGGCCCGGGCCGCCGGGCGCCGGCCTGACCTGCCTGCCGCGAAGCCGGGCCGCCGCCCTCGAATGCCGCGGGGCGCCGAGCTGGCCGTCCTGGCGGCAGCAAACCTGCTGGCGTTGGCGGCGTTCTGCTGGCCGCTGCTGGCCGCGGCACTGCCGCAGGATGCCGCTGCGGCCACCCCGTACGCTGCCCTGGCCATCGCACCCCTGGCGGCGGCCGCCGTCGTGGTGTCCCTGGACGGCTCGGTCCGCTCGGCACACACCGTGGCGCTGCTCGGCGTCCTCGCCGCGGTAGGTTCCGCGGTCCGGGTGGCGAGTACCGGCGTCGGCGGCGTGGAGGCCGTGTTCATCCTGCTGGTCCTGGCGGGCCGGGCGTTCGGTCCGCGGTTTGGCCTGCTCCTCGGCGCCGCCACCATCGCCGTCTCCAGCGTGCTGTGGGGCGGAATCGGGCCGTGGACACCGTTCCAGATGTTCGCCTGCGCCTGGGTGGGTGCGGGAGCCGGGCTGCTCCCCCGCCGGGTGCGCGGCAGGGCAGAGCTGTGGATGCTTGCCGGGTACGGCGTGGTGGCGTCCTATGTGTTCGGCCTGCTGCTCAACCTGTGGTTCTGGCCCTTCGCCGTGGGCAGCGGCACCGGGATTTCCTATGTTCCGGGCGCACCGCTGGGCACCAACCTCAGCAGCTTCCTGCTCTACTCACTGCTGACGTCGACGGCGGGCTGGGACACCCTGCGCGCCGTCACCACGGTCATCGGCATCGCCGTGGTGGGGCGCGCCGTCCTGGTCTCGCTCCGCCGGGTGAAGCCGGTGGCCGGCGCCGCTTCCGGCGCGGACGGCCGGGCCGCCAGTGTGCCGTCACCGCAGGTGCGGGACCGGCGCCAGCTCACACCGTGACGCAGACAGGTTGCCTCCAGCCAACGAATTTGTGACACTGTTGTCCTCTGTTCCCCAGTGTTAGGCAATGTTTTGACGGGCATTTCAGGTTTCGCGACGCAGTCCGCGCGCTGACACTTCCCTGATGCCCCAAGGGCCCGCAAGTTCAGCGCTTCACCCGCTGAAACCACCCGGAGCCCGATGCCGATCCACGGCTTTCCTTCCCCTGCACTGATTTCCTGCCCCGCAGCATACGCCCGCCCATTCCCCGGGCCGCCGTGGCCGCCCACCGCCACGTCCCGTCCGCCCTAGGACCCGCTCCTTTCGGACCTGACCTTGGCGAACCGCGGCCCAGCCGCCCAACATCCTTTTTTGGGAGCACCATGCCTGCAACAAAAAATCCATCCATCGTCCTCACGGACGTGCATTTCCGGTGGCCGGACGGCTCGCCGGCGTTGTCCGGGATCTCCGGGAGCTTCGGGCCCGGAAAAACCGGGCTCGTCGGAACGAATGGCTCCGGGAAGTCAACGCTGCTGCGACTCGTGGCCGGGACCCTCACACCGACGGCCGGCGGCATCAGCACGGGAGCCGACGTCGGCTACCTTCCACAGACCCTGACGCTGCACGACGATGCCACCCTGATGGAGCTGCTCGGGATCAAGGACAAAGTCCGCGCCCTGCGGGCTATCGAATCCGGCGACGCGGCGGTGGAGCACTTCGATGTGCTGGGCGACGACTGGGACATCGAGGCCCGTGCGGACGAGGCGCTGGAGGGAATCGGCCTGACCGGCGTCGGACTGGACCGGCGCGTGGGCGAACTGTCCGGCGGGGAAGCCATGCTGGCCGCCATCTCCGGGCTCCGGATCCGGCGCACCCCCATCACCTTGCTGGACGAACCGACGAACAACCTGGACCGCCGGGCACGCTCCGCGCTCGGAGGGATGCTGGCTGACTGGCCGGGCAGCCTGGTGGTGGTCAGCCACGATCTGGCACTGCTGGAACTCATGGACAGCACGGCCGAACTGTACGAGGGAGGGCTCACGGTGTTCGGCGGCCCCTACAGCGAGTGGCAGGCGTACCTGGACAGCCAGCAAGCCGCAGCCGCACAGGCAACCCGGGCCGCTGAACAACTGGTGAAGAAGGAAAAACGGCAAAAGCAGGAGGCGGAATCGAAGCTCGCCCAACGGGCCAGGACGGGCCAGGCCAGCTACGACAATAAGAAGGGATCCAAGATCCTGATGAACCAGCGGGCCTCTGATGCCCAGGTCTCAGCCGGACGAATGCGTTCCGGCATGGACGCCAAAGTGCAGGCCGCGCAAGCGGCCCTGGACGCCGCTGCGTCAAGGGTGCGGGACCAGGAGTGGATATCCCTGAACCTTCCCGACCCGGACGTTCCGCGCGGCCGGCGGATCGCGGAACTGCGGGGCACCAACCGCTCCTTCGTGGTGCAGGGCCCGGAGAAGGTGGCCATCACCGGACCCAACGGCGCCGGCAAGACCACACTGCTGGAACGCTTGATGGGCGGTGTCCCGTGCATGGAGGGCCAAGCCGGTGGAAGCCTGCTGACGGACCGCGCCGGCTACCTGCGTCAACGGCTCGACGGGCTGCGGGAAGAGGCCACAACCCTCGAAAACGTGCAGGACGCCGCGCCGGACGTGCCTGCGGGCGATATCCGCAACCAGCTGGCCCGGTTCCTCCTCCGCGGCGACAGCGTGAACCGGCCGGTGCACACGCTCTCGGGCGGTGAGCGGTTCAGGGTTTCCCTGGCCCGGCTGCTTTTCGCCGACCCGCCGCCTCAAGTCCTGATCCTGGATGAGCCAACCAACAACCTGGACATCCGGAGCGTTGACCAGCTGGTGGAGTCGCTCGGGGACTACGGCGGCGCCGTCATCGTGGTCAGCCACGATGACGCCTTCCTGGACCGGCTGGACCTGGACCTCATCCTCGGCATGGGACCAGACGGGTCGTTGACGGAGCTGGCCTCGCTGCCTGGCGCGGAATGATAAGAGCCCGGCGCCGCTTCCGGCGCGGACGGCCGGGCCGGCGCCAGCTCACACCTTGAAGTACTTGGCTTCCGGGTGGTGGAACACGAACGCGTCGGTGGACTGTTCCGGGTGCAGCATGAGCTCATCGCTCAGGACCACGCCCATACGCTCGGGCTTCAACAACTCGGTGACCTTGCGGCGGTCCTCCATGTCCGGGCAAGCGGGGTAGCCCAGCGAGAACCGGGCGCCGCGGTAGTCGAGCTTGAAATACCCGGCCGTGTCCTTGGGTTCCTCGGCCGCGAAGCCGAGCTCTTTGCGGATCCGGGCGTGCCAGAACTCGGCCAGCGCCTCGGTCAGCTGCATGACCAGTCCGTTGAGCTCGTAGTAGTCGCGGTACTGGTTGGCCGCGAACATCTTGGACGTGAACTCTTCGATCTTGGAGCCGGCGGTGACCAACTGCACGGGCAGTACGTCGATCTGTCCCGATTCGCGGGACTTCACGAAGTCGGCCAGGCACAGGTGCCGGTCGCGGCGCTGGCGCGGGAAATCGAACCGCAGGCGGTCGGTGCCGATGGGACCGCCTGAACCACCGTCGGGGGCGAGCAGGCCCGCTTGGCCCAGGACGCCGTCGGGATCCTCGCCGTGGTGCAGCACCACCACCTGTTCGCCTTCGGAGACCACGGGGAAATAGCCGTAGGCCACGGACGCGTCCAGCATGCCCTCGCCCAGGATGCGGTCCAGCCAGTAGCGCAGGCGCGGCCGGCCTTCGCGTTCCACCAGTTCTTCGTAGGAGGCGCCGTCCTCGCCGCGGCCGGGCTTGAGGCCCCACTGCCCCATGAAGGTGGCACGCTCGTCGAGGAAGGCGGAGTAGTCGTGCAGCGAGACGCCGCGGACGATCCGGGTGCCCCAGAACGGCGGCGCGGGGACGGGGTTGTCGGTGGCGACGTCGGACCGGCCGGGCATGGCCTCGGGCTCGGTGATGGTGAACTTCGGGCCGCCCTTGTGGATGCGCTTCTTCAGCGGCGGCAGGCCCACGGAGTCCGGGTCCTCGCCGCGGGCCACGCGGACCAGCGGTTCCATGAGGGCAAGCCCCTCGAAGGCATCCTTGGCGTACCTGACGGTGCCCTCGAACTGTTCGGCCAGGTCCTGCTCCACGTAGGCGCGGGTCAAAGCGGCGCCGCCCAGGATGACCGGCCACTTCTTGGCCAGGCCGCGGGTCTGCAGTTCGGCGAGATTTTCCTTCATCACCACGGTGGATTTCACCAGCAGCCCGGACATGCCGATCACGTCGGCGTCGTGTTCCTCCGCGGCGGCGATGATCTCGGCAATGCCCTGCTTGATGCCGATGTTGACTACCTTGTAGCCGTTGTTGGTGAGGATGATGTCCACCAGGTTCTTGCCGATGTCGTGCACGTCGCCGCGGACGGTCGCGATCACCATGGTGCCCTTGCCGGAGGAGTCGGCCTTTTCCATGTGCGGCTCAAGGAGCGCCACGGCGTTCTTCATGACCTCGGCGGACTGCAGCACGAACGGCAGCTGCATTTCGCCGGCACCGAAGCGTTCGCCCACCACTTTCATGCCCTCAAGCAGGTGGTCGTTGATGATGCCGAGCGGGGTCATGCCTTCGCTGCGGGCCAGGTCCAGGTCCTCTTCCAGGCCCTTGCCTTCGCCGTCGATGATGCGCCGTTCCAGGCGGGCGCCGGTGGGCAGGGCGGCGAGTTCGGCGGCGCGCTGGTCCTTGAGCGCTGCGGTGTCGACGCCGGCGAAGAGGTCCAGCATGCTGGCGAGGGGGTCGTAGGTGGTGTTGCCGTCGGCGTCGTATTCGCGGCGGTCGTAGACGAGGTCCAGGGCCACCTTGCGCTGCTCTTCCGGGAGGGAGGCGAGCGGGACGATTTTGGCGGCGTCGATGATGCCGCTGGTCAGGCCGGCCTGGACGGCTTCGTGCAGGAACACGGAGTTCAGGACCATGCGGGCGGCCGGGTTGAGGCCGAAGGAGACGTTGGAGACGCCGAGCGTGGTGTTGATGCCGGGGTATTTGGCGGTGATCTGGCGGATGGCCTCGATGGTTTCGATGCCGTCGCGGCGGGTTTCCTCCTGGCCGGTGGCCACGGGGAAGGTGAGGCAGTCGACGATGATGTCCTCCACCCGCATGCCCCATTCGCCCACCAGGGCGTCCACCAGGCGGGAGGCGATGGCCACCTTGCCCTCAGTGGTGCGGGCCTGGCCCTCTTCGTTGATGGTCAGGGCTATCACGGCCGTGCCGTGTTCCTTGACCAGCGGCATGATGCGGGCGAAGCGGCTGTTGGGGCCGTCGCCGTCCTCGTAGTTGACGGAATTGACCACCGGGCGGCCGCCGATGAGTTCCAGGCCTGCCTGCAGGACTGGCGGTTCGGTGGAGTCGATGACCAGCGGGAGGGTGGAGGCGGAGGCGAAGCGGGAGACGACCTCTTTGATGTCGGCGACGCCGTCGCGGCCCACGTAGTCCACGCAGACGTCCAGGAGGTGGGCGCCGACGCGGATCTGCTCGCGGGCGATGTCCACGCAGTCGTCCCAGCGTTCTTCAAGCATGGCCTGGCGGAAAGCCTTGGAGCCGTTGGCATTGGTGCGTTCGCCGATGGCCAGGTAGGCGGATTCCTGGTCGAAGTTCACGTGCTGGTAGAGGGAGGCGACGCCGGCCTCGCGCTCGGTGGGGATTCGCGCCGGTGCGTTGCTTGCCTTGGCATCCACGGCTTTGGTGCGGAAGGGGGCAAGGCGTTCGACGACGGCGGCCATGTGCTCCGGCGTCGTACCGCAACACCCGCCCACCAGGCCCAGGCCGAATTCGCGCACGAATTGTTCGTGCGCGGTGGCGAGTTCGGTGGGGGTGAGCGGGTAGTGCGCGCCGTTGGCGCCGAGGATGGGCAGGCCGGCGTTGGGCATGCAGGCGATGGCCACGGAGGACTGCTTGGAGAGGTGGCGGAGGTGCTCGCTCATCTCGTCCGGGCCGGTGGCGCAGTTCAGGCCGATGGCGTCGACGCCGAGCGGCTCCAGGGCAGTGAGCGCGGCGCCAATTTCGGAGCCCATGAGCATGGTTCCGGTGGTCTCGACCGTCACCTCGACGAAGATGGGGAGCCGGACGCCTTTGGCGACGATGGCCTGTTTGCAGCCGTTGACGGCGGCTTTGGTCTGCAGGAGGTCCTGGCTGGTTTCGATGAGGAAGGCGTCCGCGCCGCCGTCGATCAGGCCCTCGGCCTGCAGGGCGAAGGTCTGCTTGAGGTAGTCGTAGCTGGTGTGGCCCAGGCTGGGGAGCTTGGTGCCGGGGCCCATGGAGCCGAGGACCCAGCGCATGCGGCCGTCTGTTTCTTCCGCGGCTTCGGCGCGTTCGCGGGCGATCTCCGCACCCTTTCGGGCGAGCTCCTCGATCCGGTCGTCGATGCCGTAGTCGGAGAGGTTGGACCAGTTGGCGCCGAAGGTGTTGGTTTCGACGGCGTCGATGCCGGTGGCGAAGTAGGCGTCGTGGATGTCCGCGATGACGTCCGGGCGGGTGTCGTTGAGGATCTCGTTGCAGCCCTCGAGGTTTTGGAAGTCCGTTTCGAGCTGCAGGTCCCGGCCCTGAAGCATGGTGCCCATGGCGCCGTCGGCAATGACCACCCGGTGGTTCACGGCGTCCAGGAGCTCCTGGGAACGGGCGGGGCGGGGGACGGACTCGATGTCCAGTGCGAAACGAGGCATTCAATCAGGTTACGTGTGGGGGCGCCAACGTTGCGCTGTGTGTCCGGATGCTACGGCGGGCCGTTCTTTGACTGGGCTTCTCGGACATTGTTACCACCGACCGCTCTGCATCCACCGCAGGCTTCCGTCGCTGATGATTAAGAACGAGGCCGCTTGGGGAGCCCACAGCCTCAAAATCGCAAAGGAGCCGCTTCGTAAAAGTTAGCGCGCTATGCATATCCGGACTTGGAGCTGGCGACTGCCGACATCAAGCTTTGGCTCTTGAACTTCCGGCTCCCCTACACGCCCGTCGTATCTCCTAAAATTCCTGCTAATTGCTGCCATTAGGGAGGGACGACAGTTCGTTGACGTCATGTTCGGGACAAGATTGCTCCTTTCCGCTCTTTCGAGTGCCGCGAGTACAAGTTCTCCTCGGCAGGTTCACAGGGCATGACCTGTAGTCTCGTAAAGTACGCGTGGCAACCGATGCGAAAGGCTGCGAATGTGGGTTTCCCGACTCCGTGTCAACGGAGGCTTCCTCAATGGCTTAGATGTTTCCTTCGTCCGAGGGCTTAACGTCGTCATCGGTTCTCGCGGAGTCGGCAAGACAGCATTGCTCGAACTCCTGAGGCATGCTTTGGGGGCGGAGCACGCGGAGAAACAGCGGAGGCAACAGAGGGAACAGTTTCTCTCAGCTGTTCTGGGCGTGGGCGAAGTGATCGTCGACCTAGAAGACGACTCAACCGCGCTTCAGGTCATCGTTGATGCTAAAGGCCGTGGACGAGACCTCGACCTCTCGAGATCAGTACTTGTTCTCGGACAAAGTGAGCTGGAAGAAATTGCTTCTGATGCAGCCAATCGCCTGAAGCTCCTGGATCTTCGTGCTGGAGAAAAGCCCTTCACGATGTCTCGCGACGAAGTCGGAAACCTAACGCGCTCAATGTTTGAAGTACGTCGTCAACTTCAAAAATGCCAAGAGGAAGCCCTCAAGCGTGCAGGCCTTGAAGCCGATCGACAAATCTACCGGTCGCAAGAAGAGTCCCTCATAGGAGATGCGCGCGGCCCCATTGCTGCGCAGAGAGATGCATTGCGCGATGTGGAGGAGCGCTCCAACGCCATCGCTAGGAGGGGATCCAACTTACGGGTCGCAGGTGACCTCGTCAGTCAGATGAGCAGTGCATCCAGTACCGTAAATGACCTACTGCTGCGACTGGGATCTCTTGATAAGGAGTTCATTGCGGACGAAATCTCTCTCGGTGGAAAGCTCAGCGCGGTGGCGTCTAATGCTGAGGCACTCCGAAAGTCCATTAGCGCTCTGGATGCTGACGTTTCCGGCCGGGTCGCCGCGTCCAGCTCCGAGGAGGCAAAACTCCGCGAAACCGCTGCCCCCCTAAGAGAAAGCTTGGAGAAGGCGGAAGCGGGCCTCGGCCAGTTGACGGCTCAAATCCGAAACGTTGATGCGCAGCTTCGGGAACTCGATGATAACGATAGGAGAATTAGTGCCCTCACTTCAGAGCTCCTGTCCTTGAAGGCTCGTCGTGATGCTGAATACTCGAACCTTGAGGCCGAGGAAGAACGGCTCTACCACGCACGACAAGGCGTTGCGAAATCAACATCTCGGCAGATCGATCGAAACATCATAGTCGTGGTCGAACACCTTGCAGATGCATCAGAACTCCGCGACGTCCTCACGGATAGCCTCAAGGGCACTCACACCCGAGCTGCTCTTATCGATTCGCTTGCTGCGCGTGTTTTGCCTAGGATGCTCTTGGAAATGGTCGAGGCCCTTGATGTCGACGGTTTGGCATCTGCCGGAGATCTGACTCAAGAGCAGGCATCGAGGGTAATTGGTGTTCTTGACTCCGTTGAGGGAGTAGAGCGGCTAGCCAAAGTAAAACTGATGGATAAAGTCGATTTCCTGCTTCGCGACGGTGCAGTAGACAAGAGTGTTGACAATTTGTCAGCAGGTCAAAAATGCGCTGTCACGCTACCCATTGTACTCTCAGAGAGAGAGCGAACGTTGGTTCTCGATCAACCTGAGGACCACCTCGACAACGCCTACCTGGTCAACCACATTGTTTCAGCCATGAGCCAACGCACCAAGGACCAAGTACAGACCATTGTGGCTACGCATAACGCAAATATCCCAGTGCTCGGAGCAGCCGGGAGGGTTTTTGTCCTGGCGAGCGATGGACAAAACGGGCAGGTTCGGGACTTTGGAACTTTCGACGCGCCGATAATTGTCGCGGCGATAACCACTATCATGGAAGGCGGACGCGAGGCATTCGCCCGCCGGGCTGAGTTCTATGACCTCCATGAATAGTCAAGCCGCTTCTCAACCCGACTGGCTGGACGAGTCGCTGAATTCAGATTCTCCCTCAGTCAGGTTACGAGCGGCCGCTTGGATGAAGGCCAATCCGGAATCCGTGCCTTTCCGCATACTAATGCGGGCAATGCAGCGAGAACCAGTACCGCAGATTCGCCAAGTCTTCAATGACATCCTGACAGTGCGGGAATCACTTACAAATTTGAACCCCTTGGACTCAAAATCCGATGGATCTCCCATAAATCACGGATACGTCCCCGAACTTGCAAGGCTAATTCGACATGAACTTTCGCCGCCTATTGGCTGGATTCGCAAGGCAGGCGGCCGAGAAGTCTCGAATTTTCAGCGCAGCGCTACGAACGATGCCATTAATCGGCTTGAGCGGCGTATTGATTCACTCATTGCTTTGATTCGGGACGGCTCTGACTTAGACCTTGTCGAATGTAACCTAGAGGTGCTGCTTCGCGACTGCTGGCCGGATATGACAACTGCACCAAACTTTTCGCCCGCGCCAGATATGGACGGCAGGACGGCTACGATTCTTACTGATATTGGCTTATTCGAGATTCTGCTTGCAAATGTGTACCAGAACGCCATCGACGCATCGCTGGAGACAAATGAGGCACGCCCCATTGAGGTCACTTGGAGCATAGTCGGAGATAGATTCTGGCTACGCGTGTCTAACAGCTTTGTCGGAACTCAGTTTGATGTCCAAGATGTTGAGACTACAGGAATATCGACTAAAAGCGGACACCAAGGAATCGGGCTCGCCCTGATAAAAACCGCCACCGAAAAATTGTCATATGGCTTCAGGATTGCCGGCAGAAGTGGTGTTGCAACTTTTACACTGACAGGGGGCATAGGATAATGAACAGCTCTCATGCTGTATTGGTCGATGATGATCCACAGCAGCTCGAAGAAGCATCCTCATCGCTAATCGAAGTCGGATTCGAACTGACAACATTTGGGGCTATTGAGGACGCGCTGAGCTTTATTGAAACTACCGATGATCTCATTGACCTATTTGTTCTTGATCGAAAGCTGCCTATGCGGGCGGGTGAGAAGGCTGTTGATGAACTGGGGGATGAGCTTTTCCGTATAGTTATCGATAAGCATCCAGATTCGCGTGTCATCGTCTTTAGTGGGTTTACTGATTTTGATCACGCTCAGGAATCCATGGAGGGTACGGGCCTGATTTTTCAGGATGACAAGGTTAAGATGAACCGAGTCTCCGTATTGCGCAAGACACAATTCGACAAATTCGATCGTTTCATCCGCGACCTCCGCGAAGCGCTAGCGCGTTTCGACTTGATTGAACTTTCAGTGGACGGCATCCTTACCTTTCACCAGAAGAGGGTTCTTCGTAGGATCGCCTATCATTACGGTGCTACAGCAATCTCGGCGGCGCCCTTGGCTGGTGGATTAACGGGTGCCGCCGTTTGGCGCTGCGAACTGGCCTCCCCGACAGGGCCTGTTGCCGTTGTAGTGGCAAAGGTAGGCGAATCACTTCCTAGTGCTGGAGGCCTCCAGGACCTTCTGCCCAGAGATTGCATCGCGCGTCGGGTCGAAGTTATCCGGGGCCTAATGGGCGGTTCAATCGTAAGTGTTTTGCAACTTGCCGGCTCGTCCACAAGTTCGCTCATGAGTCTTATTGGCTCAAAGGATCTAAAGGCGGCCGAGATAGTCGAGTCGCTTCGCTCGAGACTAGATTTACTTGAGCGAACGGCCCCTAGGACTGTCCCGCTGAGTGAAATTGTAGAGCAGTTTATGGAATGGTCGGTTTTTGAACGGGAGCTTTCGTCGCTTGGCCTAGCCCCGCCATCAAAAGATCTTTGGGTTAATACTTCGACCGTTATGAGCCACACCGACCTACACGCTGAGAATGTTTTGGTTTGTGATGGCCAGCCGGTAATCATCGACTCAGACGGAAACGCGTTCTCAAGTTCTGTTCGTGATCCAACGGTTTTGTTGATGTCAAGCTGGATTCACCCGAGCTCACCTCTCTTGGGCTCAGACTGGCCCACAGTGGAGGACATCACAGAGCGCTTTGGTGACCTGTCATTCGCGCGTGGTTCCTTGTCCCCCGCCTGGTGTTCATCCGTAATGAATTGGATGGCTGATCGGAGCTCTTCCCAGCGCGAGTATTGGGCGGTCGTACTGGCCTACGGGGTTCGCCAACTCCGCTTTGACAACGTACTGTCCGATACTGAGCTGAAGGCCAGAGTTGCAGCTGTTGTGGCTCTTGCCAAAAAGCGCTTGGAGGCAATTTAGAACAATAGGGACCCAAGCTTTCGCCTGCTCCCCATAGTCCGCCTTGTCGGGTCAATGGATCTAGCAAGCATCCACCGCACCAATCGGGTGAGTGCAGCGAGCAGCTCGTATCTACGTCTGTCGAGTACGGAGCAACATCAGCTCGAAGGGCCGAGGGTGTTGAGTTTCTGCGACAAGGCGCCAAACAAGGACCTGGTACATATACACGATGATTGGGCGGTTGGGATGTGTTCAGCGCGCGCCTTGACCATCCACGAGAGTACATTGGCTCGGCCTCGCGCTTTTAGGGTCCTCATTTGTCTGTGCTCGACGTCCGCACTGTGGTCCGTGTGCCCGCTCCTAAAATTGAACGGAGCCGCCAGTCACATTGTGCTTCAAAGGAGCGTGGCTAACACCTACTCTCACGGCGCGGCGGACTACGCCTCGATCCTCCGCGCACAAGTGCCAATGCAGTGCGCAGTGAAGCGTGAGTACCTGTTCCGCGATTCATCCGGGCTCCAACAACAGAATGAGGAGGCGACGCGCATTGAACAGAGCGCTTGCACAGTTGGGGGTTGCCGCCCCGTGACGAGGACGCTGATCAACTGATTTCCCTATGCCCAACCCAAAGCAGGCCCCAACTTGCCCGCGATATCGGTCAGGATCTGGACGTAGTCCTCGTGGTCGAAGCTGAAGGGCAGGGCGAAGGCCACCTCGTCCACTTCCTGGAACCCTGCATGCGCGTACAGCTGTTCAGCGATCTCCTCGCTGGTGCCGATCAGATCAGCCGCGAACATCATTCCCCGCGGCCCCTGCGGAGCAGCCGTGCGCGGAGTGCGTTCGTCAACATACCGCTGGTACTTCTCCCGCTGGGCAGCAGTCGCCGAGTCAGTAGGGATCACCACCAGCCCCTGCGAAACCCGCGCCTGAACATGTCCGGCGGCAGCAGCCGCTTCGCGGAACGCCCGGATCTGCGACTGCTGGACCAGGGCGAAGTCCGGTTCCTGGTCCTTGTCGGGGAAGATCACGCTGCTGGAGAGCAGGTTGAATCCATGAGAACCCGCCCATACCGCTGACTTAGTGCTCCCGGCCCCATACCAAAGGCGGTCCCGCAGGCCAGGGGAATGCGGCTCCACCCGGTTGGAGAACTCCTCCACCACCCCTTGCTTGCCCGAGAATTCACGCACCGGCTCCCCCGCCACCAGCCGCGCAAACCGCTCCACCCGGGCGTAGCTGAAGTCCTCCACGTCCGCGGTGTCCGGTACAGTTCATGCTTCACCGTGTCGTACTGCATCGGTTCGCCCACGCTCACGCCGGGATTGATGCGTCCTCCGGCCAGCAAATCCACGGTGGCCAGGTCCTCGGCCAGGCGCAGCGGGTTCTCCCAGCCCAGCGGCGTCACGGCAGTGCCAAGCTCAATCCGCGAGGTGCGCTGGCTCGCCGCGGCCATCACCGCTACGGGGGAAGAGATCCCGAACTGCAGGTGCCGGTGGCGCAGCCAGGCACTGTCGAACCCCAGCTGCTCGCCCAACTCGATGATCTGCAACGTGGACTCGTGGCCCGCGGCCGGATTGGCCGGATCAAACAAACCAATGGTCAGAAACCCCAGCTTGCGCAGGGGACGGTCGGGATGCGGCATCGGCTTCCTTCCGGGGCAGGCTACGTGGCTGGTTTCAGACTAGGCGGCAGGTCCTCACATAAACGAACAATCATTGACGCACATGACGGCAATGTGGTTAGGCTCACCACGGGCAGGCGACGGCGCCGCCACAGGAGGAATACATGTCACTGCAGGAAATCGAATTCACGTCCGCCAACGGCCGCGACACCATCCAGGCCTGGGTCTACGAACCCATCGGCCAGCCCAAGGCAATCGTGCAGCTGGTCCACGGGCTCGGCGAACACTCCCGCCGCTACCTCCACCTCATCTCCACCCTGGTGGACGCGGGATTCATCGTGGTGGCAGGTGACCACGCCGGGCACGGCCGCACCGCCATGCAGCAGGGCACTTGGGGCGACGCCGGCGAGGACGCCGCCAAGGTGGTGGTCGCGGACGAGGTCACGCTCCAGGCCAAAGCCAGGGCGGCCCTCCCCCAGCTTCCCTACGTGGTGTTCGGCCACAGCTGGGGCTCCATGATCGCGCGCGGCATGGCCGTGGACCCACAGGCTCAGCTGTCCGGCTTGATCCTCTGCGGCATCGCCGCCCAAATGCGGGGCATCGAAACAACAATCAACCGGCCGGAACTGGCACGCCTCGCCTCCGGCGCCGGCGCAGCGGAGCCCGCACCGCAGGACCTCGTGGGCCAGCTGTTCGACGGTTTCCTGGGCCGCTTCGGCGACAATCCCGGCCCCACGGCCTGGGTGGCGCTGGACGCCGACGTGGTGGCCGACCACGCCAGGGACCCCTTCAACAACTTCGGCGCACCCCTGAGCGCCCGGTTCCTGCAAGGCTTCGTTGACCTCTACGACCACGTCAATTCCGACGACTGGTACAAACAGCTCCCCGCGGACCTCCCCGTCCTCATCCTCGCCGGCGACCAGGACCCCGTGACCAACTACGGCGAAGGCGCCTACCACGTGGCCAACCGCCTCACCGATTCGGGCCACGCGGACGTCCGCACCCGCGTCTTCCCCGGCGTCCGGCACGAGGTGCACAACGAACCCACCACCCGCGCCGAAACCGAGCGCGAGACGGTCGAATTCATCCAGCGCGTCACCCAGCGGCAGGATTCCCCAGCCCCGTAGGCAGCAGGCTGGCCGTCCCGGAGGAAAGCACCCCGGCGGAAAGGTACGACGACGGCCCCCGCCCCGCCGCCGTCGTCGAACCTTCCAGCCAAGGCAGTCCGGTACGTCAGGCCTGCCGTGCCTTCCCCGGCCAGCGGGGCAGCCGTGAAAAGGTGGGCCCCGCGGGCGCCGGAATCTTGGCAGGGTCGGCGCCAGGCCGCCGTCGTCGCAGCTCCAACGCCAGCGCCTCTTGCCCACGCGCCATCGCCCACCGGTGGTTCGCGGCAAAGGCCGGCTTGAGCAGCCAACTCAGCCGCCGCAGCAGCGGTTTCGCGGCGCTGACCCGCCACTCATAGGTGACCACCGTTTCGGGCCCGTCCTGCTCAAAAGTCCAGCGGCCGGCGCCGTTAAGGTCGCCCCGAGCCGAGATGGCGAATCCGTGTTCCGTGACGGGCGCGGTGACGGTGAGCTGCCACTTGAGCGTGTACGGCAGCCAGCCTTTGGTGTGGAGGAAGAACGCCTTCCCGGTGCCGTCCGGGTTGCCCGGATCCAACTGCTCAACAGTCAGATACACCGACGGCCACCAGCGGGGAAGCATGCCGGCATCGCCCAGGATGTCCGTGACCTCCCGCGCGGTTCCTGCCACCCGCCATACAGTCAGGAATTCGTAGTCAGTGCTGCTAGTGCCGGCCATAGGTGCCTCCACGGCGAGGATGAATAGGCGGCCCACAGTACTCACGCCCCTGTTCGCGGTCAACGGGCGGCCGTGCGCTGCTGCCTACTGGCGCACGGGCCGGGACCTGTACACATGGCCCGGGACCAAGGGCGTTCCCTCGAAGAGCTGCGGGACGGACACCAGCTGGTAGCCCTGGGCCTGCAGGGTGGACATCAGCTCCTGTTGCCCGGCGATCGTCGTCGGCTGCACGTCATGCATGAGCACCACCGCGCCGGGCGTGATCTCCTTGAGCACTTTGGGCACGAACACTGCCGGGTTCTTGCTCTGCCAGTCCAGTGAGTCCACGGCCCAGATGATGAGCGGCTTGCCCACAGCGCCCTGCACTGCGGCATCGGCCGCTCCGTAGGGCGGCCGCATCATGGCCGGGGTGGAGCCGGTCGCGGCCAGGATGGCGGCGTCCGTACGCTCCATCTCCTTCTTGACTGCGGGGATGGGCAGCTTGGTCAGGTAAGGGTGGCTGAACGTGTGGTTGCCGATCGCGAAGCCGGCGTCCGCCACCTGCTTCGCGGTTGCCGGATTCGCGGCCGTATTGGACCCGGTCATGAAGAACGTGGCCTGGGCCTTCCGCTCTGCCAGGATGGCCAAAAGCTGCGGCGTGGTGCGGGCGTCCGGCCCGTCGTCGTACGTCAAGGCAGCGCACGGGACGATGTCGCAGTTCACGTGCCTGGCTGCCGGCGCAGTCGCGGGACGCGGAACGGCGGCGGCGTTCAGCTGCCCCAGGACCTGCCGGCCGTAGTCACTGAGCACCGCCCCGGCATCGGCGGCGTTCATGGTCAAGGTCACATTGCCCCCGGGGTTTCCCGGAACCTCCGCGGACACCGCCAGCTCCCCGGACGGTTTCAGGACCAGGTCGCCTACCGGGATGTCCTGCCGGACGGGGGTGGCGATCTGCGCTGGAACGCCCACCATGCGCGACTGGATGCCCGGAACCGCCTCCGGCCGCACCAGCTCCGCGCCGCCACGGACAGCCCCGGAAACCGTGTCAACATAGACGGTTTCCGATCGCTCTGAGACCGTCCCGCCCGTCCCGGAAGTCCTCACTTTTTCCCGGACAACAATCACTGTTCCCGCAGCCTGAACGGGCGCCGCGGACACCGTCAGCTCCTGGCCCGACGGCTGCTGTGCGTTCAGCGCCATCGCGGGCCGGTACCGGCCACCCGCCGGGGCAGCCGCATCGAGGAGTCCCAGCAGCCACGAGTCAACATGCGTGTTCAACCCCGGCACCCCGTCAACGTAGGTCCAGGACGCATGCACGTGGCGCTCCCCCACGCGGGCCGTCAAGGCCATCCCGTACCCGCCCGGCACCTCCACCGGCCCATCCAGCGCATCAGAGAGCGGCTGGGGCAACGCCACGGTCTCCGGTTGGCTGGAAACCCGTTCGTGGGAGTTCAACGCCGGGTACGGCGCACCGGACATGCTGTCACCACCGCAGACGAGCGCCGCTACGCAAATCGCCGCCAGGAGGACATGCAGGCAGGCGGCAGCTACGCTCCCGCGGGTGCGCCCCATCCCCAGCCCCATCGATCCGCACGCTCCTCAGGTGTTGACCCTTCGATTATCCCTTACTGAAGAGCCCGGATGGTGAAACCCAAGGGGCATTGCCTGGAACCGGGGGGGGGTGCCGGTGCGCTAGATGGTCACGTTGAGCCCCGCCGTGTAGCCGGCCGCCGCCGAGCCGGTCATGGTCGCCAGCTGGTAGATGCCGCCGTCGTCCCCGAACACGTTGTCCGACTGCAGGGTGGTGCGGGTCATGTTGGTGACGCTCTTTTCGTATCCGGGGGTGGCATAGACGTCGTCGCAGGCCGCCTTGGGCAGGGCGATCTGGGAGACGGCCAGCACTTGCCCGGCAGAGGTGGCATTGTTCATGGACTCGAAGACCTCAAAGTGGATGTGCGGCCAGCGCCCGGAGTAGGCGGCCGGGAAGATGGAGGTAAAGGTGACCTGCCCGTTGGCATCCGCTTCCTGCACGCCGCGGAGGTAGTTCTCGTTCTTCAGGCTGGAGTCGTACATCGAGTACTTCCCGTCCCGGTCACAGTGCCAGGCGTACACCGCGGCACCGGCCATCGGGGTGCAGCCGTTGGCGTTGTCCAACAGGGTCAGCGTGAACGTCAGAGGCACACCCTCCGCTGTCGCTGACGCGCTGCCGAAGCTTGAGGTGATGTCCCGGCGCACCACGCCGGAGGCTTCCAGGACGTTCGGCCCGTTGGAGCCGTCGCCTGGGTAGGGGCCCGCGGTTTCCTCCGGAATCTCCACCCCGCATTCGGCGATGGCCCGCGTCAGCGTTGGCGTGGCCGAGGCGGCAGCGGAGCCCGTGGATGCTGCGGCGGAACCTGAGGACGCCGCCGAGGAAGTGGCTGACGATGTGGCCGAAGAGATGGACCCTGTGGTTCCGGCAGGGGTGCAGGCGGCGAGCGCGGCGGCCGCCCCGCCTGCACCCAGTAACAGCCCCAGGGACCGGCGGCTCATCAGTGTGGTCAGATCGAACTCCAGCCCGCGGTCATGGTTGGGATGGGGCTGGTCGACGTCGGGCTGATCGGGTGTGCGTGAAGTGGTCATGGTCCAAGGAAACCGCATGCGGCTATGCCGGGGACTGGTGGTATCTGTGCCCTTGCTGTGCGTCCTGGCAGGCTTCATGCTGCCGGAGCCTGCCCCACGGAAGGCTCGACGACGGCACCCACCCCGCCGCCGTCGTCGTCCGTTCCAGCAAAAGCAGCCCGGCGCACGAGGCGCCGGAAAAAGCGAGGAGGGGCAGGCCCTTGGGAGCCTGCCCCTCCTCTTTGCACCGGCTGATGACCTGCGCCCGACTTTCGGGTTTCCTGTTGCGATGGAGTATGCAGGAACATCTGCCGGCGGGTCTTTGTGCGGAACGCCCGCGGCCGTCGGTGCGGCCTAGAGCGTCCTTGGATCTTCGGCGTACATCTTCAACCTGATGTTCAAGGCGTCCGACATGTGGCGGGCCGCGATCTCCCCGGCGAGGGCGGAATTGCCGTCCCCTATGGCGGCCAGCAGGTCGGCATAATCCGCCAGCACCACCGGCCACCGCCCCGGGTAGGTCAGGGTGGTGAGCGTGTACCGGCGGACCTGTTGGTCCAGGCGTTCCAGCAGTCCGATCAGCGACGGGCTGTGGGTGGCGCGCCACAGCTGGGTATGGAAGGCGCGGTTGGTTTCCGCGAGCGCCCGGCCGTCGCTGGGGTCCAGCTGCTGCATCTGCGTCAGCAGCCCCGTGAGCAGCTGCCGGTCCAGGGCGGTTGCCTTGACGGCAGCCTTGGCCGCGGCGGCCTGCTCCAGGATGATCCTCGACTCGTAGATGTCGATGATCTCCTCGGCTGAATGCGTTCGGACCACCACCGCCTTGCCGCGCCGTTCCACCAGCCCGTCCTGTTCCAGCCGCTGCAGCGCCTCCCGCACCGGTGTCCGGGAGGCCCCGTACCGCTCGGTGAGCTTGGCCTCCGTGAGCGGCTCGTCAGGCGCAAAGACGCTTGCGAGGACATCCTCGCGAAGCCGCTGGTGGATGGGAATGGCCACTTTTTCCTCTTTCCGTTGCTGGTGGGGTTGCTGGGCTGCCTAGGCGATGGAGCCTGCGCGGCGGCCGAAGACGGCTCCCGCCGCAAGCCCGGAGCCGCCGGGGTAGTTTCCGCTGAACAAACCACCCAGGGCTTCACCACAGGCATAGAGCCCATCAAGCGGCCCTGCGTCTTCGGTCAGCACGCGTCCCCAGGTGTCTGTCTTGAGGCCGCCGAATGTGAAGGTGATGCCGCAGGTTACCGGGAACGCGTAGTACGGGCCGGTGGCGATGCTTCGGGCCCAGTTGCTCTTCGGCGGCTGGGTATCCGCCCGGCGCCCGTCCTTGACGTTGGGGTCAAACGGGGCGCCCTCGGTGATCGAATCATTAAAGCTCTTCACCGTCTCCTCCAGCCCCTCAGGGCTGATGCCGGCCTTCTGTGCCAGCTCGGCAAGACTCGGCGCAGTGACCACCGAAACCCCCGGCATGTCGTACTCCTCCGCTCGCAGCATAGGGCGGGAAGAAGCGTCAAAGATCTGGAAGGCGGCCGAGCCCGGCTGGGCAAGAATGTCCCGGCCGTACTTCGCATAGGTGTAGTTGCGGTAGTCGGCGCCCTCGTCCACGAACCGCTTCCCGTCGCTGTTCACCACGATGCCCAGCGGGTACCCGCCACGGGTGAGCTGGTTGGTGAGTTCCAGGTTGCCCTCGTTCTCCGGGTGCCAGGCGTCCCAGGCGACGCTGTGGCAGGTTGACCAGTCGCCGCCCCTGGCCGCGCCGGCGTCCAATGCGGCGACGATCATCTCACCCGTGTTGCCCGGTGTGCCGCGGACCTTCGCGTTCTGCCAGCCCTCCCCCAGGTGTTGGCGGCGCAGTTCAGGTGATGCTTCAAAACCTCCCGAGGCGAGGATGACCGACTCGGCCCGGAGCTCACCTTCTCCGGATGAGGTGCGGTACCGGACCCCGCGGACGCGGCCGTCCTCCTGGATCAGTCCGGTGGCTGCGCAGTCATAGATGACCTCAACGCCCATGCGCTCCGCGGCCGCCCGGTGGTCGGCCATGAGCCCCTTTCCGCCTGCCACATTGCCCACGTGCAGCCCGCCCCAGAACAGATACCCACCGTCCTGGGTCCGGTACGCCTGGCGCTCATACATCAGCCGGTATTTGAGTCCCATGCCGTGAAGCCAACGCAATGTCGGGTTGCTTTCGCTGACCAGGACCGCGGACAGTTCGGGGTCGTTGCGCCCTTCAGAGACCTTGGACAGATCGGCAAGGTACTCGGCAGCGGTATAGGCGGGGACTTCACTGACGGCGTGCCGCTCGTCAGGCTCCACGAATTCGGTAAGCTCCTGGAGCCCGTCATGGGAGATGCGGGTGGCGCCGGCAGTGTAGAAGCTGTTGCCGCCCGATGCGGCCTCCCGGGACTTTTCCAGCAGGACGACTTTCCGTCCGCGCTCTGCGGCTGCAAGTGCTGCCGCAAATCCGGCGTTACCGCCGCCAACCACCAATACGTCGCTCTTGATCATCATCAATCTCCTCAGCTCCATCGCTGTACACGGTTGTATACATAAGTATGCCGTCGCATGCAATGACGTCTTGGCGCAGGCTTAACGCGGCTCGGCGGGAGCGGTTTAATGCCGGGATTTGTGGCTACCCCAGGCGTGGGTGGCTGATTTCCTGGGCGTCGATGTACATCTGGATGCGGATGTTCTTTGCCTCGTCCATGTGGGCGCTGGCGATGCGGCCGGCCTCCTCCGCGTTCCGTGCGCGGATGGCCACCAACAGCTCCTCATGCTCCTTCAGTACGCGGTCCCAGCGCTCCTTGGTGGAGAGCGTGGTGCCGGGGTAGCGGATGAAGTGGACCAGGATCCGGTCCAGCAGGTCAAGGAGGGCGGCGCTGTGGCTGGCGGCCCAGATGCGCTCATGGAAGGTGCGGTTGGCTGCGGCCAGTTCAGCCGGAGTGGCAGCATCGAAATCAAGGGTGACCATGGCCTGGTGGGCGCGGTCGATCAGCATCAGGTCCATGTCGGTGTGCCGGAGAGCCGCTGTTTTTGCGGCCGCCTCCTCCAGGAAGGTCCGCACCTCGTAGAGGTCCAGCATCTCCTCCGGGCGGTACTCCCGCACCTGCATTCGCGAACCGTAGCGCTCCACGAGCCCCTCGGTTTCGAGGCGCCGCAAGGCTTCCCTGATGGGCGTCCGGGAGACGTTGTACTTCTTGGCCAGGGCGCTTTCAACGAGCTGGGCACGGGGAGG
Organism: Pseudarthrobacter sp. MOO14; assembly: GCF_058267675.1. Lineage (NCBI taxonomy): Bacteria > Bacillati > Actinomycetota > Actinomycetes > Micrococcales > Micrococcaceae > Pseudarthrobacter > Pseudarthrobacter sp. MOO14. The sequence continues at coordinate 2,139,351 of NZ_CM177849.1, forward strand.
CAGCTCCTGCGAGATGATGGCGTTCCTGATCATCAGGTAGGGGCTTGTCTCTGGTTGCGACGCCACGGGCGGCCTCCGGTCTTCATGCAAACAAGCGGCAGGACGCGCCGGCGCCATACCTTTAGCCGCAATTCTATCGCACTGCATACCGTTTCGGCGCGCTGTGAACACCGTGCCGATTTTCGGCACACCCGCTGCAGCAGGAAGCCCGCCAAACCACCTTGCCGGTATTCATATTCGAGGGACTGTTGCTTAAGTCATACCAACGGTATACCGTTTGTGACCAACGCCATACAGCAGGGCATGTACCGGATTCTGGTTTGCTCAGCTTTGAACATTCACCCGGCGGCTGCACACGGTGGCACGGGTATTTTCAGGAGAACCAATGACGCTTCTATCCAGGGAAGAGCCGCAGGCCGGCACCCTCCCCGTCACCCCGGTGCCGGCCACCCTCGTCCGTGGCGGCACCAGCAAATGCTGGATATTCCGGGACGAGGTCCTTCCGTCTGACGCCCTGGAGACGGACCGCCTCCTTATCCGCACCTTCGGTTCGCCGGACCTCCGCCAAATCGACGGAGTCGGCGGCGCCTCGTCAACCACCAGCAAGGCCATCACCGTGGCCGGCACCGACCCGGACGGAACGGTCCGCTACAGGTTCGCCCAGGTGGCCATCGACAAGCCGGCAGTCGAGTGGGCCAGCAACTGCGGCAACTGCGCAACGGCGCTGGGTCTGTACGCGCTCCACGCCGGGCTGGTCGCTCCCATAGGGGAAGTCACCCGGGTACCCATCCTGAACACCGTGACCGGGCTGCGCCTGATTTGCGAGATCCCCACACCAGGGGCCAAGGTGCCAGCCTACGGCGGGCGGCGACTTGACGGCCAGCATTACCCCGGCGTCCCCATCGATGTCATCTTCCAGAAAACCTCATGGTCCACTTACGGAGCACAGTTCCCTACAGGCAACGCCATCGATGACATCGAGGTCGACGGGCAGCGGTACCAGGCGACACTGATCGACGCAGGCGCCCCGGCTGCACTCTTTGCCGCACAGGACCTGGGGCTGGACGCAACCGGCAGCGAGGACGCTTTGGAGTCGCTGGTCCGGCTTGCCCCGCAGCTGCGCGCAGCGGCTGCCCGCAGGATGGGCCTGCCGCAGGACCTCACTTCCATTCCGAAGGTTGGCATCGTGGGGCCTCCGCCTGCAGGCGCAACCGGCGTCTCGGCCCGGATGATCTCGATGACCGCACTGCACCCCGCCATCGGCCTCACCAGCGCGGTCGCCGTCGCTGCCGCCTCAGGAACAGCAGGCAGCGTGGTGCAGCGCAGCGTAGTTCCGGCGGCGGAGGCCGGACTCTTTATCCACTTACTGAAAGGCAAGACGGCGCTGGCATTGGATGCAGCCGATCCCACCGAAGTCTCCTTTCAACGCTCGGCCCGCGTCATCAGCGAAAGCACCATCCTGGTGCCCAGTGACTGAAGAAACCCCTACCGGAAAAACCCAGCCAAGGAATCAGCCATGAAAATCAGCATTCAAAACCTGCAGCTGAAGTACGGAAGCTTCACTGCCATCGAAAACCTCAACCTCGACATCGAAGACGGCGAGGCCCTCGTCCTGCTGGGCCAGTCCGGTTGCGGCAAGACCAGCACCATGCGCTGCATCGCCGGCCTGGAGGACCCCACGTCGGGGCGGATCATCATCGACGACGTGGTGGTCTTCGACTCCGAAAAGGGCATCAACCTGCCCCCGAACAAGCGCAACGTCGGCATGGTCTTCCAGTCCTACGCGGTATGGCCGCACATGACGGTGGCCCAGAACGTTGCCTACTCGCTCAAGCAGAAGAAGCTGTCCAAGAGCGAAATCGATGAGCGCGTCATGGAGGCCCTCACGCTGGTGGGCCTGGAGCCCTACGCGGACCGCGGCGCCAGCCTGCTCAGCGGCGGCCAGATGCAGCGCGTCGCCCTGGCGCGCAGCCTGGTCATGCGGCCCAGCGTGCTCATGCTCGACGAACCGCTCTCCAACCTTGACGCCCGCCTGCGTGACCGGCTCCGCGTTGAACTGCGTGAAATCCAGCTCCAGCTGGGGCTCACCTGTGTGTACGTCACCCACGACCAGCACGAAGCCTTCGCCCTGGCAGACCGCATCGCCCTGCTCCAGGGCGGCCGGATTGTGCAGATGGGAGCCCCGCAGCACATGTACGAGGCACCCGCCAGCGCCTCGATCGCCCACTTCCTCGGCGTCTCCAACATCATGGACTGCACCCCGGAGGGCACCGCCACCGGGTCCACCAACGCACGCATCACCAACAGCGAGCTCACCATCCAGTCGGCGCAGCAGGCCAGCGACGCCGGCACATCCCCCAAGGTATGCATCCGGGCCGAGGACCTGCAGATCACCGCCATGCCCACCGAACACCCCAACTCATGGCCGGGAACGGTCCGCGTGGCGGGCTTCCAGGGCAACGACATCCGGTACGCCATCCAGCTGGAATCCGGGCCCGAGCTTGATGCCCTGGGCGGACTGCGCCGCGGCGAACAGCACAAAGTGGGGGACCGCGTGTGGGTGACCGTCAACCCCCGCGAAGTCCAGATCCTGCCGGCTGAGGTCCTCGCATGAGCCTCAAGACCACCGAGGCGGCCACCCGCGCCGACGCCCGCCTCGCACCCACGCCGGCGCCCCGGGACTACCGTGCAGCCCGGACCCTTTCGGGCCTCCGAAAGAACACGCCGGGCCTGATCGTCCTGGTCATCCTCGGCGTCCTCATCGTTCTTCCTCTTGCCCTCGTCCTGCTCGCCGCCTTCTCGGACAGCGTTCCCCGGCCCGGCAGCATCTCGCTGGGCGGCCTGACACTGTCCAACCTGTCACTGCTGGCCACCCCGGAAGCACTCGGGGCCCTGGTCAACTCGCTCATGGTCGGTGCCGGCTCAGCGATCGTCGCCCTGCTGATCGGGGCATTCCTGGCCTTCGTGTGTGCCCGCTCCGATGCGCCGTTGCGGAAGTTCATTTTCTTCATCGGGATGGCGCCGATGTTCATCCCCGCTTTGGTGGGCGCATTGGCCTGGTCCCTCCTGTGCTCGCCCAGCGCCGGGTACATCAACATCTTCCTCCGCGACCTGGGCATTGATGCCGCCATCAACATCTACAGCCTGCCGGGCCTGGTGTTCGTGCTGGGAATCTTTTACGCCCCGTACGCTTTCCTGCTGCTGCACAGCTCGCTGTCCATGATGAACGCCGACCTCGAAGAGGCCGCCACCGTCCACGGGGCGCCACTGCGCACCATGCTGCGGACCGTCACCCTGCCCCTGGCCCTGCCGGCCATCCTGGGCTCCGCCGTCCTGGTCTTCGCCTTGACCATGGAGAACTTCCCCGTGGCCCAGGTCATCGGCAACCCCGCCGGCGTGGACACCCTGCCCACCTACATCTACCGCCTCATGAGCGCCACGCCCGCCAAGAGCAACCAGGCGGCGAGTGTCGCCGTGATCCTGACCGTTGCGCTGATGGCCGTGACCCTCATCCAGCAGCGCATCATCAACAAGCGCAAATTCACCACCATGACCGGCAAGGGCAACCGTCCCCGCCAGGTGCCGCTTCGCAAGATGCGCTGGCCGTTCACCATCCTGGCCCTGGCCTACTTCGCCGTTTCGGTGGTCCTGCCGATGCTGGCCCTGCTGGCCGCTTCGATGCAGGCCACCCCGTTCGTGTCCTCGATGTCGCAGCTGCTCGAAGCCAACTCCCTTAGCTTCGCGAAGCTGATCGAGGTCCTGGGATCCAACGACTTCCAGCTCGCCCTGAAGAACAGTGTCCTGGTGGCCCTGATCGCAGCCTTCGCCGGCACCACCCTCAGCTTCATCGCCTCCTACATCCGGTACCGCACCAAGTCCAAGGTGGGACGCCTGATCGAGCTGGTGGCCATGACCCCTCTCGCCGTCCCCGCCATCGTCATGGGCATCGGACTGCTCTGGACCTGGCTGCTGCTGCCGCTGCCCATCTACGGCACCCTGGCGATCCTCGCCGTCGCCTGCGTGGCCGTGTTCATGCCGCAGGGATACCGCGGTGTCTCCGCGTCAATGCTCCAGATGGACCAGGACCTCGAAGACAGCGCCGTGATGCTCGGCGCCGGGCGGACCCGGTCCGTCCTGGATGTCACCCTGCCCCTGATGCGCGTCGGCATCATGTCCTCGTTCCTGCTGTTCCTCATGCTGTCCATGCGTGAGCTCAGCGCCTCCATCTTCCTCTTCACCTCGAACACCCGGATCCTGTCCATCCTCGTCTTCGACAACTTCGACAACGGCCAGAGCCAGGCAGCTGCCGCCGTCAGCGTCCTGTACTGCCTCGTCATCGGAATCCTCGCCGTCATCGCCCAAAAAGTCGGCGGCGAACGCAAGACCAAGAACTGACCTCCCACCCACCTTTGAAAGGGACATCACAATGAAGTTAGCGTCCAGACTGCCCGCTTTCACCGCAGCCGGAGTGCTGCTCGCCCTGAGCCTTGCCGGCTGCGGAAGCCCCGCCCAGAGCGCCGGCGTGGTCACGGCCACCGCCACCGTAAGCACCGATGACGGACTGGTGATCAACGGCGAGTCCATCGCGGACAAGGCCACGTACGAGAAGGCAAAATCGCAAACCCTGTCCCTGTACTCCGGCTACACCGACTCCTCCGAAAGCGCACTGGTGGACGCCTTCACCAAGGACACCGGCATCAAGGTCAACGTCGTCCGGCTCACCCCGAACAAGCTCTCCGAGCGCGTACTGTCCGAGCAGGGTGCCGGCAAGCTCAGCGCCGACGTCATCCGCACGTCCGACTACCGGATTGCCAAGTCCATGGAGGACGCCAAGGTCTGGAAAGCCTACGACGTACCCGGCGCCTCAGCCCTCAAGGACGTTTCCGTGGACGGCGGCCAGTTCACCCGCATGTTCAACTCCGTCTACACCCTGGGCTACAACACCCAGTTGGTGAAGGAAGCCGATGCCCCCAAGTCATGGGCGGATGCCGTCGGCGGGAAATGGCAGGGCAAGCTGGGCATCGTCCAGGGCGGCTCGGGCGGGAGCACAGCTGCGCTGAACAGGTTCATGGAAACCAAGATGGGCGGCGACTACTTCGCCAAGTACGCTGCGCAGAAGCCCAAAATCTATGACTCCCTGGGCGCTGAAGCCACGGCGCTGGCCCGCGGTGAAGTGGCCGTAGGCACGGTCACCATCAGCGGCACCAACATCTCGGCCGTCCAGGACAAGGCTCCGGTCAAGTTCATCGTCCCCGAGGAAGGACTCGTCTCGTACGACTACTACCTGGGCATGACGGGCACCGCCACAAACGTGGAAGCCGCGAAGGTCTTCATGAACTACAACCTTTCCAAGCAGGGCCAGCAGGTCTTCGCGCAGATCGGTGAATACCCGGTCCGCACCGACGTAGCACCGCCCACCATCATGGGCGTGACGCTCCCCGCCGTCGATTCCGGCAAGGTCTACCGCATGCAGAACACCGACGCCGCGACCTACGGCAAGGACGACCTTGCCAAGTGGAACCAGGTCTTCGGCTACACCAAGTAACCCCGAAATCCCACGCCCGGGGACCCGGCCTCCGCCGGGTCCCCGGGCTTTTTCGTTCCAAACCACCCACCAGGAGGCCCCGTGACCGCCGCACTTCCGGTACCCCGGAACACCTCGTCCCTGTTGGTCCTCCAGGACGGCAGGACCGTCGTCGAACTGGGCGACACCACCCGCGCCAGCTACGTCGCCTCTATGCGCAAGAGCCTGCTCTCGATCCTTTTCGGCATCCAGGTGGACGCCGGCACGGTCAGCCTCGACACCACCCTTGGTGAGCTCGGTGTTGACGATGTGGGCGGCCTGCTGCCCATCGAGCGGACGGCCCGGCTCCGTGACCTGTTGACGTCGCGGTCGGGGGTCTACCATCCGCCGTCCAGCCCGGGCAGTGACGAGGATGCTTTCCCTGCACGTGGCACAAAGGCGCCCGGGCAATATTTCGTCTACAACAACTGGGATTTCAACGCCGCCGGCGCCATCTTCGAGAAGGCCAGCGGCCTGGGCGTCTTCGATGCGTTCGAGAAGCACCTGGCCGGTCCGCTGGGGTTCGACGACTACGTCCCCACACGCCAGCAGATGCTCGGGGACGACCGAAAGTCCGCCTTCCGGGCTTACCACTTCTTCCTCTCCGCCCGGGACCTGGCGAAGATCGGGCTGCTGATGGCTGCCGGCGGCCAGTGGCAGGGCCGGCAGCATGTCCCCCGGGAATGGGTCAGGGAGAGCGTGGCCACCCATGTGAGGCGCGCAGACATGGCGCCGGCCACCGGTTTTGGCACCTGCGACTACGGCTACCTGTGGTGGCTACCCCGGGAATCCGGCCCGCAGTGGGAGGGGGCGTTCCTGGCTGCGGGCAACTACGGCCAGTTCCTGCTGGTCCTGCCGGCGATCGGGAGCGTCATTGTGCACCGGCGCGTCGTCAGCGACAGCTTCGCCATCGCACGGAACACCCGCACGGCAACTGCCTCGACGGCAGGCCCCGCTCCGGTGACCCACTCCGAATTCATGGACCTTGCCAGGGCGCTGGTTGCCGGGCCCCTGGCCCGGTAGGCATCAGAAAGGCACGGTACGACGGCGGCCCCATCCATTGTCAGGAAGCCGCGCCCTTGGCGACGGAACGGAATACCTTGGTTGCCTGCTGCGCGGCGGGGCTGAGCCTCCTGTTTGCCAGGTGCGCAAGAAGGATGCGGCGCTTCGGAGCCCCCGCGAGCGGGACTGCAACGACGTCGGGGCGCAGGGCCGTCAGCGCCAGCCTTGGTGCCAGCGCGATCCCGATACCGGCCGCCACCATGCCCTGCGTCTCCTGGTAATCATTGGCCGCGAAGGCGATCCGCGGCTCGAACCCAGCGTCGCGGCATACCCGGCTGAGGACATCGGCCACGGGGTGCTCATCGCGCACCACCCATTCCTGGTCGCTCAATGCGCCGATGCGGACCGAGCGCAGTTTCGCAATGGGATGCTCCCGCGGGACCAGCAGCATTGTTGGATCGTTCATCAGCGTGGCCAGGGTCAAGTCAGGATCCTGGATCTGCTGCCAGGGGTAGTCCCACAGCAGCGTCAGCTCGATTTCCCGCCGCCGCAACCGTTCCAGCAAACCGTCCCGCCGGGCGCTCACCACCGTTACCGCCACCTCCGGATGGCGGGCCCGGAACGCCAGCACCACATCCGGCATCAGGGAGGCCCCGCCGGTGGGAAAGGTCCCGAGCCGCAGTTGGCCGCGCCGAAGGCCCGCGAACTCCCCCATTTCGGCACGGGCAGCTTCCACGGTCCTGTCGATCTCGTCGGCGTAGTGCAGCAGGGCGTGCCCCGCCTCGGTCAGGACCACGCCCCGCGGGTGGCGCTCGATCAGGACCACACCCATCTCCTGCTCGAGTTTGGCGATCTGCTGCGACACCGCTGACGTGGTGAAGGAGAGTGCGGCGGCAGCGGAGGTCAGGGAGCCGGAGCGGCCCACCTCGCGGAGCACGTGGAGCCGGTGGAGGTCAAGGATTGCCATGCATTGAGTTTAGCAAAAGTAGATAGTCGTCCATTTATTTGCGATTGTGCTGAAGGCTGCCATCCCGGATCGTAGAAGGACAAGGTGCTGTGAAGTAGGGCACCTGCAAGTTACGAGGGAGAAATACAGTGGGACTCAAAGGACATTGGTACCGGGGCGGCACCAGCAAGTGCTGGCTCTTCGATGCCAGGGACGTGGCCCTCCACGCCCCCACCCGCGAGGAAATCCCCGCACTGCTGTCCGCCGCATTCGGCGCAGCGGATGCGCGGCAGCTGGACGGCGTCGGGGGCGGAACGTCCACCACGTCGAAGGCCGCGGTCATCTGGGCCACCCCTGGCGCGGAGGCAGACCTCGACTACCTTTTCGCCCAGGTGGGGATCGGCGACCCCACCGTTGAGCTGGGTTCCAACTGCGGCAACTGCGCCACCGCCATTGCCCTGTTCGCAGTCCAGACGGGCATCGTTCCCGCCGGAGACGGCATGACCAAGGTCCGCATGCGCCACGTCACGTCCGGCGCCGTGCTCAGCGGAGCGGTTCCAACTCCCGGCGGCCACATTCCCAAGTCGGGCCTGGCACGGGTTCCGGGCAGCAGCGCCGCCGGTGTTCCCGTCAGCCTCTCGTTCCACGGCCCCTGGGGCCAGAGCACCGGCGCACTCCTGCCCACCGGCAACACGATGGACCAGCTTGAGGTCAACGGCAGGACCCTGGGCGCAACGATGGTGGACGCCGGCGCCCCTGCCGTGCTCCTTGCAGCCGACCAGGCCGGCGTCGATCTTTCCTCGATGACGGACAACCTCTCCGCGCAGCTGCCCACCCTCATTGCGGCACGGGCATCAGCAGGCCTGATCATGGGGCTGCGCAAGCCTGAGGATCCGCCGCAGAACGCTGTCCCGAAAGTCGGGGTTGTGGCGCCTGCCGGGGACTACATCGCCGCGGACGGAACCACCATCACCGCCGGAAGCCACGACGTGCGGGTGCGGATGCTGTCCATGCTCGCGCCCCACCCGGCCATCGGCCTCACCTCAGCCGTGGCAGTGGCCCTCGCAGCCTCGCAGCCGTCGTCGGTGGTAGCCAACGCAGCAGCCCAATCATCCTCCGCCGGCACCGGAACCCCCCGCTTGCTGCGGATCGGGACACCTGCCGGCGTGATCACCGCCGAAATCATCACCGATGACACCGGCACCGTCAGCGAAGTGGCCCTCCACCGGGCAGCCCGCCACATCGCCACCGCAGATATCGACGTGGCCCCGGCCGCCGAGCTGTCCGCCTAACACCCCTATCTCTTTGCCCCATCATTAAGGGGCCGCACCAACCAGGAAGTTGTTCAATGAAGATCAAATCCATCCTCGGACACCTGTATGTCCAGGTACTCATCGGAGTCGCCCTCGGCGTCGTTGTGGGCGCGCTGTGGCCGGACCTCGGTTCGTCCCTCAAGCCCATCGGCGACGGCTTCGTGAAACTCGTGAAGTTCATGATCGCCCCCATCGTGTTCTGCACCATCGTCGGAGGCATCACGTCGCTGAGGGACACCAAGAAGGTGGGCCCCACCCTGATCCGTTCGCTGGGCCTCTTCTACGCGCTGACGGCACTCGCCCTGGCCCTGGGCCTGGCCGCGGTGACGCTGTTCCAGCCCGGCGCCGGGATGCACATCGATCCCACGCATCTGGACTCCTCGGTGGCGCAGAAGTACACCACGCAGCTGCCCAGCAGCAACCCCGTGGACTTCATCCTCAGCATCATCCCCACCACCTTCGTTGGCGCCTTCGCCGATGGTGAAGTCCTGCCCGTGCTGGTCATTGCACTGCTGTGCGGCTTCGCCTTCAGCAAGCTCGGCGCACCGGGCCAGCTGGCCCTGAACGTGGTCAACAGCTTCAACAAGCTGCTCTTCATCATGTTTGGCTACATCATGAAGGTGGCTCCGCTGGGAGCCTTTGGGGCCATGGCCTTCACGGTGGGCAAGTACGGCGCCCACTCCATCGGCAACCTCGGCATGCTGATCCTTGCCTTCTACGCCGCCTGCATCGTCTTCGTGGTGGTTGGCCTGGGCATCCTGGCCAAGGTGACCGGCTTCAGCCTGTGGCAGATCCTGCGCTACTTCAAGGACGAATTCCTGATCGTCCTGGCCACGTCCTCCAGCGAACCGGTCCTGCCGCGCCTGCTGTCCAAGCTCGAGCGGATCGGCTGCGACCGCAGCGTTGTAGGACTCGTGGTCCCCACCGGTTACTCCTTCAACCTCACCGGCACGGCCATCTACCTCACCCTGGCCTCCATGTTCATCGCCCAGGCCTGCGACATCCACCTGAGCTGGGGCCAGATCCTGCTGATGCTCGGCATGATGCTGCTGACCTCCAAGGGCGCGGCGGGCGTCACCGGCAGCGGCTTCGTGGCCCTGGTGGCCACCCTGACCGTCATGCCCACCCTGCCGGTGGCCGGCGTGGCCCTCATCGTTGGCATCGACCGGTTCATGAGCGAGGCTCGCGCCCTCACCAGCACGGTCTGCAACATCGTCTCCTGCGTGGCAATCGCCAAGTGGCAGGGTGAGCTGGACATGGTCAAGCTCCGCTCCGAACTCCAGGCGGGCTTCGTGCCCACCGAGGCGGAAAAGGTCCAGCTGGCCGAACCGGCCCTGGCCCACTAACCGGCCGCCAAGCCACCACCCCAGTGTTTGCCCGGGACCCAGGAAGGGGTCCCGGGCAAATCCCTGAGCGGGGTACTACTGCACAAACCCCCACGGAAAGGATCCGCCAATGAGCCAGCGCCAAACGGAGCAGGACACTGCAGAAGACTGCGATGAAGGCACCTGCTTCTACTGCCAAAGCCCGGAAACCGACTAGCACCCAGCTGTCGGACCCTACACCCACTGCTCCCATACCGTCAGCTTGAGGGTGATGCTCCCGGACGAACCAGCCACCACAGCACCAGCCCCCACGGAAGGGTCGACGACGGCACCCACCCTGCCGCCGTCGTCGTCCCGTCCGGCAAAACCAGCCTTCCAATTAAAGCCAGCCCCGCGGGCAAAACCGGCCCAGCGCATCACGCCCGGACCGCCTCAGCAGCCTCATCGGCGGTACGCACCGGCGTTTCCAGCCCCAGGTGCTCGCGGAGCGTGTTCCCGCGGTACTCCGTGGGGTACACGCCGCGTTCCTGGAGTTCCGGGACCAGATGGTTCACGATGTCATCCAGGCCGGTGGGGATCAGCCACGGGGAAATGTTGAATCCGTCCACGGCGCCCACCCGCGCGTACTCGGCCAGCTGGTCCGCCACCTCAACGTACGAACCGGTGAAGGTGGAATCGATCCGCGCGGTCTTCGAGGTGACGAACTGCCGGATGGACAGCCCCTTGTCCTTGGCTTCCGCCCGCCACTGGTCCGCCAGCTGCCGGGCCTTGGCGCCGTGGAAACCACTGCCCCGGGTTTCAGACGTTTCCTCCACCACCGGATCGATCTCCGGCAGGGGGCCGTCCGGATCGTAAGAGGACAGCTCGCGGCCCCAGAACTGCTCCAGGTAGGCAATGGCCTGCTGCGGGCCGATCTGCAAGCTGCGCACCCACTCCTTCTTCTCAGCGGCTTCGGCGGCAGTAGGCGCCAGGATGAACTCGCTGGCCGGCATGATCTGCACGGCGTTGGCGCCACGGCCAGCGGCCACGGACCGCTCCACGAGGTCCTTCCGGAAGTCCACGGCGTCGTCGAACTTCGGGTGGGCAGAGAAGATCACGTCCGCCTGCCGGGCTGCGAAATTGCGGCCCTCCGGCGAGTCGCCGGCCTGGAACAGCACCGGCCGGTACTGGGCGCTGCGCGGCAGCCGCGGCGTGACGTCCACCGTGTAGTGCTGCCCCCGATGCAGCACCCGGCTGGCAGGGCCGTCCGGCGTTTCCCATGAATCCCAGATCCGCTTGGCTGTCTCCACGAATGCTTCAGCGTGCTTGTACCGGTCGGCGTGGTCCAGGTAGCCGCCGCGGCGGAAGTTCGCACCGGTCCAGGCGTTGTCAGTGGTCACGATGTTCCACGCCGCGCGGCCGCCCGAGATCAGGTCCAGGGAGGCGAGCCGGTGCGCCAAATCGGCGGGATCGTTGTAGGTGGTGTTCTGGGTGGCCACCAGGCCGATGTTCTTCGTCACCGACGCCAGGGCGGCGAGCATGGTTTGTGCATCCGGCCTGCCCACCACGTCCAGCGCGTGCGGGCGGCCCAGGTGCTCCCGCAGGCGCAGCCCCTCGCCCAGGAAGAACGCGGCGAACAGGCCCCGCTCCGCGGTCTGGGCGATCCGGCGGAACGATTCGAAGTCCGTCTGCGAGCCCGATTCGGCGGCCTTCCAGATGGTGCCCGAGTTGACGCCCTGGAAGAAGACCCCAAACTGGATCTGGCCGCTCGGGGTGAAGATCTCGGATTTAGCACGGGTGTGCTGTGTCATGTTTTTCCCTTACTTTCCGGCGCCGGCAGGCGCAGCAGCGGCGGCGGTTGCATAGCGGCTGGCCGGGCGCTCCAGGCCGAGCAGGTCGCGGAAGGTTCCGTCCTGCGCCACCGGGCGGAGTGCTCCGCGGCGCCGCAGTTCCGGAAGGACCAGCCGGCCCAGTTCCTCCACGTCAACAAAGAGCGACGCCGGGTGCAGCCGCACGCCGTCGGCCTCCTTTAGAAGGTCGGCGAGGAAGTCGGTGAGGCCGGCCGCAGAACCTGCGAAAGCCGCCCGGCCGCCGTCGAACGATGCGTCCCGCGCAGCCGCGTCCTGGCCGCGGGCGTCCAGGACGACGTCGAGCTCGGCGATCACGGCAATGGACGCCCCCACCCGGGCCCGGACGTCGCGGACCTCAGCCGCCAACAGTTCCGCTGCGGGCGCGGACACCAGCACGGCATCCACCGCGTCCGCCCGGACTTCGCCGAGCAGGGACGCGGGAACCAGCACCGGCAACTGCCCCTGGAGCGGCCGCGGAATGATGGATGGCCCCTTGACCGAGTACCCAACACCGGCAAACCCGGCAGGCGTCTGGAAATCAACGTAGTGCAGCTTGTCCACGTCGATGTACCGGCCGGTGGCAACGTCGCGGATCACGGCGTCGTCCTCCCAGGAATCCCACAGCCGGCGGGACACCTCGATGGAGGCGGCCGCTTCCTGGCCCAGCGCCGCGCCGGTGACGGCGGAACGGCCGACGGCGGCAGCCGCTTCAGGTGCGTCGGCGGCGGTGGCGATCCACCCGGCCCGGCCGCGGGACACGTAGTCCAGGCTGGCCAGCTGGGTGGAGACGTGGAAAGGCTCGGTGTAGACGGTGTCCACCTCCGGGACCAGCGCAATGGTGTGCGTCACCGGCCCCGCGAAGGCTGCCCGCTGCAGGGCGTTGGCCCGGGCGGGAACCGGTGCGTCGGTGAAGGTGGCGGCGTGGAAGCCGGCCGACTCCGCTGCCAGCACGGCGCGGGCAAGGTCCGCACCGTCCCAGCCGGCGCCGTCGAGCTCGATCGCCAGGAAGCCCGGCTTTTTGAAGGTACTCACTGCTGGTCCTGACGTTCGTAGGGAATCTTTTCGCCGGCTTCGATGGCCACGGGCAGCCGGTTTTCGGCTGGCGGCAGCGGGCAGGTGGCCAGGTCCGTGTAGGCGCACGGCAGGTTCACGGCCCGGTTGAAGTCCAGCACCACGGACCCGTCCGCGGCGGGCACCACCGAGAGGGAGCGGTTGGCCGCGTAGGTGGTCTTGCCGGAGGTCTGGTCGGTGAACAGCACGGACAGGGAGCCGGGCGCGTGGCCGTTGAACGCGGTCAGCGCCAGCTCCTGGCCGGCCAGCTTGAAGCGGATTTCCCCGGGTGCCTCGTAGACATGCTGGATGCCTTCCACGGCTGCACCCACGGTGGTGGGCCGCGGCGCCTCGAACGGCACGAAGGTTCCGCGGACGGCATAGGCAGCGTCCGGGGAGTAGGCGGGCGTGCCTTGGTAGGCCTGCAGGAGCGGGTTTTCGGGGTGACGCGGCCGCACGATGTACTCGCCGCCCCGCTTGGCCAGTTCAATGACGGTCTCGCCGGAGACCAGGTTGATGCCGCCGCGCTCTTCGACAGGCCCGAACTCCAGCGATGCGCCGGCTTCGGTGTTCAGCTCCGTGCCGTCCTGCTGCAGGCTGTCACCCGGTTCCAAAAGGACGCGGACGACGTCGGCCGCCACGCTCCAGGTGCCCGGGGCGCCTTCCAGCCGGGCGGGTTCGCTGCCCAGCCAGTGCAGGTGGGTCACCGCCAGGAAGCCGTGCGGGTGGGCGCGCTGCTGTTCGTGGGCGGCGTGCCATTCCTGCCAGTCGGTGTCGAAGGACTCGAGGGCGGTTTCAGTGTGTACGGCGTTCATGAGGCCTTCCCGGACGGTGCGGCGGTGGCCGTTGCCTGGGTGGCCGCGAAATTCTCATCGGTGATGGTCTTGGATTCGGGCAGGGCTTCCTCGGACAGGCCCCAGCGCTCCAGCACTTTGCCGTAGGAGCCGTCCTTGATGGCCGAGTTGAGGGCCTCGGAGATGACCGGCGCCAGGCCGTTACCGCGCAGGGTGGTGGCTGCCACCAGGGTTTCGGACGGCCAGCCTGCGTTCACTTTGCCCACCACCTTCAGGTCGTCCCGGGTGTTTTCCCGGTACACGGTGGACGGGTAGGGGGCGATGTTAAGGTCCGTCCGGCCGGAGGAGAGCGCCAGGATGGTGTCGGCGTCGGACGAGTAGTACTGCAGCGTGGCCGGGGCCTTGCCCTTGGCCTCCAGTTCCTTGTTCCAGGCCAGCAGGATCTTCTCCTGGTTGGTGCCGGACCCCACGGAGACCTTCAGGCCGGAGATATCGTCCGCGCCCTTGATGTCATAGGTGGCCGACTTCTTGGCCTCGAAGCCCATGTACGCGGCGCGGTAGCTGGCGAAGTCGAACAGTTTCACCCGGTCCTTGTTCACGCCCACGTTGGAGAAGACGGCCTCAAAGTCGCCGGACTGGGTCTTCAGCGGCCAGTTCTCCCAGGACGTGACCTGCACGTCCAGCTCCAGGCCCAGTTTGTCCGCCACCAGCTGGGCAATGTCCAGCTCGGAGCCGATCGGCGTCTTGTCGTCCGTGGCGTGGAAGGACAGCGGGATGGAACCGGCCGTGGTGGCCACCGTCAGCTTGCCGTCCTTGCTGATCAGGGCGGGAACCTTGGCGGCGAGCGCCGGGTCCTTCTCCGCGCGGATCCGCTGCTGGTCCGGGGACGTGTTGTAGACCACGCCGTTGCGGGCCGCCGTCGTCTGCGCGCCGCCGCTGGGGTTGCCGGCGGCCGAAGCACCGGGGTCGGCGCACCCTGCCAGCGCGGCGGTGCCAAGGAGGACGACGGCGGGAAGCACCGCGAGCGCGCGGCTGCGGCGGAGGCCGGGGGTGGAGAAAGCCATGGGAGAGGTCCTTAGATGTTGAAGGCCGGTTCCAGCACCTTGGAGAAGAAGCTCCGGGTGCGCGGTTCCTGGGGGTTGCTGAAAATTTCCTTGGGGGTGCCCTGTTCCACGATCTGGCCCTGGTCCATGAACACCACGGTGTCCGCCACGTCGCGGGCGAAGCCCATCTCATGGGTGACGATGATCAGCGTGGTGCCGGACGTTGCGAGTTCGCGGATGACGTCCAGCACTTCGTTGACCAGCTCGGGGTCCAGTGCGGAGGTGGGCTCGTCGAACAGCAGGATCTTGGGATCCAGGGCCAGGGCCCGGGCAATGGCGACGCGCTGCTGCTGGCCACCGGAGAGCTGCCGGGGATAGGCGCCGGCCCGGTCCTTGAGCCCCACCCGGTCCAGGAGTTCCAGGCCGCGGCGGCGGGCGTCCTCCTTGGACCGCCCCTGGGCCACGACCGGGGCTTCCGCCACGTTCTCCAAGGCAGTGAGGTGCGGGAACAGGTTGAAGTTCTGGAACACCATGCCGATGTCGGTGCGCTGTTTCAGGATCTCCTTTTCGCGCAGCTCGTGCAGCCGGTCGCCGCGGAGTTTGTAGCCCACCAGCTGTCCGTCGATGGTGATGTGGCCGCCGTCCACCTTTTCCAGGTGGTTGATGGTGCGCAGCAGGGTGGATTTGCCGGAGCCGGAGGGGCCCACGATCACGGCCACCCCGCCCGGTTCCACGGTGAGGCTGACGCCTTTGAGGACTTCCGTGGGGCCGAAGGATTTGCGCACGCCGGTGATTTCCACCAAGCCGCGGGTGGCTGTGGGGGCGGTGAGGGTGTCAGTCATCAGGAGTTCCTCCGGTTGGGCACTGCCGCGTGGGTGGCGAAGAATTTGCGGGCCTTCTGCAGGGGCGTCAGCGGCAGGTTCCGCACCGCGCCCTTGGAGTAGTGGCGTTCGATGTAGTACTGGAAGACGCTCAGCACGGAGGTGATCACGATGTACCAGAGCGTGGCCACCAGCAGCAGCGGCAGGACCTGCTGGGTGCGGTTGTAGATGACCTGGACTGTGTAGAACAGCTCCGAGTAGGCCAGGACGTAGACGATCGAGGTGCCCTTGACCAGGCCGATGATCTCGTTGAAGGCGGTGGGCAGGATGGCGCGCATGGCCTGCGGCAGCACGATCCGGGTGGAGCGGCGCCAGGCGGGGATGCCCAGTGCGGCCGCCGCCTCCAGCTGGCCCTGGTCCACGGACAGGATGCCGCCGCGGATGATCTCCGCGGAGTAGGCGGCCTGGTTCAGGGTCAGGCCCAGGACGGCTGCGGCGAACTGGCTGATCAGCGTGGTGGTCTGCACTTCGAAGAACCGGACATCGGTGAACGGGATCCCCAGGCTGATCTTTTCGTACAGGTAGCCCAGGTTGTACCAGAGGAGCATCTGGACCAGCAGCGGCGTGGACCGGAAGATCCAGGAGAACGTCCAGGACACCGAGACCAGCAGGGGCGAGGCCGAGAGCCGCATCAGCGCCAGGATGAAGCCCAGCACGAACCCGAGGACACCTGAGATCGCCGTGAGCTTCAGTGTTTCCACCAGGCCGTTGACCACGGACTGGGCGGTGAACCACTGGGCCACAACCCCCCATTCCCAGCGCGGGTTGGTGGCCAGCGACCATGCCACGGCCAAGACACCGAGCGCGACGACGGCAGTCCCCACCCAGCGCCACGGATGCTTGGCGGCCACCACCCGGTAGGACGAGTAGTCCTTTGCCACCCGGGGCGCCACCTCCGTGGCGGAGCCGCCGGCGCCGGACGTGCCTGTTCCTGCCGGCGGCGCTTCCGCCGCCGGTACCGGCTGCGACTGTTGGGACTGCGCCACCCCTGTTGCTGAACTCATGCGCCACCTCGCTTCTCGTGCTGGGTTTTCCTTGTGGGCCGCTGCCCGTCGATACGGGGCGTGGCGGCCGGTGCTGGCTGCAAATCTAGGACCGGCCGGAACGGGCCAGCAAGGCGGCAGGTTGCAATACTTCACGGGACTTCGCACGGCGTCATGCGTCGGTTTTTTGCGTCCCTTAACGCGCTGTGACGCGGCGTTAACGGCCGTGACCAGGCGCTCGACCGGCGTCGTCACGGCTGCCTAGCATGGGCAATCAACCCAGCCCCGGCCGTCAGGAGTACCTATGCCAGCCAGCATCCCGGCCATCGTCTTCATTGGCGGCGGACCGCGCACGGCGGGCGTGCTCGAACGGATCGCGGCCAACCGGCCGGACGTCTTCGCCGGCCCGCTGCAGCTCCATGTGGTGGAACCGCACATCCCGGGTTCCGGCCGCATCTGGCGATACGACCAGGACCCGGGCCTCCTGCTTAACTCCATGGCCGCGGACATCACCATGTTCACCGACGATTCCGTGGACTGCGCCGGACCCGCGGCCCCCGGTCCTGGCCTGGCCGAATGGGCAGCGGGCGTGCTGGATGCCTCCATCATCGACGTCCCGGACTTCCCGCAGCCCCTGTGGGACCAGCTCCGGGCCCTCACCGGCACCACGTTTCCCACCCGCCGGCTGCAGAGCCAGTACCTCGAGTGGTTCTTCCGCCGCGCCGCCAAATCGCTGGGCCGCAGCGTCACCGTGCACCGCACCACGGCCGTTGGCATCACGCCCCGGCCCGGCGGCGGGCACGACGTCGAGCTGGGCAACGGCCGCACCCTGCACGCGGACATCGTGGTGACGGCGCTGGGCCACACGGATTCCCGCCCGGACGCCGTGTCCGCGGAGTTCTCGGACTTCGCCGCCCGGCACGGCGGCTACCACGCGGCACCCAGCTACACCACCGACGTCGACTACTCCCCCATCAGCCCGGGGCAGGACGTGATCGTCTCCGGGATGGGCCTGGCCTTCGTGGACCTGCTGGTCCTGCTCATGGAGGGCCGCGGCGGCAGGTTCCAGGAAACGTCCGACGGCGGGCTGCGCTACCTTCCGTCCGGGCGCGAACCACGGCTGTGGGCCGGCTCCCGCCGGGGCGTGCCCTACCACTCCAAGATTTCGGGAGCCCTGCGCGGACAGGCGCCGGGGCCGCTGCAGTTCTTCACGGCCGCTGCTGTGGATGCCCTGCTGGAGCAGCACGGAGAACTGGACTTCCGCCGGGACCTGTGGCCCCTCATCGCCAAGGAAACCGGCTACTGCTATTACCGCGAGCTCCTGACGGGCAGCCCCGAACGTGCCGCCATGGGGTGGAGCGAGTTCGCCGCCCGGTACGCGGAGCTGGACTGGTACAGCGGCGGGCGCGAAGCGCTGGTTGCCGCCGCGGTCCCGGACCCAGAACTGCATCTGGACCTGGAGCGGCTGGACCGGCCCTTCGACGGCCGGGCCTTCACGGGCCACCAGGACGTGCAGGACGCCGTGGCCGGCTACATCGAACACGACCTTGCCTTGCGTGACAGCCCGGACCATCCGGAGACGCTCGCGCTGTTCCTGGCCCTGCTGCACGTATATATGGAAGTGGGCCGGGTGGTTCCGCCGGAGCGGTTGAACGCGCGCTCCCAGCAGGTGGTCCACGGCTGGTGGCACGGCTTCTTCAGCTTCGTCGATTCCGGACCCCCGCCGCACCGGTTGCGCCAGATGCTCGCACTGCACCGGGCCGGCCTGCTGCAGTTCCTTGGCCCGGGACTGGACGTGACCGCCGACGAAACCACGGGGACCTTCGTCGCCACATCGCGGCAGTCCGGGGTCACGGTGTCAGCGACGGCACTGATCGAGGCACGGCTCCCGGCCACGTCCGTGGCCCGCTCGCTCAACCCGGTGCTCGCCTCGCTGCACCGAACCGGGTTGGGCAGCGAACAGCAGCTGCTGACCTCGGACGGCATCCACTCCACCGGAAAACTGCTGGTCTCGGCCCGGCACCAGCTGGTGGATTCCGACGGCGCAGCCCAGCCCACCCTCTTCGCCGTGGGTCCGGGAACCTCCGGGTGGGGCGCCGGCGCCTTCGCCCGCCCGCACACCAACGCCGCACCGTTCCGCGAAAATGACGCCTTGGCCCGGACCGTCCTCGCAGCTGCCCGGGACCTGGCCGGCGCGTCCGCCCCGGCCCCCGAAGAACCGGTAGTTTCAGAACCAGCAACTCCCCAGCCAGCCGCCGTCGGAAAGACCTGATCCGTGACAAGGAATGACCAGTGACCGCAGAACCCGGCCTCCGTCCCAGACCTCTGGACCCCAACGCCCTGACGGTCCTCAGCCTGCCCATGCACGATCCCCGTGTCCGCCCGCTCCTGGACGAGCTCGCCGTCGAATATGACACCCGCTACGGGGACCTGTTTGGCCGCGGCGCCGCGGCCGAGGAACTGAACCGCTACCCGGCGGCCGAATTCGAAGGCCCCCATGGCGCCCTCTTGGTGATCCAGGAAAATGGCGAGTCGATCGCCGGCGGCGCGTTCCGCCGGTATGACCCCGCCACGGCGGAACTGAAACGGATCTGGACCCACTCGGCCCACCGCCGTCGCGGGCTGGCCCGCGTGGTGCTCGCCGAACTCGAGGCCCTGGCGGCCGCCCGAGGCTACACCAGGCTGTACCTCACCACCGGGCCACGGCAGCCGGAGGCCAAGCACCTCTACCTGAACACCGGTTACCAGGCGCAGTTCGACCTTGCGGCGGACCCGGAAACCATCGGGCCCCTGGCGTTCACCAAGGAGCTGCCCGCAGGGCCGCTGAACTGACCGGGCGGGTACCGTCCCATCCGGGGCAGCCCGCCGCTAAGCTAACGCCATGGCCACGAAAACCACAGCAGAGAAGCTTGCCACCATCCAGCAGGGCTACACGCTGGAAGGTGCCACCATCGAGCTGGGGGCCGCCATCATCGACGGCGAACTCCACAAGGACGCGCCGGTTCGGTTGCCGCTGGCCATGATGAACAGGCACGGACTGGTGGCCGGCGCCACCGGTACGGGCAAGACCGTCACGCTGCACATGATGGCCGAACAGCTGTCCACCGCCGGCGTCCCCGTCTTCCTGGCCGACATCAAGGGCGACCTCTCCGGGTTGGCGACAGCCGCCGTCGGGAGCGACAAACTGACCGCCCGCACCCAAAGCATCGGCCAGCCCTGGGCGGGGAAGGCGTTTCCGGTGGAATTCCTGGCGCTCGGCGGGGACGGCAACGGTGTCCCGGTCCGCGCCACGGTCACCTCCTTCGGTCCGGTCCTGCTCGCCCGGATCATGGAGCTGAACGACACCCAGGAATCCAGCCTGCAGCTGGTCTTCTATTTCGCGGACAAGAACGGCCTGGAGCTCGTCGACCTGAAGGACCTGCGTGCCGTCATCCAGTTCCTCACCTCGGACGAGGGCAAGGACAAGCTGGAGGAACTTGGTGGCCTGTCCAAGGCCACTGCAGGGGTGATCCTGCGCGAACTCGTGAACCTGGAGGCGCAGGGGCTGGAGAAGTTCTTCGGTGAGCCGGAATTCAATACCGCCGAGCTCCTCCGCACTGCTCCGGACGGCCGCGGTGTGGTCACCTGCCTGGAACTGCCCACCCTGCAGACCAAGCCCATGCTGTTCTCCACCTTCCTCATGTGGCTGCTGGCGGACCTGTTCGAGGACCTGCCCGAGGCCGGCGACCTGGACAAACCCAAGCTCGTGTTCTTCCTCGACGAGGCACACCTGCTCTTCAACGGCGCCTCCAAAGCTTTCCTGGACGCCATCACCACCACGGTCCGGCTGATCCGGTCCAAAGGCGTGGGGATCTTCTTCGTCACCCAGACCCCCAAGGACGTGCCCGCCGACGTCCTGGGCCAGCTGGCCAACCGGGTCCAGCATGCCCTGCGCGCCTTCACCCCCGAGGACGCCAAGGCGCTCAAGGCCACGGTGTCCACCTTCCCGGTCAGCGACTACGACCTTGAGGAAATCCTGACCTCGGCCGGAATCGGCGAGGCCGTTATCACCGTCATGAATGAGAAGGGGGCGCCCACGCCCGTTGCCCTCACCCGGCTCCGCGCGCCGGAATCCGTGATGGGTCCTGCCGAGGACGCGCTGGTGCGGAGCACGGTGGCCGGCTCGGCGCTGCTGGGCAAGTACGGGACGGCCGTGGACAACCCGTCCGCCTACGAAAAGCTCACCGGCAAAGGGGCGGCACCCACCGGCCCGGCCGCGCCGGAACCGTCCGCCGGGATGCCGGGGGGCCAGTCCGCGCCGGCGGCCTACGACGTTGACGCCGAGGCCCGCCGGATCGAGGAGGAGATCCTGGGCCGGCCCAGCAGCCGGCCCGCGCCAACCCCGGCCCCAGCAACCCGCGCTCCCCGGCCGCCCGCCGAGCCCCAGCCTCAACCCGAGCCCGGCGGCATGATGGGGGACCTGGGCGGTGTGCTCGGCGGCACCCTGGGTGGCGGCCTGAAGAGCATGGCGCGGTCCATGGGCACCCAGTTGGGACGCGAACTGCTCCGCGGCGTGTTCGGCACCTCTTCCACCCGGCGCCGCCGCCGCTGACTCCGCTGCGCCGCTCAGTCCGGTGCTCTGCTGCCGCCTGGCCGCCGGTACGCGCTGCGCGCCGACGTCAGGCCCCACCCGCTGACCCTGCCGGCCCCCGCCGTCGGGCCTTATCGGTGTCCCGCCCGCCGGATTAGGGGGGACACCAACTTTAGAGTGCGTCCGCACTGCCGTTACTGTAAGAAACGTGCAGATGAGTCAAGCGTTGGTGAGGATCGCGGCCGGATGGCTGCTGGGCCTCATGCTTGCCATCGCCGGAGCCGTCGTGGCCATCAATATCGTCAACAACACCGTGGCCAGTCCGCAGCAGCCGGTCAGGGAGTACCTGGACGCACTCAGGAGCGGTGACGGCGGACGGGCGCTGGGCATCCTGCGCGCCACTGTCCCGCCCGGCAACGCCGCGATGCTTGACGGCAGCGGGCTGCAGACGGCCGCGTCCCGGCTGTCCAACGTCGACGTCGGCGATCCCGAGGAACGCCCCGGCAACCAGGTGATGGTGCCCCTGGAGTACACGATCGACGGCAGCCGGCTCCGCACCGAGTTCCTGCTGCAGAAGACCGGCACCGAGTGGCTTTTCTTCAACACCTGGGCTTTTGTCCCGTCCCGGCTGCCAACCGTGGACATGACCGTGGTTAACGGCAACGAGGCCACCGTCAACGGCGTTCCGGTGAACATGCCGGGCGGCCGCAACTCCTTTGCCGTCTTCTATCCCGGCGAGTACGAGGCATCCCTGAACGGGCAGTACTTCTCGGCGCCCGCCACCCGCGCCACCGTCACCTCCAAGGACTCCCCGGTGGCTCCGCTGAACCTGTTGACCCAGGCCACGGACAAGCTGAAGAACGATGTTGCGGCCAAGGTCCGTGAATTCCTTGACGGCTGCGCGGCAGAGGCGGTCAAGGAACAGAAGCTCCAGCCGGATTGCCCCTTCTACTACGCCAGCAACAACAGGGTCCAGGACGGCAGCATCAAGTGGACCGTGACCGAGTACCCGGGCGTATCGGTGGAACCGTTCGACGGCCGCTGGGTGGTGGCACCGCTGGACGGCAAGGCCAAGGTGGAGGCGCTCCAGCAGAATGCCTTTACCGGGGCCTGGTATCCCCTGGATGCGGAGGTGGACTTCAGCTTCACCACCCGTCTGGACGTAGCCGGTGACACCGTCAAGGTCACCCCGATGCTGAGCTTCTAGGCCCCTCCCCTACCCGTGCCAGACTGGCCCGGTTTTAAAGCCCTCACTGCCTTAGTCTTGGCAGCATTAGACCCAATAACGGCGAAAACTGGGCTGGTTTGGCTGCGGCCAGCGGAGGGAACCCCGCGCCAGCACCTCTTGCACCTGCAAAAGGACAGATTCCGGGGCGTGGACCACGTCATCGTAGAAGAACCTGAGTACAGGCAGGCCGCAGCGCACCGCCATGTTGTCCCGGCGGCGGTCCTTTTTGAATTGCCGTGGTTCAAGATGGAAGGCAATTCCGTCGATCTCCACGATGAGGAATCCCTCCAGCAGAAAGTCCACACGGCCAATGCCGTCAATCCAGACTTGGGTTTCGGTGGCTATGCCCGCGTCCCTAAACAGCACCCGAGCCAGCGTCTCCAGCAGCGAGTCTGCGCCGCGCTCCACTTTGGACACAACGGTCCGTGCCTTGCCGCACCGCTTCCCGTCCAGATGCCGGAGAAGGTACGACAGCTCGATATCGCCGCGGTTGAAGGCACACTCCACCATCACGAGCGACTCAAGCTCGGGCAGGCACAGCAGCGCATGGAGGAGAACATCCGGAAGTGCCGCCAGGGTCCGGTGGGGTGGCGGCTGTGTCAGGGGCAGGCGGTGGCTGATGCAGCGGACTGCACTTCGCCCGTTGCTTTGCCAACAGTGGGGCCGTGTGGCGGGCCGCAGCTGCCACAGGCCGTACTTAGGCGCGGCCGAGGCACACGTCAACAGACCACGTACACGGCCGGCGGCCACAAACTCCGGGTCAGCGCCCGGCACGGCCAGCAGCCCTTGCCCCAGCCGGACCACGGAGCCGCTGCGGATCGCCCGCCGGAGCCCTGTCTCTGTGCCGCCTTCCGCCAGCACATCGCGCCGCAGCAGGACTCCGCCGGCTGACGTGATGATTTCCGTGACGTCCATCCGACAACACTGCTGGGAGTCGGGCGCTGACGGGAGGAGAAAGTCAGCCTATGTGGATACTGGCCCAGTTCTTGGCACGGCAGGAAGAGAACTGGCCCGGTTTTCAGGTTTCGAAGGCCGAAAACCGGGCCAGTTCAGCAAACCAGAGGCAGTATCAGTCCATTCCGCGGAGGTCCAGGACCAGCTCGGTGTCGCCGTCGGCCTGCAGGACCACCGGGATACCCCAGTCCTGCTGGTAGAGGTGGCAGGCTGCGTGGTCGGGGATCTCGCCGTCCTCGGTCTCGGGTCCGTCGCAGGCCGCGGCACGGGCGGTAATGTGCAGCACGCCTTCCGGGACGTCGGGCGACAACTCAAGGGTGCGCAGCAGCCCCACGGACGTCCCGCCGCCGGAGACCAACAGCTCGGGCGGGGTGGAGGAGATCTTCAGCTGGGTGGGGTCTCCCCACCTGTCATCGAGCTTCTGCCCGGTGGGAGCCGTGAAGCGGACCGTCAGTTCCAGCGGGCCCGAGGCCACGGGGCTCTTGGGCCGCTGGGTCTGGGATGCGCCTTCATCCACCTGCTGCGCTTCCTTGGGAATGGGAACGTACACCAGCTGGTGCTTGTTGGCCTCCACCACCACCAGCAGCGGCTCCGAGCCGGCGGACTGCGTGTGGTCCACGATCACGTCGGAGGGCTCAGCGAGGCCACGTGCCAGCGTGGACACCGTGCCGGACGCGGGGTCGTACCGGCGCACGGCCCCGTTGTAGGTATCCGCAATGGCCACGGAACCGTCGGGCAGGACGGTCACGCCCAGCGGGTGCTGCAGCCGGGCCTCGGCGGCGGGACCGTCGCGGAAACCGAAGTCGAACAGGCCCTTGCCGACGGCGGATTCAACCGTCACCGAGCCGTCCTCGCCAACGACCAGCTTGCGGATCGCGGACGTTTCGGAGTCCGCAACCCAGATGTTGCCGTCGGCGTCCTCGGCCAGGCCGGAGGACTGGGCGAACCAGGCTTCGTGGGCCGGACCATCCAGCAGTCCTTCCAGCCCATTGCCCGCCACGATGGACACGGCACCGGTCAGGGGATCGAAGCTGAAGATCTGGTGGGTTCCGGCCATCGCCACCACCACCGCGTTCAGTTTGCGCGACCAGACAACGTCCCACGGTGAGCTCAGCGAGACCTCAAGGGGGTGTCCGCCCAGGCGTCCGGTGAAGCCGGCTGCCTCTTCGTCCACCCGCGCGGGTCCGGTCTCCAGCAGGCGCTGGATGCCGTTCCCGGCCAGCGTGGAGGCTTTGCCTGAGCTGAGGGACAGCCCGCGGAGGCGGTGGTTCACTGAGTCTGCAATGACGACGTCGTACCCGGCTTTGGCTGCCACATCTTCCGGGAGGAGCACCAGGCCCTGCGGCTCGTTGAACCGGGCGGTGGCATCGTCACCGGCGGCCGGACCGTCGGCGTGGCCCTTGGTGCCGGAGCCGAAGGTGGCCAGGACAGTCGTGAAGTCCGTACCGAGCTCCACCAGGCGGTGATGCCCGGTGTCGGTGACCAGCCAGGAACCTTTGGCGGCGGCATCCGGGGAGCTGCCGGCGTCGGACGTTCCCGCCACGGCCGTGGAGCCGCGGCCCGGCGGCAGGAACAACGCCTTGCCCGGGAAGCGCAGCGTGCCGGAGGTCGCCTCGGGCGCCACGTACGGGCCGGAACCCCGGTGAAGGGTGCCCTTGGCCTCGTGTTCGGCGATGAGTTCGGGGATCAGCACCGCCAGCCCGTCCGCGTGGCCCTCGCCGGACAGGTGCGCCACGATGTAGCCCTCGGGGTCGATGACCACCAGGGTGGGCCAGGCGCGGGCAGTGTAGGCCTTCCAGGTGTCCAGCTCGGGATCGTCCAGGACGGGGTGGTGGATCTCGTACCGCTCCACGGCGGCGGCCAGCGCCACCGGATCCGCTTCATGCTCGAACTTGGGCGAGTGGACCCCCACGGTGACCAGGACATCCGAGTACTGCTCTTCCAGCGGCCGCAGCTCATCCAGGACGTGCAGGCAGTTGATGCAGCAGAAGGTCCAGAAGTCCAACAGCACGATCTTGCCGCGCAGGGCTTCGAGGTCCAGGCTCTTGCCGCCGGTGTTCAACCAGTTGCGGCCCACCAGTTCGGAGGCCCTGACCCGGGCGTGCGTGCGTACGGTTTCGCTCATCAGCGTCCTTCCAGCTTGTTGCGGTCAGCCAGCTTGGCGTCGCGTTCAGCCAATTTGGCAAACATATCGTTGTAAGCGGCCAGATCGGCGTCGTTATTCCTGTCCGCCGCCCGGTCCACGCGTTTTGTCTCCCGCTGGTCCGACCTTGACCACATAATGGCGACGCCGATCGCCACCAGGAGCGTGGGCACCTCGCCGATGCCCCAGGCCACAGCCCCGCCTGCTTGCTGGTCACCGAGGGCGGAGGGCCCCCAGGCGCGCCCGAGGTTGCCGAAGTAGTCGGCCGCCAGCAGACCGGTGCCACCCATGATGGAGACGCCGAAGAAGGCATGGAACCCCATGGTTGCCAGGAGCAGGAGGAGGCGCATGGGGTAGGGCGCCCTGCGCGGCAGCGGGTCCGTACCGATCATGGTCAGCACGAAAATGTAGCCGGTGAGCAGGAAGTGCAGGTTCATCAATTCGTGGCCCACATGCTCGCGCATTGCATACCCGAACAGGTCCGAGTAGTAGAACAGCACGATCGAGCCGGCAAAGTTGGCGGCCGCGAACAACGGATGCGTCACCAGCTGGGAAAACTTCGAATGCACGAAAACCATCAGCCACTCGCGCGCACCCCGGGAGCCGTCACTGCGGGCGGGCAGTGCCCGCAAGGCAAGTGTCACCGGCGCTCCGAGCACCAGGAAGATCGGCGCCACCATGGTCAGTGCCATATGGTCCACCATGTGCGCGGAGAAGAGGACTCGGCCGTAGACCGACGGCGGCCCGGACGTTATGTACGTCAGGACAACCAGGCCGATGACCCAGTTCACGGAACGGAACCACTGCCAGCTGTCGCCCCGGCGGCGGACCTTTGCCACGCCCAGGAAATAGGACACCAGGCCGAAGAGGGCAACGGCGACCCAGAGCCAGTCCAGGCGCCACTCAGTGAGCCAGCGTTCCGGCGTGAGTTCCGGGGGGAGTTCATAGCCGCTGAGGATGAAGGCCGGCGAAGCATCCGGCGCCAGCGTGGTGGGCTGCGGCGGGGCGGACCGGCCCAGCGCCACGGCGATGCCGGAGGTGGCACCCATAACCAGCAGCTCGGCCAGGATCAGCTGCCACAGCACCCGCCGGGAGGACATGGCGGCGCCCTTGCGGCCAAGCTGCGGAATGACCCACTGGCGGTGCATGAAGCCGATGCCGCCCAGCACCACGGCCCCGGCTGTCTTGGCAAGGATCAGCTGGCCGTACGCCGATCCGAAGAGGTCTGCCCAGCTGGTGACGCGGATGCTGGCGTTGATGATGCCGGAGGCGAAAACCAGGACGAAGGCGAAGCCTGCCAGTGTGGAGAAGCGGCGGAGGGTCGGTTCGGTGATATCGGCTGCCGTGCCGGCCTTGGGTCCGGTGAGGAGGCCGGACAGCATGGCCAGGATAATGATGCCGCCCACCCAAGTGCTCACGCCCACCAAGTGCAGGCCCAGCGAGTTGATGGCCCCTTCGTGGTCTGAGGAACTTGACGAGTGCCCGATCAGGGCTGCCGGGACCAGGCCGACGAGGGCCAGGATGAGGGTGAGGAACAGGCCGCCGGTGGACCTTACGCCAAAGAGCGCGGTTGTCACTACGGCGGCGATGATGGTGACGGCGAGCCACGCCCGGCCCGTTTCGATATCCGTCATGAAGTACACCAGGGCTTGGGTGAACGCGGGGTCCCCGGAGAGCCCCTGGCCCGCAACATCGGCGTAGGTGAGGACCAGGACAGCAATGGCGGATAGCGTCCACACTGCGCCCGCTGCGGCTGCCACGGCCAGGACACGGGTGAAGGCCGGGTGCTCGGGGCCTGCATCCCGGGATGTTTCCCGGTCGCGGCTGCGGGCGTTGAGGTTCTTGGGGAGGATGCCGACGGCGAAAATCAGGCCGCCAACGACGGTGGCCAGGGACACGTTGTGGATGGCCTTGCTGATGGGAAGGCCCCACCGGACCAAGGCGCCGGGATCCGCGACGCTGCGGGCTGCTGCCGCGCCGGAGAAGAGCAGTGCTGCCGTGAGGCCCAGGATGAGGGCTGCCAGTCCCGCCAGCTGCCAGGGCAACGGGATCCCCCTGATCCCGGCGTCCCGGACCGGGGCTCCCTTGCCAGGTTCGGACTGGGGCGCGGTGGAACGGGGTTTTGCGGCAGAAGACACCATTCCATTGTCCGCTACGCCTGCCCGGGCGGCGAATCCGGCTTAAAGCCAAGGAGCGGCAACCCATGGGGTTGCCGCTCCTTCCAGCCGGCTGCGCGCCGGACAGGGACAATGCTCTACTTCTTGGAGACAGCAGCCTTCAGCTTGGAGCCGGCGGTCAGCTTGACGCTGTGGCCTGCTGCGATCTGGATGGTTTCGCCGGTCTGCGGGTTGCGGCCGGTGCGAGCGGCACGGTCGGTGCGCTCTACGGCGAGCCAGCCCGGGATGGTGATCTTCTCGCCGGCGGCGACAGAAGTCTCGAAAACCTCGAACAGAGCGTCGAGGACGGAGTTGACGGCAGCCTGGCTGGTGCCGGCCTTGCCAGCTACCTCTGCAACAAGTTCACTACGGTTCTTAGCCATTTATGTCCTCCTGGACGATTCTTGATTCTGAAGCCTGCACGCGGCATGCGCGCAAGCCACTGTTCGAAAACTTACCAGCTTGGGACGTTCCGATCCGCAAATTCCGCGTGTTTCCGCGACTTTTTGAGGTTGATCACCGAATTCGGAGGCTATATCCACCCCTTCACGGGGGTGGGTGGGTGGTGTTTTTAAATGTGGGAGGCCCCAACCGTGTGGTTGGGGCCTCGACCAATGTGTGTGTCCGGCGGTGTCCTACTCTCCCACACCCTCCCGGGTGCAGTACCATCGGCGCTGTGGGTCTTAGCTTCCGGGTTCGGAATGGGACCGGGCGTTTCCCCCACGCTATGACCGCCGTAACCTTGTTACCCGTCCCAACCCCTTTGTGGGGTTGGTGGGAAGACTGTGTGGTTACAACATGTGTGGTGTTGTTATTCAGTTGTTGGTTCCGTGCCGTATCAAACCCCGGGTGTTGGGGGTTGTTGGTTGGGAACCACATAGTGGACGCAAGCAGAATTTGTATGTATCTGTGTGGTGTAAGTTGTTGGCCTATTAGTACCGGTCAGCTTCACGAGTCGTTAGTCCTCGCTTCCACATCCGGCCTATCAACCCAGTGGTCTGGCTGGGGGCCTCTCACACATAAAGTGTATGGAAATCTCATCTTGAAGCGAGCTTCCCGCTTAGATGCTTTCAGCGGTTATCCCATCCGAACGTAGCTAATCAGCGGTGCACTTGGCAGTACAACTGACACACCAGAGGTTCGTCCGTCCCGGTCCTCTCGTACTAAGGACAGCCCTTCTCAAATTTCCTGCGCGCGCAGCGGATAGGGACCGAACTGTCTCACGACGTTCTAAACCCAGCTCGCGTACCGCTTTAATGGGCGAACAGCCCAACCCTTGGGACCTACTCCAGCCCCAGGATGCGACGAGCCGACATCGAGGTGCCAAACCATGCCGTCGATATGGACTCTTGGGCAAGATCAGCCTGTTATCCCCGAGGTACCTTTTATCCGTTGAGCGACGGCCATTCCACAATGTACCGCCGGATCACTAGTCCCGACTTTCGTCCCTGCTCGAGATGTCTCTCTCACAGTCAAGCTCCCTTGTGCACTTACACTCGACACCTGATTGCCAACCAGGCTGAGGGAACCTTTGGGCGCCTCCGTTACTTTTTAGGAGGCAACCGCCCCAGTTAAACTACCCATCAGGCACTGTCCCTGACCCGGATTACGGGCCGAAGTTAGATGTCCAAAGTGACCAGAGTGGTATTTCAACGATGACTCCACCCGAACTGGCGTCCGGGCTTCAACGTCTCCCACCTATCCTACACAAGCCACTCCGAACACCAATACCAAACTATAGTAAAGGTCTCGGGGTCTTTCCGTCCTGCTGCGCGTAACGAGCATCTTTACTCGTACTGCAATTTCGCCGAGTTTATGGTTGAGACAGCGGGGAAGTCGTTACTCCATTCGTGCAGGTCGGAACTTACCCGACAAGGAATTTCGCTACCTTAGGATGGTTATAGTTACCACCGCCGTTTACTGGGGCTTAAATTCTCAGCTTCGCCGTGAGGCTAACCGGTCCTCTTAACCTTCCAGCACCGGGCAGGAGTCAGTCCGTATACATCGTCTTGCGACTTCGCACGGACCTGTGTTTTTAGTAAACAGTCGCTTCCCCCTGGTCTCTGCGGCCCCGATCCCCTCCACACCGCGAAGGTGTATCAAGGTTGGGGCCCCCCTTCTCCCGAAGTTACGGGGGCATTTTGCCGAGTTCCTTAACCATAATTCTCTCGATCGCCTTAGTATTCTCTACCTGATCACCTGTGTCGGTTTGGGGTACGGGCGGCTAAAACCTCGCGTCGATGCTTTTCTCGGCAGCATAGGATCACCAAATCCCCCCAAACGGGGGTCCCATCAGATCTCAGGCACCATGAGTGGCGGATTTGCCTACCACTCGCCCTACATCCTTAGACCGGGACAACCATCGCCCGGCTCGGCTACCTTCCTGCGTCACACCTGTTAATACGCTTGCCTCCCAGGATCAGGTCCCGCGCTCCACCAAAACCCACAACACCACAAGGGTGAGCGGGCAGGTCTCGGGCGGTTAGTATCCCCTGTTCAACATGGACGGTTTTTCGCCGGTACGGGAATATCAACCCGTTGTCCATCGACTACGCCTGTCGGCCTCGCCTTAGGTCCCGACTTACCCAGGGCAGATTAGCTTGACCCTGGAACCCTTGATCATTCGGCGGACGGGTTTCTCACCCGTCTTTCGCTACTCATGCCTGCATTCTCACTCGTGTAGGCTCCACCGCTGGTTTACACCGCGACTTCACCGCCCACACGACGCTCCCCTACCCATCCAAACACCTGAACCACGAAGGCTTAGTAAATGTTTGAATGCCACAACTTCGGCGGTGTACTTGAGCCCCGCTACATTGTCGGCGCGGAATCACTTGACCAGTGAGCTATTACGCACTCTTTTAAGGGTGGCTGCTTCTAAGCCAACCTCCTGGTTGTCTGGGCAACTCCACATCCTTTCCCACTTAGCACACGCTTAGGGGCCTTAGTTGGTGGTCTGGGCTGTTTCCCTCTCGACTATGAAGCTTATCCCCCACAGTCTCACTGCTGCGCTCTCACTTACCGGCATTCGGAGTTTGGCTGACGTCAGTAACCTTGTAGGGCCCATTAGCCATCCAGTAGCTCTACCTCCAGCAAGAAACACGCAACGCTGCACCTAAATGCATTTCGGGGAGAACCAGCTATCACGAAGTTTGATTGGCCTTTCACCCCTACCCACAGCTCATCCCCTCCATTTTCAACTGAAGTGGGTTCGGTCCTCCACGACGTCTTACCGTCGCTTCAACCTGGCCATGGGTAGATCACTTCGCTTCGGGTCTAGATCACGCCACTGCAACGCCCTATTCAGACTCGCTTTCGCTACGGCTGCCCCACACGGGTTAACCTCGCGACGTAACACTAACTCGCAGGCTCATTCTTCAAAAGGCACGCCGTCACCAGAATCAGACTGGCTCCGACGGATTGTAAGCACACGGTTTCAGGTACTGTTTCACTCCCCTCCCGGGGTACTTTTCACCTTTCCCTCACGGTACTGGTCCGCTATCGGTCATTAGGGAGTATTTAGGCTTATCAGGTGGTCCTGACAGATTCGCACGGGATTTCTCGGGCCCCGTACTACTTGGGATACTCTCACAGGCGGCACAAACACATTACGGTTACGGGACTAACACCCTCTCTGGCCGGCCTTTCAAAACCGTTCACCTATGCGCGCACATCACACCCCACCAGCCCGGCAGAACTGGTATGGAAAGTCCCACAACCCCGACCATGCAACGCCCGCCGGCTATCACACATGGAACGGTTTAGCCTGATCCGCGTTCGCTCGCCACTACTAACGGAATCACTATTGTTTTCTCTTCCTGCGGGTACTGAGATGTTTCACTTCCCCGCGTTCCCCCCACGCACCCTATGTGTTCAGGTACGGGTCACCAAGTCACTCGCGCGCTTGGCGGGGTTTCCCCATTCGGACACCCTGGGATCACAGTCCGGTTATCGACTCCCCCAGGCTTATCGCAGATTCCTACGTCCTTCTTCGGCTCCTAATGCCAAGGCATCCACCGTGTGCTCTTAAAAACTTGACCACAAAGATCAAAAAAAATTTCTCGAGAGAACCACAGAAACCAACCACACCCCAACACCCACAAAGGGCATCAACAGCGCAGCCAGATCCAGGTTCATATTCTTGGAAATTGCTTCTTATACAAGATGCTCGCGTCCACTATGTAGTTCTCAAACAACAACCCCAAACCACACACCCCACACACCACGCCCGCAACAGCAGACGCACCCATGCATGATCGATGCAGCCAGGAAACCAGAAACAAACAAACCCACCAACAACCCCAAAGGAGCCGTCCGTGGCCCTGTTGCCTCAGGACCCAACAGTGTGCCAAACACTAAACCGCGCCATCACCCACCCACCGTTCCAGAACCATCACTGGCTCGTACTAAGACAAGCAGAAAACACCACGACCGCTATTTGTTGATATTCCACCCTTGAGCACCCGCCACGAAACACTCGTCCGCGAAACGGGCCTTTACTCCTGACAACACCACCACCCCGCATACACGGGACAGCAACCGTTGTAGGTGCTCCTTAGAAAGGAGGTGATCCAGCCGCACCTTCCGGTACGGCTACCTTGTTACGACTTAGTCCCAATCGCCAGTCCCACCTTCGACAGCTCCCTCCCACAAGGGGTTAGGCCACCGGCTTCGGGTGTTACCAACTTTCGTGACTTGACGGGCGGTGTGTACAAGGCCCGGGAACGTATTCACCGCAGCGTTGCTGATCTGCGATTACTAGCGACTCCGACTTCATGGGGTCGAGTTGCAGACCCCAATCCGAACTGAGACCGGCTTTTTGGGATTAGCTCCACCTCACAGTATCGCAACCCTTTGTACCGGCCATTGTAGCATGCGTGAAGCCCAAGACATAAGGGGCATGATGATTTGACGTCGTCCCCACCTTCCTCCGAGTTGACCCCGGCAGTCTCCTATGAGTCCCCACCATCACGTGCTGGCAACATAGAACGAGGGTTGCGCTCGTTGCGGGACTTAACCCAACATCTCACGACACGAGCTGACGACAACCATGCACCACCTGTAAACCGACCGCAAGCGGGGCACCTGTTTCCAGGTATTACCGGTTCATGTCAAGCCTTGGTAAGGTTCTTCGCGTTGCATCGAATTAATCCGCATGCTCCGCCGCTTGTGCGGGCCCCCGTCAATTCCTTTGAGTTTTAGCCTTGCGGCCGTACTCCCCAGGCGGGGCACTTAATGCGTTAGCTACGGCGCGGAAAACGTGGAATGTCCCCCACACCTAGTGCCCAACGTTTACGGCATGGACTACCAGGGTATCTAATCCTGTTCGCTCCCCATGCTTTCGCTCCTCAGCGTCAGTTAATGCCCAGAGACCTGCCTTCGCCATCGGTGTTCCTCCTGATATCTGCGCATTTCACCGCTACACCAGGAATTCCAGTCTCCCCTACATCACTCTAGTCTGCCCGTACCCACCGCAGATCCGGAGTTGAGCCCCGGACTTTCACGGCAGACGCGACAAACCGCCTACGAGCTCTTTACGCCCAATAATTCCGGATAACGCTTGCGCCCTACGTATTACCGCGGCTGCTGGCACGTAGTTAGCCGGCGCTTCTTCTGCAGGTACCGTCACTTTCGCTTCTTCCCTACTGAAAGAGGTTTACAACCCGAAGGCCGTCATCCCTCACGCGGCGTCGCTGCATCAGGCTTCCGCCCATTGTGCAATATTCCCCACTGCTGCCTCCCGTAGGAGTCTGGGCCGTGTCTCAGTCCCAGTGTGGCCGGTCACCCTCTCAGGCCGGCTACCCGTCGTCGCCTTGGTAGGCCATTACCCCACCAACAAGCTGATAGGCCGCGAGTCCATCCAAAACCACAAAAGCTTTCCACCAACCACCATGCGATGGAAGGTCATATCCGGTATTAGACCCAGTTTCCCAGGCTTATCCCAGAGTCAAGGGCAGGTTACTCACGTGTTACTCACCCGTTCGCCACTAATCCCCAGTGCAAGCACCAGTTCATCGTTCGACTTGCATGTGTTAAGCACGCCGCCAGCGTTCATCCTGAGCCAGGATCAAACTCTCCGTTGAAGTAAAACAGACACAACCAAGCAGGTGGAAATAACACCACACCCGGCTGCACAAAATTTGAAACCAGCTGTAAAAACCAGACCACACCACGGGGTGGCGGATCCAGTCAATTCAACCAATCCATAAAACAATTGGTATCAACAAACTTGGCACACTATTGAGTTCTCAAACAACAGACACACCCGGCACCACCACAACCAAAAACCAGTCGCAGATCGCTCCGGAGCAACTTTCCAAACTTACCCGATCCCCCACCCCAACACAAATCCATCTTTCAGGACCCACACCAGGAAGAAGACCACCCCAACCCACCAGGCTCGCCACAAAGCGAACCATTTTCCAGGCCGTTCAGAAGGGGGTTTTCGCCGCTATCTTTCCGCATCAGCGGCGGCGACTCAGAAAACAATACACGCCCACCAACCCCACCGCAAATCAAGGAAGAGGGGGCTCCGCACACTGCCGGAAACCACGGATTTCCGCGGTTTCCGGCAATGCTGACCGTGCCCTCTCAGTGCCTTCGAGGGTTTGGAGCCGATGTCGGGTGGCTCACATTCCCGGATTGGCCTCAGCCGTGGACTTGGAGGAGGACCTCAAACTCAGCTTCGCGGGGCTTCAGCCGGTAGGGCTCCAGGACGCCGGGACCACAGGCCGCGGTGCCAACGCCCCGCCGGGCGTGATCAACGTAAACGTAGCTGCGTCCGTCCGGAACGAGGTCGGGACGATGCGTCGCTGCTGCGAGGACGTCCATGCCGTAGGGCCTGACGGTCAGCGCAAAGGGCTCTCCGGAGAGTTGCAGCTGCTTGCCGCCGGTTTCAAGAACCGCCTGCCGTACGGAGCCGCGTGCCCCGGACTCCTGCGGCCGGACATAATCAACATCCCAGCCGGCGAGCGGCAACTCGAACCACCCCACCCGCGCTCCCTGGCCGGTGTCGGGGTAACTCTGGTGCGGTCCCTGCCCGAACCAGTTCACCGTGGTTGTCTCGGCCGCCAGGACCAGCTCCAGACCGATTCGCGCCCATTCGATGTCGAAGCCGGCGTTGACCCAGTCCCCTGCCGGCTTAACGCGGGTGCGCAGTGCCAGTGCTCCGGAGTTGCTGGTCCACAGGTAATCAACCAGCACTCCGTACTGCTTGTCCGCAATGCCAACGCGGGTGCTGACACGGAGTTGTTCCCCGCCCCCTGCCGCGGGTTCTGCCGTAATGCCCAACAGGCGTGTGTGGAGGCGGTCAAGACCTGCGTCCTTCCACTGGGTGGCAAGCGGCCGCTCGTCGGTGCTCCCCCATTCCCGGCCCAGATCGTTGTCAGTGGGTGCCCACCACAGGACCAGCCCCAGTTTGTCGACGGGAAGGCCGCCGATGGACGTGGGCATGCCGGTGGCCCGGCTGAACCGGGCGTTGCCAAGTTTCAGCTCGTCGTCCATGACCTCGACACCGTCCACGGCGGGCAGCCGGGGATCCTGGGTCCCAAAACGGGCCGCCTGGCCCCAGGCGACCTCGTGGCCGGCCCCTGCCCAGGCCGTATCGGAAGCAAGCACCGCGCTCACCGTCAGCACGGCAGACTGGCTGGATGCCGGCGCGGCAGCATACCGGGCAATCTCCGTCGGCAGCTCGACGACGGCCTCGGACTGGGGCGCTATCGGCGCAACGGCCACGGACCCCTCCACCTGGGTGTCGCCGTCGGCCACAACTGTGTACCGGAAGCTGAAGGCGGACGTGTCCGCAAAGTCCTGGCCGTTCCGCACGGTGAAGCGGGCCCAATCCTGCCCGACCTCTATGCGCAGCGGCTCGATGACCTTCTTGAAGTCCAGCAGCCCGGGGCGGGGCTTGCGGTTGGCGTCAACCAAGCCGTCAGTGACGAAGTTTCCATCGTGGATCTCTTCGCCAAAATCCCCGCCGTAGGCGAAGTGTTCGCTGCCATCCGCGTCCGTCACGGTGATGCCGTGCTCCAGCCACTCCCACACGAAGCCGCCCATCAGCCGTGGGTATTTGTCGAACAGTTCCTGGTATTCGCTCATGCCACCGGGCCCGTTGCCCATGGCATGGACGTATTCGCAGAGCACGAATGGCATGGCGCGGCGCCTGGCGTCCAGTTCGGCGTTCTCGAGGGGCGGTTCGATTCCTTGGCCGATCAGCGCCGTCTCGGCCTGGCTGGCATACATCCGGGAGTAGACGTCAACGTCGGGCGAAGACCAGTCGCCTTCGTAGTGGATGGGGCGCGACGGGTCGCGGTCCTTGGCCCAGCGCGACATGGCGGCAAGGTTCCGGCCCGTGCCAGCCTCGTTGCCGAGCGACCACATGATGACTGACGGATGGTTCTTGTCGCGTTCCACGGTCCGCTCCATCCGGTCCACCAGGGCTTCCTCCCACTGCGGATCGTCGCTGGGGTTCTGCGCCCATCCGGCCCCCACGAATCCATGCGTCTCGAGGTCGCATTCGAGGACCACATAGAACCCGAGCTGGTCTGCCAGGGCGAGGAATTCCGGATGCGGCGGGTAATGCGAGGTGCGGATCGCGTTGATGTTGTGTTGCTTCATCAACCGCAGTTCCGCCTCCACCACATCCCGCGGCACCACGCGGCCCAGCCTGGGATGGTGTTCATGGCGGTTTACGCCGCGAAGCAGGATGCGCCGGCCGTTGACTTTGAACTGGGCGTCTTCGATGGTGATGCTTCGGAATCCCACCTGCACGGATGCTGTCTCACCGGGGGTGCTGACGGTGGCGTCATACAGGCGCGGCTGCTCCGCCGACCACGGCGCCACGCCCGGGACAGTATGTTGGGCCCCGGCGGGGAGTTCCAGGCCGAGTTCAGGGATGCGGACGACGGCGTCAATCGCCTTGCCGGCCCGGGTCACCTCGACCCTCAGCGTGCCGTGACCCGTCGCGTGGTCGTAGTCCGCGTGGACGAACAGATCGTCGAGGCCGTCAGCGGGCCGCGCTTGAAGGGTCACGTCCCGGAAGATCCCCGGAAGCCACCACATGTCCTGGTCCTCCACGTAGCTCGCGGCGGAGAACTGGGCCACCCGCACCGCCAGGGTGTTGGCGCCTTCCACCAGGATGCCGGACACGTCGAATTCGTGGGCCAGCCTGCTGCCGCGGGTGGTTCCGAGTTCAACACCGTTCAGCCATACCGTCCCGGCGTTGTCGATGCCGTCGAACCGCAACAGCGCGTGCGGGAAGAACTCCGGGCCCGCCTGGAAGGTCACCAGGTGGTCACCGATGGGGTTGGCTTCCTGGACGAACGGCGGTTCCACGGCGAAGGGGAACTGGACATTGGTGTAGGCCGGGGATCCGTGGCCGTGCATGCTCCAGCTGGAAGGGACAGGCAGCGGGACGAAACAGGCCAGGTGCGTGCCGTGCTGCCACCCGTCGTTGGGCGCAGTCCGGATTCCAGGGCTCAGCCTGAACTGCCAATCACCGTTGAGGGACAGCCTGGGCGCGTCAGTTGCCAGGTAGGAGCGCGCGGGCAGGCTTCCGCATCCCGGCGCCAGCGAGGCCAACTCCCGGACCTCTTCCTGGCCAAGCTCCAGGTTGGGGGTGGAGTGTGTGGCGCCGCGGGGGTCCTGGCCGCCATCAGTGGCGGCGGGGGTGTGGAGTGCCATGGTCTTCCTTGCTGCAGGTGTGGTTGACGGGGTTACGTGAACGTTCACGCGTATGCGGTTAAAGCCTATCCGCTGCGCGCGCCTTTGAGTAGGGGCCTAGGCGGACTGACGGAGGACCAGCTCGTGCCGAAGGATCAGATGGGCCTCGGTCCCGCCTTCCGCGAGCGAGCCCGAGAGGAGTCCTTCGAGGAGGCCGACGGCGGCACGTCCGACGGCTCGCAGGTCCAGTGCGAGGGTGGTCAGCTCAGGGGTGAGCAGTTCTCCGAGCGGTATCCCGTCCATTCCGATGACTGCGCAGTCGCCCGGCACGGCGTTGCCGGAGGCCTGCAAGGCTTTAAGCGCACCGGCGGCCATGAGGTCGTTGAAGGCAAGGATCCCGTCAACGGGTTCTGCTCGGCCAGCCAGGAGGGCCACGGCCGCCTTGGCGGCCGCCGCGGAGGGCTCGGCCTGGAAGCGGGTGAGCTGCATTCCCGCTTCCTCGGCGACGGCCGCTGCTGCCGCGCTCCGACTGCCGGCAGGCGCTCCCTGGTCCGAGTCCAGGAAGGCGACGTTCGTGCAACCCCTGCCGGCAAGGTGCGCAAGTGCCAGCCTCGCGGCGTGGTGGTAGTCGAACGAGATGCGGCCGGCGGTTCCCGCGTCCGGTGAGTCCAGGGCGACGACGGGCCGGCGGCCCATCAGCGCCTGCGCCTCGTCCGCGTGTGGCGCGAGGTAGCCAATAAGGGCGTCCACCTGGGGTGCGAGCCTGGCAGCGGCGTCGGCAGCACTGCCGGTTCCGTGCCCGTAGTCATCCACCACAACGTTCCAGCCGCGCCCGGTGGCTGCCTCCACCACGCTGGACGCAAACGCGGGGAAATATGGGTTGGTCAGGTCCGGGATGGCGAGGCCAATCGATACCTTCGCCCCCTGGACCAACCCCTTGGCGAAGCGGCTGGGGCTGTAGCCCAGCTCCGAAGCGATCCTTTGGACGCGTTCACGGGTCTCGGGGCTGATCCCGGCCATATCGTTCATGGCACGGGTTACGGTTTGCCGGGAGACGCCGGAGGCAGCGGCAACATCGAGGATGGTGGCCCGTTTGCCCTTGGGGCCCGTGCTTCGGGGAGTCATAGACGGTAAGTCTAGGTGGTGTTTTTAAATGTGGGAGGCCCCAACCGTGTTGGTTGGGGCCTCGACCAATGTGTGTCCGGCGGTGTCCTACTCTCCCACACCCTCCCGGGTGCAGTACCATCGGCGCTGTGGGTCTTAGCTTCCGGGTTCGGAATGGGACCGGGCGTTTCCCCCACGCTATGACCGCCGTAACCTTGTTACCCGTCCCAACCCTGGGGTTGGTGGGAAGACTGTGTGGTTACAACATGTGTGGTGTTGTTATTCAGTTGTTGGTTCCGTGCCGTATCAAACCCCGGGTGTTGGGGGTTGTTGGTTGGGAACCACATAGTGGACGCAAGCAGAATTTGTATGTATCTGTGTGGTGTAAGTTGTTGGCCTATTAGTACCGGTCAGCTTCACGAGTCGTTAGTCCTCGCTTCCACATCCGGCCTATCAACCCAGTGGTCTGGCTGGGGGCCTCTCACACATTACTGTGTATGGAAATCTCATCTTGAAGCGAGCTTCCCGCTTAGATGCTTTCAGCGGTTATCCCATCCGAACGTAGCTAATCAGCGGTGCACTTGGCAGTACAACTGACACACCAGAGGTTCGTCCGTCCCGGTCCTCTCGTACTAAGGACAGCCCTTCTCAAATTTCCTGCGCGCGCAGCGGATAGGGACCGAACTGTCTCACGACGTTCTAAACCCAGCTCGCGTACCGCTTTAATGGGCGAACAGCCCAACCCTTGGGACCTACTCCAGCCCCAGGATGCGACGAGCCGACATCGAGGTGCCAAACCATGCCGTCGATATGGACTCTTGGGCAAGATCAGCCTGTTATCCCCGAGGTACCTTTTATCCGTTGAGCGACGGCCATTCCACAATGTACCGCCGGATCACTAGTCCCGACTTTCGTCCCTGCTCGAGATGTCTCTCTCACAGTCAAGCTCCCTTGTGCACTTACACTCGACACCTGATTGCCAACCAGGCTGAGGGAACCTTTGGGCGCCTCCGTTACTTTTTAGGAGGCAACCGCCCCAGTTAAACTACCCATCAGGCACTGTCCCTGACCCGGATTACGGGCCGAAGTTAGATGTCCAAAGTGACCAGAGTGGTATTTCAACGATGACTCCACCCGAACTGGCGTCCGGGCTTCAACGTCTCCCACCTATCCTACACAAGCCACTCCGAACACCAATACCAAACTATAGTAAAGGTCTCGGGGTCTTTCCGTCCTGCTGCGCGTAACGAGCATCTTTACTCGTACTGCAATTTCGCCGAGTTTATGGTTGAGACAGCGGGGAAGTCGTTACTCCATTCGTGCAGGTCGGAACTTACCCGACAAGGAATTTCGCTACCTTAGGATGGTTATAGTTACCACCGCCGTTTACTGGGGCTTAAATTCTCAGCTTCGCCGTGAGGCTAACCGGTCCTCTTAACCTTCCAGCACCGGGCAGGAGTCAGTCCGTATACATCGTCTTGCGACTTCGCACGGACCTGTGTTTTTAGTAAACAGTCGCTTCCCCCTGGTCTCTGCGGCCCCGATCCCCTCCACACCGCGAAGGTGTATCAAGGTTGGGGCCCCCCTTCTCCCGAAGTTACGGGGGCATTTTGCCGAGTTCCTTAACCATAATTCTCTCGATCGCCTTAGTATTCTCTACCTGATCACCTGTGTCGGTTTGGGGTACGGGCGGCTAAAACCTCGCGTCGATGCTTTTCTCGGCAGCATAGGATCACCAAATCCCCCCAAACGGGGGTCCCATCAGATCTCAGGCACCATGAGTGGCGGATTTGCCTACCACTCGCCCTACATCCTTAGACCGGGACAACCATCGCCCGGCTCGGCTACCTTCCTGCGTCACACCTGTTAATACGCTTGCCTCCCAGGATCAGGTCCCGCGCTCCACCAAAACCCACAACACCACAAGGGTGAGCGGGCAGGTCTCGGGCGGTTAGTATCCCCTGTTCAACATGGACGGTTTTTCGCCGGTACGGGAATATCAACCCGTTGTCCATCGACTACGCCTGTCGGCCTCGCCTTAGGTCCCGACTTACCCAGGGCAGATTAGCTTGACCCTGGAACCCTTGATCATTCGGCGGACGGGTTTCTCACCCGTCTTTCGCTACTCATGCCTGCATTCTCACTCGTGTAGGCTCCACCGCTGGTTTACACCGCGACTTCACCGCCCACACGACGCTCCCCTACCCATCCAAACACCTGAACCACGAAGGCTTAGTAAATGTTTGAATGCCACAACTTCGGCGGTGTACTTGAGCCCCGCTACATTGTCGGCGCGGAATCACTTGACCAGTGAGCTATTACGCACTCTTTTAAGGGTGGCTGCTTCTAAGCCAACCTCCTGGTTGTCTGGGCAACTCCACATCCTTTCCCACTTAGCACACGCTTAGGGGCCTTAGTTGGTGGTCTGGGCTGTTTCCCTCTCGACTATGAAGCTTATCCCCCACAGTCTCACTGCTGCGCTCTCACTTACCGGCATTCGGAGTTTGGCTGACGTCAGTAACCTTGTAGGGCCCATTAGCCATCCAGTAGCTCTACCTCCAGCAAGAAACACGCAACGCTGCACCTAAATGCATTTCGGGGAGAACCAGCTATCACGAAGTTTGATTGGCCTTTCACCCCTACCCACAGCTCATCCCCTCCATTTTCAACTGAAGTGGGTTCGGTCCTCCACGACGTCTTACCGTCGCTTCAACCTGGCCATGGGTAGATCACTTCGCTTCGGGTCTAGATCACGCCACTGCAACGCCCTATTCAGACTCGCTTTCGCTACGGCTGCCCCACACGGGTTAACCTCGCGACGTAACACTAACTCGCAGGCTCATTCTTCAAAAGGCACGCCGTCACCAGAATCAGACTGGCTCCGACGGATTGTAAGCACACGGTTTCAGGTACTGTTTCACTCCCCTCCCGGGGTACTTTTCACCTTTCCCTCACGGTACTGGTCCGCTATCGGTCATTAGGGAGTATTTAGGCTTATCAGGTGGTCCTGACAGATTCGCACGGGATTTCTCGGGCCCCGTACTACTTGGGATACTCTCACAGGCGGCACAAACACATTACGGTTACGGGACTAACACCCTCTCTGGCCGGCCTTTCAAAACCGTTCACCTATGCGCGCACATCACACCCCACCAGCCCGGCAGAACTGGTATGGAAAGTCCCACAACCCCGACCATGCAACGCCCGCCGGCTATCACACATGGAACGGTTTAGCCTGATCCGCGTTCGCTCGCCACTACTAACGGAATCACTATTGTTTTCTCTTCCTGCGGGTACTGAGATGTTTCACTTCCCCGCGTTCCCCCCACGCACCCTATGTGTTCAGGTACGGGTCACCAAGTCACTCGCGCGCTTGGCGGGGTTTCCCCATTCGGACACCCTGGGATCACAGTCCGGTTATCGACTCCCCCAGGCTTATCGCAGATTCCTACGTCCTTCTTCGGCTCCTAATGCCAAGGCATCCACCGTGTGCTCTTAAAAACTTGACCACAAAGATCAAAAAAATTTCTCGAGAGAACCACGGAAACCAACCACACCCCAACACCCACAAAGGGCATCAACAGCGCAGCCAGATCCAGGTTCATATTCTTGGAAATTGCTTCTTATACAAGATGCTCGCGTCCACTATGTAGTTCTCAAACAACAACCCCAAACCACACACCCCACACACCACGCCCGCAACAGCAGACGCACCCATGCATGATCGATGCAGCCAGGAAACCAGAAACAAACAAACCCACCAACAACCCCCACCCAAACAGGCAGGGGCCGTCCGTGGCCCTGTTGCCTCAGGACCCAACAGTGTGCCAAACACTAAACCGCGCCATCACCCACCCACCGTTCCAGAACCATCACTGGCTCGTACTAAGACAAGCAGAAAACACCACGACCGCTATTTGTTGATATTCCACCCTTGAGCACCCGCCACGAAACACTCGTCCGCGAAACGGGCCTTTACTCCTGACAACACCACCACCCCGCATACACGGGACAGCAACCGTTGTAGGTGCTCCTTAGAAAGGAGGTGATCCAGCCGCACCTTCCGGTACGGCTACCTTGTTACGACTTAGTCCCAATCGCCAGTCCCACCTTCGACAGCTCCCTCCCACAAGGGGTTAGGCCACCGGCTTCGGGTGTTACCAACTTTCGTGACTTGACGGGCGGTGTGTACAAGGCCCGGGAACGTATTCACCGCAGCGTTGCTGATCTGCGATTACTAGCGACTCCGACTTCATGGGGTCGAGTTGCAGACCCCAATCCGAACTGAGACCGGCTTTTTGGGATTAGCTCCACCTCACAGTATCGCAACCCTTTGTACCGGCCATTGTAGCATGCGTGAAGCCCAAGACATAAGGGGCATGATGATTTGACGTCGTCCCCACCTTCCTCCGAGTTGACCCCGGCAGTCTCCTATGAGTCCCCACCATCACGTGCTGGCAACATAGAACGAGGGTTGCGCTCGTTGCGGGACTTAACCCAACATCTCACGACACGAGCTGACGACAACCATGCACCACCTGTAAA
This sequence comes from Pseudarthrobacter sp. MOO14, assembly GCF_058267675.1. Lineage (NCBI taxonomy): Bacteria > Bacillati > Actinomycetota > Actinomycetes > Micrococcales > Micrococcaceae > Pseudarthrobacter > Pseudarthrobacter sp. MOO14. The sequence continues at coordinate 2,182,440 of NZ_CM177849.1, forward strand.
CCGACCACAAAGTGGGGCACCTGTTTCCAGGTATTACCGGTTCATGTCAAGCCTTGGTAAGGTTCTTCGCGTTGCATCGAATTAATCCGCATGCTCCGCCGCTTGTGCGGGCCCCCGTCAATTCCTTTGAGTTTTAGCCTTGCGGCCGTACTCCCCAGGCGGGGCACTTAATGCGTTAGCTACGGCGCGGAAAACGTGGAATGTCCCCCACACCTAGTGCCCAACGTTTACGGCATGGACTACCAGGGTATCTAATCCTGTTCGCTCCCCATGCTTTCGCTCCTCAGCGTCAGTTAATGCCCAGAGACCTGCCTTCGCCATCGGTGTTCCTCCTGATATCTGCGCATTTCACCGCTACACCAGGAATTCCAGTCTCCCCTACATCACTCTAGTCTGCCCGTACCCACCGCAGATCCGGAGTTGAGCCCCGGACTTTCACGGCAGACGCGACAAACCGCCTACGAGCTCTTTACGCCCAATAATTCCGGATAACGCTTGCGCCCTACGTATTACCGCGGCTGCTGGCACGTAGTTAGCCGGCGCTTCTTCTGCAGGTACCGTCACTTTCGCTTCTTCCCTACTGAAAGAGGTTTACAACCCGAAGGCCGTCATCCCTCACGCGGCGTCGCTGCATCAGGCTTCCGCCCATTGTGCAATATTCCCCACTGCTGCCTCCCGTAGGAGTCTGGGCCGTGTCTCAGTCCCAGTGTGGCCGGTCACCCTCTCAGGCCGGCTACCCGTCGTCGCCTTGGTAGGCCATTACCCCACCAACAAGCTGATAGGCCGCGAGTCCATCCAAAACCACAAAAGCTTTCCACCAACCACCATGCGATGGAAGGTCATATCCGGTATTAGACCCAGTTTCCCAGGCTTATCCCAGAGTCAAGGGCAGGTTACTCACGTGTTACTCACCCGTTCGCCACTAATCCCCAGTGCAAGCACCAGTTCATCGTTCGACTTGCATGTGTTAAGCACGCCGCCAGCGTTCATCCTGAGCCAGGATCAAACTCTCCGTTGAAGAAAAACAGACACAACCAAGCAGGTGGAAATAACACCACACCCGGCTGCACAAAATTTGAAACCAGCTGTAAAAACCAGACCACACCACGGGGGTGGCGGATCCAGTCAATTCAACCAATCCATAAAACAATTGGTATCAACAAACTTGGCACACTATTGAGTTCTCAAACAACAGACACACCCGGCACCACCACAACCAAAAACCAGTCGCAGATCGCTCCGGAGCAACTTTCCAAACTTACCCGATCCCCCACCCCAACACAAATCCATCTTTCAGGATCTGAATCGAATTGAAGACCGGCCCCACCGATTTCCAGCGCCCTAAAGAGCAACCAGATTTTGGCTTTGATTTGGGGTTTGCGGCCGCCCGGTGATCAGTTCTTCACTGTCTCCCCCGCGGCGACTTAGAAAACAATACACGCCCACCGGCGTCACCGCAAACCGGCCCTCCCAGCGGAGTACATCCCCGGGATTCCGCGGCGAAACGGGCCAACTGGCACCCAGGCCGCCTCCCGCCGTCGTCATCCCGCCGTGTGTGCTGCCGCACAGGGCGCACACATGCTCAACCACCACCCGCGGAGTGGGTTAAACGCAGAAGGGCCGGCAACCACATGGTTGCCGGCCCTTCTCAAGCAGCTGGTATCAGCAGTGCTGGATTACCAGGAAGACTTGGTGATGCCCGGGAGCTCACCGCGGTGAGCCATGTCGCGGAAGCGAACACGGGAGATACCGAACTTCTGGAAGGTACCGCGGGGACGGCCGTCGATGATGTCGCGGTTGCGCAGACGGATCGGGGACGCGTTGCGGGGCAGCTTCTGCAGGCCCAGGCGGGCTGCTTCGCGTGCTTCGTCGGTTGCGTTTTCGTCAACCAGGGTCTTCTTCAGCTCGAGGCGCTTCGCAGCGTAACGCTCAACGATGACCTTGCGCTGCTCGTTGCGAGCAATCTTGGACTTCTTAGCCATGTTTAGCGCTCCTCTCGGAATTCGACGTGCTGGCGGATCTTGGGGTCGTACTTCTTCAGGACCATGCGGTCAGGATCGTTACGACGGTTCTTGCGGGTTACGTAGGTGTAACCCGTGCCCGCGGTCGACTTGAGCTTGATGATCGGACGTACGTCCTTGTCCTTAGCCACTAGAGCTTCACCCCACGAGCCAGAATGTCGGCGACGACTGCGTCGATGCCGCGCACGTCGATGGTCTTGATGCCACGTGCAGAGACCTGCAGCGTGACGTTACGGCGCAGGGACGGAACCCAGTAGCGCTTCTTCTGAATGTTCGGATCGAACCGACGCTTGTTGCGGCGGTGCGAGTGCGAAATGCTGTGCCCAAAGCCCGGCTCGGCTCCGGTCACTTGGCAGTGTGCTGCCATGACTTCTCCTCAAGAATTGAAAGTAATGATCCGCATATCTGCTGCTGGACCATGCTGCTAAGGGCGACCCAAAAGTGAAGAAGGGCAACGGTTAGTCACGCAACTTGAGCCCCTAACTACCGGCCGCCCTGGAGAAAATTACCGGGCAACCGGAGCAATTGCGCACGCTCCGCGCACTTAGCGCCTACCAAGTCTACGAGTTGACGCAATTAAAGACCAATCGGGTGTATAAGGGCGGCAGCGGGACCGAAAGGTCACAGCAGCTTGTTCCCCCTTTTCACAGCAGGGACATAGCTTCCCACAGCAATCTTGGAGGCATGAACACGCAGCTCCTGCCGACAACACCGGCCGCAAGCAGCTCCGGCCGTCCGGAGCGCCCTTCCCTGTCCACACCACGGCCCGTCCGCGACCGGTTCGCCGGCCAGCACAAGCAGCGCATGCTCCGCACCGACCTCCTGACCGTGATTGCCTGGGCCTCCGTTGCCGCGGCCATTGCCCTCTGGCTGGCGGACGGCGGGGCTTCGAACATCACATCCCCCGCGGGGCTGTTCACCGCGGGCGGGATCGTGGCCGGACTGGCGGGTATGGACCTTGTCCTGCTCATGCTGCTCCTGGCCGCAAGGATCCCCTTCATTGACGGGACCATCGGCCACGACCGCGCCCTGGAATTCCACGGCAAGCTGGGCAAGCCCTCCCTCTACCTGCTGTTGGCCCACGGCGTCCTGATCGCCATCGGGTACGGCATGGCGGAGGGGCTCGACCCTGTCACCGAGTCCGTCAACCTCTGGATGCAGCTCCCCGATATGTGGCTGGCGTTCGTCTCCATGGCCCTGTTTATCGCCGTCGTGGTGACGTCCCTGGTGGCCGTCCGGCGCCGCTTCCCGTACGAGTTCTGGTACGTGGTGCACCTGCTGACCTATGCCGCCGTCGCCACCTCAATCCCGCACCAGTTCAGCGTGGGCGGGCTGTTCGCCGCGGGGACCTGGCAGCGCTGGTATTGGCTGGCCATCTGCATCTCCACCGGAACGGCACTGGTGTACTTCCGCATCCTGGAACCGGTACTGGCCACCCTCAGGCACCAGCTCACTGTGGCCAAGGTCGAGTCCGTGGCGCCCGGCGTCGTGAACATCGTCATGCGCGGCCGGCAGCTGGACCAGCTGGCGGGGACCGGCGGACGCTTCTTCATCTGGCGGTTCCTGGCCCCGGGAATGTGGTGGCATCCGCACCCGTTCAGCCTCTCTGCCGAGCCCGTTTTCACTGGACCCGACGGCCAGGGAACCATGCGGATCACCGTCCGCAACCTGGGCGACGGATCGGCCGGTCTCCTCCGGCTCCGCAAGGGAACCAAAGTGGCGCTGGAGGGACCGTACGGCCTGCTCAGCACCGCTGCCCGCACCAAGAACAAAGTGGTCATGATCGGTGCCGGCATCGGCATCACTCCGCTGCGCGCGCTGCTGGAAACCACGCCGTTCGGCCCCGGGGAGGCGAGCGTCCTGCTCCGCGGCCACACGGAGCAGGAACTCTATCTCAGCGGCGAAATCCTGGAGCTCTGCCAGGAACGCGGGGTCAGGCTCTTCCACCTCACCGGGCCGCGGTCCCATGGCCGCTCCACCTGGCTCCCCGAGGACGCCGTGCGCAACGGCTACAGCCTCACCTCCTACGTCCCGGACATCAAGGACGCAGACGTCTACGTCTGCGGACCGGCCACCTGGGCGGCCAACGTCATAGCGGACGCCGCGAAGGCCGGCGTCCGCGAGGACCAGATCCATCACGAAAGGTTTGACTGGTGAAAATACGCGGACTCGCCGCTGCCGCCTTTGCCTCCGCCGGGATTCTCCTGGCGGGCTGGCAGGCCGGCACGCAGGTATCAGGCATCAGCACCGTCGCTACAGGCACGACGGCAACAGGCACCACGGGCGCCACCGGCACCGGCGCATCCGGGATGGGTCCCTCCACCGCTTCGGGTTCCTCCGGCACAACAGGCTCGTCCGGCACGTCGGGGACGACCGGCTCCTCGAGCTCGTCCGGTTCGTCGGGTTCCACCGCCTCCGGCACCTACAAGGGCACCGCGGTGCAGACCAGGTTCGGCCCCGTGCAGGTCCAGATCACGGTGGCGAACGGCAAGATCACGGATGTCACGGCCCTCCAGCTGACCAACACCGACGGCAAGTCGGTCCAGATCAGCAACCGTGCGGCACCCCTGCTCCGCAGCGAGGCGCTGGCTGCCCAGTCGGCCGGCATCAAGACCATCAGCGGCGCCACCGTCACCAGCAACGCCTACCTCACCTCACTCCAGGCAGCGATCGATGCAGCGCACCTCTAGCCCGTTGCCGGCGCAAACCGGCACCCCGGCCCTGAAAGCCCGCACCTTCGAGTGCATGGGTACGGTCATCAGCCTGACCATGCCCGTCGGAATGGCCGCGGAAGGGCAGCCTCGGCTTGATGAGCTCGCCGCCGCCACCGCCGTCGTCGAACGCCTTTTCCGGGAACTCGACGAAACCTTCAGCCTGTACCGCCCGGACTCCGAAGCCAGCCGGCTGGCCCGCGGGGAACTGACGCTGCGGACGGCCTCTGCGCAAATGCGGGAACGGTACGCGGAAGCGCACGATTGGCGGCTGCGCACGGAAGGCGCTTTTACCCCCGAGAGGCCGGACGGCGTCCTTGATCTTTCCGGCATCGTCAAAGGCCACGCGATCCGCGAGGCCGGGACTTCGCTCCTGGCCCTGGGCCGGCGCGACTGGTGCCTCAACGCCGGCGGCGACGTCCTGGTGAGCGGCTCGCCCCGGCCCGGCAGCACGGAGCCGTGGAAGGCCGGGATTGTGGATCCGGCGGACCGCCGCACGCTGATCACCGGGTATGCGCTTGGGGCGGGCGGCCAGCACGCAGCCCTTGCAACGTCAGGTTCCGCCGAGCGGGGCGAGCACATCTGGCGGCTGGGCGGTGGGACGGAATTCGTCCAGGTCACCGTGGCGGCGGCGGACATCGTTACCGCCGATGTGCTGGCCACGGCAATCGTTTCCGGCGGAATGCCGATGCTGAACCTCGCCGCTGACTCCTGGGATGTTGCCGTATTGGCGATTCGCGCCGACGGCTCGATGCTGGCCACTCCGGCGTTCCGGCACGCCTGAGGACGGCGGCCGGACACTGCGGGGGTCAGAGACGCGTGAGCTGGGCGTACTTGGGCCGGAGGTTGTCCCCGGACGACTTGCCGGTGACCCGGCGGACCACCCACGGGGCCGCATATTCCCGGAACCATTGTGCGTTGGCGCGGAGCGCCTCCCTGCCGCTGAGTTCGGGGACCGGCGTCATGGGCGGGATGTCGATGGAGTGGTCATATTTGAGGACTTCGAGCACACGCTTGGCCATGTTGGCGTGGCCCGCAGCGGACATGTGCATCCGGTCGTGGGCCCACATGCCCCAGTCGTAGTACTCGCTGAAGCGCCAGTAGTCCACCAACAGCGCACCGTGGTCCCCCGCGATGCCGCGGACCAGCTCGTTATAGATAGCCGTCCGGCCGCGCATGGTGCCGAAGACCTTTGACCCCCGGGCATCGAAGCCGGTGAACATCACCACGGTGGCGCCGGTAGCGGCCAGCCGGCCGACGGCGTCGTTGTACTCCACCAGAAGTTCGTCGATGTCCACGCGTGGCCGGAGGATGTCATTGGCACCTGCGTAAATACTCACCAGTGTGGGCTTGAGTTCGACGGCGGCGTCCACCTGCTCGGCAAGGATCTGGCGGAGCTTCCTGCCGCGGATGGCCAGGTTGGCGTAGCCGAAGCCGGGATCGGCGGCGCACAGTTGTTCGGCCAGGCGGTCGGCCCAGCCGCGCACGCCATTGGGGCGGGCGGGGTCGTCGTCGCCAACGCCTTCAGTGAAAGAATCGCCCAGGGCCACGAACCGGGAAGTGAAATCCATGCGGTAAGTTTGCCATCCGTTGCCGGAAGCAACCAATCGGCGGCTCAGCCCTTGGTTTCGCGCAGGATCCAGTGGTCAGTGTCCAGCCGTCCGACAACTTTTTCGCCGATCCGCGCCAGGTCCAGGACGTCCTGTTCGGTCAGGGCATCGAGGAACAGGTCCCGGACATCCTCAACGTGGCGGGGTGCCAGCCGCACAATGGTCGCCATGCCTTCCTCGGTGAGGTGCGCCGTCGTGACCCGCGCATCGTGGGGGTGCGGCCGGCGCTCCACCCAGCCCCGTTTTTGGAGCTTCGTCACCACATGGGAGAGGCGGGACAGGGAAGCGCTGCTGCGGGCGGCCAGCTCACTCATGGGCAGGAACCGGTCCTCGGCTTCGGAGAGCATGGCCAGGACGGTGTAGTCGAAAAGGGACAACTTCCCCGCGCCGTGCAGCCTGGTATCAAGCGCCGCAGGCAGCAACGTGTTGATGCTCACCAGCGCCAGCCAGGCACGGCGTTCGTCTGCGTTGAGCCATCGGGGTTCGGTCATGAGCCCATTCTACGATTGATCTTTCAAGTAGCCTGTTGCGACGCCGGTAGGCTTGGCCCATGTATGTTGTCTCCCTCACCTACCGCGTGCCCCAGGAGATCGTCGACTTCCATAACGACGCCCACATCGCCTGGCTACAAAAGGCCTTCGACGACGGCGTGTTCATCGCCGCGGGCCGCAAGATTCCGCGTACCGGAGGATTGTTGCTGTCGCAGGCGGACCGCGCCACCCTCGACGCCAGCCTGGCGCAGGACCCGTTCTACTCCAACGGGGTGGCCGATTTCGAGGTGCTGGAGTTCCATGCCGGCCGGGTGGCGCCGGGGTATGAAAACCTGCTGGACACCCCGCCCGCCCAGACCGGCTAAGGCACGGCGCCGTCGTCGGGCGTTTCCGCCGCAAGCTTCTTCAGCCCTTTGCGCGGGACCTTCACCGGCTCCGGCCAGCGCGGGGTGAGCGTATCCCCCAGCGTGACGCCGCGGAGCTTGCGGCCGAACAGCGGCAGGACCCAGTCGTGGACCCAGCGCCGCTGCTGCTGCTCCCATTCGCGCACGCTGAGCCGGGCGGCCGGTTCCCAGTCCTTGCGCTTGATCTTGTGCGGTACGCCCAACTGGTCCAGCACCTGCCCGGCAAGGTATTTGTGGCCGGCCTTGGACATGTGGAGCCGGTCCGAGTCCCACATCCTCCGGTCATGGAAGGCGTCCAGGCACCAGTAATCCACCAACAGTGCCCCGTGCTTCGCGGCGATCTCCCGGACCCGCTGGTTGTAGTAGGCATTGCGCTTCTTCAGCGGCTCCAGCAGCGCCGAAACCTTGACGTCGAACCCGGTGAAGAGGACCACGGTAGCCCCGGTCCCTGCGAGTGCGGCGACGAATTGCTCGTAGTCCGCCATCAGCGCGCCCATGTCCGTCTTCAGGTCCAGGATGTCGTTGCCGCCGGCGTAGAGCGTGATCAGCGTGGGCCGCATGCGCAGGGCGGGCTCCAATTGTTCGTCGATAATGTGCCTGAGCCGCTTGCTCCTGATGGCCAGGTTGGCGTACTTCCAGCCGGGCTGCGCTTTGGCCAGTTTCTCGGCCACCCGGTCGGCCCAGCCCCGCACCCCGTTGGGCAGCCGCTCATCCCGGTCCCCCACCCCTTCGGTGAAAGAGTCCCCCAGTGCAACAAACACCCGCCGCCCCGAGTCAGGAAGCAAGGATTCAGGCACCACGACCCCAACCTAAACGCAAGAAGAAGCGCGCAGGGAAAGCCGAGGTAAAGCTTGGGTGACGGAGAGGCTCTAAGCCGGCGACGCTGTTTCGCGTAGGAGCGCATCGCCGACCGGAGCGGAGAGAGGCCGCCCGCGGCCGGAACGAAGTGCAGGGAGGAAGGGCGGACCCGAGGGCCCCGAACTGAGCTTGCGAAGTTTGGGAAGGGTCCAACCGCTAAGCGACGGCGAAATAGTGTCGCCGGCGCACCCAGGCGCAGGAAGACTCAGCCCTCGGCCTTGCCCTGCCGCCAGTAGCCCATGAACGCCACCTGCTTCCGGTCGATGCCTACCTCGCGGACCAGGTACCGGCGCAGGTCCCGGATGGCGGCCGCTTCGCCGGCGATCCAGGCGTAGAAGGGCATGGCACCGGCCGGCAGGCTCGGATTCCTGGAGGCGGTGACGGCGGCGGCCTCCATCCGGGCGGGCGTTTCCCAAAGGATGTCCACGTCGACGTTGACGTCTTCGGGCTCCGGCCCCGCGCCGCCGCCGTCCGCGGTGATGCCCACCCAGCCCGGCACGGGGACGGCCTTGCGCACTGCCTCCTGCAGCAACTGGCCGTGCGGCCTGGACCTGCCGATGGCGGCACCGCGGGCCAGCCAGGTGATCTCGATGTCCGCCGGGGAGCTGAGTTCCAGGAAGTCCGCGGGCTGCTGGACCTCGAGGAACGCGTGCCCGCTCATGTAGGGGGGAAGGGTTTCCAGGATCGCGGAGATCGCGGGGACGGCGGTTTCGTCGCCGGCGAGCAGGATGCGCTGGGCCAGCCCGGGACGCCATTCGATGCCGGAGTAAGTTTCCGCGGTGACGCAGTGCGCTGCGCGGTTGTTGGGGCCGATGATGGTCAGGGAATCGCCCGGTTTGGCGTTCACGGCCCAGTTCGCAGCCGGGCCGGAGGCGTCCATGGGCAGCCCGCGGTGATTGCCGTGCAGGGCGAAATCAACGTCGATCTCCGGGTACACCGCGTCCAGCCTGGCCTCCCGGACGGTATAGGTCCGCATGGCGCCGCGGACGGCCGGGTCCATGGCAAGCCAGTCCCGGTACCAGCCCGGCCGGATGGTGTTGAAGGCCGGGAGCGGCAGTTCGGTGCCGTCGGCGGCGAGCGAGGGGATCAGCAGTTTGATCCGGAGGTCAAGGGTGTCGCCGTGGACGCCGAACCCGCGCAACGAGTACCCGCCGAAGGTGATCCTGCGGAAGTTGGGACTGAGGTCGCGGACCGAGGTGACGCTGACCTCGAAGGCCAGGCTCATCGGCTGGGTGGCGGCGGTTTCGCGGGTCTTCATGCGACGGGCTCCAGTTCGTTGGCGGTGGCGTGATGGCGGCCGATGGGAATGATGAGCGGGGTCCCGGAGACGGGGTCGGGGATGACGCGGCTTTCGAGGCCGAAGACGTCGCGGACCAGGTGTTCGGTCACCACGTCGGCGGGGGTGCCGGCGGCCGTTACGTCGCCCTCCTTCATGGCGATGATGTGGTCTGCGTAGCGTGCGGCGAGGTTGAGGTCGTGCAGGACGATGGCCACAGTGGTGCCCCGTGTGCGGTTCAGGTCCGTGACCAGGTCCAGGACTTCCACCTGGTGCGCCAGGTCGAGGTACGTGGTGGGTTCGTCCAGCAGCAGCACCTCCGTTTCCTGCGCCAGCGCCATGGCAATCCAGGCGCGCTGGCGTTGGCCGCCGGAGAGTTCGTCCACCTCGCGCCCGGCCAGGTCCAGCGTCCCGGTGGCTTCCAGCGCGCGCTGCACGGCTGCTTCATCGTTGCCGCTCCAGCTGCGGAACAGGCCTTGGTGCGGGTAGCGGCCACGGCCCACCAGGTCCCGGACCGTGATTCCGTCCGGGGCGGCGGGATGCTGGGGAAGCAGGCCAAGGGTGCGGGCCAGTTCGCGGGCCGGGCGGGCGTGGATGTCCTTGCCGTCCAGGGTCACGGCCCCGGCCGCCGGTTTGAGGAGCCGGGACAGGCCGCGCAGCAGGGTGGACTTTCCGCAGGCGTTCGCACCGACGATCATGGTGACCCTGCCTTCGGGGATCCGGATGCTGAGCCGGTCCACCACGCGGCGTTGGTCGTATTGCAGTGTCAGGCCGTGTGCTTCCAGGACGGGCACGTCAGGCGTCCTTTCTGTTGGCTGTGATCAGGAGCCACAGCAGGAACGGGGCGCCGAGCGCGCCGGTGACCACTCCCACCGGCAGGACGGTGCCGTCCAGCAGCAGCGGGGCGAGGTTGGCGGCGAAGTAGTCCGCCGCGAGGACAATCAGGGCACCCACCAGGGCCGACGCCGGCAGGCCGGGTTTGCCGGTGAAGCGGCGGGCGATGGGTCCGGCCAGGAAGGCGACGAATGCGACCGGCCCGGCCGCCGCCGTCGCCACCGCCGCGAGCGATACCGCAATGACCACGAGGGCCAGGCGGGTGCCGGCGACGCGGAGTCCCAGTCCGGCGGCGGCGTCGTCGCCCAGTTCCAGGATCCGCAGCGGCCCGGCAAGGAACACGACGGCGGGAACCAGCACCGCGAGCGCCAGGAACAGGACGCCGGCCCGGTCCCAGTTGGCGGAGTTCAGGGAGCCGTTCAGCCAGACCAGGGCGTCGGCGGCGGTCCGGATATCGGCGCGGGTCATCAGGAAACTCACCACTGCCTGCAGGGCGGCGGCGATGCCTACACCGGCCAGGACGAGGCGGTTCCCGGCTGCGTTTCCCCGGCCGGGCCCGCGGTTCCTGCCGCTGGAGATCGCATGGATCAGGACGGCCACGGCGAGCGCACCGGCCAGCGCCGCCCCGGACACCGTGGCACCGGATGCGCCGAAAACAACGATGGCAACAACGGCCGCCGCGCTGGCACCGGAGCTGATGCCTATGACATCGGGGCTGGCCAGCGGGTTCCGGAGCATGGTCTGGAAGAGGGCGCCGGCCAGTCCGAACGCAACTCCGATCATGGTTCCAACCACGGCATGCGGAAGCTTGTTCTCCATCACGATGAAGCTGGCGCCCGGAATCTTCGGGCCGCCGGTGAGATGGTTGGCGACGATGGTGAAGAAGTCGGGGACGGTGACCGTGTAGCTGCCCAGCAGGACGGACACGAAGAACATCACCACTACGGCGGAGGCCAGCACGGCAGTCCGGTGGACCCTCACAGCCCGGCTCCCTTCCCGCGGCGGATCAGCCAGACGAAGACCGGGGCGCCGACGAGGGCTGTCATGATGCCGGCCGGGACCTCGCCGGGCAGCAGCACCACGCGCCCGATGATGTCTGCCGCGAGCAGCAGCGCCGGAGCGGCCACCAGGGAGAAGGGAAGGATCCAGCGGTAGTCCGGACCGGTGAGGAAACGGACGGCGTGCGGCACCACCAGGCCGACGAAGCCGATGGGACCCGCCAAAGCCGTGGCCGTACCGCACAGCAGGACGATTCCCAGTGCCGTCACGGCACGGGCGGCGCCAACACGCTGTCCAAGCCCGCGGGCGGTGTCGTCGCCCAGGGCCAGGCTGTTGAGGATCCTGCCGCTCAACAGCACAATGAGTGCGCCTGCGGCCAAAAAGGGCAGGCCGGGAAGCAGCACGGACCAGTCCCTGCCGGCGATTCCGCCGACCTGCCAGAACCGGAACCTGTCCAGGGTGTCCTGGCTGGAGACCAGGATGACGTTCATGAGGGAGGAGAGCCCGGCGCTCAGGGCAGCCCCCGCAAGCGCGAGCTTGACCGGCGTGGCGCCTTCCCGGCCCAGCGATGCGATGAGATACACCAGGACGGCGGCGGTTGCGGCGCCGATGAAGGCGAACCAGATGTATCCGGAAAAGCCGGTTACGCCGAAGACGTAGATGCCGGTCACCACCGCCAGGGCTGCACCGGCGTTGACGCCGATGATGCCGGGATCGGCCAGCGGGTTGCGGGCAACTCCCTGCATGGCCGCGCCGGCCAGCCCCAGGGCGCCGCCGGCCAGCAGGCCAAGGACAGTCCGCGGAATCCGCGCCTGGACCACGGCATGGTCCCCGTTCGCGGGATCGAACGCTGCCAGCGCCTGCCACACCGTGCCGAGTGGAACATCCCGGGCACCCACCGCCAGCGATGCCCCTGCCATGAGCACCAGCACGACGACGGCGGCAGCCAGCCAGGCGGCGCGCTTCCTTTCCGGGGCGTTGCCGCGGAGGGGAGCGGCCGACGCCCGGGCCGGCACCCGGGTGCCGGCGTCCGCCGCGGGACGTGCCGTCGTCGTACTCATGGCGCTGGACCTACTTCACTGCATCCGCTGCGCCGGCGAGCTGCGGCAGGAAGGTGTCCAGGGACCACGGGAGGCTCAGCGGCGAGGATGCCGAGATGGAAAGGGTCAGGGTGTTGTCCGAATCGGCCACCAGGGCGCCGTTTTTGATGGCGGGGATCTGGCCCAGCAGGGGGTCGGCCTTGATGGCGTCCGTGGTGGAGGCGTCGGGGACCCAGGTGACGAAGATGTCCGAGGCCAGCTCGTTGGCTTTTTCCGCGGACCACGGGATGTAGAACTCCTTGGAGCCCTTGGAGTTCTCTGCCACCACCGGTGCCAGGGTCATGCCGATTTCGGTGAGGAACCGGGGACGGTTGTCGTTGGCCGTGTAGACGTTCACGCCGTCACCCTTGGCGGGCTCGAGGTTGCCGTAGATGAAGCTCTTGCCGGCGATCTGCGGGTACTTGGCGACCTTGTCCTTGACGGTGGCTTCGGTGTCCGCCACCAGTTGTGCTGCCTGCGCTTCCTTGCCCAGGGCTTTGCCGATGATGGTGGTTGAGTCCTGCCAGGAGGTTCCGTACGCCACCTGGGGGTGGGCCACCACGGGGGCGATCTCGCTGAGCTTCTTGTAGTCCTCCTCGGTGAGGCCCGAGTAGGCGGCGAGGATGACGTCGGGGCTGAGCTTGGCGATCTCGGTGAAGTTGATGCCGTCGGCTTCGGAGTACTGGACCGGCGCTTTGGCCGAACCGAATCCGGCACCCAGTTTTTCCAGGGCGGCGTCCTTCCACGGGGTGGAGCCTTTGCTGTTGCCGCCCCATTCGTTCTTGGGGACGCCGACGGGCACCACGCCCAGGGCGATGGCGACGTCGTCGTTTACCCAGGAGACCGTCGCCACCCGGGTGGGCTGCTTCTCGATGGTGGTGCTGCCGAACACGTGCTCGATGGTGACCGGGAACGCCGTGCTGCCGCCGGCGCTGGTGGCGGCGGTTACGGAGGCGGCGGGGCCGGTGGAGCAGCCAGAGAGCGTGAGCGCGGCTGCGGCGAGGATGGCTGCCGCTTTACCGGTGGAGGAGAAGAGGCTCCGGCGGGTGGGGAGGGGACCAGGGAAAAGGGGGGACGTCACGGGGCTCCTTCAAGGGGGCGGATGAAAACTTAAGTAAGGCTAACCTATGCAAATCATCATTACGCAACATTTTTGTCACCTAATCCAGATTGGGTGACCAACGCCACATCCACGAGCCGTTCCTTGGACAGTTGGCTCCCAATTTGGCAGGATGGCCTTGCCGGGCCGGACGAAGCCGCCCGGAACGCTGAACAAACGCTGAACATCGGACAGGACAACAGGAAATGCGCATGCAGAGGGCTATCACGGCCGCCGCTGCCATGGAGAGCGGGGTGGCCGCTTTGGCCTGCTCCGCGGAGACTGACTGACTCCCCTGTTACCTTGGCCCGGATCCGGGCCGCCCACTGCTACGAAAGTTCAGCCATGCAATCAGTCACGCCCCAGCAAATCCGCTCATCCTTCGTCAACGCCAGCCGCTCGGAAGCGGCGAAACTGACGCTGCCCAAAAACTTCGATTCCCTCGACTGGGACAGCCTTGAGTTCCTGGGCTGGCGGGACGGAAAGATGCCGCTGCGCGGTTACCTGGTGGTCCCCGGTCCGAAAGGCCTCACCGGAATCATGCTCCGGGCCCCCGAGGGAGGCGTCCGGAAGAACCGTTCCGTGTTGTGCGAACTCTGCCGGGACGTCTTCTCCAAGGAGGACGTCCTGCTCTGGGTCGCCAAGCGCTCGGGCCAGTCGGGGCGCGACGGCAACACCGTCGGCACCCTGATCTGCGCCGACTTCCTCTGCTGCGGCAACGTCCGCAGGGAACCGCCGGCCAACGAGATCAACCCGGACCCCGCCGTCGTCGTGCAGCGCCAAATCCAGGGGCTGCAGGACCGCACGGCCCAGTTCCTGGCCAGGGTTCAGTCCAAGTAGCCAGTGCAGCCCAAGTAACCAGTGCAGTCCAGGTAACCGGCGCACTCCACGTGCTGCCGGTTACCGCAGGACGATATCCACCGGGTTCGCCTCGGACCGCCAGGCGCCTTCTTCCCCCGGGCGGGGGCGGATGACCGGTGCGGTCAGGACGCCGGATCGGTTGGTGCGTTTGTCGCGCAGGATTTCGGTCACGGAGCCCAGGTGCCGGGACAGGTCGATCACGTTTTCGGGCGCAGCCAGCAGCAGCTGGAACCCGAATTCGTGCAGCGCCTTGATCCCGGCTCCGGCGAACTCCTCGGACGCGAGCACGAAGGCCTCGTCCATCATCACCGTGCCGTAGGTGGTGAAACCCTGCTCGGCAATTCCCAGCTGGTAGCTCAGGGCGGCGGCCATGATGAACGCCGTGAACCGCTGCCGCTCGCCACCGGACATCGATCCGGTGTCGGCGTGCATGAACACTTCTGTCTTCCTGCTGCCGCCTTTCTTTCCCGAGGTGGGGGCGGCGACTTCGCGGTGTTCCTTGCACTGGATGAACAGGTGGCCGCGGACGTCCAGGACCTCGGCGCGCCAGCGCCGGTCCTCCGGCGCCTGCGACCCCAGCCGCTTGACCAGGGTCTCCAGGGACTTGTAGCGGGCGGTGAGCTCGGCGTCGTCGTCCCTGTCCGGACCGGAATTGTCTGAGCGGCCTGCCTCCGCCTTCGCGGGCCGGGTGTGCCGTGCCTTCAGCGCGTTCTGGATGGCGTCCTTGAACTGCTTGGCAGTGGGCGGCAGCGTCTGTTTGATGTCCAGTTCCAGGTAGCTGCCCTCATGGAAGTTGACCTGGGACAGGATGCCGTTCAGCGGGAGGATGCGGCTGGTGATGGAGCGCCGTTCCTCGTCCAGCAGGTGCAGCAGGGTGCTGAAGGACTCGTGCGTGCGCTGGTTGAAGAACTGCCGGAACTCGGCCTCCTGCGCGGGCAGGCCGTCATTCACGATCGCGTGGTAACGGGACTCAAACTCGCTGGCGGCGCCAATGCTGGTTCCGTGGTCGGCAGAAATGGCGCTGCCCCACTCCCGGACGAAGCCCTCGAAGATGCGGGTGAGGCGCTCGGCCGTGGCCTGTCCCCGCGACTCGGCTGCGTGCAGTTCGCCCAGCAGGGCCGTCCGTACCCGGTTGGCCAGGTTGTCCAGTTCATGCATTTCGGTCACGTCGCCAAATTCCGCGAAGTGCGGTTCGAGCGCTGCCTCAGTGGCGTCCGACGGCGGTGCCTGGGCCAGACGGACGCGCGCGGCTTCGAGCAGCGCGTCCGCGCCCGTCAGCTGGCGGTCCAGGGCCTTGTATTCGCTTTGCAGGACTGCTGCCGACTCGGTGCTGGACTGGTGTTTCTGCCGGACCTCCTCGATGGTGGCGCGGAGCGGTTCCAGGTCCGCTTGGGCGGCCAGGGCATCCTTGAGCCGCTGCTCGATCCGGGCGACCTCGTCCGCCGCGACAGCCGCGGACACTTGTTCCCACGGGCGGTCGTCCTCGGCGATGCGGCGCAGGGCATCGAGCTGGCGGCTCATGCCCTGGTGCGAGTCCTCGCGGCTCTGGGCCAGTTCTGCGGCCTTGGCCACTTCCTGCCGAAGGTCCTCCACCTGGCCGGCAACGAGTTCGAGCTTGGCGGCGTTGTCGAAACCGAGCACGTAGTCCTGGCGCCTGGTGAAGCGGTCGTCCTTCTCCACCGTGTGCCGGTTCCGCTTGACCACGCCGCCCAGGCTCAGGCCCTTCTCCAGGGCTGCGAGTTCGTCCGGATCCTCGACGCACGGGTAGGCAAAGTCCAGTGCGATCCGCTCGCGGACCCATTCGCCGGCCTCGGCCACCGCACCGGCGGCGAGGATGTCCAGCTTGGCCAGCAGGTCGCCGTCGCGCACGTCCTCCACGGCGAGCGCGCCGCCTGCCAGCGGCTTGGAGACGTCCACCGCCCGCAACGCGCCGCGGACGTTATGGTCGTTGAGGTACCGGGTCACGGCACCGAAGTGCTCCCCCGGCACCAGCAGGGTGGTGGCCAGGCTCCGGAGCGCGCGCTCCGCTGCCGGGCGCCACCGCTCCTCGCCTTCGGCGAGGTCCATGAGCTCGCCTGCGAACGGCATCCGGTCCTCCGGGATCCCCGTGGCGGCGGCGATCGCGGCGCGGTTTTCAATGCTCGACGGCGGCAGGAGGGATTTGCGCGTTTTCAGCGACAGGAGTTCCTGCTCGGCGGCCGCAAGCTCCCGTTTGCGGGTGGCATGGGCGTCGAACGCCTCGAACCGGAGCTCCTGCAGGGCCTGTGAATCGTCCTTCAGCTCGGCCGACCTCGCCGCCGCCTGTTCGTGCGCCTGCTCCCAGCCGGCCGCGCTCCACTCAAGCTGCAGCCCGGCGTCGGACAAGGCCTGCTGGGCCGCCTCTTCCACCTGGCGGCGAAGCTTCAGCCCCATCCGGGCGTTCTCCAGGGACTGCTCGATCGCCGAGATGGCGTTGCCGCCCTGGTTGTTGTAATCGGTTTCGAGTTGCCGCAGTTCCTTGGCCAGGCCGTCACGGACCGCACGTTCGGCGCCGAGCTCCTTGGCCTTCGCCTGCGCCAGCTCACGGAACCGGACCAGGGTTTTCTGGTGGACCTCGACCGCCAGCTTCTGCTTGTAGGCCTCGAACTCCTCCCCCACAAGGTCCCTCAGCCGGTTCGCGTCCAGCAGGGACTGCGCGTATTCACGGTTCAGTCCCGGCACCGGGGCCAGCTGGTCGCGCTGCTGCCGGACGTCCTCCAGCCGCTGGCGGATGGACATCAGGTTGCTGAACTCCTCCACCACGTCATCCGCGGCGGCCAATGTTGCAGGGGCATCCAGCACCTGGTCGCGGAAAAACGTGTTGACGCTGCCGCCCAGCCCTTTCCCCGCCTGGATGACGCGCAGCAAAGGCAGCGCCTGGTCCGAGCTGATTCCCAGCAGCCGGCGGAACCGCTCAGCGAACGCCTTGTGGACATCGAACACCTGCGCGTGCGGGAAGATCGTTTCCAGTGCGCCCTTGGTGAAGCGCTTGTCCGCGATGCCTTCCACGGCTTCCAGGTCCAGCGGCACGTTGTCAATCAGGTAGAACCGGCCCACGCTGGACTCGGTCCCGTTCTTGGGCAGGTCGAACAGCGCCGAGACCGTCACCCGGGTGCCGGCGGCGTTGTCGAACGTCAGCGCGACGGCGGACCAGGTGGCACCCGGGCGCTGGAACGCACTCGCCGAGCCGTCCCCCACGGCCTTGTCCCCCACCTTGCCGCGCATATAGGTGAAGGTGGTGCGCTTGTCCTCCACCGCACCGCCGGAACGCTGCGCCGCCGCCTCGTTGGACCGCGGCCGCGCATCGAACACCCGCAACATGGCATCGAACAACGTCGACTTGCCCACGCCGGAGTTACCCGTCAGCAAGGTGCCGTTCCGGTCCACATGCATGGTGTGCGCGCCGTGGAACGTCCCCCAGTTGACCACCTGCACCAAGGCAAGCCGCATCTGGCCCGGGTTGGTCACGTCCCCGAGCGGGAGCATGCTTGCGATGGTCACTTGGTCACCTCATTCGTGGTTTCTGACGCCTCGTCACCATTGGCAGCGTCGTCCTCTGCTCCATCGGCACCTGCCTCAGCGTCGCCGTCAAGATCCAGGAGCGGTTCAGTTCCCGACTGGTCCGCGGACGCCGCCACCAGCGCTTCGATGTGGGCCGGGATGTCGCCGATGTTTTCGAACGGCAGCGCCAAGGGCAGGGCGTTGGAGATGGTGTAGACATCCTCCAGGCCCGAGGGGAGCAGGAGCTGGCGGGCCAGGAGCTTGGTGATGGCACGGGTCACCACATCCGAATCGCGGAGGGCGTCCTGCTGGCCCGCCGGCTGGTAGTGCGCCACCAGGTCCGTGATCTCCTCCCGGGTGATGGTGGGGTCCGTCTGGGCGGTGACGTGCCGGTCCAGGAGCAGCCGGAGCCGGAGCAGGACGATGGTTTCAACCCGGCTCAGCGCGCGCTGCTGGCGCAGGATGCTGGACCGGGTGCTGCCGCCGATGACCTCCGGGTCGACGGGACGGAGGACGGCGATCTTCCGCTCATGGTCCAGCTGCAGGGTGAGGAACAGCTCGGAGAGGCGGCTCCGCAGGATCAACTGGTTGTCCAGCAGCACCGTCCACAGCTTCTCGTCACGGCCGCCATCGATGTACGGGCCCTTGAGGAGCTTGACCAGCGCCTGCCGCACCTTCATCGGCAGCACGCCGGTATCGCCGGGGAACAGGGCTGCGCCGTCCACGAAGGTGTCCCGGGGGGAAACCACTCCGGGGGTGGGGCTCGACGACACCGGGGTTCCGACAGACTCAGCCACCGGCTCGTCCAGCGGTGTCGTGATTTCCTCAGTCATCTGAATCCTTTGCGAGCGTGACCACGGGCAGGTAGGCCCTGCGGGTGGAACCGTCTATCTGTTCGAAGTCCAGGCCGTCCCAGGCCCCGCGGTTGAAGTCGGCACCCCGGTGCAGGGCTTCGGAGAGGAGGGCGCGAATGGTGTTGATGTGCTGCTCCCCGGGGGGCAACTGCTGCCAGGCGTCAGCGAGCGTTGCAGCCCCCGCCATGGCCGCGCGGACCACCGCGGGCTTGGCTTTGCCGGTCCTCGGCGAGCGCACCCGGTCCGAGTCCGTGAAGGCGATGGGATCGGCCAGGCGGGGCGGAGCCGCGAACTCGTCGGGATCGAACAGCTTCACCATGGACAGCGACTCGAAGCCCGCGTTGTACAGGACCGGGCCAGGCACCAGGCCGGGGCGTTCACGCTCGTACGGCAGCGACCGGATTGCCTGCTCCGCCTCCCGCAGCACCTGCCGGAGCCGGACCGACTGGCGGAAATCGTCACTCTGGACGTACGTGTTGAGGCTCTCGCTGAGCTTGCCGTAGATGCGCTGGATCTGGCTGTGCTGCTGCCGGAGCTCCGCCACCAGGTTTTTCAGGGTCTCCCGGTCCTCGGGTGAGAGGTCGTCGGCGAATTGGCGGCTCAGGACTTCGCCGATGGCGGACCGGAACCGGAGCTGCTGCTGCGGGTCCTCCAGGAAGGCGGTGAAGGACCGGAACGTCCGGCCCTCCGGGCTCTGGCGGAGCCGTTTGTCCGCCTCCAGCACCTGCGCCATGGTGGCGCCCTTGGTCAGCGACTCCTCAATGATCTGGTTGCGCAGGCCGCCCACCAGTTCCTCGATCCTGTCGCGCATCTTCTTGTAGTCCGCGGGCAGGCTGGCGGCCAGGTCCAGGATGTTCCCG
Source organism: Pseudarthrobacter sp. MOO14 (assembly GCF_058267675.1). Taxonomy (NCBI): domain Bacteria; kingdom Bacillati; phylum Actinomycetota; class Actinomycetes; order Micrococcales; family Micrococcaceae; genus Pseudarthrobacter; species Pseudarthrobacter sp. MOO14. The sequence continues at coordinate 2,201,916 of NZ_CM177849.1, forward strand.
GCGGCCTCCACTGCCTCGTCATCGTCCAGGAGGCCGTCGAACTCGCCGGTGCTGATGTCCTCGATGAGCTGCTGCCGCTCCTCGATTTCCTCTTCCAGGGCCTCCAGGCGCGCACTCTGGTCCGGGTTGGTTTCGTTGGCGAGCTTCTCCACGTCCCCCAGCAGGGTGCCCAGCCGGGAACCGTTCAACGTGGACCGTTCGCTGGAGAGGCTGTCCAGGAAGGCCAGCACGCGCGCTGCCGGTTCGGTGACCTCGTACACGATCTGGCCCGACTGGTTGCGGCGGGTCAGGAACTGCCGCCGGGTCCACTCGTCGCCGAAGGATTTTCCGTTGGCCCCTCCGCCCAGCCCGGGTTCCTGGCGCCGCAGCTCCTCAAGGAAGGAGTCGACGTCGGCATGGAATTCCTCCAGGGGCAGCTGCGGCCGGGTGCGGGTGAAGGAAGCCTGCAGCACCGCGATCACCCACGGCGCCGAACGCGTCAGCGCCCAGGCGGGTCCCTTGGTGAGGAGTTCGAGGTCCCGAAGCCGGGCGCTGATGGCATCAGCGGATGACCTGGCGGAGCGGGGCACGCACTCTCCTTGGGTTCGGGTGGCGGGGGCGGCAGCGGGGGTGGACCGGAAAACTGCCAACTACAAGGTTAACGCAGGCCGCCGCGACCACTCCGTGACCTACCTCCGGGTAGTGTCTCGATCCCGTATCAACAGCCCCTCCAGCCCCACCCGCCTCTGGCTGGCGGCGGGAGTGTCCCCCTACGCTTCAGCTACTGGTCTTCACCACAGCAGTCTTTCGCCACCGCAACGCCGCAGCAGGGGGATTCATGCAGTTCGATCTGAGCACAGTGGAAACAGCCACCTTGGTTTTCATCGGGACGCTGGTGTTCGGCGCGGTCCTGGCCGGATTCGTCCTGGCCGCCGGGCTGGTTGCCCTGGTGGTGCTGGGCGCCGGAAAGCTCACGTGGACGGTGCTGTCCACCACGCTCCTGGCAGTGGCCCACGGAATCAACGCCGGGTGGGACAGGCTGGTCCACCGTGCGGCCGCCGTCGATCTGTCCGGCGATTTCCAGGGGCAAACGGCCCCTGGCACGGGAACCTACCCGCGGGTAATCTTGAGTGACAGCTGAAGGGTTCTCCAACCCGGCGGATCCATGGCTACACCGGCCATTCCGGCCCGAGGAGATAACCCATGAGCTCCGCAACTGACAGCCAGGCCAAAGACGCCCCGGCTGAGGAAATCCCCGTTCCGGCCGGCAACATCGGGGCCGGAGCCACCGCCGAAGATGCCAGGGCCGTCGCAGAGGCCGCCCGCGAAACCGGCTGGGACCGCCCCAGCTTCGCCAAAGGCCTCTACCTGGGCAGCTTCGACCTCGGCCTGGTCCACCCCTGGCCGGCCGCCGATCCGGCGTCCGTGGAAAAGGGCGAGGCCTTCATGGCCCGCCTGACCGAATACGCCAAGTCCATGTCCGGGCGGATCATTGAACGGGACGCAAAGATTCCTGACGAGTACATCAGGGACCTGGCCGCCCTGGGCGTCTTCGGCATGAAGATCCCGGAGGAATACGGCGGCCTGGCCCTCTCACTGGTGTACTACGGCCGGGCGCTTGCCCTTCTCGGCAGCGTCCATCCCAGCCTGGGAGCGCTCATCTCCGCCCACCAGTCCATCGGCGTTCCGGAGCCGGTCAAGGTCTTCGGCACGCCCGCGCAGAAACGCGAATACCTTCCCCGCTGCGCTGCCGGCGCCGTCACCGCGTTCCTCCTCACGGAACCGGACGTCGGCAGCGATCCCGCCCGGATGGGCAGCACGGCAACGCCAACGGACGACGGCGAGGCGTACCTCCTGGACGGTGTGAAGCTGTGGACCACCAACGGCGTGATCGCCGAACTGGTGGTGGTGATGGCCCTGGTTCCCGCCCACACCGACGCCGCAGGCACCACCCACAAAGGCGGCATCAGCGCCTTCGTGGTGGAGATGGACTCGCCCGGCATCACGGTGGAGAACCGGAACGCCTTCATGGGCCTGCGCGGCATCGAAAACGGCGTGACCCGTTTCCACCAGGTGCGGGTTCCCGCCGCGAACCGGCTGGGCCGCGAGGGCCAGGGCCTGAAGATTGCCTTGACCACCCTGAACACCGGCCGCCTGGCGCTGCCGGCGCTGTGCGTGGCCTCGGGGCGTTGGAGCCTGAAAATTGCCCGCGAATGGTCCAACGCCCGCACCCAGTGGGGCCGGCCCGTGGGCGAACACGAGGCCGTGGGCAAGAAGATCGCGTTCATCGCGGCGTCCGCCTTCGCCTTGGACGCAGTCTTTGAACTCGCCGCCGAACTGGCGGACGCCGGGCAGAAGGACGTCCGCATCGAAGCCGCGCTCGCCAAACTCTGGGCCACGGAGATCAGCTGCCGGATCGCGGACGAGTTGGTGCAAATCCGCGGCGGCCGCGGATTTGAAACGGCCGAGTCGCTGGCGGCCCGGGGCGAACGAGCGGTACCGGCCGAGCAGCAGTTGCGCGACATGCGGATCAACCGGATCTTCGAGGGGTCTTCCGAGATCATGCGGTTGCTTATTGCCCGGGAGGCCGTGGACGCGCATCTGGCAGCGGCGGGCGAGCTCGCGTCCCTCGATGCGAGCCTTGCCGATAAAGCCAGGGCCGCCGTCGGCGCCTCCGGTTTCTACGCAAAATGGCTGCCCAAGCTGGTGGCGGGCGCCGGCATGGACCCGCGCTCCTACAGCGACTTCGGCCGGCTGGCCAAGCACCTGCGCTTCGTAGAACGCTCCTCGCGCCGGCTGGCACGGCAATCCTTCTACGGCATGGGCCGGTGGCAGGCAAAGCTGGAGCGGAAGCAGGCCTTCCTGGGCCGCATCGTGGACATCGGCGCCGAACTCTTCGCCATGACCGCATGCTGTTCCCGCGCTGAAATGCTGCTTCGCACCTCCCCCGGTACGGCCGCGGGCGCCTACGAACTTGCCGATGCCTACTGCGAGCAGGCAAAAGTGCGGGTGGACGAGTACTTCGAGCAGTTGTGGCGGAACACGGACGACGCCGACCACGCGCTGACCCGCAAGGTCCTCGCCGGCGATTACACCTGGCTGGAAGCCGGCGTGCTTGACCAGTCCGAGGGGACCGGCCCGTGGATCGCCGATGCCTCTGCCGGGCCGTCCAGGAAGGAAGACCTGCACCGCAAATACCGGTAAAACCGCAGGTCACGAAATAATAAGCACGCTTGCTATCGGTGGGGGTGGGTGGTTGAGTTAGTTCATGAGCAGCTCAACGGACCCAGAGAACCTGCCTCCCCGCCATGCCCGGGAGGATGAGGCCTCCCGCCGCGGCAACCCCCGCGCGGACGCAGCGGAGGATCCCGCCACACGGTCGATCGACCAGGCACCGGCCCGCCCGCGCGAGCGGGAACGCGACCGGGACTACGGCGCCGCCCCGTCCGCTGAGCGGGAGTACCGCCCTGCCCCCGCTACTGCTGCGGCACCCGTGGTGGACCCGGCGCTCGCGGACAGGGAAACCGCCGTCGCCCGCCAAAAGGAACGGTTCGGCGGCATCAAAGCCGGCTCTGCGTTCTTCGGCTGGCTCACCGCCACCGGAATGGCCGTGCTGCTGACTGCATTGGTTGCTGCTGCCGGGACCGCTGTGGGGCTGGCCAACAACACGGACGTCAACGCGGCCGTGAACCAGGCCGCGCAGAACAGCGGCACCGTGGGGCTGGTGGGCATCATCGTCCTGCTGGTGATCCTGTTCCTCTCCTACTATTGCGGCGGTTACGTCGCCGGCCGGATGGCGCGCTTCAACGGCGCAAGGCAGGGTCTCATGGTGTGGATCTGGGCCCTGATCGCGGCCGTTGTGGTCGCCATCCTCGGCCTCGTGGCGGGTCAGCAGTTCAACGTCCTGGCCAACCTCAACAGCTTCCCGCGGATTCCCGTCAACGAGGGCCAACTGACCACCACCAGCATCATCGCAGCCGTGGTGGTGGCGGCTGTGGCCCTGGTGGGCGCCGTCCTCGGCGGCCTTGCGGGGATGCGGTTCCACCGCAGGGTCGACCGTGCCGGTTTCACCCCGGACAGCGAGTATTACGACGACGGCGAGTAGCCCGCAGGCGGCGCGCCGCTGCTAGGGGGACAGGATGTCGCCGTCCACATAGAGCCACCGGCCGCCTTCGCGGACAAACCTGCTGGCTTCATGGAGAACCCCGCGGTCCGCGCCGTGCCGGTAATAGGCCTTGAACTCCACAGTCCCTTCGGTGTCGAACGGACCGCCCTGGCTGGTGGCAACGATGTCCAGGCGCCGCCACTGCATGGCCGGATCCAGGTCGAGGCCGGCCGGGACCGTTGATGGATGCTGGGTCCGGAGCAGGTAGGCCTCATCCAGCCGGGCAAACGCGCTGTAGCGGGACCGCATCAGCTGCTCCGCGGTTGAAGCTTCCGCCGTGCCGGAATGGAACCTGCCACAGCACTCGGCGTACTGTTCGCCGGACAGGCATACACAGTTCGCGGACTCATTCGATTCGGTCATCCGGTGATGCTGTCACATCGGGTAACAGCTTCGCTACAACCCTGTCCATGCCACCGCGCCCGGCGGCATGGGACGCCAAAAATCCGTATGGTTGAGAAGGAGCTTGCCCCTGGCGCTGTGCGCCGGCAGCGGGCCCGGGATGTTGGTGGAAAGGAGTGATGACGTGGAGCAACCGGACACTCTGGTCCTCAACCTGACCTTCTTCGGCACCATGGGCGTAGCCCTCCTGATGTTCCTGGTCCTCTTCCTCCTCGGGGTGCTTACCTTGGTCCTTGCCGGCGTGGGCCGGCTGGCGGGCATCGTGGTGATGGCCCTGTTCGGAAAGGGCCCCCGGAAGGGCAGTGCGCTGTTAATGGCGGCACGGAGCGAAAGCCCGGAGGGCCGCCCATCCTGGCGGGAACGTGCAGCCGCCGTGAAGCCGGCACGGCTCAGGGAGTCGCTGCGCACCGTCGTCGTACGCCACCCCAAACTTGCCGCGGCCCGGGCCGAGCCGCCTGTCCTGGCCGAAGACTGGGCCTCAGCCGTGGCCGAAGCCGACAAACGCGCCGAGGCCAGGGCACGGGCCGCCGCGCCCGAAATCAAGCTCTCGGTGCGGGACCTTCCGGACCCGGCGGCGCCCGCCGACAAGGTTGCCCAGGTAGCCCCACTGGTGGAATCCGCCCTGCACAACCACCGGCCGCCGCACGAACTGCCGAGGTCCTTCAAGAAGCCCGTGCCGCCGCATCCGGTGCCGCCGCTGGACACCGGGTCCCTCGTTTCGCTCGCAGGCCCGAAGCAGGTCCTCAAGGGCAAAGCGCCGGAGAACCGCTAAGCCCTTACCCTGAGCAACCAACTGGGTTAGCGTGAAACCCATGGAATTCAGATACCTCGGAAACAGTGGCTTCAAAGTCTCGGAAATCACGTTCGGCAACTGGCTGACGCACGGCTCGCAGGTGGAAAACGACGTTGCCACCCAATGCGTGCGGGCAGCCCTCGACGCCGGCATCAGCACTTTCGACACCGCGGATGTCTATGCAAACACCGCAGCGGAAACCGTCCTGGGCGAGGCCTTGAAGGACGAGCGGCGCGAGTCCCTGGAAATCTTCACCAAGGTCTTCGGCCCCACCGGCCCCAAGGGCAAGAACGACTTGGGGCTCTCCCGCAAACACATCATGGAATCCATCAACGGGTCCCTGCGCCGGCTGCAGACGGACTACGTGGACCTCTACCAGGCCCACCGCTACGACTTCGAGACGCCGCTGGAAGAGACCATGCAGGCGTTCGCGGACATCGTCCGGCAAGGCAAGGCGCTCTACATCGGCGTCAGCGAGTGGACCGCCGACCAGCTCCGTGAAGGGCACCGGCTGTCCAAGGAACTCGGCTTCCAGCTCATCTCCAACCAGCCCCAGTACTCCATGCTGTGGCGGGTCATCGAAGCGGAAGTGGTCCCGGCGTCGGAAGAGCTGGGGGTATCCCAGATCGTCTGGTCGCCCATGGCCCAGGGCGTCCTCAGCGGCAAGTACCTTCCCGGCCGGCCGGCCCCGGAAGGCAGCCGCGCCACCGATGAAAAGGGCGGCGCCAAGATGATTGAGCGGTGGATGCGCGACGACGTCCTGGCCGGCGTGCAGGACCTGAAGCCGATTGCCGCCGAAGCCGGCCTGACCATGCCGCAGCTCGCCGTTGCGTGGGTCCTCCAGAACCCGAACGTGGCGTCCGCCATCGTGGGTGCGTCCCGGCCGGAACAGATCGCCGACACCGTTGCGGCGGCAGGGGTGAGGCTGGATGCCGAGGTCCTCAAGAAGATTGACGACGCCATCGGCGGCCTGGCCGAACGCGACCCGGCCCAGACCAAGTCGCCTGCCACCCGGGAAGCCTGAATGGCCGCCCCGGCCGATCTTCCTGAGCTGGCGGTCACCGGATCCACCGGAGGCCTGGGCGGCATGCTGTCGCGGCAACTTGCCACGTCCGGCTTCGCGCAGCGGCTGTTGGTGCGCGACCCGGCCCGGGCGCCGGAACTGGCAGGGGCCTCCGCCGTGGTGTGTTCCTACGGCGACGGTGCGGCGTCCCGGCAGGCCCTGGATGGAGTGAAGCTCCTGTTCATGGTCTCCGCTGCCGAGGCCGAGGACCGGCTGCAGCAGCATTATGCGTTCGTGGACGCAGCCGCCGACGCGGGAGTCCAGCATGTGGTGTACACGTCCTTCTACGGCGCCGCGCCGGATGCCACGTTCACCCTGGCCCGGGACCATTACGCCACGGAGGAGCGGATCAAGGCCTCCGGTATGGACTTCACGTTCCTCCGGGACAACTTCTACCTGGACTTCCTGCCGCTCATGGCCGGAGAGGACGGCGTGATCCGCGGGCCCGCCGGTGACGGCGTGTTTTCCGGGGTGGCACGGGAGGATGTGGCCCGCTCCGCCCACGCAGTGCTCCGCGACCCTGCGATCCACAAGGGAATGACCTACAACCTGACCGGGCCGGAAGAACTGACCATGGCGCAGGCCGCCCGGGTGCTGAGCGACGGAACCGGACGGACCGTCAGCTACCACCCGGAGACAGTGGAGGAAGCCTACGCCTCCCGGGCGTCCTACGGCGCTCCGCAATGGCAGCTGGACGCATGGGTGAGTACGTACACGGCCATGGCGGCCGGCGAAATGGCAGGGCTTTCACCTGACGTGCACGGCTTGACCGGCCAGGACCCCATCAGCCTGGCCGAGTTCCTGACGCGGCCCGTCCTGTAGCGCTCCGCTCCCCGGTCCGTGGGCTGTTGACGGACCGGGGATCCCGGCGTAGACCAGTGCCTAGGCGCCGCCACCCCGGCGGAGCACGGCCCACAGAATCCCGGCGCCATGACACAGACCAGAGAACACAGCCAGCCACCGGCTGCGGAAGCCCCGCCGGTATCCGCGGGCCCGTCGGAGGGTCCCCTTACTCCCGAGGAACTGCAGCTCTCCGCCCGCAACCATTCAATGCCGCTGGAAGCGCTCCGCCGCGACCTCACGCCTCCCGGGCTGCACTACGTACTCACGCATTTCGATATCCCGGACATCCAGGCCACGTCCTGGCACCTGCGGATCCGGGGTGCGGTGGAACGGGCCCTGGAGCTGAACCTCGCAGCCCTCCGCAGGGCCCCGGCCATCACCGTCCCGGTCACCCTTGAGTGCGCGGGCAACGGCAGGTCGCTGCTGGAGCCGCGGCCCCTCAGCCAGCCGTGGGTGCTGGAAGCGGTGGGCACGGCGCAATGGACCGGTGTTCCGCTGGCCTATCTCCTGGATAAGGCGGGAATACTGCCCGGCGCCCTGGAAGTGGTCTTCACCGGCGCGGACGCGGGTGTTCAAGGCGGCGTCCCGCACCACTTCGCGCGCAGCCTTCCGGTCCGCGAAGCCCTGCGTCCCGACGTCGTCCTTGCCTACGCCATGAACGGCGCCGAACTGCCGCCGCAGCATGGGTACCCGCTGCGGCTGGTGGTTCCGGGCTGGTACGGGATGGCCAGCGTCAAGTGGCTGGAGTCGATCGAAGTGGCCAGGGAGCCGTTCACCGGGTTCCAGCAGCAGTCCGCCTACCGGTACCAGGCCACCGCGGACGACGCCGGCAGGCCGGTTTCGAGGATCAGGGTGCGTTCGCTGATGGTTCCGCCGGGTATCCCGGACTTCTTCACCCGCCGGCGGTTTGTCCGCCCAGGCCCGGTCATGTTGCAGGGCCGCGCCTGGTCGGGGGAAGGTGCCGTGGCCGGCGTCGAGGTGGCCGTTGATGGCACGTGGCTGCCTGCCCGTTTGGACAAGCCCGCGGGCGGCTACGCGTGGCGGGGGTGGAGCATGCAGTGGGAGGCCGCGCCCGGTGAGCATCTCCTGGCCTGCCGCGCCAGCGACACCACCGGCGCCACCCAGCCGCTGGAGCAGAACTGGAACTACCAGGGGATGGGCAACAACGTGGTGCAGCGGGTCACGGTCACGGTGGAGTGAAGCCGGCGGGCCCGGGGCTATACTCGGTGCCAATCATGACCAGCCTCCCTTCCTCCCCCGCCAGCGTCCGAATCGATGCGTGGTTGTGGGCCGTCCGCGCCTACAAGACACGGTCGGCCGCCACTGCCGCCTGCCGCGCCGGGCATGTCCGCCTCAACGGCAGTCCCGCCAAGGCTTCCGCGACGCTGGTCACGGGAGACACGGTGACGGTGCGCATGTCCGGGTACGAGCGCATCCTTGAGGTCCGGCGGCTGATCGCCAAGCGGGTGGGAGCCGAGGCCGCCTCCCACTGCTTTACGGACCACACTCCCCCACGGCCCGTCCTGCCGGCACTGGGACTCCCGCAGCGCGACCGGGGCGCCGGGCGGCCCACCAAGAAGGACCGCCGGGAGATGGAGCGCCTCAAGGGGCCGGCCTGACCTGCCCTGCCCTGCCCTGCCCTGCCCTGCCCTGGGTCAGCTTTTGGTGCGGGCCCGCACCAGGTTCGCATACGGCAGTTTCCCGTATTCCTCGACAAAGCCCGTGTGGTAATCCGCCTCGGCCTGGTTGAGGGTTTCGGCGGCCATTTCCTTCCAGGCAACCAGCAGCGCGCCCGCATCCCTGAGTTGCCAGATGAGCCGGCCGTCCCAGTGGCCCGGCGGCTTTCCGTGTCCGAAGTCCAGGAACTCCTGGATCTGCCGCCTCAGCCCGCGGTTGCCCTTGCTGCCCGGACCGGCTTTGCCGAGGTACAGGACGGCTGCGGTGTCCAGCCAGGCCGCTCGGAGGTCCCGCTCCGTCAGGGAGGGATCTTTCTTCTTGAAGACACCGGCGGTGCTCTTTGTCAGGAATTCCGGCTGGAACGTGTCGGGCGCTATCACGGCGAAAATACCCGTTCCCCGCGGGACCCGCATTACGTCAAGGTCCTTCAGGGGCCGGAAGCCCAAGAAGCCGTCGTCTTTCAGGCCCTTCCTGGTGAACTGCATCCTCACATTGAACAGCATCCCGGCAGTGCAGCCCCGGTTTCCGGTAAACGCCCATCCTCCTCCCAGGAAGACTGGCTACCATTGCCGCGTGCCACCCCTTGAGATCCTCGTTTCCTCCTGGCGCCTGGACTGGGCCTCCACGGCTTTCGTCGTTGCGGCCGGAGTCCTCTACGGGTGGGGGATGCGTTCAGCCGGACGGAATGGCCACCGGTGGCCGGCCTGGCGCGCGGTGGCGTTCTACGTCCTGGGCCTTGGTACTTTCGTCATCCTGACCTGCGGTTTCACCGGCGTGTACGGCCCGCAGCAACGATGGGCCTTCACCCTCAAGATTTCGCTGCTGCTCTTTGTGGTCCCACTGCTCATCGGCCTGGGCAAGCCGCTGACGCTGGCGCGTGCGGCGTTGCCGGACCACGGAATTAGGGTCTTCGACGCCGTGCTCTCCAGCCGTCCGGTGCGGTTCGTCAGCAATTCATTCGGCGCACCCCTGCTGGGGCTGGCGCTCTTCTCCACTTTCCTCACCCCCGCCTTCTACACGCTGCGGACCAGCCCCGCGGCCGACGCACTGCTCACGCTCGGCGTCCCCCTGCTGGGCATGCTCATGGCCCTGCCCATCATCGAAGAATCCAACTTCCAACGGTCCAGCGCCTACCTGACCCTGGAATTCATGTTCGTGTTCATTGAGCTGCTCATCGACGCCGTGCCCGGCATCCTCCTCAGCCTCAACGGCCAGGTCCTCGACCATGCACTGACCGTCCCGGATCCCCAGTGGTGGTTCCGGGACGCCCTCCAGGACCAGCAGTTCGCAGGGAATCTGCTCTGGTTCATCTGCGAGGTGGTGGACCTGCCGCTGATCATCCTTATGTTCATCCGCTTCTCGCGCAGCGACAAGCGGGAAGCCGTGGCTTTCGATGAACTGACCGACGAGCAGCTCGATGCGCTCCACAACCAGCACCTGCGGGGCCGCCACTAGGCTGGCCCCGGCCAAAAATCAAGTGTGCCCACCGCTCGCCGCGGAAGCGTAGAGTGACAGAGGACGCCTGATTCTGGACGCCTCGCTGCAAAGGGAGAAATCGTGACAATTGATTGGGACGAAAAAAAGGCCCTGCTACAGGAACCGAACATCGCGAAGGTGACCCAACTTTGCGAAGAACTGATGGAAAAGAAGCCCGGTTCCACCGTCCCCTACATCGACCCCGTGCATGACGAAGACGAGTGCAGAATCATCAGCCTCCAGGCCAGCCCGGGCAAGGGCACCGAATCCGGGTTCGTCTCGCTCTACAACGACGACGAGGCAGCCCGCCGCGCCACCCAAATCTACGAACTCGCCGAACTGGATCCGCAGTACGTCATGCCGTGGAACGCCTACCCCTGGATCCGCGACAGCGGCAGCCCGTCGGCGCTGAGCGTCCAGGAGAAAACTGACGGCCTGCGCCCCTTCCGCCAGTTCCTCAAGATCAATTCCCGGGTCTCTGCCGTCGTCGCGCACGGCACGGACGCCTCGACGTTCCTGACTCTCTTTGAGAAGACCTACCACTCGTCGCTGAAGAACAGCGGCATCAAAATCTACAAGGCCTCCGCCCTCGGCGGCAGGGCCTTTGCTGTTTCAGAGGCCAAGCAGGAAGAACTCCTGGCCAAGAGCGTGGAAACCTACCGTGATGCCATGCAGCGGGCGGGCATCCAGCACCTCTAGGGTTGAATCAGCGCCGCCCACCGGCTTTCCGCCGGCAGCGATGAGCAGGGCTGGCGGGACCAAACTGTCAGGGAATTTCCAGGCGCAAAGGCGCATACTCGTACGTACCTGACCGCCGGCCAAAGAAGGCTCTACCGTGACGTCCGCCCCCACCCGCCCGATCGGCGCTGCGCCCGCGGCACGTGCCGCGTCCCCCGTTCGCCGGTGCGGTGTTCAGCCCGGCGATGCGGGCCTGGGGTTGCTGCCATGACGGGGTTCATCGATGGCCTCATGAACGTCAGCCCCCTGGTGGCGTACATCGCGGTGTTCTGTCTCGTCTTTGCCGAGGACGCATTGTTCATCGGCTTCGTCATCCCGGGAGAAACCGCGGCCGTCCTGGGCGGAGTGGTGGCCAGCCGGGGCGAAGTCCAGCTGGGAGCGATGATGGCCCTGGTGGTCGCCGCCGCGATCGTGGGCGACAGCGTGGGATACGAGGTGGGCAAGCACCTGGGCAGCCGCATCCTGAAGACCAGGGCGCTGGCCCGGCACTCCGGAAAGCTGCAGAACGCCCAGGACCTGCTGCGCCGCCGGGGCGGCTCCGCCGTCTTCCTCGGGCGCTTCACCGCCTTCTTCCGGGCGGTCATGCCCGCCCTGGCCGGAACTTCGCGGATGCCGTACGGCCGCTTCCTTGCCTACAACGCGGCGGGCGGCGTGGTGTGGGGCATCGGCTTCGTCCTCTTGGGTTTCCTGGCCGGCAACTCCTATGAAGCCGTGGCCCAGGCAGCCGGCCGGGACATCGCCGTCGTCATCGCCGCGGTGGCGGTGGCCGCGCTTGTTGCCTGGCACTTCCGCTCACGGCGACGGCGGCAACACCACCGCGCCGCGGAGCAACGGCAGGACTAGGGAGGGCTTGACAGTGACTGTGACGGGTGCCATATTTAAGGCGTGAACCTGTCAGACAGCCGGACAGCAGGACAGCCTGCTTACCGTCCCCTTGCCCGGCTGAGCGCTGCCGAGGCGGTGTTCAACGCCCTCCGCGCGGACATCGAGTCCGGCACCCTTCCGGTGGGCAGCAAGCTCAGCTCGGAGGCCACACTGTCCCAGCAATACGGGGTCAGCCGCTCGGTCATCCGGGAAGCGCTCCGTTCCTGCACCGCCCTGGGCCTGACGGTTACCCGGACCGGCAAAGGCACGTTCGTCATTGCCGGCAAGGTGGCCAACGACCTGACCCTGGGGCAGTACTCGGCGCGGGACCTGACCGAGGCCCGCCCGCACATCGAGGTCCCCGCCGCCGGACTGGCCGCACAGCGGCGCACCCCTGAAGAACTGGATACCCTTCGCGACATCGTGGCGGCCATGGCCACGGAAACCGACCCCGAGTCCTGGGTGGCCCTGGACTCCTCCTTCCATGCCGCCATCGCCCGCGCCAGCGGCAACAAGGTCTTCGCCAGCGTGGTGACGGACATCCGTGACGCGCTGGCCCACCAGTCCGAAACGCTGAACATGGTGGCCGACCGCCAGCACGCCTCCGACGTGGAACACCAGCAGATCCTGGCCGCCATCGAGGCAGGCTCCGCGGACAAGGCCCGCGCCGCCATGGCCCACCACCTGGAAGCCGTGGGCGCCGCCCTGGACTCCATCCTCAACAATTAGACACATCCAACCAACCTTTCCAAGGACGCCATGCCATCCCCCGTGTTTTCCGCTGCCCGCACCGCTGCCCTGGGTGAGGCGGCCCTGCCGCACCACACCCCGCTGGTGGCCGCCGTCCGTGACGGCCTCGTGGAGAGCGTGCACTACGGCTCGGCAATCGCCCTCGCGGCTGACGGGTCCGTGGCGGCAACCGCCGGTGATCCCCAGGCCCCCTTCTACCCGAGGTCAGCGCTCAAGCCGCTCCAGGCCGTCGCCATGGTCCGGGCCGGTCTGGACCTTCCGGCCGACCTCCTGGCCCTCGCCGCCGCAAGCCACTCGGGCTCCGCGGCGCACCGCGACGGCACCCGGCGCATCCTCGATCTGCACGGGCTGGCCGCCACCGACCTTGAGAACAGCTCCGACCTCCCCTACGGCACCGCCGAACGTGAGGACTGGCTGCGCACCGGCGGCGGCCCCACGCAGACCACCCAGAACTGTTCCGGAAAGCACGCCGCCATGGCCGCGACCTGCGTGATCAACGGCTGGCCCGTCCGGGGCTACCTGGATCCCTCCCACCCGCTGCAGCAGCTCGTGGCGCGGACCGTCACCGAGCTGACGGGAGAGTCACCCGCTGCCCTGAGCACCGACGGCTGCGGCACCCCGTTGTTCGCCCTCACCCTGGGCGGCATGGCCCGCGCGTTTGGCCGGATCGCCCGGGCGGCGTCCCTTGCAGCCACGCACGACGACGGCGGGCCCGGTTCCGGAAGCGCGGAAGCCGCCGTCGGGCTGGCCATGCAGCAGCACCCCGACATGGTTGCCGGTGAAGGCCGGGATGTCACCGACCTGATGCGGCTGCTCCCGGGGGCCGTGGCCAAGGATGGCTTCGAAGGCGTCCAGCTGGTGGGCCTGGCCAACGGCGGCGCAGCAGCCGTCAAGATTTCCGACGGCGGCGACCGCGCCCGGATGCCCGCCACCGTCCGCCTGCTGGATGCGCTGGGCGTGGACATCGAACCGTTCGCCGGTATCGCCACCGCCCCCGTCCTGGGCGGCGGCCACCAAGTGGGGCAGTTGCTGGCCACCGATTTCCTGGATACCACCCCGTCCACGCCCGACAACGAAGCCCTGTGAGGAACCCCATGACCATCATCGACACCGCCGCCGACGTCCGTTCCGAGCACGACCTGCTCGGCGACCGCGACGTACCGGCGAACGCCTACTGGGGCGTGCACACGCTCCGGGCCGTAGAGAATTTCCCCATCACCGGCCAAAAACTGTCCTCCAACATGCACCTGGTCCGCGGGCTCGCCGCCGTCAAGCTCGCGGCCGCACGGACCAACCGTGAACTCGGACTGCTGGACGCCGACCGCGCCGATGCCATCGAGCAGGCATGCCAGGACGTCATGGCCGGCCGGCTTGCCGACCAGTTCGTGGTGGACGTGGTCCAGGGCGGTGCCGGGACGTCGTCGAACATGAACGCCAACGAGGTCATCGCCAACCGTGCCCTGGAAATCCTCGGCCACCCCAAGGGCGACTACGCCAGGCTGCACCCGAACGACCACGTCAACCTCAGCCAGTCCACCAACGACGTGTACCCCACGGCCGTGAAGCTGGGCACCATCTTTGCCGCCCGCGAGCTGCTGGCCGCACTCGAAGAACTCGAGGACGCCTGCGCCGCCAAGGCCGTGGAGTTCCGCACCGTGGTCAAGATGGGCCGCACGCAGTTGCAGGACGCAGTCCCCATGACCTTGGGCCAGGAGTTCGGCAGCTACGCCGTCACCATCGGCGAGGACCGGCTCCGCCTGGCGGAGGCCGAACTGCTGATTCATGAGATCAACCTCGGCGCCACCGCCATCGGCACCGGCCTGAACGCCCCGGCGGGTTACGCCGACGCGGCCTGCCGGCACCTGGCGGAGATCACCGGCCTGCCGCTGGTCACCGCCGTCGACCTGATTGAAGCCACCCAGGACGTGGGGGCGTTCGTGCACCTCTCCGGCGTGCTCAAGCGTGTTGCGGTCAAACTGTCCAAGATCTGCAACGACCTGCGCCTGCTCTCGTCAGGACCCCGCGCCGGCTTCGGCGAGATCAACCTCCCCGCCGTCCAGTCCGGCTCCTCGATCATGCCCGGCAAGATCAATCCGGTCATCCCCGAAGTGGTCTCCCAGGTGGCCTATGAGGTCATCGGCAACGACGTCACCATCACCATGGCCGCCGAAGCCGGGCAGCTTCAGCTCAACGCCTTCGAACCGATCATCGTCCACAGCCTCCACAAGAGCATCTCCCACCTGGAAGCCGCCTGCCGCACCCTCACGGCCCGCTGCATCAGAGGGATCACCGCCAATACCGAACACCTGCGCCGTACCGTGGAGCAGTCAATCGGCCTGGTCACCGCATTGAATCCCCACCTCGGCTACGCCACCGCCACCGCCATCGCGCAGGAAGCACTTGCCACCGGCAAGGGCGTGGCTGAACTGGTCCTTGAGCACGGGCTCCTCACCGATGCCCAGCTCCAGGACCTCCTCAGCCCCGAGCGCCTGGCAAACCTCAGCAAGTAGTCCCCCTCCGCCCCCTGGCCCCGCAAGCCCGGCCAGGGAACCAGGCGGCCGTGGGCCCCCCCACATCCCCGAAGGACACTCCCATGACAAATTCCCCCCTTCCAGACCATGTAATTGATGGTGGTCACGCGCATGCATCCGAGACTTCCCTGCATGCGGAGGACAAGGGTTACCACAAGAACCTCAAGCCGCGGCAGATCCAGATGATCGCGATCGGCGGTGCGATCGGTACCGGCCTGTTCCTGGGTGCCGGCGGCCGGCTGAACGCCGCGGGCCCGTCCCTGGTCATCGCGTACGCGGTGTGCGGGTTCTTCGCGTTCCTGATCCTGCGCGCCCTGGGCGAACTGGTCCTGCACCGGCCCTCCTCGGGCTCCTTCGTCTCCTACGCCCGTGAATTCTTCGGCGAGAAAGCCGCGTTCGTCTCCGGCTGGTTCTACTGGATCAACTGGGCCACCACCACCATCGTGGACATCACCGCCGCCGCCCTCTACATGCACTTCTTCGGCAACTACATCCCCTGGATGGCCGATGTCCCGCAGTGGGCCTGGGCCCTGACCGCCCTCCTCGTCGTCCTCGCCCTGAACCTCGTCTCGGTCAAGGTCTTCGGCGAAATGGAATTCTGGTTCGCCCTGATCAAAGTCGCCGCCCTCGTCGCGTTCCTGATCATCGGCACCTACTTCGTCATCTTCGGCACCCCCGTGGACGGCCAACAAGTCGGCATCAGCCTCCTGTCCGACCACGGCGGGATCTTCCCCACCGGCCTGCTGCCCATGATCATCCTCATGCAAGGGGTCCTGTTCGCCTACGCCTCCATCGAACTCGTCGGCACCGCCGCCGGCGAAACCGAAAACCCCGAAAAAATCATGCCCAAAGCCATCAACTCCGTGGTCTTCCGCATCGCCGTGTTCTACGTCGGCTCCGTGATCCTCCTCGCCCTCCTGCTCCCCTACACCACCTACCAAAAGGGCGTCAGCCCCTTCGTGACGTTCTTCGGCTCCATCGGCGTCCAAGGCGTAGACGTCATCATGAACCTCGTCGTCCTCACCGCCGCCCTGTCCTCCCTGAACGCCGGACTCTACTCCACCGGCCGGATCCTGCGCTCCATGTCCGTCAACGGCTCCGCCCCCCGCTTCGCCTCCCGCATGAACAAAGCAGGCGTCCCCTACGGCGGCATCGCCATCACCGCCACCGTCTCCCTCCTCGGCGTCCCCCTGAACTACCTCGTCCCCGCCGACGCCTTCGAAATCGTCCTCAACATCGCCTCCGTCGGCATCATCATGACCTGGGCCACCATCGTCCTATGCCAAATCCAACTCAAACGCTGGGCCGACAAAGGCTGGGTCCAACGCCCCACCTTCCGCATGTTCGGCGCCCCCTACACCGGCTACCTCTCCCTCCTCTTCCTCATCGGCGTCCTCATCATGGTCTTCATCGACTCACCCCTGACCATGCTCGTCACCGCCATCGCCTCCATTCTCATGGTCGCCGGCTGGTACGCCTGCCGCCACCGCATCCGCCACATCGCCGAAACCCGCGACGGCTACACCGGGACGTCCCCGGTAGTCGCCAACGCACCGGCTGACACCTTCAAGAAGTAACGGCCTTCGGGCTTAACCGCCGACGGCGGCACCTGGGTTCTGGAATTCCGGAACCCGGGTGCCGCCGTCGGGCGCTTAATGCGGTGGTCCTCCTACTGTGACGGTTTGACCACCATGGCCGAGCCGCCGCCGCGCCTGACCGGCTCCGCGGCGGCGAGGGTCCGGCCGTCCTTCAGGAATTCGATGGCGGTGGCCGCCCCGATCTCCGAGGCGGAGGTGAAGGAGTCGCCGGACGGGGTCAGCGTGTGGCCGAATCGCGAGGTCAGGGCTGCCCCGTACTTATCGATGAAGGCAGGCTCGGCCGTGACGCTGGCCGTGTTCCGTTGCGACGCACGCGGCGCGGCGATGGCGTCCGGGGTGCTCATACCCAAGTCGATCTTGTTCACCAGGGTCTGCAGCACCGTGGTGATGATGGTGGAGCCACCCGGGGAGCCCAGGGCCAGGAACGGCTTGCCGTCCTCCAGCAGGATGGTGGGCGACATCGAGGACCGCGGCCGTTTGCCCGGCTCAATCCGGTTGGGATCGGTGGCGCTGTACACCGTGGAGAAGTCCGTGAGCTCGTTGTTCAGCAGGAAGCCGCGGCCGGGGACCACCATGCCGGACCCGCCGGTCTGTTCGATGGTCAGCGTGTACTCCACCACGTTTCCCCACTTATCGGAGACAGTCATGTTGGTGGTGGAGATGTTTTCGGTGTCCTTCTCCTCGGCGGCAGCAGCCGGCCCGGCCGGGCAGGCGCCGTCGTAGGAGGTCACGTCGCCGGGCAGGACCGGCTTGGTTGCGGCATGGGCTGGGTCCAGCTCGCAGGCTCGTTCCTTGCCGAAGACGGGATCAGTCAGGGCTTTCGTGGGGACTTTCACGAAGGCAGGATCGCCGACGTACTTCCCGCGGTCGGCAAACGCGAGGGCACTGGCTTCGAGGTAGTGGTGCAGGACGGCAGGCTGGTCTGCCTTCAAGGCCGGCAGGTCGAAGACGTCCAGGATGTTCAGGGACTCCCCGACGGTGGTGCCGCCGCTGCTGGAAGGTGCCATGCCATAGACGTCATAGCCGCGGTAGTTCACGTGGGTGGGGTCCTGGTCCACGGCCCGGTAGTTTTCCAGGTCCTCCGCCGTCATGGAGCCAACGGGAACGGGAAGCTTGGTGTCCGGGGACTTGGGCGGATTCTGGACGGTGTTGGCGATCTCTTCGGCGAGCGGACCGTTGTAGAACGCGTCCATTCCGTTGCGTGCCAGCAGCCGGTAGGTGTCCGCGAGGTCGTGGTTCTTGAAGACCGATCCCACCTCCGGCAGCTTGCCGCCCTGGAGGTACAGGTCCTTGGTGGAGGTGAACGCCGCGAACCGCGTCTGGTTGTCCTGGGTCTGGTTGCGGAAGGTCTCATCCACCACGAAACCTCGGTCCGCCACCTTGATGGCCGGTTTCAGTGCGTCCCCCAGGCTGATGCTGCCCCAGCGGTCCAGCGCACGTTCCCATGTGGCCGGGGTGCCGGGCACGCCCACGGAGACGCCGCTGGTGACCAGTTCCGGGGTGAACGGGTAGGGCTTGCCGGTAGCGGGATTGATGAAGGCATCCGGCTTGATTCCGGCCGGCGCAGTCTCGCGGCCGTCAATGGTGCTGACCTTCCCGGACTTGGCGTCGTAGTAGACAAAATAGCCGCCCCCGCCGATGCCGGCGCTGTAGGGTTCGGTGACGCCCAGCGTGGCTGCGGCGGCAACCGCGGCGTCCACGGCGTTCCCGCCCTTCCGGAGGACTTCGATGGCCGCTGCCGACGCTTCCGGGTCCACCGTGCTGACCGCGCCGCCGTACCCGGTGGCCGTGGGACTCTTGTCGGTTTGCCGGGGGTCCGCTGCAGCGGGACTGATGGCCCCGGTGGTCACGCCGATGGCCAGCGCCGCCGTCACAGCAGCGAGCCGGCGTCCGAAATGTGGCATGGTGGCTCCTTAGTGGGGGTTCGTGTGATGGTGGCCACGCTACTCTTCGGGTAGGACACACTCAACGATTCCGAAAGGAAGGGCACCATGCCTGGTGGATCCAAACTCGCCGTAGTGGGGGCCGGGAGCGTAGGCACGTCGCTGGCCTACGCCGCGCTGATCCGTGGCTCGGCAAGCAGTATCGCCCTGTTCGACGTCAATGCGCCCAAGGCCGAAGCGGAGGCCCTGGACCTTGCCCATGGCAGCCAGTTCGCCGCGGCGTCCGCGACGGTGGCCGGCGGCGGGGACATCGCCGTCACGGAGGGTGCCGACGTCGTGGTGATTACCGCGGGTGCCAAGCAGAACCCGGGGCAGAGCCGCCTGGACCTGGCCGGCACCAACGTCCGGATCCTTGAACAGCTGATGCCGCAGCTCCTGGAGCGGGCGCCGGACGCCGTCTACGTCCTGGTCACCAACCCGTGCGACGTCCTGACGGTCGCGGCCCAGCGCATCTCCGGGCTGCCGCCGGAGCGGATCTTCTCTTCCGGCACCGTCCTGGACACCTCCCGGCTGCGCTGGCTGCTGGCCCGGCGTGCAGGTGTCTCCGTCACCAGCGTGCATGCCAGCATGGTGGGCGAACACGGCGACACCGAATTTCCGCTGTGGTCCGGGGCCACGATCGGGCCTGTCCCGATCCGCGACTGGACGGACGGCGGCGGGCGGGTCTTCACCTCCGAGAACCTGGCCGCCACGGCCCGGGACGTGGTGCAGGCCGCGTACAAGGTCATCGCCGGCAAGGGGGCCACCAACTATGCCATCGGCCTCTCCGGCGCCCGCATCGTGGAGGCGCTGCTGCGCGATGACAATGCCGTCCTCCCCGTCTCCACGGTGTTGTCCGGGCAGTACGGAATCTCGGGAGTGGCGCTGTCACTTCCCAGCGTGGTGGGCCGCGGCGGGGTGCACCGGGTCCTGGACACACCCATGGACGGCGGCGAACTGGCGGCCCTGCAGGTTTCCGCTGACACCTTGCGGAACACGATGGACACGCTGGGGATCTGAGCGGGGCCACGGGGACGGGCGGCCGGCGTCATGCAACGCCGCCGCAACCCCGCCCGCTGCGCGGTTCGCATATGCTCACCTGAGATGTCCACACTGGCTCAACGACGAACCAACAGGAGCAACCCATGACCAACTGGCGGATCAGGGATTTCCACTCGGCGGACCTCGACGGGATCCTGCACCTTTGGGAGACCCTGAAGGCGAACAACGTCGAACCTGTGTATGCGCTCTCCGAGGTCCTCGCGTCCTGCGAGAAGGACCACGCGGTGGTGGCGGTGCAGGGCGACCAGGTGGTGGGCGCCGCGGTCGGACGCGCCGCGCACGACCAAGGGTGGATCGTGTTCCTGGCCACCCTCCCCGAATACCGGGGCCGCGGCATCGGCACCTCGCTGCTGGCCGCCGTCGAGAACCGGATGGCCCCGCACGGGCTGAACAAGCTCTCAGCGCTGATGCCGGAGTCCGAAACGCGGGTGGAGGCCTTCCTGGGCAGGGGCTTTGCGTTGAAGAAGAACCTGCGGTACTTCGAGCGCACCATTCCGGTGCAGCGCCAGGAACTGGGGGCCCTGGGCCAGCTGGGCGGCCGCGTCCTCGCCCGGGACCTGTGGGAGAACGTGGCCGGCATGCGCAAGGAAAAGGAGCTGCTGGAACGCCGCCTGGTGCTCCCGCTGGCCGAGGCGGACTTGGCCGATGAATTCGGCGTGGTGCCGCCGCGCGCCGTCGTCCTCTTCGGCCCGCCTGGCACCGGCAAGACCACGTTCGCGAAGGCCATCGCATCCCGGCTCGAGTGGCCGTTCGTGGAGGTGTTCCCGTCCCGGCTGGCCGGCGACCCGCAGGGCCTGGCCGGTGCGCTGCGGGAGACCTTCCTGGAGATCGCGGAGCTGGAGCACGCCGTGGTGTTCATCGACGAGGTGGAGGAGATCGCGTCCCAGCGGGCCGGTGATCCGCCGTCGCCGCTGCAGGGCGTGACCAATGAGCTGCTGAAGATCATTCCGGCATTCCGCGAGCAGCCCGGCCGGCTGCTGGTGTGCGCCACCAATTTCATCCGGGCGCTGGACTCCGCCTTCCTGCGCCACGGCAGGTTCGACTACGTGATTCCCATCGGATTGCCGGACCGGCAGGCACGCGAGGCGATGTGGCAGCGGTTCATCCCCGCGGCCGTGGTGGACGCCGTGGACGTGGAACTGCTGGTGGAACGCACCGAAGGGTTTTCGCCGGCGGACATCGAGTACGCTGCCCGCAGCGCTTCCCAGCGGGCTTTGGAAAAGGCAGTGTACGACGACGGCGGGCTGGCATCGGGCGGTGACGCTTCGGTGCGCGAGGCGGTGCGGAAGGGCCCGTCCACCCAGGATTACCTGGATGCGGTCGGTGAAACGCGCACCACCGTCAGCGCGGAGGTGCAGGCGGATTTCCTGGAAGACATCGGCTCGCTGGGCCGGGTCTAATCCCCGGAAACGTCGTCGTAGGAGAGGTTCTCGTAGTCGGTGTCGTCGTCCTCGTCCAGCATGGCGTCGAATTCCTCCAGCAGCCAGGGGTTGATCCGGGCCAGGATCTTGCGGGTTTCCTCCACGGGAACCGCCGCGTACAGCACCGGCCGGGCGTCGTCGTAGCGGGTGACGGGCGGTTTGTCCGGCCACTTTTCCGCGAGGGCCTTCACCCGTTCGGGCAGCGAGTTATGGGCGTTGTCGGCAATTTTGACCAGGGTCGCGTCGTGGTCCTCGGCGATGAAGCGGATTCCGGCCTGGTAGTCGTCGGGGTTGTCGTGCAGCCGTTTGGTGACGCGCTCGATGATGCGCACGGCGCGCTCGGAGACGCCCATGTCCAGCAGCGCCTGCCGGGTGATCGGGGTGTCTTCCGCGATGTCATGCAGGTAGCCGGCGATCCGGATGTCGTCGTCGAAGTCCGCAAGGGCGTCGCCGACGGCCAGGACATGCTCGCGGTACGGCCGCTTGAGTTTGTCCTTTTGGCGGTTGTGGGCAACTTCGGCGAGGACCTTGGCAGTCTCCACCGTGAATCGCGGCCCGTGGAGGCTCGCGTCCGCGGTTCCTGTTTCTGGCATGGGTCCAGCCTACGCGCCCGCCCCGGGCACGCCCGGCCACGTCCATGGCTCCATGGGGAGCGAGCTGGGGTCAAAGGACTCCAGGGCATGGTCCAACGGACCGGGCGGAAGGCCCACGGATTCGAGGATGGCGTCGCGGACCCGGGTTGCGTCCACCCTTGCCGTTGCCAGGTCCGCCAGGGTCACGGCGCCGTCGCGCTTCGCCAGCCGGGCGCCGTCGACGTTTACCACGAGGGGCACATGGGCATATTCCGGTACGGGAATATTCAGCAGGGACGCGAGATACGCCTGGCGTGGCGTGGACGGCAGGAGGTCCCCACCCCGGACCACCTGGTCTATGCCCTGAGCGGCATCGTCCACCACCACCGCGAGGTTGTACGCGGTGACACCGTCATTGCGGCGCAGCACAAGATCGTCCACCACCCCGGTGAACTCGCCGTGCAGGGTGTCATGGACCGTGAATTCGGTGACGTCCGCCCGCAGCCGGAGGGCCGCGGGCCGGGTGGAGCGCTTGAACTCCAGCTCCGCCCGGCCCAGGTTCCGGCAGGTCCCCGGGTAGGCGCCTTGGGGAGCGTGCGGCGCGGAGGCTGCTTCCTGGATTTCCCGGCGCGTGCAGAAGCACTCGTAGGTGAGCCCCGCCTGTTCCAGGCCGGCAATGGCCCGGGCGTAGAGGGGCCCGCGTGTCGTCTGCCGCACCACGTCGCCGTCCCAGGTCACGCCGACGGCCTGGAGGTCCCGCAGCTGTCCCGCCTCTGATCCGGCGCGGGCGCGGTCCAGGTCCTCCACCCGCAGGAGGAACGCCCGTCCCGTGGATCGGGCAAAGAGCCAGGCGAGGATGGCGGTCCGCAGGTTTCCGACGTGCAGGTCACCGGAGGGACTGGGGGCGAAACGTCCGGCGGAGGTCATGGATCCACCTTAAACGGAACAGCACAAGAGCCCCTCAGCTACCGATGACTTCGGGGAATGCCGACGTCGGTAGCTCAGGGGCTCTTGCCGTGTGATGCGGAATGACATTGGTGTGAACAAGAGTCAATCTGCGGCAGCGTCCCTGCGGGAAGCTTGGTCCAGGGTCCGGGTGGTGTGCCGGGGATCCTGTAGCCTGCGGGGCTGCGGCGGTAGCCTGCATCCCTTATTGCCATGATTTCAGCAGATGCCCTACAGTAGGCGCAACCGAGGTCACTCGGACTGGTCAGACTGACTAATTGATGATGCACAGCAAAGCAGGAAGTGGTCAGATTGCAGGAACTCGATTCGACCGACAGGCGCATCCTGGCCGCGCTTGATAACGATCCACGGGTGCCCATCATGGTGCTTGCCCAGAAACTGGGCCTTGCCCGCGGCACCGTCCAGTCGCGCCTGGAGCGGATGGCCGCCTCGGGCGCCCTCCGCCCCAACAGCAGCCGGGTCCTGCCCTCCGCGCTCGGCCGTGGCGTGGCCGCAGCTGTCAGCGCAGAACTGGACCAAAGCCACCTTAACGAGGCGATCGCTGCGCTGCGCAAGATCCCCGAAGTCCTGGAATGCCATGCCCCCGCGGGGGACACTGACCTGCTGATCCGCGTGGTGGCCAAAAGCCCCGACGATCTCTACCGGGTCTCCGAGGAGATCCGCCTCTGCCCGGGCATTGTCCGCACCTCAACGAGCATGTTCCTGCGCGAGGTCATCCCGTACCGGACCACCGGGCTCCTGCAGGAGGGGCAGGGGTAGCCTGGCGCCCACAGGGCAGCTCTCCCCATCGCCGCCGGTCGGCGGCTGCGGTTAGGCTGGCACGGGATCCAACAGGGGGAAAATATGGCGGGGAATTTTTACGGCGGTGATGTGGCACAGCTCCGGCAGCTTGCCAAGGACCTGTCCAGGAGTGCGAGCCGGCTAGAGTCCCTGGGCCAGCAGCTCTCCAGCAGCATCGCTTCAGGGCTGTGGAAGGGGCACGACGGCGACAGGTTCCGCAGCGAGTGGACCTCCTCCCACGCCAGGTTGCTGAGGTCTGCCACCGCAGGGCTGGAATCGGCGTCCAAAGCATTGCTGGCCAACGCGGACGAGCAGGAGAAAGCCAGTGCCGGCGGTTCCGGCGGGACTGGAACAGGAGGCTCGGGCGCGTCCGGTGGCGGTACTGCGCAGGAACTGACGGATCTGCTGACCGGCATGTCCCCCTCGGAGCGGCTGCAGTACCTGCAGGGCGCGGAGTTCCGCCAGTGGGCCCTGGCCAACCCGGAGGCGGCCAAGGCAGCAATGGACGCCGCCGCAGATTCCGGGCTGATCGAGAAGAAGTCCCCGGAATATGCGGACTTCCTCAGCTCGTACTGGAACAACCAAGCGATGCTGCAGATGGGGATCGACCCCTCCACCTGGGACACCTCCAAGGGGACCGAATACAACTGGAATACCATCCGCAGCGTCTACGACTATTACGGACAGGCCTACCTCGCGAACCCCGACCTCCAGTGGGCTGGAATGGCCAACATGATCGGGCCATCGTTCGCCGGCGGTTTCCGGGACATGGCCGTGCTGCGGGACTTGGCCCGCCAGATCGCGGACAACCCGGCCTCCGATGTTCCCCTGCCGGTCCTGGACCAGCTGGAGCAGCTTGCCGGCATGTCAGACCAGGAGATCCGCTTCTACGAAACCAGCATGCTGGACATGAACAAGGAAATCTTCCTTGACCAGGCACGCCAGCACCAGGCCTACCTCAACGGCGGTATCGAAGAAATCAACCGGCTCCGCGACTCAGGCGCCATCGATCCCGAGACGGCGCGTGCATGGGCCCAGGTGGACTCCGGCATTCCGGATGAAGTTCGGAAGGGCAATACGGCCCTGCTTTACCGCGAGCAGAACGACATCATCGCGGACGACTACGACTCCATGCGCAGCCACCCCGGCGGCGAAGCCGTGACATACATGGTGACCCTCGCCGGCGAACCCTCCATCCCGGGCGCCAGGAGCTATCCGGAGGTATTTCCTTACAGCTTCAGCGTGGAAAGTCCCGGCCCGCAGAACATCCCGTTCACCAACTGGGACAACCCGGCCCAGTTCCGCACCGATTTCACCACCGGCTTCCCGGACGGCAACATCGCCAACGCGGACCAGCGCTGGAACCTCATCAAGCAGGACACGCTGCCTGCCTATCAGCATCTGTTGGCAACAGATCCGGCCCGCGCGGCCGGGATCATCGGATCCGACTTCGATGCCCGGGTGGACCAGTACCGGCCCACCAACAACATCCCTGCCATCATGGGCCGCTTCCTTGATGGTTTCGGAGCCGAGGTGCACCAGTGACAACGCCCTTTCTTTCTGCCGGCCGCGCACTGCGGCCGCGTGCCGGCGTCGTCCTGGTCCTCCTGGCCGCTGCTGCACTGGCGGGCTGCGCGCCCGCCGTCCCGACCTCCACTCCGCCGTCCGCCTCATCACCTTCCGCAGGGAGCACCGTGCACACTTCCGAATTTTCCACCCTTGACGCCGCCGGCGTGGATGCCATCCGCGAGACGAGGACCGCCCGCCTGGACATGCGCTCGGGCAGGCTGCAAAAAGCGTCGGTGAGGCTGACCGACGACAGCTTTGGCCCGGAGATCAACACCCGCGACCTCGGCAAGATTTCCCTGACCATTGCCGGTCCCACCGGAGACGTGCAGGCCGAAACAGACCGCATCCGCTTCAGCACCACGGAAAAGGAGCCCGATTTCCGCGAGGTGACCTATTTCCTGACTGCAGGGTCGCTGGAGGAGTACACCGGCCTGATCCGGGACGGGGTTGAGAAGTATGGGGTGGACTCTGCCGCCGCGGAGAGGTGGATCAGCAGCATGGAAAGCAATCCGGGCACCAAGAGCAATTTCTCCATCACGTCCGGCACCAGCACGGGACTTGAAGTGAACTACGACCTCCGCTACGACGGCTCGAAGGACGTCCAGGTCATCATCGTC
The DNA here is from genome assembly GCF_058267675.1 of Pseudarthrobacter sp. MOO14. Lineage (NCBI taxonomy): Bacteria > Bacillati > Actinomycetota > Actinomycetes > Micrococcales > Micrococcaceae > Pseudarthrobacter > Pseudarthrobacter sp. MOO14. Next base: position 2,227,704 of record NZ_CM177849.1, read on the forward strand.
CACGTCAACCCGCTGACCTAGCCTTCCTACACGGGCGGACCGGCGTTGGACTTGAGGTTCTTCATCACGAGGGTGGACGTCAACCGCTCCACCCCGGGAAGCGATGTCAGTTCGGTGTCGTAAAAACGCTGGTAGGCGGGCAGGTCTGCGGCGATGATCTTCAGCAGGTAGTCGGGCGAGCCGAACAACCGCTGCGCCTCCACGATGTTGGGATTGTCCGCCACCCGGTTCTCGAAGATTTCCATGGTGGGACGGTCCACCTGGCGCAGGGTGACGAACACGATCGCCTCGAAACCCAGGCCGACCGCCGCCGGGTCAATGTCCGCCTTGTAGCCGCGGATCACGCCGGACTGCTCCAGGTCACGCAGCCGGCGGTGGCAGGGCGCCACCGTCAGCCCCACCTTTGCGGCGAGCGCCGTGGCAGTCATCCGGCCATCCTCCTGGAGGTAGCGCAAAATATTCCTGTCAATGCCGTCTATCACGCAATAAACATACTGCCCGTACCGCGAGGCGGGCGAAAACCGGACAGCACTTATGGCGTGATTCTCCCTAAGGTTGCTCTTGAGACACCGTCGACAGGAGAACCCCCGTGAATCCCCAGCTGTTCCTGGCCTTTATCGTGGTGGCCGCCGCTTTGGCCTGCACGCCGGGAGTGGACTGGGCGTACACCATTGCCGCCGGCCTCCGGCAGCGCAGTTTGGTGCCGGCGGTGGCGGGGCTCTGCGGTGGCTACATCCTCCACACCGTCCTGCTGGTGGCAGGCCTGGCGGCGCTGTTGGCCGGAATGCCTGGTCTCCTGGGCTGGATCACCCTGGCCGGTGCGGCCTATCTTCTCTGGCTCGGCATTGGGACCCTCCGGTCCTGGCGGGGTGCAAGCTTTGGTGCCGCGGCGGCAGGCGGCTCCGGAACGCGGCTGCGCACCTTCCTGCAGGGCATGGGGACCAGCGGGATCAACCCCAAGGGGCTGCTGTTCTATGTGGCGCTGATTCCGCAGTTCGTCAGCGCGGACGCCTCCCTGCCGGTGCCGGTGCAGTCGGGACTGCTGGGTATGACGTTCGTGGCCCTGGCGGGGCTGGTCTACACGGCGGTGGCACTGCTCTCGAGGACGCTCCTGCAGAGCCGGCCCGGGGCTGCGCGCGTGGTGACCCTTGCCAGCGGCATCATCATGGTTGCTTTGGGGACCGTCCTGCTCGGCGAGCAGGTGGTGCCGTTCCTCGCCGGCCGCGCCTAGTCACCGCTGAGTTCCTTCCAGTCCTGCTCCCACATCCGCCGCATTTCCTCGTCCTTGCGGATGGGCACCGGCGCCCCGATTTCCCGTTGCGGCTCCGGGTCCCCGCGCCGGCGTCCCCAGTCGCGCGGATTCAGGGACCGCCGGCTTGACTCCAAGACCAGCAGCGCGCGGTCCGTCAGGGCGTCGTTGCGGAGTGCCAGGTGGGTCTTGCGGCGGCGCAGGACCTCGGCGATGGCCTGCTGCGCCGCGTCCAGCCGACCTTCCCGGCGCAGCGCCCGGGCTCGGACCAGGAGCAGGGCAGCAGAGAGGTCGTCGGCGTTCAGCAAGCCCTCCGTCCAATCGATGACAGTGCGGCTCCGGCCAAGGTCCAGGGCCAGCGAGCAGCGGGCCAAAGCCATGGGGAGTGACGGCGGCAACCCCGAGAGGGCGTCCAGGGCAGCTTCCGTGCGGCCTGTCTCGCGCAACGAATGGGCCAGGGCCAGGAACACCGACTCCTCGCTGAACAGCACCGGGATTTCCACCCGTTCTGCCAGTTCGATCCGGGTGATGATCCTGGTGAGGTAGGTGGAGGAGTACCGGTTGGCCTCCTCATCGTTCCGGGTGGTGAGCCCGCGCTGCAGGAGTTCGGAGGCACGGAGGTAGCCGCCGTGTTTGTACTCGAGGAGGCCTGCCATGAGGTAGCACAGCCCGGCCCAGCCGGGGTAGGTCCGCGCCAGGTAGATCAGCCGCTCGGGTTCGCGGCTGGAGAAGACCGCCTCGTGGACGGCCCTGGCGGGCTTTGACGGCAACCGTTTAAGCCTCGGAACCTCGCCGTCGATGGACAGCAGGGCCGGGTTCCGTCCGCCCAGCACGCCGGTAAGCAGGCCGCCCACGCCGCCGGCAAGGTCGTGGACCGGCGTCCGCAGCTGGGCGTGCCCGAACGGCGTGAGGTCACGGCTGTCCCAATAGATCGGTGCGGTGTCCCCGGCGCTCATCGTTCCATGCTAACCGGGAAGGGGTGGGGCCCCGCCGGGCGGTCAGCGGCCGGCGGCCGCAATCCATACTCCGACCACCCAGGTGCTGGCGGCCAGGCAGGCCAGCCCGAACTCGGCGAGCATCCCCAGGCCGGTGGCCTTCAGGGCAGCCCAACTGGACCTGGCCGCCGTCGGAAAATCCCTGGTGCGGAGGAACTCGCTGACCAGCAGGCCGGCGGCAAAACCAACGAAGAGTCCCAGCACCGGGATGATGAACATCCCCACAACGGCCGCCACGAGCGCCACCACGACGCTCCGGCTGGGGATGGCGTGCTGCTTGAGCTTCCTGCCGGTGAGCACGGCGCCGGCGGTCATGCCCGCGGCAACAAAGATCATGGCCACCGCGAAAACCACCCACCCCACGGTGCCGGCGCCGCCCCAGATGGCCCAGGCCAGCAGGCTGATGCCTACCAGGACGCTGCCGGGAAGGACGGGGATGATGGTGCCGGCCACGCCCACCAGGATTCCCAGGCCGCACAGGATGGTCACCACGGTTTCGGAGGTCATGGTCCCCAGTCTAGGGGCGCTCCTCAAGCGCCCGACGGCGGTGCCTCCTTCCGCGAAGGAGGCACCGCCGTCGTTGCCTGTCCCCAGGCGAGGGCCTACTCCGCTTCCACCGCCGCGGCGACGGCTGCGGTGACCGCGGGGGCGACGCGGAGGTCCAGCGGGCTGGGCACGATGTAGTCGGCCGACAGGTCCCCGGCGGCCAGCTCCGCGATGGCGCGGGCGGCAGCCAGCTTCATGGCCGGCGTGATGCGGCGTGCGCCGGCGTCCAGCGCGCCGCGGAAGATACCCGGGAAGGCCAGGACGTTGTTGATCTGGTTCGGGAAGTCGCTGCGGCCGGTAGCCACCACCGCGGCGTACTTCACGGCTACCTCGGGCAGGACTTCGGGGTCCGGGTTGGACAGGGCAAACACAATGGCGTCCTGGTTCATCAGGGCCAGGTGTTCCTCGGCCAGCTTGGAGGAGGAGACGCCGATGAACACGTCCGCGCCGGCCAGCGCTTCGGCGGGGCCGCCGGTGATGCCGCGGGGGTTGCTGCGGGCTGCGATGTCCGCCTTCTTGCTGGCGGTGTCGGCCGCAAGGTCGGCGCGGCTGCTGTTGATGACACCGCGGGAGTCCAGCAGGACGACGTCGGTGATGCCGGCGGCCAGCAGGATCTCGGCGACGGCGATCCCGGCGGCACCGGCACCTGACACCACCACCTTGAGGCCTTCCAGGCCCCGGCCGGTCACCTTGGCGGCGTTGGTGAGGGCTGCGAGGGCCACGACGGCGGTCCCATGCTGGTCATCGTGCATGACGGGGCAGTCCAGCGCCTCGATCAGCTTTTCCTCGAGTTCAAAGCAGCGCGGTGCGGAGATGTCTTCGAGGTTGACGGCGCCGAAGCTGGGGCGCAGCCGGACCAGGGTCTCCACGATCTCGTCCACGTCGGTGGTGTTCAGGACCAGCGGGATGGAGTCGAGGTCGCCGAAGGTCTTGAAGAGCGCCGATTTGCCTTCCATGACGGGCAGCGAGGCGCTGGCGCCGATGTTGCCCAGGCCCAGGACGGCCGTGCCGTCGCTGACCACGACCACCAGGCGCTCGGCCCAGGTGAGGGTGCGGGCCAGTTCAGGCCTGGCGTGGATGGCGCGGCTGACTTCGGCAACACCAGGGGTGTAGGCGATGGACAGGTCCCGCTTGTTGGAGAGCGGAACGGTGCTGGTCACGGACAGCTTGCCGCCTTGGTGGGCGCCGAAGATTTCGTCTTCGGTCAGGGCCGTCGCTGCTGAGTTGTCGGTGGCGGTAACTGCGTCAATGGACACGTCGTTGTCTCCTGGTGCTCGCCGTGGGCGCACGGCACATGGAGCTGGAACCCGGCCGGGCCCAGCGGGGAAAGTAGTGCGACCGGAAACCCAAGGGTGGCGGGTCCAGGGGAACGCCGGGGGTGTTTCCGCCCTGCCGCTCCGGTGCGACCATGGTAGGCACCCACAAACGTCCGGCAGGAACGTCACGGAACCCCTGATGCAGTGCCAAAAGGTTTAAGCAGGCCTTTTAGTGATCCAGATCACGGCATTATGGCGGATTTAATTGCGCATTGGTCTAGACCAGTTACGCGGATTTAGTCACTGTTAATCCGGATTCAGCCTCCGGAGACAAGCGACCGCAGGCTTTTTTGAGGTCTTCCTCGGCTTCGAAGAGGGAAAGCCGGCGGTTCCGCACGGACTGGACCAGACCAGTGACGGTCAGCAGGAGGACCCGCGCGCCCACCGCATCGCCGCACGCGCCGGCAACGAGCTTCTCGCTGAGCGCGTCGATCTCGCGCAGGAGCTCCGTGGTATCCCGCTCCGGCAGGTACACACTCCGGCTCAGGCACTGTTCCACGGCAGGCTGCATGACGCGCATGTGGAAAATCTCCATCACCAGGCCGGAGAGGGCACGTCCGCGGAAACGCGGCGATGATCCACGGGCACCGGCCTGCAGTTCGTCCAGCTGGTGCCGGAAGAGCGCGAGCATCAGGTGGGTGGGAGACGGGAAATACCGGTAGAGCGTCCCCAGCGGGACGTCGGCTTTTTCTGCGACTTCGGAGAGCTCCACAGCGTCCAGTCCCTTGCGGGCAAACGCTGCGGCGGTGTCGAGGATCCGCGCGTAACGGAGGCGCTGGCGGGGAGCGGAAGGCCGGGCGGCCATGGGCGGATGGTCTGAAAAAGTCTCGGGCATCAGCATTCCGGGGTTGTGTTTTAGGGGACTGCGGCCAGGAGTGCCCCCACTTCCGTACCACCCTGCAGCCCGGTTCAACTATACGGCAACCGCACCGAGCAGGTTGGTCAGCGGGCTTACCTTCGGCCGCCTTCGGGTCAGTCCACGCCCTTGATCTTGACGACGAAAACAGCGCCCAAAAGCCCGATGACGGCGGCGGTGAGGAACAAGGTCCGGTAGCCGCCCGCGTACGTCACGGCCACCAGCGCCAGGGCCGGGGCAACCACCTGGGGCAGGGAGTTGGCCACATTGATTACGCCCATGTCCTTGCCGCGGCTGACGGCGAACGGGAGGACCTGGGTCAGCAGAGCGAAGTCCACCGCGAGGTAGGCACCGAAGCCGATGCCCAGGACCGCTGCCCCCGCGAGGGCGCCCGGCCACACGGGGAAGAACGCCATGATGGCCCCGGCCATGGCGATCGTGGCGGACGAACCGATGACGAACGGCTTCCGCCGGCCCACCCTGTCGCTCCAGGGACCGGCCAGCACGGCGGTGATCATCACCATCACCGCATAGATGCCGGTCAGGACCAGTACCCCCGCGGCCGGGTCAGGGTAGCCGATCACGTCCCGCAGGAAGAACAGCAGGTACACGATGGTCAGCTGGTTGCCCACGTTCACCAGGAACCGCGTCAGCCACGCCCAGGCGAAGTCCGGATACCGCACCGGGCTGATCCAGAAGCCCTTGGCAAAGACGCGGGGGCGGAAAGCCTCCAGTTCCGACGCCGGCAGGACGGGATCGTTCCGGTGGAAGAGGTACGGCAGGACGGACAGCAGGAGGGCCGCGGCGCACAGCCAGTAGCCCACCATGAAGTTGCCGGCAACCACCGCCCCGAAGACGGCGCCGGTGAGGATGCCCAGGGTCTGGCCCATGGCCGCGAGCCCGCCCACGCCGCCGCGCTGGGCCACGGGCACCCGGTCCGGGACGGCGGCGGTGATGGCAGCATAGGCGGCGTTCGCACCCAGTTGCACCAGGCACCAGAAAAGCACCATGAGCGCCACGGCGCCGGAAAACGACATCGCCAGCAGGGCCGCCGTCGCCAGCAGCGCCCCTGCCAAAATCCACGGGGCACGGCGGCCAAAGCGCGAGGTGGTCCGGTCCGAGAGGGCGCCGAAAAGCGGGTTGGCCACCAAGGACACGGCGGCACCGCAGGCCGTCACCAAGGAAAGGATGGCTTCCTTGCTGGGCGCGTCGATACTGATGGCCTGTTGGCCGATGAACACGTTGATCGGGCCGAAGAAGGCGGCGTTGATGCCGACGTTCACCAATACCAGGCCGGTGACCCACCGAGCGGTGACCTTCTGCACCGGCTCGGCGAGCGCCGCCGTCGCACTTTCCGGTGCGGAGCCGCCCGGCGGCAGAGGCTTCTTGGACAGACTCATTGGCTTGGCTCCCCCTGGTGCGGCCGGTTGGCGGTGGGAATCAGACTATCGTGGGCCGTACCTGGCCGCGGGGCCCCGCCCCGGTGCCCCGTCACTGAAGACCAAGGAGCAACAGATGAGCGCACCCACTCCCGCGGGAAACCCAGCCGTGAACACTGCAGACCTCTATGACGAGCGCGGCTCCGAACTGGCATCGATCTCCCTGCAGTTCCAGTCGCTGGGCGGACGGACGCATTTCAACGGCCCGGCCCGGACCATCCGGTGCTTCCAGGACAACGCCCTGGTGAAGTCGACGCTCGCATCCCCGGGGAACGGCGCCGTCCTGGTGGTGGACGGCGGCGGATCGCTGGGGACGGCCCTCATGGGGGACATGATCGCCGAAAGCGCCGTGGCGAACGGCTGGGCCGGCGTCGTGATCAATGGCGCCATCCGGGACCGGGAGGCCCTTGCCCGGCTGGACCTTGGGGTCAAGGCACTTGGCAGCAACCCGAAGAAGAGCCTGAAGGCCGGCGCCGGGGAGGTCGACGTGGACGTGGTGATCGACGGCGTGACCATCCGTGCCGGGGCCGCCATCTGGTGCGACCCGGACGGCATCCTCGTGGAGGCCTAGGCAGGGAGCGCGCCCGGCAACGGCAACCGCGGAAAGTTGGCAGGGCGGGGAATAAAAAGTGCGAGTAAGATAGTTACTGAAAGCAACTATCGCTGCTTATATCCTTTTCTTCCCCTGGAGCCCCCATGTCCAAAGCCTCTGCCGCGCCCCGCGCCGGAGAAACACTGACGCAACGCCAGATCGTCACGGTAATGGTTGGCCTGATGCTGGGCATGTTCCTCGCATCCCTGGACCAGACCATCGTTTCGACGTCCATCTACACCATCGCCAACGATCTCGACGGGCTCTCGCTGCAGGCGTGGGCCACCACCGCGTACCTGATCACCTCCACCGTCAGCACCCCGCTGTACGGCAAGCTGAGCGACATCTTCGGCCGCCGGCCGCTGTACCTGACGGCCATCGCCATCTTCCTGGTGGGTTCGCTGTACGCGGGCTCGGTGCACTCGATGACCGAACTGGCCATTGCCCGCGGCATCCAGGGCCTCGGCGCGGGCGGGCTGCTGGCCCTGGCGCTGACCATCATCGGCGACATCGTCTCCCTCAAGGACCGTGCCAAGTTCCAGGGCTACTTCATGTCCGTCTTCGGTATTTCCTCGGTTCTCGGCCCTGTGGTGGGCGGCGCGTTCGCCGGATCAGCCAACATCCTGGGCTTTGACGGCTGGCGCTGGGTCTTCTTCATCAACATCCCCATCGGCCTTGCCGCCCTGACGGTGGTGTTCCTGTTCCTGCACCTGCCGGCGAAGCACCTGAAGCAGAAGATCGACTACTGGGGCGCCGCGGCCATCACGGTGGCGATCGTTCCGCTCCTGCTGGTGGCCGAGCAGGGCCGCTCCTGGGGCTGGGCCTCGGTCAACTCCTTCCTCTGCTATGGCCTGGGCGTCGTGGGCATTGCCTGGTTCCTGCTCGCCGAGAAGCGCGCCGGCGACTACGCCCTGATCCCGCTGCGGCTCTTCCACAACGTCACGTTCGGGCTGTCCTCGCTGCTGAACTTCATCATCGGCATCGGCATGTTCGGCGCCATCGCCATGCTTCCCATGTACCTGCAGCTGGTGAAGGGCCTCACCCCCACACAGGCGGGCCTGATGATGATCACCTTCACGGTGGGCATCCTGTTCGGTTCCATCACCGCCGGCCGCACCATTTCCGCGTCCGGAACGTTCCGCATCTTCCCCATCATGGGCACCGGCATCCTGACCGCTGCCGCCCTGGTGATGGGCTTCTCCCTGGGCGTGGACACCGGGTTGTGGGTTCCCGGCCTCATCGCCGTGTTCTTCGGCGTGGGCCTGGGCTTTTGCATGCAGCCCCTCACCCTTGCCATGCAGACCTCCGTTCCGCCGCGCGACATGGGCGTAGGCACCTCCTCCGCGGCGTTCTTCCGCTCCATGGGCGGCGCCGTGGGTACCGCCGTGTTCATCTCCATGCTCTTCAGCCTGGCCGCCAGCCGGATCGCGGACGGCATGAAGAGCGCCACCACGGATCCTGCCTACCTCGCCGTCCTGAAGGACCCCGCCGTCGCGTCCGATCCCGCCAACGCCAAGCTGTATGACTTCTTCAAGAACGGCGCCTCCAACGATTCGCTGAACGACACCAGCTGGCTGCACACGGCCAACTCCACCCTGACCAGGCCCATCACCGAAGGCTTCGCCACCTCGATCGACACCGTGATGCTGACCGCTGCTGCCCTGACGGGCCTGGCGTTCCTCATCAGCTTTGCGTTGCCGCGGAAGAAGCTGACGGACCAGAAGGCCTCGCCGCAGGACAAGGACGACATGCAGATTCCGGCCCATTAGGCCCGGAAGCGCACGGAGAAACGACGACGGCGGCACGGCCCGCCGTCGTCGTTTTTCGTTGCGGGGCAAGTTGTGGGGCAAGGGGCGCCAAGTGGAACCTGCGGCGGTGGCGTGCCACACTGTTTAGCGCGTGTGCGCCGGCCCTTTGGGCCGGTACAGCAGCCGACGACGTCCGCACCGCATCCATAAACCCCCAACACCAGGGAGAACCATGCCCACTGCACAGGAGCAGACAACCACCCGGATTCCACGGCGGGTGATCTGGCTGGCGCTCGCGGGGGCGGTGGGCGGATTCCTCTTCGGCTTCGATTCGTCCGTGGTCAACGGTGCAGTGGACGCCATGAAGGAAGAATTCGCCCTGTCCGAGGCCGTGACCGGCTTCGCCGTCGCCATCGCCTTGCTTGGCTGCGCCGCCGGGGCCTTCCTGGCCGGCAAGGTGGCGGACCGCTACGGCCGCATTCCCGCCATGAAGCTGGGCGCCTTGCTCTTCCTGGTCAGCGCCGTGGGCACGGGCTTCTGCTTCGGCGTCTGGGACCTGATCTTCTGGCGCCTGGTGGGCGGCCTGGGCATCGGCCTGGCGTCCGTGATCGCCCCCGCCTACATTTCCGAGATTTCACCGCGCAAGGTCCGGGGACGCCTGGCCTCCCTGCAGCAGCTGGCCATCACCACCGGTATCTTCGCAGCCCTGCTCTCCGATGCGCTCCTGGCCACGACGGCCGGTGGCGCGGACCAGTCGTTCTGGCTCGGTATCGAAGCCTGGCGGTGGATGTTCCTTGCCGCCGCCGTTCCCGCCGTCGTGTACGGCTGGGTGGCCTTCACGCTGCCTGAATCCCCGCGCTTCCTGGTGTTCCAGGGCAAGGAGGACCAGGCACGGAAGGTCTTCGATTCGATTGCGCCCGCCGAGGACACCGACCGGCACATCCGCGACATCCGGGAAGCCATCGAGGAAGACAAGCTGGCCGGCCAAAAGGGTTCCCTGCGCGGCAAGGCGTTTGGCCTGCAGGCGGTGGTGTGGGTGGGCATCATCCTGTCCGTGCTGCAGCAGTTCGTGGGCATCAACGTGATCTTCTACTACTCCACCACCCTGTGGAAGGCCGTCGGGTTCCAGGAAAAGGACTCGCTGGCCATTTCGGTGGCAACGGCGGTCACCAACATCCTGGTTACCTTGGTGGCCATCGCCCTGGTGGACCGTATTGGGCGGCGCCCCATACTCCTCACCGGCTCCGTGGGAATGGCGGTGTCCCTGGGCGCCATGGCCCTTGCGTTCTCCTCGGCAACGGGCAGCGGCGAGGACATCACCCTGCCGGGCGCCTGGGGACCGGTGGCGCTCGTGGCAGCCAACGTGTTCGTGATCAGCTTCGGCGCGTCCTGGGGACCGCTGGTGTGGGTGCTCCTGGGCGAGATCTTCCCATCCAAGATCCGCGCCCGGGCCCTGGGCCTGGCAGCTGCCGCGCAGTGGGTGGCCAACTTCGCCATCACCCTCAGCTTCCCGGTGATGGCCGCAGGCTCGCTGCCCCTGACGTACGCCATGTACGCGCTGTTCGCGGCGGCTTCCTTCTTCTTCGTGATGTTCAAGGTGCCGGAGACCAACGGAATGTCCCTGGAGCAGGCAGAGACGCTGTTCGTGCCCAAGGGTTCCAAGAAGGCCTCGTAACGCCGCCCCGGCTTTCGCTGGAAACAACAAAACCCTCCATCACCTGGCGTGATGGAGGGTTTGTTTGTTGTCGGGCCGCTTACACCACGTGCGGTTCGTGTGACGAGAGGTAGGCCCGGCCGCCGAGGGCGATCAGGATGGCCACCACCATGGCCGCCGCGCCGGCAAAGAACGGAACCTGCGGGCCAAAGTGCTCACCGAGCTGTGCAGCCGCGAACGGGGCCAGCGCGCCGCCCATCCAGCGGACGAAGTTGTAGCCGGAGGACGCCACCGGGCGGGGCGAATCGGAGACACCCATGGCCAGTTCCGTGTAGATCGTGTTGTTGACGCCCAGCAGGGCACCGGCGACGATCACCAGGACGACGACGGCCGGCACCGAGTGCCCCGCCGCCAGGCCCAGCCCGGCCAGGTCCAGCATGAGCAGGAACAACGTGCCGGTCAGCACCTTGACGGCACCGAAGCGGGCCTGCAGCGGCGGTGCCACGAAGACGGAGAACACAGCCACGGCCACGCCCCAGCCGAAGAAGACGCCGCCGATTCCGTAGGCGTTCATGCCCAGGATGAACGGGGTGAAAGCCAGGATGGTGAAGAAGCCGTAGTTGTAGAACAGGCCGCTCGCCGCCGTCGTCCGCAGTCCCTTGTGGCCCAGTGCCAGCAAGGGGTCCCGCAGGCGGACCTTGCGCTCGGGCAGCGGCGTCTTGGGCAGCAGGGCAATGAGGGCGATGAAGGCGGCCGCCATGAGGACGGCGGTGCCGAAGAACGGCGCGCGCCACTGCCAGCCGCCCAGGAGGGCGCCCAGGAGCGGGCCGAGCGAGATGCCCAGGCCCAAGGCGGCTTCGTAGAGGATGATAGCGGTCCCGGCACCGCCGCTGGCGACGCCGACAATGACGGCAAGGGCCGTGGCCACGAACAGGGCGTTGCCCAATCCCCAGCCGGCCCGGAAGCCCACCAGCTCACTGACGCTGGCGGACAGGCCGGAGAGCGAGGAGAAGATGACGATGACGGCCAGGCCGATCAGGAGGGTCTTTTTGCCGCCGATCCGTGACGAGACAAACCCTGTGATCAGCATGGCGAGTGCAGTGACCAGGAAGTAGCTGGTGAAGAGCAGCGAGACCTGGCTGGGGCTCGCCTGCAGGTTGGTGGCAATGGCGGGGAGGATGGGGTCCACCAGGCCGATGCCCATGAAGGCGAACACTGCAGCGAGCGCGGTGGCCCACACCGCCTTCGGCTGCTTGAGGAATGAGGCCTTTTCAGCCTGCAGGGTGTTTTCTGGTGCCGGCAGGGTTTCTGCGAGCTGGCCGTCCATGGAGGATACTCCTAAATTCGTCACTGGTTCAGTTCTGGAGGGAAGCGTTGATTTTGTCGATGACCGGCAGCGCGTCAGCCAGGGCTTTGCGGTCCTGGTCGCTGAGGGTGCTCAGGATGCCTGCCATCACCTGGTTGCGGCGCCGGTTTGCCGAGTCGACGGCGTCCCGGCCCTCGGGGGTCAGGATCACCCTGACAGCGCGGGAGTCGTTCGGGTCCGGTTCACGGCGGGCCAGCCCGGCGCGTTCGAGCTTGATGATCTGCTCGGTGGCGCTGGGGACGCGGACCCCGAGATTGCGGGCGATCTCGCCGACGCGCTGGCCCTCGTCAAGCAGCATCTTGAGGGTGCTGAGCTGGGCGGCGCTGAGTTCACCGTCGGCGTCGAGGCGCCGGACCAGGTAGACGCTGTGGCGGAGGGCCTCGCGGAATCCGCTGGCAAGTTCCTGGAGTGCGTTATCGTCGTTCATCGTTAGGTAGCCTAACATTTAGGGCACCTAACAGTCAAGGCTCAGAGCGTCAACTTCATCCCGACATGGCTGGCCTCGAAGCCCAGCTGCTCGTAGAACCGGTGCGCCGCGGAGCGGCTGTGGTGCGTGGTCAGCTGCATCAGGGTGCAACCCCGGCGCCGGGATTCCGCGACGGCCCAGCCCACCATCAGCTTCCCCAGGCCCTGCCCGCGAAGGGACGCGGCAACGCGGACGCCCTCGAGCTGCGAACGCCAGGCACCCTGCCGGGAGATGCCGGGAAGGAAGCTGAGCTGGAAGGTGGCCACCACGGGGCCGGCCTGGTCCCCCACCGGCACGGTCTCGCCGACGATCAAGAGGTGGGCGGGGTCGGCGTCGATCGCGTCAAAGGCCCGCTGGTAGGGCTTAATGTCCTGTGCGGTCTCGCGGCCGGCGCCCAGGGCGTCGTCGGCGAGCAGCTGCACCATGGCCGGGAGGTCGGCAGGGGTGGCATGGCGGAGGCGGAACGTACCGCCGTCGACGTCGGCGGTCAGCAAGGGAGTCACGGCACGTTGGGTATCGGTCACCTGCCCAGCTTGGCACAGGATCTGAGCGGGGGTTTGGGGAAAGCCTGCAAAAGGTGAGCGGGCGTTGCGGGAAAGCGGGCAAAAGGTGAGCGGGGGTTTCCGGGGTATTGCACGACGGACGAACGCCGGCACCCACTCCTGCGATGAAGTGGATGCCGGCGTCGCTGGGATGGCGCGCGTCAGGCGGGGGCGCCTGCCAGTTCGGCCTGCCGTTCCTCCACGAGGGTGGCGACGGCGCTGAACAGCGGGTGGTCCGCTTCAAGTCCGGTGATCCTGGCCGTGGCATCAGCCGGGCTGGCGGAGCCGAGGATGCCCGCGAGTTCGGTGGCCTCGGCGTCTGCGGGATCGTTGAAGCGGAGTGCGGCAGCGATCGCGCCCAGCAGGGCCTCCGGCACCACGCCGCGTTCTGCCAGCTCCGCCGCCGGGCCGATGAACCTCTCGTGGCGGCTCAGCTTCCGCAGCGGGGCGCGGCCCACCCGGTTGACGGTGTCCGGCAGGTAGGGGTTGGAGAACCGGACCAGGATCTTCTGGACATACGCCTCCTGCTCGTCGTTGCTGAACCCGTGCTTGGCCACCAGGAGCTGCTTGGTCTCCTCCAGCACCGCCCGGACATCTTCCGCCACATCCTGGTCCGCCATGGCGTCGGAGATCTTTTCCAGCCCCGCCTCAAACCCCAGGTAGGCGGCGGAGGCGTGCCCGGTGTTCACGGTGAAGAGCTTCCGTTCGATGTACGGCGAGAGGTCGTCCACGAAGGTGGCCCCGGGGATCACGGGCGCGGAGTCACCCAACGGGGTGCGGTCGATGACCCATTCGTAGAAGGTTTCCACGGTGACGTCCAGGCCTTGGCCGGGCTCCTGGTTGGGCACGATCCTGTCCACGGCCGTGTTCGCGAAGACCACCTTCCCATCCAGGGCCCCGGCTGCTGCGCCCGGCTGGGCGGCCACTTCCTTGGCCAGGATGTCCGTGGCGTTGATGGCGTTCTCGCAGGCCATCACCTGCAGGGGAGCCCGGCCGGGCTCCCTGGCGACGATGCCCTTGGCGATCACGGGCGCCACGAACTTCAGGATGTGCGGACCCACCGCTGTGGTGACGATATCCGCGGTCGCGATTTCCGCGACCAGCTCAGCCTCCTGGGTGTTGGAATTCAGCGCCCGGAAGTTGTCCACGGTCCGCACGGCGGGGTTCTCACCCACCTCGTGGACCGCATAGCTGTCCGCGGCCGCCAGCCGGGTGATCAGTTCATCGGCCACGTCCGCGAACACCACCTCGTAGCCGGCATCGTGCAGGAGCAGGCCCACGAAGCCGCGGCCGATGTTGCCGGCGCCAAAATGTACTGCCTTCACTATGAGTTGACCTTTCCGAAAAGCTCCAGGACTTCATCCTCGGACGTGGCAGCCTCGAGCCGGGCCACCTGCTCCTTGTTCGTGAAGACCTTGGCGATGGAGGACAGGATGTGCAGGTGTTCGTTGTTGATGCCTGCGACACCCACCACAAACTTCACTTCCTTGCCGTTCCAGTCGATGCCTTCGGGGTAGCGGATCACGGACACCGCGGACTTGCGGATGTGGTCCTTGGCGGCGTTGGTGCCGTGCGGGATGGCCAGGAAGCTGCCCATGTAGGTGGACACCGATTCCTCACGCTCGTGCATGGCGGCGATGTAGCCCTCATCCACGGCACCCCGGGCCAGCAGGAGCCTGCCGGCTTCGTCAATGGCAGCGTCGCGGGTGGTGGCCGAACCCGTCAGGACCACGCTCTCCCGTGCCAGGATCTCGGAGGTCCCGGCCGTGGAAGCGGCGGTTCCTGCCGCGGCAGCGGGGGCAGCGTCCACCGGGGCTTCGGCGGCGTGCGCACCGTGGGTGGCGCCGGCGTCGGCCGAGCCTTCGCGCTCGGTGTTGCTCTCGCGGACCAGTTCAACAATCTCGTCATACCGCGGGCTGCTCATGAAGTTGTCCACGGAGTAGTGCACGGCGCTGGACGTCGCGGGCTTGGCACGCTCGGTGAGGTCCTGGTGGGTGACCACGACGTCGTAGCTGTCGGTGAGGTTGGCGATCGAGGCGTTGGTGACCTTGACGTCGGGGAACCCGGCGGCCTTGATCTTGTTCCGCAGCACCGAGGCTCCCATGGCGCTGGAGCCCATGCCGGCGTCGCAGGCGAACACCACGTTGCGCACCGGGCCGGCCAGGACGCCTACCCCGCCGCGGCCGGCGGCCGCACCCGCGGCAGTTCCGACGCCGGCGCCGGTGAGGGTTGAGGCGACCGAGCTCTTCTTGCCTTTCATCTCTTCCATGCGGGCGGTGGCGTCGCCGAGGTCCGCCTCATCGCTGTGCTTGGTGGTCCGCAGGATGACCGAGGACACCAGGAAGGAAACTGCCGCCGCGAGGACCACGGACAGGATCACACCGAAGTAGCTGTCGCGGGAGGTCTGGGCCAGCACGGCGAAGATGGAGCCCGGGGCGGCCGGTGCCACCAGGCCGGAGTTGGTGACGGCGAGGGTGGCGATGCCGGTCATGCCGCCGGCGATGGCGCCCAGGATCAGCAGCGGGCGCATCAGGACGTACGGGAAGTAGATCTCGTGGATGCCGCCGAAGAACTGGATGATGGCTGCGCCGGGGGCCGACGCCTTGGCGGCACCACGGCCGAAGAACGTGTACGCGAGCAGGATACCCAAGCCGGGGCCGGGGTTGGCTTCGAGCAGGAACAGGATGGACTTGCCCTGGTCCAGCGACTGTTGCACGCCCAGCGGGGTGAGCACGCCGTGGTTGATGGCGTTGTTCAGGAACAGGACCTTGGCCGGCTCGATAAAGATGCTGGTCAGCGGCAGGAGGCCGTTGTGGACCAGGAACTGCACGAAGTTGCCCGCAGCCGTACTGAACGCAGTGACCAGGGGCGATATGCCGTAGAAGCCCAGCAGGGCCAGCAAGGCACCCCAAATGCCGGCGGAGAAATTGTTGACCAGCATCTCGAAGCCGGGGCGGATCTTGCCTTCCCACAGCATGTCGATCTTCTTCATGGTCCAGCCGCCCAGCGGGCCCATGATCATGGCGCCGATGAACATGGGGATGCCGGCACCGACAATCACACCCATGGTGCCGATGGCACCCACCACGCCGCCGCGGACGTCGTAGACCATCTTGCCGCCGGTGTAGCCGATCAGCAGGGGCAGCAGGTAGGTGATCATGGGGCCAACGAGGCCGATGTTGGGCTTCCCGTCGGTCTCGCCGAATCCACCCAGCTGCGGCACCGGCAGCCAGCCCTTCTCAATGAAGAGGGCGGTGATGATGCCCCAGGCGATGAACGCACCGATGTTGGGCATGATCATGCCGGACAGGAATGTCCCGAACTTTTGGACGTGCACGCGCGCGCTGGTGCGGGGTTTTGCAACTGTCTCTGTTGCCATGTGATTTCCTAACCGTCATTCCTGCTGCTCCGCAGGATGGTCCGAATGATTACGACGACGTAGTGCTGGGTAATGCGCTGATTGGGGCTTAGCCGGCGGTGCTGGTGGAGATCCGGTGCAGCCATTCGAGGAAGAGCTTGAGTTCCGAGCTGGAAAGCTGGTCAGAGTGCGAGGCCTGAAGTGCGGCGTTCAGGGCGATCGCTGCCACCACCACCGAGGATTTTCCGGTGCTGCCCGCGGCCGGGCCGCTGGCGGGCTCGGCGGACACCGCGAAGATCATGGCGTCCCGGGTCATGGTGGACAGTTCGAGGTTGCGTTCGGAAGCGGGCTCCGCAATCAGCATCAGCGTCACGCCCACGTTGGCAGCCAGGATGGACCTGGCTGCCTCCCGGGGCTGGACGTTCAGCTGGCCCGCCGCCGCTGCCTTGTTCAGCATCTCCTCCATGAGCGCCTCGGCGTCCGCCACGATGGCAGGCCGGCTCTCCGGGCGGATATTGCCGAACATCACCAGGTACAGCTCGGGCTGGTTCAGTCCGAACTGGACGTGGTTGTCCCACATTCTCCGGATGTCCTCGATGGGCTGTCCGGAGGGGGCGAAATCCCTTTCGCCCGCGACATATTCTTCAAACCCTGCGGCGACGACGGCGTCGAACAAACCTTCCTTGTCACCGAAGTGGTGGTACAGCGTAGGAGCCGAAACCCCGGCCAGCTGCGTGATCTGGCGCGTGGACACCGGAGCCCCCGCGGATTTCGCCAGCAGTTCCGCGGCAGCACGGAGCAGCCGCATTTTGGGGGGAAGCTGGCCATCCAAACTCATAACCGCTACCCTAGCACCTATAGCGTTGCTATATGAACTGAATCACATACAATTTTTTCAGGCACGTTTCCCGCCCTGGACGTAGCAGTCCTCCGGCGGACCCGGCACGGCGCCGGGGGAACTTGGCGGGCCTGTCTACCGGCAGAGAATGAGGACCTTCAGTGCAGAACTTCCCAGGAGTAGGCGTCAGTCCAGGCCGCGTCATCGGCACCATCCGGCAGATGCCCAAACCGATCAGTGAGCCTCCCGCCGGTGAACAGCTGGCCCCGGACACCACTGCAGAAGAAGCCACCGCAGCACTGAAGGCCGCCGCGCAGGCCGTGCACGACGAACTGAAGGACCGCGCCGCCCATGCCACCGGCGACGGCAAGGCCGTCCTGGAGGCCACCGCCCTGATGGCCAAGGACACCATGCTGATCAAGGGTGCGGCCAAGCTGGTGGCCCGCGGCACCTCTGCCGAACGCGCCATCTGGGAGTCCGGCTCCTCCGTCTCCGAAATGCTGCACAACCTGGGCGGCTACATGGCCGAACGTGCCACCGACGTCCTGGACGTGCGCGCCCGCATCGTGGCCGAGCTCCGCGGCGTGCCCGCGCCCGGCATTCCCGCGTCCAACACCCCGTTCGTCCTGGTGGCCGAGGACCTGGCCCCCGCGGACACCGCAACGCTTGACCCGAACAAGGTCCTGGCGCTGGTCACCGCCGGCGGCGGCCCCCAGTCCCACACCGCCATCATCGCCCGGTCCCTTGGCCTGCCCGCCGTGGTTGCCGCCGTGGGAGTGGACGAACTGCCGGACGGCACCGAGGTGTACGTGGACGGCGCGGCCGGCCTCATCACTTCCGACCCCGACGAATCCCTCCGGGCAACAGCGGAAGCATGGGCCGCCACGGCGTCGCTGCTGGCTGAATTCACCGGCACGGGCGCGACGGCGGACGGCCACGAGGTGCCGCTGCTCGCCAACGTGGGCGGCGGCAAGGACGCCGAAG
Organism: Pseudarthrobacter sp. MOO14; assembly: GCF_058267675.1. Taxonomy (NCBI): domain Bacteria; kingdom Bacillati; phylum Actinomycetota; class Actinomycetes; order Micrococcales; family Micrococcaceae; genus Pseudarthrobacter; species Pseudarthrobacter sp. MOO14. The sequence goes on from NZ_CM177849.1 coordinate 2,245,653, forward strand.
CGGCCGCCAAGCTGGGCGCCCAGGGCGTGGGCCTGTTCCGCACCGAGTTCTGCTTTTTGGAGCGCGACACCGAACCCAGCGTCGAAGAGCAGGCTGCTGCCTACAAGAGCGTTTTTGATGCCTTCCCCGGCAAGAAGGTGGTCCTCCGGACGCTGGATGCCGGCGCGGATAAGCCGCTGCCGTTCCTGACGGATTCCACGGAGCCCAACCCGGCCCTTGGCGTCCGCGGCTACCGCACCGACTTCACCACCCCCGGCGTCCTGGACCGGCAGCTGGAAGCCATTGCCCTGGCCCAGAAGCAGTCAGGAGCCGACGTCTGGGTCATGGCCCCCATGATCTCCACCGCCGAGGAAGCCGCGCGCTTCGCCTCCATGTGCGCGGACGCCGGCATCAAGACCCCTGGCGTCATGGTGGAGGTCCCCTCCGCCGCCCTCACCGCCGAAGCGATCCTCCGCGAAGTGGGCTTCGCCAGCCTGGGCACCAACGACCTCACCCAGTACGCCATGGCCGCCGACCGCCAGCTCGGCCCCCTGGCCAACCTGAACACCCCGTGGCAGCCCGCGGTCCTGCGCCTCGTCGGGCTCACGGTTGAAGGGTCCAGGGCCGAAGGCCACAACAAGCCCGTGGGTGTCTGCGGTGAGGCTGCCGCGGACCCCGCCCTCGCCGTCGTCCTCACCGGGCTTGGCGTGACCACCCTGTCCATGACGGCCCGCTCGCTCGCCGCGGTGGCCGCCGTGCTGAAGACGGTGACGCTCTCCGAGGCCCAGGAACTGGCAAGACTTGCCCTCTCCGCGCCGAGCGCCACGGAAGCCCGCGCATGGGTCCGGGAGAAACTGCCGGTCCTGGAGGAACTGGGGCTCTGATCCGGAGGAACGGCCTCGCCTGCCGGCAGCCGGACGCGGGATAGGCTACGTCCATGGCATTGATAGCCCCCCGCGTTACGGCCGGCCTGCCCGCAGGCGAGGCCGGCAGCCTTGCGCGCGCCCTGGAGGACAGCAACGACATCACCGTCTTCGTTGACGGCACCGTCCACCGGCTGCCCGCGCAGGCACGGGACGCCGTCGTGGATCTCCTGGCACGGCTGGGCCGCGGCGAAACGGTGACTGTGAGCAGCGTGGAGGAAATGCTGACCACCTCCCAGGCCGCGGAACTGGCGGGGATCTCGCACACGTACCTGCGCAACATGACCGACCGCGGCGAGATCCCGGTGGAGTACCGCGGCTCGCACCGCAGGATCCGGCAGGCCGACATCCTTGCATGGCTGGAGCACCAGAAGCTTGAGGACCGGAAGCGCAAGCAGGACAAGGCCGCCGCCGGCCGCGCCGGCGAGGCGGAGTAGTGCGGTTTCCCCGTGGCCTGCGCCGGAAAGACGCCGGGCTGCGCTCTACGGAGGTGGCCGCCAATGGTTTGACGGGGAGGTTGTTCTGGGCTGACGGTACGCCCGCACCCGGACAGGACGCTGCAGGCAACCCGGCCGGACCGGCCTATGTCCTCATTCACGGCATCGGCGTCTCCCACCGCTACCTTCGCCGTTTGCACGGCGAACTGGCCGGCGCCCCCACCTACTCCTTTGACCTGCCGGGTTTCGCCGGCACCCCCCGGCCCGGCAGGCAGCTCTCCGCGGCGGACTACGGCGCGTTCATCGCCCAGGCACTGAAGGCAAGCGGCATCGACTCCTACATCCTCGTCGGACACTCGATGGGCGTGCAGTTCACCATCGAGGCCGCGCTCTACGCACCCGAACGGGCACGCCGGCTGGTCCTGATGGGACCCGTAGTGGATTCCCGGCACCGGAGCGTCCTGCGGCAGGGAGTGGCCCTCTTCCTGGACGCGCTGCTCCGGGAAAGTGCCTCGTCCAACTGGATTGTGGTCACCGACTACTTCCGCTGCGGGCCGCGCTGGTATCTCACTGAAGTGCCGGTGATGATGGGTTACCCCACGGAGCGGCGGCTGGCCGGCATCAATGTGCCCGTCCTGGTCCTGCGCGGCAGCCATGACCAGGTGGCCGGGCCGGAGTGGTGCATCCGGCTCGCCCAGGCCGTGCCGCAGGGAAGTTTCGTGGAAATACCGCAGGCAGGCCACGTGGTCCAGCATGTGCGCCCGCGGCAGGTTGCGGAGGCCATCCGGTCCTTCGTCGGGGCGCCCTCCCGCTAACCGGGATTCCCTGGCGTCAGATCCTGGGCCTTGCCGCCCAGCGCCGCATCTTGAGCGCGGCATGCAGTTCCAGCCGCGGCAAGCCCTTCAGCGGGTCCACCCCCAGCAGTTGACGGATCCGCCCCAGCCGGTTGTAGATGCTGCTGCGGTGCAAGTGGAGCCGGGTTGCCACGTCCTGGACGGAGCCGTCATTGTCATACAGCAGCTCCAGGACGGGGATGAGCTCGCCGTTGCGGTCGTGGTCCTCAAGCATCCGGAAGTACACGGACCCGGAGTCCGCCCACGCACCCACTCCCCCGCCGGCCGACGCGAGCAGCTGGTAGACGCCGGTGGCGCGGCAGTCCACGAGTTCGCCCAGCTGCGGGTCGACGGCGGCCGCCTGGGCTGCCAGCCGGGACTGCCGGTAGGCCTCTGCGAGCTGGCGCGTCCTGGCGAACCCCTCGCTGATGCCCAGGATGATCCGGTGGACCGGCCGGCCGGAGCGCTTGGCCAGCTCCAGCTGGTAGTGCACCAGCACCTGGGCGTGGTTGGCCCTGCCCGTCGATTCGCGGAACAGCACCACCGAATGGGTTTCGGTGCCGGCACTGAAGAGGGCCGCATCCACACCCACCGTTGCCTGCAGCGCCGTAGAACGGTGGATCAGGGCCGATGCGATGGGATCCGGCCCGCTGGCCCAGCCGTCCGCGTCGAGGATGGTGACCATCTGCCAGGGGCCGCGGCCCTGGACTTCCTTCCAGCCCGCCACCGCCGCCACCGCGTTGGGTTCACCGGCGCAGGCTGCCAGGAACTCGCGCTCCCGGCCCCGCCGGAATTCTGATTCCGCCGTGTTCGAGTCGAGCAGGAGCCCCGAAAGCAGCTCGAGCTCATGGTTGACGCCGGGCAACTGGGTGAGGATCGCCGTCGGGCTTTCCTCTGCCGAGTCCTGCTGCACCCACAGATAGCCGACGCGGAAGCCCCGGACCATCAGCGGGACGCAGACCCGGCCAAGCATGCCCAGGTCCGGATTGCCCGGAATGACCACCGGCCGGACGGCGGTGGCGATCCCGTGGGAGAGCTGCCAGGCGCTGACATCCGCCGGGACCTTCTTGCTCAGCAGGAAATTCACCCGGACTCGGTCTGCGTGGGACTGGTTGGAGCTGTAGGCAAGCAGCAGGCCGTCCAGGTCCTCCAGGGATAGGCCGCGGCCAAGCTTCTGTGCCACCTGTTCGACGAGTTGCTCCACACCCTGCTGCTGCATGGGCTCACACTACTGCCTGCGCAGCCGGACCCACGAACCAACACGAGGCGACACCTGACGCTTCAGGAGTCGACAGTTGTCGAGCCTGGCGCGGCAAAAACCCCGGAATCACGCGCCTGCCCCGGCGGGCTTCACACCCGCCCATGTCGCCTGGCTCACAGGCGGATTTATCGTTGAAACACGAAAATCCTTCCACTTTCCCGGCCCGCCGGGACCACACCTTGGAGCAGACGATGATCATCGGCGTCCCCAAAGAGATCAAGAACAACGAATTCCGCGTAGCGATCACCGCTGCCGGCGTCCACGAGTTCCGCACCCACGGCCACACCGTCCTGGTGGAGCGCGGGGCCGGCCTGGGCTCGGGCATCACCGACGAGGAATACGCGATCGCGGGCGCCGAGATCGTCAACGAGGCGGACGACGTCTGGTCCCGCGCCGACATGGTCATGAAGGTCAAGGAACCGGTGAAGGCCGAGTACCACCGCTTCCGCAAGGGCCTGATCCTCTTCACCTACCTGCACCTCGCGGCAGAGCCGGAACTGACGCAGGAACTCATCAACTCCGGCGTCACCGCGATCGCCTACGAGACCGTGCAGGAAGGCCGCACGCTGCCGCTGCTGGCCCCGATGTCCGAGGTGGCCGGACGCCTGTCCGTCCAGGTGGGCGCCACCTCGCTGATGGCACCCGCCGGCGGCAAGGGCGTGCTGCTGGGCGGCGTCCCGGGCGTCCGCCCCGCCAAGGTGGTTGTCCTGGGCGCCGGCGTGGCCGGAACCAACGCCGCCGCCATGGCCCTGGGCCTGGGCGCCGACGTGACCATCCTGGACATCAACATCAACCGGCTCCGCGAACTCGACGCCCAGTACCAGGGCCGGCTGAAGACGGTCGCCTCCAACAAGTACGAGATCGAAAAGTCAGTGGTGGACGCCGACCTCGTGATTGGTTCGGTGCTGATCCCCGGCGCCAAGGCTCCCAAGCTGGTCACCAACGACCTCGTGGCCCGGATGAAGCCCGGTTCTGTCCTGGTGGACATCGCCGTGGACCAGGGCGGCTGCTTCGAGGACACGCACCCCACCACGCACCAGGAACCCACCTACAAGGTGCACAACACCATCTTCTACTGCGTGGCCAACATGCCCGGCGCCGTGCCCAACACCTCCACGTACGCACTGACCAACGTCACCCTGCGCTACGCCGTGTCCCTGGCCAACCTGGGCGTCAAGGCCGCGTTCGACCGCGACCCCGCACTGGCCGCCGGCCTCAACATCGCCGCCGGCCACGTGGCACACCACTCGGTGTCCGAGGCGCACAACCTGCCGCTCGTAGCCGACTGGCACGACCTGGTCTCCGCCTAAGCCCTTCATCGATTGCTCCGTACTTGTCCTTTTGAACCCTCAAACGGCATCTACGGAGCAATCGACGGTTCTAAGCCAGTTCGCGTGCCTTTTCAATGATTCTTAGGACCTCCACGGCATCCTCCGGATTTACCGGGAGGGGCAGGGACGAGGCTGCGCCGCCGTCGAGGATCTTGTCCGCCAGGATCCGGTAGAACTCCGGGTAGTTCCCCCGTTCCGTGGGGAGTCGGTCCAGGTGGCCGTCACGGCCCAGCAGCCCCGCCCACTCGGGCGCTTCCTGCCCGTACGCGGCGTCCAGGGGGCTGCCGCCGGCGGCAAGGTAGGGCTCCTGGGGGTCCACGCCGTTTTTCGTGTACCCGCCCACCGAACCAAGCACCCGGAAGCGCGGCTCCTGCTGCGCGCACAGCATGTTCATGGCCAAGTGGCTGGTGACGCCCGATTCGTGCCGCAGGACCAGGAAGACGTCATCGTCCGCGCGCTCATCGGACCGGCGCGCCGACAGCTCGGCGTGGGCCACCGTGGCGGGACCGAACAACTGCAGCGCCTGGTCCACCAGGTGGCTGCCAAGGTCGAACAGTGCCCCTCCCCCGTCCGCGGCCGTGGCCCGTGCTTTCCACGGCTTGGCGATAGTGGGCTGCCAGCGCTCGAACCGGGACTCGAAGCGTGTCACCTCACCCAGGGACCGGGCAGCCAGCAGTTTCCGCAGGGTCAGGAAATCACCGTCCCACCGCCGGTTGTGGAACACCGTCAATACCCTGCCCCGCTGCCGGGCCACCTCAACCAGGTCCTGCCCCTGCGCGCGGGTCACCGTGAACGGTTTGTCCACCACCACGTCCAGTCCAGCCTCCAGGGCCGCCTTGGCCAGCGGATAGTGCGTGTCCGGCGGCGTCGCCAATACCACCAGGTCAAGGTCAGCTGCCCGCGCAAGGACAGCGGCGCCGTCGCGCACCACGTCCGCCCCCGGCAACCGGGATGCGGCAGCCGCCTGCCGCCCGGCGTCGGACGTGGCAATGAGGTCCAGCGAATAGTTGCCGTTGGCTGCCAGCAACGGGCCGTGGAACACGCTCCCTGCCAGCCCGTAGCCGACGACGGCGGTGCGGATGGTGCGGGGGTCGCCTTCAGCTCCAGTCATGGAAGCTACGCTACCGCGGAGCGCGCAGCGTTAAACGGGCCGGCACCCCTGGTGAACCAGGGGTGCCGGCTTTTTGGTTGGACCGCGGTAGGTTACTTCTTTTCCCAGCCGATGGTGGTCCAGTCCGGGACCTGCGAGGTGCTCTGGAAGAGCGACGGGCCGTAGTTGGCCAGGCCGGTGCGGACGAAGGAGATCTGCGGGCCGTTGAAGACCACGCCCATGGAGTAGTACTTCGCCATGTGCTCCTTCTCCACGTCCATGGCAGCCTTGTTGCGCGCTGCGTTGTCCTCGATGGAGGCGAGGTCGGCGATCTTCTTGTCCAGGTCGGCGTCGCCCAGCTTGTTCTCGTTGACCTTGGAGTCGTAGTACTGCTTGACGGCGTCGGTGGCATCCGGGCCCACGGTGTAGCCGGAGATGCTCAGGTCGAACTCGCGGCTGCCCAGGACCTTGCCGAAGTCGGCGGAGGCGCGCTGGTCGATGCCCACATCCATGCCGCCGGCCTGGAGCTGCTTCTGCAGGGTCTGGGCCACGGCCAGTGTGGTGGGATCGTCACCGAAGTTGCTGATCTTGAAGGAGGCGGGCTTGCCGTCCTTCTCCATGACGCCACTGGCGTTGGCGGTGTAGCCGGCGTCGGTGAGGACCTTCTTGGCGGCGTCGGGGCCGGTTTCCTTGACCGGGTAGTTGTCCTGGTAGTACTCGGAGAACGGCAGCAGCATCATGGAACCGGAGCTGGGCTCTTCCCAGTTCAGGCCGTTGAAGCGGACCTTGCGGAGTGCTTCGCGGTCCACGGCGGCGAAGATGGCCTTGCGGACGTTGACGTCGGTGATGCGCTGGGCGTTGAGGTTCAGGCCACCGGCAAAGAGGCGCTGGCCGCGGCGGATGTCTGAATCCTTGGTGCCGTCCAGCTGCTTGTACAGCGAGATGGTGTTGGCGGACATGGCATCGATCTCACCGTTCTTGAACGCCGCGATCTGTGCGCTGGTCTCCAGCTGGCGGAAGGTCACGTTGGCCAGGACCGGCTTCTGGCCCCACCACTTGTCGTTCGGAACCAGGGTCACGGTCTTGGCCGCGGTGTCGTACTGGTCCAGCTTGAACGGCCCCGCCATCCACTCCGGGTGCATGTTGCCGTTGAAGCCTTCATTGAAGATCTCCGGGGTGTTCACGGCGGGGTGGATCAGGCCGAAGAACAGCGAATCGACCGGGAAAACCGGGCGGGACGTCTTGACGATGACTTCCTTGTCGCTGCTGCCGGCCTCAACGGAATCCACGAATTCGTAGGCTCCGGAGCTGACAATGTCGTAGCCGGCGTCCGCGCTCTTGAGGATATTCCAGGTGTTCTTGAAGGCCTTGACGTCAATCGGGGTGCCGTCGTTGTACGTGGCCTTGGGGTTGACCTCGATGGTGATGGTCTGCTTGCCGTCCTTCACCTCGCTCTTCACCGACTCGCAGAAATCGGGGTTCGCGGTGACCTTGCCCTTGAAGTCCACCTTCCAGCAGCCACCAATGCCGCCGCTGTTCATGGCGACCGGGTTCATGGGAATCTGCAGGGCAGAGTTGTCAGCGCTGTTTCCGTTGTTGGAGAAGCCGTTGAAGTCCGGGCCGATATTGCCCAGCGGCAGGGTGACCTTGCCGCCCTGCTGGAGGTCGGCTGCCGGCTTCTCGTTGATGCTGATCAGCTTGGACAGGTCGCTGCCTGCCTCCTGCCCCTTGGCTGTTTCGGGGCCGCTGGCACCGCCACCTCCGCAGGCCGTCAGCGTCAGGGCGGCAGCAATGGCTGCTGCCCCGCCGATCCTGTTCAGTTTCCTCATGGTTTTCCCTTCGATTGGTGCGAGTGGTGGTGCGGGTGGGTCGAAAAAATCCTAGGGTGCAAGGTGGTCCGCCGGTTCATGGACCACCAGCATGTCCTCATCAATTTCCCCGTCCGGATAGAAGCAGGCGAACTGCTGGTCCGGCACGGGCACGGGAGCCTGTTGCAGGACCTGCACGGCCGCCGAGGGTGCCGCGGCTTCCAGGAGCGGTTCGAGGGTGAGGCATTTTTCCTGCTTCGCGGGCGGCAGCGCGGCGAAGACCGGGCAGCGGGTGGCGAAGTTGCAGCCTTTGGGGGCTTGCAGCGGGGAGGGCAGGTCGCCTTGGAGGATGATGCGTTCGCGGGTCCGTTCCAGGTGCGGATCGGGTACCGGGATGGCGGACAGGAGGGCACGGGTGTAGGGGTGGCGGGGGTTGTCGAACACCCGGTCCACAGCCCCGATCTCTACGATCTTCCCGAGGTACATCACGGCCACGCGGTTGGAAATGTGGCGCACTACCGACAGGTCGTGGGCCACCAGCAGGTAGCTCAGGCCCAGTTCGGCGCGGAGCTGGTCCAGGAGGTTGATGACGCCGGCCTGGACCGATACGTCCAATGCGGAGACGGGTTCATCCAGGACCACCAGCTTGGGATTCACGGCCAGGGCCCGGGCGATCCCGATCCGCTGCCGCTGGCCACCGGAGAACTGGTTGGGGAACCGGTTGACGTGGTCCGGCTGCAGGCCCACGAGCTTCATCAGCTCCATGATCCGCTTCTTGATGGCCGCCCGGTCCATGCCCGCGTTCTGCAGTGGTTCGGCCAGGACCTCGTAGACCGTGAAGCGCGGGTCCAGGGCACCTGTGGGGTCCTGGAAGACCATCTGCAGTTCGCGGCGCATCCTGCCCTTGGTCTTGGCATCGGCCGCCTGCTTGTTGCTCAGGCCGCCGATCACCACCTCGCCATCCTGGTCCGGGTGGAATTCCATGATTTCCAGGAGGGTGGTGGTCTTTCCCGAGCCGGACTCGCCCACGATGGAGAAGCATTCGCCCTCGCGGATGTCGAAGCTCAGGCCGTCCACCGCCTTGACGGTGCCAATCCTGCGCTTGATCAGGGCGCCCCTGGTCAGCGGGAAGTGCTTGCGGACGTCCGTGAGTTGCAGGACCGTGGCCCGTTCAGCACGCGGGATGGCGTCAAAACGGGAGACCGGTACCGGCGGGGCGGCGAAGACATCGTGCACGTCCACCGTCCCGCCCAGGGAGTCGGACTTGATGCAGGCGGCGCGGTGCAGTCCGTCGTCGGCCACGGGTGCCAGGGCGGGTTCGCCGTCAAGGCAGGCGTCCGACGCCAGCGGGCAGCGGGACGCGAACGAGCAGCCGGTGGGGGCCTGCAGGAGGTTCGGCGGCATCCCCTCGATGGGCACGAGCGAGGATTTCTCGGCCACGTCCACGCGCGGGACGGCGCCGAGCAGGCCCATGGTGTAGGGCATCCGCGGGTTGTAGTAGATGTGGTCCACGGCCCCGGTTTCCACCGGCTTGCCCGCGTACATGACCACGATGTCGTCGGCCATTCCGGCCACCACGCCCAGGTCGTGGGTGATCATGACGACGGCGGCGCCGGTCTCCTCCTGCGCCTTGTGCAGCACCTCGAGGACCTGGGCCTGGATGGTGACGTCCAGTGCCGTCGTCGGCTCGTCCGCGATCAGGACGCGTGGGTTGTTGGCGATCGCGATCGCGATCATGACGCGCTGGCGCATGCCGCCGGAGAATTCGTGCGGAAAGGCCTTCAGCCGGTCCTTGGGGCTGGGGATTCCCACCATGGCCAGGAGTTCGACGGCGCGGGCTTCCTTGGCCTTCTTGCTCATCGTGGGGTTGTGGATGGTGAGTGCTTCGATGATCTGGGTGCCCACGGTGATCACCGGGGTGAGGGATGACAATGGGTCCTGGAAGACCATCGCGAGCTCGTTGCCGCGGTATTCGCACATGGCCTTGTCGCTCAGCCCGAGCAACTCCCGGCCCTTGAGCCGGACAGATCCGGTGACCTCGGCCGTCGGCGCGAGCAAGCCCATGATGGCCAGGGACGTGACCGATTTGCCGGAGCCCGATTCCCCCACGATTCCCAGGGTGCGGCCGGGCAGCAGGTCGAAATCGATACCGCGGACGGCATGCACAACACCGTTTTCGGTATTGAACCGCACGTTCAGGTCCCGGACTGACAGGACGGCGTCCCCGGGGGCGTGCAGCCCTGCCACGTGCAGTCGCTCCACGGTCGACTGCGACGGGTCCGTGGCTCCGGTGGTGGTTTCGCTGCTCATGGCGTCTTCTTCTCCGCACGGATAGTCCGGGCTTTGGCTTTTTTGGCTTTGCCGCTGGAAGTGGAGCTGGGGTCAAAGGCGTCGCGCAGGCCGTCGTTCATCATGGCCAGGGAGCCGGTCAGCAGGAACATCACGGTCAACGGAACCCAGAACATCCACGGGAAGGTTGAGACCTGGGAGGTGGCCTGGCCGATCAGCACGCCCAGGCTCACGTCGGGGACTTTGATGCCGATGCCGATGAAGGAGAAGGCGACCTCGGCCAGGATGGCTGCGGTGACGCCGCGGGTGATGTCCAGGATCAGCAGCGAGCCGATGTTGGGCACCAGGTGCCGCCAAACGATCCGGCGCGGCGGGACGCCCATGTACTGGGCCGCCTTGACGAAGTCGCGCTGCATGAGGGACATGGACATGGACCGGATCAGCCTGGCGGTTCCCATCCAGCTGAACACGAGCAGGACGATGATCAGCAGCAGCCAGGACGGCAGGTCGCGTTTCAGTCCCGCCCCGCCCCCGCTGGTGGCAACGGCCACCACCAGGAGCGCCGGCATCATGATCAGTGCTTCCAGGATGAACAGCATGACTTTGTCCACCTTGCCCCCGAAGTAGGCCATGCTGCAGCCGTAGACGGCGGCGATCAGCACCGACACCAGGCCCACCACCAGGCCGATCAGGATGGAGATCCTGGTTCCTTCGACTGTCATGGCGTAGAGATCGATCCCCGCCTGCGAGGTGCCAAGGTAGTGCTCGCCGGAGGGCGGCATCCCGATGTTGAAGGGGTCGATGGTTTCCTTGTCCCACTGGGTGAAGAAGCCCCCGATGAACGAGAAGACGGTCAGGGCTACGAAGATGGCCAAGCCCGTCACGGCAGTCTTATTGCGCAGGAACCGGCGGATGATGATGGTGGACTTGCCAATGACGACGTCCGCGCTTTCCAGGTGCGCGTCCTGCGCCACGGCTGCCGGGTCAACGGCGTTCAGGTTGGTCATGGCTACTGCACCCGCACTCTCGGGTCGACAAGCGTGGTGGCGAAGTCCGCCAGGATGGCGCCCAAGGCGAAGATCACTGATCCGTAAGCGAGCGTGGCGGTGGCGGCATTGACGTCCTGCAGTAAGATGGCGTCAATGCTCCAGGACCCCACGCCGGGCCACGCGAAGATCTTCTCGGCGAAGAAACCGCCGGCGAAGATGGCCGGGATGGTGAAGGCGATGCTCTGGGCCACCGGAATGAAGGAAACCCGCAGCGCGTGCCGCGCGATCGCCTGGTTCCGGCTCAGGCCCTTGGCCCGGGCGGTGCGGACAAAATCGGCGTTGACGTTGTCCAGCAGGTACTGCCGCTGGGCGATCTGGTAGGCGCCCCAGCCCACGAGGGTGATGGCCACCGTGGGCACCACGTAGTGCGCCATCAGGTCGGCGAACTGGGGCCAGCCGGGTGCAACACCCGGGGTTGAGATGCCCGTGACGAAGAAGATCCGGTCACCGACGGATTCGTTGATGTTGATGGCACCCAGCTGCACCAGGAAGTAGGCGATGGGTGCGGGCACGATGTAGGCGAGGTAGCTGTAGGACGTGATGACCCGGTCCTGGAACTTGTACTGCCGCGCCGCCGAGTACACGCCCAGGGCGACGCCAATGACCAGGGTCAGGATGATCGAGGCCAGGAAAAGGCGGGTGGAGATCCAGACGCGGTCCCCGAACTCGGCGTTGATGTACGCGCCGTTGGGGCTCCGGCCCCAGTCCCACCGGGTGATGATGCCGGTGATCCAGTCAACGTAGCGCTCCCACGGGCTGAGGTCCGGGTCCAGGCCCTTGAGCCGCATGGAGTTGGCGACCTGTTCGGGGGTGGGCCGGGGGATGCGTTCCTGCTCGAGGAGTGCCGGCTTGAGTGAACTGACAGCCAGGAAGTAGCCGGCGGACGTGGTGAGGAAGATCATCACCACGTAGGTAATGCCGCGCTTGGCGAGGTATTTGAGCATGGGGCGCTATTTCTTCCGCGGCGCCGCCGTGCGGTGAATCGAAAAACACTCCGGTGTCCGCTGGTATGCCATGCCACCCACATCAACCATCACTGCTGGATCCTTCCGTCTTCCCCGGGCGAGCACGGGTTGTGCCGGCCTCCCCGGGACCTGCGGCCAGCGGATAGCTGGCCTCCCGCCGCCTCTAGGGCACGTCCTGGTGGACTATGTTGCGGGTCACATTCCAGAGGAAACTATCACAAGCAATCAGCCGGAAAGCGCAGTAATCCCCCGAAATACCGCGGGCCGTATCAGATCGTTATGAATAGTTCTGTGAAGTTGGCTTGACTGGACGAAAGGGCTTTCCTCCGCGTAATCTACGCCGACCCCGCCACCCGTGTGACAAGTTCGGACCACGATGCGGCCAGGCGCTCGCTCGTGACGCCGTGCTCCCGGATGAGGTGCAGGAGCCGCTCAGGGTCGAGGGTCGCCGTCAGGGAACCGGCCAGCAGCCCCGGCTCCCGGGACTCGACGCCACCGGCGCGCAGCAGCATTTCCACATGCTGGTTCCAGAGGGCCACCGCCGGAACTTCGAACCTGCCCCGGGAGGCGTTTCCAGCAGCCAGGACCAAGTCCCCGTACTCGACCACATAGGCGATCCTTTCGGTACCGAAAGCAATCAGCCGGTCCATGGGCGCGGCGCCCGGCCCCAGGGGCGGCGGCCCAAACAGGAATCGGGCCTGGAACGCGGCCTCGGAGTCGTTCAACAGCGTCAGCATGAGTCCCGCGCGGCTCCCAAAACGCCGGAAGACCGTCCCCTTGCCCACTCCGGCGTGTTCCGCCAGGCGGTCCATGGTGAGCGCCGCGGCGCCCCCCTGTTCGATCAGGTCGCGGGCAGCGAGCAGGAGGCGCTCCCGGTTGCGGGCAGCATCGCTGCGTTCCGCGGCCGTCACCGGCGTCATACCCGGCCGCACTGGGATGGAACTCACAAAGACAGTGTAGCCATGGGGAATATAAACGGACCGCGGTCCGTTTAGTCTGGTGAAGGCTCCCCTGAGCCTGCCCTCTGACCGATCGCGGCCCCCGCCGCGCCCCTAGCCAGGAGTTCCCATGAGCAAGAGCACCGTACTGACCCTCGTCGGCAGTCTTCGCGCCGAGTCAACCAACCAGAAGCTGGCGGAAGCGATCCAACTCAACGCACCGGAGCAGGTGGACGTTGTGATCCACGAGAGCCTGGGCAACATCCCCTTCTACAACGAGGACATCGACGTCGAAGGCGAGGTGCCGGCCGCGGCCGCCGCCCTGCGCGCCGCAGCCGAGGAGGCCGACAGTGTCCTGCTGGTCACGCCGGAATACAACGGCACCGTTCCCGCAACGCTGAAGAACGCCATCGACTGGCTGTCCCGCCCCTTCGGCGCCGGCGCGCTGGCAGGCAAGCCGACCGCCGTCGTCGGGACCGCTTTTGGCCAGTACGGCGGCGTGTGGGCCCAGGACGAAGCACGCAAGGCCGCCGGCATCGCCGGCGCCCGCGTCCTGGAGGACGTCAAGCTTGCCGTGCCGGGCTCCATGGTCCGCTTCGCCGAAGTCCACCCCAAGGACGACGCAGAGATCGTGGAACAGATCAAGGGCATCTTCGACTCCCTCGCCGCCTCCACCCCGGCGGCATAAGACGGCCCGGCATCCTTTTCAGTGCCCGGTACGCATCACGCGTGCCGGGCACCGGCGTCTCCCGGGGTTCCACATCCCGCGCGCGTAAATAAGGAATCAACAGCTGTTGCCTTTCAAGCAACAGCTGGTTGTATTCTGGCTCTGTGACCCACGAAACACTTGACGCGTCCGCCGGCACGCTGCCCGCGGAGGCCATCGATGCGATCGAGCGTGCCGCCACCTCGGCACACCGCCACGAGGAGCTCTTCTCCGAACGGGCTGCCAACATCCGCCAGTCAGCCGTCCGGGATGTCTTCGACATTTCGCTGCGCCCCGGCCTGATCTCGCTGGCCGGCGGCAGCCCCTACCTGCAGTCGCTCCCGCTGGAACGTCTGGCGGAAACGGCGGCCGCGATCATCGCCAACGACGGGTTGACCGCGCTTCAATACGGGGCGGGCCAGGGCACGGAGGAGCTCCGGGAACAGATCTGCGAGGTCATGGCCGCGGAGGGCATCCTGGACGCGAACCCCCGGAACGTGGTGATTACCGCAGGCTCGCAGTCGGCACAGGACGTGGCCACCAAGCTCTTCTGCAATCCCGGCGACGTCGTCCTGGTGGAGGACCCCACCTACGTCGGGGCGCTCAATACGTTCGAGGCCTACCAGGTCCAGGTGGAAACGGTGGAGATGGACCAGTACGGCTTGGTCCCGGAGCTGCTGGAAGCCCGGATCGCGGCCCTCCAGCTCGCCGGCAAAAGCATCAAGTTCCTGTACACAATTCCCAACTTCAACAACCCCTCCGGCATCACGCTGGCCAAGGAGCGCCGGCAGCAGGTGGTGGATATATGCCGCAGAGCGAATATCCTTGTGCTCGAGGACAACCCCTACGGACTCCTCCGCTTCGAGGGCGAACCGCTGGCACCCCTGCGCGCCGCCAATCCCGACGACGTCATCTATCTGGGCTCGTTCTCCAAGATCTTCGCCCCGGGCCTGCGGATCGGCTGGGCACTGGTCCCTGAACACCTGCAGCGGCGCTACTACCTGGCCGCCGAGTCCGTCACCCTCTGCCCGCCGGCCCTGAACCAGATGCTGGTCTCCGCGTACCTGCGCGAGTACGACTGGAAGGGCCAGATCGAAACCTACCGTGTCCTCTACGCCGAACGGTGCCGGGCCATGCTGGCCGCCCTCGAGGAATACATGCCGGCCGGAACCACCTGGACCAGCCCGCAGGGCGGGTTCTTCGTCTGGGTGACGCTGCCCCAGGGCGTGGACACCTACCCGCTGCTGCACAAGGCGATCGACGCCGGCGTGGTGTTCATCCCCGGAGCCGCCTTCACGCCGTCGGACGAGCCGTCCAACAAACTGCGGCTCGCCTTCAGCGCTGTCCCCCCGGACGCCATCGCGGAAGGCGTCCGCCGATTGGCGCCGGTGCTTCAGGAAGCGATTGCGGCGCTGTAGCGTAAGGCTCACGAGTGCCGAAAACCGAGCAAGGGAGCATGCATATGGGTGGAATCATCGTTGTAGGGGTCGACGGCAGCGCAACGGCAAAGAAAGCGGCCGAGTCGGCAAAGGACCTGGCCGCGGCGCTGGGCAGCTCGCTGCACGTGGTGTCCGCGTTCGACAGCGACAAGACTGAGGTGTTCGGCAGCGGCAGCGACCGCTGGATCGTGTCCGACGCCGATGCCGCCGAACAGGTTGCCCGCACGGTGGCGGAATCCCTGGGCCGGGATGTCACGGTGACGTACTCGGCCGCGCGCGGACGGCCGGCGGACGCCCTCATCAAGGAAGCCCTGCGCGTGGACGCACGCATGATTGTGGTGGGGAACCGGCGGATGCACGGAATCGGCCGGGTACTGGGCAGCGTGGCCAACAGCGTGGCGCACAACGCGCCCTGCGATGTCTACATCGCCAACACCTACGACGCCGACTGAAGCGTAACGGCGGACACTCCCCGTGGTGGCGGACATCGCTGCGGGGGGTGTCCGTTCTCACCGCCGAAACGGCGGCCCGGCACGGTCTGCAACGATAAAATTGGAGAGGCCCCCAAAGGCGTGGACACGTCCATTCACCTCCAGCAAAGGCCTCCCTTGATTACTCTGCAGCGCCGTCAGCTCGTCGGCCACGACATCCTCCTGGCCCGCCACGGGAACCACATCTCCTCAATGCGGGTGGACCGCAGCAACGGCAGGGTGGTGGCACTGCTCGACGACGGCAGCTTGGACAGCGCTCCCAACCTGATCGTCCCCGGACTGCAGCTGCCGCAGACCGTGCGCAGCGTCCTGCGCGAAGACTGGAAACTCCTCAGCGCCTGGGCAGGTGCAGCAGCCCTGTTGGGAGGCCTGATGACGGCCGCAACCGTCTTCCTCGGCACCAGCGCCGACCCGGCCGTCCTTGAAGCCTTCACGGCCTACGCCGCCTACTAGGCCCGCGCGCCGTACTTCCCCGTACCCCGGGACGGGCATTCAGCCCACCAGCCAGCCCCGCAGCAGCCACCAGATCCCGGCCATCACCACCCCGCCAAAGAGTGCACCGGCCACCACCTGGGACAGCGTATGCGCCCGAAGCACAACGCGCGACCAGCAGACCGCCGGAACCAGCACCAGCAACGGCGCCCAGGCGGCGCCGAGCATCAGCACCGATACGACGGCGGCGCAAGATATGGCAGCGGCATGGCCGCTCATTTTCCAGAACAGGCTGACCGCGGCCAACACCGCCACGCCGCCCACCACCGCCAGGACCATGGCAACCACGCTGTGCGGCGCACCTGCCGCTGCCAGGACCAGCAGTCCGACGGCGATGCACGCCAATGCCATCAGGAGCACGGGCGCGCGCTGCTTGCGGTCGCTTACATGGTGGTCCGTGACCTTGCCCAGCCGGACCAGGACCAGCAGCACCGCCAGCGGCAGCACGCAGACAAACAACGCCGCGAGTGCACCGTAGCCGATGGTTCCCGGAAATCCCGGCTCGGCCAATGGGCTGATCAACAGCTGGATGCTGACCACCACCGGCGGCTGGAGCACCTCCGTGATCCATGTGGCCGCGCGGTTCTTCGCCCGCAGCGGCACGGTGTTGACGGGCACGGCCTAGTCCAGGAGGAGCGCGGGCTCTTCCAGGATGGCCGCGACGTCGGCCATGAAGCGGGCGGACAAATCACCGTCCACCACGCGGTGGTCAAAGGATCCGCCCAGCGTGGTGATCCAGCGCGGAATCACCTCGCCATCAAGGACCCACGGCTTCTGCTTGATGGTGCCGAACGCGACGATGGCCACCTCACCCGGGTTGATGATGGGCGTTCCCGTGTCGATGCCCAGTGCCCCGATGTTGGTGACCGTGAGCGTGCCGCCCTGCATTTCCGCGGGCTGGGTTTTCCCTGCCCGGGCGGTGGTGGCCAGGTTGTTCAGCGCCAGGGCCAGTTCCTTCAGCGACAGGTCCTGGGCGTTCTTGATGTTCGGCACCATCAAACCGCGCGGGGTGGCGGCGGCAATGCCCAGGTTCATGAAGTGCTTGACCTGGATCTCGGCGCTGCCGTCGCCGTTGTCCACCCACGATGCGTTCACGCTGGGGTTGCGGGCGGCGGCCCAGATAACGGCCTTGGCCAGGATGAGGAGCGGGGATACCCTGATGCCCTCAAAATCGCGGGAGGCCTTGAGCCGCTTGACGAATTCCATGGTGCGGCTGGCGTCGACGTCCACGAAGATGCTGACGTGCGGGGCCGCGAAAGCGGACTCCACCATCGCCTTGGCCGTGGCCTTGCGGACACCCTTGACCGGGATACGCTCGATGCGCTGGTCCTGTGGCTTGCCGGCCTTGCCCCAGAAGCCGTCAGCCTTGTCCAGTTCCGCATCGCGCTGCGCCTGGTAGCTGACCAGGTCCTCGCGCGTGACCTCGCCGCGGGAACCGGTGGCCACCACATCCGCGAGGTCGATGCCGAGGTCGCGGGCGATCTTGCGGACCGGCGGCTTGGCCAGGACCCGGTTGACCAGGCCCGTGATGGTGCCGCCCAGGGTGGGGCGGTTGTCCACGGCGGCAGTTTCGCTGCCGGTCACCTCGGCTGGCGTCCGCGGCTGCACCGGCTCAACTTCGGGAGCGTTTACCGTCACCGAGGCGGCGGGTGCGTTCTTGCGGGGGCGCCGCTTGACGGCGTCGGCCTTGGGTCCGGAGCCCACCAAGGGAGCATTGGCCGGGGAGCTCCCGCTGCCGGCCGCCGTCGACTCTTCTGCCGCGTCCACCGGGAGCTTGCCGTACAGCGGCTGCGCCGGGGGCTCCGGCGCGCGGACATCGGCAGGAGTGGGGTCGCCGGAGACTTCGTCGCTGACGCTGATGATGGCCGTGCCGACGTCAACGGTCACGCCCTCCCCCACCAGCAGCTCGCTGACGGTCCCGGCAAAGGGGGACGGCAGTTCCACGATCGACTTTGCGGTTTCGATCTCGCAGATCACGTCGTTGATGGCGACGGCGTCGCCCGGCTTGACCTTCCAGGAAACGATTTCAGCCTCGGTAAGGCCCTCGCCGACGTCCGGCAGGTTGAACTTGTTAAGGGTCATGGTGTCCTCAGTAGGAGAGGGCGCGGTCCAGCGCCTCCAGGATGCGGTCGATGTCCGGAAGGTAGTCTTCCTCCACCTTGGCAACGGGGTACGGCATGTGGAAACCGCCGACGCGGATTACCGGCGCCTCCAGGGAGTGGAACGCCCGCTCGCTGATCCTGGCGGCGATCTCGCCGCCCACTCCGCCGAACGTGGGAGCCTCGTGCGCGACGATCAGCCGGCCGGTCTTCAGGACGGACGCGGTGACGGTGTCGAAGTCGATCGGGGAGATGGACCGGAGGTCGATGACCTCAAGGCTCCTGCCGTCCTCCTCCGCGGCATTCGCGGCCGCCAGGGCAACGGGCACCAGGGGGCCGTATGCGACCACGGTGGCGTCCGTTCCCTCGCGGAGGACGTGGGCCTTGAAGGGGTCCGCGGATGGGCCGGGGGCCTGGACGTCAACGTCGCCCTTGAGCCAGTAGCGCCGCTTGGGTTCGAAGATGATCACCGGATCCTTGCACTCCACGGCCTGCTGGATCATCCAGTAGGCGTCATGCGGGTTGGACGGGGTGATGATGCGCAGGCCGGCCGTGTGCGCGAACAGCGCCTCGGGAGACTCGGAGTGGTGTTCGATGGAGCCGATGCCGCCGCCGTAGGGGATCCGGATGACGACGGGCACGCTCAGGTTGCCGCTGCTGCGCGAATGGATCTTGGCCAGCTGGGTGGTGATCTGGTTGAAGCCGGGGAAGACGAAGCCGTCGAACTGGATCTCGCACACCGGGCTGTACCCGCGCAGGGCCAGGCCTATCGCGGTGCCGATGATCCCGGACTCGGCCAGCGGCGTGTCCACGACCCGGTCGGGGCCGAATTCGCCGATCAGCCCGTCCGTTACCCGGTAGACACCGCCGAGGGGGCCGATGTCCTCGCCCATCAGGAGCGATTTGGGGTTGGCCGCCAGCGTGGCGCGGAGGCCTTCGTTGATGGCCTTCGCGATGGTCATTGTGGTCATCAGTGGCCTGCCTTTGCTGCCTGCCCGGCGGACTCGTCCTCGCCGGCAAATCCTGCGCTGTATTCCTCGAACCACGCCAGTTCCTCGGCCACCAGCGGGTGGGCCTCGGCATAGACGTTGGCGAAAGCCTGCCGGATGTCCGGGTCCTGAAGGTCGTGGGCGGTGCGCCGGACGTAGGAGGCGAGCTCGTCGCCGTCGGCCTTGACCTTGGCGAAGAAGTCGTCAGCCGCCAGGCCCTCGGCGCGCAGGTACTTCTCCAGCCGCGCCAGCGGATCCTTCGCCCGCCACGCGTCCTCTTCGGCAGACTGGCGGTACTTGGTGGGATCGTCGGCGGTGGTATGCGCTCCCACCCGGTATGTGAAGGCCTCGATCAGGACCGGCCCCTTGCCCTGGCGGGCGTGCTCCAGCGCCCACTCGGTGACCGCGTGCACGGCGATCACGTCGTTGCCGTCCACCCGGATGCCCGGGAAGCCATACCCTTTGGCGCGGTTGGAAAGCGGGACCCGGGTCTGGACGTTGGTGGGCACGGAAATGGCCCAGTGGTTGTTCTGGCAGAAGAACACCACCGGGGCGTTGTAGGAGGAGGCGAACACCATTGATTCGTGGACGTCGCCTTCGGAGCTGGCGCCGTCGCCGAAGTAGGCGATCACGGCGGCGTCCGGCTCCTTGCCTGCGCCATCGGTTGCTGCGGCGAGCTTCTGGTCGCGCTGGATTCCCATCGCATAGCCAACGGCATGGAGGGTCTGTGCGGCCAGGACCAGCGTGTACAGGTGGAAGTTGGTGTCCTTGGGGTTCCAGCCGCCGTTGGAGACTCCGCGGAACTGGCGCAGGAGTTCGGCAAGGTCCACGTTGCGGGTCAGGGCGACGCCGTGCTCACGGTACGTGGGGAAGATGTAGTCCTGCGGCTGACTGGCACGGCCCGAGCCGATCTGCGCAGCTTCCTGGCCCGTGAGCGGCACCCACAATGCCAGCTGGCCCTGGCGCTGCAGGGCTGTGGCTTCAACGTCGAACCGGCGGATCGCGGCCATGTCGGCGTACAGGCCGCGCAGCGCTTCGGGGGTGAGCTTGTCCGCATACCTGCTGAACACCGGATCGGCGCCGAGCTTCCCATCGGGGCCGAGCAGCTGGACCATGGGGGCCGCGGGCTCGCCCAAGACAGCCTCAGCATCAGCTTCCCGCTGGTCGTCTACCGCTGTTCCGTCGAACTCGGTGGAAGGCAGATGAGTGCCCATACCGTCTCCTTGCTTGCCGCATCCGGATGCAATGCAAATGTCGCTGGGATATATGCCGCACATGGAATACATTCCGCTTGCGGCATATACATTGGCTTACTGATCCTAACTTTATCTTCGGTAGGTAGCGGAAGGGCTACTTGTTAAGTGCTAGGAACTGGCCGGTGCCTTTGTATAGTCGGCACACAACTGGAGGAAACGCGTGTTGGCTTCAGCCTCCCCGATACTTACCCTTACACCTTCGCCGGGAAACGCCCGCACGGAGAGGGCACGCGAGCCTGCCAGCTCCGCAAACGCAGCACTTTCGGCGCCGAGGGCCAGCCATACGAAGTTGCCCTGCGCATCGGGAATATCCCAGCCCAGATCCCGCAGGCCAGCGGTGACACGCTCCCTCTCGTCGACGAGCTTTTGTACCCTTTCCACAACCTGGCCATAGTTCTCGAGTGAAACAATGGCCGCACGCTCCGCAATTTGGGACACCGCAAAGGGCGTTGCTGCGATGCGAAGGTACTGGGTCAGCTGGGGACGGGACACGCTGTAGCCG
Organism: Pseudarthrobacter sp. MOO14; assembly: GCF_058267675.1. Classification (NCBI taxonomy): domain Bacteria; kingdom Bacillati; phylum Actinomycetota; class Actinomycetes; order Micrococcales; family Micrococcaceae; genus Pseudarthrobacter; species Pseudarthrobacter sp. MOO14. The sequence goes on from NZ_CM177849.1 coordinate 2,266,530, forward strand.
ACCCGGAGTCCTGCCAGGCCATGGGCCTTGGAGAACGTCCGGAGCACGACGACATTGGGGTATTTGCGGTAGAGGTCGATCCCGTCGACGGCGCCTGCCGCCCTGACGAACTCCTGGTAGGCCTCGTCGATCACCACCACCACATCGGCGGGAACGGACCGGATGAAGGCCTCAGTCTCGGCCGCCGTGAGGGCGGGCCCGGTGGGATTGTTGGGCGTGCAGAGGATGATGACCCTGGTGCGGGCTGTGACTGCAGCGGCCATGGCGTCCAGGTCATGCCGGCCGTCCGGCAGCACGGGGATGCGCACACTTTCCGCACCTGCAAGGCCGACGCTGATGGGGTAGGCCTCGAAAGACCGCCACGCATAGATCACCTCGTCGGCCTTGCCGTCCTCATTCTGACCGGCAAAGGCCGCAAGGATCTGGCCCAGGGCCCCCAGGCTTCCCGCGCCGGTCACGATGTCCTCGGCCGGTACGCCAAGGAATTTGGCAAGTGCTGCCCTCAGCTTGCTGCTCAGGGGATCCGGATACCGGTTGAAGTCATCCTGCCGGGCAATGGCCTCCAGCACCGCAGGAATCGGCGGCAGCGGGTTCTCGTTTGATGACAACTTATAGCTGGCCAGTCCGCTGACGGCGGCGGGCGGTTTTCCTGCGGCATAACGGGGCAGTCGGTCCAGCACCGGGCGCGGCGCTATTCCGCCTTCCCTGGTCTCAGATGAGGTCATGGTTCCAGCCTACTTCGCGGCTGCCGGGGGCACCCGGGAGGCAAACCCGGAAATCCACGCCCGCGCTGCAAGCCGGCGCCCCTGACCATGTGGAAGCATGGTGACATGGGTTCCTTCATCCTTCGCGTCATCGTCAACGCAGCAGCCCTCTGGGTGGCCAGTTGGATACTGCCGGGAATGGACATCTCAAGCACCGCGACGTCCGATGCGGTGGCACGGTCCGGGATATCGCAGGATACCGGCACCATCGGGATTGTCCTGGCCTATCTCTTCATCGGCCTCATCTTCGGGGTGGTCAACGCCTTCGTGCGGCCATTGGTAAGGCTCCTGGCCCTGCCCATCACCATCCTGACGCTTGGCCTGTTCGCCATCGTCATCAACGCCGCCATGCTCTACCTGACCGCATGGATCAGCAGTTACACCCCCGTACACCTCACCATTGATTCCTTCTTCTGGACCGCGGTGCTGGCCGCCATCATCATCTCCCTGGTCTCCATGGTGGCGGGCATCCTGCCGGGCCGCCGGCGCTGATTCCGGCCGTCCGGGACCTTCCCGCCCAAGTAGGAATACGCCCCGAACCAAGTACTCGGCAGGTGCGCGTCCTCTGAACCGCTCTGAAATTGCAGTACCGGCCACCCATGACCCGCGGGACCCGGCCTCCTAGGCTGCTGCCAGTTGGGCCGCCGTGCGGCCCGTTGCTGTCAGTTACTGGAACGGGGGCCATCAGTGAGGGCCATAAGAATCATGGTTGCCGCCTGCCTGCTGTTCGCCTGGCAGGCGGGCCCGGCACAAGGGGCAGTCACAGCAGGGGCCGCCCCTGCCGACGGAGCCGCGCTCGGCAACGACATCTCCTGGCCGCAATGCGGCGGCGACCTTCCCGGACCGCCGGCCTTTGCGATCGTGGGGGTCAACGGCGGGCGTCCGGACACGGTCAATCCCTGCCTGTCCGCCCAATTGGCCTGGGCGGAGCGCACCTCCGATGCCACCGCAGGAACTCCGGCGGCGGTGTACGTGAACACCGCCGCCACCGGGCCGGTGGAACCCTTGTGGTGGCCGGCGGGCAACACGTACCAGGGCAAGGACGTCGGGAACCCCTACGGAGTGTGCGACGGCTCGGCATCGCCGGCCTGCGCCTATGTCCACGGGTACGCCATGGCCCTCAATGACGTGGCGATCCTGAAGGAAGCGGGCGGCGGGGAGCGGCGTACGTGGTGGCTGGACGTTGAAACCGGAAACAGCTGGCTCTGGGACAAGGCCGCCAACGCCGCCGAACTGGAAGGCATGGCGGCGTACCTGCAAAGCGCGGGGGCAGAGGTGGGGATCTACTCCACGGCATATCAATTCGGCGAAATCGTCGGCGCCATCAATCCGGGAAGCAACCTCTCCGGGCTCAAGAGCTGGCTGGCGGGTGCGGAATCCACCTCCACGGCGCGGGAGCTGTGCGGGGAAGCACCCCTCACGCCAGGCGGCATGGTTGCCCTCACGCAGTTCACTGACGGGGACCTCGACTACAACTACCGGTGCCCCGGCGCGGCCCCCGCCCCCGCGGCTCCGCTGTCGGTCCCGCCGCCGGACCCGGCCCCGCTTGATGCCTACGCCGCGATGCATGCCGCCCAGATCGCGTGATTCAGCGGCCGCCGAGGTGTCGCTCTCTGGCGCGGGCATCAGGGGGAACCAGGGATGATGGCGCTTTTGCCCGGGTCAAGGAAAACCGCGTGGCAGTGGCAACCCCGCCTGCTCCCAAGACGCCGTCCAAAGCTGCGGTGGACCTGACGAGTGAGGGATCGCTGCTTGCCGAGACCAGCCGCGCACCTTCCTGGTAGCCGGCCAAGCCGTGGCCCAGCCCGAGGGCGCCCTCGCCCTGCACCTCACGGAGCGGGGTGTCGAGGGAGACGGTGACACGATTGCGGGTTTCGGGGTTCGCCGCACCGTCCGCGCCCGGAACCCAATCGGCCTGGTGCTCCAGGTGCAGGGCCGAAATCTTTTCGTCAACGCTGATCCCCGCCACCGGCGACCCTGCCGTCAGCACATACCTCACGTCGTATTCCTGCCCAACCCGCGGGTCGGAGGCAAAGTTCATGGCGTGGATGCCACCCTGGCTGTATCCCACCGCCACCACGGGTGCTCCTGGGTCGGCCCCGGCGGCGGCCAGTGCCTGGAGCACGGCAGCGTTGATCTGCTCGGAGTCATAGAGCATTCCCTCGGCGATGCCGGCCTCATCGAAAGGGTTTGAACCGCCGGCGTACTTTCCGGCGGACTGGGTACCCGGAATCACGACGACGAACGTCTTTTGACCGCCGTTATCGACCTGGATGACCTCGATAAAACCGGCCCCGCGGGCATCGATGAGGCGGATCTGTTCCAGGAGACCGGCCGGTGAGGTATCAAGGTCAACACGCACTGATTCCTCCTGCCGAACAGAGATGGCCCGTGGAACCGCGTTCCCGGCAAAGAGCTTCAGGACCAGGTCCCTGGCATGGGGAGCATTGTCGATGCCCTTTTGCATTTCCGGCGCCCCAAGTCCCAGGCCCACGATGATCGATTCCATCGCGGAACGGTCCACCGCGCGGGCTTGGGTCATGAGTTCGAGGGAAGGTCCGGCGTCGCTGGACCAGTTGATACCAATCCGCCGGCCCGCTGCGGCCCAGTGCTCGGCGTCAGCGTAGTCACGCACGCAGGCCCGAACATGGGCGGCAAGTTCCTGCATCCCGCTGCGCACAGTGCGAAGCCGGAAGTGGCCTTCCCGCACAGCCCCCACGTGCGGCGCATCTGACCACGGGGGCTGATGGTCGAGCATGCAGAGGTCGTCCAGGACACGCCCCATCTCCACCTCCGCGTCCAGGAGATCTCCGGCAAGGTCATCAATCCTGCGTGCGCCGCTTGTCAGTTCCTCGAGCTGAACGCTGATGCCGCCGACCCCGCCGCGCACCGTCAGGTCCCCGTCCCTCGAGGAGCGGGACAGCCTGATGCCCTCGGAGCCGGGCGGAAAGTCTGTAGTCATCCCGGCCACCCCGAACCGGTGGGGAGCAGGGGAACCTGCTCGCCCGCACGGCGGCCCACCGCTTGCCTGGCATCCTCCAGCCACCTGACTGCCGAACGCAACGCGGCAGCCTGCACTGAAAGCGCATCCCGGTAGGCGCGGCCCGCCGGCGACTCCCAGGTGAGCAGCTGGGTGTCGCGGATACCTGCCAAGACCTGTTCCACCCGGCCCTCACAGCCCGCGATCCGGCCTGTCAGTTGCTGGAGCTCGCCGCCGGTGCGCTGCGCACTGCCCCAAATCCCCTCCGTCACATCGTTCCCCATGCCCTCTCCTACCCTGCCTTCCGGGCTCATCACGCCCCGCCCCACCACCTGCCATCCCAACGCTAGGAACACCGGCCGCCGCGCATAAGGGCCGCCGTCGGCTATGTGGACAAGTAACGTGAGCTGCCCGCTTAAGGCGCCGCCCGACTTCGTGAAAGAATCAACGCATGCCTGAAACTGCCGCCACAGCTGACACCCGTACGCCCTCAGGACGCCTGGCCCTCGCCGCGTCGCCGGAAAAAATCGCGCTCGGACCCCTCGACGGCCGCTACCAGCCCGCCGTCGCGCCCCTGGTCGATTACTTGTCAGAGGCAGCACTGAACCGGGACCGCGTGGCCGTTGAAGTGGAGTGGCTCATCCACCTGACCAGCAACAACGTCCTTCCCGGCGCCGGCCCGCTGAGCACGGAACAGCAGGAGCAGCTCCGCGCCGTCGTCACGGAGTTCGACGCCGCCTCGGTGGCCGAACTCGCAGAGATCGAGGCCGTTACGGTCCACGACGTGAAGGCTGTGGAGTACTACATCGGGCGCCGCCTGCCCGCCATCGGCATCGAAAACCTGACCGCCATGGTCCACTTCGGCTGCACGTCCGAGGACATCAACAACCTGTCCTATGCCCTCGGCGTGAAGGGTGCCGTGGAGGACGTGTGGCTCCCCGCTGCCCGCAAGCTCGTGGCGCAAATCAGCACCATGGCGGAGGAGAACCGCGCGGTTCCCATGCTGTCCCGCACGCACGGCCAGCCGGCCACCCCCACCACCCTGGGCAAGGAACTGGCTGTCATCGCGCACCGCCTGACCCGCCAGCTGGACCGGATTGCCAGGACCGAATACCTGGGCAAGATCAATGGCGCCACCGGCACCTACGCCGCCCATGTGGCCTCCGTCCCGGGTGCTGACTGGCAGCAGGTGTCCAAGTCCTTCGTTGAGGGGTTGGGCCTCACCTGGAACCCGCTGACCACCCAGATCGAAAGCCACGACTGGCAGGCCGAGCTGTACGCCGACGTCGCCCGCTTCAACCGGATCCTGCACAATGTCTGCACCGACATCTGGAGCTACATCTCCATCGGCTACTTCGCGCAGATCCCCGTCGCCGGCGCCACGGGCTCCTCCACCATGCCGCACAAGGTCAACCCCATCCGGTTCGAAAACGCTGAAGCCAACCTGGAGATCTCCTCCGGCCTGCTGGACGTCCTGGGTTCCACCCTGGTCACCTCCCGCTGGCAGCGCGACCTCACCGACTCCTCCAGCCAGCGCAACATCGGCGTCGCTTTCGGCCACTCCCTGCTTGCCATCTCGAACGTTGCCAAGGGCCTGGAGCGCCTGGACGTGGCCGCGGACGTGCTGGCAGGCGACCTGGACACCAACTGGGAAGTCCTGGGAGAGGCCATCCAGATGGTCATGCGCGCAGAGGCGATCGCCGGCGTCGAAGGCATGGAGAACCCGTACGAACGGCTGAAGGACCTCACGCGCGGCCACCGCGTGGACGCCGCCCGCATGCGGGAATTCGTGCAGGGCCTGGGCTTGTCCCCCGAGGCCGAGGCCCGGCTCCTGGACCTCACGCCCGGCAAGTACACCGGCATTGCGGACCAGCTGGTGGACCACCTGAAGTAAAGCCCACAGCAGGGCAGGAACGCACGACGGCGGCGCCGGGCCCGGGAGGGTCCGGCGCCGTCCGTGAATCCCGGCCCGCGTGCCGGCCTGCCGCTGCGGCGCAGGTGAGAGCCGGTGTCCGATCGGGTGGGAAACTGGAATCATGAGGCTGCTCCTGATCCGACACGGCGAGACCCCCGGCAACGTCCTGGGCCAACTGGACACCGACCACCCCGGTCCTGGATTGACCGAACTGGGTGAACGCCAGGCCGAGGCCATGGCACGGGCCCTGGCCAACGAGCGGATCGGGGCGCTCTACGCCTCCACGCTGATCCGGACGCAGATCACCGCGGCCCCGCTGGCCCGGCTGCATTCCCTGGACATTGAAGTCCTGGACGGCCTGCATGAAATCGAGGCAGGCTCCCTGGAGAAGCTCACGGACCACGAATCGCACAAGCGCTACATGGGGACCGTTATCTCCTGGGCCGCCGGGAACCTGGACCAGCGCATGCCGGCGGGACCCGACGGCCATGCCTTCTTCGACCGCTTCGACGCTGCCATCGCGAACGTGGTGGAGCGGGCGGTGCGGGACCGGCACGGCACGGCGGCCGTCGTCAGCCACGGCGCCGCGATCCGTACGTGGACGGGGCTGCGGGCCCGGGGTGCAGGACACGAGTTTGCGGCCCGGCACATCCTGGCAAACACCGGAATCGTGGCGGTCGAGGGGAGCCTGGATGGCGGGTGGAACCTGATCCACTGGGATGGCAGCCCCGTAGGCGGCCTTGCCTTGGCCGACCCGACGGCAGAAGATCCGACCGGCCGGGACGTCACGGCTCCCTAGAGCTGCTGCCGGTGCCGGCGGCCGGGGAAGATCCGCCGCGTCCTGCACGGACTGCCCTGGCTGCCCCGCGGAACCGCGGGGACAAGCCGGGCTGCCATTGCGGCTGCGTCCGCCGCCGCCGGCCTCTGCGTGGCGTCCATCGCAGTCAGTGCGCGCAACAGGACGCCCCAGTCGCCCAGGTGGTCCGGGACCTTCGGGGACCTCAGGGTCCGGGCCACGAGGGACTCGATTGCCGTCCCTGGGAACGCCTTGGTCCCGGTGAGGAGTTCCAGGAGGACCAGGCCCAGGGCATAAACATCCCACGACGGGTCCGCTACGTGGCCGGAAGCCTGCTCCGGACTCATGTAATGCACAGTCCCGGAGGAGATGCCCGGTTCGGGGGCAGAACCCGCAGGCGCGGCAATCCCGAAATCGATAATCCGCACCGGACTCCTCCGCAGGCCGCTCAACATCAGGTTGGCCGGTTTGATGTCGCGGTGCACCAGTCCCCTGGAATGAAGGTGCGCCAGCGCACCGAAGAGACCGCGCGCCCACACGGCAATATCTGCCTGGGGCATGCTCCGCATCCGGATGGCCTCCGCGAGGCTTGTCCCGAGCGCCAGTTCTTCGATCAGGAAGGCATGCCCGGCGGAAGGACTACCTGCAGGCATGACGCCTCCGGCAATAAACCTCACGATGGAGGGGTGGTCCAGCCCGGCCAGGACCGCCGCCTCATTGTGGATCCGCTGCTGGTGCTTCCGGTGTCCTGCTGTGGCAATCTTGACGGCGGCATCGGGGCCGCCTTCCAGGTCAACGGCCCGGAACACCTCGGCAGCGGATCCGCGACCCAGCCTTTCGCCAAGCCGGTACCGCCCGGCCAACACGACGCCCGCGGCCGGATTGGGGGGCTGCTGCACTGCCGCGGGCAGCACCGTCCCGACGGCGGTCATGCCGGCAGGACAGCTGAGGAGGATTCCTGGCGGGAGGCGCCCGCTGAACGTTTGCGGTCACCGCCCGCAGGCCACGCATCGAGCTGGAACCCGCAGCCGCAGCGCCACACGGGCGGAAGTTCAATGCTGTTGCTGTCAGCCGGCGCGAACGTGTAGCTGGCGCCCTCGGAGCCCACAGCGGGAGTGACCAGCTGCATTGCAGTACCGCAGTGGATCGCGGACTTTCCCTGCGGCGCGGAATTGCCGTCCAGGGAGGGTCGCACCAGGCGGGGACTCGTCAGCATTGCCGCATCATCGCAGGGATCAGGCGGTGAAATTTCGGTGAAAGTAACCAACTCACTCACGACTCCGTTGGGAAGCAGCTTCGGGGAACAATCGTAAGCTTACATATAACTAGTTGATCTAGCTAGTCCGCCTAGCTAATCTTCTTTGCTTCCCCGTCATGCGCAGCAAGGGCGTCCGTCATCCGCTGCAGGAAATCAACCACGATGCGCGCATCCTCGGCAGAGAGGCTTTCCGCCACGGACATCATTCGGCGATGCATGGCCCCCAGCGTTTCGCGGACTTCCTTATCCGATTCCCCGGTGGCGATGACCACCACAGAGCGCCGGTCGGTGGGGTGCGGTTCACGCCGGACATGGCCGCTGGCAACCAGCCGGTCGATCAGCGACGTCGTGGAAGCGCTCGTAATATTGAGGAACTGGCTCAGGTCCTTGGGCACCGCCTGCTTGCCGGACGCCTGCACCCGCAATAGGTACCGCAGGGCGAGAATGTCCGTTTCGCCCATGCCCATGGAATCCCTGGTGGTACGGCGGATTTCCGTCTCCGCCGACCGGTAGTCGCGGAGCGACTTCAAAACCGCTGCGCTATAGTCCAGCTGCCCGTCAGGCCCGTACCAGTAGCCGGAGCCCTCATTGCCCGTAGAAACCATGGAATCATTTTAGACCAACTGATAACTAGCCTGCCAAGCAACTTACGGATACGCAGCGGAATGGCGTTATCCAGGTGCTTACCGTTAGGAAACACCCGCGTAATCCCGGGCACCTAGCCTTGTCAGGCATACCCCTCCGGCGAATCGAGGCAGATATGCAGACAAACCCCAGGCTGAACATCAGGCAGGTCCCCTGGTCCAATCCCGTGGGCGCTGATCTTCGCCGCGCCCAGCAGGCCGAACTCGACGCCCGCTTTGGCCGGCCGGACCACGAACCCGGCCCGCCGCCGTCGGGCGCCGACTGCGCCGTCTTCCTGGTGGCCTATGACAAGGGCTCGGGACAGCCCGTGGGCTGCGGCGGGCTGCGACTCCTGGACGGATCGACGGCGGAGATCAAAAGGCTCTACGTCCTGCCCTACACGCGCGGTTCGGGCGTCGCCAGCTCCATCCTGGCGGCCCTGGAGGCAGAGGCCTTCAAGCAGGGCATCACGCGCATCAAGGCGGAAGCCGGCTCGGCCCAGCCCGACGGAAGGAATTTCTACGAAAATTCCGGCTTTGAGGCGATTCCAAATTTTGGGCCCTATATCGGGGTGCAGCACTCTTACTGCTACGCCAAGAGCATCAACGCCCGCAGCGCCGCCCACACGGCCATGGCCTAGGACCGGCATGATCACCATGCAAGCCGTCCTCACCATCGAGGAGATCGCCTCCGTCAACCTGAACGCATCCGGCAAACCCGCACCGCACGGTTACACGGAGACCACCTACGACCGCAACCGGATCCCCACCCACCGCCTCACGGATACGCTGCAGCAGGACTGAGCCGGGCGGCGAGGTTGAGCAGGCGGTCCCGGAAGGGTTGGGCACCGTCCGCCAGAGCCACCTTCATCATCGCCGCGGACCCTAGGCTAAGGGCGCGCGTCCGCAGCCGGCGCTGCCGGTCGTAGGCGGCGAGCGCCTTTTCCCGCGGCAGGCTGTTTAGCAGATCCGCCAGGACCACGGCATCCACCAGCGATTCACAGGCGCCCCGCCCGAGGTTGGGCGTCATGGCGTGGGCCGCGTCCCCCACCAACACGGCAGCACCCCGTACATAGGAGCGCAGTGGGGGCACAGTCCAGATCCTTTGGGCCAACGAAAGCTCCGGACTCGCGGCGGCCAGCACCTGCCGGATGGCGGGTGCGTGGTCCGCAAAGCGCCGCCTCGCCTGCGTGAGCGCCTCTTCCACACCGATTCCCGTGGGGCCGAGCGTTGACCGCCAGCTCCCGTACCAGTTGGTTCCACCCGGGGCGGCGGCAATGCCGAACAGGTCGCCCCGCCCCCAATACTCCCCCACCTCGCCGGCTTCTACCGGGGAAGGAATGGTGCCGCGGACAGCAAGGGCGGAAGTCAGCCTGGCATCCGTTGCAGCACCCCACACCTCGTGGCGGACAACGCTGTGCACCCCGTCGGCCCCCACCAGCAGCCCCTCCACCGGAGGCAGTTGCCGTACATGGGCGGCTACCCTGCGGACGGTTCCGGGCACGGCCCCGTCCAGCAGCCGCAACAGGTCCACCCGGGAAATGCCGAACAACTCCCCGCCCCGGACGGTGACCCAGGGCCTGCCTGCGGCATTGCGGATGGATCCGTTTCCCAGCACCGGGCTGACCGCACGCGCCCCGGCCAGGACCCCCACCCTCGCCAGCGCACGCTGCGCATTGGGCCACATGGCCAGCACGGTGCCCACCGCGGGCAGTTCGGGGCGCTTCTCGAAGATGGACACGTCGAAGCGTGAAGGGTCCAGGCTGGCCGCCAGGGCCAGGCCCGCGATGCCGCCGCCCACGATCGAGATCGCTTCCATGCAGGCATTTTACTACTTTTGTAGTGGCATGGAAGAGGCACTTACACTGGGCGCATGCCTGACCGCCGCACGGAACTGATGGACGCCGCCCTGGGGGTGGTGGCGGACAAGGGAATGAAAGGCCTGACCCACCGCGCCGTCGACGCCGCCGCCGGCCTCCCGGAAGGCACCACGTCCAACTACTTCCGGAGCCGGGCAGCCCTCGTCGAGGCCGCACTGGACCGCCTCCTGCAGCTTGATGCCGGACTGCTGCGCGAGGCCGGTCCCGCCGGACCACCGCCGGGCATTCCGGAACTGGCGGACCAGCTGGCCGCCATGGTGCTCGCCCTGGCCCGGCAGCACGCCGGCCTCACGCGGGCGCGGCTGGCCCTGTCGCTGGACCGGCCCGAGGCGGTGACCGCCGGCCACTACCTGCTGGTGGGCGGGTTGGAGCAGGCCCTGGATGGTTTGGGAGTGGCGGGCGCAGCAAGGCGGGCGCAGGACGTCGCCGACTACGCCGACGGCCTGTTGCTCCACCTGCTCACCGTCCGCCGGGACCAGCAACCCGACGTGGCCGCAACCGCAGCGGCGATCCGCCGCCTGCTGGCCCCGTAAAAGCGGGCCCGGCAGTCCGTCGTCGTCCTCCCTGGCCCCTAGGACGCGCCGGGCCAGCCTGTGTACGCCTCGGCAAGGTAGGCCATGCCGTGCCGCGATGAAACCACGGAATTCAGTTCGCCAAGCTGGCGGGCCCGGGAGAAGTCGTCGGCGTCCGCGGGGGTGTGCAGCATGGTGGTCATCCAGTACGAGAACTGCTGCGCCTTCCAGACCCGGTCCAGGGCGCGGTCGCTGTAGGTGTCCAGCAGGTGTCCCGATCCGGAGTTGTAGTGGCTGTCCAGCCCCTCGAAGAGGACCTTGACGTCGTTGATGGCCAGGTTCAGGCCCTTGGCTCCGGTGGGCGGCACAGTGTGTGCGGCATCCCCGGCGAGGAACAGGTTGCCGTGGCGCATGGGGGTGTGGACGAAGCTGCGGAACGGCAGGACCATCTTCTCGATGACCGGGCCCTCCTTGAGCTCGAAGCCGTTCCCGTTGACGCGGCTCCGGAATTCGGCCCAGATCCGGTCATCGTCCCACTCCGCCACGTTCTCCTTGGGATCACACTGGAAATACATCCGCTGGACCGTCTCCGTACGCTGGCTGATCAGGGCGAAGCCGTTGGCCGAGTTGGCGTAGATCAGTTCGTCGGAACTGCGGGGAGCCTCGGCCAGGATGCCGAACCATGCGAACGGGTACTCGTGGAAGTACCACTTGCGGTGGGCCTCCGGGATCTGGAACCGGCAGTGGCTGCGGGAGCCGTCGGCACCCACCAGGAAATCCGCCTGGATCTCGAATTCAACGCCTTCGGCGTCGGTAAACCAGACCTTCGGGCTGCCTTCCAGGTCATGGACGGAGGTGTCGGTGACGCTGAAGCGGACGTCGCCGCCGTCGTCCTTCCTCCGCGCGGCGAGGTCGAGGAAGACGTCCGTCTGCGGGTAGAGCCAGACGGACTCGCCCACGAGGTCCTTGAAGTCGACGCGGTGGCTCTCGCCGTTGAACCGCAGTTCGATGCCATCGTGCCGGTCGCCCTCGCGCAGCACACGGTCCGAAACCCCGCTGTCCACCAGCAGATTCACAGTGCCGTGCTCCAGGATTCCGGCGCGGACGGTGTGGGCGATCTCCTCGTGGCTGCGGACCTCAATGACCGTTGACTCGATGCCTGCCTTCGCCAGGAGATGGGACAGCATCAGCCCTGCCGGACCGCCTCCCATGATGGCCACTTGGGTGGTGATGGTTTTTCGTGCCATGGCTGCGTCTCGCTTCGCTGCGGGTCCCGCCACGGGCGGCACCGGATCGTTTGTCTGCCATCAGTGTGGGGGAAGCCGGGTGACCGGCGTTACAGAAATTCCGTTGAATGGCTCAGGCGTCGGCAAGTTGCCGGGCGATGCCCCGGGCAGCCGTTTGCAGGGCCGGAACCAGTGCCTGCAGGCGCATCTCCTGCAGGGGCACCACGACACCCAGTGAGGCTACGGCCCGCTGCCGGCGGTCCAGCACGGGCACCGCGATTCCCCAGGTGCCCGCATCCACTACGCCTTTCAGTTGCGCAAAGCCCTGATGGGCGGCCTCGGCCAGCAGCGCCCGCACGTCGGCCGCAGCCAGCCTTCCCTCGGGATCGGTGAACTGGCCCAGGTACTCCTGCTGCATGGCCTTGTCCTGGTGGGCCATCAGTGCCAGTCCGGCGGACGAGATATGGATGGGCATCCTCCCCGCCACCTGGGCCCGGTTGGCCACCGAGCCGCGCCGTGACAGGCGCTCCACAAAGAGGGCCTCCCAGCCATCGAGCACTGCCAGGTTCACGTTTTGGTTCAGCACCTGCTGGATGTCCTCCATGAACGGCATGGCTGCCTGCCGGAGCGCCAGCGCCGGCGAGGCACGATTCACCAGTTCCCACAGCCGGAGTCCAGGCCGCACCATCCCGCCGGGAGCAGTCTCCAGCAGTCCGTGACCTGCCAGCTGGCCCACCAGCCGGTGGGTGGTGGTCAGCGGAAGGCCTGCCCGGCCAGCAAGGTCAGACAACTGGAGGGCATTGACATCCTGGGGAAACGCGGAGATCAGCCGCACGATCCGGTCCACCACGGAGTCGCCGGACGGGGAGTTGGCCAGCGTGACCACCTGCTTCCATTGAATGGGAAAAGTTGTCCCAGATTACACCCGATAGTGATACAAACCTCACTGGGGATGCGGGCCTGCCGCCCACCTACGACCGGCAAAGCAGCCTGCCGCTCAAAACTCCCGGAAGATACACCGAGGTATTTCTATGTCATTTGCGCCATCCCAGCACCGTTCCACGTGGCCGGTCTGGCTTTGCTGGCTGGCCATGGTTCTGGACGGTTTTGACCTGGTGGTTTTGGGCACCGTCATTCCCACACTGATCAAGACCCATGACCTTGGCTTCGACGCGGTGGGCGCCACCTTGGCCGCCACAATCTCACTGGTGGGCGTTGGCGCCGGTGCCCTGTTCATCGCCCCGCTGTCCGACCGCTTTGGCCGGCGCCGCCTCCTGGTGGCCTGCGTCCTGTGGTTTTCGATCTTCACCATCGCCGTGGTGTTCGCACCCAACGTGGCGGTGTTCTGCGCCTTCCGGCTTCTTGCCGGGCTGGGACTGGGCGCCTGCCTCCCGGCCGCCTTGGCCTACATGAACGACTACGCCCCGGCAGGTACCGCCGGAAAGTCGACCACCCGGACCATGACCGGCTACCACGCCGGCGCTGTGGCCACGGCCTTCCTTGCCCTGCTGCTGATCCCGGACTGGCGGATGATGTTCATTGTGGGCGGACTCGCAGGCTTCGCACTGGCACCCTTCCTGTGGTTCAAGCTCCCCGAAACCCTTCCCCCGGCTGAGGCAGGAACCGAACCGGCCGCAGCCCGCACCGGTTTCCGGGACCTGGCACGGAAGCCCTACCCACTGGTGGCGCTGGCCATCGCCGCGGCGTCCTTCATGGGGTTGCTCCTGGTCTACGGCCTGAACACCTGGCTTCCGCAGCTGATGGCCGGCGCCGGGTACACCGTCAGCACCGGCCTGGTCCTCCTGCTGGTCCTCAACGTGGGGGCCGTGGTGGGCCTGGTGATCGCAGGGATCCTGGCCGACAAGCACGGCACCAAGCGTGTGGTGCTGCTGTGGTTCGGACTCTCTGCGGTTTTCCTGGCTGTCCTGAGCGTTAAGATCCAGAGTGAACTGCTGCTCAACGCGGCAGTCTTTGTCACCGGCGTGTTCGTCTTCAGCGCACAGGTACTGGTTTACGCATGGGTCAGCCAGCTGTTCCCGGCAACCCTCCGTGCTACAGCCCTCGGCTTCGCCGCCGGCGTGGGCCGGCTCGGCGCGATCATGGGCCCTGCCGTCACCGGCACGCTGGTGGCTGCCAACATCGCCTATCCCTGGGGCTTCTACGTCTTTGCGGCTGCTGCCGCGATTGCCGTGGTGGCGCTGGTGACGGTGCCGCACGCCATCGCTGCGGTCCGGGCAGAAGCGGTCCCGGAAGCATCAGCCACCGAACGTCCGTAACGCGTCACCGTCCGCCCCTGCCCCTGGTGCAGGGGCAGGCACAAGGCGGTCAGGCCGTCGTCGAACGCTGCCTGAGGCGGCGCCACGCGCCGGGCGCCAGCACCACGGCAATGCCGACGGCGGCACCGATGACGGTTTCGATGATGCGGTCGCGCAGCAAGAGGGTTGGCGACGCCGGGACCACCAGCAGCGTTGACACCAGCGCCAGGGGCGTAACGAAAACCTGGGCCAGCAGGTACTGGCGGAGGATGAACATTTCGGCGCCGAACTGGCACAGCGCCATGACGAGCACGGTCTGCCAGGGTTGCAGGCCGAGCAGCAGGACGGCGGCCAGCACCGCGAGGCCCAGGACGGTGCCGATGATCCTTTGGATGCCCCGGCGGACCCGGTGCCGCGTGGAGTGGCCCACCAGGGGCACCACCGCCGCCACCATGGCCCAATAGTTGTGGCCGAATCCCAGGCGGCTGCCGGCCCATGTGGCCAGTGACCCGGCAAGTCCGGCGGCCACCAGGTAACCGAAGCCTTCAAGCCGGGCCGCACGCTTCTCTGCGGGGGTACGGCGGATCGGGGCCGGCCGGGTCCAGGGGGTCCGGTGGCTGGGAAGGATCCGGGCCGAGAAGCCGATGAGCAGGGCGAACACGGTGGTGAGGACGGCCACCAGCATCCCCTGCCACAGCGGCGGCTGGTTGGGAATGGAAGCGATGGCGGCAAAGGCGAAAATGTGGAAGAGGGACCCGGCGGGGCGAAGCCGCAACCAGGAAATAGCCACCGAGCAGGCCCCGGCAACCAGGGTGGTGGCCAGGACCAGCAGCCAGGTGGTGGTGGCGCGTTCAAGACCCCAGGCGGATTCCATTCGTGCGGCGAGCGCCGCCAGGAAGATCACCAGCAACATCAGCAGTCCGGCCCGCAACTGCAGCACGAACCGGACCGCGTGCGGCTCGCCGCGGCCGTAGATGCCCGTGAACGCCCCGAAGGACGCGAAGATTGCCAGGTCCAGCCGGCCCAGGAGCACCAAGGTAATCAGCGGCACGAACACACCGACAGCGCACCTCAAGGCAGGATGGTGGTCCTTGTTGCCGGGACCAATGCTGAACATCTCGGAAAACAACTTCACGTGGGCAGCGCCTTCCTTGGGGGTGGATTCTGACGGGCGGCCGCGCTGACGTTCCTGATAAATCCTACGGTGCGGGACCCGGAAGGCCCCTGGCACGTTCCCATGAATGGAATCAGGAGGCAACGCGGCGGAAACAGCACCCGGTGATGCTTGAGTCATGAAGCGCCCTCCGCACAACACGCCCGCGGCCGACCTGAGCTGCGAGGTCTGCGGCCGGATGCCCGAGCCGCCCAAGGCGCGGCTCACCGTTGCCAACGTGGCCGTAATGCTGCCCATCGAGCTGCTGGTCCACGCCCTGGTGGTGGAGACCCACCTTCCCTACGTGGCCAAGGTCCTGGTGCTGACCCTGACGGCCACAGTCCTGGTGATTTGGGTGGCCGAACCGTCGGCGGCGAGGATCCTGCGCAGCTGGCTCCATGCGCCGGCACTGCGGCACCGCCGCCAGCTGGCGGCGGCCCCGTCGCTGTGGCGGGCACGGACACTGCTGGCGGACCAGCCCGGTTCGCTGCAAAGGATGACCCGGGCACTGGCCCGGCTGGATGCCAACATCCTGGGCCTGCACGTGCACCCCGCCCCGGCCGGCGTCCTGGACGAGTTCGTCCTCGCGGTCCCGGGCGAGGTGGGCGAGCGCGAGCTGCTGGCAGCCCTGCACGACGGCGGCGGCAGCCGTCCGCACGTATGGCCCACCACGTCCCTGGCGATGGCGGACGGGCAGACGAAGGCGCTCAGCCTCGCGGCGCGGATCGCTGCCGCGCCGGACGAACTCCCCTTGGCGGTGGCCGAGCTGCTGCATGCGCAGATCGTGCCGCCACAGGACGCCGGGTCACCGGCCGACGACGGGACGCGCCTGAAGATCCCCACGGCCTGGCAGGGGCCCATCACCTTTTCCCGGCCGGGTGAGCCGTTCACTCCGGCCGAATCCGCACGGGCCCACCGCCTCGCCGAGCTGGCCGAAACCCTATCCCACCGCCCCGCGGGTTCCTCCCCATAGTCGTCGAGACCGTGCGGGCACCAGTCACAATCCGTTCGGAGGAGCCGCGGAACGCTGTCGGGCAAAAACCCTTGACAGTGGCGGGAGTCACTTCTAACTTTGTTTTTGGGATCCCAAATTGGGATCCCAAAATCGAATCCTCCCCATTCGTGAACTTCCCCGTGAAGGAGAAGCTGTGTCCGTCCCAAACACTGAAACAACGGCGCCATCCGCCGAATCCGCATCCCAAACCACCCAGCCCCGAAAGGACGGACTGCAACGGCGCAGCTCCGTCCGGTGGCGGCTCTTCCTGCTGCTCCTGGTCCTCGTGTCCGTCAACTACATCGACCGCGGCTCCATCTCCGTGGCCTTGCCCATCATCCAAAAGGAATTCAACCTCGCCCCCGAACTGGTGGGCCTGCTGCTGTCCGCCTTCTTCTGGACCTACGCCCTGATGCAGGTTCCCGTGGGCTGGCTGATCGACAAGTTCGGCCCGCGCAAGGTCATGACCGCCTCCTGCATCGGCTGGGGCGCGGCCACAGCAGCGTCCGGCATGGCCGGCGGTTTCCTGAGCATGTTCATCGCCCGGCTTGGAATCGGCGTGACCGAGGCCGGCGTCATGCCCGCCGGGGGCAAGCTCAACGCCATCTGGATGCACCGGTCCGAACGCGGCCGCGGCGCCACCATCCTGGACGCCGGCGCACCCCTGGGTGCCGGGCTTGGCGGCATCATCATTGCCGGCCTCATTGCCACCACCGGCAGCTGGCGCTGGTCCTTCGTGATCGCCGGCGCCGCCACCGTCCTCATGGGACTCGCCGTCTGGTGGTACGTCCGGGACAACCCCCGGGAACACCGTGCCGTCAACGAAGCCGAAGCATCTTACATCGAAGCCTCGCACGCCGCCGAGGACGCCGAAGCCACCCTGGACGGCAGCACGGGCAAACGCGGCCTCCTCCCCTACCTGAAGTTCCGCTCCTTCTGGGCCATGTGCCTGGGCTGGCTCGGATTCAACGGAGTCTTCTACGGCCTGCTGACCTGGGGGCCGCTGTACCTGGCCCAAGCCAAGGGCTTCGACCTGAAGACCATCGGCTGGTCCACCCTGGTGATCTTCGGAGCCGGGTTCGTCGGAGAAATCATCGGCGGCGCCATCGCCGACAAGTGGCGGGCCTCCGGTGCCTCCGCCAACCTCGTCATGCGCACCCTCCTGGGCATCTCCAGCGCCATCGTCGTAGCGGGCCTGGTAGGCGTCACCGTGGTCCCCGACGCCACCACCGCCGTCGTCCTGCTCTCCGTTGTCCTGTTCTTCCTGCGCTGGGTGGGCCTGTTCTGGAGCATCCCTTCCATCCTGGGCGGACGCACCAACGCCGGGGTCCTGGGCGGCGCCATGAACCTCAGCGGCAACATCTCCGGCTTCGTGACCCCCATCGTCGTCGGCCTGATCGTCGGGGCCACCGGCTCCTACACCTGGGCGCTGCTGTACTTTGTCGGTTCCGCGGTAATCATGGGCGCATCGGTCCTCACCCTGAACTACAACAAGCGGCTTCCTGTCTAAGCTGGCCCTCGCAGGGAAACTTGCAAACCACGCCCCCGCAGCCGGGAGCAGTGCCATACAAGAAATCGAAAATGGAGTACCATGCTGACCGCAGAAGAGACCCAGGACAAGGACCGCCCCCTCCGCGAGACCGTCCGGGACACCCTCCGCACCCGCATTTTCGAAGGGCACTACGCTCCCGGCACGCGGCTGGTGGAACGCGACCTCGCCGCAGAATTCTCCGTCTCCCGCCTGCCGGTCCGCGAAGCCCTCCGCATGCTCCGGCAGGAAGGCCTCATCAGCGACCGCGGGGCACGCGGGGCGGAAGTAAGCAGCCTCAGCCCCAAGGATGTTGAGGACCTCTTCGACGTCCGCCAGTCCCTCGAGGTGCTGGCCTGCCGGCTCGCCGCCCGCCGCGCCACCGCTGAGGACCTGTCCTACCTCAAGGGGCTGCTGGACAACGCAGAGGCTTTCCTTGCCAAGGGAGCGGTAATGGAAGCGCACCGCTCCAACAGCGAGTTCCACGACGCCATCACCGGGATTGCGGACAACAACTTCCTCAAATCGGCCCTGGAACCCCTGCAGGGCCGGATGCACTGGCTGTTCCGGCACGTCAGCGACCTGCCCGAACTGATCCGCGAACACCGGGAGCTCTACGCCGCCATTGCCAGCGGCGACCCCGACCGTGCGGCCGCCCAATCCGCCTCCCATATCGGAAAGTACCGGGAACAGTTCCCCGAGGACTTCCAGAAAACCGAACCAGAATTCCACCGGAAGAGAAAATGAAACTCCTGGTCATCAACCCCAACATCAGCGCCGACGTCACGGCCCTGATCGAATCCGAGGCCCTCCGCTCCGCCGCCCCCGGCACCGACCTGCTGGTGCGGACCGCCGGCCACGGCGTCGAATACATCGAAACCCGGTTCGAATCCCTCATCGCCGCCGGGGCCGTCGCCGAAATCGTCGCCGAGCACACCCGCCCCGGCGCGGACCCGGTTGACGCCATCGTGGTGGCAGCCTTTGGCGACCCCGGCATGCCCGCCTTGAAGGAATTGGCCGACGTCCCGGTCATCGGCATCACCGAGGCCGCACTCTGCGCGGCGGCGCTGCAGGGCCACCGCTTCTCCATCATCGCCATCTCGGACCGGATCAAGCCCTGGTACCGCGAGTGCGTCGAACGCTTTAGGCTCGCCGGCCGGCTGGCCTCCATCCGCTCCATCAACGACTCCCTCACCAGCATCGGCTCGGTCCAGCAGGACTTCAAGGAAACCCTGCTGGCACTCAGCCGGCAGGCCGTGGCGGAGGACGGCGCCGACGTCGTCATCCTCGCCGGCGCCCCGCTGGCAGGCCTCGCCCGCGAGCTCAAAGGACAGATCCCCGTTCCGGTGGTTGACGGCATCTCCGCCGGCATCCGCATGGCCGAAGCGGTGGCCGGGCTGCAGTCCGGACCGCACCGCGCGGGCGCCTTCGCCCCTCCCCCGGCGAAGGACCGCAAAGGCCTCTCCGGCACCCTGGACGCAACCCTTGCGGCCCGCCAGGAGCACGCCGGCGCGCCCCAGCCTGCCGCCTAAAGCCAGACGCCACCACACCCACAAGGAGGACACCGATGTCCCACCAGCCAGAACTCGTCATCGCCAACGCCACGATCGTCAACAGCCATGGCCGCCAGGGCGCCCACATCGTGGTGCAGGACGGCCGCATCGTCGCGCTCATCGACGTTGACCAGCCGGTCCCTGCCGCCGGCCGCACCATCGACGCCGCCGGCAAACTCGTCATCCCCGGCGGCGTTGACGGACACTGCCACGTCGCCCAGGTCACCGGACGCTTCCGCACCCTTGACGACTTCCGGACCACGTCCACCGCGGCACTCTGGGGCGGTACCACCACCATCATCGACTTCGGCATCCCCCGGGACGCCCAGGAAACCCCGCTCGCCGCCGCCCTGCACAAAAAGGAACTCGCCACCGAATCCCGGTGCGACGTCGCCCTCCACGGCGCGGTGGTCACCTGGGACGAAACCATCCCCTGGCAGCTCGAGCAGCTTGCCGCCGAGGGCGTCCGATCCGTGAAGATGTACACCACCAACCGCGGCACCACCATGGCCGACGGGGACACCATCCTGAAGGTCATGCGGGAACTGGTCCGGCTGGACGGCCTCGCCTACATCCATGCCGAACACGATCCCATCATCGCCGACTGCACCGAACAGCACGCCCAGGACGGCCGGATTGGGATCGAACACCTGCACCGGACGCGCCCCGAGCTGGCCGAGGAGATCTCGGTGAAGGAAACCCTGGCCATGGCCGAATACACCGGGGCGCCGGTCTACTTCGTCCACCAGTCCACGCCAGGGGCCGTGGACCTCGTCTCGGAGGCACGCGGGCGCGGGCTCCAGGCCTACTCCGAGACCTGCCCGCACTACGTCACCTTGGACGACACTGTCTACGCGTCCGCCTTTCCCGAATGGTTCGCCTGCTGCCCGCCCATGCGCAGCCCGGAAACCGTGACCGCGCTCAAGGAGCGGCTGGCGTCCGGGGCCATCCACACCATGTCCTCGGACCACTCCTGCTACGACCTGTCCCAGAAGCGCGAGCGCACCGATGACGTGCGCGCCATGCCGCACGGGCTGCCCGGCGTGGAGACCCGGATGCCGGTGACGTTCACCGCGATGACCTCCGCCGGCGCCTCCGTGGAGCAGTTCGTCGAGGCCTTCGCGGACGGCCCCGCCCGCATCAACGCGGTCCCCGGCAAAGGCCGCATCGCCGAGGGGTTCGACGCCGACCTGGTGGTTTTCGACCCCACCGAGGAACGCACGGTGGATGGCGCCGCCCTGCACATGGGGACCGATTTCTCGCCCTTCGACGGGAAGGCACTCACCGGCTGGCCCGCCGTCGTGGTTTCCAACGGCCGGGTGGTGCTGGACGCTGACGGCTTCCACGATCCCGGTCCCGCAGGCCGGTTCATCAACCGGAACGGCTTCCGCGAGCACCAGTCCCTTCCCGCCGCCGCGGCGCCTGCCGCCGCCCTCTAGGAGTTCCCATGCCTGCAACCACACGCCCCCGCCGGATCGGCATGATCGTGCCGTCCTCCAACACCTGCCTGGAGCCGCAGACCTACCGGATCCTCGGTGGCCGCAGCGACGTCACGGTCCACTTCACCCGCATTCCCGTCACCCGGATCGCCCTGGACGACTCCGCCAACCGCCAGTTCGACCCCGCCGTCATGCGGGAGGCCGCACGGCTGCTGGCGACGGCGGACGTGGACGTCATCGCCTGGAACGGCACCTCGGGGTCGTGGCTGGGTTCGGCGCACGACCGGGAGCTGGCGGCGGAAATTACCGAGGCCACGGGCATCCCGGCCACTACCTCCACGCTGGCCTACCTTGAGGCGTTCCGGGCCTTCGGCACCGAACGGATCGGCCTGTTCACGCCGTATACAGGCGATGTGAACCACCAGGTCATCGCCTCCTACGAGCGCGAGGGCATTAAAACCGTGGACCACCGGGCGCTCGGGCTCAGCGACAACGAGTCGTTCGCCAGGGTCACGGACGCGGAGATGCTGCCGGGATCGCGGGAACTCGCCGCCGCCGCGCCCGACGCCCTGGTGTACCTGTGCACCAACCTCTACGGCGCCAACATCACCGCCGAGATCGAGGAGAGCACCGGCGTTCCGGTCCTTGACTCCGTGGCGGTCACCCTCTGGCACGCCCTGAAACTGGCGGGGGCTCCGCTGTTGGAGCCGCGCTGGGGCAGGCTCCTGGCCTAGCCGGCGTGCCCCGCCGGGCGCTTACATCCGCAGGGTCAGGGCTCCAGGCTCGATGCTCATCAGCACGTGCTTGCCCTCACCCTCGTGGTCCCCGTCCAGTTGGTAGTCGTCCTTGTGCTCCAGGGTGATCTCAACCGTCTTGCCCTGGAAATACTCCACCGCCGTATCCCGGTTCCGGCCCTTGCCGATGATGCCGGCCAGCACGGACAGCCAGCCGAGCTTGCCGTGGTGGGGTGCCAGGACCGCGATGTCCAGCAGGCCGTCGTCGATCTTGGCGTCGGGGAAGATCTCCACGCCGCCCTGGACCTTGCCGCAGTTGCCCACCATCACGCTGCGCACGCCGCGGTGCATCACGGTCTTGCCGTCAATCGCCAAGGTGGCCTTCACGGGCTTTCCGGGCAGGTTCCGGATGCCGGCGTCCACGTAGGCCAGCCACCCCACCTTGTCCTTGAGGTCCTCGTTGGTGTCGCCCATGATGGTGGCGTCGTAGCCCAGGCCCGCCATGACCAGGAAGAGCTGGTCCTGGTCCGGATCGCTCCGCTTGGCGCGGACCACGTCGATCTTCCGTTCGGCGCCGGTCAGGGCGCCGGCCATGGCGCCGTCGTAATCGGTCACGTCCATGCCCAGGTTGCGTGCCAGCAGGTTCCCGGTCCCCAGGGGGAGCAGGCCCATGGGCGTATCACCGCCGGCCAGGACCTCGGCGACGCAGCGCACGGTACCGTCGCCGCCGGCCGCGATGACGAGGTCCGCCCCTTGAGCCAGGGCTTCCTTTGCCTGCCCGACGCCGGGGTCCTCCTTGGTGGTCTCCAGCCAGATGGGCTCGCCCCAGCCGTTCTCGACGCAGTGCTTGGCCACCAGGCCGCGCACATCGAAGTCCACCGGCTTGGCAGGATTGACAATGATGGCGGCACGTTTGGGCGAAGTGGAGCTGGTGTCAGTCATGGCGTCCTCTGGTGGGGTGGAAAGCAAGCAGGCTGTTGAGAGAAGAGTAACCCGAAGCGGCTGCAGTTCCGCGCCTACAATGCCTTGACGGCGCCCAGCACCTGGGCCAGGGACTCCTTGGCGTCGCCGAACAGCAGGGACGTCTGCGGCTCGAACAGGAGTTCATTCTCGATGCCGGCGAACCCCGGGCGCATGGAACGCTTCAGGAACACCACCTGCCGCGCTTCCGCCACCTCCAGGATGGGCATCCCGTAGATCGGCGACCCGGAGGATGTCTTGGCCGCCGGGTTGACCACGTCATTGGCACCCACCACCAGGGCGACGTCGGTGGTCTTGAACTCCGGGTTGATCTCGCCCATTTCCTTGAGCGATTCGTAGGGAACGTTGGCTTCCGCCAGCAGCACGTTCATGTGGCCGGGCATGCGGCCGGCCACCGGGTGGATGGCGAAGTCCACCTGGATGCCCCGGGCTTCCAGGGCCAGCGCCAGTTCGGCGGCGGTGTGCTGCCCCTGCGCCACGGCCAGGCCGTAGCCGGGAACAATGATCACGCGCTGGGCGTAGCCCAGCAGGACCGCCACGTCCTCCGGCGAGGAGGACCGGACCGGACGCTCGCTCACTGCCGTGGATCCCGCCGTCGACCCTCCGCGGAAGGCGCCAAACAGGATGCCCGCGACGCTCCGGCCCATGGCCGCCGCCATGGCGCGGGTGAGGATGGTGCCCGAGGCGCCCACCAGCGTGCCGGCCACCACCAGCAGGACGTTGCCGAGCACCACGCCGGACGCCGCGACGGCCAGGCCGGTGAAGGCGTTGAGCAGCGAGATGACGATGGGCACGTCCGCGCCGCCCACGGGCAGGACCAGCAGGACGCCCGCGGCCAGGCCCAGGACCAGCAGCAGGACCGCAAGGGGCAGCGACCCGGAAACGACGACGGCGACGCCGGAGGCCACCGCCGCCAGCAGCACCACCGACATCACCACGGGCAGCCCGTAGAACACCACGGGCCGGGTGGTCATCAGCTCCTGCAGCTTGGCGAACGTGATGCCCGAGCCGGCGAACGAAACGGCCCCCACCAGGAGCGTGAAAACGATGGCCACGCGGACCCACGGTTCCCCCGCATGGCCCAGCTCGAGGAGGGCCACCAGCGCGGCAGCGCCGCCCCCCACCCCGTTGAACAGGGCCACCAGCTGCGGCATCTGCGTCATCCTGACCCGCCGCGCCACGGGAGCGGCGACGGCGGAGCCCACCACGATCGCGCCCAGGATCCACGGGATGTTCTCGAGCCGGGCGGACAGGAAGACGGTCACGACGGCGATCACGGCACCCAGGGCGCCCACCAGGTTTCCGCGGCGGGCGGTGCGCGGCGAACTGAGTCCGCGCAGCGCCAGGATGAAGAAGACCGCTGCGGCCAGGTACAGCAGGGCGGTCCAGACGGGATCGAGGATGCTCATTTGCTGCCGCCCTTGGGTTGCCCGGCATCCTTTTTCGCATGGAACATGTGCAGCATCCGGTCCGTCACCACGAACCCGCCCACCAGGTTCGCGGTGGCGAGGACCACCGCGAGCAGTGCCACCGCCAAGACCCACGGGTTTGCCGCCTGGCCGGCCACGATGATGGCACCCACCAGGATGATCCCGTGGATGGCATTCGCGCCGGACATCAGCGGCGTGTGGAGGGTGCTGGAGACCTTGGACACCACCTCGAAGCCGACGAACACTGCCAGTACGGTAATGGTCAGCAGGGCTGTCCCGTCCATCAGAGTGCTCCGTCCTGCCGGGCCGTGGCGGCTGCGCCGGTCCGGGCGGCCAGCAGTGCGGCGGTGGGCTGGTGCCGCACCACGCCGTCGTGGGTCAGGCAGGCTCCGGCCACCACTTCGTCGTCGAAATCCAGGGCCAGCGCGCCGTCCCGCACCATCAGGGCCAGCAGGTTGGCCACGTTCTTGGCGTACAGGCGGGAGGCGTCGGACGCCATCGCGGAGGCCGGGTCCTTCAGGCCCACCAGGGTAATCTGCCCGGACCCGTCCGCGGTGGGGATGGGGATGTCCTGGCCGGGCACGGATCCCTCCACGTTTCCGCCGGACTCCGCGGCGAGGTCGACGACGACCGATCCGGGGCGCATGCCCTGCACCATCTCGCGGGTCACCAGGAGGGGCGCGGGACGGCCCGGGACGGCCGCCGTCGTGATCAAAACGTCCGATTGGGCGACGTGCGGGGCCAGCAGCTGGCGCTGCCTGGTGCCGGCATCGGAGCTCAGCTGCCGCGCGTAGCCGCCGGCCGCTTCCGCGGTTTCAAGGTCCAGCCGGATGAAGGTGCCGCCCATGGAAGCCACCTCGTCAGCGGAGGCGGGCCGGATGTCGTTGGCGAACACCCGCGCCCCCAGCCGCTTTGCCGTCCCGAT
Organism: Pseudarthrobacter sp. MOO14; assembly: GCF_058267675.1. Classification (NCBI taxonomy): domain Bacteria; kingdom Bacillati; phylum Actinomycetota; class Actinomycetes; order Micrococcales; family Micrococcaceae; genus Pseudarthrobacter; species Pseudarthrobacter sp. MOO14. Next base: position 2,291,476 of record NZ_CM177849.1, read on the forward strand.
GGCCTGCAGTCCCGCCACGCCCGCGCCGAGGACCAGGACGCGCGCCGGCGGGATGGTCCCGGCGGCGGTCATGTACAGCGGGAAGAACCGCGGCAGCCGGATGGCCGCTTCGAGCACGCAGCGGTAGCCGGCCACCAGCGCCTGCGAGGTCAGCGCATCCATGGACTGGGCCCGGGAAATGCGGGGCACCAGCTCCAGGGCGAAGGAGGTGACGCCGTTGTCCGCGAGCGCCTGCACCGTGGGCAGTTCGGACGACGGCGACCCGAGCCCCACAGCCACCGCTTCCCGTTTCAAGGCGGCAGCGGTGTCCGGGTCCAGCGGTCGGACGTGGGCCAGGATGTCGAGGGCGCCGTGGTCCAGTTCCGCGACGATCTCCGCGCCCGCCTGCCGGTAGTCATGGTCGGAGTGGCCCGCGGCCGTCCCGGCCCCGGTTTCGAGCAGGACGTCCAGGCCCATTCCGGTCAACTGCCTGACGGTGTCGGGGGTGGCGGCCACGCGCCGCTCGCCCTCCCGGCGTTCCCGCGGAATGCCCAGTTTCACCCGCTGCCTCCTCTTCCTGAAGGGCGTGGCAGCGGCTCTGCTGCACGCAGTTGGCTTGAGTCTAGAGCCCTGCGCGCCGCGGCGGGAGTAGGGTGGCCGGCTTGGATGGCAAACAGTTACCTCGCGGCAGCGCCCGCCGACCCGCCGTAATCCAGGGCGATCCGCCGCGTGGCTTCCAGCAACTCGGGGAGGACTGTCGCCTCGATGTCCTGGCCTGCGGCTCGGCGCGTCTGCATTCACCCCGCTGCGTGAACTCGGCAACCCGGTCGGGTAGACCCCGGACTGTCCGGACCCGCAGCGAAAAGTGAGGCCGACGACGGGACGCAGCTCCCGCCGTCGGCCTCACCTTTGCGGGCCGGACCCCCTACTGGCCGGCAGCACCGGTGGGCGCGGCGGTTGGCGCGGCAGCACCGTTGTTGCCGTTGCGGCGACCCTGGCCGGGCGTTTGGGTGCCGGGGGTGTCGCCGGCACCGGCCCCGGCACGCCCGTTGGTTCCCTGGAAGTTGCCCACGTTGGTCCGGCCGGCCCGGGCGCCGAGGTCAAGCTGCTTCTGCACCATCGAGCCGCCGAAGAATCCGGCCACCACCAGCAGAACGCAGACCAGGACTTTCGTGGTACGGCCTGGCGTGTACCGCTTCCTGGGAATGAAGGGTTCGTCGTCGGCGGGGACTTCCGCCGGCTGGTCCCGGAACGGCCCGTGGTCCTCGCCGGGGGCGGTCAGGGGAACGGGCAGCGCTTCGGTGGCTGCGTCGGTGTCCGGGGTGTATGGGCTGGAGCTGTTCACGGGTTTCCTATTCATAGCGGAGGGCATCGATGGGCCGCAGCTTCGCGGCCTTGTTGGCGGGGTAGACCCCAAAAACCAGTCCAATGACGGCTGACACCGCCAGGGACAGCCAGACTGTCCAGGCCTGCACCTCGGGCTGGACGCCGAGCACGGGGAACGCGCTGCCCGCGAAGCCGACGGCGATCCCGGCGACCCCGCCGATGACCGAAATCACCAGGGATTCGATCAGGAACTGCGTCACGATACTGCCCCGGGACGCGCCGATGGCCTTCCTGATGCCGATCTCCCGGGTCCGTTCCGTCACGGTGACCAGCATGATGTTCATGACGCCGATGCCGCCGACCAGGAGGCTGATGGCAGCCACCGCGCCCAGCAGGATGGTCAGTGTTTGGGTGGTGTTGGTGGCGGTGGTGAGTATCTGCGCCTGGTTGCGGACCTGGTAGTCCCGGTTGGTGGAGTCGACGTGGTGGCGGGCGTCCAGGATCATCTGGATCTCGTTTTGGGCTTGGTTCATGACGTCCGCGGAGGCCGCCTGCACCGTAATGGACGCGAGGGTGGGCGCATAGCCGGTGAACTTGTTCTGCGCGGCGGAGAACGGCACCACCACGATGTCGTCGGGATCGTTCAGGCCGGTGGACCCCTTGACCGCGAGCACGCCGGACACCGTGAAATTTTGGCCGTTCAGCTGGATGGTCTGGCCCACCGCGGAACCGGTGGTGGCGCCGAAGAGATCACTGGCCACCGTATTTCCGATGACGGCCACCGGGTTCCCTGCCTGCTGGTCGGCTTCGGTGAAGGACGCCCCGGACGCCATGGCGCTGTTGGTGATATCGAAGTACGAGGACGTGGTCCCGAGGAAGCTGGCAACGGAGTGGGTGGCGCTGGTGTACGTTGCCGTGACGCCCTGCGCCTGGACGATCGGCGCCGTGCGGGCCACATCGGGGGCCAGGACTGCATCCGTGAGGGCGTGCTCGTCCTCGAGGGTGAGGTTGGTGCTGCGTGTACGGCTTGCCCCGGCCTGGCCGCCGGTGCTGCGGCCGCCCACGCTGGTGGACCGGCTGACGGTGAGGACGTTGGTGCCCAGCTTGCCGATCTGGGCTTTGATGTTGTTGCTTGTCCCCGCACCGACCGCGAGCAGGATGATGACGGCGGCGATGCCGATCAGGATCCCCAGCGTGGTGAGGACGGAACGCATTTTGTTGGCGGCCACCCCGGAGAGGGCGAAGCGCGCCGATTCGAGGAGGTTCACGGCGCCACCGCGAAGGTTCCCGCGGGCACCGGCTGCTGCCTGACATCGGAGACGATCCGGCCGTCCTGCATACGCACCACCCTGCCGGCCCGCTCGGCGACATCCATTTCGTGCGTGATCATCACGATGGTCCGCCCGCTGGCGTGCAGGTTCCCGAAAAGGTCCAGGATCTCGGCCGAGGACCGCGAGTCCAGCGCCCCCGTGGGCTCATCGGCCAGCAGGAGGACGGGGTTGGTCACCAAGGCCCTCGCAATGGCCACGCGCTGCTGCTGGCCGCCGGAGAGCTGCGACGGCTTGTGGCCGGCGCGGCTGGACAACCCCACGGTATCGAGCATGGCCAGTGCGCGGCTGCGCCGCTCGTGGCGTCCCACCTTGGCGTAGGCGAGCGGCATGGCCACATTGTCCACCGCCCGGGTCCTGGAGATCAGGTTGAAGTTCTGGAACACGAAGCCGATCTTGCGGTTGCGGATCTGGGCCTGCTGGTACTCGTCCAGTTCCCGGGTATTGATGCCGTCCAGGTGGTAGCTTCCGGTGCTGGGCGCGTCGAGGCAGCCGATGATGTTCATCATCGTGGACTTCCCGGAACCCGAGGCTCCGATGATGGCCACGAAGTCGCCCCGCTCGATCGCGATGTCCACGGCGTCCAGCGCGCGCACCTCTGCCTCACCCTTGCCGTAGACCTTGCTGACGCCGGACAGTTCGATGACGGCTGCCACGGTCACTGGCCGCCGTTCCGGGTGCCGCCGCCGCGGGTGCCCGCGCCGCCCAGGCCGCCGGCGCCGAATCCGCCTCCGGTGGAGGTGCTGCCGCTGTCAAGCGTGCCGGAAATAGCCGGAAGCTCCACCTGATCCCCGTCGGCCAGACCGGTCAGGACCTGGGTGCGCCCGTTGGCGCTGATCCCGGTGGTGACCGTCACCGGCGTCGGGGTGCCGTTCTTGAGGACGTTGACCGTTTGCCGGTTCCCCGTGGTGGTGATGGCGAGGCTGGGCACCACCAGGGCGTCGTCGGCCGTGGCGGTGGTGACCGAAATGTTGGCGCTCTGGCCCAGGCGCAGTCCGGCAGGCGGGTTGGCGATGGAGACCGTCACCGGATAGGTGACCACGCCGTTGGTGGTGCTTGAAGTCTGGGCTATGGAAACCACCTTGCCGGTGACCGGTGGGGCGGCAGGATCCTGGGCCAGGGCGGGGAAGGTGAACTGGGCCGTCTGGTCCGGCTTCATGCTGGTGACATCAGACTCGGAGAACCCGGCCACCACCTGCAGGTGGCCGGTGTCGCTGATGGTGACCAGGCCACTGCCGGAGCTTGACCCGGCGGAGGACGCTGCCCCGGAGGACGCGGACGTGGCCGCTCCGGTGCCCCCGCTGGCGGCGGACCCTGACGACGCTGCCGGGGACCCCGAGGAGGATCCCGTCAGCGCACCGGCCGTTGCGGTGACCGACGTGACGGTTCCGGTCACCGGCGAGGTCAGGTTGCACGCGGCGAGGTTCGCTTTGTCCGTCTCGACGGCGAGCTGGGCACTGGTGACATTGGTCCCCCCTGCCGAGGCCGCCGCGTTTTGGGCATTGCCCAGGGCAGTGGTGGCGGAGGCAACCTGCTGCTTGTCCTTGAGCTGTGTGGAGGCGGCTTGGTTCTGCGCCTGGGTCAGCGCGGCCTGGTCCTTGGCCAGCTGGTTCTGGGCCGCCGCCACAGGGTCCGTCCAGTTGGCAGGCTTCGGGGTGGGGGCGGGCACTGCCTGGGAGGCGGTCACGGCAGCGTTGTCGGCATCCACGGCTTTCTGGGCCGCGGCCACCGCAGCGGACTGCTGGGAGGAGTCCAGGCCGGCGGACTGCTGGGCGTTCACCAGGCTCTGGTTCGCCGATGCCACCTGCCCGGCGGCGGATACCTGCTGCTGGTTGGCCTGTGCCGTCACCGAATCCAGCTGGGCTTGGGCCGCGTTCAGGGCGTTCTGGGCGTTGGCGGGATCAATGGACACGAGCAACTGCCCGGCAGTCACCTGCTGGCCCAATGTCGCTGCCACCGATTGGATCACGCCGCTGCAGTTCTGGGCGCTGACCACCGTGGTGGTTTGCGGGGCGACATTACCCGAGGCTGTGGCCACCGAAGAAATGGCCGCCTTGCCCACCGTTACCGTGCGCGCGGCCGCCGACGGGGTGGTGGAGCCAGCCGCCGTGGCCGTGAGGTAGGTGCCTGCGCCGAGGGCGAGAATGACGGCGCCCAGGCCCAGGTTGATAACAAGGGATTTTGAGGTCATGGCTGGACCTTAAAAGGGGCACCTGAAGAAATGCCGTGAAAATGGTGGGAGCGGGGCGCTGGGGACCTTTTGTGTCGTCCCGCTCCGGGAGCGGCTGTGTGAGAATAGGCGGGATTTACACATCACACATTTTGGGGGACCCATGTCAGAGCGCGCAGATTTCGATTCCACACCGTCCGGCCGGGAGGGTGGGCATGGAGCTCGCCTACCGCAGTACGGCCAGACATCTTCCGACGCGTGGGTACCTCCTGCGGAGCATTTTCAGCCCCCGCTCCCGCAACCGGCCGCACGGGAAGATGTGGTGCGCGGGGCTGTCCATGCCCTTGCGGCCGTACCCGTTGGCGTAGTGGCGTGGCTGGTGCTGTGGAACATGGGCTGGGTGGCCTCCATCGTCGCGCTCATCGCCGCTTCCCTGGCTGCCCGGTTGTACGTCCTCGGAACAGGAGGACTGATCAGCCGGCGGGGCGTTTGGGTTGTTGCGGTCGTGACCGTTGGGACCGTGCTGCTGGCGTTTTGGGGCGGCATGCTGGTAGACGCGGCGAAGTTCCTTGGCGGCGGCTCTCCGCTGACAATGCTGGCGGATGCCGAAACCTGGGATCTCCTGTTCTTCAACCTGGCCACCAACCGCGAACTCGTTGACGGGTACGGCGGCGATTTCCTGATGGCCCTGCTGTTCAGCGGGCTGGGCTGCTTCTTCACACTCCGCCGGCTGTTCGCACAGACCCGGACCAGCTAATTCCCTCTTAACCGCGGGCGGTGAGATCGGCGGAAATGAGTTTCGCCGTCGCCACGATTTCGCGTGCCACGGAAGCCAGGTAGGCGTCCCGGTCCGGTTTGGCGTCCACCGACTGGGCCTGCAGGGACACGTTGACCGCAGCGACCACCTTGGAACCGTCATAGACGGGGGCAGCCACGGACATCAGGCCCAGCTCAAGTTCCTGGTCCAGCAGGCACCAGCCTTGGGCCCGGACGGTCTCCAGCACGGTCAGCAACTCCAGGACGCTGCCCAAGGCGCGGGGGGTGAGCGGCTTGACGTCGGCCGCCGCCAGGTAGGCCTTGAGGTCCGACGCCGGCAGGTGCGCCAGCAGGACGCGGCCCATCGACGTGGCGTACGCCGGGAAGCGGGTGCCCACCGTGATGCCGATGTTCATGATGCGGCGGGTGGTCACCCGGGCGATGTAGGCAATGTCCGTACCGTCCAGCACCGCGGCGGAGGTGGACTCGCCCAGCTTCAGGGAGAGCTCCTCGAGGTGCGGCTGGGCCAGCTGCGGCAGTGACAGCCCGGAAAGGTACGCGTATCCCAGCTGGAGCACCTTGGCCGTCAGCGCGAACGTCTTCCCGTCGGTCCGCACGTAGCCCAGTTCCACCAGGGTGTGCAGGAACCTGCGAGCGGTGGCCCGGGTCAGGCCGGTGCGGGACGCGACCTCGGTGAGCGTCATGACGGGACGCTCGGCGTCGAAGGCGCGGATCACGGCCAGGCCGCGGGCCAGCGACTGGACGTACTGGTCGCTGGCCTGCGGTGTGGCCTGGGTGTCTGTGCGGACGGCGTCGGTCATGGTTCCCAATCCTAGGGCTGTCCTCAGGCAGCCGCGGCCTTGAGGGGGACGGGGAGGAGTTCCTGGAGTTCTTCGAGGGTGCAGCCGAAGGTTTCGCGGACGGTGACGCCCTCGGGGCCGGTGAGGAAGACGCCCTTGTCGGTGTAGACGCGGGTGACGCAGCCGACGCCGGTGACCGGGTAGGTGCAGGCCTCGACGATTTTGGAGGCGCCATCGCGGGTGAGGAGGGTCATCATGACGAAGACGTCCTTCGCGCCGGTGGCCAGGTCCATGGCGCCGCCGACGGCGGGGATTGCCCCGGGTGCCCCGGTGTGCCAGTTGGCGAGGTCACCGGTGGCCGAGACCTGGAAGGCGCCCAGGACGCAGATGTCCAGGTGCCCGCCGCGCATGATCGCGAAGGAATCGGCGTGGTGGAAGTACGAGGCGCCGGGCAGTTCGGTGACCGGGATCTTGCCCGCGTTGATGAGGTCCTCGTCAATCTCCCCGCCCGTGGCTTCGGGTCCCATGCCGAGCATCCCGTTCTCGGTGTGGAGGGTGATGTTCTGTTCCTCGGTGAGGTAGTTGGACACCAGGGTGGGCTGGCCGATCCCGAGGTTCACGAAAGAGCCCGGGGCGATGTCGCGGGCCACGAGCCGGGCCAGGTCATCACGGCCCAGGGGCGTCTCGGACGTCTTGATGCTGGTTTCGGTGAGGCTCATCTCAGGCCACCTTTTCTGCTGCGCTGCCGCTGCGGGCAACTCTTACCACGGTGTTGACGTAAATGCCGGGGGTGACCACGTTTTCCGGGTCCAGCCCGCCGGTGGGGACAATCTCGGAGACCTGGACGATGGTGTGCTTCGCCGCCGCGGCCATGATGGGGCCGAAGTTCCGGGCCGTCTTCCGGTACACCAGGTTGCCCTTCCCGTCCGCCTTCAGCGCCTTGATCAGGGCCACATCGGCGTGGATGGGGGTCTCGAAGACCTGCCCGCGGCCGTCAATGATCCGGGTTTCCTTACCCTCGGCCAGCATGGTGCCGTACCCGGTGGGCGTGAAGAACCCGCCGATCCCGGCCCCGGCGGCACGGATGCGTTCGGCCAGGTTGCCCTGCGGCACCAACTCCAGCTCAATCTCCCCGGCCTTGTACTTGGCATCGAAGTGCCACGAATCAGACTGCCGCGGGAAGGAGCAGATCATCTTCCGCACCCGGCCTTCCTTGATGAGCAGGGCCAGGCCCTGGTCGCCCTGGCCGGCGTTGTTGTTCACCACGGTCAGGTCCGTGGCCCCGCACTCCAGCAGCGCATCGATCAGTTCGAACGGCTGCCCGGCGTTGCCGAACCCGCCGATCATCACGGTGGAACCGTCCTTGATCCCGGCCACGGCCTCCTGGACCGAATCAACAAAAGTCAGCATTACTGGTCCTTTCCAGCGGTCACGTTCTCAAGTATCACGGCCAGGCCCTGGCCCACGCCGATGCAGATCGCGGCCACACCCCAGCGTTCGCCGGAGGCCTGCAGGGACCGGGCCAGGGTGCCCAGGATCCGGGTGCCGGAAGCACCCAGCGGGTGCCCCATGGCGATCGCCCCACCCTGCCGGTTCACGATTCCGGGGTCAATCCCCCAGGCATTGATGCAGGCCAGGGACTGCGCAGCAAAGGCTTCGTTAAGTTCGACGGCGCCCACCTGGTCCCAGCCGATCCCCGCCTTCGCGAGGGCCTTGTTCGCCGCCTCGACGGGTGCGTAGCCGAAGAACTGCGGATCGTTCGCGTGCGCGCCGCGGCCCGCGATCCGGGCCAGCGGGTCCAGCCCCAGCAGCCCGGCGGCCGCCTCGGACCCGATCCAGGCCGCGGAGGCGCCGTCGGACAGCGGGGATGCGTTCCCCGCAGTGACCGTGCCGTCCTCTGCCCGGAACACCGTCTTCAACCCGGCAAGTTTCTCGGCCGACGAACCGGCGCGGATCCCTTCGTCCCGCACCAGGTCCGTCCCGGGCACCGGGGCGACCAGGTTGTCGTAAAACCCCTCATCCCAGGCCGCGGCGGAGAGATTGTGCGAGGCAGCGGCGAACTCGTCCTGCGCCTCGCGGGTCACCCCGTACTTTTCGCGGAGCCGCTCGGTGGCCTCACCCAGGGAGATGGTCCACTCCTTCGGCATGGCCTTGTTCACCAGCCGCCACCCGAGGGTGGTGGAGGCCAGGGTCATGTCCCCGGCCGGGTAGGGCTTTTCCGTCTTGGGCAGCACCCACGGGGCACGGGACATCGACTCGGCCCCGCCCACGAGCATCAGGTCGGCGTCGCCGGCGTTGATTTGGCGGGACGCGATGATCGCCGCGTCCAGGGATGAACCGCAGAGCCTGTTGACCGTTGTGCCCGGGATGGACACCGGCAGCCCGGCCAGGAGGGTTCCCATCCGGGCGATGTTGCGGTTTTCCTCGCCCGCGCCGTTGGCGTTGCCGAACACCACCTCATCAATCCGCTCGGGATCAAGCCCGGGTGCCCGCTTCACGGATTCCTTGATCACGTGCGCGGCAAGGTCATCCGGCCGGACCCCGGCGAGGCCGGAACCGAACTTGCCGAAGGGGGTGCGCACGGCGTCGTACACAAATGCCTGGTTCATGACGGGGCATCCATTTCTTTGAAGACCTGCTGGGCAGTCTTGAAGGCGGTATTGGCGGAGGGAACTCCGCAATAGATGGCGGTCTGCAGCAAAATTTCCTTGATTTCGTCCCTGCTGAGGCCGTTCCGAAGGGCGGCGCGGATGTGCATGGCCAGCTCCTCCCAGTGCCCGTGGGCCACCATGGCGGTGATGGTGACCGCGGAACGCATCTGCCGGGACAGTCCAGGCCGGGTCCAGATGCCGCCCCAGGCGATCCGGGTGATCATGTCCTGGAAGTCGTTGGTGAACTCATCTTTGTTGGCGTTGGCCCGGTCCACGTGCGCGTCGCCGAGCACTTCGCGCCGGACCACCATGCCGCCGTCGTAAATTTCCTGGCTGGTGGCCCCGGGCTGGACCACGCCGTGGCGCTCCAGGCCGGCGCGCTCGGCGGCGCTCATTTGGCGGCCTCCCTTGATTCGGCCCAGCTGATCAGGCGGCGCATCAGGTCGGCCACGTGGGCGGGGGCTTCCGCGGGAGCGAGGTGCGAGATGCCATCCACCGTCACGGCGGTGGCAGTGCCGCCCCCGGCGGTGATGCCGGTGGCCACTTCGTCCGCCATGTCCGGCGTGGCCACGGCGTCCAGCGCACCGGCAATGACCTGGGTGGGGACGGATATGCCGCCGAGTTCACCGCGCACGTCGAAGGCTGCCAGAGCTTCGCAGCAGAAAGCGTAGCTGAAGCGGTCGGCATCGCGCAGTGAATGCAGGAGCCGGCTGCTGAACTCCGGTTCGCGGTCCATGAAGCCGGGGGCGAACCACCGTTGGGCGGAGCCCTGGATCATCACGGGCGTGCCCTGGGTGCGGACCGTTTCGGCGCGCTCCAGCCAGGCTTCCGGGGTGCCGATCTTCGCGCCGCTGTTCTGTACGGAGAGGCTCTTGAGCCGTTCACCGTGCTGGATCCCGAGCTGCAGGCCCACCGCGCCGCCCAGGGAGACACCCGCGTAGTGGAACGCCTCGTCCGGGGCGATGGAATCCACCAGGTCCACAACGGCGTCAGCCAGGGCAGCGACGTCGAAGGGTTCCGTTGCGGCCGGTGAGACGCCGTGCCCGGGCAGGTCCCAGGCCACCACGTCGTAGTCGTTGCCGAGCAGGGACGCCGCCCGGTTCCAGAGGATGGATGATGTGCCCAGGGAAGGACCGACCACCAGCAGGGGGTGGTCACCCAAGGGTCGCTGGGGTGAGAGCAGCGCTGCTTTGACGGCCGGTTTAGCCACGGGAAGCTCCGTTCGCGTTGGGGGAAACATGGTCTGGGAAAGATGCCAGGATGCGGCGGGCAATCTCCGCCGCCTGGCCAAGGTAGCTGGCGGGGTCCAGAAGCTCTTCCAGCCTTGCGTCAGGAACGACGGCGGCGGGAACGGCTTCGCGGAGCAGCTTCCGGTAGGTGGCGGCCTGCCCAGCGGGGGGCTCCTGCAGCGTTTGGTCCACCACGTCCTGCAGTTGCTGCTTGCCGCTTCGGCCGTCCTTCTCCTCCAGCAGCGGAGCCACGGCAGCGTTCACGCCCTCGGCCAGCAGCAGCGGTCCGGCAAGGTCCAGGTTGCGGCGCATGGCGTCCGGGAAAACCCGCAGCCCTTCGGCAAGTTCGCGGATATGGCCGGCGGCCCCGAGGGTAAGGGCCAGCAGCTGCCGGAGAGCCGGCCACTCGGTGTGCCAGGCCCCGTCCGGGCGTTCGTCGTTGAAGGTGGCGGCGGCCAGGTGCAGCTGGGCAGCCAGTTGCGGTGCCTGCAGCGCGGCGCTGCGGACCAGGACGGACAGCACGGGGTTCTGTTTTTGCGGCATGGCGGAGGACACGCCGCGGCCGGCGGCCCGCGGCTCGGCCAGCTCGGCTACTTCCGGACGGCTCAGGAACAGGACGTCCGCGGCGATCTTGCCAAAGGCGTCCAGCACGGACGCCAGGGCGTGCCCCAGGGACGTGACGGCCAGGCGGTTGGTGTGCCAGGGAGCCGTCGCGGGGGCCAGGCCGAGCTGGGCTGCCAGGGCATCGGCCAAGGTAAACGGGGTGGCGGTGGAGCCCTCCGTCAGCACTGTTCCGGCAGCAAGCGTTCCCGCCGCCCCGCCGAACTGGACCGGGAACTCCAGGCCTTCCAGCTGCCGGCCTGCGGCGGCCACGCCCTGGAACCACTGCGCGGCCCGGAGCCCGAAGGTATACGGAAGCGAATGCTGCGCCAGGCTCCTGCCCACGCACAGCGTCTGCGCATGCTGCCCCGCCAGGGCGGCGAGCGCCGCCGCGGTGGCTTTCAGGTCGGCCAGCACGGCATGGACGGTGTTGCGGGCCACCAGCATCAGGGCGGTATCCAGCACGTCCTGGCTGGTCAGGGAGGTATGGACGGCTTTCCCGGCACCAATCCCGGCGCTGTCCAGCGCGGCCACCTTCTTCCGGAGGTCCGCCACCAGCGGAATGACCGGGTTGCCGCCGCCTTGGGCGCGCAGCGCGATGTCGGCGAGGTCGTATCGCCCTGCCTCGGCAGCGGAAGCCACGACGGCGGCAGAAGGGGCAGGTGCCAGGCCGGCCCGTTGCAGTACGGCTGCCCAGCCCGATTCGACGGCGAGGATCGCCGCCAGCACTGCCCGGTCCCCCGTCAGCGCCGCCACCAACGGTGACGCTGATACGGGACTGAGCAGGCCGGCGTCGGCCTCTTCCGCGAAGGCGCGCAGATCTCCCGGGGCGGCGTTGGTCACTGGAAGTCCAGGAAGACCGTCTCGCCCTCGCCCTGGAGGCGGATGTCCCAGGTGAGGCCGCCGTCAGGGTCGCGGCGGGCGATGAGCGTCTTGCGGCGCTCCGGATCCAGCGAGCTGAGCAGGGGGTCCTTGGCCAGCGCCTCGGCGTCCTCAGGCAGGTAGATGCGGGTGAACAGCCGGTTGGTCAGGCCGCGGGCAAAGAGCGCCACGGAGATGAACGGCGCCGCGCCCGGTTTGGTGGGGCCGGGGTTGACCGTGGTGAACGTGAAAACGCCGGAGTTGCCCACGGCGCCGCGGCCCCACCCGGTGAAGGTGTAGCCGTCACGGACAAGGGAACCGGTGCGCTGGACGACGTTGCCCTTGGCGTCGGGCTGCCAGATTTCCAGGATGGCGTCCGGGACGGTGTGGCCGGCACCGTCGTAAACGGTGCCCTGGAGGCGGATGGAGCCGGGCGAGCCGGGTGCCAGGAGCTCGTTGTCCTTCTCGAACGGAAGCGCATAGCCATAGAAGGGGCCAACGGTCTGGCCCGGGGTGGGAACAAGTTTGGTGCTCATTTTCCTACTCTCCTGCCTCGTCACTACTGTCGCCTGCTGTACCGAACGCTTCGTTTTCGGTCCAGGTCCGCTTGGGCCCGGTCAGGACGATGTCCCAGTTGTACCCCAGCGCCCATTCGGGCTCGGTGAGGCTGTGGTCGTAGGTGGCCACCAGGCGGTCGCGGGCGTCCTGGTCCACGATGGTCTGGTAGATCGGGTCCAGCGGGAAGAGCTGGTCGCCTGGGAAGTACATCTGGGTGATGATGCGCTGGGTGAACTCGGTGCCGAACAGCGAGAAGTGGATGTGCGCCGGGCGCCACGCGTTCAGGTGGTTCTTCCAGGGGTAGGCACCGGGCTTGATGGTGACGAACCGGTACGAGCCGTCCGGGCCCGTGATGCAGCGGCCGATGCCCGTGAAGTTGGGGTCGATCGGGGCCGGGTGCTGGTCGCGCTTGTGGATGTACCGGCCTGAGGAGTTGGCCTGCCAGATCTCCACCAGCTGTCCCGCCACCGGACGGCCCTCGCCGTCCAGGACCTTGCCGGAGACGATGATCCGCTCACCCAGGGGTTCGCCGTTGTGCTGGATGGTCAGGTCGGACTCCAGGGCGTGCACGTCCTGGTGCCCGAAGGCCGGCGAGTAGAGCTCAATGGTTTCGGGGTCGGCGTGCTGCAGGCTCTTGGTGGGGTGGCGCAGGATGCTGCTGCGGTACGGCGGGTAGTCCAGCCGCGGCTGGGTTTCCGGCTGGGCGCCGTCCTTCAATGCCCGCTGGTATGCCTCGCCGATGGCGTGGATCTCTGCGCTGAGGTCCGCCTGCGATTCGATGGCCTTGTCCAGTGGCTGGTGGGCAGCCTTCGGTTCGGCCGGGGGCACGAGTTCCTCCGACTCCAGCTCCGCGGTGATGTCTTCCGGCATGGCTGGCTCCTTTCTCATCTGTTGGGTTTGCAGTGTCTGTGGTCTGGGTTGGCTCACGTGCGGTGCAGTGAGTCGTACTGAACCGCGTGGCGCACCGGGGCGTTGGGGGCGCCGTAACCGTCGTAGCTGCCGCGGCGTTCCACCATTTCGAAGAACACGCTGCCCACGGTGGCGGTGTAGAAATGCAGGAATTCCCCGTCCGCGTCCCGGTCGAAGAGCAGGTTGAGTTCCTGCAGCGTGGCCAGGAATCCGGGTTCAAGGTCGAACCGGGCGTCCAGGTCCTCGTAGTAGTTGGCGGGGATCTGCAGGAACTCGAGGCCCTTGTCGCGCGCGGCGCGGGCCGTGGCCACGAGGTCGTCCACGGCGAAGGCGATGTGTTCCTGGTACGTTTTCTGGCCGTGCGCCTGCTGCACCGGGGCGAGGTTGAGCACCAGCCGCACCGCTCCGTTGGAGGTCTGCATGACCTGCGAGCGCACCAGGCCGCTGGGGCTGGGCACCTCGGCGAACGGCTGGGGCTCCAAGGCCAGGGCGCTGGTATAGAAGAGGACAGCCTCGTCGAAGTGCTGCCACGGCTGGGCGAGGTTGACGTGGTCAATCACGGCCCGGGCTCCCGCGGAGGGGTGTTCGAGGCCTTCGCCGAACTCGTGGGTCCAGGCGGCGGTGCCGTCCGGGCTGCCCTGGCAGAGGAAGATTTCGGTGGAGTCCGGGGCGGCGATGCCCTGGAAGACTTCCTCGTCCGCCTGGACCTTGCGGGCCACCACGGGGGCCTTGAGCTGCTGGGCCCGGGCCGAGGCAATCACGGGGGAATCGACGTCGAACCCCAGCGCGGCGATGGCGGGTTCGGCGTGCGAGGCCGCCTGTTCATTGATGATCACGCGGGCCTGGCCCATGCTCCAGAGCTGGACGTCCTTGGTGCGGTGCCGCCCCTCGAACGCGAAGCCGAGCTGGCCCAGGAGCTTCTCCAGCTGCGCGGTATCGTCCGCCTTGACCTCGGCGAAGTTGAACCCGGCCGGTTCGTTGACCTTGGGCAGGGTGGCCAGTTCCATGGGATAACGACGGCGGGGCGCGGCTCCGTTGCTTGGTGCGCCTTCGGTGCCGGCCGCGGGGGCGTCCGCGAGCCACTTGGCGCTCTGTTCCTCCAGCCAGATGAGTGACCGCATGGCATCGATGGCTGTGCGGTCCACGTCGGACTGCCGGAAGACGTCGTTGAAGACCTCCAGGGAAACCGGGCCGGTGTACCCGGCACGGACCACGTGGCCCATGAACTTTGCCAGCTCGAACTGGCCTTCGCCGGGGAAGACCCGGTAGTGGCGGCTCCAGGACAGCACGTCCATGGAGAGTTTGGGGGCGTCCGCCACCTGGACGAAAAAGATCTTGTCCGGGTTGAAGGCTTCGATGTGGGAGGTGTCCCAGTCCCGGGAAAGGATGTGGAAGGAGTCCAGGCAGGTCCCCAGGTTGGGGTGGTCCACGGTCTCCACCAGCCGGAAGGCGTGCTCGTAGTCGTTGACGTACTTGCCCCAGGCGAGTGCCTCGTACGCCACCTTGACGCCGTGGTCCCCAGCCAGCTGTGCCAACTCGGCGAGCTGTTCGGCACGCAGGCCGTCGTCGTCGATGGTGGCCGTGGCAACGTTGGAGCACACCAGGATGGTGTCCATGCCCAGGCGGGACATGAGCTTGAACTTCGCCTCGGCGCGCCGGAGGTTGGCCTTGAGCAGGTCCGGGGTGACGCCGTCGAAGTCCCGGAACGGCTGGTAGAGGTCCAGGCCGAGGCCAAGGTCGGCCGCCATTTTCCGCACGTCCTCCGGGCTGAGGGGCGACGTGACCAGGTCCTGCTCAAAAATCTCGATGCCGTCGAACCCGGCAATCGCGCAGGCCTGCATCTTTTCCTTCAGCGTCCCGGACAGGCAGACCGTGGCGATTCCCGTACGCATCAGGCCGCCACCTCCTCGGCGGCTACAAGCTCCAGGAAGTGTGCCCGCATCCGGTCCGGGTCCGCGTCCTGGCCGGTGAAGATCCGGAAGGCATCCGCTGCCTGTCCCACGGCCATCCGGCCGCCGTCCAGGACCTCGCAGCCCTTGGCGCGGGCCCCACGGACCAGTTCGGTCTCGATGGGACGGTAGACGATGTCCGCCACCCAGTGGCGTTGCTCCAGCAGGCCCAGGTCCAGCGGGAGGCCTGGGTGGGCGGCCATTCCCACGGGGGTGCAGTGCACCAGCCCGTCGGCCAGCGGCATCAGCCGCGGCAGGTCCGCCGGCGTGCCTGACGTGATGGTGCTGTCCGGGAAGAAGCCCTGCAGCTCGGCGGCCCGGGCAGCTGCCCGGGCCGGGTCCATGTCCACGAGGTCAAGGGTCCGCACGCCGGCGGTGAGCAGGGCATAGGCGACGGCGGATCCGGCGCCGCCGGCGCCCAGCTGCACGACGCGGTCCAGGCGGGCTCCGGGGAGGCCGGATGCCAGGGCGGCGGCGAAACCGGAGAAATCGGTGTTGTGCCCGATGAAGCGGCCGTCCCGGATGACCACGGTGTTGACGGCACCCAGGCGGCGGGCGTCCGGGGAGACCTCATCCAGGTGTTCCAGGACGAGCTGCTTGCACGGGTGGGTGATGTTCAGGCCGTTGAAGCCCAGGGTGCGTGCGCTCTGCAGGATGGTGCCGACGGATTCGCCGGACAAGCCCAGATCGAGGAGGTCAATGGGCCGGTAGAGGTAGCGCAGGCCCTGCACGTCCCCTTCGCGTTCATGCATGGGAGGGGTGAGGGATGGCGTGACGCCGTCTCCGACCAGTCCCACGAGGTAGGACTCAGTTCGATGACTCATCCGTGCAGCTCCTTTGGTAACGGCACCGGAGAGCTGCCTCCACGCGGGGAGCGGCTTGTCCGGTGACAGGGATTACAGTACAGCAGTTGTTCACCTTGCGCACCCTAGTTCGATATACGAACATTTTGATGGCTTGCAGGGTTGGGTGGCGCGGCTCGAGGCGGTCAGCCGCGCTGGGGCAGGCGGTCAGCCAGCTCTGCGGCCGCCTCCTGCAGGACGGGAACGTGCGCCTCCAGCTCTTCAAGGCTGAGGCGGAACACGGGGACTGCCGTGGCCAATGAGGCGAAGGCGTGCCCTTGGCTGTTGAGCAGCGGGACGGCCACGGCGCGCATGCCGGCCTCATTCTCCTCGTCCATGACGGCGTAGCCCCGGCGGCGCACTTCGTCGATTTCCCTGCGGAAGGCATCGCGGTCCGTGATGGAACGTTCGGTGAGGGCTTCCAGCGGAAGCTCCAAGAGCAGCCGCTCGCGTTCCGCATCGTCGGCGAAAGCCACCAGGGCCTTCCCCACGGCCGTGGTGGAGAGTGAGCCCAGGTGGCCGGGGTCGCTGGTGACCCGGAAGATCTGCGGGCCGTCCACCTTGCTGACCGTCAGGTGGTGGAGGCCGTCGCGGACACTGAGGATGGTGGCCTCCCCCGTCCGCTCGGTCACCCGCCGCAGGATGGGCAGGGCGGTGCCGGCGAAGCCGTGATGGTTGGAGACCCGCTGGCCGAGCTGGAAGATCCGCAAGCCAAGATGGTAGCGGCGGCCCTCCGGCTCATAATCAACGAAACCGTCGCGCGCCAGCGACCCCAGCAGCCTGTACGTAGTGCTGAACGGCAGCTCCGCGCGCCGCGAGATTTCGGCGGCGCTTGCACCGCGGGGTTCATCCCCCAGGAGGACCAGCAGGCTGAGGGCCTTGCCCACCATGTCCGGGCGCTCGGCCGCCTTGGTGGCGGCCTTGGGTTCGGGAGGCAGGGCATTGACGGGCGCTTGGTCGGGGACAGTCGGGCCGGGAACAGTGGATTCGTCGTCGGCCACTGTGGCTTGGTTCACACTCATGTCTCGATGTTGCCACAATGTGAGAGCTATTTCTAGATCGTGAGTATTTTCTTGACAAGTGACTGCGCTCACAGTCATAGTTTCTGTATCGCAAAAGTAGCTCTCACCATGTGGCTACGAATTGCCGGGTCTTTCCGGACTCCAGCCGCTCGCGCCGCCCGCACCCAGGCAGCGGCGGCTGCGACCACCAGATCCATCCGCGACAATGTCGTCACACCAAAGGAACACCATGAGCCAGACACTTCCGTCCGCCGGGGCGGGTGCCCTCACCTCCGGCGGGACGCCCAAGAAGGCAGCCCTTGCCAGCTTCCTCGGCAGCGCCGTCGAGTATTACGACTTCTTCATCTTCGGCTCCGCAGCCGCACTGATCTTTCCCAAGGTCTTCTTCCCGGACGCCGACACGAATGCCGCGATCATGTCCTTTGCGACGTTCGGCTTCGCCTACGTGGCCCGGCCGGTGGGCGCCATCATCCTGGGCCACTTCGGCGACCGCGTGGGCCGCCGCAAGGTACTGATGTTTACGCTGTTGCTGATGGGCGCCTCCACCTTCGTGATCGGCTGCCTGCCGGACTTCAAGACCGTCGGCTGGTGGGCTCCCGTCCTTCTGGTGCTGGCCCGCCTCTGCCAGGGCCTTTCGGCCGCAGGCGAGCAAGCCGGCGCCTCCTCCATGACGCTCGAGCACGCCCCGGACAACCGCCGCTCCTTCTTTACCTCATGGACCCTTACCGGCACCCAAGGCGGCCAAATCCTCGCCGCACTCGTCTTTATCCCTGTCCTGGCCCTGCCGGACGAGATCAAGTTCGGCATCGGCTGGCGCATCCCGTTCTGGCTCAGTGCCGTTGTGGTGGTTGTGGCGTTCCTGATCCGGCGCACCCTGCACGAACCGCCCGCCTTCGAAGAAGCCCGCAAGACCGCCCAGATCGCCAAGCTGCCCGTCGCCGACCTGCTCAAGGGCCACTGGCGCGACGTCCTCCGCGTCATCTGCTGCGCGTTCATCGCCGCCGTGTCCACAGTGTTCGGCACACTTGCCATCAGCTACGCCAAGACCGTGGCCGGCGTCGACGGCACTACCACCCTGTGGCTCGTGGTGGGTGCAAACCTGGTGGCCCTGGGCACGCAGCCGCTCTTCGGGATGCTGGCGGACAAGATCGGCCGCAAGCCCGTCTTCATCTACGGCGCCGTGGCCAGCGCAATCCTCACCCCGGTGTTCCTGCTCAGCCTGGAGTCCGGCAGCATCCCCTTGATGTTCCTGGCCGCCATTGGCTACTTCTCCGGAGGCTACGCGGCAGCCAACGCCGTCTGGCCATCCTTCTACGCCGAGATGTTCAGCACCAAAGTCCGCTTCTCCGGCCTGGCCATCGGCACGCAGCTCGGCTTCCTGATGGCAGGCTTCGCCCCCGCCATCGTTGCGGCCATGGGCGGCATCCAGCCCGGCGGCTGGGTTCAGATCTCCGTCTTCACCGGCATCATCTGCGCCATCGCCGCCGTCTCGGCCCTGACTGCCAGGGAGTCCTTCCGCACCCCCACCAGGCTGCTGGGCGTGAAATAGGCGCCGAAAGCGTCACACCAGCCCGGTTTTAGAGCCGGAAAGCCCGCCATTCCCCCAAATGGCGGGCTTTCCTTTGATAATGGTGGGCTGCTTCCGCAGCAGTCTGCTACGGCCGGCCGGTCTCCAGCACCGAAGCGAGGTCGAAGTTCACCGGCTCCTCGAGCTGGGCGTAGGTACAGGATTCCGGGTCCCGGTCCGGGCGCCAGCGATTGAACTGCGCGGTGTGCCGGAACCTCTCGCCCTCCATGTGGTCGTAGCGGACTTCCACCACGAGCTCGGGCCGCAGGGGAATGAAGGACAGGTCCTTGCCGGCGCTCCAGCGGCTGCCCTCGGCGTTCCGCGGCGTCCGCTCACCCTCCTCCTGCTTGGCCCAGGCCCACGGGTGGTGGTCGAAGTCCGTCACCAGCGGCTGGAGCTCGTCGAACAATTCCTTGCGCCGCTTCATCGGGAAGGCGCCGATCACGCCCACGCTGGCCAGGCCGCCGTCGTCCTTGTACAAGCCCAGCAGCAGGGAACCGATGGCGTCGGGCCCGCTCTTGTGGAGCCGGTAGCCGGCCACCACGCAGTCAGCGGTCCGTTCGTGCTTGACCTTGAACATCACGCGCTTGTCAGGTTCGTAGCGGCCCTCCAGCCGCTTGGCCACGATACCGTCCAGGCCCGCCCCCTCGAACTGCTCAAACCACTGCGCGGCGGTGTCCTTGTCCGTAGTGGCTGCCGTCAGGTGGACGGGCGCGCTGCTGCCCGCGAGCGCCTTCTCCAGGGCTGCCCGCCGCTCCGAGAACGGCCGGCCGGTGTAGTCGTCATCACCCAGGGCCAGGAGGTCGAACGCCACGAAGGAGGCAGGTGTCTGCTGGGCCAGCAGCTTCACCCGGCTGGCGGCGGGGTGGATGCGCTGCTGCAGGGTATCGAAATCGAGCCGGTCTCCGGAGGCGCCCACCAGGATGATCTCGCCGTCCACCACGCAGCGGGGCGGCAGGTTCTCCTTCAGGGCGGCCACCAGTTCCGGGAAGTACCGGGTCATGGGTTTCTCATTGCGGCTGCCGATCTCCAGGTCGTCCCCATCCCTGAAGATGATGGACCGGAAGCCGTCCCATTTGGGCTCGTAGCTGAGGTCCCCACTGCCTGGAATGCCATCGATGCCGCTGACGGCCTTGGCGAGCATGGGCGGGACGGGCGGCATCACGGGAAGTTCCATAGCGCCCATTCTTGCCCGGCCGCACCCCTCGACGGTAGGGCGGCACGGTTTCAGGCGGCCAAAAGCCAGACGATCAGCACCAGCACCGGCGCCGCGGCGGCAGTGGACAGCAGGATGGTTTCCCGTGCCACGGCCACGCCCCGGCCGTACTTGCTGGCAAACAGGAACACGTTCTGCGCCGAAGGAAGCGCCGCCATGAGCACCACGCCCAGGAGCATGTGATGGTCAAGGTTGAACAGAAAGCGTCCGACGACGAAGGCCACCACGGGCATCACCGCGGACTTCAGTGCCGTGGCAGTAAGGATTTCGGGGGTGTGGCCGGCACTTCGAAGCATGGTGGTTCCGCGCAGGGACATCCCGAATGCCAGCAGCACCACCGGGACGGCCGCCCCGCCCAGGAGCGTCAGCGGGGCCATCACCGGGGCCGGGAGCTCCACGTGCAACGCGGCCAGGACCACGCCCAGGAGCGAGGCGATGATCATGGGGTTCCGGAAGGGCTGGGTGAGCATCAGCCGGGGAGAGAACCGTCCCGCGGCGGAGAGGTCCAGCAGGGTGAGGACCAGCGGGGCGAACAGGAGCAGCTGGACCAGGAGCACGGGGGCCACAGGTGTGGCGTCCCCCAAGGCGTAGAGCGTGATGGGGATGCCAATGTTGTTGGCGTTGACATAGGACCCCGCCATCGCGCCGACGGCCGTCTCCGCAAGCGGCCGCGGAAACCAGATCCGGCTGGCTGCCACATACAGCAACGCGGTGGCGGCGGCCGTGATCACGGCCAGCGGTACGTAGGCGGAGAAGACCACTGACAGATCCGATTTCAACACCACCGTGAAGAGCAGCACCGGGTTGGTGATAAAGAAGGCGGTCCGGGTCAGTGCCATGATGGTGGGTTCGTCGCCCAGGCCGCAGCGCGCAGCAAGGTAGCCCACGGCGATGACGACGCCGATCACGGCGAGGCCGATGAGCACTCCGCCCATAGGAGGTACTTCCTTCCGGTCCCGCGCCTGCTGCCCGGTTTGGGACGAGTGGGACTACAAGTATCCAACTTATCGAACAAGTGGCCTTCGGTCGGCAGGCGTCCACGACGTGGGCTGCCGCACGCCGCGGACCGGCGGGTGTGAAAAAATCAACCATGCGCGCCATGCAACATTCCAGCAAACTCCAGAACGTCCGGTACGAACTCCGGGGACCGATCCTGCAGGCGGCCAAGAACATGGAGGCCGAGGGCCACCGGATCCTCAAGATGAACCTTGGGGACACCGCACCTTTCGGGCTGGAAGCGCCGGAGTCCGTGGTGGTGGACATGATCCACCACCTCCGCGGCGCCCAGGGCTACAGCGATTCCAAGGGTATCTTCACGGCGCGGACCGCCATCTCGCAGTACTACCAGACCCGGGGCCTGATGAACATCGGCGTCGAGGACATCGTGATCGGCAACGGCGTCAGCGAACTGATCAACATGTGCCTGCAGGCGTTCCTGGAAAACGGCGACGAAATCCTGGTCCCGGCACCGGATTATCCGCTGTGGACGGCCGCCGTGACCCTGACCGGCGGCAAGCCGGTGCACTACCTCTGCGACGAAGCGGAGAGCTGGTGGCCGGACATGGCCGATGTGGAAGCGAAGATCACTGCCCGCACCAAGGGCATCGTGATCATCAACCCGAACAACCCCACCGGCGCCGTCTACCCGCGCCACATCCTGGAGCAGTTCGCGGCATTGGCCCGGAAGCACAACCTGGTCCTGTTCTCTGACGAGATCTACGAAAAAGTGCTGTACGCGGATGCCCAGCACATCCATACCGCGGCGGTTGCCGAGGACATCTGCTGCCTGACGTTCAGCGGGCTGTCCAAGGCCTACCGGATGCCCGGCTACCGGGCCGGCTGGGTGGCCGTCACCGGGCCGCTGGCCGCTACCGCCGGGTACCGCGAAGCCCTGGAACTGCTCGCGTCGCTGCGCCTGTGCGCCAACGTACCCGCCCAACACGCCATCCAGACCTGCCTGGGCGGCTACCAGAGCATCGAGGCCCTGGTGAAGCCGGGCGGCCGGCTGCGGGAACAGCGCGACCTCGCCCACAAGCTGCTCACGGCCATCCCCGGCGTCACCTGCGTGCCGGCGTCGGGCGCCATGTACCTCTTTCCCCGCCTGGATCCGGAGCTCTACCCCATTAAGAGCGACGAACAGTTCGTCCTGGACCTGCTCCGGGACCAAAAGATCCTGGTCTCCCACGGCTCGGCCTTCAACTGGCCCGCACCGGACCACTTCCGCTTCGTGATCCTCCCCTCGGTGCTGGACATCGAGGAAGCGGTCCGCCGGATATCCAGCTTCCTGGCCGCCTACCGGGGCGGAACAGCGGCATGAAACCGCCGCGGCGCGAAGAACTAACCGCGCCCTAACCGCGAGGAAACCGGCACGCAACAATCCGCGCCCACACTGGTTAACGCAGGCAAGAGCCGGCACCAGCTCCAGCCAGGAGGCCCCGCGATGTTGAAGAAGGCGACCACGCATGTAACCAGAGTCCGCGCACTGGACCAGCTCCACCGCGGTGACGAAATCGAAGCCCGCCTCTCGGTGGGGCCCTCCTACGACGACGTGGTGATCCGCCGCGGCAGTGTCCAGGAAACCGCCCCCGGGATCGGCGTGGTCTGGATCCTGGACCGGATCACGGGGGTCCGGAAAGCCATCAATACGGACGAATGCAGCGTGTGGCGCGTGGCCTAGGCACCGGACGTTTGGCGGCGGGCGCAGTCAGTCAGGACTGCCCGCCGCCAGGCCGACCGGGCACTGCCGTTCAGCCGCCCGCCACCGACTGGATCACCAGGACCTCCTGGCCCGGCGCGACTTCAGTGTCCAGGCCCTGCTGCCGCCGCACCTCGTCGCCACCCACGTAGATGTTGACGAACCGCCGCAGCGCGCCGGTTTCGTCGCGGAGCCGCCGGCCCAGGATGGCGTAGTCGGCGGCCACCGAGTCAAGGAGTTTTCCCACCGTCACCGGCCCGTCGGCGGGTGCAGTCAGCACGGACTGCCCGCCGGCCAAGGGCTGCAGGACGCTGGGAAGCACCAACGAAATGTCAGGCACCGGCCACCACTGCCGCCCGCACGCACAGGACGTCCGGCAGGTGGGTGGCCACTTCCGTGAACGTTCCGCCCTCATCCGCACTCGCGTAAACGGCCCCTCCCCGGGTGCCGAAGTACACCCCTGCCGGCTCGGCCGTGTCCACCGACGCCGCATCCCGGAGCACGCTGTTGTATTCCTTGTCCGGCAGGCCGGCATCGAGCCTCGTCCAGGTGTCCCCGGCATCGTCCGTCCGGTGCACGGCGAGCTGGCCCCCGGGCGGGATGCGTTCGCCGTCGGCCTTCAGCGGAACCACCCATGCCGTCCCCGCCCTGCGCGGGTGGGCCAGCATGACGAAGCCGAAATCGGCCGGCAGGCCCTCGGCGATGGAGTCCCAGCTCTCGGCATTGTTGTCCGTCCGGTAGACCCCGTGATGGTTTTGCGCGTAGAGGCGCCCGTCCACCACCGCGTCCGCCGCGATCTTGTGCACGCACTGGCCAAACTCGGGGTTGGGATCCGGCATGAAGTACGCGGAGATTCCCTTGTTGCGCGCTTCCCACGACGTGCCACCGTCGAGCGAGCGGTAAACGCCGCCGGTGCTCATGGCCACGTGGACGGTGTCCCCTCCGGGGTGGACCACGATCGAGTGCGCCGCCGCCCCGCCATAGCCGGCTCCCCATTCGCTGCGGTGGGGGTGGTCCCACAAACCCCGGTTCAGCTCGAAGTGCTCGCCGCCGTCCGTGGACTTCCACACCGAGATGGGTTCGGCTCCTGCCCACACCACACCGGGGCGTGACTCCGCGTCCGGATAGATCTGCCAGACGCGCTCCAAGGCCGCGCCCGTGTCCTCCGGGAACCTGATGGCCCCGTGCTCCGGCTCGGTCCAGGTGGCGCCGAGGTCATCGGAGTGCGCCACCGTGGGACCCCAGTGCGGGCTGCTGACTCCCACCATGATCCTGGTGCGGCCCTCCCTGGTGTCGATCCCGATGCTGGGGATTTCTGCCATCAGGAAATGGGGCCCGGTGAAAGACCACTCCTGCCGGTCCTGGCTTGTGGCCAGCCAGAGTCCCTTTTTAGTGCCGATCGCCAGGAGGAATGTTTGCGCCGTTGCCATGCGCACCATGCAACCACCCGAGGGATCAGCGCGCAATGGTTTCCAAGGTCCCGCAGGCGTTCAGTCCACGAACTCCGATTGGGTCTGGATAAAGTCCCAGTCGGCGGCGTTAAGGACGGCCGCCGGATTACCGGGGTGGGGTCCGCCGGCCTCCGCAATGCCCTGGAGTACCGGAAGCGGCAACTCCTCCGCATAGAGGTTTTCCCGGAGCCACTCTTTGCTTGCAAGGTCCAGGTCCAGCCACCACATGAAGATTTCCATGTTCACCTCCCTGCGTCACTTAAAACGTTAGGCGGGGCGCAGGTGGCGGACAAGGCTTTGCAGCGGAAGCAGGTGGGCCGTGCGGCTTTTAGGGTACCCGCAAGTAACCTGGCCGCCCCGGCCGCAGAAAAGACGAGTAGCCGCTACTCGCGACTGCCTTCGGGGGCGCCCCTAGCCTGAAAACTCACGCAAGCTGACCGTGCTGCTGGGGCCATTGGCGCCACCGCTGCCTTTCCCCACCATGGTCCGTTTCACACATATATATGGGGAGAAAACATGAAACGCACCTTAGCCACACTGGGGGTGATGGGGCTGGGCCTGCTCAGCGTCACAGCACCCGCCATGGCGGCCTCCGACCAGGTGGTGGTCTGCCATCAGGGAAGCGGCGGCCTGACGCCGTTGTCGTTCAACGTCAACGGGATTGGCGGTCACGACCAGCATGCACAAGACATCATCCCGCCAACGCCCAAACTTCCACAGGGAAAGAACTGGACCAACGCAGGAAAGATCCTCTACGTCGCCAATTGCGCGCCGCTGCCCCCGGGCGAGGTCATCGATCCTCCCGTCGTCGTCGATCCTCCCGTGGTGACCCCGCCAGTCGTGACACCGCCGGTCGTGACACCGCCGGTCGTCGTCGATCCCCCGGCGGTGACCCCACCGGTGGTGACACCGCCGGTCGTCGTCGATCCCCCCGTGGTCACACCGCCGGCCGTCGATCCGCCCGTCGTCGTCGCTCAGCCCGTGGTGCAGCCGCCGGCCGCGGCTCCGGTGGTCAACCCGCCGGCCCCGGTCGTCGCTGCGGCCGCGCCGGCCCAGCCCGCTGCCGCCCAGCAGGTTGCCGCGTCCCCGCAGGCCGCAGCCCAGGCCGCTCCGGTGGCAGCCCCCGTCAGCGTGGGAACCAACCAGGGCTTCAACGCCCAGACGGCGGTTGACGCCCGGGACGGCGGCCCGGCATGGCTTGCCGGCGTGGGGGCACTGGCGGCCGCAGGAGCTGCGGTGGCAGTACGCCGCCGGTCCCGCTCCGTGAACAGCGCCGGCT
Organism: Pseudarthrobacter sp. MOO14; assembly: GCF_058267675.1. Lineage (NCBI taxonomy): Bacteria > Bacillati > Actinomycetota > Actinomycetes > Micrococcales > Micrococcaceae > Pseudarthrobacter > Pseudarthrobacter sp. MOO14. The sequence goes on from NZ_CM177849.1 coordinate 2,316,664, forward strand.
AGCCGGGACAGGCCGCTCGCAGCGGCCCCGCGACAAGGAAGGCGTCCTGCCAGTGCCCGGCAGGACGCCTTCCTTCCACCACCGAACAACGCAGGAGGAGTGCCATGCCACAGGAACGGAGCCGGCATGCTGCCCGGGCCAGGCGGCCGTGGCGGCGCGTGAACCGGGGCGACCTGGCCATCCTCTCCTGCGGCGTGGTGGCCTTCCTGTCGTTCACCTTTGGCAGTCCGTTGTTCCCCCAAGGACACGCGGCGTCCCACACCGGCTCCGCGGTCACGGTCCCCATGACGCCAGGCGCCGTTCCGTCCGGCAGTGCGGCCGCCCCGATGGCGTCAACAGGCACGCCGGATGCCACGTCCGCCCCTGTCCAGGCGTCACCGGCCGCAATCCCGGGCTCGGCGGCCCCGGCAGGACCCCAGCTTCCGGCTGCGGCGCAACCCGTCCACATCCGCTACCCCTCCGCTGACTTCGATGTGGCCATCCATCCCCTGGACCTCGATGGCGCCGCCCAGTCCAGCCGGACCATCGAGCCGCCTGCCACCAAGGACGGCTACTGGCTGACACCGTTCGGAGTCCCGGGCAAAGGCTCCGGCAACACCACCTACGTGATCGGCCACAGCTGGGAGGGCGCGGACGCCCCCTTCAACCACCTCAGTTCAACGGCGGCCGTGGGCGACCGCTTTGAGGTGGAAACCGCTGCCGGCACCATCACCTACAAGGTGGACAGTGTCACCACCTACGTGAAGTCCACCCTGAAGGACAGCCCGGTCTGGGACATGGTGCCCAACCGGCTGGTCCTGATCAGTTGCTACACGGAAGATCCGTGGGGCAAGAATGTTGTGGTCACTGCCTACCCGGCAGCGGCCTAGCGCCGAAACCGGCAACAGCGCAGGGCGAACGGCTCCATGCGACAGGCCGAAGGTACCTGTTGACGCCGGACCCCGCGGGCGGACAATGGGCAGCATGACGTGGGAATACGCTGACGGTGCACCGCTGCTGGTGGGCGTTACGCCCGGACAGCACCCCGAGGTCCTCCAGACCGCCGCCAACCTTTCAGCCCGACTGGCCGCGCCCCTGGTATGCGCTTACGTGGATGAGGCCAGCTACCTGGTCGAGTGGGACCCTGCCCGATCCGCCCACCGCCTCTCCCTGCACCCGGACGACGACAGCGACATCCGCGGCGTTGCAACCGAACTGAAGGCCCTGATCCGTGCTGCCGTGGACAAAGCGGCGTCCGGCGGCGGCGCGCCGGAGTGGTCGCTCCGCACGCTTGCCGGGGATCCGGCCCGCGCCCTGGGGCAGCTCGCCGCCGAACTGGACGCCCCGATGATCATCGTGGGAACCTCCGAGCGCGGCTTTTCGCACCGCCTTTCGGAGGCCCTCAGCGGCTCGGCGGGCACGTGGCTCAGCCATCACCAGAGCCGCCCCGTCCTGGTGGTCCCCTATCGGATGCCAGCCCATGAGGACGTACCGTGACCCGCGGATTCCAAAGGCAAACAGCCCGCCGGGTGACCGCCTAAAGTAAAGCGAAAGTAGTTATTCGCGTAGCTGGCGCGGTGCCCTACCAGCCAGTAAGCTGATTCAAGCAGGCCGGTTCCGCGGAAGTGGAAAGCGGGAAACTGCCCAAATGCTGCTCCGGAGTGCGTATCCCCCAATAACGCACTCCGGAGCTTTTTTGTGCCCTTTCAGCAGCCGGCCACGCAGGAATCCCTTCGGGGAGTAATACCCCCACGGGGTACTTGCCAGATACCCCCACGGGGTATAGTTTTGGGTACATGAACCCTACCGAAGAAGCTGCCGCGGCGGTGGATACTGCCCGCCCGGCAGGCGATGAAACGCCCCAGCACGGGTACACGGGGAACAAGGAGGCCTACCTTCGGCGCCTGAAGCGCATCGAAGGCCAGGTCCGGGGCATCGCCCGCATGGTGGATGAAGACAAGTACTGCATCGACATCCTGACCCAGGTTTCCGCCGTCACCAAGGCCCTGCATGCCGTCAGCCTGGGCCTGGTCGAGGAACACATCGGCCATTGCGTGGTGGGCGCTGCCTCGGAACCGGACCCCGCCGCGCGCGCCGAGGCGATCGACGCCAAGGTGAAGGAAGCCGCCGACGCCATCGGCCGCCTGCTTCGCTGACCACAGAACCCCACCCCGGCTACCGCCGGCCAGAAAGAAGGAGCACGCCATGAGCACCACCTCCCCCGCCATCACCACCATCAGTGTCTCGGGCATGACCTGCGGCCACTGCGTATCCGCGGTCAGCGAAGAAATCGAAGCCCTGGACGGGGTCCAAGCCGTGAAGGTGGACCTCAACGCCGGCGGCATCTCCACCGTGACCATCACGTCCAGCGGCGGCCTCTCGCCCCAGGACCTCGGGGAGGCCGTGGCTGAGGCCGGCTACCTGATGGTCGCCAACGAGGCCTGAAAAACCCCTCCCATACCGGAAAGCGGACATGAGCCACCAAGAACTGCTGCACCCGCCGGGCACCCGCGTGGTGGAACTGGACATCCAGGGGATGACGTGCGCCTCCTGCGTCAACCGGGTGGAAAAGAAACTCGGCAAGCTCGACGGCGTGGCAGCCGCGGTCAACCTCCCGCTGGAGCAGGCCTACGTGACGGCCCCGGACGGCATCACCGACGAGCAGCTGGTGGACACGGTCAACGCCGCAGGGTACACAGCGAGCGTCCGCGTGCCGCGCACGGCGGAACGCAGCGTCGAACACGCCGCCGCCCAGCTTCGCCCCCGCCTCATCCTCGCCGCCGTCCTGACCGTTCCGGTCTTCCTGGTGAGCATGGTCCCGGCGTTCCAGTTCCCCAACTGGGGCTGGGCGGCGGCCCTGCTGTCGCTTCCCGTGGTTACCTGGGCGGCGTGGCCCTTCCACCGCGCGGCCGCAGTCAACGCCAGGCATCTGGCATCCACCATGGACACTCTGGTGTCGCTCGGCGTCGCCGCCGCCTACCTTTTCTCGGCCTGGCAGCTGGTGGCCGACCCCGGCATGACGGAGCACCCGGGCATGGAGGCCATGTCCGGCGGCCTGTACTTCGAGGTGGCGTCCGTGGTCACCACCTTCCTGCTCCTCGGCCGCTACTTGGAGGCCAACGCCAAGCACAAGGCCGGCGACGCGCTCCAGGCCCTGCTGAACCTGGGCGCCAAGGACGCCACGGTCCTGCGCGGCGGACGCGAACAGCAGATCCCCGCGGACCACCTGCAGGTGGGCGACGTCCTGGTGGTCCGCCCGGGCGAGAAGATCGCCACCGACGGTGTGGTCATCGAGGGCGATTCCGCCGTGGACACGTCGCTGGTCACGGGCGAGTCCGTTCCCGTGGAGGTGGCCCCGGACAGCCGCGTAACCGGCGCCACCATCAACACTTCCGGGCGTCTGCTGGTCCGGGCAACCCGGGTGGGGTCTCAGACCACCCTGGCCCAGATGGCCCGCCTGGTATCCCAGGCCCAGACCGGCAAGGCACCTATTGCCCGCCTCGCGGACCGCATCAGCGCCGTCTTCGTTCCGGTGGTCCTGGCCATTGCCGCCCTCACGTTCGTGTTGTGGCTCCTGCTCGCCGGCCCGGACGCGGACGGCGGCCACCTTCGACAGGCCTTCACGGCGGCCGTCGCCGTGCTGGTGATTGCCTGCCCGTGCGCCCTGGGCCTGGCCACCCCGGTCGGCCTGCTGGCGGGCAGCGGCCGCGGAGCGCAGCTGGGCCTGTTGATCAAGGGCCCGCAGGTCCTGGAGGATACCCGCACCGTGGACACCATCCTGCTGGACAAGACCGGCACGGTCACCACCGGCGCCTTGGCCGTAGACGCCGTGCTGGCATTCCCCGGGTTCACCCGGGGTGGAATCCTCCGGCTCGCCGGCGCCGTCGAGGCCGCCTCCGAGCACCCGGTGGGCCGGGCCGTTGCGGCCGCGGCTTCCGCCCTGGATCCTGCAGGCACAACGGACGACGACGGCCTGCCGCCGGTGCAAGGGTTCAGTTCCGCCCCGGGCGGCGGGGTATCCGGAACCGTGCAGGGCAGGTTTGTGTTGGCGGGGCGCAGCGGCTGGCTGGAGCAGAACGGCATCATCCTGGACCCCGCCCAGCAGGTAAACCTGATGGCCGCCGAGGAAAGCGGTGCCACGGCTGTTTGCGTCGCGGTGGACGGCATGCCGGCCGGAATCATCAGCCTCCGGGACACCGTCAAGGAAGGTTCCGCGGCCGCCGTCGCCCGGTTGAAGGCGCTGGGCCTGCGGCCCATCCTGCTGACCGGGGACAATGCCGCGGTCGCCGCCCGGGTGGCCGCCGCCGTCGGCATCGCCGCGGACGATGTCCACGCCGGCGTCCTGCCCGAAGGAAAGGTCGAAGCGGTGCGCAAACTCCAGGCCGGCGGTGCCACGGTGGCCATGGCCGGCGACGGCGTAAATGACGCCGCCGCCCTGGCGCAGGCGGATCTGGGGATTGCCATGGGGTCCGGAACCGACGTTGCCATCGAGGCCGCCGACCTGACCGTCATGGGCAGCGACCTGGCCCAAGTGGCGCAGGCCATCGAGCTGTCCCGGAAGACCCTGGCCACCATCAAGGCCAACCTGTTCTGGGCATTCTTCTACAACGCGGTGGGCATCCCGGTGGCGGCCTTCGGCCTGCTCAACCCTATGGTTGCCGGAGCCGCGATGGCCGCCAGCTCCGTCCTGGTGGTTGCCAACTCGCTGCGGTTGCGCAGCTTCGGAAAACCGGGGCAGTGAACCTCAGGCGGTACCGTACCGCACGGACGCGCGCGCCCTGGCCTTGGCCGCTTCGGCCTCACGGTCCTTCGGCGGCGCCTGCGTCACCAGGGCGTCAAGCAGGTGCTGCGTGATGTGCGCAATCTCGTGCACCGCATCGTCAAAGGCTTCCTGGTTGACCTTGGACGGTTTGGTGCTGCCGCTGATCTTGCGGACATACTGCAATGCGGCAGCATGGACTTCCTCCGACGTGGCGTGCGGTTCAAAGTTGTGAAGGGTTCGGATATTCCGGCACATACCGCCATGCTAGGCTCTTCGAACGCCTGGGATCGACCCCTTTTTTTACCGGATCCAGCCACGGCGCCATGGGGAGGCCTGCATGGGCAGGGCTGCCCATCGACACCGTTTTACGGACCGGGGTAGGTTTTAGGCAATGGATCTTCCGGATGAGCCGGGGGGCCGCTGGGGATGCCGACCAGGTTCGGATCCACGTTCTAACAAGGAGAAACTGATGGCTATTTGGGGTGCAGACGTTGAGCAGCTTCGCCAGCTCGGCAGCAAGCTTCAGGCAGGGGCGTCCGAGATCGAGACGCAGAAATCCACACTTACCAAACTTCTGCACGGGACCGACTGGAAGGGCCCGGACGCGGACAAGTTCAAGAGCGAATGGGATGGCCAGCACTCCACGCTGCTGACCAAGGTTGCCGAGGCCTTGAAAGAGGCCGGCAGCAAGGCCAAGCGCAATGCTGAGCAGCAGAGCCAGGCCTCGAACGGCTAATGCCTTGGGCGGCACGATGTGCCGCCCGGACGGCCCGGGCACCGCAAGGTGCCCGGGCCGTTGTCCTTTAAGGCATGGGTTCCCCTGGACGGCAGCGGCTACGGCACGGGTTCGACGTCGTTCGCGTGCTCCAGGGCCGACGCCGGCATGGGAGCCCCGGGCGCTTCCCCGTCCGCGGCCGCGGCGCGGAGCTCGTCGAGCCGCACCAGGATGACGCCGCCGACGATCAGCACGCCGCCCAGCAGCTGGATGGCGCCCGGCAGCTCGCCCAGCAGCAGCCACGCCCAGACGACGGCGAACAGCACCTCGGTCAGCGACACGAAAGATGCCACCTTGGAGCCCAGGGCCCGGGCCGCCATGATGCCTGAGGTGTAGGCCAGGACAGTGGCCAGCACCACCAAACCCGCCAGCGGCCCCCACCATGGCATGGTCCAGGGGCCCAGGCGGGTGTCCGCCGTGCTGAATGCCATGGGGAGCACGCCCGTGGCACCCGCCAGCCACATGACGGCTGCACCCACCAGGAGTCCGCCCGAGGCCAGGACGATGGGCGGCAGGGTGTCGTTTTCCTTTGCGGTGATGAAGAAGTAGATGGCCAGGCAGACGGCGGCCGCCATGCCCCACAGGACGCCTGCCAGATCAACCTTGACGGCGCCGGTGAGGTCAAGGACCAGTATCAGCCCGGCCAGGGAGAGCAGCGTCCCGACGGAGGTCAGCACCCGGGGGCGCCGCCGGCTTGCGGCCCAGAGCCATAGGACGATGATCACCGGGGCAAGGTATTCGAGCAGCAGCGCAACCCCGACGGACAGCCGGGCCACGGCGTTGAAGTAGAACAGCTGGCAGGCCGCAACCCCGATCAGCCCGAACAGCCCAATGGTGAGCCAGTTGTCCCGCAACTGGTGCCAGCGGCCCTTCAGCGCGGAGACTGCCGGCAGGGCAAGGATCAGCGCGGCGCCCGTCAGCCGGGCGGTGACGGCCGCCCCGGGGGACCAGCCTGTTTCGAGGAGCGCTTTGGCAAAGGACCCGGACAGGCCGAAGACAGCGGAGGAAAAAAGCGCGATGCCAAGCCCGGAGGCGAGGAAGCCGGGCCGCCTGAAGGGCGCTTGGGGGTGAGTGTGGTTCGTGGCGGCAGGCACCGTCGCCTCCTGTCAGGAGTAAAGTGGGGTAATGGTCATGACAGTACGCTTCCGCACTGTAAGGAGTCAACATGGTTTTCGCCCCTGACACGGAGGTGGCCCTCCGCACGGTGGTGAACCTCATCAATACGGCCGCGAATGGCAGGGAAGGGTTGGCCTCGGTCGGGGACCTGGACAGCTTCCTGGCGGCTGAGGGCTTTTCCGGGGCGAGGACACGGGACGCCGCGGAATTGCAGAGCGTCCGGCAGTTGCGGGGCTTACTGGCAGGGGTGTGGACAGCGGGCGAGGACGCCGCCGTGGACACCGTCAACCGGCTGTTGCGGGACGCCAACGCCCTCCCGCAGCTGATGAAGCACGACGGTTGGGACTGGCACCTGCATGCCACGGCTCCCGAGGCCCCGCTGGCGGACAGGATGAGCACCGAGGCGGCCATGGCCCTGGCGGATGTGATCCGCAGCAAGGAAATGGACCGCCTGCGGACATGCGAATCGGAGGACTGCGATGCTGCCGTCCTGGACCTGAGCCGGAACCGCTCCAAGCGGTACTGCGATACCGGCAACTGCGCCAACCGTGCACACGTTGCCGCCTACCGTGCCAGGCAGGCAGCGGCGGGTTAGGCGTTCCGCCGCAGCGTTCCTATCCCTGGTGCCGGGTGCCGCCCGTGTCGTCCTCGGGGTCCTGGCTGGTGGGCGTACCGAAACCATGGCCGGGCTTGGGCGCGGAACTGAGGTTCACGCCGGATCCCTTGCCGAGGTGTTCGGCGTTTTCCTTGTAGCTCATGGACAACATGGCGGCCACCACCAGGGTGACGATGAAGGCGATGCCGGCTGCGGTGAAGGCGAGATCGAAGCGGGGCGCGCGCGCACTGCCGCCGGAAGCAAAGATCAGCACGGCAACGAAAGCGACGACGGCCCAGAACGCCGAGAACATCAGCGGCCCCTTCACCGAGGTCCGCAGCTTGCGCGGTTTTCCTGGATGCTGGTCAGCCACTGTGGTTCCTCCCTGCAGGCGGCACGCGGCCGGCCTGGTTTCACGAATTGCGGTGTAGCACCAAAATTTCTACAACTAGTAGAAGGGCGCTCTTCCTAGTTTACGGCTTGACGGCACCGGCGCGGGCATCGTGGCGCAGCGTCAGGCCGGAAAGCACCCACAGCACACCCGAAATAATCGCGCCACCGCCGGCCACGCCCAGCAGCGCATGGGCACCAAGGTTGATGAAGAACGGCAGCAGCACTGCCGTGCCAATCCCGATCGCCCCGGATGCGATCCAGTCCCGTGCCAGGACGTGCCGCCCCCGATGCCGCAGGCCGCACGCCAGCTCAAGAACCCCGGCCACGCCGAGACCCAAGGCGGCAATGACACCAAACAGCAGGTCGCTGTGCAGCAGGATCACCGCCACACCGGCGCCGGCAAGCGCCGACCCCGCTGCGGACAGCAGCTTGCCGGGAGCCGAGTTCCGGGCAAACCCGGCGGCCGGGATGGCTTGCAGGGACACGACGCCGGCGGCCAGCAGGTAGAGTCCTCCCGCCCAGCCCATGACCTCAACGGAGGGGGAGGTCCAGAAGACCGTTACGGCGCCGAACACCAGCGCCACCACGGAACGGAGCAGGATTGGCTTCCAGAGTTCAGGGCGGGGTGAGGTTCCGGGAACTGCGCCCGCGGGAGTCGATGGTTGCGTCACCGGTCCAGTTTAGTGGGGGCAGCTGGAAGGTAGAACCGGACCCCGCAGCCGATGTTCAGGCTGGACCAAGCACCATCCAGCGGTCTGAACGGGCGCGCAGTCCGAGGGTGACGGCGCGCGCCGCCATATAACCCAGGGCGAAAGCAGCCCACAGCCACCCCAGCCCGGCAGCGCCCGGGCCACCGGAGAGCGCCACCGCCGCCAGCAGCGGCAGGTAGGCAGCAAGGTTCACCACGCCGGCCAGCGCCAGGTAGCGGGCGTCGCCGGCACCGATCAGCACCCCGTCCAGGACGAAGACATATCCGGCGATGGGCTGGCCCGCGGCCAGCACCCACAGGGCAACGGCGAGCACCGACTGCACGCGGGCATCAGGGGTGAACAAGCTCCCCACCCAGGGGGCCACCGCCGCGAGCAGCACGCCCGTCACCACCCCGAACCCCGCTCCCCAACGGACCATGGTCCTGGTCAACTCCCGGGCCTTGGCCGCATTGGAGGCGCCCAGTTCCTTGCCGATCAGCGCTTGGGCGGCAATGGCCAAGGCATCCAGCGCGAACGCCAGGAAGGAAAAGATGGTCATGGCCAACTGGTGCGCGGCAAGGTTGACCTCACCCTGCGCCGTCACCACCACCACGGTGGCCAGGATCGCCGCACGCAGGCTGAGGGTGCGCAGCATCAGCCAGGACCCGACGCGCGCCATGCTCCGGATGCCCCGCCAGCTGGGCACCAGGGGGACGCCCTGGCGGACCGCGTACCTGCGCACCATCACCAGGTAGACGGCGGCCATGGCCCATTGCGCCAGGCTGGTGCCCATCGCCGAACCCACCACGGACAACCCCAGCCCGTACACCAGCCACACATTCAGGACGATATTCACGCCGAACCCCGCGGTGGCCACCACCAGCGGCGTCCTGGTGTCCTGCAACCCGCGCAGCACACCGGTCCCGGCGAAGACCAGCAGCATGGCCACGAGTCCGGGCATGGACCAGCGGAAGTAGTCGATGGCAAAGCTGCGCACGCTGCCGTCGGCGCCGAGCAGGCCGATGAGCGGTTCCGCGGCGATGAATCCAGCCACGGCCAGCAGCAGGCCCAGCAGCAGCGCCAGCCAGGCGCCGTCGCGCCCGGCCGCCAAGGCCTTCCCCACCTGGCCCTGGCCAAGGGCGCGGGCCACGGCGGGGGTGGTTGAGTAGGCAAGGAACACCATGAGTCCGACGACGGTCTGCAGCACCGCCGAGGCCAGGCCCACGCCTGCGAGCTGGGGAACGCCGAGGTGCCCTACGATGGCCGAATCCGCCAGCAGGAAGAGCGGCTCGGCAACCAGCGCTCCAAAGGCTGGCACGGCGAGGCGGAGTATCTCCCGGGAATGGCTCCGGGGAGGGGCCGTGGCGGCGGATGAGGGATCTATTGGCACCGTGCCAGCTTAACCGGGCGCAATGACCCCGGAAGAGAGCATGACAAAGACCACAATCGTCCGGATTTTGTTGACTCTTCAAGCATATGTGGGGAAGGGTGGAATCCATGAACCAGTCACGACTGACCACAGTTGCCCTTACCGTCCTGCGTGTCATCCTGGGTTTCCTCTTCGCGGCCCACGGCTGGCAGAAGTTCAATGAATGGACCATCGCCGGCACCCAGGCCTCCTTCGCCAAGATGGGCGTCCCCGCTGCGGACGTCATGGCCCCGGCCGTCGCCGTCCTTGAACTGGCAGGCGGCGCAGCCCTGATCCTCGGTGTCCTCACCCGCGTGGTGGCCGCCCTCCTGGTCCTCGATATGCTCGGTGCACTCTTCCTGGTCCACGCTCCCGCAGGTGTCTTCGCGGCGAACGGAGGCTACGAACTGGTACTGCTCCTGGCCGCGGCAGCCTTCGCGCTGGCACTGGCCGGCCCCGGCCGGCTCTCCATTGACAGGGCGCTGTTCGGCCGGCGCACCTCACGGCTGGCCGTCCTGGCCTAGTCCGCTTCCGTCCCGAAACGCCTCACGGCGGCCGGCCACGCCATGGTGACCGGCCGCCGTCGGACGTTAAGCGGCGCTCCGCCGGGCGGCTGCACGCCGGCCCAGGCCGCTGCGGCGTGAACCGGCCGGTAACCTGGGCCCTCAGTATGATCGCAGCATGACTGAGACCGGCCACCCCAACTCCGTGACCCTCCGCTTCCTCGCCGCCCCCACCGATGTGGGGCACAGCGGCTCCGTGGACGCCGGCACGGTGCTCGAATGGGTGGACAAGGCCGCGTACGCGGCGGCCGTGGGCTGGGCCAAGTCCTACTGCGTGACCGCATACGTGGGAAACATCCACTTCGCCGACCCGGTCAACAGCGGCGACATGGTGGAGGTTGAAGCCACCATCGTCTACACCGGCCGCTCCTCGATGCATATCCGCACCGTGGTCTCATCCGGGGATCCGAAAGGCGGCCCGGCCACCATGCGCAGCCAGTGCATGGTGATCTTCGTAGCCGTAGGGGCGGACGGCAAACCCATCCCGGTGCCCCAGTTTGAGCCCGCCACCCCCGCCGAGGTTGAGCAGCGCGACCATGCGCTGGCAAGGATCAAGGTCCGCGAACAGATCGTGGAAGCCATGAACCACCAGGAATATACGGACGCCGGCACCGCCGAACGCGTCACGCTTCGGTTCATGGCCGCCCCCACCGACGTGAACTGGGGCGGCAAGGTCCACGGCGGCATCGTGATGAAGTGGATCGACGAGGCCGCCTACCTGTGTGCCTCACGCTACTGCGGCCGGGACACCGTGGCCGTCTTCTCCGGCGGCGTGCGCTTCTACCGGCCTTTGCTGATCGGCCACGTGGTGGAGGTGGAGGCCCGGCTGGTGTACACCGGCAACAAGGGCATGCATATTGCCGTCCACGTCCGTTCAGGCGACCCGAAGGGCCGCGAACTCAACCTCACCACCTACTGCCTCACCGTGATGGTGGCGCGCGACGATGACGGCAACTCCGTCCCCGTACCACCCTGGGTGCCGGTCAGCGACGAAGACAAGCGGCTGCACGCCCACGCCCGCGAACTCCTGGAGATCCGGGGAACGGCGCCCGGAAACCGGCTGCCCAACCACCTGCTGGCCGGCACGGCTCCCGCAGCCACCGCCGCGAACGGAGCCTAGAAGCCGCCGCCCCCGGAGTCGCCCGCCATGTTGGCGAAGCGGGAGTAATGGCCCTGGAACGCCACCACGATGTCCTTGGTGGGGCCGTTACGGTGCTTGGCCACCAGGATGTCCGCCTCGCCCGCACGGGGTGATTCCTTGTCGTAGACATCCTCGCGGTGCAGCAGGATCACCATGTCGGCGTCCTGTTCGATGGAGCCTGACTCGCGGAGGTCAGAGACCATGGGCCGCTTGTCCTGGCGCTGTTCCGAGCCACGGTTCAGCTGGGACAGTGCGATCACGGGCACCTGGAGTTCCTTGGCGAGGAGTTTGAGCGCACGGGAAAACTCGGACACTTCCTGCTGGCGCGATTCCACCTTCTTGCCTGAGCTCATCAGCTGCAGGTAGTCGAGGATGACCAGCTTGAGGTCGTGCTGCTGCTTCAGGCGCCGGCACTTGGCCCTGATTTCCATCAGGGACATGTTGGGGCTGTCGTCGATGAACAGCGGGGCATCATTCATCCTGCCCATGGTGGTGGCGATCTTGGACCACTGCTCGTCCTTGATGGTTCCCTTGCGGAGGTCCTGCAGGCCAATGGTGGCCTCGGCGGACAGCAGGCGCATGGCGATCTCGTTCCGGCCCATTTCCAGGGAGAACATGACGGTGGACAGGTTGTTCTTGATGGCCGCGGACCGCGCGAAGTCCAGGGCGAAGGTTGATTTACCCACGGCTGGGCGGGCCGCGATGACGATCATCTGCCCCGGGTGGAGGCCGTGGGTCAGCTCATCGAGTTCGTAGAAGCCGGTGGGCACACCGGTCATGCCCTCGCCGCGGTGGCCGGACGCCTCGATTTCATCCACCGTGGATTCCATGACGTCCTTGAGGACAACGTAGTCTTCCGCGGTGCGGCGTTCCGCCACGGCGTAGACTTCGGCCTGCGCCTGGTTCACCAGGTCTTCCACTTCGCCATCCGAGCCGTAACCCAACTGGACGATCTTGGTGCCGGCGTTGACCAGCCGGCGCAGTACGGCCCGTTCGGCAACGATCTCGGCGTAGTACCCGGCGTTGGCCGCCGTGGGTACGGTCTGGATGAGCTCGTGCAGATAGGCAGGGCCGCCAATCCTGTTGATTTCGGCGCGTTTGGTCAGTTCGTCCGACACCGTGACGGCGTCCGCCGGTTCCCCGCGTCCGTAGAGGTCGATGATGGCCTCATAAATGGTCTCGTGGGCCGGGCGGTAGAAATCCTGGCCCCGGAGGATCTCCACGACATCAGCAATGGCGTCCTTGGACAACATCATGCCGCCCAGGACCGACTGTTCCGCGGGGATGTCCTGGGGAGGTTTCCGGCTCGCGTCCGATCCGCGGGTCGCTTCCACCGGGTCCAGATGCGCGATTGTCAAAGCTGCCGTCCTCCATTTGTGCCGGGCCAGGCGCCCGGTGATCCATCCTGTTTGCGGATCCTAAACAGAACCGCCACGCGTCCAGTACTACCCGGAAGCTCTGACAATGAGGCACCCGCGGGCCGGATGCCGCCTCCGGCCGGAAGTTATCCCCACTATCCACAGCTTTTCCACAGAGCGCCCGGAAAGGGCCATGGGAGAGGCTCTGGATCGCGGCGTACAGGCCGTGGCCTGGCCGTGAAAAACAGGTACCCCGCTACGGTAGCCGCCCCCGGTCCAGCGGCAAAGCCAGTACGCCGGAACTGCTGTGGATAACCTGTGCACTACGGGGCATAGCTTGTGCACAGCCTGTGGGGAAGTCTGTGGATACAGAATTTTTTTACCTCCTAAAAGCCCTCTGAACTGCGGAAACATCTTCACCAGCATGTGGAGTAAATATTTCTTTCCAGGAATTTCATCCACAGGTTCGGCGCCCGCACCCGCAGGCCGGAACCGGCCTGGGGCCGGTCGCGGCATGCCGGCATCCGCCTGCGTGGCGCTGCTCATATTCCCTTGGCGGAGCTTGACCGGCAGGGGAACGCTGCAGTATGCAGCACGGTGAATATTGCTGTGGATAACCGGGTTCTGGATTAAGCTCTAGGTATGGCTTTGGCTGGACGGACAGCCGGCAACGCAACCGCCTTGGCGACCGCCAGGAAGTACACAGAACGGCTCGTAAAAAATGGAATCCCTAGTGGTCCCGGTCCTTATCCTGCTCGCCGTCGTTGCGGGGGTCATCGTGACCTACCGCGCAGTCCGCGGGCGCAGGGCGTCAGATGGAGGAGCCCCGTCCCGGCCGGCCGGCCCGGCACAGGACCAGGCGACGGAACTGGCCCGCGCCGCTGCCGGCAAGTTGTCAGAAAGCGAACACCGTCGCTTGTACGCCATGATCGCGCAGGGGCAGCCGTTGGCCGCCATCAGGCTGTACCGGGAGGTCACGGGCGAGGGACTCCGGGCCTCGCGCGACGCCGTCGGCGCCCTGGCGGCACACCCCCAGCCCTACCGCCAGCAGGAGCCGGTAGAGGCTGTGCAGGAGGATGACGAGCCACAACGCTTCCCCTACCGCTACCGCGCCATCGCCAGCAAGGGCGACGTGACCCGTGAAGTGAGCAGCAATATGCTCAACGACGAAATCTACGGCCGGATCCGCTCCTTGGCCCGCAGCGGGGACACCGAGGCTGCCGTTACCGCCTTGACGCGCCACTCGGACATCTCCCCGGTCCAGGCCCGGGAATTCATCGCGCTGCTGGACGACTAGCGCGGTCCGGCGATTCCGGCCAGGAGTTGCTCGAAAGGCAGGGACTCCAGGGGTGCGGGCTTCCGGCCCGGCTGGGGACCCTCCAACAGCAGGGTAAATTCGGTGGCAGCGCGCTCAATGCGGTCGGCCAGCGACGAGCCACCCTCTTCCGCGGTTCCCCAGTCCTGGGGCCCGGCAAAGACTCCCGTGGCGGCCGTGCGGGTGCGCAGGTAGCTGAACAACGGGCGCAAGGCGTAATCCAGCACCATCTGGTGCCGGTCGGTACCTCCGGTGGCGCCCAGCAGGACAGCCTTGCCGTCCAGGGACTTGGGGTCCAGGACGTCGAAGAACGATTTGAAGAGGCCGCTGTAGGAGGCGCTGAAGACCGGCGTCACGGCGATGATCCCATCCGACGCCTCCACCCCGGCGATGACTTCCGCCAAGCGCGGTGCGGCGTATCCCGTGACGAAGTTGTTGGCGATGTCGACGGCGAGGTCCCGGAGTTCGACGACGTCGACCAGCACCTCGTGGCCGCCGGCGGTGAGCCGCCGCTCGGCAGCGGCCGCCAGCTGGTCGGCCAGCAGCCGGCTGGACGACGGGACGCCAAGTCCGGCGGAGAGGACTGTGATACGGCGGGTTTCCATGGCATTCTCCTGGTGCTCGTTCATTCGATCATACATGCATTTGCATCTATATCCCTGAACCGCGGTACCTCCTCATGTATTCCCGTGACCCGCATCAAAGCAGGACGGTGCCCTGGATGCAGGTAGTGGACTCTCCGCCCACCCACACATCGTCGTCCTCGGCGGTGACATGTACACGCCCTGCCCGGCCCAGGACGGTACCCTGCGCGGCGACATAGCGCCGGGGTGCCCTGCAGCTACCAATAAGCCACTGGGCGGCCCCAGCGTTGAAGCTGCCCGTCACCGGATCCTCCACCATCGCATCACCCGGGATAAACGTCCGCACCTCAAAGTCGGCGTCCCCGCCGGACAGATGCGGCCCGATGACTCCGACCTTCAGGTTCCCCATGGCCACCGGATCAGGCACGAGCGCCATCACTTGATCCGCAGACCCCAGCAGGACACCGATCCACTCCGGCCCATTCACCAGCCAGGATGCGTCCACGATGTCACCGGCCGGGATTCCCAGGGCGACAGCCAACTGGCGCCGAAGGGGCTCGTCCACGGCCTCAAAGCGGGTCAAGGGCGGTGCGGCGAAAGCCAATCGGCCGGCGTCGCGCTTGATCCTGACCAGACCGGCACCACATTCCTGGACCACGAAGCCGCTGGACTTCGGAACTCCGCCGGCCTGCAGCCAGGTATGTGCGGATCCCAGCGTGGGGTGCCCCGCGAACGGGAACTCCTCGCTCCCGGTGAAGATCCGGACCTTGTAGTCGGCGCGGGGATCCTCCGCGGGCAAGAGGAAGGTGGTTTCGGAGAGGTTGGTCCAGTTCGCGAAGTGCTGCATTGTTGCCGCGTCAAGACCGTGGGCATCGAGGACGACGGCGAGCGGGTTGCCGCGGTAGGCGTTGCCGGCGAAAACATCCACCTGGTGGAAAGGACGGCTGCTGGGTGTCGGGTTCACCGGAGCAGGTTACCACCGGCCCGCCGGGCGGACTGCCGGTCCTAGGAAGGGAGCAGCGGCAGGGCCATGGCGGCCAACGGAACGGCGGTGAGCACAGCACAAAAGCCCAGGTTGATCCACCGGTAGGTTGCGAGGATGGCGACAAATTCCCGAAGGAAGGCGCTGGGGATAAAGTAGCCCGCCGTCCTGGCCCCGGTGACGTGGGCGCGCAGGCCCGCGCGCCGGGTGAACATGGCCGCGCGAAACACGTGGTAGCTGCTGGTGACCACCGTGACGGGCGCGTCCGGCCGCTCCATCAGCGCGCGCGAAAAGTGCAGGTTCTCCATGGTGGTTGCTGCCCGGTCCTCCACGATGATCCTGTTGGCAGGAACACCCTGCTCCTGCAGGTAGCGGGCCATCGCTGTCCCTTCGGCGAGGAGTTCATCGGCTCCCTGCCCGCCACTGGGAATCAGAGCCCTGATGGACCCGCCATGCTTGCCCCGGTACAGGCGCGCCGCCGCGTCAAGCCGGGCCGCCAGCAGGGGCGGAACCGAGCTGCCGGCCAGGCCGGAACCCAACACCACCACGTATTCGGGATGGCGGCGCGGCGGCAGGTGCGAGTAAATCAGCGAATAGACCAGATAGCTGACGAACACGAAGCCCACGTAGCCGGTCAGCAGGGCAGCCGCCGACGTGAGCGCCCTTAGCGCGGGTACGGCCGTCTGCAGGGCGGCCAGGACAAGGGGAACGGCCACCACGGCCAGCCCTGCCAGCAGGGACAGCAGGTTTGCCAGGCTGCGGCCTTCGCGGCGCAGCATGATGAGGCCGTTGAGGACAAGGAACACGGCCAGGATGGGCACTGAGAGGATGAGCAGGAGGCCCAAGGCCACGGTAATGAGGACAGGGACCGAGTTGTTGGAGTTGTTGCCGGAGACCAGGAGGAGCCCAAGCCAGCCGATGACCGCCCCTGAGACGAGGAAGACTCCGTTCCGCAGGCGCCTCCGGTCGGTCGCAAAGCTGACGGCTGCGGCCAGCAGGAGGATGCAGCTGACGAAGAGGAACGGCAATGCTGGGTGACCTTCCGTGGAAACGGTGGAGTGGTGCAGGCCAGGAACAGCGGCCCGCACCCAAGCCTATGGCGCACGCGGCCGGCCGCTGGAAACCCCGGCAGTGACCTTGCACGCAAATGGCCCCCGCACCGGAATCCCGGGCGGGGGCCACTGAACTGCGGTGGGGAAACTACTTTCCGGCAACGACCTCAAGGTCGATGACAGCGGAAACATCCTCGTGCAGGCGGACGTTGGCCGTGTACGAACCGACAGACTTGATGTGGTTCGGCAGTTCAACGTTGCGCTTGTCGATGGCACCGAGGCCGGCGGCCTCGACTGCGGCAGCGACATCAGCAGGCTTGACGGTGCCGAAGAGACGACCGGACTCGCCGGCCTTCACCTCGAGCTTGACCTTCTTGGAGGACAGAGCCTGGGCCTGCGCCTGTGCAGCTTCAACAGAAGCGTGCGCACGGGCGGCGCGGGCAGCCTTGATGGACTCAACCTGCTTCTCGCCACCCTTGGTCCAGGTCAGGGCGAAGCCGCGGGGCAGCAGGAAGTTACGTGCGTAACCGTCCTTGACCTCGACAACATCGCCAGCAGCACCGAGACCGGTTACTTCGTGGGTCAGAATGAGCTTTGCCATGTTAGTTAATCCCTTCCTTAGCCGCGGCCAGCGCCGGAGTAAGGCAGCAGAGCAACTTCGCGGGCGTTCTTGATTGCCTGGGCGATCTTGCGCTGTTCCTGCACCGTGACGCCAGTGACGCGACGGGCGCGGATCTTTCCGCGGTCGGAGATGAACTTGCGCAGCAATGCTACGTCCTTGTAGTCGATGACAGTGATGTCAGCGGCCTTCAAGGGGTTGGACTTTGGTTTGGGCTTACGGAGTTCAGCCTTAGCCATCGTGGAGCTCCTATTCTAGGGAGCCCGTGGATATTGATCCACGGGATGGTGGTGGTCCGACGGCGGCAAAACCTTGGGTGCCTTGCGGCTCCCGGGCAGTCCCGGCATCGGGCCGTTGTTTGGGTTTTAGAAGGGAGGTTCGGAATCGGGGCCGTTGCCCCAGCCGCCTGCATTGGACACGCCGGGCGTGGCCCAGGGATCGTCCTGTGCAGCCTGCTGGTTGCCGCCGCCCCAGCCTCCACCGGAGTTGCCGCCCTGGTTTCCACCAGGGTTGCCGCCTCCGAAGCCACCGCCGCCGTTGCCGCCGCCGAAGCCGCCCCCACCCTGTCCGCCGGAGCGCTGGGTGCGGTTGACCTTGGCGTTGGCGTAGCGCAGGCTGGGGCCGATTTCGTCGACCTCAAGCTCGATGACGGTGCGCTTTTCGCCTTCTTTTGTTTCGTAGGAACGGCTCTTCAAGCGGCCGGTGACGATCACGCGCATGCCCTTGGTCAGGGATTCGGCGACGTTCTCGGCAGCTTCACGCCAGACCGCGGCGCGGAGGAACAGGGTCTCCCCGTCCTTCCACTCGTTGGACTGGCGATCAAAGGTGCGGGGGGTGGAAGCGATGGTGAAGTTCGCTACTGCGGAACCGGACGGTGTGAACCGCAATTCCGGGTCATTGGTGAGGTTACCGATGACCGTAATGGTGGTCTCGCCTGCCATCTACTGCCTCCTTGTTCGATCCTGGGTGAAGAGTGCGTTCCTGCGGGGTAAAGAATGAATTTTGGTGCTGATTACTCAGCAACAACCTTCTGCTCTTCGGGGCGGGTGATCTTGGTGCGCATGATGGTCTCGTTAAGAGACAGCTGGCGGTCAAGTTCCTTGGCGGTTTCCGGCTTGGCGGTGAAATTCACCACGGCGTAGATACCTTCGGACTTCTTCTTGATCTCGTAAGCCAGACGGCGACGGCCCCAGATGTCAACCTTTTCGATGGTTCCACCATCGTTGGTGATGACGTTCAGGAACTTCTGAAGCGACGGCTCAACGGTACGCTCTTCGACCTCGGGGTCGATGATTACCATCAATTCGTAAGGACGCATATGTGAACCCACCTCCTTTGGGCTAAGCGGTTACGGCATTTCCGTAACAGGAGGTTCATTTGCGATTCCGCGCAGTGCCTTGCCACCAGTACGGAGGCAGGACGCAGCACAGACTTCAATATCCTAGTGCATCTGGACCTGATAGGCGATTCGCGCTTGACTCAAGGCTATCCGCGTGATGTGGCAGGAGCAGCCTGACCGGACACGTATGTGGAAAACGCAGGAGCGTGCCGTTCGGCATTAGACGTCTATGCGGGTGCACCGCGGGACGCCACGCCCACCGCGCCACTTCCGTTACCCAATTGTGATTCCGCAGGGATTTTCGTGTACGGTCTTCGGGTGGGCCGCCCCAGCCGGCCCCAATCCCGGAAGACGCCCAACTCTGCCGCTTCCGCGATCCCTCAGGTTCCAAGGCAGAGGCGGGGGACCCAAGTGTCACGGGCATGGCTCCCGCCTGCCCTCGGGGTGAAGCCGCGATCCGCGGCCGAATGGCAGCATTCGAACCCGACAGCTAACCCCGCCGGCGTTGAGAGGTAAATTCCCCATGCCCGCATCCCGCAAATTGAGCGCCAAACGCGCCCGCCGTCATCAGAATGAGACCCCATCGGCCGGGCTCCGTCAGTTCTTGACATCCAGAGATTCCCGCCGCCTGCCCTTGGCCGCCGGCCTGGCAGCAGCCGTCCTCGGCGCAGCCTCCCTTGGCCTCGGCGTCGCCAACGGCAATGAAGCTGCCGACGTATCCCGGGTGGCCAGCGCCGCCGGGGCCGGCAGCGAGGTACAGGTCCAGCCCACCCCGTCGGCCGCAGTCCAGTCCGCTCCGGCGCCCGCCCCGGCACCGGCAGCCGCACCCGCGCCCGCACCAGAGCAGGCTCCGTCCCAGGCGCCGGCTCCCGCGGCACCCGCCCCGGCACCGGCCGTTGCGGCTCCTGCACCGCAGTCCCCCATCGCCGTGGCACCAGCCTCGGCACCGCTGGCAAACAGCGGGACGCCCATGCCCGCAGGGGTCCCCGGAAACTGGACCATGACCTTCGCTGACGATTTCAACGGTTCAGGCCTGGACAGCGGTAAATGGTCCAACTGCTGGTTCTCCCCCAACTGCGGAACCATGAACAAGGTGGCCACCAGCCCAGCCAACGTCTCCGTGGCCAACGGCAACCTGGCCCTCAGCCTTGCCTCCTCGTCTTCCGGGTCCTTGGTCTCCACGAACCCGAAGGGTGGAGCGGGCACCGGGTACCAGTTCACCACCGGGTATGTCGAGGCCCGCATCAAGTTCCCCGGCAACGCCAACGGTCTCTATAACTGGCCCGCGTTCTGGACCACCGGGCAGTCCTGGCCGGCCACCGGCGAGAACGACATCGCGGAGGTCCTCCAGGGCAAGATGACCGTGAATTACCACTCCGGCTCCGGGTCACACAACCAGGGTGGCGTCGGCGGCAACTGGGCCAACGAATACCACACCTTCGGCTTGCACCGGATGGCCAACTCGTCGGACGTCTACTTCGACGGCGTGAAGGTCAAGTCCTACCCCACGGACGACGGAAACGCCCCGCAGTACATCGTGCTGAACGTCGGCGCTTCATCGACGAACCCGGTGTACGGCCCGCAGTCCCAACTCCTGGTGGACTACGTCCGCGCCTGGCAGTAGCCGGCCACGCGCCCCCTTGGAAAGGGCGACGGCGGGACTTCCCGCCGTCGCCCTTTTTGGCTTCCTGCGGTTCCCCACAAAGTTGCCCAGAGCAACCCTGCCACCCGAGTGTGATCCAGTACACTCTTGCAATGAAGCTCCTGTACGTGACGGAAAGCGTGCCAAACCGGGACCCGCAACTCGGTGATGGAAGCTCCATGATCCCGTACGAAGTGATCCTTCACCTTCCCGCGGATGTTGCCGTCACGCTGCTGACGTTTTCCGGCCCTGTCCCGGTTCCGGCGGAGCTCCGGGCCCGCTGCGAAACCGTCCACGAACTAGCCCCGCGGGACGACCCCGCCGCATTTGTCCGCTCCTTCGGCGGCCTCGCCGGCCTGGGAAAGCACCGGCGCTCCACCCCGTCAGCGCGGGCAGCGGCAGCCACCCTGTCCGGCAGCAGTGAGGCCACCCTCATCCATGGCCCGCACGCCCTCTTCCTTTCGCATCATGTGGCCGGTCCCGTGGTGCTGCAAACGGTGGACCCTTGGTCCATCCGGGCCGCCATGGACACGGATATTGCCCGCTCCCTCCGGCCGGCCTACCGGCTGCGCGAGCACCTCGCCGAACGGGCGGAACGGTCGCTGCCCGCCAGGGCGCGGCTGCTGACCGTCGGGGCACAGGACGCTGAAGCCTGGTCCGCGAAGCTCGGCCGGTCCGTGAAAAGCATCCCCAACGGAACCAGCGTGGCCGCGGGGCCGCGTCCGGACCGGAAGGCGCCGGTGGTTTGCTTCGCGGGCAGCCTCAACTACGCCCCCAACGTGGACAGCGCCACGGTCCTGGCCACCCGTATCGCTCCCCTCGTGTGGCGGGAGGTCCCGGAGGCACGGTTCGTCATCGCCGGGCGGCAACCCACAGCGGCAGTCCAGGCGCTGGCCGGTCCACACATCGAAATCCTGGCCAACGTGCCCTCACTCCCGGATGTCTTCAACGGGGCCGACGTCGCCGTCTTCCCCGACGAACACGGCGTAGGCATCCGAAACTCCGTGCTTGAGGCCCTTGCCGCCGGGCTGCCTGTAGTGGCCTCCCCGGTGGCGGCACGTGAACTTCCGCCGCACCCGCTGCTCACCGTCGAGGCCGGCCAGGACGCGATGGTCCGCAAGGTCGTAGAACATCTCAGGGCACCCCGGCCGCCGCACGTAACCCCCGGCGGCCTACTGGACCAGGCCGCCCGCGCCGTCCGGTCCTGGGACACGGTGGCCGCGGAGTACTTGGCCGAAGTGCGGGCGGCCGTGGCCGCGTCATCCCCTGCCGGGGACTTATCCGGCACGTCAAGGCAACTGTGACCTACGCGCCCGGCGAGCTGGAACGCAGGGGAGTCCGGGGAGCCTTGTGGCAGGGGCTGGCCTTTGCCTCCGGGCGGATCATTGTGCTGGTCACCACCGTGGTGCTGGCCCGGCTCCTCTCTCCTGAAGAGTATGGCCTCGTAGCCCTGGCGCTGGTCCTCATGGCATACGCCGAGACCATCGCCGATGCCGGGGTGGGCCAGGCACTGGTGTATCTGCCCAAAACGAAGGTGATTGCCCGTTCAGCGCTCCTGCTCTCGGTGGCGCTGGGAACCGTACTGGCCCTGGCCGCCGTGCTCGCGGCCGATGCTGTGGAAGACCTCATCGGGCTCGACGGCGTGGCTCCCCTGGTGCAGGTTCTCGGCGTCTCCGTCCTGGCCACGGCCTGCGGCGCCGTTCCGGAAGCGATCATGCGCCGGGACCTGAAGTTCCGGCAACTCACCGCCGCTCCGGTGCTGCGTGCCGCGACCATGGGGACGGTGACCCTGTACCTGGCCTTCACCGGCCACGGCGCGTGGTCGCTCGCCGTCGGAACGGCCGCAGGCTCGGTGGCCTACGCTGCCACCTGCTGGTTCCTGGTCCGCCACGAGGCGCCGTGGCAACTCTGGCGCGTCAGCAGGAGTGCCCTGGGCGAGAACATCCGCTTTGGTGCTCCTGTTGCTGGGAGCACGATGCTGGCCAGGGCGATCTTCGACGTCGACTACCTGGTGATCGGGATCGTCCTGGGGGCCCATGCGCTGGGCCTGTACACGCTCGCCTTCCGGCTCCCGGAGGCCCTGATCCTCAACGTGTTCTTCGTGCTGTCCACCGTCCTGTTTCCGCTGTATACGCAAGTCCGCGGTGACCGGCAGCGACTGCGTGACGGGTACCTGAAAAGCGTCACGGTGCAGGCCCTGTACGGCATCACGGCAGGGGTGGGACTTGCCGTGGTGGCTCCGGTCCTGGTGCCGGTCCTGTTCGGGCAGCAGTGGGAGGAATCAGTGACGCCGCTGGTGTTCCTTGCCCTGTACGCGGCGGCTCGATCGCTGGGCGCCGGAGCGAATGACGTCTATAAAGCCCTGGGCAGGCCGGGGCTTTCCATCTGGATCTCCGTGGTCCGCCTGGTGGTCCTGCTCCCTGCGCTGGTCTTCGCCACGCGCTGGGGCATCGTTGGTGTCGCGTGTGCCCAGATGGTGGTGGCGGTGGTCTTCGCTTTTGGTATGCAGGCCGTAGCCGCCAGGGTCATGGGGACAAGGATGCGCCGCATGCTCCGCGCCGCGGCACCCGGCCTGGCGTGCGGGGCGGCCGTGGCCCTGGTGGGCCTGTTCAACCTGTCACGGCATGCGCTGGGACCGGTGCTGACGCTCGCCGTCATGGTTGTTGCCGGCGTGGGCCTGGTCTACGCTGTCCTGCGGTTCGGCTACCGGGACCTGCACGACGAGATCCTGGGGCTCTTCAAGCGCCGCCACGAACCCTCAGGTCCGGCACGCGACCACGCGTCCTGAGCCCGGCGGTTTCCCAAGGGCCGCTGTCGTTTCCCGGGCGCCGCCGAAAGGCCGGCGTGTCCCGGGCGGCGCCGTTTCCTAGGCGGCTGTGACGGCGTGGCGCCACAGCCAGTAGTCCCGGTCCGCCTGGAGTGCGGCACGAACCTTGTCCCTGCCCTGCGACGGATCGGCTTCCGTTTCCTGTGCCAGGCGGTCGGCGAGCGTTGCCGTGGACCGCGCCCAGGTGGTGATCACCAGCAGCGGCAGCAGCGAGGCCTCCACTCCCCGCGTGCCAAGGTGGCGCGAAAGCGGGTCCAGCGCCCAACCCCCGGGGCCAAATGCCTTGTCGAAGGCTGCGACCTGGGCGTCCCGGGCGAACGCCTGCTCGCTGGACTCACTGAGGTACTGGAGGTAGAACACCAGGTCGTGGCCGGGGACGCCGTCGGTCAGGGAGCGTTCCCAGTCCATGACCTGCAGGCCACTGCCGGGCTTGACCAGCAGGTTGGGGTGGCTCAGGTCGCCGTGCTCAATGACGGCCGGGAGCCGGGCGGCACGCAGGGGTTCGAGGAGTTCGTGGGTACGCTCAACCAGCTGGCCGGTTTGGGCGTCCGGTCCGGCCAGCCGCTCCAGGGCCGCCAGCGGGGCGGTGACGGCGCGCTGGTACCAGTCAGGGTTGTCCGTTGCAGCATGGGTGCAGGGCAGGGACCCCACAAAGCCCGTCCCGGCCGCGACGGCAGCCGGGAGGTCCGCGGCCACCTTCCGCGGATCCAGGGGAATACCCGTCAATGCCGTCTCGACCAGGACCGTGTACGGTCCCTCGTCGCGGATTCCCACCAGGCGTGGAACACCCGGGCTGTCGACGGCGGCTGAGAGCTGGTCCAGCATGGCGGCCTCACGCCTGACTCCGCTGCTGTCTCCGGGCTGGCGCGGGATCTTCACCACCAGGGCGGGTTCGCTTCCACGGGCCGGAAAAACCAGGGCCACCACGTGCCGGGAGGTGGTGAAGCGCGGGGTCAGCAGCAGCGTTTCCCACCCGCTGCCAAGGCCGTAGCGGTCAAGGGCGAATTCCTCGAAGTGCTCCCGGAGGAACTGGTCGACGAAGCTCATGGCCGGCCTCCCCCTTCCGGACGCCTGCCCGTGACGGTGCCCTCCGGAACCATGAGGTCGAAGACGTGAAGTGCCAGGGCCAGGTGGGCCGCGGCAGCTTTGAGCGCTCCAAACCGCACATCCTTCCGCAGCGCCAAGGTGTCACGGATGGCCACGCCCGACCGGACCGGAACCAGCCTGGCGGTGCGGTCACGGTTGGGGGCATTCCAGTAGAGGGTGACGTCCTGGTATCCGCGGCGCTCCAGTGTCCGCTTCCATCCCCGGAGCGTCCGGGGGCCGGAGCGCTGGAGCAACGAACGGCTGGCTTCCACGCAAATCCATCCCCCGGGTTCCAGCGCCAGGCCGGCGGCTTCCACGTGTCCGCGGCCCGGAGATGCCAGCAGCACCACGTCGCATGACGCGCCGGCCGGGCCGGCCAGGCGGACGGCCTCCGGGTACAAGAGCCGCAGCGCCGCCTCCGTTTCCTGGCTCACCTGTCCGGCGAAACCAAGGTTGCGGGGCTGCAGGACCGGAATCAGGAATCGCCAGTCCAGGAGGCGCCAGAGGTGCAGGGCCAGGGCCTCTGCCGCGCCGGCGCCAGGAGCCGCCGGGGCCACCGGGGCCACACTTTCCTGCGCAGCAGGACTCCTGCCGTTACCGGGATTGCGACGTCGGGTGGCCGGTCGGGTGCCGGCAGGGCGGGACAACGTCTCCCAGACAATGCCGGTGGCCACCCGCTGGACGGCCGCCGCCGGCTGCGCCGCATCGACCACCCGGCCGCCGGGGAGGCGCCCGGCCAGCTTCAGGTAGTCCTGCCGCCAGGATTCCAGCAGCTCCGGGCTGTGTTCGCCTTTTCGCTCAAACATCACGGGGCCGGGTACATCCAGCACGAGGAGGACGTCCGGGGCCGGGATTACCGCCAGCGCGAGTGCGTTGCTCATCCCGGCCAGGGGTCCGCCGCCGGAGCCGCCCAGCAGCGCGTCGTACGCTACGCGGTCCATCAGCACTACCTTGCCCATGCGGCGGTAGAACCTGGCCAGTACTCCGCCGCGCACCAGCCGGTAGATCTTCTTCCCGGTCCGTCCGCCGGGGATCCGGCCTAGGACCTTGTCCCAGGGGCCGGCTCCCCACAGGCCCATGTAAACGTACTTGGTAGGCAGCGGAACGTCGGCGTGCAGGCCGTTGAGCAACGTGGTCTTCCCGGCTCCGTCCGGTGCCATGACGCCCAGCAGCGGAGTGTGCCCGCGGACTTGGGCCCCGGCATGCCTCAGCACCCTGTTGGCTCCCGCAATCAGGCGCGGGCTCAAGCCGCCGCGCCAAGCGGCACGCATGCGGGCCGCCGTCCCGGGAACGTCGTCGAACCGTCCGTCCAGGACCGATTCCACCATCTCGGCCACCAGCCCGGCACCCACCCGGCGCCTGACCGACTCCGCGATGCGCCCGCCGTCGGCCGCTGTCCTTGCTGCGGCACGCGCCAACGGGTGCCGCTCCGGGGAAATGCTGCCCTTGTCCATGAACAGGTGGAGCAGGAGCAGCCATGCCTGGTCGGCAGGGTCCGGCATCCAGTGCGTTCCGCGGCGCACCCTTCGGCGCAGGCAGCGGGCCGCCCACGGGGTGCGCCACTGCTGGTAGGGCCCGAACGCGAGGTCGGAGACGACATCGAGCTTGATCCAGGCCCCGTCATCCACCGCATAGTGGAAGTAGAACCTGTGGCTGCCGTGGCCCGGCGCCCGGACCCGGCAGAACCCCGCGGCAGCCAGCAGTCCATCCAGAACGGGCAAGACGCCTTTGTCCACAAGGATGTCCACGTCGCCGGCCGGCAGGGCGAGGTCATCTCCGCCGCGGAGCAGCAACCACGGCCAGCTGCACGCATCGAGGGCATCGAAGACCGCGGCCAGCCGGGGATGGACACGCAGGATTTCCGTCGCGGCACCACCGGCCGGCAGGTTGTTCAGGACGTCCACGGCGCCACCCTCCAATCGGTTGCCGGAGCCAACTCCGGGGGTACGGGGCAAAGGTGTTCGGGGGGCCTAGGGTGTGTAGGCATACTGCACCACCCAATCGACCTGGAGGTGTCCGGCAGTGCCGGGGGCGGGGAAGGTACTGGAGGCGTCGTCGGCCGTTTCCACCTGGAGCGTCCAGCGCATGGGGGTGTCCGGCACTCCCGCCGGCTTGGTGGTCTGGTCCACGAGCTTCCCGTCAAGGAACCACTGGACCAGGCCGGGACGCCATTCGATGGTGGCAACGTGCCACTGCCCCGGCCGGCCCGCCGAATAGCGCCTGTCACCGGGGTCGAACTGCATGCCGGTCGGCGTCCGGGTTCCCTTGATCGCGGAGTTTCCGTAGAGGGACCCGTCCAGGGCGCCCTCCGGCCAGTCGATCTCTCCCTCGTTCCAGTCGTCGCTGGCCGGCCAGAGGAGGAATGCCACCTTGTAGCCCGGAATGGAGTCGTACCTGAACCGGACGGAATACCTTCCGTAAGTCTGGCCCGAGTACCCGAACGGGATGACGCTGGCCACCCGCGGCCGGTTGTTCGAATAGTGGAGGTGGAAATCGAGGTAGCCGTCGTGGACCGACAAGACCTGGTCAGGGGTGTACGTTCCGAACCCTGAGGAATCGGAGAGTCCGTCGTAACCGCGCATGTCCTGGCCGTAGACGCCGCCTACGGCCCCTGGTGCCGCAGCGACGTTGAAGTCCTGGACCATGGTCTGGCGCCAGGAGGGCAGGTCCCCGCGGGGCGCCCCGTTGACCTGCGATGAATCGGCATGCAGGGCCAGCAGGGCCGCCCCCACCAGGGAAAGGGACGTCGCCGTGACCAGCGACAGTTGGTACACCCGGCCGCTAGTTGCCCCAGTCAGCACGGGAAACCTCATAGATACGCACCGACTTGTTCTCAAAGACAACCTGTGCGGCTTTGGATACGTCCAGGTCGTGCTCCAACGGGACCATGGCATCCTTGGAGAACTGCCGCAGGACACCGGTCGAGGTCCGCTGCTGGAGGTCGGAGACCACAACGAACAGCCGGTCCGAGGCCCGCAGGTTCGCTCCGGCCCGGGTCTTGTCCACATAGGCCACCATGTCGTCCCCGGTGAAGGGCTGGGTGGAACTGTGGAGCTTGGAGGCAACCGAAACCAACTGGCCGGTGCGGAGGTAGAAGGAATAGTGCGGGCCAATCAGGAGCGGCAGGTGGTAGTTGGTTTCCACCACCGCATCGCCCTTCCGGACGTTCGAATCGAGCCAGCGGCTGGCCGAAACATCCGCCGCGGGCACCCGGACGTTGGCCTCGTTCTGGAAATACACCGCGGTGAACATGACCGCCAGGACCGTGACCGCCGACGCTGCCCCTACCACCGTCCTCCTGGTGGGCACCCTGCCGGCCCAGAGGAACCACGCCGCGCCGATGGCCAGCCACGGAAGGGCAAACATGAACACGCGGAGCCTGCCTTCGCCGCCATAGGAGGTGCCGAAAAGCCCAAGGATCGGCGTTGCAGCCAGCGTCCCCACGATCAGGGTGGTGCGGATGTTGCCCAGGCGGATGTTGCGGATGAATCCAAGACCGGCCAGCAGTGCGGTGAACAAGGACAGGGCGAGCGCCTCGCGGGCCAGCCACCGACCGGAGAGAAGGGAGGGGCCGGGACTTCCGTTGGACGCCTTGTACCCGGCGTTGGCGAAGAAATCGAAGCCGCTCAAAAGGCCGTACTTGCCCGCTACGAAATCGACGTTGGGCAGGAGGTAGAGCAAAGCCATCAGCAGAAGTGCCGGTGCAACCCAGGCGGGCTTGAAGTAGCGGGTCAGGAACAGGGGGAAGAGCCCCAGGATGGCCAGGTAGGGAGTCAGCTGGTGGCTCATCACGATCATTGCCTGCAGGACAAGGACCGCAACGATGGCCAGCGCCTGCTGCAGGCCGCTGTACGTTGGGGGTTCATCCACCTGGGCCCCGGACTTGGCGAGCCGGGCCGCCACCCGGCGCTCCAGCTTGAGTACCCAGCCGGCTGGTGTGCCGCGCAGGAACGTCAGGATCACCAGGCACATCGTCAGGTGCAGGGTGTAGGCAAAGGCCTGCGGTGAGTAGTAGTTCTGGTTGAGCCAGTTGGTGAGGGTGAACACCAGGGCGGCGGTCCAGTAGATCCGCGGGTTCCGGGTCAGGGCCCGGGCGATTGCGAGCACCAGCGCAACACTCATGAGCGCGAACACCGGTTCAGCCCAGCCTGCGTACGCCATGGGGTCCTGGTATCCGCTGGATTCGCCGAGGAAGGCGCTGAAGAGGAAAAACCCGGGCCAGCGGTTGTAGATATCGATGCTGGGATCGAAATGCCCGGTGGTCTGGATCAGGTCCGTGACGGCAATGTGTTTGTACGTCCACGGCAGCCGCGGGACGGCGGTCAGCAGCCCGGCAGAGGAGTACAACATCACCACCAGCCCGGTCAGGGAGGCTCCCGCGAGCCAGCCTGAATGCATCCGCTGCCGCGAGATGCTCCAGATGCACAGGGCCACGACCAGCGCCAGCGCGGCGTACCAGGTCACCGGGAAGGCAGTCAGGAGCCCTAAGTCACCCAGGCGCGGGTTAGTCGCGGCAAGGGAGGCCACCCACATGCCCATGGCGGCGACCAGGACCAGCCACGGCGCATAGGTGCCGGGTTGCGGGCGAGGCAGCGGGGAGGAGGCAGCCCGGATCCGTTCCGGGCCGGGAACCAGGAGGGCGACGGCGGCTGCCAGCATGATCCCGACGGCGGCGGGCCGGGGATTCCAGAGTTGCAGCCAACCCATGGCCGCGGCGGTCAGGGCGAAGGCCGTAGCGCCGGCAACGAGCGTGAATACCAGGCGGGCTGCCGGGTCCACACTGGGGAGCCACCGCACCAGCGCCCAGCCGGGCAGGACCAGGCAAGCCAGGAGTTTGGCGCCGGCGAAGGTCTCACCCCCGATGTCGAACAGGATCAGGGCCGCCGTCACGGTGCTCAACAAGGCCAGGGCGTAATCGGCGTATCCGGGCCTGCGCCGGCGCGACGTGCGGGAGTTCATGGGACCGGAGACGTCACCCCTGATAAGAAGCGCCATACTGTTTCAACTCCTGGGTTGGCTTGCCACTGGCGGAGGGTTTCTCCGCACCAGCACTGGGTGGACTGTGTTTGCTAACTGCCGGCTGTCCGGCGGGACTGCAGGTACTTGTAGGGGCCCACGGCCACGGCCAACATCTGCAGCCAGGCGAGCCTGGCCACCTGGGCTTCGAGGGAACCGTGGGCTGGTGGACCTTGGAGAGCCGGCCGGGCAGGGTGCTGGTGGGCCAGGTATTCCATCCCCACGCCCCAGCTCCTGGCCAGCGCCAGCCTGGCGGTGTGCGGGTCCATCATCACTTTCGTCATCCATGCGCCCAGCCCGGTGCCGTACCCGCGGGCCTGCACCCGGAGGTCTTCGAGTCCGTCCCGGTGGCGGTGCCACACGATCGCTGCCGGCTGGACCACCAGGGCATATCCGGCCAGGATGACCCGGGTGAACATGTCGATATCCTCGCCGCCGCCCGTGGGGGTGCCCACGCCCAAGGCCGGGTCGAATCCGCCGAGGGTGAGGGCGGCGTGGCGCTTCAGGGCGAAGTTCGCTCCGGTCCCGAAAGCCCCCGGGCTGAACGGGAACTTCGGCAGCCCCTCGGGCGGGTCTGCCAGGGAATAGACCCGCGGCACCAGGCTCCGCGACCAGCTCACCTTCGCATCGAAGTAGCCCTGGGTGGGGGTCCTGAGCTCCCCTGCCGGGACCAGGCCGGTGACGCAGGCCGCCTCGGGAGCGGCTTCGAACGCAGCGGCAATCTCCCACAACCAGGACCTGTCGACAACCACGTCGTCGTCCGTGAACGCCACCAGGCTTCCCCTGGCGTGTTCCAGGCCGGTGTTCCTGGCGTTGGACAGGCCGGGAGCGGGTTCGGTGACCAGGCGCACGCGCTTGTCCCTGAAGTCCCGGCGCACCAGTTCCTCCGTGTCGTGCGTCGCCGGTGCGTTGTCAACCACCACCACGTCGAAGCGGGGATAGTCGAGCGCAAGGATGGTCATCAGCGCCGCCCGCAGCTGCGGCGTGCGGTCCCTGGTGCACACCACTACTGTGATGTGCGGGGCCGTCACTGCCGGCGGGAATGAAGTGACACGTGGCAAGGCCGCCAAGGCGTCCTCGAATACAACCCGATCCACGATTCCCGACGGCGACGGCACGTCGACGAATCCCCGCACGACCCCCGACGCGCGCACCAACAGCCGTGCCCGTTCGTATCCGGCATGGTTCTCCAGTTCAAAGTGCGAGCAATCCGCAAGATCCTCCAGGTCCACTGACCCGATCCACCGGGCCCCCGGCCAGACCGGAGGCAACACGGACTCCATGGCGGGCACCAGGATCAGTGCTTCGCCCTGAAGCCCCTCAAGCACACGGCTGGCGCCCTCGCTCATTGCACTTCCCTCCACTGACCGCCGGCCGGAACCAGGGCGTCGTCCGCCTCATCGGGGCCCGTCCAGTGTTGGAGGCGGCGCCCTTGGAAGTACCCGGCCGCAGTGCAGGCAAGCACCGCAATCACGGCCCCCGCACGGCCCAGCCCGTCGGCGCTGCCGTCGCGGCCCCAGGAACGCAGCCCGGTGAACACCGCCCGCGGAAGGACGCTGCGCACGTACCGGCGCTCGGGCCCGAGGGCCCGTTTGTGGCCCACCAACTGGCTGACCTGGGCTTTGGAGAGCCCTTCGGACCAGGAGCGGGACATCATGTACCGCAACGTTCCGCGGGAGGCGGGGACGTGGTGGTGGACCAGCGCCGCCGGTTCGTACACGATGCGCGAGCCGGGCGACCCCATCTGGGAGCGGATGCAGATTTCGGTCTCCTCACAGCCCAGCGGCAAGGTGCCCTTGCGTCCCAGCGAGAGGTTGAATCCGCCTACTTGGCGCAGGACCTCGAGCCGGAAGGACATGTTGGCACCGATGACGTTGCGGACTTCGGAGGCCACCCGCGGCATGCCCCGGTGACTGCAGCCCACGATCC
The DNA here is from genome assembly GCF_058267675.1 of Pseudarthrobacter sp. MOO14. NCBI lineage: Bacteria > Bacillati > Actinomycetota > Actinomycetes > Micrococcales > Micrococcaceae > Pseudarthrobacter > Pseudarthrobacter sp. MOO14. The sequence continues at coordinate 2,347,834 of NZ_CM177849.1, forward strand.
AATCAAGTTCCTCCGCGAAATAGCCCGGCCGGCCGGCCTCCCACAGCGGGACCACCTTGCCGCCCACGGCCAAAACGTCCGGATCGTCGTACAGCGCCACCAGGCGCTCGAGCCAGTCCGGCGCTGCCTCGGCATCGTCGTCAAGGAAGGCGACAATGTCCGACTCAGCGAGCCCGACGCCGGTATTGCGTGCCCCGGACAGACCGGCCTGCCCGGTGCTCTCCACCACGGTGACGTCGTCGACGATCTCGACCAGCCTCTCGTACAGGTCCTCGTTATGGTCAACCACCACCAGCACCTGGTCCGGGGCCAGGGTTTGCTGGCGCACCGACTCGATGACATCGAGCAACATCCCCCACCGCGCCGACGTGTACGCGCAGATCACCACCGTCACGGAAAGGGGTTTCATGCGATCAAGCATGGTGGCTCACCGCCGGAGTAAGGACGCTGTGCGGGTCCACGGGCAGGCGCGGGAAGCGGACGTTGGAGTAGGTGTACTTCACGCGGCGGAGGGCCTCGGGGCGTGCTCCGGCTGTGGGGGCCTCCCACACGGCGCATTCCCGGGCCAGGGTGTGCAGCACGCGCCACCCGTCGCGGAACGTCTGCAGGTTGGAGGCGCCGGAGATCCTGTCCAGCTCCAGGCTGGGGACCTCGGCGATCCGCAGTCCCGCCTTGGCGGCCCGGACGATGAGTTCGGTTTCGATTTCGAAACCGTCGGACTCAAGCTCCAGCACCTCCAGGCATTCGCGCCGGAAAGCGATGTAGCCGTAGCAGAGGTCCGAATAGTTGCTGTGCAGGACAGCGTTCGCAAGTCCCGTCAGTGCCCGGTTGCCGGCCTTCCGCAGCCGGGTCAGGTCTTCGGACCCGCCGCCGGTGACGTGCCGGGATCCCTTGACGAAATCGAAGTCGTGCTGGAGGGGCGCCACGAACCACCCGATCTCCTGCGGATCCATGCTGCCATCGGCATCCAGCATCACAATGATGTCCCCGCTGGCGGCCGCGAAGCCGGAACGAAGGGCCACGCCCTTTCCTTTCCGGGGTTCGTTGACCACCACGACGTCCGAGCGAAGCGCCTTGGCCACTTCGACGGTGTTGTCCTGCGAACGCCCGTCCACGATCACCACTTCATCGACGTAAGAGGGCATCCGGCGCAGAACCCAGGGAAGGTTCTTTTCCTCGTTCAACGTGGGAATAACAACGCTGATTGAAGCTTGTGGAAATAAGAGTCCCGGCTGGGAAAACAAAGCCGGCAGTTGGGGCGAAATCGACAATTGCCTCACCACTTCATGACAGTTCGGATTCTGGACAATGCCGCCGGCGGTTTCGCCGCGGCACATACGCTTGATCCGGTCATGGTCTGGTCGCTGATCCCCCAGCAACCCATCGCCAATCCTCTGGCCGTTCCCGGCAGACTACCCCCTACCTAATCCGGGTATCACGAGTAGTAGGTACTCACTTTTTACCCGGGGTTTACCCCCTGTTAGGCAAGTAGAGGGCTCGGTGTTTGCCGTTCCGATTAGGTATAGGGGATTACTGCGCGCCCGAAACCATTAGGTAGGGGGAGTGCAAAAACCCCCATTTAGGTAAGCCACCTACATTGCCCACGGCGGCGTTCAGGCTTACGCTTCTCGGTACTTGGGGGCTTGAGCTCTTTGTTTCTGGGCCAACGGGCATACGTCCCCTGAACTTTTCCTCATGCCCCAGGAGTTCCCTTATGAAGCTCAGACACTTCCCCCATCGGATGGGCCAGGCCCTCGTCGTCGCACTCGTTCTCGCAGCTTCCATCCTCGGCGTACCCGGTGCCGCTGTGGCCGACACCGTTTACGGCACCCAAGGCATGGCCTACTCCGGGGTGGCGAACCCGCCCACATCGGACAAACCACAGAGCAAGTTGTGGTGGAACGACGGATCCTGGTGGGCGGACATGTGGAAGACCGGCACCGGATGGAGTATCTACCGGCTGGACCGGACCTCCAACAGCTGGGTGGATACCGGAGTCGTGAACGACACCCGGGGCAGCACCCTCGCGGATACGTTCTGGGACGGCACCCATCTGTTCATCGCCTCGCATGTGGTGACCGTCAGCACCGACGGCACTCCCAAGCCATCACTTTCCGGCCAGCCGGCAAAGCTTTACCGGTACAGCTATTCAGGCGGCAAGTACACGCTGGACAGCGGTTTTCCCACCACGATCACCAACAATTCAAGTGAATCCATGACGATCGATGCGGACTCCATCGGCGGAATCTGGGCGACGTGGACGCAGGTGGGCGGGAACTCGACGTCCGGCTTCACCAACACCGTCTACGTGAACTACTCCAGCAACAACGGCGCAACGTGGGGTACCCCGTTCATCCTCCCGGTGGCCAGCCCCAACCCGGCGCCCGATGACATTTCGGCCGTGGTGGCATTCGGCGGCGGCCAGATCGGCGTCATGTGGAGCGACCAGCGGACCGACACGATGTGGTGGGCCACGCACGCCGACGGAAAGCCCGCCAACTCCAACTGGAAACTCCAGCCGGCAATCAGGGGCAACGGTCAGGCCGATGACCACCTGAACCTCAAGACCCTGCAGGCAGACACCTCGGGCCGGGTGTTCGCCGCAGTGAAGACGAGCCTCAATGACACGTCCTCCAACAAGACACTTCCGCAGCTGGTCCTGTTGGTCTTCAAGCCGGGCACCGGCGCCTTCACCCAGTCCACCATTGCCACCACCGGCGACTGCGTCTCCCGCCCACAGATCGTGCTGGACACCCAGAACAACCTGGTGCGGGCATTCCACACGGCACCGCCCACGTCGGTGTCCGGCTGCGCGTTCTCCGGCGTCGCCGGCAGCATCTACGAGAAGACCGCCTCCATGGACAATCCTGTCTTTGGATCGGGGCGCGGCACACCGATCATGCAGGCTGCGTCGTCGTCGAACATCAATGACGTCACCACCAGCAAGCAGAGCGTGAACAACACCACCGGGCTGGTGGTCATGGCCAGCGACAACGTGGCCAAGCGCTACTGGTTCTCCGACCGGCCCTTGGGCGGCACTCCGCCGCCGGCAGGGCAGGCGCCGGTGGCATCGTTCACCGCCAACCCCACCACGGGCACGGCGCCGCTGAACGTCACCTTCACGGACACGTCCACGAATACGCCCACGTCCTGGGCGTGGGACTTTGGCGACGGCGGCACGGCAACAATCCAGAATCCCGCCCATTCCTACGCGGCGGCCGGCACCTACACCGCCAAGCTCACGGCCACCAACAGCACGGGTTCGTCCTCCGCGACGGCCACTATCAGCGTCACCAGCACACCACCACCGCCGACATCCGGCGGGATCACGGTGGTGAACGCCAACACAGCGAACTCGGGCACCGCCGTGACCACGGCTTCGCTGGCAGTTCCCGCCGGCACTTCCGCCGGTGACGTCCTGGTTGCCGCCATCACCGTGGACCTCAATCCCGGCCTGACGGCGCCTGCCGGCTGGACCGCGATCGTCAACGGGCAGTCCATCAACAGTTCCTCCACCTCCGGAGCACGGGCTTACGCCTTCTACAAAGTGGTGGGCGCCGCCGACCCGGCCACCTATAACTGGACCCTCAGTTCAGCGGCAAAATGGGGTGGCGGCATCACGGCATACCGTGGAGTCAACAACACCGCGCCGCTGGACAGCCCGGTGGTGACGGCGGCTGACACCAGCTACTCCGCCACCAGCATCACGGTGGGCAGCATCACCACGGCCACCAACGGCGCCATGCTGATCGGCGGAGTGGGTTGCGACTGCAGCGCCCCGGTGGTCACCGCGCCATCGGGCTGGACCGAACGCTGGGAGGCCGCGGCCGGCCAGGTTGCCGAGCAGGCGGACAAACCGCAGGCGACGGCGGGGGCCAGCGGAACAGCCACCTGGACGTTGAGTGCTGCCCGCGCGATCGTTGCCTGGCGAACGGCGCTTAAGCCGGCCGCCTAGGCATACCCGACGAGCGATAAGGGAAGCGGTTCCGGGGATCCATACCGGCCCCGGGGCCGCTCCTTGCCGTTTGGCGAAATACAAAAAATGGCGAAGTAAATTTCGCACCAAATGCATACTGACGCATTCTTGAGTAATTTCCGTGCCAAATCTTGATGAAATCCAGCGGTAACGGTGTGGTGGAATGGTTCATTCCGGGGCTATATTCACTCATACCGGATGAACCCGCGCTGGGGCGCGTGAATCAACCTTAAATTGGCAGTGCAAGAATGCGGTCTCCTTCTTCGACGAATGGGGAACGCCATGCCGCTAGTGGGCCGGAACAAAGAACTGGACCGAATCCTGTCCGTCGTCCGCGGACCCAAGGAAGCTGCCTTGGCGATAGCCGGCAACAGGGGCACGGGAAAATCAGCCCTGCTTGCAGAAATCCCCACCTTGTCCGACTACCGGACCGTCTTCATGGCTGCCAGCGCCGCCGAATCGGACTGGCCGCTGTCCGGACTGACGGCGCTCCTGAACAACATGGACGATCCGGTCCTCAACCGGATCGCCGACGATCTTCTCCGCGACACCGCCGGAGACCTGAACGTTCCCGCCGTGTCCGGCATGCTCCTGAACGGCCTGCACCAGCGTTCGTCGTCCCGGACCGTGATCGTGATCGACAACGCCGACCAGCTGGACCACAGCAGCCAGGAAGTCCTCGGGTTCCTGGCCCGCCGGCTCGCCGGCACCGACGTCGTCCTGGTCTTCGGACTGCGGGCGGACCTGCCCGAAGGCCCTTTCAGCGGCTTGCCCGTGCTGCAGCTTGGCCCGCTCACGTACAGCGACACCGTGCGGGTGCTCGAAAGCATCCCCACCAAGCGGACCACGACGGCGGCCGCCCATGCGGTGGCCGCAGCCACCCGCGGCAACCCCCTTGCCGCCGTCGAACTCTACAAGCAGCTCATGGACAGGCACGCTGAAGGAAAGTACGCCCTGCCCGTCCCGCTCGCATCGGTGGGAAGCTTTGACGCCGAGCACGCGTCAGCGGTGGGTGCGCTGACCCCCGGCGCCCGCGGCGTCCTGGACCTGCTGGCGCTGTCCTACCGCAGCGATATTTCCACGATCGAAAAGATCGACCACGACGTGTGGACCAGCGTGGACGAGCTCCTCAGCGCCGGCCTGGTCAAGCGCACCGGGCCGCACCTCGGGATTAGCGACCAATTGCTCAGGGGAGCCGTCTTCAACGCCATGACCCCTGCGGTGCGCACCGCCAACCACCGCGCCCTGGCGGAAGCAGCCAACAACACCGACCCCTACGCCCGCAGGTGGCACCTGAGTTTCACCGCACTGGAACGCAAGACCCCATTCCAGCTGCTCCGGCACGCCGTCGACCTGATCCGCGGCGGCGAGGTGGTTTTCGCAGTGGAGTACATCGAACGGGCACTGACCATCAATCCTTGGGAGGCCGAAACGGCGGCACGGCTCACCACGCTGGCGGAACTCCTGTTCAACCGGGGTGAATTTGTCTATGCCCGGCGCTACCTGGAATGGGCGCAGCGGGTGACCCGGAACCCGGCGCTGATCCTGCGGCTTACCGGCCTGTCCTTCGAGATCCAGTTCGCCCAGGGCGCCGCCGTGCGCTCCAGCATGGTGCTGCGCCTCGTGAAAGAGTTCGGCCAGCACGATCCCGCCTACGCGGCGAGCCTGCTGGCCATCGGAGCCCTCTACTACGCCGAGCGGTGGGAGTTGAAGGACGCGGCCGAACTCCTCCGGTGCGGCAGCGGCTTCAAAGGCTCCGCTTCCGCACAGTGCCTGGCTATTGCCGGCCGGGCCGCAACCCTCGTGGAATCCATCAGCGGCAACACCGCGAACCTTGCCTCCAAGTACGAGCAATCCGGCACCGCGCGGGTTGCCGGGCTCCTGGTCCAAGGCCGGGCGCTGACCTACGCCGAGCACTATGAAAGCGCCCAGGAAGCTTTTGCCATGCTCCGGGGCTCGGCCGAACCCGGCCACGTCAACTGGCGCGAAACCGCAGCCCTGATGGCAGTCGACAACGAAATCAGGGCGGGGAACGTCCGCGCCGCAGTCACGCTGATCGACGACCTGGACCGCACCGAACCGGAGATCAAATACCACCGAGGGGTACGGCACTACTTCCGGGTCTGGCGCGCCTACGCCACGGGTGATGCCGCACGTGCCCAGGCGCACGCCGTCGAGGCCCACCGTTATGCGGGCACGGAAAGCCACCCGGCCCTTACTGCCCAGCTCGCCGCATGCCAGGGGCATTTTGCCTTGCTGCGCGGTGACTTGGCGGAGTCCGTTGCCCAGTTGTCGCGGGCCGTCGAGATCGGCATGGGGTTCGGCAACCCCACCCTCCTGCGGTGCGAGGCCGATCTGGTGGAGGTGCTCATCCGCCTTGGCCGGCACCATGAGGCCACCCAGGCGCTAATGCGCCTCGAGGGCCGTTCCGCAGGGTTGCGTTCCCCCTGGCTGATGATGGTCGTAACCCGGAGCCGCGCCATGCTGGCCGACGGCGAACAATCGCTGCAGCTCTTCTCCCAGGCCCTCCAGGGCCGGAACGGGCACATGCTGGAGCACGCCAGGACACTGATGTGCTACGCGGAGCGGCTCCACGCCTTTGGCAAGCTGCGCGACGCACGGGACGCCCTGCTCCGGGCAAAGGTGATGTTCGACGAGGCAGGAGCGGACGCCTGGACCCAGCACGTGGATGCCCTGCTCCTGGACGAACGCGTGGAACCGGTCCGGCAGCAGGGCAACCCGGCCTTGCTGATGCTCGCAGACCATGAGCGCTCATTGGCCAAAATGGTGGCCCGCGGCATGCGGAACAAGGAAATTGCCGCCACGCTGTATGTCTCGGTGCGCACCGTGGAGGTGCGCCTGACTGCCATCTACCGAAAACTTGGTGTCGAGTCCCGGGCCCAGCTCACCGCCCTCGCGGCGGATAAGGGACCGGCCGCCAGGGAACCCTACGTGTTGCCCGTTTTGTAGGCGAAATCCCTTCAGTTGCGGTACCCGCAGTTTCCACAGCCTTCCCTTGCAAGACCCACAAAGGCCGCGCCGGCCTCCTTCAAAGCCGACTTTCCGCGGCTAGTTTTGCTTCACAGCCAGGGGACAGGCGCTACGACCGAGAGGGTGATCATGGCAGAGATACCAGTTGTCAGGACCCGACGTTCAGCCTTCGACTGGCTTGTTCCGCCCGCTGCTGCACAGCGGGCGGCAACACAGCAGCCGGTGGCAGGGGAAGCCGCAGGAACCCGGTTCCCCCTGCCACCGGCAGCCCCCTTTCTTCCCGCGGCACACGCCCGGCCCCGCAAGGCAACGGCAGCCTGGATCAACCGGCACACCAACCTCCTCCGGTCCGCTGACGCGGTGGTGGTCATGCTCTCCGCCTATGCCGGATTCCTGCTTTCCGAAGCGGGCTTCTCACCCGAGGGCCCAAGGGACGGCGGCGCCGCTGCCGCGGCCGCCGCGCTGACGGCAACCTGGCTGGCGGCGCTGGAGCTCTACCACACCAGGGATCCGAGGGTGCTTGGAATCGGCGCTGACGAGTACAAGCGGGTGGCCGCTGCCACGCTCCGCATCTTTGGCCTCCTGGCCCTCGCTGCCGTGATCTTTTCCATCCACGGTGCCAGCGCGTTCGTGACCGTGTCCCTTCCGCTGGGCCTGGCGGCCCTGACGCTCAACCGGCGGGCATTCCGCCGCCGCCTGACCGCCGAAAAGGCCAAGGGGCGCCACCTCTCCCGCGCCGTGGTGGTAGGCGAGCCGGAGGACGTCCGGTACGTGGTCCAGCAGGTCCGCAAGTCCGGGGCTGTCTACGAGATTCTCGGCGCCTGCCTTCCGGGGGCACGCCGCGGCGCAGGACTGCGGGTGGACGGCTGCACGGTGCCGGTCCTGTCCTCCACGGACGATATCGCCCGAACAGTCCGCTTGGTGGACGCTGACTCCGTGATCATCGCCGGCCCCCTGCCGGGCGGCAACCGGTTCATCCGCGAGCTTGGCTGGAAACTCGAGGAGTCCTCCGCGGAGCTGATCCTCGCAGCAACACTGACCAATGTTGCCGGTCCCCGCATCCACTGGCGGCCGGTGGACGGCCTGCCCCTCATGCACGTGGACATCCCGCAGTACGGCGGGGCCAAACACGCCATGAAGCGGATCATGGACGTGGCCGCGGCGCTGGCGGCCCTTCTGGTGCTCTCACCGGTCCTCGTGGTGCTCGCGCTGATCGTGAAACGGGACAGTCCGGGGCCGGTCCTTTTCCGGCAGGCCCGGATAGGCAAGGACGGCCACGTCTTCGGGATGTACAAGTTCCGGTCCATGGTGGTCGACGCCGAGGCGCGGCTGGCGGGGTTGAACCAGCAAAACCAGGGTGCCGGGGTGCTCTTCAAGATGAAAGACGATCCCAGAGTGACCCGCTGCGGCCGCTGGATGCGCAAATACTCGCTCGACGAGCTCCCCCAGCTTTGGAACGTGGTGCTGGGCGACATGAGCATGGTGGGTCCCCGGCCGCCGCTGGACCGGGAGGTCAGCGGCTACGAGCGCCACACCCACCGCCGGCTGCTGATCAAGCCGGGTATCACCGGCCTTTGGCAGATCAACGGCCGCTCGGACCTTCCGTGGGAGGAAGCGGTCCGGCTGGACCTCTACTACGTCGAAAACTGGTCCCTTGCCGGTGACCTCCTGATTCTTTGGCGGACGTTCCGGGCTGTCGTCCGGCCGTCCGGCGCTTACTGACACACTCACAAATGGGAAGACAATGACATGAGAAAATTCGGCAGTCCCTTCCACTCCGCCAACCACCCGCAACCTGCACCGAAACTCGGCATCGCCGTCGTCGGAGCCGGCTACTGGGGTCCCAACCTGGCGCGCAACCTCCAGGCAAGCCCGGACTGGGACCTGGTGGCCATTTGCGACCTGGACATCGACCGGGCCCGCAAGCTGGCGGCCACGCTGGGGCAGATTCCCTGCGTCGAGTCCATGGACGAGCTCCTGGACAGCTTCGACGTCGATGCCGTGGCAATCGCGACGCCGGCGCGAACACACCATGGCGCGGTCATGACGGCGTTGCGCGCCGGAAAGCACGTCCTGGTGGAAAAGCCGTTGGCGGACAGCAGGGAACACGGGCTGGAGATGGTGGCCGAAGCGCGGGCAAACGGCCTGGTCCTGATGGCGGACCACACCTACTGCTACACCCCGGCGGTGCTGAAGATGCAGGAGCTGGTGCAGTCCGGATCCCTGGGCGAGATCCTGTTCGTGGACTCGACCCGGATCAACCTGGGCCTGGTGCAGCCCGACGTCGACGTTTTCTGGGACCTCGCCCCGCACGACTTGTCCATCCTGGACTTCGTCCTCCCGGGCGGCCTCAACCCCGCCGAAGTCTCGGCGTTCGGGGCGGACCCGCTGGGGACCGGCCGCGACTGCGTGGGCCACCTGAACTTCCGGCTCCCCAACGATGCCACCGCCCACGTGCACGTGAACTGGCTCAGTCCCACCAAAATCCGCCAGATGGTGATCGGCGGATCCTTGCGGACGCTGGTGTGGGACGACCTGAACCCCCAGCAACGGCTCAGCGTCTACGACCGCGGGGTGAGTTTGGACCGGCAGCCGAGAACGGCCGGCGAGAAGGCGTCCACCGCCGTCTCCTACCGTTTGGGGGACACGTGGTCCCCGGCGCTGCCCGAACGTGAGGCCCTCGGCCAGGTGGTGCAGGAACTCGCCTCCTGCATCCGCACCGGACGGCAGGCACGGACGGGCGGCGCCTCCGGGCTCCGGGTGTTGTCCGTCCTCGAAGCGGTCACCCGCAGCCTGACCCTGGACGGCCGGCCCACCCCCGTGGCGGGTGCCGCGATGGCCGGCACCGGCGCGGAACTGGAGGGGGCCCGGTGAGCACCCTGGAGGGCGCCAACGTCCTGGTCACCGGCGGAGCCGGCACCGTCGGCTCCACCCTGGTGGACGCCCTGCTGGCCGCGGGAGTGCGCCACATCGATGTCCTGGACAACCTGGTCCGCGGCAGGCTGGACAACCTCTCCGGCGCCCTGGCCACCGGGCAGGTCGGACTGGTGCGGGGCAGCATCCAGGACCGTGACCTCGTGCATGACCTCACCCGAGGCAAGGACCTGGTATTCCACCAGGCGGCCATCCGGATCACCCAATGCGCCGAGGAACCCCGGCTGGCTTTGGAAGTGCTGGTGGACGGCACTTTCAATGTCCTGGAGGCCGCCGCGGAACACAAGGTGGCCAAGCTCGTGGCCGCCTCCAGTGCGTCGGTCTACGGGATGGCCGAGGAGTTCCCGACCGCGGAACGGCACCACCACGCCAACAACGACACGTTCTACGGCGCTGCCAAGTCCTTCAACGAAGGGATGGCCCGGAGCTTCCGTGCCATGACGGGCCTGGACTACGTGATGCTGCGCTACTTCAACGTCTACGGGCCGCGAATGGACGTCCACGGCCTGTACACCGAGGTCCTGGTGCGGTGGATGGAACGGATCATGGACGGGCAGCCGCCACTGATCTTCGGCGACGGACTCCAGACCATGGACTTCATCCACACGGCGGACGTGGCCCGAGCCAACGTGCTGGCCGCGGGCAGCAGCATTGCCGAAGGCACCTACAACGTGGCCAGCGGGACGGAAACCAGCCTGCTGGACATGGCCCGCACCCTGCTGCGGGTCATGGGCTCGGACCTCAGCGTCGAGCACTGCCCCGCACGGCAGGTGAACAGCGTGGTGCGCCGGCTGGCCGACACGTCCGCGGCCGCCCGCGACCTTGGCTTCAAAGCGGAAGTGGAACTCGACGAAGGACTGCGCCAACTCGTCAGCTGGTGGATGCCGCTGCGCAACGAAATCGCCGCCACACGGAAAGTTGGTGCCTGATGACTGCCGAACCAGTCCTCGCCCGGATCAATGTCATGAAGCCTTGGCTCGGCGACGAGGAGGCACGGGCCCTGGCCGAGGTGGTGGCCTCCGGCTGGGTGGCGCAGGGGCCCAAGGTCAAGGAGTTCGAGTCCCGGTTCGCGGAGTACCAGGGTGTCCGCCATGCGGTGGCCACGTCCAGTTGCACCACCGCCCTGCACCTCGCCCTGGTGGTGGCCGGAATCGGACCCGGGGATGACGTTGTGGTGCCCTCCCTGTCCTTCATTGCCACGGCCAACGCGGTGACCTACGTCGGTGCCAGGCCGGTGTTCTGCGACGTGGATCCGGCCACCGGCAACGTGACGGCGGAAACCCTCCACGCGGCCCTCACCCTGGACACCAGGGCCGTGATTGTGGTGGACCAGGGCGGCGTGCCGCTGGACCTGGACCCCATCCGCGAACTCTGTGACCGGCACGAGATCATGGTGATCGAGGACGCCGCCTGCGCAGTGGGGTCGATGTATAAGGGCAGGCCGGTGGGTGCGGGCGCGGATGTGGCCGTGTGGTCCTTCCATCCGCGCAAGATCCTCACCACCGGTGAGGGCGGCATGCTCACCACCAACCGGGCAGATTGGGCGGCCAGGGCCAGGACCCTGCGGGAGCACTCGATGAGCGTGTCCGCCGCCGACCGGCACGGATCGCTCCTGGCCCCGCCGGAGGTGTACCTGGAAGTCGGGTTCAACTACCGGATGACGGACCTGCAGGCCGCCGTCGGAATCGTCCAGCTGGGCCGGCTGCCGGAGGTGCTGGAGCGGCGGCGGAGCATCGCGGCGCGCTACGTGGCCGGCCTTTCCCGGGTGCCGGGCCTCCGGCTGGTATCGGACCCGCCCTACGGCACCACCAACTTCCAGTCGTTCTGGGTGGAGGTGCTGCCCAGCTTCGGGACCACGCGGGACGGGCTGATGGAACTGCTGGCGGACGCCGGGATCTCTGCACGGCGGGGCATCATGGCCGCGCACCGCCAGCCGGCCTACCGGTGGCGGAACGCGGGCGGCTCCCTGTTGCAACAAACCGAGCGGCTCAACGACAGGACCCTGATCCTTCCCGTCTACCACGAACTGGACGACGAAGGGCTGGACCGGATCATCGGCACCATCCGGGGCGCGGCTGCAGGATACGCGCGTGAGTGAGCTGATCCTGATAGCTGCCAGTGGCCTGGCCCGCGAAGTCCTGGCGATGGTGCGCAGCAGCGGCCAATATGACGTCGTCGGCCTGCTGGACGACGACAAAGAGATGGCGGGCGTCACCGTGGACGGGGCACCCGTCCTTGGGACCATCGATGACGCCGCGAAGTACACGCACGCGTTCGTCCTGGTATGCATTGGATCCGGCAGGATCCGGGAATCCGTCGTGGAGCGGCTGACGGCCATGGGCCTCACGGAGGCACGCTACGCGACGGCGATCGACCCCTCGGTCCAGTACCCGGAAGGATGCCGGGTGGGCAGGGGAAGCATCCTGCTCCGCAACGTCACGCTCACCGCATCCGTCACCCTGGGAGCGCACGTGGTGGCCATGCCTTCGGTGACCTTCACGCACGACGACGACGTGGCCGACTTCGCCACGTTTGCCGCGGGTGTGTCACTGGGCGGCGGAGTCCGGATTGGCCGGGCAGCCTACCTGGGAATGAACGCCAGCGTGCGCGAACGCACTTCAGTGGGCGCCTACGCCACCGTGGGGATGGGAGCGGCGGTGCTGAGCAACGTGCCTGACGGACAGACGTGGGTTGGGGTGCCGGCCCACGAAATTGACGGCGAAAGATTCAGTGTTGGGGGTATTTCATGAATTCCGACGTGGATGTGCAGGCAGTCCCGCTGGTGGACCTGGCAGCACAGCAGGCTGAGATCCATGACGAGGTGATGGCCGAACTGGACACAGTCATGAGTTCGGCGTCCTTCATTGGCGGCCCGGCCGTTGCGTCGTTCGAGGCGGCGTACGCCGCTTTCCTGGGCGCACGGCACTGCGCCGGCGTTGCCAACGGAACGGATGCGCTGGAACTTGCCCTGCGTGCCGGGGGCGTGCGGCCGGGCGGGGAAGTCATCCTGCCGGCCAATACCTTCATCGCCACGGCCGAGGCGGTCAGCCGGATCGGGGCAGTCCCGGTGCCTGTCGACGTCGACCCTTCCTTCCTCCTGATCGATCCCGACGCCGCCGCGGCCGCCGTAACCTCCCGCACGCAGGCGATCGTGCCGGTGCACCTGTTCGGGCAAACCGCCTTCGTGGAAAAACTGATCCCCGTTGCAGACTCCTGCGGCGCGGTGATCATCGAGGATGCCGCGCAGTCCCAGGGCGCAACACGGTTCGGCCGGCACGCGGGCACTTGGGGCCTTGCCGCCGGGACCAGCTTCTACCCCGGCAAGAACCTTGGCGCCGCCGGGGACGCGGGAGCCGTGCTGACATCCGACCCCGGCGTGGATGCCCAGGTCAGGTTGTTGGGGGCGCACGGGAGTTCGGTGAAGTACCGGCACGACGCCATCGGCTTCAACTCGCGCCTGGACACCGTCCAGGCGGTCGTCCTGAAAGCGAAGCTGGCGAGGTTGCAGGGCTGGAACCTGCGGCGCAGGGCTGCGGCGGAACGCTATGCGGCGTTGCTGGCGGATGTGCCGGGTGTCGAGCTGCCGCAGGAGGCACCGGGGAACGCGGATGTGTGGCACCTGTACGTGGTGCGTGTCCGGCACCGGGACGCTGTCCTTGAGTCGTTGCACGCGGCGGGGATCCAGGCGGGAATCCACTACCCGGTTCCGGTGCACCGCAGCGGGGCGTACGCGGGCCGGACATCCGGTTCATTCCCCGTGGCCGAGGATGCTGCCGGGCGCATCCTGTCCCTCCCGCTGTTCCCGCATATCACTGCCGAACAGCAGGAACGGGTTGCTGGGGCGTTGTCATGCGCAGTGACGAAGCAGTAGTCCGTTGAGGCCGTCCGTGCGGGGAAGGCGATGAAGCGCCCCGGCCTGGCATCCGTACAGGAGGCCGGGCACCAACCCACCGGCTCGCAGAATGCGTCCGGCGCCACCTCCGCACTGGGCTGGAGCCTGCTGAATACTGCGGTGGCCAGGTTCGGCACGCTGGGAATCGGAATCGTCCTGGCCCGCCTGCTGGGGCCCGACTCGTACGGCAGCTTCGCGGTGGCCATGGTGGCGCTGCTGGCGGTCCTGACCATCAACGAACTGGGGGTCAGCCTCGCGATCGTGAGGTGGCCAGAGGATCCCGCACGGATCGCACCCACCGTGACCACTATCTCGATCCTCTCCAGTGCGGTGCTTTGCGGGGCCGGCCTTGCCGCAGCCCCCTGGTTCGCGGACCGCATGGGCGACCCCGGTGCCACCGACGTGGTCCGGGTCATGGTGTGCTGCGTCCTGGTCAGCGGGGTGGTCGCCACACCGGCAGCGCTGATGCAGCGGGCCTTTGACCAAAAGACGAAGATGCTGATCGACCAGGTGAATGTCTGGGTGGGTGCCATCGTTTCAATCTGCCTGGTGTTGGCCGGCATGGGCGCAATGAGCCTGGCGGTGGGCCGGCTCGCGGGGACGGTGGCCGGGGGCCTGCTCTTCGTCCTCAGGTCGCCGCTTCCCCTGCGGCTGGGCCTCGACCGCACCGTCCTGATGCCGTTGCTGCGGTTCGGGCTGCCCCTGGCAGGGACCAGCATCATCGTCTTCTGCGTCGGCTACCTGGACCAACTGGTGACGGGCAGTACGCTCGGTCCGGTCATGCTGGGGATGTACGTCTTGGCCTTTAACCTGTCGAGCTGGCCGGTGACCATGTTCTCCCAGCCGCTGCGAAGCGTGGCTCCGGTCGTGCTGGCCCGGCTGCAGCATGACCCCGAAAGGATGCGCTCCACAGTCACCGCCCTGATCGGGGTGATGTCCTGCGTTGTCTTCCCTGCTGTCACGTTCCTGGCGGCAGAGTCCGAAACCGTCGTCCGGATTGTGTACGGCGACGTCTGGGCGGGGGCAAGCGCCGCCCTGTTTTGGCTTGCCATGGTGGCCGGGTTCCGGATCCTCTTCGAGTTGATCTACGACTACCTGGTGGTTGCGGGAATGACAGGGTCCATCATGTCCATCCAGGTGTGCTGGCTGGTGGCCCTGGTACCGGCCCTGTTCCTTGGCACCGGCGCCGGCATCGCCGGGGTGGCCATGGCCCAATTCTTCGTCGTCGCCGCCCTGGTCCTGCCCTTGTATCTTTGGCGGTTGCGGGCAGTGGGTGTCCCGCCTCTCGGGGTGATCCGGCAACTGCTGCTGCCCTCGGCCGCTTCGGCAGCGTTGCTGGCCGCCTCTGCCCTCCTCGGCCGGATGGACTTCGGTGTCCCCTGGGCACTCCTGCTCTCCGGGGCAGCAGCCGGCTCCGTCACCGCTGGCCTGCTCTGGTTCAAGCGGGCCGACGTTGCCACGTTGAAGAAATTGGGAAGGAGCGGGGGCCTTGCAGGGCATCAGCGGTAACAGGGACACCTTTGAACGCCTGGTGGCGGTCGCCGGCCGCCTGGCAGCAGCCGGACGGTGGGAGCAGGCGGCGGTGCAGGCACAGCTTGCCGCCCGTTTCGCCTGGACCGACCACACCGGGTATTTCGGCCACCAGGGACTCGAAGAAGTCCTGGGGATGCTCCGGTCCTCCATCCCACAGCCTCCGCCCCCGGCGCCGGGAAAGCCGGCCGGGCGCCTTGTGGTCCACGTGGCCACCCAGCTGTACGGGACCGGCGGCCATACCCAGAGCATTGCGCACTGGATCCGCCAGGATCCTGGCTCGCGGCACCACGTTGTCCTCACCCGCCAAGGCAGCACCGAATGTCCAGCCAAGATTGCCGCGTGCCTGCCGGATCCCCGTGACCTGGTCCTCCTGGACCGCCGGCCCGGGGGGCTCATGAGAAGGGCGGGAGCATTGCGCCGGGTCATCGCTCCGGCCGACGTCGTCGTTGTGCATGCGCATCCACACGACGTCGTCCCCTCCCTTGCGTTGGGTGTCCCCGGAGCGCCTCCGGCTGTCTACGTCAACCACGCTGACCACGTCTTTTGGCAGGGGACCTCGGCGGCCGCCGTCGTCCTCTGCCTGCGGGCAAGCGGCCGGGAGCTGACCGTCCGCCGCCGCGGGGTTGATGCCGGCCGCTGTATGGTGGCCAACCGGCCCCTCGAACTTGCGCCTGCCGGGCCTGCGGAGGAATCGAATGAACTGGCCGCGCGGACTGGATGGGGCATCCCGGCGACGGATTTCGTCGTGGTGTCCGCCGCGGCAGGCAGCAAATACGATCCCGTTGGCCCGGACTCGCTGATAGGCCTCTTCCGGTCCTTCCTGCTCCGGCGCCCGGATGCACACTTCCTCGTGGCCGGCCCGTCCCCCACCGGAGCCTGGGCTGCCGCGGCGGCTGCCACCAATGGAAGGATCCGGGCCGTCGGGCGGCTTGCCAACATCTCGTCGCTTCTGTCCATCGCCGATGCCTACGTTGACTCGTTTCCCTTCGCTTCGTTGACCTCAATGTTGGAGGCCGGTGCCCACGGGCTGCCGCTGGTGACATACAGGGGCCATCCGGCCGAATGTGCGGTCCTTGGCTCGGATTCACCAGGCCTCGATGACCTCCTCCTCACGCCCTCGACTCCGGCGGGTTTCGTCTCAACCCTGGCGGACCTGGCAGATTCGGTGTCCACCAGGACGGCTCGGGGCTCGGCCACCCGCAGGGCAATCGTTGAAGGTCACAGCCCCTCAGCCTGGCGGGAGACAGCGGAGCGCGTCTATACCGAGGCCGCCCTGGCGCGAAGCGGACCGATCGCACCGGGACCCACTCCTTGGGCGGACGGACCCCTGGACCAGCTGGTGGGGCTGGTGCAGCATGAGACCGGCTTCGCCGGCCTGGATGCGGCCTGGGCTGACATACTGCCCTTCCTCGGAACGGCCCAGCGCATCAGGCAGTGGACGGCCTGGCGGAAGTCACCCCATGTGGGCCTGGCACAGTTGGTACCGGACCACAGCCGCGCGTGGGTTTCGGACTCACGCAGGCGCCTTAGCCAACCTTCATAGCGAGGGGCGTAGAGCGGGGGGTGCGGTAGTGTTCGCCGGCCGCATCAACCGCCGGGCCGGTGAGCAGCCATGGCCCTGTATTTTCGTGGAATCCCAGGATGACCTTCCGGCCCGACAGGGCGCCGACCACTTCGCCGGCAGTGTCAAAGCTGATGTTGGTCACGGCGACGGTGACGTCCGGCCCTTGGGCGCGCACCAGGGCAGCGACGGCCCGCTCGTCCGCTGCAAGGAAACGGAACCGGACACCTCGCCGCCCCAGCTCCAGGGGCTTCCCCAGTTCATGCCCTCCGGGTCCGCCGGGGAGCACATTGATCACGGTGGCAGCGCCTGCGCCCGCTGCGGCACAGATGTCGTCAATGTCGCGGCGCAGGTCACCCAGGACCGTGACGGGGCGCAGCGGGGCTTTATTCCGGAGCTTGTGCGCCGATACCGATTCCCGGAGCCACCGGTACCGCCACTTCTGCGAGTCCACCAGGCCGGAGAGGAGGGAGGGTACACGGCGCCGTTGCTGCACTGTCCCGCACGTCGTCACGATCGGCAACTGGTTGGGATACGCCCCGGCGATCCACTGGTGCGCCTCGGCCAGCCGGTCAAGATTGATGGTGAGGCTGTTGTGGGTCAGGGGGATGTTGGCTACCGCCACGCGGTGGCCGGTAGACCGGAGCCGGGCTCCGTATTCCACGGCATAGGCGTGCCAGGACAGGTCCGGCTCCTCGCTGAGCGGCTGCCGGAGGATGTGGTCCCGCCGCACCATGAACAAGACTTCATCCAGGCTGTCCACGTCCGCCAGCCCGGATTCCTGATGGCCGGATAACACGATGCGGTCGCGGATTTGCCCCACGAGGCGGCCCTCCCCGGTCATCCCGGTTGCGCCCACCATGCCCAGGGAAAGATCTGCCATCAATGCGGCGGCGATCTTCTCCAAGGCCGGGATGGAGTGCAGGAAAACGTCCTGGTGGACAAAGACCACCACATCGTTCCGCGCCGAGGCAGCACCATGGTTCAATGCCGCTCCGGCGGAGGAAAATTGCCGTGCCGTATTGTCGATGGGCAGGTACTCGAGGTCCACGGCGCATGGGAGGCCGGCCTCGACGGAAGCCGTGAGGCACTCCTGGAGCACTGCCGGGTTGTTGAAGACGCAGACGACAGAGACCGGGACTCGCCCCTCCCGGTCAGCGTTTGACGGGGACATCAGAGCGTCGCTCCTCGAAGGAAAGGTCCTCCAGCCCAGGCTGTGGCAACAGGAGCGGCGGCTCATCAACCGCATACCTTGCGGGCTTCCGGTCCTTCACCGCCCGCGCCGCCACGACACTGCCGCCACCAGGTTCGCCGTCCTGTTGGTCGTTCGCAACTGCGGCCGGTTCGGCGTGGCGGTCGGCGGAGCGCCTGCGCCGGGACACAGGCTTGCCCTTGTCCGCCGCGTCCTTCCGGGCAGCCCGCGAATTCTCCAGCATCCTGGCGATCGAAACAGCGCCGAACAGGAGGATGACGCCGCCAATCAGCACCACGATCATCGACCGGAGCCGGCTGGAGAATTGCTCTGTCGCTTTGCTCGGGGGATCAATCTGGAGGGCCGTGAAGAGGTAGCGGTCATCGGCCCCGTTGACTTTCTGCGCATCCCGCAGTTTGGCGGTGAGATGCTGGCCCAAGGCTTCTGCCGTCGTGATGGCCAGCTGCGGGCTGGGGCCCGTGGCCTCCATCCTGATGAGCTGGCCCGCCCCCGTGGTGGCCGGCAGGGTCACCGTGTAGTCGGGTGACAAGCCGGCGGCCTTAAGCGAGTCAACGACGTCGGTTGAGCTCAACTTTGTCGCCATCACCTGGGTGATCAGGGAGCTGTCCGCCGAGCGCAGGTAGGGGTTGTCCGAGTTTGCGGCGGCGACGGCGGGATCGGTGCGCATTTCTTCCACGCTGGGCACGCGGGGCGTCACCAGGACGTACACCGTCGACGCCATGTAGCTCCGGGGCGCGAAGAAGAAGACGTAGGCTGCCGCAGCAAGGGTGAGCACCAGGACGGTAATCATCGAAACCTTGTGGCGCCACAGGATTTTAAGAACCGAGACGGGAGTCATGGGAGCCTTTCAGATTCTGCAAGGCTGGCGCCTTGTTCCTTGGTAGTTGGGCCAAGCGCCCGCCGTTCGCCGGCGACGAGCAACCAGACCGTCCCGGAGAGCCCGACGCATATCGGGTACACGAGTGCCAGGACGGGGAAGCCCAGCGAGTCAAAGGCGGCTGACGCCGGGGCGGCCACCAGGCAGGCGGCGGCGACTGCGGCCGCAAGTGTCTTCAAGCGTTCCTCTTTGGCGTTGAAGGCCGCCAGCCAGGCCGCTATCCCGGGTACGACCATGTACAGCAGGAGTGCAAGGAACCCCGGCACTCCCAGTTCGACGATGGTTTTCAGGTACTGGTTGTCCAGGACCTCAATGGCGTTCCTCGTCAGGTACGCCCCGGGACCTATTCCAAGCCACGGCCGGGCCGAGACCATGGCTTCCACCCTGGGGTAGTCCTCAAGCCGTGCGGTGATGGAAGGATCGGCCGTCCCCGCGGTGACGGAACCAAACAGCGTTGCGACAAATCCGGGAACCGCCAGGAAGAGCACTGTGGCAGCGCCGGCGAACCCCAGGACCGTCCACTGCCTGGACCTGGAAGGAAGGAACGGAAGGAAGACCAGTGCCACGGTCAGGACACCCAGGACCGCCGAGCGGGAAATCGTGGCGGCGATCGCGAACACAATGAAGCCCGTCCCCGTCCAGTGCATCCAGGCGCGGCCCGATTTGTCGTACAGTGCGCGCCACAGCGAGAGCGGAAGGAGCATCGAGGCGATGACCCCCAGCTCGATGGGATGGAAGGTGCTGCCGGCCACCCGGAGGAAGCTTCCGCGTTCCTGGAACGGCTGGTTCCCGCCGTTGTCCTTGAACCCGGGCAAGACCCCTTGGAACCAGGCCATGGGGTCCACATGGGTGGTGAACTGGATTGCCGCCACCATGCTGCAGAACACGGCACCGCGCAGGAGCGCACGCACCAGCATCATCGCCGCGTCCACGGTCCGCGTTGTCTCAGTGGTTACGAGCACCAGGCCGGACGAGGCGACCATCAACAACATCCAGCGGTCAGCACTCGCGCGTGTCGCATCCGTCGTGCTCCCGCTGATACCCACGTACATCGCGGCGTAGGAGGCACACGACACCGCGAAAAGGGCTGCCAGCGCGAAGCGTCCGGGGTGCTCGCGGTCGATGGTCTTGTGCAGGCCGAGCATGACTGACGTCACCCACAGCGCGAAAACCAGCAACGCAAGAATGTGGGCCACATAGCCGGCGGCACCCAGCGGTTCCAGAACGAGGTTGGAGGGGAAAACGAAACAGGCTACCGCCGTCACCCGCAGGAGCAGCGGTGGCTTTTGCTCGTCGCCGTCAACGCGCAGGGGTGTGTCCAGTCGGACTTCCGGACCCAGCGCGGATGGAGCTGGCAGATGCTTTCCCACATCCCCCCAATCTTCCTGCCGGGGTTGAAATACCCTTATACACGCAATGTTCAGGGTGATAGCGTAGCTCCAAAATCATTGCTTGTCGCCGCTTATTTCCCTTTTATCCAGTATGACATTTGACCCATGATTTTACGACAGGAATTGCCATGAAAAACCTGTTCGAAGCACCTGGAAAAACCGCCCGGGACATGCGCAATTCCACAAAACTCATCAAGAAAACCGCAATTCTATTGACTTGCCTTTTAGGAACGTCATGCATGTCGTCAAGCGCCTTCTCCGCGTCCTCAGGATCGGCTCAAGATCCGCTTCCTGAAGGGGTCAGCGTCCAGGGGATTGACGGCGGCCCGGGCTTCTACGGGAAGTTCTCGCCGACCCTGCCGGCCGAGCCGAACTTCTTTCCCCTGGGCGTGTGGTTTGAAAGCGTCCTGCAGGAAGAGGATATCGCCGCGGACCGCGGTGCCGGCCTGAACACCTACGTGCAGCTCACCGATGACTCGAATGTGGAGCTGGTGCGGGGCAGCGGCCTTCATGCGCTCCCCTCCACAGTGGTCCCCGGCGCTTCCGGGTTCGTCGTCTCCGATGAAGTGGACATGTGGGCAGGCGGGGGAAACTCCTCGTGGACCGGCAAGTCCCAAGGTGAAGGTGTGATCTGCGAGCCTGTGGCCTCCGAATGCGGTTTCACCGTCCAGGAAGCGCTGGTGAAACTCTTCCCGCCCCGGGCGTTGCTCTATTCCAATTACGGCAAGGGCGTAACGTTCCAACTCAAGAATCCGCAGGCCGCGCAATTCGTCAACAGCTACCAGGACGTCGTCTCCGCGGACAACTACTGGTTTACGGATCCCTATATCTGCAGCCATGTCGAAGGCGGGGCAGTTTTCGCGGATGGGCGGGATCTCACTGACGCGGAATGCCGCACCGGGGCCCACTACGGCTGGACGGTTGACCGGGTACGGTCCCTGGTCCAGCCCGCCGGCTCCAAACCGGTCTGGGCGTTTGTCGAGGTGGGCCACCCATTTTCCGAAAGTGATTCACTCACCATCAGTCCCGCCCAGCTTCGGTCCGCCGTATGGAGCAGCATCATCCACGGCGCCCGGGGAATCGTCTATTTCAACCACAATTTTGGCGGCCAGTGCCAGTCCCAGCATGTGCTCCGGGATGAATGCGGCACCGCGATCCGTCCAACGGTAGCCGCCGTGAACAAGCTCATCACCACCCTCGCTCCGGCGCTGAACACGGGTTCGGTAACGGGGCTCGTGACCGCAAACAGCAAGGACGTTGATTTCTCCGTGAAAGCCAATGCGGGCCACTTCTATATTTTGGCGGCAGCCACGCGTCCCGGGCCCCAGTCCGTGACCTTCTCTGTTCGGTGCGGCGGCCCGGACCAGGCAGAAGCGCTGGATGAAAACCGTTCGGTGCCCGTGTCGAACCACGCCTTTACGGACTCCTTCAGCGACGCCAATGCGGTACACATCTACCGCCTCAACGGAGGCAACACCTGCGGCCTTGGCTGAGGCCCCCCTTTCCCGGCCCTTGTGAAGGTCGACCTCGTGGAAGACGACTGCGCAGGCTAAGCATCATGTCCCGCCCATCCCGCTCCTGGCACGGGTGGGGCCCGCGACGCTGGATTGCGTCGCGGGCCCCTGCAGCTGCCCCGCCGGTTGTCCCCGGCTGCTAGGGGGTGGTGACTTCCACATCCACCCAATAGTTGGTGGCGTTCCAGGTGTTGCTCGGGAACCCTCCGGCGCCGTAGGCATAGACGCCGTTGGGACCGCTGGTGCCGTCAGCCAAACCGTGGAGGATGCCGCTGTCCGCCGACTTGCCGGCAAAGAAGGCGCCGTCTGCCGAGTAATACCCATTGGGCGCCAGGTACGAGACCACGTAGACCGTGTTGGCGCTGATAGGAATCGGCGTCGCGAACGTTGCCCGCTGCCATCCGGACGCGCCCTCATTGGTGAACGTGACCGAGCCCAGCAGTTGGCCTCCTGAGGTCCAGAGCTTGCCAACGTGCGTACCCGTGTTCTGCGGTCCCTTATAGAAACGGACCGCCGTGACGGTGGCGTTGGTGTCCGAGGTGAACTTCATGCCCAGTTCCACCGATGAGTTGTCCTGGGCGGTGACCGTGGATGGAACCGCGGTGGGAGCGAAGACGCTGCACGGGCAGCCGGCCGTTGGCTGCGGAGCCGTGGTGAACGACCAGGTATAGGGCGCTGCCATGGCCTGTCCGTTGCTTCCCTTGGCACCCGAAACCGTGGCCGTGAAGGTTGTGCTGTAGGCCAGCGCAGTGGCGGGGGTGAACACCGAGGTGTTGGTCAGCGTGTCATAGCTGAGGGTCCCGGGTACGTTGGCGTTTGCAGCATCCTTGACGTTGAAGACCACGGTGCTGGGGTCAACGGCCCTGTCGTAGGTCGCCTTCACCGTGCTGGTGGTGGCCACGTTGGTGGCACCGGCAGCCGGTGAGGTGGATGACACCGTGGGCACGCTGACCGACGCCGACCCGTTCAGCACCACATCCACCCAGTAGTTGGCGTTGTTGTAGCTGCTGGAGGGGAACGCGGAGGTGCCGTAACGGTACACGCCGTTGAGTCCGTCCACCCCGCTGGCCAGGCCGTGAAGCGGATAGTTGTCCACGCCTTTGGTGAAGAAAGCTCCGTCCGCCGAATAGTGCCCGTTGGGTGCGTAGTACGAAACGATGTACGTCGTGTTCGCCTGGATGGCCACGGGTGTGGAGAAGTTTGCCTGCTGCCAACCGGACCCCGACTCTCCGGTAAAGGTCACGCTGGCCAGCAACTGCCCTCCGCTGGTCCAGAGCTTTCCGGTGTGCGTGCCGGTGTTTGCGGAACTCTTGTAGAAGCGGACGCCGGTGACGTTCCCGGCAATATCCGAACGGAATTTCATCCCAAGTTCCACCGACGATCCGTCCGGCTGGTCAATGGTCCCGGGCAGGGCGTTCGCGGCAAACACGCTGCAGGGGCAATTGGCCGTGGGTTGGGCCACCGTAGTGAAGGTCCAACTGTAGGGCGCGGTCATTACCTGTCCCGCCGCATTCGTCGCCCCGCTGACGGTCGCCGTGTACGTGGTGTTGTAGGCCAGTGCTGAGCCCGGCGTGAACGTCACGGTGGTCCCCGAGTAGCTGCTGGTACCCGTCACGCTGGTGGTTCCGGCCTGGAGGGTGAAGGTAATGCTGTTGGCGGTAACCACCTGGTTGAACGTCGCGCTTGGTGCCGTATTGACGCCAATCGCCGTCGCCTTGTCTGCCGGCAGCGTTGACGTCACTGCGGGCGGGACAGGTGCTGTGGCGGTGGTAAAGGTCCACGAGTACGGGCTTGCCATCGCTTGGCCGGAACTGTTCGTGGCACCACTGACCGTAGCCGTGTAGGTGGTGTTGTACGCGAGCGGGCTGCCGGGCGCAAAGGTGGAGGTGTTGGTCGCGGAGCTGTAGCTGGTTGTCCCGGGCACTGAGTTCAGGGACGGATCCAGCACGCTGAAGACCACCGAGGTGGGCACCACTGCCTGGTTGAACGTCGCTGACGGGGTCACGGAGATGGGCACGCCCGTGGCCTGGTTTGCCGGCGATGTGCTGCTGACCGCCGGAGCGGGAGGTGGTGCCCCGGTTGTGAACGTCCAGGTGTAGGGGCCCGCCATTGCTTGGCCGGCCGCATTGGTGGCGCCGCTGACGGTCGCCGTGTACGTGGTGTTGTACGCCAGCGCGGCGGAAGGGGTGAAGGTGACTGTGCCCGAGCTGTAGGCGGCGTTGCCTGCCACTGCCGTGTTGTCAGGCTTCTTCAGCGTGAAGGTGATGCTGCCCGCTGTTACGGCCTGGTTGAAGGTAGCCGACGGCGCCTTGGTGATTGCGACGTTGGTGGCTGCATTGGCCGGGTCGGTCGAAGAGACTGCCGGCGGCACGGATGCCGACGGAACGAACTTGACGTCCACCCAATAGTTCTCGGCGTTGTAGGAGGACTGGGGAAAGACGCTGCTGGCCCCGTAGGTGTAGACGCCGTTGCCGGAGCTGGGGGTGTTCCTCAGCCCATGCAGCACGCCGCTGTCAAGGGACGAGTGTCCGGCCGGCATGGGCGACGGGTTGGGATACATGAAGCCCGCGGCCTGCGCATAATGCCCTTGGGGAGCGAAGTAGGAGACCACATAGGTGGTGTTTGCGGTGATGGCCACGGGTGTGGCGAAGTTGACCGTTTGCCAGCCGGTTGCCGTCTCGTTGGTGAAGGTTGCCGTGGCCAGCCGGGCTCCGCCCGATGTCCACAAGCTGCCGACGTGCGTTCCCTTGTTCAGGCTTGACTTGTAGAAGGAGACGCCGGTGACGGTTCCTGCCGCCTGGGCGGTGAACTTCATCCCGACTTCCACGCTTCCGCCGTCGCCGGAATCGGGCGTGTCGGGGATCATGCTGGACCCGAAGATGGAACACGGGCAGGAAACGTTGACCGCAGCCCCGGATCCTGGCACCTCGGTGTTCCCCGAGTCGTCAGTGGCTCGGGTCTTCACGGTCACTGCCGGGCTGCCGTGCACTGTCCAGGTGTAGGACCAGCTGGTGGTCCCGGTGGCCGGGCGCCACGTGGTTCCACCGTCGGTGGATACTTCGATGCCGGCCACTACCCCGCCGGCGTCGGAGGCCGTTCCCGAGATGGTGACGCTGGAGCCGTCGGCAAGGGTCTGGCCGTTTAGCCCGGATGTGATGGTCGAAACAGGGGCGCTGGTGTCGGTGGACTTTGCCGCCGCTACCAGCCCCGTCATCAGGGTAACCGCCTGGACACCCATGTCGGCGAACAGGTTGACGGTGGCCTGCTGCATGTTTTTGTCGGGGGTACTCGTGGGAACGGTGAAGTTGTCCAGGCCGTAAGCCCATTGGACCGTGCCGGCGCCAAAGACAAGTGCGCCGCTGGGGGCGCGGTACATGATCAGGTTGTGTGTTTGGCTGGAAGCAGCAGTGGTGCTGCCGTAGTCAGTGAATGCCTCAGGCACCGAAACAGTGGTTGAGGACAATTTGAATGCGCCGGCAGGACGGAATCCGTTGTCGGCGTCGATGTCCCACTCGTAACCGAGCGTGTCCAGGCCACTTCCGAGCGTGAGTGATTGGGTTCCCGTCAGTTTGGCGGCCGCAGTGTTGCGCCACAGCCGCATGCCCGCGTATTGGGCGGGGACCTTGATGTCCGCGGAGCCGGAATTGACCAGGAAGAACTGTCCGGTCAGCGAGTTCTCCGGGTTTCCGCCACCGGTGGACGTGCCGAAGCGCGGGTCGCGCCAGGTCCCGGTCCATTCCACCGGGTCTACGGGCGTGTTGTAGTGGGTGTCCTTGTATGAGACCAGTGTGCGCCCGGAGGTCTGGCTGCCATCGATCGAGGCCTCCCAGCGGGTGCGCCAGAACGCCTCGTTGCCGCTGAAGAAGGCCAGGTTGACGCCTGCGTTCCGGGCGGCTTCCACGTTGCTGCGCTGTGTTCCGCTCCAGTACTCATCGTGTCCGGAGGACATGAACATTTTGTGGTTGAGCAGCAGCGGGCCTCGCGTCGCCGTGTCCAGGCCGCTGATGTAGCTGACGTCGTAGCCGTTCGCCTCCAGGAAGCGGATCATCGGGTATTCGGTGTCCATGAGCCAGCTGTGGCCTTGGTCGCCCGTGGAAAGGAACGGCCTGTTGTAGGACACCTTGAACGCTGACTTGTAGGCCTGTGGATTGCCGGTGGGGCATGCCACCGTGCATTGGTAGAGGCTGTTGCCGCCGTAAGTGTTGTAGGCCTGCCACGTTGTGTCGGACGTCTGCACCACGATGCCGCTCTTTCCCGCATCGTTGCGGACTACGAACGGAATCATGCTGTCCCCGCCGGTATCGTTGCGGACCAGGTGGGCGAAGTACACGCCCGAGACTGCGGATGCCGGGACTGTCCACGACGCGGAAACCCCCCAGTTTCCACAGTCGACGAGGCCCGTCCCGGACTGGGTCAGGCAGGCGGGCTGGGATTGCGGCAGTTTGGCCGTTAGTGGGATGCTGGCGGCGATCTTGCGGGCCCCGTTCCCCTGGTAGTAGCCGAATCGAAGAATGTCGATGTGGTAGGCGCTGGCGGTGGTCTTGATCTTGAAGCTGATGGATTCACCCTGGTTGACGCTCATCGCCGTTCCGAAGCCCTGGATGGACGAGTCGCCGGATCCGGAAACCTCCCAGTCCGAGGACGGGGTGCCGGGCAGTGAGTTTTCACACGCGACGGCGCTGGCAACGGGGGGCGTGCAGGCATCGGCGTGGGCCGCCGGAGCCTGGTAAAGAGTGGAACTGAAAGACAGCATCGCGGCGATAAGGAACAATACGGAAAAACTTGCTGCCGCACGCAGCCTGCTTTCGACGGGCTTTGATTTTGCAAACACTTTAACTCCATTTCGAGACGTGAATAGCGCCAGGTGCCTGCACTACCCGGATCAAGGAATAGGCGGCTGTTGAGGAATGCGGGGATTAAATTCGGTCCTTAATTCAGGGAATTTATCCCCAACCCACTCCCCAGGAATGCAATTCATAATTGCGGCTGCTGTCATCCCGCTCCCACGCGGTGTTTTTTCGGCGCCGGGCCGCACGGCCCGCAAGCGCGAAGGCGGCATAGACGGCGGCATCCACCGCGGAGCCGGGACCCTTGATTGAATGCGCCAGTTGACTGGCCGTGCGTCCCGACTGCGTGCCCGGAACATCGCGGAGTTCGTTGTTCCCGCGATATACGCGCCTCAGGGTGGAGAGCAGGGCCTTTCCGGTCCGTGGCGTGCGGACTGTCACCGGCGGGCAGGCGATGACTTCTTTTTCGGAGGCGTCGAACAATCGGTCGATGTAACAGTCGTCGGCCGTGATGGGCGGAAATTCACCAAACCGTTCATGCCCCTTGCGGCTCAGGCCGTAAACGCCGGCACCCCACATCGATGCCGATGCCTGGGGCAGCCGGTTGCGTGCCCGGTAGTAGGCGCGGACCGGCCAGGAGGCGCCCGCTGTGTCATACGTGAAGGCGGGGCGGGCGCAAAGGGGCCCGCCGTCGTCGGACAATGCCTCCAAGGTGGCACGCAGGGCGGCCGGCGGCACCTCGATATCGGCGTCAACGTACAGCCGCGGCCACCCGCAGGCGGCTTGGTCGCCGGCGTTGAGGGCAGCGGTCTTGGACGCGGCCTCCACGGAGACAACCCGGACGCCCGGCACGGAACCGGCCACGGCTTCAGTTCCGTCGGTGCAACCGTTGCAGGCAACCACCACGTCCACCTTCCCGCTCGCGATGGGTGCGGTGAGTGCTGCCAGCGTCCGCCCGAGGACCGGGGCCTCGTTGTGTGCTGGAATGATGACCGTCCCGGAGGGGAAATCCCCTTCCTGGCCGGGGCCACCCGGGTAGGCGACGGCGTGCGGCAGGTCGGCCCATCGTGACTCCCTGGCGATCAGTCCCAGGATTCCCCGGTGGGCGGGCAGCGGTGCCCGCAGCAGGGCAGAAAGTACGACGGCGGCACGGAAGATTCGTGCGTAGCTTCCGTGATGGAATTTTCGGACATAGCGGATCCTGTTCGCCCCCATGAGGGCATCCAGGGACGGTGAGCTCCCGGACCCGCTTCGGGAATGGACCATGGCTGCAAGGGGCTCGAACCAGACGTCGGCCTTGAGCTCGCGGACACGGTGCAGGTAGTCCGTCTCCTCCGAGTACAGGAAGTAGGACTCGTCCCAGCCGCCGACCTGTTTCGCGATGTCGGAGCGGATCAGCAGCGCGGCGCCGGTGGCCCAATCCACCTTGTGCGGGTGGGCGTAGCTTTCGGCGTCGAAGTCCATTTCGGTCAGCCATCCGGGGCGTCCTTGGAACCTGCTTCCGAGGAGGGCGTCGCCCAGCGCGCGCGAGATGCTCGGTTCCCTGCGCAGCGAGGGGTAGACGCTTCCGTCGTCGTCTCGCAACAAGGGGACCACCACTCCCGCGCCGGTGCCCGCCATGGATTTCCGCAGGGCCATCACCGCGCCGGGGCAGAGCCTAAGGTCCGGGTTGAGGACCAGGTACGAATCCGCACTTCCCGCCTTCGCGCAGGCCGCATTGATGCCGCCCGCGTACCCGAGGTTCCCGCCGGTGGGGAAGGCGGCCACGCCTGGAAACTCCTGCAGGCAGGAAAGGGTCTCCGGGTTCGGCGAGTTGTCCGCAACCACTACCTTGATGGACTGTTCCCGGGTCTGCAGCCGGAGGCTCTCCAGCAGCCCGCAGACGTCCGCGCCGTTGTTGTAGGTCACCACCAGAGCGGCAACATCGGCGTGCTGGTCGGTCGGGGTGAAGTCCCCTGCCGTGGTGCCGGCCCGCCGGGTGGGACCGGAAGCGGGTCGAGGGGCAGGGCCTGTGCTTTGCCCGGGCGCGACGTTGGCACTGTGCCGGCGGAGCTTCAGGTAGGCTTCGGGCCCCTCCACGACGTACCGTTTGGCGAGCCGTCGTGGCTCCATGGCCAGCCGCCACGCCCATTCAAGGCCCATAGCGCTCACCTGCCGGGGCGCACGGCGTATGTGGCCGGCGAGGAAATCGATGACCGCCCCGAACGCCAGCAGGACCTTCGCCCCGGTCTGCGGCCCGTACTCCCCGATCCAAAGTTCCTGCCGTGGTTTGCCCAAACAGACCACCAGGATGTCCACTCCGGCGGCCCGGATGTCTGCACATAGTTCCGTGACGGCGGTGGCATCACCCAACATTTGGCGGGACGGCGCCCACCAGCCGGCCACGCGCAGGGTGGGGCGCTCCGCTTCGATCCGCGTGGCAACCAATTCCTGGGCTTCCGGGCTCCCACCCAGGAAACCGACGGTCCGTCCTTGTGCAGCGGCGTCATCGAGGATGTGGCCGATCAGGTCACTTCCTGCGAGGCGGGGCCACCGTTGGCCGGTTAGCTCCGCCGCCTTGGCCACCAAGGGGGCGCCGTCCAGCAACGCCAGCCACTCCAACTGCGGGACCTCCAGCGTTCCTTCCCAGCGGCCGCCGGTCCCGAAGTGGTTGACGTGGTCCAGGTTCGCGGAGAGCACACCCAGGGGGGTCTCGGGGGCACCCGCGGCTCGCTCCATGATGGCTGCCAGGGCGTCCTCACGGCTCATCAGGTCGACCCTGACGCCACCCAGCGTGACAGCCCGCTGCAGCGGGCCCTCGAGGGCCGTTGTTCCCCGCGGTGTCACCAACCCGGCCATCCCCAGTTTGTGGATGCGGCGGGGCAGGCGCCCAAGTGCAGATGTCATTCCGGCTCCATGGTCACAGCGCAGGAGCACGTCGGCTGGAAAAGGGGTCTGCACTCCCCGTTTCAGCCTCGCGCCGGTCACCCGGCACGGCACCTGTCGCATCTGTCAGTGGTCGACGGATGCCATCGTTGGCAGGACTGCGAGGACCTGGTGTCCGGCCCGGAACCGTGGGCCGGACACCCAACGGCATCCGTGTGTCCCCACCGTAGGCCGGGGAAACCCCCTAGCCGGAGTCCGGCAGGCTACCTATGTGGGTACCCGCACGAACCTTTGTGGTGCCACAAACTGCCTGGCTAGGCCGGGGTGCGGAAGAACAGCTCCGAGACGGCGGCGAGGCGGAGGGGATCGTCCACTCCGCACAGTTCCCGCGCGGAATGCATGGACAGCAGCGGCACGCCCACGTCCACGGTCCTGATGCCCAGCCTTGTGGCGGTGAGGGGTCCGATGGTGGAACCGCAGGGCACCACATTGTTGGAGACGAATTCCTGGTATGGCACGCCCGCTTCGCCGCAAAGCCTGGCCCAAAAGGCCGCGCCGAACGCATCAGTGGCGTAGCGCTGGTTGGCATTGATCTTCAGGAGCGGTCCACCGTTGAGCACGGGGTGGTTGGCGGGGTCGTGCCGCTCGGCGTAGTTGGGGTGGACCGCGTGCCCGGCGTCGGCCGACAGGCAGAACGACGCCGCGAGGGCCTGCCGCCGTTCGCTCACCGTCGCACCCAGGCCGTCGGAGATGCGTACCAGCACGTCTTCGAGGATGGGTCCGCAGGCACCGGAGCGGGAGTTGGAGCCGATTTCCTCGTGGTCGAACGCTGCGAGCACGGCAATGGGTCCCCCGGCCGTGCCGGACGCAGCATGCGCGGCCAGGGCCGCCAGCCCGGCGTGCGTGGCCGACAGGTTGTCCAGCCGCCCGGATGCGAAGAACTCCCGCTTGCCCCCGAAAACCGCAGGCGCCTGCGTGTCCGCAATGACGACGTCGTACCCGCCAATGCCGGCAGGATCAACGGAGGCGCCGTCAACGGACGCGGCCAGGACGCTCAACAGGTCCGCATCGGTGGGGTTTCCCAGCCCCCATACCGGGTTCATATGGCGCTGCTTGTCCAGGGTAAGCCCGTCATTCACGGCCCGGTCCAGGTGGATAGCCAGCTGCGGGAAGCGGAGCAGCGGCCCGGTGGCGGCCAGGTGTTGCGTGCCATCGAGCATCACCAGCCGGCCGGCGAGCCGGAGCTCCCGGTCCAGCCAGGAGTTGAGCAGGGGCCCGCCGTAGATTTCCACCCCGGCCTGAAGCCAGCCGTGGGCGCCGGTGGTGGGCTTCGGCTTAAGCTTGAAGGACGGCGAGTCGGTGTGGGCGCCAAGAATATTGAAGCCGGTGGCGGGTCCGGCTCCTTCGGGAACCACCCAGGCGATCAGGGCGCCGTCGCGGATCATGAAGAAGGAGCCGGGCCCGCCCTCCCACGGCTGCAGCTCGTCCAGGCGGAGGAAGCCGGCTTCCTCCAGCCTCCGGCCGCCCTCGTGGGCAGCATGGAAGCTCGACGGCGATGCGCTGACAAAGGCGCCAAGGTCCTGGATGTGGTCTGCGGCAGAGGAAGTCAAAGGCATGGTCCCGAGTCTAATGCGGCCTACTCCACCGGCGCTGCGGCCCCGGATGCCCTTGCCGGTTCCGCTGCCATGGCCGCGTCCTTGCGCCGGTAGCGCAGCACGCCCACAGCAACCACCACCACCGCCAACGCGATGGAGAGCAACAGTGATTCGCGGGTCGATTCCACGATCACCATGCCGATAAGCAGGGCCACGATGCTGATGATTGCTGCCCAGGTGAGGTAGGGGAACAGCCACATCTTCAGCTGGAGGTCCTGTGCGGCGGCACCCATCCGGCGGCGGAGGATCAGCTGCGACACGGAGATGACCAGCCAGACGAAGAGGGCGATGGCACCGGAAGTGTTGACCAGGAACAGGAACACCGTGTCCGGTGCGATGTAGTTCAGGCCCACCGTGATGAAGCCGACCACCGTGGAAGCGAGCACGGCGGCGGCGGGAACTCCGCGCCGGGAGATCCTCGTCCAGGAGCGCGGGGCGTCACCGCGGGTGGAGAGCGAGAACAGCATGCGGCTTGCGGTGTACAGCCCGGAGTTGAGGCAGGACAGGACGGAGGTCAGGACCACGACGTCCATGATGGTGCCGGCACCGGGGATGCCGAACAGTTCGATGACCGCAACGTACGGGCTCTTGGCGACGGACGCAGAGTTCCAGGGGAGCAGGGTGACCACCACGGCGATGGAACCGATGTAGAACACCAGGATGCGCCAGACGGTTGACTTCACGGCCTTCTTGACGGCGTCCACGGGGTTTTCGGATTCGCCGGCGGCGATCGTGGCGATCTCGGCGCCGAAGAAGGAGAAGACGACCACCAGGATGCCGGCCAGGACGGCGCCCGGACCGTTGGGCATGAATCCGCCGTTGTTGAGCAGGTTGCTCAGGCCGGGGGCCGGGACGCCGGGGACCAGGCCCAGGATGGCGGCGGCGCCAAAGACCAGGAAGAGGACGATCGCGGCCACCTTGATGGAGGCGAACCAGAACTCGAACTCGCCGTAGGACTTCACCGAGCCGAGGTTGGTCAAGGTCAGCAGCACCATGAGGACCAGGGCCCAGACCCACTGGTCGATGCCCGGCACCCACCGGTGCATGATGGCCGCACCGGCGGTGGCCTCGATGCCCAGGACGATAATCCAGAACCAGGCATAGAGCCAGCCGATGCTGAACCCTGCCCAGCGGCCCAGGGCCTTGTCCGCATAGGTCGAGAAAGAGCCCGTTTCCGGGTTGGCTGCGGCCATTTCACCCAGCATGCGCATCACCAGGATAACCACGAGGCCGGCGGCTGCGTACGCGACAAGGATGCCCGGGCCGGCCTGCTGGATCGCGGCCCCCGAGCCGACGAAGAGCCCTGCACCGATCACGCCGGCTATGGCGATCATGGACAGGTGCCTGGGTTTCAGGGACTTTGAGAGTTGCTGGTCAGCATGCATGGAAGTGCCGTCCTGTTGGGAAATTGCAGAGGTTGTGCGACGTTCATTGGTGCACCGCGGCGGACCGTGTGGTGCACCACATCGTCGTTTCACCCTAGGTCCGCCATTATGCGCCTTGCTTTGTGCACTCCAACAGATCTGGTTGCGCCTAACAGGACGGCACTCCAAGCAGGAGCCATGATGGGCAAATAATGTTTCCCACCAGGCACTTTTGTAATGTGCCGGAAACCACGCGCCGGCCACCGGCGCAGGATATCCCTCCTACACGTCCCGGCGCTTCAGCAGGACGGCGGCGATCAGCACGGGGATCACCACCCAGGCGCCCAGGACCAAGGCCGCCTGCCACGTTTCGAGGGTGTCCGGCACGTGCTGGGCGGCGGTCAGCGGCTCAACCGTGTTGCCGGGCAGGTATTTCCGGGCCTCCTTGAAGAAGTCGCCGGGAATGAGCTGGAAAGCGATGGGTGCCACGAAGAAGATGCCCACCAGGCTCATGATGCCGCCGGCCGAGTTCCGAAGCAGCGTGCCCAGGGCCATGCCGATCGCGGCCACGGCTGCAACGTAGATGCTGTTGACCAGGAGCAGTTTCACGGATTCGGAACTTGCCAGGTCCAGCTTCAGTCCGTAGTTGTCCAGGATGGGAACCGCCACCAGTCCGGCCACCCAGGTGGAGAGGGCCGTGACCGCGAAGGAGACCACCATGACCACCACCAGTTTGGCAGTGAACGCAGGCAGCCTCTTGGGCACTGCCGCGAACGTGGACCGCGCCATGCCGGTGGTGAATTCCGAGCTCATCAAGAGCACGCCCAGGGACCCAAGGATCAGCTGGGCGAAGGCGATCCCCGAGGTGGGCACGCTGATCGCGAGGTCCCCGCCTTGGGAGGCCGCCCGCACGGCCGCCTGCGGATCCCGCGATGCCGCGTTGGCGAACTGGCCGGTGCCCCATGCGGACAGCGCACCAAAGCCCACCATCACAACCGCCGTGGCGGCGAGCAGGATCAGCGTTGAGAGCAGGCTCCGGAACTTGATGAGTTCCGAGTTGAGCACCCGAAAGAACGTGGGGCCCGGCAGGGACCCTCCGTGGCCGTGGCTGTGGCCTGCGGACGATGATGCCGGTTCGGGCGAAGCCGTGGATTCTGTGGTCATGGCGCTCATTATTTGCTTACCTCCGCGGCGGGCAGGGAGTGGTATTCGACGTCGTCTTTGGTCAGTTCCATGTACGCTTCCTCGAGGCTGGCCGTCAGGGGGGTGAGTTCATAGACCATGACCTGGTTTTCCAGGGCTGCCGCGGCGATTGCCTTCGGTTCGAGGCCGGTCACTTCCAGCATTTCCCGTTCCGGGACCTCGATCGAGGCGCCGCGGCCGGCCAGCAGCTGCCGCAGCCGGTCCGGCTGGTCCGTGCGGACGCGGACGCGGGCCTGGCCCTTGCCGGTAATGATGTCGCGGATGGGCGCATCGGCGATCACCCGGCCGCGGCCGATGACGATGAGGTGGTCGGCGGTCTGGGCCATCTCGCTCATGAGGTGGCTGGAGAGGAACACGGTACGTCCCTGCCCGGCGAGGTAACGGACCAGGTTCCGCACCCAGACCACGCCTTCCGGGTCCAGCCCGTTGACGGGTTCGTCCAGGATCAAGGTCTGCGGGTCGCCGAGCAACGCCGCAGCGATGCCCAGCCGCTGGCCCATGCCCAGTGAGAAGCCGCCGGCTTTCTTTCGCGCCACCGCGTCGAGGCCGGTCATCTCGATCACTTCGTGCACCCGGGATTTGGGAATACCGTGTGTGGCGGCCATGGCCAGCAGGTGGTTGTACGCGCTGCGGCTGGTATGGACCGCTTTCGCATCCAGCAGGGCGCCCACCTGCCGCAGCGGAGCCGTGTGCTTGACGTAGGGGAGGCCGTTCACTGTGACCGATCCCGATGTCGGCCGGTCCAGTCCCATGATCATGCGCATCGTGGTGGACTTTCCTGCCCCGTTCGGGCCCAGGAATCCTGTGACTTGCCCTGCCCTGACGGTGAAGCTGACACCGGCCACGGCGGTCTTCGCCCCGTACACCTTTGTCAGCCCGTTTGCCTCGATCATGAATTTTCCTTTTGACGGCAGCGCGTGGCTGCAGATGGCGTTCTGTGGGAGTTCACTCCCTACGCTAACGGGGCCACCGCCGCATTTCGCCCTGCTCAGGGATGATTCAGGGGAGAATCAGGGTTGCTCCGGACCAAAGCCTTCCCTGCTCAGGGGCGTGGGGAGTAGTACGTCAGCGCGTTGCGCCGCACTGAATAAGCGACCCGGCGCACTCCGGCCAGTGCCTCACCGTCCACGGCAAGGGCCATGGGTGCGCCGTCGGCATCAATGGTGACCGTGGAGGCCTCGCGCAGGTGCGTGATCCTGGAACTTGCCACCGTTCCGGTCAGGACGGCCCAGAGCAGCCGCACGCGGGCGAACGACTCGTCGGCGGTGATCAGCCTGACGTCCAGTACGCCGTCGTCCATGACGGGCCGGATGAGCGGCGCGTGGTCCCGGGGGTAGTAGCGGCCCCGTCCAAGGTAGGCGATCCACACCTTGTGCCGGACACCGTCGACGGAAAGAGTGATGGGGGTTCCCGCGGCGAACGTGCGGAACATGGCCACGACGCCGGCCAGCGGCTTTCCAAGCGCGGGTTGCAGGTGCTCCCGGCGACGTACGAGATTGGGATAGAGGCCCACACTGGACGTGTTGAGCATGACCAGCTCGGACACTTCGGGATGGCCCGCGAGGCCACGCTCCGCGGTCACCAGGCCGATGTCCGCCAGTGCGGCCTCACCCTTGGTCGCCGCTTCCACGGCGTCCTTGAGGTTTCCGATCCCCGCGTCCCGCGCAAAGTGGTTGAGCGTTCCCCCGGGCAGAACCAGCAGGGGCAGGGAACGGTCGACGGCGGCAGCAGCCGCGGCGCCGACGGTTCCGTCGCCGCCCCACACACCCAGGGCAAGGGTACCGGGGACGTCCGCGGTGGCGTTGATCTGCTGCACCAGGTCATCGTCCGGCTGCACGACGTTTATATGTGCCTTAGGGAATACATCTTTGAGGGCGGCGGCCGTTTCCACCTTGAAGGATCCACCCAGGGTGTTGACCACGATGCTGAGGCCTTCCCCACCGGGCAGCCCAGGAGCCTCAGTCCACGTCCGGGCCGTCTGCGGAATGGGCGGCCGGACCGGCCACCAGTGCCGGGTCACCAGGGCGGCGCCCGCACCGAGGGCCGAACCGAAGATGACGTCCGAAGGCCAGTGCGCACCGGTGTGGACCCTCGAGTAGGCCACACCAAGGGCCGCGGGCGCCAAGGCAGCGCCAAGGGCGGGCTGGACCAGGCCGGCGCCCACCGCGAAGGCGACGGCGGACGCTGAATGCCCCGAAGGCATGGAGGAACTCTGGGGCTGGGGGTGGACGAAGCGGAACACCGGGAGATTTTCCGGCTTCGGCCGGGTCCGGGGGAGCAGGGTCTTGAACACCATGTTCGTAACGGCCGAGGCGACGCCCTGGGCGATCAGCCCGTGGACGGCAGCGCGCCGGGATTTGCCGGGGAACAGCGCAAGGACGGCTGCGATACCGATCCAGAGCTTTCCCTGGTTCGCTGAGGCCGAGAGCCGTCGGAAGAACACGTCGTGGCTGCCGCCGGGAAGGTTAGAAACATGCTGGAGAAGGAATCTGTCGACGCGGCTGGGCCAACTCCGCCGGCGGTGCCTGGTGCTTTGCATGTGATCACCCTAAACCCGGGCCGCTTTAGCATTCGGTTCCACGCCCTTGCCTGCGCGGCGGCCCCGGATCCTGTCAGTGCTCCTTGGTGTCCTCCAGCCGCAGGGGCCTGGCGGCACCCGCCAGCAGCAGTGCCACGAGGATCGGTGCCATGATCGCCAGCAGCGCGGTGTGGATGCCGGTGAGGTCGCCGAGGTACCCGAGCAGCGGCGGGCCGGCCAGGAACGATATATAACCCAAAGTGGATACAACGGATACGCGTGCTGCCGAATGCCTGGGGTCGTCGGAGGCTGCTGACATCCCCATCGGGAAAGCCAGCGCTGCGCCGACGCCCCACAGTGCCGCACCGATACCGGCCAGCCAGATGTTCGGCGCCAGGACGAAAAGGCTCAGCCCGGCTGCTGCGGCCGCCATGCTGGCCCGCAGCACGGCCACCCGGCCGTACTTGTCGATCACCCGGCCGCCGAGGAAGCGCATTGCTGTCATGGCAAGGACAAAGAGGGCAAACATGAGTGCGCCCGTGGACTCCGAGGTGGCCAGGCCGTCCACGGAGGCTTTGGCGATCCAATCGTTGCCGGCCCCCTCGGTGAGGGTGGCTCCCAGGACCACGACGCCGATCAGCAACGTCCTGCTGTCCCGCCATGCCGAGGGGCCCTTGGCAGGTTCGGGTTCCCCGGGCGTGGCTGCCGTGGAAATGTGGGGGAGGAAGAAGCGCGGCGCGGTCAGGGCCACCAGCACCACCACACCGGCAATGACCATCAGGTGCAGGGGAAGGTCCACGCCCAGGCTGGACAGGCCGGCGCCAACCAGTGCGCCTACGAACGCACCACCGCTGAAGGCAGCGTGGAATTGCGGCATGACAGTCCGGCGGAGTTTGTGTTCTACGTCCGCGCCTTCGATGTTTTGCGCAACATCCCACAGGCCGATGCCGATTCCGAAGAAGAACAGCGAGACCGCGGTTCCGGGTATGGAGGTGGCCGAGAGCGCCAGGGCGATGCCGATGCCCGCGGCGGCCGCCAGCAGGCCGGCGAAGCGGACCGTGTTCGCCGTTCCGATCCGGCCTACCACCATGCCCGCTGTGGGGAGCGCCAAAAGCGACCCGACGGCCGTGCAGAGCAGCAGCGTGCCCATCTGGCCGGAGGTGATGTGCAGCGTCTGCGTGACGGCCGGGATCCGTGCAGCCCAGCTGGCGAACACCAGTCCATTAATGCCAAAGACCACGAACGTGGCCGCGGCCGCCGCTTTCAGTCCAACGTGCTGTTCGGTGCCGGCGTTGGTGCTCATACGTTCACTACTTCCACAGAGTATTGGTCGAGTTGGGCTTGTTCCCGGCCACTGAATTTCCGGTCGGTGACAATCACGTCAACCCGGTCCAGGCCGCCGATAAGGACCCTCGCGTGCGCCTGCCATTTAGCCGCCGATGCGGCAACCACCACCCGCGCCGACGCGTCCAGGCCGGCCCTCTTGACCGCGGCATCGTCCAGGTCGTGGGCCAGGAGGCCGTCAGTAAAGTCAACGGCACAGGGGGTGAGCACGGCGGTATCAAAACGCAACGACCTGATGTTGGACTCCGCCAGGGGTCCGCGGAAACAGAGCTCACCGGGCACCAGGCTCCCTCCTGGCAGCAACAGTGCAGGCCTGGAGCCTGCGGCAGTGTCCCCGCCGGCGGCCGCATTGAGTCCGGGCAGGGACATCGGCATCAAGGTCAGTTCCCGGCCGGTCACGGCACGGGCCACCTCGGTTGCCGTGCTCCCGCTGTCCAGCCACACGTGTTCGCGTTCCAGCAGCAGCCCGGCGACGGCGGCGGCGATGCGCCTCTTGGCGTCCCGGTCCTCCAGCTCCCGGAGCCCGTAGCCGGGGTGCTGCCCTTGCCCGATCAGGCTCCTGGCTCCGCCGTGGATCCGACGGAGGACGCCGTTGCCTGCCAGTGCTTCAAGGTCGCGACGGATCGTGGCCCCGGAAGCATCGCAGGCCAGCATCAGTTCTTCGACGCTCACCTCGGCCTGCCGCCGGAGGATTTCGGCAATAGTCCTGTGCCGCTCATCCGTCTTCATGATCAAATGCTATCAATTGATGATCATTTGCTCATCAGACTGCTCACCGAATTCTCAGCGGGCGCGTTCCACCCGCTGTTCGTCCCAGACCGGTTCCGCTGATTCGTACACCTTCCCGTCCGATCCGAACACCAGGAACCGGTCGAACGTCCGAGCGAACCAGCGGTCATGGGTGACGGCAAGGACCGTGCCCTCAAAGTGGTCAATGGCGCGCTCCAGCGCCTCGGCGGAGTGCAGGTCCAGGTTGTCCGTTGGCTCGTCCAACAGCAGCAGGGTGGCTCCGCTCAGCTGCAGGAGCAGGATCTGGAAACGCGCCTGCTGGCCGCCGGACAGCGACTCGTACTTTTGCTCGGACTGTCCCGCCAGGCCATAGCCGTCCAGGGCGCCGGCGGCCGCCTCCCGCCCCAGCCCCGAACGGTGTTCGTCACCGCGGTGCAGGATTTCCAGGAGCGTCTTGCCCAGGAGATCCGGCCGGACATGGGTTTGGGCAAAGAACCCGGGCCGGATCCGCGCACCGAGCTTGACGGTCCCTTCGTGCGGGACCTCGGCGATTTCCACATCGGAGACCGGCAGGTGTTCCCGCTCGGGGTCGGTGCCGCCGGTGGCGAGCAGCCGCAGGAAGTGGCTCTTGCCGGAGCCGTTGGAGCCGAGCACGCCGACCCGGTCGCCGAACCAGACCTCGGTGGAGAAGGGCTTCATCAGGCCGGTCAGTTCCAGCCGTTCGGCAACGATGGCGCGCTTGGCGGTTCGTCCGCCTTTGAGCCGCATCTGGACGTTCTGCTCGATCGGCAGTGCCTCCGGCGGACCCACTTCGAGGAACTTTGCCAGCCGGGTCTGGGCGGCGTGGTAGCGGTTGGCCATGTCAGAGCGGAACGCGGCCTTGTTCTTGTACATGTTGACGAGTTCCTTGAGCTTGATGTGCTCCTCGTCCCAGCGCTTCCGCAATTCCTCGAACCGGGCGTTCCGGTCCGCGCGGGCCTCCACGTACGATTCGAATCCACCGCCGTGGATCCATGCGGCGGCTCCGTTGATCCCCGGCTCCAGGGTGACAATGCGCCCGGCGGCGTTGTTCAGCAGCTCGCGGTCGTGGCTGATGAAGAAGACGGTCTTCCTTGACTCGTTCAGCTTCTCCTCGAGCCAGCGTTTGCCCGGCACGTCAAGGTAGTTGTCCGGCTCGTCCAAGAGGAGGAGGTCGTCCGGGCCTGCGAACAGTGCTTCCAGCACCAGGCGCTTTTGCTCGCCGCCGGAAAGGGTCGACGCCGGGCGGTGCTGTGCGCGGTCAAACGGCAGTCCCAGGGCGGCCATGCAGACCTCGTCCCAGACGGTCTCGACGTCGTAGCCTCCGGCGTCCCCCCAGTCCACGATGGCCTGTGCGTACCGCATCTGGGTGGGCTCGTCGTCGTGCTCCATCATGGCCAGCTCGGCATCATCCACCTCGCGCGCAGCGGCCGCCAAAGCCGGGGGAGCAGCGGACACCAGGAGGTCCCGGACTGTTGAACCGTCACGGACCTGCCCCACGAACTGGCGCATGATGCCCATGTTCCCGGACCGCCCGATGACGCCCTCATCCGGGACCAGGTCTCCGGCGATGATCCGGAAAAGCGTGGTCTTTCCTGTGCCGTTGGGCCCGATCAAGGCGGTCTTGGTACCGTCCGGGACCTTGAAGGTGACTCCGTTCAGGAGCTGGGTGCCGTCGGAGAGGAAGTAGTCGATGCCGGAAACGTCAATATGGGCCACGCCGTCAATCCTCCCACGGCGGAGCCTAGCCGGCGGCGGTGAGGAACTGCTTCAGCAGCGGACCCGAGGTGGTGGCGCCCAGGCCGCCGTCTTCCACGAAGACGGCCACCGCCAGGTCCCCGTGGACGGCCACGATCCACGCGTGCGTCTTGGGCGGGTTCTCGGTGCCGAACTCGGCCGTTCCGGTCTTCGCCCCTACCGGTGCCCCGGGGACGCTGGACAGGAAGCCTGCATGCCCGGAAGTAACCACGGCGCGCATCATGTCAGCCAGCGATGCCGCCTCCGCTGCCGTGATCGGTTTGTCCGACGCCGTGGACGGCGCCTCGGCCGTCGCCGTGGCAGTCGGTGCGGCGGCCGGGGCAGTGGACCCCGCGGTGGTTCCCGCAGCGGGGGCAGCGGCATCGGGGTTGAGGACAAGCTGCGCCGAAACGGGGGCGCCCTTGGCAACAGAGCCGGCCATGATCGCAGCAGCCAGGGGGGAGAGCAAAACCTTGCCCTGGCCAATCATGGAGGCCGCGTGTTCGGTGCCCTGGGCCTGCCCCGGCACGGAACCCAAGAACGCTTCCGCCCCGAGTTTCGGCGCTTCCACCGCGACGCCCATGGAGGTGGCCGCGGCTTCGAGCTGGCTCTGCGATACCGAGTCGCGCTGGGAAATGAAGGCGGTATTGCAGGAGTGCGCAAAGGCGTCCCGGAGGGTCACCGCGCCAAGGGAGGTCGCGGGGTAGCCCTCGGAGTTCTTGAAGGTGCGCCCGTCTACTGTGAGGGTGGGGGTGCACTGGACGGTGGAATCGGGATTCATGCCGTTGCGGAACATGGCCAGGGAATCCACCATCTTGAAGATCGAGCCCGGGGCGTACTGGCCCAGCATGGCCGTGTTGTAGCCGTTGCTGCCCGGGCCGGAGGCGGCGGCGAGTACGGCGCCGGTGGAGGGCCGGAGCGCCACGATGGCCGACGCCGGGCCCACACCCTCCAGGGTGGACTCAGCCAGGGTCTGGAGGCGCGGATCGAGGGTGGTCTTCAACGGCGTACCGGGCTTGGGTGCCACCTCGAAAAGGACGCGCCTGGGGTCGGTGCCGGCGGACTGGATCTGTTCGCGCGTCAGGTCGGCCCGCTGCGCCCGGATGACCACGGCATCTGATCCTCGGAGCTGTGCGTCGTACTGCTGCTGGAGCCCGCCGATGCCCGTGACATCCCCTGCGTCCAGGGCGCCTTCGGATGCATCGATCTGTTCCGCGGTGGCTTCGCCGACCGAACCGAGCACGGCGCGGGCAAACGTCCTGCTGGGAGCCAGCGGCATGGACGCGGGGATGCCGCGCGCTCCGGGGATCGCCTGGATCTGTTGATCCGAGATGGTCCTGCCTTCTTCACGCAGCGTGATGGCAGGGACAAAAGCCTGTGCACCGGCAGCCTTGACCTGTTGCGCATACGCCGCCGGGTCCACTCCCACCAGCGCGGCCAGCTTGCCGGCGGAATCGGAGGGGTCTGCGGCGCCCAGTTGCGGCTTGTCGATACCGACATTCACCACGGGACGGTAGGTGACCAAGGGTACGTCGCCGGCACCAAGGATGTCGGCACGCTGGGGGGACTGGGAGCCCTTGGTGACAATTTCACTGTCCGTCAGGCCGGGTGCCAGGAGGGCCGGGTCCCATACCGTCAGCCACTTGTCCCCTGACTTCTTGAAGTTCGCCGAGCTGGTGTACTTCCATTCGGCGTCGCCGAACTTCCAGGTATAGCTCAGCGGCGCGGACGCTTTATCGCCGTCGAGGGTGAGTCCGCCTGCCTGGACCTCGGGCTTCTGCGGATCCAGGGCAGCGAAGACCTGGTGCAGCTGGTCGTTGGCCGCGGCGGCGTCCTTGCCGTCAAAGGCCACCGAGCCAACGTCAAGCGATGAGACCGCGCCGGCCAACTGCTGGGCCGCGGCTTCGGCCCCGCTCTTACCGTCGTCGCAGGCCACCAGGGAGGTACCCAGGACGAGCGCAGCTACGGCAAGCGAAAGTTTTGTTGATTTCCCCATGCGGCCATTATCCCCCGCCCCGGCACCGTGCTGTGCCGTGCCGTCGCGGGCCAGGAGGTTGTGGCGGGTCCTGCCGGCCGGCAGGACCTAGCCGAGGGAAAGGTCCGGAACAGGCAGCCGGAAAATGTCCTTCAGGGCGTACGTAGCCGCGTGCATCCCGGGCATCCCCGTGACACCCGGGCCCGGTGGCGTTGAGGATGAGCAGAGGTAGACGCCCAGCAGAGGTGTCCGCCACGGGACGGGAGACGCCACGGGCCTTTGGACCAGGCCGCGCACGTCCATGACTCCGGCGCTGAAGTCGCCGCCAACGTAGTTGCGGTTGTACTGCGCCAGCTGCGCCGCCGTAATGGCGTGCGATTCCACCACGAGGTCCCGGAATCCCGGGGCAAACCGTTCCAGCTGCGCCATCACCTCGCCGGTCATGTCCCGCGTGGAGCCTGCGGGGACGTGGCAATACGTCCACAGTGTGTGCCGCCCGTCCGGGGCCCGTCCCGGATCAAACCGGGAGGGCTGGGCCACCAGGACATACGGCCGCTCGGGATGCCGGCCGGCGCTGACCTCGTTCTCCGAAGCCGCCAGTTCGGTCCGGGTCCCGCCCACGTGGACCGTGCCGGCGTCGGCAAGCCCGCTGGCTTGCCACGGCACCGGACCGGACAGGATGAAGTCCACCTTGCAGGAGCCGTTTCCGTACC
Organism: Pseudarthrobacter sp. MOO14; assembly: GCF_058267675.1. Lineage (NCBI taxonomy): Bacteria > Bacillati > Actinomycetota > Actinomycetes > Micrococcales > Micrococcaceae > Pseudarthrobacter > Pseudarthrobacter sp. MOO14. Next base: position 2,390,624 of record NZ_CM177849.1, read on the forward strand.
GGAACGCCTCGAGGGCTTTTCGATAGCGGCCAGGCAGCGCATCGCCTGCCATGTCCAGCAGGCCGCGGGGCGCCACATCCAGCAGGGTGGCCCGGGTGGCCGGCAGTTGTTCCAGCCGGTCGATGGGGGTGCCGGTGTGGATGACGCCGCCGTGGGCGCGGATGTCTTCAGCGAGGGCTGCCGCGATGGAGGCGGAACCGCCGCGGGGGATGGGCCATCCGTCCGCATGTCCCAGGGCACCGAGCATGAGGCCGGCCCCGGACGCCGCCAGGGACGGTAAATGCGAGATGGCGTGGGCGGCAACCCCGCTCAGGAGGGCGGGTGCAAGATCCTCCCGGAACCGTGCGTTCCATAATCCGGTTCCCTGCTCCAGCGTCCGCAATCCGTAAACGCCCGCCATCACCGGGTTGCGGGGGATCCGCAGCAGCTGGTTTTGGGTGAAATCCATGATGTCGCCAATATGCCGGACCAGCGGTTCCATGAGCCTGCGGTAGGCAGCGCCGTCCCGGCCCAGCTCCGTCGCAGTCCGCTCCAGCGAGGTATACGCCAAAGCCGCCCGGCCGCCATCCAGCGGGGACCCGAATGACACTTCAGGGGTGATCAGGTCCACCCTCCGGGGCAGTTCGAAGGCACGGAAGAACGGGGATGCCAGCGCCATGGGATGCACCGCGGAGCAGACGTCGTGGAAGTGTCCGGGCTGCATGAGTTCGGTGGTGCGCGTGCCACCGCCGATGGTCTGGGCTGCCTCGAAGACTTCCACCGACAGCCCTGCCCTTGCCATGACGGCCGCTGCAGAGAGTCCGTTGGGACCGGAGCCTACTACCGCGACATCAGGCACGGGACCCTGCTTTCCAGGGGGTAACCGATTCCGAGGGCCGGGCGGGATCCAGCCGGAACCAGTCGGGCGCGTTCGCGAACGGCCCGCCGTGCGGATCATCAACATGGTGGCGGCGGATGGGGTCAAAGGCGGGGTCGTAGATGTCCCACACGATGCGCGCCATGAGGTACGCCACGGCGGCCATGTGAGCGGCGACGGCGAGGACGTAGTACGGCATGTCCAGGTTGTGTTGGGACGAACCGGCGCTGGTCACCTGTCCAAGGTACATCCAGATTGCGGCCCAGTGCAGGGCTTCGATCCCCTGCCAGACCAGGAAGTCGCGCCACCGTGGCCTGGCGAGGGCTAGCAGCGGGATCAGCCACACGACGTACTGGGGCGAGTAGACCTTGCTGGTGAGGATGAAGGCCGCGACGATCAGGAAAGCAAGCTGCGCCAGGCGGGGGCGGCGGGGAGCGGTCAGTGCAACGGCTGCTATGGCGGCGCACAACAGGACGAACAGTCCGGCTGACAGTGCGCTGACTCCGTCCGGTGCCAGCCCGGACCAGCCCAGCCTGCCGGCCACCAGGTTGTAGGCGAACCACGGGGAACTGTACCCGGCGCCCCGCTCCGCGCTGTACTGGAAAAAATAGGCCCAGCCGGACGGGTTGGCCGCCGCGAACGGCAGGTTGACCACCAGCCAGGTGGCGGCGGCGCTGCCGGCGGTCACCAGCAGCGGCCGCCACCGGCCGGTCCGCGCGGCAAGCAGCAGGATGGCCCCGAGGACCAGCAGCGGGTAGAGCTTGGTTGCCGTGGCCAGCCCGATCAGGATGCCGGCCGGCACCGGGCGGTTCTTGGCGAAAAAGTACATGCCCACAGCCAGCAGGCAGGCTGCCCAGAGATCCCAGTTGATGGTTCCGGCGAGGATAATCCCCGGGGCGACCGCCACCATGGCGGCATCCCAGGGACGGCGGCCGGGCATGCGGGCAACTGCCAGGACAGTGACCATGGCCACGGCCGCCAGCAGCACGGCATTGATGTCGAAGTAGGCCACAGCCCTGGCGTTGGCGTCTCCTCCGGGAACCAGCCATGCCGTCAGCCCCGCAATCAACCCGATGAGCACCGGGTATTCAAACTGGCTGCCGCCGCCGAGGATGGGGAAGACCCCTTGTGCCAGGCCGCGGTTCCGGAACAGCTCCGGGAAGTCCGAGTAGCACGTGGCGTAGAACTGGGTTGGGGTCTCCCAGCCGTTGACCCGGCAGTAGCCCTTAAGCAGGATGCCCACCAAGGCGGCCAGTGCTGCCAGGACCACCAGCACACGTTCCACGGTGAAGATCCCGGGGGAGGCAACGCCGGGATCCGCCTTGGCCCCGAGTGGCCCGCCGATCACCTCCGTGAAATTACGGAGCAGCGCATCGCTGCGGCTCGGCACCACGATACGGGGCCGTCGTCCACCCTCCGGCGGCTGGGTCTCGTGCATGGAGTCGAGCTTACAGCCGGCCCCTGCGCAAAGCGCGGGGGCCGGCAGTCAGCGCAAGCCGCCGAGCTGCTGGTGCATGAGCACGAAGACTTCGTTTCGATGCTGCTCCAACAGGTCACTGTTGAACGAACTGCGTCGCTGCAGGGGGCGGGACAGGAATCCCAGGATCTTTCGCATCAAGGAAGGCACCTCCTTTCGTTTTAATGGGGCACAAAAGTGCATGGCGAATTAGCGCTACTTTTCGGCGCGAAAAAGCCCGAAAAGAAGGCGCGTGAATTCCATTGCGGGAATAGGCGGAAATTGCAGGAAAGAACACAAATTCCGGGGGACGCCGGCAAAGCCGGAAAGCAAGCACCTGGCGCAGAGCAGGAACGCTCAAGTGCGCGGACGCGGTTTCAGGCGTCAGCGAAGCGTGGGCTCAGGCAGGTGCTGTTCCGGGGAGTCAGCGCAGGAGGTGCGGCGGCGTACCGGCCGTTATCCCGGGGACTGGCCCAGGCAGGGCGAAGTCCCGGGGAACGTGGTTCCGGTTAGCGGCGCCGTGGAGAACCGGGGAAGGCGGCGGACCGCCACCCGGTGCCGACCGGAGCAACGCGCGCAGCACCAGCAAAGGCCGGGAATGCATTGATGGGGGTGTTCCATTCGCCAGTCAAAGTCATCATTTTCCCAACCTCCTTTTCTGCTGTCCGCTGCGTGGTGTGCAATGCGGTCTTGGACCCGGGCAGATTGCCGCGGGGTCAGGAATAAAGGTACCCCAGGAATCCGCGAAAGGCCAGCAATTCCCGGGAAATGCGGAAAAGTTTTTTACTAAAGGCGATTCAGAGACCCCAGCGCACAATAGCGGGCGTCTTCTTATCCCAGCCCAGGGTGCATACTTTGGCGGTACCGAGGATAAAGTGGCGGCCTTCCGTGGGCGGCAATTCCAGCCAGCGCGCGGTAAGGATCCGGGAGAAATGACCGTGCGCCACGATCAGCACATTGTCCATCCCGGATTCCAGGATCCGGCCGATGATCTTGTCCGCCCTCGCGGCCACCTCATCAAGGCTTTCACCGTTGGGAACGCCGTGGGTCCAGATCAGGTAGTCGGGATTGTCCTTGCGGATCAGGTCCGAGCTGATGCCTTCGTAGTCCCCGTAGTTCCACTCCACCGCGAGCGGTTCGTGCCGGGCATCCGGGAAACCGGCGAGCTCGGCAGTGCGCCGTGCACGCCGCAGCGGCGAGGTGAGCACCAGGTCGAAGTCGACGCCGTCCAGGACCTTGCGTGCCTCCACGGCCTGCTGTTCGCCTTCCACTGTCAGGGGGAGGTCTGTGAGGCCCGTGTACTGCCCGCTCTTGGACCATTCGGTTTCACCATGGCGGAGGATCCACAGCTGGGGGCGCGGAGCGAAGGCGGGATTGGTCATTTGGACTCCTCAGCGGGTGAAGGTTCGACGTCGGCGGGAGGGGTTCCGGGCTCGGTCCCGGCAGGTGCTGATTCAGGCTGTTCGGCCCACCAGCGGAGCAGGCGCGCCTCGGCCTCGTCCGCGGGCAACGGTCCGTGTTCCATCCGCTCATTAAGGAGGAACTTGTAGGCGCGGCCCACCACGGGGCCCGGTTTGAGGCCCAGCAGCTCCATGATCCGGGCTCCGTCCAGGTCCGGGCGTACTGCGTCCAGGGATTCCTGTTCCCGGAGCGCCGCAATGCGGGACTCAAGGTCGTCGTAAGCGAAGGACAGCCGGTCGGCCTTGCGCTGGTTTCTGGTGGTGACGTCGGACCGGGTAAGCCGGTGCAGCCGTTCCAGCAGCGGGCCTGCGTCGGTGACGTACCGCCGGACAGCCGAGTCGCTCCAGCCGGCATCGCCGTAGCCATAGAAGCGCATGTGGAGTTCCACCAGCCGTGCAACGGCCTTGGTGGTGTCATTGTCGAAGCGCAGCGCCTTCATCCGTTTGGAGGTGAGCTTGGCACCCACCATGTCGTGGTGGCGGAAGCTCACCGCCCCGCCCGGTTCGAACCGGCGCGTCGCCGGCTTGCCGACGTCGTGCATCAACGCCGCGAAGCGCAGCACGAAGTCCGGGCCCGGCACAGGGCCTTCGGCGTCCGTTTCAAGCTCCGCTGCCTGCTCCAACACCTGGAGGGAGTGCTGGTAGACATCCTTGTGCCGGTGGTGCTCATCGGCTTCGAGCCGGAGGGCGGAGACCTCGGGCAGCACATACTCGGCCAGCCCCGTGTCCACCAGGAGGTCCACGCCCACGCGAGGCCGGGCACCGCAGATCAGTTTGACCAGTTCATCCCGCACCCGCTCCGCGGAAATGATCTTGATCCGGTCAGCCATGTGGGTCATGGCTTCGCGGACGTCGTCGCGGACCGAGACGCCCAATTGCGCGGCGAAGCGGGCCGCCCGCATCATCCGCAAGGGGTCATCTGAGAAGGAGGCCTCCGGCGCCCCGGGAGTGGCCAGCAGGGAAGCATGCAGGTCCCGCACCCCGCCGAACGGATCCACCAGTTCCAGGGAAGGCAGTTTCAGTGCCATGGCGTTGATCGTGAAGTCGCGCCGCAGCAGATCGTCGGTGAGGGAGGAACCGAACGCCACCACGGGCTTGCGGGAGTCGGGATCGTAGGCCTCCGCCCGGTAGGTGGTGATCTCGATCTGGAAGCCGCCCTTGCGCATGCCGATCGTGCCAAACGCGCGCCCGATCTCCCAGAAGTTATCCGCCCACTTCTTGATCAGTGCCACCGTCTGGTCCGGCGTGGCATCCGTGGTGAAGTCGAGGTCGGGGGAAACCCGGCCAAGGAAAAGGTCGCGCACCGGCCCGCCCACGAGGGACAGCTCGTGGCCGGCATCCACGAACCGCTGACCGAGCTCCAGGACCACCGGGTCCACCTTGAAGTCAACGGTGTGGGAATCAATCTTGTGATGTGCGTGCGACATAGTTCCTTAAGCTTGGCAGAAACCAGCGGCGCAGCAGTCCAAAAAAGCGTCAAGATCAGCGCTGATTGACGTTCCCGGCCCCAAAATGCGTCACATCCCGTCCATGTTGGTGTCATGTTCCGGTCATCACGAACGGGCAACAGTCGTTAGAGTGGACTCCATGGCCCATCCAGTACCGAGCGCTCCCGGCAGGAGGACGAACGCACCATTGCCATCGGCAATCGGGGCGCACGTTGCCCCTGCCCAGCAATCGGCACCGGCCTCGCTGCCAACGGTTGAGGAAGTCTCGGCCGGCGGCGTTGTGGTGGACACGTCCGACGCCGAATTGAGGGTTGCGATCATCGCCCGCCTTAATCGCGGCGGACGGTTGGAATGGTGCCTCCCCAAGGGGCATCCGGAGGGCAAGGAAAACAACGAGCAGGCTGCCGTCCGCGAAATTGCCGAAGAAACCGGCATCGAGGGAGACATCCTGGCGCCCTTGGGCAGCATCGACTACTGGTTCACGGTCAGCGGCCACCGGGTCCACAAGACCGTGCACCACTACCTCCTGCGCGCCACGGGAGGCGAGCTCACCATCGAGAACGATCCCGACCAGGAAGCCGTGGATGTGGCCTGGGTGCCCATCCAGGAACTGGCCCGGAAGCTGTCCTTCCCCAACGAACGCCGCATCGCGGACCTTGCCCGCGAGGTCCTGCCCGGACACCTCTAAGCCCGGACGCCGCCGTCGTCATTGCGGTGTTACGGGCCGGTGGGTGAGACGATGAACTCGATGTCAGCTACCAACTTTCCTTCCGACCGGTCCGGCCGGCCCGATGATGCCGCACCCGGCGACGCCACCGCCGGGGCGGCCGCACCGGAGACCGCGCAGCCCGCGGCCGCGGGTCCCAGCGAGTCCCGTTCCAGCGCCATCATGGCCGCAGGGACGCTCGTTTCGCGTTTCCTGGGCTTCGGTAAGACCTGGATGCTGGGCACCGCGCTGGGCCTGGGCTCGACGGTCAACGACACGTTCATCAACGCCAACAACCTGCCCAACCTGATCTTCCTTTTGGTTGCCGGCGGTGTCTTCAATGCCGTGCTGGTCCCGCAGATCATCAAGGCAAGCAAGGCCCCGGACAGGGGAGCGGACTACATCAGCCGGCTGCTGACGCTCGCTGTCCTGCTCCTGTTCGGACTGACGGCGCTGGTGACGCTGGCCGCGCCGGGGGTCATCGAGCTGACCACCCAGGGATATTCGCCGCAGCAGAAGGCCCTCGCGGTAACGTTCGCGTTCTGGTGCCTGCCGCAGATCTTCTTCTACGGCCTTTACGCCCTGCTTACCCAGGTCCTGAACGCCAACGGCGCGTTTGGTCCGGCTATGTGGGCACCCATCCTGAACAACCTGGTGGCCATCGCCGGCCTGGGCATGTTCATCTGGATCTTCGGGACCAACGAGTTCAGCGCCCACACCATCGATAACTGGGGCTCTGCGCAGACTCTCCTGGTGGCCGGGTTCTCCACCATCGGCGTACTGTCCCAAACCGCCATCCTGCTGGTGCCGGTCTTCCGTCTGAAGCTCGGGCTCCGGCCCCGGTTCGGCTGGCGGGGCGTGGGGCTGGGGCACGCTGCGCGGCTGAGCGTATGGACCCTCCTGACGGCCGCCGTCGGGCAGCTGGCCTTCCTTTATGTCATGCGCATCGCCACCATTCCCGGCGCTGAACGCATCCGCTTGCAGGAGGCGGGGGACCCGTCCGCCTCCACCCTCCCCGGCAACGCGGTCCTGGAGGTGGCCAGCCAGCTGTACCTGCTGCCGCACTCGATTATTGCCCTGTCCCTGGCCACCGTCCTGTTCAACCGGATGACCCGGGCTTCGCAGGACGGCAACCGGGCGGAGCTTCGTGACGCACTCTCGCACGGGCTGCGCACCATGGCCGTCGCCACGGTGTTCGGCGCCTTGGCGCTGTTTGCGCTGGCGGGTCCACTGGGCATGTTCTTCTCCGGCGGCTCGCGCCAGGACGGCGTCATGCTGGCCCAGACGCTCACCATCCTTGCCCTCAGCACCCCCTTCATGAGTGCCAACTTCATGATGTCCCGGGTGTTCTATGCCAACGAGGACGCCCGCACGCCGTTCTACGTGCAGCTGCTGCTGGCTGTGGTCTATGTAGCCGGTGCGTTCGCCATCCAATTCCTGCCGGTGGGCCAGATCATCTACGCCATCGCCGTTTTGTATATGGTGGGCAACATCCTCTCGGTGGTCATCAGCGCGGTCTTCCTGCGGCGCATGCTGGGCAGCCTGGACGGTCCGCGGATCGCCAATTCGTACATCCGCATGGGCTATGCGGCCCTTGGCTCCGCCGTCGCCGGTTCGGCCGCCCTCTGGCTGCTGGGCAGCTACAACCCTGATGGTTTCGCTTGGAGCGGCCGCCTCCAGGCCCTGCTTACGGTCGCGGTGGCAGGGCCTGTCATGCTCGGCGTCTACTTCGTGCTCCTTCGGCTGTTCCGGGTCACCGAACTGGGCGACATGCTCCGGCCGCTGCTGGGCCGGCTGGGCCGCGGGGGCCAAGCCCCCGCTGCTGAAGCCGGGGACGCGCCGTCGTCCGCTCCTGCCCCAGGTTCCTCCGGGCACCGTCCTGAACGGGCCACCACCTCCGTGGACACCGGCCTCATTCCACGGATTTCCGGCGAGTTCGATGCCGTCTCGTTCCGTGCGGGTCCGGATCCGGAGCGCGGCGTGCGCCGCCAGGACCTGCACGACGACGGCCGCCAGCAGGTGCCGGTGGCCGAGTACCTGCCTGGTGAGGAGCAGCCCGCCACGGCGCGTGGGGGCCTGCTCAGCGAACAGATTCCCCTTCCGGGCCGCCGGACGTACCAGGGCAAGGCCGGCGAGAACCCGTACTTCAAGAAACGCCGCCCACGGAAAAAGTGATGCCGTGGCGCTCTGGCACCGGTCTTCTCCACGGCCGTCCGGGGCTGATCGGCTAGGATCGAACAGGTACAGGGGTAGTTGCAGTCAGGGTTCGGCCGTGCGCGGCTCCTGATCGGCGGTTGCGTCATTGAGGCCGGCAATCCCGGACAGTCTAGGAGGAACACGTGTCCAACCCGATCGATGTCGGATCAGTACTGGGTGGCCGTTACAAGGTCACAGCCACGGTATTGGCCTCCCACGACCACGATCTGGTGCTGGACGGCGTGGACCAGGTCCTTAACCGGCCGGTCAGCATCCTGGTGGCGGGCCCGGAAAACACCGAGCAGGTTGCCCAGAGCGCCCGCGAAGTGGCCACCGGCGAACGCCCCGGCACGGTACAGGTATTGGACCTCGGCGTCACCGAAGACACCACCTACCTCATCACCAACCACACCTCCGCCGCAGACCTACTGGATCTTGTGGTGGCATCCAACCCGCCCTACGTCGAACCGTTCTTCACGGACACGCTGGGCAGTGAGATCTTCGGCCAGGCCCGCTCCCACGAACCCGAGCCCTACGACGAGGAAGACAACGTCGACGCCGGGTACATCAACTACGCCGACTCGCACCCGAGCCAGGTTGATCCTTATCCTTCGGCGCCGGCCGCGCCGCCAAGGCCCACAGTCCGGCCCGCAAGCCAGGCTCCCGCTGTTCCCCCGGGTTCAGGCCGCACCGGTGCCGCTGGCGCCGCAGGTGCAGGTGCAGGTGCAGCAGCAGCCGCGGCAGCCTCGGCGGGACGACGACCGGCCGACGTGGATCCCGATGCCACTGCCGCCCAGCCCGTACAGCCTGCAGCCGAGCGCGCCGGCTTCGAGCCGGCAAACACTGCGGATACGGACACCGGTCCAACCGACACCACCCAGGCACATCCACAGCAGTCCGTTTCGGACGGCAAGCCGAAGGTTTCCTTGTGGTCTGACGACGACTACGCCCAATCGGGCGACGACGACGATCACCAGGACGGCGACGCCCCGCAAGAGCCCCGCAGCGGCAACGGCAGGTCAGCCCTGTTTGCCCGTGCGGCGGCCCCGGCCGCTGCCGGCACCGCATTTGCCGATCGCGACGACGACCATGATGAGTCCGACGACCAGCCCCGTTCCATGCGCTGGCTGGTTGGCGGCCTCCTGGCCGTTGTGCTGATTGCAGGCCTGATCTTCGCCGTCACCAACCTTGGCAGCCTCTTCACCCCAGGGCAGCCCCAAGCCAAGTCCACTCCGCCCGCCAGCACCAGCGCACCGCAGGCGTCTGCGTCGGCCACCCAGGCGGCCCCGTCAGCTCCGCCGGCGGTACCGCCCGCTATTGAAAGTGTGACCCGGCAGGGGAACTTCGACTTTGCTGCCACATTCGATGGCGACCTGGTCAAGGCTTACGACGGCAACAACGCCAGCTACTGGTCCGACATGGAGTTCGCCACGGAGAACTGGGGTGGCCTGGCCCCGCAGGGAGTTCCGCTGGTGGTGAAGCTGAAGAGCAAGGCCACGGTTTCTTCCATTACGCTCTCCCAGCTCGGGGGATCCGGCGGCAACATCACCGTGTACACCAACGACCAGCCATCCCTGGATGGAGCCAAGTCCATTGGCACCAGCAGTTTCACCTCCACGGACCTGAACATGCCCCTTCCCGAGCCGGTCCAGGCGCAGTACGTGATTGTTTCCATCAATTCGCTTCCCAAGCTGGCGGCTCCAAAGACCCGTTACGGTTACGGTCTCCGCCTGGCAGAAATCAAGGTCCAGTAAGCCCCGACGCCGCGGTTGTTACAGCCGCGACAGGCGCCGCGCGCGGGGAATGTAATCTGGAAAGAGCGCCCTGCGAAGGATAGTCCTGTACCTTTTGCGGTGGTTCACCTTGTCCGGGCGCTGGAATATTCAGCACGCGGGCACGGTTGTGCCATGTGGCCGGCCTCCAAAGGGAGGCGAGTCGAACAAGGAAGAGGTTCACGTTCCAGTGACCATCGCAGAAAACACGGCGTCCGACGTACGTGATGTCATCATCGTAGGCTCGGGACCGGCAGGGTACACGGCGGCCGTGTACACCGCACGGGCAAACCTCAAGCCTCTGTTGCTCGCAGGTTCAGTGACTGCAGGCGGCGAGCTGATGAACACCACGGACGTGGAAAACTACCCCGGTTTCCCTGAAGGAATCATGGGGCCGGACCTGATGGAGAACTTTGAGAAGCAGGCCGCCAGGTTTGGAACTGAAATCCAGTTTGAGGATGTCACCGGGCTCGACCTCCAAGGACCGGTGAAGAAAGTCACCATCGGCACGGGGGAGACCTTCAGCGCAAAGGCCGTCATCCTTTCCACCGGGTCGGCCTACAGGGAACTGGGGCTTCCCAACGAAAAGCGCCTGTCCGGACATGGTGTCAGCTGGTGCGCAACCTGCGATGGTTTCTTTTTCAAGGACCAGGACATTGCCGTCATTGGCGGCGGCGACTCAGCAATGGAGGAGGCCCTCTTCCTCACAAAGTTTGCGAAATCCGTAACGGTTGTACACCGCCGTGATTCGCTCAAGGCTTCCAAAATCATGGCGGACCGTGCACTCGCACACGAGAAGATCACTTTTGCGTGGAACAGCACGGTAGAGGACGTTCTCGGCGAGGACAAAGTCACCGGACTGCGGTTGAAGAACCTGGTGGACGGGTCAGTGTCTGAGCTTGCCGTTACGGGTGTCTTTGTCGCCATCGGCAACGATCCCCGGACCGATTTGGTCAAGGACGTCCTGGCATTGACACCCGAGGGCACCATCGCCGTGGAGGGCCGGAGTTCCCGGACAAGCCTCCCGGGTGTGTTCGCTGCCGGCGACGTTGTTGACCCGACGTACCGCCAGGCAATCACCGCTTCCGGTTCAGGATGTGTTGCGGCTATTGACGTCGAGCACTACCTGGCCGATCTGCCCGCATAATCCGCGACACTGTTATCCGAAGAGAAAGACAAGGTTATGAGCAACGCAAAAGATGTAACTGACGCAAGTTTCGGCACTGACGTCCTGTCCTCCGAAAAGCCTGTCATCGTCGACTTCTGGGCTGAGTGGTGCGGCCCCTGCCGTAAGCTTGGCCCGATCCTTGACGAGATCTCGGTCGAGTACAGCGAGAAAGTCGACGTCGTCAAAGTCAACGTGGATGACAACCCGGCAATCGCTGCCGAATACGGCATCACCTCGATCCCGGCCGTCTACCTGTTCCAGGGCGGCGAAGTGAAGAGCACTGTTATCGGCGCAAAGCCGAAGCAGTTCTTTGAGAAGGAATTCTCTGACGTCCTCTCCTGAACTGCAGCCTATATGGCTTGACCTGAAGTAGGTCAAAGAGTGGCTCCCGTCGCCTGGCGGGGGCCACTTTTTTGTCCAGTGCCTGCCGTGCTTGAGCGCCTACTTCTATCCAACCCTGAATTCGGCACTGCTTGGGTGACCGTAGATCGTTCTTGACAGGTTCGTTTCACGTGAAACACCTTCGCGCCCGGTCCCGTCTAACTGACCCCATTGGACGTGGCCCCTTGTCGATGGTTCTGACCTATGTAAGACGTGGGGCATAGATGCGGGGGAACTTTACCTCCCAAGGGGAGTCTCTGGCTGCCTGCTACGCCACGCCTGTGCGGTGCCGAATAGGCATCGCGTCTCACCTCAAGCTGTCGGAGGCCGCCATCTCTACATCGCGGGACACTGGCACGGTAGCGTACGAGGGTGCGCAATATGTGAGCCGGAGGTGTGTGAGGCGCCCGCGGTTTCACGTGAAACATCGTAGACGCTGTCACCCCAATGGCAAGCGCCGATGCGGTCATAGGATCGCGTGCCGTCTACGGGACACAGCGGAGGGGAGTCTCGGCTTGGATAGTGCGAATCCAGTCATTTGGCATATATTTCTGCGCAAAGCTGGAGATTGCTTGTGCTTCCTGTGAGAAGCCAATCATCAAGTGCACACATCGAGAACGGACGATTGATACTTCTGGTCTCATTCCCATCGTCCTGCGAAGTCCAAGATCAAGCTGAAATCGCAACTGGCATCGGCGACCGCGCGAACCGGTGAGGTGACAATTCCTTAGGCCCAGACGAAAAGCACAAATGTACAGCGCCTCCATCCATGGCCCGGGGAGATTGCTTTCCTGCCTAGCTCCTTCACAACTTGACGCTTCGAATCCTGCTCCGGACCCAGGCATACACGCTTCAGCCGGCAAGAATGCGGTCCGTGCGGGGACGGGGTTCTCAGACAGACCGCCCTCGGACCTTCAAGGTCGCTTGCCTAGCGCTTGGGGGGAGACCAGGCGGAGCCGCGCCCCCTCTTTACGCTTTCCTGACCCGGACCAGCGGGCCCCACCCGGTGACACGGACGCATGAGCCAGATCCTCGTCGGGTCGTGAGCTCGCCCAGGGGGCGTGCAGCGCTGTCACCGGTACACCGCGTCAATGATCGAACGGCCCTCCAACGCATCGGATCGATGCCGAGCCTAAGAGCTCTATGGTTCGTCGTCGTTGGCGCTCAGTTCAGCGCACACGCCCTTACACGGCAATTCATCCCATCGCGGCTATTCATTGGTGTCTTCAGATTGCCCGTGTACGGCCGCTGATGTCGACCTGGACTCGGAGAGGCTCGATGTTTCACGTGAAACGAAGACGCGTTCCGATATCCCTTTTGATCTTATGGGAGGAGTGGGGGCATGCCGCTGCCTGCATCCGACTGGTATTGGGAGTTGGCACGTCCAAGATCTACCTGCGGTGCACCGCTGGATTGGCCGTGAGCGGTGCGACATGAAGACTCCGCCTCTTACACGGGCGGCATCCCTGGGGCTCCTCAAGCGGAACAGTGTTCGCCCCATGGGCTCCGGCTGGGGCAGTTCAACTTCGAAGACAACTAGGATCTCGAATCCACCTTGGATACAAGTTTCCCTCTTGGTTATATGGGAGTGACACCATCGAGGATTTTGATCTGGCAATCGAGCCGCTCGTTGGCAATCCCGCTTTGAGTTACGCACACGTTATCCACAGGGCCTCTATCAAGTTATTCACAGCGATATCCACAGGCAGCCTGATCGTCCATTCGAGGGTTTCTCAGATCCTCAACGGCCTATTCGAATCCCAAGGTGTTCGTCTAGACACCATGTCCGCCTATTCGCGGGAACGACCGCGCGAGGGTACGAGCTGATCTAGCTCATACACGCCGGAAATGTCGTCATTTTCCACTCAAAATGTGCGCTTATCGCTGCCGTGCAATGCCACACGATGTTTCACGTGAAACGCCGTCGTCGCGGTCACGCTTAGGGGTTACGTTGCCGCAAGGTTTGTAGCCTTCCCGCAGCAAGTCGCGACGCACAAGGCGCTGCGAAGCTCTGGATAAGGGACAGAACTTATTCACAAAGTTATCCACAGGAATATCCACCTATACTCTGCCGCCGAACGAAACAGATGAAACGCTCCGGGGGATCGCCCGTTGCGCTCCGGGTATTTCCAGGGTTCACCGGTGCCGATACATTCGCGCCGAGCTAGGCGGCCTTCTCGGTGCAACACCATTGCTTCAAACAACGCTGCCCAACGTCGACGCACGGCGTACAGGCGGTTCTTGAGATTCCTAAGGACAGCAGCCTCCCGCGACGCCAATCCGACGTGGAAGACCTCCGCCCGGCAAAGTGTCGGTTGGGCGCCGTAACGAAGGAACTACACCTCCGTGAAGCCTCGAACCTCCGTCCCGGAGCGTAGTTCCAACACCGCCGAACAATAGCCATCGGCAGCTCTGTAGTCGGCAGCGCCGCTAGGAGGTAGTGCATTGCCACACGCCTTGCCTCTGTACCAAACCCAGAATGGGTTATCCAGGACGACGCCGAAGGCCGGGGGACAGGGTCATCGGGGAGCAGGTATCGAAGGCTAGGGACTCACGGTGCCCATGCTCATCGCAAGGATTCCGTGCAAGTAACCGCGCCAACTCGTTCCGTGGTGGCACACGCCCCAGGGCAGCGTCGTGGCGATATTGATCCGCCTTCCACGAGACTCTTCCACGACCTAAGCAAACACCGTATGTCTGTTCCCATAGTGCGTATTGAGCGCACTCAACAACAGCAAGACGGCTTAGGTCATACTCCTGATCATTGCGGGGCCCAACGCGCCCTCGCAGCTCTGCTTCTGCACTCCAACTCACTGAGCGAGTGCCCAATGCAGGACTCCTCAGGAACTACTGATCACCAACGAAGACCGTGGAACCCATAGTCGAACACTGCACTCGATGCACTTCCCATGTGCCCCGCTAAGAAGCACGGGACGCTGTGGGACATCCACGCCACACAGTGATTCAGGGGTGGTGGATCGGAAACATCCTTCCTTGCCGGCCACGAGGTCCGCCCCGCTCTCGGGTCCATCCGCAGTGCAGCGCGTGAAGCTGGATGCGCGTGCTCCGCCGGCTCTCTCACGGGAGTTCCGACTCCCTATGCGAGAGAGAATGAGTAGCGACCAATTGTGTTTCACGTGAAACATATCTAGACTGCGCCGGCCACCACCCGGAGTTGCGCCGTTTCACGTGAAACATTGACGGGCAGTGCAAGGCGGACAGCTACGGTCTCCGCACACACGGAACCACGCGGATGGCTACTTTCGACAAAGTACGTCCCAATAATCTATCGCCAAGTATGGATACTAAGGAGGAGCAGTACTACTGCATACATCAGCCGAACTCTCCCGTATCGGGGCACTCGACCAAATCGCACAGCCGCATTTTGATTATGCACCACTTGCCTGGTGAGATACGACACCTGTGTCACGAGATGATCGGCGACACCAGCCTGGTGATTTCTTTTCAGGTGGGTCCTTGGCTTCGTGCCACAAGGACCCGCGAATGATCAGTGTTAGTGATGCCCGGTTCACAGCAGCCCGTTAGCAGCACGGTGCGGCTTCGGCGAAGTCGGTGGCCCTACAACGCGCGCAAGAACCGCAGACGTGGCATATCACCAACCTAAGGACACAACCGTCTTTGCGGACACAACCGTCTTTCGATATTGACGGAAATCCATCACCAGGTAGCCCAATCAAATAGTCACAGTAAAACTTGATGACTTTCTGCGGCAGGACCATGGCATTTGGGCCTGCCGATGACAGAAGCACATTCGCCCGCGAACTATGGCACCCAAGCCCTTGTCCGCACACCCTTGAGAAAAGTGAACCGGCCGCGGATGTACCCACAGGGGAGATGCAATTGGCCGGCACATCAAGGAGCGCAGCACATTGCTCGCGTTTCACGTGAAACAACGGACGGAAGTGCACTGCCAGTGTGGCTCCGACACCTCTAATAATCGTCTTCCATCCACACATCCCTGTGCGCCGACGTCAGTAGGGTCTCGACCGAACATCCGGAAGCAGCGCTTCAGCGGCACCAGGAGAGCCGCTGAGGAGCCGGGTGCCTTCCAATAGCCCTGATCCTTGTCGGTGACGGTCGAAAACTGAGCCATTGTGACGGTTGAAAACTGAGCCACCCGTTCCAAACGATTGGGTGGGTGATCACAGTGGAGGATTGGGCGCTTATTCGGCGGTTGCATCTTGCCGAGGGTGAGTCGATGAGGTCGATAGCGGCACGGTTGGGGATCTCCAGGAATACCGTCGCGAAAGCTGTCAGTGCTGATGGTCCGCCGGCGTACGTCCGTGCGCCGCGGAACTCCGGGATCAAAGCTGTGGAACCGGCAATTCGTGCGCTGCTGCTGGAGAACCCGCGGATGCCGGCGACAGTATTGGCTGAGCGGGTGGGCTGGTCCGGATCGGCAGCCTGGTTCCGGGAGAACGTGGCCAGGATCCGGCCGGAATATGCCCCAGCTGATCCTGCAGACCGGGTTAGCTACGAGCCCGGGGACCAGGCGCAGTGCGACCTGTGGTTCCCTGAGGTCCGAATACCCGTTGGCGCCGGCAAAGCCAGGGTGCTGCCGGTACTGGTGATGGTCTCCTCCCATTCGAGGTTCATCATGGCCCGGATGATCCCGTCCCGGATGACCGGGGACCTGCTGGCCGGAATGTGGGAACTGCTCGGTGGATTGGGGGCTGTTCCGCGGCGGCTGATCTGGGACAACGAAACCGGCATCGGCCGCCGGAACAGTTACGCTGCCGGCGTTTCCGCGTTCGCCGGTGTCCTGGCCACCCGGGTCGTGCAGGTCAAACCCTACGACCCGGAAACCAAGGGCGTGGTCGAACGGGCCAACCAGTTCCTGGAGACGTCCTTCCTGCCGGGCCGAATCTTCACCTCGCCGGAAGACTTCAATAATCAGCTCGGGCAGTGGCTGCCGAAGGCTAACGCCCGGATGGTCAGGCGGATCGGCGCCCGGCCCACGGAGCTGCTCGCAGCGGACAAAGCAGCCATGCTGGCGCTGCCGCCGGTTCCACCGGTGACGGGATTCGTCGCGCGGGTCCGCCTGCCGAGGGACTACTACGTCAGGATGGGATCAAATGATTACTCCGTTCACCCGCAGGCCATCGGCCGGTTCGTCGACGTCACCGCGGACCTGACGACCGTCATGATCAGCCTGGACGGCAGATCCGTCGGCACCCACCCTCGGTCGTGGGGCTCCGGACTGACCATCACCGACCCGGCCCACGTCGAGGCGGCAAGGGCATTGCGGAAGGCCTTCCAAACCCCACCGCCCGCGGGCGAAACAACCGGGCTGCGGGACCTGGCGGACTACGACCGCGCCTTCGGTGTGGTCCTCGATGACGGGCAGGTCGCCTGATGGCCAACGTCAAAGAAACGACTGGCCAGATCGAGTACTACTCCCGGGCGATGAAGGCACCCCGGATCCGGGAAGCAGCAACCCGGCTCGCGGACCAGGCCCGTGAAGGAGGCTGGAGCCATGAGGAATACCTCGCCGCTGTCCTGTCCCGGGAAGTCGCAGCCAGAGAAGCCTCCGGCGCCGAGCTCAGGGCCCGGGCAGCTGGTTTCCCGGCCCGGAAATCACTCGAGGACTTCAACTTCGATCACCAACCCGGCCTCAAACGCGACACCATCGCGCACCTGGCCACCGGCGCGTTCCTCACCGAAGCGTCCAACATCGTCCTGCTCGGACCGCCCGGCACCGGCAAAACACACCTCGCCACCGGGCTGGGCTTACGAGCCACCCAGCTCGGTCACCGCGTCCTGTTCGCCACCGCCATCGACTGGGTCGCCCGGCTCCAGGCAGCCCACCAGAACGGCCGGCTGCCCCAAGAACTGGTCAGGCTACGCCGCTACGGACTGATCATCGTCGACGAAGTCGGCTACATCCCGTTCGAGCAGGACGCCGCGAACCTGTTCTTCCAACTGGTCTCATCGCGCTACGAACACGCCTCGCTGATCCTGACCTCAAATCTGCCCTTCGCCCGCTGGGGCGACGTCTTCGGCGACCAGGTCGTCGCGTCAGCCATGATCGACCGCATCGTCCACCACGCCGAAGTCATCACCCTCAAGGGCTCCAGCTACCGGCTCAAACACACTCAGGTCGACTCGCTGCCCTCGACAAGACCGGAAAATACGGCAGAATAACCAACGTCAAAGTGGCTCAGTTTTCAGCCAGCGAAATGGCTCACTTTTCGACCAGCGCTGACAATCCTGCGCCTGGTATTCGACCTAAGGGCCCTCGCGGGTACCGCAAGGCCCCGATCCGACGGTTTGCCACAAACTACCCGCACCGCCCCCGACTGGCCCAGACAACGCCGGCTGTACGTCCTACGCCCAGCGGAACGTGGACATAACCAGAACAAATATGCCCGCGAAGCAGGCAAAGTACACCCATGCCGCCACATCGGACGATCGGATGCGGCAAAGCTCCATAGCGGGGACCCAGTAAGCAGGCAGACGAACTCGGGCCATCAAAGGTCCTAAACCGAGTCAGTTCTCGCCAGCCCCGGAGACCTCGCATCCAGGGGCCGTCTTGCCGACCGTCCCAGGAACGCAAAGAGGCCCGATTCGCAGTGAATCGGGCCTCCCTAGGCTCCAGTAACGGTGAGCGCTAGTTGGTCGCTCCCGGCGCCAGCACATCCATGATTCGGTTGAGGTCTTCTACGCTGGCAAACTCGATGCTGACTTTGCCTTTTCGGACGCCAAGGGAAATCTTCACATTGGTGTCCAGCCGGTCCGAAAGCGATGACGCCAAGTAGTCGAGCCGTTCATGCCGCGCCCCGGGGCGGGGGATGTTGTTTTTGGCCGGTTTAGCCGCGTCCTGGTAGAGCGTGACTGCTTCTTCAGTGGCGCGCACGGACATGCCCTCGGCCACGATCTTCTGGGCGAGCCGTTCCATGGCTGCTGCATCCGGCAGGGAGAGAAGAGCACGGGCGTGGCCGGCCGACAGGACGCCCGCGGCTACGCGGCGCTGCACGAGCGGCGGCAACTTCAGCAGGCGGAGCGTGTTCGAGACCTGGGGACGCGAGCGGCCGATCCGGTCAGCGAGCTGCTCGTGGGTGGTACCGAAGTCCTCGAGGAGCTGCTGGTACGCCGCCGCCTCTTCCAGGGGATTCAGCTGGCTGCGGTGCAGGTTCTCCAAGAGGGCATCGCGCAGCAGGTCGTCATCGGTGGTGTCACGGATGATGGCAGGAATGGTCTCCAGCCCTGCCGCCTGGACCGCCCGCCAACGGCGCTCACCCATGACCAGTTCATAGGGTTCACTACCAGATTCGGTTGATGTACGAACAACAATTGGCTGCAAGACTCCGATTTCACGAACGGAGTGCACCAGCTCGGCCATGTCGTCTTCATCAAAGACATTTCGGGGCTGCTTACGGTTGGGGTGGATGTCGCCTACCGGCAATTCCGCGAACCGTGCGCCTGGTACCTCAACCAACTCAACGCCGGATTCCGGGGCCGCTGATGCTTCCACCTTATCCGCTGCGCCGGCTTCAGCCGGTTGGGGTACCTTCGCCGGTGGCGTTGAGGGGGCGGGCCCATCCGCAGCCTTGGAGCGCAGGCCCGGCGCCTTCTTGGCGGGGGCCTTCGTGTCGGCTGCCCCGTTGGCCGCCGCGGCCGTTTTGGAGGGCTTGTCGGTGGCTGTCGATTTTGCGGGGGTAGTCTTCGCTGCGGAAATCCGGGCCGCGGGAGCTTGGCCTTCTTTTTCCTGTGCCTTGGCTGCAGCCGGCGGTGCAGGCTGCTCTACGGGTTCGGTCTTCTTCCGGCCTTCCGGAAAAAACAAGTCCACTGGCCGCGATTGCGCTGCACCGTTGGCAGAACCATTGGCTGCGGCGGAACTTGGAATCAGCGCGCCAAGACCGCGGCCTAAGCCCCGTCGCTTCTCGCTCATGGGTAAATCCCTCCAGTGGTGAAGCCAGGATGACCCGGGCCTCCATGCGTTGCGGTATTGAAGATTCTAGCGTTCCGCTATTTCAGCGGCGGCTTCCAGATAGGACAGGGCACCACTCGAGGACGGGTCGTAGGTCATGACCGTCTGCTGGTAGCTGGGCGCTTCAGAGATCCGCACCGAGCGGGGAACGACGGCGGAAAGCACCTGTTCAGGGAAGTGCTGGCGCACTTCAGCAGCAACCTGGGCAGCGAGGTTGGTCCGGCCGTCGTACATGGTGAGCAGGATCGTTGAAACAACGAGGTCCGCGTTGAGATGCTTCTGGATCATCTCGATGTTCTTGAGGAGCTGGCTGAGGCCTTCCAGGGCGTAGTACTCGCATTGGATAGGAATCAGCACTTCACTGGCGGCGCAGAAGGCGTTGACTGTCAGGAGGCCGAGGCTGGGCGGGCAATCGATAAAGACGTAGTCGAGGCGCTCTTCGCCGTTCTTTTCGCGGGTTTTGGCGTACACGTCGATAGCGCGCCGCAGCCGTTGTTCCCGGGCGACCAGGGAGACGAGCTCGATCTCGGCACCGGCCAGATGGATGGTGGCCGGGGCGCAGATCAGCTTCCCGATGTCCGGGCACGGAGCCACAACATCCGCCAGCGGGATGTCGTTGATCAGGACGTCGTAGATGCTGTCCACATCGGCGTGGTGTTCAATGCCGAGGGCGGTGGAGGCGTTTCCCTGGGGGTCGATATCGATGACCAGGACGTTGAGTCCGGCGGCCGCAAGGGCTGCGGCAATGTTTACGGTCGTCGTGGTCTTGCCCACGCCGCCCTTCTGGTTGGAGACGGTGAAGATCCGGGTCTGCTCCGGACGCGGGAGCTGGCGACCCATCAGGCGTTCCCGGCGTTTGGTCTCGTGTGCGAGCTCACGGGCGATAGGACTCGAATCGTCAATGGCATCGATGACGTTCGACCTACCGGAAGAGGTTGTTTCACGTGAAACTCCACTTCCAACGGCACCGGTGGCCGGCCGTGGATGGTTTCCGCCCCGGGCCGGGGCCATTCCCAAACCGGCCAACCCGGACCCAGCGACGGAACGTGCCGACCCCAGAGACACAAACGGCGGGATCCGTTGTGCGGAGGCTTCACTACTCGTCACTGGGGCACACTCACTCTCGTTCAGCCAATTTTGCTGCCGTTGTCTAGCCTAACTGCTCCACCCGTCTGACCACCGTCAGTGGGCCCACTTTAGGACTTCTTTTGGGACTTGTTCACTACGATGCGCACCACGGTGGTGGGCTCTTCAAGGATGTTGTCACCGACGGTGACCACCGATGTCTGCACACCGCCAAGCTTGCGGATGACCTTCGCGGCCTTTTCGATCTCTTCCCCGGCACTGCGGCCTTTGATGGCCACCACCTCACCGTGTCCGGCGAGGAGCGGGATGGTCAGGCCTGCGAGGTTCGTCAGGGCTGACACGGCACGGGCCGTGACCACGTCGGCGTCCACCTGCCCCACGGCCAGTTCGGCCCTGGTACGCATGACGGTGACGTTGTCCAGGCCGAGGTCGTCCACCACTTCCTGGAGCCAAATAACCCTTCGTTCGAGGGGTTCGATGAGCGTCAATTCGAGGTCTGGGCGGGCAATGGCGAGGCAAAGGCCAGGCAGGCCTGCGCCGCTTCCGACGTCGGCAACGTGGCTTCCCTGGGGGATCTCACTTTCGATGACCGCGCAATTGAGCACGTGGCGGCTCCACAACCGGGGAACCTCGCGGGGCCCAATCAGCCCGCGTTCGGTCCCGGAGGTGGCCAGGTGCTCAACATAGCGTTTGGCCAGGTCCAGGCGGTCGCCGAAAATCTTCTCAGCAGCCCTAAGCTCTGCTGCCGTGATATCAACCATGGTTATCGTGCTGGCACTCTCTAGTCTGCGGAAACCACAATGTGGCGTCCGGAGCCTTCACCCTCGGACTCACTGACCAATCCGAGGTCAGCCACGGCGTCGTGCACGATCTTGCGCTCGTAGGCACTCATCGGCTCAAGGGCAACCGGCTTACCGGTCTCCTTGACGGATGCTGCAGCATCTTCGGCGATCTTCTGCAGGTGGCCGGTACGTTCCTGGCGGTAGCCATTGATGTCCAGCACAAGCCGTGAACGGTTCTCCGTAGCGGAGAGTACGGCCAGCCGGGTGAGCTCCTGGAGAGCCTCAAGCACCTCGCCGTCTTCCCCTACCAGGCCTTCGAGGCCCTCGGTTTCTTCCTCCGCGACGATGGAGATGTAGGTGCGGCCGTTGCGGACCTCGATGTCGATGTCGCCGTCGATGTCGGCGATGTCCAGCAGTTCCTCCAGGTAGTCTGCGGCGACGTCGCCCTCTTCCTCGAGGCGGCTGGCCGCAGAGGCCTTAGCGGGGGACTCGTCCTGGTCTGCAATCTCTTCGGAAAGGACGTGCTCGGTGCTCTCGGCTGACATTACTTCTTCTTCCTGTTCTTACGCTGGGGCTGGACGCGCTGTCCCTTGGCTTCCACGGCGGCAGCCGCGGCGGCGTCGGCTGCTTCATCCCGCTTGCCGGTGAGGACGGAAAGGGCCGGCAGGCCCTTGGCTGCGCGGCGTTCGGCGAGGGCCTTGGCAGCGGGGGATCCCGGCGTCGGCATGCGGCGGATCACGAAGAACTGCTGTCCCATGGTCCAGAGGTTGGTGGTGGTCCAGTAGATCAGAACGCCGATGGGGAAGTTGATGCCACCCACGCCGAAGACTACCGGCAGGATGTAAAGCATCATTTTCTGCTGCCGCATGAATGGGCTGGCCATGGCTTCTTCAGACATGTTCTTGGCCATGATCTGCTTCTGGGTGATGAACTGGGACGCCGTCATGGCCAGGATCATCACGATCGAGAGCACCACCACGGCTGTGTTCCCGGCACCACCGTGCAGCAGGGCGGCGGACAGCGGCGCACCGAAGATGCTGGAGGCATCGAACTCCACTACCTGTTCGTGGCTCATCGCACCAATGCCGGCTCCCTGGTCTTTCGCCTGGGAAATGCCCGAAAGCACCTGGAACAGTGCGAAGAAGAAAGGCATCTGGATCAGCATGGGAAGGCAGGCGGAGAACGGGTTGGTGCCGTGCTTCTTGTACATGGCCATCTGTTCCTGGGCCATGGCCTGGCGGGACAGCTGGTCCGTCTTGCCCTTGTACTTGTCTTGCAGCTTCTTCAGGTCGGGCTGCAGCAGCTGCATGCCGCGCTGCGCCTTGATCTGCTTGACGAATACGGGGATCAGGGCGGCACGGATCACCAGCACCAGTCCGATGATGGACAGAGTCCAGGTCCAGCCGTTTGCGGCGGGCATGCCGATGGTGCTCAAGCCATCGTGGAATCCAATCATGATGATGGAAACCAGCCACTTGAACGGGGCCATGATTGTTCCAAAGAAGTCCATACTTATCCCTATTCGTCAGGCCGCACTGCGGCCTTCTTCATCAGTCCGAGCAACCAGGTACCGGTCCGGATTGTTCAGCACAACAATTGTGGGGGTTCGGCCCGCAGGCCATTCCCGGCCGCCGGCGGGGACGTGGTCCACTCCGCCGGCATTCCATGGGTGGCAGTGGCCAAGGCGCCTGACTGCGAGCCAGCTTCCCTTCACAGCGCCGTGTACGGTGACCGCTTCAAGGGCATAGGCCGAGCATGAAGGGAAGAATCGGCAGACGGGGCCGTACAAGGGAGAAACCACCTTGCGGTAGGCCATCAGCAAGAGAATGAGGATGTTCCGGGGCAGGTTCCAGAGGAACTTTGCGACGGCAGCGGTCACGTTCCGGATGCGGGCGACGGCGGCAGTGGTGCTAGGCACGCGTTGTCCCCTCCCGTGTTGTACCGGCCGAACCTTTGGCGGCAGGCCGTGGTGGCCGTCCGGCCAGCCGGTTCTGCGTTGTTTCCAGTGCTGCGTTGTAATCCGCCAGCAGTTGATCCCAACTGGCAGACGCGGAGGCGGGCAGTGCCCGCACCACGATGGCGAGTCCAGTTGCGTGTTCACTCAGTGAGGCGGCAGCCGCTTCCCTCAGTCTCCTCTTAACGAGGTTCCTGACCACGGCGTTCCCTACACTCTTGGAAACAATGAACCCGATCCGGCTGGGTTCGTCGGCAGCGATGGCTGCCGCATATAACACTACGTTCCGGCGTCCATTGCGGACACCGGAACGTACGGTTATTGAAAAATCGGTTGCAGTCCTCAGGCGGTTGCGGGCGGCCAGCACCTTAAACTCGCAAAGGGATGTCTACCGACAAGTCAGTTATTTAGGCCGAAAGCTCGGTACGGCCCTTGCCACGACGGGCTGCCAGGATGGCGCGGCCGGCACGGGTACGCATACGAAGGCGGAAGCCGTGCTTCTTGGCTCGACGGCGGTTATTCGGCTGAAAAGTCCGCTTGCTCACGTTAGTTACTCCAGTGGATCAAAGGTGCGCCCACCCGATCAATATGGGGAAGAACTGGCCGACGCTAAGTTTTGTATATGCACGCTTCCCCCGGCTGTCCAAGCGCACTGCGCCTGGAAGTTCAGATGGGGCCAAAAAGCGGACACAAAGGACTTCACAACGTTAGGGCAATTCGAGGCCCCGAGTCAAACCGGGAGGGCCCTGCGGTGCTATCCCCAGCTGTGCCTAAGTATCCCAACAGGCTGTGGATGAAGTGGCTCACAGGGGCCTCCAAGGAACCACAACCGTGTAATTATCCACAGCCGGATAGCCAGCTATCTTCTAGGCTTTTGATCCCCTAGAGTGTCCCAGTAGCCGATTATCCACGGACTGTGCATAACCCTGTGGATTAAGTTGGGCCAGCAGCCTGGTTCCGGACTTGGGCTGCAGGCAATGCAGGCATAGCAAGTTTTGAGGGAACCGATTGATGACAGTAGACGAAGCCAACCACGCCAATACTGTCGGAAGTTCCTGGCGCCGGGTTGTCAGCCTGCTGGAACAGGACCACCGTGTTTCACCGCGCCAGCGGGGTTTCGTCATCCTCGCCCAGGCCCAGGGCCTGATCGGCTCCACCCTCCTGGTGGCCGTCCCCAACGAGCTCACCCGCGAAGTGCTCCAAACCCAGGTCAAGGACGCCCTGGACGATGCTCTGCACAATGTCTTCTCCGAGGACATCCGCTGCGCCATCGACGTCGACACCGATCTGGTGCCCATCCACGAAGAGCCCGAACCCGTCGTCGAGCCTGCGTTCGCGCCGGACCAGCTGATCGAACAAAAGCCGCAGCCCATGCTGCCCAGCACGTCGCATGAATTCGGCCGGCTGAACCCCAAGTACGTCTTCGACACGTTCGTCATTGGTTCCTCCAACCGATTTGCCCACGCAGCCGCCGTCGCCGTTGCCGAGGCACCCGCCAAGGCCTACAACCCGCTGTTCATCTACGGCGACTCCGGCCTCGGCAAAACGCACCTCCTGCACGCCATCGGGCACTACGCCCGCCGGCTCTACAGCGGGATCCGGGTCCGGTACGTCAACTCCGAAGAATTCACCAACGACTTCATCAACTCCATCCGGGACGACGAAGGCGCCAGCTTCAAAACCACGTACCGCAACGTGGACGTCCTGCTGATCGATGACATCCAGTTCCTGGCCGGCAAGGACCGCACGCTGGAGGAGTTCTTCCACACGTTCAATTCGCTGCACAACAACAACAAACAGGTGGTCATCACCTCGGACCAGCCGCCCAAGCTGCTCGCCGGGTTCGAAGACCGGATGAAGTCGCGGTTCGAATGGGGACTGCTGACAGACATCCAGCCGCCGGAGCTCGAAACGCGCATCGCAATTTTGCGGAAAAAGGCGCTCAGCGAGGGACTGTCGGCACCTGATGACGCCCTGGAGTACATCGCGTCGAAGATTTCCAGCAACATCCGCGAACTTGAGGGCGCCCTGATCCGCGTCACCGCCTTCGCCAGCCTCAACCGGCAGCCGGTGGATGTTGCGCTTGCGGAAATGGTCCTCAAGGACCTGATCACTGACGACGGTGCACAGGAAATCACGTCAGCGCAGATCCTCCAGCAGACCGCTGACTACTTCAAGCTCAGCATGGAAGAGCTCTGCAGCAAGTCCCGCACCCGGACCCTTGTCACCGCCCGCCAGATCGCCATGTACCTCTGCCGGGAACTGACGGACATGTCGCTCCCCAAGATCGGCCAGGAACTCGGCGGCCGCGACCACACCACAGTGATCCATGCCGACCGAAAGATCCGTGAGCTGATGGCCGAACGCCGTGTGATTTACAACCAGGTGACGGAACTGACCAACCGGATCAAGCAGCAGCAGCGCGACTCCTGAATCCACACCGGGCCACGCACTCTATACCTTATTAACAGGGGCATGTGGATAAGCCTGTGGATACTTAAGGGGACAAGCGCGCTTAATGGGCTTAAAACCCTTAAGCCGTCTGTGGATCATCAAAAATGGCTCTTTGGGTTGTCCCCATCCACACCCTGTTTAAAACCCAGGTAACGCACAGTCCGTGAACAGGGCTTAACCCCGGAAACGTGGGCCAGGATCGGGTTATCCACAGTTTCCACAGCAGTTATTAACACTACGAATCCCAAAAAATTGAATTCCCTCAAACAACAAGATCCATCGGCACCTCCACCGGGCGGGCCCTCCGGCCCCTGGAAGGGCCGGGCCGGGTGCTTGGGGATGGGTTAATCGCGGATCTTCCGGCTAAGCTGTCAGCAGCGCTCCCATCCCTGGGTTTTGTGTGGTTTCCGTCTGCACGGACCATGCACCGGCCGCGGCGCGCACAACATCTTCCGGAGTTTCACTGCGAAGTTCCCGGGTTTACATGGCAGCAGCAATGAAAGGCGGCACCCTTCCGTGAAGTTCAGAGTCGATCGGGACGTCCTGGCCGAAGCCGTCACCTGGACAGCCCGCTCGTTGTCTCCGCGGCCGCCGGTCCCCGTCCTTTCCGGGCTGCTCCTGAAGGCCGAAGCGGGAACGGTCAGCCTCTCGAGCTTTGACTACGAAACATCCGCACGGCTGGAAATCGCCGCCGATATCAGGGACGAAGGAACCATCCTGGTTTCCGGCCGGCTGCTTGCGGACATCTGCCGCAGCCTCCCCTCGGCCCCGGTGGACGTTGAAACCGACGGCAACAAGGTCACACTCACCTGCCGTCGAAGCAGCTTCCACCTGGCCACCATGCCGGAAGCCGAGTACCCGCCGCTGCCTGCCCTTCCTGCCATCAGCGGCACCGTTCCCGGCGACGCTTTCGCGCAAGCTGTTTCCCAGGTGATCATCGCCGCCAGCAAGGACGACACCTTGCCCATCCTCACGGGCGTGCGGATGGAAATCGAGGATGACCTGATCACCCTCCTTGCCACCGACCGGTACAGGCTGGCCATGCGCGAAGTGCCGTGGAAGCCTGTGACTCCGGGAATCTCCACGAGCGCGCTGGTGAAGGCCAAAACCCTCAACGAAGTGGCCAAAACCCTCGGCAACAGCGGCGACATCAACCTTGCCCTCTCCGACGATGACAGCCGGCTGATCGGATTCGAAAGCGGCGGCCGCACCACCACGTCCCTGCTCGTGGATGGCGATTACCCGAAGATCCGGTCCCTGTTCCCGGAATCCACACCCATCCATGCCACGGTGCAAACCCAAGAGCTGGTGGAAGCCGTCCGCCGCGTCTCACTTGTCGCCGAACGCAACACTCCGGTCCGCCTGGCATTCAGCAGCGGACTGCTCAACCTTGATGCCGGGACCGGCGAGGACGCCCAGGCGTCGGAGGAGCTTGAAGCGCAGCTGTCCGGCGAGGACATCACCGTGGCCTTCAACCCGCACTACCTGATTGAGGGCCTCAGTGTCATCGAGACGAAATTCGTCCGGTTCTCGTTCACCACGGCACCCAAGCCCGCCATGATCACGGCGCAGGCAGATGCCGACGGCGAAGACCAGGATGATTACCGCTACCTGGTGATGCCTGTCCGCCTGCCCAACTAGTCCCCACCGCCGCCTTGCCTCGCAAGCTCGGCCAGGGAACCCGGGCGGCGTGGGTCCACCCATCGGCTCCCAGCCTTCACACACCAGCGCAGAAAAGAGTCTCACCGTGCACATTGGACTGATTGGCCTCGGCAAAATGGGTTTCAACATGCGTGAACGCCTGCGCAAGGGCGGCGTGGAGGTCACCGGCTACGACCGGAATCCCGATGTCACGGATGCCGCAAGCGTCGAAGACCTGATCGCCGCCGTCCCGGCGCCGAGGGTCATCTGGGTCATGGTCCCGGCCGGCCCCGTGACAGACTCCGTCATCACCGAATTGGCCGGCAAACTCGAGCCCGGCGACCTTGTGATCGACGGTGGAAACTCGCGGTTCACGGAAGACCAGAAACATGGTGAGGTGCTTGCCGCCAAGGGCATCCGGTTCGCCGACTGCGGGGTGTCCGGCGGGGTTTGGGGCCTACAGAACGGCTACGGCCTGATGGCAGGCGGTGACGCCGGCGACATTGAACGCGCCATGCCGGTTTTTGATGCCTTGCGGCCGGAGGGCGACAGGGCTGACAGCTTTGTCCACGTTGGCGGAATCGGCGCCGGCCACTACGCCAAGATGGTCCACAACGGGATCGAATACGGCCTGATGCAGGCGTACGCCGAAGGGTACGAACTGCTTGCCGCCAAGGACATCGTCACGGACCTGCCGGGCACGTTCCGCGCTTGGCAAAAGGGAACCGTGGTCCGTTCCTGGCTGCTGGACCTCATGGTCAAAGCCTTGGATGAAGATCCAGGCCTGGAGTCCATCGACGACTACGTGGAGGATTCGGGTGAGGGCCGCTGGACAGTTGAAGAGGCCATCGCCAATGCGGTTCCGGCCCCGGCCATCACGGCCGCCCTGTTTGCCCGTTTTGCTTCCCGGGAGGACACGTCCCCCGCGATGAAGATGGTTTCTGCGCTGCGCCACCAGTTCGGTGGCCATGCAACCCGTCCCGCCAAGTAGCATCCAGCAGGAGCCGCCACCGGTTCCAGAATTGCCGACCACCGCGTGTATCTTGAACATCTTTCCCTGACGGACTTCCGCAGCTACGCCCAGGTTGACCTCAGCCTCGGCCCGGGCGTTACCGTCCTGGTGGGATACAACGGCATCGGCAAAACCAATCTGATGGAGGCCATCGGCTACCTGGCAACGCTCAGCTCCCACCGGGTCAGTTCCGATGGCCCCTTGCTCCGGTTCGGCACAGAGCGCGCCTTGGTCCGGGCCCGTTTGGTCCGCGGAGAGCAGACCACGGTGCTGGAGCTGGAAATCAATGCCGGCCGGGCCAACCGCGGCCGGATCAATCGCAGCAACCCGGTCCGCGCCCGCGACCTGCTGGGCATCTGCCAGACCGTCCTGTTCGCTCCCGAGGACCTGGCATTGGTCAAGGGGGATCCCGCCAACCGCCGGCGCTTCCTGGACGAACTGCTCGCCAGCCTCATTCCGCATCATGCAGCCACCCGCAGCGATTACGACCGCGTCCTGAAGCAACGCAACGCCCTGCTGAAATCAGCGCGGGCCGGACGGTTCACGACTGCCCATGAAGCCACCCTGGATGTTTGGGACCAGCACATGGCCCGTGCCGGGGCACAGCTGCTGCACGCACGGCTGGAACTGGTGGAACGGCTCCGCCCGCACCTCGCCCGCGCTTACGCCGAGCTGACGGATGCTTCCAAGCCCGCCGATGCCCTGTACCGTTCGACCCTCCAGAACCAGATGGACGACGACGGCGTCCCGGCCGCATACGCCCAGCGCACCACGGCCGGGGCTTCGTCCGCCGCGCAGGAGGACCTGCGCTTGCTCAGTGTCGAACAGCTGACGGAGCGCTACATCCAGGCTTTCGCGGAGTCACGGAAGAAAGAACTTGAACGTGGCATCTCGCTCGTCGGCCCGCACCGCGACGAGCTGGAGCTCATCCTCGGACAGGCACCCGCGAAGGGATATGCCTCGCACGGGGAGACCTGGTCCATGTGCCTCTCCCTGCGGTTGGCGTCGTACTACGTCATGCTCGATGACGCCCGCACCGGCGGGTCCGCCCCCATCCTCATCCTGGACGACGTCTTTGCCGAACTCGATGTCCAGCGGCGGCGTAAACTGGCGGCTATAGTCTCCGGCGCGGAACAGGTCCTGGTGACCGCCGCCGTCGACGCCGATATTCCGGAAGAGCTGTCCGGACGGCGGGTGAAGGTCATCCCGGGAGGAATCGATGAGCAGTGACGAGGATGCCGGGCTGCAGCCCGGCCGCGAACCTGACCACATCGATGCCCCGCAAGCAGCACTGAACCGGATGCGGGAGGCGGCTGCCGCCCGCGGCGAAGTCCGCAGGAAGGCGCCCCGGCCCGGTTCGCAAAAAGCCAAGGGCAGTATCCGTGACACCCGGGGCTTCAGCCAGTTTCATGCCACCGGCCGGGACCCGCTCGGCCTGGGCAAAGTGGTTGGGCGGCTGGTTGCAGAACGCGGCTGGACCTCCCCGGTAGCGGTGGGTTCCGTCATGGCGGAGTGGGCCACCTTGGTGGGCCCGGAGATTTCAGCCCACTGCACACCCGAAAGCTTCACCGACACCACCCTGCACGTTCGGTGTGACTCCACGGCCTGGGCCACCCAGCTCAGGCTGCTGAGCACCAGCTTGCTGGAGAAATTCCGCCGGGAACTGGGCGACGGCGTGGTCACCAGGATCCAGGTCCTCGGCCCCACAGCGCCCAGCTGGCGCAAGGGTGGACGCAGTGTCAACGGGCGTGGTCCGCGGGACACCTACGGATAGCCGGGCCGCAGGTCTTGAAACTTCGCCCAAAGGCGTATAGAGGCCGGTAAGGGCCGCGGCGTGTATGGGCACCCGGAGGGCGTACCACCGGGCCGTCCTAGGCGGGGCCAAGAGCCTCGCACAGGCACATTCACCGTCCGCCCACGGCCTTGGAATGCGAGGATCTGGGCGTGTTCGCGGTAGAATTGACCGAGATAACTGGGCGCGGATGAAACGTTGACTTCAGTCCGTTCTCCGCGCGCGTCCCGCACGCAGAGCGCGGATCACCGACCGTCATCGAGTCACCGGCGCCATAAGTTTGTGCCTGTTGGCGGGTCACTTTTCCCTGCGAAAAGAAATCAGCCGGCCATCATCGAGAACAGAGGAGTCGCAGCGCCTGTGGCTAACGACAATACAGATATTCTGGCAGCAGATACAGCGGTCGAGGATGGCCGTACCCCTGACACCCCGGCTGCGTCTGCCAGCCCAAGGGAGTACGGTGCCAGCGACATCACTGTCCTTGAAGGCCTCGAAGCTGTCCGCAAGCGCCCGGGCATGTATATCGGTTCCACGGGTCCCCGAGGACTCCACCACCTGGTCTATGAGGTGGTGGACAACTCCGTGGATGAGGCACTCGCCGGTTACTGCAGCCATATCGAAGTGGTCCTGCAGGCCGACGGCGGCGTCAAAGTTGTCGACGACGGCCGCGGAATCCCGGTGGACATGCACCCCACCGAGCACAAGCCCACCGTCGAGGTGGTAATGACCATCCTGCACGCCGGCGGCAAGTTCGGTGGCGGCGGCTACGCGGTCTCCGGCGGCCTGCACGGTGTGGGCATTTCCGTGGTCAACGCCCTCTCCAGCAGGGTGGACACCGAGGTACGGCGCCAGGGCCACGTCTGGCGGATGTCATTCGCCGACGGAGGCAAGCCGCAGGGCAGCCTGGTCCAGGGTGAAGAGACCGATGCCACCGGCACCACCCAGACCTTCTATCCGGACCCGGCGATCTTTGAAACCACCGAGTTCGACTTCGAGACCCTCCGCGCCCGTTTCCAGCAGATGGCCTTCCTCAACAAGGGCCTGCGCATAACGTTGACGGATGAGCGTGCCGCCGAAGGTGATGAAGCCGACGGCGACCTCGACCTTGACGACCTCAGCACCGACGGTGAGATCAGCGCCGAACACCGAACCGTGGTGTACCAGTACGACGAAGGCCTGCTGGACTACGTCAAGCACCTGAACTCGGGCAAGAAGGTGGAGGTGGTCCACGAGGACGTCATCGCCTTCGAAACCGAGGACACCGAACGCCGGATTGCCCTGGAAATGGCGATGCAGTGGACCAGTGCCTACTCCGAGAGCGTGCACACCTACGCCAACACCATCAACACCCACGAGGGCGGCACCCACGAAGAAGGCTTCCGTGCCGCACTGACGTCCCTGATAAACCGGTACGCCCGGGAAAAGGGCATCATCAAGGAAAAGGACGACAACCTCACGGGCGACGACATCCGCGAGGGCCTCACCGCCGTCATTTCCGTCAAGCTGGCGGAGCCCCAGTTCGAAGGCCAGACCAAGACGAAGCTGGGCAACTCCGAGGTCAAGGGATTCGTCCAGCGCGTGGTCACCGACGGCCTGGGTGACTGGCTGGAGCGCAACCCCGGTCCCGCCCGTGACGTCATCCGCAAGGCCATTTCGGCGGCCCAGGCACGCATGGCCGCGCGGAAGGCCCGCGACAACGCCCGGCGCAAGAGCCCGCTGGAATCGTTCGGCATGCCGGGCAAGCTTTCCGACTGCTCCTCCAAGGACCCGGAAAAGTGCGAGGTCTACATCGTGGAGGGCGACTCCGCCGGCGGTTCCGCCAAGCGCGGCCGCAACCCCGAAACACAGGCCATCCTGCCCCTGCGCGGCAAGATCCTGAACGTGGAACGTGCCCGCCTGGACAAGGCCCTGGGCAACGCGGAGGTCCAGTCCATGATCACCGCGTTCGGCACCGGGATTGGCGAGGACTTCGACCTCGCCAAACTTCGGTACCACAAAATCGTCCTCATGGCCGATGCCGACGTGGACGGCCAGCACATCACCACCTTGCTGATGACCTTGCTGTTCCGCTACATGCGTCCCCTGATCGAGAACGGCTACGTCTACCTGGCGCAACCGCCGCTGTACCGGATCAAATGGTCCAACGCGCCGCACGACTACGTGTACAGCGACCGCGAACGCGACGCCAAACTGGTGGCTGGCCAAGCGGCTGGACGCCGCATCCCGAAGGACAACGGCATCCAGCGCTACAAGGGCCTGGGCGAGATGGACTACACCGAACTCTGGGATACCACCATGGACCCTGACCACCGCACCCTGCTGCAGGTGACCATGGATGACGCCCTCGCCGCCGACCAGATCTTCTCCGTCCTCATGGGCGAAGACGTGGAGTCACGGCGCAACTTCATTCAGCAGAACGCCAAGGACGTCAGGTTCCTGGACATCTAAGGACCCGCTCCAAAGTATTCGGAACCAGACATATACCTGAAACGGAAAATAAAGAATGAGCGACGAAACCCCCGAGATTCCCGCCCCCGAGGCCGGAGAACCGGACACCGTTCTTGAAGGCGACGTGCTGATCGACCGCGTTGAACAGGTGGACCTGCAGACGGAAATGCAGCGTTCCTACCTGGACTACGCCATGGCCGTCATCGTAGGGCGCGCCCTCCCGGACGTCCGCGACGGCCTCAAGCCCGTCCACCGCCGCGTGCTCTACGCGATGTTCGACGGCGGATACCGCCCCGACCGTTCCTTCAACAAGTGCGCCCGCGTGGTGGGCGAAGTCATGGGCCAGTACCACCCGCATGGCGACACTGCCATCTACGATGCCCTGGTCCGGTTGATCCAGGACTGGACCATGCGCTATCCGCTGGCGCTCGGTCAGGGGAACTTCGGTTCACCAGGCAACGACGGTGCCGCCGCACCCCGGTACACCGAGACCAAAATGGCGCCCCTGGCCATGGAAATGGTCCGCGACATCGACGAGGAAACCGTCGATTTCCAGGACAACTACGACGGCAAGAACCAGGAACCCACCATCCTGCCCGCCAGGTTCCCCAACCTGCTGGTGAACGGATCCTCCGGCATTGCGGTCGGCATGGCCACCAACATCCCGCCGCACAACCTGCGGGAAGTGGCGGACGGGGTCCAGTGGTACCTGGCCAACCCCGGCGCCACCCGCGAGGAACTCCTCGAAGAACTGCTGCTGCGGGTCAAGGGCCCGGATTTCCCCACGGGTGCCACCATCCTGGGACACAAGGGCATCGAAGACGCCTACCGGACCGGCCGCGGTTCCGTCACCATGCGTGCAGTGGTCGCGGTGGAGGAACTCCAGGGACGCACCTGCCTGGTGGTCACGGAACTGCCGTACCAGGCCAACCCTGACAACCTGGCCATCAAGATCGCCGAATTGGTCAAGGACGGCAAAATCTCCGGCATCGCGGACCTCCGCGATGAAACCTCCGGCCGCACCGGCCAGCGCCTGGTGATCGTGTTGAAGCGCGACGCCGTACCCAAGGTGGTGCTGAACAACCTCTACAAGCACACCGAGCTGCAGAGCAACTTCTCCGCCAACATGCTGGCCATCGTTGACGGCGTGCCCCGGACACTCAGCCTGGACGCCTTCATCCGGCACTGGGTGACGCACCAAATGGACGTCATTGCACGCCGAACCCGGTACCGCTTGCGCAAGGCCGAGGAGGAAGCCCATATCCTCCGCGCCCTGCTGAAGGCACTGGATATGCTCGACGAAGTCATCGCCCTGATTCGCGCCTCGAACACCACCGAAGCCGCACGCGACGGGTTGATGGAACTTCTTGATATCGACGAGCTGCAGGCCCGCGCCATCCTGGACATGCAGCTGCGCCGCCTCGCCGCCCTGGAACGCCAGAAGATCCAGGACCGGCACACCGAGCTCGAGGCCCTGATCGCCGAATACAACGCGATCCTGGCCTCCGAACAGCGCCAGCGCGAGATCATCAGCGTCGAGCTGGCCGAAATCGTGGACAAGCACGGCGACGACCGCCGCACCAAGATCCTCATGGGCTTCGATGGCGATATGTCCATGGAAGACCTGATCCCCGAAGAGGAAATGGTGGTCACCATCACCCGCGGCGGCTACGTCAAGCGCACGCGCAGTGACAACTACCGCTCACAACAGCGCGGCGGCAAAGGCATCAAGGGTGCCCAGCTTCGCGGCGACGACGTCGTGGAACACTTCTTCGTCACCACAACGCACCACTGGCTGCTCTTCTTCACCAACCTCGGCCGTGTATACCGTGCCAAGGCGTACGAGCTCATGGAAGCGGGCCGGGACGCCAAGGGCCAGCACGTTGCCAACCTGCTCGCATTCCAGCCTGATGAACACATTGCCCAGGTGCTGGACCTGAAGGACTACCAGCAGGCGCCGTACCTGGTGCTCGCCACCAAGCGGGGCCTGGTGAAGAAGACCAGGCTCGAGGACTACGACACCAACCGTTCCGCCGGCGTCATTGCGATCAACCTGCGCGACGGCGACGAACTGGTGTCGGCGCAGCTCGTCTCGGAAACAGACGACCTCTTCCTGGTCTCCCGCATGGGCCAGTCCATCCGCTTCACCGCTACGGACGACGCCCTGCGACCCATGGGCCGGGCAACCTCCGGCGTTACCGGGATGAAGTTCCGCGAGGACGACGAACTGCTGGCCGCCGATGTGGTGACTGACGGCTCGTTCGTCTTCATCGTGACGGAAGGCGGGTACGCCAAGCGCACGGCGGTGGAGGAATACCGCCTCCAGGGCCGTGGCGGTCTCGGCATCAAGGTAGGCAAATACCAGGAAGAACGCGGCCACCTCGTGGGAGCCCTCATCGTCCAGGAAGAGGATGAAGTCCTGGTGGTCATGGAGGGCGGCAAGGTGGTCCGGTCCTCCGTGGCCGGTGTTCCGGCCAAGGGTCGTGACACGATGGGCGTCATCTTCGCCAAGCCGGACAAGAATGACCGGATTATCGAGGTGGCGCGTAACAGCGAACGGGGCCTCGAGGACGATGAATCCGCTGAGGATGACGTAACGTTGGCTGAAGATGGCGGTCCCGCTGGGGATTCCGCCGAGCCAGCAATGGCAGAAGAATCACCGGCCGTTGAGTCAGAGGACGCCTCGGGCGACGCTGAGCCGAACGAAGACAACACGGAGGTAACGAGTGAGTAATTCCGACTCATTTCCCAAGCCGAACAGCACTGTTCCTGACGGGAACCGGCCTTCAGCGGCGCCCCGCGTGAACGCCCCCGTCCGTCCGCAGCAGCGACCGGCAGCGGCCGCAGGTGCCCCGGGCCAGCGTCCCGCGGTTCCGGGCCAGCGCGCGCAGCAGGGCGACCGCCCCGCGCAGCCCGGCCAGCGGCCCTTCCAGGGTCAGCCGGGCCAGCGCCCTGCAGCCTCCGGCCAGCGGCCGGCCCAGGGACAGGGTAATCCCGGCCTGGTGAAGCCCGCGCCGAAAGCAAAGGTACGGCGGGCCCGGCTGCTGATCAGCAAGGTGGACCCCTGGTCCGTACTGAAGATGGCATTCCTGCTCTCGGTGGCACTTGGCATTGTCACCGTGGTGGCAGCAATCGTCTTGTGGACGGTGCTGGACCTGACCGGAATCTTCGACCAGGTGGACAGCCTGCTGGGAACGCTCGCCGGCTCCGAAAGCGGCGGCTTCGAACTGAAGAAGGTGGCATCGCTGGGGCAGGTGGCCTCATTCGCCACCATCATCGCTGTGGTCAACGTTGTCCTGCTGACGGCGCTGTCCATGCTCTCCGCCGTCCTCTACAACATTTCCGCCACGCTGGTGGGTGGAATCGGCGTCACCTTGACGGACGATTAAGAACCCGGTTTCACCGGGGGTAATCCGGTGGAAATGCCCGATTTGAGATCGGGCCGGGATGTGCTGTAAAGTCATATCTCGGCCCGATGAGGCATCGGGGCGTATAGCTCAGGCGGTTAGAGCGCTTCGCTGATAACGAAGAGGTCCCAGGTTCAAGTCCTGGTACGCCCACGGAACCTGTGCAGGTTTCAAACGGAGGTTTGGTCCGGATACATCCGGTACCCGGCCGGAACGGGGAGCATGTGAAGAAGTTGCTGGTACTCGCAGCGGCAATCGCAGGCTTCCTGGTCTTCCGTAAAGCACAGGAATCCGAAGCCCGGAAAACAGTCTGGAGCAAGTCAACCGATACGGTTGACTAGCTTGGGCGCCAGGTAAGGAAGCCGTCAAGGCCTCGCGGTTCCTGGGGTATGATGGACGGGTTGCTTCTTATGGGGGCATGGCGCAATTGGTAGCGCACCTGCTTTGCAAGCAGGGGGTTCGGGGTTCGAGTCCCCGTGCCTCCACCATAGGAAAGTCCCGGTCAGCGGAAACGCCGGCCGGGACTTTTTGTTCTCCTTTCCCTCCGGGGACGGCTCCAGGGGGTATCCATTGAACTTCTTCTTCGCGGCCCTGGGTGTCCTCGGCGTCGCCTCGTCAGGCCCCTTGATCGCCGCAACCCTGGGCGCCACGAGCGTCAGCGCCCTCGCCATTGCCTTTTGGCGCAACGCCATCGGTTCCGTGGTCATGGCTGCCCCCACGCTCATCCGGGAGCCCCGCAAGTTCGGCAGCATCACGGCCCGCGAGTTCCGCTGGTCCCTGCTGGCCGCCGTCGCCCTCGCCCTGCACTTCGCCTGCTTCATCACTTCGCTGCAACTGACCTCCGTTGCGGCCGCCACAGCCCTGGTGTGCCTGCAGTCCGGCTGGATTGCCGTCTTCCAGCTCGTCCGCGGAACCCGGCACCGCTGGCAGGTCCTCGCTGGACTGGGGATTGCCTTCGGCGGTGTTGTCGCCATTACCGGCTTCGACCTGGGAACCTCTTCGCAGGCACTGACCGGAGACCTGCTGGCGATGGCCGGCGGCGCGCTGGCGGGGCTCTACACGCTGGCAGGCGGCAAGGCCCGGCAGAGCATGACCACGGGGACATACACCACGCTCTGCTACGGGATGTGCGCGGTCCTCGTGGCGGTGCTGGCCCTGGCGGCCGGCCAGCCCCTGGCAGGGTTCGAGCCGGCAGGGTGGCTGGGTATCGCGGCCATCACCGTCTGCGCGCAGTTGGTGGGCCATACGGCCTTCAACCACCTGCTGGCCACCATGAGTCCCCTCATCGTCTCCATGATCATCCTGCTGGAAATTCCCGGGGCCGCACTTCTGGCCGCCGTCTTCCTGCACGAGACCCTTCCGGCTGGCACGTACGCCGGGCTGGGCCTCATCCTGGCGGGACTCGCCGTCGTTGTCCTGGGGCAACGGTCCGGAAGGGCAGGGAAGCGGCCACTGCCGCCCGGGGAGGAACCGCCGTCGGGCCGTCCGTTGGCGGAACTGGGAACGGACTGACAGGAAGCCTGCCGCCGCCGGGCCTTACTGTCCGCCGCGGCGGACGGGCTGGGCGGTGTTGACGGTGTGGATGGCCCGCAGGAGCTTTGCCGGGAAATACACCGAAAAGAAGACCACCATGGGGGCCTTCAATGCCATTTTGCGCACGTTGTGGGCTTTGTAGGTCCGATCGAAGCGGGTGACGTAGTAGCGGTAGTCCCGCGGAGAGTCCTCAAGCCGGCGTGCGGACATGCCGGACACCATCTGCGGCCAGTAGCGGACCGGCAGTTCATGGTCGGCAAGGTGCAGGGACAAATCGATGTCCTCGTGCATCTCGTCTTTCTCGTCCCGGCAGGTCTCGGCCCGAATGGTTTCCCAGGCACTGGCACGCAGGGCCATGTTGGAGCCGAACAGGAAGTGGTACTGGTGCTTGGCCAGCTTCAGCATGAGCTGGCGCATTTTGTCGTCCGCTTTGAGCCCAAAACGGCGCATGGGCATGTCGTAATACACCACCGGCCCCGTTGCGGCCTGGACGACGGGATCTGCAAAGGCCTTCTGGACCTGCTCCACCCAGTCGGGTTCGACGATGGAATCCGCGTCGATCCGCCCGAGGACATCCCCCGTGGCGTGGTCGAGCCCGAAGTTCCTGGTGGGGATCAGGCCCTGCTCCCGGTCCTGGCTGAGCAGGATAATGGGGCTTTCCGGGTATTCGAGCTGCATCTGGCTGACGATCGCGGCAGTGCGGTCGCTCGAGAGGTTGTCCACCACGATGATTTCGTGGGCGGGAACCGACTGGTAGATGGCAGCGATGAGGCACTGCCTGATAACGCTTTCCTCGTTGTACGCCGGGATAACGATGGACACGCGGAGCTGTTCGGCTGCGTCGTTCAAGGCATCCCCAGAGGATCGATCGGCTGACATCAGATCAAATCTAGCATCCGGGCCGTGTCCTGCCGCGGCGTGGCCCATGAGCTTCCGCGGACACACAAAAGGGGCCCCGTTCAAAACGGAGCCCCTTGTGCGCGGCGAAGGACTAGGCCTCGGTGGTGCCCTTGACGTCGTTGCCGATGTTCGACGCGATGTTCTTGGTAGCCGT
Organism: Pseudarthrobacter sp. MOO14; assembly: GCF_058267675.1. Taxonomy (NCBI): domain Bacteria; kingdom Bacillati; phylum Actinomycetota; class Actinomycetes; order Micrococcales; family Micrococcaceae; genus Pseudarthrobacter; species Pseudarthrobacter sp. MOO14. The sequence continues at coordinate 2,429,181 of NZ_CM177849.1, forward strand.
CTTGGCGTCAGTTGCGGCGGTGGGTGCTTCGTCGGCCGCGTCGTCGGCCACGTGCTTGGCCTTGTCAGCGGCGTCTGCAGCCTTGTCCTTGACCGCTTCGGCGGCGTCCGCTGCCTTGTCCGCGACGGCGGAGGCTGCGGAACCTGCGGCGTCTGCAGCCTTACCTGCGGCGTCAGCCACGTGTTCCTTGACCTCGCTGACGGTGGTGGCCGGCACCGGGGCAGGCGTGGGGGTAACCGGCGACGGAGTCTTCCAGGGGTCCTCCACGGGCTTGGAAGCCTTCCACGCGGCAACGCCCGCGGCCACTGCGGCGGCAATCACGCCAAAGACCAGCCAGCCGCGCTTCTTCTTGGGCTCGGGCTGGGACAGCTGGATACCGACGGTGCGGCCAGCCTCGGTTGCGGCGGCCTTGAGCTGCGTACCGGTGGCCTGTGCCTGTTCCTGGATGGCGTGCACAATTCCCGCGTCGCCAAGCTTCTGGGCGACGGCGTCGACGCGGGCAGGTGCGCCTTCAAGGGTGCGGTGAACGGCCTCCGAGGCCACGCCGATCTGGTCGGAGAGCTTGGGCAGGTAGTCCACCACCACGCGGTCACGGGCGTTCAGGACCACCGGCGTTGCCTTGTCCAGGGCGTCGTGAAGCTTGGGTGATGCGTTTTCCACGACGTCGTTGATCTTCGGCGCCAACTGGGCCAGTCCGTCCTGGATCCTGGGCGTCACGGTGGCAACACCGTCAGCCAAGTTGTGAGCTGCGGTCTTCAGGCCTTCCTGGATTTTGGGAGATGCGGTATCCAGGCTGTGCTGGAGCCGCGGGACAGCCCAATCCACCGCTGCTTCCACCCGGGGGGCCGCCCAGTCCTTGGCATTTTCCACCGCACTGGTGACCGACTGCTCAAGGTCACGGGCAATACGATCCGATTTCTTCACAACTACCTCCCGATTAATGTGACGGTTCTGTCGCTAGCCTACGTGCCCGGACCACCCCGGGCTATTCACTCTGCGGATTTTAGGCCGATTTCACCCAGCGCGGAACTGCTGCCGCAGCCGTTGCCGCCCATAGGGGACATGGAAGAATGAGGCTTATGACTGCCATCGCAACTGCAAAAGCAACCATCCACACCAGCCTCGGCGACATCGTGGTTAACCTCTTCGGGAACCACGCGCCCAAGACGGTCAAGAACTTCGTTGGCCTTGCCACCGGCGAGCAGGCCTGGACCCACCCGGAAACCGGTGAGGACAAGACCGGCACTCCGCTGTACAACGGAACCATCTTCCACCGCATCATCAAGGACTTCATGGTCCAGGCCGGCGATCCCCTGGGCCGCGGAACCGGTGGCCCCGGCTACCGCTTCGATGACGAAATCCACCCGGAACTGAGCTTCAACCAGCCCTACAAGCTCGCCATGGCCAACGCCGGCATCCAGATGGGCAAAGGCACCAACGGTTCACAGTTCTTCATCACCACCATTCCCACGGACTGGCTGCAGGGCAAGCACACCATCTTCGGTGAGGTGGCGGACGAGGAGTCCAAGAAGGTCGTCGACGCTATCGAGGGTGTCCGCACCGGCATGGGTGACCGCCCCGTGGAGGATGTCACCATCAACAGCATCGACATCGAACAGCTTTAACACCACAGCATGAGTTACGGAATTCCGTCGGCTGAGCCGTCCGCGCAGGTTCCGGTCTGCCCCCGGCATCCGGACCGGCCCTCCTATGTGCGCTGCCAGCGTTGCGGACGCCCGGCGTGCCCGGACTGCCAGCGGGCGGCCGCCGTCGGATTCCAGTGCGTTGACTGCGTCAACGAAACCCGGCGGACGACGCCCGAAGTCCGGACGGTCTACGGCGGGGCCGTGGCCACCGGCAGGCCGATGGTGACGTTTGCCATCATTGCGGTCTGCGCGCTTCTCCAGGTCCTGCAGTTCGTCATTCCCAATGAAGGCGTCTACCGGGCCTTGGCCTTTGCCAACATCTACGCAGAACCGAAGTACAACGAGTTCGAACCATGGCGGATGCTCACTTCGGCATTCCTGCACTCGCCGGACAACCTCCTCCACATTCTGCTTAACATGTACACGCTGTGGATCTTCGGCCAGGCCCTGGAACCAATCCTGGGCCGCCTGCGGTTCCTAGCGCTGTTCGTTATTTCGGCCTTGGGCGGTTCCGTGGGGTACCTGCTGCTGACACCGCTTTATGTTCCCGGCCAGCAACTCTTCGGGGTGGTTGGGGCGTCCGGAGCGATCTTCGGCCTCTTCGGCGCCATGCTGCTGGTCCAGCGCCAGCGCGGAGGCGATACCCGCCAGCTGTGGGTCTTGATTGCCATCAACGGTGTCATCGGCTTCCTGGTCCCCCAAATCGCCTGGCAGGCCCACTTGGGCGGACTGGTCACCGGCGGGCTTTGTGCAGCCGTCCTCGCCTATACCCCGCGGGGACGCCGGCAGGGCCTCATCCAGGCCGCAGGGCTCGCCGCGGTGGTGGCCCTGCTTGTTGCCCTGACATGGTTGCGGGTCTCCCTGTAACTCCCCGCGGTCCAGAAGCACCCCTGAATGCCCGGCACCACAGGTGCCGGGCATTCGTCTTTTCCACAGGCCTTATCCACAGTGTTGGTAACTTACAGGGGTGTAGTTCAGGCGCCGTTTCCCGGACAGTGGCTAGCGATTTACTTCTCGGCCCCGGATATCCTCGATTTCTCCACACCTGTGGATAACCTGTGGGGATAGGGGTGTGCGTAAGTGGATAAGCGGACGATCCAGGACCAACACGTGGACAACTGCCCGCAAAGCACCCCCCGAGCGCGCCAATAGAAGGCAATACCCGGACTTATCGACAGCGTTATGCACACTGTTAATAAGTAACAACCCTGTAGTTTCCCGCGCTGGATCCGTGGTGCGAGTAGGTCAGACCGCCCAACCGCCTGTGATTTCCACGGGGTTACCCACAGTTGTGGATAACTTGTGGGTATCGGGATGTTGTTAAGTGCATAACCGCGTCGTCGGCCCCTCAGGCACCTCTGCCTATGATGGTGCCTTGCCCAGCCGTACTACCTTGAAGGACTCCCGTGAGCGCCACCGAGCACCTGTACCTCGACAAGCAGCACCCGGCTTTGTGGAGGGCGATCAGCGGCCTCGGACTGAAGGTGCAGGAAGCAGCGGAAGCCGCCGGCTTGGGCGCTGGCCTGCTGGAGCTCCTCAATGTACGGATCTCGCAGATCAACGGCTGCGCCTACTGCCTGGACCTGCACGTGCGGAAGGCCGCTGAGGCAGGTGAAAGTCCACAGCGGCTCGCGGTGCTGCCGGCATGGCGGGAAACGGCCCTGTTCACGGACAAGGAAAGGGCTGCGCTGGCGTTGGTGGAAAGCATTACGGAACTCCCCGACCAGGAATCGCGCGAGAGTGAAGAAGCCTATGCAAGGCAGTGCCTCACGGCGGAGGAATTCTCCGCGGTGAGCTGGGTGGCTGTCACCATGAATGCCTTCAATAGGGTTTCCATCACCAGCCACCACCCCGTGAGGCGCAGCCGTCCGTAATGACGGGTCCGGCCGCAACGCTGGTTATCCACAGGTATTCCACACTGTTAATAACCACATCTTGCGGGCAAATTTCGGCCGGTCGGGCAGCAACGCGCCACAGGAGACCTCGGAGGCACGATGCCACAAAGGTTATCCACACTGTGGATAACCTTGCCAACAGCTGCGGACAGCCGACGCAGCGCGGCGCTACTCGGCCCAGACCCCGGAGGAACCCCGACGGTGACTCGCCAGGAGGTGCGTGTCCACTATTCCCACGGCTTCCATCAGGGCGAACATGGTGGTGGGGCCAACGAACGAGAAGCCCCGTTTCCGCAACGCCTTGGACAATGCGACCGACTCCGCCGATTGGGTGGGAATATCCGACGCTACTCGGGGACGCGGGGTGCTCGCCGGGCGGAAACTCCAGACAAAGTCCACCAGCCCGCCGTCGTTTCGAAGCTCCACGGTGGCCCGGGCGTTCTTGACCGCGGCGTGGATCTTCAGGCGGTTCCTGACGATGCCCGGGTCCCGCATCAGCCGTTCCACGTCCGCATCGCCGAACAAGGCCACGGCGTCGGGATCGAAACCGGCAAAGGCGGCACGGAAGCCGGGACGCTTGCGCAGGATGGTGGCCCACGAGAGCCCGGCCTGGAATCCCTCCAGGCAGATACGTTCGTAGAGGCCCTGCTCGTCAGTGACGGGCAGCCCCCACTCCTGGTCGTAGTACGCGCGCATCAACGGATCCGTGGATGCCCACGCGGGCCGGGCCAGGCCGTCGTCGCCAATGATCACGCCGGCGGAATCGGGAGACAGGGGGATCCTCCTCGAAAGTAGCGTTGCGAACGCGTCAGGAACGCCAGCGGGTGGTCATTAGGAACCCCACGATGGCAATGCCGAAGCCTGCCACGATGTTCCACGACTGCCACGCCTGGACCGGAAAACGTCCCTCACTGATGTAGAACGTGATGATCCAGAAGAGTCCGATGATCATCAGGCCGAACATCACCGGCTTGAACCAGACGGGGTTGGGCTTGTATGAATCGGTGGAAGCCGGCTGGGCGGTGCTGGCAGTCTTCTTGCGAGGTTTCGACTCGGGCACTGGCTCTCCTTGGCAGGCTGGGCAAGCTCGGCGGCCCGGGCTTGATATCCTGCAAGAAGGAAATTGCCAGCGGTCTGCGCGATCTTGGTCAAATCTGGATTCTTACTAGCAGCCAATTCTAGCCGCAGTTGATGGGCACCCGGTGCCCTGGGTGGACGCCCGGAGGAGAACGCGTGGTATTGCAGGAGAAGGCCGGGCCCGTGGCCCCGCCCGCCCGCCGTGGCTCCCTGCTACGTGGAACCATCCAGGTCATCGGTGAACTGTTGATCACCGCCGGCATCATCCTCCTGCTCTTCGTGGCGTGGCAGCTGTGGTGGACCAACGTTGAATCAGACGCCAAGCAGAGCCAGGTCATCAAGGAATTTGCCCAGGACCTCAGCACCGCTGCGCCGTCCCCGGCAGCAACGGCACCCGCCGCGCCACCGGCAGGCGGGCAGGATTTCGGCACGCCAGTAGTGGGTACCGCCCCGGGCCACGCCGGCACGATCGGCATCATGTACATCCCCCGGTTCGGAGCCACCTACACCCGTCCGATTGTCCAGGGGACCAGCCAGGATGTGCTGGACACCTTGGGGCTGGGACACTACAGCAACACGGCCATGCCCGGTGCGGTGGGCAACTTCGCGGTCGCCGGCCACCGCCAGACGCACGGCGCGGTGCTGGACAACATCCATACCCTGGTGCCGGGGGACAAGATCTACGTCCAGACCAGGGACGGCTTCTATGTCTACGTTTTTCGCAACAACCAGATCGTGCTGCCGTCGCGCACCGACGTCCTGGAACCGGTACCCACCCAACCCGGTGTGGCACCCACGGAAAGTTACCTCACCATGACCAGCTGCAACCCCCGCTTCGGCGCCGAAGAACGCATCATTGCCTATGCCCTGCTGGACAGCTGGCGTCCGGCGTCCGCCGGCCCGCCGGCCGAGATCGCGGCACAGGTTGCAGCCGCCACAGGGAAAGGCTGAGCATGTACGCCTGGATATTCCGCCACCTCCCTGGTCCGCTCTGGCTGAGGATTGTTTTCTCATTGGTACTGGTCGCCCTTGCCCTGGTATTGATGGTCCAGTTCCTGTTCCCCTGGATGTCCCACTTCACCCAATTCACCGACTCGACGATTGGTTCAGCAGACCAGCCATGACCACAACCAAGATCCTCGTAGTGGATAACTACGACAGCTTTGTCTACACCCTGGTGGGTTACCTCCAGGAGCTCGGCGCCGAAACCACGGTGGTCCGCAACGACGACGTCACCCTGGCCGAGGCGATCGAACTCGCCGGCGCCCGGGACGGCGTTTTGATTTCACCCGGCCCCGGCAACCCCGCCGAGGCAGGCATCTGCATCGAGCTGATCAAGTGGTGCGGCGAACACGGCGTGCCGATGTTCGGTGTGTGCCTGGGCCACCAGGCACTGGCGGAGGCGTTCGGCGGCACGGTCACCCATGCCCCGGAGTTGATGCATGGCAAGACCTCGCAGGTGGAGCACAGCGGCACCAGCGTGTTCGCCGGCCTCCCCTCCCCCATCACGGCCACCCGCTATCACTCGCTGGCGGCGGTCCGGGAATCCATTCCCGACGTCCTGGAGGTCACGGCACAAACCGCGTCCGGGGTGGTGATGGGACTGCAGCACAAGACCGCACCGCTTTGCGGCGTCCAGTTCCATCCGGAATCGGTCCTCACCGAGGGCGGATACCAGATGCTTGGCAACTGGCTTGAGTCCCTGGGCATGAAGGGCGCCGCCGCGCGTGCGGCCAAGCTAAGCCCACTTATCCAGCACTAACCGGACCGCCGGGCGGCGCTTCAGCCCTTCTTGGTGGGCTTCGGCGTGGGCGTGGGCGTGGGCGTGTCGGTGGGGGTCGGCGTCGGGGACGGCGCCGGGGCGGGGGCCTTGGCAACCACCACCGTGATGGTCTTTCCTTGTTCGACGGCGGCGTTGACGGGGTCGCTTTGATCCGTCACCTTGCCCGGTTCCACCTGGGAGTTCTCCACCTCCACCACCAGGGGGACCAAACCGATCCCCTTCAGCGCGGCCTCGGCTTCCTCGCGTGAGAGGCCCCGCAGTTCTGGAACCACCACCTTGCCCGTGGACACCACCAGCTCGACGCTGGTGCCCACGCCGACGCTCTGCCCGGGAGCCGGGTTCGACGTAATGACGATTCCCGCCGGCACCGTGGCGCTGTTGGCCGTGGTGGTCGATGGAGCGCCCACCAGGCCCACCTGGCGAAGGATGTCGCGTGCGGCAGCCTCGGTCTTGCCCGGAAGGCTGTCAGGAATCTTCACCGCGCTGGGCCCATCCGAGACGTTCAGGACCACTTCGGCACCTGGATCCATCGACGCCCCGGCCGAAGGGTCGGTACCGATGGCCGTTCCCTTGGCAACGGTATCGTTCTGAAGCCTGGTGATCTTGGGACGCAGGTTCGCATTGTAGAGCGTCTGCAGCGCGGCGCTCTCCGTCATGGCCGCCACCGAAGGTATCTGAACCTTGGCCACGGGCGCCGGCCGGTTGACTGTTTCGTAAAGCCAGAGGCCGGCCCCTGCCAGGACCAGCAGGGTGAAGATCACCAGGGTGGCAATCCACGCACGACGACGGGACTTCTGCGGCCTGCTGGGCTCGCGTTCCGGAGGGAGGCCGAGCGGGAGCGGCTCAGCCGTTGTGTGCGCGTCCGCCACTTCCAGCGGACCGGCCGGGTCGTCGTCGTGGTACAGGCCGGCGGCAGCCAGCCGCCCGGTGGGAGCATCATCAAGGAAGCTTGCGCCCGTTGCCGCGAAAGCCTCAGTGCGCGGCTGGGCATCCGGTACATGGTCGTTGGGATCCGTGGGCGCCTCCGACGCCGCCACGGCCGGAACGGCCACGCCGGCCTTCGCAGCCCGCAGGGCACGCCGGAAAGCTGCGGCATCCTGGAACCTGTCGTCGCGGTTCTTCTGCAGGGCCTTGGCGATGACCGTATCCAAGGCGGGAGAAACGTCGGGGTTCAGGCTGCTGGGTGGATCGGCGATTTCCCGAACGTGCTGGTACGCCACGGATACCGGACTGTCCCCAACGAACGGCGGCCGGGAGGTCAGCATTTCGTAGAGCAGGCACGCTGCGGAGTAGAGGTCGCTGCGGGCGTCGACAGTTTCGCCCCTGGCCTGCTCCGGAGACAGGTACTGCGCCGTGCCCACCACCGCCTGGGTCTGGGTCATGGTGGCGGAGGAATCAGCGATGGCCCGTGCAATGCCGAAGTCCATCACTTTCACCGAATTGGTTCCGGGGCAGTACATCACGTTGGCCGGTTTGATGTCCCGGTGAACGATCCCGGCCTTGTGGCTGTATTCCAGGGCCGCCAGCACCCCAAGGCAGTAATCGATGGCGTGATCTATGGTCACTTCCTTGGCGCGGATCATGTCGCGCAGCGTCTTGCCCTCAACGAATTCCATCACGATGTAGGGCACCCGCACATCCTCGGCGGAGCCATCGTGGACCAGGTGCTCGCCGGTATCGAAGATGGCCACGATGGAGGGATGGTTCAAGGCAGCCACCGCCTGGGCCTCGCGCTTGAACCGTGCCTGGAACTGGGGGTCCCTGGCCATGTCCGGGCGCAGCAGTTTAATGGCCACGGTCCTGCCGAGGCGGGTATCGGTTCCCCGGTAGACATCAGCCATGCCACCGCGGCCAATGAGGCTGCCGAGCTCGTACCGGCCGCTCAGGACACGCCGGTTATCCACTGGGACGTTGTCCTCCCGGTGCAGCGGTGTGCGTGATGACTCATTCACTGGTGGTCCCGGCGGTCAGGGAGTGCAGGTCGGGGGCGTTCCGGGCGTTTGGCCGGCCGCACAGGTTGGCAGCGGTGAGATGGGCGTCGGCCCCGCCACGGGTGAGGTGGTGGGCGCCGGCGTCGGGGCCGCCGTGGTGGGGGCGGGTTTCGGAGCCGTCGCGTAGATGACCGTAATCAGCGAACCCTTGGGCACTGTTCCGGTGGGGTTCAGCTCCAGGACAGTTCCCGGGGTCGCGGTGCTCTCCTGCGGCAGGACCGTCACCTGGAGCCCCAGGCCGGCCAGCGAAGCCTGGACCTGCCGGTAATCCTTGCCCAGGTAGGCCGCCGGAATCACGTTGACCGTGTCCTGGGTGGGCGTGGGCGTGGGCGTTGGTGTGCTGCGGGTCTGCGTGGGCGTGGCCGACGCTGTGGTGCGGGTTGGGGTGGCCGACGGGGAAGGGGTGCTGCTGGTGCTGGTGCTGGTGCCGGACGTCGGGTTGCCGGCCGGCGAGAAGAGGCCCACCTGGTTCAACAGGAAACCCACCAGGGCAAACAGGAGCAGCAGGATTAGGGCGACCAAAGGCCAGGTCCAGGGACTGCGGCCCTTGCGCCGCGGCTCGTCGGCGGGGCCGTCGTCGTACCTCTCCTCCTCCTGGTCCCAGTTCCGTTCCGCCGCCAGGGCGTTGGCGCGCGCAAGATGCCCCTGCGGGCCGTCCGCGCCGGCGGCCGCTGCGCCTGCAGCAACCCCGGCCGCGGCACCGGCGGCACCGGCGCCCAGGACCGGCAATGCCGACGTTGCGGTGGGAGCGGAATCACGCTGCGCGCCGATCACGCCGGTGGGAGCAGTGGCTGTGTCCACCGGGGCGGTGATGGGTCCGGTCTCGGCATCGAACAGCAGCATGCCCGGCACGGCGGCGCGAGCTGCGTTGATGTCGCCGTTCCGGATGGCCTCCGCGGCCTCGGCCAGTTTGATGGCGTTGGCCGGGCGGTTCTTCGGATCCTTGGCCAGCATGGACATCAGGAGCGCACGGACCGGGGTGGGGAGAGACTCCGGGAGCGGTGGCGGTGCATCGTTCACCTGGGCCAAGGCAATGGCGATCTGCGATTCACCGGAGAAAGGCCGGTGGCCGGTGAGGCACTCGTAGCCGATGACGCCCAAGGAATAGATGTCCGATGAACCGGTGGCGGTCTGCCCGGTGGCCTGTTCCGGCGCCAGGTACTGCGCTGTTCCCATGACCTGGCCCGTCTGGGTCAGGGGGACCTGGTCGGCGAGGCGGGCGATGCCGAAATCGGTCACCTTGACCCGGCCGTCGGGGGTGATCAGCAGGTTTCCCGGCTTGACGTCGCGGTGGACCAGGCCCTGCGCGTGCGCGACGGCCAAGGCCCGGGCAGTCTGGGCGATCATCGAGAGCGTACGGTCCGGTGAAAGCACCTGCTCGTGCTCGATGATGCTGCTCAGCGGCTGCCCCGGAACCAGTTCCATGACCAGGTAGGCGGAGCCCTCCTCTTCGCCGTAGTCGAAGACGTTGGCGATGCCCACGTGGTTCAGCAGGGCCGTGTGGCGGGCCTCGGCGCGGAAACGCTGCAGGAAGCCGGGGTCGCCGGTGTACTCCTCCTTCAGCACCTTGATCGCGACGATGCGGCCCAGGACGAGGTCTTTGGCTTTCCAGACTTCGCCCATACCGCCGATCGCGATCCGCGTGGTCAGCTGGAATCTGCCGCCGAGGGTGATTCCGGTTGTAGGCCTCACTTATTCAACACCGCCTCAAAAATCTTCTTCGCGTTGGGACTGGTCAGCTTTGCTCCCGCGTAGATGTCTACGCCTTCCATGACAATCGTGACGCTGACCTTCGGGTTATCAGCGGGGGCGAACCCGGTGAACCACGAGTTGTTGGTTCCGTTTCCGAGTTCAGCGGTGCCGGTCTTGCCAGCGACCTGTACCCCGGGGACGGCCGCGCCCTTGGCGATGCCGTCGGTCACCACGCTGGTCATCCAGTCGGTGATTTGCTTGGCGATTTCCGGGGTGGTGGACGTCCTGAGCTGTGCCGGCTGGGGCTCGTCAATGACGCGCAGATCCGGGGACCGCAGGGTCTTGACGAGGCTTGGCGCCATCTGGACGCCGCCGTTAGCGATGGCGTTCGTCATCATGTTGACCTGCAGCGGCGTGACCCGGACGTCCTTTTGGCCGATGGCGGACTGGGCCAGTCCGGGCTTGTCCAGGTTGTCGGGGAACACGTTGCCTTGGGCATGGCCGAGCTTGAGCTGGTCCCCGACATCCTCGCCAATCCCAAACTTCTTAGCCTGGTCGGCGATGGCGTTGCGGCCAAGGTCCAATGCGATGCTCGCGAACGGTGTGTTGCAGGACTGCTGGAGTGCGAACGCGAACGTGGCGGTGTCCCTGGTGTAGCAGTTGCCGCCGGCGTAGTTGGGCAGCTTGTACTGGATGCCGTCAAATGGCATCTCAGCGGGATTGGGCAGCACGCTGTCCTTGTTGTATTTCCCCGAGGCAAGCGCGGCCGCCGTGTCCACGAGCTTGAAAACGGATCCCGGGGCGAGCAGCGCGCCGGTGGGGCCGCTGACGTTCTGGTTCAGGTTAATGCCGGGCACCTTGACCAGTTCGTTGATGTTGGTGCTCTCCGCAGTGGGATCCTGCGTGGCCACCAGGTTCGGGTTGTAGGACGGCTTGGACACCATCGCAAGGATGGCGCCCGTCTTGGGATTGGTGACGACGATCGAGCCGCGCTGGCCATCCGGGATGAGGCTGTAGGCCAACTGCTGGATCTGTGGATCGATGGTCAGTTCCACCGACGCGCCCTTGGGCTGGTTGCCCAGGAAGAGCTGGCCTACGCGGTCCAGGAAGAGCTGGTCCGAGTTGCCTGCCAGTTCGGCCCCCATGGACTGCTCCAGCCCGGTGGCGCCGTAGTTCTGGGAGAAATACCCGGTCAGTCCCGCATACAGCTCGGGCTGGGTGTACGTGCGCTGGAATTTGCAGGTTTCCGAGTTGCTCTCCACCGACTCCGCCACCGGAGTTCCGCCCACAATGATCGAACCCCGGTCATTGCAGTAGGTCTGGAGGATGGCGCGCTTGTTCCACGGGTTGTCCTTGAGCTCATCGGCGCCCACCACCTGCACGTAGCTGATGGCCCCGAAGATCAGGGCGAACATTGCGATGGCCGCGACCCATGAGTGCCGTATTGCCTGGTTCATGCGTGCTTCACCGCCTCGGTTGGAGTATCAATACCTGTTGATTCGGACCCGGCCGACGGCGGCAGCGGAGTGGTGTCAACCGGCCCACGGGCCGTGTGCGAGATCATCAGCAGCAGCCCCACGATGATCCAGTTGGCCAGCAGGGACGAGCCTCCCGCAGCCAGGAAGGGCGTGGTGAGGCCGGTCAGCGGAATCAGCCGCGTGACGCCGCCGATCACCACAAAGCACTGAAGCGCCACCGCGAAGGACAGTCCGCAGGCCAGCAACTTTCCAAAGGCGTCCCGGGTACCCAGGGCGGCCCGGAACCCGCGGGTGAACAGCAGCAGGTACATCAGGACCACCGCGAAAAGTCCGATCAGGCCCAGCTCCTCGCCCAGGGAGGCAATGATCATGTCGCTGTTGGCGAACGGAACCAGGTCGGGGCGCCCCTGCCCCAGGCCGGTACCCACCAGGCCGCCGTTGGCCATGCCGAAGAGGCCCTCGACGATCTGGAAGCTGCCGCCGTATTGCCGCCCGTAGACCTCATCGGTGAAGGCGTTCAGCCAGCCGTCGATCCGCAGGCCCACATGGGAGAAAACCTGCGAGGCGATGAGGCCGCCACCCAGGAACAGCGCCATGCCAATGACGACCCAGCTGATGCGGCTGGTGGCCACATAGATCATGACGATGAACAGGCCGAAGAACAGGACGGAGGAGCCAAGGTCGCTCTGGAAGACCAGGACGCCAATGCTCACCAGCCAGGCGGCGATCATGGGGCCGAGGTCCTTGAAACGCGGGAACTGCAGCGGCCCCACCTTGCGGCCTGCGAGCAGGATGAGGTCCCGGTTGGAGGAGAGATAGCCGGCAAAGAAGATCGCCAGGGTGATCTTTGCGATTTCACCGGGCTGGAAGGTCATGGGACCTATCCGGATCCACACGCGGGCACCGAGGATTTCACCGGCGCTGATGCCTGGAATCAGGGGGAGCACCAGCAGGACTGCACTGGCCGCCAGTGAAATAAACGTGAACCGGCGCAGCACCCTGTGGTCTTTGAGGAACCAGATGACTGCAATGGCCACGGCCATGGCGATCAGGGTCCAGCGGAGCTGGTTGTTCCCGGTATCACCGCCGGGAGGGTCCAGCCGGTGGATCATCGCCAGGCCCAGGCCGTTCAGGGCAACTACCAGTGGAAGTATTACCGGATCAGCATATTTCGCGCGGAAGCGCAGGACGCCGTGGAACGCCAGGGATGCTGCGGCCAACAGGCTTGACTGGAACCAGAAATCGGAGTCAAAGGCCTTCTGCTGGTCCACACCCACCAGCATGTTCGCGCCGATGCCCACCGTCAGGGCAAGCAGCAGCAGGAGGAGCTCAACGTTGCGGCGGGGCTTGGGGGCGGTGTTGACCTGGCTCATTTGGCCCCCTGGCAGGTGATGGTGGGTGTGGGAGATGGTGACGGTGCCGTCGGGGTGGGCGCCGGTACGGGGGCGCCTGATGCCGGCGGAGGAGCCGCACTGTCGGTTGGTGCGGGTGGCGACGCGGACGCGGACGGCTTGGGGCATTCCTCTTCCGGTGACGTGCTGCCCGTCAGCTCGAGGTTCTTGACGATCCGCTGGGCGTCGTAGAGGTCGTTCGCCGGCACGGTTTGGCGGACGCGCTGCTGCGAGAAGGGCGGCAGGGAATCCATCCGGATATCAGTCACGGCTTCGAGGGATGAGAGCTGGATGGGGCCAAGCCGCTGGGAAACCCCGTTGTAGATGGCCACCCGGGAATCAAACTCGCCCACGTAATAGCGGGTTTGAGTCCAGGCATAGCCCAGCCAGAGGCCAATGGCCACCACGACCACCACGGCGGCTGCAACGGACCACGCGATCCAGCGGCGGGGACGAAGCGGAACAAGGGTGTCCGCGGTGTCGCCGGCCGGTTCCGCTTTGTGGGTGAGCAATGTTGCTGCGCGCCTGGCCACGGTGCGCCCGGCAACCGTGGGGATGGACCCGGATTCCGCGGCGGAAGCAGCCGCACCCACCAGTTCATGCGGGCGGGAGGCAAGCTCCTCGCGGAGGACCTCGGCGGACAGGTGTTCGCCCAAGTGCGGGTCCGTGCTGCCGGGCTCGGCGGAACGTGAGTCCGGGTCAGTGGCGTCGCCGTCGCCGGCTGCGGTGGATGTAGGTTCCTTTGCATCGTCGCCGGTGCCGGTGGCCGGCGGCGCGGGAGCCTGCCTGGCTTGATCCGAAGCGGGGGCTGCAGGCTTGGCGGCCCCTCCGGCAGCTGCCGCGGCAGCGGGCATGCTGCCAGACGGCGGCATGATGATCTCGACGGCGGCCGTGCTGACGTCGTCGGCCGTTTCCGGGACGATGTCCAGCACCACCACGGTGACGTTGTCCGGGGATCCGGCCTCAAGGGTCAGGTCAACCAGGGTTTCCGCGCACTCGCGCAGGTCCTTGGTTTCCCGGATTGTCCGTTCCACGGCATGCCCTGCAACGTAGTTCAGTCCGTCCGAGCAGAGCAGCCAGCGGTCGCCCTGCCGCGCTTCCAGTGTGTCCAGGTCCAGCTCGGGGCTGGCGTCGACATCACCCAGGACGCGCATCAGGACGTTCTTGTGCGGGTGCGTTTCGGCTTCCTCGGGCCGGAGGCGGCCCTCATCGATCAGCCGCTGGACAAAGGTGTGGTCTACGCTGACTTGCTTGAATTCTCCGTCGCGGAGCCGGTAGGCGCGGGAATCGCCGATGTGGGCGAAGTGCAGCTTCCCCCCGGCCAGCAGCAGGGCGGTCACGGTGGTGCCCATCCCCGCGAGCTTGGGGTTGATGTGCACCAGTTCGGAGAGCAGGGAGTTGGCGGTCTGTATTTCGTCGGCCAGGATGGTGCCGGCATCGTCGCCGTAGTCGGGCCGGTCCAGGTGGATCATGTCCAGGACGGTGGCGGCGGAAGCGACGTCACCACCTGCGTGCCCGCCCATGCCATCGGCCACCACCGCGAGGTGCCGGCCCACGTAGGCGGAGTCGTCATTCTTGGAGCGGATACGGCCCACGTCCGAACGCGCTGCGTAACGCATGATGAGGGGCCGCTCCGCCGGATCGGGTCCGGGTGCGGTTTTTTCAGTGACGGCCACGGCTACGGCCTCAATTCGATGACCGTCTTGCCGATTCTCACGGGTACCCCTGGCTCAACCGGCAAGGCGCGGGTCAGTTGCTGGTCTCCCAGGTATGTTCCATTGGTGGAGCCGAGATCTTCGATGAACCACCGGCTTCCCTGCGGGAACAGCCTGGCGTGGCGGCCGGAGGCGTAATCGTCCTCCAGGACCAGGGTGGCTTCCTGGGCGCGTCCCAGGAGGATGGGGCTGGCGGCCAGGGGAAGGGTTTTGCCCTTGAGTGGGCCTTCCACCACGACCAGCTGCCGGGCCTGCTGCTTCACAGGCTGTTGCAGCGGTTCGGCCAGTTCCGGGTTACGGCGGACCTGGCGTGCCGTGGGTGCGCCGGCAGCTGCCTTGCGGCCCACCATGAGGTCGCGGCGCATGGCCGAGACGATGCTGAAGATGAGCACCCAGAGGAGCAGCAGGAAGCCGAACCGCAGCGCGGTGATGGTGAGGTCGCTCATGCGCGGCCACCCGGGCTGGCAGGAAGCAGGCGGAAGATAATCTTTGTCCGTCCCATCGTGATGGTGGAGCCGTCCGTGAGTTCGGTGCTTCCGGAGACCCTCTGCCCGTTGACGTAGCTGCCGTTGGTGGAACCAAGGTCCACCGCATTCGTTACGCCGTCGGCCGTGCGGATTTCGAGGTGGCGGCGCGAGACACCGGTGTCCTCGATGTGGATGTCTGCCTCGGAGGACCGGCCCAGGATGATGGACTGGGCGTTCAGCGAATAACGCTGGCCGTCAATATCGAGCACAGGCTGGAGCCTCGCCGGCTGCCGGCTCGGTGCCGCGGGAACATTGGGCCGCGCCTGGGCGGGTGCAGGAGCCGGGGCACCTTGGGATTTCTCGGTCGAGGAAGCGATCTCGAAGTCACCGGCCCGAAGCCCGGACTCCCGGCGAAAGGATATCCTGACCGGCCCCTGGAGGATGTAGCCCTGGCCGCGGACATGGTTGATGACGACGTCGCAGAGTTCTTCGGCGAGGGGAGTGCCCCACTCCTGTGCCCGCCGGAAGTCCTCATCGCTGAGCTGGACATCGAAAACGTTGGGCACCAATGTGCGGCCTGCGGCCACGGTAAGGGCCTTGTGGTCCACTTCGCGGCGGAGCCTGCTGGCAATCTCCACGGGCTCGACCTGGGCCTTGGAACCGGTGGAGAAGACACCGCGGACGGCCTTTTCAATGCCGCGTTCGACCCTGTCCAGCAGACCCATGGTTCTTCTCCTTTCCCCCCGGTTCCAGGGAAGCCGTTGTTCCTGACCAGCACCTGCAGTGCAGTGCGCCGCATTGTGGGGTGGCTGCCGACGGCAGCCGCTCCTGTATCCGATACTACTGTCCAGCCCCGTGAATGACCTTAATCCACAACGGCCGGGCGGCGGCAAAAGTTCGTCTTCACATCCGGGCGTCCCTCGCGCCGGCCCGGCGTTCGGCGGCGTCGAAGGCCCGTTCCGGTGCAGTTTTTTCCCTGCCGACAGCCGGGTCCGGGGGTGCCGAAGGCGGCGGCCTGGCGGCCAATTGGTAATTTGCCGCATGTGTCCGTTATGCTTGATCTTGCTGCTTTTACGAGGTGCAGGTACGGAAATCCGGGCCGGCTGAGTGGAAGAAGTTGCGCGCGAGTGGCGGAACGGCAGACGCGCTGGCTTCAGGTGCCAGTGTCCGAAAGGGCGTGGGGGTTCAAATCCCCCCTCGCGCACGCACATGGAAAAGCCCCGGTCTTGGACCGGGGCTTTTTTGCGTTCCTGGCCGCTCATGGGCTTGTTCGCGGATCCGTCCCTATAAAGAGCGGGTGTGCGAACACGCTTAGGAATGCGGCGGCGAAGCGTCCTGCTGCGCGGCCGGGCGCGCGGACGCCTTGAACCGGCGTCGTGAATTGGCCAGGTGGCTCCGCATGGCAGCTGCCGCGGCCGCCTCGTCACCATCGGCGATGGCCTCCAGGATGGAGCGGTGCTCCAGCACCACCTGGTCGAAATGGTCCCGGGCATAATGCTCGACGCCGGTCATCAGGCGCGTGCGGGGCATCGCGATCATGGTCTGCCCCAAGGCCGCCAGGCAGTCGGAGTAATAGGGGTTGCCGGACGCCGCAGCCACGGCCCGGTGGAATTCAAAGTCCGACTTCATGGCGTGGGCAGGGTGGCCCGAGCTTTCGGTAAAGGCTTCCAGTGCGGTGCCGACGGCCCGCAACTGCCTGTCCGTGCGGTTGCGGGCCGCCAGTGCCGCGGCCTCCGTCTCCACGCCCATGCGGAATTCCAGCAGGTGGAGCCTGTCCTCTGTGCTGGTCACTGGGCGTCCACCCGGCATGGCCGGCGGTGCGTCCGAGGGTGGCGTGAGGGCGAAACTGCCGCGTCCGCGTTCGGTTTCAACGAGTCCCTCGGCCTGCAGCCTTGTCAGTGCTGCACGCACCACCGTGCGGCTGACGCCGAAATCATTGATGAGCGTGTTTTCGCTGGGCAGCTTCTCGCCCGGCTGGATGACACCGTCGACGATGCGGTTGCGAAGGTCAGCGGCGAGATCCGCGGTGAGGTTCCGGCTCATGGGTCAAGGTTACGCGCCGAAGGCCACGCTTTCGGTTGTCCAGGCGCGGGCTTGGTCGCTGAGGGTGATGCCGAGGCCGGGGCGGTCCGGGACGATCATCCGGCCGTCTTTGGTTTCCAGGCGTTCGTTGAACAGCGGGTCGAGCCAGTCGAAGTGCTCTACCCAGGGTTCGCGGGGGTAGGTGGCGGCGAGGTGGAGGTGGATTTCCATGGCGAAGTGCGGGGCTAGGCCCAGGCCGCGTTCGTCGGCGAGGGCGGCGAGTCGGAGGAATTGGGTGATGCCGCCGACGCGTGGGGCATCGGGTTGGATGATGTCGCAGCCGTTGGCGTTGATCAGGGCTTTGTGTTCGGCGACGGAGGCGAGCATTTCGCCGGTGGCGATGGGGGTGTCCAGGACGTGGGCGAGGTGGGCGTGGCCTTCGAAGTCGTAGGCGTCCAGCGGTTCTTCGATCCAGGCCAGGTTGAAGTCTTCGAGGCGGCGGCCCATGCGCAGGGCTGTGGCGCGGTCCCACTGTTGGTTGGCGTCGACCATCAGTGGGACGTCGGGGCCGATGTGGTCCCGGATGCCGGCGACCCGGCGGAGGTCTTCCGTGCTGTCCGGCAGGCCTACTTTGATTTTGATGCCGCCGATGCCTTCCTCGATGGACCGGCTGGCCCGGTCCTTGACTTCTTCGAGGGTGGCGTTCAGGAAGCCGCCGGAGGTGTTGTAGGTCCGCACCGAGTCGCGGTACGAGCCCAGGAGCTTGGCCAGGGGCAGGCCTGCGCGTTTTGCCTTCAGGTCGTACAGGGCGATGTCGATGGCGGCCAGGGCCTGGGTGGCGACGCCGGAGCGGCCCACGGAGGCCCCGGCCCACAGGAGTTTGGTGTAGATCCTGGCGATGTCGTTGGGGTCCTCGCCGATCAGGCCCTCGGCGACCTCTTTGGCGTGGGCGTACTGTGCCGGTCCGCCGGCCCGTTTGGAGTAGCTGAAGCCGATGCCCGAATGCCCGAGTTCGGTGGTGATCTCGGCGAACAGGAAGACCACCTCGGTCATGGGCTTCTGCCGGCCGGTAAAGACTTTGGCGTCGCTGATGGGGACAGTGAGCGGCAGGCGTGCGGTGGACAGCTTGACGTGCCGGATCAGATCGACAGTACTCATTGATACTCCTAGGGGCGTGACTGGGCTCCATCGCCCACCTCTTTAGGATATAAGTTGATAACTTGTATTACAAGTTTGGGCTTTTGTTGTGCTCACCACTCCGGGATCGCGGCAGGAATAGCGCCGGGCTGCGGTGCTGTTGACCCAGGCATGAAAGCAATTACCTACAGCGAATACGGCAGCCCCGACGTCCTTGAGCTCACCGAGCAGCCCATGCCGAAGGTGGGTCCGGGAATGGTCCTGGTCAAGGTGAAGGCGGCTGCAGTCAATCCGGTGGACTGGAAGATCATGGCGGGTTACCTGGATGCGGCCATGGACCTGCAGTTCCCGGCGATCCCGGGATGGGATGTGGCAGGCGTGGTGGAGTCGGTGGGAATCGATTCCCGGCAGTTCAAACCCGGCGACGAAGTGATCGCCTACGGGCGCAAGGACTACGTCCACGGCGGCAGCTTCGCCGAATACATTGCCTTGCCCGAAAGGCTCCTGGCGCGGAAGCCCGCCGCCCTTGACTGGAACGGGTCCGCAGGCCTTCCGCTGGCGGGCTTGACTGCCTACCAGGTGCTGAACCGCCTTGGCCTCAGCGCAGGCGAGACCGTACTGATCCATGGCGGCGCCGGCGGCGTGGGATCCCTGGGCATCCAGATTGCCGTGGCGCTGGGCGCCGAAGTCATTGCGACGGCGTCGGAAAAGAACCACGATTTCCTCCGCTCCCTGGGCGCGCACCCCGTCACGTATGGTGACGGTCTTGCCGACCGGGTCCGGTCCCTCCGGCCCGGAGGGGTGGACGTGGTTGCCGATTTTGTCGGCGGCAACCTGGCAGCCACCCTCGCCGTGCTTGCAGAAGGCGGACGGCATGCCTCGATCGCCGACAGTGACGTTGAAGAGCATGGCGGCACCTGGATGTGGGTCAGCCCTGTCGGCGCCCAGCTTCAGGAACTGGCGGACCTGGTGGATGAGAGGAAGATGCGGGTGGAGGTTGCCGAGGTGTTTCCCCTGGCCCGGGCGGCGGACGCATTCCGGCTCAACATGGAGGGGCATACCCGGGGCAAGATCGTGGTGACGGTGGATCACACAGTCTGAGTCCGCAACTGCCCGTTATTTCCTGATTGCGCCGAATCCTGCAATCAGCGCCTCGAGTCCGAGGCGGAAGGCGGTGTCGGCCGGGCGGCCGCGTTCCTGCCCGGCCGAGGCCTCCTGCCCTGATGCCGAATGTCTCACGGCCGCCGTGAAATAGGGCGTGGATTCCGCCATTGAACCGGCGTCGAAAATGTCCTCGGGCGCCGTGACGTCGTAGGCGGAGCCGAAGATAAAGGACTCCAGTGCCACGATGGAGGGTACGATCCGGTCCTGGGGAAAGCCGGCGTCCGAAAATCCCTTGCTGACGGTCTCGTACATGGCGAGGGTCTGCGGGGCATCCGTCACAGGCAGGACGGCGATGACGGGAATCAGCGGGGTGTGTTCTGCAAAGACATCCCGGTAGCTCCAGGCCCAGGTGCGCACGGCGTCTTCCCAGCTGCTGCCGCCGAATCCGGAGACATCCACCAAGGACATCAGATGGTCCTCCACCAGGAGCAGCACGTCGTGCTTGGACGCCACGTGGTTGTAGAGGGCGGACGGCGCAACGTCCAACACCTTGGCGAGGGCGGCCATGGTCAGCCCGTCATAGCCTTTGCGGCTGACCAGCTTCAGCGCGGCCGAGGTAATCCCCGCTTTGTCCAAGACCGCCGCCGACGGCCTGCCCGCCCGCCTCTTCTGCGCGCCCCCGCTGGTGGCGGCGCGTCCCTGTGCGGCTGATAGTGCCGGCATTCCTGCCCTTTCGTCGGTGGTCTCCAGCATTATTCCATCCGGGACTTCCGCTCCCGGATGCCACCGGTTATAGTTCTACTAAATGAATGCCATTCATTTAGTGGTTTCCATCACTAGGGAAGCCGAAGAGAGGACATCATGCTGAACCTGAACCGCGACGTCGTGGTCGTTGGAGCCGGGCCGTCCGGACTCACCGCCGCCCGTGAACTGAAGAAGGCCGGCCTCACCGTCGCCGTACTTGAGGCCCGCGACCGCGTGGGCGGCCGCACCTGGACGGACACCGTGGACGGCGCCATGCTCGAGATTGGCGGCCAGTGGGTTTCCCCGGACCAGACCGCCCTCCTGGAACTCCTCCGGGAACTGAACCTGGAGACCTACCCGCGCTACCGCGACGGCGAGTCCATCTACATCGGCGCGGACGGCATCCCCGTGCGCTACACCGGCGATTCCTTCCCCGTGGACGCGGACACCGCCGTCGAAATGGACCGCCTGGTGGCCCTCCTGGACGGCCTGGCCGCCGAGATTGGCGCCACGGAACCGTGGGCCCACCCGAAGGCCCGCGAACTGGACACCATTTCCTTCCATCACTGGCTGCGGCAACACTCGGCCAACGAGGAAGCCTGCAAGAACATTGGCCTCTTCATCGCAGGCGGCATGCTCACCAAGCCGGCCCACGCCTTCTCCGCCCTGCAGGCGGTCCTGATGGCCGCCTCCGCCGGCTCGTTCACCCACCTGACGGACGAGGACTTCATCCTCGACCGGCGCGTGGTGGGCGGGATGCAGCAGGTTTCGCTGCTTCAGGCGCAGGAACTGGGCGACGACGTCGTCCTGGACTCCCCGGTGCGCACCATCAACTGGGAGCAGGATGCCGACGGCGGCTACCGGGTCGCCGTCGAGTCTGACCGCGCTACCGTCAACGCCCGGTTTGTGGTCATGGCCGTGCCGCCCAACCTCTATTCCCGAGTCTCGTTCAACCCGCCGTTGCCGCGCCGCCAGCACCAGATGCACCAGCACCAGTCCCTGGGCCTGGTCATCAAGGTCCACGCCGTCTACGCCACTCCTTTCTGGCGGGACAAGGGACTTTCGGGTACTGGCTTTGGGGCGGATGCTTTGGTGCAGGAGGTCTACGACAACACCAACTACGGAGATTCCCGCGGCACGCTGGTGGGCTTCGTCTCGGATGAGAAGGCGGACGCCGTCTTTGAGCTCAGCGCCGACGCCCGGAAGAAGGCCATCCTGGAATCCATTGCCGGCTTCCTTGGCGACGAAGCTCTGGCTCCGGAGGTTTACTACGAGTCCGACTGGGGCTCGGAGGAGTGGACCCGGGGCGCCTACGCTGCCAGCTACGACCTGGGCGGCCTGCACCGTTACGGCAAGGACCAGCTGGCACCCGTGGGTCCTATCTACTGGTCCTCGTCCGACCTGGCCGCGGAAGGCTACCAGCACGTCGACGGTGCCGTCCGCATGGGGCGCCTGACCGCCGCGCGCATCGCCGAGGTGGCGAAGGTTCCGGTTGCCGCCGGCTGGTAAATAAGCATGCTTACTAATAGGCTGGCGGCGGGGAGCGTCCCCGACTTCAGACGAACGAGGTGAGGCATGACTGACGCGCAGAGCATCAGCAAGGTTACTGAGATCATCAACGATGCCAAGATCGGGATGGTCACCACCATCAACGAAGAAGGCGCCCTCGTCAGCCGGCCGCTGGCAGTCCAGGAGGTCATGGACGACGGCGATATGTGGTTCTTCACCGGCCTGGGCACCTCGCAGGTGGCGCACGTCCGGGCAGATCCGCGCGTCAACGTCGCCTTTGGCAAGAACACCGAATGGGTTTCCGTTGCCGGAACCGCCGAGGTGGTCACGGACCGGGCCAAGATCCACGAAATGTGGAACCAGGTGGTCGAGGCGTGGTTCCCCGACGGTCCGGACACCCCCGAAGTGTGCCTGCTCCGGGTCGAATCGGACTCCGCGGAGTACTGGACCAGCCCGGGTGGCACTGCGGCCACCGTGCTGCAGTGGGTGAAGTCTAAGGTCACCAACAGTCGGATGAGTGTTGGCGAGAGCGAAACCGTGGAGCTTTAGCAGAACCAGGGGGCGGAGCGGCTACGGCTGCTCCGCCCTTTTCAACGCCTGCAGGACTGCCGGCAGCAGCACGTCATTGCGGCCCCACAGCGGATCCAGAATCTCCACGTACCAGGAGTCCGCGAGGAGCAGGGCCAGGGCATCGTTGGTTTCCACGGCCCAGTCCCGGATCTGTTCCTCTTCCACCGGGTTTTCGCTGGAGCCGAGGACCGTGGTCACTTCCGATCCGGCGATGGTCACGGGGATGGCTGCGCTGCTGGCCTCGCCAGGCGCGTGCGCCACCGTCACCAGTTCGGTGCGGGTGGACAGCGCCAGCAGTTCACCAGCGGTGGCGGCACTGCAGAAGCCCGTGACGTATTCGCGTTGCGCCGCCGCACCGTCCCGGATGCCCGGTTGGGATTCCTTGGTGAAGAGGCCGTGCCGGTTCAGCTCTGCCAAGGCCCCGGCGATGGGCCTGGTCTCGTCGTCGGAGCCCGGGGCAAAGTGTCCGGGCTGGTAGGAACTACCGCCCTCCAGCCACCGGGCCGTCAGTTCCCCGGCGGCCTCAAGGGTAGTGGCTTGGCGCCAGACTCCACGGTCCTCCAACAGCCGGCCGAACTTGTCACGGACGGGCACTTCCTCAGGCTTCATCTTCGGATGCTATCGCCGGGGCGGCGGCCCGATCCACCGCCCCCGACACAGCAGTTAACCTCAGCCGGCCTGGTCGGCCGGCTGGCGGGATGGAATTCCGGCCGCCCGTTCGGCCGCCGCCAGGGTCGCCGCCAGGCTCCCGACGGCGTCCGGGTACGTCGCGTGCGCGGCAGTGCGCAGCTGGTCCGCCGTGCGCATCGCCTTGATCAGGGCGGAGGTCTCCGGCAGGCGCACGTCCGTCAGGGCGGGGTAGTCGATCATGCTGGCCGGATCGAGCTCATAGCGGCGCCAGCGGAGCAAAAGCTCGTCATGCCGAGCTGTCGCCGCCTGATGGGCAGAGAGCTGCCGGCGGTGCTCACGGCGGCCCGCATGCCAGGCCAGGTACCGGGGGGTGGCGTGGTGGGCGGCAATTCCCGCGGCCACCGCCGCGCCCGCCATGACAAGCCCGGACCAGGGGGACACCATCGCAGCGATGATCAACGCCGGAAGTGCAACGCACGAGCCCAGGAAAAGGTCCCAGAACAGCTGGTCCGGCACCTCGGCGGCGCGGCCCTTGGGTCCCAGTGCCCGGCGTCGTACGGCAAAAACTGTGGCGGCCACGCTGGCAACCAGGACCGGACCACACAACAGGACCGCCCACGCACCTTGATGCAGTCCCTGGAACAGGAATTCGGCCATGGCTGACATTGTGCACCTCCAGCGCCCGCAGGCCCCGGCCGGAACGCCCGGGCTGGTCATTCCATTGCATCGTCTTCCGGGCACCGCGTCAATGGCGTCAGGGAATGGCCACAGGGGGTACTGCAAAGCATCGGGAGGTGGGTAGCGTGGACCCATGCGTATCAAAATGTGCAGCATTCATGTCCAGGATCCCGCAGCGGCCCATGCCTTCTACACGGGGACCCTGGGCTTTGACACGCTCATGGCCATGCCTGAGTACAACCTCTACATCATCAAGGACCCCGGCGCGGACGACAGTTCCACGGGGTTGCTCCTGGAGCCCAGCGACAACCCGATCGGCGCGGACTACATGAACGCCGTGCGCGAAGCGGGCCTGCCCGCCATCGTCTTCGGCGTCCCGGACGTCCAGGCCGAATTCGAACGGCTGACGGCGGCCGGCGTCAGCTTCAAGACGCCGCCCACCACGGATCCCTTCGGCACCAGTGCCGTGTTCGACGACGGCTGCGGCAACTACATCCAGATCCACCAGGACTGAGGGCTACTCCGCCTTCGCGCGGTCCTTCTTGGCCTGCTTTTTCGCCGCCTCTTCCTTGACCCGCTGGGCCTCGGCGCGGACGGCAGCGTGCGTGGAACGCTCGGTGACCAGCCATTGTGGCGGTGCCTGCAGCAGGGCGGTGATTTCCGCCGTCGTAAGCGCTTCCTCCACGCCGCCGCGGGCAAGGCCGCTGATGGACACGTTCAGCTTCTGTGCCACCACCGGGCGGGGGTGCGGGCCGTTGCGGCGGAGCTCGGCGAGCCACTCCGGCGGGTTGGCCTGGAGCTCGGCGAATTCCTCGCGGGTGATGGTTGAATCCTGGAACTCCTGCGGCGCAGCAGGCAGGTAGATGCCAAGTTTCTTGGCAACGGTGGCCGGCTTCATGGACTGGGAGTTTGCAGAGGTCATGCTTCAAGGGTATCCGGGCGGCGGGTACTGTGAAGACGTGCCCGCCGACAATACCCCTGCCCCTGACGCCCCTGACGCCGTTGCCGGCGCAGAGCCGCGGATGCTTCGCATCTCCTACGTGGCAGGAGTGACGCCCGGTAAGTGGATCCGCCGGTGGGAGGAGCGGATGCAGGATATTCCGCTGCGCGCATCCATGGTTGACGACGGCGACCAGCTGGAGGTGCTTCGCGACGGCAGGGCGGACATGGCCTTTGTCCGGCTTCCGGTGGACCGGACCGGCCTCAATGTCATCCCGCTGTATGAGGAGCAGCCCGTGGTGGTGGCCCCCAAAGGCCACGAGATCTCCGTGTTCGAGGAAGTGGCGCTCGCCGACCTGGAAGAGGAATTGATCCTGGATGTGGCCTCATTGGGTGGACCGGAGGCGGCGCTCCAGGTGGTTGCCACCGGCGCCGGGCTGGTGATCCTCCCCATGCCGGTGGCGCGCCACCTCAACGTCAAAGACACGGTGGCGCGGCGGCTGACCGGGTTGGACGGGACGGAAATCGGGCTGGCCTGGCCTGTTGACGCCACGGACGAGGTCCTTGAAGAGTTCATCGGCATCGTCCGCGGGCGCACTGCCCACAGTTCGCGGCAGCCCTCTGCCCAGCCGGTCAAGGAAAAGAAGGATCCCAAACCGGACCGGCGGGGAACCGGGACCAAAAAAGCCCCGAAAGTGGCCCAGCGCTATGCTCCCAACCCGGACAAGGGCCGTGGCAGGGGATCGCGGAAAAAGGGCAAAAGATAATCATTTACGGGTCCGTCGCGGCCAAATAATAAGTCTACTTGCGAATATGTTGCTAAGCATGCTTATTGTAGGAGGGTAGCGACGCGGGGTGACCAGCACCTTGCCACCTGCAGGAAGGCCGCGGCCCGATGACCAGCAACCTCGATCCTGATGCCCGGAGCAGTTACCGCCTGATCGCGTTGGCGGCGCGCCTGATCCAGCGGCGCCAGGACGATGCCCTGGCGCACCTTGGCCTCACCCGTGCCGCCGTCATTGCCCTGGAAGGGTTGACGGACGGTCCGCTGAACCAGGAACAACTTGCGGAGGAAATCCGGGTCCAGAGCCAGACGCTGGGCCGGGTCCTCCTGCGGCTCGAAGCCGCCGGCCTGATAACCCGGACCCGCCAGGTCACGGACCGCCGGCAACTAAAGGTGGAACTGACGGATGCGGGCAGTGCCGCGGTCGAAGCCGCACGGGAAGCGGAGGTCAACGCCTACCCGCGCGACTCCGATATTTCGTGGAAAGCCCTCCGCGAGGAGCTGACGAAGTTCGTCCACGCGGTCCCGCCGGGCCATGACTCCGGAGTAGTTCCCTTCGCGCCGGCCGAACACCGTACGGGGCACCGCGGCCAGGCCAGCCGTGCCGGCGGCTTGCGCGGCTGGGACCAATCCCGTCCAGGCGGATAATCGGCCACGCAACTGCAGTGCCGGCGGTTCGGCAGTCGATCATTCGATGACCAGCGCATGCCCTTGGTGCTACGACGACGGCATTTCCGGTCCGGAATGCCAGCGCAGCAGGGCCGCAACGTGGTCGTTGCCCGGCAGAAGCGGTCCCGGTACCAACAGGACTCGGGCGTCGGTCAGGGCTGCGGCGCGCACCAGTGCCGCAGGGCCCGGAACTACGCCAAGAATTCCGGCAGCCAAGGCTTCGTCCGGGGCGGCGGCGACCCACGGTTCGGCATCCAACGCCAGCAGGGTCCCTCCTGACAAGGCGGCGTCATCCATGATCAGGCATTCCACCTGCGCCTGCTGGAATGCTTTGACCACCGCATCGACTCCGCGGGCGGAACCCGAATTGGGCCTGCCTCCCTGAAGCGCCAGCCTGTCAAGCACGGCGTCCTGCTCCTCTGCCCACAACGCGGCTACGCGCCGGTTCACCTCGTCATCCAGGTCGGCACTGTCCGCACCGGCCGTATGGGTATGGGAATCCACCTCCGAGACGAGAGCCCTGCTGGAGTCCGAGAGGCTTTCCTGCACCAGCCCGCGCGCCCGGACGTCACCTGCGAGAACAATCAGCCTCGCGTGGCTGCCGCTTGCCACCCGGTCAATTTCCGTCGCCACGTCGCTGGCATTGCGGCGCCAAACTTCCTCTGTGTGGTGCTGGAAACGCAGCTGCGACCAGCCGCCGCCATGAAATTTGTGGACGTGCTCGGAGCTTCCTTCCACTTCCCGCACGTTGCCTGGAAAGCTCGCCCCGGTGCGGTACAACCTGATTTCTCCGTGTTCCCGGCTTACCTCTGCAACGATGTAGTGAATTACTTCCGGCCGGTGCTTGAGGAGGGGGATCAGGTTCGGGACTGGCCCAACTTCCATATATTCAGGGAGTATGGGGCTGCCGGGGAGCACCTCGTTGATTTCAGCTTTCCCGGCACGGACCAACACGAACCTGGACGCAGGAGCGGGCACACCAGCCGCCGGTGTCAGAACCTGGCCCATTGCCTGGATGTCGGCGGATGTTGCCCCCTGTGCTTCAAGCCGGGTTTGGGCGTTGCCGGGCCTGACGTCGCCGGCTTCCAAGGTGTCCACCGTCCCGGTCCCGGCGGCGACATAGGCCGTGCACCACGGACCTTGCAGGCGGAAGAGGTGTGCGTACGCTTCCAGGCCCGAACCAGGTTGTTCTGCCATGACGGTCTCCTCCGCGCGTACTGACGCAACCCCGGGTGCGGTTCGTCAATTTACCGTAGCCGCGGAGTGGGGCACGCTGAAGGGACTTCCGACCCCCCTTGGAGCTTTACGCTTGGCAGGCGTCCTTGAGGGCTTTGACCGAGTCCGCCGGCACCTGGTCCCCGGATGCAGCCACGTCGCCGAGCGGCGTCGTGATTTCCGCCGGGACCCCGGCCTCCCGGGCCGCGGACACCAACCCTGCCAGCGCCTTCTTATCGTCCACGCTGACAAGTCCGTCCTGGACCCTGGCGCAGATCTGCTTGGTGACCTCCTGGGCAACGGCGGAGGCGGCCTGGGAAGCGGCGGCGCTGGCCGCGTTGCCGGCCGCGTCCCCTGCCGCTCCGCATCCGGTCAACAACAAACCTGCGGACAGGACGGCGGTGAGGGCTGCGTGGCGGCGGATCATGCTTCCAGCCTACCGGCGCGCGGGAACCCCCAGGATGCTGTCCAGGAGCCCATTCCGGAACTTGCCCTCCGGATCGTGCCCGGCGGCGAAGGCCCGGAAGTCTGCGAAGCGCGGATAGAGCTTCTCCCAGTCGTAAGCGTCCGCGGTAAACAGCTTCCCCCAGTGCGGCCTCGCCCCGAAGGGCCGCAGGGCTTCTTCAAGGACCGGAAGGAAAGCCTCCACCTCGGGTTGCATCGGCTTCCAGGTAAAGTGCAAGGCCACGCTCGGCTGCCGGAAGAACGGGCTGAGCCAAAACTCATCGGCGGCGCCGGTGCGGATCTCCGAGACGAAGAGCAGGGGTGCGAGCTCGTCCGCGAGGGCCCGGACCGCCTGGAGGGCCGCGGGGGCCTGCCCGATGGGCAGGATGAACTCGCTTTGCAGCTCGTCCCCGTTGCTCGGCGTGAATTCATGGCGGAAATGCGGCAGACGGTCCAGCCAGGGCCCGGGCTGGTCCAGCTGGAGGGTGCAGTTCTCGGCAGACATGTCCGGCAGTGGATGGCGCGGGCGCTGGGCCGGTGTGGCGCCGTACAGGTTGGCCAGCGGCTCTTCCCCGGCAAGGGCTTTGAGCCAGACCTGGTTGACGGTGTCACCGGCATAGTCCGTAAAGAGGCTGACGCTGTAGGCGCTGGACACGATGGCGGTGAAGTCCTCCAGCGCGGCATCCCACGGAAGGTCTTCCAGGACGCGCTGGCGCATGCTGAAGCTTGGCCGTACCGCCAGTTCCAGCCCGGTGACGATGCCGAGGGCACCCATGCCCACCACGCTGGCCAGGAAGTCGTCCCCGTCCTTCCGGGACAGCGTGACCTGCTCGCCCGAGGCCCGAACCATGTCGATCGATTCCACGGCGCCGGCCAGTGCGGGGTTGTTGACGCCGGAACCGTGGGTGCCAGTCTGCACCGCGCCGGCTACCGAGATGTGCGGCAGTGATGCCATGTTGTGGATGGCAAGGCCGGCCTCTTCGAGCTTCCGGCACAGGGCACCGTAGCTCACCCCGCCGCTGACCCGGACCGTTGAACGGTCCGCACCCACCTCCACCTGCTGGGGGAGTGCATCGAGGAGGACGTGCACACCGTCCGTGTCTCCGACGCTGTTGAATGAGTGCCGTGACCCCAAGGCCTTCACCCGCGTCGATCCGGCGACGATGGCAGCCAGTTCGCTGACCGATTCCGGCCGCCGGACATCAGCGGAGGAGTATTGGAGGTTTCCTGCCCAGTTCTTCATTGAGTGGCTTTCGCTTGGTGTTGGGGTCATTCCACTGTCAGCGCTAACAAAGTGGGCTGTCAAGGCACTTCCGCTGTGCGGGCGGCGGCCCGCCAGTGTCCGGGCCGTCCGATACCCGCCGGGAGGCTCGTGGCCGCGCTGCCCCGCGCCGCGGCAACCTGCGCGGACCTCCTCGCTGACCTCCCGCAGAACCGCGCCAACACTCTCATGGAGGGACCCGACCTCGGCTGCAAGGACCGTTTCGAGGCTTCCACCGGCGATTCCCTGTACGAGGCTGTGTACCTGGTCCACCTCCCGTGCCGTTTCCGGGCTGTAAGCAAGCGACTCCGCCCGGTCCAGTTGCCAGAGCATTTCGTGGAGCTGCCGCAGGACCTTGAAGGCGGCAAACATGTCCTTGGCCGACCGGGGATCGTCCCGCCAGCTGGTCCCTCCGAAGAGCCGCTGGCTGACGGCCTGGCCGGCGCCGAAGCAGTCAAAGACTGTGCAGCCCGCGAACCCGCGGGCGCGCAGGCTGCGGTGGATTGTGCTGGAGAAGTCGCCTGCCAGCTTGGGGCACGGGGTGGCTGGCGGCTTGTCGATGGCAAAGTCCGCGGAGCGGGTGAATCCGAAGGCGGTGCAACACAGTGCAAAGCACTGGGTGCAGTCAGGTGTGAGGCGTGGGGTGGTGGGTTCCATGGGGGCTCCCTGGGGTGGTTCCGATAAGGGTGCGGAAAGGAGGGGAACCCGGGTTCGGGTTCCCCTCCGGGGCGCACGGAATCACCGTTCCTGTACGGAAGGACAAGAACTGCCGGCAGCGGGATGTCACTGGGAATGCATGGAAGTCACTGCGTCCAGAATAGCCACTGCGGGCGTGCTCTGTCAGGAGGTCCCTGTATCTCCTGCCTGCGTGGTGCGCGGCGGCGGGACGCGGCGGCTGCCGGTGGTTTCGAAGGCCGCGGCCAGCTGGAGCAGGTCCGTGTCGCTGTACGCTTTGCCGGCGATGGTCAGGCCCACGGGCATGGCAAGGTCAGCCGCGACTCCCATGGGGACCGTGACCGTGGGGATGCCCAGGTGCCGGGGGACCAGGTTTCCGTTGGCCACCCACACGCCGT
The DNA here is from genome assembly GCF_058267675.1 of Pseudarthrobacter sp. MOO14. Lineage (NCBI taxonomy): Bacteria > Bacillati > Actinomycetota > Actinomycetes > Micrococcales > Micrococcaceae > Pseudarthrobacter > Pseudarthrobacter sp. MOO14. Next base: position 2,459,095 of record NZ_CM177849.1, read on the forward strand.
TGCGCCACGCGATGTCTGCGGAAGCCTCGTTGCTGTCGGCATCGGCGGGTGCAACGTCGGCAGCTGCCGGGAACACCACGGCATCCAGTCCCAGCCGGTCCATCCATTCCTCCAGGTCGACGCGCCGGGTTTCCTCCAGCCCCGCCAATCCTTCGGGCAGGTGCGGAATATCGGCCAGGACTGGAACGCCGTACTCCCGGATCCAGGCGGGATAGTCGCTGATGTCGTCATCGAACCCGTCGTAGCGGTCCGGCAGCGAACCTTCAGGGGCTGGGAAGATGGCGGAGCCGTCCACGTCAGACAGGCGGTTCAGCCGCGGATCACCGTTGGCATCAAGGAAGTCATTCCACGCCCAGGCTGACAGGTCCACGATCTCCCGCCGCAGATACTCCGGGGACACGAATCCCCGCGTGGCGATGGTGGGCGCGCCCGGCCGGTCCCCTTCGTAGTTGGACACCACGGGGAAGTCCACCTCGATGACCTCCGCGCCTGCGGCCTCGAGGTCCTGCCGGGCTGCGTTCCAGAGGTCCAGCACCGAGTCCCGGGTATTGATCCGCTGCCCCGTGGGACCACCGATGCCCGGATGGTCCGACGTCCCGGCGTCGGGATCGGCGTTGATGTACATCCGGGGGATACCCAGCCGCTTGCCCGCGAGGACGCCGGCTGCTGCGAAAGCGTCCGGCACGGCCAGCTCAACGTACGACGGCGGGCGGACACTTGATGCCTTGGGTACCGGCACCCACGGCTGGACGCGCCAGAAATCCCCGCGTGCCTCGGCGTCGTCCGCCACCACGACGTCCAGGACTTCGAGCAGGTCGGCCATGGTCCGGGCGTGCGGAACCACCACGTCCATGGTGGGCACCAGGGGCCAGTTTCCGCGGACGGAAATGACCCCGCGCGAGGGGGTATAGGCACACAGGGCGTTGTTGGACGCCGGGGCGCGACCGGAGGACCAGGTCTCTTCCGCGAGGCCGAACGCCGCGAAACTGGCGGCGGTGGCGGTCCCGGAGCCGTTGGACGAACCTGACGCGAAGGCGGCCGTGAGGTAGTCCGCGTTGTAGGGGCTTTCTGCCCGCCCGTAGACCCCGCGCTGCATCCCGCCGTTGGCCATGGGAGGCATGTTGGTAAGCCCGATCAGGACTGCGCCGCCGGCCCGGAGCCGTTCAATGGTGAAGGCGTCGCGCTGCGCCACCAGGTCCTTGAACGCCGGGGAACCGGCGGCCACGGTGAGGCCGCGGACCTGGTAACTGTCCTTGGCCGTGTAGGGGATGCCGTCCAACGGGCCCAGCGTGAAGCCGGCCGCCCGGCGCCGATCGGACGCCTGCGCCTCGGCCACCGCCTCCGGATTTATGACCACCATGGCATTTAGACATATGCCCGATGAATCATATTTTTGGATCCGCTCCAGGTACAGCTCCACCAGCTCCTCGCTGGTGACCTCGCCGGACTCGAGCGCCGCACGCAGCCGGCTGATGCCGGCTTCGACGACGTTGAACGGGCGGGCTGCGGGCGCGGACTTTTGCTCCTCGACCAGTTTCACGCGGCCTCCTCCCTCGGGGCAGGCTGCTGCTGGGTGATGCAGTGGATGCCGCCGCCGAAGGCGAAGATGTCGCGGGCGTCCACCAGTTCCACCGTTCGGCCCGGGTACGCGCGCTCGAGGATGCCTGCGGCGATGGCGTCGTTGGGATCATCGAAGCTGCACAGCACCACCACGTCGTTAGCCACGTAGTGGTTGATGTAGGACCAGTCCACCCAACCTTCGTCGTCCTTGAGGGTTGTGGGCGCGGGAACGTCGATAATGCGCAGCGGCCGGCCCTGGGCGTCCATTTGGCCGGACAGGACCGCCTTCAGTTGGAGATAGACGGCGTGATCCGGGTGTGCGGGGTCGTCTTGGCGGTGAAGCAGGATGGTGCCGGGTCCAGCGAAGGTTGCCACGATGTCCACATGGCCGCGGGTGCCGAATTCGTCGTAATCGCGCGTGAGTCCGCGCGGCAGCCAGATGGCCTTGCTGGTCCCCAGGGCCGCGGAAACCTCCGCTTCCACGGAGTCCTTGGTGGCGCCGGGGTTGCGGCCGGGATCAAGCTGGACGGTCTCGGTCAGCAACACTGTCCCCTCACCGTCCACGTGGAATCCGCCGCCCTCGTTCACCAGTGGACTTGTCCGGACGGGGACGCCGGTTGTGGCGGCGACGGCCTTTGCCACTGCTTCGTCGTTGCCCCAGGCTGCCCATTCCTGGGCGCCCCAACCGTTGAAGATCCAGTCCACGGCGGCCACTGATCCGTCCGGTTGGTGTACGAAGGTGGGTCCGCTGTCCCGAAGCCAGGCGTCATCGAGGGGGACCTCCACGATGTCGATGCCCGTGCCGAGCCATTCCCGTGCGGCCGTGGCGTCCCGGGGATCGGCCACCACGGTGACCGGCTCGTACCTGGCAATGGTCTGTGCCACCCTGGTCCACGCGGCGCGGGCGCGGTCAAGGGTGGGGCTGCCTGTTGGACCGAAGGTTTCGTTGGGTGGCGGAAATGCCATCCAGGTGCGCTGGTGGGCCTCCCACTCGGCGGGCATCCCGGTGGTGGCGGAGGGCGAAACGTGGTTGGGGGCGGCGGTGGCCCCAACGGCGGTCGAATAAATGAATGACATTCATTTATTATGGAGAGGCGGATGTGTCGTGCGCAAGGGTTACGCCGATTCAGTCCATGCCTGACCGGTCAACTGCCGCCAGGATGGCACGTGCCAGTTCCGCCGGCTTGGTGAATTGCGGCCAGTGGCCGGTGGGCAGGTCGACATAGTCGACGTCGTGGACCCGCGCCAGCTCGGCGACGAACGGACTGCCGGCCGCGATCCACTCCCTGAGCAGGGCCGCGGGAAACTCGCACGCAATCACAGTGGCGGGCACGGCGTAGCGGCGCTCGTCATGCAGGTGCTGCCTGCCGTAGGCCACGCCCCGCGGTTCGGGAATGGCGCGTGCGCGGAAGGCCCGGCGGAGCCCGTCGTCCAGGTCCACCAGGTCGGCGTCATCGAAGCTTTCCCAAGGCGGAAGGGGAATGTCGTCACCCTCGGCGGGCAGTTCGTCATTGATCACACCCCCTTCGCCCAGTGGGCCGCTGTCCACGTAGATGGCGCGCTCCACCTTGTCCGGCCGTGCGTCAACGGCCCCGTGGATGATGGCGCCACCTCCCGAATGCCCCACCAGGACCACCTTGCCGCCGATGGCATCGACGGCCTGGACCACGGCGTCTATGTGGTCCTGCAGCCCTATTCCGGCCCGGCTGGAGTCCACCGATTCCAGTCCGGGCAGGGTCAGGGGGTGGGGGCGGTGGCCCGCTGCCTCCAGGGCAGGTGTCACCTCCGCCCAGGATGAAGCGTCCAACCAGAATCCGGGTACCAGGATGATGTCCATGACCGCACCCTACCCCCCACCCCCTGCGCCGGAGCAAGGGGCCGCTACCGCTTCCGGTTCCGGCCCTTCCCGGCGTTCCGGCTGCCGCGTTCGAAGGCCTCGCGCTCTGCGGAGCGCTGCGACTTTCCCGCGGAGACCACCTTCTGCTGCCACTCCCGGTGGTAAGCGCGCTGGGCGGCAACGTCGGAGCGGCGGGCCAGGGCTGCGAGTTCACGCTGCATCTTCAGGTACGAATTCCAGCGCCGTTCCTCCAGGACGCCCCCGTCAATCGCTTCCCGGACTGCGCAACCGGGCTCAGTTCCGTGCGCGCAGTCCGCAAACCGGCAGCCCGCGGCCAGTTCCTCCACGTCGCCGAACATCCCGCCCAGGCCTTCGCCGGCGTCGAACAGCCCGAAACCCCGCACGCCGGGTGTGTCCATCAGCACCGTGCCGTTGGACAGCGGCACCAGTTCGCGGGCGGTGGTGGTGTGCTTGCCCTTGAAATCGCCGGACCTCACGGCACCGGTCTCTTGGACTTCCTGCCCCGCCAAGGCGTTGATCAAGGTGGACTTGCCGGCTCCGGACGGACCCAGGAGCACAATGGTGCCTCCGGCCGGAATGCGGCCCATCAATTCGTCGATGCCGTCGCCGTTCTCGGCAGAGGTGGTCACCACGTCCACGCCCGCCGCCTGAAGGACCACCTTCCCGACGACGTCGTCCGCCACCTGCGCAAGGTCAGCCTTGGTGATGATCACCAGGGGAGTGGCGCCCGAGTCCCATACCGCCACCAGGGTCCGCTCCAGCCGGTTGTGGGTGAGCGGCCGGTCCACGGGCACCACCACGCCAACGGTGTCCATGTTGGCGGCAAGGACCTGCTCGGCGGACGAGTCCTCGAAGGCACGTTTGCGGCTGAGCTCGGACCGGCGGGGCAGGATGGCCAGGATCTGGCGCCCGCCGGCGCGGTTGGGGCCGATCCAGACCCAGTCACCGGTGACGGGCTGGTCGCCGGTGAGCGGGTAGGGAAGGTGGAGCAGCCCGTCGGCGACGGCGACCAGCAGCAGCGTTCGGTCCACGCGCACCACCCGCCCGGCGCTGGTGGCCTCGGGGTTGGGATGTGCGGCGAAATGGCGGGCGACGGCGGGCGTGTAGCCGTAGGCGAAAGGGCCCTCGGCCGTTGAAGGGTTGTTGATGCCAGGGTTGTCCAGGGCGTTGCCTGAAGGAATATGCACGTTGGTGTCCTCGGAAAGGTTCCCGGAGCAGGCGCGAGGTACCGGTCAGGAATCTCAGGAATGGCGCGTGCAACGGGAAAGGATGGTTGATGGTGTTGATGCGGGGCGCTCACGGCGCGCGGCAGTTGCAGTCATCAAAGCCACCTCCTCTCCCTCGTGCGGGTCCCGTCACCCTGCCGGGAACGGCAGGATGGGGCCGGGACCCACTTTAGTGGCCACCGGCGTCGGGCACCAGAGCCTGGACCACAAGGGGGGCGGACTCCCGTGGATCCACCCCCTTCCGGCCGCTAGGCGCTGGTGGCGTCCTGGACCTCGCCCACCAGCTCCTCGATGATGTCTTCGAGGAAGAGCATCCCTGTGGTCCTGCCGCCGGCGTCGAACACCCGGGCCACGTGGGCCCCCGTCCGGCGCATGGCGGCCAGCGCATCCTCAAGGTCGGCGCCGGCAAAGGCCGAGGCGAGGCGCCGGATCCGCTTGGCCGGCACCGGCTGGTGGAACTTCCCGGCCGTGGTCAGGTCCATGACGTCCTTCAGGTGGAGGTAGCCGCCAGGTTCCCCGGCCGGGTTGGTCAGGATGTACCGGGAGTAGCCGTGCCCGGCTACGGCCAGCTGGATATCAGCAGGCGTGGCCGACTCCGGCAGCAGCACCATCTCCGCCATGGGGACCTGGACATCTGCCACGGTCTTGGCCGTGAATTCGAAGGCGTTGCTCAGGGTGCCACTGGTGTCAGCCAGCATCCCGTCCCTGGTGGACTGCTCCACGATGGTGGCGACCTCGTCCAGCGTGTAAGCGCTGGTGGCCTCATCCTTGGGTTCCACCCGGAAGAGCCGGAGGACGGCATTGGCAATCCCGTTCAGCGACCAGATCACCGGTTTGAATACCCGGGCCACCAGGACCAACGGGGGAGCGAGCAACAGGGCCGCCCGGGTGGGTACCGAGAAGGAGATGTTCTTGGGCACCATTTCCCCCACCACCACATGCAGGAACGTCACCAGCAGCAGCGCCACAACGAACGCGATGATGCTGATCGCCTCATAGGACAGGGATGTCAGGCCCAGCGGGATTTCCAGGAGGTGGTGGATGGCGGGCTCGGAGACGTTCAGGATGACCAGCGAGCAGACAGTGATGCCCAACTGGCTGGTGGCCAGCATGAGGGTGGCATGCTCCATGGCCCAGAGGGTGGTTTTGGCCGCCTTGCTCCCCGCCTCCGCCTTGGGCTCAATCTGGGACCGGCGTGCGGAAATGACGGCAAACTCGGCACCGACGAAGAAGCCGTTCACCAGCAGGAGCACCGCCAGCCAGATGATGCCGGGAAGGTAGTCACTCATGGGCCAGCTCCTGGGTCAGGTTGTCGATGATCCGGTCATGCGGGCTCCGCGGCGGTTCGGCGGCCCCGGCGGGAGTGAAGCGGAGCCGCTCCACGTGCATCCCCGCCACGCGCTCCACACGGAGGGTGCCGCCGTCGACCGCCACTTCGTCGCCCAGCTCCGGCAGCCGGTCCAGCTGGTCCGTGACGAACCCGCCAACTGTGTCGTACTCCTCCCCGTCCGGAACCTCGATGCCGGTGCGGTCCAGCAGTTCATCGGGGCGCAGCGCCGCGTCGAACGTGACGGACCGGCCAACCCGGACCACACCCGCCCGTGCGCGGTCGTGTTCATCCTCGAGTTCGCCCACTATCTCTTCCACCAGGTCCTCGAGCGTGACGATTCCGGCGGTACCGCCGTACTCGTCGGAGACGATGGCCACCTGGAGCCCCTGCCGGCGGAGGAGGCCCAGGAGGGTGTCCACGCCCATCGACTCCGGGACCCTGAGCGGTTCAACCATCAGCCCCGCCGCGGTGGTCCCGGCGCGCTGGTCCAGGGGCAGCGCGAACGCCTGCTTGACGTGCAGGAGGCCCAGCACCTCGTCCCGGTCGCGGCCGATCACGGGAAAGCGGGAGTAGCCGGTGGCCGTGGCAAGGGCCACAATGTCCTCGGCGGTGTCACCGGACGCGACAGCCGCCATGCGCACGCGCGGAGTCATCACGTCCGCTGCGCTGTACTCCGAAAAACGCAGGGTGCGGCGCAACAGGGTGGCGTGGTCAAGGTCCAAGACCCCTTCGACGGCGGAGCGGCGCACCAGGGAGCTCAGCTCCTCGGCGCTGCGCGCACCGGAGAGCTCCTCCTTCGGTTCGATCCCGAACCCCCGGATGATCCGGTTGGCTGTGTTGTTGAAGAGCAGGATCACCGGCTTGAACACAGCCGTGAACAGGGCCTGGAACGGGACCACCACCTTGGCGGTAGCCAGCGGCAGTGCCAGGGCGAAGTTCTTCGGGACGAGCTCGCCCACCACCATCGAAAAGACCGTGGCCAGGAAGATCCCGGCAACGGAGCCAACGGCGGGAGCCACCGCATCGGGAACGCCCAGCGAGGTGAGCGGCGCGCTGAGCAGCCGGCTGATGGCCGGTTCAAAGGTGTAGCCGGTGAGGAGGGTGGTCAGCGTGATGCCCAGCTGCGCACCGGAAAGGTGGGTTGAGGTGATCCGCAGCGCTTTGATGGTGGGGCCCAGCCGCTTCTCGCCGCGGGCCTGTCGGGACTCGAGGTCATGCCGGTCAAGGTTCACCAGGGCGAACTCGGAGGCGACGAAGAAGCCGGTACCGACGGTCAGGACCAGGCCGATGCCCAGCATGATCCATTCATACATTGGGGCGCCCCTCTCCTGTGGTGGCCGGTGGTCCGGTCAGGCGGCAGAGGGGCAAAGGCATGTGTGAAGGAGGGTCGTCCATAACCGGTTCAACTCCGCTCCCGCCGGCGAAGTTCCCCGCGGGGTTCCAGATCCCGTCCAGTGCGGGGTTCCGCGCTTAATCATGGTGCGGGGTTCTTCTGCCAGGCGCGGCGGGGTGTGATACTTGCTGCGGCAGCATTCGGGCTTTTGGGGGGACTTCCTGCATATGGTTCTGGACACCGCAACCCTGCGCATCGCGTTTGGCCTGATGGCCCTGGCGCTGGTGGTCCTCTTCTACTTTTCCGCATACCGGGTGACGCGCTCGCCGTACAGCGGCTGGTGGTGCGTTGCCCTGGTGTTCTTCCTGGCGGGGTCGGGCTGCTTCCTGCTGAACGGCACCCCCCACCAGGTTTGGGCCAATCCGCTGGGTAACGCGGTGCTGGTGTACGGTGCGGTGGCGGTCTGGGCCGGGGCACGTTCCCTGCGGACTGCGCCGCCGCCGAAGTGGGCCTTCACGGGCATCCCGCTGGTCACGCTGGTTGCCTCCGTGCTGGACCACCCGGCCACCAACACATGGTCCGGTGGCGCCGTGTTCCTCGCCGCCATGAGCGCCACCATCGGGCTGGCATCCCATGAGCTGTGGCGCCTGGAACCCGGCTACTCGAGGGTCCGCATTCCCATGGCCGTGGCTGCTGGAGGGCTGTCCGTTTTCTACTTGTTCCGGTGGGTGGCCTTCCTCCTGGACGGCCAGGACGGTCCAGTGTTCGTCACGGTCTTCGGGTCCGCCGTGACCACCATGGTGACCATGGTGCTGCTGGTGGTGGTCTCCTTCAGCATGGCAGCACTGAGCAGCGAACAGCAGACGCGTGCCCTCCGCGTGGTGGCCACCCGCGATGACCTCACCGGGCTCCTGAACCGCAAGGCGTTCCTGGACCTTGCTGCCGAGCAGCTCGCAGACCGCGCCATCACCCGCGGATCCGGGGCGTTGATCCTTGCCGACCTGGACCATTTCAAGACGGTCAACGACACCTACGGGCACGCTGCCGGGGACTTCGCCCTGAAGGCCTTCGCTGACGCCTGCGTAGCCACCGTGCGTTCCACGGACTTGACCGGGAGGTACGGCGGGGAGGAGTTCGTCATCCTGGTTCCCGGGGCCAGCGCCGAGCGGGCGGAGGCAATCGCGGAGGAGATCAGCAGGCGGCTGGCCGACGCTGCCGCGCCGGGCGGACTGGAGCTGCCCACGGCCAGTTACGGGATTTCCGTCTACGACGCCGGCACCTCCAGCGTGGACCGCCTCATCGCTTCAGCCGATGCCGCCCTCTACCGGGCCAAATCGCTGGGCAGGAACCGCGCCGCCCGCAGCGACGAGATGCTGTAGGGCGGCGCGGCTCCCGACTGCCGGTCAGAGCGGCTGGAGGGCGTCCGCCTGGCCGGCAAGGAGCGTCAGGGCCACGGCTTCAGGCCGGTCCACGGTGCTCTGGATGGCCACGGAGGTGCCCTTGCGGGCCGAATCGAGGATGGATTCCATGACTTCCAGGACGTGGTAGGCCAGGGCACCTCCCGCGCGCGGTTCCTTGCCCTGCGGGGTGGAAGCCAGGTCAGCGATGCCGAACCCGCGTCCGGAGTCGATGTAGCCTGCGGAGGCGGGAAGTGTTTCCCAGTCCTCGGCGCCCAGGGAGAACAGCTGGACGTCGCCGTCGAAGTGGTTGGGGTCCGGCACCACCAGGGATCCGCGTTCGCCGTGGATTTCGATGTTCGGGGACTTGGACTTCACGGCGTCGAAGCTCATGAACAGCGTGGAAAGTGCACCCGAGGCGTGGACCAGGACGCCCGTGACGTGGGAGTCGATGTCCACGGCTACCTGCTCGCCCTGCCGCGGTCCGGACCCGATGGTTCGCTGGTTCCGGGTATGGCTGGCGGCACCCACCACGGACACCACCGGTCCAAGCAGCGTCACCAGGGCCGTCACGTAGTAGGGCCCCATGTCCAGGAGGGGCCCGCCGCCGGGCTGGTAGTAGAAGTCCGGGTTCGGGTGCCAGCGTTCGTGCCCCGGAGTTGCCATGGTGGCGGTGGCCGAGATGGGTGCGCCGATCAGCCCGTCATCGATCGCCTTCCGCGCGGTCTGGATTCCGGTGCCCAGGACGGTATCAGGGGCGCAGCCGACGGCGACGCCGGCCTCGCGTGCCGCGTCCAGCACCTGGCGCGCCTCCGCAGTCGTGGCAGCAAGGGGCTTCTCGCCGTAGACGCTCTTCCCGGAGGCAATGGCCTTCAGGGCGATTTCCGCATGCGCGGCGGGGATGGTCAGGTTCAGGACCAGGTCGATGTCGTCAGCGGCGAGCAGTTCGTCCACGGAGACGGCGCGGACTCCGTCGTAGTCATCCGCCACGGCCTGGGCACGCGCGGGATCCAGGTCCGCGACGGCCACCAGCTGGATCTGGTCCAGGCGCCGGAAGTTGGCGAGGTACTGGGCGATGATGGCTCCGCAGCCAATGATCCCTACGTTCAACGGCTTGCCCACAGCAGGCCCCTTTCGATGATGGTTCGTACGTTCCGGTCCTGCAGGATTTCCACCCGGTGCCCGGGCGTGCAGACGAAGATCCGGCCCTTGCCCCACTGGCGGGTCCAGATGGCGGGGGAGGTGACTTCGCGGTGCCAGGGGTCCCACTCGCGGACTTTTTGGGTGGTGGTGGCGAGGACGTCGATGTAGTCGTCCGAGAGGACCCAGTACTGCTCGGTCTCCAGGTCGAAGTCCTGGATGCCCCGGGTGATGGGGTGTTCGGCCGCCGCGGGCAGCATATTGACGGTATAGGGCACATAGTTGTCCGACTGCTCGCCGATGCACTCATCCGGGTGTTTGCCGGGGTGGCAGGCGAACTGGCCGCCGATGAGGTGCAGGTAGTCGGAGGTGTTCCGGTAGGAATCGGCGATTCCACCGTGCCAGCCGGCCAGGCCGGTGCCGTTCTCCACGGCGGCCCGCAGTCCGGCGAACTCGTCCTTTTCGATGGTGGACATGGTCATGCACTGCACGATCAGGTCCACCCCGGCCATGTACGCGGCGTCGGCGTAGACCTTGGGGGATTCCTCCACCCGGACGTCATAGCCGTTGTCTTTGAGATAGGGAATGAAGAGCTCGGTGGCCTCGTAGGGCTGGTGGCCGTCCCAGCCGCCCCGGACCACCAGTGCATGCTTGCGTTCTGTCATTGGATTTCCTTTGTTTGGCTCCCGGCCTCGCGGGCCGGAAAGAGCAGGGATCAGCGGCTGGCGAAGGCGGCGTCGAAAGCGGCTGCGGGCGGGGCGATGCGTGCCAGTTCCCGGACCATGGCAAGGGCCTGCGGGGCGCCGATGAGGCGGTCCATTCCAGCATCCTCCCATTCGATGCTGGTGGGACCCTCGTAGCCAATGGCGTTCAGGGTCCGGAAGATCCGGTTCCACTGCACGTCACCGTGTCCTGCCGTGACGAAGTCCCAGCCCCGGCGGGGGTCCGCCCAGGCGAGGTGTGAGCCAAGCCTGCCGTTGCGCCCATCCAGCTGCCGGACGGACTCCTTCACATGCACATGGAAGATCCTGTCCGCGAAGTCCTGGAGGAACATCACGGGATCCAGGTCCTGCCAGATGAAGTGGGAGGGATCGAAGTTCAGCCCAAAATTTTCCCTGTGGCCAATAGCTTCAAGGGTCCGCTTCGTGGTCCAGTAGTCGTAGGCGATCTCGGACGGGTGGACCTCCAGGGCGAACCGGACTCCCACGTCGTCGAAGACGTCCAGGATGGGGTTCCACCGGTCCGCGAAGTCCTGGTAGCCGGCGTCGACCATTGCCTGCGTGGCGGGCGGGAACATGGCGACGGCCTTCCAGATGGAGGAACCGGTGAACCCCGTCACGGTCTTGACGCCAAGCCGTGCGGCCGCCCGGGCGGTGTCCTTCATGGATTCCGCTGCCCGGCGGCGCACCCCTTCAGGCTCACCGTTGCCCCAGACCTCCGCCGAGAGGATGCCTTGGTGGCGCTCATCGATGGGGTCGTCGCAGACGGCCTGGCCGGTCAGGTGGTTGGCGATGGCGAACACCTGGAGGTTGTTTTTCTCCAGGATGTCCAGCCGGCCCTGGACGTAGTTGTCATCGTCGGCTGCCCGGCGGGGGTCCAGGTGGTCGCCCCAGCAGGCGATTTCCAGCCCGTCAAAACCCCACTCGCCGGCAAGCCGGGCCACTTCCTCGAAGGGCAGGTCGGCCCATTGGCCGGTGAACAGCGTGATCGGTCGTGTCATTGGGTGGTCCTTGGGTTCTTGGAGCTGTGGATCGCTCAGACTTTTTGCCATTGGCTCGAATTCGCGGCGCTGGACTCCACGGCGGCGAGGACCCGCTGTACCTGCAGGGCATCCGCGAAGGACGGTTCAGGCTGCCGGCCTTCGCCGATGGCGGTGACGAGGTCCACCACCTGGTGGGTGAAGCCGTGTTCGTACCCGAGGCCGTGCCCGGTGGGCCACCAGTTTCCGACGTACGGGTGCTCGGGCTCGGTGACGAAGATCCGGCGGAATCCTGCGTCGGGCGATTCAGCCGCGTCGTAGAAGGAGAGGACGTTCATCTCCTCGAAGTCAAAGGCGAGGGAACCTTTGGTGCCGTTGATCTCCAGCCGCATGGCGTTCTTCCGGCCCAGGGCGTACCGCGTAGCTTCAAACACGCCGATCGCGCCTGCGGAGGCGCCGCCGTCGAACCTTGCGCTGAAGATGGCCGCATCATCGACGGTGACACTCCCGCGCGGGGCCTCGCTGCTGACGTCGCCGTGGCCGCCCAGGCCCACCAGGTCGCCTGCCAGCGGACGTTCGGGGACGAAGGTTTCCAGCAGTGCCGAGACCCCGCTGATGTTTTGCCCCGTGACCCACTGGGCGGCGTCGATGCTGTGCGCACCGATGTCGCCCAGGGACCCGGATCCGGACTTGGCCTTGTCCAGCCGCCAGGTCATGGGGGCGTTGGCGTCGGAGAGCCAGTCCTGGAGGTACTGGGCGCGGACATGGCGGATCTCGCCGAGCCTGCCCTGTTCGACGAACCGCTTGGCCAGTGCCAGGGCCGGGGTGCGTCGGTAGCTGAAGCCGCACATGGAGAGGACGCCGTGCTTCGCGGCAGTCTCCGCGGCCAGTGTCATCCGTTCGGCTTCTTCCACGGAGTTGGCCAGCGGCTTTTCGCACAGCACGTGCTTGCCGGCTTCGAGGGCCGCGATGGCGATCTCCGCGTGGGTGTTGCCGGGCGTGCAGATGTCGATGAGGTCGATGTCGTCGCGTTCGATCAGGCGCCGCCAGTCGGTCTCCACCGAGTCCCAGCCCAGCTTGTCTGCGGCCGCCTGGACGCCGTCGGCATTCCGCCCGGCCACTGCATTGAGCTGTGGCTGCAGCGGCAGGTCGAAGAACCGTGGCGCGGTGCGCCAGGCGTGGGAGTGGGCGGCACCCATGAAGGCGTAGCCCACCATGCCCACCCGGAGGGGTTCGGCGATGCTCATGGCATCGGTCCTTTCTACTTGCTGAAGCCGGCGGTCAGGCCTGCCAGTAGCTGGCGGCGGCCGATGACGTACAGAACCAGGATGGGTAGGGTACTGAGCACCACGGAGGCGAGCACGGCAGGAATGTTCACGCTGAACTCTCCTTGGAAGGTCCAGAGCCCCAAGGGGAGGACCCGCAAGCTGGGGCTCTGGGTGAGGACCAGTGGAAGCAAGAACCCGTTCCAGACGTGCAGGCCGTTGTAGATGGCAACAGTCACGATTGCAGGGCGCGTCAAGGGCAGGGCCAGCCGCCACATCGTCTGCCACTCGCTGCAGCCGTCCAGCCGCATGGACTCGAACAGTTCGTTAGGAACGTCACGGATGAAGTTGGACAGGATCAGGACCGTTAGCGGGATGGCGAAGGCTATGGACGGCAGCATCAGCGCCAGCAGGCTGTCATACAGGTTGAGCCTAATGATCATCAGGTAGATGGGGATGATCGTCGCCTGCAGCGGGATGGCCAGGCCCATCAGGAACATGCCGTTGACCAGCTTGAGGAACCTGCCAGCCCCGCGGACGATGGCAAACGACGCCATGAAGGAGATCAGCACGGCAGGAATCACGGAACCGAGCGTGACGATGGCGCTGTTCATGAAGTACTGGGCAAAATCCGCCTCGAGGACCGACTGGTAGTTCTCCATCGTGGGCTCGGCGGGCAGGGACAAAGGATTCTGACTGAAGTAGCCGGCCTGCGTTTTGAGGCTGGTGACCACGACGTAGTAGACCGGCAGGATGATAACGGCCAGCCATATCCAGCCGCCCAGGCCGCCGGGGATGTTCAGGCGCCGAAGCCGTGGGCCGAGTCCCCGGTTCGCGGCTGCTGTGCCGCCAACCGACCCGGTGCGTGCCTCCCGTGTATCGCTTTTCAGGACGGTACTCACCCTACAAACCTTCCAATTGGCTGCCCTGCTTGTCCTTGCCTCCAAGGCGCTGGAGGAACAAAGCGAGTGCAAGGCCGATGATGACGAGAATGACGGCGATGACGCTGGCCGGGCCCATGAGGTTGGCCCGGAAGCCGCGGAGGTACATATCCAGGGCGAGGATCCGGGTGGAGTTTCCCGGTCCACCGCCGGTGAGGACAAAGATCAGGTCGAAGTAGGTCAGCGACCCCACCACCATCAACGTGGACGAGGTGATGATCGTGTACTTCAACTGCGGAAGGGTGATGTGGAAGAACTGCTTGATGGTTCCGGCGCCGTCGATCTGGGCCGCCTCATACAGTGACTTCGGGATCTGCCGCACGCCACCTTGGTAGATGAGCGTGTGGAACGGCACGAACTGCCACGCGATGACGAAGATCACCAGGCTGAGCGCCAGATGCGGGACACCCAGCCAGTCCTGGGCCAGGAATGGCAGGCCCAGGCCGGTTGCCAGGCCGAAGTTCGGGTCCAGCAGTGCCTTGAATGCGATGGCCACAGCTGCTGAGGACAGCAGCAGGGGCAGAAAATAGAGCACCGCCAGGACTGCCCGGTAGCGTTGGCTTCCCGCAGTGAAGACGCCGAGCAGGAGGCTGATGGGGGTCTGGACCAGCCAGGAGACGATCATGATCAGGAAGGTCAGCCCCAAGGCGTTGTACAGCCCGGGATCCGCCAGCACGGAGAACCAGTTATCCAGTCCCGCCGCCCCGATGGCACCGATGCCGTCCCAGCTGGTGAAGCTGAGGATGAGAACACCGCCCAGCGGGATGACGGCGAAGACCAGGAAGAAGAACAACGCAGGAATGGTCAGCCACGCCAGGGCGGCCTTGCGCTGTTCCGTTTGCTTGGAGTCCTTGACGCCGACAGCGCGCCCCGGGGCGGTGGAGACGGCGCTACTCATTTCCCGAGGGTGCCATTCATATTCTCGGCGAACTGTTGCGGCGTGATCGACTTCAAGAACAGTTGGTCGATGTTGTTCAGCAGGGCTTCAGCTGCGGTGGGGCTCAGTGCCTGGTCCCACGACTGCTGGAAACTGGGGGCGTTCTTCGCAAGGTCGTAGACGAAGTTAAGGAAATCCTTGTCCGGGGACGTATTCAGCTTGCTTTCGATGCCGTTGACAATGGGAACCGATCCGGAGTTGATGTAGGCGTCGATCATGGTGTCGGTCATGATGCCGTCCTTGAGGAACTTCTTGGCGGACTCCTTTTCCTTGTCGCTGGCCTTGGCGGAGATGGACTGGTAGTTCGCCGGGTTGCCTACGCCGTTCTTGGGATCCCCCTTGCCGCCGGCGACAGTGGGGAACTGTACGAATCCAAGTTTCCCGTCCTGGACGAAGTTCTTACCGTCCTTTTTCATCGGGCCATATGTCCAGGAACCGTGCAGCATCATTGCGGCCTTGCCGGTGTACAGCAGGGCCTGGTCCGCATTGGAGTCGGCAGTGATGGAGGAGAAGCCCTTGATAAAGCCATCAGCGGAGACGAGTTCCTGGATCTTGGTGCCGGTTTCGACCACCGCGGGGTCCATCCAAGCATTGGGCTTGCCTTCGAAGATCGCCTTGAATACGTCGGGGCCGCCAATGCGGTCCAGCAGGTATTCAAGCCACATCATGGACGTCCAGCGTGATTGGCCGCCCAGGGAGAAGGGTGCCACGCCCATGCCATTGAATGTCTTCACCAGGGACATGACGTCGTCCCAGGTCCTGGGCGGCTGGACGCCCGCCTTCTGGAAGAGTTCCTTGTTGTAGAACAGGACAATCGGTCCCACGTACATGTTGGGCAGCGCGTAGATTTTTCCGTTGACCGTCGCGGCGCTGAAGGTGGACGGGAAGAACTTCTTCTTCAGGTCCGGCTCGGACTCCAGCCAGCTTGTGAGGTCTTCGACCTGATTCGCCTCGGCATACGTCTTCAGCGTGCCGCCACCCCAGTTGTAGATGATAGTGGGCGCCTGGTTGGCTCCAATGGCGGTTTTGATCTTGGTCTTGTAGGCGTCGTTCTGGAAGAACGTGACCGCGATCTTATTGCCCGGGTTTGCTTGGTTGAAGGCGTCGACGGCCTTCTGCATGTTGGTTTGGTTCGGCTCACCGGAAAGAAACCACATGCTGGCGCCACCGTTGGCGCTGGACGCGCCCGGACCTGACGTCCCGCAGGCACTGGTCGCGGCGACGGCAAAGGGAGTAAGGGCAGCGAGGGCGAGGAAAGAGCGCCGTGAGGTCTGGGGTTGCTTCATTGCTTCTCCATTGTGAATTCGCAGTCGATTTCCGGGGCAGCAGCTCCGAAGTACATTCGAAACATTTCGAATGGTGATATAAGTCACGCTCTAAACTAAAGCGGCAAAGATCAGGACGTCAAGGGATCGTGGAGGATATTTTTAAGATCTTGCGCCTATTTGCGCTATGCCTTGACGGCGAGCGGGCGATTCTCGAGAATGAATGCACATCTCATTTTCGAAAGATTGCGAACGCATGACGACCAAATTGACGGATCGCAGCAAACCCACGCTCGCTACCGTGGCCAAGCAGGCAGGGGTTTCGGCGCCTACGGTGTCCAAGGTGGTGAACGGGCGTGAGGACGTGGCCCCCGAAACCAGGGCCCGGATCCTTGCTGCACTGGAGCAGGCGGGCTACCAGTCGCCTGTCCAGCGCCGGGCGGCCGCCGAAAGCGGAACCGTGGTGGAAGTTGTGATCGACGTGCTCGACTCCGCGTATACCATCCAGGTCCTCAATGGCATCCTGCAGTTCGCTGCCGCAGCCGACGTCGAAATACTGGTCAGCGTGACCGGCCAGTCCACCCCCGCCCGTCAAACTCCGGAGCGCCGGGCGCAGCGGATGCTGGAAGAGGGCAGGGCCGGGATGATCGTTGTGACCTCGGCCTTCAGCGAGGCGCAACTGCACGCCTTCAGGCGCCGCCACATCCCCGTCGTCGTCATCGACCCGCTTAATCCGCCTTCCGCCGACGTCGTCAGCGTTGGGGCCACCAACTGGGCCGGCGGCAAAGCAGCCACCGAGCACCTCCTGGGATTGGGACACCGCCGCATTGCCTACATCGGCGGCATAGAGGGCGCTGAATGCAATCAGGCGCGGCTGCACGGATACATGGCAGCCCTGATGGCACAAGGGATCAGGGTGGACCCCCAGTACGTTTTTTCCGGTGGCCGGTTCCGGACGGAGAGTGGGGTTAATGGATTCAAAGAGCTGCTCAAGCTTGACCCGCGCCCCACGGCGATCTTCGCCGGAAGCGACACGATTGCCCTGGGAGTCCTCAGCGAAGCGCGGCGCCACGGAATCAGGGTTCCCGAGGACATCAGCCTCATCGGCTTCGACGGCACCAACCAGGGTGAGCAGTCGGTGCCATCCTTGAGCTCCGTGGCCCAGCCCCTGGAGGAAATGGGACGGGCGGCCCTGAGGTCGCTGCTGCGCCAGGTCCACGGCGAAGTCCTTGATTCCCACCGCGTGGAACTGGCAACCCAGGTAATCGTCCGGGAATCCACCGCACCTCCGGCCGGATGAAAGACAACCATGAAAATCACCCATCTCGACACTGTGGTCGTGGACTTCTACCGGACAAACCTCATCTTCGTCCGGCTCACAACTGACGAGGGGCTCACCGGCATCGCCGAGGCGACCCTCGAAGGGCAGGAACATGCTGTCCTCGGGGCGGTGGCTGTCCTTGCCGAAGCCGTCAGGGGCAAGGACGCCACGCGGATCACCCAGACGATTTATGAACTCAACCGCGACGCCTACTGGCGCGGCGGTCCGGTATCCATGACAGCGCTGAGTGCCCTTGAGATGGCGATGTGGGATGTTTCGGCGCGCGCTTTAGGGGTCCCGGTCCACCGGATGCTGGGGGGACAAGTCCGCGACCGCGTCCGCGCCTACGCCAACGGCTGGTTTTCCGGGGCCGTCACTCCGGAGGATTTCGCCGAGGCCGCTCTACGGACAGTCGGCCAAGGGTTCCGCGGCCTTAAATGGGACCCTTTCGAGGCCGCGGACCTTTTCCTGGAACCGCGGGACCTGCGGCGCATGCTTGAACCTGTTGAGGCAGTGCGGGCGGCAGTGGGCGACGACGTTGAACTCTTCATAGAAGGCCATGGCCGCTTTGATGTCCCCACTGCCATCCGGGTGGCCCGCGAACTTGAACGGTACCAGCCGGTGTTTTTCGAGGAACCGTGCCCGCCGGACGGGATCGACGCCCTCGTGGAGGTGCGCAGCAAGTCCCCTGTCCCCATTGCCGCGGGGGAGAGGTGGATAGGCCGGAACACCTTCGTTCCTGCCCTGGCCCGCAACGCCGTGGATTACCTCCAGCCGGACGTCACGCATGCAGGCGGGCTGCTGGAAATGTCATTCATTTCCACTCTGGCGGCAGCCCACTATGTGCCTTTCGCACCGCACAACCCCAGTGGACCACTCAGCACTGCGGCAACCCTGCAACTCGGTGCCACGCTGCCGAATTTCCGATACCTGGAGATCATGGCCACCGACGTGCCGTGGCGCAGCGACATCTCCAGTGAGCGTCTTCGGCTGACGGCAGACGGCGACGTCATGATCCCCGAAGGGATTGGGCTGGGCATCGACCTCGACTATGACGCGATCGCGGAGCACCCTTTCACGCCGCATCCCATGCGGATCTTCAGCGACGTGGTGGCCGATATCCGGCCGCCGGACGCCCGGTCGTACTTCAACCTCGAAGGCGCCGGCGTCCGCTGACGCGTCGGACAACGAAAAAGCGGCATCCGCCGGCCTGCTAACCGTACGGACGCCGCCTTGCGGGTGGGTGCTTAGCGTTTGACGGCTTCGAGCTTGAGCATCTTGGCGATGACGCCGTCGAGTTCGGAGTCGTCGAAGATCTTCTTCCAGTCGTCCTTGATGATGGTGTCCTTGCCGTACTGGATGGCGATTTCGCAGGCTTCCGAGAAGGGGTTGGACCCGCGCAGGGCGTTGGTCAGGGCGATCTGGACGTGGCCGAACAACATGGCCTTGGCCGCCTCCTCCGGCACGCCGGCCGTGTGGACGGTCTCGTGCAGCGCCTCGTTGAGCAGCGTACCGATCATGCAGGCCACGGTTTCCACCAGGGTGGGCTCCAGGATGGCAAGCTGCTTGACGGTGACCCAGTGCACGTCGATGACCGGCGCGTAGATGGTGCGGATGACGGCCTCCGCAGAGTCGCGGGTGGCTGCCGGCGCGTCGTCGTCGATGGCGGCGACGACGTTCTGGGGGGCGCCCTCGCCGCCGAAGGTGTCGGCCCATTCCTCCTTGGTGGTGCGCTCCAGGAACACCGACGGGTGGCACGGGTGCGCGACTGCCTGGACGACGTCGTCGCGCTTGGCCAGCAGGCCCGCGTAAGCGGCAGCGGGGTCAAGGGTGAGCAGGATGGCGCCGGCCTTCATCTGCGGCACCACACCTTCGGAGACGATGCCCAGGACGGTGTCGGGGACGGCGAGGATCACCACGTCGGCGCCCTTGACGGCGTCGTCCGTGGCGGTGATCTGGCGGCCTTCGGCCTGGACGCGTTCCTGGCCGGCGGGGGAGTTCTCGCTGTAGAAGACGATGTGGCCGGACTTCTGGAGGTTGCGGGAAACGCGCATCCCCATCTTGCCTCCGGCTCCGATGACGGCGACGGTCAAAGTTTCTGCTGACATTTCACTTGCTCCTTAGGAATTTGATGCTGTGCCGGGTCCACTGGTTTTCGAGCCGGATGGTGTCCGCCTCGGTGTCCTGCCAGGGCAGCCAGTGTTCGACGATCTGGTTGATGTTTCTTTCGTGCGGCCGGATTTTTTCGACCATGTACGCGTAGTCGAGCAGGCCTTCGCCAAGCGGCGCGCCGGAGTAGGTGAAGCCCACCCATCCGTCCTTGCGGCTGAAGGCAAAGTCCTTGATGTGCATGTTCAGGACGTAGGGGGCGACGGCGTCAATGACCTCGCGGGGCATTTCCAGCGCTGCGACGGTGTTGGCGGGGTCGCTGCAGATCCCCAGGTACGGGCTGTCCACGCCGCGGATCACGTCCAGGATGCGGGCGGTGGGGACCTGTTCGTAGGTTTCCACTGCGATCTTCACCCCGGCATCCTCGAATTCCGGCAGCACGTCCTTGAAGATCGCCACCGCTTCCTCCGTGGTGGGGCTGTGGCCGGGGGCGTTGACCATGGTGCGCAGAAGCGGCGAGCCGAGGATGCCGGCGACGTGCAGGAACCTTCGCAGGTGGTCCGGTCGGATGCCCTTGGTGCCCAGCTCCAGGGAGATTCCCAGCCTGTCCGCGGTGTCCCGCACGGCTCGGAGTTCCGTGTCAGCCATGGCCTCCAGGGGTGCGTAGTCGCAAACCTGGAACAGGTCCACGCCCAGCTCCGCGGTCCGCTCCAGGACATCATGAAGGCTCAGTGGCTGGGAGACCTTGGCCGAGAGCTGCCAGTAGAAGGCGTAACTGCTCAGCCCAATCCGTGAGGTCATGCCGGCACCGCCATCGTTTGCAGCCGCGCCGCGGCTTCGTCAAGGACGGCCTTCAGTGCTGTGGGGTCATGGGCGAAGCGGCCCAGGAACAGGCCGGCGACGGCGGGACCGAGTTGGGTGATCAGGCCCGGCCCGGCGCTGCCGCCATAGATGACGCGGCTGTCTTCCTGCCCCGGGAGGCTGCGCAGGTGCTCGTCCAGGCCCGAAATGACGGCGTTGATATACCCGGGCGTGGCCGGCTCCGGAGCGCCGATGGCCCACTGCGGCTCGTATGCCACGATGGTCCTGGCGGCCGCTGCCAGCGATGACGCGCGTTTGAGGATGCCATCGATTTCCGCCGTGCACTGGGCAATGGCTTCCTCAACGGATCCGCGGTGCAGTTCCCCGACGCACAGGACGGGGGTCAGGCCGTTGCGGTAGGCCGCGGCGGTCTTCAGTCCGATCACGCGCTGGTCCTCGTCAAAGATCCGGCGGCGTTCAGCGTGGCCCACCTCGGCGTACCGGCCGCCGAGTTCAGCTACTGTTTTGCCGCCGACTTCGCCGGTGAACGCGCCTTCGTCTTCCCAGAAGACGTCCTGCGCTCCGGTGGCAGCACCTGCCGGACCGAGGATCCGTGCCGCTTCCGGGAGTGCCGGAAGGATGGGCAGGACGAAGAGTTCGATGTCGCCGCTTTGCACCGCGGGGTGGGCGAAGGCGAGGGATGCGACGTCGCGGCAGTAGTCCACCGAGCGGGCGTAGCCGAAGTACATCTTCAGGCTGACGCCGATGATGGCCGTGGGTCCGGTGCGGGGCTTAGCAGGAAGTGACACCTTCGTAGTCCTTAATCAGGGAAACTTTCTCTGCCGAGGCGGAGGCTTCGTCGAAGGTGTAGGTGAGCCATTCCCTGGCGAGGCGCCGGGCGAGTTCCAGTCCGACGACGCGCTGGCCGAAGGTCAGGACCTGGGCGTTATTGCTCAGCACGGACCGTTCAACCGAGAAGGAGTCGTGGGCGGTCACCGCGCGGACCCCCGGGACCTTGTTCGCTGCGATGGCGACGCCGAGTCCGGTTCCGCAGACCAGCAGCGCGCGGTCGGCCTGTCCTGCGGCGATGAGTTCCGCTGCCGCGATGGCGACGGAGGGATAAGGGGTGTGGCTGGTGGCGTCCACGCCCACGTCGGTGACGGACTCGACCAGGTCGGAGGCCTCGAGGTCGGCCTTGAGGGCTTCCTTGTAGTCGAAACCGGCGTCGTCGGCTCCGATGACCAGGCGCAGTTTGGCGCTCATGCGTTCTCCTTGATGGTGGTGTTCCGGCTGAGGGTGTTGTGGATGGCCCGCACGATCAGGGCCATGGAGACGGCGCCCGCGTCCGGGGTGCCGAGGCTCTTCTCCGCGTGCGGACGTGCCCGGCCCATCAGCGGCAGCAGGTGGGCGGTGTCCTCGGCGGCCTGCTGCGCGGCGGTGGCGGCAGCGTCCCAGGCTCCGGACAGCGGCTTTCCGCTGTCCACGCCGGCGGTGAGGGCATCCCGGAAGGGAACCAGCACGTCCACCAGCGTCTTGTCGCCCACCTTGGCCTTGCCGAAGTCCATGATGGCTGCGGCGGCGCCGGCCACTCCGGTGGCGACAGCACCGGCGTCGGGAGCTTTGTCATCGCCCACAGCGTCACCGACGGCGCGCAGGGCCATGCCCCACAGGGCGCCGGAGGTGCCGCCGGCCTTGTCCGCCCAGGCGTCTGCGGCGAAGTAGAGGGTGGTGGCAGCCCCGGCGCCGCGGGCGACGGCGTCTGCCGCCGCCTTCACGGCGGCCCCGACGCCCCGCTCCATGCCGATGCCGTGGTCGCCGTCGCCGGCGACCGCATCGATGCGGCCCAGTTCGCCTGCGTTGGCGTCCACCACGTCCTTGGCCGCGCCGAGCGCTGCGAGGACACGGACGGCCCCGGCACGGGACGCGGGAGTCGCCTCGGGAATGGGAAGTTCGACGTCGGCCACCTCGTCGACGGTCTCTTCCAGCGCTTCGGCTGTGACGGCACCGCGGCGGAAGGCCGGGGCGTCGGCAGGGGCGTTCCAGAGGGCTTCGAGTTCGTCGTCGAGCCAGAAGAGCGTCAGGGACGTGCCGGCCATGTCGAAGCTGGTGACCAGCTCGCCCACCTGCGGATCCACTGCCTGCAGGCCGGCCTCGGCGAGGAGTTGCGCCACGCGGCGGTAGACCACGAACAGCTCCTCGTACTTCACGCTGCCCAAGCCGTTCAGGATGGGGACCACGCGTGCACCCTTGGGGTCCACGCCCTCCGGCACCTCGGTCAGGAGCTTGGCGACGAGGAGTCCGGCGAGCTCATCCGCCGTCGGAATCGCCGTTTCGTCGATGCCCGGCTCTCCGTGGATGCCCATGCCGACGGCCATGCGGCCCTCGGGGACAGAGAACAGGGGCTGGGTGGCTCCCGGCAGGGTGCATCCGCTGAAGGCCACCCCGAAGGAACGGGTGCGGTGGTTGGCGCGTTCGGCGATTTCCACCACCGCGTCCATTCCGTAGCGCGCTTCCGCGGCGGCGGCCGCCACCTTGAACACGGTCAGGTCCCCGGCAATGCCGCGGCGCTTGGTGTGCTCTTCGACCGGGGCGGAAGAGACGTCGTCGGTGACGGCGATGCTGCGGCAATCGATGCCTTCCCGGCGCAGCTTCTCCCGGGCCTGGGTGAAGTGCAGGACGTCGCCTGCGTAGTTGCCGTAGCCCAAGAGCACCGCGGCGCCGTTGTTGGCCGCCTTGGCCACGTTGTAAATCTGTTGTGCCGACGGCGACGCGAACAGGTTGCCCATCGCGGCGCCGTGCGCCAGGCCCTGGCCCACCAGGCCCGCGAATGCGGGATAGTGGCCGGAGCCCCCGCCGATCACCAGTGCCACCGTGTCCGGGGTGCTCTTGGTGCTGCGGACCACGCCACCCGAAACGCGTTTGACCCAGCGTCCGTGGGAGGCGACGAAGCCCTCGATCATTTCGTCAGCGAAGGCTGAAGGTTCGTTGAAGAGGCGGGTCATGGGAAAGCTCCTGGGCCTGGCTGGGGGGACGATCTGGTTCGGGGGTGGGATGGTGCGGGGGCATCCGCGGATGAGGCGGATGCCCCCGGGCTGCTACGGTTCGGCGTGCTGTGCGGCGCCGGCGGGATCCAGTGCCTCGGTGCGGACGCCCTCGCTGGCACGGCCGGAGCGGCTGAGGGCCACCATCAGGACGGCGGACAGCAGCATGAACCCGCCCACGACGAACATCGGCACGGTGTAGTCGCCTGTCCAGTCCTTGAGCCAGCCGGTGATGTAGCCGGCGCTGAAGCCTGCCAGGTTGCCCACGGTGTTGATCAGGGCGATGCCCGCTGCCGCTGCCGCGCCGGTCAGGAACTGGGTGGGAACCGTCCAGAAGTTGGGGAGTGCCGCGAAGATGGCCATGGCCGTGATGGTGATGACGGCGATGGTGGCTGCCGGGCTTCCCGCAAAGAGTGCCAGCGGGATGCTCAGTCCACCCACCAGTGCCGGAACCGCAATGTGCCAGGTCTTGACGCCGCGCTTGGTGGCGTCCTTTGACCAGAAGTAGAGGGCGAAGGCTGCCGGCAGGTACGGGATGGCAGTGATCAGGCCCTTCTGGAGGACGTCAAACTTGGTGCCGTAAATGCCTTCGAAGCCGGAGATGATGGTGGGCAGGAAGAAGCCGAGGGCGTACAGGCCGTAGATGAAGCCGAAGTAGATCAGGGAGAGCATCCAGACGCGGCCGTTGCCGAACACGGTGCGGACGCTGACGTGCTTGTTGCCGGCGGCCGTTTCGTGCTTTTCCTTTTCCAGGGCGCCCGTCAGCCAGGTCTTTTCCTCGGCGGAGAGCCACTTGGCCTTCGCGGGGGAATCGGCCAGGTAGAACCAGGAAATGATGCCGATCAGGATGGCGGGAACGGCCACGCCGAGGAACATGACGCGCCAGCCTTCAAGGCCGAAGAGGCCGTGCTGCTGGATCAAGAGGCCTGCCAGCGGGGCGCCGACCACGGTGGTGAGCGGCTGGGCCAGGTAGAACAAGGCCAGGATCTTGCTGCGGTGCCGTGCGGGAACCCAGAGGCTCAGGAAGAGGATGGCGCCGGGGAAGAAGCCGGCCTCGGCCACACCCAGGATGAAGCGCAGGATGTAGAGCTGTTCAACGTTGGCCACCCAGGTGAACAGCAGGGAGACGATGCCCCAGCTGACCATGATGCGGGCCAGCCAGCGGCGGGCGCCGAACTTGTGGAGCGCCAGGTTGGAGGGGACTTCAAGCAGGATGTAGCCGATGAAGAACACGCCCGAGGCGAAACCGAACTGGGCGGCGTTCAGCGCCAGGTCCGTGTTCATGCCGTTGGGGCCGGCGAAAGAGATGGCGGTGCGGTCGAGGTAGTTGATGAAGAACATCAGTGCGACGAACGGGACAAGCCGGATCGCCACTTTCCTGATTGCGGATTTTTCGACCACCGATTGTGTGGTGTCCACATTGACTCCTAGATGTTGGTGCCCCGGCCGCATCCGTCACTGGAGGCGTGGGGTTGTCTCAGATACGCGCGGACTGGGAGGCGCCGCGGTGCGTGAAGCTGTGAGTTCCACCATAGGACCGAAATGTGAATTGGTCAACCGGTTGACGAGTTGGGTCAGTAAATTGCGGTCATCATGCGGACCCTCCCTGCAGTCGGGCGTGGTCAACCAGTTGTTACGCTTGGGAGGTGTCCGTAGAATCCGCCGCCTCGACGGCCAAGATCAGTGCCGCCCTGGGCTCTCTGGGGCAGGGTTCAGTAGTGTCGGAAGTGGCCGAGCGCCTGCTGGCCTTCTTTACGAGTGGCGACATTGCACCGGGAACCAGGCTGCCTGCCGAGCGCACGCTGGCCGCCTCCCTTGGCGTGGGCCGGTCTGCGGTGCGTGAGGCCCTCGCCGCGCTGGAAATCCTGGGCATCGTGGTGGTCCGGCCGGGGTCCGGAACCTACCTTCGGGACGGTGTCTCGGAGCTTCTGCCCCGCACCCTGAGCTGGGGCATGATGTTGGGCGCCCCACGCACGCGCGAGCTCGTGGAACTGCGCAGCGGACTGGAAGTGCAGGCTGCCCAGCTGGCCGCGGAGCGCATTACGGATGAAGCGCTGGCACGGATGCGCGACAATCTGGACACCATGGCCCGCACCTTGGATGACCTCGGCGCCTTTGTCGAGGCGGACGCAGCCTTCCACCGCGAAATCGCTGCGGCTTCAGGCAACCAGGTTCTCCAGGAACTCCTGCAAAGTATCCGCTCGCTGCTGCGGATCTGGGTGGACCGGGCCCTCACTGATGAGGGCCATGCTGCGGCCGCCCTCAAGGAGCATGCCAGGATCCACGAAGCCTTGGCGGCCCGCGATGCCGACGCCGTGACCGCCACCATGCGCTCGCACATGCAGACAGCGTCCCGGCGCCTGCTGGCAGGATACGACGCCGCCCAGTAGGGCGCCGCCCTATCCGGCAGCCGCCTTCTTCAATTCCTGCAGGATTTCCAGCTGGACCCGGTTCATGGAGATCAGCAGCTCGATCTCCTTTTTTGCCTCGACATTGGTGTCGTAGTCGTGTTGGGCCATGGCTGCGGCAATGGCGTCCTGCCGCTTGGCGGCGATGAGCAAAATGGCGCCCTGCAGTCCGGCGAGCATGGAAAGCAGGAGGTTCAGCAGGATGTAGGGGTACGGGTCCCAGGCGTTGGCGGCAAGTGCCACGGTATTGATGGCGGCCCAGATGAGCATGAAGCCGATGAAGCTGCCAACGAAGGGCCAGCTTCCCATCCCGTTGCGCATGATGTCAGCGGCACGCTGGCCCTTGCTCAGGGAAGCTTTGTGTTTCTCGTGCCAGGTCTTCTGTTGGAGGCTCATGGCTCAGGGTAGACCCAGTCCGGACGGTTGCAGGTCGGCCCGGTCCCCTCCCGTCTGGAGCGGTCCCACCGATCCGCGCCGCACCAAGGTGGCAGTAAACTGTGCCGGAGCGGCGGAGGGTAGGCCCTCTATCTGGCGGATGAGCGCCTTGGCCGCTGCAACGCCCATGTTGTAGACGGGCTGGGCAATGACGGTAAGGGGTGGGCTCACGAGCCTGGTCCAGGCGAAGTCGTCATACATGAGGAACGAAACATCGGCCGGAATGGACAGGCCCAGTTCCTGGATGGCCTCGACCACACTGAGGGCGATCAGGCCATCCGATGCCACCACGGCTGTGGCGCGGTTGGGGTCCCGCAGTACTTCGCGGGTGATGCTGCGGATGGAGTCTTCGTCGCCCGCATTCAACCTGACAAGGTCTTCCGGGAAGGGCAGTCCCGCAGCAAGGAAAGCCTGCCGCATCCCCTCAATGCGGTCCGCAATCTGGGAGGACTCCAAGGTCATGCCCGGCGTATAGGGCGAGTCGGTCCGCAGCGTGGAAATAAAGGCGATGCGCCGGTGCCCTGCCTCGAGAAGATATTGTGTGGCCTCCAGGGAAATCCTCACCATGTCCACGGCCATGGTCTCCACCTCAAGGTCACCGGCGGTGCGGTCGATGAACACCAGGGGGCGTCCGGACCGGTGGACATCCTGTAGGTGTTCGGTGTCCACGGATGACGCCGGGGCGACGATAAGGCCGTCCACCCGCTTGTCCAGCAAAACCCGCACCGCGTCGACTTCTGCGGCCCGGTCCTCATCAGTGTTGACCAGGATGACGTTGTAGCCGGCTTTTTTGGCCGTGTCCGTAATGCCCCGCGTGGCAAGCCCAAAATGCGGGTTTTCGATGTCACCCACCACCACGCCGATGGTGTGCGATTTGCCGGTGTTCATGCTGCGGGCCAGCTCGTTGGGCCGGTAGGAAAGCGCTTCGGCGGCCGCGAGGACGCGCTCGCGGACGTCGTCGCTGACAGCGCCGTAATTGCCCAGTGCCCGCGCGGCCTGCGCCTTGGAGACCTGCGCAGCTTTTGCGACGTCGGCAACGGTTACGTCCCGCCGTCGTGCTCCATCACCGTTCATCTTCACCTTTCGAGGGGGTGTTGACGCCCCCTGTGACTTCAGCTACATTTCTATCCATCGATGTGAGTCCGGTCTCAATCTTATGGTGTGAGACCGGACTCAACAAGACCATCGGCGACTTTCTTCGGCGGCCCTGACAGCACCGCCTTCCCACCAACGATTGGACAACGCTGTGAAGAAAAAGAACCTCCGACCTGCCGGATTTGCCGCAGCAGCCCTGGCCGCGGTCCTGGCACTTTCCGGCTGCGGCTCCACCTCGGCCGCCTCCACCACCGAAAACAACCCCTACGGACTGATCCAGCCCGGCACCATCCGGGTGGCAAGCCTCGGTGACTCAAAGCCGTACACGTTCGCCGATGCCTCCGGAAACTTCACCGGCTTCGACGTCGAACTCTTCAAGGACGTGGCCCACCGGGCCGGTGTGGACAACGTAGTCTTCACCGGGCAGGACTTCTCGGGCCTCCTCGCCGCTGTGGCCAACGGACAGTTTGACGCCGGTGTCGCCGCCATCGGCATCACCGACAAGCGGAAAGAAACCGTGGACTTCTCGGACGGTTACCTGGCCGGCTACCTCACGGTCATCACCACCAAGACCTCCGGCATCACCAGCGCCGACGGGCTGGCCGGCAAACGCCTGGGCGTGGTCCAGGGAACCCTGCAGGAAGCCTATGCGGTAAAGAACTTCACCTCGGCCAGCCTGGTCCGCTTCCCTGACAACAACACCGCCATCGCCGCCGTGAACAGCGGAACCGTGGACGCGCACTTCCTGGACTATGAGGCCGCCAAGGCCTATGAGGAGCAGCACGGCCTGGTCAGCGCCGCGGACATACCGTCCTTCGACGCCCCGGCCGGGTTCGCAGTGGCCAAGGGCAAGACGGCCTTCAAGGAAGCCCTGAACAAGGGCCTGGCCGCAGCCATGGAAGACGGCACCTGGAAGAAGCTCTACCAGAAGTGGTTCCCGGGCTCACCGATGCCCGAGCAGTACCTGCCCAAGGCTGAGCAGGCCGCATCACCCTCGCCAAGCAAGTAGGCCCCAAGCATCATTTGCCGGGCTGGCAGGCCTTCGGGCCACCTGGCCGGGCGGGCCGCCTTACGCGGCCTGCCCGGCACCTCCCCTTCATCTACGTCTGAGAGCAACCATGGACTGGCTCAACACCATCATCCGTACCTTCTTTGACTTCGGCGCTATGGCCGAGGTCCTGCCCCAACTCCTGGCGGTCGGCCTGCTGAACACGCTGATCATCTCCATTGCCGCCACCGTCCTTGGCACGGTGCTGGGAATGGTGGTGGCCGTCATGGGCATTTCACCGTCCAAGTGGCTGCGCGTCCCGGCCAGGATCTACACGGACCTTTTCCGCGGCCTGCCCGCCATCCTCACCATCCTGCTGATTGGCCAGGGCTTTGCCCGCCTGAGCCAGTCGATCTTCGGCCCGTCCCCCTACCCGCTGGGAATCATCGCGCTGAGCCTCATCGCCAGCGCCTACATTGGGGAGATCTTCCGCGCCGGGATCCTCAGCGTGGACAAGGGCCAAGGCGAGGCCTGCCGTGCCCTGGGCATGAGCTACGCCAAGTCCATGGCCCTGGTGGTGGTGCCCCAAGGTGTCCGCCGGGTCCTCCCGGCGCTGGTGAACCAGTTCATCGCCATCGTCAAGGACTCCTCCCTGGTGTACTTCCTGGGCCTGCTGGTCACCGAACGCGAACTCTTCCGCGTGGGCCAGGACGCCGCCGTGCTGTCCGGGAACCTTTCACCCCTGGTGGCCGCCGGCCTCCTCTACCTGGTGATCACCGTCCCGCTGACGCACCTGGTGAACCACTTCGACAACAAGTTCCGCACCGGCCGCCGCCGGGCCGCACCACCCACCAGCGGACTGAAGGAAGTCAAGGAACTCGACGCGGCCTCGCCGCTCACAGCCGGGAGCAACACATGAACACCCCCACCCCCACCACCATGAATACCGCCACCCCTGAGGCGCAGTCGTTCCGCGGCTCAAGCCTGGAACTGCGCAACCTCACCATGGCGTACGGCGACATCGAGGTACTGCGCAACGTCAGCCTCACCGTGGCGCCGGGCACCACCACCTGCATCATCGGCCCCTCGGGATCCGGCAAATCCACCTTGCTGCGCGGCGTCAACCGGCTGCACGAACCTAAAAGCGGAAACGTCCTGCTCGCGGGCGACAGCACCCTGACCGTCAACCCGGACACCCTCCGTACCCGCATCGGCATGGTGTTCCAGCACTTCAACCTCTTCCCGGACCACACTGCCGAGGAAAACGTGGCACTCGCCCTCTGGAGTGTCAAAGGCATGCCCAAGGCCCAGGCCATGGAACGCGCCCGCCAACGGCTCGCCGAGGTTGGCCTCGCCGAACGTGCCGACCACCGCCCCCGTGACCTCTCCGGCGGCCAGCAACAACGAGTCGCCATCGCCCGCGCCCTGGCCATGGAACCCGAAGTGATGCTCTTCGACGAGGCCACCAGCGCCCTGGACCCCGAACTGGTCAAAGGCGTCCTGAACCTCATGGCCGGCCTGGGCCGCCGCGGCATGACCATGCTCGTCGTCACCCACGAAATGGGCTTCGCCCGGAAAGTGGCAGACCAGGTGGTCTTCATGGATGAAGGCGAAGTGGTGGAGGCCGGGACACCCGCCCAACTCTTCGACAACCCCCGCAGCGAACGCCTCCAGCGCTTCCTCTCCGAGGTGCTCTGATGGGTGCGGTTGCAGCGGCACCCATCCGGACCGCCGTCGTCGGCTTTGGAATCTCCGGCAAGGTCTTCCACGCGCCCCTGGTCGCGGCCAACCCGGACTTCTCGCTGGACGTCATCGTCACGGCCCAGCCGGACCGTGCGGCGGAGGCGGCACGCCTCTATCCGCAGGCACGGATTGCCGGCACCCCGGAGGAGCTGTTCGCCCTGGCAGCGGACCTGGACCTCGTCATCCTGGGAACCCCGCCGCACACGCACTACGGCCTGGCCGCGACAGCCATCGCCCACGGCATGCACGTGGTGGTGGACAAGCCTTTCGTCCCCACCTCCGCCTTGGGCGCGGAGCTGATCAGCAGGGCGGCCGACGGCGGGGTGCAGCTGACGGTGTTCCAGAACCGCCGGTGGGATGCAGACTTCCTCACCCTCCAGAAAGTGTTGGCGTCCGGAGGCCTTGGCAGGATCACCAGCTTCGAATCGCGGTTCGAATGGTGGCGGCCCGAAGGCTTCGGCAACTGGCGTGACACGGTGTCCCTTTCCGAGGGCGGCGGCATCCTGCACGACCTCGGCGCGCACCTGATCGACCAGGCCATCCACCTTTTCGGCCCGGTGGAACGGAGCTACGGCGAAACTGCGAATCGCGGTCCGCATCCGGACGCGGCGGATACCGAAGCCTTCGTGTCGTTGCTGCACGCCTCCGGCGTCCGCACGCGGCTCTGGATGAACGGCATGGCCGCCCAGGCCGGGCCGCGGTTCCACGTCCTCGGTTCCCGCGCCGGCTACACCAAGTGGGGCCTGGACGGACAGGAACCTGCCCTCGTTGCCGGGATGCCGCCGTCGGACCCCGCCTATGGCGTGGAACCCCAGGAGCGTTGGGGGCTCCTGGGGGTGGACGGGGCAACCGCGCCGGTCCGCGCCGAACGCGGCGCCTACCCGCAGTTCTACGTCCGGTTGGCCACAGCCCTGCGCGGGAACGGGCCGCTGCCGGTGGATCCCGCCGAACCGCTTGAGGTGTTGAAGGTCATCGAGGGCATCCACGCCCTGGCCTAACGCCACACTTAACTTCCCCTGCTTTCCCTGACGCATCGTCAGCGTCTTCCGCAACCACGAATTCCACAGAAAGGGACACCATGTCCTCTCTTCCAGCCACCAAGCGCGTTGCCGTCATCGGCGGCGGCATCCTCGGGGTATCCACCGCAGTGCACCTGCTCCGCGAGGGAGCGTCCGTGATCCTGCTGACCGAGCGCGGGCTCGCCAGCGAGGCCAGCGGCCGTTCGCTGTCGTGGCTCAACTCCGCCGGCGAACGGTCCACCCCGTACCACCAGCTGCGGGTGGCCGGTGTTGACCGCTACCGTACCCTCTTCGCCTCGGACCCCAGCCGCGACTGGCTGCAGTTTGGCGGCGGCCTGATGTGGAATGCTGCCGGGCAGGGCGAGGCCACCGCGGGCCGGCACGCCTACGAAAAGTCGATCGGCTACGACTCCCGGCTTCTCGCC
The DNA here is from genome assembly GCF_058267675.1 of Pseudarthrobacter sp. MOO14. Taxonomy (NCBI): domain Bacteria; kingdom Bacillati; phylum Actinomycetota; class Actinomycetes; order Micrococcales; family Micrococcaceae; genus Pseudarthrobacter; species Pseudarthrobacter sp. MOO14. The sequence continues at coordinate 2,490,431 of NZ_CM177849.1, forward strand.
CCCAGCCATATCGCAGCCACCACCCCCGGCATTGATGCGGACGCCGTGCCGGAGAATGCCATCTTCAATCCCGGCGAGGGCTGGGTGAGCCTGCCGGACCTGATCGACTTCCTCATGGAGGAGTTCCACGCCCGCGGCGGCGAATTGGTCCTGAACGCCGGAAAAGCCACCGTCATGGTGGAAGGCGGCCGCACCTCCGGCGTGGAGACAGCGTCGGGCGGGACATACCCGGCCGACGCCGTGCTGGTGGCTTGCGGCGCAGCGACGCCCGCCGTCGTCGAACCCCTGGGAGTGCACATCCCGAACGGCTCTCCCGTGTCCATGCTGGTGGTGACCAAGCAGGTGCAGCACGATGTGGCCGCGGTGATGAACACCCCGCGCGCAGCCTTGCGGCCCAACCCGGGCGGGACGTTTGCCCTGGACCACGACTGGTACGAGGAACGCATTACCGAGCACGCGGACGGCTCCTTCAGCATCCCCGATGAGGTGGTCCAGGAACTGGCCGATGAGGCATCGAAGCTTGTTGCCGGCAATCCGGAACTCAAGCCCGCTTCCTGGAAGATGGGCTACAAGCCCATTCCCGGGGACGGCGAACCCGTCCTGGGCGAACTGGGCCAGGTGCCCGGATGCTTCGTTGCCTTCACGCACTCCGGCGCCACGCTGGGACTCATTGCCGGTGAGCTCCTGGCCGGGGAAATCCTGACCGGGAGGAAGCACCCCATGCTGGCCACCTTCCGGCCGGGACGCTTCTCCTAAATCGGACTCCAAAGGGGCGGGGCCGTGCTGAGTGCGGCTCCGCCCCTTTGCCTGCGCCTGCCGGACCGGATGCCGTCCGGAATCAGGCGCCCAAATGCCCCGTGAGGCGGCGGTGGAACCCGGTGCTGCGCTCGTCCAGGCCTTCGATTGCCACTTCGGCGCCATGATCCGCGTACTTCGTCTCGATCGAGTCCAGGGCGGCAACGGTTGAAGCGTCCCAGATTTGGGCCCGGCTGAGGTCGATGGTCACGGAGGCGGGGTCGTCGGCGTAGGCGAAGTGCTCCACGAGGTCATTGCTGCTGCCGAAGAACAATGGCCCCACCACCTCGTAGCGGACGCTCCCGCCGTCGACCGCCAAGGTCCGCTCAACGGTGATGACGTGGGCCACGCGGCGTGCGAACAGCACCATCGCGAGGATGACGCCCACCAGAACCCCGTACGCGAGATTTCCGGTCAGGACCACGACGGCGACCGTGACACCCATGACGAGCGTCTCGGGGACCGGCATCCGCTTCAGCGTGGACGGTTTGACGCTGTGCCAGTCCACAGTGGTCACGGCGACCACCATCATCACGGCCGCCAGTGCCACCATGGGGATCTGTCCCATGATCGAGCTGAGTCCCGTCACCAGGGCCAAAAGGAAGATCCCCGCCACGAACGTCGAAATGCGGGTGCGGGCCTGTCCGGTCTTTACGTTAAGGACGGTCTGGCCAATCATGGCGCAGCCGGCGATGCCGCCATAGAGGCCGGCGAAGATGTTCGAGACGCCCAGGGCCCAGGACTCGCGGCCCTTGTGCGACGGGGTGTCCGTGATGTCGTCCACGAGTTTTGCGGTGAGGAGCGTTTCCATGAGCCCCACGAACGCCACGCTCAGCGCGGTGGGCAGGATCAGCTGGAAGGTCTCAACACTCACCGGAAACAGGAACGGGGTGATCCCGGGCATCTTGCCGGTGAGCGGGCCCTCGTCCGCGACGTTCGGAACAGCGAGTCCGGCGATGATGGCGATGGCGGTGACGACGACGATCGCCACCAGCGGCGACGGGACCGCCTTGGTGAAGCGCGGGAGGATGAAGATGATCGCGAACGTCAGGCCGAACAGGACGTAGGCGAGCCAGGGGACATTGAGGACGTGCGGTACCTGTGCCATGAAGATCAGCACGCCCAGGGCGTTGACGAAGCCGATCATCACCGAACGCGGGATGAACCGCATCAGCCGGGCCAGTCCGGCCAGGCCGAAGACGATCTGGATGACGCCGGCGAGGAGCACCGTGGGCAGGACATACTCGACGCCGTGCTCGTGGACCAGCGGCGCGATCACCAATGCCACGGAGCCCGCCGCCGCCGTCACCACGCCCGGCCGGCCGCCGAGGACCGACATGGTCGGGGCCAGCACGATGGAGGCCACCAGGCTGACCATTGGATCGACACCGGCGACGATCGAAAACGATATGACTTCAGGGACCAGCGCAAGGGTGGTCACCATGCCGGCAAGGACCTCGCGGGAAAGCTGCCGCGGGGAGCGCAGCGCGGTCAGGACCGTGACCGGCTTCCGAAGAAGGCGGGGATTGTCGGCGATGGACAAGGGGCGGCTCCAGGGACGTGGGCCCTCAGGGGAGGGTGGGTGGTCAACGTTTTGCGCGCCACGGTGCGCACGGGTCCAGCCCGGTCATGGAAGACAATGGGGATGGAGAGAGAATGCGCCGGGAACTCTCGGCTGCATCTGCAACACTACCCTAACGTGAGGGTTGAGCCGGATTGGTGACGTGATGGTGAACGAAATGACCGCTGAAGAAGTGGTGGCCACGATGCATATCGGGGAACTGGCCGACCGTTCCCAAATGTCGTTACGGACCATCCGCCACTACGACGAGGTTGGGCTGCTCAAACCGTCGGGGCGCACCGAAGGCGGGTTCCGCCTGTACACCGAGCGTGACTTCACGCGCCTGCTCCTGATCCGCCGGATGAAGCCACTGGGGTTCACGCTCGAGGCCATGTCCGGCCTCTTGCGGGTCATCGACGCGCTGGAGGCGGCCGAACCGGGCGTGGAGGACGCAAGTGTCAGGTCCGAACTGAACGAATTCATCGAGGAGGCTGCCCGGCGCCGGGCCAAGCTGGAGGAACAACTTGGCATGGCCGACGAATTCCTTGCGCTGCTTCGTGCCCGGCAGGATGGCCCGGGGCAGCAATAAGCATGGCTGATAAAATGGCCGGGTTGCAGGGCGGCCTTGAAGCTGGTTGAGCCAGGGCCGTAACAAGGTAGGGGACCACACACATCATGACGGCAGGCGGGTCACACCTCAGGACATCGGACAGCCGGCCGGGCGAACCGGCCGACGCTTCCGTGCCTGCCAAGGGCCGCGCCTACCTGGCAACCATTGAAGGTTTCATCGGCGCCCTGATGATGTTCGTTGGTTCGATCGGCACGGGCTGGATTGCCAACGGCTCGCCCATGATCCGCCAGCCCGTGGTGATCGCGCTCCGCACCGAGGGGTGGGGAGTGGCGGTCTCCACCGTCCTGTTGACCGCCGGGGCCATGCTGCTGATGCGCTCCTGGCTCCGGCTGGGCCAGCGGCTGGGGGACTGGGGCCATTCGTCGCTGCGGTCCGTGGTGGTGGCCATCTCCGCCTGGTCGTTGCCCTTGCTGTTCTGTGTCCCGGTCTTCTCCCGCGACGTCTACGCCTACACGGGCCAGGGCCGGCTGGTGATGGAAGGCCAAAACCCCTACGAGGTTGGCATCTCCACCCTCAACAACTGGTTCGCGCTTGGCGCCGACCCCGCCTGGGCGGAAAACCGGACACCCTACGGCCCCTACTTCCTGTGGCTGGCCCGCGGGGTGGTGGGACTGACCGGTGCCCAACCGGACGCATCCGTCCTGCTGTTCCGCCTGCTGGCCGGCGTCGGCGTGCTGCTCTGCGTCATCTACGTGCCCAAGCTCGCCGAGCTGCACGGCATCAACGGGGCGCGCGCACTCTGGGTCTCCGTGGCCAACCCGCTGTTCCTCATCAGCTTCATCGCCAGCGCGCACAACGACGCGCTCATGGTGGGGCTCGCCGTCGCCGGCGTGTACCTGGCCGCCACCCGCCGCTACCTCCTGGGCATCCTCCTGGTGACCGCTTCAATCGGCATCAAGCCCATCACGGTGCTGCTGCTGCCGTTCATCGGCCTGATGTGGGCGGGCCCGGGCGCCACCTGGCCGCGGAAGTTCCTCATGTGGGCGGCCACGGCGGGCATCAGTTTTGGCGTCCTGGCTCTCAGCGGCGTCCCGTTCAACCTGGGCATCGGCTGGACCTGGGCCATCATGGACCCCACCCCCGGCTATACGGGCTATTCCCCCTCCGGCTTCCTGGGCCAGCAGGTGGAGATGCTGGCCAACGCCCTGGGCCTGCCGGGCGGAACCTTGGCCACCCTGCTGCGGACCGGCATGAAGTGGGCGGCCATCGGGCTGGTCCTGCTGCTGATGTTCCGCGGCGACTACTCGCGGGCGGTGCGGCGGATGGCCCTGGCGTTCACCGCCGTCGTGATGCTTTCCCCCATCATCCAGCCGTGGTACATCCTGTGGTTCCTGCCATTTCTGGCCGTCACCGGCATCCGGGACGACTGGCAGATCCGCTCACTGTACGTGGGCGTGACGTTCTTCGTGGTGTTCGGCGCCCAGGACCAGCTTTCGGTCTGGTCCTTCGTGGAGCTGCCCATCGACGCCTCGTCCCTGGCATTCTTCACCGCCCTGGCCTTCACGTTCTACCTGCTGGTCCTGGATGTCCACACCCGGAAACTGCTGATCGAAGGCAGGCCGCTGGATGTGGCGCGGCGGGCGTGGACGTGGGCGGTGGAACGTCGGGCTGCGCGACGGGCTGAAGCCCGCGCCGCCGTCGACCGCTCCGAGGCGCCCTAGGCTCCTGCCGGTACCTGCGCGGCGGTTTTCCGGCCCAGCTCCGCGGTGCGTTTCACCGACCACCACAGCAGCACCACCAGGAGCACGTTGCGGGTGGTGAGGATGGCCGCCATGACCGGGTGGGCGTGGATGAGCGGCGTGTAGAACAGCGGGTAGATCACGAAGGTGGTCATGGCGATGCCCATCAGCAACGCTGCCGGGACCTTCCAACGATCCCAGTCGTGGGTGAGGCCGGCGATGATCACCGGTGCCAGCCAGATGATGAACTGCGGGGAGCCCACCTTGTTGAAGACGATGAACGCGGTGACCATCATCAGGGCGCCTTCGAGGAACAGTTCTTCCCGCTCGGCGCCGCGCCGCAGGGCACGCACCAGCAGGATGGCAGCGCCAAGGGCGGCGAGGATGAGCAGCGGCTGCATCAGGAACGCGGCCACGTCGGCCCCCGGCCCGTAGACCTCGGTGGAGTTGATGGCGGTGTTGTCCGCCATTTTCGAGCCGGCAATGTGGAAGACGCTGAGCCACACCCAGGGGGTGGAGAACGTGGCCTCGAGCTGCATGCCGCGCTCGCCCTGGTTGGTGAGGAAATCCATGATGTGCGGCAGGCCGCCGGTCAGCCAGGTTCCCAGGCCGACGACGGCGGTCACAGCGGCGCCGGCGAGCACCACTTGGACACGCTTGTGGCTGGCGATCACGATGGGCACCAGCACGGCTGCGGGCCACACCTTGATCCAGGTGGCGATGCTGAGCAGGACGCCTGCCACCACGGGCCGTTCCGCCACATAGAGCAGCGCGATCAGGACGATCGGGGCGGTGATCCCTTCCACCCGGGCAAAGCTGAGGTACCCCATGAAGACCGTGAAGAACAGCCACCACCAGGCCGGGGCAACACCGGTGACGGTCCGCGGTCCGCGGGTCAGGTAGAGCAGTCCGACGGCGTTCAGCGCCGTGATGATCAGGAACCAGACCAGCAGGTAGGGGCCGGGCCCGGCGATGTTGGCAAGGAAGATGGGGATCTGCGCCAGCACCGGGTAGACCCAGGGGCTGATCTTCCCGGTCAGGTCCGCCGGGTTGTAGCCGGCCATCGCCCACTGCCGGTACTGCTCGGTGTCGCTGAACGTATTGCCGTTCAGGAAGAAGGACGCCATCCAGCCCAGGAAATACAGGTGCACGACGGCGAAGCCCCACCAGACGCTGGACGGGCGGGCGAACCAGTCCACCACCGTGGCCGGGAGGACTTTGCTGCGGACCGTCACCAGGCGGTCAAAGAACCTCGTGGAAATCTCAGGTCTCCTTGAGCGCGGGGGCGGGTGCTGCGGTCTTCCTGCCCAGGGAGTACAGGCGCCGGACGCTCCACAGGAACAGGACCACGAGCAGGACGTTGCGGATGGTCAGGACCAGGGCCATCCACGGGTTGTTGTGGCTGAGGGCGTCGTAGAACAGCGGGTAGATGAAGTACGTGGCCACGGCGATGGCGATCAGCATCGCCGCCGGGACGCGCCATTCGCGCCAGCTGTGCGCCAGGCCGACGGCGACGGCAGGTCCCAGCCACACCATGAACTGCGGGGAGCCCACCTTGTTAAAGACCACGAAGGCGGCGGCCAGGGCGAGGGCGCCGGCGAGAAGCAGTTCGGTGCGGTCAACGCCGCCGGCCACCTTGTGCTGCTTGCCGTTGTGCAGCGCCCAGAACGCAAGTCCTGCCACCAGGAGGGCGGCCAGGACCAGGAGTGGTTGCATCAGGAAGGACATGGTGGCGGTGCCCGGGCCGTCCACCTGCATGGAGTTGATGTCCGTGTTCATGTACATCCGGGAGCCGCCCGCGTTCAGGACGGACAGCCAGAGCCAAGGCGTGGTGAAGGTGGCCTCGAGCTGCATTCCACGGTCGCCCTGCTGCGTGAGGAAGTTCAGGAGCTTGGGAACGCTGCCCAAGGCGGCCGCCAGCGCCACGACGCCCGCCGTCGTCGCGATTCCTGCCAGCACCACCAGCAGGCGGTTCTTTACCACCGCGAAGAGGGCCAGCATGATGGCTGCCGGCCACACCTTCACCCAGGTGCCGATGGCCAGCAGGACCGAGGCCACGAACGGGCGCTGGACCCCGTACGCCAGGGCTACCAGGACCAGCGGGGCGGTGAGTCCGTCCACGCGGGCGAATCCCAGCCAGCCCATCAGGAACGTGAAGGCCAGCCACCACCAGCCGGCGGGGATGGCGTTGGTGTTGCGGCCCCGCTCCGTGAGTTTCAGCAGCGCCCAGCCGTTGAGGAGCGTGGTCATGAGAACCCAGAGGAAGAAGAACGGACCCGGTCCCGCCACGCCCGCTATGGCCATGGGGATCAAGGCCAGGATGGGGTAGACCCAGGGGCTGGGGCCGCCGGAGAGGTTCGCGTCGTTGAAGCCGGCCATGGCCCACTCGCGGTAAATGAAGGTGTCGCTGAAGGCCTCGCCGCGCAGGGACAAGGATGCGCCGAACACCAGGAAGACCAGGTGCACCACAATGAAGCCGCCCAGCAGCCCGCGCCCGCTGTTCAACGCCGTACGCACCCTCGCGGGGAGGATGACGTCGCGGATCCGGGTGAGGTTGCCGAAGAGAGCGTCGGTGGAAATGGCGGATTCCTTGTCAGGTCGTTGCACTGTCAGCGGCGGCGCAAAATGGCTCGGGTCATGCCCCGAAGCGGGTCTCATGGAGATTGGAGGCCTTGGATTTCGGGTTCCAGTCCCGTTCAACTCTAATTCACGGCGCATCTCCGCCAATAATTGTCAGGACAATCCAGGGACTCCACGCGCCTGACCTGCGGCCTTTATCTAAAGTTGCTGGCACTTATTTGCTCAGGCACCATGGTGCGAGGCACGTGAGTGCCTACCGCCTATGCAGCCAGGGGGAGCGCAGGGCGTCGAATGACCACCCCAACCCCACGAAAGACATAAGGCGCCATTCAATGAACTTCCCCCTGACCCTGACCGTGTCCGACCGCCAGAGCATGGACAGCGAACTCGACGCCGCCGTCGCAGCCGCCAAGGCCCACGCCCTCACCGGCAAGCGGCACGGTATCCTCGTCACCCGGCACGGCGTGGACAAATTCACCGTTGCCCTCAGCGAGGCGGTCCCCTTCGGCCTCACCCGGGAACACCAGGCCTGGTAGCCGCTTCTTTGCCGCCAATCCAGCGGCGCCGCTCCCGTTTGTGACGCGCGTTCTCCCGCGTTTGGGCTCATCCCGGCATGGGTACCTGCTGTTCGTCTGCCCTGAGAGCAGGGCAGGGTCAGGAGAATAGACGCATGGATAACTCGATGAGCGTGGCGGTGCTGGGGACCGGAATCATGGGAGCGGCCATGGCGCGCAACCTCCTCCGGGCCGGCCACAAGGTGTCGGTGTGGAACCGGGATCCGGCCAAAACTGAGCCGCTCGCCGCCGAAGGTGCCCTGCGGGCGGCCAGCCCCGCCGACGCGGTGGAAGCCGCCGACGTTGTCCTCACCATGCTGTACGACGCCGCCGCGGTGGCGCAGGTCATGCGGCAGGCGGCGCCCGGCATCCGCGCCGGCACGGCCTGGATCCAGTCCACCACCGTGGGAGTGCAGGACGTTCCCGCTCTCGCCGCCTTGGCCGCCGACCTCGGCCTGGACTTGGTGGAAGCACCTGTCTCCGGCACCCGCGCGCCCGCCGAGGCGGGCAAACTGCTGGTCCTCGCCGCCGGCCCCGAAGCCATCCGCCCCCGCGTAGCGCCGGTCCTCGATGCCATCGGCGCCCGCACCCTCTGGACCGGCGAGGACCCCGCCAAGGGTTCGGCCGCCCGGCTCAAGCTGGTGGTCAACAGCTGGGTCATTGCCGCCTCCAACGCCGCGGGCGAGGTGGTTGCGCTTGCCCAGGCGCTGGGCGTGGATCCCGGGCAGTTCCTCAACGTGCTCGACGGCGGTCCGCTGGACCTCCCCTACCTGCGCACCAAGATGGGACTCATCCTTGACGACGGGCTGGAGCCGGCGTCCTTCGCCGTGGACACCGCCCGCAAGGACGCCCACCTCATTGTCGATGCCGCCGCGGCCGAAGGCCTGAAACTCGATGGAGCCGAGGCGGCTGCCGCCCGGCTGGACCGGGTGGCGGACCAGGGCCGCGCCAAGCAGGACATGGCGGCCGCTTATCACGCCAGCAGGTAGCAGGGGCTCCTTTCCAGGGCGCCCCGGCCCGTCGGGATAGCGCTTGCCGTTGACGTTGTCCGCGTCACCTTCTATATTGGATGAATCGATTCAAGAGTTGCCGCTCCTGCCCCGATCCGGCTGCGGCGCAGCACACCAAACCCTGAATCCTGCTGACGACCAGCGGTTCCGGTTCCTTGCCAATGAAGACGAAGGACAAGCACATGAGCACCACCCCCACCCGCGCGCACCTCACCAGCCAAGGGGCTGGAGGCGGCGTTCGGGACCCCAGGAAGGCCGCGATGAGCGGCTGGATCGGAAGCGCCCTCGAGTACTACGACTTTGCGCTGTACTCCCTGGCGGCAACCCTGGTGTTTCCCGCCATCTTCTTCCCGTCCGGGAACCCCACCGTCGCCATCATCGCCTCCCTGGCCACCTACGCCGTCGGCTACGTCTCCCGTCCCATCGGCGCCGTGGTGCTCGGCGCCTATGGTGACCGGCACGGCCGCAAGAAAGTGCTCGTGTTCGCGATGCTGCTCATGGGCTTCGCGACGTTCGCTGTTGGCCTGCTCCCCACGTACGGCCAGGTGGGCCTCCTGGCGCCCGCTCTGCTGGTGATCCTCAGGCTCATCCAGGGTTTCGCCGTTGCCGGTGAACTGGGCGGTGCCAGCGCCATGATCGTGGAGCATTCCCCTGACGCAAAGCGCGGGTTCTTCGCCAGCTTCAGCCTGCAGGGCACCCAGGTGGGCTCGATCCTGGCCACCGCCGTCCTCCTCCCGCTCGCCGCCCTCCTCCCGGCGGACCAGTTCAGCTCCTGGGGCTGGCGCATCCCGTTCCTGCTCAGCGCCGTCGTCATCCTGGCCGGGTACCTGATCCGCCGCCGCGTGACCGAACCCCCTGCGTACGCCGCGCAGTCCGGAGCGGCCCCGGCCAAGCAGCGCTTCCCGCTCATCGAACTCCTCCGCACCCGCCCCGGCGTCCTGGTCCGCTGCGTCGCCATGACGTTCACCAACGTGATCGGCATGGCCACCCTGATCTTCGGCGTCTCCTACGCCACCCAGAAGGGCTACGGCAACGGCTTCTCCAGCAGCGAGTTCCTGTGGGTGACCCTGGTAGCCAACATTGCTGCCGTCATCACCATCCCGTTTTTCGGTGCACTGTCCGACCGGATCGGCCGGCGGATGCTCATGGCGGCCGGCGGGGTCATTGGCGGCGTACTGGTCACCGGGTACCTGTGGGCGATCCAGCAGGGCAGCCTGCCGCTGGTCTTCGTGTGCGTCGTGATCGTGCAGGGCATCTTCTTCCAGATGTGGAACGCCACCTTCGCCACGTTCTTCCAGGAGCAGTTCCCCATGCGGATCCGGGTCACCGGCTTCGCCGTCTCGCAGAACATCGGGCTGATGATCGCTTCATTCTTCCCGAGCATCTTTACCGCGATCGCTCCTCCCGGTTCCACCAACGTGCCGCTCACCATCGGCCTGACCACGCTGGGGATCTGCCTCGTGTCCGCGGTGGCCACCCTGATGTCCTCGGACACGAAAGGCAAGTCGCTTGAGGACCTCGAGGGGCAAAAAGCCAGCTGAGGCCGCACCCGCGTCACGCAGGGCACGCTTTCAGGCAGCGGACGACGGCGGTGGGCCGGGATTCCGGGGCTTCCCCGCCGATGGCGGGCCGAAAGCGTGCCGTGCGTGACGCCGTCGTACGCGTTACTAGGGAAGCCGCGACGGCCGCAGGAAACTCGACTCCCCGGCCCGGCCCGGATCCAGCGGCACCGGACTGGCCAGCACGGCAGGGCCCCGGTGCAGGAACCCGCCGGTCAGGGCGCGGCACCGGATGCCGCCGCGGCCGCGCATGGCCGGGTGGGCGCCCGGGGCGAGCATCCCGTCCATCCACGCGCAGGGCTGGGCATGCCTGCCGCCATGGAACTCCACCACGTCCCCGCCGGACTCCAGCGCAAAATCGTGGCCCAGCAGCGGCGCCAGCTGCGCCCCGCGGAGCACCACGTTCCGCCGGGTCAGCAGGGGATCGAACGGCTGCGAGCCCAGCTCGGCGGCGATCGCCTCAAGGGATTCGACGGCGAACAGGGTCACCGCTGCGTCCATGTGGGCGGCCTTGCCGAAGAACCGGTCGCCCACGATGCCCTTCCCGGCCACCACCTCAGCCTGCGCAGCATCTTCGGTCGGAACATCGGCGGCACCGTCCCGGGCACGGCCGAAGTAGGCGTGCGCGGGGGACACCAGCAGGTGCAGGATCTCGACGTCGTACCGGAAGCTTTCAGCCATACCGCCAGCGTATGCCGTTCCCCGCAATCCGGCCGCCCGGTGGAAAGATCAGACCCATGGATACCTCACCAACCGCAGCCCGGGTTCTGCCCGCCAGGCACAGGACCGTCCTCTTCTGGGCGTCGGTGGCCTGTGCCGCCGCCCTCATCCTGGTTCCCGCGTGGATGCTTGCCGGCAATCCCGCCGTCCTGGGCGGACACCCCCTGCTGCCGGGCCTCCTGCTGGCGGCGGCTGCGTCCGGCGTCGTCTGGGCCATCCTGCTGTGGGTGCGCCGCGATGTTCCGCGGCCCCGCTCCCGTGTCCGGGCCGTCGGCGCCTGGGCGGGCAGGATCGCCGTGCTGGCGCTCGCCGCCGGCCTGGCCTGGCTAAGCCCCTTTGCCTACCAGCCGGGCCAGGCAGCGGAGGCGGGCCCGACGTCGGACCTCGCCGTCACCGAGTCAGCCACCGCCATCACCATGTCACCGGAGGGCAGGACTGCCACCAAGGGGTTGGTTTTCTACCCGGGTGCCCGGGTGGACGCCAAGGCGTACCAGGACATCCTGGCCCCCGCCGTGGGGGCCGGATACCGGGTGGTCATCCTGAAGGAACCGCTGGGGCTCAGCCTGCTGGACGGAAGCCAGGCCAGGAGCGCCATGGCCGACAACCCGGACATCAGGACCTGGGCGGTGGGCGGCCACTCACTTGGCGGGGTATCAGCATCGTCATTCGCCCTGGCCAACACCGATGTCAGCGGGCTGGTTCTCTACGCTTCCTACCCGATCGAATCCCTGCGCGGGCGGACCGGCCTGTCCGTCCTGTCCGTTTCCGGCAGCCAGGACGGACTCAGCACCCCCGCCAAGATCCAGGCATCCCGGGACCTCCTCCCCGTGGATACGGAGTTCGCCGCGGTCCAGGGCGGGGTGCACGCGTTCTTTGGCGACTACGGGGCGCAGCCCGGCGACGGCGAACCCGGCATCAGCCGGCAGGCCGCACAGCAGCAGATCGCTGCAGCTACCGTGTCCTTCCTGGGGCAGCTCCAGCGGAGCTAGGTTTCGACAGACTCAACCACCGGCAGGCGCCAACCACCGGCAGGCGCAACCGCCGGCAGGCGCAACCGCCGGCGGGTGCAACCGCCGGCACCGCCCGGATCAAGCTCCGACGTAGGCCGCCAGGTGCTGCCCGGTGAGCGTGGCCCGGCCGGCCACCAGATCCGCCGGCGTACCCTCAAAAACGATCGAGCCGCCGTCGTGCCCGGCTCCCGGGCCGATGTCGATGATCCAGTCCGCGTGCGCCATGACCGCCTGGTGGTGCTCGATGACGATGACGGATTTCCCGGAGCCGACCAGCCGGTCCAGCAGGCCAAGGAGCTGTTCGACGTCGGCCAGGTGCAGGCCGACGGTGGGCTCGTCCAGGATGTAGATCTCCCCGGCCTCGGCCATCTGCGAGGCGAGCTTGAGCCGCTGGCGCTCGCCGCCGGACAACGTGGTCAGTGGCTGGCCCAGGGTGATGTAGCCCAGCCCGACGTCGGCAAGCCGCTCCAGGACCTTGTGCGCCGCGGGCGTTTTGGCCTCGCCGTCGGCAAAGTACGCCAGCGCCGCGTCCACGGACAGGTCCAGGACGTCGGCGATATTCTTCCCGCCCAGGGTGTACTCCAGGACGGCGGCCTGGAACCGGCGGCCCTCACATTCCTCGCAGGTGGACTCCACCGTGGCCATGACGCCGAGTTCGGTGAAGATCACGCCGGCGCCATTACAGGTGGGGCAGGCGCCCTCGGAGTTTGAGCTGAACAGCGCAGGCTTGACCCCGTTGGCTTTGGCGAAGGCTTTGCGGATGGGTTCCAGCAGCCCGGTGTAGGTGGCCGGATTGCTGCGCCGGGACCCCTTGATGGCGCCCTGGTCAATGACGATCACCCCGTCACGCTTCGCCAATGAGCCGTGGATCAGCGAGCTCTTGCCGGACCCCGCCACGCCCGTCACCACGCACAGCACCCCCAGCGGCACGTCGACGTCCACGTCGCGCAGGTTGTTGGTGGAGGCGCCGCGCACCTCCAGCGCGCCGCGGGCCGCCCGGACCGAGTCCTTCAGCCGGGACTTGTCACCCAGGTGCCGCCCGGTGATGGTGCCGCTGGCACGCAACCCGTCGACGTCGCCCTCGTAGACGATCTCACCACCGCCGGCACCGGCGCCCGGACCGAGGTCGACGACGTGGTCGGCGATCGCGATCATCTCCGGTTTGTGCTCCACCACCAGGACGGTGTTGCCTTTGTCCCGCAGCTGCAGCAGGAGCGTGTTCATCCGCTCGATGTCGTGCGGGTGCAGGCCGATGCTTGGCTCGTCGAAGACATAGGTGACGTCGGTGAGGGACGAGCCCAGGTGCCGGATCATCTTGGTCCGCTGCGCTTCGCCGCCGGACAGGGTGCCGGCCGGACGGTCCAGTGACAGGTAGCCCAGGCCGATCTCCGCGAAGGAATCCAGGAGGTCCCCCAGCCCGGCCAGCAGCGGGCGCACCGTGGGCTCGTCCAGGCCGCGGATCCACTGCGCGAGGTCGCTGATCTGCATGGTGCACAGGTCCGCGATGTTCTTGCCGTTGATCCGCGAGTCGAGCACCTCCGGCGTGAGGCGCGTGCCGCCGCAGTCCGGGCAGGTGGCGAACGTGACCGCCCGTTCCACGAACCGCTTCACGTGCGGCTGCATGGCCTCCACGTCCTTGGACAGCATGGACTTCTGGATCTTGGGGATGATGCCTTCGAAGGTGAGGTTGACGCCCTCCACCTTGATCTTGGTGGGCTCGGCGTACAGCATCGTGTCCAGCTGTTTCGCCGTGAACGTCGCGATCGGTTTGTCCATGGGCAGGCCCATGCCCTCGAACAGCCGGCCGTACCAGCCGTCCATGGAGTAGCCGGGGACGGTGAGGGCGCCCTCGGCCAGGGACTTCGAATCGTCGTACAGGGCGGTCCGGTCGATGTCGCTGACGTTGCCCATGCCCTCGCACCTCGGGCACATGCCGCCGAGGTAGGTCACCTGGCGGACCACGTTCTTTTCCACCCGGCCGCCCTTTTCGGTGCTCATGACGCCGCTGGCCTTGCGGGTGGGCACGTTGAAGGAGAAGGCGGTGGGCGGCCCGACGTAGGGCTGGCCCAGCCGGCTGAACAGGATCCGCAGCATGGCGTTGGCATCCGTGGCGGTGCCCACGGTGGACCGCGGGTTGGCGCCCATCCGCTCCTGGTCCACGATGATCGCCGTCGTGAGCCCCTCCAGCCGGTCCACATCAGGCCGGGCCAGGCTGGGCATGAAGCCTTGGACGAACGCACTGTAGGTCTCGTTGATCATGCGCTGCGATTCGGCGGCGATGGTGGCGAACACCAGGGAGCTCTTGCCCGAGCCGGATACTCCCGTGAACGCGGTGAGCCGCCGCTTGGGCAGCTCAAGGCTGACGTCCTTGAGGTTGTTTTCCCGTGCGCCCTGGACCCGGATGATGTCGTGGCTGTCGGCCAGATGCATTCCGGTGTGCGCGGCGTCGGTGCTGGTGTCGGTGCTCAAGGTGTCCCCCTGTGTCCTGGGCGGCACTGCGGGGAGGCTGCGCTGGCAGCCTCCCGCGGCGTCGTCCGTTTTATACGTTGCTGGTTATATGCCTAAGGCTGCTGGTTGATGCGCACGGTGTTGCCGGCCGGGTCGCGGAAGGCGCAGTCGCGGACTCCGTAGGGCTGGTCGATGGGTTCCTGCACGACGTCGGCCCCGGCGGCCTCCACCTTGGCGAACGCCGCGTCCACGTCCGGAGACGAGAGGACGATCGTGGCGTAGGTGCCTTTGGCCATCATTTCGGCGATGGTGCGGCGCTCGTCGTCGGTGATGCCGGGGTCTACCGCCGGCGGATGCAGGACGATGGAGACGTCCTTCTGGCCGGCCGGCCCCACGGTGATCCACCGCATGGTGCCCCGGCCAACGTCGTTGCGGATTTCGAAGCCCAGGGCGTCGCGGTAGAACGCCAGCGAGGCGTCGGGATCGGTGGCGGGAAGGAAGGTTGAGGAAATGTTGATGTCCATGGCAGTCATGCTAGTAACGGCTCAGGGGCGGGCGCTTCTCGATTCCTGACCGGTCTGGTGACCTGCTTCGCCACGCAGGCGGGGATCCCCGCCGTCGAGTTCGCTGCCTCCTGCTTGTAGACGCTGGGCGGCATCCCCACCAGTTCGCTGAAGCGGGTGCTGAAGGTCCCCAGCGAGGAACAGCCGACGGCGAAGCACACGTCCGTCACGCTGAGGTCCCCCATGCGGAGAAGCGCCATGGCGCGTTCAATGCGGCGGGTCATGAGGTAGCTGTACGGGGATTCCCCGTAGGCGAGCTTGAACCGGCGGCTGAAGTGGCCCGCGGACATGTGCACGTCCCTGGCGAGGGATTCAACGTCCAGCGGCTGCGCGTACTCCCGGTCCATCCGGTCCCTGACGCGGCGGAGTTGGGTGAGTTCCCGGAGGTAGGGATCGGCGGCTGGACTGCTGGTCACAGCTCCGATCGTGCTACGCCGCGGGGGTCTTGTCCACCCTCTTCGGCGGCGGGGAACCGGGCGTCAAAAGTGCTCCGGGGTGCGGGGTATGATTATGCCGCCGGCCAGCGTATGAGGTCCTCGCCCGAACAGGGCTTGAGGCAACGCAGAGCTGGATGTGAGCGGTCCCGCGGGTCCGGCACGCGGCGAAACCAAACCTTGATTCACCACCTTGAGCCCTGCCCGGATACTGCGCAGGCACCACCTTGGAAGGACGCCATGGAACTGCTGTGGGAAATTGCCGGCTGGGCAGGCGCGGTTGCGATACTCAGTGCGTACCTGGCCGTTTCCATGGGCTGGCTGAAGGCAGGCAAGGGCTTCCAGACGGCCAACCTGTTCGGTTCCGTTGCCGTCATCATCAACGGAACCCTGCACGGGGCCTGGCCGTCCGTCGTCACGAACGTGGCCTGGTTCCTGATCTCCGCGGTGGCGCTGGTCCGGATGCGGCAGGAAGACCCGGCCCCCTCCCTCGAACCGGCGCAGGTCCAGTACCCGGGGGTTCCGGACGGCACCGGCCAGCTCGCTGTGGTGGAAGCCCTTACCGGGTCCCTGCCGGTCATGCCGTCGGTCCATCCCGCCGGGGACGGGCCGCGGCTGGCGCTTTAGGCTCATCGGGGCCAACGCCGCGTACACGATCGTCCATATAACCGCGCGTTTTTGCCATGGCCACCGCCTAGGGCGCCTTCATAGCCTTGGGGGGTGACCAACGAACTTACCCCGCCGGGCAGGATTGTGCTGCCCGATGCGCCGCAGGACCAGCAGGACATCCTGGATGCAGGCGGCGTGGCCTGCTGGAGCGAACCCGTCCTTATCGACACCTACACCCCAGGGGAGCCGGACCGGTATCCGTTGTTCCTTGACCGGCGGGTGTACCAGGGATCCAGCGGCAAGGTGTACCCCATGCCGTTCATCGACAGCATCGAACCGGACAAGAAGCCCAGGCTGTGGCAGGCCATCCACCTGGAAAACCGGTACGTCCGCCTGATGCTGCTGCCCGAAATCGGCGGCCGCATCCACGTGGGATATGACAAGACCGCAGGCTATGACTTCTTCTACCGGAACAACGTGATCAAGCCCGGGCTGGTGGGACTGGCCGGGCCCTGGATCTCCGGCGGAGTGGAATTCAACTGGCCCCAGCACCACCGGCCCGGCACGTTCCTGCCGGTGGAAACCGCCGTGGAGCCTGCCGGCGACGGCAGCGTCACCGCCTGGCACACGGACCTGGACCCGTTGCAGCGGATGCGCGGAACCCATGGCGTCCGCCTCCGGCCAGGCAGCTCCCTCATCGAGGTGGAGGCCCGGCTCTACAACCGTACGGACGAGTCCCAAACCTTCCTGTGGTGGGCGAACGCCGCCGCCCGCGTGCACGGGAACTACCAGTCCTTCTTCCCCACCGACGTGTCCCACGTGGCGGACCATGCACGCCGCGCCATCACGGCCTTCCCCCGCGCCGACCGGCCCTACTACGGCGTGGACTACCCCGCGCTCGCCGGACAGCATGGAACCCCGGATGCCGACCGGCTCGATTTCTACGCCAACATCCCCGTCCCCACGTCCTACATGGTCACAGACACGGCTGACAGCTTCTTCGGCGGATACGACCACGACGCCAAGGCCGGCTTCGTGCATTGGGCGGACCGCAGCATTGCACCCGGCAAGAAACAGTGGACGTGGGGGAACGGTTCCGTGGGCAAGGCCTGGGACAAGCACCTAACGGACGACGACGGCCCGTACGTCGAGTTGATGGCCGGCGTCTTCACCGACAACCAGCCGGACTTCAGCTACCTCGCTCCCGGCGAGATGCGCACCTTCAGCCAGTACTGGTACCCCATCCGGCACATCGGCCCGGCGCACCAGGCGAACCTGGAGGCCGCCGTCGCGCTTACCCTTGACGACGCCGGCCGGACCGCCACGGTGGGTGTTGCCGGCACGGGCCATACGGAAAATGCCACGGTGGTCCTGGCCCTTCATGGCGAAACCCTCCACACGTGGACCGCCGGACTGTCCCCGGACCGGCCCTTCACCGCCACGGTTCAGCTGCCCGCCCCGGCCGAGGAAACGGACCTGGCCCTCAGCGTCATGGACGGCGCCAGGGAACTCATCTCCTGGACCCCACGGCAGTCAACGGACCGTCCCGCAGAGCCCTGGGCAGCCACCGAACCAGCGCCTCCGCGGGAGATCGAAAGCGCTGACGAGCTCCATGTCACCGCAACCCACCTAGCCCAAAACCGGCACCCCACCAGGAGGCCCCAGCCTTACCTTGAGGAGATGCTCCGCCGGGATCCAGGGGATTCCCGCGCCGCCACCGCCCTTGCTGCCACCCAGTATCGGACCGGGGCCTATGCCGGGGCCCGGAAGCTCCTTGAAACCGGCCTGGACCGGCTGACCGGCCGCAACCTGAACCCTCCCAGCGGGGAGGCAAGCTACCGGCTGGGCCTGGTCCTGGAACGTACGGGCCGGCTCGATGAGGCCCGTAAACGCTTCGGGAAGGCCGCCTGGGACAGGGCCTGGGCGCACCCTGCCCGCCTGGCCTTGGCCCGGCTGGCCCTCCGGGAAGGTGAGCCGGCCACCGCGCTCCGTCATGCCGATGCCGGGCTGGCCCTGGAATCAACCAGCCCGGAAGCCAGGCATCTCCGGTACCTGGCCCTGGAAAACCTGGGCCGCACGGCTGACAGCGCCCGGCTGCTGCAGGACATCCTGGCCGCGGATCCACTCGATCCCGTGGCCCTGTCGCTCGCCGGATCCCTTGACGTCGCAGACCCCAAGACCGGCCTGGCCGTCGCCTGCTGGCTGGCCCGCGCAGGCCAGTGGCAGCGCGCCCTGG
Source organism: Pseudarthrobacter sp. MOO14 (assembly GCF_058267675.1). Lineage (NCBI taxonomy): Bacteria > Bacillati > Actinomycetota > Actinomycetes > Micrococcales > Micrococcaceae > Pseudarthrobacter > Pseudarthrobacter sp. MOO14. The sequence goes on from NZ_CM177849.1 coordinate 2,508,820, forward strand.
ACCTGACCGAAAGCGCACCGCCCGCGGGTGCTGACTTGGCCTTCGGCAACCCCGCGCCCATCCGCTACTACCTGCGCGCCGGGTGGCTGGAAGAACTGCTGGACCCGCAGGAGGCTGCCGCGCATCGGGCAAAGGCGCGGCGGGCGGACACTACCCATGCTTTCCCGTACGGCCTGGACGAGTTCGATGCGCTGCACCGGGCCCTCGAAGCCGACCCGCGTGATCCCGTGGCGCACGGGCTGCTGGGTTGCTGGCTGCTTGACGCGGAACGGACCAAGGATGCGCTGGGCCACCTGCAGAAAGCGATGATCCACGGGTCCACCGATCCCGTGGTGTGGCGCAATGCTGCGCTGGCCACGGTTAATACCGGTGGCGACCCCGCCGCCGCTGATGCGTATTTTGCCCGGGCCCTGGAACTAAGCCCGGATGACGCGCGGCTCGTCTTCGAACGGTCCGTCCTGTCGGAACTCCGCGGGCTGCCCGCCGGGGAGCGGCTCGCCGCCATCGAACAGCATGGACCGGCCGTCCTGGCGCGGGACGATCTTGCTGTTCTCTACGCCAACCTGCTGACCGACGCGGGGCGGCCGCAGGAGGCCCTGGCACTCCTTGGATCCCGCACGTTCCAGCCGTTCGAGGGGGGTGAGGGCCTGGTGCTCGCGGCATACGACCGGGCAGCGGTGCAGCATGCGCGGACGTTGATGGAGCAGGACCCGACGGCGGCCGCCACCTTGCTGCGCACGGGCGTCGAAGCGCCCGCGAACCTGGGCGAAGGGCGGCATCCCCGGGACAGCATGGCTGAACGCTTCGTGGCCCTCGGCGATGCGCTGGAACGTGCCGGGGACACTCAGGCCGCGGTGGAGGCCTGGACTCGACCCTGCCGGCAGGCCGGCCCCCTGGCCGTTGACCCCGGCCCGGCCGGCCCGGCCGACTACTGGCGCGGCGTCGCCATGTCCCGCCTGGGCAGGGGTGGCGACGCCGAGGACGTATGGCGCCGGCTGGAGGAACGGGCCGACGAACTCGAAGCCGCCCCCGCCGCGCCCGACTACTTCGCCACATCCCTCCCGGAACTGTTGCTGTTCGCCACCGACACCGCTGCATCCCGCCGCACGGCGGCTGCGTCACTGCGGGACCTGGCCGGGCGGGGCCGCCTGCTGACCCGCAAGCCGCAGCTGGAAGGAACCGGTGCCCCGTGACGGAAGAACCCCGCTACCTCGGGTCCGGCACGGTGCACGGCGACACGCGCTCCCTGACGGGCGCACCGCCGTCGCACCTTCCGCCCCGCCTGGCCATCAGCCTCTGGGACTTCTCCTGGTACACCCGCGCCGAGGCGGGCGGACCCTACGCGGACCTGGACGCCGCCTGCGCACGGGCCGCCGGGCTCGGATACAACGCCGTCCGCATCTGCGCTGCGCCGCTGCTGCTCCATGGCGGGCTGGGGCTGGAGGCGCTCGCGGAGGACCTGGTGATCGAAGGACTGGGAACGGCGCCCGACGGCGGGATATACGGCAGGGGGACCCGCTGGTATGACGTTCCCGGCGGGTACCGGATCAACCTGCGGACCCGGCTCCTGGACCTGTTCGAGGCCGCCGCCCGGCACGGGCTGGTGGTGATCCTGGCCAGCTGGGAGTACCAGCAGTCACCCGCCTTCGCAGAATCGCCGGAATGGTTCGAAGCCATCGACGCCGTCCCGCTGGAAGGCCGGTACCGTGTCCTGGCCGACGCCTGGGACCGGCTGATCGGCGAGGTGTCGGATGCCGGGCACCGGGACCGCATCGCCCTGGTGGAACTGCACAACGAGGTGGACTTCTCCATCCTCCCGCCGCTCGCCAACGGCAGTAGTGAGGTGGAGCGGCTGCGCTCGCTGCATCCGGACCTGTTGATCACGGCCAGCTACGGCAAGCCGCCACACCTTGCCATGCATACCCTGCCCGATGGCCTGGGCGCGGCGCAGTTCCACGTGTACAGCTACGGCGTGCTGGACGCCCTGCAGCAGCAGATCGACATCCGTTCCGAAGGGAGCGGCGGGTTTCCCAACCGGGCACTGCGGGCTTTGCTGAAGCCTGGCGCACCCTCGGTCGCGGAGTATGGCCGCCTGGCGGAATGGAAGTACCGCGCCACCGTGGTCACCGGCCAGATGCTCTACGGCTACGACTGGCTCGATCCCGATGCCTGGGACACCTGGCTGTACAACGAATACGGGCCCTACCGGGAAGTGATGCGGCGCGAGATTGAATCGCGGGTGACCGCCATCGCCGCATGGGCCCGCTGGAAGGACGTTCCCGCGGTGGTGGGCGAGGGCTGGATCGGTTACACACCGCTGCTGGGCACCTTCGAGGAGGGGCCGGTGGGGCGCGACCTCGCCGAACACGGCATCCGCACCGCCCTGGAGCACGGCGTGTGGGGCATGGTGCTGTGCTCCAATGCTGCGCCGCACCACCCCCTGTGGGCCGACGAAGACTGGCAGCGCCGCATGAACCACCTGATCCGTACCGCACCTGTGACCTGAAAGATCCGCCATGCCCTCCCCGAACACGGCCCTTTACCTCCTGACCGCCACCCACCGGCCGCACGGCAATGCCTTGCTGCGGCCGGCCATGAGCAACACCGAGGATCCGCACGGCAGGTGGCGGGTCACCAACCACTACTTGGAGTGTGGCGGACGCCCGGCCATCCCGGTCTCCGGGGAAATCCACTTCAGCCGGCTGCCCAGGAACCGCTGGGAGGACAGGCTCCGCCTGATGAAAGCCGGCGGTATCACCGTAGTGGCCTGCTACGTCTTCTGGATCCACCACGAGCCGGTGGAAGGTGATCCGCGCTTTGACGGCAACCTCGATGTTGCGGCGTTCGTCCGGCTCTGTGCCGCGCTGGACCTGGACGTCGTCCTGCGCATCGGGCCCTGGGCCCACGGCGAGGTCCGCAACGGCGGCTTTCCGGACTGGGTGCAGGCGGCCCCCGTCCGCCACCGCACCAATGATCCCGCCTACCTGGACATGGTGGAGCGCTGGTACAACCGGCTGGGGGGCGAACTGCGCGGCTTGTGCGGGCCGGACAGCAACGTGATCGGCATCCAGTTGGAAAACGAGCTCTACGACCAGCCGGCCCATCTTTCCCGGTTGAAGGAGCTGGCCCGGGCGGCCGGGCTCGGCGCCCCCCTCTGGACCGCGACCGCGTGGGGCGGGGCGGACCTGCCCGGGGCCGAGGTGCTGCCGGTCTTCGGCGGTTACGGGGACGGATTCTGGGTGGATGCCGGCGCGCCGTGGGATCCGACGTTCCGCCAGCACTACTTCTTCAGCCACCAGTGGGACGATCCCGGCATCGGGGCCGACCTCCGCGAACACCTGTCCGGAAACGAGGCCGCGCCGCCCCGGTCCACCTCCGACCTTTATCCGGCGGCCACCTGCGAGCTGACCGGCGGCATGGCCACGGCCTATCAACGCCGGCCATGGCCAGCGGGCAAGGACGTGGCGGCCGTGTCCAACAACAAGATCGGCAGCGGCTCCGGCTGGCAGGGCTATTACATGTTCGCCGGCGGGACGAACCCCGCGGCCGGCCTGCAGGAGACCCAGGCGACTGGCTACCCGAACGACCTCCCGGAGTTCGACTACGACTTCCATGCGCCCATCGGTGCATCCGGCAGGCTGGCGCCGGGCTTTGCCCTGCTGCGCCGGCAGCACGCGTTCCTCGCCGCGTTCGGGGACCTCCTGGCGCCGATGCCGTCCACCCTGCCGGACCGGGAGCCGTCCGGCGTGGAGGACTCGGAGACGCTGCGCTGGGCGTTGCGCTCCGACGGGACGTCCGGTTTTGTGTTCCTTACCTGGCACCAGCCGCATATACCGCTTCCGGCATATAGTGGTGCGCAGTTCCGCCTGGGTCTGGCAGATGGGCCTGTGACGGTTCCGGACGTGCCCGTCGACATCCCCGCAGGCACCATCGCCGCCTGGCCGGTGAACCTGGAGGTTGGGGGCGTCCGGTTGCTCTGGGCCACCGCGTCCGCGCTGACAGTGCTCGATTCCGGGGGACCGCCGACACTGGTGCTCGCCGCGGAAGCGGGCATCGAACCGCGGCTGTGCCTGCCGGAGGGGACGGTCCTGGAAGGCGAGGCTGCTCCGCTGGGCGGGAATGCCTGGGCTGTCCGCCCCTCCCTGGCTCAGCTGACGGCGACGTGTTCCGGGGGTGCCTTGAAGATCCTGGTCCTCCCCGCTTCCTTGGCGGACCAGGCGTGGGTGCTGGAGACGCCGCGCGGCCGGGAGCTGGTGCTGTCCGCCGAACCGGTGTGGATGGACGCCGTCGGCTTGCTGGCGGGCCGCTCGCTGGGCGCGCCCTCGGTCCGGCGGTATGCACGCGAAACCGGGCGGTTTGAGGCTGTATCTGCCGCAATGCAGTTGAGGGCACCTGCCCGCCGCGACGTTCCCCTGGTGCCGGTCCGCGCTGCGGCCGCCATTCCGGCGTCCTTCGGCTCGCTGGCGGGCCGGGCTGCCGCGCCGGGCCGGGAAGCGATGGCGGAGCTCTCCGCGGAGTACAGGATTGAACTTCCGACGACGGACGCCGCCACCGGCGGTGCGCCCACCGAGCTGGAGGTCACCTGGGCGGGTGACGTTGCCCGGCTGCTCGTGGACGGCCGTGTGGTGGCCGACCGCTTCTGGGACGGATCGGAGTGGGTCATCGACACCGGCGATGCCGGCATCCGCGCCGGCTCGGAGGTCTTGCTCCAGGTCCTGCCGCTTTCCAAAGATGCAGAGGTGGGGCTGCCCGCCGCGGCCCAGCGCCTGCGGGACGCCACGTCTGGGGACTTGCTTGCCGTTGAAAGGGTGCAGCTGGTGTGCTGGTCCGATTGGCGGGAAGACCTGGGCTGAGCCCTCCCGCCGTCGTAGGATGGACGTTTCGTGACGGAGGGGACGCAGGTGGAACGGGCGCATGGATTCCAGAATCAGCGGCTGGTGGTGGTTCCCCGGCCCTTGGTCCTCGAAGCCCTCAACCGTCCCATCACCCGGCGCCTGGTAGTCACCGACGCAGGATTGTTTCCCGCCGCCGCGGACCATGGCCGCTACCGGCCACAGGGTGCGGACGAAACCATCGTCATCCTGTGTGTTGACGGGCGCGGGTGGGTGGAAACCGCCGGTGTGCGGACCGACGTCGGCAAGGGGACCGCCGTCGTCCTTCCCGGCGGTAATGGCGAGGCCCACGCGTATGGTGCCGCCGGGGATGATCCATGGACGATCTGGTGGTGCCACGTCCGCGGAACGGATGCGGCGGAGCTGGTTGAGGGCGCCGGGGTCCGGCCCGGGCGGTGCACTGTTCCGGTGGTGGCGGCAGACCGGCTGACGGCGATGCTGGATGAGATCGTCAGCGCCCTGGAGAAGGACCAGTCACCCGCCCGCCTGGTTGCCACTGCGGGAATGGCGTGGAAGCTGCTGGCTACGTTGGCCGTGGACCGCCGGGTTCCGGAGAAGGGGACGCCGCTGCAGCAGGCCATGAATTACCTGGAGGAGCGGGCGGACGGCGCCATCCGGCTGGCTGACCTGGCCGCGCTGGTGGGTGTCTCGTCGTCGCACCTGAGCAAGCTGTTCCGGGAGGCGACCGGCGGGGGAGTGCTGGCACACCACACGTCCCTGAAAATGGCGCGGGCGCGGCACCTGCTGGATACCACGGGCCTGACTATCGCGCAGGTGGGCCGCGAGGTGGGGCTGCAGGACCAGTTCTACTTCTCCCGCCAGTTCCGCAGGCTGCACGGGATCAGCCCCAGCGCGTACCGGGCGGAGCGGAAGGGGTAAGGCTGCCTGCGCCTTGCTGGATCCGGGGACGCCGGAGAAACTAAAGGCATCCAATGGCCCAAGCACCATCAGCACCAAGGAGCGCCCGTGAGCGAACAGAACGTTGCCCCGTCACCTACGCCGGCCAAGGGTGTGGTGCTGATTACCGGAACGTCCACGGGGATAGGCCTTGCCACCGCGGTGGAGGCCGCGCGGGCAGGCTGGACGGTCATTGCCACCATGCGCGACCTGCAGCGCGCGGACGCGCTTCGGGCCGCGGCCGATGAGGCCGGAGTATCCCTGGACATTCGTCGGCTTGACGTTACGGACGCGGCGGACATCGACCGTGAGATTGCGTATTGCATTAGTTCCTACGGCCGGCTGGACGTGCTTGTTAACAACGCCGGAAGTGCGGCGGTGGGTACGGTGGAAATGCTGGGTCTAAAAGATTTCCGCAGCGCCATGGAAGTCAACTTCTTTGGCGTGGTGGCCCTGACCCGCGCCGCCCTGCCGCACCTGCGTGAGAGCGTCGGACGCGTCGTTACCATCAGTTCGGTGGGCGGGATAGTGGGCCAGCCCTTCAACGAAGCCTATTGCGCCGCCAAATTTGCCGTTGAAGGATTCCTGGAAAGCCTGCAGCCCGTGGCCAGGACCGTTGGCGTCGGGGTGCACGTCATTGAACCCGGTGCCGTGTCCAGCAATTTCGTGGCGAACGCCGGGATCGATGTCCCGGCACTGCTGGAAACGGCCGGCTCCTACCGTCCTGCCATCTCGGCCTACCTGGAACGAACCAGCACACAGTTCGCCAGCAGCAGCGCGCAGCAACCGGCGGATGTCGCGGCGGTGGTGCTGGCCACCATGGAAGGCGCTGAGCCGGCCTTCCGGATCCAGACCTCGTCCTGGGCGCACGACTTCGTGGCCACCAAACTGGCCGACCTGGACGGCAGCCGGGTCACCGGCCTGACCGCGGGCTGGGTGGCTGCCCCACAGGAGTGACCTGTTTCGTTCGCCAGGCCGCCTGCTAGGGCTGTTCGAAGGTTGCCACTATCCGGGCCCGCGCTATTGCGTGGGTAAAGAGGTTGAAGCCGAGGTTGGCAGGACTGGCATCGGCCGGGATGTCCAGGTGTTCGACGTCAACGGCGTGAACGACGACGTGATAGTGGTGCACGCCGTGGCCGGGTGGGGGAGCAGCCCCCACAAAACCGCGCATGCCGGCGTCGTTGGCCAACTGCACGGCGCCGGCTGGCAGCCCGGAATCTGCCGCACCCGAAAGCAAGGACGTGGTGGATACCGGAAGATTAAACGCCGCCCAGTGCCAGAACCCGCTGCCGGTGGGAGCGTCGGGGTCGAATACGGTGACCGCGAAGCTGCGGGTTTCCGGAGGGAATCCTTCCCAGGCGAGCTGGGGGGACTGGTCTTTGCCCCCCTCTATTCCCATTTTGCCGCTCGCTTGCGCAACCGGAAGCTTCTCGCCGTCGGAAATGTCTTTGCTGGACAGCGTGAACTCGGGAAGTTGAGGCAGGCGGGAATAGGGGTCCTGTTCGAGATTCATGTGTCTCCTGTCGCACTAATTCAGTGGTGTTTCATCAGTATGCTTAGGGCCCTGCGATAGGGCAAGCTGTGGCTCATTTGATGTTCAGTGTTCCGTGCATGTTGGAGTGGTAGGTGCAGTGGTAGGTGTAGGTGCCCGCCTTTGCCGGGGCGGTGAAGGTAGTGCTGGTCCCGGCTTTGACGACTGCGTCGAAGGATCCGTCGTCCGCGGTCACGGTGTGGGCTACGTTGTCCATGTTCATCACCGTCACCGTTGACCCTGCGGGGACACTGTCCGCGCCGGTGTAGGCAAATGATTTGATGTGGATCGTCATCTCAGCCGCCGTCCTGGCGGTACTGCTGGCCTCTCCCATTGACGACGGTGTTGCCGAAGCCATGGGGGAGGCGCGCATGTTCATGCCTGGATCCATGGAGGCGCTGGCGGATCCGGCCGCTGTTGACGACGCCGGCGATGAACTTGTGCCGCTGCTGGCGGTTCCGCACGCGCTGGCTCCAATGATCGTCGCTGCGCCTATCAGGGTCAGGGTGAGGCGTTGGCTGGTCTTGATGGTCTTCATGGAGTTGGCCTTTGGGAACGGCATCGGAAAGCCCGGGACCGAGGCCGACCGGGAGCGGGCGGGCGGTGCAGGCATCAGGATGCGGGGTGGCTGGAGGTGAGGTGTGCGTATACGACGGTGTTGTCCAGGTATTCCCTCGTGGCGGGGTTGTAGCCGCCGCAGGTGATGAGCCGGACTTCGGGGCGGTCCGCGTTTTGGTAGACCTCGATCGTGGGGAACGTGGCTTTGCGGTAGACATCGACCTTGTCCACGGTGAACACGGCAGCTGTGTGGTCTGCGCGGGTGATGGTGATGTCCTGGCCTGGGGTGACTTCGTGAAGCCGGTAGAACAGCCCGACATCGCTGTTGGTGGCGTTCACGTGGCCAAGGATTATCGCGGACCCCGTTTGGCCGGGGGTGGGTGAGTCCTGGTACCAGCCGCCGGGAGAACCCGGTTCACCGGACGGGGTCTGGATTTCGCCGTTCGCTTGCTTGCCCAGTGGAATCAGGCCTGCATCGACCCCGATGGAGGGGACCTGGACCCGGACCGGGACGGAGGCCGGCAGGTCGGTGTCCGGCGGCGCAGGAAGCGTTGTCCGCAGGGTCGAGCCGGTCGCTGCCGGATCCACAGCCGCCTGCGACGCAGCCGGCGTCTGAATAGTCGGGTCGGGAGACGGTGCCGTAGCCGTCACCCTGCTCGTTGGAGAGGGGCTGGGTGGGGCGGCGTGCAGGCCCAGGCCGATGGTGGTGATGCCGCCGGCCAGGAGCAGCGCGGCCGCCGCGGAAGCAATAAAGCGTCCGCGGCGGCTGCTCGCTTCAGATCCCATCAGAGCCCTGAAATTCCGTCTGCCTTCTCAGGCCTTAGGCTGCGATCTTCTTGCGGAGGGCGTATGCTCCGCCGGCTGCCAGGACGAGGCCGCCACCGGCGGCGAGGAGGCCCAGGTCCGGGCCGGCCGGGGCCGGGGCGGTGATGCCGGTGCCAGGGGCGCCGGCAGGCATTGCCTTCAGCGTCCCGCAGAGGGCAGGCGAGGTAGCGGCCAGGGGCAGGGACGGGACCAGGTCGCTAGGTTCTTTTTGCGCGGCGGCGGGCAGCGTTGCCGGGTCCAGGCCATGGACGACGACGACGGCGGTCCCCGCCTTGAGTGAATCAGCAGTCTTCGCGTCCAGCGTGAAAGTCCGGTTGTAGGTGTAGGAGGCGCCCATCCCGGCGACCTTCAGGTCGGTCCCGGCAGCGGGGCTGGTGTCACCGCTGGTAGACAAGGTGGCACCGATCCCGCCGTAGAAGGGGGCGCCTTCGGTGGTGCTGATAACGCCGTCCTTGCTGGTATCAGCTGACATGTCCGGGCAAGTTCCCTTGGCACCGATATGGATGTGCTGGACGTGCGGGTAGGGGCTGCCGTTGAACATCGCAGCGAGACCGGAAACCTTCTCTGTCACGGTGGCCTGGTCGCCGTTGACGGTGATCATGACGGTTCCAGAGGCATTACTGCCGTTGATAGCTGCGAGGTTTGCCTGGTACATCGTGTTGTCTGCGGCGAGGGCCGGGCTGGTGGAGAGCGCGAGGGCGCCCAGGGCCAGGACCGGGGCAATCAGGAAAGCGGATTTCTTCATGACGTGTTTCCTTCGTTGACAGTGAACGCTCCCCTGATGGGCACGCCCATGACTGTGACTTCAGCAATTCGTTGTGGCCCAGATCACGGATTGGTCACTGCCGGGAAACTCTTCTCCCCAACAGGCGGCCATGGAGTTCCTGCCGGGGGAATGCGGTGCTATTCGGACCAGCAGGCAAGTACTGTCGTCGCCACCTGGTACGCGAACGCGGCCCGCGTGACTTGGTTTGGTCCCACTGATTCCGGCAGCGCAGCCGCGTCCACGGTCAACACAAAGTTGTCTTTCGTGAAAACGGCAGAGGCGGGCGTTTGGAATGCCGGGAATCCGAGGTTGGCCAATCCTTCGATCGGTGCGGACGCCGGTGTGGTCTGCTGCAGGTCCTGAAAGTCGGCTCGGGCGGTATCCGGGTCCGCGGCTTCTTTGACCGAGAGGACGAGGGGCCCGGCGGGAAGCGCGTAGGTGCAGGTGTAGAGCTTGTCCGCCCAGGAGGCTGTGGTAGCAGGAGCAGCGGGGAGAGCCAGGATCCGGCTGATGTTGCCCCGCGTCTCGTCGCCGCAGACCATCAATGCAGCCCCCGACGGCCCACCAGCGTCCGTAGCGGGAATATCGGACGGCGCTGCTGCTGGTGGGGAGCTTGCAACAGCTGGGGCCGCTGCCGACGTGCCTGGACCATACGCGGGGTTACCAGGACCCGCGCCGCATCCTGCCAAAGCGAACATCGATACGGCCGCGACTACCGTCATCACAAGACGGCGTGAGGGCGATGCTGGCGCTTGGGTTAATCGTCGCGTCACGAGAACACCCCTCCAAAAGGTCTTGGCCGATACGGTATCGCCCTCTCTACTGATGATTCGTGCCCGCTGCCCCCGCGGACGGGTCCCGGGAGGATGGCCGCAGGCGGCCATCCTTCGCGGGTGGAGTCTCGAATCATTGGTATGAACTATTACAGCCCGGCGGCTCAGGAACGCGTCAAAGACGCCGCTTATGATGCGCTGGAGAAAGTCCTGACCGGCATGTTCGAACCACTGAGCAGGCAAGCTCTTACCCTAAGGTGGAACCAGGCAGTTGAAGCCATGGCCAAGCACCTTGAAGCAGCAGACGACGGTTCCGAATAGTTGCATGAGTTGTGCATCCGGCATTCCCGGGGCAACCACTGAGCCCGGCTTGTGACGCTAGTGCAAAAGGATCGCGGGCGGGAATTTCAAGCCGTTCGGTCCGTCCTGTTCCCGTGGAGAGCAGGGCAGTTCTAGATTTCGGCGATGGCCGGGGCGTTGCGAAAGTGGCCAACGGCGATCAGGACTGCCCCGGTGGCGGCCCAGCAGGCCAGTACGAGCCATGGAAACGCGGTGGCAGCGTCGGGGAAGTAGGAGAGATCGCGCAGGAGCGTCCCGGAGGCGCCGGGGACCAGCCATTGGCCGACATCACCCCACGGTGCGGGGAGGAACTCCTTGGGCTGGGTCAGTGAGGAAAGCGGGTTGCCGATGAAGAGGGTGATGATCGCGCCAACTGCGATGCCCGGCTGCCCGATGAGTGCATTGAGGCCCACGATGATGGCAGCCGTTGCAACGATTCCCAGTCCGATCGCGCCCGCATTCGTCCAGTAGCTGCCTTGGAGGGTGTGGAACCAGGCCTGCAGGATTCCCGCGAGGCCAGCGCCTGCGATAACGCCGTAGGCGAGGATCGCCCCTAGTCGTCGCCATGTCCCCGAGACGAGGAGGGAAATGAGCACGCCCCCGATCATGCCGCCCATGGCCAGCGGAAGGCCTGTAACGGCGAGTCCGGTGCCGCGCGCGTCGTCAGGTGAGAGTGGTACGACGTCGGTCACGGTTACCTGGGGGACCGTGACCGGTGCGCCTTGCTGGGCCTGCCCCGTTTGGCCGCCCTGAGCTTTCGTGGCCGCCTGGGTGAGGGCTTCCTGAAGCTTGGCGATGGCCTGGCTCTGGATCTGGGCCTGCATCTGGGCACCCATCTGGGTCAGTGCCTGCGATGCGACCGGGCTGCCTGCACTGGCGACCAGGATCTCGGGTGAAGCACCCAGGACAATCGCGCCGTACACCTCGCGTTGTTCGATGAGCTTTACGGCCTCATCGCGGCTTGAAGCCGTGCGTACGTTGAGGCTTCCGGCGGGAGCCTTGGCGGTGATCTGGGAAATCTGGTCTGGGTTTCCCACCGCCGCGATGGGAAGATTCTGGACCTTTGCGGTGACGCTTGGCCAGGCAAAGGCCAGCAGGACGATGCAGACGGCAGCTGCGGCGACCAAGGCGGTGCGCAGCGCGTGCGGCCATGGGGTGTGAGTGCCCGGCGTGGGGGCCTGCCGGTGGCCGGGAGCCTGGCTGCGTTCAGTGAGTGTGGACATGGAGTGGCTGCCCCTCGAGGTGTAATGGGGAAAAAGAATGTTCGTTCTTCATTTTGGATCCACCCTCGCAGAATTGTCAAGAATGATCATTCGTTTTCTTTTGTCATAGCATGTACCCATGCCGAAAGTGAGCGAAGAACACCGGCTTGCCATGCGTGAGCGTATCCAGCAGGCTGCGCTGGAGTGCGTGGCGGAAAAGGGCTTTTCGAATGTCTCGATGGGGGACATCATCGCGGAAGCGGGCCTTTCTGCTGGCGCCGTGTACGTGTACTACCGCAGCAAAGAAGAACTGATTGTTGATGCGGGCCGGCGGCTTTTCGCCGAACGGATGGCAGCGCTGGAGGGGCTTGGCGGGCAGGACTCAGTCCCGCCGCCTGAGCAGGCCATTGTGGCGCTCATGGCCGGACTGATGCAGATGGATTGCTTCCCCGGGGTCGCGGTCCAGGTGTGGGGCGAAGCCGTCCGCAACGAGCGCCTTGGAGAGGTGGCGCGCAGCATCCTTACCCAAATTCGGGGGCACATCGAGACCTATTTGGAGGCGTGGCTGCGCGCCTCTCGCCCCTCCGAAGACGCGGAATTACAGGCCCGCCGCCTCGCCCCGGCAGTCATGGGGTTGATCCAGGGCTGCGCCATCCAGTCCGCCCTGGCCGGAGAGGACGCCGAAACGGCATACCTCGACTCCGCCCGAAGCCTCCTGGCCGCGCTCTAGGAAACGTCTGGCGGTCGCCGGGATGGGGTGCCGTGTGTTTCGGGATACGGCCCCCGGTTGTTGTCTGTCCAGTTCCTTAGGCCGGGTCTTAGCCTTGCCGTTCGGTTGCCCGGCCGGTCGTATCGGTTGCAGTCTCGGTGGTCCCATCCCGCTTCATGAGCCGCAGCCGGCAGTCGCCCTCGGTGACCATTGGCCCTGCGGTTTCCATCCAGCGAGTTGTGCGGGCGCCGCAGGGAGCCGTTGCGCTGAGCCGGAGAGCTGCTAACGGGCGGTTCTACAGCTTCGTTTGCGCCGCCGTCCATATGCGAATCGTCAGACTAGGGCCTAGGACCCTGCGGGCGACCTGTCAGAGAGAGCCGGATTGGACCCTATACAGATGCATATTTCGTTCCTGCCTGACGTCAGTTTGGGGTGTAGTTGTGACTCACGGTACCTGTTCGAATGCGCATTATTTGAGCCTGCGATAGATGGTCGGTCTTTTTCAACGCTTTGTGTTGCAGCGCGGACCCCAGTGGGTCAGCGAGTTCGTGCCCTTCGGGGCCGGCTAGTGTTCCGGCCAAGTTTCTTGGACGCTCCATCCCTCGACTTGGGTGTAAGTCGCGACGACCGAGACTTCACCGCTGGGCTGAGTTGGGCAGATGGAGAAAAGCAGCACTGCATAGGCGCAATTCAAACCGCGTAGAGCGTCTTTCGCCTTGGCCACGGCGTCGCTGAGGTGCATGCCTTCCACCCTGAACCAGCCGGTACTGGCTCCGGTCCGGTACTTCACAATGTAGGCCATATGGAAGTATGGCCGGGGTGAGGGCGCTCCAACTACGGCCTAAGGACCCCTGCAACTCCTTTCAGCGGCGATGGGCATTCCTTACCCGGTGGCTACGTCCTCGATTGCCCAGGAGAGAATTAGGGCGTCTAAGTCGTCGTGGGGCAAAAGGCCATATATATACGCTTCGAACTCCAGGGGATCGGCGTTACCGCCGTTGGCGTAGTACCTCAGCCAGAGCTGTTCGATGCTTGCCGTGTTCTGCTGCAACATTGCAAGTGCTGCTTGCCGCGGATGGTTCATAACCTAACCCATTTATTAGGTCTGTATGGGTGTCTGAAGGTCACCGCGTCGTGCTCAGTTACGAGAATGCGGCCTATGCCGTCGAGCCAAACCCAGATGATGCACGCGTCCTCTGAGACGTCGTCTATGGTCCCACAACAGGGGGGCTCGTTTGGGCGCAAGACAAGAACACGGTCACCTGCGTTTAGGAAGACCCAGTCGTCCGTGCTCAGGCTAGGGCCAAGGTTTGGCATAACTCCTCCATCGGGTTGGGTTGGTTAGCGTCTGGATGGCAAGCCTTGGCCAAGGGGCGCCTTGGTCTTAGCTGAACAGCGGACGTCTAAGAGGGGGGACCGACGCTGGATACGAGGCGAGTTCCAAGTTAAAGGGCGTGTTCGTACTGGTTGACGATGCCTGAGCCAACTCCCCGCATGGCTCAAGAAACCCGGCCAGAGACTCGCTGACGACGTCTGCGTTGGCTAGGGCGGTAAAAAATTGTCCAGGCCTTGCCTGCCGGCACGTTGCAGCGACAACAACAGAAGATCGCAGGCAAGAATCCTCTGGGCCTCCACACGATCTGCGTATCCACTAGCCTTCAATTTTTCTCGTGATGCCGGACCTGAAGCCCCACTATCGATGCTGTAAGACAGGGGGTCGTAAAGGATCACGTCTTCGCGTTGTCTGTTGGCATCGAAGCAGGAAGAGGGAAGTGCAGGATCAAGCCCGGCGTCGTTTTCGCTGGGTTGAGGGAGGATACTGGGACACATCACGCCCAGGATCACCACAACACTTTCCGGCTGTGGGTACGTTATCGGCCCTGGAGAAACGGAAGGTATGGATCCGCTACCGCAGGAGTGCCGCAGCCTTTCAGTAGCTGGCATATAAGTTTTGCTCCTCAACGAGGTTGTCTTCTGCTTGGCCGTGGTGGTTACCGCTTTCTTCGGCCACACGTGCCCCGATCGGAGCACGTCGGCCCAAAATCACTGCGGACTACAGGCCAGGGTGATTGGTCCGGAGCGGGTTTGCAGGTCACCTTCGCTAACAGCCTTATAAGCGGTTTCATAACCCGTGCAGGAGCTCGCAGACTGCGCAGCAGAGGGGGCGGAATGGGAACTAGACATTTATAGTTTCTAAAGCTGCTACGTCAAGCAAGTGATACAGAGGGTGGTGCGCCGTGAGTTCGGCCAATTTAGCAGCGCCGTCCAAAGCGCTCCCAGATGGAGATACAAGGAGAGCGTTGGGCCAGGCCCTGCCCATCTTGTAACGAAAAGGCATGCCTATAACGGGATTAGAAAGAATGCTTCCTGCCCAGCTGACATATGGCTGCGATCCAGGGAGCCAGCCTGTACGTCGAAGACTTACTCCAATTGAGTGCACCAATTCGCCCGCAGCTTGATCGACAATGCGCGCAGCTACCGCATCCCGTGCAGAAAGTTCAATTATCTGCTTGGCGTAGGAAGCAACTAACGACACTCTTTCAACGTCGGACTGAATATCTACGTAAGCTGTTTCTATGTTTGAGAAGTCCCGCTTGATCAGGTGGAGAATGGCTGTCTCCTCTCCTCTGCCATCGTAGGCTCTCATGGCGGCGTCAAGGCCTGCCCGACCTATCCAGTAGCCACTCCCGGCATCCCCCATGATGTGCCCCCAACCATCCACCCTTGCGTAGGTGTTTGCGCCAGTGGCCAGAGTTACTACTCCAGTTCCAGCAGCAATTGCAGAGCCATGTCGAGAGCCGAGGCAACCGAGGTAACTGGACACCGAATCATGGGCCAAATGGACTGAAACCACGCCAACGGCCTGGCAGCTGCGGAGGACGGCTTGCGCATCAGAGTTGCTCGCTGTTAGCCCCGACATCGCTGCGGAGATTTGAATATTCCCAAGATTCAGACCTGACAGGGTCTCGCAGACTACACGTTCCAGTTGCGGCATGAGCGACATGTCGGTGAGAACTGGAGGGAAATGTCGCTCTAACTGCGTTTTACCGCTGCATATCAGCCTGGCGCGAATCGATGATTGACCGGCGTCGATGGCAATGGTGGGGTTTGAACTACCCATGGGCGCTCCGTGTTCAAATAAATATTGTGAATGTTATCCAACTAGCGCTGCAGAGTTGGCTGGCGTATTTTCGGGCTTTGAATTGATCTTTGTTTTACCGCTGCGGGAGGCGCTGTTGCGCGCGGTAGTAGAAATTAGTGATTGCGGTCAAAAGACCTCCTCCTTAGGTTTTGGGGACCGGGCAGGATGCGGCGGCGTGATTCCTCGCCATTCTTCGTAGCGATGAAAAGTAGAGTCCAGTGATATGCAGAAGCGTCCACGGATGCAAGTAAGGAATGCGGGTTGAACCGTCGATTAGGGGAGGGGAATCACTATGCGTTCCTGCGGAATGCCCGGAGGAGGCATAGACCGTGGTTGCGTCCGATTGTGATGGGCGGACGCCGAACCCTGTGACTGCCTTTGGCAGTGTTTTCACTGAGGTCGGGGTTGAGTGACGTCGGTGGTGGTTCGCGGTTTGCTGAGCGGAAGTATGCACAGGGCGTGCAGTGGGTAGGTTTAAACCCGGGAGTTAGGTGAGCTGGGTTGACCTCACCACGTCCCCCGAAGGCACGGCCGACGAATGTCGAATGCTGTAATCCTGTCGGTCCGTGCGGTTGCTGTCTGCTGCCGGGGCAGCGGGCGGGATCGTGGGCGGGCTGCCGGCCAGCTCATGCCATCGTTCGCAGGTGAGGCCGTAGGGAACCTCGGCGCTCAGAGCTACGACGTATTGTCCTGGTGCGACACGGGTGACAGCTACGCCCACTTTCTTTTGTCTTGCGGCAGGTTGCAAGATTCTGACGGCGGCGTCCAACGCGGAGTCAAGCTCGCTTCTTGTCCTGACCGCAACTTCTAACGATTCCGGCAGCACCTTGTTTTGTTCTTTCGGCATTGCTGGTCTTCTTTCTCTGGAAGCGTCCTGATTGCACACCGGGTTTCAGTTCGCTGCCGTTTTCCGGCATAACGGCATCCGGCATGGGCAGGAAGGGGTGGATGCATGCTGGAGCAACAGGGTTCGAGGTGGGAGAACTTTGTGAAATCTCCCTGACGCATGACTGTCACGGGGTAGTTATGCGTGTTGAGGCGCGTGAACGGTGACATGGTCCAGGGCGTTTTTCAGGTCGACTATGCCGCCACCTTCGTGCCCGTTGAAGGGCCAGAGCTGAAGTCGTTTATCGGTGGAGGCGTAGTTGTTGAAGGCGGCGTGGACGGTCGATGGTGGGCATGTGGTGTCCATGAGTGCGGCCGAGACGTAGAGCGGCGCCGCAGCGCGGCGCGCGAAAAATACGCAGTCAAAATTTGCCAGTGTTTCCATGGCACCTGTTACCTCGTCGCGCCGAACACGCAGATAGCTGCCGATCTCGCCATACGGTGGGCGATCAGTTATATTGACCGCCCGCGGAAAGTCGCACAGGAATGGTACCAGGGCAGCAGCGGCGGCGAGATCGGGAACCAGGCCGGCGGCCGCCAGGGCTAATCCACCGCCCTGGCTGATGCCGACGACGCTGATTCTCGTCGGATCCACCTGCGGCAATGTTCGTGCCGCATCGATGGCACGAACCGCATCCGTGATCAGCCGGCGGTAATAGTAATGGTCCCTATCTAGGATTCCCCGGGTCATGAATCCAGGATGGGAAGGGCCACTGGGCCCTTCGTCTCCCGTGTTACCCACAGACCATCCCGCGCCTTGTCCCCGGGTGTCCATTTGAAAGTGGGCGAACCCGCTGGACGCCCAAAAAAGGGACTCTTCCGGGTAACCTCGCCCCCCTCCATATCCGACGTATTCCACGACGGTGGGGAGGGGTCCGTGGGCACCGCGTGGAACCCGGAGCCAGGCAGATATCGTCTGGCCCCCGAATCCGGGAAACCGTACATCGTAGACGTCCATTGTCGTCAGCGGCGTCTCCACGAGCGTTGCTTCCGGCGCGGAATCAAACGCTCGGGCAGCGGCAAGGGTCCGCTGCCAGAATGCATCGAAATCAGCCGGTTCCTTCCCCGATCCCGCGTAGTCACGCATTAGGTCCGGGGATAGGTCAAATAGCGCCATGGCATGCTCCTGGTCGACGATGAGAGTTGAAAGGGACCTCTTGTTGCTGACGGCTCGAGGCGGGAGCTGGTTTTGTCATCACAGGCGTCTAAGCTGTGCCTCGTACTTTTCTAAGGGCCTTTGACCGTGATGCGGTCACCACTTCGGTCTGGGAGGTCGGGTGTCACCGCTCCTTAGGACCGGTGACACCCGGCTGCTTATCCCTTTAGCCCGGACTGGGCGAGCCCTTCTACGAACTGGCGTTGGGCGATGACAAAAACTATCAGCACAGGCACGGCGGTCATGCTGGCGGCGGCCAGTTGTACGTTCCACATAGGCCCACTGTAGGCATCAGTGAATCGGGTCAGCGCCTGTGGCAGCGTGAAGAGATCGGGGGAGGAGAGATAAACCGTTGGTTCCAGATACAGGTTCCACACGTTCAAGAACGTGAAAATTGCAACAGCTGCCAGAGCAGGCCGTGCCAGGGGCATCGCGATCCGCCACCAGATTCCTGGCCTTCCGAGTCCGTCCAGCCGTGCTGCCTCCTCAAGTTCCGTCGGCAGGGCGATGAAAAATTGGCGCATGATGAATGTGGCAAGGACGCTTGGCGCGCCAAAAGATGTCACCAGTATGAGCGGCCAGTGGGTGTTGACCAGTCCAGCGGCATTGAACATCTGAAACAGCGGGACGATGGTAACTTCACTGGGCACAAGCAGACCTGCAAGCACGAGGAGAAAAAGGATATTTTGCCCCCGGAAACGGATCCTTGCGAAGGCATATCCGGCCATTGAGGAAACGAGCATGGTCAGGACTGTGACTACTGCCGCGATGTACAGGCTGTTGAAGTACTGCCTGGCGAACGGTTGGAAGGTGAAAGCCTGCAGGTACCCCTGGAGGGAAGGTTCTACCGGTAAGGGTGTGGGCGGGAAGGCAAGGATTTCGTTGATTGATTTGAAGGATGAGGTAATCATCCACCAGGTCGGGAAGACGAAGGGAACGGCCATAACAGCCAATAGCAGGTATAGCGCTGCCCTGGTCCATCGCTTTCCGAACCGCAGCCCGGTCCCAATGGAGGGTGCACCGGTCAACTGACTAGTTCTCATGAAATACCCATCTTTTGCGCATTTGCCATTGCAGGACAGTGAGCGCCAGGACCACGAGGAAGAGAACGATGGCTAGGGTCGATCCGTATCCAAAGTGGTGGAAATCGAAGGCTTGCTGGAAAAGGTAGTACACGAGAACCGTGGTGGAGAGGCCTGGGCCTCCTTGGGTGAGCACTGCGATCTGCGCGAATACCTGAAGGGATCCGACGATGGTGATAATGATCGTCAATAGTAGCGTGGGCGAAATCAACGGGAGAGTTATCCGGCGAAATACGGTGCGGGCTGTTGCCCCATCAACCCGTGCTGCTTCATAGAGTTCCGTCGGAACACCCTGTAGGGCGGACAGGAACAGGACCATGTTCAACCCCACATTTTTGAATATCTGCACGACGATCACGGCAGCCATGGCGGTCGGCCCGCTCTGCAGCCAGTTGGGTCCTTGTATGCCTACAGCGTGCAGAATCCCGTTGATCCCCCCGTTGTCCTGGAGCAGGAATCCCCAGACGAGGGTCCACGCGACCAGGGAGACGACGACGGGGGAAAAGAAGAGTGTTCGGAACACCGCTATTCCTCGTCCCTGGCGGTTGAGCATAACCGCCAGGAGCAGGGCCAGGGGGATGTTGATCGCAACTAGACCAACGGAGAATATGACAGTAGCGAGAATTACTTCACCAAATTGCGGGTCCGAGACGAGCTGCTGGTAGTTCCCTGCTCCGACGAATTTGAATGTTCCTGCCAGCACGTTCCATTCGTTGAAGCTGTAATAAAAAACGAGAGACAGCGGGACGATCACGAAGGTGAGGATCCCCAGAACCTGTGGTGCCACGAAAAGATAGCCGGTGACAGCGTCGCGGCGGCGGCGGTTCAGCCCGGAGGGCCAGCGGGATTGACGGGTGGTGGACCGGCCCGGGGGAGCCCCCCGGACCGGCGTTACCTTGCTTAGAACAGACACGCGCGTTCCTAACCGGCCAGGAGGGGTTTGATCGCACTGCAGACATTGTTGAGCACGCTCGACACGTCGGCTGTGGGCTGCCACATCGGGTCCAGGGCGGCCTTCACTTTTTGGGAGATTTCAGCCGAGTTGGTGTGGCTGGCTTTGGTTTGGCCTTCTGCGATGCCCTTGATGACTGCATTCTGGATCTGCTCTTTGGAGAGGAGCTTATTCGTGGCCGCCAGGGTGTCGGCCGTCAGAAGCGAGGTCCGGGGCGGCGGGAAGAACTGGGCGAGCTGCTTGGCATTGGAGGGGTTGGTGAGGTAAGCGATAAAGTCCTCCGCCTCCTGGACGTGGGCGCCCTTCGCCAGCGCTCCGACGCCGGCTTGCCCGACGACAGAGTAGGAGCCTTTGGTAGCGGTTGGTAGCGGCAGGACGTTCCAGCCGAACTTGGCGTCTTTCAGGAGTGAAGCACGCGAAATTTGGGTGACGGTAAATGCGGAATCGCCTGCGAAGAAGTCCGGGCTGGTCCCAGGCCCGGGAAATGCGTGCTGTTTGAAGATGCCGTCGTGGATGTAGGTGAAGGCAGTATTCATCTCGGGAGAGTTGAAGGTGCAGGATTTCCCGTCACTGCTCCAGGGAGCGGCTCCCCAGGCGTTCCACACAGAGGCGAGGTTGGACCAGTCGGAGTAGTTGAAGTCACGGATGATGATGCCGTCCTTATCCGTTTTGGCCTTAACCACCGAACCGAGGGCTGCCAGGTCCTGCCAGTTCCATTTCCCTTGTGACTGCAGCTCTGCCGATGTTGGAAGGCCGGCCTGTTTGAGCAGACTGTCGTTGGCGAACATCACCAAGGGGGAGGTCGAAAAGGGATATGCGTAAAGCTGGTTGTCCTGGGTCCAGAGCTTTGTCGTTTCGCTGTTCAGGTCTGCGTAGTTGTAGTCAGGGGCTGCTTTCAGGGTGTCGGTGAGAGGTGCGAGAGCTCCGGATTTGACGAAATCTGGCGCGTCCTTTTCGAGGACCCACGCCATGTCGGGTGCGTTGCCACCGGCGATCTGCGTGGTCAGCGTTGACGTGTAGTCCGCCACCGGCAGTGAATCAAACGTGATCTCTTTGATTTCGGGGTGTGATTTCTTGTAGCTATCTGCAATGGATTTGAACAAGGCGAGCTGTGTCGCGTCCGATGTCCAGGTGGTCATGCGCAGGGTGACGCTTCCAGGGGCGGCGGAAGTATGAGCGCTGCTCGCTTCGGTCGATCCTCCGCAGCCGGCAAGAGTCAATGCCGCTGCTGCCAGCAGCGCCACTCCTGTCAGCTTCTTTGCTGGTTTCATTTAGTGCTCCTTGATTAGTAGCCGGTGATGTCGGGCCAGTGCAGTTCGACACCGGCCCCGACGAGTAAGGTCTGAAAGTCCTTCAGGATGGAAGGAGTGTTACGTACGGCTCGGGGTTCAATCGCCCGCTCCAGGCAGAAGGCTGCCAGCCAACCTGCTGCCTCGCCGATATTCCACTCCACGGGGTGGAGCCGAAAGGCTCCATTGGTGAGGTGTGTTGTACCAACGTTTTTTCCCGCCGGGAGCAGGTTTTCCAGACGGACCGGAATCAGTGCTCCGAGGGGAATTTCAAAGGGCACCGATGGGACGTCAATGTAATTGTCACCGCCGGTGGAGGGGTGCAGGTCGATTCGGTACATGCCAACTCCGACGCTGTCGAAAAAAGTGGAGGGCTTGCCACTGCCTCGTACGGCGACGGACAAGTCGTTCTCCACCACTGTGTATTCCGCCTTGATGCGGCGGGACTCACGTATATAGGGTGCCTGGGCAAGACCGTCGGTGGTTCCGGTGACGTCCCCGCGAAGGCGGAGTCCGGGCCAACCCTTTCCGCCGTCGGGCCGCGGCGCTTCAGTTTGCAACCAGTAGAACATCGACAACGACAACTGCCGGGCACCTTCCAAGTGCTTTTCCGGGGCCGGGCTGTCAATGATAGAGCCTTCAAGGTAGTCAATCATCGGCCAGTTGACCAGGACTATGTCACTGTCGAAGTGCCCGTCGGTGAAAAGCTTCCGCGCCAGGATACGGCGGAAGGTCCATAGCTCCCGGTCCCCGGCGGCCTGGCTCTGGTCCGCGGTGATGGCGAGCGGATCATCGTCGATTGTAGGTGTGAATTCTCGGGTGACGATCTCGAGGGTGCGCGGATCAGGCCCCGTGAGCGAGAGCATGGGCGCTCCCCAGAACTCCGGTTGGTAGTTGCGCCAGTAGTCGTAATCCCGCGGTTTCTCAATGGTGTGATCTCCCGGGACGTGATCGATCGCGAAGCACCACGAAAAAGCCTGCATATTATCCGGGCTGGCAGTTTCGGGAGCGCTTGGCTCACCTGTTTGCTCCCGCGACTCACTGCCGGTAACGTATTCCGCTCCGACGAGGGGGAGTAGTTCGCCTGTTTCAGTCGCGTCCAGGACAAACCTTGCGGTGATTTGGGTGCGTTCTGACGTGCGCGCATCCCTGACGGTGACACTCGTAACTCGGGCGTCCGACACTTCCGCTTCAACTGGAATCGAAGGTTGAAGAACTG
The DNA here is from genome assembly GCF_058267675.1 of Pseudarthrobacter sp. MOO14. NCBI lineage: Bacteria > Bacillati > Actinomycetota > Actinomycetes > Micrococcales > Micrococcaceae > Pseudarthrobacter > Pseudarthrobacter sp. MOO14. Next base: position 2,531,037 of record NZ_CM177849.1, read on the forward strand.
TCAGGCGGCCCGTACCCAGATACGGTGCCAGCAGAGCGTCAATAACTGCAACAGCGACCTTGGGCTCCGCGCAAAGGCGGCTGACCAAGCCTGCACCGGGATTGAGATCGCTTTTTGCCCGAGCCTCCTCCGTTAGCGGATACCATGCACGGTAGTAGTCCCGGATGCCCTCCCGCAGCTGCCTGTAGGAAGCTGTAACGCCGAACTGTTCCACCCATGCGTGTTCATCCATTGGAACCGCTTGGCTGGTGAGCTGTCCACCCAGCCATTCAAATTGCTCTGTCAGGACGACGCGGCGGCCGGCCCTGAGTGCAGCCAGTGCGGCTGCGACGCCACCAAGGCCCCCTCCGACGATAAGAATGTCGGTGTTGAGATAGTTCATTGGGCGGCTCTTTCGTTTTTGGGTGCAGCAAGAGTGGAGCCTGGCACGAAGCGGCAGTTCAGCAGAACGCGCAGCTCGGAATCAGGAATCCGCTCTTTGCTCGCAATGATTTTTGTCAGAAGCTTCACAGCTCCGGCCCCCAGGTCCTCCCTGGGAGCGCTGAGGCGTGTGAAATCGATATCGGTGGTACCTGACCGTGGGGGATCCCCAAGAACAATGATCGAGAGATCCCTGGGTACCGAATAACCTGCTTCGGCGGCCAGTTTCAGCAGTCCCGCGGAATGGTCCTCGGACTCGAGGAACAGGACCGTAGGGCCGTAGGCCCTAGTGACTTTCCATGCCTCCCTCAGGCCCTTCCCCGAGACGGTGTAGAACATGTGTTGTGCATTTGCAAAGCCTGCAACGGCCTCCCGGAAGCCTGCCCGACGATCCAGCACGGACTCTCCCCGGCTGTCCCTCGCCAGATAGAAAAACCGCCGATGACCCAACCGCAGGGCTCGCCCAACGATCTCCCTCGTGGAGGAAACGTAATCCACGCCGACGTACGGTACCCCGGGGGTACTCCTTCGACCTATGGCGACAAAGGAGTAGCCACCCACGACTAGTCTCCGCAGATCCTCGGTGTCCATTTCCAGACCCAGGAGAATGCATCCGTCAGCAAACGCCAGGCGGTTGTTCTGATGAAAAATTTGTCGATGCCCGTTGACGACGGGGGCGCTGGTGAATATCAGCAAGTCACAACCCAGCGCCTCTGCCGCGGACTCAATCCCTGTCAAAAGCGGTGTATAGAAGTCCGCGGTTTCATGAGGGAAAGCAGCCTCATATGTGAACACACCGAGAATCTGGTTCTCGCCACCGGCGAGACGCCGTGCAGCAGGATCGGCAACATAGGTTGTCGCCCGGATCACCTCCATTACACGATCCCGTGTTTCTTTCGCGATTCGCCCCGTCGCATTTACCCGGTTGTTCATCACCAATGACACGGTGGTTTGGCTTACACCGGCGAGCTCAGCGATGCGGCGCTGCGTCATCCTCCCCGCACCCCTTTGCCCGCTCATAGGATCCTTCCCTTCCATGCGCTAATGCGTATTATCTAATGATGTAGATCACGATAATGCGTATGATCCGATATTTCAATAGTTCTGCCGCACGTTCCGTTTACAGTTTGGGTTGGCTGAAGCTACCGCTAGGTGGGATGCGCACATAGGCCTGCGGACGCAGTCGCCAACCAGCTGAGAACGGCCATGAGTCACCGGGCAACCTGCACTGAACTGCCATGCCTCTCAGGGGGCGTGATCGCCTTTCCCCTTACGGGGCGATGAGTAAATGAGATTACCCCCCAACGAATTGGATAAAATCCGCTGCCTCAACGACGGGGTGATGGAAGATTGCATCCAGTCTCATCAGCTATGGCTGCACTATGTAGGTATCGGAGGAAACGCCAGGGATGGTGTCCTCGAGTGCCACCTCCGGGGTCGCGCCACGCTTCCCCAGCTGCAGCGGCAACTTCTCCGGATAGCGCTAGAGGAAATTCGGAGCGTCGCTCGGAGTGCGCCACAAGTTTGACGCTTCGCTCCTGATGCTGACAACTGGCGTCAGCCGTCCCGGTAGTCGGGCCCACCAAAAGTTTGCTGCAATCTCACATGTGTGGTTGTGCTATTCCCCGAGGGGTGCAGTAGCAAAATGGCGAGCGGTCGTCGCAAACGGCGGCTCCGCGTCGGCATTCACCGAAACTCCTGACCGACGGCACACTGAGGGTTCTTCCAGGAAGGACAGCGACTCGAGCAGCTGTCTGGTAACCAGCTCATGACCATGCGCCCCATTGAGTATTTGATCGAGAAGGACTACAACGCACGCGAAGCTCGATGCGCGGAGCGTTGAGGCATGTGGAAGCACACCCACCCGACCTTTTACACTCCCGCTGACCCCGGACTGCGGATGACAGGCTCAGTCACCGCCCCTGCCATCAGCGACAGCGCGGGCATAAACCCTCCTTGATCCTCAACAGAGAAAACGGTAGCCCTTCTGCCCCTCGCCCACGACCGGACGCGTTCGGCATGGGCTAGCGCATGGCGATCTGGTCTGCTGCCGGCGGCCCGGGGGACCGCCGGCAGGGTGCTTCTAGAGCTCGCCGATTCCGGACACAAGGTCGGTGCGGCCCTCTGCCAGGCGGTAGGAGAGGCCGATCACCGCGGCGCGGCCGTTTTCAATTGCGTCCGAAATCACACGCGAACTGTCCGCGAGGCGATGGGACATCTGCTTGACGTTCTCCACCACCATGTCGTTGACCTCGGGCTGGTTGTTCCGCAGGGAGGTCAGGACGGAGGGGGTGATGCGTTCGACGAGGTCGCGGATGAATCCTGCCGGCATCTGGCCGGTGTTAACGGAGTCTTTGGTTGCCGTGACGGCGCCACAGTTGTCATGTCCAAGCACTACGATCAGCGGCACCCCCAGCACGGCGACGCTGTATTCGAGCGAGCCCAGGACGGCGTCGTCAATTACCTGTCCGGCGGTGCGGACCACGAAGACGTCGCCGAGGCCGACGTCGAAGATGATTTCGGCTGCAAGCCGGGAGTCGGAGCAGCCGAAGATCACGGCGAACGGATTCTGGGTCTCCACCAACGAGGAGCGCCGTGAGGCATCCTGGTTCGGGTGGCAGGACTCGCCGTTGACGAAACGTTCGTTGCCTTCGCGCAGTCGGCGCCATGCCAGTGCAGGGGTGAGGTTAGTAGCCATGCATATTACATATAGGTGCACCGGGGGCGGAAAGGGAACTGTGACGGCCGGGCAGGCAGACTTTAGGGGAGGTTACGACGTGCGACTTCGGCCAGCTGCGTCCGCGCCGGAGAGGACAACGGTGCTGCTGACAACTGGCGTCAGCCACGCATGCACTCGAGAGTCCACGAAAATCTCCTGACCAGCAACATCCACCTCCGTGGCCGGGGCGGGGATGCAGCGCCGGCTGGGATGATCTCAACAATGGCCCATACCTGCATTCACCGGTAGCTCCGCACCGATGGCACGCCGAGGGTTCTTCCCGGAAGCACCCTGCACTCCAGCAGCTGCCTGGTAGACAACGTCGGCCCCTGCACCCCTTTGAGTATGTGATCGAGAAGGGCTACGGCGCGCGCCCCAAGCTCGGTGCGCGGAGCGCTGAAACAGGTAAAATCAACCCCCCGCCCGCCTTTACGATCTCGCTCACCCAGGACCACGAATGACAGGTCCTTAGGAACGGAGACGTCATCGGCGGCAGCGAGGGCATAAAGCTCTTCTGCGTCCTTGGGATCCTCAACAAAGAGGATGGTAGCCCCTTCTGCGCGCACGCGCCGCCACACCTCAGCCAGACCGACCGCCGTAGTCTCTGCCTGTGCCAGGGCAATACCCGCAGCTGCCAGTTCGTCAGTCAGGGCGTCATGCCTGTCACGGGAAGATTCGCCAGCGAGAGACAGCCTGGCGTAGAAAGCAGCCGCATGGCCGGCCCCGATGGCTTGACGAGCCAGTTCGCGAGTGGGCGTGCCATAGTCAACCCCGACATAGGCTATGCCTTCAACATCCCGGCGGCCGATAGCAACGAACTTGTACCCGCTGTCCCGCAGCCTGGCAAGCTCGTCGTTGTCCATCTTCCGACCCAGCAGTAGGCATCCGTCAGCCAGGCGGAGCCGACTATTCTCATGGAATATCTGGCGGCGTCCCTCAACCAGCGGAGCGCTGGTGAACATCAACAAGTCCAGGCCTAAAGCCTCGGCTGCACTCTCTATGCCGGTCAGCAAGGGTGTATAGAAGTCTGAAGTTTCGCTGGGAAATGCATGTTCGTAGGTGAACACCCCGACAAGATTGTTCATCCCGCCCACCAAGCTGCGGGCAACAGGATCGGCAACATAAGTCGTCGCTTTGATGACGTCAAGGACACGTTTCCGTGTCTCTTCCGGTATGCGCACACCATTGTCGGTACGGCCGTTCAGCACAAGCGAAACAGTCGCTTGACTCACCCCCGCGAGTTCCGCAATCTTGCGCTGCGTAACTCTTCCCCCCTGGCTCGACGTCATCGGCGTTCCTTTCCAAGCACTTGATAATACAAATCATCATAGAGGAGCCGTAGTCGGTACTCTCTGATAATAGGTATTATCTTATTGACGGTTCAATGCCGGGCAGTGGAGCATCAAAGGATCGGGGGATAGGGAGCTGATCGCGTACTTGGGCGCATTGGCCATCACCTCATCATGAAAGGGACCGCTATGTCGCCTACAAATTCACTGCCGTTCTCAGATGCCTTTTCGAGGGGCGCATCTCTTAATCCAGGCGTTTCCCGTCGCTCGCTGATACTTGCGGGTGCAGCCGCGGTCCCCATGCTGGCAGTCGGCGCGCTATTCACGGCGCCAGCCCGGGCTGCGACGGCCACGGATTTTGACCAGGTCCGCACACAGTGGCGCGCCACCCTGGTTTCGACCTACGACCTTTCCGACTCTACGGTCCAGCAATATGTCACGGCATCAGCGGCGGAAGCACAGTCCTTGTGGGACACCTTGTCGACTGCTTCCAACCGCACCTACCTTTGGGCCGACCTCAACAGCAGTAGCATTTCAGCGATTCAACGGAACAACATGGGCCGGCTTCGGACGCTGGCTCTCGCGTTGAAGTCTCCGGGATCCTCCCTCTACGAAAACGCACAGCTGAAGGCCGACATCGCCTCGGCCCTCGATTGGTTCCTGAGCAACAAATACGGTGTTACCAACCAGTATGACAACTGGTGGGACTTCCAAATCGGCATTCCCCTGGCGCTCAACGACTTTTGCGTCCTGCTCTACGAGGATCTTTCAGCCACCTTGGTTGCTACCGCGATGGCTGCTATCAAGCGGTATGCCCCTACACCCACTATCACCGCAGGCAGCACCTCCACCGGAGCGAACCGCAACTGGGCCTGCTCGATAGCCATAGTCCGCGGTGCCCTCAGCCAGGACAGTGCAACGATTTCTGGTGCAATGACGGCCTACGCGGCAATCTTCCCTTACGTCTCGACGGGCGACGGGTTCTATGCAGACGGCGGCTTCATTCAACACCAGTATTTCTCCTACAACGGGGGATACGCCGTCTCACTTCTGCAGTACCTCACGTACTCCATGGTCGCTACCTTGGGCACGCCATGGGCTTTCAATGCTGCACAGATTGCTGAGGTCTACGACTGGGTGCAGGACAACTATGTCCCCTGGATTTTCGGGGGCGGCTTTATGGACATGACTCGGGGCAGAGGAATTTCGCGGTTCTACGAGACCGACCACAGGGTAGGGAGACTAACGATCGCCACGCTGCTACAGCTCGCGTCCGTATTTCCCGCCGCTCAAGCCCTGGTCGTTCGGGGGCAGTGCAAGGGTTGGATCAACGCTGACCAGTTCCTTCCGTTCTTTGTCTACGACAGTGTCCCGATTGAACAGGTGCGGCTGCCCTCCATTGTGAAGGGACGAGCTTTCGTAGCCGACACGAACATTCCGTCAGCGGCCGAATCAACCCAGAGTGTCGTGGCAACATCGATGGCCAGAGCAGTCCACCGCCGGCCAACATTCGCCTACGCCGTGGCAATGGACAGCACGGTGATCAAGCCTTACGAGAGCGGTGGCGAGAATCGTCTCGGTTGGTACACCGGAGAGGGGGCGGTCTACCTGAACCTTTCCAGTCAGAACGCACACTGGGCCAACCAATATTGGCCCACGGCCAACAAGTACCGCATTCCCGGCACCACCGTCGGGACAACACCCTTGTCTCCAGCAGCTACACGCACGTCGCTCAATACGTGGGCGGGGGGCGCCTTACTCGATGGGAATATCGCACTTGGCATGGGACTTAAACCAGCCTCCCAGACGCTGAGCGGGCGCAAATCCTGGTTCTGCATGGACGACGCAATCGTGTGCCTCGGGGGTGCCATCAGCAGCACAGATGGCGACACCGTGGAGACCATAATTGAGAACCGTAACATCGGCCCCAATGGCGCAACCGTTCCTATCCTGGACGGAACCTCGGTGCTGACTACGCCAAGCCCAACCCCGAGCTCCTTCACTGCCAACTGGGTTTGGATTCCCAATGTCGGCGGCTACGTGTTTACTTCGGGAACATCGATTAAAGCGTTGCGGGAAGATCGCACAGGCAAGTGGACCGACATGGACAACCGCGGCGTCTATGATGACACGACCACTTACAGCCGACGATTCATCACGCTGTGGATAGATCATGGAGTGAACCCCAGCAACAGCACCTACTCCTACATTCAGTTGCCTGCGGCAACCCAAGCGCAAACCTCAAGCATGGCGTCCTCAAACGACATCGCGGTGGTTGCCAACAATAACGATGTTCAGGCCGCCACCCGTTCGAGCACCGGCACCACCATGATTAATTTCTGGTCACCTACGCCCCCGAAGACTGCGGGCATACAGTCCAACAACAGGGCATCCATCGTCGCTACACGCAAAAACGGGCAGCTCTCGATCGCCGTCACCGATCCCACACAAAAGGTCACCGGTTCCGTAACGGTAACCATTGACGGGCCGGCCACCAGCACCCTGCAAACCGACCCTGGCATCACTGTCGTGGCGCTGAGTCCCAATGTCCAGATCTCGTTTAACGCATCCGGACTAGCAGGTAAGTCCCTGGTCGCCCGATTTGCTGTCTAACAGGACGAATCATCAGAAGATGTCAGTGATAGAGAGCTTTCGGTTGGGCAGGACGGCTGAAGAAACGGCCAGGGGCGTTCTCTGCTGAGTCGCCAGCCCGAATCGCCTCCTCTGGTCCTCATAGCCATGACGATCAGAGGAGGCCGAAACGGGGAGGACGTTTTGGATTTGGAAAATCGCTGGCTCGCGAACGGTGTCATGATCATTCAGCCCGGCCGTAGTTTCCAGCCTGCTCTGTTTGCACGCGGCGTTCATTTAGGCTCCAGCAAGCCCGCAATTCGTTTGCCGCCGCCGCTGAGTTCCCTTGTTACCGAAAGTACTCCCAGGGATAAGCGCGTGCTCCTAACTGCGGGCTGACACAGCGCACGCTTAGCCGTAGGACCTCGGCTGTTCCGGTTTTGTGCCTGCAATTAGGCCCTTCTAGCTCCCCCTCCAGTGGTTCCCCAGCAAGAACAAAACAGTTCGTGCACGTTTGTGCAAATTGCTTGACCCGATTTTCCGCCTCTTCGAACAATGGTGATGACCCCGCCAGCCGCCTCGCTGGCGTCCCCAAAGCCAAGGAAGTCTTTTGAATCCCGATAATTCATCGTCCCCATCGCTCACGGCTGCACGAGTTGGGGCGGAACGAAATTCCATTCAAAGCCTGCGGCGCCGTCCGCACGCGAAGGTGCTGGTGGTGGGCGGCGGCATCAACGGAGTGGGCACGTTCCGTGACCTGGCCCTGCAGGGCGTCGACGTTGCACTGGTGGAGCGCGGCGACTACTGCCAGGGCGCAAGCGGCGCGTCTTCGCACATGATCCACGGCGGCATCCGGTACCTCGAAAACGGCGAGTTCCGCCTGGTCCGCGAATCAGTGGTGGAGCGCAACCGGCTGCTGAAAATCGCCCCGCACTACGTCAAGCCGCTGCAGACCACCATCCCGATCTTCAGCACCTTCTCCGGTATCCTCTCCGCGCCGCTGCGCTTCCTCACCCACAAGCAGCAGGGCAAGCCCAAGGAGCGCGGTGCGTTCCTCATCAAGGCGGGCCTCAGCCTTTACGATTCGTTTTCCCGGGACGGCGGCACGGTGCCCCGGCATCAGTTCCGCACCCACAAGGCAGCCCTCCAGGAACTTCCCGCCCTTCGACCGGACGTCAAATACACGGCCACCTACTTCGACGCCTCCGTGCACAACCCTGAACGGCTGACCCTCGACGTCCTCCAGGACGGCGAAAAGGCCGGCCGCGCCGGTAACGCGAGGGGCACCAGCGCGCAGGGTGACACGGCCCGCGCCAGCAACTACCTCTCGCTGCAGTCCATGTCTTCCACCCCCAACCCGCGGACCGGCCGGGGGAGCACCGTCCGGCTCCGCGATGAACTCACCGGGGAAGAGTTCGATTTCACGGCTGACATCATCGTGAATACCACCGGGGCGTGGGTGGACCTGACCAATGAGGCCATGGGCGCGGCGTCGGCCTTCATGGGCGGCACCAAGGGCTCCCACATCGTGCTGGACCACCCGGGCCTCCTCGCCGCCTGCCGCGGCCGGGAAATCTTCTTTGAACACACCGACGGCCGGATTGTCCTCATCTACCCCATGGGTGACCGGGTGCTGGTGGGCACCACCGACGTTGATGCGGACATGTCAGCGGATGCCATCTGCACCGATGAGGAGATCCAGTACTTCTTCGACCTCATCGGCCACGTGTTCCCGTCCATCGACGTCACGCCTGACGACATCGTCTACACGTTCTCGGGTGTGCGCCCCCTGCCGAGCCATGACGCCACCCAGCCGGGCTTCGTCTCCCGCGACTACCGCATCGAACGCCGCGCCTCCGCACCTGAGGGGAGCGGCGCCGTCGTGCTGAGCCTGGTGGGCGGCAAATGGACCACCTTCCGTGCCCTCGCCGAGCACCTGACCAACGAGGTCCTCAGTGAACTCGGCGTGCAGCGCAAGGTGTCCACGGCGCAGCTCCCCATCGGCGGCGGCGCCGGCTTCCCTGCCGACGAAGCTGGCGTGCAGAAATGGATCAAGGCCCACATGGCCGGCGGCCGGGACGCAGACCGCACGGCCGGACTGCTGACCCGCTACGGGACCCGGGCCGAAGAGGTCATCGCCTACCTCGATGCCGAGCCCGACCACGCGCTGCGGTCCACCCGTGAACTGAGCGTCCGTGAACTGGAATTCATGGCGGCCAATGAGCAGGTGGGGCACCTGGTGGACGTCCTCATCCGGCGTACCTCCCTGGCCTTCCGCGGACTGGTTACCGGTGAACTCCTCAACGAAGTGGCGGAAGTCCTGTCCGCCCCGCTCCAGTGGGACGCGGCGGCGCGCGCCGCCGAGATCAAGTACGCACAGGACGTGCTGCAGCGTTTCCACCGCGTGGAAACGGATAACCAGAGGGTTGAACAAGCCTACCGGCGTGATTAAAACGCCTCGCTAGCCCAGCTGTCTCACTGAATAGGACCAATAACAAAGAAGGAGTCAAAGATGTCTCTAGGAATAGTCTTCCTCTCCGAACTCTTCGGCACGGCCACGCTGACGCTGTTGGGTTGCGGCGTCGTTGCCAACGTGGCTTTGCGGGGGACAAAAGGCAACAACGGGGGATTCCTGATGGTCACATGGGGGTGGGGAATCGCCGTCTTCGCGGGTGTCTTCGTCGCCGCCAAGTCGGGCGCGCACCTCAACCCGGCCGTCACCCTCGGCCTGCTGCTCAACGGCAAGCCCGAATACGCTCCGGGAGTCGCCGTCGACTTCGCCTCCACCCTGACCTACTTCGGAGGCGAGCTGCTGGGCGCGTTCCTCGGCGCCGTGGTCTGCTGGCTGGCCTACAAACAGCACTTCGATGACGAGCCGGAGCCTGCCGGCAAGCTCGGGACCTTTTCCACCGGCCCTGCCATCCGGTCCACCCCATGGAACCTGATCACCGAGATCATCGGCACTTTTGTCCTGGTCTTCGTCATCCTCACCCTCGGTGGTACCCCCTCGGGGCTCGGCCCATTCGCCGTCGCGCTGCTCGTGGTCGGCATCGGTGTCTCCCTTGGCGGGCCCACCGGCTACGCCATCAACCCCGCCCGCGACCTCGGACCCCGCATCGCCCACGCAGTGCTCCCCATCAAGGGCAAGGGCTCCAGTGACTGGAGCTACTCCTGGATTCCGGTGGTGGGTCCGCTTGTCGGCGGCGCCCTGGCCGGAGTTGTTGCCCGGATCGCCCCGATCATCGTCACCGCCGCATCCTAAACCCCCGGCACCCAGTTCGAACAACAAGACAAGGACGTCATTATGAACCAGTACGTAATCGCCATTGACCAGGGCACCACCAGCACCCGCGCCATCATCTTCGACCACAGCGGCGCCATCGTCTCCTCCGGCCAAATGGAACACGAACAGATCTTCCCCCAGGCCGGCTGGGTGGAGCACGACGCCGCGGAGATCTGGACCAACACCCGCGAGGTCATCGGCTCGGCCCTGTCCAAGGCGAACCTGACACGGCACGATATTGCCGCCGTCGGCATCACCAACCAGCGCGAAACCGCCGTGGTGTGGGACAAGACCACCGGCAAGCCGGTGTACAACGCCATCGTGTGGCAGGACACGCGCACCCAGGACATCGTGGACCAGCTGGCCAAGGACGGCGGAGCAGACCGCTTCAAACAGAAGGTGGGCCTGCCGCTGGCCACCTACTTCTCGGGCACCAAGATCAAGTGGATCCTGGACAACGTTGACGGCGCCAGGGAAAAGGCAGAGGCCGGGGACCTGGTGTTCGGCAACACCGACGCCTGGGTCCTCTGGAACCTCACGGGCGGCGTGGACGGCGGTGTCCACGTCACCGATGTCACCAACGCGTCCCGCACCCTGTTCATGGATCTTGAAACCCTGCAGTGGGACGACGAGATCCTCGGCATCTTCGGTGTGCCCCGCAGCATGATGCCGGAGATCAAGTCCTCCTCCGAGGTCTACGGCACCGTCCACAGCTCCCAGCTGCTCCGCGAAACGCCGGTTTCGGGCATCCTGGGCGACCAGCAAGCCGCAACCTTCGGCCAGGCCGCTTTTGACGCCGGCGAAGCGAAGAACACCTACGGCACCGGCTGCTTCCTGATCTTCAACACGGGCGAGGAAATCGTCCACTCGAAGAACGGGCTCCTCACCACGGTGGGCTACAAGCTGGGCGACGCCAAACCGCACTATGCCCTGGAAGGGTCCATCGCCGTCACCGGTTCACTGGTCCAGTGGCTGCGTGACAACCTGGGCATGATCAGCAGCGCCCCCGAGGTGGAAACCCTTGCCGCGTCGGTCAAGGACAACGGCGGCGTGTACATCGTCCCGGCGTTCTCCGGCCTGTTCGCCCCGTACTGGCGCTCCGATGCCCGCGGCGCGATCGTGGGCCTGACCCGGTTCGTCAACAAGAACCACATCGCCCGGGCAGCGCTGGAAGCCACCGCGTTCCAGACCCGCGAGGTGCTGGACGCGGTCAACGCGGACTCCGGCGTGCCCCTGAGCGAGCTGAAGGTCGACGGCGGCATGGTTGCCAATGACGCCCTGATGCAGTTCCAGGCGGACATCCTTGGCGTCCCGGTGATCCGCCCGAAGGTCATTGAGACCACGGCGCTGGGGGCTGCCTACGCGGCAGGCCTGGCGGTTGGCTTCTGGAAGGACCTGGGCGAGTGCTCGGCCAACTGGTCCGAGGACAAGCGCTGGGAACCGCAGATGGACCAGGTCGAAAAGGAACGCCAGATGCGGCTCTGGAAGAAGGCAGTCACCAAATCCATGGATTGGGTCGACGAGGACGTTCGCTAAAGCCCCGTGACCACGCAACCCATGGGGCTGCCCTACCGATCCAGCCAGGGCAGCCACCCATCTCCTAACGCTCAAGAAGGAAACTTTTGCCCATCGCTTCCAAACCATCCCGCTATCTAACCCTCTCACCGTCCCTTGCTGTGGGCCTCGACGAGCCGGACCGCAACCTTGCCCTTGAGCTTGTCCGCGTCACCGAAGCGGCGGCCATCGCCGGCGGCCACTGGGTCGGCTTCGGCGACAAGAACACCGCCGACGGCGCCGCCGTCGACGCCATGCGGTCCTTCCTGCAGACCGTCCACTTCAACGGCGTCGTGGTCATCGGCGAGGGCGAGAAGGACGAAGCGCCCATGCTGTTCAACGGTGAGCGCGTTGGCGACGGCACCGGCCCCGAGGTGGACGTCGCCGTCGACCCGATCGACGGAACCCGCCTGACCGCCCTTGGCATCAACAACGCACTGGCCGTCCTGGCTGTTGCCGAGCGTGGCTCCATGTTCGATCCCTCTGCCGTGTTCTACATGGAAAAGCTCGTCACCGGCCCTGAAGCCGCAGACATGGTGGACCTCCGCCTGCCGGTCAAGCAGAACCTGCACCTGATCGCCAAGGCCAAGGGCGTGAAGGTCAACCAGCTCAACGTCATGATCCTCGACCGCGACCGCCACCGCCCGCTGGTGGAGGAGATCCGCGAAGCCGGTGCCCGCACCAAATTCATCATGGACGGCGACGTCGCCGGCGCCATTGCCGCGGCCCGCTCCGGCACCGGCGTGGACGCGCTCATGGGTATCGGCGGCACCCCCGAGGGCATCGTGGCGGCCTGTGCCATCAAGTCCCTTGGCGGCGTCATCCAGGGCCGCCTGTGCCCCACCAGCGACGAAGAGAAGCAGAAGGCCATCGACGCCGGGCACGATCTCGAACGGGTGCTTTCCACCAACGACCTGGTCTCCAGCGACAACTGCTACTTCGCCGCCACCGGCATTACCGACGGTGACCTTCTGAAGGGCGTCCGCTACTCCAAGGACAAGGTCCTGGCCCAGTCCCTCGTGATGCGTTCCAAGTCCGGAACCATCCGTTTCGTGGAGGGCGAGCACCAGGCCAGCAAGTGGGAGAACTACGCCCGCAGGCGCCCAGGCAATCAACCCTCACTGCCGTGGAATGACACGGTGAAATCGTCGTGACCGTCTCTGCTCGCAGAGGTCGGCCGTGGATCTGAATCGTTCCCATTTTGAGTGGACATGACGTGCTAGCGTGAACGGTGATCATCGTGGCGCTCATGTTCTTCTTCGCCGCGATGGTGGCGCCCTTCCTCATTCACTTTCCGGAGCACGGTTCGTTGTGGGAGGCCTACGTCCCCGAAGTTGCAACGGGAGACGGAGAAAGACCCTTACGTCCGTTGACTCGATCCATGAGGGTCTTCCATTTAGCTGCTCCGCACGTGGGGATACGTTCGTTATTGCTTCGGCAAAAGTACTTTGAAGCATGCCACTTTCAAAGTCTGAACGGTCCAAGGCGCCCGCCGAATGAACAAAATAACGCGGTAGGACCGCACGCCGCCCCTGCCGGCGGGAAGCGCACCTGCGTGTGCCGGCACCAATGCTAGCGACGACATAACCGGCTGGATAAGCAGGAAGACCCCGAGGCGTGGGGGACGTCTCGGGGTCTTCAGCTGGCGCCTTCAGACACGGGGGATGGTGCGGTAGTCGCCTCCATAAAGTTACTGTCTAGTACGGGCGTACACAACTTGCATTTTTGCAGGGCGGGCCGGCATGCCTAAAGATTCACACCGATCGACTTTGCGAATAACCGCTTGCTAAGTGGTGACGCTGTGTAGGATTCCTACCCCGGGCACTCAGGTGAGAGATTCTGTCGTTTGGTGACTGCCCTGATCGAAGGCCGATAATGGTGATTCCGTAAAGCTGGAAGCGACTGTATGGGGGTACCATACATGTATGGATGATGTGATCACGCGGCTATCGGCAGAGGCCAGGGCTTTGGCTGAGGAGTCGGAGGTGGCCCGGCAGCGGATGCTGGTCCTGGCCCGTGGCCGGCAGGAGTGCATTCTGGGTCTTCACGCCTCGGGCCTGTCGGTGCGGGGAATCGCCGAGCGGTTGGGAAGCAGTGCTTCGGTGATCCAGGACGCGATCCGCACAGCCAAGGGACGGCATCCGCAAGCGCGGCGTGAGGAGCGGTTCCCGTTTGAACTGCATGTCATGCTGGGGATGAGGTTGCGGGAGAATCCGTCGCGGCTGCGGAGCCTCGCGCGGGAGAATCTTGAACGTCTGCGTCGCACTCCGCGGGCGGCTGTCGCTGAGCGGTGGCTGGACCGGTGGGAAGAACTTCTTCGCTTGCCTGATGACGAGCTGGAGAAGGCGATGCTGGCCGATGACGAGGAGGGAAGGGACCTGCGCCAGATCAGCCCCTTTGCCGGGGCACTAAGCCCCGAGGACAGGCTGGTTGCGATGAAGAAGGCGCAGTTACTTGCGAAGGGATGAACTCGAGCACGCAATCCGTGCCGCGACGCAGATCATCAAAGATGACCAGGTCATCATCATCGGCAGCCAGTCGATCCTCGGTTCCTACACTGAGGATCAGCTGCCCGCCGAGGCCACGATGTCCCCGGAGATTGACATCGCGCCGATGCGTGATGCGGACGCCGATGCCCTGAGTGATCAGCTCAGCTTCGACGTGGGGGAGTGGTCGGAGTTCCATGCAACCTACGGCTTCTACATCGAAGGGGTCGGCAAAAGAACCGCGATCCTGCCTCCCGACTGGGAATACCGTCTGGTCGGAGTGCGCAGCGAAGCCACAAACAACGCCACAGGGCTCTGCCTGGACCCCCATGACCTATGCGTTGCGAAACTCATGGCACACCGCGAAAAGGACTTCGAGTTCGTTCGAGCACTGGTGGACGCCCGGCTGATTGACCCAGTAGTTCTGCAGCAGCGGCTGGCATCGATCGACTTGGCCCTTGTCCAGAGCGATCAGGACATCGATGTGCTGGACTACCGGCAACGGAACGCCATTGCCTGGGCAGCCGCCCTGACGAGCTGAAAATAAGGGCATATCTGACGCCTCAAGCGGTGCATTGCGTAAGAATAATGTCCAGAATCGATGTACTGACAGGTGCTGCGGATCATCTCAGATCTCAAGCTGACAGTCCGCAACCAACGCAAGCACGTCCATCGGCTCGAGAACGGTCGAAACAGGCCAAAGCATCAGGAAATGATGACACCCACTCGGGACGAACGGCGCGATGCCACCTGTTGCGGCTCTGCCGGCACAGGGCGTCAGACCCATCCACCGGGCACGGGGCGAGTCTTCCCATGTCGGACGGCTCCAACGTCAGGTTGGGGTGTACGTGAGCACAACGCAAGAGGGCAAGCGTTCCCGGATAGGATCAGCGGCCCCCTACGTCGCTTGGGTTTCCGACCCCGGGCGACTCGTTGCGGGAGGCGTGCCCGGGACCGGAAGTTCAGGATGAAGCGGAAGGCTTCCGGTTCAGTTCTGTTCCTGGTGGCCGTCGATGAGGCGGTTGACCTTCCAGGGGTTTTCGTCCTGCAGTGGGGCCGGGAGGAGTTCCTGCGGAATGTTCTGGTAGGCGACGGGGCGCAGGAAGCGGTTGATGGCGAGGGTTCCAACCGATGTGGTTCGGGAGTCGGAGGTGGCGGGGAAGGGGCCACCGTGGACCATCGCGTGGCCGACTTCGACGCCGGTGGGCCAGCCGTTGATGATGATGCGACCCACCTTCTGCTCCAGTGCGGGGATGAGGGGCGCCGCGGTGGAGTAGTCCTCTTCCGTGAGTTGCAGTGATGCGGTGAGCTGACCTTCCAGCCTGCTGATAGCTTCGACCAGGTCTTGTGTGCTGGTGTAGCGGATGACCAGGGACGCTGCGCCGAAGATCTCTTCGTGCAGGACGTGGTTGGTCACGAAGTCGCGGACCTGGGTTCCAAAGATGGTGGGCGCCGGGGCGTTTCTGGTTTCCCCTTCCAGTCCCTTCCCAATCAGGTTCACCCCTGTTGCGGCGCTGAGCGCTTCGGTCCCTGCGTTCCAGGACCCGGCGATGCCTTCGGTGAGCATCGTCTGGCCGGAGCATGCGGAGACAGCACGACCGACGGCGGCAGCGAGTTTGTCCCCTGCCTCGCCTTCGGGGGCAAGGAGCAGTCCGGGGGAGGTGCAGAGCTGGCCTGAGCTGCCCGTGACAGCGGTGACGTACTGCTGTGCCAGGGCGTCGATATCGCCTTTAAGGGCGCCTTCGAACACGAACACCGGGTTCAGCGAGGACATTTCGGCGTAGACGGGGATGGGCTCGCGGCGTGCTGCGGCGGTCTTCATGAGTGCGGTGCCGGCCGCCTGTGATCCGGTAAAACCGACGGCCTTGATGGCCGGGTCGGCGACGAGGGCCTGACCAATGCTGGCGCCGGGACCGTAAACCAGTGCAAAGACGCCCGGATGCAGGCCGAAGTCTTTGACGGCCTTGACGACTGCTTGGCCCACGAGTTCACCGGTGCCGGGGTGGGCGTTGTGAGCCTTAAAAACCACTGGGCACCCGGCGGCCAGGGCTGAGGCGGTGTCACCACCGGCGGTGGAAAAGGCGAACGGGAAGTTGCTGGCACCGAACACTGCAACGGGGCCCAGCGGAATCTGGCGCTGCCGGATGTCTGCCCTGGGCAGGGGAGTGCGGTCTGGAATCGCAGGATCGATGCGCACCCCGCGGAAGTCACCCGTGCGGACAACGGTTGCGAACAGCCGCAGCTGGCCGGTGGTGCGTGCCCGTTCGCCCTGGAGCCGGGCTGCCGGAAGCCCCGTTTCCTGGCTGGCGCGGGTGATCAGTTCCTCGCCTATGGCTTCGATGTTGTCCGCGATGGCTTCAAGGAAAGCGGCGTGTGTTTCCGGATCCAGGGTGCTGAAGGAAGGGTAGGCCTCAGCGGCCGCTTCTGTGGCGGCTTTGACTTGGTCCTCGGTGAGCAGTGAGTAGGCCGGCTCGAGCTGTTCGTTGGTGGCCGGGTTAATCCCATAGGTTGTGCCGCCTGTTCCGGCGGTGGTCTTCCCTCCGATGAGGGAATGTCCGTTAAGCGTCATTGATACGTCTCCTGAAGACAATGAAGGGGTGCGGGCAGAGGCCCGGGTTGCTGGCGTCTCTTCGGCTGGCGGGTTTGCTGGCTGCCTCAGGCGTTGCCGGGGCCGAGGTGCCAGATGCCGAGGGCGGAGAGGAGCTCACGAGGGTCCCAAACCACGTATTCCTCGGCGAGCTTGTCGCTGTCGAACCGGAGGAAGGAGGCGCCGGTCACGGTGATGGACCTGCCTGTTGGGGGCACGTCCATGAATTCGCCGAGGTGGGTGCCGGTGGTTTGCCAGTGGACGGCCACTTTTGTGCCGTCCTCCACGATCTCCAGGATGTCGGTGCTGGAGTCGGGGAATGCGGTGTGCATCGCTTCGATGGTTTTGCTCAGGCTGGCGTAGTCCTCGCTGCCTGACTTGGAGCGGCGGACGTAGTCGGGTGCGAGGAGCTGTTCGAAGGCGGCAAGGTCCCCGTCGCCCCAGGCACCGTTCCACGCGGTCAGGATGGTATCGCGGCGGCTCATGATGCGCTCCTTGCAGGTTCGGTTTCCGGTGCCGCAGGGGCGGCGGGCACGGGTGCGGGGATTTCGATCGGCAGGTACTGTCCGAACTTTCCGCCCCGGAAGAGCAGGGCTTCGCCGGTTCCCTCGGTCATGTTAGTCACGGAGCCGACGACCATGTAGTGGTCGCCGACGACGACCTCTGCGGTGACGATGCAGTCGATGTAGGCGGTGGCGCCGTCCAGGTGTGGTGTTCCCAGGGGACCGGGGGTGCAGGGCAGGCCGGAGAATTTCTCCGGTCCTTTCCGTGACAGTGACCTGCAGCTGCTGATCTGGTCATCGGAAAGGATGTTTGCGGTGAACTTTTGCAGTTTGCGCAGCTTCGGCCAGCTGGAGGAGGACTTGTCCACGCAGAACATGACCAGAGGCGGATCGAGCGAGAGGGACTGAAAGGTGCCCACGACGAGACCGAGTTTTTCGTTGTCGTCGTTGATGCCGGTGATCGCGGTAACTCCTGTGGGCAGCTTCCCCAGGATCTGGCGGTATAGCGCGGGAGTGATGTCGTTGTCCGGAGTTTTTTCGGGACTTGGGGTGATATCCATATCAGTCTTCCTTGATCAAATGGATGGGGCCAGGTGGATGGATTCAGGCGGTTTCGCGGAAGCTTCCGAAGCGGCCGCCGTGGAAGATGAGCGGGGCGAGTGTCCGCTCAGCGGGTGTCATGTCCAGGACGCTGGCGATGACGACGATGTGGTCCCCGGCCGTGAACTGCTGTTCAACGCGGCAATCGAACCAGGCAAGGGAGCCGTGCAGGTGCGGGGTGCCCCACGCGGATTCGGACCAGCCGACAGAGTTGAGCTTGTCCTCTCCCTTGGCGGACAGGGCCCGGCAGACCTGCTGCTGGTCCTCGGCGAGGAGGCTGACGCTGAACGTCCCGGCGTCGGAGATTTTGGGCCAGCTGGTGGAGGAGTGCATCACGCTGAAGGTCACCAGCGCCGGTTCCATGGACAGCGAGGCGAAGGTTCCCACGATCATGCCGTTCTTGGTACCGGTCACCGGGTCGGTGGAGCAGAGGGCTGCGACACCGGTGGGCAGGTGCCGCATGACGGCGCGGTAGGTGTCGGAGTCGATGGTCCTGGGCGCAAGGGCGGTGGCGGTCATGACTGTTCCGTCAGTTCTGCGTGGACGTTGCGGCTGGCGCGCAGGCCGGATTCGATGGCGCCGTCGAAGAAGCCGGCCCAGATGTTGGCGATGTCGCCGCTGGCGAAATGCAGGGCACCTTCGCTGGCCTGCTGCGCGGCGTGGTATTTGGTGAGCTGGCCGGGGCGCTGGACCAGCCAGGTTTCCTCGGCGTAGGGGTCTTCGCCCCACTTGTGCCCGGTGACTTCGATGACTTCAAGGTCGTCGCGCCAGACCTTGATGGCTTCCTGGACCTGCTCTTTGTCGGTGACGTCGATCCGGTTCCCGTCGGCGCCGAAGCCAACGAGGACGGCGTCGGTGTCGCTGACGAACTCGGTGCGGACCACTGACAGGGGCTTGTCCTGGGCGGAGTAGGCGAAGAACGGCTTGATGGGGCCTTTGACCCGGATCCAGGCCTTGACGCCCTGGGAGGCGGTCTTTTCCCGGCTCGGAGCCAGCTTGCCCTCGGACAGGGCGGGCTGGACATCAAGCTTGTGCAGGATGTTCACCGGCAGGGTGATGACGACCTTTTTTGCCTCGATTTCCTGCCCGTCGGCGTAGAAGACGGTGGCGCCGCTGCTGTGGTGGCGGACCGCGGTGACGGGGGCTTCGAAGCGGATGTCTGCGTTGGTGTCTGCTGCGATTGCCTTGGGCAGGGTGTCGTTTCCGGCCTTGAGGCGGTAGATCGCTGAGGCTTCGTGCATGAGGTGCCAGTGCCCTGAGGCTCCGGCGGTCCAGCGCAGGGCGTTGACGTAGGCGCACTGTTCAAGGGGGGCGTTGAAGTGGCCCACCCAGGCGGCCTCGTTGGCGTTGCGCTCGTCCTCGGACAGGTCCAGCTTGTCCAGCATTTCCTGCAGGTTGTACTGATCGACCTCGGCGAGGTTCTCCACGGTCAGGGGTGCATCCGGTCGGGGCAGCCACTTCATGGTGTCTTCGAGCAGCCGGGTCATGCCCGGATCGATCAGCTCCATGAAGTCATCCAGGTTGCCGCGGCGCACTTCGTCGCCGGCCAGCCAGTAGGTTTCCTCAGAGCGCGGGCCGCGGGAGACCTCGAGTCCGTATCGGGTGACTTCGGCCCAGACGTGCGGCTGGGTCCAGTGCAGCCAGTTGCCGCCGAGCTCCAGTTTCTGGCCGAGACGGTCTTCGGTCCAGAGCCGGCCGCCAATCCGGTCCCGGGCTTCCAAGACAACGACTTTGTGGCCGCGGTTGCCGAGCTCGCGTCCGGTGATGAGGCCGGCGAGGCCGGCACCGATGACGACGACGTCAGTTTGTTCAGTCATTGAAAAATCCTTTGGTGTTGATTCCGTTGGTGCAGCGCCCTTAGCGGGCTGCGTCGCTCAGGTGCTGGGCGCGCTGTGCCGTGGCGGGGTGGCCGTCGAGGGTGTATTTCTGGCCGAAGAGCTTTTCACGCAGGGTGACCGGTGCCTGGTTTTCGTCGCGGACCGGGGCGATGATGCCCTGGGCGCGCAGTTCGGGCAGGGCGAGTTCGATGAAGTCTTCCCAGCCGCCGGGCTTGGTGGTGTAGCTAAGGTTGATGCCGTCAATGTCGGCTTCGTCGCGCCAGCGGCGCAGCTCGGCGGCGACGGTTTCAGGGGAACCGACGATGGTCGAACCGGTGCCGCCGACCGCGAGGAACTCTGCGATCTGGCGGGGGGTCCAGTCCCGGTCAGGGTCTGCCTTGGAGAACATGTCCACCATGGACTGGCCGGCCTTCGTGCCGACCGAGCGCAGGGGAGTGTCGAGCTCGTACTCGGACATGTCGATGCCGGTCCAGCCGCTGAAGCGGGCGAGGACGGCGTCGATGGGCGCGTTGTCCACGGCCTTCTGGTACTTCGCCTGGGCTTCCTCGTCGGTGGGTGCCACCACGACGGTGAGGAGGATGACGATCTTGACATCGCGGGGGTCGCGGCCGGCGTCGGCCACGGCCTGGCGGAGCTTGGCAACGGTGCGCTTGGCGCCTTCCACCGAGGTGCTCTGGATGAACACGGCTTCGGCGTGCTTGCCGCCAAATTCCATGCCGCGGGATGAGGATCCGGCCTGGAACAGCACGGGGGTCCGCTGGGGGGAGGGCTCGCAGAGGCCGAAGCCCGGAACGGTGAAGTGGTCACCGGCGTGGTTGATCGGGTGCACCTTGGCCGGATCAAGGTAGGTCGCCGATGCTGCGTCCCGGACCACGGCGTCCTCTTCGAAGGAGCTTTCCCAAAGCTTGTAGACGACGTCCATGTACTCATCGGCCATGTCGTAGCGCTCGGCCGGTGTGAGCTGCTGTTCCTTGCCGAGGTTGCGGGCGGCGGCCTCGGAGTAGGAGGTCACGATGTTCCAGCCGACACGTCCTGCGGTGAGGTGGTCCAGGGTGCTGAACTTGCGGGCGAGCAGGTACGGCGGCTCGTAGGTGGCCGAGACCGTGACGCCGAAGTTCAGGTGCTTGGTGACAGCTGCCATGCCGCTGATCAGCACGGTGGGGTCGTTGATGGGGAACTGTGCCGCATCTTTCAGGGCGGCGTCACCGTTACCGCGGTAGACGTCGTGGTAGCCGACGTTGTCGGCGAAGAAGATCCCGTCGAAGCCGGCGTTTTCCAGCATCTGGGCGATGCCGGTCCAGTACTGCAGATCGGTGTAGCGGTAGCCCTGGTCCCGTTCGTCGCGCCAGGACCCGGAGGTCAGGTGGGACGGGGCGAAGACGTCAAAAGCGAAGAGGCTCAAAGGTTCGTTTTTCATGGCAGCAGTGCTTCCTTGGACTCGTGCCGGACTATGCCGTGGAGGAGATTTCGACGTTCATTTTATGAACACTGCGTTCAGTTTGGAGTGTAAGCCACCTCACTGTCAAGGCCCTTGGGTGAAAGGGATGAAACATAACAGTCGCTATTGACAGCCAATGTGGCGCATGCCATATTTTGACCACGACGTTCGAATTTTGAACGATCTCGGGCCCTTCCAGAGGCCCCCCAATTCGCCCCAGGTGCTTCTCCGCCCGGCGGTTCCTCCATTCCAGACAGCACGATCCACAAGGAAGTCCATCGTGAATTCATCTGCAACACCGATCTCCGGACCATCGCTACGCTCGGACCAGTCCTACGATCCGCGGAAACGGCGGTTCCTGTACCGGCTGAGCGCCATCATCGCCGGCGGCATGTTCATCGACGGGTTCATTCTCGGTGGCATCGGATTGGTGATGCCCGCTCTGACCGCCGACCTAGGACTCTCCGCCGTGTGGCAGGGCCTGATCGGCGCCTCCGCTCTGATCGGCATTTTCTTCGGTGGACCCATCGGCGGTTACCTTGCCGACAAAATCGGGCGCAAGCCCATGTTCATCGTCGACCTGGCAATCTTCCTGGTCGGCTCGGCCGCCCAGTTCTTCGTTGCCGAGCCCTGGCACCTCTTTGTCATCCGCCTCGTCATGGGCATGGCAATCGGCGCCGACTACGCCATCGGCTGGCCCCTGCTGGCTGAGTTCTCACCCGCTCAGCTGCGCGGCAAACTCCTGGCCTTCCAGGAAGTTGCCTGGTACGTCGGCTACCTGCTGTCCTACGCCCTCGGGTACTTCATGTCCTCGGCAATCCACGCCGACTGGCGGATCATTCTCGGCATGAGCACCATCCCGTCCCTGATCGTCTTCCTGCTGCGTCTCGGCACTCCCGAATCCCCCCGCTGGCTGCTGAGCAAGGGGCGCGTCGAAGAGGGCATGGCCGTAGCCAAGGAATACATGGAGGAAGTCGACATCGCGGAGATGCTGAACGAAAAGCAGGGCACGACAAGCTTCGGCAAGCTGTTCTCCCCGCAGTACATCAAATCCACGGTCTTCGTCTGCATGTACTGGGTCTGCAACGTCACGCCCTACTTCGCCATCGCAACGTTCGCCCCGATCGTGCTTGAAAGCCTCGGGGTTGAAGACGGACTCGCCGGGGCCCTGCTGCTCAACGGGGTCGTCGTCGCCGGTTCCCTGCTGTCCATGTTCCTCATCGAACGCGTAGGCCGCCGCAAACTCGCCATCCCCCCGATGTGGATCGCCGCCATCGCCCTGGTCGTGATCGGCCTTTTCGCCCACGTCTCGCCCATCATCATCCTGGTCTGCTTCATGATCTTCTCCTTCTTCAACGCCGTCTCGACCGCGCTGACCGGCGTCTACCCGGGAGAGGTCTTCCCGACCGAAATCCGCGGCGCGGGCGTAGGCTTCGCAACCGCTTTCTCCCGCATCGGCGCCGCCATCGGAACCTTCATCCTTCCGATGTCCGTCGCCGGCCTGGGCGTAGGCGCCACGATGCTCATCGCCGCCGGCATCTGCGTCCTGGGCGCGGTCATTTCCCAGTACCTGGCACCCGAAACGAAGGGACTTAGCCTCGGCGCAGCCTCCGCACCCCTGGGCAAAGCCGCGGTCTCCTAACTTCACCTCCAACTACTGATGCCTGGCCGGCACCCGGCCAGGCATCAGTCATCATGACTGCCCATACACCCAGATCTGCAGAGGACCATCATGAACACGTACGTTGCACGCGGGCACTCAAGCCGACAGGTAACACCGCCCCTGACCCTCAACGACGGCGGCACCCATCCGGGCGCCTGGATCAGCCTGCGAGACTCCCTGGTCATTGACGTTCTCGCCGCGGCGGGATTCGACTGGATCTGCGTCGACAGCCAACACGGCGGCCCCGAAACATCCGAACTCCAGCCCCTGATCGAGGCCGCCCACCTGGGCGGCGTCCCCTGCCTCATCCGGGTACCGGGCCATGACACGGCCACCATCACACGCGTGCTGGACGCAGGCGCGGCCGGAATTATCTTCCCAACCGTGGAGGACGCCGCAACGGCCGCAGCATTAGGCGCCGCCACCCGCTTCGCACCGCGCGGAGCGCGCAGCTACGGGCCCACACGGCTGCGCCCCTGGCAACCCACGCCCGATCCCGGAAATCCCATGGACGACGCCCGGTGCATCCTGATGGTCGAGACAGCGGCAGGTTTGGCCAACCTCGACGACATCCTGGCCACCGGACCGGACGCCATCTTCGTCGGCCCCTACGACCTCTCCCTCAGCCTTGGCATCACCTTCGAAGAACTTACCGGCGAAGGCCTTGACGGGATCCTCGCAGATATCGCCCGCCGCTGCACCGCCGCCGGCATCACACCCGGCATCTACGCAGGCGAACTGGAGCTGGCCGACACCATGAAATCACTTGGCTTCCGCTTCATGCCCACGGCCACCGACACCGGGCTACTGGCCGCGGCAGCACACACCGCCGTCCTAGCCTCCACACCGTTGAAGGCAGAAAAAGCAGTCATCTGAACCACCAAAACCTCACCAGCCGCGCCTGCCCGCCGAGCACTGTTCTCTGATGTCACCATGCCCTGTGCGATCTGCATCCTCCTGGTGGCCCCGACTCACTCGGGCCCACCAGGAGGCTGCATTTAATGGATATGCCCAGCCCCTACCTGCAAGATCCCTCCGTGTGGCGTCCTTCATGCCAAGAAGCTCAGCCGCAGCGCGGAGCCTGGCCCGCGCCATGAAGACCGAGACGACAAGCGCCGGCGGTTCCGCAAGGACCTGATGCCCACGTTGCGGCACGCTCCTACTGAACGTCCCGTTCGAAACCACGGGGAAGAGCATAGGATGGGTTCAGACACCAGTCAGGGCGGCGTGCGCCCTGACACGCGAACCGAATCGGGGACCGGTATGGCAACGGAAACAGACGTCGACGTGCAGGCGGCAGTGGCGGATGAAGAGCAGGCGGCCGCGGCCAGCGACGCCGTGGACCTCACCAACAAGTCAGTCGTCAAGGCCACTGTCCTGCTCACTGAGCTCGGACGCCACCGCAAAGGCATCACCGTCACCGAGCTGGCGCAAGCGGCGGGAATGACCCGCCCCACCGCGTTCCGCCTGCTCCTGAGCCTGGAACAGACAGGCTTCGTCGACCGCGTGGACAACCGTTACATGCTCGGATGGCAGATGGCCCGGCTCGGTCGCCTCGCCGACCCCTACACGGGTGCCGTCGCCCGGATCCAGCCCATCCTTGACGAGTGCGCAACCACCCTCAATGAAACCATCAGCTTCGCGATGGTCCGAAGCGAAACGACGTATGACGTCATCGCCGAAGCATCCGGTTCGCGCTACCTGAATGCCTCGCACCTTTATGTGGGCGGAAATTACCCGGCCCACGCCAGCGCCACCGGCAAGCTCCTCCTGTCCGAACTCACCGATGACGAAATCGCCGCGAGCCTTCCGGACAAACTCGAGTCATTCACCACCCGGACCATCACCAACCGGAAAGCCCTCCTGAAGGAGATCCGCGACGTCCGGTCCAACGGCTATGCCGTCATTGACGAGGAACTTGAAGAAGGCCTTTTCGCCGTCGCCTACCCCGTACGTGACGATGCGGACGCGCTCATTGGCGTGCTCGCCGCCCAGGGTCCCGTCCAGCGCTTCCGGTCCGAAAAGCTGCAGGAAGCCATCGAAGCACTGCGTCAGGCTGCCGCTGAAGTGGCCAAAGCCCTCTCCTAAGCGCCGACCACACGGGACGCTTCCGCCATTGCAAGCATTGTCTCCACCGACGGGTACTTCCACTCCACATACCGCACAGGAACGCCAATTCGCTCCGCGACTACCCTGTGCGTGATCGCCCCTGGTCCATGACGCCGGGCCATTTCACTGACACAGGCAATTAGCGCCTCCGTTGTGCGCTCGTGCCTGTCCCGAATGATTTCGGCCACCGGCCGGCGGGGCTTTCGCTTCGGCAGCTGGCGCCGGTACTTCATCGTCACTCCATCAGGTCTCACGGCTTACGCCGTAACTATTGAACGTGGCGTTCATTTGGTGAACACTTATTTATTGTGTCCCCGATCACGTACCGACGCAAACGGGCGCACGACCCAGCCACAGGAAATGGAGCACAAGGATGTATCGTCACCCAATCACCACCCGCACCCGCCGCAGCGTTGTCGCGAACAGGCCCGTGCCCGACTGGTCCCAGCTCTCAAAAAATGATGCGGTACAAGTGGCCCGCAGGGACGGCACGGTAACAACCGGCCGTATCGACATGGTGGCCCTGGACCGCAAAATCTTTTGGATCATCCAGGACGGCGGACTCGGGAGGGTCATGGTCTGCAGCGCCGACCGGCCACAAGTCACCGTCATCGCCCCGGCGAAAAATACAGACTAAAGCTTGCCCTCCGACGTGAGGCGTGCCACAATCATTCTACGTTCATCTTTTGAACGTCACGTTCATTCTCAAGGAAAATGGCAGTGACCGTCGTTGAAACACAGCCGTTTCAATGACCCTGCATAGAAGGGAAGATCTCATGTCAATCTCTCTCGGCCATCGGGCCATCTTCAACGCATTCGGCCACCGCCACACCGCCATCCGGCCCGTCACTGTGGCCGCACCTTCCCCCAGGAAAGACGCAGACGTACCGTCCACAGAAGGGACAGGGGAGTTGAAGTGCTCCCCATGGGAGGGTCTCTATCTTGACCAGGCACAACCGGTAACGGAAGCGCCCCAGGCCGCGACCCACCGGGAGCTTGAGTCGTTCCTTGCCAGCCTGATGTACGGCGAGTAGGTCAAGGCCCAAGCCCTTGAGCACCCTGTTGTACACCGAAGCCGCGGCAGGATCTGTCCAGGCATCCGCAGAAGACGACTGCGACTCCAACAACTGCTTCTATTGCACCAGCCCCGAAACGGACTAAGCCGAAGCGGTATGCTGCCCCAACGACAACTTAGGAAAACCATGCAGCTCGAAGGCTCAATAGCACTGGTCACAGGCGGGGGACAAGGCATAGGCCGGGGCATCACCGAGTGCTTCCTGAACGAGGGCGCCCAGGTCGCCGTGGTCCAGAGGCGTCCGCTGGACCGGGAACTCGATAGCCATCCCGCTGTTCTCGGTATCCAAGCAGACCTCACCGACCCCGCCGTGATCCCGGCCATCATCCAGCAAACCGTTGGCCGCTTCGGTGGCATGGACGTACTGGTTAATAACGCCGGCATCATGTTCGAGCGAAGCGTCTCCGATATTCAGGCGGACGAATGGGGCCGGATGATCGCGCTGAACATGCGCGCGCCACTGTTCCTCACGCAGGCCGTCCTGCCGCACATGCGCAAACGAGGCGGCGGATCCATCATCAACATCGGTTCCATCGAAGGTCTGGCCGCCAACCCCGAGCACACCGTCTACTGCGCTTCCAAGGCCGGGATACACGGGCTAACGAAGGCCCTGGCAATCGACCTGGGCGCTGACAACATCCGCTGCAACGCCATAGCCCCGGGCTGGATTACCTCAGAACTCAGCGAAATATATTTGGCATCCCAACCAGACCCAGCCGCCGCACGCGAGGCCCTGCATGAATTGCATCCGGCCGGACGACTCGGAGAACCCGCCGACATAGGCAACCTCGCCGTCTTTCTGGCAAGCAATCGAGCAGGTTTCCTCACCGGTGGGGTCATCACCCTCGACGGCGGCAGGACAGCGAAACTGCCGCTGCCGTTCTGACCGCACCGCCCACCACCGACGACAAGGAAACACCACAGAACGATGAGCGCCGAAGCACAAATTCTCCGTTCCCTAAGCACCCTTTCCTTCCCGTTCCTCGTCGAGAAAGCAACAGCGGTCAATGGATCTAAACCAAAAGATGCCACCGATAACGCATTGACGATCAACGCAAGCCTGGTCGACCTCGGATTCTGGGAGTGCTCTCCAGGCAGCTTCAAGACTGCCCGCAATGGCGTCAATGAAGTGATCTTCGTGCTCGAGGGCAAAGGCACTCTCGTTTCGGATACCGGTGAACGGGTGGACCACAAAGCCGGCGATATCGTGCTAATTCCGAATGGCTGGAGCGGTGTATGGGAGATTCACGAGCACTTCAAGAAGCAGTACGTCAGCATGTCCGTTTAAGCCGCCCCTGTCCTGCAGCTGCGCACTTGGCCGGGGTCATTTGCGAGCAAACCAGGAGCATAAAGGTTGGATCGCAGCCCTAAAGCCAGGTCCCCTCAAACGCCGATAATGGAGATTTCGTCAAGAAGTGACCACTCAAATGGTTCAGCATTTGCAGGTCTCTGAGCGTGGACTGGTCCCAGCTGTATGCACAACTCCGGCCTTTCCAGGGCGAGGGGTCTTCGGCGACGCAGCGCGCCAGCGCTGACCCCATAGGGTCAGCTGCCGGCCTCCGCCTGCGCCAATCGGGCGTTAAGCCTGTCCACCTCGTCGAGTACTTCCGTGGCCGCCCAGGCACGGTTCCTCAGTGAGGTGGTGATCTGGGTGATGACCCCGGCCGTGGTCAAACGCTCCAAGGCGCCGTAGACGGACCTCTCCTCGACGCCGGCGACGTATGCGGCGCTATGCGCTTCGAAGACGGGCCGTTCCAGCAGCCACGGGATGATCTTCGCATCCGCGGAGTTCTTTCTGGGACGGGCAAGCTCCAACCACATGGCCGGCAGGGCGTCCAAGGCTTTGACGGACTCCGCTGCCGCTTCCGATGCGTGGACGGCACACCTGGCCAGGTACAGGACGAACGGATCAGCCACACCGTTGCGGTAGTTGTTGACCAAGGCGAAGTACCTGTCCACATCAGCGACCATGGCTGAGGCGATAGGGGTGACAGTGTTTCTCGTCAGGCGCCGGCGCCGCGAGATCGCGCCGATCAGGGCCCGGCCGATGCGGCCGTTGCCGTCGGTGAAAGGGTGGATGGATTCGAATTGGGCGTGGGCGATCGCTGCCTGGGCCATGATCGGAACGTCGGTCCGGTTGCAGAAGGCCATCAGGTCGGCCATGAGACCTGGCACCCGCTCCGGCGGAGGGGGGACGTGGATGGCGCCGCGCGGCGAATAGTCACTGCCTCCGATCCAGTTCTGCATATCCCGGATCTTGCCCGCATAGGCCGCATCGACCGGATCATCCTTCATCAGTGCACGATGGGCTGCGAGTATGGCCTCCATCCTGATCTCGCCCGTCGTTCCTGCGTCAGTAATCATCATCTGTACAGCTTCGGCAGCGGCAACCATGGACTTGGCGTTGTCACTTGCCCTGAGCCCGATCATGGCCTTGGCATAGTCGTTCCGGTTGGCGTCTACCTGTTCGATTTTTGATGAGGACACCGCCTCGCTGCGCAGCAGAAACCCGCTGATGGCAGCCATCCTGGAACCTGCCGTTACGTCAAGTGAAGCGACAGCGACAGCGGCCTCTTCCAAGGCAACGATCGTCTCCCGTCCCGGCTCGAACCAGCACTCTGCGATCTTTGGAGGCACAGACACCATGACTTCGGTGAATTCACGGTCCTCCCGCGGCGGCCTGCCCTGAGATTTCCAAGGCATAACCAAGCTGCCATGTGTCGGCCAATCGCCCATGACGTCCTCCCAGAAACCCTGAACAGGCAAACTCTTATTCAGATTTTAGCAAGCAAGTATGAATACTGCCCTGCTTATTCATGAATGAGCGCGAGTTGCGGCACCGACGACGACCACGGGGATTACAACGGCGGTGGCCACCACGGTAGCGATGACAAGGGCGGTGGCCACCACGGTAGCGATGACAAGGGCGGTGGCCACCACGGTAGCGATGACGACGGTAGTAAAGGCGTCGGTGCTCGGACCCCCTTCACTCAGGACCAGGGCAGCGGCCGTGCGCGCCTGCGCCGGTTTTCGGCCCTTAAGCATGCCGCGGCAGCGGTCCGCACCGCCCGCACGCGTTCCGCATGCCTAGCAGTTGGCCTGAGGTACGGACGCTGGCGTCAGAATAGTGCGGAATTCCGTTTTATAGACAGTGGTTCTTCATGTTCTCAGATCCCACCCTGACAGTCGGAGGAGCAGAAGATCCGAGTGGGTAGTAGTCGTAATAGCCCAACGAATGTTGGTTTTTGATGAATTGACCTGGCAAGGGGTGGCTGTGTCACATGTTGGGACCGGGCGGGCGTCTGAAACAAGCCATGGCTCCGCTCACGCGCGGAGTCCTCCCTTGTCAGACGCCCGGGACGTCAGCTTGGGGTGTAGCTCGAGCTGAGAGGGTCTCAGGGGAACGGACGCGAAAAAGCTGTCTCAGGTACTTCTATTTGCGGGTGTCAGCGTTATCGTGGTGCTCCGGATTTTGCGGACTCGTGGTGCGGAAGTCGTGCTTGACATCGCCATTATCTGCATTCACTCTTAGGCGCGGCACCACTTTGTCGGTTCTGGTACTCCTGGCGCAGCCTCCTGCTCAAGGGGGGGTAAGCAGGGGGCTGCGGGTCATTGGGTGTTGTGCGTGCTGGCCGGCGAGGCCGTAGGTGCCAGCCGGGTCGGGCCGGATGGTGATGGTTTGTAGGTCCTCATCAAGGAATGTCGTGGATCCTGTCTCGGGCGATTGCGAATGGTTCAACGCCCCTAGGAGAGTTCCATGAAAGAGCCCACGTTGCCGGGTTTCGGAAGCCTGGTATGGTGCCGGATGCGATAAGGTCACCCGGTGGGAGGAGTAAGCCGGCGCCGGAGCTCGGAGGCATAGTCGCTGTAGGCCGCGGCGACGTCTTCAAGGTCAACCATCGGAGGGAAGTCAACGACCGACTGGTGCTCGGCCATGAACTGCAGCGTTTCTTCAATAATCTTCTGCTCGTCACGGTTTCCCAAGCCGATTTCCTCGAGAAAGTCGGGATTTAAGCGGACGAGAGACTCCACGGTTTGTCCCTCCGCGTCAGCCCGCACCAAGTACTCGTTCGCGTTTACAAGTTTTATCTTGAACGAATTATCCACAGGCTCCGTCCCTTCCGCTCCCAGACAACGCCTAGCCCTCCTACTCTTGGGCTGTCATCGCTGTCCCAACTGTGCCTGAGCCGACTTATTCCTGGTCAGCAACGGTGTGGTCTTTCCGTTCCGCCCAGACGTTCCCTTCGTCGTCGCGCTCTATCTCTATGTCCATGAGCTGTTGCACGGCTGAGGCTTCAGCATCATCGTTTTTGTGAATGATGGGCATGTCGATCGGACTTCTATCAGGCGGTCCAAACAGGTTCATTATTAGTCGCTCCAGCGAATTCGTAAACCTGCCGCGAGGTGCGAGTTCTCGATGTGAAACATTTTGTCCGCCTTGTTTATGTTTCGGATATCTTGGTGCCCCAAGCTCCTCCAGAGGCATTACTGAGAGGGCCGGTTCATGGTGAAGGTTCGAAGTGCCACTGGCGGCATCGACGCCCTCGAGCGACACCTGGTTCAGGTCATCCGAACCATCGCGATGGGCCCTGCTGCCCGGGCTTTACTGGCTTCGTGGTTGATGGAAGCCGTGTGGTGTGGTCCTTGAACAGAGCTGTTGCGGCACATTCCCGTGCATCTCGGATGCCAGCAATCGCCGAGTTCCGATTCGAATACACACCGGACACTGCCAGTACTTCACCGGCTGGGGAGAGTAGTCTGAACTCAAAATCCCTGGGGTCTGTTAGCAAGAGTTCGAACGTGCCGGCTCTGGCTGCGCTTGTCCTTGTGACGGGTGCTTGATTTGTTGTTTCAACTGGACTGACCGGACGGAGTTTGAGGTCTTCTGTTTCCGGGGCCCGATCCGCGCCTTCGGCCGGGTCCTGGGAGTGGGAGCGTATTTCGGGATATTCCCGGGAGTTATCTCCCTCAGCCGGTGCCTCGCTGTGCACCCGTATATTGTCTGTACTTGAATTTCCCATTTTGGAGCCTCTCTTCCCTGTACGGGTACCTACTTGCGAGGTCATGCTGTGGAGTCAGTTTCCGCTGCCTTTTGTCTTCCGGGCTGTTGATCAGAGGGGGGGCCACATGCCGTCGGGGAGATCAGGTTCGTCGCCGACGAGAAAGTAGGTGCTTGTTCCTATCAGGAGGAAGCCCAGGACGCCGACTGCCGTCACCTGCGAGGCGATTCCTGCGATGAGCAACACAACGCCGATCACGCACGCCATGACGGCGAAGTAGGTAGTGGCCCCAAATCGTCGATCGATCAACCCGGAAGATAGTTCCTCGGCCAGACGCGGGTCCTTGGTGACCAGGTCGAGTTCCAGTTCGTCGAGCAGTTTCTGCTCTTTGTCTGACAAAGGCATCTGACGCCTCCCCTGATACCGCTGCCGGGCCTTTTGAAGGGCCCTGCAGCTCAGCCTTTCAAGTAGCATGTGAGCCGTTGAAGGATTCTAAATCTAACATTTCAAATGTTAGTAATCTGACCATAGGAGGGTTCCTGGGGGAAGTCAAGGACTCTCCTCCAGACAGGGCTCACGGTTTTCTTTGATCAGGGTGCACAGGACTGCTGCTTCACTGATGGCAGGTTCCCTCGTCGCCGTCAACAGCGTTAGTGGCCGGTGTTCGGCCAGGACGCGGAGGCGTTCAAGGACATCGGCAGCTTCGGGCACCCGAAGTTCGGACTGGTATCGCCGGTTGAACTCCTCAACAAGCCCGGGATCGTGGCCGTACCATCGGCGTAGCTCATCCGACGGGGCTATGGCTCTGCACCATTCGTCGAGGTGTGCCTTTTCTTTGCTAAGGCCCCGTGGCCAAAGCCGGTCCACAAGGATACGGTACCCATCTGTGTCGAGGGGTTCTTCATAGATTCGTCGTACTTTCACTTCATGAGCAACCATTGGTTTTCTCCGTTGTGCGGGTTGTGGTGGAGTTAAGTGGGGTGTGCCTTACTGGTGCAGGAAGCGGGGCTGGGGCAAGTCGGGCTTCCTTTGCTGGAGTCGCGCAGGGCGAGGGCGGCCTGGATAAGGGATGCATGAGTCAGAGCCTGCGGGAAGTTTCCAAGGAAACCTCCTGTCATGGGGTCGATTTCTTCGCTGTAGAGTCCGACGGGGTTGGCGTGCTCGAGGAGTGCTTTGAAAAGTTCTGTCGCCTCGTGGCCTCTTCCCGTGAGGGCGAGGGCTTGGACGAGCCAGAAGGAGCAGGGCAGGAAGGCCCCTTCCTTTCCAGGGAGTCCGTCCTGGCCCGGAGGGTACCGGTACAGGAAGGGAAAGCCGGCAGAGAGCTCTTCGCTGACCGCATCCACTGTTCCTTTAACTCGGTTAGAGCCGGGGTCCTCGAACTCCGTGACCGGAAGGAGCAGCAGCGCAGCATCCAAGTCAGAGGATCCGTAGGTGCGGGTGTAGGTGTTTTTGACCGGATCAAAGCCTTTTGCCCTGATCGCCTCGGCAAGATCGAGCCTTGCCTTTTGCCAGCGCTTCCGTTGCCGCGCTCCGAGGCGGTGGGTTCGTCCGATCCGCAGGGCCCTGTCGAGGGCCAGCCAGCCCATTATCTTGGAATGCACGTGGTGGGCGGCGTCATCGCGGATTTCCCAGATCCCTGCGTCTGGGTCCTGCCAGCGCATTGCTACCAGGTCCGCGAAGCCTCGCATCGCCCGCCAGGTCTCTGAGTACAGACGGTGGCCGCTTTTGACGAGGACCCAGGCGGCGTCCAGGACCCAACCATAGCCGTCGAGCTGGTGCTGGCCAGCGGCACCATTGCCGGTGCGGACGGGCGTGCTCCCGGCGAATCCGGGCCAATCTGGAAGGCTACGTTCCGCCGGGACATGTCCTCCGGCAAGTGTTAGCAGTGATGGCAAGCGGGGGCGTTCGAGCCGGCTGGCGTGCAGCAGCCAGCCGAAGAATTTTCGTGCTTCAGGTGTTTTGCCTACAGCGAGGAATGCACCCACCCCTATGCTGGCGTCCCGTGGCCAGGCGTACCGGTAGTCCCAGTTGCGGACCCCGCCGGGGTCCTCAGGAAGGGATGTGGTCGGGGCGGCCACTGGCGCGCCGGAAGGCGAGTACGTAAGCAGTTGGAGGGTGAGCAGGCTGCGTAGAACCGTTTCCCGGAAAGGTATCCCCTCATCGATGTCTTCCGTCCACGCACGCCATTTTGCTTCGTCGGCTTCGACGAGGGCCCAAGCCGTTGATGGGTCCACGTGGATCAGGGGTTCCCCATAGGCGATGGCCAATACCAGGGTCAGAGGACGATCTGGGTGAACTGTGACGTGTGTCGCCCGGCCCGGTTCCACGCTCAATTCCTGGCTGCATCCCAGGGACAGGGCCAGTGGGCCCCAGTCGCAGACGAGATTGGGTCCCCGGCGAATGTGGGGACGACGATGCTGTTCGCCCAGCCGCGGATTGTAATTAATGACAGCGGGCACGGGGCACCCCGTGGCGCTGAGTCTTCGGATGAGTAACGTGGTGGGCAGAAATTGGCCAGCCACTTCGGCGATCATGGCCTCGGTGAGGATGAGTTGACCCTGACCGATTGACCACACGGTTTCCAGGGTGGCGCTGTGGTGACGGTACGTGCGGGTAGCCGACTGTGCCTGCTCGGATGGGCCGGCCAGAAACGAGCCGGCCTGTGCGCCACCCAAGAGCGCGCCAAAGACCGGTGTGCCGTCAAAGGCCGGGACGCAGAGCCAGTCCACAGAACCTCGAGCGGAAACCAAGGCTGCCGTACGCGTGTCACCGACCAGCCCGTAGTCGGCGATGGGGGAAGGCTGCCACGGCGTGGTGTGGTGGTGGCTTGACATTGTTACTTCCTGTTCGGCAGTCTCGTGCAGACGCCACCCAGTCACGCGGTCCTTAACAGGACTCCGAGGACTGCTCCGTAGAGAAGGTGGGCGACGACCGTGATGACCGGGGTTTGTATGCCGTAATTCAGGGCAAGCAGGCCTGGAGGTTCCAGAACGGCCCTATTGGCAGGTCCGGCCCTGGTCGATGCCATTCTGGGGTGGACCCCCGGCAGCAGCGGCAGGATCACTGTCAAAGCTACGGCGACGTGAAAGAGTCCAAGAAGCGCACCTGTCCACCAGGTTGCCGAGCCAAGAAGCGCGAACGCGGCAGCGTAGCCCAAGGCAAAAACCTGACCTACGGCCAAGTGGATGAGGAATCCGGCGACCCGGGCCCGATCAGGATCAGGAGTCAGGATCGTGCCGAGCACCAGGGGGAGGTCCAGTCGCGTCCAGCCGGCCATTTGGGCTGTGATCATCACGGCCGTCAGCCCACCCGTGGCCAACAGCCCGAAAAGGGCCCACCCGGACCAGTCCATGTCAACAGCCGCCGTGTCGACCACGCAGGAGCCAGGAAAGCATGCTTGGCACTTTCGGCCCTGCTGTCGCCCAGGGGACCGAGTCCCTTCCTGGCCCTGGCCGCGGTGTGCCTGGGGACCTGTGGGCAACCGTGTGCGGAACCATGTTCCGCCTCCTTCCGTGTACCTGCTCGAAGAGCTCTGCCTGGGCTTCCCGTGCGGGGTTGTTTGATCTTCTTTAAAAGCGGTTGCTGACGGCAGGTGGCTCTTCGGGCAACTCGTGCGGTTGCCGGGCCAGGTAGCGGAGGAAGAGCATATCTCCGCAGCGGAGCACGTGTTGAAGACGCATTCGTCGAGGGGGTAGGTTTTCCTGCGAGCTGGCAGCTATACGGGCGCCGGGACCTGCTGTCAACAAAGGGCTGACCGAC
Source organism: Pseudarthrobacter sp. MOO14 (assembly GCF_058267675.1). Lineage (NCBI taxonomy): Bacteria > Bacillati > Actinomycetota > Actinomycetes > Micrococcales > Micrococcaceae > Pseudarthrobacter > Pseudarthrobacter sp. MOO14. The sequence continues at coordinate 2,565,931 of NZ_CM177849.1, forward strand.
AGGCAGAGCTCATCAACCCGCGCGGCCTGTTGGAATGTTCCGAACAGGCGGGGTCCTCCCTCGGAGTGGATCCGCGAATGACCGCGCCGCTCTAATTCCTGGATCAGAAGGTCCACATTCAAGCGCCGCTGCCCGCAGGCGACGACCTCGGCGACTTTCTCCAATGCTTTTCTCCTCACCCTGTTGGCCTCGGCCGTGGTGATCACCAGGGGTGGCTCCTGCGCTGTCGTGAAGAAGGGCAGGTCAGGGTTTATCCGCAGGCTGCCGGAGACGACGGCCAGGGTTGGTTGTGGGCTTCTACCTTGGCTTTGACGCCATTCCACGCCGGCCGTGCCGATCAGATCCCTTGAATACCCCTCAGTCCTGACCGTGCCTGCGCCGAGGAGAAGAACGTCTGCGGTGCGGCGCATCAGGACCATGATTCGACGGTCCGCTGCGTTGCCCAAACCTCCCGAGCGGCCGTTCAGGGTGGCTGCACCGTCCAGGCTGGAGATAAAGTTGAAGCTCACGCGGGTGCTCTGAGCTGGCGGCTGGGTGTACCAGCTCAGGAGTTGGGCGTCAGTGGCGCCCCTGATCGGGCTGGGAATCAATCGGTCGATCACGGCTGGCCCCCTGTATGGCAAGACTGGGCACTGGTTATGTTGTGATGGAGCGAGAGTGGCTGCCGCCAACCCAAGACTGCCTCTGTGAGGTGCAGCGCTGATATGGCAGGGGCAACGTTATGCATTCGAAGGATACGTGCCCCTTTCAGTACGCAGATGACTGCTGCTGCCAGAGATCCTTCGAGCCGTTCATGGCTGCCCTTGCCCAGTGTCTCGCCGATGAAGTCCTTGTTCGACACTGACGCCAGGACGGGGAAACCCAAAGCCGCGATGAGATCAAGCCGGCGGGTGAGTTCCAGCGAATGAAGGGTGTTCTTGTTCAAATCGTGCCCAGGATCAATGATGATTTGTTCCTCTGCGACACCGAGGTCAACGGCCTGATCGACTTTCCGTCTCAGGAAGTCGCGGACATCCTGAACGATGTCCCGATAGCGAGGTCCCGGCCAGGGCGTCCTTGGCGGGGCGAGGCTGTGCGTGATGACCAGGTGGGCCTTTGACCCTGCGATGACAGCAGCCATGTCCGGATTTCTCAGCCCGGAGGTGTCATTAATAACGTTCGCGCCTGCTTCGATGCTCAGTGCGGCCACCTCCGGATTGAACGTATCGGCGGAGAGGATCGTGTCTGACTGGCCACGGATCGCCTCGATGACAGGAATGACACGGTCTGCTTCCTCTCCTGTCGTCAAGGGCCTGCCTGGGGCGAAGGGCTGGCCACCGATGTCTATCCAGTCGGCTCCTGCCGCCACCGCCTCCAGGCCAGCGTGCACGGCAGCTTCAAGGTCGAAGGTTCGTCCTGCGTCGTAGAACGAATCAGGGGTTCGGTTGATGATGGCCATAAGGGCGGTCTGCCTGCGGAAATCCATGATTCTGGCGCCGAAGCAATGCACGGGGTGAAGGAGCGCCGGCGAGTAGGCGATATCCGGGCACGCCCCATGCCCAGCCGCTTCCGGCTTTTCCCCTGCCAAGGGCACAGCCGACGTCATGACAACTCTCGAAGCTGAACGTCAGCATCCCTGAGCTGCAGCGTCTGGACTTCCTGTCCGCTGGATATCAGGAACTTTATGTCGTCTTGAACATCCCAGACGTTAACGCTCATTCCCGCCACGACCCTTCCCTTGGTGGATGACATAGGGATGAGCCAGAACGCTATGAACTTGTGTGCCGCCGGGTCTCCCCTCAGGATCATCTTCGCGTCGGGCGTCAGCGAGGAGTAGCCCGAGTACTCCATCCCCAGGTCGAACTGGTCAGTATAGAAGTATGGAACCTCATCCAACGCGGCCGGCATACCCATCATCGTCCTGGCGGCTACTTTGCCGCCGTTGATGGCGTTTGCCCAATGCTCGCTCCGAAGATGGCTGCCCGTGAAAGGGTGAAAGGCGTTTGCCACGTCACCGGCTGCGAGGATCCGCGGGTCGTCGGTCCGTAATGACGAGTCTGTGAGAATACCATTGTCAATGCTTAGCCCGGCGGCTTCTGCAAGCAGCGTGTTGGGGTTGACCCCAATAGCGACGACCACCAGGTTAGCAGGCAGATACTGGCCGCTGCCGGTGATGACGCCCGCGGCTCTGCCGCTGCCTTCAACAATCTCCGTGACGGCGGTATCGGTGGTGAAAACAACACCGGCCTCTTTGTGCCGTTCCATGAAAACTGTCCCCAGTTCCGGGCCAATCGCGGCCTGCAAGGGGACCTTATCCCTGCCCACTACCGTGACTTCGGCTCCCATGGTCCTCGCCGTCGCTGCGACTTCCATGCCGATCCAGCCCGAACCGATCAGAACCACCTGGCACCGTTTTTGTCCTGTACGCAGCCGGCGCAGTTCATCCCTGAGGTGTCGGCTGTCTTCCAGGGTGCGTAGGTAATGAACGCCCGGCAGGCCGGATCCCGGAACGCCGAGGGTACGGGGGGATGCACCCGTTGCCAGGAGGAGCTGGTCAAATTCAAGCACTTGGCCCTGCGCCAAGGTGATGATCGACGCGTCCCGATCGATGGCTACTGCTGTTTCGCCGAGCAGCACCTCGATGCCGTGTTTGCTGTAATCCTCCACGGTATACGGCAGGAGGGCAGCCTCTTCGTCACGGCCTGCCAAAAAATCCTTCGACAGCGGCGGACGCAGATACGGGTACCGATTCTCCTGGCACACGACAGTGATGGTTCCTGGGAAACCTTCGGCGCGGAGAGTTTGCGCTGCCGTGGCCCCGGCAAGGCCACCACCAATGATTACTACGTCTCTCATCATGACTCTTTCCTCCTGTTCCCGAGCGCGACAGGCCGGGCACCTGTCCTACCTGGTAAAGAAGCGGTCAGACAAAGGTCCCGGTACCGCAAGCTCCCCCCGGAAGGCCACCGTGGTCGTGGTTGTTCCGGCCACCTGCACGCCGCGCAAGGACATGCACAGGTGCTCGGCTTCCAGAACGACTCCCGCGCCGCGGGCATCCAACGTGTCCATCAGCCATTGGACCGTTTGCACAGTGAGTCGTTCCTGAACCTGCAGATCCCGGGCGAACATTTCCAAACCACGGGCAAGTTTTGACAGTCCTATTAGCCTGCTGCCCGGAAGATATCCGATGTGGGCGACGCCCCGGAATGGCAACAGATGGTGCTGGCACAGCGAATGAAAAGGAATGTTCTTTACAATCACCAACTCCGAGTACCCCTCACTGTTCGGAAAAGTGGTCCACGAAGCGGGCCGGGCGGTAAGCATCTCGGCAAACGCCTGCGCCACCCTCCGCGGAGTTTCCGACAAATGGGGATCCGAAACGTCCCGGCCCAGCGAAACCAGCAAGTCTGTGACGGCTGCGCGGGCCCCTTCCAGGTCAATTCCCGTCGGTGCTGTCCGTTCAAGATCGAGCCGGTCGAGTTCACCAACCGGCGCGGAGTACACGCTTTGCCGTGTGGAGTACTCAGATAACATGGCGCCCTCTCTAAAGTCGGCTACTTTGAATTTAGAGCGTATAATATTTTCCGTCAAGCTCCTCCGGAGGTGATTGAATTTCCCTATGAAGTCCTCGCAAATCAACATCAGAAACCCCGACGTCGGTGCACTCGCCGACCCCGTGAGGCGCGCTCTTTACCAGGCATTGATACGCAGCCCGGTCCCCCTCACACGCGACCAACTCGTCAAGATGTTGAATCTCGCGCCAAGTACGGCGTCCTTCCATCTTGAGAAACTGGTTAAAGACGGCTTCCTGAAGACCGAAAGCAAGAAGCTCGGATCCCGGACCGGTCCCGGTTCCGGCCGGCCCAGCAAGCTCTACAGCCCGGCACTGGATGAAGTCCAGCTATCGATTCCTGCACGCGAGTACGAGTTGGCAGGGCGTTTGTTGGCCTCGGCAATCGAAACCTCCGCCGAGACCGGAGAACCAGTGGAAATGTCCGTCGCCTCAGCGGCCTACGCTGAAGGTCATCGACGTGGGCTGGTTGCGGGAGATCTCGAAAAGGCTCTGACTGACAACGGTTACGCACCCGAGCGGGACGGGCAAGGTCTGGTCCTATGTAATTGCCCGTTCCGCCGTCTTGCCGCCGACCACACCCAGCTTGTCTGCGGGTTGAGTGCCGCCCTCCTGCAAGGCACCCTGGATGGGTCCAACGACCAGCAACACCGCGTCGCCCCCGCCCCCGACGGCTCCGCCTGCTGCGCCAGGCTCACAACTACAACCGAATAATCGTCCCAGCACGCCGCCGGCGGAAAACCAGCGGTCAGCAGGAGTTGCGGCCCGCGGTCATTTGGTTTTGGCTGCCCGCTGTCGTTTGGCTGGAGTAAAGTCCCGATGGATAACTTCCGCAATTCTGGCCAAACGCACGTTCCAGGTCAACAATGGCTCAATGGGATACCCGGCCAAACCAGCCTCTTCCGTTCTGTACGTATCCGAGCTCGACAGGTCCGTGACCTTTTACCGCGACTTATTCGGATGCGAAGTAACCCTCCGATCGGCGGAGGCTGCCCTTCTGCTGACCACAGAAGGGTTCCAGCTGTACATCATCGAACGCGGCCGGCATGCTCAACGCCATCCGAGCGGCTTGGGATTCCACCTGCTCATGTGGGCAACGGACAACCAGAAAGACCTGGAAAATTTGAAGCAGGCGCTTCAGGAAACCGGCAACTACGTCGACACTCACACCGCTGGCGACGTCACGTTTGTCGAAGGACGCGACCCTGACGGACTGCGCGTTGTCATCACCCACCCCGATCCCGCACAACAACCGCGCTCGGTCTTCGACAGCCACCTATTCCTCTGAGCGCCTAGGAACACCCGGCCTATAGGTCTTTGTCAATAGAAGTGCCATCATGGGGTCATGGTAGCCGTGGACCCCGTTTCACAAGCTCAAGCCAACCTTAAAGAGGCTGAACGACTTTTTAGGCATGCGGAAGTGCAGTTCAAGCTTGGTGAGATACCGAAGGAAAGACTCGATGAACTGGAACGGCTTTGCCATGTTGCTGAAGAGGACCTCCGCCGCACGGTGAAGGTATTCGGACTACCAATTCCGGATGCGGCAAGATGGAGTGGAAACTTCAGGCCTGGCTGAGCAGGATCAAAGACGCAATGAAAACCACAGGCCGCCCCGGCCGCCCGGCCTCACATGCCACCCTGGAAGAACTCACGCCACTAACGTGACAACTCCGGCGGAGTTGCCAGAAAAACGGTGCGGAAGCGAGGCATGAATGAACCGGCAGCGCCACGATCCCGGGCTTTTTGAGGAGTTCAACCGGCGATACCAGTCCGAACTTCGGGCGCCCGAAGCTGCCGATGTCCTTGAACGCCTCCGCGTCCTGGCCGAACACCGGCCACTAACGCTGTTGACGGCGATAAGGGAGCCTGCCATCAGTGAAGCAGCAGTCCTGTGCACCCTGATCAAAGAAGACCGTGAGCCATAAGACCACGGCGCCGGCTGATCCGGCCACCCTCGCTGTCTGGAGGAGAGTCCTTGACTTCCCCCAGGAACCCTCCTATGGTCAGATTACTAACATTTGAAATGTTAGATTTAGAATCCTTCAACGGCTCACATGCTACTTGAAAGGCTGAGCTGCAGGGCCCTTCAAAAGGCCCGGCAGCGGTATCAGGGGAGGCGTCAGATGCCTTTGTCAGACAAAGAGCAGAAACTGCTCGACGAACTGGAACTCGACCTGGTCACCAAGGACCCGCGTCTGGCCGAGGAACTATCTTCCGGGTTGATCGAACGACGATTTGGGGCCACTACCTACTTCGCCGTCATGGCGTGCCTGATCGGCGTTGTGTTGCTCATCGCAGGAATCGCCTCGCAAGTGACGGCAGTCGGCGTCCTGGGCTTCCTCCTGATGGGAATAGGCACCTACCTTCTTGTGGGGAACAGCCCCATCAACCTGGCAGGGCGACCCAAGCCAGGGAAACCATCATCGCCTTGATGCCTCTGCCGACTCCAGAGCGGAGGGGAAACCCGGAATTGGCTGAAGGAGTGTATAAACGTTGGACCTATCAGCGGCCACAGACGGTACGCCGACATACATTGACGCACGGGCGGAACGTCCACTTCTCGCGAAGCCTCCCGGGAACTCACCCCTTCCCTTCTCTTAAGCGAAGACGGGCAGGTTCCCGAGGACGCGTTCCGGGACTCACCTCATATTAATATCAGTGCCATAAGGAGATCATCGTGGTTGCGAACCCAATTCCCGCTTCCAGCAACGGATGGATCAGCCGAGTGCTAGATAGGGCGCGAACAGAACCGACGTACGGGGCGTTTCTGACATTGTTGACCGGCTTCGTTATCCTGCCCATTTTTTTCGGCCTTGACAAGTTCACCAACATCCTCACTGACTGGGAGCGGTACTTGGCTCCATGGCTTGTCGACTTGCTGCCCTTCAGCGCGCATACGGCAATGCTCATCGTAGGTATCGTGGAGATTGCAGCCGGAATCATGATGGCCATCAAGCCGCGCTATGCAGCGTACGTGGTGGCGCTCTGGCTAACGGGCATCATCATCAACCTGCTGACATTTTCTGGTTTTTATGACATTGCCCTCCGTGACTTTGGGCTCCTCGTCGCCGCCCTGGCGCTGGCGCAACTGGCCCGCAGGTATGACCCCAGAAGCAGCCGGCGAGGCTGGCGCCGGGAATCGGGGGCTACAAGAAGCAGTTCTCGAAGGTGACGAACCCACGTGGGGGCCGTCGTGATGAAACTGATAGGCACCTCACCTGCTGTGACTTTGCAGCAGTCCACAGACCGGCAGCATGGCAGACCGATTTTACGGCTGCCGTCGAACGCAACTGTGCCTCCTGCCATCACTGCGTCAACTGAGCGGGTTTAACGACCACTGTTCGATATCCGGTGGCGGCAGGAGACATCCTTGTTATCAAGACTCAAACCGTCTCCGGCGATCCGCTGCCGGGTTTGGCAATAGGGCATTGCCCCATTGCCGGGGGAGTGCGTCTTCCTCACTTTAGGAAGGGCAGTGGTCCTCCAGCGTGTTTGCGTGGAAGAAGCAAAAAAGTGACTCAGGGGAACGAAAGTAGCGCCGATTCAGCCGGGCCGGGAGCGGTGACGCTGGTGCAGGGAACTTCATTCTGTATCTCATCGTTCAACGGGGATATGTCGGGCTGCCTACCGCACGGGGTGTTCTTCGGGGACACCCGATTCATCAGCGACTGGACGCTAAAGGTTCAGGGCTTCCCGGTCGAGGGCTTGTCGTTTACCGTTCCTGAGCCCTTTCGCTGCGTTTTCGTTGGTAGGGCCCGCAGGAATGATCACACCGACTCTTCGCTGCTCATTGACCGGGAACGGACGCTGGGGGCAGCGCTTGTCGAGACGGTGACGGTGCACAACTATTCCAAGAACCCCGTGCGATGCCGGGTTGAGTTGTTGGCCGACTCGGACTTTGCCAGTTTGTTTGAAGTAAAGGAAGGGCGCGTGCAACAGGGGCATTGTTTTCGAAAGTCGGGCAGGGATGCACTAATGCTCGATTCCGGACGCGAAGGTCAGGAACAGTGGATCACTGTGGCGTTTCCCGGTTCCAGGAATGAGGGCGAAGCTCTGGTCCTGGACGTCGTCATTGCGGGGCACGCGCAGTGGTCCGGCACCATCACTGCCACGCCCGTGGTGGATCTTCCCCTTGGCCCCGGGCACAAAGGAGCAGGCGATTCGGGCGAGGATGCCCTGCGCCGCGTCATGGAGTGGCGCAAGTCCATGCCAACAGCAAAGCTGCGGAATGAAGCGGTAGAGCGGGTAATCGAGCGCAGCCAGGAAGATCTAGGTTCGCTCCGAATCTATAACCCCGATCATCCGGACCGGGCGGTGGTGGCCGCCGGCGCACCATGGTTCATGGCCTTGTTTGGAAGGGACAGCCTGCTTGCCTCGTTCATGTCCTTACTCCTGGACCCTTCGCTGGCCAAAGGGACGCTTTTGACGTTGGCGGATCACCAGGGAACGAAGGTCGATCCCGATTCAGAGGAAGAACCCGGCAGGATCCTTCACGAAGTCCGTTTGGGAGCCTCTGCTGGTTTGGCGCTGGGCGGCCACGGAGTGTATTACGGCAGTGTTGATGCAACGCCGCTCTTCGTTATTGTCCTGGCTGAGCTAAGCCGGTGGGGACTCGATGACGAGGCAATGCGCCGGCTTCTTCCTGTAGCAGACAGGGCGTTGGGGTGGATGGAGGACTATGGCGACCTGGACGGTGATGGATTCATCGAATACAAGCGGAAGACAGACAAGGGCTTGCGAAACCAGGGCTGGAAGGACTCCGGCGACGGTATAAATTTCGCAGATGGCACCTTGGCCGAGCCTCCCATCGCACTGTGTGAGGTACAGGGTTACGCTTATGCCGCCTACGTTGGCCGCGCATTATTAGCCAGGGCTGCAGGTGATCCGCAGACCGCTGATTCTTGTATAACGAAGGCATTGAAGCTGAAAAGGGCGTTTAACGACCAGTTCTGGCTGCCCGAGGATGGATATATTGCTGTTGCCCTAGACAGGAATAAGACACCTGTTGACGCTGTGGCCTCGAACATGGCCCACTGCCTGTGGACGGGAATAATTGACGAAGACAAGGCGCCCAGGGTGGCAGAACATTTGCTGTCCCCTGAAATGTTTACCGGATGGGGGATCCGGACGCTGGCGGCCAACATGGGTGCATACAACCCGGCCAGCTACCACAACGGATCAGTATGGCCCCACGACAACGCGATTGCCGCTGCAGGGCTCATGCGGCACGGTTTCGTCGATGAAGCCCGCAAAGTTGCCTATGCCTTACTTGAAGCCGCGGACCGATTCAATGGCAGGCTCCCGGAACTTTTTTGCGGCCTGGACCGATCAAAATACCCTGAACCTGTCCCCTATCCTGCTTCATGTTCACCACAGGCCTGGGCATCGGCGGCACCTGTCCAGCTCATCCGCACGTTGCTGCGTTTTGACCCCGGCCTACCCTGGGACGAAGTATGGCTGGCCCCGACCATGCCGGCAGAGAACACGCACTTTCACTTCGATAACGTTCCATTTTCTGGGGAAGGACGGATCTCGATTCACATCGATGACGGATCGGTCGACGTGCACGGCCTACCCGAGGCTATCCGGTTGCGCCGTGAACCGCGGCCTCCACTCAGCGAACTCCTCAACCTGGCCGGCAATGATGGCCTTGATTGATTCACATCCAGGCGCAGCAGATGGAAACAGATCACCGGTGGTGGGCGAACGTGACCGCCGGTATTCATCGGGGTTCCGGTCGCCCCATGCCATCCCACAGTAGAGAGTCGCAGTGACTCTCAGTCTGCCGGACTAAGCTTGCTCGACGACCCGATTCAGGATGCTCATTCTGTAGCGTGCAAGCAATGGGGGAGTTGATGACAAGCGGAAAAGAGCGAGATCCTTGGAACCGCGAGTATACACAATTGGTCATTCCACTCGTAGCTTTGACGAGGTGATTGCGATGCTGCACTCCAACGATGTGACGCATTTGGTTGACGTGCGTTCGTTTCCATCCTCCCGGAAGTATCCACAGTGGAACCAGTTGGAGATCCAGAAAGCCATGCCCCAGGAGATCGAGTACAGATGGATTCGGGACCTCGGCGGCCGCCGACATACGCCGGCGGGTTCGATCAGTCCGAACGGTGCGTGGAGAATCAAAGCGTTCCGCGACTACGCCGATTACATGGCAACCGCGAATTTCAGCTCCGGACTCGCTGAACTGGTGAGGATCGCGAGTCAGGGGGTGCCTGCGATCATGTGCAGCGAAGCTGTTCCATGGCGATGCCATAGGCGGCTGATTTCTGATGCACTCATTGTCGCAGGCGTAAAGGTCTTCGACATAATGTCCATCTCCGTAACTCGTCAAGCCAGCATGAATGCGTTCGCACGGGTCGAAAACGGCGGGATCACTTACCCGCATCAGGGCGAGGATTAGCCGGGGATGATAGAGAAGATGGGTGAGCCGGGCCGTGCCTGCCGCTACTCGACGAAGATGCGCCCATATAATGAGCCTGAAACGAAACCTCTCGGAGCTGCTTCTAATCCCGTGGTTCGAGCGCTGATAATGAATTCCCAAGTAGCCCTCGGGCAGTCCGTCCCCGTCATGTTGACAGCCACAAGAGTACCTAAGGAGCATCCGTCATCTGAGGGGCGGAACGACACCCGGGATCTACAGATCAGGCAGGGAAGGAACACTGTGTTAAGCGGCTCACCTCAGGTCCGCTACCGGGCCGGACCCATGTCAAAGAGACGTTCCGCGAGTTGAAGCAGGGGTGTCGGTATGTCTGTATCCTTACCGTCGTTGCTGTGACCCAAGAACACTGCGGCCCCCCTAATATCCCCTTCGATATCAACTCCTGCTTCCCTGATCAACACTTCGGCCCGCGGGTTGACGGGGAGAGGGATATGGTCCGCTTCGTCGTTTAGGTAAACGTGCCAATCTCTGTAGCTAATTGCTTCGAAATTTCCTTGCACCAAGACCTGCCTTTTGGCAACGGTCAAAACGATCCCTTCGACGCGTATGGGCTGGGGGAGGGAAGCTGGGATGATGAGCGCGGTACACGCCGCCGTGGTCATGGCTAGCTATTCCTTTCTATTCTTTAGCAGAAACGGGAGGCCTGAGGCCTTGACGAGGATCCTGGGGGTCGAGCTCCCCGACGTGGATGCCTGCGCGGGCCCGACGCCCGTCCGTTTATTTTTAGAGGCCCTTTCTGTGTATCGGCGTAGAGGCTTCCACGTGCTTGGCACGATTTTCAGATCGTTACTCTTCAATAGCTCTTCCTTGCTTCTTTCCGTCTACCACAGAGTGCCCCCTTGTCAGCATTTCCACTCCTTCGTCTTTACGATCAGCCGGTTTATTCCATACGCTCGACGCCGTCTCCGGCAACCTCAATTCACGCATTTTGATCGAGAATTCTCTTAATTTCACGAGGGGATAGCTGGGCCCATTTTGCAAGCAACTCATCTGCCACACCCATTGCCGATGCTGCACGAAGAGCCATATCCAGCTGTAGGACGGCATGATCCATCTCCCACTGACAGCCTTCAACTGCAGCAGCGGCCGCCCACACCTTATTTCTCGGATCCGACCGTGGATCTAGACGGAACCCGCATCGGCACTGCCACACCAGATGCAGATCCCGCACCGGACCGCCCAAAATGGGCGACAAGAAATCCCCTGCCGCAGCCGAGCTCTGCATGGTGAGCTCCATGTCGGCACCGCAATGGCCGGGACGCCTCGCCGGAGGCAGCCCCATCCCCGAGGCCGCCGAAAGTTCCCCGCCCTGGTACAGTTTTTGAATTTTACGATCACTACTAATAAAAAGCATCATATTTTCCTCACAGGCAATCACGCAAAGGAAAATCTCACTCCTCTATTTATAGCTGATATTTTTTTTAAATCCAGTCCTCGGCCTTTCCGCTCACTTGTGGAAAAGCAGAGAGGCCGGTTACTCGAGGTCACATTATACAAGCTAAGGAAAATCACAAAGAGGCAGACAGATGTTTCAACACGCGAAGAACGGTTCCGGGATCACAAGGTTCTCAAGAAACGGGTACTACGAATTAAAGAGCCTCCGCAATACGGATCAAGAGGAGCCGTCTTGCAGGGAGGGTATCGAGCCCCTCCCCCCCCCAATTCGGGATGAGGCGAGGTGGGAGTGAGAACTTCAGACGTGCCTGACCCGAAAATTCCGCCACTGTTTCATACCTTGGTGGACCGTTGGATGAAGGGGCAGTCTCGATGTTTCAGGACGCAGAAGATAGGGCTCACCCCACAGGGTGCAAGGACGAGGGGGATCGCCGCAGACTGCTTGTTATCGGTGGCAGCGATCAGATCGGTGGCAGAGGTGTGCTTGCTTCGGGATGAGGTGGACATCGGTCAAGGCCAGCGGGATTTTGTGCCTCTCCACCGCGGCCGATAATGTGGACGTGCGCAGGATGTTTCGGTAGCCACTCGGCAACTGGAACCGGGAGTTTAGCGACCTTTGTTCATAAGTGGGAGTGGAGTGCGATGCCTCTCTGCTGACACCCATTCGCAAGTCAAGGTTACTGACTACCTACAGGACCAGGGAAGATTCCAGTGGCTCAGTGGCTCAATAGATCGCCGGTCGCTTGAATTTTTACAGCGTCGCACCCGACCGCTGCGTGATTTTCACGTCAGATTAGTGCCTATTCGAAGCACCGATAATGGTGATTCTGTAAATCTGTACCGGCTGGGCCGAGCCGGGAGTAGTTTGTCCGATTGGGTGACTTCCGCTGTGTAGCCGAAGACCCTGCAGGGGGAGTGCAGGGTCTTCGGGATCGCGGGGTTTGTTAGGCGGGTTGGCCGGCGAGGCCGTATGCCTCGTCGTCGGACGCTTGGGGGATTTTCATCTCGAAGGTCTCTGTGATGGAGGTGTAGTCGTGGTATCCCATTCGGGCCAGGGGCCGGATTTTCGGGATGTCGAGTCGGCCGTCGGGGGTGAGGACTTCGTCGTTGATGTGGATCCGTTCGACCTGTGCGAAGACGATGTCGATGGTCCCGACGTTGGAGTTGCCTGTCATTCTGTGTGTTGAGAGGTACTTGCATTCGAAATGAACGGGGCTCTCGGCAACCATGGGTGTGGGGGAGAGCTCGGCGTATCGCTTGCTGATGCCGGCGCGGTCGAACTCGTTTTCCTCGAAAGGCAGTGCCATGGCGCTGATGTTGACGGCCTCACGGAGGTCGTAGGTGGCCATGTTCCAGATGAACCAGCCGGTCTGCTCCGCGTTGAGGACGGTGTCTTTCCGCCGCCCGTCCGGGTATTGGTTGGCGGAGAACATGACCATGGGCGGGTCGAAGGTCAGGTTCTGCCACTGGCTGTAAGGGGCCAGGTTTTCCACGCCGTCCGGGCTGATGCTGGAGAGCCAGCCGATGGGTCGGGGAACGGTGCAGCTCTTGAAGGGCGAGTAGGGAAGGGGGCTGCGCTCGAGCGCGGGGTCGTATTTCACAAGGTCTCCTCAGAGGTGATGGTTGCCGTTGCGGGGACAGCGGTCCCATGCGGCTTTTCTGAAATTGATTCAAAGGTCCTGGCGCGGTTCCGGACGGCGCGGGAGGTGGCGTAGTACAGGCCGCCTGCGACGACGAGGCCAATGAGCCAGGCCACTTCTGCGCCTCCGAGCAGGTTGGCGATGGGGCCGACGTAGAGCGAGCTGTTCATGAACGGGATTTGGATGAGCACTCCGACGGCGTATGCCAGGAAGGCGCCTTTGTTGAAACGGCCGTATTCGCCGTTTCGGAGGAAGAGTTGGGCGATGCTGTAGCGCTCCTTGCGGACCCAGTAGTAATCGACGAGGTTGATGGCCGACCAGGGGGTCATGAAGTAGAGCAGGAACAACAGAAAGTTAGTGAAGTTGGTCAGGAAGTTGTTGGTGGCCGCCAACGCGATGGCCAGTGAAACGACCGAGATCGCTATGACGTAGAGCGAGCGTTGACGGGGGCTGACCCGGTCTTGGCCGGTGAGGCTGGTGATGATCGTGGCGAGTGACATGTAGCCGCCGTAGGAGCTGAGGGTGTTGCCGGTGAGCTTGCCCAGGATCACGGCGAGCAGGACCAGCGGCCAGATGGCGCCGCCGAGCCCGGCGAGGTAGCCGACCTGGTCGTGACCGAAGGCTTTGCCGCCCAGGGCCGCGGCGAGAGCGCCCAGGGTCATGGCCAGGGAGCCGCCCAGGACGCTGCCCAGGAAGGTCCAGCCGATCGTGGCGCGCTTGGGGGTGTCCTCGGGTAGGTACCTCGAGTAGTCCGCAATATACGGTCCGAAGGTCAGCTGCCATGAGGCCGAGAGGGAGATGCCCAGGACGAACGCGGCCCCATCGAACGCGTTGGTCTCCACGACTGGGCCGATGTTCCCGTCGGCGATGATGCGGACGAGGAGGATGACGAACACGACGGCACTCAGGACGGCGGCGATGTGCGAAAACTTGTGGATGTAGCCGTAGCCGATGATGGCCAGTGTCGCCGACATGAGTGCGAAGACCATGGCGCCCACCTGCGGCGGGACGTGGAGCAGGGTGCCGATCGCCTGGCCGCCAAGGACCAGGCCCGTGGCGTAGAAGCCGACGTAAATCATCAGGGCCAGGACCAGCGGCAGGATCGCCCCGAAGTAGCCGAATTGCGCCCGGCTCTGGATCATCTGTGGCACACCGAGTTTGGGGCCCTGGGCGGAGTGCAGGGCGGTGAAAAACCCGCCTACCGCGTTGCCCAGGATGATGGCCGGGATCGACCAGAGAGCGCTGTTGCCCAAGATGACAAACAGGGCACCTGTTACGACTGCGGTGATGGATGTGTTGGCAGCGAACCATACGAAGAGCAGGCTCCTGGGCTTGCCATGGCGCTCTTCAGGTGGGATGTAGTCGATGGAACGCCGTTCGACGGTAAGGGTCTTCGCCATTGCAGACCTCAAATCTGTTGAAAGTGGGAAGGGGAGGTGAAGCCAGTCACACCAGTATGCGACCGATATACCGGTTGTGCAAGGGGTTCGGCTAAAGTGGGAGCATGATGCAGCAAGGAAAAGCCGCCCAAGCCTACGAGGAGATTGAACGCCTCATCGTCTTCCAGGAACTTACTCCCGGCTCACTTGTCTCCGAGGCGGTCCTGATGGAGAAGACCGGCTTGGGCCGGACCCCGGTGCGGGAGGCCCTGCAGCAGTTGGCCCGGAACCGGCTCGTGGAGATCCACCCCAACAAAGGCGTACTCGTCCCACCCGCCTCGGTAGAAGCCCAGTTAAGGATGCTCGAACTCCGGCGGGTACTCGAAGCCCTGGCGGTGCGTCTGGCCTGTGAAGCCGCAACCAGCCTTGAGCGCAACGCAATGCAGGAAATGGTTCAGCTGCTCGAGGCAGACCGCTTCACGCTCAGGCAGTACCTGGACACAGTCAAGGAAACCCACCAGATGATCGTCGCCGCGAGCCATAACGAATACCTCGCCGACGCCATGGCCCCCCTCCAAGGACTCTCGCGCCGATTCTGGATCACCCACGTCCGGGACGAACAAGCCGAAGTCAGCCAGGGATCACGCCTACACGCCCAAATCCTCCGCGCCATCCTCAACAGCGAAACAGAGGACGCCGAAAAAGCAAGCCATGCCCTCAACGACTACCTCGTAGAGTTCGCCTACCGAACTGTGCGCGCACGCGTGGAAAGCCGCTAGCCAGCACCAGCCTTCGATGGCAGAGGTCGGGGAAGCCTGGCGAAACGCTCGAAAGCACCACTCTTAGGGCTCCTCCCGGGCCGATTTGCGAACGCCGATAATTGACCTTTCGTCAAGCTAACGGCCGAGGCTGGGGGAAGGGGCCTGCCTCCTACGGCGGGGCCGTGAGGCCTGTAAAAATGGGTGCCATGGACAACTCAGAGGCGAGACCGGGTATTGGACATGGACAAGGCTCCGTCCTGGAGGTTCGCGTGGCCCTCGTCGACATAGTAGTTGATCCAGAGTGCAGTTCTCCTCGGGCCTGTCACCCGGTTCTTCACACTGCTGCCTTGGAAGCCACTGCGGGACTTCCGGAAATTCACCGTCGACCGGCCGCAGCGGCGCGAACGGGTCGCTTGTTACAAACCTGTGCAGGTGCGCGTCCTCCCAGCCAAATGCTGCCTGCAGGACCTGATGTACCTGGCTTAGAGTCAGGTAGCCCCGGAGCTCGAATCGACGCCAAATCCCAGGCACGCCGCACTGGGGTCGGGTGAAGCGTTCTACGAATACGACTTCGGTGACAGCTGGCTTCACCGGCTCGAGCTGGTTTCGCGCCGGCCAGTAGACGACGACATTCCGCCGGCCCGCTTGATCGACGGCGCCCGGCGCGGCCCGCTGGAAGATTCCGGAGGTTTGCCGGGTTACGAGGACATCATGGATGCCTTGGCCGATCCGTCGCATCCTTACCACAACGAACACTCCGCATGGGTGGCTGACATGACCGGATCTGCCGAACCATTCGACCCAGCCTTCCTGGACATCTCTGCCATAAACCGAGCACTGGCAGAGCAGTTCTGACCTCCCGTGTCCCCAGGAAAAATTGCCAGGAACGACAGCAACACGACACCTTCTGGAGGCACTCCCCTGCCTGTTTTCGACAGCCGATAACCGACGTTACGTAAAGCTGAAGCTACCTCGCCGCCAGCAGCCAAGAGCCGGAAGCATCTACCGCTTCCCGTATTTACGGTGGACGGCCTGCTTGCTCACGCCCAGGCACAGGGCGATGGCTTCCCAGGAGAGGCCGGCCTGCCGGGCTTTCCGGACCAGGGACGCTTCCGCGCGCCCGACTTCCTTTTGCAGCTGGGCGACTGCCTGCAGTGCTTCAGCCGGTCCTTTCCCGTCCATGGATGCAACCAAAGTTTTCATCTGCTCCACCTCCATGCGTCAACATTAGTTGACGCATGGAAGTTGGGTCAACATGTGTTGACGACATGCGGCGAGCCGACGCCGTCTCGTGAAAGCGAGTGCGCCCGCACCCGAGAGCGGGTGATCACTTCTACCGGATGCCGAGGGACACCTTGCGCCGGCAAGCGGTCCCACGAGAAACTCGAGGAACGCATGCTGAATTGATGAAAATTTGGACGGCGGGATCTACCAGGGAAAACGAAGGCAACGATGCCTCGTGCCCCTCTGGCGGCAACGGTGCCGCCTCAAGATCCCGCAGACGAAAGGATCGCAATGGCAGGAATGTTCGAACTATTTATCGACGCAGAATCAGCGTTCAGGTTCCGGCTGACAGCACCCGACGGAACCGTTATGGCAGTGTCCAAGCCCTTCGATACCAAGACCGACGCCGTTGCCGGCATCGCCGCTGTACGCGAATACGCCGGCATGGGACTGATCGCCGACCACAGCACAACAGCCGCCAAAGCGGCACCGCCCCCCATCTTGAATGATCCCGGCAGTCGCGCTGACCCTTCTCCGCGAATGCCAAAGATCGACTTCCACGCCCGCGCCCGGGCTGTCCGCCGGGCCGTCTCCGGCCCCCGCTGGGCCGGAGCAGTCCACAACCTTTCCTGAACGGCGTGGGAGGAGGGTTTCGCCCCATGGAGCCAGCCAAAGGCTCCTAACACGAACCCCTACGTCTTCGTCATCCTGTACCGCTCGATCTGCCGCAGCCGCCGCAGGAGGCTGTCGCGCCGGGGGTGCGGAACGGCGTCGGCCGGTTCAGCGGTGAGGTCGATGTGCTTGGTGCCGTACTGCCACAGCAGGAGGTCGTCCATCAGCCGGTCGGGGCCGGGGGAGTAGCGGTGGTCCAGGGCCTTGCGGACCTCGGTGATGCGGTTGGCGCTGAGCAGGCCCGCCAGTTGCACGGTCTGGTTGAGGCCGTGGGCGGCCAGGAGTTCCGCGGCCCAGCCCCAGTCGTCGTCCACTTTCCGGTCAACGTGCGGGAGCAGGGTCCGCCAGACGTCGCGGATCCGGTTCGGGGTGAGGGCTGCCGCGCCTTCCCCGTCCATGTCCCAGAAGCTGCGGACTTCCTCGTACCGTTCATGCAGGTCCGCGAAAGCCGTCTCCACGGTCTCCAGCATGGCGGCGGTGGCCGTGAATTGCCGGTCGAAGTGCGGTGTCCACGCGCGCGGATCCTCGGCCTTGAATCTGATGTCATGCTCAATCTCGCTCCACGCATGGGCGAAGATGGTACGGATCTGGCACTCGAAGAAGTAGCTGCCGTTGGGCACGGCGTCCGGATTGAAGACCTGCTGGTACTCCTTGACGGCCTCGTTCTGGATGGTCCGCAGGATCAGGTGCCGGCTGGAGTATCCATAGGTGCCGGATTCGATGGAGCCGATGTCCTTCTCCCGGTCGCCACGGCAGTCGAAGAGTTGCCGCTGGCGCTTGATGATGTTGGCCACCACGGCGTTCTCCGCCGGGAGCTTGGTGATCACCCGGATGCCCACCATGTCATTGAGCGTCCGGAACGGGTCCGGGAACTTGAGCAGCCGCGGGCCGCCGGGCTCCAGGGGCTCTTCGGTCCGAGAGATCTTTTCCTTGAAGGACTCCACGGTCTTGGTGCGGCCGCTGACGAACAGCGGCGTCACCTCGGTACCCTTGAGCATGTCACGAAGGGTGAGGAGGACGTCCCGGGTGATGAGCTTCAGGGCAGGGCGGACGCGCTCATAGATCTCCACATTGTGCTGTACCGACTCACGCTGCGACGCGTCCAGACTCTCCCAGTTACTCGGCATAATCCCAGCTTACGGCCGGGGTCCGACAGGAACCCGCCGGCGCCGCTACGTTTCGCCTGCCGACGTGGAGCCGCGCACCACCAGGGAACTTTCCAGGACCAGTTCCTCCTGCTCCAACGCCCGCCCTTCCATCAGCCGGCGCAGCTGTTCACCAGCCTTCAGCCCCAGGCTTGCCGCCGGCAGGTGCACGCTGGTCAGGCCCGGGCTGCTGGTCGCCGAATACGGCAGGTCATCGAACCCCGCCACGGCCAGCTCCGCGGGAATGCGCACCCCGGCCACACGGGCTTCCTGCAGCACCCCGTACGCATGGGTGTCCGTGGCGCAGACGACGGCGGTCACCCCCGCGCGCTGCCAGTCCGGCCACGCGTCGGCGAAGACAGCCGCGGCAGCACCCACATCGATGGTGGTAGCGGGCATATGGTCCGGATCCACGGTCATGCCCAGTGATGCGGCTTCGGCCAGGAAGGCCTCCCGGCGGATGGTGAACGTGGCGGTTCCGGTAACGCTGTCGAGGTAGGCCACGCGCCGGTGGCCCGCCCCGGCAAGGTGCGCGGCCAGCTCCCGCGCACCCTGGGCGACGTCAAGGTTCACGGCCGGCGCAAATGACTCCAGGCCGGGAGCATCCAGCAGGACCAGGGGGCCGGCCACCGAAAGGTCCGCCAGGAACCCGGCATTCGGGGCATCAACCAAAAGCCCTGCCGGCCGCAGCGACATCAGCTTCCGGACGTCCGCAGCCTTGGGAAATTCACCTGAGTCCGTGACCGAGAGGAGCAGCTGGTAATTGGGCCCCAGCGATTCCCGGACCCCGCTGATCACCTTGGCGAAGAATGGGTTGGAGATATCCGGTGCCACCAGGATCACGATCGAACTGACGCCCTTGGCCAGCGAGCTGCCGATGCCATCCACCACGTAGCCAAGCTCGGCAATTGCCTCCTGCACCCGGGAAATGTTGTCCTCGGAGACCCGGCCGGCCGTCTTGCCGTTGGCCACCAGCGACACCGTGGCAACCGAAACACCGGCCCGCGCGGCCACCATGGCCGCCGTCACCCTCCGGGGCCGCGCCCGCTGTTGAACCTGTTCCCCGGAATCCATACCTCGATCGTAGTGCGACCCGGTGCCGGCAGCTGATCGGGCCGCTTGCCATGGACGCGCCGTCGCGGTATGGCGCCGTTCCCGCTACAGGGTCCTCGCAACCAACGCAGCCTGCAGGCGGGATTCCACCTGCAGCTTTGCCAATACGTTCGAAACGTGGGTCTTGACCGTTGCTTCCGAGATGGACAGGTGGCGTGCGATGCGGGCATTGCTGAGGCCATCGCCCAGGCAGTCCAGCACCTCCCGTTCCCGGGCGGTCAGCTCACCGGCCGGCGCTGCCGGGGTGGGTGCCGCCGCTGCTCCATTGATGGCCGCCGACACCAGCTTCCCGGCCACTTCGGGGGCGATCACAGTCCCGCCGTCGTGGACGCGGCCCAGCGCATGGAGTATTTCTGCGGGTTCAGCGGTCTTCAACAGGAAGCCGGCGGCGCCGGCGGACAGCATGCCAAAAAGATAGGAATCGTGGTCAAAGCCAAGACTTTCGACAACCCGGCAGAGACTATTTCGGCAGTAGCCGACACTCCATCCCTCACCGGCATCCGCACGTCCATCAGGACGATGTCCGGCCGGAGGGTCCGGGCCATGGCGACGGCGGTGGCACCATCACCTGCCTCGCCGACCACATCGAACCCGCGTGCCCCGTGGAGCACCATCCTGATCCCCACACGGATGGCGGCATGGTCGTCCGCGAGCAATACCGAGATTCGTCCGCTCATGGTGCCTCGTTCTCCACCGTGCCCGTGCCGTTTGTCGGAAGGAACGCCTCTACTCTCCAGCCGTGGCCTTCAGGGCCGGCGATCGCATACCCGCCCAGCTGCTCAGCCCGGGCCTTCATGCTGGGCAGTCCCGTCCCTGTTCCGGCCGTGTATCCCCGCGGTTCCTCGGTGCCGCCATCGTCAGCAACCCTCAGCCGGATGCCGGAAGGAACTTCCTCAAGGCTGGCCCGGACGCTGGCTCCCGCGGCATGCCGCCCGGCGTTGACCAGTGATTCGGCAATCAACCGGTGGATGGCAGCCTGCGTGCCGCCGGGAAGGTCCTCGCCTCCGCCGGGGAGGGTGTTGTTCCATTCGAGGTCCATCCCGGCAGCGCGATGGCCGGCAATGACGGCGTCCAAATCCCCGACATCGCCGGCCAGGGCCCGCGGCTCCCCGGCGTTCAACATCCGGATCATGGCGTTCAGGTCGCGCAGCCCCGCTACGCTTTCGCGGCGCACGTGGGCCAGGACCTCCCGGTCCAATGCCGGGTCCGCGGTGTTCAGCGCAGCAGCCGACTGCAACGCGATCGCGGACAGCCTGGACGAAAGGACGTCGTGAAGCTCACGCGCCATCTCCTGCCGCGCGCCGGCGAGCTCAAGTTCGTGCTCACGGGCCGCCAGCCGTGCCTGGTCGCGTGCCGCGCCCCGGATTGCAGCGGCACGCGCCCCCTCGCTGACGGCCAGTTCCCTGGCCTTGCGGACATTCCCTGCCCATTCGGCCGGCAGCAGCAGCACCATGGCACCGGCGAGCAGCGCTACAACGCCATCGGCGAAGGACCCACCTGCCAGCCATGCCGCCGCCCCTCCGGCCGCGCACAGGAGAAGGACCGCCACCTCCGCCGTCTTGGCCGCTTTCGCGGTGCCGAACAACACCAGTGAGAAGACGGCTTCGAACAGCAGGAAGAACCCGCCGGCCGCCCCCGCCAGCAGGAGCGCCACCGCTGCGAGGAGGGAAACCGGAACCATTACCCGGGTGGTGCTCCGGCGCAGCACCACAACGGCGGATCCGGCCAGCGCCAGCGCGGGCCACCATGGCTCCAGCGAAGGGACTGCCGGGGCGCCGGTAGCGGTAATGCCCAGTGAGTGCAGCAGCCAGGTGAGCCCCGCGTAAGCCAGGGCCAGGACCACGTCCTCACGGCGGATGGTGCCCGGTGTTGAATGCATGGTCCCATCCTGCCGCAGAGGGGAGCGCCGGCCTGTCTCAAGCGCAGTTTCTGCGACTAAAGGATGAGTCCGCCCTCCCCCCGATGCCTGACGCGCCAGGAGGCAGGTTGGCGAAGACTCTTCCTGTGACTGCAGAACTCCTGGCCCAGTTGGCCATCCTCGCCCTGATCGACAGCACCAGCATCGGCACGCTGGTGATTCCCGTGTGGCTGCTCCTGCGCCGGGACTCCGGGGGGCGGGCAGCCGTCACCGGAAAGGCGGCGGCCTACCTCGCAGCCATCGGGCTCTTCTACTTCCTGCTCGGACTTGGCCTGCTGACAGGTGTGGCCGGGGCCGCCGGGGCGTGGGGTGCGGACCTCGGGGCCCTCGGCGGGTTGCCTGCGGTGCAGTGGGGAATGCTGGTGGCGGGCGGCGGCTTGCTGGCGTGGGCCGTATTGGGAGGAAGGCCCGGGCGCGGGGTTTCCACGGCGACGGAGCCGCCCTTTCCAAGCAGGATGACCGGTTCCCCGGACACTGCACGCCTCCAGGGCCGCGGCGCCCGTGCCGAGCGGTCCAGCGGGGTGGCCGCTGCGCAGGAGCCCGGGCCATCACCGGTCGAGGCCCGGTGGCAGCGGAGGATCGGCCGTGCAGTGGGTACCCCCGGCGGACTGCTGGGCCTGGCGCTGCTCGCGGGATTGCTCGAGGTGCCCACCATGCTGCCGTATGTCGGCGCAATTGGGCTGCTGACGACCTCCAGTGCTGGCTGGGCCCTTTCCGCTGCCCTGCTTGGCGCCTACTGCCTGGTGATGCTGCTGCCTGCCGGGCTCCTGGTGGCCGGCAGGCTTGCCCTTGGCAGCGTGCTGGATGCCCCGCTGGCGCGCCTTGGCGCGTGGCTGTCGCGTGGCCGGAGAGGCGGTGCTGTGGGTGGCAGGCATTGTGGGGTTCCTGATGCTCCGGGCCGCACTGGCGGCACTCTTCCCGGATGCGGCCTGGAATCCCTTCGGTTAGGCAGCCGCTGGGCCAGTCAGCAGCCGCAAGGCATCAAGCGTTTGACGTGGGCAAACGCCATCGCCACGTTAAGCGCTTGACGCAGACCACAAAACGGTGCCATGATCACTCCCGGAATACTGGACCCCTGCCTCCCCGGCAGGCCCCAATGACGTGGAGAACCATCGTGGAACCAAACCCGCAAGAGAGTCAGCACCAGCCCCGGAAGATCATCCTGGACTGCGACCCCGGCCACGACGACGCCGTAGCCCTGCTGCTCGCGCACGGCAACCCGAACATCGAACTGCTGGCCGTCACCACGGTGGTGGGCAACCAGACCCTCGAAAAAGTCACCCGCAACGCCCTGGCCGTAGGCACCATCGCCGGCATCACCGGCGTCCCCTTCGCCGCCGGCTGCCCGCGGCCCCTGGTCCGCAGCATCGAAACCGCCCCGGACATCCACGGCGAGTCCGGCATGGACGGCCCCGCCCTGCCCGAGTCCACCATCGAGCTGGACCCGCGCCACGCCGTGGACCTCATCATCGACACCGTCATGGCCCACGAACCCGGCACCGTCACCCTGGTCCCCACCGCCGGCCTGACCAACATCGCCCTGGCCGCCCGCAAGGAACCGCGCATCGTGGAACGGGTCAAGGAAGTGGTCCTGATGGGCGGCGGCTACCACGTGGGCAACTGGAGCGCCGTGGCCGAGTTCAACATCATCATCGACCCCGAGGCAGCCCACATCGTCTTCAACGAGAAGTGGCCCGTGGTGATGGTGGGCTTGGACCTCACCCACCAAGCGCTCGCCACCCCGGACGTCGTGGCGAAAATCGCCGCCATCGGCACCACCCCGGCGAAGTTCGTCACCGAACTGATGGACTTCTTCGCCCACACCTACAAGGACGCCCAGGGCTTCGACTATCCGCCCGTCCACGACCCCTGCGCCGTGGCTTACGTGATCGATCCCAGCATCGTCAGCACCCGCAAGGTGCCGGTCAACATCGAACTGCAGGGCACCCTCACCCTCGGCATGACCGTGGCCGACTTCCGCGCCCCCGCTCCCGCCGATTGCCACACCAGCGTTGCCGTGGACCTGGACCACGCACGGTTCTGGGATCTTGTCACCGACGCACTGGTCCGCATCGGCGAGCCCGGCACCGGTGACCTTAAGGACAACGGCACCGCGTCCGACGTCGAACCCGGCCACAGTGCCCACCTCACCGCCGGAGGGGTCAAGTAAATGACTGCCATGACCACCGAAACCGCCACCGGCCGCGGCAATACCGCAGCCCTCATGACCGCCCTGCTGGCCGCCTGCGTGGCGTTCCAGCTCAACGCCTCCATGCTCAGCCCCGCCCTGGTGACCATGGGCGAGGAACTCAAGACCGACCAGGCCGTCATCGGCCTCTCCCAGACCTGGTTCTTCACCGCCGCCGCCCTGTTCTCACTGTTCCTGCCCCGCCTCAGCGACATTGTGGGACGCAAGAAGGTCCTGGTGGGCATGATGGTGCTGATGGCCGCGGGCTCCGTCATCGCCGCGCTCGCCCCGGACGTCACCTGGCTCTTCGTGGGCCGTATCGTCCAGGGCGTCAGCGGACCCACCGTCCCGCTCTGCCTGATCATGTTGCGCTCCGCGGTGAGCAACCCGCGCAAATACGGCACGCTCATGGGCCTCATCACCGCCGTCAACGGCGGCGTGGCCGGCGTCGACTCCTTCGTGGGCGGCTACTTCGCCGAGCACTTCGGCTTCCGCAGCATCTTCTGGCTGATGGTGGTCCTGGCCGCTGCCGCCACCGCCCTCGTCCTGGTCCTTGCCAGGGAGAGCAAGCCTGCCGCCGGCACCACCATGGACTGGCGCGGCGTCTTCTTCATCGTCGTGGCCGTGGGCGCCCTGCTGACCGCCCTGAACGAAGGCTCCAAGCTCGTGGCCGGCTTCTCCGCCGCCACGCTGGTGCTGAGCATTGCGCTGGTCCTCGTCTCCGCCGTCGCCTTCTTTGCCTTCTGGCGCACCGAACAGCGGGCCGCCCAGCCGATGGTGGAAACCGTGCACCTGCGCCAGCGCGCCACCTGGGCACCCCTGCTCACCACCACCCTGACCATGACCGGCATCTTCGCCGTCATCAACGGCATCGTCCCGGCCTACGTCCAGGCCGCGGCGCCCGGCTTCAGCATCGGCCCCACCGAAATGTCGCTGATCATCCTCACCCCGTACGCCCTGCTCGGCTGGCTGGTGGGTCCGCTCAGCGGGCGGCTGGCCCCCGTCCTCGGGTACACCAAGGTGCTGCGGATCGGGCTCCTCGGCAGCATCGCAGCACTGGCCGTCATCGCCTTCTTCGGCCTGGGCAGCCTGCCGATGATGATTGGCGGCACCGTCTTGCTGGGCATCATGTACGCCGGTACCGTCAACATCATGCTCAACGGACTCGGCGTTGTCCTCTCGCCCGCCGGCAACCCCGGCTTCCTGCCCGGCATGAATGCCGGCGCCTTCAACCTGGGTGCGGGCCTGAGCTTCCTCATCCTGCCCGCGGTCCTGGTGGCCACGCAGGCGCTCGGCGATGCGAAGGCCTCCTACCTGACAGTCGTGCTTGTCGGGCTGGCCCTCACCGTGGCGGCGTTCGCCGCCTCGCTGTTGATCCCCAAGCCGGTTGAGGCCGAGGTGGCCCCGTGAGTGCCGCGGCGCAGAACACCGGCCGGATCGTCGTCGTCGGCTCCCTGAATGCAGACCTGACCATCTACTGCGAACGCCTGCCGCAGCCCGGCGAGACCGTGCACGGCAACGGATTCGCCGTGAACCCGGGCGGCAAGAGCGCCAACCAGGCCGTGGCCGCGGGCCGGCTCGGCGGACACGTCAGCCTGGTGGGTGCCGTGGGGGATGATGCCAACGGCAACATGCTCCAGGCCTCGGTTGCCGGTGCAGGGGTGGACGTAGGGCACGTGCGGACCTCCAGCGAACCCACCGGTGTCGCGGTGATTGCCGTGGACGCCCACGGCGAGAACAACATCATCATCTCCGCAGGAGCCAACGGCACGCTGTCCCCCGCCGACGTCGCCGGCGCCGCGGACGTCCTGGACGGTGCCGCCGTCGTCAGCCTCTGCCTGGAGGTGGCCATGCCCACCGTGCTGGCCGCAGCCCAGGCAGGGCACGACGCCGGCGCAACGGTTCTGCTGAATCTGTCACCGTACGCGCACATTCCGGCGGAGCTGGCTGAACTGACAGACGTCCTGCTGGTGAACGCCCACGAGGCGGCGCTGTTCCTTGGCCCCGGGGCTTCGGTCCCGGGCGCGGACGCCCACGCGGCGCAATGGGATACGGTCCGGGAGCGGTTTGCCGGGCGGGGGATCCGGCAGGTCCTGGTGACCCTCGGCGCGCACGGGTCCGTGGTGCTGGATTCGGAGGCGGCTCCCGGCGCCCAGGTGACCTTCGTGGCGCCCACGCGCGTGGACGCCGTGGACACCACCGGGGCCGGCGACGCCTTCACGGGAGCGGTTGCCGTCCGGCTGGCCGCCGGAGACGCCCTCGCCGAAGCTGCCGCCTTCGCCTCTGTGGCGGCCGCCCTGGCCACCACCCGGAAAGGCACCCAGTCGGCGTATCCGGAGACGGCCGACGTCGAACGCCGCCTCCGCGCGTCCTGACGCCGCCGGCGGGATCAGCCGGGGGTTACGCCCGGGCCTTGGTCTGGACGGAGGTCCGCTCGACGGCGGGGCAGTGGATCTTCGCTGCCCCGCCGACGGCTGGGTCGAGGCCCAGGAGCATCCGGACACCCGCAGCGCCCAACTCGTAGTGCGGCAGGGCAACCGTGGACAGCGGCGGGCGCAGGTGGGCGGCAATCACTTCCTGGTTGTCGAACCCCACCACCGCCATGTCCTCCGGGATGGCCAGGCCGTGTTCCCGCAGGCCGTCGTAGAGGCCCATGGCCATCCGGTCGTTGTAGCAGAACACAGCGGTGACATCCCGTGTGAGCAGTTCCGCCGTGGCCCGGTAGCCGCCTTCCTGGTCCGGATAGGACTCCATCACCAGGGCCGGATCGAACGGGACACCGGCCTCCTCAAGGGCCCGCCGGTATCCGGCCAGCCGGCCATCCTTGGCCGGCGCCGGAATGGTGGCATTGATGAACGCAATGCGCCGGTGGCCGTTCCGCAGCAGGATCTCCGTGGCAGACCGGCCACCCTGGACCTCGTCCGGGACGACGGCCCGGGCGCCCGGCTCATCGGAAAAGCAGTTCACCAGGACGAAGTCGGCTTCGCGCAACGGGGCCGGAATATCGGTGGCCCGGTGGAACCAGGTGGAGTAGAGGATGCCGCGGACCTTGTATTCGAGCATCATGCTGATGGCATCCTGCTCCAGCTCGCCATTGCCCTCGGTATTGGCGATGAGCAGCGCATACCCGTGCTTCCACGCCTCGTCCTGCGCCCCGTGGATGATCTGGCCGGCAAAGGGCGTGGTGGCCACGCCGTCGGCCACCAGCCCGATGAATTTGGAGGTGCCGCTGACCAGGGTCTTTGCCATCGCGTTGGGCCGGTAGCCCAGGGTGCGGAGGGCCTCCTTTACGCGCCGCCGGGTTTCCTCGGCTATGCGGGCGTCCTTCTTCTTGTTGACCACCAGCGATACCGTGGCGGTGGAAACACCGGCCGCTTCCGCGACCTCGCGGAGGGTCACGGGGTGGGCCCGCTCCGGCGCGTGCGGCGGATCCTGCGGCACGCCGCCGGCCGCGCCCGCACCATTCTCCATTGAACTCATCTGCCCTCCTTCAG
Source organism: Pseudarthrobacter sp. MOO14 (assembly GCF_058267675.1). Lineage (NCBI taxonomy): Bacteria > Bacillati > Actinomycetota > Actinomycetes > Micrococcales > Micrococcaceae > Pseudarthrobacter > Pseudarthrobacter sp. MOO14. The sequence goes on from NZ_CM177849.1 coordinate 2,592,864, forward strand.
GAGTATATCCAGCAGCAGGTGCCGTCATCCCTTGGTCGCTCCGCTCTCGAGCCCCTGGATCATGGCCTTGTTGAGCACCAGGAACACCAGCAGGAGCGGGGTGATGGTCACGCACACGGCCGCAAAGGTTGCCGTCCAGTCCACCTTGCCCATGGCGCCGATGTAGTTCTGCAGGCCCAGGGGGATGGTCTTGAGGTCCTCGGAGAGCACGAACGTGTTGGCGAAAATGAAGTCGTTCCAGATGAAGATGCTGTTCACCAGGACCACGGTGACCACCGTGTTCACTGACAGTGGCAGCGTGATCAGGCCGAAGATCCGGTACGGTCCCGCACCGTCCAGGGACGCCGCCTCATATGTCTCCTTGGGAATATATTCGTAGAACGAGGAGAACAGATAGACGGACATGGGCAGGGAGAAACCGGCCAGCGGGATGATCATCGACTGGTACGTATCCAGCAGGTTCACCTGCGAGTAGTCGATGAACAGCGGAACCAGGGCGATCTGCACCGGGACGATGATGCCGATGAGGAACAGCCCGCGGACCAGCTTGCTGAGCCGGAACCCCAGCACCTGGATGGCATAGGCGGCCATCATCCCCAGCAGGACGATGAGCACGTTGGCGCCCATGGTCACCACGAAGCTGTTCAGGATGTTCCGGCCCAGGTCGCCGGTTTCGAAGGCCCGGGCGTAGTTCTCCCACGTCAGCGAACTCGGCAACGCGAAGGGGTCGCCGGTGGCGAAGTCGTGTTCGCTGCGCAGGCTGGTCAGGAACAGCCAGGCCAGCGGATACACCTGCACGATCACGATGAGCATGATCAGCACGCGGGAGAGTGTGCGGAACAGGTCCGGCCGGCGCTTGCGGCGCCTCACGGCGGGTGTGGGAGGTACGACGGCGGGCGGCTGGGCGGGCGGGGCTGCCTGGGTGATCATGCGTCTGCCTTTCGCTTCAGCAGGAACAGGATGAGGCCGACGGCGGCGAGGCACTCGATGACGATGAACACCGAGATGGTGCTCGCATAGCCAAAGTCCGTGCTGGTGAACGCCGTCTTGTACATATAGGTGGTGAGCAGCTCGGAGGACTGCCCCGGACCGCCGTTGGTCATCAGGTAGGGGATGTCGAACCCCCGCAGGCCGTAGGTGGTGGCCATGATGGTGGTGGTGATCCACACCGGGCGGATGTACGGGAACCGGATCTTGCTGAACAGGGTCCAGCGGGACGCGCCGTCCAGGACGGCCGCTTCCTCCAGTTCCTTGGGCACCGCGAGCAGTGCCGCGTAGATGATCAGCATGTACAACCCGGTGAACCGCCAGCCTTCCGGTGCGGACACGGCCGCCAGGACCGTGTTCACATCCGAAAGCCACGGCCGTTCCAGGCTGCCCAGTCCGATCCAGTGGAGCAGCTGGTTCAGCAGCCCCACTGGTTCCAGCGAGTAGATCCGGACGAAGAGGAAGGCAATGGCCACCGTGGAAATCACGGCCGGCAGCAGGTAGAGGGTCTTGATGAGCTCCCGTCCGCGGCGGAGGGAGGTAAGGAGGCTCGCGACCGCCAGGGCCCCGCCGAGCTGCAGCACCAGGCAGATGGCGAGGTAGATCAGCGCGTTCAGGAACGCCCGCCAGAAGATGTCATCGCCGACGAACATCCGGATGTAGTTCGCCAGGCCGACGAATTCCATCTCGCTGATGCCGTTCCAGGAGAAGAAGCTCAGGAACAGGGACTGCAGGATGGGGAAGAGGACCGCAGCGCCATAGAGCAGCAGCGGCGGGAGCAGGAAGACCAGGACCGATGTCCGTGACCTGTTGGGCAGCATGGCGGACCTTTACTTGAAGAACTTGGGGGCGTTCTGGGCGATGGTGCTGTCCAGGGTTTCCGTGAACTGCTGGGGAGTGACCTCGCCCTGGACCAGCAGGACCAGTTCCTGCTGGAGCCGGCCGTTGGTGGTGGGGTCCAGCTGGGTGTCCCACGGCATGGCCTGCTTGGACCCGAGGTCCTTTGCCTGGTCCAGGGCCTTTTGGAACAGCGGCGTGGCGTTGGCGGGGACGGTGGTCTGGACGTCGGTGGTGGGCGACAGTGCGCCGGTGGCCGCGTATTGGGCGGGGTACTTCTTCAGGGCGAACTTCAGGAAGTCGCTGACCAGGGGATCGTAGGTCTTGGCGTTGACGGCCATGCCAATGCCCGACGGCGAGACGAACTCGTTCGCCGCCGTCACCGATCCTGCGGTGGTGGGCAGGGTGAAGAAGTCGACGTCGTTGCGGACGGCGGGGTTGAGCTTGTCGGTGGCCAGGCTGGGCAGCTCCCAGGTTCCGATGTTGTACATGGCGGCCTGGCCGGAGGTGAACTGGTTCTGCGCGTCGGAGTAGCCCTGGGCGGAGAAGCCGTCCTGGAAGCACTTGGCTTTACCCAGTTCGGCCATCCAGTTGACGGTCTTCTGCCCGGCGGCATCGCTGAACTTGGCATCGCCCTTTTTCAGTTTCTGCACAAAGTCGGGGCCGGCTTCGCGGAACGGCTGGTAGGCGACGTACCGCTCCAGCGGCCATTGGTCCTGGCCGTCGATGGCAATGGGGGTGATTCCCTTGCTGCGCAGGGCGGTGCACATGGCGGGGATATCGTCCAGGGACTTGGGTACGGCCACGCCGGCCTTGGCCAGCAGTGCCTTGTTGTACCACATGAACTCCAGCTCGAACTGGAACGGAATCATGTAAAGGGAGCCGTCGTCGAAGCGCTGGTAGTCCAGTGCCGCGGGGCGGTAGTTGCCGTAGATGTCCAGGGATTTCAGCAGCTTCTCGGCGTCGAGCATCTTGCCCTGTTTGGCCAGCTGCTGGGCGAACGGGGTGGCATCGGTGTCGAAAAGTTCGGGAAGCTTGTTGGCCGCGGCCAGGGTCTCAAGCTTCTGGATGTAGGAGGGCCGGTCAGGGGTGGTGATCAGGTTCAGCTTGAAGCCGGGGTGGTCCGCGGCGTATTCGTCGGCCAGCTTCTTCATGATGTTGATGACGGCGCCATCTGCCGGGCGGGAGAGGAGCCAGGAGATTTCATGGGGCTTGATCTCGCCGGTGGGGCTGACGTCGGAGGAATTCGTGGAACTGCCGCCGCCACAGGCGGTCAGTGCCAGGGCGGTGGCGGCTGCGACGGCGGCAGCGCGGAGCAGGTTTTTCATTTGGGGCAATCTCCCTTGATTGAACGGATCGTTGGAACGGGTCGGATGGAATGGAGGATGGGTATTCAGTTGTCGGTGCGCTTGCGGACTTCGAGATCTGTGACAGTGACCGAACCTTCGCCGGCGAACACGCCCAGTGCACCGGTGGGGAGGTCGTAGATGCGGGTACTCAGGGCCACCTGCCGGTCCACGACGGCGACGCACAGATCGCCGTCCACCACCACTTCCAGCGTGTGGCGTCCGGGTGCGAGGTCGCACGGGCGTTCAAGTTCTATGGCGTACGGGACGTCGCCCGAGACGTGCCATTGGGCGTCGCCGGTGACGGCTCGTGGCCAGCGGTCGAACACCAGGCGGCCGCGTTTCGGCTCGAGGCGGAGGACGTAGGAGTGGTCCCCGTCCGCAGTCGAGCGCAGCAGCAGCCCGCATTCCGTGGTGCCGGGACCGATGTCCAGCACCGCCTTGGCGTAGAACTGCGTGGGCATCGGATTCGCGGACATGGCGGCAGCGTAGCCGTCCGGGACGTCCAGCCGGAGGGGCAGCCCGCTCCCAAGCTCAAGCGGGACATCGTCCCAGAAGCTGTCCACCAGTTCGTCGGCGAACCCGAACGCCAAGGTCCCGTCGGCGTTTTGGCGGGCCTCCAGCACGGCCATGGTGCCCGCCCATTGCCAGGCGCCGTCGTCGGAATTTCCTTCCTTGCTGGCGATCCAGCCGAAGAAGAACCGCCTGCCGTCCCGCTCCGCCGTCTTTGCAGCGTAGAAGGCGCGCCCGTCGACGCTGTCCCGGGCCGGAACGGTCCACGGGCCGTCGGGGCTCGTGGCCATCCGGTACCGGGTGGTGAAGGTTTCGGAGAATTCCGAGTAGACCATGTACCACCAGCCGCCCCACTGGAACACGTCGGGGCACTCATGGGTGATGTACCGGCGGGGATCCCAGAAGGGTTCGGCATGGGACCAGGTCATCAGGTCGGTGGAGACGCGCTGCGCGATCACGCCCCGCCTGCGTTCCGGTCCGGTGGAGTGCCTGGCGGCGAGGAGCATCCGCCACACGCCGGCTGCCTCATCGCGGAAGACGAAGGGGTCCCGCCAGTCTGCGGAATCGTACCCGTCCGGGGCGCCGAAGGTGAGTTCGGGGTGCTTGGTCCAGGTGGCCATCCCGTCGGTGCTGGTGGCATGCATGACCAGTTGCAAGGGCAGTCCGCCGGGGCCGAGGTTGGCCGGGTTCTGGCCAGTGTAGAAGAGGTGGTGGACGCCGGACTCGTCGGCGACGATGCTGCCGGTATAGCAGTTGAAGTCCAGGTCGTTTGCGGTGCCGTGGGGGAGGGCCACGCCATGGTCCTGGAACTGCGTGAGGTCTTTGGTGGTCACCAAGTTCCACGCCGTACCGGGCTTCGGATCGGCGCGCACTTCATGAAGATAGAAGAGCCAGAACTCGCCATCCTTCTGGAAGGGGATAAGGTCTCCAACCCACGCATCGGCGGGCTGGAAGAAGACTGGGTAGCTCATCAGCGGTGATGTCCGTTCTGCTAAAGCGTTTGATCACCTAGAAGCTAGCGTGAAAGCAGGCGCTGATCAAGCGTTTTAGCAAAAATACTTTCCTAAGGGCCCGAGGCTCAATTTATGACATGGGTCACTTTGCTGAAACGCTTGACCATCCGGCCGCCGCTGGGTATCTTGTCCTGCTAAAGCGCTTAATCACTGCGGTGACCGTGCGGACCAACGAGTGTTCCCCACGGAGCGCCCGGCGGCGGAGGAGCCGCCCCCGCGAGAGGAAGTCAATGATGACCCATGCCATGTCCCGCCGCCACATTCTGCAAGGCACCGGAGCAGGAGCGTTCGCCCTCCTGGCGGCCGGAGCCATCTCCGCCCCACCCGCGCACGCTCGGGATTCCCTGCGCGCGGTCTTCCACCTGACCCCGCCATCGGGATGGCTGTGCGATCCCCAGCGGCCGGTGTTCGTCAACGGTGCCCACCACCTGTACTACCTGCATTCCACTCAAAACAACGGGCAGGGCGGGTGGGACCATGCCAGCACCACCGACGCCGTGGCCTTCACCCATCACGGCGTGGCGCTGCCGCTGCAGCCCGATTTTCCCGTGTGGTCCGGATCCGCAGTGGTGGACACCGCCAACACCGCAGGCTTCGGCGCCGGAGCGATCGTCGTGCTCGCCACGCAGCCCACGGACGGCATCAGGAAATACCAGGAGCAGTACCTCTACTGGTCCATCGACGGCGGTTACACGTTCACGGCCCTCGCGGACCCGGTAATCGTCAACACGGACGGCCGGGCGGCCACCACACAGGCAGAGATCGACAACGCGGAATGGTTCCGGGACCCCAAGATCCACTGGGACGCTGCCCGCAACGAATGGGTGTGCGTGATCGGCCGCGCCCGGTACGCCGCCTTCTACACATCCGTGAACCTGCGGGACTGGCAGCTGAAACGCAACTTCGACTACCCCAACCACGCGCTGGGCGGCATCGAGTGTCCGGACCTGTTCCAGATGAAGGCCGACGACGGCACCTGGCATTGGGTGCTGGGCGCCAGCATGGACGCCTACAGCATCGGGCTGCCCATGACGTACGCCTACTGGACCGGAACCTGGGACGGTAACCAGTTCCTTGCCGACGACGTGGACAATCCGCAATGGCTGGACTGGGGCTGGGACTGGTATGCGGCGGTGACCTGGCCGGTGCCGAATGCGCCGGAGACGCGCCGGTACGCCGTCGCCTGGATGAACAACTGGAAATATGCGGCCCGGGATGTTCCCACAGACGCCACCGACGGGTACAACGGCCAAAACTCGATCGTCCGCGAAATTCGCCTGGTGCGCCAGGGCGGAGGCTGGTACAGCCTGTTGAGCAGCCCGGTTCCCGCGCTGGCAGGCTACGCCACCTCCACCACGGTGCTCCCGGACCGGACGGTGGAGGGCAGCGTCGTCCTGCCCTGGAATGGCAGGGCCTATGAGCTGGAGCTGGACATCTCCTGGAGCGCCGCGGCAAATGTGGGCGTGTCCGTCGGCCGCTCCGCGGACGGTGCCCGCCACACAAATATCGGCAAATACGGTGCTGAGCTCTACGTCGACCGCGCACCCTCGGACCTTGCCGGCTACTCACTGGTGCCGTATACCCGTGCCGCGGCCCCCATTGACGCCGCCGCCAGGTCCGTGCACCTGCGCATCTTCGTGGACACCCAGAGCGTGGAGGTGTTCGTGAACGCCGGGCACACGGTTTTGTCGCAGCAGGTGCAGTTCACCGGCGGCGATACCGGCATCTCGTTCTACAGTGACGGGGGACCGGCCGTCTTTTCCGGAATCACCATCCGTGCCTTCTGAACGGTCTAGCTGAGCGCTTCCAGGGTGGTGCCGGTGCAGTCCGCGAGCTGCGCCAGCAAAGCATCCTGGAAACGGGGGTCGCCGGCTGCCGGATGCGGGGTTTGCCGCTCCTGGTGAAACCAGTAGCCGCCGCTGGCCAAGGCCTCCGCATCATCGCTGGTGGCCAGCCACTCCTGGGTGCGGTGGCCCAGTTCCAGGCTGTCAGGCGCCGACCGGCCACCCATCCGGGTGGGCACCCAGCCGGGGTCGACGGCGTTGCTGGCGACGTGTGGCACCAGCCGGGCCAGCGCCAAGGTCAGCGCAGTGACCTGGAGCTTGGTGGTGGAGTAGGAGGCCGTCGTCGTCCGCCCTTCCCAGTCCAGGCCGCCTAGGCCGGCGTCCCCGCCCCGGTGCATGCCGCTGCTCAGGTAGACCAGGCGGCGCGGACCGGGCATGAGGGCCGTCAGCAGGTAAGGGGCAACCACGTTGACGGGCAGCAGCGCCGGGCCGCTGAGTACGCCGGCGTTGTGGATGACGGCGTCGATGCCGCCGATTCCGTTGGCGTCCGCCGCCAGTTGCCTGACGTCCGCCAGGACGGCCAGGTCTCCGACGACGCTCTGCGCCCCGCGGTCCAGCAGGTGCTGTACTGCGGGGAGCCGCCGGGAGGACCGCGCATGCACGATCACCTCGTGGCCGTCCCGGAGCAGCGTCTCCGCCGTCGCCAGGCCCAGCCCGTCAGTGGAGCCGGTGATGAAGATGCGTGCCACTGGGTCCTCCCGGATTGGTGGTGTTGTCCCCAGACTAGTGGCGGATGCCGCCGTCGGGCGTCCCGACGGCGGCGGCGCCATCAACCGGGCCGGCTGCGGGGTCTGCCCCCGTTGCCGCGAACAGGCGTGCCTTCCGCGTTGCCGGGCCGAAGATGGCCAGGGCGACGGCGCCGAACAGCCAGGTGCCGGCGATGAAGAAGAAGACGCTCTGGTAGCCGCTGCCGTTATAGAGGGCAGCGATGATCAGCGGACCGGCGGCATTGGAAAGCCGGCCCAGGCCGTAGGACACGCCGGTGCCCATGGAGCGTCCGTTGGTGTCGAACAGTTCGGGCGAGTAGGCGTAGGCAAGTGCCGTGTAGCCGCGCTCGAACAGGTTGACCAGGAAGCCGAACAGGACGATCAGCACCGGGTTGAACGTGAGGCCGTAGAGGAGGCCGCATACGGCGATGATGGTGCCAAAGACCACCAGGCACCACTTTCGCTCGAAGCGGTCCGTGACCAGAGACGCGAGGTAGGAGCCGAGGGGTGCGCCGACCGTGGTCAGTGCCACGTAGAAGATGGAGTTTTCAACGCTGAAGCCTTCCTTGGCCAGCAGCGTGGGTGCCCAGCTGGAGTAGCCGAAGAAGCCGATGGTCTGGGTGACCCAGAGGACGGTGAGGAGGAGGGTGGGTGCCAGGTATTTCTTCTGCAGCAGCAGCGTCAGGGGTGCCTTGGCGGCGGCGGGAGTTTCGACCGGGGCGGCGGGCGCGGGGAGGGCTCCCTTCTCCGCGCTGACGGTGGCCTCGATTTCCTTGAGGATGGCGTCTGCTTTGGCGTAGTCGCCCTTGTTTTCATACCAGCGCGGGGATTCCTTGAGCCGCCGCGTGAACAGGATGAAGAGGATGCCCAGTGCGCCCCATACGTAGACCAGCCGCCAGGTCCAGTCCGCCAGGGGGACCACCAGGCTGGCGATGAGGTTGGTGGCCGGTGTCCCGCAGATGCCGATGACGATCGCGTATGCCTGGTACTTGCCGCGCTTGGCCGCGGGGAACAGTTCGTTGACGTAGATGACCGCCACCACGGTCATGGCGGAGAGCCCGGCCGAGGTGAGGATCCGGAAGAGGCCCAGCGACACGATGTCCCAGGAGAACGCGGCTACCAGCGAGAAGGACGCGTACCAGAGGGTGGTGATGACCAGGGCATTCTTGCGGCCCCAGCGGTCTGCCATCCAGCTGGCGATGAGTGAGCCGAAGAACATGCCAACGAAGGAAGCGGACGTCACGTACGCCACCTCGTTGACGCTGACACCCCACAGCTTGATCAGTTTGGGCACGGTGGTGGCGAAGCTGTTGATGTCGGCGAACTCGAAGAAGTAGGCGAACGAGACGGCCACCAGGGCGATCTTGTGGAACTTTGAGATTGGCAACCGGTCAAGGCGGTTGGCGGCGTTGGAATGCATCATTGGAATCCTTGGGGCAAGAGGGAGGCAGGCTAGGCGTTTTCGCCGGGCCAGTAGAGGTTCATGGGGTTGCTGACGAGCAGTTTGTGCTGAAGCTCCGGGGTGGTGGCCACGTGCGGGATGTAGTCCACCAGGAGTCCGTCGTCCGGCATGTGGTGCGTGAGGTTCGGGTGTGGCCAGTCGGTTCCCCACAGGACACGGTCCGGAAATGCCTCGACGACGGTGCGGCCGAACGCCATAACGTCGCGGTACGGGGCGGGCTCCCCGTCCAGCGCGGGCGGACCGGAGATGCTGAGCCGTTCCGGGCAGCTGACCTTGACCCAGACGTCATTGTTCTCCACGAAGCGCAGGAACCTGCCGAACTCCGGCCCGGTCGCCGGTTTGGCCACGTCGGGGCGCCCCATGTGGTCCACCACCAGCGGCGTGGGCAGCGAACCGAAGAAACCTTCCAGCCCTTCGAGGTCCTGGCCTTCGAAGTAGATGACCACGTGCCAGCCCAGCGGGGCGATCCTGCGGGCGATTGCGGCCAGTTCCTCTTGCGGTGCCGCGTTGACCAGCCGCTTCAGGAAGTTGAACCGGACACCACGCACCCCTGCGGCGTCCAGCCGTTCCAGCTCGGCGTCGCTGATGTCCGGGCGGACGGTGGCCACTCCGCGGGCGCGGCCCTTGGAGGCTCGGACGGCGTCCACCATGGCGCTGTTGTCGGCGCCGTGGCAGGTGGCCTGCACGATCACGTTGCGGCTGACGCCCAGGTGGTCCCGCAGGGCGAACAATTGGTCCTTGCCGGCGTCGCAGGGCGTGTACTTCCGCTCCGGCGCGAACGGAAACTCGTTCCCGGGCCCGAAGACGTGGCAGTGCGCGTCCACTGTGCCCGCCGGAAGCGTGAAGCGTGGCGTGGAGGGGTTGCTGTACCAGTCGAGCCAGCCGGGTGACTTGGTGAAGGTGCTGTCCATGGGGTTCCTTTGGCCGGCAGGTGAATGGGCGGCAGTCCCGCGTGCGTCAGTGGACATAGCGCAGGCCTGCCGCTTCGAGGGGTCCGCGCATGTTGTAAATGTCGAGTCCGGGTTCTCCGTTGGCAAAACGGAGGCGTTTCGCCTCTTCGTTGTCTTCGCGCTTCCGCGCAGCCTCCGCGACGTCCGCGGCGCGCGCGGCGGGGACGACGACGACGCCGTCGACGTCCGCGACCACTACGTCGCCCGGGTTGACCAGGGCGTTGGCACAGATAACGGGGATGTTGACGGATCCGAGGGTGGCTTTGACGGTGCCTTTGGAGTTGATGGCGCGGCTGAAGACCGGGAAGTCCATCTCCTCCAGCGCGGCGACGTCGCGGCAGCCGCCGTCGATGATCAATCCGCGTGCGCCGCGGGCTTTGAGTGAGGTGGCGAGCAGGTCGCCGAAGAAGCCGTCTTCGCTTTCGGTGGTGCACGCGGCCACCACGACGTCCCCGGGCTGGACCTGTTCGGCGGCGACGTGCATCATCCAGTTGTCTCCGGGCTGGAGCAGCACGGTGACGGCGGTGCCGCACATGGCGGCGCCGGGGTAGACGGGGCGAAGGTAGGGGCGCATGAGGCCCAGCCGGCCCATGGCTTCGTGGATGGTGCTGACGCCGAAGGCGGAGAGGGCTTTGACGTCCTGTTCCGCTGCGCGGGTGATGGTGGTGTGGACCACGCCGAGTTCCTGCATGTTCGGGCTCCTGGGATGGCTAGCGGCCCTGCTGCTTGAGCAGGGCGTTGAGGCGGGGGTAGACGGTGCGGGCGTTCTGTTCGTGGACGGCGGCCAGGTCGGCTTCGTTCAGCCCGGCGGCGTCGAGGTAGCGGGCAGTGTCGTCGAAATTGTGGCCGGTGCAGGGGTCGATGTCCCGGACGGCGCCGATCATTTCGGAGGCGAACAGGATGTTCCTGTTGGGGATGACGTCCAGGAGCAGATCGACCCCGGGCTGGTGGTAGACGCAGGTATCGAAGAAGACGTTGCGCAGCAGGTGTTCTTCGAGGGCCGGTTTGCCCAGTGCCATGGCCAGGCCCCGGAAGCGTCCCCAGTGGTACGGGACGGCACCGCCGCCGTGCGGGATGACGAGTCTTAGGGTGGGGAAGTCGGTGAACAGGTCGCCCTGGATGAGTTGCATGACAGCGGTGGTATCGGCGTTGAGGTAGTGCGCGCCCGTGGTGTGGAAGGCTGGATTGACGCTCGTGCTGACATGGACCATGGCGGGGATGTCGAATTCGACCATTTTTTCGTAGATCGGGTACCAGTACCGGTCCGTCAGCGGCGGAGCGGTCCAGTGCCCGCCGGAAGGGTCGGGGTTCAGGTTCAAGGCCACGGCTCCGTATTCCTCAACGCAGCGTGTGAGTTCCGGGATGGATGTGGCCGGATCCACGCCGGGGGACTGGGGAAGCATCGCGGCCGGGACGAACCGGTCCGGGAAGAGCCGGCTGACCCGGTAGCAGAGCTCATTGCAGATCGACGCCCACTCGGCCGAGGTCTCGAAGGAACCGATGTGGTGTGCCATGAAGGAAGCCCGCGGCGAGAAGACGGTGAGGTCGATCCCGCGTTCGTCCATGAGCCGCAGCTGGTTCGCTTCGATGCTCTCCCGGAGTTCGTCGTCGGAAATTCTCAAATCTGACGGGGACGGCGCCAAGGCGGGATCCTGCAGTGCGGCGACCTGCCGGTCCCGCCACTGCCCCAGGGCGGCCGGGGCCGTGGTGTAGTGGCCGTGGATGTCGATAATCACAGTGTGTGCTCCTGGAATGAGGGATGGGCGGGGACCATGACGGCGCCCGCCATGAGAAGCCGGGCCGTGCGGATCAGCGCGGATTTGACCACTTTGGTGGGGTCTTGGGCGTCCAGGCCGAGCTCGACGGTGAATTCACCGCTGGGGTGTTCAACTGCGACCGTGGGCGCGGTTCCGTCTGGCAGTACGGCGACGTCGTGCGCCACAGTCCCTTTGAGGATTGCGGCGGTGGCGGCCGTGACCGCGGCGAGCACGCCGATGGATTCATGGCAGATGTGCGGGATGAAGCTGCGGGTATTGACCGCACCGCCGGAGGCCGGCGCTGAGACCAGGGTCATTTTGGGGTAGTTCTTGCCCGTCACGTCGCCGAGGCCCATGAGTTTTCCGCATGCCAGCCGCAGGTCCTCAAGGCGGCCCTTGAGTTCGGTGTCCTTGTTAAGGTCGACGACGGACTCCCGCCCCGTGCGCCCCAGGTCACCGGCGTTGATGATCACCAGCGGTTGGCCATTGTCGATGCAGGTCACCTCCACCGCCCCCATCCCGGCGATATCCACGGTGTCGCGGAGGTTGCCGGTGGGCAGCAGTGAGTCGCAGACCGAGCCCGCCGTGTCCAGGAAGTTGATGGTCACTGGCGCGGCCGTGCCGGGAACACCGTCGATCCGGGCGTCTCCGGCGTATTCGACGTACCGTCCTGCCGGCCCCAAGGGCGTCCGGACCGTAATCTCGGCGACCATGCCGGTGTTCACGGTGAGGACCCGCGCCGTGGTGGTGTCGCCGTCGGGAGTTAGAAGGCCTGACTCAATCGCGAACGGGAGCGCGGCCGCCAGCATGTTACCGCAGTTGGGCGTGGTATCCACCTGGCTGCTGTCCGGCTGGAGTTGAGCAAACAGGAACTCAAGGTCCACCCCATCCCGATCACAGATCGAGACAATCCCGGCTTTGCTGGTTAATGGGTGAGCGCCGCCCAGTCCGTCGATTTGTCGCGGATCCGGCGAGCCCATGGCAGCAAGCAGGACCGCGTCCCGGGTGGCTGTGTCGGCCGGGAGGTCGGTGGCACGGAAGAACGGGCCCTTCGACGTCCCGCCGCGCATAAGCCAACAGGGTACGGGGGTTTGGCCCCCGTCTGGCTGTCCGACGTGAGCATGCTTGGTATGCGGCGCCACTGGGTCCACACGGCCCGCGCTCGCCGTCAAGGGAATGCCCTCATCCATGGTCTGTCCTTCCGTGATGTGGGAGGGCGCCCTCGGTTGCGACGCCGTCGCCTCAAGTGAACCAAGTTACATTCAGGATTGTCAACAATTTCTTATACATTTATGTTGACGGTCTGCTTTGCCGTGGATGTCCCTGGAAGGAGGGGCAAGTAGGCTGGTACGAAGTTGTTGACAATATTGCTTGCCTTGGACAGGCGCACGGAGGTGGCGAAGCATGGAAACCCTGGGAGGTACCACGGCCCGGTCCCTTACGGTTACCGAACTGGTGGATATGCTGAGGTCTGCCATCGTGGGCGGAGACCTGGTGCCAAACCAGCGCTTGGTGGAGGCGGACCTGGCCGCCGAATATGGAGCCAGCCGGGGAAACATTCGGGCGGCGTTGGCAGAACTGACGGTCGAAGGCTTGGTGGAGCGGGTCCAGAACCGCGGCGCCCGCGTGCGCGCTGTTTCCGTGGAAGAGGCGGTTGAGATCACCGAGGTCCGTGCCGCCCTCGAGGCGCTCTGCGCACGGAAGGCGGCCGAACGGATCACGGACGATGAAGCCGTCGAGCTTCAGGAGCTTGCCGGGCGGATGAAGGACGCCGTGGAACGCGGCGACCGGGACTCCTATTCGGAGTGCAACCAGATCCTGCATGCCAGGGTCATCGACATCAGCGCACAGCAAACGGCCGCAGCTACCATCCACCGGCTCCGCGGCCAGGCCGTTCGCTTCCAGTTCCGGCTCGCCCGGCAGCCTGGCCGGCCGGCAGTTTCGCTGCCCCAGCACCTTGCGATCATCGACGCCGTCTGCGCGCACAATCCGGATGCGGCCGCTGATGCGATGCGGGTGCACTTGGAAAGCGTCGCTGACGTCATCCGCTCAACGCACACCTAGGACGCGCCACCCCGCACAACGTGCGGTCCCGCCACGCGTGCTGAGGACCCGGCACACATGGTTACCCGGGAGTAAGTTACCTTGGACAGCAACTGATTCGAGGATGTGAGGGGTTTATGGACAGTCACGCGGCAGCTGTTCGGCCCGCCTTTTCGGCCATGAAGGTACTTGAGCTGGCGCGGTGCGCCATTCTCGTCCTGAGGCGGGAAGACGGGATTATCGTCTCGGCGAATCCGTCCGCGGAAAAACTGTTCGGGCGCGGCCCGGGAGAGCTTGACGAAGTACCTGTCACGTCCCTGCTTCCTGAGTGGAAGATGCAAACAACCACGGGTGTCGCCGGGGCAAATGAACCCGCAGGCGACCCCGACGTTTTCCATACGCGTGGACAGTGGGTAGGGGGCCACAGCTTTACGGTTGAAGTCGGCTTCGGCGGATCGAGCCGGGACCCGTACGTGGTGCTCACCATTCGTGAACTGCGGGACCATGAGGGTGGAACGGCAGAGCTGCAGAATCTCGTCTCGCTGCTAAACGCGACGCTTGAGTCTACTGCTGACGGGCTCTTGGTCGTTGGAGTGGATGGCCGGATCACCGGCATCAACGCAAATTTTGCGTCTATGTGGAGGATTCCGCGCACCATGCTGGCGACCCACGACGATCAAGCAGTGATTGATCTGGTGGTAGAGCAGCTGGAGGAACCGGACGCATTCCTGGCCAAGGTCCGGGAGCTCTATGACCAGCCGCAGGCCGAGAGCCTGGATGTTTTGGAGTTCAAGGACGGCAGGGTTTTCGAGCGTTTTTCCCGCCCCCAGATGATTGGGGATCGAATCGTCGGGAGGGTATGGAGCTTCCGGGACGTTACTGCGAAGCGGCAGGCTGAGGTCAAGGCCGATCAAGCCATGCGCGACCTGGCCAAAAGGGCAGATGACCTGAGGAGGCTCGCGTTTACCGATCCACTGACTGGCTTGGGGAACCGGGCGCTGTTCAATGAGGAATTGCGAAGGGCATGCAGCTCCGGCGGTCCGCAGCATGCGGCGTTGCTGCTGTTGGACCTGGATGATTTCAAAGAGGTCAACGATGTCTATGGGCACCAGTCCGGAGACCGGATGCTCATCGAGCTCGCCCGACGTATCCGTGGCGTTATCCGTAACGACGACATTGTCGCCAGGATAGGGGGCGACGAGTTTGTCGTGATCATCCCAGACGGCTGTGACGCGGACAGTATCGCGGAGAGGCTCGTAGATCTGTCCCGTCGACCCATAGATGTGGGGGGTGTCCAGATCACGCCGAGCCTGAGTATCGGGATAGCACGGTCCGGTACTGACTGTCCTGGGCGGGATAGCGGCGAGGACCTCTTGCGGCGGGCCGATATCGCCATGTATGCGGCAAAAGCCGCGGGCAAGAGCCGTTTCGTGAGTTTCCAGCCAGAAATGATGAGCAAGCTCATCGAGCGCGCTGCACTGCAGGAGAACCTCCGAAAAGCACTTGCCACGGGCGCCGTTGTCCCCTTTTATCAGGTGGTGGTGGCGCGCAGCGGGGAAGTGGTCCAGCTGGAGGCGCTGGCCCGGTGGCAGCATGAGGGCAAGCTGCGATTGCCCTCCGACTTCATCTCCCATGCCGAAAGCACGGGCCTCATCCGGGACCTCGATGCGGCCATGCTGACCAAGGCCTGCACGGACATGTCCGGATGGCTGGCGGAAGATGCCGGGCGCAGCATTGCAATCAACGTTTCGGGGCTGGAAATCCGTGACACGGAGTATGCGGGATCGGTGCTGCGGATTTTGCAGACCGCCGGGGTTGATCCGGGACAACTGGTTCTTGAGGTCACCGAGAGTGTGTTTCTCGGTGAGGAGACCGAAGTCATCACGCAGTTGGCGGAGCTTCGTCGCCGGGGCGTTAGGATTTCCGTGGACGATTTTGGTACGGGTTATTCATCCTTTGGCCGTCTGCACGAGCTGCCTGTGGACGCCGTTAAGCTGGACAAGTCCTTTACCCGGCTCATCACCGGCGGTGCCTACCACTCGCCAATCATGGTCTCCATGGTGGACATGGCGCACAACCTTGGCATGGCGGTTACCGCCGAAGGGATCGAAACCAACGAGCAGGCCGATTACCTGAATCGGATTGGGTGCGACTACCGGCAAGGGTATCTCTACGGCCGCCCCCAGGCACTCCGTGATGTCCAGGCGGCCCTTCCATACCTGACCAAGAAGGGCCGCAGGCGTCCGCCTGGCTAACGGCTCCGGGGGACCGGACCGGGTCGTGCAGCGGCGCCGAGCGGTTCGTTGTCCCGACCGCCCGGCGCCACAGCTGTAACCATTCATCCTTCCCGGCCGGATTGGGTCCACTGTAATTCCTGGACTCCCGGCGTCTTCTCAGGTGCGTAGACGATTCACGCCATGACCGGGATTAGACCCTTTTCCGACGCAGGACCAGGGTGAGGAGACCGCCGAAGGCCAGGAACAGCAGGCCCACCAGCAACAAGCCGGTGTTCACCCCCGTGTTGGCCAGGACCGTCGGGGCTGCAGCATAGTTGGCCTGCATCGGAGCCGCTGCGGCGCGGATGTCAGCAGCGCCGGCCCCCGGCTGGGCCGCCGGAACCTCGGTGGACGGAGTGGTGACCGTCGGGGTGGTGACGGTCGGAGGGGTAACTACCGGAGGATTCACGACCGGAGGAGTAACCACCGGGGGGTTCACCACAGGAGGAGTTACAACAGGCGGCGTGACAACCGGAGGGTTCACTACGGTGGCTGTCGAATCCCCAATCACGCCCACGGAGGTGGCACCAAGGGAGATTGGAAGAGTGATCGGGGCCGCCACTTGGGTTCCCGAGAGGAGTCCGTCGGTTCCGCCGGTGGTGATGGGTCCAGCGGGTGCCGTCGTGGTGCCTGTGGTGCCGGCGCCTTCAACACTTGCGGCTGAATCCCCGACCAGGCCCACGGACGTGGCCCCGAGGTTGATCGGCGCTGTTACAGGCGCCACTACCTGGGTTCCGGATGCGATGCTGTCACTGCCGGTGGTGGTCGCCGCGGGCGCCGGGGCTGCCGGTGCCGTGCCCGAAGTGGCGGGGTTCTGGGTGCTTGCAGCTGAATCACCGACGAGGCCCACGGACGTGGCCCCGAGGTTGATCGGCGCTGTTACAGGCGCCACTACCTGGGTTCCGGATGCGATGCTGTCACTACCGGTGGTGGTCGCCGCGGGCGCCGGGGCTGCCGGTGCCGCGCCCGAAGTGGCGGGGTTTTGGGTGCTTGCTGCCGAGTCGCCAACAGCGCCCACGGACGTGCCCCCGAGGTTGATCGGCGCAGTTACAGGCGCCACTACCTGGGTTCCGGACGCGATGCCGTCGCCGCCGTTTGTGGATGCGGGTGCCGGAGCGGGGGCTGCCGGTGCCGTGCCCGAAGTGGCGGGGTTCTGGGTGCTTGCTGCCGAGTCGCCAACAGCGCCCACCGAGGTTGCCCCCAGGGTGATGGGAACGGTGATCGGCGCCACTACCTGGGTTCCGGATGCGATCCCGTCGCCGCCGTTAGTGGATGCGGCGGGTGCCGGAGCGGGTGCTGCCGGTGCCGTGCCCGAAGTGGCGGGGTCCTGGGTGCTTGCTGCCGAGTCGCCAACAGCGCCCACCGAGGTTGCCCCCAGGGTGATGGGAACGGTGATCGGCGCCACTACCTGGGTTCCGGACGCGATGCTGTCACTACCGGTGGTGTTCGCGGCGGGTGCTGGAGCGGGGGCTGCCGGTGCCGTGCCCGAAGTGGCGGGGTTCTGGGTGCTTGCTGCCGAGTCGCCAACAGCGCCCACTGAGGTTGCCCCCAGGGTGATGGGAACGGTGATCGGCGCCACTACCTGGGTTCCGGATGCGATGCCGTCGCCGCCGTTAGTGGATGCGGCGGGTGCCGGAGCGGGTGCTGCCGGTGCTCCGGCATTCTGTGTGCTCGCTGCGGAGTCGCCAATAAGTCCCAGCGAAGTGGCTCCGAGGTTGACCGGGATGTTGACCGGGGCCACCACCTGAGTGCCTGAAAGTAGCCCGTCATTTCCCGAGGTTGTGGTGTCTGCTGCGTTGGCGGCGACACCGCCGAAGGCCAGCAGTCCGCCGGCAAATGCGGTGCCGAGCAGGCACCTGCGAATGTTGCGATGCATCATTTTAAGTTCTCCTGAAAAGTTGATTTGGGCATACTTCTTGGGCCCGGAAATGGCTCAGTTTCCGCACGTGAGTGCGCGGAGGGGCCTCAACTAATCAGGGGAAGATCCGGGGTCGAAGGACACCGGTGCCGGGGCTGCGAGCAGACGGCCCTCGATGGCGGCGGTACCCGCCGCAGGAACGTAGAGTTGGTGGGCGTTGAGCCATGCGGGGACGGCCGGGCCGTTGCCCCCGGAGGAGCTGCTTCCGCCGGTAGTGGCACCCGGCACGCCCGGCAGGGAATCAGAAGGTTCATGGATTGGTGCGTGGTCCGGGCCGGCTTCGGCAAGTGCCGGGGCGTTTGCCACCGAATTCATTCGGGTGTCACAGGCCTGGCCGGTTCCGGGCAGGGCGTCTCCGAGAATCATCGCGGCTCGACCCGGCGCGGTGCCGGCGGCATCGGCGTTTGCGACCGTGACAGACGCATCCGCTTCGTGGCCTGCCTGCGGAAGGCCGGTCACGGAAGGAGCGGGGGTCGACGCCGGATCAGAGGTGAGAGTGTCGATGGCGTCGGTGACCACGGGGGGAACCGGGCCGGAGTCAGCCGGGTTAACGCCGGGAAGGGGAACGGCGTCGGTGACAGGTTCCACAACAGGCTCAAGGGGCTCAAGAACAGCGCCGGCAATTGGGGCCACGGTTTCCACCGCACGGTCCAGCACGGTATCGACAGTGCCGGCAACCGGGTCCACCACCGTGCCCACCGTTCCGGCAGGCACTACGCGGTTGACGACGGGAACGGCCTGCACCACCTGGTCGGCAAGTCCGGTGACGTCTTTCACCGCCGGGCCCAGGGATGGCGCGGGGATCAACGCCGGAACATTCGCGACAGGCGCATTGTCCGGACCGCCCTTGAGGGTGGCCTCCACCGGTTCCAAGGCACCTTTGGCTTGATGCGCAACGGTGGTGGTGACGGAGCGAAGGGATGATCCGACCGATCCGAGCATGGAATGCCGGGAGTCCGAATCGTCCGCACCGGTATCAGCAGAAGCGCCTCCGGCGGACAACGCTACCCAGGCGGCAGTAGCGGCGAGGGCAAGCAGGAGGGGGCGGAGAAAAGCCCACGGATTATGATGTGACTTCACTCAGAACGCCTCCCCCCAGAGATTGCTCTTACAAGCAGCACCAAGCATAGGCACAGGTCTTAGGCCAAGTCCAGCAAATAGAAAAACTAAGCAAGAGGGAACTTTCGCTTATGCCGGATCGTTTGCAGCTGTCGCCGGCGCGGCTTCCGCCCACGCCCGGTCCCTGTAGTCTCTGGCATATGGTGCAGCGGCTGAAGTACTCCTACGGCGCGGACCCCAGCCAATGGGGCGAGCTCTTCCTGCCAGATCCTCCCGCGGCCGGGCAGCTTCGGGGGGTAGTGGTGGTGATCCATGGCGGCTACTGGCGCTCAACATACGGGGCAGAACTTGGGGAGCCGCTTGCCGTAGATCTTGCCGAACATGGGATGGCCGCCTGGAACCTGGAGTACCGCCGCGCCGGCAACGGCGGCGGCTGGCCTGCCACCTTCCAGGATGTCCTGGCCGGGATCGACAAACTCGCTGAACTGGCAGGGCAGCACTCGCTTGACCTCGGCAAAGTGGTGGCCGTGGGCCATTCTGCCGGCGGACATCTTGCCGTCTGGGCGGCGGGCCGCGGGCACCTGGCCGGGCCGGGTCCGGGCGCGGAGCTCGCAGACCCCGGCGGCGTCCGCCTCGCCGGGGTGGTCAGCCAATCCGGCGTCCTGAACCTGGCCGAGGCCGAACGCCTGAACCTCAGCAACGGTGCGGTGGCCAACCTGCTTGGCGGATCGTCGTCGAAATTTCCCCGACGCTACCGCTGCGCCGACCCCATGGCCGCCCTGCCGCTGGATGTGCCGGTCTACGCGGTGCATGCAGAGGCGGACGACGACGTGCCGCTGGCCATGTCGGCGCTGTACGTGGACGCAAGCGGGGCCGGAGGCGTGCCGGCGCACCTGGTCATGGTGCCCGGTGATCACTTCGACCTGATCAATCCCAAGTCCCCGGCGTATGCGGTATGCCGCGAACTGGCGGCCCGGCTGCTGGGCTGACATGAACTGCTGAGCCGGCCCGCTTTCTGGCAGAGTATGACCATGCTCACAGTTATTGGCGAAGGCCTTGTCGACGTCGTCCAGCGTGCCTCGGGAATCGAGGCGCACGTCGGCGGCAGCCCCCTCAACGTCGCGGTCGGCCTGGCCCGGCTGGACCATCCGGTGCAGTTCATCGGCCGCTACGGCCGGGACGCCTACGGCGATTCTGTGGCCGCGCACCTTCGCGCCAGTTCCGTGATGCTGCCGCTGCCTCCGGATGAGTTGCCTACCAGCGTTGCCACCGCATTGATTGACGACGACGGCGCCGCCACCTACACGTTCGACCTCGCCTGGGAGCTGCCCGGCCTCGTGGACCGGCTCGGCTTCATGCTGCAGGGCACCACGCTTCTGCACACCGGCTCCATTGCCACCATGCTGGCGCCGGGCGCCGCCGAGGTGCTGGCCGCCGTCGAGCATGCCCACCCGTCCGCCACCATTAGCTTCGATCCCAACTGCCGCCCCAGCATCATCACCGATGTGGACTACGCGCGCCGGCAGGCGGAGAAGTTCGTCAGCTTGGCGGACGTGGTCAAGGCCTCGGACGAGGACCTGGAATGGCTCTACCCCGGCCAGGATGTGCTGGACTCCGCGCGCGCCTGGCTGGCGCTTGGCGGGGAGGAGGGCCCTGCCCTGGTGGTGGTCACCCGCGGCGCGGACGGGCCCTGGGGTATCTGCCGCGCCGGCGAAACGTCAGTGCCCGCGCCCAAAGTGGAGGTGGCGGACACCGTGGGCGCCGGCGACTCGTTCATGGCCGCGCTCCTCTCCGGCCTGGTTGACCGGGAGCTGGACGGCGCGCAGAACCGCGAGGAACTGCGCGACCTGCCCACCGAAGGGCTGGCCGAACTCCTGGCGCACGCTGCCCGCGCGGCTGCCGTCACGGTGTCGCGCCCCGGCGCCAACCCGCCCACCCGAACCGAACTGAACGCAGTGGGCGGGTAGCCGCTATCCTTCGTGGTTGTAGTACGGCCACGGCAGGAAGCGGCGCTCCCAGGAGTTCTCTGCCGGCTTGAAAACTAAGCATGCTTTCTATTAGTTTGGTGTCAGCTCCTCCGCCGGCCCCCCAACAGGCGGAGTGGTTGCCACGAAGGCCCCGCTCTACAACAACATGTATTGCGGGGCTCTTCGCTTTCCGCGCTTGCGCAGCAGGCGTCTTGGAACCAAACAGCAGAGGGAGTGTGCAATGGCTCAGGGCGATATCGAGACGTACTACGAAGACGGCCAGTGGAAGAACAAGCGCGAAGGCGCTGACCGCGCGTTTGGTGCCGGCTACGGCATCAAGGAAGAGGCGGTAGCCGCCGGTCGCGACGCCGCGAAAGCAGACAAGGTGGAACACGTCATCAAAAACCAGGATGGCCAGATCGGGGAGAAGTACAGCTACGGCAACGATCCCCGGAACGTCCCGGGCTGATTGGTTCACCTTCCCCGTGACGCCGCGGTGCCGGGGAAGGCAAGGAGGGCCGGTTCATGGATTTGAGCCGGCCCTCCTGTGTTCTCCCCGTGCGGCGACGCCGGTATGGGATGCTGGACCGGTGGACGATCCCGGCATGGAAGGCTTGGCCACCGCGCGCGCGGATGGCTGGTGGTTCGCGCGCGCTGATAACAAGGCGCGCAGGCCATGACGGTGAACGAGATGGTCCGAGACGCGGTCCTTGCCGGAACCGGACTGCCCATTCCAGGCCCGGACGGACATGTCGAAGTTCCGGCTGCGTCGGAACGCTTGCAGAACCTTGTTGAACTGGCCCGCACGGTCTGTGGCCAGCCCGTGACAGCCATCAACATCATCACCGAAGACCTCCAGTACCAGGCAGCCACCGCGGGCATGGAACCGTATCTGTGCACCAGGGAAGACTCGATGTGCGCGGTGGGGTTCCTTAGCGGTGAACCCACCGTCCTCGAGGACGCTTCCTTGGACCCCCGGTACCGCGAAAACCCCTACGTGGACGGCCGGCGCAGCAGTGTCAGGTTCTATGCCTCCATTCCGCTGGTGACCGACGACGGGTTTGTCCTTGGCACCCTTTGTGCCGGCGCCCGGGAAACCGGCCGGCTCAGCGGCGAACAACTCCGCGGCCTTGAAATCCTCGCCGCCCAAATCGTCGACGTCCTGCAATTGGAGCGCCGCGCACGCCGCCTGGCTGATGCGCTGGCCGAAGCCGAGCGGAGCAACACCCTCCTGGCGGAGTTTGCCGGCAGGATCAGCCACGACCTCCGCAACCCGCTGACCTCGATCCTCGGATTCGTGGAACTGGGCGAAATGGACGCAGAAGCAGGCGACGACGCCCGGCTTCCGGAGTACCTGGGCATCGTGGGCCGGACCGGCCGGCGTATGCTGGCGATGGTCGAGGATGTCCTGGCCTTCGCCACCATCGGCGGTGACCTGCAGCCGGCCGCGGTTTCCCTGGCGGATCTCGTGGGGGACGTCGTCGCGGACCTGGCCACCGCCGTGGAGGAGTCGGGAGCGTCCGTGGACTCGGGGGAGCTGCTATTTACCGCGGACCCGGTCCAGACCCGGGTTCTCCTGCAGAATCTCATCCACAACGCCCTGGCCTACAGCCGGCCTGGCGTCCCGCCGGTCATCCACATTACCGGCCACCGTGGCGAGGATGGTGCGGTCCTGCGCGTCATCGACAACGGCAAGGGCATCGCCTCCGGTGACCGCGAACGCGTGCTCGATCCGCTGGTGCGCCTTGACCGCCAGGGTGACCCGCCCGGATCAGGCTTGGGCCTGGCAACCTGTGCCCGGATTGCCGCTGCGGCCGGCGGACGGCTTGACCTCGGTCCCGCCCCCGAGTACGGGACCATCGTCACCATCCACCTGGGACCGGGCAGCTAACCGGCTGCCCTCTGCGGGGAGCCCTCCTTGCACGGGCGTCGCGTCGTCCTGGTTCGGGCGGCCCCGCGCTGTGAACGGCGCTCCGCAGGAGTCGCTGTAGGTGCACAAAACGGCACCTGCGGAGCAATCAAGGGTAGGAGCTATTCCTTGCCGAGCCCGGCTGCCGAGGTCTTCTCGCCGGACACGCTGTTGAGCGCCCTCAGGTCGAAGATGCCGTTGATGTCGGCCTGCTTGGTGGTACCGGCGGTCACGCCGTCGGCCAGCAGTTTCTGGTAGGTTCCGGCAAGCGGGTCCACAGTGAAGACGATGTTCTTCAGGGACCGGTCAATGACATCCGGCTTCAGCTCCGCGCCGGCGGCTTCCTTCAAGGCGGAATTGATCACTGTGGCCTTGTCGGCGGCAGAGGCGTTGTTCAGCCACTCAACCGATTTCACGTGGCCCTTCAGCAGCGCCTTGACGGTGTCCGGGTGGTCCGCCGCGAACTTCTGGTTGACGATCAGGATGGTGGTGGGGAACTCGCCCGGCTTGCCCGAGAGGGAGCCGTCCCACAGGTCTTTTTCGTCCACCAGCACCTTGGCGCCGGCGTTCAGCACCAGGCGGGAGGCCCAGGGCTCGGGCAGCCAGGCGCCGTCGAGCTTTCCGTCCTGGAACAGCTTGAGGGTCTGGGCGTTCTCGGTGGGGTTGATGGCGACGTCGCCACTGCCGTCCACGTTCGTTTTGTAGCCCTGTGATGAGAGCCAGGCCCGAAGGGCGACGTCCTGGGTGCCGCCCAGCTGGGGGGATGCAAGGGTCTTGCCCTTGAGGTCTGCGGCGGAGGTGATCTCCGGCTTGACCACAAGCTGCGCCCCCCCGGCGGCGGCTCCGGCGATGATGCTCACCGATTGGCCTTGGCTCTTGACGAACGAGTTGATGGCCGGGTTGGGGCCGATATAGGTGGCATCGATGGCGCCTGCGTTCAGGGCTTCGATGGCGGCCGGACCGGCATTGAAGACCTGGGTGCTGAGTTTGGTGCTGCCCAGTTCCCCGGCGATAAAGCCTTTGCTGACGCCCACCAGGGCCGGGGCGTGCGTGACGTTGCCGAAATAGCCCAGCTTCAGCTCGGCTGCCGGATTGCCGGCCGGGGCGCTTTCCGGGGTTGCGGCCGGGGCGCCAGTGTTGACGGCTGAGGCGACGGCGGCGCCACCGCCAACCAGGGCCAGGATTGCGGCGGCAATGCCGATTTTCAGGCCCAGGGGGCGCTTGGGTTTGGCTGACTGGCCGGCCACGATGCGTGTGGACTTCTGCGGACCGTTGTCCTGCGGGTTGGTCATGGGGATTCCTTTGCTGGGGCGGATGCTGAGACGAGGTTACGGAGCGCCCACCAGGCCCACAATCGTTCGTGTCGTACTGGTTCACCCGGCGACGCGTACGCGCAACGTGGCGTCGCGAGGCGTCAAAAAACGTCGTGAAGCGTCTTTTTGCGGGTGGCAGCGCCAGCCCGGAAGCCACCTTATTTTGCTTGACGGTTAATTAGCTAATAAGTAAAATATAGGGATGGAGAAATTCTGGAGCCCCGCATGACAGTTGCGGAAGATCAGCGGCTCGACGCGATGTTCAGTGCGCTTTCCGACCCGACGCGCCGGGCCATCGTGGTCCGGCTCGCCGCCGGCGACGCCACCGTCAACGAACTGGCGGAACCGTTCAACTTGAGTCTTCCGGGTATCTCCAAGCATCTGAAGGTTCTCGAGAGATCGGGATTGATCAGTCGAGGCCGGAAAGCCCAGTTCCGCCCCTGCCACCTGGAGTTGCAGGCCCTCGATGTCGCTGCCGGCTGGATCGAGGAGAACCGGCGCCTTTGGTCCGAGCGCTTCGACAAGCTCGACCAACACCTCCGCAACCTGCAGGAACCCCCGAATGGAGACCGCCATGAATGAGAACACCCTCCGCTTCACCCGCATCTTCGAGGCGCCACGGCAACTGGTCTTCAGCTGCATGGTCGAACCCGAGCATTTGACCCACTTCTGGGGTCCGGCCGGCGTCACCACGCCCTTGGACACAATCACCGTGGATGCCCGCGTCGGGGGTGCCTTCACCACCGTCATGGTCAACGACCGCGACGGCAGCACCTACCCGACCAGCGCACGGTACGTTGAGGTGACCCCGCCGGAGCGCCTGTCGTGGATTGAGGACCACTCGGGGATGACCGTGACCATCACCTTCACCGAGCTGGGATCGCGCCGTACCCAAGTCGACATCGAACAAACGAACGTTCCGGAGCCAATGCTCGATCCCGCCGCCCAGGCCGGATTCCTCACCTCGCTGGACCGCTTCGAGACCTACCTGGCACAGCACCCCGGAGCCCACCGATGAGTGCGGACAGCTACTCCATGGCGAACATAGCAGCCGAGCGGCGGGCCTTTACCAAAATCCTGGAAGTGCTGCCGCAACAGGCGTGGGACGCCGCCTCGCTCTGCGCCGGCTGGCGCGTGCGGGAAGTCGTCGCGCACATGGCCATGCCCCTGCGCTTCTCCACCCCACGGTTCATCGGCGAGTTGCTCCGCTCGCGCGGCAACTTCGCCCGCATGGCGGATCGGGTCGCTCGCCACGACGCCCAGGAGCCGGTCAGCACCTTGCTTCACCGCTGGCGCGCGAACGAGGACACGCTGTGGAAACCGCCCGGCGGTGGACTCCCGGGAGCCCTTACCCACGACATCGTCCATGGCCTGGACATCACCATCCCACTCGGCCTCAAACACCCGGTCAGTGATGCAAGCCTCCGCACGGTACTCGACCATGCGACCAGCCCCCTCAGCCGGAAGCATTTCCGGCTTGACCTGGCCGGCGTCCGGCTCGAAGCCACAGACCTGGACTGGGCCTTCGGCGACGGCGAGCCCCTCCGCGGCGCCGCCCACCACCTCCTGATGGTGCTCATGGACCGCCGGCTGCCCAGCGGGGCCCTCGACGGCGGGGCAACTGCCCGGTTCACCACCGCCTGATCCTGCCCGGCCCCGGTGCGTTCCAGGAGAGCTGCGGGGATTTTGCATCCATGCCCGAAATCACGCACAAAGGGGACACGTCTATTTTTTTGATGCCCTGCCATTTCCAGCAGGGGCGTCCTGAAATAGTCTGGGATTTGCCACACAATTTCGGTGTGGCGATTCAGCAGGCCACTGCGACGTTTTATCGGCCGTGCTGATGAGCGGAAGCGGCATGGGGGCCTGGAACGGGAGGTAGGGGTGTATTCCTTGCAGTAGGCCCGGCTAAGGCGCCGTACTGCACATGCAGCAGTTCCAGCCAATAACAATGCAGGAGAAATTCATGTTGCTTTGGATCGCTATTATCATCGCCGTTCTCTGGCTCCTCGGACTGCTCGCCAATATTGGCGGCGGGCTCATCCACATCCTTTTGGTGGTTGCCGTGGTAGTCCTGATCTTCCACTTTGTCCGCGGCAGGTCCCGCGCCTGATGGCCACAAGGGTCCCCGCCGCCGGCCTTGGTGCCGCCGTCGGGGACCCGAAGGTCAGGCGGCCTTGACCAGCGGCAGTTCGTCCCAGTGGGTTGTATACCGGGGTGAACGCATATTGCGCTTCATGGTCCAGTCAAGGCCGGACTTGACGCCTGCGTACCCCAAACCAATGGAACCGCGCCCAAAGCGGCGGCTGACGTCCTCCAGCAGCGGCCCGATGCCGCGTTCCTCGTGCCGGTTCTCGAAAGGCTCCAGCGGTGGCTGGTTGCCGGTGGGCCGAAGATCGGTCAGCATCAGGCCCGCCTTCGCATACTTGAGCCCTTCCCGGATTTTCGGCAGCAGAGCGTGCGCGGCCCTGGTGAGCAGGAGCGGATCCGCGGTGGGCACGGGAAGCCGGACGCACACCGTAGGATGCGCCTGCTCCTGGTTCCGGAACGGCGAGGTGGCTGCGAACGCCGTCAGCACCTTTGCCTGGAGGCCGTGTTTGGACAGCCGTGCGCTCGCCTGCTGGCTGTAAATGCCCAGCACCTCCCGCACACCGGCAGACGTGGTCACCGGGGTGGCGAACGAGCGGGAAAAGATCAACTGGTCGCGGCCAACGCGCTCCTCCTCCATGGGAATGCAGGCAGTGCCGCGCAGTTCGAGGACCGTGCGCATCAGCACCACCGAAAACTTGCCCCTGATCGCCACCGGGTCGGCGTGCATCAGGTCCAGCACGGTAAAGATCCCCATGGCATTCAGGCGCTTGGCCAGGCGCCCGGCGACGCCCCAGATCTCGTCCACGGGCAACCGGCCCATCAAGCCCTCCCGCACCGGCGGCGGCACTGACTCCCAGAGGCACACCCCGCCAAATGCGGGATTGTTCTTGGCCCACTTGTTGCACAGCTTGGCCAGTGTTTTGGTGGGAGCTATCCCTACGCACACCGGAACCCCGACGTGGCGCAGCACGGCCTCCTTGATCCGGCGGCCAAGGACCAACAGCTGGTCCGGTTCGCCCTTGACGCCGAGGAACGCCTCGTCAATGCTGTAGACCTCCAGCCACGCCGAGTAGCGGCCGAGAAGTTCCATGACGCGGGCGCTGATGTCCCCGTACAACTCATAATTGCTGGACTTGGCCACCAGGCCCCATTCTTTGGCCCGCGGCGCGAGCTTGAACCAGGGCTCCCCGGTGGAGATGCCGAGGGCTTTCGCCTCGGGGGACCGGGTAACCGCGCAGCCGTCATTGTTGGACAGGACCACGAGCGGCCGGCCCTCCAGGGAGGGATCGAAGGCGCGCTCAGCCGACGCGTAGAAGCAGTTGACGTCCACATGGGCGATCTGCGGCATCCTCCGCATGGGGGCAGGCTTAGCCACGATGCACTTCACACATGATGAAGGCACCGGGTGGCAACGCCCCAGATGGTCAGTTCGGACAGGGCCGGTACCCG
The DNA here is from genome assembly GCF_058267675.1 of Pseudarthrobacter sp. MOO14. NCBI lineage: Bacteria > Bacillati > Actinomycetota > Actinomycetes > Micrococcales > Micrococcaceae > Pseudarthrobacter > Pseudarthrobacter sp. MOO14. Next base: position 2,620,305 of record NZ_CM177849.1, read on the forward strand.
GATGTCCGGATACCGCGGGTTTTCCGCCTGCAGCACCACGCCGTTGCCGGTGATGCGCAGGCGCTTGACCGTCAGTTCTCCGTCCAGGACGGCGATCACCACAGACCCGTCCCGCGGTTCCAGGGCCCGGTTCACAATGAGTTCATCGCCGTCGCTGATGCCCGCGCCTTCCATGGAGTCCCCGGTTACCCGGACCACGAACGTGCTGGTGATGTCCTTGATCAGGTGGGCGTTCAGGTCGATCCGGCCATCGAAGTAGTCCTGTGCGGGCGACGGAAACCCCGCCGCCACTGCCACGGGCGAGATCAGCACCGATAACAAGGAGACGCCCGCATCTATCACGCGGGGACCAATAATAACGCCCACAACACACCTTTATTCGAATATATGTTCGATACTTCAGTGTAGCCCCGCAGGCCGACAACGGGAGCCGGCGGTCAACGTAGACTTGCAGGATGCGGTTGGTTGCGAGCGATATTGACGGGACGATCCTTGGGCACGACGGAAAAATCAGCCCGCGCACCATACGCGCCTTCCACGCCTGCCGGGATGCCGGCGTAGAACTGGTCTTCGTCACCGGGCGCCCTCCGCGCTGGCTGCACCCGCTTGAGGAGCAGCTGGGCCACGCCGGACGGGTGATCTGCTCCAACGGTGCCGTCGTCTGGGACCTGGAAGCGGACCAACTGGTATCCGCCCGTGCGCTGGCCACCGCTGCTGTCCTGGAAATCCGCCGCGTCATCAAGGAACTCCGTCCCGCCGCGCTGTTCGCCGCCGAAACGCTCACCGGGTTCCACCTTGAGCCGGGCTTCATCGAAAACGAATCCAGCGAACTCCTCGCCGAATTCACTCCGGCGCCGCTCCATGAAACGCTCACCGGGGACGATTCCGTGGTCAAATTCCTGGCCATTGTCCGGGAGGGCACCCCGGATGACTTCCTCGCCGAGGTGGCGCCCGCCGTCGAACACCTGGCCGCCGCCACGCACTCCTCGCCCGGCGTCGCCATGCTGGAACTGTCCCTCCCGGGCGTGAACAAGGCCGTCACCCTGGCCGAGTACGCGGCCGCACTGGGCATCGATGCCGCCGACGTGGTCGCCTTCGGCGACATGCCCAACGACATCGAAATGCTCCGCTGGGCCGGTCACGGTTACGCGATGGCCAGCGGCCACCCCGAGGCCATCAGGGCGGCGGGCCGGCAGGCACCGCATTTTGACGACGACGGCGTGGCCCAGGTCCTGGAGGCCAGGCTGGCAGCCTTGGGCGTCCAGTTTTCCTGACTCCCGCCCCGTACTTCCAGCTGGCGCTCACCTGGCGTTTACCTTTCGTCTGTACCGTCAAGGCTGGAGGGTTTGCCCCTCACCGGCCGGCTCACAGGGGGTTCCGATGGCACGAAGCGTCAAACAGCGCGCAGCAGATGCGCCGCTGCGCAAGGCAACGCCTGATCCGCACTGGAAACAGTTGCGCCAAGGCGACAGGGTCCGCGTCCTGCTGTCACCCGGCTTCCAAGCGAGCGGGGTAGTGGACACCATTACCGCAGACCACAGCGCCGTCTGGGTCCACCTGGATGGCGGCCGCGGACGCGTCCTGCTGCACTGCGGCGACGGCGTGGACATCCTGCCCTGTGGCGAGACCGACTGCCGGGACTGACGGTGCGGGCCTCGGGTACGCTCGCAGGGTGACCCTGCCCTTTTTTCAACACCCCGACGACGCCGGGCGGCAGCTTCCCATCGCCATGGCCCACCGGGGCTTCTCGGTGGACGGGCTGGAAAACTCCATGGCCGCGTTCCGCGCCGGCATCGAACTCGGCTTCCGCTATCTCGAAACGGATGTCCACGCCACGGCGGACGGCGTGCTGCTGCTGTTCCACGATGAATTCCTGGACCGGGTGACCGACGGCAGAGGCAGGGTCGGGGATCTTGCCGCCGCAGAGGTGGCGAAGGCGCGGATCGACGGCCGTGAACCCATTCCCACGTTCGACGAGCTGGTCACCGGCCTGCCGGAGGCCAGGCTGAACCTCGACGTCAAGGACTGGGATTCGGTGCGGAGCACTGCCGCCGCGATCGAGCGGCACCAGGTGCACCACCGGGTGCTGGTCACCAGCTTTTCGGACCGGCGGCGGCGGGCGGTGCTGAAGCTGCTCAGCCGGCCGGTGGCCTCCTCCGCCGGCGTGGCCTCGAATGCCCTCTTCACCCTCCTGGGACCTGTCCTTCCGCGGGCGGCCTTCCGCCGGATCATGCGCCGGCCGCTCCGCGATATCCAGGCATTGCAGGTTCCCGTGCGGTACGGACGGGTCCCCGTGGTCACCGCAGGCTTCATCCGCCGCGCCCACGACCTTGGCCTGGTGGTGCATGTCTGGACCATCAACGAGGCCGCTGTAATGCACCGCCTCCTCGAGCTGGGGGTGGACGGCATCGTCACGGACCGTGCGGACCTGCTGCGCGAGGTGCTCAGTGCACGCGGCCAGTGGCCGCCGGCGCAGGAACCCCGGTAGGTTCCGTGCCGGCTACTCGCCGGGGCTGGCCAGGTGGCGTTCCAGGCCGTCCACGTCCAGGCGGGTGTTCCAGTTGGCCCAGTCCTCAGGCCGTACCGAGGGGCGGCCCAGCAGGTAGCCCTGGCCGGCGCTGATGCCGAGTTCCGTCAGGACCTTCAGCTCGCCCACTGTCTCAATGCCTTCGGCCACCAGGGTGATGCCGATCTGGTCCGTGAAGTCCACCAGGCAAGCGGCGAGGGCGCGCTGGACGCCGTCTTTGTCCACGTCACCGATCACGTTGCGGCCCACCTTGAGGAAGTCCGGGCGCAGGTGGATCATGCGGCTCAGGGCGCCGGCTCCGGTGTGGGTGTCGTCCACGGCGATCCGGAGGCCCTTTTCGCGGAGGGGATTGAGTGCGGAGATGAACTGAAGGTATTCCTCTTCCGGAATGTCTTCCGTCAATTCGAGCACCACCCGGTCGATGGGGAGCTCGATGTGCTCGAACAGTTCGGGCAGCCGCGGGTCCATGCAGGACGTGGGGGAGATGTTGAGGGACACGTAGAGGGAACCGGGCAGGTCACGGGCAGCTGCTGCAGCCGAGCCAAGGGCTGAGAACTCGAGGTTCGCGCCCAGGCCCACGGCCTCTGCCTCGGCAAACCAGAGTTCCGCGGTGGCGCCGTCGTCGCTGACGAAGCGCGAGAGCGCCTCCACACCCACCACGGCCTTTCCTTCCAGCCCGTAGATGGGCTGGAAGGCGGTCATCAGCATGTGGTTTTCCAGCAGGGCGCTGATCCGGGAGGCGCTGCGGATGGCGTCCAACTGTTCGGCCAGCTTCGGTGGCAGTACGGGCGGCGCCAGGCGCATCTGCCGTACGGATTCAATGGTTTCCGCCGTGTTGGCGTCGCTCCTCCGGGCCTCCAGGAGATATTCCAGCAGGGCCCGCTCGGGCACGCCGGGATTCTCATCGAGGCTGTCGCTCAGCCGCTGCCGGACAGCGGCCCCCGCGGGATCCGTATCCGAGAGTACTGCGGCGATAATTCCCCATGCTTGTACACGAACCGACATTAGCTACGCCCCCAGTTGACGAAGTAATGACCCATTGGCCCATTAATGTTCAATTTCAAAAACGCCTTTTAGAGTCCGGTGCTGCTGTGAGACCTGAAATTCCGCGGCGACGAAAAAGCCGGACACCGCACGCTGATCGTATAACGGCGGCCACAAAAGCGCAGTAGTTTGCGCACTACTGGTTAGCGCTTTCCGCCCGCTCTTTCAATAAACCTGGAATCTGGTCGGGTGGGACCGGCCGGCCGAAGTAGTAGCCCTGGGCGCTGCGGCAGCCCAGGTTGCGAAGGATTTCCGCCTGCTCCGCCGTTTCCACGCCCTCCCAGACAGCTTCCAGCCCGCAGGCACGCACCAGCTGGAGGACTGCTGCCACCAGGCCCGGCTGGCTGGGATCGCTCTCCAGTCCGGTGATCAGCGACCGGTCAACCTTGACCCGGTCCACCGGCAAACGGCGGAGGTAGCTGATGGATGAGTAGCCGGTGCCAAAATCGTCAATTTCAATGCCCACGCCCAGGCCCCGCAGGCCGCCCAGCGAGTATCGGTCCAGCTCATTGCCCTTGACGATTGCCACTTCCGTCAGTTCCAGGACCACCTGGTCGGGCCGCACGCGGGTTTCTTTCAGGACGTTGCGCACGTCCTCGATGAACTGCAGGCTTTGGAGGTCCGTGGCGGAGATGTTGATCCGCACGGAGAAATCGCTGTCCACCAGCGAGCTGTCGATCCATTCCCGCAGCTGCCACACAGCGGTCCTGAGGACCCACAGGCCCAGCTCGGAGATCAGCCCCGCCTCCTCCGCCAGCGGGATGAACTCGTCCGGCATGATGAAGCCCCGGGTGGGATGGTTCCAGCGGACCAGCGCCTCCACGCCCTCGACGCGTCCGGTGTTGAGCTCAACCACCGGCTGGTAGTAGAGGGTCAGGCCATCCTCCTTGATGGCTGCGCGCAGGTCATCCACCAGCTGGCTGCGGAGGCGCCGCATCAGCAGCAGCGCGGGTTCGAACCGGTGCAGCTTGTTCTGGCCCTCCGCCTTGGAGGCGTACATGGCGACGTCGGCCTCCATCAGCATGTCCTCAGGGCTCTGGCCTTCGCTGCCCAGGCTGAGCCCGATGCTGGCACCGCAGCGCACGCTGCGGCCGGGGAGCTCGATGGGTTCGCTGAGCGCCGCCAGGATGCGGTGCGCCACGATGGCGGCCTGGTCCGGTGATGCCGTGGGCATCACGATGGCGAATTCGTCCCCGCCCAGGCGGGCTACGACGTCGGAAACGCGCACCGCGCCCCGCAGCCGTTCGCCCACGGTCACCAGCACCTGGTCGCCGGCGGTATGTCCGAGGCTGTCGTTGATCGACTTGAACGAGTCCAGGTCCATCAGCAGGATTGCCGGGCACTCGCCGGCCGGTTCCAGGGTCCTTCCGTCCACGGCCAGCAGCGCGGTCCGAAGGGCTTCGATGAGGGCGGACCGGTTTGCCAGGCCGGTCAGGGGGTCCTGCATCGCCATTTTCTGCATTTCCAGGTGGGCTTCGTGCAGCAGTTGGGTCCGGACCTGGACCCGCTGTTCGAGTTCCTGGTAGATGATCTCCAAGTCCTCGGCGAGCAGGTTGGTGCCCATGATGATGGCGTCCAGCTCGTCCCGGGCGGGGGAGACCTCAATCCGGGAGGTGAGGTCGCCGGAAGCGAGCCGGACAATGCCTTCCAGCAGCTGGGAAAGCCGGGGGTCGTCGTCGGCAAACATTGCCAGTCCTCCTTCCCGCTTAGTTGACCTGGGCGTGGTCGGTGCCTAGGGGAAGGCTGACCGTCACCGTGGTCCCGGCGCCCAGGGTGGAGGCCACATCGATGCTGCCGCCGTGGCGGTCCACGATGTCCTTGGAGATGGCCAGGCCCAGGCCGGTGCCCGGGATGGCCCCGTTCATGGCGTTGGAGGCCCGGTAGAAGCGGGTGAACACATGGTTGATCTCGTCGCTGGAAATGCCGATTCCGGTGTCGGCGATCCGGACAGTGGCCCATTTGGATCCGTCGGCACCGGCGTAGGACTCACTGCCCACCTCGATGCGTCCGCCGCTGGGGGTGAACTTGATGGCGTTGGACACCAGGTTGGTAAAGACCTGCTGGAGCTGTACCTCGTCGGCAAGGATCTCCGGATCCTCTGGAACGGGATCGACGTCGATGGTGACGTTCTGCAGCGTGGCCAGCGGCCGCAGTGCGGCGGCCACCAGGTCAAGGGTCTGCCCCAGGCGTACGGGCGCCAAGTGCATCACGGTGTCATCCAGTCCGCCACGCGAGACGCTGAGCATATCCTCGATGAGCGTCCGCAGCCGTTCGGTGTTGCGGACCACGATGTCCAGCATCTGGTGGACTTCCTTGGATACCGGGTGTTCAGTGCTCTCCTGGATCATGTCCAGGTAGGCCATGATCGAGGTCAGCGGCGTCCTCAGCTCGTGGTTCACGGTGGCCAGGAAGTCCGTCTTTGCCTTGTCGAGTTCCCGCAGCTGTTTGACCACCTGCTGCTGGCTGTTGATCAGGTGGCTCTGGATCAGTCCGTACGCGGCGTTGCCCGCCACGTGCTGGATCAGCCCGAGCTCGGCGCTGGACCAGGTCCTGGGCCGCTCCATCATGGCGATCCAGATGATGCCCAGGGACGAGTTTCCTTCGCCGATGGGAACTGCCAGGGTGGAGGCGGCCCCGGCTACAGCGGGTGCGGGCCTCGCGGGGGCATCCGCATCGGCCTCGCTGCCGTCGGCAGACAGCGTTTCCGTGCCCGCCCAGAGCGCATCCGCCGTGGCACGGGCTTCGTCCTCGCCAGGCAGGGCTTCGGGGCGCAGCTCCACGAGCCCGCGCCGGCGCCAGGTGGCCGTGATCACCGGGACCCTGTGGTCCTCGAAGGTGGAAAGGACAACGTAATCGGCCTTGAAGGTCCGGCCGAATCCGGCCACGACGTGGTCGGCAATTTCCTGGGGATTGTTGGTGGCGCGCACCGCCGCGGACACTTCACGCAGCTGTTCGCGGAGCCCCTCCGCCTCCTCCCGTGACGCGCGGCGGCGGGATACCTGCTCGATAAGGACCGACGCGCGGTGGACCAGTTCCTGCGGTGCGGGCGGCTTGGTGATGCAGTCGTGGATGCCGGGCGGGTTCGCTGCCCCAATGTCCGCCGGATCGTTCAGGTCCACCATCACCAGGACCGGGGCGGTCGTCCGGACCGCTGACAGCGGCGCGTCCGCGACGATGATGGAAGGCTCGCCGGCAGCCAGCAGCCGGGCCAGGGACGCGGCGTCGGCGGCTTCCAGGACGGTGTAGCCGGCCTCCCGCAGGGCGTGTGCGTTAAGGGCCAGGCGCCCGGCATCGGGATCGGCCACGACGGCGGTGCGGGGCAGGCGCACATCACTCGGGACAGCCGTCACAGTGCTCCCTTCCCTCCCAGTTGAGTACATTGTAGGGGGATGCAGGGTGCCGGGGGCCACTACGGCCGTCCTGCGCCCCAACCGCCGCCCCGCGCCGGGGCGCGCCGTAATGTAGCGCAAGGTGCGCCGCCTGCGGGAGCGGGAACATATATTTGAGCCGTGTCCTCCCGAACCAAATCGACGTCGTCCGCCTGGCGGAAGTACTTGTTGATCCCCAAGCTCGTCAGGTTGTCCCGGAGTGCTCCGAAGGACCGGCATAAGGCGTGGGACCAGTATTGGGCCGGTATCACCGCCACGGGCCCGGGCGGCGAGGTCCTGTGGGATTCGGGCAGCGACCACGAGTTCCTCGGCTACCGGGACAACCTCCTGCGCTACCTGGACCCGGCCCTCCCGGTGGTGGACGCCGGTTGCGGCCACGGCGGTTTCACCCGGGCGCTCGCGGGTGTCTTTCCGCGGGTAATTGGCGTGGATGTGTCGCCGCACGCGGTTGAGATAGCGCGGCGGCAGTCCGCAGGAGCTGACAACCCTGCTTTCGAAGCGCTCGACATGACAGCACCGGGCGCCGGCGCTGCCCTGGCAGAGTCAATCCATGCGGGTGCTGATGGCGCCAACGTCTTCATTCGCGGAGTCCTGCACGTCCTCGATCCCGCCCACCAGAAGGCGCTCGTGGAGAACCTGGGGACCTTGGCCGGCAACCGCGGCACCGTCTTCATGGCGGAAACCAACTTCCACGGGAACCCGGTGGAGTACGTGTCCCACCTCGGTGCCACCACGCGCGGCATCCCGGCGCCGCTGGAACTGGCCATCCGTGGGCTGCCGATGCCCGGCCACTTCGGCCCCGAAGAACGCGAACGGGCGTTCCCGCCGTCGGACTGGGAACTCCTGGAAGACGGCCACGCTGCCATCGAAACCAATCCGGTCACGGGCGTCCCCGGGCAGGACCGGGTGCCGGGATATTACGCGGTGGTCCGGCCCCGGCGGTAGCGCGCTGGGCCTGCTTTTCCGCACGTGTCCGCAGGCCTGTGGGTATCTCCGCAGGCCATCCACACAGTCCTGGCGCGGGTCCTTGACATGGAGCGGATCCGGAGGCTCTATGGTAAGTACGCTTATCAATTGGCCGCAGGAAAGGAAAGAGCTGTGGCAGGGGACCAAGGCAACAGCACCCGTCAGTTCATTCCGTCCGGGGCGCTCCGCAGGCTGCTGCTCCCGCCCACCTACGGGCGGCATGTCACCGAGGTTGCCGAATTCACCATCCTGTCCGTGGAGGTGTGGGCGTCCGGGCTGGTGGTCAACATCCACCTGCCCTCGGATGGTGCGCCCGAGCCGCGGCTCACGCTCCAGGATCACTTCGGGACCGAATACACCCTGCAGGATTCGGCCACGGTGGGCACCCGCAACCTGCAGGTCTTTGCCCCGTCGGTGCCTCCCGGCACCAGAAGCCTGACCGTCAGGTCCGCGGACGGCGACGGCCGGCCCGTGGTGACATTCGCCGTGCCGTGGATGTCTGCGCCCGAGAGCCCGCCCACCCTGGCCGCCGGACCACGCGGGCGCTCCAGCGGCACCGACGGGCCCTACGAGCCGGAACTCCGCCGCCCCGCCTGACCTGCTACCCGCCTGCCACCGATGAAAGGCCCGCCATGCCGGACACCAGCAATTTCACGCCTACCGCTGCCATCGTCACTGCCTCCGATTCCGGGATCGGCAAGGCCACCGCGGTGGCGCTCGCGCGCGCCGGCCTGGATGTTGGCGTCACCTGGCATACGGACAGGGCGGGTGCCGAGGGTACTGCCGAGGAAGTTCGGAGCCTGGGCCGGAGGGCCGTAGTCCGGCAGCTGGACACCACCGAACTCCGTGCTGCCGCCGGAGTCGTCGACGACCTCGCCGGGGAGCTGGGTGGCCTGGACGTCTTTGTGAACAACGCCGGCACCGGGGCGAACACCAAGTTTTTGGACATGGGCATCGACGACTGGATGCGGATCCTGGATACCAACCTCAACGGGGCCTTTGTCTGCCTGCAGGCCGCGGCCCGGTACATGGTCCGCGCCGGCAGCGGCGGGCGCCTGATTGCGGTGTCCAGCGTCCATGAGTTCCAGCCCCGCGTCGGCTCCTCCGCCTACGATGCCTCCAAGCACGGCCTCGGCGGCCTCATGAAGACGCTTGCCCTGGAACTGGGCCAGTACGGCATCACGGCCAACACGGTGGCCCCAGGCGAGATCGCCACGCCCATGACGGGGCAGGAGGACCAGGACCCGACGACGATCAGGCGGCCCGGTGTCCCGCTCGGCCGGCCGGGGCACGCGCGGGAGATCGCCGACGTCATTGCGTTCCTCGCCTCGCCCGCTTCCAGCTACGTGACCGGTGCGGCCTGGGTGGTGGATGGCGGAATGCTGCAGATGGGACCGCAAGCGGGCTCCCACCTCGCCGGCGACGACTGGCGCCAGGGGTAACAGCACTTCCGGCGCCCTGGGCGTCCGTATTACGATGGCAAGCGCTTTCCCGGCGGATGCTGGCATGATGGAGCGCATGCGCATTCTTATTGCTCCGGACAAATTCAAGGGGTCCCTCACGGCGGCAGAAGCGGCCGCCGCCATCGCCGAAGGGGCACTGCGGGTCTACCCGGATGCCGTGGCCACCCAGTTCCCCATCGCCGACGGCGGGGAGGGGACCCTGGAGGCCGCCGTCGCGGCCGGGTACGAGGAGCGGCTCAACGCCGTGGTGGGACCGATCCTTGCTCCCGTCGGTGCCGCCTGGGCCATCCACAAAGGGGCCGACGGCACGGTCACGGCAGTGATCGAGACGGCCCAGGCGTCCGGACTGGCCGACATGGAACCGACCCCTGCCAACGCCTTGCGCGCCCACAGCTACGGCTGCGGCCAGCTCATCGCCGCCGCCCTGGACGCGGGCGCCACCGAGATCGTGCTGGGCCTGGGCGGTTCGGCAATGACCGACGCCGGGAGCGGCGCCCTGCGCGCCCTGGGATTGAAGCCGCTTGATGGTGCCGGGAATGTGGTGCCGCTGGGCGGCGGGTCGCTGGCCGACGTCGTGTCCCTGGATACATCCGGGCTGGACCCGAGGCTCGCGGCCACCACCTTCCGGATCGCCGTGGACGTCCGCAACCCGCTGTATGGACCGTCCGGTGCAGCCCACGTCTTTGGCCCCCAGAAGGGTGCGGGCCCGGAAGCTGCGGAACTACTTGACGCCGGCCTGCGCAACTGGGCATCCATACTGCGGGAAGTGACGGGCCGGGACGTGAACGTCCCCGGGGCGGGCGCCGCCGGCGGCTTCCCGGCGTCGTTCCTTGCCTTCACCGACGCCACGCTGGAGGGCGGCTTCGCGCTGGTGGCCGGCCTGACCGGCCTGGCCGGCCAGCTGGACAGGGCAGACCTGGTGATTACGGGGGAGGGGTCCATGGACTCGCAGTCGCTGACCGGCAAAGCGCCGATTGCGCTCGCGGATGCAGCCCGGGAGCGCGGGATTCCGGTCATCGTGGTGGCCGGCCGGATCCTGGTGACCCTCGAAGACCTCGCCGGGCATGGTGTGGTGGCAGCGGCGCAGTTGCTGGACGTGGCAGCGAGCCCGGACGACGCCGTCGCCAACGCGGGCAAGTACCTCGCCTGGGCAACAAGCCAGGTGCTCGAAGGCGCCTAGCCGGCGAGGGGTTGCAGGGGCCCAAGTCCGCCTTACTGCGCCTTGCCGGGAGGGAGCGGGGCGGGCTTCCCCGAAGCCCGCTTGTTGAGTCGGAACGGAACGAATACCAACAGCACCACCATGATGCCCAGCAAAGCTCCGCCGGCAGAAACTCCGGCCGAGCGCCCGGCCGCGACGTCGAAGACGAGGGCTGCCGTGCCCGCGCTGAGCAGGGCGATGCCGCCAAGGGCAATCTTGGTGATGGTGTCCGCGCTGGACACCAGTGTTTCCTTCAACCGTTTGCGGAACAGCCTGCGGTGCACGCTCACCGGAAGGAGGATGAAGGCGGTGGTCAGGGCCGCCACCACGACGTTCGCGAGGTAGAGGGCCACCTCTACGCCATCAAGCGTTTCAAACCGCTGCTGGAACGGCAGCGTCAGCAGGAAGCCGGCCAGGATCTGCACCCCGGTCTGGAGCACGCGAAGCTCCTGCAGGAGTTCTGCCCAGTTGCGGTCCAGCTGCTCCTCGCGGGTCTCATTCCGTCCCGTCCGGCCCGTGTAGTCCTCAACATCGGACACCGGTGCTCCTTCCTTGCAGGCCAAGTACCAGGTCTTCTTTCTACTCCTCCCGTACCCGGAAACAAGGCATCCCGTTGCACTTGCACCCAGATTTGATAAGTTTGCTGATTATCACCCGCAGTTGGCACACAGGAGGAAGCATGACGCAGGAAAACCAGCAGGCTGAACCCGAGTCCGCCCCGGGCGGTTACGGCACCCCCACTGCCGAGCAGGAAGCGGCCGGTACGCAGGGCCAGGGGTCCGGTGGCGGGTCTTCCGCCGGCGCGGACACCAACGAACCGCAGCAGGGAGCGGGCCAGGAACCCGTGCCCCACGACATGGACCTTCCGTCCAGCGCCGCGGAAATCGATGAGTCGAATGACGATTCCCAAGGTTCGGCGCCGGTTTCGTCCGAATCCGGCGAGGAAGCCACGGGCCTTCCGGACGGCAGCGGAAACGACCTCCCGCAGGAGGAATCGCCCAATGACGACGACGAGAGCTTCGACGCCGGATAAAGCGACCTAAGACGGTGGCCCCTGGATCAGATACTGGAACCAGGGGCCACCGTTTTTGCTGTATGGGCTTATGCTGTATCAGCCTCCGTGGGAGTTGTTCGACGCCGGTGGCATCTGCACGGACCCGGGCGAGCTGGACATGGCCGTGCGTGGTCGAGAAAGACTCCGTGTGGCCGTCATTGGCGGACAGGAAGATGGTTTCGCCATCAGGATGCGATCCACACCTCGCACTGCTGCCCCGGCCGGAGGGTTCGCACGCGGCGTCAGTCGTTGCTGCTGAAGGCGGCGTCGAAGCTGGTTTGGGAGGCGGGGAAGTCGTATTTTTTCAGGGCGGCGAGGGCTTCGGGGGCTCCGTGGAGGCGGTCCATGCCGGCGTCCTCCCATTCGATGCTGATGGGGCCGTTGTAGCCGATGGCGGAGAGGGCCCGGAAGGAGGCTTCCCAGGGGACGTCGCCGCGTCCGGCGGAGACGAAGTCCCAGCCGCGGCGGGGGTCGCCCCAAGGCAGGTGGGAGCCCATGACGGTGTTGCGTCCGGTCTGGCGGATCTTGGTGTCCTTGCAGTCCACGTGGTAGATCCGGTCCTTGAAGTCCCAGATGAAGGAGACGGGGTCGATGCCTTGCCACATCATGTGCGAGGGGTCCCAGTTCAGGCCGAATGCTTCGCGGTGGCCGATCGCTTCGAGGGTGCGGACGGTGGTCCAGTAGTCGTAGGCGATCTCGGAGGGGTGGACTTCGTGGGCGAACCGGACGCCTTGTTCATCGAAGACGTCCAGGATGGGGTTCCAGCGGTCGGCGAAGTCCTGGTAGCCGGCGTCGATGACTTTTTCCGGGACGGGCGGGAACATGGCCACGTACTGCCAGATGGCGGAGCCGGTGAACCCGACCACGGTATCCACGCCCAGTGCTTTGGCGAGCCGGGCGGTGTGTTTCATTTCCTCCGCGGCGCGTTGGCGCACACCTTCGGGGTCGCCGTCGCCCCAGACTTTGGAGCCGACGATGGCCTGGTGCCGGAAGTCGATGGGGTCATCGCAGACTGCCTGGCCTTTGAGGTGGTTGGAGATGGCCCAGACTTTGAGGTTGTACTTGTCCAGGATCTCGAGTTTGGACTCGACGTAGCCGGGTTCGTCCCAGCGCCAGGCGTCCAGGTGGTCGCCGGAGACGGCGATTTCCAGTCCGTCGTAGCCCCAGCCGGAGGCCAGGCGCGCGACTTCTTCGAAGGGCAGGTCGGCCCACTGGCCGGTGAACAGGGTGAAGGGGCGGGGCATGGGGGCTCCTTGGTGGTGGGGCGCTAGTGGCGCACGACGGTGAGGGTGCTCTTATTGGCTGCGGATTCCTCCACGGCGTCCAGGACGTACTGGACGTTTAGTCCTTCTTCGAACGACGGCGATGGCTGGGTTCCGTCCCGGACCGCCAGCAGGAAGTCGCGGACCTGGTGGGTGAAGGTGTGTTCCCAGCCGATGATGTGTCCCTGCGGCCACCACGCTTCCAGGTAGGGGTGCTCGGGTTCGTTGACCAGGATGCGGCGGAAGCCCTGCTCCCGGGCGGGGGCGGTGGCGTCCAGGAAACCGAGTTCGTTGAGGTTTTCCAGGTCGAACAGGAGGCTGCCCTTCTCGCCGTACACCTCGATCTGGAGGGAGTTCTTCCGGCCGGTGGCCACCCGGGAGACCTCCACTGAGGCGACCGCCCCGGAGGTGAGGGACAGCGTGGCCCAGGCGGCGTCGTCGACCGTCACTTCTTCGAGCCCGCCTGCGGGACCACTTGTGCCGGGGCGGCGGTCCACGAAGGTGTGCAGCCGGCCGCTGACCTCGCTGACCTGGTCGCCGAGGAGGAAGAGGACCTGGTCGATGGCGTGGCTGGCGATGTCCCCCAGCGCGCCGGACCCGGCGGTTTCCTTTCGCAGCCGCCAGGTCATGGGTGCCTGGGCGTCGGCGAGCCAGTCCTGGAGGTAGGCGGCGCGGACGTGCCGGACCGTGCCCAGGCGTCCCTCGGCGATCAGTTCCCTGGCCAGCGCCAGTGCCGGGACGCGCCGGTAATTGAAGCCGATCATCGACTGCACGCCCCGGGCACGGGCCTTGGCGGCCGCGGCCGTCATGAGTTCGGCTTCGGCCAGCGTGTTGGCCAGGGGCTTCTCCACCAGCACGTGCTTGCCCGCCTCCAGCGCTGCGATCGCGATCTCGGCATGCATCCACCCCGGCGCGCAGATGTCCACGATGTCGATGTCATCCCGTTCAATCACGGCGCGCCAGTCGGTGGCCGACTCCGCCCAGCCGTACGCGGCCGCGGCCTCGGCCACGGCGGTGGCGTCCCGGCCCACGAGGACCTTCTGCTCGAAGGCCGGGACGTCGAAGAAGCTGGCCACGTTCCGCCATGCGTTGGAGTGCGCCTTGCCCATGAAGGCGTAACCGATCGCGGCCACACCCAACGGGCGGCCGGACCGTCGGGAGGGCGTGGAATCGGAGGGGTGTGCGGGTGTGCTCATGATGCGTTCCTGCTGCCTGTCAGAGGGTGGCGGTTTCCGGAGCCCAGTCCTCCGGGATGGCGGAGGATGCCGGGGCGGAGCTTTCGACGTCGATGAACGTGCCGGAGTCGATGGACTCACTGATCGAAACCATGGTGTCCAGCACGTGGTACGCCAGGTCGCCGGTGGCCCTGTGGGCTGTTCCTGCCCGCAGTGAGCGAGCCATGTCCAGCACGCCCATGCCGCGGCCGTTGGCGGGTCCGGTGGCCGGGACGGTGGTCCAGTCCTCGTCGCTGGCACGCCAGAGCTTGATCTCGCCGGTGAAGTAGTTGGGGTCCGGCAGCGACAGGGTTGCTTCGGTGCCCGTGATCTCCACGAAGCCCATCCGGGTCCGGGGGGACTCGAAGGAGAAGACGCTGTGCGAGGAGGCGCCGGACTCGAACTGCGCCATGGCAGAGACGTGGGTGGGCACCTCGACGGTGAATTCCTCGCCGGCCTTGGGGCCGGAACCGATCACGCGCACATCCTTGGCCTTGGACCCGACGGCGGCCACCTTGCGGATGGAGCCGAACGCCTGGACCAGGGTGGTGAGGTAATACGGGCCCATGTCGAACAGCGGGCCGGCACCGTGCTGGAAGAGGAACGCCGGGTTGGGGTGCCAGGACTCCGGGCCGGGGGTCTGGAACGTGGTCATCGCCGTCAGCGGGGTGCCGATGTCGCCGCGCTGGATCAGGCGCAGGGCGGTCTGGATCCCGGCACCGAGGAACGTGTCCGGGGCGCAGCCCAGGCGGATACCGGCGGTGTCCGCCGTCTTGAGCAGGCCCAGCCCGGACTCGCGGTCCAGGGAGAAGGGCTTCTCGGTCCAGACGTGCTTGCCGGCGTTGACGGCGGCGGTGGCCACCTCCACGTGTGCTGCCGGGATGGTGAGGTTGACGATGATTTCGACGTCGGGGTGGTTCAGGGCCTTCTCCACCCCGCCCCACTCGGGGATGCCGTACTCCTTGGCCCGCGCCTCGGCGGCCTCCTCGAAGAGGTCCGCAATGACGTGGACCTTCAAGTCCGGGAACGCAGTGAGGTTGTCCAGGTACTGCTTGCTGATCACCCCGGCGCCGATCACGCCGACGCCCACCGGGCCCTTGCGGGAAGATTTTGCTGCGGGCGTGCTCATGCGTTGGCCCCCTCGGCTGCGGTGTTGCTGTTCAGGAAAGCAAGGCTTTGGGCGATGCCTTCGAAGATGTCACCGGCGTAGTCGTCGAACTCCACGACTCCCACTTCAAGCGACGTGGCCGCGGCGATCACGTCCATGACCGGCACTTTGCCCTGGCCCGCCGGCTGCTGGGCCTTGTTGTCCCTGGTGAGGGGGCCGTCCTTGATGTGGATGAACTTTACCCGGTCACCCAGCTTTGCCAGGATGTCCACCGGGTCCTGCCCGCCCACGGCTACCCAGTAGGTGTCCACTTCGAGGACGAGTTCCGGGTCCAGCAGGGATTCGAAGTATTCCAGCGCGGTGCGGCCGTCGATGATGGACTCCAGCTCCCAGGCGTGGTTGTGGTAGCCCACCCGGATGCCGTACTCGGCCCCCTTCCTGGCAGCCTGGTTGAGCTTTTCGGCGGTGGCTTGGATGTCTTCGGCCTTCTGCCAGTGCTCGGCGGGCAGGAACGGGTCAATGACCGTGCTGATGCCCAGTTCCTTGGCCGCGGTGAAGATCTCGTCCTGGTCCTGGCTCATCAGCGGGGCATGGCCGGACGGTGCGGTGAGGCCGTTCTCTTTCAGGGCTGCGCCGAGTTCCTTGGCCGTGGCTACGAAGTTGTAGGGCTCCACCTGGGTGAAGCCGATATCGGCAACCTTCTTGATGGTGCCGGGCAGGTCCTCGGAGATGGCGTTGCGGAGCGTGTAGAGCTGAAGCGAGTAGGACATGGGTTTCCTTAGCGGTGTTGGGAAGTGGTTGGTCGAATGCGGCGGTCAGCGGCCGGCGAGGGAGCCGCCGATGCCACCGACGCTGAAGTATTTGTTCAGGGCGGCGAACACGATGACGGGCGGGAGCATCATGACCACGGCCAGGGCCATGACTGAGGTCCAGTCTGTCGCGTTTTGCTGGAAGAAGGACTGCACGCCCATGGGAAGGGTAAAGATTTCGTTGGAGCGGAGGAAGACGATGGCCACGAGGTAGTCGTTCCAGGCCAGGAGGAAGGCGAAGATGGCGGTGGAGAGGACGCCTGGGAGGGAGTTTCGGAGGACCACTTTGGTGAAGGATCCGAAGACGGAGCAGCCGTCGATCCAGGACGCTTCCTCGAGGCTGATGGGGATGGAGTCGAAGTATGCGGCCATCATCCAGGTGGCCACCGTCATGGTGGAACCGACGTAGATGATGGTCAGGCCCAGGAGGTTGTCCACCAGGCCCATCCCGGCGAACAGGATGAACAGCGGCACCACCGAGGTGATGATGGGCAGCGACTGCATGACGAACAGGAGCAGGGAGTAGCCGGAGACGGCCTTGGACCGGCCGCGGGAGAGGACGTAGCCGGCGGGTGCGGCCACCGCCACCGATACCACCACGGTGGAGAGGGTGGTGACCAGGCTGTTCTTCAGCCAGGTGGCGGCAAGGGTCTTGGAGAACACGTTGCTGAGGTTCTCGAAGGTCAGGCCGGTGGCGGTGCTGTTGGGACCGGGGGTGAAGGCGAGCACGATGGTGACCATGATGGGCACCAGCACGATCGCGGTGATGATGAGGATGGCGATGAACCGCCACCAGCGGCCGCGTTGGCCGGCTTCGGAGAGTACCCGGCGGGTGTTGCCTGCCTGGCCGACTCCCAGGGCCGGGCCGGATTGGGGATGGGCGTGGACTGCTGCGCTCATTATTCGACACTCGACTTTCGGATCTGGCGGTACAGGATGACCGAGATGACCACCAGGGTCATGGTCATGAGGAAGGCGATGGCCACGCCGGGGCCGGTGGCGAAGTCCTGGAACACGGTGCGGTAGGCCAAGACCACCAGGGAGGTGGTGGCGTTGACGGGTCCGCCGCCGGTGAGCAGGTAGATGGTGGGGAAGTCGTTGACGCAGAAGATGGTCATCAGGATCCAGCTGATGTAGGTGGAGCGGGCGATCAGCGGCAGGGTGATCTGGGTGAATTGCTGCCAGCGGCTGGCGCCGTCCATGCTGGCGGCCTCATAGACGGTGGTGTCCACGGAGGCCAGGGCGGCGGAGATCATCATCATCATGAACGGGAAGCTGACCCAGACTTTGAAGACCATCACGGTGATGGAGGCCAGGGTGGGGTCTGCCAGGAACAGCGGGGTGCCCAGGCCAAGGTTCCGGAACAGCGCGGGAATCAGGCTGTCCGGGGTGGCCACCAGCCAGTTCCAGGCGGTGGAGGACACCACGATCGGCACCACCCAGGGCAGGAGCAGCAGGACCTTGAACGTATTGCCGGCGGGGATCTTGGTGCGCAGGAGCAGGGCGAGGCCCAGGCCCACGAGCCAGGATCCGAACACGCCGACGCTGGTGAACCAGAGGGTGAACTGGGCGGCTTTCCAGAACGCCGGTGAGCTCAGGACGGTGGAGAAGTTCTGGACGCCCACGAAGTTGCCGGTCTGGAGCAGGTCGCCGTCGTGCGTGGCCTGGACCGCGGCGTAGATCAGCGGGTAGCCGTGGATCAGGACCAGGAGGACCACAGAGGGGAGCAGGAGCCAGAAAAAGGTCCTGGTGGCCTGGGCCGAGAGCTTGCTCTTGCGTTTGCCGGGGGCGGCCCCGGACCCGCCGGGGGCAAGCCCGCGGCGGGCCCGGGCGAGGCCGGATTGTGCAGTGGTGGAGGACATGGCGGGCGCTTACTTCTTCAGGACGGACTCGAGGCCGGACTGGAAGGTCTGCAGGGCGGTCTTGGCGTCGGCCTTTCCGGTGATGATGGTCTGGCTGAACTGGTTCAGGGCCTGGCCGCCGTCGAGGGCGGCAAGATTCGCGTTCAGCCTGCTGCCCTGGGAGGCGAAGGTCTTGGCGATCGGCTGCCAGTCCTTGACGATCTTGACGTTGTTGGGATCGTCCGCGAACTCGGGCATCTCCGTGATGGATTTGAAGACCGGCAGTGCGGACATGAGCTTCTTCTGCCACAGCTGCTTGAGCTGGCCCAGGTAGTACACCAGGAACTCCTCGGAGGCGTCCTGGGACGGGGTGTTGGTGTACATCATGATGTTGTTCGGGAACACGATGGTGGCTTTGTCCCCGTGCGGGCCCTTGATCGGGTCAGCGACCAGGAGGTCGCCGGAGGTGTCGCCCACGCGCTGCGGAACGTTCACCTGGAAGAGGCCGTAGCCCGCCTTGCCGTCCTTCCACTGGGCTGACATGTTGTCGGTGGTGTAGCTGACCGCGGCGGGGTCCACGATGCCGTTGGACACGAGCTCCAGGACGAACTCCATGGCCTCGACGTTGCGGTCGTTCAACAGGTCCAGCTCGCCGTCCTTGTTGAACACGCCGCCGCCGTTGTTGACCATCATCATGATCATGGAGTGGTTGGCGTAGTTGTTGCCGGCACCTGCGCCGGTGGTGAAGCCGAACGCGCCGACCTTCTTCAGGGCCTTGCCGGCTTCAAGGAGGGACGGCCAGTCCGTGGGCAGGGCAACGTTTGCCTTCTCGAAGAGGGACTTGCGGTACCAAAAGACGCGCATGTCCAGCTGCCAGGGAACAGCCACGTAGCCTTTGTCCGACTTGAAGGGGTCCAGCACGCCGGGCAGGAAGTCATCGAACTGGCCGTTCGCCTTCAGCTTGTCGATCACCTTGTCCGCATAGGCGATCTGGCCCTGCTGCTCGAACTGGAACGCCTGGAAGCCGCCGCCGGTGGAAACCGCGGGACCGGTCTTGGAAGCAATCGCGGAGGAGAAGGTCTGGTAGAAGTTGTTCCACTGGATGATCTGGTAGCTGGCCTTGCTGCCGTTGGCACCGGAGAAGCCCTCGGCGATGCTCTTGGCGGCATCATTGTAGGCCGGCGTTGCCCAGGGCATGTCCCAGAACTTGACGGTCCCGCCGGCCCCGCCCCCGCCGCCCTGCGACGCCGAGCCGCCACCACAGGCTGCCAGCAGCGGCACGGAGGCCGCGGCAGCCGTCAGGCCCAGAAAACCGCGGCGGGAGAAGGAGCGGCGTGGTTCGGAAGATGCATTCATGGTGTGTCCTTTCGGGACCGTCGGACGCAGTGTGCCGTGGGTACGGTCCTGCTCATCGTTGAGAGTGGAGGTGGGACTGGGCTGCTGTGTTCGGTTGCGTATCTAAAAGGTGGTTACGTGGCGGTAAGGGTTGCGTAAAGGTCGGTCAGCCGGGCGAACCCGGCCAGGTCGTCCGGCCTGGTGCCGGCGCTGAGGTGTTCCTTCAGGCGCCGCCACGCAAACCGGTGGGCGGATTCGTACAGGGCGGGAAGCAGGAGGTCGCCGTGCGGCCCGGTAACCCGGACCTCGGCAGGCCAAGCGGCGTCAGGGTCGGGGACCCGGACGGCAACCCCACCGTCGGCGGTGTAAAGGCGGATGTCGACGCCGGCGGGCCGGGCGGCGGTCAGCACGCCCTGGGCGGTGAACGGCGCACCGTTTGCCAGCCTGCCGCTGGCCGTGTAACCGGAGGTGTCCAGGCGCAGGATGGCCACGCCGTCCAGGCGGCCCGCCACGGCAAGCAAGGCGGCGAAGTGGTCGCTGAGGAGTTGCCGTGGATCGGTGCCGGGCGCCGCCGTCGCCACGCTGTCCAGCAGCGAGGCGCTGCCCAGCCCGCTGCGCACTGCGCCACGGGCATCCGCGCCGGAACCTTCGCCAACCAGGGCCGGGTTCGCTGCCCAACGGAGATCGAGGACGACGACGGCCCCCGCCGCGTCCGCGGCAGCCGCGAGCTCCGAGGTGTCCTCGGGCACGGGGTTGGCCACCACAATGCCGCGGGCCCCTGCCTGCACGGCGCCGGCGGCTTCGGCGGCCCATCCACTGCTGCCCGCAACCACCCGCACGTCGGCCTGCCCGGAATGGCCGGCCGGCATAGGGCCGAACGTTGCAGGCAGCGATGCCACGGTCTCGGTGACGGCGCCTGCCTCCCGGGCTGCGGGCGTGGCGTGCACCGTGAAGTGGGCGCTCATGCGGAAACTCCTGCCGTGTCGGCTGCGGCCGCATGGTCCAGGGCGGCGCTTTCCACCGTGGCCTCGGCGATGGCCAGGGCGAACGTGAGGTCGTCGATCAGGGTTTGGGCGGGCGGGGCCTGCCGGGTTCCGTTGGCGAGCCCGGCAAGTTCGCGCCACTCGCCCTCGTAGCCGTTGTGGCCGAACGGGCCGAAGCTGGTGGTCTCGCTGCCGTCATTGCGGGTAAAGGTGGCCACAGCGGAGCCGGCCTGGACGTAGGAGGGTGTGAAGTCGATCCGGAGCGCGGAATCGTCGGCGATGGCCTCGAAAGTCCACTCGGGCTTCCAGGTGCCGTTCATGACGGCCCGCAGTTCAATGACCCGGGAGGGGGTCCGGAGCGAGACCGCGTAGCCGAACGGGCGGACGTGCCGTGCCTGCAGGACGTCGACGTGCTCGAAATCGGGCGTGAACCGGCGTACCAGCGGAAGGTCGTGGATGGCCAGGCCCATGATCCCGCCGTGGAGGGCGGCTTTGAGGACCTCGATGTCCGAGTAGTCCGGCCGCCCGGCGGCGGGGCGGGTGAGGATTTCCGTGGCGAAGTCTTCGAACCGGGCGTTCGGTGGCAGGACGATCGAGGAACGGATGGTGTGGGCCGTTTCGGGAAGGTCGCCCCAGTTCTGTTCGGCTGCGAGCCAGCCCGGATCGAAGGTGTGCATGGCGCCGACGACGATCGGGACCCCGGTTTCGGTGCTGACCGCAGAGATGCGGGTGGCTTCCTCGGCGTTCATTGCAAACGGCTTTTCGCAGAGGACAGCCTTCTTGCCGGCCCGGCATGCGGCGATGACCTGGTCCGCGTGGAACTGGTGGGGGCTGCAGATCGCGACGATGTCCACGGCCGGATCGCCCAGCAGCTCGTCCATGCTGGTGCTGGACGTTGCCCCGACGCGCGCCGCCACGGAAGCCGCAACGGCTGCGTCGACGTCCATGATGTGCCGTACCTCGAGGACATCGCGGAGCCGGGCCAGGGCGGGAAGGTGGATAGCTTGGGTCACCGGTCCTGCCCCCAGGATGCCAACCCCCAAGGGCTGGTCTGTCGGCGCGGTGTGATGGGACAAGTTCAACTACCTCTTCGTAAGCGGACTCTGCAGTGGTGGGATCACCGTGGTGGATACCAGCCATCGGATTCACGAATGTGCCCTGAGTCACAAGGTAGAACTGCTTTTGCCGCGCGTCAAGCAAAAGTTGCTTGTTTCTCGTTATTCTTCTGGCGTGATGACAGTGCTAAGTAAGAGTGTTATGACTTAGTGCATGACTTCTTCACCCGCCGGGAAACAGCTCGGAAAGGAATCCGACGCCGGCAATCTGTCGCGCGCGGGGGACCTGTTCCAGCTGCTGCGGGACGGCAGGGCCCGTACCCGTGCCGAGCTGGCCCTAAGCACGGGCCTCGCCCGGTCCACGGTTGCCTCCCGGATCGACGCGCTCATGCTCTCCGGCCTGGTGGGACCTGCCGGTGAGGCACTCTCCAGCGGCGGGAGGCCGCCGTCGCGCTTTGCTTTCAACCCGTCCGCCCGCCTGGTGTTGGCCGTCGACGTCGGTGCCACGCACGTGATTGTCGCCGTCACCGACCTTGGCGGGACAATCCTCGCCGAGCATCGGCTGTCCCTGCAGGTGGCAGACGGGCCGGAAGCCGTGCTGGACCAGGTGGTTGCGCAGGGCAAGGAACTGCTGGCGTCCGCGGGACGCAGCGTCACCGAACTCGCCGGGATTGGCATCGGGCTTCCGGGGCCGGTGGAACACGACACCGGAAAACCGGTCAAGCCGCCCATCATGCCTGGCTGGGACGGGTTCGACGTGGTCAGCTACGTCCAGCGGTCCCTGCCCGTCCATGTGCTCGTGGACAACGACGTGAACATCATGGCGCTGGGGGAGCAGTCCGCCCACTGGCCCGAGCACAACAATTTCTTCTTCGTGAAGGTGGCCACCGGCATCGGATCCGGCATCATCAGCAACGGGCAGCTGCAGCGCGGCGCGAACGGCACGGCCGGCGACCTTGGCCACATCCAGGTGGCCCGCGGCGCGGAGGTCCTCTGTGCCTGTGGAAACTACGGGTGCCTTGAGGCACTCGCGTCCGGGCCCGCCGTCGCACGCTCCCTCCGGGACCAGGGCGTGGACGTCGCCAGGGGCGCGGATGTGCTCCGGCTCGCCGCCGACGGCAACCTGCAGGCCATCCAGGCGCTGCGGCAGGCCGGCCGGGACATCGGTGAGGTGCTTGCCACCGCGGTGAACCTGCTCAACCCGTCCGTCATCGTGGTGGGCGGCAGCTTCGGCGAGACGGGCGAGCACCTGGTGGCGGGAATCCGTGAGGTGGTGTACCGGCGCTCCCCGCCGCTGGCCACCTCGCACCTGCGCATCAATGTCTCCCGGGCAGGCGACCAGGCGGCCGTCCTCGGGGCGAGCCAGCTGGTCACCCAGTACGTCCTCTCGCCGGCCATCATCGAAGCCACGCTGGCGGGCGCGATCGCGGGGTAGCACAGAGCAGCGCCGGGAACGAATCCTCCGGCGCCGCCCGGCGTCCTCCGTTAAGCCTCCGCGTCCAGCTCCGGTGCCTCGGTAAGGAGCAGTGCCGTCCCGCCGTAGGCCGGCAGTTCAAGGAAGAAGCTGTGCAGGTCGTCCACCTGCCCCACCGTCTCGCCGCTGAAGAGGTCCTTGACGTTGGCCCCGGAGGGCAGCTCGTTGGACTGGATGCTGCCGGCGATGTCCTGCCCGGAGAAGTTGAGCGCCGTGACTTGCAAGGCGCCGTCCTGAAGCCGGTTGACCAGCACCAGTGCCCCGCGGTTGGAGACCTCGGGGACATCGAGCAACGTGCCCGTGGCAATCCCGTTGTCCTCACGGACGGCAAGGATCCGCTGCAGCCTGCGCGCGAACGAGTTCGCATCCTGAAGCTGCTCCGGCAGCGTGCCGTACAGGCTGCGCGCCCGCGGCATGCCCGCCGAGGACGTGGTGGCGTCCGGGCTGGTCCCCATGAGATCGTGCGCGCCGCGGTTGATCCAGCGGGTGTCGCCCTGGGAGGTGAGTTCCCGGACGCTGCTCCGGTCCAGGGCCAGGATGCCCGTGAGATCCCAGCCGGAGAGGGCGAAGACTCCCGGCTGCAGCGCGTTGTACATGGCCAGGAGGATGTGGACGTCCCGGATCTGTGCCTCCTGCTCCGGGGTCACGGCGTCCGGATCCTGGATGCCCAGGGCGGCCATGATGAAGCTGACGGTGGTGCAGGCGATGCCGTTGGTGGTGAAGACGGCGTTGTACGGTCCGTTCTCACCGGTCAGCCGGTCCCGCAGGGTCTGCTGGACCTGCTCGGCGAGCTGCGCGCCGGTGAGTTCCTCACCGTTGAGTTCGAACATCTCCTCCCGGTGCCCGGCGGCGAAGTGCAGGAGCTCGTAGGTCAGTTCGTCATGGTTCTGCAGGGCGTGGACCAGGGACGCCTGGTCCACTCCGATCTCCATGGACAGGCGCAGCGTCAGACGCAGGAATTCGGTGTCCGCGGTGACAAGGGCGTAGTGGTACGCGGGGCGGGTGATGAAGTCGTACGACAGGTCGGGACCCGATTCGGAGGTTGCCTTGATGTCGTCGATGGTGAGGTTCAGTTCCTGGAAGGAGAACCCGCCCACCTTGCGGATCATGGATCCGATCAGCTGGTTGGCGGCCTCGGACAGCGGGTGGCCCTCGGACCAGCCGGGCTGTTCCTCGGCGCTCTTTTCCACGCCCAGGAACCCGTTGGCGTCAAGGCGGAGCGCCCCGGTGCCCAGGTCCACCAGGGAGTGCAGGGCGTCGCCCACCACCAGCCGCATCCCGGCGAAGGTGGGGTCCAGCCAGTTGATGGAGGGCTGCCCGGCCTTGAAGTAGTGCAGGTAGACCCAGCGGCGGGTCTTGCCGGTGGTGTCCACGATGGGCCGGGTGGCGCTCCAGTTGGTTTCCTTCACCCCGGGTTCGTAGAAGATGACGCGCTGGAGCCTGCCGATGATGTACCCGGCTTTCTGCAGCGCCTGTTCGGAATCAGGGCTGAGGTTGACCGAATCCGCCCCCTCCGGGACATCGGGCAGGAGGTTCCAGTCCTCCTCCGGAATATCCACCATGTGGTAGATCCCGGGGTAGTCGCGGAAGTTCATTTCGGCCAGCCGGAAGTCGGCGCCCTTGCCGGTGTGGCCCGGGACGATGTCGTCAATAACCGTGCCGCCGTGCTCAGCAGCGACCTCGCACATGCTGCGGAACTCTTCTTCGGTGCCGAAGACCGGATCGATCGCCATGCTGATCCGGTCGAAGTGCCCGTCCACACTGGGCGTGTGCGACCAGCCGCTGATGCCGCCGGCCAGTTTCACCGGCCCGGTGTGGATGCCGCGGATGCCGATCTCGCGGAAGGCTTCCCACATGGCCTTGTCTCCCAGGGCGGACAGGAACGACCGGCCCGGCTCGGTGATGAAGGACAGCGGGTAGGCGGTGAACCAGACAGGGGCGCGTTCGACGGCGGCCCGGGGGTTCGGATGTGCGTACGAGTTCTGCCACATGCTGGCCTGGCCGGACAATTGCCGGGCCAGCACGTTGGCGTCACCGAGCATGGCCTGGTTGCGCAGCCAGTCCACGTACGCGGCGTTCCGGCCGTCGAATTCGAAGGAGGGCCTGTTGCCCACGAATTGGCGCCGGCGCGCGACGGGCCGCAGCGCTTTTGGCCGGGCGGCGAAGAACTGTTCGTCGAAAGTGACTTCCAGGTCCGCTGCCGGCTCCGTGGCGGCTGCCTCCCCTTCCCCGACTCCGGCGGTGTTCTCCGCATCCGAAACGCGCTCGCTGGTCCCCGGCTCCCGCATAAGCTCCTCTTTCCACTGCTCGTCTCCGTGCTGGCATGGATGCTCCGTAGCCCCTTGCCCGTGGAAAAGTACCCAGTCGGACAGGGAGTATTCGGTGTTCCCTCTCCCGATGCTACTGGGCGGCGCAACCGGTGGACGGAACAAACGTGCCGGGCTGGCGGATGCCTTGCCCGATCTGCCGGCCGGACCTGTGCTGCGGTGCAGCTGCTGCCGTACAGGGGGACCCTATCAGCGAACAATTTCCTCCTCTTTTTGGCTTATTCCTGCTGCCACTCCCGCCAGGGCCCGGTTCGGACGTATTCTGGGAACCAGGTTTTGTAGTAGGCCGAAGCGCTTCGAACAGGGCTGGAACATGGCGGCTGAACCTTCGGGGCAGGTTGGCTGGGGGCTGCTTCCAGTTACCCCGGAGCCGGTCTTCGACAGCAAGGATGTCGAAACCTTCCTCCGGGAAGTCACCCATGACTTCATGAGCGAGATCAAGGGTGAACGCCGCGGTATCAGCTGGGCCGCCACGCTCTTCCACCTGGGCCAGGGACACACCCTTGCGGCCAGCACGGAGCAGGCGCAGGAGGCGGACCGGGAACAGTGCTCGTTCGCCGACGGGCCCCTCATGGAGGCCATGCGCACCGAGGCCTTCGTCCTGGTATCCGATCTCAGCCGTGACCGTCGGTGGCCCGGTTACGCGAGTGCGGCGTCGGGCCACGGGGTGCAGTCGATGCTCTCCGTTCCCATCATGTCTGAAGGCGGGACGAGCGCCGCCATCACCTTCTACGCGGGCGTGCCGCATGCGTTTGCCAGCGATGACCTGGTCAGGATTCAGGGCTTTGCGCGCCAGATGGCCCGGGCCCTTCGCCTCGTATTCCGCGTGGCCGAGCGGGCCGAAGCGACGGCCGGCCTCGCCGTCGTCCAAAGCTCCCTGGTCCTGGTGGACCTGGCCGTGCGCAGCCTCACCAGCGAATACGGCCTCAGCAGGGAGGCGGCGCTGCTTTTCCTGCAGACGCAGGCACTGCACCATGAGCTTGGCCTCCGGGACGCGGCCCTGAACGTCGTGGCCCCGGGGACCGGCCGGGACCCGAGCGGCGCACCGCCGTCCGCGTTGCGGCAGGAAGCGTACGACGGCGTCGCGGAGCTGCCGCGTCCGTCGGCGGCGGGGCGGGGCTTTCCAACCGGAAAGCAACCCCGCAGGAACGCTGCGGTGAAGACGGAAACCCCGCCTCCCGCAGAGGGGAGGACAGCATGACCATCCAGAAGCAGGAGCCGCGATTCATCACGGCCGGGCTGGACAGCCACCCCTGGCACCGGTTCGTTGCGCTGGGAGATTCCTACACCGAAGGAATCGGCGACCCGGAACCGCTCAGCCTGGGCGGCCTTCGGGGCTGGGCGGACCGTGTGGCCGAGGAACTGGCGTCCGGCCGTCCCGACTTTGCGTACGCCAACCTGGCCATCCGGGGACTGCTGCTGCGGCAGATCCTCGACAGTCAACTGGCCGCGGCGCTGTCCTTGAAGCCGGACCTTGTCGCCATTGCCGCCGGTGGCAACGACATCATCTTCAGGCATGGCGATCCGGACAAACTGGCCGGGAAGCTGGACCAGGCCATCGGCACGCTCGCAGCCACCGGTGCCACCGTGCTTCTTTTTGCGGGCCCGGACTGGGGCAACACACCGGTGTTCGGCAAGATCCGCGGCCGCGTGGCCATCTACAACGAGCACCTGCACAGCATCGGGGCCCGGCACCACGCCATCATGGTTGACCTGTGGTGCCTGCCCGAGCTTCAGCACGCGTCAATGTGGGACCCGGACCGGCTGCATCTGTCGCCGCTGGGCCACCATGCCGTGGCCGCGGCAACCCTTGATGCGCTGGGAGTGGAGCATGCGCTCAAGCCGTTGCAGCCGAGGCCGCTGCCGGCCCACGGGTGGACGCAGGCCCGGGCGGAGGACCTGGTGTGGGCGCGGAAGTATTTCATGCCGTGGGTGCTCAAGCAGTTGCGGCCCCGCCAGGCCGACGCGCTGGCGGCCAAGCGGCCGCAGCCCGGCCCGGTCTTCGGCCAAGGCCTTCCTGGTCCCTTCCCGCCGGGACACCCGGCCAAGGGATTGGCGATGGGCCCCGGCACGGCAGCCGGCGGCCCGGATGGGAGGGCGGACCGGGTGGCCTGACGCCGGTCCGGGTCAGCGCTTCCTGGGCGTCCGCTTCGAGGCTGCATTCATGGCAGCCTTGACGGCCGGCGGCAGTCCCGTCTGCTCGGTTTCGGGTTCGGCCGCTGTTCCCCGCGCCTTGGCGATGGCGCGCATACCGTGGTAGATCACCAGTGCGGCTGCCGAGCCCAGCGCGATGCCGGTGAACTTGAGGTCGCCGATGGTCCAGGTGTAGTCGGCGATGCCGATGATCAGGGCCACAGCCGCGGTGGTCAGGTTTACGGGATTGGCGAAGTTCACCTTGTTCTGGACCCAGATCTTCACGCCGAGGATGCCGATCATGCCGTACAGCATGGTGGCCGCGCCGCCCAGGACGCCGGCCGGGACGGTGGCAATCAATTCGCCGAACTTGGGGGAGAAGCTCAGCAGGATGGCGAACATGCCGGCCACCCAGTAGGCCGCCGTCGAATACACCTTGGTAGCCGCCATGACGCCGATGTTCTCGGCGTAGGTGGTGGTTCCCGAGCCGCCGCCAAGGCCGGCGAGGACTGTTGCCGCGCCGTCGGCCATCAGCGCCCGGCCGGAGACGCCGTCAAGGTTTTGCCCCGTCATGGCGGCAACCGACTTCACATGGCCGATGTTCTCCGCCACCAGCACCAGGACTACGGGGACGAACAGCCCCAGCACGCCGATGTGGAACTCGGGGGTCTGGAACTGCGGCAGGCCAACCCAGGCTGCGGCGTCCATCTTGTCGTAGGCCACCTCGCCCCGGAGCATGGCCACCAGGTAACCCACCACGACGCCCGCCAGGATGCTGAGCCGGCCGAGGATTCCGCGGAACAGGACGCTGACCAGGATGATCGTGGCCAGCGTGACGACGGCCGTGATGGGTGCGGCGTCGAAGTTCTGCTTGGCTGCGGGGGCAAGGTTCAGGCCGATCAACGCGACGATGGCGCCGGTGACGATGGGCGGCATCAGCCGGTTGATCCACCCGGCGCCGAACTTCTGCACCACGGCACCCACGAGGGCCAGGGTGGCACCGGCGAGTACCACGCCGCCCAGCGCGCCCGGGATGCCGAACTGTGCCTGCGAGGCTGTGATGGGCGCGATGAACGCAAAGCTGGAGCCGAGGTAGCTGGGCACCCGGCCCTTGGTGACCACCAGGAACAGCAGGGTTCCGATGCCGGAGAAGAACAGCGTGGTGGCCGGCGGCATCCCGGTGATGATGGGCACCAGGAAGGTGGCGCCGAACATTGCCACCACGTGCTGCATGCCCACGCCGATGGTCAGGGGCCAGGCCAGCCGCTCATCCGGGGCCACCACCTGGCCGGGCTTGATGGTTTTGCCGGTGCCGTGCAGCTTCCATTTGATTCCGAGCATGCTCATGGGAAGGAATGCCTTTCAGGGGGTGCCGCGAGGGGGCGAAGGATAACTCGGTCCAGAATACCGCCAAGTATTTCGCTGCCCTCCGTTGTGGCCAACGTCACCTGCCGTCATGGGAAGAGGAACCAAGCACTTGAAGTTGCAACTATGGAAAGCACAGAGGCCACCCCGGTAGGCGGGCGGCACAGCGAAAGGTAAGCCAATGACCATTGCACACGAAGAAGCGGTTATCGATTCGGCGGCCGTGGACGCGATCTTCGCCCAGGCCCGCACCGCCAACACGTTCACCGGCGAGGTGACCGAGGAGCAGGGGCAGGCCATCTACGAACTGACCAAGTTCGGGCCCACCGCCTTCAACTCCCAGCCGCTGCGGGTCACGTACGTCCGCTCGCCCGAAGCCCGCGCCACCCTGGTGAATGCGCTGTCCCGCGGCAACCAGGCCAAGACCGCGTCTGCTCCGCTGGTGGCCATTCTCAGCTATGACACCGACTGGGCGGGCAAGTGGGACAGCTTCCTGCCCGGCTACAACGCCCCCAAGGCCATGTACGATGCCGATCCCGAGCTCGCCGCCGCGACGGGCAACAACAACGCCCACCTGCAGGCCGGCTACTTCATCCTGGCCGTCCGCTCACTCGGTTTCGCCGCAGGACCGATGACCGGCGCCGACTTCAAGGCCATCGACGCCGCCTTCTTCCCGGCCGGTGACCAGAAGAGCTTCCTGGTGGTCAACATCGGCCAGCCCGGCGAGGAAGCCTGGGGCGAGGCGAAGCCCAAGTACTCCTACGACGACGCCGTCCGCACCGTCTGACGCCACGGCACGTTCCGCGGCTAAACCACGAACGCCCCATCACTTGGTGATGGGGCGTTCGTGCTTAAGCTGCGGGGCTTCCGGTCAGGCGATGACGCTGTCCACCAGCGCCTTGGCCTCGGCCTGCACCTGCTTGAGGTGTTCCTCACCCTTGAAGGACTCGGCATAGATCTTGTACACGTCCTCGGTGCCGGACGGCCGGGCAGCGAACCAGGCGTTCTCGGTGACCACTTTCAGGCCGCCGATGGCAGCGCCGTTGCCGGGTGCCTCGGTGAGCTTGGCGGTGATCGCCTCCCCGGCCAGTTCGGTGGCCGTGACGTCAGCGGCGGAGAGCTTCCCCAGCTTGGACTTCTGCTCACGCGTGGCGGCTGCGTCAATGCGGGCGTAGACGGGAGCGCCGAACTGGTCCGTCAACCCCTTGTACAGCTGTGACGGCGACTTCCCGGTCATGGCGGTGATCTCGGAGGCCAGCAGCGCCAGCAGGATTCCGTCCTTGTCGGTGGTCCACACGCTGCCGTCCAGCTTGTTGAAGGATGCGCCGGCGGATTCCTCGCCACCGAACGCGCCTTCACCGGAGAGCAGACCGGGGACAAACCATTTGAAGCCCACCGGGACTTCCACCAACTTGCGGCCCAGGCTCTCCGCCACCCGGTCGATGATCGAGGAGGACACGAGGGTCTTGCCCACCACGGATTCGGGGTTCCAGCCGCTGCGGTTGCGGTAGAGGTAGTCGATGGCGACCGCGAGGTAGTGGTTCGGGTTCATCAGGCCGCCGTCGGGGGTGACGATCCCGTGGCGGTCGGCGTCGGCGTCGTTGCCGGTGGCGACGTCGAAGGGCACGGACCCGTCGGCACCCACCGACATCCGGCTGATCAGGGAGGCCATGGCGGACGGCGACGAGCAGTCCATCCGGATCTTCTCGTCCCAGTCCAGGGTCATGAAGGCCCACTGCGGGTCCACGGTGGGGTTGACGACGGTGAGGTTCAGGTGGTGCCGTTCGGCGATCTCGCCCCAGTAGTCCACGGACGCCCCGCCCATGGGATCGGCGCCGATCCGGACTCCGGCCTCGCGGATGGCGTCCAGGTTCAGGACGGACGGAAGGTCATCCACGTAGCTGCTCAGGAAGTCGAACTTGCCGGTGGTGTCCGCGGCCTGCGCGTCGGCCAGCGGGATCCTCTTGACGCCGCGCAGTCCGTTCTCCAGCAGTTCGTTGGCACGGTTGGCAATCCAGCCGGTGGCGTCCGAGTCCGCGGGTCCGCCGTGCGGCGGGTTGTACTTGAAGCCGCCATCGGCCGGGGGGTTGTGGCTGGGGGTCACCACAATGCCGTCAGCCTGCGGGGCGCCGGGCGCGGCCTTCCGGTTGTATGTGAGGATGGCGTGGCTCAAGGCCGGGGTGGGGGTGTAGCCGTGGCGGGCGTCCACCAGGACGTGGACGCCGTTGGCGGCCAGCACCTCCAAGGCGGAGTTCTGCGCCGGTTCGCTCAGGGCATGGGTGTCCTTGGCCAGGAACAGTGGGCCGGTGACACCCTGCGCTGCCCGGTATTCCACGATCGCCTGGGTGATTGCCACGATGTGCTGCTCATTGAAGGACGCTTTGAGGCTGGAGCCCCGGTGCCCGGAGGTGCCGAACACCACGCGCTGGCCTGGATCACCCAGGTCCGGCGCGATGTCGTAATACGCATCAAGGAGCGCAGTGATGTCAACAAGGTCCTGGGGTTGGGCAACTGTACCCGCGCGGCTAGCCATGGGACCAGCATGCCAGAACCTGGCGGGAGTCAAAACGAATTGCCCAGGATCCGGACGCTGTGACACGCAATGACGTCACCAACCAAGTAGTGCACCTGAGTACAGCACCGTGAAAGTACCTATATACCGGCCCTTCAGCGCCCTGCTATTTTCAAGAAAATTCCAGGCACGCAAGCGAAAGCAACGGACGACGGCGGGACCCGCCGATCGTCCCGTCCGGCAAGGAAGCGGGGACGTCCAATGGGGGCAGGAGACGGGGCAGCCGAGCAGTCCAGGCTC
This sequence comes from Pseudarthrobacter sp. MOO14, assembly GCF_058267675.1. NCBI lineage: Bacteria > Bacillati > Actinomycetota > Actinomycetes > Micrococcales > Micrococcaceae > Pseudarthrobacter > Pseudarthrobacter sp. MOO14. The sequence continues at coordinate 2,651,664 of NZ_CM177849.1, forward strand.
GCTGCCGAACGCGTTGCCAGGCTGAAGCGCCAGCTGGATGAGGCCGAACGGTCCACCAAGGCCTGGGACGCCGGAGCCCTGGGGGAGCGGGTGGTGGCGGACAAGCTCAGCGAACTGGTCCCGCGGGGCTGGTACGTGCTGCACGATGTCCACTGGCCGGGCCGGCCCAAGGCCAACCTTGACCATGTCCTGGTGGGCCCCGGCGGGGTGGTGGTGGTTGATTCGAAGAATTGGTCCGGCGAAGTGCGCGTAGTGTCCGGCGTGCTCTGGCAGGGCCGCTACGCGCGGACCCAGGCCGTGGAGGGAGCGCTGGCACAGTGCGCCGCCGTCGCCTCGGTGCTGGCCCCCCAGCATCGCCGGCTGGTGCGTCCGCTCATCTGCATGGCGGCCCAGCCGGATCTCTTCGGGGTGACCGCCTCCGATGTAGCCGTGGCGGGTTCCCACCGGGTGGTGCGGACCATTGAGGCGCTTCCGCCGGTGCTGGATCCGCAGGCGGTGGTGGGGTTGTACGAGCAACTGGGCCAGCAGCTCACGCATGAACAGGAGCCCGGCATCACGGCCCTGCGGAACGTCCGCCCCGGAACCGTGGTGCGCCCGGCAGGGGCCCTGCCGCCTGGCGGCCCCGTCGCGGGTGCTGCGGAAGGGAGCAGGCCACTTGACGGCAAGGGCCGCAGCGGAAGCATGTCCCGGCATCCGGCCGGCCGCAACCTGCCGGCCGGCGGATCCCGGGCAGGAGCACCGGCAAGGATCCAGGCCGGCCGGCGCGGCGGGAAAGCCAAAGCGCAGCAGAGCGGCACCAGCGGCGGGAAGTTGGCCCTGCTGGCGGCCTTCGTCATTTTTGCCGTTTATTTCCTGCCCTACTTGGCCCGCTGACACCCTCTCCGCCGCCGGGCCGCAGCCGGTCTTTGGCCGCGGTCCGTACCGCGCGGGTGATCCGGTTCAGGCCGTCAGAATCGAGGGTCCAGGCCTGCCAGTAGAGGGCCACATCCTGGTAGCCGTCATCCAGCCGGACCAGGGTGCCGTCCGAAAGGCCATCCGTGAGCTGGAGCTCGGGGATCATGCCCCAGCCCAGGCCCGCCTTGACCGCCGCGAAGAAGCCCTCCGATGACGGCACGGTGTGCGTGGGGGGAGGCTGCGCAATGCCCTTGGCCGCCAGCAGTTGCAGCTGGAGGTTGTCCTTGGCGTTGAATTTCAGGACGGGCATGGCGGCCCAGTCAACACTGTCGGCCGCCGCAAACCGGCGCCGCAGTCCGGCGCTGGCCACCGGGACGTACCGCATGGAACCCAGCATTTCTGCCCGGCACCCGCTGACGGGCACGGGATCAGAGGTTACGGCGCCCATCACGTCTCCTTCGCGGAGCAGCTGGCTGCTGTAGCCCTGGTCTTCGACACGCAGGTCCAGCACGGCGTCCTCCCATCCGGCGGCCCGATGGAGGACGGGGACAAACCAGGTGGCCAGGGAGTCCGCGTTGATGGCCACGGGCAGGTGGGCGCGGGCTGGCAGCCCCGCACCGAGCGCTGCCGATGTCTCCGCCTCCAGCACCTGGACCTGCCGCGCCATGCGCAGCAGCAGTGCGCCGGCGTCCGTGGTGGTGCAGGGCGACCGGCGGCGGACCAGGACCTGGCCCACGGATCCCTCGAGGGCCTTGATCCGCTGGCTGACGGCTGACGGCGTGATGCGCAGGAGGTCCGCCGCCGCCTCGAATGTTCCTTCGTCGATAACCGCAACCAGGGCCTTAAGATGCTCCAGATTCATGAAGAGATTCTAATGCGTACGCAGGATCCTTTACTTGCCTACATATCTCAGAGGACCCTACCGTCGTAGCCATGTGGACTTCGTGGATAACCGGCATGCTGACCGGACTGGCGCTCATCGTGGCGATCGGTGCCCAGAACGCCTTCGTCCTGCGGCAAGGGATCCGCCGCGAACACATCGGCGTGGTGGTGGCGGTGTGCATGGCCGGTGACGCGCTGCTGATCGTGGGAGGTACCGCCGGAATCGGGGCCGTGGTGACCCGCTTCCCCGGGGTGCTCGAAGTCCTGCGGTGGGCAGGGGCCGCCTACCTTTTGTGGTTCGCGGTCCGGTCCTTCCTGGCGGCAGCGAAGCCCTCCGTGTTGGCGGAGCAGGAGCCCCGGTCCAAACACTCGGTTTTCGCCACCACGGCGGCCCTCACATTCCTGAATCCCCACGTCTACCTGGACACCGTGGTGCTGCTCGGCAGCCTGGCCAACCAGCAGGGACCGGACCTCCGCTGGATCTTTGCCGCCGGCGCCGTGGCCGGAAGCATCCTGTGGTTCTCAGGGTTGGGGTACGGGGCGCGGGCGCTGGCGGGCGTCCTGGGCAGCCCGCGCACCTGGCGCTGGATTGATGCCGGCATCGGTGTTTTGATGCTGGTGCTGGCCGTCCGCCTGGTCCTGCACTGAAGTAGGCTGGAGCCAGATCCGCAGGGGAGAAACCATGACTGACCAGCCGTCCCAGGGGCCCGACTACCAGCGTCCCGACCGCCAGGGCAACGATGCGCCGTGGCCCAGCTACCAACCGCCGGCCCAATACGGCCAGACGCCGTACGGCCAGGCGCAGTATGGGCAAGGCCAGTATGGGCAGCCCCAGTACGGCCCAAGCTACAACCAGGGCCAGTTCAACCAGTCCCCGTACGGCCAGGGGCAATACTTCGGCCAGCCGGCCTACTACGGCAGGCCGGCCGAGCCAAAGACCCTGAGCATCGCCAGCATGGTATGCGGCATCGCCTCGGTCATCATGGGCTGGCTGCTCCTTCCCCAACTGGCCGCCATCATTACCGGCCACCTCGCCCTCAGGCGCGAGCCGTCCGGCAAGGGGATGTCCATCTCAGGCCTGGTACTGGGCTACCTGTGCCTGCTGGGCTACGGCGCCATCTGGTTGCTGCTCATCATCGGCCTCACCGTCGCCAGCACCACGGGTTCGAATTCCGGGACGTTCTAGGCGCCCTGCCCCCGCCGCGGGGCGGTTAGGGGTCGGCCCCGAGCAAAGTCCCCTCCGGGTGGACTGCTCCCCTGCGCATGGCAGGGGGACTGGTCCATGCGACGGGGATGCTGCCGCTGCGAACCTGCCGTCGTGCCGCTAGCGGAGCAGTTCCACGTCCGAGACGAGGTCGATGTGCGCCAGCATGGCCTCCGTTGCTGCGGCCGGATCCTGCGCGCGGATGGCGTCGGCGATCCGGCGGTGTGACGCCAGTGACTGTTCCGGACGCCCGGGCTGGCCCAGCGATTCCATCCGGGTTTCCAGGATCATCTCGGCGATGAAGGCCATCAGCTGCGCCAGCACGGAGGAGTGCGCCGCCGCGGTTATGGCCTGGTGGAAGAGCTCATCGCCATGGGTGCCTCGATCGCCGTCGTTGATCTCCCGTGCCATGACGTCCAGGGCGTTGTCGATGGCGGCGAGGTCGTCCCCGGTCCGGCGTTCGGCGGCCAGTGCCGCGAGCTTCCCTTCCAGCGTGCTGCGGGCTTCGACGATCTCCGGCAGCCGGCTTTGGTGCTCGCGGAGGCCCTTGATGACGGATGCCACGCTGGGACGCCGTGCCAGGACTGCTCCTGTGCCGTGCTGCACGTCGATCACTCCCAACACTTCGAGGGCCACGAGGGCCTGGGCCAGGGTGGCGCGGGAAACTCCCAGCCGCTCGGCAAGGTCGCGTTCGGCAGGCAGCAGGTCCCCGGGGCGGAGCTGGGCCGACTCGATGTAGGCGAGGATCTGCTCCACCAGCTGCTCATAGAGCCGGGGACGCGAGACCCGCTCCAGGCCTGCCCGTGCCGTCTTTTCCACAGTTCCTCCCGAGGTTCTCGGACCAGAATACCCCCTTCATCTATTGACAGATAGACTCACTGTCTAAGAGGCTAGTCCAGTGAGCCAGTAACTCACGTCACATTCTTTCGTTCCAATGGAGGACCAACGATGTCCGCTCCTGTCTTATCGATCATCATCCTGGCGGCGATGTTCCTGCTCGCCACCGTCCTGCCCCTCAACATGGGTGCCCTCGCCTTCGTGGGCGCCTTCCTGCTTGGCTCACTGGTGCTGGGCATGTCCACCAATGACATCCTTGCCAACTTCCCCGGTGGCCTCTTCCTGACGATCGTCGGAGTCACCTACCTGTTCGCCATCGCGCAAAACAACGGCACCATCGACCTCCTGGTCCGGGGCGCCGTCAAACTCGTGGGCAGCCGCGTTGCCCTGATCCCCTGGGTCATGTTCGCCATCACTGCCGTCATCACGGCCGTGGGCGCGCTGTCTCCCGCCGCCGTCGCCATCATTGCCCCGATTGCCCTCAGCTTCGCCGGAAAATACAAGATCAGCCCGTTGCTGATGGGCATGATGGTGATCCACGGTGCCCAGGCCGGCGGCTTCTCGCCCATCGCCGTCTACGGCGTCACCGTCAACGGCATCATCGCCAAGACCGATCTCGCCTTCAGCCCGGCAGCACTCTTCCTCTCAAGCTTCATCTTCAACCTGGTCATCTCCCTGGTCCTCTTTGTGGTCCTGGGCGGCAGGAACCTCATGTCCTCCAAGGTGGGTCAGTTCGTGGAGCAGGCCGCCGAGGCACGAATGGCAGTCAGCGTCGGCGCCAAAGCCGGCACCGATGTTCCGTTCAAAGGCTTCGGCTCCGGCATGTACGGCCCCCGCGACCCGGCAGGCGACGGCGTTGCCGCCACCAAGGAGCGCAAGGAGCGGATTCCGCAACTGGTCACCATTGCGGGCCTGGTCGTGCTGGCCGTAGTGGCCCTCGGGTTCAAGATGGACGTCGGCTTCGTGTCCATCACCATCGCGATCGTCCTTGCGCTGGTCTCGCCGGCGGCCCAGAAGGGTGCCATCAACAAGATCAGCTGGTCCACCGTGCTGCTCATCTGCGGCATGCTGACTTTCGTTGGTGTCCTGGAAGAAGCGGGCACCATCGAATTCGTCTCCGGCGGCGTGGCCGGCATGGGAATGCCGCTGCTGGCGGCCCTCATTATCTGCTTCATCGGCGCCATCGTGTCCGCCTTCGCCTCCTCCACCGCCATCCTGGCTGCGCTCATCCCGCTGGCCGTGCCCTTCCTCTCCACCGGTGAGATCGGCGCCGTCGGCGTCATCTGCGCGCTCGCGGTCTCAGCCACGATCGTGGACGTCTCCCCGTTCTCCACCAACGGTGCCTTGGTCCTGGCCAATGCCCCGGAGGGCGTGGACAAGGACCGGTTCTACAAGAAGATCCTCGGCTACAGCGGCATCGTGATCGTGGCCGGACCCATCCTGGCCTGGTTGGCGCTGGTGGTCCCCGGCTGGCTCTAGCCGGCGCAGCCGCCCGCCACGCCGCCCGCACTTGAGAAAGGAAACCCAAGCACATGAGCTCAGCCGAAAATTCCCGAGGCCCCCTGGCGGGGCACACCGTCGTCGACCTGAGCCGTGCACTGGCGGGGCCCCACGCCGGCATGATGCTGGCGGACCTCGGCGCCCGCGTGATCAAGGTGGAAAACCCCGGCACCGGGGATGACACCCGCGGCTGGGGGCCGCCCTTCGTGGGCCCGGAAGACGACCTGCAGTCCACCTATTTCATGTCCTGCAACCGCAACAAGGAATCCATCAGCCTGGACCTGAAGAGCCAGGACGGGCAGGCAGTGCTGCGCGGGTTGCTGGAGCGTGCGGACGTGGTCATCGAGAACTTCCGTCCCGGCGTGATGGACCGGCTGGGCTTCTCCACGGCCGCCATCCATGCGCTCAACCCCCGGCTGGTCATCCTGTCCATCACGGGTTTCGGCCATGACGGGCCCGAATCCCGGCGCAGCGGCTACGACCAGATCCTGCAGGGCGAGGCCGGACTCATGTCACTCACCGGCTCCGGGCCCGACGACCCTCAGCGCGTCGGCGTCCCCATTGCAGACCTCCTTTCCGGCATGAACGGCGCCTTCGGCGTGCTTGCGGCGCTGGTGGAACGGAACCGCACCGGCCGCGGCCAGGTGGTGCGCACCTCCCTCCTGGCGTCACTGATCGGCGTCCACGCATTCCAGGGCACCCGGACCACCGTGGCCGGCGAGGTTCCGCAGGCACAGGGCAACCACCACCCGTCCATCGCCCCCTACGGGCTGTTCACCTGCAAGGACGGCAGCGTGCAGATCAGCGTCGGCAGCGAGAAGCTCTGGCAGTCATTTGCTGCGGCCTTCGGCCTGGAGCCGGCCGCGCCCGGATTCGCCAGCAACGCCGAACGGGTGCGGAACCGCGCCGGGGTAATTGCCGCCGTCGAACGCGCTTTCGCCGGCTACGGCGCGGCGGAACTGCTGGAGAAACTGAACGACGCCGGGATCCCGGCAGGGAAGGTGCGCTCCCTGGACGAGGTGTACGCGTGGGAGCAGGTGGCCTCCCAAGGGCTCGTGGTGGACGTGGAGCATCCGCTGCTCGGAACCGTCAGCCTCCCCGGGCCCCCGCTGCGGTTCTTCGAACAGGGGGACACAGCCGAAACCACCGTGAAGGACCACGCCGCGCCGCCGCTGCTGGACGCGGACGGTCCTGCCATCCGCGCATGGCTCGGTTTGCCGGCTCCCGTGGCGGCCGGGGTGAACTAGCATGCCAACCACCGAAAAAGTGCGGCACCTGCGCGCCGCCGAACTGATCGACGCCGTGGTGGACCAGGATTCGTTTGTCTCCTGGGATACGCCGCCGCACCAGCCGGCGCTGTCCGAAGAGTATGCCCGTGACCTGGCCAAAGCCCGCGAACGCAGCGGAGCCGACGAATCGGTGCTCACCGGCACCGGGCTGATCCGGGGGCGCCGGGTGGCGCTGATCGTCAGCGAGTTTTCTTTCCTTGCCGGCTCCATCGGCCACGCCGCGGCACAGCGGATCGTTGCCGCCGTCGAACGGGCCACCTCGGAGGGACTGCCGCTGCTGGCGGGCCCGGCCTCCGGGGGAACCCGGATGCAGGAGGGGACGCCGGCGTTCCTGTCCATGGTCAAAATCACCGGAGCCGTCCGGGCGCACCGCCAGGCCGGCCTGCCCTACCTGGTCTACCTCCGGCACCCCACCACCGGCGGCGTGATGGCATCCTGGGGGTCGCTGGGCCACATCAATGTTGCCGAACCGGGCGCCCTGCTGGGATTCCTGGGCCCCCGGGTGTTCGAAGCACTGCATGGGGAGTCCTTCCCGGACAACGTGCAGGTGGCGGAAAACCTGTTCAACAAGGGGCTCATCGACGGCGTCGTGAAGCCCGAAGAGCTCGCGGAACTGGTGGCCCGGGCGCTGGACATCCTGGCGCCCCGGCGGGAGGCGGCGTCAGGGACGGTGGTCCGGCCCGCCGCACCGGCCACTTTGGCCGTGCGGCCGGCCCCCGTGGACGCCTGGACGTCGATCGGGATTTCGCGCCGGCCGCGGCGGCCGGACCTGCGCCAGCTCCTCAAGTTCGGCGCCAGCGACGCCCTGCCGCTGAACGGGACGGGTCAGGGGGAAAAGGACCCCGGGTTGCTGCTGGCGCTGGCCCGGTTCGGCAGCCGGTCCTGCATTGTGCTCGGCCATGCCCGCCCGCTGCGCAAGGACGCCGCCGGTATGGGGCCCGGGTCATTGCGGGAAGCGCGCCGCGGCATGAAGCTGGCCGAAGAACTGCGGCTCCCCCTGCTCACGGTCATCGACACCGCAGGCGCCGCGCTCTCCCAGGAGGCGGAAGAAGGCGGCCTCGCCGGCGAGATCGCACGCTCTTTGTACGAACTGATTGGCCTGGAATCGCCGTCCGTCTCGGTGCTGCTTGGCCAGGGTGCCGGGGGAGGGGCGCTGGCACTGCTGCCCGCGGACAGGACCATCGCCGCGCAGCACAGCTGGCTGTCGCCGCTGCCGCCCGAGGGCGCCAGTGCGATCGTGCACCGCACCACGGCCTTCGCGCCCGCGATGGCACAGGCGCAGGGCGTCAATGTGGCGGCGCTGTATGCGAACGGACTGGTGGACCACATTGTGGACGAGCGCGACGACGCGTCCCTGGAGCCGCGCGAATTCTGTGCCCGGATGGCCCGTGCCATCGAATACGAACTTGCATCCGTTGCCGACATCCCCGTGGCCGGGCTGGTGGGGGCGCGGTTCCGGAAGTACCGGAACCTGGGCGGCAACTGACGCAACGCACGGCCGGGGAGCCGCCGGCGGATTCGCTCCGGCGGCTCCGGCCGTCGCTTGCCCTAGCGGCGTTGACGGACCTTGGCGCGGTGGGCTGTGGCACGCAGTTGCAGGATGCGCGCCCCACCTGCCACAGCCACCAGGACCCCGCCGGTGACGGCGGCAATGAAGAGTGCCATGCCCAGCGGGACAGACCCCTCAAAACCCAGGAACTGCACCATGGCCTGTTCCTGGTTCTGCAGGATGAAGATGATCAGCAGGATCAACAGGATCAGTGAGGCGACAACGCCAGCCCAGATGACGCCGGCGCGGGTAACTTTGCTTTCGGGTGTGCGGCCACCCGCTGCGGCTTTTTCCGTGCCCGCTGGTGGTGCTGGAACCGCGGGTGAATCCGGGGCATCCGGGGCATCCGGGGCGTAGGACGGCGCGCCACCGTAGGTTGCGTCCCGGCCGCCTGCCGCCCGGTCCGTGGCCGACGGCGTGACGTTGACGTCCGGGTCCGGCTGGCTGTTCGGTCCCGGCGTGTACTGTCCTTCGCTCATGCCCGTGTCCTTTCGCAGAATGCTAAGCATGCTTATGGTGCAACCATAGACGCCTGGGTTGCCGCAGCACAACGAGCGCGCCGCGCGCGTCTACTGCTGCATGAAAGGCAGGCTGGATTGGGAGCCCTGGGGAAGGAGGGGCCCCGACGGGAACCCCTCCTTGGACTACTGCCCCGGGCCGCGTAGGGCCGGGCGTCAGACCCTTTCCTTGCTCCGTTCGGCGGAGGGAGTCCCCGGCACAGGCGACCTGCGCCACTTCGGAAAGGCCCAGAACGTGAATTCCGGTGCCTTGGCCGGCTTCGGAGTTTCGTGGGTCTCAGGCCGCTCTTCAGGCCGGCGCCTGGTTTCTTTCCTGGCGTCCCACCCGAAGTCCTTGCTTGATGAATAGCACATCACAGACCTCCTCATGGTGACTGCCCTTTAATGGTCCTCCTGTTTGTTGCCGGAGTCGATACCGTGGTGGCCGGCGCCTGTCAGCGGCCGCCGGTCACCACGTCCTGCGCCTCCTGCGGGCGGTGGAACTCGCAGGGGCCGCCGTGGCGCAGCGGAAGGAGGCAGGCCCGGCCCGTCGGCAGGTGCACCAGGCCGCAGCGGCCGGCCATGGCCAGGTCCTCCCTGACGTTGGAGTTGCTCAGGTCCGGCCGCCCGTCGTCAGCAGTTTCTGTGGGGCCGGCGCCGGTGGCGTGCTGTTCAGCATTCATGGTGGTGCAGCTCCTCATTGGGCGGAAAGGCGTACGGAGGGTGCGAAAGGTGGTTTTTCCAGTCTGCGCCGCCGGGGTTACCGCCGGGTTAAGCGGGCGTTAGGTTCAGGTCAACAACACCACACCGCCGCGGCGCCTAGAGGCCCAGTTGATGCGCCACCTGCAGCAGGAGGGCTTCCGAGCCTAAGGGACCCACCAGTTGGACGCCCATTGGGAGTCCGCTTCCGGCGGATCCACCGGTCCAGTGGACAGGGAGCGTTATGGCCGGCAATCCGCATACGTTCACCATCGAGGACCACGGCGCATATTCGCACTGCTTCCGGTAGTCGCCGTCGGCATCTCCTGGCCATTGCACGGCCGGCCAGCGTCCGCCGCCGTGGCCGGTCCCGGTGAACCAGCCCACGGGGCGGGGTGTCTGCGCCAGCGCGGGCATCATCATCAGGTCCCACTGGCCGTACTGCGCGACGGTGTCGTGCTGGAACTGCCGCAGGAACGCCAGGGCTTCGGCGAGCTTCGCCGGGCTGCGTTGTAGGGCCCGACGCCGGAAGGTCCGGGTCAACGGCGCCAGCAGCGCTTCGCGGGAGGGGCTGATCCGTGCAGAACCCACTCCTGCCGTCCAGGCGGTGGTGAAGGCATCGGGATAGCGGTTGTCGTACCGCACGGCAGCTTCGGCCAGGGTATGGCCGGCGTGTTCCAGGAGCCTTTCGCCTGCCCGGAGGGCATCGAGTGCTTCGGGTTCGATACTGAAGGGGAAGGTGCCGGACCAAGGGCTCTCCAGCGTGACGCCGATCCTCAACGGTGGCGGCTCCTGGCCTATGCCCGCGAGGTATTCGTTCCCCGGTGCCATGGCGTCCAGCATCAGGGCGGCATCCTTGGCGGTCCGGGCAAGGGGGCCCGGGACCACCAGCCGGGCCGGGTCACCGCTGCTTTCCCCGGCAGCCACCAGGCCACGGCCCGGCTTCAGCCCCACCAGGCCGCAGGCGGCTGCCGGAATCCTGACTGAACCACCGCCGTCGGTCCCTGGCGCGAAGGGCAGCAAGCCCGCCGCCACGGCGGCAGCGCTGCCGCCGGAGGACCCGCCCGAACTCCTGCTGGGTGCGTAAGGATTGCGCGACGGCGGCGCGATGCGGTTTTCGCTGTAGGCCGTCAGGCCGAACTCGGGTACTTGGGTCTTGCCCAGGGAAACCGCGCCTGCCTCCGTGAGGAGTGCCACCAGGGGAGCGTCCGCGGGAGCCGGTTTATGCTCGACGGCGGCGCTTCCGTGGGTGGTCACCACGCCCGCCACATCGGTGAGGTCCTTGAAGCCCAGCGGCATGCCGTGCAGCAGGGGGAGGTCGTCGGTACCGGTGCGGGAGTGGAGGTCATCAGCCGCCCGGGCCCGTTCCATGGCCTGGTCCGCGGTAACGGTGATGAAGGCCCCCAGCAACGGGTTCTGCCGGCTGATCCGCGCCAGGAAATGTGTGGTGGCCTCAGCAGCGGACACCGTCCCGGCGCGGAGGAGGTTCCGCAGGTCCAGCGCGGGCAGTTCGTGAAGTTCAGCCAAGGACCCGGCCCTCCGGCTCCTTGGCCGTGGACGGTCCGGCATCCCCGCCGACGTCCCGGCCGGGGCGCGACTGTAGCGGCGCCGGACGGGCAGGCTGCTGACGGGACATGGAAACCTCCTCGGGAGCCACCAGCCTAGCTTGCCGGTTTCCGCACCACCCGTGGTCGAAGGACTAGGCTTTAACGTGACTCTGATCCGCCACGACAGGACTCCGATGAGCGATTTTGATACCGTGCCCGTCCACGACATCCCGGCTGATGCCGTCATCCTGGACGTCCGGGAGGACTACGAGTGGGTCGCCGGGCATGCCGACGGTGCACTCCACATCCCCATGGACCAGATCCCGGCCCGGCTGGGCGAACTTGATCCGGATGAGGATGTGTATGTCATCTGCCGGACCGGTGGAAGGTCGTTCCGTGTTGCCCAGTGGCTCACGGGCCAGGGGTACACCGCCATCAACGTCTCCGGCGGGATGGACCAGTGGCTCGAATCGGGCAAACCCTTGGTCTCCGACAACGGACTCAAGCCGCTGGTGCTGTAGTGCACGGCAGTCCCCCCACCTACGCGTTCCTCGGACCCGAGGGCACGTTCACCGAGGCTGCCCTGTTGCAGGTACCCGGTGCGCAAGAAGCAGTCCGGGTGCCGGCGTCGAACGTCAATGCCGCCCTGGACCAAGTGCGCAGCGGTTCTGCCGACGCTGCCATGGTTCCGATTGAAAATTCGGTCGAAGGCGGCGTCACCGCCACCCTCGACGCGATAGCGAGCGGCCAAGAGCTGCGGATCATCCGCGAGGTCCTGGTACCTATCAGCTTTGTCCTGGTGACCCGGCCTGGCGTGCGGTGGGAGGACGTACGGCGCGTGTCCACCCATGGCCACGCGTGGGCCCAGTGCCGGATGTGGATGGAAAGCAACATGCCCGGTGCGGAATATGTTCCGGGGTCTTCAACCGCGGCCGCGGCCATGGGACTGCTGGACGGTGACTGCCATTACGATGCCGCCATCTGTGCGCCGCTCGTAGCGCAAGCGCATCCGGGCCTGCAGGTCTTGGCGGAAAACATTGGTGACAATCCGGGCGCCGTGACGCGCTTCATCCTGGTGAGCCGTCCGGGTGTCCTTCCGGAGCGCACCGGCGCGGACAAGACCACGCTTGTTGTCCCGCTGCCGGAGGACCGTCCGGGTGCGCTGATGGAGATCCTCGACCAGTTTGCCAGCCGCGGCGTCAACCTCAGCCGGATCGAATCGCGTCCCACCGGGCAGTATCTGGGCCACTACTTCTTCAGCATCGACGCGGATGGCCACGCCGGCGAGGCACGTGTTGCGGATGCCCTGGCGGGACTGCACCGGATCAGCCCCGGGACCCGTTTCCTGGGTTCGTATCCCCGGGCGGACAGGCAGGCCACGGCGGTGGCGGCGCATACTTCCGATGCCGCCTTTTCGGCGGCCCGGGACTGGGTCGGATCCATACTTGACGCGGCATCCACCGCAGGTGAAAGCGGTTCCGGATCTTCGCCCACAGCGTAGGCAAATTGCCTTTCGGACTACTTCCGCGGGGTGTGCACAATGCGTATGCTTGCTTGATCCACACGGGGTATGGCCCCTAATGAAGGGAGCGGGTCATGACCAGCACCACTGACAATGACGGCCAGGGGATGATCGTCAACCCCAAGCCTGCCGCAGACAACCAGGACTGGGACGGCGACGATGCTGACCGCGCGGACCGCCTGCGTTTCGAAGAGGAACAGGCAATGATCCGTGAACAGTCCGAGGCCCATGCCGCTGCCAAAGCAGCAGCTGAGGCGGAGAAGAAGGACGCCGGCGCCTGATCCACGTGAGCCGGCCGGTCAGGCCGGCCCGGCATTTCCCCAGCCGCTGATGGGCCGTGCACGCCTAGACGCGGGTTTTCGCCTGCCCCGGGCCACCCGGCTCGTGTGCCTTGACCCTTACCAGCAATGACTTCGGTTCCACCTGGACGGTGAGTTGGGTCGCTTCCCCGGACGTGTCGCCATCGATTTGGGTGGGCATGGGCTCGGGACACTTGATGACCACCTTGACCGACCTGTAGACCGTCATGATCGGCAGTTTCCCGCTGTGCTTGAACATGATCTTCATGTACATCAGCAGCCAGCCCAGGGCGCTGCGGGGACTCATGACCACCACGTCCAGCATGCCGTCGTCAATCATTGCCTGCGGAATGAAGTCGATGCCGCCCGGCACCAGCCCGCAGTTGGCGAAAAGTACGCTGCGGATGTTCCGCACCTGCTCCGGGCTGCCGTCCAGCGAGATGGACACCTTCTTCCGCCGGCCCGGGAGGTGCCGGACGCCCGCCTCGGTGTAGGCGAGCCAGCCCACCGCCTTCTTCAACCCGTCGTTGGTGTCCGCCAGGACTTCCGCGTCCATGCCAATCCCGGCGATGACCAGGAAGACGTGCTCTGAGTAGTGCCCGGTGCGGGAGTTCTCAATGGCCATCCGGGCGGTGTCGATGTAGCGCTGCCGGCCAAACAGCGCCGTCTGAACGTTCCCGTGGAGGTCGTTCACGTCAAGGTCGACGTTCCTGGCCAGCAGGTTGCCGGTTCCCAGCGGTATCAAACCCATGGCAACATCGGTGTGCGCGAGGGCCTCGGCCACCACGCGGACCGTGCCATCCCCGCCGCCCACCAGGACGACGTCGGGCTTGCCGGCCAAGGCAGCCTGCATCTGGGAAAAGCCGGGGTCGTCCGCGGTTGTTTCGAAAAAGGCCGGTTCCTCCCAGCCGGCTGCCAGGCAGGCGCGCTGGATGGTGGCCTTTGCTTCCTCTGCCCGCGCCTTGATCGGATTGAGGACCACGGCCACCCGCTGCTGCGCCAGGCCCGGATCGTAGGCTTCGCCGGCCACTGTGCTGCGCACGTGCAGGGCCTGCAGGCGCCGGACCCCCCACCAGCTGGAGGTGGCGAAGGCAAGGGCCACCGCAATCAGCAGGTAGAGAATCCAGTCGCTCATGGTGGTTCAACAGTAGCCCGGCGTGCGGCGGCCCGGCGCACGGGGCCTGCCGCCCGCCGTCGTGCGCGGTATTGGATACCCTTGTCTGGTGATCGACGTAAAAGACCTCAGCGAAAACCCGGACAAGTTCCGTGCCAGCCAGCGCGCCCGCGGCGCGGACGAATCAGTGGTGGACGCGATCATCTCCGCGGATGCCGCGCGCCGCGCCGCCCTGATCCGCTTCGAAAACCTCCGCGCCGAGCAGAACGCCTTCGGCAAGAAGGTGGCCCAGGCCAAGGGCGACGAGAAGAAGGCCCTGCTGGCCGAGGTCAAGGAGCTCGCCAACTCCGTGAAGGCAGCCTCCGCTGAAGCCGATGCTGCGCAGACCAAGCAGGAAGAGCTGCTGCGCACCATCCCCAACCTCATCGAGGACGGTGTGCCCGAAGGCGGCGAGGACGACTACGTGGTGGTCAAGACCGTGGGCACGCCGCGCGAGTTCCCGGACTTTGAGCCCAAGGACCACCTGGAGATCGGTGAGCTGATCGGCGCGATTGACATGGAACGCGGCGCCAAGGTCTCCGGTGCCCGCTTCTACTTCCTCCGCGGCGTTGGAGCCCGGCTGGAGATGGCGCTGCTGCAGATGGCCATGGACCAAGCCATTGAAGCGGGCTTTATCCCCATGATCACCCCCACGCTGGTGCGTCCCGAGACCATGCAGGGGACCGGCTTCGATGTGAAGCACGACGCCGAGATCTACCGCCTGGCCGAAGACGACCTGTACCTGGTGGGCACCTCCGAGGTGGCCCTGGCGGGCTACCACGCGGACGAGATCCTGGACTTCTCCGCCGGGCCTATCCGCTACGCCGGGCAGAGCTCCTGCTACCGCCGCGAGGCCGGCTCGCACGGCAAGGACACCCGCGGCATCATCCGCGTGCACCAGTTCAACAAGGTGGAAATGTTCATTTACACCACGGTCGAAGAAGCCGCCGCCGAGCATCAGCGCCTGCTGGCCTGGGAAGAGGAGATGCTGGCCAAGTGCGAGCTGCCGTACCGGGTCATCGACACCGCGGCGGGCGACCTCGGCATGTCCGCGGCCCGGAAGTACGACTGCGAAGCGTGGGTCCCCACCCAGGGCGCCTACCGCGAGCTGACCTCCACCTCAAACTGCACCACGTTCCAGGCGCGCCGCCTCAACATCCGTGAGCGCGCGGTCAACGCTGACGGCGTCGCCAAGGGCACCCGCGCCGTGGCCACCCTGAACGGCACCCTGGCCACCACCCGCTGGATCGTGGCGCTGCTGGAGCACCACCAGAACGCGGACGGCTCGGTCAACGTACCCAAGGCGCTGCAGAAGTACCTCGGCGGGCTCGAGGTTCTGCCGGTCCTGTAGGGGGCCGTCCCTTTTCATAAGCTTGTTCGCGCAACCAGTCCTTCACCGATCGGATGCGCGAACAAGCTTTGGTTTCGCCCAGAACTGTCCACATACGGCCGCGGGCGAACTGCCCGGCAGGCTCCAGCCCCGCATCCTTGGGATATGGAGATACCACCTGGCCTGATTGATACTGCCGCCATACTCCGCACCGGCGTCGGCACTGATGCCCTGCACCGCGCCTTCAAGGCCGGGCAGCTCGTACGGCTCCGGCGAGGCTTCTACGTGCGGACCAATGATTGGATCGGTGCCACGCCCGCACAACGCTTCGCGTGGTCGACGGCGGCGATTGCGAGATCCGTCAGCGGCGCGGTCCTCTGTGGGCAGACGGCTGCATGGGCCATCGGCCTACCAACGCTGGGCGACCCCCAATGTGTGGAGTTGGCAACCAGCCTGCCGGGCCGCAGCGGGATCAGGAAGTCGCCGTTCGTGGTCCTCGGCACGGACAAGGCCGCCCGGGAAGCGCGGGAGGTGCGGTCCTACCCCCTCCAATACCGGCTAAAGCAGGTACATGAACCTGTGCGCCACGGCGAGTTCCTCAGTCTCGGGCTGGTGGAGACCACTTTGGACATCATGGCAACCCGCAGCCTGAGCCAGGCGCTGGTTGTTGCTGACGGAGCCGCACGAAAGCTGCACAAGGCTGGCCGAATGCCCGCTGATGCCAGCTTGTGGTCGCTTCAGGACATCCGGGACGGGATCCGGGCGCTTCCGCACGCTTCCGCCGCGGCACGTGCCGAACGCGCCGCTTCCCTTGCCAGCCCGTTGTCGGAATCTGTAGGGGAGTCCTACAGCAGGGCAGTCTTCGAGTTCCTTGGCTTTGAGCAGCCCGTCCTTCAGCGCACATTTGCCGACCGGGAGGGTTTCATTGGGAGGACTGACTGCTGGTGGCCGAACCCGGGGGTGGTTGGCGAATTCGACGGCAAAGGCAAGTATGTTCAGGCCGCCCTGCGCGGAGGAATCACCGCAGAGGAGGCGGTCTATCGGGAGAAGATCCGTGAGGACCGGATCCGGTCACTTGGTCATGGGTTCGTCCGCTGGCGCTGGGCCGACTTGCAGAATCCTGACCGGCTACGCGCCAAACTCCTGGCTGCCGGCATCCGGAGCAGGTGAGCGCCCCTACCCCCGGTTATCCCTAAGCTTGTTCGCGAATCAGATT
This sequence comes from Pseudarthrobacter sp. MOO14, assembly GCF_058267675.1. Taxonomy (NCBI): domain Bacteria; kingdom Bacillati; phylum Actinomycetota; class Actinomycetes; order Micrococcales; family Micrococcaceae; genus Pseudarthrobacter; species Pseudarthrobacter sp. MOO14. Next base: position 2,668,082 of record NZ_CM177849.1, read on the forward strand.
CTAGAAGGGTGTCCTCTGCGATCAAGCCTCTGACAGGCGGTACCGCGGAACCCCGGTGACCCGCCTCGAGGTGCGGGAACCCGCAGTTAATCAACAGTTCAGTAAAGCTGTGTCCTGCGTCCTAGCGCCTGTCAGTGACGTCTGCTTCACTGTTTCAATGACAACGCTGACTGAAACCTCAGTCGCCGGCAACGATGACCGGCGAGAGAACAACCAAGACAACACCAACACCTACGGCTTTTCGGGAATCGGCCAGAAGCTGATGGTCGCGCTGGACGTGGACGGTACCCTGGTGGACCACGACGGCCACATGACGCCGGGCGTGCGGGACGCGGCGCAGGCAGTAGTGGCGGCCGGGCACGAGGTTATGATCGCCACCGGCCGCTCCTTGAATGCCACCCTCCCCGTCATCGAGAAGATCGGTATTGAGCGCGGCTACGCTGTTTGCTGCAACGGCGGCGTGACCCTCCGGCTCCATCCCGAACTGGCCAACGGCTACGAGGTCATCCACAAAGCCACCTTCGACCCCGGGCCTGCCCTGAGGGCCCTCCGGGAACGGCTCCCCTCTGCCAAGTACGCGCTGGAGGATGCCGATGGAAACTTCCTCTCCACGGAACGGTTCCAGGACGCCAGCTTCGGTGTCGAGGCCGTAGGCGTCGACTTCCACACCATGCTGGAGGCCACCGCGGTGCGCGTGGTGGTGTTCAGTACTGAAAACACGCCCGAGGAATTCAACGAGGCCATCGATCACGTGGGACTGGCCGGGGTGACCTACTCGGTGGGCTGGACCGCATGGCTGGATATCGCAGCGGCAGGGGTGACCAAGGCCAGCGCCCTGGAGAACCTTCGGCTCCGGCTCGGGATCGAGCAGCACCGCACCGTGGCCGTTGGAGATGGCCGGAACGATATCGAGATGCTCAGCTGGGCCGGCCGCGGAGTTGCCATGGGGCAGGCTCCGGAGGAAGTGATTGCGGCGGCCGATGAGGTCACCCACTCGGTGTTCGACGACGGCGCCGCCCACGTACTGCGCAGCCTCCTCTGACCTGCCTACTCCGGCAGCCCGGATTCCAGCCGGCACCGGGCACCAAGGCAGAATAGGATCATGACCCTTACGACGTTCGCCCTCGTCCGCCATGGCCAGACCGACTGGAATGCCGAACGCCGGCTGCAGGGTGCCACCGATATCCCCCTGAACGACGTCGGACGCGGCCAGGCACGTAACGCCGTCGCCGTCCTGGCTCCGTACGAATGGGACGTGATCGTGTCCTCCCCGCTGAGCCGGGCCGCCGAGACCGCGGACCTGATCGCCGAAGGATTGGGGCTCGCGGTGGCCCGGCGCATCCCCGAGCTGACCGAGCGCAGCTTCGGACCGGCCGAAGGAATGCAGGCCGGCCCCGAACTGGAAGCGCTGCGAGTGCCCGGCGGGTTCAAGGGTGCTGAAAGCGAAGCCGAGGCGGCGGACCGTGGCCTCGCCGCGCTTGAGGCATTGGCGGAGGAATTCCGTGGGCAGCGGATACTGGTGGTGGCGCACGGCACCCTGCTGCGGGTCAGCCTCAGCCGTGCCATCGGCCAGACCTTGGCCAGCGTGGACAACGCCGCCCTGAACCTGGCACACCACCATGCTGTGGACGGGTGGAAGCTGGAGTATTTCAACGGTGAACCGATGATGGCGGCCGCGGGGGCCTGAACAGCCTCCTGACGGGGGCTAAGCAGGCCTGCCCCAGCGCAGGGCGGGCCCTGCTACCTCGCTTCGAGGATCAGGGCCAGCAGCCTCGCTGCCGCGGGCCGGGCGGAATGTTCCTCGTTCCACTGCGCCCGGGACACTGCCTTGCTGACAGCCTGGGTGGTGATGCCCAGTTCCTGCGCCACCGCTTTTTGCTGGCCGCGGACCCCGGGCGTCAGCAGGTCCAGCACCCGCCATTCGGCGCCGGAACGGTCCCGGACAATGTGTCCGAGCAGCCGCAGCACGGCCTCCGCGTCATGGGCCACATCGGCCAGGGGCCCCTCCACTGCAACCGGAATCCGCTCCTTGCTGCTGCGGAGCCGGTCCACGGCCCTGCGCGCGTAGACCAGGCCATGGCCGGTGGCGTCCTTGATTTGGTTGGGCAGCGGCTCGTCCACCGGCCCGGCGCCGATTCCCACGTACCAGGATCCGCTGCGCAAAGCGATCAGCGCCGCCTCCACAGCCTGGTGCGGGCAGTCCACCACACCCTGCACTTCATCCTCGACGGACCGGTCAAAATCCAGGCGCGCAGGGATATGTCGCAGCGCTTTGAGCAGCTGCGGCACCTGGTCGCCGTCGCGCCGGCTGTCAGTCTGGTTGATGGTCAGCGTGAACATTCTGGGTACACACTACCCGGAAGTAGAAATGACGAAACCGCCGCGGCCGGGGGTGTGAAAGTCCTGGAATGGGCGCGGGGCACGACGCCGGGCCTTGCCTGCGTGCCCCTTCATCTGGTGCCATGGGGGAACGGCCGCCCAGCGGCACACCCGATGTAAGGATGGCTATGGCCGGGAATACAGGGCACGACGACATGCGGCACGACCGGCGGGGGCAGGCCGGGGCGTCGGCGGACGATCTGGCCCTGGTGGACCGCTGGTGGCGCGCCGCCAACTACCTCTCCGTGGGGCAGATTTACCTGCGCTCCAACCCGTTGCTGCGGGAGCCGCTGCAGGCGGCGGACACCAAGTCCCGGCTGCTGGGCCACTGGGGCACCACGCCCGGGCTTAACTTCGTCTACGCCCACCTGAACCGCGTGATCCGCCGCGACTCCCTGGAGATGCTCTTTGTTGCCGGTCCCGGCCATGGCGGTCCCGCCGTCGTCGCCAATGCCTGGATGGAGGGGACCTACTCCGAAATCTATGCGCACGTGGGCAACGATGAGGCCGGCATGGCTGAACTGTTCCGGCAGTTCTCCTACCCCGGCGGCATCCCCAGCCATGCCGCCCCGGAAACTCCCGGCTCCATCAGCGAAGGCGGGGAACTCGGGTATTCCCTGGCGCACGCGTACGGGTCGGTGTTCGACAACCCGCAGCTGGTGACCGCCGTCGTGATTGGCGACGGCGAGGCGGAAACCGGGCCCCTGGCTGCCAGCTGGCACTCCCACAACTTCCTGGATCCCGCAGTGGACGGCGCGGTGCTGCCCATCCTGCACCTGAACGGCTACAAGATCGCCAATCCCACCATCCTGGCCCGGATGCCTGAGCAGCAGTTGGAGCAGCTGCTGCGCGGGTACGGACACGAACCGTACTTCGTCACCGTGGCCGACCCGGACAACACGGAACAGGCACACCGTGATTTCGCCGGCGTCCTGGACCGGTGCCTGGCGGACATCAAGGCCATCCAGGATGCCCACCGGCAGGACGCTTCCGGTGAAGAGGCGGGGGAGGGCGGACACCGCTGGCCCCTGATCGTGCTGCGCTCGCCCAAGGGCTGGACCGGGCCGCGGACCGTGGACGGGCTGCAGGTTGAAGGCACGTGGCGGGCGCACCAGGTGCCGCTGTCCGAAGTCCGCACCAACGGTGACCACCTGAAGCAGCTGGAGGAATGGATGCAGTCCTACCGGCCCCGGGAACTGTTCGACGGCGGCGGCCGGCTCCGCGCCGACGTGGCCGAGGGCGCCCCCACCGGCGACTTCCGCATGAGCGCCACACCGCATGCCAACGGCGGACTGCTCAGGCGCGCCCTGAAGCTGCCCGCCTACCGGGACCACGCCGTGGAGGTAAACCACCCGGGTACCGAACGGGTGAGCCCCATGGTCACGCTGGGCTCCTGGATGCGGGACGTCATCGCGCAGAACATGGAGAACTTCCGGCTGTTCGGCCCGGACGAGACGGCCTCCAACCGGCTGCAGAACGTCTACGAGGCCACCGACAAGGTGTGGCAGTACAGGATCGACGACGTCGACGAGCACCTTGCGCGCTCCGGCCGGGTCGTGGAGGTGCTAAGCGAGCACCTGTGCCAGGGCTGGCTGGAAGGATATCTCCTGACCGGCCGGCACGGGGTCTTCAACTGCTACGAGGCCTTCGTCCACATTGTCGATTCCATGTTCAACCAGCACGCCAAATGGCTGAAGGTTTCCCGCGGGCTGCCATGGCGCCGGCCGGTGGCCTCCCTGAACTACTTGCTGTCCTCGCACGTCTGGCAGCAGGACCACAATGGCTTCTCGCACCAGGATCCAGGGTTCATCGACCACGCGGTGAACAAGAAGGCAGAGGTCATCCGGGTCTACCTGCCGCCGGACACCAATACCCTGCTCTCCGTCATGGAGCACTGCCTGGCCTCCACGGACTACGTGAACATCGTGGTCAGCGGCAAGCAACCGTCACCCACCTGGCTGGGTCCGGCGGAGGCCGCCAACCATTGCCGGCGCGGTCTGGGCATCTGGACGTTCGCGGGGTCCGAGGTGCCAGGTGAGGAGCCCGACGTCGTCCTGGCCTGCGCCGGTGATGTCCCCACCGTAGAGACCGTGGCCGCCGCGGAACTGCTCCGGGACGGCGCTCCCGGGCTCAAGGTGCGGGTGGTGAACGTGGTGGACCTGATGCGGCTGCAGGATGACAGCGAGCATCCCCACGGCCTCCCCGCGCACGACTTCGACGGGATCTTCACCGCCGACAAGCCGGTCATTTTCGCCTACCACGGCTATCCGGCGCTGATCCACCGGCTCGCGTACCGCCGCACCAACCAGCAGGGCCTGCACGTGCACGGGTACAAGGAAGAGGGCACCACCACCACGCCGTTCGACATGGCCATGCTCAACGGTATTGACCGCTTCACGCTGGCCATCGACGCGATCGACCGTGTCCCCGGCCTGGCGGGGAAGCACGCGCTGTTGCGCCAGGAGCTGCAGGACCGGCGCAACCGGGCCCGCGAGCACACCCGCACGCATGGCGAGGACCCGGCGGAAATCCGGAACTGGACCCTGGGCGGCTAGACGATATGTAGTAGGAGGTGGCCGGCTTGGGAGGACCACCTGTCGAGCCTCTGGACCCTTCTGGAGGTCCATTGTCGCCGGACCGTTTCCGGAGCGTCCTGCTTTGTGCCGATTCCCGTCGCCGATGCGGATCGGTGGACGCTCCGGATCTAGTTCCGGCGCTGATGGCCCTCTGTCAGAAGGGTCCGGAATATGTGGCCCAGGGGGCTGGAACCTCCTTTTCAAAGCAAGTCGTGGGTTGCCTGCCACACTTGGCGAACAGGTAGAGCCACATTTGAAATTTGGAGGTTCCAGCTATGTTCGAGCGTACAAGCGTCGGCTTGGATGTCCATGCCCGCACTGTTGTTTCATGCGCCCTGGACGCGCAGACCGGCGAAGTCATTTTGCACCGCATGACTCCGGATCGTGGTGAGATTCTCGCCTGGATTCTTTCCCTGCCGTCGCCGGTCAGAGTCGTTTACGAGGCAGGACCAACGGGCTTTGGCCTGGCACGGTTCCTGCTGGCCTCCGGGATCGACACAGTCGTCGCGGCACCATCGAAGCTCCAGCGCCCGTCCGGGGACCGGGTAAAAACTGACGCAAAGGACGCGCTGCATTTGGCCCGGCTCCTGAAGCTGGGTGAGGTCACCGGGGTAAGAATTCCATCGGCGGACCAAGAAGCTGCACGGGATCTGGTCCGTTCCCGGGAAGACGTCCGTGGCGATCTGATGCGTTCCCGGCACCGGATTTCCAAACTGCTGTTGCGCCAAGGCATCGTCTATTCCGGCGGGCAAGCCTGGACTGGCACTCATGAACTCTGGCTGGCACGCCAGCACTTCGAGAACCCGGTCCGGCAGCTGACCTACGAGTCCTCCCTGGAAGCGATGCATGAGATCTCAGACCGCCGGGACCGCCTCGATCAAGCGATCACAGAGATGGCGTATGCGAGCGAGTACACCCCGGTGGTCAGATCACTGCAGTGCCTGCGCGGCGTCTCGACGCTGACCGCGTTTGGACTGGCCGTGGAGATCGGCGACTGGGACCGGTTTACTGGTTCCACGATCGGCGCTTACCTCGGCCTGGTCCCGACTGAGCATTCCTCCGGGCAGTCCCGGTCCCAGGGGTCCATCACGAAGACAGGCAACAGCCACGCGCGCCGCCTGCTTGTGGAGGCCGCATGGCACCACCGCAGGCCCTATAACAACCCGTCCCGGCTCATGCGGTCCAGGTGGGAGGAAGCCACCTCCGAAGCACGAACCCGCGGCCATGCCGGCAATCGGCGCCTGCACGAACGCTGGCTCAGCTACCTCGAACGCCGCAAGCGCCCGGTCATCGCCAACGTCGCCATCGCCCGCGAACTCTCCGGCTGGTGCTGGTCCCTGGCCACAAGCACACCTCCGGCAGCCCGCTCCCCAAGATCGATCGCGTCCGTGCACTGATCAGAGACAGAAAGCCCCCGGGGAAACCCAGTTGGAAGTGGTTCCTTGCAGCGCGTGGAGTAAATCCGCGATACACCTATGGGCAACCAACAACGGCCACGCCCGTCATTGCTAGACCAGCGGTAACCTCCAGCCGAACACTTCGTCCTGCGGTAACCAACCCGCGCATATCAGTCTGACCGCGCAGTCGCCAACGACACGCTGGCCACACCCAACACCTCTTCCCAGGGCACAAAAAGGAAGCGGTCCCAGGCAATCCAGCCCGAGGACCGCTTCCTCACGCTCTTGACAAACGAGACCTACATATCAGGTGTATTGACCACGGACGTTAGTGACGCCCGGCGTGGTTTGGTGACATGAAGAAGACCTCCGGGTGGAGTGGGGCTTGTCTAGAGTCCTTTTTCCACACACGGAGGTCTTCGTGTCCCACCCTAATGCTTTCCTCACTCCTCGTGGCCGGTTGCAGCTCGCGCAGTGTGTTGTTGATCAGTGCTGGAGCCTACGCCGTGCCGCGGAGCGGTTTCAGGTTTCGGTCCCGACTGCTGAACGTTGGGCGAAGCGCTATCGCCAGGAGGGACCCGAAGGAATGGTGGACCGTTCGAGTCGGCCACATTCCTCGCCCCGCAGGACTGCTACGCGTACCGAACGGAGGATCATCGCCGTGCGTGTGAACCGCCGGTGGGGCCCTGCCAGGATCGGCTATCTGCTGGGTCTGCACCCCTCGACCGTCCACCGGGTACTGTCCCGCTACCGGCTGGCGAAACTAACCTGGCTCGATCGCGGCACAGGACGAGTGATCCGCCGCTATGAACACGACAGGCCGGGGGATTTGGTCCACGTGGACATCAAGAAGCTGGGCCGGATCCCCGATGGCGGCGGACATCGAGTTGTGGGCAGGACCGCTGGTTGGAAGAACAAGACCGGCACCAAGGCCAACCGCCGGCCCGGCTACCACTACCTCCACAATGCCGTGGATGACCACTCACGACTGGCTTACACCGAGATCCTCACTGACGAAACCAAGGAAACGGCAGCAGGCTTCTGGGTGCGGGCAAACGCCTGGTTCAAAGAACACGGAGTTACCGTCCAACGTGTTCTGACTGACAACGGGAACTGCTACCGGTCCTATGCTTTCGCCGAAGCGCTGGGTCCGAATATCAAACACAAACGCACCCGCCCCTACAGACCACAAACCAACGGCAAAGTCGAACGGTTCAACCGCACCATGCTTGAGGAATGGGCCTACATCCGCCCCTACCGCTCAGAAGCCGAGCGAGTTGCTGCTTTCCCCGACTGGCTCCATGCTTACAATCACCATCGAGCCCACACTGCACTCAAAGGTAAGACACCGGCCAGCCGCGTCATCAACCTCTCAGGTCAATACAGCTAGGAGCTGTCCGGGAGTTCGTCGAGGCGGCAGTCCGGAAGGTGGATCCAGCCTTCGGTGCGGGCGGCCGCTGCGTGGGTGCTGTCCGGCAGGAGGGTACGACGCCGGGCGGCGGCACGGGCGGTCAGCGAGGCGATGACGGCGTCGAAGAGGTCGTCCGAGCCTGCCAGGCTGTCGCGGTGCCCGGCCAGGTCCAGCCACGGCGCCTGTTCCTCGAGGGCGGCCAGCAGGAGGGCCAGGCGCTCGGCTTCCGGGACGCCGCGGCCCTTGTAGCCGCGGCCGTTGATGCCCCAGATCTTCAGGGACGCCGCGGGGTACACCTCGGCCAGGCGGCCGGAACCGTCCCTTGGCTGCGGGCCGTGGAGTTGGGCGATCTTCGCCTGGATGACCGCGCAGCGCATGGCAGGGTGGGCCAGCCGGTCCGCGGAGACGCTGAGCGGGATCAGCCCGGTTTCGCGCGTGACGAAGCGGTCCGTGTCCCGGTACGCGAGCAGCCGGCGGCCGGCGATTCCGTCGTGTTCAAGGACGGGGGCCGCGATGTTGTTGAGATGGCCGGTGAGGAACGGGATCAGGGCATCGGGCCAGCCTACGGGGCAGTCGACGCCGGTCATGTCGGTGCTGCCGAACAGCTCCACGATGTGCTGGTCGTCCACGTCCAAGGCCAGGTGGGTGAGCCGGGCGGCCCCGCTGCCCGTGCTGCCTGCGCCCCACTCAATGACCGCCACCGCGGTCTTCTTGGTGGCCGCCGCGAGGTCCACGCCGAGGGTCTTCATGCCGGGCTCAGACGCGCCTGTAGCGCAGCGCCCCGTCAACGGCTCCGGCTTCGCCCAGGTCATCGCCCCGGGCAAAGCCGGCCCACAGGGCCCGCACTGAACGGCCGGTCAGGTCCACGTCCTCCCACCGGGCACCGTTGATCAGGCCCACGCCGTCCCAGGTCTTCCGGGTGCCGAGCAGCAGGGGCAGGTCGATGGTGTGGGCTGCGCCGAAAATGTTGCCGGGGGCGTGCCAGTCCAGGACGTACCGGTGCGCGCGGCCGCCTGCCGTCGCGTGCCGGCGGGCAAAGCGGCGGGTGGCCCGGCCGTACACGGTTTCGGTGACCACCCAGTCGATGGCGCGGACGGCAGTGGCACCCACCAACGGAACGGCGGCCAGCCGCATGAGCCACGGGCTGCGGGGGAGGAACAACCGGGCTTCCTCGGTTGTGTGCCCGATCAGCACGTCAATCGCGGGGGCGGTCCGGTCCCAGGCCGCCTCGATGGCGTCCTCCTCCGGGAGCGGATCGTGGCCGTACTGCGTTCCAAACGGCATGGCCGCGAGCATCCCGAACTTCCGCGCCACCTGGGCTACCTGTGCCTCGCGTTCCACCACCTCCATGGCCGGCGTTTCCTCGGTCACCGTTTCGGCGGCGATGCCCATGGCATGGTTCATCCGGGCGCGTCCCCGGGCAATGCCCAGCGGTGCGCTTTGGATGATGGCACGCTGGAAGAGCCCGGGCGCGTCCGGCGTGGCCATGAGGTGGGCGATCGCGTCGCCGCCGGCGGACTGGCCGAAGGCGGTCACCCGGCCCGGGTCGCCGCCGAATGCCCCGATGTTCCGCTGTACCCAGCGGAAGGCTTCCAGTTGGTCCAGGAGACCCAGGTTGCCTGGACGCCCGGCCGGCGTGGCCAGGAACCCAAACAGGCCCAGGCGGTAGGTCACGGTTACCACCACCACGCGGTTTTCGGACACCAGCCTGGCGGGATCGAAGATGGCCAGGTCTCCGGATCCGGTGGTGTAGGAACCTCCATGGATCCACACCATGACGGGCAGCCGTTCCCCGGGCTGGAGGTCGCCGGGCATGGTGATGGAGAGGTTCTGGCAGTCCTCGCTGCCCGGGAGCTCCCCGTAGGTGGTGCCCAGGACGTCGTCGAGGAACGGGACCGGGCCTTGCGGGCAGGCCGGGGCCAACGCCGTGGCGGCATAGTCGCTGGTCCAGTCCGCGACCGGTGCCGGGGCCTGGAAACGTGGGGCCCGGGCGTACGGGATTCCGGTGGCACGAAGGACATCGCCGTCCCGCCAGCCGGTGACGGGGCCGCAGGGCGGATTGAACAACAACGTGGAGTTAAGCGTCGGCTCGGTAGGCACAGGTCCACGATTCCACAGATTTCCAGTGGCCGGACAACAGAAATCCCCGCCTCCCGGACAATTCCCCATCGCGTGATGCGGGGAATAGTCCGGGATGCGGGGACTTGTGGCGAAGGCCGCGCCCAGGCGGGCCGCCGCAGGAATTAGTGGCCGGTGGGCACGTAGCGCTTGATGGAGGCTTCCAATTCGGCTTCGGCGGCGGCACGGTCGCCCCAGCCCTCGGCCTTGACCCACTTGCCGGGCTCCAGGTCCTTGTAGCGGGTGAAGAAGTGCTCGATTTCCTTGATCAGGAACTCGTTGACATCGCTCACTTCCTGGATGTGGTCAAAGCGGGCATCCACCGGGACGCACAGGATCTTGGCGTCTCCGCCACCGTCGTCGGTCATGTTGAAGACGCCGATGGGGCGGGATTCGACGATGACGCCGGGGTGCAGGTCGAAGTCCTGCAGCAGCACCAGCGCGTCCAGCGGGTCGCCGTCCTCGCCGAGGGTGTTTTCGAAATACCCGTAGTGGGTGGGGTACTGCATGGAGGTGAAGAGGACGCGGTCCAGGCGGACGCGGCCGGTCTCGTGGTCAACTTCATACTTGACGCGTGATCCCTTGGGGATCTCGATGGTCACGTCGTGCTTCATGGAATGCTCCTCGGCAATTACAGGGGGTGCGCGGCACACTTGACGGCCCACAAAAGAGAGTGTCGGTACCGCCGACTACTATTGAGGATATAGCGAGAGGCCCTGGAATCAGGAACTTGTGGGGAAATTTCAGGACTTGAGGACCAGCACCAGCATGAGCAACACAACCGGCACGGAATCCCGGCGTGGCCGGCGTTCCCTGGGCTCCGCAGGCCTGGGCCAGGCCCTGCGGGCGGCCATCCCCCCGGTGCTGGTGGTCTTGCTGCTGTTGGTCCTGGCAGTCCCGGCGGCCCTGCTGGTGGCACCGGGATTCGTCGCCCCCGGAGCGACTGTCGCTGCCGCGCCGGTTCCGGCCTGGCAGCAGCTCCCCGCCACGGTGTCCGCCCCGCAAGTCCTTGCCCCGCTCCAGCAGTCCGCGCCGGTGCCCGCGCCCTCGGCGGTGGCGGCCCAAGTGGATCCGCTGTTGGCCACCGACGGCGGCGGCACTTTCACCGGCATGGTGCAGGACGCGTCCACCGGCCAGGTCCTTTTTGACCGGGGCGGCTCGGAAGGCCGGGTGCCGGCGTCCAACCTCAAGCTGCTGACGTCGGCAGCCGCGCTGCGGACCCTGGGGCCGGACCACCGCTTCGCCACCAAGGTGCTGCGCGGTCCCGCTCCCGGGCAGGTAGTGCTGGTGGGTGGCGGCGACGTCCTGCTGGGGGCCGGGGAGTCGCGGCCCGAACAAACCCTGGGCCACGCCGGCCTGGCCACCCTTGCGGCGCAGGCCGTGGATGCCTTGCGGGCTGCCGGCACCACCGGGGAAATTACAGTGCTGCTGGATGACTCGCTCTTCACCGGTCCGGCGCTGAACCCGGCCTGGCTGGCGGGCGACGTGGAAGCCGGCGAAATTGCCCCGCTCTACCCACTCGCCCTCAACTCCGCGCGCTTCGATCCTGCGGTCACCACAGGCCCACGGCCGCAGGACGCAGCCATGGCCGCGGCCGGGGAATTCGCTGCGCGGCTCCGCGCTGCAGGTGCCGGAGCGGGCCTGACCGTCGCGGCCGGCGTCGAACGCGCACCCGGCACGGCCGCGGCGGCAGGCGCCGCCGTGCAGGCGCAGCCCGTGGTGCTGGCAGAGGTTGAATCGGCCACCGTGGCCGAGCAGGTGGACCTGATGCTGCAGGTATCGGACAACTACCTGGCCGAGACCATGGGCCGGATGGCGGCGCTGGCCACCGGCCGGTCCGGCAGCAATGACGGCGCAACGGCAGCGGTCGTTGCCGAGGCGGGGGCCGCCGGAGTCGCCACGGACACCATCAAACTGGCGGACGTGTGCGGGCTGGCCCTGGGCAACCAGGTATCGGCCCGCCAGTTCACGGACGTGGTCAGGGCCATGACCACCGGTGCCGATGCCAGGCTTCGCGGTGCCTTGGACGGCTTTCCGGTGGGCGGCCTGTCCGGCACCCTGGACACCCGGTACGGGGATGCCGGCACGGCGGGCGGGGCAGGCCTGGTGCGCGCCAAGACCGGGACCTTGAACACCGTCCTGGCACTGAGCGGCTACGTGGTGGACGCCGACGGCCGGCTCCTGGTGTTCTCGTTCATCGGCAACGGGCTCACGCCGGGGGCGGCAGGGAACAAGCAGGCGCTGGACCGTGCGGCCACGGTGCTGGCCGGGTGCGGCTGCCGCTGACCTGCTGCGGCTGCACGCCCAGCAATGCGGCCATGACGACGGCGGCAAGCACCGACGCCCAGCCCTTGCGCGGGCCTGCGGCCAGGGGAGGGATGGGGCGGTAGGGGATCATGGCGGCCTCCTTTGAGGGTTCTTGGCCTGTACCCCAACGATGGCCGGGCCGGCTGGGCCGCCGCTTTCGACGCCCTGTGCGGTGGCTGTGGAAGTTCGCCGGTCAGCGAACTTTAAGGACGTTGTCCGGCGCGCTGTGTTCTGATGGGACCATGGAGTCCACCGCGCGCGAGTCCGCACCGACGTTGTCCCCAACGGCCCAGTCCCTGATCAACTGGGACCTCGCTGCTTCCGCGGCGGCGCGGCTGGCTCCGGCCGGCCCGGTGCTGGATGAAAAGGCCATTGGCGAGGCGGTGGACAGCCTCCGCCGGCTCGCCGACGCATCCGTCCCGCATGTCCACGACATCACCGGCCTGGAAGCCGCGCGGGACCTGCGGGACTCCTCCGTGCTGGTGGTGGACCGGGCATCCTGGGCCAAGGCCAACACCCAGAGCTTCGCGGTGATGCTCAAGCCCGCCATGCAGAAGATGCTGGACAGCCGCCGCGGCACCCTGAGCCCCTCCGCGGCCAGCGTCAGCGGCGCCATCACCGGCGGCCAGCTCGGCGCCGTGCTCGCCTTCCTCTCCAGCAAGGTGCTGGGCCAGTACGATCCTTTCGCGGCCCTGGCCGAGAACTCCAGTGCGCCTGCTGCGGGCCGGCTCCTGCTCGTGGCACCGAACATCGTCTCGGTGGAGCGTGAACTCAACGTCGCGCCGGAGGACTTCAGGCTCTGGGTGTGCCTGCACGAGCAGACCCACCGGGTCCAGTTCGCCGCGGCACCTTGGCTGCGCCACCACATGCTCGAACAGATCGATGAACTCAGCGGCCACCTGCTGGGGAACGTCGATTCCCTGATGGAGCGCGCCTCCGCCGCTGCCCGTTCGTTGAAGGACCGTTCCGCCACCGGAAACACGCCCGGCCGGGGCGCCATCCTGGACCTGCTGCAGGACCCCGAAGAGAAGGCCGCCATCTCCCACCTCACCGCGGTGATGAGCCTCCTCGAAGGGCACGCCAACGTGGTGATGGACGCCGTTGACGCCAGCATCGTCCCCTCCGTGAAGACCATCCGGCAGCGGTTCAACGACCGCGGCAAGGACCGCGGCGTGATCGAAAAGTTCATCCGCAGCCTCCTGGGCCTGGACGCGAAAATGCGCCAGTACTCCGACGGCGCCCGCTTTGTCCGCGCGGTGGTTGACGTGGCCGGCATGGAGGGCTTCAACAGGGTCTGGGAGTCGGTGGACCACTTGCCCACGGAGCCGGAGATCCACGACGCCAAGCTGTGGATTGACCGGATGGGCCTCTGATTGCCGGACGCCCAGCCGCACCACCCGCCCATGCCTGAGAATCCTTCCACCGGCCCAACCCCGCGCCGCAGCGGACGGCGCCGTCCCGGCAGGCTCGCCCCCGTCGTCGGCACTGCTCGCAAAATGCTGCAAAAAGCGCTCGCCGACGCCGGCTATCCCCGCCGTATCACCGTGGCATGCAGCGGCGGGCCCGACTCCCTGGCACTCGCCGCGGTGGCCGCCTACTTCGCCCGGCGCGGCCACGTTGACGGCCACCCGCTGGCCGTGGGCGCCGTGGTGGTGGACCACCAGCTGCAGGCAGGGTCCGCCCAGGTTGCCGCCCGCACCGCTGAAGCCCTGCGGGAGCTGGGCCTCGATCCTGTCGAAATCCGCACCGTCACGGTCTCGGCGGCCGGCATGGGCCCCGAAGCTGCGGCCCGCGAGGCCCGGCACGCCGCGCTGGAGGCTGCAGCGGACCAGCAGGGCGCCGGCGCCATCCTCCTGGGACACACCCTCGACGACCAGGCCGAACAGGTCCTGCTGGGCCTGGCCCGCGGCTCCGGAACGCGGTCCCTCGCCGGCATGCGGCCCGCCCGCGCAGGAACCGGACACAGCGTGCTGCTGCGCCCGTTCCTGGGGCTGCGCCGGGCAGATACGGAGGAGATCTGCGCCGTCGAGGAGCTGGAACCCTGGCACGACCCCACCAACACCGACCCTGCCTTCGCCCGCTCGCGCACCAGGGTGGAAGTGCTCCCGCACCTTGAGCAAAAGCTGGGTCCGGGAGTGGCCGAGTCCCTGGCCCGCACCGCCGCGATCCTGCAGCTGGACGCGGACTACCTCGAGGATGTGGCGGAAAGCACCTATGCCTCCCTCGTGGAGCGGGACGGCACGGACCTCAGCCTGCCGGAGGAGGCGCTGGGGGCTTTGGCCCCAGCCATCAGGTTCCGCGTGATTGCCAAGGCAGCGGCCGACGCCGGCGGCCAGCAGCCCGGCTACCAGCGCCTTTTGGCGGCGGAAGCGCTGCTTCGGCGGCAGGGTTCCGCAGGCCCGGTGGAGCTTCCGGGCGGCGTGAGCGTGTACCGGTTGTCGCTGGCGCAACTGGAACGGCCTGCCGGTGCCGGCAGCCCGGGAGGCGCCGCTTCCGTTCCCCGTGAACGGGCGCGCTGTGGGAAGCTAGTATTCCGGCCTCAAAAACCGCCCGAAAAATAGTCGCACCCCGCATCTAAACAGGAGCCATTGGTGGATTCAAACGACGTCCAGGCAGACCTCAAGCACGTTCTCTACACCAAGGAACAGATCCAGCAGCGGATCACCGAACTCGCCGCGCAGATCGACAAGGACTATGAAGGGCGCGAGATCCTCGTTGTCGGTGTCCTCAAGGGGGCCGTGATGGTCATGGCGGACCTGGCCCGGGCCCTGCACAGCCACGTGTCCATGGACTGGATGGCGGTGTCTTCCTACGGCTCCGGGACGCAGTCCTCCGGCGTGGTGCGGATCCTGAAGGACCTGGACACCGACCTGATGGGCAAGGACGTGCTGATCGTCGAGGACATCATCGATTCCGGCCTCACCTTGTCCTGGCTGAAGACCAACCTGGAATCCCGCGGCACCGCCTCGGTGGAGATCTGCACAGCCTTCCGCAAGCCCACCGCCGCCAAGGTGGAGATCGACGTCAAGTACGTTGGCTACGACATCCCCAACGAATTCGTGGTGGGCTACGGCCTGGACTACGCCGAAAAGTACCGCAACCTGGACTTCGTGGGCACCCTCGCCCCGCACGTCTACGAATAAGCTGCCCGCGACAGCAGCCCCTGCTGCCCGGGGCCACCACCGTGGGTAGCAGGAACGTTGGCATCAGGGACGTGGCCCGGGCGGCAGGGGTGTCCGCCACCACCGTCTCCCATGTCCTCAATGACGCGCCATACGCCCGCGTCAGCCCCGAAACCCGCGAAAAAGTGAAGTCGACGGCGGCCCGGCTGGGGTACGGGCCCAACCGGCTGGCCCGGGCCCTCCGCAGCCGCAAGTCAGGCGTGCTGGGCCTGGTCAGCGAGGACGTGGCCACCACGCCGCATGCCGGCCGCATCATCCTCGGCGCCGACGAAGCGGCCCGCGCCCGGGGCTACACCCTGATGATCATCAACACGGCGGGCTCGGCGGACCACGGCTCCCGTGAAGCCGACGTGGAGTCCCTGCTGGAGCGGCAGGTGGACGGCATCCTCTACGCCACCATGTACCACCGGTACCTGCACGCGCCTGCCAACCTCGGCAAGGTCCCTTCGGTTCTGGTGGATGCCGTCACAGCGGATGACAGTTTTCCGGCAGTGGTCCCGGACGAGTACGGCGGTGCGGCCGCCGCGGTGGAAGCCCTCCTTGCCGCGGGCCATACCCGGATCGGGTTCATCAACAACACCGAGGACGTTCCCTCCACCGTCCGGCGGCTGCAGGGTTTCCGGGACACGCTGACCCGCGCGGGCCTGGACGGTTCCTCCGCCCCCGTCGAGCCGGCGTCGTCCGATGCTGCCGGGGGATACGCTGCCGCCCGCAGGATGCTGGGAAGCGGCCACCCGCCGTCGGGCCTCTTCTGCTACAACGACCGCATGGCCATGGGCGCCTACCGCGCGGCCGCGGAACTGGGCCTCTCCATCCCGGGCGACCTGTCCGTCGTCGGCTTCGATGACCAGGAACTGATTGCCGCCAGCCTCCACCCCGGCCTGAGCACCGTGGCCCTGCCGCACTACGAAATGGGTGCGTGGGCGGCGGACCGGCTGATCGACGCCATCGAAGCCGACGCCATCGAAGCCGAATCCGGCGAAGCCCCCAGAAGCGGCGCCGGCGCCCGCGGCGGAACATCCGGCCCGGTGCTCCTCGGCTGCCCGCTGGTAACCCGCGGGTCCGTCGCAGCGCCGCCGGAACAGCCCTGACCGGGGCATTCCCTGACTTCCGGGCCCGCTACGCCCACAGGGAACTTTTGCTTTTCGCTATGCGTGATGTACTCCGGACGGTGTATAGCTAGAAGCTGACGCAGCACCATCACGCGCGCAGACTACTCGCCGTGAAGCACTACCGGAAGGGACGGGGCGAGCCCCCGAACAGATGAAAGCTAAGAACTTCTTCAAAGGCCCGGGCATCTGGATCGTCGTTGTGGTCGGTCTGCTCCTGGTGGCTTTTGCAACGCTCGCCCCCGGCGGTGCAGCCCGGATCGACACGGACAAGGGCCTGGAGCTGCTCTCCAGCAACAAGGTGGAGCAGGCCAAGATCTTCGACGGCGAAAACCGCGTTGACCTCACGCTGAAGGACAACCTGCAGGTGAACGGGCAGGACAAAGGCAAGAGCGTGCAGTTCTTCTTCGTGGACGCCCGCGCGCAGGATGTGGTGAAGGCTGTCACCGACGCCAAGCCCGCCCAAGGCTTCACAGACCAGCCCATCGAGAGCAACTGGTTCTCCGGCCTGCTCTCGCTCCTGATCCCCGTGATCCTCCTGGGCGCCCTGTTCTGGTTCCTGATGACCCGGATGCAGGGCGGCGGCTCCAAGATCATGCAGTTCGGCAAGTCCAAGGCCAAGATGGTCAGCAAGGACATGCCGCAGGTGACCTTCGCCGATGTCGCAGGTTCCGACGAGGCAGTGGAGGAACTGCAGGAAATCAAGGAATTCCTGCAGGAGCCCGCAAAGTTCCAGGCCGTCGGCGCCAAGATCCCCAAGGGCGTGTTGCTCTACGGCCCGCCAGGCACCGGTAAGACTCTGCTGGCCCGCGCAGTGGCCGGTGAGGCAGGCGTCCCCTTCTTCTCCATCTCGGGCTCGGACTTCGTGGAAATGTTCGTCGGCGTCGGTGCCTCCCGCGTCCGCGACCTCTTTGAACAGGCCAAGGCCAACTCGCCCGCCATCATCTTCGTGGACGAGATCGACGCCGTGGGCCGGCACCGCGGCGCCGGCATTGGCGGCGGCAACGACGAACGCGAGCAGACCCTCAACCAGCTGCTGGTGGAGATGGACGGCTTCGACGTCAAGACCAACGTCATCCTGATCGCCGCCACCAACCGGCCCGACGTCCTGGACCCGGCACTGCTGCGTCCGGGCCGCTTCGACCGCCAGATCGGTGTGGAGGCCCCCGACCTGATCGGCCGCGACCAGATCCTCAAGGTCCACGCCAAGGGCAAGCCGATGGCTCCGGGCGTCGACCTCAAGGCCGTCGCCAAGAAGACGCCGGGTTACACCGGTGCGGACCTGGCGAACGTCCTCAACGAGGCCGCCCTGCTTACCGCCCGCTCCAACGCGAACCTGATTGATGACCGCGCCCTGGACGAGGCCATCGACCGCGTCATGGCCGGCCCGCAGAAGCGCAGCCGCGTCATGAAGGAACACGAGCGGAAGATCACCGCCTACCACGAGGGCGGGCACGCCCTGGTTGCCGCGGCCCTGCGGAACTCTGCGCCGGTCACCAAGATCACCATCCTCCCGCGCGGCCGGGCCCTGGGTTACACCATGGTGGTGCCGGACAACGACAAGTACTCCGTGACCCGCAACGAACTCCTGGACCAGATGGCGTACGCCATGGGCGGGCGCGTCGCCGAGGAGATCGTGTTCCACGATCCGTCCACCGGCGCCTCCAACGACATCGAAAAGGCCACCGGCACCGCCCGGAAGATGGTCACCGAATACGGCATGAGCGAACGCGTCGGCGCGGTCCGGCTGGGCCAGGGCGGCGGCGAGCCGTTCCTGGGCCGCGACGCCGGGCACGAGCGCAACTACTCGGACCAGATCGCGTACGTCGTGGATGAGGAAGTGCGCCGCCTGATTGAGCAGGCCCATGACGAAGCGTACGAAATCCTCACCGAAAACCGGGACATCCTGGACATCCTGGCCCTGGAACTGCTGGAGCGGGAAACCCTGAACCAGGCCGAGATCGCCGACATCTTCCGTGACGTCCGCAAGCGTGACTTCCGCGAGGTGTGGCTGTCCAAGGAAACCCGCCCCGTGCAGATGGCGGGTCCGGTGGAGAGCCGCCTGGAGCGGGCAGAACGCGAGGCCCAGGAGGAAGCGAAGAAGGCCCGGATGGACGAGCCGCTGGACGCCCAGCCGCCGCATTCCCAAGGTGTTGCGGAGGATGCGCCGTTTCATGGCGGCACCCCCGAATCGGGGCCCGGCACCCTTCGCGGCTAAGCTTTCCCTGTGACTTCCTTCGACGACGACGACGTTTCCGCCTCCGCCGATCACCTGGCGGAAGGCGGTCACCGGTCCTCAAAACATGAAAGAGTGGACCGGCCCCGGATCGAGGCGGCCGTCCGCGAGATCCTCCTCGCCATCGGCGAGGACCCGGACCGCGGCGGGCTCGTAGATACCCCCAAACGGGTTGCGAAGGCGTACGCCGAGGTGTTCGCCGGGCTGCACCACGACCCCGCCGAGGTCCTGTCCACCACCTTTGACCTGGACCACGAGGAACTCGTCCTGGTCAAGGACATTCCGTTCTATTCCACCTGCGAGCACCACCTGGTGCCATTCCACGGGGTGGCGCACGTTGGCTACATCCCGTCGCATGACGGCAAGGTCACCGGGTTGAGCAAGCTGGCCCGGCTGGTGGACATCTACGCCCGCCGCCCGCAGGTCCAGGAGCGGCTGACCACGGAGATCGTCGAAGCGATGGTCCGCTACCTCAAGCCCCGCGGGGCGATCGTCGTTGTCGAATGCGAGCACATGTGCATGTCGATGCGCGGCATCCGCAAGCCCGGAGCGAAGACCGTCACCAGTGCGGTCCGCGGGCAGCTGCATGACCCGGCCACCCGTGCCGAGGCCATGAGCCTCATCCTCGGAAGGTAACAAACCATGGATTCACTAGCCGCAGCCCCCGGAACGGGGCCCGCGACCTCGCCGCTGCCCATCCTCCGCAAGCCCCGCCCGGCGGCCCGCTTCGAGGACCTCCCCACCGGCCGCACACTGGTCATGGGGATCCTGAACGTCACCCCGGATTCCTTCAGCGACGGCGGAAAGCACCCCACCGCGGACACCGCCATCGCTGCCGGCCTGCGGATGTTGTACGCAGGGGCGGACATCATCGACGTCGGCGGGGAGTCCACCCGCCCCGGTGCCGAGGACGTCACGCCGGAAGAAGAGCAGCGGCGCGTCCTGCCGGTCATCGAAGCACTCGTGAAGGCCGGTGCGCTGGTCAGCATCGACACCACCCACGCCGCCACTGCGGCCGCCGCCCTGAAGGCCGGCGCCGCCATCATCAATGACGTCTCCGGGCTGACCATCGAACCGGAGATGGCGGAGCTCGTGGCAGCATCCAAGGTCCCCTACGTCCTCACGCACCGCCGCGGGGACGCCCGGACCATGAATTCACTCGCTGAGTACACGGACGTGGCAGGCGAGGTCGTGGCCGAGCTGGCGGGGGTGCGGGACAAGCTCTACGCCGCAGGAGTCAGCCACGAGCAGATCATCGTGGACCCCGGCCTGGGGTTCGCCAAGAACGACGCCCACAACTGGGAGCTGCTGCAGAACCTGGACCAGCTGGACAGCCTGGGCCACCGGGTCCTGGTGGCGGCCTCCCGCAAGAGGTTCCTGGGCACGCTGCTCACCGTGGCCGGCAAGTCCGCCGCTCCGGAGGAACGGGACGGTGCCACGGCGGCAATCACCGCCATCAGCGCCTCGCGCGGCGCATGGGCAGTCCGCGTGCACGACGTCGGGCCAAGCCTTGACGCCGTCAAGGTCGCTGCCCGCATGGCAGCGGTACCCACGCCACAAGCCGTACCCAAGACGCACTAGGGCCGGGGGACCCCATGGACAGGATTACGCTGACGGGCGTGACCGCCGTCGGTCATCACGGCGTGTTTGATTTTGAGCGCCGCGAGGGCCAGCCTTTCGTGGTGGACGCGGTGCTCTATCTTGACTTCGCCGCAGCAGCGGAGTCAGACGACGTCCGGGACACCGCGCACTACGGCGAGGTGGCGCAGCGTATTACCGACTGGATCGCCGGGGAACCCCTGAACCTCATCGAGGCGTTGGCCGTGCGGATTGCCGAGAGCCTGCTTGACGAATTCCCGCTCCAGGCGGTGGACATCACCCTCCACAAACCCCAGGCTCCCATCGCAGTGCCTTTTGGCGACGTCGCCGTGACCGTCCACCGGAGCCGTGTCCCGGCCGACAACGGCCTGTCCGGGGAGCCGGCATGAACCGCGCCTACACCAAGGCCGTGCTGGCCTTGGGCAGCAACCTTGGCGAGCGGAATGAAACCCTGACCGAAGCCGTGGCCGACCTCGTGGATCCGCCGGAAGTCAGGCTCCTGGCTGTCTCCCCGATCGTCCAGACCAAAGCCGTGGGCGGCCCGTCCGGCCAGCCGGACTTCCTGAACATGGTGATTACCGTGGAGACCAGCCTGGGTGCGCAGGAACTGCTGGAGCACTGCCAGGCGGTGGAGAACAAGCACCTCCGCGTCCGCGAGGTCCGCTGGGGGCCGCGGACGCTCGACGTCGACATCATCACCTATGGCGACCTGCACAGTGACGATCCGGCGCTGACGCTCCCGCATCCCCGTGCTGCCACCCGGGCCTTCGTCCTGTACCCGTGGTCGCTGATCGAACCCGCCGCCATGCTGGGCGGGGAACGGATCAGCGCCCTGGCGGTCCGTGCCCCGGACTTCGGCGACCTTGCGCCGTTCGACGGTTTCGGGGACTTCGACGGGATGCCGACGGCAGGAGCGGTGGAGCCGCGATGAAACCCATCAACCCGCTGCGCCTGATGCTGATCGGCGTCATCCTTGCCGTCGCGGGCTGGTCGGCGACCGTGGTCACCAGCCGCTACAGCATTGCCACACCAGTCCTTCCCGCCACCGCGCTGGCCACCATGGGCGTCATCGTCATCATCACGCTGATCCTGGGCATCCGCGTCGTGCGGTGGCGCAACAGCCTCAAGCCCGGCAGCAAGGCAAAGAAGACCCAACTTGATCCGCTCCTGGCCGCAAGGACACTGATCCTCGCCCAGGCGTGCGCCTACGCCGGAACGGTCCTGCTGGGCTGGCACGCGGGCATCGTCCTGGACCAGTTGCGGATCTGGAGCCTGCGGAGCGACCAGGGCATCACCTGGCTTGCCTTGGCCATGGCCGGCGGCGGCCTGGTGATGATCGTGGTGGGGCTCGTGGTGGAACGGTTCTGCCGGATCCCTCCGGAGGACGGCGACACCACCAGCACCGACGGCAAGGGCCGCCCTGCCCGCGGCGAGGCTGCCGGGGAAGGCGAATATGCGTACCGAGGCGATTGACCCGCCCGGTATTTCCTGGCAGCGGGTGTCGCCACGGTACGTCACGGTCCGGCTGGCGGAGTGGGCCCTCGGCAACCTGGTTGCGGTGCTGGTCCTGTCCGCTCCGCTGGTGTTTGTCATCCTGGGCTGGTGGTCCTGGCCGCCTGTGTGGCTTGCCGTGACCGTCCCGGCCGCCATGCTGGTGCTGGCCTTGTGGCGGCTGGTGCTCATTCCGCGGCAGGTCCGGGCCATCGGTTACGCCGAGCGGGACGAGGACCTGCTGGTCAGGGGCGGCATCTTCTTCCAGCGCACCATGGCCGTGCCGTACGGGCGCATGCAGTACGTGGATATCGCCGTGGGGCCGGTGGAGCGGGCCCTGGGCCTGTGCACGCTGAAGCTCCATACCGCCTCGCCCGGAACCCATGCGCGCATTCCCGGCCTGCCGGTGGCTGAGGGCGCCCGGCTCAGGGAAGAGCTGACGGCACGCGGCGAAGCCAGGCTGGCCGGGCTGTGACCGCTGACGGCCAACTGCCGGCGGTGCCGCCCGCAGCGGCCGGCCGGGACACCGCAGCCGAGTCCGACGACGGCTGGCAGCGGGTGCACCCCGCGTCACCGTTTGTGAGGGGCTGGTTTGCCCTGGCCGCCATTGCGTTCTTCTTTGGGCGGGACATTTTTGAACGGGCCCTGCAGGGCCAGCCCGTTTTCGAGGAAGGCCTGGGGCGGCGCGCTCCGTGGCTCCTGGGCGGTGGCGCGGCCGTGCTGGTGGTGGCGGTGCTGGGGTTCGTACTGACCTGGTACTTCACCAAATACCAGGTGTCCGGCGGCTACGTCCGGGTCACCAGCGGCTTGCTGTTCCGCCAGCACCGGCAGGCGCGGCTGGACCGGGTGCAGGCCATCGACATCGTGCAGCCGCTGCTGGCCCGCATCTTCGGCCTGGCCGAACTCAAATTCGAGGTGGCCGACGCGGGGGAGTCCGCGGTGCGGCTCGCCTACCTCAGGATCGATGATGCGCGCCAACTGCGTGCCACCATCCTGGCCCGCGCGTCGGGTGCCGCAGCCGTCGCCGTGCCCGGGGCCGGCTTTTCCGGTGCCGGACAGCCGGCCCGGGCCGCAGCCGAGGAGCCGGAATTCCCGGTACTTGCCGTCCCGCCGTCGCGCCTGCTCGGTTCGCTGCTGCTGAGTGAGCAGAGCTTTTTCGTGGTGGTGGGCGGCGCCGCCTCCGTGGTGCTGTCCGCGGTGACGGACAACCGCGCCTTCTACTTCTACCTGGTGCCGGCGGTGCTGGGCCTGGCGGCCGGCTACTGGAATTTCTTCAACAGGGGCTACAACTTCACGGCGGCAGTCTCGCCGGACGGCATCCGGCTGAGGTACGGGCTGCTGGACACCCAGGCGCAGACCCTTCCGCCCGGCCGGATCCAGGCGGTAAAAGTGGCCCAGTCCCCGCTGTGGCGCCCGTTCGGCTGGTACCGGATGCAGGTGAACGTGGCCGGTTACGGGCAGTCCGGCAACGCCGTCGAGGGCAATACCCGGACCATCCTCCTGCCGGTGGGTAAACTTCCCGACGTCCTGGCCATGCTCTCCCTGGTGCTGCCGGACCCCGGTACTGACCAGCCCGCGGCCGTCTTTGCAGCCGGCTTGAACGGCAGGGATTCCGACGGCGGGTTCATCACCACGCCGCGGCGGGCCTGGCTGCTGGCACCCTTTGCGTGGCGCCGCAACGGCTTTGCCGCCACGGACACGGCCCTGTTGATCCGCTCCGGGCGGTGGTGGCGTGAGCTGGTGGTGGTTCCCCATCAGCGGACGCAGTCGCTGGCCCTGCAGCAGGGGCCCGTGGCGCGGCGGTTCCGGGTGGCGGACCTGGTGCTGCACACCACCGCCGGACCCGTCGTCCCGCGGCTGGCCCAGGCGGGTCTGGATGAGGCCCGGCAGCTCTTCAACGACCAGTCTGCGCGTGCCCGGCTGGCCCGGAAACGGCAAACCACGGAACAGTGGCTCCAGCAGGTTGCCCTGGCCGCGGGACCTATGACCACCAGCACCCCTTACCAACAGGAGGGCCAGCATGGCTAAACCCGGACGCCTCGGCGTCGGAATCATCGGCGCCGGAAAGGTGGGGGCCGTGCTGGGCGCGGCCCTGCGCGCAGCAGAGCACGCCGTCGTCGGGGTCTCGGCGGTCTCGGACGCAAGCCGGGAACGGGCTGAGGCCCTGCTGCCGGGCGTTCCCATCCTGGAGGTGCAGGACATCGTGGAGCGCGCCGAGCTGGTGCTGCTGGCCGTGCCCGACGACGCCCTGCCGGGCCTCGTGGAGGGACTGGCGAAGCTCGGCGCCTGGCAGCCCGGCCAGCTGGTGGCCCACACCTCCGGCCGGTTCGGCGTGGGCGTGCTGCACCCGGTGCGGTCCGCCGGTGCCGTGCCGCTGGCCCTGCATCCGGCCATGACGTTCACGGGCATGAGCCTGGACCTTACCCGGCTCCTGGACTGCACCTTTGGCGTGACCGCAGATGCCGCCATGCTGCCGATCGCCCAGGCCCTGGTGGTGGAGATGGGGGCGGAGCCGGTGGCCATCGCCGAAGCGGACAGGACCCTCTACCACGCCGCCTTGGCCCATGGTTCCAACCACCTGGTCACCCTGGTTGCCCAGGCATCCCAGTTGCTGCGCGAGGTGGGGGTGGAGCTGCCGGAGCGCATGCTCGGCCCGCTCCTGCGGGCAACGCTGGAAAACGCGCTGGCCTCCGGGGAATCCGCGCTGACCGGCCCCGTGGCCCGCGGTGACGTGGGAACGGTCCGTGCCCACGCGGAAGCGCTGCGGGAGTTCGACGGCGGCGGGCACGGTGACGTGCTGGAAGCCTACCTGGCGATGGCCCGGGCCACAGCCCTGCGGGCAGAAGGCCGCGGACTGCTCAAACCCGACCAGCTGAAGGGGCTGCGCGAGGCCCTCGACCCGAAGGAAGACTGAATGTCCATTCAACTCGTCACCACCGTCGCAGGCCTGCACGCCGAGAGCGCCAGGCTCCTTGGCGCCAAGAAGGGTCTCTCGCAGGGGCTGGTGCCCACCATGGGCGCACTCCATGACGGCCATGCCGCGCTGGCGCGCACCGCCGTCGAGCAGAACGACGTGGTGGTGGCGAGCATCTTCGTCAACCCCCTGCAGTTCGGCGACGCCGGGGACCTGGACCGCTACCCGCGGACGCTTGAGGCGGACCTTGCCCTGCTGGAGGAACAGGGCGTGGACCTGGCCTTCGCGCCATCCGTGGAGGAGGTCTATCCAAACGGGGAACCCCTGGTTCGGATCACCTCCGGCCGCCTTGGCGAAAAGTGGGAGGGTGCGTCGCGTCCGGGCCATTTCGACGGCGCGTTGACCGTGGTGGCGAAGCTGCTGCATTACGGCGTGCCCGCTGCCGGTCTTCCGGCCGGGTCCGCGAACCCGGCTTTGCCCGGCGGACTGCCGGCGTACCGGGCGTACTTTGGGCAGAAAGACGCCCAGCAGCTGGCCTTGGTGCGGCGGATGGCGGCGGACCTGAACTTCCCGGTGGAGATCGTTGGTGTGCCCACGGTGAGGTCTGCGGACGGGCTGGCGTTGTCCAGCCGCAACCGCTTCCTGTCCGCGGACGAGCGGGAGGCCGCGTTGGTCCTGTCCCGGGCACTGCGGCTGCTGGAACAGCGCGCAAATGCCCACGAACCGCTGGACCTGGAATCGGCGCTGGCCCTGGTGGAGTCCCAGCCGCTGGTGGAACTGGACTACTTCGACGTGGTGGACCCCGGCACGCTTGAGCCGTTGGCGGAAAACTGCAGGGAGACCCCGTTCCGCGGCGACGCCCTGGCCCTCATCGCGGCCAAGGTGGGCCCGGTCCGCCTGATCGACAACATGCCGTTGAGTTCCTGAGCGCCGGCGGCTTGCAGCCCGGCGTCACATGGCCCGGGCTACCAGCCCGGGCTGTCCGGGCTGTTCATGAGCTGTTCGAGGAGCGCGCGCTCCGGACGCCCGGGATTCCTGGCCACGCACCCGCGGAGCCGGTCCCGCACCCACTCTTCCCGCGGATCCTTGCTGCAGAGCACCTCATCGATGATCTCCTGCGCCTGCCACCGGAGCGATTCGATGGCGAACTGCCGGACGTCCTCGGGAGTGTCGCCGGACATCCACGGGTCCGGGTCCGAGGGGACGCCTTGGAACATTCGCTCTACTGTCATCGGGGCCTCCTTGCACCAATCCGAAGTGGCCCGTGGGGTGGCCGCTGCGGCTACGAGAGCACTGCGCGTAGGTGAAACCTTACTGCCGGAAACCGGGTCCTGTCTGTACCCCAATCCCGCAGACAGCCGCACCGCCAGAGTCGAAGGTCCCGGGAAGGAACCGCCACCACGGCGTCACGTGGATTCCAATATAGTCAGCTTGCTTATCACTTTCACCTTTCCTAGGGTGGAAGTTGTCAGGAATTCAACTCTGGAAGCGGATCCGGGCACCGCAGTGGTGCATGGTCCGCCTCAGGCAAGGAGGAGCTATGTCGGAGCACAACATCGCAGGCAAGAAGGTCGCATTCCTGCTGACTGACGGCGTGGAGCAGGTGGAGCTCACCAGTCCCTGGCAGGCCGTGAAGGACGCCGGCGGCGAGCCCACCCTTTTGGCGCCCAAGAGCGGCAAGCTGCAGGGCTACAACGGCACGGACAAGGGCGATACCTTCGACGTCGACCTCACGGTGGCGGAGGCAAATCCCTCCGATTATGACGCGCTGGTCCTTCCCGGCGGGGTTGTCAACGCGGACCATCTGCGGGTGGACAAGGACGCCCGGGCCTTCACGCGCAGCTTCTTTGAACAGCACAAGCCGGTGGCGTCCATCTGCCACGGGCCGTGGCTGCTGATTGATGCAGGAGTCATCAAGGGCCGGAACGTCACGTCCTACTTCACCCTTGAGACGGACCTGAAGAACGCCGGCGCCAACTGGTCGGACCAGGAAGTTGTGGTGGACCAAGGCCTGGTGACCAGCCGCAACCCGGATGACCTCCCGGCATTCAACAGCAAGCTGGTGGAGGAGATCTCGGAAGGCCGGCACGCGGGCCAGACAGCCTAAAGCCCCAACTGTTCCCTCAGGGTTTAGGGGAAATTCCCGTGCCGGGGAATTACTCCAGCGGGTAGAGTGTTGGCATCTGCAGCGGCGCCGACCGCCCATCACTTTCAAGAACCCCTGAGGGAACACCCATGTCTACCGAAGTCTCTCCCAACGCCGGCGGCCAGTCCGTTCCCGCCGCAGGAACCGTCGCGGAACCCCGCACGGGCACCGGGCCCGCTGCGCCGGAGAAGATGTCCCGGGAGTCAGTGACCATCATCAGCACGCTGCTGGTGGCGACGTTCGTGGTGATCCTCAACGAGACCATCATGAACGTCGCCCTGCAGCGGCTCATGGTGGACCTCCGCGTGGACGCACCCACCGTCCAGTGGCTCTCCACCGGGTTCATGCTCACCATGGCCGTGGTCATCCCCACCACCGGTTTCATCCTGCAAAGCCTGTCCACCCGGGCCGTTTTCATGCTGGCCATGGGATTGTTTGCCGGCGGCACCGCACTTGCCGCCGTGGCCCCCGGATTCGAAGTCCTCCTGCTGGCACGCATCGTCCAGGCAGGCGGCACGGCCATCATGCTCCCGCTGCTGATGACCACCATCCTCACCCTGGTCCCGCTGGCCAGGCGCGGCGCGGTCATGGGCAACGTCAGCATCGCCATCTCGGTCGCCCCGGCCATGGGCCCCACTGTTTCCGGGCTGATCCTCGAACACTTCACCTGGCGCTTCATGTTCGTGTTCGTGTTGCCGGTGGCGCTGGCGGCCCTGGCCATCGGCGCAAAATTCCTCACCAACGTGGGTGAGGCGGAGAAGACCAAGCTGGACTTCTCCTCCGTGCTCCTCACGGTCCCCGCGTTCGGCGGCCTTGTGTACGGACTCAGCCAAATCGGCGGCGGCCACGGCGGCCAGTCCGGTCCCGGCGCCGCAGCCATCGCCGCCCTGGTCATCGGCGTGGCCGCCCTCGCGGTTTTCATCCTCCGCCAGGTCCGCCTGCAGAAGGCCGCTGCGCCGCTGCTGGACCTGCGTGCGTTCAAATTCCGGATGTTCACCGTCTCGGTCCTGCTGATGGTGGTGGCCATGATGGCATTGTTCGGCGGGGTCATCCTGCTGCCGCTCTACCTGCAGGAAGTCCGGGGCCTGGGCTCGCTGGAAACCGGACTCGCGCTGCTCCCCGGCGGCCTGGCCATGGGGCTGCTCGGCCCGGTGATCGGCCGCGCGTTCGACAGGGTGGGCCCGTTGCCGCTCACCGTGACGGGATCCATCCTGATGGTGGTGACGCTCTGGCAGTTTTCAATGCTCGACGCCGGCACGGCGGTGTGGTGGATCATCACCCTGCACGTCGGGCTGAGTTTCGGCCTGGCCCTGCTGTTCACCCCGGCCTTCACCACCGGCCTGAACCCGCTGCCACCGCACCTCTACTCGCACGGCTCCGCGATCATGAGCACCACCCAGCAGGTGGCCGGCGCCGCCGGGACGGCGCTGCTCGTGTCCATCTTCGCCGTGGTGAGTGCGACGTCGGGGCTCGTCGCCGGGATGAGCGCCGCCTTCCTGACGGCAACCGTCATAGCCCTTGCCGCCGTCGTGCTGTCCGCAATGATGCGCAAGACTGAAGGCGCCGGACCGGGCCACGGCGCCCACTAGCCCAACCGGGCCGGGATCAGCCGGCGAAGAAGTCGCTCAGTTCCTTGATCAGCTTGTCGGGGGCCTTGATGGCGCCGTCGTGGCCGAAGCCGGGCAGGATGGTGTAGCTGGAGCCGGAGAGGACGTCGTGGATCTGGCCGCACGCGATGCCGAAGTAGGCAGGGCTCTTTTCGCCCACCACGATCAGCGTCTCCAGGGGGAGCGCCTGGAACGGTTCGGCCGGCATGTCTGCGGCGATGATGGCCTTGATCTCGCGGACGCCGGTGCGCATCAGTTCGCGTTGCTGCTTGCCCTCCGTGGTGCCCGCGGTCAGCTTGTTGGCCAGCGTCAGCATGGACAGCGGCATGCGCGAGGAGAACGTGCCGCCGGCCTCAAGGCCGCGCTGGATCACCGCGAGGGCCCGGTCGTCGTCTCCGGCAGCAACGGCGCGTTCGTACTCCACGATCCAGCTGGCCGTGACGCTGCCGTTCACCGAGACGGCGGGGTCGTAGACGGCCAGCCGTTCCACCGGCAGCGTCCGTGCCGCGTGCAGGGCAACCGCTCCACCGAAGCTGTGGCCGAAGACGTCAGTGCTGGCGGTGTGCTTCATGACGGTGTCCAGGTCCCGGATGTCCACGTCCAGCGTGTAGTCCTCGGGCTGCGGGGACGATGAGCCGCGGCCGCGGCGGTTGAACGTGTGCACCGGCCGGCCCAGGGCGGCGCTCAGTTTCTGGGCGAATTTGGTGTAGTCCGCAGCCGTCACCATGGAGGGCGGCACCACCACCACGCCCGAACCAGCCGAAGCGAGTTCCGCGCCGGTGGAGAAGAGCTCCACAGTGCCGCCGTCGGGGGTCCTGATGTTCTCTCGCGTCATGTTCCGAGCCTAGCCGAGCAAGCCGGGTGCGGGCATCACTGGCCGGTGCGGCCAGGCTCAGGCGAGCCGCCCGATCAGCTCCCTGCTGGCTGCGCGGATGGCCGGGAGCTCCGCGCCGAGTCCACAAAGGATGAGCCCGGCATCCGCCGCCTGCAGGGCCGATTCTGCGTTTGCCGCACCGTCCGCGCGGAGGTAGATCAGTGATTCGACCAGGCGGAAGGTGAAGTCGCCGCCGTCCGGCCCGGAGGCGCTGGCCGACAGGCCGCTGCCAAGTTCCCCGTAGAGCCGCCGCAGTTCCTGCCGGTCGGCCAGGAACCGGGCAAAACGCGTGCTCCGGACCTCGGGCAGGTGGTAGAGGACGCCGAGGTTCCAGCGTGCGCTGCACAGTTGCGTGCCGTCATACAGTGCGACGGCGTGCAGCCGGCTCCCGGCCGGGCTTTCGGTCCCTGCGCTGCCGGCGGGCAGCGCGGCCACGGCCCGGGCAAACTCCAGGCCGCCGGACACCGTTCCCTCGAGCAGGTCCTCAAGGATGTCGTCCTTGGTCTTGAAGTGGTGGTAGAGCGATGACTGCCGGATCCCGACCGCGTCCGCGATGGACCGGGTGGAGGTGCTGGCGAAACCCTGGGTGGTGAACAGTTCCGCCGCGGCATCGAGGATTTCGTCGCGGGCGGTGGCGCCTGGCCGTGATGGCTGTTGGTGGCGGGGGCGTCCCGGTCCGGCGTAAGTCACCGACTCATTCTTGCACCGCAAAGCGGGCCCGAAGGTGCCCTGCGGGAACGGTGAGGGGATGGAAATATCCCCGAAACAAGATGTCTATCCGCCTTTTACAGAGGGGAAACTGTTTGGGGACATCGCGCTGGAAAACTATCAAGTGACCGGTAATCCGCAGCCTTCGGCCGAGCGCTGCACTGCCGGAAGGCTTCGCCCCCAAGATCCCTTTCCAGCCCCGGAGATTCCCATGACATCCACCGTTCTTCCCACCGTCCACCAGGACGATGCAGACCTGACGTCCCTTGGCTACCAGCCCACCCTGCACCGAAAGCTCGGCCGCTACGCTTCCTTTGCCGCCGGTTTCTCCTTCGTCTCTATCCTCACCACCATCTTCCAGCTCTTCGCCTTCGGCTACTCCTTCGCTGGTCCCGCGTTCTTCTGGACCTGGCCGGTAGTGCTGGTGGGCCAGCTGCTCGTGGCCCTCAATTTTGCCGAACTCGCCGCCCGCTACCCGCTCTCCGGAGCCGTTTACCAGTGGGCGCGCCGCGTCGGCGGGGAGGCCGTGGGCTGGTTTGCCGGCTGGTTCATGGCCATCGCGCAGGTGGTCACCGCGGCAGCCGCAGCCATCGCCCTCCAGGTGGTCCTGCCCCAGCTGTGGGACGGATTTCAGGTGGTGGGTGGTGACCCCGCCCTCAACACCGTCACCGGGGCATCCAACGCGGTGATCCTGGGTGCCGTCCTGCTGGTGGCCACCACCATCATCAACTCCCTGGGCGTCAAGCTCATGGCGCACGTGAACTCCGTCGGTGTCACCTGCGAAATCGTCGGCGTCGCAGCCGTGATCCTCGCCCTCATCAGCGCCGCCCAGCGCGGTCCGGACGTGGTGGCGGACACCACCGTCCTTGAGGGCTCGGACCTCGGCGCCGTGGGAGCCTTCCTGGTCTCGGGGCTCATGGCCGCCTACGTCATGGTGGGCTTCAACTCCGCCGGGGAGCTCTCCGAGGAAACCAAGGACCCGCGCCGCACCGCACCGCGGACCATTCTCTCCGCCCTGCTCATCTCCGGCATTGGCGGTGCCCTGATGATCATCACCGCCCTGATGGCCGCCCCCAGCCTCGACGACGGCCGCCTCGCCACCGAAGGCCTGCCCTACGTCCTCACCGCTGTCCTGGGAACCTTCTGGGGAAAGGTCCTGCTGGTTGACGTTGCCATTGCCATCTTCGTCTGCACCTTGGCAGTCCAGACCGCCGGTTCCCGGCTCGTATTCTCGATGGCCCGCGACGGCAAGCTCCCGGCGTCGGCCTTGCTCTCCTCCGTTCACCCCACCCGCGGGACGCCCATGTGGCCCTCGATCGTGATCGGCGCGCTGGCAGTTGCCGTGCTGGCCATCAACGTCGGCAACGCTGCCCTCTTCACCACCCTGTGCAGCGTCTGCATCGTGATGGTTTACATCGCCTACCTCCTGGTCACCGTCCCGCAGCTGATCAACCGCCTCCGCGGTGACTGGGCGCGGGTGGGCCAGACCATGCCTGCCGGCCTGTTCTCCCTGGGCCGTTGGGGCCTGCCGGTCAACATCCTCGCCGTCCTCTACGGAGGCCTCATGGTGGTCAACCTCGCCTGGCCCCGGCCCGAGGTGTACGACCCCTCCGGCGACAACGGGCTGCTCCTGTGGTCCGCACCGCTCATGGTCGCCGCCGTCCTCCTCCTGGGCGTCTGGGTCCGGCGCAGGAACCTCGCAGCCACCAAGGCCTGAGCCCTAGATTCCCATCGTTCCCGACAACAACCAGGACCTCGACCATGACACAGACCATCGAAACGGCCGCCGCCGGCACCGCCACCACGGCCGGCGCCCGCGCCCACGCCAGGGACCAGCACGGCAAGACCGCCGAAACCATGCGCTTCGTCCCGGCCGCCTCCGCGCCAGGGCGCCTCCTGTCCGGAATGCCCGACGACGCGTCCCCCACCTGGGCGGAGTCCCTCGCCTTTGGCCGCTACACCACCATGGCATGGGCCCGCGGCACCCGGATCCGGCTCACGGATACCGCCGGCGACGGCTGCGTCCACGCGCTCCTGTACCGGACCGGTGCCACCCACGAACGACTGAATGTCGCCGACACCGTCAAGGTCCCGTGGCAGGCCTATCCCGCTGCCGGGCACCCGCTGCTGTCCGACGCCGGCCGGCTGATGGCCACCATCGTGGCCGATACCTCCGCCCGGCATGATGCCCTGACGGGCGCCACCACGCTCACCGGCAACACCGCGAAATACGGTGCGGGAACAGTCCACAGCGCATCTCCGGCGGCGCGCGAACTGCTCACGCTGGGCGCCCTGAAGAACGGGATGGGTCCGCGGGACGTCGCTCCGTCGCTGTCCTTCTTCAAGGGCATCACCGTTGACCCGGCCGGCAGCATCACCTTCACCGGCAGCGCAGGCCCCGGTGCCGCCGTCGAACTCCTTCTCCACCTGGACGCCGTCCTGGTCCTGGCCAACACAGCGCACCCGCTGGACCCCCGCCGGGAGTTCACCGGAACTGCCGTGGACATCCTTGCCTGGCACGCGCCGCAGGACCTTCGCGAACTCGAAGCCGGCCGCCTGGTTGGCCCACTGGCCCCGGAACACCTGCAGGCCCTGCTCAATACCGAACACGATCTCACCGCAAGGAACGCCCGATGAACACCGCCATTGAGACCCGCCCGGACGCTGCAGGCACGGCACTTGCCCCCGGCACCCTGATCCTGGACGAATTTGTCGAAGCCCGCGGCCCCTGGTCGGCAGTGGTGGCAGCCGGCGACGTGCTGACCATCGTGGACCTGGAAGGCAACCAGGCCGTTGACTGCTTGCTCTACGCAGCCGGGGACACCACCGTGCGCTACTCGGCTGCAGCCACCATCGCCGCGCAGCAGTCCATCGTCCTCACCACCGGTTCGGTCCTGCGCGCCGACACCGGTGCTGCCCTGATGACCGTTGTTGCGGACGAAGTGGGCGTGCACGACACCATTGGCGGCGCCTGCTCGCAGGAATCCAACACCCTGCGCTACGGCCAGCACACCCGCGAACAGCACGCCTGCGTGGAGAACTTCCTGATCGAGGGCTCCCGCTGGGGCCTGGGCAAACGGGACCTGGTGTCCAACATCAACTGGTTCATGAATGTCCCGGTGGACCCGGACGGCGCCCTGGGGATCGTGGACGGACTGTCCGCCCCCGGCAAGCGCGTTGCGCTGAAGGCGGAGGTGGACACCCTGGTGCTCGTCTCCAACTGCCCGCAAATCAACAACCCGTGCAACGGCTTCAATCCCACGCCCGTCCGCATGATCGTCACCCGGCCGGAGGCTGCACTGTGACCACCACGAAACGCTTCGACACACTGTTGGTCGCCAACCGCGGCGAAATCGCGTGCCGGATCATTGAATCCGCCAGGAAGCTGGGGCTGCGCACCATCGCCGTCTTCTCCGAGGCCGACCGCGGCGCCAAGCACGCCCGGCTCGCCGACGAGGCTGTGCTGCTGGGGCCAGCGCCCGCCAAGGAGTCCTACCTCCGGGTGGAGGCGATCCTGGCCGCGGCAAAGGAAACCGGCGCCGGCGCCATCCACCCTGGTTACGGCTTCCTGTCCGAGGACGCGGCCTTCGCCGAGGCCGTGGAAGCCGCAGGTCTCGTCTTTGTTGGCCCCACCCCCGAACAGCTGCGGATCTTCGGAACCAAGCACACCGCGCGCGACGCCGCACGGGCGGCCGGGGTACCCATGATCGCCGGTTCCGGCCTGCTTGAGGACGTGGACGCCGCCGTCGCGGCCTCCGCAACCATTGGGTTCCCGCTGATGCTCAAGGCCACCGGCGGTGGCGGCGGGATCGGCATGACGGTCTGCCGCACGGAGGCCGAGCTCGTGGACAGCTTCCCCCGCGTCGCCCGGCTTGCCGGTGCCAGCTTCGGCACCGCAGGGGTCTTCGCCGAACGGTATGTGGAGAACGCCCGCCACGTGGAGGTCCAGGTCTTTGGCGACGGCGAAGGCCGGGTGGTCAGCCTGGGCGACCGGGACTGCTCCCTGCAGCGCCGCCACCAGAAAGTCCTCGAGGAGGCCCCCGCCCCGGACCTGCCCGTCGATCTGCGCGAGGAACTGCACCGCAGTTCCCGCGCCCTCTGCGCCTCCCTTAACTACCGCTCGGCCGGCACAGTCGAGTTCGTCTACGACTCCGCCCGCAAGGAAGCCTCCTTCCTGGAAGTCAACGCCCGGCTCCAGGTGGAGCACCCCGTCACCGAGTCCGTCACGGGGGTGGACCTGGTGGAATGGATGCTCCGCCTCGCCCAGGCCGGCGCCGAAGCCCACACGGTGTTGGCGGACGTGCCCGATGCGTTGCCGGTATCCGGGCACGCCGTGGAGGCCCGCGTTTACGCAGAAGACCCGGCACGCGGCTTCCAGCCCAGCGCCGGAACCGTCACCAGCGCCGCCTACCCGGGGCCGGAGGAAGCACGCGTGGATGCCTGGGTGGAGACCGGCACCGACGTCTCCACCAACTACGATCCCCTCCTGGGCAAAATCATCACCTCCGGCGCAAGCCGCACCGAGGCCTTCGACCGCCTCGCCGTTGCGCTGGGCAACACCCGGATCGATGGCATCGAGACCAACCTAGGGCTGCTCCGCGCCGTGAGCGGCATGGACGTGGTCCGCGCCGTCGAGCACTCCACCAGCACCCTGGACAACGTGGGAGACCCCGAACCGCGGATCACCGTGGAACGACCCGGGCTGCAGACCAGCGTGCAGGACTGGCCTGGACGCACCGGGCTCTGGCAGATCGGCGTTCCGCCCAGCGGCCCCATGGATGACCTCTCCTTCCGCCTGGGCAACACTGCGCTGGGAAACCCCGAAGGGGTCCCGGGCCTGGAGTTCACCATGACTGGACCCAGCCTGGTGTTCACGCATGCCACCACCGTCTGCGTCACCGGCGCGGAGGTCACAGTGACCGTTGACGGCGTGGAGGTGCCCGCCTGGACCCCCGTGACCGTCCCGGCAGGCGGGACGCTCGACGTCGGCACGGCCACCGGCAAGGGCCTGCGCGGCTACATCCTGTTCCAGGGCGGCCTGGACATTCCCGCCTACCTGGGCAGCGCGTCAACCTTTACCCTGGGCCAGTTCGGCGGCCACGCCGGACGGGTTCTGCGCGCCGGCGACGTACTCCGCGCGGTCACGGTGGATGGGGTACCGGCCGCAGGCCAAGCTGCAGCGGTGCCCGCCGACAGCCGCCCCGTCCTCGTGTCCACCTGGGAACTGGCCGTGGCCGAGGGGCCGCACGGCGCCCCCGAGTTCTTCCAGCGCGAAGATATCGAGGACCTGTATGCCGCGGAGTATGAGGTGCACTTCAATTCCGCCCGCACCGGCGTCCGTCTCATCGGCCCCAAACCCCGCTGGGCACGGACCGACGGCGGCGAGGCAGGCCTGCACCCTTCCAACATCCACGACACCGCCTACTCGGTGGGCGCCCTGGACTTTACCGGCGATACCCCCATCCTGCTTGGCCCGGACGGGCCCAGCCTGGGCGGGTTCGTCTGCCCCGTCACCGTCGTGACGGCCGAGCGCTGGAAGCTCGGCCAGCTCCGTCCGGGGGACAAGGTCCGGTTCGTGCCCATCAAAGCCAGCCAGGCGCCGTCGGCCGCGGACTTGGGACCCGGCCGCCAACTGGTCCTCCCGGGCGACGCCGGCTGGTCCGGCAGTGCCGCCCTGAAGCTTCCGGCAGCGGCAGCCGTAGCGCCGGGGCCGGTCCGCGGAGATGGCGACGACGGCGTCCTGGGCCGGGTGCCGGAAGGTTCCGGCCGGCCCGCGGTCACGTACCGCCGCTCCGGCGATGACAACCTGCTGGTCGAATACGGCGACATGGTGCTGGACTTGGGCTTGCGGGCCCGGGTCCACGCCCTGCACCAGCACATCGAAGCGCTCCGGGTGCCCGGCATTGTTGACCTGACCCCGGGTATCCGGTCGCTGCAGATCAAGGTGGACCCGTCCGTCCTGTCCACCCGCCGGCTGCTGGGCCTGGTCCAGGAGGTCGAGGCAGCCCTGCCGGCGAGCTCCGAGCTGGTGGTTCCCAGCCGCACCGTCCGGCTGCCGCTGTCCTGGGACGACCCCGCCACCCGTGAGGCGATCGAACGCTATATGGCCGGCGTCCGGGATGATGCACCGTGGTGCCCGTGGAACATCGAGTTCATCCGCCGGATCAACGGCCTGGACTCCGTCAACGAGGTCTTCGACACCGTCTTCAATGCCGAATACCTGGTCCTGGGCCTGGGCGACGTGTACCTGGGTGCGCCTGTGGCCACGCCGCTGGATCCGCGGCACCGCCTGGTCACCACCAAGTACAACCCGGCGCGCACCTGGACCCCGGAGAACGCGGTGGGCATCGGCGGTGCGTACATGTGCATTTACGGGATGGAGGGCCCCGGGGGCTACCAGTTCGTGGGCCGCACCACCCAGGTGTGGTCCCGGTACGCCGATTCCGCTCCGTTCGAACCCGGATCGCCTTGGTTGCTCCGTTTCTTCGACCGGATTTCCTGGTACCCCGTCAGCCCGGAGGAACTCCTGGACCTGCGCGCCGACATGGCGGCCGGCCGCGGCCGCGGCGTGGAGATCGAGGACGGCACGTTCTCGCTCGCTGAGCACGAACAGTTCCTGGCCGAAAACCGCGCGTCCATCGAGGCGTTCCGGGACAAGCAGGGTGCGGCTTTCGCTGTGGAACGGCAGGCATGGGCTGACGCCGGCGAGTTCGACCGTGCCGACGCGCTCGCCGCCGTCGCCGCCCCCGCAGCAGATGACGTGGTGGTTCCGGACGGCGGGTCCCTGGTCTCCGCCCCGTTCGCCGCGAGCGTCTGGAAGGTGGATGTGGCCGAGGGCGACCGCGTGGCCAAGGGGCAGCCCCTGGTGTCACTGGAGGCCATGAAAATGGAGACAGTCCTGGAGGCGCCGTGCGACGGCGTGGTGCTCCGGGTCCTGCCCACGGCGGGTGCGCAGGTGGTTGCCGGGGAGGCGGTGGTTGTCCTCGGCGGCAGCGACCTTGCGCTGCTCGAGGTGGAGGACCTGGAACTGGAAGGGGCCACGGTATGAACCCGGCACCCGCAGGCGCCGCCACGCGGCGCGCCGAGGCAGCACTGGCCGCGGTTGGCGCCGTGGACCGCCCGGAAATCTGGATAATGCTACGCGGCCGCGAGGACGTCCTGGCCGAAGCGGCAACCATCGACGCCGCCGTTGCCCGGGGTGCGCACCTGCCGCTGGCCGGACTGGTGCTGGCCGTGAAGAACAACGTTGACGTGGCCGGGATTCCCACCACGGCGGCCTGCCCCGGCTTCGCCTACGTGCCGGAGCAG
The DNA here is from genome assembly GCF_058267675.1 of Pseudarthrobacter sp. MOO14. Taxonomy (NCBI): domain Bacteria; kingdom Bacillati; phylum Actinomycetota; class Actinomycetes; order Micrococcales; family Micrococcaceae; genus Pseudarthrobacter; species Pseudarthrobacter sp. MOO14. Next base: position 2,705,444 of record NZ_CM177849.1, read on the forward strand.
GATGCCGAAGCCGTGGCGCGGCTCCGCGCCGCCGGTGCCCTGGTCCTCGGCGCCACCAACCTTGACCAGTTCGCCACCGGCCTGGTGGGAACGCGCAGCCCCTACGGCGCCGTCCGGGACTCCCGCCGGCCGGACCGGATCTCCGGCGGGTCCAGCTCCGGGTCCGCCGTGGCCGTGGCGCTGGGACTGGTGGACATCGCCATCGGCACCGACACGGCAGGATCCGGCCGGGTTCCCGCCGGGTTGCAGGGCATCGTGGGCATCAAGGCAACGCTGAACGTGGTCTCCACGGCAGGGGTGGTGCCGGCCTGCCGGTCCTGGGACGCCGTCACGATTTTCGCCCGGGACCTGGCCACGGCCGAGCTCGCCATGGGCATCATGGCCGGCGGTGCCCGGGCGTGGCCCGCGGACACAAAGCTCGCAGCGCCGTCCCGGCCCCGGGTGGCCTACCCCGCGAGCCTCCCGGCCCTGCCGCCTGAGTGGGCTGCGGAATTCCAGCGGCAGGTGGACCGCCTGCGGTCCAGCGGGGTGGATGCCGAAGCGATCGAGTTCGACGCGTTCCTCCAGGCAGCACGGCTGCTCTACGACGGAGCGCTGGTGGCCGAACGCCACGCTGCAGTGGGGGACTTCCTGGCAAAGCACGACGCCGGCACGGACGGCCGGGCAGGCATCGATCCCACCGTGGAAGGCATCATCCGTGCCGCCGGCACGGTGTCCGCCTCCCGGTACGTCGCCGACACCGCCAGGCTGGAGGAATTGAAGGCCACCGCCATGGGCCGCCTCCAGGGCTTCGATGCCCTCCTGGTTCCGACGGCGCCGTTCCACCCCACCCTGGCCGAGGTTGCCGCGGATCCGGTGGGGGTGAACTCGTTGCTGGGCACCTACACGAACTTCTGCAACCTGTTCGATCTTTGTGCCGTCGCTGTCCCGGCCGGCGGGGTGGACGGCGCCCAGTTCGGCGTCACGGTGGTGGGCCGGGCGTTCGATGACGCCGTGGCGGCGGACATCGCCCGCCGGCTGGAAACCACCCCCGCGCAGCCTGGACTCTTCGCGGCCGGGGCGGCGCCTGGTGCCGCAGGACTGGAGGCAGCCGCAGGAGCCGCCCGGCCGTCGTCGCCCATTCCCTGGCCGGTCGCCGCCGGCGCAACGGCCCTGCCGCTGGTGGTGGTGGGCGCGCACCGCAAGGGCCAGCCGCTGGCCCGCGAGCTTGAGGAACTCGGCGCCTTCTGGGACGGGCCCGTTCGCACTTCTGCGCGCTATCGGATGGTGGCACTGGACACGGTGCCGCCGAAGCCCGGCGTGTACCGGTCCGACGACGGCGCAGAGCTGGCCGGGGAGCGGTGGCTGCTGCCGCCCGCGGCCTTGGGGACGTTCCTGGCCGCCCTTCCCGAGCCAATGCTGCTCGGGTCGGTCCAGCTCCGTGACGGGACGGCCGCCGTCGGCTTCGCCTGTGACGCCGTGGCCGCCGCGGGCGGGGAGGACATCACCGCCTGGGGCGACTGGCTGGCTGACCGGAGCAAAGAACCGAAGCCGCGGACCGTGTGGCGGGACCTGGGGGAGGCTGCCTTGGCGGGCTTCAGCCGCGGGGAACGGGGATAGCTCCGGAGGAATCCGGGCGGGGCGGCCCGGCCGGATTCCCGCCGGTGAAGTACGTGGAGACATCAGCCACGAGCTCCTTGACCGCCGCCGGAATGGAGCCGTGGAAGCATTTGGGTGAGAGCTGGTGGGTGCTGCCCGGAACGGCTGCGTGCAGCCGCTCCGCGGTCACCTTGTAGTAGCCGGGGCTCTTCCCGCCTGCCATGAAATGCGTGCCGGCCGGCAGCACGCTGAAGTCCCGCGCGTAGTCCTTTTCGTCGAAGGCCGCACGCAGCTCACCCACTCCGCTGGGCATCACCTCGCGGAACAATGTGTTCACCTTGGTCCGGGACAGCACGGCCATCAGGCCGGCCAGCACGGGAACCGGGATCCGTGCCATGACGGAGCCGGGACTGGTGGCCTTCTCCATGTACGCCAGGGCGCGGCCAACCCTGCCGTTGTTGACGGCGTCCTCGAATCCGTCCAGCCAGGCGGTGTCGATGCTGCCGTCGATGTTCACCGCGGCGTCGTACACCGCGAGTTTGTCCGGCACGTACCCGGTGCCAGTGAACTCCTGGACGGCGTTGAGCGCCACCGCCCCGCCCAGGCTGTGGCCCAGAATGTTCCGGGCACCGGTGGCATCCATCACGGTCCGGACATCCGAAATTTCGGTGGCCATGGAGTAGCCAGGCGGCTGCTCGGAGGAGTTGCCCCGGCCGCGCCGGTCGTACACGTCCACCGCCCAGCCCTCGCCCAGACCCTTCGCCAGTTCCACCGAGAAGGGGCGGTAGATCGAGGCGGTGAGGAACGCGCCGCCGATCACCACGACGCGCCGTTCTCCCGGCGCATCCGCGGTGCCGTAGCTGTAGACAGCCAGCCTGCCGCCGTCGTGCGTTGGAAGTACCCGTTCTTTCACCCGCCCATCCTAGGGGGCAAGCCTGCGGGCCAGCTGAAAGTCCGGGTGGCCAAATCCCGGTAAACTTGATGATTGTGACTTCCCAAAACACCCCCGCGCCCAAGAACGCCCCGGAGCCCCTCGACGCCAGCGAGCAGATGCGGATCCGCATGGAAAAGCGCGCCAAACTTCTTGAGCGCGGCGCGGAGGCGTACCCCGTGGGAGTGGAACGCACGCATTCCCTCGCCGAGATCCGGGAAAAGTACGCCCACCTCGAAGCGGACGACACCACCGGCGACACCGTGGGCGTCACCGGCCGGGTGGTCTTCGTCCGAAACACCGGCAAGCTCTGCTTCGCCACCCTGCAGGAGGGCGGCACCGACGGTAAGGGCACACGCCTGCAGGCCATGCTGAGCCTGGCCAACGTGGGGGAGGAAGCCCTCGCGGAATGGAAAGCCCTGGTGGACTTGGGCGACCATGTGTTCATCAAGGGCGAGGTAATTTCCTCCCGCCGCGGCGAACTCTCCGTCATGGCCGAATCCTGGTCCATGGCATCCAAGGCCCTCCGCCCGCTGCCCGTCCTGCACGCGGACCTGAACGAGGAAACCCGCGTCCGCCAGCGCTACGTGGACCTGATGGTCCGTGACGAAGCCCGCGAAATGGTCTACACCCGGGCCGCCATCACCCGCTCCATCCGCGAAACGCTGTTCCGCCACCGCTACGTGGAAGTGGAAACGCCCATCCTGCAGCTGGTCCACGGCGGCGCCCTGGCACGCCCGTTCGAGACCCACATGAACGCGTTCGACCAGAAGATGACCCTCCGGATCGCCACCGAGCTGTACCTCAAGCGGGCAGTGGTGGGCGGCATCGACCGCGTCTACGACATGGGCCGCGTGTTCCGCAACGAGGGCGTCGATTCCACCCACAGCCCCGAATTCACCACCCTTGAGTGCTACGAGGCCTGGGCTGACCAGTTCGTCATGGCCGAACGGATCAAGGAGATCATCCTTGACGCCGCGGACGCCGTGGGGGCCGGACGCGTGCTGCAGACCGAGGCGGGGGAGATCAACCTCGACGGCGACTGGGCCTGGTTGCCCGTCTACCCGGGGCTTTCCGAGGCTGTCGGGCAGGACATTACGCCGGACACCTCCGTGGACGTGCTCCGCGAGCTCGCGGCCAAGCACGAGGTCAAGGTTGATCCCAAGTGGGACGCCGAGAAGCTGGTGGTTGAGCTCTTCGGCGAAATCGTGGAGCCCACCCTGCTCAACCCCACCTTCGTGTACGACTACCCGCCCTCGGCCCAGCCGCTGGCCCGCCCGCACCGTGAGGACGGCCGGCTGATCGAGGCCTGGGACCTGATCATCGGCGGCATGGAACGCGGCACCGCGTTTTCCGAGCTGATCGATCCCGTCATCCAGCGCGAACGCCTCACCGAGCAGTCCCTGCACGCGGCCGCCGGCGACGTCGAAGCCATGCAGCTGGACGAGGACTTCCTGCGCGCCCTTGAGTACGGCGCCCCGCCCATGGGCGGCATCGGCCTGGGCATCGACCGGCTGGTGATGCTGTTCACCGGAGCCGGTATCCGCGAAACCATCCTGTTCCCGCTGCTGAAGCCCGAAGGGCACTGACCATGGAATACGTAGCCGTCATTCTTCCCTCCCTGGTGGTGGGCCTGATTTTCTGGTTTGCCATGAAGGCGATCTTCAACGCGGACAAGGCTGAGCGCCAGGCCGAGGCCCGTGCCCAGGCCGAGGCGGATTCGCTCCCGGCGCGGCCCGCCGACGGCCCCCGGCCGGAATCGCAATAGATTAAATCCCCGCCGACTTTCCGCCTTTATCCACCGGGAACCAAAAGGCGCTTTGACGCGTTGCCAACATAAGAGTCATACTTTTTAGGGAAACATCCTGCTTTTCTGAAAATCGAACTTTCCAGCAAGAGGAAGACTTTTAATGGCACAGAAAGTAAACATCATCCTCGTTGATGATCTGGATGGGGGATCCGCAGACGAGAATGTTAAGTTCGGCCTCGATGGGGTCAACTACGAGATTGACCTGTCGGCAGCCAATGCCGCTGAACTTCGGTCTTCACTGGAGAGGTTCATTAACGCTGCACGCAAGGCTACCGGAGGTCGCACCGCCCAGCGGGCCAAGGCTCCCACCGGCGGCCGCAGCCACGATTCGGCGCAAATCCGGCAATGGGCCCGGGATAACGGCTACACCGTTAACAGCCGCGGCCGAATTCAGGCTGAAATCCAGGAGGCCTACCAAAAGGCAAATTCCTAGCTACGGAGCCAACCTGGCTAAAAAGCCCTGCTTCCCGCCTTGGGGAGGCAGGGCTTTTGTCTGCGGCACGTAATAAGGGTATGGGCGGAATTACTCCCGCAGCGCACCCGGGGATTCGCCGCGGCGCGATTCACGGCGCAGCAGGCTGCCGGCAGCAAACTGCTCGGTGACATAGAACACGAAAGGCGGAATATCGCCTGTTTTCGCCAGCACTACCGCACATCCGACGCTGGCAAGGCCAACCGCTGCCGCTTCCTTTTTCCGGTGCGGCAAGGTTGCCAGGGCGCCGGAGAGGGACCCGAGCGCGAGCACATGCAGCCACGCATAGGCGTAGAAGGGCCATGCCGGGAAGCGGCGCGCCGCGAAGCGCTCCAGGTCCGATGCTCGCACTGCAAGCTCGGAGACGAACAGAGGCGCTCCGGCGGCAAGTGCGACGGCGGCTGTGCCGGCGAGTGCCCTGCTCCTTCCCGGCGGGAGGGCGAGGGCCAGCCGGGCAAACGCCGCGGGCATGGCAGCGGTTCCCGCCGCGGCGACATGTTGTCCCGCCACCCACCAGCGCTGCCCTTTGCGGAGCATGTCCAGCCGCCGCGCAGCGTCGGGCTCAAGGTATACCCCCGGCACCGGGCTGATGCCGATCAGCCAAACCCCGCCCGCCGCGAGTGCAACCCCCGCCGGGCGCCTGACGCGTTCCAGGTCCACCTTCGGCATCTCCCGCCCTCCCTGTTGGTTCACGCTGCCCTCGTTGCTCCCGTTGAAGCGGCCAGGCCCGCTGTTATGGCCAAGAATGGCGCAACACCCGGCCGGGGACAAGGGTTCTTTGATGTACTCCTTTGACCGCTGATGCCCGGTGTCCCAGGTCCTTTGGAGGGGGCGCGGCATTATTCCGCGAAGACCCATGTTTCCCCTGTGGCGAACACGCTCCACAACTCCGGACCGGCCACGTAGCATCAAAGTACGTCGTAGCTAGGAGTGTGGCGAAATGTTTGAGCGATTTACGGACCGTGCCCGTCGCGTAGTTGTGCTTGCCCAAGAAGAGGCACGCATGCTGAACCACAATTACATCGGTACCGAACACATCCTCTTGGGTCTGATCCATGAGGGTGAGGGTGTTGCCGCTAAAGCTCTTGAGTCCTTGAGCATTTCGCTCGACGGCGTTCGCGAGCAGGTGCAGGAGATCATCGGGCAGGGCCAGCAGGCTCCTTCCGGCCACATCCCCTTCACCCCCCGTGCCAAGAAGGTACTGGAGCTCTCGCTGCGCGAAGCCCTCCAGTTGGGCCACAACTACATCGGCACGGAGCACATCCTGCTCGGCCTCATCCGCGAGGGTGAGGGCGTCGCCGCCCAGGTGCTGGTCAAGCTCGGCGCAGACCTCAACCGGGTCCGCCAGCAGGTCATCCAGCTCCTCTCCGGCTACCAGGGCAAGGAAACCACCGGCGCAGGCGTCGGTGGCGGACAGCCCGAAGGCGCACCCGCCGGTTCCGTTGTCCTGGACCAGTTCGGCCGCAACCTGACCCAGGCTGCGCGCGAGAACAAGCTGGACCCCGTCATCGGCCGCGAGCAGGAAATGGAACGTGTCATGCAGGTCCTTTCCCGCCGCACCAAGAACAACCCTGTCCTCATTGGCGAGCCCGGCGTCGGCAAGACCGCCGTCGTCGAAGGCCTGGCCCAGGCGATCGTGCGCGGCGATGTCCCGGAGACCATCCGCGACAAGCAGCTTTACACACTCGACCTCGGCTCCCTGGTGGCAGGTTCCCGCTACCGCGGCGACTTCGAAGAGCGGCTCAAGAAGGTCCTCAAGGAGATCCGCACCCGTGGCGACATCATCCTGTTCATCGACGAGATCCACACCCTGGTGGGTGCCGGTGCCGCCGAAGGCGCCATCGATGCGGCCTCGATCCTGAAGCCCATGCTGGCCCGCGGCGAGCTGCAGACCATCGGTGCCACCACGCTGGACGAGTACCGCAAGCACATTGAGAAGGATGCCGCGCTGGAGCGCCGCTTCCAGCCGATCCAGGTCAAGGAACCCTCCGTGGCCCACGCCATCGAGATCCTCAAGGGCCTGCGCGACCGGTACGAGGCACACCACCGCGTCACCATCACCGACGGTGCCCTCGCCTCCGCCGCAAGCCTCGCCGAGCGCTACATCTCGGACCGCTTCCTGCCGGACAAGGCGATCGACCTGATCGACGAGGCTGGCGCCCGGTTGCGCATCCGCCGCATGACCGCTCCGCCGGAGCTCAAAGCCATGGACGAGCGCATCGCCAAGCTGAAGATGGAGAAGGAATCCGCCATCGACGCCCAGGACTTCGAAGGTGCAGCTTCGCTCCGTGACAAGGAGCAGAAGATGATCTCCGAGCGCGCGGAGAAGGAACGGCACTGGAAGTCCGGCGGCATGGACGACATCTCCGAGGTGGATGAGGATCTCATCGCCGAGGTGCTGGCCAACTCCACGGGCATTCCCGTCTTCAAGCTGACCGAGGAAGAGTCCTCGCGCCTGCTCAAGATGGAAGACGAACTGCACAAGCGCGTCGTCGGCCAGGACGAGGCCATCAAGGCGCTCTCCCAGGCCATCCGCCGCACCCGTGCAGGGCTCAAGGACCCCAAGCGCCCCGGCGGCTCGTTCATCTTCGCCGGCCCCACCGGCGTCGGCAAGACCGAGCTCGCCAAGGCACTCGCCGAGTTCCTGTTCGGTGAAGAGGACGCCCTCATCACCCTGGACATGTCCGAGTACTCCGAGAAGCACACCGTCTCGCGGCTCTTCGGTGCCCCTCCGGGCTACGTGGGCTACGAAGAGGGTGGCCAGCTGACCGAGAAAGTCCGCCGCCGTCCCTTCTCCGTGGTGCTGTTCGACGAAGTGGAAAAGGCCCACGCGGACCTCTTCAACTCGCTGCTGCAGATCCTGGAAGACGGCCGCCTGACCGACTCCCAGGGCCGCGTGGTGGACTTCAAGAACACCGTGATCATCATGACCACCAACCTGGGTACCCGGGACATCTCCAAGAGCGTCGCCACCGGCTTCCAGTCCGGCACCGACACGCAGACCGGCTACAACCGCATGCGTGCACGGGTCACGGAGGAACTCAAGCAGCACTTCCGCCCCGAGTTCCTGAACCGTGTTGACGACGTCGTGGTGTTCCCGCAGCTGACCCAGGACGAGATCATCGAGATCGTGGACCTGTTCGTCACCCGCCTGGAGAAGCGCCTCAAGGACAAGGACATGGGCATCGAGCTCACCAAGGCCGCCAAGGTGCTCCTGGCAACCCGCGGCTACGATCCCGCCATGGGTGCCCGGCCGCTGCGCCGCACCATCCAGCGCGAGATCGAGGACCAGCTCTCCGAGAAGATCCTGTTCGGCGAGATCCACCCCGGCGACATCGTCGTGGTGGATGTCGAGGGCGAAGGCGACGACGCGAAGTTCACCTTCGCGGGCAATGCCAAGCCGCGCATCCCGGAGATCGCCCCGAGCGTCTAGCCTCCACAGCCAAAGCCCCGCCGCTCCCCTCGGAGCGGCGGGGCTTTCGCATTGTGATCAGCGGCACAAACCGTGTTGAATCGGGGCATGGCTAACTTGGAACCGGTGATCCCGGATGAGCAACCACTGACCCCCTTCCACGACCTCGACCACTACCTCTCCATCCCACGGGTAAGCGGCCTTGCCTTGAGCCCCGACGGTTCGCGGCTGGTCACCACCGTCAGCACCCTCAACGGCAAGGGCACTGAATTCGCCACGGCGCTGTGGGAGCTGGACCCGGCAGGACAAAAACACGCCCGCCGCATCACCCGCAGCGCCAAGGGCGAAGCGGGTGCCGCCTTCGCGGCCAACGGTGACGTGTACTTCACGTCCGCACGGCCGGACCCGGACAGCCCGGACGAGGAGCCGGTCAACGCGCTCTGGATGCTTCCCGCTGACGGCGGCGAAGCCCGGGTGGTCCTCAGCCGGCCCGGCGGCATCAGCCGCATCATGACGGCCAGGGACGCCGACGCAGCCTTTGTGACGGCAGAGGTCCTGGCCGGATCCGCCGACGAAGGAGACGACGCCGAGCGGCGCAAGTCCCGGAAGGACAAGAAGGTCTCGGCCATCCTGCACAGCGAATACCCGGTCCGCTACTGGGACGCGGACCTGGGGCCGGCCCAGCCGCGCATCTTTGCCGTCGAGCCGGGGGAGGACGCGGCTCCTGGCAAGCCCGCCACGGTTGACGCCACCGCGCCCCTTGCCCTGCGCAACCTCACGCCCGACGCCGGGCCCCGGCTGCGCGAGGCGGAAACCGTGGTCAGCCCGGACGGGAAGACCATTTACAGCAGTTACACCAAGCCCCTCGCCAAGGCTGACAGTCGATCCATCCTCGTGGCCGTGGATGTGGCCTCGGGCAGCCTCAAGATCCTGCTGGACCACGAAGGCATGAGCTACTTTCCGGGGCCCGTCAGCCCTGACGGCAGGACGCTCGTGGTGGTCAGCGAGTCCGACTCCACCCCGCACAAGGCGCCGGAGATCAAGCTGCACCTGCTCGACGTGTCCGGTGACGCCGCCGTCGACGACGCTTCCGGCCTGCAGCCCCTCGCCCATGACTGGGACCGCTGGGCCAAGCCCGCAGCCTGGCTTCCGGACGGCTCCGCCATCCTCGTCACGGCGGACGACGACGGCGCGTCGCCGGTTTTTCGGGTCAGCGTTCCGTCCGCTGCCGCGGAGGTGGGCGTCACAAGGGTGACGCAGGACTCCGCGGCGTACACCGACGTCGCCATCTCTCCGGAGGGGCGCCACGCGTACGCCCTCCGGAGTTCCTATGCGTTCCCACCCGAGGCCGTGCGCATCGACCTGGCCACCGGCGAAACCACGCGCCTGCCCGCTCCGGCCGAACGCCCGGCCAGTCCCGGACGGCTGGAGCGCATCGCGGCCTCCGCTGCCGACGGTTCCCGCGTCCCCGCATACCTTGCGCTGCCGGAGGGTGCCTCTGCCGGGTCCCCGGCGCCGCTGCTGCTCTGGATCCACGGCGGTCCGCTGGGCTCCTGGAACGCCTGGACCTGGCGTTGGAACCCCTGGCTCCTGGCGGCCAAGGGCTACGCCGTCCTGCTCCCCGATCCGGCCTTGTCCACCGGATATGGGCAATCGCACATCCAGCGCGGCTGGGGTTCCTGGGGGAAAGCGCCGTTCACCGACCTCATGGCCGTCACGGACGCCACCGTGGAGCGCCCGGATATTGACCCGGCGCGGACCGCCGCCATGGGAGGCTCTTTTGGTGGCTACATGGCCAACTGGGTTGCGGGCAACACGGACCGGTTCAAGGCCGTGGTGACCCACGCCAGCCTGTGGGCCCTGGACCAGTTCGGTCCCACCACGGATGCCTCGCAGTACTGGCTGAAGGAAATGACCGAGGAGATGGCACTGGAGAACTCCCCGCATCTCCACGCGGAAAACATCAGCACCCCCATGCTGGTGATCCATGGCGACAAGGACTACCGGGTGCCCATCGGCGAGGGCCTGCGCCTCTGGTATGAGCTGCTGTCCAAGTCCCGGCTGGCCGCGGACGACGACGGGCAGACGCCGCACCGGTTCCTCTACTTCCCGGACGAGAACCACTGGATCCTCAAGCCACAGCACGCCAAGGTCTGGTACCAGGTGGTGGAGTGGTTCCTGGCCAGGAACGTCCTGGGCCAGGAGACCGAGCTGCCGCCGGAACTCGGCCTCTAAATTCCCGGCCACCCCGACCTCGTAGGATGGCCTTGTGACTGAGTCCTTCCATATCCGCCCTGCACGCACCAGCGACGTCCCGGCCATCAAGAAGCTCGTGGCGCCCCTGGCTGAGGAACGCATCCTGATGGCGAAGGAGACTGTGGCGTACTACGAGAGCCTGCAGGAGTTCAGGATCGCCGAGTCCAGTGACGGCGAAGTGATCGGCTGCGGGGCGTTGCACGTCATGTGGGAGGACCTTGCCGAAATCCGCACGCTCGCGGCCTCCGGGCAATGGCGGGGCAAGGGGGTGGGGCACGTCCTGGTGGAGAAGCTGTTGGAGGAAGCCCGGGCCCTTGGTGTGGCCCGGGTTTTCTGCCTGACGTTCGAGGTGGACTTCTTCAAGCGCCACGGATTCGAAGTGATGGCCGACCAGTCCGCCGTGGACCCCGAGGTGTACTCGGAGCTCCTGCGCTCCCATGACGAAGGCGTGGCGGAATTCCTGGACCTGGCCCGCGTCAAGCCGAATACCCTGGGCAACACCCGGATGATCCGCATCCTCTGAACGCCGTCCCGGCAAGGAATCAATGACCCGTCCTTGCATTATTCGAATTGATGGATAAACTATCTGTGGCCGGGATATGGGGGGCCTCAGGAAAGGGACAGTCATTGGGGGCTGTCCCTTTGCTGCGTCCGGGGCAGGGGTGCGGGGAAAACCGGATCGAACGAACCTACCGCCACCGGCCACCCCGGTAGTAGGGTCAAAAAACACATCCTCCAGGAGCGCAGCCAGGAGCACCGCCATGAAGAAACTCATCAACGATCCCAAATCCGTCGTCGAGGAAGCCGTCCAGGGGTTTGGCCTGGCTTACGCCGACCTTGTCACGGTCAACAACGACCCCATCTACATCACGCGCAAGGATGCGCCCGTGGCCGGCAAGGTGGGGCTGGTTTCCGGCGGAGGCAGCGGCCACGAGCCGCTGCACGCCGGCTATGTGGGCAAAGGAATGCTCGACGCCGCCGTGCCGGGGGCGGTGTTCACCTCACCGACGCCTGACCAGATCCTTCCGGCCACTCTGGCCGTCAATTCCGGCGCCGGGGTGGTGCATATCGTCAAGAACTACACCGGTGACGTCCTGAACTTCGAAACCGCCGCCGAGCTCGCCGAGGCCGAAGGCGTCACCGTCCGCACCGTCCTGGTCAACGACGACGTCGCCGTGGAGGACTCGCTTTACACGGCCGGCCGACGCGGAGTGGGAGGCACCGTCCTGGTGGAAAAGATCGCCGGGGCCGCGGCGGAACGCGGCGACGACCTCGACGCCGTGGCCGCCATTGGCGAGAGGGTCAATGCCAACGTCAGGACCATGGGCGTTGCGCTGTCCGCCTGCACCGTTCCGCACGCCGGCACCCCGAGCTTCGACCTTGCCGACGACGAGATCGAAATCGGCATCGGTATCCACGGCGAGCCAGGCAGGCACAAAATCCCGATGGAAAACGCAGACAGCATCACCAACCGCCTGCTGGAACCCGTCCTTGCCGACCTGCACGTCGGCGCAGGGGACAAGGTGCTGCTGTTCGTCAACGGCATGGGCGGCACCCCGCTGAGCGAGCTCTACATCGTTTACCGGCGGGCCGTGCAGGTGCTTGCCGACGCCGGGGCCACGGTGGAGCGCTCGCTGGTGGGCAACTACATCACCGCCCTGGAGATGCAGGGCTGCTCCATCTCGGTGCTCCGGCTCGATGACGAGCTTACGGAACTGTGGGACGCCCCCGTCCACACCGCTGCCCTGCGCTGGGGCGTGTAACCATGGGGCTGGACGCGAACTGGGCCGTGAAATGGCTGACCCTCTGCGCGCAGGCCATGGCCGAGCACCGGGTGGAACTGATCGAACTGGACCGGGCCATCGGGGACTCGGACCACGGCGAGAACATGGACCGCGGCTTCCAGGCGGTCCTGGCCAAGCTCGGCGAATCCACGCCGGAGACACCCGGCGCGGCCTTGAAGATGACGGCAATGACCCTGATGTCCAAGGTTGGCGGTGCTGCCGGCCCGCTCTACGGTACCGCTTTCCTGCGCGCGGCCACGGCGGTGGGCGATGCTGCCGAGATCGATCCCTCCGCCTGGGCCGATGCACTGGCAGCCGCCCGGGACGGGATCGTGGCGCGCGGGAAGGCGGAGCCCGGGGACAAGACGATGGTGGACGCGTGGACACCCGCGGTTGACGCTGCGCGGGCGGCTGCGGACGGCGGCAGCGCAGGCCTCCTTGGCGTCCTCGTGGCGGCAGCGGAAGCTGCCGATGCCGGTGCCGTTGCCACGGATCCGCTCATTGCCCGCAAGGGCCGAGCCAGCTACCTCGGCGAACGCAGTGCCGGGCACCGGGATCCCGGCGCTGTTTCCAGCGCCTTGATCCTGCGTGCGGCAGTCGGGGCTGCCGCGTGACCGTGAGCATCGTGGTGGTGTCCCACAGCGCAAAGATTGCCGACGGCGCCACGGAACTTGCCGCCCAGATGGCACCTGGTGTGGTGCTCCTGGCCGCCGGAGGCACCGACGACGGCAGGATCGGCACCAGCCTGGAAAAGGTCCTCGCCGCCCTGGAGCAGGCCGGCGGGGACGGGACCGTGGTCCTCACGGACCTGGGGTCGGCCGTGATGACCGCCGAATCGGCACTCGAGTTCCTGGGAGATCCCGAAGGCGTCCTGCTCGCAGATGCGCCCCTGGTGGAGGGCCTGGTGGCCGCGGCGGTGGCCGCGCAGGGCGGGGCTGACGCGCAGGCAGTCAAGCGTGCTGCGGAGGCGGCGTTGGGCCCGGCCCGCCAGCCGGCGCCGGATTCCGGCCAGGCTGCCGATGAGGGCCCGGGCGCCGGCGCACCACCGGACTGCACCGGTGACTTCGAGCTGGTAAACCAGGCCGGCATGCACGCCCGGCCGGCGGCGAAAATGGCCGGCGGCCTGTCCTCCCTCGATGCGGAAGTGACCATCAACGGGGTGGACGGCGCCTCCATGACGGGCCTGATGACCCTGGGCGCAGGCAAGGGTTCGGTCCTGCACGTGGAGGCCTGGGGCGCGGATGCCGAACGGGCCGTGAGCTACGTGGGCGCCTTGGTGCAGTCCGGCTTCGGTGAACCGTGACGTTCCAATCCGTGGCTTCGCGGTGTGTTCCGGAGGCCTGCGCGCTTTCCTGGGAATAAGCTCGATGCCATGGAACGGCCGCCTGCAGAGAACCCACCGGATATTGAAGTGCTGGACGGCCAGATATCCGTGGAGGAGCTGCTCGCGGAACTCGGGTTCGAATGGACCGCTGAGCCGGTGGACGGCGGTGTGGTGCCCGGAACGTCGGGAGGCGAACCTTTCAGCCAGCCGGCGCTCTTCTAGCCCCGGCTCAGGTCCGCGGGTGCAGCCCCGAGCTGTCCAGCGTGACGGATGCTGACACGACCTTGCCGCATTCCTTACCGAAGGGATACGCCGCCTGCGGGTGGAATTCCAGGGTCCGCACGGGCAGGGCGGAGCCGTCTGTGGCGGCGCCGGAGGCCGTGATGGCCATGGGTGATTCGGTCAGGGTTTCCAGCATGAGCATCCCCACCGCGGTTCCGTCGGGCGAGGCCGTGGCGGAACAGATCCCACCAGCGCAGCCTTGGTCAACGGATGCGCTGCCGGGGCGCAGTTCAAGGTCCCCCTCCTTGCACGAACCGTCCTGGCAGGCGCGAAGATGCAGCTTGCCGACCCGCGGAGCGTAGTCGGCGCTGACTGTGACGGAGACGGCGGTGGCCTGCGCGATGGCGGGGCACGCGCTGGGGGTGGATCCGCACGCCGGCAGGGACACCGCGGCGGTGATCAAAACCAACAGGAGTCCGGGCCTGCCCATACTTTCAGGCTACGTCCCGGGCGGGACTACAGGGCGGTTCGTCCCGCATTAGCGGCAACATCGTTACCCGCCTCCGCGGTCACCCGAACGGGAAGATTCCAATGAACCAGAACAGGGCGATGGCGAAGACCGCGAAGAACAGGATCAGGCAGCCGAGGGCGGCACGTGACGATGAGGAAACCTGGAACGACTCGTTGGGATTCGCCGGGTTGTACGCCACCTCCACGAGGGATCCCGGGACGGGCTGCTCGGCAAGGGAGACCTCGGACTTGCCCATGAAGAGGGTGCCCTGCGGATCCGTGAACTGGTAGGTGGGGTAGTGGCGGAGGTTCCGGTTGGAGCCGCCCACGCCACTGGTCCAGCCGGTGGTGCTGCCGGTTACTGTGGCCTGCGTCTTGGGCCAGGCCGCCGTCCGTTGGTCCTGCTGCCTGGTTTTGCGCACGGAACGCACCAGCGCGACGATGGCGGCGGCAACGAACAGTGCCCACACGATGTACAGAATGATCTTCATGGCTTCCCCCGGTTCCGGTCACCAAGAAGTATGCCATCCCCGTCCCGCACCCCGGGCGGCTCAGGCCGGGAGCCGGTAGCCGCCGTCGTGCATTTCTGCCAGGCCGTCCGCGAGCAGCCCGGCAAGCGCCCGTTCCAGCTGTTCGGGCGCGGAGTTGAGCCGGTGCAGGGCGGCCAGCGGCACGCCGACGCCTTCCGGGGCGAAGCCGAGGTCGGCGGGTTCGCGCTGGAACATCTCCGGCGGCACGGGCGCATCGGCCAGCCGCAGGACGGCCAGGACGGCGCCGCGGACCTGCCGGTCTGTGCCGTGCCAGGCCTGGCCTTTGGGCACGTACGACGGCGGCGGCTCGCCCGCCGCGAGCCAGGCACAGGAGTCCTTCACCGGGCACGCGGCACACTTGGGTGCCCGGGCCGTGCACACCAGCGCTCCCAGCTCCATGACCGCAGCGTTCCAGCGCACGGAGGTGTCGTCGTCGTCCGGCAGCAGTGCCGCGGCCAGGCGCATCTCCGCCGCGGTCAGCGCGGGGCCGGGAAGGGCGACGCCGGAGATCAGCCGGGCGTGCACCCGGCGGATGTTGGTATCCACCACCGTTTCCCGGCGGCCGTACGCGAAGGCGGCCACCGCCGCAGCCGTATAGCTGCCCACCCCGGGAAGTGCCAACAGGGCCGCGTACGTGTCCGGGACCTTGCCGCCATGGTCCTGCACAATGGCCGTGGCCGCGGCGTGCAGCCGGAGTGCCCGCCTGGGGTAGCCCAGCCGGCCCCAGGACCGCACGGCTTCGCCCGCGGGTTCGCCGGCCAGGCCGGCCGGGGTGGGCCAGCGCTTGAGCCATTCGTGCCAGACGGGAAGCACCCGCACCACGGGGGTCTGCTGCAGCATGATCTCGCTGACCAGTACGCCCCAGGGGGAGCAGTCAGGCTCCCGCCAGGGGAGGTCGCGGGCGATGCCGGCGAACCAGCCGTTGATCCGGTGATGGAGCCGCTGCAGGCGGTCCGGGCCGGGCACGGCCGGGGTGGTGGAGATGGTTTGAGTGTCGATTCCAACACTGTAGTTGATCGTTTCCGGCCCGCTGAAAACCGGTTGTGACCAGAGCGATGGCGGCCCGGCGGCGTGGTGGCGGTGCAGAACCAGAGGCGTTCCCTAGCCTAGGAGGATGGGCAGGCAAGGCAATTCATCAGCACGCGGCACGGCATCCGGTTCCAGCAGCGTCCGGAAGCCGAGCCCGGCCGTGTACCGTCGCCGCCGGCTGGCAGCCGGCGGTGCCCTGCTCCTGGTGATTGCCCTGGTGCTGGGCGGCCTCGCCCTGGCGGGGGCCTTCAAGGGCGGCTCGCAGCAGGCCTCCTCGACCCAACCTTCCACCGCTGATCCGGCGGCTTCCCCGACGCCGTCCGCCACGGCGTCCGCGACGCCCTCCGCAACGCCGTCGCCTACTGCCGCAGCCACACCCACGTGCAACCAGAACCTGGTGACCGTGACGGCGTCCACGGACAAGGCCGCCTATGGTCCCGGCGAAAACCCGATGCTCACGCTGAAGGTCACCAACGGCGGAACCGTGCCCTGCGAGGTCAATATCGGAACCTCGCAAATGGAGTTCCTGGTCACCAGCGGCTCGGACCGGATCTTCTCCTCCAAGGACTGCCAGGCGTCAAGCGAGGACCTGGAGAAGGTCATTGCCCCCGGCGCCAGCGAAACCGCCAACTTCCCTTGGGGCCGGAACCGCAGCGCCGATGGCTGCAAGCCCGTCTCGGCAGCACCCGGCGGTGGCGGGGCGTACTACATCTTCACCGCGAAACTGGGCTCGCGGGCCAGCCCTAAGGCCGTGTTCCAGCTGAACTGAGCCCACCGGGAAACCTCCGGGAGGTTTCCCGGTGCGCGGGAGCTCGATTCGTGTTTAGAGGAAGCGGTCCAGGAGGCTTGCTTCGGCCATCCGGCTCAGTCCTTCGCGGACCGTGCGGGCGCGCTGGTCGCCGATGCCGTCCACGGTCATCAGGTCATCGATGGTGGCGGCCATCAGGAACTGCAGGCCACCGAAATGGTCCACCAGGCGGTCCGCCACGGCCTTGGGAACTGCCTTCAGGCCGGACAGCAGCCGGTAGCCGCGCGGCTGCACGACGGCATCGAGATTGGCCTCGCCGCCGGCGAATCCCACGATCGCCGAAATCTTGCCCAGGTCGATCAATTCCGTTGGCCCCAGGTTCACCAGTTCACTGACGGCCTTCTCGATGTCCTCCGCGGAGGCGTTGGGGCTGGCGTAGTCGCGGATGATCACGTCGCTGCCGGGGCCCCGGCCCACCGTGAGTTCGTCGAGCTGGAGGGACAGAAGCCGGCCGTCCTCGCCGAGTTCCAGGACATACTGGGAGATTTCCTCGGAGATGCGGCGGACCATTTCCTGCCGCTGCAAGGTCACGGCCACGTCCCGCACCGTCACCATCGCCTCGATTTCCAGGGCCGAAAGGGAGCTGGTGACTTGGTCCAGCCGGGCGCGGTAGCGCTCAAGGGTGGCAAGGGCCTGGTTGGCGCGGGCCAGGACGTTTTCGGAGCCTTCCAGGACGTGCCGGAGGCCATTGACGTAGAGGGCGATGATCTGCATGGACTGGCTCACGGAGATTACCGGGACGCCGGTCTGTTTGGCCACCCGCTCGGCCGTGCGGTGGCGGGTTCCGGATTCCTGTGTCTCGATGCTTGAGTCCGGGACCAGCTGGACGGCGGCCCGCAGGATGTTGCCGGCGTCCTTGTCGCAGATGATGGCGCCGTCCATCTTGGCCAGCTCCCGCAGCCGGGTGGGCGAGAACTCGATCCCGATATCGAAACCGCCGGAGCAGATGGAGTCGATGGTCCGGTCGGAGCCCAGGACGATCAGCGCACCGGTACGCCCGCGGAGGATGCGTTCCAGGCCGTCGCGGAGGGGCGTTCCGGGGGCTACCCTGCCCAGAGTGGCCCGCAGCGATTCTTCGGGGCTCCGCGCCATGGTGTTTCCCTTCAAAGGTGCGGACCGCCGGCCGCGGGAATGCCGGCATCCGCAGTTGGCCGGCAGGATCAAAAAGTGCGCTGATTCCCGCAAGCTCAATGATAGGGGTAAGAAACGCCACTTCCGCACGGGCAAGCCCCAAAGTGCCTCATTGGGGGGTGCTTGGAACAGGAGGGAAAGTGGGCGCTGCGGCCGGTCCCGGGAGGGCACTTTGCCCTGCGTTGGCCCGGGCTCCGGGCCCTGTTCAGGAGGACCCGTTGGCCAGGGGCGTCACGGTCCTGGTGCTCCCGTCCCAAAGCCTGGCGCCGGTGCACCGGCCCTCGATGCGCAGGTCCAGCAGGTCCATCGCTGTTCCGAGTTGGGGCCCGGCGATGCGCCGGGCAATGGTGACGTGCGGCGTCCAGGCTCCGGGACGCGTCAGTGGAAGCGCCCCGGACACGTCCCGGTGCAGCGCGCGGTGCAGGTCCAAGAGGGCGGGATCCAGCAGGACCGAGCGGGCCAGGACGTACTTCCCCGTACCCGCAGGGAAAATGATTGCCCCGGAGAACGTCACGTCCAGGGGCAGCTGGTCCCAGGGTCCATCCGGACCGGCCTCCAGCTCTGCGCCTGCAGCCAGCGTGATGTGCGGGCTGTTGCTGGGGGAGGTGTGCGCCGCCAGGCTGGGGAGGCCGGCAGCCGCAAGCCGTGCCCAGTCGGCCCTGACCAGGGAATCGGTGGGGTCATCGAAGACCAGCTCGATGCTGCGCATGAACACATCATGCCGTTCCCGCGGCACGATGGTGGGAACGTCAGCGTTTACGTTCCCTGAGCATCCGCTCCAGGTCGCGGCTGACTTTGGAGAGGGAGGCTGCCCGGAGCGCCTTGTGTTCGGCGGCCGACTGGACACCGCGCTTCCGCGCCGCCCCGGGGTGCCTGGCGGGAGCCGGGTCGGCACTTCCGGCGGTGGCCAGGCCTGCGACGAGGTTGTTGCCGAGGTTTGTTGCCAGCGGATCGAAGAAAAGGTTGCCGGAGAAGGTGGGACCGTGCATCATCCGCCCAAGCTAGCCGGTACGCATTTCGTGGCCTTGAACGTCCGGTTTCGCACTCGTTAAGCGGAACGGCTCCCGTTTGCGGCCCTGCGATAAACTTGTACTTTGGCCGCTTGCCAATGACATTCCCCGCCCTTGAGTCGCAGCGCACTACCCGACAGGCCCCTGGGCAGCCACAACCGCAGCGAAAGTAGCACCGTGTCCCAAGATGTCCTGACCCCCGCCCGGATCTCCGAGATTCACAAGGAAGCGGGCCGCCGCAGGACCTTCGCCGTCATTTCCCACCCGGACGCCGGTAAGTCCACGCTCACCGAAGCGCTGGCCCTGCACGCAAAGGTGATCGGCACGGCCGGCGCCTCAAGCGGCAAGGCCAACCGCCGGGAAACGGTCTCGGACTGGATGCAGATGGAAAAGGACCGCGGTATCTCCATCAGCTCTGCGGCGCTGCAGTTCTCCTACCGGGACACCGTCATCAACCTGCTGGACACCCCCGGCCACGCCGACTTCTCCGAGGACACCTACCGGGTGCTCGCCGCCGTCGACTGTGCAGTGATGCTGGTGGACGCCGCCAAGGGCCTGGAAACCCAGACCATGAAGCTCTTCGAGGTCTGCAAGCAGCGCAACCTGCCCATCATCACCGTCATCAACAAGTGGGACCGCCCGGGCCTGGACGCCCTGGCCCTGATGGATGAAATCACCGAACGCACCGGCCTGCAGCCCATGCCGCTGACCTGGGCCGTGGGCATCTCGGGCGATTTCCGCGGCGTCTGGGACCTCCGCAACGACCGCTTTGCCCGGTTCCAGCGGAACAATGCCGGCGCCCAGATCGCCATCACGGAATACTTCACCCCGGAGGAAGCCGCCGAAAACCAGGGCAGCAACTGGTCCGACGCCGTGGATGAGGCCGGACTGGTCATCGAGTCCAACCTTGAGTTCGACGTCGATGCCTTCCACGCCGGCAAGGCCACCCCCATCCTGTTCAGTTCGGCCGCACTCAACTTCGGTGTCAAGGAACTGCTGGACGCCCTGGTGGATTTCGCTCCGCCCGCAGCTCCCCGGCCGGACATCGACGGCAACCCCCGAGCGGTGGAAGCGCCGTTCTCCGGCTTCGTGTTCAAGGTCCAGGCCGGCATGAACAAGGCGCACCGGGACCACGTGGCCTTTATCCGCGTCTGCTCCGGCGTCTTTGAGCGCGGGATGGTGGTCACCCAGACCCGCACCGGAAAATCATTCGCCACCAAGTACGCACAGCAGGTTTTCGGCCGCGAACGCGAGGTCATCGACGAGGCCTACCCCGGCGATGTGGTTGGCTTGGTCAACGCTTCCTCGCTGCGGGTGGGAGACAGCCTGTTCCTTGACGAAGCAGTGGAATACCCGGCCATCCCGCTGTTCGCCCCGGAACACTTCCAGGTGGCACGGTCCAAGGACCCCAGCAAGTTCAAGCAGTTCCGCCGCGGCATCGAACAGCTCGAGCATGAGGGCGTCATCCAGCTCCTCCGCTCCGACCTCCGCGGCGACCAGGCACCGGTGCTCGCCGCCGTCGGACCCATGCAGTTCGAGGTGGTGGAGGACCGCATGGCGCACGACTTCAGCGCTCCCATGCGCCTGGAGCGCCTGCCGTACTCCCTGGCCCGGATTTCGACGGCGGACGCCATGCCTGCCCTGGCCAACGTTCCGGGCGCGGAGGTGCTCCTGCGGTCCGACGGCGAATACCTCGCATTGTTCAATGACGTTTGGGCGCTGCGGCGGATCGAGAAGAACCATCCGGACCTGACGCTGCTGCCCATCGGCACGCACAACCCGGCGAAGTAGGGCGGCTCCGATGCCTGACATGCCTGTCCAACCACGCGTCCTGGTCACCGGCGCCGGAACCATCAACCCGCTCGGTTCCACCGTGAAGGAAACCTGGGAGGCGCTGCTGGACGGGCGCTCAGGGATTGCGGAGCTGACCCAGGACTGGGCGGAGCAGTTGCCGGTCAAGATCGCCGGGCAGGTCACGGCGGACCTTTCGGAGCACCTGGGCACCCGTGAAATGAAACGGATGGACCGCTGCGGCCAGCTGGCCCTGGTCGCGGCGCGGGAAGCCTGGACCCAAGCGGGCACCCCGGACGTGGACCCGGAGCGGTTCGCCGTGGTGATCGGCTCCGCCTACGGCGGCCTTGGCTCCACCCTGGAGCAGGACCGCGCGCTGGGACGCTCCGGCCCGCGCAAGGTGTCCCCGCACACCCTCACCCGCCTCATGGTCAACGGCCCCGCCGCGTGGGTGTCCATCGACCTTGGTGCCCGTGGCGGCGCCCGGACGCCCGTGAGCGCCTGCGCGTCAGGGGCTGAGGCGATTGTGCAGGCTGCCGAAATGATCCGCTCGGGTGCCGCCGACGTCGTGATTGCCGGCGGGGTGGACGCCTCGGTGAACGATCTGGTGATCAGCGGCTTTTCGCAGATCCGTGCCCTGTCCACGCGCACCGGCGATCCGCAGCGCGCCTCCCGCCCGTTCGACGGCGGCAGGGACGGTTTTGTGCTTGCAGAAGGCGCCGCAGTGGTGGTGCTGGAAAGTGAGGCACACGCACGTGCGCGCGGTGCCGCCGTGCTGGGTGCCGTGGCCGGCGGGGCCGTGACCTCCGACGCCAACGACATCGTGGCCGCGGACCCCGCCATGCAGCGCCGGGTCATGCAGAAGGCGCTTGACTCGGCCGGGATGCAGCCGGCGGACATCGGGTTCATCCATGCGCATGCCACCTCCACTCCCGTTGGTGACCGGCTGGAAGGCCAGGCCATCAACGCCGTCTTCGGCGCCGACGTGCCGGTCACCTCCACCAAGGGGCACACCGGCCACCTGCTGGGCGGTGCCGGGTCCCTGGCCGCCGTCGTGGTCCTCGAAGCCCTGCGGACCGGCCAGGTGCCGGGAACGCTTAACGTGGAGGAACAGGACCCCGACGTGGACCTCAACGTCATCACCGAAGGCACCCACCGCCTTCCGCCGGGATTTGCCCCGGCAGGGCTGGTGAATGCCTTCGGTTTTGGCGGCCACAGCGTGGCCTTGGTGATAACGGGCGCGTAAGTTACGCGCCCAGCGCGGCTTCCGCTTCGGCGGGGGCGACCTCGCCGTCGATCCGCCGGTTCAGGTGCCAGGGGTTGGCGTCCTGCAACGCCTCGGGGAGCAGTTCCTGGGGCAGGTCCTGGTAGGCCACCGGGCGCAGGAAGCGGTTGATGGCCAGCGTTCCCACCGACGTGGTGCGGGTGTCCGACGTGGCCGGGAAGGGGCCGCCGTGGACCATGGCGTGGCCAACTTCCACCCCGGTGGGCCAGCCGTTGACGATGATGCGTCCCACTTTTTGTTCGAGGACGGGGATCAGCCGTGCCGCCGTCGGGTAGTCCGGTTCGGTGAGCTGCAGGGATGCGGTGAGCTGGCCCTCTATCCGGGAGGCAGCCTGCAGCAGGTCTTCGATGCTCTTGTAGCGGATCACCAGGGACGCCGCACCGAAGATTTCCTGGTGCAGGATGGGGTTGCCGGTGAACTGGTCCACGCCGGTGCCGTAGATGGCCGGTGCCGGGGCGTTGTCGGTGGTGCCGGGAGAGCCCTGGCCAATCAGTTCGACGCCGGCGGCCGAGCTGAGCGCTTCGGTTCCGGTGTTCCAGGACGCGGCGATGCCTTCGGTGAGCATGGTCTGGCCGGTGCTGGCGGCGATGGCGCGTCCGACGGCGGCGGCGAGTTTGTCTCCCGGCTCTCCTGCGGGGGCGAACAGCAGGCCGGGGGAGGTGCAAAGCTGGCCTGAGCTGCCCGTGACGGAGGCGACGTATTGCCGGGCCAGGGCGTCGATGCTTTCGGGGCTGCCGGCGAGGGCGCCCTCGAAAACGAACACCGGGTTCAGGGAGGACATTTCCGCGTAGACCGGGATGGGTTCCGGGCGCGCGGCGGCGGTGCGCATCAGGGCGAGGCCGGCGGTCTGGGACCCGGTGAAGCCGACAGCCTTGATGGCGGGGTCGGCGACCAGTGCCTGGCCGATGCTGGAGCCGGGACCGTAGATCAGGGAGAAGACGCCGGGATGCAGTCCTGCTTCCTTGACGGCTTTGCTGACGGCCTGGCCCACGAGTTCGCTGGTGCCGGGGTGGGCGTTGTGGGCCTTGAAGACGACCGGGCAGCCTGCGGCGAGGGCCGAGGCAGTGTCTCCGCCCGCCGTCGAGAAGGCGAGCGGGAAGTTGCTGGCGCCGAACACGGCCACCGGGCCGAGCGGTATCTGGCGCTGGCGGATGTCTGCGCGGGGGAGCGGTGTGCGGTCGGGGAGGGCGGGGTCGATCCGGACGCCGCGGAAGTCGCCTTGGCGGACCACGCCGGCGAACAGGCGCAGCTGGCCGGTGGTGCGGGCCCGCTCACCGGTGAGCCGGGCTGCGGGCAGGCCGGTTTCCTGCCCGGCGCGGGTGATGAGTTCATCCCCGATGGCGTCGATGTTGTCCGCGATGGCTTCCAGGAACGCGGCGTGGGTTTCCGGGTCCAGGGCGCGAAAGGACGGGAACGCTTCGGCGGCTGCGGCCGTTGCGGCCTTGACCTGTTCCGCGGTGAGCAGGGAATAGGCCGGTTCCAGGGCCTTATTGGTGGCCGGATTGAAGCCGTTGGTGGTCTTGCCGTCGCCGGCAACCGTCCGGCCGGCGATGAGTGAATGTCCGGTGAGGTTCATGGGTTCCTCCTGTGGTGGGAGTGGTGCTGTTTGTCTCTCAGGAAACGGTGGCGATCAGGGCTTTGAGGTCCGCGAGGTCCTGCGGAGCCAGGTTCTGCAGCGGCGTGCGCACCGGCCCTGCCGACCGGCCGATGGCGTCCAGGCCGCCCTTCACGATGGACACCGAGTAGCCTTTCACACGGTCGCGGATGTCCAGGTAGGGGACCACGAACTCGTTGAGCTTCTTGTTGACGGCGGCGCGGTCGTTGTTGCGGACGTCCTGGTAGAAATCCAGCGCGAACTGCGGGACGAAGTTGTACATGGCGCTCGAGTAGGTGCTCATCCCCAGCTGCAGCAGGGGCAGGGCGAACGTTTCCGCGGTGGGCAGGCCGCCCAGGTAGAAGAGCCGGTCACCGAGCTTGGCGTAGACGCGGGCGTCATGTTCCAGGTCTCCGACGCCATCCTTGAACCCGATCAGGTTCTGGTGCCGTTCGGCCAGGGTCGCCACGGTGGTGTCCTTGTAGATGGCGTTGGCGCGGTTGTAGATGATGACGCCGAGCGAGGTTGCGCGGCAGACGGCACTGACGTGCCCGGCCAGCCCTTCCTGGTCTGCTTCGGTCAGGTAGGGCGGCAGCAGCAGGATGCCTTCTGCGCCGGCGGCTTCTGCCGCCTTGGCGTTTTCGATGGCTTGGGCGGTGGACCCGCCGGCCGATGCCAGCACGGGGACCCGGGCTCCCACTTCGTCGACGGCGGTGCGCACCACACGTTCCGATTCGGCCGGGGTGAGGGAGAAGCCTTCGCCGGTGCCGCCCGCAGCGAACAGGCCGGCTACCGGGAAGCTTGCCTGCCACGCCAGGTGCTTGCGGTAGTTCTCCTCGTCGAACGCCAAGTTTGCATCGAACGAGGTGACGGGAAAGGACAGCAGTCCTTCCTTGAGGGTGTCCGCCAGTTCCTGGGGTGTGTACCTTGCCATGGGGTCCTCCGGTGTGTTGCCGCGGGCGGCGGGTCTGGGTGGTTTTCTCCAGCCTAGGGACCGTCATTGATGCCTGTCCAAGTGCTTTTTTGGATGCTTTGATACCTTTGAGGCATAGATGAATGAATCCGCGTGCCTTGTGCCGGACCCGGGAAGCGCAGTTATTCCGTGGCGAATTCCAGGTCCCGGAGCAGGCGGGAGAGCGCGGGGTTGGTGATCCGCCGGTTCCACAGGGCGTGCAGTTCCACTGGCTCGCGGCTCCCGCCCGCCAGTGGCAGGAAGCCGACGCCGACTATGCCCAGCGTGGTGGCCGAGTGGGGAACGAAGGCCAGACCCCGCTTTGCGGCCACCAGCGAAACCATGGTGAGGATCTGGCTGACCGTATGCACCACGTTGGCGTGCCGGACGGGGAACATGCGGACGACAAGGTCGTAGAAATATCGGGCCTGGGTGGGGGAGTACATGATCAGTGGCTCGTCGTTGAGGTCGTCCGCGGTGACCGGCCGGTCCAGGAGTGCGAGCCGGTGACCTTCCGGTACGGCAAGCACCATGGATTCCCGGTAAAGCAGGCGCGAGTCAAAGGTGGCACGGTCGAAGGGTGGGCGGGCGAGGCCCAGGTCCAGTTCGCCGGTCAGCAGCCCCGCAAGTTGCTCGCCGGTGACCAGTTCCTGCAGCTCGATATCGACGTCGGGGATGATGCGTGACAGCTCGTCCAGCACGGGGCCAAGAATGCTGAAGCCGCTGGCTGCCGTGAAACCGATCCGCAGCACGCCCGAGCGTCCGGACGCGATCCGGCGGGCCGTTGCAGGTGCGCGTTCGGCCAGCGCCATGAGCCGTCGGGCCTCGTCCAGGAACGTCCGGCCGGCGGAGGTGAGCTCCACCTTGCGGTTGTCCCGCTCCAGCAGCTCGGCCCCGACGATCTTCTCCAGCTTTTGGATCTGCCGGCTCAGGGGAGGCTGCGTCATGTTCAGCCGCTCGGCAGCCCTGCCGAAGTGCAGCTCCTCCGCTACGGCGATGAAGCCGGCCAGTTGGTCGAACGTGAACATGATGCCCTCCGGGTATCAAAAGGTAACGACTTAGCTTAGCCGGGCATCGTAATGTCAGTGGCCGCCGTCAGGGCCGGGCCAAGGAACAGCTGCAAGCTCCTGCCTAAGCCGGTGAAAGGTCCTGGAGCAGCGCGTCCAGGGCGGGCAGCTGGCCCTTCACGAGTTTGAGCCGGGCCTCTTGCTCCGGGAACCACCGGGCGTCGTCGATCTCGGGGTAGTGCTGGATCTTTCCCGATCCCTTGGGCCATTCAAGGGGGAAGGTGTTGCTGCGGATGGCTTCCGGTGAAAACCCGGCCTCGGCTGCGAAGACGGTAATGATTTTTCCCGACGACTGCCGGAATTCACCCAACAGGCGGTATTCGGCGTCAGGGGCGGGGACGCCCATTTCCTCGGCGAATTCGCGCTGCGCCGCGGCCAGTGCATCCTCGCCGTCGGAGTACTCCCCTTTGGGGATGGACCAGGCATGGGCGTCCTTACTGCTCCAGAACGGGCCGCCCATGTGGGCGATCCACACCTGCAGCCCATCGCCGGGGCCGACCGCGTGGCCCTGAGGCCGCTGGTACAGCAGGATGCCTGCACTTCGAACCGGCATTTGGGTTCCTTCCCGGCTGTTGTTGACGACGCTCAATCGCCGTCCGCCGTTAACGTGGTATTCACGGCCCTGCTTTAGGTTATTCCTTCAGGCACTCTGCTCGAAGGGACCCGGTCATGGCCAATATTGCTGAGGTTTTGGGACGGCTCACGCCGGAGGAAGTTGCTGAACTCCGCAGCCTGGGTCCGCAGGGCCACCTGCCGCGGCACCTGGTGGAAGCGCTGGACCGTGCCGCCGGGGGAACGGGATCCGGCCGCGGCTACTACGTGGCAAACGGCAACGTCAGCTCAACCGGCGGGCCCCTTTTGGTGCTGCGCAGTGACGTCTCGAACTGGTTGACCGGCTCCGGTTCCTGATCGCCGCCCCGGGCGGCTCATGATTCCGGCAGGATGAAAGTGGCGCTGGTGCCCGCACCGGGTTCGCTGGCCAGGCTGATCGATCCGCCGTGGCCTTCCACGATGGTCTTGCTGACCGGCAATCCCAACCCTGCCCCCGGTATGGCGGTGGACCGCGAGCGCGCGGAGCGGAAGAACTTGGTAAATGCCTGCTCCTGCTCTTCTTCGCTCATGCCCACGCCGGTGTCCGTGATGGAACAAACCAGCCCGGCCTCGGTCCTGGCAGCGGTGGCGGTGATGAGCCCACCGTCCGGGGAGTATTTGACGGCGTTGGACAGCAGGTTGTGCAGGACCTGGCTGATCCTGGCCGGGTCTGCGCGCACGGGGAGCGGCTGTTCCACCTCGAGCTTCACCTGCAGGCCGTTCCCGGCCGCGCGGGGCAGTGCGGCGTCAACCGCGCGGCTCACCAGCTGGGCAAGGTCCGTCTCCTCCAGGGACAGCTCCACGCGTTCGGAGGCCACGGCAATGAGGTCGTTGACCAGGCCCATCAGGTGGTCAGCGTTGCGCCGGACCACCAGCAGTTCTGCCCGGATGTCGTCGTGGCCAGGCTCGTCGAGGACCAGTTCGAGGTAGCCGAGGATTGAGGTCAGGGGAGTCCGCAGCTCGTGCGAAACGGTGGCCACGAAGTCGTCCTTGGCAGCCAGGGCGCTGATCAGCTCGGTCACGTCCGCGAAGGTGATGACCCCACCGGCTTCCTGGCCGCCGGCAGCAGGAAAGCCATGTGAGCTCACTGAATAGGCGCGCTGGCCGTCCGCCGGTCCGGCCCAGTAGAGCTCGTCCATGAACACTTCCCCGACGGCGGCGCGCTCAGCAGGACGTGAACCGGCCGGAACAGGGGTGGTGCGGTCTGCCGCCAGCAACTGGGTATGTCCGCCGCCCACTGCAACAAGGCCGGCCAGCGCGGGATCGGACTGCAGGGTCTTGTTCGTCAGCACCGTGTTGCCGTTGCGGTCCACCACCCACACGCCTACGCCCACGGCGCCGAGCACTGCATCAAGCAGGTTCTGGCGCCGGACGCTTTCGTCCAGCGTCCGGCCAAGGTGATACTCGCTGTCCATCAGCTTGGTCCGGTGCCGGCGGATGGTGGTGGCCACCACGTGCGCGGTTACGGCCATAACGGACATGACCAGGGGCAGGATGAGGACACGGATCATCGAGCCGGCCACAGGCGGCGACCCCAGTGCTGCTGCCGGGACCACGGTGCTGAGGACGGTCCCGCCAATGGCGAGGGCGGGCATGTACGGCCGGACCTGGGCCGAGAGCCAAATGACGGGGAATACCAGCATCAGGCTCAGGACACTGAACGGCGGCCCGCCGGCCTCGCGGGTAAAGCCGATGGCGAGGCAGTCAAGAAGCGGGATGGCGGCGAATGCTCCGGACGGGAGCCGTCCCCACGGGACGGCGACGCACGCTGCGGCGATCGCCAGGTGGAACAGCAAAGCGTTCAGGAACCTGCTGTCCGTGAGGGTCCACGGGCTGAACACGGCGGCCGCCACCACCACCAGTGCCACGGTCAGGCTGACGGGCAGTTGGCTGGCCATCACCCGTTGCCGGGCGCTCAGCCCACCGAAGAGCCCGTCAAGCCGGTCCGACACCACTGGTTCGGGCAGCGCAATGCGCGCCAGGCCGGGCACATCGGTGGTGCCCTGCGGTTCCCGGATTACCACGCTGCCCCCAGCACAGAAATGTCATGCCTCCGTTTGCAAGAAGGTCCTGCAGCCACAGTACCCGGGTGAATGCAGGTTCTCACGGTGGGCGGCGGGTTTATTGGCATGCGGTCACCCGATCAAAAGGCTCAGCGCCTCCGTCAGGTGTTCCACTTCCCGCACTGAGAAACCGGCGGGCACGGGACCGGGCCCCGTGTGGCTGGCGGGGACCACAGCGTGCGTGAATCCCAACCGGTGGGCCTCCTGGATGCGCTGGTTGATCCCCGGTACCGGACGGACTTCGCCGGCCAGCCCCACCTCGCCAAAAGCAATCAGCCGGATGGGCAGCGGTTTGCGGGCCTTCGCCGATGCTACTGCGAGGGCCACGGCGAGGTCCGTGGCCGGTTCGCTGAGCTTGACGCCGCCAACGGTGGCGACGTAGGAATCGTCCTTGTGCAGCATGGTTCCCGCTCGCTGCTGCAGTACCGCCAGCAGCATTGACACCCGTGAACTGTCCAGGCCGCTGGTGGCCCGGCGCGGCTGCGCGTTGGGACTTTCGGCCAGGAGTGATTGAACCTCGGCGAGCAGGGGACGGCGCCCCTCCATGGTGACCGTGATGCAAGTGCCCGAAACAGGGTCCTTGGTGCGGCTGACGAACAGCCCGCTGGGATCGGCGAGGCCCTCGATTCCGTTTTCGTTGAGGTCGAAGCAGCCCACGTCATCGGTGGGTCCGTAGCGGTTCTTCACGGCGCGCAGCATCCGCAGCCGGGAGTGCCGCTCGCCCTCGAACTGGCACACTACATCCACCAGGTGTTCCAGGAGCCGCGGCCCGGCGATCGAACCGTCTTTGGTGACATGCCCCACCAGCAAAGTGGTCATGTTCCGCCGCTTGGCCGCGGCAATGATCGATGCCGCCACCTCGCGCACCTGGGAAACGCCGCCGGCACTGCCATCAACGTCCGCACTGCTGAGGGTCTGCACGGAGTCCACGATCAGCAGCCGCGGTTCAATTTGTTCCACCTGGCCCAGTGCCTGGCCCAAGTCTGTCTCCGCGGACAAGTAGAGGGACTCCGCGACGGCGTCGATCCGCTCCGCGCGCAGCTTCACCTGGGCTGCCGACTCCTCCCCGGTGACGTAGAGGACGTCCTGGGCTGTCCGGGCGAACTTGGCCGCCACGTCCAGGAGCAGCGTCGACTTGCCCACGCCGGGTTCACCCGCCAGCAGGATCACCGCGCCGGGAACCAGCCCGCCGCCCAGGACGCGGTCCAGCTCGTCCACGCCGGTGGGCAGGAACGCCGCCGTAGTGGCGTCAACATCCGCGATACGACGCGCCGGTTCCAGCACCGTTGTGGCGGCCGTGGTCCGGGCCACCGCGGTGCCCGTTTCCTCGACGGTGCCCCACGCCTGGCACTCGCCGCAGCGGCCCACCCATTTGGCGGTGGTCCAGCCGCATTCGGCGCATTTATAGGCGGGCGCCTTTGATGCCCGGGAAGTCTTTGTTGCCATGGGTTCAACCCTAGCGGCGGCCACTGACATCAGCGTCGACGCGGCCTTCGTCCCCACGCGCTCCCGGACCTCGCAAGCCCGGCCGGGGAACCCTGCGGCCATGGGCCCAGGCTTAGCCGCCGGTTCTTACAGCGCGGGCAGGATGTCCCGTGCCTCGGCCGCGTCCATGCCTGTTGCTTCAAGCAGGTCCACCATGAGGGGGCGGAACAGCATGACCACCGTTTCGCCCTCCAGCCGCTGGACCTCCAACAGCTTCGGGTGCAGCCGCAGCGCTATCTCACTGAGGTCGCGCCGGGCCGTGCGCAGGTGGGCGCGCCGGACGCCGTCGTGCGTTTCCGCCAGGCCCAGCGAGAGCTCATCAATGGCGGCAGCCGTCTCCTGGAGCACCCCGGCAATGCTGTCTGTTGCCTCGTCCGAGAGGGCGGTGTGGTTGATGGCGCTGGTCAGCCGCCGCGCGAAGACGCGGCTGTTCCGCAGCGCCAGGTCGATGAAGTCCAGCGACTGCTTCAGCCGTTCCAGCTCGTCGCGGTGCCGCCGGTAGGCCGGCGCCAGCGTGGCCACTTCCCCTGACGCCCGAAGGGACTGCCGCATGGCATCCACCAGGGGCTGGCAGTTCCTGCCGCGGATCAGCGCGTGCCACGCCTGCGTGGAATCGCTGTTCGCCAGCGCACCTGCGCATTCACGCAGGACCTCGGCCAGTTCATGCAGCAGTTTCTGGACGTCGCGGCGTGGCTCACGGCGGGGGTCCTTGGGCACCAGGATGGTTACCAGCAGCGCGCACAGGCCCCCCACCACGGCGTCGATACTCCGGGTGAACGGGCCCCCGGACGGTGCCGGCAGCAGCACCACCAGCAGCGACTGGAGTGCCAACTGGGTGGTGAAGATGTTTCCGCTGTCCAGGAACCGGGCCAGCAGGATGGAGAAGAGAAGCACGACGGCGGCCACCCAGATTTCGCCGCCCAGCCAGTGCAGGAGCAGGTCGCCCACGGCGATGCCGATGGTGCAGCCCAGGCCCACCTCCATCACCCTGCGCAGCCGCGGCTCCCGGGAAAACCCGAGCGCGATCAGCGAGGACGTGGCGGCGAACAGGGGCCCGGAATGGCCCAGGACGTACTCCGCGAAAGCGTAGGCGCCGACGGCGCAGATGGTCATCTGGATGGCTGGGACGAAGGAGTTGCGGCTGCGGATCAGCCCGGTCCGGATGCGGGTGCGCAGGAACCGCCGGCCTGCTGAGAGTCCTGCTGGGATGGCCATGCGGTCAAGTCTATTCAGTGCCCGTCCACTGCCGGGCACGGCTCCACTACGGCTGCGGATGTGATCTGCGCAATGGTGACCCGGCATTTGTCAGCCAATATCCCGCCGTCGTTAATCATCCGTTCACTTTGGACAGCCCATCCCGTTACCTGCGGCCCATAACTTTCTTGAAGGTACACAACGTACGCATCGCGCAGCAGGGTTCTCCGTCCCTGTCCCGCACCTGAATAACCCTGGAAGGGGTACATCTAGTGAAGGCACTTCGCTTCGGCCGCCACGCGGCTATCGCTGTTATCGCTGCGGGCGCACTCGCGCTGTCCGCCTGCGGTTCAGACAACGCCACGGGCACCGCGCCTGCAGGCAACCAGGCTTCGTCCGGCACCAAGGTCACCGGCACGCTGACCGGCATCGGTTCCTCTGCGCAGGGTGCGGCCATGGACGCATGGAAGACGAACTTCGCCTCCGCCAACTCCGGCGCGAGCGTGCAGTACTCCCCGGACGGTTCCGGTGCCGGCCGCAAGGCAATCCTCGACGGCTCGGCCCAGTTCGCCGGTTCGGATGCCTACCTGAAGGATGACGAATACGCCTCCTCCAAGTCCGTGTGCGGCCCCGACGGCGCCATCAACGTCCCCGTCTACATCTCCCCGATCGCCGTGGCCTTCAACGTTCCCGGTGTCACCGACCTGAAGCTGGACGCCACCACCGTCGCCAAGATCTTCCGCGGCCAGATCGCCAAGTGGAACGACCCCGCGATCGCTGCCCTCAACGCGGGCGTCTCGCTGCCCGACCTCAAGGTCACCCCGGTGAACCGCTCGGACGACTCCGGCACCACCCAGAACTTCACGGACTACCTGTCCGCCGCAGCCTCCGACGTCTGGACGGACAAGGCCGCCGGTGTCTGGCCCGCCAGCCTCCAGGGCGAGAACGCCAAGGGCACCTCCGGCGTGGTCAAGACCGTGACGGACACCCCCGGCGCCGTGACCTACGCCGACGACTCCGCCGTGAGCGGCAAGCTGGGCGTTGCACAGATCAAGGTGGGCGATTCCTTCACCAAGATCTCCGCCGATGCCGCCGCCAAGGCAGTGGACGCCGGCAAGCCCGTTGACGGCCGCGCCGCCAACGACCTCTCCATCAAGCTGGACCGCAAGACCACCATCGCCGGCGCCTACCCGATCGTCCTGGTGTCCTTCCACGTCCTGTGCACCACGTACGACAAGCAGGAGACCGTTGACCTGGTCAAGGCTTTCGAGCACTACGTAGTTTCCGCTGAGGGCCAGAAGGCCGCCGCGGACTCGGCCAAGTCCGCTCCGCTGTCCTCCGACCTCGCAGCCAAGGCCGCCAAGGCCATCGACTCGATCAAGGTCAAGTCCTAACCATCGCCGCAAAACCGGGTTCCCCGCCTGCCGGAAGGCAGTGCGGGGAACTTGGCTTTGCACCCTGCTTCCTTAATCCAGCAACGAATCGAAGGGCCGTCGAATGACCGCCACCTCCCTGACCAGTTCACAGGGCGCCGGACGCACCGGGGACAAAGTCTTCTCCGGGGCCGCACTGGCCGCCGGCTGCCTGATCCTCGCCGTCCTCTTCGGCGTCGCACTCTTCCTGGTGGTCCAGGCAATTCCCGCGCTGACCGCTCCCGCCGACAAGATCCAGGGCGGACAGGGCTTCTTCGCCTACATCTGGCCCATTGTCATTGGGACCCTGATCGCCGCCGTCATCGCGCTGGTGATCGCCACCCCGGTGGCCATCGGAGTAGCCCTCTTCATCTCGCACTTTGCGCCGCGCCGGCTCGCCTCCGGACTCGGTTACGTCGTGGACCTGCTCGCCGCCATCCCCTCCGTGGTCTATGGCGCCTGGGGCGCGGCGTTCCTGGCCAAGCAGATCTCTCCCGCCTACGGATGGCTCGCGGAGAACATGGGCTGGCTTCCCATCTTCCAGGGCCCCGCCTCCACCACCGGCAAGACCATCCTCACTGCGGGCATCGTCCTGTCTGTCATGGTCCTGCCCATCATCACCTCGCTGTCCCGGGAGATTTTCCTGCAGACCCCCAAGCTGCACGAGGAGGCGGCACTGGCGCTCGGTGCCACCCGCTGGGAAATGATCAAGATGGCCGTGCTGCCCTTCGCCCGCCCGGGCATCATCAGCGCAATCATGCTGGGTCTGGGCCGCGCACTGGGCGAAACCATGGCCGTTGCCCTGGTCCTGTCCTCCGGCGCCCTGACCGCCAGCCTGATCCAGTCCGGCAACCAGACCATCGCGGCCGAGATCGCCCTGAACTTCCCGGAAGCCAGCGGCATCAAGGTCAGCACCCTGATCGCCGCCGGCCTGGTCCTGTTCGTCATCACCCTGGCCGTGAACATGATCGCCCGCTGGGTCATCACCCGGCACAAAGAATTCTCGGGAGCCAACTAAATGACCTCCACGCTTACCCCGGTCCGCAGCAAGCGGTCCGCGCTCACCAAGGGCCAGCTGCCCAAATACGCCCCCTACGCCGTCCTTGCCGCGGCGTTGATCGTCGGCGCAGCCATCCTTGCCCTGATCGGCTTCAATGCGTTCGTGTGGGGAGTGGTCTCGGCCTTGCTCTTCGCCATCGGCCTGGTGTCCTGGAGCGCAGCGGTGGAAGGTTCCCGCAGGGCCAAGGACAAGCTGGCCACCTGCCTGGTGGTTGGCTCATTCCTGGTGGCCCTCCTGCCGCTCGTTTCGGTGATCTGGACGGTGCTGGTGAACGGCATTCCGGGACTCCTGGATCCCGGCTTCCTCACCACCTCCATGAACGGCGTCACGGGCGCGTTCGACAACAAGGCCGTGGAGGGTGGTGGCCCGGTCATGGGCGGCATCTACCACGCGATCCTGGGCACCGTACAGATCACCCTGCTGGCCACCGTCATCTCCGTACCCGTGGGGCTGCTGACGGCCATCTACCTGGTGGAGTATGGCCACGACGGCCGCCTGGCCAAGGCCATCACGTTCTTCGTGGACGTCATGACCGGCATCCCCTCCATCGTGGCCGGCCTCTTTGCCGCCGCATTCTTCTTCGTGGTGGTGGGCCCGGGGACCAAGACCGGTGCCGTGGCCGCCGTCGCCCTTTCTGTCCTGATGATCCCCGTGGTGGTCCGCTCGAGCGAGGAAATGCTCAAGATTGTCCCCAACGAACTGCGCGAGGCCGCCTACGCCCTGGGCGTGCGCAAGTGGCGGACCATCCTCAAGGTGGTCATCCCGACGGCGATTTCCGGCATCGCGTCCGGCGTCACCCTGGCGATCGCCCGGGTCATCGGCGAGACGGCACCCATCCTGGTCACCGCGGGCTTTGCCACGAGCATCAACTCCAATGTATTCGGCGGGTGGATGGCATCACTGCCCACGTTCATCTACACCCAGATCCTGAACCCCACCTCGCCATCGAACCCGGATCCGTCCTCGCAGCGGGCCTGGGGCGCGGCACTGGTGCTGATCATCCTGGTCATGGTCCTGAACCTGGCGGCCCGCCTGATTGCCAGGATCTTCGCCCCCAAGACCGGCCGGTAACCAGGCCGCCGGCCCGGCCTTCCGTCCCACCGTGGCGGATCCTAGACTTCAACCCATACCCAGTAAGTGAAGGAACACCATGTCTAAGCGCATCGACGTCAAGGACCTGAACGTGTATTACGGCGATTTCCTCGCCGTGGAGGACGTCAGCATCAACATCGAGGCCAAGTCCGTCACCGCGTTCATCGGCCCCTCCGGCTGTGGCAAGTCCACGTTCCTGCGGACCTTGAACCGCATGCACGAGGTCATCCCCGGCGCCCGCGTGGAAGGCGAGGTGCTGCTGGACGGCGACAACCTCTATGGCCCCGGCGTGGACCCTGTGACGGTCCGTTCGCAGATTGGAATGGTTTTCCAGCGGCCCAACCCGTTCCCCACCATGTCCATCCGCGACAACGTTCTGGCCGGCGTCAAGCTGAACAACAAGAAGATCTCCAAGGGCGAGGCCGATGTCCTGGTGGAGCGCTCGCTCAAAGGCGCCAACCTCTGGAACGAGGTCAAGGACAGGCTCGAAAAGCCTGGCTCCGGCCTCTCCGGCGGCCAGCAGCAGCGCCTCTGCATCGCCCGCGCCATCGCCGTGGAGCCGCAGGTGATCCTGATGGACGAGCCCTGCTCCGCCCTGGACCCGATTTCCACCCTGGCCATTGAAGACCTCATCAATGAGCTCAAGGACCAGTACACAGTGGTGATCGTGACCCACAACATGCAGCAGGCCGCCCGCGTCTCCGATAAGACGGCCTTCTTCAACATTGCCGGCACGGGCAAGCCGGGCAAGCTGATCGAGTACGGTGACACCCACACCATCTTCAGCAACCCGGTGCAGAAGGCCACCGAAGACTACGTCTCGGGACGCTTCGGGTAGGCAGCTGCTCCGTGGTGGCGAACTCCGACAGCATTTAGTACGCTGAACTAGATACTTTTGAAACTAGTAGTAAGCCAGCTTTAGGAGTTTTGCCATGACGCAGACGGCCAGCAACCCCGGCCCCCAGCTTACGGTTTCCATACCCGCTGCGGGCGCACCGGCGAAGCCCGCCGTGCACGTGCAGGACTTTGACGCGGCTGCCGGACTCGCCGCCACCCTTGGGGGTGGGCCGCTCGTCCCGCAAATCGACCCGGAGGCAATAGCGGCGGCCGGGGATGCGGAGGATGTGCTCACGGAGGTGTGGCGGACCAGTTCCTACCTCGAGGGCAAGCAGTGGGAGTTGGACAGCGCCCTCGAAGCGCTGCGCCAGGCGGTCCGGAAGGCTTCTTCTGCGGGTGTCGCCCGGGATGAACTTTGCACGGCGGCGAACCTGTCTGCCGAAGAGCTGGCCGCGATCCTGCTGGGCCCCGACGCAGCACCCGCTGCCATCTAGGGCCACGCACTTCTTCGGTTCCCGGCTACCTGGCCAGCGGTGACAGCGCCAGCGCCAGCACGAAGGCCAAGGCGCAGGTGGCTACCGGCGTCAGGACCCAGAGCCAGATGATCCTGATGACCAGCTTCCGGTTGGTCACGGAGAAGTGCTGGTTCTCGCCCGCGCCCAGGGTGCCCGCCGTGACGGTGTGGGTGGTGGACAGCGGCCAGTGCAACCCGATGGCACCCACGAAGAGCATCAGCGCGCTGAAGGTCTGCGCCACGGAGCCGCGCAGGGGATCGATCCGGGTGATCTTGTAGCCGATGGTGTACGAGATCCGCCATCCTCCGAACAACGTCCCGGCTGTCATCATCACCGCCGACAGCAAAGCCACCCAGATGGGGATCCCGCCGTCGGCGTACCCTGCCGCAAGCAGGGCCAGCAACAGCACGGCACTGACCCGCTGCCCGTCCTGCAGGCCGTGGCCGAAAGCCACCGCGCCGGCGGCAATCGCCTGCGCCCTCCGGAACCGCTGGTTCACCACGTTGGGTTGGGTGTAGCGCGCTCCCCAGGTGGCCGGATAGACCAGCAGGAAGGATCCGCTGTAGGCCACGAGCGGGGAAAGCACCAGCGGGAGGACCACCTGGAACAGCAGCGACTGGTCCACGCCGGCCACCCCAGGGCCTCCCACCGCAAGGCTGGCCAGTCCCGCCCCTGCGAGTCCCCCCACCAGGGCATGGGTGGAGGAGGCGGGGATGCCGCGGCGCCACATCAGCAGGCCCCAGGCGCAGGCGCTGGCCAGGCCGGCCACCAGGATAGCGAGGCCGCCCGGGCCGGCCGGGAGATTGATCCAGGTCCGGCTGGCTGCAACGGCAAGCATCGCGCTCAGCAGGGCGCCCACGAAGTTGAAGAACGCAGCCAGGAGCACGGCCACGCTGGGCGTGAGTGCGCGGTTCCGCACGGCGAGGGCAACCGAGGTGGAGGCATCACGGAAGCCGTTCAGGAAGGCAAACGCTGCGGCCAGCAGGACCACCCCAGCAAAGATGGCTGCGGCCACGTCAGGATTCCTTGACGATGATGCTGCCTACCTGGGTGGCCACCCGCCGCATGTCCTTGGTGACCTCCACCAGCTGGTTGGCGATGTCCCGGTTGCGCGAGTACTGCGCCCACTTCATGTCGGCGATCATGTCGGCAACCCACACCCGGTGGGTGCGTTCGGCGCGTTTTGCAAGGCGCAGGATCTCGATCCAGTAATCCTCGAGGTCGTCCAGGTCATTGAGCCGGCGCATGGCATCAACCGTCAGCTCCGCCTGCCGGCTGATGATCTCCAGCTGGTCGGCCGCCCGCTTGGGCAGGCGGTCCAGCTTGTACAGGGCCACCAGTTCCGCGGCCGCGTCCATCTTCTCCATGGCCTCGTTGAGGTAGCGGGACAGGGCGTACATGTCCTCGCGGGGGAGGGGGTTCACGAAGCTGGAGCGCATGTGCGTCAGCAGCGCGAAATGCAGCTCGGCGGACTTGGCCTCGAGGTTGTGCATGTGATCTACGAGCTTGCCGTGTTCGTCCGCGGGTACGCCAAGGATTTCGGCCAGGGTTGCGCTGGCCAGCACGATCTGTTGTGCCATCTGCGATAGGAGGTTCAGCCCTGCGGGCTCCTGGGGAAAAAGGCGCAGCTTCACGTGTTTACCGGTCTCCGGGGACTGTTCAAGGCGGGCGTTGCTGCCGTGTGACTTGACGCCGACGCGCAACTGTCGCCTACTCTACCGGCCCGAAAGAGTGTGCCTTGAATTGGCTGCCGGGACGAGGGCAGAAAAATGGTGCCGAACCGGATACGCCTCTCGGCGGTAGGCCGCTCTAGGCGGCTAATTGTTGAAGCCCGGGGGTTTCGCGGCTCGGCACCGGCTTCAGTCTTCTACTTCGCCCCGCCCAAGTCAATCTTGACAGCCGGCCGTTGGGGGGTGCGGAAAATATCAGGGCGGCGCCTAATCGAGTTCGCCCAGGCGCCACGCGTTGGCGGCGTGTTCCAGGTCTTCGGCGGTCTTGACCAGCTGGTGCGAGTTGCGGGTCAGCTTGCTGGCGTGGGCCTCATTGGCGTGCTCGGCGCCGTCCGCGAGCGTGGCCTGGCCGAGGGCCACCACCCGGCAGAAAGCTGCCGAGCGTTCCAGCGCGACGTCGAAATCGCCGTCGAACGCGCCTGAGAGGATGGCGTCCGCCATGGTGCGCATTTCATCAGCGCCCGGCGGCTCGGCGGCACCGGCCACCACGTTGGACACCTGTGCCGTGTCCCGGCCGGCCCGGAAGTAGACAGATATCCGCTCGGGGTCACGGACGGTGGCGGCACGGAGCGCGTAGAGCCGCCAGAGCGCACCGGGCAGGGAGCGGGCCGGGCTTTCGGCCCACATCTCGGCAATGGCATCCAGGCCTTGCTCGTCGGCGAGCTTCACCAGGCGTTCGGTAATGACGGGATCGTCGCTGTCCCGGCCATGGCGGACCAGCGCCTGCGCGGCAAGGTGGGCGGCCTCCGAGACGCGGGCGGGATCGGCGCCGCCGGCGAACGGCTCGAAATCCATCGGGGCGAACGGCTTTGGTTTGTGGTGCCGGTTGCTGCCGCCGTAGGGGCTGGTTCCTGCTTGCTCGCTCATGCCCCCACGCTACTCCTGTGCCGCAGCGGAAATCGAGCGTCTTCGCGTTCGCCCGGTCCCCGCAGAAAGTGCCTTTGGTCCCGGACAAGCGCACGACGGCGGCTCCCGGACCAGGTGCGAAAGACGCCGGAACCATGGGTTAGAGTATTAACGTCCAGAAATGGATTGGGCCGGGCGGAACGACACAGCGTGTCTGACCGACCGGCAGGGGCCTTTAGCTCAGTTGGTAGAGCATCGGACTTTTAATCCGTGGGTCGTGGGTTCGAGCCCCACAGGGCCCACCCGCAGAAGGTTTTGAAGGTCCGCCGTGAGGCGGGCCTTTTCCTTTTAAGCCTGGGATTCAGGCTCGCACGACTATCCCGTTGCGCGGTATCCCGCCACGGAACGAGATGGGAACGCCGGAAGCCTGGCCGGGGTCCTTCCCGCAACCGCCCGGCCTGGGTGGCGGCGTGAAGTCGATGGCGCAGCTGGTGCCAAATCGCGGTGTCCCGTGGCTGGGGACGCGGTTTGCGGGGGAGTTCTGCACCAGCCATGAGCCGCTGAACGGATACTCCAGCTCCACCGCTGCTCCAGGGCCCCAGTGCCTGCCGTGTTCGGCGTTCAGCTGGCGGGATCGTATTGGAAGGCCCGCACTTCCTGGGCGCAGCGGCAGGCGGTGGCGATCTTGGAGGCCCAGTGGAGGGCGGCGTCGTACGTGGGCAACTCCAGTATTGTGTAGCCGCCCTCGATCTGCGCTGTCTGGGGGTAGGTGCCCTCGCGCACTGCTCCGTCGCCGCTGACCATCACGGGAGGGACGCTCTCGTCGATGCCCCCGCCCAACACCCAGACAGCGGCTTCCTTTGCCTCCTGGACCACCGCATGGGCCGCGTCGGCAACTTCCTGCAGCCCGCCGTCGGGGATGTCCATGACGCCACTGGGGAACGAGATCAGGTACTTGGTCATTGGGCAGGCTCCTTCTTTGCAGGCGCGGATCACCTTCATCCTTCCCACCACCAGGGGGCCGCGCAAGGATTTGTTCCCACCGCTGGCGCTGCAAAACAGGCTGCCGCCGCGGCCGAAAGGCACAATAGGCACATGGCAAATACCAGCAAGGGCCGGATGCCGCGCCTGGAAGACGTGGCCAGGGTAGCCGGCGTCTCCCACCAGACCGTTTCCCGGGTGGTGAACAACCACCCCAACGTCAGCAAGGCGACGCGGGAAAAGGTGGAGGCGGCCATTGCCGAACTGGGGTACCGGCGCAATACCGCTGCCCGGAGCCTGGTCACCCGGCGCTCGCAGACCATCGGCGTGCTGGCCAGCGAACTCTCGCAGTACGGCCCTGCCAATACCCTCCTGGGCGTCGAGCAGGCAGCACGCAACGCCGGCTACTTCGTCAGTATCGCCGCGCTGCGGGAAGTCAGCAGGGACGCCATATCCAACGCGGTGGGCCATTTCATGGACCAGGCGGTGGACGGGATCGCCGTGCTGGTGCCGCATTCGGACACCCTGGCCGTGCTGGAACAGATGAACCTTCCCGTGCCCGTGGTGGCTGTGGGCTCCGCCGGCAGTGCCTCGGTGAGCGGCGCGATGGTGGACCAGCGCGCGGGAGCCAGGCTCGCCGTCGAACATCTCATCAAGGAAGGCCACCGGCAGATCGGGCACATCGCGGGCCCGCCGGACTGGACTGACGGCGCCGAGCGTGCGGAGGGCTGGCGCGCCGCGCTCCGGGCGGCCGGGCTGGAGGAGTCCCTGCTGGTGGAAGGGGACTGGAGCGCAGGCA
The DNA here is from genome assembly GCF_058267675.1 of Pseudarthrobacter sp. MOO14. NCBI lineage: Bacteria > Bacillati > Actinomycetota > Actinomycetes > Micrococcales > Micrococcaceae > Pseudarthrobacter > Pseudarthrobacter sp. MOO14. The sequence goes on from NZ_CM177849.1 coordinate 2,745,545, forward strand.
GCGGCTACGCGATCGGCCGCAAGCTGGCGTCCGGGCGCACCGCGACGGCCATCTTCGTGGGCAACGACCAGATGGCTTTGGGCCTGCTGCGCGCCTTCACGGAAGCGGGGATCAAAGTGCCCGACGACGTCTCCGTGGTGGGCTTCGACGACCAGCCGGAAGCGGGGTACTTCACGCCGCCGCTGACCACCGTCCGGCAGGACTTCGAGGAACTCGGACGGCGCTGCATGGACATCATGCTCAAGGAAATCGAGTCCGGCGCCGCTGTCAGTTCAACTGTGGTCCCGCCCGAGCTCGTGGTGCGGGCCAGCACCGCCGCCCCCGCGTAGGCGGGGAGCGCGCAGAACCAAAAAAACTCCATGAATCTGCATCCAAATCCGGGGTTGGGCCGGTAGTAGGAGTGTCAGCAGAAAATGCCCGCCAGCCGGGCCGTTCAAGGAGATGGACATGCGCAAAACATTCTTCGCCGCAGGCGCCGGTGCAGCAGCCATTGCAGCCGCAATCGCTCTGGCCGGTCCCGCCCAGGCAGCCGACGGGGACGCCCAGCTTTCCGTGCTGCACGGGGTCCCCGGACTGACCGTTGACGTCTGGGTCAACGGAAACCGTACCCTTGATGACTTCACCCCGGGAACCCTTGCCGGGCCGCTCGCGCTTCCGGCCGGCAGCTACGAAATTGCGATCACCGCGGCGGATGCCGCCGACGCGTCCGCACCCGCCATTGGTCCCGTAAGCGTCAACCTTGCGGCCAACGGGAACTACACTGCCGCGGCCCACCTGGGTGCGGATGGCAAGCCGACAGCCAGCCTCTTCACCAATGATGTGTCCCAGATCCCGGCCGGAAAAGGCAAACTGACAGTCAGGCATGCCGCCGCTGCCCCAGCCGTCGATGTGCTGGCCGGCGCCACCCCCGTGATCACCAACTTGGCCAACCCGAACGAGAAGACACTCACCCTCGACCCGGGCACCGTCCCAGCCGCAGTGGCCGCCACGGGCTCCACCACTCCGGTGATAGGCCCGGCGGACGTGGCGGTGGCCGAGGGAACACACACCATCGTTTATGCCTGGGGGAGCCTGGCTGACCAGAACCTGAAACTTGCCGTGCAAACCATCGAGGGCCTGCATTCGGCGCCGGGCTCGGTGCCGGGTGCGCTTAACGGTTCGGCGAGTTCCGGCGGAGCGGGTACTGCCGTAGCCACGGCCGGATTCGGACTGGCAGCACTGGCCCTCCTCGCGGGCGCGGTAGGCGCGGCCCGCACGGTCCGTGCCCGGAGGGCGGGCCAGTAGCCTCGCGGAATCCGCGAAGGACGTAAGCGCAAGGGGCCCGGCCCGTCAAAGGACGGGCCCCTTGGGCTGGTCCTGCCAAGGTCAACAAGCACCGTGGAGGGGAGGCGTTAGGAATGACGGCAAGCTCGACGACGGCACCGGACTGCCGCCGGCGCCATGCGGCAGGTGGCGGGGCCGCCGCGCTGGTGGCTGCCGCGCTGGTTCTGTCCGGCTGCGGTTTGCGCAGCTCCGGAGGAGCCGGCAACCCAGGGGGAGAAGCGGTCCCCCCGATGGCAACTATGTCGCCAGGGACCGGTTCTCCCGGTCCGGCGCTCTCCGGACAAGAGCCCACTCCCACCGGTCCCGGCGGAACTGCGGTTCCCGTCCGCCCGGTTGTTCCTCCTGCCGGGGGTATCCCGGTCCGGCCCGCCACTGCGCCTGCAGCTCCGGCCGTGTCCGCGCCCACCTCCTTGACCGTGGCGGGCACGGCCATCGATATGCCGGTGGTGCCCGGGGGAGTTTCCGCAGAGGGAGTGATGGAAATTCCTGAGGCCTTCAACCGGGCGTCGTGGTACAAATTCGGTCCGGCCCCCGGCGCGGCGGAAGGAACCGCCGTCATTGCCGGCCATATCGACACCACCTCGGACCGGGCGCCGTTTTCGGCATTGAAGTCCCTCGCTGCCGGGACCGTCATCCGGGTGGGCCGGGACGGAGCCCCGCCGGTTACCTACCGGGTGGTGGGAGTGGAAATGATGGCCAAGGATAAATTCGACGGCGGCGCCCTGTTCCGCCGGCCCGGCCCGCACGAACTCAAGCTGGTCACCTGTGGCGGCAGGTGGCTGGACGAGCGGATGGACTACAGCGACAATGTGATTGTCACCGCGGTTCCTGCATGATCGGTGGCCAATCGCTTGACTCGTGCACCGAAGCCGGGAAGGAGTTGCCTGTGACGCTTCCCGGGCAGGCCTCCCGCGGGTGGGACGACACGCTGACCGATTCTTTCCTGGCCGGGGACGAGAACGCGCTGGCAGCGGCCTACCGCGAGTTCGCGCCCCTGGTGCAAACCCTGGCCCTGCGTTCCCTTCCGGACCGTGCGGCCGCCGACGATGTGACCCAGGAGGTCTTTATCCGGGCCTGGCGTTCACGGAACACCTTCAACCCCCAGGTGGCCAGGCTTCCGGCATGGATCGTCGGAATCACGCGCAACGCCATTACCGACGCCCATTCGGCGGCGGCCCGGGAAGCGCGCAAGGCCTTCGCCGCGGCCGGGGCCGGCATGGGGGACGATGCCGGAACCGGCACGGAGGCGGCGGAAATGCTGGCGGACCGGTTGCTTCTGGACGGGGAGTTGGAGAGGCTCGGCGAGCCGCAGGGGTCCATCATGAAACTGGCCTTCTACGAGGACCTGACGCACGAGCAGATCTCACGAAAGCTCGGGCTCCCGCTTGGTACGGTCAAGAGCCACATCCGCCGGAGCCTGTCGCATCTACGCAGCAGATTGGAGGTAGACCATGCCGCATCTTGATCCGGAACAGTTGAGCCTCCTGGCACTCTATGAGGGGCGGGAGGACCCGGAGGGCCGCGACCACCTTGCGGCCTGCCCCGAGTGCGCGAATGACTTTGCCGCCCTTCGCCGCACGGTGGATGCCGTGAAGGCATCCCCCGACGTCGGCCGCCTGGCCGTGCCCGGGCCCCAGGTATGGGCTGGAATCCATCGGGAGCTGGGCCTTTCCGAATCGCTGCGGGAGGATCCGCTCGCCGTGAAGGAGCCAGCGGAGGGCCCGGTGGCGTCAGGGGTGGCCGCGCCGCCGGCGCCGGCGCCGCCGTCGAACGTCATCCGGCTCGGTGGCCGGGCCGGGGGCGGCAGGACCAAAGCCGCGTGGTGGCACCGCCCCGGCCCGTTGCTGGCAACGGCGGCCGCTGCTGCGCTGGTGGTTTCCGGTGCCATCTGGGCGTTGAACCGTCCGCCCGGGCCCCAGGAACTTGCTGCTGCCCGGCTGGCGCCGCTGGCCCAGCACTCAGCGTCAGGGTCGGCGAAGGTCGTGACGGGTCCAGACGGCTCCCGCAAGCTGGAAATCAGCTTGGACAAGGATGAAGCCAAGGGCTACCAGGAGGTGTGGCTGATCGCCCCGGACCTGACCCGGCTGGTCAGCCTGGGCGTCATGAACTCCACGTCCGGAACCTTTCAGGTGCCCACCGGCCTGGACCTCTCCCAGTACCCGGTGGTGGATGTGTCGGACGAACCAATGGATGGCAACCCCGCACACTCCAGCGTGAGCATCGCCAGGGGCACGTTGACGTCCTGACCCACTGGTGAAAAGCAGGGATCACAACATGTCAGCGGCCGAAGTGCGGCTGCGGCGCACCCTCCGGAAGCCGCTCCAGGATGCCCTCCGCCACCTTGCGGACCTTGATGTTCCGGTGGCTCGATGCCTTTGCGAGGATGGCGAACGCCTCCTCGTAGGAGCACCTGTTTTGGGCCATGATCACCCCGCAGGCGACGTTGATGGACGTCCTGCTGTCCAGGGCAGAGTGGAGGTCGGTCGCGAGGGACCGGGCAGTGTGCATGTCGATGGCCATGTGGAGGCTCCTGGCGGCCAGGGTGGCGAACCCGCGGGCCTCGGCGATGACCTGGAGCGGAAAGGCTTTCGCATCCGGTGCGAAGAAAGCGAGGGCCGCGGTCATCCGGCGGGGGTCGGCCTCGGCGGGAAATATCTGCTCCCGCTGGACCCCGGCGTCCAGCGGGAGCCTTACTGCCAAGGCACTGCCGTATCCGGCGGACTGCAGCCGCCCGGAGTACTGCCGCCAGCGGAAGTCACCGTTCCGTTGAAGCACCGCCACCGGATGGCCTCCCGACAAGACATCGGTCACCGGCCCCTCCGCGGACCCGCGTTCCCAGCCGAGCAGGCGGAGGACCTCTTCGGAGGTGCCGGACAGCGCCGGACTCCGCTTGGGCTGCTGCAGCACCAGGCCGCAACCCACCTCAATCCCCGCCGTCCTGGCGATGTGCCCGGCGGATGCGGCCACCAGCAGGTCCAGGGAGTCGGCGAGGGTTTGGGCGCCGCTGACCAGGTCCAACAGGAGGGCTGGATTACGGTGGCCGTCGGGTCCTGGAGAGGCAGGCGCAACCGTGGCAGCACTGCCCCCGCCGGGGCCGCGTGAGGATGGAGGGCCGGCGACGGCTGGGGGAGAGCCCTTGGTCTCAAAGAGCTCCTCGTCGCCGGCCCCGCTTACTACCCGGGCCCTGCGGGCCGGGAAACCTGTACGTGGGTGTGGTGCATTCATTGCCAGTCCCACACCCCCCTAGTGAGTCAAGTACCGAAAGCCGGAAGTGGTATTGCCTCTGGGAAGAATTTAGTGGCCAGGAAGCACCCGGTGAATGCGTAGCTGGTACCTGTTTTTGGGATGGGGCAGTACTTGGAATCCTGCTCCTGCGATGCCTTCGGGCCATTGCCGCAGGTGGGACCCTGCCCCGCCGGGCGCATGTGGGGGAGAGGGCAAACACCACGGACTTCCCCGTTTCCTTGACTCGCCGGACAGAACCGCAAAGAATGTTTCTATAACGTTGTAAATAATCTGACACAAGGATGTTTTCGTGACCCCAACAGAATCCACCCCGGCAACGATCACCCTCGATCCCGCCTTCACCGTGGGCCCCGTCCGGCGGCGCACCTTTGGCGCTTTCGTTGAGCACCTCGGGCGCTGTGTGTACACCGGAATCTTCGAGCCGGACCACCCCGATGCCGACGAGGACGGCTTCCGGAAGGATGTACTTGAGCTCACCCGTGAACTGGGCGTCTCCACGGTGCGGTACCCCGGCGGCAACTTCGTCTCCGGATACCGTTGGGAGGACGGCGTGGGACCGGTGGACCAGCGGCCCGTCCGGCTGGATTTGGCCTGGCACTCCACCGACCCCAACTCCGTAGGCGTGGACGAGTTCGCCAAGTGGTCCGCGAAGGCAGGTGTAGAGCCCATGATGGCCGTCAACCTGGGCACCCGCGGCGTCCAGGAGGCCCTTGACCTGCTGGAGTACTGCAACATCGACGGCGGCACCGCCCTCTCAGAGCAACGACGCGCCAACGGTGCCGCCACCGGCTACGGCATCAGGATGTGGTGCCTGGGCAACGAAATGGACGGCCCCTGGCAGATCGGGCACAAGAACGCCCAGGAGTACGGCAGGCTGGCCGCGGACACCGCCCGCGGAATGCGCATGATCGATCCAGGCCTGGAACTCGTGGCCTGCGGCAGCTCCGGCCCCACGATGCCCACGTTCGGTGAGTGGGAGCGTGTGGTCCTGACCGAAACCTACGACGTGGTGGACCTGGTCTCCGCGCACCAGTACTTCGAAGACTCCGGCGACCTCCAGGAACACCTCGCCGCCGGGCACAAGATGGAAGCCTTCATCCGCGACATCGTCAGCCACATCGACCACGTGAAGTCCGTCCGAAAGTCCACCAAGCAGGTCAACATCTCCTTCGACGAATGGAACGTCTGGCACATGAGCCGCGGCGAATCCAAAGTCCCCAGCGGAAACGACTGGCCCGTGGCCCCCGTCCTGTTGGAGGACACCTACACGGTGGCCGACGCCGTGGTGGTGGGGGACCTGCTGGTCACGCTGCTCCGGAACACGGACCGCGTCCTCTCGGCAAGCCTGGCGCAACTGGTGAACGTCATCGCCCCCATCATGACCGAACCCGGCGGCCGGTCCTGGAAGCAGACCACCTTCCACCCGTTCGCCCTGACCTCCCGGCACGCGTCCGGCACGGTCCTGCAGCTCGCCGTCGAATCCCCCCTTGTCAGCGGAGGTACGACGGCCGACTTCGCCGCCCTGTCCGCCGTCGCCACCTACGACGCGGCAAAGGGCGAGGCGGTGGTGTTCGCCGTCAACCGCTCGGCCGCCGGGGCACTGACCCTTGACGCCGCCGTCGGGGGACTGGGCAACGTCCGGGTCATCGAGGCGCTGACCTACTCCAACAAGGACCCCTACTGGCAGGCCACGGCCGACGATTCCAGTTCGGTCCTGCCGGCGGAGAACGTCACGGCCAAGGCCGATGGCGGACACCTGACAGCCGAGCTCCCGGCCGTGTCCTGGTCCATGATCCGGCTCGCCGTGGAGGCCTGACCGGGCCGCGTGCCAGGGCGGAGGCGTCCCCATGACGACGACGGCCCGCAGGTGGGAGGATGGACGGCATGGAACTGCACATCACGGGCGACCCCGCCGCGGACAAGTTGTTGAGTGAGGACGCCTTCGCCCTGCTGACCGGCATGCTGCTGGACCAGCAGGTCACCATGGAATCGGCCTTCGCCGGACCGGAAAAGATCAGGACCCGGATGGGCACCCTGACGCCCGAGGCCATCGCCGGGCACGACCCCGCGGAATTCGTGGAGATCTTCAAGGAACGGCCCGCCGTCCACCGCTTCCCCGGATCCATGGCCGGCAGGGTGCAGGCGCTCGCCGAGGCTGTCCGGGACCACTGGGACGGCGATGCCGCAGCCATCTGGACCAAGGGCTCACCCGACGGTGCAGAGGTGTTGAAGCGGCTCAAGGCGCTGCCCGGCTTCGGTGAGCAAAAAGCAAAGATCTTCCTGGCCCTGCTGGGCAAGCAGCGGGGCCTTGACGCGCCCGGCTGGCGGGAAGCGGCCGGCCACTACGGGGAAGAGGGCTCCTACCTGTCCGTGGCGGACATTGTGGACCCGGAATCCCTGGCCAAGGTGCGGGCCAGCAAGCAAGCGGCCAAGGCGGCGGCGAAGGCAGGAAAAGAACGTTAATGGCAGTCACCATGAACGACGTCGCCCGCGCGGCCGGCGTTTCGCTCAAAACGGTCTCGAACGTCCTGAACGACTACGAGTTCATCCGCCCGGCCACCAAGCAGCGTGTGCAGGACGCCATTGCTGAACTGGGGTATGAGGCCAACCTCACCGCCCGAAGCCTGCGCTCGGGCAAGACGTCCATGCTGGGCCTGGTGCTCTCCGACCTCTCGGCGCCCTATTACGCGGAACTGGCGTCCAGGCTGATGAAGGCCGCATCGCGCCGCGGCTACCGGGTGCTGGTGGAGCAGTCCGGCGCTGAGGCTTCCGTTGAACTCAGCGCCCTGCACGGGACGTTCCGGCAGCTCACCGACGGGCTGCTCTTCACCCCGCTGGTGCTGGACGCCGACGCCATCGCCGGCCGCGCCGGCACCAAACCCCTGGTGATGCTCGGCGAGCACATCATGGACCCCCGCTTCGACCTGGTCACCATGAAGAACGGGGAAGCCGCGGCTGCGCTGACCACCCACCTGCTGCAGGCCGGCCGCCGTCGCATCGCCGTCATCGGCGCCCACCCGGAGGAGTCCACCGGGACCGCGGGACTGCGCATGAACGGGTACCGGAAGGCGCTGGAACAGGCGGGCGTCCAATTCGACGCCGACCTGGTGGCCCCCGCCGAATGGCGCCGCGATACAGGTGCCGCCGCCGTGGCGGGCCTGATGGCCTCGGGCGTGCAGTTTGACGCCGTTTTCGGCCTGAACGACGTCCTGGCACTGGGCGCCATGCACGAATTGTTGATCAAGGGCGTCAACGTGCCGGGGGACGTGGCGGTCGCGGGCTTTGACGACATCGACGAGGCCCGTTTCGCGTCCCCGTCCCTGACCACCATCTCCCCAGGCATGGATGAGATCGCGGAGCGTTCGATCAGCCTGCTGCTGGACCGGATCGGCGGGCGCGAAACATCCGGGCAGGGCGTGCACATGGAATCAGGGTTCGAGCTGAAGATCCGGGAATCCGCACCCTAGCGTTCCGTCCGGATGATGGACCTGAAACGTGGCGGAAACCTGACCGGCCTAGGCTGGCTGGCAGCACGCCCCAGGCCGTCGAAGGGAACCCCATGCATCTGATGCCGCGTGAGCAGGAAAAGCTCCTGATCGTAGTGGCCGCGGACCTCGCCCGCCGCCGCCAGGGGCGGGGACTCAAGCTCAACTACCCCGAAGCCGTGGCCATCATCAGCTACGAACTGATCGAAGGTGCCCGGGACGGCAGGACCGTGGCCGAGCTCATGAGCTACGGCACCACCCTGCTGGGCCGTGACGACGTCATGGAAGGGGTGCCCGAGATGATCCATGACGTGCAGGTCGAGGCCACGTTCCCCGACGGCACCAAGCTGGTCACCGTCCACAACCCAATCCGCTAAGGAGCGCCGCAATGATCCCAGGCGAGTACATCCTCCGGCCCGAGCCCGTGACGGCGAACCCCGGCCGGGAGTCCATCGACGTTGCCGTGACCAACACCGGTGACCGGCCCGTCCAGGTGGGCTCCCACTTCCACTTTGCCGAGGCCAACGCCGCCCTGTCCTTCGACCGGGAGGCGGCCTACGGCCGGCGCCTGGACATTCCGGCCGGAACAGCCGCCCGGTTCGAACCCGGCGACTCCCGCAGCGTACGGCTGATCGAACTGGCCGGCGCACGCGAGGTGCACGGACTCAGCAACGCCGTCAACGGAAAGCTCGACGGCGGCACCCGCCTGGACGGGGGCGCAAAGTGAGCTTCGAGATTCCACGCCGGCAGTACGCGGACCTCTACGGCCCCACCGCCGGGGACAAGATCCGCCTGGCGGACACCGACCTGTTCCTCGAGATCGAAAAAGACTTCACCGCCTACGGCGAGGAAGTGGTGTTCGGCGGCGGCAAGGTCATCCGCGACGGCATGGGCCAGAACGGCCAGGCCACCAGGGACGGGAACGTCCAGGGCGCAGACATCCCCGACACCGTCATCACCAACGCCGTCATCCTTGACTACACCGGCATCTACAAAGCGGACGTGGCCATCAGGGACGGGCACATCTTCAGGATCGGCAAGGCGGGCAACCCGCAGATCACCGACGGCGTGGACATCGTCATCGGGGCCAGCACTGAAATCATCGCCGGGGAACGGAAAATCCTTACCGCCGGCGGCATCGACACCCACATCCACTTCATCTCCCCGGATCAGGTGCCCACGGCCCTGGCCAGCGGCGTGACCACCATGATCGGCGGCGGCACCGGCCCGGCTGAAGGCACCAAGGCCACCACCGTGACGCCCGGAAAGTGGCACATCCAGCGGATGCTGCAGGCAGCCGAAGGGCTGCCCATGAACATCGGCCTGTTCGGGAAAGGCCACGCGTCCGCCGTCGAACCCCTTGCCGAGCAGATCCGAGCCGGCGCCATCGGCCTGAAAGTCCACGAGGACTGGGGATCCACCACCTCCTCGATCGACACCTCGCTCACCGTCGCCGACGAATACGACGTCCAGGTGGCCATCCACACCGACACCCTGAACGAGTGCGGGTTCGTGGAGGACACCATCCGGGCCATCAACGGGCGCGTGATCCACACCTTCCACACCGAAGGCGCCGGCGGCGGCCACGCGCCGGACATCATCAAGATCGCCGGCATGCCCAACGTCCTGCCCGCCTCCACCAACCCCACCCTGCCCTACACCCGCAACACCATCGAAGAGCACCTGGACATGCTCATGGTGTGCCACCACCTCAACCCGGACATCCCCGAGGACGTGGCCTTCGCGGACTCCCGCATCCGCGCCGAGACCATCGCCGCCGAGGACGTCCTGCAGGACCTGGGCATTTTCTCCATTACCTCCTCCGACTCGCAGGCCATGGGCCGGGTGGGTGAGGTCATCACCCGCACCTGGCAGGTGGCGGACAAGATGAAGAAGCAGCGCGGCGCCCTGGACGAGGGCGACGGCGGGACCGGCCCGGGCAGCCACGGCTCGCCAGGCAGCGACAACTTCCGGCTCAAGCGCTACGTGGCCAAGTACACGATCAACCCGGCCATCGCCCAGGGCATTGCGGACTCGGTGGGCTCGGTGGAGGTGGGCAAATTCGCCGACCTCGTGCTCTGGGACCCGGCCTTCTTCGGGGTCAAACCTGAGCTGGTGCTCAAGGGCGGCCAGATTGCCTACGCCCTGATGGGAGACGCGAACGCTTCCATCCCCACACCGCAGCCACGCACCATGCGGCCCATGTTCGCCACGTTCGGCAAGGCGGTGCAGCAGTCCTCCATCACCTTCCTGTCCCAGGCAGCGATCGACGCCGGCGTGCCCGGGGAATTGGGGCTGGAGAAGGTCATCCGGCCCGTTTCCGGCATCCGCAACCTCACCAAAGCCGACCTCAAATACAACGACGCGACCCCGGACATCCAGGTGGACCCGGAAACCTACCAGGTGACGGTCGACGGCGCGGACGTCACCTGCGAACCCTCCGACGTCCTGCCCATGGCGCAGCGCTACTTCCTGTTCTAGACCCCACCGGAGCCCCCACGTGATCATCGACAAAGTCCTCGGCAACCTGCACGACCTCCCGGACCCCGAAACCTACGCCGGACTGCACCGGGAAAAGGTGATACTTCCCAGCTCCCAGCTGGTCAAGCGCATCCAGCGCGCCACCACGGACCACGGCAAGGAGATCGGCATCCGACTGTCCGCCGGCTCCGGGGACCTCCGCGACGGCGACATCCTCCACGTGGAAAACTCCACCATGATCGTGGTCTCGGTGCTGCCCAGCGACGTCCTGGTCATCGCACCCCGCACCATCCACGAAATGGGCGTCACCGCACACTCCCTCGGCAACAGGCACCTCCAGGCACAGTTCTTCGACGCGTCCTCCGAGTACGGGGCCGATGTCATGGTGTGCGCCTACGACCACACCGTCGAGGACTACCTCCGCCACAACTCAGTGCCCTACACCCGCCAGGAACGCGTCATGCCTGTGCCTTTCCGCCATGCTGAACACTCGCACTAGTACCAGCGGCACCTTGGGTGCGGTGGCGGGTGAAGGGGGCTGTGCCCGCTTCGCGGTGCCCACCACGCCGCAGCCCCCTTCACCCGCCACCGCCAGTGTCGGCAGCTATCAGCTGGCGCTGCAGCAGCTCACTGACTCTGCGCTTCCTACTGGGGCGTTTGCCCACTCGCTTGGGTTCGAGACCTATGTCGACGCCGGGGTGGTCGCTGATGAGGCTTCTTTTGGGGTGTGGCTCGGTGCTTTTGTGTCGCAGCAGCTTACTTACTCGGATGGGCTGGCGATTCGGTTCCTTTATGAAGGGGCTGATGTGGGGGAGCTGGATTCTCTTCTTTCTGCTTCTCTGCTGCCGCGGCAGGTTCGGGAGGCGAGCGTCAAAATGGGGCTCCGGCTGCTGGAGATTGGGGCTGAGGTGTTTCCTTCACCTGCGCTGGGACTGTACCGGGACCTGGTGGGTGACGGCCGGGCCGCAGGGCACCAGCCGCTCGCGTTCGCCGTCGTCGCCCGCTCCCTGGACGTTCCGCTCCAGGAAGCGCTCGCCGCCTACCTTTTCGCCACCGTCACCTCGCTGACGCAGAATGCCGTGCGCGCCATTCCGCTGGGCCAGAACGCCGGGCAGCGGGTGCTGCGGGCAGCGCACGACGACGTCGCTGCCGCCATCGCCACGATCGCGCACCTCACGCCGGACGACCTTGGGGCCGTCAGCCCCGGCCTGGAAATCTCGCAAATGAGGCACGAACGCCAACGTGCCCGCATGTTCATGAGCTGACCGTGCTTGAAAATACTGTGCTTTTGAGTCAAAGGAGGACACATGTCTGAACCCATCAAGATCGGCATCGGCGGACCCGTGGGAGCTGGCAAGACCCAGCTCGTGGAGCGGCTCACCCGGCACATGAGCGGGGAAATCTCCATGGCCGCCATCACCAACGACATCTACACCATCGAGGACGCCAAAATCCTTGCCGCCAACGGCATCCTCCCCGTGGACCGGATCATCGGCGTCGAAACCGGCGGCTGCCCGCACACCGCCATCCGCGAAGACACCTCCATGAACACCGCCGCCATCGAGGAACTCAAAACCCGCCACCCCGACCTGCAAGTCATCTTCGTCGAATCCGGCGGCGACAACCTTTCCGCCACCTTCAGCCCCGAACTCGTCGACTTCTCCATCTACATCATCGACGTGGCCCAAGGCGAAAAGATCCCCCGCAAAGCCGGCCAGGGCATGATCAAGTCCGACCTCTTCATCATCAACAAAACCGACCTCGCACCCCACGTCGGCGCTGACCTGGCCGTCATGGAGCGGGATTCCAAGGAATTCCGAGGCAACAAACCGTTCTGCTTCACCAACCTGAAAACTGACGAGGGCCTGGACAAGGTCATCGACTGGATCCGGCACGACGTCCTGATGCTTGATTTGGCCTCATGAGTACGACGGCGGTCGGGTCACCTCAAGCAGGCACCTCGCCGGGGCCTGCGCCCGCGGATGATAGGGGCCGTGCCCGCTTCGCGGTGCCCGCCACGCCGCGGCCCCTATCACCCGCGTCCGCTGATCGGCCCCCGATGGGCGAGCTTGAGCTTCGGGTCGCCTTACGCGGTCAGCGTTCAGTCGCGACGTATCAATATCACCGTGGCGCTCTTCGAGTACTGCGGCCGCACTATCTTGATGACTCCGGGCAGGTTTGCTACGTCGTGGTGAACCCTGGCGGGGCTTATCTTGGGGCGGATCTTTTCGTGTTGGATGTGAAGGTCGGGGAGGGGGCTGACCTGCTGTTGACCACCCAATCCGCTACCAAGATTTATCGGACTCCCGGGTCCTTTGCCGAGCAGCGGATGGTGGTGCGGCTGGGGGAGGCGGCGCGGCTGGAATTCATGCCGGACCAGCTCATCGCCTACCGCGAGGCCAGCTACCGGCAGCGGACCTCCGTGACCCTGCGGCCGTCGTCGTCCTTGGTCATGGCTGAGGTGGTCACTCCCGGCTGGTCGCCGGACGGTTCGGCTTTCCAATACCGGGAAGTGCGGCTGCGCAACGAAATCCGCGTCGAATCCGACGGCGGAACGCACCTGCTGGCGCTGGACAACCTGCTGATCCGGCCACCGCTGCACGACGTCACCGGGCTCGGATTCATGGAAGGCCACAGCCACCTCGGGTCCCTGGTGGTGGTGGATGCGAGGGTGGACCAGGCGCTCGCCGATGACCTGCACGGGCTCACGGCCGGCCGCGAAGCGCTGACCGGCATCTCACTGACGCGCCCAGTTGCGGGGACTTCCGGGCTGGTTCTGCGGAGCCTCTCCAACAGCACCGACGAACTGAACCGCCTGCTCCGGTCCTGCACCGACTTCCTGCGCAGCCGCTGGTACGGCCAGGGTCTGCTGGACCTGAGGAAGCACTGATGACCAACATCGCCACCCTCTACCGGGACCGGGACTCCCTGCCGCTCCGGACCCGCGCGCTGTTCACTTTCGGCGCGGTGGCCGCCCTGCACGCCGCCGCCGTCGTCCTCCTGCTCGCCGGCACGACCGGCGGCGGCCAACCGCTGACCTGGGGCCTGTTCCTCACCGCCTACCTGGCCGGCGTGAAGCACAGCTACGACTGGGACCACCTGGCAGCCATCGACAACTCCACCCGCAAGTTCGTGGCGCAACGTCAAGACCCGGTCAGCGTTGGCTTCGCCTTCAGCCTGGGGCACAGCTCCGTGGTGACCCTCGCCGGGGTGCTGGTCATCGCGGGGGCATCCCTGGTGGGCGGACTGATGCAGGACGGTTCGGCCGGCAACCTGGTCCTGGGCCTGATCGGCAGCGGCGTATCCGGCCTGTTCCTGCTGGCCATGGGACTGTTCAACGGCTCCGCCTTCGTCCGTTCCGCCGGAGCCTACCGCCGCGCGCGCAACGGCGCCGCCGTCGAGCCCCGGGACCTGGAACCGCAAGGCGCGGTGGCGAGGCTGCTGGCCCGGCCGCTGTCCAGGGTGCGCCGGCCGCGGAACATCTACGTGATCGGGTTCCTGTTCGGCCTGGGCTTTGACACTGCCACCACCATCGGGCTGCTGATGATGACGACGGCGGCCTCGCTGGCCGGAGTGCCGCCGTTCGCCCTGCTTGCGCTGCCGGTCGCCTTCGCCGCCGCGATGACACTCTGCGACTCGGTGAACGGCATGGCCATGCTGCGGATGTACCGCTCCGCGCTGGACGACCCCCGGCGGAAGCTCGGTTTCAACGCCGTGGTCACGGGCATCTCGGCCGTGTCCGCCTTGTTCATTGCCGTGATCACGCTCGGCGGATTCCTGCACGCCGCGTTGTCCCTTGACGACCCCGTGACGGGGTGGCTCGGATCGATCGACCTGGGCGACGCCGGCCTGCTGCTGGTGGCCTTGCTGCTGGCCGTATGGGCCGGCGCGGTGCTGAAGGGCAAGGCGTTCCGGACCAAGTGACGGGGCGCGGTACCACCGGCACCGCGCCCCGCCAGGTCCGGACCTTAACGGACAGAATCAGCAACGGACGGAATCAGCCGGTCAGCCGAAATCGGCCACGTAGCTGGGAACCCCCACGGCGTCGGTTGAGACCGGCGCCCCCGTGTCGTTGACCACGTGATCGAGCGTGCCTGCGCCGAGGTTCACCGTCAAAAGGCTGTGCAGCTTCACGCCCGGCGTTACCGGCACCTCAAAGCCCCTCGTTGCGTGGATGCTGGGGTCGACGTTGGTGTAAACGTAGCTGCCGCCGCCCCAGAGCTCGTGGGCCTTGACGGAGTCTGCCACCTTGTAGCCTGCCCAGCCCAGGACCCCGTCGTGCTGCCACGCGGCCTGGTTGGGGGCGTCGTAGGGCAGCTCGTTCTGGAAGAAGACCGTGCGCCCGCTTTCTCCATTCCAGATGACGTTGTACTGCTGGTAGTGCTCCACGAACAGGCCCGTGGCCGTGACGTTGTTGCCGTTGACGATCACACCGTTCGCACCGGTGTTGGTGGTCCAGCCGACGCCGTTCCCATGGTCGGCGCGCCAGGCCCAGATGTGGTCCAGAAGGACGTTGTCGCTGTTGACTTCCAGGCTGACCGAGGCTTTGCCGCTATGCGGTCCACCGACGCGGAAGAACACATCATGGAGCGTGGTGGGGTTTGCCGGATCGGTGTGCACGGATGAGCTGGACGGCCCATTGCCCTTCCCGATGCGCATCAGGGCGGGCGAATTCACCTCGCCGGCGTCCACCGTGACGGCGGCGATGTCCACTCCGGGGACATCTGCCACCGTCAGGGGAACTGAGCCGTTGACGGCGGTGAGGGTTGCCATCCCGAGTCCCAGGACCACGGTTCCGGCCCGCTTGACCTCGATGCTCCGGTCAACGTCGTAGACCCCCGGGGTCAGGAGCAGGTTCTTTCCCCGGGCCAACTGGGAGTTGATGGCCTGCGCCGAATCGGCGGGCGTCGCGACGTAGAAGTCGGCCAGGGGGATGCTGCGGCCCGCGGTGGGGCCGTTCTCCCACGAGGTCCCGGCCGCGTCCCGGCGGATGGCCGGTACGAAGACGCTGTACTGGCCGGCCGGATCCACGGTCAGGTAGGGCTTCTCGCGGCTGACGGGAGTGCTGTCCAAGGTGGTGTACGGCGGGTTCGGAAAGGAATCGGCAGGTGCCCCGTTAACCCCGGAGAACACCTGGTTCCAGACTCCGTTGGACCAACTCCCGATGCTGCTGTTGCGGACCAGGTACTGCTGCTGGGAGCCATTGATGACGGCGCCCGTCTTTGAATCTGCGATGAAACCGCCGCTGGCGTACTGTGGACCGGCCGTGCAGTAGTCCATCAGGGAGAGGTTGCCGCCGGTGATGTTGACCCGGCGCATGGGGGAGGCCTGGGAGGCGGCCCAGAAGTTGGCGGAGCTCCGGCAGCCCTCAAGGCCCGTGACGTTGATGGTGAGGTTGGACAAGGAGCGCCAGAAGTTGTTGAGCGCGATGCAGTTGTCAGCGGCCAGGCACCGGTTGTAGACGTCCACGTGCCCGTTGATGGTGACGTCGGTGGGGGCAGCGCCCAGGCCCGCAACCTCGGTGGAATACCCCACCTGGATGATGAGCGGCTCTTGGGGCGTGCCGTAGGTGCCGGGCTTGAAGAGCAGGGAATAGCGTTTGGTCCCCATTTCGTCGTCCACCTGCTGCGCCGCAATGGAATCCACCGTGGCCTTGATCCGGGCCACCGGCATGCCGGGATCGAAAACGTAGGTGTTGGGTCCGAAGGTGTGTCCTGAAGCCGGTGCTGGGGCTGGGGGCACTGGCGACGCCGGTGCCTGGGCTGCCGGGCCCAGGGCCGGTGCTGCGGCCTGCGCGGGTGCTGCCCCGCCGGCGGCGAAGAGACCCATGAGCACGGCGGTGACGGCCGCAATCGTCCCGGCCCGGTGCAGGCGCGGTAACAATACGGGGTTGGCTGTATCAGGGCGTGGGGCTAGCGGCATTGCTGGTCCTGTCGGTGATGGGGTGGACGGCCAGGGCAACTGGGGGCAGCCGGGCCGAGTGGTGGGAGCGCTCCCGTCGGGGAAGCGTAGCATTGCGTTTTTGCCCAGGCAAGGCTTTTCGGGAGCGCTCCCACGCACCCTCGGCGTCGTATTGTCGGTGGAATGAACGCAAACTCCAGCCGCCCGGGCACGCCAGGAGCAGGGCGGCCCAGTCCCACGCTGGAGGACCTGGCGTCGGCCGCCGGGGTATCCCGTTCCACCGCATCCCGCGCAATCAACGGCGGGTCCAAGGTGAGTGCGAAGGCCCAGGCCGCCGTCGATGCCGCAATCGTGGCGTTGGGCTACACACCGAACCGCGCTGCACGGAGCTTGGTCACCCGGCGCGCCGGTTCGGTGGCGCTGGTCATCCCTGAACCTGACGCCCGGGTCATGATGGACCCCTACTTCGCTGCCGTGATCACGGGCGTCAATGAAGCACTGCGCGGCACCGACCTGCAGTTGGTGCTCCTGATGTCCCGGGCCGGGGACGACTCCGCCCGGACCCTCCGCTACCTGCGCGGCGGGCACGTGGACGGTGCCATCGTGGTGTCCCACCACCGCGCCGATGACTGGGTGGAGACCTTGGGTGCCACGGGGCTGCCCACCGTCTTCATCGGCAGGCCCTGGGACACGGGAGCGGGAATCCCCTACGTGGACCTGGACAACTTCGAGGGCGGCCGGCTGGCAGCCCGGCACCTGGCATCCTTGGGCCGCACCACGCTGGCAAGTGTTGCCGGCCCCACCGACATGACGGCCGCCGTCGACCGCCTTGACGGTTGGCTCCAGGGACTCAAGGACGCGGGCCTGCAGCCCGGGCCCGTCATCCACGGGGACTTTACGACGACGGGTGGCGCCGCCGCGGCCGGGCGCCTGCTGGCCCAAGCGCCCGGAGTGGACGGGATTTTCGCCGCCTCCGACCTCATGGCCCTCGGCGTCGTGGATGCCCTTCGGGGCACGGGCCGGCGGGTACCGGAGGATGTGGCAGTGGTGGGCTTCGACAACCACGCCATCCAGGCATCAAACGGCTTGGGACTCACTACCGTGGCGCACCCCATGGTGGACATGGCTTCTGCGGCAGGACAACTCCTGGTCAGCGCGATCGGATCCCCCGGGGAGCACATGGACCCGGTGGTCTATCCGGCGGAACTGGTGGTGCGCGCCAGTACGGTTCCCTGACCGCCCCGGCGCGCCTCCCAGCAAAGGCCGGAGCTACGCCGCGAGCTTTCCCTTGGCTTTGCGGTGCGGCCGGTGCGCGGTGGCGGCCAAGCGCGAGTGCGCCCCGGCGAGGACTTCGCTGCCATCGGGTACGGTGCTGTCCGTGACCAGGTGGGCGCCGTGCTCCACCAGGACGCCGGAGCCGATCCTGGAATGGCTGCCAATATGGACCCGGTTGCCAATGACTGTGCCACGACCGATGCGCACACCGTCGCCGATCACCGTCCGGTCACCGATCCTTGCGTCACGGTCAATCCAGCTGCCGTGCCCGATCCTGCAGCCCGCACCCACCTGCGCACCGTGCTCCACGTAGGTCATGGGGCCGATCCGTGCGCTCTCGGCCACCTTCGCTCCTGGAGCGATGAGGCCGCCGCCGTTGTCGTGGCGGGCATACCGGGTGATCTTCCCGGCGTCGTCCTCAACTGACACAAACTTTGCGGTCATACCGTCCCTCGTTAACGCTGCGGCACTCTACCGCACAGTAGGTTAACGGCCGGGAGCTTTCGAGGATTCCCAAACGGGCCCAGACGGCGCGGTTTTTGGTGCCGCCGACGGGCTATGCCACCAGGTTGGCGGCCGCGGTGTCCATGTGTTCCAGGATGGTCTTCCGGGCCAGCGCGGCGTCGCCGGTATCAATGGCGGCGACGATGTCCTTGTGCCGGTCCACGCTCATGTTGCGGACGCCTTTTTCCAGGCCGGCGAACATGATGGACATCCGGATGGAGCCCTCCAGGGACTCCCAGGAGTGGAGGAGCGTTTCGTTGCCGGTGAGCCGGCACAGCGTGCGGTGGAATTCAAGGTCGGATTCGATCCGTTCCTCCAGGGTGCCGCTGGCTGCGGCATCCATGGCGTCAATGGCCTTGTGCAGCGAGTCGGTGACCTGTTGCCGGTCGGGCAGTTCGCACAGGGTCCGGGCCGCGAGGGACTCCAAGGCGGCGCGGACGGAGTAGATGTCCCGGATTTCCTTTTCGTCCAGGTGGCGGACGGACAGCCTGCCGCGGGGCCCAGCGGAGAGCAGGCCCTCCTGTTCAAGCTGGCGGAGGGCTTCGCGCAGGGTGCCGCGGCTTATCTGCAGCATCTCGGACAGTTCGGTTTCCACCAAGTGGCGCCCGGGTTCCAGCTCTCCGCTGGTGATGGCGGTCCGCAGCGCCGAGAGCGCCTGCTCGCGGAGGCTCTTCTTTTCCAGTCCCAACAACGGGGCGGTCAGTCCGGCCATGGCTTCTGTCCTCAATGTCATAAGTCGACTGTCTACAGTCGGGAGTAGTTTCGATAGTACGGCAGAATGCACGGCACCGGCTTGGGGCCGGTGCCGTGCATTTTCATGGGGTGGCTTGCCTTTAGCCGAGTTCGGCCAGGACCTTGGCGACGATGCGGTCCGTGGCCAGGCCGTAGCGGTCGTGCAGGGTGGGCAGGGCGCCGGCATCGAGGAATTGGTCCGGTAGTGCCACGGGCACCACGCGCTTGCCCAGGCCCGCGGTGACCACGGCGGAGGCGACGGTTTCGAACAGTCCACCCACCACGGAATGGTTTTCCAGCGTGACGACGAGGCGGCCGGTATTGATCTCCGCGAGGACGGTTTCGGCGTCGAACGGTTTGATGGTGGGGGTGTGTACGACGGCGACGTCCACATTGTGGGCCGCCAGCGCCTTGGCTGCCTGGAGGGCGCGCATGGTCATCAGGCCGGAGGAGATGAACACGACGTCGTTGCCGCCACGCAGCACCTTGGCCTTGCCCAGCTCGAAGGTGTAGCCGTACTCGTCAAGGACGGTGGGCACGTTGCCGCGCAGCAGTCGCAGGTACGTGGGGCCTTCCGACGCTGCCAGCTGCGGCACCGCCTGCTCGATGTCCACCGAATCGCAGGGGTCCACGATGGTCAGGTTGGGCATGCCGCGGAAGATCGCCATGTCCTCGGTTGCCTGGTGGCTGGGCCCGTACCCGGTGGTGAGGCCGGGCAGGCCGCCCACGATGTTGACGTTCAGGTTTGGTTCTGCAGCGTCCAGGCACAGGAAGTCGTAGGCGCGGCGGGCCGCGAACACCGAATAGGTGGACGCGAACGGGACCAGCCCGGTTTCGGCCAGGCCGGCCGCGGCGCCGAAGAGCAACTGCTCTGCCATGCCCATCTGGAAGAACCGTTCCGGGAAGGCCTGGGCGAAGATGTGCATGTCCGTGTATTTGCCCAGGTCCGCGGTCAGGCCCACGATCCTGTCGTTCTCCTGCGCGGCCTTGACCAGGGCGTGACCGAACGGCGCGGAGGACGTCTTCTGGCCGGGGTCCGCGAAGGAGGCGATCATCGCCGAGGTCTTCAGCTTGGGCTTGGCGGGCGTGGCCGTCGTCGTGGTGGTGCTCATGCTGAAGCCTTTCCTTCATATCCGGCGGTGAGCTGCTCGCGGCAGACCTGCCATTCGTGTTCTTCGATGCGCATGAAGTGCGCTTTTTCGCGCTCCTCCAGCAGGGGAACGCCGCGGCCCACCTTGGTGTCGCACAGGATCACGGAGGGACGCCCGACGGCGGCGGCCTGGGCGGCTGCGTTGTCGAAGGCCGCGAGCAGCGCGCCGACGTCGTTCCCGTCCACGCGCTGGGTGTACCAGCCGAACGATTCCCACTTTTCGGTGACCGGCTCGGTGCGGAGCACGGTGTCGGTCTTGCCGTCGGCCTGCAGGGCATTGATGTCCACCATGGCGGTGAGGTTGCCCAGCTGGTGGTGGTGCGCGCCCATGGCGGCCTCCCAGGTGGAGCCCTCATCCAGTTCGCCGTCGGAGAGGAAGTTGAACACCCGGGCGTTGGAGCCCTGGTAGCGGAGGCCCAGGGCCATGCCGACGGCGATGGTCAGCCCGTGGCCCAGGGAGCCGCCGGAGATTTCCATGCCGGGGGTGTAGGTGGACATCCCGGACATCGGCAGCCGCGAGTCATCCGAACCATAGGTTTCCAGCTCCTGGACCGGGACGATGCCGGCCTCGGCGAGCGCGGCGTAGTGGCCGATCGCGTAGTGGCCGGTGGAAAGCAGGAACCGGTCGCGGGCCTCCCAGTGCGGGTCCTCCGCCCTGAACCGCAGCTGGTCCCCGTAGACGGTGGCCAGCATGTCCGCGGCGCCCAGGGCCTGCCCCACGTAGCCCTGGCCCTGGACTTCGCCCATGTTCAGGGCGTGGTGCCGGATGCGGTACGCGGCGGCGCTGATCTTGTCCACCCGCTCCGGGGTCACCCCAGCCTGATATGTCTGTCCCTGCGGGGCGGCGTCCTGGACGGTTTCTGTAGGCATTGCGTGCTCCGTGATTCTCTGGTGCGTGGTGGTCATTCAGGCGTTGACCGTGTTGGGGGTGCTTTTGGTGGCTTCGTCTGCGAGCTGCCGTTCCCGCTTGCCCCAGGTTTCCCGGGTGGCGATCGCGGCCCAGAGGCCGATCAGGGCGTAGGCGCCGAAGAGCAGCGCCGGGCCCATCCAGCCGAAGCTGACGAACAGCAAGGTGGTGATGAACGGTGTGAAGCCGGACACCATGGCGGAGATCTGGTAGGCCAGGCTGGCGCCGGAGGCGCGGGTCTTGGCCTGGAAGAGCTCGGGGAACCAGGCGCCCTGGGCACCGGCCAGGGAGTTCTGGCAGACCGCGTAGGAGATCACGATGGTGAGGATGATGGCGATGAACAGGCCGGTGTTGACCAGCAGGAACATGGGGATCGCGAACAGTGCGGCGAAGGCCGTGGACCAGACATAGAGGGGACGGCGGCCGATGCGGTCCGTCAGTGCTGCCCAGGCCTGGGTGGCGAAGATGCCGATGGCGGAGGCGATGCAGAGGGCGACGAGGGTTTGGGTCTTGTCCGCCAAGTGCTGGCTGTTGAGGTAGGAAATCATGTAGGTGATGGATACGGCGTAACCGGCGGTCTCGGCGATGCGCAGGCCGATGCCCTTGACGATGTTGCGCCAGTCCGTCTTGAGGACCTCGACGATGGGTGCCTTGACGATGGTGCCGCTGTCCTTGACCTCGTCGAAAACGGGGGACTCGGGAACCTTGGACCGGATGACCAGGCCGACGGCGACCAGCACGATGCTGGCCAGGAACGGGATGCGCCAGGCAAGTTCACCGCCGAGGCCGGCGCTTGCGAGGAACGTCAGGTTGGCCAGCAGCAGGCCCACCGGGAAGCCGGCCTGGACGATGCCGGTGTACTTGCCCTTGGTCTTCCACGGCGCATGCTCGTAGCTCATCAGGATGGCGCCGCCCCACTCCGCGCCGAAGGCCAGGCCCTGGACGATGCGGACGAAGACCAGCAGTGCCGGAGCCAACAGGCCGACGGCGGCGTAGGTGGGGAGCAGGCCGATGGCGAAGGTGGCCAGGCCCATCAGGATCAGCGAGGAGACCAGGACGGGCTTGCGGCCCACCTTGTCGCCCAGGTGCCCGCCGATGATGCCGCCCAGCGGACGGGCCGCAAAGCCGACGCCCAAGGTGGCGAAGGAGGCGAGGGTCCCCGTGACGGGATCGCTGCCGGGGAAGAAGGCGGTGCCGAAATACAGTGCGGCAGCGGTGCCGAAGCCGATGAAGTCATACGTCTCGATGACGGCCCCCACGCCGGATCCGATGGCAACTCGGCGGGCGTCCTTGGTGCCGTGGACCGGGCCGCGCATGGTCAGAGCATCTTTGCTCATGGTGGTTCCCTTTCGAAAAGCGGCTGTGGAAGGTCCGCCGCTGTCGACTGTTAACAAATTGGTACGACCCAGTGTGACGCACCTCATCTTCACTGTCAACAGTCGACTTTCAGAGTTGACTGTTGACAGTTAACGCCAGTACTGTGGTGCCCATCACTACCGCTCGGCACGATTCAAAGGATCAATGATGTTCCATTCCAGACTTGGGTGCTCATCCATCAGCTTCCGGCACCAGGACCTGGGCACTGCCCTGGGCACCATGAAGGGTCTGGGATTCGAAGAGATCGATCTGGGCGCCCTGCCCGGGGTCTGCGACCACGTCCCCTACGAACTTGACGAGGCCGCCGTGGCGGCGGTGTCGCAGGAAGTCATCGCTTCCGGTCTGCGGGTCCGCTCAGTGAACGGCGACATAGGGGACTTGAACGCAGTCCTCGACTCCAATGGACAGGACGCCAGGCGGCGCCACCTGGACGCCCTGCTCACCCTCACTGCCAACATCGGGGCCAACGCCCTGGTGCTGCCCTGCGGCGCCCTCGATCACAACCCGGTCCGGAGCGTCGAGGAAGACCTGGACCTCATTGCCGGGCAGCTCGCGGCTGCGGCCCGGCGCGCTGCAGGGTTCGGCGTCGAACTCTGGACCGAGTCCCTGCACTTCCTGCGGTTCTGCTGGAACCTGGAACGTGCGGGACTGCTGGCCGAACGGCTGGCCGGATCCGGCGTCGGAATCGTCATGGACTTCAGCCACATCACCGCCGCCGGCGAGGACATCCAGGACTATCTGGACGTTCATGCGGGACGCATCAGCCACGTCCACCTGCGCGACGCCGTGCCCGGGAACATCAACCTCAGCATCGGCAACGGTAACGCCGACTTCGCCGGGGGCCTGAAGCGTCTCGCGGCCGACGGCTACGCCGGCCACTTCTCGCTCGAACTGGAAACCCGGGACGTCACCCATGACGAACGCCCGGCCGCCGCCGCCAAGGCTGCAAGCTTCATCACCGACCTCATCTGACCTGCACACACCCCAAGGAGCACCACCATGACCGCCATCCAGCGCACCGCCGTCCTCACCGGAGCAACTTCGGACCGGGGCATCGGCATCACCAGCGCCCGCCGTTACGCTCGTGAGGGCTGGGGCATCGCCATCCTGGACCTGGACGGCGAGAAGTCCGCCAAGGTCGCAGCCGAAATCGGCAACGAATTCAATGTCCCCGCGTTCGGCCACGAGATCGACGTCGCCAACGAAGCCTCCGTCACCGCCGCCCAGGCCGCCGTCGCCGCCGAAGTGGCAGCCGGCAACCTCCCGCCCGTCGGCGCCCTGGCCAACATCGCCGGCATCACCTCCCCGGTGCCATTCCTGGAAACCACCCTCGAGCTGTGGCACAAGGTCATGGACGTCAACGCCACCGGCACCTACCTGGTGACCAAGGCCTTCCTGCCCGCCATGATCGACAACGGCTGGGGCCGGATCGTCAACATGTCCTCCGTCTCCGCCCAGCGCGGCGGCGGCGTCTTCGGCAAGGTTCCCTACTCCGCTGCCAAGGCCGCCATCCTGGGCTTCACCAAGGCCCTGGCCCGTGAACTCGGCACCACCGGCGTCACCGTCAATGCCATCACCCCGGGTGCGGTGGACACCAACATCCGCGTGGGCAGCACCGAGGAACAGGAAGCAGCCATCAACGCCGGCATCCCGCTGGGCCGCAACGCCACCACCGAAGAAGTGGCCTCCGTGATCACCTTCCTGTCCTCCGAGGACTCCGCCTACCTCACCGGCACCACCATCGACATCAACGGCGGCAGCCACATCCACTAGCAGCCGGCCCCGGCGCCAGCCAGTAAGCTCCCTCCATGACAAAGATCTTCAACGACCCTTCCGACTTCGCCGAAGAAGCCCTCGCCGGGTTCTGCGACGTCCACTCGGACCTGGTCCGGCAGGTTCCCGGCGGTGCCGTCCGCCGCTTCCGGCCGGCACAGCCCAAGGTGGCAGTCCTGGCCGGCGGCGGCTCGGGCCACTACCCGGCCTTCGCCGGGCTGATCGGTGCCGGCTTCGCCGATGGCGCGGTGGTGGGCAACATCTTCACCTCGCCGTCGGCGCAGCAGGCCTACTCGGTGGCCAAGGCCGCCGAGTCCGGTGCCGGCGTCGTCTTCACCTACGGCAACTACGCCGGCGACGTGATGAACTTCGGCATGGCCAGCGAGCGCCTGGCCGCCGAGGGTATCGCCGTGGAGAACGTCCTGGTCACTGACGACATCGCCAGCGCCCCGCCGTCGGAATCAGCGAAACGCCGCGGCATCGCCGGTGACTTCACGGTGTTCAAGGTCATGGGCGCCGCCGCCGAGAACGGCGCGGACCTCGCCGAGGTGGTCCGCCTGGGCCGCAAGGCCAACGACCTGACGCGGACCATCGGCAGCGCGTTTGCCGGCTGCACCTTCCCGGGCGCCGAATCGCCCCTGTTCACCCTGCCCGAAGGGCAGATGGGCCTGGGCCTGGGCATCCACGGCGAACCCGGCCTGCACGACACCGACCTGCCCTCGGCCAAGGACCTCGGGCAGGAACTGGTGTCCCGGGTGCTCGCCGAAACGCCACCGCACGCCGGCAGCCGCATCGCCGTCATCCTCAACGGCCTCGGCTCCACCAAGCATGAGGAGCTGTTCGTCCTCTGGGGGACCGTGGCGCCGCGGCTGCGTGCCGCCGGCTACACGCTGGTGATGCCCGAGGTGGGCGAGCTGGTGACCAGCCTGGACATGGCCGGCGTCTCGCTCACCATCACCTGGCTTGATGAGGAACTGGAACCCCTGTGGGCTGCCCCTGCGGAGACGCCTGCCTACCGCCGCGGCAACGCTGCCCTGGAGGCCGGGGCCCGGGGCGTCGAGGAAACGGCCGACGGCGGCGCGGCCGCTGCGGCGTTCGTCGCCACGGACGCCTCCCGCGAGTACGCCGCCGCCTGCGTAGCGGCCATTGATGCCGCCCGTTCGTCCCTGCACGACGCCGAAGAGCGGCTGGGCCGCATGGATGCGATTGCCGGCGACGGCGACCACGGCCGGGGCATGGTCCGCGGCGTCGACGCGGCCGCCGCAGCCGCCTCCGCCGCCCTGGGCCACGGCGCCGGTGCCGGTGATGTGCTGGCTGCCGCCGGGGACGCCTGGGCGGACAAGGCAGGGGGCACCTCCGGCGTCCTGTGGGGAGCGGCGCTGCGTGCCTTTGGCGAGACGCTGGGCAACTCCTCGGCCCCTGAACCGCGTGCGCTGGCAGCAGCCGTGACCGCATTCGCTGACCGGATCATCCAGTTGGGCAAGGCCGAAACAGGCGACAAGACCATGGTGGATGCCCTGCTGCCCTTCGCCTCCGCCTTTAGCCGCGCAGTGGCCGAGGGCGTGGAAACGGGCCGTGCATGGCAGGAAGCCGCGCAGGAATCCGCTGCTGCGGCGGAAGGCACCGCGGACCTCCTTCCCCTTAAGGGCCGGGCCCGGCCCCTTGCGGAAAAGAGCCTGGGCACGGCGGATCCCGGCGCCACATCGCTGGCCATGGTCTTCGCCGTCATGGGGCCGCACTTCACCGGCGCCGCCGGGTCCGAAGGCAGCACCGCCACCGTTGCGGCGGCGGCCGCTGAGTCATGACAACGGAAGGGAACACCATGGGGCTGCGGCTCATTGTCGGCGCGGATGAAGCGGGCGTGGACTACAAGGACATGGTCCTCGCGGACCTGCGGAACGATCCGCGCGTCAGCGAGGTCATCGACATCGGCGTCAACCGGAGCGACGCGCCGGATGACTTCGCCAAGCCCTACCCGTACGTGGGCATTGCCGCCGGCGAGATGATCCGGGACGGCGCCGCTGACCGGGCCATCCTGTTCTGCGGTACCGGAATCGGCGTCGCCATCGCCGCCAACAAAGTCGAAGGCATCCGCGCCACCGCCGCCCACGACTCCTTTTCCGTGGAGCGCTCCATCTTGTCGAACGACTGCCAAGTCCTCACCATGGGACAGCGGGTGGTGGGCATCGAACTCGCCCGCCGCCTCGCCAGGGAATGGATCGGCTACACGTTCGACCCGGCGTCGGCCTCGGCTGGCAAAGTGAAGGTGCTTACCGACTTCGAGTCCTGCTGACAGGCCGTGCCCCGGAGCTGGGCGGGGCCACGGCGCAGAATGGCCGCCGCTCCCCGCCCTGGTCCTCCTACACTGGGATGATGATCACAGTCACCGGAAGTGTGGAAACCAACCTGTCCGCGGAGAAGGCCTTTGCTTTCCTCAGCGAGTTCGAGAACACCAGCAAATGGGACCCCAACACCCCTGTCATGGACAAGATCACGCCGGGACCGGTGGCCGTGGGGCACAAGTACCACGCCGAATCCGAGTTTCGCGGCAAACGCCAGGCCCTGACCTACGAGGTCATCGAGCTCTCGGACAACCACATCAAGCTCCGGGGCGAGAACAAGACCGTCACCTCGTACGACTCCATCGACGTCCGGCCCAGCGGCACAGGTTCTGTGGTCACGTACACGGCCGAGTTCAGCATCAACGGGCCGGCCAAGATCATCCAGCCGCTGCTGAAACCGGCCTTCAACTCACTGCGGGACCCCGCCTTGAACGGCATCCGGGACACGCTTAACTCGCTGGCAGCGGGCTGACAGCCTCAAAAAACGCCCGGAGCGCACCGCGCGGGTCGGCCTCGAGGCGCGTCTCGTCGTCGAACACCATGGTGCTGCGTCCGTGCCCGTACTCGGGCCACGCCAGCTGGGCCGTGTCCGGTGACCCCGTCCGCGCAAAAGCTGCCCAGGCCCCGCTCATGGCGCCGCTGAGCCGGCGTGGTGCGCTGCCGCGGGTGAGGAAAGCCGCCGCCGGTGCGTCCAGGTGCCGGAAGACGAACGGGATTTCCAGGGCATGGCAGGCCCCGAGCTTGCCGCCCATGGCCGGGCTGCGCCATGTGAACAGGTAGGCGAAGCTCTTCCCGGCGGCGCCCGCCGCGTGCCGTGCCGCCAGGAGCCGGTTGCTGGGCTGCCGGTACAGGGAATCGGCAATGGCGGATTCCAGGAGTTCCTTGCCTGCCGGTTCACGCTGCAGCACCTCCTCCAGCGCGGCCGCGTATCCGCCGGCATGGGCGGCAGGAATCCCGGACGCGGCAAGGACGGCGGCGGCACGCTCCGGGTAGCCGGGGTCGGCCGGCGAGGGCGGGCGCATCTCCACCGCAAACGATCCCTCGTTGAGGTTGGTTCCGATCAGCAGGTCGACGCCGCTGTTCACCCCGTTCCGGACCGCGTCGAGCGGCGGCGCCGGCAATGACGGCGTCCCCACTGTCGGCTGGAAGGGGAGCGGGACTGCGTAGGACTGCGCGGCGAAACGCTTCTCAAGGCCTTTTTGCGCTGCCAGCAGCTGCTCCACCGGGAGGGTGAGGAGTTCCGCTGCAGACGAGGGGGCCAGGCCGCACAGGTCAAGGAATGCCGCGCTGATCCGCGCGGACTCTTCCGGTTGGCGGAAGCGCTCGGCCGTTCCGCTTTGCATGATGGCCCGGCGGAACAGCCCTTCCGACGCCGGCATCCCCAGCAGGGTGCCAATCGCCGCGGCTCCTGCCGACTCGCCAAAGATGGTCACGTTCCCCGGGTCGCCGCCGAAGGCGCCAATGTTGCGGCGGACCCAGCGAAGGGCCTCCAGCTGGTCCAGCAATGCAACGTTGGACGAGTCGACGTACCCGTCCCCCAGCAGGTCCGCCAGGTGCAGGAAGCCCAGCGCGCCGAGCCTGTAATTGATGGACACCACCACCGCGCCCGCCGCGGCGGCGAGCCTGGCGCCGTCGTACATGGCATCGCTGTTGGCGCCCAGCAGGTAAGCACCGCCGTGGATCCAAACCATCACCGGCAGCGCCTGGCCGCCGGTTTCCGGCACCCAGACGTTCAGGTTCAGGCAGCCGTCTTCGCTCCACCTCCGCGGCACGGCACCTGGAGGTGCCGGGGATTCGGGGTTTTGCGGTGCCGCCGGCCCGGCGGCGGTGCAGTCCAGCACCCCGTCCCACGACTCCAATGGCACGGGCGGACGGAAGCGGTTCACGCCCGACGGCGGCCCGGCGTACGGGATGCCAAGGAAGCGGTGGACGGTGGTCCCGTCAGTTCCGAGGGAGGTGCCGCGAAGGGAACCGCCGGGGGTGGAGAGGAGGGTCATGGTTGACAGGTTACGTCGCCGGGGAGGCCCACGGCTTCCCCGGGGGCCTGCCTAGCTTTGCAGGCCTCCCGACGGGGAGTCCTTTCCGGTGTGCACGAGGAGCAGGGCGGAACTGCTCAGTGGTGCCCGGAGCGGCAGCCCCCTGGCAGTGCAGTGCTCATTGACGGCCAACGACAGGGCGTCCCGTTCCTTCGCCGACAGGGTGGCTTCGCCGGCGCAGTACGCACGGATGAGCTGTTCCGAGGCGTCGCCGCCCAGCCCCACGAACTCAATCCACAGCTGCCAGATATCCAGCCGGTGCTCCTTGATGACGGCCCCCGTCAGGGCTTGCTGGTCCACGGCATCCATTGTCCCGTCCTAGCCTTCGGTACACCTGTTCCACTGGACTTCGGAGCGGGACCCGGGATGGATGGGTGAAGTGGAGAAGAATCTTTTCCTGTAAGAATGGGCCCATGCCCCTGCGCTCCTACCCGATCCGGCGGCTGGCAGAGGACCCCTCGAACGTCCTTGACCGCGGACGCTGGCCGGCCGTCCTGCCGCCAGTGGCCCAAGTCCTCGACCAGGGGCTCGACTTGGGCCCGGCCACCATCCTGGTGGGTGAGAACGGCTCGGGTAAATCCACGCTGGTGGAAGGCATCGCGCTCGCCTACGGGCTGTCCCCGGAGGGCGGTTCCACAGGCGCCAGGCACACCACCCGGCCTACCGAGTCCGTCCTCGGCGACCATTTGCAGCTGGTCCGGAACCCGGGCGCCACCCGGCGGGGCTACTTTCTCCGGGCCGAGACAATGCACGGGCTGTACACCTACCTGGAAAAGAATCCCAGCACGTTCACGCCGGACATCCCGTTCCATGACATGTCCCATGGCGAGTCCTTCCTGCAGTTGGCAGCCGACCGGTTCCGCGGAGCCGGACTCTGGGTCCTTGACGAACCGGAATCCGCACTGTCCTTTTCGGGCTGCCTGAGCCTCCTGTCCGTCCTGAAGGAACTGTTGGCCGGCGGCCAGTCCCAGGTGATCATGTCCACCCATTCGCCGCTGCTGGCCGCCTTGCCCGGCGCGACCATCCTGGAAGCGGGGCCTTGGGGTTTGCGGTCCCGGTCCTGGGCGGAGCTGGAGCTCGTGGCGAACTGGCAACGGTTCATGGACTCGCCCGAACGCTACCTCCGCCACCTCTAGCTGCCGGAGGACCTTCGCCCCTAGGCAGGAAAAGGCTCCAAGCGGTCAACTTGATTGTCCGGAACAGGCAGCAATATCAGGAGGCAGGGACCATGGGCGCGTGCGATGTCTGCGGCAGCAGCGAGGGCCGCATGTTCACCGTCAGTATGGGAAACCAGACCGGCACGTTCGACAGCTTTGAGTGTGCAATCCACATGATGGCTCCCGCCTGTGAGCACTGCGGCTGCCGGATCCTGGGCCATCCGGTGGAAAGCGAAGCAGGCATCTACTGCTGCCTCCACTGTGCCAAGGAAGCGGGAAATCCGCACCAGGCCCCCAAAGCCGAGCACTCCACCGTGGCCGTTCCGGCCCAGGGCGCCGCCGCCGGCCAGGGGTGACCCGGCTGGAAGCCTGGAACGGAAAAGGGGAGCCATGGCCGGTAACGGAAAGTACAAGATCGTGGTGGGAACGGACGGATCGGAACAGTCACGGGCCGCCATGGACTGGGCCGTGCAGGAAGCCAGGCTGCGGCACGGTGAGGTGCAGGCCGTAACCGCCTGGAACTTCCCCTACGTCAGTGACGCACTGGGCACCGCCTGGGACTATGAAATCTTCGAGAAGGACGCGCAGGCGATCCTGGAGGCGGAGCTGGAACGCGTCAAGGACCAGGACGTTGCCATCACCGGCCGCGTCGTGGAGGGGAACCCGGCTTCGGCGCTCATCGAGGCGTCCAAAGATGCCAACCTTATAGTGGTGGGCTCCCGCGGCCACGGCGGATTCACCGGCATGATGCTTGGCTCCGTTTCGCACCAGACCATCCACCACGCACACTGCCCGGTGCTGGTTATCCGCGAACCGGCCGTTGATTAGCGGTGTGGCTGCCTGGAAAAGTCGGGATCCAGCACCGGACGGTTTCGCGGTAGCGCTGGAATTCCTGGCAAAAACGCTTCGAGAGGTCTGCTTCTTCCAGTGGCCTGACGGCATAGTTCCACACCAGTGAGCCCAGCGCCGCATAGCCAACCACCAGCCACGACTGCAGGATGAGCCCGACGGCGGCCCCCTGCACAATGCCCGCCGCCGCCATCGGATTGCGGATCCAGCGGTACGGCCCGGCAACCACCAGGCGGTTTGCCATCACGGACGGCAACGGTGTCCCGTCCCCGAGGGTGGACATGACGGCGGCAGACCAGATCCCCAAAGCGCTCGCAAGGATGAGGATGGCGACGCTGGCCGGGACGGCAACGGCAGGGATGTCCAGGCCCAACCCCCAGCGCTGCTCGAGAAAGGCCAGGCAGGCCGGTACCAGCCCGAGGAAGAAACCCCAGAACACGACAATCTGTCCGAACGTGGCGGCAACATGGACTCTTGCCTTGGTGCGTTTCGGGGCCGGACGGAACGCAAAAGGGCCCCGGACAATCCACGCCGTGGGGATGCGGCCTAACAGCACCAGGCACAGTCCGGCAACCGACCCCGCAGTGGCGGCGCCCATGGCCAGCACACCGAGGCCCGCCTGGGTGCTCACCGTGGCATAGACGGCCAGGGCGACGGCAACAACGGTGGTCCACACGGTGCCGGCAAACGCTGCGGACCGCACTCCGCAGGCTGCGGCCGCAGAGGCAAGGACAAACAGCGGAACGTCGAATACGGCAACAAGGGCCGGGTCCAGGCCTCCCAGCGTTGCCCGGCGCACCGCCGGGTCCAGGAATACCGCAATCCACCACAAACACCCGGCGACAGCTTGAACGGCAAAGTACGCCCTGCCCCACTGGCCTGACCGCGGCACAGATCCCCCCGAATCTCTAGCAGGCACAAGGACTGAGCGGCCTGGTCTGTCTTTTCGGAGGCAGCGTTCCGGTGAATGAAAGCTGCGTCCTCCGCCATCCGCCTGGCGGCAAGACTTGCTCCTGAGACTACCCGTTGTGCCGGGATCCGCGTCCATGCCGGCGCCTGGCTGACCCGGACCCAAGAGAATGGACCAGGATGGACATGATCCGCGTTGCAACCCGCTGCAGGGTGATTATCGACAACGACTGGGCCGGTGATCCCGACGGGCTGGTGGCCCTGGCCCACCATGCGCTGTCCCCCGCCAACCGGATTGTCGCCGTCACGAGCTCGCTGACCAACCCCATGTTCGGCCCGACCGCCGGCATGGCACAGTGGGGCTCGGAGCTGGCGGGCAGCCTGCTCCAGGCCCTGACTTTGGCGGACCTCGCCGACGTATGTTCCGGACCGGACACCACCTTCACCGGGAAGCGGCGAGGGAATCCAGCCGCGCAGGCCATCGTGGAGGCGGCCGCAACCGGTGGGGACCTCCCGTTAATCCTTGTCTGCGCCGGCCCCCCTCACGAACGTGGCTGATGCACTCCTGCTGGATCCGGGCCTCGGTGGCCGAACTCGACCATGCCCTGCGGAATGCCGGGCCCGCCGGAAGGTGGCTGTGGGGACACTTCAACAGCCTGGAGGTGCCGGACTTCGTGCAGTTCGGACCGCTGTGGTGCCTGGGAGACAGCGCACCTTTGGCAGTCACCGGATTGGACGGCGCCACGAGCACTTTTACGGAGACGGGAACCGTACCGCAGCGGCGGACCTACACTTCAGTGGATTCGAGGCTTGTCGTGGCGGACCTGGTCGCAAGGCTGCGCATGCTTGGGTAGGCGCAACGCGAAAGGCAAATGGTCCGGGCTTACCGTGGAAACCCGGACCATTGCCCTTGGTGCTAGGCGGGCTGCGGTGCCCCGGCCCGGGCGTGCTCCCTGGCCAGGTTCCCCAACCAGCGTGCGCTCTCCTTGGGGGTCCGTTCCTGGGTGGAGCGGTCGACGGCGATCAGGCCGAACTTGGGCCCGTAGCCGAAGATCCACTCGAAGTTGTCGAACGCGGTCCAGGCGATGTACCCGCGGACATCTATGCCGTGCGCGAGGCAGGAAGCTACGCCGTCGACGGCCGTCCGCAGGTACGCTACCCGCTGCGTGTCATCCCCGGTGGCCAGGCCGTTCTCGGTGACAATCACCGGGATGCCGGCGATCCTGTTGGCCTCGCGGATGGTGGCCTCCAGCGCCTGGGGATAGATTTCCTCGCCCATCTGGTTGGTGGGCACACCCTCCGGCGCCGGGGCATGGCCGTCCGGGCCGTACACGGTGCGGCCGTAGGTTTGGATGCCCACGAAGTCGTCGCCGCGGGAGGCCTCGAGGAAGCGTTCGTTGACGTCGCGGCGTACCTGGTCTGCAATCCCTTCGCCACCGGGCAGCGCCTGGATATCGGAGTTTGCGAGGGTCCACCCCACCTGGAGGTCCGGGCGGCGGGCCTTGATGGCCTTGGTGGCGGCCCGGTGCGCGGCCACCTTAACCTCGAAACCGGCTTCGGTGGAGCAGAACTGGAACGGCGCGAGGGTGGCGGCCTCCACGCCCAGGCGCTCGGCGGCGGCGGCCCAGATGGGCACCATGCCGCGGTTCTCAGGGGCTTCCCCGCCGATGCCGAATGACTCCAGCAGCCAAGGGAGGTTGGGCTCGTTCAGGGTGCAGGCGACGCCGATCAGATCACCCAGGTGGGCCATGACCCGGTCGCAGTAGCGGGCAAAGAGTTCGGGCGTCCGGCTGCCCTCCCAACCGCCGATCCGAAGGAGCCACAGCGGTGACGTGAAGTGGTGGAACGTGACCACGGGGGTGAGCCCGTGTTCATGGCAGGCTTCCAGTACCCGCTTGTAGTGGTCCAGCGCAGCCACCGAAAACTGGCCTTCCTCCGGTTCGATCCGGGCCCATTCCACGGAGAAACGGTAGCTGGTAAAACCGAGGCCGGCGATCAGTGCGATGTCCTCGCGGTAACGGTGGTAATGGTCCACGGCATCCCCGGACGGCTCCGCGAAAATGGTTCCGGGAAGGTGCTCCAGGAACCAAGTATCGCTGTTGACGTTGTTGCCTTCCACCTGGTGGCCGGCGGTGGCCACGCCCCAAAGGAAGTCGCGGGGGAACGGGTTGGTCATGAGGTTCCTTTCGTGATGGACGCGTGCAGGCATCCGAGGCTTCGCTGCCTTCCATCCATCCTTCCGCCCGGCGTGACCGCCGCCACAATACTTTTTCAATCAATGACATTGTCATGTTTGGCGCCTGTGGCCCCGGCTGATTCTTGAAGGGAGCCGGCGAGCAGCCAGCCCCCACATCCGTTCCTCCGTCATCACATCAGAATGCAAAGGCGCACTACATGAAACTTCCGAACTCCACCGCCCGTGCGAGCTCCGCCGTTCTGGTCGGTGCCCTGCTGATGGGTTCCTTGGCCGCCTGCGGCGGCGGGTCCAGCCAGGCCGCCGCAAAGGCTGATACCAGCAGCCTCACCCTGGCCATCGACAGCGACTCAGCCTCCTTCGGTTTCGACCCGTTGCGCGTCTCCGCAGCCCAGCGCCAGTTCTTCGAAGGCCTCTACGACAGCCTGATGACCCTTCAGCCGGACGGTTCCGCAGGTCCGGGCCTGGCCAAGGACTTCAGCTACAACGCGGACAACACCGTCCTGACGCTGAACCTCAAGGATGACGTCACGTTCACCGACGGCTCCAAACTGGATGCCGCCCTGGTCAAGGCCAACCTGGACCGCCGGTCCGATCCCGCACTGAGCGCCTACTCCGCCGTCGCCAAGGGCGGCGCCCAGGAAATCACCTCCGTGGACGTGGTCAGCCCCACCCAGGTGGCCCTGACCTTCGCCAAGCCGCAGCCCGGATTCGAGAAGAACCTGGCCTCCACCACCGGCATGATCGTGGGCAAGAACGGTGTCACCGACACCTCCAGCCTCGCGGCAACCCCTGACGGTTCCGGCCCGTACACCCTTGACCCCTCCACCGTGAAGGGCAACAAGTACGTCCTGGTGAAGAACGACAAGAGCGCTGACGCTTCCAAGTACGCCTACAAGAAGGTGGTCTTCAGCGTTGTCCTGGACCCCCAGGCCCGCGCCAACGCCCTGGTCTCCGGCCAGGCCGACGTGGCCATGCTGACCTCGAACACCGTTGACTTCGCGAAGTCCAAGGGCGTCGGCGTTTCCCAGATCGGCGGCACGGTCAACACCATGATCTCCTTCGATAAGATCGGCAAGACCGCCCCGGCGTTCGCCCAGGAGAAGGTCCGTCAGGCCATCCAGTACGCCATCAACCGCCAGGCCCTGGTGGACGCCCTGCACAAGGGCGACATCCCCGCCTGGAATGCCCTCCCCAAGGATTCGGCAGGCTTCACCAAGGACCTCGAAACCAAGTTCGCGTACAACCCGGACAAGGCCAAGAGCCTGCTGGCCGAGGCCGGCTACCCCAACGGGTTCGAGTTCACCATCATCGCCGGCGCGCAGACCCAGACGGACCTGCAGGCAGTCCAGAAGGACCTCGCCGCCGTCGGCATCACCATGAACGTGAAGATGGCCGCCTCCACCGACGAAGCCTTCGCCGCCGTCGCCACCACGCCCCTGGGCTACGCGCCGCTGAACTGGGACAACCCCGTCGGCGTGATGTACGGCGCCATCCTCAACGGATTCACCAACGTCCAAAAGGCCACCGATGACCAGCTCAGCGCCGCCACCGGCGAGCTGGCCGCAGCGAAGGACGACGCCGCCGTAAAGACCGCCGCCACGAAGCTGAACACCCGGCTGGTGGAATCCGGTTGGATGATCCCGCTGTACGAGGCCTTGACCAACCAGGGCTACAACACCAAGAAGGTGGCGCAGGTGAAGTTCGCCGGCACCAACGCCTACCCGCTCCTCTCGTCCTACACGCCGGCCAGCTGATACCCGCACCGTCCCGGGCGGCCCTTGTCCACCAGGGCAACGGCCGCCCGGGGAGGGCCTGACCGATGGAGGTCACCATGGCACTATTCATTACCAAGCGCCTGCTGATGGCGCTTGCCACCGTGCTGGTGGTTGCCGTACTGGCATTCCTGCTGGTGCACGCAATGCCGGGCAGCCCCGGGGCCGTGTCCCTCGGCGCAGGCGCCTCCCAGCAGGCGATCGACGAGGTCAACCAGCGGATGGGCTGGAACGATCCGCTGCCGGCGCAGTTCTTCACCTGGCTTGGTTCCGCGGTCCAGGGCGACCTGGGCGTCTCGCTCATCGACGGCCGCTCGGTCAGCGCCGACCTCGCCAGCCGGCTGCCCGTCACCGCCTCGCTGGCTGCCGGCGCCACCATCCTCAGCGCGGTCCTTGGCATCGGCCTGGGCGTCACCGCAGCGGTCCGCGGCGGCGTCGTGGACCGGATCATTGGCGGAGTGGCAGGCATGGCCGTTGCCCTGCCCGCTTTCTGGATCGGCATCATCTTCGTCTACCTGCTGGCAGTCCAGTCCTCCGTCTTCCCGGCAACCGGTTATGTCCCCTTCGAATCCTCCCCACAGGACTGGGCCCTGTCCTTGGCGTTGCCCGTGATCACCCTGGCGGTGGGCGGAGGGGCATTCATCGCCCGGCAGACCCGTGCCTCCATGCTCGAAGCTCTGCAGCAGGAACACATCCGCACGCTGCGTGCCACGGCCACACCCACCTGGAAAATCCTCTACGTCCATGCCCTGCGCTATGCCAGCCTCCCGATTGTGGCCGGCATCGCCCTGCAGTTCATCCAGCTGTTCGGCGGTTCGGTCATCGCGGAGCAACTGTTCGCCATGCCCGGCCTGGGCCAGGCAGTCCAGAACTCCGTCAGCACCCACGACGCCCCGTCCGTGCAGGGCGTGGTGGTGATCGCCACCGTGGTGGTGGTCGCCGTGAACCTGGTGCTGGAACTCGCCACCAAGTTCCTCGACCCGAAGTTGCGTGCCTCATGATTCCCAACGTTGCCCCCGCGCCCGCAGACCAAGCACAGCCGACGACGGCCGCGGACCTTCGCAAGACACGTCGCCAGGGCGCGCCGAAGAAGTTCACCGGCAGCAAGCTGTTCGGCTCGCCGGGGAGCATCGCAGGGGTGGCCTGGCTGGCCGTCCTCGTGGCCGCCTCCCTGACTGCCCCGCTGTGGCTGCCGTTCAAGACCGAGGACCAGGACTTCACCGCCGTGCTCTCCGGCCCAACCGCCGCGCACTGGCTTGGCACGGATGAACTGGGCCGTGACCTCCTGAGCCGGATCTTCGCCTCAGCAGCCGGTACCCTCGGAACGTCAATGATCACGGTGATTGTCGCCGTCGGACTCGGAACGCTCCTTGCGATGCTGGCCGCAGCCGCCGGCGAGAGGGTGGAGAACGCGGTCAGCCGCATCACCGAGATCATGATGTCGCTTCCCGGCACCGTGATCATCCTGGCCGTGATCGGAGCTGTGGGAACCAATATTCCGATGATCATGGGAATCCTGGGCGTCCTGATCTCGGCCGGTATCTACCGCGTGATGCTCGGGCAGGCCAAATCCCTTCAGTCGCAGCTGTACGTGGACGCCGCCAAAGTGGACGGTGTCAGCACCGCCGGCATCAGCCTGCGCCATGTGCTGCCCGGCCTGACCAACACGATCGTCGTCCAGGCCGCGCTGATCTTCGCCGTCGGCATGCTGATCCAGGCAGGCCTGGCGTTCATCGGCTTCGGGCCGCCCATTCCGCAGCCCAGCTGGGGCGGAATGATCCAAGGCGCCTCCCAGCACGTCTATGACGCACCCTGGATGATGGTGCCCACCGGCGCCGTACTTGCCCTGACCGTCCTGTCCGCCAACGCCATCGGCAACGCCCTCGGCAAGGCGCCCAACGCCACCGCTTCACATCTGCCTTCCGCCGCCGCCCGGCGCCAGCGCGCCAAGGCAGTCGCCACCATCGCTTCAGCAGCCCCCGCTCCCGTCACGCAGGATGGCGTGGCGAAGGGGACGCTCAGCGTCCGCAACCTCTCCGTCGGCGTCGACAGTACCGGTGCGGGCAGCGGCGTCCCCCTGGTCACCGATGTCTCCTTCGACGTCGAACAAGGCACGGTCCTGGGGCTGGTGGGGGAGTCCGGCTGCGGCAAGACGATGACCGCGCTGTCCCTCCTCGGGCTGCTGCCGTCCGGGGTGTCCGTCACGGGCGGCCAGATCCTCTGGAACGGCAGGAACCTTGCCGCCACCACCGACAAAGCCATGGAAACCGTCCGGGGCCGGGACATCGCCCTGATCAGCCAGGAACCCATGCGCGCCCTGGATCCCATGTTCACGGTGGGCTACCAGCTCACCGCCACCATCCGGCGGCTCCGCGGCATGGGCAAGGCGGAGGGGCGGGAGGAAGCCCGGAACCTTCTGGAGAAGGTGGGGATCGTGGACGCTGCACGCATCCTCAAGACCTATCCGCACCAGATCAGCGGCGGCATGGCCCAGCGCGTGGCCATCGCCCTGGCGCTCGCCGGGCAGCCGAAACTGCTGGTGGCTGACGAACCAACCACCGCCCTGGACGTCACGGTGCAGGCCGAAATCCTGTCCCTGCTGCGTGCCCTGGTGAGGGAGACCGGTATGTCCGTGGTGATGGTGACGCACGACCTCGGCGTGGTGGCGGACATCTGTGACCAGGTTGCCGTCATGTACGCCGGCCAGGTGGTGGAGAACGGCAGGACGGACAGCATCCTGGACAATCCCCGGCATCCCTACACCCTGGCCTTGCTTGCCGCAGACCCGCACTCCAACCACGCAAGCGACATGCCGGAACGCCTCGCCACGATTCAAGGGCAGGTACCCCAGCCCAAGGACTGGCCCACCGGATGCCGGTTCGCGGCCCGCTGCCAGTTCGCCGGCTCAGCCTGCGCGGACCCCGTGCCGCTGCTGCCCTCCGGCGCCGGCGAAGGGCTGGTGCGGTGCGTCAAGGCGGACCAGCTCGCCGTCGAGGGCATGGACTGGCTGGCCACGGACGTACCCGCCGCCCGCACCCTGGAGATCACCCCCACGCAGAACCCGCGCACTTTGCAGACCATCGTCGAAAAGGACCTGGCATGAGCACCGCAGTCACCGAACGCCGCGACTCCACGCCGCCTTCCGCCGCCACCCCCATGCTGGAGGTCAAGGACCTGGTGGTCCGCTACGGCCGGGGCCGGAAGGCAGCCGCGGCCCCCGCCGCCGTCGACCATGTCAGCTTCAGCATCGCCCCCGGCGAGACCGTGGGACTGGTGGGGGAGTCCGGATCCGGAAAGTCCACCATCGGCAAGGCAATCCTGGGCCTGCAAAAGGTCTCTGGCGGCACCATCAGCTACCAGGGCAAGGACATCACCTCCGCCGGCGCCGCGGAGCGCCGGGCTCTGGGCGGGGAACTGCGTGCCGTCTTCCAGGACCCCAACTCATCGCTGAACCCGCGGAACACCATCGGCACGTCCCTGGCCGAACCGCTGCGCCTGCGAGGGGTTTCAGCGGCAGAGGCACGCGCCAAGGCCGGGGACATGCTGGAACGCGTGGGCCTGCCGCGGGACGCCGTGGACCGGTACCCCAGCCAGTTCTCCGGCGGCCAGCGCCAGCGCATTTCCGTGGCGCGGGCCCTGATCTGCGATCCACAGCTGGTGGTCTGCGACGAAGCCGTCAGCGCCCTGGACCTCTCCACCCAGGCGCAGGTGCTCAACCTGCTGGCCGACCTCCGCGACGAGCGGGGCCTGAGCTACCTGTTCATCGCCCACGACATCGCCGTGGTCCAATTCCTGGCCCAGCGCGTGGTGGTGCTGTACCGCGGCCAGGTGATGGAAAGCGGACCTGCCGCGGCCGTTACTGAAAACCCCAGGCACCCGTTCACCCAGGCACTCGTGGCCGCCTCCCCGGTGCCGCGTCCGGCGGAGCAGGCGGCGCGCCGCGAAGCCCGCGAATCACTGGGCGTCCGCACCGGGGCGGCTGCCGTGCCCGCACCCGGCGGCTGCCCCTTCCGGCTCCGCTGCCCCCTGGCCACCGACCTGTGCGCCACCGAGCGGCCGGCGCTGCGCCGGGTGGGGACGGCCGACGTCGCCTGCCACTACGCCTGAACCCCTTGCCTCAACTTCAGAACGGACCCCTTCTTCCATGACTTCCACTCCCTGGCTCGCCGCCATGATTTCGCCCGAGCAGGACTTCGACGGCGCCCCGCTGCTCCGCAAGGAATTTGCGCTCGAGGAGGGCCACGGCGGCGTGGTGAGGGCGACGCTGCGGGCCACCGCTTTCGGCGTCTATGAGGCGTTCATCAACGGCTCACCGGTGGGGGATGACGTCCTGAGCCCGGGCTGGAGCTCCTACGAGTGGCGGCTTCGCTACCGCAGCTATGACGTCACGTCCCTGGTGGCGCCCACCAGCGTGCTGGGGGTGGAGCTGGGCAACGGCTGGTACCGCGGCCGGCTGGCCTGGCACGGCATGTCCAACCTGTACGGCAGCGAGCTGGGGTTCTTCGGCCAGCTGGACATCGAGTTCGAGGACGGCCACGCCCAGTCGATCGCCTCGGACACCACCTGGCACGCAGGCCCCTCCGCCACCACCTTCAACGACCTCTACGACGGGCAGACCATCGACGCCCGCCTTTATCAGAAGGGCTGGGCGGAGCCCGGCTATGTGCCCGGCGCTGGCTGGACGGGCGTGCGTGAACTGGCGTTCGACGGCGGCCGGCTCGCTGAGCCTGTCGGCCCGCCGGTGGTGCGTGCCGGCGTCATCCGTCCCGTGGAAATCTTCACCTCACCCGGCGGCCGGACACTGGTGGACTTCGGCCAGAACCTGGTGGGCTGGCTCCGGTTCACCGTTCGGGGCGAGGCCGGGCAGGCCATCACCGTCCGGCACGCCGAGGTGCTGGAAAACGGCGAACTCGGTGTCCGGCCCCTGCGGTCCGCGAAGGCCACGGACACGTTCATCCTCTCCGGCGGGGAAGACGTCTTTGAACCCACCAAGACCTTCCACGGCTTCCGCTACGCCGAAATCGCCGGCTGGCCGGGAACGCTGACCGCGGATGACGTCGAGGCCGTGGTGGTCCACTCCGACCTTGAGCGCACCGGCACCTTCGAATGCTCCAACGAGCTCGTCAATCAGCTGCACCGCAACATCGTCTGGGGCCTCCGCGGGAACTTCCTGGACCTGCCCACCGACTGCCCGCAGCGCGATGAGCGCCTGGGCTGGACCGGCGACATCGCGGTCTTCGCCCCCACCGCCGCCTACCTGTACGACGTCAAGGGCTTCCTGCAGGACTGGCTGCTGGACCTCGCCGCCGAGCAAAAGGCGGCAAACGGCCTGGTACCCATCACCGTGCCCGATGCCCTGAAGTACTGCCCGCAACCGCCGGAATTCCCGGCCCCGGAATCCTCGGCGCTCTGGAGCGAAGCCTCCGTGTGGGTGCCGTGGGCACTCTGGGAGGCCTACGGGGACATCAGCGTGCTGCGGAACCAGTACGAGTCAATGGCCTCGCACACCCGCCGCGTGGAGGGGCTGCTCTCGCCCACCGGCCTGTGGGACTCCGGCTTCCAGTTCGGCGACTGGCTGGACCCGGACGCCGCGCCGGACCAGCCATGGGCGGCCAAGGCGGACACCGGCGTGGTGGCCACCGCCTGCATGTACCGCACCGCGCGCCTCACAGCGCAGGCTGCCGGGCTGCTGGGAAAGCACGACGACGAAGCGTACTTCGAGGCGCTCGCCGCCCGGGTGCGGACCGCCTTCGCTGAACACTACGTGGCAGCCGGCGGCACCATCCGCAGCGACTGCACCACCGTCTACGCGCTGGCCATCGCCTTCGGCATCCTGCCCACCCCGGAGCTGCGGGAATTCGCCGGGAACCGCCTGGCCGAACTCGTCAGGGCCAACAACTACCGCGTGTCCACCGGGTTCGCCGGCACCCCGTTCATCACCCACGCGCTGACGGACACCGGCCACGCGGACGAGGCCTACCGGCTGCTGCTGGAGGAGGGCTGCCCGTCCTGGCTGTACCCGGTGACGATGGGCGCCACCACGGTCTGGGAACGCTGGGATTCCATGCTCCCGGACGGCACCATCAACCCCGGTGAAATGACCAGCTTCAACCACTACGCCCTGGGCGCGGTGGCCGACTGGATGCACAAAGCCATCGGCGGCATCCGGCCGCTGGAACCCGGTTACGCCCGGGTGCTCATCGCACCGCAGCCGGGGGACGGGATCAACTGGGCCAAAACCTCCCTGAAGACTCCGCACGGTGAGGTCCGGGTGGAATGGACGCTCGACGGCGGTGCGTTCCGCCTGGAGGCGGCCGTCCCTGCCGGGGTGGCGGCCGACGTCGTGCTTCCGGACGGTTCCCGGCACGCCATGGAGGGCGGGACGCGCCGCTTTGACTGCCCTGTTGCGGTGCGGGAACCGACGGTGGCCCGCTGATGGGGGCCGCTGCCCGGGCGGAACCTGCCCTGCGCCTCGACGCCATCAGGATGCGGGACCCGTTCATCCTGGAGTCCGCTCCCGGCGGGTTCGTCCTGTTCGGGACCAGCGATGAAAATGTGTGGGGCGGACCGGCCACCGGCTTTGACTGCTACACCAGCGAGGACCTGGAACATTGGGATGGCCCTTTTGCCGCCTTCCGGCCGCCGGCGGATTTCTGGGCGGACACCCAGTTCTGGGCTCCGGAGGTGTACGCGCTGGACGGGCGGTTCTTCATGTTTGCCACGCTCGCAACATCGTCCCGGGCCCGCCCTCGGGGCGTTGTGGTGCTCGTTGCCGATGCGGCGATCGGCCCCTACCGGCCGTGGAGCGACGGACCGGTCACCCCGGCCGCGCAGCCCTGCCTGGATGGAACACTCTACGTTGACGACGCCGGCGCCCGGTGGCTGGTCTACAGCCGCGGGGCGGAAGGGACACAGGAGGAACCGGGGACCGCCGACGGCCACATGTGCGCGGTCCGCCTGGCCCATGATCTTCGCGCCGCCGTTGGTGAGCCGGTCCTGCTGTTCACGGCCTCCTCGGCCCCCTGGGCCAGGCCGCTGCGTCTCCCGGACGGTGCAGAACCTCCGCCGGGGGCCGAACGACACACCGAACGAACGGGTCCGGCTCACAGCTGTAAGAATCGACGGAAACAGCCTCCGCCTGCATCAGTGAGGTGCAGTGGAGGCGCTGAT
Source organism: Pseudarthrobacter sp. MOO14 (assembly GCF_058267675.1). NCBI lineage: Bacteria > Bacillati > Actinomycetota > Actinomycetes > Micrococcales > Micrococcaceae > Pseudarthrobacter > Pseudarthrobacter sp. MOO14. The sequence continues at coordinate 2,788,131 of NZ_CM177849.1, forward strand.
CTGCAACGATGTGGCACAAGACCATTCCCAGGAGGACTCATGCCGTACACCGTGGATTTCAAGAACGTGTCCACCGTTGGTTTGGAATCGTCGCCCGTTGCCGACGCGCTGGCCGGGCTGCGGGCCAACGAGGCACGTTACTACAAGAACAAATACGACCACGACTTCACCGTGGTCCCCGCGGACGAGGCGCCGGAAACGGTTGATTATGTCCACAACATCCTCTCCACCGAGCGGAACCTGGTGATCACCTCCAAGCCGCTTGAGGTGTCCTCTTTCGAGGTGGACGGGCTGCGGATGGCGTACGTGTTCTATGAGTCCGGGCTGTCCATCAACGTCATGTACGGCATTGCGGAAGGCGGCAAGCGGGCGGTCGGGTTCAAACTCTCGGACGGCATGGACGTTCCGGAGGAACTGGCGTCCAGCTTCAAGTTCGCCCGCCAGAAGTCCAAGCTTGCGGGCACCATCCGCGGTTCCTACTTCGTCATCAAGGGCGAGTACTGAGCGCTGAAGCGGGGGCATCGCCTGGATCCGCGGGGCCGGTTGAAGTGCCCGGCACGGATCCCGCCCACATGCTCTGGTACCGGGGCCCGGCGGAACGGTTCGTCGAGTCCCTGCCGGTAGGCAACGGACTCGCAGGGGCCACGGTTCGCGGCCTGGTGGGTGGCGAGCGCCTCCAACTCAATGAAGGTTCGGCGTGGTCCGGGCCAACCAGCCGGTCCGCACCGGCACTGGACCCATCCGCCGGACCGGCCACGCTCCACGCTGTCCGTTCGGCGGTGGATGCCGGGAATGTGCGCCGGGCGGAAGAGCTGCTGCTGGCATTCCAGGGCACTCATTCGCAGGCATACCTGCCGTTCGCTGTCCTGGCAGTGGACGTTGCCGGGTCCGCCGCAGCTGTTGACGGTGGGCCCGCCCGGTGGCTCGACCTCCGGACCGGTACCGCGGGGCACCGATACGTGGTTGACGGCGCCGAGGTCCGGCACCGGACCTTCGCCTCCCACCCGGACGCCGTCATCATCCACGAGATCACCGCCGACGCTCCCATCACCGTCCGGATCGGGTTGCACCCCGACGGCATCCGGCCCCTTGGACAGGACGCCGCAGAGCATGAGTGGGGGAACGAGCTCCGCCTGCGGGTGCTGCTGCCCAGCGACGTGGCGCCCGCCTTTGAGCGGACTGCCGAGCATATCCATTACGACGGCGACTCCCGCGCCGGAGCAGTCCATGCCGGCATCGCCACGGACGGGGCTGCGGACGTCACCGCGGGGGTCCTCGCGGTCACGGGCGCACGTTCCGTGCGGCTGGCCATTGCCACAGGAACGGTGCTGGCCCGTCCGCACGCCGGCCGGCACGCGAACACCGCCGGTTCCCCTGGCGACCTTGCCGTGCTCCTCACCGGCCGGGTGGCGCGGGCCCTCCAGGACTCCGCGGAGGCCGTGCTGGAACGCCACCTGGCCGACCACGCCGGGCTTTACGGCAGGGTCCGCCTGGGTCTCGGCCCGGACGCCGGCGCAGGCTCCGATCCGGGGAAGCCAACGGACCAGCGCATCCGCGACTTCGAAGTGGACAAGACCGATACCGCACTGATCTCCCTCCTGTTCCACTACGGCCGGTACCTGTTGATTGCCTCCTCCCGCGCCGGTGGGTTCCCGGCCAACCTCCAAGGCATCTGGAACGAGGAACTGCCGCCACCGTGGAGCAGCAACTACACCGTGAACATCAACACGGAAATGAACTATTGGCCGGCACTGCCCGCCAACCTCGCCGAATGCCACGAACCACTGCTGCAGCTGGTGGACACGCTTGCCCGCACCGGCCCGGCCGCTGCCGCCCTGTACGGTGCGCGGGGATGGGCGGTCCACCACAACACGGATCCCTGGGGCTACCCGTTTGCCGCCGGCGCCGGCGAAGGCGACTCCATGTGGGCCAGCTGGGCCATGGGAGGCACCTGGCTGGTCCAGTCAGCCTGGCAGCACTACGCCTACACCGGGGATGCCGGCCGGTTGCGGGCTTCCTGGCCGGCCATCGAAGGGGCATGCCTCTTCGCACTGGACTGGATCATTGGGGATACGGAGACCGGAACGCACACGTCACCGTCCACCTCTCCCGAGAACCAGTACGTCGCCCCGGACGGCGCGCCGGCGTCGGTGAGCCGGTCCTCCACCATGGATGTTTCCCTCCTCCGCGGGCTCCTCGATGCGGCACGGCACGCCGCCGCAGCCTTGGCGGAGGACCCACCCTGGCGGGCGGACCTTGCGGACAAGGTGCACGCCCTTCCCGGGCCGGCCACCGGTGACCGGGGAGAAATCCGGGAATGGTCGTTTCCGGCCACTGAGCATGCACCGGACCACCGGCACACCTCCCACCTGGCGGCCGTCTATCCCCTGCTGCAGTGGAACCCGGAGGCCACGCCGGCGCTCGCCGCCGCCGCTGCCAGGACCCTGGAACTCCGCGGCCCCGAGTCCACCGGCTGGGCCATGGCCTGGCGCATCGCTCTTTGGGCGCGGCTTGGCAACGCGGCAAAAGCTGAGGAGAGCCTGAACCTGGCACTCCGGGTGGCGGGGGAGGGCTTCGACGGGCGCGGCGGGGTCTATCCCAACCTCTTCACCGCCCACCCGCCGTTCCAGATCGATGCGAACTTCGGTGCCACCGCCGGCATCGCCGAGATGCTGCTCCAGTCGGACCCGGCCGCCATCCGGCTGCTGCCTGCCCTGCCGGAATCATGGCGCGAGGGATCGGTGACCGGCCTGCGGGCGGTGGGTGGAATCGAGGTGGACATCCGCTGGTCCGGGGGCGTCCTGGACAGCGCCGTGCTGCGGTCTGCCGCGCCCGTCCACCGGGAGGTCATCTGGAACGGCCACCGGACCACCGTGCGCCTGTCCGGCATCCAGGATGTTGAGCTCCGCCGCGGCAACTTCGCGTAGCGGCCCGCCCCGCCGGCCCCGGAACGCGTTTCAACGAATGAAATAAGGCCACACGGTGGACCGGGCCAGGCGAAAGGATGGCTGGATGCACTCCAACCCCATCCTTCCCGGCTTCAACCCGGACCCGACCATTGTCAGTACCCCGGACGGTTACTACGTGGTGACGTCATCGTTCGGATACCTCCCCGGACTGCCGGTTTATCACAGCCAGGACCTGCAAAGCTGGGAGCTGATCGGGCATGTGGCCACGCGTGAGGAGCAGGTCCACGTTGCCAACGTCCCGACGCCCGGAGGGGTCTGGGCGCCGACGCTCCGGTACCGGGACGGCGTGTTCCACCTGATTGTTTCGGTCTTCCTCGGGGGCCGCGGCTGCGTGCTGTTCACTGCCACAGACCCCGCCGGCCCCTGGAGCGACGGGATTGTCATCGACGCGGTGGACGGCATCGACCCGGACCTGGCCTGGGATGAGGACGGAACCGCGTACGTGACCTTCGCCCGGCACCCGGACGCGATCCAGCAGGTCCGCGTGGACCTGGAGACCGGGACGGCCCTGGAGGAGCCCAGGCCGCTCTGGCAGGGCAGCGGACTCTACTCGCCTGAGGGTCCGCACCTCTACCGGCGCGGCAACTGGTGGTACCTGCTGGCGGCCGAGGGCGGGACGGACAGGGGCCATGCCGTCACCGTGGCCCGTTCGCGCCAGCCGGACGGACCCTTCGAGGCGGCGCCGCACAACCCCATCCTCACCGCGGCCGGCACGGGCTGGCCCATCCAGAACACCGGGCACGCAGACTTGGTGGAGCTTCCCGACGGCGGCACCGCCATGGGGCTGCTGGGCGTCCGTCCGGTGGGCCTCACCCAGGCGTTTTCCCCGCTGGGCCGCGAAACCTTCCTGACCACGGTGGACTGGGATGACGACTGGCCGTACGCGAGCCTGCCGGTGCCGTCCGCCGTCCTGCCGGAACGGACCGAATATGACTTCACCGGGGGTGCCGGCCTGGACCACCTGCACTGGATTGGAGTCCGGCGGACACCTGCGGACTTCACCACGCCAACGGACCGCGGGCTGGTCATCAGTGGAGACGGAAACACCCTCGGCGCGGCCCGGCCCGCCTTCGTCGCCCAGCGGCAGCGCCATCAGGGCATCGAAGTGCGGGCCGTCCTGGACGTCACTGCCGGGAGCGGCGGCATCGTCGTGCGCAACGCGGAGGACAACTGGTTCGGCGTCGAAGCCGGCAGCAGCAGCGCAGGTGTGACGGTCACCGCGCGGGCCGTCGTCGCAGGCTTTGACCGTACCTGGGAGGCAACGCTCCCGCACGGTGACGTTGAACTGGCGATCCTGGCCGAGCCGCCGTCGCGCGATTTCACGGCCGGGGCCGTGGGCGGCGACAGGATCCGCCTCCTCGCCCGGCCTGCGGCACCTGATGCTGCCCCGGATGGCCGTGCCGGCGAGGTGCTGCTCACCGAACTGGACGGCAGGCACTGGGCGTTTGAAACCGCCAAGGCGTTTACCGGGCGGGCCTTCGGCGCCTACGCCGTGGAAGGAGACGTCGTGGTTCGCCGCCTGGACTATTGCGGCAAGGACTGAGGCGGCCAGGACTGACGCGGCCGTTACCCCTGGGAGTGCGTCCTGACGTCCGCGCTTGCCTGTGCTTGGAAGCCGAGGTTGCGGGACACCGCCCTGGCGGCGGCGCGGACCGCCGGGGCCAGGACGTTCGGCGGCGTGGAGCCGTCCGGAACCACGATGGACAGGGACGCCACCACGGCACCCTGGGCGTCGAAGATGGGCGATGCCACGGACACGGTCCGGGAGGGCAGGCTGCGGCGGATCATGGCGATGCCGGTCCGCCGCACATCGGACAAGGTCCGGCGCAGCTGGCCCTCGGGCATCTCGGATACGCCGGGTTCGATCTCCGGCGGCCGCTTCAGGATGGTTTCCTGGAACTGCTGGTCCGCTCCGGCCAGGAGCACCAGGCCGATGGCCGTGGACCGGAGCGGTGCCCGGCCGCCCACCCGGTACGCCACCTCGGTGGCGTCCTTCGCGGACAGCCGCTCGATCAGCACCGCCTGCTCGTTGTCCCGCACCGCCAGCAGGACGTGGTGCCGGGTGACCTCGAAGAGGTCCTCAAGGTAGGGGAGCGCGATCTCCCGCACCCCGTGCCCGCGCGGCGACAGGGACGCGACCTCCCACAGCCGGACCCCCACCACATAGCGGCCGTCGTCCAGCCGTTCCAATGCACCCCACGCCACCAGCCGGGCGATCAGCCGCAGCGCCGTGGGCGCCGGCATCTCCGCGTACCGGGCCAACTCGGACAGGGTCAGTGCCCGGCGCCGGTCCGAGAAGACGGCGAGCAGGCTCAGCGCCCGGTCAATGACCGGTTCGCCCTGTTTCGGCCGCTTGCCGCGGGCCGGCGGGGTATCCGTTTCCGGGGTGGCAGTCATGGCAGTGGTTCCTAGCGCCGTGGATTGTTGCGGTGGCCCGCAGTGAGCTGAACCACAATACTATTCCAACCATTGAAAGCACCCTGTGGGGGACCGGTGGCGGCACACGATGCTGGAACTCCCAGCAACCGCACTCCAGGAGTCCCGCCGCATGACCGCCCCCACCCGGCTTCGGGCCGAACACCTGTCCGAGGCGATGGGCCTGACCATCCGCGAACCGCGGCTCGGCTGGACACCGCCCGCCGGAACCGTCCGCCAGGCCGCGTACCGGATCACGGCCGGCAACGGCTGGGATACCGGCAGGGTGGAGTCGGCTGAAAGCAGCGGCATCCCCTACAGCGGCCCCGCGCTGGATTCCCGCAGCCGGTTCGAGTGGCGGGTCCGCACCTGGAACATCGACCCCGCCGGCACCGAAACGGCCAGCGGCTGGTCCGAACCGATGTCCGTAGAGCTCGGCCTCCTGCACGCCTCCGACTGGGCGGCGCAGTGGATCGGGCCCGGCGATGAGGACGTCCCCGCCCCCGGGGAGCGGCCCGGCTGGGCCCTCACAAAAACCTTCACCCTGCAGACCGCCCCGGAGCAGGCCCGCGCCTACGCCACTGCCCACGGCATCTACGAGCTCTTCATCAACGGCGGCCGCGTCGGAGACCAGCAGCTCACCCCCGGCTCCACCAGCTACAACACCACCCTCCAGGTCCAGGCCCACGACGTCACCGGCCTGCTCCGCGAAGGCGTCAACACCATCCGCGCCGTCCTCACCGACGGCTGGTACCGCGGCAGCTTCGGCTACACGCGCGACGCCGACATATACGGCACGCACACGGCCCTCCTGGCGCAGCTCGAGCTGGAGTCCGGGGCGGGCAGGCAGGTCATCGGCACGGACGCGACGTGGCAGGTGTCGGCCACGGAGATCACCAGCGCGGACCTCGTGGCAGGCCAGCGCGTCGATTTTCGATCGGGCGACGCCGGCCGCGCACCTGCCGGAGGCACGGCACCAGGGCCCCGTCCCGCCGTCGTCCGTCCCGGCAGTATGGACGCACTGGCCGGACCCCTCGCTCCGCCCACCCGGGTCACCCGCGAGCTCGCCCCCGTTTCCATCACCCGCCTTCCAAATGGCAACCAGGTGGTGGACTTCGGCCAGAACATCCACGGCTGGATCCGCCTCACCCAGCTGGGGGCGCCGGGCGAAATCGTCACGCTGGAATACGCCGAGGCGCTCGGCGGTGACGGCGACGTCACCCGGGACCACCTGCGCCCGCATGATTTCCGCTCACCTGGGGCGTTCCTCGACGCCGGCCAGGTGGACACGGTCATCTCCTCCGGCGCGCCCGGCGAGGTCTTCGAACCCCGCCACACCACCCATGGCTTCCAGTACGTGTCCGTGCAGGGCCTTCGCCGGGACCTGCATCCCGAGGACGTCACCGGCTGCCTGGTCCGGACGGACCTGGAACGCATCGGCACCTTCCGGTGCAGCGACGAGCGGCTGAACACGCTCCACGACATCGCGGAATGGAGCTTCCTGGGGAACTCCTGCGAAGTCCCTACCGATTGTCCCCAGCGCGAGAAAGCCGGCTGGACCGGAGACTGGCAGCTGTTCGTCCCCGCCGCCGCCTACCTGTACGACGTCACCGGGTTCTCCCGCAAGTGGCTGCGGGACGTCCGGGCGGACCAATGGGAGAACGGCGTCATCGCCAACATTTCACCGTCGGCCGGGCCCGCCGTCACCTCGGCCGACTTCATGGGCTTCACCAACGGCTCCGCCGGGTGGGGCGACGCGATCGTCATGGTGCCGTGGGAGGTCTACCTGGCCACCGGTGACGCATCGATCCTGGCCGAAAACTATGATGCGATGAAGCGCTGGCACGGCTTCGTCCAGACCTCCGCCGAAACCCGGCGGCACCCCGCCAGGGCCGCCGCACACCCCACCCCGGCACCGCACGAACAATACCTGTGGGACACGGGCTTCCATTTCGGCGAATGGATGGAACCGGACGGTCCCGAGCCGGACCTCTTCGCCGCCCGCAGCGCCGACAACGGCATCGTGGCCACCGCCTACTACCGCCACACCACGGACCTGATGGCACGCATCGTGAGTGTTTTGGGCCGCAACGACGAGGCTGCCGAGCTGGCAGAACTCTCGGGCCGGATCCGGGACGCCTGGGAAACGGAATACCTCGGCCCGGACGGCCGCGTCACCCAACCGAGTCAGGCCAACTGCGTCCGTGCCCTGGCCTTCGGCCTGGTCGGCCCCGACCGCCGCGCCGGGGTCACCGCGCAGCTGGCGGAGCTGATCCGGGACGCCGGCACGCACCTGGGCACGGGATTCCTGGCCACGCCCTACCTGCTCCCCGTCCTGGCCGACAACGGTGAACTGGACCTGGCCTACCAGCTGCTTATGCAGGACACGGAACCGTCCTGGCTGGCCATGGTGGACCGCGGCGCCACCACCGTGTGGGAGCTGTGGAACGGCATCGACGCCGCGGGCACCGCACACCAATCCCTCAACCACTACAGCAAGGGGGCCGTGGTGACCTTCCTGCACCGGTATACGGCCGGGCTGCGCCAGGCACCGGGAAGCGCCGGCTGGGAACGGATCATCATCGAGCCACGCCCCGGCGCCGGACTGGCCTCCGCCTCCACCTCCCACCTGGGGCCGCGCGGCCTGATCCAGGTGGAGTGGGCCGTGGCGGAGGGGGCAGCGTCCCCGGGGAAACAGCACGACGCCGGGCTGACGCTCACTGCCACGATCCCCGCCGGCACCACCGCGGAGGTGCTGCTGCCCGGCGAACCGGCCGTCGTCGTCGGGCCGGGAATCCATACTTTCGTTGCCGCCACCGGTGGGGACGCTGCTACACCCGAACTGATGAGGAGCACACTATGACAGTGGAAGACGCTACGGCCATACTCGACCCCGCCCGTCCTGACGTTTCCCGGCCGGGCGGCAGGGACGTTCCGGCGTTCCCCGTCTTTGACGCGCCCGGAACACCGGAGCAGGTCTCGGACGTGTCCGCCGTGCACCGGGAAATCACGTATGCCCGGGCCATCGGGTTCCGGCCGCTGAAGCTGGACATCTGGCTGCCGCGCCAGGCGTCCGGCCCCACACCGCTGGTGCTCTGGGTGCACGGTGGCGCGTTCCAGCTGGGCGACCGCCGGGAACTGCCGCCCACGTTCGCACCCAACTCGGTGTTCCGGCTGCTCAACGAGGCCGGCATTGCCTGTGCCACGGCTGACTACCGGCACTCCCTTGAGGCACCCTTCCCCGCCCAGCTCCACGACCTCAAAGCCGCCGTCCGGTACCTGCGCGAATTTGCCGCAGAGCTGAACGTCGACCCGGACCGGTTCGGCGCCTGGGGTGAATCTGCCGGCGGCCACCTGGTGGCCCTCCTTGGACTGACCGGCAACCACGGCGGCCTTGAAGGCGGACTTGGTGCGCAAGGGCACTCCAGTGGCGTCAGCGCCGTCGTCGACTTTTACGGTGTTTCCTCGCTGGTGGACATCCCTCCCATGTCCATGCCTGAGGGTCTTTTTCCCGCTGCCCTGACCGCGGCGGTGCCGCCGGGCATGTCCCTGCAGCCTGAGTACATGCTGGTGGGCGGCTCGGATGATCCGGAGCTGCTGGCTGCGGCCAGCCCGGTCAGCTACGTGGACGCCGGCGCCGCCCCGTTCCTCCTGGTGCACGGTGACTCCGACGGGCTGGTGCCGCATTCGCAGACCGACCTGCTGGCCGCCGCGCTCGCCGAGGCTAGGGTGGAGCATGAGGTGGTGACCATTGAGGGCGCCGACCACTGCTTCTTCGGCGCGGAGGACAGGATGGCGGACATCCTCGACTCTGCCGTCCGCTACTTCTCCAGGAAGCTGGGCACGCCATGACACCACGGACAGACCCGGCGGCGGTTGCCGCGGAGGCTCCCACGGCCGGCGGCCCGGGGGGAACCGCCGACGGTTTCGCCGAATATCTTGCCAGCCCTGAAGGCCCGCGGTTCCTGAATCCCGACGCCGTCCGGACGCCTGGCCCCGACGTCCCCATCCACACGGTCACTGCGGACGGGCGGCACGGGCCGGTGGCGCTCCGGATCTACGGCGAAGCAGCCGGAACCGGAAGCCCGGCCCTGGTGTGGCTGCACGGCGGCGGCTTCGTCAGCGGCAGCGTGGACATTCCCGAGTCTGATTACCTGGCCCGGGTGCTTGCGGACCGGGGGACGCCGGTGCTGTCCGTTGACTACCGGCTGGCACGGGACGGGGTCTCCTACCCCATTCCGCATGACGATGCCCTGACCGGATGGTTCTGGGCGCGGAAGAACGCCGCATCCCTGGGACTGGATCCGGACCTGCTCTGTTTGGGCGGTGCCGGTGCCGGCGGCAACCTGGCCGTGGGCGCCGCGCTCTACCTGATTGACGCGGGCAAGCCGCTGCCGGCCAAGCTCCTGCTGGCCTACCCCTTCCTGCATGCCGAACTCCCGCCGCCGGCCGGCGGCCTGGACGAGGCGGTCATGGCCGGCCTGCCCCGGCATTTACGGTTCACCCTGGAGGACTGCATCCGCACGGCGGAGAACTACGTGGGCGGACCTGTCAGCATGGCGCCGTCCTATGCGATGCCCGGGTATGCCGATCCTGCCGGCCTTCCGCCCACAGCGCTCCTGGCCTGCGAATACGACGACGCCCGCGGCTCGACCGAGCTTTTTGCTTCCTCGTTGGAGCGGGCCGGGGTTCCGGTGTCTTCCTTCCTGGCCCGGGGTGCCGTCCACGGCCACCTCAACCACACGGCGGGGCTTCCCGAGGGGCAGCCCGCCCTGGACTTCCTGGCCCGGGAACTGGCGGCGGTTCGGGCGGCATAGGCGGTGAGGTCCTACGCCCTGACCCGGAAATTCGCGGGTGAGGAGTTCCGGCGGCAGGCCGGGGTCCTCCCAGGGGAACGCCCGCCTCGCGTCAATGACCCCGGTCCGCAGCCAGAAGGCCTCTTCGCCGCTGAGCTGGTGCGGGTCCAGGGGGCCGGGCCGTAGGTATCGACGTATGGCGTGTACTGCCGGCGGACGTCGTCAGGATCCCACGCCTCAAGCAGCGGCCGGCCGCGCAGAGCGGCGGACCCAGATCTAAAGATGGGTGGCGACTGCCAGAGCGTAGGGCGACGCCAACTATGCCGGCTTCGAAAAAGTGACGATCCGTCTCGATGGCTGGCAATCAAAGTGGCTTTCATTTTCCGAAGTCGTCTGCACACGCTGCCCCGAAAGTACGGGACGCGTGCAGACGGGTATGGAAATCGGAGTGTTCAAAGTCCCCTGTTTTGGTCGAGAGTCTTCTGCACGAAAGCTCCAAGGCCGTGCCCTCACTGCCGGGAAGCGATCACGTTCGCCACCGCCATGCCTTCGCGGGTCCGGGCGCGAATAAGGTCGGATTCAAATTCCGCGACCATGCCAGGGACGTTGAACAGCAGCTTTCCAACCGGGTCATGGGGATCGTAGATGCTGCCTCCGATGTTGAGGATTACGCCCTTGCGTGTGAGTTCGTCGGCAATATCCCTTGCGTCCGGCAGGGACCTTGCCAACCGGTCAAGTTTGGTGACAACGAAGGTGTCGCCGTTGCGGCACGCCGCCAGGTTCTTTTTCAGGCCGGGCCGGTCACGCTTAGTGCCGGCAAATCCGTGGTCGACGTGGACCATGTCGTCGTCGGCTCCCAGGCCGTGGAGGGCATGACGCTGGGCGGTGAGGTCCTGGTTGCTGGTCGAGCAGCGGGCATTACCGATGAGCATGATTGGGCTGTAGCGTATAAGGCCCCTTCACCGGGCATTAATTCGGGCGGGGTATACGAGAATCCGAACTTGGCGGATGCACGCGGATTTGGAACGAGTCGATGGGCAGCGCCGGCACGTCCGGGGGACGACCGGCTTACGGACACCCGTCGCCTGTCAGCCAGGGGGCGTCAAGTATAGGAATACATGCATTCCCGGTCGCGGGCCGTATCAATACTCCTAAGTCTGGGTATCGCCAGCTGCACGGTGCGCGAACGCCGCGCACTTCCGGAATTTCGGGTTTAGGACGATTATGGTGAAAGCATATGGAGAGAGAGGATCAGAGAATTATGTACTGGCCACTAATTCCTTCCGTCCTCGGATTTGCTATTTTAGGCTTTTGCTTCTTTTATGTCAGACGCAATAGACCCGAAGGTGATGGAAGCCCGTTCCTGGGACGCCGAACCATAATGGTGCTAACAATCGCCTCTTTGGGTCTTTTCATCTACGCGCTCGTGGGTGCTCTCACAACAGCATCCTCCTAACCCGCCGTGGAGTTGCAGAGATGGATGAACGTCAGAAGCTGACTGTTCCAGATCTCGTTGGGCAGCCTGTGCACATTGCCCAGGAGATGGCGGCGAGCATTGGCTTTGGTCTTGCCGCTGGCGACCCTGACGGGCCAGGGCTGCGTTCGCGTACGTGGCCAGGGCTGTTCTGGGTGACCTCCCAAGATCCGCCCGCTGGGTCCGTCCTTGAGCGGGGGAGCCAAGTCAGGATTACTTTCGTTCAAGACGGTCAAGCCCGAAGCGACGTGCCGGAGCAGCCGGATGGGCCGATCCCCTCACTTACGAGTCGGGCGGAGGACAACAAGAACGAGTGAGCGATGTCCGGTCAGGGATCCCTCACCGAACGCCAGGCGGAGGTCCTCCATTCTGATTCGCGCTGAGGCTGTTGGCCATGTGTTCATTTAAATAGAGCAGTTCATGGAAGGGAACGGTTTTTCTTGCCGCCGTTGCGATGTTCTGGCCCTCCTTCGTGAAGAGGAACGGGTAGACGCTTATGCCTTCGTCGAGGGACAGCGCTGCGACCTCTTCTTCCCATCCCGGCCATCTCAGTTCGCGGTAGAACTCCGTTGTTCCGCCCCCTACGAGCCACTCGACGAATGCCGTGTGGCCGGCTCCGAGGGGCGTCCACTCCAGAGTGTCCGGACCCCAGTAGCAGACTTCACCGGGCTCGGCACGAAGATCATCGTGATTGATAGCGAAAATGCCACCCAGGACGTCGTAAGCAATGACGAGATGCCTTGGGGGCACTGCACGAGGATCGGGATCACCTAAAGCGTTTACTGTAGCGATGTCCTCGATTCCATTGGCGCCAGCGCCGAGAATGCGGACCCATCCGTGGTCGATGACGATAGCCGCGCAGTTCGACGCAATTGCTCCCAGCGTCGACGCGGCTGTCACCTGCAGGCGGAAGAGAACGTTCCTTTTGGACGCGTCGTCCGCTGACAACACTTTGAAGTCGACCACCGCGCCAGCCAAGAGCTCCACCAGCCACGGCCACGCGGGAGAATCGACGCCAAGAAGCTCGTCAGCAGATCGTGTTGGAGTCATAATCAGATCCTGTCATAGGTCCGATTGCCCAGTTGCCGCGACTCCAGGAACGCAATGCCACCCGGACTTTCCGGCGGCGCCGATCCCTTCAGTGTCCGCTGAGGGATCCTTCACCGGACACTTAGCGCCCATCAAGCAATATCGCACTCATTCCTCAGTGCCTAGAATGCAACCATGTTCACGTCCAACTTGACCATCGTCCGTAAGAGCGGCATGGATCTCACGGTCCAGACCTTGGAGACCACAGAGACCCATCTCCTCATTCGCCTCCGATCAGAGGCCCGAATTCCATCCAGCCATAGGGCAGCAACAACTTTGGCAGCGGTGCATGAGCGATTTACGCTCACAGATGGACACGGCACGGCGCTAATGACCGCGCAAAGCAACTCGCTTTCAGACGGCCCCTTCGGAGGAATCCTCTACCTGGCCTTCCCGTCAGATGGCCAGTTCGATCTAGGCACTCCACTGACCCTCAAATCCGAGAACGCCGAAGTGACCTTTCAACTCTGACGCAAACGGCGCGATTGAGGATCCAGTACCGGAGGCCGTGAGGAAAATGTGACCAGCCCTAGCATTGTCACGCTCTTTCCCACGGCATACTCTTTGAGCCTGATCGGGAATTGGGGGCGGTCGCATGGCCGAAAAAATCAGACGCTCATCATTGGCCCTTGCGCTATCGGCCGTCCTGGTTGCGTGCGCTGTTCCTGCCGCGCCGATGACCAAAGCCTCCCCGGAAACACTGACCCCCGCTGCTTCGGGCATGCCAAGCCGGCTTTATACCCACTGCGGAATCAAGGAATTGCGCGTGGAGGACACATTCTTCGTTGCCGAAACACCATTGGACGACGGTCAGGGCAATCCACCTCCGGGATGGGGAAACCCCTATCAGGACGGCGCCGTGACCGTGTCCGGTTCAAAGGCTATATTCCGGGACGACAATGGCCACATCGTCACCTTCCTTGCTCGTCCCGGTGCCACAGGCTTTCTCAACATCTGCTCCTGACCGTCGATACGCCGCCCGATAAGGGATCCACTTACGGCACAAGCAGCCGACGCTAGGCTGAGGTTGTGATCGAGTCAGCCGCCTTTGCCATACGCGCCGTTGGCCACGCCGTGGATTTCGTTGTCGAGCCGTTCCCTCCTTTAGACCCTATAGCGGCGCTGCAAGCTGCCAGACGGGGCCAAGAACCGGAAGCCCTTCGAGTGCCTCTAGTGTTCACCGGAGTGCATTCGGGACCAGTCGAATTGGCGATCGAGGTTTTGCAAGAACGTCCGGAAGCCGCGGCTCCTGTGTGGGAAGACGTCCACGAAGTGTCCCTAACGCTGCCGGAAGGGCGGGCCTACTTCAATACCCCCACGGATTGGGAAATGAAGGACATTGGCAACGTAACCGGTGACGAAAAGGGCAGCTACCGTGCAAGGGTCCACAGTACCGGCCGCGATGCAGCTTTTGACCTCGTTGTGGACGCCCCGACCGAGCAGCACCTGGTCCAGGTCTGGAAAGAATCAGCATCCCCGCCAATTACTATTTCGTCCCGGTCAGAACATGGCAAAAGCATTCCGGAGTTCATCAGGTCGTGGCAGACATCCGAAACCGCGACGTCGTCAACAGAACCAGGGCCTATTGACCTTCCCCGATAGGTGATCCCCCCAGGGTGCACGGTAAAGGATCCTCAATCGAACGCATTGCAGCCTGTTGAGATTAGAAGCCCCCTCGCTCACTCGAGATCTTCACAGAGGAATACTCAGATGCCATTCTGATGGCGAGTAGCTTCTATAGACGATGCATAAATTGGGGGAACATCATGCCAGGCAATAAGTCGAAGTTCACAAAACAATCAGGTTCGCACGGGCTTGCTTTCCCTGTCCTCGCGTTGATCGCGGTTGCGGTTTCCCCGTTGCTCTGTGGGTGCTCAGCGTCCGCTCCCCAAGCGAGCCCCGAGACCTCGACGCCGCCCCTGATGGCCAGTCAGGCCGCAATAGCGCCTAGCTCCATCCCCACCACGACCTACAGCCGGGACAAGACAGCTGACTTCAAAACAGCTAAAAAGGACGCACCATGGTTGAACACGATCAAGTCAGTGGCAGAAACTGAGCCGGGCAGGATTCGCGTCGAAACCAACTTCGTGGACCCTCACGGTGCCACCGGTAGTGAGGAGGCGAAGAGCGCGATGGCTATCTGCGAGTCGGTCGTAACGCTTTTCGGCCCAAGATATGTCTCGGTATTGGAGGATGACGGCACAACCTTCGTCCTGTTTGGACACCCTTCAGTACCTAGCGGAGCTTGCGCTGAGGTCTGACAAGGGGTGCCCGTTGAAGGATCCCCTTACGGACGTCTGCGCGACGAGATGGTGCTTTTGATGATTAGGGACGGCGCCGGTAAATTGACTTGCGTTCGCTGGCCCCGTGGGTAGGCTCGCGGCATATCACGAGGTCGGTCTGACTAAGCAAAGCTCGGTCCGGGCTCAGCACCGAGGGGGAACTCAATGAGCAGTCCCGCATTGCCAGTACTAATTGCCGGAGTATTTTTCCTCATCTGGGCGGCAATCTTTCTCATGTGGGTCCCCGCTGACATGCTCCGTCTGGCCACTGGCATTATCTTCGTGCCAATCGGCCTGGCACTGATCGTCAAGTACTTCATCGGCCGCCGACCCGCGAAACGCGAGCACAAGATGACCCCGGCCGATGACCACTAGGACCCGAGCGCTCCGTAGCTTGGCCGTCTACGCGGCCGGGTTCTTGCCGTTCGCTCTTTTTTGGCGTTCCATCGGCTTCGTGCCGTCCGTGCTAATCGGCGTCATTGCCATGTTGGCGGTCGCTTTTATGTTTCGCCGGCACGATCAAAAATCCCGCGCAGCCCGCGAGCTCGACCACTCCACCGAACGGGGAAAATGATGGCCGCCGGACGATGGGCATTTCTCATGCTTGCCGTAGTGCTCCTGCTCGTCTCCGCAACACTTGCCCTGCAGGGATCTGCGGGCCTGTGGTTCACCGCAGTGGCCATGGGAATCGCGATTTTATCTACCCTGCGCTCAGGACTCAAGGAACGTCGCCAAAACCAAAGCGACTCGGCGTCAGAAAGGTAGGGCAGGGGCTGTGTGAGTTCCCGTGGGCAGTCAGGACCCGCGGGTCGAGATCGAGGCCAGATCTGGGGGCCTCGGGTGCTCAGCCACCCCGACAAACGTCCGTTAGACGATGCTTCAGCGGACGCTCGGATGACGTGTAGTGCAGAGGCCGTGACTAGGCGCATCTGCCGTGGGGACCCGGCGTTTGACGGGAGGCGTCAGGGGATTCTGGGTCGTCCGAAACCTCTGTCGAAGAAACTTCGGGGTCGTGGTAGCCACAGCGGGACGGTGAGAATTACAGAAATCCAGCCGGACGCCTACTCCGCCGCGCCCCACAGGGCCTTGCGCAAAAGCCGCTTCAGTTCCTGGGACTCACCGTCGGTCAGTCCGGCCAGCTGGTGAAGTTCCGCGGCGTCCAGGGCTGCCCGGGCCTTGGTATGCATCCTGCGGCCCTCGGCCGTGGAGACGATGATCTTGGCGCGCCGGTCCTGCTTCCCCTGCGCCCTTTCCACCAGCCCGCGGCGCTCCAGGTCGTCCACCAAGGTGACCACCTGGCTCGGGTCCAGGCTGAGGAAGTCCGCCAGTTCCCGCTGCGTGGGCTCCAGCCCGCTGCACGCCAGCGTCAGGACCGAGAAGGATCGCTCCCGCAGGCCAAAGTCAGCCAGGGCCTTGTTGTTCAGCACCGAGCCGGCGGCGTGCAGTTTGGCCAGCAGCAGGCCCACATCACTGCCGATCCTCGCTGCCGCAAGGCGGGGGGTCTGAACTTCGGTGCCCAAGGTGGCCATCACAACTCCGGTGTAAAAAACAATCGTTGACTTTTTCAATGATCCGTAATTTCATTGATCCCAACAAGGATCTCACACCGCAGTGGGACCACCCCAACGGCTTCGGCCGGCGCATGCGAAGGAGCAGGCCAATGAGCTTGAACGGCAAGGTTGCAATCGTCACCGGCAGCGGGCAGGGCCTTGGCCTTGCCTACGCACGGGAACTGGCCCGCCAGGGCGCCGCCGTCGTCATCAACGACGTGAACGCCGAGACTGCCGCCCGGGCTGTGGCGCAGATCGAGGCCGACGGCGGCCGGGCCGCCGCGGTGGTGGTTCCGGTAGGGACGACGGACGCCGCCAAGGCGCTGGTGGCCGGAGCAGTCGACACGTTCGGACGGCTGGACATCCTGGTCACCAACGCCGGAATCCTGCGGGACAAGTCCCTGCTGAAGATGACGGACGAGGACTTCGACGTGGTCATCAACGTCCACCTCAAGGGCACCTTCACCTGCGTCCGGGAGGCCTTCGCGTACTTCAAGGAAAACAACGTGCAGGGCCGCATCATCACCATCGGGTCGCCCACCGGGCAGCGCGGCAACTTCGGCCAGACCAACTATGCCGCGGCGAAGGCCGGGATCGTGGGCATGGTCCGGACCTGGGCGCTGGAAATGAAGAAGGCAGGCGTCACGGTCAACAGCGTCATTCCCGTGGCAGCCACCGCCATGACCAAGACCGTCCCCTACTTCCAGAAGGCAGTGGAGGCGGACGAGCGCGGCGAGGCCATGCCGTCCTTCTTCCGCCATGACCTGGGATTTGGAACGGCCGACGACGTCGCCGGGCTGGTCGCCTTCCTCGCCTCCGACGAGGCCGCCGCCATCACCGGCCAGGCCATCGGCGCCGGCGGTGACCGGCTGCAGGTCTGGACCCACCCGGAAGCGGCCACCACCGAGTACCGCGACGGCGGCTGGAGCTATGAGGCGCTGCAGGAAAACGCCGGCCAGCTGTTCACCCCGGAAACGCTGCAGAGCTACGGCGAGGAATTCCTGCCCCTGCCGGAGGACCTCAAGCCCGAGCCGGCGCAGGCCCGCTGATCATGGCAACGGACCGCTACGAGCTGGGCGTCGACGCCAGCACGCTGGACGCCATCGACATGCACGTCCACCTCGAGGTGGACAGCTGCGGCCACGGCTCCCTGCCGGAGGAACTGACCGAGGCCTCCGCCAAATACTTCAAGGCCGAGGACCGCACCCCCTCCCTGGACCGCATCGCCGAGGTGTACCGCGAACTGAACATGGCCGCCGTCGTCTTCACCGTGGACGCCCGCACCCAGCTCAAGCACGAACCCAACAGCATCCCGGAGCTCATCGCCGGCGCCGCCCGGAACAACGACGTCCTGATCCCGTTCGGCAGCGTCGATCCACGCACCGGCGAAGACGCCATCGCCGGAGCAAAGCACCAGGCCGTTGAACTCGGCGCCCGCGGCTTCAAGTTCCACCCGTCCCTGCAGGGTTTCGACCCGTCCAGCGAACGCTTCTACCCGCTGTGGGAGACCCTCCAGGAACTGGGCCTGCCGGCCATCTTCCACACGGGTCAGAACGGCATGGGAGCGGGCCTGCCCGGCGGGTACGGTATCAAGCTCGCCTACTCCAACCCGTTGCTGCTGGACGCCGTGGCCGCGGACTTCCCGGGCCTGCAGATCATCATGGCCCACCCCTCGGTGCCGTGGCAGGACGAGGCAAACTCGATCGCCACGCACAAGGCCAATGTGTTCATCGACCTCTCCGGCTGGTCGCCCAAGTACTTTCCGGAGTCCCTCGTGAAGGCTTCCAACTCCTATCTCCAGGACAAAGTGCTGTTCGGCACCGACTTCCCGCTGATCACCCCGCAGAAATGGCTCGGTGCCTTCGCGGGGCTGTCCCTGAAGGACGAGGTCCGGCCCAAGATCCTCAAGGACAACGCGGTGCGCCTCCTCGGGCTGGGTGGCTGAGATGGGCACCAGCAGCACGACGACGGCTGCGGGCGTGGGTGCCCGGCTCTACGAGGCAGCGGACTGGTACGACGCCGAGTCCCTGCTCACACAGGACGAGCGCCGGGTCCTGGCCCGGCTGCGGGAGTTCCTGGAGCGGAAAGCAAAACCCCTGCTGGCCGAGTACTGGGAACGCGGCGAATTCCCGGAGCAGCTCGCCCGGCCGCTGATCGACCTGGACCTGATGGAGCCGGCTGAACTCACCGAAGACGGGCCCGCCCGCGGAATCTACCAGGGCTTCCGGATCTTCGAACTTGCCCGCACCGATGCCTCGCTGGCCACCTGGTACACCGCCCAGGCCGGCCTGTTCCGCACCACCATCCGGGTCGGCGCCTCGGCGGAGCAGCAGCGCGAGTGGATGCCCCGGGTCATCGACTTCTCGCTCAAGGGCGTCTTCTCCCTGACCGAGCCTGAGCATGGATCGGACATCGCCGGCGGTCTCTCCACCACCGCACGCCGTGAAGGGGACGGCTGGATCCTTGACGGGACCAAGCGCTGGATCGGTGGCGCCGCCACCGCGGACGTCCTGGCCGTCTTCGCCAGGGATGCAGCCGACGGGCAGGTCAAGGCCTTCCTCGTGGACCGGGAGGCCGACGGGGTCACGCTGGAGAAGATCCACGGGAAGACGGCCCTGCGGATGATGCAGAACGCCCACATCACGTTGGAAGGCGTCCGTGTTCACGAGTCCATGCGGCTGCACAACGTGGACTCGTTCAGGGACGTCGCGGCGATGCTCCGGGCCATGCGCTCGGACGTCGCCTGGATCGCCACCGGAATAGCCGCAGGTGCCTTCGAGGCAGCCCTCGCCTACGTCAACGAACGCCGTCAGTTCGGACGCACCCTGGGTTCCTTCCAGCTGGTCCAGGAGAAACTGGCCCGCATGCTGGGGAACGTCACGGCCAGCCTGTCCCTGGTGGTCAGGCTCACCGAGCAGCAGGCCAAAGGCATCTACCGCGACCAGGACTCGGCCCTGGCCAAGATGCAGACCTCCCTGTTCATGCGCGACGCCGTAGCGCTGGCCCGGGAAGTGGTGGGCGGAAACGGCATCACCCTCGCCGCCGACGTCGCGCGTTTCCACGCCGACGCCGAGGCCGTCTACTCCTACGAAGGCACCCACGAGATCAACGCCCTCATCATCGGCCGCGTCCTCACGGGCCAAAGCGCCTTCACCCGCTGAACCACTACTTCCCCACCCAACCAACAACTCCCAGGAGGCAACGATGCCCAATCTCGTCGTCGATTTCGACACCCTGCTCACCCTGTCCGGCAAGGACCTCGGCACCACCGACTACCGCCAGATCACCCAGGACCAGATCAACCAGTTCGCGGACGCCACCGACGACCAGCAGTGGATCCACACCGACCCCGAACGCGCCAAAGACGGCCCGTTCGGCGCCCCCATCGCGCACGGCTTCCTCACCCTGTCGCTGATCATCCCGTTCTGGGGTGAGCTGTTCGACGTCGACGGCGTCACCACCAAGGTCAACTACGGCCTGGACAAGGTCCGCTTCACCTCCCCGGTGAAGGTCGGCTCCAAGGTCCGCATGCAGGCCACCATCGCCGACGTCACCGAGGTCAAAGGCGGCGCCCAGATCAAGGTCAACGCCACCATCGAGATCGAAGGCCAGGAACGGCCCGCCGTCGTCGCCGAATTCCTGGCCCGCTTCTACAAGTAAGCCGCTTCAACCAGTAACAGCAGTTCCAAAACCTAGGCTGCGCCCTCCGGCGCCGCCGCCTCAGGCAACCCCAAAAACCCCACATTCCTCCGTCTTTAGGAACAGCCATGTCCGGACACACCACGCTCGCACCCGCGGGCACGGCCGCCAAGCGCAAGGAAGCGCGCACGGTCATCCTGTCCAGCTATCTGGGCAGCACCATTGAGTTCTACGACTTCCTGCTGTACGCCACGGCCGCAGCGGTGGCCTTCCCCAAGGTCTTCTTCGCCGGCACGGACGAATGGGTGGGCGTGGTGGCGGCCTACGCCACCTTCGCCGCCGGGTACGTGGCCAGGCCGCTGGGCGGCATCATCTTCGGCCACTTCGGTGACAAGGTGGGCCGCAAGGGGATGCTGATCATCTCGATGGCCATGATGGGCATCGCCTCCACCCTCATCGGCCTGATCCCGGGTGCCGGCGTCATCGGGCCGTGGGGCGCCGTGATCCTGGTGCTCCTGCGGGTCTGCCAGGGCATCGCCGTCGGCGGTGAATGGGGCGGCGCCGCCCTCATGGCGCTGGAACACGCCGATCCCAGGCGGCGCGGCTTCGCAGCGTCCTTCGTCAACGCCGGCGCGCCCACCGGCGCCGTGCTGGGCACCCTGGTGATGGGTGCCTTCTCGGCCCTTCCGCAGGACGCCTTCCTTGCCTGGGGCTGGCGGGTGCCGTTCCTGCTGTCCTTCGTGCTCCTGATCGTGGGCATGTTCGTCCGCCTCCGGGTCTCGGAAAGCCCCATTTTCGCCGAAGCGGTGGCCAAGGAGGAGGCCCAGGCCGGCGCCAAGCGCAAGATCCCGCTCCTTGAGGTGCTGCGCCGGCCCAAAGCGCTGATCATGATCATGTTCGCCGGCGCCGCCGGGTTCGGCCTGCAGGTGGTGCTGCCCACCTTCTCGGTCACCTATGCCGTCTCCAAGGGAGCGCCGCAGCAAGGTGTGCTGTACGCGTTCGCCGGGGCCTCGGCCATCTCCATCGTCTTCGTCCTCCTGGGCGGCCGCCTGTCAGACCGGTTCGGCCGCCGGCCCGTGATGATTTCCGGCCTGGCCCTGTTCATCGCCTACCTGTTCCCGATGTTCGGCATGCTGGGCTCCGGCAATGTCGGCTTGGTCTTCGTGGCATTTACCGTGGCGCTGGTCCTGCACTCATCCCTGTACGGGCCGCTGGCAGCGTTCGTGTCCGAACAGTTCGGCACCACGTCCCGCTACACCGGTGCCGCGGTGGGGTACCAGCTGGCCACCCTCATCGGCGCAGGGTTCACCCCGGGCATCATCGCCGGTCTCTATAAGGATTCCGGCCAGAGCATCGTTCCGGTGGTGGTGTTCCTGTCCGTCATGGCCCTCGTGTCGATTGTCTTCATCGCCCTGACGCGGGAATCTAAGAACAACGACCTCACCACGGTCCGTTAGGAGAACCATGGACAACAACGGAGTTGGATCCTGGCTGCAGCGCCGCCGGCACAAATCAGGTTCCAAGGCAGCCCTCATTTCCGGAACCAGCACCCTTGGCTACGAGGAACTGGCCGAGCGGGCCGACCGCCTGGCCAGCGCGCTCCGGGACAGGGGAGTGGCAAAGGGCGACCGGGTGGCCTACCTGGGCGAGAACCACCCGTCCTTCGTGGAGACCTTCTTCGCCTGCGGCCTGCTGGGCGCCATCTTCGTCCCGCTCAACACCCGGCTGGCTCCGCCTGAACTTCAGTTCCAGCTGGAGGATTCCGGGGCCCGGCTCCTGGTCAACGCCGGCGCCCTGGGGGCGTCTGCCGCTGCTGCCCTGGAAGGTACGGGCGTCACCCACCGGCTGGTTGTAGCGGCCGACGGCGGGACCGAACCTTCCGCCGGCACCTCACCCGCCGCCGTCGTTCCCTGTGAGGTGGCACCCTACGAGGAGGCGCTGCAGGCTGCGGCACCGGGTCCCGCCGACGTGCCGGTGGGGCTCGATGACGGGGCAATGATCCTCTACACCTCGGGGACCACCGGGAAACCCAAGGGTGCGCTCCTGACCCACGGGAACATCACGTGGAACTGCATCAACACCATCGTGGACATGGACCTGAACCGCAACGATGTGGCGCTGATGATCTCGCCGCTGTTCCATGTGGCGTCGCTGGACATGGGCCTGCTGCCGATGCTGCTGAAGGGTGCCACCGTGGTGCTTGAGGCGAAGTTCGATCCCGCCAGGGTCCTGGAACTCATCCAGGAGCACAAGGTGACCACCCTTAACGGGGTGCCCACCACGTTCCAGCTGCTCTGCGAACACCCGGGCTGGGAGGGGGCGGACCTCGGCTCCCTGGACAAGCTCACGTGCGGCGGCTCCGCCATTCCCCGCCGGGTCCTGGATGCGTACGAGGACCGCGGCATCGGGTTCACCAGCTGCTACGGCATGACCGAAACAGCGCCGGGAGTCACCATGCTTCCCGTGGCGCGGTCACGGGAGAAGGCCGGTTCGGCAGGCCTTCCGCACTTCTTCACCGACGTCCGGATCGCCGATCCCATGGGCGGCGCCGTGGCTCCCGGGGAGGTGGGGGAGATCCAGATCTCCGGGCCCAACGTGATCAAGGAGTACTGGAACCGGCCTGAGGCGACGGCCGCAAGCTACGCCGATTCGGTCTGGTTCCGCTCCGGGGACATGGGCTACCGGGACGGGGAAGGCTTCCTGTTTGTCTCCGATCGGCTCAAGGACATGATCATCTCCGGCGGGGAGAACATCTACCCGGCCGAGGTGGAGGCTGTCATCGCCGAGCACAGCGCCGTGGGGAGCGTGGCCGTCATCGGCGTTCCGGATGACAAATGGGGCGAGGTTCCGCAGGCGATCGTGACCCTGCGCGAGGGCGAATCCCTGACGGCGGACGGGCTGCGGAGCTTCCTCGACGGCCGGCTGGCCCGGTACAAGATCCCCAAGTCCCTGGTGGTGGTGGCCGAGATGCCCCGCACGGCCAGCGGGAAGATCCGCAAGATGGAGCTCCGCAAACAGCTCTGAGCACCAAAGGGGCAGGTGCCCGCCACGGAACATCCGGGCCGGGCACCTGCCCCTTTTAACGTCACCGTCCCCGGACTTGGCGGTTGCGGGCTATCCGAACTAAGCGGACGCGGCGTTGCTGAGCCTGGCGACCTGGACGGCGACCCCCAGGTCGCGGATATTTTCCTGCATTTCCTGCGGCAACTGGTCATCCGTGACCACGCCGTCCAGCCTTTCAAGCGGCGCCACATTGAAACGCGACACTGTGCCGAACTTTGTGCTGTCGGCCAGGAGGAAGCACGAGGACGAGGATTCGAGGGCTGCCAGCTTTACTTCCACCTTGTCCATGGACGGCGTGGTGATGCCCCGGGCCATATTCCAGGTGCCGGTACTGAGGAAGCACAGGTCGATGTTGACCGACTTGACCACGTCGGCGGCAATTCGTCCACAGCTCGAGGCGCTCGACGGGTCCACCGCCCCGCCGGTGTGGATGGTTTCGACGTGCGGGTGGGCGAACAGGCTGGTGACTACATAGAAATCGTTGGTGACAACGGTGATTCCCTGTCTGCCGGCGAGGTACGGCACCACGGACTGGCAGGTGGTCCCCGCGTCCAGGAAGACCACCATGCCGTCCTCCACGGATGCGGCGGCGAGTTCGGCGATGGCCTGTTTGCGGGGAAGTTCCAGTTGCGCCCTGAACTCCCGTTCCCGGGGCGGTTCCTGGCTGGTCCACTCCGCCAGGCGCACTCCGCCTTGGACGGAAATCACCTGGCCCTGTTCCTCCAGTGCCGTGATGTCCCGGCGGACGGTCATATGGGACACGTTCATGTAGTCCGTGAGGCTCCGGATACTCAAGACGCCTTCACGCCGGAGAAGGCGCAGGATTTCCTGGTGACGCTGCTCGGGGATCAGGGGTCGTGCGGTGGGGCTCACGGAATTCCCTCCTTGGGATGGCGTGGCTTCAGCTTAACAAGTTTTCACAGACTGTTCCCATTTGTGAATCTTTGGGCTAATCTATTAATCGATGTTAAACAAATTTGAGACCCTAGAGACCATCGTCCGTACAGGCGCCCTGCTCATCGCGCGCCTCGATTCGGCAGACGAGGCGTACCGCGTTGCCGAGGCGGCCATCGAAGGCGGCATCCGCGCCGTAGAAGTTCCGCTGACCGTCCCGGGCGCACTTGGTGTCATCGAGCGCCTGGCGGACAAGTACGGCGACCAAGGGATCGTAGTTGGGGCGGGGACAGTTCTGGACGCGGAAGCCGCGTACGCTTCCGTCTCGGCCGGGGCCCGGCTGCTGGTCAGCCCGCAGCTCAACCCGCGGATGATTGCGACGGCAAACCGCTACCAAGCCGTAAGCGCCAGCGGTGCCTTCACCCCCACCGAAGTACTCAACACGCTGGAGGCGGGTGCAGACATTGTGAAGCTGTTCCCGGCCGAACTCGGCGGCCCGTCCTTCGTCAAGACCATTCTGGCGCCCCTGCCCCAAGCGCCAATCATGCCGTCCGGCGGCGTCAGCCCCGCCAATGTGGCGTCATGGTTCGCGGCCGGGGTCACCGCCGTCGGTGTTGGCAGCTTTGTCACCAAGGCGGCCCAGCAGGATGGCGACTACGGCAAGGTGGCGGAAGCCGCGCGCACCTTCCTCGCAGCAATCGAACAAGCCCGCCACTAGGGCGGCACCCCAGCACCGGCAGCCCGTTGCCGACAGAACACAAAGGAGTGAGCTGCATGAGCCAAGCTTCAGCAGAAATCCGCCCGTCCAGGGAAAAGCCAGGGCGAAACGTGCGGATCAGGTGGTACCTGATCGCACTGCTCGTCATTGGCGGCATCGTCAACTACCTGGACCGCAACAACCTCAGTATCGCCAACACCACCATCGCCAAGGAGTTCGGCCTAAACGCCCTCCAGATGGGGCTGCTGCTTTCTGCCTTCTCATGGCCCTACGCCATTGCCAACCTGCCGGCCGGCTACCTTGTCGACCGGTTCGGTCCCAAGAAAATGTTCGCCTGGGCCGCGGGCCTGTGGTCCATCGTCTCCATGCTTTCCTCCATGGCCAACTCCTTCGGCTTTCTTTATGCGGCCCGAGTCGCTCTGGGTGTGGCAGAATCGCCGTTCTTCACCTCCGGCCTCAAGGTGGCCGACAAGTGGTTCAACAAAACTGAGCGCGCACTGCCCGTCTCGATCGTTAACACGGGTTCACAGATTGCCAACGCCATTGCCCCGCCACTGCTGACCTTCCTCATGCTGACCATGAGCTGGCGGGGCATGTTCCTGGTCATCGGCGCCCTCGGCGTCGTCGTTGCCCTGGTGTGGCTGCGGATCTACCGCGATCCCACCATGAAGGAGCAGTTCATCATCAAGGGTGAAGAGTTCGAGGAGCGGCTGCAGCCCAAGGAGAAGCCGGCCGGGTGGGGTGAGCTGCTCACGAAGAAGAACACCTGGTTCATGGTCATTGGCGCATTTGGCATCTTCTACACGGTGTGGGTCTACCTCACGTGGCTGCCCAGCTACCTGCAGACCGCCCGCGGTTTCAGCCTCAGCCAAATCGGCTGGCTGGCCGGCCTGCCGTTCCTGTGCGGTATTGCCGGCGTGCTTGCCGGCGGTATCTTCTCCGGTAAGGCAATTGCCCGCGGAGTCCCCGTAGTCCGTGCCCGCAAGATCCCGATTGTTGGCGGCGCCCTTCTGGCGGCAGCTGCGGTGCTGCCGGTGGCGTACGTGGAGAACACCACACTGGCGATCGTCCTGCTGTCCCTGGGCTACTTTGCTGCCCAGGTTCCCATCGGCGTGCTGTGGACACTGGCCTCTGATATCGCGGAACCCAACCAGGTGGCTTCCCTGGGCGCCATCCAGAATTTCGGTGGTTTCCTTGGAGCTGCCGTGGCGCCAATCGTCACCGGCCTTATCCTTGATGCGACAGGCGGCAATTACACCCTGGTGTTCCTGATCGGCGGCGTGTTGCTGATCGTGGGCGCCGTGTCATACGGCTTCTTCGTCAAGGACCGACGTCCCGCCCCGGTGGCGTAGACCGGATCTTTCGGGTTCCAAAGCCACGTTCCACAGTTCAAGGAAGAACAGGCAGTTGACCAGTACCATCCCCAAAGTGTTCTTTGTGATCGGTCCCGCAGGCTCAGGCAAGTCCAGTGTCAGCCGGCACCTCGCAGAGCGTTTCGGTGCCGCCCACATCGACAAGGACACCGCAACCATCCGCTTCACTGAGTTGCTGTTGACCCTCAACGGCTCCGATCCCCACGAGCGGGACAACAGCGACTTCTACCAAAACACCATCATGCCGTTGGAATACGCGTCCATCCTGGACCTCACCCGCGACAACCTGAGGGCAGGCAATTCCGTGGTGCTCGACGCGCCCTTTGGAAAGTTCTTTCCGGACGACGACTACCTGTCCAAGGTGCGGGTCGACCACGACTGGCCCGAGGCGGATCTTGTCGTGGTGCACGTCCGGCTGGCAGGAGAGGCCCTCCGCCGGAGGCTGATTGCCCGGGGGTCCCCGCGCGATGAGTGGAAACTTTCCAACTGGGAAACGTTCTGGGCTGGTGCCCAGGGCGATTCCTGCCGATGGAAGGGCGCCCGCCACCTGGACTTTGACAACAGCGGCGCTGCCGTTGACGTCACTGCCTTCGCCGCTGCGCTGGAGGTAGGGGCGGCCTGAAGCCGAGGGGCAAGGGAAAGCGGACGACCGCCGTCGTCCGCTTTCCCTTTTTCGTGCCCGGCTCCGCCGTTGTTACCCTTCCCGGTCATCAATTGGCGGAGCCTGGCCGGCCGGTGTCACCATGATTGGATGCTTGAGGCAACTAAACCCCAGAATTCCCCGGACGGGGCACCCGCCAACCCTGCGCTGGAAGCGGAAAGCCGGATCGCCCGCATCGCGGTGACGGTGTTCCCGCTCCTGGTGGTGGCCGCAGGCATCGCCGGTTTCCTGCTCCCCGGAGTCTTCAAGCCCATGGGACAGGGCGTGCCCTACCTGCTGGGCATCATCATGTTCTGCATGGGCCTGACCCTGACCCCGCCGGATTTCGCGGCGGTGGCCAAGCGGCCGTGGGCGGTGGCGCTGGGAATCGTGGCGCACTACGTCATCATGCCCGGTGCCGGCTGGCTCATCGCCGGAGCCCTCAACCTCAACCCCGAACTCGCCGTCGGCGTCATCCTGGTGGGCTGCGCACCCTCCGGAACCGCTTCCAATGTGATGGCGTTCCTGGCTAAGGGCGACGTTGCCCTCTCGGTCGCCGTCGCCTCCGTTTCAACCCTGATCGCCCCGATCGTCACGCCGCTGCTGGTCCTGTTCCTGGCCGGGTCGTACCTGCAGATCGACGCCGCCGGCATGGTGCTGGACATCGTCAAGACGGTGCTCCTGCCCGTGGTCGCCGGACTGCTGGCCCGGCTGTTCCTCAAGAAGCTCGTCGCGAAGGTGCTGCCGGCGCTGCCCTGGGCCTCCGCCGTCGTGATCTCCCTGATCGTGGCCATCGTGATGGCCGGCAGCGCCAACAAGATCCTCGACGCCGGGGCCATCGTGTTCCTTGCCGTGGTGCTCCACAACGGTTTCGGCCTGGGCCTGGGCTACCTGGCCGGCAAGCTGGGCCGCCTGGACGACAAGGCCCGCCGTGCCCTGGCGTTCGAAGTGGGGATGCAAAACTCCGGCCTTGCATCGACGCTGGCCATCGCGCACTTCACCCCGCTCGCTGCACTCCCGTCCGCCGTTTTCTCCCTGTGGCACAACATCTCCGGCGCCATCGTGGCCGCCTGGCTCGCCAGGCGTCCGTTGAAGGACCAGGCACCGGCGCAGGAAACACGCTGACCGAATCGTCGGGCCGGCTCCCGGTCAGCTGCAACCGTCCGGTGGGCAACCCTGCGCAGGCTTACCCGGCATCGCGGACCTCCTGCAGGTAGGCAACCAGCGACTGCATCTGCCCCGCGGTCCAGGGCAGTGCCTGGCTCAGTTCGTCACTGTTCTCGTTCCACATGCTGCGGGCGGCCGCCTTGGTGCCCTCGCTGCTGTGGAAACGCGAACCCAGCTCATCCCAGCGGCGCACCAGCTCCCGGGCTTCCGGGGCATCCGCGGCGACGCCGGCGGACACCTGCCGCAGACCCTCCTCCACCAGGCCCACCCACTCGTTCCGTGAGTCATCCGTCCCCTGCTGCCCCAACTGTGCGCGGCGCTCATCGAGCTCCCGGCGCTGGTCGCTGGTGAAGTAGTTCTCAAACATGGTCATCCTTTCCAAAATGGTGGTGAAGTTGCCGGGGCCGACGTGCCCGTGGCTGTTGATGCGTTCCAACAGTTCCCTGATGGTCCGCTGGAGCTGCTCCAGCTGCGCGGCCTGGCCGGCCAAAGCTTCAAGTTGCCGCAACAGCAGGCCCTGCAGGGCGTCCGGGCCGCCGGAACGGTCCAGTGCCGCAGCGATCCCGCCGAGTGGAACCCCCAACGAACGCAGCGTCCTGATGCTGTAAAGGCGCCGCAGGTCCTGCTCCGTGTACCGGCGGTGGCCTGCGCTGGTCCTGGCGCTCGCCTGGAGCAAGCCGATGCTGTCGTAATGGTGCAGTGCCCGCACGGTTACGCCCGTTGCCGCGGCCAGCTTCCCAATGCTCCAGAGCGGTTCGTCCAGCTGTTCCATACCGCCACCGTAGGACCTGACGCCACGTCAGGTTCAACCCCGGCCATGCCAAAATTTCGTGACAACGGGCTCCGGCCCCGAACCAGTTTCATTCAGTGAAACCACCCGCGCATCCGGACCCGCCCATGCCCCACAGTTGAGTCCATGAACGCGGACCACACCTTGGTCCGGCGCCCGGCAACGCCGGGACAGAGGCAACAGGACAGAAACGGCGCGGCACACATGGAGTCAACGATGACGGCACTGCGGATCCTCCGGGGGATCGAGTTCGGCCGGCCACAGAACGCGGACCCGCTGCTGCTGGACCTTTACCTTCCGGCGGCGGCGCCCCCGGGAGGCGGGGGCAGCCGCCAGGCCGGCCTGCCCGCCGTCGTCCATTTCCACGGCGGCGGCTGGCGGACGGGGGAGCGGTCCTCCCTGGGACCTGGCGTGGACGGGTTCGGGCTCAGCCCTATCGAGCAGCTCGCGGCCGCCGGCTTCGTGGTGGCTTCGGCCGACTACCGCCTGACGGACACCGCCACCTTCCCGGCGCAACTGCTGGACGCCAAAGCAGCCGTCCGCTGGCTCCGGGCCCACGCTGCCGGGTACGGGGTGGACCCGGACCGGATCTACGCCTGGGGTGACTCCGCCGGCGGCCACCTGGCCAGTCTCCTCGGCCTGACGGCAGAAGGCGCGGATTTTGTGGACCCTACCCATAGCCCCGACGCTGACGGGGACAGCCGCGTGGCCGGCGTCGTGGCCTGGTACCCGCCCACGGACCTAGTGGCCATGGGGTCCCAGGCGCGGCCTGACGCCGTTGCAAGCGCCGACGACCCCGGCTCCCGTGAATCCCTCCTGATCGGTGCCCAGCCGGCGGATGCCCCCGCCACAGCACGCGCCGCCAGTCCGGCCACCTACGTACACCCGGCCGCGCCGCCGTTCCTGCTGATCCATGGCACGGCCGACCGCTTCGTCCCCGTGGAACAGTCCACCACCTTCGCCGCCGCGCTGGAAGCCGCCGGAAACGTCGTCGACCTCCTCCTGCTGGAGGACGCGGACCACATGTGGCAGCTCCCGGACCGCAGCACCACGGCCGCGGAACAGGCCACCGCCGCCACCATCGAGTTCTTCCGCCGCCAGGCGGACCTGCACTGATTTCCCAACCCTTGCCCGGTGTGTACGCGCACTCCGGGAACCGGACCTGAAAGGCCTCCATGCAGTTCATCGGCACCACCCACCACGGCGAACCTTGGGCAGCCGCCCTCGCCGGTTCCCGGCTCCTCCCGCTCGTACCCGTCCCCGGATTCTGGGCCGACGCCGAGGGCTGGCAGGACAAGGCCGCGGGCCTGGTTGCCGGCGCGGCAGGCAGTGAAGCGTCCGACGCCGGCGCCTGGCTGGAGCGCGCCAGCGTCACCGAGGTGCCGCTGGTCCCGGCCTCGGCCCGGGTTATCTGCGTCGGGCTGAACTACAAGGCACACGTTGCCGAAGGCAGCTTCAAGGACCAGGAACTGCCCCCGTACCCCACCCTGTTCGCCCGCTGGACGGCGTCCCTGTCGGTGGGCAACGTCCCGGTCCCCGTCCCCGCCGGTGAAGACGGGCTGGACTGGGAGGGCGAAGTGGCCGCCTACATCGGCCGCCGGGTCGAGTCAGTGGACGAATCCGCCGCCGGCGACGCCGTCTTTGGCTACTCCACGTTCAACGACATCACCTCCCGCAGGGCCCAGAAGCTCACCTCGCAGTGGACCCTGGGCAAGAACGGCGATTTCAGCGGGCCGCTGGGTCCCCTGGTCAGCCGCGATGAGGTGGGGGACCTCCGCGAAGGCCTGCAGGTCCGCACCCGCGTCAACGGCATCGAGGCCCAGAACGGCAACACCCGGGACATGATCTTCTCCGTCCCCGCCATCATTGCCCTCATCAGCCAGACGTTCACGCTGCACCCCGGCGACGTCATCGCCACCGGCACCCCCGACGGCGTTGGCTATGCCCGCACCCCGCAGTGGCTCCTCCAGCCCGGCGACACCGTGGAAGTGGAGATCGAGAAGCTTGGCACACTGACCACACCGGTGGGGGACCTTTCCCTGCGGAGCCGTGCCTGATGACCGCATCCCATCACGCTGCAGACCTTCCGGCGGAGGTGCAGGTCCTCATCGCCGGCGGCGGCCCCAGCGGGCTCTTCCTGGCATTGGACCTCGCCTCCCGCGGCATCGCCAGCACCGTCATCGAACCCCGCACCGCCGTGGACCACACCAGGCCGCGGGCCAAGACCACCAACGCCCGCACCATGACCCACCTGCGTCGGCTTGGGCTCGCGGACCTGCTTCGGGACGCGGCGCCGCTGCCGGTGGACCACGGGCAGGACGTGATCTTCTGCACCGGGCTCACCGGCTCCGCCGCCCACGAACTGCGCCGGTTCCGCAACGCCTTCCAACTGGTCCCCGGCCGGTACGGCCCGCAACCCGAGTGCGGCCAGCAGGTGCCGCAGCCGGTCCTTGAGGAAGTCCTCCGCAACGCCGCAACGGACAACCCCCTGGTCACCTTCGTCACCGGGTGGTCTGTCACCGATGCCGGCCCCGCCGGCGGCGATGCCACCGGGCCGCACGCCGTCGTCGTCACCGATGCGGTGGGCACCTCCCGCACGCTGTGGGCACAATACCTGATCGGAGCCGACGGCGGGTCCTCCACCGTCCGCCGCAGCCTGGGGCTGCGGCTGGAAGGCGGCTCCGCGGCCTTGTCCAACGTCAGCATCCTGTTCCGCTCGCAGTCCCTGGCATCCGCCATCGCACTGGACCCGGCCGTCCAGTACTGGGTGGTGGGGTCCGAAACCTCCGGCATGGTGGGGCCCATGGACCTGGAAGGCACCTGGTGGGCGATCGTCCAGGGCGTGGATCCCGCCGTCAACGTCACCACGGAAGATGCCGCCGCGATGGTCCGCTCCCTCGTGGGCGCGGAGGTGGACATTGACGTGGTGGCCACCGACCCGTGGACCGCCCGGATGCTGCTGGCCCCGGAGTACAGCCACGGCAGCATCTTCCTGGTGGGCGACGCCGCACACCTGAACCCACCGTGGGGCGGCCACGGCTTCAACACCTGCATCGGCGACGCCGCCAACCTGGCCTGGAAGCTCGCCGCCGCCATCAACGGATGGGCCGGCCCCGGACTCCTGCCCAGCTATGGGGAGGAGCGCCGACCGGTGGCCGCCCGCACCATCCGGGACGCCGCCGAAAACGGCAAGGCCCTGGCGTACCACTTCGCGGACACCCACCTCGCGGCCCCAGGGGCACGGGGCGACGCGGCGCGGCGGGCCGCCAATGCGGCACTGGCCATAAAGCAGAGCGAGTTCGACTCACTGGGCCTGGTGCTCGGCTATTCGTACGCGGACTCAACCCTGGTGGTGCCGGACGCCCTGCCAGCCCCCGCCGAGGACCCCATCCACTACCTTCCCTCAGCCACCCCCGGCGCCCTGCTGCCGCACGCCTGGCTGGCGGACGGCACCTCCCTGTACAGCCACTTGGGAATCGGCTTCACGCTGCTGGCCGACGCCGGCGCGCTGGCCGGGGTGCCGGCGGCGGAAGCCTTCCAGCCGGTGCTGGCGGCGGCTGCCCGCACCGGCTGCCCGGTGACCATCGCCGTCGTCGGACCAGCCGACGACGGCACGCACCTTTCGCAGGTATGGGGTGCCGGCACCCTGCTGGTCCGCCCGGACCAGCACGTGGCGTGGCGGGGCAATTCCGCCGCGGCCGCAGGCGCCGCCTTGTCCGTGGCGGCCGGCTGGTCGCCCACTTCCCTCGAGACCACCAGGAGCATCCGTGCAGACGCCGTCCTTCCGTGACTACCTGTTCTCCCCGGACCACCCGCGCGTCGCTGGGATCCGCGGACTGGACGCCCGCGCGTACGCGGAAGCCGCCAAGACCGATTCGTTCGCCGGGCCCATGATCGAAGGGTGGCAGCAACTCTACCCGCAGCCCTTCACCGGGATCACCAGCGACGGCGTCCGGCGGGAAGGCCTGTACCCGCTCGCACCGGCGCGGCCCGGCGAAGAAGCGCCCACCGCGCAGATGGTGGCGGCAGCCCGCAAGCTCCTGGGCACCCTGGACGCTGACCGGGCCCGGAAGCTCAGCCACGCCGTGGACGCCCCCGAATGGCAGAGCTGGGCCAACCCGGAGTTCATGCAGCACGACACCGGCCTCCGGCTCGATGAACTGGAACCCGCGGTGCGCGACGCCGTGCTTGGCGTGGTGGAAGCCAGCCTGAGCGCCGAAGGGTTCGAACTGGTGCGGAACCTGATGCGCATCAACGGCTTCCTGGGCGACCTGGTGGAGCTACCGCTGCTGATGAACGAGTTCAGCTACAACTTCGCCCTCTACGGCGGGCCGTCAGAAACCGAACCGTGGGGGTGGCAGCTCTTTGGCCACCATGCGGCGCTGAACTGCCTGGTAGCAGGCACCCAGCTGGTCATCTCGCCGGTGTTCATGGGCGCCGAGCCGGACATGATCGACGCCGGCCCGCACCGGGGCGTCAAAGTATTCAAGGACCGCATCGCCCTGGCCCGGGAACTGATGGGCGCCCTGCCCGCCGAGCTGCGCTCCCGCGCCGTTGTCTACGGGGCAATGGTGGACCCTGCCATGCCGGAAGGCCGCCTTCACCCCGGGGACGAACGGCACCTGGGCGGCTGTTTCCAGGACAACCGGGTGATCCCGTACGAGGGCATCCGGGCTGCTGATATGCCCTCCGGGGCGCGCGCCTTGCTGGACGCGGTGGTGGATGATTTCATCGCGTACCTCCCGGAAGGCCCGCGCGCAGCCCGTCGCCGCGAAATCCGCGAGCACTACGGCGAAACGTACTTCAGCTGGATCGGCGGCTGGGAAGGCGGGGAGGCCTTCTACTTCCGCCTGCAAAGCCCTGTGGTGGTGCTGGAACTGGACCACCACACCGGCGTGTTCCTCAGCAACGACGAACCTGCCCCGTTCCACATGCACACCGTGGTCCGCACGCCCAACGGCAACGACTACGGCCGGGAACTCGTCAGGCAAACCACCCGGTAACACAGGGAAGGCCCGGATTTCCTCTCGGAAGTCCGGGCCTTCTGTGGTGCGGCTTAGGGGATGTCCAGGGCTGCGCGGCGCTGGGGCGGCGGCCCCACCACCGTCAGGTCCATTTCGGCTTGGGCGCGGCCGAAACCCTCCATGTCCATGTAGGGTTCGCCGCCCTCGGTGTACATGTAGTCCTCGGTGGGCTGGTTGAAGTACTCGAAGAACCCGTTGAAGACCGAGGGCGTCAGGAACCCCACCATCTGGGTGTTGTGGGCGTCGAGGGCGAACGAGTGGACGGTGCCCGCGGGGGCGTGCACAAAGTCACCCTTGGTCAGCAGCATCTCGCGGCCGTTGGCGTAGAGCCACATCCGGCCTTCGGTGCAGAGGAAGTTCTCCGTGTGCTGTGAGTGGAAGTGCAGCGGAATGTAGGGGGATTTGGCGCCCTTGGTGTGCACGGCGAAGTAGTTCGAGCCGGTGTTGGCGGGCCGGGACAGGTAGGTGAACATCGTCTGGTAGCTGGCCAGCCGCTCACCCTCGCCGGCGCTAAGGAAGTAGGGGCTCTGCGTGGGCGGCAGGCCGGCGTCGTGCTTGAACGACGCCGCCACGCGCTCAACGTCGGGGAACGTGATGCCGAACTCGGCGCCCACCTCGGCCTGCTCCTGCAGGCTGGCCTTGTGTCCGGGCCTGGCCGGCGGGACGTGCGAATCGATGGGCGTTCCCACCCGCTCGTAGTACTTTTCGCCGCCGCCGGGAGTCATCCAGTTCAGGAACCGGGTGTAGTGGCTCGCCATCCGGTAGGCGTGCGGAGTGTTCGGGGGGATGACCACCGAGTCGCCCGGCGTGAGGATCCGGCTCTCGCCAGGCAGCCAGACGTGCAGGATTCCATCGAACACGTAGAGCGTCTTGTGCTCGATGCTGTGGCTGACAAAGGGGGATTCGGCTCCCATGCCGCCGGAAACGTAGGCTGCGCTGAAGATCCCTCCGGTATCGGCGGCGCGGGCGATGACTGTCACCAGCTGGCCGTTGATCTCGTAGCGTGCGCCCTCACCGGACGCCATGTAATACGGGACTGCCTCGCCGGGCAGCGCGTTGGCCACCGGGAGTTGCTTGTTCATTTCCTCAACGCTGAGGGACATGGTTTCCTTCTTTCCAGTCGGCCGGCCCTTGCCGGAGCGTGACCTACATCATGGCTTCCACACGCTCCGTCCACGAGCCCGGATTCCAATGGTTGGAATCCGTACCTGGCCGGCCTGCCTGCCGGCTATCCCTCACATTCCTTGCAGTACTTCTTGCCGTCCTTTTCCCGGGCCAGCTGGCTGCGGTGGTGGACCAGGAAGCAGGACATGCAGGTGAACTCATCGGCCTGCACCGGGACCACCTGGATAAGGAGTTCCTCGTTGGAAAGATCCGCGCCGGGCAGCTCGAAGCTGTCCGCGAGGTCCGTCTCGTCCATGTCGGGACTGGCCTCCCGGCGGCCGGACTTATCGGACTTCAGCTCCTCCAAAGCGACGTTCGGCTCTTCCTCGGGAGTAACCCGCGGAGCGTCGTAGTCAACTGACATGTGGTGTTTTCTCCTGTCGAGCTGCAGTTGTCCAGATTGTTCTGGACAGATCGACAACGCAGGGGCGCGTCAACAAATTCCCTGCCCGCTACGTTGGCCCGTCCGTTGCCGTCCGGGAGCCGTTCACGCGAAATCCGTACCGGCCAGGCGCACGCACGCCTCCCACAACCGCCGCCTGGCTTCCGGGTCCGAGCCCATGCCCGGGGTGGGAAGCTGTTTCCGCTTCGCCCACAACTTGCCGGTCACGGCTGCAGCCTCGGGCGAGGTTGCCAGCCACAGCGGCGTGTCCGCGGCCCGTTCCGCCGATTTGCCCAGCGTGTTGGTCAGCCGGCGCAACGGACCGCCCACGTCCTGCAGCAGCCCCGTATTCCGCACCAGTCCCGGGTGCACCGCATTGGCCACCACGCCCGTGCCGCGCAGCCGTTCGGCGAACTCCTGCGTCAGCAGGATCCGGGCCAGCATGGTGGGCGGCGTGGAACGGAGGAAACTGTATTTGCCCGTGGCGGTCTGCAGGTCATCGAACGGGAGCCTGACGTTGCCGTATTTGGAGGCGATATTGATGATGCGTGACGGCAGGGCAGCTGTGGCACCCTTCTTGAGGGCATCCAGGAGGAGTCCGGTCACCAGGAAATAGGACATCACGTTCGTGGCAAAGGTGAGCTCCAGCCCTTCCGCGGTTTCCTGGCGTTCCTTCCGGAATACGCCGGCGGTGTTCACCAGGACGTCCACCCGGCCGTGACGGGATTTCAGCTCGGCCATGGCCTCACGGATGGACGATTGCAGCGACAGGTCACAGGCCAGGGGCTCCAGCTCCGCGGCCGGGACGCGCGTCCGGATATCCGCCATGGCCGCCAGGGCGCGGGCCTGGCTGCGGGCCACCACCACGACGGCGGCCCCGTCGCGGGCAAGGCCGGCAGCAACCGCCCGTCCAATACCGCCGGCCGCCCCGGTCACTACCGCAATCCGCCCGTCCAACCGTGCCATCGCCATCGCCTCCACATCGCCAGCACTATCCCAGCACTTATTGGGGCGGCGGGCCAGGGTCTTCCGGACTGGAACCAGGGTACGCGGGTATTTGTGGTGCGGCGGCCCTGGCAACAGGAAGACCCCTTAGTGGTTGGCTGTCGGTGCCGTCACTAAGAGGTCTTCACTTGCTCACAACGGAATCAACGTTGTGGGACGTACAGCGAGTCCGTGATCATCTCAAGGGAGATATCCCGTCATCCTGCTTTTCGGTCTAACCGGCGAGGCCGCGGGCAGCTGAGGTTGGGGACATGGCCGCGGCCGTGAGGACGGACGTTTCCCGTTCGCTCTGCTGCACCTCGTCGAGCTCCTTGAGGGTGTACTTTTTGGTCTCCTTGGCGGTGAGGGCTGAGGCTCCTGCCAGGACCATGAACCCGAGCGCCACCATGGACGGTCCGACCCAATCCTTCAGGTCGGGGCCAGCGAGTGCTGTCGAGAGAACGGGGCCGATGACGCCCGAGATGGCAAAGCCGACCTGGGTCCCAAGGGCGAGTCCGGAGACGCGCAGCCGGCCGGGGAACATCTCTGCGAAGAATGACGGCCAGGACGCGTTCACCATCGAGTAGAAAAGGGAGTAGTTGATGATGCCAAACAGGAAGATCAGCGACCAGTTGCCGGTCGTGATTGACCACAGATAGGGCGCCATCGTGACGCCCACGCCGCCCGTTGCGATGAGGAACATCGTCTTGCGGCCGATCTTGTCCACAAGGAATCCAGCCAGGGGTGTGATGCCGAGCGCGATCACGGCCGAGACGGTAGTCGTCAGGAGCATGGTCGGCTTATCCAGCTTGTATCCGGCGGTACCGAACGCCACCGAGAAGGTCTGCATCATGTAGCTGGTGCCCGCGATGAGGGCACAGAACACGATCCGCAGCACAGCACGCCAGTGGAAGCGCAGAAGATGCCGGAGGGGAGCAGCGTTCACCTTGGCGGCCTGGGCCTTTACGAACTCCGGCGGCTCCTCGATGTGGCGGCGGATCAGGTAGGCAGCGACGACGACGAGGGCGGAGGCCCAGAACGGCAGCCGCCAACCCCAGCTCAGCAACTGCTCCGAGGGCATGGCGGCGATCGGGATGAACACCAGCAGGGTGAGCAGCGTGCCGGAGGAGGAACCCAAGGTGGTGAAGCTCGCGAGGAACCCGCGCCGGCCTTCGGAAGCATGCTCCAGGCTCATGGTGATGGCACTGGGCTGCTCACCGGAAAGGCACAGTCCTTGGATGACGCGGATCAGCACGAGCAAGATCGGAGCAAGAGGACCGATTTGGGCGTACGTGGGCAGGCACCCGATCAGGAAGGTGCAGCCGCCGATGCCGAACAGTGTGATCATCATGACGAACTTGCGGCCGCGACGATCGCCCAGCGGTCCCAGGATGAGGGCGCCGAGGGGGCGTACCGCGTAGCCGACCGCGAAGGTGATCATGGCGAGCAGCACGCTGAGGCCCTGGGGAAGATCGGGTGAAAAGAAGAGCACGTTCAAAACCAACGCCGACGAGGTGCCATACACCGCGAAGTCGTAGTACTCCAACGTCGTGCCGATCCAGGCCGCGATTGCGGCCTTGACCGGGGTCTTCCTGGGAAGTGTGGTTTCTGTCATTTCGTCTCCGTGGGTGATGGGTGAACACCGGTTGCCGCTAAACCTGGGCTCTCGGAAAGAGATCTTGAATGGAATGTCCTGTTGGTCCTGCTGTGAGCTCTCTCGCAAATCGTGTTGACGGCTTTGCGGACCGGCCTCAAACATCAAGTTAACGTTTGCGGTATGGGTCACACAAAGTCGGCTTTTATGTACCTACATAGCGATTCGTTATGGCTTGGAGTCGACGAGCCGGAGACCTTGGACAACACGGAAGCCCGCCGTGGAATGGGGATGGGAGAGCGGAAGGCCCGCCGGCCCGCCGGCCGGGGATCAGGCGGGACGATTACTGCGGCTGGGCCACACGCAAGCCGACGCCCCTGGTCATTTTGCGGATTTCGTCGGACTTGAGCCCGCTTGCCCCGGCAAGTTGGTAGTCGTCGAGGAGCCGGGATTTCCTGGCCAAAGCCAGTACCCGCGTTCGTTCGTCTTCCGCTGCACTCCGGGCGCCCTCGGCTGCCGCAAGCTCCGACGCCAATCCCGCAATGAGATGAAGATGCCCGCTTCGGGTCTGGCCGGACGGGTACAGTTCGCCGCGTGCCAGGGCGGCAGACCGGATACTGGCTGCAGGCTGTCCGGCGGCCTTCGCAACCGCGGCAACCTTCACGCCATCGCACACGGCCTGGGCAAGGCAATCACCCAACTCGGCGGTGAGGGCACGTACCCTGCTGGACCGAAGTGCGAGGGTCGTCCTCAGCTGGGCCAGCACGGCCAAGGCTTGTTGGGCTCGGGCCGTCGCGGGGTCCGGCTTCGGGACGCCGCGGTACCGGTACGCTGCCACGCCGGCCGCGCCCGTTCCGGTGCCGGCTGTACGCGGAGGTATCCGATCGTGAATTTCTCTGCCGGGCACCTCTGCTCCTTGTCTCCGTTTGAGTTTGCATGCCGCGCGGCCTCCCGGCGGCAGGCGTACCTCTCCTGCGGTTCGGCCCATCGCATTGAAGGCGTCGCGGGAGGGAGCGACGCGTTGCGTTCGGTGGGCCCGTTATCCACCCTGCAGGCTACGCCCCAGGCAAGCCGGCAGGGCAATACCGAAAGTGCGTGGAGCAATAGGCGAAAGTTCTAAGTGCTCCGTCATAAGGGCTGCTTATCTGTCCACGCACTTTAGGTCTTATCCAAGGGGGCGGCTCCTTCCCTAGGCTCAAATGAACCACCCCCATCCGTACCGGAAGCCTGGAAGACACCATGCCTGAATTCGTGCCCGCATCACGCGTAACCCGTATCAAATCCTCACCCAGCGTTGCCGCGGCGGCCCGTGTCAGGGAGCTCAAGGCCGAGGGCCGCCGGATCCTGGACCTGACGGTCGGCGAGCCGGATTTCGACACGCCGCAGCACATCAAGGACGCTGCCGTCGCGGCCATCGACCGTGGTGAAACCAAGTACACCTCGGTCACCGGGACGCCCGAACTGCAAAAGGCCATCCTGCAGACGCTGCACCGCAAAACCGGGCAGCACTACACCGCCGGCGAAATCACCATCGGGGGAGGCGGCAAGCAGGTCATCTTCACCGCGTTCATGGCCACCCTCAATCCGGGCGACGAGGTCGTCATTCCCGCGCCGTACTGGGTCTCCTACCCGGACATGGTGCTCGCCAACGAAGGCACCCCCGTCATCGTTTCCTGTGGTGAGGACTCCGGTTTCAAACTAACCCCTGAGACGCTGGCAGGCGCACTGACGGAGCACACCAAGTGGGTCATCCTCAACACGCCATCCAACCCCACAGGAGCCGTCTACTCCCGCGAAGAACTGGAAGGCCTCGCCGCGGTCCTCAAGGACCACCCTGGCGTCTATGTCCTCACCGATGAGATCTACGACGAGATCCACTTCGGCGAAGAGCCCATAACCAGTCTCGTGGCTGTTGCCCCTGAGCTTAAGGACCGTGTGCTGGTCACCAACGGGGTCTCCAAGGCCTACGCGATGACCGGATGGCGGCTGGGTTACGCCGGCGGACCGGCGCCCCTGGTGGCTGCCATCAACAAGCTGCAGTCCCAGATGTCCTCCTGCCCGTCCTCGATCAGCCAGGCGGCTGCCGCCGCGGCACTCACCGGAGACCACGCATTCGTCCGCGAAAGCGTGGAGGTGTACCGCGAACGGCGTGATGCGGCAGTCTCCGGGCTGAACGCGGTCAATGGCCTGCAGTGCGCGACGCCGGAAGGCGCCTTTTACGCGTACGTCAACTGCGCCGGTGTCATCGGCAAGACGACGCCCGATGGCAGGCAGATCAGCAACGACGAGGACTTCACGCTGTACCTGCTGGAAGCGGCGTCAGTTGCCGTCATCCAGGGATCGGCGTACGGACTAAGCCCCTACTTCCGGATTTCCTATGCCACCGGGCTGCCGGTGATCGACGATGCCATCGCTGCCATCGAAAAGGCCGTCAGGGCGCTGGCCTGACCCAACCACTACTCTGCCCACGCTTTCTACAAAACAGGAGTACCCCATGATCCATGTCAAAACGAAATTCGACCGCCCTTCCGAAGATGCCGTTCAGCGACTTTCCAAGTTCTCCTCTGCCACAGTGCATGAAGCACAGGGCCGCAAAGGTGCGCTGAGTTCGAAGATCAAGCCGATCGACCGCAGCATGTCCTTCTGTGGCCCCGCCGTCACCGTGGTCTGTGCACCGCGGGACAATCTGATGCTTCAGGTGGCCATTCACTACGCCCGGAAGGGTGACGTTGTCCTGGTGGCAGCAGGTGAGTACGAGGAAGCCGGGACATTCGGCGACGTGCTGGGCAACGCCATGAAGGCGAAAGGCCTGGCGGGTATGGTCACGGATTCAGGTGTCCGCGACACCAAGGACCTGGTTGAACTCGGATTGCCGGTGTTCTCCGGCAGTGTCTGCATCAAGGGGACTGTCAAGGAAACCATTGGCCCGATCAACCATCCCCTGGTGTTCGGCGACGAAATTGTCTACCCGGGCGATGTCCTGCTGGGTGATGCCGACGGCGTGGTGGTGGTCCGCAAGGATGAGATCGAGGAAGTCATCAAGCTGTCGCAGGCACGCGTGGACGCTGAGGACGACCTCATCCGCCGCTATAAGGAAGGCGGCACCACCATCGAGTTGTGCAAACTGACCGACGTGCTGAAGGCCAAAGGCCTGCTGGTGGAGGACGCCGAATTGGAGCCGGCGCTGTAGCTCCACCCCCAATGATGGGGTTAAAGCAGAGAGGCCCGGCGTTCCTTTCGGAACTCCGGGCCTTCTTGGCCGCCGGCGGTGCGGTGGTTCACGCCACCTCAGTTCATCCCCGGAAGAAGGTACGCAGGCGGCCCCACCTGGGAGTCGTCCAGGTACCACATGGTGGATCCCCGCTTGCCCGGCGGCATCATGCTGCCCTCGAAGACAAATACCGGATCCGAGGCTGCGCCGTCTTCGGCCCGCCAGAAGCCATTGGTGGGGCAATGCGAACCGGTGCTGGCCTTGAGCTGGATCCGTCGTTCAGAGGAATTCCGGTATTGCAGGCTGGTGATCTTTTTCATGCTGGGCTCCAAGGGAATCATTTGTGCCGGGTAAACGCCGTTGGCGAACCTTTATGGCTTTTATCCTAGGACGCAGTAAATTCCATGGATAAGACTAATGGAGCGTGACCTGATAAGGGCCGCTTATGACGCATCCGCGGCGGCGGAGGGTTTTCCGCTGGAAAGCGGCTGGTATTTGCTGCGCAGCATTTCCTGGAGCATTTCCTTCAGTACCAGCAGTACGGCGGAACCGGCCTCGGAGAGCGGTTCGTGGTCCGGAGTGCACAGCGCGATCTTGCACTGCAATGCAGGCCTGGTGATCCGCAGGACCCGGAAGTCCTCCTCGTGGAACAGTGCATCCGCGGCCGACTTGGGCAGGATGGTCGCACCCAGGTCGCTGCGCAGCAACCTGGTCAGGGACGGGACCGATTCCACTTCCCCCACCAGGTGCAGCGTGAGGCCCTTGCTGTCGAAGCCCGCCTCCACCACCTGGCGCAGGGTGTGGATCCGTTCGGGCAGGAACAGGCCCAGGGTGGCCGCCGCTTCCAGGGCGATGGTGCCGGCCCCTGGGTCCACCGGAAGCTCCCGCGCGGCGTTGACCACCAGGTACAGGTCCTCGACGATGAGGGTGGTGAACTGCACGCCCCGGATGGGCCCCGGTTCATAGATGAGGGCCATGTCCAGCCGCCCGTTCTTGATGGCCTCGCTGAGCACGCCGCCGTAAATCTCGGTCAGGTGCAGCACGATGTCTGGGTAGCGCCGTCCTACTTCGCGGATAATCCGCGGAGTGAGGCTTGAGGCCATGCTGTAGGGAGCGATTGCTATGGAGACGCGGCCTGAAGGTGCAGCTCCTGAAGCTGCCACATCGATCCTGGCCTGCTCCACCTGCCGCAGGATGGTCTGCGCATGCCGGTACAGGGTATGGCCCGCCGCCGTGGGCTCCACGCCCTGCTTGCTCCGGATCAGGAGCCGCTGCTTCAGCTCCGTTTCCAGTGCCGACACCTGCTGGCTCAGCGCCGGCTGGGCGACGTGGAGGGCGGCGGCCGCCTTCGTGATGCTTCCTGAGTCGACGATCTTCACGAAGTACGCCAGCTTCCGGGTGTCCATAGCGCTCCTCTTTTCCAGCCGGGGACGGCACAGCCTGCGGGGTCATACGTTGGCGCTATGGCGGGACAGGCAATACGTCTTTGTGTGATCCGAGTCTCGGGCATAGGTTAATTGCAGATGACTTTCCAATGACCAGAGCATTCTATCCCCACCCAAGCCATCACCGGTTTTGATGCCGGCATATGTTTTGTGCATAAGCGGGGAAGCAATTTGCTGGAAAGCCCAGTCTTGGCGTCACTAAACATGGGCCGGTTGAATTTTTTGGGTCGCCAATGGCGCCTCAAAAGGTCATAACTGTTCCCTATAGCGTGATACCGCATTCGTCTTTGTGTGGCTCCAATCCCGATGCCACACTGATTTACACCCGCAGCACCAGCAGAGGAAGGCCCGCAATGCCCACAGTCGATCTCGTAGCGGATCTTGGTGAAGGTTTTGGCGCCTACTCGATCGGTGACGACAAAGCCCTGCTGGAAATCGTGTCCAGCGCCAACATCGCCTGCGGCTTCCACGCAGGGGACCCTGACATCATGGACGCCACCGTGGCTGAATGTGTCAGGACGGGAGTCGGCATCGGCGCCCACCCGAGCTTCCCGGATCTTCGCGGCTTCGGCCGCCGCGCCATGGACCTCACGGCTGACGAAGTCCGCAACGACGTCATCTACCAGCTGGGTGCCCTGTCGGCGTTTGCCGCCTACCACGGCGGTACCGTCTCCCACCTGGCTCCCCACGGCCGCCTGGGCAACCTGGTGGCCACCCGTGCGGACTACGCCCGGGCTGTGGCGGATGCTGCCGCCCGGGTGGACCCGAAGCTGATCATCCTGGCCCAGGACGGTGAACTCGCCACTGCGGCGGCGGAGCGCGGCCTGCGGGTGGCCATCGTTGGCATCGCGGACCGCGCCTACCAGGATGACGGGACTCTGGTGCCGCGCAGCCGGCCCGGCGCCGTGATCCACGACCCCTCCGTCATTGTCCGGCGCACTGTGCGGATGGTGACCGAAGGACTCATCGAAACAGTCTCCGGCAGCGACATCGCCGTCCATGCCGACACGGTGCTGCTCCACGGCGACAATCCGGGCGCCGTCGAACTTGCCCGCCTGGTTCGCAGCGAACTGGTCGCCGCGGGGGTCACCATTGCCCCGTTGGCACAAGTGCTCGCCGCAAAGCAAAAGGTCTCCTGACCATGGCCGCCCCAACGACAACCAGCCGGACAATGCTGGACATCTACGAGTCGGGCGACGCCGCCCTGCGCGTGGTGGCACA
Source organism: Pseudarthrobacter sp. MOO14 (assembly GCF_058267675.1). Lineage (NCBI taxonomy): Bacteria > Bacillati > Actinomycetota > Actinomycetes > Micrococcales > Micrococcaceae > Pseudarthrobacter > Pseudarthrobacter sp. MOO14. The sequence goes on from NZ_CM177849.1 coordinate 2,832,015, forward strand.
GTCCGGTGACGCAGAAGCCAACTGGGCCACCGTCCACTCCCTGGCCGGCTGGCTGGCGACCGTCGGCGTCGACGGCATCCACGGCGCCGTTCCCACCTACGACTCCGTCCTGGTCGAATTCGACCCCTACCTCACCTCCGCCCGCCAGGTCAGGGCGTTCATCCTCCTGGGGATGCGCCAGCTGGACTTTGTGGGCACCACCCTGCGCGAGCCGCGCCGCTTCGAGGTACCCGTCGTGTACGGCGGCAGCTACGGGCCGGACCTGGAAAGCGTGGCAGAGCACCAGGGCCTGGATGTCCAGGACGTGATCGCCCGGCACACGGCCAAGACCTACGTCATCCGCTGCCTCGGAGCGCCGGCAGGCTCGCCCATGATGGACGGACCAGACTTCCCGGCCCCCGTCCCCAGGCTCAGGGACCCGCGGCTCTCCGTGCCCGCCGGTGCAGTCTCCGTGGCCGGACGCCAGGCCGTGATCGCGCCCGCCGTCGCACCAGGAGGCTGGTGTGTCATCGGCCAGACCCCCCTGACGGTCCTGGACGCAGCACGCGAACCCCTGGTGCCCTACGTCCCCGGCGATGAACTGCGCTTCTACCGCATTCCAGCGGAGGACTTCGAAAAGTACGAGGGGCAGTTCCTGGAGGCCCGGCCATGACCGGGGCACTGATCGTCCTTCAGCCCGGACACTCTGTCGTCACCGACCTTGGCCGGACAAAGGGTCCTGCATTCGGACTTCCCGTCAACGGGGCCCTGGACCAGTTCTCGGCCAAGGCCGCGAACATCCTGGCCGGCAACGGGGACAACGATCCGCTCCTGGAACTCACCGCCCTGGACTTCAGGATGCGCGCCACCACGGACCTGCTGATCGCCGTGACCGGCGCCCCGCTGGACCTCTCGGTGGGCGGCCGCGACTTACCCCAGTGGGAGCCCGTCTCCGTCCGGGCCGGCGAAACAGTGACGGTCCGCGGAATCCGCACCGGTCTCCGGGCCTACATCGCCGTCCGCGGATCCTTCACCGTCCCCACGCTGCTGGGCAGTTGCGCACCGGACACGGTGGTGGGCTTCGGACTGAAACTTGTTGAAGGCAGCCGGCTTGCAACGCAAAAGACCACCGCACCCATCATCCAGCCGCACTTCGGCCTGCCCCTGTTCCGGCTGGGGCTGGCAAAGCCGGAATTCACCACCCACCCGGTCATCGACGTCACCGACGGGCCGGACGTAGCCGAATTCGGCGACACCGCAGACCTGCTTTTCACCACGCAGTACACCGTGAGCCCCCGAAGCAACCACATCGGACTCCGGCTCGGCGGCGCACTGCCCGAACGCCAGCTCACCTCCGAGGTCCTCTCCCGCGGTGTCCCGGTGGGGGCCATCGAGGTTCCGTCCCGGGACGAACTGCTGGTCCTGCACCGGGGACGGGGCGTTACGGCGGGCTATCCGGTCCTGGGGGTCGTCACTAGCCGCTCCTTGGATGTCCTGGCGCAATCCAGGCCCGGACACACCGTCACCTTCAGGAAGACAACCGTGGCTGAAGCAACAGCCATGCACCGCACAGCCTGCCTGGAACTGGACAGACTCCGGAACACCGTGAACACGGTCTTCGGACTCCTCGGGGTCGGCGCCGGCCAGCGCTGGCACGAACTCAGCCCGGCGTCAGGAGCCTGAACATCATGATTGACAGTCCCACCGCCCAGGACCGCACCCACAGAATGCCGCGCGATCCCTGACCCCTGCCAACCGGGGGGCCACAACGTCCAGTCCTTTGCCGGACCTAAAAAGCCCCGCCACCTACCACTTTTTGGAGTCCCTGTGCCTTTTTCCGACTACACCACAGCCCTCGTCACCGGAGCGTCCACCGGCATGGGCGCGGCAATCGCCGAGCGTCTCGCCAAGCGCGGACTGACCGTCCACGCGGTGGCCCGCAACGAGGAACGCCTCGCCGAACTGGCCGACCGCACGGGAGCAGTCCCGCATGTGGTGGACCTGACCGACACCGCCGCCCTGGCCGGCGTCGTCCGCGACCTCAAGGTGGACGTCCTGGTCAACTGCGCCGGCGTCTCCCGGACAGGCAACATCCTGGACTCCTCCGAGCAGGACATCGACGAACTCATCGACGTCAACCTCCGCGGCCTGCTGCAGCTCACGCGGCTGGTGCTGCCCGGCATGGTGGAGCGGGATTTGGGCCATGTGGTCAACATCAGTTCGATCGCCGGGCTCTACAACTTCTACGGCCACACCGCCTACCACGCCACCAAGGCCGCGGTGCACCAGATTTCCCGGCAGTTGCGCAACGACACGGTCGGCAAGCGCATCCGCGTCACCGAAATCTGCCCCGGCCGGGTGGAAACCGAAATCTTCGGCCGCAACCTGGGCGGCAGCCCCGAGGCCATGGAAGAAGCCTGGCAGACCTACTACGAGGGCTACGAATCACTCACCACGGACGACATCGTCAATGCCCTTGATTACGCCATCGAGACCCCGCGCCACGTCAACGTTGGCATGCTTGAACTCATGCCCACCTTCCAGGTCCCGGGTGGCCTCACCTTCGACCGCCGCGACGCATAACGATCCCCGCAGCACCTTCCCACCAACCGATAGGCCTTCAACGATGCAGCACGTGCAAACCGTCAGTTTCCCCGAACCCCAGCTCCTGGCTGAATTGTCCCCGCTCCCGGAGGGACTGACGGGAGTGGTTTGGGACATGCAACGGGCCCCTGACGAGGCCCACGGAAGCATCGACGGGGTCATCCTGCCGTACCTCAATGCCGGTGCCGTGCTGGGTTCCCTGGGCAAGGTCCCTGACCTGAAGTTCGTGCAAACACAGTCAACAGGGTTCGACGGCGTCCGCGAGGCAGCGGGTCCGGCCGCCGCCGTGGCAAACGCCTCGGGCGTCCATGCGGCTGCCACCGCGGAGCTGGCCGTTGGCCTTATCCTCGCCAAACTGCGCGGCATTGACCAGGCTGTCCGGGACCAGCAGGTGGAGAACTGGGCCCCGCAGCGGCGGCAGTCCCTGGCCGACAGGCGCGTCCTGCTGCTGGGCATCGGTGGAATCGGCCAGGAGCTTGCCCGCCGGCTGGAACCCTTCGAAGTCACACTGACCCGGGTGGGAAGCGCCGCACGTACCGATGCGGATGGTCAGGTCCACGGTCCTGATGAACTCGCAGCGCTCGCCGCCGACCACGACATCATGGTCTCCGTCCTTCCCCTCACGGAGGCGACCCACCATCTGGTGGGAGCCAAGGTCCTGTCCGCCCTGCCGGACGGCGCCCTGGTGGTCAACGTCGGACGCGGCGCCGTGATCGACACCGACGCCCTCACGGCTGAAGTGGTGTCCGGCCGCCTGCACTGCGCCCTCGACGTGGTCGACCCCGAACCGCTGCCCGCCGGCCACCCGCTCTGGTCCTCGGAGAACGCCCTCATCACCCCCCACGTTGGCGGCAACGCCTCAGCGTTCGAACCACGGATCCTGAAACTCCTGAAACGGCAGCTTGAGGCCCTCGCCGCCGGCGAAACCCCGGTCAACCTGGTGCAGCAGGGACCGTTCGCATGAGCTCACTGTTTGACCTCACCGGCCGCGTCGCGTTGGTCACCGGCTCCAGCCGCGGTATCGGCTCGTCACTCGCCCGGGCGTTGGCGGACGCCGGTGCAACGGTTGTGTTGAATGGCATCAACGGGGAGCGGCTCAAGGAGGCCGAGGCGGCGATGGCCGCCGATTATGCCCCGGGCCGGGTGCATAGTGTCGCGTTTGACGTTACCGATGGCGAGGCGGCAGGCCGCAGTATCGCGTGGATCGAAGAGCATGTGGGTCCGTTGGAGATCCTGGTGAATAATGCCGGGATCCAGCATCGGGTGCCGATGCTGGAGTTGGACGTGGCGGATTGGGAGCGGGTGATTTCCACGGACCTGACCAGTGCGTTCCTGGTGGGGCGGGAGGCGGCCCGGCGCATGATTCCGCGGGGCCGGGGCAAGATCATCAATATCTGTTCGGTGCAGACGGACCTGGCCCGCCCCACGATTGCCCCGTATGTTGCGGCCAAGGGCGGGCTGCGGAACCTCACCCGGGCCATGACGGCCGAGTGGGCCGGGTCCGGCCTGCAGGTCAACGGGATCGCGCCGGGGTATATCCACACCGAGATGACGCAGAACCTGGTGGATGACGAACAGTTCAATGCCTGGATCCTGGGCCGCACCCCGGCCCACCGCTGGGGCACGCCGAAGGACCTGGCCGGGCCGGTGGTCTGGCTGGCCTCGGACGGGTCGGATTTCGTGAACGGGCAGACCATTTTCATCGACGGCGGAATGACGGTGGTGGTCTGATGCCCGCGAACACACCCGTCCAGCCAGGGGCCCACATGCTGCCCGGCTCCGGGCCGGCCGTGGTGGCCCACGCCGCGGGGGATCTCCGGGTCGATGAGGTCCCGCTGGCCCGGCCGGCGGATGACCAGGCCGTGGTTGAGGTCTTGTATGGCGGGATCTGCGGGTCGGACCTGCATTACTGGCTGCACGGTGCGGCCGGGGAATCCATCCTGAAGGCGCCCTTGGTGCTGGGCCACGAAATCTCCGGTGTGGTGGTCCGCGCCGCCGCCAACGGCCAGGGGCCGCAGCCCGGAACCGCCGTCGCCGTCCACCCCGCCACCCCGGGTCCGGGCGCGGCCAGGTACCCTGTGGACCGGCCCAACCTCTCACCCGGGTGCACCTACCTGGGCAGCGCCGCCCGCTACCCGCACACCGACGGCGCCTTCAGCCGGTACGTGAACCTGCCGGCCCGGATGCTGCGGGCCCTGCCCGAGGGCATCGACCTGCGCACGGCCGCCCTGGTCGAACCCGCGTCCGTGGCCTGGCACGCCGTCTCCCGGGCCGGGGACGTGGCCGGGAAGACCGCGCTGGTGATCGGGTCCGGGCCCATCGGTGCCCTCGCCGTCGCGGTCCTCAAACGCGCTGGAGCCGCGCACATCACCGCTGTGGACCTCCATCCCAAGCCGCTGGAGATCGCCATGGCCGTCGGCGCGGACCAGGTCATCAACGCCGCAGACACCGAAGCGATCGCCGCCGTGGAGGCCGATGTCGTGATCGAATCCTCCGGCAACCACCACGGACTGGCCTCCGCCATCCGCGGCGCGGTCCGGGGCGGGACCGTGGTCATGGTGGGGCTGCTGCCCACCGGCATGCAACCGCTGCCCATCTCGCTGGCCATCACCCGCGAACTGGACCTCAAAGGCTCCTTCCGCTTCAACGACGAAATCGACCAGGTCATCGCGGCGCTTGCCGACCGATCACTGCACATCAGCCCCGTCATCACCCACCAATACCCCGTGGAGGACGCCCTGCACGCCTTCGAGGTGGCCAAAGACTCCACCAGCTCCGGCAAAGTCCTCCTCAGCTTCGACGGGAACGGGGAGCAACGGTGAACGCCCCGTTGCCGCCCCTGGTGGTGATGGGCGTGTCTGGCTCGGGGAAATCCACCATGGGCTCCCTGCTGGGCCTGCGCCTGGACATGCCGTTCTTCGATGGCGACGAATTCCATCCGGCCGCCAACAAGCAGAAAATGGGCGCCGGCATACCGCTCACGGACGCTGACAGGGAGCCCTGGCTTGGCACGCTGGGGGAGTTGCTCGCAGGAAAGGCCGACGGCGTCACGACAGTCCCGCCGATCGTCGCCTGCTCAGCGTTGAAGCGCCGGTACCGGGACCTGCTGCGCAGCGCAGCGCCGGATGTTGTCTTCATCCACCTCACCGGAAGCACAGACACCATTGGAGCGCGGATGGAAGCCCGCGCCCACGAGTTCATGCCGCGGACCCTGCTGGAATCCCAGTTCGCCGCCTTGGAGGAACTGGACCAGGACGAGGCCCACGTCCTGGCCGATATCACCGAACCCCCGGCACTCCTGGTGGAACGGTTGGCCACGGAGCTCCAGGCCATGTCCGCCCGGACGGTCCGCACCGCCTAATCAAGAAGCAAGTGTTCCACCCTGCGCTGGTGGTAGGTAGACTGGTCTACCTACCATCACCGCAAGGAGCCCCATGCCTGTGTCACGCGCCTCGGCGCCCAGCCGGCCTCCCGCCCGGGAACTGCTGCTCGACGCCGCCGCCCGCCTCTTCTACGACCGCGGCGTTGCGGCTACCGGGATCGACACGATCACTGCGGAGGCGGGCGTGGCTAAAAAGAGCCTCTACAACAACTTCGCGTCCAAAGCGGACCTCGTGGCCGCCTACCTGGAAGCACGGCATGAGGAGTGGCTGGGCCTTTACCGGACGCGGCTGGAAAGGGCCGGGACCCCGACGGAGCAGGCACTGGCGGTCTTCGACGCCTACCTGGACCACGCAAATGCCGCCTACCAGCAAGGATTCCGCGGCTGCGGGCTGCTGAACGCGGCGGCTGAACTGCCCGCGGGGGACCCCGGGCGGACCGCAGTGCGGCTCCACAAGGAGGAAGTAGAGGAACTCCTGGCCCGGCACGTCACGGCACTGTTGCCCGGGAGGGAGGGGCAGGCGCCCGCCGTTGCCGCCCACTTGGCGTTCCTCCTCGAGGGTGCCATGGCCAGGGCAGGCCTGGAGGGCGGCGACGCGCCGCTGCGGCAAGCCCGGGCCATCGCCGCGCAACTGTTGGACGCGCTGTGAACTCCACTCCACGCCGCCCTGCGTTGCCCTGGGGAGCGTTGTCCGTGGTGGCGGCGTCCGTCCTCTGGGGGACCACCGGGACGGCCGCCACCTTCGCACCGGATGTAAGTCCCCTGGCCATCGGCGCGGTGGCCATGGGGGCGGGCGGGTTGCTGCAGGCTCTGTACGCCGCACGGCACATTGCCAGCCGGCCGGCCGGCCTGTTCCGGCGGTGGAGACTGGTGTTGTTGGGGGCGGCAGCGGTGGCTGTCTATCCCTTGGCCTTCTACAGCTCAATGCACCTCTCCGGCGTGGCCGTGGGAACTGTGGTCTCCATCGGCTCGGCCCCCATCGCGGCGGCCCTCATCGAGCGGGCGGCGGACAGGAATCCACTGCGCCGGCGGTGGATTGCCGGGGCAATGCTCGGAGTGGGTGGAGCGGCGCTCCTTTCCTTTGCCGGGCACGGCCCTGCCGGGCCCGCCGCCACGGATTCCTGGACCACCACGGCGGGAGTGGCCCTGGGACTGCTGGCCGGCAGCACGTACGCCCTGTATTCCTGGGCAGCCCACCGCCTGATCGGGGACGGTGTCACACCCAGGGCGGCCATGGGCACGGTCTTTGGCCTGGGCGGGCTCTTCCTGATGCCGGTCCTTGCCCTGACGGGCGGCCCACTCCTGGCCTCCTGGTCCACGGTCGGCGTCGGCGCCTATATGGCGGTGGTGCCGATGTTCGCCGGCTATCTCCTGTTCGGCTGGGGCCTTGCCCGGGTGGGGGCGAGCACGGCCACCGGCATCTCGCTGCTCGAAACGGTGGTTGCCGCCGTACTGGCGGTATTCGTAGTGGGTGAACGGCTTCCGGCGCTCGGCTGGCTTGGCGCCGCCGCGGTCCTGGCCAGCCTGTTCATCCTGGCGCCGCGCACCCGGGCCGTACCAGGGCCGGCAGCAATCCCGGGTCCGCGCTCACCAGCGGCGCTGTCAGGCGGTGGGCTGCCGCCGCGCGCTCCTGTTCAACCCGATGGGGCCCAGCAACAGGCAGGCGCCCAGCCCCAGCAGCAGGATTCCTAGCACCACCGCGCCCGGCGCCGGCAGACCTGCCCCCGCCAGGATCAACACCAGGCCGATGACCGCCACCGCCAATCCCGGGAGGAGAGCCGTGGGGAAACGGCGCGCTGGATAGCCGGACAGCAGTTCCATGGCCAGATGGGGATCGTCCGCGATCAGCCCCAGTTCCAGCTCCTTGAGCAGGCGTCGCTCCTCATCGGACATTGGCATGGCAGCCCCTGTATTCCCTGGGAGGCGGTTTCGCTATCGACCGTAGGAGTCTTCTACCGCTTAGTCAATAGTTTCCCCGGCGGCCCGCCCCGCCGTCCCGCCCGCCGGTGTCGTTCGACGCCGGGCCGTGACGGTGCTGCCGGACGCTGACCGTGCTGCCGCGCCCGTGAGCCCGCTACCGGCGTCGTAATTCGGCGAACTCGATGGACGGGACAATTGCCCCGGCGTCCCGCTCCACGAAGTTGGTCCCCGGCGGAACCAGATCGTCGATGGCGTCCAGGACCGTCTCGCCCAACTGGACATCCGCGGCGCGGAGGTATGCCTGGAGGTGTTCCTCGCTGCGCGGGCCGATGATTACGCTGCTGATCGCGGGGTGGGTCAGGGCGAAGCCGACGGCCAGGTCCACCAGGGGCATCTCCAGCTTGTCCGCCAGCCGGGCCAGGGAATCCGCTGCCAGCAGCTTCCGCTCGCTGGAGGGCCCGGAAATGTCGTACCGCCCCGGCAGCGTGTGCACCCGGGTGGGCGGCTTCCCCGAGTCAAGGACGAAGCTGCCGGAAAGCCAGCCGCCGGCCAAGGGTCCGTACGCCAGCACGCCCAGCCCGTACTGCTGGGCGATGGGCAGCACGTCGCGTTCGTTGCCGCGGACCAGCATTGAATAGGGAACCTGGTTGCCCAGCGGCGGAATCAGGTGGTTGGTGGTTGCCAGCCACTGCGCTTCGACGAGCTGCGCCGGGGTAAACACCGACGTGCCGTAGTAGAGGATCTTGCCCTGGCGGATGAGGTCGTTGAGGGTGGTGATGGTTTCCAGGACGTCGGTGTTGTAGTCCGGCCGGTGCGCCTGGTACAGGTCGATGCGGTCCGTCTGCAGCCGGCGGAGGCTGCCCTCGACGGCCTGGGTGATCCAGCGGCGGGAGTTGCCCGAGTGCGCCGGATTGGGGCTCATCTGGCCGTGGAACTTGGTGGCCAGGAAGACGTCATCCCGCCGGCCGCGCAGTGCCCTCCCCACCACCTGTTCGGACTCGCCCTGGGAATAGACATCGGCGGTGTCCACCGCCGTGATGCCGGCATCAAGCGCCGCGTGGATGATGCGGATGGCATCATCGGCGCCGGTGGGGGCGCCCGGCGGCCCGCCGGTTCCTTCGCCAAAGTTCATGGTGCCAAGGGTGAGCGGGCTGATGGGGGTGCCTGACCGTCCGAACACCCGCAGTTCGCTAAGGCTCATCTCCGGTCTCCTCCATATAGTTGCCGCGCCGTGGATCGTCATGACGCTACACAGATTCCCCGGACGGCCGCAGAATTCCGCCTTAGTCCTTCTCTTTTCGTCGCATGGAGTAACCGGAGCGCCGCAGGATGACGTTTTGTGGCGGCCGCCGCCATCCTCGGCCCGGGTTTCGCCCCGGCTGCCCCCTGCAATAATCTGAACCAACGGTTGTGCACTGGGGTGTCAGCTCCCGGGGCAACAGGCAGCACTGTAAGTTCGGGACCATCACAGACGAGGCGGACACCCATGACGGCTTCAGACCAGCAGCACGCACCACGGCCAAACATGCCCGCAGACCCTCCCGCCGCCCAGGCGCCGGTGGATCCGCACCTGCTCCAGCAGTTGGCGGATGCGCACGGCGTGGGCACGTCCTTCCAAGGCTGGGACGGGCTCCCGCACTCCGTGGCCGCGCCAACGCTGATCAAGGTGCTCGCCGCCCTGGGTGTGCAGGCCCATACGAACCAGCACATCGAAGCTGCCCTGGCGGAAGCGGAACTGGCGCCATGGCGGCGGATGCTGCCGCCCGCCGTCGTCATCAAGCAGGGTGAGCCCGCCCAGGTTCCGGTCCATGTCCGGGACGGCGCAACGGCCCGGCTGACGGTCGCCCTCGAAGGCGGCGCAGGCTCACTCGAGGCGGCCCAGGAGGACGTCTGGGTCCAGCCCCTGGACGTCGACGGCATCCCCACCGGACGCGCCACCTTTTCCCTGCCGCCGGATCTCCCGCTGGGCTGGCATACCCTGCACGCCGACTCCGAGGGCGCCACGGCCACTGCCACGCTGGTGGTGACGCCGGCGCGCCTGGACACGGCGGCGCCCCTGATGGAGCGGCGCGGCTGGGGCCTGGCCACGCAGTTGTATTCGGTCCGGTCCAAGCGCTCGTGGGGCATCGGCGATTTCGCGGACCTGGCGGACCTGGCGGCGATCAGTGGCGGGCGCGGCGCCGATTATGTGCTGGTCAATCCCCTGCACGCGGCGGAACCGGTGCCACCCATCCAGCCCTCGCCCTATTCCCCGTCCACGCGGCGGTTCTTCAACCCGCTCTACATCCGTATTGAGGCGGTCCCCGAGCTTGCCTACCTGCGGCCGCGGAAACGGGCGGCGCTGGAAAAGCTGCACGAGGAAGTCGCCGGGCTGAACAGGGACGGGGCCCGGCTGCACCGCGATGCCGTCTACGCGGCGAAGCTGCAGGCGCTGGAAATGCTGTACCACACCCGGCGCTCGCCGGCCCGGCAGGCGGCGTTCGACGAGTTCTGCCGTATCTCCGGCAGCGGCCTGGACGACTTTGCCCTCTGGTCCGCCATCAGGGAGGACCTCGCGCCGGACGATCCGCTCTGGACAGACCCGGCCTGCGCCATCGGAACCCGCGAGGCGGAGGCACTGCGGGAGAAATTGGCGGACCGGATCGGTTTCCACCGCTGGCTTCAGTGGATCTGCGACGAACAGTTGGAAGAAGCGCAGCAGGCAGCCTTGCGCTCCGGAATGCGGCTGGGAGTGGTGCACGACCTCGCCGTAGGGGTTGACCACAGCAGTGCCGACGCGTGGACGCTGCGCGGCGTGCTGGCGCCGGCCACCAGCGTGGGCGCGCCGCCGGACATGTACAACCAGCAGGGCCAGGATTGGGGCCAGCCGCCATGGCACCCCACCCGGCTTGCAGAAACCGGCTACGAGCCGTTCCGCAACATGCTCGCCACCGTGCTGAGGCACGCCGGCGGTATCCGCGTTGACCACATCCTGGGCCTGTTCCGGTTGTGGTGGATCCCTGCCGGCAACGCGCCGGGGGACGGCGCCTACGTCCGGTATGACCATGAGGCCCTGATCGGCATCCTCGCCCTCGAAGCGCACCGCGCCGGTGCCGTGGTGATCGGGGAGGACCTGGGAACCTTTGAACCGTGGGTGCGTGACTACCTCGCTGCCCGCGGCATCCTGGGCACGTCCATCCTGTGGTTCGAGTACGACGGCGACTCCCCGCTGGCGCCCGAAAAGTACCGGACGCAGGCACTCGCCAGCGTCAACACGCACGACCTCCCGCCCACCGCCGGCTACCTCGCGGGTGACCATGTGGCGTTGCGGAGCCGTCTTGGCCTGCTGGAGCGCTCCGAGGAGGACGAGCGGGCCGAGCACAATGCGTCGCTGGAAAAGATGTTCGCCCTGCTGCGCGAACGCGGTTATCTCACCGAGGCGAACACCACCGGACCGGGCGAACCCGGTGCCGAGGCGAACACCATCGAGGCGCTGCACCTGCTGCTGGCCCAGGCGCCTTCGGTGCTGCTCGGCGTGGCCCTGGTGGATGCGGTGGGGGAGCGGCGGGTCCAGAACCAGCCCGGGACCACCGAAGCGCTGTACCCCAACTGGCAGGTGCCTTTGGGCGGCCCCGACGGCAAACCGGTGTTCCTGGACGACCTTCCGGCCAACAAGAGGTTCAACTCGCTGCTCGCGGTGGTGGAGGGGGCCCTGCACGGATCCTGACTGGTGTTCATTGACGAAGGGCCCCGCCGCTGGGTGAACTGCCCGGGAAGCGGCGGGGCCCTTCGGTGTGTTGCCGGCGAACGCTAGCCGGCGGTCATCACATGGGTGAAGTGGTCGTAGCGGAAGGTGACCGGGCCGCCGTCGTGCTTAAACACGATGTTGGCGCCAGGCGTTGCCCCGCCCGCTCCGTAGCTGACGTCCCATGACTTGTTGAGGGCGGCCTTGAACTCGTAGCTTCCCGCCGGGAGGTCCGGGATGGACAGCTTCCAGAGGAGGTCGGCCGGGTCCAGTACCAGCTGCGCCTGGGCACAGGACGGCTCCCAGTCCGAGGCACAGCCCAGCTCGCTGTCCATGCTTCCAGCGGCTGCCACGGCGGCCGGCTGCTGCGACGCGAAGACGGCGCTGAGCAGGTGGGTGCTGTTGTCATAGCGGAACGTGACCGGGCCGCCGGGGTGGTCCAGCACGATGTTCTGCCCGTTGAGCTGGCCGTCTGCGCCGTAGTTTTCGTCCCAGCCGCCGTTGAGCGCTGCCTTGTATTCGTACTTCCCGGCCGGCAGGTCCACGGTCAGCCGCCAGATCCGGTCCGCCGGGTCCAGGACCATCTTTGCCTGCGGGCAGGCCGGATCCCACTGCGCGGTGCAACCCATGGCCAGGTTCAGTGATCCGGCCACCGTGACCGAGTCGGGCTGCGGGGCCTGGCCCACCAAGACAGTCCTGGTGCCGCTGGTGACGTTGAAGCCGGCGCCGATCATCGCCGCCCGGTATTGGACCTTGGTACCGTCCGCCAGTCCGGAGACGTCATCAGTGGCCGAGTACACGGGCGAGGACGAGTCGGTGCCCACCGACGTCCAATCCCCGCCATTGACGCTGCGCTCGAAGGACACCACATGGCTTGCCTTCTCCGGGTCAGCCGTGGCGCTCAGCTCCACTTTGCCCTCGACGCTGCTGCCTTCGGCAGGCTTCTGGAGGGTCAGCAGGGGCGCGGGAACGTTGGTGGAGCGGCTTTGGCTGGTGGCTGTGTGGCCGCCGTTGTCCAGCACGGTGGCGCGGTATTCCAGCGGTGTCCCGGCATCCAAGGCCGCCACGTCGTGGAACACCTGGTACGGGGCGGTGTCGTCCGTCCCGATCGGCTCCCAGCTGCCGCCCGCCGTCCTGGCCTCGAAGGTGACCTCGTAGAACGACCTGCCGTCGACGTCGGCCGTCACCTGGATGCGCCCGTTTTCACTCGTGGCTGCTGCCGGCTGTTGGAGGGCGACGGCGGGAGCGGCCTTTGAGTGCGGAATGCGGCCTGAGGATTCGTAGACGACGGCGGAAAGCGGCGGGACGGTCACCGTCAGTTTGGCGTCGTCAGAGGTTTTGGCTTCATTGGCGCCTTCGCCGTAAACGCGCGTGTAGCTGCGCTTGGCGATGTAGGTGGGAACGTCCGCCGTCCGGGCCTGGGCGCTGTTGTTCAGTGCCACCACGTATTCGCGCTGGTCCTGGGCGTCCGTGCGGGAGAAGGCGTAGATGCCCGGGCCGTCGGAGGCGTAACGGTTTTGGTGTGCGCCGTTCCGCAGCGCCGGGTGCTCCTTGGTGAGGGCAGCAAGCTCCCGGATCTTGGCGTACAGCGGGTGGCTTGGGTTGAAGTTGTCGGTGGCGTGGGTGGCGTCCGTGCCCAGCAGGTCGTCGTCGAGGTAGTCCGGAACTTTGCTGGCGAAGAGCGTTTGCCGGGCATCCTGGTCACCGCCCGGTCCGGTGAAGCCCTGTTCGTCGCCGTAGTACACCACCGGGTTGCCGCGCGAGAAGTACATCAGCTCGTGGGCCAGTTCGTCCCGTGCCACCTTCTCGGCGTCGCCTGCGGCGGGGTTGTCCTGGCTGATGAAGCTGCCGATGCGGCCCATGTCGTGGTTTCCGAGAAAGGTGGGCAGTTCGTAGACGTTGGAATCGGCGTCGGTGTACCAGTCATCGCCGGCGAAAAAGGCCTGGAGTCCTTTGGCGTCCTGGCTCTTGGACGCGAAGTTGCGGGCGGCATCCTGGAACGGGAAATCCAGGACTGCCTGCATTTTGTTGCGGGTGGTGAATTGGGAGGTGAAGCTCTTGCTGGTATCGAACACCTCGCCGAACATGAAGAATTCGGCCTTGCCGTGTTCCTTGGCGTAGCTAAGGACCTTGGGGCCGAATTCCTGCCAGAACTCGTTGTTCACGTGCTTCATGGTGTCGATCCGGAAGCCGTCCACGCCAAAATTGCCGATCCACGATGTGTAGATGTCTTCCATGCCGTGCACCACCGTGGGGTTTTCGGTGAAGAGGTCATCGAGGCCGAAGAAGTCGCCGTACATGGAGTCCTCGCCGGTGAAGGTGGTGTCGCCCCGGTTGTGGTACAGCGTGGGATCGTTCAACCAGGCCGGTACTTTGAGGTTTTCTTCGCCGGGCGCCAGGACCGGCTTGTAGGGGAACGATGTCCCGGCATCCAGCTGCGGGAAGGTCCCGGTGCCGGCGTAATCCCGGTCATCAAACGGTTGGCCCGAGGCAGTTTTGTACGGTGCGGCGTCCTTGGATACGTAGCCTTTGCGGTCGCCCTCTTCGTAGCCGATGACGTCCGCCGTGTGGTTGGTGATGATGTCGAAGTAGACCTTCATGCCGCGGGCGTGTGCCTCGTCGATGAGCGCCTTGAGTTCATCGTTGGTGCCCAGGTGCGGATCGATCTGGGTGAAGTCGGTGACCCAGTAACCGTGATACCCGGCCGACTTGTCCTCCGGCTGGACTGCCTTGTTCTTGAAGCTGGGCGTCAACCAGATGGAGGTGGTGCCCAAGCCCTGGATGTAATCGATCTTGTTTCGCAGGCCGGCCAGGTCGCCGCCGTTGTAGAAACCCTTCTTGGTGGGGTCGAAGCCGGACACCATGGGATCCGGGCCCAGGCCGCCCTGGTCGTTGGCGGTGCTGCCGTTGTTGAACCGGTCCGCCATGACAAAGTAGAAGTTTTCGTCGGTCACGGGGCCGCGCAGCGAATGCAGTGCCGGAGCGGAGTCCGGGTTCTTGGGTCCGGGATCCTTGATGCCGGGCGCCGCCTGGGCCGGAAGGACCGCGATGCCTGCGGCGAGTGCCGTTGCCAGCAATGCGGCGGCGGACCGGGCAGCGGTGAGGTGGATTGCGGAAGTTGGCCGGGATGCGGCGCGGCGGGACTGTTTGTTCCGCCGGGACGCAGTGACGTGCTGGGATGCTGCCGGTGTGCCCGGCAGGTGGGCGCGTGGGGGCGCGCCATGGGGGGTGCGGAATAACAAGGGTGAGACCTTCCTGGGAAGCAGCGCTGCTGTACAGGCGTGCCGTTGACATGGGGATGCGGCAGGAGAGCTCGAAAGGGCAGCTTGCTGTCCTTGTGAACCAAGTCACAACTGTAAGCGCTTGCACCGGATTACTCCAGCGTTTGGGGAAGCTGGCGTTCCCTGGTGCCTTGCTGTTAACCGGCGTTTATGAGGGCGGTGGGTGACGGGGTGGAAAGGCGGTGCAGGACCGGGCCGGGGATGCCGCTGGCGGGGTCCAGGTCAAATGTGGCGATGTTGTCCGACCGTTCGTGGGCTACGTGCAGCCGGTTTCCCCGGACCAGGTGGTGCCGGGGCCAGTCACCGCCACTGGGGACGTCTTTGACGGGGATGAGTTCCGTGCCGCCTTCTGTGACGGCCAGGACGCTGATGATGTTCGAGCCGCGGACACCGGCATAGGCGAACCTGCCCTGGGGGCCGAGGCAGATCTCGGCCGCGGAATCGCTGTCCTTGCCACCGCTTGCCGTGGCCGGTCCGCTGAATATCAGTTCGTAGGTGCCGGCCGCCGCGCGGACCACGAAGACCTCCACGGAGTATTCGGACACGATGAAAACGGCGCCGGTATGGTGCTGGACCATGTGCCGGGGACCGCTGCCGCGGGGGAGGACCACATGATGGTCGGGAACCAGCCCGGTTCCCGGCACATAGTTCCAGATACGGAGCACGTCATGGCCCAGGTCGGTGGTCATGATGCGGCCGTCCTGCAGCACCAGGCCGGCGTGGGCGCGGCTTTGCCTGGGGCTGCCGGGGGCCGTGCCGGCGTAGGGATCCACCGATGGTGCGCCGGGGAACCGCCCGGTGATGGCGCCGTCGTTATCCAATTCGTAGAGGAGGACCTGACCGTCACCCCAGCACGCCGCAGTGAGGAACCGCCCGGCCGGATCCACGGCGACATGGCACGTGGCCTCGCCGGCCGGTTGGGGCTGTCCGTGCGGCTCCAAACCGAAATTGCCCCGGCGGCGGTAGGCCCGCACTTCCTG
Source organism: Pseudarthrobacter sp. MOO14 (assembly GCF_058267675.1). Taxonomy (NCBI): domain Bacteria; kingdom Bacillati; phylum Actinomycetota; class Actinomycetes; order Micrococcales; family Micrococcaceae; genus Pseudarthrobacter; species Pseudarthrobacter sp. MOO14. The sequence continues at coordinate 2,847,885 of NZ_CM177849.1, forward strand.
GCGGTGCTCGGCGGCCGCGTACACCACCGGCTGAGTTGGGTGGACGGCCACGAACGACGGCGACGGGGCCTCGACCGCCGTGCCCAGCCATTCAAGGCTTCCGTCCTGGCGCGTGCCCACCGCGCCGATGCCGCTGGCACGGCCGCCTGCGTCGTCGGTGTAGCTGCCGATCCAAAGAGCGCTGCTGGCTGTGCCGGTGGTCATGGTTCCATCCTTTCAACACTTGGCCCCATTTCCCTGCATCGGGCTGGCCGTTAGCATGGGGAAGTCCGGCTGTTGCAGCAGGCGACGATGCCGTCTTCTGCAGTTTTCGTTGTCCACCGCATGCCGGTCCAGACTGGTGGCGGACGGTGTCGGTGAGTGTTCCCGCTGATTCACATGAGAGGCGTCGATATGCCAGATCCTGAATCAAGCGCCGTTGACAGCCACCCCACCCGGGCCTTCGGCCACATCGCCACCCTCCTGCGTTCCGCCGGCTGCGTTTTCGCCGAGGAGGAGGCCCGGCTGCTGCTGTCGGACGCGTCCGGGCCTGCGGAGCTCGCGCTGAATGTGCAGCGGCGCGTTGAAGGGGTGCCGCTGGAGTACGTGCTGGGCTGGGCGGAGTTCGCGGGCCGCCGCATTGTTGTCGAGCCCGGGGTTTTCGTACCGCGTCGCCGTACTGAACTGCTGGTCAACCATGCTGTGGCCCTCTTGTCCGGCTCTTCCCTGGCGGTAGCTCAGGTGGTCGTCGACCTGTGCTGCGGGTCCGGCGCCATGGGGGCTGCCATCCTCTACGCGCTGCCCGGTGTGGAGCTGCACGCGGCCGACATCGACGCCACAGCCGCACGGTGTGCGATGCGAAACATCGGGCCGCTGGGCGGCCGCGTCCATCGGGGCGATCTGTTCGAGGCACTCCCTTCCTCGCTGCACGGCCGGGTCGGGCTGTTGGCCGTCAACGCGCCCTATGTGCCCACCGGGGCCATCAGGACCATGCCGCCCGAAGCCCGGCTCTACGAGCCGGTGGCTTCACTGGACGGCGGCGAGGACGGGCTGGACTTCCACCGCCGCGTTGCCGCCGGCTCCATCGAGTGGCTCGCGCCCGGGGGACACTTGCTGATCGAAACCAGTGAACGCCAGGCGGCCGGCACATCTGCAATCCTGGCTGCGGCCGGGTTCCGGACGCAGACGGTCCGCTCGGAGGACTTGGACGCGACGGTGGTGGCGGGGCGCGCCCTGCCCGGGACCAGCCGGGGCTAAGTGCTGTCGCGGGGCAGGAATTTTGCCTAAGGAAGTGACCCCGCCACACTTAAGACGATGCCGGCCGCCGCGTCCCCCAAGGATCGCGACGGCCAGCAAGGCGATTCAGTTGTAGCACAACACTGGCCGGCTGTGCTTGTCACACGGCCGCAGCGCTAAATGCAAACAAATAGACCTGGAGTCAGGCCTTTCCTGCGGTCGCGTCCGAGGTGCCAAGGTTGGTGGTCTCCGGGTGGGTGCTGTGGGCGGGAATGTGGTCCTCGCCCAGCCCCGCCGCACTCTCAGCCGGTGGGGTGCCGGTAACGGTGGCGGAGGTCCGGCTCCCGTCGGAGGCACCCTCGCGGTGCAGTGCCGAGCCAACCACAGTGCCTGCCCTGCGGGCGGCTTCGCCGAGCTGGTCGGCCACTTCAGGGGCCTTTTCCTTGACGGCCTCCGTGGCTGCTGCCACCTTGTCCTGAACCGGCTTGCTGTCCCACAGGCCGGCCGCGCGGGCCTTCAGCTTGTCATACGCTGCACGGCCGGACCGTGAGCCGAGAACGTAGCCGACAGCCACGCCCACACCCAAAAGAAGCTTGTTTTTCATGATGAACTCCTGCTCTGCGAGAGGGTTGTCAGTTCCGGCATACGCGGGGGCACCCGTTGCCGGAGAAAATGAAAGCCGGCCTGGGGAGGGTGTCCCCAAGCCGGCTTCCTGGCTTGCCCGAGCTGTTAGCGGGCGCTGCGCCGAGTGACCATGCCGTAGATGGCAAGGACGATCAGCGAGCCGACGATCGCCAGCAGCCACGTCTGGATGGAGAAGAACTCCTGCAGTCCACTGCCGAAGATCATTCCGCCCAGCCAGCCGCCGAGGAGCGCGCCAACAACGCCCAGGATCAGCGTGACGACCCAGCCGCCACCCTGCCTGCCCGGGAGGATCGCCTTAGCGATCGCACCAGCGATAAGTCCGAGAATCAGAAATGCAATAAATCCCATTTGTTGCTCTCTTCCTAGGTAGAGGAGGCCTCCGGGTCCCGGAGGCACTTCATCCTTCTGGCTCAATAGTAATCATGCTTACTATCTATTTGCCAACCTGTTTTCTGGAAAAGTGCTGTCCAGGCTGTTCTTAATGCCCGGTTTTGTCGGAATCGTTGCCGGCGCCGGGACCCTCGTCCAATACCGAAAGTTCCGCTAGATCCTGCGGATCCAGGGCGAAATCGAACACGTCCAGATTCTCCCGCATCCGCTCCGGGGAAGAGGTCTTGGGAATCGTTACCAATCCGTTTTGTATGTGCCATCGCAGGACCAGCTGGCCGGGTGTTTTCCCGTGTTTTTCCGCCAGTTGCGCCAGAATGGGGGCACCCAGCAAACCGGCTCCGGATCCGCCCAATGGGCTGTAGGATTCCGTGACGATCCCGTGCCTGGCATGGAATTCGCGCTCAGCGGTCCGGGTAATTGCGGGGCTGAGCTGGACCTGGTTGACCGCGGGCACCACGTCCGTCTCCGCCATCAGGCGCTCCAGGTGCGACGGCTTGAAGTTGGACACCCCAATGGACCTGGCCTTCCCCTCCGCCTGCAGCCGCTCGAACGTCTGCCAGGTGGAAATATATTGGTCCCTGCCCGGGAGGGGCCAATGGATCAGCAGAAGGTCAACGTACTCCAGGCCCAGGCGTTTCAGCGAGTCTTCCAGCCCTGAGACGGCGCGGTCGTGGCCCTGGAACTCACCGTCGAGCTTGGTGGCGATGAAGAGCTCGCTGCGGTCCAGTCCGCTCGCCCGGATGCCGTTGCCCACGCCGCGTTCGTTGCCGTACTTCACGGCGGTATCGATGTGCCGGTACCCGGCTTCCACGGCTTCTACGACGGCGGCAGCCACCTGGTCGTCGTCCAGCGGCCAGGTGCCAAGGCCCATTTGGGGAATGCTGTTGCCGTCATTGAGGGGGATGAGCGGTGCAAGTGTCATGGCATCAGTCTGCCCTGAATCGGCCGCGGCGGTGCCTTCGTCCATGAGGTTTCGGGGGAAGCTTTGGGGTTTGTCCTCCGGTGTGCCGGTCCCGCGGGCTTAGCCGGCGTCCCCGGCCAGTTTCCGCTTGAGGATCTTTCCACTTGGTCCGAGGGGCAGTTCGGAGAGGATCCTGACCACCCGCGGGTACTTATAGGCCGCCAGCCGGGTGCTGGCGAACTCGACCAGCTCGGATTCGGTGACGGCGGCTCCCGGGTCCAGTACGATTGCGGCCGCGATCTCCTGCCCATGCATCTCGTCCGGAATTCCGTAAACGGCGGCGCTGACCACGGCCGGGTGGGTCAGCAGGACTTCCTCCACCTCCCGGGGATAGACGTTGTATCCGTTGCGGATGATCATGTCCTTCTTGCGGTCCACGATGGTGAGGTAGCCGTCGTCGTCCTTTGTCCCAAGGTCGCCGCTGCGGAACCAGCCGTCCACCACGGCTTCTGCCGTTGCCTCCGGGCGGTTGAGGTAGCCCTTCATCAGCAGGTGTCCGCGGATCACGAGCTCGCCCAGTTCCCCGTTGGGCAGCAGTTCGATGCTTTCCACCGTCTCGGGACGGGCGATCTCGATATCCACGCCCCAGATCGGGACCCCGATGGTTCCCGGCCGGGAAGGGGTGCCCACGTGGTTGAAGGCGGCCACCGGGGAGGTCTCGGTGAGGCCGTAGCCTTCATGGATTTCCACCCCAAAGACGTCGCGGAACCGGTCCATCACGGCCAGCGGAAGGGAGGCCCCGCCGGAGATGCCGTACCGCAAGGCCGCCGGCCGTTCAGGCGCTGACTTGGCGGCTTCCAGGAGAGCCACGTACATGGTGGGCACGCCGAGGAAGATGTTCACGTCGTGCTTTACCAGCAGCTGCAGGGCGTCTGCGCCGGTGAATCGCGGCATCAGGACGATCGTGGCGCCGGCGCGGAGTCCCGTGTTGAGGACAACGGTCTGGCCAAAGGTGTGGAACAGGGGCAGTCCACCGAACAGGACGTCGCCGGGCCGGAAGTCCATCACGCTGGTGAGCAGGACGCTGGTCTGTTCCACCAGGGCGAAGTGCGTGCCCAGCGCCCCTTTCGGTTTGCCCGTGGTGCCCGAGGTGTAAAGGATGGTGGCCGTGTCCGAGGGGCGGCAGGGTTCATAGGTCCGGATGGGGTCGGCGGCGGCGGCCTCCGTCTCCAGCCGGGGGAACCCGTCGTCGTCCGGTGCCAACACCGTCACCACGTCCACTCCGCTGGCGGCAGCACCCGCCGCACCCTCGGCCAGGAGCGGGGCAGCGCAGATCAGCAGCCCGGCCCCGCTGTCCTGCAGGACATATTCGATCTCACGGGCCTTGAGCAAGGCGTGCACGGGGACCACGATGGCGCCCAGGGACAGGATGGCGTAGTAAACCCGCGCGAAGTCCGGAACGTTGGGAATCAGGACGGCGACGGCGTCTCCCGTACCTATGCCGCGGGCCCGCAACGCTCCGGCGTAGGCGCGGGTCTGGCTCCACAGGTCCCGGTAGCTGACCTGGTCCTCACCGACGACGAGGGCAATGCTGTCCGGGGTCCGGTGTGCCGATTCGGCCAGGATGGCGGCGACGGAGATGGTGGCAAAACCGTCGGCGGTGCTGGTGTTGGTCATGGCCTGCTTCCTTGGTGGGAGGGACTCGCTGGTGGGAGGGTCAGGCTTTGAGGATGAGGGCGTCGCCTTGGCCGCCGCCCCCGCAGAGGGCTACGACGCCGGTGCCGCCGCCACGCCGTTTCAGCGCCAATGCCTGGTGCAGCACCAGGCGGGCGCCCGAGGCGCCGACGGGGTGGCCCAGGGCAATCGCCCCGCCCTCGGCGTTGACCGTTTCGGCGTCGATGCCAAGATCGTTCGCGGACTGGATCAGGACCGAGGCGAAGGCCTCGTTGATTTCCACCAGGTCGAGGTCCTGCGTGCTGAGGCCCTCGACCTTGAGGGCACGCTCGATGGCCCGGGCGGGCTGGGAGTGCAGCGATCCGTCCGGGCCTGCAGTCTGGCCGTGTGCGCCGATCTCGGCGATCCATTCCAGCCCCGCGGCGATGGCGGCGGCCTTGCTGGCAATCACCAGCGCCGCCGCGCCGTCGGACAGGGGCGACGCCGAGCCGGCGGTGATGGTGGCTGCGGCATCCTTTGAGAAGGCAGGCCGGAGCTGCGCCAGCGATTCGGCCGTGGTGTCCGGCCGGATGCCCTCGTCGTGCTCAAGGGTCACGGCGGGGCCCTTGCGCTGCGGTACCTGGATCGGCGCGATTTCCTCTGCCAGGGCACCGGAAGCGCGCGCCGCTTCGGCACGCTGGTGCGAGCGGGCGGCCACGGCGTCCTGCTCGGCACGGGTGATCCCGCGCTCAACATTTCCGGCGTCAGTTGCCTCGCCCATCAGTTTGCCGCTCACCGGATCCTGGAGCCCGTCATGGTTCAGGGAGTCCAGCATGGGGGCATCGCCGATGACGACGCCGGCGCGCAGCCCGGGGACCAGGTGCGGCGCATTGGTCATGGACTCCTGGCCGGCGGCGACAATGAAGTCGGCTTCGCCGGTGCGGATCATCCGGGCGGCATCAATGACTGCCGTCAGGCCGGACAGGCAGAGCTTGTTGATGGTGATGGTGGGAACGTCCCAGCCGATGCCGGCGGCCAGGCTGGCCTGCCGCGCCGGGCCCTGGCCGGCCCCGGCCTGGATGACCTGCCCCACGATGACGGCTCCGATGAGTTCCGGGGCCACGCCCGTCCGTTCCAGCGCCGCCCGGATCGCGTGGGCGCCCAGCTCGCTCGAGGAGAAGGGGGTGAGGCCGCCGCGGAACCTGCCAAAAGGTGTCCGGGCGCCGCCGAGGATGACGGGGATGTTGGCGTTCTGGTTCAAGAACAGTCCTTTCGGGACGATGGGGCGGCCAAAGTCAGCCGGTAAGGGTCAGGCGAAGGCGGAGACACCCGTGATGGCGCGGCCGATGATCAGGGCCTGCACGGTTTCGGTGCCTTCGTAGGTATGGATCGCTTCGATATCGGCCAGGTGCCGGGCCACCCGGTTGGCCAGCAGGATGCCGTTGCCGCCCAACATGTCGCGGGCATTGGAGGCGATCCCGCGGGCCGTCCGGGTGCAGGTGTACTTGACCAGCGAGGCCTGCTCCGGGGTCAGCGTTCCGGCTTCGTCGAGCCGGGTCATCTGCACCACCATGAGCTGCATGGTGGCCAGTTCGCTGAGCATCCGCGCCAGGCGCTCCTGGATGATCTGGGACGCGGCCAGCGGCCGGCCGAACTGCTTGCGCTGCTTGGCGTACTGGACGGCTGTCTCGTAGCAGGCCGTGGCATGCCCGACGGCGGACCAGGCCACGCCGAGCCGGGTCGCCAACAGGACGCGGGCGGTGTCCTTGAACGTGCGTGCGCCCGGCAGGACGTTGCTTTCGGGGACGAAGACGTTCTCCAGCCGGATGTGGGCCTGCCAGATGGCGCGAAGGGCCAGCTTGCCCTCGATCCTGGTGGCGGCGTAGCCGGGGGAATCCTGGGGGACCAGGTAGCCGTGCACCTGGCCATCGTCGCCGCGCGCCCAGACAACGCTGACCCCGCCGATGGAGCCGTTGCCGATCCACTTCTTTTCGCCATTGAGCAGGAATCCGCCGTCAGTGCGGGTTGCCGTGGTTTCCAGGGCTACGGAGTCGGATCCATGGGTGGGCTCTGTGAGGGCAAAGGCTGCGTACTCGGTTCCGCGGGCGATCGCGGGCAGCCAGCGTTCCTTCTGCGCCTCGGATCCGCACTCGGCGACGGACCGCAGGGCGAGGCCGCCCTGGACCGCGATCATGGTGGCCACGGATCCGTCCCCGCGGCTGATTTCCATGTTCACCAGTCCGGCGGCCATGCTGCTCATCGGTTCGAAGCCGTCCACGGCGGTGCCGTCGCGGAGCAGGTCCAGTTCGCCGAGGCGGTGGAGGAGGTGGAGCGGGTACTCGCCGCGCTCCCAGTAGCCGTCAATGACGGGGAGGACTTCCTCCTGGACGAAGCAGCGGGCGCGGTCCCAGTACTTCCGGTCCTCGGCGCTGATGCCGGCGAAGACGGAGGCGGGATCGGTGCCGAGGGCCTCGGTGAGAAGGTACTCGGGTTCCACCGTCCCGGCCGGGAAGTCCGGCGCACCGCCGGTGACGGTGGGTGCTGGGCTGGGCGACGTCGTCGTCATGTCTGCATCCTCTGGTTCAGCGGCGGCTGCGGGCCACCCGGGTGATGTGGCTCACGCCGCACCGACCAAGAATGCACTGAAACGCAGTTCCACGTCAAGAAACTCCGTACCAGATGCGGCTGGGCGTCAGGGCAACGCATCGCGGACCGCCCGGGCGATGGCATCCTTGTCTGCCGGGCCGGCGAGCACGGTGACGACGACGGTGGCCGCCCTTTGCTCCGTGGCGTCAACAGGGGCGCCGGGACCGAGGAGGGTTGGCCGGAACGTTTCGGCCAGGGCCGCGAGTTCACGGGCGAGGGCTGCCGACCTGTCAGGCTGCCCGGATTCCCCGGCCGCGAAGGGCGCGCGAAGCCACTGCCGCAGGAAGGCGTTGTGCACGGCCACCACGGCTGCGGCGAAGGCAACGGCCGCGTACTCGCGGCGGCCGTCCCTGGGCAGGGTGTCGTTGAGGTACCGCAGGAATGCCCGTTCATAGCGGTGGGAGGTGACCAGTTCCCGGTCCCGGAGGGCCGGCACCGCCTGCAGGAGCCCGTACCGGGCCAGGGACGTTGCGCGGTTCCGCAAGTGGTGGTCGAACACCAGGAGCGCGGCGTCCGCGACGGCGGCCAGTGGCTCCAGCCGTGAGTCCGCCAGCCGGGTGTTCACCTGCTGCAGGATGCGCTCGTGGTCAGCGAAGACCACATCCTCCTTGGATCCGAACCTCCGGAAGAACGTGCTGCGGCTCATGCCCGAGGCCTCCGCGAGTTCCTCAACAGACGTTGCATCGAAACCCTGCTTTGCCAGGAGTTCGATGGCGGCGGCGACAGGCCCGTCGGCAGGATGGCTGGGAGGGGGTGGGGTCATGCGCCGAAATCTAGCACAGCGGCACTGTGGCCGGCCTGCCGCGGGATGGTGCGGCAGGCCGGCCACGCCGGCAGGTACGGATCAGGCGCCTTGCCGGGCCCAGCCGGTGAGCTTGTCCGAAAGCTGCATGTAGGCCTCGTTGACCTGCTGCAGCTCCGGGTGGGCGTCGTACCACTGGACAATTTCCCGGGCTCCGTCCGCAAACGGGATGGTGGCGGTGTAGTCCGGGACCAAGGATTTGACCTTGGTGTTGTCGAAGACCACCGAGTGGGACCGGTCGCCCAGCAGGTTTGACCCCAGTTCCTGGTCGTGCGCGGCGATGGTCTGGGATGCCACGTGCACCAGTTCGGGTTCACGGACGCCGGCCGCCCGGGCGAACAGCCGGTAGATCTGGTTCCACGGCAGGTATTCGTCGGAGGTGATGGTGTAGCTTTCACCCACCGCCTGGGGCCTTCCGAGCAGGCCAACAAACGCCTTCGCGAAGTCTTTGCTGTGCGTCAGCGTCCAGAGTGACGTGCCATCGCCATGCACCATGACCGGAAGCCCGCTCCGCATCCGGTGGATGTCCGTCCAGCCGCCCACCATGGCGATTTTGGTGCGGTCGTAGGTGTGCGACGGCCGGACCACGGTCAGCGGAAAGTCCTCTTCCCGGTAGGCCCGGAACAACAGCTCCTCGCACGCGATCTTGTCCCGGGAGTACTGCCAGAAGGGGTTCTTCAACGGCGTGGACTCCAGGATGGGCAGCCTGGTGGGCGGCTTCTGGTAGGCGGAGGCGGAGCTGATGAAGACGTACTGGCCCGCCCGGTCCCGGAACAGATCCATGCTGGTTTGCGCCTGGTCCGGGGTATAGGCGATGAAGTCCGCCACGGCGTCGAACTCCCTGCCGCCCAGCACCTCACGGACCGCGGCCGCATCCCGGACGTCCGCGTGCAGCACTTCAGCACCGTCCGGAACCGGCCTGGTGGATTGGCCCCGGTTCAGGATGGTCAGCCGGTGGCCGAGCGCGACGGCGTGTTCGGCCGCCGCCGCGCTGATCACCCCGGTGCCGCCGATGAAGAGGAGGTTCCGTGGCGCCACCGTGCCGGCAGCCAGGGGAGTTACCACGCGTAGTCTTCCGGTGCCGTGCGGTGGCCGGGGAAGATGTCGTCAAGCCGCTTGAGCGCGTCTGCGTCGAGTGTGACGTCCAGGGCGCGGATGGCGGCATCCAGTTGTTCCTGCGTGCGCGGGCCCACGATCGGGGCGGTCACGGCGGGCTGGTGCAGCAGCCACGCCAGTGCGACGTCGCCCGGTTCGTGCCCCAGTTCGTCGGCGAAGTCCTCGTACTGGCGGATCTGGTCTTCATGCTTCTTCAGCGTCTCGGCGGCGCGGCCTTCGGTACGCCGCACGCCCTGCCGCTCCTTCTTCAGCACGCCGCCCAGCAAGCCGCCCTGCAGCGGTGACCAGGGGATCAGGCCCAGGCCGTACTGCTGGGCCGCCGGGATGACTTCCAGCTCCACCTGCCGCATGAACAGGTTGTAGATGGACTGTTCGCTGACCAGCCCGGTGTAATTCCGGCGCCGCGCCGCTTCCTGGGCCTGGGCGATGTGCCAGCCGGCGAAGTTGCTGCTGCCGGAGTACAGGATCTTTCCCTGCTGCACCGCCACTTCGATGGCCTGCCAGATCTCGTCCCACGGTGTGTCACGGTCGATGTGGTGGAACTGGTACACATCGATGTAGTCCGTCTGCAGCCGCTTGAGGCTCGCATCCAGGGCCCTGCGGATGTTCAGTGCCGAGAGCTTGGACTCGTTGGGCCGGTCCGTCATGGTGCCGTAGAGCTTGGTGGCCAGGACGGTGTGCTCGCGGCGCTCGCCGCCCTTGGCGAACCAGCGCCCAATGATTTCCTCGGTCCAGCCGCGGTGGTCTGCCCCGCCGTAGACGTTGGCGGTGTCGAAGAAGTTGACGCCGGACGCGTGGGCGGAGTCCATGATGCTGTGGGCGTCCGCTTCCTCCGTCTGCGGCCCGAAGTTCATGGTGCCAAGGCAGAGGCGGGAAACTTTCAGGCCGGAGCGGCCCAGGTGGGTGTACTGCACGGAAATTCCTTTCGGTGGTGGAGCTTGTCGGCCAGGTGGTCGGGCTTGTCGAAACCTACATCTGGGTGAAGGCCGCGACGGCGGGATCGGACCCGATGCGGGCACCGGACTCAAGCGCCGTGATGGCGGCCAGTTCGTCGGCGGAGAGCGTGAGCGATGATGCCGCGAAGTTTTCCCGGATCCGGCCGGGGTTGGCCGACTTGGGGATGACGATGTTTCCCTGGGCCAGGTGCCAGGCGAGTACCACTTGGGCGGTGGTGGCCTCGTGGGCGCTGGCAATCGCGGTGACGGCGTTTCCGTTCAGGTCCCCGCCCTGGCCCAGCGGGCTGTACGCCTCCACGGCGATGCCCAGGTCCCGGCACTTTGCGGCGAGGTCCGCCTGCTGGTAGCTGGGGTGCAGTTCGATCTGGTTGACGGCGGGGACGGTTTCGGCGGACTCAAGCAGGGTGTCCAGGTGGTCGGACAAGAAGTTCGAGACCCCGATCGCGCGGATTTCCTTGTTCTGGTACAACCGCTCCATCTCCTTCCACGCCTGGACGAACAAACCCTGTGAGGGCACCGGCCAGTGGATGAGGTAGAGGTCGATGAAGTCCAGGCCCAGTGCTTTGCGGCTGTTTTGGAACGCCTCCTGCGCGCGGCCCTGCTCGCCGTTGCGCAGCTTGGTGGTTACGAAGATCTCGTCGCGGGCGATGCCGGTGGCGGCAAGCGCCGCACCCACTCCGGCCTCGTTGCGGTAGGCGGCGGCGGTATCGATGTGGCGGTAGCCGGCCTCGAGGGCGTCCTCGACGGTGCGCTGGGTGTCTTCCGGCGGAACCTGGAAAACGCCGAAGCCAAGTTGCGGGATGGTGACGCCCTTGTTGAGTGTCAGCTCTGACATGGGTGTGCTCCTAGGACGATGGTGATGTGGATCGGTGCCGGCTGCTCGACGAAGAAAGCGGTTTCCGCTGGCTCACTCCTGAGCCTATGCACTTTTGCCCGACAAGTCAGCAGAGAAGGCTGTTCCTGTTTTTCCTAGGATTCCCAGTCCTACCTTTTGGGTGGAGCGGGGCACCCTTCCCGGGCAGAATGGTCTGCATGGGTCAAAGCGCCGAGTTCGGAAAATTCCTCAAAGCCATGCGGTCCCGGCTGAGTCCGGAGGTTGCCGGAACGGGTCCCAGCACCGGTGCCCGCAGGGTTCCGGGGCTGCGGCGGGAGGAAGTGGCGCGGCTGGCCGGGGTCAGTACCGACTACTACGTCCGGCTGGAGCAGGGGCGCAACATCCACCCCTCACGCACCGTCCTGGACGCCGTCGCGAGGGCGCTGCGGCTGGACAGCAGCGAGCACGCGCACATGCTGGACCTGCTGGAGAACTGTGCCGGTGGTCCGCGCGAGGCCGGTACGGCCGCAGCGCAGGGCGTCCGGCCCGCGCTGCGCCAGCTCCTCGACGCGGTGGGGGAGGTGCCCGCCCTGGTGCTGGGCCGGCGCAGCGATGTCCTGGCCGGCAACCGGATGGCGTTCCTGCTGTTCGCCGATTTTCCGGCGCTGCCGGCGGCGGAGCGGAACCTCACCCGCTGGACCATCCTTGATCCAGCGGCGCGGGAGCTTTTCAGGGACTGGAAGACGGTGGCTGCCGAAGCCGCCGGATCCCTTCGGCTCGACGTGGGCCGGCATCCCAACGATCCGCAGGCCAACCACCTGGTGGGGGAGTTGGCCGTGAACAGCGAGCATTTCCGCCAGTGGTGGGCCGGGCACCGGGTGGCCACGAGGGCGGCGGGCACTGTCCGGCTGCACCATCCGGCGGTGGGCGACCTGGAATTGAACTTCGAGAACCTGGTCCTGCCGGAGGATCCCGACCAGATGCTGCGGGTGTATTCCGCCCGTCCGGGTTCGCCGTCGTCGGACGCATTGGCCCTGCTTGGCAGCCTGGGTGCCCCCAGTGCTCCCGGTGCGGGAGATGCAGGCGCGCTGCGGGACGCAGCCACGGTGGCCGACGGCGGGCCGGCGGATTAAGCGCCGCGGCTCGGTACCGTAACTGTACATTCGTCCAGCGAATGGCGCCGATTCTGGCCAGCCGCCCATTGGGCTTCGGCCGGCTGTTTCCTAGGGTTGAAGAACAAGCTTCCCCGCCCGGTTCTTACCACCCCAGGATGGTCTCAACGATGAAACGCATCGCACTGCTGAAGGAACGCCAGGCTTCCGCCGGCGCCACGTCCACAGCCACAGGTTCGCACTGCCCGGCCTCCGGACTGTGGAGCCCGGACTCCGATTCCCGCACCGTCCTGTCCTTCTTCGAAGGCCAGGTTTTCCCCGCGTTCGACGGCGTTCCAACGGTCTGGCGGCGCCGCAGCCCGGGAACAGCCAACTAAGGCACGAGCCCGGGGCACCAAGCTTAAATCGGGAGGTCGTGAAGCCATCGCTTCACGACCTCCCGGCGTTAAGGCTGGAGTGCTCAGTGATCTTCCAGCCGGAAGCCGAGTTTGATGGTCACCTGCCAGTCCGCGACCTTGCCTTCCTCCAGGTGGCCGCGGATCTCCTTCACCTCGAACCAGTCGAGGTTCCGGAGGGTCTGGGAGGCTTTGGCGATCCCGTTCCGGACGGCGTCGTCCACGCCTTCGGTGGAGGTGCCGACAATTTCAGAAATGCTGTACGTGTGGTTGGACAACTTCGCTCCTCGTGATCATCGTTGCTCCCGGTTGCGGGCCGTCCCTGAAGCCTAGTGGCACTGCGAGAGCGTTGACCAGAGGACCGGCCCCCTTCATGCAGGCCGCCCGCGGGCTCACTTGGCGGGCAGGACCAGGTTCCGCAGGTCGTCCAGGGTCTGCTGCATGTGGGCGTCCATGGCGGTGCGGGAGCGGGCCGGGTCGCGGGACTCAAGGGCCTCGGCGATGTTCTGGTGGTGTCCGATGGCGTGTTCCTGGATGGCCGGTACCGCCGACGTCTCGGCACGGCGCTTTTCCAGGACGCGGTGCAGCGGCTCGAACAGGACGGAGACGAAGACGTTCCCCGAGGCGCGCAGGATGACTTCGTGGAAGCCGAGATCGGCCTCTACGAACGCTGCGACGTCGTTGATGCTGTTGGCGGCCTTCATGGCCGAGACGTAGGCGAACAAGGAGGCAATGTCCTCCTCCGAGATGCGTCCGGCGGCAAGTTCGCAGGCTCCTGTTTCCAGCATCCGGCGGAGCTCGATGAGCTGGATGGAGGCGTCGGCGTCGTTCTTGCCCTCCGATGCCGCCCGCAGCACCGCTTCCAGCGATGTCCACCGGCTCAGGGGGTTGACGAACGTCCCCCGCCCTCGTTCGACGCTGAGGATCTGCTGGGCCTGGAGCGTCTTCATCGCCTCACGGACCGTCATGCGGCTGACTTCATGGCGGGCGCTGAGTTCCAGCTCTCCCGGAACCGTGGCGCCGGGCGGAAACTCGCCTTCGATGATGCGGTCCAGCAGCTCATCGGCCACGATGCCGACCAGCGATTTCCTTGCCATGGTTCCCCCGCTTCCTGCTTCCGGCCAACGCCCGGCGGATATGTCAGACAAGTCTACTTGCGCGTCTTTATGCCGTGTGCCACACTAACATTCAAATGCAAGATGTCAGACATCTTACAGTTACCCTTACATCAGTATCCGGGTCCCGGATCGCTACACAATGGAGTGCACTGTGACGCTTGAAGCAGACCTTCTGGCCGCCTATCCGGCTGACCTCGAGATCCCCGCAGGGCTCGTTGCCGGCTCCCTGGCCGCTTCCAACGCAGAGGTTCCCCGCGTCCTGGTGGTGCTCGACGACGACCCCACCGGCACCCAGTCCGTGGCAGACCTCCCCGTGCTCACCAGGTGGGACGTAGAGGACTTCAGCTGGGCTTTTGCGCAGGGAAAGCCCGCGGTCTACGTCCTCACCAACACCCGGTCCCTCGACCCCGCCGAAGCGGCTGCCCGCAATGAGGAAGTGGTCCGCAACGCCCTCGCGGCGGCAGGATCGCCCGACTCCCTGCGGCTGGGATTCGTCAGCCGCAGCGACTCCACCCTCCGCGGCCACTACCCCCTGGAGCCTGACGTCATCGCGGCCACCGTTGCCGGGGTCAGCGGCGAGACGACCGACGGCGTGGTCCTGGTCCCCGCATTCCCAGACGCCGGCCGGCTCACCATCGGCGGCGTCCACTACATGCGCGGCACCGGTGACGCGAAGGGCACCGTGGTCCCCGTCTCCGAGACCGAATTCGCCAAGGATGCGTCCTTCGGCTTCAGCACCTCCGTCATGGCCGACTACGTCGCCGAGAAATCCCAGGGCAGGTTCCCGGCGGACTCAGTGATCGTCCTGGACCTGAACATCATCCGTGCCGGCGCCGCCGCCCAGGACCCGGCTATCTCCGCCAAGGCGATCGCGGACGCCATCGAGCCCGCCACCGATTCCACGCCCATCGTGGCGGACATCGTCACCGAGAATGACTTCCGCGCCCTGGCGCTGGGACTGGAAGAGGCAGAACGCCGCGGCAAGAAGCTCCTGTACCGAGTGGGCCCGCCGTTCGTCCGCGGCCGCATCGGCCAGGAGATCCGGGCCGCACTGACTTCCGAAGAGGCCTACGCAGGCAACACCCCGTCGGAGGCGGGCGGCCTGATCGTGGTGGGCTCGCACGTCGGCGTGACCACACGGCAGCTCAACGTCCTCACCGCCGAACACAGCTCGGCGCGCATCATCGAGATCGACGTCGAGAAGCTCCTCGCCGCCGAAGCTGGAACAGCCGACCCCAACGCCAAGGAGCACCTGGACCGCACGGTGGACGCCGTGGTCGAGGCCCTACACGCCGGCGACGTGATCGTCCACACCAGCCGCCTGCTGATCAAGACGGACGACCCCGCCGAAAGCCTGCGGATCGCCCGTACCGTCTCCGCCGCCGTCGTGGACGTGGTCAACCGGACCCTGAAGACCTTCCCGCCGCGGTTCGTCATCGCCAAGGGCGGGATCACGTCCTCCGACGTCGCCGCCCACGGCCTGGAAATCCGGCACGGCATTGTCCGCGGCCCCATGCTCCCGGGCATCGTCAGCCTCTGGGAACCGGTGGACGGCCCCGCCAAGGGCATCCCCTACATCGTGTTCGCCGGCAACGTGGGCGACGACGACTCCCTGGCCCAGGTCACCCGCAAGCTCAGCAACAAGTTCTAAGAGTTCCGAACAAATTCAACGGAGAACACCATGACCAGCAACTACACCATCACCGTCCTGGGCCTCGGCGCCATGGGCCTGCCCATGGCCACCCGACTGGCCTCCCAGCTCACAGTCCACGGCTTCGACATCGCCGAGCCCCGCCTCAAGCTCGCCGAAGAAGCCGGCATCGCCACCTTCACCACCGCCCGCGAAGCCGCCAAGGGAGCGGACGCCGTCCTCCTGGCCGTCCGCAACGGCGAGCAGCTCAACGACGTCCTCTTCGGCGAAAACGGCGTGGCCTCCGTCCTGGAGCCGGGCGCCGTCGTCATCCTCGGCAGCACGGTGGGCACCGACGCCATCCCCGCCACCGTGGCCAAGCTGGCCGAATACGGGGTGGACCTGGTGGACGCCCCGCTGTCCGGCGGCCCCAAGCGCGCCGGCGAAGGCGACCTGCTGATCGTCGTCGGCGCGTCCCCCGAAGCCCGCGAAAAGGCCGCCCCCGCCCTGGACCTGCTGGCCTCCACGCTCACCGTGGTGGGTGACAACCCCGGCGACGGCCAGGCCCTGAAGACCGTCAACCAGCTCCTGTGCGGCGTCCACATCGCCGCGGCCGCCGAGGCCCTGGCCCTGGCCGACGCGCTGGGACTGGACCAGGCCAAGACCCTCGCCGCCCTCGAAGCCGGCGCTGCCGGTTCCTTCATGCTCTCCAACCGTGGCCCCCGCATCCTGGAGGCCTACAACGAGGAAGGCGCCGAGGTCCTGTCCCGCCTGGACATCTTCGTCAAGGACATGGGCATCGTGGGCAAAGCCACCCGCGCGGCCGGGCTGGCAGCCCCCGTTGCCGCCGCCGCCGAGCAGCTCTACCTGCTGGGCCAGGCCCAGGGCCTCGCCGCGGCCGATGACTCCGCCGTCATCAAGGTGGTCGCCCCGGCCAAGAGGACCAAGTAAGCGTCTCTCCCCCCGAACGGTACGACGACGGCGGTCCCCCCTCCGCCGTCGTCGTACCTCCCAGCGTTGCGGCTTAGTTCCGCAGCGTTCCATCCCCGCCGTGATACCTGATGCCCGTCTGCCCCGGACCGGCACGTCAAAGGAGACATTTCCCGTGAACCACCTGATGAGCCCGCTGATACAGCGGGCGGCCGATGCCCCGGCCATCAAGCCCGCCGTGGAGCTGGGCACCCCGCTGCTGCTCACCATCGCCGCCGTTGGCATCGCCATCCTGCTGGTGATGATCATCCGCTTCAAGATCCAGGCGTTCGTGGCCCTGCTGACCGTCAGCATCCTGGTTGCCGTGGCCGCCACGATCCCGCTGCAGGACATCTTCACCGTGGTGTCCGGCGGCGTGGGCAGCACCATGGGCAAGGTGGCCATCCTGATCGCGCTCGGCGCCGTGCTGGGCCGCATGATCGAGGTCTCCGGCGGTGTCCAGTCGCTGGCCGACCACTTCACCCGCAAACTCGGCGCCCGCCGGGTGGCCGTGGCGCTGACCGCCGTCGGCTTCCTGGTGGCCATCCCCGTGTTCTTCGAAGTCGGCATCATCGTGCTGGTGCCCATCGTCTACGCCTTCGCCAAGATCGCCAAAGTCCACCCGGTTAAGTTCGGCCTGCCCATGGCCGGCATCATGCTCGCCATCCACGTGGCCGTTCCGCCGCACCCGGGGATCGTTGCCGGCGCCGGCGTGCTGGGTGCCGACATCGGGCTGATCGCCCTGATCTCACTGCTCATCTGCATTCCGCTCGGCTTCCTGTCCTACTGGGTGGCGTCCATCATGAACCGCAAGGACTACGAGCTGCTGCCGGCCGTGAAGACCCAGGTGGAGGAGTTCGGTTCCGACTCACTGGTCAAGGTGGGCCACGACGGCCCCGGTGCCGCCGCCATCGCACCCCCTCGCCCGGGCCTGATCATTTTCCTGATCGCCGCCCCGATCGTGCAGATCCTCCTGGGTACCGCCGGCACCCTCATCCTCCCCAAGAGCGATCCCCTCTACGGCCTGGCAGCCTTCATCGGCAACCCGTTCCTGGCCCTGCTGGTGGCCGTGGCGCTGTCCTTCTTCCTGCTCGCGGTCCGCCGCGGCTGGTCCTTCAAGGAGACCGGTGAAATCTTCGAAGGCGCCCTGCCTCCCATCGCCTCCATCCTGATGGTGGTGGCTGCCGGCGGCGTCTTCGGCAACGTCCTGCAGGTCTCGGGCATCGGCGGGGCGCTCTCCAAGACCCTGGACACGCTCGGCGTGCCGCTGCTGCTGCTCGGCTTCATCATTTCCCTCGCACTGCGTGCCGCCCAGGGTTCGGCCACCGTGGCCATCGTGACCACCACCGGCCTGCTCTCCGCAGCGGTCAGCGGCGGCGGCTACAGCCCGGCCCAGATCGCGGTGATCGTGATCGCCATCGGCTTCGGCGCCTTGGGCCTCTCCCACGTCACGGACGCCGGCTTCTGGGTGGTGGTGCGCTACTACGGCCTGACCGTCTCGGACGGCCTGAAGACCTGGACCGTCCTGACTACCATCCTGGGCCTGGCCGGCTTCGCGCTGACCTTCGTGGCCTGGATCCTGGTGGGAGGCCTGGGCGTCTGATGCGTACCCGACTGGACCACCTGGTCACCACCGCCCTGCAGCAGGGTTCCGCCGTGCCGGCCTTCACCTGCTACGACTTCACCACCGCGCTGGCCGTGGTGGGCGCCGCAGAGGAATCAGGACGTGGTGCCATCCTGCTGGTGGCACCCAAGACCGCGGCTACCGCGAACGGGCTCAGGCTCATAGCGGCGCTCCGCACCCTGGCCGACGCGGCCGCGGTTCCGGTTGCCGTGCAGCTTGACCACGCCAGCGACCTCAAGGTGATGGCCGACGCCGTCGCGGCAGGGGCGGATTCGGTCCTCGCCGACGGTTCATCCCTTCCCTACGAGGACAACATTGCCCTGGTCAAGTCGGCCCGCGCCCTGCTGGGCCCGGACGTCGTGCTCGAAGCGGAACTTGGCGGCCTGGCCGGCGACGAGGACCGCGCCTTCGGTGCAGACCAGTCCGGCGCCGACGTTGCAGGCCTGACCGACTCGGCGCAGGTGGAGGACTTCGTGTCCCGTACCGGCGCGGAACTGCTTGCCGTGGCCGTGGGCAATGTCCACGGCAAGTACAAGGGCGAGCCGAGGCTGCGCTGGGACGTGCTCCAGGACATTGCGGCCCGAATCCACATTCCGCTGGTGCTGCACGGCGCTTCCGGCATCCCCGCCGGGGAACTGGTGAAAGCCGCGGCCATGAACGTAGGCAAGGTCAACTTCAACACCGAGCTGCGGACCGGCGTGCTGGCCACCCTCCAGGACCAGCTGCCCGCCCATCGTGCGGACGGCGAAAACCTGCAGGGCCTGCTGGCCCGGTGGAACCACTCGGCCAAGGAGTTCGCCACCGCCACGCTGGCCACGCTGGCACGGTAGGAAAGACCCCACTCCGGGGGAGGCTAGGATCAAGCCATGATCCTGGCCTCCCTCTTTTTTGCCTTCCTCGCCGCGGCGCTGCACGTTTTCATCTTCACCATGGAATCCGTGACCTGGACCCGGCCCGCCACGTGGAAACGCTTCAGCATCGGATCCCAGGACCATGCAGAGATCACCAGGCCGCTGGCGTACAACCAGGGGTTCTACAACCTGTTCCTGGCAGTGGGTGCCCTGGTCGGAATCGGCCTGGTGGTGTTCGGGGCCGGTCCGGCGCAGCACGTGGCGGGCTGGACCCTGGTGTTTTCAAGCTGCGGCTCCATGCTCCTGGCGGCCGTGGTCCTGGCCCTCAGCGGCCGCAAGTACCTCCGCGCGGCGGCCACCCAGGGCGCAACGCCGCTGCTCGCCGTCGTCCTGGGCCTGGTGGCTGTGCTCTAGCCCGGCACCCCTGCCTCTTCTACACCACCGGCAACAGGCGCAGAATGGTGCTGTGAACAGGGTCGGAACGCTGTAAGGCCACGCGGTGCGGCGGGGTCAGGGGAACCAAGACCACGCGGACACGGCAGCCCGTGATCCGGCGATCGACCTTGTCCGCTTCGTCTGCCTGGCATTGGTGGTGGTGGGCCATTCCATGATGGTCAGTCCGGTCCTGCACCCGGACGGGACCGTGACAACGGAGAACACCCTTGGCGACCAGGACTGGTTTGTCCCCGTCATCTGGATCTTCATGGTCATGCCCCTGTTCTTCGTTACCGGGGGTGTGACCGGCCTGCAGTCCTGGCGCCGGATGAAGGCGCGGGGCGGGACGGCGGCCCAGTTCATCCGTGCACGGCTGCTGCGCCTGGTCCGTCCGGCCACCGCGCTGCTTGCGGCGATGGTCCTGGGACTGTTGTTGGCCCGTGCCCTCGGGGTGGACCCTCAAGTGGTCCAGCTCATGGCCACCGGCGCCGGCATGCCGCTGTGGTTCCTGGCCGCCTACCTCGCGGCGCAGTTGAACATTCCGGTCCTGGCGGCGCTCCATGCGCGTTCCCCCTGGCTGGCGCTGGGCCTGCTCCTCGGCCTGGTGGTTGCCGTGGATTGCCTCCGGGGGGCGCTGCCGAACCTGGCCTACGCGAACCTGGTGTTCGTGTGGTGCGCAGTGCAGCAACTGGGCTTCCTGGCGGCCGACGGCTGGACGTCCCGGCTTTCCCGTTCGGGCCTGCTGGCCATCGCGTTGGCAGCAAACCTTGCGTTGGGTGTGGTGACGGGGCTGGGCCTGTACACCGGCAACATGCTGGTGAACCTCAATCCACCCAACCTCACCCTGGTCCTGTTGGGCGTTTCCCAGCTGGCCGCGATGGAGCTGGCGCGGCCGGTCCTCGCGTCGCTCGCCGAGGTCCGCTGGATTGGCCGCCTCGTGGGCGTGGCGGGCAGCCGGTCCCTGACGGTGTACTTGTGGCACCTGCCGCTGCTGGGCGCGATGTCAGGGCTGCTGCTCCTGGTGCCGTTCCCCAAGCCCGGCGCCGGCACCGCCGCGTGGTGGTGGTCGCGGCCCGTGGTGGTCCTGGCCCTGGTCGTCCTGCTGCTCCCCGTCGCTGCCGCCTTCGGCCGCCTTGAGGACCGGGTAACGGCGCCACACGCCTACCGCAGCCGGCCCGCCTTGGCTGCGGCCGCCGTCGTCGTGGTCTTCCTTCCCGCGGCGGACGCCGCCCTCAACGGGTTGTCACTGGGGCTGCTGGCTGCCGGCACCTTGTGCTTTTCCGCGGCGATCCTCCTGCTGGGCGGGTTTCCGCTGCGGCGCCGGCCATTGGCCGGGACCAGGCCCCCGCGACGGCCGGCGCGCGGGCCGGCGGCCCGGACCACCTCCCGCCGGAGGCGCGGCCGAAGGGGCATTGCCAGCGGGGTGAAGTAGTGCCAGTGTCAAACCATGACCGAGAACACCATGTCCACAGAGGATAAGTTCACCCCCAACGTCACCCTGCGGCGCAACGACGCGGACCACCGGTACGAACTCCTGGTGGACGGCAGGCTCGCTGTCCAGGCCTTCTTCCACGACCTGCCGGGACATATCGACTTCACCCATACCGAAACGGGCCAGGACTTCGAGGGGCAAGGGCTGGGCAAGGTGCTGGCGCATTTTGCCCTGGATGACGTGGTGGCCACCGGCAAACGCATCATCCCGCACTGCCCGTTTATGTCCAGCTACCTCCGCAAGCACGAGGGCTACGAACAGTTCGTGGACTGGCCCGAGCGCTGACCCGCCCGCCGGCCCCGCACGCTGATTGCATCCGCCGATCACATTCGCTGGCCGCGGGCCGGCGCCCGCGCTCGGAGCAGGGTCAGCTGGCCAGGGCCGAATCGCTGACCGCCCAGGCGGTCCCGGGGTCGTCGATGGTGAAGCCGCAGGCACAGCGGTAGGTGGTGACGGTTTCGGCCGCCTCCGGCCGCAGTGCCACCACGGAGGTTCCGTCAACGTAAACGGGCTGCCGGACCGGAAGTTCCCCGTGATCGACAAGCTGCATCGGCGTGCGGCAGTGCATGCGCGAATTGAGGGTCACCAGCAGTCCTGCATCGACAGGTACCGTGGCGGCCGGAAACTGCTCAGCCGGTTCGCGGCGCTCCCCAAACGCCATCAGCTGCTCATCCATTGCGGTGGTCATCATGTTCTTCCTTGGGCTTCTTTCACGGAACCGCCATAGCCGGCAGTCCCGCCGCGAACTGCTTGCGGAGGTTCATCTACCCCATAAGAAAAGCATGCTTACTAATTGATGCACAAGTTCCGGCATCTGGTGATGGCCCGCAATCCCCAGTGCCCGCTTGACCCCAAGCGTAGCGTCGCGGGGACCTGCCGGTGCTCCGGAACGCCGAATCCGCGGTTTAACACGAAATACATCACAAAAGTTTGATTAAAAGGGTTACCTAAGTAAGGCTTACCTTACAAGAAGGCAGGGCAGGGGTGTTCGGCTCCAGCCCTGCCTGCTACGACCATTGCCACTCCGGCAATGCCCAGCAAAGGAAACCCATGCCCCTGATGCCCCACCCTGCTCCGCACGTGGAAACACCGCTTCCCGCCACCGCCTCACCACAGGGCCCGCCAGCCGCTTCCGCCGGCCAGGACTTTGCCTCGCGGCTGGAACTGGCGTTCGGGGCCAGCAACCACCTCCTCAATGCCAGGAATTCAGCCCGGTACGTGGCGCAGGTCCTGCAGGGTGTCACTGCCGTGGCCACCAAGCTGGAGCGGACCACCCGGCCCTTTACCGGCGTCGAACCGTCAGCGCTGGAGGCCCGGGTGGGGGCGGTTGACCTGGACGTGCCGCTGCGGGACACCGCTGCGGCACTGGAGGAGCTCGAGGACGTCTACCTGCGCGACGCCGTCTATTTCCATGACCCCAAATACGCGGCGCACCTCAACTGCCCGGTGGTGATCCCGGCACTGGTGGGCGAGGCCGTCCTTTCCGCCGTCAACTCCTCGCTGGACACCTGGGACCAAAGCGCGGGGGCCACCATGATCGAGCGGCGCCTCATCGACTGGACCGCGCAACGGCTGCACCTGGGCGCCGCCGCTGACGGTATCTTCACCTCCGGCGGCAGCCAGTCCAACCTGCAGGCGCTGCTGATCGCCCGCAACCAGGCCGTGGCAGGCCTCCGCCAGGACCCGGCCCGCAGCGGCCTCCGCCTGCCGGCGCTGCTGGATAAACTCCGGATCTTCACCTCCGGGGACAGCCACTTCAGCATCCAAAAGTCGGCCGCCCTGCTCGGCCTCGGATTCGACGCCGTCATCAGCGTCCCCTGCACGCCGGACCGCCGGATGGACCCCGATGCCCTGGCCGATGCCCTGGCCGACGCCAACCGGGCCGGCCTGGTCCCGATGGCGGTGGTGGCCACCGCCGGGACCACCGACTTTGGCGCGGTGGACCCGCTCGCAGACCTCGCTGCCCTTGCCCGCGCCTCCGGCGCCTGGCTCCACGTGGACGCCGCCTACGGCGGCGGCCTCATGGTCTCCGGCCGGTACCGGCACCTCCTGGACGGGACCCGGTCCGCGGACTCGGTCACCGTGGATTTCCACAAGACCTTCTTCCAGCCCGTCAGCTCCAGCGCGCTTCTGGTCCGCGACCGGGCCATGCTGCGGCACGTCACCTTCCACGCCGACTACCTGAACCCGGAAAGTGCTGCCCTTGCGGACATTCCCAACCAGGTGGACAAGAGCCTCCAGACCACCCGCCGCTTCGACGCCCTGAAACTGTGGCTCACGCTGCGGATCATGGGGGCGGACGCCATCGGCGCGCTGTTCGACGAAGCCATCGACCTCGCGGGGCGCGTCGGATTGCTCCTGGAGGCAGACGACGACTTCGAAATCGCGGCACCGCCGCAGCTCAGCACCCTGGTGTTCCGCTACCGCCCGCGGCTGGACGGGGGAGCGCGGCTCAGTGAGGACGCCGCCGACGCGCTCAATCCTGCCGTGCGCGCCGCCGTCTTCGCGTCCGGGCGGGCGGTGGTTGCCGGGACCACGGTGGGTGGCCGCCACTACCTGAAGTTCACCCTCCTCAATGCCGAAGCCACCCTGGAGGACATCGCCGGCATCATCGACCTCCTGCGCCGCACCGGCGCGGACCTCCTGCAGGACGGTGCGGCCGCATGACCACCCCCGCAACCGGCCACGTCCATGACTTCGCAGCCATCGGCGTCGGCCCCTTCAACCTTGGCCTCGCCGCCCTGGCTGAGCCCGTCGAGGGCCTGGCCGGCATCTTCCTCGACCAGCGCGAATCCTTCGAGTGGCACCCCGGCATGATGCTGGAGCCGGCCCACCTGCAGGTCCCTTTCCTGGCGGACCTGGTGACCATGGCGGACCCCACCTCGCCCTACTCGTTCCTGAACTTCCTCAAGCAGACCGGCCGGCTGTACCGGTTCTACATCCGCGAGGACTTCTACCCGCTGCGAGCCGAATACAACCAGTACTGCCAGTGGGTGGCCGGGCAGTTGCCTTCGGTACGTTTTGGCACAACCGTGCTGGATGCGGCGTACGACGACGGCGTGTACCGGCTGGCCGTCTCCGGCCCCGGCGGCACGGAGGTACTTTCCGCCCGCCGGCTGGTGCTGGGCACCGGCACCAGCCCCTACGTACCGGAAGCCGGCCATGGCATCATGGCCGAGGCCGCCGCAGGCCGCGGGGGCATGGCCTTCCACAATGCCGACTACCTGGCCCGGAAGGCGGACCTGCAGCAGCGCCGCAGCATCACCATCGTGGGCAGCGGGCAGAGTGCGGCGGAGATCTACTATGACCTGCTCACGGACGCGGACGCCTACGGGTACCGGCTGGACTGGGTGACCCGTTCCGGCCGGTTCTTTCCCCTGGAGTACACCAAACTGACCCTCGAGATGACCTCGCCCGAGTACGTGGACTACTTCCATGGCCTCCCGCCGCACCGCCGCGACCACCTCAACAAGACGCAGAAGAACCTCTACAAGGGCATCAACGCGGACCTGATCGACGCAATCTACGACCTCCTCTACACCCGGAGCCTCGCCGGGATGGTGGACACGCGGCTGCTGACCCATTCCACGCTCACAGCCGCCGCGTGGGACGCCGCCGCCGGAACCCACACCCTGCGCCTGCACCACGACGAGCAGGGCACCGCCTACACCCTGGACAGCGACGCCGTGGTTTTCGCCACCGGCTACACCTACCGGGAACCGGAGTTCCTCGCGGGAATCCGGGACAGGATTGCCCGGGACAGCGGGGGCCGTTTTGCGGTGGACCGCAACTACAGCACCGGCGTGGAACCCGGAGAGATCTTCGTCCAGAACGCCGAGCTGCACACCCACGGATTCGCCGCCCCGGACCTGGGCATGGGTGCCTACCGCAACTCGTGCATCCTCCGGGCAATTAGCGGCCGGGAGGTCTATCCGGTGGAACGCAGCATCGCGTTCCAACAGTTCGGCGCACCGGAGAGCATCACGGCGGAGGTGCCCGCATGAGATTCACGTTCCGCTGCGTCGACCCCGCGGCCGACGCCCCGCTCCTGCACAGCTGGGTCACGCGGCCCTACGCCTCCTTTTGGGGAATGCTGGCCTCCGGCGTTGACGACGTCGAAAAGGAGTACGCCGCCATCCAGGCGAGCGGACACCACCACGCCCTGCTGGGGCTCGACGACGGCATTCCGGCCTTCCTCGTTGAGGAGTACCTGCCCGCGTCCTCACCGCTGGCCACGGCCTACCCGGTCCGGCCCGGTGACGCCGGCATGCACCTGCTGGTGGCCCCGCCGTCGGACGCTCCTGTGGCCGGGTTCACCACGGCCGTCATGGATGCCGTGCTGGCCCGGCTGTTCGCCAAACCCGGGGTGGACCGGATCGTGGTGGAACCCGACGTCCGGAATACCCGGATCCACGCCCTCAATAACCGGCTCGGCTTCCGCCCCGAGGGGGTGGTGGCCCTCCCGGACAAGGACGCGCTCCTGAGCTTTTGCAGCCGGGAGGACTACCTGGCTGCCCGGGCTTTGAACCTTCTCACCGCCCCAATCCGCTTGCCCGCCACCTCGACCGCAATGGAGCACCACTGTGACCACTGACCTCTACCCCGCCCCGGCCGCTGCCTTCCCGTCCGACGTTTCCCACCTCAGCCCGCACCGCTGGGAGGCAGCCAACCGGCATCTGCTCCGCAAGGCGCTCGCCGAGTTCTCGCACGAACGGATCCTTGCGCCTGAGCGCCTTCAGGAGATGGACCACGCCGCCAGCTATCGGGTGGTCAGCGACGACGGAACCCGCGAGTACCGTTTCGACGCGCGGATCCTGGACCTGGACCACTGGTCCATCGACGCCGGTTCAATCCGGCATCTCCACGAGGGCGCCGAGGCGCCGCTGGAGGCCATGGAGTTCATCACGGCCTTCCACACGACCCTCGGCATCACCATCTCCATGCTTCCGGTCTACCTGGAAGAAATCAGCAGCACGCTGGCCGGACACGCCTACAAACTGGCGGACCGCAGGCCGGACTCGGCGGAACTGGCGGCCGGAATAACCCGCGGCGCGGACGCTGCCGCCGATTTCCAGGCCATCGAACGCAGCATGTCCGAAGGCCACCCCTGCTTCGTGGCCAACAACGGCCGGCTGGGCTTCGGCATCGGCGATTACCACGCCTTCGCTCCCGAAACCGGTGCCGCCGTGCGCCTGGAATGGATCGCCGTGCACCGCAGCTGCGCCGTCTTCACCGCGGCTGCCGGGCTGGACTACCGGACACACCTGGCCGCCGAACTGGGGCCGCTGCTGGACACTTTCCACGCCGTGCTGGCGGAACAGGGACTCGAGCCGGAGCAGTACTTCCTCATGCCGGTGCATCCCTGGCAGTGGCAGAACAAGCTCACGGGTACGTTCGCGGCGGAGATCGCCCGGCAACGCATCGTCCACCTGGGCAGGGGAACCGATCAATACCAGGCGCAGCAGTCGATCAGGACGTTCTTCAACACCGGCGCCCCCGCCAAGCACTACGTCAAGACCGCCCTGTCCGTGCTGAACATGGGCTTCATGCGCGGACTCTCCCCGCAGTACATGAAGGCGACGCCCGCCATCAACGACTGGCTGCGGGACCTAATCGGCTCAGACCCGGCACTGCAGCGCCGCGGGTTCACCATGATCGGCGAGGTGGCCGCCGTCGGTTACCACAACCCGCATTACGAGGCCGGCTCCGCGGAAGGCTCACCGTACCGGAAGATGCTGTCCGCCCTGTGGCGGGAAAGTCCGCTGCCGCTGCTGCGCGACGGCGGGCAGCTGGCCACCATGGCGTCGCTCCTGCATGTGGATGCGGCAGGAAAGCCGATGGCCGCCGCACTGATCGAACGTTCCGGACTGGCGCCCGCCACATGGCTCCGCCGGTACTTCGAGGCCTACCTGGTTCCCCTGGTGCACTGCCTCTGCCGCTATGAGCTGGCGTTCATGCCGCACGGCGAAAACGTCATCCTGGTCCTGGAAAACGGCGTGCCCGTGCGGGCCGTCATGAAGGACATCGCCGAGGAAATCGTCGTGATGGGGGACCGGCTGGAGGTGCCCGCCGAAGCCGCAAGGATCAAGGCCGCGATTCCTGACGGGGAGAAGGTATTGGCGATCTTCACCGACGTCTTCGACTGCATCTTCCGCTTCCTCGCGGCCCTGCTGGACGAGGACGGCACCCTGCCCCAAGAGGAGTTCTGGCGCACCGCAGCCGCAGCCATCCGGGACTACCAGGCGGAGCATCCAGAGCTTGCGGACCAGTTCGCAAGACACAACCTGTTCGCCCCGGACTTTCCACTGTCCTGCCTCAACCGGCTGCAGCTGCGCAACAACCAGCACATGCTGGACCTCTCCGATCCCTCCGGCGGCCTGCAGCTGGCCGGACGCCTGGCCAACCCGCTGGCCCGGTTCGCAGGGGTGTAGTACCGGCAACTGGTTAGGCTGGCAGCATGACGCCAACAATCGCACTCGTTACCGGAGCCAGCGCCGGGCTGGGACACGAATTCGCCAAGCAGCTCGCGGCCCAGGGGCACCCCCTTGTCCTGGTGGCCCGCAGCGCCTCCCGCCTGGAGGAAACCGCGGCGGACCTGCACCGGCGGTACGGAATCACGGCTGAGGTCCTGCCCGCTGACCTCACGGTGGACGCCGACGTCGCCGCCGTCGTCGAACGTCTCAAGGACCCCGCGCGGCCGGTGGGCATCCTGGTGAACAATGCCGGTATCGGGCTGCTGCACAACTTCGAGGACAACCCGATCGGGGCGGAAAAAGACCACCTGAAGCTGCACGTGGAAACGGCCATGGTGCTCACCCACGCGGCGCTCGGCGGAATGCTCGAACGCGGGGAGGGCAGGATCATCAATGTGGCCAGCGTGGCCGCCTTCCTACCCCGCGGCACCTACTCGGCAGCGAAAGCATGGCTGGTCAGTTTCAGCCGGTGGGCCAACCTGGCGTACCGCTCGCGCGGGATCCAGGTCACCGCGGTATGTCCGGGGTTTACGCATACCGAGTTCCACGACCGGATGGGCATGGACAAGTCCGTGGCCCCGTCCTGGACGTGGCTGCGTGCGGAGCGGGTGGTGCGGGAAGGCCTGGCGGACAACGAGCGCGGCAAGGCGGTGTCCGTGCCTTCCAGGCGCTACAAGGCGGTGGCCGCCGTGGCCAAGCTGGCGCCGGCGCGGCTAATGGCGGGACCGGCGCGCAAACCCAAGCCGGAGCGCAACCCCGGGTAGCTGTACCGGGCCTTCGAAGCCGGTGCCTGCTTGCGGCCCGGAGCGGCGGACGGCCACCACTACCAGGATGCCCAGCAGCGCGCCCACCAACGTTTCCACGGCCCGCTCCAGGATCAGGACCCCCGGTTCGGCCGGCGAGGCCAGTTGGGTCATGAGCAGGATCACCGGGGTGAACCAGACCATGGCCAAGCCGTAGTGCCTGGTCATGAACAGCTCGGTGGCGAACTGGAAAAGGATCACCAGGAGGGCCAGCACCTGGGCATGGCGCGCGGGCTCCTGGAACGCGGGGTAGAGCCCGGCCAGCGTCCAGGGTGCCGGAAGGAGGACGACGGCGGTCACGGCCAGGCCCAGGAAGGTCCCCACGATGCGGTGGATGCCGCGCCGGACACGGCTGGGAAGGTCCGCCCCGGCGAGCGGCACTGCCGCGGCTGCCATGGCCCAGTGCGGATGGCCGCTGCCGCTGAGGACGCCCACTGTTCCGGCTGCGCCCACGGCCAGCACATACCGTGCGGCGTGGACCAGCAGCTCACGCCGGCCCGCCGGGGTGGGGGAGGGTACGGCCCTGGTGGCGCCGGGTTCCCAGGACCTGCGCCGTATCCAGCCGCTGAAGCCCACAGCCATGGAGAACACAGCCGATCCGCCGGCGATGAGCATCGCCACATACCAAGGGACCGCGACAGGAACGGAAGCGCAGGCTCCGAGGGCCAGGATGCCGAAGAAGGGTCCGTTGGGTTTCAGCCGCACCCGGTCCGAGTAGACGGAGCCCACCCCGGCAAGGGTGGCTTCCACGGCCACCAGCCACCAGGAATGGAGGTGGTTGATGGACAGCGTGATCCCCACGGCCACTCCGCAGAGCAGTACCAAGGCGGCCTGGCCTTGGTGCCGAAGCCGCAACTGGTGGGGCTCCGAGCGGCCGTACATCCCGGTAAGGGCACCGAACACGGCGTAGATGATCAGGTCAGTCCTGCCCAAGGCCAACAGGACCAGGGAGGGGGCTGCGACGCTCAGGGCAACCCGGAGCGCCGCAAGATGGTCGTTGGTGGCCGGTTCCAGCCGGTGCAGCGCGCGCACCTGGTCCACTACGCGCTTCATATCCCGAATCCATTCCCTGTTACTGCGGTGCCGGCGCCTGATAGGGCCTTTGGGAACGTATCACCAGGCATCCCGCAGAGTCATATGTTGCCGGCTGGGCTCCTGACACACCAGGACATCCGGCGGGCACGCGAAGGCCCGCTTCCGTACTTCCCGCAGGAAGCACAGGAGCGGGCCTGTGAGCGTGGGCTACAAGAATGCCCGGGCGGCAGGCGGGAGCTTACGCTCCTGCCGGAACACCGCGGTGTGCATGCGGATCCGTGCCGTCCTGGGTGTCGAACGGCAGTTCGTCCAGGTTGATCAGCGGGTTCTGGTCCTGGGTCTCCACCAGTTCCTTGGCTTCCGCCTGGGTATCAACGCTGGGCATCGATCCCGGGAGGGGGCGGTTGGCGGATTCCTTCAGGAAGTAAATGGCCACGGCGCCAACCAAAGAGGTTGCCATCAGGTAGTACGCCGGCATCATGTCGTTGCCGGTCGATTTGATCAGCAGTTCCACGATGAAGGGTGTGGTTCCGCCGAAGATCGCCACTGCGAAGTTGTAGGCAATGCCCATGGCTCCGTAGCGGCTCGACGTGGGGAACTGGGCCGGCAGGGCCGAGGCGAGGTTGGCCACGTAGAAGGTCACGGGGAAGGCTACCAGGGCCAGGCCTGCCAGGGTGGACCAAACGGCACCGATACCGATCAACAGGAACGCCGGAACGGCCAGGACGATGGTGCTCACCGCACCGATCCACAGCACGGGGCGGCGGCCGATCCGGTCAGACAGCCTGCCGGTCAGTGGGATGCAAAGGCTCATGACTACCAGCACCGGGATGGTCAACAGCGTGCCGTGGAGCTCGTCGTAACCCTTGGCGTCGGTCAGGTAGGTGGGCATGTAGGAGGTCAGGGCGTAACCAGCCGTGTTGGCGGCCGCAACCACAACCATGGCCACGATGATCGGACGCCAGTAGGCCTTGACGATACCGACAGGTCCCTTGGCCGTAGGGGTGCCTTCGGAGGCGTTTTTGGCGTTTGCCTCCTGGGCGTCCAGGGTGGCCTGGAACTGCGGCGACTCCTCGATCTTGCTCCGGAAGTACACGGCGATCAGGCCCAGCGGGCCCGCAATCAGGAACGGGATGCGCCAGCCCCAGTCCTCCATGGTGGCCTGGCCCAGGGTCAACTGCAGGACCGAGACCAAGGCCGCGCCGATAGCGAAGCCCATGTAGCTGCCCAGGTCCAGGAAGCTGGCAAAGAAGCCACGGCGCTTGTCGGCGGCATACTCGCTGACGAAGGTGGTGGCACCGGCATATTCACCGCCGGTGGAGAAACCCTGGATGACTTTGAGGAGCACCAGCAATGCTGCCGCCCACAATCCAATCTGGGCGTATCCGGGCAGCAGGCCGACGGCGAACGTGCTGGCCGCCATGATCATCAGCGTGGTGGCCAGGATCTTTTGCCGGCCCACTTTGTCGCCGAGCCAGCCGAAGATGACGCCACCGAGGGGGCGGGCGATAAAGGTCGCCGCAAATGTGCCCAGCAGGAAGAGGTTCTGCGTCGTGGGATCGGATTCCGGCAGGAACACGGGCCCCATGGTGGTGATGAGGTAGCCGAAAACGCCGACGTCGTACCATTCCATCGTGTTTCCAACGATGGTGCCGCCCAGTGCTTTTTTGAGCATGGGCTGGTCAACTACGTTGACGTCGGATTCCTTGAGCCGGCGGCGTGGCAGGAGCCTGGGCTTCTTGGCAGCCGTGGGGGCCGCAGGGTCGGTTCCGCGGGCGCTCTTGGCGCCTGCTGGAGAGTGGTTACTGCTTCGGTCTGTGGGCATTTGGGCAACTCCTGTGGAGGTCATTTGCTTGCGACTTGTAGCTGCCCCGCTCCGGGCAGGCCTTCAATTTTACGGGATGTCTATGGCGTTTGCTCGGCCCAATGGCGTAGCATGCTCCCTTTTCTACCCCTGAAGTGCCGCATTTGGTACCTTTTTTCGCCGTGGATTCCCGCGCTACTACTGGGAAGCAGGCTGATCAACGGCGCCGTTACCAAAAATTTTTCCTCGGGAACCGTTTCAAGCCGTTTATTTGGGTAAATGCGGGCGCGGAAGTGAGCACGGTCACGGCCTCAGGAGGGGTTCACAGGAGCCTTCGGGGTGCCTATGGTAGAGCGATGAACACACTTCTTTTCGGCTGACTGCCCGCGCACGCCCGGGCGCCCGGCCGGCGCCTCGTTTCAACGAAGAACGATGGAAAGAAGGGAAAAAGACATGGGTGAAGAGTCCAACCAGTTCCATATCAGGCCAGAGGTGGCGGACCATCTTGCCGCAGCCATGGACGCCCCGGTCACACCCGGGCCCGCAGTAGGCGGGGCTGTCCCCCTGGCCCGGCAGAATGCATGGCCGGATGGCGGCGGCAAACGCCGGCATCCGAAGGACCGGGCTGCCGGACACGGCCGCATGGGCCACGAGGCGGCAGTAACCGCCGTCCACCGGACCGGCCGGCCGCAGATGCCGCACTCCTCTTAGCCGCCTGGCAAAGGCCACTGCACCGATCGAAACGCAAATTACCTGGCGCCCCGGAAATGTCGCGGGCGCCGGGTAATTTCCGTCTTGCCGCGCGCACGGTACGTCGCAAGCCGGGGCGTCATTCCCGGACCACCTCCGCCGGGTCCTTGTCAACGCGCCAGCCCCGCCACCGAGGGTGCCGCAGCCTGCCCGGCCCGGTCCATTCGCTGTAGGTCACCTCTCCCACCAGTTCCGGGGCCACCCAATGGGCGTCCGCTGCGTCCAAACGGGGGACATCGTGGAACGGGGATGCCTTCCGGCCCAGCCGTTCCACGGTTTGCCGCAGTTCCGTGAGCTCGCGCATGCTGAAACCACTGCCCACCCGGCCCACGTACTGCAGCTTGTCGCCATCGGGAATCCCCACCAGCAGTGAGCCCACCGTTTCTTCCCGGCCGCCCTTCCCCGGCCGCCAACCGCCCACCACCACTTCCTGGGTTTGCTCAAGCTTGAGTTTGATCCAGGTCCGGGTCCGTTGGCCGCTGACGTACCGGCTGTCCGTCCGTTTGGCCATGATTCCTTCCAGGCCCAGCTCCCTGGCGCTGTCCAGCAGGAGCCCCACCGGTTCCTCGAGCACCATGGACAGGTCCACCGGACAGGCCGACGGCCTGAAGAACTCCTCGAGCCTCCGCCGCCGGGTGCTGAGCGGCAGGCGCCGCAGGTCTTTCCCGTCGTCGAAAAGCAGGTCGAACAGCATCAGTTGCACCGGGATGGCGGTGCGGGCTTTCGCGACGTCGGCGGCCCGGGTGAGTTTCATCCTGCCCTGCAGGAGCCCAAAGTCGGGCCTGCCGCCGGGCCCGACGGCGATGATCTCGCCATCGGCCACGAACGGCTGCTCCGGCCAGCAGGCGCGGTCCGTAAGCTCCGGGTAGGTCTTGGTCACGTCGTTGCCGTTGCGGCTCAATATCCGGATCTTTTCCCTGTCGGCCACCAGGATTGCCCGGACCCCGTCCCATTTGAGTTCAAATTGCCACGTGCTGCCGCGCAGGTCGGGTTCGGTGCCCGCCGTGGCCATCATGGGCCGGTATTCGGCAGGGTCCGGGGACGGATCCGGTGCGGTGGGCGCGGTCCGGGCAGGCTCCGGCGCAGGCGCCGTGCCACCTGCGCCGGCGTCGCCCCGTTCCGGCGACGGCTCTGCTGCTCCCGTCGGCGCGTGCCGTGGTCTCCCGCCCGCGTGTTCCGGGTCCATGAGGTGGATGAGCCACTGCTTCTCCCCGTCCTTGTCCCGGCCGCGGCCGGTGTGGATGAGCGCCAGTTTCGTGGGCCCTCCCAGGCCACCACCCTCCGATCCGGTCAGGGTGACGATGACTTCCTTGCCATTGATCCACTTGTGCAGTTCGTAGGTGCCGGTGTCCCAAATGGTCATCTCACCCGCCCCGTATTGTCCCTTGGGGATGGTCCCGTGGAAGGTGAGGTAGTCCATGGGATGGTCCTCGGTCTGGACGGCCAGGTGGTTCTTGCCGCCGGATTGGGGGACCCCCTTGGGCAACGCCCAGGACGCCATGACGCCCTCGTGCTCCAGGCGCAGGTCCCAGTGCAGCCGGCTGGCGTGGTGTTCCTGGATGACGAACGCGTTCCCGCCCGTCGGGATGCCCGCGAAAGGCTCGGGCGTTGCCTTGGGATCACGCATGGAGCGGTACGCGCCCAGGCGGGGGTCGCCGTCGTGCCCGTCCTCCGGTTCCTCCGCGCGGGCCGCAGCATTGACGACGACGGCGAACGGGTCCTTGCCGTCCCGCACCCGGCGCAGCACTTCCCGGTAGTCCAGGTGCTTCAGGCGGGGAGACCCGATTTCCCGCCACGTCCGCGGGGCTGCCACCATAGGCGTGGGCCGGCCGCGCAGCGAGTAGGGAACCACCGTGGTTTTCGCCGCGTTGTTCTGGCTCCAGTCCACCAGCACCTTGCCCCTGCGGAGCGTCTTCTTCATGTCGCTGACGGCGAGGTCAGGGTGGTCCGCCTCGAGCGCCCGGGCCAGTTCGCGGGCGAAAGCGGAGATCTGCTCGGACGTCTGGCTCCCGTCCAGCGCGGCGTAGAGATGGATGCCCTTGCTGCCGCTGGTCACCGGCACCGGTTCCAGGCCCACGTCCTCCAGGATGGACCGCGCGAGCAGTGCCACCTCGCGGCATTCCGGCAGGCCCGCGCCCTCACCCGGGTCAAGGTCCAGTACCAGCCGGTCCGGGTTCAACTGGTTGCCGTGTGCATCCACCCGCCACTGCGGCACGTGGATTTCGAGTGAGTTGATCTGCCCGAACCAGGCCAGCGTGGCGGCGTCATTGACCAGGGGGTAGTGGATGGTCCGGTCCTTGTGGGTGATCGCGGCCCGGGGCAGCCAGCCGGGGGCCGAGTCCTCCAGGTCCTTTTGGAAGAACACCTCACCGGGCTTGCCTGCCGTGCCCACGCCGTTGACCCACCGCTTGCGGGTGGCCGGCCGGTTGGCCGCGGCGGGGATCAGGACGTGGGCCACTGCGGCGTAGTAAGCCAGCACGTCAGCCTTGGTGGTGCCGGTCTCCGGATAGATGATTTTGTCCAGGTTGGTGAGCGTCAATTCGCGTCCCGCCACCCGGACACGTTCCCTAGTGCCGGCCACAGGTCTTCACCTCCGGCCCGCTCTGATGTTGACTGTATGAATGAGAGCCATCTGGAAGGGTGCCATCGCGTTCGGGCTGGTCAACGTGCCCGTGAAGGTCTACAGCGCCACTGAGGATCATGACATCAGTCTGCACCAGGTGCACAACGCCGACGGCGGAAGGATCCGCTACCAGCGCCGGTGCGAGGTCTGCGGGGAGGTGGTGGACTACTCGGACATTGAGAAGGCGTTCGAGGAGGACGGCCGGACCGTGGTGCTGTCCAAGGAGGAACTCAAGTCCATTCCGGCCGAGAACAGCCACGAGATCGAAGTGGTGCAGTTCGTGCCGTCCGAGCAGCTCGAACCCATGATGTTCGAGAAGAGCTACTACCTGGAACCGGATTCCAAGTCGCCCAAGGCGTACGTCCTGCTGCGGCGGGCCCTGGAGGACACGGACCGGGTGGCGGTGGTCCAATTCGCGCTGCGGGAGAAGACCCGGCTGGGGGCCCTGCGGATCAAGGACGACGTACTGGTGCTGCAGTCCCTCCTCTGGCCGGACGAGGTGCGGGAGGCCAGCTTCCCCTCCCTCGAAGCAGACATCCGGATTTCGGCGCAGGAACGGGACATGTCCGCGGCCCTGGTGGAGTCCATGGCAGCTGATTTCGACCCCACCTCCTTTACCGACGAGTACCAGGTGCAACTCCGCCAGCTCATTGAGGCGAAACTCGAACAGGGTGAATCGCTGGATACGGAGGAGACTTTCGGCGTCGAGTCCGGTGAGGGCGGCAAGGGCGAGGTCATCGACCTGATGGAAGCCCTGAAGCGGAGCCTGGACCGGAAGCGCGGAGGTGCCGCCTCGGGCGGAGATTCCGACGGCGGCGAGGACGCGGCGGACGGGGAACCTGCCAAGCCAGCACGCAAGGCCGCCGGCACCAAAGCGTCCGGTGCCAGGACAGCCGCTGCCAAGACAGGCACCGATGAGGCAAAGCCGGCCACCACGAGGCAGGCAGGCAAGGCCACTGCCACGAAGGCTGCCGCGAAGCCGGCGGCCAAAACCGCCGCCAAGACCTCGGGCACTAAGTCCGCCGGCACCAAGTCCACCGGCGCAGCGGATGGCAAGCCGGCCGCGAAGACCAGCACCAGGACCCGCAAGCCTGCCTGATCCTGCCCGGCCGGGACAGTTGCTGCGCCTTTACAGGGGCTGCCATCGCGTCCACAATGAGTCGCATCGCAGCCTCCGCTGTGCCAACAGCGTGCTGTCACCCATTCGGAACGGACCCGTGGGAACGGGCACGTAAAGGGGCGCGGACATGAACGACCAGGCAGCAGCGGAGGCGGACCGGCAACTCAAGGCAAAGCACCGGGCCATGTGGGCGTCGGGGGACTACCCGGCGCTCGCGGACGAACTGCTCCTGGAACTGGGTGCCGTGCTGGTGGAGGCGTGCGGCATCAAACCGCGGCAGCGTGTCCTCGACGTTGCGGCAGGGACCGGCAACGCAGCCATTCCCGCTGCCATGATGGGCGCCAAAGTAGTGGCCAGCGACCTCACCCCAGAGCTGTTCGACGCAGGCCGGAAAGAGGCGGCCAACCGGGGCGTCACCCTCGACTGGACGGAGGCTGACGCCGAAGCCCTGCCCTTTGGCGATGAGGAGTTCGACGCCGTCATGAGCTGCATCGGGGTGATGTTCGCGCCGCGCCACCAGGCCGCCGCCGATGAACTGCTCCGCGTCTGCAAACGGGGTGGCACCATCGGGCTGCTCTGCTGGACGCCGGAAGGCTTCATCGGGGAATTGTTTGCCGCCCTGGGACCGTTCGCGCCCCCACCCCCGGCGGGTGCCCAGCCCGCCACGCTGTGGGGGAGCGAGGAACACCTCCGCGAACTCCTGGGGGACAGGGCGGCCGGGATCCGCACCCGGAAGCAGAACCTGGCCGTCCGGAGCTTCCACCAGCCGGCGGACTTCGTCAGGTACTTCAAATCGCATTATGGCCCGATGATCTCCGTGTACAAATCACTGGCCGATGACCCGGACAAGGTCAAAGCCCTGGACCGGGCGCTCACGGACCTGGCGGACTCCTATGGGGACGCGCACGGCGACATCCCGTTCCAGATGGAATGGGAATACCTGGTCTTCACCGCGAGGAAGGATTGAGCATGACCGGAAACCACGTGGCAACGTCAGTCACCACCATCGATGCCCCGCCGGACCGTGTGTGGGAGGTGATCACCGACCCCGCGGCGGTGAAGGAGTTCATGTTCGGAGCCACCCTGCAGACGGACTGGAAGGTTGGCAGCCCCATCGTCTGGCAGGGCGAGTGGGAAGGGAAACCGTACCAGGACAAGGGCGAGATCCTGGCCGTGGAACCTGGACGGAAATTGGTCCACACCCACTTCAGTCCGCTCTCCGGCCAGCCTGACGAGCCCGAAAACTACCACACGCTCGAATGGACCCTGGAGGACCAGGACGGCACCACCCGGCTGTCCCTGGCCCAGGACAACAACCCCAGCGAGGAAGCCGCCGCCCACTCCCAGGCGATGTGGGACAAGCTGGTGGCGGACGTAAAGGCCATCGCCGAACGCGGCTGATCCCCGCCTCCCAACTGGGTCGCACATGTTGTCGTTTTGGGCGTACAAAAAGACAACAACTGCGAGTTGCTTGGGTGGCGTGGCGCTTAAAGCCAAGCGGCCGCCGTCGGGCACCCCTCCTTGAGGGAAGCCCGACGGCGGCCGCCGGCTGTGTGCTGCCAGGCAGCGTGGCTGCTACTCGGCGTCGTGATCCGTTTCCAGGATCTGCACCAGGCGTTCCAAGGCGTCGTCCGCACCCGCGCCCTCGGCGCGGAGGACCACCACGTCGCCGTGCGAGGCGCCCAGGCTCATGAGGGACAGGATGCTGGCGGCATCCATTGCCTCGTCTGCCGGCTCCCCTTCGCGGGCGATGGTGATCTCCAGGTCGAACTCGCCTGCCGCCTCAGCGAAGATGGCGGCGGGGCGTGCGTGCAGGCCCACTCGGCTGGCGACGGTTGCGGTGCGTTCTGGCATTGTTGCTCCTTAGTCGTTCGGCGTGCTGATGGTTCAGCGCCGGGAGGATAGGTGGGTCGGGGCCGGCTTAGACGGTTACGGGAACCGGTTCAACCGTATCAACGGTCTTCTTGACTGCCCAGCGTTTGAGGGCGATCACGGACAGGGCCGTAACTACCGTACCGACCACGATCGAGACGACGAACATCAGGAAGTTGTCGATGGCGAAGAAGACGAAGATGCCGCCGTGCGGCGCCTTGGATCCGACGCCCGCCGCCATCGAGATGGCGCCGGTCACCGCGCCGCCCAGCATGCTGGCGGGGATGACGCGCAGGGGGTCTGCAGCGGCGAACGGGATGGCGCCTTCGGAGATGAAGGACGCCCCCAGCAGCCAGGCGGCCTTGCCGTTTTCCTGCTCCGCGAGGCTGAACAGCTTCTTGTTCAGGACGGTGGAGGCCAACGCCATGGCCAGCGGGGGAACCATGCCGGAGGCCATGACCGCGGCCATGATCTGCCAGGGTGCCTGGTTGTCGATGGTTGCTGCCCCCAGGCCGGCGACGGCGAAGGAGTAGGCAACCTTGTTGACGGGACCGCCGAGGTCGAAGCACATCATCAGGCCCAGGATCACGCCGAGCGCGATGGCGCCGGCACCGGTCAGGCCGGACAGCCAGGCATTCAGGCCCTTGGTGATGGCCACGATCGGGCCGCCCAGGATCAGGAACATCAGGCCGGAGGCCACCAGCGATGCAAGCAGCGGGATGATCACCACGGGCATCAGGCCACGCAGCCAGCGGGCTACCTGCAGGCGGCCCACCACGTGGGCGATGTAACCGGCGAGCAGGCCGCCGACGATGCCGCCGAGGAAGCCGGCTCCCATGAATCCGGCCACGGCACCGGCGACGAAGCCGGGGGCGATGCCCGGACGGTCGGCGATCGCGTAGGCGATGTAGCCGGCCAGCGCCGGGACCAGGAAGCCCAGCGAGAGCGCGCCGATCTTGAAGAGCACCGCACCCAGGTAGGCGCCCAGCGGACCCCACGCGTTGTCAGGGAACTCGGTGGGCAGGTTGAACAGGCTGTTCTGGACAACGATGTTGTCCGCGTACTTGGTGATCAGGTAGCCGCCCATGAGGAAGCCGAGGGCGATCAGGAGGCCGCCACCTGCCACGAACGGAATCATGTAGCTGACACCGGTGAGCAGGGCCTTCTTCAGCTTCTGCCCGATGTGCTCGCCCTTCTCCTCAGCCTCGTGCTCGGCCTGCTCCTCGGCACCGAAGTGCGGGACGCGGCGGGCGTGGGGGTTGTCGGCTGCGGCGAGTGCTTCCTGGACCATCTTGTCCGGCTCGTCGATGCCGCGCTTCACGGGGGCGTTGATCACGGGCTTGCCGGCAAAGCGCTCCTTGCCGCGCACGTCCACGTCCACCGCGAAGATGACGGCGTCCGCGGCGGCGATGACGGCGGGGTCCAGTGCCTTGGCACCGGACGAGCCTTGGGTTTCCACCTGGAGGTCCACGCCCATTTCCCGGGCGGCTGCCACGAGGGAATCGGCCGCCATGTAGGTGTGTGCGATCCCGGTGGGGCAGGCCGTGACGGCTACCAGGCGCTTGGGGCCGCGTCCGCCGGACCCGGCCGCACCGGCGGCCGGGGCACCGGCGGCGGAGCCGGCGGCACCTGCGCCAACGCTGGCACCAACCGGTACCGCGTCCGCGGGGGCGGTGGCAGCGTGCGCGGCGGGCTTGTCCGCCAAGGCCCCTTCAACGAGTTCCACGATCTCGGCCTCGGAGGAGGCGTTGCGCAGCGCTGCGGTGAAGTCCTTCTTGATCAGGGAGCGGGCCAGTTTGGAGAGCAGCTTCAGGTGTTCCTGGTCCGCGCCGTCCGGGGCGGCGATGAAGAAGACCAGGTCCGCCGGGCCGTCCTTGGCGCCGAAGTCCACCTTGGGGTTCAGGCGGGCCATGGCCAGGGTGGGTACCGTGACGGCGGCCGAGCGGCAGTGCGGGATGGCGATGCCGCCGGGGATGCCGGTGGCGGTCTTCTGCTCGCGGGCAAAGGCGTCGGCGAAGAGGCCCTCGACTTCTGAGGCACGTCCGGTGGCAGCTACCTTGCTTGCCAGATGCCGGATCACCGCTTCGGGCGCGTTACCCAGGTTCTGGTCGAGCTCGACCAGTTCCGTGGTGATGAGCTGAGTCACTGTCAATCCTTTCGAAGGGCCGTGATGGTTACGGCATCCGGGGTTGTTTGGTGTACTGCCGGAACAGTGGAACCCGGCAGGGAGGCGGCGGCGGCACCGTGGGCCACCGCCTGACGAAGGCAGTCGGCCGGGGCGGATCCCCGGCCGTGGGCGAGCAGGTAGCCGGCCAGCGCGGAGTCGCCCGCACCCACCGTGCTCACTGCGGCGACCGGCGGGTGCGTGGCCAGCCACGCGCCGTCGGCCGTTACAAGGACAGCTCCCTTGGAACCGAGAGTTGCCAGCACAGCACCCACACCGGAACGAACGACGGCGGCCGCGGCGGCTGCGGCTGCAGCCGGGTCCGCTTCCAGCTCGTCTCCGGTGGCCGGGGCAAAACCGGCGGCTGCGGCCAGCTCAGCCAGTTCTTCGGCGTTGGGTTTGAGGAGGTCCGGTTTCCCGGAACCTGGGGTTGTTGCGCCGCTGCCCGTACCGTCGTCGGAGCTTCCGGCGTCGGTCAGGGAGGCGGCCAGGGGCGCCCCGGAGGAGTCGACGGCGATCAGCGGCGCTGTGCCATTGCCCGCCTCCCGGATCCGCCGGGCCACCATGGCGTAGAAGTTGTCCGGGAACCCGGGTGGCAGCGAGCCGGCCAGGACCACCCAGCTGGCGCCGCGTGAGCTTTCCAGCAGCAACTTGATGAGCGCTTCCTGCTGGTCTGCGGCCAGGACCGGCCCGGGTTCGTTGATCTTCGTGGTGACGCCGCCGGGTTCGGTGAGCGCCACATTGGTCCGCAGCGGCTCGTCGATGGGCAGGGAGACGAAAGGCACCCCCTGCTCGCGCAGTCCGGCCAGGACGGGATCGCCGTCCGCTCCGGGCAGGACCGCCAGGGAATCGAGGCCGGACGCCACCAGGGCGCGGGAGACGTTGACTCCTTTGCCGCCGGACTCCTGGCGGACGGAGACGGCACGCTGCACCTCACCGCGGGCCAGCGGGCCGGGCAGGGCAACGGTCCGGTCAAGGCTGGGGTTGGCCGTGAAGGTGACGATCATGCGATCACCACGTCGACGCCGGCGTCTTCCAGGGCGGCCGCGAGTTCGGGCCCGGGTTCACTGTCTGTGATCAAGGTGTCCAGGTCTTTCAGGGAGGCGAACTGGACCAGGGTTTCCGTGTCCAGCTTGGAGGAGTCGGCCAACACCACAATGCGGCGTGCCGACTGGACGAAGGCTGCCTTGACGGCCGCTTCTTCAGGATCGGGAGTGCTGACGCCGAAGGTGGCGTGGATGCCGTTGGTGCCGATGAACGCTATGTCCGGGCGGATGCGGGCGGCGGCGTCCACCGTCGCCTGCCCCACGGCCACCTGGGTAATGCCGCGGACGCGCCCGCCCAGGATCTGCAGGGCTACGCCGGGAACGTTGGAGAGCTTGCTGGCGATAGGGACGGCGTGGGTAATGACCACCAGTTCGTGGTGCGGCCCGGTTCCGTCGGTCGGTTCGATGGCGGTACGGCGCGCCAGCAGGTCCGCCAGGACCTCGGTGGTGGTGCCGCCGTCCATGAGGACGCTGGCCGGCGAGTTCCGTGGAATGAGCGCGAGTGCGGCCTCCGCGATGCGGATCTTCTGGTCCGGCCGCTGGATGGCACGCTCGGTGACGCTTTCTTCGGTGGTGCTGAAGCGGTCGGCAGCCACGGCGCCGCCGTGGACCCGGCGGACGGTGCCCGCGTTCTCCAGGGCGGCAAGGTCCCTGCGCACGGTTTCGGTGGTGATGCGGAAGCGCTCTGCCAGCAGGGTCACGCTGACCCGGCCGTTGCCGGCGACAAGCTCGGCAATCTTTTGCTGGCGCTCTTCGGCGAACACGTACCCTCCGTTGCGTAGGTTCCTGCGTGACTGGCATCACATTGATGTTGAGTTACTTGACTTTATCTTTGCTTATGTTGGTTTGTCAATGGAAACCCACACGAAACAAAATCGGTTTGGGGAGGGACCCCTGTGGACGCAGGAAAGCCGGGCCGGACCTGGGATGGTCCAGCCCGGCTCTCCGGGTTCATGGCTTACTCCGGACTCTCGTTCCGGGATTCGCTGTGGCTAGATGCCGCCGTCGCGGGTTTCGTGCCGGGTGATGCGCTCGCCAGTGTTGGGATCGATGACCGAACGGGACTCGCTGACGCGGCGGCTCCGGCCGGGGGAGGCCAGGATCAGCGAGGCGATCAACCCAATCACGCCCACGGCGATCAGGATGTAGCCCACCAGCTGCTGGTCCACGAACGGGATCAGCCCTGGAGCCACGGCCCAGGCAAGGATGGCGCCGAGGGCGATGAGGAAGATAGACGAGCCAATTCTCATGACGTGCTCCTTATAGCCGCGTCCTGCGCGGCGCTGGTAGGGCATTGCGGTGATGGTGGTGCGTATGGTGCCACTGCTAAGCATGCTGTCTGTCAGGCGACACGCTACCTCCCGGCGATTCCGGATTCAATCACCGCGCCGGGGCGGCGTGCACGCCTCGCTAGGCTGGTCCGGTGGAAACAGTTGTGTGGTCCAAGCCGGAAGAGTTGCGCGCCGGCACCCCCTTGCTGGTGATGATGCACGGCTACGGCACGGACGAGTCCCGGATGGTGCGCCTCTTCGAGTACCTGCCCCAGGAGTTCACGTTCGCCGCGCTGCGTGCTCCCATGCCCATCGGGGACCACTGGGGATGGTTCCTGCTGGACTACTTCCTGGCCAACGACTTTGCGGACGTTATCTCCGCGGCCACCTCCGTGCGGGCCTGGATCGGATCGGTCAAGGACCAGCACAGCAGCGTCACCCTGATGGGGTACTCCCAGGGGATGGCGATGGCAAGCACGCTCATGCGGCTGCACCCCGATGACTACAAGGCCGTGGTGGGGCTGTCCGGCTTCGTGCTCAACAACGAACTCCTGTCCACGATGGACTCCTTCGACACCAAACCGCCGTTCTTCTGGGGGCGGGACAAGGCGGACCTGGTGATCAATGAGGACGCCACTGCCTACACCGCCGAGTGGCTGGCTGCCAACACATTGCTGACGGCCCGGACCTACCCGGGCATGGGGCACGCCATGTCCAAAGCCGAGATGGTGGACATCAGCGCATTCCTGGGCCACTACGTGCTGCGCTGAACTCCGCCCGGTGCTGCCGGGCCGGGAAAAAACAGTTGCCAGTCAAATTTGCAAGCGCTTACACTCGTCTGTGGCCATGATCGGTCCTGCAGTGGGCGGACACGGAGATGCTGCTGTGCGCGTGCGCACGGGAGCCTCCTGTGGCCGCACCGGCGGGGCCGGCTGTCCGCAGACTGAAAGGACACCGCACCGCTGATGACACACCTCACGTCACCCGGGACTACCGACTGGACCGGCGCCGCCGCAATCCTGTTCGACCTCGACGGAGTACTGACGCCCACAGCCACAGTGCATGAGCGCGCGTGGCAGGAACTCTTCGACGGCTACCTGGCCTCGCATCCGGACGTTCCCGGGTACCGCGAAAGCGACTACTTCGACCATATTGACGGCAAACCCCGCTTCGACGGGGTGCGGGACTTCCTTTCGTCCCGCGGTATCACCCTGCCCGAAGGCCCGCTCGACGACGACCCCGCCCACGAAACGGTCCAGGGCCTGGGCAACCGGAAGAACGGGATCTTCAACGACATCGTCAGCGCCGGCGTCGAACCTTTCGACGGCTCGGTGCGGTTCCTCGAAGCGGTGCTGGCGCAGGGACTCAAAGTCGCCGTCGTCTCGTCCTCCCGGAACGCGCCCGCCGTCCTGCAGGCGGCCGGGCTCAGCCACCACTTCCCGGTCGTGGTGGACGGGGTGGTTGCCGCGGAACAGGGCCTGCCCGGCAAGCCGAGCCCTGCCACCTACGAATACGCCGCGAAACTGCTGGACCTCTCCAGCGCCGAGTGCGTGGTGGTTGAAGACGCCGTGTCCGGGGTGCAGGCCGGACGGGCCGGGTCGTTCCACTCCGTCATTGGGGTGGACCGGGGCGCCGGCCGGCAGACGCTCCTGGACGCCGGTGCCACCTTGGTGGTCAATGACCTTCAGGAACTCATCCCCTAAGCCGGTGATGCCCGTTCCCCCGGGCTACCGGTGCCGCTACCCCCCAAGTGGCACCCATCCGAGCAGCGCATTCTCCCCGAATACCTCGTGCCCGCCCCCCGGCGGCACCCAGCAAGGCCAAAAGGATCCCCACCATGGCAGTCATTACCGCGGACCGCGAACGGTTCCCCGACACCCCCTGGCAACTCGTCGAAACCCGCCACGAGGCTGGTGGCGCAGGCACCCTCGAAACACTCTTTGCCCTGGGAAACGGGCACCTGGGTATCCGCGGCGCCCACTGGGCGGCGGCGGATGGCGGCCTGCCCGGCAGCTTCATCAACGGGCTGCATGAAATTTGGGACATCAAGCACGCGGAAAACGCCTTTGGCTTTGCCCGGACCGGGCAACGCATCATCTACGTTCCGGATGCCAACAACTTCGCGGTGGTGGTGGACGGCGAAAGCCTCAGCCTCGCCGAGTCCGAGGTCCTGGAATACCGGCGCGCCGTGGACTTTTCCACCGGAATCTACGAATGCCGCATCACCTGGCAGTGCCGGTCCGGGGCCGCCGTGACCACCACTGAACGGCGCGCCGTCGGCTTCGAGTCCCGCGGCTGCCTCGGCATCTCGCTGGAAGTGGCCACGGACCGGCTGGTTTCGCTGGACGTCACCTCCCAGGTGATCAACCGCCAGGACCAGCCGGTGGAGGACCACTCCGTGCACGATCCGCGCCGGTCCGGCCGCCACGCCGGACGGGTACTGCTGCCCGTAAACCTTGACGGCGGCGACGGTTCGCTGCGCCTCTCGTGGGAGGCCGCAGAATCAAAGCAACGGGTGGGCCTGGCCGTGGACCACTGGACCTCTGCGGGGCACCAGCCTTTCGAAACCCTGGTGGACCAGGATGACAGCAGCGTCCGGTATGTCCTGGCAGTGGAGCCGGACGAACCCTTCCGGCTGGAAAAGAGCGTCAGCTACGCCGCCGGCCGCCGCGTCCAGGACCCGAACGTCGATGCAGCCGCGGTGGCCGAGGAAGCCCTTCGCCCGGTGAACGAAATCTTCGCCGAGAGCATGGCCCACTACCGCGGCTACTGGGCCACGTCCGACATTGTGGTGGGCGGCGGCAGCCCGGGGCTTCAGCAGGCCATCCGGTGGAACCTCTTCCAGCTGGCCCAGGCGACGGCCCGCGCCGATGTTGCCGGCATTCCCGCCAAGGGAGTAACCGGCTCCGGCTACGAGGGGCACTACTTCTGGGACCAGGAGGTATACCTGCTGCCCTACCTCACCTACACCAACCCCGACGGCGCGCGGCAGGTCCTGGAGTTCCGCCACGGCATGCTGCCAGAGGCCAAGATCCGCGCCAAGGAACTGAGCGTTGACGGTGCACTCTTCCCGTGGCGCACCATCAACGGACTCGAAGCAAGTGCCTATTA
This sequence comes from Pseudarthrobacter sp. MOO14, assembly GCF_058267675.1. Lineage (NCBI taxonomy): Bacteria > Bacillati > Actinomycetota > Actinomycetes > Micrococcales > Micrococcaceae > Pseudarthrobacter > Pseudarthrobacter sp. MOO14. Next base: position 2,892,721 of record NZ_CM177849.1, read on the forward strand.
CGCTGCCGGAACGGCCCAGTTCCACATCGCGGCCGCGATCGCCTTCGCCACCAACAGGTACCTCTGGGCCACCGGCGATGCCGCCTTCCGGGACGGAATGGGTGCCCAACTGCTCATCGAGACGGCCCGGATGTGGATCTCCCTGGGCTTCTTCGGCAAGGACGGCCTTTTCCACATCCATGGCGTCACCGGCCCCGACGAATACACGGCCGTGGTGAATGACAACCTCTATACGAACGTGATGGCCCGCTTCAACCTGCGGGTCGCCGCGGCGCTGGACCACCCCGGGATCGACGACGCCGAGCGGGAGCTCTGGGAGCAGGCCGCCAACCGGATGCAGCTGCCCTTCGATGAGGACCTGCAGGTGCACTCCCAGGACAACGACTTCATGACCCTGGAAGCCTGGGACTGGACCACCCCGCGGTCCAAGTACCCCCTGCTGCTGCACTTCCACCCGCTGGTGATCTACCGCCACCAGGTCCTCAAGCAGGCGGACACGGTCCTGGCCATGTTCCTCCAGTGGCAGGACTTCACGGCACGGGAGAAGCAGCGGGCCTTCGACTTCTACGATCCCATCACAACCGGCGACTCCACCCTGTCCGCCTGCGTGCAGGGGATCATGGCGGCCGAGGTGGGGTATTCAAAGGAAGCCCTGGACCACTTCACCAGTGCCGCGTTCATCGACCTGGACGACACCCACGGCAATACGATCGACGGCGTCCACATCGCCTCCACCGGCGGCGTGTGGTCCTCCCTGGTGTGCGGCTTCGCAGGCTTGCGGGACCAAGGGCCGGTCCCGTTCTTCGATCCGCGCCTGCCCGCGGAGTGGGATTCGCTGGCCTTCCACCTGAAGGTCAGAGGCCGGCTGTTGCTGGTCCAGCTCGCGTCCGGTTCCATCACTCTCACCGTGCAGGAAGGTGAACCCCTGGAAATTGACGTCCGGGGCCAGCGGGTCCTCGCAGCGGCGCAGGGCGTGCAGGTCCCGCTGGAGCCGGTGGCCATTCCTGAACCGACGGTCTTCCCCAGCGGCCTTCCGACGGCGAGCATCCCGGTGGTCCGCGGCCACAGCTAGGCCCCTGCCGGGCACCCGGGTGGGTCCGACGGCGGGAGGAGACGGTGGTGCGCCCGCCGCCCTAGTCTCCTGCCGTCGTCGCCCGTTCCACCTGGAGTGCCGCGTCCAGCGGATGCGCGCGTTCATCGCGGGACATGTTGGCGGCTGCCATGGCCACCACCGCCACGACGGGGCACACGCCGCCGGCCACGAGGAAGATCAGCCAGATGGGCAGTACCTCCGCCGCCGGTCCTGCCAGCGCCATGGAGACCGGCATCAGGGCCAGCGACACAAAAAAGTCCAGGCTGGAAATCCTTCCCAGCAGGTGCGGCGGCACGCGTCTCTGGAGCAGGGTGCCCCAGATGACCATGCCGACGCTGCCGGTGGCACCGAACACGAAGAGGGCCGCCCCGACCGCCCAGAAGTTGTCCATCACGCCGATCGCGGCCAGGGGGAGGCTGCCGGCACCCCAGGACACCATCATGACCGTGAGGTACCGCCGCGGCAGCCGGAAGGACGCGGTGAGCAGCGAGCCCAGGGCAGCGCCGACGCCCATGATGGCGAGCAGGAACCCGAACGCGCTTGAATCCCCGCCGAGCTGGTCGCGGACCACAAACGGGAGCAGCACCTCGATGGGGCCGATCAGGAACAGCACCGAGATGCAGGCCCACAGGAGTGTCCACAGGAGCCAAGGGGTGCGCACGGTGTAGCTGACGCCCTCACGCAAGTCCCGGATGAAGGATTGCCGACGGCGTTCCGCGCCTTCCGCCGCTTCCCCGCCTTCGCCGCGGGTGTCCGGGCGTTCCTGGGGGCGCAGGAAGTTCAGGATGACGAAAGCCGCGAAGTGGCAACCGGCAACCGCGGTTACTGCGTGCGACGGCGAGAGCGCTGCCACCAGGACGCCTGCCGCCGCGGGCCCGGCCGCCTGTTGCAAAACCGGCCGCATGGACCCTTCCATGCCGTTGGCCGCCAGCAGGTCTTCCGGTGGCAGGATGCGCGGCAGGATGGCCGAGTACGCCGGGAAGAAGAACGCCGCACCCACCCCCAGCACGAACGCGCCCACCGCCACGTGCCACAATTCCAGCCAACCGGCGATCGCCAGCCCGCTGATGGCGGCGATCACGGCAAGGTTGGCGCCTTCCACGGCGATGATGAGGCGGCGCTGGGGGACCCGGTCGGCCGCGATCCCGCCGGCCAGGACGAAGGCCACCAGGCCAACGCTGCCCGCCGCTGCCACCAGGGAGAGGTCCAATGGGCCGCCACCCAGGTGGATCACCTGGTAGACCATGGCCACGGCCCACATCCCGGACCCGAAAATCGAGATGGCCAGGGCCGCAATCAGCACACGGTACTCGCGATGGGCAAACGGCCGCAAAGCTTTGGGCGTGGGCATAGGCCAAGTTTAGGGGCCTTCCGGCCGGCACGACCACCCTGGGCGGCCCGGCCGGAACCCCGTTCCGGATTATCCGGCCAGGAGGGTGCTGGCTTCCTGGCGGGTGGTGCCGGAGTCTTGGATGCCGTCGGCGATGTGGGCGAGTTCGGCGGGGATGTCGCGGCCTTTTTTGCGCATGGCGGTGGCCCAGAGGCGGCCGGCGCGGTAGGAGGAGCGGACCAGGGGGCCGGACATGACGCCGAGGAAGCCGATGTCCTGGGCTTCGTGCTGGAGGTCGACGAATTCCTGGGGTTTGACCCAGCGGTCCACGGGGAGGTGGCGTTCTGAGGGGCGGAGGTATTGGGTGATGGTGATCAGGTCGCAGCCGGCCTCGTGCAGGTCGCGGAGGGCTTCGGAGATTTCCTCGCGGGTTTCTCCCATGCCCAGGATGAGGTTGGATTTGGTGACCATGCCCAGGTTGCGGCCCTGGGTGATGACGTCCAGGGAGCGGTCGTAGCGGAACGCGGGCCGGATGCGTTTGAAGATCCGGGGCACGGTTTCGACGTTGTGGGCGAAGACTTCGGGGGCGGAGTCGCAGATCGCTTTGATGTGGTCGGGGTTGCCGGAGAAGTCGGGGATGAGCAGTTCCACGCCGGTGCCGGGGTTCAGTTCGTGGATCTTGCGGACGGTTTCGGCGTAGAGCCAGACGCCTTCGTCTTCGAGGTCGTCGCGGGCCACCCCGGTGACGGTGGCGTAGCGCAGTTGCATGGACTGGACGGAGCGGGCCACCTTGGTGGGTTCGAACATGTCCACGGGGGAGGGTTTGCCGGTGTCGATCTGGCAGAAGTCGCAGCGGCGGGTGCATTCGGACCCGCCGATCAGGAAGGTCGCTTCCTTGTCTTCCCAGCATTCGAAGATGTTCGGGCAGCCGGCCTCTTCACAGACGGTGTGCAGGCCTTCCTTTTTGACCAGGTTCTTCAGCCCGACGAACTCCGGGCCCATCTGGACCTTGGCTTTGATCCATTCCGGCTTCCGCTCCACCGGAACGGCAGCATTGCGCTGCTCGATCCGCAGCATCTTCCGGCCTTCAGGTGCCAATGTCATCGTTGTTCCTTTGTTTGCTCGAAGGGGGGCCGACAGGCTCAACGACCGTTTGCTGAGCCTGTCGGAACCAGGGTCAGGACAGGGGTGCGATGCCTGGGTAGAGCGGGTGGGCTTTGGCCAGGGCCTCGACGCGGTGACGGAGCCCGGAAAGGTCCGCGCCGGCGTCGGCCGTCAATGCCTCGGCGATGATGTCCGCAACCTCCCGGAAGGCGTCCTCGTCGAACCCGCGGGTGGCCAGCGCCGGGGTGCCGATGCGCAGGCCTGAGGTGACCATGGGCGGGCGCGGGTCGAAGGGCACGGCGTTGCGGTTGACGGTGATGTCGATCGCGGCGAGCCGGTCCTCGGCCTGCTGTCCGTCAAGTTCGCAGTTGCGCAGGTCGACGAGGACCAGGTGCACGTCGGTGCCGCCGGAGACCACACTGATGCCCTTTGCGGTGACGTCCGGCTGGACCAGGCGTTCTGCCAGCAGGCGCGCGCCGGCGAGCACACGTTCCTGGCGTTCGCGGAACTCTTCGGTGGCGGCGATCTTGAAGGCCACCGCCTTGCCGGCGATGACGTGTTCCAGCGGGCCGCCCTGCTGTCCCGGGAACACTGCCGAGTTGATCTTCTTGGCGATGTCGGCGTCGTTGCTCAGGATGATCCCGCCGCGCGGACCGGCGAGGGTCTTGTGCGTGGTGGAGGTGGTGACGTGCGCGTGCGGCACCGGGCTCGGGTGAAGGCCTGCTGCGACCAGCCCGGCGAAGTGCGCCATGTCCACCATCAGGTACGCGCCCACGGAATCGGCGATCCGGCGGAACTCGGCGAAATCCAGCTGGCGGGCGTAGGCGGACCAGCCGGCCACGATGAGCTGCGGCTTGTGCTCCCGGGCCAGGCGTTCCACCTCGGCCATGTCGATGGTGTGGGTGTCCTCCCGGACCTGGTACGGCACCACGTTGTAGAGCTTGCCGGAGAAGTTGATGCGCATGCCGTGCGTGAGGTGGCCGCCGTGCGCCAGGTTCAGGCCCATGATGGTGTCGCCGGGCTTGATCAGGGCGTGCATCACGGAGGCGTTGGCTTGGGCTCCGGAGTGCGGCTGGACGTTGGCGTATTCCGCGCCGAACAGGGCCTTCACCCGGTCGATCGCCAGTTGCTCGATCACGTCGACGTGTTCGCAGCCGCCGTAGTAGCGCTTGCCCGGGTAGCCCTCAGCGTACTTGTTGGTCAGGACTGAGCCTTGGGCCTGCATGACGGCGGCGGCCGTGTGGTTCTCGGAGGCGATCATTTCCAGGCCGTCGCGCTGGCGGCCAAGCTCGTCGTCGATCCTGGCGGCAACCTCAGGGTCCAGGACGGACAGGTCGGCGTTCAGGCTGGGGGAGGCCACCTGCTCGAAGGCGCCCACTTCTGCCGGGGCGCTCACAGCTCGCCGCCGTTTGCTGCGGCGTATTCCTCGGCGGACATGAGCGGGCCTTCCTCGGTGACGGACACCTTGAAGAGCCAGCCTGCACCGTAGGGATCGCTGTTGATCAGGGCGGGGTCCGAGACCACGCCGTCGTTGATCTCGGTGACCTCGCCGGTGACCGGGGCGTAGAGGTCGGAGACGGACTTGGTGGATTCCACCTCGCCGCAGGTTTCGCCGGCCGTGACGATGGAGCCGACCTCAGGCAGGTCCACGTACACGATGTCGCCCAGGGCGTCGGCCGCCACGGCGGAAATCCCGATCCCCGCAGGCCCGGATCCGTCCACAGCAACCCATTCGTGCTCGGCGGAGTATTTCAGTTCAGCTACAACTTTTGCCATGTGTGTTTCCTTGGGTTCGTGTTGAGAAAGTGAGAAAGCGTTGGGTTGATTCCCGCAACAAGTGAGCGGGCGTTGGGTTGATTCCCGCAACAAGTGAGCGGGCGTTGGGTTGATTCCCGCAAGAAGTGAGCGGGCGTTGGGTTGATTCCCGCAAGAAGTGAGCGGGCGTTGGGTTGATTCCCGCAACAAGTGAGCGGGCGTTGGGTCCTGCGGGTGCGGCCCCCCGGGCCGAACCCAGCCCCGGAAGCTACTTCTGGCGCCTGTAAAACGGGAGGGGGACCACTTCGAAGCGCTCGGGCTTTCCGCGGAGGTCGATGTCAAGGACGGTGCCGACTTCAGCAAATTCGACCTCGACGTAGGCCATGGCGATGGGGTATCCGAGGGTGGGGGAGGGCTGGCCGGAGGTTACTTCGCCCACCAGGGTGCCGTCCTTAAGGACGGGGTAATGGGCGCGGCCGGCGCGGCGTCCGGCACCCTTGAGGCCCACCAACTTCTGCCCGATGGTTGATCCGACTCCGGCGGCCTTGATGGCTGCCAGGGCGTCCTTGCCCACGAAGTCGCCTTCCTTGGCCAGCGACACCACGGGGCCCAGGCCTGCCGCGTAAGCGTTGACGTAGCGGGAGAGTTCGTTGCCGTAGAGCGGCATCCCGGCTTCGAGGCGTAGCGAGTCGCGGGCGGCGAGGCCGGCGGGCACCAGGCCGGAGCCTTCGCCGGCCTGGAGCAGTGCCTCCCACAGCGCGGGCGCGTCCAGGTTGGGAACGTAGATCTCGAACCCGTCCTCGCCGGTGTAGCCGGTCCGGGCCACGAGCAGGTCTTGGACCGTGCCGTTGACGGCGATGCCCACCTCCACGGCGGCGTAGTACTTGAGCCCGGTGAGCAGTGCGTGCTGTTCGGCCGGGACCAGCGTCAGGAGGATCGCTTCGGAATTCGGTCCCTGGACGGCGATCAGCGAGGTGTTGGCGGAGGCGTCCTCCACAGTGACGTCGAAGGCGGCGGAGCGTTCCAGGAGTTCCTTGGCCACCACTGCGGCGTTGCCCGCGTTGGGCACCACCAGGTACCTGTCAACGCCCTCTTCGGGGGATGGCCGGCGGTAGGTGATGAGGTCGTCGATGATGCCGCCGTCTTCGTTGCAGATCAGCGAGTACTTTGCCTTGCCGATGGCGACCGCGGAGATCTTGCCCACCAGGGCGTAGTCCAGGAACGCGGCGGCGTCGGGGCCGGTGACCCAGACTTCTCCCATGTGGGAGAGGTCGAACAGCCCGGCGGCCTTGCGGACAGCGTGGTGTTCCGCGAGTTCAGACTCGTACTTGAGCGGCATCTGCCAGCCGCCGAAGTCCGTGAACGAGGCCCCGGCCTTCTTGTGCTGCTCGAAAAGAGCGGTGTAGTTCTCGGTCATGGGAATCAGTCTTCCAATCCGGTGATTGAGCTTGTCGAAGTCTCGAACGCTTCGAGGGGCGGGCAGGAGCAGACCAGGTTCCGGTCGCCGGCGGCGCCGTCGATCCGGCCGACGGGTGGGAAGTACTTGTCCTGGCGGAGCGAGGCAACGGGGAAGGCCGCCTGCTCCCGCGGGTAGGCGCGGTCCCAGTCAGAGCTGACGACGGCGGCCGCAGTGTGGGGTGCGTTGCGCACCGGGGATGCCTCCAGGGTGATGTCGCCGTTGGCCACCTGCTGGATCTCGCCATGAATGGTGATCATGGCCTCGATGAAGCGGTCGATCTCGGCCAGGTCCTCGGACTCGGTGGGCTCCACCATCAGCGTGCCCGCGACAGGGAACGAAAGGGTGGGGGCGTGGAAACCGAAGTCGATCAGCCGCTTGGCCACGTCCTCGGCCGTGACTCCCGTCTTCGCCGTGAGTTCGCGCAGGTCCAGGATGCACTCGTGCGCCACCAGCCCGCCTTCACCGGTGTAGAGGACCGGGAAGTACTCGTTCAGGCGGGACGCGACGTAGTTGGCCGCCAGCAGCGCGGACTTGGTGGCCTCGGTCAGGCCCTCACCGCCCATCAGCTTCACGTACGCCCACGAAATCGGCAGCACGCCGGCCGAACCGAACCGGGACGCCGAGATCGCCACACCGTGCCCGGCTTCGTGCGCCGCCTTGTTCGCGTCGCCCGGCATGAACGGTGCCAGGTGCGCCTTGGCGGCAACGGGCCCGACGCCGGGTCCCCCGCCGCCGTGCGGGATGCAGAAGGTCTTGTGCAGGTTCAGGTGGGACACGTCCCCGCCGAACTGGCCCGGCTGGGCCAGCCCTACAAGTGCGTTGAGGTTGGCGCCGTCAACGTAGACCTGGCCGCCGGCAGCATGCACAGCGTCACAGACTTCGCGGACATCGGAGTCGTACACGCCGTGCGTGGACGGGTACGTGATCATGATGGCCGAGAGGACGTCCTTGTTGGCCTCGATCTTGGCCGTCAGGTCGTCGTGGTCGATGGTGCCGTCGGCAGCCGTGGCAACCACGACCACCTTCATGCCCGCGAGCACGGCGGAGGCGGCGTTGGTGCCGTGCGCCGAGGCCGGGATCAGGCAGACGTTGCGCTGCTGCTCGCCCCGGGAATGGTGGTAGCCGCGGATCGCGAGCAGCCCGGCGAGTTCGCCCTGCGAGCCCGCGTTGGGCTGGATGGACACCTGGTCATACCCGGTGATCTCGGCGAGGTCCGCTTCCAGGCCGGCGATGAGTTCGCGCCAGCCTTCGGTCTGGGAGTCCGGGGCGAACGGGTGGATCGAGGCGAACTCCGGCCAGGAAATGGCTTCCATCTCGGCCGTGGCGTTCAGCTTCATGGTGCATGAACCCAGCGGGATCATGGTGCGGTCCAGCGCCAGGTCGCGGTCCGAGAGCTTGCGGATGTAACGCAGCAGCTGGGTTTCGGACCGGTGCGTGTTGAAGACCGGGTGCTGCAGGTAGGCCGAGGAACGCAAAATAGTGTCGGGCAGTTCGAATCCCTGGGCGTCACCCACCGGACCGGCGCCAAAGGCGACGGCGACGGCGGAAAGTGTTGCCGCCGTCGTCGTCTCATCAACGGAGACGCCCACCGTGTCCGGATCGATGAAGCGCAGGTTGATGCCGCGGGCTTCAGCGGCGGTGATCACCTTGGCGGCCTTGCCCGGAACGCGGACGGTGAGGGTGTCGAAGAAGGAGTCCGTGACCAGTTCGCGGCCCAGTGACGTGAGTGCTGTTGCCAGGACCCTGGCCTTGTGGTGGACGGTCTCTGCGATCGCCTTCAGGCCGTCGGGGCCGTGGTAAACGGCGTAGAAGGAGGACACGATGGCCAGCAGCGCCTGGGCGGTGCAGATGTTGGATGTGGCCTTCTCGCGGCGGATGTGCTGCTCGCGGGTCTGCAAAGCCAGGCGGTAAGCGGGAACGCCGGCATCGTCCTTGGACACCCCAACCAGGCGGCCGGGCAGGGAACGTTCCAGGCCCTTTCGGACGGCCATGTAGGCGGCGTGCGGCCCCCCAAAGAACAACGGCACACCAAAACGCTGGGCCGAGCCGACAGCAATGTCCGCGCCCTGCTCGCCCGGAGGGGTAATCAGGGTCAGGGCCAGCAGGTCCGCAGCCACCGTGACCAGCGCGCCCCGGTCCTTGGCAGCGGTGATCACGGCGGACTGGTCCCACACCCGGCCGGAGACCCCGGGCTGCTGCAGCACGACGCCATTGATGTCGCCCTCGGGCAGGCCCTTGGACAGGTCCGCGACCTCCACCTCGAAGCCCAGCGCCTCCGCACGGCCCCTGACAATAGCGATGGTCTGCGGAAGTACGTCGATGTCCAGGACCGTCTTGCCGTCCTTGGCTGCCGCGGACTTGTTGGCGCGGCGCATCAGGAGCACGGCCTCGGCCACGGCGGTGGCTTCATCCAGCAAGGAAGCGTTGGCTATCGGGAGCGCCGTCAGGTCCTGCACCATGGTCTGGAAGTTCAGCAGCGCCTCAAGCCGGCCCTGCGAGATTTCCGGCTGGTACGGGGTGTAGGCGGTGTACCAGGCCGGGGATTCCAGGATGTTGCGGCGGATCACCGGCGGCGTCACGGTGTCGTAGTAGCCCTGGCCGATCATCTGGACGGCAGTCTTGTTCTTCGCGGCAAGCTTCCGCAGTTCCGTGAGGACTTCAACCTCGCTGAGGGCGTCGGTCAGCTTGAGCGCAGTTTCCTGCCGGATGGACGCGGGGACGGCCACGTCAACCAGGCCGTCCACGCTGTCGTATCCCACGGCCTTGAGCATGGTGTCGACGTCGGCCTGGCGGCGCGCGCCGATATGGCGGTCCACGAAGGATGTTGGAAGCGACTGAATCGTCATGAGAAACTCCAGGTCTGGCCGGCCAGGGTGGCACGGCGTGGGATGGGTTCCTCCCCGCTCTGTATTGGACCTGAGAGATTCCGCGTTGCCTGCTGGTGGCAGGGGACCGCTTGCACCGTCGGTGAACCAGGCCGGAGCCTGGTTGCTTTCCAGAGTCGCCTCGCCGTGACGGTACATGGGCCTGAGAGATTCCTGGGGAGGATTTGCTCCTACGGCGCCTGCCCGGTGATTCGCCGGGAGGACTCTCCCGTCACAGCTCGAAAGGCTTATTCAAATGTGGGTGATTCGGCTCACAAGGTATCGGGACGAACCCGTCATTGGCAAATCGGCCAGGTGCGGTGAGGGGCTTGACTGGGCGCGTGACGCCTTCGTTCCCCGCTTGTGTCGGAAGGGGTTTGACATTCGATCGTGACGGACACCACACTGAACCCGGGATTGGCGCCGCCGGTGGCTGGCTCAGCGTATCCGGAGCGGCCTACCAGTCGGCGCCTGTCCCGTGCATGCCCGGCGGCGGCCCAAAAAGCCGCCGACCTCCAACTGAATACGCCTTCGACCTGCGGCGGGAGAGTCCTGCCGGGTACACCCAGCAGGCGCCGTAGGAGCAAACCCTCCCCAGGAAACTCTCAGGCCCACGTACCGCCGCGGACAGGCAACTCTGGAAAGCAGCCGGGCATGACCTTGGCTCACCGACGGTGCAAGCGGCTTTGGCTGCGGAAACTCTCAGGTCCACAACAGAGCGGGGAGGAACCAAATCTTTGCGGCTCCAAAAGCCGCTTTATCGATGGAGTTCCTCATGGCGATTCATCCCCCCACGTCCAACAGCGAACCAGCCCGCGGCCAGGGTGCTGCCACGGCGGCCCGCAGCGGGCCTCCCCACCTGGAACGGCAACTCACCAACCGGCATATCCAGCTCATCGCCATTGGTGGCGCGATCGGCACAGGCCTGTTCATGGGTTCCGGCAAGACCATTTCCGCCGCCGGACCTTCCGTGATCTTCGTGTACATGATCATCGGCTTCATGCTTTTCTTCGTCATGCGGGCCATGGGCGAGTTGCTGCTGAGCAACCTGAACTACAAGTCCTTCAGTGATTTCGCCGCCGACCTCCTGGGTCCGTGGGCAGGCTTCTTCACCGGGTGGACGTACTGGTTCTGCTGGGTGATCACCGGAATCGCGGACGTCATCGCCATCGCCGGGTACTCAAAAGAACTTTGGCCGGCGCTGCCGCTTTGGATCCCGGGCCTGGCCACGGTGGGCATCCTGCTGCTGCTGAACCTCGCCACGGTCAAGGCGTTCGGCGAGACAGAGTTCTGGTTCGCCCTCATCAAGATCGTCGCCATCGCGGCCCTGATCATCGTGGGACTTTTCATGATCTTCACCGGTTTCCAGAGCGACGCGGGCACGGCTAGCTTCACCAACCTGTGGAGCCATGGCGGGTTCTTCCCCAATGAGTTCATGGGCTTTGTGGCCGGATTCCAGATTGCAGTATTCGCCTTCGTGGGCATCGAACTGGTGGGCACCACCGCCGCCGAGGCCAAGAATCCCGAGCGCACGCTGCCCAGGGCCATCAACGCCATCCCCGTCCGCGTGCTGCTCTTCTATGTCGGCGCGCTGGTCATCCTCATGGCAGTCACCCCGTGGACCCAGTTCGCCGCCGGCCACAGCCCCTTCATCGGGATGTTCTCCCTGGCCGGCCTCGGCGCCGCGGCCACGGTGGTCAACCTGGTGGTCCTCACTTCGGCGATGTCCTCTGCGAACTCCGGCATCTACTCCACGTCCCGCATGGTCTTCGGCCTGGCCCAGGAAGGCGACGCCCCCGGTGTCTTCAGCCGGCTCTCCACGAGGAAGGTGCCCAGCAACGCGCTGTTCCTGTCCTGCGTCCTGCTGCTGTCCGGCGTCGTACTCATGTATGCGGGCCAGGATGTTGGCATGGCCTTTGAAATGGTGACCACCGTGTCGGCCGTCTGCTTCGTCTTTGTCTGGTCGATCATCCTCGCGAGCTACATCTCTTTCCGGCGTCGCCGCCCGCACCTGCACGCGGCCTCGAAGTTCAAGATGCCCGGTGGCATCCCCGCCGTGTGGGTGGTGTACGCGTTCTTCGCCTTCGTTCTCTGGGCCCTGACCACCCAGCCCGACACGCTCGCTGCCCTGCTGGTGACTCCCGTCTGGTTCGTCATCCTCGGCGTGGCGTGGGCCATTCTCCGGCGCCGTCCCGCGCACCTGGCCCGCTTCGAGGTCTTCCGGGCCGAGCTTCGGGCCGACGAGGCCGCCGGTCGCCGCGGCGAACGCGCGGACGCAGAAGAGCCGGCCCAAAAAGTGTAAGCATGCTTAGTGTTTATCCACTTAGGATGGGATGACACGGCAGCCACGCGCTGCAGGTCGATTTGAATGAAGGTGACCATGGCCCGGCGCAGCAACCCCGCACTCCGTATCGCACAGGAAACCGCCCATAACGCGATGTTTGACGCCCAGGGCAAGCCCAAGCCCGGCGTTCACAACATGATCCTGAAGGCCGTGCAGATCCAGCGGCCTTTGGTGGTGGGCTACATCCGGAGGCTCCAGAAGAAGCATCCGCGGGCAACAGCCGCGCAGTTGGCAGACATCGCGGAACGCGACTACCTCCGGGCTGTCGCCGGAGGAGGCGCCCTGGTGGGTGCCACCGCCGTCGTCCCCGGCGTTGGAACCGTGGCGTCGCTGGGACTTTCCGCGGCCGCCACCGTTGGCTTCCTGGAAGCCACGGCCCTTTACGCAACGTCGCTGGCTGAACTGCACGGCATCAGGCTGACCAACCCGGAGAAAGCCGGCACCATGGTCATGGCCATCATGCTCGGCGAAGAGGGCACTGCGCTGCTGGGGACCCTCAGCGGCCAGGCAGCCGGCAACAGCGCAGGCAATGCCTGGGGGAGCGTTCTGTCCAAGTCGATGGTGGTGCCGGGATTCGGGAGCGTCCGTAAGCGGATCCAGTCGGCCTTCCTGAAGAACCTCCTGAAGCGGCAGGGCACTGCGTTATTTGGCCGCGCCCTGCCCTTCGGGATAGGGGCTGTTGTGGGTGGAGCCGGTAACCTCATGATGGGCCGCGCAGTGGCCAGGAACGCCCGCGAGGCTTTTGGGCCGATGCCGGACACCATTCCCGGCGAGCTGACCGCCGCTGCCGCGCCGGACAACCTGACGCTGGAAGGCAACACACTTGGATCTCAACGCTGACGTAGGGCAATCATTCGGCTCCTGGACGGCAGGAGGCGATCCGGCGATGTTCCAGATGGCCACCAGCGTAAACGTGGCGTGCGGCCTCCACGCCGGTGACCCCATCACCATGCTGGACAGCTGCAGGGCCGCCTACGAACTGGATGTCACCGTCGGGGCCCACCTCGGCTACCGCGATCTGGCCGGCTACGGCCGCCGCGCGCTGGACATGAGTTTTGATGAGCTCTTCGGTGACGTGCTGTACCAACTGGGGGCGCTCGACGGCGTAGCGCATGCGGTGGGTGCCTCTGTGGACTACGTCAAGCCGCACGGAGCCCTGTATGAAGCGGTGATCCATGACGCCGAGCAAGCCTCCGCCGTGGTGGCGGCCGTCAACGCCTACGATCCCGGCCTGCCCATCCTGGGCTTCCCCGGCTCGGAGCTGCTCAAGCAGGCCAAGGAAGCGGGGCACCCGGTGTTCGTCGAGGCCTTCGCCGACCGTGCCTACCGCGCCGATGGCAGCCTGGTGCCGCTTTCCGAGGACGATGCCGTCCTGTACGACGTTGATGCGGTTGTCGAACGGGCTGTTCGCCTGGCTACGCGAGGCGAAGTGGCGGCCGCGGACGGAACTGTCATTGCGGTCCGGCCGGACTCCCTGTGCATTCACGGTGGGACTCCTGACGCCGTAGAGATGGCGGTCCGGATCAGGGCAGGGCTTGAGGCAGCCGGCGTCGGGCTGGAGTCCTTCGCCTAGGAGCCTGCAGCCGTAGGGCATGCCGGCTTAGCTGCTCCAGCGGCACCGCAGCTGACCGGAATCGCCTCAGCGTCACGTCCGGCTGTACCGGAGTCACTCTGACCGGGCCTGGGTTACTTCGGCTGAACCGGGGTCGCCCCAGCGTCACATCCGGCTGAACCGAAGTCGCCCCAGCTTCACCTCCGGCTGATCCGGAGTCACTCCGACAGGGCGAACGGCGTCTCGAAGAACTCTACCCACAGGGGGTCTTCCGGTGACAGGTCGTTGAGGTCTATGAGGTTGGCGTCGTCCGGTTCCCATGGCGGGAGGTCTTCAATGCCTGCCTGTTCGCCGTGGAATTGGACGGGCATTGCTTTAGTTCTGGCCGGCGGGGTTCCTGGTGGCCAGTGGGTTGGTTGGGGGTCGTGTTGTTCGGGTTTGTAGTGTCGGCCGGTGGGTGAGGTCCAGCCGGGTGGTTTGTTTTTGGTGGCTGGGTCGGGGGTCCAGGTGCTGTGGTGTTTGAGGCGGTGGTGTCGGGGGCAGAGTTGGGCCAGGTTGTGGGTTCCGGTGGTGCCGCCGTGGTGCCAGGGGTTGAGGTGGTCGGTGTCGTTGTCGGGGGTGTGGTTGGTGCAGCCGGGGAAGGTGCATGTGGTGTCCCGCAGCCGGAGCCATTGTTTGATGGTCGCCGGGAGCCGGTAGCGGGTGCGGCCGATTTCCAGGGGTGCCCCGTCGCGGGGGTCGACCAGGACCCGGTAGAACGATTCCGCGCCGCCGGCGACGAGCTTCCGCGCCATGGATGCCGGGATCGGCCCGAACCCGTCCAGTACCGCGGGCTCCTCGGTGAGGCCGAGCAGTGAGAACACCGGGACCGTGACCAGGACGTCCGCCCGCGGCGTGGGGATCTTGCCGATAGCACCGGCATCTGCGGCAGCTTCACCCGGGGCTGTCGCGTTTCCGGCGCCGAGGAGCAGGGATGCGGCGACGTCGGCGCGGAGCTGGGTGAGGGTGCGGGGCTCGTCGGGGGTTTGGAGGCCGCGGGCGGTGGCGGTGCTGCGGTTCCAGATCGCGCATGCGGTGTCCCCGGGCAGGTAGAGCGAGAGCCAGGCCATCCCGTCGTGGTCCGGGGCGTAATCCATCCGCCGGTCCGCCACCCCCTTGGCGTGGCGTTTCTCCAGGGTTTCGGGGTGGTGGCGTTCCCGCCAGGCCCGGACCTTCGCCCGGAACCGGGACGGGACAAGGTCACCGGGCGCCGCGCCCCGGGCCGGGTGGGGCGCGTCAGGGTCAAAGAAATGCGCCACCAACCCGGCCGCCCCTGCAGAGGTCAGGCCTTCGGTTTCGTCGGCCACGATCCGGGCGTGCTGCCACGACACCCCACCCGCAGCCAAGGCTTCAAACACAGGTGGCAGTGAACAAACCCGCCGGGACTGCTCCACCAACGCCCCGGAAACCCCGGAACTGATGGTGAGGATCCCGGCGATCTCCTCCACCACCGACATCTCCGCATACGTGCGCTCCTCCACCGGGGCGTCCGGCGGAAGCAGAGCATGCTGGAACCCGACGCACTCCGCCACGTCTTGGGCTTTCACCGCCGCCAGCTGGGCCTCCAACCGGGCCACCACCTCCAGCCGCCCCAAGCATGACTCATACCGCCGCTGCAGCACGTCCACTTCAGCACCAACGTCGGCGCCGGAACAAAGCGCAGCATCCTCCAGAACCAGCCCGCTGAGCGCAGCAACAGAGGCAGAAACACCCATCACCACCGCCAGATCCGCACCGATTCCCATAAACACATCATCCAACGGGGCACTGACATTTATGCCTGCCGACCAGTCCTGCCGACCAGTCCTGCCCCCAGGCCCTGTCGCCAAGCACCCGCTCAAGCCAAACCGGGCCGGACGCCCTCGTGGCGCAACCAAGGTGCCGTGAGCGTGCGAGCCTCATCCCGCCGTCGTACGCGCCAAACGCACCCGGGACCTGCGGGAGCGAAAGCTACCCGAAGATGAGCTGCGCCACGGTGAATATCGCAAGCCCCGCCAGGGAGCCCACCACCGTGCCGTTGATGCGGATGAACTGCAGGTCCTTGCCCACCTGCAGTTCGATCTTCTGCGAGGTCTCCTCGGCATCCCAACGGGCCACCGTGTCCGTGATGACCCCGGCGATGTCCGAGCGATAAGTCTTTACCAAGTAGGCCGCGGCGTCCCCGATCCAGGCGTTGACCTTCCCCGCCAGTTCGGGGTCGCCCACCAGCCTGGTCCCGAAATCCCGCACAGCTGCCTTGAACTTGATGGTGAGTTCGCTGTCGGGATCGTCCACGGCACCGAGCAGCGCATTCTTGACGGTGCCCCACGTGCGGGACGCGAGTTCGCGCACCTCGGGATCACCCAGGACCTGGGCCTTGATGTCCTCGGCCCGGGCAATCATGGCCGGGTCGTGCTGAAGGTCCTGCGCGAGGTCGTTCAGGTACTTGTCGATCGACTGCCGCACCTGGTGGTTGGGGTCGGCCTGGACGGCCCGGACGAACTTCAGGATCTCTACGTACACCTTGTCGCCCACCAGCCCGTCCACGAACTGCGGCACCCAGGTGGGGGAGCGGTCGGACACCAGGCGGCTGACGGTCTCGTGGTTGTCGTCCACCCAGTCCGCGGCGCGGTCCACCATCAGGTCCACCAGGGTGTGGTGGTGCCCGTCATGGAAGATCCGCTCGGCGAGCCTGCCCACCGGCGGGCCCCACGGCGGGGTGAGCAGGTGCTTGCGCACCATGCCCTCGATGACGGCCTGGACGTCGTCGTCATTCAAAACCTTAAAGGCGCCGCGGATCACGGCGGCACCTTCCTTGGCCACCCGCTCCGCACCACCCGGCGCGGCCAGCCACTGGCCGGCACGGCCGGCGATGTTGACGCTTGCCAGCTTGTCCTGGACCACCTGTTCGGAGAGGAAATTCGTCTCCACGAATTCGCCCAGGGAAGCGCCGATCTGGTCTTTCCGGCGGGGGATGATCGCGGTGTGCGGAATCTTGATGCCCATGGGGTATTTGAACAGGGCAGTGACGGCAAACCAGTCGGCGAGCGCGCCCACCATGCCCCCCTCGGCGGCTGCGCGCACGTACTGCAGCCACGGGTAGTCCCTCTGGAGGGCAAACGCGAAGACAAAGATCACGGCCATGGCAATGAGCAGGCTCAGCGCCAGCAGCTTCATTTTCCGCAGCGCTGCCGCCTTTTCGGCGTCACCGGCGCCAGGATCGCGGGCGACGACGGCGCCTGCCGCCAAGGTGCCCTGCCGCACCTGCCGCGTCGCCTCCGCTGGTGCATCCTGCGCGGCGCGCCCGGTAGTTGCCTCAGAGTTCACCTGCATGTGCCAAGCCTAGCCCCGAAGGCGGAAGCCGGTCCGCTACCGTGTGAGCATGACAACTGACGAGTCTGTGCCGCAACGGCCGTTGGTCTACGCCCACCGGGGCTCCAGCGGCACCTACGCTGAACATACCCGCGCCGCCTACCTGCAGGCTTTGGCTGACGGGGCCGACGGGGTGGAGTGCGATGTCCACCTGACCCGGGACCAGCACGTGGTACTGCTCCACGACGCCAACCTGGACCGTACCTCGGACGGCACGGGGCCGGTGGGGGACCGGACCCTGCACGAACTGCGGCAGCTGGACTTTTCGTCGTGGAAGGGGGCGCGGATTCCCGAGGCCTACGGCGCCCGTTCCGAGCAGTTCCTCACCCTTCCGGAGCTCCTGGACATCCTCCGCGGTGCGGGGCGGCCCGTGGGCCTGGCCATCGAGCTCAAGCATCCAAGCCCTTACCAGCTCAAGCTGGAGGACCGGGTACTGGAAGTGCTCCGCAGCCAAGGCTGGGATCCGGAAAGCTCCACGCTGGATAACGTGGCCGTGACCTTCATGAGTTTCAGCCCCGATTCAGTCCGCCACCTCCTGGAATCCGTCCCGCCCCGCTACATTTGCCAGCTCGTGGACGATCTCACCGTCCACGAGATACGCGGCGGACTGGGCGTGGGTCCCATTACCGGCGGAGCGATCGCCAACCTGATGAAGGCCACCCAACTCGAGGGCGAACAAATCCTGGACGACTGCCTGGTGGGCATGGCGGGTCCCGGCATCGACTACGTCCGCGAACGCCGGGACACCGTCCGCCGCTGGCTGGACTCCGGCCGGCGCTTCAGGGTCTGGACGGTCGACGCGCCGGAGGACGTTGACCTGTGCCAGGAACTGGGCATCCAGGAGATCACCACCAACGTGCCGGCCCGGGTCCTGGGCCAGCTCCGCGTGGCGTCACCGCAGGCGAAGTAGGACGGCCGTGGCGGAGGGCGGCGTCGGCGGATCCTTCCCGCGCAGGTGGTGGGCCGGTTCGCTGGACGTGGAGGGCCTGGCCCTGCAATCGGTGGGGGCAGCGGCGGAGGCGCTGAACCGGTACACGGGTGACGCGGGCCGGTTCAGCACCTCCGCTGCCTTGACGGCGGCAGCCTTCGACTCCTTCGGACACCTGCGGATCGAGGGGCGCCAGCCGCAGGGCTTCGCGCCGCTGTCGGGCTTCCGGCGCACCGCGGACGGCTGGATCCGGCTGCACGCCAACTACCCGCACCATGAGCAGCGGCTGCTGCAGGCGCTGGGGGCGTCCTCCGCCGATGACGCGGATCAGGCACTCCGCGCCATGCCGTCGCTGCAGGCGGAAGCTGCCATCCAAGGCAACGGCGGGATCGCTGCGGCCGTAAGGACCCGCACCGAATGGCTGGCGACGGACATGGGCCGGGCCGCCGGCCAAGGACCCTGGGCCGCTGTGGAGTTTGCCGATGGTGCGACGGCGGGCCTGGGCCTGGGTGACGTCGCCGCAACAACCCCGGGTCGTCGGCACACTGTTGGCCGGCCCCTGGGTGGCGTCCGCGTCCTGGACCTGACCCGGGTTATCGCAGGGCCCGTCGCCACCCGTTTGCTGGCCGCGCTCGGAGCGGATGTCCTCCGGATCGACCCGCCGGCTTTCCCCGAGATCGCGGACCAGTTCGTGGACACGGCGTTCGGCAAGCGCAGCGCGGAAGCCGATCTTGGCCTCCCGGCAAACCAGTACAGCCTGCGGCAGCTGCTGGCCGGTGCGGATGTAGTGGTCACCGGCTACCGGCACGCCGCCCTGGACCGTTTTGGGCTCAACCCCCGGGAATTGCTGGCCGCACACCCGGGCCTGGTGGTGGTTACCCTCAACAGTTGGGGCACGACCGGGCCCTGGAGCGGCCTGCGCGGCTTCGACAGCATTGTCCAGGCCGCCTGCGGGATTGCCCGCGCATACGGGAGGAACGACGACGACGGGTGGCGCCCGGGTGCCCTTCCGGTCCAGGCGCTGGACCACGCCACAGGGTACGGCGTGGCGGCGGCGGTGATCCACCTGGTGGACAGCCGCAGGCAGTCTGGGGTGGGCGCCGCTGCGCACCTGTCTCTGGCCCGGACGGCGGAGGAACTTTTTGCGTTGCCGGACACCGAGGCAGTCCGCGGGGAGCTGGCAGCACCGGAGTACCGCACCATGGACAGCCCCTACGGCGTGCTCCGCTACGTTGGGCCGCCCCTGCTTTCCGGCGGCCTGCCCCTGGACTATCCGTCTCCGCCCCCGGGCTACGGCAGCGCCACGCTCACCTGGGCCTGACGAAAGACGCAGCCCCGCCTCTCGTCGGCACCGCCGCAGCTGGCACGGCCGGTTGCGAGCGCCCGCTCCTGCTGTGGTTGAGTGGTTCCATGTCTTTTCCCCGGTCCGGCCCCGCTGTCCAGGGCCTGCCCTTGCACGTCCTGCCCTTGCACTGCCTTCCACTCCAAGGCTTGTCCGCCGCTGCCATGGGTGCCCTCCTGCTGGCCAGTGCCGGCAAGCATTTCCGCGACCCTGGTTTCTTCCGTGACGTTGTTCCGGAATACCTCTGCCGCGTGGATCCGCAACCCGGTCTGCCCCAGGTGCCCCAGCACCCGCTGGCGCTCCTTTCCCGGGACGAATGGATCGCGGTGAGCGGGCTGCTGGAACTGGCTGCCGCCGTCGGCGTCCTCCTCCCGCCTACCCGGAAGCTGACTGCCACCGCCCTCACCGGAATGTTCACCGCATTCCTGGCAGGGCACGTCGACGCCCTGGTGCGGGCGTACGGTCCGGAGGGTTCGCCCCGCCGGAAGATCCACTCGCTGCGGCTCCCGCTGCAGGCGCCACTGATCCTGTGGGCCTGGAGCCTGCGGAAGCCGGCCTCGCCAGGGTGCCCGCCGGGACGCCGGCCGTGAAACTGACGGGCTCGCCCGCGGTGAAAGTGGGAATCTCCATCAGCATCGCTACCGGCCTGTATGGAATCTCCTTTGGGGCGTTGTCAGTGACGTCCGGCCTCAACCTGTGGCAGACCATGGCGCTGAGCCTGCTCCTGTTCAGCGGCGGCTCGCAGTTCGCGTTCATCGGTGTCGTTGCCGGAGGAGGCTCGGGTATCGCGGCCATGAGCGCCGCCACCTTGTTGGGCATGCGCAACGGCATCTACGGCATGCAGTTGAACGCGCTGCTGAGGCCCAGCGGCTGGCGCAAGTACGTGGGTGCGCAGCTGACCATCGACGAGTCCACCGCCACCAGCACCGGACAGACGGATCCGGCCGAGCAGCGCCGCGGATTCTGGACCGCCGGGATTGGCATTTATGTGCTGTGGAACATCTTCACGCTCGTAGGCGCCCTGGCCGGGAGCGGCCTGGGCGATCCCAAGAGGTGGGGACTCGATGGCGCCGCCGTGGCAGCGTTCCTCGCACTGCTCTGGCCGCGGCTAAAGGGCCGGGAGCCCGTTGCGATCGCGGTGGCGTGCGCCGTAGCCACCGTGATTGCCGTGCCGTTCGTGCCGCCGGGGGTCCCTATCCTGGTGGCAGCTGTGGTGGCGGCGCTGGCGGGATGGCTAAGCCACGGCCGGCGTGACGAAGGCCTCGAACCGGACATCGAGCCATACGGGCACCCGGCCGGCCGCCACGCTCGCGGGAGTGCACCGCAGGCAGGCGCCGCGGAGCGCGGCGACACCACTGGCCCGGCGGCCGCCCCATGAGCCTGTGGATCTGGCTGCTGATCGCGTGTGCCCTTGCCTACGCGTGGAAACTCGTGGGGTATTTCGTTCCTGCCAAGCTCCTGGCGGACCCTCGTGCCTCGCGTATTGCCGGCACCATGACCATCGGGCTGCTCGCCTCGCTGACCGTGGTCAACGCCGTGGCCTCCGGACAGGCGCTGGCCGCCGACGCACGGCTGGGTGCGCTGGCCGCGGCCGCGGTGGCCCTGGCGTTCCGGGCGCCTTTCCTGGTGGTGGTTATCGCCGGGGCAGGAACCGCGGCGCTGCTGAGGCTGCTGGGCTGGAACTGACCACCAGCATCACAGAGTGATATAGATCACGCCCTGCGTGGTTTGCCGGTTGTATCATGAAATCGGCTTATGCAGCTGGCCACGGCATTCGCGATGAACGGCACCCATGGAAAACAAGCTGCAGGTGGCAAGGGACTTGGCGGGCGGTCCCCGGCAAAAAAATGCTCGACGCCGGGCGGGACTTCCCGCCAAACGTTTCTTCAAGCGCTTTGCAGGCCTGTCGGACGTGCCGCCGGAGGACCTGGAAATCCTGTCGCAGAGGCTGCAGGCGGCACTCGACCTGGACCCGTCGTCGTCCGCCCCTGCCTTGCAAGCCCTGGTGCGCCGGGAGGTCCGCAAGCGGGCTGAGGGCGGCAGGGCCTAACGCCCCCAGCCTTCCGGGTGCCGCGTATGGTGCACTGGAACAGAGGCGGCCCTCACGGGCGCTGCCACAAAGGAGGAACCGAAATGGACGAACAGTCACGGCCCGCCGGGCCGGAAGACGGCCAGGGCACCGAGGACGCCGGGAAAGACAGGCCGGAAGATTACTCCGCCGGGAGTTCGCCAGCGGAGCAGCCTGCGAAGCAGCGGTCCGCCTATCTTAATCCCCGCGGCTCGGAAGGAACCCGGGAACTGCGGGACACTGCCAGGCGGCGCCGGGATGCGGAAGAAAAGCTGCAGCAGCACCTGATGGAAGCGAAAGAACACGTCCCCAACGAGTTCCACGAACACCACCCGCATGCCCACGACACCGAACCGGGCCGGCCCGAGGGCAAAGGCGATGCTGCAGAATAGGCCCCGGAATAATCCTGACTGCCGTGCCCGGTATCGAGCAGGGGCGGGTTGTATTTCCGTGCTGTCCGGGATGAGCCCCGGGCGGGGGCTCGCTGGCTAAGCCAGTCTTTGGCTGGCTCCATCGGGCGAAGCGGCCCTGCGGCAGCTTTCCTCGACTGCCATCTCGTACCACGCCTCGGCGCCGAACTCGGGCTCTGGCGTATCAAGGTTCTGGTAGAGGGCGTCCAGCAGCTCCGCGAGTTCCGCAGGCTCCAGGGCCGGGAGGACTTCCTCGGGGCCACGGGGGTCCGTGAGGTAGCGGACAAGGTGTGAACTGTTCATTGCAGTGCTGCCATTGCGCGGCGGAAGGGCGCAAAATTGCTCATGGGTCGCCTCCAGCTGAAATTCCCGCGGCTGGCTGCTTAACCTCTCCAGATTCTATGGCACTGGACAAGGCCCCCACAATGTAACCGCCCCACAATGTATCCCGCCCGGCAATGGACCCCACCCGGCAATGGACCTGGCACGGCGCCGGACCTGGCACGGCGCCGCGGCGGATGGCCAGTGGGCCAGCGCCGGTTCAGGCTGTGGGGGCCGGGACAGGCACGTGCGCGGGAAGCGGACGCGCCGGCCGGTCGGCGCGGATGGCATCCTCCACCAGCGCCAGGGGCCGCCGCCACGCATCGGAGCCGGGCTCCATGGTGTCCACCACGCCGATCAGCATGGCAAGCAGCCGGAACATGTCGGTCATGGAAATGTCGGCACGCAGCGTGCCCTGTCCTTGTCCCCGGACCAGCAGCACACTGATGGACTCCATGAGCGAACCGGTGATCCCGGTGAGGAGTTCCCGCCGCCCGGCGACGGCGCACAGCAGGTTGGCGTCGGCGCTGGCGGCTGCCATCAGTGCTTCGAGTACGCGCAGCAACCCCGCTGTGGCGTCGATATCGGCCAGGGCGCCGTCCATGACGGGGTCCACGGTAAGGCGGAGTTGCCGGTTGAGCGCAGCGAGGACCAGTTCTTCCTTGTCCGCGAAGTTCCGGAACAGGGTAGCCGGGCCCACTCCGGCCGTTGTTGCGATGGTTTGGAGCGGCACTTCGGGACCGAATTCCCGGAAACACTGGCGCGCCGCCGTGATGATCTTGTCCACGTTCCGCGCTGCGTCCGCACGGAGGGGCTTTCGGGCGACTGCGAGGCTCATGGCCAACAGGTTAGCAACGGAGGCTCCGGCCGGCATGGTTACCGCAGGGTAGGCGCTTATGTGACGGCCGCTGCCGGTGGTCCAGCCTGCGGCGGCCGGGATCCGCGTGGGACACTGGGGGCATGTTGCTTGCATTTTCCGTGGCTCCCTCAGGTGTTCCCAGCGAGGGCGCCAGGCCCGACGACGCTTCAGTGCACGACGCCGTTGCCGCCGCGGTGAAGATCGTCCGGGAGTCGGGTCTGCCCAACCAGACGGATTCGATGTTCACCACCATCGAGGGTGAATGGGACGAGGTGTTCGACGTCGTCAAGCGTGCCACCGAGGCTGTGGGACGTTACGGCAGCCGGGTGTCGCTGGTGATCAAGGCTGATATCCGGCCGGGTTACTCGGGCGAAATCACCGCGAAAGTGGACCGCCTGGAAGGCGCACTGGCCCAGGAATCCTGAGCCCGCGGGAGGACCGGACGCATCTGGACCCCCACGGCGCCCCGTGCCAAACTGTGCCCATGTTCGAGCACAAGCCCCGTCCGGAGTGGATAGCCACCGAAGAGTTCCTGTCCCGAACCGTGGTGCATCCGGATGCGGCCCTCCAGCAGGCCATCCGGGCGGCGGCGGATGCCGGGATGCCCGCCATCGAGGTGGCACCCAACGCCGGGAAGCTGCTGAAGCTGCTGGTCCAGATGTCCGGGGCCCGCCGCATCCTGGAAATCGGAACGCTGGCCGGCTACAGCACCATCTGGCTGGGCCGGGGCCTTCCGCCCAGTGGCACGCTGGTCACGTGCGAATACCTGCCCCAGCACGCCGAGGTGGCGTGGGCGAACATTGACGCCGCCGGCCTGGGGGAGAAAGTGGAGATCCGGCTGGGGCCGGCGCTCGACACCCTTGCCGCCCTTGAGGAAGAGGACCGGGAACCGTTCGACTTCATCTTCATTGACGCTGACAAGCAGAACAACAGCCACTACCTTGAGTGGGCCGTCAGGCTGTGCAGGCCGGGTGCCACCGTGGTGGTGGACAACACCATCTGGGAGGGTGCGGTCCTGGACCCGGGCATGGATCCGGTCAATGCGCCCGGAATCATTGACGCACTCACGCTCTTGGGCAACCACCCGCGCCTGGACGCCACCGTAATACAGACCGTGGGCTCCAAAGGCTGGGACGGATTCGCCGTTGCCCGCATCCTCCCGCCAAATAGTAAGTAAGCTGTGTAGATGCGTCCCGGGGGCCGGGCGCCCCCAGCGTCGATGGAGGAACGTTTGCAAGCGGTAACCACTTCTGTCTTCTTTGATTCCACCGACGCCGGCATCTCCCCATGGAGCTCATTCCTGCGCGCAGTTCCGGACGCTGCAGGCGACGTCACTGCCCTGTTGGCCCTGGCCGTGGAAGCGGGCGAAACCTGGCCGCGTCCCGGAGAAGGCCGGACGCAGCTGTTATGGGAGCTCCTGGCCTCTGTCGCCGCCATTGACGTGGCGGCAGCCCGGGTATTAGAGCCGCATATGGACGCCATTGCCATTCTTTCCCAAGCTGCCGGCACGGATACCGCTGACCAGCCGCCCGGGGAAGGCGTCGGAGCGTCATGGGGCGTCTTCGCGGCAGAGGCCCCCGGCGTCAGCCTGCGGGCCAGCCGCGACGGCGGCACGGTGGTCCTGGACGGGGCCAAACCGTGGTGCTCCTTGGCTGCAAGCCTGGACCGTGCCGTCATCACCGCCCATACGGACGACGGCGGCAGGGCGGCTTTCGCCGTCGACCTCCGCCACCCCGGGGTACGGTGCGAAGAGCCCGCCTGGGTGGCGCGCGGCCTCCGGGAGATCCCCAGTGGAACCGTGCGCTTCGACCACGTTCCGGCACTGGCCCTGGGTGGAACCGGCTGGTATCACAGCCGCCCCGGCTTCGCCTGGGGAGGCATGGGCGTTGCCGCTTGTTGGCTGGGCGGCGCGGTGGGAGTGGCCCGCGATTTCCGCGCCGGCCTGCTAGCCGGCGCCGACGCCGGGAGGGAACCGGACCAAGTGGCGCTCGCCGCCCTCGGCGAGGTGGACCGCACCCTCACTGCCGCCATGCAATACCTCGCCCGCACCGCGGCACGCATCGATGACGGCAGCCTGGGCGCCCACGGCCAAAGTTCCTGGAGCGAAGCCCAGCGTGTCCGCGGAACCGTTGCTTCCGCCGTCGAACGCGTCCTGCACCTGGTGCTTTCCAACCGGGGCCCCGCCCCACTTGCCTTCGACGAACGTTATGCCAAACGGACGGCGGACCTGGGACTGTACGTGCGCCAGCATCACGGGTCACGGGACGACGCCCAGCTGGGCCGCCTCACGCTGAAGGGTGACTGCCCGTGGTGACCTTCTCGCACGCGGACCAAGGCACCGCCGAAGCAGCCTGGGCCGGAAGCGAACTGTCGGTCGCGCCGGAACTGCCGCTCGGCCCCGATGAACTCGCTGCGCTGCGCTTCGTGGTCCTGGCCGCCCATCCTGACGATGAGACCCTCGGCGCGGGCGGACTCATGGCGCGGCTGGCCGCGCTGGGCGCGCAAGTGGAAGTCCTCCTGTGCACGGCGGGGGAGGGATCCCACCCGGATTCCCCCACCACCTCACCCGAGGAGTTGGCGCAGGCCCGGTTGGCGGAATTCGCCGCGGCACTGACCGTCCTGGGATTGGGGGACCGGTGGCGCTTCCTCGGTTTTCCGGACCGCGGCCTCGGCTCCCACGCGGACGCCATCGCCGCTGCCGTCAGGGATGCAGCGGCGCGGCTGCCCGGGCGGGCCGACCAGCTGGTCCTGGTTGCGCCCTACCGTTCCGACGGCCACTCCGACCACGACGCACTCGGTGCCGTGGCAGCGGAAACCGCCCGGAAGAATGGCCACGCACTGCTGGAGTACCCCATCTGGTACTGGCATTGGGCCACGCCCGGTGACCAGCAGTGGCGGGCGTGGCTCCGGTTCCCGCTGGACGGCGAGTCCGGCGCGGCCAAAGAACGTGCCATGGCTGCCCACGCCACCCAAGTCATGCCGCTGTCCCCGGCCCAGGGGGACGAAACCCTGCTGAGCCGGGACTTCCTTGGCCATTTCGCCCGCGGCTACGAAGTGTTTGCCTGGACACCGCCCCGGGACGCGTCCGGCCCGGCACACTCCAGCCAGGACGCCGAGGAGGTCTTCGACGTCGTCCATAACGGCTCCGCCGACCCCTGGAACTACGCCTCGAGCTGGTATGAGCGGCGCAAGCGGGCGATCACCCTCGCGGCCCTCCCGGATGAGACCTATGAGCGCGGCCTGGAAGTGGGCTGCTCCATCGGTACCCTCACGGAGGACCTCGCGGGCCGCTGCCGCAGCCTGCTGGCCGTTGATGCCAGTGGGGCCGCGGTTCGCCGAGCCACGCAACGGCTTGACGGCAACCACGAGGTCCGCGTCGAGCAGCGCGTGGTCCCAGGCTCCTGGCCCGGCGGAACATTCGACCTGCTGGTGGTGTCCGAGGTCGGCTACTACCTGGCCCCCGGCGAGCTCGCTGACCTGTGGGACCGGGTGGAGGCCTCACTGGAACCGGGCGGGGTCCTGGTCCTGTGCCACTGGCGGCACCCGATCGACGGCTGGCAGCTCGACGGCGACACCGTCCACGCGCTCGCCCGCCAACGGTTGGGCTGGCCAACCACGGGGCTGTACCGGGAGCGGGACTTCGTCCTGGAATTCCTGGTGTGCCCGGCCCGCGGGACGGGCGTGGCATGACGCTGGCGGCTCCGGGGGGACCAGCCGCAGGGTTTCGGCACGGCATGGGGGCAACGCAGATCGACAAAGTGGCCGTCGTGATCCCGGCGCACAACGAGGAACAGGCCCTGGAGCGGGCGCTCACTTCAGCCGGAACCGCCGCGGACCGGCTGGCCGTGGACAGTCCCGGAACTGAGGCGGAGGTTGTTATTGTCCTCGACGCCTGCACGGACCGGTCGCTCGAGGTAGCCGCCGGCTTCGCAGCCCGTGACCTCCGCTTCCGCGTCCTGCCCGTCGGTTTCCACAGTGTGGGAAAGAGCCGCCGGGCAGGTTGCGGGGCCGTGCTGGAAAGCCTGGGCGGTTCCGGCGCGGCGGGTATTCCGGCACGTCGCCTGTGGTTGGCCAACACCGACGCCGATTCACAGGTACCGGAAGACTGGCTGCTCCGGCAGCTGGAACTGGCAGCCGCCGGAGCCGACCTTGTCCTTGGCTCCGTGGAGCCCGATGCCCATGGGACACACCACGAGCTGTTGGCCCGCTGGCACGCCCGGCATGCCTTGGCCGAGGACCACCCACACGTCCATGGGGCCAACCTGGGTGTCCGCGCTTCGGCCTATCTCGCGGCCGGGGGCTTCCCTGGGATTGACCGCGACGAAGACAGGATCCTGGTGGAGCGGCTTCGCGCGGGCGGGGCAGCAATCGTTTCCACTGACACCACGCGCGTCCTTACCTCGGGGCGGACCAGCGGCCGCGCGCCCGGCGGGTTCGCCGCTTACCTCCTGGCGCTGGCACAACCCTGACGGCGCGTGCGTCCGGCGGTCACACGAGGTCCGGAGCGCTCGCCACGATGTAGTCCGCCGCCGCCGGTCCGGTCATGGAAAGGTTGTTGCTGTCGGGATCGATGCCTGCCTGCTGCAACGCCTCCCACAGGGAGGACGGGGTGTGGGGCTCGGCCTTATTCAGGAGGCACCAGCTGGTGTAAAGGCCATAGAGCTCGTCCCGTCCAAGGCCCAGTCCGGGCTCCCTGTCCGGGACAACTGCCTCGGCTAGGAACTGGTCAAAATGTGTAGCAGTCATGTTCGCTCATTTGGTTGGAGCTTGTATCCGCCGTCTGCTTCAGCGGCCACGCCGGTTCCCAAAAGGCCCCGGCAAGGTATTCACGAAACTATTGCAGGAGGCGCGGCTTGTCCAGTCACGCCGAAAGAGGGCAGGCCCATGGGGGGCCGACGGCGACTGGGGGGACTGGCCTCGGTCTCAGAAGAGGCCATCTCACCGCCGGCCCCGCTTCGCCCCGGACCCCACAGCCCGGGAAACTTCGACAGGACCTTCACCATGAATTTTCCTCTTTCTGGAAGGTCCTGCCTAGTCCCTTCCTCCCTGGCCGGCCCGGACCGTTACATGTTGCTGCCCGGCCGGCCCCCGCCGTCGGACTCTCCCTCTTCGGCGCGGGCCCGGACCTTCTCGCGAACCTTGTCCCGGTGCCGTTCGCCCTGGTTCTGCACGCCGTTGCCCTCCTGGCCGTGCTTCTCCCGGAGTTCCCTGCCGTGCTTGACGTCTTCCTCGATCTGCTGCTGAAGTTTCTCGCTCTTTTTGGTGTCCCGGGGCGGTAACTGAATGGTTTCCTCCGCCTTGATGCCGGCTTGAAGTTCGCGGCCGCGCTCCACTTCGGCGTCGAACTCTGCGCCGAACAACAGGGACATGTTCAGGATCCACAGCCAGAGCAGCGCGACGATGACACCGCCAATGGCGCCGTAGGTCTTGTTGTAGCTGTTGGAGTACGCCACGTAGAAGCCGAAGGCCAGCGAAGCCAGCAGGAACACCACCAAGGCGATGGCCGAACCCATGCTCATCCACCGGAATTTCGGTTGTTTCACGTTTGGTGTGGCGTAGTAGAGGATGGCGATCGCCACGGTGATCAGCACCAGCATGACCGGCCACTTGGCGATGTTCCACACCGTCAGGAAGGCGCCTCCAAGCCCGATCAGGTTCCCGACGGATTCTGCCACGGGGCCGCTCAGCACGAGCATCGCCGCAATGACGACGACGATCAGCAGGTTCACGACGGTGACGCCGAGCATGGTGCCCCGCAGCTTCACGAAGGCACGGCCTTCATCGACTTCGTAGACACGGTTCATGGCCCTGCCGAAGGCCCCGACGTAGCCGGACGCGGACCAGAGTGCCGTGAGGAGGCCCAGGACAAGGGTGAAGCCGGCGGCCGAGGAACTCGCGAGGTCCTGGACCACCGGCCGGATCGTCTCCACGGTTTGCCCGGGGGCGAAACCTTGGACGATGTCCAGCAGGGCGGAGGTGGTCTTCTGCGGGTCGCCGAAGATTCCCAGGAGGGATACCAGCGCCAGCAGCGCCGGAAAGATCGAAAGTACGGAGTAGTAGGTCAGGGCCGCTGCCAGGTCCGGGCACTGGTCTTTGCTGAATTCCCGCAGAGTCTTCCTGGCGATGTACTTCCAGGAGGGCTTCTCCAGGTCCCGGGGGCTCCCGGGTTTTCGCGAATCGTTCGGATCGGGGGCCTGGCCCGCCTTCGCGGTACTGGTCTCGGACGTGTTGTGAGTGGCCATTGGGGGAGTCCTCTCGATCTCGGGGCCAAGAGGACAGGCCGACCCCGCGGGTGGCGGTGCCGGCCTGTCGTCTTAGGTGTTGCCTTTAGGGAGCCGCGGTAAGCGGAGCGTCAGCTGCTTTGGACGGTGTCCTTCGCATCTGCGGCACGGTCTTTGACGTCGTCGGCTGCGTGCTGGCCCTCAGCTTTGACGTTCTGGGCGGCGTCGGTTGCCGTGGCCTTGACGTTTTCCATGGCTTCCTGTGCCGGCTCCTTGAGGTCCTGGGCCATGTTTTTAGCGGCGTCAGTAAGTTCGGCGGCCAGTGGCTGGGCTGCCGTCTTGAGCTGATCGGCCGCTTCCCGCTCTTTCTGGCTTGGCGGAATCAGCGACGAGACCAGGAGTCCGGCCCCGAACGCGATGAGGCCTGCAGCCAGCGGGTTGCCAGCGGTCTTTGACTTCACCTGGCCCGGGGTTTGGGAGACAGCGTGGCCGGCATCGGAAAGCTTTGCCGAGACGGCGTCGCCAGCCTGGTGCAGGCTGTCCGCCGCTGAGTGCGCACCTGCGCCCGTGGTGTTGTGGACGTTGGTGGTGGCGGTGTCTGCTGCACCCATGATTTTCTCCTTCATCCCGGTGGCCGCATCCTTGAGCTTGTCGGTCTGCCGGTGGACGATGTTGGACGGCGTGACTTTGTCGGCCACGGCGTCCACGTTTGTTCCCAGGCGTGCCCGGGTGGCTTCGATGTCTGCGCGGATGACGTCAGGGTTTTCGCTCATCGGTTTACCTCACCTGGTTTAAGGGTTGGGGGTATCTCAGAAAGGGTTTCGCCGGTCTGGGGCATGCCCTTGATTTGCTTCAGTTCCTTGCGGCCCATGGAGGCCAGGACAGCTGCAATGATGGCCCAGACCACGGCAGTGATCAGGGCGGACCAGCCCAGCGGCATGACGGCGCCGAGGGCGAACATCAGGGCCAAGGACAGGAACAGCAGGACGAAGTGTCCGCCAACCCCAGCGCCGGCCAGCATGCCGGATCCTTTGCCTGCGCGGGTGGCGGTCTGCTTCAGTTCAGCCTTGGCCAGATCGACTTCCTGGCGCATGAGGGTGGACAAGTCCCGCGTTACGTCGCCGAGCAACTCCCCCAGTGAGGCGTTGTCCGCTTTCACGTGCGCCGCGCTTGGCGGCGGCTCAGGTATGTGGCTGCTCATCAGAGTCCGCCAGCCTGGCCGCCCCTGGCGCGGTCCCGGGTGAAGGGGTCAGCCGCCATCGGGTCATCGGCCAGTTCGCGGTCGCGCAGGGGGTCGTCGGAAACCTGGTTTCCGGACCACGGTTCCTCCGCCAATTGCGGGCTGTCGAGGCCGCTGGCAGTCGACGTGGACTCGGGGTAGCTGCTGCCCGGCGCGCCGCCGTCGTATCCGGCCGTGGTGGTGGCCGGACCGGGCAGCTGGACGGGCGGCGGAGGCACTACTCCACCGGCGGCCGGCGGCTGGCCGTATTGGTCCGGGTATGTCGTGCCTGCGTGCTGGCCGGAAAGGCCTGCGGCAGCTGATGCGGTTGAGCCGGTAGACTCCGGGGCGCCTGCCGTAAGGCCACGGGTCAAGCGTCCGGCGAGGACACCGGCTCCGGCAGCGAGGAGCAGGAACGTTCCGGGCCGGTTGCGGGCAAACCGCTGGACCTCGTTCAGGAGGTCTCCGGGTTCCCGGTTCTCCAACCAGGTGGCGATCGATGATGTCCGCTCGGCCGCCTGCCGGACCAGGTCGCTGGCCATGCCGTGCTGGTCCGGGGCGCTGGCCATGCTGTGCAGCTGGCCGGAAATGTTGCGGATGCCTTCTGCAGCCTTCTGCTGCTGCGTTGCGGCCTCGCTCGTGAGGCCTGACTTGGCCTGGTGCAGCAGGTCCTGCGCGTTGGACTTTGCCTCCGAGGCTACGTTGGCTGCCTCTTCTTTGGCCGTCTGTGCCACGTTCTGTGCGGAACCCGCTGCTGTCCTGGCTACGCCTGCTGCCTCGTCCTTGGCAGCTTCGGTGCGTGAGGACGCAGAACCGGTGCCGGCACTCTCCGGCATGGTCTGGGTTTGTTCGTAATCGGCGGGTGCGTACCCGTTTCCGCTCTCAGCGCCATAGCTGGCTGCCGGAGACGGAAAGTTTGCGGGCCGGCGCTCGCCGGGGATTCTTGTATGTGCCTGAGGGGCCGTGTTTGCGGTGTCCTCGGGCCATTGGTTCTCTGTCATCTTCGCTCTTCCTTTCAGAAAGAAGGCTGGTTGCTGATCAAGAACCAGCGGTACTGGCCGTAAAATAGTAAGCATGTTTACTAATGAAAGGTAAGTACCCTTGCTAATTGGGTTCTAACCGTTCGAGTAAAAATGTCAGCCGGAATGGCTCTGGCCTGCCCGGTCACAACGAAGTGGGAAGTGGTGGGAAACATGGATACAGCTCCATGGGTATGGGTAGTGGTTGCGGTTGTCGTCGTGGCACTGATTGTTGTGCTGCTCCTCTCCGGCGGACGGCGCCGCAAGGCGATGCAGGAGAAGAGGGACCAGGAGAATCGGGAAAAAGCGGCCGAGATCCGCCGCAAGGCTGAAAACATGGAACTCGACGCCCGCGAACGGGAAGCCAAGGCCATCCGTGCACGCGCCGACGCCGAGCAGGCCCAAGTGGACGCGGCCCGGCTGCGGCAGGAAGCCGAGGAACGCAGCCGGGAAGCGCAGTCCCTCCGCAGCGACGTTGCCGGCCATGCCCGCGAGGCGGACGAGTTGGATCCCGACGTCGGTCGTGACGGCACGGGCCGCGACGTACACGGGGCGGCCCGGGACGGGCAGTCGCAGGCCGAGGCTTCCAATCATGGCGGCAGGCACGACCCGGCTGTGCATCACCCGGCTGTGCAACGCGAAACCGGGCGCCATGGCATCGCGGGCAACGATCTGCCGCAGGCTGAGGCTGGGCACCGTGACGCTGTGGGCACCGACCTGCCGCACTCTGATACTCGGCACCATGACTCTGTGGGCAGCGACGCTGCGGGCGGTGACGCGGAGTCCAGTGATGCGCGGCCCATCGACGCAGAGCGCCCTGATTCTCCGGCTGCGGATCCGCGGACTGAGGCCGGACGGCGGATCAATAACAGCGACGCGGAGCGCGATGTGCGCGACGTGAAGAACCCGCACGCGGACCTCTAGGCTGGATTGCTCCGGGTGGGGGCGGAAGGCGGTTCCTTCTTCCGTTCCCACGCCCGCGCGGGCGGACAAGGATTGTTTTATAAGCAGCCTTATGATTTCCTGCTTCTAAGTCTTGCCGCAGGCTTTCGGAACCAGACCGAGGGAAAACAGCACCCATGCCCGAATCCTTTGCCGCCTTGGCCGCTAACACCGTCCCGGCCCATCAACAGGCCGAAACATCTGATCCGCCATCTCCGCGGGCCGCCTCGGAGCGTTCGCAGGGGGCATTCGAAAATGACATGGTTTTGAGGTACCTGGATCTTGCCGAGGCCTTGGCCGCACGGTTTGAAGCACGCGGCAGGGAACGGGCGGACCTGAACCAGGTCGCCTACCTGGGACTGGTGAAAGCCGCCCGCGGATTCAACGAGGCCAAGGGTGACAGCTTCCCTGCCTATGCCGCGCCTACCATCACCGGTGAGCTCAAGAGGTACCTCCGCGACCGGACATGGGTGGTCCGCCCGCCACGCCAGGTCCAGGACTTGAGGACCCGCCTGTTCAGGGCGGAACCGGAACTCACCCAGTCCTTGGGCCGGATCCCCAGTGTGGCCGAATTGGCCGGAGAGCTGGGTGCGGATCCCGTGGACGTGTTGGAAGCCATGTCGGCCTCCAGCAGCATGCACCCCGATTCCCTCGACGCAGTGAGTCCCCACTCGGATGCCCCCTCCATTGGTGAAATGCTGGCCAGTCCTGAAACACCTCTGGAGAGGCTTGAGGAGCTCGCCGGCCTGCGCGCCGCCATGAAGGACCTGGCTGACGTGGATCGGGAACTGCTGTACCGCCGCTATTTCTACGAGGAAACGCAGGTGCAGTTGGGCAAGCGGCTGGGTATGTCCCAAATGCAGGTTTCCCGACGCCTGGCGAAGGTGCTGACGGAATTGCAGCGCCGGCTGGAAGAAGGCGCCGGCGTGGACGGTCCGGTCGGGGACCGCAAGGCGAGGACGGAACGGGAAGCGCGGACGGCCCAGCCGGCCAACCAGGTGGTGCCGTTCCGGCGGCCCAGGAAGACCGGCCGTCCAGGCGTCGCGGGCCGGGGCCGCCTCGACTGCACAGGCACCAGTTGAACGGATCCGGCGTGGCCACGGGACAGCGTTCACGCCATGAGGCCCGCTGACCGGGGGGTTCGATGGCTTCAACTAGGGTTGAACCATGAGTGAAGGCGGGCCCCAATAATGGCCAAACGCGGAAAGTCGGGAGGCCGGGGCCGGTCCGCAGGCGTGGTGGAGGTGCCCAAGGGCACGGCGCCGGACGGTCCGGTGGAGGGTGTCTACTACATTGACACCGGCGACTGCGAGCTGGTGGCGGACCAGGACAACTCCACGGGCTGGCTCCTGAAGATCAACGGCGTCATGAGCTCGCATATCGACCTCGCCGACCCCTTGTTCCTGGACTTTGAGTACATGCGGTGGATGGCGGCGCTCATTGAGTCCCGTTGGCCGCCGTCGGACGCATCGTCGGCTAAGCTCCGCGGCCTGCACCTGGGCGGCGGTGCGTGCTCCATGGCACGCTACTTCGCCGCCGCCTACCCCGATGCCCGGCAAGTGGTGGTGGAACTGGACGGCAAGCTGGCTGAATACGTGCGCGGCTGGTTCGACCTCCCGAAGGCGCCGCTGCTCCGCATCCGCGTGGGGGAGGCCCGGGCGGTGACCGAAACCCTCACGGAGCACACCAGGGACTTCATTATCCGCGATGTCTTTGCCGGGGCCTTTACCCCGCGGCCGCTTACCACCGCCGAATTCACCACCCACGCCAAGCGGGTCCTGGCGCCGGGCGGCTTGTTCGTGGCCAACTCGGGGGACGCCCCGGACCTCAAGAACGCGCGTGAGGACGCCGCCACCATCGCCGCTGCCTTCAAGCACACGGTGATCATCGCCGACCCTGCCATGCTGAAGGGCAGGCGCTACGGCAACATGGTGATGGCCGGCAGCGACGTCCCGTTCGGCGACGATCCCCAACTTCGGCGCCGGCTCCTTGGCGGCGCCGTCCCCGCCCATCTTTGGGACGATGCCCAGGTCCGGGCCTTCGCGGCCGGCGCGCTGGTCCGGCATGACGAGCCGGTTGAGCCAATCATCCGGTGACTTACCCGCGGCCCAGGAGCGCGCCGCGGTGCTCGGCCATCCGTTCCCGCAGGGCCTGCA
This sequence comes from Pseudarthrobacter sp. MOO14, assembly GCF_058267675.1. Classification (NCBI taxonomy): domain Bacteria; kingdom Bacillati; phylum Actinomycetota; class Actinomycetes; order Micrococcales; family Micrococcaceae; genus Pseudarthrobacter; species Pseudarthrobacter sp. MOO14. Next base: position 2,927,097 of record NZ_CM177849.1, read on the forward strand.
CGACGGCGGCCACCGCGGGGCGGCGGAGCGAGTCCGGGCGCAGCACCATCCAGTAGGGGAGCAGCTCACCGATTTCGCCGGGCAACAACCGGACCAGGTCGTCATGGAGATCGCCCATGAAGCATGGCAGGAAGCCGACCCCGGCACCTGCCCGGGTGGCCTCCACATGGACGAACACGTTAGTTGATGTCAGGCCCTCGCGCATGGCCGGCACCAGCCGCCGCGGCGCATCGAGATCGTCCACCTGGAGCATCGAATCCACGAAGTAGACCAAGGGATGCTCATTGAGTTCGGCCACGGTGGCCGGAGTTCCGTGCTCGGCGAGGTAGGTGCGGGAGGCGTACATTCCCAGCCGGTATTCGCCCAGCCGGATGGCCTCCGCACGGTGCACCTGCGGCTCGCCCACCACCACCTCGATGTCCAGCCCGGAGCGCTGCTGCAGTGCCCGCCGGGTCATGGTCACCACCTCAACACTCAGGCCGGGATGGTGCCGGCGCAGCCGCGCCACGGCGGGGGCTGCGATGTAGGCGCTGAAGCCGTCGGTCGCCGTCATGCGTACGACGCCGGTAATCGGGTCGGGTGCCTGGCCGGCCGGTCCCAGCGTGCCCAGCACCGCTTCGACCTGTTCGGCCACCTGCACGGCACGCTCGCCCAGCTCCGTGAGTTCCCAGCCGCCGGCGGCCCGGGACAGTACCCGGCCACCAAGCGCCTTCTCGAGCGCGGCGATCCTGCGCGAGACGGTGGTGTGGTTCAAGCCCAGGGCTTGGGCCGCCGTCGTGAATTTTGCCGAGCGGGACACCGCCAGGAGGACCAGCAGGTCGTCAGGATTGGCGTTCATATCTGCAATTGTGCACATGCCAGGTGCCTCTTTGGGCATTGAACTGCAAAGTTTGTGCAGCAATACTCATCTGAGTCACTTGTGCTGGAGATCACAGCACGTGTCAATGTGGACACTGAGGAGAACCATGAGCGTTGAGCACAGCCAGGCAAACGAAGCCAGGTATGCACCCAAAGGAACCGGACTGAAGAAGATCGTTGCCGCCTCCATGGTGGGCACGGTGGTGGAATGGTACGAGTTCTTCTTGTACGCCACCGCCGCCACCCTGGTCTTTGGCAAGTACTTCTTTCCGTCCACCGGCAATGACCTGGACGGAATCATCCAAGCCTTCCTGACCTACGCGGTGGGCTTCATTGCCCGGCCGCTGGGTGGCATCGTCTTCGGCCAGATCGGCGACAAGCTCGGCCGCAAGCCCACGCTGCAGTTGACCATCGTCATCATCGGCGTGTCCACCTTCCTGATGGGCTGCCTCCCCGGCTTCGCCGACATCGGATATTTGGCTCCAGCCCTGCTGGTGGCGCTGCGGTTCATCCAGGGCTTCGCGCTCGGCGGTGAATGGGGCGGTGCCGTCCTGCTGGTGGCTGAACACAGCCCGAACAAAACCCGCGCCTTCTGGTCCAGCTGGCCCCAGGCGGCCGTCCCCGTGGGCAACCTGCTGGCCACCCTGGTCCTCTACATCATGTCCACCACCCTCAGCAGCGAGGCATTCCTCGGCTGGGGCTGGCGCGTGGCCTTCTGGCTCTCCGCGGTGATCGTGTTCGTGGGCTACTACATCCGCACCAACGTCAGCGAATCACCCATCTTCCTCGAAGCCAAGGAACTGGTGGAGAAGGAACAGGCCGTCAGCTACGGCGTGTTCGAGGTTGTCCGCAAGTACCCCAAGGGCATCTTCCAGGCCATGGGCCTGCGGTTCGCCGAAAACATCATGTACTACCTGGTGGTCAGCTTCGCGATCGTCTACCTCAAGAGCGTGCACAAGTACGACACCTCTTCGCTGCTGCTGGCACTGCTGATCGCACACGTCATCCACTTCGCGATCATCCCGCAGTACGGCCGCCTGGCGGACCGGATCGGACGCAAACCCGTGTACCTGGCCGGCGCCATCCTCGGTGCCACCTGGCCGTTCTTCGCTTTCCCCATGTTCGATACCCGCAACGCCGTGGTCATCGTCCTCGCCGTCACCATCGGCCTGTGCCTGCACGGCCTGATGTACGCCGGACAGCCTGCCATCATGGCCGAAATGTTCCCCACCCGCATGCGGTACTCCGGTGCATCCCTCGGCTCGCAGGTAACGTCGATCTTCGCCGGCTCGCTGGCGCCGCTCCTGGCCACCCAGTGGCTGAAGGACACCGGCTCGTGGGTGCCGACGGCCATCTACCTGCTCGTCGCCTGTGCCATTACCGCGGTGGCCGTGCTGAGCCTGAAGGAAACCAAGGGCATCGCCCTGGAGGACGTGGACAAGGAAGACGCCACCCGCGAAGGACTGCTCCCAGCCGGCCAACGCTAGGCTGCCGGAGCCGTTGGACCGTTTGGGCGCATGAAGGAGAAATGCAATGGATAACACGTTGAATGGACGCAAGGCACTGGTCACCGGCGGTGCCAGCGGAATCGGTGCCGCCTGCGTGCGCGCACTCGCGGCCCAGGGCGCGAAAGTGGTGGTGGCCGACGTCGACTCCGCCGCAGCTGCCAGGCTCGCCGACGAGGTGGGCGGCACCGCCTGGGCCGTGGACCTCCTGGACGTGGACGCCCTGGCCACCCTCAGCCTGGATGTGGACATCCTGGTGAACAACGCGGGAATCCAGCGCATCAGCCCCATTGAGGACTTTGATCCGGCGGACTTCCGCAGGATCATCAGCCTGATGCTGGAGGCGCCGTTCCTGCTGGTCCGGGCCGCCCTGCCGCACATGTACGCCAACCGCTTTGGCCGCATCATCAACGTGTCGTCGGTGCACGGTATCCGTGCTTCCCCGTTCAAGAGCGCGTACGTATCCGCCAAGCACGGCCTCGAGGGCTTGAGCAAGGTGACGGCGCTGGAGGGCGGGGAGCACGGTGTTACCTCCAACTGCGTGAACCCGGGCTACGTCCGCACGCCCCTGGTGGAGAAGCAGATCGCGGACCAAGCCCAGGTGCACGGGATCGACGAGTCTGAGGTCCTGGCCAGGGTGATGCTCACCGAATCGGCCATCAAACGCTTGGTGGAACCGGAGGAAGTGGCGTCCCTGGTTGCGTGGCTGGCCTCCGACAGTGCCGCTATGGTCACGGGGGCCAGCTACACCATGGACGGCGGCTGGTCTGCCCGGTAGGTTACCCCGCTAGTCCATCGGTTTGACCACGCGGTGATCGTAGAAGAAGACGCCATGGGTGGTCTTCAGCCCCACTGACCGGCGATCATGCCATACGACGACCCCTTCGCGCCTGCCGCTGAAGGGGTCGTCGCCAATCACGGTGTCGCCCACCCGGTAGGGGCATCGTGGGCTGACGGCCCCCTTGGCCCGGCGCCATACTGTCACCAGGGCATCGCGCAGGCTGACGGGCCGGCCCATGCCGGAAAGGTCCTGTATGTAGCCCTTGGCCATGTGAGCCTCCCCTTCAGGCGGCAGCCGGCCGCCTGCTAACGGTGTTGGTCGGCGGAACGCTCCCAGCGGAGGATGGTCCTCCCATTCCGGCCGGCACCGTACGCCTACGCTATGCGCTATTCACATCAGCAACACCAGTAACAAGTACTTGTTTTGTCCAGTGGAACCACTTGCCTGTTGGGTGCGGTACATCCCCCAGCGGTCCGGCGGAGCATCAGCGGCTGCTGTTAATGATGTCCTCCGCGTTCTCGAAGGCCCACGCCACCAGGGGCACCAGCAGCCCGCTCAGCTCGTAGCCACGCTCGGTGAGGCTGTAGTCCACCCGGGGTGGAATGACCGGTTGGGCATTCCTGCTGATAAGGCCGTCCCGCTCGAGGGTCTTCAGGGTCTGGGCCAGCATCTTCTCGCTGATGCCCTCGGCCCGGCGCCGCAAATCACTCCATCGCTGCTCGCCTTCGGACAGGGCGATCAGGATCAGCACTCCCCACTTGCTGGTGATGTGGTCCAGCAGGGTCCTGCTGGGGCATCCGGCAGGGAACACGCCGTCGGCGAAGGCGAGGGGCAGTGGTACGGCCTGCGGAAGAGCTTCCCTGTCACTAGCTTACCTAAAGGTCAGTACCTTACTTCAAAGTGCGTACTCTCTTTGAGGAAGTATTCTCCATGGCTCGCGGTTGTGCCCTTCGACAGATCAAATTCCTCGAAAGGATCCATCGTGAGCATTGTTGTTACAGGCGCCACCGGACAGCTGGGCCAGCATGTCATCGAAGCCCTTCTTGAACGTGGGGTGCCCGCAGCCGGAATTGTGGCCGCCGGACGTTCCGTGGAAAAGCTGGCCGGCTTCGCCGCGCGCGGAGTCAACGTCAAGGCCATGGACTACGCCGACGCAGGCTCAGTTGCCGCCGCGCTCAAGGGGGCAACCCGGGTGCTGCTCATCTCCGGCAGCGAAGTGGGCCGTCGCGTCGAACAGCACCGCACCGTCATCGAAGCAGCCCGGGCCGAAGGCGTGGAACTGCTGGCCTACACCAGCATCGCCAACGCGGACACCACCGGCATGCTGCTGGCCGGGGAGCACAAGGCCACGGAGGCCCTGCTGCGGGAGTCAGGTGTTCCCTTCGCCTTGCTCCGCAATGGCTGGTACCTGGAAAACTACACGGAGCAGTTGCCCGGTACCCTCGCCCAGGGTGCGGTCGCAGGCAGCGCCGGGGACGGCAAAGTCAGTGGCGCTGCACGGGTGGACTACGCCCACGCCGCCGCCGCGGTCCTGGTGGCCGAGGACCAGGCCGGCAAGGTGTACGAGCTGGGCGGAGATGAAGCCTTCAGCATGGCGGACCTCGCTGCTGAGATCAGCGCCGCCACTGGCAAGGCCATCACCTACAACGACCTCCCCGCCAAGGACTACGCCGGCCTGCTCACCTCCGTGGGGGTGCCGGAGGCGTTCGCCGAGGTCCTGGCGGACTCGGATCTCGGCATCGCCCGCGGTGACCTCCTGGTCAGCACCGGAGACCTCCGGCGCCTCATTGGACGCCCGACGACGTCCCTCGCCCAGGCCGTCCGGTCCGCCGCGGCTGCGGCGTAAGGCAGCGGAAGACAGTACGGCGACGGACGACGACAGGTGCCCGGCCCCGGCGGGGCCGGGCACCTTTCGCCGATGACGGGCCTACCCGCTGTGGCGGGCGGTCCCGACCACGGGCAGCGGCGAGGTTTCGTCCTCAAGGTGGGCTCGGCGTCGTCCGTCACCTCTCACCCACAGCCGGTATGCCAGGACCAGCAGGCCCAGCCAGGCGGCGCCCACGTAGAGGGCCACCCGGGTGTCCTCGAAAGCGCCCAGGATGGCGATCACCAGCGCCATGAAGGCAATGGTGAGGACTGACGCGGCCGGCCACCATGGTGAGGGGAATTCCGACGCCGGCAGGCCCTTCCGGGCGATTTCCCGCTTCATTGCCACGTGGGAGGCCAGGATCATCACCCACACCCACACCGTGGCGAAGGTGGCGATCGAGGCGATGACCAGGAACACGTCCTCCGGGATGACCGCGTTGAGGACCACCCCCACCAGCAGGATCCCGGCCATCATGACCACCGTCATCCAAGGGACGCCGTGGCGGGAGACTTTGCCGAACGCCGCCGGTGCGTGGCCCTGGTTGGAGAGTCCGAAGAGGATGCGGCCGGCGCCAAAGATATCGCTGTTGATCGCGGAGAGCGCGGCGGTGATCACCACGGCGTTGAGGATGTGGGGCGCGGCGGGAATGCCCAGGCCGCTGAAGATCTGGACGAAGGGGCTGCCGTCACTGCCCACCTGGTCCCACGGGAAAAGGCTCATCAGGACGCCCAGCGTCAGGACGTAGAAGAGCAGTACGCGGACCGGGACGGTGTTGACGGCCTTGGGGATGACCTTCTTGGGGTCGGCCGCTTCACCGGCGGTGATGCCAAGGGTCTCGATCCCGCCGAAGGCGAACATCACCACGGCAAAGGATGCCAGCAGGCCTTCGAAGCCGTGCGGGAACAGTCCGCCGTGGTCAACGAGGTTGCCAAGGCCCGGTGCCACGGTTGAACCGGCGGCCTGGAACCCGAACGTGATGATCGCGGCACCGCCTGCAATCATGGAGATGATGGCGGCGACCTTGATCAGCGAGAACCAGAATTCGAGTTCGCCGAAGACCTTGACGCTGAGCAGGTTCAACGCCGCCAGGAAGCAGATGACGGCAAGGACCCAGATCCAGCGGTCCACCTGCGGGAACCAGAACCCCATGTAGATACTGAAGGCAGTGACGTCGGCGATGGCCACGATGGCCATCTCGAACACGTACGTCCAGCCGGTCACGAAGCCGGCCAGGGGGCCAAGGTACCGCCCGGCGTACTGGCTGAAGGAACCGGACACAGGGTGCCTCACCGCCATCTCACCGAGGGCGCGCATCACCATGAACACCGCGGCGCCGCCGATGATGTAGGCGAGCAGGACGGCTGGTCCGGCTTTCTGGATGGCGGAAGCGGAGCCGTAGAAGAGGCCCGTGCCGATCGCCGATCCCAGGGCCATGAAGCGGATGTGCCGCACGTTCAAGCCGCGGTTGAGGACGTGTCCGACGACGGCAGCCGGCTTGTGCGTTTCCGCCGCGGTTTCGGTCCGGGTTGGGGTTGAAGCTGGTTGCATGCAAATACCTTCTCGTCATTGGGAGGGGAGCCGCTAACCAGCAGACCATTTTCGCAGGCATCGTGATGAGGCTCACGGCTGGTTGCTGTCTTCGGTTCCAGACTGTCCGGGAGGTGATCAGTCGAAACCTGGCCGGGTTTGAATGTCGTACCCCCTTGCCATAGTTGGGTCATGGGGAAAGCGGCGGCGGTGAGGGCATTCGAGGAGATCAAGGCTGCCCTTGCCGCGCTGGACACCGAGGTGGACAGAGCTGGACGCGGATCGGTTGCCGCCACGAAGGAGTGTGCTCACCCGTTGGCCACCCTTGTTGATGGGTGCCTCGACATCCTGGCGGGCGTCAGGGCCGTGGAGGCCATGATCGCAGGGCTGAAAGCGAAGGCCGCGGTCGCTTATGCGGAAAGTGCTTCTGCTGTTGCGGGGCCCGACGTGCCGGTGCAGGCCCATGAGATGGCGGTCGCGGCGGAAGTTGGCTGCGTCCTGGCGGTTGGACCGAGGGCGGCATCGACATTCCTGGCTACCTCGCACGCCGTTGTTACCTCGTTGCCGCGGACCCTTGCGGGGCTGCAGGCAGGGACCCTGTCCTGGGGCCACGCGGTGGTGATGGCGGATGAGACGGCGAGCCTGGATGTGAACGGGGCTGCGGCGTTGGAGGCGCATTTCCTGGACCCGGACGCCCCCGATCCGGCGCGGGGCTGTCCCCCCGGGGAGATGCCGGCGCACCGGTTCAGGGTGAAGGCCCGCACGTGGCGGGAGCGTCACCATGCCGGGAGTATCGAAGCCCGTCACTCCAAGGGAGTGGCAGAACGGCGGGTGGAGTACAGGCCGGACCGGGACGGCATGGCCTGGCTGTCCGCATACCTGCCCGCCGGCCAAGCCTCGGCAGTCTGGGACCGGCTCACCTCCGAGGCTCGCAGCATGCAGGGCACTGAGGAAGGTCGCACGCTATCCCAGTTGCGGGCTGACAACTACGCCTCGTCGCTGCTGGCTACCTTCCCCGCAGGCAGCGGGGGATGCCAGGCCGCTGAGCGCCCTTTCTCCGGGATCCGCGCTCAGGTGCTGGTCACTGTCCCGGTGTTCTCGCTGATGGGCTTCACCGATGAACCGGCGGTCCTGGACGGGTACGGTCCCATTCCGCCGTCGATGGCACGGGCCCTGGTGGCCGAGGGGGCGGGGTCGTTCTACCGGGTGCTGGTGGATCCGAGGGACGGTGCACCGCTGGAAATCGGGCGGACCAGCTATCGGCTGACCAAGGCCATGCGGGCTTGGCTGCGGATGCGGGACGGAAAATGCCCGTTTCCCGGGTGCAGCAACCATTCCCTCGACAACGACGCCGACCATCTCCTCAGCTGGGCCAAGGGCGGTGCCACCGGGATCAGCAACCTCGGTCAGCCCTGCCCCAAACACCACAGGCTCCGGCATACCACGGCCTGGAAACCCACGACTGCCGGCAAAAACAAACCACCCGGCTGGATTTCACCCTCCGGTCGCCGCTACAGCAGCGAGCACCAGGACTGGGAACCACCCCACTGGCCAACCCATTGTCCGCCCTCACAGGGAACGTCGTTGGCGCGGGCGGGAACCATCGATATAGTGCGCCACCACGGATCTCCCTGGGAAAACGCGTTGTCCCGCTATCTCGAGGCTCCACCCTGACCAGGCTGGAACCGGCCCCGTGCCTTGCCTCCTCCGAGATCCGTGCGCTCCTCCGTGACCGCAGATTCGGGACCCGTTGCGGTCAGACCCTGCACTTTTCGGGCGCTTCCTCTTCAATACCCTGTGCTCTTCACGCTGGCATCAATTCCGCCAGGTACCGGCTGCGTCCCGCGCTGCACCTTCGATTTCGGTGCGGTGCGCCGCCCACTCTTCGGGTGTCCTGGACGTCAGGTTCGGGTCCCCTGGACGCTGGCCCACGGTCGCGTCAATCAGTTCACGGAGTATGTCCGCGTGGCCCAGATGGTGGGCACGTTCAGCAACCATATGGACGAGAATCTGCTGCAGGGTAACCTGGCGGCGCTCCTCCGGCCACCACGGCAGGGAGCCTGGAGCGTCGAGCGGCAGAGCCTCGATGGTCGCGTCGCTGTGCGTTCCTGCGAAGCGGTGGAGTTCGACGATGTCTTCGAATGACTCGCCAGCCGTTACCCACATGTCTGCGTCCGGGCGGCCGCCGTCCTCGAGCCACGGCAGGTGGCGCCCACTGGGCCGGCCGAAGACCTCGCCGAAGTAGTGCAACTCCACGCTGGCAACGTGTTTGACCAGTCCCAACAGGTTGGTGCCCGTTGGCGTGAGGGGCCGGCGCATGTCGTAATCGCCCAGTCCGTCCAGCTTGCCCAACAGGTTGTCCCGCCGGATCCGGAGGTACGTGTGCAGGGTTTCTTTCCCGTCCATGGTCCGGACTCTACCGAAACGTGGATGATTCGGCACCGTAAGCTGCGCTGGGCAGGCCAGCGTCTGGTATACCGGACACATTGAATTGCGGCGGTGCCGTAAACGGAAAGGGCAGCCGTCACACTGAAGTACGGGATACCGGACAGAGCTAGCCAGAAAGACCATTTGAGCCCATGAGCACTGCACTAAGCGCCGCATCACGGGGCGCCGAAAGACCGGGCGCCGAAACACGAGCCGAAGCCCACGCGCCCCGCGCTGCGGTCAAAGCATCCTCAAAAGTCCCTGCTGCGGAAAATACCCTCCGCATCCTCAAGTTGCTGGCCTCCCGGCGCGGGCCAATGGCGGCCTCCCAGATCGCCTCCAGCCTGAACCTTCCCCGGTCGAGTGTTTACCACTTGCTGGGCGTCATGGAGGCGAACGGCTTCGTCCTCCATTTGCATGAGGAGCAACGCTACGGGCTGGGCATCAGCGCCTTCGAACTCAGTTCCGCCTATTCACGGCAGGAACCTTTGTCGCGGCTGGGCCGCCCCCTCCTCGCGAGCCTCGTGGATGCCATCGGTGAGAGCGCCCACCTGGCAGTGCTGCACGGCCGCGATGTCCTGTACATCGTGGAGGAACGGGCCAAGAACCGTCCGTCGCTGGTGACCGACGTCGGCGTCCGCCTTCCCAGCCACCTCACCGCCAGCGGGCGCGCCATCCTTGCCGCGCTGCCCAAATCGCAAGTACGCGCGCTCTACCCGAACGCCGCCGCCTTCACCGCCCGGCATGAGGTGGTGGGGGCCATTATGAAATACTCCGCGTTGTCCTCGCACCTGGACCAGGTCCGCCAGCGGGGGTACGCCACCGAACACGGCGAGGTGACGCCCGGCTTCGGTTCCATTGCCGCTGCCGTGACGGACCACTTGGGATGGCCAACTGCGGCCGTGGCAGTGACCTTCCTCGAGGACAAGCTGCCCGCGGCGGAATGGCCCGTCCTTGCGGCGCGCGTCCAGAAGGTGGCCGATGAACTGTCCCTCCGCCTCCACGGCCGGCCAGGAAAATAGCGCCACCGGGGCACTTCGCCCTGTCAAAAGTTCGCCCTCGTCCAGACCGCTTGAGAACCCAGGCGGGCAACGAAAACCGATCACCGAACATGTCTGGAATACCGGACATCGCCCCGTCAAAACCCCTGTGAAGCCCGTCCACCAAGGGCTTTAGTTGATACAGAACTTCTTTCCTCCAACAGACACCACCCGAAGGAGCCCACCATGGCACCCGCCGATTTCACCACCGGTGCCCGCCCGGTCAAAGCAGCCCGCGGCACCGAGCTCACCGCAAAGTCATGGCAGACCGAAGCGCCGCTGCGCATGCTCATGAACAACCTGGACCCCGAGGTCGCCGAGCGCCCGGACGACCTGGTGGTCTACGGCGGCACCGGCCGCGCCGTCCGCTCCTGGGCCGCGTTCGACGCCATCACCCGCACGCTGGAAACCATGGAAAAGGATGAGACCCTCCTGGTCCAGTCCGGCAAGCCGGTGGGCGTCTTCCGCACCCACGAATGGGCCCCGCGAGTGCTGCTGGCCAACTCCAACCTCGTCGGCGACTGGGCCAACTGGCCCGAGTTCCGCCGGCTCGAGGCCGAGGGCCTGATGATGTACGGCCAGATGACGGCAGGGTCCTGGATCTACATCGGCACCCAGGGCATCCTGCAGGGCACGTTCGAAACGTTCGCCGCGATTGCCCGCAAGCTCACCGGGGACGAAAACGGAACTCTCGCCGGCACGCTGACCCTCACCGGCGGCTGCGGCGGCATGGGTGGCGCCCAGCCGCTCGCCGTCACCCTGAACGACGGCGCCTGCCTGATTGTCGACGTCGACGAAACCCGCCTGCGCAGGCGGGCCGGCAAGCGCTACCTCGACGAGGTCGAAACCGACCTCGATACCGCCATCGCCAAGGTCCTCAAGGCCAAGGAGGAACGCCGCGGCTGGTCCGTGGGCTATGTTGGCAACGCCGCCGAGGTTTTCCCCGAGATCCTGCGCCGCCACAAGGCCGGCGAGCTCACCGTCGATATCGTCACCGACCAGACCTCCGCGCACGATCCCCTGAGCTACCTGCCCGAAGGAATCACGGTCGAGGAATGGCACCGCGAGGCAGCCGCGGACCCGGAAGGCTTCACCAAGAAGGCCCAGGCCTCCATGGCCCGCCACGTCCAGGCCATGGTCGAATTCCAGGACGCCGGCGCCGAGGTCTTCGACTACGGCAACTCCATCCGTGATGAGGCCCGAAAGGGCGGCTACGCGCGGGCCTTCGAGTTCCCCGGCTTCGTTCCGGCCTATATCCGGCCCCTGTTCTGCGAGGGCCTGGGCCCGTTCCGCTGGGTGGCCCTCTCGGGCGACCCCGAGGACATCCGCGTTACGGACGAGGCCATCAAGGAACTCTTCCCCGAGAACAAGCACCTGCACCGCTGGATCGACGCCGCCCAGGAGCGGGTGGAATTCGAGGGCCTCCCCGCCCGCATCTGCTGGCTCGGCTACGGCGAACGCGCCAAGGCCGGCCTGCTGTTCAACCAGCTGGTCAAGGAGGGCAAGGTCAAGGCGCCCATCGTGATCGGCCGCGACCACCTGGATTCCGGCTCCGTCGCCTCCCCGTACCGCGAGACCGAGGCCATGGCTGACGGCTCGGACGCGATCGCGGACTGGCCGCTGTTGAACGCCCTGCTCAACACTGCCTCCGGAGCCACCTGGGTGTCACTGCACCATGGCGGCGGAGTGGGCATCGGCCGCTCCATCCACGCCGGGCAGGTGTCCGTTGCCGACGGCACCGACCTCGCAGCCGAAAAGCTTGAGCGCCTCCTCACCAACGATCCCGGCATGGGCGTGATCCGCCACGCCGACGCCGGCTACGAACGAGCCCTTGACGTCGCCAAGGAACGCGGCGTCCGAATCCCCATGCAAGAGTCCGCCGACTCCGCAGCAGCAACGAACTAGGACTATCCGATGACCCTAACAACCCACTCACCGCTGACCGTCACCCTCGGCTCCAACGGCGTCACTGCCCAGGACGTGCTCGCCGTCGCCCGCCATGACGCCAAAGTGGCCATCGCTCCGGATGCCCTGGAGGCCGTGGCCCAGGTCCGCGCCCACATCGACAGCCTCGCGTCCAGCGACATCCCGGCTTACGGGATCTCCACAGGCTTCGGTGCCCTGGCCAACCGCCACATCCCCAATGACCTGCGCACCCAACTGCAGAAGTCCCTGATCCGCAGCCACGCCGCCGGCATGGGCCCGGCCGTGGAACGCGAAGTAGTCCGCGGCATCATGTTCCTGCGCGCCAAGACCCTCGCCTCCGGCCGAACCGGCGTCCGCCCCGTGGTGCTGCAAACCATGGTGGACGTGCTGAACGCCGGGATCACCCCGGTGGTCCGCGAGTTCGGCTCGCTCGGCTGCTCCGGCGACCTCGCTCCGCTGTCCCACTGCGCCCTGGTGCTGATGGGTGAAGGCGAAGCGGAAGGGCCCGACGGCGTCACATACGGCGGGCGGGGAGAGCGGACTGTCGCCGAGCTGCTTGCAGACCACGGCATCGAGCCGGTCACCCTGGCCGAGAAGGAAGGGCTGGCGCTGGTCAACGGCACCGAGGGCATGCTGGGCATGCTCCTGATGGCCATTGCCGACCTCCGCCAGCTGCTGGCGACGGCGGACATTACCGCCGCGCTCAGCGTTGAGGCGCTGCTGGGCACCGACCAGGTGTTCGTTCCCGAACTGCACGCCGCGCTGCGCCCGCATCCCGGCCAGGCTGCCAGTGCCGACAACATGCTGCGCGTGCTCTCGGACTCGCCGATTGTCGCGTCCCACAAGGAGGGTGACTCCCGTGTGCAGGATGCCTACTCGCTGCGCTGCGCCCCGCAGGTTGCCGGTGCCGTCCGTGACACCGTCGACCATGCGGAACTCGTGGCAACCCGCGAACTGGCCGCGGCTATCGACAACCCGGTGGTCCTGCCCGACGGCCGCGTGAGCTCAAACGGCAATTTCCACGGCGCCCCGGTGGCTTATGTCCTGGACTACCTTGCCATTGCCGTCGCGGACCTCAGCTCCATCGCCGAACGCCGGACCGACCGGATGCTTGATCCCGCCCGTTCGCACGGCCTTCCCGCGTTCCTGGCCTCCGATCCCGGCGTGGACTCGGGGCTGATGATTGCCCAGTACACCCAGGCAGGCCTGGTGTCGGACAACAAGCGGCTGGCTGTGCCGGCGTCGGTGGATTCCATTCCAAGCTCCGCCATGCAGGAGGACCACGTCTCCATGGGCTGGCACGCGGCGCGGAAGCTGCGCAAGGCAGTGGAGAACCTCCGGCGGGTCCTGGCCATCGAGCTGGTGACGTCTGCAAGGGCCTTGGATATCCGCACGCAGCTTTCCGATGGGGAGCTCACGCCGGGCCCGGCGGGCACCGCCGTCGTGGCCGCCCTTCGCGCCGTGGTGGAGGGCCCGGGGACGGACCGTTTCCTGTCTCCGGAACTGGAGGCGGCGGACCGGCTGGTTGCCTCCGGGGAAGTGCGACGGGCGGCCGAATCCGCCGTCGGCTTCCTGGCCTGAAAACCGAAGGATCTTCAGTACCTGCTGCACTCCGGTCCGAAGTGCGGAATATCCGGCGACACTGCCAGTGGCGGGGTCCGGAGTGTAGTAGAACTGATGGTGTAGTGAAAGTCACATCAACGACGCTGTGGCAGCAGAACAATACAAAGGGGTAGAAGTTCACATGAAAGCACGTGGGGCAGTCCTGTCCAGGCGCAACGCCCATTCCGCCGCGGTATCCAACTGGAAGGCCCTCAAGGCCGGGGACCGCGTCGAAATCATCAAGCATGCGCATGTGGTGGCAGCCGGGGAAGTGGAAGAGGTGTCGCAGAGCGGCAACGTCCTCTGGCTGGTGCCGGCCGGACCGTCAGACTTGTCGGAAAAGCAGCTCTTCCTTAAGTCCGACGGCGTCCAGGTCCGCCTCGCCTGAAGGCCGCACCCGCTAGACAAAAGAATCCCCGCAGCGCCTTAGGGCACTGCGGGGATTCTTTCTTTGGCTCCAAGCGTTCGTCCGGTGGCCCGGGGGCCGCGCAGCCGGGAAATCAGGCCGCGACGGATTCGTAGGTCTCGCCAAAGGGGACGGATTCGTCCAGGGCCACCGTGTAGCGTCCCGGGTGCAGCCTGGTCACCAGGATGCCGCAGGCGGCGTCCTTCGCTGCCACCTCAATCAACTCGGCTACCGCCTCTTCCAGCCCGGAGTGGACCTCGCTGGCGCTGGAGAACTCGAGGCTGATGGACCGGAGTTCCGGGCCTTCGGCGGTTTTGGCAGCGGCGGGGACGCGCTCCAAAGTGCTTGTGATCATGTACTGAACTTTCTGTGTTTCGTGCCGGGTGGCTCCGCTATTCTAACGATCAGTATCCATATATGTCAGATGACTGCCCTCCTGAACCACTGGAGAGGCGGTCACAAAGCGTTCGTTCCGCGGCGCCGGACGGAATCAACGACCATGGAAGCGGGCACCGCCAGGGCCCCATCCAGCAGTCCCGCCCCCACACCTTGAGGAGATTCGGTATGAAGATCATGCGCCTGGGCAACAGCGGCAGCGAACAGCCCGCAGTGCTCGTTCCCTCAGCGGACGGCACCGGCCGGTACTTCAGCATGCTGCCCCTGACGGATGACGTCGACGGCGGGTTCCTCGCTGCCGGCGGCCTGGACAAGGTCCGGAAAGCCTTGGCGGCAGGTGACCTGCCGGTCCTTGAGGGTGCGGAAGCGCTGCGGGTCGGACCGCCAGTGGCCAGGTCCGGCTCAGTGGTGGGCATCGGGATGAACTATGCCGCCCACGCGGCCGAGTCGGGAGCCGAACCGCCCACGGTTCCGGTGGTCTTCCTCAAGCCAAGCAATACGGTCGCCGGCCCCTTCGACCCGGCCCCGATCCCTCCGCATTCCGCAAAGTACGACTGGGAGGTGGAGCTGGGCATCGTGATCGGCAGGGAGGCCTGCTACCTGGGCTCCCCGGAAGAAGCAGCTGCGTGTATCGCCGGCTACGTCACGGCCAACGACCTCTCCGAACGGGAATACCAGTTGCCGGGAGCCGCGGGCCAGTGGACCAAAGGCAAGTCGCTTCCCGGGTCAACGCCCCTTGGCCCGTGGCTGGTTCCGGCCGAGGATATCGACGGCGACAACCTCCCGCTGCGCAGTTGGGTCAATGGTGAACCACGCCAGGACTCCTCGACCTCAGAGCTCATCTTTGACGCAGCCACCCTGGTCCATCATTGCAGCCAGTACATGCGGCTGGAACCAGGCGACGTGATCCTCACCGGGACGCCGCAGGGTGTTGCCCTCAGCGGCCGTTTCCCCTACCTCCAGCCGGGCGACGTGGTGGAGGTGGAAGTGGCAGGCCTGGGCCGCCAGCGCCAGGAGTTGTTCCGGGCCCCGGCGGCCGCAACGGCCTAGGTTTACCGGCCCGCTTTTACGGCCAGCACAGGGCAGTCCGCCTCCAGCAGGATGCGCTGGGACGTGCTGCCCATGATCAGCTTGCCCACCGGCGTGCGGCGGCGCAGGCCGATCACGATCAGGTCGGCGTTGTGCTCCTCCGCGGCGTCCAGCACCTCGGCTGCGGCATCATGGCCGCGGACGGGCCGTTTGATCAGGTACTCGATGCCCTGGCCGGCCAGCCGCTGCTCGATGTCCTGGATGTCGCCTTCTTGCGCAAACCGGCTGTCCACTGCCGCTTCACCCTTGGAGGAGTTGATCAGTACCAAGGTGCTGTTGGCCTTTCGGGCCTCGGTGATGGCCTGCGTCAGGGCAGCTTCGCCCTCCGGGGTCGGGACGTATCCCACAACGACGGTCATGTTGTTTCCTGTTCTGCTGGGCGTGGGTGGGGGAGCTGTTCAGTCACTGTAGTCCGCTGCGCCCGAATTGGCTGGAACCAGGGGCTTGTGCGCCGGACGGTTCCGGCGGAACAGCTTGTAGGCAAACGGCCAGAGCAGGATGATGCCGATAATCACGTAGATGCCGACCGCGATCGGCTCGCTGAGGAGACCCGCGGGGTCGCCCGCACTCAGCTGCAGGGTCTTGCGGAGCTGCCCTTCAATGCGAGGGCCCAGGATCACGCCAAGGATCAGCGGCAGGACGGGAAGCCCGAAGCGCCGCATCATGAAGCCGAGTGCGCCCAGGACCAGCAGGATCACCAGGTCGAACGCCTGCAGGTTCACCGAGTAGGCGCCCAGCGTGGCGAAGAACAGAATGCCGGCATACAGGTAGGGGCGGGGCAGCTGCAGGAGTTTCGCCCACATCGGTGCCAGCGGCAGGTTGATCAGCAGGAGCAGCAGGTTGCCAATGAAGAGGCTGGCGATCAGCGCCCACACAAGGGGCCCTTGGCTTTCGAAGAGCTGCGGGCCCGGCTGGATGCCATAGGACGTGAAGGCGGCGAGCATGACGGCAGCGGTGGCGTTGGTGGGCAGGCCCAGGGCCAGCATGGGGGTCAGGGTGCCGGCGGCCGCCGCGTTGTTGGCTGCTTCCGGGCCGGCAACGCCCTCGATAGCACCCTTGCCGAACTCTTCGGGGTGTTTACTGAGGCGCTTTTCGGTGACGTAGGAGAGGAAGGTCGGGATCTCGGCGCCGCCTGCCGGCAGTGCGCCGAACGGGAAGCCAAAGGCAGTCCCGCGCAGCCAGGGCTTCCATGAGCGCTTCCAGTCGGACTTGCCCATCCAGGGCTGGCCCACGGGAATGGCATGCAGGGGGGTGCGGCGCAGGTGCGCGGCCACCCAGAGGGCCTCTCCCACGGCGAAGATGGCCACGGCCACCACCACGATGTCCAGGCCGTCGGCCAGGAGCGGCTGGCCGAAGGTGAGTCGCCGCTGGCCGGTCACGGAGTCCATGCCCACCAGGCCAATGGCCAGGCCGAGGCCCAGGGAAGCAAAACCGCGCAGGCGGGACGAACCGAGTACGGCCGTGACCGCCAACAGCGCCAAGACCATGATGGCGAAGTAGCTGGGTGCACCAAGGCTCACGGCGAACTTCACCACGATCGGCGCGCAGACGGCCAGCAGCGCCGTGCCGATGGTGCCGGCGACGAACGAGCCGATGGCCGCCGTTGCAAGCGCCTGCGCCGCCCTGCCCGCCTTGGCCATCTTGTTGCCCTCGATGGCGGTGACCACGGAGGACGATTCGCCGGGGGTGTTGAGGAGGATCGAGGTGGTGGAACCGCCGTACATGCCGCCGTAGTAGATGCCGGCGAACATGATGAAGGCGCTGGTGGGTTCCAGGGCGTACGTGACGGGAAGCAGCAGGGCAACGGTCATGGCCGGGCCCAGGCCGGGGAGGACACCGACGGCGGTGCCCAGGACGACGCCGATGACGGCGTACAGGAAATTCATGGGGGTCAGGGCGGTGGCGAAGCCGTCCATCAGGGAGGACCAGACGTCCATTTAGAGGATTCCTTCCAGGAGGCCGGCCGGCAGCGCGATGCCCAGGCCGAGGTAGAAGCCGTAGAAGGTCAACAGGGACAGGGCCACGGAGATCAGGCCGTCCCGGACGTAGCGGCGGCTGCCGAGGGCCAGCACGCTGCCCCAGAACAGGACCGTTCCGGAGATCACCCAGCCGGCCCAGTCGATCAGCAGGATGTTCAGGATGAAGGCGCCGGCCAGCGGCAGGACGGTCTTCCAGTCGGCGGGGTGCGTGAGGTCGACATCCTCGCCGCCCTCAGCCTCGCCCTTGCCGCCGCGCAGGACGTTGACGGCCAGCAGCACGGCACAGACCATCAGCATTCCGGCCACGATGAACGGAACGGTCTTGGGGCCTACCGGGTCGGACTTCGAATATGGGGTGACCAGGCCGTTGGCATCCAGGAAGACCAGGACGCCGGCCGCCCCGAGCAGGAGTGCAACTCCCAGCTCGGAGCGGCCTTTGAGGCCTGTGGTCAGGGAGGTCACGCCAACCCAAGCTTGGTGAGGACGTCCGCCACCCGCTTGTCCTGTTCGGTGAGGAAGGTCTTGAACTGGTCACCGGTGATGAAGGCATCGGTCCAGCTGTGGGTCTTCAGCGCTTCCTTCCAACCGGCCGTGCCGTGCATCTTTTCGAGGGCTGCGATCAGCGATGCCTTGTCCTTGTCGCTGATGCCCGGAGGGGCCACCACGCCGCGCCAGTTGGTGAACACCAGGTCGATGTTGGATTCCTTGAGCGTGGGTGAGTCCACGCCGTCCAGGCGCTTCTCGCCGCTGGTGGCCAGGACCCGGACCTCGCCGGATTCGATCTGCTTCAGGTACTCGCCGGCGCCGGAAGCGGCGAAGCCGAGCTTGTTGCCCAGGATTGCGGGCAGGAGGTCGCCGCCGCCGTCGTAGGCAACGTAGTTGACCTTGGTGGCGTCGATGCCCACGGCCCCGGCCAGCTGCATGGGCAGCAGGTGGTCCGGGCCGCCGGGGGAGGAGCCGCCGCCCACGGCGATGGAACCGGGATCGGCTTTCCAGGCCTTCACCAGGTCATCGATGGTCTTGTACGGGGAGTCCTTGCTGACCATGATGGCGCCAGGCTCTTCGATAAGCCGGGCCAGCGGGGTGGTGTCGGTCAGCTTGGACTCGGACTTGTTGGTGTAGCTGGCGCCGACAACGCCCAGGCCCATGAGCATGGCAAGATCGCCGTTGCCCTTCTCGTTGACCACACGGGCCAGGCCCACCGTGCCGCCGGCCCCGGCGAGGTTGAAGACTTCGGTGTTGGTGGAGATCTTCTCGTCGTCGAGGACCTTCGCGGCGGCACGGGCGGTGGTGTCGTAACCGCCGCCGGGGGTGTTGGGGACCATGATCTGCAGGCCGGTGATGGGTCCGGCGGCGGCGCCGGAGCTCTCCGAGCCGGTGGAGCTCTTGCCGGTGGCACCGCAACCGGTGGCCATCAGGGCGATGCCGGCGGCAACGGCGGCAATTCGCAATGCGCGGATCTGGCGCATGTGTTCCTCTTCTCTCGAACAAATCTTGATCGGCGCCGGCTGCCTTGCAGTTCCGGTGCCTTGTGGTTCCGATGCTAGGGGCGGCCGTGACGCGGATCACTCTTGTGTACGCAGAGAAAGTTGTGTTCATTGCGTTCACGTTTCCAAACCCCCACGACGGCCCGGCCGCGGGCTTTGGGATATAGTTCCCGGGTATCGCCCCCGGAACACCAGGAAGACCATTGTGACTCGACGACGAGGAATGTCCCTTGCGGGGCAGTACCTTCTGCTGCAGTTGCTCATTGTCCTGGCGGTGCTGGTGGGCGTGGTGGCCATTTCCCTGGCCCAGTCCGCGGCGGCCTTCGAACGGACCGAGGGCAGGCGTGCCCTGTCGGCAGCGGAAGCGCTCGGCGGCAACCCGGTGGTGCGTGAGCTGCTTCCGGACACAGAGCCGCGTGGCGGTGCCGTGCTTCCCGCTGTGGCGGAGTCCGTGCGCATTGTCTCGGGCTCATCCCGGGTGGCGCTGGCGAAACTGGACCGTACCGTGGTGGCATCCTCGGATCCCAGCCTGCTGGGCCGGCCGCTGGAGCTCGGCGCGAGCCGGGTGATGGAAGGCCGGGCGTGGACCGGAGTGGTGGGCGGCACGCCCGCACCGCTCCTGTCCGCCCATGTGCCGGTCCTGGACGATTCCGGCCGCATGATCGGGATCGCCTCCATCAGCCGCAACTATCCCACCGTCCTGGAACGGCTGGGCGACGCCGTCCCCAATCTCCTTACCTACCTTGGGGTTGCCAGTGTCCTGGGCATCGCCGGGTCCCTCCTGCTTTCGCGCAGGGTCAAGCGGCAGACCCTCGGCATGGAACCCAGCGAAATCACCAGCCTGGTGGAGAACCGGGAAGCCATGCTGCACGGCCTCAAGGAGGGCGTGGTGGCCCTCGACCTGCACGAACGGATCACGGTGGCCAACCACAGTGCACGGGCGCTGCTGGGCCTCCCCCCGGATTGCGTGGGCAAGCGGTTGTCCGGCCTGGCTGTCGAGCCGGCCCTCAAGCAAGTCCTCACCCAGGACCAGCCCGGACCGGACCAGCTGGTGCTCGTCGGGGACCGCCTGGTGGTGATGAACCGGGTGCCCATCCGGTCCCGCGGCAAGGTGATCGGATCGGTGGCCACGCTCCGCGACCGGACGGAACTATCTGAACTTGAGCAGGAGCTGGGCGCCACCCGCACCGCCACGGACACCCTTCGGGCCCAGGCCCATGAGTTCGCCAACCAGCTCCATGTCATTTCCGGCCTGATCCAGATCGGCGAGTACGAGTCCGTGGTCCAGTTCGTCAACGGCGCCACGGTGGACCGGACCCGGCTCAACGACGAGGTGACCGGCCGGATCGCCGATCCCGCGCTCGCCGCCCTGCTGATCGCCAAATCCAGCCTGGCCGCCGAGCGTGGCGTGGCACTGCAGCTGGACCCGGGTTCAGGGCTGGACAAGGTGGATGACGCGCTGTCCCGGGACCTCACCACGGTGGTGGGGAACCTCGTCGACAACGCGTTCGACGCCGTCACCGGGCTTCCACTGGCAGCCGTCACGGTGCTGGTGGAAGGCAGGGCCGGGCAAGACGTGGTGGTCACAGTCAGGGATAACGGGCCCGGCGTCCCGGGCGGCTCGGCCGACCACATTTTCCGCCAGGGCTTCACCACCAAAGAACCAGGACCGGCGGGCAGCCGCGGCTTTGGCCTGGCGATGTCCCGGGTTGTCTGCCGCCGCGGCGGCGGGGACCTGACGGTGGCCAATGACCACGGGGCGGTCTTTAGGGCCGTGCTGAAACGAGGGAGTACCCAGGCATGATCAAAGTCCTGATCGTCGACGACGACTTCATGGTGGCCAAAGTGCATGCCGGATTCATCCAGCGCACGCCTGGCTTTACCGTGGTGGGGGCGGCCCACACCGGGGCACAGGCAGTTGCCGAGACCCAACGGCTCCGGCCCGACCTGGTGTTGCTGGACATCCACCTGCCCGACGTCAACGGCCTGGACCTCATGCACCGGCTGCGCAGCGTGGCCCCCGAACTGGACGTCCTCGTGATCAGTGCCGCCCGCGAGGTCGAAACGGTACGGAAGGCGCTCCGGGGCGGCATCGTGCATTACCTGATCAAGCCGTTTTCCCAATCGGACCTGCAGGAGCGGCTGGAACATTACCGCAGCGCGTACCAGGGCCTGGATGCCGCCAAGGACGTGGCCGAGCAATCGGACGTCAACCGGGTATTCGGCCTGGACCGCGGCGAACGGCCGCTGCCCAAGGGATGCAGCATCGAGACCCTGAAACTGGTGGAGGCCGCCCTCAACGCTGCCGCCGGCGACGTGTCCGCCGCGGAGGTTGCCCAGGAGCTCGGAACGTCCCGCGTCAGCGCCCGCCGCTACCTGGAATACCTGCATGACGCAGGCGCCCTGGACGTACGGCTCAAGTACGGCGTGGGGCGGCCGGAACGGCGTTATGTCTTGAAGGCCTGACCCGGCCTGACCCGGCCGCCAAGGACTGTCAGCGCAGCAGCGTGTCAACCAATCGGGCGGCCGTTCGCGCGGTCCGTCCGTCAATGTCGAATGCGGGGTTCAGTTCCGCCACGTCCAGGTGCAGCAGCTTCCCGCTCGCGGCCACCTGCCGGCATACGGCCGTGATCACGGGAAGTGGCACGCCGTAGGCTGCGGGGGCGCTGACGCCCGGGGCCACCGAGGCGGGAAGTACGTCCAGGTCGATCGTCAGGTACAGGATGTCGGTTTCCGCCAGGAAGTCCGCCACGAACGCCTGGACGCGTATTGCCCCGCAGTCTTCGTCCAGCAGGTAGCGGACGCCGAGTTTTCCCGCGGTGTCGAACAGGGCCCGGGTGTTGTTTGGCTCCGAAATGCCGACGACGGCGTAACGGAAGTCGCGTCCGGCGTCCGTTTCCGCACGGGCCATTTGCAGGAACGGCGTACCCGAACTTGGAACCGCTTCGTCGCGGAGGTCGAAGTGGGCGTCGAGGTTCAGCACGCCCAGCCGCTGCCCGCTCCGGACCGCGGCCGACGCACTGACGCCAAGGTAGCTGGCGTAGGCGGTTTCGTGGCCGCCGCCCAGGACGACAGTCTGGTGGCCGGCGTCGAGCAGGGCTGCCAGGGCATGGCCCAGCCGTTCCTGGCCGGCCTCAAGCCGGTCTCCGGACACCACCACGTCACCGCAATCGGAAACGGAGCGGTCCAGATGGAAGGCCAGGGGTCCGAGCGCTGTCCGCAGCGCTGCGGGGGCGGCGGCAGCCCCGGTCCGGCCCTTGTTTCGGCGTACTCCCTCGTCGCTGGCGAAACCCAGCAAGGCCACCGGCTTCCGGCCCGAGGCCACTGGGTGCCCGGCACCCTGGCCGCCCTCCGCGTCCGACGGACCGGGCTCAAGCGCCCGGTTCACTGCCTGCCACCAGCGGCGGTGGGCCGGGCCGTCGCCGTCGTACCTCCCTGTCCAGGGCTGCGGCGGGACGTCGACGGCTGGGGACTGGAAAGGCATGCATCAAGCTCACCGTACGCCGGGCAGAAAAACCAGCAACGCCGCCGTCGTCCTGTCCGGGATCCAAGAACCAACCCCGCGGGGCGGGGCAGGGGTAGGGTGGGATCGGTCGGCCAGATCCAAGCGTGACGTGCCTGTGCCGGAACCACGCATCTTTCCAAGCCGGAGGCCGCTCATGTTCGACGCCGCTAACATCATCTTTGCGGCCGCCGGCGCGGCCGTCTTCGTCGCCGCCGTCTTGCCAAAACTGCTGCGCAACATGCCCTTGTCCATGCCCATGGTCTTCCTCGGTGCCGGCATGGGGGCCTTTGCGCTGATTCCCTCGCTCCCGGATCCCAACCCGGTGGAGCACAGTGGTTTCGTGATGCACCTGGCGGAAATCTGCGTCATCATTTCGCTGATGGGCGCCGGGCTTGCCTTGGACCGGCCGGTAGGGCGCAAGCGGTGGTCCACCACCTGGCGGCTGCTGGGCATCGCGATGCCACTGTGCATCGCCGCCCTGACGCTGCTGGGCATGTGGTTCCTGGGCCTGGGCCTTGGCGCGGCACTGCTGGTGGCCGCCAGCCTGGCCCCCACGGATCCGGTCCTTGCCTCGGAAGTGCAGGTGGGCGAACCGGCGGACGAGGAAGAAGGTGTCGAAAAGGAAGATGAGGTGCGTTTTGGCCTTACCTCGGAGGCCGGCCTCAACGACGGGCTGGCCTTCCCGTTCGTCTACCTGGCCATCGCCATCAGCGTGGCAGGCGCCTCGCCGTCGGCCTGGTTTCCCGAATGGTTCGGGGTGGACGTGCTGTGGCGGCTGGCGTTGGGCCTGCTGGTGGGTTTCCTCACCGGAAAACTCCTGGCGAAGCTGTTCTTTTCAGCGCGCCGCGACAGCCTGCGGCTTTCCAACCACTCGGAGGGCTTCGTGGCGCTGGCAGCCACCTTCCTGGCGTACGGGCTGACGCAGTTGGCGGAGGGCTACGGGTTCATCGCGGTCTTCGTGTGTGCCGTGACCATCCGCGCGGCCGAGCGCAGCCATGGCTACCACCGGGTGCTGCACTCATACGTGGAGCAGCTCGAACGGCTCCTGACCGTGGTGATCCTGGTCCTGCTCGGCGGCGCCATAGCCCGTGGACTCCTCGCCGGCATCGGGCCGGCGGAGGTGCTGGTCGCGTTGGCGTTCCTGCTGGTGGTCAGGCCCGTGGCGGGTTGGCTGGGGCTGTTGGGCGGCAAGACCGGGCCGCGCGAACGGGTGGCGCTGTCCTTCTTCGGCATCCGCGGTATCGGGTCGCTGTACTACTTGGCCTTTGCCCTGGGGGAGGACCATTTCGCGGACCAGGCGCACTGGCTCTGGTCGTTTGTCGGGCTGGTGGTGGCGTTGTCCATAGTGATCCACGGGGCCACCACCTCGCCGCTGATGAACCGGCTGGACCGGCTGCGCGAGAAACGGGCGCTGGCCGTCTCCGGGGACGAAGGACTCGCGCCCAACACGCCGGTATAGCCAGCCGTAAAGACAAAGGGCTGGTACGGCAGGCGCCGCACCAGCCCTTCCCGTCCAGCGGGTGGCTACATGCTGAGGGCGGCCTCGATCGGGCCGATGGCGAAGAACAGCAGGAATGCCGCGGCAACGGCCCACATCAGCGGGTGGATGTCCTTGACCTTGCCCTGGACCGTGCGGATCAGGACGTAGGCGATAAAGCCGGCGCCCAGGCCGTTGGCGATCGAGTAGGTGAACGGCATGAGGGTGAAGGTCAGGAACGCCGGGATGGCAATGCCCCAGTCCTGCCAGTCAATCTTGCCCACCTGGGACACCATCATGAAGCCCACCACCACCAGGGCCGGGGCTACGGCCTCGAACGGGACCAGGTTGATCAGCGGGGTGAAGAACATGGCCACCAGGAACAGCAGGCCGGTGACGATCGAGGCGATGCCGGTCCGGGCGCCTTCGCCAATGCCGGCGCCGGCTTCGACGTAGATCTGGTTGGAGGAGACGGACGCGCCGCCGCCGATGATGGCACCGAGGGCGTCCACCTGGAGCACGCGGTCCACGTCGGGAATGTTGCCGTGTTCGTCGACCGTGCCGGCTTCGTTGGCCAGGCCCACCATGGTGCCCATCGCGTCGAAGAAGATGCTGAGCAGGATCACGAAGGCCAGCAGGGTGGCGGCCACGAAGCCGAGGTCGGAGAAGGCGCCGAACGGGTTGGCCTTGCCGATCAGGGAGAGGTCCGGGGCGGCCCAGCCGCTGAATGTGGGGGCCACCAGGGACCACCCCTGCGGGTTGGAGGTCTTGCCGTCAAAGCTGGGGCCGATGTGGAGGGTCATCTCAAGGATGACGGACAGTACGGTCGAGGTGATGATGCCGATCAGGATGGCGCCCTTGACCTTCCGGACCACCAAGGCGATGGTGAGGATCAGGCCGAAGACGAACACGGCGGTGGGCCAGCCCAGCAGTTTGCCGTCGAAGCCCAGGCCCACGGGCACGGTGGTTCCTGCCACGTCCGGGATTCGCCGCACGAACCCGGCATTGACCAGGCCGATCAGGGCGATGAACAGGCCGATGCCCACCACGATTGCTGTCTTGAGCCCCTCGGGTACGGCCTTGAAGACGGCGGTGCGGAAACCGGTGAGGACCAGGATCAGCATGGTGATGCCGGAGAGGACCACCAGGCCCATCATGTCCGGCCAGGTGAGGCCCGGATTCCTGGCGACCGTCACGGCTACGAAGGCGTTGACGCCCAGGCCGGTGGCCAGTGCGAAGGGGTGCCGTCCCCATGCGCCCATGAGGATGGTCAGGACCCCGGCCACGAGCGCGGTTACGGCGGCAACGGCGGTGAAACCGAGCGTTGCCCCGGTGGAGTCGGGACCGGACAGGATCAGGGGGTTCAGCACCACGATGTAGCTCATGGCGAAGAAGGTGGCGAACCCGCCGCGGATCTCGCGGGAAAAGTTGGAGCCTCGCTCCGTGACCATGAAATACCGGTCCAGGGCAGAGCCTTGCTTAAGCATTAGTCCTCCGGGGGAATGTGTGGGGATACCTGCATCCTAAGGGTGCTGCACGGTGGGGGCGGCCAAATTCGCCTAGTCTGTAAGGAAGCCAACATGAGGAGCAGCCCATGCGCCCGGTGCACCGGCAGTTGCTGAGCATAATGCTCGGTTTGTTCGTCCTTGCAACCGCCACCCTTGGCCTGGTGGGGCCGGCCTCCGCGCATGATGCCGCGGAATCCACCACCCCGGCGCAGGGAGCCGCGTTGGCGGCCCCGCCTGAAGAAGTTTCGGTGACCTTCAGTAACCCGCCGCTGGGCATTGGTTCCTCGTTCTCGGTCAAGGATGCGTCCGGGAAGGAGTGGGCTGACGGTTCCGTCCGCATCGTTGACAACGTTGCCACCCAAAAGCTTCGATCGGGCGGCCCGGCGGGGGCGTACACGGTGGCGTGGCGCGTGGTCAGCTCAGATTCACACCCGATCGAGGGGACGTTCACGTTCACCGCGGCGTCGGGATCCGCCCCAGCGGGAGCCGCGGCCTCAGTCCGTGCCCCGTCGGAAAGTTCGACGGCGGCCGGCGCTGTCCCCGGCATGGGCACCGCGAGGCCGGGGGTGACGGAGGAACCGTCAGCACCTGCCGGCGCAGCCGAACCCTTCCAATGGAGCATCGTGCTGTTTGCGGCTGTGGCCGTTGGATTGCTCGTCAGCCTGGGCGTCCTGGCCCGGCGCCGGCTATCCGGTGACGGTGACGCGCTTGACGACGGGCACCAGCCCGACGAGGAGGACCGGCCCGACGACGGGGACACAGTTGGAGAGGGCCGGCGGTAGCGGCCGCTTGGCCGAACAGGCGGATCAAGGCCGGCGGTCAAGAGGATTGCCGTCAGCAGGTAAGCGCCGCAAAGCTGCCCGTTGCGGGGAAGGCGCCGGCCGATGGCTGGACGTTGCCAAGGTTGACCTTGGCGGAGATCGCCTGGCCTACGGTCTTGGCCTGGCGCAGCACCTCCTTGGGTGACGGCGTGATCAGTTCACCCACCCCCACCAGGTAGATGCCGATCGCCCGCATGGCTGCTGCCACGTTATTGCCTACGGCAATGCCGAAGTCGCTGAGCATGCGCCGCAGTTGGCTGTGGGCGCAGCGCGTCAGGACAATGTGGTCTGCCACCAGGATGCCTGTGGGCGTGTGGACCTGCCACTGGGGCGCTGCGGTGTCCTCCGGACCCTCAAGCATGGTCAGCTGCACAGCCCGGGTGGTATTCCGCACGTCGACGCTGTGGCTTGCGGCGTAGTTGCGCAGGTGCCGCAGGATCTCGTTCCGCTCCCTCAGGGTGTCACTGTCCGCGGCGTCGCAGCGCTGCAGCGACGACGTGTTCGCCGGCTGCGCCGCGCCCAGGATATCCAGGCCGTCCACCACGATGGACTCCACTCCGTGCCGCCGCAGTTCAGCGGCCACGGCCAGCCCGGACAGGCCGGTGCCAATGATCACAGTGGTGGTCTGTTCGGTCCCGGCATTCCCAGGCATGCTTGACACTACAGTTTCCCTCCTTCGAAGCTTCGGCAGGTTGCCGGCGACCTCGCCGGCTCGCGTCCCGATGCCCCCAAGCACGGTCGCAGCGCATGGCCGGGCCGCCCCCACAGGAAGTTGCAGCTGGCGTCCCGGACCAACAATGTCCTGAAGACTACAGAACAATTGCGGCCGTGAATAGCCCATGGGAGAAAACATTCGCGCGGTGGTGAAGGCGCTTTCCGGGAGCGCCGGAAAAGCCTGTGGATAACCCTCGTTCGCGCCCCTGAACAGGCTTGCTAAGCCGCGGGGGACGGAGAATAGTGGGAAATGGAAGCGGCCTGTTCCCTGCCGTTGCAGCAGCGGGACGGGGTGCACGGACCCGGGGCCGTTTTCTGGCAGAATAGCCGCAACATCAGGCAGTATCGCGAGGAGGCGGCCCCCATGGGCTCACAAGAGTTGCATCCGGACCCCGCTCGGGACGGCGGTGGTTCTCCGGCCGCTCCCGAAGGCATCGTGGTGGGGGTCGATGGCTCCGAGCACGGCCAGTGCGCCCTGGTGTGGGCCGCGCGGGAGGCCCAGCGCCGTCGTCGTCCACTCCATATCGTCACCGCCTACTCGGTGCCGATCTTCGCCGCCTCCGGCCTGGACGGCGGCTACGCCACCGTGGACGACTCGGTCATCCGGGAGGGGGCCGAGGCCATCGCCAAACAGGCCCTCGAGAAGGTTTCAACGTACGACGTCGAGGCCAGCTCCTCGGTGGAGAACGGTGACGCCGCCGGTGTGCTGCTGGAGATCTCCGAAACCGCCGAGCTCCTGGTGGTGGGAACCCGCGGCCGCGGTGGCTTCGTGGGCCGGCTCCTGGGTTCGGTCAGCAGCGCGCTGCCCGCCCACGCGAAATGCCCCACGGTGACCGTGCCGCTGTTCTGCTCGGAGCGGCTCGGTGAGACCACCGAGGACCGGCGCATCAAGGCAGAGCAGGCCAAATCCGGCCACCGGCCGGTGGAGAACGTGGTGGTGGTCGGCGTCGACGGTTCCGAGCAGGCCAGGGTGGCCGTGCTGGAAGCAGCTGACCAGGCCGAACGGCTCGGCGCCGCGCTCCGTGTGGTCTGTGCCGTGCCGCAGTACAGCGGTTCCTTGGCGTGGGTTCCCGCCCCGATGGACCGGAAGGCCTTGTTTGAGGACATCCGCGTCACCCTGGACGCGGGCATGGCCTGGCTTCGCAGCCACTATCCCCACTTGCGGGCCGATTACGAGCTCAAGGACGGTTCGCCTGTCGACGTCCTCGTGGAGGAGAGCAGGCACGTGGAGCTGGTGGTGGTGGGCACCCGCGGCCGCGGTGGCTTCACCGGCATGCTCCTCGGCTCAACATCGGACGGCGTACTCCATCACGCCAAGGGACCGGTCATGGTGGTGCCGGACCGGGAAGACCCACGCTTGGCAGACCGGGCACGGTTCGGGCCCATCCTGGGCGACGCAGCGTAGGCACACCAAGTCCGCCGGCAGGCCAGCCACGCCATGGGGCAGCAGGGGATACCGTCATCGGGCACCAGCGCAGGCGCCGGTCCCGTCCTGCCGCTGGAGGCCCTCGACGCCGGAATGCTGGCCCTCGTGGGCGGCAAGGCGGCGAACCTCGGCGAGTTGATGTCCGCCGGGCTGCCCGTCCCGGAAGGTTTCTGCCTGACAACAGAGGCATATTGGCAGGTGGTCGGCACCCCTGAGCCCGTCCTTCCCGGACTTGCGGATGCCTTTGCGGCCCTGCAGGGAGCAGCACGGGCCACAAGCCATGATTTTGCCGCCAGCGAGTCAATCGACCTGGCCGGACCGGCCGGAACCGCGCGTGCCGCAATCCTGGCGGCGCCGCTTCCGGCAGCAGTATCCGACGCCGTCCGGCAGGCGTACGCCGCGATGGGACCGGACGTTCCGGTGGCGGTACGGTCCTCCGCTACCGCCGAGGACCTGCCGTTTGCGAGTTTCGCCGGCCAGCAGGACACCTACCTCAACGTCATCGGAGGGGACGCGGTCCTTGAGGCAGTGCGCAATTGCTGGGCATCGCTCTGGACCGACCGTGCAACTGCCTACCGGGCAAGCCTGGGCATCGACCCTGCCGGAGTGGCCATCGCCGTAGTGGTGCAGCGGATGGTGGATGCAGACACGGCGGGAGTCATGTTCACGGCGAACCCACTCAACGGGCGGCGCCGGCAGCTCGTCATCGATGCCGGCCGGGGCCTCGGCGAAGCAGTGGTCTCCGGCGCGGTCAACCCGGACCACTTTGTGGTGGATGGCCTGACCGGCAGGGCAGTGGAGCAGCGGCTTGGCGGGGAAGGCGTCGAGGTCAGGTCCCTTCCCGGCGGCGGCACGGAGACGAGGAAGTTGCCGGGCAGCACCGGAACACCCTGCCTGACGGAACCCCAGCTGGCCGCCCTGGCGAGGCTTGGGCTGCAGGCCGAAGACCACTTCGGCGCCCCGCAGGACACCGAGTGGGCCATCGACAACGCCGGGGCCTTGTGGCTGACCCAATCCCGGCCCATCACCACCCTCTACCCGGTCCCGGAAAGCAACGGGGCCGCCCACGTCCGCCACGGCGGGCCCGGCGCCGGCGGCACCAGGGCGTACCTGTGCTTCAGCCTGGCGCAGGGACTCACCCGGCCGCTTACCCCCATGGGGCTGGCCGCCTTGCGCCTTGTCGCCTCGTCCGTGGCCACGGCCGCACGGTTCCCTGTTCCCGAACCCCGGCGGGGGCCGTCCCCGTACGCCGAGGCAGGGCAGCGGATATACATCGACTTCACCACGCCCCTTCGCAGCGCCGTGGGCCGCCGCATCGTTCCCCGGGTCTTTGACGTCATGGAGGCACGGACCGCAGCGGTCATGCGTCAACTGTTCGAGGACCCTGCCTTTTCGGTGACCGGCAGGACGCCCCTCGGGCTCCTCCGGCACGCTGGCCCGGCAGCAGTGCACGCCAAGGTTCCGCAGGCAGTACTTCGGGCCCTGCTCCGGCCCGGGGCGGCGCTCCGCCGGCTGGACCGTTTTACCCGGGACTTCGAGGGATCCTTGGCCCCCACCGATGGTCCCGGGGCTCTGGCCAGGCTGGACCATGTCGAGGCCCTCCTGGGAGCCCGCCTTTTTCCGATTGTTCCGGCCATACTTCCCCTCCCCTTGGTGGGCTTTGCGATGCTGGGCCTCGCCGGAAAGCTCCTTGGCGACGACGCGTGGGACGAACTCCAGCCCGTGATCCGGGGCCTGCCGAACAACGTCACCACCGAGATGGACCTTGATTTGTGGCGCCTCGCCTCGGCCATCAAGGATGATGGCGAATCGGCAGCCGCCCTGATGGGATCGGATCCAGCGGCGCTGGCGGAAGACTTCAGGGCCGGGCGGCTGCCCGCGCGCCTGGACGCCGGGCTGGGGCGGTTCCTGGAGCGGTACGGGCACCGGGCGGTGGCTGAGATCGACATCGGGCTGCCGCGGTGGTCGGAAGAGCCCGCACATATCCTGGGCATCCTGGCCAATTACCTCCGGTTGGAAGATCCCGCCCTAGCGCCGGACCGGCAGTTCAGCACAGCAGCCGAGGACGCTGAAGCCCAGGTCGAGCGGCTCGTAGCCCGCGCAGCCGGGAGCGGCAGGACCAGGGGAGTGTTGGTGCGGGCCGCCCTGCGCAGGGCACGGCTCTTCGCCGGCCTGCGTGAACTGCCCAAGTACCAGCTTGTGCTTGGCCTTGGAGAAGTCCGCAGGCAACTGCTCCTGGTGGGCGCCGAACTCGCGGAGGCAGGAGCCCTCGACCGCCCGGACGACGTCTTCTTCCTGGACTTCGCCGAGGTGCGGCAGGCCCTTTCCGGTGTAACAGCGGACCCGGGAGCAACGTTGCCGGACGTCCGGCAGCTTGTCGCCGGCCGGCGGGCGGACTACCGCCGGGAGCTTGATCGCCGGCATATACCCCGGGTGCTCCTCTCGGACGGCACCGAACCCGAAGCGGTCCGTACCGCCACCGGCATGGCGGACGGAACGCTGGCTGGAAGTCCTGCCTCGGCAGGGACGGTGACGGCAGCGGCACGGGTGGTCCTGGACCCCGTCGGCGCCCGCCTCGAACCGGGCGAGATCCTGGTTGCCCCGTCAACTGACCCCGGGTGGACGCCGTTGTTCCTTACTGCCGGAGGGCTCGTGATGGAAATGGGCGGCGCCAACTCCCACGGCGCTGTGGTGGCCAGGGAATACGGGATCCCCGCGGTCGTCGGGGTGGCGGATGCCACCAGGCTGATAACCACCGGCCAAAGAGTAACGGTCGACGGCGGTCAGGGAACCGTCGTGCCCGAACGTCCTGCCGCTACCGAAGTTTTCGGGACCCATGCCGGCACGGACCCGGCCGCGCGGGCGTAACCTTGATCTATGGGTTCCAACACGCTGGATTCCAGCGGAGAGTTGCAGCAGCGCAGCACATTGCAACAGCGCAGCACACTGCGCCGACGGACATGGCTTCGGTGGATGCCGGCCGCCGCAGCCCCGGTGGTGATCGCTGTGGGCGCGCTCACCGGGTCCCTGCCCGCCAGCGCCGGAGACCCGCTGCCCGCGAAAACCCCCGCACAAGTCCTGGAACTGGTGGGCACCCATCAGGTGCACTCTTTCTCGGGAACCTTGGAGCAGGTGTCGGAGTTGGGCCTGCCCGAGCTTCCGGCCGCCGGCAAGACCTCCGCCCCTGCATCAGCCGGGAGCGCAGCCGCCGTTATCGAGCTCCTGTCCGGCCGGCACAGCGCCCGCATCTACGTTGACGGCAAGGACAACGCCCGCGTGCAGGTCGTGGACCAGTTGGCAGAACGGGACGTGGTCCGGGATGGCAATGATGTCTGGTTCTACTCGTCGAAGGACAACACCGCTGAGCACCTGACGCTGCCCGCAAAAACCCAGGATTCGATGCCCTCGAGGGACATGCAGGGCACACCCGGCGTCCCCGCGCCGGACGACCTGGCGCAGCAGCTCCTGTCCAAGGTCGATCCCACCACCGCCGTCACCGTGGGACCGGACGTCGTTGTTGCCGGCCGCAGCGCTTACAACCTGGTGATTGAGCCCCGCACCGATGCAACGCTGGTGGGCAAGGTGGCCATCGCGGTCGATGGCCAAACGGGCATGCCGCTGTCCGTCCAGGTGACCGCGCGCGGAGCCGACAAACCGGCATTTCGTTCCGGTTTCACCGCCTTTTCCCTGGACACGCCGGATCAGTCCCTGTTCAGCTTCACGCCACCGCCGGGCAGCACGGTGAAGGACGTTCCGGTTCCGGACAAGTCCCATGAGCCGGCAGATGCTCCACATCCGGGGCCCATGGCCAACCCGGACCAACTGCTTCCCCAGCTCGAAGCGAAGGCGCACCTCTCCGTGGCCGGAACCGGCTGGGAAACGGTAGTGGGCACGGCAGCGGGCGCTTCCGGTTCAGCTGCAGCGTCCCTGCTGGCCGATCCGCTGCTGGCACAGGCCGCAGTCCCCGTCCCGGGCGGCCGGCTTCTCTCCACAGCCCTGGTGAACGTACTGGTCACTGACGACGGCCGGATGTTCGCTGGCATGGTGCCGCCGGAGGCACTGCAGGCCGCAGCGGCAGCGGCTCGGTGAGTACGGGCCTGGCGGGCGCTGGTCCGGCGGCTGCCGGGCTTGCGATCGAGACCCATGGCCTGAGTAAGCGGTTCGGCCAGCAGACCGCCGTCGATGCTGTGGACCTCGCCGTCCCGCACGGGGCGGTGTTCGGTTTCCTTGGGCCCAACGGGTCCGGCAAGACCACCACCATCCGCATGCTGCTTGGCCTGGCGGCCGCGTCCGCCGGAACCGTGAACCTGCTCGGCAGGCAGATGCCGGATGAGTTCCACGACGTGCTTCCGCGGGTCGGTGCCTTGGTGGAAGGACCGGCGTTCTATCCCTTTCTCTCCGGGGCCGCCAACCTCCACCGGCTTGATGCCGCCGGCCGGCACACCGTGCCGGCCACCCGCAAGGCCAGGGTGGAACGGGCCCTGGAGCGCGTGGGATTGGAACACGCGGCCCGGAAGCGGGTCCACGCGTACTCACTGGGGATGAAGCAGCGGCTGGGCATTGCCAACGCGCTGCTGTCTCCCCGGGACCTGCTGGTGCTGGATGAGCCCACCAATGGATTGGATCCTCAAGGTACGCGTGAGGTGCGCAACCTGGTCCGGTCCCTGGCCCACGAGGGCACCACCGTGTTCGTCTCCAGCCACCTGCTGGCCGAGGTGGACCAGATGTGTACCCACGCCGCAGTAATGAGCGCCGGCAAGCTCGTGGCGCAAGGGCCGCTGGCTGAACTCCGGCAAGCCGGCAGCACCCGCCTCCGGCTGGTCACCCCGGACGGCGGCGCGGCGCGGCGGGTCCTCGCGCGGCTGGGGCTGCCACCCGCACCTGTGGACGGGGAATCCGGCAAGCCGTCGCCGGACGGCGAGACCATCGTGGCGGCCTTGATTACCTCAGTGCAGCCACCCGCCCCGCTCCCGGAAGAAGTCGTTGCGCACCTGGTCCAGGCCGGGGTGCGTGTCCGGGGCTTCGCCGTCGAACGCGAAAGCCTCGAAGACCGCTTCGTTGCCCTTACCGGGGAAGGATTCGACGTTGCCCAGTAGCGTGCCTGCCGACATCCCACAGCCTGCGGGAACCGCCCGGGCCGCGACCCCGCAGAGCACGTCCAGGCGGTCCGGTTCCAGGACGCCGGGTTCCGGGTTTTCCTTGCTGGCCTCTGAACTGAGGGTCCTGTTCACCCGGCGACGCACCTGGGCGCTGTTGCTGGCCCTGGCCGCCATTCCGGTGCTCATCGCCGTCGCGGTCAAGGTCTCGTCCGCCGTCCCGCCCGGTCGCGGCCCTGCCTTCCTGGACCGGATTACCCAAAACGGACTGTTCGTGGCCTTCACCGCCATGCTGGTGTCCGTCCCGCTGTTCATGCCGCTCGCCGTGGGCGTGGTGGCCGGCGACACCATCGCCGGGGAAGCGAGCCTGGGAACCCTCCGCTATTTGCTGGTGGCCCCGGCGGGCAGGGTGCGGCTGCTCCTGGTCAAATATGCGGGCGCCGTGGCCTTCTGCATCGTGGCACCGTTGACCATCGGCCTGGTGGGGGCGGCCATCGGCGCGGCGCTCTTTCCAGTAGGGCCGGTGCCCCTGCTGTCCGGCGGGGTCGTCCAGCCTGCTGAGGCCGCCGTGCGGATAGTGCTCATCGCCGCCTACATTGCCGTATCCCTGGCGGGCCTCTCAGCGATTGGGCTGTTCCTGTCAACCATGACCGTGGTCCCCGTCGGTGCGATGGCGGCCACCGTGGTGGTCTCGGTTGTTTCCGAGGTCCTGGACCAGCTTCCCCAGCTGGAATGGCTGCATCCATGGTTGTTCAGCCATTACTGGCTTGGTTTCGGTGACATGTTGCGCCAGCCGGTGCTGTGGGACTCATTTGCCGCGAATGGACTGCTCCAAGCAGGCTACGTGGCGGTGTTCGGGGCGCTGGCGTACGGCCGTTTTGTCACCAAGGACGTCTTGAGCTGACTGGTGGGCGGCCCCGCAGTACGGCTCAGTAGCGGGCGGCGTAAGGGTAGAGGTCCATTCCCACCATGGAACTGATGCTGGAGACGGTGATGCCTTCCTGCGGATTCAGCGCCTGCACCACCTGGCCGTTTCCCAGGTAGATGGCCACGTGGTAGAAGTTCGGAGCCGAGCCCCACACCAGGAGATCGCCGCGGCGCGCCTGTGAGATCGGGACGTGGACAGGGGCGGCAGCGTACTGCTGGGACGCGGTGCGCGGGAGGTACTTTCCGGCAGCGGCGAACGCGTTCTGCACCAGGCCGGAGCAGTCAAAGCCGTACACGCCGGTACCGCCCCACTGGTAGTAGTACGGCGCGCCAACCTTCCCCAAAGCGACGGAGATCGCCGTCTCGTAGGTCCCAGCGCCGGTTGACGGGGGCGCGGGAGCGGGCGCCGGCGCGGGGTTGGCAGGAGCAGGGGCCGGGGCAGGCACAGCGGGGGCAGGAGCCGCGGGAGCGGGTGCGGCGGGTGCCGGAGCTGCAGGCGGCTGGGCCGGCACCGGAGCCGGGGCCGCTGGTGCCGGAGCGGCGGGAGCAGGTGCCGTGTCCTGGGCCGGCGTGTTCCGGGCCGGGGCGTTCTGCGCCGCGGCTCGGTCCTGTGTCGCTTGGTCCTGGGCTGCCTTGTCCTGTGCCGCTTTGTCGGCAGCGGCAGACAACGCCGCAAGCCGCGCTTCTTCACGCTGCTTGTCCAGGGCATCAACCCGGGCCGATTCCAGCGCAACGGTGGTGTTCCGGAGCTGCGCCAGCTGGTCCACCAGGATGGTCCGCTGCGCCTTCGCGTCGGACACGGCCTTGGCCTGCGCGGCGTTGGCCTCTTCGGCCTGGGACTTCCGCTGCTCGGCGGTTTTCGCAGCATCGTCGGCGGCCTTGGTGGCATCGTCGGCGGATGCCGTCAGGGAGCGGTACGCGGTGGCCGCGGCATCCGCAGCTTCAAAAGCGCGGCTCCGGCTGGCGGACAGGGCTTCAAGCGTGGCGGCCTGCTGCAGGCTGTCCCCACCGCTGGCCAGGGTTCCGAGCGTGGGGTTCAATCCGCCGTTGCGGTAAAGGTCTCCGGCGAGTTGCCCCACCTGTTTCCGGGATTTGTCCAGCTGCCCCTTCGCGGACGAGGCACGGGCGGAGGCCGCGGACGCAGCCTGGGTCCGTTGCTGCAGCTCAACCAGCGCTTCGCTGTAGGAGTTGTTTGCCTGCATCGCCACGGCGAAGGCCGCCTGCTGGGCCGTGGATGCGTCGGCGAGGATGCGTTCGATCGCGGTGACCTGGTCCGCCGTCGCGGTTTCGCTGGCTTTTGCCGCGGCAATATCTTCCGGGGACGGGATGTCCTGCGATGCCGGAACGGACAGCGGCGCGGAAGGCGCCGGTACGGCTGCTGCGGGTGTGGCAACGGAGGCAAAGAGTACGACGGCGGCGCACAGCACGGCCGTTGTACGGCCGGATCCGGGTAAAGCCATGTGCAGAGACCTCGCAACAATTGGGCTGGGAGTGAGGTTCTGGATGCGGCACGACGGTGCCCCTCAGCTGCTCGCCAGCAGTCCGAGGTTACGTGACTCGATGCACATTGGCAACAGCAGTCACAGCAATAACATAAACCACAAGAATGTCATTCGTGGTGTTGGCCGATAGGGCGTGTCGCGGAATCGGTCGCAGGCCGGAGCCTGCTCAGCCCCAACCCAGCTCGTGCAGCCGGGCATCGGAGATGCCGAAGTGATGGGCGATTTCATGGACGACGGTCACGGCCACTTCGTGGATCACATCATCCCGGGAGCCGCAGATCTCCAGGATGGGTTCGCGGAAGATGGTGATGCGGTCCGGCAGGGAACCGGCATCCCACCACGAGTCGCGTTCCGTCAGCGGCACCCCTTCATAGAGGCCCAGCAGGACGGCGTCCGGATCTTCCCCGGGGCCGGGAACATAATCGTCTTCGATGAAGACGGCCACGTTGTCCATGGCGCGGGCCAGGCGGTCGGGAATACTGTCCAGGGCATCCTGGACGGCGGTCTCGAACTCGTCCGGGGACATGGCGAATCCGGAGGGCGCGTCCGCAACCGGTTCGTTAGGGGCTGCTCCGTCCGGACTCGAGGGGACAATCGGCAGGCCCGGTGGCAGGCTGGCTGGCATAGTTCGACTCTAGCCCCGATGCGGGCGGCGCCGCCCGCCGGGCGCCCGGGTCCTGCGCCGGGTCAGGCCGACGCCCACGAGGCACACCAAGCCACCTGCCAGTCCCCAGGCGGCAGGAATCTCGCCCAGCAACAGCCAGGAGATAAGGACGGTGGTTCCTGGTACCAGGTACGTGGTGGCGGCCAGCTTGCCGGCATCCACCAAAGACAACGCGTAGGCCCATGTGGTGAAGGCGATGGCGGTGGGGAAGACCCCCAGGTACACCAGCCCCCAGGTGGCCTGCGGCGGAGCTGCCTGTACTTCGGCCGCGAGCTGCCCGGCGAAGGGCATGCAGCACAGGGCACCCACCACGATTCCGAACCAGGTGGCCTGGGCCGCGGGAAACTTCCGCACCACCGGCTTCTGGATGATGACGCTGACTGCGGCGAGCACCGCGGCAAGGAGGCACAGCGCCACACCGGCGAGGTCCGCCGTCGTACTCCCGCCCGGGGTGCGCGGCTGCCCGGAACCGATGGCAATCATCGCGACACCGGCAAAGGCCACCGTACTGCCGATCAACAGCCAGCGTGGAAAACCTTCCTTGAGGAAGATGCCGGCCATGATTGCCACCAGGATGGGATTGACGTTGATCAGCAGGGCGCTGGTGCCTGCGTCCAGGATGTGCTCGGCAGCGTTCAGCGCCACGTTGTAGCCACCGAACCACATCACTCCGTAGGCAAGGATGGGCAGCCACTCCCGCCCCCGGGGCACCACGCGGCTTCTGAGGAGTTGCGGCAGCACCAGGATGGCCAGGACGACGGCGGCAACCGCCAGCCTGCCCAACGTCAGGGAGCCGGGGGAAAAATGCGGGCCGATCGCGCGGATTCCCACGAATGCCGAAGCCCACAGCAGCACGGTGACCGCCATGGCCGCCACGCCGAGGGCCCTCACCGGGACAGCTGCGGGAGCTGGGGGAGTGAGTGCTTGGGGTCCGGGGCTGGATGAGGGCATGAACCAAATGTAGCGGCGGCGGAGGCGCCCGGCTGGCGGGAATCGGACAACGAGGTACGGCGGTGGGGGACTCCCCGGTGCCCGGCGGGGCCCTACGGGGCTGTGGCCCAGGCCAGCAGCTTGTCCGCCGGCCAGGTGGTGATGATCCGCTCAACGGGTACGTTGTTTCGGGCCGCCCGTTCGGCGCCGTACTGCAGGAAATCCAGCTGCCCGGGTGCGTGGGCATCGCTGTCGATCGAGAACAGGCAGCCGGCCTCCAAAGCCAGCTGGATCAGGGCGTCAGGCGGGTCCTGCCGCTCCGGCCGGGAGTTGATCTCCACGGCGACGTTGTGCTCTGCGCAGGCGGCAAATACTTCCTTGGCATCGAATTCCGACGGGGGCCTGGTCCCTCGCGAGCCCTCCACCAGCCGGCCGGTGCAGTGGCCCAGGATGTTGGTCCGCGGGTCGGTGATTCCGCCGAGCATCCGCGTGGTCATGGTCTTGCGGTCAGCGCGCAGCTTGGAATGGACGCTGGCCACCACGATGTCCAGCCTGTCCAGCAGTTCCGGTTCCTGGTCCAGCTCTCCCGATTCCAGGATGTCCACCTCGATGCCTGCCAGGAGCCGGGTGGGTCCGCCCTTGCCGTTGATGCCCGCCACCACGTCCAGCTGGTTGCGCAGGCGTTCGGGCGAGAGGCCGTTGGCGATCGTGAGGTTGGGGGAGTGGTCGGTCAGGGCCACGTACTCCCGGCCCAGCACCTCCGCGGCGGCAAGCATCAACTCGATGGGGGAGCCGCCGTCGGACCATTCGCTGTGGCTGTGGAGGTCGCCGCGCAGCGCCTCCTGGATGTCGCTGCCGCCGGGCGCCAGCGGCTGCGCTCCCTTCTCCCGGAGGTCCGCCAGGTACTCGGGAACTTGTCCGTCCACGGCCTCCCGGATCACGGCGTAGGTCCGGTCGCCGATCCCCTTCATGGACTTCAGCCGCCCGGACCGTGCGCGGGACGCCAGTTCGTCCGGGTCCAGGGCGCCGATGGTGGCGGCGGCCTTGCGGAAGGCCTGCACCTTGAAGGTGGCAGCGCGCCCGCGCTCCAGCCAGAAAGCAATCTCGTTGAGGGCTGCGACGGCATCCATCCGTCCATCTTGGCCCCTGCAATGGCGGAATGGCGGTGTTTTTGGCCGATTTTGGATAATTCCTGCGAAGGCCCTATAGTTGTTGAGTCCAGTTCGGAGAAACGCAAAGGGCAAAGATGGAAAGCATCGCTTGACGCCTTTTATTTTGTGCCGAACGGGTTCTGGCCCCCATCGTCTAGCGGCCTAGGACACCGCCCTTTCACGGCGGCGGCACGGGTTCGAATCCCGTTGGGGGTACGCAAGGAACTGGTCAGGCAGGCAGAAAAAGTCTGGTAGGCTGGAAGCCTTGAAAAAAGCGGTAGAGATACTGTGAAAGCAAGAAACGCAAGGCCCTGTAGCGCAGTTGGTTAGCGCGCCGCCCTGTCACGGCGGAGGTCGCGGGTTCAAGTCCCGTCAGGGTCGCTCTGATTGTTGGAAGAGATTCCGGCTCTCATGGTGACTAGTCACCTAGGCTCTGTAGCTCAGTTGGTAGAGCGTTCGACTGAAAATCGAAAGGTCACCGGATCGACGCCGGTCGGAGCCACCACTGGGAAGCATCAGTTCTTCGGAACTGGTGCTTTTCTTCGTTTAAGGCGTGGCATCGTGCGCCATCCACGGGCATCAGTGCGACCCGCACTTTCGCGTCGCCAAGGGCATATGGGGCGCGAAGATAAATATCCGCGGCCCGTATGGGGCCGGCCCGGAATCCCGGCCTCGAACGCTGCGCCCAAATGTCCGGCATTGCCCCCACTGGCTGCCCGGCCTCGAACCCGGCACGCGATTCTCCCCCAAGGGGCCCGCCGCAGAGGCGCTCTGGCTTCGGCTCAGCCAGTGGCCTGCGCAACATCCGGGCAGGTTGAAACAAAAAAATCGACCATGCCACGAAACATTTGACCTGCGCCAAACCGTTGTGGCACGCGCGCGCATTGGATTGCGTAAGCGCTTGCACCTTACCCGCCGGTAGATCATTCGGAGCGCTGAAACAGGGTTTGAAATGGCTGCGGGATGCCCCATAGCGTGGATCGCGGCAAGGGGAAGCATGCTTCCCATCTGCCCGGGGCCCTACCCAGGCCCTGCTGATTCCCGACACACAAAGGCGTCTCCGACGGCACCTGGGGTGTTGCCGGGGCCGCGGATGTTCTCGGGGCAATGGGCACATGCCCGTCTTCCACGAACAGTTACAACTCCGCGAGAAGAGCAACAATGCACAAGCACCCCCAAAACCGGATGCTGCGGTGGCGCCCCGCCGCCGCAGCATTGGCCGCGGCCGTCGCCGCCTCGGCCTTCCTGGCCGTCCCCTCGGCACAGGCTAACGAGCCGTCCGATCCGCCCGCCGTGCAGCAGATGCCGGCACCCGCTCCGGGCTTCCCCCTCCCGACCGGACATACGCAGCAGGCGTTCGATCCGGCGTCGGATTTCACGTCCAAGTGGACCCGTGCCGACGCCAAGCAGATCATGGCCCAGAGCGACTCGACGGTCACTCCGGGTGAAAACTCCATGAGCCCCGACGTCACCATGCCGGAGATTCCCCAGGATTTCCCCACCATGAACGACGACGTCTGGGTCTGGGACACCTGGTCCCTGACCGACGAGAATGCCAACCAGATCAGCTACAAGGGCTGGGATGTCATCTTCTCCCTGGTGGCTGACCGCCACGCCGGCTACGGCTTCGACCAGCGCCACTGGAATGCCCGGATCGGTTACTTCTTCCGCAAGACCAACGCTGACCCGGCCAAGGACAAGTGGAACTACGGCGGCCACCTGTTCCTGGACAACACCTCCATCGGCAACACCGAGTGGTCCGGCTCCACCCGCCTGATGCAGGGTGACCACGTCAACGTGTTCTACACGGCCACCACGTTCTACGACATCGCCCAGCGCAATGCCGGCGGCGGCGGCATTGCCCCCGATGCTGCGATCGCGAAGGCCCTGGGCAACATCCATGCTGACAAGAACGGCGTCACGTTCGATGGGTTCCAGCACACCAAGCTGCTGGAACCGGACGGCAAGATGTACCAGACCAAGGCGCAGAACCCCGGTTTCGCGTTCCGCGACCCCTACACGTTCGTTGACCCGGCCCACCCCGGCAAGACCTATATGGTCTTCGAAGGCAACACCGGCGGCACCCGCGGCGATTACAAGTGCAAGGACGAGGACCTCGGCTACAAGCCGGGCGATCCCCACGCCGAAAACGTCAGCGACGTCCAGAACAGCGGCGCCTACTACCAGACCGCAAACGTTGGCCTCGCTGTGGCCGACAACAAGGACCTGACCAAGTGGTCCTTCCTCCCGCCGATCCTTTCGGCGAACTGCGTGAACGACCAGACTGAACGGCCGCAGATCTTCATCCAGAATGAGGGTGGGAAGAACAAGTACTACCTCTTCACCATCAGCCACCAGTTCACCTATGCAGCCGGTATGCGCGGTCCCGACGGCGTTTACGGCTTCGCGGGCGACGGCATCCGTTCCGACTTCCAGCCGATGAACAACAGCGGCCTTGCCCTGGGATCCCCGACGGACCTCAACCTGGCAGCCAACGCACCGGAGAGCCCCTCCGCGAAGCAGAACGGGCGGCAGTTCCAGGCCTATTCGCACTACGTGCAGCCCGGCGGCCTGGTGCAGTCGTTCATCGACAACGTCAACGGCGTCCGCGGCGGCTCGCTGTCGCCGACCGTGAAGATCAACTTCCGCAACGGCGTCTCGCAGGTTGACCGCAGCTTTGGCCGGAACGGCCTTGGCCCGTTCGGCTACCTGCCTACCAACGTGCGGGTAGGCGGCGAGGGCCTCTACAAGTAGGCCTTTCTTGATCCACCGCCGGTAAATTCCGGCCGTATACCGCCCAGGCGGGGATGTCCTTGGGGGCTTCCCCGCCTGGGCCTTTTCCGTCGGGCAGAAGCTTGGGCGCGGCGCCCCGCAGTGTTTCCGGCGCATCTGTCGCAGGCTGGGGATAGGGTGGAATCAACAGAAGGGGGAGTGCCTGATGGAATACCAGAACCCACAACCCGTGGTGCCAAGCCGTCCTGCCGCCAGCCCGGTGACGAGTCCGGGGCCCGGGCGCACCGTAATCTCCGAAACCGCCGTGGCCAAGGTGGCGGGAATCGCGGCACGGTCCGTTCCCGGCGTCTATTCCCTTGGCTCGGGTCCGTCCCGTGCGCTGGGTGCCATCCGTGATGCCGTCGGCAGTTCGGACCATGCAGCCGGAGTCCACGCGGAAGTGGGCGAAACGCAGGTAGCCGTGGATATCACCCTGGTGGCAAGTTACGGGACCCCCTTGCACTCGCTGGCCAATGACGTCCGCGCCGCCGTTTACCGCGCCGTCGAAGAACTGGTCGGCCTGCAGGTCATTGAAGTGAATGTCGAGATCACGGACGTGTACGTGCCACCGCCGGTCAAGCCGGCGGCGCCGGCGGCTGTGGACCGGGAGGCGTTGCTGTGAACCTCACCGTTGCGGGTACGGCCATGGGCGCCTTCGTGGCCTTCATGTCATTGCAGTTCGGCTTGTGGGGATTCATCGCGTCCCTGCTCTTCATGGCTATCGGTGCCGTCCTGGGCCGCGCAGCCGAGGGGAAGCTGGATCTGCGCGGCGTGATCGATGCCATCATCGGCCGGCGTTCATCCTCATGAGTTCACCAGCGCCCGTTGCGAGTGGGCAGGCGCTCAGCGGCCACAACCGGATCAGTACACAGGCATTGACCAGCCTCGCCAAGGCGGCCGCCGCACAGGCCCTGGGCGTCGAGGCGCAGGACGTGCGGGCGGATTGGACGGACGACGACGGCCTGCTGGCCTTGTCCCTCGTGGCGCCCATCAGCATCCCGCCTTTGGAATCGATTGTGCTTGATCCCGCGCGGGTCCAGGGATCCGGTGGATCCATCTGGGATCGCACGGTCAAGGCGAAGGCGGCCATTCTGCAGACGGTCTCGGAGCTCAGCGGTTCCAGGCTGAGCCGGGTGGATATCCGCATCAGCGGGGCAAAGATCAGCACAGGAGGGCGGGTGCAATGAGCGGCAGCGTGGAAAACCGCCGTGCAAGGGCTGGTGCCCGGGGGAACGACGGGCCGGACATGCGCCGGATCACCTACCGCGAGACGCATTCGACGCGCGCCGCGGTCTCGATCGCAGCTGCCGTCCTGGTCCTGGTGCTGGCCGGTTACGGCGTCCTCGAATCCGGTGTCCATGCCGTCGGGCAGCCTGCCTGGCTGATTGAGCC
Source organism: Pseudarthrobacter sp. MOO14 (assembly GCF_058267675.1). Taxonomy (NCBI): domain Bacteria; kingdom Bacillati; phylum Actinomycetota; class Actinomycetes; order Micrococcales; family Micrococcaceae; genus Pseudarthrobacter; species Pseudarthrobacter sp. MOO14. Next base: position 2,969,875 of record NZ_CM177849.1, read on the forward strand.
GCAGGTGGCGGCCCAACGGATCGTGGATCTGCCGTCCGGCGTACCGCCACTGCTGCTGGGAGCGATCGGCGGGGTGCTGGGCATGCTGGGTGTGATTTTCTTGCTCAACGGGATACTTCCGGGACGGCGGGCGCGCCACCAGCTGGCCGGCGTCCGTCGTGGCGGGTCCTCGGCCGCGGTGGTGGACGACGAAGTCGTGGCGTCCTCGATCGCACGCCGTGCCCGGCTGGCGGCGAACGTCACGCCGGAGCAAGTCATGGTGGTGGTCTCCCAGCGCCAGGTCCTGGTGAACGTCCGGCCCACCTCCGGTGTTGCGGTGGACCAGGGCCGCGTCCTTGCCGCAGTCAGCGATGAACTGGACCAGATGCAGCTGGAACCTGCCCCCGTTGCCCGCGTCAACGTGGCCCCGTCCGGGGTAATCGGCGCATGACCAGTACCCCTGCCCTGCTGAACCGGATCCTCCTCACCCTGCTGGGCGTTGTCCTGCTGACGGCGGGCCTGCTGCTGGTCTTGCTGGCAGTTGTGCCCGCAATCGGTCCGTGGTGGCACGCTTGGGCCTCCGGGGCGTGGGAAGGCATTACCCAGGCCTTCAATTCCACCCGTTTCCCCGGACAGCAGGAGAGCTGGCTGTGGATCGCGGTGGCCTTGGCGCTGCTGGTCCTCATGGGACTCATGGTGGGCTGGATTGCGCAACAGGGAAAGGGCCGGGCCAACGTCCTCGCGGCCGAGTACGACCCCGGTGATGTTCCCGGCGATGTCCGGATCGGAGGCGGCGTCGCCGAACAGGCGCTCAAGCAGGCCCTTGAGGGGCGTCCAGACCTTGCCGGTTCCACCGTCACCACCTATGACGTGAAGGGCTCGCCCGCGCTCAAGGTCCGGCTCTTGCCCCGCCAGGGTGTGGCGCCACACCTGTTGGCTGCCGAGGTATCGGGGCTCCTGGACGCCTTGGACGCCGTGGTGGGCAAGGAGATTCCGGTCCTCATCCACATCGGTGCCGGGGCGCGGACGCGCTTCAGCCGGGCTGAGCGGGTCCGCTGAACTGCATGCGGGCCCGACTGTCAGTCCTCCTGCGGGTCAGTCCTCAAGGAGGTAGACGGTGCAGTCCACGGGAACTTCCCGCATCGCTGCCCGGTCGCTGGCCGGTTGAGGCCCGCTGGACAGCGCTACGGTGTAACCGTTGGGCACAGGTGCCGAGGCGAAGCCCAGGTTGGACAGGACTATGACATCTCCGTTCCGGAATGCCAGCAGCCCACTGTCCGGCGCGTGCTCATCTGTCCATTCAACGGTTCCCCTGCCAAGGTGGCGCGCCGACCTGAACGCAAGAGCGGCCCGGTAGAGCTCAAGGGTTGAACCTTCCTCGCCGTCCTGCTGGTCCGCAGCCAGGGGGCCGAAGCTGTCCGGCTGCGGGAGCCAGGGCGCCTGGCCGGAGTCCCCGCCGGAGAACCCGAACCCCGGTTCGCCCTGGGCCCATGGCAGCGGGACGCGGCACCCGTCGCGGCCGATCTCGGCGCCCTGGGTCCTGAAGAATGTCGGATCCTGCCTGGCCGCGTCGGGAAGGGTGGTGTGCTCCGGAAGCCCCAACTCCTCCCCCTGGTAGAGGTAGGCCGAACCCGGCAATGCCAGCGCAACCAACGTGGCGGCGCGGGCACGGGCAAGGCCCAGGGCAGCGTCCGGTTGTTCGTCACCGGCGCCTATGCCCTTCGGGAACGTGGTCGGATCCTTGAGTCCAAACCTTGTGCTGTGCCGCACGGTGTCGTGGTTGCTGAGCACCCACGTGCACGGAGCGCCCACGGACGCGGCCGCTGCCAAGGACGCATTGATGGCGTCAGCCATCCGCCCGGCATCCCAGCCGGCCAGCAGGAAATCAAAATTGAAGGCCTGTTGCATCTCATCCGGCCTGACGTACCTGGCCAGGCGTTCGGCGGGTTCAACCCAGGCTTCCGCCACCATCATCCGGTCCCCTCCGTATTCGGCCAGGACCCGGTTCCAGTCGCGGTAGATCTCATGCACGCCATCCTGGTCGAAGAAGGGGGATGGCGGGTACATCGGCGAGACGGCCCGGTGCGGCTCCTCGGCATCGGTGTGGGCGTGGGGAGCGTCCCCGGGCAGGTGGCTTTCCCTGCGCGGACCCGTTGTTCCTTCCACCATGGCCGCGGCTCCGTCCCAGTCAGGAAGGCCTGCCTCTTTGACCAGCCCATGGGCCACGTCCACCCTGAAGCCGTCCGCACCCCGGTCCAGCCAGAAGCGCAGCACGGAGCGCATCTCCTCCTGTACTTCCGGGTTTTCCCAGTTCAGGTCGGGTTGCCTGGTGTCGAACAGGTGCAAATACCACTGGCCGGGTGAGCCGTCAGCGTTGGTAAGGCGGGTCCATGCCGGTCCGCCGAAGATGGATTTCCAATTGTTGGGCGCCAGCCGGCCATCCCCCGATCCCGGCACTTCGTCCTTGCCGTCACGGAAGATGTACCGTTCCCGTTCCGGGCTTCCCGGGGCTGCCCGCAGCGCCGCCTGGAACCAGGTGTGTTCGTCGGAAGTGTGGTTGGGGACCAGGTCCACGATGACCTTCAGGCCGCGGCGGTGAGCTTCCTGCAACATCGCGTCGAAGTCCGCCAAGGTGCCGAAGAGCGGATCCACCTGGCGGTAGTCGGCGACGTCGTAACCGCCGTCGGCCTGGGGCGACTTGTAGAAGGGGGAGAGCCAGACAGCGTCCACGCCCAGCTTTTCCAGGTAGGGGAGCCGCTGCAGGACGCCCCGCAAATCGCCCATTCCATCGCCATTCCCATCGGCGAAGGACCGGGGGTAAATCTGGTAGACCACCGCGTCCGCCCACCATGCGGAGGGTACGGGACGGGGTACCGGAACGGACGGGTTGGGCATTTGGTTCCCCTAAGATAACTTTTTGATGTAAACGCTTGCATTCGCGACAGCAACCTTACTAGTGTGATGGTCACCACATCAACCTCACCTACAAGCGCACTGTCGACTTACTTGTCACTCAGCGAGGAGCTTCAAGCTAATGAAAACCCCGAGATTCCTGCTTCCGGCCGCCGCGGCCGGCATTCTGGCCCTGACGTTGTCCGCCTGCGGCGGCGGCGGAGGGGGCACCACCGGCGGGGGAGGCAGCGATGCTGATGCCAACCTCGACGGCCGCGGCCCCATCACGTATGTCCAGGGCAAGGACAACAGCAACGTCGTCCGTCCGCTCATTGACAAGTGGAATGCCGCGCACCCGAATGAAAAGGTCACCTTCAAGGAGCAGACCGACCAGGCCGACCAGCAGCACGACGACCTGGTCCAGCACTTCCAGGCCAAGCAGTCCGACTACGACGTTGTTGACGTCGACGTTGTCTGGACCGCGGAGTTCGCGGCCAAGGGCTGGTTGCAGCCGTTGAAGGACAAGATGGCGATCGACACCAGCGCCATGCTGAAGCCCACCGTGGACAGCGCCACCTACAAGGGCACCCTTTACGCGGCCCCGCAAACCTCTGACGGCGGCATCCTGTACTACCGCAAGGACCTGGTTCCCACGCCTCCCAAGACCTGGGACGAGATGATGAGCATGTGCTCCATCGCCAAGCAGAACAACATTGGTTGCTACGCCGGCCAGTTCAGCAAGTATGAAGGCCTGACCGTCAACGCATCCGAGGCCATCAACTCCGCCGGCGGCTCAGTCCTGGACAAGGACGGCAAGCCCAGCGTAAACACGGCGGAAGCGAAGGCCGGCCTGGGCAACCTGGCCAAGGCCTACGCTGACGGGAACATCCCCAAGGAAGCCATCACCTACAAGGAAGAGGACAGCCGCCAGGCATTCCAGAGCGGAAAGCTCCTGTTCCTGCGCAACTGGCCCTACGCCTTCAACCTGATCACCACCGAAGGATCTTCGGCTGTGAAGGACAAGACCGGCCTTGCGGCACTGCCCGGCAAGAGCGGCCCTGGTGCGTCCTCGCTGGGCGGCCACAACCTCGCCACCAGCGTGTACTCCAAGAACAAAGCCACCGCACTGGACTTCATGAAGTTCATGACCTCCGCGGAGACCGAGAAGTTCTACGCCACCCAGGGTTCCCTGGCTCCGGTCCTCGGCTCGCTCTATGAAGACCAGGAACTGGTTGCCAAGCTGCCCTACCTGCCGGTCCTGAAGACGTCCATCGAGAACGCCGTACCGCGTCCCGTAACGCCTTTCTACCCGGCTGTCACCAAGGCAATCCAAGATAATGCCTACTCCGCTATCAAGGGAGAAAAGACAGTGGACGCTGCACTTTCCGACATGCAGAACGCCATCCAATCCGCCGGTGCAGGATCGTAGTCCTGCCATGGCAACCGAACTAGGCCCGACGCCGGTTAAGTCACCGGCGTCGGGCGCTGCCCCTGTCCATCACGCGCCCAAGGGCGTAGGGGAAGACAACAGGATCGCAAGCCAGGGTCGCTGGGCGTCCTGGCTGCTCGCCCCGACCATCGTGGCCTTGGGCATTGTGATCGTGTACCCCATCATCAGCGCGATCGTGATGTCCTTCCAGAAGGACGCCGGCCTCGATCCCGCCACCGGCCTGTTCACGGCAGGCGGCTCGGCCGGCATCCAAAACTACGTCAACTGGCTGGCGCAACAGTGTTCCGCGCCCGCCGGCGGTACCGTCGCCTGCCCGCCGGGCACCTTGGGCGGCCAATTCTGGTCCGCCACTGCCACCACGTTCTTCTTCACAATCGTGACGGTGACGCTGGAAACGGTGCTGGGTTTCTGGATGGCTGTGATCATGGCCCGCACCTTCCGGGGCCGGAGCCTCGTCCGCGCGGCCGTCCTGGTGCCGTGGGCCATCCCCACGGCTGTGACGGCAAAGCTCTGGTTCTTCATCTTCGCTTTCGAGGGCATCGCCAACAAGCTGTTCAACACCACCATCCTGTGGACCGGCAGCGAGTGGCCGGCCAAGTGGGCCGTCATCATTGCCGACGTCTGGAAGACGACGCCGTTCATGGCACTGCTGATCCTTGCGGGCCTGCAGATGATTCCGGCCGAAGTCTATGAGGCGGCCAAGGTGGACGGTGCGTCCGCGTGGCAGCGGTTCCGGCTCATCACCTTGCCGCTGGTCAAACCGGCGCTGATGGTGGCGATCCTGTTCCGTACCTTGGATGCACTGCGCATGTTCGACCTGCCGTACATTCTTACCGGCGGCGCGAACAACACCACCACGCTGTCCATCCTGGTCATCAACCAGATCAGGCAGGGCTTCAATTCCGCGGCGGCGTTGTCCACCATCACGTTCATCATCATCTTCCTGGTCGCTTTCATCTTTGTCCGCTTCCTCGGGGCAAATGTGGTTGAGCAGAGCGGCGCAACCGGAAAGGGGAAGAAATGACCACGGCAACAGCAGACGCCACCGCCTTGCGGGCACGCCAGGACAAGGGTCGCAAAACTGCCCAGAACCGGGAGAAGTGGGCCCAGGGCAGGACCTACATCAGTGCCGTCGTCGTCCTGATCTGGTGCCTCGCACCGGCCTACTGGATGGTGGTCACCGCCTTCCGCGAGGTCGGGTTCACGTACGACACCTCGATCCTGCCCACCCATGTCACCATGGACAACTTCATCACCGCCTTCGATACGTCCTTCGGCAACAGGTTCGGACAGGCACTGCTGAACAGCGTGTTCATTGGCGGCGTGGTGACGGTCGTATCGCTGGTGATCGGCGTGTTTGCTGCCTACGCCCTGGCCCGGTTGAATTTCCGGTTCAAGTACCTGGTGCTCGGTTTCATCCTGGGTGCTTCCATGTTCCCGGGCGTTGCCCTGATCACCCCGCTTTTCCAGCTGTTCACCAACATCGGCTGGATGGGCACCTACCAGGCGCTGATTATCCCCAACATCTCCTTCGTGCTCCCGCTGACGGTCTACACCATGACCTCGTTCTTCCGGGAAATGCCGTGGGAGCTGGAGGAATCGGCCCGCGTTGACGGCTGCACCCAGGGGCAGGCATTCCGCAAGGTCATCATGCCCCTGGCGGCGCCGGCAATCTTCACCACGGCAATCCTGGCGTTCATTTCATCCTGGAATGAGTTCCTGATTGCCAGCCAGCTGTCCAGCGACGCAACCCAGCCGGTCACGGTGGCAATCGCCAACTTCGCCGGTGCACAGCCCAACCAGATCCCGTACACGGCCATCATGGCCGCCGGCACCATTGTCACCATTCCGCTGGTGATCCTGGTCCTGGTCTTCCAGCGCAAGATCGTCGCCGGCCTCACCGCAGGTGCGGTCAAGTGACGGATCACGGTGCCCGCCCCCGCACACCAGCGGGGGCGGGCAACCGCAGCCGGCTGGTCAGGTCGGGCGAGGATTTCGACATCATCATCGGTTTCCTTGGTTTTTGGGCAGTGGTCCTCCTGGTGGTCACTGTGTGGATGGAAATTACCGCGCAGCCGGCCATTGGCTGGGCCTTGGGCCTGCTGGCAACCCTGCTGGCCCTGTACGGAATGGTGCGCCTGCGGCGTAGGCTGCCGGCCCGCAAGTAGGCGCACTTAAAAACAGCGGTCCCCGCCACAGTTACCACTGCCCGGCCGCGGAATGGAAAAATACGAGGCTTGGGGGTAGACGCAGGGCCAGCCGGCTCTGCGCCGCGCAGGAGTTATGAGGGGACACGGTGGCACGGACAACGGAAAGGTCCCAACGGGGCGGCCATAATGGCGTCAGCATCGAGGACGTGGCAGCGGCCGCCGGAGTCTCAACCGCAACCGTCTCCCGCGCCGTCCGTGGGTTGCCCCGCGTCTCGCCGGCCACCAGGGAGAAAATCCTCGAAGTCGCGGGAAACCTGGGCTACGTGGCATCGTCCTCTGCTTCCGGACTGGCCACGGGGCGCACCAAGACCATTGGCGTCCTGGCGCCGTTCGTGAGCCGCTGGTTCTTCTCCAAGGCCATTGAGGGTGCGGACCGCGAGCTGCACGCCCGGCATTACAACCTCTCCCTGTTCAACCTCGGCGGCCACGGCAGCAACCGCGAGCGGCTCTTCAGCAAGACCATGGTCTACAAGCAGATCGATGCCCTGCTGGTGCTCTGCATGGCGCTCAGCCACGAAGAAATCGAACACCTGCAAAAAATCGACATCCCGCTGGTGGTGGTGGGCGGCCACGTCGAAGAGTGCCCCTACATCGGCATTGACGACTACGCGGCAGCCTCAACGGCGGTCCGGCACTTGATCGACCTGGGCCACCGGGACATCGCGTTGCTGCACGGCGACGACGAGACCGACCTCAACTTCGACGTCCCGAGGGTGCGCATCCTGGCGTTCAAGGACGTCATGGCCGCCGCAGGCCTTGCCACCCGGCCGGAGTGGGACGAATGGGGCGACTTCACGGTGCGCAGCGGCCAGGAAGCCTTCCGCCGCCTTTGGTCCGGTTCCGGGCCGAAGCCCACAGCAATCTTCTGCGCGTCTGACGAAATGGCCATGGGGGTCATCTTCGAAGCCAACCGCCTCGGCGTTAACATCCCCGGCGAACTGTCAGTGGTGGGGATCGACAACCACGACTTCGCGGAGGCCATGGGCCTCACCACCGTTGGGCAACGCCCGGATGAGCAGGCCGAACTGGCCACCAAGATGCTCCTGGACGAACTGGACGGGGACATCGGGTCCGTCCGGTCCGCCGTTGCTCCGCATGAACTGATTATCCGGCGCACCACCGCGCCGCCCAAGGCGTGAAACGGCCTCAAGAAGCGCGGGCAAGCTGCCGGATAGGGATCCAGCGCGAGGCGAGCCTGCGATAGGCGGCCGCGGCGCCGGTCATGTCGCCCTCAGCCAGGCACTCGATGCCCAGCCTGATGTCCATGGGTGATTCGTCCGGGTACACCTTGTCTGCGACGGCACCATAGTCCAGCTCCACCATGGAGTTCACGTGGAACAGCTCCAGCCATTCGGTCAGCTGTGCCAGGTCGTCAAGCATGTCAAGGTCCGGGGCGGCCAGCGCCAGGTTGGCCACGGCGTAGCGGGCCCGCTCCAAGGCGTCTGTGATCGGGGCCCAGACGCGGACCGTAAGGATGCGGCCGGCGGCTTCCACGACGTCCTTGCGGTCGGACTCCATGAACAGCGAGAACCAACTGAACGGGATGCCCCAGGTGGAGGCCCGCGTGTGCACGCGGACGGATCCGTCCCGTGCCTTCACCAGGTCGATCCGCTCCTGGTGCCGGTCGCGCTGTTCCTCAGGGATCAGCAGCTCCGCCAGCGGGCCGTGGATCCCTTCCATCAGGGCGTTGGCGGCCAACCCGGCGCGCAGGACGAGCTGGCTGGGGCAGTACAGCAACACTGGCGCGGTGCCAGCGGCAGCGCCGTCGTCGGCCGTTCCGCCGTCCGGTGCCGGCGCGGTGGTGACGCGCACCAGATCGGTGCGCCCGGTGGGAAACGGATCACCGCCGGAGCGGGTGATCCGCCCCAGCGAGGCCAGCAGTTCAGCGTTTTCGACGGCGGCACGGGACGCGGCGCGCTCGCCGGCGGCCTGGAGGGCGGGTCGTTGTTCCGCCGGAAAGGCGTCCAAGGGTTCGTAGACGCGCAGCGTGGAGGAAAATGGCAGGCCTGCCTGGCCCCGGTAGAGGTTTCCCGTCATGACGGTCTCCTTGGATGGGCGCAGGGGGCTGTCATCAGTCCGCCAGCTCCACCAGCACGGGAGCGTGGTCCGAGGCGCCTTTGCCTTTCCGTTCCTCGCGGTCGATCGAGGCGCCGGTGACCCGGGCTGCCAAGGCGGGGGAGGCCAGGATGAAGTCGATCCGCATGCCTTCCTTCTTGGGAAACCGGAGCTGGGTGTAGTCCCAGTACGTGTAGACGCCCGGGCCGGGGGTATAGGGGCGCACAACGTCGGTGAAGCCGGCGGACTCGAAGGCATGGAACGCCGCACGCTCCGGCGGACTGACATGGGTGTAGCGGTTGTTGACGAACAAGTCGATGTCCCAGACGTCGTCGTCGAACGGGGCGATGTTCCAGTCGCCCATCAATGCGACCTGCGCCTGCGGGTTGTCCGTAACCAGGCCCTGGGCGTGCGTTTTCAGGCTTTCCAGCCACTTGAGCTTGTAAGGCATGTGTTCGTCGTCCAGGGAACGCCCGTTGGGGACATACAGGCTCCAGACCCTGACGCCGCCGCAGGTGGCAGCCATGGCGCGGGCCTCCTGGACGGGGTCCTTGCCGGCCTTGCCGAACGAGGGCTGGTCCAGGAACGTCCGCTCCACGTCCTCAAGTCCAACACGGGAGGCGATGGCCACGCCGTTCCACTGGTTTACGCCGAAGTGGGCAACCTCGTAGCCCATCCGTTCAAAGAGCTCCCACGGAAAGTTCTCGTCCTTGCACTTGGTCTCCTGGATGGCCAGGACGTCGCAGTCGCTGCGCTGGAGCCAGGCTTCAACACGGTCGGCGCGGGCACGGAGCGAATTCACATTCCAGGTAGCTATCTTCACGGTTCCTAACTTACCTTGGCAGCTGCGCGCCGGGTAAAGCCTCCCGCCAGTCCGGGCGGCACCGCACGCGGTTGGTCCCCAGCATGACGCGGCGGGTATATTCGCAACCAGAATGACCTGGATCACTCGTCCGGCCACCATGCGAAGGAGCAGCCAGCCGATGACCGCAGCCAAGGGAATGGATGGTGCCGCCGGCAACGGGCACCCGGAAGTACTGTTTGAGCGCCGCGGCCGGCTGGGCCTGGTCACGCTCAACAGGCCTAAAGCCGTGAACGCACTCACCGCCGGAATGGTGGACCTGATGCTCCGGCAGCTCACCGCGTGGGCCGGGGACGATGACGTCGCCACCGTCCTGGTGCAGGGCGCCGGGGAACGCGGCCTCTGCGCCGGCGGCGACATTGTGGCCATATACGAGGACATGTTGCACGGCGGACACCGGACGGCAGGTTTCTGGCAGGCAGAATACCGGCTGAACTCCCTGATCGCCCGGTATCCCAAGCCGTACGTGGCCCTCATGGATGGCCTGGTCCTCGGCGGCGGGGTGGGGATCTCCGCGCACGGGAGTGTCCGGGTGGTCACGGAGCGGACCAGGACGGGCATGCCGGAAACCACCATCGGATTCGCCCCGGACGTTGGTGGCACCTACCTGCTCTCGCACGCACCCGGCGAGGCCGGAACGCACGCTGCCCTGACCGGCGCGCATCTTGGCGCCGGCGACGCGGTGTTCCTTGGCCTTGCGGACCACTACGTACCGTCAGGATCGCTGACGGACCTGGCGGCCGCCCTTGTGGACCATGACGCGGAAGACGTCGTCGAACGGTATACCCGGCCGGCCCCGGACTCGCTGCTCGCCGGGCACCGTGACTGGATCGACGCCTGCTACGCCTCGGATGACGCAGCCCGGATCGTCCGGCGCCTCCGGGAGTGGGCGGGGCCCGGGAGGGAGGCTGCGGTGGAGGCGGCCGACACGATCGAAGCCAAGTCACCCACCTCTGTCAAGGTCACCCTGGCGTCGCTGCGCCGGGCCGCTGGACTGACCCTGGATGAAGCGCTTGCCCAGGAGTACCGTGCCGGAATCCGGTTCCTGGCCGGTCCCGACTTCCGCGAAGGCATCCGCGCCCAAGTCGTGGACAAGGACAGGAATCCGCAGTGGAAACCGGCAACACTGGCTGACGTGCTTCCAGGACAGGTGGACAGGTTCTTCGAACCGCTGGAGGGCCGGGAGCTGGACCTGCACCCGGAACGCGCACCCGAGGAGGCGGACCATGCCTGAGACGGGAACCGTGGCTTTCCTCGGCCTGGGACACATGGGCGGTCCCATGGCCCTGAACCTGGTCCGGGCCGGCTATGCGGTGGTTGCTTTCGATGTGGTGCCTGTCGCCGTCCAAGCGGCACGGGAACATGGTGTGCCGGTCGCGGCCAGCGCGGCTGGCGCCGTAGCGGAGGCCGACGTCGTGCTGACCATGTTCCCCAGCGGTGGACACGTCCTGGACGCCTACCGCGGCAACGCCGGACAACCCGGATTGCTGGCTGCGGCTCCGCCGGGCACCATGTTCCTTGACTGCTCCACCATCAACGTCGATGAGGCACGGGAGGCCGCGCGCCTGGCCGGTGAAGCAGGCCACCGTTCGGTCGACGCGCCCGTTTCGGGCGGCGTGGTGGGCGCCGAAGCAGCGACGTTGACATTCATGGCCGGCGGCGAAGCGCAGGACTTCGAGTCGGTGCGGCCGCTCCTGGAGGTGATGGGCAAACGCGTGGTCCATTGCGGCGGCCACGGTGCGGGCCAGGCTGCCAAGATCTGCAACAACCTCATCCTGGGCGTTTCCATGATCGCGGTCAGCGAGGCGTTTGTCCTCGGCGAAAAGCTGGGCCTGAGCCACCAGGCCCTGTTCGACGTCGCCTCCGCCGCCTCGGGCCAATGCTGGGCGCTCACCACCAACTGCCCGGTACCCGGACCCGTCCCCGCCAGCCCGGCCAACAGGGACTACCAGCCGGGTTTTGCGGCGGCGCTGATGGCCAAGGACCTCAACCTGGCGGTCAATGCCCTCAACAGCACGGGAGTGGCAGGACAGATGGGGGCGCTCGCCGCCCGCATCTACGATACGTTTGCCGCGGAGGGCGGCGCCGGCCGCGACTTCTCCGCCATCATTACTGATATCCGCGGCAGCGCGGAACCGGCTGCCGCGGACACCACGGCGGCGGCAACAGGAACGGACGCAACGGGCCGGAGCCGGACCACGGCAGCACACGACGACGGGAGCCCCGAATGACTGAATACGCCAACATCCTGGTGGAGCAACAAGGCAGGGTTGGGCTGGTGACCCTCAACCGGCCATCGGCGTTGAATGCGCTCAACAAGGCCACCATGGAGGAACTGGTCGCCGCCGTGACCGCGATGGACTCCGATCCGAACGTAGGCGCCGTGGTGATCACCGGCTCGGCCAAGGCGTTCGCGGCGGGCGCCGACATCAAGGAAATGGCCGATCAGGGCTACATGGACATGTACACCGCGGACTGGTTCCGCGGCTGGGAGGACTTCACCCGGCTGCGGATCCCCACCATCGCGGCGGTGTCCGGGTTTGCCCTGGGCGGCGGCTGCGAGCTCGCGATGATGTGCGACCTCATTATTGCGGGGGACAACGCCAAGTTCGGCCAGCCGGAAATCAACCTTGCCGTACTTCCCGGGATGGGGGGTTCGCAACGGCTCACCCGCGCGATCGGCAAGGCCAAGGCCATGGACCTGATCCTCACCGGCAGGTTCATCGGTGCCGAGGAAGCGGACCGGTGCGGACTTGTCTCCCGGGTCGTACCGGCGGAGGAAGTGGTGTCCGAGGCCCTCAAGGCAGCCGGGCTGATCGCCGCCAAGTCGAAGCCCGCTGCCATGGCGGCAAAGGAAGCCGTGAATGCAGCCTTCGAAACCGGGCTGGCCCAAGGGGTCCTGTTTGAACGGAGGCTCTTCCACTCGCTGTTCGCCACCGAGGACCAAAAGGAAGGGATGGCGGCGTTCGCAGAAAAGCGTGAGCCGCAGTTCAAGCACCGGTGACCCCGGGACGCGCTTCCGGGGACCTTGGGGCGCTCGACGAATTCCGCGGCCCGTATTGTGGACATGACGGGTAACGGACGGCCATGCCAGCGAACGGGGACAGACGTATGTGGACAACCATGACCGGTGCAGCCAGCCCCACCGACGGACTCACGGGCATCGTGGGCTTCGCGGCGAGGGCTATCGACACCCTGGGCGAGTGGGGCGTGGGTGCCTTCACGCTCGCGGAGACGGTGGTGCCTCCCATCCCCAGCGAGGTGATCCTTCCCCTGGCGGGCTACCTTGCCAAGCAAGGTTCCCTCAACCTGCTCCTTGTCTTCGCCACCAGCACCCTGGGCGCCTACCTGGGTGCCCTGCTGCTCTATTGGCTCGGCGCAAAACTGGGCCTGGAACGTTCAATCCGCTGGCTGTCCAAACTGCCCTTGGTGGACCGGGAGGACTTTGAACAGGCAGCGGCCTGGTTCCGCCGCCACGGAAGATCGTCCATTTTCTTCGGCCGCCTCCTCCCAGGCATCCGCAGCCTGATCTCGCTGCCGGCCGGGGCCGCGGCGATGCCACCGGCCACCTTCAGCCTCTTCACCCTCGCCGGCAGCGGGCTGTGGAATGGAGCCCTCATTGGCCTCGGCTACCTGCTGGGCACCCAGTACCAGCTCATCGAGAAGTATTCACACGTCCTGAACTACGCTGTCTACGCTGCGCTCGCCGTGGCCGTGGTCCTGCTCATCGTCCGGCGGGTCAAGAGGGCCAGGCGGGTCAACGCCAACCGCTGACAGGTGCCCTCAGAGGTGCTTCTCCGCAAAAATGCGCAGGGCGCTCCGCACGAAGGCGGCCCCGTCCATGCCCCCGTAGTTGGCGGCAAAACGCGGATCCGCAACATACATGTCAGCGAGTCCGGTGACATATCCCTTGATGTCGCCGCCGGCGGCCGCAGCGGGAGTTCCGGGAATGGACTGGAGCCAGGCCACGTGCCTGCGTGCCAGGTCCTGGGCCTCCGGTCCATCCGCCGTCACCCCTGAAGCGCCGGCCGCGATCCAGTCCCTGCCCAGCTCCTCCACCCTGGACTTCCACGCCCGCTTTTCCGCGGCGTCCATCCCCCGCCACCACGCATCAGATGCGGCGTAGGCGTCCTTGCCCCAGCGTTCCTCGACCTCCTCCCGGTACTGGGTATGGTCGAAGCCGTCAAACATGTTCTCAGCCATCAGTTGGCCTCCTGCCTTCACTGTTTCGATGGTTTGCTGCACGGACTGCGCCTGCCGGGCCAGCCGTTGTTGCTCCTGCGCCAGCCACTCAAGGTGGCGGGAGAGCTCCGCGACGGGGTCGGCCTGGCGCTGGAAGACTTCGGCGATGGCCTGCAGCCCCAGGCCCAGCTCCCGCAGCAAAAGGATCCGCTGCAGCTGAAGGAGGGCGGCACCGTCGTAATAGCGGTAGCCGTTCCCGCCCACCCGGCTGGGCTTCAAGAGCCCGATGTCGTCGTAATGCCTGAGCGTGCGGCTGGTGGTGCCGGCCATCCTGGCCACATCCTGGATGGGCCAATCCCTCGAGCCGTTGCCACGGATTTCTTCCATGCCCTTGAGCCTAGGGGTTGACGCTGCGTCAAGGTCAAGGGTGCTTGTCGGCTTACTTGGCCTGACCGTTTCGCGGTGTCCGGTGCCGCGCCTGGGCGACGAGCCGCGTGAAGGCAAAGACAAAGATGGACTCGAACATCAGCATGAGCCCCACCAGCAGCCACTGCTGCCGGGCGATGAACACGATGCAACCCGTCAGGGCCAGGATGGTGCCCAGGGCCAGGGCGTAGACGGCAAAGCCGACGGCGACCCGGGCGCTGCGTACGCCGGTGCGGAATCCGAAGCCGTGGGGTTCGCCGCCGGGCTGGCCCGGGACGCGGTCGGGTGCGGCGGGCCCGAGTGCGTCGAACTCGACCCACGGATCCTGGTCCTGGTCCTTTCCGGTCATGGCTCAATTATCCCCAACCCGCAATGCCGTGAAACACAGCGCCGACGAAAACAAGCGCCGCCGAAAACAAGCACCGGCGAAAACAAGCGCCGACGAAACAACGCCGGCAAAAAACAGCGGCCCCTCCAACGTTCGTTGGAGGGGCCGCTGGACGGGGGTCCCGGCAGTTGCCGGAGCCGCCGAAGACTTAGAGCGGGCGGATGTTCTCTGCCTGCGGACCCTTGGGGCCCTGGGTCACATCGAATTCGACCTTCTGGTTTTCGTCCAGTGAGCGGTAGCCGCTGGTGGCGATTGCCGAGTAGTGGGCGAATACGTCAGCGGACCCGTCATCGGGGGCAATGAAGCCAAAACCCTTTTCGGCGTTGAACCATTTAACTGTGCCTGTTGCCATGGCTGCATTCCTTCATGTGACTCTGATTCTCTCCCCGGAACCGTCCCGGGGTGCGCGGGAGTTAGTCCCCCACAGTCCCCAACGTACGGGGCGCGGGCCCCGGGTGCAAGGGTAGCGGCCATAATGTGCGGTTAACGCATGCCTTCGCGGCGGATGGCGGTGGCAATAGCGGCCGCCCGGGTATCCACTCCGAGCTTGGCATAGATGTGTGCCAGGTGGGTTTTCACCGTGGCTTCGGAAATGAACAGCCGCCGGCCGAGCTCGCGGTTGCTGAGGCCCTCAGTGAGCAGGCTGAGCAGCTCCGCCTCGCGGGGAGTGAGGACCTCGTCGGGGTTGCGCATCTGCTGGAACAACCTGGAGGCCACCGGCGGGCTCATCACGCTCCTGCCCTGCACCGCGCCCCGGATGGCGGCGAAGATCTCCTCCGGTGCCGCATCTTTCAACAGGTAGCCCATGGCCCCGGAATCAACAGCGCGGACAATATCCGCGTCGGAGTCGTACGTGGTGAAAACCAGGACCGCTTGCCCGGTGCCGAGGTTTCGAATCTGCCTGATGGCTTCAATACCATCCATGCCCGGGCCCATGGCAAGGTCCATCACCACCACCGCCGGGGCGTGCGAACGGACCAGCTGCAACGCCTCTTCACCCGACGACGCCTCCGCGACGACATCCATATCAGGCTGGGTCGCAAGCAACGCACGCAGGCCGCTGCGAACCACCAGGTGGTCGTCCACCAGAAGGACCGTAATGCCGCCCATCTATGGCCCCTCCAAAGGAAGTTGCGCGGCCACGATGGTGCCCTCGCCCGGGGTGCTCTGCACCGAGAAGCTCCCGCCCAGCTGCTCCACCCGTTGCCGCATTGCCCGCAGGCCGTACCCACCCGAGGCCGACGGCGGGGCTGCCGCCGCCGGGTCAAAGCCCGCACCGTCGTCGTAAATGTCCAAGGTGACGGTGTCCTGCAGGAAACCCAACGTCAGCGCGGCCATCGAAGCCGAAGCATGCAGCGCGATGTTGGAGGAGGCACTCTGCACAACCCGCAGCAGGGCGTGCCGCACCTCCGGGGGAACGGGGCCCGGTTCGCCCGTCACCGCCAGGGTGGCCGCCGGCATGTACCGCCGGGCGGCAAGCAGCAGCGAGTCCGGCAACGGCGTCGATTCCAACCCGGGGGAGGCGAGCTCGTGGACCAGGCTCCGGGTGTCCGCCAGGTTCGCGCGGAGCAGGTCGGTGGCCTGGCGCAGACCGTCCCGGGCTGTCGCATCCGGCCACCCGCGGCCCGCTGCTTCGAGCAGGAGCAGGCTGCTGGCGAGCCCTTGGGTGACGGTGTCGTGGATTTCCCGGGATACCCGGTCCCGTTCGGCGATGGTGCCGGCCCGGCGCTCACTGGCCGCGAGCTGCCCTTGGGCCAGGGAAACCTGCGCGTTCAGGCGGCGCTGCTCTGCGGCGTCGTTCTGGATCCTGTCATAGATGAGCGTCAGCATGGTCCCGACAGCCAGTGGACCCAGCAGCATGGCGATGTCGGTGCCGTTGCCGAGCCGGAACAGGCCGGCGGCTGTTGCCAGGGTGATGACGGCCGCCAGGATGTAGGCGGCAGCGCCCCGCAAAGCACTCCTGCACAGGAAGAACAGGGCAAAGGAACACCACGCGAAGCTTGGCGCCGCCACCACAAGGACCGCCCACACGCCAACCAGCGCCACCACCCAGGCGACGCTGTGCCGGTCCCGAGCCGACAGCAGGGCTACGACGGCGTACAGCAGGCTGGCGGCGGCAGCGAGTCCCAGCACCAGCATGTTGTCGGCCGGTGAGTGCCGCAGAACGTACCGCACCACGGAGGCCACCAGGAGCACCGCGAAGCCAAGATGGACCGCGGCCTCGATCCCGCCCAGGCGGCCGTTCGCTGCCGGCGCACGAAGCGACCGGCGGGCGTCGGGACCCTGGGCGGCGCCGGCCGCCGGACCTGTGGCTGGTAGGGCATCTCTGGTGGGCATGCGGGATCCGGTTCTGATGGGTGGCTCTGCACTCCATGCTAGGCGTCCCTGCCCTGGCTGCCCTCAGCCTTTTGGCTGATATGGCCGGCCTTTCGGGGTAGCCAGGAACAGCCCATCAACCGATGCCACCCCAGGACGCGGCCGGAAGGATGGAACCCGGAAGCAGCACCCCAACCGAAGGAAGCATTATGAAGACGTCGCACAAAGCACTCACCGCCGCAGCAGCCGCAGCGATCCTGGCCACGGCCGGAGCGACGGTGGCCGCGAACGCCGGTACCGGCCGGGCGAACGGCGCGGAAGCTCCCGCCGTCGTACCGGCCGTTGATGTCCGGCCGGCTCCGGAAACAGTGGTGCAGCAGAACCGGATCACTGCCGGAGCGTCGGCCCAGGCCGTGACTGCGGCGCTCGCCAAATGCCAGGCAGACAAGCTGCCCTTCGTCACGGTGGCCGTCGTTGACCGCTTCGGCACGGTCCAGGCTGTGCTCCGGGGAGACAACGCCGCCGCCCACACCATTGAGGCCGCCAAGCAGAAGGCCTACACGGCCGCAGCCTTCGGTGCACCCACCAGCGAACTCGCCAAGCGCGTCAATGGCAATGGTCCCTCGATCGCCGACCTGCCGGGCACGCTGTTCCTGGCAGGCGGTGTCCCGTTGAAGGTCAATGGCGTTTCTGTTGCCGGCATCGGCGTGGGCGGGGCACCTGATGGCGCCCTGGATGAAGCTTGTGCCACCGCCGGCGCCGATGCTGTTGCGGGTGCCGCGAAGTAAGCAGGACGGGGCTGCCCCCGTGCGCTATGTCAGGCAGCCTCAAGGATGCTGACGTAGTTGGCGATGCCGACGCCGCCCATGTTCTGCACCGCAGCCCTGCGCGGGGCCGCCAGCTGCATATCGCCGGCGGTCCCGGTGAGCTGCATCGCAGCGAGCACATGCTGCGAGACTCCCGTGGCGCCCACCGGATGGCCCTTGGCCTTGAGTCCGCCGGAGACGTTGACCGGCAGCTTGCCGTCCTTGTACACCCAGCCTTCCTCAAGAGCCCGGGCGCCTTCGCCGGGGGCTGTCAGGCCCATGGCTTCGTACATGAGCAGTTCCGCGATGGTGAAGCAGTCATGGACTTCGGCCAGGTCCAGGTCTTCGAGCCCGACGCCGGCCATCGCCAGGGCGCGCTGCCAGGAGGCCCGGGTGGCCTCGAACGCCGTGGGGTCGCGGCGGTCGGTGGGGAAGAAGTCGTTGGCTTGGCCGAAGCCGGCAAGCCGTACCGGAGCCGTGGCACCGCCGGTGGGGGAGACAGACAGCACGACGGCGGCTGCACCGTCCGAGACGGGGGAGCAGTCGGTGCGGCGCAGCGGGTCGGCCACCATCGGGTTCTTGTCTGAGACGGTCCGGCAGAACTCCTCGCCAAGGTCCTTGCGGAGCTGGGCGTAGGGGTTGTCCACGCCGTTGCGGTGGTTCTTCGCTGCGATGCTGCCCAGTATGTCTCCCAGGCTGCCGGCGGCGTCGTAGCGCTTGGCGTAGTGTTTTGCCACCTCGGCGAAGAGCCCGGTGAAACCTGTGGTGGACTGTTTCCCGGCCATGTCGTAGTCCGCCCCGAGAAGCGCGGCGCCCACCACGTCTGCCCCGGCGTGGGTCATCTTTTCCGCGCCGATCACCAGGACCGTTTTTGCGGTACCGGCCAGCAGCGACTTGGTGCCCTGCTGGAAGGCGGCCGAGCCGGAAGCGCACGCGTTCTCCACACGGGTGGCCGGGACGTTGGCCAGGTCCGGGGAAACCTGCAGGGCCAGTGACGAGGGGAAGGCCAGCGGCATCATGCCGGCGTTGAACTGGCCCACGTAGACCTCGTCGATCTGCGACGGTTCGACGCCTGCGGTGCTGATGGCGTCCGTGGCCACCTGGACAATCAGCGATTCGAGGGTCTCGTCCGCCAGCTTGCCAAACCTGCTGTGCCCCCAGCCGGTGATCAGGACATCCTTGCCGAACTGGTCTTTCAGGCTCACGCTGCCACTTCCTCGTTCTCAAGCCGGACATCGAAGCCGGCGTCGGTCTTTTCCCGGATCTCCTCTTCGGTGACGCCTGGCGCCAGCCGGGTCAGCGTGAGCTGCCGTCCGCCGTCGTCCGTTTTGTAAAGGTCAAACACGGCGAGGTCGCTGATGATCCGGTCCACGCAGCTGAGCCCCGTCAGCGGGAGGGTGCATTGGCTGACGATCTTGGCGCTGCCGTCCTTGGCGTTGTGTTCGGTCAGGACCACCACGCGCGGTGTTCCGGCCACCAGGTCCATGGCGCCGCCCATGCCTTTGACCATCTTGCCCGGGATGGTCCAGTTGGCCAGGTCACCATCGCCGGAGACCTGCATGGCGCCCAGGATCGCCACCTTGACATGGCCCCCGCGGATCATGCCGAACGAAGTGGCGGAATCGAAGATGCTGCCGCCGGGCAACACCGTGACGGTCTGCTTGCCGGCGTTGATCAGGTCCGCGTCCTCTTCGCCCTCGAGCGGGAACGGCCCCATGCCCAGCAGCCCGTTCTCGCTCTGCAGCACCACCCGCACGCCCTCGGGCAGGTTGTTGGCCACCAGTGTGGGGATGCCGATCCCCAGGTTGACGTAGTCGCCGTCATTCAGTTCCCCGGCCGCAATCGCAGCCATCTCATCCCTGGTCCAGGCCATGGCGAAACTCCTTTTTCCTTCTCGCAGTATTCGGGTGTCTGTAGTCAGTTGGGTATTACCGGCGGCACGAATTCGAATGTCATTCCCAGCAGCCAGGCCAACAGCAGCACAACCGGCAGGTGGAACAGGAACTGCTGGAACGTGAAGCCCACCAGGTCCCGGGCGCGCAGGCCCAAGACGGCCAGCAGCGGCAGCATGAAGAACGGGTTGATGAGGTTGGGCAGGGCCTCGGCCATGTTGTAGATCTGCACGGTCCAGCCAAGGTTCATGTTTACGTCCGTCGCGGATTGCATGACGTAGGGTGCCTCGACCAGCCACTTGCCTCCGCCGGAAGGGACGAACATCCCCAGGAAGGCCGTGTAAAGGGCGATGATGACCGCGAACGCCCCGTTGCCGCCGATGCTGGTGAAGAAATGGGCCAGATGCTCGGACACCGAGAGGCCGCCCGCGCCCGTCGCTTTGGTGAGGATGGCCGCCATTGCCGCATAGAGCGGAAACTGGACCAAAATGCCTGCGGTTGCGGGCACGGCCTTGGTCACGGACTGGAGGAATTTGCGCGGGGTTCCGTGCAGCACCAGCCCCAGCATCAGGAAGACCAGCAGGTAGCCGTTCAGTGAACTGACCACGCTCAGGATGGGCAGGGTCAGGAGCTGGGACACCAGCCAGCCGAGGGTGAGCACCCCCGCCAGGATGGGCAGGACCCTGCTGTATTCGAGCCACTCGCCGGGGCGCGACTTTTCGGCCGGCGGTTCGGGCTGGTCATCAAGGTCGACGCCGAGGTCGGCCGCGGTTTTGACGGCGCCGCCCGTGGGGGCGGAGAAGTGGGCAATGACGGTGGTCAGCAGCATCAGGATGACCAGGGTCAGCAGGGACTGCCAGGTGAAGATGGTGGTGCCGAAGTCCAGGACGCCGGTGATCTTCAGGAGCGCCGGCGGAATGGAAGCCTTGGTTGCCTGGAGCTGGGCCGCGGAGGAGGACATCCCCAGCGCCCAGACTGCGCCCAGCCCCATGAACGCCGCCGCGCCGAGGGCCCGGTAGTCGACGTGAAGGTCCCCCCGGCGGGCCACGGCACGCGCCAGGAGGCCGCCGAAGATCAGGCTCAAACCCCAGTTCACGAACGACACCGACATGGACATCACGGCAACAAAGCTGACGGCGGTCCGCGCGGAGCCGGGAACCTGGGCCAGGCGTTCAATCAGCCGGGCCACCGGGGGCGAGGTTGCCACGACGTAACCGGTCAGGACAACCATTGACATCTGGAGGGTGAAAGCGGTGAGGTCCCAGAATCCGTTGCCGAAGGAATCCACCACGGCTTTGGGCGAAGCGCCTGCCGCCAACGCTGCGACGGCGACGAGCAGCACCCCTGCCAGGGCGAAGATGTACGCGTCAGGGAACCATTTCTGTGTCCATCCGGCCAGCCTCTCCGCCATCCGGGCCAGGCCTTTCTGGCGGATATCGAGGTCATCGGGTTGCGTGGTGGTCATAAGGTGGTGCTCTCCCTTGAGTTCCCGGCCCCGGCTCAGACGGCCAGCGCTTCGGCGCCGGCAGCCACAGTGCGCTGGCGTACCGTCCGCTGCTCGATGTCCTTTACCCGGGCCGTGGCCTGGACCAACCGCTGGACAAAGACCCCGGGGGTGACGATGTGGTTCGGGTCCAGTTCGCCGGGGGAGACGATGACTTCCGCTTCGGCGATGGTGAGGACCGCTGCGGTGGCCACCACCGGGTTGAAGTTCCGGGCAGTGAAACGGTAGGTGAGGTTGCCGTCCGTGTCCGCGGTGTGCGCGTGGACCAGTGCGACGTCGGCCTTGATGGCGCGCTCCTGGACGAAAGTCTCGCCGTCGAACACCTCATGCGGCTTGCCCTCGGCCACCAGGGTGCCCACACCTGTTTTGGTGTAGAACGCCGAAATGCCGGCGCCGGCGGCGCGGAGGCGTTCCGCCAGTGTTCCCTGCGGGGTGAACTCAACCTCGAGTTTCCCTGCGAGGTACTGCTCCGCGAAGAGCTTGTTCTCGCCAACGTAGGAGGCGATGACCTTGCGGACCTGGCCGGCTTCGATCAGGATGCCCAGGCCCTTGCCGTCCACGCCCATGTTGTTCGAGACGACGGTGAGGTCCTTGACGCCGGAGCCGCGCACGGCTTCGATCAGGTCAGTGGGGATGCCGCTGAGGCCAAAGCCGCCCACGGCGAGGGTCATCCCGTCCCGAAGCGCGCCCGCCAGGGCTGCGATGGCAGAAGGCTGGAGTTTGTTCATGACGTCTCCTCGTTGAGAGCAGTAAACGTCCACTTAGTGGACGCAGGATCTGCTTCCGGAGACTACGGGCGGCTCATTGAACCTGTCAAGGAAACAATGCCAGGGAATTACAGTGTGGACGATATGCTCAAACGTATCCATATTGTGGACATTAGGAGGGTTTGTGACCATGACGCCGGTGCAGGGCGCCCAGGTGGTGACGCGGATTGCCGGGCTGCTGCGGCTGGTAGGTCGAAGCGCGGAGGGCATGCCGCTGGCCGGGCTGGTGCGCGAATCAGGACTCACCCGCCCCACGGTCCACCGACTCCTTTCCTCCCTTGCCGCTGAAGGCCTGCTGGACCACGATCCCACCACCGGCAACTGGGTGCTCGGCCCGGAGGTGCTGCTCATGGGGTCCGTGGCCGCGGCACGCTTTCCGATGGAGGACATTGCCCGCCCCAGCCTTCGACGACTTGCCGAGGCCACGGGAGAGAGCGCCTTCTTTTCGATCCGGCGCGGCGCTGAGACGGTCTGCCTGCTGCGCGAGGAAGGAAGTTTCCCCGTGCGTTCCTTCGTCCTGCACGAGGGCGTGCGGTTCCCGCTGGGTGTTGCGTCGGCCGGCACGGCCATCCTGGCCTTCCTGCCGGAAAGCGAGCAGGAGGAACTGCTGGACCGGTGGACTGACCACGCGGGGGCATTCGCGGCAAACCACACCGCCGCCTTGGTCCGGAAAAACCTTGCCCGCACACGGCTGGCCGGCTACTCGGTAAACCCCGGGCTGGTCCTGGAGGGAAGCTGGGGGATGGGTGCGGCGGTGTTCGACCGATCCGGCAAGCCGGCCTGGGCTTTGTCGTTGACCGGCATCGAGCCGCGCTTCAAACCCGAACGGCAGGAGGAACTTGGTGGCCTGCTGATGGCGGAGGCGCACCGGATTACGCAGCAGCTGGGCGGCGCGGACAGGCGGCGTACCCGCTAGAGTCCGGCGCGGGGCTCCTCCGGGCCCTGGTCCTTCCACCAGGTGTCAAAGATGGTCACCGGAACCGTGCGCTTGTGCCGGGTGCGGAGGAACTTCTGTTCGATCGATTCGGCCACTGTTTCCGGAACGTCGCGGCCTTCGAGGTAGTCGTCGATCTGGTCGTAGCTGATGCCGAGTTCGTCTTCGTCAGTACGGCCAGGACGGTCATCGAGGAGGTCGGCGGTGGGCACCTTCTCCCAGATGCGGGCCGGCGCTCCCAGTTCGGCCAACAGGGCCCTGTTCTGCCGCTTGTTGAGGCCGAACAGGGGCAGGATGTCCGCGCCGCCGTCGCCGTACTTGGTGAAGAAGCCGGTCACGGATTCGGCGCCGTGGTCTGTGCCGATCACCAGGTAGTTGAATTCCCCAGCCAGTGCGTACTGGGCGATCATGCGGGTGCGGGCCTTCGTGTTGCCCTTGTGGAAATCGGAAATCTCCGAGCCCACCGTTTTTTCGAACTCGTCCTCGAAACCGTCAACCGCTGCGGAGATGTTGAAGGTCCACTCGGTCTTGGCCTTGATGAAGTCCAGGGCTGCCTGCGCGTCATCCTCATCATGCTGCACGCCGTACGGCAGCCGTACAGCCACGAAGTTCGCTTCCACGCCCTCGGCCTGGAGTTCCTCCACCGCCAGCTGCGCAAGGCGCCCGGCCAAGGAGGAATCCAGCCCGCCGGAAATGCCCAGGACGAAGCCCTTGGTATGCGTTGCCTTCAGGTATTCCTTCAGGAATGTGACGCGCTTGCGCACCTCCCCTGCGGGGTCGATCCGGGGCAGAACGCCCATTTCTTCAATGATCTTGGCCTGGAGTTCGCGCATGTGGTCCAGCCTAGCCAGCGCTGTCAACAACCCTCAACTGTTCCGGACGCGCGGCGCCCGGCGTAGCGTAACTGCATGGAACGGACGGGGTGTGCAGTGGTAGGCGGTGGCCCGGCGGGAATGATGCTCGGCCTGTTGCTGGCCAGGGCCGGGGTGGACGTGGTTGTCCTGGAAAAACACGGCGACTTCCTGCGGGATTTCCGCGGCGACACGGTGCATGCTTCCACGATCCGGCTGATGGACGAGCTGGGCCTTGGCCCCGGATTCCGTGCCCTGCCGCAGAGCCGCCTGCAAAATGTGGCATTCCCGGTGCCGGGCGCCGGCCTGGTTACCCTGGCTGACTTCGACTCCTTGAAACCCCCGTACAACTATGTGGCCATGATGCCGCAGTGGGACTTCCTGGATTTCCTTGCATCCGCCGCCAAGGCTGAACCGAGATTCACCCTCCTGATGGAATGCGAAGCCACGGGATTGGAGTTCGACGACGGCGGACGCGTCACCGCGGTGCGCTACCGGTCCGCCGGCGATACCGCGGCCGGCGGGGAGCAGGTGCTTCACGCCGACGTAGTGGTGGCGGCTGATGGCCGGCAGTCGGTGCTGCGCCGGGCCGCGGGGTTGTCCCCGAAGGAGTATCCGGTGCCGTTTGATGTGTGGTGGTTCAAACTTCCGCGCCGGACGCCAGGAAGGACTGGGGCGGCCGGGGTGGTCCCGGCCATAGGTGACCGGGAAGCGATGATTGCACTGAACCGCACTGACTACTACCAGATGGGCTACCTCGCCCCGAAGGGCGCGGACGCCAGGATCCGGGCCGAAGGTGTGGAGCGGTTCCGCCGACGGGTGGCCGCACTCCGACCCGACCTGGCGGACACCGTCGGTTCGATCAGCAGTGTGGAAGACCTGCACTGGCTCGATGTCAGGCTGAACCGCCTGCGCCGGTGGTATGCCGGCGGTTTCCTCTGCATCGGGGATGCCGCGCATGCCATGTCCCCGGCCGGGGGCGTAGGAATCAACCTGGCCATCCAGGACGCGGTGGCAGCGGCGAAGCGGCTGGCGCCGGACCTGCGCCGCGGACAGGTGCGCACCGCCACCCTTGCTGCGGTCCAGCGCCGCCGCTGGATGCCCACCGTGGTGGTGCAAACCGTGCAGCGGATCATGCACCGGGCCGTGTTCGTTCCGTTGTTCGCCGGGAAATTTCCTTCAGCCGATGCAGCCGGAAACACGTCCAGGCTCCGCCAGGCGCTGCTGTTCGCTATCAGGCACAACCCGGTCTTGAGGCGGATCCTGCCCCGGGTCATCGCTTTCGGTCCGCTTCCGGAGCACGCGCCAGGCTTTGCCCGCCCGCTCACCCACTAAACTGGAGCCCATGACTTCGCCCACTCACGCTGCGCCTGACGCTGCCGCTGCCCGCGCCCGACTGCTCGAACTGATCAAGGAACTCGCGGTTGTCCGCGGCAAGGTGATCCTTTCCAGCGGGGCCGAGGCCGACTACTACATCGACCTGCGCAGGATCACCCTGCACCACGAAGCCTCCAAGCTGGTGGGCCAGGTGATGTTGGCCCTGGCTGACGACGCCGGGATCGACTTTGAGTGCGCAGGCGGGCTCACTATGGGCGCAGACCCGGTCGGTACCGCGGTGATGCACGCCGCGGTTGACGCAGGCCGGTCCGTTGACGCTTTCGTGGTCCGCAAAGCCCAGAAGTCTTACGGCATGGGCCGCCAGGTGGAGGGCCCGTCCGTCGAAGGTCGGAAGGTGCTGGTCCTGGAGGATACGTCCACCACCGGAGGGTCGGCGCTGACGGCAGTGGAAGGCGTGCGGAAGGCTGGGGGGAACGTAGTGGCCGTTGCCGTGATCGTTGACCGCGACACCGGCGCCAAGGAGAAGATCGAGGCTGAAACGGGTGTTCCCTACCTGTTCGCGTTTGGCAAGGACGAGCTTGGCCTTGCCTAGTACCTGGTAAGGGCGGCCGCAGGGCGCTGCCCTGGACGTCCGGCCGGCTCCGGCAGCCGCTGCTCCGCCCTGGTGTTGGATCCAAAGTGGTGGCCCTGCCCGAAATAGTGGCGGAACGTATAGAACAGCGGTTGCCATGCGCCGACGTCCACATGTCGTGCGTCGAGGGCAAGGTCCTCCCTGACGTGGACTTTGCGCACCCGGACGTGCATGGCCTCCATATCCGTGTCCAGGGCCAGACTGTTTTCCAGCGTTGCCTCAATGTGGACGGGGCATTCGGCGATCCGGAGCGGCGAAACTTCCATGCTCGGAAGGCTCGTCCAGCCGGTAAGGGCCCATTTGTCGGGTACGTACCGGTACAGCCGCTTCTTCTGGGGCGGTACCGGGTCCATTCCAGTAGTCATGGCAATCTGCTCTATTTTCCCGGCCAGGCGCGCCTCCGGAAGGTTGAGTACAACTTCGCGGCTCCGCATCAAATTCGCGTGGCCCTGGTTGGCGGTGCCGAGCCCCAGGACGTAGTGGTCCCCCAGGGACCATGCAGAGGATATGGGTGTGATGTTCGTGCTGCCATCGGGGTTCGCGGTGGTCAAAAGGACAACGAGGGAGCCAAAGTAGTGGGCGCCCGGGGTGATGGCGGTGAACATGCCCCAATAGTCGCCCCTCAACAGTTTGGTGCCGGTCAAACCATCTCCGTGGAACTATTGGAGCATGGCACCACTCTGGGCAGATGACTTGGCTTTGACGGCACGGGCCATGGCTGAGGAGTCGAGGGCCAGGATGCTGATCTCCCTCATGGACGCGCGGGCATGGACCGCGGCGGAACTGGCGGAGAGCGCCGGCATCACCCGCGGGACCGCCACGGTGCACCTTAACAAACTCACTGACGCGGGGTTGGTCGAGGACGTCCGCCAGGGGCGGCACAGGTATGTGAGGCTGAAGAACCGGAACGTGGCCGACGCGGTGGAGGCGCTGGTCCGGCTGAGCCCGCATGCAGAACCCGTGGTGCCCCGGTCCTTCCGGGCTCAGAAACATAACCATGAACTGCAACAGGGCCGGACCTGTTACCGCCACCTGGCCGGGGCCCTCGGAGTTGCAGTGACCCGGACCTGGCTGGACAAAGGGCTCCTCTCATCCGACTGGACGGTTACTGGCAACGGCCGGACCTGGGCCCGCGACGTTGGGATGCCGTTACCGGAGAACCCCACCCGTGCGCTGGCACGGCCATGCCTGGACTGGACCGAACGGGTAGACCACGCGGCCGGACTTTTTGCCGAACTGTTCGCAGCAGGCGCGCTGGACCGGGGCTGGTTGATCCGTGGCTCACACCCGCGCTCCGTCCGACTGACCGCCTTCGGCTCCGAAGAATTGCGTCGGTTCGGACTGGGGTCCGCACTTGGTCAGGGCCAGCGGGTGACCTAATATTTGCCTTATCACCCTTCAGTTGCTTGGAGACCCTACACTTGCCCACCCAAGAACAACCTTTGAGCGCTACCGACAAGGTCCAGAACCTGATTCTGGACAGCGCTGACTTTGAGGACTTCCTCAACGAGCTTGCGCGGTTTTCCGCGCACCAGATGGCAGGCGACGGCGACGACGCCCTGTGCGGAATCACACTGCTCCGTGACCGGAAGGCAGCCACGATCGGCTGGAGCAGTGACTCGGCCCGGGAAGTGGATGAAATCCAGTACTCCCTGTCCCAAGGGCCGTGCCTTACCGCGGCAAAGGACGAACGTGAGGTCTATGTTCCGGACCTTTTCGAGGAGGACCGGTGGGGGCCGGACTACGCCAACGCTGTTGCGTCCCACGGGCTGCGTTCGGTGCTTTCCCTGCCCTTCAACCTGCAGGGCGAGGCCAAGGCTGCCTTGAACCTCTATTCCGACGTCCCGCACAAGTTCGATGGCGGGGCGGCTGCCCGTGCGCGGGACTTCACCAGGGAGATTTCGCAGGCACTGCGCCTCGCGGTCAGGTTCTCACTGCATGCGGACAGCGCCTCAAATCTCCGCGCCACCCTGGAATCGCGGACCATCATCGACATCGCCATTGGCATTGTCATGGCGCAAAACCGCTGCAGCCAGGCGGCCGCCGTCGAAATCCTCACGGAGGCGTCCAGCAACAGCAACACCAAGTTGCGCGACATCGCCAGGTCGCTGGTGGATTCCGTCGGCGGGGCAGGCGCGCACACCCACTACCAGGAGCCGGGAAGCGTCAGGCCGGGCCAGAGCGCCTGAGGGACGGCTTGTGCGGGGCTCCCGCTGGAGGTTACGCTTGCGGAGGTTGAGCCGTCGGCCATAGAACCTCTTTTGGAGTACCTATGGACCGCGCGCTTGACGCACTAGTTGACCTCGATGTCTCAGCTGACATCGTCCGGATTGAAGTCCGGGGAACCCTTCGCCACGACACCCGTGCGGAACTCGTCCACATCATTCGACGCGTCCGGCGGATGGGCCTGCGTTGCCGCATTTGTGTTGATCTTTCGCAGGCTGCCCTCATCGAATCATCGGCGCTCGCCGGGTTGCGCGCCGACCTGAACGCCATGGACACCAACTCCCTGCCGGGCCTTCCCTCCGCCGGGGTGACCCTCCAGCTTGTCACCGCCAGTTACGACCGCAATGCCGACGGCCCGTCGACCACCCAACCGCTCCTCATGGACGACGATGTCACGGAGTTGTTCACCGGCGGCGGTGATTTTGCCGAGGGACTCCCTCAGTTGCCGGTGATTTTCTTCGAAGTACTCTACGGCCGCCCGCTGACGGAGTACTCGGACGAAGAACTGCTCCACGCCAGCGATTCCGTCTTCGCCCTGCTGGATAACCCGCAGGCGTTCGACGGCGCGGACCTGCTGGGCCGCTACAACGACATCGGCCTGGAAATCGCCCGCCGGCAGCAAAAACCCCAGGCTCCGTTCCCCGCCACGGAGGGCCAGGCGGCCAGCTGACCGCCGCGTCGCGGAATGGTTACATACCGGTCCTTGCGGCGTTTACTTCAGGTGTGCTTACGGTAGGGGTGTGCCGTATGAGGGGGAGACAGGTCCGCAACACCGGCGCGGGGTCCCCCAGGCCCGGCTGCTGGCGGAGGCGGCTGCCCTTAAGCGCTTTTCCCGCCGGACGTTCCTCGCCGGTGCCGGGGCCTCCGGGTTGCTCGCTGCGGACATGCTGCTGACCCGTGAAGTGCAATCGCAGCGCCAAACCACAAAGATCCTGCCTGTTGCGGATGATTTCGCCGATGCCTACTACCCGGACGCCTGCTGGTTCCTCTTCCCCGGGTACAAAACCAGCTGGGAAGAGGCCCAGTGGATCCTCAACACCCTCCGCGGCTCGCTGAACAAGCGCGCCCGGCTCGCCGCCGTCGGGTATTCCAACCTGGGCCTGGATGTCACTGACGTGGTCCGCGCGATCTCCGAGTACGTCGCGGTGGAGAAAATCACCAAACTGTTCTTCTACGGGCACAGCTTCGGCGGCATGCTGGCCACCCAGGTGGCCGCCCGGCTCCTTGCCGTGGCAGGCATCCAGGTGCAGTTCATCCTGCTGGACTCAAGCCCCTACAGTGCGCATGACGTCCTGGACCAGAGCTGGTTCGACGGCGTGGTGTTCCTGTACGAGCGCGGCTTCAGGTTCCCGTCCACCCTCCGCGGCGGCTACGAACTTGGAGAGCGGATCATCCACAAGGACGAACGGAGCTGGCGCCAGATCCTGGACCAGACGCTCGAACAACTTTCGCCGATCGCCCCCTCCAGTGTGCTCATCCAGACCGAGTCGGCGTACATCTACCACTTCGAGGGCAGCCAGTTCGCGGGCCAGCTTGGAACGGCCAAGATGGCCTATGTCGGCAACCCGAAGGACCAGACCGTCGACTACGAAACGGCCTCGGAGACCTGGGCCGTGGCGTTCAAGGACAACATGGTCTCCAGCGGCCTGCAAACCATCGGGGCCGCGCCGGCCCACGCCAGCCCCGGCTGGAACCCGCAAATCTACCGGCCCCTCCTGACGGAGCTGCTGGATGAATACTTCCCCTTGCCCCGGGGCGGCTCCCGGGTGAGTATCTTCTAGATCTGGTTCTTCAGGTCCGCCACGGAGTTCAGCACCTGGTTGGGCCGGAACGGGTAGGCCGCAATATCGTCCTTGTGCGTGATGCCGCTGAGCACCAGCACCGTGTGCAGGCCCGCCTCCATGCCGGCGATGATGTCCGTGTCCATCCGGTCACCGATCATGGCGGTGGTTTCGGAGTGCGCGTCGATCTGGTTCATGGCAGAACGGAACATCATGGGGTTCGGCTTGCCCACAATGTACGGCTCGCGGCCGGTGGCCTTGGTGATCAGGGCGGCAATGGCGCCGGTAGCGGGCATGGGGCCGTCCTTGGACGGGCCGGTGGCATCCGGGTTGGTGGCGATGAACCGCGCCCCGCCCAGGATCAGCCGGATGGCCATGGTGATGGCCTCGAAGGAGTACGTCCGCGTCTCGCCGAGCACTACGAAGTCCGGATCCTGGTCGGTGAGGATGAAGCCCGCCTCGTGCAGCGCCGTCGTCAGACCCGCCTCGCCGATGGTGTAGGCGCGGTTTCCGGATTCCGAGCCGCGCACCTGGTCCTTCAGGAACTGGGCCGTGGCCAGCGCCGAGGTCCAGATGTTTTCCTCCGGGATCTCCAAACCGGAGGAGCGCAGGCGGGCAGCGAGGTCGCGCGGGGTGAAGATCGAATTGTTGGTCAGCACCAGGAACCGCTTGGACGTATCCACCCAGCGCTGGATCAGCTCGGCAGCGCCCGGAATCGGCTGGTTCTCGTGGACCAGGACGCCGTCCATGTCCGTCAGCCAGCATTCAATTTCCTGGCCGCTGCGGTAAACCGCGGGGTTTCCTGCTGCCTGGACTTCTTCTGCCACGTCTACCTCCACCGGTGATGAATGCTCCAGTGGTCCAGTCTAGTGTTGAAGGGTGAATCAAACGCCCGGGATGACCGACGAACCCAACCACGAGCCCGGGGACGCCGAACCCGCCAAGGCCGAGGTCGGCGTCGGGCCCTGGGAAGGCGAATGGCCGGAAGGCGACCACTGGGACCCTGACCTCCTGGCGGACGGGGACCGGCGCAACGTGCTGGACAAGTACCGCTACTGGAAACACGAGGCGATTGTTGCGGAGCTGGACTCGCGGCGGCACAACTTCCACGTGGCCATCGAAAACTGGCAGCACGACCTCAACATCGGCACGGTGGTGCGCACCGCCAACGCCTTCCTCGCCAAAGAGGTCCACATCATCGGCCGACGGCGGTGGAACCGGCGCGGTGCCATGGTCACCGACCGCTACCAGCACGTACGCCACCACCCCACCGTGGCGGAGTTCGTCCAGTGGGCGAACGGGGAGGGGCTCGCCATCATCGGGATCGACATCTTCCCGGACTCCGTCCCGCTGGAGACCTACGAGCTGCCCCGGGACTGCGTGCTGGTGTTCGGACAGGAAGGCCCGGGCCTGACGCCGGAGGTCCACGAGGCAGCCGTCGCCACCCTGTCCATCGAGCAGTTTGGCTCCACCCGGTCCATTAACGCCGCCTCCGCAGCCGCCATCGCCATGCACGCCTGGGTCCGCAGGCACGTCTTCGGCCAGCAGGTCTGAGTATTACCAACCCATGACCCGAAACACCCGGCCTGCCCGGGAATGGCTAGGATGGTGCCTAGCCGTAAGCGGTCTACTTGAGGGTCATCCACCCACAGACGAAACTCAGCAGAGGAGTCAGCATGCCCATTGCAACCCCAGAGATCTACGCCGAGATGATCGACCGCGCGAAGGCGGGCGGATTCGCCTTCCCCGCCGTCAACGTCACGTCCTCGCAGACGCTGAACGCGGCACTGCGAGGCTTCGCGGAGGCGGAGTCCGACGGCATCGTGCAGGTCTCCACCGGCGGCGCCGCCTACTGGTCCGGCGCGTCCACCAAGGACATGGTTGCCGGCTCCCTGGGTTTCGCAGCCTTCGCCCGCGAAGTTGCCAAGAACTACAACGTCAACATCGCCCTGCACACGGACCACTGCCCCAAGGACAAGCTGGACGGCTTTGTCCTGCCGCTGCTTGAGGCTTCCGAGGCCGAGGTCAAGGCCGGCCGCAACCCGCTCTTCAACTCCCACATGTGGGACGGCTCCGCCGAAACCCTGCAGGAAAACCTGCGCATTGCCCGCGACCTGCTCCAGCGCACGGCTGCCGCCAAGATGATCCTCGAGGTGGAGATCGGCACGGTCGGCGGCGAGGAAGACGGCGTCGAAAACGCCATCAATGACAAGCTTTACACCACGGTCGAGGACGCCCTGGCCACCATCGACGCCCTGGGCGCCGGCGAAAACGGCCGCTACATCACCGCACTGACCTTCGGCAACGTCCACGGCGTGTACAAGCCCGGCGGCGTCAAGCTGCGCCCGGAGATCCTCAAGGACATCCAGGCCCAGGTGGGCGCGAAGATCGGCAAGGACAACCCGTTCGACCTCGTGTTCCACGGCGGCTCCGGATCCTCGGACCAGGAAATCGCCGACGCCGTCTCCTACGGCGTGATCAAGATGAACATCGACACCGACACCCAGTACGCCTACACCCGCCCGGTGGCCGACCACATGTTCAAGAACTACGACGGCGTCCTGAAGGTCGATGGCGAAGTAGGCAACAAGAAGACCTACGACCCCCGCGTCTGGGGCGCTTCCGCCGAAGCCGGCCTGGCGGCCCGCGTGGTGGAAGCCACCAAGCAGCTCGGTTCGGCCGGAAAGACGTTCTAGATGTCGGATGAGTTCCGCAAGAACCTGATGGGACCTGAGCCCACGCTCCTGCCTGCCGAGACCGAGGTCAATGCGCAGCTGGAAGCCGGGCACGAGGCCCTGGACCTGGTGGAAAAGCACCCCACGTCTTCACTGTTGTGGGCGATCCTGGCTGAGGAAGCGTGGACCGAGGGCCGGACCATCGACTCCTACGCGTACGCCCGGGTGGGCTACCACCGCGGACTGGACGCGCTGCGCCGCAACGGCTGGCGCGGCGTCGGGCCCATCCCGTGGGAGCACGAGCCAAACCGCGGGTTCCTCCGTGCGCTCTACTCGCTGGGCAGGGCTTCGTCGGCGATTGGGGAAGCGGACGAGCCGGAGCGGATCGAGAAGTTCCTGAACGACTCCGATCCCGCGGCGAAGGCAGCCATCGAGGGCTAGATACGAATAATTACGACGACGGCAGGTCACCTTCCCAGCGAAGGTGACCTGCCGTCGTCGGTGGTTGAGCCGCGTCGAAACCCTAGGCGTGGTGGGCGATGCCGGTGCGTGCCATGGCATCGGCGTACGCCGTGTGCATGTCCGCGAGGAACTCCTCCTGGCGGGCCGGAGAACCTGCGAAGGCGCGGCCACTCAGGGAGCGGACCTTGTAGGTCTTGAGGCCGCGGCGCCACAGCAGCGGGACTTCGGTCTTCAGCAGCAGGTTGGCCAGGCGGTTTGCCTCCGTGCCGTGCGCCACGATCACGGAGGCGCGGGGGACCAGGGCGAGGAACTTCAGCAGCGGCTTCAAACCTGCCTGCACCTGGTCCGGGGTGAATTTTCCGTTGGCCTCCCCCGGGACGTGCCACGGGTGGACGTTCCAGGGCATCACGAATTCCGGGCGCAGGCCCAGCTTCCACTGGATGCCCAGCATGCGGGTCGCGGCGTCCTGGTCACCGGCAGTGATGAAACCGGACTGGTCCATCTCGCCAATATTGGAGTACAGGCTGATGATGCGGCATTCCTCAACATCGTGCATGGGGTCCACGTAGGGCACCACGGTTCCGGGCTTCGCTTCCTGCAGGGAATCGCACAGCTCGTTGACAGCGGCAACGCTGGGCTCGTAACGGCGGCTCATGAGCTGTTCGTGGAATGTTTCGGGGGCCAGTGCGGTCATGAAGGGCTGGTTCTCCTGCGGGGATTGATGTTGCGTCCACCGCCGAAAATGGGCGCACGGTGGCGCAGCTCATCAACGGTGGTTAGTTGGGGTGGGCCGATTCCGGGTCGGCCTTTGCCAGTTTACCAAGCCCGGGGAAACGAAACGCCGGTCCAGCGCACCTGATTCATGGCGCAGTGGACCGGCGGTCATTCCCGGAAGGGGCGGATGACTACCAGAGGCGCTTGGTGGCGCGGCGGGCGCCCTCGCCAAGAGCCTCCAGCTTGGCGAAGGCGATCTGCGGATGCACCCGGCCGCCCAGGCCGCAGTCGGTGGACGCGATGACGTTCTCGCGTCCCACCAGCTTGGCGAAGCGGACAATCCGGTCCGCCACCAGGTCCGGGTGCTCCACCACATTGGTGGCGTGGGAGACGACGCCGGGGATGATGACTTTGCCCTCAGGAAGGGTGGTGTCCTCCCAGACACGCCATTCGTGCTCGTGGCGGACATTGGCCGCCTCGAAGGAGTACGCGCCGGCGTTGACCTGCAGCACTGAGCCGATGATGTCGGCGAATGGGATGTCCGTAGTGTGCGGACCATGCCAGGAGCCCCAGCAAACGTGCAGCCGGACCTGTTCCTGCGGAAGGTCCCGCAAGGCCCAGTTGGTGGCCTCGACGCGCAGCTGAATGAACTTCAGGTAGTCCTCCAGGGACGGCTCCGGGTTGATCTGGTCCCAGCTCTCGGCCAGGGACGGATCGTCGAGCTGGACCGTCAGGCCGGCGTCGATGATGGCTTTGTATTCCTCGCGCATCGCATCGGCGCAGGCGTAGACGAGCTCCTCATCGTTCTTGTAGTACTCATTGGCGACGCGGGCGCAGGAACCGGGGGAGAGGGACGCCACGAATCCTTCGCTG
Organism: Pseudarthrobacter sp. MOO14; assembly: GCF_058267675.1. NCBI lineage: Bacteria > Bacillati > Actinomycetota > Actinomycetes > Micrococcales > Micrococcaceae > Pseudarthrobacter > Pseudarthrobacter sp. MOO14. The sequence goes on from NZ_CM177849.1 coordinate 3,004,089, forward strand.
AGGCCTGCCGCGGCGAGCCCGGTCTTCAGGTTCTTGATGTCCGAGGCCACCAGGTCATGGCCGGTATATGTCAGGGGCCCGGCGATCTTGGGTTGGGACACGCTCTTCCGGTGCGCCAAGATCCCGGAGGAGGGATCGCTGTACGCCTCATTGAACGCCTGCCGGTCCCGCCGGTCGGGGAAGGACGTCAGGACAACGTTTCCGGGGGACGACCGCCGGACTTCGGCTTCAGCCCACCGGTCCACGGTGGTCGGCTCCAGGCCGCCGAGCCGGGCGAAGGAGTAGTTCCACCAGGCCCCGTAGTCCACGGAGTTGGACATCGTATGCCCGTACTCGCCGTCGTTGGGGATATCGATGCCCAGGTCCTTCTGGCGCTGGACCACGCCCACAACGGAGTCTTCCAGGAGCTCCAGGAACGCCGGGGTGATCCCGTCGGATTCCTTTGCGGTGTTGGCTGCGATGAGTTCATCGGTGCGAGGCAGGGACCCGGCGTGGGTGGCGCGAATATGGTCGGTGTTGAGGGGCAAGCTGGAATCTTCCTTCCATCGGTCCTGGCAGTAGCACCTCGGCCGGCAGCTTTCCTGCCGGACCGTGGTTGCTGCGGCGTCATTGAGCCAGGTCTCTCAGCCGCTCCGGATGGTCCACTCTTACCTAAATCCATGAACCGCCTGTGGGCAAATGCGGTTCAGAATACGGCGGATCGGTGTTGGGCGGTGGCGCTCCCCGGCAATAGCCCAACCCGTTCCCAGGTTTTGTCCAGTCTATTGACAGCTTTCGTCAAGCTTGGTTGGCTGTCTGTCACGGGCCGTAATGGGGAACATGGCGGCTGAACGCACCCGATGCACTCGAAAGAGGTAACGCACTGTGACGAAATCTTTGAGGACCCTTGCCGTATCCGGCGCGCTGGCGCTGGCCATCTTCGCCGGGTCCGCCCCGATGGCCCACGCAGTTGGCGAAGGCCCCAACTACGGCGGCAACGGCCAGATCACCACCAGCAAGCTGGCTACGTACAGTCAGATGGTCTCCTTCCTGAAGGACCAGGACGCCAAGCAACCGGCCATGGAGCTGGAAGTGATCGGCCAGACGGTCAAGGGCCGCGATATCCACCTGGTCAAATACATCTCTGACCCGGCCAAGCCCACCATCCTCTACCTGACCCAGCAGCATGGCAACGAACAGCTCACCACCGAGGGCGCCATGGAGTTCATCAAGCACCTGGGCACGGGCAAGTCGTCCGGCATCCTGGACGGCGTCAATATCCTGATCGTGCCCATGCTCAATGCCGATGGCGCCATGGGGGACGTGAATTTTTCCTTGGACGACTACCTCGCCAAAGGCGACCGCCACCTGACGCGTTACAACGCGGAGGGCGTGGACCTGAACCGGGACCACGTGGCCAAGGTCCAGCCGGAGACCCAGGCCCTGCACAGCAACGTGATGCGCAAGTACCGCGTCGATTACATGATCGACCTGCACCACCAGGGCACCCGCGCTGAACGCGACGGCAAGCTGGTGTCCGGGTCAATCCTGTACCCCACCACCCCGAACGCCGATCCCGCCGTCGTCGAGAAATCCAAGCGGCTTGGTGCCGTGGTTTTCAACAACGTGGACTCCACCGGCTGGGGCCACCTGGGCAAATACCAGGGCGGCAGTGCGGAGACCATCAGCCGCAACGGCATATCCGTGGAATACGGCATTGCCACCCTGCTTTTCGAGATGCGCGGCATGTCGGACCACTACTTGGACGGCTACGCGCTGGGGCAGCGGAGCAACGGCTACCTGATCAAGCAGACGGTCACCACCCTGACCTCCACCGCCGCGGCGATCGCGGACGGTTCCATTGCCGACGCCGACACCTCCTTCTGGGACACTCTCGCCGTACAGACGTCCCGGCCGGCCGGGGAAGCCGAGGACGAGTAAGGGACCAGGCCCGCCGCAGTCCCTTGCGGGGCCGCGGCGGGCCCATCGAGTGGACAAAGTGCCTGATCCGCTAAACTTGGGTGGTAAGAGCCCCGGAACTCTTGCATCGCTGAGCCGCCCCGCGGTCCGGCGACGGCCGGTCTGTTCGGGGCATTCTCATGAACGGCGCTGCGCAGGTCCGCTCCCCGCGGCCGGACCCGGGCAGCCCGAACGAATGGGGGAGGATCCCATGCCAGCAATTGTGATCGTAGGAGCCCAGTGGGGCGACGAAGGAAAAGGCAAGGCCACCGACCTTCTGGGCGGCCGTGTTGACTACGTCGTCAAGCCCAACGGCGGGAACAACGCCGGGCACACCGTCGTCGTAGGCGGTGAAAAGTACGAACTCAAACTGCTGCCCGCAGGCATTCTCAGCCCCAACGCGGTGCCCATCATCGGCAATGGCTGCGTGGTGAACCTCGAAGCCCTTTTCCAGGAGATCGACGGACTCCAGGCCCGCGGCGCCGATACCTCGCGGCTCCGCGTGTCCGCCAACGCCCACCTGGTGGCCCCCTACCACCAGGTGCTGGACAAGGTGACCGAACGTTTCCTCGGCAGCCGCGCCATCGGAACCACCGGCCGCGGCATTGGCCCCGCCTACATGGACAAGGTGGCCAGGCTGGGCATCCGTGTCCAGGACGTCTTCGACGAATCCATCCTCCGCCAGAAGGTGGAAGGCTCGCTGCGCCAGAAGAACGAGCTCCTGGTCAAGGTCTACAACCGCCGCAGCGTTGTGGTGGACGAGATCGTTGATTACTTCCTGTCCTTTGCCGACCGCCTCCGCCCGCTGGTCATCGACAGCACCCTGGTCCTTAACACCGCCCTGGACGAGGGCAAGGTGGTCCTGATGGAGGGCGGCCAGGCCACGTTCCTCGACGTCGACCACGGCACCTACCCATTCGTGACCTCCTCAAACCCCACCGCCGGCGGCGCGTCCGTGGGCTCGGGCATCGGCCCTACCCGGATCTCCCGCTCGATCGGCATCATCAAGGCTTACACCACCCGCGTTGGGGCCGGACCGTTCCCCACCGAGCTCTTCGACGAGATGGGGATGTACCTGCAGAAGACCGGCGGTGAGTTCGGCGTCAATACCGGCCGCCCGCGCCGCTGCGGCTGGTACGACGCCGTCCTGGCCCGCCACGCCTCCCGCGTGAACGGCTTCACGGACTACTTCGTCACCAAACTTGACGTGCTCACCGGCATCGAGCAGATCCCTGTGTGCGTGGCCTACGACGTGGACGGCGTCCGCCACGATGAGATGCCCATGACGCAGACCGAGTTCCACCACGCCAAGCCCATCTTCGAATACTTCGACGGCTGGACCGAGGACATCACCGGCGCCCGCACCCTCGCGGACCTCCCGGAAAACGCCAGGAACTACGTGCTGGCGCTGGAGAAGCTGTCCGGCACGCGGTTCTCCGCAATTGGCGTTGGCCCGGACCGGGACCAGACCATCGTGGTGAACGACCTCATCAACGACTGACACGTCCCTCCGGAACACGGTAGACGACGGCGGCGGGCCACCCATTGCGGGTGGGCCGCCGCCGGCGTTTGGGGGCGTGGGCAGTAATTTACACAGGCTTAACGCAGTTGGTCTTGTACCCCTGCAGCCGCCGCGGCCAGACTCGTTAACACCATTTGAACTGATCAGCGGACGGTCCCACTATGCGTTTGGCGGTGCAGGGATGCACCCAGCGAAGAGCCGTCGCCGGTCGAAAACACCAGACCGGAAGGACATGCCGTGGCAGGAAACATTGAAGTCTTTCTTGATCCGGAGCTGCTCTACAGGTTCCGGCTGCTGGGGCCCGATGGGTCGGTCATGGCCGTCTCGCAAGGTTTCGAGGACAAGGCGGCGGTAGCTGCCGGTATCGCGGCCGTTCGTGAATGTGCGGGGACGGGCCTGGTCACCGATCTCAGCCCCGCCGGGGCAGTCTCCCGTCCCGCCGCTGTACCCGCTGCCGCCGGCGTCGCCGCTCCTGGCGATCTGCCCGTCGTCGTACCGGCGTGTGATGACCGGCGGCTGCCGGTGAGGCTGCACGCCTATGCATTGGCGAAAACAACGCGCAGGCAGGCCGCGCCGCGTTGGGCCAGCGCAGCTACCCGTTGAGGGCGGGATGAATAAAGTCAAAAAAACTTTCACAAGGGCGTAACCCGTCGGGGGTCCGCAGCGATTACCCCTGTGAAGTGCCGGTCTGGAACCTGTCCCCCATCACGTTCCAGGCCGGCTCTTTTGATCTCTTGGCAAGGCCGCACGCGGGCGGAGTCCCGTGGCGCTCACCGGTCGGGAAGGTTACTGAAGGGTAAAGTAGGACCAGCGTTCCGGATTCCCGTGAGACGCTTCCCTTGCCGACGCCCTTTTGATTGAAAGCACCACGTCAGTGACCGATGCACAGACAGATGCGGCCCCGGACCACGCCGTCCCCGGGCCTGCTGCCTTCAGCCTCGTCTACAAAACGTACGCATCACAAGTCCTGGGCTATCTTGCCGCCCGGGGAGTCGACGATCCGGAGGCGGCCATGCAGGAAGTGTTCCTTTCCGTCCTGCCCCGCCTCGACACCGTGCGGGGAGGCGAAGCGGGGCTGCGGACCTTCATCTTCAGCGTTGCCCATGCCCGGATGGTGGACGATCTCCGGCGCCAAAGCCGTCACCCGGTAAAGCTGCCGTTCGAGCCCGAGCTCGACCAGCGCGAAGACACCTCCGCCGAAAAGGAAGCCCTGCGCAACATCTCGCCCGGCGAAGTCCTGGAACTCTTGTCCGGGCTGCCCCAAGACCAGCGCGAAGCGCTCTCACTTCGCCTCGTGGCCGGCCTGACCGTGGAACAGGCGGCGGAGGCCATGGACAAGAGCCCCGGGTCCGTGAAGCAGCTCCAGCGTCGTGCGCTGCTGAAACTCCGGGAGCTGGCGTCAGTGAAGGAGTACCTCGCGCCATGACACAACCATCAGGCAACCTCGTGTCCCTTGTCGACGACATGCTCCGGGACGCCGGCTGCGGCGATGACCCGGAACTTCGCGACGTCCTGCTTTCGCTCGGTTCGCTGGCTTCGCTGCCCGCTCCGGCACCCAGTGCGGAGCTTGCCGCCTTGCTGGCACCAGCCGCCGGCACGCCGGTGGCGGGAGGCGCCTTGGAAGACCCTCCTGCCGGGGAGCAGCCCGCCGATGACCTCGCGCGCCGTCGGCGGCGCCACCGCCCGACCGCCCTGGGCCTGGTCCTGGTGGCCGGAATGGGATTGGGGGTTGGCGGGGTTGCCGCCAGCTCCTCCGCACCCGGAAGTGAAACAGTGCAGCACGTGCTGGCTGACTGGACTCCACCGTGGGGCGCGCCGTCCACCACCAATGCTTCGGCCGCAGGAGGCGGCTACCGGTCCCCGGTCCCCGCCGCCGATGGGGAAGTCCCGGGCACGGTTTCGTCACCTTCACCCGCCGCGGCCGCACCCGGCAGAAGCCACGCGACCCGCCTTTTGGAGGACGCTGCCGGAGCGACGGGCCGTGGGGCCGTGCGAAGCTGCGGCGGAGCTTCCACGCACGACGACGGCGGCAGGCCGGTAGCCTGCGTGCCGGCCCGGCTGGGGGCTGCTTTTCCCGCCGCGCCGGGAGGCGGGACGGACGGGAACGGCCGCGGCAGGGACGACGGCGGCGCACCACCGGCGGCAGGCGCCACGCCTCCGGGGACGCCGGCAGCAGGCAAGCCGGACGCGCCCACGGCGAAGGCAACGGCAGTGGGCCAGGACGGCCCCGGTGCAGCCACGCCCAAGTCGGCTGACGCGCCGGGACCTGTGGGCCAGTCGCCAGGCCAGGGCGGCGGCAGGAAGGCTGAATCCCCGGCGAAGTAGTCAGCGGGCGCAGCCGGTGCCTGGCATCAACGGCTCCGGAGAGTGCGGCGTAGGCTGATCGCATGGGCCACACCAACGATCCCGCAGTCATTGAACGCCTCATGCGCACCAAAGGGCGGTGGGCCATCGTGGGCCTGACCACCAATGAGTGGCGCGCCGCCTACGATACGTCGCTGTTCATCCGGGACAAGCTCGGCATGGAAATCATCCCCGTCAACCTGCCCGGCGAACCTGTCCATGGCGAGACCGGGTACCGCACCCTCGCTGACATTCCGGCGGAAAAGCGGCCTATCGACGTCGTGGACTGCTTCGTGAACTCGCAGCGGGTGGGTGACGTGGTGGACCAGGCCATCGCCACCGGCGCCAAAGCCGTATGGCTGCAGCTGGGGGTGATCGACGAAGCCGCCGCGGAACGCGCCAAGGCGGCGGGCCTGGACGTGGTGATGAACGCCTGCCCGGCCCAATTGGCCTGGAAGTACAACCTCTAGCGCTTCATCAGCTCCGGATAGTGCCGCTCGGTGACGTCCGGATGGGCGCGCATGCGTCCTTTGAGCATGTTCATGCCAAAGGACGCCAACAGGGGGTTGGCGGGATCATCAGTGATGCCCCGTGCCGCGGCCTTCAGCTCCGGAGCCAGGGGGACCGGCTGGATCACCGCGTCCAGCCGGGGCGACCAGAAGAACGGTACCGAGTAGCGGTCGACGCCAGGAGGCGGCGCCTGGACCCGGTGGATGGTGGCCGCAAGGTACCCCTCGGTGGCTACCTCCAGCATCTCGCCCAGGTTCACCACCAGGGCCCCCGGCAGCGGTTCCACCGGCAGCCAGCGGCTGGTACCAGGGGGCAGCACTTCAAGGCCGCCCACATTGTCCTGCAGTAACAGGGTTACGAAGCCGTAGTCGGCATGCGAGCCCACGCCCTGGTCGCCGGCGGCTTCCACCACACCGCCCACGTAGTGCACCAGCTTGCCCATCCAGGCGGGGGCATCGCGGAATGGTTCGTCGAAGTAGCCTTCGGGAAGTTGCAGCGAAACGGCAATGGCCCTGAGCAGTTCCATGCCCACACCGGACATCAGCGCGGCCCACTCCATGGCGGCCGGCCGGAGTTCGGGGAACCCCTCTCCGGGCCAGAGATTGGGGCCCTGTAAAAGCCAGTACGGTTGGTCTGCCGGAACCTCCGGAACCGGCTCGCGGTCCGGCGAATAATCGATCTGTTCCCGGGCGTCCGCGCGCCCCTGGGTGACTTCGGTACCCATCCGCGTGTAGCCGCGGAAGTGCGGTGACAAACGGTTGTCCAGCTTCATCCGTTCGTCCAGCGGCAGGTTGAAGAAACGCCGGATGATGTCCAGAAGCTGTTCGGCCTGCCCTGGCCTGCCCCCGTATCCCGTGATTTGGAAGAACCCGACATTGTGGGTGGCGTGCCGCAGTTGTTCGATGAATTCCGGGCTGAAAGAGCCGTCCGCCTGCCGTGCGGAATGCAGGTCCAGAACAGGTATGGGGCCCTGGTCGAGTGACATGCTCGCAGACTAGCACCGCGCAGTCCGGCTTTATAGGCTTCCTTCATGGACCCAACTGAGCTGAGGATGATCTGCCTTTCGTTCCCGGGAGCATATGAGGATTTTCCGTTCGGACCGGACACCTCAGTCTTCAAGGTCCGTGCCCATATCGCCGGGGGCGCCCGGCACGAGGCCAAGTTGTTCGCCGTGTCCACCATGGACGAGCGCGACTTTTCGGTGAGCCTGAAGTGTGAACCGGCGCTGGCGGTACAGTTGCGCGCAGTGCACCCGGAGATTACCGGTGCGTGGCATATGAACAAGACCCATTGGAACGGGGTGCGCCTTGATGGCAACCTGCCGGCAGCGATGATCCGGGACATGGTGGAGGATTCCTATGACCTGGTGGTGGCCGGCCTGAGCCGGAAGCAGCAGGAGCAACTGGGGTGGGCGCGCCTCGAAAGGGCCGGAAGCGATGATTGAAGAGGGGCACCCCGGGGGTGGCCTGAACTACCCCGGCGCAGGAAGCACTGAAGCCGGCACGGCTCCGGCCGGGTATGGCCGCGTCCTCAAGGAGGCTTACCTTGGCTCCGGGACCACAGTGTACCGGCACGTCGCGGACGGCATCCTGGGCTGGGAGCTGCAGCGGCGGGCCGGGCTGCGGGTCCGTGCGGGGTCACCGAGGGCGGCGCCCGGCGTTCGCGTGGTGAGCGGATTCGGCGTCGGACCCTTCCGCCTGAATGCGCCGTGCCAGGTGGTGTGGGTCCACGAACCTTCGGACCTGGACGGGCCGCAATCGGCCGGCTTTGGCTACGGTACCCTTCCCGGCCATCCCGCCCGTGGCGAAGAGTCCTTCGAAGTGGAGCTTGATGGGGAGGGTAAGGTGTGGCTTCGGATCCGCGCCTTCAGCAAGCCCGCCAACTGGTTCTACGCCGCCGGCGGACCAGTCACCCGCGCCGCACAGCGGCACGTTACTTCCCGGTACATTGAAGGGGCACGCTCTCTCGCCGCGGAAGGAACATCCCAGTGATCTTTATCGTCGTCAAGTTCAAGGTCAAGCCCGAATGGTCTGAACGCTGGCCGGACCTCGTTGCGGACTTCACCCAGGCCACCCGGCAGGAACCGGGCAACCTGTGGTTCGACTGGTCCCGCAGCTTGGAGGACCCCAACGAATACGTCCTGGTGGAAGCCTTCAAGGACGACGCTGCCGGCGACCACGTCAACAGTGACCACTTCAAGAAGGCCATGGCGGACATGCCGCAAGCCCTTGTGGAAACACCGAAAATCGTCAGCCGCCAGTTCGACGGCGAAGGCTGGGACCTGATGGGTGAACTCACCATCTGACCCTCGATAGCATGAACCCATGTGGATCGGTTGGATCGAGTTCGACATACTGCTGGGGCCGGTCCACAGCCTCAAGGAGAAGCGCTCGGTTGTCAGGCCGCTGCTGGCGGAACTGAGACGCCGGTTCGATGTCTCGGTGGCTGAGGTGGGGGACCACAGCCAGTACCGGCGCACACAGCTGGGCGTCGGCTTGGTTTCTGCTGACCGGGCGCACCTCGTGGAGGTGCTTGCCGCCGTCGAGCGCTTCGTGGCAGCCCTGCCGGAGATTGAGCTGCTCAGCGCCCGCCAGCGGGAGCTCCACAGCGAGGACTGAACCGGTCCTTAAATGCGGACGGACACCCAAAGCCCTCTCTATGGGCTTGAGTGTCCGTCCGCGTTCTGTGGGGCCTAGCCGAAGTACTTCGGCAGTGTCCCTTCGTGGGCTTCGCGGAGGGCGTCGAGGGACAGCCCCTCTACGCCGTTGATCTCCAACTTGCCGCTGGCCGCATCCACCACGCCGATGCGGGTGTGGGCAAAGCCGCGGGCGGTGCACATGTCCGTGAAGCGGACCTCCTCGGAACGGGGAACGCCTACCACGGCACGGCCCTGCGACTCGGAGAAGAGCGCCGTGAACAGGTCCACGCCGTCGCGGTCCATGACGTCCTGCAGCGCGATCCGGGCGCCAACGCCGTAACGCAGCGAGGACTCCACCAGGGCAGCCGCGAGGCCTCCTTCGGAGAGGTCGTGCGCGGAGTCGATCATGCCGTCGCGGGACGCGTTGATCAGGATTTCACCCAATGCGCGTTCGGCCTCGAGGTCCACCTTCGGCGGCTGGCCGCCCAGGTGGCCGCGCATGTTCGCCCACTCGGAACCATCCAGCTCGGCGCCCGTGGTGCCCAGCAGGTAGATGGCCTGGCCGTCCTCGCGCCAGCCCGACGGCGTGCGGCGGGCGACGTCGTCGAGCTTGCCCAGGACCGCCACCACGGGGGAGGGGTGGATGGGCGTGGTGCCCGTCTGGTTGTAGAGCGAGACGTTGCCGCCGGTGACCGGGATTCCCAGCACCATGCAGGCGTCGGACAGGCCGCGGATGGCCTCGGCGAGCTGCCACATGACGTCCGGGTCCTCGGGGGAGCCGAAGTTCAGGCAGTCGCTGACGGCCATGGGGATGGCGCCGGCAGTGGCCACGTTGCGGTAGGCCTCCGCCAGGGCCAGCTGCGCGCCGTGGTACGGATCGAGGTAGGTGTAGCGGCCGTTGGCGTCGGTGGCCAGGGCAACGCCCAGTCCGGTTTCCTCATCCACGCGGACCACGCCGGCGTCGTCGGGGAACGCCATGGAGGTGTTGCCGCCTACGTAGCGGTCGTACTGGTTGGTGATCCAGGACTTGGAGCACATGTTCGGGGACGCCACCAGTTCGGTGACGGCCGCGGCCAGCTCAGCGGGGGCAGCGGGCCGGCCGGCGTCCTGCACGGAACCGGTGAAGGTGTCCGCCTGGACGGCGTCCTGCCACTCGGGACGGGCGAACGGGCGGTCGTAGACCGGGCCGTCATGCGCCACGGTGCGGGGATCGACGTCGACAATCACCTCGCCTTCCCAGGTGATGATCAGGCGGCCGGTATCGGTCACCTCGCCCAGCCAGGAATACTCAACAGCCCACTTGTCCATCACGGCCTCGAACGCTTCCACGTTTTCGGGGGTGACCACGGCCATCATGCGTTCCTGCGATTCGGACATCAGGATCTCGCCAGGGGTCAGCGTGGGGTCGCGGAGCAGGACGGAGGTCAGCTCAACCTGCATGCCGCCGTCACCGTTGGAGGCGAGCTCCGACGTGGCGCAGGAGATGCCTGCGGCGCCGAGGTCCTGGATGCCTTCCACCAGGGAACCCTTGAAGAGCTCCAGGCAGCACTCGATGAGCACCTTCTCCGCGAAGGGGTCGCCCACCTGCACGGCGGGGCGCTTGGAGGGCTTGGTGTCATCAAAGGACTCGGAGGCCAGCACGGAGGCGCCGCCGATGCCGTCGCCGCCGGTGCGGGCACCGAAAAGGACCACCTTGTTGCCTTTGCCGGAGGCGTTGGCCAGCCGGATGTCCTCGTGCCGCATGACGCCCACTGCCAGGGCGTTGACCAGCGGGTTGCCCTGGTAGACGGAGTCGAACACCATCTCGCCGCCGATGTTCGGCAGGCCCAGGGAGTTGCCGTACCCGCCGATGCCCGCAACTGCGCCGTGCATGACGCGGGCGGTGTCCGGGTGGTCGATGGCGCCGAAACGCAGCGGGTCCATAACGGCAACCGGGCGGGCGCCCATGGAAATGATGTCGCGGACAATGCCGCCGATGCCGGTCGCGGCGCCTTGGTAGGGCTCAACGAACGACGGCGAGTTGTGCGATTCGATCTTGAAGGTTACGGCCCAGCCGTCCCCCAGGTTGGTCACGCCGGCGTTTTCGCCGATGCCCACCAGCATGTCCTGCTTCATTTCCTCGGTGACCTTCTGGCCGAACTGGCGCAGGTGGTTCTTGGAGGACTTGTAGGAGCAGTGCTCGCTCCACATGACGGAGTACATGGCCAGTTCGGCGCCGGTGGGGCGGCGGCCCAGGACCTTGACGATCTCGTCGAATTCGTTCCGCTTCAGGCCAAGTTCAGCCCAGGGCAGCTCGGTATCCGGGGTCTTGGCTGCGTTCTCGACGGTGTCGATGTTGAACTTCTTGGTGGTTTCGGTGGTCACTTGTCGCCTCCCACAATCTTGTTCAGTACGGAGGTGAAGAAGCCGAGGCCGTCGGTGTCGGAACCGCCGGCGCCCGTCTCACGGGAGAACGCAGCCTCGGGGCCGAAGCCCGGCTCAACGGCGTGCTCCGGGTGCGGCATGAGGCCCACCACGTTGCCTGCGGCGTTGGAGATGCCGGCGATGTCGCGGCGGGAGCCGTTCGGGTTGAAGCCGACGTAGCGGAACACCACGCGGCCCTCGGCCTCAAGGGCGTCCAGGGTCTTCTCGTCCGCGATGTACTGGCCGTCCTGGTTCTTCAGCGGGATGGTGATCTCCTGGCCCGCCTGGTAGTCCAGCGTCCACGCGGTGTTGGCGTTCTCGACGCGCAGCACCTGGTCGCGGCAGAGGAACTTCAGGTGGTCGTTCTTGATCATGGAACCGGGCAGCAGGTGCGACTCGGTGAGAATTTGGAAGCCGTTGCAGATGCCCAGCACGGGGAGCTTGGCATCGCTGTTCGCGGCGTCGATGATCTTTGACATCAGCGGGGCGAAACGGGCGATCGCGCCGGCGCGCAGGTAATCGCCGTAGGAGAATCCGCCGGGGATGACCACGGCGTCCACGTCGCCAAGTTCCGTGTCGCCGTGCCAGAGTTCGACGGCGGTGGCACCGGCCAGGCGGACGGCGCGGGCGGCGTCGCGGTCGTCAAGGGTCCCGGGGAAAGTCACGACGCCGATCCGGGCGCCGGCGAGGCGCGGCTCTGCGGCGACGGCCACGGCCTCGCCGATCAGGGGAAGTTCAGTCATTTCAGGCCTCGACGACCTCGACGTTGACGACGTCCTCGATCACGGGGTTGGACAGGAGGGTCTCGGCGGCATCGCGGGCCTGGGCCAGGATTTCTTCCGTCACCTCGCCGTCGACCGTCAGTTCGAAGCGCTTGCCCTGGCGGACAGAGCTGAAGCTGGTGAAGCCCAGCCGGGGGAGAGCGCCAACGATCGCCTTCCCCTGCGGGTCCAGAATCTCGGGCTTGGGCATGACGTCAACAACGATCCGGGGCATCCGGCAACTCCTGTGCGTGAGCTTGGTTAAGGGCGCAGCGGAGTGGTGCCGTCTCACGCCGTACCGGGGTGTCGGGGACATGGTGGACGGGCGCTCCGCGAGCTTGCCCTATCATTCTACCGGCCCGGGCCCATGCCGCCGCATTCCGCATGTTCATGGAGTAGACCCCGATCCGGGAGGACCGGGGTGGAGGCCCGAAGGATGTGCTTCTGGAGTTGCCGGAGGGCGTTCACTAGGATTGGTTGATGGCGCAAAATTCCAAGTCCGTGCTGTTGCCGATGGTTGCCGCTGCCGTTTTTGCCGGCCTGGGCAGGATGGTGCTGCAGAAGGTGAAGGCGGACCGCATGGCCCGCGAAACCCGGGTCGCCGGCCCGTTGGACGAGAAGACCCGGCAGTGGATCAGCGACGTGGTGCGGACCCCACGCCACTAGCCGCGCGGAATTCTTTCCCCAGCAACTCCGGGGCGCCCTTCGGGGCGCCCTTTTTGTATGCCCGAATGTTCCGGCGGGACGGATATGACAAGCGAAAATTGCCAAAATGTGCTCTATGTCATATCTCGCTCTCAGTCTGTACCCTGTGAACAGTCTGGTCTCAGCTAATTACAAGATCTGTAATTACTTCTGCAGTTCCAGTCGTCTGGGGCGCCCACCAAGTCTGGGCGGTACATCGTGAAAGGGTTGCGCGTGAAATCAACTGGAAAGAGCCCCTTGCGGGCTGGGGGACTTCGGAAGGCAGCCGCCCTGGCTGTCGGGTTGCCCCTCCTCATAAGCTCGCTGGCAGTAACGCCGGCCACGGCGGCGCCGGGGAGCCAAAGCCTCGAGAATGCCGCCGCCACCACGAAAGACAGCCAGTTCAAGGACGGCCGGTACATCGTGGTCTTGGCCGGCCCGGCTGCAGCAGCCTACGAGGGCGGAGCCGCCGGGCTTGGCGCAACCAAGCCGCAGCAAGGCCGCAAACTGGATGCCGGCAGCCCAAACTACAAAGCCTACGACGCGCACCTGCGCCAGCAGCAGCGTGACGTTGCGGGAGCCCAGGGAGTATCCCCGGCCAAGCAGTACACCGCCGCCCTCAACGGATTCACCGCGGAGCTGACCGCCCACCAGGCGGCCGAACTGTCAAAGGACAAGCGCGTGCTCGTGGTGGCGCCGGACGTCGAGAACAAGCCCGACTACACCACCACCGACTTCCTCAAACTCACCGGTCCGGACGGGACCTGGGCCAAGCAGTTCGGGGGTGAAGCCAACGCCGGCAAGGGCGTGGTGGTGGGCGTCATCGATTCCGGCTACGCCCCGGACAACCCCTTCCTCCAGGGCGAACCGCTGCAGCCCTTGCAGGGTACCCCGCAGGTGGGCGTCCCCTACCGCACCGGCGACGGCAAGATTGCGATGCTCAAGGCGGACGGAACCACCTTTGAAGGCGAATGCCAAAAAGGCCAGGGAACCGGTGCCGGCTTCGACGGCTCGCTCTGCAACTCCAAGGTGATCGGCGCCCGCTACTTCGCCGACTCCTTCCTCCAGTACGTGACCCCGGGCAACCGGGCCCCCGAGGAGCAGATTTCCCCGGTGGACGTGGGCAGCCACGGCACCCATACGGCAACAACGGCAGCGGGCAATGCCAACGTCGAGCAGGTCATTGATGGGGCCAGCTTCGGAAAGAGCTCCGGCGTGGCTCCGGCAGCCAAGGTTTCGGTCTACAAGGTCTGCTGGGAGGACACCAACCCGGACACCGGCGGTTGCTACTCGTCATCGTCGGTTGAGGCCGTCGACGCAGCCATCAAGGACGGCGTGGACGTCCTGAACTACTCAATTTCGGGCAACAACAACAGCACCACCGATCCCGTGGCGCTCGCCTTCCTGAACGCAGCAGCCGCAGGCGTCTTCGTGTCGGCCTCTGCCGGAAACTCCGGCCCGACGGCCTCCACCGTGAACCATGCCTCACCGTGGCTGACCACCGTGGCCGCCTCCACCTTTCCCAGCGACCTGGTGGGAACGGTCAAGGTTTCCGATGGTTCGCTGTACCGCGGCGCTTCCATCATGAAATCAGAGGTTGCGGACAAGCCTGTTGTGGTGGCCGCTGCTGCCGCTGCTCCCGGGGCGGCCAACGCCAACCTGTGCGGGCCCGGAACCCTGGACCCCGCCAAGGTGGCCGGCAAAGTGGTGGTCTGTGACCGTGGAGTAGTGGACCGGACTGCCAAGAGCCAGGAAGTCCAGGACAAGGGCGGTGTCGGCATGATCCTGGTGAATCTCACCAGCAGCTCCGAGGACGCCGACAACCACGTCATTCCCACCGTCCACGTCAACGCGCCCAAGAGCCTGGAACTGAAGTCCAAGCTGCAGGCAAACACGGCACTGACGGTGAGCCTGGTCAAGGGTGACCTGACCGGACTTCCCCCGGCGCCGGCGCCCCAGATCGCGGGCTTCTCGTCCCGCGGGCCCACCCTCGCTTCAGGCGGCGACCTGCTCAAGCCTGATATTTCCGCCCCTGGCGTGAACGTCCTTGCCGGCGTCTCCACGATCGGCAACCATGGCGACCAGTTCGGCTTCATGTCCGGTACGTCCATGGCCGCACCGCACATTGCCGGCTTCGGCGCCCTCGTGCTTGGCAAGCAACCGAAGTGGTCACCCGCCATGGTGAAGTCGGCCATGATGACCACCGCCTACCCGCTGGTCAACGCGGACGGGTCGCCCAACACGGATCCGTTCCAGGGCGGCGCCGGCCACATCGACTCCACCCGGGTGCTCGATCCCGGCCTCGTTTACGACTCCGGCATCCGGGACTGGCTTGGTTTCCTGAACGGACAAGGCGTTGATACCGGGGCCCCGCAGGCGGGCTCCATCGCCGCCCGCGACCTCAACCTCCCGTCGGTCGCCTTGGGCAGCCTGGTGGGTGAGGTCCAGGTCAAGCGCAAGCTGACGGCCCTGGTGCCGGGCATGTACCGGCCCGAGGTGAACATGCCGGGCTTCAACGTCAATGTCGAACCCAAGGCGCTGAACTTCGCCAAGGCCGGACAAACGCGTGAAGTAACACTGACCATCCGGAACGTCAGCGCACCGGTCGGCAAATTCAGCACCGGAAGCCTCACGTGGAAGGGCCCGCGGACCGTCACATCGCCGATTGCCATCCGCCCGGTCGACGCCCAGATCGCTCCGTCGTTCTCGTTCAGCTCGGCCACGGGCACGGGCAGCGGCTCCATGGAGCTGGTGTCGGGCTCGGACAGCCCGATCGCCGTCGGCGTGGAAGGCCTGGCGCCACTGAACCAGACCGCGATCACCAAGACCCCGGGCGCGTACGCACCCACGAATGATGCCCACAACGCCCTGGTCCAGGTGCAGGTTCCCGCCGGCTCCACCTTCGCGCGGCTGGGCATCCAGGCGCAGTCGAACGACGTCGACTGGGACATGGTGGTGTACGCACCCAACGGTTCGGGCGGCTTGACGGCAACCCAGGTGGCAACGGCCTCGGCGAGCGAATTCCTTGACCTGGAATCGCCCCGGCCGGGCACCTATTACGTGGTGGCCAACCTGTACGCCACCCCGGACAATGGGCCTGCCACTGCCTCGGTCCAGGCGGTGAGCTTTGCGGGCGACGCCGGCAACCTCACCGTCAACCCCAACCCGATCGTGGCACCCAACGGGACGGCCACCTCGGCCACCCTGAACTGGGCCGGCCTGGGTGATGGGCAATACCTTTCGCGGCTGAGCCTGGGCAGCAACGGCATCAAGACCTGGGTAAACGTGCAGGTGGGTTCCGGCTCTGCCCAGGCCCCGGCCGGTGCGCCCCAGATGGGCATTGCGCAGGCAGTACCCGGAGCATGACCATCACCTGAGCATGGGGGAGGGTCCCGGACGATTTTCGTCCGGGACCCTTTTTCGTGCCCGGCGTCCGGCGGTCAGGTGGCGTTACCGCCCAGCAGGGGAGCCATGGCCTTCCACCGGGCGATCTCGCAGCCGTCCGTGCGGGTGAAGACCGAATGGACCGGGCGCCCATGGAACGTGCCGGAAACGACGGCAACCTGGGGTCCCCCGTACTGTTGGGTGCACAGCCTCGGTGGCCCGGGCCGGGGAAAGAAGATGTCTTCCCCGAATTCCTCCACGGCCGCCAGGGCGGCCTCGGGTGCCGGCAGGGTGGTTTCGGCCGCCAAAGTTCCGTCCTCCGCCACCAGCCGGAAAACGTACTCGGGGGCATCCGGGGCATCGCGGACGCTGATGGACAGGTCGATCACCTCGGCGCTCCCGCTGCGAGGGCGTCCAGGTCCAGGGCAAGCCGCTCCCGCAGGGCGGCAGCCTCGGCGGCAAAATTGCGCTGGTGCTCAACGTAGGAAGCCTTGCCCTGCGGAGTTTCGATGGGAATGGCGGGATAGCCCCACTCGGCGAGGTCGTACGGGGAAGCCTGCATGTCCATGGCCCGGATGCGCCAGGAGAGTTCGAAGCAGTCCATGACCAGTTCGCTCGAAAGGGCCGGCAGCAGCTTGTACGCCCACTTGTAGAGGTCCATGTTGGCGTGCAGGCAGCCCGGCTGCTCCAGGTGGCGCTGCGATTCACGGCTGGGTGAAAACTCGTTGAGCGGAATGGCATCCGGGGTGTAGAACCGGAACGCGTCAAAGTGGGTGCACCGGATCTTGTTGTCCTCCACCACCTTGTCCGTACCTGCTGATCCCAGCCGCAGGTGCAGGTATTCGTGGCGGAGATCGAACTTGTCCTGCCGGTAGACCATGGCCCATTCATGCAGGCCGAAGCAGCCGAACTGTGCAGGCCGTGCCGCCGTGCCGCGAAGGATCACCCCCGCGAACGCCACTGCCTCCTTGCGGTCGGCAAGGAAGGCGGCCCGGTCAAAGGTGACTGCCATGCTCCCCGCAGCCAGCCCCAGCGAGGCAAGCTCGCCGTCGTCGAGCGCCCGGTAGTGCTTCCAGCCTTGCCGGGCGGCTGCCTGCCTGCCGGTGAGGACGGTCCCGGACCCCGGGTGCCAGCGCTTCAGCTGGCCCGGCTTCTGGGTGTAATAGGTGAAAAGGAAATCTTCCACCGGATGCTTCTGCCCGGCCGACCGGCGGGCAAGATAAGGATCGGCGTAGCGGCTGACGCGCTGCAGGTGGGCTTCCTCCCGTGCCTGGGCGCTGTCCTCCGCCAGCACGCTATGAGGCTCCACCGGCGGCACCGAGCACATCCTTGGCAGCGTCCCACGCACTGATTTCACATCCGTTGGTCCGGGCGAAGGAGGATTCGACGGCGACGCCATCCACGGCCCCGGTCACAGTCGCTTTCTGCGGGCCGCCATACTGCTGGGTGCAGGTCCGGTCGCTTCCCGGTTCGGCCTGGGCCACGATGGCGGGGTTCGCCTTGAGGGCCGCGCAGGCAGCAGCAGGATCCGGGTGGCGGCTTTCCGCGGCGGGGGTTCCGGAGGAGCAGACCAAAATGTAGTCGAGCGCGGGTGCGCCCTCGGACGGCATCACGGTAATGGCAAGCTTGGCGTTGCCCTGCCCCGGCCCGTTGCCGGGACGTGACGTTGCGGGCGCGGGGGCCGCGGCCGAAGTTTCAGTATCGGGAGAGGGCCCTGCGGGTGAACTGCCGGACGCGGAGGGCCCGCCGTTGGACGAACCGCCGCAACCGGAGAGCAGCCCGGCACCCATGGCCAGGACCGCTGCGGCCAATCGTAGGTTACGCATCAGGCCACCTCCCCTTCGTCATGCCATTCTAGTCGTCGGTTTTGCCGGAAAACCCCGGGCGGGCGGCCGGGCCGCTTGATGGATGGCCGGTCAGCGCGTGCCCTCCGACGTGGCGGCGATGAGTCCCATCATGGAGGCGTGCAGTTCGGTCACCTGTTCCCGGGTGAGGCCCAGCCGTTCCATCATGCTTCCCGGAACCTGAAGTGCTTGTTCCCGGAGCGCTCTTCCTTCGGGCGTCAGGGCCACCGCCAGGGCGCGTTCGTTGCCCTCAGCGCGTGCCCGGGTAATCAACCCTGCCGCCTCGAGCCTGCGCAGGAGTGGAGAGATGGTTGCCGGTTCCTGGGCCAAAGCCGCACTGATGTTCCTTACAGTACGCGGGCTGGTCTCCCACAGGCACAGCATCACCAGGTACTGCGGGTGTGTGAGGTTGAGTTTTTCCAACACCGGCTTGTAGGCGCCCACGACGCTTCGGGCAGCCACCGTCAGCGCAAAGCACAGCTGGTGTTCCAGCAAGAGGTCTTCATCCGCGGCATCGACGGGAGATGTGGGGGTCATGGCTTCCTTACTATTGTTAGTGCACTAATTATTAGTGTACATTGACGGTAAGCAAGCAGTGAGTGGAAGGAACGCGTTCATGGCCAGGGACAGGTCCGGGGACAAAGGCAACGCCTCCCAGCGCTTTATGCGCGCCACGGGAAAACTCAGGGCTGTCTTCGGCCCGGCCAACCGCTCTGCGCTGGCCCACGATATGACCGAGGAAAACCGCCGGCTGCTGGTCCAGCGCCAGGCGGAAACCCAGCAGTGGGAGACCATTACCAGGCCGGATGGCAGCACCTATGTTGTGCCCAGGAACCCTGAGGACCGTTCCTTGCGGTAGCCCTTTCGCGCCGCCGTCACCGGCGCCTTTTTCCGGCGCCGGGACTAGAATAAGGGCACTGTTTCCGCTAGGAGGCAGCAGCACTTTCGCCCGAGGTTCGGGAAGGGGGTGGGAAACAGTGGCACATGTCCTCAGCGGTTTCATGGGCCTGACCGAGAGGCTCCGCTTCTTCTTCGGCCCTGCCACACGGCTGGATGCCGACACGCCCGTGGTGCACCGACACGACGAATTTGAGCAGGCCTCCGAAGAGGATCTTTCACATTTCGTGGTGGAAACCGATTCAACGGGCCACCACTACGCAGTGCGCCGGGAAGACCTGGACCGGGAGTCCTGATACGAAAAAGCCGGGCTGCCGTTACCAAAGTAACGGCAGCCCGGCCTTTCTGTGCCTGCTCAGCGGCCGGTGCCGCCGTAAACTGTCGCTTCGCTTTCGCTGTCCAGGCCGAACGCCTGGTGGATCACGCGCACGGCCTCGTCCAGCAGGTCAGCGTGGGTTACCACCGAGATGCGGATTTCAGAGGTGGAGATCATGTTGATGTTGATGCCGGCATCGGACAGGGCCTTAAAGAACGTGGCCGAAACGCCGGGGTGTGACCGCATGCCGGCGCCGATCAGGGAGAGCTTGCCGATCTGCTCGTTGTATTCAATGGCCTCGAAGCCGATCTGGTCCTGCGCTGCGTGGAGGGCGGCCAGGGCATCGGCGCCCTCGACGATCGGCAGGGTGAAGGAGATGTCCGTCTTGCCCGTGCCGTGGGTGGAAACGTTCTGGACGATCATGTCGATGTTCGAGTGGGCGTCGGCGATGACCTGGAAGATCGCAGCGGCCTTGCCCGGAATGTCGGGAACGCCGACCACGGTGACCTTCGCTTCGGAACGGTCGTGCGCAACGCCGGAGATGATTGGCTGCTCCAAGGCAACTCCCTCTTGAGTGGTGATCTTGTCGTCGGCGCCGGGAATGACCCAGGTGCCTTCATGCTGGCTGAATGAGGAACGGACGTGCAGCGGCACACCGAACCGGCGGGCATATTCCACGCAGCGAAGGTGCAGGATTTTCGCGCCCGAGGCGGCGAGTTCCAGCATCTCCTCGCTGGATATGGTGTCGATCTTCTGGGCTGAGGGGACAACGCGCGGATCGGCCGTGTAGATGCCGTCGACGTCGGTGTAGATTTCGCACACATCCGCTTCGAGCGCCGCGGCAAGTGCCACAGCCGTTGTGTCCGAGCCGCCACGGCCCAAGGTGGTGATTTCGTTGGTGGCCCGGCTCATGCCCTGGAAACCGGCAACGATGGCGATGTTGCCCTTGTCCAGCGCAGTCCGGATGCGGTGCGGGTCGACGTCGATAATCCGGGCTTTGCCGTGAATGCCATCGGTAATCATGCCGGCCTGGGACCCGGTGAAGGACTGTGCGGACGCGCCGAGCTTGTTGATGGCCATGGCCAGCAGCGCCATGGAAATGCGCTCGCCGGCGGACAGGAGCATGTCCATTTCGCGGGCGGGAGCGGAATCTGTCACCTGCGCGGCGAGGTCCAGGAGTTCGTCCGTCGTGTCGCCCATTGCCGAGACGACAACCACCACCTCGTTGCCGGCATCCTGGGCATCGACCACGCGCTTGGCCACGCGCTTGATACCCTCGGCGTCCGCCACGGAGGAGCCGCCGAATTTCTGCACGATGAGCTGTTTGGTCACCGCGCCGGCGGCGGGCGCCACCTGCGGCTGGGTTGCGTTGTGCAGTTCGGTAGTGGGCGTACTCATGCGCGTACCTTCATCGGATCAGTTGGAGTTTTGGAGGCCATGAAGCCTGGCGGCGCGACTTCCTCCGACAGTTTATCGCCGTGCCCGGAGGGACGTTGAATTATGACCACATACCGGCCCACGACGGGATTGGCGTGCAGGCGGCAGCCCGGCCGGACAACGCCTGGACAGGCTGGCTGTCGTCCGACTGCAGGAAAATCCGGCCGGGCCCGGTATTGCGGCCGGCGGGCAGCACCTCAGGCCAGGGCGTTTCGACGGCCTTCGAAGGCGCGGCCCAAAGTGACTTCGTCCGCGTATTCGAGATCGCCCCCCACCGGCAGGC
Organism: Pseudarthrobacter sp. MOO14; assembly: GCF_058267675.1. Classification (NCBI taxonomy): domain Bacteria; kingdom Bacillati; phylum Actinomycetota; class Actinomycetes; order Micrococcales; family Micrococcaceae; genus Pseudarthrobacter; species Pseudarthrobacter sp. MOO14. The sequence goes on from NZ_CM177849.1 coordinate 3,025,049, forward strand.
CGGACGCCAGCCGGGTGACCGTGATACCGATCGTCTTAAGCATGCGGGCAAGGTAGGTCGCCGTCGCCTCGCCCTCCAGGTTGGGGTCTGTGGCGATGATGACTTCCTGGATGGCGCCGTCGTTCAGCCGCGTGAGCAGTTCGCGGATGCGAAGTTGCTCCGGCCCGACGCCGGCAATGGGATTGATCGCACCGCCAAGTACGTGGTACCTGCCACGGAAGGACCGGGTACGTTCCACGGCAAGGACGTCCTTGGACTCCTCCACCACGCAGATCACGGCCGGGTCCCTGCGCGGATCCCTGCAAATATTGCAGAGTTCCTGTTCGGTGACGTTGCCGCAGACAGTGCAGAACTTGACCTTGTCCTTGACCGTGGTGATGGCCTCGACCAGCCGTTTCATGTCCTGGGGATCGGCTTCGAGGATGTGGAACGCCAGCCGTTGCGCCGACTTGGGTCCCACCCCTGGAAGGCGTCCGAGCTCGTCAATCAGCTCCTGGACAGCACCTTCGTACACAATTCCCTCTTTAGTTCGATGTGGATGGGGGCAGGTCACCAGGTGCGGACCAACGGTTTGTGGCGTTGTGGCCGGTCAGTACCGGGGCGCTAGGGGACTGCCGTCGTTGGACCGTTCCTCGATCAGCTTTCCGCCCAGAATACGCTCCACCGCCGCGCGTCCGAAGACACCGGACTCCTCGATGGTTTCGTCGTCGGCGCTCGGGATGTCCTGGACGTACGCGCTGGGGGCCGTTGCGGCCCTGGTGGGCGCTTTGGCACGGCCGGCCTCGGCTTCCGGGCTGTTGGACAGCCGCTGGTAGAGGCTTTGCCGCGTTTCAGGCCGTCCCGCGGAGGGCGTTGCCGCCGGAGCCTGTGGCCGCGACGGGGCAGACGTGGCGGGCCCGGCTGATGCCATGGCGAGTTCAGGTTCCGGAGCAGGCATGGCCTGGACCGGCTTGTACGTTTCCCGGACGGAGTCCGCACGACTGTTGTCGTTCACCGCTCCCACACCCCGGTCGGCCTCGGCCGTGGCCCTGGTCGCGGAGGCCGGGATAGCGGGCGGCACCTGTGCGGTGGCCGGTTCGTAATGCGGGGTCGGGGCAGGGGCCGGGGGCGCCGGTTCGTCCATGGAAGCACTGACAGGCGGCACACCCACGTTGCTCTTGTCCCCAACCACCCAGACACCGGGGGCCTGTTCGACGGCCCGGGCCCATGGGTCGTGGGCGGCTACCGCAGGCGGGGCCTCTCCGTTACCGGTATTGGCGGAAGGGGCGGTAGCGGGTCCCGCCTTAGGCGCGGCTTCTGTGCGGTTGCTGCCAGCGGGCCGGTCCGTGCCGGCGGTGGAGGCAGGCGTTGCGGTGGTGCCGGAAGCAGGGGCCGAAGGTTCCCAGTCCATGGGGGGCTCTTCATCCAGCGGCGGGGCGTCCTCGTCCCGGGGCGGGCCCCAGTCGTCGTCCGAATAGGAGTAGTCTCCGGCGGCGGAGGGGTAGGGGGACTGCGACACTGCGGGGCCGGATGCCTTGCCCGGGCCTCCGGTGCCTTCAGATGCCGGCTGGGCAGGCTCCCGGCGCTGGTTGTCCCCAGCGGACGGAGCGGCTGCGGCGGATGCCGGCGACGACGCAGCCTGGGCTGGCATGGAGGCAGGTGCAGTCACAGGGGTTACGGCCGGTGCCGGCGATGCGGCAGGTGCAGGTACTGGTGCTGCAGCCGGCGTGGCTGCGGCAGCATTGTCCGCCGTGGCAGCCGATGATGTGGCGGGGGCCGGGGCAAGTCCCCAGGCAACGTCAGCTGACGTGGCCGGAACCACCGGACTGGCCGGAACTTTTGGGTTTGGCTCAGAGCTCGCCTGGCTGGCGCCGCCGGCAACCGCGTGGATCTGCAGGTCCATGCCAACCGTCTTGTGGATGGCCTGGCGCAAATTGTCGGAGTGGTCCGCCCGGCCGAAGGCTCCGGCGAGTCCGGGCGTGGTGAAGGAGAGGGTCAGGACGCTGCCGTCGAAGGCGCTGACCTGTGCATTCGGTTCCACCAGGGCCCAGGTGCTGCGCTTGATCTTCGAAAGGGTCTGCAGGACATCAGGCCAGGCCCTGCGGAGGACTTCAACGTCACCCATTGCCGGGGGAGCTGCCGGGGCGGACCGTGCAGGTTGCTCCTGTGGCGCCGGAGGCGTTGCCTCGGGGGCTGCTGCCGCAGCGGGCGCCTGGGGTTGGCGGCCGCGGGCCGGCTCCTCCACAGGCCAGTCGCTGGTGCTTACGCGTGGGGGAGTGAGGGGGTTGCGGGCATCCTGAGCGGGCGCGCCATGGCTGGTCCCGGAAGCGGGACCTGCAGGGGATGCCGGTCCCGCGGAAGGAGCAGGCGCCGCAGGGGTGGCCGATGCGGCCTGGGCGGGAGCGGCCTGTTCGGTTTCCTGTGGGCGGACGGCGGGCGCCGGCGAAGCATTCGATGGCTGGTCCGCCGCATCCCGGCCGGGGTGGGGAACGGGCCGGGCGGCTTCTTCGGCAGGGTGTTGGCTGGGTGACGCCGGGCCGGCGGCCACCTGCGGCTGGGCTGGGGTGGCTGGTGCCGGAACGGGTGCCGCTGGTGCCGGGACGGAGGCAGCCGGTGCGGGCGCTGAAGGCGCCGGCGCGGCTGTTGGCGGGGCCGTTGCGGCAGCGCCGACGTCGTTCCCGGCGTAGTTGAGCCGCCGCTCCACCCGGTCGATCCGTGCGGCCATGCCGCGTTCGTTCTGCTCGGAGCTGGGCAGGAGGATCCGGGCGCACAGGAGTTCAAGGTGCAGCCGCGGCGACGTGGCTCCTGTCATCTCGGTCAGGGCCGTGTTGGTAACGTCCGCAGCCCGCGACAGCTCTGCGGCGCCAAGGTTGTGCGCCTGGTTCTGAAGCCGTGCGATCTGGTCCGCCGGCATGCCCCGCAGGATGGCGTGCGCGCTTTCCGGCATGGCCTGGACGATGATGAGGTCGCGGAAGCGTTCCAGCAGGTCTTCCACGAACCGCCGGGGATCATGGCCCGTTTGGATGACCCGGTCTACGGCCCGGAAGACCGTTGCAGCGTCAGATGCGGCCACGGCCTCCACGACGTCGTCCAGCAGTGAGGCGTGGGTGTAGCCGAGGAGTGCGACGGCGAGCTCGTAGTCCAGCCCGTTGGGTCCGGCGCCTGCCATGAGCTGGTCCAGGACGGACAGGGAGTCGCGGACGGATCCGCCGCCGGCCCGGATGACCAGGGACAGCACGCCGGGAGCCACCGGAACATTCTCCTGGCGGCACAGCAGCTCAAGGTAAGCCATCAGCGGCTCGGGCGGTACCAGCCGGAACGGGTAGTGGTGGGTCCGGGAGCGGATGGTGCCGATGACCTTGTCCGGCTCCGTGGTGGCAAAGATGAACTTGATGTGTTCCGGCGGCTCTTCGACGATCTTCAGGAGGGCGTTGAACCCGGCCGAGGTGACCATGTGGGCTTCGTCGATGATGAAGATCTTGTAGCGGTCCCGGACCGGGGCGTAGGTGGCGCGCTCACGGAGGTCCCGGGCATCGTCCACGCCGCCATGGCTCGCGGCGTCGATCTCGATGACGTCGAGGGAACCCGAGCCGCCACGGGCCAGTTCCACACAGCTGGGGCAGGTTCCGCACGGGGTGTCAGTGGGGCCTTGGGCACAGTTGAGGCAGCGCGCCAGGATGCGGGCGGAGGTGGTTTTGCCGCAGCCCCTGGGACCGGAGAAAAGGTAGGCGTGGTTGACACGGTTCTTGCGCAAAGCCGTCATCAACGGTTCGGTGACATGCTCCTGCCCGATAACGTCAGCGAACGAGTCGGGACGGTATCTGCGGTACAGGGCGGTGGTAACTGTCACAGAGAAAACCCTACCAATCCGGGCTGACATCCTGCCGCCCTGTGGGGGAATAGTAAAGACCCCCCATGCACCCGCCAGAGCCCATTTACCCTTGCTACCTTCCGGTCCTGGGGGAGTTCAACAGGATGACGCCACATGAGGGGCCGTCAAACACTTTACCTGAACATGGGGCGCGACTCGAATCGGCCGGCTGCCGCGGTGACGGAGGGGGCGCGAGGCAGGAAACGCCGGTCACGTCGCGGATTTCCATTGCTTATCCCCGGGGCAGCCACGATCATTTGTATATACACCGATTGGGGCAATCTCAAGATTGTGAGCTGCGTGGCCTGGTTGAACGAACCGGACCCGGCAGCTCAACGGTGCAGCAACAGGGAATGGGCGCATTGGGGGCGTCCATTGCCGGGTCAGGGACGGAGCCTGGCGGGACCTGAAGGTCTTGCCGGGCGCGTTCGAAAACGGGCCCTGCACGGGCCAATTGGGCGATGGGGAAAAGTTCAGGTAATCTGGTACCTGCTTTTGATTCAGAAGCAGTTGGAGAATTCGCCTAGCGGCCTATGGCGCACGCCTGGAACGCGTGTTGGGTTAACGCCCTCGGGGGTTCAAATCCCCCATTCTCCGCCGGTTGGAACCCGGTCCCGGCAGCTGCCGGGGCCGGGTTCTTTCGTTTAACCATCCAGGCCTTCCCAACGGGACAGCGGGGCAGTTTCTCAGGCCAGGTCAGCGGCGGGTTCGCCCAGGCGCCGCAGCCGTTCCCGGGCTGCTGCTTCGCTGGGACCCTTGCGCCTGCGGATGCCGCCCAGGGCGAGATGTACGACGCCGAGCACCAGCTTTGTGGCCAGCCGCACCGGAAGCGGGAAGGGGCCCAGCCGTGGGACGGAGAGGCCCAGCATCCGGCGGTACCGGGGTTCCAGGCTGTAAACGGCGGCCGCGAACAATACGCGGTAACCCGGCCTCAGCAGTGGATGCAGGGGTGCGTTGCGGATGAACTCCACCGTTTCCCTGACCCTGCCGTCAGCCCGCAGTTCGCCCTGCTCATACCAGGTGTCCAGCTGGCTCCGCATCTGTGCCCGGGTGACTGGCGGGTCCTCCACGCCCATGAGCCGCCCGGCCTGGGCCCACTCGCGGACATAGGCATCTTCTCCGCCGGGGATCGGTCCGCCCCAGATCCTGTGGGCGGCCAGGAATCCGTCCGTGAAGGCGATGTGGATCCAGGCCGCCAGCCCGGGATCGTTGGCGCTGTAGGCGCGTTCGGTGCCGGCATTGTCCTGGTAGCTGCCTTGCACCGGTTCATGGAGCCGGCGCACGCGCCGTGAGGCCTCCTCCGCGGCGGCAGTGGAACCGTAGGTCACCGTGAAAATCCAGCGGATGGTATTGGCCAGCCGTCGGAGGGGATCCTCGCGGAAGTTGGAGTGTTCATGCACGCCCGCCAGGGCACCGGGATGCAGCGACTGCATCAGCAGTGTCCGGATTCCGCCCACGATCGGGGACATGGAGCCGTGGACCGCCCACACCGCCGACCCTGGCAGGTGGTAGCCTGCATCGTCGCCCTCCGCGAGCCGCAGCGACCACTCCGGTGGTGCATCGGCGTTCCCGGAGAAAGTCTTCTTGATTTCGTCCCGCCAGGTACGAACGAAATTGCGCATGAGCCATTCTTGCCCATTTCGGCCTGTGCGTCAGTCGGCGGCTTGGCCGGCTGGCGCGTCCCTGCACCCAACGCCCACAAAAAACCCGCATTGTGCTGCTCCAGGGTTCCCCGGCGGGCGGACCTGTGGTCCCATGGGACGTACCGTCGAGACAACGCGCGGCAACCCCCGTCCTGGAGTCAATCAATGGGCAATTATTGGGTGCCCGGTAACGGCAAACCGGCCCAGCGGACATTTCCCCACCTGGTCCGTGCCGTGGCCGCCGCCGGTATGGTCGCGGCTGCCGCTTGTGCAGTCAATCTTTCCGGCGGCCCCGCAGGACCCGTCCGGTTGGCAGGGGCGCTCGACCGGGCCCGGACTGCCGGTGACGTGGCGTCGGCCGGGGCGGTCGCGGGTACGGACACCCGGGGGGTGGACGGCAATACCGGGCCGCCGGCCTCGGACCAGGTTGGTGCCGGTTCCCTTCCGCCGGCCGTCGCCTCGGATCCCCATGTCACTTTGGCTTTCCCGCATGCAGCGCTGGGCGGTTTCCAGGACCCGTCGGCGGGACTGGTGGTCGGCCCGGCCGGTGCGGGCCGGCCGCCGGCAGGCTTCCTCATGGCGCCGCTCCAGTCGCTCGACCCGAGCTCGCCCTTCGGTTTCCGGGTGAGTCCCCTCAGCGGGACATCAGGAGACTTCCACCTTGGCCAGGACTACGCGGCCGCTTGCGGCACCCCCGTCTACGCGGCCGACACCGGGGTGGTCCGGGCGGCCGGATGGCATCCTTGGGGCGGAGGCAACCGGGTGGAGATCGACCACGGTGACGGCCTTATCACCACGTACAACCACCTTGAGTCGATTGGCGTCCATACCGGCGACCGGGTCCAGGTGGGCCAGGTTATCGCCCGGGTGGGAACCACGGGCTGGTCAACGGGCTGCCATCTGCACTTTGAGACCATCCAGAACGGCCGCTACACCAATCCCTTGAATTGGAGCTTCCTCCAGCTGCGCGCCGTGGGCCAATCACTCCCGGCCGGCATGGTGTCCTACGGCCCCGGACCTGGCTTGTCCGACGGGAGGGTCAGCTGGACCATCCCGCTCCACGTGGACCGGGGATCGTCCCCGTCCGCCGGGCTGGAGGCATCGCCTGGTCCGGCGCCGCTGCTGCCTGGCCCGGCGCCGTCCGGTACCTTCTTTCCAATGTCCAACGGGCAGTTGACGACGCCGGCCCCAACGGCGTCTGCCCAGCCTTCGCCCAGTGCCCCGCCGCCGTCGTCCGATCCGACAGCCGGCAACCCGACGGCCTCGCCGCCCCCGTCTCCCAGTGAGCCGACACCAACGCCGACGCCGACGCCCACGCCCACGGATCCGAGCCCGACGCTGACGCCCACGCCCACGGATCCGAGCCCGACGCCGACACCCGCGCCTCCGGACCCGAGCCCGACGCCGAGTGAACCGACGCCGACGCCCGAACCTGCCGCGACGCCGACGCCGATGCCGAGTGAGCCGACCCCGACGCCGACGGCCACGGAGCCGACGCCTGCACCCGCACCCGCACCGGTGGAGCCGGCTCCTGCCCCGACGGCGCCTGAGACGACGGTGGCGCCGGCACACGCCCCGACAACGCTCGAGCCCACACCCGGTCCAACAACGCTGGAGCCCACGCCGGTCCCGACGACGTCCTAGACGGGAAAATTCTTCAACGCCGGACCCGTACACGGAGCCGATGGCAACGAATTGCCCTTATGAGCTTCCTTTCGCAAACACAGCGCCCGGCGCCCCTGTACCCGATCCCGTTGCTCCTCAACGATGGCACCAGGACGAACTTCGGCCAGTTCAAGGGAAAAGTGGTGCTGGTGGTCAATGTCGCCTCCAACTGCGGCTTCACGCCCCAGTACGCCGGCCTCGAGGCACTCTACGGAAAATTCCGCGACCGCGGCTTTGAGGTCCTCGGTGTCCCGTGCAACCAGTTCGCCGGCCAGGAGCCCGGCACCGACAGCGAAATCGCGGAATTCTGCGAGCGCAACTTCGGCGTGACGTTCCCGCTGACAGCCAAGGCGGACGTCCGGGGCCGGAACCAGCACCTGCTGTATTCCGAGCTGACCAAGTTCCGCACCGGTTTGCTGCCGGGAGCGGTGAAGTGGAATTTCGAAAAATTCCTGGTGGGCCGTGACGGGACAGCGGCGGCCAGGTTCGGCCCCACCGTGGAGCCGGACGCGCCTAAGGTCATCGAAGCGATCGAGGAAGCGCTGGGCTGATCCGCCGGGCAGGCCGAATTAAGTCTGCAGAAGCGCAGTTCTTTTGATTTTTTCCACATCAGCTACGGCGATTCACCCCAAGTTTGCCAAATGTCTGATTGGATAAATATTACTGAAGGGTACAAGGGAAGAACGGCTTCCCACCGACCATAGAGGTAGCAATGGAGCACATCGAGGCCGAACATCCCCGGCCACGCCACTTCCTACTCCACTTGAGCGATCCCCACCTGTTGGGAGGTCCAGAACCCCTCTACGGAACCGTCGACAGCGAAGCACGCCTCATCCAGCTTTTCGAGGAAGTCAAGGCGTCCGGTGCACGGCCGGAGGCTGTGATTTTCACGGGCGACCTCGCAGACAAGGGTGATCCCGAAGCCTATGTGAAACTGCGGGCCATCGTTGACCCTGCATGCGAGGAACTTGGCGCCAAGGTGATCTGGGCCATGGGTAACCATGACGACCGTGCGAACTTCCGCCGGGGCCTGCTGGACCAGCCAGGCACCGATGAGCCGGTGGACCACAGCTACTTCATCAATGGGTTGAGAGTCATTACCTTGGACACCACCGTCCCTGGATTCCACCACGGGGAGCTGAGCACAGCACAGCTGGAGTGGCTGGCGCAGCAACTCGAAACGCCGGCCCCGGACGGCACCATCCTTGCACTCCACCACCCGCCGGTCCCGTCGGTACTCGATCTTTCGGTGCTGGTGGAGCTGCGCGACCAAGCCTCCCTGGCGGCGGTGGTCCGCAACTCTGACGTCCGCACCATCCTGGCCGGCCACCTGCACTACTCCACCACGGCCAGCTTCGCCGGTGTTCCGGTCTCGGTCGCGTCAGCATCCTGCTATACGCAGGACCTCAACGTTCCGGTGGGAGGCACCCGCGGGCAGGACGGCGGACAGGCCTTCAACCTGGTGCACGTATACGAGCACACAATCGTGCACTCGGTGGTGCCGATGGGCCGCGCGGCCACCGTGGGTGAATACGTCTCGCCCGAGGAAACCGCCCGGCGCCTGGCAGCTGCCGGAGTCCGGATTCCGGAAACCGCCAAGCAGCGCCGCAGCACCAAACAGGGCGTGGCCAGCAGCAAGTAGGCGCGCCGGGTTCCGGAGCCGGCCGCCGGTAAGTCCGGGCACCCGTGCCCGGACTTCACTTTTCCCAGGGAGCCTTGATGGGGAAGTACTTTTCCAGGAAGTCGGTCACGGCTTCTGCGCGTTCGTCGGCACTGACTTCGGGGAAACTGCCGTCGTTCAGGCAGAAGAAGTCCATGTTCCGCTTGGCGAGCAGCTTGGGCAGGTAGTTGATCCCGGCCCGCATGGTGGTGTCCACGTAGCGCACCTTCGCGGCCGTCTGCGTGACCGCTCGGCCTGTCAGCAGGGCGTAGTAGTGGTAGAACGAGTTCGTGACGGAGATGTTGTCCGCTGCCCGGAACCTGCTGGCCGCCGTCTTCCGGAATTCTTCCGGGAATTCTTCCTCCATCTGGGCCACGAGGCTGCGCCGCAGCGGAGCTGCAGTGTGTTCCAGGTGCCGGGTGGTGATCCGCCCGAACCGGTTCCAGAGAAGCTTGCGGTTGACCCGGGCGGCGTTCTCAAACCCGCTGCGCTCGGCAGCGTTCTCGCCCAGGCCGATCCTGGTTTCTGCCTCAATGAACTTGGTGATGCCGCCGGGTGTGAAGAACATGTCCGGGCCTACGGGCCGGCCAAAGAACATGTCGTCATTGGAGTAGAGGAAGTGTTCGGACAACCCTTCGATGTGGTGCAGTTGGCACTCGACCGCCTGGGAATTGTGCGTGGGCAGCACCGAGGGATCTGCAAAGAACTCTTCGCTGCGGACGATCGTGACGGACGGGTGCTCTGCCAGCCAGGCCGGAGCGGGGGAGTCCGTGGCGATGAAGATGCGGCGGATCCATGGGGCGAACATGTACACGGAGCGCAGCGCGTACTTGAGCTCGTTGATCTGCCGGAACCGGGCCTCATGGTCGTCCCCCTCGCCCAGGACCACGCCCTGCTGCTGCGCGCGGCGGGCCGCGATGTATTCCGGAGAGCTTCCGTCCACCCAGGAAAAGACCAGGTCGATGTCGAAGCTGATGTCGCTGGCGTGGTCGGCGAACATGTTCTCGATGGTGGGCCAGGTGTGGCCGTAGCGTTCCACCGTGCCGCGGACGGCGTCCTGCCGCAGCATGGTCCTGCGGGTCAGGGAGTTCTCGATGGGGAGGATCAGTTCTTCGCCTTCGAAGGACCACAGCTCGATCTGGACGCCGGCGGAGGCGCCGAACTCGAATCCGCCCACCGGCTCCACCCGCGGCCGGTACAGGCGGAAGATCCGTGCCTGCCGGTTGGAGGACAGTTCGCCGTCCGCCACCAGGACGGAGGTCTTCTTCTTGGCGTCCACGGTCATGGAGTAGAAGGGCTCGTCCCTGCACGCCTCCACCAGGGCGGCGCGGAGTTTCTTCCGGCTCTTCCAGTCCAGCGCCACCACGGGGCGGTCGTTGTTGCCGCGGACCAGGAGGTAGGCCAGGCCCGCGTTTGCCAGGACGTTCCGCAGGAACAGCAAATCTTCCACCATGGCCTGGTAGGGGGTCCTGGTGTCGTTGATCAGGGCGTAGCGGCCCTTGTGCCGGATGACATCGGGGCGGTGCCTGAGCCGTTGTTCCGCCGCCGCCGACGTGATCTCCGCGTGAAATTGTTCCTCCACGGACGCCTGGCCGCCGTAGTAGACCTCGTCCTGGACCGGTGCTTCTGTAATGGTTGTCTCCGTGGTGGTCGAAGTAAGCTTTCTTACCTGCATGATAGTCCTGCCGTGGTAACAGCAGGTTTCGGGCCGCGGCGGCAGGGGCTCAGGCGCCCAGCGCCTCCCGCCAGGCGCGCAGGAAAGCGCCGCCGGCGTCGTCGTGGATCACCGTGCTGTCCAGTCCCAGGTCCGCTGCCGTGAGGACCGGATACGGTTTGCCGGGCACGCCGTCCGCGGGCCGGACGTCAACGTGCTTGACCGGGTGATCGTTGTGGTGCAGCCAGTCGGCCATCGCGTAGTCGGTCCGGGAATCGCCCACCGTCCGCCAAGCCCGGGGCGTGATGCCCTGGGCAGCCAGCAGTTCCACCGCGCGGCTGGCGCCGAGGTCCTTGCCCAGCCGCACGGACTCGATATCGGTGGAGATGATGGTGGGATCCACCCGGTAATCCACTGCGTCGTCGGAATTGGGGGCATGGTGGTCCAGCCGCACAACGCCCAGGCCGTGCCTGCCCATGAGCTCCATGGCGTCAGCGTCGAACAGCTTTTGCTCGGCCAGGTACTCGGCGCTGGGCACGTCGATGTGCTGCTCCACCGAGACCATGGCGCGTTTGGTTTCGTCAAAGAACATGTGGGCGGCGTAATCCTCCGCCACCAGGCGCCGGATGTCGTCGCCGTACGCTGCCGGCACGGCCAGTTCCCGGTCCACGTGGATGGGGCCCGGCCCGGCGGAGGTATAGCTGAACCAGACGGCGCCCTTCTCGCACACGGCGTGGATGACTGTTCCCGCCGGGATCCCGGCGGCGATCATGGGTTCCATGACCTGTTCGCGGATGAACGCGTCCGAGCGGCCGGTGTTGAAGATGACGGGGATTCCGGCTGCCGCGAGTGCCACCAGGTCAAGGATGATGTCCGGCTTCACGTCGCGGGTCACTGGGCTTGCCACGGGTCCGTCCACATCCAGCAGCAGCGCCAGCGGGGGCGTGGATGGCAGGCGGGTTCCTGGCTCGGGCATGGCGGGGGAGTCGGATGCGGTCATGGCTCCATTCTGTCAGCAGGAACCGGCCCGTTGCCGTGGAACGGGGCGATGTGACGGATGGTCACTGTTTGGCTACAACCTGGCGCCGGTCCGCCCTGATGCTTTCGCTGGGGCGGCGCGGTGCCTACTGTTGCATGGTGATATTCAAAGCTGTGGGCGAGGGCCGCCCTTACCCCGACCATGGTTACAGCACCCCGAAGCAGTGGGCGTCGCTGCCGCCGCGGCCGGTCCGGCTGGACGAACTGGTGACCACCAAGCGCACGCTGGACCTGGAGGCCTTGCTGGCCGAAGATTCCACATTCTTCGGTGACTTGTTCCCGCACGTGGTGCAATACCAGGGAACCCTTTACCTGGAGGACGGCCTGCACCGCGCGGTCCGTACGGCACTGCACCAGCGCACGGCGATCCACGCCCGGGTCCTGGTGCTCGATGGCTAGCCGCCGGCCGAAGGACCCCAGCGTCCTGCACGGCCACCGTGTGGTGTCCGGCGCTGAGCTGCGGGCAGCGATGGAAGCGGCCAAGGACGCCGACGAAACGGCCCGGGTCCGCCGCCGCGTGCTCCACGGCGTGGTCCTGGTCCTGCTGGTTGGGATGATCGCCGCGGCCATCATCGTTGCCCTCGCCATCATTAACGGGCGGCTGAAGGTTCCCACGGCCGAGCCCAGCCAGAAGCCGGTGTCTTCATGCCCCACTGCGGTGTTCGACTACACGCCCAACGACAAGGTCAGCCTGAACGTCTATAACTCCACCACCCGGGCCGGCCTGGCCCGCTCCGTGGCGGATGAATTCCTGGCGCGGAAGTTCGCGGTGGGCAATGTGTCGAACGTCAATGCCGGCTACCGGGGCGTTGCTGCAGTGGTCTCAGGCGCGGCCGGGCAGGCTGCCGCCTTCACGGTGCAGCGCAATGTACCGGGGTCCGACTACTTCCAGGACAGCAGGACCGACGCCAGCGTGGACGTCATCCTGGCCCATGATTTCGCAGCGCTCGTCCCGGCGGATGTGGTGGACCAAACCCCTGGGACCCTGGGCTGCCCCAGGGAAAGCCGCCGCATTGCCGATGCCAACAAGCTTCCGGTAACCCCGGCCGCCGTGACGGCGCGCTGACCACGGCTCAGCCGGCCGCCGCCGGAAGGCCGGCCACGCGCAGGGGCCGCCCTTCGTCGTCGAACCTTGCTCCCGCCCCCAGCTGGATGAACCGCACCGTCCGGGCCACGCGCGCTTCCAGTTCGGCAGGCTCGTCGCTGCCCCTGGCGGCACTGGAGGACAGCGTGCCCAGGATCAGCTGGGACTGCTGCCCCACGTCGGCCACCGGCAGGTAGCCCTGCTCCATGCCGTCACGCAGGATGCCCTGCAGCAGGGTGCTGAGCTCGCTGACGTGGTCGGAGAGTTTCGCGAAGGACGACGGCGACAGCACAGCCCCCATGGCCGGTCCGGGCGGGAGGTGGCGGCGGCTGAGGTCAACCACCTGGGCGCGGACGTAGAGGGCCAGCCGCTCCACCGGGTTCTCCAGGCGGCCCAGTGAATCGCGCAGGTCCGAGAGGAACTTTTCCGTCTCCTCCAGCGCGTAGGAAATCAACAGTTCCTCGATGTCCGCGTAGTAGTTGTAGACGGCGGTCCGGCCCACGCCTGCGTGCCGGGCCACGTCCGTCATGGTCAACCCGGGAAGGCCGTGGGTGAAAAGGAGTTCGCCGAAGGCTGTGAGGATACGGCGCTGCGTATCAGCGCGTTGTTCGGCGTTGCTGGCCGCTGAAATCCTGGGCATGCAGACACTTTACCGCGATGTGTCAGTAAACGGCGCTAGATTGCGCAGCCATCCGGACCGCAGGCCCCGGCCTCCGCGGAATCGACCAACACCAACGGGTTGGCTTCCTGCCACGCCTGGTTAAGCGCGCGCGTGAACGTTTCCGCCGGCTGGGCGCCGGACAGGCCGAACTTGCGGTCAATGACAAAGAAAGGGACACCACTGATGCCCAGGGACTGGCCTTCCTGGAAATCGGACCGCACCGCGTCCGAGTACTTGTCCGTGGTGAACAGTTCGTCCACCTCGTCCTCCGGCAAGCCAAGCTCCCGGCCCAGTCCTGCCAGGTATTCCCGGCTGCCAATGTCTTTGCCGTGCTCGAAATGGTCGCTGAGGAGGCGCTCCTTGGCGGCATCCTGCTTGCCGTGGACGGCAGCGAGGTGGATCAGCCGGTGGGCCGTGAAACTGTTGGCCACCACCACCTTGTCGAAGCGGTAGTTGAGGCCCTCGTCCTTGGCCTGCTGTGCCACGTGCTCGAACATCTGCGAGACCTGCCGGGCCGGCATCCCCTTGCGGCTGCTCAGGTATTCCAGTTCGGTGCCATCGAAGTGCTCCGGCAGCCCGGGATCCAGCTGGTAGCTCCGCCACACCACATCAACAGCATCACGGTGCGGGAAGGATGCCAGGGCGGCCTCAAAGCGGCGTTTGCCGATGAAGCACCACGGGCAGGCGACGTCGGACCAGATCTCAATCTTCATGGCCTGCATAACCGGCCGGCAGGGGCCGCCATTCCGGCACCTGCCATGAGATCCGCCACATTGGGTCTTGTGGCAGCGGCCGTCGTGGGCAATAGTCGGATCAGGTGGTCATGCAGCGGCCCTCGGAATCGAAGACTCATCGGGTGCAAGAGCGCATCCGGTGTAATTTTGCCCGGCCTGCTGGGGAGCCCGGCCTGTAACCTGGGAGGCCAGGAATGCGGATTGGACTTGTCTCAGGGCCGTGGATCCCGGTCCCGCCGGCAACCTACGGAGGCACGGAAAGGGTGGTGGACGCCCTTGCCCGGGGCTTCGCCGCCGCCGGGCACGAGGTCCTGCTGGCGGCACCGCTCGAGAGTACGTGCCCGGTTAGGCTCGTTCCGGGGATGCGGCCCGCCGAGTACGAAGGACTCGGCACCAGCATCAGCGAACTCAGCCATGTTGTCAGGGCTTACGAGGGACTGCAGGACGTCGACATCATCCACGACCACACCATGGCGGGGCCCCTCTACCTGCACCGGCCGGCCGGGGTCCCCGTGGCCACCACCATCCACGGGCCCATCCACGCCCAAGCGGCGGATATCTACCGCGCCGTTGCCCGGCGTGGTGCCGTGATCGCCATCTCCAAGGACCAGGCGTCGCACGCCCCCGCTGTTCCCGTCACCCGGATCATCCACCACGGGATGGACCTCTCCGCCGTGCCCGTGGGGACCGGCAGTGGCGGCTACCTGTGTTTCGTTGGCCGCTCGTGTCCGGACAAGGGACTCCTTGAGGCCATCACCATCGCCAGGCAGGTTGGAATGCACCTCAAAATTGCGGTCAAGATGCGCGAACCGGAGGAGGTCCGCTTTTTCCGGGAAGTCATTGAACCAATCCTGGGCCCCAACGAGGACTTCGTCGGGGAGGTGGACGATGCCGCCAAATACCGGTTGGTTGGCGGTGCAACGGCGTTCCTGAACCCTATCCAGTGGTCCGAACCGTTCGGCCTGGTGATGATCGAGGCGCTCGCTACCGGCACCCCGGTGATTGGGACGCTCATCGGAGCGGCTCCGGAAATTGTCGAGCACGGCCGGACGGGATTCCTGGGAAAAACCGAGGAACTGGCCGGCTTTGTGGCGGCCGCGGCCGGGCTGGACAGGGCTGTGTGCCGGCAAGCCGTGGAAGAACGCTTCAGCGCCGCCCGTATGGTTGCCGACCACCTGGAGCTTTACGCCGAACTCATAGAAGGGAGGATGCCCTCAGGGGTTCCGCAGGTTCCCCGGGTGCACCAGAATTTATTGGGGGCCTGAATGCTTCCCGATCCAGGGGGCATCTGCCGGAGAAGGGAGCCTTTCCATGACCGCCTGGAACGAAGACAACGAGGCAGCAGTATCCGATTCGGGATCGGTCACGGTCTTGGAGGGATCGTCGTTCTGCATCTCCTCCGGCACGGGCGACATCAGTCCTGACGCCGGAACCAACGGAGTCTTCTTCCAGGACACGCGGATCATCTCGCGCTGGATGCTCAGGATCAACGGCGCATTGCGCGAACCATTGTCAGCCCAACGCCCGCAACCGTTCGAGGCCACGTTCGTGGGCCGCGCCAAATGGCCCGGCGGCAGGTTTGACAGCCCCCTGGTGGTCCGCCAGGTCCGCCACATCGGCCCGGGGCTGCAGGACGACATTTCCCTTGAAAACTATGCGGCCGAACCGGTGGAGTGCGAGATCGAACTGCTCGTCGACGCCGACCAGGCAGACCTCTTCGAAGTAAAGGGCGGCCGTACCAGCGGCCTGGACGATACCACCCGGGCCACCACGGACGGGAGGCTGGTCATCGAAGCATCACGGCACGGCCAGCAACGAGGGACCGCCGTCGGCGCACGGGGGGCAGAGGTCAGCACGGACGGGCTGCGGTTCCATGTCACTGTTCCGGCACGGGGCAAATGGAGCACCAGCGTCATAGTGGTGCCCTTGGTCAACGGTGAGGCGCCGGAGGAACCCTTCAAGGAGGGGCGGCTTCCGCGCCACCGGGAAGGGGTGCGCCGGCACCTGGACTGGGAGGAAGGCGTCCCGCGGATCAGCATCGAGGACTCCAGCTTCCAGAACGTGCTCAACCGGAGCCAGAGCGACCTTGGTGCCCTGCGCATCTTTGATGCCCACCATCCCAACCGGGCTGCGGTGGCGGCCGGGGCGCCCTGGTTCATGGCCCTGTTCGGCCGGGATTCGCTGCTGACCTCCTACATGAGCCTGATGGTCAACCCCAACCTCGCCCTGGGCACGCTCCAAACCTTGGCCGGGATCCAGGGTAAGAAAGTGGACGTGGATTCCGAAGAGGAACCTGGCCGCATCCCGCATGAGGTCCGGCTCGGCGTCACTGCCGGCCTGTCCCTGGGAGGGACGGCGTACTACGGCACCGCCGACGCCACCCCCCTTTTCGTCTCCACCCTGGGGGAGCTAAGCCGGTGGGGCCTTTCCCGGGACGCGATCCAGCCCCTGCTGCCACACGCCGACCGGGCGCTGGAATGGATCGAAAAATACGGCGACCGGGACGGCGACGGTTTCGTGGAATACCTCCGGCCCAACGACCACGGCCTGGTGAACCAAGGCTGGAAGGACTCCTGGGACGGGATCAATTTCGCCGACGGAACCATCGCCGAAGCCCCGATCGCCCTCTGTGAAGTCCAGGCGTATGTCTACTCCGCGTACCTTGGCAGGTCCCTGCTGGCCCACTGGAGCGGCGATTCCGCCCTCGAAAAGCACTGGGCAGACAAGGCAGCCGCCTTCAAAGAGGAGTTCAACAAGAAGTTCTGGCTGAGGGACAAGGGCTACTACGCGGTGGCGCTGGACAAGGACAAACGGCCCGTCGATGCGCTGACCTCGAACATCGGCCACTGCCTCTGGACGGGCGTCGTGGACGAAGACAAAGCCGTGTCCGTCATGGAGAACCTGATGTCCCCGCAGATGTTCACCGGCTGGGGCATCCGCACGCTGGCGTCCGACATGGGCGCCTACAATCCGGTCAGCTACCACAACGGCTCGGTGTGGCCCCACGACACGGCACTGGTGGCCACCGGGCTGATGCGCTACGGGTTCGTGGACGAGGCCAAGCGGGTGGCCTCCGGGATCCTCGACGCCGCCCGGCATTTCGACGGGCGGCTGCCGGAGCTGTTCTGCGGGTTCGACCGTGGCGAATACCCTGGCCCGGTTCCGTATCCCACCGCGTGCTCGCCGCAGGCCTGGGCCGCGGCGGCGCCCGTGCAACTGGCACGGATCCTGTTGCGGTTCGACCCCGTCTTCACCCGCGGGGTGGTGCACCTGGCACCGATCCTGCCGGAGACGGTGGGCACCTTCCGGGCCGAAAATGTCCTGCTGGACGGAAGCCGGGTGACCATCAAAGCCACCGGAACCACCGGCACCATTGAAGGCCTTCCGCCGGGACTGAAGCTGCTGGCCGAGCCCCGGCCGCCGCTGGCCTACCCGTTGGAAGCGGCGGCGGCGGGCCTTGGCGCCCGCAGGCTCCCCTAAGGGAGGGGGCGTTCCAGCACGAAGTCGTGTTCCACCGTGCTGCCCAGCCGGAAGGACTTGGTTCCCACCTTGCGGAAACCCGACTTCCCATAGAAGCGGATGGCCCGGGCGTTCTGGCTGTTGACGCCCAGCCAGGCGCCCGCCGCACCGGTTGCGGCGGCTGCCTCAAGGCTGGCGTGCATGAGCTCGGCGGCGGCGCCCAACCCGTGGTAGTCAGGGTGGACGTAGCACTTGCTGATCTCCACGGACGGGACCAGCGTCAGCGCGGAGGAAACGTCCGGGTCCGTGGCGGGCCGGTCCACCAGCAGGCTGTAGCCGGTGAGCGGGCCGTCGGCATCGATGACCAGGATGGTGATGTCCGGGTCAGCGAGGTAGCCCGTGAAGTGTGCTTCGCTGAGCGTGTTGGCCAGGTGCGCGGCGATGTCGGATGGTGACGACGACGGCGGGCAGGCAAGCGGAAAGGTGACGGCTGCCAGCTCGGCCAGCGGGCCGGCGTCGTCCGCCGTTGCCCTGCGGATGCTGTGGGTCATGGGCGCCTTCCGGCTCAGTCGGTGATGGTGCGGATGGGGGAGCCGGCCAGCCAGGCGGTGATGTCCTCCACGGCTCCGCCGTAGAACTGCCGGTAGCTTTCCTGCGTGACGTAGCCCAGGTGGGGCGAGAGTACCGTGTTGGGGGCGGCCAGGAGCGGGTGCCCGGCCGGCAGCGGTTCCTGGTCGAAGACGTCCAGGGCCGCGCCGCGGATCCAGCCCTCGGCCAGGGCCCTGAGGAGTGCGTCCTGGTCAACCAAGGGCCCCCGCGCCGTGTTCACGAGGATGCCTTCGGGGCCGAGCAGCCGCAGTTCTTCCTCGCCCACGATGTTTTCGGAGCGCGGGGAGAGCCGCAGGTGGAGGGTTGCGACATCGGCGAGGGTGAACAGTTCCGCCTTCGAGACCAGGCGCCCGCCGGCGTCGGCCGCGGCCTCCGCCGTCAGGTTCGGGCTCCACGCCACCACGTCCATCCCGAAGGCCCGGCCGTACGCCGCTACCCGGCGGCCGATCTTGCCCAGCCCCACGATGCCAAGGGTCTTCCCTGCCAGCTCGAAGCCCACCGTGGACTGCCAGCCGCCGGCGCGCAGCGAGTGGTCCTCGGCCGGCAGGTGCCGTGCGATGGCCAGCAGCAAGGCCCAAGTCAGCTCCGGGGCGGCAGTGGGTGAGCCGGGCGTGCCGCACACGGTAACTCCGTGCTCGGCCGCCGCCGCGACGTCGATCGAGGCGTTGGCCATGCCGGTGGTCACCAGCAGCTGCAGGGCGGGAAGTTGCTCAAACACCTCACGCGGGAACGCGGTCCGCTCGCGCATGGCGATCACCATGGTGGTGCCTGCCAACGCCGAGACCAGGGCGTCGCGGGAGGCGAAGGGTTCCCGGTACGAGGTGATGGTGACGCCCGCAGCCTCCAGGGCCGCGAAGTCGGCGAAGCCGTGGGCCACGTCCTGGTAGTCATCAAGGATGGCAAGCCGGTGCGTCATGGGTGTCCTTTGCGGTGTCCAGTCGTCCACAGTCACGTTCATCGTATGGCAGGGCCGCGCGGGCGGTCGCCTGGAGTTCCGGGCTCGCGCGGCGTGATAGCAATGAGGGTGATGAATCAAAGCCCATTCCCCATGTTGTCCCTGTGAGCGCCGGCGTCCTTTCCCGCGTGCCCAAGAGCTGGATCCTGCTGGCCTGCATCGGCCTGCTGGCCCTGAACCTGCGGGGCCCCTTCGTGGCGGTCGCGCCCCTGGTGGACCACATGCAGGCGGAACTGCACTTCTCGCCGGTCATGCTGGGGCTGCTGACGAGTATCCCGGTGCTCTGCTTTTCGCTCGCTGCTCCATTGGCCTCTCTGGCGGCGCGGAGGTTCGGGGCAGAGTTTGCCGTCACGCTGACCATCCTGGGTGTCCTTGCCGGCGTGGTGGTCCGTTCCGCGGGCGGCCCGGTGCTGGTGGTGGCCGGTACCGTGCTCATCGGGGTGGCCATCACGGTGGGAAATATTGCGGTGCCCCTGATCATCCGCCGCGATTTCGCACCGCGCCGGCAGGGGACCGCCATGGGGATCTACACGGCGGCATTGAACATCGGGTCCTTCCTGACCTCGGTGGCCATGGCTCCGCTGGCAGCGGTCACCGGGTGGCGGCTTGCGCTCGCCGCCGTCGCTGTCCTTGCGGTCGCCGCCATTGTGGTGTGGGTCCTGGCGGTGGGGCCGCGCACGGCATTCCTGGTGTCGGATCCGGATGAGGCCTCGGGTGGGGACGGGCAGCGGGCGACGGCGCGCAGTTCCGGCTGGACGACGTTCGGGCTGACCGCGGGCTTCGGCGGCCAGGCGTTCTCCTACTACGGCGTCACCGCCTGGCTGCCCAGCTACCTGCACGACGAACTGGGGATGAATGCCGCCCAGGCCGGTGCCGCGTCCTCGATCTTCCAGATCCTGGCGATCGTGGGCGGCCTTGGCGTTCCCTTTGCGGCCAAATACATGAGTACGACGGCGGTGGCGGTCACCTTGGGGACGTTGTGGCTTGCCGTTCCCGTAGGGCTCCTGGTCCTGCCGCAGCTGTGGTGGCTGTGGTCCACGTCCGGCGGCATCGCCCAGGGCGGCGGCATCACCCTGATCTTCATCGCCGTGATCAAGCTGGCGCGCGACCAGGCCTCCGCCGGCCGGATGTCCGCAACGGTCCAGGGCCTTGGCTATTGCCTCGCTGCCGTTGCCCCTCCGCTGGTGGGCTTCGTCCACGACACGTCCGGCTCGTGGACGCCGGCCCTGCTGGTCATCCTGGCCTCCGTACTGACCTTCTTCGCCAGCACCACCCTGTCCGTGCGGAAGGTGCCGAAGGGGCGCTAAGGCCGCGTCCGCCGTCGGACGTTCCGCCACCCCAACGCCCGCTCACTTGATGCACCAGACGGCGGAACGCCCGCTCACTTCTTGCATCAAACGGCGGAACGCCCGCTCACCTCTTGCATCAAACGGCGGAACGCCCGCTCACTTTCTTGGGGAAAGTGAGCGGGCGTTCCGGGTTTTCCTGCAACAAGTGAGCGGGGGTGTGAGGGGTGCTCCGTCGCCGGGCCGGCGCCCCGGATTTCGGGGGGCCTGTTGCGGAGGGCGTGCCGGCCCGGCAAACGGAAGTTGTGGTGGATCAGGCCGCTGCCAGCTCCTCGACCGTGGCCTTCTCGCGGGCTTCCGTGAGGTAGCGGGCATAGGCGGGGAGCGTCAGGAAGGACGGGAACTCACGGCTGAGCGTGACTTCCTCGAAGATGTCTCGGGCGTCCTCAAAACGGTCGCCGTCGAAGCGCTCCAGCCGGGCGAATTCCTCGTCCAGGAGTTCTTCCACCCACTCGTGGCTGATGATCTCGCCCTGGTCAGTGATGGCGCGGGCGTAGATCCACTGCCAGAGCTGCGACCGTGAGATCTCCGCGGTGGCGGCGTCCTCCATCAGGTTGTGGATGGCTACGGCGCCGTTGCCGCGGAGCCAGGACTCGATGTAGCGGATGCCCACCTCGATGTTGTTCCGGATGCCCTGCTCGGTGATGGTGCCGGTGGTGGCAGCGACGTTAATCAGGGCGCGGTCATCGGGGGTGACGTCCTCGCGGAGCCGGTCCAGCTGGTTGGGCTTGCTGCCGAGGACGCCGTCAAACACTTCGCGGCAGACGGGCACCAGGTCGGGGTGGGCCACCCAGGAACCGTCGAACCCGTCGTTGGCCTCGCGGGTCTTGTCCGCACGCACCTTCTCGAGGGCGTTGGCGTTGGCTTCCGGGTCCTTGCGGTTGGGAACGGCTGCGGCCATGCCGCCGATGGCCATGGCACCGCGCTTGTGGCAGGCCCGGACCAGCTGTTCGGTGTAGGCACGCATGAACGGCTGGGTCATGGTCACCTGGCCGCGGTCCGGGAGGACGAAGCGCGGGCCGCGGGTACGGAAGTTCTTGATCAGGGAGAAGATGTAGTCCCAGCGGCCGGCGTTCAGGCCCGAGGCGTGGTCGCGGAGTTCGTAGAGGATCTCCTCCATCTCGAACGCTGCCGTGATGGTTTCGATCAGCACGGTGGCTCGGATGGTGCCCTGCGGGATGCCGAGCAGGTCCTGGGCCAGGATGAAGATGTCGTTCCACAGCCGGGCTTCCAGGTGGTTCTCGATCTTGGGCAGGTAGAAGTAGGGGCCCTTGCCCTGGGCGAGCAGGCGGCGGGCGTTGTGGAAGAAGAACAGGCCAAAGTCCACGATGCCGCCGGCGATGGGCTGGCCGTCGATCAGCATGTGCTTTTCCGGCAGGTGCCAGCCGCGGGGACGGACCACGATGGTGGGCAGGTCGCCGTCCGCCTTCAGCTTGTAGTCCTTGCCTTCTTCGGTGGTGAAGTCGATCCGGCGCTCCAGCGCGTCGGTGAGGTTCAGCTGGCCCTTGATGACGTTCCGCCAGGTGGGGGTGGAAGAGTCCTCCATGTCGGCGAGCCACACCTTCGCTCCCGAGTTCAGGGCGTTGATGGTCATCTTCTTGTCCACCGGGCCCGTGATCTCGACGCGGCGGTCCTCCAGGCCGGGTGCCGGGGGAGCCACCCGCCAGGACGGATCATTACGGATGTGCTCGGTCTCCCTCAGGAAGCGCGGGTCCGTTCCGGCGGCAATGTCGGCCCGCCGCGCGCGCCGTGCCTGCAGCAGCTCCTGGCGCCGCTCAGCGGTGGCCCGGTGCAGCTTGGCAATGAAGGAGAGGGCATCCGGCGTCAGCACCTCGTCCTGCCGGCAAATGGGCTGGGCGGTCAAGGTAATGCCATTGATCGTGAAGCTGTCAGTGAAGCTGTTCATTTCAGTCTCCTTAAAGACGAAAGGGAAGTTCGACGGCGGGTAGCAGCAGGGTGGCGACTGAGGCACGAGGCCGAGGAGCCGGTGTCGCGGCAGCCTGCGTAAAAGGGGCCCTGCGTCCGGCCTCGGCGAGTTCTACGAGCCCAAGGCCGGACGTGGGGAATAGCAGGCAGAGACGATGCCGGTCCGAAGGCCGGACGGAAGCGCCGCCGTCGTAAGCGTTAGTGGAACTGGCCCTCTTCGGTCGATCCGACCAGGGCGAGGGTGGAGGCGTTGGGGTTGAGCGCCGTGGAGATGGTGTCGAAGTAGCCGGTGCCGACTTCGCGCTGGTGCTTGGTTGCGGTGTAGCCGCGGGATTCGGAGGCGAATTCCTTCTCCTGGAGTTCGACGTAGGCGCTCATGCCTTCACGGGCGTAGCCGTGGGCGAGGTCGAACATCGAGTAGTTCAGGGCGTGGAAGCCGGCCAGGGTGATGAACTGGAACGTGAAGCCCATGGCGCCGAGTTCGCGCTGGAACTTGGCGATGGTGGCGTCATCCAGGTGCTTGCGCCAGTTGAACGACGGCGAGCAGTTGTAGGAGAGCATCTGGTCCGGGAACTCGGCCTTGACGGATTCGGCGAACTTGCGGGCCAGCTCCAGGTCCGGGGTGCCGGTCTCCATCCAGATGAGGTCGGAGTACGGGGCGTAGGCCTTGGCGCGGGCGATGCAGGGTTCGATGCCGTTGCGGACCTTGTAGAAGCCCTCGGCGGTGCGCTCGCCGGTGATGAACTCCTGGTCCCGCTCGTCCACGTCGGAGGTGATCAGGGTGGCTGCCTCGGCGTCGGTGCGGGCAATGACGACCGTGGGGGTGCCGGCGACGTCGGCTGCCAGGCGGGCCGCGTTCAGGGTGCGGACGTGCTGCTGGGTGGGGATCAGCACCTTGCCGCCGAGGTGGCCGCACTTCTTCTCCGAGGCGAGCTGGTCCTCCCAGTGAACGCCGGCCGCGCCGGCCTGGATCATGGATTTCATGAGTTCGTAGGCGTTCAGCGGGCCGCCGAAGCCGGCTTCGGCGTCCGCGACGATCGGGACCAGCCAGTCCTCGACGGTTTGGATGCCCTCGGAGAATTCGATCTGGTCGGCGCGGAGCAGGGCGTTATTGATGCGGCGGACCACCGTGGGAACGGAGTTGGCCGGGTAGAGGGACTGGTCCGGGTAGGTGTGGCCGGAGTTGTTGGCGTCCGCGGCCACCTGCCAGCCGGAGAGGTAGATGGCGCGCAGGCCTGCCTTGACCTGCTGCACGGCCTGGTTGCCCGTCAGGGCGCCCAAGGCGTTCGTGTAGCCGCCGGTCTTGTGCTCCTCGGTGAGCTGCTTCCACAGCTTTTCGGAGCCGCGGCGGGCCAGGGTGTGCTCTTCGGAGACACGTCCCCGGAGACGGACGACGTCGGAGGCTGAGTAGTCCCGGGTCACACCTTCCCAGCGGGGGTTGGCGGCCCACTCGAGCTCCAGGGCGGCGGCCTGCTGAGTTGCGTCCTGGCCGGACGGCTGCTGGGTGGGCTCAAATGCTGCAGTCATCGTTGATCTCCTTGATTGAGCTCCGGACGGAGTAGGTGGGAACCTCGCCGTTGAGGCTCCCACCGGCTTATCCGGTGCGGTGTTTCTTTCCGTGACAACTACTTTTCAGCACTTTCAACCCCCTTTCTAGATGAAAACCATGGAAAGAAATGCGCTTCTTCCCGTATTCTTCAGAAATGTCGCCTTCAAGCTGGAACAGGGACGTTTCCCAGACGCCCTCCACCGCCGCCCCGGAACTGGACGTCATCGCCCTGGGACGCCGCGTCCGCCACCTGCGCAAACAAGCCGGCCTGACGCTCGATGACCTGAGCGCCGCCGTCGGCACCGCTCCCAGCCAGTTGAGCCTGATCGAAAACGGCAAGCGTGAGCCCAAGCTGACGCTGCTTCAACACCTCGCAGGGGCGCTCAATGTCAGCATTGACCAACTGCTCGGGGCCGAGCCGCCCAGCCGCCGCGCCGCCCTGGAAATCGAGCTGGAACGGTACCAGCGCGGACCGCTGTACGAGTCGCTGGATCTGCCCAAAATCCGCATCAGTTCGCGGCTGCCGCTGGATGTGCTGGAGGCCCAAGTGGGGCTGCTGCACGAGCTCGAACGGAAGATGAACGAGCAGGTGGCCACCCCCGAGGAAGCCCGCCGCGCCAACGGGGAACTGCGGGCCATGATGCGGGAACGCGGGAACTACTTTCCGGAGTATGAGGCCGAGGCCCAAAAGGTCCTCAAGGAGGTTGGCTACACCACCGGTCCGCTGAGCCAGCACGTCATCGCAGACATCGCCGCGCACCTCGGTTTCACCCTGCACCATGTAGGCGATCTGCCGCATTCCACCCGGTCCGTGACGGATTTGAAGAACCGCAGAATTTACCTGACCCAGAGCCAGCGGCAGGACCACGACCCCCGCTCGGTGCTGCTGCAGGCGCTGGGCCACTACGTCCTGGGCCATGAAACGCCCAAGAACTACGGCGACTTCCTGGCCCAGCGGGTGGCCACCAACTACTTCGCGGCCGCCCTGCTCCTGCCCGAACAGGCCACGGTGGAATTTCTGCAAAAAGCCAAAGCTGCCAAGGAAATCGCGGTGGAGGACATTCGGGATGCGTTCGCTGTGTCCTACGAGACCGCCGCGCACCGGTTCACCAACTTGGCCACCAAGCACCTGGGCATCACCACGCATTTCCAGAAGACACACCAGAGCGGGATCATCTACAAGGCCTACGAGAACGACGGCGTGAACTTCCCCCAGGACCACACCGGCGCCATCGAGGGGCAACCGTCGTGCAAGGCGTGGACATCGCGGGCGGTGTTCGACGTGCCGGACAAGTTCAGCGCGTACAGCCAGTACACCGACACGCCGTCGGGCACGTATTGGTGCACGGCCCGCACGGAGCGCTCCGCCGCCGGGGAGTTCTCCCTGAGCATTGGGGTGCCCTACCAGCACGTGAAGTGGTTCCGCGGGCGCGAGACCACGGCCCGGGCCACCTCCAACTGCCCGGATCCGACCTGCTGCAAGCGTCCGCCTGCCGAACTTACTAACCAGTGGGCCGGCAATGCCTGGCCGTCGGCGCGGGCCCACTCACACCTCTTGGCCGCCATGCCGCCCGGCGCCTTCCCGGGCGTGGACGAAACCGAGGTGTACAGCTTCCTGCAGGCCCACTCCGGGAGTTGAGACGCACGCCCGCTCACGTCTTGCGGCTATCCCCCGCACGCCCGCTCACATCTTGCCAAAGAAGTGAGCGGGCGTCGGGGGTTTTCCGGTCGAAAGTGAGCGGGCGTTGGGGGTTTTCCGGTCGGAAGTGAGCGGGCGTTTGGGGTTTTCCTGTCGGAGGTGAGTGGGCGTTTGGGTTTTTCCGGTCGGAGGTGAGCGGGCGTTGGGTCAGCCGTGCAGGGTCCGGTAGGCGTCGGCCGCGGCGGGGTGCAGGGGGACGCCGGCGGTATTGATGAGGCTTTCGGCGCTAAGGAACTGCACCCCCAGGCTGGACTGTGGAATGAGTTCGCCGGCGTTATGCACCAGCAGTTGCACCGTCCGCTCCACCGTGGCGTTGTCCAGGTCCCGGCGGCACAGCAGCAGGTTGGGCGCGCCCACCGTCCACACGGCCGGGATGCCGGGGTAGCTGCCTTCGGGGATGAGGACGCGGTCATAGATGCCGCCGTACCGCCGTCGCAGTTCGGGCAGCAGGCCGGAGAGGTCCAGCAGCCCCAGCGCCACCTCCTGCTGGGCTGCGGCGATGGCGGCCGTCGGCACGCCACCGGACCAGAACAACGCATCCACGGCACCCGCCTTCAGAGCGGCAATGCCGTCGTTCAGGCCAAGATTTTCGACGGCAGCGGTCCCGGCTGTGGGCGCTGCGGCAGTTGCCGAGGCACCCAGGCCGGCCGCTTCAAGGAGCCTGGGGGTGGTGAGGGAAGTACCGGACCCCGGCTGTCCCACGGCAACCCGGCGCCCGGCAAGCCCGGAGACATCCCGGATCCCACTGTCCTTGCGCACCACGCAGTGGACGTAGTTTTCGTAGACCTTCCCGATCGCTGCGATCTCTGGCGCATTCCCGCTGGATTTGTCCCCGGCAGCGTCCGCGAGGGCCACGGCAAACGCGGCGCGCCCGGCTCGGAGTTCGGCAATGTTGTCCAGGCTCCCGCCGGTGGCTACGGCGCGCGCATGGTTGGCCACGCCGTGACGCTCCAGGGCCGCCGCCAGGAGCGTCGAGAACTCGAGGTAGAAGCCGCCCGGTTCGCCGCCCGCCACAATGAGGCTCTCCGGCCGGTCCCCGCCGGTGCAGGCACTGAGGGCGGGCGGCAGCGTGGTTGCAAGTCCGACGGCGGTGGCCCACGCCAGGACGGACCGGCGGGACGGGTGCGGTGCCGGGATGGAAACGCTAGGCACGGGTACCACCGCCGGGCATCGCATCCGGGGCGGCATTCGAGTAGGCGTGGAACTCGATCCGGGCCGTCAATCCGTGGGGGACTGCTTCGGCCAGCACCAGCCGGGCCCCGTTCGCGGCGGCAAGCTCACCCACGATGGTCATACCCAGCCCGGTCCCGGGAACCGAGGAGTGCCGGGGGGACCGCCAGAACCTGGTGGCAGCCGAGGCGCGTTCGGACGCCGAAAGCCCCGGGCCGTCGTCGGAAATTTCCACCACAACCGCGTCCATCTCCGTCCGCACGGCAGCGGTGACGGTGGCCCCGGGCGCGTACTTGAAGGCGTTGCCGAGGAGTTCGTCCAGCATCTGGGCCAGCTCGGCGGCCCGGCACGCAATCAGGGCCGCAGGATGGGGTGCCGGCACGAGCACCAGGCGGCACCCGGCCTGGTCCGCCAGGGGTGCCGCCCTTTCGATTTCCCCCTGAAGGACGGGGAACGGATCGACGGGCGGGGCGGCCGCATGGTCTGCGGAAGAGCCAGATGCCCGCAGGTACCCTTCCGAGGCCCGGTGCTCCGCGGCGGCAAGTTTCAAAACCCCGTCAAGGATGTCCTCCACCCGCTCAAGCTCCGCCACGGCCCGGTCCGCTGCGTCGTGTTCGCGGGCGGACTTCAGCTCAAGCTGGAGCAAGTCCAGCCGCAGCCGGAGTGCGCCCACAGGGTTGCGCAGCTGGTGGGACGTGTCCGCGATCAGCTGCCGTTGCGCTTCCATGCTGGCGCTCACGGTCCTGGCCATCGCCGTGAACGACCGGCTCAGTTCCCGCAGCTCCGGGGGACCTTCCTCCGGAAGCTGCTCGGTGCGCCCGGTCCGTTCCAGCTCGTGCACCGCCGAATCAAGCCGGAGGACGGGCCGCAGCACCCAGCCGGTGACCCTGGCCGCCCCCAGCAGCAGCACTGCTGCCAGCGCCAGGGCGGCAAGGCCCACTCCGAGCCAGCGCTGCTGGAGCTTCTGCCGGGCCGTCTCCGCGTGGACGTCCAGGACCACGGCACCGAGCACCTGGCTGGCGCTGCCAAAGGGCCGGAATATGACGTGCGACCCCGCGCCGAAGGGCTCCAGCGGTTCCAGGGACATGTTGCTCACGTTCAGCCGGGCCATCGACAGCGCGTCCTGCACATCGGGCCGGCCCGCGTCCAGGTCCCCCGAACGCAGCGTGGCCTGCTGGACGCGGACCACCATCCCCTCGCCATACAGCCCGGAATAGGTGTCCATTTCCCGCTGCAGGCGCACGGTGTCGCCGTCGTTCGCGGCGTCAAAGGCCACTTGTGCCAGCCGGTTCAAGGAGGCCGCCCGATTGATCTGCAGTTCCTGGGTCAGCTCCCGGGAGGCGGAGGTCAGGATGGTGCCCGAGATGAGGAAGACCACCACCAGGCACAGCACGCTGAGGACCCCGAGCACCCGCAGCCTCATCCGGCAGCCGCCTCGACGCGGTAGCCCACGCCGCGGACATTGATGATGAATCCCGGCTTGCCGAGTTTTGCCCGCAGCCCGGTGAGGTGCACGTCCAGGGACCGGGACGAGGCCAGGAAGGCGTCACCCCAGAGGGCGTCCAGGATCTGTTCCCTGGTGACCACCGAGCCTGCATGGCTGGCCAGCAAGGCGAGGAGTTCGAATTCCGTGGCGGTCAGCGGCACCGGTTCGCCTGCCCTGGACGCGGTGCGCTTGGCCAGGTCGATCTCCACGTCGCCAAGCACGATCACCTCCTGCGGCGTCCCCCTGCTGCGCCCGGCCCGGCGCGTTACAGCTTCTATCCGGGCCAGCAGTTCCACCAGCTTCACCGGTTTGACCAGGTAGTCGTCCGCGCCGGAGCGGAGCCCGAGCACCACGCTGCGTTCGTCGTCGCGCGCCGTCAAAATCAGGATGGGCACATCGGTGACCTGCCGGAGCTTGCGCAGCACCTCCAGGCCGTCCATGTCCGGAAGCCCCAGGTCCAGCAGGATCACCTGGAAATTCCGGTGGGAGAGCAGCGCGTCAGCGCCCCGGGACAACCGCCGCGGGTGGTGCCCGGCGCTTTCGACGGCGGCCGTGAGCGCGCCGGCCATGGCGTCGTCGTCCTCGACGATCAGCACGTCCATGGCCATCTTCCTTGCCGCGTTTCCACTGTTTCCAGGTCCAGTTGCCGGTTCATTCCCGCCCCCGTGAGACTACCGCGTGGCGGCAAAATTTGCCCGACGGCGGGAGGTCGGGCAGGGGGAAAGCGGGGCGCCGCGAAACCTAAGGAAGTGTTAGGAAAGTGCGTTCCTCGTTGGTTGTGCGGTGGATCACCCATACCGTGGATGAGGCCCTCCGCCGCAGGAGGCCGAGGTTACTACAGGAGGAACTCACCGATGAGCACCCAACAAGCCGCGCCCCAGTCGGAGGCAGCCCAGACCCGCCGGGCGGTGGGCAACATCCTGAAGGGCTCCGCGGGCAACCTCGTGGAATGGTACGACGTCTACATCTACACGGCGTTCCTGGCGTACTTCCAGCCACACTTCTTCAACTCCAAGGATCCGCTGCAGGGCGCACTGGAAGGCATGGCTGTCTTTGCCGTCACGTTCCTGATGCGGCCCATCGGCAGCTGGTTCTTCGGCAGGTTCGCCGACCGCAAGGGCAGGAAGGCGGCCCTGACGCTGAGCGTGACCATGATGTCCGCGGGCTCATTCTTCATCGCCATCCTGCCCACCAAGGACGTGATCGGCGTCTGGGCGCTGGTCCTGCTGGTGCTGGCGCGCCTGGTCCAGGGCTTCTCGGTGGGTGGCGAATACGGCACCAGCGCCACCTACATGTCGGAGGCGGCCACCGCCAAACGCCGCGGGTTCTTCTCCAGCTTCCAGTACGTCACGCTGATCGGCGGCCAGATGCTGGCACTGCTGGTGCTGGTGGTCCTGCAGAACGTCCTGGACAAGGAGGCCCTGGCCGGGTGGGGCTGGCGCATCCCGTTCGCCATCGGCGGCGTGGCCGCACTGGTCGTGCTGTGGCTGCGGCGTTCCATGGAGGAAACCGTCTCCGCCAGCCAGGTCGAGGCCGCGGCAAACGCCAAGGCATCCGGGGAACCCCAGCCTGGAACGCTCAGGCTGCTCTTCACCAAGCACTGGAAGGCGCTGCTGATCTGCATCGGCGTCACCCTGGGCGGAACGGTGGCGTTCTACACCTACACCAACTTCATCCTCAGCTTCATGAACACCACCAGCGGCATCGCCAAGGAAACGACCTCGGTCATCAACTTCTGGGCGCTGTTCATCTTCATGCTGCTCCAGCCCGTCTACGGCATCATTTCGGACAAGGTGGGCCGCAAGCCCCTGCTGCTCTGGTTCGGCATCACCGGCGTGCTGTTCACCTGGCCGCTGATGTCCGCGCTCGCCGGGACGAAGGATCCCTTCGTGGCCTTCATGCTGATGATGGGCGGCCTGCTGATCGTGGGCGGCTACACCTCCATCAACGCACTGGTGAAGGCCGAACTGTTCCCGGCTTCCATCCGCGCCCTCGGTGTCGGCCTGGGCTACGCGATCGCGAACTCCCTCTTCGGCGGGACGGTGCCGCTGATCGGTGCCGCGCTGCAGAAGGCCGGACAGGTTGAGCTCCTCTTCACCTACGTCACCGTGGCTATCGGCATCTCGCTGCTGGTCTACATCTTCGCCCTGAAGAACAAGAAGGCCACCCATCTCGATGACGAGCAGGGCCACGCTTGGGAACAAACGCCGGTGGGTGGCGGCAAGGACAAGGATCCGCTCGGCGTCTAGTCCGGGAGGCACCAGGGTGCCTGGTTCCCAAGGAGGCGTACGACGACGGCTGCCAGGCCGTCGTCGTACGCCTCCTTTATGCGCTGGGGGTCCTTAGCGCCGGGCAGTCCGCCGCCGCGCCAGGAAGCCGTGGGCGGCGAACAGGCGGGGCAGTACCACGTACACCGCAGTCGGCACCACCACCATGGTCAGGGCCATCGCCCGGAAGATGGGATGCCAGCTTTCCATCAACGGGGCGGAAGCCATCATTCCGATGGCCACCAGCGGGAAGATGGCCAGCCAGGTGATGGCGGCGCGGACGTGGATGGACGGCGGAATGGGCAGCGCCGCGGGCTCCGGTGGCGTGGGGGTTGTCGAATTGGCAATGGCGGGGGAGGCGGGCTGTGTCACCGTGTCCATGGAAACTCCAACTAGTTAGTTGCTTTTTGTTTGCAATGACAATAAACCGCGGCCTGCAACAATTGCAACTACCTGGTTGGAATTGTGTAGACTTGTGTCATGGCGTGGAACACGGAGCGGACCAAGGAACTGTTGCTCGCTGCTGCCACGGAGGAGTTCAGTGCCAAGGGCCTGGCGGGGGCCCGGGTGGACCGGATCGCAACTGCCGCGGGCGTGAACAAGGAACGCATCTACCAGTACTTCGGCAAGAAGGATGAGCTCTTCGACGCCGTCCTGGCCGCCGAAATGGTCCGGGTCATGACCGAGGTACCCATTAGCGGCAGCGGGCCGGAAGCGTTTGGAGAATACGCCGGCCGCCTCTTTGACCGGCACACCACCGACGGCGTCCTGCCCCGGCTCCTGTTCTGGGAAGGCCTTGAACGCGGCAAGGAAACCGTCAGCCGTGCCACCCGGTCCGACCACTGCGCCATCAAGGTGGGCCAGGTGCTTGACGTCCTGCCCGGGATCGACCGCACGGACGCCGCGGACCTGCTGATCACCGTCATCACCCTCTGCGACGGCTGGCCCGTCCTGCCCCAGATCGACACCCTCCTGGCGGGCAGCGGCCCTGACCGCACCGCCCGGCGTCGTGCGTTCATTGTGCGGACCGCCACCCTGCTCGCCGGCGCGCTCCTCGCGGAGGCGCAGGCAGCGTTGGCAAACGCGCCCGGCTAGCTGCACCACCTCGGCCGCTGGCGGCGGGCGGTCCGCCGGGCGCGGGCGGACTATATTGGGCCATGTCAGCACAGCACCACAAACGCGGGAGTCTGCACTCATGGCCAAGGAACTTGCCACCCAGCTCATCGAACAACTCCAGGCTGCCGGCGTGCAGCGGATCTACGGGATTGTGGGTGACAGCCTCAACCCGATCGTGGACGCCGTCCGGCAAACAGGCGGGGCCGCGAAGGGTGGGATCGACTGGATCCACGTCCGCCATGAGGAAGCCGCCGCCTTTGCCGCAGCCGCCGAAGCTCAGCTCACCGGCAAGCTCGCGGTATGCGCCGGCTCCTGCGGCCCCGGCAACCTTCACCTCATCAACGGCCTGTACGACGCCAACCGCTCCGGCGCGCCCGTGCTGGCCATCGCCTCCCACATCCCCAGCAAGCAGATCGGCAGCAGCTTCTTCCAGGAAACCCACCCGGACCGGCTCTTCAACGAATGTTCGGTGTACTCCGAACTGGTCAGCACCGCCGAGCAGGCGCCGCGGGTCATGCACAGCGCCATCCAGCACGCCGTGGGCCTCGGGGGAGTCGCCGTCGTGACCCTTCCCGGCGACATTGCCGGACTCGAGGCAACGGCACCCACCCCGCTGCCGGCCGCCTTCCGTCCCGCCAGCCTGGTCCCGGATCCGGCCAGCGTCCAAGCGCTCGCGGACGCCATCAACGACGCCGGCAAGGTGGCAATTTTCGCCGGCGCCGGCGTGGAGGGGGCACACGCAGAGCTGATGGCGCTCGCTGAGCTGGCCAAGGCGCCGGTGGGGCACTCACTCCGCGGCAAGGACTTCGTCCAGTACGACAACCCCTTCGACATCGGCATGACCGGCCTGCTCGGCTACGGCGCCGCCGCCGAGGGCATCGAAGACGCCGACCTTCTGATCCTCCTCGGCACGGACTTCCCGTACGACCAGTTCCTGCCCGACACCAGGACCGCGCAGGTGGACCGGGCGGCGCAGCGGCTGGGCCGGCGGACCGACGTCGACATTGCCGTCCACGGCGACGTCCTCCCCACCCTGCGGGCCCTGCTGCCGCTGGTGAAGGCCAAGAAGAGCCGCCGGTTCCTGGACCAGATGCTCAAGAAGCACGACCGGCTGATGAACAAGGCCGTGGGCGCTTACACCCGCAAGGTGGAGAAGAAGCAGCCCATCCACCCGGAGTACGCGGCCTCGCTCCTGGACCAGGTGGCGGCAGAGGACGCCATTTTCACCGCGGACACGGGCATGTGCAACGTCTGGACCGCCCGCTACATCAACCCGCTGGGCACCCGGCGGCTGATCGGGTCCTTCCTGCACGGGTCCATGGCCAACGCCCTGCCGCATGCCATCGGCGCACAGTTGGCCTATCCCGGCCGGCAGGTGGTCTCGGTCTCGGGCGACGGCGGCCTGTCCATGCTGCTGGGGGAGCTGATTACGGTGGCGGCGCACCGGTTGCCGGTCAACGTGGTGGTCTTCAACAACTCCACCTTGGGCATGGTGAAGCTGGAGATGCTGGTGGATGGCCTGCCCGACTTCGGCGTGGACGTGCCGGACGCCAACTACGCCGCCGTGGCCAAGGCCCTGGGGTTCCACGCCGTGCGCGTGACGGATCCGGCACAGATCGAGACGGCGTACCGGGAGGCCTTTGCACACCCCGGTCCCTCCCTGGTGGAGCTGATCACCGATCCCAAAGCACTGTCCATCCCGCCCAAGATCTCCGGGTCACAGGTGCTGGGGTTCGCCACCGCCATGTCCAAGGTGGTCCTGAACCGGGGAGCGGGCGAGGCCGTGAGCATGGCCCGCAGCAACCTGCGCAACATCCCGCGGCGCTAGGAACACGTCGAGTTCGCCGGAAACTCCCGGGATCGCCGGAAACTCCCGGCGAGCTCGAGGGTTTCCAGCGAACCCGGCGCGGGGAGAAGAGGTTCTACCGGGCTCCGCCCTGCCAGAGCGCATCGAACGGGGCGCCCGAGGCTACGCGGTTGCGGATACCGGCGGTGACGAAGTCCTTGGCGGTCCGGGCTGCATCCAATGGTGTGGCGCCCTTGGCCAGCTCCGCGGTCACGGCTGCGGCGAGCGAGCAGCCGGCACCGGAGACGGCAACTTCGCCCACCTTCGGGGCTGTGAGGACTTCCAGGGTCTCACCGTCGTAGAAGACGTCGACGGCGTCCGGGCCTTCCAGCCGCACCCCGCCCTTGGCCAGGACTGCTGCACCGCTGAGTTCGTGGATGCGGACGGCGGCGGCCTTCAGGGACTCGACGTCGGTGATCTCCAGCCCGGACAGGGACTCCGCCTCGAAGTGGTTCGGCGTCACGAAGGTTGCCAGCGGCAGGATCTGGGCTTTCAGGGCCTGATCCGTGTCCAGCGCGTGGCCCGGTTCCTGGCCTTTGCAGATCAGCACCGGATCCAGGACCACGTTGGCGAAGCTGTTTTCCTGCAGCGCGGAGGCCACCGTGCTGATCGTTGCCGGGCTGCCCAGCATGCCGATCTTCACCGTGTCCAGCGCGGACGGTGCGCCGGACGCCGGACCATACGCCGCCGTCGTCGCCTCCAGCTGGTCAGCGATCACCTGCTGGTCCACCGGCACGAAGCGGTGGTTCCAGCTGTCCTTCGGGTCGAAGGAGACGATGCAGGTCAGGTTCGCGATGCCGAAGACGCCCAGCTCCTGGAATGTCTTCAGGTCGGCCTGGGCGCCGGCACCGCCGGTTGCCTCGGAACCTGCGATGGTGAGGACGACGGCGGGACCGTTGACGGACAGCGTTGCATCAGGGGTAGCGGAAGTCATGCCCCCATCCTGCCACCCGGCGTCGGGCGCTTTCCATGTGGTGACGTACAGGGCATCGGGACGTCATATGGTCAGGAATCCAGCGGTTCAGAGCCTGCCAGTGCGGCGCCGGGCAGGAATGCCCCTGGTCCAAAGGGGACGTGGAGCGGGCGGTTCACGGCCGCGACCGGGCGATCTGAAGCAAGGCCTGCCCCAGCTCCGGCTGGCTGTAAACGAAGCCCGCGTCGAGCAGTTTCTGCGGCTGTACCCACCTGCTCTTCAGAACGAGTTCGGTCTCCGTGCGGATCAGGATGGCGCCTGCCCGAAGGAGCCATCCCGGGGTAGGTATGCCGAAGCGCGCGCCGTAGGCCCGGCGCACCAAATGCATCATCTCCCGGTTGCTCACCACTTCCGGTGAAGCCACATTTACCGGCCCTGCGATGCCGGTCCGCGCGTGCAGGAAGCGGATGCTGCGGTACAGGTCCTCCACATGGACCCAGCTGAACTTCTGCCAGCCATCACCCATGTGGCCGCCCAGCCCCAGCCGTGCGAGGTTGGCGAACGGAGCCAGTGCACCGCCGCCGCGGCCCAGCACGATAGCGATCCGCAGGGGGATCTTCCGGGTTCCCGGTGTGACCGCCGACTCAAGGGCGGCTTCCCAAGCTTTGGCCACGTCCACCGAGAAGCCGGTGCCCAGCTCGCCGTCGGCCTCGGACTGGGGACGATCGCGGGCGTCGCGGTAGATGGTTCCGGTGCTGGCATTCAGCCAGGTCGACGGCGGCTCCTGGCACCGCGCGATGGCCCGGCCGAGTGCCTTGGTGGTGGACACCCTCGAGTCCATGATCACCCCCTTGTTCCGCTCGCTGTAACGGCACGAGACGGAGCGTCCGGCGAGGTTCACCACCAGTTCGGCGCCGTTGAGCACCCGGGCCATGCCGGCGTCGTCGGCCCATGCTGCCCCGGCACTGCCGGTTCCCTTTCGTCCTATGGTCCGCACCATCCAGCCGTCCTCCTGGAAACGCCGGCGCAGGTAGGTGCCAATGAAGCCCGAAGCGCCTGCCAGTACAACTGTCCGTGTGCTGTCCACCTTTTCCCCCCAATGGTTGTTGTCTTTCTTAACCGCGGATGCTGCGGCTCAGGTCGAGGACGTCGTCCAGCACCTTGCCGACTCCCGGGATGCGGGCAAGTGCCAGTCCGCGGGCCACCAGTGGAGCCGCTCCGTCCACCAGTTTCCTGGTCCGCCGCTGGCCCTCGGAGGTGTCGTAGACCCAGAACAGGGTGATGCCCATGTAGCAGAGCCAGAGCAGTTCCGGCAGGTCGTCCCGCACCTTCTTCGGTACGGCAGGGCGGGTCCCGTCCACCGTGTTCCTGAAGATATCCAGGGATGCTTCCCGAGCGAGGGTTGAGCCCCCGGAGAACGGGTTCACCGGCGATGTTGGCCGGATGGCGGTGGCCACGAAGTCCGCTCCGAAGCGGTGGTACGGGGCCATGACGTCAAGGCCGGCATGCAATGTGGCCTTCAGCCGCTCAGCGAATCCGGCGGTCCGCTCCAGCGCTTCGGAGGCCAGAGCAGCGTGCTCGGCCTGCACCTGGATGTACAACTCGTGGACAAGATCGTCCTTGGACGCGAAGTAGTAGTAGGCGTTGCCTACGGAAACGCCTGCCTCGGCAGCGATGGCGCGCATGGTGGTCTTCTCGAAGCCGATCTCACGGAACATGCGCAGCGCAGTGTCCGCCACCCGCTGCCGCGTCTGTTCGCTCTTGGCTACCACCGCGTCTCCCCACTCTTGAACGTGTTCAAAAATGAGTGTGACACAAAACTGAACGTGTTCAAAGACTGGTTGGGATCCGATATCCGCTGTGGTCCGGCAACGCCCCGGGTGTGGCGCTCCACGCCGCATGGATGTCAGGTCGCCGGAAAGATGCCAGGTCGCCGGAAAGAACCGGCGACCTGGTCCCGTTCCGGCGATCTGGCGCTCCACGCGGCGGTTTGGCTACCGCCCAAGTGCGGCCAGGACACGGGCTTTGAACTCATGTTCACGGAAGAGGTCGGCCCAGGTCAGGCGAAGGAAGGTCCAGCCATTCTCGGTGAGGTCCTTCTCGCGCTGCCGCTCCTGAAACAGCACCTCAGCCGTTGGCCGGTAGTCGAAGTACTTCGCTTTCCCGTCGAATTCGAGTGCCACCTTCTTGTCCTTCCAGGCGAAATCCAGCCGGTACCGGCCGGCACGAGTTGCTACCAACACCTGGGGCTCCGGCAGGGGAAGTTTCAGCCGCATCAGGAGTTCCCGGGTCAGTGTTTCGCCGGCTGACTCCGAACGTGGATCTGCATGGTTAAGGGCGCGCCGGAGGGTCCGGATCCCGCGGCGCCCCTCCAGCCCCTCGGCCATGCTTTCGAGGAGGGTTTTGTCGGCCCCAAGCCGGAGGGCATGATCGGTCAGTACCAGTGCCTGCCGGTAACCCAGCATCATGGCGCAATCAACTACCGTCCGCTCCAGCGAGGTCACCCTGAGGCCGCCGAGGGTGACCACCTCCGACGCTGTCCACGGCCGGGTATGGCCTTGGACATCCTTGCCGAGCCGCTCGCTGGAAGGATTCCGCGGCAGCAGAAGGTGGATCGTGTCATCGACTGCCCACAGGTGCAGAGCGTGCATCCGGGCCGCAGAGGTATGGCTGTACACATAGCCGCCCGATGAGGTGGTCAGGGTCCCGTACGCGTGGGCGCGAATCAACTGCTTGCTGCGGACGGGATTTGTCTGCTTCTCCCACAGCTCGGCGCGGATGTAGCAGCCGTGGCGAAGCCGTACCAGCTTCCCGTGGAGGACCAATGCCTTGATGGCCCGGGAATTGAGGCCGCTCTCGTGCAACTGCGCCGTCCGCCATAGGTTGCCGGTGCTCGGAAGGGAGGGGAGACGGAAAGGCGGCTGGAGTGTCATCCGGACAGG
Source organism: Pseudarthrobacter sp. MOO14 (assembly GCF_058267675.1). Lineage (NCBI taxonomy): Bacteria > Bacillati > Actinomycetota > Actinomycetes > Micrococcales > Micrococcaceae > Pseudarthrobacter > Pseudarthrobacter sp. MOO14. Next base: position 3,062,321 of record NZ_CM177849.1, read on the forward strand.
ATCCTGCCGCTGCGGCAACTCAGGAAGGCGCCGCCGTCGTCATGTGGAAAACCTGCCAGGGCCGCCCTGCCCCCGGGCTCGCCGCAAGCCGTCCAGCTCGCCGCAAGCCGTCCAGCTCGCCGCAACGTTCCGGCGATCCGGCAGCGTTCCGGCGAGTTCGACGGCGGCCGGCCGGGTCAGGCCTTCAGCGTCCCGTCCAGGAGGGCCCGCAGCTCACGGAAATGTCGTTCCGTGGCTTCAGGGTGGAAGGCCGACGTGTCCGCCATCGTGTACCCGTGGGGCGCCCCTTCGTAGACGACATTGGACGCCTCCAAGCCCGCGTCACGCAGCGCGTCGCCGAGGCGGGCCACCGCATCCGGGGCCATGCTCCTGTCGTTGTCCGCGTGGCCGAACACGAAGCGGGCCCGTGCCTTCCCCAGCCCAAGATGCGGGCTGTCCGGCTCGTCCGTGGCCAGGCCGCCGCCGTGGAAGCCGCCGCAGGCCGCCACCGCCTCGGGGTGCGCGGTGGCGGTCCGGACGGCAAGGCGGGCGCCCATGCAGTAGCCGGTGGCTCCGATCGGGCCCGGTGCAACGCCGTCGAGTCCGGCCAGCGCGGCAACCCATGCATCGATGTCTGGCAGCGCCTTGTCCGACGTCAGGTGGCCGACCCGCGGGAACGCCGCCTTGCCGGCCGCCTCCCGGCCCTCCTGGGTGGACATGTCAACGGCCGGGGCCAGCTGCTCCACGGTTCCGTCACGGTAGAAGACGTTGGGCGCAAGCACCACGTAGCCCCAGTCCGCGATGCGCTGGGCCATCTCCTCGATGCGGGGGCGCAGGCCAAAGGCGTCCATGTAGAGGATCACGCCGGGGAACGGGCCGGTACCGCTGGACGGACGGACGACAAGGGCTTCGGCAGGGCCTGCTGCGGCCTGGATCTCAATGAGCATCTGGTCAGGATAGCGGAGGCTGCCGGGAGTACGCTCAGGAGTAGTACCGGCCCAGGGTTTCCGCCTTGAAGTCGAAGAACGTGCCGGACTCGATGGCCAGCCGGGCGTCGTCCACCATCTTCACCACGAACCGCTCGTTGTGGATGGAGATGAGGGTGGCGGACACCATTTCCTTGGCCTTGAACAGGTGGTGGATGTATGCCCGGGAGTAGTTGGCACACGCGTAGCAGTCGCAGCCTTCCTGCAGGGGCCCGAAATCGCGCTTGTATTTGGCGCCGGAAAGGTTGAACCGGCCGTAAGGCGTGTAGAAGGCCGAGTTCCGGGCCACACGGGTGGGGGAGACGCAGTCGAACGTATCGGCGCCGTTTTCGATGGCCGTAAAGATGTCGTCCGGCTCGGAAATCCCCAGCAGGTGGCGCGGCTTGTCCTCCGGCAGTTCCTCGTTGCACCAGCGGACGATCGTGCCCAGGTTCTCCTTCTCCAAGGCCCCGCCAATACCGAAACCGTCGAACGGCATGGCACCAAGGTCCCGGCACGCCTTCCGGCGGAGGTCCTCGTACTGTGCCCCCTGGATCACGCCGAACAGGGCCTGGTACGGCTTGCCCGCGCGGTCCTCCGTCAGGCGGAAGTGCTCCTCAATGCACCGCACCGCCCACAGCCGGGTGCGCTCCAGGGACTCTTCCTGGTAGCGGCGGGAATTCTGCAAGGTGGTGAGCTCGTCGAACGCGAACATGATGTCCGCGCCGATCTGGTGCTGGACCTGCATGGAAATTTCCGGGGAGAAGCGGTGGCGGTCGCCATTGAGGTGGGATTTGAACCAGACACCGTCGTCATCGATGTGCGCCAGGCGCTCCTTGCCGGGGGCCACGGCGTCATCCGGGCCGGGTGCGCCCGCGGCAGCAACAGTCTTCATGTCGATGACCTTCTTGAACCCGGACCCCAGGCTCATCACCTGGAAACCGCCGGAGTCCGTGAACGTGGGACCGGACCAGTTCATGAAGGCGCCCAGGCCGCCGGCCTCGTCCAGGATGTCCGGGCCGGGCTGAAGGTACAGGTGGTAGGCATTGGCCAGCAGGGCCTGCGCGCCCAGGTCCGCCATCGATTCCGGCAGTACCGCCTTGACCGTTGCTTTGGTGCCGACGGCGATGAACGCCGGCGTCTGGATCTCACCGTGCGGGGTGGTGATGGTGCCGGTGCGGCCCAGGAACTCGCCGCCGTTTTCCCTTTCTTGGGCCGCTGACGGCGGGCAGGAGTCCGCCAGCCGCGTGCCTACTGTGAAAGAGAACTGCGATTGGGTTTCAGGCAGGGCGAAGGCAGGGTTGGCAGGCACCACACCAGTCTGCCAGCAAACCTTACGACGCCGGCAACCGGCCCCGGGCAGGCCGGCGGCGGAGCGTCAGCTGGCTGGGTCCGTCCCGGGGTAGTTGGCCTCCCGCCAAGAATCCCAGGCGGAACGCACGGCGTCGAAGGCTGCGGCGCCAAGGTCATAGGTGGAAACCACCACCAGCGAACCGTCGCCCTCCGCACGGACGTCCTTGATGGCAGGGTGGTCCGCAACCACCAGCAGCCCTTCGCCGTGCTCGGCGTAACTGTGCACGGTGAGGCCCACTTGGTGGCTGGTCCGGTACCAGACCTTGCCGCTGATTTCCTCTCCGGTATCCAAAGTGACCTGGTACGGCTCGCCCGGGGCCGGAAGGTCCTTCAGTCCGAGTTTTTCGATGGCCGAGCCCTTCCCGCCCGTCAGGTGCAGGAACAGGGTGTGCCGCTTGCCGTGCGGGTGGCGTTCCAGCGCGAAGCGGAGCTGCTGCAGGAACGTCAGCCACCCTTGGGTGATGTCCTCGTCCCAGGCTGCCCACTCCGAATTGTGGTCCAGCGCCCCGCGTGTGACGCTGACCCTTGTCCCTTCCGGCACCGGGTGGAGTTCGAACGTGTCCCCGCCGTGCACCGTCAGGCTGGTATGGTCCGCGGATTCCTGTTCGTCGCCGGAGAAATAGATCTGCTTGATCTCGGACTCCAGGTCCTCGGCCTGCCAGCCGTGCCACTGGGCCACCTTGGACGGTTCACGCAGCATGGTCCAGACCTGCGGCGCGTCGGCGTTGATCACTACGCTGAGATTGTTCGTCATAGCCCCGAATGTACAACTCCGGCTTCGCCCCGGGTAGGGGGAATTTTTACCGCCGGAGGGGCACCGCCGGGCTCAGGCGCGGACTGCCTCCAGCTCGTTGCTGATGCGCCGTTCAAGTTCGGTCATGCCGATGGTTTCCGAGCCGCCGTGGGCTCGCAGGAACAGCAGGGACTCCAGCCGGAGGAGCCGCCATTCGCGTTCTGCGTCGTGGTTGGAATTGTCGATCGAGCGGAAGATTTCCTTGTCGTACAGGTTGGGCTCGTTGAGTGAACGCTGCCGAACCTTGGCGGCCATGCGCGCTTTGAACGGATCCGTTTCCTGGTTTTCCGGGGTACGGATCAGTTTCTCGTAGACGTCGGCGCGTTTGTCCTGGCCGTCCTGCCGGCAGATGTAGCTGGCCAGTGCCAGGGACGCTTCCACGGAGGTCCACCGGCCCGGGTTGCCGTCGTAGGGCAGCACGGTGAGGAGGTCCGCGACGGACAGCGCGGCGTCTGCGTCCTTGAGCGTGACGAACAGTTCGTGCGCGAGGTCGCTGAGGTCCTTCAGGCAGCTGCCGGACTTGAAGTTGACGCCTTTGGACAGCCGGTCGGCCAGGAGCAGGACACCCTCCGCATCAGGGTGCGCTTCCGCGGCGGCTTCCACCACGGATTCGGGCGTGCCGTCCGGTGCCGGGATGAGCGCGAGCTCCTCCTCGCTGGGCCCGTTCACGGCGGGCGGCGCGGGCGGCAGCGGGGGAAGGACGACGGCGGGCGCCACCGCAATGGGGCCCGTCCCGGCGGCCGGCTGGGCCGGCACGGCCCCTGCCTCGGCCAAGGGCGCGGCCTCAGGAAGGTCCGCCGGCAGCGGAAGCTGCGTGACGTCGTCGTGCGCTCCATCCACAACGGTGACCGTGGCGCCCACGGCAACCCTCAGCGTTCCGCCGCCGGAAAGGCTCGCCAGCACCAAGGCCGGGGAGCCGTAGTCGTCCCGCTCAAGCTCCACCTGGTCGATTTCGGCGGTGCGGTGGCCGTCCGGAAGGAGGATGTGGGTGCCGGTGGTCAGAGATCCAGCCTGCTGTTCACGGTGGTGCCTGGCGGCTGGTGTTTCGGTCATGGGAGTCCTTAAGTTCTCTTGCGGTCCGCCCTACAGTCTACAAAGGCGGGCACCTAAAACCGGGGACCCCCACGTCCCGGCGGGGATGTCAGAAGCCCACGCCTGCGAATGCCAGTGCCTGCCGGATGAGGCCGCCGCGGCCGCCGGAAAACTCCATCTGGACGCCCGGGCTGAGCACTTCCTCCGGGGTCATCCAGGTCAGTTCCAGGGCGTCCTGGCGGGGTTCGCACTCGCCCGTGACCGGGATGATGTACGCCAGCGACACGGCGTGTTGCCGCTCGTCGGTGAACCCCGTCTGGGACGGTGCCGGAAAGTATTCGGCCACCGTGAACGGCACCGGGCTGAGGGGAAGCTGGGGGAAGGCGAGGGGGCCCAGGTCCTTTTCCATGTGCCGCAGCAGTGCGGCGCGGATGGTCTCGCGGTAGATGACCCGGCCGGACACCAGGGAGCGCACCATGGTCCCGTCGGCATCGGCCTGCAGCAGTGTTCCCACCTCGTTGACGTAGCCCAGCGGGTCCAGCCTGACCGGAACTGCCTCCACGTACACCATGGGCAGCCGCCCGCGCGCCTCAAAGAGGTCTTCTTCGGAGAGCCAGCCGGGATTCGGGTCAGGTGTGCGCACGTTCATGGTTAAGTTCTACCCCATGGGGCGGCGCTCCGAGATCCAGACGGTGGCGGGCGCGTTGGGGCTGCCCGCGTCCGGATTGGCCACGTGGAGGGTGCTTCCGAAGGCCTCCTCGGTGATGCCGGCGGCGATCCCGGCGGCCGCGAGGCGCTCCCGCAACGGTTCCAGCGGGCCGCCGTACTCGAAGCCCAGGCCGGAGCGGGACGGCCCGGATGCCGCCCGAACCAGCAGGACGCCGCCGTTCTTGGCCGTGAAGTCGGCGGTTTCGTCGTCGTCGGGCACGGGCCGGGGGCGGGCGCCGATATGCAGCATGGTGCGGACGGCGGCTTCCGGATCTGCGGTGTACCAGACGGCGACGACGGCCAGGGCGGGGTCGGCGTCGGCGCACTGGGCGCCGTGGACGGCCTTGTCCGCCAGGAAGCTGAAGCCGTCCGGCGCGCTGATGCGGCAGGCTTCGCCGTGGTCGGCGGTGACCAGTTCGGCCGGCAGGGTTGCCTCCTCCTGCGCCGAGTCGTTGGTGCGGCGGGCGAATTCGGCGACGTCGCCCACTTCCACCGCAAAGACGGTGCGGCCGTCGCGGTCCGAACCGGCCTCGGCCGGGTGCAGCGCCAGGCGGCCCGACGCCGAATCGAAAACTTGCCAGCCGTCGTCGTCCTCTGTTTGTGCCATCCCCAGTACGGTAAGGAACTGCTTCCAGGTGTCGGTGCGCGAGGTGAAGTGGACGGGGCGGACTCGGAGCATGGCGTTGTCCTTGGTGCTGGGTGGTGTGCGGCTGTATGGCCATGATGCCACGTGGCCGGCCGGTGCGCAGGGGCTTGCGGCAGGTCATTTTCCCGGCAGAATGGGGCCATGGCCGATGACCTCGAGGAACTGCTGGTGCCCGACGCCGCTGCCTGGCGCGCCTGGCTGGAAGCGAACCACAGCACCAGCCCCGGCGTCTGGCTGGTGCTGCATAAGAAGGGCGGCACGGTGACCGGCCTCGACTATCCGGCGGCCCTGGATGAGGCCCTGTGCTTTGGCTGGATCGACGGTCAGCTCCGGCGCCGCGATGATGAAAGCTCGTTCCAGCGGATGACACCCCGGCGGCCCAGGAGTATCTGGTCGGCCCGCAACGTGGGGCATGTCGCCCGGCTGGAAGCGGAGGGAAAAATGACCGACGCCGGCAGGGCGGCAGTTGCCGCGGCCAAGGCGGACGGCCGCTGGGAAGCAGCCTACGGCGGCCAGGCCGACGTGGAGGTCCCCCCGGACCTTGCGGCAGCGATCGCCGCGAACCCGGCCGCGCAGGAGATGTTCGATGTCCTGACCAAGACCAACCTGTTCGCCCTGGTGTTCCGAACCAACACGGCCAAGCAGGCAGCCACCCGGGAACGCCGGATCGCCGCTTTCGTGGAGATGCTGGCACGGGGCGAGACGCCGTATGCGCAGAAGAAGCGCCCCGCAGGCCGTGACTAGCTGCGGCCGCATGACGCGCCGGATTCGGCTCCGGGCGGCCCGCCGGGTAAAATTGACGGTTCACTTGCGCTGGTGCCGTTCCCCGACCCGGGGGACGGCACTTGTGCGTTCAGCGACGGATCGATGACCCCATGCTCCCCAAAATTTTCGGACCGGCGTATGCCGCCCTTCGGCGCCGCCCCCTTCTGTGGACGGCCGCAGCCGTGGCCGTGCTCCTGGTGGCGGCGGCCCTGGTGATTACCGGAAACACGCGGACGGTCGACGGACAGCACGATGGTGCGGCACCCACGGCACCGCCAGCATCAACGGCACCCCCAGCATCAACGGCACCCCCAGGGCCGCAGGCGCCACCGGCTGGCCAAACCGGCTACCGGCCTGCCTACCATCTCACCCCGGACCAGCGGTGGATGAATGATCCCCAGCGGCCGTTCTTCCTGGATGGTCTCTGGCATTACTACTACCTCTACAACGCCGACTATCCGGAGGGGAACGGGACCGAATGGTTCCACGCCACCAGCACCGATCTGGTGCACTGGGAGAACCGGGGCGTGGCCATCCCCAAGTTCCGCAACGGACTGGGGGACATCGAGACCGGCTCCGCCGTGGTGGACACGGAAGGCGACGCGGGCTTTGGCAAGGGGGCGGTCATCGCGGTGCTCACCCAGCAGCTCGACGGCGTGCAGCGCCAGTCCCTTTTCTACTCCACGGACCAGGGCTACAGCTTCCAAAGCTATGGACAGAACCCGGTGATGGAAAACCCCGGCGCGGAGCACTGGCGGGACCCGCGCATTGTCCGCGACGACGCCAACAACCAGTGGCTCATGCTCCTCGCTGAGGGCCACAAGATCGGGTTCTATACCTCCCCCGACCTTAAGCGGTGGACCTATGTGTCCGGGTTCGAGCAGGACGGGCTGGGAATCCTGGAGTGCCCGGACTTCTTCCAAATGGACATCGACGGCGACCCCGCCAAACGCACCTGGGTCCTGGCCGCGAGCGCCAACGGTTCCAAAGAAGGCCGCACCACCGGCCTGGCCTACTGGACCGGCGGGTTCGACGGCAAGGCCTTCACGGCGGACGGCGGCCACCAGTGGCTCGACGGCGGGGCGGACTTCTACGCGGCCGTCACCTGGGATGATCCGCGCCAAAGCGATGGCCAGCGGAAGGCATCCCGGCACGCCATCGGCTGGATGAACAACTGGGCCTATGCCCGGGAGTTGCCCACTGACGGTTGGTTCGGGGCGGCTTCGGTGGTCCGCGACATCCGGCTCGCGTCCGGCGCCGGCCGCCCCGCCCTGGTGCAGGCGCCCACCCCTGCGCTCCAGTCCTTGGAAGGGACGCCTGTCCAGGTGCCCGCCGGCCCGATCCGGGATGCCCGTACCCTGCCCATCCCGGACACCGGAGCGTTCAAGGCCGACGTCGAGCTGGAAAAACCCGCCGACGGCACCGGGAAAGCCACCCTGCTCCTGCAAAGCGGTGGCACCACCTACGCCACCATCGGCTACGACTTCGCGGCCGGCCGGGCCTTCATCACCCGGGACGGGGACGCCGCGGCCGGCGGCCAGGGGAAGGGACCCTCCGAGGGCAGCGGCGAGTACCGCCAGGCCCGTTCGGTGGAGGCGCGCACCGCCGGCGGGACCGTGCAGCTGACCGCCTACGTGGACCGGTCCTCCGTGGAGGTTTTCGTGGACGGACAGTCCCTGACGTCCCTCATGTTCCCGCCGGCAGGTCCGAAAGAGGTCCGGTTGGCCGCTGACGTGCCCCTGACGCTGAAAGCCGGAACAGTCACGCCGCTGTCCGGTATCCGCTGAGCGCAGGCCCTGCCGGTTTGGCCGGGCTTGCCTGTCATACGGCCGGACCGGGCTGTTCAGTGGCCCGGCCGGCGGACATGACCGTGGCCGCTGCCTCCAGCGTCATCCAGGCCTGCAGCTGGGTGGCGAGCTCCACCGGCACTCCCGGCGGATAGGTCCGGTCCGCGGGTTGGCAGGCGTGAACGGAGAAGATGCTCCTGCCGGCCAGGGGCGCCTTTGCTTCACCGGCGCCCACCGGCCGCCGTCCGGCCCAGAACGCCTCGGCGGTGTCCAGCACCAACGCAGCGGCCGCAGCGCGGGCAGGCCCGGGTAGCCGCCGGTCCGCCGCGGCAAGCGCGAGGTACCTGCAGAGGATCCCGGTGAAGAGACCGCCGTCGCCCGTTCCTTCGCAGCGCAGCACCGTGCCGGCGTTGGCGTTGCCGCCGGCTGCCGGAACGGTCAGCAGCCGCTGGACGGAGTCCACCAGTGCGGCGGCCCGGGCCAGGTTGGCGTCGCCGCCCAGTTCCAGGAGGGCGCCCAGGACCGGGCCTTGGTTGTAGGTGTACAGCGACCGTTCCACCAGCACATCCCCGGCAGGACCCAGCCGTGCACCGTCGAGGTAGAGTCCCTGGTCCTGGTCGAAGAGGGTGGCGTCCAGCCAGTCCAGCAGCGTCTGTGCCATGCCGCGCCGGCCGGTGCGGGCATAGAACAACGCCACAGGTGCCGTGGCCGGGGTGTTCTTGAAATCGCGCTTCTTGCTCCAGAACGTCCCCCCGCCCAAATCGTCGGTGCAGGCGGAGTCGAACTGCAGGGCCAGTGCGGAACGCACCCGGGCGTTGCGCCGGCGTCCGGGCCGCTGCGCTTCTTCTGCGAGCTTGTCCAGCCGCAGGGTCGCCAGGGCCAGCCATGCCATGTCGTCGTAGTAGCTGTTCACGAGCGTCAGGGCATTGCGGAGCCTCATACCGGTGACCAGCCGTGAGGCGAGATGCCCTGCGCTGGGACGGTCCGGCCCGTTGAACCGAGCAGCCGGCGTGGCTCCGCCGGCCAGCTCTCGCAGGCCGGTGTCCACCAGGCAGTCCACGTAATGCGCCTGCCACCAGTAGTGCCATGGGGACAGCAGACCCGCGGCAGGCCTTGCGCCGCGGAGTGCGGCGAGCCACCGCTCCCGCGGCCGGCCGGGTTCTTGCCCCGCAACGGGTTCTTGCCCCGCCTCGGGGGCGTCCTTCCCGGCCGGGTGCCTGCCCTGCCACACCACGGCAGCGAGGTGCGTTCCGGGAAGGAGCACGAGGTTCCGGCCGAACAGCCCGGTCACGGAGCGGGCCGCGTGGTCCGCACGGTCCTGCCAAGTGGCCAAGGAGGTGCTGCTGGAGGTCATGCCGTCCACCCTAGCGGCGGTGCCGGGTCCTCGGCTCCGCAGGGGTGAGTGCGGCGGCGCCGTATTTCAGTTAACATTCATTAACTGTTGCCCGAGGCCGCGCCGCGGCCGGAGGCACGCGCATCAAGGAGGATGTATGGACATCAAAGGCAGCGTCGCCCTGGTCACAGGCGGGGCCTCCGGGCTGGGAGCGGCCACCGCACGCAGGTTGTTCGACGACGGCGCCTCGGTGGTGCTCCTGGACCTCGCCTCCTCGGGCGGCCAGGCGGTGGCGGACGACCTCAACGGCCGCGCCCAAGCCGGGCAGTCCGCCGTCTTCGCTGCGGCGGACGTGACCAGCGAAGCCGAGGTGCGGGCCGCCGTCGCAACAGCCGCCGGGCTGGGCCCGCTGCGGATCGTAGTGAACTGCGCAGGAATTGCCACTCCCGGCAAGGTGCTGGGCCGTGCTGGCGTCCTGCCGCTGGAAGCGTTCAGCCGCGTTGTCCAGGTCAACCTGGTCGGCACCTTCAACGTGCTGCGGCTGGCGGCCGAGGCCATGGCGGCCACCGAACCCGTCGCCACCCGGTTGGGCGGCCCGGAGCGCGGCGTCATCATCAACACGGCATCCGTGGCCGCTTTCGACGGGCAGATCGGCCAGCCCGCCTACTCAGCCTCCAAGGGGGCCGTGGCCGCCATGACGCTGCCCATCGCCCGGGAACTGGCACGCTCGCTGATCCGGGTGGTCACCATCGCCCCGGGCATCTTCGAAACGCCCATGATGGCAGGCCTGCCGCAGGAGGCCCAGGACTCGCTGGGCGCCCAGGTACCGCACCCGTCCCGGCTGGGGAAGCCGGCGGAGTACGCCAACCTGGTGGCGCACATCGTCGATAACGCCATGCTGAACGGGGAGACCATCCGCTTGGACGGCGCCATCCGGATGGGGCCGCGATGAGTTCCCCGGACATCCCGGACCTGCCGGCGGCGGACTTCTTCGCCGTCGAATCCATGCTGGGACAGGCCGAGCGCAACAAGCTGGCGGAGCTGCGGGACTTCCTTGCCGCCGACGTGGCACCCTACGCCGGCGACTGGTGGAACAAAGCCGAGTTCCCTGCCCACATCCTGCCCAAGCTGGCCGCCCTGGAACTGAGCACGCCGGCGCACCGGGGCTACAGCAACCTGTTCGCCGGGTTGGTCATCGCGGAGATGACCCGCGTGGACACCTCCCTGGCCACGTTCTTCCTGGTCCACCACGACCTCTTCGTCGAATCCCTGCACGCCTTCGGCTCGCCGGACCAGAAACGGCGGCTGCTGGCCGACGCCTCGAACCTGCGGATCACCGGCGCCTTCGCCCTCACCGAACCCCTGCACGGCTCCGACGTCGCCGGCGGCATGGAGACACGTGCCCGGCGGATTTCCTCCGGCACCGGAGAAGCGGACGACGCCGGCGACACGTGGGTGCTCAACGGCGCCAAACGTTGGATCGGCAACGGGACGTTCTGCGACTACATGCTGGTCTGGGCGCGCGACGAAGCCGACGGTTCAGTCCGGGGCTTCATCGTGGACGCCGGCCTGCCCGGCGTCAGCCGGAGCAGGATCGAGAACAAGATCGCGCTGCGGACCGTCCAGAACGCGGACATCGTTTTCAGCGACGTGCGGGTGCCGGAGGCGGACCGCTTCAGCGGCATCAGCAGCTTCGAGGACACCAAGGAGCTGCTGCGCAGTTCGCGGATCATGGTGGCCTGGCAGACGGTGGGCCAGCAGTTGGCGGCGTTCGACGTAGCCCGGCAGTACGCCGTGGAGCGGAAGCAGTTCGGCCGGCCGCTGGCGCACTTCCAGCTGATCCAGCAACAGCTGGTGACCATGCTGGGCAACACCGTGGCCAGCATGGGAATGATGGCAGGGATCGCCAGGCTCCAGGACCAGGGCGCCGCGGGCATGCCGCAGGTGGCCCTGGCCAAGTCCTACCTCAGCGCCCGGATGCGCGAAACCGTGGCGCTGGGCCGGTCCATCCTTGGCGGCAACGGCATTGTCACCGACTACCGGATGGCTAAGATCTTCGCCGACGCCGAGGCCATCTACACCTACGAGGGCTCGTTCGAGGTCAACACCCTGATCGTGGGCCGGGCCATCACAGGGGTGTCAGCGTTCGGGGGTTGAGCCTGTCGAAACCGGTCACGCGCCCGGGTACGGCTGCATCTCTCCTGCCTCCACGCGGATGTCCAGGCTGTTGTTCTTCACGGGCATGGGGCAGGTGCCGTAGGGGGTGAAGGCGCTGGGGTAGTTGATGGCACGGTTGAAGTCCAGGACCACGGAGCCGTCCGGGCGGGGCCGGGGCAGCGAAAGCTTCCGCCAGTCGTCCGTGGTCTCGCCGTTCGTTTCGTCGTGGAAGGTGACGGTCAGCGCGCCCAGTTTCTCCTCCTCGGCCTGCAGCCGGAACTCGTGGCTGCTGCCGGGGAGGCCAAAGACCACCTCACCCACGCTGCGGTGCACACCGTCCACCAGCGGGTTGGCGGTTCCGATCGGTACCTCCACCGGCTCAGGGTAGGGCACGAACCGGCCGGTGACTTCCCACTCCGGGTTGTACGGGTAGGTGGGGACGCCGTCGAACTCGGTGAACACCGGCGAGGCCGAATCCCGGGTGCGGATCGCGTATTTCCCGCCGCGCATCGCCAGTTCCACCACCACCTGGTTCCCGTCCGGGCCGCCGAACCGGACCCACATCAGCGACTCCTCGTCCGCGAGGACAGCGGACACGGTGCCGTCCACCTTTCCGCCCGTCTCCACCAGCGTGAGCCCGTCCGCCGGGACCGCGGTGAGTACCGCCGTCGTGCCGTCCACGGACCAGAGGCCCGGGGCGAGGTCGACGCCGGCAGGTGAGTCCTCGAGCCACTGGAAAGAGGTCAGGGTGAGCCAGCCGTGCGGGGCTGCCAGCGCCCTGTCCCGATTGGTGCGGAAGCGCTGCCAGCGCTCGAACTTGGCTGCGGTGGTGGTGGACATGGTTCCTTCCGGTTGCGTGTGCCCACGCTACAACCACGGGTATTTCCTGTTCATTCCGCCGGTGGCGACATCTTTTGAGACAGATTCCACTGTGGCGCCGGACCGGGGGTAGCATCTTTAGCTAGTAACGTGGCTCACAGTATCCAGCGCAGTGTACGAGCCAAGTCCGAAACCCTCGAAAGATAGCTTCCATGGCTCACACTGCAGCACATCCCGAAACAGACCTGGCCTCCGAACTGAGGGCAGACGTCCGCCGTGTTTCCACCCTCCTCGGCGAATCCCTGGTCCGCCAGCATGGGCCCGAACTCCTGGACCTCGTGGAACAGGTCCGGCTGCTGACCAAGGAATCCAAGGAAGCGGCGCGCGGCGGCGCGGACGCCACCGGCCCCTGGAGCGCGCACGACGTCGTCGCCCAGGTCCGCGAACTGCTCGGCTCCCTGCCGATTGAGCAGGCAACCGACCTGGTGCGCGCCTTCGCGTTCTACTTCCACCTGGCCAACGCCGCCGAGCAGGTCCACCGGGTCCGCGGCCTGCGAAACCGGGCGGAAAAGGACGGCTGGCTGGCCAAGACCGTGGCGGACATCGCCGAGCAGGCGGGCCCGGACGTCCTCCAGGAAGTGGTCAACGGGCTGGACGTCCGCCCAATCTTCACCGCACACCCCACCGAAGCGTCCCGCCGCTCGGTCCTGGACAAGATCCGCAAGATCTCCGACGTCCTGTCCCACTCCACGGCCGAGGGGTCAACGGCGCGGCGGAGGCAGGACCGGCAGCTGGCCGAGATCATCGACCAGATGTGGCAGACCGACGAACTGCGCCAGGTCCGGCCCACGCCCGTGGATGAGGCCCGGAACGCCATCTACTACCTGGGCGGCATCCTCACCGACGCCATGCCGCAGATGTTGTCCGAACTCGCCGACCTCCTGGGTGAGCACGGTGTCAGCCTGGCCGCCAAGGACGCACCCATCCGGTTCGGTTCCTGGATCGGCGGTGACCGCGACGGCAACCCGAACGTCACCGCGGCCGTGACCCGGGAAATCCTCCAGATCCAAAACCAGAGCGCCATCCGCATCAGCATCGGCATGATCGATGAACTGATCTCCGTGCTCTCCAACTCCACCGCCCTGGCCGGTGCCGACCGCGCGCTGCTCGAATCAATCGAAACGGACCTGAAGAACCTGCCGGGCCTGGACAAGCGGGTCCTGGAACTGAATGCGCAGGAGCCCTACCGGCTGAAGCTCACCTGCATCAAGGCCAAGCTCATCAACACGGGCAAGCGGGTGGCAGTCAATTCGAACCACGAGCACGGGCGCGACTACAACGCCACCGATGAACTCATGGCCGACCTGCAGCTGCTCGAACTCTCGCTCCGCAACCACTCGGCAGCCCTGGCCGCAGACGGTTCGCTGGCACGGGTGCGCCGCGCCATCGCCTCGTTCGGGCTGCACCTGGCCACGCTGGACATCCGCGAACACGCCGACCACCACCACGACGCCGTCGGGCAGTTGATGGACCGGATTGGTGGCCCCGGGCTGCGCTACGCGGAGCTGAGCCGCGAGGAACGCTTCGAGGTTCTGGGCTCCGAACTGGCGTCCCGCCGCCCGCTCTCCGGCCACCCGATCAAGCTCGACGGCGCCGCCGACGGCACCTACGACGTCTTCCGGGAGATCCGGCGGGCCCTGCGCATGTACGGGCCGGACGTCATCGAAACCTACATCATCTCCATGACCCGCGGCGCCGACGACGTCCTCGCCGCTGCCGTCCTGGCCCGCGAAGCCGGCCTGGTGAACCTGTTCGGCGACAAGCCTTACGCCAAGCTTGGCTTCGCCCCGCTGCTGGAAACGGTGGAGGAGCTGCGGGCCTCGGCCGAGATTGTCGACCAGCTGCTGTCCGATCCCTCCTACCGGGAGCTGGTGCGGTTGCGCGGGGACGTCCAGGAAGTGATGCTGGGCTACTCGGACTCGAACAAGGAATCCGGCGTCATGACCAGCCAGTGGGAGATCCACAAGACCCAGCGCAAGCTGCGCGATATCGCGGCCAAGCACGGTGTCCGCGTCCGCCTGTTCCACGGCCGCGGCGGTTCCGTGGGCCGTGGCGGCGGACCCACCTATGACGCCATCCTGGCCCAGCCCAACGGCGTCCTGGAAGGCGAAATCAAGTTCACGGAACAGGGTGAGGTCATCTCGGACAAGTACTCCCTGCCCGAACTGGCCCGGGAGAACCTGGAACTCTCACTCGCTGCGGTGCTGCAGGGTTCGGCCCTGCACCGCACCCCCCGGACTTCCGAGGACCAGCGGGAGCGATACGGACACGTCATGGAGTCCATCTCGGATGCCGCGTTCGACCGCTACCGCAAGCTGATCGACCACCCGGACCTGCCCGCCTACTTCATGGCGTCCACGCCGGTGGAACAGCTCGGGTCGCTCAACATCGGCTCCCGGCCGTCCAAGCGTCCGGATTCGGGCGCGGGCCTCGGCGGCCTGCGCGCCATCCCATGGGTGTTCGGCTGGACGCAGTCGCGGCAGATCGTGCCGGGCTGGTTCGGCGTGGGCTCGGGGTTGAAGGCTGCCCGGGAAGCCGGTCACTCCGCCCAGCTGGTGGAGATGATGGACCACTGGAACTTCTTCCGGTCCGTGCTGTCCAACGTGGAGATGACCCTGGCCAAGACGGACATGGACATCGCCGGCTACTACGTGTCCACCCTGGTCCCGGAGGGACTGCACCACCTGTTCCGCACCATCCGGGAGGAATACGAACTCACGGTGGCCGAGGTCCGGAAGCTCACCGGCGAGGACATCCTCCTGGACGCCCAGCCCACGCTGAAGCGTTCCCTGGAGATCCGCGACCAGTACCTGGATCCCATCAGCTACCTGCAGGTCGAACTGATGCGCCGTATCCGGACCGAGGCGGAAATCAGCGGGGCCGAGATCGACGAGCGCCTCCAGCGGGCCATGCTCATCACCGTGAACGGTGTTGCCGCAGGCCTGCGCAACACCGGCTAGGAACGCCCGCTCACTTCCGGCGGCTTTTCTTCCGACGCGGGCTCACCTATTGCCGTTGGCATCCCAACGCGCGCTCACGTTTTGCGGTTCCAACCCAAACCCCCGCTCACGTTTTACCATTCCAACCCCAACCCCCGCTCACTCTCTTGAAGAGAGTGAGCGGGGGTTGGGTTTTTGGGGACAGGATGTGAGCGGGGGTTTGGGTTTTGGGGACAGGATGTGAGCGGGGGTTGGGTTTTGGGGGACAGGATGTGAGCGGGGGTTGGGTTCTTGGCGGCAGGATGTGAGTGGGGGTTGGGTTTTCGGGGACAGGATGTGAGCGGGGGTTTGGATAGGGTGGAGGGCATGCCTTCCTTCCAGACCCGCCTCAAGATCACCGGGCTGCGGCCGGGGAATCCGCCGGAGTCCGTCATGGACGCCGCCGTGGAGGCGCTGGGCACCCGCCACCACGTGGAGGCGCACCAGCTGCAGATTGCCGGCGGAGTGCCGCAACTCAACCTTCGATTCCTTGTGGAAGCCACCGAGTACTCCGGTGAGAACCAGCAGGCGCTGGAGTCGGCAAGCATGATGCGCGACGCCGTCGAACGCGTTGCGCTGACAGGTGCGCTCAGCGTGCTGCGGCGCAGCCGCGGCAAGTGGCTGCCCGTCTAGCCTGCGTCCGGAATGGGCTCGTCCTCCACGGGGGACCTGTCGCCGCGCCGGCGGGTGACGATCAGCCCCACGACGGCGCCGATCACCAGGCCCACGGCCACCCCGATGAGGGAACTGGCCCAGAACGGCAGCCTGGTGGTTGACCCCGTAAAGTACCCCAGCCCGACGAGCCAGCAGGCCCAGAGGACCGCCCCCAGCCCGGCGCAGAGTCCGAAGCCGCGCACCGAGACATTTGCGACCCCTGACGCTGCTGAGGTTGCCAGCCGGCCGCCGGGGATGAACCGTGCGCCGATGATGGTGCCATAGGTGGACGACCGCCCGGCCTTGGCCAGGGCTGCATGGATGCCGGCGTGCACCCGGCGCCCCCATTTCCAGCGGTCCAGTACGTGGCTGAGCCGGCGGCGGAACAGGTGGAACACCACCATGTCGCCAATCCAGGACGCCAGGGCGGCGAGCACCAGGACGAGGAACACGTTGGCCCGGCCGTCCGCGGACAATGCGCCGCCGGTAATCACCACCATCTCCGAGGGGATGGGCGGGAAAATGGCGTCGCCAACCACCAGCGGGATGACCCAGAAATAGAGGGCCGCTCCCCAGCTGTCAGCGCTGCCGAAGTCCATTGCCACAAGGTACCGCACTTTTGCCGGCCCGGCGGTGCCCGTGACGGCACCCACCCGGGGAGGGATACCGCAGAGGCCGTGCGTGCCCGGAACGCACGGTGGAGTGGGAAACTGGCGGCATGCGGATCACGGTTTTGCAGGGCGACATAACGCAGCGGCGGGTGGATGCGGTGGTCAATGCCGCGAATTCGTCGCTGCTCGGCGGCGGGGGAGTGGACGGGGCGCTGCACCGGGCAGCCGGTCCGGAACTGTTGGCTGCGTGCCGTCAGTTGCGGGCAGCGGACCTCCCGCACGGACTGCAGACCGGCGCCGCCGTGGCAACGGCGGGGTTCCAGCTGCCGGCCCGCTGGGTCATCCATACGGTGGGCCCGAACCGGCATGCCGGGCAGACCAACCGGGCCCTCCTGGTGTCCTGCTTCAGCGAAAGCCTGCGGCTGGCGGACTCCCTGGGCGCCCGCGGACTGGCGTTCCCGGCGGTGGGTGCGGGCGCTTACGGCTGGGCGGCGGATGCCGTCGCCCAGGCGGCCCTGGACGCCGTGGCCGGGTTCCAGGCGCTGCACCCGGCCAGCGACCTGGAGGTGGTGGAGTTCGTGCTCCACACGTCCGGGGTTGAAGAGGTGTTCAGGGACGTGTTCGGACAGCTTCGCTGAGGTCCAGGGCGCTGCGGTACTCTACTGGCCGGCCTGAGATCGGGTCGACGAAGCGGATGCCGCGGGCCAGCAGCTGCAGCGGTTTCGCGTAGTCGTCCGGGGCTTTGTCCAGCAGGTCAGGGTAGAAGGCGTCGTTGACGATCCCAAGTCCCAGCGAGGCCATGTGCACCCGCAGCTGGTGGGTCTTGCCGGTGTGTGGTTCCAGCCGGTACCTGGCAAGGCGGCGCCTGCCGGTGCCGCTGCCACCGGTACCCGCGGCACCCTCCGGGCCACCGTCGTCGAACGTTTCCAGCTGCTCTATCCTGGTTTCCGCGTTCGGCTCGCCGTCAATGACTTCCGCCAGCAGGTAGCTTCGGGACTTGGTCATCCGGTTGCGGACCACCACGGGAAATTCGACGGCGGGATGTCCCGGAGCGGGCTCCGCGGCGGAGACGCACTCGTACTCCTTCTGCACCTGCCGCTTCTCGAACAGCACCTGGTACTTGCCGCGGGTCTGCGGGTTGGTGGAGAAGAGCAGGACCCCGGCCGTCATGCGGTCCAGCCGGTGCATGGGAATCAGGTCCGGCAGGTCCAGTTGGTTCCGCAGCCGGACCAGGGCGGACTCCTGGATGTAGGTCCCGCCCGGGGTGGTGGGGAGGAAGTGCGGCTTGTCCACCACCAGCAGGTGCTCGTCCTGGTGCAGGATGGACAGCTCGACGGGCAGCCGGGTCTCAGGCGGCAGCGTGCGGTAGTACCAGATGAAGGTGTGGTCCTGGAGCGGGGTGCTGCGGTCCAGGGGGATGCCGCCCTCGCCCACGATCTCGCCGGCGTCGAACCGGTCCTCGATGCCCTGCGGATCGATGTGCCCCCAGCGGTGCATCATGTAGTCCATCGCGGTGTCCCAGGGGCCCTCGTCCGGGAGGCGGAGGCGGGTGGCGTTGACGCCGTCGCGCACGGGGAGGGGGGATTGCATCACCGCCCTATTCTACCGGTGCCCTTGGGCGGCCAGCGGGGCCAGGATCACGCGGACCACCGACGACAAAAAAGTTCTTGACAATAAAAGTTGTCGGTAGCGAGAATGGTGGCATGCAGGAAATTGCAGTCATCGAGGACCCGGCCGCGGCCGAAGCGTCGCTGGACCCCATCCGCACCAGCATCCTGCGGGAGCTGGCCCGGCCCGGCTCCGCAACGCAGCTGGCGGTTCGGGTGGGCCTGCCCAGGCAAAAGGTCAACTACCACCTCAAGGCGCTGGAGCGGCATGGACTGGTGGAGCTGGTGGAGGAGCGCCGCAAAGGGAACGTCACCGAGCGCGTGCTCCAAGCCACCGCAGCTTCCTATCTGATCTCGCCGTCCGCGCTGGCCTCGATCTCGCCGGATCCGCACCGTTTCTCAGACCGTTTCTCCGCATTCTGGCTGCTGGCGCTCGCCGGCCGGATGGTCCGGGAAGTGGGAAAACTGATAGCCGGTGCCGCCGCTGCCCGGCAGAAACTGGCCACATTCGCCATCGACGGCGAGATTACTTTCCGCACCGCCGCCGACCGGGCAGCCTTCGCCGAGGAGCTCGGCGTGGAGGTCACCCGGCTGGTGGACAAGTACCACGACGACCGGCCCCCACAGGGGCGGCGGCACCGGCTGGTTGTGGCCCTGCACCCGGTCCTCAAAGAAACCTATGCCCCCAAGGCAACCAACGAATCCACTCCAGGCAAGGAACAGGACAAATGAACAACAAGCGCTCCTTTGAAATCGTCCACGACTCTGAGCTTCCCGGCACGCCCGAGCGGGTGTGGGAAGCCGTCACCGCCGGAACCCCGGCCTGGATGTTCCCCACGGACCAGTGGCCAGCGGTCAGGACCGTGGAAGAGTACCCCAGCCACCTGGTATCCAGGATGGAAGGCCCGGACGGCTGGTTCAACCAACTGGAACACGTCCTGGAGCCGCTGGACGGCGGCCGCGCACGCCTGCACTACGTCCATAGCGGCATTTTCGCCGACAACTGGGATGAGCAGTACGACGGCGCCAGCCGCCACACCGAGTTCTACCTGCACACGCTGGGCCAATACCTGCAGTACTTCGACGGCAGTCCCGTGGTGTTCACCGACATTCAGGCTCCCCCGGCTTCGCAGGCACCGGACGGGTTCGCCAAGCTGCGGGAAGCGCTGGGCCTGGGAACCGCCGGGCAGGGGGACAGCTTTGACGTGGAGCTCGACGGCGTGGGGCGGCTGGCGGGCGAGGTGGACTTCTCGAACGAGCACTTCCTGGGCCTGCGTACCCAAAACGCCTTGTACCGGTTCTTCGGCCGCAACGCCTTCGGCGCCCCGGTGGGCATGACGGTTCACGATTTCGGCGGCGCCGGCGACTCCGAGACCACGGCCAAGGCATGGGCCGGGTTCCTGGAGCACGTGTACGCGTAGCCACGACTCCCGTTTGGCGCGCGAAATCGCCGGAGCGGTGCGGGATCGCCGTTCCGCTCCGGCGGTTACGCACACCTCCGGCGATTTCCGTGGCTCGGGTCAGCCGGTGGCCGGATCAGGCGATGGCGACGGCGGGGGCGTGGATCAGTGACCGGCGCAGCTGGGGAGCGGCGTCCAGCCGGTCCTGGGCGGCGCGGAGTCCCAGCACCGCCGCCTCCAGTTTGTCCGGTGCGAGCGTGAAGGGCAGGCGCAGGTTGCGTTCAAAGGCGCCCCCGATCCCGAACCTGGGGCCGGCCGCGAGCCTGATGCCGAATTCCGGCGCCAAGACCGTGAGGGCCGTGCTGATGGGGGCGGGAAGCCTGCACCAGACGGAGAGGCCCCCGGCGGGAGGAGTCGTCTGCCAGGTGGGCAGGTGTTCCGCGAGCAGGCCGAGCAGGGTTGAGCGGTTGCCCCGCAGCGTGTGCAACAGTGCGGGCAGCGGCTCCTCAAGTGCCCGCACCAGGTGGGCTGCAGCCAGCTGCTCCATGACGGGGCCGCCCAGGTCCAGCGTGGTGCGCGCGGCGGCGAAGCGCTGGATCATCGGTTCGGAGGCGCGGATCCACCCGGTGCGCAGGCCGCCCCAATGCGACTTGCTCAACGAGCCGATCGATACGATTCCGCTGCCGAAGCCGGCCAGCGGAGTGGTGGCGATGCCGTCGAGGTTGAGGTCGCGCAGCGTTTCATCCGCCACCAGCACTGTTCCGGATGCGGCCGCCGCGCGGGCCAGCAGGCGCCGTTGTTCGTCGGGCATGATCATCCCAGTGGGGTTGTGGAAGTCCGGCACCAGGTAGGCGAGCTTGGGCCGCTGCTGGACCAGGGCCGATTCGAGGGCCGGCAGGTCCCAGCCGGACTCGGCGAAAGCCACCGGGACGGGGCGGCAGCGGGCGGAACGGATGGCATCCAGTGCGTGGGGATAGCTGGGGTGCTCCACCAGGATCCTGTCCTGCCGGTCGGCCAGGGTCCGGATGATGATGGTCAAGGCGTGCTGCGCTCCGGACGTGACCATGACCTGCCCCGGCTGGGTGGGTACACCGGCAGCCGTGTACCGGTCCGCAACTGCCTGGCGCAACGGCAGCAGTCCCAAGGCGTCATAGCCAAAACCCGGCAGCAGGGCAGGCAGCTCCGTCAGCGCCGCGGCAAAGGCCCGGTGCACCACTTCGCCGCTGGCGGGCAATGCTGAATAGGCCAGATCGATCAGCCCTTCAGGGGCGGTCAGGCCTGGCGCCGCCAGCGGGGAAGCGGATTGGGGTTGCGGGCCGAAAAGCGCCGGCCCGAACGGGGTCAGTTCCGGGATGCGGGTCTTGCCCCGGCTGCCTTGGCCGGTGCTCAGGAAGCCCTGGTCCCGGAGGGTGGCATACGCCGCCGTAACGGTTGTCCGGCTGACCCCGAGGACGGAGCTGAGCGAGCGCTCGCTGGGCAGGGCGGTATCCAGGGCAATCCGGCCGTCCAGGATTAGGAGCCGTACCACGTCCGCCAACTCGCGGTAGGCCGGCCCGGTGCCGCTGTTCCACGGGCCGAGGAGGCGGGACAAAGCCTGGGGAGTGAGGACAGCCATAGAGCCAGTATCTCAAACTGGCTATGTATTCCAATGCCAGTTGCGTGGAATGGTTGTTCTCATGATGACCCGCAGACTCCTCCAACTCTTTACCGGCCTGGCCATGTACGGCATCTCGCTGGCCATGTTCATCCGTGCCGGCCTGGGCCTGGACCCCTGGGATGTGTTCCACCAGGGCGTTGCCAACCGGAGCGGTTTGAGCATCGGGGTGGTGGTTATCGCGGTGAGTTTCCTGGTGCTGCTCCTGTGGATTCCGTTGCGGCAGTGGCCGGGGTTCGGCACCCTGTGCAATGCGGTACTGGTGGGAGTGTTCGCGGACATCGGGCTGGCAGTGATCCCGCAGGTTTCCCTCCTGGCCGGCCAGATCGGCCTCCTCGGCGGGGCCATCGTGCTGAACGGCATCGCTTCCGCCTGCTACATCGGGGCACGCTTCGGGCCGGGCGCACGGGATGGGCTGATGACCGGCCTGGCCCGCCGGACCGGCTGGTCGGTCCGGCTGTCCCGCACCCTCATTGAAGTGGCCGTGCTGGCCATCGGGTGGCTGCTCGGCGGCTCCGTGGGCGTGGGCACCGTGGTTTATGCCTTGGCCATCGGCCCCTTGGTCCATGTCCTGCTGCCGCGCTTCATGGTCCCTGCGGCGACGCCGAAAGCGGCAAGCAAGCCGGCTCCCGCCAACTGCTGAGTCCCCGCCAGGCCTGCTGCTGTCAGTCCGGCACCGGCTGGCACGTGGGGCAGAAGTAAATGTCCCGTTCCTCCTCGCCGTTGGGCTTGCCCAGGAGGCCTCGCTGGATGGGAGTCCC
The DNA here is from genome assembly GCF_058267675.1 of Pseudarthrobacter sp. MOO14. Lineage (NCBI taxonomy): Bacteria > Bacillati > Actinomycetota > Actinomycetes > Micrococcales > Micrococcaceae > Pseudarthrobacter > Pseudarthrobacter sp. MOO14. The sequence continues at coordinate 3,084,383 of NZ_CM177849.1, forward strand.
ACACTTGAGGCACGGTCGTCGTTCCCCGCCGTACACCCAATAGCCGGGCCTGCCGGCCATCCTGCCTACAGGGAGGCCGCGGGCATTGAGGACAGTAACGCGGCGGCCGGGGCCGAGGTTGGCCTCCAGCAATTGTTTGGCGTCGGTCATCATGGTCCGCACGTCCACGACGTCGGCCACGGGCGTGGCGGGATGCACTCCCGACAGGAAGCACGCCTCGCAGCGGTAGATGTTGCCGATGCCCGCGAGATTCCGTTGGTCCAGCAATGCCACGCCGATCGGTACCTCCGGGCGGGACCGGACACGGCGTTCGGCTTCATCCAGGTCCCAGTCCGGGCCCAGGAGGTCCGGACCCAGGAATCCCACGACGGAGTCCTCATTGGCCGTGGCCACCACTTCCAGGATTCCCAGGGAGAAGCCGACGGCGTCCGCAGCGGCCGTTCGCAGTACGCACCGGGCGGTGAATCCGGGCTTCCGCCACCGTCCGCCCGGCGGGTAGACCTGCCAGGCCCCGTCCATTTTCAGGTGCGAGTGGATGGTCAGCCGTTTGTCCTCCGGGCCCACCACCCGCATCAGCAGGTGCTTGCCGCGCGGGACCACTTCCTCGACGGTCCACCCTGCAAGGTTCAGCGTGGCAAACCGCGGCACACGGAAATCCGAGGCAAGCAGCGCCTGCCCTGCCAGGGCCTGGTGCAGTTGACGGGCGGCCCGCCAGACGGAATCCCCCTCAGGCACGGATCCTCAATCCCTTTGGCGTGGAGTAGGCGCCGGCGGCGCTGAGGGCTGCGGCAACGGGGGTGTCCAGGATTCCCTGCCCGTTCACCTTCTCCATGATCAGTTTGTCCACGGCTCCCCGGGTGACCACCCCGACCAGGGCAGCGCCGGCAGCCGCCAGGACGGCGGCGTCATCGCTGAACGCCAAAAGAGTCTTGCCACCGCGTTCCACGTACAGCACCAGCGCGCCATCCACCAGCACTACCAGGGCACCCGCCTTCCGGCCGGGGCGGTGGCCGGTGCCGGCGTCGTCCCTCAGTGCGGGCCAGGGGAGGGCCGCGCCGAACGGGTTGGCGGGATCGGTGGCGGCAAGGGCCAGGGCCACCGGTTCCGCCTTGGCCAGTTGCGTGTCCTCCGAGTAGGAACGGAGCCGGTCCACGGTGGCGGGAACGGCGAACTGGGCCGCGCCGAGGTGTTCGATGAAGTAGCCGCGCCGGCACCGGCCCGCTTCCTCCAGCCGCGCCAGTACCTTGTACATGAGCCCGAAGCCGCCGAGGATTTGTTCGGCCATGACCGAGCCCCTGGTGACCACGCCATACCGGTCCAGCAGGAGTTCAGCAGTGGCGCGGGCGTGGATGGTCGCATCGAGTTCGGGCTCGGGAAGGGCGGACCAGCGGCCGGCTGCCGTAGCAGGCGTTGAAGCTCCCTGCGCTCCGTACCGGCCGCCGGCCAGCCCGGGGGAGCCCATCAGGCCGGTGCCGTGGGAGCGGCCCAGCCGGCTCAACCGCGGTGCCCGGGCGCGCGGGGCACGGGCCACTTGCCGGTGCGCTGTATGCCCGCCGGCGATCAGGGACCGGACCGGGGCGAATGTGTCGCCGGTAATCCTGCCGGCCCATGCGAGTTCCCACAGCGCGGTGACCACCTCTTGGTCGCTGAGGACGGCGTCCATGCCGCCGGCCACTTCGGTGAGCTGCCGGAAGAAGTACCCGCCACCGTTGTTCCGCAGGTGGTCCAGGAGGCGCCGGCCGGCATCTCCGGGCTCGAAGTCAGGGGCAGGATTGAGCGTCAACTCCGCGGAGTCAGCGAGGTGGAGGCTGATCCAGCCGTCGTTTCCCGGCAGGGATCCGGCGCCCGACCACAAGACCTCACCTGCCGCCATGAGTTCATCCAGCATGGCGGGCTGGTAGTTGGATACCCGGCTTGCCAGGACCAGCGGCTCCCAGGCCGAGGCGGGAACGGGGACCCCGGAGAGCTGGTCGATGGCGGTGATGATGCCGTCCAGGCCGCGCAGGGAGGGTTGGCCGCGCCCGCCGCCGGGGGTTCTGACATGCTGCCAGGCCGGCAGGAAGCGCCCATAGGCTGCGGCGTCCACCGGTTCCACTTCGGCGCGCAGCGCGGCCAGGGAGCGGCGGCGGAGCTTGCGCAGCACCTCGGCGTCGCACCATTCGCTGGCGACCGCCTGCTGGCCGACAGGTGAGGAGCTGCCCGATGGTGCCGGCTGATCAGCCGGCCGGCTTTGATCCCCCGACCCCGATTCCTGCCCGCCCGGCTCCAGCGGTGGGGCCTCGGGCGGGGTGGCGTGGGGCCGGAACTCTCCTTCCACGACGCGTCCGTCCGCTGCCAGCCGTTTCAGTGCCGTGCCCACCACGGCAACGCCCAGGCCCAGCCGGGTGGCGGCCTCGGCTGCCGTGAAGGGACCGTGTGTCCGGGCATACCGGGACACGAGGTCGCCCAGCGGATCGGCAACGGGTTCGATGAAGGCCAATGGCACACCCATGGGCAGCGGCACGCCGATGGCATCGCGGAGGCGGGCGGCATCCTCGACGGCGGCGAACCGCTCAAACCCGCCGATGTTGACCTTGATGGCGCGATTGGCCCGCTGGAGCGCGGCAAGGTGGGCGGCCGCGTCGGCGACGGCGGCGGGGGTGTCGGACTGCCCGGTTTCGGTGGCCTCAACCGAAGGAGAGGTTTCGGCAGGTTCCACGGCCGGAGAGGTCTCGGCAGCCTCAACCGGCGGCGCCGTGCCCTGCAACCGCGCGGCTGCCTCTTCCGGCGCGAGCGGGCCCAGCAGCCGCAGGAGGTCGGCCACTCCCTCCATGCCCCGCGCACGCCGGTCCGGGGTCAGCCGCTGCAGTTCGCGTTCGGTGGCCTCAATGACCTTGGCGTCCAGGAGTTCGCGCAGTTCCACCCGGCCCAGCAGTTCGTTGAGCAGCGTGGAGTCCAGGGCCAGGGCCGCGGCTCGGCGTTCCGCGAGCGGGGAGTCGCCTTCGTAGAGGAACTGGGCGACGTAACCGAAGAGCAGGGACTTGGCGAATGGCGAGGGCTGCTGGGTGGTGGTCTCCACAATCCGCAGCTCGCGCCTTTCCACGGAGGCGGCGATGTCCTTCAAGGCCGGCAGATCGTAGACGTCCTGCAGGCATTCCCGGACCGTTTCGAGCACGATGGGGAACGTGGGGTACTTCCTGGCCACGTCCAGCAGTTGGGCCGACCGCTGGCGCTGCTGCCAGAGCGGCTGGCGCTTGCCGGGGGTCTGCCGGGGCAGCAGCAGCGCGCGGGCCGCACACTCGCGGAAACGCGAGGCGAAGAGGGCGCTGCCGCCCACCTCGGCGGTGACGATCTGCTCCAGTTCCTCCGGGTCGAAGAGGAACAGTTCGGCGCCCGGGGGCTCGTCTTCCATCATGGGCACCCGCAGGACGATGCCGTCGTCGGCCGCCATGGCCGAGCCGTCCAGCCCGTACCGCTGGTGAAGCCGCTGGCCCACCGCGAGGGCCCACGGCGCGTGGACGGGCATGCCGAACGGGCTGTGCAGGATCACGCGCCAGTCGCCCAGTTCGTCGTGGAACCGCTCCACCACGAGCGTGGTGTCGCTGGGGACCACCTCGGTGGCCTGCTTCTGCTCGCTGAGGTACTGGATGAGGTTGTTGGCAGCGAAGTCGTCCAGGCCGCTGGCTTTGCACCGTTCGGTGGCCGGGCCGGGATCGGACGCGGACAGTTCGCGGACGAACGCGCCCAGGGCGCGGCCAAGGTCCACCGGGCGGCCCAGGGAGTCGCCCTTCCAGAATGGCAGCTTGCCGGGCTGGCCGAACGCGGGGGAGACCAGGACGCGGTCGTGGGTGATGTCCTCGATCTTCCAGCTGGTGGCGCCGAGGGCAAAGACATCGCCCACCCGCGACTCGTAGACCATTTCCTCGTCGAGTTCGCCCACACGCCGCCCACCCTTGGGCGCACGCGCCGGTTTTCCGTCCTCGGCCGGGGACGCCGAGCCTTCCGCCTCCGTGCCGATGATGTAGACGCCGAACAGTCCGCGGTCCGGGATGGTGCCGCCGGACGTGACGGCCAGCCGTTGCGCGCCGGGACGGCCCTCGATGGTGCCGGCATTCCGGTCCCAGATGATCCTGGGGCGGAGTTCGGCGAATTCGTCGGACGGGTACCGTCCCGCCAGCAGGTCGAGGGTGGCCTCGAACGCGGAGCGGGGGAGGGACGCGAAGGGAGCGGAACGGCGCACGGTGCTGAACCATTCCTCCACGTCGATGCTCCCAAGGGCCGTTGCCGCCACCGTCTGCTGGGCCAGGATGTCCAGCGGGTTGGCCGGGATGGCCAGCCGCTCGATCTTGCCATCCAGCATCCGTTCCACGGTGATGGCCGTGTGGACCAGGTCCGCCCGGTGCTTGGGGAACAGGACGCCTTGGGAGACCTCGCCCACCTGGTGGCCTGCACGGCCCACCCGCTGCAGGCCGCTGGCCACCGACGGGGGCGATTCGACCTGGACCACCAGGTCCACGGCACCCATATCGATGCCAAGTTCCAGCGATGACGTGGCCACCACGCACCGCAGCCGCCCGGATTTGAGGTCGTCCTCGATCAATGCCCGCTGGTCCTTGGAAACGGAACCGTGGTGCGCCCGCGCCAGTACCGGATCTGCGCCGGCGGAACTGCCCGCTTGCGCCATCATGTGCGCGGGTGTGGCCGTTGACGCGGGAAGGCCCGACGACGGTCCCCCCGGGGTGCCCGGCCCGGCGTCGAGCCCTTCCGGGGCGGCGTCGTCCCAGCCGCCGCCCACGGCCACCAGCTGGCGTTCGGCGTAGATTTCGTTGAGCCGGGCGGTGAGGCGTTCGGCGAGGCGCCGGGAGTTCGCGAAGACGATGGTGGACTGGTTGGCCAGCACCAGGTCAACGATCTTTTCCTCCACATGGGGCCAGATGGATGCCTGCGGCTGGAGGCCGGAAGCGGGCCCGGAGTCGAACGCGCGCGCAGCGCCCTGCAGGTCCGACATATCCTCCACCGGCACCGACACCGTAAGGTCCCAGTTCTTGCTGGCCGGCGGCGCGACGATTTCCACGGGCGCGGAACCGGCCAGGAACTGCGCCACGAGTTCCCGCGGCTCCACGGTTGCGGAAAGCCCGATGCGTTGCGCAGGTTTGGGCAGCAGCGCATCGAGCCGCTCCAGGGACACCGCAAGGTGGGCGCCGCGCTTGGTTCCGGCCACGGCATGGACCTCGTCGATGATGATGGTGTCCACCTCGGTGAGGGTTTCGCGGGCCCTGGAGGTGAGCATGAGGAACAGCGATTCGGGGGTGGTGATGAGGATGTCCGGCGGGTTGCTGAGCAGGGCCCGGCGGTCCGCTGTGGGGGTGTCCCCGGACCGGACGCCCACGGTGATCAGCGGTGCCGGGAGCCCCAGCCGCTTGGCTGTTTGCGTGATGCCGATCAGCGGCGAGCGGAGGTTGCGTTCGACGTCGACGCCCAACGCCTTGAGGGGCGAAATGTAGAGGACGCGGGTTTTGCGTTTGGGTGCCCGGGACCGCTTGCCTTTGGCCGGGGTTTCCGCTGCGGGATCGGTGGGCGGCGGGGCCGTGCCGAGGAGGCGGTCCAGGGCCCACAGGAAGGCGGCGAGGGTCTTGCCGGACCCGGTGGGCGCCACCACCAGTGCGTGCGAACCTGACGAGATGGCAGTCCAGGCCCCGGCCTGGGCCGGTGTTGGTTCGGAAAAGGCGCCTAGGAACCAGTCCCTGGTGGCGCGGCTGAATTGGGCCATGGGCGCAGCGGAGCCGGGAGCGCTGCCGGCAGGACGCTGTTCCTGGTTCATGCCTCCATCATGCCCCAAGGCACCGACACTGGGTTTCGACGGCCGCCGCGACCCGGCGTGGGTGCCGGGTCGCGGCCAGGTCCGCCGGGCCGTGCGCGGTCAGGCCGGTTGGAACGCCCCGATGGAGAGCAAGGTGATTTGCGCGTTGCCGCAGGCCTTGGTGGGCTGCGGGAGGAACAGGGAGTCGGTGTCCTCGGGCGGGTAGACCCGGTAGCCGGCGGCATCCACCGGCGAGCAGTCCATGTAGTTGCCGGCCTGCGTGTAGCGCAGTACCGCGGTGCCGGTCTGGCCGGGGGCCAGCAGGACGTCAACCACTCCCGTGGAGTCGTCGCGCGCGGCCGGGGCTCCGATCGGGGCGCCTGCGGCGTCCGCAACCAGGGAGACGCCGGCGAATCCCTTGAGGATGCAGGGTTCGGTTCCCTTGTTGGTGAGGTTGAGCTTCATGTAGACGCTGCCCGCCGCGCCGCCGCCGGAGGCATCGGTGGCGGCCGTGAGTCCGGCCGCCTTGCACAGGGCAGGCGCTCCGGCGGCGGTGGTGCCGGGGGCGGGGGAGTCCGGCGTCGTGGCAGGTGCGGAGGACGACGGCGGGGCCGAGGATGCCGACGACGTGGGCGACTGGCTGGCCTGCCCGGTGGCGGGCGTCGTCGTCGTTTGGGACTGCGGCTGGCTTGGAGCGCACGCGGTGAGCAACAGCGTTGCCGTTGCGGCCGCCGTCGTCAGGGCAATCGCCTGGGAAATTATCTGAGACCTCATGGCACCACCTTCGCCGTACCGGTTGCCCGCGTCAACGATGCCACCTGCTTTGGCGGCAATTTGATGCCCGGATCGTGATGATCCGGCCACTGGAAGGCTTCCGTGGGATGGCATGCGGCGGCGCACCCCGGCCGGGAGCGGCCATCCTCAGTCCGTCTCAGGTCCCGTGCAGTACGGGCAGTCCTCGGGGCACTCCGTCATGCCGGCACCACCGCCAGGTCCAGGCCGTCTGCGACGTGGAACAGCCGGCGGCCCCCCGCGGGCGCGGTCACCCACACGATGCCGCCGTCGTCCGTCCTGTCATCCACCACGCCGCTGAAGGCCACCCGGCCGTTCCTGCGGAGTTCCACCAGGTCGCCGGTCTCGACCGGGTCCCAGCGGACAGGGCTTTTTACGCGGCTCGTCATTGAAGTCACGGGCATTCCTTTGCACGGCGTGGTTGCGGCGGCAGCTGCCGCCCAATGAAGCCATCAAACAGGGACGCTGCCGCCCAACTCAATGGAGGAGTGACCACGCTCCACGCTCCTTCTTTGTGCAGGCCTCCAGCAGGCTGGTGCAGGGGTCCGGAAGGCCCGTGTGCCATCGGGAAGGGCGGGGTTAGACTGCCTGCGTAAGCGTCGGCGATCGAAGGAGAAGTTCATGGACTACACCGGAAGCCAGTCGGAAAAGGCAGTCACAGCCGGTGAACTGGGCCGCAGCCACATCGGGCAGACAATCAGCTTCCAGCCGAATGAATTCACGGTGGTCTTCGGCAAGCTCGCAGGAATCGCGCGGACGGAAGCCATGGTTTACATCTCCCTGACAGGGGTGGGGAACGGCACGCACCTGAAGGATGAGTACGACCTGCCGGCTGCCCACGAGGTCTTCGTTCCCGTGGACGTCATCACCAACGCCGAATCCACCATCAAGGATTTGTTCGGCAAGGTCCAGGAGAACCTCCGCGGGACCGGCCACAAGGGCGGCGAAGACCGGACCGACCGGCTGTAGCCCCGGAAACCTGGCTGATGGCCGGCATCGTTTTCGATGCCGGCCATCAGTGCTTGGGACGCCCAATGCACCACATCTCTGTTGGAAGGAACATCATGGGCAACGAAGCTGCATGGCAGGAAACCACAACCGCGGGCCGGTTCGCCGGCAGGACCGTCATTGTCACCGGTGCAGGCTCGGGCATCGGGCTGGCAACCGCGCTGCGCGTCGCCAAGGAAGGCGGCCGCGTGATCGCGGCGGACATCAGCAAGGAACGGCTGGATGAGCTTGTGGCCGGGAACCCCGGCCTGGATTTGGTTGCCGTTGCCGGTGACATCTCCACCGAAGAGGCCGTGGCGGCAGTGGTGGCGGCCGCCGGCGGCAGGGTGGATGCGCTGGCCAACGTTGCCGGCATCATGGACAACTTCGCCCCCATCCACGAGGTGGACGACCAAGTCTGGGAGCGGGTCTTCCGGATCAACGTCACCGCGCTGATGCGACTCACCCGTGCGGTGGTGCCGCTGATGCTGCAGGCGGGCACCGGCTCCGTGGTCAATGTCTCCTCGGAGGCCGGGCTGCGGGGTTCCGCCGCGGGTGCGGCCTACACGGCCTCCAAGCATGCAGTGGTGGGCCTTACCAGGAACTCTGCCGTCATGTACGGCCCGTTGGGGCTGCGCTTCAACACCGTGGCGCCGGGCGCCACCATCACCAATATCGAGGCGAACTGGGGCTCGGAGCTGGCGGCAGGTCGGCTGGGTCCGCTGATGCAGGCGAACATCCCGACACCCGCCACCGCCGCGCAGCTCGCCGCGTCCATCACCTTCCTGCTCAGCGACGACGGCACCAACGTCAACGGCGCCGTGCTCGCTTCCGACGGCGGCTGGTCGGCACTGTAGCGGGCAGCACCGCTGCCGGCAGGCACCTTAAAGCCAAGCGGACGACGCCGGGTGCGGCCCGTCGTCGTCCGCCCACCCGGGCAGCACCCCGCAGTGCGGCCTAGTACGCCTTGACGCGCTGGTCCACCACGAGGTGGACCAGCGCGAACGTGCGGTCCCGGTCGATGGCCGCTAAGGCGGCGTCCAGGGCCGCCGGCACGTCGCGGTCATCCCTGACCGTGATGCCAAAGCCACCGAACGCCGTGGCCATCAACCCGAAGTCCGGGTTCTTGAGTTGGGTGCCGGAGACCCGCTGCGGGTAATGCCGTTCCTGGTGCGTGCGGATGGTGCCGTACTCCTGGTTGTCCATGACCACCACCAAGGGTGTGGCGCCATATTGGGCGGCGGTCGCCAATTCCTGGCCGTTCATGAGGAATTCGCCGTCCCCCGCGATGGTCACGACGCGCCGGTGCGGCTCGGCCAGCGATGCGGCAATGGCGGACGGGATGGAGTACCCCATGGAGCCGTTGCGGGCACTGAGCATGGACGCATAGCGGCGGGTGGGGAAGTACCGGTGCGCCCAGTTGGTGTGTTCGCCGGCCCCGAAGGTCACCACGGCGTCCTCAGCAAGCCGGGGCACCAGGTTGGCCATCAGGGTGTCCATCCTGGCCTGGCCGGCCCCCGGGGCAGCGGGCGGCAGCGCGGCAAAGCGTTCCTGTTCCGCCCGCATCCGGGCCGTCCAGTCACGCCACTCGTCCTTGACCGGCAGCGCGACGCCCTGGAGGTCGCGCACGAACGCCTCCGGTTTGGCCAGGATTTGCCGGGAAACCGGGCCGGACCGTCCGCGCAGCGACGGGTCCACCGTGACCAGGAAGTTCTCCTTGGTCCAGTCCTGCCGGCAGACGAAGCCATCCGTAATGACATCGCCTGGGACCGTGCCCACAAAGACCAGCAGGTCGGTTTCCTCCAACAGGTCGTAGGTGGGCCGGGGGCGGCCGTACCCGATAGGGCCCACGTAGGACGGCGAATCGAAGGGAACCGTTCCCTGGGTCCGCCACTCGGCAGCGGCCGGGATGTGGTGCCGTTCCAGCCACCCGGTGAGCTGGAGGGCGGCTTCCTGGGTCCAGTCGTTGCCGCCAGTGACGAACAGCGGCTTGCTGGACCTGGCAAGGGCGGCTTCAAGGGCTGCGGAATCCGTGCTGCCCATGCCGCCGGCTGCCACGGGAATCGCCGGATGCAGGGCCGGGCTGACCTGCCGCCGGATCACGTCCTCCGGCAGGCCGACCACCACGGGGCCGGGCCGTCCGCTCATGGCCGCGAACATCGCTTCGGCCACGATTTCGGAGGCCCGCTCCGGGTGGTCAAGGACCATGACCCTTTTGGCTCCGGTATCGAACCAGGACTTGATGTCGAACTCCTGGAACGCCTCGCGGTCCCGGTGGGCGAACGGGATGAGCCCCACGAAGAGCAGCATGGGGGTGGAATCCTGCCAAGCGGTGTGCAGTCCCACATGGGCGTTGGCCGCGCCCGGCCCGCGGGTCACCATCGCCACCCCCGGACGCTGGTTCATCTTGCCGTCGGCCTCGGCCATGTAGGCGGCGCCGCCCTCATGGCGGCAGACGATGGTTTCGATGGCGGACCCGTGCAGGCCATCGAGCACGTCAAGGAAGCTCTCGCCGGGAACAACGTAGGTGCGCTCCACGCCATGCGCCACCAGGGAATCGACAATGACGTGCCCGGCGGACTTCAGGGTTGGCTGCGCGTTCTCCGGCACGTGTGGGCGGAGGTCCTGCCGGTCATCGACGACGGCGGCGGGCTGGGAACGGGATGCGGTCAGGGAGGGCTGCGGCTCTGGAGTCATGTTCTTTCTTTGGTTCGAAGGGTGGCGGAAGGTCCGGGTCAGGTGATGGGTGTCCGGTTGGCGATGACGGGGGAGGTGCCGGTGTAGCCGTCGCGGGTTTCGGCGATGTGGCGGATGCGGGTGCGGCAGGCGTACCAGCCGGCGGTCATGAGGATGGAGGCGATGGCGGTGACGAGCATGGTCAGGGGTGAGTCGATGAAGACCATGATGAGGACGCCGATGAGGAAGAGGAGGGAGAGGTAGCCGGTGTAGGGGGCGCCGAACATGCGGAAGGTGGGGCGTTGGACCCAGCCTTTGTCGGCCCAGCGTTTGAGTTGGATTTGGCATAGGACGATGGTGGCCCAGGTCATGATGATGCCGACGGAGGCGATGTTGAGGACGATTTCGAAGGCGTCGGCGGGGACGAGGTAGTTCAGGGGGACGCCGAGGAGGGAGACGGTGGCGGTGATGGCGATGCCGCCGTAGGGGACGCCTGCTTTGTTCATGCGGGAGGCGAAGCGGGGGGCGGAGCCGTTGACGGACATGGAGCGCAGGATCCGGCCGGTGGAGTAGAGTCCGGCGTTCAGGGAGGAGAGGGCGGCGGTGAGGACGACGAGGTTCATGATGACGTCTACGCCTTGGACGCCGATGGAGCCGAAGAACGTCACGAAGGGGCTGACGCCTTTTTGGTAGGTGGTGTAGGGGAGCAGGAGGGCGAGGAGGATCACGGAGCCGACGTAGAACACGGCGATGCGGAAGACCACGGAGTTGATGGCTTTGGGCATGATTTTTTCGGGGTTTTCGGTTTCGCCGGCGGCGGTGCCGACGAGTTCGATGGAGGCGTAGGCGAACAGGACCCCTTGCATGAGGATGATCATGGGCAGCAGGCCGGTGGGGAAGATCCCGCCGTGATCGGACAGGAGGCTGATGCCGACTTGTTGGCCGTCCACGGGGGTGCCGAAGATGACGAAGTAGGTGCCGATGATCAGGAACGCGACGAGGGCGGCGACTTTGATCAGGGCGAACCAGAATTCCATTTCGCCGAAGACCTTGACCGAGACGAGGTTCAGGGCGAGGACGACGAGGAGGGCGGTCAGGGCCCAGGCCCACTGCGGGACATCGGCCATCCAGGGGATGTAGTTGCCGAAGAAGTGCATGTAGAGGGCGGCGGCGGTGATGTCCACGATGGTGGTGGTGGCCCAGTTGATCCAGTAGAACCAGCCGGAGACGAACGCGGCTTTCTCGCCGAAGAATTCACGGGCGTAGGAGACGAAGGAGCCTGAGGAGGGCCGGTGCAGGACCAGTTCGCCCAGGGCGCGCAGGATCAGGAACGCGAAGAACCCGCAGACCGCGTACGCGATGACCAGGGACGGGCCCGCGGCGTTCAGCCGGCCGCCGGCGCCCAGGAACAGGCCGGTACCGATCGCACCGCCGATCGCGATCATCTGGATCTGCCGCGGCTTGAGGTTCTTGTGGTAACCCTTGTCCTCCGCGTGCAGGGAAGTCTCGGACGCATGCGCGTGACCACCATCAATTACATGGTCCGGCTCAACCTCGTCATTGGGGTTGTTGGGCATGGGGATTCCTTTCGATCCGGAAAAGATCTTGTTGGTTGGGGAACTTAGAAGACCGACCAGCCGGTGCGGTCGGAGAGGTCGGCAAGGGCCGCCGTGCCGGCGAGGGAATTGCCTTTGGCGTCCAGGCGGGGGCTCCAGACGCAGATGGCGCACTGGCCCGGGACGATGACCAGGATGCCGCCGCCCACTCCGCTCTTGCCGGGCAGGCCCACGCGGTACGCGAACTCGCCCGCGGCGTCATACATGCCGCAGGTCAGCATGATGGAGCCGATCCGCTTGGCCTCGCTCGGGGACAACACGGCCCCCGGGGCTCCCTGGCCGTCGTTGGCAAGGAACAGGCCCGCCTTGGCCAGCTGGACGCAGGTCATCATGACGGAGCACTGGCGGACGTAGTTCTCCACCACGGCCGCGGCCGGCTGGGTGAGGTTGCCGAAGTCCTTCAGGAAGTGGGCAAGGGCCAGGTTGCGGCTGCTGCCGGCCAGTTCACCGGCAGCAGCCGCCTCGTCAATGTACGGTGCCTGATCTCCCTCCCGGCCTGGTTGTCCTCCCGTACCCGCCTGCCGGGTGAGGAACTGCAGGAGGTGCCCGGCGGCGTCGGGCGTCTCTTCCATCAGGTGGTCCGTGACCACCAGGGCGCCGGCGTTGATGAAGGGATTGCGCGGGATGCCGTGCTCGGCTTCGAGCTGGACCAGTGAGTTGAAAGCCGATCCGGATGGTTCGCGGAGCACCCGTGACCACAGCAGGCCGGACCGGCCGCCCTGCAGCGCCATGGCCAGGGTGAACACCTTGGAGATGCTCTGGATGGAGAACGGGACGTCCGCGTCGCCGGAGCTGAAGACCTTGCCGGAGGTGGTGGCAACGGCGATGCCAAAGCGGTTGAAGGGGACGGCGGCCAGGACCGGGATGTTGCCGGGTACGGCACCGGCTTCCTTCCGGGGCCGGTGTTCCCGGACGATTTCCTCAAGGAGGATGTCCAGGGGCGGTGCGCTGAGTGTCGTGGTCATTTCCTGCCTGAAGTGTTGTTGGCGGCGGCCCACTCCTGGAGGTGGAGCAGTGCCACCAGTGAGTCCCGGGGACTGCCGAAGTTGAGGCCGGTCACCCGGGCGGCCTTGGCCACCCGGTAGTAGACCGTGTTTTTGTGGAGGTTCATGCCCCTGGCGCACTCGGCGACGTCGAAGGCGGCGTCGAAGTAGGCGCGGAGGGTGGCGGCGAGCTCGGCGTCCTCCTGCAGGAGCGCGGCCAGGCTGCGGTGCCGGAAGGGCGAGGCCTGGAAGTTGCGGACCGCCTCGCGGTACAGGATTTCCGCTTCGAAATCGGTAACCCCCGCCACCGTGCCCGGTTCTGCGGTGCCCACGCAGGCCAGCAGCGCCTCCGTCACCCGGGTGACCGTGTGGAGGGACAGCAGGTCCGGCACCAGGGGGCCGACGGCGGCGAAGGGGGTGATGCCGAGGTGTTTTCGGGCGTCCCGGACGATTGCCTCGGCCAGGGACCGAAGCCCCGGCTCGGCGGTGCTGGACTGCAGGTCCGGCACGATGATGGCCGTGTCACCGTTGAACTGGCCCACGACGGCGGAGGCCTTGTACGCGGCGGCGTGGATGGAGGCGAGGTTGGCCAGTTCGCCGTGCTTGAGGGCGGCGTCGTCGGCACGCGAATCGGCGTCGGACATGCCCATCAGGATGAGCGCGGCAGGAGCTTCGGACGGGATTTTTCCGCTGTGCGCACCGGCGGCGGCTTCTGCCGGACCCGACAGGATCCGCGCAATCCGGTCTTCCCGCATGTGGACCGACTGCTGGTTGCGGTAGCGGATCAGTTCGGCCGAGACGCGGGCAGCGGACCCGGTCAGGACATATTCGACGTCGGGCCCGAAGCCTGCACCGGTCTCCTGGAGCCAGATGTATCCCATGATCCGCTCGCCGGCAAAGAGCGCGATGGCAACCCGCTCCCGCAGCCCGTCCTGCGGCCTCGCCGGGACGCGGACAGGTTGCCGGGTGCGGTGGAGTTCCCGGTAGGCGCCCAGGTCCTTGAGCAGCAGTTCGTACTTCCGTGGGCCGCGGCGGGCCAGGATGGACGCCTTCCGGAGCTCATCGATGTCATTGGTGACCGTGGAATAGGCAAGGACTTTGTTGGCCGCATCCTCAATGAGCACGTGGCTGGACGTGAGCCGTGCCGTGGTCTGGGCGATCGCAAACAGGTCTTCCTCGAGCAATGTCAGGACTTCGCTCTGGTAGCTGCGCGGCTGGATCCGGTCCTTGGCAATCGACAGCAGGCGGTCCCAGTCTGCGGCAGGATCCACCAGCAGCAGCCCCGCCCCCGCTGCGCGCAGGAGCTCCTCGGCTTCGGCGAGGTCGTCCCGCCGGCCCTTCAGTGCGACCACCGGGGGCGGATCCGCCAGGAGGCGCCGGAGTGCCGGCAGGGCAGACCGGCCGCGGACCCCGATGAGCAGGACGAAGGCTTTGGCGGCCTCCACTGCCTCATCGTCGGCGTCGACGATCAGGAACCGTTCGATGGCCGGCGCCGAAGGGCCGGGCCGGAGGATGAGGCTGGCGAAGCCGAGGGGAAGATCCGAGAGGATGTCATCCACCGTAACCGCGGCCATGGTTGTCCTTTTGCGTTGATCCCGCCGGACGGCTCTGTCCGGTCACCTCATGCTATCCAGCGGCAGGAGGCAGGATTATGGAATCTGTTCCAAGTCCACTGGCCCATTTTTGGTTTCCGGTCTGAGGCGGACGCGCTGTCGCCGAAACAGCGTGCCCGCGCGGCAACGCCGAATGGCGGGCCGGCAGGGCTGGCCCGCCATTGGCGCGGTGTGGCGGTGTGCCCCGGGGCGTCTAGATCCACCCCGGTGCCGTGGGCACCGGGGTGACCGATCCGGCGTCGTGCCTTGCCGTGGTTCCCACCGTGCCGCGGCCGGTGGCCCACTGCGCGATTGCCGGGAGGGAACCGGACACCACGGTGGGGGACGGGGCAGCAGTGTCCCCAAACGACAAGTCCGTGCCGTCCACGGTGACCAGGAGCCCCGCGTCGGTCCCGCGGGCATGCCAGGCGCCGGTGATGTCCGTGAGGAGGCGTTCCAGCACGGGGGCGGGAATGTCCTTGAAGGTGGCCCCGTTGTCCAGGTCCACGGCGTGGACCCAGACTTCGCGGGTGCGCATCCAGACGGTCTCCTCGGCCGGGACGGTCCTGCCCTGGACGGTTTTGACCTTGTGGTGCCAGTTGTCGGCGGGCAGGTCGCGCCATTCGACGTTCAGGTGCACGGCGGAGTGGTCGAAGAGGTTCCGCAGTGCGATCGGGGACAGCGTCGCGCCGAAGTCGATCTCATGGTTGCGGACCTCAACGGACGGGTACATGGTTGTTTCCACCCCGGTGGCGGCCCACTCGACCAGGCGGGCGATGGCCCGGGCGTTGTAGCCCACGTGGGCTACAACGTGGCGGCGGGTCCAGCCCGGCAGCAGCGAGTCTGCGTCCAGTTCCGCGTCCGTGAGCTCGTTGAGCTTGCGGGCGAAGAACGCGGTGCCGCGCCGGGCCTGCAGCAGCCCGTCCAGTAGGACGGGATCGGTGGCTTGGTCGTGCCGGGCAACCATCAGGCTTCCTTGACCACGCGGTTGGCCAGCCGGCCCAGGCCCTCGATGCTGGTGACCAGGACCTGGCCCTCCTGCAGGTAGCGCTTGGGGTCCTGCGCGTGGCCCACGCCGCCGGGGGTGCCGGTGGCGATCACGTCGCCCGGGTTCAGGGTGATGATCGTGGAGATGTAGGACACCAGGAATTCGGGGGTGAAGACCAGGTCCGAGGTGGGGGTGGACTGCTGGACGTCGCCGTCCACGGCGGAGGTCATGAGCGGGCCGGGCGTGAACTCGTCCTTGGTCACCAGGGCCGGGCCGAACGGGGTGGACTTTTCCCAGGTCTTGCCCTGCAGCCACTGGATGGTGCGGAACTGGTAGTCGCGCATGGAGATGTCGTTCAGGACGGCGTACCCGGCGATGTGGTCCGCGGCTTCGGCTTCGGGGATGCGGCGGCCGGCCTTGCCGATGACGACGGCGAGTTCGGCCTCCCAGTCCACGGTGTCCGACTCCTGCGGCAGGGCCAGGTCGTCGTTCGGTCCGATCAGGGATTCGGCGTACTTGGCGAACAGGGTGGGGTACTCGGGAACCTCGCGGCCCATCTCCTTGATGTGGTTGCGGTAGTTGTGGCCCACGCAGATGATCTTGCCGGGGGAGGGCACGACGGCGGCGAGGTCGGCGCCGGCCAGCGCGTGGGTTGCGCCGTTGGCTTCCTTGGCGGTGGTTTCCCAGGCGGGGTCCTTCAGGAGGGCCCCGACGTCGGCGAACCCCGGGATTTCGGTGAGGGTGTCGCCGTCCTGGCGGACCGCCGTCGTGCTCTTGCCGTTGCCTGTGCCGTTATCCAGGCGGAGGGTGAGGAGTTTCATTACTTGGTGGGTCCTTCGATGTAGGTGCGGTTGAAGTTCAGGCGCTCAAAGATGGGCGCGTCGCTGAACCGGAAAAGGTCGAACTCAGTCCCGGCTTCCAGGGACCATTGCTGCCAGGACGGGACAACGAACAGGTCGCCCTTGGCCAGGACTTTGGTTTCGCCGTTCAGGGTCACGGTGCCCGTGCCTTCGAAGACCTGCCACACGCTGGAGCCCACCTCGCGGACGGGCTCGGTGGTGGCGCCGGCACGGAGGCGGTGGAACTCGGCCCGGATGGTGGGCATGACATCCCCGCCGGTGGTGGGGTTGGTGTACCGGATGGCGGCGTGGCCCTGGGACACCGTGGCCGGGTGGCCCTCGTCCTCGAGGAGCAACTGTTCGCGCAGCGCGGCGTCGGTGTACTTCCACCGGTATGCGGCGATGGGGGAGTTGGTGGTGTCATCGAGCCCGGAGAGCGGGCGCAGCCCTGGGTGGGCCCAGAGCCGCTCGGAGCGGGAGATGTCGGGGGTGGCCTCGTCGGTGACGCGCTCGGTGCCGAACTCGAAGAACCCGGCGTCCGCGTAGTGCACGAACGGGATGTCCAGGCCGTCAATCCACGCCATGGGCTGGTCGGTGTCGTTGTGGTGGCCGTGGAAGTTCCAGCCCGGGGTGAGCAGGAAGTCGCCGCGGGACATCCGGACCGGGTCCCCGTTCACCACGGTCCACACGCCCTCGCCTTCGACGACGAACCGGAACGCGTTTTGGGAGTGGCGGTGCTCCGGGGCGGTCTCGCGGCCGCCCAGGTACTGGATGGCGGCCCACAGCGTGGGGGTGGCGTACGGGGTGCCGGCCAGGCCGGGGTTGGCCAGCGCGATGGCGCGGCGTTCCCCACCGCGGCCCACGGGCACCAGGTCCCCGGCGCGGGCGGCCAGCGGGTACAGGTCCTCCCACCGCCACACATGCGGAACCGCCTTCGGGGACGGGACCATGGGCATCAGGTCCGCGATCTCCGTCCACAACGGAATCAGGTTCTCTTTATCGAAATCCTTGTACAGCTGCTCCAACTGGGCGGCCTCTTCCGGAGTGGGCTCGGGGACATGGTGCTCCCGGGCCACGGATTCATGTGTTTGGTTTTCAGCGCTGATCGACACTGGCCTTCTCCTTGCGTGCGGACTGACTGCGGCGTGGATTCGACCTTAGGGAAAGCGGGCTGTGATCCCCAGCATATTCTGGCAGGCAGAATATTCCTCGGAGTGGCGTGCGCCCGGGTCAGCTCCCCGCTGCGCCATCCGCCGGGTTGGCAGCGATGTCCAGCTCCAGCTGGCGCCGGGTTTCCATCATGACGCCCACCAGCCCGGCGTCGAACAGTGGCCGGAACCTGGCTACCGGAGTGGCTACGCTCAGCGCACCCACTACCATTCCCTTCCCGTTGTGCAGTGCCATGCCAAAGGCGCTGATGCCCTCCTCCGTGCCCTCGAAGTTGGCCGCGAAGCCGTTGGCGCGCACGGATTCAAGCTCGCGCAGGAACGCCGGGTACTCGGACCTGGGGATGTAGTCGCCGGCGAGCTCAGCATTCGGGCTGTGGAACAGCTGCTCGAGCATGGTGGGATCCATTTCGGCCAGGATGGCCTTGCCGCCGGAGGCCTTGTGTGCCGGGAGGAGCGTGCCCTGGCGGTCGCCAACGCGGAGGATGTTGCTGCTTTCCACCGTGTCCAGGAAACGGACCTTGGTGCCCACCCGGATCATGAGGTTCACGGTCTCGTTGGTGCGGGCGCACAGCAGTTCCATGTGCGGCCGGGAGATGTCGCGCAGCTGCCTTGTCCAGCTGAACCCTGCGGGCCCCGCCCCCATGGCGGGACCGGGAACGTACCGCCGCGTTTCGTCCTGCACCGCGAAGCCCCGGTACACCAGCATGGCCAGCAGCCGGTGTGCCGTGGAGGGTGCCACGCCGAGCTCCGCCGCTGCGTCCTTGAGCCGCAGGCTCCCCACGTCCCGCAGCAACTGGAGGAGTTGCAGGGCGTTGTCCACCGCCTCGATTGAGTAGGTGGGTTTCCGCCGGGCAGGAAGATTCTGCATGACAGAATCTTATGGGCGCGCTGGTATGACTGCCAGCACAGTGGTGGGATGAATCACACAACTTCCGCTGCAGTGCCGCAGCGCACGGCCGCCCCCGCCCCGGGCGCAGGCCTTTCCGGGTTTCCCCGGCGTTCCATGCTCGCCGTCCTGGTGTGCTGGCTGCTGGTCGTTTTCGACGGCTACGACCTGATCGTCTACGGCACCGTCCAAGGCTCGCTCATCAGCGACACCGGCTGGGGCCTGACCAAGGCGACGGCTGGGACCATCGGATCCATGGCCTTCGTGGGCATGATGATCGGAGCCGTTTTTGCCGGACGGATGGCCGACACCTGGGGCCGCCGCCGCACCATCATCGGCTGCGCCGTGGTGTTCTCCCTCTTCACCATCCTCTGTGCCTTTGCGCCGAGCGCGCCGGTGTTCGGCGGCCTCCGGCTGCTGGCAGGCATTGGCCTGGGCGGCCTGGTGCCATCGGCCAACGCCTTGGTGGCCGAGCTCGTTCCGGAAAAGTGGCGGTCCACCATCGCCACCCTCATGATGTCCGGTGTCCCCATTGGCGGCTCGATCGCCGCGCTCGTGGGTATTCCGCTGATCCCGGCCTTCGGCTGGCCGGCTATGTTCCTGGTGGCCGTCGTGGCCCTGGTGGTGGTGATCCCGCTGGGGCTCCGCTACCTGCCGGAAACCCTGGCACCCAAGGCAGCCGCCGGCAGCACCGCGCATGAGTCCGCGGGATTTGGGAGCCTGCTGAGGGCGCCCTACCTCGGCACCAGCCTGCTGTTTGCGGTGGCCACCCTGGTGACCCTGTTTGCCTGGTACGGCCTGGGAACGTGGCTGCCCAACCTGATGCAGTTGGCCGGCTACAACCTGGGCTCTGCGCTGACCTTCGCCCTGGCGCTCAACCTGGGCGCCGTGGCCGGGTCAGTGCTCACGGCCTGGGCAGGCACCCGGTTCGGTCCCATTCCCACGGCCATCGCGGCAGCGGGCGTGGCCGCCGTCGCCCTGGTGGTGCTGGTGACCGGACCGCCGGTCGCCGTCGTCTATTTCATGCTGGTGCTGGCCGGCGTGGGAACGCACGGCACCCAGTGCCTGATCATCGCCGCCGTGGCCAGCCACTACCCGGCGCACCTGCGCGGCACCGCCCTCGGCTGGGCGCTGGGCGTCGGCCGGATTGGCGCCGTGGCCGCGCCGCAGGCCGGCGGGCTCCTGCTCGCGGCGGGGCTGGGCGTCAATTCCAACTTCCTGGCCTTCGCCGGAGCAGCAGCCGCGGCGGCGGTCCTGATCGCAGCCGTCGGCACCAAAATCAAGAAATCAACAGCAGTAGGAGCTACCAATGTCTAACGTCAAAGAGTCCACCGATGTCCTCGTGGTGGGCGGCGGCATGGCCGGACTGGCCGGAGCGCTCGCCCTGCGCGAAAACGGCGCCGACGTCACGCTGGTTGAAGTGGCACCGGCCTTCGGCGAAGTGGGAGCCGGGCTGCAGATGGCCCCCAACGCCTCCCGGGTCCTCAAGCGCTGGGGACTGCTGGAGAAAGCCCTGGAAATCGGCGTCCAGCCCAAGCACCTGGTGTTCCGCGATGCGGTTACGGGGGAGGAACTGACCCGCCAGACACTGGGCGGCGAGTTCGAGGAGCGCTACGGGGCGCCCTACGTGGTGATCCACCGCAGCGACCTGCACCGGATCCTGCTCGAGGCCTGCCAGGCGGCGGGCGTCACCCTGGTGAACGATGTCCTGGTGCAGAAGGTGGAAACCGACGGCGACCGGGCCCGTGCCTACACCGCCAAGGGCGAGGTCTTCGAAGCCGACGCCATCCTGGCCGCGGACGGGCTCAAGTCCACCCTGCGCGGGACCGTTGCCAGCGACGGCCCGGTGAACTCGGCCTACGTGGCATACCGGGGAACCGTGCCCATCACGGAGGAGACCCCGGCAGCGGACCTGGAGGACGTCATCGTCTACCTCGGGCCGGACTGCCACCTGGTGCAATACCCGCTGCGGAAGGGCCAACTGCTCAATACGGTTGCCGTGTTCAAGTCGGCATCCTTCGAGCGCGGCGAAGAGCAATACGGCGGCGTGGACGAGCTCGAGGCGGCCTACGCCGGCTGCGTCCCCGCGGTGCAGGAGGCCCTGAAGAACTTGGCCACCGGCATCCGTTGGCCCATGTACGACCGCAACCCGATCGACAACTGGGTGTCCGGCCGCATGGCGCTGATCGGCGATGCCGCCCACCCGATGCTGCAGTACCTGGCCCAGGGTGCGTGCCAGGCGCTGGAGGACGCGGCAGTGCTCCAAGATGTGTCCCGGAACCAGGTTTTCACCCCCGAGGGGATCGACGCCGGCGCTTGGGAAGCTGCGTTCCGGGAGTTCAACGAGGCCCGGGCAGCCCGGACGGCCCGTGTGCAGCGCACCGCCAGGACCTGGGGCGAGTCCTGGCACGTGGGCGGCGTGGCCCGGGTGCTCCGGAACATGCTGTTCAAGAGCCGCGGCGACAACAACTTCCAGTACAACGACTGGCTGTACGGCCGCGGCGAGCCCGGCGTTCCGGCGGAGGTGCCGGCCGGGGCCAAGCTCGTGGAAGCCTAAGCAGCGCGATATAAAGGCGCGCGTACGACGACGGGTGGCTCCCGGCGTCGTACGCGCGCCTTTATGCCGGGTCAGCCGGATCCTCCGTGGACCGCCCGTTGCTAGGCTTCAGATCATGGGGCAACGTTCGGGGGCAGGGCAGTGGGATGGCGGGCTGCTGAGCGCCGAACAGTCCAGGCTGGCTGAGGGGTGGCTTGGCTCGCCGAAACTTGTCGCCGACCTGTCCTGGGGGATCGTGGACACCAAGGTCCTCAAGGTCCGGACGGCCACCGGGCAGGTAATCATCAAGGCTGCCGGACCTTCGAACCACCACTTGGGCCGCGAGGTCGCGGCCCACAACGCCTACACACGGCCGCTTGCCGGGCTCGGCCGGGCAGCCCGCCTGCTTCATTCAGACCCGGACGCCAACATCCTGGTGGTTGAGTACCTTGAGGGCGTTCTGGTGGAGGGAACCCCGGCCGAGCAGGTCCCGGAGACCTACGCCCAGGCCGGCGAATTGTTGAAGGTGGTTCACAGCCAGGAGCGCCGCTGCGATGACACCTGCGAAGCGCGGGCCACGGCGAAGGCGTTTGCGTGGTTGGACCGTGACCATCGCGTCGATCCATCAATCGAGCTGGAGGCACGGAGTCGCCTTGCGGAGTACCGGCCTGCCCCCATCACCGTGGTTCCCACCCATGGTGACTGGCAGCCGCGGAACTGGCTCATCCGCAATGGCGAGCTGCGGATTATCGACTTCGGCAGGTTCGATTTCAGGCCGGCCGCCACTGATCTGTGCCGGTTGGCGGTGCAGCAATGGCGGGGAAGGCCAGAGCTGGAGAAGGCCTTCCTGGAGGGATACGGAACTGACCCCAGGTCCATGGAGGTGTGGCGCATCGACTTGCTTCGGGAAGCGATCGGCACGGCGGTCTGGGCGTACCAGGTGGGGGATGGGAACTTTGAACGCCAAGGCCACCGCATGCTTCGGGAGGCCCTGGACCGCTTCCAGCTTGACTAGCCTTCGTCGAGTCGTATGTGGTGCGCCTTTAGCAATTACTTAATGCCTTCACCCCGGGACACCGGCTGGTGCTGCCGTTTACCGTGGGTTGATCAGGCGGGGGCCGGTCCCGTCGATTCCCGGACCGTCAGGTGGGTGGGCATGACGGCGAGTTTCCGGGTGGCGCTTCCCGGCAGGGGATTGAGCTGGGCCAGGAGCATGGACACCGCCACCCTGCCCGCCTGCTCGATGGGGCTGGAGATGGTGGTCAGCGGCGGATTGCAGAAATCGGCGCCGAAGATATCGTCCGAGCCGATGATGCTCATGTCCGCAGGCACCCGGATCCCGCGGGCCTTCAGGCGCTGGAGCATGCCGATGGCGAGCAGGTCGTTGAACACGATGCAGGCAGTGGCCCCGGTGCGGACAGCGGCATCCGCCGCGGCCGCCCCGGACGTTGTCTTTGGCGCGTAGGGGCCAATCCGGTGGACTTCCATCCCCCGCTTCGTGGCGTCCTCTTCGAACACCTTCCATCGCATCTGGTTTGACCAGGAGGTGGGAGGCCCGGCAACGTAGCAGACCTTGTGATGGCCCAGCGATGCCAGGTGCTCCAGCGCCTGGATGATGGCCGACGGCGTATCGATCATCACGGTGGGAGCGCTGGTGGACGCGCGGTTGAACGTGACCAGGGGCTGTGTTTGGGAGACCTCCGTCAGCTGGGCGTCGGTCAGGCGGGACGCTGCCAGGATGAAGCCATCGGCCGACTTGCGCATTTTGTGCAGCGCATCCAGTTCCATCTCGCTGGACTCCTCCGTGTCCACCAGGAGCTGTGTCACGCCGGCTGCCTTGAGCTGGTGCTGGGTACCCCGGATGATGTCGAAGTAGAACGGGTTGGTGATGTCGGGCACCAGTACGGCCACGGCGTTCGTCCGCCCCGAGCTGAGGCCGCGCGCCTGGGAGCTGGGAATGTAGTTGAGTTCAGCGGCTGCCTCTTCGATCCGGACCCGCGTCCGGGGATTCACCCGCTCGGGCCGAGAGAGGGCCCTGGAGACCGTGGACGTGGCGACGCCGGCGAGCTCGGCGACATCCCGGATGGTGGGCGGACGGTCCCGCCGGGCGTTCGCGTCCCCGGCACCCTGCGGAGCGGCTCCCACCGATGGATTAGCCATAGTTGCCGACCTTTCATCGCTGGCTTGGGGAATCCGCCGGCAGCATTCCGACCGGCGTTTCCCCGACTTTGGATGATCCAATGACACCATTCTTGGCAACTTTTGGCAACCGCTTGCCGCAAGCTTTCCAATTTCCTAGACTGACTCTCGAGTCGCCTGCAGTGATTTCCGCCACAAGACGGATGTGGCCATGCGGGTGTCCTAGAGGAGAAAAAACAATGAGGTTTAAATCGACTACTGGGCTTGCGGCGATCGTCACGGCTGCAGCGCTCGCCTTGACCGGGTGTGGATCGAGCTCCGGCAACGGGGGCGGCTCAACCAGCTCGGACGGCAAAGTGGACGGCACCGGCAAGACGCTGAGCGTCCTGGTGAACGTTTCCAGCCAGTACCCGGAACAGCAGAAGCAGTGGCAGTCCGATATTGCCGCGAAGTTCAAGGCCGAGACCGGCGCCGACGTGAAGTTCGAAACTTTCGCTTCGGCCAACGATGAACTCACGCGCATCCAAACATCCGTGGTCTCCGGCCAGGGCCCGGACGTCTACAGCCTGGGAACCACGTTCACCCCCACGGCATATGCCACCAAGGCCTTCGTGACCCTCTCCGACGACGACTGGACGAAGGTGGGCGGCAAGGACCGCTTCAACCCGGCAACCCTGGGAATCTCCGGACCGGACAAGGACCACCTTGCCGGCATCCCGTTCGTCAGCCGGCCGTTCGTCATGGCGTACAACAAGGACCTGTTGGCTGCGGCAGGCATCGACAAGCCTGCCACCAACTGGGATGACCTGGCCGCGCAGGCGAAAAAGATGACCAAGGACGGCACTTACGGCATCGCCACGGGATACAAGGACAGCTTCGATCCTTGGAAGTTCATCTGGGCCATGTCCGTCCAGGCCGGAAACCCGCTGGTGGACGGCAACAAGCTGAAGATGGATGACCCCACGGTCAAGAAGGCCTACGAAACGTACTTCGGCTGGCTCACCAACGACAAAGTGGTTGACCCCGCATCGATTGGCTGGAGCAACAGCAACGCCGTGGCCGCCTTCGCCAGCGGCAAGGCCGGGTACCTGATGATGACCACGTCCAGCTCGATTCCCACCCTGGACAAGTCAGCCGTCGCCGGCAAGTACGAATACGCCCTGATGCCTACGATCGCTCCGGGCCAGACCCAGTCCAAGTCCGACGGCGACGCCGCCAGCATCCTCTCCGGCGACAACCTGGTGGTGGCCGACTACTCCAAGCAGAAGGACCTGGCCTTCGCCTACATCAAGCTGATCACCTCCAAGGACGAACAGCTGAACTACCAGAAGGTCTTCGGTGACCTCCCGGCCAACGCCGAGGCCCTCGCCACCCTGACCGATGCCAAGCTCAAGCCACTGGCAGATGCCGCCGCCAAGTCCAAGGCCACCCCGTTCACGGGCGCCTGGGGCGATATCCAGCTGGGCCTGCTCAACGTCACTGTCCAGTCGATCCCGGACCTGGCCGCCGGCAAGGTGGACGGATCCGCCCTCGATACGCGGATCAAAGACGCCCAAAACAAGGGCCAGGCTTCCCTGGACCGGGCCTCCAAAGGATAAGTCCTGATGTCAACCGACGCCTCTCATGAAGTACGGCCTGCGGTGGAATCCGCCGCAGGCCGGGCGCCCCGGACCGCCAATGACGCCGGGCAGCAGCCCGGCCCCAAGGACGGCCCGCGGCGCAAGGGCCTGAGCGAGCGGAACCGTCCGCTCTGGATGCTGATCCCCGGCGGGGTCCTGATGATCATCATCATCGTGGTGCCGCTGCTGCTGGGCATTTACATGTCCATCCTCAACCTGGACCAGTACACGCTGCGGAAGTGGGTCAGTGCACCAATCATCGGAGTCGAAAACTTCGTTGAAGCCGTCACCAACTCGCCGCTGCTGCACGCCGTGTGGCTCAGCGTCAGCTACTCGCTGCTTGCGATGGTGGTGACCCTGCCGCTGGGCATTGCCGCGGCAGTGGCAACCCAGAATGCCTTCAAGGGCCGCGCGCTGATCCGCTCGGTGTTCCTCATCCCGTATGTCCTGCCGTCCTTCGTGGTGGCCACCGTCTGGCGGACCATGCTCCAGCCCGGCGGCATCGTGGACGAGGCCCTGGCCACCGTGGGAATCCACGTGGGACTCTGGCTCAACGGACCACAAACGTTCTGGACGCTGGTCCTGGTCCAGATCTGGGCTTCCTGGCCGTTCATCTACCTGCTGGCGTTGTCCGGCCTGCAGTCAGTGGACCATGAGGTGCACGAGGCCTCAGCCCTGGACGGGGCGCTGTGGTGGAACAAGCTCCGCTACGTGATCTTCCCGTACCTGAAGGGCCCGCTGGCCCTGGCCTTCCTGATCGGAATGCTGCACCACATCAACAACTTCACGCTTCCGTTCGTGCTGTTCGGGGTCCCGGCGCCGTCGGACGTGGAAGTCCTCCCCATCCTGACCTACGTCACCAGCTTCCAGAGCTTCCGCTTTGGCCTGAGTGCTGCGATGGCCTTCATTTCCCTGGTGCTCATCGCCATCCCGCTGTTCGTCTACCTCCGCGCCGTGAAGCTTGACGACGCCGACACCCCAGGAGCGAAGAAATGAGCGCCACCATCGCCGGTCGCCGCAGTGCGCCTACCGCGGACGTCGACCGCCCGGGCTCGCACCGCCAGCACGAGGTGCTGCGGCTCCTGCCAGGCCCCCTGCTGGTCATCATCCTTGTCTTCCTGGGTGCACTCGTCCTGATTCCGGTGCTCTATATCTTCCTGGCCTCGGTGAACTCGGACATCGGCGTTGCCAACGGCGAGTTCTGGCCGTCGTCGGTGACCTTCGAGAACTATTCGAAGATCTGGACCAGCGTGGGCCTGGCCACCGGCCTGACCAACAGTGTCCTGGTGGCCGGATCAACCGCCGTGGTATCCGCGGCCTTGTCCGTTTCCACCGCGTTCGTCCTGGTCCGCTACAGCTTTCGTGGAAGGCTGAGCATCCTGCGCGGCCTGCTCGCCCTGCAGTCCGTCCCGGGAACCCTGATGGTGCTGCCGGTGTTCGTGCTCTTTTCCTCGGCGGCAACCTACCTTGGCATTCAGGTGATCGGGACCCAGTGGGGCCTGTTCGTGACCTACCTGACCTTCGCCATGCCGTTCTCCACCTGGGTGATGGTCACCTACCTGCGCGGGCTCCCCAAGGAACTGGAGGAAGCAGCCAAGATCGACGGCGCGTCAAACCTCGGCGTCCTCTTCCGCATCGTGCTGCCCCTGAGCTGGCCCGGCATCGTCGTCTCCGGCATCTTCGCCTTCCTGCTCGGCTGGAACGACGTGCTCTTCGCCTCGGTGATGACGCGCCCCGAAAGCCAGACCGCCGCCGTCGCCCTGCAAATCTTTGGTGCCTCGCAGGAAGGCGGCGCCATTCCCTACTACGGCCAGATGATGGCCGCAGCCCTGGTGTGTGCAGCACCAGTGGTCATTCTCTACCTGATTTTCCAGCGTTACCTAGTAGGCGGGCTGACCGCCGGAGGAGTTAAATAACCATGGTCTCGACCACCCAGGTCACGTGGCAGCTGTCAGGTTTCGGCGACGAAATCGACGACGACCCCGCAGTCCAGATCGCCGTGCTGCAGGCCCTCGGCGCCAACCACATCGAGGTCCGCAGCGCATGGGGAACCAACATTGTGGACCTCAGCGACGAGCAGCTCCAGGCACTTGCCGCCCTGCTGGCAGATAAAGGCATGAAGGTTTCGGCCATTGCCTCGCCCATAGGAAAAGTGGACGTCAGCCTCCCGGTGGAGCATGAGGTGGAGCGGTTGCGCCGTGCGGTCAATGCCGCCAAGGTCCTGGACGCGAATTACATCCGCATCTTCTCCTTCTACTACGGCGAGTCAGTCCAGGTGGACAGCATCCGCGATGACGTCATCGAGCGCATGCGCGCCCTGGCCGGCGTGGCCGAGGAAGCCGGCGTGATCCTCCTGCACGAAAACGAGAAGGACATCTTCGGAGACGTCCCGGACCGTGTCCTGGACATCATCGAGACCGTGGACTCGCCCGCCCTGAAAGTGGCCTGGGACGCTGCAAACTTCGTCCAGGTGGGCGTCAAGCCCTTCGACGAGGGATACGCCAAGCTGCGCCCGCACCTGGAATACCTCCAGGTCAAGGATGCCCTCTTCGCCAACGGCCACGTGGTGCCTGCGGGCGAGGGCGACGGGGACGTCCTGAAGACCGTGGAGGCGCTCAAGGCGGACGGCTACGAAGGCTTCGCTTCCCTTGAGCCGCACCTCGCCGGTGCCCACGGCCTGGGCGGATTCTCTGGCCCCACGGCCTTCGGAATCGCAGCCCGCGCCTTCGCCAAAGTCACCGCAGAAGCAGGAGTCCAGACCGCATGAGCACCTTGAATGCAGCCATCACCGGGTGCGGCGTCATTGGCCGCACGCACGCCGTAGCCCTCCGCGAATTCCCGGAAGTCCGCATTGTCGCCCTCATCGATGCCATCCCGGCGGCCGCCGAAGCACTCGCGGACTTCATCGAACAGCAGGGCGGGACGCGGCCGGCCCTGTACAGCACCCAGGCGGAGGCCTTCGCCGCCGAAGACATCCACCTCGTGGCACTGGCGACTCCCAGCGGCCTGCACATCCAGCAGAGCCTGGAGGTGCTGGCGGCAGGCAAGCACGTGGTCATCGAAAAGCCCCTCGACGTGGACCTCAGCCGCGCCCAGGAAATCGAGGCAGCCGCGAAGGAAGCGGCGGGCAAAGGCATCGTTGCCTCGGTCATCAGCCAGCACCGGTTCGACCAGTCCAGCGTCGCCGTGTCCCGCGCCATCGCCGATGGCCGGTTCGGCAAGCTGACCTCCGCCATCGCCTCGGTGGCATGGTGGCGCAGCCAGGGCTACTACGACTCCGGCGACTGGCGCGGCACGTGGGCGATGGACGGCGGCGGCGCCCTCATGAACCAGGGCGTGCACACCGTGGACCTGCTTTTGTGGTTCATGGGACGGCCGGTGGAAATCTTTGCGCACACCGCCCGCCTCGCCCACGAACGCATCGAAGTGGAGGACACGGCGGTAGCCACCGTGACCTTCGAGAACGGCGGCCTGGCTGTCCTTCACGCCACCACTGCCGCCTACCCGGGGTTGACCGTGCGCGTGCAGCTCATGGGCTCCGAGGGCTCGGCCGTGGTGGACAACGACCGGCTGGAGTACTTCCACAGCAGGGCCGCAGGCGGCGCCTCGGCGGACATGGGACTCCAGGGCGGCGGCAACCAGTCGGAGGAAGAACTGGCCAAGTACCCCGAGGAAGACTACAAAGCAGCCGATCCCACCGTGTACCCGGCCGGCCACGTCCGTCAGTACCGGGACATCCTGGCCGCGATCGCCGGTGGGAAGCAGCCAGGAGTCACGGTCAGCGACGCCGTCAATGCCCTTGCCGCGGTGCGTTCGGTATACGTCTCGGCCACCCTCGGCCAGCCAGTCCTCTTCGAGGATGTTTTGGCAGGCAAGTACAACGACCTCGAAGTCCACACCGGCAGCACGGCAGAAAGCGCCTGACACCATGAAGTTTTCAGTATTTACCGCATCAACCCCCGAGTGGACCCCCGAGGAGGCCGTCCAGCAGCTTGCCGGACAGGGCTGGGACGGCGTCGAATGGCGCATCACGGACCAGGGGGACGCCCCCGAGCCCGGCTTCTGGGCCGGGAACAAAGCAACCGTGCCGCTGGCCGGAATGGAAGACCACCTGGACCGGATCGCCGCCATTACCAGCGACGCCGGCCTGGAGTTCTCCGGCGTCGGCGGGTATGCGCGGTGCGACAACCATGACGATGTGGACCGCATGCTCGCCGCCACCGCCAAGCTCGGCGCCGGCCAGGTGCGGGTGACCACGCCGCCGCTCGGAACCGCCGCCTGGGGCAACGAACCGGCCAGCGGCACCCCCTACCCGGAACTCTTCGCCGCTGCCCGCCGCGATTTCGAATGGATCGCCGAGCGGGCGGCGCACCACGGAGTGAAGGCGCTCGTGGAGCTGCACCACCGCACCATCACCGCGTCGGCATCATCGGCGCTGCGGCTCCTGGACGGCCTGGACCCCCGGCACGTCGGCGTCATCCACGACCTGGGCAACCTGCTGATCGAAGGGCAGGAAGACTACCTGCCCGCCTTCGAGCTCCTCGGCGACTACCTGGCGCACGTGCACGTGAAGAACGCGGTGTGGGTGGACAGCGGCGAGACCGACGAGTCTGGGGCAGCCATTTTCAAGAACGAGTGGGCGCCCCTGCGCGCGGGCCAGGGTAGCGTCCTGCAGTACTTCAAGGCGCTCGCCGCCTTCGGATACGACGGCTGGGTGACCGTGGAGGACTTTTCCACTGAGCTCCCGCTGGCCGAACGGACCGCCGGGAACCTCGAGTACCTCCGCGCCACGGCCGCCTTGGCTGGGCTCAATGTCGCAGCCGGGAGGCGTTGAGCCATGGCGCAGACCATAGCGGACCACCCGGACCGGCTCCTGCCCGCCGATCCCGCGGTCCGGGACATTGCCCGCTCGCTCTTCTCCCGGGTGGAAGGGCTCCCCATCATCTCCCCGCACGGGCACGTCGACGCCGCGGTCATCGAACAGAACACGCCGTTCCCTGACCCGGCCGCGCTCCTGGTCACTCCGGACCATTACGTCACCCGCCTGATCCACGCCGGCGGGGTGACCATGGACCAGCTGGGCCTGGGCAACCAGCCCGCAGAGTCGCGGCAGGTCTGGCGGCACTTCTGTGAAGCATGGCCGGCTTTCGAGGGAACCGCCTCCGGGTACTGGATCCGGCAGGAGTTTGCCCATGTCTTCGGCCTGGCCGAGGAACCGTCCGGCCAGAACGCCGACCAGCTCTATGATGCCCTGCAGGCCAAATTGTCCGAGCCCGGTTTCCGGCCACGGGAACTGTTCAAGGAATTCAACATCGAGGTGCTCGCCACCACGGATGACCCGCTGGATTCGCTGGACAGCCACGCTGCGCTGCACGCGGACCCCGCGTTCGCCGGCCGGGTGCTGCCCACCTTCCGGCCGGACCAGTACTTGAACATGGCACATCCGGCCTGGCAGGAGAACGTGGAACGCCTCCTCGGCTCTGCGGGGGAGGGTGCCACCGGCTACGCCGGCTACATCAAGGCACTTGAGTCGCGGCGCCGGCACTTCGTGGAGCGCGGCGCCGTCTCCGCCGACCACGGGGTGTTCACGCCTGCCACCCTGAAACTGGACGACGGCGAGGCCGAGCGGCTTTTTGAGCGCGGCAGGACGGGCCAGGCGAGCGCCCGGGACAGGGACGCCTTCGAAGCCCACATGCTGTACCAGATGGCCAGGATGTCGGTGGAGGACGGGCTGGTCATGACCATCCACCCGGGCTCCTTCCGGAACCACCACGCACCCACGTTCGAAGCCTTCGGCGCCGATACCGGGCACGACATCCCGGTGGCCGTGAACTACACCGAAGCCATCCGGCCGCTGCTCCAGGACTTTGGCACGGCAAAGGACTTCCACCTGGTCCTGTTCACCCTGGATGAGACCGTCTTCTCCCGCGAACTGGCGCCGCTGGCCGGGTTCTACCCGTCGGTCTACCTCGGTGCGCCCTGGTGGTTCCTGGACGCCCCGGACGCCATGCTGCGCTTCCGGTCCGCGGTGACGGAGACCGCGGGTTTCTCGCGGTCCTCCGGGTTCATCGATGACACCCGCGCCTTCTGCTCCATTCCGGCCCGCCACGACACGGCCCGGCGGATCGAGGCGTCCTTCCTGGCCCGCCTGGTGGCCGAACACCGGGTCACCGAGGAACGGGCACACGAACTTATCGTGGACATCGTGGACGGGTCGCCACGGAGGGTGTTCAAGCTGTGAACGCCGCGCTGCCTGCACTCAACCGCAGCCTGAAGCCGCTGCCCAAGCCTCCGGTGCGCATCGTGCACCTTGGGCTGGGGGCGTTCCACCGCTCCCACCAGGCCTGGTATACCCAGCACGCCCCGGACGCGGCGGAGTGGGGGATCGCGGCGTTCACGGGGCGCCGGCCCGACGCCGCGGCAGCGCTGTCCCGCCAGGACTGCCTCTACACGCTGGTGGAGCGGTCGGCCCGCGGGGACAGCTTCGAAGTCATCGGCAGCATTGTGGAAGCGGTGGATGGCGCCAACACGGCACGGCTCTGCGAGCTTGTCGCGGCGAAGGAGACAGCGGTGGTCACGCTGACCATCACCGAGGCAGCCTACGGGCTGGCCGCGGATGGAACGTTCGACGCCGGCGCCCCAGGCGCGGCGGATGACCTCCGGGCGCTGTCGGCAGCAGCGTCCGGGGAGGCCGGAGTGCCCGGCACTCCGCTGGGCCGCCTGGTGTTGGCCCTTGCCAGGCGCCGGGACAGCGGCGCGGGACCCATCGCCGTCGTCAGCTGCGACAACTTGTCCGCAAACGGTGAAGTTGCCCGCCGGGCCGTCCTGGGACTGGCATCCGGATGGGGTTCCGGGCTGGCCGGATGGATCGAGGCGAACGTCAGCTTTGTCAGCACGTCCGTGGACAGGATTACGCCGCGGACCACCGAGGCGGACATCGCAGAGGTGGAAGAGCAATGCGGTTACAGCGACAATTCGCCGGTGGTGGCTGAACCTTTCCGGAACTGGGTGCTCAGCGGGGACTTCCCGGCCGGGCGTCCCCGCTGGGAGGAGGCCGGCGCCGTCGTGGTCGGTGACATCGAGCCCTATGAGAACCGGAAGCTGTGGCTCCTCAACGGCTCGCATTCCATCCTGGCCTACGCGGGACAGCTCCGCGGGCATGCCACCGTGGCGGACGCCCTGGCAGACCCCCTCTGCCGGAAAGCGGTGGAGGACTTCTGGGACGAGGCAGCCCGTCACCTGCAGGGGGAAGGGCTGGACATTCCGACGTACCGCCGGGCCCTGCTGGACCGCTTCGGAAACGCGCGTATCGCCCACCGGCTCGCACAGATCGCGGCCGATGCCACCACCAAGCTGCGCATGCGCGCGGTACCCGTGATGGCGGCGGAACGGGCCGACGGCCGCAGTGGCGCAGGCAGCGCTTTGATGCTTGCCGCCTGGATTGACTACGTCACCGCGGGAAACGACTTCCAGGATCCGCTCGCCGCCGACATCCAGGCTGCCGTGGCACTTGACGGAACCAATCGGGTACAGGGTTTGCTTCGCCTCGTCAGCGCTGCCCTCGCAGAGGACCCTGACGTTGTCGCCCTTGTTTCCCGGCTGCTCGGATCCTTCGCAATGGCCCCGGCCGCCAGCCCCGCACGTACCTGAATCACGCTTTTACTTCCGGAAGGAACAGTTAGTCCCATGAAAATCATTGCCGCCGACGTCTTCGTTACCAGCCCCACCCGAAACTTCGTGACCCTCCGGATCACCACGGACGACGGCGTGACGGGTATCGGCGACGCCACCCTGAACGGCCGCGAGCTCGCCGTCGCCGCCTATCTCAAGGAACACGTCGCGCAGCTGCTGATCGGGAAGGACCCGCACCGGATCGAGGACACCTGGCAGTTCCTGTACCGGAGCGCGTACTGGCGCCGTGGCCCGGTCACCATGGCGGCCATCGCCGCCGTGGACATGGCGCTGTGGGACATCAAGGGCAAGGTTGCCGGGCTTCCCGTGTACCAGCTGCTGGGCGGGGCGTCCCGGAACGGGCTGCGCGCCTACGGCCACGCGTCCGGCTCGGACATCGAGTCGCTGTTCGATTCCGTGCGGGAGCACTTGGAGCTCGGCTACAAGTCCATCCGGATCCAGACCGCCATCCCGGGGATCAAAGCCGTCTACGGCGTGGCTGCCCAGGCACAGGCATCGGGGGAGCGGTATGACTACGAGCCCGCCGGCCGGGGAGCGTTCCCGCAGGAAGAGGACTGGGACACCCGCGCCTACCTACGGCACCTGCCCACGGTCTTCGAGGCTGTCCGGAACGAGTTCGGCCCCGAGATCCCGCTGCTGCATGACGGGCACCACCGGATGACGCCCATCCAGGCCGCGAAACTGGGCAAGGCCCTGGAGCCGTACGACCTGTTCTGGCTGGAGGACTGCACTCCGGCGGAGAACCAGGAGGGCCTGCGCCTGGTCCGCCAGCACACCACCACACCGCTGGCGATCGGTGAAATCTTCAACACCGTGTTCGACTTCCAGACGCTGATCAAGGAACAGCTGATCGACTATGTCCGGGCAGCGTCCACGCACTTCGGCGGGATTTCGCCGCTGAAGAAGGTCATGGACTTCGCGGCGCAGTACCAGATCAAGTCCGGTTTCCACGGCCCCACGGATATTTCGCCCGTGGGCTTCGCCGCGCAGCTGCATGTGGGCCTTGCCATCCATAACTACGGCATCCAGGAGTACATGCAGCACTCGGACAAGACCAACGAGGTCTTCGAACAGTCCATGACGTTCACCGACGGCTACCTGCACCCCGGCGACAAGCCCGGCATCGGCGTCGAATTCAACGAGGAAGCAGCCGCCGCCTACCCCTACCAGCAGGCCTACCTGCCCTACAACCGCCTGGTCGACGGCACGGTGCATGACTGGTGAGGCGGGCCACGACTGGTAAGGAAAGCACCCGATGAGCAAGATCCGAATCGTCGTGATGGGCGTCTCCGGCTGCGGCAAGACCACCATCGGCGATCTCGTGGCCCGCGAACTGGGCGTCCCGTTCCTGGACGGCGATTCCCTGCACCCGGTGGAAAATGTCGCCAAGATGGCTGCCGGCACGCCCTTGACGGACGAGGACCGCTGGCCCTGGCTGGCCACCGTGGGCAGCAGGCTTGCCGGCGCGGCCGACGGCGGCCTGGTCCTGGCCTGCTCGGCGCTGCGCCGCTCGTACCGCGACGCCATCCGTGCCCAGGCGCCGGACACGGTCTTCCTGCACCTGAACGGCAGCAAGGAAGTCCTGAAGGCGCGGACGGAAGGCCGCAGCGGCCACTTCATGCCACCCGCGCTGCTGGACTCCCAGCTCGCCACCCTTGAGCCGCTCCAGGACGACGAGACCGGCGTGGTGGTGGACATTGCCGTGCCCGTCGCCGACGTCGTGGCCCAGGCACTCAAGGGGATCGTCGGCGTCGTACCTCCCGAGCGGACGGCCGGGGGCACCCCGCCGCGGCAGTTCGACGTCGACCTTGCGGCCGCGCCGTTCAACCTCGACGCCGGGGCCATCGCCTGGGTGGAGGGCACCCTTGCGGGGATGACGCTCGAGGAAAAGATCGGGCAACTGTTCATCAACCACAACAACGACTACTCGCCCGGCTACCTCGACGGCGTGCTGGACAACTATCACGTGGGCGGCATGCGCTACCGGCCCGGACCGTCAGCCGCCGTGCAGGAACACATCCGCTACGCCCAGTCCAGGTCCAGGATTCCGCTGCTGGTTGCGTCCAACCCGGAAATGGGCGGTGCAGGCAGTTGCGACGACGGCACGTTTGTCTCCACGCACCTGCAGGCCGGTTCCCACCCGGACAAGAATATTGCCCGGCAAATGGGGCAGGTGGCCGGGGTGGAGACCGCGGCCTTGGGCTGCAACTGGGCCTTCGCGCCGATCGTGGACATCCACTACAACTGGCGGAACACCGTGATCTCCACCCGCTCGTTCGGCAACACCCCGGAGATCGTGGTGGAACGGGCCAAGGAGTACTTCGACGGCATCAGCGAATCACCGACGGCTTGCGCCATGAAGCATTTCCCGGGGGACGGCATCGATGAGCGGGACCAGCATGTGGTCACCTCCTACAACACCCTTGGGTACGAGGAATGGAACCGTACCTACGGGCACGTGTACCGGGAGATGATTGCCCACGGGGTCCAGTCGATCATGGTGGGCCACATTGGAGCGCCGGAAGTTTCGCGGCATTTCCGGCCCGGCCTGGCCGACGCAGAGATCCTGCCGGCCACGTTGTCCCCGGAGCTCCTGCAGGACCTGCTGCGCGGGGAGCTCGGCTTCAACGGGCTGGTCCTCACCGATGCCTCGCAGATGGTGGGCCTGACGCAGGCGAAGAAGCGGAAGGACCTGGTCCCGGCAACGATCGCCGCCGGCTGCGACATGTTCCTTTTCTTCCGGAACCCGGCCGAGGACTTCCAGTACATGCTGGACGGCTACAAGTCGGGCGTCATCACCGAGCAGCGGCTGCACGACGCGCTGCGGCGCATCCTCGGCCTGAAGGCATCGCTGGGGCTGCACCTGAAGGCTGCAGACCAACTGGTGCCGCCTGCCGAGGCGCTTGCCGCCATTGGATCCGCTGCGCACCGTTCGGTGGCTGCGGAGATCGCCGACAAGACCGTGACCCTGGTCAAGGACACCGCGGGGAACCTGCCCATCACACCCGAAACCCATCCGCGGATCCGCCTCTACGGCATCTCCGGCGGTGCCGACTTCACGCGGGCTGATCCGCTGGCCTACCTGGATGTGGTGAAGGAGGAACTCGAGGCTGCCGGCTTCCAGGTGTTCTTGTACCGGACGGCTGAACAGCGCGAGGCGGCCGGGGAGACCGGGGTCAACTTCATGTCCGTCATCTCCGAGGAGGCCACGGGGGACTATGCGGAGAAGTACGACGCCGCCTTCGTGTTCGCCAACGTGAAGGGCTTCGCGCAGGAGGCCGCCATCCGGATCAAGTGGTCCTCGCCCATGGCGGCGGAAATCCCCTGGTACGTCACCGAGGTGCCCACCGTGTTCGTGTCCCTGAACCAGCCGAACCACCTCATCGACGTGCCCATGGTCAAGACGGCAATCCACGCGCACGCCGGGACCCGGGAGGCCATCCGGGCCACCGTGGAGAAGATCCAAGGCAAGTCCGGCTTCCAAGGCACCTTCAACGAGAACGTTTTCTGCGGATCCTTCGACACGCGGCTGTAGGGGCTTTGGACTCTGGGGGCCTCGGGGTGTCGGTTTGTAGCCTCGAGGCATCCCTGGAACCAGGAGGAGGTGTGCCATGGGTGGCACAGCGTCGGGTCCCGGTGTCCGTTCCGGTCCACAATCCGGGCCTGGCCCCCGGCGGCGCCGGCTTCGCGGTTTCCTTGCGGCCGCCGTCGCAGCCGGTCTGTCCACGCATGGCCTCTTGCCGCGGGTGCTGCGGACATGGGGTGCCACCGGGCCCGAAAAGACTGCGCCGCTTCCGGGCGACGAACTGATTCCCGACGCCGACGACGTCTGGACCATGGCGGTTACCGTCGCCGCACGCCCCGGCCAGGTCTGGCCATGGCTCGTGCAAATGGGAGTAGACCGGGCCGGCCTGTATTCCTACACGGCGGTGGAGAACGGCTTGCTCCGCCTGGGGGTCACCAACGCGGACCGCATCCATCCCGAGTGGCAGGACCTGAAGGTGGGAGACATCATCGCTTTCACACCTGGTGGCTACCCTGGCGGTAGGCGGGGGCCGCGCGTCGTGGACCTGGCGCAGGACCGCCACCTCGTCCTGGATTCCAGCCCGGGAGCCCCGCCCGGAACAGTGACCGGTACGTGGCAGTTCGTGCTGCACGACGCCGGCCCTTCCGGTACCAGGCTCCTGCTCAGGACGCGGTACGGCGCGGGCCGGCCTGCCGGGCTGCGCGTGATGGACTTCCTGCTCCGGCCCGGCTATCTCGTGATGGACCGGGCAATGCTGCTGGGCATCAAAAAGCGCGCCGAAGGGGGAGCCAACGGGCCGCCGTCGTCCGCCCCACACTGAAGGGAACGGCCCGAATGTTGGCCTCTGCGCTACTTCGCGGCCCTGCTGCCCTGGCCCGATAACCAATCAAGGGCTTCGCTCTCGTTCGTGAAGTACGCGGTGGGAGTCAGCGACCGTTGGGAAAACGCCGCCACGACCTTGCCCATGGGTCCGTCGCCGATGAGGGCCACCGCCGAGAATCCCCGGTAAGCATTCATGCCCGCCCTGGCCTCGGGCGTCAAACCTGCCACTCCGTTCAGGTCAACAAGGAGTGGCAGGACCCACCCGTCGCTGAAGCCTTCCAGGGCCCGCGCCGCCCGAACGGCAATCTCGTACGTTATGTGGACGTCCCGGGCCCAACGCAGCCGCAGAACCCCGCGCTCGCAGGACGCCGCGAAAAACTCGTTCATCCGTGCCCGGCTCCGCTCTTAGGCCTGTTTTCCAGGCGCAGATGCTTGATTGAAACCCTGTTCTGCATGAATGTTGCACAACGCACATCTCCTGGCGGTTCGCTTCAGTCGCGGGACGCGTACCGGCCGTTGGGAGGGGGCCACAGGGGCCTACGGCGCAACGATGAAGGCGCGCCCGGTTCACCCTCGCCCCCACCTAGACTGGGCTGGACAATCAAACCGAAGGAGAGCCCGTGCGTTCCCTTATCATGCGCCAGATCGCCGGACCGCTGACCGTCCAGGACGTAGACCAGCCTGAGGCCCCGGTAGGAGGCGTGGTGATCTCCGTCATCGCCACGGGCTTGTGCCGCAGCGACTGGCACGCGTGGGCCGGACACGATGACATCGCCCTGCCGCACGTTCCCGGGCACGAGTTCGCCGGCGTCGTCGTTGAGGTCGGTCCCGGAGTAACCGGCTGGGCGGTGGGTGACCGGGTGACGGCGCCCTTCGTGGAGGGTTGCGGGACCTGCGAGTGGTGCCTGGGCGGCAATGCACAGGTATGCCCGGACCAGCAGCAGCCGGGCTTCACGCATTGGGGGTCGTTCGCTGAGCGCGTGGTGATCCATGCGGCGGACACCAATCTCGTGGCGATCCCCGAGGGGGTCAGCTTTGAAGCGGCGGCCAGCCTGGGCTGTCGTTTTGCCACCGCCTACCGGGCCCTGACAAGCCGGGCACGCCTGGCCGCCGGTGAATGGGTCACCATTGTTGGCGTGGGCGGTGTTGGCCTCAGCGCCGTAATGATCGCCAAGGCACTGGGCGGCAACGTCATTGCCGTGGACCGGAACGCGGCCGCCCTTGATGTGGCGGCTTCCCTCGGGGCCGATCACGTAGTGGTCGCCGATGGTTCTGATATTCCGTCGAAGGTACAGGCCCTGACGGGAGGAAGCCATGTCTCCATCGACGCCGTCGGCAGCGAGCAGACCTGCGCCGACGCGATCCTGAGCCTCCGGCGACGTGGCCGGCACGTCCAGATCGGGCTACTGCCGCCGGTTGAGGGCCACCCGCGCGTTCAGATGGCCCGGGTTATTGCGTGGGAATTGGACGTTTTCGGAAGCCACGGGATGGCCGCGGCGGATTACCCTGGAATGCTCGCCCTGATCGAATCCGGCGCACTCCAGCCGCAGAAGCTTATTGAACGCGTCATCGGGTTGGAAGAGGCCGCAGAGATGCTGCCCCGGCTGGACAGCGCAAACGTCGCGGGCATGACCATGATCGATCCGAGCCGCTGACGCTTTTTCGGGGTGCGGAGCTTCAGCTGCCGGTACGGGTGAGTCGTTCCCGCCGGAGGATTTGAACCCCCTCCCGGCCGGGGCAAGCGAAAGGCCCGGGTTCCATTGTTTCCAGGGAACCCGGGCCTTTTTACGTGGCGGTGACGGTGGGATTTGAACCCACGTTGGCTTTTACACCAAACAACATTTCGAGTGTTGCACCTTCGGCCGCTCGGACACGTCACCAACCTCAATAGGGTACCGGAGCGAGGCCGTCATCCCCAAAACGAGGCCGGAGCCAGGCTGTTTGCCGGGTGGCCGGGCTGGTCGGTGGTTGAGCCCGCCGGTGGGTGGGCTTGTCGGTGGCCGGCCCTGCCGGTGGTTTGGTTTGTCGAAACTCAATCTGCCTTCTTTGGGTGACCGGTTGTCGTGGCCGGCCCCTAAATCTCGGACCTTAAATGTCGTACCCCCTTGTGATGATGGGTTTATGGGGAAAGCGGCGGTGGTGGGGGCGTTGGCGGATATTCGTGCTGCCCTTGCCGTGTTGGTTGCCGAGGTGGACGGGTGTGGCGCGGAGCCGTTTTCGGTGGCTGATCCGTTGGCTGGGTTGGCGGATGGTTGCCTTGATGTTCTGGCCGGTGTCCGTGAGGTGGAGGCCCGGGTCGCTGGTTTGAAGGCGCGGGCTGCGGTGGCGTTTGCGGATGCTGCGGGTGTTGTGGCGGGGCCGGGGGTGCCGGTGGTGGCGCAGGAGATGGCGGTCGCGGCGGAGGTTGGGTGTGTGCTGGCGCTTGGTCCGCGGGCTGCGTCTTCGTTCCTGGCCACCTCGCAGGCTGTGGTCAAGGGGTTGCCGTTGACCTTGTCGGCGTTGCAGGCGGGGGTGATCTCCTGGCAGCACGCCACGGTGTTGGCCGATGAAACGGCCGGGCTGGATGCTGCGGGGGCGGCGGGGTTGGAGGCCCATTTCCTGGACCCCGGTGCACCGGATCCGGTGCGGGGGTGTGCGGTGGGGGAGTTGCCGGCGCACCGGTTCCGTGCCAAGGCCAGGGTTTGGCGGGAGCGCCGCCATGCCGGGAGCATCGAGCAGCGTCACGCCAAGGGGGTGGTGGACCGGCGGGTGGAGTTCCGGCCGGACCGGGACGGGATGGCTTGGCTGGGTGCGTATCTGCCCGCGGACCAGGCGGCAGCGGGCTGGAACCGGCTGACCGCTGTGGCCCGGGGCGTGCAGGGACCCGGCGAGGCCAGGACCCTCACCCAGCTCCGGGCCGATGTGTTTGCCGCAGCGATCCTGAGCAACAGGCTCGCTCCCGGCGGCGCCACAGGAGGCGGTACCGGGGGCGGTGGCGGAGGTGGTGCTGAGGGCGTGGGCGGAGAGTTCGACGCCGGGACCGGGGACGGCGGCGGGAACGGGGTTGATGCCTTGAACCGGGTCGGGTCTGGGGCTGGCTTGTCATCCTCGGTCCGGGCGCAGGTGTTGGTGACGGTGCCGGTGTTTTCGCTGCTGGGGTTGACGGATGAGGCGGCGGTGCTGGATGGGTATGGGCCGATCCCGGCTTCGATGGCGCGCCGATTGGTCGCGGAGGGGGCGGGCTCGTTTTACCGGGTGCTCGTGGACCCGCGGGACGGGGCACCGTTGGAGATCGGCAGGAACAGCTACCGGGTGGGCAAGGCGATGCGGAACTGGCTCCGGCTCCGGGACGGTAAGTGCCCGTTCCCCGGCTGCAGCAACAGCTCACTGGATACCGAAGCCGATCACATCCTCGCCTGGGCCAACGGCGGGACCACCGGGATCAGCAACCTGGGACAGCCCTGCCCGAAACACCACCGCCTCCGGCACACCACCGGCTGGAAACCCACCCCGGCCAGCAAAACCGAACCACCGGGCTGGACCTCACCGGCCGGCCGCCACTACACCAGCGAACACCAGGACTGGCAACCACCCGTGTGGCCACCGGGATTCGTCGACCACGACAGGACGGCGCCGGAGCTGGAAAGAGCAGAGCCAAGGCCCCTGCAAAGAGTGCCCTTCAGCGTCGCGGACCTGAGCAGAATCGACTACTCGCTGGCCGAAGCGTGCCTGGACCGCATTCTCCACCCGCCCTCTGCTTAGGCTGCATGAAGCCCCACGCTCAAGCTGCGGTGCGCACTCTGTGCGCACTCGGTCCGCCGGGCCGTTCACCCGCCTCTTCCCAAACGCAACGGTGACCGGAAACGCCGCCGGCCGCCGTCGGACTTTCCCGGCGCATGCACGTCGGGCTAGATTCATCAGCAAGATGATGAATCCACAGCCTCCGATCCACGCAACCGCATACTGGACCACCGCAAAGCAGCACGGCGAGCTCAGGCCCGAAGAAATGCCCGCACCCGGTCCCGGCGAGGTGTTGGTCCGTGCCCTCTACTCCGGCATCAGCAGGGGCACCGAAATGGTGGTCCACGCCGGCGCTGTTCCGCCCCGGGTCGCTGAGCAGATGCGCGCCCCGCACCAGGAAGGAGAGTTCCCCGGGCCCGTAAAATTCGGCTACCTCTCCGTTGGCGTTGTGGAGGAAGGGCCCCAGGACTGGATGGGCGCACGCGTGTTCTGCCTGAGCCCGCACCAGGACCGTTATGTGGTGCCGGTGGAGTCCCTGACGCGGATCCCGGACGATGTCCCGTCCCGGCGCGCGGTGTTGACTGGCACGGTCGAAACCGCAGTCAACGCCCTGTGGGAGGCTGGGCCGCGCCTGGGGGACCGGGTGGCGGTCGTCGGCGCGGGCCTGGTGGGCGGCATGGTCGCCACCCTGTTGCGCACATTCCCGCTGCAGCGCCTGCAACTGGTGGATCTGGATCCGGGCAGGAAGCAGTTGGCGGACGCGTTGGGCGTCGACTTCGCCCACCCCGATGATGCCTTGGCCGACTGCGACATTGTCATCCACTGCTCGGCCTCGCAGGAAGGGCTGGGACGCAGCCTCCAGCTCGTCGGCGACGACGGCGATGTCATCGAGATGTCCTGGTACGCCAACCGGACGGTGACCATACCGTTGGGCGAGGATTTCCATGCGCGCAGGCTGTCCATCAGGGCCAGCCAGGTAGGCATGGTGGCCCGGTCCCGGCGCCACCGACGCACCAACGCGGACCGCCTCAATCTTGCCGTATCGCTGCTCAAGGACCCCGTGTTCGATGCCTTCCTGACCGGTTCATCCCGGTTCGAGGACCTTCCCGAGGTGGTCCAGCGCCTGGCCGACGGCACTCTCGAAGCCCTGTGCCACGTGGTCGAATACCCTTCCGGCAGCCCGGCCCCCAGCCAAGCCACCCACAACTCCTAAACGTAAGGTAACCAATGTTCAGTTTGACCGTCCGCCGCCACTTCATGATCGCCCACAGCCTTCCGCGCGAAGCATTCGGGCCTGCGCAAGCACTGCACGGCGCAACTTTCGTCGCCGAGGTGGGCTTCCGGCGTCCTGCCCTGAACTCGGACGCGATTGTGCTGGACATTGGAGCCGCCGGGACCATCATCGAGGACGTGCTGGGCGGCCTGAACTACCGAAACCTGGACGAGCACCCGGATTTCGAGGACAAGCTCACCACCACGGAGGCGCTGGCCGAGTACATCGCCCGGAAGGTGGCTGACAGGATCAAGGACACGCCAGACGGCCCCGAGCTGGCGGGAATCGACGTCACCCTCCGGGAAAATCCGGACGCCTGGGCCACCTACGCCTTGGACCTGTCCGACTGACCATGCGCCCCCTTCGGCTGCTCGTCCCGGGCAATATCCGCCACAGCTCGGGCGGCAATGTCTACAACGCGCGCCTGGTTGCCGGCCTCCAGGCCCTGGGTGCAGGGGTTGAGGTCATTGCCGTGGAGGGCACCTGGCCGGATGCCGGCGCACACGAACGACGCTGGCTGGGCGACCTCCTCGGGGCGTGGGACCCGGAAACACATCCCGGGCAGCCGGTGGCGATCGTAGATGGACTGGTGGCCGTGGGCGCTCCGGACGAACTGGAATTCGCTGCGAAAGCCGGCCGGCAAACGTGGGTCCTGGTGCATATGCCCGTGCCGGAAGATGCAGGCACGCAGGCCCTTGAACGCGAAGCCAGGGCTTTGTGCGCCGCAACCGGGGTCATCTGCACCAGCACGTCGGTGGCAAACGTGCTCCGCAAACGGGGGCTCCCGCAAGCGCGGGTTGTACTCCCCGGCGTGGAGCCGGCACCTTTGGCGGCCGGTTCCACGCCGCCCCACCTGGCGGTCGTTGCGGCGCTCCTGCCCAACAAGGACCAGCTGCTCACGGTCGAGGCCCTGGGCCGGATCAGGGATCTTGACTGGACTGCATCGTTCGTGGGGTCGGACCGGGCCGATCCGTTGTATGCGCAGGCAGTCCAGGCTGCGGTTGCCGGGAACGGTCTGCAGGAGCGGGTGTGGCTGACCGGCGAACTCACCGGCGAGCCGCTGGAAGCACAGTGGGCCCGGACCGACCTGACGTTGCTGGTGTCACGGACGGAAGCGTTTGGGATGGCCGTCACCGAGAGCTTGGCCCACGGCATCCCAGCGCTGGTCAGGGCAGGCACGGGCGCGGTGGAGGCGCTTGCCCTCGCCGGACTGGAAACGTCCGACGGCGGGCCAAGACTTCCGGGGGCAGCGGTTCCCCTGCCCGTCGGGGGCCAGGAGAGTCCCGGCCGGCTGGCTGCGGTCCTGCGGCGGTGGCTCGGGGACGCACGGGTCCGCGAGGGCTGGCGCGCAGCCGCAGCCGAGGCGCGGAGGGACCTCCCCGGCTGGAGCAGCACGGCCCAGGGCCTGCTGGCCGTAGTGGCAGCGGGCGACCGAGGGAACGGGCAGCCGCGGCCTGCCTGAAACGGGCCGCGGACTGCCTGAAACGGGCCGCGGACTGTCCGAAGCCGGCCGCGGTAAAGATGCCCGCCGCCGGACGCGCTAAAGGCTGCTGCGGTGCGCCGCGAAGAACTCGCGCAGCAACCGGGCGCACTCTTCCTCGCGGACGCCCGGGTACACCTCAACCCAATGATTGAGCCGCCGTTCGCGCAGGATGTCGAACACGGATCCTGCGGCACCGGCTTTCTCGTCCCACGCCCCGAAAACCACCCGGGGGATCCTGGCCAGGACGATCGCGCCCGCGCACATGGCGCAGGGTTCCAGGGTGACCACCAACGTGCAGTCGGAGAGCCGCCAGCCGTCGCCCCGGCCGCCGTCGAGCCTGGCCCGTTCCTGCAACCGGGCGGCAGCTTCCCGGATGGCCACCACCTCGGCATGGGCTGTGGGGTCACCCAGCTCCTCCCGCTGGTTCCGGCCGGAACCCAGCACCCCGCCGTCGGGCCCAATGACCACCGCGCCGATGGGCACGTCCTCCGTGGCGAGGGCGCGGTGCGCCTCCGCGAGGGCAAGGCCCATCCAGGCGTCGTGTTTCTTTTC
This sequence comes from Pseudarthrobacter sp. MOO14, assembly GCF_058267675.1. Taxonomy (NCBI): domain Bacteria; kingdom Bacillati; phylum Actinomycetota; class Actinomycetes; order Micrococcales; family Micrococcaceae; genus Pseudarthrobacter; species Pseudarthrobacter sp. MOO14. The sequence goes on from NZ_CM177849.1 coordinate 3,128,052, forward strand.
GGGCAACGGCATGGCTCAATGATAGTTTCGGGGATACTCAGGTTACTTACCGATGCCGGGAGGCACCATGGATACGCTTCGGGACCGCTTGGGGACCTGGTTCAAACCCTACGCGGCGCTGGTCCTCACCATCCTCGTGGGCGGTGTTGTCATCGTCTCCCTCGCCCTGCTGGGCGCCGAGGTGTATGACGACGTGGTGGACTCCGCCGGGCTGGCCAACCTGGACAAGCCGGCGCTGGCCCTGTCCGAGAGCCTCCGCAGCCCCGGGCTCGACGCGTTCGTTACCGGGTTCACCAATATCGGCGGTGGCATCGGAATGCCCATCCTGGCCAGCATCCTCACCGCGTGGCTGACCTTCCTCAGCCGCAACTGGCGTCCGCTGGTCCTGATCGGTGGAGCCGCTGCCGTGTCCATTACCGCCACCACCTTCGGCAAGAAGCTGGTGGGACGCACGCGCCCGGATCACGCAGACGCCGTTCCGCCGTATGAGGATTCCCCGTCGTTCCCGAGCGGGCACACCCTGAACACCACCGTGGTGATCAGCCTGGTGGTGTACCTGATCTGCCTCCAGTTCCACGCCATGCGCGTCCGGGTCCTGGCCATCACGGCGGGCGCGGTGTTCATCATCGCCATGGGTTTGAGCAGGGTTTTCCTGGGCCACCACTGGCTCACGGATGTCATGGCGGGCTGGCTGCTGGGGCTCACCTGGGTGGGTGTGGTGATTATGGCCCACCGGCTGTTCCACATTGTCCGCAGGCGGGAACACGTGGGTGCGGCGCCGTCGTTCGACCGTCCCATCGTCCGGGACGTGGTGGCCGAGGAGCTGCACGACGGCGAACACTCCGGACCCGGCAAAGGCAGCGCCGGATGATAGTTTTAGGGGATGCGCACTCTCGTTGTTGACCACCCCCTGGTCGCCCACAAGCTCACCGTCCTGCGGGACAAAAACACGCCGTCGCCGGTCTTCCGCCAGCTGACGGAGGAGCTGGTGACCCTCCTGGCCTATGAGGCCACGCGGGAGGTCCGCACCGAGCCCGTCACCATCCAAACGCCCGTCAGCACCACGGTCGGCACCGCGTTCACCAAGCCCACGCCGCTGGTAGTTCCCATCCTGCGCGCCGGCCTGGGCATGCTGGAAGGCATGACCAAGCTGGTGCCCACCGCCGAGGTGGGCTTCCTGGGCATGGCCCGGGACGAGGAAACCCTGGACATCATCACGTATGCCGAGCGCCTCCCCGAGGACCTCACCGGCCGCCAGGTCTTCGTCCTGGACCCGATGCTGGCCACCGGCGGAACCCTGCGTGAGGCCATCAAGTTCCTCTTCAAGCGCGGCGCCTCCGACGTCACCTGCATCTGCCTGCTGGCAGCCCCGGAGGGCCTGGCCAAGCTGGAGGAGGAACTGGGCGACGCGAACGTGCACATCGTCCTGGCCTCCATCGACGAGAAGCTCAACGAGAAGTCCTACATTGTTCCCGGCCTCGGCGACGCCGGCGACCGCCTGTACGGGATCGCCGGGTAGGTTCCACCCTTTTTCAAAACCGTTCCCGCCGCTAGCCTGTGCGGATGGACTGGAAACTTGAACTCGTCTTTGTCCCTGTATCCGATGTGGACCGCGCCAAGGATTTCTATGTTAACAAGGTTGGCTTCAACGCCGACTACGACGAACGCCCGTCGGAGTCGATCCGCTTCGTGCAGTTGACGCCACCCGGCTCCGCCTGCTCCATCTGCATCGGCGAAGGGCTCACCGACGCTCCGCCCGGCACAGGATCCAACCTCCAGCTGGTGGTCAGCGACATCGAGGCTGCCCACCGCCAGCTCAAGGGCAACGGCGTGGACGTCAGCGACGTGGATGTACAGCAGTGGGGCCACTTCCTGTACTTCGCCGATCCGGACGGCAACAAGTGGTCTGTCCAGTACATCCCCTGGCGGAACGCCGGGCCGGGCGACGTCCAGGGCGCCGGTTAACGCAAACCGCGGGCCGCATCGACATGATGCGGCCCGCGGTTTGCGTTGCGCCCGGTGCTGGTGGTGCCTAGTACCAGTTGTGTGCCAGGTGGAAGTTCAACGCACCGCAGGGCGAGGCGTAGCTCTTCTTGATGTAGTCCAGGCCCCAGTTGATCTGCGTGCGGTAGTTGGTCAGGTAGTCGGCGCCTGCGCTGGCCATCTTCTCCGCCGGCAGCGACTGGACGATGCCGTACGCGCCGCTGCTGGCGTTGGTGGCGGTGGTGGTCCAATCGGATTCCTTGGTCCACAGCGTCTGCAGGCACTGCATCTGGTCCGGTCCCCAGCCAAAGGAGGACAGCTGGCTGGCGGCGTAGGCCTGGGCGCCCGCGGGATCGTTAACCGCGACGGCGGGAGCAGGCTCAGGCGCGGGGGCCGGCGCAGGTGCGGGTGCTTCAGCCGGCGGGGCGGCGGGAGCGGGCGCGGGGGCCGGCTCCGCGGCCTGCGGTGCCACGCTGATGGCGGAAGGAGCAGGATTTGCGGCCGGGTTGGACCGGATTTCGCTCTTCTCGATGCTCATCTGGGCATCCGCCGCCGACGTGGAAGCGCTTGACCCGGTGGACGACGCCTGGGTCATGCTGTTGGTCGCCTGGCCTGCCGCGCCAACGCCAACCAGCACCGCGCATGATGCAGCGAGGACCGCAACACGCCGGCCCACGGTGGTCTTTTTGGCGGGCTGGGGTTTGGCCCGATGTTTTGCCTTGGTTTGCAGGCATGGTTTTGCCATGGATTTAGACATGATTGATCGCCTCTCACACCTGCGGAGTTAGCTGTCGGGTTCGGATGAGGGCATCCGGCCGCACGGAAAAAACACGTGCTGGCTTAACCCCAAGGGCAATCATTGCCCGGGACGGTGGGTCCCCCGCCTCTGCCGTTGCTCAAGCGGAATCCGGGAAGCGGCAGAGCTTGGCGTCAACCCGGGATATGCGGCCCGAACGGGGACCGCACCCAATCGACGGTACAGGAAGATTGCGCATTAGTCACATTTGGGTAACGGAAGTCACGAATCATGGCGCGTCGATTTGCTGCAGGCGGATCCCCGGCGCCGGGTTATCCCGCCAGGATATAGACCGTGGTCCCGCCAATGTTTTGCGCCGGGAACGTGGACTCCACCCACTGTGCAATCCGGGTGGAGGCGTCAGAGCCGCTGCTGGACATCATGGTCCCGCCGGCAATGAAGTAGTGGATCCGGCCTTGGGAGACCAGCGCTTGGAACTGTTCCAGCGTGGGGGAGGGGTCGGTGCCGTTGAAGCCGCCCACGGCCATCACCGGCAGTTCCGTGGCCAGTTGGTAACCTGCGGCATTGTTCGAACCGACTACTGCCGCTGCCCAGGTGTAGTTTGAGGCACCGTCCTTCAACGCGGCCACGAGCCCGGCCGACGGCGTGGGCGCACCCAGAAGGCCGGCCATCCCGCCGGCGCGGCCACCGGTGGCACCCTGACCGCCCTGCGCTGCCCCGCCCTGGCCGGCCCCCTGGCCTTGTCCGCCCTGGCCGGCACCCTGGCCTTGTCCGGCCTGGCCGTTGAACTGCCGGGACGTGCCGCCCGCGCCAAACCCGCCGGTCCGGTTTCCGCCGAACCCGCCCGGGCCGCCGAACGACGGCGCCGGTCCGGCGCTGACAATGGCCCCGCTGTGCGCCGTCGCCGCCGTCGACATGGAGAAGGCCAGCGGGCCGGCGAGCGATGCCGCAATGGCGAGCGCCGTCGTCGTCCGTTGCACGGAGCGCAGGCGGATGAACCTGTTCAACCCTGTTCCTGCTGCGGCCGCAAGGCCTGCCGCCAGCACCACCCAGCGCAGCCACGGGCCGTAGGCGGATGTGGTTCCCAGCAGGGTGAATGCCATCAGGGCTGCCGCGGCCACTGCGGCGGCCAGGAAGACCGCCGCGGCGGCCTGCCGCCGGTGCTGCCAGAGAAGTACCGGGCCCAGGCCGGCCAGGGCTGCGATCCCCGGTGCCAATGCCACCGCGTAGTAGGGGTGGATGATGCCCGCCATGAAACTGAAGACCAGGCCGGTCACCAGGACCCAGGAACCCCAGATGAGCACCGACGCCCGGACGGCGTCAGTCCGCGGCGCCCGGCGTCCCACCCACAGCAGGCCGGCAGCAAGGATCAGTGCGGAGGGCAGCAGCCACGCGATCTGGCCGCCAAATTCGCTGTTGAACATCCGCAGCAGCCCCGGAACGCTCCAGCCGTTGGCGCCGCCCACGCTCCCTGTCTCGTCGCCTGTCAGCCGGCCCAGGCCGTTGTAGCCGAGGGTCAGTTCCAGGATGGAATTGTCCTGCGAACCACCAATGAACGGACGGTCCGCAGCCGGGATGAGCTCCACGACGGCCAGCCACCAGCCGGCCGCGGCAAGCATCGCGGCACCGGTGGCGAGCAGGTGCAGCAGCCGCCGACCCAGCCTGGCGGGTGCCGCGACCAGGTAGGCGAGGGCAAACCCGGGAACCACCAGCAGGACCTGCAGCTGCTTGGCAAGGAACCCGAAGCCCAGGAAAACCCCTGCCAGCAGGAGCCAGCGCAGCCTGTCCTCCTGCACGGAGCGGAGCACCGCATAGGCCGCGGCGGTCATGAGCAGCACCAGCAGGGCGTCCGGGTTGTTGAACCGGAACATCAGCGTGGCCACGGGCGTCAGTGCCAGCGCAACGGCGGCCAGCAGCCCTGCCCGGTGGGCGAGGCGCGGGTCACCGGTGGCCGGTGCCGCGGCCCGCCGGACGGCCAGGTACAGCAGCCAGGCGGTGCCGACGCCCATCAGGGCTTCAGGAACCAGGATGCTCCAGGAGCTCAGGCCGAAAATCCGGACCGACAACCCCATGATCCACAGGGACGCCGGTGGCTTGTCCACCGTGATGGAGTTGGCGGCGTCCGAGGAACCGAAGAACCAGGCCGCCCAGTCCTGCGATCCGGCCTGGGCGGCGGCGGAGTAGAAAGCGTTGGCCCAGCCCGATGCCCCGAGGTTCCACAGGTACAGCACGGCGGTAGCTGCCAGCACGGCTGCCAGTTCCAGGCGGTGCCGGAGGGCCGGGGGCTCCCGCCGCACGCCGGCCGCGGCAGCAGGGCTGGAGGCAGCAGGGCCGGGGGCAGCGGGAGCGGAGGGAGCCTGCACCGGAGTGGAGTTAGATCTGGCCATGGGGTCCTACTTGGTGAGTTGGTACACCGTGGAGTTACCCACGGTTTGGGCCTGGAAGTTGGCTTGCACCCAGGCGGCCACCTCGGAGTTGCCGCCCCGGCCGCCCATGCCGCCGCCCATGCCGCCTTCGATGAAGTAGCTGATCTCACCCCTGGCCACCATGGCCTGGAACTCGGCGAGCGTGGGATAGGGGTCGCCGCCGTTCCAGCCGCCCAGGGCAATGACGCTGGTGTTCGTGGCCAGTTCCAGGCTGGCGGCCTGGCTGGCCCCGGAGACAATCGCCGACCACTTCGTGGTGGTGCCGGTGAGCAGTGCGGTCACGGCTGCATCGGCGGTGCCTTCGCCGGGACCACCCGCCCCGCCGGCTCCGGGGGCCCCGGTGAAGCCGCCGGCTCCGTTCGCGGGATCAAAACCGCCGGCACCGGCTGCCGCATCCGTTCCGTCGGTCCGGTCGCCACGGAGCGCGGCGTCGTCCCGGAAGCCGGCAGCCCTGTTGCCGAAACCGCCCGCCGACGAACCTGCGGGCCCCGACGTCGGGATGGATCCCGAATGGGCGGACGCGGCGGTGGCCAAGGTCCAGGCAGCCGTTCCAAGGCCCCCGGCCAGCAAGGAGAGGACGACGACGGCAGCCGTCCCGGAGCGCCGGAACCGTCCCGCAGCGCCCTTGCCGTCAAGGCGGAGGAGGATGGCGGCCGCGGCAAGGACACCAAGGACGATGGTGGCGATGCGCAACCACGGCAGCCACGACGCGTCGCGGCCCAGCAGCACCGAGGACCAGATGGAGGTGCCTAAGACCACGACGGCAAGAGTGGTCCGTGCCGGCCAGTACGCGCGGCCGCGCCAGAGTTCCGCCGCGCCGATGCCCACCAGCGCGGCGATGGCCGGTGCCAGTGCCACCGAGTAGTAGGGGTGGACGATGCCGCTCATGAAGCTGAAGACGCCCGCGGTGACCAGCAGCCAGCCGCCCCACAGGATCAAGGCCGCGCGGCTCCGGGACGTGCGCGTTTCGCGGCGGGTGAACCACAAGCCTGCCACCAGCAGCACCAGGGCGGCAGGCAGCAGCCAGGACACCTCGCCGCCGAAGCTGCTCCCGAACATCCGCAGCAGGCCGGCCGCGCCGCCGAATCCCGCATTTCCGCCGCCGAAGCCGCCCGCCGCACCGCCGCCCGGGCCGCCGGCTCCACCTCCGGGCATCCCTTCACCCGAACCGGTGATGCGGGCCAGGCCGTTGTAGCCGAAGGTCAGTTCCAGGAAGCTGTTGGTGGTGGACCCGGCCATGTACGGCCGTTCGGAGGCCGGCGTCAGCTGGAAAAGGGCAACGTAGCTGCCGGCCACCACGATGATCCCGCCCAGCGCGCCGAGCAAGTGGACCAGCCGGCGTCCCAGCGGTGTGGGGGCAGCCCACAGGTAGGCAAGTCCAAGCGCGGGAACCACCAGGAAGCCTTGCAGCATCTTGCTGAGGAACGCCAGGCCTATCACGGCCCCCGCCGCCACCAGCCACTTCCATCCGGCCCGTTCGATGGCCCGGGTGGTGAAGTACGCCGCCAGCACCAGGCAGAGGGTGAGCATGGCGTCCGGGTTGTTGAATTTGAACATCAGCGCCGCCACGGGCGTCAGTGCGAGGGCGCCGCCGGCCAGGAGGCCTGCCACCGGACCGGAAACCCGCTTCACAGCGAGGTACAGGAAGCCGACGGCGGCCACTCCCATGAGCGCTTCGGGCACCAGCATGCTCAGTGACGAGAAGCCGAAGATACGGCCCGCCAGGGCCGGGATCCAGAGCGCGGCGGGCGGCTTGTCCACGGTGATGGCGTTTCCGGCGTCGAGCGATCCGAAGAGGAGTGCCGTCCAGTCCTTGGTGCCCGCCTGGATGGCAGCGGCATAGAAGGAGTTTCCGAAGCCGGTGGCGGCCAGGTTCCAGAGGTACAGGATTGCCGTGGCCACCAGGAGGCCTGCGGCCGAGGGCCGCACCCAGCGGGGCTGGCCGCCGAAGGCGTAGCGGGCCCAGCGCGATCCAGGCTGTGCGGGGCCGGCAGAGGAAACTGCGGAACCTGACCGGTGCTGTGGACCGGCGGTTGATTCGGTGGTCGATCCGGCGCCTGCCGGGGAAAAGGTGGAGGTCATGATGCTGCCGTTTCTGTGGAGGCGGTGGCGGTCGTGTCGTCGGCGGACGAAGCTGCGGGGGTTCCGGCGGATGGTGTTGCCGGTCCAGGGCCTGTCCAAGGACCGGGGCGCGTGGAGGGTGCTGTACGCGGCGCCCGCTCCCGGAAGACCCAGAGCCGGAACAGCAGGAACCGCACGGCGGTGGCGGCGAGGTTCGCCGCCACGACGGTGAGGATTTCCGCCCACCGGTCCGGCGTCGTCGTCCTGTGCACCAGTGCCAACGCACCCGAGGTGAGCACCAGGCCGATGCCGAACACGATCAGCCCCTCAAAGTGGTGGCGGACCGGGTTGCCGCCCTGGATGCCGAACGTGAAGCGCCGGTTGGCTCCCGTGTTGGCCACGGCCGTGATCAGCAGGGCCAGGAAGTTGGCAAGTTGGGGATCCATGAAGCTGCGGCAGGACGCGAAGATCGCCAGGTAGGCCAGGGTCGACGCGGCACCGATGGCGGCGAAGCGCACCAACTGGCCAAACAGGCTGCTGCCGCGGGTTTGCTCGGCCGCCCGGGACGAGGCGGGCAGCGGCCCCCGCGCCAGGGCTGCCCGCAGCTCCGGAACCGGGATGCGGCCGTAGAGCAGGTCGCGGGTGAGCCGTGCCATGCCCCGGACGTCCGCCAGCGCCGTCCGCAGCACGTCAACGCTTGAATCAGGGTCGTCGATCCAGTCAACGGGAACCTCATGGACGCGCAGGCCGCACCGCTCCGCCAAGACCAGGAGCTCGGTGTCGAAGAACCAGGAGTTGTCCACGGTGTACGGAAGGATCTGTTGGGCCACGTCTGCGCGGATCGCCTTGAACCCGCACTGTGCGTCACTGAACCGGGCACCCATGAAGGAGTGCAGCATCAGGTTGTAGCCGCGCGAGATGAATTCCCGCTTGGGTCCGCGGACTACGCGGGAGTTGCGGGTCAGCCGGGTGCCGATGGCAAGGTCCGAATGGCCGGAGATCAGCGGCGCCAACAGTGGTGCCAGGGCCGCAAGGTCGGTGGAGAGGTCCACGTCCATGTAGGCCAGGACCGGCGACGGCGACGCCAGCCACACCTTGCGCAGTGCATTTCCGCGGCCCTTTTCGTCGAGGTGGACCACCGCGAGTTCGGGGAACTCCCGGGCCAGGCGTTCGGCGATCTTCAAGGTGCCGTCCGTGCTGGCGTTGTCCGCCACGGTGATCCGGAACGCGTGCGGAAAGGAATCGAGCAAGTGGGCGTGAAGCCTGCGGAGGCATTCCTCCAGGTCGCGTTCCTCGTTGAAGACCGGGATGGTTACGTCGAGGACCGGCGCGGTGGTGCGGGTGTCCACGGGGGCGCGCCGTCCGGCGCGCCCCCGTGATGGAATGCCCACCGGCGCCACCGCGGCGTCCGGCAGGGTTCCTGAAGTGGAGTCGGTGAGCGTCATGAATCAAGAGTGGCGCCGCCGTATTTGAGGGCTTTAGGCGCAACCTGTGACGTGCCTGTGTAAGTGCGGCCGGCGCTCGCAGTCAGGAGGTGGCGGTTGCCGCTGCCGGCAGGCGGACGGCGAACTCGGTCCTGCCCGGCCGGGAGGCGAGTTCCACGGTGCCGCCATGGGCCGCGACGATGGATTCGACGATCGAAAGCCCCAGCCCGGACGATCCTTCGGAGCCTGAGCGGGAGGCATCGGCCCGGGTGAACCGGGAGAAGATGTTGCCCTGGAACTCGGCGGGAATGCCGGGGCCGTCGTCGGTGACCGTGACCACCACGCTGCCGTCGGCGGAGCGCATGACCCCGGTGGTGACGGTGGTGCCGGCCGGCGTGTGCTTCCTGGCGTTGGAGAGCAGGTTGGCCAGGACCTGGTGGAGCTGGGTGGTGTCGCCGCGGACGGTTACCGGTTCATCGGGCAACGTCAGCTGCCAGGTGTGGTCCGGTGCCATGACCTTTTCGTCGCTGACGGTTTCGATCACCAGCTGGGTGAGGTCCACATCGGTGGTTTCGGTCGCCTTGCCCTCATCCAGCCGGGCCAGCAGCAGCAGGTCCTCCACCAGGGCGGTCATGCGCTCAGACTGGCTTTGCACCCTGCCCAGCGACTTTTGGCCGTCCTCGGTGAGGGTTTCGGTCATGCGCATCAGCTCGGTGTATCCGCGGATGGCGGTCAATGGGGTCCGGAGCTCATGGGAGGCGTCCGCCACGAACTGGCGCACTTTCATCTCACTCCGTTGCCGGGCTTCGAGAGCGCTGGAGACGTTGTCCAGCATGAGGTTCAGCGCGTGCCCCACGCTGCCCACTTCCGTGGTGGGATGCGCTGCCGACGGCGGGACACGCACCGCCAGGGCTACCTCGCCGGCGTCGAGCGGCAGCTTGGAAACCTTGGTGGCGACGTCGGAGAGCTGCTCCAGCGGCCGCATGGTCCGGCGGATCAAGGCCGTGCCGGCCAGCCCGATCAGGACAAGGCCGCCCAGTGACACCAGCACCATCGTCAACACCAGCGAGGCCTCGGTGCTTTCCTTGGTTGCCAGCGGCAGCCCGGTGATCACCACGTCGCCGTACGGGGTCTGTGTTGCCATGAGCCGGTAGTCGCCGTTGGACAGCTCCCGGTCAACCGGGCTGCCGTCACGGGGTAGGGCCTGCAGGGTGGCTGTGTCCCGGGAAGTCAGCGGCGTGCGGGTGAAATCCGCGGACAGGAAACCTGCTTCCCGCGTGATCTGGCCACCCACCACCCTGGCATTGAGTGTTCCCACGCTTTGACCCCGCGCGTCGAGCGGATCCGGACGGCCCGAGGGATTGCCTTCGGGCGGGCGGCCGCGTGACGCCATGGTCAGCTGCTCGTCCAACTGCTTGGAAAGGACGACGTCCATTGAGGCGTAGCTGACCACGCCGATTGCGCTCGAGATGGCCACCAGGAGGGCCATCGAGAGCAGGATCAGGCGGGTCCGAAGATGCCAGGTGGCCGGGTTGAACCACGAGCGGCCGGTGGGCCGGGGAACACCGGAAAGAGACACGCGTTTCCTTTGGCTAGTCTGCGGGTTTGATGACGTAGCCGGCGCCGCGCACGGTATGGATCATGGGCGGATGGTTGGCTTCGAGCTTCTTGCGCAGGTAGGAAATGTACAGCTCCACGATGTTCGCCTGGCCGCCAAAGTCGTAGTCCCACACGTGGTCCAGGATCTGGGCCTTGCTCACCACGCGCTTGGGGTTTTCCATGAGGTAGCGGAGGAGTTCAAACTGTGTGGCCGTCAGCTGGATTTCCTCCCCGGCCCGGGTGACCTCCCGGGTGTCCACGTTGAGGACCAGGTCGCCCACCACCAGTTCGGCCGTATCCATGGCGGCCACGCCGGAGCGCTGGACCAGGCGGTGCAGACGCAGCAGGACTTCCTCCATGCTGAAGGGCTTGGTCACGTAGTCGTCGCCGCCGGCGGCCAGCCCCACGATCCGGTCCTGGACGTCGTCTTTTGCGGTCAGGAACAGTGCGGGCACCTCGGGCGCGAAGGCGCGGATCCTGCCCAGCAGTTCCACGCCGTCGAACCCCGGCAGCATGACGTCGAGCACCAGGACGTCCGGATGGAAGTCCTTGGCAAGCTTGACCGCCGTGGGTCCGTCCCCGGCTACGGCCACGGACCAGCCCGCCATGCGCAGTCCCATGCTCATCAGCTCCGACAGGCTGGGTTCGTCATCCACCACCAGGGCCCGGATCGGAGAGCCGTCGGGGTGGGTGAGCTGGGGCAGGTTGTTGGTCATGGAGTGCGGGGATGCCATGGGACAACTCTCCGATCTACCGGTGTGCCGGTGCTTTGCCGTTGCTGTGTTCCAGCTGTGAGCTCCAGCCTAGCCACCTGGACCCGCGGCCAGGCTAACCAGGCAGGGGAAAGCGTGCAGGTCACAGGCGGAGGTGGCCTGCTGCACAGCCTCTGCACAGCAATTCGGCAGAACCTGTTGGAACAACCAGCATCACCACCATCAGTTTCGACTTTTTTGGAGAATGACAATGGACGAGCACAACAACCAGCCAGCCCCGGGCAGGTCAGGGCAGAACGGGCAGCCGGCCCCCGTCTGGGGAGGCTCACCAGAGGGCAGCGGCCACGGCGCGGCGGCCCACGACCGGGACGTCCCGGGCAACCAGGGCAGGGGAGACTACGAAACGGTCGGGCAGGGGCAGCCTGCGCAGGGCTGGGGAGCGCCCGAAGGTCCGCCGTCGGCAGGATGGGGTGCTCCGCCCGCGTCCGGCCACGCGTACAGCGCAGGCACTGGCTGGGGCGCACCGCAGCAGTACGCTTCCGCCTCGGCGTCCCGCGGGCCGAAAGGCGCCTGGACGGCGAAGAAGGGACTCCTGGTCGGCGGCGCGGCCGTGGTCCTGGGTGCAGCGGCCGGCGCCGGCGCGTACGCGGCCGGAAACGGCTCGGGCACGGCAGCCAACGCCCAGGGCGCGGGCGCGGCCAGCCAGTTCGGACCCGGCGGGCAGAACGGCATGGTCGGGCCGGGCACCCAGTCCGGTACCAACGGCGGCGCGGCCGGCGGCATGGGCATGGACGGGGGCCCAGGGGGCTTGGGGATGGGGGCGGCCGGCCTAACCGCTGCCATCCACTCCGAGTATGTGGTCCTGGAAGGTTCCAACTATGTGACCATGGCCGGCCAGGCGGGCACCGTGACGGATGTATCGGCCACGTCGCTGACGGTCAAGAGCGAGGACGGCTTCGCCCGCACCTATGCCGTGGGCTCCGATGTGCAGGTCACACAGGGGATGAGGCAGCGCGGGGGCACATCCACCGGAAGCACCCTCAGCCTGTCCAACGTGACCGCAGGGGCCAGCGTTCGCGTGACCGCGCTCAAGGATGGTGACTCCTACACCGCCCAGGCCATCCAGCTTGCCACCGCAGGTGCCGGTACCTCGGCCGGCACCGGAACCAGCAGCAACTGACCCAAGCATGCCGTACCACTCCCAGGCAGGTCCTGCCGCCGGCCCACGCCCGCCGTCCGGGCAAAAAAATCTGCCGCCGGCAGGGCCGGGACTGGACATGGCGCGCAGTCGTCCGGCCGATTCTATGTCAAGCGATTGAATTTCGGGGAGATTCGGAGAATTAGCCCTCTATCGAATTATCTTCCGAATGACCGGCTAACCGAGACTCTTCTCCGGATAACGAACGTTATTATTTCCCCATCTCGAAATAGTGATCTAAAGCACAATCGGCAGTTTTGTCTCACCATGTGGACGAATTGGTCCATTGTTACTTGCAAGTTGGCATTGTTACGCTGCACACTTCCAATGTGAACAAGAACTCAACAGCACCTGCAGCCGCAGAATATTGGCCCAGCACATCCGCTGCTGCCGACATGCGCTGTTGTCGAATGCACGCCTGACCTTCGCACCCCTGAAGTTCTTAGGCATTCGCCCCCCAGCCCAGCGTCGGGCGCCCCTCCCCGGTCCGCGTCTACGGGGAATCCAGCATTCGAGCCGCGAACACGGCCATTCACATTGAGGTAAGCATTCCATGTCAGTTGCATCCGGATACGTCCACATCTCCGTCCGTAACGCCGCCAAGGCAGGCCAGCCCTCGGGCCTGCGCCCCGGTTTCGGGCCCCGCCCGTCGCTTGCTCCCACTTCCGGAAGCGCCTTCCCCGCGCAGGGCTACGCCCCGCAGGGATACAACCCGAACTCCTACGGCCAGCTCCGCGCCGTGCAGCCTGCAGAGGCCGCTCCGGTCACGGCCCCCACGCCCGTGGTGGCCGGCCCGAATGCTGTCCGCCCGGTGGCCAATGACAACGTGGCCCGCGGGTTCGTCCTGTACATGGGGATCGATGAGGAGACCGCGGCAGCAGCCGGTACCTCCATCGCCAAGCTCGCCCAGGAAATCCGTGCCTACGCCCAGTCGCTGGTCTCCGGCGCCGAGAGCTACGCCGCCGTTGCGGTAGCTCCGGCCGGCACCCCCGGTTCCGCGCTCGACGTCGTCCGTTCCACGTTCGGCGACCCCACGGTCAACTCCCGCCAGCGCACCGAGGCCGCCCGTCCTGCCCAGCCGCAGGAACCGCGCCCCTCCGGTGTCCTGATCGACCTCGCGCGCCGCGAAGTCCACCTCGACGGTGAATCCCTGAACCTCACATTCAAGGAGTTTGAACTCCTGAACTACCTCGTCGAGAACGGCACCCGCACCGTGGGCCGCGACGAATTGCTCGAAGGGCTGTGGCGCAACGCCGAAGAGGTGCCCAACGAGCGCACCATCGACGTCCACATCCGGCGCCTCCGTTCCAAGCTGGGCCGCCTTGCCAATACCGTCCGCACGGTCCGCGGCCAGGGCTACCGGTTCTACGAGCACCCCGAGGTCGTTGTCTGGGCCGCTCCGGAATACTCGATCTAGCTCCCGGACCCAAACGTGCCTGCCCAGTGCGGCGGGCACGCTTTCGCAGGACATCCTTCGTGGCCTGCTGGTTTGGATAGGCTTGGGCCATGAGTTCGCACCATGTTCGACGCCTCGTGATCATGCGCCATGCCAAGGCCGACTGGCCGGGCGGGGTGGCCGATCATGAGCGGCCGCTCGAGGAGCGCGGACACCGGGAAGCGCCGCTCGCCGGGCGGTGGCTGCTCAAGCACAACATTGTCCCCGACTTCATCCTGTGCTCCAGCGCCCTGCGCACCCGGCAGACGTGCACCTGGGTCTGCTCCGAGCTGGGGGACAAGGCACCCACGCCCAAGCTTGAAGACGGCTTGTATGCGGCCTCAGCGCAGCGGATGCTCACCGTGGTCAACCACGTGCCGGACACCGTGACCACACTGATGCTGATCGCGCACCTGCCCGGCGTGCAGGACCTGGCAATGCACCTCGCCTCGCGGGACTCCGACCACGACGCCTACATGGACGCCGCCACCCGCTTCCCCACCAATGCGCTGACCGTGCTGGAGACGGAAAAGCCCTGGGCGGAACTGGATGGGCAAGATGCCCGGATTACCCGGTTCAAAGTTCCCCGGGCCCACTAGCGGCAACCGCGCCCGTGGTCACCCTGCTGCCGGCAATCTCCCGCAGCAGGCCCGCAACGTGCCTGATGCCGGGGCTGGCCGTCATGGTCTTGCGATGGATGAGCCCAACCTGGCGGGCCTGGACCGGGTTGACCACCGGAACGGCCACCACATCCCGGGGGAGTGCCGGCCGCCCCAGCCGGGGAACAAGCGCCACCGCCACCGCCTGCTCCACCATCGCAATATGCGTCGCGAAATCGGGATCGTAAACCCGGATGTCCGGCACCCGGCCCAAATCCGCAAAAATCCGCAGCAGGGCTTCGTTGCAGATGGCCCCCGCCGGCGTGCTGATCCACCTTTCGTCAACAAGCTCCGCCGGGGCAACCGCAGGGCGCCCCGCAAGGTGATGGCTGCGGTGCACCAGGACGTCCGCCACATCCTCGCAGAGCCACTCGAGCGTCAGATGCTCCGGGATCACCAGCGGCACCGAATTCCAGTTGTGCACCAGGCCGAGGTCCGCCTCCCCGTTGGCCACCCGGGCCACGGCTTCCCGCGGATCCTCGGCCAGGACGGCGACGCTCAGCGCCGCGCCTGACTCTTCGAGCTGTGCCAGCAGCGGGCCCACCAGTCCGCGGCAGGCCGTGGAAAAAGACACCACCCGGAGGCTGCCGCTGGGCTTGGCCGGATCTGCCAGGAGCGTGGACTGCAGTTCCTCCAGCTCGGCCAGGATGCGCCGCCCGTATGCCGCCAGGGCCAGTCCGCGTTCCGTGAGCAGGACGCCACGGCCCCGGCGCTCCAACACCGCGAAGCCGGCCTCCTTCTCCAACTTCTTCACCTGTTGGGACACGGCCGATGGGCTGAACCCCATGGCTTCCGAAGCTGCAATGACGGAGCCGTGCTGCTCCACCGCTGCGAGGGCCCGCAGGGAACCGATATCAATCATGAAGCAAAGGTACATGATTTACGGTACAAACCAGCGCTGGTGCTTCATCCGCTGTGCTGTCAGAGTATGGGATGTGAACCTGCGCGATTCCCTGCTTGCCGTCCTTGTCGCCCTGTTGTGGGGCCTGAATTTCGTGGCCATCGACCTCGGGCTGCATGCCGGCGGCCACGACTTCCCGCCGCTGCTGTTCGTCGCCATGCGCTTCGTCCTGGTGGTGTTCCCCTGGATCTTCTTCATCAGGAAACCGGACATCAGCTGGAAGGCTATCCTCGGCGTCGGCCTCTTCATGAGCGCGGGCCAGTTCGGCCTCCTGTACCTGGCCATGGCACTGGGCATGCCCGCGGGGCTCGCGTCCCTGGTCCTGCAGGCGCAAGTCCTGCTGACCGTCCTCCTTGCCGCGGGCTTCCTGGGCGAACGCCCCAGCCGGCGTCAACTGGCGGGCGTGGTGCTGGGCGTCGCCGGGCTCGCCGTCGTGGCGGCAGGACGCAGCGCCGTGGCACCGCTCCTCCCGCTGGTGATTGTCCTGGCCGCGGCGTTGTCATGGGCCGCCGGGAATGTCCTGGCCCGGAAGGCCAAAGCCGCCTCCGGCCTGGGATTGGTGGTCTGGTCCGGGGCTGTGGTCCCGCTTCCGCTGGGGGCATTGTCCCTGCTGGTGGACGGGCCGGATACGGTGTGGCAATCACTGGCAACGCTGCAGATGCCCACCGTGCTCAGCGCGTTGTACACGGCAATCTTTGCCTCGCTGGTGGGTTACGGCATCTGGAACCGGCTCCTTGCCGGCCACCCGTCGTCGGCCGTGGTGCCTTTCACGCTGCTGGTCCCGGTGGTGGGCATGAGCACGGCGTGGCTGGTCCTCGCCGAGGTGCCGTCGGCAACGGAACTGGCGGGCGGCCTGCTCCTCCTGGGCGGCGTCGCGACGGCGGTGATTACCGGAGCGGGCGGGCGCCGTCAGCGGCGCGGGGCTGAGCCGCTGCCGGGCCGTGGTGCCGGTTTGGGCGCCGGAGACACGGACGACGACGGCCGCTTGGCTGCCGCCGACGTCCCCCGGACGGGAGCGCGGGAGGCGGACGTCCGCTGACCGGGGGACGCCTGGGCGCCGGATTGTGCCCCGGACGCCTGGCCGGCCCGTGGTGCGGCACCGCGTGGGCTGCGGGGCGGACCGGACCGCTGTGAGGGGGTGCGCTGCGGTGCGGTGCCCTGCAATGTGGCCCGGGTGCCCGTCCGTGGTGCGGCCGCCGGGCGCCTGGTGGTTCCGGCCGGCCTGCGGACCGGTGCTGCACGCCGCCGGCCCGGCCAGAGCGCGCCCAGGAAGAGGATTCCGAAAGTCGCGACGGCCGCAACCCCGGCGCCCAGGAAGTAGTTGTCCGGGTCGCGGGTGGGCAGCGGGGTGCCCAGGAAGGAGGACTGGTCGTCGTACGCCAGCGTCCAAGTGCTGAGGAACGCCAGGGAAAAGCCGAGGGCAAGGGCAGTTCCGGTCCCCGCAGCGAGCAGGGCGAAGCGCCGGCGGCGGACCACGATTTCGGCCACCGCAGCCAGGTACGCCAGCGCCAGCACGCCAAGGAACGCGACGAACACCGGCTCCGCAAGGGTCATCCCCGTGAGCACCAGGAGCCCGGCGGCGACGACGCCGCAGATCACCGCAAATTTTCCGCTCTTTCCGGTATGGCGCATGTGCTCCATCATCCCCGAGGAGCGGCCTCCCCCAGGACGTAGCCGCGCATGATAGCCATGATTGCTGCAACACTTTGGTCACGGGTGCGCTCAGGATTGTAGGTCTGCCGGTCCAGGCCCACCACGAAGCAGGCGCCGAAGATGGCTGTCTCCAGGCTGCCCCGGGACACCGAGCCATCCACCGGATACGCCGCGGCCACGCTTTCCACGGCCTGGCCGATGACCGCGAGGAGCTCCCCGCGCAGGACCGCAAAGGTGCCCTGCCATTCACTGGGGATCCGCCAGTTCTCGCTGACCCACAGGCGGGCGAAGGAAGGGTATTCGGCCATGAAGTCCATGGCCTGGCCAATCATCGCTTCCATGGCCAGCAGCGGGTCCCGGCCGCTGCCGCCGTCAGCGGCCTCAAGCAGGCGTGCCTTGAGGATGTCCACCCCGTGCCGCAGCAACTGGGCGATCAGCTCGGATTTGCTGCCGAAGTTGTAATAGACCGTGCCCTTGGACACTCCGGCCGCCGCGGCGATCTCGTCCACCGTGACGTTGGCCGCCCCGCGTTCGCCAATGAGCTCCATGGAGGCGTCGAAGAGTTTCTGGCGGGTGGCGTTGGTCCGGGCAGGCCGGAGCGCTTTTGCCCCGGCCTGGGGTTCGGTGGTCATACGGCAATCTCCGGTTTCAGCGTCTTGAGTGTCCAGTACTTGTTCTTGCGCACCGCCAGGGTGGACAGGGCGGCGCCCAGTACTGTGTACCCGAGCAGGCCAACCAGGGTGGGAACAATCATGGACAGGTCCGCGCCGTAGATCAGGTGCCGCATCCCGGTCACCACGTAACCCATGGGGAGGACCTGGTGCACAGCATGCAGCGGCTCCGGGGTGGTCTGCCACGGGAACGTGCCGCCGGAGGACACCAGCTGCAGGACCAGCAGGATCAGCACCACGAGCTTGCCCGGGGAGCCCAACAGGGCCACGATCCCCTGGATGAGGGCGCTGAACGCCATCGCCGCGGCCAGCAGGAACAGCCACATCAGGACCGGGTGCGCCGGGTTCAACCCCAGCGCCACATCCACCACCAGGGTCAGCAGGGACGCCTGCACCACCGAGACCAGCAGGAACGGCAGCCAGCCGCCCAGCGCGATCTTCCACGAGGGCGCGTTCGAGGCCAGGGCCCGCTGGGTGATGGGCCGCATCGCCTGGATCAGCATGAAGATCCCGATCCACAGGGCGAGCGTGAGGAAGAACGGTGCCAGCCCTGCGCCGTAGGAACCGGCCTTGGCCTGCGAGACATTGCTGACCGCCACAGGATCGGCCATCACCTGGGAGAGGTTGCTCTTTTGTGTGTCGTCCGGGTTGGGAACCTGGCCGGCACCCTTTCCGATCTCGTCGGCCAGGGTACGGGAGCCGGTGGCGGCCTGGCCCGCACCATCGGCGAGCTGGGCCGCGCCGGCGTCCACTTTCCGCGCCCCGTCCGCAAGGCCGGAGGCGCCGTCGACGGCAGACTGCTCACCGGTCGCCAGCGCTGCGGCCCCTGTGTGCAGCTGGTTCGCCCCGGCCGATGCCTGCCCGATGGCGTCCTTCAGGGCCGGCATCCCGGCAGCCAGCTGGGCTGCGCCGACGCTGACCGCCTGGGAGCCGTCGGCCAGCTGCTGGACCTGTTCGGCGTCCGTCTGGATCTTGGCCTTGGCTGCTGCCACAGGGCTGGACGCTGCGGCGGCATCGAAATCAGCCAATACCTTGTCAGCCTGTTCCTGGGTCAGGACACCCGAGGCGACCAGCCTGCTGTTGGACTCCACCACCCGGGCGCGCAGTCCTTGGTCGGCTGCTTCCAGCTGGGACGCCACATCCTGGACCTTGGTGTTCAGCTGGGCGTTCCCGGCAGCCACCTGGGCCGCGCCGGAGGCAAGCGTTTGGGTATCGGAGGGCAGCGTGGCGGTCTTGTCCTTCAGCGTGGACAATCCGTTGCTGAGCTGCCCCGCGCCGTCGGTCAGCTGGTTGGCGCCGTCCCGCAGCTTCAGCTGGCCGGCGTACAACTGGTCGGCGCCGCTGCTCAAGGCCGTGGTGCCCTCGTGGAGGGTGACCGTTCCGTCCCTGAGGGTGGCCACTCCGTCGGCCAACTGGGCGGCGCCGTCCGCGGCCTGAACCATCTTGCTGTGGATGGTGCCGAAGCCGGTGAGCAGCTGGTTGGCGGTCTCCTCCCCAACCTCCTTGGCCACCGTGGTGTGGACGGCCGTGGTCAGTTTGTCCACGATGGTGCTCAACAGGTAGTTGTTGGCATCGTTCGTGGTGACGTTCAGCATGGCCTGGCTCGCGGAATCAAAGCTGCCCGGCGAGACCAGGTTTGCCGAGAAATCCTTGGGGATCTTCAGGGCGAAGGCATACTGGCCGCTGCTGACTCCGGCGTCGGCCTCCGTTGAGCTGGACACCGGAACCCAGTGGAACACGTTGCCCTCCACCAGGCTGTCCGCCACTTTGGTTCCGGCCTCCAGCCGGGTGCCGTCGGCAGCGGTGGCGCCGGAGTCCTCGACCACCAGTGCGGCGTCGAGGCTGTTGAGGTGCCCGTAAGGATCCCAGTTCGCGTACAGGTACACCGCACCGTAGAGCAGCGGGACCATGGTCAGCGCCAGGATGGTCAGCTTGGGCAGCAGACCGCCGGTCATGCGCTTGAGTTCGGAGCGGGCCAGCCGCAGGACAGTCACTTGGCAACCTCGGTTTCGAGTTCGGTTTCCTGGTTTTCCCGGTCAGGCGCGGACTCCGCTGAGTGCTTGCCGCCCGGGGTATCGGGTTCGGTTTCGGGTATCCGTTCCGGCGCGGGTTCGGGTGCCTCGTTGCCGATGTGGGCGACCGGTCCGTCCCACGAGGCGGGGACGGCACTGACGGCCGCTACGACGGCGAGGGGGCGCCCGGCGTCGTATGCCAACGCCTGGAGGCGCGGCAGCCAGGTGAGGTCATCCGCACTGTGCCGGTCAGGGGAGTCGATCACCAGCAGGTCGGTGCCCGGGTTGGCGAGGGCCAGCGCCGTGAGCAGCTCAAGCCGCCGCCGCGGCTCGAGCTGTTCGGTCCACAGGTCCGCGATGTCCTCGAACCGGTTGACCTTGAGCCAGGGCCGGCTGAGCAGGGCGCCACGGTAGCGGCGGGGGATCAGGGCCAGGTCCTCGGTGACCAGGTCGCGGACGCTGAGGTGTTCCTCCGGCTCATTGACGCCGGGGGAGTCCACCAGGGCCGCGGCGAGGCGGAGCTGCTTGGTCCGGGAGTTGCCGTCCCAGCTGAGCTGCCCGCCGCCAGTGGCCTTCATCCTGCCGCTGAGCAGGAGTGCCAGCGCGGTGCGCTGGTCCTGCCGGCCGCCGGCAACGAGCAGCAGCTCGCCACGCGCAACCGTCAGGGACGTGGGAGGAAGCAGCGGGTCCCGGCGTCCTTTGGCCTGGAGCTGGTGTGCTGAGAGCAAGGCTTGCCTTTCGCAGAAGAAGTCTGCATCAAGACTAACCAAACTGACCGGTCAGTTCAAATAAGACTCACAGGCCATACTTCTCCAGCAGCCGCAGCCAGACCTCACTGATGGTCGGGTAGGAAGGGACTGCGTGCCATAGCCGGTCCAGCGGAACTTCGCCCACTACCGCGATGGTGGCCGCGTGGAGCAGCTCGGCCACATCGGGCCCGGCGAAGGTGGCGCCCAGGAGGACTTTGCGGTCTTCGTCAACCACCAGCTGCGCCCACCCCTCGTAGTTCTCGGAGTGCAGGGAGGAACCGGCCACCTGGATGGGCAGCTCCACGGACGAGGCGTTGTAGCCGTCCTTCCTGGCAGATTCCAGCGTGCGCCCCACGCTCGCCAGTTCCGGATCCGTGAAGACGACGCTGGGTACGGCGTGCTGGTTGGCCGTCTGGGCGCAGCTGGTCCAGTCGCCCGGGGCTCCCTTGAGCCCGCCCGTGGCCCGGGCGGCGATGGCGTCACCGGTGGCGCGGGCCTCGTACTTGCCCTGGTGGGTGAAAAGGTTCTTCCCGGCGGCGTCCCCCACGGCGTACAGCCAGTCGTCGTCGCCGGGGGTCCCTTCGACGAGGCCGGTGGTGTCCGTGGACAGGCTCAGGTGGCCCGATTCTCCGGGCTCGAAGCCGACACTTTCCAGGCCGAGGCCTTCCAGCGCCGGGTGCCGGCCGGTGGAGACCAGGACCTTTTCTGCCGTGACGGTGGTTCCGTCGCCCAGGCTGACGGTGAGCGTGCCGTCCTCGTTTGCGCTGATCCGTTCGGTGGCCGTATGCAGCCGGAGGGTCACGCCGTCTGCCCGCAATCCCGCCGCAACCAGCGCCGCCCCTTCCTCCGGGAAGGTGCCCAGCAGGCCGCTGCGCGCCACCAGGGTAACGCTCGAGCCCAGGCGGGCGAAGGCCTGCGCGAGCTCCGTGCCGGCCACTCCGCCGCCCAGGACCGTGAGGCGTTCGGGGATCTCAGCCGCGGAGGTCGCTTCCCGGGTGCCCCAGACCTGCACGTCCTCCAGCCCCTCGATGGGAGGGTTGTTGGGGGTGGACCCGGTGGCCAGGACCACCGCGTGCCTGGCCCGCAGCAGGTGTTGCGCCCCATCCAGGCCCGCCACTTCAACCGCCTTGGGCCCGGTCAGCCAGCCGTGGCCGCGCACCAGCTCGATGCCGGTGTCCTTCGCCCAGCTGACTTGGCTGTCGTCCTGCCAGTTGGACGTGAAGTAGTTGCGGCGGGCCAGGACGGCGGCGGCGTCCAGGGTTCGGGTGACGGCTTCCTTGGCGCCGGGGGTGGTCTGCGCCCCATGCAGGGCGGTGCCGGGCCGGAGCAGTGCCTTGGATGGCATGCATGCCCAGTAGGAGCATTCACCGCCAACAAGTTCCGCTTCCACCATGACGGCGCTCAGGCCCGCCTGGACCACGCGGCCCGCCACGTTTTCACCTACGGCGCCTGCGCCGATAACAACAACATCAAATTCGCGCTCAGCGGCCTCGGGCATCATGTGCACAGCCTAGCCGGGACGCGGCGACTGGAGGGTACAAAAAAGGTCCGCACCGGCGAGCCGGTGCGGACCTTGTTGGTGCGCCCAAAGGGATTCGAACCCCTGACCTTCTGTTCCGTAGACAGACGCTCTATCCAGCTGAGCTATGGGCGCATTCCGTGTCCCGGGTGAAGAACCGCTCTCCCCGAACCTCGAATTACTTTACGCGAGCCGGGGCCGTAGTGCCAAATCGAAACCCTTGTAATCTCGGCAACTAGACCGGTATAGGTGACCTTTGTCACTTAATTCGCGATTCTGCGGTAAAAATTCCTTGAATTTCCGCGGAATTCACTTTTCGTGACCGGAGATGTCAGTCAAGCTCCCAAAAAACTCCAGTGGTCCGGACCATAGCATTTAGCTCACACCGATGAACCCGAGGAAGGGAACTGCAATGGGCGATCTGGCGCAGAAGCCGCTGCTTGAGAAAGCACCCACCACACATGCCGGCTTGCTGGCATGGGTCGAAGAGGTTGCTGAGCTTACGCAGCCGGACCGCATCTACTGGGTTGACGGGTCCGAAGAGGAAAACACCCGCCTGACCGACGAGCTCGTCGCTGCCGGAACGCTCACGCGCCTCAACCAGGACCTGTTCCCCAATTCCTTCGCCGCGTTCTCGGATCCCGCCGACGTTGCCCGCGTCGAGGAGCAGACCTTCATCTGCTCGGAAAACAGGCGTGACGCCGGCTTCACCAACAACTGGATGGACCCGCGCGAGATGAAGGACAAGCTGCGCGGGCTCTTCGCCGGTTCCATGCGCGGCCGCACCATGTACGTCATCCCGTTCGTCATGGGCCACCTGGATGCCGAGGACCCCAAGTTTGGCGTGGAAATCACTGACAGCGCCTACGTTGTTGCCTCCATGCGCATCATGGCCCGCATTGGCACGGATGTCCTGAACCGGATCACCGAGACCAACGCCTTTTTCGTCCCGGCCCTGCATTCCCTGGGCGCGCCGCTGGCACCGGGCCAGGATGACGTCCCGTGGCCGTGCAACCCGGACAAGTGGATCGTCCACTTCCCCGAAGAGCGCTCCATTTGGTCCTTTGGCTCCGGCTACGGTGGAAACGCGCTGCTGGGCAAGAAGTGCTACGCCCTGCGCATCGCCTCCGTCATGGCCCGCGACGAAGGCTGGCTGGCAGAGCACATGCTCATCCTCAAGCTGACCTCCCCCGAGCAGAAGACGTACCACATTTCCGCGGCCTTCCCCTCCGCCTGCGGCAAGACCAACCTCGCCCTGCTGGATCCCACCATCAAGGGCTGGAAGGTTGAAACCCTCGGTGACGACATCACCTGGATGCGGTTCGGCAAGGAAGGCGAGCTGCGGGCCGTCAACCCCGAGGCCGGCCTGTTCGGCGTGGCACCCGGTACCGGCTGGGGCACCAACCCCAACGCCATGCGGGCCATCGCCAAGGGCAGCAGCATCTTCACGAACGTGGCGCTGACCGACGACGGCGGCGTGTGGTGGGAGGGCATGACCGAGGAAACCCCGGCGCACCTCACCGACTGGCAGGGCAACTCCTGGACGCCCGACTCGGACAAGCCCGCAGCCCACCCGAACTCCCGCTTCTGCACCCCGATCGACCAGATCGACATGCTGGCCGAGGAGTACTTCAGCCCGGACGGCGTGGAGCTCTCCGCCATCCTGTTCGGCGGCCGCCGGAAGACCACCATTCCCCTGGTCACCGAGGCCCGCAGCTGGTCCAACGGCATCTTCATGGGCTCCACCCTTTCCTCCGAAACCACCGCGGCCGCCGCCGGCGCGGTCGGTGTGGTCCGGCGCGACCCCATGGCCATGCTGCCCTTCATCGGCTACGACGCAGGCGACTACCTGAACCACTGGGTAAACCTGTCCGCCAAGGCAAACCCGGAGCGCCTGCCCAAGATCTTCCTGGTCAACTGGTTCCGCCGGAACTCCCAGGGCGGCTTCGCCTGGCCCGGCTTCGGCGACAACGCCCGCGTCCTCAAGTGGGCCATCGAGCGCCTCGAAGGCACGGCAGACGCCGTCGAAACCCCCATCGGCTACGTACCCACCGGCGAGGCCATCGACCTCGAAGGCCTGGACATGACGGCTGCCCAGGTTGAGGAGGCCGTCAAGGTCGATCCTGCCGAGTGGGCCACCGAGCTGGCCTCCATTGAAGACTGGTTCGCCAACTTCGGCGGCTCGCTGCCCGAAGCCCTGCAGTCCGAACTGGCAGGCCTGAAGGCCCGCTTGGGCTGACCTGCCCTTCATAAGTACTACGACGGCCCCGCACGTTTTCCGGAAGGTGCGGGGCCGTCGTCGTCCCGTGGGCCCGGGAGCGGGCCGCGCGGTGGATTCAGCTCGCGAGCCAGATGTCCGGGCCGAAGACCTCGTAGTGGATCCTGGTGGCGGGAATGCCCGCGTTGATGGCCTCGTTGCGGATGTTCTTCATGAACGGCAGCGGGCCGCAGAGGTAGAGGGACGCATCGGCCGGGAGGTCCACTTCGCGCAGGGACATGAAGCCCTGCCTGGTGCCGTCCACCGGCTGCTCCAGCCAGAGTTGCAGTTCTGCGCCGTCCAGGCGCTCGACGTCGCTGGTCATCTGGCTGCGCAGGGCCCAGCTGTCCAGGGTGCTTTCCGCGTGCAGCACCAGCACCTGCCGGTCAGAGCCGGACTCGGCCAGCGACCGCAGGATGGACGCCGTGGGGGTGCAGCCGATGCCCGCGGAGGCCAGGACCACCGGGCCGTCGCCGTCCTTGAGGGTGATCTCACCGTAAGGGTTGGAAATCTCGACGACGTCGCCCACCTGGACGGTGTGGTGCAGCACGGGGGAAACCTCGCCGCCGTCGTCGAGTTTGGTGGTGAAGGTCCGGCTGGTGCCGGCACCGCCGGAGAGGGAATACTGCCGCACCTGCCGCAGGCCGTCCGGGAGCGCCACCTTCACGCTGATGTACTGCCCGGGCAGGGCTGCGGTGACCGGGGTGTCGTCGGCCGGCTCCAGGGTGAAGGTCATGGACCCGGTTCCTGCCGGTGCCTTGGCTGCCACCCGCCAGGGCGTCCACATTTTGTCGTTGGCCTGCGCGGCGTAGAGGCCCTTTTCGAGCTTGATCAGGGCGTCCGCCATCAGCCAGTACACCTCGGTCCAGGCTTCGGCGATCTCGGGGGTGATGACCTCGGCGAGGTCTTCGGCGATGGCCGCGAAGAGGTGCTCGTAGACCACCTGGTACTGCGGTTCGGTGATGCCCAGGGAGGCGTGCCGGTGGGCGATGCGGGAAAGGACCGTCTCCGGCAGGGTGCCCGGGTTGTTGACCAGGTGGGTGGCGAAGGCTGCGATGCTCCCGGCGAGGGCCTGCTGCTGGTTCCCGGAGCGCTGGTTGGAGCGGCTGAACAGGCCATCCATCAGCTCGGGGTGGGCCGCGAAAAGACGGGCGTAGAAGTTCGGGGTGATGGATCCGATCCTGGAGCCGACCAGCGGCAGGGTGGCCTCAATGACGGGGCGGGACTTGTCCGAGAGCATCTGAAACTCCTGAGGTTATGGCCGGGGCCTTCGTCCGGCCGGATGAAAACTTGTATTTCAAATACAAGTATTTCTGCCTCAGTTCTACACTGCGTAGAAGATTGAAATCAAACTGGTAGGTGACACCCGGATGGGTTGGGCTACAAGCCCGGGCGGAGGCCGATCAGCTGGAATACCGGCGCCATCTGGCGGGCCTGGGGCAGGTCCGCGATCACCACGGAGTCGAGTTCCGCGTAAAAGGCTTCCCTTGCGCGGGCCAGGGCGCTGCGGAGCCGGCATTCGGTGATCAAAGGGCAGTTGCCGGCCGGTGATACGCAATCGGCCGGATCTGCCCGGGAATCGAGTTGCCGCAGGATCTGCCCCACGCTGGCGATGCGCCCGGCATGGCTGAGCTGGGACCCGCCGGAGCGGCCCCGGACAACCTCGATCAGCCCCAGGCTCCGCAGCTTGGCCATCGCCTTGCTGACGTGGTTGTAGGGCGTCCCCACCGAGTCCGCGATGCTCTGGGTGGTCAGCAGGGTGCCGTCCGGGACCGCTGCGAGCACCATGAGTGCCCGCAGGCTGACGTCGGCGAAGGCGTTGATCTTCACGGCTGCCGCTGGTCTAGTCCACCCAGATGGCCGGCTCGCTGGCATCCGCGCCCAGCTCGCCAAAATCCCAGGACTGGGTGCTGGGGTTGGCGGCATAAGGCAGGACGGCTGCGAACAGGGAACCGTCCCGGTGCTCCGCGGCCACGTGGATGGCGTCGGAATCCTCTTCCACCAGCAGGATGTCGCACACGACGGCGGCGGCGCGGAAGTCGTCCCGGTTCTGCCGCAGGAGCGCCTGGAGGTCCTGGATCATGGCCTCGGCGTCGAAATCCCCGTCCGTGTCCTCCCCGGCCTCCGCCGGGGAGACGGCAACCAGCCGCACCTCGCCGTCGTTCTGGACAGTGAGCGCGAAGGGCAGAAAGCCGCCGTTGCGCTGGAGCTGCTCCTGGGCCGCGCTCACACCCGTGCCAAGGAGGTTCTCCAGGTCGGTTGCCGTGGCTTCCGGAACAGAATCGCGCCAGCCCTCCTGGCCGCCGGAGCCCTCCGTTGGCTGCCCGGTGTGCTTTGCCATCTGCTGCTAGGCCCGTACCAGCGAGAGGACGCGGTCGCGGACGCGCTCCATGGTGGCCCGGTCCGTCGCCTCGGCATTGAGCCGCAGGAACGGTTCGGTGTTGGAGGGGCGGAGGTTGAACCAGTAGCTGCCGTCGTTGGCCGTGAACGTGCTGCCGTCCAGGGTGTCGATGGTGAGGTCCTCGTCCGCGAAAGCCTGCCGTACCCGCTCCACCGCCGCCGGCTTGTCCTCCACCTCGGAGTTGATCTCGCCGGAGCTGACGTAGGGCTCGTATTCGCGTGCCAGGTCGGACAGCGGGCCGTCCTGCTCGCCCAGTGCTGCCAGGACATGCATGGCCGCCAGCATGCCGGTGTCAGCATTCCAGAAATCGCGGAAGTAGAAGTGCGCGGAGTGTTCGCCGCCGAACACGGCACCTTCCTCGGCCATGACCGCTTTGATGAACGAGTGGCCAACGCGGGTCCGGACAGCACGTCCGCCGTCGTGCTCCACCAGCTCCGCGACGGCACGGGAGGTCAGGAGGTTGTGGATGATCGTGGGCTCTTCCTCGCCCTGCGCCTTGGCGCGGGCGATCTCGCGGCGCGCCACCATCCCGGTGATGGCGGACGGCGACACGGGCTCGCCCTTCTCGTCGATGACGAAGCAGCGGTCTGCGTCGCCGTCGAAGGCCAGGCCGATGTCCGCGCCGTGCTTGATGACCGCTGCCTGGAGGTCGCGGAGGTTCTCCGGCTCCAGCGGGTTGGCGGGGTGGTTGGGGAAGGAGCCATCCAGTTCGAAGTAGAGCGGAACAATGTCGAACGGGAGTTTGTGCAGCAACGCGTCGCCCAGCACGGCGGGAGTGGTCAGGCCTGCCATGCCGTTGCCGGCGTCCACCACCACCTTCAGCGGGCGGGATGCGGAGAGGTCAACCAGCTTGCGCAGGTACTCGGAGTAGTCCTTGAGGACGTCGCGGACGCTGATGTTTCCGCGGGTGCCGGCGGCGGGGATGGACCCGGTGTTTAGGTACTGCTCCGCGAGGGCCTGGATCTCCTTGAGGCCGGTTTCGGAGGAAATCGGGACGGCGCCGGCCTTGGACATCTTGATGCCGTTGTAGGCGGCGGGGTTGTGGCTGGCGGTGAAGGTTGCGCCGGCGCGGTTGAGGAAACCGCACGCAAAGTACAGCTCATCGGTGGAGATCAGGTCCAGCAGCTCCACGTTGGCGCCCCGCGTTGCGGCCCCGTTGGCGAAAGCCTTGGTGAACTCGGGGGAGGAGGGGCGCATGTCGCCGCCCACCACGATGGTCTGGCCTTCGAGCTTGAGGACATCCACGAACGCGGCCCCCACGGCTTCGACGATTTCGGCGGTGATCGATTCGCCCACAATCCCTCGGACGTCGTAGGCCTTGAAGGATGCCGAGAGATCAAATGTCGTTGTCTGTTCGCTAGTCACGGGCTTTATCTTACGTGGGCGGCGGGCGCAGCCAAGCTGGTTCCGGGCGCACTTTCGTAACAGCTGGGCGCATTCGGGTGCACCGGCCGGGGCTTTCCACATAGCAGCACCGGGCTGTGCCCGCTGTCAGGGGGTGCTGGGATACTGAATCAATGGCCGATAACCAGTACACGTCCACCCTCGCCACTACCCTTGCCGCAGGTCCGGATGCCCCCGGAACCGCCACCCACGCTGAGGCCCTCGAGGTCCTTCGCGGCCTGGTGGGGCATCCCGGTGCAGTGTTCCACGACGGGCAGTTTGAAGCCATTGAAGCATTGGTCGACGCCGGGCGGCGGGCTTTGGTGGTCCAGCGCACCGGCTGGGGCAAGTCAGCAGTGTACTTCGTGGCCTCCCTGCTGCTGCGGCGCCGGGGCGCCGGGCCCACGCTGATCGTCTCGCCCTTGCTCGCCCTGATGCGCGACCAGGTGGCCGCTGCTGCGAGGGCCGGGGTCCGCGCCGTGGCCATCAACTCTGCCAACCAGCTGGAGTGGGACACGGTCCGAGAGCAGCTGGCTGCCGACGAAGTGGACGTCCTCCTCGTCTCCCCGGAACGGCTGACCAACCCCGCGTTCCGTGAAAACCAGTTGCCTGAACTCCTCCGCCGGACCGGCCTGCTCGTGATCGACGAAGCCCACTGCATTTCAGACTGGGGCCACGATTTCCGCCCCGACTACCGCCGCATCGCCGACCTCATCACGCGGCTGCCCGATTCGGTGCCGGTCCTGGCCACCACGGCCACGGCCAATTCGCGGGTGGTGCACGATATCGAGGAACAACTCGGGGCCGGGGTCCTGACCATCCGCGGTGCGCTGGGCCGTGATTCGCTGCGGCTCGGCGTCCTGTCACTTCCCGATTCCAAAGCGCGCCTGGGTTGGCTGCTGACGCACCTCGCAGACCTCCCCGGCAGCGGCATTATCTACACCCTGACGGTGTCCGCAGCGGAGGACACCGCCAGGCTGCTGGCCGAGGCCGGGCACCACGTGCTCGCCTACACCGGCCGGACCGATCCGGCCGACCGGGAACGGGCGGAGCAACTGCTGAAGGACAACGAGGTCAAGGCGCTGGTGGCCACGTCGGCACTGGGGATGGGCTTCGACAAACCGGACCTCGGCTTCGTTGTCCACCTGGGCGCGCCGTCGTCGCCCGTGGCGTACTACCAGCAGGTGGGCCGTGCCGGCCGTGGCGCCGCCAACGCCGACGTCCTGCTGCTGCCCGGCTCCGAGGACCGCGAAATCTGGCAATACTTCGCCACCGCATCCATGCCGTCCGAGGAGAAGGCCGGGGCCGTCCTGACCGCCCTGGCCGAGGCCGGAACGGCCCTGTCAACGGTGGCACTCGAAGCCAGGGTTGACCTGCGGCGCACCCCGCTTGAGCTGCTGCTGAAGGTGCTGTCCGTGGACGGCGCCGTGGAACGGGTGGGCGGCGGCTGGCGCTCCACCGGGCAGCCCTGGACCTACGACGCCGAACGCTACAGCCGGATCGCCGAGGCGCGCGTGGACGAGCAGGACTCCATGGTGATCTACCAGGACACGGCGGGCTGCCGCATGGAGTACATCACCTCGGTCCTGGACGACGAGACGGCGCGGCCCTGCGGCCGGTGCGACAACTGCGCAGGCCAATGGTTCCCTGCCGACGTCGCGGCCGAGGCCACGGCGGCCGCCGGCCAGACCCTGAGCAGGGCAGGCGGAGTCCTGGAGCCGCGCCTGCAGTGGCCCAGCGGCATGGACCGCCTGGGGGTTCCGGTGAAGGGCAAGCTCAAGCCCGGGGAAGGCCTTGCGGACGGGCGGGTCCTCGCCCGGCTGACGGACCTGGGCTGGGGTGGGGCCTTGCGGGAGCTGTTCGCCTCCGGCGCGCAGGACCGGCCGGTGGATCCCGGGATGCTCCAGGCCTGCGTGCAGGTGCTGCGCGAATGGGGCACCGGGGACTCCCGGAACCCGGGATGGAGCGGAGCCGGCAGGCCGGCCGCGATCGTCAGCATCCCTTCCCGCAGCAAACCGCAACTGGTGGGTTCGCTGGCCCGCGGGATCTCGGATATCGGGCGCATCCCCTACCTTGGCGAGCTGCAGTTGGCGCACGGCGGTCCCACCGGCGGCCGTGGCGGGAACAGCGCGTACAGGCTGGCCGGAGTCTGGGACCGGCTGGTGGTAGGGCCGGAACTTGAAGCCGCGCTGCAGTCCGCCCAGGGCCAGCCGGTCATGCTGATTGACGACCTCGCGGACAGCCGGTGGACCCTTACGGTCGCCGGGCGCGCCCTTCGGCAGGCCGGGGCGGGAGCGGTGCTTCCCCTGATTTTGGCCCAGGCCGGCTGACGGCAGCCCCGGCGTGCCGCGGCAGCAGGATGCTGTCCGCGGTGCTGGCCAGCATCAGGACGGCCATGGCCAGGAACGCGGCCCGGAATGGTCCGGCGGCGTCCTGGTGCCCGAGGGAAACCCCATCAAACGTCCGGATCAGCAGGGCTGCGACGGCGATTCCCGATCCCGTGGCAAGCTGCACCAGGGTCGCCGACACCGTGTTGGCGGAGGTGAGTTGGGCCGGCGGGATGTCCGCGTACTGGACGGACGCATATGACGAAAAGCCGATGGAGCGGAACGCCCCGCTGCAGACCAGCAGTGCGAACATCAATGCTTCCGGGGTCTCAGGCGTCAGCAGGGCGCAAGCGGCGAACGTCAGGGCGGACGCCAGCGAGGCAAACACCAGCATCGCCTTGAAGCCAAATTTCCGGATCAACGGCGTGGTGGCCGGCTTGATTCCGATGTTGCCGATGAACACTGCGGCCACGAGTGCTCCGGCGTGCAGGGGAGTCCATCCGAATCCGGTCTGGAACATCAGCGGCAACAGGAAGGGGACCGAGCTGATGGTCACCCTGTACACGAAACCACCGGTAGCCATGGCCCGGAACGTGCGGGCGCGGAAGACATGCAGGTTGAACAGCGGATGCGGGGTGCGCCGCATCCACAACACGGCCCCCGTGAGCGCTGCGGCCCCGGCGGCGGCGCTGATCCCGGCCCAGGGCAGTTCGGGGTGGCTGCTGGCAAGTTCCAGGCCGGCCACGAGCGCCCCGACCCCGATAGTGGTCAGTGCCATGCCGGGCCAGTCCAAGCGCCGCCCTGGGTCGCCCGGCGCTACCGGGACCAGCCGGAGGGAGGCCAGGAACGCGGCCGCACCGAGCGGAAGGTTGACCAGGAAAATCCAGTGCCACGACAGGTAGGTGGTGAGCGCTCCGCCCACCAGCGGCGCGAGGACCGGTGCCAGGAGCCCGGGCCACACCAGGAACGCGGTGGCGCGCAGCAACTCCGACTTCGGTGTGCCGCGCAGGACCACCAGGGTGCCCACCGGGACCATCATGGCGCCACCCGCCCCCTGGGCAATACGGCTCAAGGTCAGGGTGGTGAGGTCCTGGCTGAGGGCGCAGGCGAGCGACGCCAGGGTGAAGACGGCGATTGCCAGGCAAAAGATCCGGCGCGCACCAAACCGTTCTGCCAGCCAGCCGCTGAGGGGAATGCCGATGGCCACCGTCAGCAGGTAGGCGGTCATGGTGATGTTCACGTCCGCTGCGGGGATGGCGAAGTCCGCGGAAATGCTGGGGATGGCGGTGGTGAGGACCGTTCCGTCAAGGAACTCCATGAAGAAGGTCGCCGCCACCAGGAGTGCCAGGCGGGGATTCCATGCCGTCCGGGTGCCCTCGGGCTGGGGTAAGTTGCTGCGTGGCGCCATGGGCCAATCCTGCCACCGCTGCGGCAGGCACCGCTCGCCACGTCCGGCTGCCGGACAGCGTTTTCCGAGTGGACGGGGCGGTTTTCCGAGTGGGCGAGGCGCAAAGTCCGTCGTATCAGAAGCTTGTTCGCGTCTGCGCACCCTTCAAGGTGCTGATGCGCGAACGGGCTTAGGACTGGCCAGGGGCGCCCCGAGGCCGGGCCCGGAAACGCAAAAGGCCCCGGTCCAGGGACCGGGGCCAAACGCGGAGACGGGGGGATTTGAACCCCCGGTCGAGTTTAACCCCGACCCTTCATTAGCAGTGAAGTCCATTCGGCCGCTCTGGCACGTCTCCAATTGCTATTCCTAGCCCACCAAGGATACGCAGATCCGGCCATGCAGTGCAAAACGGTGCCCGGCCAGGCAAACCCGCCGGCCGCAACGGCGCCACCCCCGGCAGCCGGGCCCGGGATGCCGGCGCAGGGAGGGCCTAGGGGAGGCGTTGCTGCGCGCGGACCATCCGGATTTCCGGCAGGTCCTGCCAGTCAGCCAGGACATCCTCGGCGCCGTCAGGTTCAAAGCCGAAGCGGCGGTAGAAACCGATGGCGTTGCTGTTTGCCGCCGCCACCCACAGGCTCGCCGCCTGGGTGCCCAGCGCAGCGGTCAGCAGTCGGCCGCCAAGGCCGATGCGCTGGTGCGAGGCCAGCACATACAACCCCCACAGCTCCAGGTCACCGGAAGCCGGCGGCGGGTGCCCCTCGGGGGAACCCGGGGCGGGCAGCCGCCGCCGGCCGGCGAAACCGACCACGGTCGCGCCGTCGCAGGCCACCCACGCCTCGGCGGGGTCCGGGCGGTCCAGCAGGTGCCGCCACAGGGCAAGCCGGCCTGCGGGATCCACCGAGGCAAGGAAGGCACCGGTCAACATGCCCCGGTACGTTTCCCGCCAGCAGCGGATGTGTACCTGGGCCAGCTGCTCGATGTCCCCCGCCACTGCCCTGCGGACCGCCACCCCGGCCGCCATTCAGCCCGCCAGCGCCTTCCAGAGGAAATGCTGGCTGCGGGCCTGGAGCGCGGCAGCCTGCCGGTTGTCGGAGGCGCCGGCGTGGCCGCCTTCCAATGCTTCGTGGAACCACACGTTCGGGATCCCCATGGCCAGCATCCGAGCGGCCATCTTCCGCGCCTGCACCGGGCCCACCCGGTCGTCCGAGGTGGCCGTCCAGATGAAGGTTTCCGGGTACTCCACCGCGTCCTTGAGCAGGTGGTACGGCGAAAAGGTCCTGATGTACTCCCACTGCTCGGGAACATCCGGGTCGCCGTACTCGGCGATCCAGGAGTGCCCGGCGGACAGCTTGGTGTACCGGCGCATGTCCAGCAGCGGCACACCGCAGGAGACCGCCCTGAAAAGTTCCGGATACCGGGTGAGCATGTTTCCCACCAGCAGGCCGCCGTTGGAGCCGCCCACGCAACCGAGCCGCCGCGGAGAGGTCACTCCGCGTGAGATCAGGTCCCGGGCCACCGCTGCGAAGTCTTGGTAGGCCTTGTGCCGGTTTTCCTTCAGTGCGGCACGGTGCCAGGCCGGCCCGTACTCGCCGCCGCCGCGGATGTTCGCCACCACGTACACCCCGCCGCGCGAGTGCGGCGCCTTCCCGTCGGTGCCGTCCGACAAAGCCGTCCGCCGCTCCAGCCAGGCCCTGCCGACCGTGCCGCTGTAAGCGGGCGTCCGGGAGACCTCGAATCCGCCGTAGCCGGAGAGCTGGGTGGGGTTCTGCCCGTCCAAGGCCAGCCCGCGCGGGGCTACCTGGAAATACGGGACCCGGGTGCCGTCGTCGGACACGGCGAAGTGCTGCTCCACCTCATAGTCGCCGTCAGCGAAGAACGACGGCGAGGCCTTGATGGCGGCGTGCCGGCTCACCACGCCGGGCGTTCCGTCGCCTGCCCCGTCCGGGGCGCTCCGCTCAAGGGTGCCGCGCATGAGGGTGGTGGGGGTGGTGAAGCCCGTGGCGATGAGCCAAAAGTCATCGCCCGCGCCGCCGTTGGCCGGTTCGTCGTCCTCGTCGTCCACGGCGTAGGCGTTCACGTCGTGCAGCGGCGGGCAGGCGTCCAGGGGCGTGGCCGCCCAGCCGCCGTCGGCCGGCCGGGAGGGATCCAGCACCCGGATCTCGGAGGAAACGTCCCGGAGCAGGTTGAGCAGCAGGAAGTTCCGGGTCCAGCTCCAGGACTGCAGCGAGGTGTGGGCATCGGGCGTGAACAGGACCGTGAGTTGCCGGTTGCCCGCGAGGTAGTCCTCGAACCCGGCCGCGAGCAGGGCGCCGGACGGGTACGTGGTGCCGTCCACAGTCCAGTCCTGCTGTGGACGGAAGAGCAGCCAGTCGCGGTGGGCGCTCACGTTGACGTCCGTGGGCACATCGATCGGCACCCACTCGTCGCCCCGCAGCACCAGGTTGGTGCGGTTGAAGAAGTCGATGTAGTCCACCGCGAAGGTGCGCTCAAAGCCGGGGGTGGAATCGTGCGCCACGATAGCCATCATGTGGTCCTCGGGCACCTCGAACAGGCGTGGGGCGCCGGCCAGGGAATCGCCGCGCTTGAGGGTCACCGCGGTCCGGGCGTACGAGGACGCCGTCCTGGGCAGGCCATCCGCGGTGGAGGCAACCAGCAGGGTGTCCGCGTCCAGCCAGGACACGTTGCCTTTGGCGGTCGGGAGGTCGAATCCGCCCTCCGCCGGATCCACGAAGCCGCGTGCTTCGACGTCGAACTCGCGGTACCGGTTCGCGTCGCCGCCGTCGGGGGAGAGGGCCAGCAGGGCCAGCCGGTAGGGCTCGCCCGCGGCCGGACGCAGGAACGTGGCGCCGTGGAACACCCACTCTTCGTCCTCAGCCTTGGCCAGTGCATCAATGTCCAGCAGGACGTCCCACTCCGGGGAATCGGTGCAGTAGCTCTCCCAGGTGGTGCGGCGCCAGAGGCCCTTGGGGTTCTGCCGGTCCTTCCAGAAGTTGTAGTACCAGTCGCCGCGCTTGCCCACCATGGCGATCCGGTCGGTGGAATCCAGGACTTCGAGGATGCCCGCTTCCAGTTCCGCGTAGTCAGCGCCCTCGAGCAGGTCCTCGGTGCGGGAATTCTGCTCCTTGACCCAGGCCAGCTGCTCCTCGCCGTAGATGTCCTCCAGCCACACATTCTCGTCGACTGGTTCGGGGGCGGAGCCCGGGGCCGGGGTAGCGGTGGTGTCCCGGCCAGGACCGGGAACGGACGCGTGATCAGCTGCTGTGGTGGTCATGCGCCCCATCCAAACAACATCCCCCACTGCTGGCAAGTCAAGCGTGCGGGCGCCGGTTGGCCTGAGCCCGTACGCTGGATGGCGTGGAATTATCGCAGAGCACCCGGGCCGTCATCATCGGCGCCGGCCCCCGGGGCACCAGTGTGCTGGAGCGGCTGCTCGCCCACACGGCCGCGGCGGGGCACCACGTGCGGCTGCGAATCGACGTCGTGGATCCATACCCGGCGGGCCCGGGCCATGTCTGGCAGCCCGGGCAGTCCCGTTTGTTCCTCATGAACACCCAGTCCTTCTATCCCACGCTGATTCCCCAGGACCCGTCGCTGCCGCCGCCGGTTGCCGGTATCACGTTCGATGAATGGCGGCTGATGCAGCAGAGGGATCCGCTGCCGTCCCTCACCGATGACGAACGGGCCGAAATCGCGGTGCTGGGTTCGCGGGACTTCCCCAGCCGTGCCCTGTACGGCCGGTACCTTCGCAGCACCCTGGCGGACGTGCTCGCCAAGGCCCCCGACGGCGTCACCATCGAATTCCACGAAACGTCCGCGCTGTGGGCGCGCCCCACCGGGGACGGAATGTTCGACGTCGGGCTGGCCACCGGGGAGAGCATCAGGGCCAACTCCGTTGTGCTCGCCCTGGGGCACATCCCGTCCCGCCTGAACCCGGAACAGCGCGACCTCCAGGATTCGGCCGCGCGGCTGGGTTTGCAATACTTTCCGCCCGCCGCGCCCGCGGATGTGGACTGGTCCCGGATCCCGGCCGGCGAACCTGTCCTGGTCCGCGGCATGGGACTGAACTTCTTTGACACCATGGGACAGCTCACCGAAGGCCGCGGCGGAAAATTCGTCTCCACCGGCAACCGGCTCGAGTACGAACCCTCCGGCCAGGAGCCTTTGATCATCGCGGCCTCCCGGCGCGGCACCCCGTACCGCGCCAAGGCCGCCCTGGACGGCTACTACGCCCCCTCCGTCAGGCTGCGCTACCTCACCGAGGCCGCGATCGGGCGGTTGGCCAAGGCAGGAATCCGGCCCTCCTTCGACCACGACCTGTGGCCCTTGCTGCACCGTGACACCCTGTGGGCCTACTACTCCACGCTGGTGCGCTCGCACCCGGGAGCGGTCCCGGACGCGCCGGCATTCCTTGCCGCGCTCGAGGAAGCCCTGCAGCCGCATGCGCACAGCGCCGTGAAATGGGAGGACGGCGTGGACAGCGTCCTTGCCGTCCACGTCGGCCCCAGGCACCGCCTGGACCTGCTGGGACTGGCCGCTCCGCTGGCGGGCCGTTCGTTTGGTTC
The DNA here is from genome assembly GCF_058267675.1 of Pseudarthrobacter sp. MOO14. Classification (NCBI taxonomy): domain Bacteria; kingdom Bacillati; phylum Actinomycetota; class Actinomycetes; order Micrococcales; family Micrococcaceae; genus Pseudarthrobacter; species Pseudarthrobacter sp. MOO14. The sequence goes on from NZ_CM177849.1 coordinate 3,164,129, forward strand.
CCGGGCCGAGCACGACGCCGCCGTGGTGGAATTCCTGCTGGACGACGCACGCCGTTCCGCGCTCGGCGAGGACGATCCGGTCAAGATGGCCATCGGCGCCCTGCACCATGGACGCGCCGTCCTCAAAACGGCAGTGGCCGACGGCGGCATCACCGACGAATCCTGGGTGGCCGGACTGCGCGGCTGGTTCGAGTCCTTCGTGGAAGGCCTGGCCAGCGGTCCGCCTGCGCTGCGTTCCGAACAACTCGCCGCGCTCGCCCGGGCCGGGGTGGTGAGCTTCGTTGGGCCGGACCCCAAATTCGGCGTGGACCGGAAGGCGGCGCGGTTTGCCGCTTCCTCACCGTGGGTTTCCGGGCCGCCCGCGACGGCGCGGACCATGGTGGAAGCGCTGGCCCCCGGCAACCGGGTGTCAGCCAACGAGTCCCCGGTCTTGGAACAGCTGCTGGCGGACGGGCTGGTCCGCTCCAAACTGATGATGACCGCCGAAGGCGCCCCGGTGGAGTCCACCGGACTGGACGTGGAGCCCCACCCGTACCGGCCGGTGGGGGCCAACGGGTCGGTGACGGAGGGCTTGTTCGTCCTGGGATTGCAGCTGTCGTCGGCACAATGGGGCACCGCCATCGCCGCCGAAGCTTTCCAGGAGGGCGGCCCCGCCTACCGCAGCGGCCAGCGCACCCTCCGCGATGCGGACGAAATCGCGGCGGCCATCCTCAACAGGGGATAACCCGGCCAGGGCTTGAACACCGATGCGCCATCACTTCCGGCCCCCAAACCGTAGGAAGGGATCCGGAAGTGATGGCGCATCCTGGTGTCAGCCGCGCAGGCAGGCCCGGTACGCGGCCATGGCCTGTCCGTAGTTTGCCTGGCCCCTGAGGTCGGCGGGCCGGGTGGGCTTGACCGGCGGGACGCAGACCGGTTGCGACGGAGTGTCCGCCGCAACCAGGACCGCAGTCCTGACCACCGTGCCGGATTCGACGGCGGTGAGCACCAAGGTGCCCGTCCCCGCTGCAGCGCCGGCCGGCACGGCAAGGTTCACGGCGGCGGCGCCGGCGGCGACCGGGACCGTACCCAGCTGGGTCACCGTGCCGGCGGAGTCCGTGAACGAGGCCGCCAGTGCCGTGTTCACCGGGCTGCCCAGCGACGTCAGGTCAAGCCTGGACACCGTCAGCGTGAGCGGTCCGCCGGGCTTGACCTCAGCGGCAGTGGTGTTGGTGACAGCCACTGAACGCCGGGCGAAGTCCGGGGACACCGGGCTGCTCTTCTGGAGGTACCCGATCCAGGCATCCCGGTCCACCAGCCCGGAATCGCGGGTGTTGGTGCCCGCGGTGAAGATCCGGAAGTTGTCGCCACCGGTGGCCAGGAAGCTGAAGGTTCCCACCCGGTAGGACTTGGCCGGGTCCAGCAGGTCGCCGTTCACCCGCACGGACGTGATCCGGTCACCGGACGGGCGGGCGGCATCGTAGGTGTAGTTGACGTTCTTTGACAGGCCCAGCTGCAGGTAGGCCCGGCTGGGAACCGTGCCATCCGGGTTGGTCTGCCACTGCTGTTCGAGCAGCGTCTTGAACTGCGCACCGGTCAAGGACGTGGTCCACAGGTTGTTCACGAACGGCAGGACCGCGTTGGCCTCGGCGTAGGTGATGGTGCCGTCCGGTGCGTAGTACAGCTCGTTGCGCAGGCCGCCGGAATTGACGACGCCGATCTCCGCGCCGCCAAGCTCGGCCGGCTGCAGGGAAGAGAGCAGGGAATCGGCCACCAGGTTTCCCAGGGTGGATTCGCTGCCGCGGTCATCGCGCTTGGCAGCACCGGTGGCGTCGGTGGTGAACGCCGTGGTGATGTCCTTGGTGACCGAGCCGATGGGCTGGTTGCCCACCACGGAGGCGTCCGCGAGGGCCTTCTTCACGATCGCGTCCACGGCGGCCACGCGCGGGTAGGCGGCCACCAGCCCCGCTGCGGCGTCGGTGGTGCGCTTGACGTTACCGGCCTTGTACCCGGTCACCTGCTTGGTGGCCGTGTCCACGGTCAGCTGGATCTGGCCCACGTTCTCACCGTAGTTTCCGGTCTGCACGATGGGCCGGGTCTTGCCCGCGGCGCCCGGCACCGGGGCGTCCCAGGCGTACTCCTTGTGGGTGTGGCCCGTAAAGATCGCATCCACTTCGGGGGAGGTTTCGGTGACCAGCTTGGCGAAGGGACCCCCGGCTGCCACTTCCTGCTCCAGGGTGGCGCCCTCCACCACCCCGGAACCGGCGCCGTCGTGGTCCTCAACGATGATCACGTCCGCCAGCTTCTCCGCCGTGATCCTGGCGGCCACCCGGTTGATGGCGTCCACCGGGTCGCCGAAGTCGAGGTCGGCGATGCCGGCGGGAGTCACCAGGGAGGGGACTTCCTGGGTGACGGTGCCGATCACGGCAACCTTGATGCCGTTCAGGTCCAGCACCGTGTACTCCGGCAGGACCGGCTCGGTGGTGCCCTTCTTGTAGACGTTCGCGCCCAGGTAGGGGAACTTCGCGTTGGCGCCGCCCGCGATGACGCGGTCGCGCAGGTCCTCCCAGCCGCCGTCGAACTCGTGGTTGCCCACGGCGGACGCTTTCAGTTCCAAGGCGTTCAAGACGTCGATGGTGGGCTGGTCCTTGGCGACCGCGGACGCGAACAGCGAGGCGCCGATGTTGTCCCCGGCCGACAGGAAGGCCGTGGCACCCGGAGCTGCCGCGGCGCGGAGCTTCTCGATGGTCCCGGCCACCTGCACGGTGTTGGAATCGATCCTCCCGTGGAAGTCGTTGATGTTCAGGAGGTTCAGGTCAACGGTGGCAGGGACTGCCGGGAGGTCCAGGCCCACCACCACGGGGTCGTGGTCGCTGGCGCGGAACTGGTCTGGTGCGTAGTAGTCGGTGACGTTGTTGTTGTAGCGGCTGTACTCCAGCGCCACGGATTCCACCGAGTTGATGTTCCAGATGTCCGCACCGGTGACCACCGCGTTGGCCGCCGGGGAGGCGAGGATGTGGTCCAGGGAGCCCACCAGGCCGCCGAAGAGGTACGAGTGCTTGGCCGTGCCGTCGGCATTCCTGGCCTTGTCGTCCTGGTTGACATACCCTGCGCCGGTGAGGACGTTGATCGGGTCTTCCTTGCCGTACGAGTTGAAGTCGCCGATCAGGAACACCTTGTCGGTGGCCTTGGACTTCTGCAGCTCGTCGGCGAAGGCCAGCAGGGACTGCGCCTGGGCGGTACGGGCGAGGTTTGAATTGCCCTGGCCCTTGTCGGTGTCGTCCGGTGTGGCTGCCGAGCCCTTGGATTTGAAGTGGTTCGCGATCGCGATGAACTTCTTGTCATCAGGCGCGCCAACGGGCTTGAAAACCTGGGCCAGCGGCTTGCGGGCGCTGGCGAAGGCGACCGTGTCGTTGTGGATGATGGATTCGCCCACCGGCTCGGCGGCGGCCTTCTTGAAGATGAACGCTGTGCGGATCATGTCCTCGTCGGCCAGCGGGGGTGCGTTCGCGGGGGTGCGGACGTAGTCCCAGATGCCTGGGGTGGGGATGTTAAGGGCCTCCACCAGCTTGGCCAGGGCGTCGTCCCGGTTCTTGCCGAACTGCGCGGAGTTCTCCACCTCCATCAGGGTGACGACGTCGGCGCCGGACTTGGAGATGGCGGCCACGATCTTGTCCTGCTGGCGTTTGAAGTTCTCGGCGTTGGCGGCGCCGCGGACGTTGCAGCCGCCGCTGACGGTGATGGGGTTGCCTGCGCGGTCGGTGTAGAACTTGCAGCCGGCGATTTGGTCACCGGTGGTGGGGAAGTAGTTCAGCACGTTGAAGGAGGCGAGCTTCAGGTTGCCGCCCACGGCCGCGGGGGCCTCGGTGCGGGTGGCGCCGAAGCGGGCCGGCTGGACGGTGGCCTTGTTGGCCTCCGTCAGGTGGGTCAGCGGCTGGAACTTCCAGGAGTTGTTGGCGTAGCCCAGCACCACGTTGGTGGTGAAGCTGACGGGTGAGCCCACCCGGACCGGATCGGCGGTGGTGAGGTAGGGCAGCACTTCGGCCTTGGTGGTGGCGTCCTTGAGGAAGTTGGTGCTGGACCCGTCGTCGAGCTTGATGCCGCGGGCGGCGTTGTCAGCCACGACGGCGGCGTACTCTGCTGAGCCGTAGGGTGCCACGGCGGTGGGCTGTTCCAGCGCGGTGGTGCCGCCGGCCAGGCCGATCTCGCCGTACTGGTTCAGGCTGTAGTTGTCACTGACGGTCATGGGGCCCTGGGGTGCCAGCAGCATGCCTTCCAGCGACTCGCGGAAGGCCTCGCCGGCCGGAAGAGTGAAGACGGTGGGCTTGACCTCGGGTGCGGCCTCGGACAGTTTGGTGAGGCCGGTAGCCGCCGTGACATTCAGCTGGGTCATTCCGTAGTACTCGGCAACCGTGCCCGTGACCTGGACATAGTCTCCGGCCTGGACCGATCCCGCCGTGGCGGGCGAGTAGACGAAGATGCCGTCGGAGGCGGAGTGGTTGGTGGCGCTCAGGTCGCCGCCCGTGCCGGGAGTCTGGATGTAGTAGCCGTTCAGTCCGCCCGTGGGAAAGGCCGCGGTGACCTTGCCCTTGGTGGTGACGGCGGCTCCGGCCAGCGGGCTTTCGACGCCGGTGCCCTGGATTTCGGCGATGGTTTTGTCGACCGGGTCCGGGACCGGTGTGGGGTCCGGTGCGGTACCGCCGGAGGACGTGGGGGTGATGGCGGCGCTGAGCGTGAAGTCAGCGGCATTGCTGTTGCTGTCCGCGCCTCCGGTCCGGTTCAGGCTCTTCACGTCGGTGTTGGAAGCGGGTGCCGCGGCGGCCTTGGTCTCAAACGTGTTGGAGCTGCCGTAGCCCAGGAGGTCGGCCACGCCTGCGGGCTCCACCGCGGACCCGGTGGGAAGTCCGACGGCGGTGGGCTGCTTGGCGAGCACAATGGTGCCTCCGCTGCCGCCGAAATTGAGCGCCCCGGCCACGAGGTCCGGTGCGGGCAGGTCTGCACCATTGGCGCCGTTGCTCCCGCCCTGCACCAGGTAGTAGCCCTTGGCGGGAATGGACCCCGACAATGCGGCGACTGCGCTGGGAGCGGCCGTTCCGGTGGCGGAGCGGTACTGTACCGACCAGCCGTCCAGGGAGACGGGCGCGTTGGAGCTGTTGTACAGTTCCACGAATTTGTTCTTGTACGCGGCGCCGCTGCTGCCGCCGCTCAGGTAGGCCTCGTTGATGACAACGGGGGATGTGCCGGCCGCGGCTGAGACCTCCGCGGCCGCCGGAACAGCAGCCAGCGGGGCTGCGATGAGCCCCGCTGACAATGCTGCGCCGAGCGCTGACTTCCAGGGTGTTTGATGCATCCGCTCTTACTTTCATTGAGGAGTACCGGGTGGGTGGTCCGGTGGGTGCGTCCATGCTTCATGGAACGGACTGGGCAGGAATGTGCCTGGCCTGTTGGTTGTCCAGGCACATGACAACAGCACTGAATGAACGCAAGGTTGCTGGCGCGTGCATTCGGTGGGGCGTTCCCCAGCGGAGCGCCCCACCGTCCGGAACGGGCTTTTCCCCAAGCCCGTTCCGGAGATGCTGGTGGCGGGAGTGATGCTCGCCGACAACCCGGGGGTGTGCCGGCAGTCACAAACGATACCCGCCAGTAGCATTGCGTCCAGGTGTTTGCGGCGGCTTTATCCAAAGAATTTACGTACCGGCAACACGGCCGGGCACGGGGACTTAAAGCAAAAAACCCCTGGCGGCCGGTGCCGGCTGCCAGGGGTTCCCTTGCGGAAGGTAAGAGATTCGAACTCTTGGTACGGGGTTACCGCACACTGGTTTTCAAGACCAGCTCCTTCGGCCGCTCGGACAACCTTCCTCAGCTAGTAGTGTTTCATAGGCACTTGCCTGCAACAAAACAGGCCGCGGGCAGGAGTCCGGTGCACACTGGTTGCAGCCAGGATTTGAATCAGGAACGGGAGAGGTCCATGAAAGCCGTCTACATCTCAGAACCGGGCGGCCCGGAAGTGCTGGAAGTCCGCGACGTGGATGCGCCGGTACCCGGCCAGGGCGAAGTGCTGATCGATGTGGTGGCTGCCGGCTTGAACCGGGCGGACGTGCAGCAGCGCCGCGGCTTCTACCCGCCGCCTCCCGGTGCCTCCGAAATCCCCGGGCTGGAGGTATCGGGCCGGATCTCAGGTTTCGGCCCCGGCGTCAGCAAGCCGTTCTCGGTGGGGGACAAGGTGGTGGCCCTGCTGGCCGGCGGCGGTTACGCCCAGCAGGTGGCGGTCCCGGCCGAACAGGTGCTGCGCGTGCCCGACGGGGTTGACCTGGTCACTGCGGCCTCGCTGCCCGAGGTGGCGGCGACGGTATATTCCAACCTGGTCATGACAGCGCAGTTGCAGCCGGGTGAGACGGTCCTGATCCACGGTGCCACGGGCGGAATCGGCACCATGGCCATCCAGTTGGCCAAGGCGTTTGGCGCCAAGGTTGCCGCTACGGCAGGCACGGACGAGAAGGTGGGCACCGCCAAGGCGTTCCTCGGTGCGGACATCGCCATCAACTACAAGGAAGAGGACTTTCCCGAGAGCCTGCGCCGCCAAAATGAGGGCAAGGGTGCCGATGTCATCCTGGACGTCGTGGGGGCCAAGTACCTTTCCCGGAATGTGGATGCCCTGGCCGACTACGGCCGGCTGGTGGTGATCGGCCTGCAGGGCGGCACCAAGGGGGAGCTGGACCTGGGGCTGCTGTTGAAGAAGCGTGCGGCCGTGGTGGCCACGGCGTTGCGGCCCCGGCCCGTGGCGGAGAAGGGGGCCATCATGAGTGCCGTCCGGGACGCCGTGTGGCCGCTGATCGTGGATGGCAGGATCCGCCCGCTCGTTGCCAAGACCTTTCCGCTGGACCAGGTCAGCGCGGCCCACAGCTATTTCGACAGTGGGGACCATGTGGGCAAGGTCCTTCTGGTCATGTAGGGGCCTAGATACTCAGTATTGCCATGACCGTGCCCTGCCCGTTAGTGTGGTCCATACGCGGTATGCACGAGTCTTGGGGGCTCGTGCATACCGGTAGATGCCAGCCCGGGGGAGCACAATGTCAATACGCCACAGCCTCCTCGCCCTGCTGCAGGACCAGCCGCGCTACGGCTACCAGCTGCGGGTCGAGTTCGAGAACCGCACAGGGGCCACCTGGCCCTTGAACATCGGGCAGGTGTACACCACGCTGGACCGGCTGGAACGTGATGCGCTGGTAGCCAAGGACGGCGACGACGGCGAGGGCCACGTCGTCTACAGCATCACCCCGGCCGGCCAGGCCGAGGTCCGCAGCTGGTTCGCCGCGCCCGTCGAACGCAGCAACCCGCCCCGCAACGAGCTCGCCATCAAGCTCGCGCTCGCCGTGACGCTGCCCGGCGTGGACGTCCAGGCCATCATCCAGGCCCAGCGCGTGGCATCCATCAGGGCCTTGCAGGATTACACCAAGGCCCGCCGCGACACCGCGGCGAACCAACGCGCGGCGGACACCGCCTGGCTGCTGGTGCTTGACTCGCTGATCTTCCAAACCGAAGCGGAGGTCCGCTGGCTGGACCTCTGCGAGGCCAGGATGGTCCAGCAGGCACAGTCCGCCGCGGCGGCCACTGCCCGGAAGGCATCCAACGGGGCCACGGAAGATTCCCCGCTGAACGCGGACGCCCGCCGGTGAGTGTCCAGGGGCCGCAGCAGGTCCTCGAGCTCGCCAAAGTCGGCAGGACCTTCGGTGCGGGCGCGACGGCGGTCGCCGCGCTTCGCGATGTGGACCTCACCATCGGCGCGGGGGAGTTCGTGGCCGTCATGGGCCCCTCGGGCTCCGGCAAGTCCTCCCTGCTGGCCCTGGCCGGCGGCCTGGACCGCCCGACGTCGGGCGCTGTCTTCGTGGAGTCCACGCCCCTGGCGGGGCTGGGCCTGAACGAGCTGGCCCGGCTGCGCCGCCGTGCAGTGGGGTACGTGTTCCAGGATTTCAACCTGGTTCCCACGCTGACGGCCGAGGAGAACGTGGCACTGCCCCTGGAACTGGACGGGGCATCGGCCAGGAAGGCGCGCCGGCAGGCAGCCGACGCGCTCCGGCAGGTGGGGATACCAGAGCTCGCCTCCCGGTACATGGACCAGATGTCCGGCGGCCAGCAGCAGCGCGTGGCCATAGCCCGGGCCATCGTGGGCCAACGGCGGCTGATCCTGGCCGATGAACCCACCGGGGCCCTGGACTCCACCACCGGCCAGGGGGTCATGGAGGTCCTGCGGTCCCGAGCCGACGCCGGTGCCGCCGTCATGCTTGTCACCCATGAAGCGCGGCATGCCGCCTGGGCTGACAGGGTGGTCTTCCTCAGGGATGGCCGGATCATCGACCAGGCCACCGCCATGCACGACCCCACCATGCTCCTCACCCAGGCCGGACTCTGATGCCGTTGGACGTGGCTCCGGCGCCCCATGGCCGCCGGAGCAGCCTTCGCGTTGCCGTGCGGCTCGCGCGCCGCGACATCGCCCGCCACAAGGGACGGTCCCTGCTGATCATCCTGCTGGTCATGGTGCCGGTGGCCGGGATGACAGGTGCAGCCACCCTTTACCAGAGCTCCCAGCGGACGCCCGCGGAAATCGTGGACTACGAACTCGGCCGAACGCAGGCCCGGTTCAGCGCCCTCCCGGTTCCCGGCGCCGACTCGCTCCAGGACCCGCTGAACGATGCCATGGTGGCCTCCAGTACCGGCCGCTACGACCCGGACTTCAAGCCGGCCGACCCCCGCGATGTCCTGCCGGCCGGCTACCAGGTCCTGCCACAGCGCCAGCTGCAGCTGACCACCGGGGTTGGGGAAGCCCTGGTAGCACTGCAGGGCAGGGAAGTGGACGCACTCAATCCGGCCTTTGCCGGCAAGTTCACGCTCCTGGACGGACGGCCCCCGCACGGCGCGGCGGAGGTCCTCGCCTCACCCGGGCTCATGGCCCGCTTCAACCTCGCCTTCGGCCAGGAAATCACGACGTCGGCAGGAACCTTCGTGCCCGTCGGCACCATTCGCGATGCCGGGGCCTCGGACGGCAACAGCTTCCTGTACCTGCAGTCCCGCCAGGTGCCGGCGAATCTTGCCGCCGGACCGCAGACCCATCTGTCGGTGTCGTACTACCTGGTAGGGCCCGAGCCAGTGACCTGGGACTACATCAAGGACGCCAACAGCAAAGGCGTGGCCGTGTTGTCCCGCAGCGTGGTCCTGGACCCGCCGCCCCTCGAACAGCGCGTCGTCCCGGGTTCGCAGCCCCACAACGACTCCTCGGCCCTGATGGCCGTCTACGCCACCTTCGGCCTGGTCGGCGCGCTCGCACTCCTGGAAGTTGGCCTGCTGGCCGGCGCCGCGTTCGCCGTGGGAGCCAAGCAGCAGGTGCGGGAGTTGGCACTCCTGGCATCCTCCGGGGCGGAAAGCCCCACCATCCGCGCGGTAGTCACCGCAGGCGGACTGTGGCTTGGCGGCATCGCTGTTGCCGCGGGGGCCGCGGTGGGGCTGGGAGCCGCTGCCGTCGTCGTCCATCTGGTCCGACTGGCCGGATCCGTCCGGCTGGCGGGCGTGCACCCGGACGTCCCCATGACCCTGGCCGCCGCGGCCATGGGCCTGGTGGCCTGCGTTATTGCAGCCCTGGTGCCGGCCCGGCAGGTGTCACGCCAGGCGGTATTTGGCGCGTTGAAATCGGGGCGGGCACCGGCTCCGACGGCGCGGCGGTCCACTGTTGCAGGTGCCGTGGCCCTGGTGGCTGCGGCGGTCCTCCTGCTGGCCGGCTGGGTCCTGGGCACGTCCACCTCCGATCCCGACCAGCGGGCCGCGGAGCTGCCCCTGGTGGTCACTATCCTGATCCTCGGTGCCGTGCTTGGCGTTGCCGGCCTGGTCATGGTCACCGGCTGGCTGGTCCTCAGCCTCACCTCCCGCACGCAGTGGATGACCCTGTCCCTCCGGATGGCGGCACGGGACTCGGCCAGGAACCGGGGACGGAGCGTTCCCGCCGTCGCCGCAGTACTTGCAGCAGCGGCGCTGGCCAGCGCCGCCATGGTGCTCTCGGCCAGCCAACAAGCGGGGATGCGGCAATCGCACTGGTGGGGAGGCCTGGAGAACCAGGCGTCGCTGCCCCTGGTGGTGGACCCGCCGACGGGTGTCGGCGGCAGCAGGCAACCGCCTGTGCACGTGGACGCGTCCGCACTTTCCGCTGCCGTGGCCGGGGCTTTGGGCACGGTGGAATGGAGCCACCCCATCACCGCCCCGGAAAGCACCCGAACCTGCATGGACGGCCAGGCCCGCCCCGGGCTGCCGGCCCGGACGTCCTCGTCCAACTGCCTGCAGTATTCGCTGGCCCTGCCAGAGGCCAACGCGTGTCCGCGAACCCCGCAGGGGAGGGTGGCGGATCCGGGTGATTGGCGGTGCCGCGGCTCGATGGCCCTTCGGTCGTCCTACGACGGGACGGTGCTGGTGGGCGGCGAAAAGGATATTCGCGCCGTGCTCGGCCGGGACGCCACCCCAGAGGCCCTGGCCGTGCTGAACGCCGGCGGGATGGTGGTGACCAACCCGGTTTTCGTCAGCGGCGGACACGTCCTGCTCCAGGCACAGGACGTGCGGACCCATGAGGCGGCGGTGCAAGGGCCCGGCACGGTCCCGTCCACGGTCAGCAGCACGCCGCTCGCCGCAGCAGTGCTCGAGCCGGTGGTTCCCGTCCCCTATTACGGCATCGTGTCACCCGCCACGGCGCAGCGGCTCGAGTTGCACCCGGAACCAGCGGCCCTGCTGGTCCAGTTGGCCGGCACCCCGTCGGAGGCGGAAACGGATGCGGCGTCCGCCGCGGCGGCATCGGTCTACGGGCTGCCGGGCATGACCTTCCGGGCTGAACCGGGCATCTCCCAGGGCAGCCAGTGGACCACCTGGGTCATTGTCGCCGTCAGTGCGCTCATCACCTTCAGCGCTGCGGGGATCACCACCGGCCTCTCAATGGCGGACGCCCGCGCAGACCATGCCACGCTGGCCGGGGTGGGCGCCGCGCCCCGGTTGCGGAAGGCGCTGGCCGGGTCCCAAGCACTGTTCACCAGCGGCGTCGGGGCGGTGCTGGGAACACTGGCTGGAACCGTGCCCGCCGTCCTCCTGGCGCTCTCCACGGACCTGCGGACCGCCGTCGAAGTCCCGTGGCTGCACCTGTCCGTCCTCATGGCGGCGGTGCCGTTGACGGGGGCGGCGCTCGCGTGGGCCCTCACCCGTGCCAGGCATCCCATGTCCCGGCGCAGCGTGGGTTAGGAGCCGGAGCCGGCAGCCGCCCACCCCGTTTCCCGCACATGTTTCCCGCTCGTTCGTCGCCGGTTCGCCGCCGCTCACCGCACAGCCCCAAGGCGCGCCGCGCACCGCCGTTCCTGCCCGACGGAGCCTTGGTAGGGTGCCGGTTAGCAGAAGCGGGAACACTCTCAAGGAGGAGACATGGCCGGAATACCGGACCAGCGGAACTACGGATCCCGGGCGGAGGGCGGGCTGGCGACGGACCCGGACCTTCCCCCGCCCGCCGTGGACCAGGCAACGCTCGAAGCCGAAGACCGGAAATGGACGCCCGGAAAGATCGCGCTCTGGGCGGCGATCGCCCTGCTGGGCGGTGTCGCCTGGTTCATGCTGGCGGTGGTCCGCGGGGAAACCGTCAACGCCATCTGGTTCGTGTTTGCCTCCGTGTGCACCTACCTGATTGGTTACCGCTTCTACTCCAAGGTGATTGAGCGGTACATCACCAAGCCTGACGACCGCCGCGCCACCCCTGCCGAGTACAAGGCCGACGGCAAGGACTACGTCCGGACCGACCGCAACGTGCTCTTCGGCCACCACTTTGCCGCCATCGCAGGCGCCGGGCCGTTGGTGGGCCCGGTCATCGCGGCCCAGATGGGCTACCTGCCCGGCACCATCTGGATCATCGTCGGCGTCGTCTTCGCCGGCGCGGTCCAGGACTACCTGGTGATGTTCTTCTCCATGCGCCGCGGCGGCCGGTCCCTTGGCCAGATGGCCCGCGAGGAACTCGGCGTCATCGGCGGCACCGCCGCCCTGATTGCCACCCTGCTCATCATGGTGATCATCGTGGCCATCCTGGCACTCGTCGTCGTCAATGCCCTGGGCGAAAGCCCGTGGGGCGTCTTTTCCGTGGGCATGACCATCCCCATCGCCCTGTTCATGGGCGTGTACCTGCGCTACCTCCGGCCCGGCAAGGTGATGGAGGTCTCCATCATCGGCTTCGTCCTGCTGATGGCCGCCATCATCGGCGGCGGCATGGTCGCGCACACCGAATGGGGCGCCGCCGTGTTCCACCTGGACAAGGTGACCATCGCCTGGGGCCTCATCATTTACGGCTTCATCGCCGCGATCCTGCCGGTCTGGCTGCTGCTGGCTCCACGCGACTACCTCTCCACGTTCATGAAGATCGGCGTGATCGTGATGCTCGCGCTGGCCATCGTGGTGGTCCGCCCGGAAATTACCGTCCCTGCCTTCAGCGAGTTCGCCGGCCGCGAGAACGGGCCGGTCTTCTCCGGAGCGCTGTTCCCCTTCCTGTTCGTCACCATCGCCTGTGGTGCGTTGTCCGGTTTCCATGCACTGATCTCCTCCGGCACCACCCCCAAACTGGTGGAAAAGGAACGGCAAACCCGGTACATCGGTTACGGCGGAATGCTGATGGAATCCTTCGTGGCCATCATGGCGCTCGTTGCGGCCATCTCGATCGACCGCGGCCTCTACTTCGCCATGAATGCACCCGCGGCACTGACCGGCGGCACCGTGGAAACCGCAGCGGCCTGGGTCAACAGCCTGGGCCTGAGCGGGGTGAACATCACCCCCGGGCTGCTGAGCGAAACCGCCGCCAACGTGGGCGAACAAAGCATCGTCTCCCGCACCGGCGGTGCACCCACCCTGGCTGTGGGGCTGGCGCACATCATGCACCAGTTCGTGGGCGGGACGGCCATGATGGCCTTCTGGTACCACTTCGCCATCATGTTCGAGGCGCTCTTCATCCTCACCGCCGTGGATGCCGGCACCCGCGTGGCCCGGTTCATGCTGCAGGACTCAGTCGGAAACTTCGTCCCAAAGTTCAAGGAGGCTTCGTGGCGCCCGGGTGCCTGGCTCTGCACCGCCGTCATGGTCGCAGCGTGGGGTGCCGTGCTGCTGATGGGCGTTACCGATCCGCTCGGCGGCATCAACACGCTGTTCCCGCTGTTCGGCATCGCAAACCAGCTCCTGGCGGCCATTGCGCTGGCTGTCTGCCTGGCCATCGTCGCCAAACGCGGCACCTTCAAGTACCTCTGGATTGTTGCCCTGCCGTTGGCCTTCGCCGCGGTGGTCACCATTACGGCCAGCTACCAGAAGATCTTCTCGCCCGTTCCGGCCGTGGGGTACTTCGCGAACAACGCCGCCTTCAGCAAGGCACTGGCAGATGGCAAGACCGAGTTCGGCACCGCCAAGACGGTGGCCGCCATGGAAGCTGTGGTCCGCAACACGGCCATCCAAGGGTGGCTGTCAGTGATCTTCGTGGTGCTGAGCATCATCGTGATCGCCACGGCGGTGCTCGCCACGGTCAAGGCGTTCCGTGACCGTGCGTCCGGGGCTGCCACCACGGACAACGAAGACCCTGCGGTTCCCTCGCGTGTGTTCGCCCCCGCCGGATTGGTCCCGACAGCGGCCGAGCGCGCGCTGGGTGCGGCGTGGGACAAGGTGCCCGCCGACGCCCGTCTTGAACGGGGCGGACACTGATGAGCGCCGGAATCACGGCGGTTACGAATGGCTTCCGCGGGTTTGCGCGGTACCTGGGTGGTGTCATGGGTGCGGATGCCTACGCCAAGTACCTGGAGCACCACAAGGCCTCCGGGCACCAGGAACCACCCTTGGGTGAGCGGGAATTCTGGCGGGACCGCACGGACCGCCAGGACCGCAACCCGCAGGGCCGGTGCTGCTGATTGAGCCCGCAGCGGACAAGGCCCCGGAGGCGTTCAGGGAGTGTCCCGGGGCCCGATGGCGCATGAGAGTATGAACGCATGAGCGATCCCAATGACACTCAGGCAGCTGAGGACCTCCCGGTAGAAGGCACCCCCGTCGAGGACGACCCGTCGCCGCTCCAGGCTCCGCGGGCAACGGACGGAAGGCCGCAGCGCAGCAGCCTGCACGACCTCGTTGACGAGCCGGCCAAGGTGATGCGGATCGGCACCATGATCAGGCAGTTGCTGGAAGAGGTAAAGTCCGCACCCCTGGACGACGCCGCGAGGGGCCGGCTGGCAGCCATCCACAAGCGTTCCATCACGGAACTCGAGGACGGCCTCGCCCCCGAACTGGTGGCTGAACTGGACAGGATCAACCTGCCGTTCTCCGACAATGCCACCCCGTCGGATGCTGAACTCCGGATCGCCCAGGCACAGCTGGTGGGCTGGCTGGAGGGCCTGTTCCATGGCATCCAGACGGCCATCGCGGCACAGAACGCTGCCCGGGAACACGCTGCGGCACAGCTGCAGCTACGCCAGCTGCCGCCGGGCACCATGATTGCGCCCGGCGTCGTCATCGGTGAAAACGGGGAGCCCCAGCGGGCGCCGGCCGGGGCGCGGCCGCCGGCGCAGGGCACGCCCAACCAGCGTGAAGACCCGGACCACGGTCCCGGGCAGTACTTGTAGGCTGCGCTTGGGCTTTTTCAGCGCCGCCAGGCAGGGGCGCAAAGATGATGCCGAACTTGGCAAGGGGTTGTGGCGCCGTGCTCACGACCGCTTCCACCGGGGTTTGGACCGCTTCCACCAGGTGCTCGAAGGGGTGGAGGATGACCAGCTGTACGGCGAACTGGTAGAGATTGCCAACGAGCTCGCGGCCCTGTTGCAGCGGGTCAGGGCAGTGTGCATGGAGGCCCAGCGCCGTTCGCCCAGTGATGGCCTGGACATCCCGGCTGAACTGGCGGATGTGCACCGGGCCTTGTCCAAGGCGGGCAACTCGCTGGCCACCACCGCGGAGGCTGCAGCCATGCTTCGGCTGGCTGTGGGGCCGGTGCCGGTCGGGGCGGCGTCCGTCCGGCGCCGGGCCGAGGCGGTCCACGAGCAGGTTGACGACGCCGAACGCCGGCTCCGCGGGGAGTAGTCCCGCCCTGGGCACGAAATTATTCCCGGTCAGACGAACGAATATTGTCGTTACGCGTCTGGCTGACAGGGCGGGAAAAAGGGCCGTGTGGGCCTGCGGCTTTGGCAGGATGAACCTATGACTCTTTCACCTACCTTGACTTTCAACGACGGAAACACGATCCCCCAGCTCGGCTACGGTGTGTGGCAGGTTGAGGACGATGTGGCTGAAAAGGTTGTCCGCCAGGCCTTCGAAGCCGGCTTCCGCCACATCGATACGGCAAAAATTTACGGCAACGAGGCAGGCGTGGGCCGCGCCATCGCCAGCTCCGGCCTCTCGCCCGACCAGGTCTTCATTACCACCAAGCTGTGGAACGCGGACCAGGGATACGAGTCGACCCTCGCCGCCTTCGAGGAGTCCATGGACCGCCTTGGCCTGGACACCCTGGACCTGTACCTCATCCACTGGATGCAGCCCAAGCAGGACAAGTACGTCGATACCTGGAAAGCGCTGATCGAGCTGCAAAAGCGCGGCCGGGTCAAGTCCATCGGTGTCTCCAACTTCACGGCCGAAGGCCTGCAGCGCCTTATCGACGAAACCGGAGTGGTTCCGGCCATTCACCAGATCGAGCTTCACCCGTACTTCAGCCAGCGTGAGCTGAGGGCGTTTGGTGCCGACAAGGGCATCCTGACCCAGGCGTGGTCCCCGCTGGGCCAGGGCGGCGAGCTGCTGGAGGACCCTGCCGTGGCGTCCATCGCGGCCAAGCACCAGGCCACCCCGGCGCAGGTTGTCATCGCCTGGCACCTCGCGATCGGCAATGTGGTCATCCCCAAGTCGGTGACCGAGTCCCGCATCAAGGAGAACTTCGCAGCCCTTGAGGTCTCCCTGGACGTCGACGACGTCGAGGCAATCAACGCACTGGACCGGACTGACCGCGGCGAGGGCCGCATCGGACCGGATCCCGCCGTTTCCGACTTCCAGTAAGCCCGCGGGTTCCACAGACCCGCGACGGCGGCCCACGGCCACACCCGGCCGGTGGACTCCCGCCACTCCAACGTCAGCCCATGCTGCCGGCAACCGCCAGGCCGCATGGGCTGACGCCTTTAACGCGGCCGGCGGTCCGGTCCCGGGATCACTGCATTGCGTGTTCCCGCTGCCGGACGGTCAGGCAGCGATTCTGACGTGCTCCACGGTGACGGCATCCACCACGGCCCAGCTGTCCTCGCCCGTGCAGTGCCTGCTGGCAAAACGCTCGGCTTCCACCAGGGTGTCGAAGACCTCGGCGCGGGCACGGCCGCAATCAGCGTCTAAGTAGGTGACGTGAAATTCCTGTACGGCTTGGTTCTCCATGAATCCAGTGTGCAACCGGGGTCTGACATTCTTTGGAATCCGGCCCGCGTGTTGCCATCCGGCCCGGAACCGGGGGAGCGTCCAGGCCTGGGCGCCGGCAGCCATCACGGCTTTTGGGACGCTGCAGCTGCTGGTTCAAGGTCGGCCAGGGTCAGCAGGTGTGCAGGATCCACCGGGAGCGGGAGAGTGGAGGTTACCGCCAGCGACGGGCCCACATGGAGCAGCTCTCCGGGCCCCATGGCCCGCCAG
Organism: Pseudarthrobacter sp. MOO14; assembly: GCF_058267675.1. Lineage (NCBI taxonomy): Bacteria > Bacillati > Actinomycetota > Actinomycetes > Micrococcales > Micrococcaceae > Pseudarthrobacter > Pseudarthrobacter sp. MOO14. Next base: position 3,180,785 of record NZ_CM177849.1, read on the forward strand.
CGCGGATTTTGGTCCATCGGTTCGGTGGCCAAGACGACGTGCGGAGACACTGACAGATCGGTGCTTCGGGAATGGATCCGCCGGCTTCGGGCATCCAGCGGTGCAGCCGGGGCCGGTTCGGCGGCCGGGTTCCGCTCCAGGACGTACAACTCGTGGCTGGCCGGGTACCGGAGCGCCCAGAGGTCGGTGGCAGTGGTGAGGATGAGGTTCAGGCTGTAGACGGGCAACTCCGCCGAGATCCACTCGACGGCCCGGAGGATGCTTTGTCCGATGTCGCCGCCTGACGTGCGGGCATGCGCCGTGATGAGGGCGAACAGCCGCTCACTGTCCGTTTGGCCCCGCACCAGGTCCGCAACGCCGAGTCTGGCGAGGCGGCGGTCAAGGCGGTCGAGGCCGGTGAAGGCGCCGTTGTGGGCGAAGAGCCGCCCATCCTGCACGAACGGGTGCGTGTTGGCCACGGTGCGTGCACCGGTGCTCGCGTACCTGACATGGGCCAGGAACGTGGTGCTCCGCAGCTCCCGGGCTTCGCGGGCAAACGCATGGTCTTCCCAGGCTGCCAGTGGCCGTTTGCTCAGCCTGGCCCGGCCATCCGCGTCGAAGGTCCCGATGCCCGCACCATCGGGCTCCCGCCGGCTTTGTTCAGTGAGGCTGTCAGGGGCGTCCAGCAGCCAAAATGTCGCCCGGACGGTCCGCGGACCGGCATGCAGCCCGAACAATCGGCACATGGCTCGTGCTCCCGGTTGCTAGTGGTGGAAGGCGGGCGTCTGCCCCTCCGAGGGCATGGGCGAAGTCAGTGCGTCCAGGTAGGCGACTTCTTTCTTGAGGTCGTCCAGGAAGCTGGCGGCGAGGTCGCGGGTGAAGCCGTTGCGGACCACGATCCGTTGCACGGTGGTGTCGCTGAGTCCCTCGGGCAGCGGGTAGGCCGGGACAAGCCATCCGTTCATCCTGAGCCGCTCGGACAGGTGGTGGAGGTTCCAGTTCTTGGTGTGGCCTTCGGCGAGTTGCCAGGCGAAGACCGGGATGTCGGAGCCGTCACTCCACAGGGTGAAAGCTTCCATGGCGCCGATCTCCCGGGAGAGGTAGAGCGCGACGTCGCGGGAGGTCGCCTGAACGGACTTGTAGCCGGCGAAGCCAAGCCGAAGGAACAGGTAGTACTGCAGAAGCACCTGGGCGCCGGGCCGGGAAAAGTTCAAGGCGAAGGTGGGCATGTCCCCGCCCAAGTAGCTGACATGGAAGATGAGGTCCTCGGGCAGCGCTTCCTCGTCCCGCCACACGATCCAGCCGAGGCCCGGATACACCAGCCCGTATTTGTGGCCGGAGGTGTTGATGGAGGCTACGCGGGGGAGCCGGAAATCCCAGTCAAGCTCCGGCTGCAGGAAGGGCGCGATCATGGCCCCGGATGCACCGTCGACATGGATGGGGATGTCCAGGCCGCGGTTTGCCTGGATGGCGTCCAGGGCCGCGGAGATTCCCGCCACGGACTCGTAGGCCCCGGTGTACGTGACGCCCATGATGGCCACCACCCCAATGGTGTTCTCGTCCACGTATCGCTCCAGGTCATGGCCGTCCAGCTTGGGGTGTTCCGCTGACACGGGAACGAAGCGCGCTTCCACTTCCCAGTAGTTGCAGAACTTTTCCCAGCACACCTGGACGGCTGAACTGAGAACGATGTTGGGTTTGTCCGTCGGCTGTCCGGCGGCGCGCCGACGATGCTGCCACCGGCGCTTCAGGGCCAGGCCGCCGAGCATGCACGCCTCGGAGGAACCGATGGTGGAGGTACCAACGGTCTTCGCCGGATCCGGCGCGTTCCACAGGTCCGCAAGCATCCGCCAGCACCGGGTCTCGATGAGCGCCGTCTGCGGGTACTCGTCCTTGTCGATCATGTTCTTGTCGAAGGTTTCCGCGTAGAGCTGTGAGGCCTCGCGTTCCATCCACGTCCCCACGAACGTTGCCAGGTTCAGCCGCGAGTTGCCGTCCAGCATCGCCTCGTCGTGGACCACCTGGTAGGCGGTGGAGGGCAGGGATTCGCCCTCGGGCATCGTGAAACGGGGGAAGAGGGTGGATTCACCCGCCCGACTGAACAATGGGTTCAGCTCAACGCTTGTTTCGGGCTCATGCTTCGGTGTCCGGTGTGACCTTGTCATTGCAGGGTTCCTTCAAGCTCGTGAACGCCGGGCTGTGCGGCTGGTGTCCACGTTACAAAGGAACGCCCGCCGCGGCTGTCCCCGCGGGCGCATGTCGTCCAAGCGGTGCGAACCAGACCATTCCGCAGGCGGGGCCGTGATCCACCCTTGATGACCGGCAACGGCTCTGGGTGCCTCCTGGTCAGTTGCTGCCCAGGCGCAGCACGCGTTCATGCGCCAGCATGGCGGCACGGCGCGCCTTGTCGGCGGCTCGGGCCGCCTGCTTGGCTTCGGCGTCCATGCCGGACAGTTTCCTGCGGACCATCTCCAGCCGTTCCTCGGCGGCCTTCAGCCTTTCCCGGAGCAGGGCCGTCTCCTGGCGCAGTTCCGCGATCTCGGTTCGTGCCTCCTCGGCCTCCGCCTGCAGGTCCGCTGAACGCCGGGCGGCTTCTTCCTCGGCGGCGCTGGCCTGGGCATGGGCAGCCTTGGCCCGTTCCAGCGCCGGGGGCGACGCCGGCCGGGGAGTTTGGCGCACGGCCTCAAGGCGGGGTTTGGCGGGCTTGGGCTGGGAGGTGCGTTGCGGCGTCGTCCGCGTCTTTGCTGCCGTTGTGTCCGGTGCAGCCGGGGACGCCGATGGCCTGGGGGAAGACGGCACTGCGGGGAGCGTTCCGGGCAGCGCAACCGCTCCGGCCAGGTCCACCTGGTTGACGCCATCGGCGGTCAGGACCTTCAGCAGGCGGCCGCTCGCAACGGCCGCGGCTGCTCCTTCGTCTGCGGTCAGCGCCCGCAGGGTCTCCTCCACGTCCGCGGCCATGGGGCCGCTGATGGGGCGCCCCTGCTCCGCAGCGACGGTCCGTGCGGTGTCGACGGCGGCAGCCAGCAGGGTGCGGCGCTCGCGTGCCAGCGCACGGAGGGCGCCGGCATCCAGCGATTCCTGCGCTGAGCGCATCCTTTCCCCAAGGGCGGCCAGGTCAGCCAGGACGCCAGGCCGTTGCCGGGCCAGCATATTAACCGCCCACGCGGCCACGGACGGTTTCGCCAGCGCCCGGACCGCCGCAGCCAACTCTTTGTCCTGCCCCGCAGCCTCCTTGGCCGCGGCAGCCCGGGCCGCAATGAAACCGTCGAGGTCCCCGGCATAGAGCCTGTCCGCAATGTCCGCCAGGGGTTCGTCTTCCATGCCGCCATCTTAGGTGCCGGCTCCTGAAGGTCCTGGGCGCTCCCGGGCTGGTCGGCCGGCCGCGTCCTTCCGGAGGCCCGTGCCCGGAGTCCCTGTTACTCGTAGGCGGGGAGGGGTATGTTGCTCGAATGGACGATTCATACCAGGTGATTGTGGTTGGCGGCGGTTTCGCCGGAAAGTCGGCAGCCGAGGAGTTGGGCCGCAAGGGTATCCGGGTGCTGCTGCTGGATACGAACAACTACCAGCAGTTCCAGCCGCTGCTCTACCAGGTCGCCGCGTCCCAGATCGGCGTCTCAGCGGTCACCCGGCCACTCCGCTCCGAATTCCGGCGCATCAACGGCGTGCGGGTCCTCACTGCGGAGGTGACAGCCATCGATGCTGCCAACCGCACGGTGACAACCCGTGATGGATCCAGCTACCGGGCCCGTGCCCTGGTGATCGCCACCGGCGCGGTACCTAATTACTTCAACACGCCGGGCGCTGACGAACACGCCTACCCGCTGTACTCCGTGGCAGACGCCACCCGCCTCAGCGTGGCCATCACGGCAGTGCTGGACGAGGCCGACCGGGAGCCGGCCGTCGGGGCCGACGTGATCGTGGTGGGCGGCGGCCCCACGGGTGTGGAGACCGCGGGGGCACTGGCCGAGAACGTCAAATACGTCGTGCCAAAGTATTTTTCTCCGGGGCTGGCCGCACGCTGCCATGTGCATTTGGTGGATATGGTTCCCAACGTCCTGGCTGCCTTCTCGGAGAAATCCCAGGCTTACGCGCGGGACCGACTGACCAAGCTCGGCGTTCAGTTGCACATGGGCCAGGCCGTGGGCGAGGTGAGGCCTGACGGTGTGACGCTCAAGGACGGGACGGTTATTCCTGCCAGGATCGTGGTGTGGGCCGGTGGACTCCAGGCGGGCCGGATCATCGCGGAGTCCGGGCTGCCGCAGGGCCGGGGCGGGCGCGTGGATGTCCAACCGGACCTGACGGTTTCCGGCTTCGAAGGCGTCTACGTGTTGGGTGACTCCGCCAACATCACCGATGCCGCCGGCGATAGATTGCCACAGCTCGGCTCGGTCGCCCAGCAATCGGGCAAATGGGCTGCGCGCAACATCCATGCCGACCTGACCGGCGGCACGCGCGAGCCGTTCCGCTACTGGGATAAGGGATACATGGCCATGGTGGGCCGGGGCGCCGCGGTGGCGGAGCTGGGGCGCCGGCGGCTGCAACTGCAGGGGCCGCTGGCATTCGTGTCCTGGCTCGCGGTGCACCTCGCCCTGCTGCCCGGATTCCAGCAGAAAATCCGGGCCCTGTTCTCGTGGGCGAATGGTTACCTCACGCACAGCCCGGCGCAGGTGGTGGTGGGACGGCCGGACTAGGCGCTCGCCGCCGTCGTTATGCCGTGGCGTAACCCAGGACGCGGCCCGCGGTGGTCCAGCCGGACTCCTGGAAGCCGGCGGCTGCATTCGGTTCAACCACCATATGCAGGTGCGCGGCGCCATGCAGGAACGCTTCTTCAGCCATGGCCGCGAACAGGGCCCGCGTGAAGACTTCTTTGTCCGGGCCCTCCGGGACTTCGAGGATGGTGACGGCCGCAGCTTCGTCCCGCACCTGGACGCGGCCCCTGGCCACCGGGTGGTCAAAGACAGTGATTTCGACGGCGTCGTAGCTGTCCATGGGTGCCAGGGCCACCTGGGAATTCTCGGGCAGGTCGACGCCGGTGTCCAGCTGGGATGTCGGGGCGTTCAGCAGAATCCTCTCGGCGGCCGGGGAGAATCCAGGCGGGGCGGGCGCCTGCGCTGCGGCTGTGGCGACGATCAGGGTCAGCCGCGCCCCGGGCCTGGCCGCCGCCGTGCCGGCAAGCTCTTCCCAGTCCGGGCCGGGCCAGCTTGCCACGTACTCCGCCGGTTCGTCGGGGGTACCGGGGGCAGCGTCCAGGATGAAACCGGCGCCGGCCGGTTCGGCGGAGCGGCCCTGCAAGTCGGCCCAGGCCGGGACCCAGCCGAGTGATGGGCCTTCGTGCTGTTCCGGCATTCGGGGGTCCTAACGTCAGCGTGCAACCGTTGCCCGCGCGGCCCTGCCGGGCCGGTGGATGCGGGCGTCCCTGCCAACGTAACGGATCAGCGGTGGGGCCGCCAGCGCCTGTGGCGCCGGTGGTCAGGGGAGATGGGTGAAGGACATTCCGGCCGCCAGCAGTTTGTCGAGGGCGTGGGCCACGCCCTCAGCCGTCCCGCCGTTCGGGTGGTTGCCATGGCAGATCACCACATCCCCGGGCCTGGCCTTGCCGATTTCCTTGGCGACGACGGCGGCAGTGTAGGTGGCACCGCCGTCGCCGTTGATGCTGAAGCCTGCAGGCCTGACACCCAGGGCATGGAGGATGTCGGCGGCGACGTCGTCCATGTAGGCGGTGCCGGGGCGGAAGTAGCGGGGACGGGCGCCGGTGATCCCGGCCAGCGCGAGGTCGTTGGGCATGACCTCGTCATAGACTTCTCCGGCGTTCTTTGTCCCGGGGATCCCGTAGGCGTTGTTTCCAGTGGTGGACAGCGGCTTGTGCGATGTTCCGTGGTTGGCCAGTTCGAACAGCGGGTCGGCTGCCAATTGCCGTGCTGTTGAGGGGTTGGCGGTGATCCACCGCGAGTTCAGGAAGAGCGTGGCAGGGATGTGCCGCTGGCGCAGGGTGTCCAGCAGCGCCTGGTCATAGCCGCTGCCGCCGGGTCCGCCGCAAAAGTCAAAGGTCAGCGAGATGCCCTGTGAAGCGGGTGGAAGCCTTGTCAGGACGCCGGGCGCTTCCAGTCCCCAGTAGTGGGCCTGGTGCTTTCCGTACGCGGCGACAATGTCGGCCCGGGACGGCACGGACGGCATTGAGGCGGGGAGGGGCGAGGAATCGTCCGGGTTTACGTCGACAATCCGGGCGGGCGCGTGTGAGGGAACGCTTGACGGTTCCGTGACCGTTTCTGCAGCGTCAGCCGCCCGCCGCCGGTCGGGCTGGAGATCCGGTACGGCAGCTGACAGCGTGAGCACCGCGGCCAGCAGTACGGTCCTGCGGCCGGGACCTTTGCCGTCCTGGCTCATGTGGCGTGCTCCTTGTGGTTCCACGGTCAGTTACCCCGCAGGGACTTCAAGCCGTCCCATGACTGATCCCCGTTGACCCTGAACCGGGGAGCGCTGGACGTGGCGGGGCAAGGCAGCGCCGGTTGTGCGACGGCGCACGGAACTGCAGCCGGAACGAAGGGGGTCATGACGGGATGATACCGCGCCAGCCTTGGCCTACCGTGAAAACGGAACTGCGGCGGTGCGCCTGCGCGCCAATGTGGCCGGTAACCGGCAAAGCCCGGGGAGGACCACGACCTCCGGGCCCGTCCTTGCCGGCGAATCATGGTGGCGTGCAGGGAGCTTCTGCGTTCGCTGGTGCCGTCCACATTGAATCCGGCGACCAGTACCGATAGAAAGGCACTGTGAAGCAGAGTATTTTCGCCCGCGTCGCGCAGCTCGCGAAGGCCAATCTGAACGCCCTCCTGGACTCCGCCGAGGACCCGAAAAAGATGCTGGACCAGATGGTTCGGGACTACTCGGAGAACATCCGTGAGGCCGAGGCGGCTGTTGCCCAGACCATCGGCAATCTCCGGATGGCCGAGGACGATTACGCCCGCGCCGTCGAGGACGCCGGCACTTGGGGCCGCAAGGCGGTTGCCGCGTCCCGCAAGGCGGACGAATTCCGGGCCGCGGGAAACAGCGTGGACGCTGACAAGTTCGACGCCCTCGCCAAGCTCGCCCTGCAGCGGCAGATGTCCGCCGAAGCGACAGCCAAGGCGCAGGCTCCTGCCCTGGCAGCGCAAAACGAGGTCGTCAACAAGCTCAAACAAGGGCTGGACCAGATGCGTGGCAAGCTCGGTGAGCTGACCGCCAAGCGCAACCAGCTCGTCAACCGGGCAACGGTGGCCGCCGCGCAGTCGCAGGTCCACGACGCCCTCAAAGCCTTGGACAGGGGGGACCCAACTTCGGCGATCGGACGCTACGAGGAGAGGATCCGCCGGCAGGAAGCGACGGTCCGCGGCCAGCAGGAAATCGCTGCCTCATCCCTGGATGCACAGTTCGCCTCTCTTGAGGACCTTGGAGAGCAGACCGAAGTGGAGGCACGGCTCGCGGCGCTCAAGTCCATGGACCGGAAAGCCATCGATAACCACGGCTCATAAGCGGCCGCGGGTCAGCCGGCACGGTGTGGCTCCTCGCTGTCCGATCCATCGTGACCGGCCTTGACCAACTTTTGTGTGTCAGTTAAGTGCCTCAGACAGGTTGGCAGTGCCGTAGGAGATCTTGTACGCGTAGTTGTAAATGACAACGCTGCGGACAGGATCCGGCAGGGAATTCCACATGCCTGCGTCCATGTCGAATCTTTGGCTGGCGCCCGATCCCAGTGGTCCGAGTTCGACCATCCTGGTTGCCCACACCGAGGATTGGCCGCCGGTCCCGGGGGATATCGTCCCCGGGCTCAACATGATCCGCAGATCATCACCCGGTGCGGTCACCAGATCTTCCAGGTGCAGGCTCGCGCCCGTCTCGCTCACGTCGATCGTCACGGTCCCGGTTGTGGTCGCACCCTCGGACTGGAATTGGCCTGTCAGGGTCCTGCGTTCGGGCAGGTGGCTGCTTGGAGTCGAGAGGGACTCAACGTGAAGGTCCGCGTCGTCATGGTCCGCATCTTCGTAAGTACACGCGGTGAGCACCGGAGCCAGAAGTGCAACGAGCAGGGCAGCGTGGATCAATTTCATCATTCCCCCAAATGATTCGTTCCCTTGGCGCCCTGCCCGCGAGTGGGCAGCCACCCGTTAACCAGCGAAAAACCCCGGAAACCCCTAAAACAAGGGGCTGTCCGGGGTTTATCCCGAGCTTCCTATCAGAATCGAACTGATGACCTTTTCATTACGAGTGAAACGCTCTACCGACTGAGCTAAGGAAGCACCGCACAAAATCCCGGACTGAACCGGGCCCTTCATGCAAGAGTCAACTGTAATAGAGTCTCTGCGCCGCGGTCAAAATGGGACAGGTGCAGGCCGCTGAGGCGTTCAGCACACGGTGTTGTCGGCCGGAACTTTGCCCCCGACCAGGTAATTGTCCACCGAATCTTCGAGGCAACTGTTGGCCCGGCCGTAGGCTGTGTGCCCCTCGCCCTTCCAAGTCAGCAGCGAGGCGTTCCCCAGCTGTTTGCGCAGGGAGGCAGCCCAATCAACCGGGGTGGCGGGGTCGCCCGTGGTTCCGATGACCACGATCGGGGAGTTCCCCGAGTATTCGACCGCCTGCGGCGTCCGGACGTTCTTGTACGGCCAGTCAGCGCAGCTGGTCCCGCCGTAGGCGAAGAAGTAGCCAAAGGTGGGGGAGTCCTGTTCCAGGCGCTTCTCCTCCGCCCGCATGCCGGCGGTGTCCGAAACCATGGGGTAGTCAAGGCAGTTGATCGCGTTGAACGCGAACGTGGAATTGGAGGTGTACGAGCCGTCGGTCGCACGGTCGGCGCTGATGTCGGCGAGGCGCAGCACCAGGCTCACATCCCCGTTCATGGCGGCCTCCAGCGCCTGGGTGAGGGCAGGCCAGCTCTGGTCGTTGTAGAGCGGGGTGATCAGGCCGCTGACGAACGTCGTCGCGTTGACCAGGCGGCCGTCCTTGGCGGTGCGGGGGGTCTGTTGGACGGCGTCGATGAGGTCCCGGATCTGTTGCACGCCGGAGTCGACGTCGCCGGTCAGCGGGCACTTGCCCTGCCGCTGGCAGCTGGCGACGTAGGTGTGGATGGCCTTCTCGAACGCGCGGGCCTGGCCGCTGGTCAGGTCCTCATTGCTGATGGACGGGTCGAGGGCGCCGTCAAGGACCATCCGGCCCACGTTGTCCGGAAACAATGAAGCGTAGGTGGAGCCCAAGAAGGTCCCGTACGAGTATCCGAGATAATTCAGTTTGGTGTCATTGACCACCGCACGCAGCACGTCCAGGTCCTTGGCGGCGCTAACGGTGTCGATATGCGCCAGGACCGGGCCGGTTTGCGCCGCGCACTGGGCAGCGATTGCCTTGTTGTCCGCCAGTGCCGCCGCCAGCCCGGTGTCGGTTTCGAGGGCGTAGGTCTTGGCGCGTGCCGCGTCACGCTCCGCGTCGGTCATGCAGGTCACGGGAGCGGAACGCTTGACGCCGCGGGGATCGAAGCCCACGAGGTCGTACGCATTGCGGACGGCCGCCGAGAAGTGTGTCGCAGCGGCGTCCTTCACGAAGTCATAGCCGGACGCGCCCGGGCCTCCCGGATTGACCAGCAGGCTGCCCGTTTTCTTGCCGCTGCTGGGGGCCCGCAGGGCCGCGATTTGGATGGTGTCGCCGGCCGGGTTGGCGTAGTCCATCGGGACGGTCACCTTGGCGCACTGGAATTCGCCTTCGCAGGGCTGCCAGACGACTTCCTGCGAGTAAAACTTCTCCAGCCCGGCGGGCGCGGACGCCACGATCGAGGGGTCGGCCTTGGCGGTGGCCGCCTCCGGCGGGTTCTTGTCCCCGCCGTTGAGGAGGCTGCACGAGGCAAGGACCATGACCAGGGCCATGGCGCCCGCGGCGCGGACGGCGGGCAGCAAGGACCTGTGGCGTGCGGGCAGGGGGCGGGCAGTCATCGGGTCTCCTTGGAGGGCTGGATCAGGCTGGCCGCCATGGACTCGAGGGTCAGCAGCGGGGCGACGTTTGTGGTGGTGATGCGTTCGCGGGCTTTGTTGATGGCATCCATCCGGGCAAGCGTGCCTTCCGGAGTACTGCGGGCGGCGAACTCCTCCAGCTCACTCCTGAGTTCAACGTTGACCAGCTCCACGGCGTTCCCCAGCTGGATGATCAACACGTCCCGGTAGAAGGACAGGAGGTCCGTGAGGGTCCGGTCCAAGGAGTCCGTGATGGAGCGCTTGGCCCGCCGCTTCTGGTCGTCCTCAAGCTGTTTCACCTGGCTGCGCATCGCCGGGGGGAGCGTGCCGGACTCGGGCGCGCCAAGTGTTGCCAGGAGGGCTGCTTTTTCCGCGGCGTCGCGCTCCTCGTTGGAGCTGGTGGCCTCTGCGGTTGCGATCTTCACCAGCTTGTCCGCCATCATCACCGCGGCTGTGACGCCACGGAGCCCGAGCGGGAACCGCACCGTCTCCAGGCGGCGTTCCCGGGCGGCGGGGTCCCGGGCCAGCCGGCGGGCGATCCCCACGTGGCTTTGCGCTGCCCGCGCCGCGCGTTCGGCGAGCTCAGGATCAACGCCGTCCCGCCTGACCAGCAGGGCTGCAACTTCCGCGGCAGGCGGCAGCCGCAAGGCAACACTGCGGCAGCGGGACCGAATGGTCACCAGGACGTCGGCCGGGGACGGTGCGCAGAGCATCCACACAGTGCGCGGGGTGGGTTCCTCGATGGCCTTCAGCAGCACGTTGGTGGTCCGCTCAGCCATCCGGTCGGCATCCTCCACCACGATGATCCGCCAACGCCCCGCGGACGGCCGGTTCCCCGCTGTTGCCACCAGTTCGCGGGCCTCATCAATGGTGATGGTGACCTTCTCCGTGCGGACGAAGGTGACGTCCGAGTGGGTTTCCCCGAGGATGGTGCGGCACGCTTGGCACTGGCCGCAGCCCCGCATGCCCACGTCTTCCTGGTCGCAGTTCAGCGCGGCAGCGAAGGCCTTGGCTGCGTTGGAGCGACCGGAGCCCGGCGGCCCGGTAAACAGCCAGGCGTGGGTCAGGCCTTCGCCGCTTGCCGCCTGGCGCAGTTGTTCGACGACGGCGGTTTGGCCCTGGAGGTCATCCCACACCGTCACGAGCCGCCACCGTCCGTCCCCTGCCGGGAGGGCAACCCATTGGAAGGAACCGGGCCGGCCAGCAGTGCGTCGACCCGGTCGCGGATTTGCGCCGCGAGTTCGTCCGCCGGCAGTTCCGCGGGCAGGACCAGGTAGGACCCGGGGCGGCCGGCAGCGAGGTCGAGGAAAGCCTTCCGAATCCTGGTGTGGAAGTCATCAGCCTCGGACTCCAGACGGTCCTCGGCCGCCTGGCCGGCCGTGCGGCGGCTGCGGCCAAGCCGCGGGTCGACGTCCAAGAGGACTGTGAGGTGGGGCTGCAGGCCCGAGGTGGCCCAGTCGTTGAGGGACTTGACGGCGTCCTGGCCGAGGTCGCGGCCCGCCCCCTGGTAGGCCACTGACGAGTCAATGTAGCGGTCGGTCAGCACGATTTCGCCGCGGCCGAGTGCCGGCCGGATGACCTGCGCGGCGTGGGCGGCCCGGGACGCCGCGAAAATAAGGGCCTCGGTATGGGCATCGATCTCGCCGTTGCCATGGTCCAGAACCAGCGAACGCAGCTTTTCGCCTACCGGGGTGCCGCCGGGTTCACGGGTGCGGCGCACGGTGTACCCCCGCGATTCCAGCTCAGCCGCAAGCCGGGCCGCCTGCGTCGACTTGCCGGCGCCATCGCCACCTTCGAATGCGATGAACACGCCCGCCTTTTGTTTGCTCACCTCCCAAGCCTACCGAGCCGGACCGACATTTTTTGACCCGTCGCCGCACCCTGTGTGGATAGCCGGTGAACGCAAGGCGTCCATACGGCGGCACCCCTTTCAGGCGGATCCCGGCCGGACAGTACGCTGTTGAACATGAGTCTTTCCGAGCACCAGGCCGCGTCCCTTTCCCCCGAGACCGTCGTGGTCGCGGCCGGACGTCCGCCCCGGGAAAGGGACCAGCCGGTCAACCCGCCCATCACCTTGTCCTCCACCTACTTCGGCACCGGTCCGCTGGGCGACGGGGACCGGGGTTACGGCCGTTATTCGAACCCGACGTGGGATCCCTTCGAAGAGGCGCTGGGCCAGCTGGAGGGCTCCGCGCTGCCGGGCCTGCTGTACGCCTCAGGCCTGGCGGCCGTCAGCTCGGCGTTGTCCCTGATCCCGGCCGGGGGAGTGCTGGTGATGCCGGACCACAGCTATTCGGGCTCGCTGGTCATGGCCTCCGAACTTGCCCAGAAGGGCTTCATAGAGCTCCGCACCGTGGACATCGCTGATACCGATGGTGTCAAAGCTGCCCTGGCGCCCACCGGTCCCGGGGCCCGGGCCGCGGCCATGCTCTGGCTGGAAAGTCCCACCAACCCGATGTTGGGAATCGCTGACATGGCGGCCGTCGCCGAGGCCGCCCACGCCGCAGGAGCCATCGTCGTCACGGACAACACCTTTTCCACCCCTTTGGTGCAGCAGCCCCTCCGGCTCGGGTCCGACGTCGTGCTCCACTCGGTGACCAAATACCTCGCCGGGCACTCCGACGTCGTCCTTGGGGCGCTGGTCACCTCCAACCCGGACATCCGGTCCGCCTTGCTGCACCACCGCATCATCCACGGCGCCATCGCCGGACCTTTCGAAGCATGGCTGGCGCTGCGCGGACTGCGGACCCTTGCACTGCGGGTGGAGCGGTCCCAAAGCTCCGCGATGCTGCTGGCGGAGCGCCTCGCGGCCCACCCCGCCATTGAATCCGTCCGCTTCCCGGGCCTCCCGTCGGACCCCGGCCATGAGCGGGCCCAGGCCCAGATGAAGGGCTTCGGCTCCATCATCTGCGTGCAGGTGGCGCCGGCCGCCGGCCTGGGCGGTGCCGACGCTGCGGACAAGGTGGTGGAGGCCCTCGCATTATGGCTCCCCGCCACGTCACTGGGCGGCGTCGAGTCCCTGATCGAACGCCGTCGCAGGCACGCAGCAGAACCTGCCAGCGTGCCGGACAACCTGGTTCGCCTCAGCGTGGGGGTCGAGAACGTGGAGGATCTCTGGGCGGACCTGAAGCAGGCGCTGGACACGCTGGGCGGCTAGGCTGGGTTCGTGGACGGTGAACTGATTATTCGGCCTGTAGAACAGGCAGTGTTCTTTATCCTTGGCCTGGTGGCCCTGGGACTGGAATTGTGGGCGCTGGTGGACTGTGCCCGGCACCGCGCCAACGCGTTCGAGGCGACTGGCAAGCGGACCAAGGCCTTCTGGCTCGCGCTGACCGGCGGCGCCACACTGGTGGGCGTGATTTCGCTGTTCGGCGCCGGCGGCGGGATTGTCAGCACCCTTGGCCTGTTTGGGCTCGCCGCGGTCGTGGCCGCCTCCGTTTACCTCGCCGATGTCCGCCCCGCCGTGAAGGACGCCGGCCGCGGCGGCAGCCGCAACACGGGGCCCTACGGCCCCTGGTAGCCAGGTTCCACGGCGTCCCAGCCCACGGTTAGTTCGCCCAGCCGCCATCTGGCCGGGCCGTCCTGGACCGGCCACCCGGCGTCGCGCAGGCTCCGGCACATGCCCACCCAGCGCTGCCTGTTCCCGAACGAGGCAAGGGGGGCGCATTCCAGCCAGGCCCGGTCCAGCGCCAGCAGGAAGTCGTGGACCCGATCACCGGGAATATTGCGGTGAATGAGGGCCTTCGGCAGGCGCTCGGCCACCTCCGAGGGCAGGTCGAAGCTGCCGAAGCGGACCGAAATGCTCAAGGACAGCGGCCGCTCACGGTCAAGCGCAACCCACGTCACCCGGCGCCCCACTTCGTCGCACGTGCCGTCGATAAACAGGCCGCCCGGTGCCAACCGGTCCTGAACCAGGCGCCAGATGCCCGGCACATCCGCTTCCTCGTACTGGCGCAGCACGTTGAAGGCCCGGACCAGGACCGGACGGCCGGGGACGGGAAGCTCGAAGCCGCCCACATGGAAGGTCAGTCCCGGACGCTGGAGCGGGATCGCCGCCTGCACGCGCCCGGGCTCGATTTCGATGCCGGACACGCGGACGTCCGCCCGCACTGTGGCAAGGCGCTCAAAGAGTTCGACGGCGGTGGCCGGGGTGGCGCCGTAGCCCAGGTCAACCACGAGGGGGTCGGCCGCGGACCGCAGCCGCCACGCCTGCGGTCCCGTCAGCCAGCGGTCCACCCGCCGCATCCGGTTGGGGTTGGTGGTTCCCCGGGTGACGTTGCCTACCGGCCGGCCCTGCCGGCCGGCAGATGTCCTGCCGGAAAGTTGTGGGGTATTCACCCGTTCAGCCTTTTGAACCACGGCCCCAACACTATCCCCGCGGGGGTGGAGGCGGGTCCAAAAGCCTGCCCGGCCATGTAACGCTGGGCGGCCGGCAACACTGCTCGGCTAGGATGAAAATCATGACTTACAAGCTGATTCTGCTGCGCCACGGCCACAGCGAATGGAACGCCAAGAACCTGTTCACCGGCTGGGTGGACGTTGACCTGAACGACCAGGGCCGCGCGGAAGCAGCGCGGGGCGGTGAGCTGCTGGTGGAGAACCACATCCTCCCGGATGTGCTGTACACCTCCCTGCTGAAGCGGGCCATCAACACCGCCAACATCGCGCTGGACAAAGCCGACCGCGGCTGGATCCCGGTCAAGCGTGACTGGCGCCTGAACGAACGCCATTACGGCGCGCTGCAGGGCAAGGACAAGGCCCAGACCCTGGCCGAATACGGTGAAGCGCAGTTCATGGAATGGCGCCGGTCCTACGACACTCCGCCGCCGCCCCTGGATGACGCCTCCGAGTTCTCCCAGGCCCACGACCCCCGCTATGCCGGCCTCGGCGACGCCCTCCCGCGCACCGAGTGCCTCAAGGACGTCCTGGTACGCCTGCTGCCCTACTGGGAATCGGACATCAAGGAAGACCTCAAGGCAGGCAAGACCGTCCTGGTCACAGCCCACGGCAACTCGCTTCGTGCGCTGGTCAAGCACCTGGACGGCATCAGTGACGAGGCCATCGCCGGGCTGAACATCCCCACCGGCATTCCGCTGGTGTACGACCTCGACGATGACTTCAAGCCGATCAAGCCCGGTGGAACCTACCTGGACCCAGAGGCCGCTGAGCAGGCCATCCTGGCCGTAGCCAACCAGGGCAAGAAGTAAGACTTCGCGGTTCTTCGCCGGGTGCTCGGTCGTTCCTCCCTTAGACGCACTCCGGCCGAAGAACGCGCTGCGTCAAATGTGAAACGACGACGGCGGGCTGGTCACCTGGGGTGACCAGCCCGCCGTCGTTATCCGCCTGGTTAGCTGTGTTCAGTCGCGTTGGGCTGCCACGCGCCGGTGACCAGGTAGGTCACTTTCTGGGCGACGGAGACGCCGTGGTCCGCGAACCGCTCGAAGTAGCGGCTGGCGAGGGCCACGTCCACGGTGGTCGCCGGCGACTCGGTCCACTCGGGTGAGGCGATGGCCTTGAAGACGCTCAGGTGCAGGTCATTGATGGCGGTGTTCGCCTTCAGGATGTCCCTGGCCACCTCGAGGTCGCGGCTCTCCAGCAGCACCGTCAATTTGTCGGCGATCTCCTGGTCCAGTTCGGCCATGCGGTTGAAGGTCCCGGTCATGGACTCCGGAATGACCGTGGACGGGTACCGGAGGCGGGCCAGCTGGGCGATGTGGCGCGCGAGGTCGCCCATCCGCTCCAGTGAGGCACTCATCCGCAGCGAGCCCACGATCATGCGCAGGTCGCTCGCCACGGGACCCTGCAAAGCCAGGATGTCGATGGCCCGCTCATCGAGGCTGTTCTGCAGGAAGTCGATGCGCGCATCCGCCGCGATGACGTCCTGGGCGAGGTCCACGTCCGCGACCTGGAATGAAGTGGTGGCCTTGTCTATGGCTTCGCTGACCAGCCGGGAGATCTCCACCAGCTGGTCACCGACCTGGGTGAGCTCTTCCTGAAAAACCTTACGCACGTAGGCGTCCTTTCCTTGGAACTCCTGCCGGCCGCTCCAGGGCAGCAGGAATCGTGTCGCCATGGGGCGCTCTAACCATTAACTCTGTCATCGCCCGGTAAACGATTATGCCCATGGAGGTGAACGTTAGTTGAACCGTTCGCGGTGAGGGCTTCGAAGCGCCGGTGGCCTCCGGGCAAGAGCATAAAGTGGAGCTGTGGATCCTATGCTCATTGGTCTGGTTGCAGGCCTCGTCGGCCTGGCGCTTGGCACGTTCGGCGTGCTGGCGTTCCGGGTCAGCGAGAAGCAGCGCGAGCTGCTGGAGGTCGACGCCGGGGAACCTGCGCTGCCGGACGGGGCGGCGGAGGTGCTGGCCGTCGTCGGACGTGCCTTCGTGGTCCTGGATGACGTCGACGGCGTTGTCCGTGCCAGCCCGGCAGCCTACGCCTACGGCCTGGTCCGCGGCCATACCGTGGTCCACAAGGAACTCCTGGACATGACCGCGGGTGTGCGGCGCGATGGCGTCATCCTGGAGAAGCAGCTGGAGCTCCCGCGCGGACCGCTGGGGCAGGGGACCATCATCGTCCAGGTCCGGGCAGCCATGCTGGGTGAGGAATACATCCTGCTCCTGGCCGATGACCGGACCGAGATCACCCGCACGGAAGAGATCCGTAACGACTTCGTCGCCAACGTCTCGCATGAACTGAAGACGCCCGTCGGCGCCATTTCCCTGCTGGCCGAGGCCCTCGAGTCGTCCGCGGACGACGAAGAAGCGGTCCGCCGGTTCGCCAAGCGGATGCACAAGGAGTCAGCCCGCCTCGCCGCACTGGTCCAGGACATCATCGAGCTGTCCCGGCTGCAGGGCGCCAGCGTGACGCAGCAAGGCGGCCCCGTGGACATCAACGCGGTCATCGCCGAGGCCGTGGACCGGTCGCAGCTGCCCGCCGAGAGCAAGAACATCAGCATCGTGGTGGGCGGCCGCACCGAGGGCAAGGTCTTCGGCGACCAGGACCTTTTGGTCACCGCGCTGCGCAACCTCATCGACAACGCCATCCGCTATTCACCGGCCAACACCAGAGTGGGAATCGGCGTACGTTCCAGGGAGGGCCTGGTGTCCATCTCCGTGACCGACCAAGGGGACGGGCTCACGCCCGAGGATCAGGAACGCGTCTTCGAACGCTTCTACCGCGTCGATGCCGCCCGTTCGCGACAGACCGGCGGCACCGGCCTGGGCCTGAGCATCGTCAAACATGTGGCCTCAAACCATGGCGGCGAGGTGACGCTCTGGTCCCAGCCGGGCCAAGGATCGACCTTCACGCTGCGGCTTCCCGAGATGGAAGGACAGGACAGCGACCGTCCGGTCCCCGACGCTCCGGCACCGTCGCCGGCGCGGCAGCCGGCCGGCCGGCCTGCACCCACCCAAGTACCCCGCGCCGCCGGCGCAACAGAACGAGGAGCTAGCGCTTGAGCAGGATTTTGATAGTGGAGGACGAGGAGTCGTTCAGCGATCCCTTGTCCTATTTGCTGGGCAAGGAAGGATTCGAGGTTGAGGTGGTGGACAACGGCCTCGACGCGATCACGGAATTCGACCGCAACGGCGCCGACCTTGTCCTGCTGGACCTGCAGCTGCCCGGCCTGTCCGGCACCGAGGTATGCCGCCAGCTCAGGCAGCGTTCCAGCGTTCCAGTGATCATGCTGACGGCCAAGGACTCGGAGATCGACAAAGTCGTGGGCCTGGAGCTCGGCGCGGACGACTACGTCACCAAGCCCTATTCCTCCCGCGAACTGGTGGCCCGGGTCAGGGCGGTCCTGCGGCGCCAGGGCGAGCCGGAGGAACTGATTTCCTCAACGGTCCAGGCCGGCCCGGTCCGGATGGACATCGAACGCCACGTCGTGAGTGTGGACGGCGAGCAGGTCCTGCTGCCATTGAAGGAGTTTGAGCTCCTGGAGATGCTCCTGCGCAACTCCGGCCGGGTCCTCACCCGGGGGCAGCTGATTGACCGGGTCTGGGGGTCGGACTACGTCGGCGACACCAAGACCCTTGACGTCCACGTCAAACGCCTCCGCGGCAAGATCGAGCCAGATCCCTCCGCACCCCGGTTCCTGGTCACCGTGCGGGGCCTCGGTTACAAGTTCGAACCCTAGGCCCCGGGCAGCCAAGGCTGTCCAGGCCAGCGCAACAGCAAAGGGAGGGCCAACCGGCCCTCCCTTTGCTGTACGTCTCGGGCGCCCGCCTTGGCGGGCTCCCCGCTAGCGGCTGGTGGCGGTTGCCGTTGCGCTTGGCGTGGCGGTGGCCGTTGCGCTGGCGCCGGCGGACGACGACGGCGAAGCCGACGGGCTCGCAGTGGGCAGGTAGTCCTTGTATTCCTTCAATGTGGCATCCAGGACCGGCACCTTGACCGTGCTGGTGACGTTTGTGCCGTTCTCGCTGATCTTGACGTCCACCAGCGAACCCGGCTTTCCGCCGGTGGTGCTCAGGATGGCAGGGTCGGTGTTTTCGTTCAGCAACGTGTAGGAGTTCGCCTTCACCGGAACTTCGGTCTGTGAGCCCTTGGCGCCGTTGACCGTGAGCTTCACGTCCTTGGAAGAGGAGTTGTAGACCGCGCCGATCAGGCGGCCGGGTCCGTCTTCGCCGCTGGAAACGATGAGGATGTTCCGCAGCTGCAACGGGCCGAGGTCTGCGCGGATGCCGTCCGAGGCGGAGTACTGGTGGCTGGTCTGCTGGGGCGTGATGTAACCGCAGCCCGCAGTCAGCAGGCTGACGCCAAGGGCAGCAGCCGTCAGTGCCAGTTTGCCGCGCTGGGCCCGGTTCATCGCAGTGGAACGCACGTCACGTACTCCTCGAGAAATTTGAAGTCTTTTGCAGCCATAGCCTATCCGCAAACGGGGTCAAACGAGGATTCGAGGCCGTCACATCGACTGTGGGAACGCTCACCTGATGCACTAATATCCTCATCCGTCAAGGGGGTCGAGGAGGTCGATTGGGCCGTTTTTCCGCGTATTTTCGCGGTTGGGAGCCCTTTCTCCGGCCGGTCATATGCCTGAATCGTGATAAACTGGTCTGCGGGAAAGGGGAAATGTCCACATGGTATTTGAGGTCGGCGAGACAGTAGTTTACCCTCACCACGGTGCTGCGAAGATTGAAGAAATCAAGATGCGCACCATCAAGGGCGAAGAGAAGATGTATCTCAAGCTCAAGGTGGCTCAGGGTGATCTGACCATTGAAGTTCCAGCAGAAAACGTGGACCTTGTTGGGGTTCGGGACGTAGTGGGCAAGGAAGGCCTGGAGCACGTGTTTGATGTGCTTCGTGCCGAGTTCACCGAAGAACCCACCAACTGGTCACGCAGGTACAAGGCAAATCTGGAGAAGCTTGCTTCCGGTGACGTCATCAAGGTGGCAGAGGTCGTTCGCGACCTGTGGCGCCGGGATCACGACCGGGGCCTTTCCGCAGGCGAAAAGCGAATGCTGGCCAAGGCCCGCCAAATTCTGATTTCAGAGTTGGCACTGGCTGAAAAGACCGACGAGGAGAAGGCCGCAAGCGTTCTCGACGAGGTCCTGGCTTCCTAAGAATTTAGCCCCGGCAGCACTAACGTGCCGCCGGGGCTTCTTTTTGCCCGAAACCGGGCTGCGTCCCGGGCACGGCGCAGCCGCCACGGCGTCGTAGGCTAGTCCGCATGAGTGAATCAACGCCCCTGGTCACGGGAGTCATCGTGGTGGCCGCCGGTTCCGGGCAGCGGCTCGGCTACGGGATGCCCAAGGCGGCTGTCCCCCTCGGAGGCGAACCGATCCTGATGCATGCCTTGCGGGGCATCGTCGCCTCCGGTGTTGCGAGCCAGGTCTGCGTGGTGCTGCCCGCAGGGGACGAAGGCCTGCGCCGTCTCTGCGGCAGTTTCCGGGACGAACTGGCCGACGGCGGCCCCCTCCTCACCCTTGTGGACGGCGGCGCCACCCGGGCTGACTCCGTCCGCGCCGGTATGGCTGCCCTGATGGACGGCACGGAAGCGGTCCTGGTCCATGATGCCGCCAGGGCGCTGACGCCCGAGTCCGTCTTCCACCGCGTAACGGAAGCCCTTGCCGCCGGCGCTGCCGCCGTCATTCCCGTTCTCCCCGTCGTGGACACCATCAAGACCGTTGCAGCCACGTCCGGAGGGGACAGCGTTTTCGCGCCGGAGGTGGTCACGGGAACGGCCCGCCGCGAGGAACTGCGGGCCGTTCAGACACCCCAAGGATTCACCCTCGACACGCTGGTGCAGGCGCACCGGTCCGCCGAGGGCCTGGACCGGCGGGAGTCGGCGGCCGTCACCGATGACGCAATGCTCGTGGAGATGCTGGGGACGCCGGTCTACGCTGTCCGCGGCTCAACCCAGTCGCTGAAGATCACCACGCCGCTTGACCTGATCTTCGCCGAAGGGCTCCTTGAGGGTCCCCTTGGCGCCCGGTGGGTGGAAGGGTGAGCGCGGACATGATCCTGCCGCGGACCGGTGTGGGTATCGACGTCCATGCATACGCCGCCCACGGCAAGGACCGCCCGTTGTGGCTCGGCGGACTCTTCTGGCCCGGCGAACGCGGCCTGGCCGGCCATTCTGACGGCGACCCGGTGGCCCACGCCGCAGCGGATGCGCTGTTCTCCGCCGCCGGCATCGGCGACCTTGGCACCCACTTCGGCACCGACCGCCCGGAATTCGCCGGTGCGTCGGGTGTGACGCTGCTCGCCGAAGCGGCGCGGATCGTCCGGGCTGCGGGTTTCGAGATCGGCAATATCGCCGTCCAGTTCGTGGCCAACCGGCCGAAGTTCGGTCCCCGCCGGGAAGAAGCTCAGCACGTCCTCTCAGAGGCCGCCGGTGCACCGGTGAGCGTCACTGCCACCACCAGCGACGGCCTGGGATTCACCGGCCGTGGCGAGGGCATCTCCGCGGTGGCTACCGCCTTGGTCTACCCACGGACCAGCGGCACCATCGGCTAGTCTGGAGCGGTGACCCTGCGCTTCTATGACACCGCCTCCGCCGAAGTCCGGAACTTCACCCCGATCGTTGAGGGCAAGGTCAGCCTCTATTACTGCGGGGCCACGGTGCAGGGAATGCCCCACGTGGGGCACATCCGTTCCGCCATCGCCTTCGACCAGCTGACCCGCTGGCTGCAATACCGGGGCCTTCGCGTCACTGTGGTCCGCAACGTCACGGACATTGACGACAAGATCCTCGCCAAATCCGAGGCATCATTCG
This sequence comes from Pseudarthrobacter sp. MOO14, assembly GCF_058267675.1. Lineage (NCBI taxonomy): Bacteria > Bacillati > Actinomycetota > Actinomycetes > Micrococcales > Micrococcaceae > Pseudarthrobacter > Pseudarthrobacter sp. MOO14. The sequence continues at coordinate 3,201,938 of NZ_CM177849.1, forward strand.
CGCCGGACTTCATCCCCGAGCCGGGAGAAGTGCCGCGGGAGGAGTGGTGGGCGCTGGCATACCGTTACGAGCGGGAATTCCTGGCGGCCTACGACACCCTCGGCGTCTCCCGCCCCACGTACGAGCCCCGGGCCACCGGGCACATCCCCGAGATGCACGCCCTGATCCAACAGCTCATCGACCGCGGCCACGCCTACCCCGCGCTGGACGAATCAGGCGACGTGTACTTTGACGTCCGTTCCTGGGGCAACTACGGGGCACTCACCCGGCAAAACATCGACGACATGCAGGCAGCGCCCGACGCCGATCCCCGCGGGAAGAAGGATCCCCGCGACTTTGCGTTGTGGAAGGGTTCCAAAGAAGGCGAGCCGGCCACCGCCAGCTGGGCCTCGCCGTGGGGTGCGGGGCGTCCGGGCTGGCACCTGGAATGCTCCGCCATGGTCACCAAGTACCTGGGGACTGCCTTCGACATCCACGGCGGCGGACTGGACCTGCGTTTCCCGCACCACGAAAACGAGATGGCCCAGTCGCAGGCTGCGGGACATGGCTTCGCCAACTTCTGGATGCACAACGGCATGGTGACCTACCAGGGCGAAAAGATGTCCAAATCCGTTGGGAACACCATCAGCCCCACCGAAATGCTGGAACTCGCTTCCCCTCGGGTTGTCCGCTACTACCTTGGCCAGGCCCACTACCGCTCCGTCCTGGACTACCGGCCCACGTCCCTTCAGGAAGCCGCTGCCGCCGTCGAACGCATCGACGGGTTCCTGGCGAAGGCCGTGGCGCGCTTCGGCGCCGATTTCGGGTTGGTGGCCGGCGGCTCCGCTGACCCGGCTGAGGCACTTGACGCGTTTTCAACTGCGATGGACGACGACCTGAATGTTCCGCGTGCCCTGGCGGCGCTGCACGAGACCGTGCGGGCCGGGAACACGGCCCTGGCGGACGGGGACGACGACGCTGCCCGGAAAGCGATGTACGCCGTCGTCACCATGACCGACGTCCTGGGACTCAACGCCGTCGCCGGTTCCGGGCAGGCGGGCAGCCGGGAGGCCGACGCCTTGGGCGTCCTGGTGGAGGCGCAGCTGGCGGCCCGTGCCGCTGCCCGTGCCGCCAAGGACTGGGCTGCTTCCGACGCCATCCGGGACACCCTCAACCAGGCCGGCGTCGTGGTGGAAGACGGCCCGGACGGTGCCACCTGGAGCCTCAAGCGGGACTGATCAGCCACTGCCCCTGAGCACGCCCGCAGCCCCCGCGCGTCGATTTTTCTTCGGTCAGTAGACTGGTAGGCAGACTCAGTCAGCACAATCAAGGGTGGAACATCATGGCCAACAATGGTCGCCGATCGGTTAAAGCGAAGAAGGGCCCAACCATCGGAACCGGTGGCCATGGCCGCAAGGCCCTCGAAGGCAAGGGCCCGACGCCCAAGGCCGAGGACCGTCCGTACCACAAGGCGCACAAGGCCAAGCAACTGGCCGAACGGTCCGCAGCCAAGCGCAGTCCGGGTGCACGCAGCGCCGGTGCCGCCAAGTCAGGCCCCAAGGGACGCGCCACCGAAGAAGTGGTCACCGGCCGCAACTCCGTGGTCGAAGCGCTCCGCGCGGGCATCCCGGCAAAGGCCCTGCACGTGGCCATCCGCATCGAGATGGACGACCGCGTCAAGGAGTCCCTGAAGCTCGCCGCCGAACGCGGCATCCCGCTGCTCGAAACCGGCAAGCCCGAACTGGACCGGATGACCGACGACGCCGTCCACCAGGGCCTGGTGCTCCAGATTCCGCCGTATGAGTACCAGGACGCGTACGAACTGGCCGAGGAGACGGTGGAGAAGTGGAAGAAGGGGCACGTCAGCAACGCGCCGCTCTTCGTCGCCCTTGACGGCATCACCGACCCCCGGAACCTCGGAGCGATCATCCGTTCCGTCTCCGCGTTCAGCGGCCACGGCGTCATTGTTCCGGAGCGCCGCTCCGTCGGTGTCACGGCCTCGGCCTGGAAGACCAGCGCCGGCGCGGCGGTCCGCGTCCCCGTTGCCCGCGCCTCCAACCTGAACAACGCCCTGAAGCAGTTCAAGGGCATGGGCATCTTCGTGCTGGGGCTCGACGGCGACGGCGACGTCTCGCTGCCCGACCTCACTTTGGCCACCGAGCCGGTGTGCATCGTGGTGGGCTCGGAAGGCAAGGGCCTGAGCCGCCTGGTCCGGGAGAACTGCGACCAGATTGTCTCCATCCCGATCGACTCCGCCATGGAGTCCTTGAACGCCTCCATGGCCGTGGGCATCTCGCTGTACGAGGTCTCCCGCCAGCGCGCGGCGGGGTAGTGGCCCACCGCCCCCGGTGCGGGGGCACGATTGCCTTGCAGTGCCGGGGTGACGGGGCAGGTCAACCGCCCCGGGCGGCTATCATTTAGGTGATGGTCATGCCGCTTTTCGACACCGCATCCACCATGGACGCCTCCTCGGCTGTTCCCCTCGGTGTCAGTGTCCCGCGCGTTGATTCAGGCGGTACACGCCACCACGCCGGCGGCCGCGCCAATGTTGCCTGTTTCGCGCCAGCCGTGCCCAGCCTGGACATCGTGTACTGCCCTCCGGGCGGCCAGTGGCGGTCCCGGACCCTGCCGAACGTGGCGCGCGGCGTCCATCACGGCATCGTCGAGGACCTGCCCTTTGGTTCGCGGTACGGGTTCCGCCCGTCCTCAGACCGCCGGCCCCTGCCGCCGCACGCCTCCGCCTCGGGAAACGGGGACGACGCCGGCAACCCGCCGTTGCTGCTGGACCCGTACGGCCGGGGGGTGGACGAGCAGGACGGACTGCTGGCCAGCGTCCGGACCGCACCCGATTTCGATTGGGGATCGGACGAGCGTCCGGCCCTGCCGTGGCGCAACACAATTCTCTATGAAGCCCATGTCAAGGGCCAGAGCAAGCTCCACCCCGACGTGCCTGAGGACCTACGGGGCACCTACGCCGGCATGGGCCACCCAGCCGTGGTGGAGCACCTCACCGGCCTGGGCATCACTGCCGTGCAGCTCCTGCCTGTGCACTTCCACCTCGACGAGCTGCACCTGCAGGACCTGGGGCTCACCAATTACTGGGGCTACAACACCGCCGCGTTTTTCGCCCTGCACCCCGGCTACGCCACCCGTGCCGCCCGGGAAGCGGGCCCGCAGGCTGTCCAGGACGAGTTCAAGGGCATGGTCAAGGCCCTGCACGCCGCCGGACTCGAAGTCATCCTCGACGTCGTCTACAACCACACAGCGGAGGGAACCCAGGACGGTCCGGTCATCAGCTTCCGCGGACTGGGGGAGCAGGCGTACTACCGGATGGACAGCCACGGAAAGTACGTGGACACCACCGGGTGCGGCAACACCTTGAATTTCGGCGAACCGCATGTGGTCCAACTGGCGGTCGATTCACTGCGGTACTGGGTGGACGAGTTCCACGTTGACGGTTTCCGGTTCGACCTTGCCGTCACCCTCTGCCGGAACGCCGGGAACGAGTTCGACCCCAACCACCCGTTCCTCACCGCCATCGCCGCGGATCCCGTCCTCTCCGGCGTCAAACTGATTGCCGAGCCGTGGGACATTGGCTACGGCGGCTGGCAAACCGGGCGGTTCCCGCCAGGCTGGGTGGACTGGAACGACCACTTCCGGGACGCCGTCCGGACGTTCTGGCTGGCGGACCGGGCAGCCATGGATGCGGGCGGCCACGGCGGAACCATGGCCAAACTCGCCGATTCGCTCTCCGGTTCGGCCGGCCTCTTCCAGGCATCCGGCCGCTCACGGCTGGCATCCGTGAATTTCGTTACCGCCCACGACGGCTTCACCATGAACGACCTCGTCTCCTTCGACAGGAAGCACAACGAGGACAACGGTGAAGAGAACAGGGACGGGCACGGCGACAACCGCAGCTACAACCACGGCGTGGAGGGGCCCACCGAGAACGGCCTGATCCTGGCCAGGCGCGCGCAGTCCCGGCGCAACCTGATGGCGTCACTGATGGTATCGCTCGGAGTCCCCATGATCACTGCCGGTGACGAGCTGGCCCGGACGCAACTGGGCAACAACAACGCCTACTGCCAGGACAACGCCATGACCTGGCTTGACTGGACCTTGACCCCGGAGGCGCACGAAATGCTGCGCAGCACCAAGCGCTACATCCGGCTGCGCAAGGAATTCCTGGCCGCCCAGCCCCATGATTTCCCCGTCCGGGACGAGCAGTCCTACCTTTACTGGTTCGACCAATTCGGGCAGCCGATGTCCGCTGAACGCTGGAACGATCCGCACCACCGGGTCCTGCAACTCCTGCTGGGCGATGACGGCGGCGCCCTCGCCGGGCTGGTGGTGGTGAACGGCGGTGCCACGGATGTACAAATCACGTTGCCGGACCTCGGGCGGGCGGCGCCGAGCCTTTTCGAGCTGCGCCTGACCACATCGCCGCTCCATGAGCAGCGGCAGGGCATCCGGGTTGCCTCGGGCGAGACCGATGTTGCCGAGGCCAACTCCATCAGCATCTACCGAACCTAGACCCAGTACAACCGGCCGGCAGGTACACCCCAATGCGTAACCGCTCCATGCTTCCCTTGCTCCTTACCGCCCTGGTGGTGCTGGCGCTGGTGGCATTCGGCGGGGCCGGGCTGTTGGGCGGCCAAGGGGAAGGCACGACGCCGGGCGCGGCCTCCGGAGCGAGTACGGCTCCCGGCGGCCCGGGTACGCCGGCGCCGGGAAAGAGCGCGGCGCCACACCGGGGAGCCAACCCGTCCAGCCTGCCGGAAATCCAGGAGTCCGCGCTCCCGGTGGAAGGACGCCGCGTCCTGGCGCTGATCCGGGCCGGCGGCCCATACCAGTTCAGCCAGGACGACCAGGTGTTCGGCAACTTTGAGCGCGTCCTGCCTGCACGGGACCGGGGTTACTACCGCGAGTACACGGTTCGAACCCCCGGCGAACCGGACCGGGGCGCGCGCCGGATCGTGGCAGGCAACGGCGGGGAGAAGTATTACACCGGAGACCACTACGCGACATTCAAGTACATAGCGGAAGGCAGCTAGCGCACCCATGAAAATTCTTTCCGGCGACACCTGGACCCTCGAAGAGCTGGAGGCGCAGGTAGCGGACACCGGGCGCCGCAGCCTTGTGGTCCCGCCGGCCGACAGCAAACGCGCCGTCCTGGAAACCTTCGGCGAGGTCCTGGACTTTCCTGAGCACTACGGTGTGAACCTGGATGCGCTGAACGATTCGCTGCACGACTTCGCGGACAACATCACGGACAACGGCAATCCGCCGGTGACAGTCCTGTGGCAGGTTGCGGCCCCGTTCCGCGCTGACCGGTCGTTCGGGATCATCTGCGAGATCCTGCAGGACGCAGAACGGTACGCGGGCAAGGACCTTGCCGTCACGGCTGTCCTGCTCTGAGGCTCCTGGCTCCAAGCTGAGGGCTCCGCAGGCACCTGGTGTCCGGCCGGGGGCGGCCGGACACCAGGTCAGGCGTTGACGATCAGGCCGAGCTCCGCTTTCGAGGCCAACGCCTCGTGCCGGGGCAGCACCCGGACCGTGTAGCCGAACGGTCCGGAGCGGTCGATCAGCAGTGAGCCGCTGAACAGGTGGCGGCCGCTGCCCAGGTCTTCCTTCACCTGCAGTTCCATCATGGTGATGTCAGCCAGGGTGTCATTCTCCTCGGCCCTTCCGTAGGCCACCTCGACGCAGACATCTTCCGGAGTCAGTGCGTTCAACGCCACGTACGCATTGACCTGGAGGGTGTCGCCGATCTGCGGATCCTCCGAAACGCCCACCGAATCAACATGCTCCACGTGGACCTGCGGCCAGGTGCCGCGAACCTTGGCAGACCAGGCTGCCAGCGCCCGGGCCTGCGCATATGAATTCGCGGTGGCGCTGCGCCCGGCGTCAGCCGCCGGGCGGTAAAGGATGTTGACGTAGTCCCGGAGCATCCGCTCGGCGGAGACCGCGGGTCCCAGATGCGAGAGCGTGTGCTTGATCATGGATACCCAGTGCGTGGGAACTGTCTCGCTCCGGGTCGTGGAGGGGCCGGCCGCCCCCGCACCATCGGACACCGTGCTCCCGTAGAAGCGCGGCGCCACCTGGGTTTCCAGCAGTTCGTACAGGGCAGCGGCCTCGATGTCGTCCCGCTCTTCCGGGGATGCGTCGTTGTTGGCCGTCGGAATTGCCCAGCCATTCTCGCCGTCGTACATCTCGTCCCACCAGCCGTCCAGGACGGACAGGTTCAGCGACCCGTTCAGGGCGGCCTTCATGCCCGATGTACCGCAGGCCTCCAACGGCCGCAGCGGGTTGTTCAGCCACACGTCGCAGCCAGGGAACAGCGTCCTGGCCATCGCGATGTCGTAGTTGGGCAGGAACGCGATGCGGTGCCGGACCTCGGGGTCGTCAGTGAACCGCACCAGGTCCTGGATCATCTTCTTGCCGGCGTCATCGGCCGGGTGGGACTTTCCGGCGATGACCAACTGGATGGGGTGGTCCTTGTGCAGCAGGAGTGCCTTGAGCCGCGCAGGTTCCCGCAGCATCAGGGTCAGGCGTTTGTACGTGGGCACGCGGCGGGCAAACCCGATGGTGAGTATGTCCGGGTCCAGGACGTTGTCCGTCCAGCCCAGTTCGGCGTCGGCCGCGCCGCGCTTCTTCCATGCAGCACGGAGCCGACGGCGCACATCCTCCACCAGTGCCGCCCGCATTTCGCGGCGAAGTGCCCATACGTCGGCGTCGCTGACGTTGTAGGCCAGGTCCCATTTGCCCAGTGCTTCCGCTTCGCTGCCGAACTGGTCCCGTGCCAGCTTGGAGATCCGGCTGTCCACCCACGTGGGGACGTGGACGCCGTTGGTGACGGAGGTGATGGGGACCTCCGAGTGGTCGAATCCCGGCCACAGGGCGGAGAACATCCCGCGGGACACTTCGCCGTGCAGTTTGGCCACGCCATTGGCGCGCTGGGCCAGGCGGAGGCCCATGACGGCCATATTGAAGACGGCGGGGTTTCCGTCGGCGTAGTTTTCGCGGCCCAGTTCCAGGATCCTGTCCAGCGGGACGGCGGGTGCCAGGCCGGCCTGGAAGAAGTGGCTGATTTGGGCGATCTCGAACCTGTCAATGCCCGCCGGGACCGGGGTGTGGGTGGTGAACACCGTGGAGGCGCGGCCGGCGGCCAACGCCTCGTCGAATGTCAGGGCCTGTTCCCCTGACATCAGTTCCTGGATGCGTTCAATGCCCAGGAATCCTGCGTGTCCCTCGTTGGTGTGGAACACCTCCGGGGCGGGGGACCCTGTCAGTTTCTGGAATGCGCGCAGGGCCTTGACACCGCCCATGCCCAGCAGCAGCTCCTGCTGCAGCCGGTGGTCACCACCACCGCCGTACAGCCGGTCGGTGATGCTCCGCGCGGCGTCGTCGTTGCCGGGCACGTTGGAGTCCAGCAGGAGCAGCGGGACGCGGCCGACGTCGGCACGCCAGATATGTGCCAGGAGCCGGCGTCCGTTGGGCAGCGGGAGCGCTACCTCCAAGGCCTTTCCGTTGCCGTCCGGGGATGGCTCGCGGAGCAGTGTGAGGGGCAGGCCGTCGGGGTCCAGGACAGGGTAGGTCTCCTGCTGCCAGGCGTCCCGGGACAGTGACTGCTTGAAGTAGCCGGCCTGGTAGAGCAGGCCCACACCCACCAGGGGAACGCCCAGGTCCGAGGCCGCCTTGAGGTGGTCGCCGGCCAGGATGCCCAGGCCGCCCGAGTACTGGGGGAGGACCTCGGTGATGCCGAATTCGGGCGAGAAGTAGGCAATGGCGGCGGGTGCCTCCGGCCCCAGGCCCTGGTACCAGCGCGGCTCCTCGAGATACCGGTCAAGGTCCACTTCGGCCGCGCGGACCCGGTCCACGACGGACTGGTCCGCGGCGAGCCGCTGGAACTCCTCCCGGCTGACCATGCCCAGGAAGCCGATGGGGTCCTGCCCGCTTTCCTCCCACAGGCGCGGGTTCAGCCCGGCGAAGAGCTCGCGCGTGGGGCGGTGCCAGGACCACCGCAGGTTGCTGGCCAACCGGGCCAGCGGCCGGATGGGCTCGGGGAGGACTGTACGGACCGTAAACCTGCGGATTGCCTTCACCTGCGCCACACTAACCGACAACCTGCCGGGCCGGAACAAGCTTTGGGTTTCTTTTGGGTAAATGACAGGGGCGTGAAGAAATTGGGCGGCGGCGCGATGGATTTTAGGGAGCAGCCTTAGCAATCCTGGGCATTTCTCGCTAACGTCGAGCCTGTGACGACTAACTCAGGAACCAGTGCCGCATCCACCAAAATGCCCCAGCGCCGCATAACCGAGGGTCTGCGGTTCGGGCGTTTTCCCATCACCAATGTGCAGCCCGTCGTCGACGGCGGAAAGGTCCCCGCCAAAGCCCTCCCCGGCGAGGCCATCGTTGTGGGCGCCACCGCCTTCCGGGAAGGCCATGACCAACTTGGTGTCAGCGCCGTCCTCCTGGACCCCACGGGTGCAGAGCGGCAGCGGGTCCGGCTTTCCCCGCCCCGCGGGGAACGCGGAATGGGGACCGACCGTTGGGAGGGCGTCCTCACGCCGTCGGAAACCGGCGACTGGTCCTTCGTCATCGAAGCCTGGCACGACCGCTACGGCACCTGGCACCACAACGCCGAGGTGAAGATCGACGCCGGCATCGACGTCGAGCTCATGCTTGCCGAAGGTGCCAAGCTGCTCGGTGAAGCCTCCGCGGAAGACTTCCGGGACGAGGTGGACCAGGCGGCCCTCCGGCATGCCTCGGAGGTCCTGGCTGACCAGTCCCGCAGCACCGAGGAACGCCTCGCGGCCGGGTTCGGCCAGGAAATCGCGGACATCGTTGCCCGCCAGCCCATCCGCGAACTGGTGACCGTCTCGGAGAAGTTCCCCCTTCTGGTGGAGCGGGACCGGGCAGGCCGGGGCGCTTGGTACGAGTTCTTCCCGCGGTCCGAAGGCGCTGTCAAGGACCACAACACCGGCGTCTGGACCTCAGGAAACTTCCGGACGGCAGCCCGCCGCCTCGACGCCGTCGCGGCCATGGGCTTCGACGTCCTCTACATGCCCCCGATCCACCCCATCGGCGTCCAGCACCGCAAGGGGCCCAACAACACCCTCGTGGCCGGCCCGCATGATCCGGGTTCGCCCTGGGCCATCGGCGCCAAGGAGGGCGGCCACGACGCCATCCACCCCGATCTCGGTTCCTTCGAGGACTTTGACGCTTTCGTGGCCCGCGCCAACGAACTGGGCCTGGAAGTTGCGCTGGACCTGGCCCTGCAGGCGGCCCCCGACCACCCGTGGGTGCAGACGCACCCCGAATGGTTCACCACCAGGGTGGACGGCACCATCGCCTACGCAGAAAATCCGCCGAAGAAGTACCAGGACATTTATCCGCTGAATTTCGACAATGACCCGGAAGGTCTTTCCCGCGAAATTCTCCGCATTGTGCTGCTGTGGGTCAGCCACGGGGTAAAGATTTTCCGGGTGGATAACCCGCACACCAAACCGGTGTGGTTCTGGGAATGGCTTATCGCCGAGGTGAATAAGGCCGTCCCCGGCGTCGTATTCCTCGCCGAGGCATTCACGCGGCCCGCCATGATGCACGCCCTGGGCCGGGCAGGCTTCCAGCAGTCCTACACCTACTTCACCTGGCGCAACACCAAGAAGGAGATCGAGGCGTACTTCGACGAAGTCAGCCACGAATCCCCGGCGTTCTTCCGCCCCAATTTCTTCGTCAACACCCCTGACATCCTCACCGAATACCTCCAGTACGGCGGGCCCGCGGCATTCCGGATCCGGGCGGTGCTTGCCTCCACCGGAAGCCCGCTGTGGGGCGTCTACGCCGGCTACGAACTCTACGAGCACGTTGCCCGGCCCGGCGCCGAGGAATACATCGACAACGAAAAGTTCGAGTACAAGGCGCGCGACTGGGAAGCCGCCGCGGAGTCCGGGCGCTCGCTGGCACCGTACATCACGCGGCTTAACCACATCCGGCGGGACCACCCGGCCCTCTTGGACCTGCAGAACCTGACGGTCCACCAGAGCACCGACGAATCCACGGTGGTCTACTCCAAGCACAAGACCCTCCCCGACGGGACCAAGGACACCATCATTGTCGTGGTGAACGTGGACCCCCACGTCACCAAGGAATGCAGCGTCTTCCTGGACCTGGCAGCCCTGGAACTGGACCCGCAGGACCGCACCGCAGGCGGTGGCTTCTACGTGGACGACCTGATCTCCGGCCAAAGCTGGGAGTGGGGCGAGTACAACTACGTGCGGCTCGACCCGCACGTGGAACCGGCCCACATCCTGAGCGTGAGGAGAATGCATTCGTGAGTTTCAATCCGCAAAGTTCCGGCCACTTCACCCCAAAAAGCACGTTCGAGCTAAATGCGCCCGGCCTTCAGCATGACCCCCTGTGGTACCGCAAGGCCGTGTTCTACGAGGTACTGGTCCGGGCCTTTGCGGATGCCAACGGCGATGGGTCCGGGGATTTCTCCGGACTCATCGACCGGCTGGACTACCTGCAGTGGCTGGGCGTCGACTGCCTTTGGCTGCCCCCGTTCTTCCAGTCACCGCTGCGCGACGGCGGCTACGACATCTCGGACTACAACTCCGTGCTGGACGAATTCGGCACCATCAGCGACTTCAAGCGGCTCGTGGCGGAAGCCCATGCCCGTGGCGTCCGGGTCATCATCGACCTGCCGCTGAACCACACCTCCGACCAGCATCCCTGGTTCCAGGAATCCCGGAAAGACCCCGACGGCCCCTTCGGCGACTTCTATGTCTGGAGCGACACGGACGAGAAGTACCAGGACGCACGCATCATCTTCGTCGACACGGAGGAATCGAACTGGACGTTCGATCCCATCCGGCGGCAGTTCTTCTGGCACAGGTTTTTCAGCCACCAGCCGGACCTGAACTTCGAAAACCCCAAGGTGATCGAGGCCGTCTTCGACGTCGTCAGGTTCTGGCTGGACCAGGGAATCGACGGGTTCCGTGCGGACGCCATCCCCTACCTCTTCGAGGAAGAGGGCACCAACTGCGAGAACCTGCCCGCCACCCACGAGTTCCTCCGCAGCCTGCGGGCCATGGTGGACGAAAGCTACCCCGGCCGGGTGATCATCGCCGAGGCAAACCAGCCGCCCAATGAGGTGGTGGAGTACTTCGGGACAGAGGAGGAACCCGAATGCCACATGGCGTTCCACTTCCCGATCATGCCCCGCCTGTACTACGCCCTCAGGGACCAGAAGGCCGCGCCCATCATCGAAACCATGCGAGACACACCGGACATCCCCGACGGTGCCCAGTGGGGGACCTTCCTGCGCAACCACGATGAGCTGACCCTGGAGATGGTCACCGCTGACGAGCGCGCGGCCATGCTGGGCTGGTACGCGCCGGACCCCCGGATGCGTGCCAACATCGGCATCCGGCGCCGGTTGGCGCCACTGCTCGACAATTCGCGGGCCGAGATCGAGCTGATCAACGCGCTCCTGCTCTCACTTCCGGGGAGCCCGTTCCTCTACTACGGCGACGAGATAGGGATGGGGGACAACATCTGGCTCGAGGACAGGGACGCCGTCCGGACCCCCATGCAATGGAACCCGGACCGGAACGCGGGGTTCTCGCACGCCGATCCCGGCAAGCTGTACCTGCCGCCCATCCAGTCGCTGGTGTACAACTACGGCATGGCCAACGTCGAAGCCGAGGCCGCCCACTCCGGGTCGCTGTTGCGCTGGACACGGCAAATCCTCAGCGTCCGCAAGAACCACCCCGCGTTCGGCCTTGGCGGGTTCAAACACGTGCAAGCAGACCACGACGCCGTCCTGGCGTACCTGCGCGAGCTGCCGGCCAACAACCCGGCCGGGGCCCCGGCCGAAACAATTTTGTGCGCCTTCAACCTTTCCCAGCATCCTGTGGCCGCCACACTGGCCGTTCCCGAGTACGCGGGGAGGGGGCTGCGCGATGTTTTCGGCGGCCAACCCTTCCCGGGCATCGGTGATGACGGAAGCCTCACGTTGACCATCGGAAGCCATGACTTCTTCTGGCTGCGGATGCGGACGGCGGGGTCGAACCCGTCTTCGCCCTACACCCAGGCCATGCCCATCCTGTCGATAGAGAACTGAGATGAACCAGCCAATCCTCACTCCCGCCCTGACCGCGCTGCTCAAGGAATGGCTGCCGCAGCAGCGTTGGTTCCCCATCAAGACTCCCGACTTCGCCATGTCCCAAGTGGGCAGCCTGGGCCTGGCGGACCCCACCGGCCACGCAGCTTGGGCCGTGTTCCTCCTCAGTGCCATCACGGACGGGCCCGACGGCGGCCGCCGCACCACCGTGGTCCAGGTGCCGTTGAGCTTCCGCCCGGCACCGGCCGGTGGCATGGAACGGGCGCTCGTGGGCGAAGCGGCAGGAACCGACCCCTCCCGCCCTTGGGTCTACGACGCCGTGCACGATCCCGATTTCGTCGGCGCCTGGCTGGAACTCATCCGGCAGGAGGACAAGGCTGCAAGCGGGACCGCCACCGGACACCGCGTGGCCGGCCCATACCGGCTTCCCACCGCCAAAGGGGTGGTGAAAGTGCTGTCCGGAGAGCAGTCCAACAGTTCAGTCATTGTGGACGATGGCGAATCGGCGGCGATGGTGAAATTTTTCCGGGTGCTGTCTGACGGGACAAACCCGGAGATCGAAGTCGGGGCGGCGCTGACCACCGCCGGTACGCCCGAAGTGCCTGCAACCCTTGGCTGGGTCCGCGGAGAGTGGCTTGGGCAGGGCAAGCCCGTCCAGGGCGAGCTTGCGGTAGCCCACGAATTCCTGGCCGGCGGCCGTGATGCCTGGCGGCTGGCAGTGGACGCAGCACGCCAGGGTGCCGACTTCACGGCGGAGGCACGGGCCCTCGGTGCCGCCACGGCCAACGTGCACCGGCGGCTGGCGGAGGCTCTGGGGCAATCAGTGGAGCCCGGCGCCGGCAAGGGCATCGGACCCGCCGTAGCCCACCGCGTCCGCAGTGCCTGGGCGGAAGCCCGTGCCGCCGTCGGCCCCTATGACGCCGCATTGGGTGCCCTCCTGGCCGGCCTTGACGGGGCACCCACGGGCCCACTGCAGCGCATCCACGGCGACCTCCACCTGGGCCAAATCCTGCAGGTCGCAGGGCAACCCGGTGGCCATTCCCGGTGGGCCATCCTCGATTTCGAGGGCGAACCGCTGCGGCCCATCGCCGAACGGAACGTCCCCGACGTGCCCCTGCGCGACGTCGTGGGAATGTTGCGGTCGTTCGACTACGCGGCCGGCGCCGCCCAACGCGAGCAGGAAGGCGCCCAGGTCCCGGACACCTGGGTGGATGACTGCGCTGACGCCTTCCTGGAAGGGTACGGGGCCGTCATTCCCGGCACGGTGGACCGGACCTCGCCCTTGTTTGTGGCATTGTGGCTGGACAAGGCGCTGTACGAAGTTGTTTATGAAATGCGTAACAGGCCCGACTGGCTGGCGATCCCCGTGAATGCCTCCAGGCGGCTCCTGAGCGGTAATGGCACCGGCGATCAGGCCGGCGCAGCATCGGAAGGTAACGAAATGACAGGCTCAGCACAAACTGACCGCCCGGGGGTGCCGCTGCACGTGGACGAAGGCACCTTGGGCAAGATCGCGAACGGTGAACACCACGCGCCCCATTCCGTCCTTGGCGCGCACCTGGACGACTACGGCCACGTCACCGTCCGGACCGTCAAGCACCTGGCCGAAGCAGTCACCGTCGTCACCCAGGCCGGCGAAGTTCCCATGGAACACGAGGCCCACGGCGTGTGGGTTGCCGTGCTGGAACCCGTGCAGCAGGGTCATGTCCCCGACTACCGGCTCTCGGTCACGTACCCGGGCAAAGAGCCGCTGACGGTTGATGAGCCGTACCGCTACCTGCCCACCGTAGGAGAAGTGGACCTCCACCTCATCGGCGAGGGCCGGCACGAGAAACTTTGGGAAGTCCTCGGCGCCCACGTCCGGCACTACAAGTCTTCGCTGGGGGACGTCAACGGTGTTTCCTTTGCCGTGTGGGCTCCCAACGCACAGGCCGTCCGCGTCAAGGGTGACTTCAACGCCTGGGACGGACGCGAAAACTCGCTCCGCTCGCTGGGATCATCCGGGGTGTGGGAAGTCTTCATCCCGGGTGTGGCAGCGGGCGCCTGCTACAAATTCGAAATCCTGACCCGCGGCGGATACTGGGTCGAAAAGGCCGACCCCCTGGCGTTCGGCACCGAAGTTCCCCCGCTCACGGCCTCCCGGGTGGTGGAGCCGTCCTACGCTTTCAAGGACGACGAGTGGATGGAAGCACGCGCCCAGCGCGATCCGCACAACTCGGCCATGAGCGTGTACGAAGTGCACCTGGGCTCCTGGCGGCTGGGACTTGGCTACCGGGAACTGGCCAAGGAACTGGTGGAGTACGTCAAATGGCTGGGGTTCACCCACGTGGAGTTCATGCCGGTGGCGGAACACCCGTTTGGCGGCTCCTGGGGCTACCAGGTCACGTCCTACTTCGCGCCGACGTCCCGGTTCGGCCACCCCGACGAGTTCCGCTACCTGGTGGACACGCTTCACCAGGCCGGCATCGGCGTACTGCTGGACTGGGTCCCGGCCCACTTCCCCAAGGACGCCTGGGCGCTGGCACGATTCGACGGCGAGCCCCTCTACGAGCACTCTGATCCGGCCCTCGGCGAGCACCCGGACTGGGGGACCCTGATCTTTGACTTCGGCCGCACCGAGGTCCGGAACTTCCTGGTGGCGAACGCGCTCTACTGGCTGGACGAGTTCCACATCGATGGCCTGCGCGTGGATGCGGTGGCGTCAATGCTGTACCTCGACTACTCCAGGAAGGAAGGCGAGTGGCGGCCCAACCGCTTCGGCGGCCGGGAAAACCTGGAAGCGATCTCCTTCCTGCAGGAAGTCAACGCCACCGTCTACAAAACACACCCTGGCGCCGTCATGATCGCCGAAGAGTCGACGGCATTTCCGGGGGTGACTGCACCCACGAGCCACGGCGGCCTCGGCTTCGGCCTGAAGTGGAACATGGGGTGGATGCACGACTCGCTCAAGTACATCTCGGAGGACCCCTACAACCGCAGGTGGCACCACGGCACGGTGACGTTCTCCCTGGTATATGCGTTCACAGAGAACTTCCTGCTGCCCATCAGCCACGACGAAGTGGTCCACGGCAAAGGTTCCATGCTCCGCAAGATGCCCGGCGACCGCTGGCAGCAGCTGGCAAACCTTCGCGCGTTCTTTGCCTACCAGTGGGCGCACCCCGGCAAGCAGCTCATCTTCATGGGTACGGAATTCGGGCAGGAAGCAGAATGGTCCGAACAACACGGACTGGACTGGTGGCTGGCAGACATTCCGGCGCACAAGGGACTGCAGCTGCTGACCAAGGACCTCAACGAGTTGTACAAGTCAACGCCGGCGCTCTACACCCAGGACAACGTCGCGGCCGGGTTCCAGTGGATCAACGGGGGAGACGCCGACCGTAATGTCCTCTCGTTCATCAGGTGGGGCACCGACGGCGAACCGATCGTCTGCGCCATCAATTTCTCCGGCGGCCCGCATGTCGGCTACACCTTGGGCGTGCCATCGGCCGGCGCCTGGACTGAGGTCCTCAACACCGACCACACCACCTACGGCGGCTCCGGCGTCCTCAACGGTGGTGGGCTGACAGCCACCGCCGAAGGACAGGACGGGCAACCGGCCACCCTGACGGTGACGCTGCCTCCGCTGGGCGCATCCTACTTCAAGCCGGGAGCACCCACGTCGGCCTGATCACCCAAGGACACTCCGCAGTGAGTCGGAAGGGCCCGGAATCCGGCAGGATTCCGGGCCCTTCGCGTTGGCGAACCCGGCCGGCCGAGGACGGCCCAGGCAGCCGCTCCACGCCGACTGGCGATCCCGAATAAGTGGTGGTAGAGTTTATTTCCGCGCTGCTCCACGGAGTCAGGCGGACAACCGATCCCCCAAGCTTATGCTGAGGAAGATCGCGGACGCCGATTTGACACGCTGGAAGTCAGCCGGTAAGTTTGGAAAGTTGCTCCGGAGCGATCTGCGACTGGTTTTTGGTTGTGGTGGTGCCGGGTGTGTCTGTTGTTTGAGAACTCAATAGTGTGCCAAGTTTGTTGATACCAATTGTTTTATGGATTGGTTGAATTGACTGGATCCGCCACCCCGTGGTGTGGTCTGGTTTTTACAGCTGGTTTCAAATTTTGTGCAGCCGGGTGTGGTGTTATTTCCACCTGCTTGGTTGTGTCTGTTTTTCTTCAACGGAGAGTTTGATCCTGGCTCAGGATGAACGCTGGCGGCGTGCTTAACACATGCAAGTCGAACGATGAACTGGTGCTTGCACTGGGGATTAGTGGCGAACGGGTGAGTAACACGTGAGTAACCTGCCCTTGACTCTGGGATAAGCCTGGGAAACTGGGTCTAATACCGGATATGACCTTCCATCGCATGGTGGTTGGTGGAAAGCTTTTGTGGTTTTGGATGGACTCGCGGCCTATCAGCTTGTTGGTGGGGTAATGGCCTACCAAGGCGACGACGGGTAGCCGGCCTGAGAGGGTGACCGGCCACACTGGGACTGAGACACGGCCCAGACTCCTACGGGAGGCAGCAGTGGGGAATATTGCACAATGGGCGGAAGCCTGATGCAGCGACGCCGCGTGAGGGATGACGGCCTTCGGGTTGTAAACCTCTTTCAGTAGGGAAGAAGCGAAAGTGACGGTACCTGCAGAAGAAGCGCCGGCTAACTACGTGCCAGCAGCCGCGGTAATACGTAGGGCGCAAGCGTTATCCGGAATTATTGGGCGTAAAGAGCTCGTAGGCGGTTTGTCGCGTCTGCCGTGAAAGTCCGGGGCTCAACTCCGGATCTGCGGTGGGTACGGGCAGACTAGAGTGATGTAGGGGAGACTGGAATTCCTGGTGTAGCGGTGAAATGCGCAGATATCAGGAGGAACACCGATGGCGAAGGCAGGTCTCTGGGCATTAACTGACGCTGAGGAGCGAAAGCATGGGGAGCGAACAGGATTAGATACCCTGGTAGTCCATGCCGTAAACGTTGGGCACTAGGTGTGGGGGACATTCCACGTTTTCCGCGCCGTAGCTAACGCATTAAGTGCCCCGCCTGGGGAGTACGGCCGCAAGGCTAAAACTCAAAGGAATTGACGGGGGCCCGCACAAGCGGCGGAGCATGCGGATTAATTCGATGCAACGCGAAGAACCTTACCAAGGCTTGACATGAACCGGTAATACCTGGAAACAGGTGCCCCACTTTGTGGTCGGTTTACAGGTGGTGCATGGTTGTCGTCAGCTCGTGTCGTGAGATGTTGGGTTAAGTCCCGCAACGAGCGCAACCCTCGTTCTATGTTGCCAGCACGTGATGGTGGGGACTCATAGGAGACTGCCGGGGTCAACTCGGAGGAAGGTGGGGACGACGTCAAATCATCATGCCCCTTATGTCTTGGGCTTCACGCATGCTACAATGGCCGGTACAAAGGGTTGCGATACTGTGAGGTGGAGCTAATCCCAAAAAGCCGGTCTCAGTTCGGATTGGGGTCTGCAACTCGACCCCATGAAGTCGGAGTCGCTAGTAATCGCAGATCAGCAACGCTGCGGTGAATACGTTCCCGGGCCTTGTACACACCGCCCGTCAAGTCACGAAAGTTGGTAACACCCGAAGCCGGTGGCCTAACCCCTTGTGGGAGGGAGCTGTCGAAGGTGGGACTGGCGATTGGGACTAAGTCGTAACAAGGTAGCCGTACCGGAAGGTGCGGCTGGATCACCTCCTTTCTAAGGAGCACCTACAACGGTTGCTGTCCCGTGTATGCGGGGTGGTGGTGTTGTCAGGAGTAAAGGCCCGTTTCGCGGACGAGTGTTTCGTGGCGGGTGCTCAAGGGTGGAATATCAACAAATAGCGGTCGTGGTGTTTTCTGCTTGTCTTAGTACGAGCCAGTGATGGTTCTGGAACGGTGGGTGGGTGATGGCGCGGTTTAGTGTTTGGCACACTGTTGGGTCCTGAGGCAACAGGGCCACGGACGGCCCCTGCCTGTTTGGGTGGGGGTTGTTGGTGGGTTTGTTTGTTTCTGGTTTCCTGGCTGCATCGATCATGCATGGGTGCGTCTGCTGTTGCGGGCGTGGTGTGTGGGGTGTGTGGTTTGGGGTTGTTGTTTGAGAACTACATAGTGGACGCGAGCATCTTGTATAAGAAGCAATTTCCAAGAATATGAACCTGGATCTGGCTGCGCTGTTGATGCCCTTTGTGGGTGTTGGGGTGTGGTTGGTTTCCGTGGTTCTCTCGAGAAATTTTTTTGATCTTTGTGGTCAAGTTTTTAAGAGCACACGGTGGATGCCTTGGCATTAGGAGCCGAAGAAGGACGTAGGAATCTGCGATAAGCCTGGGGGAGTCGATAACCGGACTGTGATCCCAGGGTGTCCGAATGGGGAAACCCCGCCAAGCGCGCGAGTGACTTGGTGACCCGTACCTGAACACATAGGGTGCGTGGGGGGAACGCGGGGAAGTGAAACATCTCAGTACCCGCAGGAAGAGAAAACAATAGTGATTCCGTTAGTAGTGGCGAGCGAACGCGGATCAGGCTAAACCGTTCCATGTGTGATAGCCGGCGGGCGTTGCATGGTCGGGGTTGTGGGACTTTCCATACCAGTTCTGCCGGGCTGGTGGGGTGTGATGTGCGCGCATAGGTGAACGGTTTTGAAAGGCCGGCCAGAGAGGGTGTTAGTCCCGTAACCGTAATGTGTTTGTGCCGCCTGTGAGAGTATCCCAAGTAGTACGGGGCCCGAGAAATCCCGTGCGAATCTGTCAGGACCACCTGATAAGCCTAAATACTCCCTAATGACCGATAGCGGACCAGTACCGTGAGGGAAAGGTGAAAAGTACCCCGGGAGGGGAGTGAAACAGTACCTGAAACCGTGTGCTTACAATCCGTCGGAGCCAGTCTGATTCTGGTGACGGCGTGCCTTTTGAAGAATGAGCCTGCGAGTTAGTGTTACGTCGCGAGGTTAACCCGTGTGGGGCAGCCGTAGCGAAAGCGAGTCTGAATAGGGCGTTGCAGTGGCGTGATCTAGACCCGAAGCGAAGTGATCTACCCATGGCCAGGTTGAAGCGACGGTAAGACGTCGTGGAGGACCGAACCCACTTCAGTTGAAAATGGAGGGGATGAGCTGTGGGTAGGGGTGAAAGGCCAATCAAACTTCGTGATAGCTGGTTCTCCCCGAAATGCATTTAGGTGCAGCGTTGCGTGTTTCTTGCTGGAGGTAGAGCTACTGGATGGCTAATGGGCCCTACAAGGTTACTGACGTCAGCCAAACTCCGAATGCCGGTAAGTGAGAGCGCAGCAGTGAGACTGTGGGGGATAAGCTTCATAGTCGAGAGGGAAACAGCCCAGACCACCAACTAAGGCCCCTAAGCGTGTGCTAAGTGGGAAAGGATGTGGAGTTGCCCAGACAACCAGGAGGTTGGCTTAGAAGCAGCCACCCTTAAAAGAGTGCGTAATAGCTCACTGGTCAAGTGATTCCGCGCCGACAATGTAGCGGGGCTCAAGTACACCGCCGAAGTTGTGGCATTCAAACATTTACTAAGCCTTCGTGGTTCAGGTGTTTGGATGGGTAGGGGAGCGTCGTGTGGGCGGTGAAGTCGCGGTGTAAACCAGCGGTGGAGCCTACACGAGTGAGAATGCAGGCATGAGTAGCGAAAGACGGGTGAGAAACCCGTCCGCCGAATGATCAAGGGTTCCAGGGTCAAGCTAATCTGCCCTGGGTAAGTCGGGACCTAAGGCGAGGCCGACAGGCGTAGTCGATGGACAACGGGTTGATATTCCCGTACCGGCGAAAAACCGTCCATGTTGAACAGGGGATACTAACCGCCCGAGACCTGCCCGCTCACCCTTGTGGTGTTGTGGGTTTTGGTGGAGCGCGGGACCTGATCCTGGGAGGCAAGCGTATTAACAGGTGTGACGCAGGAAGGTAGCCGAGCCGGGCGATGGTTGTCCCGGTCTAAGGATGTAGGGCGAGTGGTAGGCAAATCCGCCACTCATGGTGCCTGAGATCTGATGGGACCCCCGTTTGGGGGGATTTGGTGATCCTATGCTGCCGAGAAAAGCATCGACGCGAGGTTTTAGCCGCCCGTACCCCAAACCGACACAGGTGATCAGGTAGAGAATACTAAGGCGATCGAGAGAATTATGGTTAAGGAACTCGGCAAAATGCCCCCGTAACTTCGGGAGAAGGGGGGCCCCAACCTTGATACACCTTCGCGGTGTGGAGGGGATCGGGGCCGCAGAGACCAGGGGGAAGCGACTGTTTACTAAAAACACAGGTCCGTGCGAAGTCGCAAGACGATGTATACGGACTGACTCCTGCCCGGTGCTGGAAGGTTAAGAGGACCGGTTAGCCTCACGGCGAAGCTGAGAATTTAAGCCCCAGTAAACGGCGGTGGTAACTATAACCATCCTAAGGTAGCGAAATTCCTTGTCGGGTAAGTTCCGACCTGCACGAATGGAGTAACGACTTCCCCGCTGTCTCAACCATAAACTCGGCGAAATTGCAGTACGAGTAAAGATGCTCGTTACGCGCAGCAGGACGGAAAGACCCCGAGACCTTTACTATAGTTTGGTATTGGTGTTCGGAGTGGCTTGTGTAGGATAGGTGGGAGACGTTGAAGCCCGGACGCCAGTTCGGGTGGAGTCATCGTTGAAATACCACTCTGGTCACTTTGGACATCTAACTTCGGCCCGTAATCCGGGTCAGGGACAGTGCCTGATGGGTAGTTTAACTGGGGCGGTTGCCTCCTAAAAAGTAACGGAGGCGCCCAAAGGTTCCCTCAGCCTGGTTGGCAATCAGGTGTCGAGTGTAAGTGCACAAGGGAGCTTGACTGTGAGAGAGACATCTCGAGCAGGGACGAAAGTCGGGACTAGTGATCCGGCGGTACATTGTGGAATGGCCGTCGCTCAACGGATAAAAGGTACCTCGGGGATAACAGGCTGATCTTGCCCAAGAGTCCATATCGACGGCATGGTTTGGCACCTCGATGTCGGCTCGTCGCATCCTGGGGCTGGAGTAGGTCCCAAGGGTTGGGCTGTTCGCCCATTAAAGCGGTACGCGAGCTGGGTTTAGAACGTCGTGAGACAGTTCGGTCCCTATCCGCTGCGCGCGCAGGAAATTTGAGAAGGGCTGTCCTTAGTACGAGAGGACCGGGACGGACGAACCTCTGGTGTGTCAGTTGTACTGCCAAGTGCACCGCTGATTAGCTACGTTCGGATGGGATAACCGCTGAAAGCATCTAAGCGGGAAGCTCGCTTCAAGATGAGATTTCCATACACTTTATGTGTGAGAGGCCCCCAGCCAGACCACTGGGTTGATAGGCCGGATGTGGAAGCGAGGACTAACGACTCGTGAAGCTGACCGGTACTAATAGGCCAACAACTTACACCACACAGATACATACAAATTCTGCTTGCGTCCACTATGTGGTTCCCAACCAACAACCCCCAACACCCGGGGTTTGATACGGCACGGAACCAACAACTGAATAACAACACCACACATGTTGTAACCACAGTCTTCCCACCAACCCCACAAAGGGGTTGGGACGGGTAACAAGGTTACGGCGGTCATAGCGTGGGGGAAACGCCCGGTCCCATTCCGAACCCGGAAGCTAAGACCCACAGCGCCGATGGTACTGCACCCGGGAGGGTGTGGGAGAGTAGGACACCGCCGGACACACACTTGGTCGAGGCCCCAACCAACACGGTTGGGGCCTCCCACATTTAAAAACACCACCCACCCACCACACGACCACGCCAGCTCACACCCCACACGTAACCCACCAACCCCCGCTCACACCCGACACGAAACCCCGCAACGCCCGCTCACTTCTTGCGCGTATTCCGGTAACGCCCCCTCACACCTGACGAGTAGAACCGGAACGCCCGCTCACCTTTGACAGCCCCCGGGTAGAGTTGTTGCCCATGAGCAGCATCTTCAGCCATGCCCAGGACCCCTTCGAGGCGGATGGAAAGCCCGGTGCCGATTCCCTGGACCCGGTGGTCAACGCGGTGGTGGTGCCCGGACCCGTCGCCCGGGCATTCGCCGGTTTCACAGATCACACCCATCTCTGGTGGCCGCTGGAGCCGTACGGAGTCTACGGGGCAGGGTCCTATGTCGAATTCGAAGAGAACCTGATTCTCGAGACGTCAGACGACGGACGGACCAGCATCTGGGGAACCCTTGATGACTGGCAGCCGCCGCTCTCCTTCCACGCCACATGGCACCCCGGCACCACTGCAATGTGGTCCACCGAGCTTCTGGTGGCCTTCCGCGCGGTTGACGGGGGCACGGAGGTCCGGGTCGTCCATGACGGCTGGGAGGGCGCTGAGGACCCTGCTGCCGTCAGGGGACATTACCTGCAGGCCTGGCCCGTGATCCTCGACAAGTATGCCCGGTTCATGGGCGCCGCAGACCAGGCGAACTAGTTCAGGGCCGGCGGTACCGCCGTGCTGGTTCGGATCAGGAACTCGGTCGGGTACTCCTGGTCCTGGACCTGTGCAGCCGGCTGGCCGCCGTCGGAATCCTTGCCCGCGTTCAGCAACGCCAGGGCGGTTGTGGCCGCCAGGTTGCCTTGCCCGCGCGGATCCTGCTTGATGGTGGTGAGTCCAAACGTCTCGCTGAGATCGTGACCGTCCATACCCACGACCGAGAGATCTTGCGGGATCTGCAGGCCGAAGTCGCGCGCCGCAAGCATAATCCCGATGGCCATCTCGTCAGACGCGGCGAACACAGCGGTGGGTCGTTCTGCCGCTGTCCCCAGGAGCCGGCGTCCCACGGCGTACGCGCCCTGGATGGTGAAGTCCGCATTGACCACCCACTCGTCCCGGACAGGCAGGCCTGCCCCGGCCATGGCTGCGGCAAAGCCTTTCTGCCGGAGTTTGGGAAGCTTGAAGTCCCGGTTCAGCCCCGCGTCCCCGGTGATGTGCGCAATCCGGGTATGGCCAAGCCGGATCAGGTGGCCGGCCGCGTCCCTGGCAAGGCCTTCGTCGTCGATGCGGATGGTGGAGGCGCCCCGCAAGACGCCGCCGATGCCCACAATGGGACGATGCACCGCCAGCAGCTGGCCTATTTCATCCTCGCGAAGGACCAACGCCACTGCGATGACGGCGTCCAGGCGCTTGCGGAGCAGGAAGTCGTTCAGGATGCTGCTGCGTCGCTCAGGTTGCTCCCCCACGTTGTACAGGGTGAGGTCGTACCCGGCGTCCAGCAGGGTCTCCGAAACCCCTTCCAGCACGGAAGAGAAATACCAGCGCTGTACGTTGGGCACCACCAGGCCAATATTGCGGTTGCGGCCCGACGCCAGGCTTGATGCGTGGTAAGACGGAACGAACCCCAGCTCCTTGGCCGCCTCCTGCGCCAGCCGGCGGCTCCTTGAGGACACATTGGACTTGCCACTCAGCGCCCTCGAAACGGTGGCCACGGACAGGCCGGCACGGCTGGCAACTTCTTTGATGCCTGCCAACGTCAGTCTGCCGTGGTGGCAGGTCCAAGCTGCAACCAGGCAGTCTCGCCGGATGCGAGGGCATGGCCCGTGGACCCCGGCAGGCTGCGAAGGAGGACGTGGCCGGACGGCATCTCCAGCGGCTCATGGATCAGGTTCATAAGCACCAGCGTAGTGCCGTTCACATAGCCGAGGGAGGATCCGGTGCACCAGTCTTCCGCCCAGGACAGGGATCCCCGGCCCAGATCGAGCTCCCGGCGCCGCGCCAGGGCTTCACGGTACAGGGCCAGGTGCGACGACGGTGACTCCGCCTGCACGTCACGGGCAAGTTCCGCGAAGGACGACGGAATCGGCAGCCAGGGATCGCTCCCGGAGCCGAATCCCAGGTGCCGGTCGTCGGCCCGCCAGGGCAGCGGAACGCGGCAGCCGTCGCGGCCAAGGCGCTGGCCGTTGGTCCGGGCGAAGGTCGGATCCTGCCGCAGATGGCCGGGGATGTCGATGCCGTCAGGCAGCCCCAACTCTTCTCCCTGGTAGAGGTAGGCGGCCCCGGGAAGCCCCAGCATGAAGAGTGAAGCGGCCGCTGCTCGACGCCGTCCGAGGTCCTCGTCCGGCTGGGGATCGCCGGTACCGATGCCGTCGCCGTCGCGCGGGCCGTGGCCGTTGTAGCCAAACCGGCTGGCATGCCGGACTACGTCGTGGTTTGAGAGGACCCACGTGCTCGGGGCGCCGACGCCCTCCAGGACGGTCAGTGAGTCCGTGATAACCGACCGCAGCCGGTAGACATCCAGTCCGGCGTGGAGGTAGGGAAAGTTGAACGCCTGGTGCATCTCGTCCGGCCGGACCCAGTGGGCCAGCCGGTGGAGGTCAACACTCGCCTCGGCGCACAGAATCCGGTCCGGGCCGTATTGGTCCAGGATCTGCCGCCATCTCCGGTAGATGTCGTGGACGGCGGGTTGACCGAACATGGGTGCCTCATGGCCCGGGTAGCCGTCGCTGCTGCCGCCGTCGGCACGTCCGCCCCATGCCGGCAGGCCCGGTGCTTTGACCAGCGCGTGGGCCACGTCCACCCGGAAGCCGGAGACGCCGCGGTCCAGCCAGAACCGGAGCACCCGTTCGAATTCTGCATGGACCGCCGGGTTGTCCCAGTTGAAGTCCGGCTGGGAGGAGTCGAAGAGGTGCAGGTACCACTGGCCGGGCTCGCCGTCAGGTTCCACCACGCGCGTCCAGGCCGGACCGCCGAAGTGGGACTGCCAGTTGTTCGGAGGCTCCTGGCCTTCCGGGCCGGTCCCGTCCCGGAAGATGAACATGTCCCGCTCGGGGCTTCCGGCTGGCGCTGCAAGGGCTGCCTGGAAAGCCGGGTGCTGGTCCGAGCAGTGGTTGGGTACCAGGTCAACGATGACCCGCAGCCCGAGCCGGTGCGATTCTGCCATCATGACGTCGAAGTCGCCCAGGGTGCCGAAGATCGGGTCCACGTCGCAGTAGTCGCTGACGTCGTAGCCAGCATCGCGCTGCGGTGACCGGTAGAAGGGCGAGAGCCAGACGGCGTCCACGCCCAGGCTTGCCAGATGCGGCAGTTCCTCGGTGATCCCGGCCAGGTCGCCCACGCCGTCGCCGTTCAAGTCACGGAACGAACGGGGATAGACCTGGTAGATCACGGCGGACCGCCACCAGCCGGGAATGGCGTCAGCGGCGTGGATAAGCGTCAATGGACCGGCAACGCTTGCAGTGTCCTGGGTCACAGTTTCGACAGACATGACAGTCAGCATAACGGCTGGAAGCGATTTAAATGAAAACGCTTCCATAACGTCCAGGCGCGCAGTTTAGGGGCTGAAGAGCGCGTAACACGCCATAGTCTGGAAGCGATTTCAAAGCCCGGAATACCGGACCGGTCCGGCGGACGGCGCCTAGACTTGGTGGATGTGTCCGACGACGGGTGGAGGGTTTGTGGGAAGCATTGTTGAGGATCTGGAAGCCGTCTTGGCGCCCGGGCAGCTGGATCGCGGCGAGGCTGCGCTCCACCGCTACGCCATTGACCAGGCACCGGTCTTGGACTTCCAGCTACCCCTGGCCGTCGTGTTCCCCGAGTCAGTGGCCGATGTCCAGGCGGTAGTGCGGGCGTGCGCGGCCGGGGGAGTGGCGATCATACCGCGCGGTGCCGGTACAGGAGTGTCCGGCGGGGCGCACGCCACCAGGAACTGCATTGTCCTCTCGCTGGAGCGGATGAACCGGATCCTTGCCCTGAGCCCGGACGACGAAACGGCCGTGGTGGAGCCCGGCGTCGTCAATGCCGTCCTCAACGAGGCCGCCGCGGTGCACGGCCTCATGTACGCCCCGGACCCCGCAAGTTTCCGCAGCTCCACCATTGGCGGCAACGTAGCCACCAATGCCGGCGGCCTTCGCTGCGCCAAGTACGGGGTCACCAGGGACTCGGTCCTGGCCTTGGACGTCGTGCTGGCTGACGGCTCCCTGATCCACACCGGCCACCAAACCTTCAAGGGCGTGGCGGGCTACGACCTCACGGGCCTCTTCGTGGGGTCCGAAGGAACACTTGGCATCGTCGTCGGAGTCACGGTGCGATTGAAGTACCTGCCCCGGGAAGTCCACACCGTTGCTGCGTTCTACCCGGACTTCCGGCTTGCCGCCGCAGGGGTCCTGGCCGTGGGCAAGGCGCGCGTCCAGCCCGCCATCATGGAATTGCTCGACGGCGGCACCCTGGCCCAGCTCGATGACATCCACGGATCGGACCTCACGGCACGCGGAAAGTCCCTGCTCCTGGTTCAGACAGACGGGTTTGGAGCTGCCGCCGAAGCAGACGTTGTGCGCCAGGTCCTCAAGGCAGGCGGTGCCACGGTCACCACCGAGGCCAGCGCCGAAGCGGAACGGCTGGTGGAGCTCCGGCGTCACAGCCGGGGCACCGAGGTGGACGATGAATTCCGGGTGGGTGAAGACGTTGCCGTGCCGCGGTCCCGGCTGGTGGACTACGTGGCGGCGCTCGAGGCCCTCGCAGCCACCCAGCGGGTGCACCTCAAAGTGGTGGCGCATGCCGGTGACGGCAACCTGCACCCCACCTTCTGGATCGACCGGCAGGGGGACACTGTTGACGCCGATGCGATGAAACGCCTCCAGGCTGCCTTGGATGAGTCGATCACGGCGGCGTTGGCCATGGGCGGCACCATCACCGGGGAGCATGGCATAGGCCAGTACAAGCTGCGCTGGCTGGGCCAGGAGCAGCCCGAGCCGGTCCGGGAACTGCAGCGCCGGATCAAGGACTTGTTCGATCCTGCGGGAATCCTCAATCCGGGGAAGGCGATCTAGGGTCAGTCGTCCGAGTCCGGGTATTCCTCGTCGGACTCATCGGCACCGTACCGGGATTCCTCGCTTTCCACCTCAAGGATTTTCAACATCTCGGTGTCGGGGTTCAGCATGATGGCGGCCTCGTCCCGCCGGTGCCGGAGGATCGAGTCGATGTAGGACTGTACGGCCTCGGCCAGCGGGATGTGGCGTTCCTGCTTTTCCGACATGTACCAGCGGTGTTCCAGTACTTCGTGGACCACCTCGGCGTGCTCCAGCTTGCCGGAAAGATCGCGCGGGATGGAGCGGACAATGGGCTCGAAGATCTGGCTCACCCACAGGTGGGCGCTGTATTCCTCGTCCATCTCCGGATTGTTGTCCGCCCGGAAGGAGTCCATGTCGTTGAGGAGCCGGCGGGCCTGGTTTTCCTGTGCGTCCAGGCCGGTGAGCCGCAACAGCCGGCGCTGGTGATGCCCGGCATCAACCACTTTGGGCTGCAGTTGGATGGTCGAGCCGTTCTGCGTGGTCTTGATGGCGTATTCCTCGACGTCGAAGCCGAGTTCGTTCAGGCGCCGGATCCGGGCTCCCACCCGCCAGCGTTCGCCGAGTTCGAAGGATTCCTTCTCCGTCAGTTCCGCCCACAGCCGCCGGTAGCTGTCCATGATCAGCTCACTGGTGGCGACCGGGTCCACTTTCTCCTCGATCAACCCGCCATCGAGCAGGTCCATGAGCTCACCAGCGATGTTCACCCGGGCAATCTCAAGGTCGTATTCGCGCTGGCCCGTGGACAGGTCCGGGTAGAGCTCGCCCGTTTCAGCGTCCACCAGGTAGGCGGCGAAAGCGCCGGCGTCACGGCGGAACAGGGTATTGGAAAGGGAGACATCGCCCCAATAGAAGCCGATGAGGTGCAGCCGGACCAGCAGGAGGGCCTGGGCGTCGATGAGGCGGGTCAGCGTGTCCTTGCGCAGCATCTGGGAAAACAGTGCCCGGTAGGGCATGGAGAACTTCAAGTGACGGGTCACCAGCACCGGATTGAGCGGGCGCCCGTCCGGGGTGGTGCGACCGGTGATCACGGCCACGGGCTCCACGCAGGGGACATCCAGCCGGGCCAGCTTGCGGAGCATGTGATACTCGTGGCGGGCCACGTGCTCGGATGTTTCCTTAATGGCGATGACCGAGCCGCCCAGGTGGGCGAACCGCACGATATGCCTGGAAATACCGCGGGGGAGTGCAGCCAGGTACTGCGCGGGCCACTCCTCCAGGGCAATGTGCCACGGCAGGTCCAGCAGTTCCGGATCGGCCGCTGCGGCCGTGATGTTCAGCGACGACGCTACCGAGGACACTTTGTTGTCGTCGGCACTGGCCGCCACGAACCGCGGCAGCTTGCCGATCTGCGCGTAGTCGGTGGGTTCGTCGTGCCACTGGGCGCTGTTTTCCTCGGTCATGGGTCAATTCTTCCGTACGCAGGGCAGGGACGATAAATCTTCGTTAAAGGCCGACGGCGGCCCGCACCTTGATGAAAGGGTGCGGGCCGCCGTCGGTTCCGTGGCTAAGGCCGCTGAGTGCCGGTGGGGACTAGTCGCCCAGGCGCAGGCCGGTCTTGGTGTCGAACAGGTGCACGTGGCCGGACTGCGGACGGACGTAGATGACCTCGCCCTTCATCGGAGGACGGCGGCCGTCGACGCGGGCCACGATGTCGTGGTCCTTGCCGTCGAGCGTGGTGTGTCCGTAGACGTAGGCGTCGGCGCCGAGTTCTTCGACGACGTCGACCTCAACCTTCAGGCCCTCACCCTGCGGAGCGGTTTCAAGGTCTTCGGGACGGGAGCCCAAGGTGACCGTGGAGCCGTGCGCCTCTTCGAGGACGTCGCGCGGCACGGGGTACACGGTGCCGCCGAACTGCACGCCGCCGTCGACGACCGGGAGTTCCAGCAGGTTCATGGCGGGGGAGCCGATGAAGCCGGCAACGAAGACGTTCTTGGGACGGTCGTAGAGGTTGCGCGGGGTGTCAACCTGCTGCAGCAGGCCGTCCTTCAGCACTGCCACGCGGTCGCCCATGGTCATGGCCTCGACCTGGTCGTGGGTCACGTATACGGTGGTGACGCCCAGGCGGCGGGTCAGCGATGCGATCTGGGTACGGGTCTGGACGCGGAGCTTCGCATCCAGGTTGGACAGCGGCTCATCCATGAGGAAGACCTGCGGGTTACGGACGATTGCGCGGCCCATGGCAACGCGCTGGCGCTGGCCACCGGAGAGGGCCTTCGGCTTGCGGTCCAGGTACTGCTCAAGGTCGAGGAGCTTGGCGGCTTCACGGACTCGCTCAGCGCGCTCTTCTTTGGAGACGCCGGCGATCTTGAGGGCGAAGCCCATGTTGTCCGCAACAGTCATGTGCGGGTACAGGGCGTAATTCTGGAAGACCATGGCGATGTCGCGGTCCTTCGGCGGCACATCGGTGACGTCGCGGTCACCAATGAGAATGCGGCCTGCGTTGACGTCCTCAAGGCCTGCGAGCATGCGCAGCGAGGTGGACTTACCGCAACCGGAGGGTCCAACGAGGACCAGGAATTCGCCATCGGCGATGTCGATGTTGAGCTTGTCGACGGCGGGCTTATCTGTGCCCGGGTACAGACGCGTAGCGTTATCAAAAGTAACTGTAGCCACAGTTATCAATCCCTTCACCGGCAGGTACGTGCCGGACGATCCGTTGTGAATGGTTCATGTTTATTCAGTTGTGTTCCAGCAAAGTGCTCCGGGTCATTGCCCGGAGCACCCAATGACGCCGCACGGTGTTTGTGCGCCACATCACATCAAAGAGTATGCCAGAGTGGGCCGTCTTTTGCGTAAATGTTACGAACGTCACATGCGGCGTTGGTCACTGCCCTAGCCGGAGGCGGCTTCGGGGTCTTCTTCAGCCACGGCGATGCTTCGCTCCTGCAGCAGCACCTCCAGCAGTTCGGCGATGTGCACAGGTGCTTCCACCCGGTACTGGGCCTGGGTGAAATCAAGGCCCACCTTGACCCCCACGTCGCCCGGCTCCAACCGGCCGAACGCGTCCTCGTCCGTCACGTCGTCGCCGGCGAACAGGACGGCTGTGGCCCCGGTGGCCTGCCGAAGGAAGGCGACGCCTTCGCCCTTGGATGCGTTCACCACCGAGGTTTCCAGGACACGCTTGCCCTCCTTCAGGAACACCCCCTTGCGGTCCTGCAGCGACGCCCGGGCGGCCGCAACGGCGTCCTCGGCGACGTCGTCGTCAGCCTGGCGGGTGTGCAGGACGACGCCGGCGGGCTTGTCCTCCAGGGACGTTCCGGGAGCCTCTGCCACGATCTCGGCCAGCACCGACCGGACGTCGGCGAGAAGCGCTTTCTGGTCCTCCTCCAGCGCCAGCTCAGTGGAGCCGGGTCCCAGCCACGCTTCGGCGCCGTGGCTTCCAATGAGAAGGGTGTCCACCGGCGGCGACGCAACCTGCCGCAGGCTGGCGAGGGCACGGCCCGAGATGAGTGCCGTCGTCGTCCGTGGAAGCACCGCAAGGCCGGCGAAGGCTGCTGCCGAGCGTGGCAGCGGCCGCGCGTCCTGAGCGCTGTCCACGATGGGAGCCATGGTGCCGTCGAAATCCATGGCCACCAGCAGGTGTGCGGTTCCGGCGATCCGGCGCAACGCTTCCCTCAACTCGGGGGTCAATGCCAGCTGCCGCTTGGTGGGGCGGCCTTCAGGAGTCATCGCGAACCACCTTTTCGTTCAGCGCGCGCAGGAAGTCCGCGGACCAGTGGTCGACGTCGTGGTCCAGGATCTGGCGGCGCATGGACCGCATGCGGCGCGAGGCTTCCCGGGGCGTCAGTTCCACCGCGTTCATGATCGTGTTCTTGAGTCCTGCGATATCGTGCGGGTTGACCAGGAGCGCCTGCTTGAGCTGGTCCGCTGCACCCGCGAATTCGCTCAGGACCAGGGCGCCGTCGTTATTGTTCCGGGCGGTGACGTACTCCTTGGCCACCAGGTTCATCCCGTCCCGGAGGGCGGTGACGAGCATGACGTCCGCGGCCAGGTAGAGGGCCACCATTTCCTCCACCGGGTAGCTGTGGTGCAGGTAGCGGACCGCGGTGTTCTCAAGGGTGTCGTAGGTGCCGTTGATGTGGCCCACGGTCCCTTCCACCTCCTCGCGGAGCAGCCGGTACTGTTCCACCCGCTCCCGGCTGGGCGATGCCACCTGGATCAGCGTGGCCTCGCCAACGGTGAGCCGGCCGTCCGCCAGAAGCTCTTCGAAGGCCTTCAGCCGGTGGCGGATGCCCTTGGTGTAGTCCAGCCGGTCCACACCCAGCAGGATCGTTTTCGGGTTGCCCAGGTCCTGCCGGATCTGCCGGGCCCGTTCGATGATTTCTGGCCTGGCGGCTAGCTCGGTGATCTGCTTGACGTCGATGGAGATCGGGAAGGCCTGCGCCCGCGCAATGTGCGTGATCAGGCCATCCTGGCCCTTGACGTGCACCTGCTGCTGCTTGACGCTGGCACCGAGGAACCGGCGGGCGGACCGCATGAAGTTTCCGGCGTCGCTGACGCGCTGGAAGCCCACCAGGTCGGCACCGAGCAACCCGTCGATGATGGCCTGCCGCCACGGGAGCTGGGCAAAGATTTCCGGCGGCGGGAACGGGATGTGGTTGAAGAACCCGATCCGGAGATCGGGCCGCGCTTCGCGGAGCATCCGCGGAACCAGCTGCAACTGGTAGTCCTGGACCCAGACGGTGGCGCCGTGGTCCGCGTACCGCACCACGGCGTCGGCGAACCGCCGGTTGACCTTGCGGTAGGCATCCCACCAGGCCCGGTGGAATTCCGGCGGGGCGATGACGTCGTGGTAGAGCGGCCAGAGGGTGGCGTTGGAGAAGCCTTCGTAGTACAGCTCCACGTCGTCCGTGCTGAGCTGTACCGGGACGAGGTCCATCCCGCCATGGCTGAACGGCTTGACGGTTTCGTCAGGTGCTCCGTGCCAGCCAACCCAAGCGCCGTCCGTCTTGGTCATCATCGGTGCGAGGGCAGTCACCAGTCCGCCGGGGGACCGCCGCCAGCCGGATCCGTCGTCACCTCCGTCGGCGGGCGCCACGCGGTCAACCGGCAGCCGGTTCGAGACCACCATGAAGTCGTACTTCGTGTGCGCGGCATGGCTGGAATCCGTACCTGCGGCCTGTGCCGTGCCGGCGGGTTTTTCCTGGACGGGTGTTTGCATTGCGGCCCCCTGGGGTTGCTTGTGCCTCTAAGCCACACTAGCCGGACGGAATCATCGGGGCTATTCGTCCGTTGGTCAACCCGGAGGAATGGTTGAAACCGCAAGCTCCCAGATTTCTCCCCTAAAATGTGGGGGTGCCACCTAGTGGTCCCCCTTCGTCGACCGACCCAAGGAATTCATGAGCCCCGCAAACGAAGTACGTAAGTCCAAGGCTGAGCGAACCGCGGAGGCGCGGGAAAAGGCGCGCCTGATCCGTGAAGCACAGGCAAAAAAGGACAAGCGCAACAAGCTGCTGATCGGCTGGGGCATTGTCGCGGCTGTGGTGGCCATCCTGGTAGTGGTGGCCCTGGTGGTCACCAGCAGTTTGAAGCAGAATGCCCCGATTGCGGATCAGGGGCCCACACCGGCCAACGCCAACATCCATGGCGGCGTTACCCTGCTTGCCAACTCGGATGTGGCCAAGAGCGACCCGGCAACGGTGGACGCCAATTCCGTGGGGGATGCACCGAAGACTCCGCCGGCGGAAGTCGTTGCACCCGGCGCGGAAGCGGTGGCCGGCAAGCCGGTCAAGGTGGTCCTCTACGTCGACTTCATCTGCCCCATCTGCAAGAACTTCGAAACGCAGTACAACGACCAGCTCACGTCCTTGCGCAACGACGGCAAGATCACCGTGGAGTACCGGCCGCTCGGCTTCCTGGACAGCCGGTCCACCACCAACTACTCATCACGTGCGGCGAATGCGGCGGCCTGCGTTGCCAACACGGCTCCGCAGAAGTACGCCGACTACTTCAGTGCCTTGTACGCCCAGCAACCGGCTGAAGGCAGTGCCGGCCTCTCGGACAACGACCTCAAGAAGATGGCCTCAGACATGGGCGTGGACATCGGTTCCTGCGTAGATGACAAGACCTACCGCCCGTACGTGAAGTACGCGACGAAGGAGGCCTCGGCCATCGGTGTCACGGGGACGCCGACCGTCTTCGTTGACGGCAAGCAGTGGGGCAAGGGAGACAGCGCCCAGACGCCGTTCCCGGACTTCCTGCAGGCAGCCATCGCCGCCAAGGGCTAAACGCCGGGAATCCTCGCAAGGGCCCGTTTCGGAACGTATCCGGGGCGGGCCCTTTCGCTGTCCGCTGCCGGTGTGGCGGCGTTTTTACCCCCGGCGGGAGTTGGGCTAACCTTATCTAGCGCCGTGACGGCGCAGGCCCCCAGGGGTCACGCCTCCTTAGCTCAGTTGGCCAGAGCACCGCTCTTGTAAAGCGGGGGTCGTCGGTTCGAATCCGACAGGGGGCTCCGGTGCGACGGCCCCGGTTCGAGGTTCCAGGAACTTCGGCCGGGGCCTTGTCTTTCCCGGGGATTATGCTGGACCCATCCCAATAATCAGCCTGCTGACTAAAGGAGGATGGGTGCCATGCCCAAGACCGGAAAGAATGACCACGCCCGCAAGGAAGAACTCCCTTCGACCCTGCAGCGGTCCGGGCGAAAAGCCCAGGACACGTTCGCCAAGACCTACGATTCGGCCCTCGAGTCCTACGACCATGACGAGGAACGGGCGGCCCGCACGG
Source organism: Pseudarthrobacter sp. MOO14 (assembly GCF_058267675.1). NCBI lineage: Bacteria > Bacillati > Actinomycetota > Actinomycetes > Micrococcales > Micrococcaceae > Pseudarthrobacter > Pseudarthrobacter sp. MOO14. Next base: position 3,235,502 of record NZ_CM177849.1, read on the forward strand.
CGTACGCGGCAGTGAAACACAGTTACGAAAAGGTGGGCGACCACTGGGAGCCCAAGGAAAAACGCGGTCCGTCGGACAAGCACGCCGAGGAGGGCCTGCGCTCAACCGAACCCACAGCCGGAGGCGTTGATGCCAACGCGTCCAAGGAACACCTCTACAAACTGGCAAGGGAACTGAACGTCAAGGGCCGCTCGACGATGGACAAGGCCCAACTGGTGGAGGCACTCCAAAAGGCGAACACCAAGGCAACCCGCAAAGCCCGCAGCAAATAGCCTCTGCTCTTGCCGTCCCGCCGCCCAAGGTGTCGAATCAGAGGATACGTCCAGTCCGGCCGGCAATGATGCCAGGAGGTTCCCATGTCGGTGAAGAGCACCAAGGAGTCAGTGCGGGCGGCCGGCGGCAGAAGCGGCCCCGATGCACGCCGGGCAGATCAAAACGCCGGCATTGCCGCCTCGGACCCCGGCCGGATCCGCAACGTGGCCCTGGTGGGGCACTCCGGCGCCGGAAAGACGATGCTGATCGAGGCCTTGCTCGCCGCAAACGGCATGATCACCCGCAAGGGCTCCATCGTGGACGGAACAACCGTCAGCGACTCCGACCCGGCGGCTGTGCACCAGCAGCGCTCGGTCACGCTGTCCTTGGTGCCGCTGATGGTGGAGGACGTCAAAGTGAACCTGATGGACACCCCGGGCTACCCGGATTTCATCGGGGAACTGCGGGCCGGGCTGCGTGCCTCCGATGCTGCCCTGTTCGTGGTCTCCGCGGTGGATGGTATCGACGCCACCACCACCGCGCTGTGGGGCGAGTGCGAACACGTGAGGCTCCCGCGCGCCGTCGTGATCACCCGGATGGACCATCCGCGCGCAGACTACGGGCGGACCCTGGCAGCCTGCCAACAAGCCTTCGGCGACGCCGTTTTGCCACTGTGCGTGCCAGTGCAGGGGGAGGGGGCGGACGCCTCTTTGCTGGGCCTGCTGTCCCGCGAGGTCACCGATTACTCGTCGGGTGACCCATCGCCAGCAACCCGCCCGGCTGACCCTGCCGAGCTCGACGCAGCAGGGCCGGCCCGCGGAACCCTGATCGAGGGAATCATCGCCGAAAGCGAAGATGAGACGCTCATGGACCGCTACCTGGACGGTGAGGACGTCGACCCCGCAGCGCTCGCAAGCGACCTGGAAACCGCCGTCGCCCGCGGCTCGTTCTTCCCGGTGCTGCCCACATCCGCCGTCACCGGCCTCGGTACCGCCGAGCTCCTGGAACTGCTGGTCAGTGCTTTCCCGCCGCCGGGGGAGCGGAGCCTGCCGGACCTGACCGACCTCGCGGGAGAGCCTGCCGGAACCCTGTCCTGCGATCCGTCCGGTCCGCTTGCCGCGGAGGTGGTGCGGACATCCAATGATCCCTTCCTGGGCCGCATCTGCCTGGTGCGGGTCTTCTCCGGAACCCTGCGTGAGGATTCGCCCGTGCACGTGGGCGGCCACGGCCTGGCCGACCGGGGCCACCAGGACCACGACACCGACGAACGCGTGACCCATATCTACTCGCCACTGGGGGCCAGCCTGCGTCCCGTGCCTTACTGCGTGGCGGGGGACCTCTGCGCCCTGGCCAAGCTGGGGAGCGCCGAAACAGGAGACACCATTTCCGCACGGGACATGCCGCTGCTGCTCGCCACCTGGGAAATGCCGGAGCCGCTGCTGCCGGTCGCCGTGGAAGCGGACTCCCGCAGTGACGAGGATGCGCTGGCCCGCAGCCTGGGCAGGATTGCGGCGGGCGATCCCACCCTGCGGGTGGACCGGAATGCCGAAACGCACCAGTTGGTGCTGTGGTGCATGGGTGAGGCGCATGCGGAGGTAGTGCTCGACAGGTTGCGCGAACAAGGCGTGAAACTCCACACCGTTGACGTGGTGACGCCGCTGCGGGAGACCTTCGCCGCGCCCGCCGCAGGCCATGGCCGCCATGTCAAACAATCCGGCGGTCACGGCCAGTACGCCGTATGCGACATCGAAGTGGAACCCCTGGAACGCGGTGCGGGGTTCGAATTCGTGGATAAAACCGTGGGTGGCGTCATTCCGGGAACGTTCATCCCGTCGATCGAGAAGGGCGTCCGGGCACAGATGGAGCGGGGCGTCTCCGCAGGCTTCCCTGTGGTGGACCTGCGCGTGACCGTCGTGGGCGGCAAGGCCCACAGCGTGGATTCATCCGACGCCGCATTCCAGTCGGCGGGGGCCCTGGCGCTCCGCGAGGCTGCGGCCGCGGGAAAGATCCAGCTCCTCGAACCCGTGTCCGCGGTGGCCATCACTGTGTCGGACGAGCACGTGGGGACGGTCATGAGCGACTTGTCCGGCCGGCGCGGGCGCCTGACCGGCACCAATTCCTCCGGCCAGGGCCTCACCGAGATCAGTGCCGAAGTTCCGGACCAGGAACTCCTGAGGTACGCGGTGGAACTGCGCGCCTTGACCGCCGGCACCGGCAGGTTCCGCCGGCACTACCTGCGCCATGAACCGGTGCCATCGAATTTCAGCCCCTCCTGATCCCGCCCGGGCAGGAACTTCGCCAAGGAACGCCGGCCGCCCGTGAACGCCGCTACACGAAAAATCCAAAACATCTACCTAACGTTGACGCTGGGCAACACCCTCGCGGCGTCCTTTATCTGGGGCATCAACACACTGTTCCTGCTCGATGCGGGCTTGAACAACTTTGAGGCCTTCGCCGCGAACGCCTTCTTCACGGCAGGCATGGTGCTCTTCGAAGTACCCACCGGGGTGGTCGCGGACAGCTGGGGGCGGCGGGTGTCGTTCCTGCTGGGCACTGTCACCCTGGCCGGGTCCACCTTCCTTTACTACCTGCTCTGGCAGTTGCACGCGCCGTTCTGGTGGTGGGCGGCCGTTTCGGCGCTGCTGGGGCTCGGTTTTACCTTCTTCTCCGGCGCGGTGGAGGCCTGGCTGGTGGATGCTCTGCACTTCACCGGCTACGAGGGCACCCTCGAAGCGGTCCTGGGCCGCGGCCAGATGGTTTCCGGCATCGCCATGCTGGGCGGTTCGGTGGCAGGCGGGGTGATCGCGCAGGCCACCAACCTGGGGGTGCCGTTCCTGCTGCGCGTCGCGGTCCTGGTGGCCATGTTTGCCGTTGCGTTCCTTCTCATGCACGACGTCGGCTTCACGCCCGAGCGCTCGGCCCACCCGTTGCAAGCCACCCGGGCAGTCCTCCGGGCTTCGCTCGACGGCGGGCTGAGGAATCCGCCCGTGAGGTACATGATGCTGGCCGCGCCCTTTACCGAAGGCGTGGGCTTTTACGTCTTCTATGCCCTCCAGCCCTACCTGCTGCAACTGTTCGGCGATCCGAGGGCCTACGCCATTGCGGGCCTGGCCGCAGCCATTGTGGCCGGGGCCGACATCGTGGGCGGCTGGCTGGCGCCGCAGGTCCGGAAGCTGGTGCACCGGCGCACCACCGTGCTGATCGGCTCCAACATCATCAGCTCGGTGGTTTTGGTGGTGCTGCTGGCAACCAACGTCTTTTGGCTGGCGCTGGTGCTTCTGGCCCTCTGGGCAGTGGTGGCTTCCGCCGGCACCCCGGTCCGCCAGGCCTACCTCAATGACATGATCGCCTCCCAGCAGCGGGCCACCGTCCTCAGCTTCGCATCGCTCATGGGCTCAAGTGGCGGGGTGGTGGTGCAACCGCTGCTTGGCAGGGCGGCGGACCTTTACGGCTACCCTGCCTCCTTGGCCATGAGCGGGGTCGTGCAGTTGCTGGCGGCACCATTCATCCTGCTGAGCCGGCGGCGGCGCTCGCCGGCCGATGCCGGGGCGGGCCTGCCGGCCGCGCCCTGACCAGGTTGGGAAGCACACACCGGACGACATGCAGCGAAGGCCCCTGGCCACGGACGGTATGCGTCCGGGGCCAGGGGCCTTCGAAGAACTGCCTGCCGGTGGCAGAAGCCGGTATTACTTGACGCCGGCCTCCACCGGTTCGCTGGCCACCGGCGTCAGTTTCTCCGCGGTGGGCGGAGGAGTGGTCTTCAGCCTGAACCGTCTTCCAAGGTCGCTGCCGCCGCCGCTGCGGTTCTTGTTGAAGATGTCGAACCCGACGGCGATCAAGAGCACCAGGCCCTTGATCAGCTGCTGGTAGTCCGTGCCCAGGCCCAGGATGGACATGCCGTTGTTGAGCACACCCATGATGAGTCCGCCGATCATGGCCCCGGCAACGGTGCCGATGCCGCCGGTGACGGCCGCACCGCCAATGAACGCCGCCGCGATCGAATCGAGTTCGAATCCGGTTCCGCCTGCCGGTTGGGCCGAGTTGAGCCGGGCCGTGAAGACCAGGCCCGCCAAAGCTGCGAGGACGCCCATGTTCACGAAGAGGCGGAACGTCACGGCCTTGGTCTTGATCCCGGACAGCTCAGCTGCATACAGGTTGCCGCCGATTGCATAGGTGTGCCGGCCAAACACGCTGTTGTTCATCAGTGCCGTGTACGCGATCACCAGGACAGCCAGGACCACCAGGACGATCGGCGTGCCCCGGTAGGACGCCAGCAGGAAGGTGATGATGAGCATCAGCAACGCGGTGAAAGCGGTTTTGATGACGAACCAGACCAGAGGCTCGCTTTCGAGATCGAACTTCTTGCGGATGCGGCGTTCCTTTAGGGCCTGGATCAGGAGTGCCACGGTGGCGCCCACGCCAAGGATGACCGTGAGCCATTCCAGTACTGACGTGCCGCCGGAGATGTCCGGGAGAAAGCCTCCGCCCAGGGCACGCAGCTCCGCAGGGAACGGCGTGATCTGCTGGTTCTTCAGGGTGATGAGCGTCAGGCCGCGGAAGATCAGCATGCCTGCGAGCGTGACGATGAAGGCCGGGATTCCCACGTATGCGATCCAGTACCCTTGCCAGGCCCCGACGAGCGCGCCGACCAGCAGGCACGCAGGGATTGCGGCCCACCATGGCCAGCCCCAGTGCACGATCATGACGCCGGCGACGGCACCGATGAATCCCGCCACGGAGCCGACGGACAGGTCGATGTGGCCTGCGATGATCACCATCACCATGCCGATGGCCAGGATGAGGATGTAACTGTTTTGGACCACCAGGTTGGTGACATTCTGCGGCTCGAGCAGGATCCCGCCCGTCAGTCCTTGGAACAGGAGGACGATCAGGATCAGGGCGACGAAGATGCCAACTTGGCGGAGGCGGCTTGTGAGGAATCCGAGCGACTCTCTTAGGGCTGACATTTCGCTATTCCTTCTCTTTGGTCATGTAATGCATCAGTGATTCCTGGGTGGCCTCGGCGATGGGCACTTCACCGGTGACATGGCCGGCGGCGAGGGTGTAGATGCGGTCGCAGATACCCAGAAGCTCGGGAAGTTCCGAGGAAATGACGATGACGGCCTTTCCTTCGGCCGCGAGCCTGGCAATGATCGTGTAGATCTCATACTTGGCGCCGACGTCGATCCCTCGGGTGGGTTCATCAAGGATGAGGACGTCCGGGTCGGAGAACATCCACTTGCTCAGGACCACCTTCTGCTGGTTGCCGCCGGAGAGCTTTCCGGTGATGGCGGCGACCGAGGGTGCCTTGATGTTCATGCTGGTGCGGTAGCCGTTAGCTACCACGGTCTCCTGGTTTTTGTCGACGAATCCGCGCTTCGCGAGCTTGCGCAGCGATGCCAGCGAGATATTGCGCTTGATGTCCTCGATCAGGTTCAGGCCGTAGTGCTTGCGGTCCTCCGTGGCGTAGGCAATGCCGTGCCTGATCGCGTCCGAGACGGTGGACGTATTGATCTCCTCGCCGTACTTGTAAACCTTGCCTGAGGTGGCCGTGCCGTAAGTGCGGCCAAACACGCTCATGGCCAGTTCCGTCCGGCCGGCGCCCATGAGCCCGGCAAGGCCCACGACTTCGCCCTTCCTGACGTGCAGGTTGGCGTTGCTGACTACCATGCGGGCGTGGTCCTGCGGGTGGCGGACGGACCAGTCTTCGATCCGGAGGACTTCCGCGCCGATGTTCGGCTCGCGTTCCGGGTAGAGGCTCTCAAGGTCGCGGCCCACCATGCCACGGATGATCCGCTCCTGGGTGATCTGGCCTTCATCGAGCCGAAGGGTCTCAATGGTCTTGCCATCGCGGATGATGGTGACAGCGTCTGCCACCTTGCGGATCTCGTTGAGCTTATGGCTGATGATGATGCTGGTGACGCCTTGGCCCTTCAAGTGGAGGATCAGGTCCAGCAGGTGGCCGGAGTCCTCATCGTTGAGGGCGGCCGTGGGCTCGTCCAGGATGAGCAGCTTCACTTCCTTGGACAGCGCTTTGGCGATTTCCACGAGTTGCTGCTTGCCCACGCTGATGTGCTGTACCGGGGTGACCGGGTTCTCATCGAGTCCCACGCGGGCCAGCAGTTTTGCTGCCTCCAGGTTGGTCTTCCGCCAGTCCACCCATCCCTTGGTGGCCTGTTCGTTGCCGAGGTAGATGTTCTCGGCGATGGAAAGGTACGGGCTCAGCGCGAGTTCCTGGTGGATGATCACGATGCCCCGCTTCTCGCTGTCCGAGATGCTGGCGAAATTGCAGGGTTCGTTTTCGAACAGGATTTCCCCGTCGAACGTGTTGTGCGCGTATACGCCGGACAACACCTTCATGAGCGTTGATTTGCCGGCGCCGTTCTCACCGCAGATGGCATGGACTTCTCCACGGTTCACATCAAGGGTGACATCCTGCAGCGCCTTCACGCCCGGGAACGTCTTGGTGATTCCTCGCATTTGAAGAATGGGTGTGTTCATCGTCAATTCCCACTGACTGGTCGAATCTTGGCCTTCCTGCTGCTGCAGGAGGTTGCGGGAGGGGCTGCGGCCGGACGGCCGGCCGCAGCCCCCGGCTGTCTACTTGACGTCGGCGTCGGTGTAGTAACCCGAGTCGATCAGTTCCTTCTTGTAGTTGTCCTTGGTGATGATCACGGACTTCAGCAGGTAAGCCGGGACAACCTTGACCTTGTTGTTGTAGGTCTTGGTGTCATTGGTTTCCGGTTCCTGGCCCTTGAGGACGGCGTCCACCATCTTGACCGCCTGGGCGCCGAGCTGCCGGGTGTCCTTGAAGATGGTGGAGTACTGCTCGCCGGCAACGATGGACTTCACGGAGCCCTTCTCGGCATCCTGGCCCGTGACGACCGGCAGGCTTCCCTTGGCGTAGCCGCCGGTGCTGGTGAGGGCCGAGATGATGCCGATGGACAGTCCGTCATAGGGGGACAGGACGCCGTTCAGCTTGGTACCTGAGCTGTAGGCGGACGTGAGGATATCCTCCATGCGCTTCTGCGCCACGGGTGCTTGCCAGCGGAGGATCGCGGCCTGTTCAAACTTGGTCTGGCCGCTGGGGACCTTCAAGGTGCCGGCATCCATGTACGGCTTGAGGGTGTCCATGGCGCCGGTCCAGAAGAAGTTGGCGTTGTTGTCGTCAGGGCTTCCGGCGAAGAGTTCGACGTTGAACGGACCCTTGCCGTCCACTTTCTTGCCACTGGCGTCAAGGAGTCCCAAGCCGGTCAGCAGCGAGGTGGCCTGCTGGACGCCGACCGTGTAGTTGTCGAACGTGGTGTAGTAGTCCACGTTCGGGGTGCCGTTGATGAGGCGGTCGTACGCGATCACTTTGACGTTCTGCTCCTTGGCCTTGGCCAGGACATCGGTCAGGGTGGTGCCGTCAATGGCGGCGATGATCAGCGCCTTGGCGCCCTTGGTCAGCATGTTTTCGATCTGCGAGACCTGGGTTGGGATGTCGTCATTGGCGAACTGGAGGTCTGTCTTGTAGCCAAGGTCCTTGAGCGACTTCTCGACGTTGGCGCCATCGGCAATCCAACGCTCGGATGTCTGCGTGGGCATCGAGATCCCAACCAGCGAGTCGGCGGGCTTCGCCGCGCCGCTGGATTCGGTTGCCGCGCCACGTGAGCCGCAACCGGTGGCGCCCACCGTCAGCGCGAGGACAAGGGCCACCGCGCCCACGATTTTTTTGATTCTCACCATTTTCTCCTTCCGCGGCAGCACTGCCGCGAAGTGTTATTGGACGAGGCAGCAGCGATGCTCCCTGGTCCTGGCCACATTGTTGATGTGTCGGTTCAATATAGACTGATTTGTGAACGCTAACAAGAGGCGGCTATCAAGTGCATGAACCTGCTTCAATTTCATTGACTTCTGCTTTGTTAGCGTTCACACTTGCTGCAGCGCTTAGCTCGACCGTGACCCCTAGACAACCCCGGCAATGAGGCCCCTGCCTCCCGGGCGGAGGCAACCGAATGCCAGATACATCCTTCAGTTCCAACCCTGACCACTGCGTCGTCGGCGTGGATTACGGAACACTTTCCGGCCGTGCCGTGGTGGTGCGTGTCCGCGACGGGAAGGAGCTCGGCAGCGCGGTCCATGCGTATCCGCACGCCGTGGTCACCGACGTCCTGCCACGTGACACAGCGGGCGACGACGGGGCCCGGCTTCCCGGGGAATGGGCGCTCCAGGTGCCCAACGACTACCGGGAGGTGCTTCGCACTGCCGTCCCGGCAGCGGTGGCCGACGCCGGGATCGACCCGGCGGCCGTCGTCGGTATTGCCACGGACTTCACCGCCTGCACCATGGTGCCTGTCATGGCCGACGGCACCCCACTGAACGAACTGCCGGGCTATGCCAACCGGCCGCACGCGTACGTGAAGTTGTGGCGCCACCACGCGGCGCAGGGGCAGGCCGACCGGATCAACCGGCTCGCCGCCGAACGGGGCGAGGACTGGCTTCCCAGGTATGGGGGGCTGATTTCCTCGGAGTGGGAATTCGCCAAGGGGCTGCAGCTGCTGGAAGAGGACCCCGAAGCCTACGCCGCAATGGACCGCTGGGTGGAGGCGGCGGACTGGATCGTCTGGCAGCTGTGCGGCAGGTATGTCCGCAATGCCTGCACGGCCGGGTACAAGGGCATCTACCAGGACGGGCGCTACCCCTCGGAGGACTTCCTGGCCGCCCTGAACCCGGAGTTCAAGGACTTCGTCAGCTCCAAACTCGAGCACACCATCGGTCGGCTGGGTGACGCCGCCGGCACACTGACCGCGGAGGCCGCAGCCTGGACCGGGCTGCCGGAGGGCATCGCGGTGGCGGTGGGAAACGTTGACGCCCATGTGACGGCCCCGGCAGCGAAGGCGGTGGAACCGGGCCAGCTGGTGGCCATCATGGGCACCTCCACCTGCCACGTCATGAACGGCACGGAACTGCGTGAAGTACCGGGAATGTGCGGGGCCGTTGACGGCGGCATCGTTCCCGGCCTGTGGGGCTACGAGGCGGGCCAGTCGGGCGTGGGAGACATCTTCGGCTGGTTCACGAAATACGGAGTCCCGCCCGAATACCACCAGGCGGCCAAGGCGGCGGGTCTGGGGATCCACGAATACCTCACCGAACTGGCCTCGCGGCAGGCCATCGGGGAGCACGGGCTGATAGCCCTGGACTGGCATTCCGGCAACCGGTCGGTCCTGGTGGACCACGAGCTCTCCGGCATCGTGGTGGGCCAGACGCTCGCCACCAGGCCCGAGGACACCTACCGGGCGCTTCTGGAAGCCACAGCCTTTGGAACCCGCACCATCGTGGACGCCTTCCGCGACGCCGGGGTTCCGGTCAAGGAATTCATCGTGGCCGGCGGCCTGCTCAAGAACAGGCTCCTGATGCAGATCTACGCAGATGCCACCGGCCTGCAGCTTTCCACTATCGGCTCGGAACAGGGCCCGGCCCTGGGGTCGGCGATCCACGCCGCCGTCGCGGCCGGCCACTATGCGGATATCCGCCATGCCGCAGCGGCCATGGGCGCCGAACCCGGGGAGGTCTACACTCCAATCCCGGAAAACGTGGCCGCATACGAGGAACTCTTCCAGGAGTACAAAACCCTCCATGATTACTTTGGCCGGGGCAGCAACGACGTGATGCACCGGCTTAAGGTCATCCAGCGACGGGCCGCCCAGGCGGCCCGGCCCGGAGCAGGCGTCGCCGCCAAAGCAACCCTGGGGGTGTCCGCATGACCGCCGAAACAGGCGCCGGAACCGGCCTCCTGGAAACCATCGCCCGGATCCGGGAAGACGTATGCGCCCTGCACGCTGAGTTGACGCGGTACGAACTGGTGGTGTGGACTGCGGGCAACGTCTCGGCCCGGGTGCCCGGCACCGACCTGATGGTCATCAAGCCGTCCGGCGTCAGCTACCAGGAACTGACCCCGGAGCAAATGGTCGTGACCGACCTGCACGGCACGCCGGTGAGGGGCACCAATGTTGGTGGCGGCGGCACGGTCGATTGGGGCAACCCGCCGCTCTCGCCGTCGTCCGACACCGCCGCGCACGCCTATGTGTACCGGCACATGCCCGAGGTGGGCGGGGTGGTGCACACGCACTCCACCTATGCCACCGCGTGGGCCGCACGGGGTGAGGCCATCCCCTGTGTGCTCACCATGATGGGGGATGAGTTCGGCGGTTCCATCCCGGTGGGCCCGTTCGCGCTGATCGGCGACGATTCGATCGGCCACGGCATTGTGGAGACGCTGAAAAACTCGAACTCACCGGCGGTCCTGATGCAGAACCACGGCCCCTTCACCATCGGCAAGGACGCCCGTTCCGCCGTGAAGGCCGCCGTGATGTGCGAGGAAGTGGCCCGCACTGTCCATATCTCGCGGCAGCTCGGTGAACCCCTACCGATCGACGAAGGCCATATCGACTCGCTCTACGCCCGCTACCAGAACGTCTACGGGCAGTAATCCCCAAACCTTTAACAGGAGTACGCATGAACACCGCAGCAAACACCACCCTGGACGGCCACGAGGTCTGGTTCCTCACCGGCAGCCAGCACCTCTACGGGGAGGAAGTCCTCAAACAGGTGGCCGCCCAGTCCCAGGAGATCGCGAACCAGCTGAACGCCAATTCCGCCGTCCCGGTGCGGATCGTCTGGAAGCCGGTCCTGACCGACTCGGATGCCATCCGCCGGACCGCGCTGGAAGCGAACGCCGATGACTCAGTCATCGGCGTGACGGCCTGGATGCACACCTTCAGCCCGGCCAAGATGTGGATCTCCGGCCTGGACCTGCTGCGCAAGCCACTGCTGCACCTGCACACCCAGGCCAACCGCGACCTGCCCTGGGCGGACATCGACTTCGACTTCATGAACCTGAACCAAGCCGCGCACGGCGACCGGGAGTTCGGGTACATCCAGTCCCGCCTCGGCATCGCCCGGAAGACCGTCGTCGGGCACGTCTCCAACCCCGAGGTGGCACGCCAAGTGGGTTCCTGGCAGCGCGCGGCGGCCGGCTGGGCCGCCGTCCGGACCCTGAAGCTCACCCGCTTCGGCGACAACATGCGCAACGTCGCCGTCACCGAAGGCGACAAAACCGAGGCCGAGCTGCGCTTCGGCGTCGCCGTGAACACGTGGTCCGTCAATGAGCTCGCGGACGCCGTGCACGGCGCGGCGGAGGCCGACGTCGACGCCCTGGTGGCCGAGTACGAGGACCTGTACGACGTGGTGCCGGAGCTCCGCGCAGGCGCGGCCAGGCATGAATCGCTGCGGTACGGCGCCCGGATCGAACTGGGCCTGCGCAGCTTCCTCGAAGCCAATGGCTCCGCCGCGTTTACCACCTCCTTCGAAGACCTGGGGGCCCTCCGCCAGCTGCCCGGCCTCGCCGTGCAGCGGCTCATGGCCGCCGGGTACGGCTTTGGCGCCGAAGGCGACTGGAAGACCGCCATCCTGGTGCGCGCCGCGAAGGTGATGGGTGCCGGCCTGCCCGGCGGCGCCTCCCTGATGGAGGACTACACGTACCACCTGGAACCGGGCGCGGAGAAGATCCTGGGCGCCCACATGCTGGAGGTCTGCCCCTCGCTCACGGCGTCGAAGCCGCGCCTGGAAATCCACCCGCTGGGCATCGGCGGCAAAGAGGACCCGGTCCGGCTGGTGTTCGACGCCGATGCCTCCCCGGGCGTCGTCGTCGCCCTGTCCGACATGCGCGACCGCTTCCGCCTGGTGGCCAACGCCGTCGACGTGGTTCCCCTGGACCAGCCGCTGCCCAACCTCCCCGTGGCCCGCGCGCTCTGGCAGCCGAAGCCGGACTTCGCCACGTCCGCCGCCGCCTGGCTCACCGCCGGCGCCGCCCACCACACCGTGCTCTCCACCCAGGTGGGCATGGAGGTGTTCGAGGACTTCGCCGAGATCGCCAAGACCGAACTCCTGACCATCGACGAGGGCACCACCATCCGCCAGTTCAAGAAGGACCTCAACTGGAACGCCGCCTACTACAAACTCGCCGGCGGGATCTGATTCCGTGGCGCAGCCCGGCTACCGGCCCCGGCGGCGGCTGCCAAGGCTTGAGGACGTGGCGGGGCTGGCCGGGGTCTCGCACCAAACCGTCTCGCGGGTGGTCAACAAGCACCCCAACGTCAGCAAGGAGACCCGGCACAAGGTGGAAGCGGCGATTGCCGAACTCGGCTACCGCCGCAATACAGCAGCACGCAGCCTGGTCACCCGGCGCTCGCAGACCATCGGCGTCCTGGGCAGCGAGTTGTCGCAGTACGGCCCGGCCAACACCTTGCTGGGAGTTGAACGGGCCGCGCGGGACGCGGGATATTTTGTCAGCGTCGCTGCGCTGCGGGAAGTCACCAGGGACACCATCCTGGACGCGGTCAGGCACTTCCTGGACCAAGCGGTGGACGGGATCGTCGTGATTGTTCCGCACCTGGCCACGTTGGCGGCCTTGGCGGAACTCGCTATCGGAGTGCCGGTAGTGGCCGTGGGGTCCGACGGGAATGACGCCGTTGGCGGTGTCCGGGTGGACCAGCGCAAGGGAGCCGAACTGGCCGTCCGGCACCTCATAGCGCAGGGCCACCGCCGGATCGGGCATGTCGCCGGGCCACAGGACTGGATTGACGCCGTGGCGCGGTCCGACGGCTGGCGTTCCGCCCTGGAAGCCGCCGGGCTCGAGGCGGATCTCCTGGTCGAGGGAGACTGGAGTGCGGGCAGCGGCTACGCCATTGGCCGTCGGCTGGCTGCTGACCGGCGCGCCACGGCCCTCTTCGTGGGCAACGACCAGATGGCATTGGGGATCCTGCGCGCCCTGAACGAAGCAGGCTTGGAGGTGCCGACGGACGTTTCCCTGGTGGGCTTCGACGACCAGCCCGAATCGGCATACTTCAGCCCTCCGCTGACCGTTGTCCGGCAGGACTTCGAAGAACTGGGCCGGCGCTGCATGGACATGATGCTCGGGGTACTCGGCGGTGCGGAAGGGCCCAGGACGCTGGTGGTGGAACCTGAGCTCATCCTGCGCAGCAGCACGGCCCCGCCCTGCTGAAGCAGCAGGAAGGCGCCGGAATTAATCCGGGGGAGACCGCCGCGAAACGTGGCCACAACAATTGCTGCGTAGGTTTCAGGCATGACGGCTACCTTGCTCACCCGGCTCCGCGACTGGGCCATTGCTACCTTTACCTGCGAATCAGAGTCCGAGGCCGCCGGCGCCATGGCCGATGCCACCCGGTGGGGGTGGCTTCCCGCCTTGAGTGGAGTCTCCGTCGGCGCCGACCATGCCCGCTCCGAACACCTGGGAAGGGTGTCCGGCGGCAACTGAATGTCTGCTTGGCCACACTATTGCGCCGGGGCCCGGATGATGCCCTAAACTGCTTCACTGAGGTGCCTGAAATGGCGCTGTGCAGCAACGAAAGTGAACATGCTAATGGCTACCGATTACGATGCTCCACGCAAGCAGGAAGAGGAGTCTCCCGCTGACTCCCTGGAGGCCCTCCAGGCGTCCCGGAGCGGCAACGCGCAGACCGCAGTCATCGATGTCGACGAGAATGACACCGCTGAAGGCATCGACCTCCCCGGCGCCGATCTGTCCAACGAGGAACTCACCGTCATTGTGGTTCCCGAGCAGTCCGACGAGTTCACCTGCTCGTCCTGCTTCCTGGTCCGCCACCGGTCACAGGTGGCCCGCGAAAAGGACGGCCTGAAGTACTGCCGCGACTGCGAAGGCTGAGCCCCACCCGTTCTTCCCGGCGCCGGTTGCCCCTCCGGGGCGGCCGGCGCTGCTGTGTCTCCGGCCGCCGTCGTTACCAAAATACCCCTCCGTGACAACGGAAAAGGTGCCGTGCCCGGTTGGGGGCACGGCACCTTTTCGTGAACGCTTCGCCCTATTCCGGGACTACCAGGGCGGGCGTATCCTTCTTGAGCGTTTCGCCGCGGAAGAAGCCCGGGTGCGTGCGGGACATGACCAGCATGACGACGGCGCCCAGGGCCAGGATGCCTACGCCCAGGATGAACACCAGGCCCACGCCGAAGACCTCGGAACCGCTGCCGAACTCGGGCGCCAGGCTGTCCACGGCGGTCTGGACGAAGACCACGAACAACCCCACGCCGCCCACCACCGGGCAGACCAGCCTGAACACGAAGTGGCGCACGCTGTTGAACAGGCTGTGCCGGAAATACCAGGTGCAGGCCAGTGCGGTGAGGCCGTAGTAGAAGCAGATCATCAGGCCCAGCGCCAGGATGGTGTCGTTCAGGACGTTGTCGCTGACCACATGCATCACCGCGTAGAACCCGGCGGAGACGACGCCGGCAGCAATGGTGGCGAAGCCCGGCGTTGCGAACTTCCGGCTGATCCGGCTGAAGGGTTCCGGCAGGGCGCCGTAGTGGGCCATCGCCAGCAGGCTGCGGGACGGTGACATGAACGTGGACTGCAGGGAAGCGGCCGAGCTGGAGAGCACCGCCAGGGACATCAGGATGGCGAACGGGCCCATGATGGGGGAGGCCAGCGCCGTGAAGATGTTCTCGTGGTTCTCGGCGTTGTTCAAGCCGTTGCCGGTATCTCCCACGCCGGCGAACATCATGGTGGCGATGCTGACCAGGAGGTAGATGGCCAGGACGATGACCGCGGTGAGGGTGCCTGCCACGCCGGCGGTCTTTTTGCCGTTGGCGGTTTCCTCATTGACCGTGAGGCAGACGTCCCAGCCCCAGTACACGAAGATCGACAGGGAGATGCCGGCGGCAACCTGGCCGAAGGTCTCGATTTTGGTGACGTCGAACCAGTCCCAGCTGAACGGGATGGCGGTCTCCGAGGTGGACCAGTTGGCGAATGCCATGGCGACGAAGAGGCCCAGCACCAGCAGCTGGAATCCCACCAGGCTGTACTGCACCATTTTGGTGGTGTGCATGCCGCGGTAGCTGACCCAGACGGCCAGTGCCACGAACACGAAGCACGTGACGACGTTGAGCGCCTTGTTGTCCGCCAGGTCTGCCAGCTCGGCGGAGCCTGTGACCTGGGACAGGAAGAGATAGAAGAAGTCGACGGCGACGCCGGCCAGGTTGGACAGCACGATGATGTTGGCGGCCAGCAGGCCCCAGCCACCCATCCAGCCGATCCAGGGGCCGAACGCTTTGGTGACCCAGGTAAAGGTGGTGCCGCTGTCCGGGGAATCGGCGTTGAGTTCCCGGTAGGCGAGCGAGACCAGGATCATGGGGATGAAACCGATCAGGAAGATGACTGGCAGTTGGAGCCCGGCTTCGTTGACGGTGGGTCCAAGCGCGCTGGTAAGCGTGTAGGCGGGGGCAATGGTTGAGATGCCCAGGACGACGACGGCCAGCAGGCCGAGCTGCCCGCCCTTGAGTCCCTTGGCGCTGACGCCGCCCGTGGACGGTGCGTGGGCGTGGGGGCCGGATTTGGAGGTACTGGTGCGGATTGTCTCTGTCATGGCACCACTTTCTGAAAGGCTGTGAGACGGAGGTCACTATATGAATGGCGTTCATTTAGTATGGGGCTGCCGGCCCTGTGATGCAAGACGCAATATGAACCACATTCGTTTATGACTGATTTCCACAATTAGTAAGCTCACTGAGAAATTTCCGGATTGCCGGCCGCGGGGCAGCCCACGGCTGGTAGCGTCAGCCATATTGGACCACTTGAGGAGGATGCATGAAAGCTTCACCGACACTGACCAACAACCTGCAGGCAGTCCTGGCCGACCTGATCGAACTCCACATCCAGGGCAAGCAGGCGCACTGGAACATCGTGGGCACCAACTTCCGCGACCTGCACCTCCAGCTCGATGAGATTGTTGACGCTGCCCGCCAGTTCGCCGACGATACTGCCGAGCGGATGCGCGCCCTGCACGCCCTCCCGGACGGCCGCAGCTCCACCGTTGCCGAAACCACCAGCCTGGCCCAGTTCCCTGACGGGCTGATCAGCACTGCGGACGCCATTGAGCGGATCGTTGCCGCCATGGAAGCCGCCGTGGGCACCATGCGCAAGGTCCACGACGAGGTGGATGAGGAAGATCCCACCTCCGCGGACCTTTTGCACGAGTTCATCGCCCGGCTCGAGCAGTTTGCCTGGATGGTGCAGGCTGAAAACATGAAGCCAACCGCCAAGGTGACCACTGCCGACTCCAAGTAGGCCGAGCGTCCCGCACGAGGGCGCCCGGTATCGGAACTCATCCGGCACCGGGCGCCCTTTGCGGTCCCCGTGCGGTCAGGTGGCCTTGGGTACCTTCCGCAGCACGACGGCGGCGAGGACTGCCGCCGTCGCCATCAGTACCAGCCCAATTGCCGCCGTGATGTGCACGCCGGAATCGAACGCCGCCGCCGCAGCGTCCCGGACCGCGTCCGCCAGCGGGCCGGGCAGGACGGCGGCCGCTTCCATGGCGCCGGCCAGCGTTTCCCCGGCGTTGTGCAGCGAGGCGCCCGGGAGCATGCCATCCAATCCGGCCGGGAGGCGCAGATTGTGCTGGTAGGAGGCCGTCAGGATGGAGCCAAGGACGGCCGTCCCCAGCAGTGAGCCCACCTCGTAGCCGGTTTCGGAGATCGCCGCGGCGGCCCCTGACTTTTCCGGCGGCGCGGAGCCCAGGATGAGGTCATTCGAAATGGTTTCTGCCGTGCCCACGCCCAGCGCCAGGACCAGGAGCGCTGCCAGCAGCAGCGCGGGTCCGCCGTCGTGGTTTCCAAACGCCACCAGGGTGTATCCCGTGGCGCTGAACGCCAGCCCCGCCGCCACCACGTACCCAGGGCGGACCTTGCGAACCAGCGGCACCACCACCAAGCCGGCCACCACCGTGGCTGCCAGCGCCGGAATCATCGCCACGCCCGCGGCTGACGGGCTCAGGCCCTCAAGGAGCTGGAGGTGCTGGGCAAGGAACAGGATGAAGCCGTTGAAGGAAAACAGGGCCAGGATGTTGGCGCTGATGGCCATGCTGAACACCCGGTTCCGGAACAGCGACATATCCAGCAGGGGGTGTTCCAGGCGGTGCTGGCGCCGCACGAACACCACGCCCATCGCCATGCCGAACGCCATGCTGCCAAGGCCCGCCAGGCCTGGACCTTCGGTGGCAACATCCTTGATGCCGTAGACCATGGGGACCATCACCAGCATGGACAACAGGATGCTCGGGACGTCCACTCTTCCCGGCGACGGGTCCTTGGATTCCGGGATCAAAGTTCGGCCCAGTGCCAGCAGGGGAACCATCAGGGGCACCGCCACCAGGAACACGGCGCCCCACCAGAAATGCTCCACCAGCCAGCCGCCGAAGATCGGCCCCAAGGCTGCGCCGCCGGAGAATCCGGCAGCCCAGATGGCGACGGCCATCCGCCGGCGGTTGGGCTCCGGGAAGATGTTGCGGATCAGCGACAAGGTGGAGGGCATCAGCATCGCCCCGAAGAACCCCAGTGCGGCCCGTCCGGCGATCAGCCACTCCGCGGAGGGCGCAAAAGCCGTTGCGGCGGACAATCCGGCGAAGCCCGTGCTGCCGATAATGAGCAACCGGCGCCGCCCAATCCTGTCGCCAAGGCTTCCCATCGATACCAGGAGACCGGCCAATACCAGTGGATAAGCGTCAATAATCCACAACACGTGCACGCCGGAGGGTTCCAGGGCGCGGGTGATGGCGGGCAGGGCGAATGTCAGGGCGGTATTGTCCACGGCGACGAGCAGTACCGGGAACATCAGCAGCCCCAGTGCGAGCCAGTCGCGCCGCGGGGACCGCCCGGCCGCTCCGCCGCTGCGTGCAGGCGCCGAGGTCGAAGGGGAAGTCGTCATAAAATAACTATACCGTCCAGACGGTACAGTTTAAAACCTTGCCGTTTCCCTTTTCGACGCCGGCGGAGGGCATGATGGGAAGCATGCCCCGAAAGCCTGTAGCCCGTGATGCGGTCCTTGACGCCTTCGAAACCCTCTTGATCGACGTGGGGGAGCGGGCGGCCACGCTCGACGCGGTGGCCAAAAAGGCAGGCGTGTCCAAGGGGGGACTGCTGTACCACTTCCCCAACAAGGAAGCGCTCATCGAAGTGCTGCTGGACCGCCTGGACGGGCTGGCCAAAGAGGACGCCGACGCCATGGCCGCGGCCGCCGAGGGGGCGGCGGCCTACTTCATCCGCTCCTCCGTCTGGGCGGACACTCCGCTGGACCGGGCCATCGTTGCCGCCACCAGGCTGGCGGAAGTGGCGCACCAGGAAACGCGGCGCCGTTTCGCGGCCATCCAGCAGCGGTGGCTGGACGAGATCGCGGCCGACGTGGGGCCGGGGCTGGCCAAAGCGGTCTTGTATATGGGGGACGGGCTGTATTTCAACGCCATGTTGTCCGTGGGCCCGGCGCCGCAAGGGGGAGCGGCGGCTGACGTGGAGGAACTCCTGGCGGCCCTTGAGCGGCTTCGCAGGTAGCCTCCGCCATTTGCCGGGAAGGGTTGCGGCATAGGACAATGGAATGTTGTGAGGGCTGTCACCGGCCCGCATGATCCAGCCCATGGCTGGTTTACAAGTGAATAGCCTTTGATCTGCGGCGGGAGAGTTCTGCCGGTGTACAGGCAGGCGCCGTAGGAGCAAATCCTCCCCAGGAATCTCGCAGGCCCCCGTACCGCCGCGGCGAGGCGCCTCTGGAAAGCAGCAGGCGGTTCCCATGACCCCCATCGGGGATTCGGAGCCGGTGTGCTCACCGACGGTGCAAGCGGGTCCTGCCAGGCAGGCACCGCGGAAACTCTCAGGTCCAATACAGAGCGGGGAGGAACCCGAATCGCTGTGGCGTACCCTGCGCCGCCTGAGTAAATGGAGTTCCTTCGTGCCGGTTAGCCCAGCCTCCACCACTTTCGTCGACCGCCATATCGGTGCGCGCCGCCAGGCCGACGTCGATACCATGCTCAAAGCCGTTGGCTACGACACTGTCGACTCACTGGTTGACACCGCCGTCCCCAAGGTCATCCGTCAGGAATCTGCCCTTCGCCTGCAGGACGCCCTCAGCGAGGTTGAAGTCCTCACGGAACTGCGGAAGCTTGCCGCGAAGAACAAGACGGCAGTCCAGATGATCGGCCAGGGTTACTACGACACCGTGACGCCGCCGGTGATCCGCCGCAACATCCTGGAATCCCCGGCCTGGTACACCGCCTACACCCCGTACCAGCCGGAAATCTCGCAGGGCCGGCTCGAGGCACTGCTGAACTTCCAGACCATGGTGCAGGACCTGGTGGGACTGCCCATCGCCAACGCCTCGCTGCTGGATGAAGCCACCGCCGTGGCCGAGGCCGTGCTCCTGATGCGCCGCGCCAACAAGTCCGCGGCAGCGAAGGACGGCAAGACGGTGCTCGACATCGACGTTCTTCCGCAGACCATCGCCATCGTGCAGGGTCGCGCCGAGGCGCTGGGCTTCGAGGTGGAGGTCGCCGACCTGTCCAAGGGCCTGCCCGACGGCGCCATCAATGGCGTCGTGCTGCAGCAGCCCGGGGTCTCCGGCCGGGTGTGGGACCAGTCCGCCGTCATTACCGCTGCCAAGGACCGCGGCGCGCTGGTTACGGTGGCTGCGGACCTGCTGGCCCTGACACTGATCACACCTCCGGGCGAGCAGGGCGCGGACATTGCCGTTGGCTCGGCCCAGCGCTTTGGTGTGCCGTTGTTCTTTGGGGGGCCGCACGCCGCCTACATGGCTGTCCGCAAGGGCCTGGAACGTTCCCTGCCCGGCCGCCTGGTTGGGGTGTCCAAGGACGACGCCGGCGTTCCCGCTTACCGCCTGGCTTTGCAGACCCGCGAGCAGCACATCCGCCGCGAGAAGGCCACGTCCAACATCTGCACCGCCCAGGCGCTGCTGGCCATCGTTGCGTCCATGTACGCGGTGTACCACGGCCCGGACGGGCTGAAGGCGATCGCGGAAACGACGCATGGCCACGCCCGTACCCTCGCCGCGGCGCTCAAGGCCGCCGGCCTGGATGTCCTGCACACTTCCTTCTTCGACACCCTGACGGTCCGTGTTGCCGGCCGTGCGTCAGCAGTGATTTCCGACGCCGAGGCCCGCGGCATCAACCTGCGGCCCATCGACTCCGACACCGTAGGCATCTCCCTCGACGAAACCACGACGCCGGCCATCGTCGCGCAGGTCGCCGACGTCTTCGGCGCCCCGGTTGCCGAGGGACACAGCGCGGGCCAGGGCTTTGGGCTGGAGGCCGGCGTCGAGCGTTCTTCCGCCTACCTGCAGCATCCGGTGTTCAATACGCACCGGTCTGAAACCCAGTTGCTGCGTTACATTCGGAAGCTCTCGGACCGTGACCTGGCGCTGGACCGGACGATGATTCCGTTGGGTTCGTGCACGATGAAGTTGAACGCGACGGCTGAGATGGAGGCCATTTCCTGGCCGGAGTTCGCCTCGATCCACCCGTTCGCCCCGGATTCCCAGACCGAGGGCTGGCGCGAACTCATCGGCGGCCTGGAAGCGGACCTGGCCGAGATCACCGGGTATGACCAGGTGTCCATCCAGCCCAACGCGGGCTCCCAGGGCGAACTCGCCGGCCTGCTGGCGATCCGCGGCTACCACCACTCCCGGGGCGAGCAGCAGCGTACCGTGTGCCTGATCCCGGCCTCGGCGCACGGCACCAACGCCGCCTCCGCCGTCCTGGCCGGGATGAAGGTGGTGGTGGTTGCCACCGCCGCTGACGGGACGATCGACCACGAGGACCTGACGGCCAAGATCGAGGCGAACCGGGACGTCCTGTCGGCCATCATGATCACCTACCCCTCCACCCACGGCGTGTTCGATGGGGATGTCCGCGAAGTCTGCGACGCCGTCCACGCCGCGGGGGGCCAGGTCTACATCGACGGGGCGAACCTGAACGCCCTGGTGGGGCTGGCCCAGCCGGGCCGGTTCGGCGGGGACGTCTCGCACCTGAACCTGCACAAGACCTTCTGCATCCCGCACGGCGGCGGGGGACCCGGCGTCGGGCCCGTTGCCGCCAAGGCGCACCTGGCACCGTTCATGCCGGGGGACGCGAACAAGGCCGCGCACGAGCCCGGGCACGGTGTGGCGATCTCGGCGTCCCGGTTCGGTTCGGCCGGCGTGCTGCCGATTTCGTGGGCGTACGTGAAGCTGATGGGCGGGCAGGGCCTGACCGAGGCCACCAAGTCCGCGCTGCTGGCCGCGAACTATGTCGCGTCCCGCCTGAACGAGTACTTCCCGGTCCTCTACACCGGCGAGGGCGGGCTGGTGGCGCACGAGTGCATCCTGGACCTGCGCGAACTCACGGCGAAGACCGGCGTGACGGCCGAGGACGTGGCCAAGCGGCTGATCGACTTCGGTTTCCACGCCCCCACCCTGTCCTTCCCCGTCGCGGGCACGCTCATGGTGGAACCCACCGAGTCCGAGGACCTGGCCGAGATCGACCGCTTCATCGAGGCCATGATCACCATCCGCCAGGAAATCGACCAGGTGGCCAACGGCGACTTCGCCGTCACCGACTCACCGCTGCGGCACGCACCCCACACGGCCGCCGCCGTCGTCTCCTCTGACTGGGACCGCGCCTACCCGCGGGAGCAGGCAGCGTTCCCGGCCCACCACAAGCAGGACAAGTACTTCCCGCCCGTCGGCCGGATCGACGGCGCCGCCGGCGACCGCAACCTCATCTGCTCCTGCCCGCCCCTCGAAGCGTTCGAGGACAGCACAGCCGGGTTCGAGAACTAGACCGCTCCGGTGGTTGAGCCGGCCGGCACCCGGTTTCGACCAGCTCAACCACCGCTCCCAAAGGACTTTCAATGACTGAGAAGTACACCGCGCTCTACGACGAGCATAAAAAGCTCGGCGCCTCCTTCACGGACTTTGGCGGCTGGCAGATGCCGCTGAAGTACAGCTCCGAACTGGCCGAACACCACGCGGTCCGCAAGGCCGCCGGGCTGTTCGACCTCTCCCACATGGGAGAAGTCTGGGTGACCGGCCCCGAGGCCGCCGCGTTCCTGGACTACGCCCTGGCGGGCAAGATCTCCGCCATGGCCGTGGGCAAGGCAAAGTACTCGCTGATCTGCAACGCCGATGGCGGCATCATCGACGACCTCATCACCTACCGCCGGCCGGCAGCGCCGGACGGCACCGACGTCTTCCTGGTGGTCCCCAACGCAGGAAACGCAGACACCGTCGCGGCAGCATTGCAGGAACGTGCCGCCCGGTTCGACGTGAAGGTGGAGGACGCCTCAGCCCGCACGTCACTGATCGCCGTCCAAGGCCCGGCAGCAGAATCGATCCTGCTGCGGCTGGTTCCGGCAGCCCGGCATTCCCTGGTGACAGGGCTGAAGTACTACGCCGCCGTCGAGGTCCCCTTCCTGGTGGGCGGTGCGGGCCTGGACCTGCTGCTGGCCCGGACCGGGTACACCGGCGAGGACGGCTTCGAGATCTTCGTGGACAACGGGGACGCCCCGGGCCTCTGGCAGGCGCTGATCGCCATTGCCGACGAGGGCCAGCTCACCCCCGCAGGGCTCGCGTCCCGCGACTCCCTCCGCCTCGAAGCGGGAATGCCGCTCTACGGCAACGAACTCTCGCTGGACGGCGACCCGTTCGCCGCCGGCCTGGGCGCCGTCGTCGCGCTGTCCAAGGAAGGCGACTTTGTCGGGAAGGCCGCGCTGGCAGCCAAGAAGGAAGCCGGTGCAGGCAGCACCTCCGGCCGCCGCCTCGTGGGGCTCAAGGGCCGGGGACGCCGGGCCGGCCGCGCGCACTACCCGGTCCTGAAAGACGGCGCCACCGTCGGTGAGGTCACCTCCGGCCAGCCTTCGCCCACTCTGGGCTACCCCATCGCCATGGCCTACGTCGACGTGGAGCATTCGGCGCCGGGAACTTCCCTCGAAGTCGACCTTCGCGGTAAGGCCGAACCCTTCGAAGTCGTCGGCCTCCCGTTCTACAAGCGCCAAAAATAGCGCCGGACAGCCGGGAGTTTCGCTTGTCGAAACCCCGCCCCACCACCCGTTTTAGTTAGGAACCAATCGCATGGCTGTTGGCGTTTTTGATCTGTTTTCGATCGGGATCGGGCCTTCGTCGTCTCATACTGTGGGGCCGATGCGGGCTGCTGCCGTTTTTGCGGAGGAACTCAAGGCCTCGGGGGTGCTGGCTCACGTGGCGTCGTTGCGGGTGGATTTGTATGGCTCGTTGGCGGCCACCGGTCATGGGCACGGGACGATGACCGCGATCCTGCTGGGCTTGGAGGGGTTTCATCCGGAGTTGATCCTCCCGGCGGAGGTGGAGGAGCGGCTGGCCGGCATTGCCGGGACCGGGACCTTGAACCTCGCCGGCGCCGTCCCGCTGCCCTATGGGGTGAAGGACATGGTGTTGCGGCCGTTAACCGTCCTGCCGCGGCACACGAACGGGATGACGTTCACCGTCACGGACGCTGACGGTGCCGTGGTGCATACCGCGACCTTCTTCTCGGTCGGTGGCGGGTTCATCGTCCGGGAGGGTGAGGAAGACGCGGCCCGGCAGGAACTGGAGGAGTCCAAGAAGGAGCTTCCGCTGCCGTTCCGGACCGCCGCGGAACTGCTGGAGCACTGCGCAGCGACCGGGCTGGGAATCGCTGATGTGATGCTGGTGAACGAAAAAGCCTCCCGCGGGGAGGAGGAGATCCGGGCCGGGTTGCTGCACATCTGGTCCGTGATGGAAGCCTGCGTGGCGGCCTCGTTGAAGCGTGAGGGGGTGTTGCCGGGCGGCTTGAAGGTCCGCCGCCGCGCCCCTGACTGGTTTGAGCGGTTGAAGAAGGAATGCGCCGACGGGCAGGACACGGACCAGGACGCCGCGTGGGACGCGGGCCCGTTCGATCCCCGGTATTGGCAGGAGTGGGTTAACTTGGTGGCGTTGGCCGTGAACGAGGAAAACGCGTCCGGCGGCCGGGTGGTCACCGCCCCGACGAACGGGGCAGCCGGGATCATCCCTGCGGTGTTGTTCTACGCCCTGCACTTCGCTCCCGGCATGGACAAAGCCACCGGCGCTGACCGCGATGACGTCGTGGTCAAATTCCTGCTCGCCGCCGCCGCCGTGGGAGTCCTTTACAAGGAACAAGCCTCGATTTCCGGGGCCGAGGTCGGCTGCCAGGGCGAGGTGGGGTCCGCGTCCTCGATGGCCGCCGCTGGCCTGGCCGAGGTCATGGGGGGCACCCCGGCGCAGGTGGAGAACGCCGCTGAGATCGCAATGGAACACAACCTGGGCCTGACCTGCGACCCGATCGGCGGGCTGGTGCAGGTGCCCTGCATCGAACGGAACGCGATCGCTGCCGCGAAAGCGATCAACGCCGCGAAAATGGCGCTCTGGGGCGACGGGACCCACCGGGTCTCCCTGGACGAAGTCATCATCACCATGCGCGAAACCGGCAAGGACATGTCCCACAAATACAAGGAAACCGCCATGGGCGGCCTCGCCGTCAACGTCGTCGAATGCTGACCGCAGGCGCCTCTTCCCGGAACCCGGCGCCCACTCCCTAGTTGTAGGCGGCGGCCCACCAGTTCAAGGAGGCGGCAAACACCAGCCAGGAAATGTACGGCAGCAGGAGTAACCCGGCGGTCCGGCTGATGGGACCAAAATAGAGAACGGTGACTCCGACGGCGGCAATGAGCGCCAGGATGATGCCAAGCCCAAACCACAGTGCAACGGTTCCAAAAACGGGGTAGAGGGCAAAGAACGCAGGGGTCCAGGCAAGGTTAAGGAGCAACTGGATCCCGTAGGCGGTGAGGGCGCTCCGGGTCCGCTCCGTCCGTTTGCGCCACACCAGCCAGCCGGCAACAGCCATCGCCGTGTAGAGGATTCCCCACACCGGGCCAAACACGCCGTTGGGCGGAGACCATGGCGCCTTGTCCGCCGTTGCATACCAGCCGTTGACGTTGCTGGCCGACGCCAATCCGCCCAGCGCCGCCACCAGCAAGGACGCCACCAGGAAGGCGGCGAGCCCGGCGATTTGGATCCCGGCGCCATAGGGCCGTCCGCGCTCCGCGGAAGTGCTGCTCTGGTCCCGGTCCGGCCTCATCCTCCAACCCTTGCGGACCCGGGGCAGCCCCGTCAAGGCGCCGCCCCGTGGACGGTCGGCGCCATGCCAGGCATCGCCGGGAGAAAGGCTCCAGCGGCTGAGGCTTTAGACTTGATGCTGCATGTCCGCACGCATCCAGACCCACCGAAACCGCGCACAAACCCGATTGGACACGGCCCCCTTGCGAGAATTCACCGCACGTTTTGCCACAGCCGAGGAAATTGAGAACTGGGACAAGCACGTCACGGCCAACCCCAACGGCGGCAACATGCTGCAGTCCGCCGCCTACGCATCGGTCAAGAACGGGTCCGGCTGGAAAGTCCGCTTCCTTGTCCTGGAAGCCCCGGGAAACTCCAGTTACAACCTGGTCCTGGAAAAGTCATTTCCGGTCCTGGGTCGGCTCTGGTATCTCATCAAAGGCCCTGACGTTGCCGCCGCCGCGGACCTGAAAGCCGCCCTCGAAGCCTGCGCGGCCTTTGCCCGCAGCCGGAAACTGAACGTCTTTACCATCAAGGTGGAACCGGACATCATCGACACCGCCGAGGCGCACCGGGACATCCAGGCCGCGGGCCTTGTCAAAGCCCCCAATATCCAGTCCAACGACTCCACCGCGCTGCTGGACATTTCCGGCAGCAGCGAGGACGTGTTCAAAGCGATCTCCTCGCGCGCCCGGAACGCCATCCGGCGCGCCGAACGCGAAGGCTGCCAGGTGGTACGGCAGGAACAAGGCCCGGAAACCTACCGCGCCCTCTACGACCTGATGGCAGACACCGTCAACGCCAAGGGCTCCATGCCCCTGCGCAGCTACGACTACTACGCCAAGTTCTGGGACGAATTCTGCAACCGTGGCCAAGGCAACTTCTTCTTCGTCTATGAGGATGGAAGGCCCAGCGTCGGAGCCTTCGTGATCAACTACGGTGCCAAGGCAACCTACAAGGACGGCGGGTCCACCCAAAACCGCAAGCAGTACGGCGACTCGCATTTGGTGCAGTGGGAAGCCATCCGCCGCATGCAGGAACTCGGCTGCACCGAATACGACTTTTGCGGCACCCCGCCTGCGGCCCGGATCAAGGACAAAACCCACAACCTGTACGGGATGGGAATGTTCAAGACCAGCTTCACCAAGACCGTCACCGACTTTGTGGGCTGCTACGACTACGTCCTTTCCCCGCTGCGCCACAAGCTCTGGACCAGTGGCGGCGAAAAGGTGCTCCGCCGGATTGAAACCGCCCGGACCGGCCAGCAGTTCTACTGACCGGCATCCCGTGGGATGCATCCACCGCAGCCCACGGCCGGACCGTACGTCCCGTGCAGCCCGCCCCGAACACCGTCCGCCCAGCGCGTGCCCACCAGGCCGCGAAGAGTCCCGAAGAAGGTCACCCCTTGAATCCTGTTTCCGCCGCTACCGGACTTGAATATGCCACGCTCAGCGACGCCGAGTTTGAGGCCTTCGCCGTAAAGCACCCGCAAAACAGCTTCCTGCAGTCCATCGACTTTGCCCGTTTCCAGCGCGCCCGGGGCCAGCAGGTGGAACTCTTCGGCGTCCGGCGCGGCGGCGAACTCGTCGCCGCCGGCAAGCTCAACTACTCGACCACCAGGCTTGGCTACACCATCTGCGAATGCGCCAAGGGCCCCCTCATGGACTACGAGGACCGCAACCTGGTGAGTGGCGTCGTCGAACTCCTCCGCAAGCACGCCGCCGGCCGCAAAGCCGCTGAACTGCGGATCTCCCCGAACATCAGGTACATCGCACGGGACGCCGACGGCGCCGAGCACCCGGACGTCGAGGACAACCGTCCGCTCGTGGCGGACCTGGAGCGGCTCGGGTTCCGGCACCAGGGCCTGGATATGAACTTCGTCAACGTGAACTGGATGTTCATCAAGAGCCTCGTCGGAATCCAGGACGCCGAAGAACTCATCATGGGCACCAGTTACCGGACCCGGAAGGCCATCCGCAAGGCCGAAAAGAACGGCGTCTTCCTGGAACAGGCCACGCTGGAAACCCTGGACGACTTCTACGGGGCGTTGAGCCGGGCCGGGGACGAAAAGGGATTCACCTACCGCGAGCGCGCCTACTACGAGCACCTGCTCAGGACCACCTCGGCGGAATTCACCAAGCTCATGATGGCCAAGATCGACATCCCCGCGTACCGGAAATCCATCACCGAGCGCCTGGCAGCTGAGTCTGCCACCGCCGCGGAGCTCCGGCGTGAAGTGGAAGAAACGGGCAGCAAGAAGAAAGCCAACCGGCTCAAAGTGGTCCAGGACCTCGTGGACAGCTACGAGCGGAGCCTCAAGGACATCGAGAGGTTCCCGGATTCGGTCGGGACCGCCACCGTGGCAGCCATCCACTTCGTCTGCTACGGCGATGAGGTGGTGTGCGTGATCGGCGGCACCGTCCAGGACTACATCTACTTCAACGGCGCCACCTCACTGTACTGGGGCATGATGCTGCACGCCCTGGAGAAGGAATACCCGCGGTACAACTTCTACGGCACGTTCGGCATCTCCGGACAGGACGAGGAGGGGCACGGCGGCTACGAATTCAAGAAGGGATTCGGCGGCGAAGTGGTCCAGCTGGTGGGCGACTTCACCATGCCCGTACGGCCCGCGGTCTTCCATGCCAACCGGCTGGCCAGATCAGCCGCCGCCGCTGCCCGTACCCTGCTTGGCAAGCTGCCACTGAAGCGCGCAGCCTGACCGTCCACACGCCGCGCAGAGGGAGGAACCGGGCATGACCGACCGGCACGAACGGCCAGGGTCCAGGCCGAAGACTGACGGCCTGCCCAAGACTGAGCCGCTGACCCCTGCCCAGATGCGGCAGGACGCAGCCGCCCGGAGGATGCTGCGGCGCCTGGTGCAGGGCGAGAACCCGCCCACCGCCCCCTTGAGCATCGTGGACCGCCTGGCGGGCAGCCCCTACGCCAACCCCACCATCCAGGTGGGCGGTGTGGACACATCGGCCCGCAAGACCCTGGACTTCGCGCTCCACCTGGCAGAGACCATGTTCCGCTATGGGGCGGGCGCCCTGGAGGTGGAGACCAGCATCATCGCCGTTACGGCCGCCCTGGGCCTGAAGAACATCGAGGTGGACATCACCAACCAGTCCGTGGGCATCAATTACGCCCCCAAGGACCAGACGCCCATCGCCCTGCTGCGCGTGGTGCGGTCCTGGACCAACAACTACGCCGGCCTGGCCAAAGTCCACCAGCTGGTCACGGACATCGTGGCTGGCGGCGTGGGCCGCGAGGAAGCCATCCGCAGGCTCAACGAGGCCATCACCAGTCCCAAACCGTATCCGCGCTGGATGGTCACCGCCGCATTCGGTGTCTTCGCCGCCGTGTTCGTCGGTGTGCTGGGCGGCGGCGTGGTGTCCTCGGCCATCGCGTTCGTAGCCAACATCGGGATCAGCCTGCTGGCCCGGCAACTGGGCCGCTGGCGGGTCCCGGACTTCTTCACCACGGCCAGCTGCTCGTTCGTCGTCACCATCCTTGCCTTGCTGCTCTGGCAGTTCGGCCTCACCGCGTCACCGTCGATCGTGGTGGTGGGCGGCATCCTGCTGCTGCTGCCCACCGGACGGCTGGTCTCGTCCGTACAGGACGCCATCAACGGCTTCCCGGTCACCGCCGCGGGCCGGTTCCTGTCAACCCTGCTGACCTTCGGTGCGATCGTGGCCGGCATTGCCGTGGCCTTCGTGGTGGGGGAGCTGACAGGGCTGCAGCGGATCGACGTCACGCAGACCTTCCCACCCGCCTACGATCTGTGGGTCCTTATCCTGTTCGTGGCCGCTGCGGTGATGGCCATCGGCATCACCGAGCAGACCACCTGGCAGCTCCTGCTGCCAACGGCGGGAGTGGGCGTGGCAGGCTACCTGGTGCTGCTGGGCGGCGGCCTGCTGGGGATCGGGGACCGCTTCGCCCCGGCGCTGGCGGCCGTTGTCATCGGCCTCCTGGCACGTGTGGTGGCACTGCGGATGGGCGCGCCGCAGCTGGTGGTGGCTGTGCCCGCGGCGCTGATCCTGCTGCCAGGGCTCACCATCTTCCGGTCCATGTATGTGCTCACGGTCGAGGAATCGGAAATCCTGAACGGCGCGGGCGGCATGCTCAGCGCCGGCGCCATCGTGCTGGGAACAGCCGGCGGGATCGTCCTGGGCGACGTGCTGGCCAGGCCCCTGACCCGCAGCCTGGCGAGCAACGAGCGCCGCCGCGCCCGGCGGCGCTAGATTTGCCCTACCGGCAACTTCTTCTCTGCCTGGAACACGTCTTCCACGCGGCCCTGCGCCCAGTACCCGGACAATGACACCTGGCGCCGCTCCAGGCCGCGCTGCTTGAAGAAGACCTCGCGCAGGGACTTCATGTAGCCCCGCTCGCCGTGGGCAAAGACATCCACGGTGCCGGCAGGCCACTCCGCGCCCGCCACGGCATCCACCAGCAACGTGCTCGAGCCCGCCGGGACTTCGCCGCGGACCAGCCACCGGACCTCGAGTCCGGCCGGAGCGTTCAGGGGCTGGATGTCGGCCTCGGCCCCGACTTCCAGGAAGGCCAGCCCCACTGCGGTGGGAGGAAGTGCCTCGATGGACGCGGCAATGGCCGGCAGGGCGGCCTCATCACCGGCGAACAGATACCAGTCAGCCTCGGGATTGGGGTTGTACGCACCGCCCGGGCCGGTAAAGGTGAGCGTCTCGCCGGGCCGGGCGTTGGCCGCCCACGGACCGGCCAGGCCTTCGTCGCCATGGACCACGAAGTCGATGGCGAGCTCCTTGGCCCCGGGATCCACCCAGCGGAGCGTGTAGGTGCGGGTATACGGCCACTGCTCGCGCGGCATGGTTTCCCGGACCGTCCACAGATCCAGGGGGGAGGGATAGTCCACGCCGGGCTGTGGGAACACGATCTTTACATAACGGTCCACGAATGCGTTGTTGACGAAGTCCCTGAATCCGTCCCCACCTGCGATGACCCGGACCATGTGCGGGGACAACTGCTCTTTGCGCAGTACCGTCAGGTTGACCTGGGGGCGGTTGTTTTTCGTAGCGCTGGTGGCGGTGGGGACAGTGCTCATCAGGCAAGCCTAAGCCAGGGGCACCGGCGGGAGCTCCCAGGTTACGTCCGGCGCACCCTGTTCCCGCAGCAGCTCGTTCACACGGCTGAATGGCCGGGAACCAAAGAAGCCGCGCGAGGCGGACAACGGACTGGGGTGCGCGCTGGCGAAGACGGGCGCACCGGCAAGGAGGGGCCTTACCCCCTCCGCCTCCTTGCCCCACAAGACGGCTACCAGGGGCGTCCTGGACCCGTCCGCGGCCCGACGTCCGGCCACTGCCGTGACTGCCGCCGTCGTAATGTCCTCCCAGCCCTTGCCGCGGTGGGAGCCGGCGGACCCCGCCCGGACGGTGAGCACCCGGTTCAGGAGCAGGACTCCCTGATCCGCCCAGGCGGACAGGTCGCCGTGGACGCGAGGGGAAATGCCCAGGTCGGATTCGAGTTCACGGTAGATGTTCGCCAGGCTGCGGGGGAGCGGGCGCGTGCGCGCGTCCACGGAGAAGGAAAGGCCGACGGCGTGCCCCGGCGTGGGGTAGGGGTCCTGCCCCACAATGAGGACTTTCACGCCGGCGAGCGGCTGGCGGAACGCGCGCAGGACGTTCGACGGCGGCGGGAGGACCTGGTGCCCGGCCGCCTCTTCGCCGGCAAGGAAGTCCAGCACCGACCGCAGCTTCGCTTCGACGCCCTGCAGCGCCGCCGCCCAGTCAGGCGCCATGAGCTCCGCCAGGGGCAGCTTGGCCAGGTCGCTGAAGCTGGTGGCGTCCGCCGGGTCCTGCTGCAGGTCGAACAACGCATCCGATTCAAACATCGGTCCATTCTTGCAGCAGGAGCCCGCCGGTCGGGAACGTGCGTCGACGGCCGGGCCGAATGACACTCCTGTGATTCGCCCGCTAGCATGGGGGTAAGACATCTACCGTAACCAGCGAAGGAGTGTGCCGTGGCGGAACCGGCCCGGGAACACCTGCCGGAGCAGGATCCACGGAATTCCCTGCTGGCGGATTTTCTGCTCCGTGACTCCTCCCTCACCGAGCGCGAACAGCAGATGCTGGCGCTGGAGCGGCAGTGGTGGAAGTACGCGGGGGCCAAGGAACAGGCCATCCGGGAGCTGTTCGACCTCTCCGCAACCCATTACTACCAGCTCCTCAATGCCCTGATCGACCGCGAGGATGCCCTGGCCCACGATCCCATGCTGGTCAAGAGATTGCGTAGACTACGTACGTCGCGCCACCGTGCACGCACCGCCCGCCGCCTGGGATCCGACGCTTAGCACGCCCCAGGCCGGGACCCTGGCAGCAATCAACAAGGATGTCCTTCCACCATGACCAAATACGCCCGCGATGAATTCGACAAGGTCCCCGAGGCCGCGTCGCGACAAGGTGTCCACCGGACGGCCTCGGCCCCGTCCCGGGTGCGGCTGTGGCCCATCCTCGCCGTGGGCGTCGCGGCGCTGGCGATCGGGCTGGTGTCTTTCCTGATCCTCCCCAAGCTGGGGTTCAACGCCACGGCAACCGAGGACTCTGCCAGTGTGGAATCCACCGCGTTGGCGGGTACCGGATCCACCCCGTCCACCACGCAGGCACCCACGCCCCCGGCCGCTTCAGAACCTTCGGCCACCGCCGGGCCGTCCCCAAGCGGCAGCCCGGAGCCGACGCAGTCGGCCACCCAGCAGGCCGTCGTCGACCGGACGCAGGCAGTGGCCGTCTACAACGCGGCCGGTACCGCCGGGCTGGCCAGCCGCATTGGCGGAACAGTCCAGGCTGACGGCTGGAAGCTCGGACAGGTAGGCAACTGGTCCGGCGCACCGCAGAAATCCTCCGTGATCTACTACGCCGGTCCCCAGCAACTGGCCAGTGCCCAGGAGCTCGCCGCACTGTTGAACATCCCCACGGTCGTCAGCAGCACCGAGTTCCAGGTGCCGCTCGTGGTGGTCCTGGGCCCCGGGTACCGGTAACCGGCCGGCCTCAGTTACGCCTGCATAACGTTCCCGGCCCGGGGCCTGCCGCAGCCTGCGGCCCGTGGCGGCCTTTGGCTAGAGTGATTCCAGGCCACGGCCCGCGGGGCTGCACGCAACAGCACCGGCCCACCCGGCCGCAACGGAAAAGAGTTGGTCACCATGGCACTGGGAACCGTCAAATGGTTCAACGCTGAAAAAGGCTACGGCTTCATCACCGTTGACGGCTCCAGTGATGACATCTTTGTCCATTGGTCTGCGATCCGGGGCGAAGGCTACCGGGCCCTTGAGGAAGGACAACGGGTGCAGCTGGAGGTCGGCGAGGGCGACAAGGGCCCGCAGGCGGAAAACGTCCGGCCCGCCGAGTGAAGCCGAAGCACCGTCCCGCCGTCCGCACTGCCCTGGCCGTTTCCCTGGCAGCCGTTCTCGGCGCCACAGCCTGCTCCGGGACAGGCGGAAACGCCCGGGTGGAATCCGCCGAGGCATCCGGCGACGGCGTCCTCCGGGTGGGCCTGGTCCTGGACAACACCGGCGGCAACGCTTTCCTGAACCAGCCACAGCTCGCCGCCGCCAAGCTGGCCGTCCAGGACATCAACGCAGCCGGGGGACACAAGGGCCGTCCCGTCGAACTGCTGCCCGCACACCTGGAACAGGACACCGCCGGGCAGGCAAAAGCCCTGCTCGCCGCCAAGGCGGACGTGGTCATCGGACCCACCGACTCCAGCCATGCGGAGGCAGCCGTAGGCGTCCTGTCCCGCGCGCACATACCGCTCATCTCCCCGGCCAACACCGCTGCCGGCCTGACCGGAATGGCCAGCGGCGGCTACTACTTCCGCACCGCGGCGGCCGACGTCGCGCAAGGGCCTGTGTTGGCCAAACTCGCCAAGGACGCCGGGGCTGCCACCGTCAGCGTGCTGTACCAGGAAGGCACCTACGGCAAGGACCTGCAGGCCGCCGTCACGGAAGCGGCAAAGCAGTCCGGGCTTACCGTCCTTCCCGGTGCCGGCTTCACGACCGGGGACGCCGCGGCGGCAAGCTCCATCGCCAAAGCCAAGCCGGACGCCGTCGTCCTGATAGCCCGTGAGGGCGCCCAAGGCGCACTGGCCGCGCTGAACGGTACCGGCGTTGGCGGTTCACGCATCGTCATGAGCGACGGCGCTTTCGCCCGCTACGGCTCAGGCCTCGGTTCCAAGGTCTTGGATGGCGCCCGCGCGGTGGTACCGGGACAGCTGCCTTCCGCCGCCTTCCAGCAAAAACTCCTGGCGGTGGACCCGTCGCTGAAGGACGTCTCCTACGCTGCCGAGACCTACGACGCCGTGACCCTGGCCGCGCTGGCAGCGGCCCGCGCGCAGGACGACGCCGGCCGCTCGATCGCCGCCAACCTGATCCCGGTATCGGGCGGAACAGCGGCACCAGGCGCCGGAACGGCCGCTGCGCCGTGCGTGACCTACAAGGCGTGCCTGGGCGGTTTGGCTGCCGGCCCGGACATCAATTACGACGGCGAGTCGGGCCCCATTGCCTTCGACGCGAACGGGGATATCACCGTGGCGTCCTTCTCCGTCTTTACATACGGGCCGGACAACCTGCCCACTCCGAGCGGCCGGGAGACAGCCGGACATCAGGGCTGATCGCCCTCGGCGAAGCGACCGCCGCCAGCAGCCCCTCCGGTGTCTTTTCGCTTGCACTCTCACCGGGGGAGTGCTAATTATGGAGTTAGCACTCTGACGTACCGACTGCTAAGCAACGCCCGGTTCCGGCCGGCCGCGCAAGGCACCGGTCGAAGAGCGAAAGAAACACCTCACTTCAGTGAGATCCCCAGGCGGAGGCATACAGAGGCCGCTGTCGAAGGATCGTCCGTCGCGGGCACTGCAGCGAAGGTTCATTCTTAACGACTGTCCCGAAAGGACTACTGCCGTTATGGCCAAGATCATTGCATTTGATGAAGAGGCACGCCGCGGCCTTGAGCGTGGCCTGAACACCCTCGCCGACGCCGTTAAGGTCACCCTCGGCCCGCGTGGACGCAACGTCGTCCTCGAAAAGAAGTGGGGCGCCCCCACGATCACCAACGATGGTGTTTCCATCGCCAAGGAGATCGAGCTGGACGACCCCTACGAGAAGATCGGCGCAGAGCTGGTCAAGGAAGTTGCCAAGAAGACGGACGACGTCGCCGGCGACGGTACCACGACTGCGACGGTGCTGGCCCAGGCGCTGGTCAAGGAAGGCCTGCGCAACGTTGCCGCCGGAGCCGACCCGCTGTCCCTCAAGCGCGGCATCGAGAAGGCCGTTGAAGCCGTCACCCGCGAACTCCTGGCCTCCGCCAAGGAAATCGAAACCAAGGAAGAGATCGCGGCCACCGCCTCCATCTCCGCCGGTGACGACGAAATTGGTGCCCTCATCGCCGAAGCCCTGGACAAGGTCGGCAAGGAAGGCGTCATCACGGTCGAGGAGTCCAACACCTTCGGCCTGGAGCTTGAACTCACCGAAGGCATGCGCTTCGACAAGGGCTACATCTCCGCCTACTTCGTCACCGACGCCGAGCGCCAGGAAACGGTCCTCGAGGATCCGTACATCCTGATCGTCAACTCCAAGATCTCCAACGTCAAGGAACTGGTTGCTGTCCTCGAAAAGGTCATGCAGTCCAACAAGCCGCTGCTGATCATCGCCGAAGACATCGAGGGCGAGGCCCTGGCCACCCTGATCGTCAACAAGATCCGTGGCACCTTCAAGTCCGTTGCCGTCAAGGCCCCGGGCTTCGGCGACCGCCGCAAGGCACAGCTGGCAGACATCGCCGTCCTCACCGGCGGCCAGGTCATCTCCGAGGAAGTCGGCCTTAAGCTCGAGACCGCAGGCCTCGAACTGCTGGGCCAGGCCCGCAAGGTTGTTGTCACCAAGGACGAGACCACCATCGTCGAGGGTGCAGGCGACGCCGACCAGATCGCCGGCCGCGTATCCCAGATCCGCGCCGAGATCGAGAACTCGGACTCCGACTACGACCGCGAGAAGCTGCAGGAACGCCTGGCCAAGCTGGCCGGCGGCGTTGCAGTCATCAAGGCCGGTGCCGCCACCGAGGTTGAGCTCAAGGAACGCAAGCACCGCATCGAGGACGCCGTCCGCAACGCCAAGGCTGCGGTTGAAGAAGGCATCGTCGCCGGTGGCGGTGTTGCCCTCATCCAGGCCGGTGCCAAGGCATTTGCCAACCTGCAGCTCTCCGGCGACGAAGCAACGGGCGCCAACATCGTCCGCGTTGCCATTGACGCCCCGCTGAAGCAGATTGCCTTCAACGCCGGCCTCGAGCCCGGCGTGGTTGTCGACAAGGTCCGCGGCCTGCCCGCAGGCCACGGCCTGAACGCAGCCACCGGCGAGTACGTCGACCTGCTGGCAGCCGGCGTGAATGATCCGGTCAAGGTCACCCGCTCTGCCCTGCAGAACGCAGCGTCCATCGCCGGCCTGTTCCTCACCACCGAAGCCGTAGTGGCAGACAAGCCCGAGAAGGCTTCTGCTCCCGCCGGTGGAGACGACATGGGCGGCATGGGCGGCATGGGCGGCTTCTAAGCCCACTGCCGGGACCTGTCCCGCTGACACGAAATGCGGCCCCCTCCTTGGGAGGGGGCCGCATTTTTATGTTCCAAAGGCTACTTCCTGGCGGAAGCCAGCATCCCTTCGACTTCCTTCTTGAAGGCGTCCGCGGCTGCCTGCGGTGTCAGGCGGTCGTACAGTACTTCATCCGTGTAGCGCTTGATGACGTTCTGGACGCTTCCCGCACCCACCGGCGGGACCGGCGGGGCGCCCTTGACGTCCGGTGCTATGTCCTTGAGGAAGCCCACCACCGTGGTGTCGGCCGGCTTGAGCGAGGGAGTAATGCTCGCGACGATCGCACTGTTGGTGGGCACACCGCGGTCCGTCATCAGGATGCCGCCGGCCTCCGGACTGTTCGTGAGGTAGTCGATGAATTCAGCCGCCTGCTGCGGGTGCTTGGACCGGGACGAAGCCGACCAGAACATGGTGGGCTTGTAGTACATCCCGTTGCCGGCCGATGCGCCGCTGATGCTCGGGGCCCGCAGCATCTTGATGCTGCTGCCCGTGGTGGACTCCAGGGAGCCCAGCTGGTTGGTCCACCACCAGGCCATGGCCACCCGGTTGGTGCCGAACAGGCTCTCCTCCAGCCCCGCGCCGGCGTCCTCGGTGGCGACGGTGGCAGGGGGACTGGCCTTTGAGTCCCGCTGGTCCTTGAGCCGTGCCCAGAAGGACGCGGCGGTGGCCGTCTCGAAACCGAGCCCGCCGTCACCCGTGTACAGGTCCTGTCCGTGCTGGCGCAGCCAGATGATCAGGTCTGCTTCGTTGCTGCCGTAGGCGGCGCCGTAGCTCTTCCCGCCACCAGCGGCGCTGATCTTGGCTGCGGTGTCCGTGAAGTCTTTCCACGTCCACGTCCTGTCGTCCGGCAGCGGAATGCCTGCAGCGTCGAACACCTTGGTGTTGGCCATGATGACGTAGGCATTCTGGCCGGTGCTGAGACCATACTGGGCGCCACCGTACTGGCCGGAGGCCAAGGCCTCCTTGTCCAGCTTCGAGGTGTCGATGCCGCTTTGCTTCGACAGGTCCATAAGCGCCCCGCGCCCGCCGTATTCGGCAATGTACTTCTGGTCCATCTGGATGACGTCCGGTGCATCATTGGCAGCTGTCTTCGTGGCCAGTTTGTCCCAGTAGCTGGCCCATTCTCCGGGCTCCGCCTTGATCTTGATATTCGGGTGCGATGCTTCAAACGCGGCGATGACCTTCTGGGTCTGTGCGTTCAGGTACTCGTTGCCCCACCATGCGAACCGCAGGGTCACCTGCCCGTTGTCCCCGGAACTGCCGGGAGCTCCGCAGCCTGTCGCCAGCAAGGAAAAGGCCAAGGCGGCGGCGCCGAGCTGGAAACTGCGCCGGCTGAAGACTGGACTCGTCATTGATGTTCCTTTCGTATTTTGTCGCCGCTGGGTCGATCCCACGTCGTTGCGGGAGCCCGACTCTGCGGGAAAGCGCTTTCTCAGTGTGATTCTGCGATTGTTTCGTGAGCGGAAGGGTTGCGTCAAGAGTTTCGGTAAACGTTTTCTGAGCTGTTTTTCGGGCCGGCTGCCCCGGCGCTTGCGGGACCAGCACTTCGTCCGGCGTACCGCCGGGCGGCCTTTGAGCCGCCACGGCGGCGGCCCATTGTCGTTGGCTTCTGGCAGGATGGACCGGTGACGATTACTGCAGCGGCTGACGGTTCGGCCTTGGGAAACCCGGGGCCGGCCGGCTGGGCCTGGTACGTGGATGACAACTGTTGGCGGGCCGGCGGCTGGCCCCACGGCACCAATAACCAAGGGGAGCTGATGGCTGTCCTGGATCTGCTGCGGGCCACCGCGCATCTTCCGGGGGAGGACCTTCGCATCCTCTGTGACAGCCAGTACGTCATCAACTCCATTACCAAATGGATGCCCGGGTGGAAGCGCAAGGGATGGCGCAAAGCTGACGGGAAGCCGGTCCTGAACGTTGAACTGCTGAAGGAACTGGACCGCGAACTGGCAGGCCGGACGTATACCTTCGAATGGGTCAAGGGCCATGCCGGCCACAGCCTGAACGAGGCCGCCGATGAACGCGCCCGGGCCGCGGCAACCGCCTACCAGCAGGGCGTGGCCGCCCGGTCTGGTCCGGGATTTCCGGGGGCGCACCATCCGGGCGCCTCCGGGCACAGCTTTGAGGCGCAGCCTCAGGCCGGCAGTGGCCTCCAGCCGGCCACCCTCGACATCCCCGCCCCTGCGCCCGCCCGCCCGGCCGCCGCCGGCCGCCCGGAGGCAGGCCCAACCCGTGCGGACAGCCGCCCGGCAGCGGCCGGCCAAAAAGGTCCTGCAGCGGGAAACGGCAAACAGCGGGCCATGCCCCAGCCGGTATCGGCTTATGACGAGCTTGACCTGTTCAGCGAATTGGACACGGAAGCCCAGGAGGATGCGGAGGCAGCGCAGCAGGCCGGTGCGGTCGCGCCCGAGGCCCTGGTGGAGCAACTCGAACGTGAACTGCTGGGCCCGCTGGTGCGCGGCGACATTGGCCGGACAGCAGTCCTCCTCCACCCGGACTTCATGGAAATCGGCAGCTCGGGAAGGGTGTGGACCCGGGACGCCATGATGATGGCCCTCGAAGAGGACCCCGGAGAAAGGACCGACATCGAGGTTCTGGGCGCTGAGCGCATTGGCCCCGGTGCTGTCCTGCTGACGTATCGGAGCTTTGCCCGCGCCGGCACCACACTGCGAAGCTCGTTGTGGGTCCTCGACGGCGAACGGTGGCGGCTGCGGTTCCATCAAGGAACCCCGGAAGCCTGACCTGTCAGCTGAACCGCTGCGCGTTGCCCTGCTCGGCCTGGGCATACGTGGCCGCGGCGGAGGCCAGGGCCGCGTTGATGGAGGCCAGCGACGCTTCCACCCGGCCCTGGGTGATGGTCCACTCGGTGACCAGCGCCTGGAAGTTGCTGGCCGCCGCACCGCGCCACGAGCCTTGCAGCTCGTCCAGGCCACGCTTCATGGCCTGGACGTCAGCGCTGATCCTGTCCACGGTTGACTGTACGTTCGCGGACTTCAGCTGCAGTAGCTCGGTGTCGACGGAAATGATGCTCATGGCTATGCCTTTCGGTACGGCGGGAGGCGCCTCCGGCCCGGCGGTTCCGGGCTGATGAGACGAGCCTAGGAAGCCGCGCGGGGCGGAGTCATGGCCTGAGCTCTATATGTGGATAACCGAGCTGCCGCTGCCCGCGCCACGCTGGGCGGCGCCGCCCTCCGCCGCTTCCTCCGCACCCGCTGCGTCATCCGCGGGTGCTTCGTCACGGTGCGGCAGGCTGACCACCAGCGTGGCCCCGCCGCCGTCGGTCTTCTCCACCCGCACTGAACCGCCGTGCGAACCCACGATGGCGGCCACGATGGCCAGGCCCAGGCCGCTGCCGCCCGTCTCCCGGGTGCGGGACGTATCGGCACGGTAGAACCGTTCAAAAACCTTGGCCGCGTCCTCTTCCGAAATGCCGGGCCCGTGGTCCCGTACCTCGATGATGGAACGGGCCTCACCGTTAGTGCTGCGGACTCCCACGGCCAGTTCGATGGGGCTGCCGTCCGGGGTGTAGCGCAGCGCGTTGCCCACGAGGTTGCCCACCACTTGGCGCAGCTTGGCCTCGTCCCCAAGCACCGGGGCAGGCGTGGCCGGGCCGCCGTTGAGGCCGGCCAGCGAGATGGTCCTGGAGCGGTCGCTGGCCTGGGTGTCCACCACGGCGTCGTGGGCGATCAGCTGCAGGTCCACGGGCTTTTGCTGCAACGGCCGCTGCTCGTCCAGGCGGGCCAGCAGGAGCAGGTCCTCGACCATGGAACCCATGCGCTTGGCTTCGCTTTCGATCCGGCCCATCGCGGTGGCCACGTCCTCGTCCGTGGACAGGGCGCCATGGCGGTAAAGCTCGGAGAAACCGCGGATGGTCACCAGCGGTGTGCGGAGTTCATGGGAGGCGTCCGCGGCGAAGCGGCGCATCCTGGCCTCGGACGCGGTCCGGGCCGCAAATGCGGTCTCAATGTGGGCCAGCATGGCGTTCAGTGAGCTGCTCAGCCGGCCCAGCTCGGTGGCAGGATTCTCCACCTCAACGCGGCGGGAGAGGTCACCGGCGGCGATGGCTGCGGCGGTCTTCTCCACCCGTGCCAGCGGCCGGAACGCGCGCGATACTGTCCAGCTCGCGATGAGGGAGGCCAGCAGCAGCGTTAGCAGGCCCACCCCGGTGACCACCAGGGTGGCGTGCTTGAGGACGTCGTCCACGCTCGCCAGGGGCAGCCCGATGACCACCACGGCAGTTGTTTGGCCGTTTTGGACGGTCACCGCCACCACGCGCCAGCTTTGCCCGTCCGTCCCGCGGACCTGGAACGGGGCAAGTTGCCGGGCCTGGGCCTGCTCGACAGTGATGGACGAGATGTCCGGATGGTCGTCGGGGTCGCCGCCGAACGTGTACGGCTGCTCGCCGGGGGCGAAGAGCATCAGCGAATAGTCGGTGGGAATGGGGCTGGGCGCCTGCAACTGCGTGAACGAGCGCTGTTGCCGGGCAGAGTCGACGGCGGCGTTAAGTTTGTCGTCCACCTGGCCCTGGAGGTAGCTGTGCAGCAACGTGAGGGTGACGGCGCCGGTGACCGTCAGGGCCACGATGAGCAGGGCCATGATCATGGCCACCAGCTGCGATCTGAGCGAGGCCGACTTCCACCGCTTCAACAAGGTCAGCGCTTTTCAGCCGTCCGCAGCACATAGCCCACGCCGCGCTTGGTCTGGATCAGGGCCGGGGCTTCGGGATCGATGTCCACCTTCCGCCGGAGGTAGGAAATGTAGGACTCCACGATGGAGGCATCGCCGTTGAAGTTGTACTCCCAGACGTGGTCCAGGATCTGGGACTTGGACAGGACCCGGTTGGGGTTGAGCATGAGGTAGCGCAGCAGCTTGAACTCGGTGGGGGAAAGTTCAATGACCGTGCCGCCGCGGCGGACCTCGTGGGCGTCGTCGTCGAGCTCAAGGTCGTCAACCCGGATGATCGCGTCGTCATCCAGCAGGGGCTGGGTCCGGCGCAGCACCGCGCGGATCCTGGCCACCACCTCATCGAGGCTGAACGGCTTGGTGACGTAGTCGTCGCCGCCAACGGTCAGGCCGGTCACCTTGTCTTCCGTGTCGTCCTTCGCTGTCAGGAAAAGGACAGGGAAGTGCTTTCCGGCGGCGCGCAGGCGGCGGGTAACGGTGAACCCGTCCATATCCGGGAGCATGACGTCCAATACGGCCAGGTCAGGCGCCTGGGTGTCCGCGGCGGCGAGCGCGTCGCGCCCGTTGGCTGCGGAGACAACTTCAAAGCCTGCGAACCGGAGGGACGTGGAGAGAAGCTCACGGATGTTGGGTTCGTCATCGACGACGAGCAGCCTGGCTTCGGGACCGTTCTTGTTCATGCTCCCATCATGCTCCCAGTCTCTGGGAGTTGTCTGGATATTCGTTGTGAGCATGATGGTGGTGCGCTTGTGTTCACCAGCCCATCGTTCCCGGCTCCCCTTTGAAGGGGCCTACGATCCGCTGGGTGATCCAGCCGCCGTAAAAGCGGCCTGGCTGCGGAAGCACGCGTTCACCGTCCACCTCGCAGTAATCCATCCTGCCCGCGTAGACGGCCACCCGGCCTGCCAGGGCCTCGAATCCGGACGACGGTTCCGGATAGGACCAGGCGGCCCCCTCGGCTTCCTCCCCGCCGCCGCGCACGGTCAGGTACTCGGCGGACCCCTTGAACTCACAAAAACTGCTGCCTGCCGCCGGTTCCAGCGAGCCAGGCACGAACGCCGACCGCGGCAGGTAGTAGACCGGCGGATGGCTGGTCTCGAGGACGCGCAGCGACTCGGTGGTGTCGGCGATCAGTTCACCGCCCAGGAAGATCCTGATGTGTTCGGTATTGCGTTCGATCCGGGGCGGGCGGGGGTAGTCCCAGACCGATTCCTGGCCTGGCCCGGGGACGGCGGGAATGATGCGTATGCTCATACATCCAGTGTCCCCCGGATCCGTGGCGTGCGGCACACTCCGGCGGGAACCGAAATCAGGGTGAGAACGTTCAGCGCCCGATCTCTTCCGCCGTCAGGGGCTCGGGAATACAGTGTTGATTCCAGGGTTCCATCGCTCCTGACCCATGTGAAGGGATTGACCATCATGACTGATCTGAGCGCATCTGAAAACACCACATCCACGGACCGCAGCATCCGCGACTGGGCTGACCTGGCGGAGGAAATGTGGTCGTATCTCACCGGCAAGGGTGCTGCCATCAACTACCAGTTCGTGGACATGACCATCGAGGTGCCCCGCGACATTGGTCCTGACGCGCCGCGGGCCACCTGGAAGCTCAACGGCAGCCTGCGGGTCACCACCAGCGACAAGGATGCCGCCGGATCCGATCTGAACCGCGGCTGACAGACATGGCTGAGTACCGGTTGGATGTGGACCTTGACTTCTCCTTCTCGGACGAGTCCGGGGCGGTCACCCGGGGAAGCGCCAAGGCCGCCGGCACGGAGCTGACGGTATCACTCGCGGACCTGGCCCCGTTGTCGGGAGGCGGGCTCCCGTCCCTGGACGAAGTGAAGCCCCTGGCCGAGGTACTGGCCAGGAAAGGCATCAGTGTCCACATCTCCGGTCCGCAGGGCAACCTCATCAGCCTGGGAGCCGTGGAGAGTCCTGCATCGCAGCGGCTCGTCACCAGGTCCCCGCATATCAAGCTCGGGAAACTCGGAACCCTCCTGCCGCTCCTCCGGCAGGGACGGCGCCGGCCAAACGGCATTCCCCTTCTTCCGCCGGCGACGCCGTTGCCACTGCTCCCCACGGTGCGGCGGCGTATTCCCCGACGCATCACCACCACCCACTACACGCGGGGGAGCGGCCGGCCACGGCTCATCTTTGTCCAGGACGCAACCACCTGGACCGGCCAGATCCCGCGTGAAGTGGCGTTGGCGGGCGAGGTCACCACGATCGGCAGCAGCCCGGAGTCCGATATCAGGCTTGAGGGCTTGGAGGGGCTGCACGCAGAGATCAGGCACGACGAGCAGGATGAGTATGTCCTGGTGCCGCATGGCCCCGTCAGCGGAAGCGTTGCCACCTCCGGTCCTTCCCTGCTCAGGACCGGCGCCCGGATGCAGATGGGCCAATGGTGCCTTGCGTTCTTCCGGGAAGAATTCGCAGACCACGGCCGCCCTTACGGCGGCCGCAGCGGCGGCGAACTGGCCTACGAGCGTCCGCAGTTCGATCCGCGCACTGGAACCATGGAACGCGACAGCTCCTACGGCGTGAGCTGACGGTGTGCGGCTGCCGGACCCTATCCGGCAGCCTCCACGTCCTTGGCGTCCATGATCCGGTAGGCATACCCCTGTTCGGCCAGGAACCGCTGGCGCTTCGCGGCGAACTCCTGGTCCAGGGTGTCGCGGGCCACCAGCGAGTAGAACCTGGCAGCCCGGCCGTCCTTTTTGGGCCGCAGCAGGCGCCCGAGCCGTTGAGCCTCCTCTTGCCGGGACCCAAAGGAGCCCGATACCTGGATGGCCACCGAGGCTTCGGGCAGGTCGATCGAGAAGTTGGCCACCTTGGACACCACCAGGGTCTGCAGCTCACCGGCGCGGAAGGCGTCAAAGAGCTTCTGGCGCACCTTCACGGAGGTGTCGCCCTTGATCACCGGTGCCTGCAGGCGCTCGCCGAGTTCGTCCAGCTGGTCGATGTACTGCCCGATCACGAGCAGCTGCTCGCCGCTGTGGCGTGCCACCAATTGCTCCACCACCTGCGTCTTGGACTCGGAGGTGGCGCACAGCCGGTACTTGTCGGCGTCATCGGCCATGGCGTAGGCAACCCGCTCGTCCTGCGGCAGGTCGACGCGAACCTCGACGCAGTCCGCCGGCGCGATGTAGCCCTGCGCCTCGATGTCCTTCCAGGGCGCGTCGTACCGCTTGGGTCCGATCAGGCTGAAGACCTCGCCTTCGCGCCCGTCCTCCCGGACCAGGGTGGCCGTCAGCCCAAGGCGGCGGCGGGCCTGGAGGTCGGCCGTCATCCTGAAGATCGGTGCCGGCAGGAGGTGGACCTCGTCGTAGATGATCAGCCCCCAGTCGTGGCCGTCCACCAGTTCCAGGTGCGGATAGATGCCTCCGCGCTTGGTGGTGAGCACCTGGTAGGTGGCAATGGTGACCGGACGGACCTCTTTCATGGCGCCCGAGTATTCGCCCACTTCCTCTTCCGTGAGCGACGTGCGCCTGATCAGTTCGTCCTTCCATTGCCGCGCGGCAACGGTGTTGGTGACCAGGATGAGCGTGGTGGTGGAACCTGTGGCCATGGCCGCGGCCCCCACGAGCGTCTTCCCGGCACCGCAGGGCAATACCACCACCCCGCTGCCGCCCGCCCAAAAGTTTTCGCTGGCCAGTCGTTGGTAGGGGCGCAGCTTCCAGCCGTCCTCGTGGAGCGAAATCAGGTGCGGAGTTCCGTCCACGTAGCCGGCCAGGTCCTCGGCCGGCCAGCCGATCTTCAGCAGCAGCTGCTTGAGCTGGCCGCGCTGGGATGCGTGCACCACCACGGTTTCGCCGTCGATCCGAGGCCCCAGCAGCGGCGCGATCTTCTTGGCCCGGATGACTTCCTCGAGCACGGGGTAGTCATCGGTCCGCATTACCAGACCGTGGCGCGGGTCTTTCTCCAGGCGCAGCCGGCCGTACCGGGACATGGTTTCCGCGACGTCGACCAGCAGCGAATGGGGAACCGGAAAACGCGAGTATTTCAGCAGGGCATCCAGTACCTTTTCCGCATCCAGCCCGGCGGCGCGT
Organism: Pseudarthrobacter sp. MOO14; assembly: GCF_058267675.1. Classification (NCBI taxonomy): domain Bacteria; kingdom Bacillati; phylum Actinomycetota; class Actinomycetes; order Micrococcales; family Micrococcaceae; genus Pseudarthrobacter; species Pseudarthrobacter sp. MOO14. The sequence goes on from NZ_CM177849.1 coordinate 3,280,044, forward strand.
GCGTTCCACAGTCCCAACGGGGTCAGCCGGTAGCTGTGCATGTGTTCGGGAGCCCGTTCCAGTTCGGCGAAGGGCGCGATGGCGTGCCGCGCTTCGGTGGCCAGCTCGTGGTCCACTTCGAGGAGGATGGTTTTGTCGCTTTGGACGATCAAGGGTCCGTCGGTCACGCGGGGAAGTCCTTTACTGCCGCAGTTCCTCGGCGGCTTCGATATCGATGATGCGGTGGACGGACAGGACCCGTTCAGTTTCCTTGGCGGGATCGAACACACGGACCCGTCCTCCGCTGACAGACAGCGGAACAACCACTTCCATGCTGGCATTCCCCAGGCTGTCCACCACGTTCATGTGGATCCGCTGCTTCAGCCGGATGGCCCGCTGCAGCGCCTCCAGCCCCAGCTGCGTGGCGGCTTCGCTGCCCGCGGCAGGTCCCGGGGAGTGTCCGACGGCGTCACGCGACTGCCGCAGCAGGTGCAGCTGGGCATCCACGTCCTCCGCCGCAGGCGCCAGCCGCGGAGCGGTATAGACAGGGCGGAGGCTTTCCTGCGCGGAGGGAGCGCGGCGGAGGTGGCCGGCTGGCTCGGTGCCGTCCACCGAGGGGGACAGGCCCAGGCTGCGGAGCGCGGCGGCAACGTCGCGTTGCGGGGCGGAGGACGACACGACGGTGGGGGCAAGCCGGACCAGTCCAAGCTGCGCCGCTTTCGGGCCGGCCAGCAGTCCGGCGAGCATCGCCTCATCGTCGCTCTGGATGAAGCTCGCTGCCTGGCCCACACGCAGCCTGCCGTGCCGGGAGGCGGTGTCCTCCACCAGGTACTCCAACGGTTGCGGCACTGCGGTGGCCGAGTGCTCACGCAGGAAGCTCAGCAGGGCGGGGGCGTCGTAGCCGTCGTCGAGCGCCCGTTTGATGGACTCGGCGGAGAACCGGTAGATGGTGGCCGGGCCCTGCCCTTCGGCATCGGCCATGACCAGCAGTTTTTCCGTGAGCGCGGGGGCCAGGTAGCCCGGCGCGACGGCGGTAAGGTCCGCCTGCAGCAGCACGTGGTTCAGCGCTGCCGGGAGGTGCTCGCCAAGGATGGCAAGGGCGGCGTCGGGATTGTCTTCGGCGAAAGCGCTTCCGAGCTGGCTCAGCGCGCCGGATCCCACGAGGCCCAGCAGTTCGGCCTCTGCCAGGACGCCGCGGATCAGGGAACTGAACCGCCTTGCCATCCGGGGCTGTGACCATTCCGCCCGCTGGAGGACCGCGGCGGCATCGAGTACCGGGGCGGCGCCGTCCGGGGCGGATGCCTCGCACGTGAGTTCATGCAGGATTTCCAGGATGCGTTTACGGACCACCGGGGCATCGGGCCGCTGCGCTCCGGCGGACAACGCGGCGATGGTGGTGCCGGACGCGGGCCGGGCAGCAGGTGTGCCGGGCGAGGTACTGACCGGTTGGCCCACCATCGAGGGGACGCGCTCGCTGGCCAGCCAGGCGTTGACCAGCCACAGCCATTGTTCCTGCCTCGGCAGGAGGAGCCACTCGAGCTGGGGCGGCTGCACCCAGCACGACGAGTCGACGTCGAGGCGGATCAGGCCTGCCAGGCCACACAGTTCAAGAAGCCGCCCCACCGCGCCCTGGTCGATCCGCAGCTGTTCGGAGAGCCGGCGCATTTCGCGTACCCCCACCCCGCCGCTGCGCAAGGTGGCCAGCGGCTGGTCCCGGACGGCATGCAGCAGTTCGGAGACGAGCCTCAGGGTCTCCGAAATCGCGCTCAGGGCCGCGTTCCTTCGCAGCGCTGCGGTGGTCCGGCCGAGCTCGGGGACAGGCGGCGCAAGGGTGAAGTCGTCGATGATGGCACCGCCGCGGAGCGCCAGCCCCACGCTGTGCGGCAATTCGACGTGCGCGGCGTCGAGCGGGACCAGCAGGCCGCGGGCAAGGAGCCAGTCCACCGGGCCGACGTCGGCCGGTTCCGTCAGGACCGAGGCTTTCCGTTGCGCCTGGGGGACGGCACCCATGGCCCAGTTCCGGAACCTGGCGAGCAGCGCCGTCGTCCGTTCCGGGGCTCCGGCGAGGATGTCCCGCAGCCCCTCCGGAGATGATGTCCAGTGCTGGAGGGCCAGTGCCGCGTCCATGGGGGTCGTGGCCTCGTGGACGGCGAAGCCGCTGCGGTGCAGTTCGGCAACCAGCGGTACTGCCCGTTGGGCGAACGCCGGCTGCAGGCGCACCAGTTCCGTGTAGCTGCGGCCCAGTCCGGCCGGGTAGATTCCCACCACGTCCTTCAGGGCGCCCGCCGGGAGGTAGAAGACATGTCCGGACGCTGCGGGCGGGGAGCCGTGCGGTGGTGCGGCCGGGTGCACCAAGGCAAGTTCCTGCAAGGTGCCAAGGATCTGTTGAATGGTGGCCAGGGACGAACCCCGGACCAGTTTTTGCAGGCTTTCCGCGGACGCGCTGTGGCCGGTGTCGGTGTTGGTGCACAGGTGCAGGGTTTCGAGCACCTGCATCTGGGGCCGGTTGAGCCGTTCAAGGGCCCGCTGGACGCTGACCCGGGAGCTCGCCCGGGCTGCGAGTGCCGCGAAATCCGGCACCGAGGGGGAGATCAGGTCCGGCCGCGCGGCGAACAGTGCCCGCAACGAATCGTCGCTGCGTGCCTCCAGGTCCTTGCCGAGCGCACGAATGAGGGACATCAGTCCAACGTTACCGCGGCTCCCGCCTTCCCGCCCGCCGCCGGGCGGCCACGCCATCGAGGACCAGCAGGAGCATCAGGATGAAGGCCACCGGGAGGCCGTACAGCGCTGAGTACGTGACCCAGGTGGGAGCGACGGACCCCGCGAAGGCAAGCGCCATGACCGTTCCCACCGCTACCAGGGAAAGCAGGGCAATAACAGCTGCAAGCACCATCAGGGGCCGGCGGAAACGCAAGGGTGTCATAGAGGTAACGCTACAGCGGCGTCCGGCGTGCCGCTAAAGCCCCGGGCTTGCGCCCGGGGCGGAACAGTACGGCCGGAAGCATGATTAGGGCATGCGGCAGGATAACCTTGAAGCATACAGACCAACACGGTTTGCAGGGGCCATACCTTGAACCCGCACAACAATGCGGACGCGGTGGCACCTGGCCGTGTCTCATGACAGCAGAACGAAGAAGGTTGATTACGTGCCTACCGGCAAGGTCAAGTGGTATGACAAGGACAAGGGCTTTGGATTCCTCGCGGGCGAGGACGGCCAGGAGGTCTTCCTGCCCAAGTCGTCGTTGCCCGAGGGTGTAACGGAGCTCAAAGCCGGCACCCGCGTGGAGTTTGGCGTCGCGGACGGCCGCAAGGGCGCCCAGGCACTGGGCCTGCGGGTGCTGGACAAGACCCCGTCCATTGCCAAAGCAAAGCGTCCCAGCGCCAAGGACCTCGCGCCGCTGGTCCAGGACCTGGTGACCGTCCTGGACAACCTGTCCGGGACGCTGTCCAAGGGCAAGTATCCGGACGGCAACAAGGGCAAGGCAATCGCGGCCGCCCTGCGCAAGGTTGCCGACGAGCTGGACGTCTAGGCGCCGATGAACCCCCAAGCTGAACAACCGGGCGTGGCTCCACAGGAGCAAGCTGCCAAGGCTGCGCCAAAGCGCAAGGCCGGGGTTCCGGTATGGCGGACGGGCAAGCCTGACGCGTTCCTGGCAGCAGCCGTCGATGTTGCACGGGCCGCGGTTGAGGGCATCACGCCCGCTGCCACCATCGGGCCGCACCTTGGTGCCAAAAGCGAGGGCGACCGGCTGGTCACGCACTTGTTCGAGTCCCGGCTGGCCGGCTACGGCGGCTGGCAGTGGTACGCGGTGCTGACCCGCAACTCCCGCTCCAAGGTGGTTACCGTCGATGAGCTGGGCCTGCTGCCGTCCGAAGAATCGATCCTCGCCCCGGAGTGGGTGCCGTGGGCCGAACGCGTGCGCCCCGAGGACGAGCACCAGCAGGAACCCGAACAAGCCCGCCAGGAAGAGCCGTCCGCAACGGAGCAGGCGCCCGGGGATGAAGAGGATGCCGACGACGACGCGGAGCCAAAAGACTAAGCAAGAATTTTCCGCCACACGCGAAAGGCGCCGTCCAGGGGTTATCCCGGGCGGCGCCTTTCGCGTGTGCCTGGACTACTTGCGGAGCTCGCCCACCACATAGTCGATGCTGGACAGCAGTGCCGAGACGTCGTCGGGCTCGATGGCGACGAAGGTGGCGATGCGCAGCTGGTTGCGGCCCAGCTTCCGGTAGGGCTCGGTGTCCACGATGCCGTTGGCGCGCAGGACCTTCGCCACCGTTGCCGCGTCCACCGACTCGTCAAAGTCGATGGTGGCGATGACGTTGGAGCGCTCCTCCGGGTTGGCCACAAACGGGGTGGCGAACTCCGAGGCGTCAGCCCAACTGTAGATGCGGCCGGCGGAATCGGCGGTGCGGGCAGAGGCGAAGTCCAGGCCGCCGTTGGCGTTCAGCCACTGGACCTGGGCGCCAAGGGTTACCAGGGTGGACAGCGACGGGGTGTTGTACGTCTGGTTCAGCCGTGAATTGTCGATGGCGGTCTGGAGGTCCAGGAAGTCCGGGATCCAGCGGCCGCTTGCCTTGATGGCGGCAGCGCGCTCCAGGGCGGCGGGGGAGAAGAGGCCGAGCCAAAGGCCACCGTCGGAAGCGAAATTCTTTTGCGGGGCGAAGTAGTAAACGTCGCTTTCGGCAATGTCGACGTCCAGGCCGCCGGCAGCGGAGGTTGCGTCCACCAGGACCAGGGCGTCCTTGTCGGCGCCCGGCACCCGCTTGACCGGGGCGGCGACGCCCGTGGAGGTCTCATTCTGTGGCCACGCGTAGACGTCCACGCCCGCCTCCGCCTGCGCTGCAGGACGGGTGCCCGGCTCGGACTTAATGATCGAGGACGCTTCCAGGAACGGCGCCTTGTTGGTGGCGGAGGCAAACTTGGAGCCAAACTCCCCGAAGGACAGGTGCTGCGCCTTCTTGGACACGAGGCCGAAGCCCGCGATGTCCCAGAACGCGGTGGAGCCGCCCACGCCGAGGACCACCTCGTAGCCCTCGGGAGCACGGAAGAACTGGCTGAGTCCTTCGCGTACGGAGCCCACCAGGTTCTTGACCGGAGCCTGCCGGTGGGATGTGCCGAGGATAGTCTTCGACGCAGCGGACAGGGCATCGATCTGTTCCGGCCGGACCTTTGAGGGGCCGGCCCCGAACCGCCCGTCCTGGGGCAGGAGGTTGGCGGGAATCGTGATGCTGGTGTCGCTCACAGGTGCTCCATTCGGCGGGGACGAAAGCTGTGGTCCGGGTGGTGGGTGGCCGGGAGCCGGCCATGGCTGCAGTGCAAACCTTCCCCAATTCTGCCTGAAGCGCGCAGGGTGGCGGGAGCGGGCGGCGCCAATGTCCAGCCAATGAGACGCCGCAGGCGGCAGGCCCTATTCGGACTAAATCAAAATAGGCTAAACTCTTCCCCGGACTACGTCGCGGGAAGAGGCGATACGGTGGGACAACGCAAGGTACTGCGCTCGAGGAGCTGAGCTGGATGACGGATCTGATCGACACTACGGAGATGTACCTCAGGACCATCCTGGAGCTTGAGGAAGAGAACATCGTTGCCCTCCGGGCCCGTATCGCCGAACGCCTGCGCCACTCGGGGCCTACCGTTTCCCAGACCATCGGCCGGATGGAGCGCGATGGCCTGGTCGTCGTCTCCGGTGACAGGCACCTGGAACTGACCGACACCGGCCGCAAGCGTGCCACTGAGGTCATGCGGAAGCACCGGCTGGCCGAGCGCCTGCTGGCCGACGTGATCGGATTGGACTGGGCCTATGTCCATGACGAAGCCTGCCGCTGGGAACACGTTATGAGCGAACGGGTGGAGCGGCGCATCTACGAGATGCTGGACCACCCCACGGAGTCGCCCTACGGAAATCCCATCCCCGGCCTTGCCGCCCTGGGCGGACAGCCCGGACCCGGGTTCGGCGACGGCGCCATCAGCCTGGTGGAGGCAATGAAGGCCTACGGGCCTGAATCGGCAGTGACCATCAGCCGGCTGGCGGAACCGATCCAGGTGGAGCCGGAACTGCTGACCCAGCTCGACGAGGGCGGTATCCGCCCCGGCGCGTCTGTCTCCCTGGAACGCGTCGGTGACTACATTTCTGTACGGGTGGCGGGAATCGAGGGCGCGCTGGAGCTGCCTCCCGAGGTGGCGGCACACGTTTTCGTCGCCGTGAACCAGGCCTGACGCCGCGTTTCCATACCCCACCCGGGGGATTCCACGCAAAGATAACGGAATTGTTACCTAGGGTCTTAAGCCCCTATAGTGGAACCCAGCGTTGATACTTAAGCGTTACCTGATCCGGAGCCGAGCTCTGCCAGCGGGCCAGGTGTACGAGTCGTTACTGGCAGAGGCGGGGGAACCACAACCGGCAGCGGGGGACTGCCTTGGGGTGAAGTCCGTCAGCAGCAAGCCTCTCCAGTGAAGGATTCTTCCGGGAATACCCCTGTGTAGAAGTTTGCCCATGACGGACCGGGTCTTTGATCTCTCTGACCCGAATCCGACAGCTAACTCCGCAGGCTATTCCAGAGAGGAACCCTTCTTGACCATGCAGACCTCCCGGGGCCGCCGTCGCGCGGCGGGCCCCCCTGAGGCACCCCGGGTTGTCGAAGTAGCCGCCGCGGAGCGCCCCCGCGACCCGCAACGGGATGCGCGCCGCCGCCGGGGTCCGTTCCGGCAAATCACCGACTTTGCCGCGGCCAGCGGCATCGGCCAAAAGGCCGGCATCGCCCTCGCCGCCACCGGCCTGGTGCTCACGGTGACCATGCCCGCCACCAGCCCCGTTATGGCGACGGATGCGGCCGGAATCGCGCCCCAGGCCGCCTCCGCAGTCAGCCCCCAGCCCCAGATTTCCGCGGATGTAGGCGCCCAGATCGACTTCAGCCGCTCAGCCGTCGTAACGCAGGCGGACCCCGACGGGAAGCTGAAGCAACTGCTGAGCGCCCAGTCGGCCGGATCGGTAACGCGTGCGGCTTCCGCCGGGACCCTGGCCGCGCCGCTGGCATCCCTCGTGACCGCGTCGCCCTTCGGCTACCGGGTCAGCCCAATCACCGGCGGCACCGGAGATTTCCACCGCGGACAGGACTTCGTGGCACAGTGCGGGACGTCCGTCCTGGCAGCCGCAACAGGAACCGTGACCTTCGCCGGCTGGCACCAGTTCGGCGGTGGAAACCGGGTGGTGATCGACCATGGCAACGGCCTGGAGACCACGTACAACCACCTCTCGTCCTTCAACGTCAAGGTGGGCCAAACGGTCTCCCGCGGCGAAGTCGTGGCGTTGAGCGGGACCACCGGGGCGTCCACCGGCTGCCACCTGCACTTCGAAGTCCAGGTCAACGGCGAAGTGGTCGATCCGATGGGCTGGCTGTAACCGTTTGATTGCGCACTCCCAGATCGCCGTGACCCGCCGTGACCTGAATGTGACATTGAAGCAAAACTGCTGTACCGTCTAACTCGCGTCAACTTTTCCGAAGTTGACGCTCTTGAGTGGATTGCCTAACTCTGCCACCGCTCAAGGTCCGTTCGCATTTCATCGTCTGGCAGGGGCGGGGGAACCAATTTTGGCCTTCTGCGTTCTGGAAGGCCTTGGGGTTAAGTCATGAGCTTCCCAGGAAGCGAAGTGGCCGGGTGACTCCCATCCGAATCCGACAGCTCACCTCGCAGGCATTGGGAGAGGCTACCTTCGTGTCTTCACGCCATAATTCTGCGCGCCACCGTGCGCAAACGGTTCGCGTCAACCCCTTGGACGCCATGTCCAAGGCCGTAAGCGCCAATGCCGGGACCGTGGGCCGCCAGGCTGCCGTTGTGGCAGCGGCTTCAGGCCTCATCCTGAGCATGGGCCTGCCGGCCAACGCCGCGGACACCACTGCCGGCATCTCGGCCTCCACGGAGTCCGGTTCCGCGCAGACCGCCCTTGCTGTCACCGCGGCCCCCACGGCCACCGTTTCCTTCGAGCGTCCGGCGGTCAAGACCACCGCCGCCCCGAAGGTGGAAACCGTGCGCACCCAGTCCACCGCGTCCGCGGACCGCACCGCCACCACTGCCGGCCAGGAGGCGTCCAAGGCCGGACAGGCAGTAGAAGCCGTTTCGTCCGCAGCCACCTCGGGTATCGCCGCGATCGCCTACACCGGCATCGGCCACCCCTACGTCTGGGGCGGCACCACCCCCAACGGCTGGGACTGCTCCGGCTTCGTTCAGTGGGTCTACGCGCAGGCTGGAATCAGCATTCCCCGCACGAACGCGTGGAGCATCATGACCCCCACCTCCACCCCCCAGCCGGGCGACCTCGTGGTCCAGAACGGCGGCGCACACGTCGGCATCTACGTCGGCAACGGCATGATGATCAGCGCGCTCAACCCGTCGCAGGGAACCATGCTCCACTCTCCCGCAGCCACCGGTACTTCCACGTACTACCACCTGAACAAGTAGTTCTTGGGCTCCACGCTCCAAGGGCTATTTCTTTGCCCAAAGCTTTTTCGCTAGAAACCAACATCCCCGTTCGGGACGCGCCGGCGTACCCCCAAGATGCCGGCGCATCCAACCCCCTCGGACAGGCCACCGCGGTCCAGAGGAAAACGAAAGAGAGAACTGATGACGACTCGTGCTACCGCACGGCACCGCGCCGAGGTCACCAAAACCAACTCGATCGCGATCATTGCCAAGGCTGTCAGCGACAACGCCGGCGGCATGGGCCGCCAGGCTGCAGTAATCGCTGCAGCTTCCGGCCTGGTCCTGACCAGCGGCATCGCAGCCAACGCAGCCGACACCAACGTCAAGCGCGACTCGGCTCCGGCATCCGCCATGGAAGTTGAATCCGCCGTCGACGCTCCGATCTCAGCGGCTTCCACCATTGCCATCAGCTTCGAAAAGCCGGCCGTTACCACCACTCCGGCACCGGCTCCCGAGCCCGAGGTTGCGGTGCAGGAAGCCGCTCCCGCTCCCGTTGCCCAGGCCGTTGCCGCTCCCAAGGTGACTGCCAAGGTTGCAACTGCCGATGCCACGGCTGCCCCCGCCGCCCAGGTTTCCGCCAGCGGAAAGGGTGCTGCCATCCTGTCCGCTGCCTACGCCCAGCTTGGCGTACACCAGGACTGCACCATGCTGGTGACCAACGCACTGGCTGCCGTCGGCATCCACTTCCACGACTGGCCCGCCGGTTACCTGTCATTGGGTGACAGGGTGTCCGCATCCCAGGCCCAGCCCGGCGACCTCATCTACTACGCCGACGGTGGCGGAGGAATGGCCCACATCGCCGTCTACGCCGGAAACGGGATGGCCGTCCACGGCGGCTTCAACGGCAACGACACCGTTGTGTTCAGCGCCAACGTTGGCTCCGGACCGGTCTTCATCCACGTTCGGTAACCACTGCCGCCCGCCGCACGCGGCGCCGCATAAGATGTGCCCGGAAGGACCCCTGCCCTTGAGGCGGGGGTCTTTTCCCGTTTAACTCCCGCCATTCTGCGTGCATCCCGGCTCCCGCCACCGGGGTGGGGATCCGGCCTCCGCGTATACCGATTACCTGATATTGCAATTCTCTGTTTACTCTTGTGATGTCGATCCATAGCCCGGACATGCCGAGGGCAGCCGGCCCTCGTGCCCCTGACGGGTGCGGCCGTGAAGAGGTACGTGCATGCGCACTCTCGTTCTGAATGCTGGATATGAACCGCTGGCGGTTATCACCTTCCGCCGGGCGCTGGTGCTTGTGCTCACAGGCAAGGCGAGCGTGGTGGCCGAGGGGGATGATCCCGTGGTGGGCCCCACTGACGTCCTGGGCCGCCCGTCCGTGATCCTCCTCAACCGCTACATCCGCCCGCGGTACAACCACTCAACGGCCGTCAGCCGCCGTGGTGTGCTTCGACGTGACGGGCACAAGTGTGCATATTGCGGAAAGGCAGCGCACACAATCGACCATGTCCACCCAAAATCGCGGGGCGGAGCCGATTCCTGGGAGAATCTCGTGGCTGCCTGCCTGCGGTGCAACAACGTCAAGGGTGACCATACCCCCGGCGAGATGGGATGGACCCTGCGCTTCGTGCCGGAGCCGCCGCACGGAACCATCTGGCAGATCAAGGAACTGGAGAAGCCAACCCCCGCCTGGGATCCATTCCTGCTTCCCGAGCGCGCCGCCTGACAAGCGGCTTCCAGGCCGGTTGCTGTTCGCTAGGCTGGGTGGGTGCAAACGGACCCGTTGATCTTTGACGCCCTGATCCTGGCGGGCGGCCGGTCATCACGGCTGGGTGGAGTACCCAAGCAATCGTTGGTCCTCCGGGGAAGAACCCTCCTGGCATGGACCCTTGACGCCGCTGCCGGTGCCCGCCGTACGGTTGTTGTGGGCGACGTTTCCGCCGGCGGCCCTCCGTCCCGCGGGGCTGCCGATGAGGCCGGGCCCGCCCAGGCCCTGCCGCCAGGCGTCCTGTCCTGCCGGGAGGAGCCGAAGTTTGCCGGTCCTGCCGCCGGGATCTCAGCCGGCCTAGATGCCCTTGCCACCTCTGGGGGAGGGGCGCCCTTCACTCTGGTTCTCGCCTGCGACATGCCGCTGGCAGCCCGGGCGGTGGCGATGCTCCGGGACGCGGTGGCAGCTGCGGGCGATGGCCGGGGCGCCGTGGCCCGCTCGGCCGACGGCAGGGAACAGCCGCTGGCAGCCATATATAACACTGATGAGTTAAAAAGATCGTGCGGTGAGTTGTCCCGCCGGGACGCCCTGGTCAACGGCTCCGTGAGGTCCCTCCTTGCTAATCTGGACGTGCAGCTTGTCACAGTCCCAGCCGGGTCCACTGCCGACGTGGATACGTGGGGTGATGCTGCCACGCTGGGGATCGCCGCCGGGAGCCAGCGTGAAGACTTTGACCAAAACGTGCGGAGCCAACGTGGGAGGCAAGTCGTGAAAAGCCAGGACGAGACGCTGGAGGAATGGTGCAGGGCCCTGCTCCAGGCATACAAGCTGGAGGACGTCCAGGTGGACGTGAACGCAGTGCTGTCCCTTGCCGGCGTCGCAGCCCACGCCGTGGTCCGGCCGGCTGCTCCACTCACCACGTTCATCGCAGGATTCGCCGCGGGGCTGGCTGCCGCACCGGGCAGGGAAATGGACACGGCGTCCATGGAAGCGGCGATGGCCGTGGCTCGGTCCCTGGCTGCCGACTACGAGAATGAAGCTGCCGCCGGGACCCCCGGCGAATGACGGCAGAACCCCGCGACTGGCCGGAGGTCCCACCTGCCGACGAGCCCGAAGCACCACCGGGGACCGCCGGGCACGAAACACCTGGACCGGAAACCACGGAACCGGAGGCTGAAACCAGCGGGCACCACCTGGCGCACACCTGGGAAGAAGCCCGGCAGGCTGCGTTCGATGCGGCCACCCCGATCCCGGCAGGGCCGGTGCCGCTGCGCATGGCCCTCGGCCGCAGGCTCGACCAGGACATCCTGGCACTCCAGGACATGCCGCACTATGCGTCCTCAGCCATGGACGGCTGGGCGGTCAACGGCAGCGGCCCCTGGATTCCGGTGGACCCCGGGAACCGCCTTGCCCCGCACCAAGCAAGCATCATCGTTACGGGAGGCCTGATCCCGGCCGGAGGCAAAGCGGTCCTGAGGACCGAGAATGCGGTCCTGGCCACGGACGACGAGGGACTCCCGCTGCTGATGGCCGGAGGAAAGGCGCGCCCGGGGGAACCTCGCGCCGGTGAGCACATCAGGAAAGCGGGCGAAGAGGCCCTGGAAGGGGACGTCCTGGTCAAAGCCGGCGTGGACCTCAACCCCGCACACCTGGCACTGGCCGCACTGGCCGGACACGATGAACTCCAGGTTCAGGGAAAGCCCGTGGTGCGCCTCGTCCTGACAGGCTCCGAGGTGGTGGACTCAGGAACCCCCGATCCGGGCAAGGTGCGGGATACCTTTGGGCCCCAGCTGCAGGACGTCGTAGCGATGCTGGGTGGCATACCGGGCGGCCAGCAGCGAATCGGCGACTCCTACGAGGAATGGCTTGCGGCGCTCGAAGACGTTGTGCCGGAGGTGCCGGACGCGCCGGACCTGCCGGCCGACGTCGTCATTACCACCGGAGGAACCGGGCGCTCCGGGACCGACCACTTCCGCCGGGCCGTGGCTGAACTTGGCGGCCGGCTGGTCATCGACGGCGTGGCCATGCGTCCGGGGCACCCCGCCGTCCTTGCCGAACTTCCGGACGGCCGCTTTGTCCTGGGCCTCCCGGGCAACCCGCTCGCGGCCATGATGGCATTGTCCACTGTGGGCGCACCACTCCTCGCAGCGCTGGGCCACGCCGCCATGCCCGCCGTCCAGGAGGTGCCGTGCGGCACCATGATCGAACCGGACCCGGGGCGCACCCGGCTGATGCCGTTCCGGCTGCTGTACGGCATGGCGTCGCCGGCCCAGCACACAGGACCGGGAATGATGCGGGGACTGGCTGCCGCCGACGGCGTCCTGGTGGTACCGCCGCACGGCGTGCAACTGGGGGAGCCGGTGCCGGCCTTCGCACTGCCCTGGGGGCCGCCCCTCCCGCCCCCCGCGGACGCGGCGGCCAAGCCCAAGCCCCGAACCGCCGGACGGACCGGGCAGCCCAAGGGCAAGCCCGCACTCAGCGGCCCCGTCGACTGGAGCGCGCTGCTGGACTGAGCCGGGCGCCGAAAGTGCCATGATGGAGTCATGACGAGGCAGGCTGGAACATGGGACGCGTAACCCAGCGCCGAAAGGTGCACAAATTCGTACTGGATGGATCGCCGGGCGCCCTGGAGTACCCGGTCCGCCACCGCGAAGACGTCCTCGCGGTGGAGGAGCCGCTGGAAATCCGGCTCGGCAGGCTTTCCTACTCGGTGACCATGCGGACTCCCGGGGACGACTTTGACCTCGTGGCCGGATTCCTGGTGTCCGAGGGCGTCATCTGGGCTCCGGAGCAACTGGTATCGCTGCGATTCTGTGCCGGCGAGGACGAGGACGGCGTCCAGACGTTCAACGTGGTGGAGGCCCAGCTGCGGCCCGACGTCGAGGTTCCGGATACCGGGCGTAAGGTCTACACCTCAAGCTCCTGCGGCATCTGCGGAACCGACTCCATCGATGCGGTCCAAAAGTCCTCGCACTTCAGCCCGCAGTCGGATCCGCTGAGAGTCGATGCGGAGGTCCTGGCGTCGCTGCCCGGGCTGCTGCGGAAATCCCAGCGCCTCTTTGACAATACCGGCGGAGTGCATGCCGCGGGCCTCTTCAGGATTGGGGACGACGGCGAGCCGCGCCTCCTGTGCCTGCGCGAGGACGTGGGGCGGCACAACGCCGTGGACAAGGTGGTGGGGTGGGCATTGCGCGAAGGCCTCCTGCCGCTGACCGGCACAATCCTGCAGGTGTCCGGACGGGCGTCCTTCGAACTGGTGCAGAAGGCATCCCTCGCCGGGATACCCGTCCTGGCCGCCGTCAGCGCACCGTCGAGCCTTGCCGTGGAGCTGGCCGAGGCCAACGGGCTGACCGTGGCGGGCTTCAGCCGGGGCTCGAGCTTCAACGTCTACTCCGGTGAAACCCGGATCCTGCGACCGGAAGCCGCCGTCCCGCAGGCTCAGGGGTGAACGTCCGGCTCGAGGGGTTGGATGCCGCGAAGCCAACGGGTAGATTTGTCCATCGAATGGACACAATGATCCAGTTCCAAGCTTAAAGAGGACCAATATTGCATGACGACCGCAGGATCACGGAAGTCCGCCTGGCAAGGTTTGTGCGCGAGCGCATCACCCCGGCCGTCTACAGCAGGACGGTTCCGCTTGCCCTGAGCAGCTGGGAAGTTCCCGGCGAGCCGGTCCCCGCGCTGGAAGCGATGCGGCAGCAGTTCCAGCCGCAGGAACACGGCGCGCCCTGGGGCAAGCCGTGGGGGACCACCTGGCTGCGGCTTCAGGGCGGGGTGCCGGAATCGTGGGGCGGCGGCCCGGACACCACCGTGGAGGTGATGGTTGACCTCGGGTTCACCACGGAGGCGCCCGGATTCCAGTGCGAGGGAATCGCCTGGCGTTCAGACGGGTCCATCATCAAGGCAATCTCACCCCGCAACCAGCACATCCCGCTGAAGCTCCTGGGCAGCGGCATGGCCGTGGACTTCTACGTGGAGGCCGCTGCGAACCCCGACATGGCGCAGGGCTGGACCTTCGCGGCCACTCCGCTCGGCGACAAGGCAACAGCCGGCGGAGCGCCGCAGTACCGGCTCGGGACCATCGCCATCGCCGAACTGAACCAGTGCGTGTGGGAACTCCAGCAGGACATCTGGACCCTGTCCGGCCTGATGGAACAGCTGCCCTTGGAACTGCCGCGCCGCCACGAGATCCTCAGGGCGCTGGAACGCATGATGGACGTCATGGACCCGGACAACGTCGCCGGGACTGCGGCGGCAGGGCGTGAGGCCCTCGCCGAGGTCATGCGCCGGCCAGCGTACGCCTCCGCCCACCAGCTGGTGGCCACCGGGCACGCGCACATTGACTCGGCGTGGCTCTGGCCCGTCCGCGAAACCATCCGCAAGTGCGCCAGGACGTTCTCCAACGTCGTGGCCCTGATGGACGAGAACCCGGACTTTGTCTTCTCCTGTTCCTCCGCGCAGCAACTGGCCTGGATCAAGGAGTACTACCCGGAATTGTTCGGGCGGATCCGCGAGAAGGTGCGCGCCGGCCAGTTCGTTCCGGTCGGCGGCATGTGGGTGGAATCGGATACCAATATGCCCGGCGGCGAAGCGATGGCCCGGCAGTTCGTGGAGGGCAAGGGCTTCTTCCTTTCCGAGTTCGGCATCGAGTGCAGGGAAGCCTGGCTGCCGGACTCGTTCGGGTACAGCGCGGCGCTTCCCCAGATCGTCAAAGCGGCAGGCAGCCGCTGGTTCCTCACGCAGAAGATCTCCTGGAACCAGACCAACAGGATGCCCCACCACACCTTCAACTGGGAGGGGATCGACGGCACCCGGCTGTTCACCCACTTCCCGCCGGTGGACACCTATAACTCGGACCTCAGCGGCCGCGACCTGGCCCACGCAGAACGCAACTACCGGGACCACGGACGCGGCACCGTGTCCCTGGTGCCGTTTGGCTACGGCGACGGCGGCGGCGGTCCCACGCGGGAGATGCTGGCTGCCGCGGCCCGCACCCGGGACCTTGAAGGTTCGCCCAAGGTGCGGATCGGGTCGGCGGAGAGCTTCTTCCGGCAGGCCGAGGAGGACTACCAGGGGCTGCCCGTCTGGGTGGGCGAGATGTACCTGGAACTGCACCGCGGCACCTACACCAGCCAGGCGCGCACCAAGAAAGGCAACCGGCGCAGTGAGCACCTGCTGCGCGAGGCGGAGCTGTGGTGCGCCACGGCTTCGGTCCGTACCGGCGGCGACTACGAGTACCCCGCCGCTGAACTCCGGCGGCTTTGGCACTTGGTGCTCCTGCAGCAGTTCCACGACATCCTGCCGGGCAGCTCCATTGCCTGGGTGCACCAGGATGCCGAGCGGAACTACCGGGCCATCGACACCGCCCTCGAAGCAATCATTGGCCAGGCGGGATCAGCCATGCTGGGTGCGGGCGAACAGGAGTTCCTGCTCAACGCGGCTCCGCACGCGCGGCAGGGTGTTCCGGCGCTCGCCGCGGCCACGCCCGCGGCCGCGACGGACGCCGTACAGGCCACCCGGGACGGCGACTGCTGCATCCTGGACAACGGCATCATCCGCGCAGTGGTGGACGCCGACGGGCTGCTGGTCTCCCTCCGCGACCATGCCACCGGCCGGGAGGCCATCGCCCCCGGCCAGCGCGGCAACCTGCTGGAGCTGCACCGGGACACGCCCAACGAATGGGATGCCTGGGACATCGACGAGTTCTACCGCCGGAACGTCACACCTTTGCGGCACGCGGAATCGGTCCGGCTGTCCACCGACGGGGCGGCCGCCGTCGTCGTCGTGGACCGGCTGGCAGGCGCCTCGCCGCTCACGCAGCGCATCACCCTTGCGCCCGGGAGCCCCTCACTGGAAATCACCACCACCGTCGACTGGCAGGAGCGGGAGAAGCTGCTCAAGCTGGGCTTCGCCCTGGATGTGAGGGCCGATCGGTCCGCAGCGGAAACCCAGTTCGGCCATGTCTTCCGGCCCACCCACACCAACACTTCCTGGGAGGCCGCCAAGTTCGAAATCTGCGCCCACCGGTGGATCCACGTTGGCGAGCCCGGCTATGGGGTGGCAGTTTCGAACTCTTCCACGTACGGCCATGATGTGGGCAGGAGCGTCAGGGACACCGACGGGGGAACCACCACGACGGTGCGTTTGTCCCTGTTGCGGGCACCCAAGTTCCCCGACCCCGACGCCGACCGCGGCCGCCACGAATTGACCGTGTCCATCCGCCCGGGGGCCGGCATTGCGGACGCCATCGAGGAGGGGTACCGGACCAACCTGGCGCCCCGGCTGGTTCGCGGTGCGGCGCCGGTGGAGCCTTTGTTCACGGTCAGCAATCCTGCGTTGGTGGTCGAAGCGGTCAAGTGTGCGCAGGACGGCTCCGGCGATGTGGTGGTGCGGCTCTATGAGTCCCTGGGCCAGCGCTCAGCCGGGCGTATCACCGCCAATTTCCCGGTTAGTGGAGTGGTGGCCACCGACCTGCTGGAGCGGGCAGGTGACGCGCCGGGAGTTGATCCGGACGCGAGCGGGGCCGGGCTCAGCCTGCGGCCGTTCCAGCTGGTCACCCTGCGCTTCACCCGGCAATAGCACCTGCACGGCCCGGTACAGAGCCCTTAAACAGGCTGAGTGGGGGCGGTCCCCAACGATCCGCCACCACTCATCCCCCCAATGTGTGCGAAGGCATCTTGGACAGCCCGGCGATTCAGAATTTATCCCCGTTCAAAAGCGCCTGGTCCGCCCGCCTTCACACATTCATGATTGTGTCACACGCTAATGATTTTGTGAAAGCGGAAAAGGTCACATTTCGGTAGATGTCTTTCGGGACCCCGAATGCCGGTTGACGATCCGGGCTGTCCAGATCAGGGCCAGGCCGACGACGTAGCAGAGGACTGCCGAGTAATTGATGATGAATTCCGCCGCGCTCATCGACGGCGGGATCAAGGGAAAGAGCAGGGTCAGCGCAACGGCTGCCCCGCCCAGTGCCAGCAATCCGGCGGCAATCCGCACCAGGAGGGGCAGGCGTTCCCGCACTGCGCGCACCATCGGCGGAACCAGGGCGAGTGCAACGAACGCGGGGTACGCCCGGCCGGCGGCGCCGTAATACTCGACGACGGCGGAGTTGCGTCCGCCCTTGGCGGAAATGGCCATCAAGCCGGCGGAGGAGCCCGACGTGTCCATCAGCAGGAACAGGGCAACCATTACGGCGGAGATGGTGAGCAGGACCATGAGCCCGGTCTTTCCCGTGATCAGCCGGTAGGCGCCGTCCGCCCCGAAGCCCCTGGAGACGCGGATGCCCAGGAAGAAGATGGCGCCGAAGACGACGAAGCGCAGCAGCAGGTTGGCCAGGTTGATTCCGCCCATCGCCTGGTCGATGACGAGGTAAGGGCCTTGGATGCTCAAGAGGATGGCAAGCGTCATCAGAGCGAAGATGCCGAACAAGGAACGGTTTTCGCCGCGGAGGGCACTGGGAATGCGTGCTGCGGCGACGAGGCCGCAAATGGCCAGCGTGCTCCACTGGAGAGTCTCGATCATCCCAGGTTCTCCCATATTTTTTCCGTTTGCGCCTGGTCATGTTCATGCCGGCGCAGCACTTTGCCCAGGGCCTGCAGCCGGTCTCCCGCGAGCACGGTGAGTTCACCGTCGGAGAGGCTGTCCAGTGCGGCCTGCCGGGCCCCCGCGGGCCAGCCGGCTTCCTCCTCGGTGACAAGTCCCGTCGCCACCAGGCCGCCCACGGGGCCCACCCCCGCCGCCACGGCGGTGGCCATGGCGAGTTCGGGGGAGAGCCGGTTGGCCGTCAGCTGGGCTGAATAGTTTTGCGGAGCCACCCCGGTGCTGGCCGACACCCGCTGCCGGACCTCGCCGTCGTCGATCGCATCAACCCAGTTCTTCACCGAAGTGGCGTGCGGGGCCGGGCCCAGGGCGGGTGCGGCAGATCCCGGGGCAGGGTCCATGGCGGACCGGGACAGGAGGGCCCGCAGGAGATCGGGCGTGGAAATCTGGCTTACCAGCTCACACTTCGTCGGCGGGTGGGGTGGGCCGGCCAGGACGCGGTAATCGTCGAAGACGGCCAGCGAAGCGACCGGATTCGCGTGATAGGCGCGGCTGATGCTGACCACGGTGTGGACGGCCACCTTTCCCCGGACCAGCTGCTGGGCGAGGGTGGTGCGCTTGATCCCGGAAACCCGGCAGACGTCCGCAGTGCTGGCATCGGGTGCGATGCTTTGCAGCCAGCGTTGAAACGCCTTGGCGGGAATGGTCATGGAAAGCCCTCTGCAGAACGTATGGTGGTGTGGATAACTTTACCGTGCCGGCCGGCCCGGACCCGTGCCGCGGATTTTGCCCGCGCCCCACATTCGTCTATAGTTGATGGTCGAGCCCGTTGGTCCGTACACCCCCCAAGTCCGGACCAGCGGGTTCTTCTATGTCCTGCAGCCCCAGCGGCACCGCGGCCCCGTAACCGCTGCTGCGCCGGCCGCATATTGGCTGCCCGGGCAGTGGCGAAAGGACGAATCAATGACTGCAACCCTCGTTGCCAAGGATGTTTCCGGCGGCCACGGCCACCGTGTGCTCTTCTCCGGGCTTTCGCTGACGGTCGCCCCGGGCGACGTCGTCGGGGTGGTGGGAGCAAACGGCGCCGGGAAGTCCACCCTGTTGCGCCTCCTCGCCGGCGTGGACCAGCCGCAGGACGGTTCAATCAGCCTGGCCCCGGCCGACGCCTTCGTTGGCTGGCTGCCGCAGGAGCACGAACGCCTCTCCGGGGAGACCGTGGCCGGCTACATTGCCCGCCGGACCGGCTGCGCGGAAGCGACCCTGCAGATGGAAACCACCGCGGAGGGCCTGGGTTCCGGCGAACCCGGGGCCGACGATGCCTACTCACGGGCCTTCGACCGCTGGATGGCCTCCGGCGCTGCGGACCTCGATGACCGCATTCCGGCTGCGCTCGCCGACCTCGGACTGGACGCCGGCCCGGATGCGCTGATGACCGGACTGTCCGGCGGCCAGGCCGCCCGGGTCGCCCTTGCCGCGCTGCTGCTGAGCCGGTTCGACGTGGTGCTGCTCGATGAGCCCACGAACGATCTGGACCTCGCCGGTTTGGCCACCCTGGAAAACTTCGTCCAGGGGCTTCGCGGCGGCGTGGTGCTGGTCAGCCACGACCGTGAGTTCCTGGCCCGCTGTGTGACGCGCGTGGTCGAGCTGGACCTTGCCCAGAACAGCGTGGCCGTTTATGACGGCGGCTACGACGCCTTCCTCGAGGAACGCGCGGTGGCCCGCCGGCACGCCCGCGAGAAGTACGAGGACTTTGCCGCCACCAAGGCAGACCTGGTGTCCCGTGCACGGACCCAGCGCGAGTGGAGCTCCCAAGGCGTCCGGAACGCCATGAAGAAGAGCCCGGACAACGACAAGATCCGCCGCGCCGCCAGCACGGAGTCCTCGGAGAAGCAGGCCCAAAAGGTCCGGCAAATGGAGTCCCGCATCGCCCGGCTGGACGTGGTGGAGGAGCCCCGCAAGGAGTGGCAGCTCCAGTTCAGCATCGGCCAGGCACCCCGCTCCAGCGCCGTCGTCGCCACGTTGCGCGGGGTGGTGGCCCGCCAGGGGGACTTCACGCTGGGCCCGGTGAACCTCCAGCTCAACGGCGGGGAACGCATCGGGATTACCGGGCCCAACGGCGCCGGGAAGTCGACCCTGTTGCGGCTGCTGCTGGGCACCCAGGAACCGGACGACGGCGAAGCCTCCATGGGTGCCTCCGTCGCCGTCGGCGAAATCGACCAGGCCCGCGGGCTGCTTGACGGTGCCCGGCCCCTGGGCGACGCCGTGGAGGCCGTCCTGGCCGATTGGAACAGCGCCGACGTCCGCACCCTCCTGGCCAAGTTCGGCCTCAAGGCGGACCACACGTCCCGGAGCGTGGATTCCCTGTCGCCCGGAGAACGGACCCGGGCAGCTTTGGCGCTGCTCCAGGCCCGCGGGGTGAACCTGCTGGTCCTGGACGAACCCACCAACCACCTGGACCTGCCCGCCATTGAGCAACTGGAAGAGGCCCTGGAAAGCTACGACGGCGCCCTGTTGCTGGTCACCCACGACCGCAGGCTGCTCGAAAATGTTCGGCTCGACTCACGGTGGCACCTGGAAGACGGCAAGGTCCAGGAGCTCCACCACACTGCAAGCCAGGAGAAATAACCATGAGCATGGACCGCGTGGCCTGGAGCTCGCTCTATAACATCAGCACCGCCAAGAGCGGCTCGAAGCCGTTCTCCAAGGAAACCCTGAAACGGGTGCTGGCCTTCGCCGCCCCGCACAAGGGCAAGCTCATCGCCTTTGTGCTGTCCTCCATCGTCGCGGCGATCCTTGCCGTCGCAACCCCGGTACTCGCCGGCCAGGTGGTTGACGCCATCATCGCCAAGGCCGCCGCCGGCACGGTGATCTGGCTGGCGGTCCTGATCGCCATCGTCGCCGTCGCGGAGGCCGGGGTGGGCCTGTTGACCCGCTGGCTGTCCTCGACCATCGGCGAAGGCGTCATCGTTGACCTGCGCACCCGGGTCTTCGACCACGTGCAGCGGATGCCCATTGCCTTCTTCACCCGCACCCGGACGGGAGCCCTGGTCAGCCGCCTCAACAATGACGTCATCGGGGCACAGTCCGCTTTCGCCGGAACCCTCTCCGGCGTCGTGAGCAACTCGGTGGCGCTGATCCTGACGCTGGCCGTAATGCTCAACCGGTCCTGGCTGGTGACCGTCCTCGCCATGGTGCTGCTGCCGATCTTCCTGATCCCGGCCCGGCGCATGGGCTCCAAACTGGCAGACCTGCGCCGCGAAGCCGCAGCTCACAACGCCGCCATGGGCACCCAGATGACGGAGCGGTTCTCCGCACCGGGTGCCACCTTGGTCAAGCTGTTCGGCCGCCCGGACGAAGAGTCCCGGGAGTTTGCCGCCCGGGCCGGCCGCGTACGCGACATCGGCGTCCGGATGGCCATGCTGCAGTTCACGTTCGTCACGGCCCTGACCCTGGTGTCCGCACTGGCGCTGGCCCTGGTGTACGGCCTGGGCGGCTGGCTTGCCCTTGGCGGACAACTGGCGCCCGGTGACGTGGTGGTCCTGGCGCTGCTCCTGACCAGGCTCTACGCCCCGCTTACGGCGCTGTCCAACGCCCGGGTGGAGGTCATGAGTGCGCTGGTGAGCTTTGAACGCGTGTTTGAAATCCTTGACCTGATGCCGCTCATCCAGCAGAAACCGGACGCCGTGCCCGTGCCTGCCGGTCCTGTGTCGGTCGAATTCGACAACGTCCGCTTCGCATACCCGTCGGCGGACAAGGTCTCCCTTGCATCGCTCGAAGAAGTCTCAACGCTGGACACCCGCGGCGGCGAGGAAGTGCTGCACGGCATCAGTTTCCGGGTGGAGCCTGGCCAGACGGTGGCACTGGTGGGCTCCTCCGGGGCGGGCAAGTCCACGATCGCCCAGCTGCTGTCACGGCTGTACGACGTCGATTCGGGCGCGGTGCGGCTGGGCGGTACCAGGCCGGGGTCTGGCCTGGACGTGCGGGACACCACCTTCGATTCCCTGCGCGACACCTTGGGCATGGTGACCCAGGACGGGCACCTGTTCCACGAGTCCATCGCCTCCAACCTGCGCCTGGCCCGGCCGGACGCCACCGAGAAGGACATGTGGGACGTGCTCCGGCAGGCGCGGCTTGAAGGCATGATCCGGTCCCTGCCGGACGGACTGGACACCGTGGTGGGGGAGCGGGGCTACCGGCTCTCAGGTGGTGAACGCCAGCGGTTGACCATCGCGCGCCTGCTGATCGCCCAGCCGCGGGTGGTCATCCTGGACGAGGCCACCGCAGCACTGGACTCGACGAATGAAGCCGCCGTCCAGGCGGCCCTGGGCGCCGCGCTCGAGGGCCGGACCGCCGTCGTGATTGCCCACCGGCTCTCCACCGTGCGTGCCGCCGACGCCATCCTGGTGGTGGAAGACGGCCGGATTGTCGAACGCGGAACCCATACCGAGCTCCTGGCCGCGGGCGGCCGCTACTCGGAGCTCTACCGGACCCAGTTCGCCGAAGCCACCGCCGTCGCGGAGGAAGCCGTCCCTGAGTTCTAGCGGCGGAGCGGCCGCGCGGCCAGCACGGGGAGGATGTGGTCCGTGAGCAGCGGTGCGAGGTCCGCCGGGAGGGATGCGCCGTCCCTCCCGGCGTAGTCCAGCCAACGGATCTCGGCGATCTCCGCGGCCGGGTTGGCCTGCCAGGTACCCGGGGCGAGGAAAACGGTTGCCTCGATGTCGGTGGCGGCCTCGTTGGCGGCATCGGCCACCCAGACCCCCATTAGTTCCAGCTCCTGCGGCGGGACCACGATCCCCACCTCCTCGGCCAGCTCGCGGGCTGCGGCTTGAACGGCGGTTTCACCCGGCTCCGGTTTGCCGCCGGGGTGCATGAACATGGCCGTGCCGCGTTTCCGGACGGTCAGGAGCCGCCCGGCGTCATCGAACACACAGACGGCGGACACCACGATCCTGTCCTTCATGCGGGAATCCTTTCCAAGTGCGAGACCAGCAGCAGGTCCTTACGGGGACCGGTAACGTCCCAGCTGTAGCTGAACCGGTCAGGTGATTGGCAGGTGTAGGTCACGCGGTAGGTATCGGGGTCGCACCAGTGCGCGTCATGGCTGGCATCCGGGGTAAAGCTCATCCGGTGGAACGGGCGGCCGTCCGGGAAGAACATGTCCAGGGCGTCCTTCCGCGGGGACGCCTTCAGCACGTACTCCCGTGAGGCGGGGCCGGTGAAAGCAGGCCAGCGCATGGTGCCTTCCTCGCGAAGGGCCAGGCCGTCGTCGTCCGTTGGGGTGTAGAGCACGACGCCGGTAAAGGTTCCGCGGGTGCCGTCCGACCTGTCCAGCAGATCGCGCTCCACCCGCCAGCGTCCCGGCCGCTCCGGTGCGGAGGGACCGTCCGCCGGGCTGCCCAGGAGGTAGGCGCGAAGGACGGACTGCGGGGAACTGGAGTTCAAGTGCCCTCGATTGGAATCGAACCAACGACACCGGCTTTAGGAGAGCCGTGCTCTATCCACTGAGCTACGAGGGCGGGCATTCGGCAACCGGCGGGGCCGGCTGGTCCGAACACGGTTACAAGCATACAAGGTGCCGGGCCGTACTACGCTCAAACCATGAGTCCAGCCCCGACTGCCACTCCCGCTGCCGCCTACCTGCCGGACACCGCGTCCACCCGGCACTACATCGGCGCCTGGTCCGTGCTGAGCGTGCTGCAGTACTTCCTCGCCGAGGCGGTGGTGGCCCTTGCCTGGGCCGGCCCGCGTCCGTATGACCTCAGGACCGGCTACATCAGCGACCTTGGTGCGCTGCACTGCGGCGTCCATGCCGGGCGGCAGGTGTGCTCGCCGCTGAACTGGCTGATGAACGGCTCGTTCGTCCTCCAGGGCCTTGGACTGCTGCTGGGTGCGGTGCTGCTGAGCTCGGGGTTGCTGTGCGTCGCGGCACGGCATGGTGCCCGGGTTGACCATGCACACAGGAGGCCGCTGCTGGCCGCCGTGTGGGTGCGGGTGCTGACCGGGGCCGCGGGGGCAGGGACCGTGGTGGTGGGCCTGGTCCCGGAAGACGCCGGCTCACCCTTGCATTACGTGGGGGCCATAACCTACTTCCTGGCCGGCGGGTGTGCCCTGCTGGTCCTGGGCATCCTGTGGCGGCGGCAGACCGGCATGGCGTGGTTCCTGCTGGTCTGCGGAGGCGTGTCGCTGGCGGCCGTGGCGACCGGCGGCCTTACCCGCATGGAGGTGCCCGAGCCCGGCACGCTGGAACGGCTGATGGGCTATCCGGTCACGGTGGGGATGGCCGCCGCCGGGTTGGTCATTGCGCAGCGCGTGCGGCGGCACCGGAAGGAACGGCGGGCAGCGGCGCGCGCCAGGGCAACAGCTGCCTAACGCCCTTTCCGTTGCCGCCTGTTGAGGAACACCGCCGCGGCCCCGGCCAAGAGGCTCAGCACCAGAAGTACCCAGCCGGCAACGGTGAGGCCGGACGCCAAGGCGACCTGGCCGGCGTCGGGTCCGCTGGAAGCCATCATGGCGTCAATGGCCACGTTGCCGCCCAACCGGACCACCACGAACATCATGGGCAAAGCCCAGAGCGCCCAGCGGAGCGCCTTCCGCGCCACGTTGGTCCCGATGAGGAGAAGCCAGGTAAAGCCAAAAATCAGCGGGAAGAGCGTCCCGGCAGTCTTGTGGACGTAGCTCAGCTGGCCCAGGGCGTCGCCGTTCATGACCGCCTGCAGCCGGCCGATGTAGCCGGCATCGAAGCCGCCCACCAGAGAATCCGGCATGGCCATCTCCTGGGAGAGCTGCGTCATCTGGGTCAGGGTCAGCAGGTGCAGGTACCAGAACAGGAACAGGCTGGCCACCACGCCGGCAATGACAATGAGGTTGCTGTTGCCTTGCGCCTTCTCCGGCGTGCGCGCGGTGGAGGGGTTGACCACCGGTGGCAGGTGATGCTGCGGCACAACCGCGTTGGCGCCGTGCTTCTTGATCCGCTGGGCAGGGGTTTTGGCCATGGCACCATTATCCCGCCCCATAAACTGAACCCATGACCACTGGCCGACACAGCGCAGCTGTTCTTGACCCCGCATTGGACGACTACGAGCTGGCGGCGGCGCTGGTCCGTGAAGCAGGACAGCTGGCGCTCCTCATGCGCATGGCCGGCCTGGAACCGGAACAGAAGACCTCCGTCTCGGACGTGGTGACTGCGGCCGACCACGCCGCGGAGGCCTACGTGCTGGAGCAATTGCGGCGCTGCCGGCCGGACGACGGCATCCTGGGCGAGGAGGGCGCGTCCGTCCAGGGAGCGAGCGGCCGGACCTGGGTGATCGACCCCGTGGACGGCACCTACAACTTCCTGCATGGCTCCACTTACTGGTGTTCAGCCATAGCGCTCAAGGATTCCGCCGACGTGTTGCTCGGCGCCGTCTTCCAGCCAGAGGAGGACAAACTCTGGCTCGGCGGACGGGACCGGCCCGCCACCCGTAACGGCGAAGCGCTCACCGTCTTCGCCGACGACAGCGGCAAGCGGAACACCACTCCCGTGGCCGAACTCGGCGCCGCCACCTACATCCACCCCACGTGGCTGATGGATCCCCTGTGCGCCATGCCGTGGCACGCCGCGGCAACGTCCGCAGCGTCCCTCCGCATGCTGGGCTCGGGTTCCTGCGACCTTGGCCGGGTGGCGGACGGCCAGTTGGGGTGCTGGTTCCAGCACAGCTGCCCGGAGTGGGACTGGCTGCCGGGCAAGGCGATCGTTCTTGCAGCCGGCGGGGCCGTGGACACCGTCCACGTCAACGGGCTGGAGTGGTTCATCGCAGGAGGAACGACGGCGGTCCGGGAGCTGCGTGCGGCCCTCCTGTCAGGCTCGGTGGCGTAGCACCACCGCGGGCACACAGCCAGTAATCCACAGCCTGGAAGGCGGTGTCAGTCCCACCGCCTAGACTTGTAGGCATCATGGATATGTTGTTTGACCCATACTCTGACGGGCCGTTCAAGGCCGCTCCTGCCACCACCGCCCGCACCAAGTCGCCCTCCGAAGGCGCCGTTGCGGTCCCCGGGGGCGGGGGAGGCGTGCGCGCAGGACAGGCACCGGAAGGGCATTCCCGGGGCCACCGCCCGGATGCCGCAGCCTTGCTGGAGGGGTTGAACCCGCAGCAGGAAGAGGCAGTCAAGCACTCAGGCCCGGCGCTGCTGATCGTCGCCGGTGCAGGATCCGGCAAGACCCGCGTGCTCAGTAACCGGATCGCCTACCTGATTGCCACCGGCCGAGCCCACCACGGCGAAATCCTGGCCATTACCTTCACCAACAAAGCGGCCGCCGAAATGCGGGAGCGCATCGAAGCGCTGGTGGGCGGACGCGCCAAGATCATGTGGATCTCCACGTTCCACTCGTCCTGCGTGCGCATCCTGCGGCAGGAGGCGGCCAACGTCGGGCTGAAATCGAACTTCTCCATTTACGACTCCGCCGACTCCCTGCGGCTGGTTACCCAGGTCTCCAAGTCCCTTGACCTGGACCCCAAGAAGTTTGCGCCCAAGGCCATACAGCACAAGATCTCCGCGCTGAAGAACGAGCTCATCGACGCCGACTCCTTTGCCTCCGAGGCCAACTACAACGATCCGTTCGAGCACGCCGTTGCGGACGTCTACAAGGGTTATACCCAGCGCCTCCGGCAGGCCAACGCGATGGACTTTGACGACCTCATCGCCGAAACCGTCTACATGTTCCGTGCCTTCCCGGCCTTGGCAGAGTCCTACCGCCGCCGGTTCCGCCACGTCCTGGTGGACGAATACCAGGACACCAACCACGCCCAGTACGCGCTAGTGCGCGAAATTGTGGGCGAAGGGCCGGGCGCCTCGGAACTGACCGTGGTGGGCGATTCCGACCAGTCCATCTACGCCTTCCGCGGCGCCGACATCCGCAACATCGTGGAATTCGAAAAGGACTACCCGGAAGCCCGGACCATCAAGCTGGAGCAAAACTACCGCTCCACGCAAAACATCCTGAGCGCCGCCAACTCGGTGATCTCGCGCAACCCCAACCGGCCCGAAAAGCGGCTCTGGACGGCCGAGGGCGAAGGCCACAAAATCATCGGATACGTGGGCGAGAACGAGCACGACGAAGCGCAGTT
The DNA here is from genome assembly GCF_058267675.1 of Pseudarthrobacter sp. MOO14. Lineage (NCBI taxonomy): Bacteria > Bacillati > Actinomycetota > Actinomycetes > Micrococcales > Micrococcaceae > Pseudarthrobacter > Pseudarthrobacter sp. MOO14. The sequence goes on from NZ_CM177849.1 coordinate 3,306,814, forward strand.
CATCGCCAAGGAGATCGACCGGCTCCAGGACGAAGACAACCTGCGGCCCGGTGATGTTGCCATCTTCTACCGGACCAATGCCCAGTCCCGCTCCATTGAGGATGTGCTGGTGCGCGTGGGCTTGCCCTACAAGGTGGTGGGCGGCACGCGCTTCTACGAACGCAAGGAAATCAAGGACGCCCTGGCTTACCTTCGGGTCCTGGTCAACCCGGACGACGACGTCAATCTCCGCCGGGTGCTGAACGAGCCAAAACGCGGCATCGGCGACCGCGCCGAAGGTGCGGTGGCAGCGCTGGCCGAGCGTGAGCGGACCTCCTTCATGGCAGCCGCCCGCCGCGCCGACCAGGCACCCGGGATGGCCACCCGGTCCGTCAATGCCGTCCTGGGCTTCGTGAAGATGCTGGACGACCTCGCCGAAGTTGCGGTGGGGTCCGGCGCCGCCGCCGCACTCGAAGCTGTCCTGGAACAGACCGGATACCTGGCCGCTCTGCGCTCCAGCACCGATCCCCAGGACGAATCCCGCGTGGAAAACCTGGCGGAACTGGTTGCCGTGGTCCGCGAATATGAACAGGAGAACCCGGAAGGCAGCCTGGCCGCGTTCCTGGAGCAAGTCTCGCTGGTGGCCGACGCCGATCAAATCCCGGACGCCCCCGGCGCGGACATCGATGCCGCCGTGGCCGAGGCGAAGCGTCTCGGCGTGGTCACGCTGATGACCCTGCACACGGCCAAGGGCCTGGAATTCCCGGTGGTGTTCCTCACTGGCATGGAACATGGATTGTTCCCGCACCAGCGATCCGCCACCGATCCCAAGGAACTGGCAGAGGAACGCCGGCTTGCGTACGTGGGACTCACCCGTGCCCGCAAGCGGCTGTACGTGACCCGCTCCGAGGTCCGCAGCATGTGGGGCCAGAGCCAGTACAACCCAGCCAGCCAGTTCCTCGAGGAGATTCCCGCAGAGCTCCTTGAGTGGAAACGTGAGGGCACCAGCCGGCAGTCGTGGGCCGGCGGAGGTTCCATCGGGTCCGGCCGTTACAGCGGGTCCTTCTGGGGCGCCGGCACCTCCCGCGGAGCGGCGGCGGATTCTTCCGCCGGATTCAATGCCGACGTTCCGGCGTTCCTTGCCAAGACCCGGGTGCAACCGCAGAAGGAAATCATTGCCGTCAGCGTGGGGGACAAGGTCAACCACACCAGCTTCGGAAACGGTACGGTGCTGGCGCTCGAAGGGGCGGGGGACAAGACGGTCGCGAAGGTCAAGTTCGACGTCGGCGAGAAGCGCCTGCTGCTGCGCTACGCGCCGTTGACCAAGCTCGACGCCTAGGGGCGGACGAGCGGGCGGACGCGCGGGCTCCCGCCAAGAGCATCCACCGTTGCGGCGTTAACTGCGGGCCGGGCAGGACTCGGCCACCAGGCGGCGGGCCATTTCCACCGCACGCGACCCATACACCGCGCCGTCCAGGACCGCGGCCGTGGCGTAGGCGCCGTTGAGGACAATGAGGAGTTCTTCGGCGAGCCGGTCAGGTTCCTCGGCCCCCGCCTCGGCCGCCAGGGTGTGGAACCAGTCGCGGACCTGCTGCTTGTGGGCGACCGCGGCGAGGTGGGCCGGGTGCACGCCGTCGGGGAACTCCGTGTTGGTGTTCAGCATGGGGCACCCCCGGTAGCTGCTTCCGGCGCAGTCGGAGGCCAGTATGTCGAACACGGCAATGAGTTTGTCCTGCGGAGATCCTTGCCCGCCGGCGGCCTCACGCATGCGCTCGAACCAGGCGTCTGCCCGGCCCTGGACATAAGCCGTGGCCAGGGCGTCCTTGGTGGGGAACTGGCGGTAGACGGTCGCGTTGCCCACCCCGCACTCCTTGACCACGGTGTCCATGCCCACGGCCCGTATGCCGTGGGCGTAGAACAGCCGCGTGGCCACCCCAAGTACATTGCGCCGGTTTTCCTCAGCCGTCCTGCGCGCCACAATTCTCCTCCAGTGTGCTCCGATACCGACTGACCCAGTTTGACAGACGGAACGATCCGTCACAAACTTGGGAACGATCCGTCACATTGAATGGCGGCCCCGCCATCACCAGGAGAACACCATGAAGACAGCAGTACTTGGAACCGGAATGGTTGGCCGGACCATTGCCGCACGCCTCGCGGAGCTCGGCCATTCCGTCACCATCGGCACCCGCGACCCCGCGGCCGCCATGTCCCGGACCGCAGCTGACGCCATGGGCAACCCGGCCTTTGGGACCTGGGCCGCTGAGAACCCGGCCATCAAGGTGGCACGGTTCTCGGATGCGGCGGAAGGCGCAGGGCTGATCATCAACGCAACCAACGGCGGTGCATCGCTCGAGGTGCTGGAGCAGGTCGGCCCGGAAAACCTCGACGGCGCGGTGGTCCTGGACATCGCCAACCCGCTCGACTTCAGCAACGGCATGCCTCCCACCCTCTTCGTCAAGGATACCGATTCCCTGGCCGAGCAAATCCAGCGGGCCTTCCCCGCGGCCCGCGTCGTCAAGGCCCTCAACACCATGAACGCGGACCTGATGGCCTATCCCGGACAGCTGTCCGACCCCGGATCCGTCTTCGTCTCCGGCAACGACGCCGAAGCCAAGGCCGTGGTCACCGGACTCCTGAAGGACTTCGGCCACCAGGACGTCATCGACCTCGGCGACATCACCACGGCGCGCGGAACCGAAATGCTGCTGCCCGTCTGGCTCCGCCTGTGGGGCGCACTCGGAACGCCTGCCTTCAACTTCAAGATCGTCCGCTGACAGGACAACCACCATGAAAGCCGTCCACATCACCGCTCCGGGCGCGAGCCTGCAGCTCGCTGAAACCGATCGCCCGGAAGTTCCCCACGGACATGTACTCATCAAGGTTGCAGCCAGCGGCATCTGCCACAGTGATGCCATGCCCGGAGCAGGTATGGCATCTTCCTACCCGCGCATCCCCGGCCACGAGGTCGCCGGAACCGTCGAGCTGGTGGGCGACGGTGTGACCCGGTGGGCGCCCGGCCAGCGCGTGGGCGTCGGATGGTTCGGCGGGGCGTGCTTCCAGTGCGACCCATGCCGGCGTGGGGATTTCATCTCCTGCGAGGCCGGAAAAATCACCGGGCTGACTGCCGATGGTGGCTATGCGGAGTACGTCCTCGCCCCGGCTGATGCCCTCGCTGCCGTCCCCGACGCACTCACGCTTGCTGAAGCTGCTCCGTTGATGTGCGCAGGCGTCACCACCTTCAACGGATTGCGCCACAGCGGTGCCCGACCGGGAGACCTCGTTGCCGTCCTTGGATTGGGTGGCCTGGGACACCTCGGTGTCCAGTTCGCGGCCAGGATGGGATTCGAAACCGTCGCCATTGCGCGCGGCGCCGAAAAGGAACCCTTTGCCCGTGACCTCGGCGCCCACCACTACGTTGACAGCCTCAGTTCCGACGTCGCCGCGGAACTGAGGGGCCTCGGCGGTGCCGCCGTCGTCCTCGCCGCCGTCACCGACGCCCATGCGATGTCTGCCGCCGTTCCGGGGCTCGCGGCCCGTGGCCGGCTCGTGGTCCTTGGCGTCCCGCACGAACCAGTCCCGGTTGACGCCGGCCTCCTCGTGGGCGGCAGCCGCTCGATCGCCGGGCATGCCTCCGGGACGGCGAAAGACTCCGAGGACGCGCTTCGCTTCGCGGCGATGACCGGGGTGCGCCCCATGATCGAAACCTACCCGCTCGTGCAGGCAGCCGAGGGCTTCAACCGGATGATGTCCGGCCGGGCGCGCTTCCGCGTCGTCCTGACCAATGACTAGGCCCCTGGCGCCGGAACCCGAAGCTGCACCGGAAGGACATACGGACTCTCCATGACCAACCAACGCACCCTTGTCATTGTTGCCCACCCCGATTTGGCAGGATCCCGGGTCACCGCCCATCTCGCCGCCTCCATCGGGGACCTTGATGGTGTCACAGTCCGGGACCTGGCGTCCCTCTACCCTGACCGTCGCGTGGACGCCGAGCTGGAACAGCGGTACCTGCGGGAAAACGACACCATCGTGCTGCAGTTTCCCTGGCACTGGTATTCGGTTCCCGGACTGCTGAAGGAATGGATGGACCAGGTGCTCACCCGCGGTTTTGCCTACGGCGCCGGTGGGGACGCGCTGCACGGGAAGCGCCTGCAGCTTGTCACCTCAACCGGGGGACCGGAATCCTCGTACTCGCCAGCAGGCCACAACCGTTTCACCATGGCCGAGCTGCTGCGGCCCCTGGAGGCCACCGCACACCTCTGCGGGCTGGACATGGCCGAGCCCGTGGTCCTGCACGGGGCGCATGGGGCGACGCCGGAACAACTGGCGGCGCATTCCCGGCGATACCGGGACCTGCTCTCCGCGGTGCCTGCAACAGCAGGCAGCTGAGCGCGCCCCGTCTTCCGGTGGCGGGGCATAATGGAGGCCATGCGACGGACTACGTGGGGGATGCTCGCTGCCCTATTCCTGATGGCCGGCACCGGATGCTCGGTGACAACCAGCGACCCTTCCTATGTCCCGCCGCCTCCGCGGCCGCCGATGGAGCAGCTGGCGAACGCGCCGCTGGCCGACGCGAAGCAGTTCTCCAGCGGCGGCGATGTCCTCTCCTTCATTACCGCCGACCGGACCGTCGCCTGCTCGCTGACCTCCGCCCGTGGAGAGCACCTGAACCTGCCGTACGAGCAGAACAGCTACAGCAACGCGGCCAACAACAAGCTGCCCATCGTCCCCGTGGCCCACTGTGAATTGGCCGCCTATCCGGCGCCAAAAGCCGCCGATATCAAGGACGATTGCGCAGGAACCCACCTGGGCTACCTCGGCGGCACAGCCCTGCTGGCGCCGGACAGTGCACGCTACGGCGAGTGCCGTTCCGGCGTGACGACCATCGAGGCAACCTACGGACCCAAGGGAAACAAGGCAGGACCGCTGACGCAGCTGCCCGTGCTTGCCGACGGGCAGAACCTGGAGCGCAACGGACTGCGCTGTTCGGCCTACAACGGCGGTGTGGCGTGCGGAAACGTCTCCGCCGGCGTCGGATTCTTCGTTTCAACTGAACGTTACGAGCTGATTCCCGGACCGGACAAAAGCACCGCCCCGCCGCAGGCAGGGGCCTCAAAAACCCCGTAAATCCGCGGTTTTTCTACGCCCCATAGAATAGTGTGCTTACTCACATAAGAGGTACTCTGGGACGGCCCGGCCGCTCCAAAGGACTAGAGTTCCCCATGGAGCATTACGCCGCGTGGCTCGTTTCCAGACAGGCCGCCGGTGCGTGCAATCCGCAGCCCGGTCATCGTCCTTCCGATGGTGTCCGACTGTACAGAAACTACTTCGACGTAGAAGGACACTAAACCGTGGACCTGTTTGAATACCAGGCGCGCGATATGTTCGAGGCGCACGGTGTACCCGTGCTTGCCGGCATCGTGGCGTACACCCCAGAAGAAGCAAAGGCAGCTGCCGAGAAGATCGGCGGCGTGACTGTTGTCAAGGCACAGGTCAAGGTTGGCGGTCGCGGCAAGGCCGGCGGCGTCAAGGTCGCAAAGTCTGCCGACGAAGCGCTTGAGCACGCCACCAACATCCTGGGCATGGACATCAAGGGCCACACCGTTAACAAGGTGATGATCGCCCAGGGTGCAGACATCGCCGAGGAATACTACTTCTCCGTCCTGCTGGACCGGGCCAACCGCAACTACCTGGCCATGTGCTCGGTTGAGGGCGGCATGGAAATCGAGCAGCTCGCCGTCGAACGCCCCGAAGCGCTGGCCAAGATCGCCATCGACCCCGCCGTGGGCATCGACCAGGCCAAGGCCGACGAGATCGTCGCAGCCGCAGGCTTCGCCGAGGAACTGCGCGGCAAGGTCGCCGCCGTGATCCTCAAGCTCTGGGATGTCTTCAAGAAGGAAGACGCCACCCTGGTGGAGGTCAACCCCCTCGTCAAGACCGGCGCCGGCGACATCGTCGCCCTGGACGGCAAGGTCTCCCTCGACGAGAACGCCGGCTTCCGGCACGCCAAGCACGCGCAGCTCGAGGACAAGGATGCTGCAGACCCCCTTGAGGCCAAGGCAAAGGCGCAGGACCTCAACTACGTCAAGCTCGACGGCGAAGTAGGCATCATCGGCAACGGTGCAGGCCTGGTCATGTCCACCCTCGACGTCGTGGCCTATGCCGGCGAAAACCACGGCAACGTCAAGCCCGCCAACTTCCTGGACATCGGCGGCGGAGCCTCCGCCGAGGTCATGGCCGCCGGCCTGGACGTCATCCTGGGCGACGAGCAGGTCAAGTCCGTGTTCGTCAACGTCTTCGGCGGCATCACCGCCTGCGACGCCGTCGCCAAGGGCATCGTTGGCGCGCTGGCCGAGCTGGGCCACTCCGCGAACAAGCCGCTGGTAGTCCGCCTTGACGGCAACAACGTCGAGGAAGGCCGCCGCATCCTCACCGAGGCCAACCACCCGCTGGTAACCCTGGCCGCCACCATGGACGAGGGCGCCGACAAGGCCGCCGAGCTCGCCAACGCAGCTAAGTAAGGGACGCACCATGTCTATCTACCTCAACAAGGATTCCAAGGTCATCGTCCAGGGCATCACCGGCGGCGAAGGCACCAAGCACACCGCCCTGATGCTCAAGGCCGGCACCAACATTGTTGGCGGCGTCAACGCCCGCAAGGCCGGCACCACGGTCCTGCACGGCGACAAGGAAATCAACGTCTACGGCACCGTCAAGGAAGCCATGGCTGAAACCGGCGCCGACGTCTCCATCGTCTTCGTGCCGCCGGCCTTCACCAAGAACGCGGTCGTCGAAGCCATCGAGGCAGGCATCGGCCTGGTCGTGGTCATCACCGAAGGCGTTCCCGTCCAGGACTCCGCCGAATTCTGGGCGCTGGCCCAGTCCAAGGTGGACGCCGACGGCAACCAGGTCACCCGCATCATCGGCCCGAACTGCCCCGGCATCATCACCCCCGGCGAAGCATTGGTGGGCATCACCCCCGCCAACATCACCGGCAAGGGCCCGATCGGCCTGGTCTCCAAGTCCGGCACCCTGACCTACCAGATGATGTACGAATTGCGCGACCTGGGCTTCTCCACCGCCATCGGCATCGGCGGCGACCCCATCATCGGCACCACCCACATTGACGCCCTGGCCGCGTTCGAGGCTGACCCCGAGACCAAGGCCATCGTGATGATCGGTGAAATCGGCGGCGACGCCGAAGAGCGTGCTGCCGACTTCATCAAGGCCAACGTCACCAAGCCGGTTGTTGGCTACGTGGCCGGATTCACGGCTCCCGAAGGCAAGACCATGGGCCACGCAGGCGCCATCGTCTCCGGTTCCGCCGGTACCGCCCAGGCCAAGAAGGAAGCCCTCGAGGCCGCCGGCGTCAAGGTCGGCAAGACGCCGTCCGAGACCGCCAAGCTGCTGCGCGAGGTTTTCGCAGCCCTCTAGGGGACTTGCACTCAGCGCGGGGCCATGCCCGCCCGCCCCATCAGATGGGGCGGGCGGGCATGGCCCCGCGTTCGGCGTTTAAGCGGGTCTCGTAACCGACGTCGCCGCACTCCCTGCGTCGAGTAGGGTTGAATGGCAAGAGGGGCCACGGTGCCCAGGCAGGGGAGCAGGATGGCAGAGGCGCGGCGCACGCTGGTTGACGTCGTCGTGGACAAGGTCCTTGAGCACATTCTCAGCGGGGAGATCAAGGCCGACGACGCCCTGCCGCCGGAGGCGGACATCGCCAAGGAATCCGGGGTCAGCAGGCTGACGGCCCGGGAGGCCATGAAAGTGCTGAAGGCCCAGAACGTGGTGTACGTCAAACGCGGCCTCGGCACATTCGTCAACCCGCCCGAACGCTGGACCGGCATGGACGCCATCATGCAGGCGGCCTCCAGGGGAGTAGCCTCCGACCAGGTGGCCCTTCGCCTGCTCGAGGTCCGCCGGATGGTGGAGACAGGTGCGGCGGAACTCGCCGCCTCCCGCCATCGCCCGGCTGACCTTGCAGCCTTGCGGGAGAGCGTGGAGCAGATGGAAGCGGCGCACAATGCCGGAGACGTCGATGCCCTGACCGTCGCCGACATCGCGTTCCATGACACCGTGCTGCGCGCGTCCGGCAACCCGTTTGTCCCCGCCCTGCTGGGCCAGCTTTCCACCCTGTTGTATGCCATGCGCCGCGAGACCTCAGCCTTCCCCGACGTGCAGCGCCACGCCATCCACCACCACAAAATGGTCCTTGCCGCCATCGCCGAGGGCGATCCTGCCACGGCGCGCTCCACAATGGACGCCCACATCACCCAGACCTTCGAGGACTACGAGAACTACCTCGCCGTCTCGAGCCGAAACGGCGCGACTGCCCGCTAGGCACTGCCGGGTGAAACCCGGGTTGCACGCCGTTCTCCCTGCCGCCCGCGGGCAGCCTCCCGCATGTGTTGACGCCCACATCTCCCTGTGGCTAGAATCGCAGTCAGACATCAGACATCTGATATCAAAATCCCCCGAAATGCCGCCAGCCAAAGGAGTCGTTATGTGCGCGCATTCCCCTCATAAAGGTCCCCACGCCACCGCGGGAGGCCAGCGATGAGCTCCCGTACCGCCGCCCCCGCACTCAGCGAACTGGGCGAGACCACCCTCCGCAAGGTCCGTCGGCGGCTGATGCCCCTGATCGTCCTTCTGTACTTCATCGCCTACCTCGACCGGAACAACGTCGGCTTCGCCAAGCTTGGCATGCAGGGCGACATCGGCCTCACCGAGGCTGCCTATGGCCTGGGTGCCGGCATCTTCTTCCTGGGCTACGCCCTGCTGGAAATCCCCAGCAACGGCGGCATGTACCGCTACGGTGCCCGCAAGTGGATTGCCCGCATCCTGATCAGCTGGGGCATCTTCGCCACGGCCATGTTCCTGGTCAACGGCGAAGCCACCTTCTACGTGATCCGCTTCCTGCTTGGAGCGGCCGAAGCCGGCTTCTTCCCGGCCATCCTCTTCTACCTGACCCTGTGGTTCCCCGCGGCGCAGCGCGTGACTGTGCTTGGCATCTTCATCCTGGCCCAGCCCATCTCCAACGCCCTCGGTGCTCCCGTCTCCGGCATGCTCCTGAACCTGGAAGGCGTCGCGGGCCTGCACGGCTGGCAGTGGCTCTACATCCTTGAAGGCATCCCCGCCATCATCCTGGGCATCATCACGCCCTTCGTCATGACGGACCGCCCGGAACACGCCAAGTGGCTCAAGCCGGAGGAGCGCGAATGGCTCTCTACGACCATGGCCGCGGAACTGGCGGACAAGCAGAAGTCCGGCAACCACAACTTCCTGGCCGGCCTGAAGGACCCGCGCACCATCGCCTACTCGGCGCTGTACTTTGGCCTGGTCTGCGGCATCTATGGCCTGGGGCTCTGGCTGCCCACCATCGTCAAGGCGCTTGGTACGTTCGACTCCACCCAGGTGGGATTCATCGTCTTCATCCCCTACGCCATCGCAGCCGTGTTCGTCTACTTCTGGAGCAAGCGCTCGGACCGCACCGGCAACCGTGTGTGGCACGCCAGCATGAGCATGGTGCTCGCCGCCGTCGGCCTCCTGGGCGCCGGGTACCTGCTCCCGGTCAATGCCGTGCTGGCCATGGTTTTCCTGACGCTCGCGGCCATGGGGATCTACTCGGCGATCGCACCCTTCCTGGCCATGCCGTCGGCCGCCCTCACCGGCGCTGCGGCCGCAGCGGGCCTTGCCATGGTCAACTCCCTTGGCAACCTGGGCGGCTTCGTGGCCCCCTACATCGTGGGCATCCTCAAGGACGCCACGGGGAACAGCCAGACCGGCCTGGTGTTCCTGGCCGCCTGCCTGGCCGTGACCGCCGCCGCCACCTACCTCTACGCACGCAAGCGGCCCGAAGGTGCCTCCGCCGCCGGAGCCACCGTCCCTGCCCCCGAAACCCACTAGGAGACCCCCATGACCACACAGCACATCTTCCCCGCGGAACGCACCGCCGTCCTGACCGGTGCGGCGTCGGCGCGCGGCATCGGCCGAGCCACGGCTGACCGGCTGGCCAGCGAGGGCTGGTCCATCGCGATCCTGGATATCAATGCCGAGGACGCCCAGGCGGCAGCCGCCGAAATCGGTTCCAGCCGGGCGGTCAAAGCGATCGGCGTGGGAGCCGACGTGTCGGACGAAGCATCCGTGGACCGGGCCATCACGGAGATCGAGCAGGCCCTTCCACCCATCGTGGGACTGGTCAACCTGGCCGGAATCAGTTCGCCCACCCCCTTCATGGAGACCACGGTGGCGGAATGGGACAAGGTCTTCGCCATCAACATGCGCGGCACGTTCATCGTGTCCCAGCGCGTCCTCAAAGGCATGATCGAACGCGGACTGGGCAGGATCGTCAGCATCTCCTCCATCTCCGCCCAGCGCGGCGGCGGCACCTACTCCAAAGTGGCATACAGTGCCTCCAAAGCAGGAATCCTGGGCTTCACCCGTGCCCTGGCCCGGGAAGTGGGCGAGCACAACATCACCGTGAACGCGATCGCGCCGGGCCCGATCGACACGGACATCATGGGCGGCACGCTGACCGACGAGCGGAAAGCCCAAATGTCGGAGGGCATCATGATGGGCCGGGTGGGAACCAGGGAAGAAGTGGGTGCCCTGATCGCCTTCCTCCTGGGCGAGGACGCCGGTTACATCACTGCGGCCACCTACGACATCAACGGCGGCCTGCAGGTCTCCTGACCGCGCAGCCGGGACTGGTGCCGTGCGGCGTGGCGGCCGCACGGCACCGGCGTGGGTGTGCCCGGGGACACCCGGCTCCGCAGCGTTCCCGCCAGTTCACCGGCTATAGGATTTCTACATGGCAACCAAAAACCAGGCCTCGGGCGGCGTCAGCAGGCAGGTCCTCGCCGACCACGTTTACGAGGCGCTCCTGGGTGCCTTGATGGACGGCCGGCTGGAAGCCGGTACCCCCGTCAGCATTGATGGCATGGCCCGGGAACTGGACGTTTCCCCGACCCCGGTCCGTGAGGCGCTCGCGCGGCTGGAAGCCACCGGTATGGTCCGGCGGATGGCCCTGCGCGGATACCGGGTGGCGCCCCTGTTCTCTCCGGAAGAGCTTGCAGACCTGATGGACGCGCGGCTGGTGATCGAACCGGCCAATGCCTTCATGGCCTGCAAACACGCGAACCAGGAACTCACCGGGCGGCTCCAGCAGGCCATCGAGGACCTCAAAGCGGCGCCCCGCGGCCCATCGTTCGCCGAGTTCCGCGCTTATTGGGAAGCGGACGAACGCTTCCACCGCATGATCGCCGAATCGGCGAACAACCAGTTCCTGCTGTCCGCGTACAACGCCCTTGGTGGCCAGGTGCAGCGTTTCCGTTTCTTCGGGGGCCTGGGCGTCACGGACGCCGACTACGCCATTGCCGAGCACACGGAGATCCTGAAAGCCTTTGAAGCCGGCGACGCCGAGCTTGCCCGGCAGAAGATGATCGACCACATCGAAGGCGTCAAGCAGCGCTCGCAACACGACAGCGAAGTGCGAAACTAGCAGCACCGCCCGGCGCTGTCCTGGCGGCCCCGCGGCCCCCGGTCGCCACCTCATGGCCCATTGGCCTTCACAAGACCCCTTGACAATGCCGTCGAACAGCATAGATCCTATAGGAAATGCGATTCATGATCTGGAGTGACAATGCCGTACACCGCTGAAAACTGGCCCATCGCCGCTGCCCTGCTGCAGTTCCCCGGAACCCGGCCGGACGGAACCGCCGTCCAGGACGCCCCTGCCGGAGACTGGCAGCAGGTCTTCGAAGAAGTCGCCGACGCCGGTTTCACCAATGCCGACCTCACCGACAGCTGGGTCCGCCCCGGCGACCTTTCCAGCGCCCGGCTGGACGAGCTGAAAGCCGCTGCCACGGCCGCCGGCCTCGGACTTCCCTCCATCTCGGCCATCCGCCGCAGCGTGATCGAGGAAGGCAACTGGGAAGAAAACCTTGCCTACACCCACCGCACGCTCGACGCCGCAGCACAGCTTGGCTGCGAGGTTGTCTCGATCGGGCTGCACCAGGCCATTACCCCCGAGCAGCGGAAGCAGCTGTGGTTCTGGACCGTCGAGGGCCACAAAGATCCGGTGGGGGACAAGGAAAGCTGGAACAACGCCGTCACCCGTATCCGCGAAGTGGGCAAGCACGCCGCCGAACTTGGCCTCCTGGTGTCGCTGGAGATGTACGAGGACACGTACCTGGGCACCGGCGATTCCTCCGTGCAGCTGGTCCAGGACATCGACCTGCCCAACGTAGGGCTGAACCCGGACCTGGGTAACCTGATCCGCCTGCACCGCCCCATCGAAGACTGGCGGGAGCTGGTGCACAAGACCCTGCCTTACTCCAACTACTGGCACGTCAAGAACTACATCCGCGATGAAAACCAGGCCCGCAACCAGTACGTCGCCATGCCGGCTCCCATGGAATCAGGCCTCATCAGCTACCGCGAGGCGTTCCAGTTCGCCATCTCCGTCGGCTTCCAGGGCATCATCTGCACGGAGCACTACGGCGGCGACGGCCTGAGCGTCACCGCCGCCAACCAGGATTACCTCCGGCGCCAGGTCCTGCCCAAGCGCGACGGCTATGCCCTGGGCACCAGCCTGGTGGCGCAGGGCCGGCAAACCCCCGCGGCAGTCCCTGCACGCTAGCCGGCCGGCTCCCAACCGATCCAACGGGTTCAACGAGGAATCATGACAAAGATATTTGACGATCCAGCGCAGTTCGCAGACGACGCCCTCGACGGTTTCGTGGCCGCCAACCGCCAGTATGTGGCGCGTGTCGACGGCGGTGTTGTCCGTTCCACCGAAACTCCCGAGAACCAGGTGGCAGTGGTCATCGGTGGCGGCTCCGGCCACTACCCCGCCTTCGCCGGCCTGGTGGGGGCCGGGCTCGCCGCCGGAAGCGCCTGCGGCAACATGTTTGCCTCCCCCTCCGCGGGGCAGGTCTACCGCGTTGCCAAGGCAGCCCAGACCGGCGGCGGCGTCCTCCTCAGCTACGGAAACTATGCCGGCGACGTCCTCCACTTCGGCCAGGCCCAGGACAAGCTGAACGCCGAAGGCATCCAGACCCGGACCGTGCTGGTCACCGACGACATCGCCAGCGCACCGGTCGAAGAAATCGGCAAGCGCCGCGGTATCGCCGGCGACCTCACGGTCTTCAAAGTTGCCGGCGCGGCGGCAGAAGCCGGACTGGACCTGGACGAGGTGGAGCGGCTTGCCACCAAGGCGAACCACCACACCCGCTCCTTGGGCGTGGCGTTCGCGGGGTGCACCCTTCCCGGAGCAGCAGAGCCCCTCTTCACCGTGCCCGAAGGCATGATGTCGGTGGGGCTGGGTATCCACGGCGAACCGGGCATCTCCGAGCAGCCGCTTCCCACCGCCAGTGAACTGGCCAAGCTGCTGGTGGACGGCCTGCTGAAGGACAAGCCTGAAACCGCAAGCCAGCGGGTAGTACCCATCCTCAACGGCCTGGGGACCGTCAAGTACGACGAACTCTTCCTGCTGTTCGGCAGGATCGAAGCCCTGCTCACCGAGGCCGGACTGGAGATCGTCGAGCCCGAGTGCGGTGAGCTGGTCACCAGCCTGGACATGTCCGGCCTGTCCCTCACGCTGTTCTGGCTGGACGCCGAGCTGGAGAAGTTCTGGGCCGCCCCCGCTGACACGCCGGCCTTCCGGAAGGGCAACCTGGCACGCCGCCGGGCCCGGGCCGTCGAATCCCTGGCCGAGGCGGCAGCCATCACTTCGCTGGCCGCCACCCCGGCCTCAACCGCCCTGGCAGCCACCGCGGTTGACGCGCTGAAGGAGGCCCGCGCCGTCGTCGTCGAACACGAAGACGCCCTGGGAAAGCTGGACGCCATCGCCGGGGACGGCGACCACGGCATCGGCATGCGGCGCGGCGTGGACGCTGCCGTAGCCGCCGCGGAGCAATCCCACGCCGGCGGCGCCGGCCTGGAGGAAGTCCTTGCGGCGGCAGGGGAGCAGTGGGCCGAGCGGGCCGGGGGTACCTCCGGGGCCCTCTGGGGCGCGGCCGTCACCGCCGTCGGCAGGACGCTGGGCAGCAAGGACGCCTACACGGCCGCCGACGCGACCGCGGCCGTCAACGCCCTCCGCGACTCCATTGTCACCCTGGGCAAGGCGGAAGCCGGGGACAAGACCATGGTGGATGCGCTGCTTCCGTTCGCCGAAACCTTCGCCAAGGCAATAGACGACGGCGGCAGCCTGGCTGCAAGCCTCAGTGCGGCAGCGGAGGCGGCAGCAAAAGCCGCTGATGAGACAGCCGGCCTCAGCCCGAAGAAGGGCAGGGCCCGTCCGCTGGCCGAAAAGAGCCTGGGCCACCCGGACCCCGGTGCTGTGTCCTTTGGCCTCATCGCCCGCAGGGTGGCCGATTACGCCGCCACCATCGAAAGCCACTGAAGGAGAACCGTTATGACTGAGCAATCCCCAACCGGCTGGCGCATCGTCGTCGGCAATGACGAAGCAGGCGTGGAATACAAGAACGCCCTGCGGGAACTGCTGGAGGCTGACCCCCGGGTTGCTTCCGTGGAGGATGTGGGAGTCGGCGCCGACGACACCACCGCCTACCCCCACCTGGCCGTCGCCGCCGCCCGCAAGGTGGCGGCCGGCGAAGCGGACCGTGCCCTCCTGATCTGCGGAACCGGCCTGGGCGTCGCCATCTCAGCCAACAAGGTACCGGGCATCCGGGCCGTGACGGCCCACGACAGCTACTCCGTGGAGCGGTCTGTGCTCTCCAACAACGCGCAGGTGCTGACCCTGGGCCAGCGCGTCATCGGCCTGGAACTGGCCAAGAAGCTGGTGGGCGAGTGGCTCAACTACCGCTTCGATGAAAACTCCGCATCCGCGGCCAAAGTAGACGCCATCTGCTCCTATGAGGGCGCGTCGGAAGGACTTGAAACCACATGAGCATCCGTAATATCGCAGTCGTCGGTTCCGGCTACATGGGCGGCGGAATCGCCCAGGTCCTGGCCCTTGCGGGGGCCCGCGTGGCGCTCGCCGACGTCTCCGCCGAGATCGCCCAGGGCAACTACGAGCGCCTGCTGAAGGAATCCGACGAATTCGTGGCTGCCGGTCTTTTCCCGGCCAACGCCACGGACCTGCTGAAGGAAAACCTCTGGGCAGCCAAGGACATCGAGGAGGCGGTGGCGGACGCCGAATACATCGAGGAGGCCGTGCCGGAAGTCCTCGAGATCAAGCACGCCACCCTGGGCCGGATCAGCGCCGCCGCGCGCCCGGACGCCATCATTGGCTCCAACACCTCCACTATTTCCATTGCCAAGCTGGCCGAAGTGGTGGAGAACCCGGAGCGCTTCCTGGGCGTCCACTTCTCCAACCCGGCACCGTTCATCCCCGGCGTGGAAGTCATTCCGCACGAGGGGACCTCCGAGGCGACCGTGCAGGCCGCCCGCACCATCGTGGGGGAGACCGGCAAGGAAACGGCTACCGTCAAGGATGTCACCGGCTTCGTGCTGAACCGGCTCCAGTACGCCCTCTTCCACGAAGCCGCCCAGGTGGTGGAGGAAGGCATCGCCACGGCCGAGGACGTGGACACGCTGGTCCGTACCACCTTCGGCTTCCGGCTGCCGTTCTTCGGTCCCTTCGCCATCGCAGACATGGCCGGCCTGGACGTCTACGCGTTCTGCTACAAGTCGCTGCAGACCGGCTTCCCGGAGCGGTTCGCCACCCCGCAGATCCTGCAGGAAAAGGTCGACGCCGGCCAGCTGGGCACCAAGACCGGCTCCGGCTTCCTCGACGTCCCGGCTGAGCGCACCGCAGCTTTGGTTGCCTACCGGAACAAGGCCTACGTCGCCATGCAGAAGCTCATCGAGGACCTGGGCCCGGCCCCGCTGTCCTAGCCCCTCCCTGAACCAGAAGGAACATTCCATGACAGTTTTCCCCGCAGACCGCACCGTGATTGTTACCGGCGCAGTCTCTGAACGCGGCATCGGCCGCGCCACGGCCGTCTACCTCGCCGAACGCGGCTGGAACATCGGCGTGATCGACCTTGACGACGCCGCCAGCAAGAGCCTGGCCAAGGAACTGGCCGAAAAGCACGGTGTCAAGGCCCACGGCGCCGGCGCCAACATCGGCGACGAAGCCTCGGTCCGCGCCGCCATCGACGAGATCGAGGCCGAGCTTCCGCAGCTGGTTGCGCTGGCGAACATCGCGGGCGTCAGCTCCCCGGTCCCCTACCTCGAGCTCGACGCCGGCGAATGGGATCGGGTGCTCAACATCAACATGAACGGCGTGCACTACGCGACCCGCCGGGCCGCCGAATCGATGGTGAAGAACCGGCTGGGCCGGATCGTGAACATCTCCTCGGTCTCCGCCCAGCGCGGCGGCGGCACGTTCAGCAAGACCCCGTACTCCGTAGCGAAGGCCGGCGTGATCGGTCTTACCCGCGCCACCGCCCGCGAACTGGGTGAGTACGACATCACGGTCAACGCGATTTCGCCCGGTCCGATCGACACCGACATCATGGGCGGCACCCTCAGCGAGGAACGCAAGGATGAACTGGTCAGGGACCTCGTGGTGAACCGGGTAGGCACCACACGGGATGTTGCGGCAGCCATCTCCTTCCTGATCGGTGAGGACGCCGGGTACATCTCCGGCCAGACGCTGAACGTGGACGGCGGCCTGTACATGCACTGACGGCACCGTGCCGCCACCACCAAGCTCTGCGGGCCGCCGGCCCGCAGGCCCATCACCGCCACCCACTCGAAGGAGAGTGCTGTGTCTGAAACCACCGCAACATCAAAGGAACTCCTGGCCCGGCCGGTCCTGAAATCGGCAATCTTGAAGGCGGCGCGCCGGCTCATGCCGATGCTGGTCATCCTCTACGTCGTCTCATTCCTGGACAGAACCAACGTCGGTTTCGCCGAGGCCGCGCTGGGCGCGGACAAGGGGGTGTCCGCCGCAGCCTTTGCCCTGGGCGCCGGCATCTTCTTCATCGGCTACGCGATCTTCGAGATTCCCAGCAACCTGCTGCTCAAGAAGGTCGGTGCCAAGGTCTGGCTGGCACGCATCGCCATCACCTGGGGCATCGTCTCGGCATGCTTCGCCTTCGTCCAGGGCGAAACCTCGTTCGTGATCCTGCGCTTCCTCCTCGGCGTCACCGAGGCGGGCCTGTTTCCCGGCGTGATCATGTACCTGGCCGAATGGTTCCCGAACAAGGTCCGCGTGCAGATGTTCGCCATCTTCTACCTGGCCCAGCCCTTCTCCCAGATGATCGGCAACCCGCTCTCAGGCTGGCTCATCAACATCGGCGACCAGGTCCCCGGACTGCGCGGCTGGCAGGTCATGTTCTTCGTCGAAGGCATGCTGGCCGTCCTGGCCGGCATCGCGGCGTTCTTTTTCCTGATCAATGGTCCGGAGAAAGCCAAGTTCCTCAGCAGCGAAGAAAAGTATGCGCTGAAGGAAGTCATGGCCCTGGAGGACACCATCAAGGACGAGCATGGCCCCCGCGGCATCCTCGCCGCCCTGCGCAACGGCCGCGTCTGGTACTTCACCGTGATCTATTTCTGCCTGCAGGTCGCGGTCTATGGTGTGACCTTCTTCCTGCCGCAGCAGGTGTCCTCCCTCACCGGGCAGAAGGTGGGACTCGCCGTCGGCCTGCTGATCGCCGTGCCATGGTTCTTCGGCATCTTCTCCTGCTACTTCATCGGCAAGGCCGCGGACACGGTGGCGAAGCGGCGGAAGTTCGGCACCATCCTGTTCATCTCCACCGGACTGTGCATCTTCGGCTCAGCCTGGGCGGGGACCAACCACCAGCCGGTGCTGGGCATGGTCTTCATTACCCTGGCAGTCTGCAGCTTCCTTGCCGTCGGTCCGGTGGTCTGGTCGTACCCCACCGCGTTCCTCGCCGGGTCTGCTGCCGCGGCAGGCATCGGGTTGATCAACTCCCTCGGCAACCTGGGCGGCTTCGTAGCACCCATCCTGCGGACCGCAGTCAACGAGGCAACGCAGTCACCCACCGGATCCATGGGGGTCTACGCTCTCGGGGTGCTGCCGTTCCTGGCGGCCGCGATGATGTACGCCACCAAGCGGTTCAAGAACAAGGCCGATGACCTGCTCGACTGAGCACGTCGGCAGCCACCAACACGCAAGGAAACCATGAGCACCTCCGGCAGCAGCACAGGCAACGGCCCCCTCTACATCGGTGTCAGCACCAAGATGTACCTGGGCTACCAGGAAAGCCTGCGCTGGCTGTCGGAGGTGCGTTCCATCGTGGATGACAGGCCCGGACTCGCCGCACAGGACTCCCCGGTGCGGGTCTTCGTCATCCCTTCCTTTCCGGTACTGGAACAGGCCGCGCGGATCCTGGCCGGCTCGCCGGTGCTGCTCGGGGCCCAAAACTGCGCATGGGGGGACGGGCCGCTCACCGGGGAAGTGAGCCCCGGCATGCTGGCCGAACTTGGCGTCCGCCTGGTGGAAGTTGGACATGCCGAGCGCCGCCGGCTGTTCGCCGAGGACGACGCCGTGGTGGCCCGCAAGGTGCGTGCCGTCGTCGGCCATTCCCTCACCCCGCTGCTGTGCATCGGGGAACCGGACAGGCTCGACGCCGGTGCTGCCGCGGACTTCTGCGTGCGGCAGGTCCGGGCCGCGACGGGCGGCGACACGGACCTGCTGCCCCGCCTGGTCCTGGCCTACGAACCTGTTTGGGCCATCGGCGCCGACGAGCCCGCCGCCCCGCACCACGTCAACGCCGTCCTCGGGCTGATCCGGGAGGCCCTGGGCCCGGGCTGCCCCGTGATGTACGGCGGCAGTGCCGGCCCTGGACTGTTGCCGCAGCTGGGAGCCGCGGACGGACTCTTCCTGGGCCGGTTCGCCCACGACCCCGCGAACCTGGGCCGCGTCCTGGATGAGGCGGTGCTTTTGCGTCAGGCGGGAGCCGTTGCCCCGGCCAGCAATTCTTCCAGCCGCTCGTAACCCTCGGACAGGCCGCCCTCCATGCCGGACTGGGCCATGCCGTCGCGCGCTTCCTGGCTGGGGTAGACGGAATGTCCCCGCAGTCGGGTCCTTCCGTTGCCGAGGTCCTCGAACGTCATGAACTCCAGGCTGACCACATCCGGATATCCGCCGAACTCGAAGGTCTGGATGGCGAATTCGTTCTCGCGGACCGTGTGGAAAATGCCCTTGAACTCGTAGGCGACACCGTCGCGTCCGGTGTGCAGGTAGCTGTAGCTGCCGCCGGTGCGGAAGTCGTAGTGGTCAATGTCCATCTTCATGCCCCGCGGGCCCAGCCACTGGACAATGAGGTCCGGTTCTTTGTGGGCGCGGAACACGTCCGCGACCGGGAAATCGAACTCACGCTCGTAATCGATGAAGGGGACGCCCTCGGGAACGCTGAGTTTCAGGGAATTGCTCATCTTGACTCCTGGGTGGATTGGTCGCCACTGTGGTGGCCGCCGCTGTGGGCAGTGCTTGATCGAAGAACGGCGTCGAGGCTGCGGAACTGGCCTTCGCGGATCAACCGGTATTGGTCAATCCATGCGGTCAGCGCCTCAAGCCGGGCCGGGTTCAGGTGCACGGGCCGGCGCTGTGCGTCCCTGGTCCGGGTCACCAGTTCCGCCTGCTCGAGTACCTGGATGTGTTTCGAGACCGCCTGCTTGGAGATCTCGAACGGTTCCGCCAATTCGTTCACTGTTGCCGGGCCCCTGCTGAGCCGGGCGATGAGGCGCCTCCGCACGGGATCTGCCAGGGCCATGAAGGCCACGTCCAAGGCCGCGTCATCGGAGATCAACATCATTTCCTTAAATCAACTTTTTTGTTTATCAACCTTGCGGTTGATTAATTGTAGGCACCATCGCGGGTTCCCTGCAAGGGTTTGTTCCCTTGTTGCATCACTTGTTAGTATGTCAGGACAAAGCAAGCAAAGGAGAATGAGCATGCCGCTGGTCCGCATTGACGTCAACGAAGGCCGCACCGCCGAAGAATTGCAGGCGCTGAGCCGAGGGATCCATGAAGCAATCCTGGCCGAGTATGGCATTCCGGAGCGGGACTACTTCCACATCCTGACGGAACACCCCCAGGGCTGGATCATTGCCCAGGATGCGGGCCTCGGATTCGAGCGCAGCGGGGGCGTGGTGATGATCCAGATTTTCACCCAGGCGGGCCGGTCGCAGGAGGCCAAGCAGGGGCTTTTCGCGGCCGTGGCGGAAAAGCTCGCCGGACTGGGGGTCGCCGGCGAGGATGTCTTCATCGGCTATGTGGAAAATGGCGCCGGTGACTGGTCGTTCGGTTTCGGCCGCGCGCAGTACGTTACCGGCGAGCTGGCGGTCCCCAAACACTGACTGCCGGCCCCTACCGGTCGTGGGGGCCGGGTCTGCTGTTGGTTGTAAGTATGTCAGAACAAACTTTTGACAGGACATTCGATCTACGGCAAAGTAGTGCCTGTGGCCCACGCCACGGCCTGCCAGTCCCGGAACTCCAGCCCCTCACAGGGGCCGGGTTCCACACCAGAAAGGTCCGCGATCACCGTGACCCACGAGCTTCTTACGATCGGGCGCATCAGCGTTGATATCTACCCGAACGACATCGGGGTTGGCTTGGAGGACGTTAATTCCTTCGGCAAGTACTTGGGTGGTTCACCGTCCAACGTTGCTGTTGCCGCCGCCCGCCATGGCCGCCGCACTGCCGTCGTTACCCGTACCGGGGATGACCCGTTCGGTGTTTACCTGCACCGCGAGCTGCGCAAGTTCAACGTCGATGACACCTTCGTGACCCCGGTGAAGGACTTGCCCACGGCGGTAACCTTCTGCGCGATCAAGCCGGCAACCGATGAGTTCCCGCTGTATTTCTACGGCCGGTTCCCCACCGCGCCGGACCTGCAGATCAAGGCTGAAGAGCTGGACCTGGACGCCATCCGCCAGGCAGGGATCTTCTGGTCCACCGTGACGGGCCTGTGCCAGGAGCCCTCCCGGTCAGCGCACATCGCAGCCCACGAAGCGCGCCCGCGCACCCGCTTGGCTGAAGGTCAGTTCACCATCCTTGACCTGGATTACCGGCCCATGTTCTGGCCATCCGAGGAAGAGGCACGGGCCGAGGTCGCCAAAGTCCTGCCGTATGTCACGGTCGCTATCGGCAACGACAAGGAGTGCGCCGTCGCCGTGGGGGAGGGGACTCCTGATGAGCAGGCGGACCGCCTGCTGGCTGCGGGCGTGGAGATCGCCGTCGTCAAGCTCGGCGCCGAAGGGGTGATGGCGAAGACCCGCACCGAGCGGGTGGTGTCCGCTCCCGTTCCGGTGGAGACGCTGAACGGCCTGGGTGCCGGCGACTCGTTTGGCGGCGCGTTCTGCCATGGGCTCCTCTCCGGCTGGCCGTTGGCCCAGGTCCTGGACTACGCCAACGCCGCAGGTGCGATCGTCGCCTCCCGGCTCTCCTGCGCAGATGCCATGCCGACGCCGGAGGAGGTCACCTCGCTGCTGGCCGAACGCGGCCGGCCGGTCCCCGGCGACGGTGCCGCCGCGCAGCTTGCCACCGAAGGAGCAGCACTGTGACCCTCACCCCGATGGCTTCCAACCGCACCCTGGATGATGATCCGCGCCGCTATGAGCACCTGAGCACCATCCGCCTTGAGGACCCGGAGGCTGTGGCCCGCGCCGCGAAGTCCCGCCGCCGCCACCCGGGCCTGAAGTCCGGACGACAGAACTTCATCGTCGCGGCCGACCACCCGGCCCGCGGCGCCCTTGCCGTCGGTGCGGATCCGGTGGCCATGGCAGACCGCCGCCAACTCCTGGACCGGCTCCAGATCGCGTTGGCCAACCCCGCCGTCGACGGTGTCCTGGCCTCCCCGGACATCATGGACGACCTCCTGCTGCTGGGTGCCCTGGACGGGAAGCTCGTGTTCGGCTCGATGAACCGTGGCGGCCTGGCCGGGCTGGTCAACGAGATCGATGACCGGTTCACCGGCCACACGGCCGCGGCGCTGGAGGCCCTTGGTGCCGACGGCGGGAAGATGCTGACCCGGATCTGCCTGGGCGACCCGGATACGGTCGCCACCCTGGAGGCGACCGCCCACGCGATCGATTCGCTGGCCGAACGGAAACTGATCGCCATGGTGGAGCCCTTCCTCTCGGTCCGCGAAAACGGCCGCGTCCGCAACGACCTGTCCACCAATGCGGTGATCAAGTCCATTGCGATCGCCGAAGGCCTGGGTTCCACCAGCGCCTACACCTGGATGAAGCTGCCGGTGGTAGCGGAGATGGAACGCGTCATGGCGGCCACCACCATGCCCACGGTACTCCTGGGCGGTGACCCGGACGGCACCCAGGATGAGGTCTTCGCCACCTGGGAAGCAGCGCTGGCGCTTCCCGGCGTCCAAGGCCTCACGGTGGGCCGCACCCTTCTCTATCCCGCAGACGGGGACGTCGCCGGCGCCGTCGCCACCGCCGCCTCGCTGCTGCACCACACCACGGAAGCATCGGAGTAGTCCCCATGGGCACCACAGGAACACGCAGGATGACGGTGGCCCAGGCCGTCGTCGAATACCTGTCCAAGCAGTACACCGTTGACAACGTTGGCGGCGTGGACTACCGGGAGCGGCTCATTCCGGGCACCTTCGGTATCTTCGGCCACGGCAACGTTGCCGGCGTTGGCCAGGCGCTGAAGCAATACCAGCAGCAGGACCCGTCCCTGATGCCCTACTACCAGGGCCGGAACGAGCAGGCCCAGGTCCACCAAGCTGTCGGCTACGCCCGGCACACCCGCCGCCGCCAGACGTTCGCCATCAGCACCTCGATCGGCCCGGGGTCCTCGAACCTGCTGACCGGCGCCGCCTTGGCCACCACCAACCGTTTGCCGGTCCTGCTGCTGCCGTCTGACACGTTCGCCACCAGGGTCGCGGATCCGGTGCTGCAGCAGCTCGAACAGCCGTACGCCTATGACCTCTCGGTCAACGACGCGTTCCGGCCGCTGTCCAAGTTCTTCGACCGGGTCTCCCGGCCGGAGCAGCTGTTCTCCGCGTTCCACCACGGGCTGCGGGTCCTGACCGACCCGGCCGAAACCGGGGCGGTGACTATTTCGCTGCCGCAGGATGTCCAGGCCGAGGCGCTCGACGTCCCGGAGGAATTCCTGGCCGAGCGGGAATGGCGGATCCGCCGCCCCGAGGCCGAGGACGACGACATCGCCCGCGCCGCGGCGGCGATCCGCGCCGCCAAGCGCCCGCTGGTCATCGCCGGCGGCGGCGTCCTCTACGCCTACGCCAACGACGAACTGGCAAAGTTCGCCGAGCTGACGGGCATCCCGGTGGGCAACACGCAGGCCGGCGTCGGCGTCCTGCCGTGGGACCACAAGCACTCCCTCGGAGCGATCGGCTCCACCGGCACCACCGCGGCGAACGCCATTGCCGCAGAGGCAGACCTGATCATTGGCATCGGCACGCGCTACGAGGACTTCACCACCGCGTCACGGACCGCGTTCCAGAATCCCGACGTGAAGTTCATCAACATTAACGTCGCCCCGCTCGATGCCTACAAGCACGGCACCAGCCTTCCGATCGTCGCGGACGCCCGCAAGGCGCTGGTGAAGCTGAACGCGGCCCTGGGCGGCTACCGTACCGGCGCAGACCTGGCGGAAAAGGTCGCGGCGGAGAAGAAGCGTTGGGACGCCACCGTGGATCAGGCGTTCGACACCCGGTACACCCCGCTGCCGGCGCAGAACGAAATCATCGGCGCCACCAACCGGGCCATGGAGGCGGCGGATGTGGTGATCTGCGCTGCAGGGTCGCTGCCCGGCGATCTGCACAAGATGTGGCGCGTCCGCGACCCGTTCGGCTACCACGTCGAATACGCCTACTCCTGCATGGGCTACGAAATTCCCGGCGGCCTCGGGGTCAAGCGGGCAGTGCTCGCCGAAGCGGCGCGTGCGACGGCGGCAGGCGGGGACCGCGCGGACGTACGGGACGTCGTCGTCATGGTGGGCGATGGCTCCTACCTGATGATGCACACCGAACTGGTCACCGCGGTCGCCGAACGCATCAAACTGATCGTGGTCCTGATCCAGAACCATGGATACGCCTCCATCGGCTCCCTGTCCGAATCCCTGGGCTCGCTGCGCTTCGGCACCCGCTACCGGGCCCTGGACGAGGAGCAGCACAGCTTCGACACCGGCGAGACCCTGCCGGTGGACCTTGCACTGAACGCCGAATCCCTGGGCGTGAAGGTCATCAGGATCGAACCCGGGGAGAAGGTGATCGCCGAACTGGAGCAGGCCATCCGCGATGCCAAAGCCGCCCCCGAGGGCAGCGGGCCCATCCTGATCCATGTCGAGTCCGATCCTCTCCTGGACGCACCATCCTCCGAGTCCTGGTGGGACGTTCCGGTCGCGCAGGTTTCCGAACTGGACTCCACCACGCAGGCCTACGGGGCCTACGCCGACCACAAGTCACGCCAGCGCAAACTGCTCGGCTGACCCACTTTCCCCTACTCAAGGAAGAGTTCCATGACTGCCACCACCACTGAAGCTACCGTGATCAACCACTTCATCAACGGCGCCGAAACCCCGGGCGAGGGCGACCGCACCACGAACGTCTACAACCCGGCCACCGGCCAGGTCACCGGCGAGCTGCGCCTGGCCAACCGGGCCGACTTGGACACCGCCGTCGCCGCTGCCCGCAAGGCCGCCGATTCCTGGGGCGAGACCTCCCTGGCCAGGCGTACCGCAGTGCTGTTCACGTTCCGCGAGCTCGTCGCCGCCCATGTGGATGAACTCGCGGCCCTGGTCACCGCCGAGCACGGCAAGGTCCTTTCCGACGCCAAGGGCGAGATCGGCCGTGGCCTGGAAGTGGTGGAGTACGCCTGCGGGATCCCCACCCTGCTCAAGGGCGACTACTCGGACCAGGTCTCCACCGGCATCGACGTCTTCTCCTTCCGTGAACCGCTCGGCGTGGTCGCCGGCATCACCCCGTTCAACTTCCCCGTCATGGTGCCGCTGTGGATGGCCCCGATGGCGATCGCCACGGGCAACGCCTTCATCCTCAAGCCCTCCGAACGCGACCCCTCCGCCTCCCTGCTGCTGGCCAAGCTGTGGAAGGAAGCCGGGCTGCCGGACGGCGTGTTCCAGGTCCTGCACGGCGACAAGGAAACTGTCGACGGGCTCCTCACCCACCCGGACGTGGACGGCATCTCCTTTGTCGGCTCCACCCCGATCGCCCAGTACGTCCATGAGACCGCCACCCGGCACGGCAAGCGCGTCCAGGCGCTGGGTGGGGCGAAGAACCACGCCATCGTCCTGCCCGACGCCGACCTGGACAATGCGGCGGACCACCTCGCGGCCGCCGCGTTCGGCTCCGCCGGCGAACGCTGCATGGCCATCTCCGTCGCGGTCGCCGTCGGAGACGCCGCCGATGCATTGGTGGCAAAGGTCCAGGAACGCGCCGAAGCCGTGAGGGTCAACAACGGCACCGCGCCCGGCGCCGAAATGGGCCCTGTCATCACCCCGGCCTCCAAGGAACGCATTGTCCGGATCGTCACCGACGCCGAAACCGCCGGCGCCGCCATGGTGGTGGACGGCCGCGACTTGGTGGTCCCCGGCCACGAAAACGGCTTCTGGGTAGGCCCCACCGTCCTCGACCATGTCAAGACCGAAATGACCGCCTACACGGAGGAAATCTTCGGTCCCGTCCTGGTGGTGGTCCGCGTCGACACCCTCGAGGACGGCATCAAGCTGATCAACGCCAACCCCTACGGTAACGGCACCGCCATCTTCACCTCCTCCGGCGCGGCCGCCCGCACGTTCCAGCGCTCGGTAACCGTCGGCATGATCGGCATCAACGTGCCCCTTCCGGTACCGGTGGCCTACCACTCCTTCGGCGGCTGGAAAGCCTCCCTCTTCGGCGACAAGCACATGTACGGTCCCGAAGGCGTCTCTTTCTACACCCGCGGCAAAGTGGTCACCTCCCGCTGGCCCGAAACCCACCACGCCTCCGGCGCCTCCTACAACTTCCCCTCCAACTAGTCCCCATCCGGTTTCGGCAGGTTCAACCACCGGTGGTTTAACCTGCCGAAACCCTCCAAAGGAACAGGCACATGACTGAGAACAAGCTGATCATCGGCACGGCACCGGACTCCTGGGGCGTCTGGTTCGCGGACGATCCCCAGCAGACCCCGTGGGAACGCTTCCTCGACGAGGTGGCCGAATCAGGCTACAAATGGATCGAGCTGGGCCCCTATGGCTACTTGCCCAACGATCCCATCCGGCTTGCCGAAGAACTGAAGCAGCGTGACCTCAAGGTCACAGCCGGCACCGTATTCACCGCGTTCCACCGCGGCCTGGGCCAGTGGGAAACCGCCTGGGAACCCGCCCGGAAAGTCGCTGAACTGACCGCCGCCATGGGTGGAGAGCATATGGTGGTCATCCCGGCCATGTGGCGCGACGACGTCACTGGCGAAGCCGTGGAGAGCGGGACACTGAGCGAGAAGGGTTGGCGCGACCTGTTCGCCGGCCACGACCGCCTGGGCAAGACCCTCCTGGAGGACTTTGGCCTGCAGCAGCAGTTCCACTCCCACGCAGACTCGCACGTGGGAGCCCAGGAGGACATTGAAACCCTTCTGAACGCCACGGACCCGAAATACCTGAACTTGTGCCTGGACACCGGCCATGCCGAATACTGTGGCGCCTCAAGCCTGGAACTGATCAAGAACTACCCGGACCGGATCGGCTACCTGCACTTGAAGCAGGTCAACCCGGAGATCCTGAAGAAGGTCAACGACGAGAACATGACCTGGGCCGCGGCGAACCTCGCAGGAGTCATGACCGAACCGCCGAACGGGCTGCCCGACCTGCGTGCGGTCATCGACGCAGTGGAAGCCTTGAACCGGCCCATCTTCGGCATCGTGGAGCAGGACATGTACCCCGTGGCCTTCGACGTTCCGATGCCGATCGCCAAGCGCACCCGAAACTACCTGCTGTCCTGCGGCTCCCGCACGACCGTCAGCTGACGGACCAGCACAGGCGGACAGCGCCTCCCTTCCCTCCAGAACCAGAAGGACTGAACAATGACTGAATCCCTCCGCGTCGCCGTTATCGGGGCAGGCCGCATGGGCGCAGACCACATCCAGCGCCTCAGCAAGCGCATCCACGGAGCAGAAGTTGCCGCCGTCGTCGACGTCGACCTTGCCCGCGCGCAGGCCGCCATCGAAGGCATCCCCGGTGCCGTTGCCCTCACCGACGCCGAGGAAGCCCTCACTCACGGTGGCGTCAACGCGGTGCTGATCGCCACCCCGGGGTTCCTCCACCAGGACATCCTGCTCAAAGCGCTCGCCAAGGACATCCCGATCCTCTGCGAAAAGCCGCTCACCCCGGACGCCGAATCATCCTGGAAAATCGTCGAGGCCGAGGTTGCCTTGGGCCACCAGCGCATCCAGGTGGGCTTCATGCGCCGCTTCGACGCCGAATACGCGGCCCTTGGCTCGATCATCCGGAACCAGGAATTGGGTGAGCTGCTGATGCTGCACCATCAGCACCGCAACCCCACCACCCCCGAAGGCTTCACCAACGAGATGCTCATCAACGACTCCGTCGTCCACGAATTCGACGCCATCCGCTACTTCACCGGCGAGGAAATCACCAGCGTCCAGGTCCGCCTGGGCAAGGCAACCAGGACCGCGCCCAACGGCCAGCACGATCCCCAGCACGTCCTCATTGAAACCGAGTCAGGGGTCCTGGCCGACGTCGAAATCTACGTCAATGCCAAGTTCGGCTACGAAGTGGCTACCCAGGCCACCTTCGAGGACGGCATCGTCAGCATCGGCGGGGACACCGGCCCTTACACGCGCAGCGCCGGCCGTTGGGGCGGCAACGTCACGCCAGGGTTCGAGGAGCGTTTCGGAGCCGCGTACGACGTCGAAATCCAGTCGTGGGTGGACGCGGCACTTAAGGGCGGGATCGGCGGCCCCTCCGCCTGGGACGGTTATGCCACCGCCGCGTGCTGCGAAGCGGGCGTCGAGGCGCAGAAGAACGGTGAAAAGGTGGCCGTGAAGTTGGCCGCAAAGCCGGACCTGTACAAGTAGGACAGGAGGGGGACGGGCCGGCCATCCGTCCCTCTTTTGTGTCCGCATCCCTGCTGGTCCACAATGGAGTGTTTATGTGAAATCCACTCCTGACCAGCATGCGTCGCACGGGCTGCAGCACGCCACCATCCCGCCGGGCAACCACAGGCGGGCACTGCGGACTGCCACCGTCATCGCCACCTTGGGCGGCCTGCTCTTCGGCTATGACACCGGTGTAATCAACGGGGCACTGCCGTACATGCAGGAGGACCTGGGCCTGACACCACTGACCGAGGGCCTGGTCACGTCGTCCCTGCTGTTCGGTGCGGCCTTCGGTGCATTGTTCGGCGGACGCTTGGCGGATCGCCACGGCCGGCGGCTGATGCTCATGGGGCTGGCCGTGATCTTCCTGGCGGGCACCCTTGCCTGTACCTTCTCGCCGAACACCGGGGTGATGGTCGCCGCCCGGTTCGTCCTGGGGCTCGCCGTGGGCGGGGCGTCCGTTACGGTCCCTGTGTATCTGGCCGAGGTGGCGCCGGGAAACCGGCGCGGCCGCATTGTCACGCGAAACGAACTCATGATCGTCACCGGGCAGCTGCTGGCGTTCACCTTCAACGCCTGCCTGGGCAACTCCTTCGGCGGGTCGCACGGCATTTGGCGCTGGATGCTGGTGATCGCCACGCTGCCGGCCATCGCTTTGTGGATCGGGATGAACTTCATGCCGGAGAGCCCCCGGTGGCTGGCGTCCACTGGCAGCTTCGGCGAGACGCTCAGGGTGCTGCAGCGGATCCGATCGCAGGAGGAAGCAGCCAGGGAGTTCGAAGAAGTCAAAGCCATGGCCCTGGAAGACGGCAAGTCCACGATGGGCTCGTGGAAGGACGTCGGCATCCCATGGCTCCGGCGCATCTTCTTCGTGGGACTGGGCCTTGCCGTGATCCAGCAGATTACCGGCGTGAACTCGATCATGTACTACGGAACCCAGATCCTCTCCACGTCAGGCTTTGGCCGCGAGGCCGCCTTGACGGCTAATATCGCCAACGGCGCCATCTCGGTGCTTGCCACGTTCGTGGGCATCTGGCTGCTGGGCAAGGTGGGCCGGCGCAGGATGCTGATCACGGGACAAATTGGCACCACGACGACGCTGCTGCTGATCGGCCTCTTCTCGCTGATCCTCCCCGAAGGCCCGGACAGGGGCTTCGCCATCCTGGCCCTGACCGTGACGTTCCTGGCCTTCCAGCAAGGCGCGATTTCACCGGTGACGTGGCTGATGCTCTCGGAAATCTTTCCGTTGAAGATCCGGGGGCTGGGGATGGGTGCTTCGGCGTTCCTGCTGTGGACCGTCAACTTCCTGGTCGGTTTCGGATTCCCGCAGCTGCTGGCCGTCATCGGGATCTCCAACACCTTCTTCGTGTTTGCCGGCTTTGGCATCGGTGCCATCGGCTTCGCCGCCAAGTACGTGCCGGAGACCAAGGACAAGAGCCTGGAGGATCTGGAGCACTACTTCAAGAACGTCTCCGCCGGCCACCCCACGGACGCCGCGGCCAAGGTTCCCTGACCCTCCCCGTCCGTTACCGCGCAGGAAGCAGCGTCCCGCGTGCTGATCCTTCCGGGGGCTGCTTTATGCCGGCGCGTGCAACCGGGGCAGGGCGTCCACCAACGGCGCCAGCTCCGGGACCGCCTGGGCCTGGTCCAGCGCATGCTCCAGGGTGGCATCGTGGACCGGCCGGGCCTCAGAAAGCAGGTTGATGCCGCTGCCGGTCAGCTCGGTGTAGATGCCGCGGCGGTCGTCGTCGCACAGGATCCGGGTCAGGAGGCCGCGGTCCTCCAGCCGGTTCACCAGCCGGGTGGTGGCGCTGGGGCTGAGTGCCGTGGCGCGGGCAAGTTGCTGCATCCGCATATGCCACCCGTCCTGCCGGCTGAGGGCATCCAGCACGGTGTACTCCACCACAGAAAGCCCCGACTCGGCCTGCAGGGAACGTTCCAGCTCACCTTCAATCAAGCCATGCAGGGCCGCCAAGGTGCGCCACCCCTGGGCGCGTACCTCAACGGCGTCGTCCTTGATGCCCATGGTTGCTCCTTCACCACAATGGCGCCAAACGGGCGGCCATCGATCATTGAACGCAGATAGTTGCTTGCGCGGTATATTTGCATGTGCAACAATAAATACCGCGCCTGCAACTATCTTAGGCGCCTTCCCTTCCACGGGACAACCAACCCCTGCAATTCGAAGGAGCATTTCCATGCCTGTTGGCCTGATAGCCCTCGCCCTCGGCGGCTTCGGAATTGGACTCACCGAATTTGTCATCGCCGGACTGCTTCCGCAGGTGGCCGCGGATTTCGGCGTCAGCGAGGCCTCCGCCGGATGGTTCATCTCCGGCTACGCGCTCGCCGTCGTGGTGGGCGCGCTGGGCCTCACCGCAGCCGTGACGAGGTTTGAACGCAAGCCGGTGCTGGCTGCCCTGCTGGTCCTGTTCATCGCAGGAAACCTGCTCTCCGCCACCGCTGGCGGATATTGGCCCATGATGCTGGGCCGGATCATCGCCGCCCTGTCGCACGGTGCCTTTTTCGGAATTGGCGCCGTGGTGGCCGCGGGCATGGTTCCGCCCAGCAAGAAGGCCGGTGCCATTGCGCTGATGTTCACCGGACTCACCGCCGCCAATGTCCTGGGCGTTCCGTTCGGCACGCTGTTGGGCCAGGCCGCCGGATGGCGGGCTACGTTCTGGGCCATCACGGTTATCGGGGTGGCCGCCCTCGCCGGAATCCTTGCCCTGGTGCCCCGGCAGGCCGGTGAAGCCGACAAGGCGGGCAGCCTCCGCTCCGAGCTGCGGGCCTTCCGCTGCGGGCAGGTTTGGCTGTCCATCGTGGTGACCATCCTCGGCTTCGGCGGAATGTTCGGCGCGTTCACCTACATCGCCTACACGCTGACCGAGGTGTCCGGCTTCGCCGCCTCCACCGTGCCATGGCTGCTGATTGTCTTCGGCGTGGGACTCTTCGCCGGCAACACGCTGGGCGGAAAAGCGGCAGACCGCAACGTCGACCGGACGCTGTTGGCGGTGCTCGCCATCCTCTCCGTGGTCCTGGTGGCCTTTGCCGTCACCGCCGCCAATCCGGTGCTCACCGTCATCTCACTGGTCCTGATGGGCGGCTTCGGCTTCGCCACCGTTCCCGGGCTGCAGATGCGGGTCATGAAGTATGCCCCCGGCGCTCCCACGCTTGCCTCCGGGGCGAATATCGGTGCGTTCAACGTGGGCAATGCCCTGGGCGCCTGGCTGGGTGGCGTCACCATTACTGCGGGATTCGGCTATACGTCGCCCATCTGGGCCGGGGCTGTCATCACCCTTGCGGGAGTGGTGGTCATGGCGTTCGCAGCGGCGGCCGCCAAGCGCGGCGAACAGCGGCCGGCCGGCGAGGTGCAGGCGGCGGAACCGTTGGCGGTCCGCTAGGCCGCCAGGCCGGGAAAAGAAGCGCCCGGCCTTTGGTTAGGCCCCGAAGGGCAGCCGGGGATCGATGTCCTGGCCCTCCCAGGCCTGCCGTACCCAGCCATGGTGCGGGTCGTCGCTGATCAGCCATTCGCGCACCGGCCCCGGGCCCGCCATGACGTTCAGGTAGTAGAGGTCGTATCCCGGGGCAGCCATGGCGGGGCCGTGCCAGCCGTAGGGCACCAGCACAACGTCGCCCGTGCGGACTTCTGCCGAGACATCGATGGGCCGCTCGTCCGAAGCGTAGACGCGCTGGTATCCAATGGCATCCACATCGGCAGGTGCCGCGCCGCCGGCCGCCACCTGGGTTTCGAAGTAGTAGATCTCCTCCAGGGAGGTCTCGCCGTCCGTCTCCTCGTCATGTTTGTGCGGAGGGTAGGAGGACCAGTTGCCGGCCGGGGTGAGGACTTCGCAAACGATGAAGCGGTCCGCCTCGAGTGCTGCCGGTGTGCCGAAGTTGTGGACCTGGCGGGAGCAGTTGCCCGCACCACGCAGTTCCACCGGGATGTCGGCGGCGGGCACCATCCGGGTGGGGTACGAGGCCCGGGCCGGGGCGGTGGCAACGGCCACCCGCCCGCCGTCGGCTGACGTGATGCGGACGGTGCGCCCGGTGCCGGAATAGAGTACGTCGGTGGGGCCGGCGAAAACGGCCGGGCGGCCGGCCAACGGGTATTCCGTGCCGTCCACTGTCACCGTGAACGATCCGCTGAGGGGCACCACGATCCGTTCCTCGCCTGCGGCGGGAAGGTCGACGGCGGCGCCCGCCGGCAAGGTGGCCACCTTGAGTCCCGTGTGTGCCCAGCCCTCCACGGAGAGGGAGGAATCGGACGTGCCGATCGAAACGTCCCATTTTCCGTCCGCGGCTGTGCCCAGGGGGTAGACCCAGTTGGTCATGGTGGTGTTCCTTTGCGCTAGCGCTGTACGAGGGTCATTTCAAAGCTGTATGAATCGGCCCGGTAGACGTGGTGCCCGGTCTCGACGCGGCGGCCGGTGTCATCCACGGCCGTGCGTTCCATGGTGACCAGGGCGGAACCGGCGGCCGCGTCCAGCATGGACGCCTGGTAGTCGTTGGCATTCACGGCGCCGATGCGCTGGTTGGCCAGCCGGAAGTTCACGCCGCCACGGCGCAGGATCGAGTACAGGCCCTCGGCCCCCAGCATGGCCTCGTCCATGTCGGCGATATCGTCGCGCACCCAGTTCTCCATCAGGGCCAGCGGCTTGCCGGCCACCTTCCGAAGCCGGGTGAAATGGTAGACCTTGGAGCCGGCCGGAAGCTGGAGCGTGGTGAGGGTGGCGTCGTCCGCCTCCACATGGGAAAAACTCAGGACCTCGGTAGTGGGCTTTTTGCCGTTGTTGGTGAGGTCGTCGTAGAGGCTCGAGAGCTCCAGCGGGCGGCGCACCTGACTGGACACCACCTGGGTTCCCACACCGCGCTTGCGCACCAGGAGGCCTGAACGCACCAGTTCGTCCATCGCCTTGCGCATGGTTGGCCGGGAGAGGTTGAGCTGGGCGGCCAGGTCGATTTCGTTGTCCAGCCGGCTGCCGGGTTCGAGAACCCCGCTGTAGATTGCGGCTTCGATCCCTTGGACCACTTGGTGGTACAGGGGTACGGGGGAGGAACGGTCGATGTTCAGTCCCAGGTTGTTCGCCACGGTGCGGTCCCTCGTCTTTGGTGTCTGCGCGGCAGTCGGTCCGGGCGGCGTGCCGACGTACCGAGCGCCTATATGTTCTCTTGATAGGACATACTATCCTGCTCGATCGTAGCAGGCGGGTTCCGGGCGTCAAGGGAAGTCGCGGCTGGTGGCCGGACGGGAGAGGCCCGGCGCCCATCGCGCCATGCGGCAGAGCCCCGCCGTGCACCTGCGGTGCCCTAGGCTGGCTCCATGACCAGGACCGGAGGGCAGCAACCGTGAACTTCGCCGGCAGCCTTGGCCCCCGTCCCCGCAACCTCGAAGTCCAGGACCTGGCCAGCTTCGACCGGTTGGTTGCCGGCGGCGCCGTCAACCTGCATGGCTGGCACGCCCAGTCGCTGGACCTCCGGGGGCGGGCCGCGGACCTAAAGAGGGTGGATGTTGAGGGGGCCATGTTCCTTGGCTGCCTCTTCGACGACGGCATGGAGGCCAACCTCCGCAGCCGTGGCGCGCTGATCTTTCCCCGGCTCGAAGGCGTCCCGTTCGACCCCTACCGTGCCACCCTGTATTCCCCGGCCGAGCTCTACGACGGGCTGGCTTCCTCTCCCTACGAGGAACTTCCCGATGCCCGCATCTATCACTGGAGCATCCAGTCCGGCCAGCGCCATCGCGTGGACGCGACCCTGGCCTCTGCCCTGCACGACCACGCCATCGGCGATGCGCTCGACGAGCTCACCCGCTCCGCGCCCTGGAACCGCCGGTCCATCGTCGGCGTGATGGGCGGCCATGCGGCGCCCCGTGGCAGTTCGGGGTTCGCCCAGGCGGCGCGGCTGGGCAGGCTGCTTGCCCGCGACGGCCATGTGGTGGCCACCGGCGGCGGACCCGGCGCCATGGAGGCGGCGAACCTGGGTGCGTACCTGAGCGGGGCGTCCGACGACGACCTGCAGCGG
Source organism: Pseudarthrobacter sp. MOO14 (assembly GCF_058267675.1). Lineage (NCBI taxonomy): Bacteria > Bacillati > Actinomycetota > Actinomycetes > Micrococcales > Micrococcaceae > Pseudarthrobacter > Pseudarthrobacter sp. MOO14. The sequence goes on from NZ_CM177849.1 coordinate 3,340,846, forward strand.
GAGCTCACCGCGCTCGCCGCCGTCCCCGGGTTCCGGCCCTCGGTCTCGGCCTGGGCACGCGCGGCCGCCGCCGTCGTCGACCGCCACCCGGGCGGGACTCCGTCCCTGGGGATCCCCACTTGGTTCTACGGGCATGAGCCGCCCAACTACTTCGCCACGCACATCGCAAAATACTTCGCCAACGCCATCCGCGAAGCCATCCTCCTGCAACTGTGCCACGGCGGCATCGTGTTCCTCCCCGGAGCCGCGGGCACGGTCCAGGAGATCTTCCAGGACGCCTGCGAAAACTACTACGGTGCCCGGGAAAAGGTGGCTCCCATGGTGCTGGTGGGGCGCCGGCACTGGGAACAGGAATACCCGGCCTGGCCCATGCTGGCAAGCTTGGCCGCCGGGCGCACCATGGCCGACTACATCTTCCTCGTGGACACAGTGGACGAAGCAGTGGAGGTCCTCCGGCGCCGCTGAACGGCGCCCGAAGACCTCCACGGAGTGTGGGCAGGTGGCGGCTAGCCCACCGCCGTGCCGAACAGCAGGCCCAGCAGGTAGGTGATGACGGCGGCGCCCAGGCCGATGGCCAGCTGGCGCAGGCCGCGGGTCAGCGGGGACGTGCCGGACAGCAGGCCAACAGCGGCGCCTGTGGCCAGGAGGGAGATGCCCACCAGGGACCCCGCCACCACGAGGGCGGCAACGCCGGTGAGGCCGAACAGGAACGGCAGGATGGGGATGATGGCGCCGGATGCGAAGAAGCAGAAGCTGGAGAGCGCGGCACCCCATGCGGTGCCTACTGCCTCATGCTGGTCCTCTTCCTCCGGCAGCTCCGGCTGCAGCGACAGGCTCGGGTCGCAGTCGCAGGACAGCAGGCCCGTGCGCTCGGCCACCCGGTGTTCGGCTGCCTCCCGGGACATCCCACGGGCCAGGTACACCAGCAGGAGTTCGTTGTGTTCGAGGTCAAGCTTGGGCGCAGCCGCCAGGGTGACCTGGGTGGGGCGCGTGGCTGCCAGCAGTTCCCGCTGGGAACGGACGGAAATGAACTCGCCGGCCCCCATGGACATGGCGCCGGCCAGGAGCCCGGCGATGCCGCTGAGCAGCACCACGCTGCTGGCCACTCCGGACGCCGCCATGCCCATCACCAGGGAGAGGTTGCTGACCAGGCCGTCGTTGGCACCGAAGACGGCGGCGCGGAACGTGCCGGCCAACCGGTTGCGGCCGCGGGTTGCCAGTCCCCGGACCACCTCCTCATGGATCTGTTCGTCGGCCGCCATGGCCTCGGTGGCATTGGGGTCCTTGGCGTAGGGGGAGCGGCCCTCCGCCCGCTGGGCCAGGGCCAGCACGAAGACGGAGCCGAAGTGCCGGGCCAGGAACCCCAGGAACCGGCTTCGGGCGGATGCCCGTTTCGGCTTGCCCGCGTGCTCGCCCAGCAGGGCCAGCCAGTGCGCCTCGTGCCGGCCTTCGGCTTCAGCCAGGGCCAGCAGGATGGACCGCTCTTCCCCTTCGCGGTTCTGCGCCAGGTCGCGGTAGACGGCGGCTTCGGCGCGCTCGTCGGCGAGGTACTGGCGCCACCGTTTGATGTTCGACGGCGATGGCTGGCTCCGGGGGGTCGTGGCGGCCTCCGGGACGGCATGGGATTCGGACTGGGCGTGCTGCGACACTGGTACTCCTGGGTTTGGAAAGGGCATGGTTGCGGCGCCTTTGCCCTGCCAGCGTACTGCGATTTTCCGCGGTTTTTTGGCTGGCAAACCTCGCTGGGGAGTTTCGGTTTACCGTAAAAAACACCCCGTACTTCCTGGATTCCGCGGCCTTTGATGGTGCCGCCGCGGCCCTTGACCCCCAGCCCCGCCGGTGCTGTGATGAAGGGGTGGCGTGGCCTTCGCCCGTCCCGAAAGAGCACGCCAGGCGAAACACGGAGGTTGGATCATGGGCACCACCGGACAGCACCCCGACATGCCGCACCTGGATGCCGTAGAAGCGGACCCCGCCTACGATTACGCCGAGGATGCCCCGGTGGACGATGCCGGCTGGGACGCGGAGGATGAATTCCTGGACCAGGAAGAGCCCGTGGTCAAGGCCCCTCCGGTCGTCATCGACGCCGAGGACCGCGAGGTCCCGCTGGATGATGACGAGCTCCGCGGCGAAGGGGAGTAGGACCAACGACGACGGCGCCTCCTTCCGCTTTGAAGCGAAAGGAGGCGCCGTCGTCGTGCGTTGAAGCCTGTGTCCGGTCAGTGGCCGGCGAGGATTTCCTCGGAAGCTTCCTCCGGCTCCTGCCCGGCCACGCGGCGCTGCCAGGCCTGCATGACCAGGGGGTCGGTGGGGCGGGTGAGCAGCGAGGCGGCGACGTAGACAATGGCCGAGGCGATCAGGCCGTAGTAGATGGGCTCGTTCGCGTAGATGCCGTCCAGTGGCGCCTTGGCATTGACCTCCAGGATGATCATGGTGCCCAGGGTCACCACGGAGCCGACTGCCATGGATGCCGCTGCTGCCAGTCCGGTGCCGCGCTTCCAGACGAGGCCGCCCAGGATGGCTACCAGGAGGCCGCCCACCAGGATGTCGTAGGCAATGGTCAGGGCCGCAACTACGTCCTTGGTGATGATGGCGATGACAATGGCCACAATGCCCAGCGCGAGGACCCACACCCGGTTGGCCTTGACGTCGTGCTCCGGGTTCTCGGAATCGCCGGTGGAAACCTCCTTGCCGAACCAGCCGGCGACGAACGGCAGGACATCCGCCCTTGCCACGGTGGCGGCGGCGATCAGTGCGCCGGACGCGGTGGACATCATGGCAGCTACGGCGGCGGCCAGGACCAGGCCGCCGATGCCGACGGGCAGGAGGTTTTGGGCCACTTCGGCGTAGACGTCGTCCTTGGCCGCGATCTTGACGTTGGACAACGCCACGTTGGCGGCCATGCCGATCAGCGCACCGGCCACACCGTACAGGATGCAGTAGACGCCGGCCGTGGCTCCGCCCCAGCGGGCCACCTTGGGCGTCTTGGCGGTGAAGACCCGCTGCCAGATGTCCTGGCCGATCAGCAGGCCCAGCGTGTAGACGACGAAGTAGGTGATGATCGTCTGGACGCCGATCCCGTCAATCTGGAAGAAGCTGGCATCAACGCGGCTGCGGATGCCGTCAAGGCCGCCGGCGGCGTTAAGGGTGAAGGGGAGCATCAGGAAGAAGATGCCCACGGTCTTGATCACGAACTGGACCTGGTCCGCCAGGGTGATGGACCACATGCCGCCAATGGTGGAGTACACCAGCACAATGGCTCCGCCGATCGCGATGGCGAGGGCCCGGTCAAGCCCGAACAGGACCACGAAGATGGTGGCGTACGCACCGGTGGAGGTGGCGCAGAGCATCAGGGTGTAGGCGAGCATGACGATGCCCGAGGCCTCCGTTGCCCGGCTCCCGTACCGGAGGGTGAGCATCTGGGACACGGTGTAGATTTTCAGCTTTTGGATGGTGCCGGCGAAGAGCAGGCTCAGCAGCAGGACCCCGGCGCCAATGGCCACCACGAGCCACATCCCGGAGATGCCGAACTTGTAGCCAAGTCCCACGCCGCCCACGGTTGACGCACCGCCCAGGACCACCGCGGCCATGGTGCCGGTGTACAGGAAGGGGCCCAGCCGGCGGCCGGCAACCAGGAAGTCACTGTTGTTCTTGGTGCGGGACTTGCCCCACCAGCCGAAGGCCAGCATTGCGAGCAGATACACCACCACGATGGCGATGTTGATGGCACTTGCATCCATGTGAAGGGCTCCTTGGAGCTGTTGGGCGCCGGGTATGGGACCGGGGGCGAGGGCCCGCGGAACCGCCGCGGACGAACGGAGGGGATTCCAGTATTGGGGATTCCAGTATTGCCTTATAGGCAACAGGAGTTTTCGAAGCCTAGGATGTGACGGCCGCAACAGTCAAGAACAATCGCGCCGCGCGGCCCGGGTGTGGCATGCGCGCGTCACAAAAGCGCCGCGGATTAGTATGGCTCGAGAGTGGAGCCGGGCTGCCGGCCATGAAAGGTTCGTAGATGAAGGCACTGCCAGTTGAGCCCAGCAACGTCCCGGTCGCCATCGGTTCCAGGATCCGGGCCGCCCGGCAGTCCCAGCGGCTCACCATCGAGCAAGTTGCGGACGCCACCGGGCTGACCAAGGGGTTCCTCAGCCGGGTGGAGCGCGACCTGACCTCACCGTCCGTGGCTTCACTGGTGACACTTTGCCAGGTGCTTTCGATTTCGATTGGCGACCTCTTCGCTGCGCCGGAAACCCACCTCACCAAGCGCAATGACGGCCCGCGCATCTCGCTCGGCGGCCAGGGCATCGTAGAGCGGCTGCTGACCGCCCGTTCGGAACGCCGGGTCCAGATCATCCAGGCCGTCATTGAGCCGCACGGCCGCGGCGAGTCCGAACTCTACGCCGTGGACTGCGACGTGGACGTGCTGCATGTGATCAAGGGGTCCATCAAGCTGATCCTCACCAACGAGGAATACGACCTCAGTACCGGCGATACGGTGACGTTCCCGGGGCGGGAGCCGCACACGTGGATCAATCCCTCGGATAAGCCGGTCGAGGTGCTCTGGGTCCTGGTGCCCGCCGCCAGCCGCTGACTGCTCCTCAGGGTCCCGGGGTCGGTTTGGTAAACACCTGATGCTCCAAAGGAAACAGGAGTGTATGATGGCAGTCACACAATCCCCTCAACTCCTCGAAGGAGAGGCCTCCATTGGAAGAACTGCGCATCGAAGCCAACGGCAACCTTGGCCCCATCGATTCATCCCGGATTCCGCGCTACGCAGGTGCCGCCACCTATGCCCGGCTGCCCCGCCTGGACCAGGTGGCCAAGGCTGACGTCACGGTGGTGGGTGTCCCCTTCGATTCCGGAGTTTCCTACCGGCCCGGCGCCCGCTTCGGCGCCAACCACGTCCGCGAGGCCAGCAGGTTGCTGCGCCCCTACAACCCGGCCTGGGACGTCAGCCCGTTCGAGAACATCCAGGTGGCCGACGCCGGGGATATGGCGGTCAACCCGTTCAACATCAACGAGGCCATCGAGACCATCCAGCAGAACGCACTGGACCTGACCGCGGCCGGCAGCAAGCTGCTGACCCTGGGCGGGGACCACACCATCGCGTTGCCATTGCTTCGGGCGGCTGCCGAGCGTGCCGGCGGCCCCATCGCCATGCTGCACTTCGACGCCCACCTGGACACCTGGGACACCTACTTCGGCGCCGAATACACCCACGGCACCCCGTTCCGCCGCGCCGTTGAGGAGGGCATCCTGGATACCGAGGCGATCAGCCACATCGGCACCCGCGGCCCGCTTTACGGCAAGAAGGACCTCGACGACGACCACCGCTTCGGGTTCGGCATCGTCACCTCCGCCGACGTCTACTACGAGGGCGTCCTGGAGACGGTGGCCAAGGTCCGCGACCGGATCGGCAGCCGCCCGCTCTACATCTCCGTGGACATTGACGTCCTGGACCCCGCGCATGCGCCTGGAACCGGCACGCCGGAAGCCGGCGGCATCACCAGCCGCGAACTCCTGGAAATCATCCGCGGCTTCCGCGGCATGAACCTGGTGGGCGCCGACGTCGTCGAAGTGTCCCCGGCCTACGACCACGCCGAGATTACCGGCGTCGCGGCCAGCCACGTCGCGTACGAGCTGGTGACCCTGATGGCGGACAACGCCGTTCCCGGGGACCGCTTCGGTGCGGCAAACGGCTACGAGGCCCAGGCGCTGGGCCGGGAGGCCCACCGGCCCGCCGGTTTCGCTGCCGCCGCCAAGGAGTAGATCCATGACCGAACCTGTACACCCCACTCCTGCCGGCGCCCCCGGGGGAGGCGCGCGCAATGGCGGGGATCTCGTCGTCGAAACGCTTGAAGCCCTGGGCGCCAAGACGGTGTTCGGCATCCCCGGCCAGCACGCCTTGGGACTCTTTGATGCGATGGGCCGCGGCAACCTGCAGTTCGTCTCCTCGCGGGTGGAGAACAACTCGGCCTTCGCCGCCGACGGCTACTCCCGAGCCACGGGAGAGGTCGGCGTTCTCTTCCTCTCCACCGGCCCCGGCGCGCTGACGTCCCTGGCCGGGCTGCAGGAGGCCTATGCCACCGGCGTGCCGATGGTGGTGGTGGCAAGCCAAATTCCGCTCGAAGGCCTCGGTGCCCGCCGGAAGGGCATGCTGCACCAGCTCGATGACCAGAAGGCCTCGGCCGCCAACGTCACCAAGAGCCAGCGGCTGATCCAGCACGCGTCCGGCATCCCCTCGGCCATCCAGGACGCCTGGACCGAGGCGATCTCCTCGCCGCAGGGCCCGGTGTGGCTCGAAATCCCGCAGAACGTCCTGCTGGATCCCATCATGGTGCCGCCGGTGGAGGATGCGCTCGCCGAGGCCGCGGACAACCCGCCGCGCGTTGAACTGGTCCGCGAGGCCGTGTCCTGGCTTTCGGAGGCGAAGCGCCCGGCGATCATTGCCGGCGGCGGCACCCGGCGCGGCCGCGCGGAAAAGTCCCTGCTGTCCCTAGCCGAGAAGCTCCGCGCCCCGGTGATCTGCACGCCCGGCGGCAGCGGCGCGTTCCCCTGGAACCATGAACTCTCACTCCAGTCCTGGATCGAGGACCAGTTCATGACGGAGCTGCTCGAGGACGCCGACGTGCTGGTGGTCATCGGCTCCTCACTCGGCGAGGTCACGTCCAACTACTTCACGTTCGAGCCGCGCGGCCGGATCATCCAGATCGACGCCGAACCCCGGGTCCTGGAGTCGAACCGGCCGGGCCTGGGCATCCGTGCCGACGCCGGCCAGGCGCTGGCGGCGCTCGACGGCGCCCTGACGGAGCCGCACGGGGAACAGGCGGACTGGCACGGCACCTCGCCCGAGGACCTGGTCAGGGACACGCTCGCCAAGGTCAAGGCCCGGCTCGAGTCCCAGGACCTCGGCAAGGAACTGAAGTTCATGGCGGACATCCGTGAGGCAGTGCCGGCGGACATGCAGACGTTCTGGGACATGACCATCAGCGCCTATTGGGGCTGGTCCTGTTGGGACGCCCGCCAGGGCCAGTTCCACTCGGCCCAGGGCGCCGGCGGGCTCGGTTTCGGCTTCCCGGCGGCGATCGGCGGTGCGGTGGGACTGGAAACCACCGGCAAGGGCGCCAACGCCGCCCGGGTGCTGGCAGTGTCCGGGGACGGTTCGGCGATGTATTCCATTGCCGAGCTGGCCACTGCCAAGCAGCACAACGTGCCGGTCACCTGGCTGATCGTGGACGACGGCGGCTACGGCATCCTGCGCGAGTACATGGTGGGTGCCTTCGGCAAGGCCACGGCCACCGAACTGGCCCGCCCCGACTTCGTAAAGCTGGCGGAGTCCTTCGGCGTGCCGGCAACCCGGGTGGCCCCGGAGGATGTGGGGAACGCACTCAAGGCAGCGTTCGCCGCAGACGGCCCCAACGTCGTCGTGGTTGAAACGCTCCTGAAGATGTTCGCGCCCACCCATCTGGACCGCTGAACCCAAGGCTTCCGCGCATACGCTCCCTTACGCGCCGGCAACGGCTGCGTGGGGGAGCGTTGCCATTTAAGAGACGTCCACGACAATAACTTCGTTTCCCTAAGCAACCTTTTACTGGTACAGTTGCTTGCAGCAACTAATTCTTTAGGGAGGATCATGTCTGTCGCACCGGCCACCGCAGCCGACCTCGTCAGCCATATCTATGACCTCCAGCGCGCGCTGCGCTGCGTCACCATGGTCAACGTCAAAGGTCAAGATACGGGCATCGCACTCCAAGGCGTGCTCAAGTTCATTGGCGAAGGGGAAACCCGTGCCGCGCACCTCGCCGAACGGCTGGGGGTCAGCGCTCCGGTCCTCAGCCGGCACGTCGCGGAACTGGCGGACGCCGGCCTGGTGCTTCGCACTCCGGACCCCGACGACGGGAGGGCCCAGCTGCTGGCCCTCTCACCCAAGGGAAAGGAAAAGCTCGCAGAGCTGGTGCGCCACCGGGCAGAAACCCTGCAGGGCTACCTCGCCGACTGGAACGAGGACGACGCCGTTGCAACCGCCGCGATGCTGAACAAGCTCACCGCATCCCTGAAGAATTCCATCCGGGCAAGGGCGGCCGGAACCACCAACGAACACGCAGGAGTCAACTAATGGCCAACGTCACCGCCGCCGCGGACCAGGAGCAGGAGCGCCAGCGCCAGCGCTCCGCTAAACAGGAATCGCGGCAATCCAAGCGCCACGAACCCGGCGCACCCATGAACCACCGGCAGATCATGGAAGCCCTGACCGGCCTCCTTGCCGCCTTCTTCACCGCCATCCTCAGCAGCACCATCGTGGCGAACGCGCTGCCCACCATCATGTCCGAGCTCAAGGGCACCCAGACCGACTTCGCCTGGGTCATCACGGCCGCCCTGCTGGCCAACGCTGCCACCACCCCCATCTGGGGCAAGCTCGCCGACCTCTTCGACAAAAAGGTCCTGGTCCAGCTGAGCATCGTGATCTTCGTTGCCGGCTCGGTCATGGCAGGTTTCTCCGAAAACATTCCGTTCCTGCTCACCGCCCGCGTGATCCAAGGCATCGCCATGGGCGGGCTGACCGCCCTGGCGCAGGCCATCATCGGCTCCATCATCCCGCCGCGCGAGCGCGGCAAGTACTCCGGCTACATGGGCGCCGTCATGGCTGTCGGCACGGCCGGTGGCCCGCTGCTCGGCGGCTTCATCGTGGACAGCCCGCTGGGCTGGCGCTGGACCTTCTTTGTCTGCGTGCCGCTCGCCGTCGTCGCCCTGATTTTGCTCCAGATCACGCTCAAGGTTCCGCACGTTAAGCGCCCCGCCAAGATCGACTGGCTCGGCGCCATCCTGCTCACGTCCGGCGTCAGCCTGCTGCTGGTCTGGGTTTCCTTCGCCGGCAACCCCGACTACTACGACTGGTGGTCCTGGCAGACCGCGGTAATGGTGGGCGGCGGTGTCCTCCTGCTGGCACTGCTGGTCCTGGTGGAATCCAAGGTGTCCCAGCCGATCATCCCGCTCAAGATCATCTCCGAGCGCACCACCGCCCTGGCCATCGTTGCGTCCGTGGCCGTTGGCGTGGCCATGTTCGGTTCCTCCACCTTCCTGGGCCAGTACTACCAGGTGGCCCGCGGCGCCACGCCCACCGAGGCCGGCCTGCTGACCCTGCCCATGATCGCCGGCAACCTGGTCGGTTCCGTCGTGTCCGGCCAGCTGATCAGCCGCTACGGCAAGTGGAAGCGCTTCCTGATCGGCGGCACCATCATGTTGATCGGCGGCCTGGCCCTGGCCGGGACCATGGACCACACCACCGAACTCTGGCTGACCGGCCTCTACACCGGCATCTTCGGCCTCGGACTGGGCATGCTGATGCAGAACCTCGTCCTCGCCGTGCAGAACACCGTCCAGGCCAAGGACATCGGTTCCGCCAGTGCCTCCGTCGCGTTCTTCCGCTCGGTGGGCGGCGCCATCGGCGTGTCCGTCCTGGGCGCCGTCATGGCCAACCACGTCAAGGACCTGGCCACCGACGGGCTCGCAAAAATCGGCGTCCAAGCCGGCGGCAGCAGCGGTGCCACGCTGGACCTCAAGGACCTGCCCGCGCCGATTGCGGACATCATGCGCGCGGCCTACGGCGACGCCACGGCAGGCATCTTCATGATCACTGCCATTGTCAGCGTGGTGGCCCTCATCGCCGTCATCTTCATCAAGGAAAAGCCGCTGCGAAGGACCGTGGACATGACCCCGGAGGCGACCTTGCAGGCCAATGCCGCCGGTGAAGCGGGAATGACCGCCATGACCGGCCAGCTGCCGGTGGTTGCTGCCGCCGGGAACGGGCCCGTCCCCGGCGGACTGGGAACCGCGGCACGGACTTCGACGCATGCCGGTGCCGCAGTTGCCCCTGCCAAGACGTACGACGGCGGTGCTGCCGCCGCGGCGACAGCGTCCGGAAGGGTTGCCACGGAGGACTTCGAGGAAGTCTTCGCCAGGAGTTTCCGCTCCGACGGGCTGGACCTGCGGTCCGCCGACAGCGTCGACAAGGCCGCGGACGCCGTGGCCAGCGCCGCTGACACGCTCCGGAAACTGCAGGACACCCAACAGCTCCTGGCCCGCCAGCAGGTGGAACTGGGCGGCCTGGTCCTGGATGTCCAGGAGCAGCTGCGTTCGCAGCGGGAGGTTGCAGCCAAGCAGGCGACCACGGCCGCTGAGCTCAGCAGGGTCCAGCGCAAGCTCCTGAAGGAGCGCAAGCTGCAGGCTGCGGCCGCGCTGTACCTGGCAGGCCACGGCAAGCACAGTGCCGCCGCCCCCTCGCAGTCTGGCGCCGACCGGCCGGAGTCCGTGCAGGGAAGCTAGCCCGCCGCCGGCGGACCAGCCACGGCCCCCTTCCCGCCGACCTAGTGCCGCGGACCCAATGCCGCAGCCCGCGCCCGGAGCACCCTCCGGGCGCGGGCTGCGCATTTCCATCTGGTCATGGACCACTTTGGGGCAGAAAAAGCATTGATGCCCGGCGTCAATGTCTGTGGGGATCGCTAGAGTGAAACCATGCTCCTGACCCTCATTCGGCGCTACTCCAAACCGTACGCGCCGTACATCCTTGCTGTCGTCGTTTTCCAGCTTGCATCCACCATCGCCGCGCTCTACCTTCCCAGCCTGAACGCGCAGATCATCGATGAAGGGGTGGCGCGCGGGGACACCGATTTCATTTGGCGTACCGGTGCCATGATGCTCCTGGTGGCCTTCGCCCAGGTGGGTGCGGCCATTGCCGGCGTGTATTTCGGCTCCCGCACGGCCATGGCGGTGGGCCGGGACCTGCGGCGCGCGGTGTTCCGTAAGGTCACGAGCTTCTCTGCCAAGGACGTCAACGGGTTCGGAGCCCCCACCTTGATCACCCGAGGCACCAACGATGTCCAGCAGGTGCAGATGCTCCTGCTGATGGGGTTGAACTTCATGGTTGCCACCCCCATCATGTGCGTCGGCGGCATCATCATGGCGCTGCGCGAGGACCTCAACCTGTCGTGGCTCGTCTGGGTATCGGTTCCGCTGCTGGCAGTCGTGGTGGGGTACCTGGTGGTCCGGCTCATGCCGTTGTTCCGCACCATGCAGCGGAAGATCGACCGGATCAACGCCGTGCTGCGGGAGCAGATCATTGGCATCCGGGTGGTCCGGGCCTTCGTGCGTGAACCGTTCGAAACCGAACGTTTCGGCGGTGCCAACAGGGAACTTACGGACGTCTCGCTCCGGATTGGGGCACTGTTTGTCCTGATGTTCCCGGCCATCAGCATGATCCTGCACCTGTCCACCGCCGCGGTGCTCTGGTTCGGCGGCCAGCGGGTGGACGCCGGGGCCATGCAGGTGGGATCGCTGACGGCGTTCCTGCAGTACCTGCTCCAGATCCTGATGGCCGTCATGATGGGCACCTTCATGGCAATGATGATCCCGCGCGCCTCCGTCTGCGCCGACCGCATCGGCGAGGTGCTCGGCGTGGAACCCTCCATCCACGATCCCCAGGACCCGCAGGCCCCGGCCTCGCTGGCCGGCGTGGTGGAGTACCGCAACGTCACCTTCGCCTACCCGGGAGCTGAGTCTCCGGTGCTCAGCAACATCAGCTTCACGGCCCGGCCCGGACAGACCATTGCCATCATCGGGTCCACGGGTGCGGGCAAGACGTCACTCCTGTCCCTCCTCCCCAGGCTGTACGACCCCGTGGAGGGCCAGGTACTGCTGGACGGCGTTCCGGTGGACCGCATGGACCGTGCCGAGATCACCAAACGGGTGGCCCTGGTGCCGCAGCGTCCCTACCTGTTTTCAGGGACCATCGAGCACAACCTCCGCTTCGGCAAGACCGAAGCCACGGACCAGGAACTGTGGGAGGCGCTCCGGGTAGCCCAGGGCGAGTCCTTCGTCCGGGAGAAGAAGAACGGGTTGGAATCACGGATCGCACAAGGTGGAACCAACGTATCCGGCGGCCAGCGGCAGCGCCTCTGCATTGCCCGTGCGCTGGTGACGAAGCCCCGGGTCTACCTCTTCGACGACTCCTTCTCGGCCCTGGACGTGGCCACGGACGCCCGGCTCCGGGCCGCCCTCAAAGGCACAACCTCGGACGCCACCGTCATCATCGTGGCCCAGCGGATCTCCACCATTACCGACGCCGACCAGATCCTGGTGCTGGACAACGGCAGGATCGTGGACCGCGGCACCCATGAGGAACTGCTGGAAACGTCGCCTACATACCAGGAAATCGTCGAATCCCAGCTGAGCGTGGAGGAAATGGCATGAGCGCCCGCAAGAAGGACTCCAGCCCCATGGAAGAAACCCCGCTGCCCGCCCAGCCGGCGGCAGGCGCCGGAGAGGTCCCGCCCGGGCAGCCCGGCGACGAGGACTTCGTCGAGGAGGAGTTCACGCCCACCGAAGCGGACGGCGGCATGTTCGGTGCCATGCCCGCCAAGAAGGCCGAACACTTCTGGCCATCGGCCAAACGCCTCATGGGCCTGCTGAGGCCCGAAGCCGTTGGCATCTACGCCGTGGTGGGCCTGGTGGTGGTTTCCGTGGTCCTCAATGTCATTGCCCCCAAGATCCTCGGCCAGGCCATGGACGTCATCTTCGCCGGGGTCGTCGGCAAGCAGCTGCCCGCCGGGGCGAGCAAGGAGCAGTTCGTCGCCGGCCTTCGCCAGCAGGGCCAGGACAACTTCGCGGACATGGTGTCGCGGATGGAACTGGTACCCGGGACCGGCATCAACTTCGACAAGCTCACCACGCTGATCGCCGTGGTCCTGCTGATGTACTTCGTTGCAAACATCTTTATGTGGCTGCAGGGGTACGTGCTTAACCGCATTGTCATGAAGGTCATCCGGCGGCTGCGCGACGACACCGAGAGCAAGCTCAACCGCCTTCCGCTGAACTACTTCGACACCCGGCAGCGCGGCGACGTGCTGTCCCGGGTGACCAACGACGTCGACAACATCCAGCAGGCACTCCAACAGGCCTTTGCCCAGTTGGTCAACTCCGTGCTGACCGTGGTGGGCATCGTGATCATGATGTTCATCGTGTCCTGGCAGCTCGCCCTGATCGCCCTGATCGCCCTCCCGCTCTCCGGCGTGGCCGCGGGCATGATCGGGGTTCGAAGCCAGAAGCTCTTTGCGGCCCAGTGGAAGAACACCGGAACCCTTAACGGCCAAATCGAGGAGTCGTTCTCCGGGCACGACCTCGTCCGCGTGTTCGGCCGGGATGCGGACATGCTGGAGCGGTTCGAGGAACGCAACGAAGCACTCTACAAGGCAAGTTTCGGAGCGCAGTTCGTTTCCGGGATCATCTTCCCCGTCATGCAGTTCGTGTCCTACCTCAGCTACGTGGGCATCGCCGTGGTGGGCGGCCTGCGGGTGGCCTCCGGCGCCATGTCCCTGGGCGATGCGACGGCGTTCATCCAGTACTCCCGCGAGTTCACCCAGCCGCTGGGGCAGATGGCCGGCATGGCCAACATGCTGCAGTCGGGCGTGGCGTCCTCCGAGCGCGTCTTTGAATTCCTGGACGCCGACGAAGAGGAAGCGGAAACCGCTACCGAGCACCTGCCCGCCAAGACCGACGGCCATGTGGACTTCAAGAACGTCACCTTCAGCTACACCCCTGACAAGCCGCTCATCGAGGACCTGTCCTTTACGGCCGAGCCTGGAAACACCGTCGCGATCGTCGGGCCCACCGGGGCAGGCAAGACCACCTTGGTGAACCTGGTCATGCGGTTCTACGAGCTCAACTCCGGCTCCATCATGCTCGACGGCGTGGACGTGACCCACCTCAGCCGGGCGGAGCTGCGCTCCAAGGTGGGCATGGTGCTCCAGGACGCCTGGTTGTTCGGCGGGTCCATTTACGACAACATCCGGTACGGCAACCTCGAAGCCTCCGAGGAACAGGTCATGGCAGCGGCGAAGGCGACCTTCGTGGACCGCTTCGTCCGCGCGCTCCCCGAGGGCTACGACACCGTGATTGATGAAGAAGGAAACAACGTCAGCGCCGGCGAGAAGCAGCTGATCACCATCGCCCGCGCCTTCGTGGCCAACCCCTCGCTGCTGATCCTGGATGAAGCCACCAGCTCCGTGGACACCCGCACGGAACTGCTGGTGCAGAAGGCCATGGCGGCACTGCGCAGCGATCGAACCAGTTTCGTGATCGCGCACCGCCTCTCCACCATCCGTGACGCGGACACCATCCTGGTCATGGAGAACGGACGAATCGTCGAACAAGGCAACCACCAGGTGCTGCTCGCGGCCGGGGGCGCCTACCACCGCCTGTACATGTCCCAGTTTGCCGGCGCGGATGCGGGCGAGATGCCGGTGGATGATTCGACGGCGGTGCACAGCTGAGCGCGCACGGGGGCGGCCGGATCGAAGTCCTGGTGCCCATGCGGTGGGGCGACATGGACGCCTATGGCCACATCAACAACGTCCAGATCGTACGCATGCTGGAGGAGGCGAGGATCGCAGCCTTCGGGCCGCCCCGGGGCGCCGGCCTGCCGGGCATCGAGCCGCACGTGTCCCTCTTCAATGACCTTCCGCCCGGAACCTTGGCCCTGGTGGTTGACCATAAGATCCGGTACGTACGGACACTCGAGTACCGCAACGTCCCGGCCGTGGTCCAGGTATGGATCGGCGCCGTCAAGGGGGCCAGTTTCGACATCCACTACGTCCTCCAGGACCCCGTCAGCAGGGAGGACTGTGTGAAGGCCAGCAGCCACCTGGCGTTCGTGGACGAAGCCACGGGCAGGGTACTGAGGCTCACCCAGGAACAAAAGGACCGGATGGCCCCGTACAGGCACTAAGCCCCTGTACAAGTCCGGCCGGACCTACTGGACTGGACCTACGACGGACAGCGAAAGGAAACCCTGATGGCCAGGACTAAGAACCGTGCCGCGCGGAAGAAGAAGACATGGAAGGAGATGTCCCCTTCCGGCAAGGCGGGCACCATCCTGACGGCGATTGTGCAGGTGTCCCTGCTCATTGCCGCCCAGCGGGACATCTCCCGCCGGCCTGCGGAGCTCATCAACGGGCCGAAGGCTGCCTGGCGGGCGGCTTCGTTCGTCAACTTCATCGGACCCATGGGGTACTTCGTCTTTGGCCGGAAGCGGTCTGCCGGCGGCGCCTAAACCGGCAGGCGGGGACGGCAGGCCGCGGCGGCAGCGAACCGGCGTGGAGCCGCCGCCCAGCTTGACCCTGTAAATTTGAGGGCATGACCCCCACCGCCATTGCTGCCATGACCCGCGCCCTCGGCATCTCCAGGGAGATCGAAGACGCAGCGTGGTTTGTCCTGGGCCCGGGCCTGCAGGGAAAGGCGTCGCCGCTGGACGGGCGAACCCGGACGTGGTCGGTCGCGGCGGCTTCAGAGCTTCTGGACCGCCTGGAGCGGGGTATTCCGGACGCCAAGGCGCCGATGATGACCAACCTCCGCGAGAACCTGGGCGGCGCCACCCGTGGAGCCAAGCAACTGGCGGTGGAGCTGCTCTTCCTGCAGTCCCTGCCGCTGGCCCACGAAGTGAAATCCCTCAAGGTCAAGCGCGCCCGCGTCGCCGAGGCCGGCGGCTGGCTGGAGCCGCCGCTTGAGCTTCCCGAAGAGCTTTACGCGGGCATGACGGACCACGGCGTGATCCGCGACCGGACGGCTGAATTCAACTGGACCATCTGGGACCACCTCAAGTGGCTTTGCCGGTTCGTCCGGAACGTCGCACAGCGGCCGGCCGCCGTGGTGCAGGCCGCCATCAAGGATCCCCTGCTGTTCCACCGCCTTGCGGCCTCCACGCCGGATGACCAGCCTGCCATCCGCCGCAGCATCGAATTCCTGGCGTGGCCCAGCTACTTCGAGCCCGTGGTGGCGGATGTGGAGCGGCAGGAAATCCGTGACGCGTTCGCCTCGCTCGTGGGCGGGGCCAACGGCGACAGCGAAGAGGACATCACCGCGGACATCCACCGAATCCGCCTGCACCTGGACGAGCAGGCGGGCCAGCGCATCGACTGGTACTCCCGGCAACTGGTCAGCCAGTGGCGCAAAGTCGGGGACCCCGGACGGCGGGCCTGGCTGCTCCGGACCCACGGCGACCACCCCGAGCTCCTCACAGCCTGGCACGCGGAGGAGAAAGTGACCCTGGACGTCGAACATCTCCGCCCCCTGGAGCCGGGGGTCAGTGCAGGCGTGGTCCAACACGCCGTGGACGAGGACTACAAGCACCTTGGCTACGTGGAGCGTGAGGACACCAAAACCGCTGCCCTGGCGTTCCTCACCGTCATGAAGCCCGGGGACCTGGTGCTCTACCAGCACGCCGGTACGGTGCGGCTGGGTGGCGTGCTGGGGGAGCCGGAGTACAACGACGACAACCGCCGGCTGCGGCGCAAGGTGCGCTGGTTCGACGTCGGCCACGCCACCACCAGCCTGCCCCGCCACGTCCAGCGCCAGCTCAGCACGCCCGGCATCGTCGTGGACGCCACCAGGGTGGTGCAGGCGCTGCAGGCGCTCCTGCCCGCAGAAGCGGAGACCGAGCCAGACGCCGAAACCGAAGGCGCCGCCGTCGTACCCCCCGTCCATGAGGGCTTCCGCGCACTGACGCCCGAGTTCGCCGCGTCCCTGCACATGGAGCTGGAACCGCTCCAGGAGATCGCCGAGCTGCTCGAGGAAAACCGCCAGGTGGTCCTCTACGGTCCGCCCGGCACCGGCAAGACCTACCTGGCCAAGCACCTCGCGGCGGAGCTGGCGGATGACACCACGGACGAACGCGTCAAACTGGTCCAGTTCCACCCGTCCTACGCCTACGAGGATTTCTTCGAGGGATACCGGCCGGACAAGACCGACGACGGACAGGTCTCCTTCAAACTGGTGGCCGGCCCCCTGCGCCGGCTGGCGGAAGAAGCCGCGAAACCCGGGAACGAGAAGAAGCCGTACTTCCTCATCATTGACGAGATGAACCGCGCCAACCTGGCCAAGGTGTTCGGCGAGCTGTACTTCCTGCTGGAATACCGCGATGACCGGATCTACCTGCAGTACAGCCCCAACGAACCCTTCACGCTGCCGGACAACCTCTACATCATCGGCACCATGAACACCGCGGACCGGTCCATCGCCATGATGGACGCCGCCATCCGGCGCCGTTTCTCCTTCATTGAGCTGCACCCGCAGACGGAGCCGGTGAAGGGGTCCCTGCTCCGGTTCCTGGCGGCCCGGCAGCTGGACACCACCCCGGCTCTGTTGCTGGATGCGCTCAACGGTGCCATCGACGAATGGGACCGGGACCTGATGATCGGGCCGTCCTACTTCATGAAACCGGCAGCCCAGACCCCGGCCGGGCTGCGCCGGATCTGGAAATACGAGCTCATGCCGCTGCTGGAGGAGCACTACCATGGCCAGCTGACCAGGGCCCAGCTGGAGGAACGTTTCGGGCTGGACCAGCTGCTGGGACGCCTTGCAGCGCGCTGACCCCCGGGCGTCCGTCCGGCACCTGGTCCTGGACGAGCTGTCCGGCGGCATGGTGGAACGGCTGGACGCACCAAGCGCCTCCTTCCTGAACGCCAGCGGCCTGGCCAGGGCCTCGCCTATGGGCATGGGGTTGTACCGGATCGAGCCGGTGGGCAAGGTGGGCTCCGTGCGGACCCCAACGGTGCAGCTCGACGTCCGGCCCAAGGACCGGCTGGGTCTGGGCAGGCTCCTGTTCCTGCTCAGCTACGCGGGGGAACAGGGCTTTCGCCCGGACGCCGTGGCCGCCGACGAAGAACGCGACCTGTGGAGTGCGCTGGCGGAATCCCTGGCCCAATTGGCCGAACGCGCCTTGGGCCGCGGCGTCCTGCAGGGCTACCTCACGGTGGACGAATCCTTGCGGACCGTCAAGGGGCGGATCCGGATTTCGGACCAGATCTCACGCCGGCCGGGAATGCTGGTTCCCTTGGAGGTCTCCTACGACGAGTTCACCGAGGACATCGCGGAAAACCGGATCCTGCGGGCGGCCCTGGAACGAATGGGGCAGGTGCCCGGCGTGCGGCCGGAGGTGCTGGGCCGGCTGCGGCAGCTGAAGGGAAAGCTCGACGCCGTCACCCGCCTTCCGTCCGGGGCGCCGGTTCCGCCGTGGAAGCCAACCAAGATGAACCTGCGCTACCACGCCGTCCTGCGCCTGGCCGAGCTGATCCTGCGCAACGCCTCCGCGGAATCAGGCGAGGGCAAGCAGCAGACGGCCTCATTCGTGGTGGACATGGCGCAGGTGTTCGAGGATTTTGTGGGCACCGCGTTGCGCAGCGCGATGGCCGCCTACCCGGGGGAGCTGCGGCTTCGCTACAACGCCCTGCTCAGCGAGGCCGTGCGCGATTCCGACCGTTTGTCCGTCCGTCCGGACGCCGTGCACCTGCTGGGTGGGCGCCCGGTGGTGGCCTACAACGCCAAATACCGGGCAGCCTCCGACGCCGGTGCTTCCCTGACCGCTGACCACTACCAGATGCTGGCGCACTGCACCGCCCTTGCGGTGCCTACCGCCTGGCTCGTCTACGCCGGGAAGGGCGAAATGAAACTCCGCCGGATCCTGAACACGGACATCGACATTGTGGAGTTCCCGCTGGACCTCAGCCAGCCGCCGTCGGACATCCTGGACTCCATCCGGGACCTTGCCCGGCAGTCCTGGGGCGAAGTCGCCCGCGTTTCGGCAAGCTCAACCACCGGTGGTTGAGCCGGTCGAAGTCAGACCGGCACCCGGAACGTAAACGTCGTCCCCTTCCCGAGCGTGCTGTCGACGTCGATGGTCCCGCCGTGGGCCTCGACGATCGCCTTGCTGATGGGCAGGCCCAGTCCCACACCGGGGATCGCGGTGCGCCGGACGTTGCTGGTGCGGAAGAACTTGGCGAAAACCTCCGACGCGTCTTCCGGGCTCATGCCCATGCCCGTGTCCGATACCCTGCAGGCCAGGTGTCCGTCCTCCTGCGCCAGCGAGACCACCACCTGGCCGCCGTCGGGGGAATACTTGATGGCGTTGGACACCAGGTTGTCCAGCACCTGCGAGATCCGGGCGCTGTCCACGTGGGCCTCGAGCTGCGGCGGAGTTTCGGCGCGCAGTTCCACCCCGGCCGCGGCAGCCCGCGGCATCGCCGAGGACACACTGCTTTGCACCAGTTCGGCCACGTCAACGGTGTGGGGTGTGACGATCAACTGGCCGTTCCGGCTGGACAACAGGTCCGAGACCAGGGTCAGGAGCCGCTCGGAATTGCGGTGGATGATCTCCAGCATCTCCCGCTGCGACTGGTCCGGTTCGTCGGCGAGCAGGATCTCGACGTAGCCCAGGATGGACGTCAGCGGGGTGCGGAACTCGTGCGAGACGCTGGAGACGAAGTCGTCCTTGGCGGCGAGGGCGTTCACCAGGTCCGTGACGTCGCTGAAGACGATCACGGAACCGGCGAAGCGGCCGTCCGAATCCTTCATGGGCCGGGCTGTGGTCACCAGGGCCCGTTGTTGGCTTCCTTCACCCAGCCACACCAGGTAGTCGGTGAAGGTTTCCCCCAGGACGGCGCGGCGGACCGGACGTTCCGCCACGGGGACCAGGGTCTTCCGGTCCGGGCCGAAAACCAGGAGCTGGGACTCGTTGGGGTCCGCAATATCCTTTGGCCGTGCCAGCTCGTGGTTGGCCCGTTGCTTCCGGTTCATCAGCACGTCGTGGCCGTCGGCGTCCACCGCCAGGACACCAAGGTGCACGGTATCCAGGACGGTGTTCAGCAGCGACTCCTGCCGCTTGCTGGTGCGCAGGCTGGCCCGCAGTTGCTCGTCCTTGTCCTCCAGCTGGTTCTGCTGGCGCATCATGCTCAGCGTCAGGACGCTCACGGACACTCCAATCCCCAGCATCATGACGGGCAGCAGGAGGGACCGGGCGAAGTCCTGCGGGGTGTAGTTGCCTTTCAGGAGCAGCGGCACCCAGATGATGGCCAGTGGACCCAAGAAGGAGAACCACAGTGCCGCCTTGGGGTAGTACCCGGAGGCGCAGAGCCAGATGACGGGAAACACGGCCAGCAGGCTGATTCCGGTAAGGCTTTCCTGGCCGCCCTCGCGGCCTGCACCAATAGAGATGAAGTCCAGCACCGGGATGGCCAGGAAACTGGTGTACGGCAGCCGGTCCCACGGGACGGCGTAGCAAAGCGCCATGAGCACCAGCTGGGAGATGAGAAAAGTGACGAACAGGGGATTGCCCATGGTGTCCGGGAAGAACGCCCACACCAGGAATGCCGTGAGGAGAGTGGTGACGAACAACGGCATCTGGCTCAATGCCACCCGGTCCGTCAGCCGGTATTCATGGAAGGGCCGCTTGAAAAACCGCAGCCGACCGGATGACCAGGCCGTCGGGGCGCTCATCGTTCGGTAGACGCGGAAGTCGGAGTGTTCGAGACCATACCAGCAGGATATCCGCAGCCAGCTATACTTCTGACGTTGGCACTGAGGGGGCTCTATGAGTGAGGCACGTGTGGGTCTGGTCATCGAAGATGACCACGACATTCGGGAACTGGTTCGCACTGTGCTGACCCAGGCTGGATTTGACGTTACCGTCGCCAGTGGCGGCGCTGAGGGCGTTTTGATGGCCAAGAGCCTGAATCCTGACGTTATTACGCTGGATTTGGGACTGCCGGACATTGACGGCTTTGAAGTTTCCCGGCAGATCCGGGAGTTTTCGGACGCCTATATTGTGATGTTGACGGCGCGTACCGAAGAGCTGGATACGTTGATCGGGCTCGAATCGGGTGCGGACGACTACCTCACCAAACCGTTCCGGCCCCGGGAGCTCCGTGCCCGGGTCGCGGCCATGATGCGGCGCCCACGGTCCGTTCCGGACTCCGGCGACGTCGCGGTGGACCCGTCGTCGGACGGCGCCGCCCACCCGGAGCGTGGAAACTTCAGCCACAACGGCCTTGAGTTGAGCTACGCGTCCCGTACCGTAACCGTCGACGGCACGGAAATGAACCTGACCCGCACCGAATTCGAGCTGCTGTACGCGCTCCTCGAGGCGGGCCGCACGGTCCGGACCAAGTCGGACCTGGTGCGCCGGCTCCGGGACGAGGATTACGACGTCGGCAGCTACATCAGCGAGGCTGACGAACGTTCCGTCGAAGTCCACATGGGAAACCTTCGCAAGAAGCTGGGCGACTCGCCGCAGCAGCCGCGGTGGCTGCAGACAGTCCGCGGGGTCGGTTACCGGTTGGCGCCGGGACAACACTGAGCCTGTAACCGGTGGATGGTCTGCCGGCTGCACTGGGTGATGGGCCGCAGGAACGTCGCCGCCAGCCTCGGCAACGCCACCGACATGTCAGCGTGGCGGGCCTCGGCCCTGATTTCGGCTTCCAGGTCCTGGGCCATGCCCGCCAGCCGTTCAGCACCGACCATTTGGCTTGCCGTCTTCAGGCTGAGGACCGCGTCCATTGAACCTTCCAGGTCACCCGTGGTGAGGGCGAGCCTCAGCTTTTCCAGCCGCTCCGGGAGGTAGTCGATGAAGTTGGCCACGAAGACCCGGCCGTAGCCCTCTTCCTCCTCAAGCTCTTCCCGCAAACGGTCCAGGACCGATGGGTCCACCAGCGGTCTGGGTGCATCATCTGAGGTGCTCATGACACTCCTTTCGGCTGACACTGCGGACTCTGGAACCACGTGAAATTGCGGACTCTGGAACCACGCGGTTAGGCGTGGGAACCGGTGTTTGTTCAGGTTAGGACTGTTCCCGGGCGGCATCCGGGGTTGGGAAATTAATTGCGGGTTTCTTGATGAGATTGCGGTTTTTGGCCCTATCATCAAGCCAGTGCTTTTCGCGCTACCACACAAGCGGCCTGGCCGCCTTCAAATCTGGGGATAGATTGCCGTGTTTCGTTCGCTGAAGATTTTTGTCCTGGCTTTGTTGGTGGCCTCCGGATTGGTGGTGGCCGCGGTCCAACCAGCCAGCGCGGCCACCTCGCCTCAAATCACCCTCAACCCGGCGTCCGGTCCGGCCGGCTCCGCCGTGACCGTCGCCGGAACCGGGTTCAAGGCCTCCACTACCGGGACGGTGATTGTGGGTTCGGCGACTTTCGCGTTCCAGACCAGCTCCACCGGGGCGTTCAGTACCGGCATCACCATTCCTGCCGCGTCCACCGGAAGCATCACCATTGCCGCCAAGACCTCGTCCATCAAGGCATCCGCCCCGTTCGTAGTGCAACCGGCGCCGGCCCCTCCCACCGTCAGCAGCGCGGCCCTTCGCTTCGGGGTGGCCAACGCCGGGGGGCCGTTGGCCGGCAGTGAGTTGGACGAGGTAGCCACCCTTGCCGGGGAAAGTCCGTCCATCCTGATGATCTACAAGGATTTCCTCCAAGCGCCTCCGGTGGCTGAGATGGACGCCGCCCGCTCCCGGGGTGCCACCCCGTTGGTCACCTGGGAACCGTGGGCGTGGGGTGGTGGGGTGAACCAGCCTGCCTACGCTTTGGACCGGGTGGCCGCCGGCGATTTCGACGCGACCATCACCCAGTGGGGCCAGTCAATCGCTGCCTGGGGCAAGCCGGTGATGTTGCGTTTCGCCCATGAAATGAACGGCAACTGGTACCCGTGGGCGGAGGGCGTCAACGGCAACCAGCCAGGCGACTACGTGGCCGCCTGGCGGCATGTGCACGACGTCGTCGCCGCCACGGGTGCCGCCAACGTCCAGTGGGTGTGGTCGCCCAACGTGCCCTACTGGGGGTCCACGGACCTGGCAGGTTTATACCCGGGCGGGGGATACGTCGACGTCGTGGCCCTGGACGGCTACAACTGGGGCACGTCGCAAACCTGGAGCAGCTGGGTTTCACCCGTGGACCTCTTTGCCCCGGGCATCACCCAGCTCCGTTCCCTTGCCCCGGGGAAACCGGTCCTGATTGCCGAGACCGCCTCCAGCGAGCTGGGCGGTTCCAAGCCGACGTGGAACACGGACCTGGTGTCCTACCTGGCCGCGCAGCCAGACGTCATGGGCTTCGTCTGGTTCCACATGCAAAAGGAAACCGACTGGCGCATCAACAGCAGCGCGTCGTCGGCCACCGCGTTCAAGTCAGCCTTGTTGGCCCGGAGGAGCTAGGGGATAGGGGCGCTGCTCCGGAACGACGGGTGGCGGGCTGCCGTATCCCGGCAACCCAATGATCTTGTCCTGCCCGGATCAAGGACGGCGGCGGAAACAACCAAAGATTGCCTCAAGATTGCGGTGTCAGGGGCGGCCATCGAGGAACTCGAGCAGGTGGGTTTCGAGGGCTGAACGGTCCTTCATTTCGCACTCCCAGACGGTCAGCACCTTCCAGCCGGCGCTTTCCAGTTGGCGCAGTTGATCGGCGTCGCGTTCACGGGTGCGGGTGCGTTTTGCCTTCCAGAAGTCCGCATTGGCCTTGGGTGCGTGTTGACCCACCCGGCAGGTATGGAAATGCCAGAAGCAGCCATGGACAAAGATCACTTTGTGGCGCCCGGCGAAAACCAGGTCCGGATTGCCCGGGAGCTTGGTGCCGGCGGAGGTGCCGTGCAGGCGGTACCTGTAGCCCTTGGCGTGCAGGAGCCGGCGCACCAGCAACTCCGGTTTGGTGTCCTTGCCGCGGATCCTGGACATGTTCCAGCTTCGCCTCTCCGGGGAGAGCTTGTCCGCGGTGGGTTCGGCCGCGCTGGAGGTGCCTGGCATCTTTCCAGTCTAGGAGTGCTAGATCTCGCGCTCCGGCTGTTCGCCAAAAACGAAGTGCCTGCCGCTCACGGAGGAGGGGGTGATCTCCACGTAGAAGTCTTTGAGCGTGGGAACCCAGGTTTTCAGGCCGAGCTCTTCAATGGCGGCCAGCTCGTCCGAGTTGCTCAGCACGCGCGCCGTGCCCCGCAGCACAACGGACCACGCCTCAGCGGACAGGATGCCATCGGTCTCAAAAAGGACCCGGGCGTTGATGGTCAGCTGCGCCAGTTTGTTCCCTGGTGCCGTCCGGAGATAGACCTTCCGGTTCGACGTCACGTAATTCACCGGAAAAATATCGGGTTCGCCCGCAACGGAAACCACCAGCCGGCCATGTTGCGTGGCCGCCAGAAGCCGCCAGGACTGCTCATCGTCGAGTTCCAGGACGGGATTGCCGTCCGCATGTTCAAACATCATGCCGCCATTGTTCTCGTCCGGCTGGAAACGCACCAGAGTCCGGAGTCCCCTTTACGAAGCATGCAATCCGTGCCGGGAGCAACTGGCCCACCAGCCCAGCGGGGAAACCTGGACCCGGAGCCGGCGGCCGCACGACGCGCAGAAGCGCGGCGGCTCCAGCTGGAGAAGGTCCGCGCACCTGGTGTGGTGGTACGACGGCGGTGCGTCGCCGCCGTCGTCCTCCTCCTGCTTGGGCGGCGCGTTCTCCTCCGCGGGCGCGTTCCCGTGCAGGGAACGGGGCTGCAGTGGAAGTCCGCAGAGTTCGCAGTAGGGCGTCCCAGCTGAAGGGATCAGGTCCGGGGTGCTCACAGGGTTTTCTGCAATTCCTTGATGGGCATGTTCAGGTCCACCAGGAGGTTCAGGTCGGCGGTGGCCGGGCGGCCCAGGGTGGTCAGGTAGTTGCCGACAATCACGGCGTTAATGCCGCCAAGGAGGCCTTGCCGGGTACCGAGGTCGCCGAGGGTCAGTTCGCGGCCGCCGGCGTAGCGCAGCACGGTACCGGGCATGGCCAGCCGGAAAGCCGCGATTGCCCGCAGGGCGTCTTTGCCGTCCATGAGCGGCTGGTCCTGGAGCGGCGTGCCCGGCCTGGGGTTGAGGAAGTTGAGCGGAACCTCGTGTGGTCCAAGGGCCGCCAGTTGCGCGGCGAGTTCGGCCCTTTGCTCCAGGGTTTCACCCATCCCGATCAATGCCCCGCAGCACAGCTCCATGCCGGCATCCTTGACCATGGCGCAGGTTTCCAGCCGTTCCTCGTAGGTGTGGGTGGTGACCACTTGCGGGAAAAAGCTGCGGGCGGTTTCCAGGTTGTGGTTGTAGCGGTGGACGCCCCAGCCGGCCAGCTGCTCCACCTGCCGGCGGGTCAGCATGCCCAGGGAGCAGGCGATATTGATGTCCACTTCCTGCCTAATGCGGTCGATGGCGAACTTGACTTGGTTCATGAGTTTGATGTCGGGGCCGCGGACAGCAGCCACGATGCAGAATTCCGTAGCGCCGGTGGCTGCGGTTTCCTTGGCGGCCTTGACCAGTTCCGGTATGTCCAGCCATACGCCGCGGACCGGGGAATCGAACAGCCCGGATTGGCTGCAGAAATGGCAGTCCTCGGGGCAGCCTCCGGTCTTGATGGAGATGATGCCTTCCACTTCCACGTCTTCGCCGCAATGCCTTAACCGGACGTGGTGGGCCAGTTCCAGGAGCGCCGGGAGTGCCTCGTCAGGAAGGCGGAGGACGTCCAGCAGCTGTTCCCGGGCCAGGCCGGCGCCCTGTTCAAGGACCTGCCGCCTGGCCGTTTCCAGGATGGAGTGGTCCTGCAAGGGAGGGGAATTCGTCATTGCTGTCCTTTGGCTCGCCTTCATGTCCTTTCCTTTCCGACGCTAGTTCGGTGCGCGCCTGCTGTTTTTGTGGACCGCATACAAGGCGGGATCGCGGACTTTGTTGACACCTGCAGTCAATACTTAACGCTGCCGAAACAGTTCCGTGACCGCCCTGTCGTTTCGGCTGGATAGCGTCGCTTCGAGACGTTCCCCTCCCATCGAAAGAGACAGGCATATGAGCCAGGACCTGGATACCCAGCAGTTGCTGGAACCCGCGGCACCCGCCGGGGCCGCCGTCGTCGGACATCCTCCGGCGACCACGACGGCGGGCAACACC
This sequence comes from Pseudarthrobacter sp. MOO14, assembly GCF_058267675.1. NCBI lineage: Bacteria > Bacillati > Actinomycetota > Actinomycetes > Micrococcales > Micrococcaceae > Pseudarthrobacter > Pseudarthrobacter sp. MOO14. The sequence goes on from NZ_CM177849.1 coordinate 3,366,593, forward strand.
GCCGCCCTCAACGCCACCAAGGAAAGCCTGGAAGACTACACGCTCCGGTTCGCGCCGCGTTCCTATCGCAAGTGGAGCGCCGGGGTGGTGGCCACCAGCGCGCTGGGCGGCATCGCGTATCTTGCAGACTTCTCGATCGGCGCCAACATCGGCATTTCCTACGGAACGGTCAACGCGATCCTGGGGATTGTGGTGGCCGCCGTCGTCATCTTCGCCACCGGATTCCCGCTGGCCTACTACGCTGCCCGCTACAACATCGACCTGGACCTGATCACCCGTGGCTCCGGTTTCGGCTACTACGGGTCCGTGGTCACCAACGTCATCTTCGCGACGTTCACCTTCATTTTCTTCGCGCTGGAAGGCTCCATCATGGCCCAAGGCCTGGAGTTGGGGCTCGGAATTCCGCAGTGGATGGGCTACGCCGCGTCCACCATCATCATCATTCCGCTGGTCATTTACGGGATGAACACCCTTGCCAAGCTGCAGGTGTGGACCACTCCGCTCTGGCTGCTCCTGATGGTGGTGCCGGTGGGTTACCTGCTCTTCTCCCACCCCGCGAGCATCGACAGCTTCTTTGCGTACACCGGCGCGTCCGGGGACGGCGGCCCCAACCTGGCATCCGTCATGCTTGCCGCCGGGGTGTGCCTGTCGCTGATGGCGCAGATCGCTGAGCAGATCGACTACCTCCGGTTCATGCCGCCGCGTACCGATGCCAACAGGGGAGCCTGGTGGCGGGCTGTCATCCTGGCCGGTCCGGGCTGGGTGATCTTCGGTGCCATCAAGCAAATCGTGGGGCTGTTCATTGCCATCTACCTGATCGCCACGCTCGACCCCGCCGCTTCGGCAACGGCCAACGAGCCGGTTCACCAGTTCCTGGGCGTCTACCAGGAAATGATGCCGGCCTGGCTGGCCATGACCCTGGCGGTGGTGCTGGTGGTCATCTCCCAGATCAAGATCAACGTGACGAACGCCTATTCAGGCTCGCTGGCGTGGACCAACTCTTTCACCCGGATCACCAAGACCTACCCGGGCCGGATGGTGTTCGTGGTGGTGAACCTGCTGATCGCCCTTGTCCTGATGGAAGCGAACATGTTCGATTTCCTCAACACCATCCTCGGGTTCTACGCCAACTGCGCCATGGCCTGGGTGGTCACGGTGGCGTCCGATATCGCTATCAACAAGTACCTGCTCAAGATCTCGCCCAAGGTGCCGGAGTTCCGCCGCGGCATGCTGTACGCCGTGAACCCGGTGGGATTCGTGTCCATGCTGGTGTCAGCCGGTGTTTCGATCGCTGTCTTCTTCGGGGCGTTCGGGGCCGCCATCCAGCCGTACTCGCCGATCTTCGCCGTGGGCCTGGCGCTGGTCCTTCCTCCGGTCCTCGCGGTGCTCACCCGGGGGAGGTACTACCTGCGGCGCACGGATGACGGCATTGAGCTCCCCATGTTCGACGCCGACGGCAACCCCAGCGACGCCAAGCTCCTCTGCCACGTGACCGGGATGGAATTCGAACGGCCGGACATGGTGCGCTCAGCGCAAGACGCCCCCGACGGCGGACCGCAGTACGTTTCGTCGCTCGCCTTGTCCACCGACAAGACAGGCGAACTGGTGCTGCCGGCCGCGAAATAGCAGTTCATTCTTTTCTTAGGAAGGAAGCCGGTGCCGTATGGCGCCGGCTTCCTTTATGACTTTTCCGCGCTGCGGGCTGGTGGTAGAACCGAGGACGTTGGCCTGTGGATAAGTCTTAGCGCCACATTGTGACCTGGGCTACCCTTAAGTCACTGTTCGGAGCAAGCCGTCTTGAAACTACTGGGGGAATAGCGGCCCATGACACTACAGAAGCCTTTTACGTCGCGCATTTTTTGGTCCCGTCCGCAGCGGTCCACCGCGGGGGCCCTTGTGATTGCGGGCTCGCTCCTGCTGGCCGGCTGCGCGGGCTCATCACCCGCAGATCCAGGCACAACCTCGCCGGCTGCATCGGAGAGCGCCACGCCAAGCGCCGCGGCCACTCCAACCCCGACGCCCAGCGCCGTCTACAAGCCGGCCGACGCATCCGGCCCCGCCCAGAACGTCCCCGTCCCCATGCTTCCTGATGTGGCAAAGACGGAGACGAAGGAAGGGCTCGAGGCGTTTGCTAAGTACTGGTTCGATCTGCTGAATTCCGCCTATCAGACCGGGGACGTTTCCGGATTGCAGTCAGTCACGGACCGAAACTGCGAATACTGCTCGAAACTCACCGCTTCTCTAACCACCAACTATCAAGGCGGTCGATGGTTGGCTGGCGGAAAAATCACTACCCCGGCCATCACTACATCTTTTGAGAGGTCTAGCGACGGCAACTTCCAGGTCATATTGCAGGTGTTGCAGTCTCCAATTAGCTACTACGAGACTGGCGGCAAGGAATTCAGAGCCGCGAGCAATGGGTCGAATACCGGCAACGTACTATTAGCCAATTACGTGGATGGCGCTTGGCGCGTCAACGACCTGCACCCGATACGCTGATGCTCAAGTCAGGGCCGCGAAGTCTTGTAGTTTTACTGGCAATTTTGTTTTGCGCCATCTGCGCGCCGGTCTCTCCCGTATTTGCGGACGATGGTCTTGAAGCTGACTTTGGTGAAGTAGGCATTGATATTGACGGTTGGACTATGGATCCAGCAACCGGTCACATGGTTCCGCCTGAACCCGGCGCCGTTGTTTCTGACCCCAACGAGTACAAATACGAGCTGCAGTGCCACCTTGGCGGCGGAGACTTCGACACGCCCTGCCTTGGCCGACAGCTCGACTGCAAGGACAGGGAAGACGGCGCCAAGGGTATTCCGGTCATGTGGCTCTCGCGGCCACGCGGTGTTCCCGGTGCGGTCTGGGCACACCACTCAGGCCCCACCTGCCTTTACGATGCCAAACCGGAGGATCTCCTGCCACGGATCGCTGCGGACATTCAACGGCAATTCCAGAACCTGCCTGTGAATGCGGGCAGCGTCGTGGCCCAGCCCAGCCCCAATACTCTGCGTGGCGCCGAAACCAATTTCTACGCGGAGGCCGTTGAGCAGCAGTTCGACATCACCATGTTCGGCCAGCAGGTCCATGTCGTGGCAACACCCGTCCAGTACACCTGGAACTACGGTGACGGGACTGTGTTCGGCCCCCAGCCGTCTATGGGCGGTCCCCTCCCGCAGGATCGGTGGGGAGAAAAGACGCGGACCAGCCACGCCTACGCCGCAACCGGGGATTTCCAGGTGGTGCTGACGACGTCCTTCCAAGGCACGTACTCGGTGAATTCCGGTCCACCATTGCCCATCCCGGGCCAAGGCCAGTTCAGCGCCCCGCCGGAAGGCATCAGCGTCTGGCGTTCGCTCACCCGCAACTACGCGGACGACTGCAACGCCAACCCCCAAGGCCAAGGTTGCCCAGGTGCCGTGACACCGCGCTGAGCCCGCTCCCGGATCCGAACGCCCAAAGTCCAAGAATGTGATCCCGGTCCCAGAAGGAATAGTTGCACGCGCCCTACAGTTGGCATGAACAGTACGTCTCCAGCCTTCGAAAGGAACTGCGCATGCTGTTTTCCCCCCTCACCCTCGGCGAACTCGAACTTCCCAACCGCCTGGTGATGGCGCCCCTGACCCGCCTCCGTGCAGGCGAAAAGGGCGTCCCGGGCCCGCTCCTGGCGGAACACTACCGCCAGCGCGCTTCCCTGGGCCTCATCGTCAGCGAGGGCACCTACCCCACTCCCGCCGGCCAGGCATACCCCGGCCAGCCCGGAATCGTCACCGAGGAACAGGTCGCCGGCTGGAAGAAGGTAACGGATGCCGTCCACGCCGAGGGCGGCCACATGTTCGCCCAGATCATGCACGGCGGACGGGTTTCCCATTCGGACATCACCGGGGGCCTGGAAATCGTCGCCCCCAGCGCGGTGGCCATTGACGGCGTCGTCCGCACTCCCGAAGGCAAGAAGCCGTACCCTGTGCCGCACGCGCTGACCACCGACGAACTCCCCATGGTCATCCAGGAATTCGTCAACGCCTCACTGAACGCCATCGAGGCAGGCTTCGACGGCGTGGAACTGCACTCGGCCAACGGCTACCTCCTGCACGAATTCCTGGCCCCCAATTCCAACGTCCGCACTGACAGCTATGGCGGATCACCGGAGAACCGTGCCCGCTTCGTCATCGAAACCGTCAACGCCGTGGTGGCAGCCCTCGGCGCCAACCGGGTGGGCCTGCGCATTTCCCCCGAGCACAACGTCCAGGGCATCTCCGAAACGGATGCAGCGGATGTCCGTGACACCTATGAGGTCCTGGTGGACAGCATCGCGCCGCTCAACCTGGCGTACCTGAGCATCCTGCACCACGAGCCCACCGGCGAACTGGTCCAGGACCTCCGCGAACGCTTCGGCGGCCCCTTCCTGGTCAACACCGGCTTCAGCGTGATCACCACGAAAGAAGAAGCCGTGACCCTGGTGGCCGACGGCCACGCGGACGCCGTGGTGGTGGGACGCCCGGCCATCGCCAACCCGGACCTGGCCCGCCGCTGGAAGGAAAGCCTTCCGCTGAACGAGCCGGACCCGTCCACCTTCTACGCAGAAGGCGCCACCGGCTACACGGACTACCCGGTGTACCAGGGCTAGGCATTTCCCCGGCCAACCCAAATCAAACGACGACGGCGGCACCCAGCGTGGGTGCCGCCGTCGTTGGCTGTCAGGGGTGCTGGTCCCGGGCAGCAGTGCCGCGAGGCCATCCGACGGCCTCCGGCTGAGAATTTATGTGGCCCGCCGGACTCCCTCGGAAGCCGGCGGTGATCAGATGATACTCCAACGAATGGACTCCTGCCAGAGCCACTTTGTGAGTCGGCATCCGGCTCACATCACGGCCTCACGGCCAGTGCCCTCCCGCATCAGCAGCCTGCCGTCCTCAATGGAGACCAGCACGCTTTTGGGCCTGCCGCTGACCTTGGTGATGGCCTTGAGCCCGCGGTTGGTGACTTCAACTCCCACCTGGGCGCCCTTGGCCGGAAGCTCCACCGAAACTTCAGAGGCGATGCCCAGCAACGGATTGGTGGAAACATCCATGTCCCTGCGCACAACTTTGCCGTTGACCGTCACGGTGATGTTGGCTTCTTCAAACCCCTCCTGAAACACGACAAGCAGTTCCCGCATGGTGGCCTCTTCCTCGAGCATGGGTGCCAGTGACTGCAAGACCACTACAGCACTTTGCGGGCCCGAGTGGAATACTCGCTTTTGCTGGCGCTTGCCGGTCAGTGCCGGCCGCGGTGGAGCCATGCGGGCCGGTAGGGCAAGATGTTCTGGTGACCCAACAGCCTGTGCCTTCCCCCGCTTCCACCTCCTCAGCCGTGACCGCCGAGGACCCCATCTACGGCCAGATCGCCGATGAACTGGGGGTCAAGGCCTGGCAGGTGAAGGCGGCGGTAGGACTGCTCGACGCCGGGTCAACAGTCCCCTTCATCGCCAGGTACCGCAAGGAAGCCACGGGGACGCTCGACGACACCCAACTCCGCGACCTCGACGAACGCCTCCGCTACCTCCGCGAACTCGAGGACCGGCGTCGAACAGTGCTTGAAGCGGTTGAGGCGCAAGGCCAGCTGACGCCGGAACTCCGCAGGGCGATCCTGGCGGCGGACACCAAGTCCAGGCTGGAGGACATCTACCTGCCGTTCAAGTCCAAGCGACGCACCAAGGCCCAGATTGCCCGGGAAGCCGGACTGGAACCGCTCGCGGACGCGCTGCTGAAGCGCCCGGACCTCCACCCTGAACGGGAGGCCGCAAAGTACCTCAACAGTGAGCACTCCATTGGCGATGCCGCCGCCGCGCTCGCCGGCGCCAGGGCCATCCTGGTGGAGCGGGTGGCCCAGGATCCGGATCTTGCCGCCACCCTGCGGGACCGGCTGTGGAGCCAGGGCCGGATGGTGTCCCGCGTCAAGAAGGGCAAAGAATCCGAGGGCCAGAAGTTCTCTGACTACTTCGAATTTGCGCAGGCCCCGGACCGGATGCCGTCCCACCGGGTGCTGGCGCTGCTTCGCGGCGAGAAAGACGGCATCCTGGACCTGGATCTCGCCGAAGCCGATCCCTCCGACGACGCCGCGCTGACCGCCGCCCGGGCACGCTACGAGTCCGCGGTGGGCAGGTTCCTCGGCGTCGCTGACCGTGGCCGTCCCGCCGACGCCTGGTTGCTGCAGACCGCCCAGGTGGCATGGCGTTCCCGCGTCCTTGCCCGGCTCACCGCCGACCTCCGGGGCCGGATGTTCGCCGCTGCGGAGGACGAAGCGGTGCGGGTGTTCGCCGCCAACCTGCGCGACGTCCTGCTGGCCGCCCCCGCAGGGAACCGTGCCACCCTGGGACTGGACCCCGGGCTGCGGACCGGAGTGAAAGTCGCCGTCGTGGACGGTACCGGCAAAGTCGTCGCCACGGACACGGTGTACCCGCACGCGCCGGCGCGAAAATGGGACGAAGCCCTAACCACCCTGGTGCACTTGGCCCGCCGGCACTCGGTCGAACTCGTGGCGGTCGGCAACGGGACCGCGTCGCGCGAGACGGACAAGCTCGCCGCGGAACTGATCAAGCTGCTGCCGGACGTGGACCGAAAGCCACAAAAGCTCGTCGTGTCGGAAGCCGGCGCCTCGGTCTACTCAGCGTCGGCGCTCGCCGCCGCCGAACTCCCGGGGATGGACGTTTCGCTCCGCGGCGCCGTGTCCATTGCCCGGCGCCTGCAGGATCCACTCGCCGAACTCGTCAAGATCGATCCCAAGTCCATCGGCGTGGGCCAGTACCAGCATGACGTGACAGCGTCCAAGCTGGACCGGAGCCTTGACGCAGTGGTGGAGGACTGCGTGAACGCCGTGGGCGTGGACGTCAACACAGCTTCACCCGCGCTGCTGAGCCGGGTGGCTGGCGTCGGACCATTGCTGAGTGAAAACATCGTGGCGTACCGCAATGAACACGGCCCCTTCTCCAAGCGGACCGACCTGAAGAAGGTCCCGCGGCTGGGCGCCAAGGCGTTCGAGCAATGCGCCGGCTTCCTCCGGATCACCGGGGGAGCGGAACCGCTTGACGCCTCGAGCGTGCACCCGGAATCGTATGCCCTGGCGAGGAAGATTCTGGTGGCCGCCGGGTCGGCGCCCGCGACATCCCTGGACCCCCGGAACTTCGTCGACGATACCTTCGGGCTCCCCACGGTCAAGGACATCCTGGCCGAGCTGGATAAACCCGGCCGGGACCCACGCCCCGCCTTCGCCGCAGCCACCTTCTCGGAGGGGATCGAGAAGATCTCGGACCTCAAGCCCGGCATGGTCCTGGAGGGGACGGTGACCAACGTTGCGGCGTTCGGGGCGTTCGTGGACGTGGGAGTGCACCAGGACGGACTGGTTCACGTTTCGGCCTTGGCCAACCGGTTCGTCTCCGACCCCCGCGAGGTGGTCAAGTCCGGGCAAGTGGTGCGCGTCAAAGTCTTGGAGGCTGATCCGGAACGGAAGCGGATTTCGCTGACCCTAAGGCTCGACGACGAACCGGCCGGCGGCGGGGCAGCTTCGGGGCGGCGCGGCCCGGGCGCCGGTAAGACGGAGCGGACTGGAAAGCCTGAGCGCGGCGGAAAACCTGACCGCGGCGAGCGTGGTGGCCGCCCCGACCGCCAACAGCCAAAGCAAGCGGCCGGAGCGCCCGGCTCTGTCCGGTCGGCTCCCAAACCCCAGCCCGGCAGCAATACGGCCATGGCCGAGGCGCTCCGGAAAGCCGGCCTGGCTTAGCAGCCTTGCGGTGAGCCCGGACACGCTGTTATCCGGGCCCACCGATCATGCGGGGCCGTCCGAACCTGGTCCGGACTCCCGGCGAATAGAGCACTGAATCCGGCGGCCCGTCAACAGTGATCCCGGCAGCTCCAATCAGTCCATCGGTTAGCTGCCGCACCTCCGCGTGGAAGAGCGGCCACGCCTGGTGGGTGTTCGGCACGTAGGCGGTCCGGCCCAAAAAGCGGCCGTGCATCCCGAACCTCGCGGTCAGGAAGACAGACAGGGAATCAGTGGCCGGCTCCCGGAGCTTGGGGACGACCACGAAGTCGCTCCGTGCTCCCGTGCTGCCAAACCGGCGCACGGTGTAGCCGACTGGAAATTCATCAGTGGACCCGGCAGCGTCTCCGCCGGGATGCTGTGTTCGGCTCCTGGCGTCCGGAAAGGGCGGACGTTGCCGGATACGCGACCAGACGTAGGGGATGGCAGCCGCCCGTGTGGCCAGGACCACCGGCAGCCGGTTCGCATCCAGGCTCAGGAACACCACTCCGCGGGTCCCGTCCGGCTCACGGGAGTACAGCCGGACGTTCACCTCGTTGAAGCTGCCCAAGTACGGAACGCCTGGGCCGCGCCCAAGCCCCGCCTGCTCCATGCGAAAGCCGATCAAACCCACCCAGGAACTGCCGTCGAACACGTCCGGCCGGATTCCCTCAGGCATGAACGCCGCTGCCTCCGCCTCCGGGGTACGCCAGTGAAGGAAAACGGCCTCAAGCCAGCGTTGGTCGGAGAACACCGGCGCAGGAAGTTCCGGAGGCCGCGGCCACACTCCTGCCGCACTTGCACTTCCGGTCACAGTCAATCGACTCCTTCGCTGGACACGGCCGCCGACGCTCCTAGTTCAAGGGACGCGTGTTCTCGGGAAGCTGTCCGCCGGCGAGCAACGCGGCCGCGGTGTCGGCCAGTGCGGTCAGTGCCACGCGCTGTGTCCACGGACCGTAGGAGATGCGGGCAACACCCAGTTCCTGCAGCCGGGCCGGGGGAAGGGACCCGGGGACGTTGATGACGGAGACCTTGTTCCAGCCAATACCCTCGACCAACGCGGTGACGGTAGGCTCATCCAGCAGCCCGGGCACGAAGACTGTAGTGGCACCCACGTCCAGGAAGGCCCTGCCGCGGGCGATGGCGTCCGGCAGCACCTCGCCGGCGTCCCGGTCCTTGCCCTTGAGGAAGGCGTCGGTCCTGGCGTTAAGGACGAAATCGATCCCTTCCGTTGACGCGGCGTGCACCACTGCTGACATTTGGTTGACCGCATCCGCCAGCGGCCTCATCTGGTCCTCGATGTTTGCCCCGACGATGCCGACGCCGATGGCCTTGCGGGTGGTCTCCCCGGGGTTGCCGTAGCCGGACTCCAGATCGGCACTGACGGGAAGATGCGAGGCGGCGGCGATGCGGCCAACGGCGGCGATCATCTCGTCGACGGGAATGTTCTCGCCGTCTTCGTAGCCCAGCGAGGCCGCGATGGAGTGGCTTGCCGTGGCGAGAGCGGTGGTGCCCGGGACGTCCGTGATGACTTTGGCGGTGATGGCATCCCACACGTTGACCACTTGAAGGATCTCAGGGGCCTGATGGAGTCGGAGCAGTTCGGACGCTTTGGTGCGAAGAGTTTCAGCCATGGCTGAAGCCTAACGGACGTTGCAAGGGTAACGGCGGGGCATAGCGCAAACCTCTATTCCCAGGCGCGGATTAGCCCCTGCCAGGGATGGGCCCGACGGCGCGGTCCCAGGCGCCTTTATCCGGCAGGGGCGGAGGCTCCGGGGTGGGCTGCCGCCGGGTCCTTTTGCCAAGGCCAGCGACCCGTGATCTCAAGCTCCAGGGAAAAGCTGAGGAAGGTCCTGATCAGCACAATGACGGCCAACACCCCGACGCTTTCGAACGTCGGAGTGACCGCGACAGTGCGGATGATGTCCGCAGCGACCAGTAATTCAAGGCCCAGGAGGATCGAACGGCCCAGCGACTGGCGGTAGGAGCGGTAGAAGCTCAGTCTCTTCGCCCCGGCCGGGACCTGCCGCGGCTGGTAACCGCGGATCGCCAGCGGGAGGGACACCAACGCCCCAACCACCATGACCGCAACCCCTGCAAAATCGACCAGCTGGCCGGTGGCTTCAATGATCTGCCTGAATTCCATTCCCTGCCTCACTTAGAGCCTGGCATGTGCCGCCCGACGTGGAACCGACTGGGGCACGGGGCCGGGCTACGGATGGCGGCTGCCGTTCCCTGCGATGACGTCCCTGTACCCTTCCCGGAAGGTGGGAAACGTGAAGTTGACCCCGGTGCTTCGGAGCAAGTCGTTCCGGCAGCGCTTGTTGCCGCCGCGGGCGGGACCAGCATCGCCCGCCTGGGGTTTGGGCAGCCCGAGTTCGGACGCCAGGAAACGCAGTACGGCACCCAGATCGGCCGGTTCGTCGTCCACGCCGACGTAAACCGGAGCAGGGACATCCGCCATGGTGGCCAGGTGCACGATCGCCGCCGCGGCGTCATCCCGGTGGATCCTGTTGGTGTAGCGCACATCGTCCGGAATGACGGCGGAGCCGCTCCGCACCTGGTCGATCAGCCTGGTCCGGCCGGGTCCGTAGATGCCACCCAGCCTGAGGGCCGTGGTGGCGCTCCTGCCGGAAAGCCGGCCGTGCAGGAGCTCCTCGGCCTCAAGCAGCACCTTCCCGGAGAAACCACCCGGGTTCGGCTCCGTGGCCTCATCCACCCAGCCGCCCGCTGCGTCCCCGTACACCGCCGTGGAAGACACAAAGAGGACACGTTCCGGTGTCACGCCGTCCCGCTCCAGCGCATCCAGCACATGTGCCACGCCGCGTACATACGCAGCACGGTATGCCTCCTCTGAGGGGGCATCAGCCGCAACAGCGATGACGACGGCGGTGGTGTCCGCCGGGATCGGCGGCAGGTCTGCGGATCCCAAGTCTGCCGCGGCTCCCTCGATGGCTGCCGGCAGTTTTTCGGGGGACCGCCGCCACCCTATGACCCTGTGGCCAAGGGCGGCGAACCGCAGGCCCGCCTCGGTGCCCAGGTCGCCGCACCCTGCCAGCAAAACAGTCATGGCTACGGGGCCTCGACCGGAAAGAACACCCGGGGGTCCTGCAGCAGGGCGGGGTAGGCGAATGCCGAACGGTCCATGATCTCCAAAACCTCGAAAGTCCTGCCAAAGCGGCCGTCATCAAGGGTGATCGGACGGCCCACTACCTGGCCGAGCGCGAACTTTGCCCCGTGTTCCAGCGGGACAGCGACGGGCGTCTTCCCTGGGAGGGTGCGGAATGCCTCCTCCTGCGCCTGCCGTTTACGGGTGGGCTTCTTCACCTGGGGCCTGGGCGGCGCCTTCTTCGGGGCGCGGGACGGACGCCGGGAACCGTCGTCAACATAGACCGGGGCGTAACCATCGTCCCCGGCTGACGCCGCTGCGGAGGCGTTTCGGTTCACCGGCGGAAGTGCCACCGTGGTGAGCGACTGCGGGTCGACGTCGTCGTGAGGGTCGCGGAGGATCCACAACAGGTCTCCGTCCGGCTCCTGCGGCAGGAACTCGTGCCGCGGCTCCGGCCAGACGTAGTCCATTGCCGGAATGGCGTCCGGGAAAACGGAGGCGTAGAACTTGGGTTCCTTGTGCACCAGCTTGGACCGGTGGCTCAGGTGGAAGTCGGGCTCCCCGAGCCACGGCGGCATGATGATCCTGGCGGCGTAGTCCGGGTGGGCTGCCTGCGGCGCGAACTCGGCGATGTTGGCCCGTGTGTTATCCGGGTGGCCCCGTTCCATCCACTCGTCCACCATCGCGAGCCCATACATGGTGAGGGCAGGAACGTGGCCCATCCACATCCGGATCGCCGGGTGGGTCTGCCAGCCGTATTCGGGGATCACCAGGGCACGGAGGGTTTGCAGCGCTTCAACCCGCTGCTTGCCCAGCCGCGCGGTGTCCAGGGCTGCGGCGCTTTGGCGGAAGTCAGGGTACGGGAGGAAAGTTTGCATCCATTCAGTCTGACGGCAGCCGGCGGAAGTGCCAATTGCTGTGCCGGCGGCCACACCCCTGGCCGGCCCGTGGCGCGGTCTCCGCCACCAAGCTTGTCCAGATAATGGACGCATACATACGGCTCCCAGGTTAAACCACTAAGATCTCGGCAACCACCCCAGCGTTTTGGAAGCTCACTCATGACATCTACACCTGAAAAGTCCACAGCCGCCGACCGCCCGGCGCTGCCCCGCTACGGACAGATGCTCGGCCCCGAAGCCCAGGGCATCCTGGTCCTCGACGAGTTCACCATCGATCCCGCAGCCGCCCGGAAGGACCAACACCGTTTCCGCGACGGCATGGCCGCCGTCGCCCGGACCGTCCGCCGGATAGCCGCCCTGCGCGTGGTGATCGCGTTGGTCGCCATCGGAAACCTGCCCCTGTTCCTGCTCTCGAGCGGATGGTGGATCTACGCCGTCTCGCTCACCCTCGTCGTCGCGGTACACAGCGCCGTGACACTGCTGAACCGGCACGAGCCCCGGCTCAAGCAGCGCTCCGCGCTGGAACTGCACATGCATCGCGAACGCAGCGCCAACTACCGCAAGGTTCGCGACGCCGTGAAGTACATGATCGACACCCCCAGCCGCATGAACGAGCACCTCTACCTGGAACTGCTGGCCGTCAAGCGGGTGGCATTGAACCTGGCGCACGGAACGGTGGCGCTGCTGGATACCAGCGACGACTCCGCCTGGAAGGTGCGGATCGTCCGCGAACTGCCCGCCGCCTGACTGACCGGCGCGTCCCCGCCGCGGCAGCGGACACCGGCTTAAAAGAACGACGCCGGCACACCCCTTGTGGGGGCGTGCCGGCGTCGTCTTTGGTCAACGGAATTTGTCTATCGCCGACCTGTCTGTGGCGCCTTGGGAGGCGGTGCGGCCAAGGCCGCTGCCGTTACGCGGGGAGCTGGATGACCTGTCCTTCGAACACCAGGTTCGGATCGGAAATGGTATCCAGGTTGGCGTCGGCAAGGTGCTGCCAGCCGCCCTGGATCCCCAGCTTCTGGGCAACGATGCTCAGGGTGTCGCCGGCCTGCAGGGTGTAGGTTTCACCGCTGAGCGGAACGGACGTTGCGTGCCGCGGTCCCTGCTGCACAGGAGCGCTCTGCACCTGCGTGGCCTGCTTGACCGGGGCGCTCTGGACGGGCGCGCTCTGCACCGGTGCACCGCCCCCGCCGCTCAGGCCGAGCTGCGACGCGCAGGAGGGCCATGCGCCCCAGCCCTGGGAAGCCTGGACCCGTTCGGCCACCGCGATCTGCTGTTCGCGGCTGGCGTCCGCCGGCGAGCCGGTGCCGCCGTAGGCAGCCCACGTGCTTGAGGTGAACTGCAAACCGCCGGAGAAGCCGTTGCCGGTGTTGGTGGACCAGTTGCCACCGCTCTCGCACTGGGCCAGTGAGTCCCAGGTGGAGGTGGGGGTTGCCGCGTTTGCGGCGGTGGCGGAGAGGGCCAGGCCTGCCGCTGAGACGGCGGCAAGGGTGATTCCACGGCGTGCGGCAGTACGGAATTTGGTGTTGTTCATGATGTGATGCTCCCGAGGGCCACCAGCGCTGGTTCCGTCCCCGGAGATCGTCGCGCTACTGCCCACCCCTGACAAATAGAGGTCAACGTCGGTGGCTGCCGCTGGGCAGTTCTGGTGGAGGCAGCACCGGGCAATCAAAAAGCCCGCCAAACGGGCATGCATTTCACGCTAAGACATAGCCTTGGCGTTATCAAATCGGGACTGGGCCGGGTGTTGGCTGGCAGTTTCCTGGCCGAGTGCGGTTGCCAGGTAGGGAGCGGTCCGGCTTTCCACGGACTGCGCGACAGCCGCAGGTGTGCCCGCGGCCATGATGCTGCCGCCTTTGTCCCCTCCGGACGGCCCAAGATCAATGACCCAGTCAGCACCGGCCACAACGGCCATATCGTGTTCAACCACCACCACGGAGTTTCCGGCGTCCACCAGGCCGTGGAGCTGTGCCATCAGCAGCTGCACGTCCGCAGGGTGCAGCCCGGTGGTGGGCTCATCGAGCAGGTAGAGGGTGTGTCCGCGCTGCGCCCGCTGCAGTTCTGTGGCGAGCTTGATCCGCTGCGCCTCGCCGCCGGAAAGCTCCGTGGCGGGCTGTCCCAGCCGCAGGTAGCCCAAGCCGACGTCGCGCAGGCTGGTAAGGCTCCTCGCCGCGGCAGGAACGTCCGACAGGAACTCGGAGGCGGCGTCCACGGTCATGGCCAGGACCTGGGCCACGTTCTGGCCGTGATATTCCACCTCAAGGGTTTCGGGGTTGTAGCGGGACCCGCCGCACTCCGGGCATGGGCCGTAGCTGCCGGGCAGGAACAGCAGTTCCACCGCCACGAACCCCTCGCCCTGGCAGGTCTCGCAGCGTCCGCCGGCCACGTTGAAGGAGAATCGCCCGGCGCCGTAGCCGCGGGCCTTGGCTTCGTCCGTGGCGGCGAAGACTTTCCGGACCGCGTCGAAGAGTCCGGTGTAGGTGGCCAAGTTGGAACGCGGGGTCCGTCCGATCGGTTTCTGGTCAACTTTTACCAGCCGGTCGATGTGTTCCAGTCCGGACACCGGGCCGACGCTGAGCGGGGCGCTGAGCTCCCCTTCGTCCACTCCGTCGTCGGCTGCGCCCGTGGAAACGGCGCCCGGCCCGTCGGGACGCAGCCAGCCTCCTGCCACCTCGGCCAGGACCTGGCTGACAAGCGTGGATTTGCCGGACCCGGAGACGCCTGTGACAGCGGTCAGGACACCCAGGGGGAACTCAGCGTCGAGGCCTTGCAGGTTGTGGCGGCTGATGTCCCGCAGCTCCAGCCAGCCTGCCGGTTCGCGGTCACGGCCCCGGGCGTCGTCGTCCGCTTCCTGACCGGAGAGATCCGGGAACAGGTACGGCCTGGTGACCGAGTCCTCCACCCCGGCCAGCCCGTCCACCGGACCGCTGTAGAGCACCTCGCCGCCGCCCTCGCCGGCGCGCGGACCCACGTCCACCAGCCAATCGGCGTGGCGGACAACGTCCATGTTGTGCTCCACCACGAACACCGAATTGCCGGAAGATTTCAGTTGCTCCAGCACCTCCAAAAGGGGCTCTGCATCGGCAGGATGGAGCCCTGCAGAGGGCTCATCGAGCACGTAGACCACGCCGAACAGCCCGGAGCGCAGCTGGGTGGCGATCCGCAGCCGCTGCATCTCGCCGGGGGAGAGCGTGGGCGTGGAGCGGCCCAAGGCCAGGTAGCCCAGCCCCAGGTCCAGCAAAACGGTGACGCGCTGCAGCAGGTCGCGGGTGATGGCGACGGCCACCTCGTTGGCTTCGCCGGAAGACTGCTTCCTGGACGCCGTCCCGGCTGAGGCCAGCTCGGTGGTGGGGCGGATGATGCCCGCCAGCTCTGTCAGTGGTACCGCGTTGAGCTCGGCGATCGTCCGCCCCGCGAACGT
This sequence comes from Pseudarthrobacter sp. MOO14, assembly GCF_058267675.1. Taxonomy (NCBI): domain Bacteria; kingdom Bacillati; phylum Actinomycetota; class Actinomycetes; order Micrococcales; family Micrococcaceae; genus Pseudarthrobacter; species Pseudarthrobacter sp. MOO14. The sequence continues at coordinate 3,381,789 of NZ_CM177849.1, forward strand.
CACTGCCAAGGCCTCAGGCCGCAGGCCGCTGCCACCGCACAGGGGGCACGGACCGGATTCCATGTATGCAAGCACGCGTTCGCGCATGGACGCGCTCTGCGAATCGGCCAGGGTGTGGAGGACGTAGCTCCTGGCGCTCCAGAACCGGCCCTTGTACGGTTTGGCCACGCGGTCGCGCTGCGGAGTGACTTCCACCACCGGCTGCTCCTCCGTAAAGAGGATCCAGTCCCGGTGCTTCTTGGGCAGCTTCCGCCAGGGAACGTCGACGTCGTAGCCCAGGTGGGTGAGGATATCCCGCAGGTTCTTACCCTGCCAGGCGCCGGGCCACGCGGCGATGGCACCCTCGCGGATGCTCAGCGACGGGTCCGGGACCAGCGAGGCTTCGGTGACGGTGTGCGCCACACCCAGGCCGTGGCACTCCCTGCAGGCACCCGCGGCCGTATTGGGGGAGAAGGCATCCGAGTCCAGCTGTGGGCTGCCCTCCGGGTAGGTGCCGGCGCGCGAGAAGAGCATCCGCACCGAGTTGGAGAGCGTAGTGACGGTCCCCACCGTGGACCTGCTGCTGGGGGCGCCGCGGCGTTGCTGGAGTGCGACGGCGGGCGGCAACCCGCTGATCAGCTCCACCTTGGGGTTGTGGCCCTGCTGGATGAGGCGGCGGGCATACGGGGCGACGGATTCGAAGTAGCGCCGCTGCGCCTCGGCGTAGATGGTGCCAAACGCCAGGGACGACTTGCCCGAGCCCGAGACGCCGGTGAACGCCACGATCGCGTCACGGGGGACATCCACGTCGACGTTCCGAAGGTTGTTCTCGCGCGCTCCCCGGACCCGGACAAACCCGTCCGCGGCGGGGCTGGGAGCCGGGTCCTGCAGGTCATCAGTGTGCTTGGCGTTCTGCATTGGTTTGACTCTAGTGGTGATTCGGCCGCCGGGCATTATCCTGTCCGGATGGAAACCTACGCCGGCGGCAGCACCAGGCCCGAATCCGAAGCGGTCCCCGCGGAACCCGCGGTCCCCACCAAGCCCCTCCCGGTGGCCGAACTGCACCTGCATATCGAAGGTACGCTTCAGCCCGAGCTCATCTTTGCCCTGGCCGAGCGCAACGGCATTGTCCTGCCTTACTCCGGGTTGGAAGAACTCCGCGAAAAGTACGAGTTCACGGACCTGCAGTCATTCCTGGACCTCTACTACGCCAACATGGCCGTGCTGCGTACCGAGCAGGACTTCGCGGACATGACCCGTGCCTACCTTGAGCGGGCGGCCGCCGCCGGTGTCCGGCACGCCGAAATCATGATGGACCCCCAGGCACACCTGTCCCGCGGCGTCCCGCTGGAAGCATGCGTCAACGGCGTGGCCTCGGTCCTGGCCACGTCCCGGGAGGACTACGGCATCTCCACCATGCTCATTGCCGCTTTCCTCCGGGACCTTCCGGAAGACTCGGCCATGGAAGTCCTGGAGCGGCTGCTGGCCATGGACGCTCCCATCGGAGCCATCGGCCTGGACTCGGCCGAGGTCGGAAACCCGCCTTCCAAGTTCAAGCGGCTCTATGCAAAGGCCCGCGCGGCCGGCCTCCGGCTGACGGCGCACGCAGGGGAGGAAGGCCCGGCGTCGTACATCATTGAGGCCCTGGACCTCCTGGGCGTGGAACGCATCGACCACGGTATCCGCTGCATGGATGACGCCGACCTGGTGGAGCGCCTGGTTGATGCCCGGGTTCCCCTCACCGTCTGCCCGCTGTCCAACGTGCGGTTGAGGGCAGTGGACACGCTCGCTGACCATCCCTTGCCCGCCATGCTGGCCGCGGGCCTGAACGTCTCGGTCAATTCGGACGATCCTGCGTACTTCGGCGGTTACGTGGATGACAACTTCGCCCAACTGACCGCGGTGTTTGAGCTGTCCGACTTTGACAGGGCCCGCCTGGCGGCGAATTCCATCCACTCTTCCTTCGCCTCGGAGGAGCGGAAAGCTGAGCTGCTGGAGGAATTGAACAGCCGGGAAGCCACCGCCTGAGCACCCGCTGTGCCGCGGGCAACAGTGCGGCTCCCGGGCCGGTAAACTGAGAGCCGCAGGCGTGTCTGGGGAGTGCAAGGCAGCACCCATGTCAGCGCTTGAGGGTTATGCAGCCGGCCCTTACCCGAGACCTCCGCCTCACTTGCGGGACTATCCGCTTCATAGTCGGTCACGACACGCAGAGTTAACCAATTAAAGTCGCGCGATTTAATAGGCAGTTGGCAAGATGCCTAAGACCGATCGCTTTTATATAAGGGGAATCATGGCCAAGTCCACCGCAGAAAACACCTATCTTCGTCTCAAGACCGTCCTGGATGTCCTGACCGAAGGCGTGTGGTCCGGCGATGCACTGAATGCTGGCCAGGTCCTGGCGGAAGCAACGGCCCGCGTGCCTTTCAACGAGCACGAAGCCGAACTCCTCAGCGGCGGAATTCCCCGCGGCCACAAGACCCTTACCTCGGCGACCGCCAAACTGGTCAAGGCCGGCTGGCTGGTCAAGGGCCGTACCGGCTGGACCATCACCGAGGACGGGATGCGCGCCACGGTTGCCTTCCCTGACGCGGTTTCCTTCGCGTCAGCGCTCGACGCCGGCACGCCCGTCCCTGCCGACACGCCGGTCCCCACCGCTCCCGAAGGCTTTGTCCGCCCGGTCTCCGCAGCTGCTTCCGTCCTGGAAGTTCCCGCCAAGGATGACGCCAAAGCGACGAAGAAGGCTCCCGCCAGGAAAGCGCCGGCCAAGAAGGCGGCCGCCGCTGTGGGCAAGGCCGCCAAGGCCATCGAAGACGCCGTGGAACCTGTGGTGAAGGCTGTCCGGAAGAAGGCGCCGGCGAAGGCCAAGGCCGAAACCGCGGTGCCCGCAACCGAACCGTTCGAGGGTCCGGATGTCGAAACCCACCCGCAGCCGGAGGCCGTGGCACTGGCCGGTGACTTCAACACCATCCTGGGCGCACCGGAGAACTGGGCGCCGCAGTACGACGAAGCGCAGATGGAGTTCGACTTCCTGGACCAGCTCTGGAAGAAGAGCGCCGAGCTTCCTGCCGGTTACTACACCTTCAAGATCGCCCTGAACCGCTCGTGGGACGAAAACTATGGTGCTTTCGGTGCGTTTGACGGCCCCAACCACGAACTGCACCACGCCGGCGGCACGGTGACCATCCGCTACAACCACGCCACCCGCGACATCACCATCAACTAGCCGGTATCTCCTCCCGGCCCTGGCAGGAAGCCGCGCCTTCAGTGCGTTAGGTGCCGCGGCCGGGAGGAAGTTGGCCGGTCCCGAGGAGGAACACCATGGGCAGGCACGCAGGGACACCGAAGGACGGTTCGGCTGGGGATGCCGTGCGGCTGGATGCCCGGGTGCTCGGCATGGTCCAAGGTGTGGGCTTCCGGTACTGGACCATGGCCAAAGCGGAGGAACTGGGATTGTCCGGTGAGGTGGCCAACCGCGACGACGGATCGGTGTCAGTCGTGGCCGAAGGACCCGAGCCCAAGGTCCGGCAGCTCCTGGAGTGGCTCAACTCCGGCAGCACCCCGGGCCGGGTGGAACGGGTGGACGGGTCAACGTCCCGGGCCGGGGGACACTTCCGCGGTTTCCGGGCGCACTGACCGCCCCGTCCCAAGCTTGCGCCCCGGCGCCCGCCGCGACTACTCCCGCGGGCTGAGGCCGATGAAGGCGCCGAGTTCCTCCAGTGCCGCCGGTTTGTGCGGCATATAGCTGGTGAGCCCGGGGGAGCGGATGATGACGGCCCGCCACTGCCCGCGCGAGACTGCCACATTGATGCGGTTCCGGTTGAGCAGGAATTCCGCGCCGCGCGGAGCCTCCGCTACCGCCGAACACGCCATGGAGACGAACACTACCGGGGCTTCCTGGCCCTGGAACTTGTCCACCGTGCCCACCTTCACCTCCGGCAGCCCGGCTTCGGCCAACGCTCTCCGGACCAAATGCACCTGGGCGTTGTAGGCGGCCACCACCATCAGGTCCTGCTGCTCCAGCGGGCGTGACCCCGCGTCCGGGCCGGAGGTCCACTTCAGGCCGAGGTGGCGGCGCGCCTGCCGCACCACTTCCTCCGCCTCTTCGTTGGACGCTGAAGCATTGCCACTGTGGTTGACGAACACCGTCTCCACCCCGGGCGGCAGCCCATCGAGTTCGCGCTGGCCCGCGGCCGGTGCGGACTGCAGCTTGCCGTCGTAGCTGAGGTTCGAAACTGCCCTGCACAGCTCCGGGTGCATCCGCCAGGTATCGGCGAGGAAGTAGCCCAGGCTTGCGGGGAGGGTCGCATGCCCCGCGGCGAGCCAGCCCAGGGCTGATTCGTCCACTGGTTCCGGATGTGCCCCTTGGGTGACCTGGGGGAGCTGCTGCGGATCGCCCAACAAGAGGAGGCGTTTCGCCGCGCGGGAGACCGCCAGGGTGTTGGCCAGCGAGAACTGGCCGGCTTCGTCGATCACCAGCAGGTCCAGGGACCCGGCGGGGACTTCCTTGCCGGTCATGGTCCATGCGGTGCCGCCCACCAGGCAGCCGCCGGGTGCGGCCAGCATGCGTCCCACATCACGCTCATCCGTTGCCGTCCACGGGACAGAGTGGGGCGCGGCGAGCTTTTTGGCCACAAGCGAAGGGTCCACGCGGCCCGCCTCGACGGCACGGCAGAGGAGGTTTTCCACCACATTGTGCGACTGCGCAACCACCCCCACCTTCCAGCCCGCCCGCACCAGCTCGCCGATCACATGCGCGCCGATGTGGGTCTTGCCCGTTCCCGGGGGTCCTTGAACGGCCAGGTATGAGGTATCGAGGTCCCGCAGGGATGCGGCAATGGCTCCGGCGTAGTCGACGGTGCCGTCCGGCAGGTGCCGGACCCCGGCCGGGGCGCCCATGCTGCGGAACCGCGGAGGCACCTTGCGCAGGATGTCCAAGCCCGGCTGTGCGGGCAGTCCGGGCACGGTGGAGCCGACAGTCCTGGCAAGTTCCGCGATGGCGGCCTCAATGTTGTCTGTTGGGATGGGGGTGTCCTCGGTCAGCGCTATTGGAAGGTGCGGGTACGCGGCCACCTTTCCGGATTCCCGCTCCGAGATAGTGATGATGGTGTGCTCCGGGTTGTCCGGCGCCGCCGCGAGGTCGTGGATGCGGGTCTTGAAGGCATAGGCCTTGGCCTGTGGTGTTGCATTCGGGGCAGCCATGCCCTCAGGCCCGGGGGCTTCATAGAGCCGGCACCAGTTGGAATCGACCCGGAAATCCGAACCTTCCGTCATGGTGCCGCGGAGCTGCAAGACCCTGGTCCGCATCCGTTCCCGTGGTTTGGCGAGGGCCCAGTCCGAAATGACCTCCGCCGATGACACTGTGAACACGTTCCGCTGGTCCGCCCAGTTCTCCACAGGCGCTTCGACGCGGTCGAAATGCTGCCACCAAAACTGTTTCCGCTCACGCCGGTGGTAGCCGGTGGCCGCTGCCACCATGGCGACGGCCCGCTCATCATCGGTCCAGGGCCGGTCATCGGGAAGGGCCGAGAGGTACCCGCGCAGCTGCAGTTCCTCGGGGGTTTCGTCCGGCGCGTCCGGGAGGTCGTCGGGCGGGGGATTTCCGATAGGCGTGGTGGCGGCCAGCGGGCCACCGGCCCGTGCCGGTTCCGCGGTGTTCACCGGCAGCCGGGCGGACCGGGTGTCTGGGACCGCCGTCGGGGCGATCTCCAGCAGCCAGTCCCGGAGCCGCAGGGTGGAAAGGCAGTCGTATCGGTTGTAGTCCGAAATGGACGCCAGGACGGCATCGGCTTCGTCCCGGCGGCCGGCATCACGGGCGGCACAGTAAGCGGCATATGCCACCACGGAGGCGCCGGCATCCTTGACGTCCCCGGACCGCAGGTTGTCTCCCATATACAGCGGTTCCAGCTTCTTGATGGAATACGAGGCCTCGGAGATCCGGATGGAATGCTTGACCGTGGCGTAGAGGTCCACCAGCAGTCCTTGCCGAAGCCAATCGTCCACCGTGTCCTCGCCTGCCTGGTGCACCAGGGAAAGATTCCGCAGGGCTGTCTTTTCGTAGGCGGCGTAGTGATAGACGTGCATGTCCGGGTACGTCGCACGCCGCTTCTCCACGTAGTCAAGGAAAGCCAGGAAGGCGCGGCGTTCACCGGCGCGGGAATGCGCCCAGAACGGACGGAATGCGGGCTCCTTGGCGGCGTCCGTCCCGGGGGCCTCGATGACCCCGAAAAGGTACTCGATTCCCCAGGCACCGGTGGCTGGATCCTGCCAGAGCGGATCGCCTTCGAAGTCGAAGAAGATGTCTCCGGCGCTCGGAGCGGGAAGCGAACCGACGGCGTGGTCCGCAAGGACGGTATAGGAGACCGTATGAGGCTGCCCGTCCTTCATGAACGTGCGGGATCCTGCGGCTGTGTCCAAGCCCAGCTGCATCCGGGCCTGCGCGCGGAGGCGGGCCAGTGACCCCCGTGCATCCGGGGCGGGCATGGCCGCGAGCTGGTCAATGGTGGTGACTCCGGCGGCATGAAGCTTCCGCCGTTGGACGACGGACATCCCGGCGACCATCAGGAGGTCCCGGTGGCGGGTCACCTGCTCGGCGCAGTAGTCGCAGCGGCCGCAATGCACGATGCCGGGCTGTTGCCACTGCACAGGGGCATCTTTGGCGCGGTGGCCGGCCGTCAGGTACCGGAAACGCCGGCGCCGTTCGCGGAAGACCGGAAGCAGGTCCGGCAGGGAATGGCTGCTTCGGAGCCAGTCGTCGCCGACACGGGTCCCCAGCACCAGCGTGACGACGGGGGAGGGATCCAGCCCCATCCCGAGAAGCTGGTCGCCGTAGGCAGCCAGTTGCAGCAGGGCCCCCACCTTGGCGTGCCGGGCAAGCTTGGTGTCCCAGACCTCGTACCGGCCCGGGTTTCCGGTGCCTGCGGCCTCGTTGACCAGGAAGTCGGCGTAGCCCAGGAACTCGCCGTCGAAGAAAGTTGCCTGGAACACCACGTCGGCCCCGGAGCGAAGGGCAAGTTCGGTTTCAGCATGTTTTGCCTGCAGCTCACCGCGCAGGTTCAGGCCGCGTTCCAGGGAGTAGACACCCGAACCCCGGCTGGCATCCCACGGGCCATACTTGGCCACCAGGCTGGCCAGCACGGTTTGTTCATGCCGGTCGCCCAGTTCGCCGGCCCGCTTCTGCATCTCGTCCACGGGGAACTCCGCTTTGGGAGCACGACCCAGCTTTTCGTCCAGGATCCGGAGTGTGCGGTACTCACATTCGGAGGCCGCCACAAGGTCGCTGGCGGAGAAGACCAGGTCCGGCGGCGCGTCGGATCCGGCATCATGACCGGCAGCGTCCAGCAGAAACACGTGGCCTCCCCAACTGTTTGCGGGCCCGGAGTCGGTTCCCCCGGCCTGGAATCAAACCTAGCAAGGAGGGCCGACAAAAAGGGCTGCGCGCTTTCCAGCACCTTGAGGGACAGGTGCATGGACCCGGGCGCGGCCCGCCGGGCTGGGCGTAGAGTTCAACGGGGGCGCCTCCGCGCGGTTTCCCTTCGACCCCAAGACCGCGCCTGTCAACCGGCGCCTGGACGGATCGGTGTACGACTGGTGAACACTGCAGCCTTTGAATCCTTTGACGTGGTGGTGATGGGGGAGATCCTCATCGAAGTCGCCACCGACCAGCCCTTCGGCCATGGCGTACCAGCACGGCTGGGCATCTCCGGAGACGCCCTCAATGTCGCTGCAGCCGCCGCAGCAGCGGGTGCCCGCGTGGGCCTGCTGTCCGTGCTCACGGACGACGACCTGGGTCAGGCCATCGCGGCCCGGATCGCCGAGCTGGGGATCGTCACCGACCAGTTGACGTTCCGTCGCGGGCAGCAGGGCGTCTACCTGGTGCACAGCGACCCCGACGGCGAACGCGAATTCACCTACGCCCGCAGCGGCAGCGTCGGGTCCACCCTTGGGCCGGACGATGTCGACCCGGACGTCTTCGGCGCGGCCGGCGCGGTGGTGGCGGGCGGCATCACCTGCGCCATTTCGACGACGGCGCGCGCCGCCGTCGTCAAGGCCGCGTCCGCAGCCAAACGCTTTGTCTACGACCCCAACTACCGGCCCCGGCTCACCACCGCTGTGGACGCGGCGGCGGCACTGACCGAACTTGCCACACAGGCATTCCTGGTGACGCCCTCCTTCCCGGGCGAGACGGCAGCCCTGCTGGGAGTTTCCTCGCCCGAAGCATCGGCCGCGAAGCTGCGCTCGATGGGGGCCGCCAACGTAGCTGTCACCTGCGGCGCCACGGGCGTCCAGCTCGAATGGTCCGGCGAAACCGGCGTGCAGTCCGCGTGGGTACCGGCCATTCCGGCGCCCGCGGTAGTGGACCAGACCGGCGCCGGGGACGCGTTTGTGGGCACGCTCACCGCACGCCTGGTGCTGGGCGACGACTTCCCGACGGCGGTCCGGTATGGTGCGGCGGCTTCCTCGCTGGTGGTCGGAGGCAAAGGCGGCACAGGCCTCATCCCCACGTTCGAGCAGACCTCTGCCCACGCCGCAGCCACCTTCCCTGAGGACTGCCGCACCATCGACACCAACGGGCCGGACGGCCTGGGAAATGAGATCCACCATGGCTGACGCATCAGGCGTCCTCCGCGTGTCACCTGTCATCCCGGTGGTCACCATCGACGACCCCCAGGATGCGGTGCCCCTGGCCCGTGCCCTGGTGGACGGCGGCGTGAAGATCATTGAGCTGACCCTGCGCACGGACTCCGCACTGACCTCGCTGAAGCTGATCGCCCAGGAGGTGCCGGACATCCTGGTGGGCGCCGGCACCATCCTCACGCCGGGGCAGGCGGACGCCGCAGTCCAGGCGGGGGCCACGTTCCTGGTAAGCCCGGGTGTCACCCCCGCGCTGCTCACCCACATGCTGTCCCTGGACGTCCCGGTGCTGCCCGGCGTCGCCACTGTCGGGGAGGTAATGGCCGTCCTGGAGGCCGGTTTGGATGCGATGAAGTTCTTCCCCGCCGGGCCTGCAGGCGGGCCGTCCTACCTGGCCGCCATCGGGGCGCCCATCCCGCACGTCCGGTTCTGCCCCACCGGCGGCATCAGCCCGGGCACCGCGCCGGACTACCTCAAGCTGCCCAACGTGGCCTGCGTCGGCGGCAGCTGGCTCACCCCGGCAGACGCCGTCGCGGCCAAGGACTGGGGCCGGATCACCAGCCTGGCAGGCGGCGCGGCTGCGCTGGGCCGGTAATCCGCCCCGCAGCGGCGGCCCTGGTTCAGCTTTCGGCCGCGGCCGCCCTGACCTGGGCCTTGTCGTGCTCCTCATGGGCGCTGCGCAGCAGTTCCAGGAACTCCGTTTCGTGCCGGACAAGCCGCTTGTACTTTTCCGGAAGCTTGCGGATCTGGTCTTCTTCGCGGCACATCTTGGCGAAGATCTTGTCCCGTTCCGCCATGTCGGTCTCGTAGTTGAGGTCAAGGTACTCGACGGCGTGCCGCCTGGCCCCGGAGACAGCGTTCTTGGCTTTGCCCTTGGGGCTGAAGACCGACGCCAGGATCGTCAGCAGCAGCACGCCGAGGATCACGCCCAGGGAAACCCCGGTGCTGACTTCCACCACGTTGACGTGCTCGCCGTCGTTGATGAACGGCAGGGTGTTCTCGTGCAGGGCGTGCAGGACCAGCTTCACGCCGATGAAACCGAGGATGACGGCCAGCCCGTACGAGAGGAAGATCAGCCGGTCCAGCAGGCCGTCGATGAGGAAGAACAGCTGGCGCAGGCCCATCAGCGAGAACGCCGTGGCCGTGAAGACGATGAACACGTTCTGGGTCAGGCCGAAGATCGCCGGAATGGAATCCAGGGCGAACAGGATGTCCGTGCCGCCGATCGCCACCATCACCAGCAGCATGGGGGTCAGCACCCGCTTGCCGTTCTCCACGGTGAACAGCTTGTCACCGTCGTAGTGTTCGGAGGCCGGCAGGAATTTCTTGGCGAGCCGCACCACAACGCCGTCGGAGTCGTCGTCGTGGTCATCCGGTTTGAGCAGGTGGCCCGCGGTGACCAGCAGGATAAGCCCGAAAATGTAGAAGACCCAGGCGAAACTGTTGATCAGCGCGGCGCCCAGGAAGATGAACGCGGTGCGGGCGACCAGGGAGAAAATGATGCCGAACAGGAGCACCTTCTGCTGGTCCGCGCGCGGCACCTTGAAGCTGGCCATGATGATGAGGAATACGAAGAGGTTGTCAACGGACAAGGCCTTTTCCGTGACATAGCCCGCGAAGTATTCGGTGCCCATGTCCGGCCCGCCGAAGATGAGGACAGCCAGCCCGAACAGCACCGCAATGCTCAAGTAGATGGCGGACCAGACGGCCGATTCCTTCAGGGACGGGGTGTGGGCCTTCCGGACATGGAAGAAGAAATCGAAGGCCAGCAGCCCTGCGATAACCACAATGGTCAGGATCCAGGCGTAGGCAGGGGTTTCCACGCGGCGGGCCTTTCGTCGGAGGTTACCCCAGCCTACCTAAGCGGGCTTCAGGAGATGGTGCTCCACGACGGCGGATCGCGACAGCGTCTTGTACCCCTCCTGTTCGAACAGCACCGTGATGACGTCCCCCTCCTCCCGCATCACCAGGCCCGGCCCCCACTCCTTGTGCACCACTGCGGACTGTGGCGGGAACGGTGCACCGGCGCTGTACGCCGGACCGCCGTCGTCGTCCGTGTCCTTGCCGGCCGGAGGCGCAGCTGCTCGGTGGACTTCCGCCGTGCACGCGTCGCAGTTTCCGCACGGTTCAGGCATGTCCTCGCCGAAGTAGCCCAGCAGGAACCGCCGCCGGCAGCCGTCCGCCTCGGCGTAGGCGCGCATCATGCCCAGCCGGGACTGGTCCACGCGTTGCCGGGCTTCGGCGAGCTCCACGGCGTCCTGCACCAGCGCTGCCGGTTTGGCCTTGGAGGTCAGGCGGACTCCACGTTTCCCGCTGCTTGCGGCACCGATCTCTTCCAGCAGGTTGACCAGCGCCGTGATGCGACGGGCCGGGAGGCCCGTCAGTTCCGCCAGGGATGACTTCGGCGCGGGAGCCTTGGCGGCTTTGAGGACCTTCAGGACCGCCAGCAGCGAACCGGGATCGGGCGAGCGGCTGCTGAAGAATTTCCGCAGCCCCAGGTCCTCCGATCGGTAATGCAGCACGGCGGCGGCGGCGTTTCCGTCGCGGCCGGCGCGGCCTATCTCCTGGTAGTAGGCGTCGAGTGATTCCGGAATGTCGGCATGGACCACGAAGCGGACATTCGGCGTGTCGATGCCCATGCCAAAGGCAGTCGTGGCCACCACCACATCCAATTGGTCATGCAGGAACAGCTCGTGGATGTGTTCCCGGTCCGCGGCGCGCCGGCCGGCGTGGTAAGCCTCGGCGCGCAGCCCCTTTGCCGCCAGCCGCGCCGCGTACTCTTCGGTGTCTTTCCGGGTGGCGGCGTACAGGAGGCCCTTTCCCGTCCGGGCCAGGTCCGCCACCTGCCCCATCACCGCCTTGCGTTTGTCCTTGTCCTTGTGGTGCCGGACCACAGCCAGGCTGATATTGGGCCGGTCGAAGCCGTGGACCAGGACCAGCGGGTCCTTCATGGCCAGCCGCTCCACGATCTCATCGCGCACCGGAGGGGAAGCCGTGGCGGTCAGCGCGGCCACGGGCGGGTTGCCCAGTTGCTCCCGGACCGTGCCCAGGCCCAGGTAGTCCGGGCGGAAGTCATGGCCCCAGGAGGAGACGCAGTGGGCCTCGTCCACCACGAACAGGGACACATCCAAAGCCTTGAGCCGGTCCACCGTTGACGGCCGCGCCAGCTGCTCCGGGGCCAGGAACACGAACACGGCCCTGCCGTCCTCCACCGACTGCCAGGCGGCGTGGACGTCGGCGTCGCTGTGTGCGGAATTGATGGCGACGGCGGCATCCGGCCCCAGATCCGCAACCAGCGATTCACGCTGGTCCTCCTGCAAGGCGATCAGCGGAGAAACCACGACGGCGGGACGCCCGGTGAGGTTGTGAAGGTGCAGGGCTGCGACCTGGTAGATGGCGGACTTTCCGTACCCCGTGGGCATGACGGCCAGGACGTCGCGGCCCCCGGTGAGGGCGGCCATGCCGGCCAGTTGGCCTTCCCGAAGGTTGTCCAGGGAGAAGGACGAGGCCGCAAGGGCGCGAAGGGCAGGTTCGTCGGACATGAAAAAAGGGCTCCGCACGGAAGGAAACAATGGCCGCCTGCTTCAGCCGTGGGAACCAGCCTACGCCAGGGCCCTGGTGCTTGACTTCACGGGAATGCTCAACAACTGTGGAGTGACATATCCGCCAATCCAGCCGGTCCTTCCGGGAGCCGGCGAACAAGGAGCATGTTGTGGCGCGCGAAAACCCGAAGGTCGAAGAACCGGAAGAGTCCGATCTCGAGGTGACCGGCCACCCCAAGACCTGGGCCGCGGGAGTTCCGGGCGTCTACCACTCGATGCAGCCGGCGGTCCAGCACATGGGTGTGGAACGGTCGCGGAAAACCCTGTTGGCCCTCAACCAGAAGGACGGCTTCGACTGCATGAGCTGCGCGTGGCCTGATCCCGGCCACCGCAAGACGTTCGAGTTCTGCGAAAACGGTGCCAAAGCCGTCACTTGGGAGGCGACCCCGGTGGTGGTCGGCAGCGAATTCTGGGCAGAGCATCCGGTCAGCGAACTGCGGAAGCGGTCCGAATACTGGTTGGGCATGCAGGGCCGGCTCACCGAGCCCGTCTACAAGGCTGCGGGGGAGGACCACTACCGCCCGGTGACGTGGGAGCGCGCCTTCCAGGTCATGGCTGACAAGCTCAAGTCCCTCCCGGACCCCAACCAGGCCACGTTCTACACCAGCGGCCGCACCTCGAACGAAGCAGCCTTCCTGTACCAGCTGTTCATCCGCGCCTACGGCACCAACAACCTCCCCGACTGCTCCAACATGTGCCACGAATCCTCGGGATGGGGCATGGGACAGACCATCGGCGTGGGCAAGGCCACCGTGTCCTACGATGACTTCGGCAAGGCGGATTTGATCATCGTCATGGGCCAGAACCCGGGCACCAACCACCCGCGGATGCTGACGGCGTTGGAAGAAGCCAAGGAGGCCGGCGGCCATATCGTCGCTGTCAACCCGCTGCCCGAGGCCGGACTTCTGCGCTACAAAAACCCGCAGAAGGTCAAGGGCATCATCGGCCACGGCACCCAAATCGCCGACCAGTTCCTGCAGGTGCGCATCGGCGGTGACATGGCGCTGCTCCAGGCGGTGTCCAAGCGCGTGCTCGACGCCGAGACCGCCAACCCCGGTAAAGTCCTGGACCACGCATTCCTTGCCGAACACTGCGACGGTCTCGAGGAACTGCGGGCGCACCTGGCCCACCTGGACGAGGCCGCGGTGCTGGAAGCCACCGGCCTGCGGTCTGAGGAAATCGACGAACTGGCGGCCCGCTACCTGGCGGCGGACAAGGTGATCATCACCTGGGCCATGGGCATTACCCAACAGAAAAAGGGCGTTGCCACCATCAAGGAGATCATCAACCTGCTCCTGCTGCGCGGCAACATCGGCAAGCCCGGTGCCGGCGCCTCGCCCATCCGCGGCCACAGCAACGTCCAGGGCGACCGGACCATGGGAATCTGGGAACAGATGCCGCCGGCCTTCCTGGACGCCCTTGGCCGGGAGTTCCAGTTTGAGCCGCCGCGCGACCACGGCCTGGACGCGGTCCAGACCGTCCGTGGAATGCGCGACGGCGGCGTCAAAGTCTTCGTAGGGCTTGGCGGCAACTTCGTGGGCGCCATTTCAGACACCGAGGCCGCCGAAGCGGCCATGGAGAACACTGAACTTTCCGTCCAAATCTCCACCAAGCTCAACCACTCCCACGCCGTGACCGGGGCCGAGGCCCTGATCCTGCCCACCCTGGGCCGGACCGAGATCGACCGGCAGGACTCCGGCCCACAATTCGTCTCGGTGGAGGACACTGTCTGCGCCGTCCATGCCAGCCATGGCGTCGTGGAGCCGGTGGCCCCCGGGCTGCTCTCCGAAGTTGCCATCGTGTGCCGGCTTGGCGCCGCCACGGTGGGGGACCGGACGTCAGCGGACTGGGCCGGGTTCGAAAAGAACTACGACCTCATCCGGGACCACATCGCCCGCGTGGTGGTTGGCTGTGAGGACTACAACACCAAAGTCAGGCAAAAGGGCGGGTTCGTGCTGCCCAACGGTCCGCGGGATTCCCGTACCTTCAACACCCCAACCGGGAAGGCCATGCTCACCGTCAACGAACTCGAACACGTTGACCGGCCTGCCGGAACCCTCATCCTGCAGACCATGCGCTCGCACGACCAGTTCAACACCACCATCTACGGCAACAACGACCGCTACCGGGGCATCAAGAAAGGCCGCGAGGTGGTGTTCGTCAACCCCGTGGACCTTGCCGAACTGGGCCTCGCCGACGGGCAACACGTTGACATCCACGGCGTCTATAAGGACAACGTGGCCCGGGTCCTGCGCAACTACCGGGTGGTGTCCTACCCGTCCGCCAAGGGCTGCGCCGCAGCGTATTACCCCGAGGCCAACGTCCTGGTCCCGTTGGAGAGCGTCGCGGAGGGAAGCCAGACCCCGGCGTCCAAAGCCGTCATCGTCCGCCTTGAGCCTGTGAAAGTCCTGGAAGAGGAGCCCGCCGCCGCAGGCTGACAGGTTGTGGGCCTGTCGAAACCCAGCTGACCGTGCCCCGGCGGCACGCGAACGAGCGACTCCCCGCCGTTTGGACTTTTCCCTGCGTCACGCGAAGGGGATGTGTCCACATGGCGGGGAGTCTGCGGGCCGTGGCCGGTTACTGTCCCGTGTCCGCCCAGCCGCGGCCGGCGGGCCCGCCGTGCGCGCCGTCGTCGACCAGGCCCAGGGCGACCCGGGCCGCCTTGGCCACGGCAGCCGACGCCGCCTCACGGCTCCCGGCGCTGCCCGTCCCCGCGTCCAGCGCCGCTGCGTACCCCACCAGGAACGTGGTGATGGGCGCGGCCGCATGGATCACGTTGTCGGCGGATTTGCGGGCGAGGTCCAGCAACAGCTCCTGGTCCACGTCGAGGTCCAGGATCTGCAGTGCCTGCGCCAGCCGGTGGGTCCACTGGTCCAGCACCTGGGCTTCGTCGTCGTTGACTGTCATGGTTTCTCCTTTGCTGACACCGGATGTCTCAGGTGTCGATAGTGGACATGTTCGGGTAGCGGGCGCCCGCTGTCGACCCTGCGGGGGCCAATTCGTCCAGCAGCCGCAGCTCATCGGCGCTGAGCTCCACTTCCACCGCGCCCAGGTTCTCGCGCAGCCGGTCGCGCTTCTTGGTGCCTGGGATCGGGACAATATGTTCACCCTGTGCCAGCAGCCAGGCGAGTGCCAGCTGGCCGGGAGTGCACTGCTTGTGGTCGGCCAGTTCCTTCACCCGGTCCACGAGCTCAAGGTTCCGGGTGAAGTTCTCGCCCTGGAACCGTGGCGAATGCCGGCGGAAGTCGTCGTCGGCGAAGTCGTCCACGCTGCGGATCTGACCCGTCAGGAACCCGCGGCCCAGCGGACTGTACGGCACGAACCCGATTCCCAGCTCGTCGAGCACGGGAAACACCTTGGTTTCCGGCTCCCGCTCCCACAGCGAATATTCCGTCTGCAGCGCCGTGATCGGGTGCACCGCATGCGCCCGGCGGATGGTGTCCGCCGACGCCTCGGACAAACCGAGGTGCCGGACCTTTCCGGCCTGGACCAGTTCCGCCATGGCGCCCACCGTGTCCTCGATAGGAACCGTCTTGTCCACCCTGTGCTGGAAGTAGAGGTCGATGTGGTCCACGCCCAGCCGCCGGAGGCTGGCGTCGCAGGCCGACTTGACGTACTCGGGGCGGCCGTTGATGCCCACCCAGGAACCATCCTCGCGGCGTTCGTTGCCGAACTTGGTGGCGAGCACCACGTCATCGCGCCGGCCCGCTATTGCGCGGCCCACCAACTGTTCGTTGGTGAAGGGCCCGTACATGTCCGCCGTGTCCAGCAGCGACCCGCCGGCGTCCAGGAACTCGTGGATCGTGGCAATCGATTCCTGCTCGTCGCCGTCGCCGTAGAACTCGCTCATGCCCATGCAGCCAAGGCCCAAGGCGGAAACAGTCAATTGTCCAATAGTGCGTGTTTTCATGCCGTTCTCCTCAACGGTAGAACTTGCCTTAGGGGCAGCCGGCCCGCCTGTTTGCGCGGAAGCCGGTGGGTGTCGCGTACGCCACTATAGGCGCTTCCCCTTGGGGACGCGTCGATAGACAGTTGCACCGGCAAACAGGGGGCACCTACCCCTAGACCGCTCCCGGGGGCCTGCCTAGACTGGGCGGACCCCACGCCGGGAACCTGCCCCTGATATTCATCAGGAATCGCCAGTGGAGCAGGGCGGGTCCCATGTCCGGGGTTTTTCAACCTACCCAGATCACTGCCGTCCCACCGGACGGACCTGACTACAGGAGCGATAGATGACAGGGAACAAAGCCGTTGCCTACAAGGAAGCCGGCAAGGTCGAAGTAATTGATATTGACTACCCTACGTTCGAACTCAAGGACGGGCCCGGGGTCAACCCCGCCAACGTGGGGCGCCCCGTCCACCACGGGGTCATCCTCAAGACAGTCGCCACCAATATTTGTGGTTCTGACCAGCACATGGTCCGCGGCCGCACCACGGCTCCGCCGAACCTGGTCCTGGGCCACGAGATTACCGGCGAAGTGGTGGAGGTAGGCCGCGACGTCGAATTCATCAAGGTGGGCGATCTCTGCTCAGTGCCGTTCAACATCGCCTGCGGCCGCTGCCGGAACTGCAAGGAGCGCAAGACCGGCATCTGCCTGAACGTGAACCCGGACCGTCCAGGCAGCGCCTACGGTTACGTGGACATGGGCGGCTGGGTAGGGGGCCAGGCGAACTACGTGCTGGTGCCGTACGCCGACTGGAACCTGTTGAAGTTCCCGGACAAGGACAAGGCCATGGAGAAGATCCTGGACCTGGCCATGCTTTCGGATATCTTCCCCACCGGGTTCCACGGCGCGGTCACGGCGGGGGTGGGTGTTGGATCCACGGTGTATGTTGCGGGTGCCGGCCCGGTGGGCCTCGCAGCCGCCACCAGCGCGCACCTGCTGGGTGCCGCCGTCGTCATTGTGGGCGATATGAACGAGGGCAGGCTGTCCCAGGCGCGCAGCTTCGGTTGCGAGACGGTGGACCTGTCCAAGGGTGATCCGAAGGACCAGATCGAGCAGATCCTCGGCATCCCCGAGGTGGACTGCGGTGTGGACGCCGTCGGCTTCGAGGCGAAGGGGCACGGCCACGACGCCAAGGAGGCACCGGCGACGGTCCTGAACTCCCTGATGGAGCTCACGGCGGCCGGCGGGGCCCTGGGCATCCCCGGCCTGTACGTCACCGGCGACCCGGGCGGCATCGACGAGGCCGCCAAGAAGGGTGCCTTGTCGCTGAGCCTGGGCACCGGCTGGGCCAAATCCTTGAGCTTCACCACGGGCCAGTGCCCGGTCATGAAGTACAACCGGCAGTTGATGATGGCCATCCTGAACGACCGGGTGCACATTGCCAAGAACGTCAACGCCAAGGCGATTCCGTTGGAAGACGCGCCCAAGGGCTATGCCGAGTTCGACGCCGGCGCGGCCACCAAGTACGTCCTGAATCCGAACGGCTACCTCAGCTGAGCCGTGGGCGGACGGTGATGCCACGAGGGACTCCTCTCAGGCGGAAATATGTGCTGCCCGTGCCGGGTTAGGCTTTGCACGGGCAGCACGACCGCAACGAAGGAGTTTCCCTTGAGTGATATCACCGTCCGCCACAACGCCGAGCGCAGCCGTTTCGAGATCCTCGACCGCGGGAACGTGATCGGCAAGGCCGCCTACCAGGATTACGACGGCGGCGCGTCACCACAGCGGATTTTCTACCACACGGTGATCAACGAGGAATACGGCGGGCAGGGCCTGGCCGGGAAGCTCGCCGCGGCTGCCTTGGACGCGACGGTGGAGGCCGGGACGGGCATTGTCCCGGTCTGCCCGTTCATCAAGAAGTTCGTGGCCAAGCACCCGGAGTACTCGGACAGTGTGGTGGCCGTGGCTCCGGCGCACCTGGAATTCCTCGAAACCGCCCTTTCGGCCAGGGCCCGGGCGTAGCCCCGGGCGCCGCAAACGTTGATTGTGGGCCGCCCGGGCGGTCCGGTGGAACACACCGCAAGTCTTCAGGAAGCTCCCAAACTCCGGTGATTTAATCGCATCTGTCAGCGCGGCTCAACGCCGCGCTGACGTTGTTTGTCATTGCCGAGGCGGGACAGGAGCCCTTGTATGTCCGAGCACCCCCAGGTGCCCACACCAGGCCGCGCCGCTCCGCCGCCACCGCCCGCCCAGCCGGCCCCCGGGAGGGGCCGGGGCATCCGTACGCTGGTCATCCTGGCCCTTGCCGTCATACTGGTCATCGCGGGAACCATCGCCCTTGCCGTAGCCCGGTCCGAGCCGCCGACCGGTTCCGTTGCCCCCACCCAGCCTGTGGCGGCGCCGGCACCCGTTGCGGCAGCCCCGGAGTCCCTGCAGGACAGCGTGGACACCATCCTCAGCGAGGCGGACCAGTACCGGATCGGGCTGGCGCTCGCGGACGTGTCCGGCGGCGCGGAACGCACGTTCGGCGATGCGGACGCCTTCACCGCGGCCAGCACGGCGAAGATCCTGACAGCTGCTGCCTACTATCACTTGGTGGAAAAGGGGGAGGCGGCCCTGGATGAGCCCATGGGCGACTACGACGCCGCTTTCCAGCTCAAAGCCATGGTCAACGACAGCAACAACGACTCCTGGCAGCTGCTGATGGACGCCGTCGGGTACCCCCAGTTGATTGCCTACGCGGCCTCAATCGGTGTTACCTACGACCCCGAAAAGAACCTGTTGACCGCGGCGGACATGGCCCTGATCCTGAAAAAGCTGTACGCGGGGGAGCTGCTCAACGCCGACAACACCGCCCAACTGCTCAGCTACATGCAGGACACAAACAACGAAGACCTCATTCCCGCCGGCTCCAGGGCAGGCATCGACGTCCACCACAAATACGGTGAGCTCTCCGGCGAACTGCATGACGCCGCACTGCTGAGCTACCGCGGCTCGACCTTCGCCCTGGTGATCTACACGGAAAACCGGGACGGCGTGGCCGATGACGGGCAGGCCGAGGTGATCCGGGACCTGACCCGGGCCGTTGAGGATGCATTGTTCCCGGTTGGGGTGGCGGGCAGGTAGCCAACGCCACGCCCGCGCCGTGGTCCGCCGACTCGCCCTCAGTGAGCGCTTTGGGCCAGACTGTTACCGTGAGCAACAACCCACGGACTGCCTTGGCCGTCGCAGGCCTCAGCCTGGGCACGGCACTGAACCCGCTCAACTCCTCCATGATCGCCGTGGCCCTGGTGGTGCTGCGCGCCGATTTCGGGCTCGACGTTGCGGCCGTCACCTGGGTGGTCACATCCTTCTACCTTGCTTCTGCGGCCGGCCAGCCGGTGATGGGCAGGTTGGCGGACCGGTTTGGGCCACGACGGATGTTCATGCTGGGCATGGGGCTGGTGGCCGTTACCTGCGCCCTGGCACCGCTGGCCCCGAACTTTGCCTTGCTCTGCGTGGCCCGGGCGGTCATGGCACTGGGCACGGCCACCGCGTACCCCAGCGCCGTGGTGATGGTGGGGGCGATTGCGCACCGGGCCAAGGTGGACTCGGCCCGGCCGCTGGGCCGGCTCCAAATGGCGAACACGTCGGCAGCTGCCGTGGGGCCCGTCGTCGGCGGTTTGCTCGTGGGCTTCGTGGGCTGGCAGTCGCTGTTCCTGATTAACGTTCCGCTGGCGGTGGCGGCGCTGCTGATCGTGCGGCAGGCCGCACCTGCGGACCAGGTCCGCGAGCGCGGCAGCGTGGCCCAGCTGGTGCGGGACTCGGATGTTCCGGGCATCGCAGGCTTTATCGGTGCCCTGCTGCTGGTCATGATGGCGGCGCTGAATGTGGCGCCTGACTACCGCTGGTGGATGCTGGCCGCCGGCACGGTTGTGGCAGCCCTCTTCGCCTGGCGGGAGCTGCGGTTCGCCAAGCCGTTCCTGGACCTGCGGCTGCTGGGCCGGAACAGGCCCCTCATGCTCGTTTACCTGGCGTTCGCGGTGTTCAGCAGCGTCTACTACTTCGTCTTTTTCGGCCTGCCCCAGCTCTTGCAGGAGGCGGGCGGCTATGATCCCGGCGTCGTGGGCCTGTTGATGCTGCCCCTTGCCGGGATGTCGGTGGTGGCCACCCCGTGGGCCGTCTCCGCGATGGGAAGGTTCGGTGTGCGCCGGGTGCTGCTCGCCGGCGTCGTGCTCCTGACGCTTGTGGCGGCACTGATGTGGCTGCTGACCGGCACACTGGCCATCCCCTTCGTGGCGGTCCTGACCGCGCTGATGGGGATTCCCTACGGAACCGTCAGTATCGCCACCAACCAAGGCATGTTCGTCTCCACCCGGCCGCAGGACCGCGGCGTCGCGGCAGGGATCTACCAGACGTGCCGCTACGTTGGCGCGATCACCGCTACCGTGATGATCGGTGTGTTCGCGTCCGGTGGCGTGCACCAGGACAGCTGGATGCGGATGGTCCTGGCCATGCTGGTGCTCTGCGCCGTGACGCTCGGGATCTCTGTTTTCTGGCGGCAGCAGAAGGCGTAGCCGCCTTACCCGCCGGCACCCGACGGCGGCGTCCCCGGGGTGACCCGGACCCGTGCAATCCGCAGCTTGTCCATGCTGAGGACCGTCAGCACGTACCCCGGGACCTGCACCCGGTCACCGGCCTGCGCCAGCCGCCCCAAGCGGGACATCATGAAGCCTGCCACCGTCTCATAGCGTCCCTCGGGCAATTCGATTCCGGAGGCTGACGTGAACTCCTGCAGGATCAGGCCGCCGTCCACCTCGATGGACCCGTTGGCAACGGTGACACGGTCCTCGTGTTCGGCGCCGGTGTCGTACTCGTCATAGATCTCGCCCACGAGTTCTTCCACGAGGTCTTCGAGCGTGACCACACCGTCGGTGCCGCCGTATTCGTCCACCACCAAGACAATGTGCTGGTTGGTCTTGCGCATCCGGGACAGCGACGGGAGGACCCTGTTGGTTCCCGGCATGGCCAGCATGGTCCGGGCAATATCCTTCACCGGCGCCTGGTCCTGCGCCTCGCCCCGGGGCATCAGGTCGCGGATATGGACGAAGCCCAGGACGTCGTCGGGGGTCCTGCCAATCACCGGAAACCGGGAGTAGGGGCCGTCCCTGACCATTTCGCGGGCGGCAGCGACCGTTGTGGTCCCGTTGATGAAGGTCACTTCCGTGCGGGGACGCATGACCTCCTGCAGGGTCCGGTCGCCGGCGCCGAACACATCGGCCAGGATGTGGCGGTTGCTTTCCTCAAGGGCCTCGCTTTCCGCCACCATGTCCCACAGCTCCTCCGACGTGATGCTTGCCCGTTTGGCATGCGGGTCGCCGCCGAACAGCCGTACCACCGCATCGGTGGAGACGGACAGCAGCCAGATGACCGGCCGCGTAACCCTGGAAAGGGTGATCAGCGGCGGAGCCAGGATCCTGGTCAGGGCGACGG
Organism: Pseudarthrobacter sp. MOO14; assembly: GCF_058267675.1. NCBI lineage: Bacteria > Bacillati > Actinomycetota > Actinomycetes > Micrococcales > Micrococcaceae > Pseudarthrobacter > Pseudarthrobacter sp. MOO14. The sequence continues at coordinate 3,403,360 of NZ_CM177849.1, forward strand.
GGTTTTGCAGGGCCAGCCTCTTGGGTGCCAGCTCGCCCAGGACCAAGGACAGGTAGGCCACCAGCAGCGTCATGCCAACGAACGACGCCGGCCCGGCGGCGGCCCCGAGCCCAAGGGCTTCCAGGAGGGGTACGACGACGGGCGCGATCGCCGAGGCGCCGTACGCTGCCGAGAAGAACCCGGCCAGGGTCACCCCGATTTGGACCGTGGAGAGGAACCGGTTGGGATTCCGCGCCAGGGCGGCGGTCCGGACCCCTGACTCGCCGGACTTTTCGATGCGGCGGATCTGGCCCTCGTGCAGGGACACCAGGGCCATTTCCGCTGCGGCAAAGACACCGCCCAGCAGAACGAAACTGAGAACCAGAGCAATGTTGACCAGGGTGCCGCTGTCCATGAGATGACCTTAGACCCGCGGGCGGCCGCGTGGACGCGGAGCTCCAGTGCGGGCTGCCGGGCGGGTGTCGTCGCTAGACGATATGTAGTAGGAGGTGGCCGGCTTGGGAGGACCACCTGTCGAGCCTCTGGACCCTTCTGGAGGTCCATTGTCGCCGGACCGTTTCCGGAGCGTCCTGCTTTGTGCCGATTCCCGTCGCCGATGCGGATCGGTGGACGCTCCGGATCTAGTTCCGGCGCTGATGGCCCTCTGTCAGAAGGGTCCGGAATATGTGGCCCAGGGGGCTGGAACCTCCTTTTCAAAGCAAGTCGTGGGTTGCCTGCCACACTTGGCGAACAGGTAGAGCCACATTTGAAATTTGGAGGTTCCAGCTATGTTCGAGCGTACAAGCGTCGGCTTGGATGTCCATGCCCGCACTGTTGTTTCATGCGCCCTGGACGCGCAGACCGGCGAAGTCATTTTGCACCGCATGACTCCGGATCGTGGTGAGATTCTCGCCTGGATTCTTTCCCTGCCGTCGCCGGTCAGAGTCGTTTACGAGGCAGGACCAACGGGCTTTGGCCTGGCACGGTTCCTGCTGGCCTCCGGGATCGACACAGTCGTCGCGGCACCATCGAAGCTCCAGCGCCCGTCCGGGGACCGGGTAAAAACTGACGCAAAGGACGCGCTGCATTTGGCCCGGCTCCTGAAGCTGGGTGAGGTCACCGGGGTAAGAATTCCATCGGCGGACCAAGAAGCTGCACGGGATCTGGTCCGTTCCCGGGAAGACGTCCGTGGCGATCTGATGCGTTCCCGGCACCGGATTTCCAAACTGCTGTTGCGCCAAGGCATCGTCTATTCCGGCGGGCAAGCCTGGACTGGCACTCATGAACTCTGGCTGGCACGCCAGCACTTCGAGAACCCGGTCCGGCAGCTGACCTACGAGTCCTCCCTGGAAGCGATGCATGAGATCTCAGACCGCCGGGACCGCCTCGATCAAGCGATCACAGAGATGGCGTATGCGAGCGAGTACACCCCGGTGGTCAGATCACTGCAGTGCCTGCGCGGCGTCTCGACGCTGACCGCGTTTGGACTGGCCGTGGAGATCGGCGACTGGGACCGGTTTACTGGTTCCACGATCGGCGCTTACCTCGGCCTGGTCCCGACTGAGCATTCCTCCGGGCAGTCCCGGTCCCAGGGGTCCATCACGAAGACAGGCAACAGCCACGCGCGCCGCCTGCTTGTGGAGGCCGCATGGCACCACCGCAGGCCCTATAACAACCCGTCCCGGCTCATGCGGTCCAGGTGGGAGGAAGCCACCTCCGAAGCACGAACCCGCGGCCATGCCGGCAATCGGCGCCTGCACGAACGCTGGCTCAGCTACCTCGAACGCCGCAAGCGCCCGGTCATCGCCAAAGTCGCCATCGCCCGCGAACTCTCCGGCTGGTGCTGGTCCCTGGCCACAAGCACACCTCCGGCAGCCCGCTCCCCAAGATCGATCGCGTCCGTGCACTGATCAGAGACAGAAAGCCCCCGGGGAAACCCAGTTGGAAGTGGTTCCTTGCAGCGCGTGGAGTAAATCCGCGATACACCTATGGGCAACCAACAACGGCCACGCCCGTCATTGCTAGACCAGCGGTAACCTCCAGCCGAACACTTCGTCCTGCGGTAACCAACCCGCGCATATCAGTCTGACCGCGCAGTCGCCAACGACACGCTGGCCACACCCAACACCTCTTCCCAGGGCACAAAAAGGAAGCGGTCCCAGGCAATCCAGCCCGAGGACCGCTTCCTCACGCTCTTGACAAACGAGACCTACATATCAGGTGTACATCAGCGAACCGGGGGTGGTGAGCTTCTCACCGGTTTCCAGCCAGGTCTTCAGGCCGGAGAGGATCATCGGCCAGCCGCCGTAGAGCTGTTCGTTGGCCCCTTCGCGCAGGTCGCTGTGCGTAACGGTGAGGTGGCAGGAGTCGTCGCCTACCGGTTCGATCTCCCAGGTGATTTTAGAGGTGCCCTCGGCCTTGACGTCCTCGCCCCAGAGCGCCCGCATGGTCTGGACCAGGCGGCGCGGCGGATCCACCTCCAGGTTCTCGCCCTCGCCCAGGGCCTCCCCGGCCTTGGGGTTGCCCATCACGAACTTGCCACCGGGTGTCCAGTCGGACTCCATGGTGTTTCCGAATTGGTACTTGCTGCGGATGTCACTGTCGGTGATGGCTTCCCAGAGCCGTTCCGGCGTGGTCTTGATGTAGATCTCGAAGATCTTTTCCATGGGAGTTTCCAATCTGGATTTGAGGTCGCTGAGGGCAGCGGCCCATGGTTCTGCGTATTTGCTGACCCAGCGGTCGTGGACCAGGCGGATGGGCACCGGGTTGAGGAAGTGCAGCTTTTCCCGGCCCCGACGGCGGGTGGCCACCAGGCCTGCATCCTCCAGGATGCGCAGGTGCTTGGCGATGCCGAAGCGGGTCATGCTGAACCGCGCCTCAAGCGCACTCAGGGTCTGGCCGTCCTCGCGGAACAGCTCATCAAGCAGGTCCCGGCGGGTGGGGTCGGAGAGTGCTTTGAACACGTCGTCCATACCGCCAATGATAGGTGACTAAATGGTCACCTATCAAGGGTTTTACGCAGTTGGCTCAAGCCGGGAGCCGCGTGGGCGGTTCCTCGCCGTCAGCCGCGCGTGCGGAACCCCGGCGGCCGGGTGGCCTAGGGCCCCAGGGGGAGGAAGAGCAAGGTGAGCAGGGCGGGAAGGGTGGCGGCAAGGGTCCCCGGGACGCTCTCCCACCGCTTCGGGTAGTGGCCCTGCAGGTCGGCCAGCAGCATGGTGGGGGCGGTGAGGACCATGTTCAGGCAGCAATACACAACCAACGTGTACCCCACCACGGTTTCGCCGATGTTGACCGCCACCAGCCCGGCCGCCAGGCCCAGCGCGACCACCAGGTTCTTGTACCCGGTGGGGATGGCCCACATCATCACCGCGGGCACGTTCTCCGGCGGCGTGCTGAGGAACTTCTGCGCCCACCTGCTGCGCAAGAGCAGGAAACTCTCCACCGGGAAGACGCCCACGTAGATGGCCACGGCCATCACCGCAAAGACCTGGGACATGATGTTCATGCCGGAAGGGTAGGGCCGCGGCACTGTAGCGCACCATCCCCGGATTGGGGGATTCCACGGGAACCCGGGGAGCCGGATACTGAACCTATGTGGGAGGAACGCGCTGAGCGCGCCCGGCGGGAGATCGCCGCGCTGGCCACAGACGGACTGGACTTGTCCGCCCTCTATGCCGCCGCCCTGGCACTGGTGCGGCAGTCGGTGCCGTTCGACCAGGCCTGCTGGGCCGGCGTGGACCCCGACACGATGGTGATGAATTCGGTCACCAACTGGCGGCCCTGGCCCGTCACCGACGAGTACGCCGTCCGGTTCGCCCAATCCGAGTATCAAGGGAACGAGCCGAATACCTTTGCCCAGTTGATGGGGCGTCCGCGCCCGGTGGCTCGGATTTCGGATGCGCCTGGCCCCGCGGTGGCCGGCAGCATCCGGATCAATGACCTCTTGCGCCCGCTGGGACTGGTGCATGAACTGCGCGGCGCGTTCCGCGTGGACCAGTCGTGCTGGGGAGTGGGCAGCCTGTTCCGTAATGGGGCGGTCGACTTCAGCGACCGGGAGATGGAATTCCTGGCAGCGGTTACTGGCACGCTCGCCGCCGCAACCCGCATCGCCACCCGCGCCCACCACGCGGTCTGGCACCAGCATGGGGGCCCGATCATCGTCCTCGCCGGCGATCGTGGTGAGTTGCGGGCCGCCACCCCGGCCGCCACCACGTGGCTCCAGGCACTCGAAGACGCGGCTCCGGGCCGGTTCAGCATGGTGCTGTACGCCGTGGTGGAACAGGCAAAGGCGTCACGCACCGGGACGGCGCGGACCCGGATGCGGGACCTCGACGCCGGTTGGGTGGTCCTTCAGGCCAGCCGGCTCCTCACCGGGGACGATCCCGGACAGATGGTGGTCACGGTGGAGCCGGCCACCACCGGCCAGTTGCTGACCCTCCTCCTGGCTGCCTACGGCTTCACCCCGAGGGAACAGGAAGTCTGCCTGGAACTCATCGCAGGCAGCCCGGACGCTGATATCTCCCGGCATCTGTTCATCTCGCCGCACACCGTCTACGACCACCTCAAATCCATCTTCGACAAAGTGGGGGTGGGCAGCCGCGGGGAACTGGTCGCCAGGCTGACGGCAACTGGGTAGCCTTGGGCGCATGCAGAAGATATCGGTCGACGCCTTGGCGCGCCAGCAGCTCGAGGCAGCGCTCGCATCCCCCAACGGTCGTGCCGCCGATACCGTTTACGGCGGCCACGAGAAAATCCTCCGGCAATCCGTGATGGCGATGGCGGCCGGAACCCGGTTGAGCGAACACAAGAACCCCGGCGACGCCACGGTGTTCGTGATCCGCGGCTGCATCCGGCTGACCGCGGGTGGAGACTCCTGGCAGGGCAAGGCGGGGGACCTGCTGATCGTCCCGCCCGGCCTGCACAGCCTGACGGCCGAAGAAGACTCCACCTTCCTGTTCACCGTGGCCAAGCACCGCGACTGACCCATCGACTGCTCCGCCGTTGTCGTTCCGGGCGCTGAAAACGACTGGTACGGAGCACTCGAAGCAGGTTTGTCAGGAACGGTCGGTTACGCTTTCCTTCACCGGCCGTGGCTCCAGCCAGATCCGCTCCCGCGGGCCCGGCGGATAGGCGTACCTCTTCCCGGCAAAGGTGATCAGCAACGCGGCAACCACCGGGATCGCCGCCGCGGCGGGGACCAGCAGCGCGCCGCCCACCACCAGGGCGGCCGAACCGTACAGGGCACCAACGGTGATGCCCAGCTGGATGGTCAGCACGGTCAGCCCGTTGGCGGCCTCGCTGTATTCACCGCCGGCCCGGAGGATCGCCGACTGGTTGTAGATGCCGATTGCCCCGAGGCCGGCCCCCCAGACCGTCATCAGCACCAGGGTGACGGGGAGGTTTCCTACCGCCAGGGGGAGTAAAAACATCGACGCGGCGATGGCCGCCGTCGTCACGATCAGGGACCGGCGCGGGCGCGAATCCACGGTCAGCCCGGCAATCCAGATGCCCAGCAGGCCAGAGCCGCCCAGCACGGTCAGGGAGAGGCTGGTGGCGTAGTCCGGCAGGTGCGCCTCGCGGATGAAGGGTGCGATGTAGGTAAAGAGAGCGAAGTGGGCCAACACGAGCAGCGGCCAGGCGACGGCCACGGACTTTACTCCGGGCTGGCCAATAGCCTTCCGAAGCGAGGGCCGGGCCGCGTCGGTAATGCGGCGGACCCGGGGGAGCAGCCAGAACGCGAGGACGGTGAGGACCAGCCCAAAGCCGGCCAGCACCAGGAACGCTGCCCGCCATCCCAGGAACCCGCCCAGGGCGGTGCCCACCGGAGCCCCGATGGCCAACCCCAGGCTGTTGCCGCTGAACACGATGGCCAAGGCCTTGCCCACCTTGTCCGCCGGGACCACCCGGGCCACGAACGGCGCCATGGTGGTCCAGAGCAGTCCGTGCGCCAGTCCACCCACCAACCTGGCGATCATCGCCGAGGTGAAGTCCGGCGCCATCCCCACCATGGCGTTGCTCAGCGCGAACGTCAGGACCAACGCGACGAGCAGCGCATGCCGTGGAATTTTCCCCAGGAGCCGCGCCGCCGGAACCACGGTGACAACAATGACGGCGGCGTACGCGGCGGCGAGGTAGCCGGCCACGGGCTCGGACACGCCGAGGCCGGAGCTGATCTGCGGAAGGAGCCCTGACGGCAGCAGCTCCGTGGTGATGGCAGTGAAGGCTATGGTGGCCAGCACCGCCATGGCGGCATAGGGAAAACGGGCAGGGGACGGCGCGGAAATCGCGGAAGGCATGGGGGTGCGTCCATTCAAGGGGTGGGGTTGGAAAGCGGCTCGCTGGCCGGACAAATTCCTCCCTTAAATTTACAGGATCGAACCCCCTGCTCCGCGCCGGTTACGGCGTGTTCAGGCGTGCGTCCAGCAAGCCGGCCGCGACCGCTGGAGCCAGTCCGGGCGCCAGCGGGAGGCGCGGGACTACGAGGCAGTGCCACAGGTGGTAGATATCCGCCTTGCCGGACCACACCGTCGAGGTGACATTGCCGTTCTCGTCGAGTTCCTGCTTCCAGGAACCGTGCTCGTAGTCGATGAACCAGTCGCGGGCGTGGTCCCAGATCCGCTCATACCAGTCCGCGTACTGTTGCTCGCCCGTCGCAATATACAGGGCGGCCGCACCGCCGATCGCTTCCGCTGGTACCCACCGGATGCGGGTGGTGACAACGGGCTTGCCTTCCCAGTCGACTGTGTAGACAAAGCCCGGATGGCCGTCCGGTTGCCAGGCGTCCCGGATGGCGGCATCGAACAAGCCCCGTGCATCCTCGAGGAGCCACTCCGGGACGTCCAGGCCGCGGGCCTCAAGCCCGGCACGGAGGTGGAGGAGCAGCCGCGCCCACTCCACCCAGTGGCCAGGGGTTCCACCGTAGGCGCGGAACTGGCTGGCGCGGTCATCGGTGTTGTACTCGGGCATGGGGTTCCAGTCCGGGTCGAAGTGCTCGAACACCCGGTAATTGTTGTTGCGCGCAAACCGGTGGATGAGCACCTCGGCGATGTGCAGGGCCCGTTCGAGCCACCTGTTCTCCCCGGTCACATCAGCCACGATGAGGTAGGCCTCCACCGAGTGCATGCTGGCGTTGCCGCCGCGGTATGCCTCGGTTTCCGTGAAGTCCCGGTTCCACGAGTCGAAGCACATGTTGGCCTCGTGGTCCCAGAACTTCGTGTCGGCGACCTGCAGCGCTTCATCCAGCAGCTCCCGCGCTCCGGGTCGACCGGCCGCGACGGCGCTTGCCGCGGCCAGGAGCACGAAGGAGTGCTGGTAGCCGGACTTGGTGTCGTCCACCGGACCGTCCTGGTCCACCTCCGCGTACCAACCGCCAAACTCGTCGTCGTGGAGGACGCCGTTGAGGGCGGCAATTCCGTGGTCCACGAGCGTGGCCGCTCCCGGCCGTCCCATCAGGGCGGCGACGGCGAAACTGTGCGTCATCCGCGCGGTGATCCACAGGTGGGTTGGCTTGTCGGCGAATACCTTGCCGTAGTTGTCGAGCCAGCCGAATCCGGTGGCGACCTTGGAGGCCTCGGCGAAACGGACCAACCGGTCGGTTTCCGCCTCAAGCCATCGTGCGTGGGCGGCGCTGTTCAGCCACGTCATGTCATGTCCTCTCAGTTCTCTCAGTTGCGTGGTAGGTAGAAAATATTGCGTCAGCCGGCGGCTTCAAGAACGCCGCGGACAATCGTGGCAGCCGCTCCCAGATAGGCCAGGACCACCAGGAGTTTCTGTGCTGCCCGGGCCGGAACAAATTTCGAGGCGACGTCGCCGAGCACCAGCCCGGCCAGGCAGGAGACGGCAACGGCACCCCACATGCCCAATGGCATCACGGGGAAGGTCGCGGGGGCAGTGATGGCCTTGGAGATGAGTGAGAACGTACCGATCGTGAAGAAGTACGGCTGCATGGTGGCAGCGAACGACTTATGCTGCCAATTGGTGGCGATCGAGTACATGCTGACGGCGGGCCCGCCCACCCCGGCGGCAGTGTTCATGAATCCGCTGAGGCCGCCGGCGGCCAGCAGGTAGCGCCGGCGCGACGGCAGCGTGGCGGACTTCAGTGCCAGCAGAACAGTCAGCCCGGCCGCGAGGAGCACCCCGATGGAGATCTCCAGCACCGGCGCTGGAATCAGGCGGATCAGGAAGGCCGCCGGAATGATGCCGAGCAGGGCAGAGGCAGCAAGAAACACGTAGCGCTTCCAGTCGATGTCGCGCAGCACCCGGAAGATAATGGCTCCTGCCGTCACCGCACCGCACACATTCACCAGCACCACGCCTTCCACCGGGCCCAGGAGCAGGACCAGGAACGGGGCCGCCACCAGCGCGAAGCCCATCCCGGTGATCCGCTGCATCCCGGCACCCATGACGACGGCCCCGAGGACCAGCCCGGTGGTCAGCATTTACGGTCTCCAGGCCACGTACTGGACCTCTTCGAACTCTTCGAGGCCCAAGCTCGATCCTTCCCGTCCCAGCCCTGACTGTTTGGCGCCGCCCATCGGGGCGAAGGCAACGGACGGCAGGGGGTCGTTCACGCCGACGATGCCGGCCTCAAGCTGCTCCGGGATCTCCCAGCCGCGCTTCGGGCTGCCGCTCCACACGTAAGCGGCCAGGCCCATCTCGGTGGCGTTCGCCTTCCGGATGGCGTCCTCCTCCGAGGAGAAGGTGACGACGCCGGCGGCCGGGCCGAACACCTCTTCGGTCACCAACAGTGCGTCGTCCGGAACATCGGCAAGCAGGGTGGGCGCCATGAACGCACCCCCGCCAGGGACCGCCGTGCGCTGGGTGACGCGGCGGGCGCCCCGGCCCAGGGCGTCGTCCACCAGCGCCTGTACGGCGGACACCCTGTCGGCATCGATGACCGGGCCCAGGTCCGGGACCTGCGCGCCGCCGTCGGGAACGCCATGACCGATGGTCATCGCGTCAAAGCGGGCGCCCAGCTTCCTTGCGAACTCGTCGGCGACGCTGTCCTGGACCAGGAACCTGTTGGCGGCCACGCAGGACTGGCCGGTGTTGCGGAGCCTGCCCAGGACGGCGCCGTCAACGGCCGCGTCAAGGTCCGCGTCCTCGAAGACGATGAACGGTGCGTTGCCGCCGAGTTCCAGCAGGGGCCGGACCACGCGCTCGGAGGCCGACGCCATGACCTGCCGGCCCACGCCCGTGGAACCGGTGAAACTTACGGCACGGACCGCCGGGTGGGCCATCAGCGCCGCGGTGATTTCGCGGGAAGGGCCATGGACCAGATTCACCACGCCGGCGGGAAAACCGGCGTCATTCAGGACTTCGAACAGGCCGGTCGCAGCCAACGGGGCCTTCTCGGACACCCTGCCCACCACGGTGCACCCGGCGGCGAGCATCGCGGCGAGCTTGCGGGCCTGGATGGAGACGGGGAAGTTCCACGGGGTGAGGCTGAGGGCCACACCGACGGGCTTGCGGTTGCTGAGGTGGCGGCGCCCCCGGAGTTCAGGTGGGCTGATGGTGCCGGTGGCGCGGCGGACCTCCTCGGCGAACCAGCGGAAGTACTCCACCGAGAAGTCCACCTCGCCCTGCGCTTCGGGAAGCCTCTTGCCTGCCTCGAGTGCCAGCGTGTGCGCGATTTCGTCGCGGCGTTCCGCCAACAGCCCCGCCGCGTTGCGGAGCAGGTCTGCCCGGTGGCGGGCGGTGGTGCGGGACCAGCTGCCGAAGGCCTCGGCGGCGGCGTCGGCGGCCTTGGTGGCGTCCCCGGCCGAGCCCCAGGCGACCTCGCCCACGGTGCTGCCGTTGCCCGGATCAGTCACGTCCCTTGCGGTTCCGGCAGTGTGCCAGGTGCCGTTGACAAGGTGCCGGGCTGATGTGAGGTTCATGGAAGGAGCCTTTCGTTGGGCCGTGAGGGCACCGCCGGTGCCGCGCGTCGTCGTTGTACTCATCCCTTGCTTGCCCCTGCCGTGATGCCGGCAACGAAGTAGCGCTGCAGGAAGACGTAGGCCACCACCACCGGCAGGGAAGCCAGGATCACGCCGGCGAACAGCAGCGGGTAATTGGTCTGGAACTCACCTTGGAAGCTGAGCAATGCCAGCGGCAGGGTCCGGTTGCCGGGGGACTGGATGAACAACAGCGGGTAGAGGAGCTCGTTCCAGTGGATGACGAACAGGAAGATGGCGGCCGCGGCGATCGACGGTGCGGAGAGCGGCAGGGCGATGGATGCGTAGGTCTTCCACGGCCCGCTGCCGTCGATGGAGGAAGCTTCATAGAGTTCCTTGGGCAAGGTCCGCATAAACCCGCCCAGGATGAAGACGGCAATGGGCAACGTGGACACGACGTTGGCCAGGATCAGGCCGGCCAGGTTGTCCAGCAAGCCCAGCCTGCCAAAGAGGACGTAGAGCGGCACCATGTTGGCCTGTGCCGGGATGGCCATGCCCAGGACCAGGAATCCGAAGATGGCCCAGGACATGAACCCCTTCAACCGGGACACTGCGTAGCCGGCCAGGCTGGCCACGAACAAGGTCAACGGCACCGAAACGCCGGTAACGATCACGCTGTTCATGAAGGACGAACCCAGGTTCTGGCCGCCCACCACCTCGACGAAGTTATCCGGGGCGAGTGAATGCGGAAGGCTGAACGGGCCGGCGAACAGTTCCTGGGTGGACTTGAAACTGCCGAACGCCACCACTGTCAGCGGAATGATGATGATGACCGCGTAGATGGCCAGGATGGCGCGGCGGCTTAGTGTTGCGAGCATGCTGCTAGTCCCCCTTCGGGGTGAGCCGGAGCAACCGGCGCTGCAGCCAGGTGACCAGGGCGATCATCGCCATGAAGATAATCGACTGGGCGGCGGCGTAGCCGAACTCCGAGTTGGCAAAGGTGCTGTATATGCGGGTGGAAAGGATATCCAGGGCTGCCTTGGGCGGGTTGCCGGCGATGCCAAGAATCAGGTCGAAGGCCTTGAAGGACTGCACGGTGGTGTAAGCCACCACGATGGAGGTGGCCGGGGCCACGAACGGCCAGGTGATGGATTTGAACTGCTGCCATTTGCTGGCGCCGTCCATCTCCGCCGCTTCGTAGAGTTCCTTGGGGATGGCCTGCAGCCCGGCGATGTAGACCACCATCATCTGGCCCGAATGGAACCAGACCTGGGTGACGGCCACCCAGTACAAAGCCTGGGCGTCGTTGCCGAGGTAGGCTCCACCGTCCACCCCGACGGTTCGGAGGACGGAGTTGGCCAGGCCGAAGTTGGGGTCGTAGATGAACTTCCAGATGAAGGCCACCGAGACGGAGGACAGGATGGTGGGGAAGAAGAACAGTGCCCGCAGCAGGATGCTGCCCCGCGAGTTCTTGGTCAGCAGCAGGGCCAGGACCAGCGAGAACGCTGTCTGGGCGATCACCACCAGCAGCACGAACTTCAGGTTGTTCGTCAGCGCGTTCGTAAACAGCGAGTCCTTGGTGAACGCCCGGACGAAGTTGTCCACGCCCACATAATTGAACGCCGCGGAGAATCCGTTCCAGTCCGTGATGGCGTACTGGAACGCCTGCAGCGTCGGCATCACCAGGAAGAAGGCGACGACGGCGACTGCGGGCAGCGGGAAAAGGTACAGGGCCGGATTCACCCGTGTGGGAGAGCGGCGGCGCACCTTGGCAGGGTTGTCGGGGGTGTGGCTGTCCGGGGCCTTCCGCCGGGCAGCCGTTCCCGGATGGATGCTCATAGCCGTTCGTCAACAATCTTCTGGGCGGCAGCGGCTGCCTGCTCCGGGCTGGTGCCGGAAATGACGGCCGTGGCGCTGGCCTCCACCGCGTTGCGGACATCGAGGTTGTTGAACTGGAAGCGGGCGGCGAGTGCCGTCTTCTTCTGCAGCCAGGGACTGAGGCGCTTCAGGTCCGGGTTGGTGTACTCCACCTTGTCCACGGAGACGTGCTGGGCAGTCTGGTTGGCGTAGTAGCCGGCGTTCTCGGGCTCGGAGAGGAAATCGATCCATGCCGCCGCGGCCGCCTGGTTCTTGCTGGCGGAGTTGACGCCCAGGATGAAGGTGGCGTTGTAGGCGCCCTCGTATTTGCCGTTGCCGTCGGAGGTGGTGTTGGGGAACACCAGGTCGATCGGGAACTTGGCACCGAGTCCGCGGACCGCGGCGAGGTGGTAGGAGCCGGTGGCGAGCATGGCGGCCTTGCCCTGGGAGAACAGGTTCTGGGCCGGTTCAACGGCGGTGCCGGTGGCGTTGGGCTGCACGAAGGGCTTCAGGTCCTTGTACTGGCCCAGCATCTTGAGGAACCAGTCATCGGTGCACTTGAGCTTGCCCTGCTCGATCTGGGCGCACATGTCGTCCACGGGGGCGTTGTTGGCGATCATGCAGTTGAACAGCTGGCCGCCGTTTCCGACGTCGCCGCCCGGCCAGGAGATGGGAATGACCCCGGAGGCGGCGAGTTTTTCGCACATGCCCAGGAAGGCGTCCCAGTTCTTGGGCGAGGTTTCTGCACCGGCCTTGTCGAAGAGGTCCAGGTTGGCCATGGGCATGGGGAAGACCACCTGGTAGGGCAGGCCGAGCTGGTTGTCGCCGCTCTGCCCGGCGGACAGGAGTCCCTTTTGGTAGTTGCCTACGGCTTTGCTGCCCTTGAGGTCGGTGTACACCCCGGCCTCGGTGAAGTTCTTAAACTGGGAGCCGCGGAAGGTGGCGAACGCGTCGCCGATGGAGCCGCCGCGAAGCTTCTGCAGTGCCTGGGCGTTGTAGTCGTTGGAGGTCGAGATGTCCTGGGCAATTTCCACGCCGTCGTGTTGTGCCACGAAGCGCTTGATGAGTTCGTCGAATACGGCCTTGTCCTCGCCGCGCCAGTGGGCGAAGGACACCTTGCCGGTGACGGCTCCGGTGGCGGGTGCCGACGGACCGGTTGCCCCTCCCGGCTTGGTGGAACCGCCGGGCCCGGCGCACGCTGCCGCAGCGGCGCCGAAGCCCAGGGCCCCGAGAAGGGCGACTGCCTGCCGGCGTGAAATCTGACTCACAATAATCTCCTCGTTGAGTGTTTGCTGTGCCTTGTTTGCTTGCTGCTGAGAGGGGCCGGGCCCCGTGACGGTGCTTGTGGTGCGGGAGAACTGCCTAGGCGTTGGTCCTTTGGGCGGACACGACGTCGTCCACCACGGCGCAAAGGCGCTGCAGCCTGCGGACGGCGTCGGTGGAGAGGGATTCGACGACGTCGGGAGCGCCGATGCAGGAAGCCCAGACTGCGCGTCCGGAGAGGAAGCCGCTGGCACCTTCGAGGCAGGCCCACCGGACGGCGTCCGGGAAGACGTCTTCGGGAACACCGGAGGAGAGGACCACCCACGGGCCGTCGATGGCTTTGGTGAGCTCGGCGCAGGCGTCGCGGACGTCAGCTTCCGAAGCCTGGCCGTGGAACGGGACCTCGGCCTTGTACAAGTCGGCACCCAGGCTGCCCAGTTCCTTGGCGGCGGCCAGGATGCCCGCGTTCCAGTCAAAGTCGCCGCCGGCCAGGGGCTTGCGGGAGACGGGTTCGATGATGCTTATCAGCCCCGCGGACCGGCAGCTGTCCACGAACTCGCGGACCATGGCCACGCGGCCCTCGGCGGGTTCGTCCGGGCGGTAGAGCACCAGCAGCTTCAGGGCCTTGACGCCGAGGGCGGCGTATTTGTGCGGATCCACCAGGCGGTCGATGGTCACTTCGCCCACCAGTTCGCCGTGGGCGGGTTCAAAGTGGTCGGCGGAGGCGATCAGCCCGCAGCCGGGGTCCACCACACCTTCCTCGATTGCGTGGTCCAGGGCGAACTGGCGGTCGATGAGGACGCCGGAGGCATAAGGGGTCAGGATCCGGGCCGCCTCGAGCTTGAAGTCCCGGAGGTCCTGGTCCGTGACGGGCTGGTCAGTGTGCTCTGCGAACATGTTGCGCATGGCTTCGCGCTGGTCAACGGCGAGCATCGCAAAGGCGCCTGAGGGCCGTTGGAGCGGGGAGAGGTCTGCATGGTTCATGGGCTGGCTACTTTCAGCTGGGCGGGTTGGGTCAGGAATGGTGGTTGGAGGCGAATTCGGTGGTGATGGCCTGGCGGGGGATGGCAGAGCGGCCGTCCAGCCCGGCACAGGATGCTGCGGCGGTGCGGCCGGCGAATGCGGCGGCGTCCACCAACGGCAGGCCTGCGGCAACGGCTGCGAGGAGCGCGCCGTGGTAGACATCGCCGGCGCCGAGGGTGGAAACGATGTCCGCCGGCGTGGCCGGTACGTGGACGGGACCGCCGCCGCGTTCCAGGACCCAGGCGCCGTCTGAGCCGGCGGTGGCCACGACGGCCGCGGCGCCGTCGTCGAGCGCTTTGCGCAGGAGGGCTCCGGGGGAGTGCCCGGCGCCGTACTCTGCCTGGAGCCTTTCCACGGTAGGTACGTAGAGTGCGATGCCGCGGGGGCTGAAGGATGGGATGGGATTGCCGGCGTCCACGCTGATGTTCAGCGATCCGGAGCGGGCACCTGCGACGGCATTCCATCCCAAGTGGTCGGCATGGACCCAGGCGGCGGATGCCAGCAGGTCGAAGAAGCGGCTGCCCGCAGGGAACCTGACCGGCGGCACGGGCCTGGTGACGATGGCCCGGCTCTCGGTTGCCTTGCTGACGATGATCACGCTGGCGCCGGTCTTGACGCCGCGATCGCGGATCACGGCGGAGGTGTCCACGCCTTCGGCTTGCAGCCCGGAAATGATGCGGTCGCCTTCTTCGTCGGTGCCGAAGACGCCGGCGAAGGCGGTATCCGCCCCCGCCCGTGCTGCTGCGACGGCTGCCGTGGCTGCAGGGCCGCCGCCCGCCGTCGCGAAATCCGTGGCCACGGTCCGGCTGTCCGCAGCGGGGTAATCCTGCACCAGGGCAATGGAGTCAAGAGTGGCGCAGCCTACGAAGAGCAGGGGTCCAGTTGACGGTTGGGGCACGTTCCACCTCGTTGTAGTTCCGGCTGGTATTGAAGAAATATACACACGCTATGTTGGAAAAACAACACTTTCTGTATAGTTGTGTTTGGGATGCAACGCCGCACCCCCCACTCAACGTAGAGAAACGGAGCAGCTCATGTCATTGCCTACTGCGGAATCTGTCCGGACCATCCGGTACGGACTCATCGGGGCAGGCCACATGGCCCGCGAACATGTCAGGAACCTCGCCTTGATCCCCGGGAGCCGGATCACCGCAGTGTCAGACCCCACGCCGTCATCCCTCGACGAGACTGCCAAGGAAATCGGCTACGACGTGCAACTCTTCACCTCCCACCAGGAACTGCTGGCCTCGGGAATGGTTGACGCGCTGGTGATTGCCAGCCCCAACGACACCCACTTGGGCATCCTGAAGGACATCTTCGCCAGCGGCACCAACCTCCCGGTCCTGGTCGAAAAGCCCGTATGCACCAGCGCAGAACAGGCGGACGAGCTCGAAGTCCTCGCCGCGGGCTACCCGGCACCGGTGTGGGTTGCCATGGAGTACCGGTACATGCCGCCGGTCCAGGAGGTTATCCAGGCGGCACACACCGGAAAGCTTGGGAACATCTACATGCTTTCCATCGTGGAACACCGCTTCCCGTTCCTGCACAAGGTGGATTCCTGGAACCGCTTCGCCGAGCGGACGGGCGGCACCCTGGTGGAGAAGTGCTGCCACTTCTTCGACCTGATGCGCCTGATCCTCCAGGACGAGCCCGTCCGGATTTACGCCAGCGGCGGCCACGACGTCAACCATATGGACGAGGTGTACGACGGCAAGGTCCCGGACATGGTGGACAACGCCTACGTCATCGTCGATTTCAAGGGAGGCCGGCGGGCCATGCTGGAGCTGTCCATGTTCGCCGAAGGGTCCAAGTTCCAGGAGCGGATCTCCATCGTGGGCGACGCCGCCAAGATCGAAACCCTCATCCCGGTGGCGGCCAACCACTGGATCCCCGGCGACGAAGCCGAGGCGACCGTGGAATTCAGCCCCCGGTCCCCGCTGGGCCCCCTGAAGCATGACGTGCCGGTGGATGAGGCGGTCCTCGCCGCCGGCGCCCACCACGGCTCCACGTACTACGAGCACCTTGGATACCGGAAGGCAATCCTGGGCGAAGGCCCCGTAGAGGTGACTGTTGCCGACGGCCTGCAGTCCGTGCGGATGGGCCTGGCAGCGGAACGTTCTATTACGGAAGGACGCCCCGTGGAGCTCGCGAATGCGGCTTCCGGGGTACGTTCATAAGAAGATTTGTGTTGGAAGTCCAACACGCCGCCAGGCTCTGCCCGGCGCATTGGGGAGGGATAAGCAGCTTATGAGCACAGCACATGGAGAGGCGCCGCTGACGCCGCGCCAGCGCACCATCCTCGATGAGTTGGGACGGAAAGGCTTCATTTCCACGAACGACCTCGCGGGGACGTTCGCAGTCTCCGACATGACCGTACGGCGGGACACCCGGGTGCTGGCCAAGCGGGGCCTGGCCCGGGTGGTCCACGGCGGGGTCAGTGCCGTGGACGGGCACGGCCAGAACGCCGACTTCGCCGCCCGGGTCCGGGAGGACGCAGACGCCAAGCTCCGGGTCGCACGGGCCTGTGTGTCGATGATCAGCGAACGGGACGCCATCATCCTTGACGCCGGTACCACCACGTACCAGATCGCCCAGGAACTGCCCACGTCCTTCAGGGGGACCATCATCACGCACTCGGCCCCGGCCATCCAGCGCTGCCTGCAGTTGACCGAGGCGCGCACCATCTGCCTCGGCGGGGAGCTGCTGCTGGATAGCCAGGCGTTCAACGGTCCCATGACCGTGAGCGCGGCTGCCGGTTTGCGCGCCAAAACGGCGTTCATCGGGGTGACCGGCATCCACGATGAGGCCTTCTACATCGAACGCGACGTGGAGCGCGCCACTAAGATCGCCCTTATGAATTCGGCGGAACAGGTAGTGGTGGTGGCAACCCACCAGAAGATGCTCAGGTACGCGCTGGCGCGGCTGGCAGCATTTGATGCGGTGGACATCCTGGTGACGGATGCCCCACCGCCGCAGGAAGTCGAGGATGCCCTGGGCGCCGCCAACGTCAAGCTGATGGTCGCCGCATGAGCGCCCGCCTGCGCGTCTGCCTGCCCGCCCAAGACCTGCTGGACGCACTCGCCCCGGTGGACGGCGTCGAGTTTGTGCTCTGGGACCTCGCGGGCCCGGCCCCCGAGGGCCGGCTGGACCTCCTGGTGCCGCCCTACATGGGCAAGCCGTCCGCGCTCGCCGCGCTGGAAGGCGTGGACGTAGGCCTGGTGCAGAGCCAGTCCATCGGGTACGACGGCGTAGCGGGCATCCTGCCCGGCGGTGTCACCTTTGCCAACGCGGCCGGAGTCCATGAGACCTCGACGGCGGAGCTCGCCGTGGGCATGATGATCGCGTCCCAGCGAGGCATCCCGGACTTTGTCCGGAACCAGGACAACGGCACATGGGACAACAGCCAGCGCCCCAGCCTGGCGGACCGGCGCGTCCTGCTGGTGGGTTACGGGGGAGTCGGCAAGGCCATCGAGGCCCGGCTCCTCCCGTTCGAAGCCGAGGTCACCCGGATGGCCAGCCGTTCACGCGAGGACGGTGGCGGAACCATCCACGGGATCGACTCGCTCTATGAACAGCTGCCGCTGCACGAGATCGTAGTGGTCAGTGTTCCCCTCAACGGGCAAACAGAGCACCTCGTGGACGCCAAGTTCCTCGCCGCCATGCCAGACGGCGCCCTGCTGGTGAACGTGGCCCGCGGCCCTGTGGCCAACACCGACGCGCTGCTGGCCGAGACTGCAACCGGCAGGCTCCGCGCCGCCCTGGACGTCACGGATCCGGAACCGCTGCCCGCCGGCCACCCGCTGTGGACCACCCCCGGAGTGCTCATCACTCCGCATGTGGGCGGCGCCAGCTCGGCCATGTTCCCCCGCATGGTTCGCCTGGTCAGGAAGCAGATCGGACTGCTGCTCGAGGGCCGCGAACCCGTCAACGTGGTCCTCCCTTAACGCCGGCGGCCTGCGGCCCTATGCTTGGCCCATGTCTACTTTCGAAGTCCGCCGCAGCGCGGTCATCCCTGCCTCCGCCGAGGAGATCTTTCCGCTGGTGAACAACTTCCACGAATGGACCGCCTGGTCCCCCTGGGAGGCGGTCGATCCGGGCATGAGCCGCCGCTACTTCGGCAGCGAATCAGGGGCCGGCGCAGGCTATGAGTGGAACGGGAACCGCAAGGCCGGCAGCGGAACCATGGAGATCGTGGAGTCGGTGCCTTCGAGCCGCATAGGGATCCGGCTGCAGTTCACCAAGCCGTTCAAGGCCCTGAACCCCACGACGTTCACGTTCAGCCCGGCTCCTGGCGGCACCGAGGTGACGTGGCTGATGACCGGGGAGAACAAAGGGCTCGGTAAGGTCTTTGCCCTGTTCATGAACATGGACAAGCTGGTGGGCGGCGACTTTGAGCGCGGCCTCGCGGCGCTCGCAGCCACGGTCGCCGCCCGGAAGGGCTGATCGCTCCATGGGCGTCGTGGATGATGCCCTGGCCGCGACGGATGAACCGGGCCGCGGCTGCCTCCGGCATGTGGTGGAGATTGCCCGGTCCGTGGCCCCGGACGCCACCGAGGGCATGAGCTACGGGATGCCGGCCCTCAAGGTCGACGGCAAGCCGCTGGTGGCTGCCGTGGCCGCGGCCAAGCACCTTTCGATCTTTCCATTCTCCTCGGCCGTGGTGGAGGCGGTGGCCGGACGCCTGGAGGGCTACTCGCTGTCCAAGGGAACCATCCGCTTCAGCGCAGCCAGGCCGGTGCCGGACGACGTCGTAGCGGACATCGTCAGGCTGCGGCTGGCGGAAATCCGGAAGTGAAACCCTGCAGTTGAGGACGTCGGTTGGTTCCGCAACGGGAGGGTCTCTGCGAAAATTATCCAGTGACTTTACTTCAGCGGACAACCTTTTTGCCGGCTGATGGACCTCCGCGGTTTGCTGACCCCCGCCGTACGGGAGCCCTGCTTGGCCTTGGGGGTGCATGCCTCTTCGTGTTCTCCTACACGTCAGGGTTTGCGGACCTATTGTCCGGCGCCGCGCGCGTCCTGGTCCTCGGGGCGGTGGGCGCCAGCCTGTGGTTCCTCTTCGCCAGGCCACGTTTCCTGGGACCCTTCGTGCCACCCCGCGGCAGACACATTGCGGTCTATGTCCTGTGCGTGGTGGCTGAATTCGCCCTGATAGCGGCCGGTAGTTCATTGCTTGACGCCCGAGGTGCGCTGGTGCTGCGTCCGGCGCTGATCGCACTGGTGGTCGGCCTCCATTTCGTGCCGTTCGCGTGGGCCTTCAAGGAGCCCATGTTCTACCTTCTGGGCGGACTGCTCGCAGCGATTGGCGGTATTGGGCTGCTGAGCGGGACGGAACCGGGCGCGGCGTCGGCGGCGGCGACCGCCGGAGTGGCCATGGCGATGGTCCTGCTTGCCTACAGCCTCGGAGCCTTCTCCAAGCTTCGGCGGGCAGGAACGCCTGCGAAGCGGTGAGGAACGCTGTGGCAGGACCAAAGGACCTGCCGGCCCGTCCACGGCGGCGCCTATCCTGAACCCATGCCTGACACCTTCGCATCCCTGGTGGACACCTTCAAGAACATGGGCGTGGCCCGCGCCTACGGCACGACGGTCACTCTCGGCGGGGAGGAGATCGTGCCCGTGGCGCTGGTCTCCTTCGGCTTCGGTGGCGGCATGGAATCGGAGAAAGGTGCGTCAGGTGGAGGCGGCGGCGGGTTCGTCCTGCCCTTGGGGGTGTACCGGACAGTCAATGGCAGGGCGGCGTTCCGCCCCAACACCATCGCCGTCCTGGCATGCCTGGTTCCCCTGGTGGCCGTGGCAGGCAGGGCGGCCCGCAGGGCCATCTCGGCGGCCCGGAAATAGCTGCACTGCCGCTGCCCCACCCGCAATAAAAACCCCTATTCCATGCGGGGACGAACAGTTCCATAATGGCCTCGTAGACTTCGGGAACCCCGTACCGATGGCTTCTGCCGCCGCGGATCAGGGAGCTCCAGGTGGCCGCCCCGGCATTCGGCGGGAAGGACGGCCACGAGGCCCGGCGGGGGACGGCCGGACCGATTCGGGGGAGAGCATCGCCATCAGGAAAAGTGGCAAGGAGAGTTGTTGTCATGCTCAAAGATCTGGAAGTCATGGCTGTATTGCCGGCAAAGGACATTGACCGGGCACGGGAGTTCTACCGGGACAAGCTGGGTTTGGAGCCCGAGCGGACCATGAGTGACGGCGGGCTCGTGTACCGGTGCGGGAAGGGTACCGCGTTCCTGATTTACCAAACGGACAACGCCGGCTCGGCCAAGAACACGCAGATAGGGTGGGGAACCGATGACGTACGGCGCGACGTCGAGGAGTTGCGCGGCCGGGGCGTCGTTTTCGAGGAGTACGACATGCCCGGACTGAAGACAGAGAACGGCATCGCCTCGATGGAGGGAATGGGCGACGCCGCCTGGTTCCTGGACAGTGAGGGCAACATCCTGAACATTTCATCGCTGCCCCGTTGAACGCCGCGGCCCGCTGTCGCAGGCCCGGCACATTAAGGACGACGCCGGCACCCGCCACCGGAAGCACCTGCACCCGGGTGCCCCGGCAGGGGCAGGGCCGGCGCCGCCGCAGATTGAGGTTGTGGGAAGGGGCGCGATGAGCGTCGAGGAGGTGGCACCGAAGACCACTGGCGTCTCGGTGGAGTTGCTGGCTGCGGTCGACCTTGCCGGCGAGATCGACGGGATGGAAGGGCGCCAGTTGCGGATGCGGATGGTGACCATCGAGCCCGGTGGAGTGTTCGGCCCACTCCATGACCATGCAGGCCGGCCAGGCACTGTCTATGTCCTCTCGGGGATCATCACCGA
The DNA here is from genome assembly GCF_058267675.1 of Pseudarthrobacter sp. MOO14. Lineage (NCBI taxonomy): Bacteria > Bacillati > Actinomycetota > Actinomycetes > Micrococcales > Micrococcaceae > Pseudarthrobacter > Pseudarthrobacter sp. MOO14. Next base: position 3,424,172 of record NZ_CM177849.1, read on the forward strand.
CCACCGGGACGGGGTCGCCACGGAGTACGGGCCGGGCGTGGGCTGGCCGGAGGACCGGAACACCCTGCACTGGCTGGAGAACCGGGGAGTGGTGCCGGCGGTCGAAATCTCGGTGGATATCGTCGGCGTGCCCATGCCGTAAATCTTGGCCGGGCTTTGCCGCAGGTGCCGGGATCGGCCGTACCCGCCCAACCGACACTCAGACGGCCGGTTCCCGCCTGCCCAGCGCCATCCGGAGCGCGCCGCGGAAAGTAATCCGGTTCCGCCTGCTCACCGCCACCACCGCCGCGATTCCGGCCAGGAGCACCACGATGCCGCCGGAGGCGACCGACCAGCGTGCACCGTACTGGCTGCCTATCCACCCCACCAGGGGCGAACCCAGCGCGGTGCCGCCTTGCAGCACTGCCAGGTACAGCGCCAGGACGCGGCCACGGAACGGGGCTTCCACGGAGAGCTGGATGCTGGTGTTGCAGCTGTTCAGGAAAGTGATGGACGCCAGGCCCACCGGAACCAGGATGGCTGCGTAGGTCCAGAACGATGGCGCCAGGCTGCCGAGGATCGTGAAGAAGCCCAACCCCAACGCGCCGCCCAGGAGGAAGCGCAGCCGGGGGCCGGACCGGCGCGCGGCCAGGAGGGCGCCGGCGAGCGTACCTACCGCCATGATCGAGCCGAGGAGCCCGAATTCACTGGGCCCCATGCTGAACTCGGTGGTGGCCATCAGCGAGTTGATGACCGGGAAGTTCATGCCGAACGCGCCCAGGATACCCACCAGGACCATGATCAACATCAGATCCGGACGGCGGCGCACATACCGGATGCCCTCCACCACCTGGTGCTTGTTGCGTTGGCCTGCCACGGGGGCCGGCTGGGTGATGCGGATCCGGAACAGCGAGACCAGGACGGCGGCGAAGCTGGCAGCGTTGAGCAGGAACACCGGGCCGGTGCCCACCCACGCGATGAGGACGCCGGCGATTGCGGGGCCGGTAAGCCGGGCGGTATTGAAGGACGCCGAGTTCAAGGCCACCGCATTGGAGATGTTGTCCTGGCCAACCAGTTCGGACACGAAGGCCTGGCGGGCGGGGGCATCCACGGCGCTGGCAACTCCCAGGCAGAACGCAGCCACGTAGGCGTGCCACAACTGGGCGGTGCCGGTGACCACGAGCAGGCCGATGGCCAAGCCGGTGAAGCCCATGGCCAGCTGCGTCCACATCAGGATGATGCGCTTGCGGTACCGGTCCGCCAGCACTCCGCCGTACGGGCCGAACAGCAGCATGGGCAGGAACTGCAGGCCGGTGGTGAGGCCCACCGCGGCACCGGAGTGGTCCGTAAGGACGGTCAGGACCAGCCAGTCCTGTGCCACCCGCTGCATCCAGGTGCCGATGTTGGACACGATCGCGCCGCCGGCCCAGATGCGGTAGTTGGGGTTTTCGAGGGCCCGGAACATGGCACTCATTTGGCGCTCATTTCCTGCATGATGCGGGCCGCGCGGCTCAGTGTGAGCCGGTCGTCCTCGCTGAGCCCTGCTACGCGCCGGGCCAGCCAGGCGGTCCGCTGCCGGCGTGCTTCCTCGAGGACCGTCCTGCCGGCGTCGGTGATGTCCACGCGAACCTGGCGGCCGTCGTCGGGATGGGCGGACCTGGTGACGAATCCTTGGTCGGCGAGGGCGTTGACGATCCTGGTCATGGACGGGGCCTGGACGTGTTCGCTCTCTGCCAGTGCGCGCAGCGTGCTGGGACCGCTGCCGTTGAGCAGGGCCAGGACGGTGTACTGGCCAGGGGTGATGATGTCGCCGGTTGCTTCGACGCGGAGCCGGCGGGACGTGCGCATCACGGCGGTGCGCAGGTCGATGGCGAGGGTGTCCGGGGCGGTGGGGTCTGCTGTGGCCTGGGGCTTGGTGTGGGCGGGTGACATATAAGCGGGTGCGCCTCCTGCTGCGGTTATTTAGCAGTGCTAATTAGTTCTGCTAACTATTATGCCGCTCATGGTTGCCCATGGCAACGGTCCAGTGTGTGGTTTTGCTGACAGGCTCGGGCAGAATGGGAGCCGTGACTGGGCGCAGAACCGACAAGAACCGCAAACCCGCGCGGCCGTGGAAGATAAGGCTGAACCTGGCGGTCACCGTCCTGGTCCTTTGCCTGGGGCCCATCATGATCGGTGCGGGCAGCTTCATGATCAACGCGGACGAAGAACTCGCGCGCACTGGAGCGCGGGCAACCGGAACGATCGTCCACTTTGACGATGTCACCAAGGCATCCCAGCGCAGGATCCGGGTTGACTTCACGACGCCGGACGGATCGGCCCACCGGACGTTCGCGGCCGTGGACCACGACCAGCACCCTGTGGTGGGAACCGATGTTCCTGTGATCTATGCCGAAGATGATCCTGGCCGGGCGATCGTTCCGGGCTATGAAAGTGGCGGAGAGTGGTTCCGTGGTGCCGGCGTGGTCCTGACAGCGCTCTTCGGTGGAATTGGAATCCTGGCCGTCGTCCTGATGGGAGTGGGGACCCTTCGCGGCTTCTTTCGGAGGCGCGCCACACGGCGCGTGGGGTGAGCCGGGGTGCAGGTCTGGCCGCCCAGGCGCCACGGGCGTAGGCTCTGACGCACCATGACTGAACAGCAGCCCTATGAACTGATCCGCCGGTATCCACATTTCGAGCTCCGTTGGTATCCGGCTTACGTCGTGGCTGAGGTCAAGGTCAGGGCGGACTTCGACCGGGCCGGAAACGCGGCGTTCCGTTACCTGTTCAATTACATCAGCGGCAACAACTCCGCCCGCCGCAAGCTGGCCATGACTGCGCCCGTCATCCAGGAGCCTGGTTCCCCGCAAAAGCTGGCCATGACGGCTCCCGTGCTGCAGCAGGGGCCGTTGCCGGGAGCCCGTGGGCCGGCGGAGTTCGTGGTGGGATTCGTGCTCCCGGCCGGCGTCACGGCCGACACGGCCCCGGCTCCCGCCGACCCCAGGGTGACGGTGCGCGCCGTTCCGGCCTCCCTTTCCGCTGCCCTCAGCTTCACGGGCGGCGGCTCCGCTTCTTCCTTCGAGCGGCATACCGCGGGGCTCCAAGCGGCACTGAAAGTTGCCGGGCTGACGCCGGTCGGCGCTCCGCGATACGCGCGCTTCGACCCGCCCTTCAAGCCTTGGTTCCTGCGACGCAATGAAGTGCTGCAGGACATCAAAGAGCCAGGATAGCGGGCGCCGGACCACTGCCTGCCGCTAGCGGAGGAGGGCGTTCTCGCCCCCCGGGGGTGGCCGGCCTGGATCGTGCGGTCCCAGGCTGGCTGTTGATACTGGCATTGGCGCTGCGAAACCTGCCACGCCGGTCGTACAAGCAGCTCCGATAGTTTCTTCCAACCCTGGAAAATACGGAACCTGGCCTGCGCGTGGACCGACTTTCTCCGGACGGGGGCCCCTGCATGCATCCATGTTAGCGTTCGCATCCGCGGCAATTCGGAGAAAGAAGTGCGCTCCTACTTTCATGTACCTGTTGTTATTGCTGAAAGTTTACGATAGTTTCTCTGTGTGATGCAGGTCGCACTGGTGGGGAGCCCGCGGCCAACATGCCAACCAAAGGACAATGATGACCAGCGAGCAACGCACCCATACACCCGAACACCGGCTTAAGCGCCTGCATGACCGGCTTGGCGGCATCGCCTACGGAGGGGATTACAACCCCGAGCAGTGGCCGCGCGAGGTGTGGGACGAGGACGTCCGCCTCATGAAGGAAGCAGGGGTCAACCTGGTTACCTTGGCCGTTTTCTCCTGGAGCAGGCTCGAAACGGCGGACGGCATCTACGACTTCAGCTGGCTGGACGAGATCATGGACCTGCTGCACGCCAACGGCATCGGCGTGGACCTGGCCACTCCGGACGCTGTCCCGCCGGCCTGGCTGATCGCCCGGCACCCGGACATCCTTCCGGTCCTGGCTGATGGCAGCACCTTCGGCTTCGGCTCCCGCCAGCACTTCGACGTCTCCCACCCCGCCTACCGGGAAAAGTCCCTGGCGATGGCGGAAAAGATGGGGGAGCGGTACGCCGCCCACCCCGCCCTGTGCATGTGGCACGTCAACAACGAGTATGGCCCCGTCTCCTACGGCCCGCACGCCGACCGCGCCTTCCGGAAATGGCTCCAGGACAAGTACGGCAGCCTGGAGGAATTGAACCGGGCCTGGAGCACCGACGTGTGGGGCCAGGTCTACTCCGACTGGGCCCAGGTCAATGCACCTGCCCAGCCCCGCACCTGGTCCAACCCGTCCCGCCGGCTCGATTACCACCGGTTCACCTCGGACAGCATGCTGGCGCACTACAAGGCCGAACGGGACATCCTGCGCCGCCACACGCCGGAACTGCCCGTTGTCACCAACTTCATGCGCTTCTACAAGAACAACGACTACTGGGCCTGGGCCGCCGAGGAAGATGCCGCCGCACTGGACATCTATCCGGACCCTCGCGAATCCGACGCGCACGTTGCCGCCGCCCTCAACTTCGACCTCATGCGCTCACTGCGGAAGGGCCAGCCCTGGCTGGTCATGGAACAAGCCACCGCAGCCGTCAGCCAATGGTCCGTCAACGTCTCCAAACTGCCCGGCAAAATGCGTTTAGGCTCCTACCAGGCGATTGCCCAGGGAGCCGATTCCATCCTCTTCTTCCAGTGGCGCCAGGCCAGGGGAGGCACCGAACGCTTCCACTCCGGCATGGTCAACCATGCCGGCCCCAACACGCGGGTGTTCCGGGAGGTCTGCGAACTGGGCCGGGAGCTCAAGAACCTCTCCGGAATCACCGGCACCCGCTCCACCGCCAAGGTGGCGCTGGTCTTTGACTGGGACTGCTGGTGGGCCCTGGAACTGGGCAACTCGCCCCGCTCGGACCTGAGCTACGCGCAGGAAGTCCTCCGCCTCTACCGGCCCTTCTTTGACGCCAACATCACAGTAGACTTCGTGGACACCACCAGCGACCTTCACCAGTACAGCCTGGTGGTCCTTCCCGCCACCTACCTGCTTACCGACGACGCCGCACAGCGCTACGAGGACTACGTCGCCGGCGGCGGCCGTCTGGTGGCCAGCTACCTCTCCGGCATTGTGGACCAGGACAACACGATCCGGCTCGGCGGCTACCCTGGCGCCCTCCGCAACGTCCTGGGCGCGTGGAGCGAGGAGATGCACCCGCTGGCCGGGGAGGGCGAGGCCGTCAAGCTTTCAACGGCCGACGGCGGCACGGCCTCAGCGGATTACTGGACCGAACACCTGCACGCCACCTCGGCGGAGGTGCTGGCCAGCTACGCCTCGGGCAGGCTGGCCGGGTCGCCGGCCGTCACCCGCAACAGTTTCGGCTGCGGCACCGCCGTCTACCTCTCGGCGAGGGTGGACGGCACCTACCTGGAGGAACTGCTCGACGCCGAACGGACCGCTGCGGGGATCCGCCCCGAACTGGACGCGCCGCTGGGAGTGCAGGTCCGCCGTCGTGCCGGCAACGGACGCAGCTACCTGCTGGTCCTCAACCACAACGACGCACCGGCCCGGGTGGATGTTGGGGCGGGCGGCACGGACGTGCTCACCGGCACCCGAATCACGGGTGCAGTGGAACTGGCCGCCAACGGGGTCCTGGTCCTGGAAGAGGCAGCTGGCGAACACGCCCGCACATACGCAGAAGCCGGCCGGTAGGAGGCAACATGGCCACGCAATTGGAAGTACCTCCCGGAGCGGTCACCACACAGCCGCCCGGCCGCAAGGACAAACCACGGAACAAGCCCGGCGGCTGGAAGCTCGCTATCAAGCGCGACTGGCGGCTCTACACGCTGGTGCTGCTGCCGCTGGCCTACTTCGCCATCTTCCGCTACCTGCCCATGGCCGGCAACGTCATCGCGTTCCGGCAATTCCAGCCCGGCGGCAGCATCTTCGGCGAGAAATGGGTGGGACTGAAGTACGTCACCCTATTCATCAACGATCCCAGTTTCTGGCAGGCCTTCCAGAACACCATCATCCTGGGCGTGCTGACACTCCTGTTCTGCTTCCCAATGCCCATCATCTTCGCGCTGATGCTGAACGAGCTGCGCTCGCAGAAGTTCAAGAAATTCGTCCAGACGGTGGCGTACCTGCCGCACTTCATGTCAGTGGTGATCATCGCCGGCATGATCCTGCAGAACTTCTCCATGACCGGTACGGTGAACCAGATCGCCAGCACGGTCTTCGGAAGCACGGTGAACTTCACCCAGGACGCCGCCTGGTTCCGGCCCATGTACATCAGCTCCGAGGTGTGGCAGACCATGGGCTGGGGCGCCATCCTGTACCTGGCCGCCCTCACCAGGGTCGACGAGTCGCTGTATGAGGCCGCCCGGATCGACGGCGCCAACCGGTGGCAACAGACCTGGCATGTGACCCTCCCGGCCATCCGGCCCACCATCATCACGCTGCTGATCCTGAACATCGGCACGTTCATGGCCGTGGGCTTCGAGAAGATCCTGCTGATTTACAACCCGCTCAACTACCAGACCTCGGACGTCATCTCCACCTACCTGTACCGGGTGGGCCTGGAATCGTCCAACTTCAGCTACGCGGCCGCGATCGGCATGTTCGAATCCGTCATCGGCCTCACGCTGATCCTCTCCGCGAACGCCATCTCCAAACGGCTCGCCGGAACGAGCCTGTGGTGAAAGGGGCCACCGTGAAAGAGACAACCGTGAAGGAAACCGCAGTGCAAAAGCCCACGGCGGACACCGGTGTGCTGGTCAAGGACATGAAGGTCTCCCGCAGCATGCGGGTGTTCCGCGTGGCCAACCTGGTGTTCCTGCTGGTGGTGGTCTTCCTGACCATGTACCCGTTCCTGAACATCCTGGCGCAGAGCTTCTCCAGCGAAGGGTTCATCAACGCCGGGCAGGTCAACCTTTTCCCGCTGGGGTTCAACACCCAGACCTACGAGCTGATCCTGGCGGATTCGGTGTTCTGGCGGAATTACGGCAACACCGTCCTGTACACGGTGGTGGCCACCGCAATCTCGATGGTCCTGACCACCAGTTTCGCGTACGCCATCGCCAAGAAGGACCTCAAGGGACGCAGCGTGTTCATCGGCATCGCCGTGTTCACCATGTTCTTCAACGGCGGCCTGATCCCCAACTACGTGCTCATCACCTCGCTGGGCATGCGGGACACCCTGTGGGCGGTGGTGCTGCCCAACGCCATCAGCGTCTTCAACCTGCTGATCATGAAGTCGTTCTTCGAGAACATGCCGCGGGAACTGGAGGAGGCGGCCGCCATCGACGGGCTCACCCAGTACGGGGTCCTGTTCAAGGTGGTGCTGCCGCTGAGCAAGGCCATCGTGGCCACCATGGTCCTGTTCTACGCCGTGGCCAACTGGAACTCCTGGTTCCAGGCGTTCCTCTACCTGGACAACCCGGATCTGTTCCCGGTGACCATCTACCTCCGCAACATGATTGCCGGCGTCACCACCGCGGGTTCGGCCGGCGGCACGGCAGAGAACGTGGGCCAGATCGCCGCCAACATCCAGTCGGTGACCATCGTGCTCACCATCATCCCCATCCTGTGCGTCTACCCGTTCGTCCAGAAGTACTTCTTTTCGGGCGTCATGCTCGGCTCCGTCAAGGAATAACCCGTTATGAAAGGAAAACCCATGATCCGCAGACGAGACTTCCTCGGCCTGTCCGCGCTCGCAGCCTTCGGCCTGGTGATGGCCGGGTGCGACTCAGATTCCGGCAGCAAGGTGGACACCTCAAAGGCCCGCAACGGTGCGATGGACAGCTTCGGGGTGGGGGACACGTTCAAGGCGACGACGCCGCTGAGCTTCACGTTCCTCTTCAGCGACCAGCCCACTTACCCGTACAAGAAGGACTGGCTGCTGTTCACCAAGATGGCCAGCGACAACAACGTCACGCTGCAGCCCACCATCGTCCCCAGCAGCGACTACGAGCAGAAGCGCAGCCTCCTGATCAGCTCCGGGAGTGCCCCCGAGATCATCGCCAAGACCTACCCCGGCCAGGAGAGCGCGTATGTGTCCTCCGGTGCGGTCCTCCCGGTCAGCGACTACGTGGACCTCATGCCCCACTACCAGGACAAAATCAAGAAATGGAAGCTGGAACCTGAAATCGCAGGACTCACCCAGGAGGACGGGAAGTACTACGTCCTGCCTGGCCTGCACGAGGAGCTCTGGCCGGACTACACGCTGGCGTTCCGCACCGACGTGCTGGAGAAGGAAGGCATTGCCGAGCCCAAGAGCTGGGACGAGTTCCGCGAGGTGCTCCGCAAGCTCAAGAAGTCCCATCCCGACGTCGTGCCCTTCTCCGACCGGTTCAATGGCAACAGCGTGCTGAACATTGCCGGCACCGCGTTCGGAACCGTGGCAGGCTGGGGCCTGGTGGACGGCTTGACGTTCGACGACGGCAAGAAGCAATTCGCCTTCGGCTCGGCCAGCAGCCAGTTCAAGGACCTGGTCACCTACTTCAACTCGCTGGTGTCCGAGGGCCTGATGGACCCGGAAAGCTTCACCCAGACCGACGATTCCGCCATCCAGAAGTTCACGTCCGGCAAGTCGTTCGTGATCAGCGCCAACTCGCAGAACATCATCACCTACCGCACGTCCATGGAGCAGTCACTGGGCAAGGGCAACTTCGCGGTCCGCAAGATCACCGTCCCCGGCGGCCCGGCCGGTGACCTGATCGGTGGTTCGCGGCTGGAGAACGGCATCATGCTGAACTCATCGGTGAAGGACAAAGACAGCTTCGTGGCGCTGATGCAGTACATCGACTGGCTGTTCTACAGCGACGCCGGCCAGGAATTCTCCAAGTGGGGCGTCCAGGGCACCACCTACACCAAGGAAGGCAGCAAGCGCGTCCTGGCCAAGGACATCAACTTCCAGGGCCTGAACCCGGCAGGCACCAAGGACCTGCGCGTGGACTACGGCTTCTCCGGTGGCAATTTCTCCTATGGCGGCACCACGGACTTGCTGCAGTCCACCTTCAACGACGAGGAGCTGGCGTTCCAAAAGGCCATGAAGAGCAAGACGCCCAAGCCAGTGGCGCCGCCCGTGCCGTTCAGCGACACGGACCGCGAACAGGCCACGCTGGTGCTCACGCCGCTCAAGGACCACGTCAAGCAGAACACCCTGAAGTTCATTACCGGCCAGCGGCCCCTCTCCGAGTTCGACGCCTACGTCAAGGAGCTGGACAGCAAGGGCATGGGCAAGTATGTAGATTTGGCCAACAAGGCGTACAAGGCCTACGCGGACAAGAAGTAGGCGGACGACGGCGGCAGCCTGCCTGCCGCGGCAACCGAAAGGCAGTTGGTGGTTCAGAAGAAAGCGGAGTACGGTGCCGGCCCCCTCTTCAGGGCGGCCGGCACCGTGGCGGGCGTGATGACGGGCTCGGCCCTGCTGGTGCTGGCCAACGTACTGCTGCCGGCGGCACTGGTGGCGGCCCCGTTCGCAGGGGCCTGGCTGGTCCTGCCGGCGCTCATTCCGGCCGGTCCGGCGCTGGTGGCGTGCATCTATGCGTTCAACCGGATGCTCACGGGGCATGAGGGACAGGTGTACCAGGACTTCATCCGCGGCTACCGGATGAATGCCGGCCAGGCCCTGCAGGTGTGGCTGCCGTACCTGCTGGTCCTGGCCGTCATCGCGGTGAACCTCGCCGGACTGCCGTCGCTCGGACCCGCAGCACCGGCGCTCCGGCCGGCGTTGCTGGTCCTCGCGCTGCTCGTGGCCACAGCGGGCTTGAACGCGCTGCTGCTGTTGTCCCGGTTCTCGTTCCGGACCCGGGACGTGTACCGGCTCTCCCTGTACAGCTTCAGCGCCCGGAAGCGGGTCTCCTTGGGCAACGCCGGCATCCTGTTCGTCACCGCCACCCTCCTGCTGATGACCACCACCTACCTGCTGCCGCTGCTCGCCGGGACCGTGGTGTTCCTGGTGTGCCTGAACTCCCGCCCGCTGCTGGCGCTGGTTGAGGAGGAATTCACTCTCGCCTGACCTCGTCAGTTTGTGCGGGACGCGGCTGACCCAATGGCTTTGGCGAGGTCGCGGGGACGGCTCCACATGGGCCAGTGCCCCGTTGGGAGGTCGATGACGTCGAGGTGTTCGACGCGCGCGACTTCTGCAAACATGGCATGCCCGGCGCGGGCGAGCTCCAGCACCTGCGCGCTCGGGATCGAACAGCACACCAGGGTGGTCCGGACCTTGTGGCGGGCATCGTTCCTGAGCTCGACGGCCTGACGAAGCACAGGCCCGGGTTCAGGGACGGCCCGGGCCCGAAAACGCTCGAGGACGTCCGGGCTCAGGCCCTCGAGGCTCGCCTGCTGTCCGAGGACATCGAAGGGCGGCAGCGGAAGCTCCGCCAACTCTTCCGGGATGCCCGCGCCGAAGGCGCTTCCAGGTGCCACAGGGCCGGAGTCGACCCACACCACTCGATGGACAAGTTCGGGGTGTCGGTCAAGGACGAGGCTGACGGGGGCGTTTGCCCCGCTGTGGGCGACGAGGATGGCGGGCTGGTCCGCAGAGGCCCCGAGCCGGCTGATGACGTCCAGGACCGCTGCGGCCTGGTCGTCGAGGGTTTTTGCCGCACGGCCGGGATCGTCCACGTCGAGGCCGGGCAGCGTCATCGCGACTGCGCGGGAGTGGTCGGTTGCCAGGTGTTCCAGCACTTCGTCCCACGCCCAGGCGCCCAGCCAGTGGCCGGCGATGAGAACGATGGGACGGCTTGAAGTAGTTGTCATGCCAATACCCTCGCAGGCGTACCGGACAAGGGTGTGTCACTATTTATGTCATGAATTTGCCAGGGGCTGAACGGTGAAGCGGGTCGAACGGCTCCATGCCCTCTCCGAGATGTTGCGCCGCAGCGGCAGGCGGGGGCTTTCCGCCGAACGGCTGGCTGCAGCGTTTGAGGTATCCGTTCGCACCATCAAGCGGGACCTCGATGCGTTGGAGAACAGCGGGGCGCCAGTATGGTCCCGGCCGGGTCCGGGCGGTGGCTACGGTTTGGCTGGAGGTGCGTCCCTGCCACCCGTCAGCCTGTCACCGGCCCAGGCCGTGGCGCTCATGGCAGCGGTGTCCGCCGCGCCCGATGCCCCCTACGCCGATCTGGCAGCAGCAGGTGTCCGAAAGATCATGGATGTCCTCGATCCCAAAACCCGGGCACAAGCGGACGAGCTGGCCCACCGCGTCTGGGTCAACGCGCTTCCCGCCTCGTCCCGCGCCATCAAATCCGCACTGGAGGAGGCGATGGCCGAGCAGCGCGTGATCCGCCTCCGCTACACGGCGGGGGACGGGACCGCCACCACCCGCGACGTCGAGCCGGTGCTGTTCGCCGCCACCAACGGCCAGTGGTACCTGGTTGGGTGGTGCCGGCTGCGCGACGCAATGCGGTGGTTCACCGTCTCGCGCATCGAGCGGGCCGTCGTCACCAAGACGGCCTGCAGCGGCCATGGCATCCATGAGGTTGGGGAACCCCCGGCTAACGCCAGGCCAGTGCACGGCCGGGGATGACATGTCCGGTCGGCACGGCTAAAGCGGGGTTACCGTTACCGGTGTCAGCATCTCCCGGTCAAAGCCCACCTCGCGGCGGCCGCCGTGCAGGATGAGTTCGTGGGTGTGGAGGTCCCGGCTGCTGGAGGTCGAAACATGCAGCTTCACCAGGCCGGGGGTCACCACCCTCTTCAGGTCCACCCCGGTAAAGGAGGTCCGGTCCGCGTGCACCGTGAACTCCACCCGGGCCGCGGCGCCGGCCGCAAGGTCAACCCGGGCGTAGCCAATCAGTTCACGGACAGGCCGCACCACTTCGCCCACCGGGTCCTCGAGGTACAGCTGCACCACTTCCGCCCCGTCAACCGGGCCGGTATTGGCCACCGAGCATCCCACGGTGACGGAGCCCGCCGTCGTCATCGTGGGCCCGCTGGCCGTGTGGCAGGAAAAGTCGAAGGTCGTGTAGGACAGGCCGTGCCCGAAACCGAACAGCGGTGAGGGGTCCAGTGCGCTGACGCCGGACGGCCCGGCCAGGCGGCTGTGCAGGTAGGTGCCCGGTTGTCCGCCGGAGGTCCGCGGCACGGAAACCGGCAGCTTGCCGGACGGAGTCACGGCTCCGGTCAGGACGTCCCACAGCGCCTCGGCGCCCTCCTCGCCCGGGAAGAACCCCTGCACGATCGCTCCGGCCCTGGCCGCGAAGTCGCCCAGCGCGTAAGGCCGGCCGCTGAGGACCACCACGACGGTGCGGGTGCCGGCGGCCTCGGCAGCCGTGAGGACCTGGTCCAGCATGCGGTGCTGGTCACCGGGGAGCCGCAGGTCGGCAGCGTCGTTGCCTTCGCCGGAGGTGCCCCGGCCAAAGAGGCCCGCATTGTCACCCACTACGATCACGCAGGTGTCTACCGCTGAGGCAATCCGGCAGGCTTCCAGGACCTGCGTGTCGCTGATGGCCTCGCACGTTCCGGTGGCGGCGGTCCGGATCCGGCCAAACCGCTCGGCGGCTGCACCGGCCACAGTCGGAACCCGGATGCCCATGGGCACCTCGGGATGCGATGCGCCGACGTGGGCGTCAAAGGAATAGCAGCCCAGCATGGCGAACGGGTCCTGCGCCAGCGGCCCCACGACGCCCACCGACGCCAAAGCCGCCGCCGGCAGCGGCAGGCTTGGCCCGTCGTCGTGCGCCCTGTTGGTCAGCAGCACCAGGGACTGCGTGGCGATCTCCCGGGCCAGCGCCCGGTGGGCCGCAGGGTCAAGGTCGATGGCGCCGGCAGCCAGGGCCGGGGGAGCTGGGTCGAAGTCCGGCGAGAGCAGCCCGGCTTCCTGCTTTTGCCGGAGCACCCGCAGGAGTGCGGTGTCCACCAGGGATTCGGGGACCTCCCCGGAGCGCACGCGCTCAAGCAGGGGCAGGCCGTAGCAGTGCACCGTTGGCAGTTCCACGTCCACGCCCGCTGCCAACGCCAGGGCTGCAGCCTCTCCGGAATCGGCGGCGATGCCATGCGTGGCGTTGAGGAAGGCGATGCCGAAGTAGTCCGCCACCACGGTCCCGGCGAAGCCCCACTCGTCCCGGAGCAGGGAGGTCAGCAGGGCACGGTTTGCCGCGGCGGGAATACCGTCGGTGTCCGTGTAGGCGTGCATCACGGAACGGGCGCCGCCGTCCTTGATGGCCAGTTCGAACGGCGGCAGCATGACGTCCGCGAGTTCCCGGGGGCCCATGGAGACGGGCGCGTGGTTCCGTCCGGCGCGTGAGGCGGAGTAGCCCACGAAGTGCTTGAGGGTGGCAATGATCCCTTCGGCTTCCAGCCCTTTGACGTAGGAGCTTGCCACGGTGCCCACGAGGTAGGGGTCCTCGCCAATGGTTTCTTCCACCCTGCCCCAGCGGAGGTCCCGCACCACATCCAGTACCGGCGCGAGGCCCTGGTGGACGCCCAGTTGCCGCATCTGGCCGCCGATCAAGCCGGCCATCCGGCGCACCAGCGCCGGGTTGAAGGTGGCGCCCCAGGCCAGCGGTACAGGGAAGGCGGTCGCTTTCCAGGCGGCCAGCCCGGCCAGGCATTCCTCGTGCACCTGCGCGGGGATCCGGAACCGTGAGGCGGCCATGATCTGCTCCTGCGCAGCGGCCAGCCGGCGCGCCCCCTCAAGTGGTTCCAGCGGAACCGTGCCGTACATCCGGGTGATCTGGCCGAGGCCCGCAGAAATCACGTCGTCCCAGGAACGGGCGTCGCCTGCCATTTCGTTCTGCAACGGGGCAACAGAGTCGCCTTCAGTGGAAGCATTTACCCACACGCCCACCAGCTGGGCCAGTTTTTCCTCAAGGGTCATCTGCCGCACCAGCTCCTCGAGGGACAGGTGTCCGACGGCGGAAGGCGGCTCGACGCCCGCCGCGGGTGAGGGGAGGGCTTGCTTTTCGGCGGCACCGCTGGTCACGGACGTCTCCTAGGATCGGACGATGTTTCTAAGAAAGTATCAGAAACTTATGTTTAGTTTCTAGATCGAAACCCTTGACTCTGGAATCAAAATCTTCCTACGGTTGAAAACGAGCCTTGGGCAGGTAGCTGTAGCGAGCATCCGAAACTTCGAAGAGAGCACAGAAAGTTTCTTTAGGAGCATCGGCGATGCAGGGTCACCCGGCCGGTGCAATGCCGGGTGGTCCGGCATCATCACGGCAACCGCTTCGGGGCACGCTTCTGGGCAACGACTTCACTGCAACGACTTCACTGCAACGACGGAGAGAACATGCGCACGTACAAAGTGGCCATTGTGGGCACCGGCGGGATCGCCGCGGTCCACGCGGACAACCTGGCACGGACAGGCGGGCGCGCCGAGCTCGTCGCAGCCTGCGACGTGGACCAGGGCCGGCTGGACTCCTTTGCGGAGAAGCACGGCATTCCCGGCACATACCTCACGGTGGCCGAACTGCTCGCGGGGGCCCAGCCGGACATCGTGCACCTGTGCACCCCGCCCATGCTGCACATCGACCAAGCCATCGAATGCCTTGAAGCCGGGGTGCATGTCCTCTCGGAGAAGCCCCCGGCACTGAGCCTGGCGGACTTCGACCGGCTGGAGAAAGCCCAGGCCAAAGGCGGCGCCCAGTTCTCCTGCGTGTTCCAGCACCGGTTTGGGGATGCCGCCGCGGCCGCCCGGGAACTGATCGGGGGCGCCGGGTTCGGCCGCCCGCTGGTGGCCCGCTGCGATACCCTCTGGTACCGGCCGGACAGCTACTGGGACCTGCCCTGGCGCGGCACGTGGAACGCCGAGGGTGGCGGCCCCACCATGGGCCACGGCATCCACCAATTCGATCTCCTCCTGCACCTGCTGGGACCGTGGGAGGAAGTCACCGCGATAGCAGGCCGGCAGGCACGTGCCACGTCCACCGAAGACCTGTCCGCCGCGCTGGTCCGGTTCCGCAACGGCGCCGTGGCCACCATCGTCAACTCGTTGCTCTCGCCCCGGGAGACCTCGGACATCCGGATCGACTGCGAGTTCGCCACCGTGGAACTGAGCCACCTTTACGGCTACGCCACGGACAACTGGACCGTTACCGGCGCACCAGGCCACGAAGACCGGGTCCGCACCGAATGGCGCAGCCGGCCGCTGGAAGGCGGCAGCGGACACTCCGCCCAGTTCCTGGCCATGTACCAAGCGCTCGACGCCGGGCTTCCGCTGCCCGCCGGCGCAGACTCCGCCCGGCAGACCCTTGAGCTCGCTGCCGCGATCTACGCCTCCGCCTTTACCGGCAGGGCCGTCCGCCGCGGCGAGATCGTCCCCGGCCACCCCTTCTACGGCGGGATGGACGGAGACGGGCTGGGCACCGCCGCCCTGGATGCCACGGCCCTCAACGAAACAGCTTTCGACGCCACCCGCGCCTGACACCCCACACCCCCAAGGAGCCTCCCGCCATGCCCACCACCGCCTCTGCAGCCGTCCACACAGCCCAGCTGGATGTCACCGACGAAGGCGCAGCCCTCACGTTCACCGCTGACGGCAAGCCCATCGCCACCTATACCTACCGGCCCACCGACCCCCAATACGAGAGCCCCCGCCCGTTCTTCCATCCGCTGACCACCCTGGGCGGAGACGACGTGACCATTTCCCGGCCCTGGGACCACGTCTGGCACAAGGGGCTCTCCTGGGCGCTCCCGAACGTGGGCAGCCACAACTTCTGGGGCGGAGCCACCTACACGCGCGCCACCGAGTACGCCAACCTGGACAACAACGGGGCCATGACCCACACCGCCTTCACCGGGATCGAGCACTCCGCCGCAGGGATCACCGCAGCGGAATCCCTCACCTGGACCTCGCAGGACGGTGGCCCGGTCATTGCGGAGGCCCGCCGGTTCAGCGTCCAGTTGCTGGCGGACGGCGGTGCCGGCGACGAAACCGGAGGTGCCTACGCCATCCTCTTCGAAACCCGGATGGACAACATCTCCGGGGCAGAGATCAGGATCGGCAGCCCCACCACGGAAGGCCGCCACAACGCTGGCTACGGCGGTCTCTTCTGGCGCGGCCCACGGTCCTTTACCGGCGGCGAATTCCGCAACCAGGAGGGCGCCGGTACCGACGAATTCATGGGCACCCGATCGCCGTGGATCGCCTTTACCGGCAAGCACGACGTCAGTTGCCGGTCCTCCACCGTTGCCTTCGTGGAAGACGGTTCGAACCCCGGCGCACCGAACCAGTGGTTCGCGCGGTCCTCCATGTTCGCCTGCCTGGGTTCAGCACCCTTCTTCAGCGCCGAGGTCCCGCTCCGGGCAGGTGAGCCGCTGACGTACCGGTATGCGGTGGTGATCGCCGACGGCGGCGTGGACCAGGGCCGTGCCGCGGCGCTGGCGGCGGCCGCGCAATCCGCCCTTGGCAATTGGGCCTGAGTATGGGCTCAACGTTCCCGGGTGCTACCGGCCTGTCCGAGATCAGCATTTACGACTGGCCGGGGGCGGATGGCGCCGCCGGCGGATCGCCGCACGTGCACACCGCCTCCACCGAGGCGTACGTGGTGCTGGCGGGAGCGGGCCGGCTGGAGACCCTTGATTCACGAGGGTTCACCACCACTGCGCTGGAGCCCGGCGTGGTTCTCTGGTTCACCCCCGGTACAGTCCACCGCGCCATCAACGATTCGGGGGACCTGAAGATCCTGGTGGTCATGCAAAACGCAGGGCTGCCCGAACACGGGGACGCCGTGATGACCTTCCCGCCGGAGCACCTCACCGACCCGGCAGCGTACCGCCGCGCCGCGGTCCTGGAGCAGACGGATGCCGACACGGGACTGGCCGCAGCCGAGGAAGCCGCGCGCCGTCGTCGTGACCTGGCGCTGGAAGGCTACCTGGCGCTCAAGGACGCTGTCCTCGAATCAGGGCCGGCGGCGTTGGCGGGATTTCACGCCGCGGCCGCCCGGCTGGCGTCCGCCAGGGCCGGAGCCTGGGCCGGGCTTCTGGCAGCCGGCGCAGCCCGGCAGGCCGAGGTCACCCGGCGGCAACTGGTTTCTCTGGACACGGCGGAAAGTATCTATCTGGCGAACGCGCGAACTACGATGGGAAAACGGGAAAACCGCAGGATTTACGGCATGTGCGGCCGGATTCAGGCGTGGGAACTTTCCGATAACTAGCCCCGGGCGCGTGACCCGGGTGAAAGGGTGGTTTCCGTGGTGAGCAAACAGGACACCGGGCGCGCGACAATCAGCGAGATTGCCCGCGAGGCCGGCGTATCCGTTCCCACCGTGTCCAAGGTGCTGAACGGGCATGCGCACGTCGCCGCGGAGACCCGGGCGCGGGTGGAGGAAATCATCGCCCGCCGCGATTACGCGCGCCGCCCGGCCAAGCGCCGGCAGAAGGCCGGCCTGGTGGACCTCGTGTTTCCCGGCCTGGGCTCGGAATGGGCCTTGGAGATCATCGAGGGCGTGGAGCGGGTGGCGCAGGACGCCGGATACGGAACCGTGGTGAGCAGCCTGAGCCTGGACGGGTCCCGAATCCGGCCCTGGCTGGCAAACCTCGCGGAGCGTAAATCCGACGGCCTGCTGATGGCCGTGTACCAGCTGGACGCCAAACAGATCCAGCGGGTGAAATCGCTGGGGATCCCGGTGGTCCTGATCGACCCCGTGGGCCAGCCCGGACCGGACCTGATGACGGTGGGCGCGGCCAACTGGGAGGGCGGCTACTCGGCCACGGAACACCTGCTCAAGCTGGGGCACAAACGGATCGCCATGATTGGCGGACGCGAGGACCTGCAATGCAGCAGCGCCCGCGAGGACGGCTACATCTCCGCGCTGCGCCGGGCCGGCATTGCGCTGGACCCGGCCCTGATGGTGCCGGGCAACTTTTCCATCGAGGCCGGCGAGGCGGCCACGCGCAAGCTCCTGGAACTGCCGGACAGGCCGACGGCGATCTTCACCGGCAACGACGACCAGGCACTGGGCGCCTACCGTGCGGCGCGCTCTGCCGGGCTGCGCATCCCGGAAGACCTGTCCATCATTGGTTTCGACGACATCCCGGCCGCCGAATGGGTTGAGCCGGGCCTCACCACCATCCGGCAGCCGGTGGTGCAGATGGCGGAGACCGCCATGCGTGCCCTGCTGCGGCACCTGGACGGCGACGAGGAACTGCCGCAACGGATCGAGCTGGGCACCGAACTGGTGGTCCGCGGATCCACGGCGGCCCCGCCAGCACATTAATCCGGTGCCGCCCTCATTAGGCTGGAGCGATGGATTATGTACTTCGACGGGCCAGCCCGGAGGATGCCGAGGCCATCGTCTTGATGCATACAGCCGCGCACGAAGAAAGCTACGGACACCTGCTTTCGCCCGGATTCTTTGCTGAGCGGCGGCGCTCAATCCCGGAACGCGTGGCCCGGCGTCGGCCGTATCTTGAGGCTCCCCACCCGCGGATCGTCGCCGAGGACGCCAACGGCGAGATTGTAGGCCTTGCCGACGCCGGACCGCCGCGCCAGGAAGACAGCCCGTTCGCGCTGGAGCTGTACTCGATTTTCGTACTGAAGCGCGCACAGGGGAGCGGGCTGGGGAAGGCCCTGCTGGAGGCCGCCCTGGGCGGTTCGCCCGCCTATTTATGGGTTCTTGAGGAGAACGTCAAGGCGCAGTCCTTCTACCTCCGCCAAGGCTTTAGGTTCGACGGCGGCCGCGGCAACCTGCCGCCGGAGTGGGAAAGCGTGCCGGAACTGCGGATGGTCCGGGACCGGCCCGCGGGCTAGCCGGCTTTGTGGGCGTCGCGGACGGCGGGCGGGGTTTGTCCCTGCATGACCCAGCGGTTGCCGTCTGGGTCGCTGAAGTAGGCGAACAGGACGCCGCCCAGGTCCTGGATTTCGCTGATCTCGGCCCCGCGCTGCACTAGTTCATCGCGGACGGCCGGGAGGTCCGGAACCACCAGTTGAAGACCTTCCAGGCTGCCCGGAGCCATGGCGGTCATGCCGGTTCCGATCACTACCGAGGCGGCAGAACCTGGCGGCGTCAGCTGGACAACGCGCATGCCGGGGATGTGCTCCACGTCATGGTCCAGCACAAAGCCCAGCTGTTCGGTGTAAAACGCTTTTGATTTCTCGACGTCGGAAACCGGGACCTGGACCACTTCGAGGCGCATCTGCATGCGGGCAACTCTACCTTTGCCCATGCCAGCGGGGGAACGGTCGTCCGGCGCAGGTCCATTCGCCCTCCGGCCGTATTGTGACGCGCGGGAAGCCCGCTTCCTCAAGGTTCCCTCAAGACTGGCTGAATGTTGGCCGAGTATTCACGGCGGCGGCAAATCCGCACGTCATGGGGCCGTAGGCTCAGCGGCATCGATCTTTGCAGGGCTTAGCAGAAGGCCCGGCAGAAAAGGGGTGCCGACTTGCTCGGCGTCCTCATCATTGGGGAAGAATGTCCGACTACCAGACCCTCTTGGGGGCTGCTCAATCCGCGCCAACGCCGAAGCCGCCGCGGAATCCACGCGCTTCGACGTTTGCCATCGGAGCAATTACCGCCATCTTCATGCTGTTGGGCGCACTCAGCGGCGGTGTTGGAGGCGCCCTGATTTTCCTCGGCATCTCCGGTGCGCTGACTGGTCTTTACGTCGTGCTCACTGGAAGGCGGTCCTGGGCCTGGCTGCCGGCGAAACGCAAGGCCGGCGCCGTCGCCATAGCCGCGTCCTTCGCCCTTCTCATCGGTGGTGCCGGGGCGCTGCCCCGTGTCGCAGGCGCGGACCTTGAGGCCGCCTCCGCGGAAAGCAGGGCTACGGCGAGGGCAGCGACAGCGAGCGTCACTGCGCCGGCCGTGGCGGCGCCGTCGTCCATGCCCACTCCTACGCCCACGACTGGGGACACCGGCGAGCCGCTGGACCCGGACACCCCCAACGCCGTAGCGGCGGGCGTCTCCGCGGCAGCGCCCAACCCGCAGCCCGCCTACGCCACCAAGGCGATCGACCTGCTTGCAACGCTTGCCATCAAGGGCCGCGCGCCGAAGACGGGCTATGACCGGGCGCAATTCGGGCAGGCATGGGCGGACGTGGACCGGAACGGTTGCGATACGCGCAATGACATCCTCCAGCGGGACCTCACCGGCATCACGTTCACGAACAATGTGCCCTGCAAGGTGCAGTCCGGCACCCTCGCCGATCCGTATACCGGCACCACCATCGGTTTCGTACGCGGATCCGCGACGAGCACCGCCGTGCAGATCGACCACGTGGTGGCGTTGAGCGACGCCTGGCAGAAGGGGGCCCAGCAGTTGACCGCCGGGCAGCGGACGGCATTCGCGAATGACCCGCTGAACCTGCAGGCGACTGACGGGCCTGCCAACCAGCAAAAGGGCGACGGTGACGCCGCCACCTGGCTGCCGCCCAACAAGGGGTACCGGTGCGAGTACGTCGCCCGGCAAATTTCCGTGAAGGCCACGTACGGGTTGTGGGTGACCCAGGCGGAGCACGACGCGATGGCACGAATCCTGGGCGACTGCACCGGGCAGCTGGCACCGACCAACCAGCAGGCGCCGCCGCCCGTCGCTGCCGAGCCGGCACCTTCCGCCGTTGCGCCTGCTCCTGCAGCTCCCGTGCCGGCTCCGGCTGCTCCCGCGCCTGCTCCGGTTGCCCCCGCTCCTGCTCCTGCTGCGCCCGCCCCCGGTCTTGCTCCTGCTGCGCCCGCCCCCGCGCCGGCCGCTGCGTATTACTCCAACTGCACTGCGGCGAGGGCAGCAGGAGCGGCGCCGATCTACGCGGGCCAGGCCGGATACCGGCCGGCGCTGGACCGCGACTCCGACGGCGTCGCCTGCGAGTAGGGCTCTTGCCCGGGATTCGCCGGGCTCTCTTTCCACCATCACTATCACGCATTCCTAGGGGGAATCATGAAAGAAAACATCGGGCCTGCCGCCGGCAGGTTGAAGAAGACGCTGGCGTTGGCTGTGTTGACCGGACTTATGTTGACCGGCTGCGGCGGCGGCAAGCAGGCTGCGGTGGAGCCGGCCTCCGCGGCATCGGCGACTGCCACGGTGGAAGCCTCCGTCACGGTCCCGGGAGTTGTAGGGCTGACCCTGGACACGGCGACGGACCAACTGGAAAAGCTTGGCTTCAAGGTTGACGCGGTTGACTCTGTTGACGGCAAATCGATCATCGTGAAGAAGAACTGGCAGGTGCTGACCCAGGACCCTTCCAACGGAGCCCAGGCAGCAAAGGGCTCCACGGTGCACCTTGGCGTTAAGTCCCTGGAAAAGATCGCCACTGAAAAGGCTGCGGCCGAGAAGGCTGCAGCTGACAAGGCAGCTGCAGACGTGGCCGCGAAGGCCGCCGCCGCGAAGGCCGCTGCCGACAAAGTCGCGGCGGACAAAGCGGCATCGGACAAGGCTGCGGCTGATCAAGCTGCTGCTGCCAAAGCGGCAGCAGACCAAGCTGCCGCCGCCGCGGCTCAGCAGGCGGCGCAGGCGCCTGCTCCCGCGGCCGTTCCTGCTGCGCCGGCGGCTCCCGCCGTCGGGGGCACCATTATCTGCAGGGACGGTTATGTCTGGCCCAGTGCCACTCGCCAGGGCGCCTGCAGCAGGCATGGCGGCATCGCAAATTAGCTAACGGAACCTTCATTCCCGGAAAGACGGTGCCCCGGGAAGCTGCAGGATATGTGGCGGGAACTCCTTGAACTGCGGCAGGCCACGGGGAAGGATAGCGCGCATGGCTACCTTCACCGGATCCGATGACCTGCGCGGCGCTGAGTTTTTCGACGTCAGTCTTCGCGGGGCCCGGTTTATTCGCAGTAGCCTCGCCAGGGTGGTGATGCGCGGCGTCGAGATCGAAGACGCGAACATCGACTCGCCCTGGCTGCTGGAAGACGGCGGGTCCCTGCTTGTGAACGGGGTGGACGTGGCTCCGCTGGTCGATGCCGAGTTGAACCGGCGTTTCCCCGGCAGGCAGCTGCGGCATGCCGCAGGGCCAGACGGTTTGCGGGAGGCGTGGGCAGTCCTGCAGGAAACCTGGGACACCACGGGGCAGCGGCTCGCCGGGCTGCCGCCGGGCACCGAGGAGATATCGGTGGACGGTGAGTGGTCCTTCGCGCAGACAATGCGGCATTTGGTGATGGCCACGGACAAATGGCTGCGCGGCGCGGTCCTTGGCATCGAACCTCCCTACCACCCCATGGGGCTGCCGAACGCCGAATACGAGACTGATGGACTGGACATGTCCGTCTTCCAGGAAACTCACCCTTCCTACGATGAGGTGCTCAAGGTCCGCGCCGGGCGCGTCGCCATGGTCCGGGACTTCATCGCCGGAGCCACAGAGGAGGAACTGCAGAGGACACATCCGGCACCGGATGATTCACGCTTCACTGTCACCACGCTGGACTGCCTGCACGTCATCCTTCATGAAGAATGGGAACACCACCGGTTCGCGGTCAGGGATCTGGACGCCATCGAAGCGAAGGCGTCCAAGCTGCAGGACCGGGCACCAACCTCCGCCCCGGATTAGGACTCGTGCGCTGCCTTGGTGGCGGGCGGGCGCCGGGAAACGAGCACTGGACCCTTGGCATGGTGGAGGACGGCATGGGCCGTCGAACCGATGCTTCCCTTGATCAGTCCGTGGCCTTTCGTCCCGACGACGGTGAGGCGTGCGCCTTGGGCTGCGTGCAGGATGGCGCGGGGTACAGAGGTGTCGGTCAGGAGCTGCTGTTCGACCATAAGCCCGGGCGCCAACTCCTGCGCCTTGGCAACAGCCGAGTCCAGCAGAGCCTCGGCCGCGGCACCGGGGTCAACAGGGTCCCGGACAAGCCGGTAGCCGGCCGGAACCGTCCGGACGTGGATGATGACCAGCCGGGCTCCCGACGAGGCGGCCGCGGTGCAAGCATCCTCAAGTGCCGCGGAGGACTCCGGGTCCTCAACGGCGACCACCACGGGGCCGTCAGGGTCTTCGCCGGGCTTGATCACAGCCACGGGACACGATGCGGTGGCTGCCATCTCAAGGCTGACGGAGCCGATGAGCAGGCCCATGAATCCGCCGAGTCCGCGACTCCCGAGGACCAGCATGTCCTGGCCAGCGGAGAGCCTGGGCAGATTGACGTTGGGGCTCCCGGACAACAGACTGGTCCGGACTTCCACATCCGGGGCGGACTGGCGCGCGTGGGCGGCGCCCTCCTGCAGTGTTTTTTCCGCCGCGTGCTGGAGCCCGCTGTCCTTGATGCCGGGGACTGGCCCCAGGTTCTTCGTCAGCAGTGGCCACAAGGTGCAATGCACCAGATGGAGGGGAACCTTGCGCCGGGACGCCTCCCTCGCAGCCCACCGGACAGCCAGTGCAGCCGGCTCCGAACCGTCATAGCCCACGACAATGGTTTTGGATTCCACAATGCCCCATCCTCCGGTCCCGGCAACCACGGCGTCGTGGAATGCCCGGGTCTATTTTCTATTGCCGAGCCTGTGGCGGGCCAGGGGCCAATGTCCCTCGACGGACAGCATTGTTTGCGCTGACAGCCCTGCACCCGACTCCCAACTGCCGTCGGCGAGGTGCGGGAAAAGCTTTTGATGCGTACCGCCGGCATACGTTAGAATTGACGAATCAAGGGGAGTACTCCCGTCTGTGGTTGGCCCGTCAATACGGATGCAGCGAAGCATCCCGGGCCGTCAGCTCCGGATCAGTCCGGGCGGAGGAGACCTTGGCGTAATAGTCAACGCCGAACCCTTGGAGTACCCAAATGCAGGTAACACCACTGATCTGGATCATCACCCTTGCTGTGACGGTCCTCTTCTTCGTTTACGAGTTTTTCGCGCACGTGCGCAAACCCCATGAGCCTTCCATCGGTGAATCAGCGCGTTGGTCGGCCTTCTACATTGGGCTGGCCCTCCTGTTCGGAGTTGGCATCGGCCTGGTGTCCGGCTGGTCCTACGGCGGCGAGTATTTCGCCGGGTACCTCACCGAGAAGGCACTCTCGATCGATAACTTGTTCGTCTTCCTGATCGTGATGAGCGGGTTCGCTGTCCCGAAGAAGTACCAGCAGAAAGTGCTGATGATCGGCATCGTCATCGCGCTGATTCTTCGGGGCGGTTTCATCGCCATCGGCGCCGGCCTGATCGAGAACTTCTCCTGGATTTTCTACATCTTCGGTGCGTTGCTGCTCTTCCTCGCCTACAAGCAGGCTTTCGGCAGCCACGATTCCAACCCTGCTGACGGCAAGTTCATGCAACTGGTGCGCCGCGTCCTGCCGATTGCCGACGAATACCACGGCGACAAGCTCACAGTGAAGCAAGGCGGCAAACGCTTCTATACCCCCATGATGCTGACCATCATTGCGATTGGCTTTGTGGACCTGATCTTTGCCGTTGACTCCATTCCGGCCATCTATGGGCTTACCAACGAGGCGTACATCGTTTTCACCGCCAACGCCTTCGCCCTCATGGGCCTGCGCCAGCTGTTCTTCCTGATCGGGGGACTGCTGGAACGCCTCGTCTACCTGGCCCAGGGCCTCGCCGTCATCCTCGCCTTCATCGGCGTGAAGCTTGTCTTCCACGCACTGCACGTGAACGAATTGGCCTTCATCAACGGCGGCCAGCCGCTCCTGTGGGTCCCCGAGATCCCCATCTGGTTCTCGCTGCTGTTCATCGCTGCCACCATCGCCGTTGCCACGGTGGCCAGCCTCCTGAAGACCCGTGGCGACAACGGCGGGAGCGGCCGCCATTCTGTGGACGGCGGACCGGCCGCGGCATCCGCGGATGACCGGGAGGAGGATGGGCAGCCCGACGAAGACCCACGCCACGCGGCTGGCGTACCCAAGTCATCACTGTGACCCAACGCATAAGACGGAGATCCGGCCGCTAAGACGGACCTCAAGTGCCGGTGGCCCCCGAGATCCGCGCAGCTGCAAGGATTTTGGGGCCATCGGCCGCCGGACAAGCCGGATTTGCGGTGGGGTTGGTGGGCGTGTATTGTTTTCTGAGTCGCCGCCGCTGATGCGGAAAGATAGCGGCGAAAACCCCCTTCTGAACGGCCTGGAAAATGGTTCGCTTTGTGGCGAGCCTGGTGGGTTGGGGTGGTCTTCTTCCTGGTGTGGGTCCTGGGTGATGGATTTGCGTTGGGGTGGGGGATCGGGTAAGTTTGGAAAGTTGCTCCGGAGCGATCTGCGACTGGTTTTTGGTTGTGGTGGTGCCGGGTGTGTCTGTTGTTTGAGAACTCAATAGTGTGCCAAGTTTGTTGATACCAATTGTTTTATGGATTGGTTGAATTGACTGGATCCGCCACCCCCGTGGTGTGGTCTGGTTTTTACAGCTGGTTTCAAATTTTGTGCAGCCGGGTGTGGTGTTATTTCCACCTGCTTGGTTGTGTCTGTTTTTCTTCAACGGAGAGTTTGATCCTGGCTCAGGATGAACGCTGGCGGCGTGCTTAACACATGCAAGTCGAACGATGAACTGGTGCTTGCACTGGGGATTAGTGGCGAACGGGTGAGTAACACGTGAGTAACCTGCCCTTGACTCTGGGATAAGCCTGGGAAACTGGGTCTAATACCGGATATGACCTTCCATCGCATGGTGGTTGGTGGAAAGCTTTTGTGGTTTTGGATGGACTCGCGGCCTATCAGCTTGTTGGTGGGGTAATGGCCTACCAAGGCGACGACGGGTAGCCGGCCTGAGAGGGTGACCGGCCACACTGGGACTGAGACACGGCCCAGACTCCTACGGGAGGCAGCAGTGGGGAATATTGCACAATGGGCGGAAGCCTGATGCAGCGACGCCGCGTGAGGGATGACGGCCTTCGGGTTGTAAACCTCTTTCAGTAGGGAAGAAGCGAAAGTGACGGTACCTGCAGAAGAAGCGCCGGCTAACTACGTGCCAGCAGCCGCGGTAATACGTAGGGCGCAAGCGTTATCCGGAATTATTGGGCGTAAAGAGCTCGTAGGCGGTTTGTCGCGTCTGCCGTGAAAGTCCGGGGCTCAACTCCGGATCTGCGGTGGGTACGGGCAGACTAGAGTGATGTAGGGGAGACTGGAATTCCTGGTGTAGCGGTGAAATGCGCAGATATCAGGAGGAACACCGATGGCGAAGGCAGGTCTCTGGGCATTAACTGACGCTGAGGAGCGAAAGCATGGGGAGCGAACAGGATTAGATACCCTGGTAGTCCATGCCGTAAACGTTGGGCACTAGGTGTGGGGGACATTCCACGTTTTCCGCGCCGTAGCTAACGCATTAAGTGCCCCGCCTGGGGAGTACGGCCGCAAGGCTAAAACTCAAAGGAATTGACGGGGGCCCGCACAAGCGGCGGAGCATGCGGATTAATTCGATGCAACGCGAAGAACCTTACCAAGGCTTGACATGAACCGGTAATACCTGGAAACAGGTGCCCCACTTTGTGGTCGGTTTACAGGTGGTGCATGGTTGTCGTCAGCTCGTGTCGTGAGATGTTGGGTTAAGTCCCGCAACGAGCGCAACCCTCGTTCTATGTTGCCAGCACGTGATGGTGGGGACTCATAGGAGACTGCCGGGGTCAACTCGGAGGAAGGTGGGGACGACGTCAAATCATCATGCCCCTTATGTCTTGGGCTTCACGCATGCTACAATGGCCGGTACAAAGGGTTGCGATACTGTGAGGTGGAGCTAATCCCAAAAAGCCGGTCTCAGTTCGGATTGGGGTCTGCAACTCGACCCCATGAAGTCGGAGTCGCTAGTAATCGCAGATCAGCAACGCTGCGGTGAATACGTTCCCGGGCCTTGTACACACCGCCCGTCAAGTCACGAAAGTTGGTAACACCCGAAGCCGGTGGCCTAACCCCTTGTGGGAGGGAGCTGTCGAAGGTGGGACTGGCGATTGGGACTAAGTCGTAACAAGGTAGCCGTACCGGAAGGTGCGGCTGGATCACCTCCTTTCTAAGGAGCACCTACAACGGTTGCTGTCCCGTGTATGCGGGGTGGTGGTGTTGTCAGGAGTAAAGGCCCGTTTCGCGGACGAGTGTTTCGTGGCGGGTGCTCAAGGGTGGAATATCAACAAATAGCGGTCGTGGTGTTTTCTGCTTGTCTTAGTACGAGCCAGTGATGGTTCTGGAACGGTGGGTGGGTGATGGCGCGGTTTAGTGTTTGGCACACTGTTGGGTCCTGAGGCAACAGGGCCACGGACGGCCCCTGCCTGTTTGGGTGGGGGTTGTTGGTGGGTTTGTTTGTTTCTGGTTTCCTGGCTGCATCGATCATGCATGGGTGCGTCTGCTGTTGCGGGCGTGGTGTGTGGGGTGTGTGGTTTGGGGTTGTTGTTTGAGAACTACATAGTGGACGCGAGCATCTTGTATAAGAAGCAATTTCCAAGAATATGAACCTGGATCTGGCTGCGCTGTTGATGCCCTTTGTGGGTGTTGGGGTGTGGTTGGTTTCTGTGGTTCTCTCGAGAAATTTTTTTTGATCTTTGTGGTCAAGTTTTTAAGAGCACACGGTGGATGCCTTGGCATTAGGAGCCGAAGAAGGACGTAGGAATCTGCGATAAGCCTGGGGGAGTCGATAACCGGACTGTGATCCCAGGGTGTCCGAATGGGGAAACCCCGCCAAGCGCGCGAGTGACTTGGTGACCCGTACCTGAACACATAGGGTGCGTGGGGGGAACGCGGGGAAGTGAAACATCTCAGTACCCGCAGGAAGAGAAAACAATAGTGATTCCGTTAGTAGTGGCGAGCGAACGCGGATCAGGCTAAACCGTTCCATGTGTGATAGCCGGCGGGCGTTGCATGGTCGGGGTTGTGGGACTTTCCATACCAGTTCTGCCGGGCTGGTGGGGTGTGATGTGCGCGCATAGGTGAACGGTTTTGAAAGGCCGGCCAGAGAGGGTGTTAGTCCCGTAACCGTAATGTGTTTGTGCCGCCTGTGAGAGTATCCCAAGTAGTACGGGGCCCGAGAAATCCCGTGCGAATCTGTCAGGACCACCTGATAAGCCTAAATACTCCCTAATGACCGATAGCGGACCAGTACCGTGAGGGAAAGGTGAAAAGTACCCCGGGAGGGGAGTGAAACAGTACCTGAAACCGTGTGCTTACAATCCGTCGGAGCCAGTCTGATTCTGGTGACGGCGTGCCTTTTGAAGAATGAGCCTGCGAGTTAGTGTTACGTCGCGAGGTTAACCCGTGTGGGGCAGCCGTAGCGAAAGCGAGTCTGAATAGGGCGTTGCAGTGGCGTGATCTAGACCCGAAGCGAAGTGATCTACCCATGGCCAGGTTGAAGCGACGGTAAGACGTCGTGGAGGACCGAACCCACTTCAGTTGAAAATGGAGGGGATGAGCTGTGGGTAGGGGTGAAAGGCCAATCAAACTTCGTGATAGCTGGTTCTCCCCGAAATGCATTTAGGTGCAGCGTTGCGTGTTTCTTGCTGGAGGTAGAGCTACTGGATGGCTAATGGGCCCTACAAGGTTACTGACGTCAGCCAAACTCCGAATGCCGGTAAGTGAGAGCGCAGCAGTGAGACTGTGGGGGATAAGCTTCATAGTCGAGAGGGAAACAGCCCAGACCACCAACTAAGGCCCCTAAGCGTGTGCTAAGTGGGAAAGGATGTGGAGTTGCCCAGACAACCAGGAGGTTGGCTTAGAAGCAGCCACCCTTAAAAGAGTGCGTAATAGCTCACTGGTCAAGTGATTCCGCGCCGACAATGTAGCGGGGCTCAAGTACACCGCCGAAGTTGTGGCATTCAAACATTTACTAAGCCTTCGTGGTTCAGGTGTTTGGATGGGTAGGGGAGCGTCGTGTGGGCGGTGAAGTCGCGGTGTAAACCAGCGGTGGAGCCTACACGAGTGAGAATGCAGGCATGAGTAGCGAAAGACGGGTGAGAAACCCGTCCGCCGAATGATCAAGGGTTCCAGGGTCAAGCTAATCTGCCCTGGGTAAGTCGGGACCTAAGGCGAGGCCGACAGGCGTAGTCGATGGACAACGGGTTGATATTCCCGTACCGGCGAAAAACCGTCCATGTTGAACAGGGGATACTAACCGCCCGAGACCTGCCCGCTCACCCTTGTGGTGTTGTGGGTTTTGGTGGAGCGCGGGACCTGATCCTGGGAGGCAAGCGTATTAACAGGTGTGACGCAGGAAGGTAGCCGAGCCGGGCGATGGTTGTCCCGGTCTAAGGATGTAGGGCGAGTGGTAGGCAAATCCGCCACTCATGGTGCCTGAGATCTGATGGGACCCCCGTTTGGGGGGATTTGGTGATCCTATGCTGCCGAGAAAAGCATCGACGCGAGGTTTTAGCCGCCCGTACCCCAAACCGACACAGGTGATCAGGTAGAGAATACTAAGGCGATCGAGAGAATTATGGTTAAGGAACTCGGCAAAATGCCCCCGTAACTTCGGGAGAAGGGGGGCCCCAACCTTGATACACCTTCGCGGTGTGGAGGGGATCGGGGCCGCAGAGACCAGGGGGAAGCGACTGTTTACTAAAAACACAGGTCCGTGCGAAGTCGCAAGACGATGTATACGGACTGACTCCTGCCCGGTGCTGGAAGGTTAAGAGGACCGGTTAGCCTCACGGCGAAGCTGAGAATTTAAGCCCCAGTAAACGGCGGTGGTAACTATAACCATCCTAAGGTAGCGAAATTCCTTGTCGGGTAAGTTCCGACCTGCACGAATGGAGTAACGACTTCCCCGCTGTCTCAACCATAAACTCGGCGAAATTGCAGTACGAGTAAAGATGCTCGTTACGCGCAGCAGGACGGAAAGACCCCGAGACCTTTACTATAGTTTGGTATTGGTGTTCGGAGTGGCTTGTGTAGGATAGGTGGGAGACGTTGAAGCCCGGACGCCAGTTCGGGTGGAGTCATCGTTGAAATACCACTCTGGTCACTTTGGACATCTAACTTCGGCCCGTAATCCGGGTCAGGGACAGTGCCTGATGGGTAGTTTAACTGGGGCGGTTGCCTCCTAAAAAGTAACGGAGGCGCCCAAAGGTTCCCTCAGCCTGGTTGGCAATCAGGTGTCGAGTGTAAGTGCACAAGGGAGCTTGACTGTGAGAGAGACATCTCGAGCAGGGACGAAAGTCGGGACTAGTGATCCGGCGGTACATTGTGGAATGGCCGTCGCTCAACGGATAAAAGGTACCTCGGGGATAACAGGCTGATCTTGCCCAAGAGTCCATATCGACGGCATGGTTTGGCACCTCGATGTCGGCTCGTCGCATCCTGGGGCTGGAGTAGGTCCCAAGGGTTGGGCTGTTCGCCCATTAAAGCGGTACGCGAGCTGGGTTTAGAACGTCGTGAGACAGTTCGGTCCCTATCCGCTGCGCGCGCAGGAAATTTGAGAAGGGCTGTCCTTAGTACGAGAGGACCGGGACGGACGAACCTCTGGTGTGTCAGTTGTACTGCCAAGTGCACCGCTGATTAGCTACGTTCGGATGGGATAACCGCTGAAAGCATCTAAGCGGGAAGCTCGCTTCAAGATGAGATTTCCATACACTTTATGTGTGAGAGGCCCCCAGCCAGACCACTGGGTTGATAGGCCGGATGTGGAAGCGAGGACTAACGACTCGTGAAGCTGACCGGTACTAATAGGCCAACAACTTACACCACACAGATACATACAAATTCTGCTTGCGTCCACTATGTGGTTCCCAACCAACAACCCCAACACCCGGGGTTTGATACGGCACGGAACCAACAACTGAATAACAACACCACACATGTTGTAACCACAGTCTTCCCACCAACCCCAGGGTTGGGACGGGTAACAAGGTTACGGCGGTCATAGCGTGGGGGAAACGCCCGGTCCCATTCCGAACCCGGAAGCTAAGACCCACAGCGCCGATGGTACTGCACCCGGGAGGGTGTGGGAGAGTAGGACACCGCCGGACACACACTTGGTCGAGGCCCCAACCAAAACGGTTGGGGCCTCCCACATTTAAAAACACCACCACCCACCCACCACACGACCACGCCAGCTCACACCCGACACGTAACCCCCGCTCACACCCGACACGTAACCCCGCAACCCCCGCTCACCCCTGAGCGGGCGTTGGGGTTGAGGCTGCAGGATCTGAGCGGGCGTTTGGGGTTGAGGCTGCAGGATCTGAGCGGGCGTTGGGGTTGGAGCTGCAGGATGTGAGCGGGCGTCGGGGGAGGCTGGCGGCGGCACCGGCGGAGTGGGAGAATTTGGTCATCCTTTGAATAGGGGGGCCATCATGGCCGGCCTGGGAGTTCTCCAACCTGGCCGCCGCTCCCGGGCATCCGTGCCCAGGCTCCTGGCGGTTGTACTCGTGTTCGCGATCGGGGTGCTGTTCGCTTCACCCGCACGGGCTGTCGACTATGGACACGACATTTCCTGGCCGCAGTGTCCGGGTGGCCTTTCGATGCCGCCCGAAGATACTGGGTTCGTCGTCGTTGGCCTGACGCGCGGACTCGCCTTTACCGAAAACCCCTGCCTGGCAGGCCAGTTCCAATGGGTGCTCGACCACGTGGTCAGGGCCCAGGCATATGCCATGGCGACCTTTCCCACCGGGGCGCAGTATGAGGCCTACGGAGACGACGGCCCCTATCCCGCCATCACCCGGCCGGACCGCCTGCGGAACGTCGGGTATGCGGAGGGTCTCGCCGCCCTGGCATCCCTTGCCAAGGTGGGATGGCGGCCGGAGAGAATCTGGGTCGACGTCGAACCCCGCCCGCAACAGCCCTGGCCCAGCTCGTCGCCCGCCGAGCGGCAGGAGAACCGTTACGTCATCGCCGGACTCCTGGCCGCACTGGCAGACGCCGGATACCCGCACGGGATCTACTCTTACGCGAGCGCCTGGGAAGCCATTACCGGGTCGTGGCAGCTCGCCGACGTGCCTGTCTGGTCACCGGCAGGCCGACTCGACTACGCCAGTGAAGCGTCCGACCTCTGCGTGAACCCGAGCTTCTCCGGCGGCACTGTCCACATCACGCAGTGGACCGACGGCACTTACGACTATGACATGACGTGCAGTGGCGTCTACCAGGCCCACGTCGCGACGATTGGCTGGCAGCCGAGCGTCGCCAACGGTGCGATCGCGGGCACCACCGGCCGGTCGCTGCCGCTGGAGTCGTTGCGCCTGTCGGTGGCGGGGGACCGCCTCCCGGGTGACATTCTCTGGCGGGGGCATGTACAGGACATCGGCTGGCAGCCGTGGACCACGTCGGCGTCCCCGATTGGAACCACGGGCCTGGGCCTGCGACTGGAGGCGTTTGAGCTGCGCTTGACCGGGGACCTGGCCTCGAAGTACAGCATCAGGTATCGCGCCCACGTGCAGAACCTCGGCTGGCAGCCCTACAGGGTGGACGGGACCACGGCCGGCACTGTCGGGCAGGGTCTGCGGGTGGAGGCGGTGACGATTGAGTTGGTTCCCAAGGTGGCGCCGGCATTCACGGCCGTATACGCCGCCCACGTCCAGGACATCGGCTGGATGGCGAACGTTTCCGATGGCACCGTCGCCGGGACCACGGGCCAGGCCCTTCGAGTCGAGGCGCTGCGCCTCAGCGTGGCCAGCATGTCCTACGGCGGAGACATCCTGTGGCGGGGGCACGTGCAGGACGTTGGCTGGCAGCCCTGGACCTCCTCGGCCAACCCCATTGGTACCGTGGGGCGGGGGCTGCGTTTGGAAGCCTTCGAAATCAGGCTGACCGGCGAGCTGGCGAACCACTACAGCATCTATTACCGTGCCCACGTGCAGGATTTGGGTTGGCAGTCCTGGGTGGCCGATGGGGGAACGGCGGGAACGACGGGCGTTGGCAAACGGATTGAGGCCGTGCAGATTCTCCTTGCCCCCAAGGCCTGAGGCTGGTCACGGCAGCGCCAACCATCAGGATTGTTGAACAATCCTGATTTATAGGGCATTCTTGGAGTACCACCAATCCGAGACGGAGATCACATGCCCAGCATCGACTTGAACAGCGACGTCGGCGAATCGTTTGGAAACTGGTCCTTCGGCGATGACGCCGCCATTTTCGAAAGTGTTTCCAGCGCCAACGTGGCCTGCGGCTTCCACGCAGGCGATCCCGTGGGCATCATGGCCACCTGCCAGGCCGCCGCCAAGGCCGGCGTCACGGTGGGCGCCCACCCCGGCTACCGTGACCTGGCCGGCTTCGGCCGCCGGTTCGTGGACATGACCCCGGCGGAACTGACCGCTGACGTGGTCTACCAGATCGGCGCCGTCCAGGCCGTAGCCCTCGCCGCCGGAACCGCAGTCCGCTACGTCAAACCCCACGGTGCGCTGTACAACACCATCGTCAACCACCCCCGGCAGGCCGGCGCCGTGGTGGCCGCCATCCTTGCCGTGGACCCCACCCTTCCCCTCATGGTCCTGCCGAACTCCGAGATCCAGCGCCAGGCCGACGCCGCCGGGCTGCGCACGGTCACGGAGGCCTTCGCCGACCGTGCCTACAACCCTGACGGCACCCTGGTCTCCCGGCGCGAACCCGGAGCCGTGCTGCACGAGGTGAAGGACGTCGTCGAGCACGTCCTGCGCCTTGCCACCGATGGCGTGGTCCGCGCCGTGGACGGTTCACTGGTCCCGGTCAAAGCGGAAAGCATCTGCCTGCACGGCGACACCGCCGGCGCTGTGGCAATGGCCGCCGCCGTCCGCGCCGCCCTGGCCGATGCCGGCATCACCATCCAAAGCTTCGCGTAGCCATGGCTGCCACACAACAGCGCCCGGCCACGGCGCCGGTCCTTACCGCGATCAGGCCTGCAGGAGACCGGGCAATCCTGGTTGAGCTCTCCTCCCTGGACGCGGTGCTCAGCCTCCAGGCACAACTTATGGCGCACCCCAGGCCGGGCCAGATCGACGTCATTGCCGCCGCCGGGACAGTGCTGATCACCGCTGATTCGCCGCATGCCCTGCAGGAGCTGGCCGCGCACGTTCGCGGCCTGGACCTTGACGCGCCCGCGGAGGCCGACAGCACACTGGTCACCATTGAGGTGGTGTACGACGGCGACGACCTGGACGAGGCCGCGGCGCTCACCGGCCTCGGCCGCGAAGGCGTCGTGGCAGCCCACACAGGCCAGCTGTGGACGGCAGCCTTCGCCGGATTCGCTCCGGGCTTCGCCTACCTCACCGGCGAGAATTCCACCCTTGACGTGCCGCGCCGGCGCTCCCCGCGAACGGCGGTACCCGCCGGGGCAGTGGCCCTGGGTGGACAATACTCGGCGATCTATCCCCGGCAGTCACCGGGCGGATGGCAGCTGATCGGACGGACCGACGCCGCACTCTGGGACCTCGAGCGGGAAAACCCCGCGCTCATCCGCCCGGGCGATACCGTCCGTTTCGCCGCCGTCCGGGCTCAAGCCACCGTTCGGCGGCACACCGAAACTGCTGCCAGCGCGGAGGCTCACGAGGAACATGCCTCGGCGGGCCTGGCCGTGCGAAAGCCTGGCCTCCAGGCCACCATCCAGGACCTCGGCCGGCCGGGCTACGCAGCCCTGGGTGTCAGCAGCTCCGGTGCCATGGACCGGGGTGCCCTGCGCCGCGCCAACCGCTTGGTGGGCAACCCGGAGGACACCGCGGGAATCGAAACCCTCTTCGGCGGCCTGGAACTCGAAGCCCTGACCGACCAGGTCCTCGCCGTCACCGGCGCCAGCGCGCCATTGGAGGTGACGTCGTCGAACGATGCCCAAACGACGACGGCGGTGCGGCATCCGGCGTGCGACGCCCCGTTCGCGCTGCTGGCAGGGGAGCGGCTCACAGTGGGTGCGCCCACGGCAGGGCTGCGCTGCTACCTGGCCGTCCGTGGCGGGGTCGCGGGCCCGGCCGCACTGGGCAGCCGATCCACCGACACCATGTCGGGGATCGGTCCCGAACCGCTCACCGCAGGAACCATCCTGCCCGTGCATGCCGCCAAACCGGGCAGCATTGTGGGCAACCCCGAAATCTCACCCCTCCCGGACCAAGGCCACGCCACAGTGCTCCGCGTGGTTCCTGGACCGCGGCAGGACTGGTTCAACGATGAAACCCTGCAAAGCTTCCTGTCCCAGGAGTGGACCGTGACACCCAAGTCCAACCGGATCGGCCTGCGCCTGGACGGACATGGACTGACACGGAGCAAGGAGGGTGAACTGGCGAGTGAAGGCACTGTCCGCGGCGCCGTGCAGGTGCCCCCGGAAGGCCAGCCGGTCCTTTTCCTCTCTGATCATCCGGTGACCGGCGGGTATCCGGTGATTGCCGTCGTCGTCCACGCTGACCTGGACAAAGCCGCCCAACTTCCGCCGGGTGCCACGGTGCGGTTCACCGCAGCATCCCCGGCAGACCAGCCCGAAACACCGAAGGAAAGCTTCCATGCGTAAAGTCCTCATTGCCAACCGCGGCGAGATTGCCGTCCGGATCGCCCGGGCCTGCGACGACGCGGGCCTGGAGAGCGTTGCCGTCTACGCCGATCCGGATGCCGATGCGCTGCACGTTTCCGCCGCCACCGAGGCGTACTCGCTGGCCGGTTCCCGGCCGCAGGAAACCTACCTGGACATTGAAAAGATCCTGGCGATCGCGGCCACAAGCGGTGCCGACGCCGTCCACCCCGGATACGGCTTCCTGTCCGAGAACGCCGGGTTCGCCCAAGCCGTGATCGACGCCGGCCTGACCTGGATCGGGCCCTCGCCGGACACCATCCGGCTGCTCGGCGACAAGGTCAGCGCCCGCGAGGTTGCCGTCCGCGCCGGTGCCCCGCTGGCACCGGGAAGCGACGGCCCGGTGGCCAACGCCGCAGAAGTCCGTGCGTTCGCGGAACAGGTTGGCCTTCCGGTAGCCATCAAGGCGGCCTTCGGCGGCGGCGGACGCGGCCTGAAAGTAGTCCGGAACCTTGCCGACATCGAGGAAAGCTTCGACTCTGCGGTACGCGAATCCCTTGCAGCCTTCGGCCGCAGCGAATGCTACGTGGAGAAATTCCTGGACCGCCCCCGGCACGTGGAGGCCCAGGTCATCGCGGACACACACGGCAACGTGGTGGTGGTCGGCACACGCGACTGCTCGCTGCAGCGCCGGCACCAGAAGCTCGTGGAGGAGGCCCCGGCGCCATTCCTTACGCCGGACCAGCGGGCCGCCATCCATGCCTCGGCCAAGGCCATCTGTAAGGAAGCCGGATATGTGGGCGCCGGCACCGTGGAGTACCTGCTGGACGGCTCCGGTTTCCTGAGCTTCCTGGAAGTCAACACCCGGCTCCAGGTGGAGCACCCCATCACGGAGGAAACCTCCGGCGTGGACCTGGTGGCCGCCCAACTGTCCATCGCGGCGGGGGAGGTGCTTCCGGTCCTGGAGGACCCCGAGCCGCGCGGTCACGCGTTTGAGTTCCGGATCAACGCCGAGGACCCGGGCCGCGGATTCCTGCCGTCCCCGGGCACCGTGGATTCCTTCGAGGTGCCCACCGGGCCGGGAATCCGGCTGGATACCGGTGTGCGGGCCGGGTCAACAGTGCCGGGACAATTCGATTCGCTGCTCGCCAAACTGGTGGTGACCGGCGCGGACCGGCAACAGGCCCTCCGCCGTGCCCGCCGCGCGCTGCGCGAGTTCCGTGTTGGTGGGCTGGCCACCGTCCTGCCGTTCCACCGCGCCGTGGTGGAGGCTTCAGACTTCACCGGCACGGATTCCCTGGGCGTTTACACCACCTGGATCGAGAGTGAATTCGCCGCCGAGCTGGAAGCGGACCCGGCGTTCAGCCCCGCCGCACCCGAGGAACCGCGCCGGACGATCGGCATCGAAGTGGACGGCAAGCGGATGGAGCTCGGACTTCCTGCCGTGCTGCTGGATTCGCTGCTCAACGGCGGTGGCCGCGGCCGTTCCGACGCGGCGGAGGGGAGCGCGGCTGCTCCGGCCGGGAAAAACGACGGCGACCTGCTGGCCACCATGGCCGGCACCGTGGTCAAGTGGCTGGCTGAGCCCGGAACACTCGTCGAGGAAGGCGAGGCGGTGCTGGTGCTCGAAGCCATGAAGATGGAAACGGCCGTGACCGCCCACCGTGCCGGCACGGTCGGGGAGCTGTACGCGGCGCCCGGAGACGCCGTCGGGCCCGGCCAGGCGCTCACCACCATCGTTTAGGCGGCCGGCGGGGCACCTGGCGACGGCATGCGCGCGAACACCCGGCACACCGCGAGGCTGAACCAGAGCTGGAGGTCGTGGAACCGGTCCCGGAGCAGATGGCCGGTGAAGAGCCCCGAGGGTTCCTGGTGAGCGGACAGCCAGTCGCGCGCCCTGTCGGTCTTTTCCGATTGGAGGTTGGGACTGATGACACTGATTGCGTCGAGGGCGGACACGAGGTCCGTCATCCAAAAGGGAAAGCTGAACTCGGTCCAGTCGGAGACGCGGCCCTTGTCCGGGTAGGCATCCGGCTCGAAGAAGCGGCCCGCAAGCAGCGCCGCAGCGTGTTGTGCGGAGGCACCGGCGCGGTGCCCAGGATGGGCCGCGTACGCCCTGAGGACTACCCCGGTGATCAGGTGTGAGAAGGGCCGGGCCGGGTCGCCGGTGATGGTCCGCTGGTCGTCGAGCGCGTCGAGGTTTCTTCCCCGGGTGCGGAACGGAAGGGCCCAGCCGCCGTCGTCCTGCCGCGACGCCTCAAGCCAACTGAAGGCACGTTCCACCCGGGGGTCTCCGCTGTAGCCCGCCTTGCTGAGGAGCCCGATGAGGGCCGCCGTGTAGTTGGGAGACACTTGGTTGCCGTAAATCCCCCGAAGATCACCTTCGGCGGACTGGCGTGAGAGGACATAGTCGGCCGCTGCCGCGAGGGCGGGATGCCGGTGCGTGAGCCCGAACATCTCCACCAGGAACCCGAGTTGCCGGTAGGTTTCCAGCAGGTCGTAATCCGTCCGCGCCCGGGGCCGTCTCCCGGGGTAGGTCCACGACCCGTCCGCCGCCTGGCGCCGCAGGATCCGGCGCGGGATCGGAAGGTCCCAGAGTGCCGCTTCAGGCGTTCCCGCCGGGCCGGCGGGAGGGCCTGACGGTGGCGGGGGGAGTTCTTTGGCAGCCCAGTAACGCACAGCCGGGTGCCCGCTCGACAGCAGCGGACTGATCGGGTCGAAGCGCAGGCCGTGCAGCCATGTCATGGTCACCATGATGGCGGAATACGTCAGGCGCGGACAGGGTACCCGTGCCCTGCCGATATCGTGGTGCCATGACGTTTGACGAGGTGCTGGCCGATCTTCAAGCCCAGGCCAGGACCACCAAGCACGCCGAAACCGGGCTGTGGGTGGCCGCACAGCTTCGCAGCCGCATTGAGGCCGGCCAGCTCAAGCCCGGCTCCAAGCTCGCCGAGGAAGCCCTCCGCGAGGCCCTCGGCGTGTCCCGGAACACCCTCCGGGAGGCGTTTGCAGCCCTCCACTCGGAACATATCGTCACCCGCATTCCCAACCGCGGCGTGTTCGTCGCGCACCCCACGGCCGAGGACATCCGCGAGATCTACCGGGTCCGCCGCTTCCTGGAGCCGTCAGCGGTCCTGTGGTCCGGCACGGTCTCCACGGAGCCCCTGGCGGCAATCGTCAAGGCAGCGAGGGCTGCCGCAGCCGACGGCGACATCCCGGGCATGGCCGGCGCCAACCAGGACTTCCACCGCGCCATCGTGGACCGCGCCGGCAGCGAACGCCTGAACAGCCTTATGGACCAGGTGCTGGCCGAGATGCGGCTGGTATTCCACTCCATGGCCGCCAATCCCGCCTTCCACGAACCCTACGTGGAGGACAACGCGAAGATCGTCGAGCTCCTGGAGGCCGGAGAACTGGCCGCGGCAGCGGACTTCCTGGCCGGCTACCTGGAGCGCGCCGAAGCGCAACTGCTCGCCGCCGTCGGCCGCTGACCTGATCCTTTCCGCAGGAGGGGTTGCGGGATTGTTGAACAAAACGCTATGCTGTGGATCACACCGTTGTCCTGCAGCACACACAATCCTGCAGCCCTAACGTGACCGGGGCTCCCGCCCCTCGGCGCCGCCCCACCGACTAAACCTGGGCACGGACGCGCCGGCCCCCACTTTCGCAGACCCGTCACGGGTCCCCTGGGAAGGGATAATCATGCTTGTACTCATCGGGGTGCTGCTGGTGATCGTTGGCTTCGCCATCCGCCTGAACCCCCTGATTGTCGTCACCGTCGCGGGCATCGTCACCGCGCTGCTGGGCGGCATGAACCCCGCGCAGATCCTCGAGTCGTTCGGCACCGGCTTCGCCAGCAGCCGGTCAGTCACCATCTTCGTGGCGGTGCTGCCCGTGGTGGGCATTATCGAGTTCTTCGGGCTGCAGGAGCAGGCCAAAACCCTCATCGGCCGGCTCGCCAAACTGACCGCCGGACGCGTCCTGATCGGCTACCTGGCCGTCCGCCAGATCACCGCCGCCGTGGGCCTGACCAGCATCGGCGGCCACGCACAGACCGTCCGCCCGCTGGTGTTCCCCATGGCGGAGGGCGCAGCGCTGCGCCGCTACGGCCACGTGCCGGAAAAGATCAGCGAGAAGATCAAGGGCCACGCCGCCGGCGCCGACAACGTTGGTGTGTTCTTCGGCGAGGACGTGTTCGTGGCGGTCGGCTCCATCCTGCTGATCACCACGTTCGTGGACACCACCTACCACCTGCACCTGGAACCGCTCCAGCTGGCGCTTTGGGCCATCCCCACCGCCATCGCCGCCTTCCTCATCCACGGCTTCAGGCTGCTGCGCCTGGACAAGCAACTGGACAGGGAATACCGCGAGTTTGAGCTCACCGCCCAGAAGGAAACTGCAGGAGAAGCCAAATGATCAACGTTGAAGCCGTTTATTGGCTGGTCGGCATTCTGTTCGTCGCATGGGCGTCGCTGATCGCCGCCGACACCAACCACCCCCGCCGCTGGGGCAGCTCGGCCTTCTGGGGCCTGCTGGGCCTGTGCTTCTTCTACAGCACCTGGGTCCAGGCAGGAACCGCACCCGCCTGGATCCTGGGCGTCGCCGTCCTGGTCCTGGTGGTACTGGCATCCACCGGCCTGCTGGGCCACGGCAAGCACCGCACCTCCACCGGGCCCGAGCGCGAGGCCTACGCCAAACGCTTCGGCAACAAGCTCTTTATCCCCGCCCTGACCCTGCCCCTGGTCACTGTGATCCTGGTGCTCGCTGCTCCTGTGCTGGTGATCGGCGGCACCCCGCTGCTGGATCCCAAGAACACCACGCTCGTGGCGCTGGCCATCGGCGCCGTAGCCGCCGTCGTCGTCGCCCTTGTCATCCTCAAGCCCAAGAACCCGGCCACGCCCCTCTTCGAAAGCCGCCGGATCCTCGAATCCATCGGCTGGGCCGCATTGCTGCCGCAGATGCTCACCACGCTGGGCATCCTCTTCACCAAGGCCGGCGTCGGTACCGCGGTGGGCACCCTGGCTTCAGGGCTGCTGCCCAAGGGCTCGCTGATCGCGGGCGTGCTGGTGTACTGCATCGGCATGTTCCTCTTCACCGTGCTGATGGGCAACGGCTTCGCGGCCTTCCCGATCATGACCGCCGCCATCGGCTGGCCCGTACTGGTGCAGACCTTCCACGGTGACCCCGCCATCATCTTCGCGATCGGCATGCTCGCCGGCTTCTGCGGCACCCTCTGCACGCCCATGGCAGCCAACTTCAACCTGGTGCCGTCCGCGCTGCTGGAGATGAAGAACAAGTACGGCGTCATCACGGCGCAAGTGGGCACGGCCATCCCGCTGCTGGCAGTCAACATCGTGCTGATGTACTTCCTGGCCTTCCACTAAACCTTCCGCTCATCCCGGCTTTCAAAGGAGCATGATGGACAACGATCTTCGCTTACAGGCGGCCCCGGACTACGCCGCCGTGGTGCTGGGCAACCTTTCGGAGCCCTACCCGCACTCGGCACACCACACCCAGGTGTCCGCCGACGACCGTCCCACGCCGGAGCAGATCCACCCCGCGTTCTACACCTCCTTCGACTGGCACTCCTGCGTCCACATGCACTGGCTGGGGACCAGCCTGCTGGGGGCCGCCTCCGGGTCGCCTTCGTCCGGGGCTGCTCCGCAGGGGGCGTCCGACGGCGGGACGGCGGCTTGGGTGGACGGCCCGACTGCCGCGTCGCTGCGGGAAGCCCTGGGCGCCAACCTGACCCCGGCCAAGCTGGCGGTGGAACGGGACTACCTGCTGGCCAACCCGTCCTGGGAACGTCCGTATGGCTGGGCGTGGCTCATGCGGCTTGCGGCCACCTGTTCCGCGTCCTCCGATGCGCAGATCCGCGAATGGGGCTCCGCCCTGGAGCCGCTGGTGGATGCAGTGGCGGAACTCAGCGTGGCGTGGATGGCCAAGGCGCAATACCCCGTCCGGCACGGGCTGCACACCAACGCCGCGTTCGGTGTGGGCTACATGCTCGACGCTTTCCGATCCTTGGGCCGCGAGGACGCCGCGACGGCGTGCGAGGAAGCGGCGCGCGGCTGGTTCGCGGATGACCGCGGCTGGCCGGGGGACTGGGAGCTCAGCGGCCAGGACTTCCTCTCCGCCGGCCTCAGCGAGGCGGACCTGATGCGCCGCGTGCTTTCCGCGGACAAGTTCGCAGGCTGGTTCGCGGGGTTCCTGCCTGAGCTCTCCACGGCGTCGCGGATCTTGCAGCCGGTGAGCGTGACGGATGAGACCGACGGCTACCTGGTGCACCTGCACGGACTGAACCTGACCCGGGCCGGCCAGGTGGCGCGCATCATCGCCGCCCTGCGCGAATCCTCCAAGCCCGAGGCATCCGCCGCGGCGGCCGTCCTCAGTGAGGCACTCGATCCGCTGTTGAAGGCCGGGCTCGCCGGGCTGGAGAGCGGCGACTTCATGTCCACGCACTGGCTGGCGAGCTTCGCCTGGGACGCGCTGGGATCCGTGGCGGCGCTGGACTGATTCTTCGCTGGCCGGGGCCGGTTTGCCGGTAGGCCCGTCGCCGGCTGACCAGTCACACTCCGTCCAAAGCCTCCGGACCATGCATGCTGTGCCATGGCGCGTTAGTCTTGCTGCACCACGCCGGCGTGCGTGACCTGGGAGCAGCGGGCAGGGTTGTAATGAGCTGACTGTCCGCCCATGAGCCCGGAGGAAACCGATGCGACAGCACGTCAGTACATGCCTGCCAGACCCTGCCGTGGCAGGGGACACCGCCACCCTCAAGCCCCGGCGGAAGCGGACCAGGCACCCCCGGCTTGCGGTGGGGGACCGGGTCAGTTTTGCCGAAGGAACCTTGGCCGGCACCGGGGTCGTGGACGCCGTGACCTCCGATTATTCGATCATCTGGGTGTGGACCGATGAAGGTCAGGGCCGCAGGATGTTCTTGCAGGGGTACGGAAGCATCGTTTCTGCGGTTTAGGTTCGACGCCGAAGCCCGGGCGGCCGCGGACGTCCGGCCACGAGCCACACAACTCCGCCCACCACGTCCCAAGGCAACCTTAAGGCGGCGCCTGTCGCATTCACACGTCCAGTACGCTCCGGTTCCAAGCTCCCTGACGCCTTTGGTGGGACAATAAGTGCAGGGCCCCTGTCACGGCGCCAGCCAGGTGCCGGCACGGCCCGCGCAAAGACCAGGAGGGGATCCCGATGGACCCCACCACCGTGACTGTCATTGTCCTCGTTATCCTGCTTCTCGTTGCTGCGCGGATGTCCATCCGGATCGTCCGCCAATACGAGAAGGGCGTACTGTTCCGGCTTGGCAGGGTAGTCGGCGTAAGAGACCCCGGCCTGCGGTTGATCATTCCTGTTATCGACCGGCTGCCGCTGGTAAGCCTCAGGATCGTGACCATGCCCATTCAGTCGCAGGGCATCATTACCCAGGACAACGTCAGCGTGGACGTGTCAGCGGTGGCCTACTACCGGGTGGTGGACGCCGTGAAATCCGTCATCGCCATCGAGAACGTGGCCGCGGCCATCGACCAGATCGCCCAGACCACGTTGCGGAAGGTGGTTGGCCGCCATACCTTGGACCAGACCTTGTCCGAGACCGAACGGATCAACGGCGACATCCGCGAAATCCTCGACGTGCTCACCGTCGAATGGGGCGTGGAAGTCACCCTGGTGGAGCTCAAGGACATCCAGCTGCCCGAAAGCATGAAGCGTGCCATGGCCCGCCAGGCAGAAGCCGAACGCGAGAAGCGAGCGAAGATCATTGCCGCCGAAGGCGAGGCCATCGCCGCTTCAGCGCTCGGCGATGCGTCCGACACCATGATGGCGCACCCACTCGCGTTGCAGCTCCGCAACCTGCAGTCCCTGGTGGAAATCGCCGTCGACAAGAACTCCACGGTGGTGTTCCCCGCCCCGCTGATGAGCACCATCGGTGAACTCTCCGCCTTCCTGGCCCGCGAGAACCAGGCAGCGTCCGCCGCCGGGCCGTCCCCTGTGAAAGCGGCCTGACCGGCGAACCGGCCCGCGTACAACCAACGCGTCGGCCGGGCCCGCGCCGGTCCAGACTTCGGGTCCGCACCACAGCGGCCGCTAAAGTCGTGCCATGACCACTGCTGCTCTACGCCCTGTCTACTTCCTCTCGGACAGTACGGGCATCACCGCGGAAACGTTGGGCAATACGCTGCTGACCCAGTTCCCGGTGGCCGACTTTGACCGTGTCACCATCCCCTTCATCACCACGGCCGAGCAGGCACGGGCGGTGGTGCGCACCATCGACGGCCTTGCCGCCACCGGGCCCCGGCCGCTG
This sequence comes from Pseudarthrobacter sp. MOO14, assembly GCF_058267675.1. Lineage (NCBI taxonomy): Bacteria > Bacillati > Actinomycetota > Actinomycetes > Micrococcales > Micrococcaceae > Pseudarthrobacter > Pseudarthrobacter sp. MOO14. The sequence continues at coordinate 3,467,600 of NZ_CM177849.1, forward strand.
GTCTTCTCCACCGCCGTCAGCAGCGAAATCCGGCAGATCCTGGCCGGCTGCAAAGGCGTGATCGTGGACCTGATCGGCACGCACGTGGGCGTGCTGGAACAGGCGCTCGGCGCGCCTGCCAGTGGCGAACCCGGCAGGGCGCACGGCCTGGGCAACGCCGCGCGCTACCAGTCCCGGATGGCGGCTGTGGAGTACGCGATGGAGCACGACGACGGCCAGAGCCTGCGTGCCCTGGAGAAGGCGCAGGTGATCCTGGTGGCCCCGTCCCGGTGCGGCAAGACGCCCACCACCATGTATTTGGCACTCCAGCACGGGATCTTCGCCGCCAACTTTCCGCTCGTCGACGAGGACTTCCAGCGGGACGGCCTGCCGAAGCCGCTGCAGCCCTTCGTGTCCAAGTGTTTCGGCCTGTCGTCCAACCCGCTGCGCCTGAGCCAGATCCGCACCGAACGGCGGCCCAGCTCGCCCTACGCATCCTTGCGTCAGTGCGGCTTTGAGTTGCGCAGCGCCGAGCAGCTGTACGTATCCCACCGGATCCCGTACCTGAACTCCGCCACCGTGTCCGTGGAGGAGATGGCGGCCACCATCCTGCAGCGGATGAATCTCAAGCATTAGCAACAATTCACAAACGTGGCGTGGCGCACATCATGTGGAAAGTGCGCGGCAGACCTGCCACTGTTGACAAGGTTTTTCTTCCGGCCGGCACTACCGTGGCGGCCAGCAATGCCTAAGCCACCTCTGCAAAGGAGCAGTAAACATGACCACAGACGTTCTTTGGTTCTCCGAACTCGGGCTTGAGGACTTGGACAAGGTGGGCGGCAAGAACGCCTCCCTGGGCGAGATGGTGCAGAACCTGACGTCCGCCGGCGTACAGGTCCCGGACGGATTCGCCACCACGGCGGACGCGTACCGCCGGTTCCTGTCCGACTCCGGCCTGGACCAGAAGATCGCCGACCGGCTCGTTGGCCTGGACACCGATGACGTGACGGCGCTGGCGGCTGCCGGCCAGGAGATCCGGTCCCTGGTCCGCGACACGCCGTTCCTGGCGGATTTCGAGGCGCAGGTCCGCGAGGCGTACCAGCAGCTGGTGGACAAGCACGCCGGCTCGCAGGATCTTTCTTGGGCGGTGCGCTCCAGCGCCACGGCAGAAGACCTTCCCGACGCCTCGTTCGCCGGGCAGCAGGAGACCTTCCTTAACGTCCGCGGCATCGAGAACATCCTGCAGGCCATCAAGGACGTCTTTGCCTCGCTCTACAACGACCGCGCTATCGCCTACCGCGTGCACCACAAGTTCGAGCACGCCGAGGTGGCACTCTCGGCGGGCATCCAGCGCATGGTGCGTTCCGACGTCGGCGCTTCCGGGGTCATGTTCACCATGGACACCGAGTCCGGCTTCCAGGACGCCGTGTTCGTCACCTCCTCCTACGGGCTGGGCGAAGCAGTGGTCCAGGGCGCCGTGAACCCCGATGAGTTCTATGTGTACAAGCCCGCCCTGGAAGCCGGCCGGCCGGCCATCCTCAAGCGGGGCCTGGGCGAGAAGGCCCTCCAGATGACCTACACCACCAACAACGAGATCGGCCGCACCATCGACTTCGTGCCGGTGGAGGAGTCCCAGCGCTCGCGCTTCAGCCTCACGGACGACGACGTCGAGCAGCTGGCGCGCCACGCCGTCGCCATTGAGAAGCATTACGGCCGCCCGATGGACATTGAGTGGGGCAAGGACGGCATCGACGGTGGACTGTACATCCTGCAGGCCCGCCCGGAAACCGTGCAGTCCCGCCGGGCCCCGGGCAGCATGAGCCGGTTCCGCCTGAACGCGACCGGCCCGGTGCTGGTGGAGGGCCGCGCCATCGGCCAGCGGATCGGCGCCGGCAAGGTCCGGATCCTCACCGCGATCGACCAGATGGCCTCGTTCCAGACCGGCGACGTCCTGGTGGCGGACATGACCGACCCTGACTGGGAACCGATCATGAAGCGTGCCTCCGCGATCGTCACCAACCGCGGCGGACGCACCTGCCACGCGGCCATCATCGCCCGCGAGCTGGGGATTCCCGCCGTCGTGGGCACCGGCAACGCCACTGACGCGCTGGCCGACGGCCAGGAGGTGACCGTCTCCTGCGCCGACGGCGAGACCGGCACCATCTACGAGGGCCTGCTGGACTTCAGCGTCGAGGAGACCGGGGTCACCGATCTGCCCGAGGCGCCGGTGAAGGTCATGATGAACGTCGGCACGCCGGAACAGGCGTTCACTTTTGCGCAATTGCCCAACCACGGCGTGGGGCTGGCCCGGCTGGAGTTCATCATCAACCGGCAGATCGGCATCCACCCCAAGGCGCTCCTGAACCTGGACAGCCAGCCGGAGGAGGTGGCCGCCGAGATCCGCGGGCGGATTGCCGCGTACGACAGCCCCCGCGACTACTACATCAAGCGACTGGCCGAGGGCGTGGCCACCATTGCCGCCGCCTTTGCGCCCGAACCGGTGATTGTCCGCATGTCCGACTTCAAGTCCAACGAGTACGCCAACCTCATTGGCGGCCCGGCGTACGAACCGCACGAGGAGAACCCGATGATTGGGTTCCGCGGCGCGTCCCGCTACCTGGAACCATCCTTCCGGGACTGCTTCGACCTTGAATGTGAGGCACTGTCCTTCGTCCGCAACGAGATGGGCCTGACCAACGTCAAGCTGATGATCCCGTTCGTGCGGACACTGGACGAGGCACGCGGCGTCATCGACCTGCTCGCCGAGAACGGCCTGCGCCGCGGCGAAAACGGCCTTGAGGTCATCATGATGTGCGAACTGCCTTCCAACGCGCTGCTCGCCGACGACTTCCTGGAGTACTTCGACGGCTTCTCCATCGGCTCGAACGACATGACCCAGCTGACCCTGGGCCTTGACCGTGACTCGGCCATCGTGGCCAACAGTTTCGACGAACGGGACGCGGCAGTGAAAAAGCTGCTCAGCATGGCCATCAAGGCCTGCCGGGCGCACGGCAAGTACGTGGGCATCTGCGGCCAGGGCCCCAGCGACCATCCGGACTTCGCTGAATGGCTGGTGAAGGAAGGCGTCAACTCCCTCTCCCTGAACCCGGACACGGTGGTGGACACCTGGCTGCGGCTCGCGGGCGCGGCGGAGGACTCGTCCGCCGGGCCAGTGGCTGCCGCGGCCGGCGCAGCCTGACCAGAGCGCCGAAAGGTCCAGGGGCGGTCCCGCCGCGGTGTCATCACCGGGACGGGACCGCCAGCACCTGCTCGCGCAGGATGTCCGCGTGGCCGCAGTGCTGGGCCAGTTCCCGCAGCATATGCAGGTACACCCAGCGCAGCGGAAGCGGGCCCCGCCGGTTGCCGGTGACCACATCGTCCAGGCCCAGCCCGGCCGCGGCCGCCCGGGAGGCGGCGCACGCCTCCCGGTGGGCTGACCGGACGGAGGCCACCGTGTCGGCGTCGTCAAGCATGAACGATTCGTCCGGGGTGGCCGGGATGCCGATCTCACTGCGCGTGCGGGCCGTGACGGCTTCGTCGAACCAGACCTTCTCCACGAAGGTGGCGTGCTTCACCAGGCCCAGCAGCGTGGTGCGGGACGGAACCAGCCGGCGCCGGGCCTGCTCTTCGGTCAAGCCGTCCAGGCAGTCGTCGAGCGCAGCCCGGTGCTCGTCCAGGAAGAACTCGAACTGGGCACGCAGCGGCTCGGAAATCACGTCGTCCATGGAACGGGGGAGGATGGCCATACGCCGACCCTAGCAAGCCGGAAAGGATGCGCGGCTACAACGCCCGGGCCAGGGAACGCCCCACCGTCCTGCCGGTGAAGATGCAGCCGCCCAGGAAGGTGCCCTCGAGGGCGTTGTATCCGTGGGCGCCGCCGCCGCCGAACCCGGCGGCCTCCCCGGCGGCGTACAGCCCGGGAATGGGGGCGCCTTCCTGGCCGAGGGCCTGCCCGGACAAATTCGTCTGGATGCCGCCGAGCGTTTTCCGGGTGACGACGTGGAGCCGCACCGCGATCAGCGGGCCCGCCTTCGGATCCAGGATCCGGTGCGGCTTCACTGTCCGGAAGAGCCGGTCACCCAGGTAGCGGCGGCTGTTGCGGATGCCCGCCACCTGGGCGTCCTTGGAATAGGCATTACGGATCTCGGCGTCGCGTTCCCCGATCTGGCGCCGCAGCAGCGCACCGTCCAGCAGCGGTTCCGCGGTGAGCCCGTTCATGCCGCGGACCAGGTCCGGCAGGTTGTCCGCCACCACAAAGTCCGCGCCGTGCTCCTTGAACGCCTCGATGGGACCGGACGCGCCCCGGCCCAGCCGGGTCTTCAGCAGCAGCTTGAGGTCCCGGTTGGTAATGTCCGGGTTCTGTTCGGAGCCGGAAAGGGCGAACTCCTTTTCGATGATCCGCTGGTTGAGGATGAACCAGGAATGGTCGTATTGCTGGATGTCCGGGGTGGTCCGCAGCAAGCGGAGGGTGCCCAGCGTGTCGTAACCGGGCAGGCCGGGGGAGGGGAGCCGCCGGCCCAGAGCATCGAACCACAATGAGGAGGGGCCGGGCAGGATCCGGATGGCGTGGTCCGGCCAGATGGGATTCCAGTTCTGGATCCCCTCGGTGTAATGCCACATCCGGTCCCGGTTCACCAGCCGGACTCCGGACCCGTCGGCGATGTCCAGCATCCGCCCGTCCACATGCTGCGGCACCCCGGTGACCATCCTGCGCGGCGGTGTTCCCAGCCGGTCCGGCCACCAGCGCCGCACCTGCTCGTGGTTGCCGCCGATCCCGCCGGAAGCGATCACCACAGCCTGCGCCCGCAACTCAAAGTCCCCAACAATGTCCCGGTTGGAGGACACCCCACGCGGCGACGCATCAGGTGCCAGCACTGCGCCACGCACCCCGGTGACCGTACCGTCGTCGTACGTTAAACCGTCCACCCGGTGCCGGAAGAAGAACGTGACTCTGCCCGCCGCGGCCGCCTCCCGCGCCTTGTCCGCGAACGGTTCGGACACCCCGGTGCCGGTGCCCCACGGGACGTGGAAGCGGGGAACCGAGTTGCCGTGGCCGCCGGCCCTGCCGTCTCCGCGCTCGGCCCAGCCCACCAGCGGCGTGAACCGGATGCCCTGCTCCTGCAGCCAGGAGCGCTTGTCGTCGGCGGCGAACTCCACGTAGGCGCGGCCCCACTGCGCGGCCCATTCGTCCTCCGGGTGCGGTCCGGAAAGCCGGTCCCATTGCGCTGAGCCCTGCCAGTCCTGCCACGCCAGCTCGAAGGAATCCTTAACGCCCAGACGGCGCTGCATGGGGGTGTCCACAAGGAAAAGCCCGCCCAGCGACCAAAACGCCTGGCCGCCCAGGTTGGCCTGGTTCTCCTGGTCCAGGATGGCGACGCGCTTTCCCGCACGGACCAGCTCGTTGCAGGCCACCAGCCCGGCCAACCCGCCACCAATGATGATCACGTCCGCATCCATGCGTGCCTGCCCGGCGGGTTGTCCACTCATCGTCCCACTCTGCCATCCGAACGGGCCTTCGGAAACCAAGGCCGCGGGTTAGGCTGGAGGCACCCGCACCAGGAACCCGGAGAACACGTACGCCATGGCTGATGACGGAGCACCTGCCGCACCTTTCGACCGTGCCGTCCTGATCTTCAATCCCGGCCGGCCTGGAATGGGCCAGCGGATCGAGGCGTTGCAGCGGGAACTGGCCACCGACCTGCCGGGGCTGCCCGTTCACCTGTTGCCAACGGAATTTGCCGGCCACGCCCGTGAACTTGCCCGGGGCGAGGCGCGCCGGGGTGTGCCGCTCATCCTTTCCGTCAGCGGGGACGGCGGGTACAACGAGGTGGTCAACGGCGTGATGGACGTGCCCGGGAGCAAGGCCGTCTGCGCCGTCATTCCCGCCGGAAATGCCAACGACCACTACCGAAGCCTGCCGGTGCGAACCTTCGCGGAAGCGGCGTCGGCCGGTGTGGGCCGGCGCGTCGACCTGCTGCGGATCACGCTCCGCACCGGAACGCAGGAACGGGTCCTGTACGCGCATTCCTACGTGGGGTTCGGGCTGACCTCGCTGATGGCCCTCGGCATTGAACAGGGCGGCAAGGGTAAGGTCCTGGAGCTCGTCTCCGTGGCCCGCACGCTCTCGAGGTTGAAGCCCTTCGAACTTGTCCGGGATGACGGGGCCACCGCCCGGTTCGACAGCCTGATCCTGGCCAACGTCTCACGCATGGCCAAGTACGGCACCGTCAGCGAGTCGCATTACCCGGACGATGGGCGGTTCGAGGTGGTGACGCTGCCCCACGCCGGGTTGATGAAGATGGCCCTGATGACGCTCCGCGCGGTCACCCTGGGGCTGGGGCATCAACCGAGCGTCAGCCGCTATGCCTTCTCCACCAGCGATACGGTGCCCTGCCAGATTGATGGTGAGGTGGTCTACGTCGAGGCGGGAACCCATGTCCTGGTGGAAAGCGCCAAGGGAGCCCTGGCCACCCTCTGACGTCTTAGGTCGGAGTGACGCGCGGGCCGGGGTACCGCCGCCGGGCGGCAGTACCCCGGGACCAGCTACGGCTGCACGGAGTCGAAGAACGTGTAATCCGGATTCGGCCCGGCCTCATGGGATTTCATCCTGATAAAGTCCACGTCCTCCCGGGACAGCGTGGTCTCACCGTGGGGATCTCCGTTGGCTCCCTCGCCGGCGGCTGCACTGATCTGGGCGGAAATTGTCCGTGGCAGAATCATGCAGCCTGGGTTCGCCAGCAGCCATTGGGTGACCGGAGCGGGAAGCAGGTTCCACTGGTCGCGAATACTGATGTCAGTCATGGGGTGTGCCTTTCGTAATGGTGTCAAGGACGCCCCCAGGCCCGGGATGCGCCGGTGCCGGCCGCGGTTTACGCAGCCGGCACACGAGGAGGAAAGGCTTAATCGAAGTGGATGTCTGCGGCCGCCTTGCGCAGCGACTCAAGGCGCTCTTCTTCCACCAGGCCCAACGCTTCGAGTTCGTCGGTTCGGTGGGTCCGTTCCTGGGCGGCCTGGGCTGAAATGTCGCGCAGGATCACGCCTACAAGATGGGCCAGGCCTGCTTTGAGGTCCACCAGGTTGGTGTTGGTGATCAGGAGGCGGCGGTCTGAGACGCGGAGTTCCACATCGCTGTACCCGGCGTCGGCCAGGCGCTGTTTCGTCGCTTCGCCGTGCAGCAGCTCGATTTCGCGGGGCTGCGGCCGGCGGGAGAATACGGCCGGAACGGTGTACCGCGTGGGGCCTTGGGCGGTGCCCAGGTTCGGTGGCAACGCGGATGCGAGGACTCCGCTGACCGATAGCGCCGAGTCGGCGCGTATAACAGAGTCTTGGATGGTGGTCATGGTGTCTACCAGCGTTCTGAAGGGTGCACTGCCGGATCCCGGGACGCGGGGCGGAGTGGCTGGGGCAGGGGATCCGGGGCCGGATCGGCTGCAGTGGAGGTGAACGGTGTTAACCCGTTCCGGCCGGTGTTGTGGTGCGGCCCCTCGTCGTACCGATTCCCTGGTGTGCCGGCGTCGAGGCTACTCGGTACGGCGCGCGCCGGCGGCCGTGGAAGGCAACCGGGAATCGGGCTCATTTTCGGGGCAACGGATGTCCTGTCACGATGTCCCGAGATACTTTGAGTCTACGCTCATCAGCGACTCTTCCGGGCCGGGATGCGGAACCGGCCCGCCGAAGGTCGGACGCCGGCCGGAACGGTAGGCGGAATCAATCACGGATGCGAGTTCGTCCAGCACGGTGTGGTTTCCGGGGAGCACCACGTGGGCCAGGAATTCCGATTCGAGGGAGGCGATTCCCGCGGCCACGGCTCCGAGTTTGGCGTCAATGGCCAGGGCCAGGGCATGCCATGATTTGCGGTTGGCGCGTTCGAGGATTTTCGCGTTGGCTTCGTGGACCCGGCTGTCCGCGATGTCGCCACGAATGGCCAGGGCGCCGTCGGACTGCAGCAATGGCATGACAATCCGGAATTGCCGTCCGGTCCCCCTAAAAGCCACAGCGCTCCGGTCCCCTCGCTGGGTGAACAGGATGTCCGTTGCCCCGTAGTCCGTGAGCGCCTGCCTGATGTGCTTCCGGGAAGCCTCGCTGCTGAAGGAGTCGCCGCGGGTGTAAGGGCTTGTCATCTCCTAACTATGCGCCTCGCCGCCACCCTTTCCTAACGTCGCCATAACGCATCGGCCGCGGAACAGCAATGGACCCGGCAAACGCTGCACTGCAGTCCGTTTGCCGGGTCCATTCGAGGGGAGGCATGCAGCCCCGGTCAGGCTCAGACCCCCGCGTTGTACACGTCCAGGCCAAACCGGTTGAGCCCGGGCGTCCCGGCGTACCCCAGGTACGGCAGCCCAAAGGTGTCCTCGATGCTGGCGAGCAGGCTGTAGTGGTTGTACGGCGTGGTGGACCAGGTTCCGCCCTTCGTGAAGGGGGAGAGGACCAGCGCGCCGACGCGTCCGCCGCCCATGCCCGTGATGCCTGGCAGGGCCGCGTTCGGGCCCGGGCCTTCGCCGCAGCAGGCACTGGCGTCCGACTGGGGCCCGTCGGATTCGTCGAAGGTGATCACCAGGACGCCGTCCTGCTTGAACGCCGGAGAGTTGGTGATGACCGGAACCCATTGCTTGAGCCAGGCGTCAGCGCTTGCCAGGCCGCCGGGCTGCCCGTCCACGCAGGGGGAGTCGTGTCCGTCGTGGCAAAGGTTGGGCGTGATCATGGACAGGTTGGGCGTGGTGGCAGCCGAGGCGAGGTCCGTCTGCAAGGCGGAGAGGTCGACGTCGTTCGTGGCGCAGTCCGGTGAGCCGGTGATCCCGGCGAAGTAGACGAACGGGTTGTGGCGGGCGGCGTACTGGTCGCCCACCTTGGCTTTCTGGGTGTCATCGACGGCGCCCAGGGCCGGGTGCCGGCAAGGGGTGCCCATGTCCTCCATGTACCCCTTCCAGGATTTCCCGGCGTCTTTGAGCTGCCCGGCCACCGTGGGAACGCTGGCCGGGAACACGCAGCCGTCGCCGACTGCTTGGCCGGGGCTGGCGGTGCCGCTGCCGACGAACGGGGTGTAGGTCTGGCAGTCGGCCTGCATCTGCGGGTTGGGTCCCTGGCCGGAAATCTGCGCCACGTAGTTGGGCTGGGAGTTGTGCGCCGTGCCGTAGTACTGGTTCAGCAGGACGCCTTGGCTGCGCAGGGTCTGGGAAAGATAAGGAGTGGCCGACGCCGGGCCCCAGGTTTCGTCGTAGCCCTTGTTTTCGAGGTTGATGACGAAGACGTGGTTGGCGCCGGGCAGGTAGCTGGAGGCCGCCGGCGCGGTGGCGGGAGCGGGGGCGGCGGCGGCCGGCTGTGACGGCGTTGCCGCCCCGCCGACGATGGCGGCGGCGAACACGGCGATGGCCGCTGCGGCGGCACGGAGTTTCATTGTCACGGGAGTTTCCATCCGTCGGCGAGTGCTTTCTGTTTCAGTCCTGACCATTCCTCTTCCGGCGGCGGACCCACCGGGGAGCAGGCGGGGCCGGCCACGAATGGCGGAACGAGGTATCTCGGGGCGGCCAGGTTGGCAGGGGTGCCGAAGTCCAGGACCTCTGCAATATTGCGGGCGGCCTGGTCACGCTGTGTGAGGGGCGCCAGGTTCCAGCGCCATTCGATCGCTTTCAGGACCGAGGTGTGGTCGTAGACATCGTGGGCGACGTACCGGCGCCGCGCCCTGGGCGAGACCACCAGGGACGGCACCCGGAAGCCCCGCAGGGCGGTATCCGGGTTGGTGTCCGGGGCGGTGGCCGGGGGCAGATGGTCGTAGAAGCCGCCCCATTCGTCGTAGTTGACCACCAGCAGGGTGGTGGCCCAGCCCGGCCCTGACGTCACGGCGTTGTAGACCTCGGCCAGGAACGTTTCTCCGGAGCGGATATCGGCATGCGGGTGGTCATCGCCGGAGGTCCCGGAGCCTTCGTCGGTGAACCGTGGATCCACGAAGGACACCGCCGGCAGCGCCCCGGCGGAGCAGTCGGCGAGGAACTCCGCATAGGGGTGGGAAATGCCCTGGTACTTGGCTCCCCAGAGTGCGGTGAACGGGATGTCGCCGTAGTAGTACTTACCGGATACGCCAGCGCTGGCCAGCCGGTCCCAAATCGTGGGAAGGGTACTGGTGGCGGTGGAGTTGTGGATCCGGTCGGTGGCGGCGGCGTGCTGGTAGAACCGGTTGGGGTAGGTCTCGGCCATCGTCGCGGCGAAGTAGCGGTCGCAGACAGTCCAGTCGGGGCCGGCCTGGCGCCAGAAGTCCAGGTCTTCGGCGCCGTAGTAGCCCACGGCGAACTCGTCGTTTTCGCCGGCCCGGAGCCAGCCGTCGTTCTTGCCGTTGTTGTATTGGATCCGGCCGCCCTCGTAGGAGTGGTCAGGATCCGGGTGGCCGCAGCCCTGGAAGTCGGTCAGGTGGTAGGTGGAGTGCGGGATGCCGTAGCGGTCCCGGAAGGTCAGTCCGGACTGTGTGCCGTCGGACCCGGGCAGCCAGCCGAGGAAGTGGTCGAAGGAGCGGTTTTCCATCATCACCACGACGATGTGCTCGATGCCGGAGTCACCGGGAGCCGGGAGGGCCGGCGGGGCCGCGGCGGCTGCCCGCAGGGTGCTTCCGGCGGCCAGGGTGGTGGCAGCCGCGGTGCCCGCTGCGAAGAAGCGGCGTCTGGAAAGATTCACGTCAGATTCCTTGTCCGTCATGGAGGACGGCGAAGCGGGCACGCCCCCCACGATGGGCCGATCGCCGGACCGTAAGTTACTGGTCGGTATATTTCGCGTTCACCAGTAGATCACGGCGAGGTTACGGCCCGGGCCCAAACCGGGGTCCGTTCATGCAGAGTTCACCGGACGTTCGGCGGCTTGAGGCGCGTCCCGTGGTGCCGCTCGCCGTATATTCACTACCGGTCGGCGCGCCAACAGTACGTTTGCTGATGATTTGCATGATGATTGCCGGAGGCAACGGGCCGGGCCCTTCGCCGCTGGACACCGTCGTCTTCCACCTAGCAAGGGAATCATCATCATGGGCTTCCTGGACCGTGACCGAACCATCGCCCCGCCGGGCTTCAACCGCTGGCTTGTCCCGCCGGCAGCGCTCGCTGTCCACCTCTGTATTGGCCAGGCCTATGCCACCAGCGTGTACAAAACCGCGCTGGTCAAGCATTTCGGCGCCAGCTTGACCGAGATCGGGGTGATCTTCTCCATCGCCATCGTGATGCTGGGCCTCTCCGCGGCGGTCATGGGCACGTGGGTGGACCGGAACGGTCCGCGGAAGGCGATGTTCACCTCGGCCATGTTCTGGGTGGGCGGCTTCCTGGTCGGCTCCCTGGGCATCTTCACGCACCAGCTTTGGCTGGTCTACCTGGGTTACGGCGTGGTGGGCGGCATCGGGCTTGGCATTGGCTACATTTCGCCGGTGTCCACGCTCATTAAATGGTTCCCGGACCGCCCCGGCCTGGCCACCGGCATGGCGATCATGGGCTTCGGCGGCGGCGCGCTGATCGCCAGCCCCGTGTCCCAGGCCCTGCTCAAGGCCTACGATCCCAACTCCGGTGCGCAGGGCTGGGTGGCCAGCGGCGATGCCGTGGGGAAGCTCTTCCTGACGCTCGCCGTCGTCTATCTCGCCTACATGCTGTTCGGCGCCTTCACCATCAAAGTCCCCGCAGACGGCTGGCGCCCGGCCGGGTTCGACCCCGCCAAGGTCAAGGCCGCCAGGCTGGTCACCACGGAGAACGTCTCCGCCAAGAACGCCATCAAGACCCGGCAGTTCTGGCTGGTATGGGTGGCGTTGTTCTGCAACGTCACCGCCGGCATCGGCATCCTGGAGCAGGCGGCGCCCATGATCCAGGACTTCTTCCGGAAGGCCGACGGCGGCTCCCTGGTCAGCGCCGGCGTCGCCGCGGGCTTCGTGGGGCTGCTGTCCATCGGCAACATGGCAGGGCGGTTCGCCTGGTCCGCCACCTCCGACATCACCGGCCGCAAGCGGATCTACATGGTGTACCTGGGCGTCGGCGCGGTCCTGTACACCGTGCTGGCGCTGGCCGGTGCCACGGCCACGTTCCTCTATGTGGTGCTGGCGTTCCTGATCATCTCGTTCTACGGCGGCGGTTTCGCCACCGCCCCGGCGTACCTGCGGGACCTGTTCGGGACGTTCCAGGTGGGCGCCGTCCACGGCCGGCTGCTGACGGCCTGGTCAGCGGCCGGGGTGGCCGGTCCGCTGATCGTCAATGGCATCCTGGACGCGCAGGGGAAACCGGGCCAGCTGACCGGCGCGTCCTACCAGCCGGCCTTGCTGACCATGGTGGCCCTGCTGGTGGTGGGCTTCGTGGCCAACCTGCTGGTCACCCCCGTCGACGCCCGATTCCACGAACCCCGCTCCGCGCGGCACGAACCAGCCATGGAGGCCTGAGATGACCACAGCACACACCCACAACGTGCAGGAACCGGTGCGAAGGTCCACCGGCAGGCTGGTCTTGGGCTGGATCCTGGTGGGCATCCCGCTGGCGTACGGGGTGTTCCAGACGCTGACCCAGGTGGCGGCGCTGTTCGGGTGAGCCCTGCGCGCCGTCCCGCGTCACGCAGGGCAGGCTTTAGCAGGGGCGGACGACGGCGGGTCCCGGCTTTACGGGGTTCCGCCGCCGTTCCTTGGTCTAAAGCGTGCTGTCCGTGACGCGGGCGCCACGAAGACTCAGGCTGTGGCGGGGCGGGCGAGCCGGCGCCGCAGCAAGGTGGCGGTGGCCCAGGTGACGATGCTGCAGGCCCCGGCTCCCCAAAGGATGTCCGTGACGGCCACCAGGGCAGGGAAATCCTTCAGCACGGCGAACCCGGTCAGCGCCCACGTGGCGTAGGTGAAGAACCCGAACAAGGCTGCTCCCGTGACGCGCTGGCGTACCGTGGCGTCGGGGGTATTGGGGCGGACACCGTAGTGCACCATTCCGGCGACGAAGATGACATAGAACAGCACGGCCCCGGCCAGGTTTGCCTTGGGAGCGAGCAGGCCGCCGATCTGGTTCTGGTACAGCGGGTTGGCCACCAGCAGGATCCACGCCACGTCCAGTACGGCGAAAATCACGGCACTGACAACGTAGGCGGTCAGCCAGTTTTTGGTGCGGGGGTTCATGCTTGGCTCCTTGGATCGGTGTACAGGTGGTCCACGAAATGCCGGGCGCGTTCTGCAAACACGGTGCGTTTGAGTTTCATCGTGGGCGTGACATTGCCGTGCGCCTCGTTGAGGTCCGCCAGCAGCAGGACAAATTTGCGCACCTGTTCGGACCGGGCCAGCCGGGCGTTTGCGGCACTGACCGCCTTGCCCACCACACTGAGCAGCCGGGTGTCCTCGATCCGGACGGCGCCGCCGTCATCCGGAATCTTGAGCGCGCTAAGGTCTGCAATGCCTTCGCGCTCGGCCCACGCCGTGACGGACTCCGGGTCCAGCAGCACCAGGCCGCCAAGGTAGGGCTTGCCTTCGCCCACCATGATGGCGTGGGCCACCAGGGGATCGCCCTCCACATAGCCTTCCCAGATGGCGGGTGTGACGGTCTTGCCGCCGGCGGTCACAATCACGTCCTTGATGCGGCCTTTGAGGGTGAGCCGGCCGTGGGAGTCCAGTTCGCCCAGGTCCCCGGTACGGAAAAACCCGTCCACGAACGCTTCGTCGTTGTCGGAAACGCGGCGGTACCCGGCAAACACGCCCACCCCGCTGGCCAGCACTTCGCCTTGATCGGAGATCCGTACGGTGGTGCCGGGCATGGGGACCCCCACGGACCCGGAATGGATGGCGCCGGGAAGATTGCCGGTGAGCGGGGCTGTGGTTTCGGTGAGTCCGTAGCCTTCGATGACGGGCAGCCCGAGGCCCCGGAAGAACAGGGACAATTCTGTGTCCAGTGCGCCGGCGCCGGACAGCACGTAGTCAAGGCGTCCGCCCACCAGCGCGCGGAGGCGCGCGTAAAAGACACGGTCGAACACGGCCCGGCGGGCCCGCAGGCCCAGCGGGGCACGGACGCCGGGGTCGGCGTCGTGCGCTTCCGCGAACCTGCCCCATTCCACCGCCGTGCGCTGCGCCAGCGCCCAGACCCGGCCCAGGTGCTTTTGCGCCGCGGCGGCCGCCGCGGACGCCTGGATCTTCTGCAGGACGCGGGGCACCACCACCAGGAACGTGGGCTTGAGGGCGCCCAGGGCCGGCACCACTTCACGGGGATCGGCGAGGTGTGCGATGCGCATGCCGTTGGCCAGGCAGATGAGCTGCAGGCCGCGGGCCAGGACGTGCGCCATGGGCAGGAAGATGATGGTGTTGCCGCCCTCGCGGACCACGCTGGTGTAGGCGGCGCCGACGTTGAGGATCTGGCCCACAAAGTTGCCATGGGTGATCAACGCGCCCTTCGGGTCTGCGGTGGTGCCCGAGGTGTAGACGATCGTGGCCACGGACTCCTGGTCCGGCAGCAGGCGCCGTTCCTCCACGTCGCGGTCCGGAACGTCGGTGCCCAGTTCCACCAGCGCCTGAAGGTCAGCGCCGGGGCGGGCATCCATGGTCCAAATGCCCAAGTTTGGAGTTCCGGTCCGGGCGTACCCTTGCTCCAGCAGCGCGGCGTGCGCTGTGGTGCCGGCAATTGCCAGGCGGACGTCGGCGTCGGACAGCACGGCGGTCACTTGGGGCTGGGCGGAGGTTTCGTAGATGGGGACCACGACGGCGGCCGCGAACCACGCCGCCATGTCCGCCACCGCCCATTCGTACCGGGTGGGGGACATGATGGCCATGGTTTCGCCGGGTTGCAGGCCGGCCGCGATCAGGCCCTTGGCAAGGGCCCGGACCTCAGAAACGAACTGGCGGGTGGTCACCTGGCGCCAGGGGGCGGTGATGTCGGCACCGTTGGCCCGCACCTCGAAAGCGACGTGCTCCGGGGAGGTGCGGTACCGGTGCATTAGAAGATCGGTGGCGTTCCGGTGGGTGGACAGGTCGGCCAGGGGCGGCGAGGTGAACTCTCTCAAGGGGTGTCCTTCTCGGAAAGGGAATGCAGATGGTCCTGCATGAGGGTCAAGGCGACGTCCAGGAATCCGGCGATGGTTGCCTGTTCGTCCGCGGGGAGCGTGTGGATGTATTGGTTGGTGGCATCCATGAGGGGGAGCATCAGGTGCAGGATCCTGTCGGCAGCGGCGGGGGTGGCGCTGACATGGACATGCCGCCTGTCCTCGGCGGAACGCAGGCGTTCAGCGTAGCCGCGTGCTTCGAGCCGGCCGACAATGGCGGTGGTGGTGGCCGCAGTGGCGCCCAAAGTTTCCCCGAGAGCGCCGGCGGTGAGCGGTCCGGACTGGACCAGGGCGCTAAGTGCCCGGTAGTCCGTGAGGTTCAGTTCAAGATGGCGGGCCACCTCGCGCTCTGTCTCATTGGCGAGGTTGAACAAGTTCTGGAGCGCGGCGGCGGCCGGATGGTGCAGCGGTGCGTCCACGGGTCCTCCTCCTTGGCCTTCCCATATTGTAGTTATTGTCCTCTAGTGATCAAATAGATTTGAATACATGAGAGACTAGCAGGATAAGAGGGTATCGTCAGCGCAGGATCGCGCTGGGGCCCCGGGAAAGGAGCCTGTCCGTGAATGGAAGCAGCCGCAAGGCGCTCGTCAGTACTGTCATCGCCGTGGTGGTGGCGGTGCTCATTGCCCTCGCCGGAAGCCAGGGAGGTTCCCGGATTGGCGGGTTCCCGGTGTTTGCGCTGGGGGTTGCCGCGGCGTTCGTGATCCAGTGGCTGGTGTTCATTCCCAGCTTCAAGGCGCAGACCGAGAAGTTCTATGACCTCACCGGGGCCCTTACCTACATCTCCATCACCGTGTTCCTGGTGCTGGCTTCCCCCGGCGTCGATGCACGCGGCCTGCTCCTGGCGGCCATGGTGGTGCTGTGGGCCGCGCGCCTGGGCAGCTTCCTGTTCCTGCGGATCAGCAAGCACGGCAAGGATGACCGGTTCGATGAGCTCAAGCCGGACTTCCTCCGCTTCCTGAACACCTGGACCATCCAGGGCCTGTGGGTGGTGCTCACGGCGGCGCTGGCATGGGTGGCCATCACCTCGGACAAAAAGGTTGGCCTGGACGGGTTCTTCTGGGTGGGCCTGCTGGTGTGGGCCGCGGGCATCACGGTGGAAACCCTGGCGGATATTGAGAAGAACCGGTTCAAGGCAGATCCCGCCAACAAGGGACGCTTCATCAATACCGGGCTGTGGTCAAAGTCCCGCCACCCGAACTACTTCGGCGAAATCACCCTGTGGGTGGGGGTGGCCATCATCGCGCTGCCCGTACTCCAGGGCTGGCAGTGGGCCGCGCTGATCTCCCCGGTGTTCGTGGCCCTGCTGCTCACCAAGGGCAGTGGCGTCCCGCCCCTGGAGAAGAAGGCGGACAAGAAGTGGGGCGGCCAGCCGGACTACGAGGCGTACAAGAAGAACACGCCGGTGCTGGTGCCAAAACTTAAATAGCGCCCCGGAAGGACGTACGACGACGGCGCGC
This sequence comes from Pseudarthrobacter sp. MOO14, assembly GCF_058267675.1. NCBI lineage: Bacteria > Bacillati > Actinomycetota > Actinomycetes > Micrococcales > Micrococcaceae > Pseudarthrobacter > Pseudarthrobacter sp. MOO14. The sequence continues at coordinate 3,484,042 of NZ_CM177849.1, forward strand.
GCCCCGGGTGCCGTCGTACAGGGCCGGCGGCCCGGCAAGGGAAGATCTCCCCATGCCGGCTGCGGGTGGGCAGGGGATGGTGCCGCCTAAGCTGTGGTCATGGAGATAACACCCTCAGCTTCCGCGCCCCCAATGAAGTCCTTGCTCTACTGGCGCAAGAGCATGATCAACGGAGCCAGGACAGTACCTGCCATCGTGGCCATGGACAGCGCGGGAACGTTCAGCATGCATGACGCTGACGGGGTGCCGGTATTTTCCGTGCCGGCAGCCCAGGCGGCGGTACGGTTCACAAGCATGGGGACGATGGTGGTCACGGCGAACGGCCGGAAGTACGACATCGTGGGCGTGGGCGCGTCCTTGTCGCCCAGCCCGTCCTCCTGGCAACTCGCGGAGATGGCCGCCGGCGCGGATGGCCGCACGGACGCTACCGGCCTGAGCCGCGCCGGTTCCGCCGGGGCCGCCATGAGCGGCGCGGGCGGCCTGGGTGCTGTGGCGGGCGCGGCCGGCGGCGCTGCCATGATGTTCGCCTACTACCAGGGCCTGGACGCCATCAAAGCGTGGCAGGAAGCGCTCCCCAACGCCGGAGCCACGGTGCAGAAGAGTTCGATGAAGGCCGGACTCTACATCTCGCTGGGGGTTGTGGCCGCCGTGGTCATCGGCCTTGTGGTGGCGCTGAGCCTTCGGTAGCTGCCCGTGCAGGACAAGTGATGCCAGGAGGGCTGCCCCTATTTGTCGTACATCCGGAGCTCTACCTCGTACGGGCGGACGCAGAGTTCGATGTGGTAGTTCTCCTGAACGGTGCCCGAGGCACAGTTGGGATTGGTGAACGTCTTGAGGGCGTAGCCGGTCGAATCTCGCAGGTCGTCCAGGGTGACCTGCGAGGGGGTGGACCAGGTCCTGTCCAGATTGTGGCAGGACGTCTCCAAGGGGATGCAGCCGGGATCATTTTTCGGATCGCTGGCTGCAGTCACTTCCCAGCCGTCCCCGGCGGGAATTGCGTCCGCGATGGACACCATCTCGTTGATCCGGGCTGTTTCACGGGCCGGAGCCCCGTTGATCAACGGCATCAGCGACACCACCATGATTCCAATGCAGAGCGCCACGATGGCCGCTCCACCTGCCACCCATGGCCACACCTTCCGCTTTTTGGGTGGCATTCCGTAGGCCCGTATCAAGTCCCTCCCCGGCTGCGACATCAGCTGCGCCCCGCACGGCGTTTCCCGGCTACCCTCATGATGAACGCGATGAGCGTTACCAAGGCGGCCACGAGGGTCAGGATGGTTCCAACCCCGCGGATGGACACGCCCCCGCTCTCGAAACCCAGGACCACGGCGCGGGAGGGCTCCTGGCCGTCATAGACAACCGTTACGGGGGTGCCGACCTCGGGGTGCTGGTCGTGGTCAACGCTAGCCGAGACGACATGCTCGGCTCCGTCTGTGGAGGTGTACTGGACTTTGATGTCCCGGCTGGAGGCGCGCTGTGTGTCGTTGAAGTCCGTGATGGTGCCCGTGCTCTGCACCCCTGTCCGGGACAGCTCAGCATCAGCATCGATCATGACAGTCCCCAGCACCATCAGCCCGGGGCCTGCGAGCAGCACGATCAGGATAAAGGCGAAGGCGCCTAGGCGCCTTCGGTGGCTTTTCATGGGTCGCTTCCTCGGGGGCTGGGGTTTGCTCACATCGGCCATTCTGCCCCATGGCCGGCCCACGACTGGAGCCGGGGACTACTGACCGGCCTCGGCGTCAGGATTCACGACGGCGGCATCCGGGGCGGGTGCGGCCGTGGCCGTTTCCATGCCATGCCCACGCAGCTGCCGGTTTGTGGCGCTCCGGCCCAGCACGGCGACCCCAAGGGTGAGCAGGGCGGTCAGCAGTACCCCGAGCCCGAGGTGCAGCTGCGCGGACCCTGCACCCACTGCCGCGCCGGCCATGATGAGCCCGATCGCAGCCAGCCGCCGGCCCCAAACCGGGTGGGTATTTGCACCAAAGCGAGAATCGGCTGCCAGGCCTGTGATGGTGGAGGTGACCACCACGGTGGGGACGTCCTTGACGTTGAGGTGCCGGGCGGTGGCGGCCTGCGCCCCCATGGAGACGGCCAGCGTGCCGGTGATGGTTACCGTAAGGGCTTCGCTGTCCCGCGGGTTCAGGCCGCTGAGCAGCAGTAATGCCACTACGGCCATGATGGCGCTGACACCGATCAGCAGCACCGTGGTGCGCCGGTTCCAGCCGGAGGTGCTGAGCCGCAGCGTCCGCCCGGAGATCATGGCACCGGTCATGAACCCTGCCAGGGCTGCGATGGGGCCGAGGATGGGCAGGTTCCCGCCGCCAAGGAGTGCCATGCCCAGGATGACCACGTTGCCGGTCATGTTCGCCGCGAACACCCGGTCCAGGCCCAGGTAACCGACGGCGTCCAGCACGCCTGTGGAGAAGGTCAGCGCCAGCATGAGCACCAGGTGCAGCTTGGGCGGATGGGCAGGGAGGAAGCGGGCAGGCATGGGTACCTTCCATGGTCAGGTGCCGTGACGGGATGATTCCAGTATGAGCGGTGCAGGTGGCCGCCCGCGGAACCCGGGGTGCCGCCGTCGGGCGTTGCGGAGGGGTGGCAGACTTGAGGCTGATCCACGACCGAAAGCAGCCCCCTTGATTACCTTGCACCAGGACGCCGAAGGCTTTATCCGGATGAGCCGGCACTACCCGGCCGGTATCCGCATCCGGATCGCTTTCGCCGATGGCAGCACCGGTGAATTCTCCGGCCGGACCCTCAACAACGCCTACGATGCTGCGCTCGCGGAATTTCGGGCCAAGAACGGGCTCGACGCGCGGGGGTTCAACCGTGCCCCTGCCGGCCGGACCAACTCCGGCAACACCGTGGACTACGTTCCGGTGCATCCTGGCATGGGGGAGTAGCTCAGGCCAGCTGCAGTCCGTCGGCCACCACGGTGCCGCGGTGGACCACCGTGCGGCCGGGGAGCTTGTCCATCACGGCGGCGGTGACGGTGTCGCCCTCCAGCAGCACCAGTTCCGCGGGGTCGCCCACTGCCAGGCCGGGCCGGTCCGCCACGGAACCAAGCCGCTGTGCCGCGGGGTCGATGATGCTTGCCCCGCCGATGGTGGCCACGGCCGCACAATGCTCGATCAGCCCGTCCGCCCGGAACTTGTTGGTGAACGCCAGCTGCCATGTCCGGTCCAGCATGTCCGCGTTGCCGTAGGGGGACCAGTAGTCGCGCTGGCCATCCTCGCCCAGGCCCACCCGGATGCCGGCGGCGGTGAGCCGTTCCAGCGGCAGCGGGGACGCGGGCGCAACCGTTGCCACGGAGACGTCCAGCTCGGCCATGTCCGCCAGGAGCTCGTCGAGTTGGGCGTCCGGCAGCTCACCGAGGCAGAAGGCATGCGAGATGGTCACCAGCCCCTGCATGCCCAGCGCCTTGGTGCGTTCCAGGATCAGCTGGGTACTGAACAGGCCCAGCTGGCCCGGCTCGTGCAGGTGGATGTCCACGGGCTTGCCGTACTTTTCGGCCAGGCCAAAGACGATGTCCAGGTGCCGGACCGGGTCGCGGTCCAGTGCGCAGGGGTCGATCCCGCCCACCACGTCCGCGCCGAGCTTCAGCGCCTCCTCCAGTACCTCGGCGCTTCCGGGCTCGCGAAGCAGCCCGGCCTGCGGGAACGCGATCACCGCAACGTCCGCCCGGCTGCGGTGCGTTTCCCGGGCGGCGAGGACCGCCTCAAAGCGTTCCAGCCCGGCGTCGGCGTCCACCTGCGCGTAGCTGCGCACCCGGGTGGTGCCGCGCCCGATCATCGCGCCAAGGGTGTGCGTGGCCCGCTCGGTGATGGACGCTTCGGCGTCGCGCCAGTTGTTCCGGTCGTTGAGCATCATGTTCCACACCCCGGGCGCTCCGGTATGCGGGCGGAACGGCAGCCCCAGCCGGGTGGAGTCGAGGTGGACGTGGACGTCGGAGAAAGACGGCAGCAGGATCCGGCCGCGCCCGTCCACGGTGGCGGCGGGCTTGGAGCCCGGGTCCCCTGGAGCAGTCCCTTCCACGGCAACGGGGCCGACGGTGGTGATCACCCCGCCGTCGAGCGTCACGTCGGCGGCGTCCCCGCCCCAGGGGCGGACGTTGTGGAGGACGAGGGTCATGGGCGCGGTCCTGTCATGGGAAAGTCGGCGGCAGGGTTCGGACTTCAGTTTAGGGCCGGCGGCGGAGGGTACGACGACGGGCCCCACCCGGGTGCCAGGAGCCGCCTGGTGCCGCGTGGTGCCGTGCCCCGGCCGGTCCGGGCGGCAAGGCTTCCTGATGGCGGTGCGGCCCGCCACTGAGTCTGCTGCGCCGTGTAGGTAGGATCGGAGGACTGCCGCGGGGGTCGGCAGGAATTTGGGGGGACACCGTGATCCATCAGCCGCTTCGCCGTGCCGCCGGCGCGGTCTCCTCTGCCGGGATGGCACTGCTGGCCGGCGCCGCGCTGGTCCTGGCCTCCGCCGTCGTGCCCCCGCCTGCCGCCGCCGCCAAGTCGCTTGACGCCGTCGGCCAGCCCCTGGGCATCGCCACCGGACCGGACGGCACCCTGTACGTCAGCGACGACGACTATGCCGGGGTTGTCAACGCCTACGCGCCCGGGGAGACCGCACCGTCCCGCACCATCAAGACCGGGCGCGGCCCTACCTCGCTGGCGGTGACCGCCGACGGGACCCTGTACGTGTCCCAAAGCGAGGGCGCCCAGTCCCAGATCGGCGTCGTTGCCCCGGGCGCCGGCGAGGTTTCCCTGGTGATGAAGGTGTCTTCCGGGACCCACTGGCTGACCGTGGGCCCGGAGGGATCGCTGTATGTGGTGAATCCGGACGAGCACTCGGTGTCAGTCGTCAAGCCGGGCGACGCGTGGGTCCAGCGGACCATCCAGGCCGGCCCGCATCCGGTGAGGCTGGCGGTGGCCAAGGACGGGACAGCCTACGCCGTTAACGAAGCCGCAGGCACCGTGACCGTGATTCCGGCCGGTGCGCCGTGGCCGTCGCACACCATCGACGTGCAAGCCGGGGCCCACCCGCACGGGATTGCCGTCGCGCCGGACGGGACCGTCTACGTTGCCAACATCATGACCGCCGATGTGGCGGTGATCGAACCGGGCGGGACCACGGTGGCGCGGCGGATCCCCGTAGGCCAGGCGCCGCAGGAGGTCCTGGCCGCCGCGGACGGGACCGTGTACGTGACCAACAGCATGGACGATACTGTGTCCGTCATCGCGGCCGGTGCTGCCGCCGCGCAGACGGTTGCCGCCGGCGATGATCCGGGCCGCATGGCCCAGCGGGCTGACGGGTCCGTGGTGGTGGTCAACAGGCGGAGCAGATGGCTGACAGTGCTCGACGCCGGACAGGCCGGCGCTGTTGCGGCCCCCGCCACGGGTGGGGACGAGCCAGCGGAAGCAGCGGCCGACGGCGGCGCGTCAGACGGTGCGGTTGTTGCCAAGGCGTCCTTCAACGTGCCCGTTGCGGCAGTTGCCGCTGTGGCGGGTGTTGGGCTCCTCGCCAGTGCTGCGCTCCTTGTGGTGGTGCTCAGGCGGCGCAGGAAAACCGGCGGGGCCGACGGTGCCGAGGCCTGGGCGCTGGACTCAGCCCGGCTCCCAGTCCGGGGTGCCGGGCTGGTAACTACTGCGGGCACTGCCTTGACGCGAGGGCGGCCAGATCGTGGATCAGGCGCCGTACCTCATGCTCCCGGTTCCTTGCCCGGGAAGGCTGGCCTTGGATGGGTGTGAGCTTGGTGCGTGGGGGAGCAGGGACAGGCCGCCGGTGGGCGGCCGGTGCCGCCGTTCGCTGCTCCTTGGACACCGCTGGTTTGGCTGTGCCTGCGTGCTCTGCCGCATCCGATGCGTTGCAGCTTGTGCCTGAAGATTCATCCGTGAATTTCAAGAGGGACCCCCTTGGGCGAGCTTGTCTGAACACCATAGGGACCTGTGCTGCGGCGGGGAAGGGGATTTATCCATGACGGGGATTAATTGCGCGAATCTTGAGATCACCCCGTGCGTGCCGGTCCTCGGCCGGCCGGAGCTGGGCCGTGACCCGGCGGGAGGTTGGCGCTTCCCGGAGAAGAGCTGACAACTGCTGCGAAGCATATCAATGAAACCGGTGTCAATAGACCCCTTTTCCATCCGGCTGAAAATTCTGGGGTAAATTTCTTGAATGGAATCTCGACGGTATGGCAGCGCTACCTTGCTGGATGTCGCGCGCATGGCCGGCGTCTCCCGGTCCACCGCGGCCAGGGCGCTCGGCGGCTACGGCTCGGTAAGCCATGAGCTGCAGTCGATGGTGGCGGCTGCTGCCGAAGCGTTGGGTTACCGGGGGAACGCCCTGGCCCGGAGCGTGAGCTCCGGACGCTCGCACACCATCGGGGTGGTCATCAGCGACATTGAGAATCCCCACTTCGCCAAAGCCGTCCGGGGCATGACCGATGCCGCGAAGGCAGCCGGGTTCGACGTCATCCTGGCCAATACGGATGAGAACCTGGACGCCGAACGGGCAGCCGTCCAGGTGTTCCTGGACAAGCGGGTGGATGGGCTGATCGTAGCCTCCACGAGTCGAAGCGACTCCGCGCATTTGCTGGACGTGGTGCGGATGGGCCGGCCGCTGGTCCTTTTCGACCGGCGCCCGGACAACGTGGAAGCCGACTGGGTGGGGACTGACTGCTATGCCGACGCCACCGCGGTCATGGAGTACCTTATCGGCCGCGGCCACACGAACATCGTGTTCCTTTCGGCCACCACAAAGACGCCGGAGGAGCTGGAATCCGGGCATCCGCTGCCCATTTCCACCATCGCGGACAGGGTGCGCGCCGTCCGCACGGCCGCCCGGGCAGCGGGGATCCGGTACGAGTTCATCTCCGACGCCATGTCCCCGGAGCGGGCCCACGAAATTGTTGCCTCCCTCCTCCGCCGCCCTGACCGGCCCAGCGCCGTCATTGCCTCCTACAGCCGCCTGGCGCTGCCGGCGTTCCAAGCCATCCGGGAGGCAGGCATGGAGGTTCCCCGGGACATCTCCCTGGTCTGCCTGGACGACGCCGAGTGGATGACCGTCAGCAGCCCCGAGGTGACGGCCGTTGCCTTGCCCGCTTATGAGTTGGGGCTGAAGGCGGCGGAGGTCCTGGTTGGCCGGATCGAGCACTCGGGTCCGGACCAGAGGGACCATCTGCTGCCGGCCACGTTCACGGAGCGTGGCTCCGTGGCGAAAATTCCCGCAGGCGCGTAACGGCAGGGCAGCTCCTCCGGGGGCTCTGCGCCGCGTGGCGTCCTGTTCGTTCAGTGTGCCCTGGTGCTTCGACGCGCCTTCCGGACCCGTAACAAACACCAAGTTCTCCGGTCACCTGGAGCGGAGGAGTGGTCAGGATACCGGTGTCTCAGCCACAATGATTTATTCTCTGAAACCGGTGTCACAAAATCGGCGTCATCAAATTAATAGCCGCGAAACAAAGCGGAAATCATTGACAGTTAGGGTTTACCCCAGAAATACTTTCGTTGCACGAAGTGATACGGATCACTTCCCGGGCAGTCTTCCCAAGGAGCTAGACGCATATGCAAGAACAGACAAAGCTGTGGGGCGGCCGGTTTTCTGGTGCCTCCAGTCCCGAACTCTCCCGCTTCTCACGGTCCGATCCGCGCTACTTCCGGATGGCCCCCTACGACCTGCATGGTTCCCGGGCCCACGTGCGCGAACTCAACCGGTCGGGCCTCATCGATGACGCCGAACTCGCGCTGTTCCTCGACACGATCGATCTCCTGGCCAGGGACATTGAAGCGGACCTGGTCCACCCGCAGGAAGCGGACGAGGACGTCCACACGTTCCTGGAGCGGCTGCTGATCGAACGCATGGGTCCGGTGGGCGGAAAGATCCGCGCCGGCCGCTCCCGCAATGACCAGGCCGCCAACGACCTCCGGCTCTACATGCGGGACAAGGTCCGGCTGATCGCCGACCTCCTGGTGGAACTGGCCGGGGCACTGGCCTCCCAGGCAGACCGGCACCTCCACACTCCGGTCCCGGGATTCACCCACCTGCAGTCGGCGCAGCCCGTTGTGTTCGCGCACCAGCTGCTGGCCCACGCCCAACCCCTGGTCCGGGACCTGGACCGGTTCCGGGACTGGGACCGCAGGGCAGCCGTCTCGCCCCTGGGCGCGGCAGCGCTGGCCGGATCCACCTTCGCCCTGTCTCCGGAACTCGCGGCCCTGGACCAGGGCTACGATTCGAGCGCGGAAAACTCGATCGATGCCGTGGGAAGCCGCGATGCCGCCATCGAGTTCCTGTTCGTCTGCTCCCTGACGCTTATCGATATCTCCCGGCTCTGCGAGGAGATCGTCTCCTGGGCGTCCCAGCAGTTCCGTTGGATCACCATGGACGATGCCTACTGCACCGGCAGCTCGATCATGCCGCAGAAGAAGAATCCGGACATCGCCGAACTCGCCAGGGGCAAGGCCGGCCGGGTCCTGGGGGACCTCATGGGGCTGATGGCTTCGGTCAAGTCGCTGCCGCTCGCCTACAACCGGGACCTTGCCGAGGACAAGAACGCGGTCATCGACGCGGTCGAGACCATCGAGATCGCCCTGCCCGCCCTGTCCGGCCTGGTACGGACGTTCTCGGTCAACGTCGAGGAGGTCCGCCGGCAGGCAACCGCCGGCTACACCCTGGCCACCGAGGTTGCCGACTGGCTGGCGCGGCAGGGAATTCCGTTCAGCGAGGCGCACGAGATTTCCGGAGCGCTGGTGCGGTTCTGCGAGTCACACGGCCTGGACTACGACGACCTCACTGATGAACAGCTCGCTGCCGTGGATTCGCGGCTGACGCCTGATATCAGGGAGGTCCTCACCCTTGAAGCTGCCCTCGCGGCCCACTCCGGGTTTGGCGGTACCGCCCCGGAACGAGTCGCCGAACAACTGACGCGTCTCCGGGCGAAGCTTGACCAGGCACGAAGCTGGGCGGCCGACTACCAGGGGCTTCGCGTCCCGTCCGGCGCAGCGGGCTGACCCGTGGCGCCCACCAACGCCGGTCCCCGCGGCGACCTTAAAACCCTCCACGATCAGGAAAACGCCATGAAGACTCAACCAGCGCCCAGCATCACAGGCACTGCAGCGGCAGATCTGAAAATCGTCCCGCGCCGGCATATCGGGAGGTGGATTGGTGCTGCGGCCGTGGTGCTGCTCCTGGTCTGGCTGGCCGTCTCCTTCTCACGGGCCAAGATCAACTGGCCCACCGTGCAGGAATACCTGGCCGTTCCCGTCCTGATCCAGGGAATCGGAGTAGCCCTGATCCTCACCGCCGTCGCCATGGCGATCGGACTGGTTCTTGGCGTGGTCACCGCCGTGATGCGCCTGTCGAAGAACCCGGTGGTCTCTGGCGTTGCGTGGCTCTACATCTGGGTCTTCCGAGGCACCCCGGTGTACCTGCAGCTGTTGATGTGGTTCAACCTGGCCCTCATTTTCCCGGTGATCGGCATCCCGGGGCTCTACTCGGGCCGCATGATCGACATCCTGACCCCCTTCGTCGCCGCCTCCATCGGCCTGGGGCTGAACCAGGGCGCCTACACCTCCGAGGTGGTCCGCGGCGGCATCCTCTCCGTTGATGAGGGGCAATTGGAGGCCGCGCAGGCTGTCGGGATGACGCGGCTGCAGGCCATGCGGCGGATCGTCCTGCCGCAGGCCATGCGGGTCATCATCCCGCCCGTGGGCAACGAGGTCATCGGGATGCTGAAGACCACATCGCTGGCTTCCGCGATCGGCGTGAGCGAGATCCTTTCCGAGGCCCAGCACATCTACTACGTCAACAACCGGATCATGGAGCTCCTGATCGTCTGCGCCGTCTGGTATCTGGGCGCCGTGTCCATCCTGAGCATCGGGCAGTTCTACCTTGAACGGTTCTTCGCCAAGGGATCCTCAAGCCGGCAGCTGCCCATGACGCCCCTCCAGCGGCTGTCGAGCATTTTCGGTACCAACAGGAAGGCAAAGTCATGACCACCCACGTTCTGGTCCGCGCCGAAAACGTCCACAAGAGTTTTGGCCTCAACGAGGTCCTCAAGGGCATCAACCTCGAGGTCAACAGCGGCGAGGTGGTCTGCCTGCTCGGTGCCTCGGGGTCCGGAAAGAGCACCTTCCTGCGCTGCATCAACCACCTGGAAACGCTGTCCAACGGGCGGATCTGGGTGGGGGACAAGGTGGTGGGTTACCGCCAGGACGGCAACCGCCTCTTTGAGCTCTCGGACAAGGAAGCCGCCCGCCAGCGCCGGTCCATCGGCATGGTGTTCCAGCGGTTCAACCTCTTCCCCCATATGACCGTGCTGGAAAACATCATCGAAGGCCCGGTCCTCGTCAACAAGGTCAAACCGGCCGAGGCCAAACGGCACGCCTCCGAACTGCTGGCCCGGGTGGGCCTGGAGGGACGCGAAGGGTCCTACCCGCGGCAGCTCTCCGGCGGCCAGCAGCAGCGCGTGGCGATCGCCAGGGCCCTGGCCATGAAACCCGAGCTGATCCTCTTTGACGAACCGACGTCGGCACTGGACCCCGAACTGGTGGGCGAAGTGCTGGACGTCATGAAGGACCTGGCAAAGTCCGGCCTCACCATGATCGTGGTGACCCACGAGATTGGCTTTGCCAAGGAAGTGGCCGACCGTGTGGCGTTCATGCACGGCGGCGAAATCGTCGAAATCGGTCCTCCGGCCGGGGTCCTGGGCAACCCGCAGCACGAGCGGACCAAAGCCTTCCTTTCCCGCGTCTTCTAAACATCACCCCAACCCCTTTGGAGCCATCCATGAAGAAGTTCACCACGGCCGCCCGCATTGCGGCCCTCACCGCAGTTGCAGCGTTCGGCCTCACCGGCTGCGTCGGCGGCGCCGAAACCACCGCGGACACAAGCGCCGGCACCACCGGCCTGCCCCAGGCCATCAAGGACGCCGGGAAGATCAGGATCGGCCTGTCCCCGGACTTCCCGCCCATGGAATTCCGCGACTCCGACAAGAAGCTGGCAGGCGTGGACATCGAGCTGCAGCAAAAGCTGGGCGAGGCGCTCGGGGTTCAGGTCGAAGTGGTGGAATCGCCCTTTGACCAGCTGATCAACTCCGTCCAGACCGGCCGCGTGGACTTGGTCATGTCCGGCATCTCGGACACCGTGGAACGGCAGAAGACGGCCGACTTCGTTGACTACTTCAAGTCCCAGGGCCGCCTCTACACGTCGGGCACCCGGGCAGGTGAGTTCAAGCAGGAGAGCGATCTCTGCGGCAAGACCCTCGCGGTAAGCGGCAAGACCGATTACTTCGAACAGGTGAAAACCCTGAGCAAGACCATCTGCACGGACAAGGGCCTCCCGGAACTGAGCATCCTGCCCACGGACTCCGGCGCGGCCGCGCGGCTGCAGATTGACCAGGGCCGCGTGGACCTGGCCGCCCAGGGTGCCGAGAACCTCGCCTACTTCGACAAGACCGATCCCGGAAAGTACGCGGCCGTGCTCGATCCGCTGCCGGCGAAGCCCTTCGGCATCCTGATGCAGAAGGACAACACCCAGCTGGCCAACGCGGTCAAGGATGCCCTGACCAAGGTCACGGACAGCGGTGACTACCAGAAGATCCTGGACAAGTGGGGCATCAGCTACGGCGCCATGAAGCCCGAGATCAACGGGGTTAAGTGAGCCAGCAGTCCCTGGAGGCGGGGGCGGCGGTGCGGTGGCCGGAAGGCAACCGCAGCGCCGTCGCCCTGGCCTTCGATCTTGACGGGCCCACCGGCGATGCCATGCTGAAAGGCACCATCTGGTCCCGGCCGGAGTACTTCAGCCAAGGTGCCTACGGACCGTGGCGGGCCCTGGACCGGATGCTCCGGCTCCTGGACGCCCACCAGGTCCCGGCAACCTTCTTTACCCCCGCCTGGGTGGTGGAAACCTGGCCCGAACAGTGCCGGCGGATCGTGGAGCACGGCCACGAAGTAGCACACCACGGCTATAAGCACGAAAAGTACTGGGACCTCAGCACTGACGAACAGCGGCAGGTGATCGAGACCAGCCAGCGGATCTTCCAGGACGTCCTGGGCACCACTGCCGTCGGTTTCCGCACCCCGTCCGGTGACTGGCGTCCGGAGACCCCGGCCCTGCTGGCGGAGATGGGCTTACTTTACTCCAGCTCCATGCGGGGCGATGACCGGCCGTACCTCCATGCCGGCGGGAAGCTCATCGAGATCCCGGCCAGGTCCGATATGGACGACTACGCCTCCCTGGCTTACACCACCAACCCGGACTGGCCCTCCGGCGGTGACCGGATCGCCGGCTACGAGCCCACCCTGGACAACTGGACCAGGGAGTTTGACGGGTACCACGCCGAGGGACTGTGCCTTTCCACCATCTTCCATCCGAAGGTGGTGGGGAAGCCCGGCCGGGCAGCGCTCCTGGACCGTTGGATCCAGCACATGAAGGAGGCCGACGGCGTGTGGTTCGGCACGTGCGCGGAGATCGCCACCTGGTGGCAGCAACAGCACGGAACGGAGCAGGCAGCATGACGTTCACGCAGGAACCGCCGGCGGGCCGCTGGCCCGGGGCGAACCGGTGCGCCTTCGTGGTCACCGTGGGATTTGAAGCGGAACTGTCGGTGCTCGCGGCGGCACCGGACGCCGTCGACCGCGCCAAAAGCCTGTCCGTTGGCCAGTACGGCGCCACCCGCGGCGTGGACCGGCTCCTGGCGGAGCTCGGGCGCACGGGCACCACGGCGAGCTGGTTCATTCCCGGGGCCAACCTCTGCACCTACCCGCGCCAGGTTGAAGCCGTGGCGGCGGCCGGGCACGAACTTGCCAACATGGGCTGGGCCCTGGAGGATATGGGGCTGCAGCCGCTGCCGGAACAGCTGGACAGCATCGGCCGGGGCCAGGACGCTTTCGAGGCGCTCCTTGGCGTGCGGCCGCAGGGCTTCCGGGCGGCCCGCGGATCAATGGCGCACGGCCTGCCCGGTGAGCTGCTGGACCTGGGGTTCACCTGGTCCTCCTCGTGGCACGGCGACGACCTGCCCCATTTCCATGCCGGCCGCGCTGCAGGACTGGTGGAGGTGCCACGGCACCACGAATTGGACGACTTTCCCTATTTTGTCTTTAACCTGGACCCGCCCATCCCCAAGGGCAGCCCGCGGATCGCGTCCAGCCGGGAGGTGCTCCGCAACTGGATCCTGGAATTCGAGGCTTACCGCGCCGAAGGACTCTGCTTCGTCCTGACCCTGCATCCGGAGATTATCGCCACTCCCGGGCGGATCGGGATGCTCCGGGAGTTCCTGGACCACGTCCATGCGTACGGCGACGTCTGGCACGCTACCGGCGGGGACGTGGCCCGGTGGTGGCGGGACACCGCCGCGCCCAACAGCCCCTCCCACCCGGCAGAAATCTTCCATTCCCTCACACGTGAAGGCACCCCGGCATGAGCCCAGAGCGGACAGCATCAGAACGCATAGCGGACTTTCTCACGGCACTGCGGCCCGAGGACATCCCTCCCGAGGTCCTGCACCGGGCGAAACTCCACCTGCTGGACACCCTCGGCGCAGGTATTGCCGGGGCGGCGTCGCGGGAAGTCCACCTCAGCAGGTCGGCGCTCGCCGCAGCGCACGGAACCCCGCCGCCCGGAACGGGCTCGCCGGTGTGGGGCACACCCTCCAGTTTGCCGCCGCTGGCGGCAGCCTTCGTCAACGGCGTGGCGTGCCATGCCTTTGAGCTTGACGATTCGGGCGGGTGCGACCATTCCGGGGCGGTGGTGGTTCCGGCCGCGCTCGCCGCCCTGGCCGTCCGGGCCGGCGGTTCCGCGGGCGGAGCGGACGACGGCGGCTCGGGAGTTGACGGCGGAAGGCTCCTTCACGCCGTCGTCAGCGGGTACGAGGTGGGCCGCCGGGTGCAGGACGCCCTGGGCGGCTACGACCCGGTGAACAACCAGGGCTGGCACTCCACGGGGGTGACCGGCACGTTCGCGGCCGCGGTGGCGGCGGGCGTGGTCCTGGGGCTTGATGCGCCGCAACTGGTGTCCGCCATGGGCCTGGCCGGCTCCTTCACCGGCGGAACCTGGGCGTTCATCGGGGACGGGGCCATGTCCAAGCGCATGCATGTGGGGCGCGCGGCCGAAGCCGGGCTGAACAGTGCGCTGCTGGCCAAGGCCGGATTCACGGGGCCGCGGGATCTGTTCTCCGCTCCGTGGGGCAGCTTCCTCAAGCTCTACGGCCAGCCGGGCGAGGTCCAGGAGTCACGGCTCTTTGACACCCTGGGGGAGGACTGGCAGGTCCAGCGCGCGTCCATCAAGCCGTACGCCACCTGCCGGAGCACCCACTCGGCCATTGACGCGATCCTGGAGCTCCGTGACCGGGGGATCACTGCGGAGGCAACGCAGAAAATCACGGTGCGGACCAGCGCCCTCATCGCGGACATGTGCGGCACCGCCGATGTCCGTTCCCTCGTCTCGACCCAGCTGAGCATGCAGTTCGCCCTCGCCGCCGCGCTGATGCACGGCACCGTGGGACTGGACGAGGTGGCGGAACAGGGCCGGAACGATCCCCGGCTGAGGGAGCTGATGGGCCGCATCCACGTGGAAGTGGACCCGGAGCAGCACGGCGGATCGGCCGAACCTTTCCTCTCTGTGCAGACGGATACGGACTCGTTCGGGGTGCAGGCGGTCAAGGCAAAGGGGGCCGCCACCAACCGGCTCAGCGACCAGGAGACCATCGGCAAGTTCGAGGGGCTGGCCGGCACCAGGCTGCCCGGCGACCGCGTCAAAGCCATCAGCCGGATGGTGCTGGGCCTGGAATCCACCCACGACGCCGGACCGCTCCTGGGGCTGCTCGCGGCAGATTCGGAGCCCGCCGTCCTTACGTAGCCCGTGCCTCGGGTTCCGTGCGGTCACCGCCGGCCGTTGGCGGTGTGCCCGGCCCGGGCCGGGCCAGGCGCTGGAGCAGGGATACGGCATCGTCCAGGGGCACCGGCCCGAAGAATTTGGCGTCGGCGAGTTCGACGGCGGCGATGGCCCGGGGAGCCAGCTCGGCTCCGGCGCTGGTGACGCGCAGCCGTTTGGCCCGGGTGTCCGCCGGGTCGACTTCCCGTTCGATGAGTCCCTTCGCTTCCAGGGCGCGCAGGACCTGGGAGGCCATCTTGACGTCGGTGCCCGCCTGCCGGGCGAGGGCCAGCTGGTTGGGGTGCTCGCCCTGGTTGTTGAGCCGCCAGGCGCAGGCGAGCAGCACGAACTGGACGTGGGTCAGGTCGAGCGGCGCGAGTGCTGCGGCGATCTCCCGCTGCCAGCGCAGCGTGGCGTGCCAGAGCAGGAATCCGGGGCTCTCGCCGGGGTTGAGCGGCATCAGCCGCCAGCCATCTTGACCAGCGCGGCCATGGTTTCCGGCCAGTCCGCGGTGATGCCGGGCCCAATCTGCGGGCCGGCCTCGTCGGCGCCGTCGCCGGTGATCTCCATCCGGTACACCACCCGGATCCGGTCCCCGCCGGCTGGATCGATGCGGTGGGTGGTGCGCAGGAGCAGGCCGCCGAAGCGGGCCTCGTCCACGAAGCGTTCGTTTTCGACCGCCTCGGCGATGACCAGGGGGATCGGATCGTCCCCCGGAGGCGCCATCAGGATCTGGGTTCCTTCAGCGAAGGGGCCGTTGATCTCGATCTTCTCGATCTCCCCGTTCCAGGCGCCCCAGTTCTCGACGTCGGACCAGAGCCGCCAGATGGCCTCTGGCGTGGCGTTGGTGTCGATGCCGTGCTCGTATTCCCACATGGTGTCCTCCTCGGAAGATGGTCTATACAAAGATTATCTGTGCACGGACTATTTCTTGTCCAGAGGGAAATCGCATGTTTTACCTGTACCCTGACACAGTAGGTTCTGGGCTTGAGCGCCCTCCATTCTTTCATCCCGCGTTTGTTGCCGGCGGACGGTCTGGTCTCTTGGCACCGTCCCCTTCGACGTCGTCGAACCCCCGCTGTAATCGGCCCGAATCCGATCGCACCCAACATCTTGGAATGGAACTTCATCCCTACTGGCACCCCAGCTCCGGCGGAAGTCCCGCCCTTTGACCCCACCCCTTTGAACACAGCCGCGGCGGCCGGGCACGTGACCTGGAAGGACGCCGGCACCGGGATGTCCGCGCGGTGGCGGTCGGCCAACGGCAGGCCGGCGCCCGGGCGGGTGGAGGTGGTGGACGACGCCCTCACGGCCGATGAGGCGTACCGCATGGCATCCCAGGGGATCGCGCTGCTCTGGCACGGAGACTTCCACAACGCGCGGCAGATCCTCAACGCCCAGGACCGCCGGATAGGCGCCGGAAAGAAGGCCGCAGGAACCCCGGCTGAAAGGTTCTACCGGCACCGGCAGGCCGCCTCGCACCGGGCACGCATCCTGGGCCTGCTGCTGATTCCCCTTAATCCGGGTCCGGTGGTGCCGCTGCGCCGCGCACCGGACATCGGCGAAGCCGCCGCGGAAGCGTACGGAGACATTGCAGAGTCTTCCGTGGTGTCCCTGCATGAGCTCGTGGGGGCCATCGGCGCCCACGAGTGGCGGCGGACCGGGGTCTACGTCGATGCCCTGCAGGACCGCATCCACCCGCATTACGGCACATTCTTCCCTACCCGCAGCGAGTATGTGGATCTCGTGGCAGCGGCCGCGCTGCCCGCGGACACGCTCGCGTTCGACGTCGGAACGGGCACCGGAGTGCTCGCCGCCGTCCTCGCCCGCCGCGGCGTCCGCCGCGTGGTGGCGACGGACAATGAACCGCGTGCCATTGCCTGCGCCGCGGAGAACTTCCGTAACCTCGGAGTCGACGACCGGGCCGAGGCAGTGCTGACCGACATGTTCCCGCCCGGACGGGCACCGCTGATCGTATGCAACCCGCCCTGGATCCCGGCCACGCCGCATTCCAGCCTGGACAGCGCCGTCTACGACCCCGGAAGCAGGATGCTGTTCCGCTTCCTGGCAGAACTCCCCGGCCATCTGGAGCCGGCCGGTGAGGGCTGGTTGGTTCTGTCCGACCTGGCCGAGCACCTGGGCCTGCGCTCACGTGCGGACCTGCTGGCCGCCATCGAAGCGGCCGGGCTGACGGTGGTGGAGCGGCTGGACACCAAGCCAACGCATCCGAAGGCCTCGGACCGCGAAGATCCATTGTTCGAGGCGCGCTCGGCCGAGGTCACGTCATTGTGGCGGCTGGTCAGCCAATAGTCACAAGGGATGTGTCCCGGGCCAGCGCGGACTGGTCCAATTGGGCTCTCCTATTCGGTCAGCCCATTCCTGATCGCGAACAAGGTGGCACCCACCCGGTTGGTGGCACCGATCTTGGTGTAGATGTGCTCCACGTGGTTGCGGACGGTCTTCCGGGAAAGGAAGAGGCCGTCTGCGATCTGGGCCGGCGTCAGGCCGCGGCACAGCATGCCGAGGATCTCCACTTCCCGCGGGGTGAGCCCAGCTGCGGCCGAATGCGGTCGGCGGGGCTGCTGGCCGGCCGCCACGAGCACTGCCTCCGCCGCAGCGGCGGCGAGCCTCCCGGCCGAAACTTCCTGCCGCAGCCGGGCAGCGGCATCGGGCGGCGTGAGCGCGGGCCGGTGCGGGCGCGGCTCCACGGAGGCATGGTAGGAGTCCGCTGCCGCCAGAATCCGCTGCTTGATCCCCAGCTCGCTTCCGCCAATCCCGCGCGGATAACCGGACCCGTCGAGCCGCTCGTGGTGTGAGCCGGTGAGGGCCGCCTCGCCCTTCAGCCCGGGTACGCGGCTGAGGATCCGTTCGCCCAGATACGGATGCATGCGGATGCGTTCCTGCTCCAGGGCGGAGAGGGGCTCTTTCTTGTCCCACACCTGGTTGGACACCCCCAAGCGGCCCAGGTCGTGCACCCATCCCGCGCGGCGGAGCTCGCTGACGTCCCCCGCCGGGAGCCCGTGTTCCTCGCCGGCGGCGGCCGCCAGCGCCGCCACCGCGCGGGAGTGTCCGGCGGTGTAGGGGGACTTGAGATCGGCGAAGTCACCGATGGCGCGCAGCACCGTGTCGAGCTGGCTGCCGGACAGGGGAGCGTCAGTGGGGGCCACGTCCAGGGCCGCCTGCCAGCAGTCGAGGTCGAGGAGTCCATCGGTGAGGGCCTGGGCCTGGTCGATGAACAGCCCAGCCAGTGCCGGATCGAATTGGCTGCCGCGGCGGGCCCGCACCATTGCCACCGCGCCGGCCACTCCTTCCGTCCGCAGGAACACCTCGGCGGTATCCGCCAGGTGCATGATCCGCATTTCCAGCGGGATGTCCGTCCCCGCAACTCCCTCCGGCAGCCCCTTGCCGTCCCACCGCTCAAAGGTATGGGCGAGCAGTCCCGCCACGCCGTCGTCGAGCCCTACACTGCTGGCCAGCACCCCCGCGGAGACGCAGTGCGAGGCAATCATGGTGCGCACTGCCCCGCTGCCGGTCGCCGCGAAACGCGTCCAGCGGGCGAGGCGGGGGAGCGGCGGGAGGCCGGCCCCGGCGTGGCTGAACATGCCGGCGTACATGGGCAGGCCGTGCTGGTCGCGGCGGTAGTAGTCGGCGCGGAAGCCGATATCGTCCGTGAACAGCGCGGCGAGCTCAAAGGAATCCGCGTGGCAGCCGATCCAGGCCAGCTGGTTGGCGTAGTAGATCCTGCCCTGGCCCGCCGCGTCGACGCCTGCCGCCGCAGCGATCCGCAGAGCCAGCAGGGACGCACGCAGCATGTGCTCCATCGGCTGCCCCAGCCCCAGGTCGATGGCGAGCGACAGCGCGGCCAGGACTTCGCTGCGGCGGGGCGCAGCCGGTGACTGCATCACACCTGCCATTCTAGGAAGCCGCCGGCCGCGGCAGTAGGGACCGCGCGCCGTCGGCCGCTATGCCGCCTGGCTTGTCCCGGTCCGTCCCTGGGCGGCGGCTGGCCCGGCGGGATGGGCGGTGGACGGGAACCTGACGCCCACCTGCGCGCCGAACAGTCCACGCTGCGGAAGCCAGAAGTCCGCCAGGTGGTCCTGGACCTTGAGCGGGCCGGGCCGTCCGGCGCCCTCGCCCAGGACAGTTGCCCTGGAATCGGCGACCAGCCACAGCTGCCGGGGCTGGGCCTGGAACGTCTGGCCGTTGGGCACGCGGCCGGACATTTTCATCCGGCCGGCGCCGAGCAGCGGACCGGCGAACGCCCCCATGGCCCTGAGGACGGGCTCGCTGCGCCACAACCTTTCGGGCATCCGGACGGCCATGGCGGTCAGTATCTTCGTGGCCGCGGAGGTGCCCAGCTGCAGGTCCCAGTCGAGGACTCCCGGGACCGTGATCACGGCGCTGGACGGGCCGCTCCAGCTGATGTCGACGTCGGTCTCCACCGTGCGGTGGAACGCCAGCCCGAAGTAGCGGGCGCAGCTGAATTGGGGCGGGACGTTGGCGTAGAGGGTCCATTCGCCGCCGGGCGAGCGGTGCCAGACGGAGCGGTAGCCGGGGCCGACGGAGCTCACCGGGAAATCCCGGAATGCCAGGTAGTGGCCGCTCGCGAAGGGTAGCCCGAAGACGGCGCTGCCGGCGAAGTGCTCGGCGGGGTCTTCGGGGAGTTCGGCAAGTGTCGGTGTTGCCTGTGCTAATGACTGCGGCTGGTGGATGGTCATGGCCGCCTCCTTGTCTCTATGCCTTGAGATTAGGAGCGGGCCGCGGCAGGGGCATGGGGCAAGTGCCCCATTTAGCGTCGGTTTTACGCGGCACCGATGGCGTCGAGCCACTCCTGGAACGTCTGGCGTCCGACGGCGGAGCCCGGCGCCGGGATCAGCGCGCCTGTGCGCATGGCCGTGCCCATGGGGCCGGGGACGCGGAGCGGAATGATCCGTTTTTTCTGCCCCGTTTTGGCCAGGTAGGCCGTGACCAGGCTTTTCAGCTGTTCGGTCCGTGGGCCGCCGAGGTCCGGGAGCCGTCCCTTCGGGCCGGCCTCGGCCGCGTCCACCAGGGCCGCTGCCACCTCTTTTGCCGCCACGGGCTGGGTGACCATGGTTGGCACGAAGGCCAGCGGGCCCACGGAGGCGGCCTTGATGGACGTTGGCACGAACTCGTGGAACTGGGTGGACCGGAGGATGGTCCAGGGAACGCCGCCGTGCCTGACTTCGTCCTCCTGCACCAGCTTCCCGGCGTAGAGTCCCGAGTTGGCTTTATCGATGCCCACAATGGACAGCGCCACATGGTGCGTTACGCCTGCTTTCTTCCCGGCCGCCACCAGGTTCTGGGTGGCGTTGGTGAAGAAATCCACGGCCTTCTTGGTGGACAGGACCTGGATGCCGGAGACGTCGATGACGGTGTCGGCGCCCTCGAGTGCCTGGTCGAGGCCGCGCCCGGTGATGAGATCCACCCCATCCGCGCGGCTCAGGCTGACCACGTTGTGCCCGCGCTCCCTGGCGATGGCCACCACGTAGCGCCCTACTGTCCCGGTTCCCCCTGCAACGGCGATTCTCATGGTTGAAATCCTATGCGGGATGACTGACAAAAACGGGTGCCCGCCGCGCGGCGTCCCGACGGGTCCTACCCCGCTACCGCAGCCTTCGCCGCCCGGGTGGCGTTCATCCACTCAGTCAGCCAGGGTGCACGGACAGTTGAGGTGATCCGGCAGTCGGCCACAAACGTGCCCTGAGCGACGGCGTCGATCCAGTGCTGCAAAGCGGAGGTCACTGTCACTGCGTGATCTTGTACCAACCGGAGTCGTCCGCGGGCTTGACGATCACCGTCAGTCCCATGTCACGCTAACAACACAGCAAGGCCTCCGGTAACTGCCGGAGGCCTTGTGTTGTTGGGGACGAAGCTATTTGACGGCGACAAAGACCTTGTCGGCGATCATGCCCGCCCGGACGGCGAGAACGCCTTGGCCAGCTGTCGCGCTTGGTACCTGAATGGCGATATTGCCCGTTGCGGTGCCGCCCTTGTAGAGGGTGTTACTGTCGATCGCGTCGGGCGCAACGACATGGTGATCGTACGAATTAATGGTTTTACCGTCTGCGGTGACGTATTCCACGGAGACGAAAGACGGCGTTTGTCCATTGGCGTCGCTGCCGACGTAGGTTGCCGAGTAGTTCACCAGGATGTACTCCGAACCCGCAGTGGGAGCGTCGTTGAACCGGTTGGCCGCCACGACTGCGTCGGTAGCCGCCAAAGTGACAGAGTTAACCACTACCCGCCAGTCCTTTGACTCCACGACTGAACCGATCGGCGAAGGATTTTCCCGTGTTCCGGCCTTGGCAGCGGGCGCTGCTGCTGAAGCACCTCCACCCGCTTCAGTGGTCGGTGCCGAAACTTTAGTGTCGGTGCCGCCGAAAGCGTCCTTGGCGGAAGCGGTGACAACGGAGAAGAAGACAACAAAGCCGACAATGGTTCCCACGATGGACAAGATCAGGGCTGTGATGCCCATTCCCTTGGCCTTGTCCTTTAGGAAGAGGGAAACAATTGCCAAGATGAACGCAATCGGCAACAAGACCCAGCCGGCAATGAGCACACCGGGAATGCATGAAAGGATGAAGCCGAGAATCGCCGCAATAAGGGCGATGAGCCCGATGACATTTCGCTGCTTTTTTGCTTTCGCGTACTCTTTGGGGCCCGAAAGTCCTGGTGGACCATAGCTGGGCGGTGAGGGTGGAATTGGTGGTTGCTGGTGGGGCGAAGTCTGCTGAGAGCTTGCCCCCGGAAGCTCTGGTGTAGTCATGTGATGATGATGCCAGAATATTTGGCTTTCCGCATTCATGACTTTGATTTTGAAAATTGCTGGGCCGCCGTGGTTTTGGCCTGTTTCGGCAGGCCAACTCTTTATCCCACTGGAACTTTCCTCAACCCTCTGGCAATATTTGGTTTTTACTAGGAAAATCCTGCACAAACCTTGATCTAGATTCACTGTCGCTGCGCTCTGCTCTGTTTGGAGGCCCACCCTAGAGAGATCAATCAGCAGCGCCCCGCGGAGGACGGCCGCCACAGCTGAAGAAGCGCGCCATCAGACTACGGCTACCTCCGCCAGCCCTGCTGCGCCCTCGTGCCGGACGACTAAATGTCTGAATAGCTAACGTAAGACTCCCCTGTTTTGATCTGTATTGTCTGTTCTGGCGCTATCCTTGACCCAGATATATCGGCTGTTGTTAGAGTCCAGGAGATTTCATGGCTGTAGAACTCGGTCTGTGGCGGGTCGATGACGCTCCCCGAAGAATAGCTACACAGGCCATGCCGCTAGAGGCAAAACTCGAAAGGCTCATCCTGCAGGACCCGGAAATACTGGAAGCAAAACTGCTGCTCATTGGAAGCCAAGTACCAACTGGATATGGGAAATTCATAGATATCCTCGGGGTAGATTCCGAAGGTACACTCCACATCCTGGAACTGAAAAGGGACAGGACTCCGCGTGAAGTCGTGGCGCAGGCGCTGGACTACGCTTCGTGGGTTGAAGCCCTTGGCAACGAAGAGGTCCGTGGCATTTTCGAAGCAAACCACCCAGACAGAAGCTTTGATGAAGAGTTTGCCATCCGATTTGACGGGGCCCCTGTCCCTGATGAGCTTAACTCCAGCCATGTTATGACCATCGTAGCCAGCGATTTGGATAGCAGCACTGAAAGGATCGTTTCGTACCTTAACCGGACCCATGGTGTGCCCATCAACGTCATGATCTTCCGTTACTTCGTGGATGAAGGCCATGAGTATCTTGCTCGGACCTGGCTTATTGACGACGCCGTTCAGGTCCTGCCGACTCCCGCATCAAAGAGGGGAACGCGAGCATCATGGAACGGTCAGGATTGGTACGTAGCTTTCGGCGTCGACGGCGAGTCCCGTTCTTGGGAGGATGCAGCGGCCTATGGCTTCGTTTCTGCGGGGGGAGCGGACTGGTACTCGCGCACTTTGAAGGGGCTTCCAGTAGGAGCCCGAATTTTCGTACACGTTCCGAAACGCGGTTACGTAGGAGTGGGTACAGTGCTCGCTTCCGCCAAACCGGCAGACGAAGCAGTTTTGCAAGTCAACGGGGAGTTGAGGAATTTCAGAAGCCTAAACTTAAAGGCGAAGTATGTCCATCCGGAGGCTGGGGAAGGAGCTGACTCAGCTGAGTACGTGGTTCCCGTTGAATGGACAAAACAAGTCTCCCTCGACAACGCCCTGTGGCGCGAAGGCATGTTTGCGAACCAAAATAGTGCCTGCAAACTGCGCAATCAGTTCACCATTGACGAAGTTTCCCGTCATTTCAATTTGAACTGATGGACGAGGCTGGCGGTCCAGATAGCAACCGGAACGCCAGCCGGTTAGGTAGCTGCCGAGCCTGACGCACGGGAAACGCTACCCCGCCACCGCCGCCTTTGCCGCCCGCGTGGCGTTCATCCACTCGGTCAGCCACGGTGCGCGGACGGAGGACGTGATCCGGCAGTCCGCAACAAAAGTCCCACGAGCGCCGGCGTCGATCCACTCCTGCAGCGCAGACAGATCAGACAGGGACCGTATGACAGCAGACTCAGCCCCCAGCGCCCGGGCAACGCCACTGAAGTCCACCTCCGGTATGAGCATCGGCTTCTCGGTCAGTCCCTGCGAGCCGTACTGGTGGATCTCGGCCCCGTAGGCGGCGTCGTTGTAGATCACAACGATGGCGCTGCGGGCCGCACCGATCAGAGACTCGAGGTCGGACAGTCCCATCAGGAAACCGCCGTCGCCGGAGGCCAGCACCAGGGTGCGGCCATCCTCCAGCGCACGGGCCGCCCCGACGGCGCTGGCCAGGCCCAACCCGATGGACTGGAACGCGGTGCCCACCATCACCAGATCCTGCGGCCGCGGGATGTTCCAGTACATGGGCGCCCAGCCGATGAAGTGGCCTCCGTCCTGGACCACCGTGCGGCGCTGCGGTAGGACGGCATCCAACGCAGTGGCGAGGGCGCGCGGGTCCAGCCGACCGTCCGGGGTTTCCGCGGAGCCCGGGTGGTGCCCCGGCCCCCCGGCCAGTCGACGGCGGGCTTCCGCGCGCCAGGCTTCCGCCGCAGTCTCGCCGTCAAGCAGCGCGAGGAGGCGTCCCGCAGCGGCTTTCGCATCAGCGTGAACGAACAGGTCCACCCGCGGGTTGGTCGGCTGCAGGGCGGTGTCGATCTGGATGACGGTGCTGTCCGGGCCCAGCAGGTGCCCGAACCGCATGGTGAACGGGCTCAGGCTGGCCCCTGCCACCAGGACCACGTCGGCCTCGCCCATGAGCCCGGCCGCGGTGTCGGTGCCGAAACCGCCGGCCACGCCCAGGTACCCCTCGCCATTGAGGAGGTTGAGCGCTAGGGCGGTTCCGGCGGTCAGGGCGCCGAGCCGGTCGGCGAGTTCGCGCAGTTCCTGGCCGGCGCCGGCGAGGTGCGCACCCCGGCCGGCCAGGATCAGCGGCCGCCTGGCACCGGCGAGGAGGCGGGCAACCTGCCCAAGGCCGCCGTCGACGTCGTCCGTCACCTTTGGTGCCGCTGCTTCCGGAAGGTCCTCGTCCGCAGCATCGAGTGCGGCGAGGTCGTACGGGATGGCAAGCACGACGGCGGTGCGCCGGGTGAGTGCGTACTCCACCGCCTGCCGGGTGATGGCGCCCGCGGCGTCGCGGGTGACGGTGAAGGTGGCCGCGCCGAGGCCGGTGGCGATGGCTGTTTGGTCCACGTCCCAGGGCCGGGCGCCGGTGGTGGGGGCGTCGCCGGTGACCAGCACCACCGGGATCTGCGCCTGGACCGCCTCGGCCAGGGCGGTGAGCGCGTTGGTGTAGCCGGGGCCGTAGGTGGTGGTGCCCGCGGCGAGCCGTCCCGAGGTCCGGTAGTAGGCGTCAGCCGCGGCGATGGCGGCACCCTCATGCCGGACGGGGGAGAAGCGGAGGCCCTGCTGCTCGGCGGCGTCCAGGAAGTAGACGTTGCCGTTGCCCATGACGCCGAAGACGTCGCTGACATAGCCGCTGAGAACCTGTGCCACGCGGCCGGAGACGGTAAGTGAAGTCATGCAGGCATCGTGTGGCCTGCATCTCACGTTTGCAATACCGTGGGATGCCGCTGGGACTTTTGGCAGCAGAAGGCATTCACAGTGACAATTTGCCCACCTGTGGCGGGCGTCACGGGTTAGTCGTGTGTGCGGGATTCCTGCTCCGACAACCGGCTGATGAGGCCGTCGTACCGGGGCGGCATGAGCTCCAGGATGGAGATGGCCGTGCTGGTCCGCTCGATCCCGTCGATCTCCAGGATCTCGTTGGTGATGCGGTAGAGATCGGCCGTGCCGCGGGCCACCACCTTGGCCATGAGGTCCGCGTCGCCGGTGGTGGCGTGCACCTCGATGACTTCCGGGATGGCGGCGAGCCCGTTCTCCACCGAGCCTGTCCGGGTCTGGCTGATGGAGAGCGAGAGGAAGGCCATGAGTTCGTAGCCGAGCGCGGCGGGGTCCAGCCTGCGGCTGAAGGAGCGGAGCGCGCCGCTGCGCTCCAGTCGCGCCAGCCGGGCGTGGACGGTGTTGCGTGCGACGCCGAGTGACCGGGAGAGTGCCAGGGCGCTGGCTTCGGGGTCCTTGTCCAGGGCAAGGATAATCCGGCCGTCGAGGGAATCGAGGGTGCGAGAGTTTGCGATGGTCATATTTTCACCAGAGGTACTAGAAGTTGAGCAGAAGTCCCAAGCACCGGAGCCTACCTTGCATTGTGGTCCGGGTCACTTCCATGATCGGACTTCATGACCACTGATCAGCTTGTTGCCGCTCCCGAAACTGCGTTGCCTACCCTGCGGGGCGCAGTGGCCGGCCTGCCGTCCTACATCCCGGGCCGGCGCAGCGCTGGCGCGGACATCGCCGCCCTCGCCAGTAACGAAAGCCACTACGACCCCCTGCCCGCCGCCATGGCTGCGGTGACCGAAGCGGCCGGCAGGATGAACCGCTACCCGGACATGGCCGCCGTCGAACTCCGCGAACGGCTCGCCCGGCACCTGGGCGTCACCGCGGAGGAAGTGGCGGTGGGGCCCGGAAGCGTGGGCGTCCTGCAGCAGATCATTACCGGGCTGTGCGACGCCGGGGACGAGGTGGTGTTCGCGTGGCGCTCCTTCGAGGCGTACCCCATCCTCGTGGAGCTGGCAGGCGCCCGGGCAGTCCGCGTCCCGCTGGACGACGCCGAGGGTCACGACCTGGACGCCATGGCCGCCGCCGTCACCGACCGCACCAAGGTGATCCTGCTTTGCACCCCCAACAACCCCACCGGCGTGCCGATCAGCCACGACCGCCTCGAGGCCTTCCTGCAGTCCGTGCCCTCCAGCGTCCTGGTAGTGATCGACGAGGCCTACGTGGAGTACGCCGACGCCGGCAGCAGCCCCGATTCCCTGGCGCTCTACCGCCGGTACCCGAGCGTGTGCATCCTGCGCACCTTCTCCAAGGCCTACGGGCTCGCTGGCCTGCGCGTCGGGTATGCGATTACGACGGCGGCAATCGCCGAGGGTCTGCGCCGCACCGCCCTGCCGTTCGCCGTGAGCGCGCTGGCGCAGAAGGCGGCCATCGCATCGCTGGACGCGGGGGAGGAGATGGCAGCGCGGGTTTCCCTGGTGAAGGAGGAGCGTGCCCGGATGGCCGCCGAGCTGGAAGCCCAGGGCTGGAAGCTGCAGCCAAGCCAGGGCAACTTCCTGTGGATCCGCGCGGATGCTGCGCTCCTGGGGGCGCTGGTGGACGCCTTCAACGACGCGGGCATCATGGTCCGGGCCTACCAGGGCGACGGCGTGCGCATCACTGTTGCCGATCCCGACTCCAATAACCGGGTGCTCCGGCTCCTGGCAGCCCACGCACCCTTGGCATCTCTCTGATCTTCTTCTCATTCCGTTCCACTACAACCAGAGGAATCCCCATGGAACAACAGACAACGACGTCTGCCCGCCCCCTCGGCGCGGCCCTCAAACCACGCCAGCTCACCATGATGGGGCTTGGCAGCGCGATCGGTGCGGGCCTGTTTATCGGCTCCGGCGCGGGTATCCAGGCCGCCGGCCCGGCGGTGCTGATCTCCTACCTCGTGGCTGGCACCCTCATCATCCTGGTGATGTGGGCCCTCGGCGAGATGGCCGCGGCCAACCCGGACAGCGGCGCCTTCTCCGTCTACACCGCCAAGGCCTACGGGCCGGTGGCCGGCGCCACCGTCGGCTGGCTCTGGTGGATCCAGCTCGTGGTGGTCATCGCGGCCGAAGCGCTGGGCGCGGCCGGCCTACTGGCCACCATCTTCCCCGCCCTACCGGTGTGGCTGATGGCCTTCGTGTTCATCGTGGTGCTCACCGCCGTGAACCTGACAAGTGTGAAGAACTTCGGGGAGTTCGAGTTCTGGTTCGCCCTGCTCAAGGTGGCGGCGATCGTGGGTTTCCTGGTGGTGGGCTTTGCGCTGCTGTTCGGTCTGCTGCCGGGCGCACAGTCGCCGGGCCTGGGCAACTTCATGGGTGAGGGCTTCGCGGTCAACGGCTTCGGCGGCATTGCGACGGCACTGTTCGTGGTGGCGTTCGCGTTTGGCGGCACAGAGATCGTCTCCGTGGCTGCAGCGGAGACGGCTGAGCCGGCCCGCAGCGTGAAGAAGGCAGTCCGGACCGTGCTGTGGCGCATCCTGGTGTTCTACATCGGCGCCATCTTCGTGATCGCTGCGGTGGTTCCGGTTGGGTCCGAGGGGCTGAAGAGCCCGTTCGCCGCAGTGTTGGACGCCGCCGGCATGCCGGGCGCTGCCACCGCCATTACTCTGGTGGCTGTTGCGGCACTGTTGTCTGCCCTCAACGCCAACCTTTACGGTGCTTCCCGGATGGCGTATTCCCTTGCCGAGCGCGGTGAGGCTCCGCGCATGCTTGCTTCGGTGTCCAAGGCCAGGGTTCCCGTGGTGGCCGTGCTGGCCAGCGTTGCCTTCGGCGTTGTCACGGTTGTGTTGGAGCTGATGTTCCCCGAGATGGTCCTTGGCGTTCTGCTCAACATCGTGGGCTCGACCTGCCTGCTGGTATGGACCTCAGCGCTTCTGGCCCAACTCGCGCTGCGCCTCCGCGCCGACCGCGAGGGAACAGCGCTTCCGCTGCGGATGCCCGGATTCCCGTGGCTCACGGTGGTTGGCTTGGTCATCCTCGCGGCGATCTTCACGGTGGGCTTCATCGGCGAGGATTCCCGTCCCCAGCTTCTGAGCACGTTTGGACTCGTGGCGCTGCTGGCGGTGGCGAACTGGATCAACCGCCGGAACCGGAAGGCCCCGGCCGTCGTCGAGTCATCGAACGACGCCAAGCAGCCAGTGCTCATGGACTAGATCAATCGGGCAGATGCCTTAGCAGCCATTAAACGAAGGGCGCGTCCGGCTTGGCCGGGCGCGTCCGACGTTGAGCAGTTAGCCGAGGATCGGGCTCTCGCGACGAACGTCGGCCAGTTGCTGAAGTCGTGTGAGCTGCAGCGCGGCCAGAGCGTGACCGCGGTTATCTCGATCGCTTATGTGGTTGACGATGAAGGTACGCAGGAATGCAAGAAAAGGCTGCGCGTTCGCGGTAGCGCCCGTACAAGATGAACGTTCTGGCAGTGTTGGTGCAAGCAGCACGCGGTCGAATACCGGCCGCGAGTGCAACGAACACCCTTACTGAAGTCACCTATCGACTCCCAGGATCGCGGTAAGGCTTCTCAAACGGCACGTTCGCTCCAACGGCGAGGAGAAGTCTCCGTTGAGCTGTAACCGGCTACAGAGGCTCACCGCAACTCATGCAAGTGTCCTCTCCCTCCTCATAAATAGCGCCACAGCAGTAATTCGTGCCTGAATAGTCGGAGTTATAGCAGTCTTCGCACTGTCCCTCCTGCATATCGCTTTCGTTGACGTCATCGCCGCACGAGTCACATGTCAGGGTCGTCTCGTCCTCACCACTGTTTCCATCGCTGCTGCCGGCCAATCCGCTGAGTAACGTACTGAAAAAACCCATTTTTCTCCTTCTAAGTTTGCAACGATGCTCGCCTGCACTAGGCGGCAAAATACTGACTGGCCTTGCCATACTGCTGCAAAAGTACCCTATTCACTGCATAAGGCTTCGAAACTTCCGACGTAACATATCCGCCTGGCGCCGCCGAGTAGCTTACTTCTTCTTGTCCTTCTTCAAGGCCGCCAGCTTCTCGATGTACTTAGCCTTCTCGATGAGACGCGCCGCCTCTGCTCGAAGTTCCCTCGGTGTCTTGTTCGTCGAGCCCGGTGGGCGCCCCATTACTTTCTCCATTCTGGAAATAAACTATAAATTTATCGTATCTCACCGGGGAGAGGGGAAGTAGCCCCTAGTATGTGGGCGAGGGAGCGGTACGGCCTGAGCAACCGCTCGCTAACAAAGCGCGCTCAGCAGCTAAGAACTTTTTGTAAGTCGGGGAATGTCTGGCTCCGCGGCTAAGTTGCTTTCATGACTGAGGAGAGAAAGACAAAGAAGGCAGCTGCGACGAGGAGATGCCCGGTGTGCGGGTACGAATCCTGGCGCGTCATCTACGGCATGGTTATGCCCGACGTGTTGGAGCAATACCCGAAGGCGGAGTTTGCCGGTTGCGTGATGATGGAGGAACAGCGTCTCTACCCGACGACCGGCCACGTTGAGTGGGGCGTGCCGAAGTGGGCCTGTCAGAGCCCAGGGTGCCGCCACCGTTGGTGGTGACGGCACCCTACGCCTACGCCCTTCCCTCAGCACCCACGTCTTGAGACTGACGGCGGATTTCGGCGTCGCCAGCCCTACAGAAAATCAATACCAACTCACTCACTTTTTGGCCGGTGATGCGCTCCACCATGCCCGCATAGGTCGACAGCTGGCGCCAGTAAGCCCCTAAGGTCTCCTGCGTGACACTGATGTCAGTCTTGAAGTCGGCGATGACCAGGGTTCCGTCATCCTCGCGGTACATCAGGTCGATGATGCCCTCAAGAGTCATTCCGTTGTTGGGTGTGACCACGGGAAGCTCAAGCCAGTGCTTCCGGTCAGCCGCACGCTGTACAGGTGCGCTCCGTAGTGCAGAACGGGCACGTTCAGCCAAACCAGCGGGGTCTGCCAGTCCGGCGGTGCTGGCGATCCTTTCAGAGAGAACGTCGAGATTCTCGTTTTCTCTTAGGTCACTCAGCTCAAGCAGCCGGTGCAGGGCCGTACCGAACTCCTTGCCGTGTTCCCCGCCCGTCGCTGCCGGAGTCGGGAGCGAGCCGTCCTCATCAATGCTCACAAAATGCGGGGTCCCGTCCACCTCAGACGCGGCAAGGCCGTCCGTTCCTTTGGCAGTTGCCGTGACAGAGGTGGACGATACGACGGCCGAGTTCTTCTGCCAGACATCACACCGCTGCTGCCACTCTTCAAGCGCTTTGACTGGTTGGACTTCGTGAGCCGACCTCCCATGAAGAGGCATGTCCTCTGGGATGCTGAGATCTGGCACGGGAACAGCATCGGCTGCGTCCTTGAGCAATTGCCCGAGACTGTTCTTGGCATTCACGTAGTGGGAGACAACGAGGTGGCTTTCCGCGCGTGTGCAGCCAACGTAGAGGAGCCGACGCCGCTCGGCGTCGTCGAATTGCTTCTCGATGGCCTCGGCACTTCCGTATCCTGCGGACCGTATGTCGCCTATGAAGTGCACCTGCACTTGGGAGCTCTGATCCCAGAGGGCAGCAGCCTTCTGGTTGTTGGGTCCGGAACCAGTACCTGCGAGAATCACCATCGGGAATTCCAGGCCCTTGGAGGCATGGATGGTCATGATCCTGACGGCCTGAACATCCGTTTCCGGCACTACGGCTTCTTTGACCCGTGAGTTTTCCTCCTGCTGTACGGCGGCCCACACCAGGTAGTCACGCAGGCTGCCGTGAGTGGCCTCCGTCCACGCCCGAGCTTGATCAATCACAAAGCGCAGCCGGCGCCAGACGTCCCGGTAACGCGGGGCATCGATGGCTCCCTCCAGCATGCGGCGGTCGGTAGCAAGGCGCTCCATAATTTCGGCAGGCGTCAGCACCTCGATCTCACGGCACAGGGCCGCAAGGTAAGCCAGGGAATGTGCCACAGTGGAGTTTCTGAGTGGGTCGGGCGCGGGGGAGAACAGGTTCCAATGGCCCCCGGCCTGCTTCCACTCGAACAGCTCGTCGTCACCACAGCCAAACAATGCCGACCGCAGGCAAAGCACCAGCGCGGCTTCATCCGCTGTATTGGAGATGGCCCGCATCCCCAGCAGCAGGTCGGTAACCTCCTGAGTGGAGTAAACCAAAGACGATGCCTCAGCCCGGTACTCAATGCCTGCATCGTCGAGGGCATCCTCAAGAGCGGCGAGGGACGTCCGGGTTGGGATCAGGACACAAATGTCCTTCAACTCAACCGGCGAACTTGTAAAGCCGTCACCCGATCGCTTGCTCTGCTTCTGCCAAGCTGAAAGGCCTGCGGTACCGGTCGCGACTCTGATTGCTGCAGCAACGTCCGCGGCTTCCTGCCGGCGCATCGCATCGGCAGAGACCTTTCCCGCTTCATCGGGCTGCGCACCGCCGCGACCAATGATCGAGACGGCTGGACCATCTTCGTCGCTCCATTCGGGACGCCGGGGATCAGGCACCAAGGCCTGGTATTCCGGCTGAACCGTGCCGTTGGCCGTGATGAGCTCGCCGAACGTGCCGTTGATCCACTCAAGCAGCTTTCCGGTGGAACGGAAGTTTGTCTGGAGCGACGCGATTCTGGAATCCGCGTCGTGTGAGAAGCGCTGCTGTGCCGCGAGGTAGGTGGCGATGTCTGCCCTGCGGAAGCGGTAAATGGACTGCTTCGGATCCCCGACAGTAAACAGCCGGCCGGGAGGTACGCTGAGATGCTCCCAGCCGTCGGGCCCGCAGACGTCGCTGGCGGCTATCCGCGTGGCCAGTTCAGCCTGAATGGGGTCCGTGTCCTGGAATTCGTCCAGCATGATGCAGCGGTAGCGATCATGCAGGGCAGCGTGGACGCCCTGTTTGTCCTTGCCGATGAGGAGGTCCCGTGCGTGAACGAGAAGGTCGTGATACTCAAGCTCGCCGCTCCGCTGACGTTCGCGAGCCGCTTGAAGAAGGACTTCGGCCATGGCGGCGGTAACGGTCTCAACGGCCGGCTGTACGAAGCTGTTGCGCAGGGCTATCGCCTGTTGGGCCAGATCTTTACAGGAGCTCCGCACCTCGGCGACGTTGACGGACCAGTTGCCCTTTTGCCCCCCACTAAAGCCGGATTGCGGAACAGCGTGGAGCAGCTCGAGGACGAGGCCCAGTTCCCCGGATTCTGCCTCGGAGAGGCGACCGTGCCAGCTCTTAATGTGTTCGAAGGCGGTCAGCAGCTTGTCGGCAGGGTCAGTGCAATGGTCGGCATGTGCGAGGACGTCTGAAGTTTGGCGGAGAAGCGGACCAAGATCTACGGCCGGGATATGGCGCCTGTGGGGAGGATGACTTTCCAGCCGGTCCCAGTTGGCATCCAAGTCTGCCGCAACATTTTGCAGGTGGTCAAGCGAAACGCCGACGGCGAGGAGTATACGGAGTGCGTCGTCCAAGGACGCGTCGGCGAACAGTTTCTGGCGGGCATCTTCCCACCGCCGCGTAAACGCAATCTGGGACCGCAGTTCATCCACCACGGTGATCAGGGGAGGGACTCCGGCCTCGATCGGATGTTCGCTGATGATGCGCGCCGCGAAGGAGTGGATGGTGCCGATGGGAGCCGTATCCAGCTGGTCGAGCGCCCGCTGGCGCAGGTCTGTGGGGCTGGCGTCCGTCAGCCGCCGACGTACCCGTTCCCGCAGCTCACCTGCTGCCTTTTCGGTGAAGGTGATGGCTGCCACGCTCTTGAGTTCGACGCCGGCGTCAACCATCGCGCAGATACGCTCGACGAGTTCATGCGTCTTGCCGCTTCCTGCACCCGCTTCGACGAAGATGTTGGCTTCGAGCTCCTGCTCGATCAGTGTTCGGTCGGTTTGGTCTGTGAGTTCCAGGACTTCAGGGTTCATTTCTCCGCCTTCAGGAGCTGGGCATAAGGCTGCAATTCGGGGGCGTTTTGAAGCTTCAGCCACTGCTGGCCGAGCTCCTGGGCACCCATCATGGTGGTGAAGTTGACGTATCGATCCGACTCAGGCCGGGGCGGGAAGATCCCGTTCCGCAGGGCAGAAATGATCAAGCCCACATCTGTGCGCAGTTGCTCCACGACCTTGTCAGTCACTGTGTAGCCGATTTTGGCGAAGGCACCTGCTTTCGAGATGAACCAGTACTCTGCCGCGACGTCGGACGAAGAGTCCGCGAGTGTCCGGGCAAACAGTCCGTAGACCGGAAGCTGGAAGCGGGTGCCTTCCGCGGTGGGGTGGTCCCTGAGCGGTTTGTACTTGTCGGCCTTGCCTGTCTTGTAGTCGATAACCCGGACACTGCCATCGGAATGCTGATCAATCCGGTCCACCTTTCCCCGGAAGCGAACCGTAGTGCCGTCGTCGAGAGTCAGCTCAACAGGCGGGTGGCTGTCCGTGTCCTCGGGCCCGAAGCTCGCCTCTTCGGCGAGATACTTCCAGCCATCGGCAAACCTCTCCTGGTCGTCCGCCAGTACCCGCTTTAGGTCTTGGCGGAGCATGGCCTGGTTGCGGTCCCACACGTGGTTGAGCCATGCCGGGTTTGTGACGTCCTCAAAAGCGGAGTCTGCCAGCTCCATGAGGCGGTCCAACGACGGCGGAAGACCGTCTTTCGTGATGCTGCGGACGTAGTCTTCCAGCACTCGGTGAACCAGGTTGCCCCGTTGCTGCGGCGAGATCTGCACTTCGAGTGCCACGTCCTCCAAGATGTTGACTTTCAGGACGTGTTTCATGAAGTAGCTGAACGGGCTGGTGACCCATTCCTCAAGCCGGGTGGGGGACAGCGGCTTTTCGGGATCCACAATGATCCCTGCATATGCACCGAGGTTGCCGTTGAACCTCGAGAAGATGCCAGCCCGCCTGTCCCGGGTGGCAGCTAGCGCATGCTGCAGCGCCTCGTCCTCTTGCAATACCGAGGTGCCCTCCCCAGCGGTGAGGATGCGACGGAGCCGCCATTCCTGAGCTGTTGGGGGCAACGCATCGGAGGCGGGTGCGCCGTTCTCAATGCCGTGGGAGAAGGACCGCAACTGGTCCTGGGGTTCAGGCTTGCGGTTGATCCAGCGTGACACTTCGTAACTCCCGGAGCCGCGCAGGTCCCCGCGGGGGCTGGTGATGAACCGTTCGGATCCTGTAGCGAGGGCAGTGAAGAACTGCTTTTTGTTGGCCTCGGCACGCTCTTCAACCGTGGGGAGGCCGACGGCCAGCATGGCACGGGCGCTGTCGGGCAGCAGTGGGTTCTCCTTTGTCCGTGCTGGCGCAAGCCCTTCCGCAACCCCCATGAGGAAGACGACATCAAGGTCCCTGGCGACCGCATCAGCGAAGCTACCCACGACGACACCCGTGCCGCTCTTACCGGTCCAGCGGCCTTTTGCAGCTACGCCGTCTTCCAGGGCGCTTTGTAGGAGTGCCGGACTGGGCAAAGGACCAACAAGGTCCAGATGCCGGAGATCCGAGGCGGCTTCGATCAAGGCGTTGCGGGCAGCGCTTTTCTCCGGGCGTTCGCCGGCGCCCTTGGCCCCCATGAAGTCCTCAAGAAGCGAGATCAGGGACGCGGAGGCGTCATTCCATGAGGCAGCAGCCTGGACCAGGCTTATCCGTGCCGCCAGTGCCTCCTTAAAGGACTGGAATATCCGGAACTTTTCGAAGTAGTCCGCGTGGGCGGAGGTGTCTGCTCCTACGTAATCCTCTTCGGCTGGTGGATTTGCGTAGAACCTTTCACATGCTGCGCTGCTGGGCAGTTTCTGCTCGTGCCAGCAGAGGGCACCTTCCGCGTGGATGTTCAGGATGGTCCGTGCGTCGAGATCCAGCGGGTCCAGTTTGAGCAACTGAAGGAGGCCGCGGGCCAGGGGCGAGTCCATGAGCCGGTGGGCTGATGGTCCGACGAAAGTGACTCCGGCCTGGCTGAGGCGCTGGGTGAGGAGCGCGGCGTAGGGCTGGGAGGCCGAGTGGAATATTCCGATACGGTGGCCTGGGGTCCCTGCGGCAAGCCGCTCGACGACGAGGCGCACCACGGCGCGAGCTTCATCGTCGGCGTCGGACGCTGTCAGAAGTGTTACGCCATTCTCTGTCGAGCCG
This sequence comes from Pseudarthrobacter sp. MOO14, assembly GCF_058267675.1. Taxonomy (NCBI): domain Bacteria; kingdom Bacillati; phylum Actinomycetota; class Actinomycetes; order Micrococcales; family Micrococcaceae; genus Pseudarthrobacter; species Pseudarthrobacter sp. MOO14. Next base: position 3,519,076 of record NZ_CM177849.1, read on the forward strand.
GCCGCTGTGAGATGCTGCATTCCGGCCCCGTCGAGGCTCGCTCTGAAGATTGCCTCGCCGGGACGGGTTTCTGTACCGAGCATGAATCCGATAATGGTGCCGAGCCGCTGCATCACGGTCTTGGTCACGAGCTTGTTGCTGGCAAGGGTAAAAGCCTCATGGTCCGTGAACCACCGCCGGCCCAGAGCCTCCTTTGCGGCCCCGTGAAGCCGGAGCACTTCCTGCATGAGCTCGGGCAGTTCCGGGTCGGTGGGATCCGGAACCGCGTCGAGGAGCTCGGCTGTCCGGGCTATCGCACGGGCGGTCGAGGGCTGGTCGGCGACATCCTTGAAAAGCCCTGGTTCGTCCAGCAGGGCCCGGCTCACGGCTCCAAGCCGGAGGACGGGAAGAAGGGGACGTCGCCCGTTCACAGCGTCGTCGTCGGCAATAAGTTCGGTTGCGAGGTCCCTGAGTGTGAACGCCCTGACCCCCACACTCCCGGCGCCCCCGTTGAGGGTCCTGCCCAGGTAACGGGTCACGTCCAGCCCTGCGGCATGGGAAGGGACCAGGATGGTGACGGGAGTCAGCGGATCGGCGGCCTGGGCATGGCTGATCAGTGCTTCCAGCTCGGCCAAAGCGAGACTCACCAAAGGGAAAATCGTGCAGGTCATGCAACACCACCATAGTTGTACTCGCGTAGGGACTGGGATCGTTCTGGTTCTCTGAGCAGAGCCATCGTCTTCGACTCGATCTGGCGGATGCGCTCGCGCGTGACGCCGTAGGCCTTGCCGATGGCATCCAGGGTCTTTTCCTCGCCGTCGTCCAGGCCGAAACGCATCGCAATGACTCCGGCCTCCCGTTCAGTCAGCGTGTCCAGGACCGCATGCACCTGTGCCGTCAGCTGTTCCTTGGCGATCTGGTCAACGACATCCACGTGCCAGGGATCGAGGAGCTGGTCCGCTAGCGGCTCGAGGCCCCCCTTGCCGTCCGGTACAAGGTAGTCCAGCGAACGCACGGGCTGGTCCAGTGACAGAAGGTGCTCCACTTTTGCAGTCGACTGGTCCGTGAGCTTGCCGAGTTCCTCAAGGCTGTATTCGAGGCCCTTCCGGAACGCATCGCGTTGGATGGTCTTCACCTTATTGATCTGCTCCACCATGTGGACCGGGAGCCGGATGACCCGCGCTTGGTCGGCCAGGGCGCGGGACACAGCCTGCCGGATCCACCAAGTGGCGTACGTGGAGAACTTGTTACCCAAGGTGTAGTCGAACTTGCAGACGGCTCGATGGAGACCGATGTTCCCCTCCTGAATCAGGTCCAAGAGGTCCATACCCTGATACACGTACTTCTTGGCGATGGAGACCACCAGCCGGAGGTTCGCCTCGAGCAATGCGTCCGCGGCCCGCTCGCCCAACTGTGCGACCATCCGGAGCTCCCGGGTCTCGCGGCGGCCACGTGCGGTGCCATCCGCCAGCAGGTGCGCAGCGTAAAGGCCGGCTTCGATGCCTTTGGCGAGCTCCACTTCCTGCTCGGCTGTCAGCAGGTCCGCGCGGCCTGCCCGCTGGAGGTAGTCCGACACACCGTCGTCGCTGAAGCCCTCCAGCCCTTGGAGTTCCTCACGCCAGCCGGAGTCCTCGAGGTCAAACGACGTCGGCGCGCTCTCGTCGTCGTCGTCCTCGTCCACGGGAGGCTCCACCACCGGCTCCTGGTCATTGCCGGCCTCCGGTCCAGCGCCGTCGCCGGGCGTACCCGCCGCGGGCTCATCGGGCTCGGGCCCTGAAGCCTCTTCAGGTTCGGCCTGGCGGAGGAACTCCTCCAACCCGTCCTGGTCCGTCCTGATGTCGAAGAACCCCACGTTGCGGGCGAAGGGGAGGACTTTGCCCAAAAACTCCTCGCCCTGGACGTCCGGGTCCTCCACCGTGCCCTTGGAGTAGAGGACAACCAGGCGTCCGGGCCGTCCGTCGGCTTTCTTGCGGATAACGCGGCCGAGCCGCTGCACCATCTGCCGCTGGCTGCGGTTGGCTGCAACGATGATCCCGAGGTCGGCCTCGGGTACGTCGATGCCTTCATCAAGGAGCCGCGGTGCCGTCAGAACCTGTGATGCGCCGGTGCGGAAATCCTCCAGGCCCTGCCGGCGGTCATCCTTGGCCATGCCGCTGAACACGGCCGACGCCGTCGATCCGAGGGACGTATACAGCTCCTGTGCCCGCCGGGCTGAGTCCTGGGTCTGCGTGAAGACCAAGGTCCCGCGGGACCCATCAACCGTTCCCTTCAGAGCTGCCAGCGCCAAGTACTTTGTCTTCGCCTCCGCCAGCAGGGTGAGCCGCGAGGACATCGCCCGCATGTACCTGCGCGCGATGGTTGCTTCCCGGCTGGGCGAATCCGAGGCGGCCAGCGCGGCCACGGCAGTGATGAACTGGGGGAAGGGCCGCCGCGGGATGCCCGCGTACGTCTCCAGGTTCCGCGCCGCCTCCACCATCACTGTGGAGAACTCGTCATAGTCATTCTGTTCCGACGGCGTCAGATCAACACCGGCCAAAGCGATGTCGAACGGGGCGATGACCTGGTCCTTCAACGCCCGGTCATACCAGAGGTTGTAGATGATGCCGCCGAAGTAGGGCGTCAGGAGGCTCTCGTGCTCACCGTCCGCCCTTTCGAACGTGGCCGTCAGCCCAAGCCGCCAGGCGTACCCCTCCTGCAGGGCGCCGGTAAACATGGGCGCCGCATAACGGTGGCACTCATCGGCGATGATCAGGCCGGCCTTGTGCGAGCGGAGGGTCTCCCGGTTGGACGCCGAATGAACGATGGCCACGAGGATGTCCACGTCATCGAGGGAATCTGACCGGCCGTCGCCAAGGGCACCCCGCCGCGCGGAGGGCAGGTCGCGCCGGAGGGACACCAGCCATTGGCGCTGAAGCTCCGCAGTTGGCACCAGAATTAAGACTTTGATTCCCTGCCGGACGGCCTCGAACGCGGCGGCAATCCCGACACGGGTCTTACCGGAACCTGTAACGGCCTCCACCACGCCACGCCGTGCATTTGAGTGCCAAGCCTTCAGCGCTTCCTGCTGCCAGGGATAGAGGAAGGCGTAGTCGTACGAGGCAGGCACCGCCGTGGGCGGAGCCGGGACAGGCACCCGCGGAAGCGTCGCAATCGGGTGGGGCCCGGCGTCGGCTAGTTCTGGCATTTCATCCCCCATTGGACGGTTCTGATCTGGTGCCTGAAGAGTATTGCGAGGCACCGACAATTTAGGTGAGCAGCGCCACTAACCGTCTTCCAGCGCCGGCTTCCATGCTTGGCTTCGCGACAACGCAAGCCCCAGTTCGCGGCCGCCGGCCTCCTCCAGCAGCCCGGAATCACCCACAACGACCAGTAGGCTCCGCGCCCGGGACAACCCGACGTAGAGCTGTTCCCGGGCCCTGCCCATGTCCTTGAACCCGTTGACGCAAAGGACAACCACGGACCGCTCCAGGCCCTTGAACCCCAGCACATGCCCGTAGAACTCACCGTCGTTGGCGTGGAAGTCCCGCCAGTATTCCTCCGTGGCACCCCGGTTGAAGTAGTCCAAATGGATGGGGTGGCGGTCCTTCGTAGTGAGGAGCGCGATCTGGTTGTTCGCCCAGCCCTCGTCAATTAGGGCATCCACACAGTCATCGGCGACCTGGAGCGCCTCCTCGGTTGGGCAGTCCACGAAACGAACGGGCAGGCCGGTGCTGCCCCGGGGTGTGAAATACGCGCCGGCGAAGGGCTTGAAGGTCTCGGCGATTTTACGGGTATTGCGTAGGTTGTCGTCGATGTGGATGGGCACCAGCGTGGCCATCGGACCAATGGTGAGGTCCGCCGTCGCGCCTCCCCACCGCTGGTAGACGTCCTGCCGGTCATCCATAAAGGCGTAAACCTCACCGGCCTCGGGAGCGGTGGTGCAGGCGAGCAGCGCGTCCCACCACAGGGGTGCGAAGTCCTGCGCTTCATCGACGACGACGGCGTCCAGCCGCTCGCGCGGCGCCATCCCGGCTGCCAGTTCCTTCAGGAGGCGGGGCATCTCGACGTCGAAATAGTCCTGTCCCTGCCCATCGGGGACGCCGAGTCCGCGCACGTATTCGTGGAACTCGCCAGTGAACACCGGCTTGGCCTGTCGCCAGCTTGCGACGCGGTCCTGAAGGTACTGCCCCAAACCTTTGTTGTAGCAGAAGAGGCCCACTCGCTTGCCCTCTTTGCTGAGCATGCGGGCCTTTTCGACGGCGAGCCAGGTCTTTCCGCTGCCGGCGCCGCCGGTGAAGCGGATCCGGGGGAGCGCGCGGGTGGCCTGAAGCAGCACGGACTGGCGCTCAGTGAGATGGTCCTGCGCTGCCTCATCCTCCTGGGATGTGGTGGAAGGTACGACGGCGGTGTCCATGTTTCCGCCAAGCTTGCGGACGATGCGTTCCAGGAAGGCCGGGGCCAGCGGGGAGGCGCCGCCGCCCTCGATTTCAATGGCCTGGCGGACGAGTTCAGCCGGGGACTTGCTGTCGGTCTGGTCAAGGAGAAGTGACCGAGGGCAGCCAGCCATGGTCCAGTTCCGTGGCACGTCGGTATAGGGCAGGCTGACCATGTAGGCGCAGCGGCTGCTGATACGCGAACCTAGCTGGATCTCAAGCCAGTCCTTGAGGGCGTGCAGCGAGCTCTGGGACTGCGCGACGGGACTCTTGATCTTGCGCTTCTGGTTCCGGTCCGACTGGTACCACTGGCCGCTGTCAATGGAGACCTGGCCGCCCTTGACCTCGATCGCGGCCATGCCCACATTGGGCCAGAGGACCAGCAGGTCAATTTCGTATTCGTTCCGGCCGTCGCGGACATGGACCGAGTGGGCCAGGACGCAGTCATCGGCGAGGCTGTTCCGCAGGGCGGTCCAGACGGCCTTCTCCGCGTGGTGTCCCTCGCCGAACTCCGGTTCCTCCGGAATGCACCTCACCGCGCCCTAACCTTGGTGTCCTGGAAGGCGGCCAACCCAATCTGGGCGCGGATGTCAGCAAGGTCCTGCGTATTCCGGTCGATCTGCTTCATCTGTTTCTTTTCGATGATCGAGGAAAGAATGCGATTCGCGATCGCAAAGCCCACCAGCGCGAAGGAGGCCCATCCCGCGGCGATGATAAATTCCGGCATGGTGAGGAACGCGTTCTTCAGTGCAATGACATTGTTTAAGTTGCCCGTCAGGCCGTCCAAGATGTCATTCAAGGTGTCGGTGACCGGCTGGAAGAACGGTCCTGCAGACAGTTCAGGGCTCTGAAGCGTTGCATCTCTCCCGACGGACCAGCGCGGATCCATGAGGTGCGCAAGGATATAGAAGACCACCGCGAGATTGGCCGCGGCAAAGGCCGCCGTGCCTGCGGTGGCGGCGGTGACAAGCCTGGCGGCAATTGTCAGGGGAGTGGACACACGGCTTCCGAGTAGAAACAGGAAGCCGACAAGCACGGCAGCGGACAATACGAGATTCCTGAACGTGTCTACGCTGGCTCCGCTGAGCATTTCCATAACGGGGTATCAATCTTTCCACTGCTGCGCATTTGAACGCGCACGGTTCTTAAGCTCCGGCCACCTCAGCGTGCGTCGCCTCGCAGAGTTCAGAACTTGTTTCAGGTCATATTTGTATCAGCAGGGTCTTACATTATTCGGCAGCCTGGTGCTCGTCTCCAGGAGTGTCGCATTATTTGAACTGGCTAACCCATTTTGCCCTAATCCAACCTTGTTCCGTTTATAGGCTCCCCGCATCGGGCGGAGTACAGCAAACCCAGCGCTTTGAATGACTCAGAGGACTGGAGCGCACTAGGCTGGCGGTAGCTCCACTCCGGCCTATGTTCGAAATAGAAAAGGCTCTCTCTGAAGGGGACGAGAAATCACGGGAACAACTTGCGACGGATCGAGAGTCACTTCTGCACTGGCGGCCATCTCTGACGAAGCGGCTATAGGGTACCTGGAACGTTACTACGGGCTAAGGAAATGGCGGGGCCAAGAATACACCGGCTCCTACTTCGACGCTGTGCAGGACAAACAGACAGACCGGCTGACAGCTGAAGACATTGTCGCTGTAGCCTGCCTGTCGATCCATGTGCCATCGAAGGCTGCCGTCAAGATGTTGACCCAGGAGTCGGAAGAGGTATCAGCCCTTCTCGCGGCTATACCGACTGATTTAGCCCTTGAAGACATTCCTTTCGAGGACCATGACAGGTACTTTGGCAAGGGTTCCTCCCCTTTGTTGCTCTGGAAGCTTCTTCGGGCGCACTATGGCGTTGGTCCCACTACTGTTAGCAAGTTGGCCGCCCGCAAACGACCTGCTCTTATCCCGATCTTTGATTCCGTCATCGCTAGGGTGACAGGGTTTGCCAATTCGGACGGGACATGGTGTGCATGGCATCACGCATTGACCTCTGACAAGGAATTTCGAGATCGACTGCACATCCTGCGTAAAGCAGCCGACATTGAACATATCTCGTTGTTGCGCGTCCTCGATGTCGTGCTTTGGATGCATGGTAGTAGTGGCATTGAAGGGCTGGAGCGCGTTGACGATTCAGATGCGGACTAACGGCCCGCTGCAATTCGGGTGCCCGGCAGCTTTTCCATGGAGCGCCTACGAGCACTCGGCTCCTAGGAAACGGGGGATCCGGATAGGGCGGTTAGACCGACAAGAAGTGTCCACCTAGGCCAAGGTTTCGTCGTGCACGGCCACCCTGGACAGTTCGATCACGCCGTCGGCGCATTTCCAATAATGGAGGCGCCTTGCCGCCGCGACGTTTTGTTCGATATAAAGCCGCCAACAAACGTCCTGGCCGTTGTTGCGAGTGACTGCTTCGGATCCTCCAGACGCATGAGTTCGGAGCTGGTGGGCCTCGCGCGCGTTGAGCATTGCCGGATCCTTGACCAGTAGATCGACGATGGCTTTGAGAGCCTTCTTCCGCTTCTCTCTGGGCTGCTCGTTCAAACTCTCCAGGAAGTTCTCTCCGATGCGGTATCGACTCAGTGGTAGCCGGTCCTTGTCTCCGGCCGGGATCTGAACCGCCCATGTCTGGAGGAGCAGGAAATCGAAGTCTTCTTTCGGGTCAAGGAACACACGATCCGGGATTGCTTCCTCCTTGCGAACTCCGCGCAGCTTCTTTCGTAGGTCGCTGAGCTGTTTGTTGGCGGCGGCAAGGTCACGGCGAAGGCGCTCGGTTTCCTGCTGCAGTCGGGCAAGCTCGGCCGCCTGCTGACGGCCGAGCATTACGTCAGCATTCAGCTCAGCCGCGTGCACCTGATGTTGGTGGTTAGCCGACTTCAGTCCATTTAGCTCTGTTTCAAGCCGTTCACGTTTGGCGCGCTCCACCGCAAGCGCCAGTTCCGCGGTTTTCAGTGCCGTTGCTCCCGACACAGGACTTGCGCTTCGCGGCTCAGGCGCCTGCGTGGTGAGCCTCGTGTTTGCGGGTTCAGTTGTGGCCTGCAGAAGGTCTCGGCCGGGAACAAGCCAGGGCCCTCCGCCCGGAACCAGCTCTGGAGCGGTCAGGACAGGTTCTGCCTCATTGACGTCCAGCATCGACAGGGCTAGCTGGCCGCTGCTCCGATGGAGCCGGACGGCGACAACTTCACCCACGGTCAGGAGGTCAGCCACTGAATCCAGCTCATTTGAGGAAATGCTGCTGAGAGGCAGGGTGTGCGAGTGTCCGGGAACCAAGGCGAGGTCTGCTGAATGTGGCCCAACCGACCGGACAAGGGCAGGCACCACAGCACCGTCCGCGTAGCCCGCACCTGGGGCTGGCAGTTCGATAGGTGCATTGGTAAAGAGTCGTTTCGTAGCATCGAAGGCACCCGAAATCGTCATCCCTCCGCGCAGTATCCAATGCAGCGGGACTTCAAGGCGGGTGGATTCCATGGGCAGGAACACCTGCGAGCCGTTGCTGAGCTCCAGAACTGCCCTTGTTCCATCTGGAGCAATGCTTTTCACCAACCCCGTCTCCCGGGAGTTTCTCGTATTGGAGGGACTGGCCGTCTTCCAACCCGCGGAGAAAGCAAGGTCCTCTGCATCCCTGATTATTTGCGCGGTGACAGGCCCAACATCAGACCTGCTCCGGACAAGCCGCAGTGGACTGCTATAAGGGTTTTCAACCCATTTGAGGCCGGGCGCGTAAACTCTGGCGGCACTACCGAAGATGTGGGTGTCAGGTGGCAGGAGCTTTTCCAGTTCGTATGTGAAAGGGCCGTTCGTTACGACTACGACGTCGGCGACGCCCTTAAGCTCGTCGGCGATGCTGACCCCGTCGAGACAAGGGTCTTCCTCCTCGGAGAACCGGGAAATAACGACGACCGGCCGCACGCGGGATGGTTCCAGCAATAGAACGGCCAAGTCCTGAGGATCTAGATCGAAAAGCGCTGCCGAGTGTGCCAACCCGGCTGTATCCAAGACCTCAGTTGCAGCGCCAGCGGGCTGGCGGTGGCGGCGACGTTTGGGCACGAGCGCGCTCCTTTCTTCCCGGTGTCTGGCCGGCTGGTTTCAGAGTAGATCCAGCCTGAGACAATTCACTGGAGCGAGCGTCACTCCATCAACTTGCTTTCCGCAAAGCTCGGTCCACGCCAGTGGATGCAAAGTCGAGAATGACGCCACCATCAGGTCCGGGGCCGCCGGGGAATTCTCCGCTGTGCCAGCGGACCTTCTGCGGATCGTGGCAGTTCCGGCCGTACGCCAGGCCTTCCAGTATCTGGTGGCCGGCCTCGATCGGCGGGACGCCCTGTTTGTGCCAGTTGGGGACTACCTCGTCTGGTGCGGACCAGCCATTCCTAACGAGATAGTCGATGCTAATCGGCCACAGCTCTGCGGAAAGGAACTCTTCCGATACGATCTCGCACCAAACACCGTCTGCACTCGTGGTTGCCTGCGCGTACGGCCGATTCGGTCCGTCAGTTTCGTCCCCGTAATCGATGCTCAGGAATGAGTTCCATGGCATCTGAGCCAGCACTTCGCTGACCCGCTCGCCCGCGCGGGCCCAATCGTATTCCACATCATTCTGGCTCCGGCACATGGCAACGAGCCCAGCGAACTCGTCCACGCCGACCTCCGGGGGCATAGCCGCCCCGATCATGGACTCCCAGGCTCCGAAGTATCGACGAATTGCGACCACCGATGGGCGGTCGCGTCCGGCGGCCTTTTCGGCAGTGACCCAACTGTCGTAGCTCGCAACGTCTTTCGGCGAGCCGAAATAGTGAAATACCCTCAAAAATTCTTGGGCTGCGTCTTCGTAGTCATTGGGGCTAAAGCGCTCCTCCGTTGAAGGCGGTGTAAGACAGGCAGCCATAAGCGTAGTGGACCACGACCCCCGGCCTACCCGATCGCGAATAACAGGAGCCGGAACCAGCCAGCCGTGTCCGCCATGATCTGATTCCTCCGCCAACATCAGGGCTGTATCCCTGTAGTCCGAATAGGAAATCCCCGCCGTGTTCCCTGTTCTAACTTCTTCGGCTGTTTTCTCAACCGTGGCAATCACTTTGGCTATCTCAGACGCAGGGAGTCGCCCCGTTTGAAGCTCACGGAATTCTGCAATTCCCGGCAGCGGCATCTTCCCGAGCGCAAAACGGTAATCAGGTTCCACGCCCCGATGCCGTCCGATGACGTAGAACAAGCTGAGCATTTCGATTGAGCGCACCACCGGACGATTATTGCCGTCGGCTTGGAACCCCCGTAGGTAGATGTCTTCCAAGATTTCGAGACTCCGGAGCAACTCGACAGCGATCTCAACATCAAGCGGCACTCCGAAAGCCACCAGAACCTTGGGCACATCGATGGCTTCTATTCCAGCGCTCATAAGCCGCTCGGTTCGTTCCATTTCCCCACCAAGGAGCTCAGCAGTCGCGCCACAACGTTTTCGGAGCGCCTCTGACCGCTGCTTTTCGCCGCTATCCGCTATGCGCGTGCTCACCATTCGCAAGACTTGGTAACTTTGCTCTTGCAGCGCGGCGGCGATGCACCGCAGTGGGTCACCGGCGAGGTAGGACGCCACGGCTTGGTCGGTTGGGCTGCGGACGTCAGAGGTAATTGGTCGATTGGAATCGGGTTCCGTCATCATGTGCTCCCCAAAAGTCGTAGTAAAGATCAAGTTCGGCAATGAACATGCAGAATCTTGGCGGCCTTACCCGGCGTTCCGCAGTGACTGGACATCGCCGGCCAGAGCATCTTCGATGGTGACACCGTTATTGCGTCCCTGCCCGCTGATTGGTTGTCGGGTGCTCCACCTGAGCAGCCAGGGGTCGGGGCATTGCCCGCCGTACCTTAGGCCGTCGAGAATGAGGTGTCCCGCGTCCTCGAAGAGCATCCCTTCCCTGCGCCAGCTTGATGAGGCGTCGTTTGGCGAGGTCCAGCCTTCGCAAGCCAAATGATCCTCGTCGGTATCCGAGAGCTCACCGGACAGGAGTTCATCGGGGAAAATCTCGCACCACACACCGGCTTCGCCACGGCCGGCCCAGGCATATAGCTGGAAAGCGCCGTCGGCAGCTGCAGCGTACTCGATCACAAGAGATCGTCGTCGGGGGATGCGCGCAAGCAGTTCACAGATGTACTCGCCGGCTCGGACCCAGGCTGCTTCATGCGCAGGATCAGGAACCTCGAAGAGCGCCCCGTCGTCGTGAAGGGGCATCGCACTGGCGTGGGCATCTGTCTGGACGTTGCTACGGCTGGCCAAAGCTTTGCGGAGAGCCGCAGCCCAGCCCCCATAATGGTCCACTAGCTCCAGGGCGGAGGGCCGGTCCCTGCGCAGTGCTAGCTCGGCAATAACCCACCGATCATAATTTTCGAGGCTCGGCGCAAGACCGCGACCAGAACGTTCTTCGGTAAAATCATCGACTGCAAGTGGAAAGTCGTGCTCTTGGAACCGGTCCACCGCCCGTCCCATCTCCAGCCTGACCGTCGCCAATGCCTGGTCCCAGAATCCGCCACCCAGTCGGCGGACCAGGTCTGAAGCAGGGGCTGGCCAAGAGGCGGATTCCTCGAAGATATGGCCTCTTAACAGCCTTGCAATAGGTCCGGCTGTTGCGGCGTACTCTGTCACCGGCGAACTTGTAATAACCCGTGCCCGAATGGCCAGCTTTGTGGTCTCTACGACTGCCAAGATTTCAGCCAACCGCCGTGGAGGACAGCCAGCTTTGCTCAGCTGCTGGATTTCGGCGAGGTCACCGGGGGCAATTTGTCCCAACGCGAGCTGGTAGTCCGGTTCGATGCCGTGATGCTTTCCAAGGACATAAAGCAGGCTGAGTGTGTCACTCCGCCGGGGTGTCTCCGGCGGCGGCATGTCTCTGCAAATGCGGGGGTCCTGAAGCCTTAGATACTGAAGCACTGCAGTCGTGATGGCCGAATCACTCGCGGTCCCTGTGGCCAGCGCCCCAAGCACCGTTGGAATTTCTACCGTGGAAAACCCGGACTCCAAAAGACGCCACACGAGGTGAGACTGTGCATCCAGTGCAGACATCGCACCAGCGGCCCTGGCACGGGTCGTTTGCATCCGAGCCAATTCGTCTTCGTCGCGGACAGCTTGGGTCAGTAGCGAGCAAAGGCTCTCAACCGTTGCGCCAACTGCGGCGGCAATCACCCAAAGCGGATCGCCCTCGCGATATGACTTGACCAGCTCCGTCCGTCCCGTCCAATGCTCGGGTGCGGCGACCGCGCGTTCCTTCAAAATATCCCCCAGCTTCGCGACTTACTCTTGCACCGAACGCAGGGCGTCCGCCCAGGTGCCGTAGATGTTCCTTACCGATGCCCCCGAAGGGCGGGAGCGACCAGCTGCCTGTTCCTGCTTCACCCAATCGTCGTATGCGGCATAGGTCGCGTTCATTTCGGCTGCTTTGGCGTAAAAGCAGAAGTCGCTCACGGTATCGTCGTAGTCTTCGCGGGTGAACTTCACGAGGCCTTTGGGACGGCCCTTGGTCGCAAGTCCGATGCCCATGGCCTCCAAGGCCTCGTTCCAGCCGCCGAAGCGCTTTGACACAGTCTGCCGGGTAGGTGGCCACGGGAAGGCTCCCTGCCGAGAAACCAGGCCGAAGGCGACAACAAGTTCGTCACGGAGCTCCTGGTACCGGGCGCCGGTGATGCTGGCGGCCGGGTCCTCAGAAACATGCTTCTGCGCGGCGCCGATGACTCCCAATATGGTTGCCACGTCATCTGGCGTCGCTTCTGCCAATTCCAAGGCGGCCCGCAGCTCGCTTATGAGGGACAGGTCCAGGTTTACTGCCGCCCACGCATGGTCAGGAGCGAGGCTCCGGTCGGATCCCAGGAGGAACCAGATCGCTGCCGCCAGCGCCTCCTTTGAGAAGATATCGTCTGCCTGCGCCTTGGAAAAGACAATGGTCGACCCCTTGAAGGCTTCCTCAGCGATATCCACGTCGATCCCCGGGTACAGTGCCTGCAGCTTGAGCACGGCATCTGGCCGGGTCACACCACGCTTCGCCATCTGCCGGGCCATGTCCCCGTACTCTGCCAGGAAGGCTTGATGAGCGGCCCGTGTAGCCGCTTCTCGTGCCGCAATCCGGTTCCTACGAGATTCCTCCGCATTCGTTCCGCCCACTTTGGCGATGATCTGCCGGACCCGCTCGCGGGTGATGCCAAAGCTCTGGCCGATGGCGTCCAACGTCTCGCCGTCGGCGTAGCGCTCAACCATCGCAGCGTCGCGCTGCTCCCGGCTGAGTTCAGGGGTTGTTGTCATGGTCATATTCCTATCAGCAGGCTCGGACATTACTCGGCAGCGGCAGCCGTGGCTTCGGTGCACGCGGGACGGCCAGCAGCATGTGCATCCTCCAGAAGGCGCATAAAGAGAGGGTTGGGCCGCGCACCCGGTAGGACGCGCTGCAGGTCTGCCAACGCTGCCAACGGAGAAATGCCGGCAGCGTGGGCACCATACAAAGCAGCGACAGTCGGTGTCCGGGATTCCGCCCGGACACAGTGCAGCAGCACAGTCTTGCCCTCTGCGCGGTAGCGTTCGACGACGGCCGCTGCCTCCTGCAGGACAAAGGCGGCGTGTGCGTTGTCGCCTTCAACAGCGGAGTCGACCACCCAGAAAGTGGCATGGTCCTCGGGCGCCACGCCCGGTACATCCCGCGTGCCAAGTCGGCAGAGCGACACCACCGCGTCGATGCCCAGCTCAGCCACCCGCTGAAGCGAGCCGACCCCGCCCAGCCACACGCCGTCGTCGTGCGGGTGCCGGGCCAGCACGTCGGTGCGGCCCCACATGCTGTAGTCATGCCGTTCAGCCCGCGGCCAGGACAGAGACCGCTGGCCCTCGGCGCGGCCCAGCTCCATGCCCAGGACCATCAGGTCGCGGGCCCGCAGGCCCGGCCAGCCGTGCAGCCGCTGCCGCCACTCGAACGGCACCGCGGTGTAGCCGTAGGCAGCGCCAAGCAGGCCGCCGGCGATGGCGGCCACGGTGTCCGTGTCGCGCCCGCCGCGCACCGCCTCCTCCAAAGCAGCCCGAAGATGGGCGGGGCCAACAGCTGACAGGCCGGCATAGTGGATGGCGCTCCATGCCCCCTGGAATGCCTCCACCACCCAGCCATTGCGGGTAAAGTCGCGGGGCCGGGACCGCTCCGCCGTCTTGATCCGCTCCAGCCACACCGAAGCGCGATCGGCAGGCAGCAGCGGCAGGCCAGCCCGGATATCGAGCACACCGGTGAGGACCGCGTGACGGATCGCCACACACCACAGGCCGCACGCCTCCTGGGCATCAGGATCGGCGTGGGTCAGGGCGCTAAGCTCGCCGGCGGCAGCCATCAGTTCAGCGGGCTCCCGGTCCAGGTACGCCAAGGCCAAAGGAGCAGTGCGCATCAGGGACCCGTTGCCGGCGCTGCGGCCGGTCCGGGCATGGAAGTCGGCGGCAGCAGCAGTGAAGTCGGCGGCCTGAACCTCGCGGCCGGAAGCAGCAGCCAGCCTGCCGGCGGCAGCGATGACGGAGCTGGTCTGAGCCCCGACGTCCTTCGCCCCGGTGGCCCAGCCAGTCCACGCCCGGACCACCGTGGTGAGGGCCGCGGGGGAGGAGGGGCCGCCCTCGGACGCGGACTCCAGCAGCGCCTCCGCGATCGGGATGGCCATGGACGTGTCGTCGGTCCACTCAGCCGGCGCGAACCCGAAAGGGCCGCCGCCCTTCATCGTGACGACGGCGCCGTCCGGCAGCGGTGCGCCGAACTCGTAGCCGGCTCCGAGGGCGTCGCCGGCGGCCATGGCGACGAGGACGCCGGCCGCTCGGTCATGCTGCAGGGAGTTCAGTTTCATGCCATCTCCATCAGGGGGTGTTGGGTGTTCCAGCCGGTCAGGTGGGCCAGCTGGGGCGGGCGCTGGGGGAGTGCGACGGCGATGCCGGCGGCGGTGACCGCTCCGGCGGTGCGGGAGACGTTGCGGCTCCGGAGGGAGCCGTGGTGCCGTACTTCAACGGCCGCGCTGCCGCCGTCGAACGTGCCGAAGTCCATCGCCTGCACGCCGGCGGCGAAGTCGCGGGCGCGCTGGCCGGGCATCGGCCCGGAGGCCAGCGCCTGGGGCGGCAGGAGCTCAAGGTCCAGCAGCGCAGACTCGATCAGCTGCCGGTAATGGCGGCGGAACAGCGTGCTGGTGCCGAAGACCTCCAGGAGCAGCGGCTGCCGGCCCAGGCCGATCACCACGCCGCGCTGGCCCTCCAGCGGGGCGGGCGCGTCCGCGGCGCTGAACCGGTTGCGTTCCTCTTTGTCGTCCTTGAACCAATCCAGGTGCTGGAGGAGTGAGCTGGTGGCGGAGGCGCCGCGGGCGGCGTCGAAGCGGCGGACCCGTTCCCAGATCCGGTCCTGCCGGTTCCTTCCCCGCTGCCCGTTCATACCGTCGGCCAGCTCGGACCACACGTTCAGCGGAGCGCGCCGTGCCTGCCTCCGGTGGCTGTTCTGTCCGGCTTCCCAGCGGCCGGCTTCGACGCAGAAGGTGTCGATGTCGCGGGTTTCGCCGGGGCCGAGGACGACGTCGCGGGCGCAGGTCCGGTGCTGCTGGCCTCCTTCGAGCAGCTCGCCTTCCAGCATCAGTGCCGGGTGCGGGCCGTTGTTGGTGACGGTTAGGCGGGACACCTGGGCGCCGCTGGCGAGTTCGCTGACGGCGACGTCGGCGTGGGTGCCGGTGCTGATGCCGAGGCTTCCGGGCGCGGAGGTCCAGACAGGGAAGATGCTGAGCGGGCCGAGGCTGCTGCCGGCGCCAATGTGGAGCTGGGGGACTTTCATGGGAACCTCCGGTTGATTTATCGCATTTCTGCGCTAATTGGTTCCAGTATGCACGGGTTGCTTCTTTAGCGCAATACTGCGATAAATAAGAGTGTGAAGGATTCCAACAACAGTCCGGCCCTGTCGCTGCTCGACTACCCGCGGCCGTCGGTGGCGGTGGATACCGCGGTGCTGACTGTTGCGGACGGGAGCGTGTGCGTGCTGCTGGTGCGCCGCGCCGAGGACCACCAGCACGGAAAGTGGGCGCTGCCGGGAACGTTCCTGCGGGAGCGCGAGACCCTGGCGGACGCCGTGCTGCGGTGCCTTCGGGAGAAGGCGGTGATTTCCGGCCGGGTGCCGCGGCAGCTGCAGGTCTTCGACGAGCCGGGGCGTGATGACCGCGGCTGGGTGCTGTCGGTGGCGCACGTGGATGTGGTGCCGCTGGCCGCTTTGGAGGAGGCATTGAAGTCCGACGGCGTCCGGCTGGCTTCCGTGACCAGGGAAGCGGAGCTGATCGCCGGGCTGCCGTACGGTCACGCGAACATCGTGGCCAAGGCGGTGGAGTGGCTGCGGGCTGCTTACGCGGAGGAGCCGGATCCGGGGGCGCTGCTGGATGAGCCGTTCACGCTGAAGGACCTGCGCGAGCTGCACGAGGTGGTGGCGGGAGCGCCTTTGATGCGCGACACGTTTCGGCGGTTTATGGAACCGAAGCTGACCGGGGCGGGGCAGATGTCGGACGGGACGCGGGGGAGGCCTTCGCGATTGTGGGTGCGGGCTGCTGGCTAGCGCGCCTAAGTCCTCAGTATTTCCGTCCTGCTTAGACTCGATCCAAATACACCCAGCCAGCGTTGAAGGAATCATGCAAAGCCGAGAATTTGAGTTCGAAGTGGCAGTGAGGATTGCCCTCTTGACGAGGTCAGACATGGAGAAACTCGACGACTTGGAAAAACTAGCAAGTCTTGTGTCGGCAAACTCTGCCGAGAAGGTTGCAACACCGGCGGTTCATCTTCTCGCCAGTAACCTCGCCAGCTATATTCATAAGGTTCTGGGGCTGCATTCCTCGGGTGAACCACGGCGAGACGAAAATCCGGTGGGCGGGTTTCAAGACATGAGGTCAGCAGACGCGGCTGCCGTCGTAGGCCGTTTGCTGGCTCTTAGCGGAAGCTCGACTTTAACAGGTGGTAGGACGCGGCACGAGCTCTTCGATCAAGTGAAAATACTGTTGCAGCGGCTTCGTCAAGTGGTCAGATCTGTGCATGAACCACGAGAGCTGAGTGAATGTGGATGGCAGTGGAGCGATTTCAACGCGGGCTGGGACAGTGGGCTGCGAAACTCTGAATACGAGCTCCCGTTGGTCTGGAGAGCTTTGAGGTCCGGCAACGAGGAGTGGCTGCCTCCGGCCGATCCCGCAGGGTCCGGCGTGCACGCCTATTTCATCACCTATTGGTATTCACTCTCAGCCGTAGTCCTAGGCCATTTAGCATGGGCCAACCCAGCTCTTGGCATGACTCGGTGGATCAATTGCGGAATGCCAGGGGACGGGGGAGTTCTTACCGGTTTGAAACGCCTTTATGGAGCTGATGCCGCCGCTGTCGTACTCAATGCGAATGTTACTTATGTTGCCAACGAGATGGCTGCCAGAACCGTTGACCGTGGGGGTGAAAGTTCAGGAACATTTGATCCTTCCCTGTTCCTGCTCGAGCATCCGGACGTTCAGCAGATCGTTGACAACAACAGTAGGTGGCGCGCAATGTCCGATGAGGGCACCGATTCCTTGCACTTGAGCGAACATTTGCGGACACACTTGATTGGGCCAGGTCTTCGAACTCCTCGGCTCACAGGCGGTCACGATGTTACCTCAACTAAACACACGCACCTGCTCCTCGCCGAGGGGGGCGGATGGTACGAGGCTCTGCACCTGAGTGCGGGCCAGTTGCCCGTGCGTCCAGACGGGCGATCGTGGAGAGTCGATGTCACGTCAGCACCGCTCGGATACATTGGCGAATTCCGAAAATCACGGGTGACCGGCCGTTGGTTTGCAGGAAAACATTCCTCCCACATGTTGGGAAACTGACACAGCGCTGCTGCAGTTGGCTCGGTCGCTTACCCGCGCACAGGTGGCCCCTTAGGATCTGTAGAACCAGTCCAGGAATCTCTCGTCGAAGTCAGCGTGATTAGCGTAAGCGTCAAAGTGGTCAGTCGCTGCTGGCTCCTTATACGCATCTCAGACGCGGCCTTCTCTGGAGTTCACGATATATGTTTTTTGGTAGGACCAAGGAAGTCTAGTTTATGGTAAGAGAACAAACTGCTGACCGCGCCATGGACAGATGGATGGGCGGCAGAATTGCGGGCTACCCAGGTTTGGGTCGTTTTTGAATGCCACCGACGATGAAGGCGTTTGCTGATGGAACTTGCCACAATCGACGGTCTACCTGTTGCCGAACTCGGATTCCAGCTGGGGGTCGGCATTGTCATTTCCATGGGAAGAACTCAAAGTGGGCATTCTGCTGGACGGCGACGACCAACAGGCACTAAACGACGGCGGATGGATGGACGTCCGGAGGACCAGATACCGCAGACATAGTCCAGTCGCTCAGTGTGACGGAAGGTAAGTAATGCCATTAGTAACGTGGATGAAGGGCAAATCCAAACTTGATGGATCCTTGAAATCGAAAATCTACAACTTTCTCGAAAAGTTGCAGGAAGACGATACGGCACCCGGTCTGCACATTGAACCGATGCACAAGCCGAAGGACCAACGTGTCCGGACTGGCCGCGTAGATTTGAACTACAGGGCCGTCCTCTACCGTCTGGACCCGGCGGGTGAGCCACATTACATTTACATCGGAGCGTGGCCGCACGATGAGGCAATAGAGATCGCCCGCGCCAGCGTGCTTCAAGTCAACCCGGTCAATGGCGTGCTGGAACTTATCAAGGACTCGGAACCCGACACAGTGGGCGGCGAGCCCGGGGACACGTCCAAGATTAAGCCGCCCGTCGTGAACCCAAGGCCTCAGCCGGGGTATGAGAACGGACTGGTTTCAGCGGGCTACACGCCAGAGTATCTGATGGAGGACCTAGGCATCGATGCCGAGGTCGCCCGGCGGGCAGTGGCTGCGCGTTCACTCGAGGAATTTTCAGCGGTCGTGGACAATGCGCCCGAGTGGCAGGGCATTGCACTGATCGATCTCGAGGCCGGAAAGTCCCTGGCTGAGGTGAAGGAAGAGCTCGGGCTCGGCCAATACGTCGAAGATGAGACGAAGTCCGAGGACGAGAAGATTCAAGAGGCGTTGGAACACCCCGCATCGAAGATCCAGTTTGCGTTCATTGGCGAGAACGCGCAGGAGCTGAAGAACATCATCGAGTTCGGTGACTTTGAAGCCTGGCGAACGTTCCTGCACCCGGAGCAGCGGCAGTATGCAGAGAAGAGCCGCAACGGATCGTTCCGCCTATCGGGTGGAGCCGGGACGGGCAAGACTGTCGTTGCGCTGCACCGCGCCAAAGTCCTTGCCGACGCAAAGACGCCAGCTAGAGTCGTCCTGACGACATACACCACCACTCTGGCCGAATCGCTGGCCACGAATATGGCCAAGCTGGACCCAGCCCTGGCGATTTCCCCAAAGCTGGGCCGCCCGGGCCTCTGCGTGGCTGGCATCGACTCATTGGCATTTCAGATCTGGACGACGGCATCCGCAGACGAGCGGTCCGCTGCGCTCGACAGGGTTTTTAGGGCGGGGGACCAGAAGACGACTAAGCGGACCCACAACGATGCCTGGGACCGGGCGGCCGATTCCGTGGACCATGGCTTGGAGTCAACGCTGGCCAACTCCACTTTTTTAGAGCAGGAATACCTCTCTGTGGTCCTGGCCAACGGTGTGACAACCAAGGACGAGTACCTGAAGGTCTCCCGCGGCGGACGCGGCACTGCCTTGAACCGGACAAGGCGCATTGCGGTGTGGCGGATCGTCGAGGCGTATCGACGTGCGAACCGGATGGAGGACGAAGCAAGCTACGCGGAAATCGCAGCCCTCGCTGCGGCAGCCCTGAACCACCGGGTCTCAAGTGGGGGACCGCGGCCGGCGGATCACGTTATAGTGGACGAGGCGCAGGATTTTCATGCAGGACATTGGCTCCTGCTGAGGGCCCTCGTTGCGGAGGGAACGAATGACCTCTTCATCGCCGAGGATTCCCATCAGCGGCTATATGGACAGAAGGTGCCGCTGTCCCGCTTTGGCATACACATTGTTGGCCGTTCCCGGCGACTAACGCTGAACTACCGCACGACGGCGCAGAACCTCGCCTTCGCTGTGAAACTCCTTTCCGGGGCGGAGTTCCGCGACATCGAGGACGGCGAGGAGAAGTCCAGCGACTACCGCTCAGCACGCAGCGGTCCGGAGCCGGTCCGGAAAGGCCTTGAGTCGCTGAACAGCGAGCTGGACCTCGCTGCCGACCACATTCGTCGGTGGCAGGAGGCGGGGACCGACGGTGCTTCGATTGGAATACTAGTCCGAGCTAAGCATCACCAGGCTCAGTTGGTTAGCAGCCTGAACGAGCGTGGAATCCAGGTCCGATCTATCGACGCATCGGCAGGGGACAACAAAGAGCCAGTGGTCATGACAATGCATCGGGCTAAAGGAATGGAATTCGCCAAGGTCATTCTCTTCGGTGTTAGCGACTCCAGCCTTCCACAGAAGCACGCTATCCAGGGTCTGGCGGAAGCGGAGCGCGACGATGCTTTGCTGCGGGAAAGATCACTGCTTTACGTGGCAGTGACCCGCGCCCGCGACGAGCTTGTGGTGACATGGAACGGTAAACCGTCAGAGCTGCTTGGTACAAAGTAGTCTCGATAGTTCAGGGCAATAAACAAACTTTTGGGGGAGGAATGGCGGTTAGCGCGACAGGCAAAAAAGCGCGATGGTGGGACGGCGACGCCACGCAGCGGTACTGGATGGAATTGGTCAACGTCGATACCTGGGGAAGCGAACTCATTGCCCCTGACACGCCTCGCTACGATCTCATGCACGATGTCCGAGTCGGCGATGTTGTTCTCCACTGGGTGGGAAAGAACAACCCGATGGGGTTCAAATCCGGAATGTACGGGGCCTCGATTGTGGCCGGCGAGCTGCAGCCGCGGGCAGGAGACTGGTTCGGGAAGCCAGCCAACACGATTCCGCTCACAGAGTACTCGCCGCTTTCTCGCCCTTACCTGCTGACAGATCTTCGCGCGGACCACCAGGACGACATTCTTGGGGTCAAAGGCGAGCTGGAACGAGATTTTGCAGACGCCGCGGGATATACGATCTATTTTCCGTTTCAGAAGCACCCTACGACTGGCCTGAAACCTAACCAAGGCTACCTCTTCAAGCTGCCGATAAAGGTTATCGCCGCCGTCCCGGACCTCCTGCCCGACAGTGATTGGGGAGGGTTTGACCGTCCCCTAGTGGCGCCTCCGGTGGCGGGACAGAATGGCGTAAAGCAGAGCTACGCCGGCTTCTGCGCCGATCCTATACTAAAAAAGGCCATCGAGATGCAGGCCGTACGTCAGGCCACAGAGCACTACGAAGCAGCCGGCTACAAGGTCAAGGACGTCGGGGCATTCGAGTCGTACGACCTCGATGTAAAGCGCGGGGATGAGGTTCGGCACGTCGAGGTTAAAGGCTCTCAGGGCTACGTGCAGAAAGTCATCCTAACTCGCAATGAGGTAACTCACGCTAACCATTTCGGCCGAACAGATTTAGTAGTCGTTGCGGATATCGAATGGGAGCGTCATCTCGACGGCTCTATCACCACAGGCAAGGGGATCATGAGCGTGTATCCAGACTGGCGGCCGTCCCAGGAAAATCTGAAGCCGCTCAGTTTCGAGTATTTCCTCGACTAGTCCTTAGCTGCTCAAAGGTGCCCCTTCTGGCCGGGCGACCCTGACAAGGCGTGTATGTGCCGGTCCTTGTCAGAGTCGCCCAATCAGCGCCGCCGAGACTTCGGAAGGGTGGACGGACGTTGCGTTGAAGTGGGTCCAAGCCTGCTTCGAGAGCCATTCGTCGCGTGCCTCATTTTCTCCATCAACGACGGCCACCTTATGAGTGGGCCATACCAGCTCAGCGATCCATTCACACGATGGCCCAATATCCGCACCTGTCTCAGGAACTGGAACATTCAGAGATTTCAACGCGTGTGCCAAAGGCCGGACTCGTTCACTTGTCAGCTCTAGTACTGACTCCCACGGACTGAAATCCTCGGCTTGCTCGGGTTCGAGCGGGTTGCTCGGGCTTACCCCGAGGCCGGAGATATCACCGCCTGTTGCCGCGTTCCCGACCATGGCACTACACATGCCCTTATCGAGGTCCGCTCCTGTTCCATATAGAAGCCCTCGGTCCAGGGCACCGTTAAAGTGCTCGCAACTTGTCTCCGGCAAGTAGACGCAGTTATGGCAGGCCGCAAGGTTGCGACCATCGGTTCCTGCGCCTGAGGATTCGATGCAGACCGGATCGGCTGAGCACCATTCCAGTCTTCGGAGCCCATCTATGAATACCTTCGCGAGAACGTCACTGTCAGCCTGGGCGGCCAGGCCTCCTAAGCTGCCAGCGGAGTCAGCAGAAGCCGTAAACAGCAAAAGGCCCGCAGATTCCTCATCTACGTATAAGCGTTCACGTATAGACGACGTCGGGTAACCTGCGTCCAGAGCTAGTTGGTCTATCAGCACGTGCGACAACGTGTGAACCGCTACCTTGACAATATCTACGGGAACCGGCTTCTGCTTGCGCTGCGCCGCCGCCTTGCGCGCATTGGAATCCAGCTGGGCCTTCCGGCTCTTGACGAAATCCTGCTCAGCCCAGGTATGCAATTGGTCGCGATCAAGGGAAATGAAGATTCCCTCACCGATGTTCTCCACGGCCGGAAGCCAGTTGACTCGTCCATCCTCCGGGCTTAGAACGCAGGTTTTGACGTCGGGATTATCCTCAGACGGAGCCAACAGCCGCGTGAAACCGAACAAGGCCCTGACCTCGCGAAGACGAGTAACACGCCGAACCGCCGTAACGAGTGGCTGAATGCTCGGATCAACTTGAACTGGGAGGCAGACAAAGTCTCGGCCCGGACCGTCTTCGCGGCCTTCAATCAAGGCGTCGAATTCTTGGCGGCGAAGCTCCACCATGTCTGGGACGTCGTCTTCACCGCTGTGAAACTGGCGTCTTACCTCCGCCAGAATTTGCTCGGCTGTAAATTTCGATCCGTGCTTCTTGACCGTGGCTTTAATGACGAATGTACCTTCTGGCCCGAGAACCTCAGGTTCGGACAGAATATGACCGTCTTGCGCTACTGCTTTTGCGAGAGCCTCAGAGTAAGGCGGGATTGAAATGACAGAAGAAATGGATGGAAACCAAACGTTTGAAGCACCGCGTTGTACCGTGCGGGGCGGCTTAGCGCACCCTTTCTGCGAAAAAGATGGTCCACCGAGCCATAAGCGGCGACCACTGCATCGCATGGGGCCGAAGGCGCCGGGGGTGAACGCGTCCCCAAGGCTGCGTTTTCGGCCGCAAGAGCAGGAGACGAGCATGTCACCCAGCGAGGATGTACGGCCCCTTGCTTTCAAGGAGAGCTGATGATCGTCTGGAGTAGACGAATAGTATTCATCGTGGACCCAGAAGTGGTATGGGAAGTCATCTATGTGTCCGTCCTCGCACGTGATAATAAGGCGAGATGGAGTGAGGGCAGATTTCGGCTTACAAAAGCCGCATATGGGATCATTCCATTTCGATTTCAAACTATGGAGATTTCCCAGGCGCCCGCACTTGCCGCAGGACTGAACGAACGGGAAGCGGATAACCGGCACTGATCCTTGGCGCTTGCTGGAAGAAGGCAAGAAGAGATCTGACACGTGCAGAGCGCGTGCCAACCGCGGTTCAGGTACTCGGGACAGAAGCTCCGTATCCCACTGATCTAAACTGGCCACCATGAAACTGGCGTTTTCGTCAGGCAGCAGTCCGCCAACCCCGTAAGTAGACAGAAGCTGTGCCCTGCGGAGATTGAACTCATTCATTAGAAGTTTCCTTCCGGAGGGTAACTTGCCGTAGCGGAGTAACTGCATCGACGTCGCGCATGCTTTCCGGAGTGGCCCAGGGAGCCTGATCCAGAGAGAAGTCGAAGTCGTCTTGTTCTAGAGCCTTGGAGTAGCGGATAAGCAGGGCATTGCCTGAGTTCTTTTGGTCTTCATACTGAAGTGACGCCTTGCCAGCCGCTTCCGCGGCCCACACATCTAGGAGGGTCTGAAGCTGCTCACGTGTGGCTTCAGCCTCCGGCTTCGCCACCGACCTGCTGCGGCTAACCAACCGCCGTACTATATCGTCTACGACTTCCGTTTTTCGGCTGATGTATGCAGCGGCGCCGGAGCCAGCCAACTCTTGCGATAGCATACGGACTGCAGAGACGAGGACACCGTGAAGGGCGCGGTCGCGTGAGCGGGCAGCGAAAGGCGTGGCACTTGTGGCCTCTACCGCCCGGTACATGGCCTGATGGAACGGAACAAAGCCCTCAAAATGGGAACGGTCCCGGGACTTCGACGAGTTGAAAATCGTGACAACTAAGCCTGGGAATTTTCGCCCGACCCTGCTCGTAGCCTGGATGTATTCCGCGCTCGACTGAGGTTGGCCCATGACTGCCATTAGGCCCAGTCGATCGACGTCCAGGCCAACGGAAATCATGTTTGTCGCTAGGACGACGTTTTCAACCCCTTCTTGGCCCAATCGAGTTTCAAGGTTCTTAAGCTGAGCAGGTATCAAGTTGTTTGGTACGCGACTGGTTAGCTCGTTAGGGTGGGCTTGGCGCACCGATTCTGCTTCGCCATCGCGAGACGCCAGCAGGCCAAGTCTGACGCGGACGTCATCGCTCACCTGAAGATAGGCGCTTCCGAGTACGCGCAGGCTGTTGAAGTATCCGATAAGGGTCCAGTAAGGGTCCCGATCCTCGTCCGTTCCCTCAACTCGCAGCCCCGAATTCAACAAGGATGCGTAGACACGGACCATCAATGTCGCATGGCTAGTTCCCGAGGCCATGACGCCGACGTACTCTCTGGTCCCGTATTCGTCACGTGGTGCGCGTTCTGCAAAGAACGAGTCATCGGGTAGAAGTCCAGGCGAGGGAAACAAGGACGAGCGACGGTCGAAAACGGCCTCTATCTGTTTTGCAGCGCGACGGATTGTGGCTGTTGATGCAACGATTTTGGGGCGGCGAGTAGAACTGTCACTACCGCTTCTTAGAGCATCTCCAGCTGCCAAATCGAATGCCGCCTCGTAGATACCTACCGTCGACCCGAGCGGCCCCGAAATCAGATGGAGTTCATCCTGTATGACAAGGTCTGGGCCATAGTCTGTTGCTACCCCCCGGCCAAAGATATTGGCGATTGCACCGTTCCATGCCATCTGTGCGAACTTATCCACAGTGGCGATTACCAGTTCTGGGCGCTCCCGGTATATGTCGGAGTCCACGAGGTGCACCGGAAGGCCGGTCCTGTAGTCACACGAGGAATTTGGGCACTTGATTAGCATGCGCTGAGTAGGAGCGCTGCGGACTGAATAGTCCGACTCCGAAAGGACCCGCCCGCACCACGGGCAAGCTTTGAGCTGGACGGGATTGCCTTCGATAACATTCAGGCCGTCGGCCAGTTTCCGCAGATTTCGTCGGGCGACGTCTGTGTTGTTGGGCGTCGCGCCAGCCCCTACCCATAGTCCGATGCTGAATGGCTCGGCCCCGAGGTTTACGGCCTCTTTCCTTAAGTACTCAAGGGAGCAAATAAGCATGGCGGATCTCTCGAACTGTTGGATCGTCAACAACCGGAGAGTGTAGCGCATAATCACAGCCACACCTTTGGCATCAGGATCACGAAGGCGTCGAAGGAGAATCGTGTACGCAATAAGGCCAAGATATGCTTCAGTCTTCCCGCCGCCCGTTGGAAACCATAGGAGGTCGGCGACATCGCGTTCCTCGTGGCTTGCCTCAGTAAGAGACGGAAGATTCAGAAGAATGAACGCAATTTGGAACGGTCTCCAGGACTGTTTGGCGTCTAGTACAAATGTTCCGCCGGATTTTGCCCGCACCCAGTCCTGCCTTGATCGCTGGATGTGCATCGCCTTATTCGCTAGCTGAAACGCACTAAAAGCTAAGGGCTCGGATTGTAGGAGGTCTATGCCGGCCTGTATTCGCTCGGCAGCTGCAGACGCTGCCTCTAGATGGCTCTCCGCTTGCAAGCGTAGATGCTTGGGAACATCCTCGTCCGCACTTACTTGGACGTCGAGGCCAGCCAGCTTGACGGCGATCCAATCGCGGTATTCCTGGACCAGTAGGGAAAGCTGAGCAGTTACCTGATCCGGAGATGCGCTGGCGAGGAACCCGAAGGACAAGTCAGCCAGGACATCGCCCGTCATGGCTCGGGGCACTTCTTGCCGCGGTATAAATGTCGTCTCGGCATAACTACAAAGGCCTTCGTGAATGTCTTCCTCCTTCCAGGTGGTAGCGCACCCATGACCTGCAGCAAACATCCGTGCATTTCGGTACAGGAGTTGCGCCGTCGCCAGGTCGCTGTCGTCGGAGACACCTTCGTGAAGTGCCTGACGATCCATGAGCGCGGGAGTTTTTGTCTCGACGCCCAGCCCAACCTGGAACCAGCAGTTAGCGTCCCGGTCACCCTCCGCAGGTTTGCGCAGGAGGTTCCGTAGAGCGACGGTCACGGTTACGGCACCTTGAATTGGAGGTCGAACGAGAATGTATAGCTCGAGGGCACCAATTACCAGGGGCGTGGGCACGGAAGGAGGCGAGAGGAGATCAATAGAGATCGGGGCCAGTGAGAGTTCACGCCGGCCCCACCGATCGACGATGCTTTTCGAGGCCCTAACCGAACCCTCCACATCAGGGTCGGTCGCTTCGTGCCCGGCGGAGACAGGTACGTAGCGTGCGGCCTTCGGGTGGATAATAGCCCTGTCCGCAACGTTCAGATCAACGGTGAAGGTCATTCCGATGCTGGACGGGTACGTCATTCGGCTGCTAGCCACCGGGCTGTCCACGACTTCATCGTCGTCGCCTGTCGCCGCGTCCGCATCCTCCGGAACATCTTCTTGCGCGTCGTCTGATACTGGCCAGAGGACCCCTGTCAGGTATCGGTCCAGAGGGCGTTCGTCGAGTATCTCGTCAACGGCGTCGGGGCCGTAGAGATCGCGTTCGAGTCGATCAACCGTTTCTGCCCGGAAGGCGTACTTTGAATCAAGGCTTCCCATTTGACTAACTCACTTCCAGCTTGCTCTTGCGAGACCCGAGAACCTAGGCACGAGCCACAAACCCGATCTGCCGAGACCCATTTCTTCCGTTTGCTCTGAGGCACCTGCTGCACACTCTATGGACGCAACCCGTAAACCGGTGAACCTCGTGGGCCATTTGAACTCACCCCATCGGTGAAACACTTGCTTCATTTCGCGGCCAAACCGCTCCGTAGTTATCCCTAGCGGAGTTCCGTCTGTTGTCTGCAATTCATAGAATGCAGGCTGATCGTCGTGGGCTTCCACGACAAGGACGGCTTGAGCGGGAGTTCCGAATCCAGCATGCAGTATGTTGTGTTGGATGGACATGCCGTCTAGCCCCTCTGAAGCATAGGGCGAAGTTGTTCGGATATCACTGGAAAAAACTTCCATTCGCGTCACATAATGCCTCGGCCTTGCAAAATGTAATTCGGTCCATCGCTTGTTTTTCTGATGCTTTTTGCCAAACGTTCCTGGAGGTGCAGCTAGCTTTGCTGACAGGATCGAGTCTCTAGCCCGGCTCAGTGCAACATACCTGTGGCGGGTGATTTCGTCGTAATTCTTGTCCCCCTCCCTTTGATCTCCGGGTTCGATGAAGAGTACGTGCCCGTACTCTAGGCCTTTTGCCCGATGAACAGTGGAGACGGTTAACGCGGATTTGTCCTGGACTGTCAGTGCCATGGGAATACTGCCAGCCATCAGGCGCCGTGCCAGGAACCCGATATTGAGCGTCTCAGGGTCGCGCCAGTTTCCTTCGCACTGTTTCAGCGCTAACCAATCGGTTTCAGGTTCGGGCCGGCCAGCTGTAAAAAGGTTTTGCTCGATGTTTTCCCGTGCATATTTTGTGGGTGCAAGGTCATGGAGTGCTAACCAGATCCAGTGAGCACCCCCCAACTCTCGAGCCTGACGCCGAACCGAGTGCGCCCATCCTGCAGCGTCCAATTGCTCACTAGCAACCAGGACCTCATAGTTATTACTGCAGAGTACCGCTCCGGTATCAGGCTCAGGATCCAGGACCGATGTTACATCCAGGAAAGACCGGGAGGTCGGCTCCTTTAAACGAAATTCCTCTAAACTTGCGAAAGCCACCTCGGCGGCTTCGCTTTTTTCGAACCCCAGGTCTCGAAGTCCATTCCCGACTAGGACAAGATCCCTTGCTCTCTGGCTTCGCGCGCGATAGTTGGTCGTGAGCTCGCGACGAGTCGCACCAAAGCCAACCAGCAGTCTTCGGAACAAATCCCTAGCCGTGGTCTTATGATTCGAATCGCCCAGCTGAAAATCGTAGATCCCCTGAAGAGGGTCACCCAAGAAAGTGAAGCCGAACTCATCGTCGGCTCGCTCGATTATTGCTGTAACCAGCTGCGCCCGATCGCCGACGAGGTCTTGTGCCTCATCCACGCACAAGTGCTTAAGCTCGGCCAGAAAGTCGGGTAAGCCATGCTCTGCTAAGAGGGAGATTGCCCTTTGGATTCGTTTGTCGAAGGACAGGCCGCGAAACTCTTCATTGTCGTCAAGCTCCATCAAGATGGTGGAAGCCAGAGAGTCAAAGGTCCGAACGGTCACCTGTTCGACATCCGCGGCTGCGGCCCGGTTGCGGGCAGCTTCGACGGCAGCTCTTGAGAAACTGAGCACGAGAATTTCGTCCGCTGGATTCAATCCTTCGTGCTCCACTAGATATTCGATGCGGGAGACGAGGACTTCTGTCTTGCCCTGGCCTGCACCAGCGATGACGTACTGTCTATCGTTCAAGGGAGCGAATGCCACGGCTGCCTGGCTTGAATCCAGTTCCGTCACTGTCATGATTCCCGATTCCAGAGGTAGTCAAAGTGGTTGAAGGCCAGTTGCTCCCCAAACTGGTCAATATTGTCATTGACGTTGACGATTAGAACTTCCTCGCTTCCGCCATTTTTGGGGCCGCGCAGACCACGGCCGATCATCTGGAGGTACTTGTTTGGTGCAAAAGTAGGCCTGCAAACATATACTGCGCCAACCTTCGGAGCATCAAATCCTTGAGAAAGTACATCGAAATTCGTGAGAACGCGGATTTTTCCGGCGCGGAAATCTTCGATCTGACGGCGTCTATCAGCCGGATGTGTTTTGGACGAGATTGCAGCCGACGGCACCCCTTCCGCGGCGAGTGTCGCTGCGAGTGCCTCCGCATGTTCTACGGAAGCAGCAAATACCAGGGCAGTCTGACTGGCCGCGACGCTCTTGACATGGTTGAGGATCGTGTCGTTTCGGGCCTTGCTTCGAGCGACCGTACCTAAGTCGATGCGAGTTTCAAGCATCGCGCTCGTGGATTTTCCTGGGAGCGCTGCTCCCGCTGTGAGTTTGAGTTGTATGCCGTCAAGTGATTCGTGACGGACAGCCGCGAGCACACCCATGTCTTGAAGGTAGGTGTGGGCGTGTTCTGAATCAAATTGCGACGGCACAAGCAGCTGGCCATCGAACCGCTTTACCAAGCGCTCGGTTTCGCCCTCATTCACCCCCCTATAGGGAGTCGCGGAAAGGCCAATTACGGGCTTTCCACGCTCGGAGTTGGTGCGGCCAAAGGCCCTGAAAACGTCCGTGTAGGTGGGCGCAATAGCGCCATGTGCCTCATCGACTACCAAGATGTCGGCTTTGAAAAGCCAGTCATACTCAGCTTGCCGCGTTTCCAGAACGCTGCTCAGCGTCTGAATTGATGCGACGACGACGTGCATCCGCGTCTCTTCGTGTTTGGCCTCGTTGCCGTCCCATAGCCGGCTCACGGCCAAACGCTCCCCAGGAATGCCTCCGGCCTGCCAAACATAAATCCAGGCGTCCACCGCCTGGTCGCAGAGCTCTTTAGTGTGTGCCACCCAGACGACCAATTGGGGGTTATCAGTCGCTGCAGCATGTGCCACGATCGAGTCGACCGCTACACGTGTCTTTCCGGCACCTGTCGGCAACTGGACGATCGCACGGGACTTGCGCTTGCCAGCCAACACATCTTCAATCTGCTTGCCGACGTCTATTTGATAATCATGCATAGGGCTCAGCTGGATAGGGCCAACCACTTCTTCTCGCGCTGGCTTCTTAGCGCCAAGAGAAGTTGGAAAATAGTCTTCCGAGATACCAAGACTCTTGAGGAAGGCTCTGGCGGACGCACTGCCGTTGAATTGGGCCGGAGTCTCGATCCCCTGTTCGTCCAGGAGCGGCTTTAGCTTTTTGAAGAGACTGGCGCCGTGCAGAGTACTTGCTAGCCCAGCAAGCTTCTTCCCCGTTAGCTGCTCATCAGTACGATAATCAAGCATTTCGAAAACATGCGCCGGGATGAGGTCGCGTATAGCCTGTTCGCCAACGAGCGCCACGAGCTTTTCATCTTCATCCGTCAGTCCGGCGATTTCTTTGAGCTTGCGGGCTCGCTCAGCTTCGGCGGCGGCGGCTTTCGCTGCCGCAAGTACGTTGGCGGCTGTCGACTTCTTCCCTCTTGCTTCGAGAAGTGCTTGGAGCCACCTCTGGGGACTTAGGTGAGAGAGGTAGTAGAAGGTCTGATCATCCAGATGAGTCTCGAGGGCGCGCTTACTTCTGTAGTCGTCAACGTCGTTGGCGGTTACGAACGACAGATCGGAGCAAGGAACGAGCTCCACTTTGGAAGTGCCCCCAAACGGTATATGAACATACGGGATCCGGTCCCCGAGTTTTTGCCGCGGACCGGTTTCAGTGAACACGAGCTCAGTGGTGAAGTTGACGTTGACTGTAGGTATTTTCCAAACTTCAGAGAGAGCGCTGGTTAGGTCGGTGTTGTTCGTGAAGATAACCGCAGCGCCACGGGTCTTCGCGTAGTGCTGGTATGTGGCTTCGTCAATCGCTACCGTTGCATCGGAGATGGGAAGCTCTGTAGGGCCGTCTTTCGTTTCCACCCGGATTTGCTTGGGGCGCGGCAGCCGCTTCAGTGCAGCGATCCCATAGAGCTGGTGCAGCTGGGAGATAACTAGGCTTCCGGCGGCCAATTTGTAGATATGAGACCAATTGAATTTCGAGGGATCGGACTGCAACCGGAGGATGGCAGCGGACTCAGGATCACTCGGCGTGGGAAGGAATCCGTTGGGTATGCCGTCGACAGGGCTGACTGCATTAACCGCGTCCACGACCCCCAAGGCTGTGTCCACAACTCCATATGTTACTGCCCACCAGAGGTCAGGATCGTCAACTTGAATGTCTGCGACATACTGGTTGCTGATGCTCACTACCACGGGGTAATGACGGCTGCTTAGGACGTGTCGCGTGGCCATTAGCCGAGCTTCTTTGCTTGCCTTGGAGAGGAGTTCAAGCCCAGGAGTTGTGAACGCAGCGGCGAACTTCAAGTGAATGCTGGAAACCGGTGTGGGAGAACCAACGAAGCGCTGTTGAATTGCTTTACCTTGCGCCTCACGCCAGTCACGATAGAGCTGGCCGGAGGAGGTTTGGACGGGTTGGCTGAGGCCGGTCCGGACTCCAAGTTGTCGAAGGAGCGGCATGTCCGCAGCGTGGAATACGCCGTCAACAACGAGTTCGGCGTCTCCTGTGCCGTTAGTCGGAAAAATTCCTCCTCGGCGCCAAACTTCCGAAGCCTTGCGCCAACTGCCGTCTTCGCATCGAAGAGGAACGGAAAGCTGCGGAAAGGCCTCCTGCAGCTGAATCACCATCTGAGGTGCAGGCACGGAACGAGCAAGCCGCCACATGCTGCTCTTGGCATCGTCATCGGACCCATCGCTCAAGACGATTGCAACTACCTTGCGCAGTTGACCTTGCGCGTCCAGCAGGCCGATGCCAAGAGCCCTCAGGTGCTCTCGCACATTCTGGAAACTAGCCAGTTCCAGCGAAACTAGGTTTTCAGCGTTGTCGTCATCATCTATGGGAACAAAAATTGAGCTAGCAAGCGGTTTCTGGTGGCTGCCGTCGCCAGCAAGGACAATCTTCGACTGCCTCATGTCGGCCCAGAGTTCCGGGTGTGACTTGTTTATGGCAACAGCAATTTCAAGAGCACTGGCAAAGCTTTTAATTGTACCCGCCTGAACGACCTCCTCGAGCCATTCCACCACAGTGGTGCGTTCAACCTTGGCAAATCCAAGCAGGCGCTCCAGGGTGGCGTTTCGGTCTTTGCCGACGAACGTCGTCCGATGTGCCCAAGGTCGATCGCGCGGGACGGCAGCATCCCACAATGCCTCAATCTTTCCCGCTTCCCGGAGGTCTGGCGCCACACGTATCTCGCTCGCGAATCTCAACTTGCCCGCTAGGTCTGGGATAAAACTCATGGATGCAACAGCCTGCATGACAGGGTTGTTCAGAACTTCATCCGCCCAGGATCGTGACTCGATTGGGCGAAAACGGGCGGGAAGGATGTCAAGAATACTTCCGGGGTCTTCAGGATCAACGAGTTCGGGAAGGGCCGCGGCAACGATGCGGGGGAGCGTGAGCTTGAGAATTTCCTCGTTGTATCGCCCCGCCAGCATGTTCTGCCGGTCCTCATTCAACTTAAATGCAGCGTTGACGATACCGCTCAGCGACGTGAAGGTGGGGGTTGGAAAGTAATTCCAGAACTGGCCAGCACGCTTGCCCCTGTTCTTACGAGGGACGGCCCAAGATACTTGCAGTTCCGCTCGGGCAGCAATGGACCCGGCTTCCTTCCTGGCCTCAGCGGTTGGATGGTGTGGGATGCTGAGTACGTCCCAAAGGATCTCTTTTTGGTCGTCTGCCAGGAGTCTTACCTCGTGACCTTCTCTCGACGCATTCCATGACGCTCTTGACCCCGTGCGCTGGTTGTCTAATTCTAAGGTCTGAATTTGTTCGGAAAAGAGCATAAATTCAGGGGGGAAATCCTTGAATTCCTGATCAAGCCAAAGAAACTCTTCCCGGAGCGGTAACCGTACGATCGTGGCTGCCCATTCCATGAGCTCCGCCAGTACTGCATCATTCTGAGCCGCCTCAACTGGCTCGAAGGCTTCGGCTAGGCGCAATACCGGAAAATGTTTTTGTTCAGGAAGAACCCGTAAAATGGCCTCACGAGCTTTGTCGCGATTCCAACGTACTGAAACCGTGCGGCTTATGATTTCCGGTCGATCACTGACTTGAAGAACCGACTTGAAACCCAGCCCGAATCGGCCTATTTTGTCGTCACGCTTTTGAGAGGAGTGCGACATAAAAAGCGCTTCGAGACCGGACTGGGACAGTGGCGCTCCCTCGTTTGCACAATAGAGAGTATCGGCAGTAAGGACGAGGGCGATGCGGCCTGACATTCCATCCATGGCGTCCGCCGCATTCTGGACAAGCTCGTGTAACTGCTTGCGCCCATAGCCGCTCTCGACGGTACTTCGCTCGATGTTGTCGTGCTCGCGTGCCAGGTTGGGGCGGATCCTGTAAGCCTTAAGGGCCGCCTCGGCATCTTGAGTGACCCAAGTCCCCAGGTGCCCTAGCGGCCCCTGCCACGTCGAAAAAGTGTTCAAATCATTTCCTCATAACAACTCTGCTACACCGATGTATCAGAGCGGCGCCTAAGACTTACGTTTATGGTTCTATCACCTGGTATAGACAAAACAAGACACGACTCCGGTTTATGTAGTGTTTGGCTGAACTTTTACGGCAAGAGGACGGCGATCGTGGAGCCGAGGCCGTTGGGTCCAGTGTTGTGGAGATGCTTTCAAATTGCAGTTTTTGAATGGATCAACAACCGGTCCTCCGCGACACCCTGCAACGCGGACGCCACGAGATGCGTGATGGCTCGAGGCTCGACTAGATAGAGGTAGCGGCCCTCTTTCGACTTGAAGGACTCGCTTCGTACGTGACGGAGAGTCTGTCCCAATGCATATGTCCGGTGCCTCAACAGCTCCAGTCGCGTGCTTCAGGCAGTAAGGAGCAAGATGCGTGGAGATTCTGCGGACGATCGAAGCGATTCCGGCCAAGGGGACCTCAGCGAATCCGTCAAACGATAGCCTGGCGTAGTCTCGGCCGGTAACTCAAACGTTCGGAATTCTTCCGCCGAAGTACA
This sequence comes from Pseudarthrobacter sp. MOO14, assembly GCF_058267675.1. Taxonomy (NCBI): domain Bacteria; kingdom Bacillati; phylum Actinomycetota; class Actinomycetes; order Micrococcales; family Micrococcaceae; genus Pseudarthrobacter; species Pseudarthrobacter sp. MOO14. The sequence goes on from NZ_CM177849.1 coordinate 3,552,508, forward strand.
CCAGTCCTGTATTACGGTCAGGATTTACCGTCTGCGATAGGCGAATATCGATTTTCCGCAAGGTCTGCCACACCATGCGGTGCTGCTGAGGTGTGTTGGCACCTGAAATCTCCAAAGGGACATTTGTGATGCCGATCAGGCTGGCGATTTCGCACCTGGGGAGCCACGTAGCCAGCTGCGTTCAAGACGTGCCGCCGGAAGTTATCATCCTTGATGACACCGTCCCGGCCAGTGAAGTGGTCACCACCGACCGTTTCGGTAGCGGTGAATATACGTTGGTCGTTGGTCGAGTACCGACAAACGGATCCAGAGGGAGTCCTCTTACTAAGTGGACGCTCAGGAGGACACGAGGCTGAGGGCGCTATCGGGAATGTCGATGAGTGATAGCTGAGGCCCTAGTCCATTTCTCGGCACAGGACGGCCGTTGGGACCGTCGGTGTCTTGTGGTGCGGGTGCCGTTTCGCAGGCCGCATCGGTCCACCGCTTTCTTGTCATCGTGTCGAAGAAATCCGCGTCAAGTTCTTGACCGAGCGCTGCTGCCAAGACGTGAGCTGCGAGACGGGGTGGAATGGCATTGCCAATCTGTTGTGAGACGTCCTTGCCCGACCACGGGTAATCAGCGGGGAAGGTCTGGAGCCGGCCTGCCTCAGAAACTTTGAGGCGATCGAGTTCATCCTCGTTGGTGGAGAACAAGCGGTTCCGGGACACTTTCCCGGTAACCGTGAAAGCCGGTTCCTCTGAAGTGCGCCGACCGCGCGCCTTCGGATCACCACCAGTTCCATAATTGGAGATCATCACAAAAGGCTCTACACGGTCCAAGGTCTCGCCGATGCTTTGGCAGGGCAGCAAGCTTGGTCGGTCCGTAGGAGCTTCGACCTCTTTTCTCCTAAACCGCTGGTGCGATGGGGCGGGAAGTACGGGCGTGCCGTACCGGTTCGCGATGAGGATCGCGCGGCGACGGGTCTGCGGAACCCCGTACTCTTCTGCGTGGAGTATGCCAGTCACGGTCTCATAACCCAGTGGTTCCAGGGCCTTCGCCATGGCCTCCCAAACAGGCAGAACCGCTGGCACCTGCTCCAATACGATCACCTCGTAGGCGTTCCCCGCCTCATGGGCCTCCAATGCCCATCGCAGCGGCTGCAGCACCAGCCCGGTCCGTTCATCGTCCAAAGTGGCTAGCTCGGTTGTGACGTCGTCCCCATCGGCCATGCGTGCAATGAAGGACAGGACCTGGTCCAGTGCCTTGCGACCAGCACCTGCCCCGGCCACGGTGTACGTCTGACAGGGCGGCCCCCCGGCGAGGATCGTCGCACGGGGAAACTCGGCCGGACCGTGATCCCGTACGTCACCTTGGATAGTTCCAAGCCCGGCGGCCCGCCTGGTTGCGCAGGCATTATCGTCCCACTCGATACCGGCCACGGATAATCCCAACCAGCGTGCAGCGACATCCAACCCACCCGGACCGGCGAAGAGATCCACCATTTGAGCGCCAGAAGTAGTTGGGTCTGATTGCGCAAGGTTCATGGGACACGATGATATCGGTCCGCGGGTCGCCGACCGGGCAACTCAGTAGTGCAATCGGTCATGGGAGTCTGGACCGATGCATTTACTGGCGGTAATAGCGGTGTGCCCGCGGGCAAGGTCACCAGCACAGATAAGATGCGGGCCCTCATTTGCCGTCGACGGCACCACTGACAATGCTGACCGCGAGGAAGCCCTCCGGCTCCTGGAGAAGCGGGAGATCAGCTGCATCTTCGCCGTCGACCTTTTCAATGAAGGCCTGGACCTGCCGCAGGTGGACACCATCCTGTTGCTCCGACCCACTCAGAGCGCGACGGTCTTCCTCCAGCAGCTGGGGCGCGGGCTGCGCCGTGCCGAGGGCAAAGCGGTGCTGACGGTCCTGGACTTCATTGGCCAGCAGCGCCGTGAGTTCCGCTTTGATCTGCGCTACCGGGCGCTGACCGGCTACGGGGGCAAGGAGCTGGAGAAGGCTGTCGAGGATGAGTTCCCGTACCTGCCGTCTGGCTCGCAGATCGTGCTGGACCGGGTGGCGCAGAAGGTGGTGCTGGACAACATTAAGGCACAGCTCCGGTTCAACCGGGCGCAGCTGGTCCGGGACATCGCCTCGTACGCCGAGACCGAGCTGGAGGCTTATCTGGAGCGGTCGGGGAATGAGGTGAAGACAATCTACCGGTCCACCAGGGACTCGTGGACCGGTTACCTCCGGCAGGCTGGGCTGATCGAAGGGTACTCGCCCCTGGAGACGGTGCTCCGCGGGAAGATCGAGGAGCTGTCGGACGCGGAGGAAAAGAAGCTGCTGGGCCGCATGGCCGCGCTGATTCAAGTGGACGATCCGGAACGCGCCGCCGCCTACTCCATGCTGGTTTCTCCCGACGCGCCCCGCTACACGGAGCTTGGCATGCGCGAGCAGGCTTTCGCGCGAATGCTCTTTTACACTCTGTGGGATGACGGCGGCGGTTTCAAAACGTACGACGACGGACTGGATTACCTGCGCGGCTACCAGTTTGTGTGCCGCGAGATTCAGCAGATCGTAAAGCTCGGCGTTGCCGCGTCCAAACACGCGGCCAAGAGCCTCGGTGCAGGGCTGCAGCACATTCCGCTGCTCTCGCACGCCACCTATCGGCGCGAGGAGGTTCTTGCGGCGTTGCAGTACGGCTCTTTGGAACAGGGCAAGAACGTCCAGCACCGTGAGGGCGTTGCGTGGTGTCCGGCTACGTCCACTGACGCCTTCTTTGTCACTCTGAACAAGGACGACAAGAAGCATTCGGTCACCACGATGTACAAGGACTACGCAATTAGCCCCGAGCTGTTCCACTGGGAGTCGCAGAACGCAACGGCTCCCACGAGCCCGACGGGTCGCCGATATCTGGACCCGACATCGCATGGGTCAAAGGTTCTGATCTTCACGAGGGATACAGCCGGCGACGAGACGGGGCTGACAGTTCCGTACACCTGCCTGGGACAGGTGGACTACGTTCAGCACTCGGGGGAGAAGCCGATCGCGATCACCTGGAAGCTGCACCGGGCGATGCCGGCGGATGTATTTGCGACCGCAGCTGCGGTGGCTCAGTGAGTCCGGTTGCCCGGGAATGCCCGATGTGTGAAAAAGCCTTGGACACCTTGAGTGACGATGTCAGGATCCCTAATCACTCAAGTCCGCGAGGCCGATATTGTTCCGCATCCGGACGTTCGTTCTTCGCTGTTGAGGCACAAATGAATCCGCTCCTCATTGAACCTGAACCAGACAGGCCTATACGAATGGGCCGTTGCCCATCCTGTGGGCAGGAGAAACAACTACTCTCTGGGTCAAGGCTTCTGCCTGCACATAGATGGAAGACGGGGCCAATATGTTCCGGTGGAGGCAGGGAGGCAGAGCGGGCTCGTATACGAAGGCCGTACAGGCCGAATTTTGGCTTACCCGAACTCGGCTCAACAAGTGTCCGAGCAACCCCATCCTCACCTCCAGGAACTGGGAAACGCCGTTAGTATCTCGATCTGTCGTCGCCAGCCTTTACCTTGGTACGCGTCACGTCGGGGTTGGCGCTGGCGACACGCGTCTTGAAGGTTCTGCAATAAATACATGCCTGCTACTGGTGTCGTAGGTTGGTCGATGTTTCAATCTTCAACTTCCTTGGGGGGAAGATGGCGCCTTCGGCCGGCGCAAGCGACTCAAAATGGCAGTGTCCTGCTTGCAACAGAATCTTGGCGGCCAAGCCTCTGGCCGGAAGGGTTACGAAGCATGCAAATGGCAGAGGAGATTTGTGTAGCGGTGTAGGTAAGGCGGCTGTAAGCCTCTCGGCAAAAGCGGCACCAAGAGTTGGTCAGGGGGCTCGAGGAAGAGTTATAGCCCGTAAGAAAAGCCCGAAGCCCTCACCCCGACCGACGCTGCAAATAAAGCCATTAGAACGACCCGTCCCTGGAAACAGGGAACGTCCCGACATGCTTCCGAGCAAGAAGGCCGCCGGCGGCTTCAGTCTCCCCAAGAACCGCATAAAGGACGAAGATCACTGGACGTTGTTTCAAGATGCCCCTCGGCAGGACATCGAAACCGATGGCGGCTGGCGCAGGGTGAGGCTCGGCGCTTCACAAGGCACTGGCAAGCGCCGCTGATCCGTCGTTACATTATGGGCACAGCAGCATTCAACGCTTCATCTGCGATCGTTCGGCCATATGGTCACGGGCCCCGGGCTGTTGCAGTGACAAGTTGCGTGTCAGCTACTCTGCCAGCTCCGTGAGTAGGGGGGGCCTAAGCAGGCACAATCTGTATAGGCGGTCGTTCAGATGGCATCACTGCCAGCACTATATCGAAGCACAGTGGGAGTAATCATGGCGAAGTACACGGTTCAGCAGCAGCAAGTGGACACGCTTCTTGGGTGGGTCCGCAGCGGGCAGGTGGCGATTCCCGAGATGCAACGGCCCTTCGTATGGAATTCCACCAAGGTTCGTGACCTCATGGACTCGCTGTATAACGGCTTTCCTATTGGTTACTTGATCACCTGGCAAAGCCTGGACGTTGGATTGAAGGACGGAAGTAAATCAAACTTCAAGCAGATCCTCATCGATGGACAGCAGCGCATTACGGCCATGACGGCAGCGCTGGTCGGAGAGCCAGTTGTTGATAAGACTTACGCAAGAAAGCGAATCAAGATCGCTTTCAACCCGGTGACCGAGGAATTCGCCACCCTGACCCCGGTGCTTGCCAAAAGTCCAGAATGGATTCCCGACGTGGCGGAGTTTATTAGTGCCCCGTCTGTCCTCGGCCTTATGAAGACTTACATTGCCGCCAACCCGGAGGCCGACGAATTAGCGGTCGAACAGGCTTTCGGTAGGCTCGGGGCGATTAAGACAGCGCAAGTGGGCATTATCACTCTGGCGGATGACCTGGATATCACTACGGTGACAGAGATCTTTATTCGAATTAACTCGAAGGGCGTCCCGCTGAGCAGTGCGGACTTTGCCATGAGCAAGATCGCAAGCCACGGCGAGTTCGGATCTAACCTTCGGAAGCTCATCGATTATTTCTGCCACCTAGCTGTGTCTCCCCACGTGTATGACGACATTGCGCAGAATGACACTGCTTTCGCATCCTCCGGCTATATGAAGAAAATCGCCTGGCTTAGGCGCGATGCCTCCGACCTCTACGACCCCACCTACACGGACGTCATCCGGGTTGCCGGAATTAAAGAGTTCAAGCGGGGTAAAGTGGCCGCCTTGGTCAGCCTTTTGTCGGGTCGTGACTTCGAGACTAGAACTTTTGATGAGCAGCTTGCTGTGGAGTCCTTTGCCCGGCTGGAAAAGGTTCTGCTTGAAATTGCCAATGAGTACAACTTCCAGCAGTTCGTCATGACCATTAAGTCTGCCGGTTTCATTTCTCCCGGCATGATCAGTTCTAAGAACGCACTGAATTTTGCTTATGCCCTCTACCTGCACCTACGCAGCGAGGGACAGCTTACAGAGGGCGACATCAAACGCGTCGTTCGAAAGTGGTTCGTTATGTCCCTCATCACCAGCAGGTACACGGGTTCCTTCGAGACTGCTTTCGAAGCGGATATACGCAGGCTTTCGGAGTACGGGGCCAGCGAATACTTGACCAACATCGAGCGGTCTTCCATGAGCGAGAACTTTTGGGATGTAGCGGTGCCTATGTCGATGGAGTCATCCAGCATCCGCAGCCCCTTCTTCCAGACCTACCTTGCTGCCCAAGTTCACTCCGGTGCGCGCGGATTCCTCTCCAAGAACATCACTGTGGCCAACATGCTGGAAGAGTCCGGGGATATCCATCACCTCGTCCCGAAGAATTACCTACAAAAGAACGGTATTCGTGACCGTAGCGACTATAACCAGATTGCAAACTACGCGCTGACTGAGACGCCCATCAATATTGGCATCAAGGATTCTGCACCAGCTGACTACATGGAACGGGTGAAACAACAGATCGACGACGGTGAACTACGGCTCGGTGAAATCACTGAGCGGTACGAGCTGAAGGAGAACCTGGCAGCGAACGCTGTTCCGGAATCCATTCATGACACCACAGCGGAGACTTACGGACAGTTCCTGGTAGACCGCCGCCTGATGATGTCGCACTACATTCGGGATTACTACCGCAGCCTTTGATCAAAACACTGGACTGAGCTCATCTCGGCATGGTTGCTCGCGCGCTCTCTGCCGATTGCAAGCTTGTCAGGCAGCTTGTTGGTGCACTGGAACGACTCATCGAAATTAACTCCGTCAGCGATGTGAATGGTTCGAGAACAACGTAAAAGCCGCCGCTCCCATGCACAATTGACAGATATATATGTATCCCAGGGGGCGCGCGTGACCACGGACTACCATGCCAAATATTGGGCAAACCTGCTCAAGGCACAAACATCAACCAGCAGCGACATCATGGCTGCGGTGTCATCGGCGCGGGTGGATCTCAACCCCCACCAGGTGGAGGCGGCGTCCTTTGCGCTGCGCTCGCCCCTGAGCAACGGCGTGGTCCTTGCCGACGAAGTAGGCCTCGGCAAGACCATCGAGGCCGGGCTGGTGCTGCTGCAGCTGTGGGCCCGGCGCAAACGGCGGCTTTTGATCATTGCCCCCGCAACCCTCCGCCGCCAATGGGCATCCGAACTTTCTGAAAAGTTCGGACTTCCCGCCCGGGTCCTTGATGCAGACTCGTATGGGGGCAGAGGGAATCCGTTCGACGACGACCGGTCGGTTTTGATCTGCTCCTACCACTTTGCCGCCCGCCACCAGGGCGACATCCAGATGATCGCCTGGGACCGCATCGTCTTTGATGAGGCACACCAGCTGAGGAACGTTTGGAAGTCCCAGAACCAGCGGGCCAAGGCGCTCGCAAGGGCAACCCGCCACGCTCCCAAACTGCTGCTGACGGCCACGCCCCTGCAGAATTCGCTGATGGAACTTTACGGTCTCGTCCAGATCATTGATGAACACGTCTTCGGTGACCAGAAGACGTTCCGCAGCGCCTATTCCAGCGCAGCCACGGATGCAGCCACCATGCTGGAGTTAAAGGCACGCCTGCAGCCGATGGTCAAGAGGACACTGCGCCGCCAGGTTCGGGAATATGTGAAGTTCACCAGCCGTATCCCCATAACCCAGGACTTCACGCCAAGCGAGGACGAGCAGGTGCTCTATGACCTCGTGTCCGACTATCTGCAGCAGGAGGAGTCCTATGCGCTGCCCAAGGCGCAGCGTACCTTGATGACACTGATCCTTCGCAAGATCCTCGCATCCTCATCGGTGGCAATCGCCGCAACTCTGGAGAATATGGCAGCCAAGCTGGAGGGCCAGGTGCGCCACCTTTCCGGGGAAAGGTCCGACGGCGGAACGCGCCACTCCGATGCGGAGGATCTGGCTGAGGAGCTGGAGATCGATGAGGATTACGACGGCGAGCTGGAGGAATCCGGCGGGGTCGAGTTTGTGGACCGGGAACTTGCGGAGGATATCGACGGCCGGCGGTCCGAAGCATCCGAACTGCGGCAGTTTGCCGACCTGGCGCATTCGATCCAGCTCGACGCAAAGGCGAAGTCACTAATCGAGATCCTGCCCAAGGCCCTTGCCATGGCCCAGGAACGTGGAGCCCAGGAGAAGGCGGTCATTTTTACAGAGTCGCGCCGGACCCAGCATCATCTGGTGGAGCTCCTCGAAGCAACTGGCTACGCTGGAAAAGTCATCACCATCAACGGGCAGAACACTGAGGCGCAGGTCCAGGCGGTTTACAGCGCGTGGCGGGCCAAGCGGCTGGAAGCCGGGCTGGCCGTGGCCAACCGGGTGTCGGACACGAAATCAGCGATCGTGGACGCCTTCCGGGATGACTACCCGATCCTGGTGGCCACTGAAGCGGCGGCAGAAGGCCTCAACCTTCAGTTCTGTTCCCTCGTGGTAAATTTCGACCTGCCGTGGAACCCCCAGCGCATCGAACAGCGTATTGGGCGTTGCCACCGCTATGGGCAGAAGCACGACGTTGTGGTGGTGAACTTCTTGAACACGTCCAACGAGGCGGACAAGCGGGTTTTCGAACTCCTCGATGAGAAATTCAAGCTGTTCAGCGGGGTGTTCGGCGCCAGCGATGAGGTGCTGGGTGCGCTGGCATCCGGTTTCGACCTCGAGAAGCGGATCGGCGCGGTGTACCAGACCTGCCGCACGGCCCAGGAGATCGAGGAGCAGTTCGACAAACTCCGCAGTGAACTCGAGACCGAGATTGAATCCAAGATGGATGCCACGAAGGCCACGCTCCTGGAGGACTTTGACGATGAGGTCATCGAGCGCCTGGACGTACAGCTTGGCGAAAGCAAACGGTCGCTCGGACTCCAGCAGGCGGCACTCTGGTTTCTGACACAGTACGAACTCCAGCAGGCTGTCAATGCAGCTGCGGTGTTCGACCGGGACAAATTGATGTTTGAACTGGACGGCGGCGAACATTCAGGACGCTATGTCATGGACTGGGCAAGAGCCGATGAGCTCAGAGCGACCTTCTACCATCATCTCTCACCGCTCGCGGAGTTGCTGAGCGCAAGGGCGGCGGCGCGACAGCTTCCCGAGTCCGAGGTGGTCTTCGACTATTCGTCCCATGGCAGCACTGTGGGTGCGCTGGAGCCACTTCGAGGAACCTCAGGGCTCATGGCGGCCCAACTCGTTACCGTTGAATCGGCCGACAGCATGCTCGAGCTGATCCTGACCGGTGTTACCGATGGCGGCGACGTGCTCGACGGAGAGCAGCTGTCCAGGATGTTCAGTCTGCAGGCCGCCGAGCTTGGCAGTGCGCTGGCGCCCGGCGAGGTCCGTTCCGTCCTGGCCAAACAGGTCAATGGTGACGTCAAAGCCTTCGAGACAGCGCAACGTGAACGGCTGGACGTGCTGCTCTCCGAGGAATCGGAAAAGCTGGACCGTTGGGCGGATGATCTCCGGCAGGGGCTGGAACTGGAGCTCAAGGAGATCGAGAAGACGCTTAAGGACGCCGGCCGGGAAGCCCGCCAGTCCGCCGGGATGGGCATCCAGGAAAAACTTTTGGCACAGCGGAAAAAGCAGGAGCTGGAGCGCAAGCGGAACCAGAAGCGGAGGGAACTTTACGAGGAACAGGACAGGATTGACACCCGCAGGGATGAATTATTGTCCGAGGTGGAGACTAAGCTCGCGGCCAAGGTGATCGTGGAGGAGCTGTTTGCCATCCGCTGGAGGCTGGTCTGAGGTTCACTGTCGCAGCGTGGCGTTTACTGCTCCGAGGAGCTGTTCGTGATGACCAAATCGATGAGTTCCTTCGGATCGATCCGGTACACGCGTGCGAACTCCAGGAGGGTGGCCATGGTGGGGTTCGACGGCGACCGGTCGCCATAGTCCGCGTGACCCAGTTCCAGGGTGCGGTAGTGGCCCCGAGAAATGCCGGCAAGACCCGCCACCTCCGCCTGCGTCCAGCCGAAGTCCACCCGCAGATTCTGCAGCCGAAGCCCAAGAGCCCGCGAGGCCTCCGGGCTGAGCTTGTTGTGGCTGGACACTCACTCCATATGCGTGCAATCCCGGTGGGTTAATGCCATATTTATATGTCATTGTTTGCGAGCTCGGTCACGTTCAGGCCCGCTCGCTTTTGTCTTGCTGAACACGGGGTGCAAATTTGATGTCCGACGGCGCATGGAAGATTCAGGAACTGGCGTCGGAAGGCTTGCCGGACCGGGCCGCCGAACTGGGGCAGCTGTTCCCGGAGGCAATGACTGACGGCAAGCTAGATGTCGAGAAGTTGAAGCTGCTCCTCGGCGAGACTATCGAGGAATCTCCCGAACGCTACGGGCTAACCTGGCCCGGAAAGCGCGATGCCATCCGCCTCGCGCAGAAGCAGTCCACCGCCACGCTCAAGCCAATGCCGACCGAGTCAGTAGATTTCGGCACCACCAAGAACGTCATCATCGAAGGCGACAACCTCGAAGTCCTGAAGCTCCTTCAGAAGAGCTACTACGGCCAGGTCAAGATGATATTCATTGACCCGCCCTATAACACCGGAAACGACTTTGTTTACGATGATGATTTTGCTGAACCCACTGACAGCTACCTCCGCCGCTCAGCTCAGGTGGACGGGCAGGGTCTGCGTACTAGCGGAAACACTGAGTCCTCAGGGCGGTATCACTCAGACTGGCTGACAATGATGTGTCCTCGGTTGATGTCCGCAAGAAACGTCCTCGCAGAAACTGGGGCAATCTTCATCACCATCGATGACAATGAAGTCCACAATCTCAGGCACTTGTGCGACGAGGTATTTGGTCCGGAAAACCACCTTGCCACGCTCGTGTGGGAGAAAGTGCACACCAGGAAGAATTCAGCAAAGTACTTTTCGCTGAGTCACGACAGCGTCGTCGTGTATGCCAAGAAAAAGGAGAGTTGGGATCGCCAACTGCTCGCCCGTGAGGGTAAGTCACTTTACGCCAACCCTGACAACGATCCGAAAGGGCCATGGAAGACTGACCCGATCACCGCGCACAATTACTACTCGGCTGATTACACCATTGAAAAACCCAATGGTGTCCTCCTGCAACGGCCATCTGACCGCTTCTGGGCTCTGAGTGAGGAAACATGGAAGACGAAGGTGGCCCGCAACGAGGTTATTTGGGGAAGTGGCGACTCATATCCAATGGTCAAGCGCTACTTGGCGGATGTACAAGACGGTCTGGTTCCTGTAACTCTCTTGCGACGGGATTACGCCGGGGACTCGTCGACAGCAAAGAAGGAGGTCGATGCGCTCCTTCCAGCAGGCACTTTTGATTATCCGAAGCCGACACTGCTCATCAGGCGCCTAATGCAAACGACGATGCGATCGTCCGATATTGTCCTGGATTTCTTCGCCGGGTCTGGAACGACTGCCCACGCCGTCATGAAGCAGAATGCCGAAGACGGCGGAAACCGCCGATTTATCCTCGTTCAGCTTCCCGAGGCCACGGACAATCCCGAGTACCCCAAGATCTCTGACATCACCCGCGAACGAGTCCGCCGTGCGGGGACGAAAATCAAGGAAGAGAGCGGAGAAAAGGGCGCAAACCTAGATATCGGTTTCAGGGCCTTCAGGCTAGCCGAATCGAACTTCAGGAACTGGGATTCGGATACGGACACATTCCTGAGCGAGGAACTCGACTTCTACATCGACAACATCAACTCCGGTGCCTCCGATGACGATGTGGTCCACGAGATCCTGCTCAAGGCCGGAGTGCCTCTTGACGTTGACCTGAATAAGATCAAGATCGCAGGCGAGGACGTCTATGTGGCAATGGGTGGCCTCTTCGTCGTGAGCGCTGGGCGAAAGATCAGTCAGGAACTGATCGACGGCCTCCTCGCGCTGGAACCGTGGCCTGTGCAGGTGGTCCTGCTGGACGCCGGGTTCGGGGACAACGACTCCCTCAAACTCAACGCGCGGCACCAATTTGCCAGCCGGCGCCCGGAATCGGATCCGGACAAAGACAACGCCCTCCGTACCGTCTGAGGCACTGCATATGAAACTCCAGTTTGACGCCACCCAGCCGTACCAGCGCGCGGCCGTTGACGCCGTCGTCGACCTTTTTGCCGGCCAACCGCTGGCACAAAGCGCCTTCGAAACGTCGTTCGTGGAGGAAGGTGCGCTGTTGACAGAAACCGGGATCGGTAACCGGCTCGCCATCACCGACGACCAGGTCCTCCAGAACCTCCGCCTCGTGCAAGGCCGGGAAGAAAACTTTGTTCCCCAGGAGGCTCGGGACCAGCAGCTGGTTTCCAACAACTTCACAGTGGAAATGGAAACCGGCACAGGCAAAACCTACGTCTACCTGCGGACCATCCGCCGGCTCCACGAGCTGTACGGCTGGCGGAAATTCATCATCGTGGTGCCATCAGTTGCGATTCGTGAAGGCGTCAAGCAGAGCATCGAGGGCATGGCGGACCACTTCGCCGAGGTCTTCGAACGGCAATCCATGGACGCCTGGGTCTATGACTCCAAGGACATCAACAAGGTGCGCAGCTTCAACCGGGACAGCGACCTCAAGGTCATGATCATGACCCTGGCCTCGTTCAACAAGGCCGGCAACGTGCTGTTCAAGGACATCGAAGGCCTTGGCCAGGGCATAGACCTGATTGCCGGAACGCGCCCCATCGTCATTTTGGACGAACCGCAGAAAATGGAGAGCAAAAAGAGCAAGGAAGCCCTTGCCCAGCTCAACCCGCTTTTCACGCTGCGCTACTCCGCCACCCACAAAGAGCACTACCACCAGATCTACAAGCTGGACCCGGTCCGCGCCTACGACCTCGGGCTGGTCAAGCAGATCATGGTGCGCTCGGTGGTTCAGGAACAAAACCTGAACGCTACCAGCATCAAGGTGAAGAAAATCCTGGCCACCAAAACCAAGGTGATTGCCGACGTCGAAATCTTCGTGATCACAAACGGCAAGATCGGCAAGAAGACCGTAAAGCTGGACCGTGCCGGGCAAAGCCTCTATGAACTTTCCGGCGGACTGAGCCAGTATGCCTCCTGGATGGTGGAGGACATCAAGGCGGACACCGGGGAGGTCATCTTCGCGAACGACAAAATCGTCCGGGAAGGCGAGGACCTGGGCGTCGACCGTGACGCACTGATGCAGGCCCAGGTCCATGCAACCGTGGAGAAGCATCTGCAGCATGAGGAGTACCTGCGGAAAAAACTCACCGCTCCGGGGGAACGGGTCAAGGTGCTTTCGGTCATCTTCATCGACAAGGTGGCCCACTATGCCGGTCCGGACTCCGCCCAGCCCAAGATCCGGCGCTGGTTCGAGCAGGCTTACGCCGAGTTGAGTGTTCAAGAGCGCTTTGCAAAGCTGAACCTTCCGGATGTCGATGCAGTCCACAGTGGCTATTTCGCCAAAGACCGCTCGAGCGTCGCGAAGGACACCTCTGGAACGACGGCCGATGACCAGGCGATCTATGACGAAATCATGCGGGACAAGACGCTGCTCCTCAACCTGGACAACCCGCGCCGCTTCATCTTCAGCCACTCCGCGCTCCGGGAAGGCTGGGATAACCCAAACGTTTTCCAGATCTGCACCTTGAATGAATCGGTCTCCGCCGATCGCAAACGCCAGGAAATTGGCCGCGGACTACGCCTGCCGGTGAACGAGTCGGGCGTGCGCTGCTTCGACAAGGCCGTGAACAAGGTGACCGTCATTGCAAACGAGCACTATGACGACTTCGCTGCGGCACTGCAGTCCGAGATCGAGGAAGAGACGGGAGTGAAGTTCGACGGCGGCCGTATCCGAAACGAGCGCGACCAAGTTTCCGTCACGTTGGATCCGGGCTTCCGCCATAACCTGTACTTCAAGGAATTGTGGGACAGGATCAAGCCCCGGACCCGCTATGAGGTGACCATTGACAGCGACAAGCTGCTAGCCGACGTCGTACAGCGGCTCAAGGAAGCGGATGACATCACCGCACCGAAGTTCGTGATCGCCGACGCCTCCCTGGCCATCAAACGGGGAACGGAACAGGCTGCCGGTGGTGTGAAGGCACAACTGGCAGGGGCCCTGCACGAGGTGGATTCCGTGCAAGCCAGGGTCCGTATTCCGGATGTCCTGGGCTACCTTCAGCGAGAGACCGGGCTGACCCGCGGGACGCTTGCCAAGATTATCAAGGCTTCGGGGCGGACAGCGCAGCTGGGCATCAATCCGCAGGGCGTGCTGGACCTGCTGGCCCGAGCCATCAACGAGTCCAAGCGTGCATTGATGGTGGAAGGAATCGTCTACCACCGCATCGAGGACCATGATGATTCGGAATGGCAGCTGGACATCGTAACGGACGCCGAAGGCCCGGTCGACCGCAAATACCTGGTCGAAGTGGACGGTTCCATCTTCAGCCATGTGCGGTTCGACTCGGCGGTGGAGGAGCAGTTCGCCTTAGACCTTTCCGGGCGTCTTGCCGACGGCGACACGGACGGAGACATTCGGATGTTCATGAAACTGCCGCCCCGGTTCAAGGTCCCCACACCGCTTGGCGGTTACAACCCGGACTGGGCAATCCTCAAGATCGATGTGCAGGACGGGCGCGAAACCGATGTCACCATGGTGGTGGAGACCAAGTCAACCCATGAGATCGAGAAGCTTCACCCCGAAGAGGCTCGGAAAATCGCCTGCGGCCGCGCCCACTTCGGCGCGATCGATGTGCGGTATGAGGGGCCTGTAGTTACAGCCGCTGAAATTTAGGTCTTAGTTTTATTGGAGAGTCGTTAGCGTTATTTTGGGTAGGGCCAGTAGTCTTGTCTGTTTCCCATGAAGTCATCTCTGACTGAAACGAAATCTGGTCCTACATACGCGCCGCGTTGCCCGCATATTCTCGGAATCTGCTTTTTGCGTTTTTGCATCCGCTTTTGCCGTTCTTGCAGCGGGCGGATATCGGCAATCTGGGTGATGCTCGGAAACCTTCGCTGGTGTAAGCGAAAAAAGTGTTGCGCAGCGTCTCGAAGACGCTCCACACGAAAACTAAACAGTTCTCTTTTTGCTGGCCTCCAGCCGATTCCTGAATTTTCAAACTCCTCAAGCCATCGAAGGCTCATTGCTGACAGTTCCGCTTCTGCGAGCTCAGTGGTTTCTCTCAACCATAGCTGCCAAGTGTCTAACAGGGTTGCAACACCTTCGGGGGATATCCTTCCTTCGCTGCCGTAGGTGTCGTCTAGGGCTGCCCAAAACTCAAAACATCTTCGCGCATCGTTGCATGTATAGTGCTTGGTCCTACGAAGCCACTGGATTTCCGCACTGATTATCTCTGGTAAGCGGTCATGGCCCGAGGGCGCATGGGAAGCAAATATGGAAACACCATCGAGCACATGCCTAAATATCGAGTCTGCTCGCGGGAGAGTGGCGAGGGTATCAGCTTTTCGGAGTGGAGTTTTGGGAATCCGAGGTCCTCTATATCGTTGCGACCGGCGTACGTTACCTGAAGCCATAACCGTCCTCGCAGACACAAGCCAGAATTTGCGGTAGCTCTATCAGGCAAGGCTACAAATCCTGCTTCGTACTTGCGCGAGTGATGAGTACTTGTTCACAGTAAGTGCAACTACTCGCCTTTCCCGGATTCCCTCGTGGGCGGACCTGAGCAGTCAATGCTGCTAAACCAGTCGAGCGGCATAGAACATACGCTGTGTCCTTTCGCGTGGCAGTGTTGATCAATGCATGCCCGTCTTGCGGCTACGAAAGATGCGCCACTGGGTTTTTGGTGGCCCATGCCTAAGAGTTCGGCCGGGCAAGTCACCTCGCCTTACACCTCCAGCGTGAATACCCATAGCAGGACATCCTCGCCCGGCACGTACCAGTCCCGCTCGGGGGGCTCGGCGGAAATCCAGGGACTCGTACAGGGTGTGAGCGCGCTCAATGAACGTCGCGCTGGTGATCCTGATCGCGCCGTTCTCTGACAGGGATCGGGAATGCTCGATGACGCGGCGCACCACTGCCCGCCCCGCCGCCTTGAAGGGCAGGGTCCACGGCGAGCTTGCGGAATTCCAGCTCACCGTCCACCGCGACCTCGCTGTAGGGCTGCCGTGGTCCACGAACGTGCATCACCGGCAGGCCTACCGTGATGTTCACGCGGGCCTCGATGCCCAGTACCTTCACCGGCCCGTCCCCCGGTCATGGGACATGGCGACCACCAGGTCGTGCTCGGCGCGGCCGGCCAGCGTTTAGAACCGCTCAGCCACCGAAAGTGGATGAAGCGAGAAAGGACAAATAGCGCGTATCGCCTCGTCCCACCAGCCGTCCCAGGGCTTCCACCGCTCGAACCTCCTTTGCACCCATATCCGTGGACAACCATCGAACCAGCAGCCCGGCGTCGCCGCTGGCCCTGACAGCCGAACCGACGGCCAGGTCCAGCTGGTCCCGCAGCAACTGGACGGCTAGGACGCCGGACCGGCTGAGCAGCGGAGCGGTGTACGCCTCCAGCGCCGGGGCCACACGGCCTTCGCGCAGCAGCCGCAGCACCCGCCCCGAATCCGAACACCCAACAAGCCTGGCAGCCAGCCGGTACGGGTTCGACTCCACGGCATCACCCAGAATCGACCGCACCCGGAACATCTCCGTGCGGATGGCCTGCGGCGTCCCTGCATCGCCATGCAGTTCATAGGCCAGTTCCTCGGCGCTCCACCCTTGGGACCGTGAATCCAGCAGCGCCAGGATCTCCGCCCGGCGCAGCGTCAGCGGCACCCGGCTGCCGTCGGCAAACACGGCGGCGGGCCGGTCGCCGAGGAGCTCCAGCCGCTGAACCGCAACACGAGGCAGGACAGGCTGCCGGGACGGACGCACGGAAGCCGAAGCACCCAGGGAGGTGCCGCCGTCGGACGTTCCCAACAGGGACTCCGCCACCCGGACCGCGCACCGCACCATCCGCAGGGTGTCCGCGCTGATGGTGTCCAGCGGGCCCGAGACGTCGAGCACTCCCAGCAGCGCGCCCGTCAAAGGGTCCGTGATGGGCGCGGCGGTGCAGGCCCACTCGTGGTGGGTGCGGACCAGGTGCTCGGCCGAGAACAGCTGCACCGGCCCGCCGGTGACCAGGGCCTCGCTGATGGCGTTGGTGCCGATGCCAGCTTCGGACCAGTCGGCCCCTTCGGAGAACTCCAGCCGGTCCGCCCGGCGCAACGCCTCCCGGCTGCCCACCCGCCACAGGATCTCCCCAGTGGCGTCGGTGAGCACCAGCAGGTGCCGGCCGGAACTGGAATCGTCGGCCAGCAGGTCCTGCAGCGCCGGCATCACCCGCTGCAGCCGGTGCTCGCGCCGCAGCTGCACTACCTCGGACGGATCGTGCAGGTGCCTTGGGCTGTGCTGGTCCGGGCTGATGCCCAGCGCCATGGACCGGCGCCACGATTCCGCCAGCGGCGTGGGGATCTCGGGGCGTCGGACACCGGAGATGACCTGCTCGTGCGCGCGGCGCAGGGCACGCGCGTACTTCGCCGGGTCCGAGAACCTCAGGCCGTAGTCCACCGTCTCCTCCTCACCGCCGGCGTCCTTGCCGGCAGTGCCCGTGTAACGCGCTTGTAACCCCCGCCGCGTTCCAATAGTGATGCAGCTCACGCCCGCCCCAGCATACCGCAGGGACACCGGCGGGATGGAGCCGCCCGGACCACCTGAGGGACCGACACAAAGGAGTGGAGATGACCGAAACACCCACCGCCGCCGCCCAGGCCTGGCTTGCCAGCCTGGAGGGCGCGCTGCAGCGGCACGACGTGGACGCCGCGCTGGACCTCTTCGAGGATGAAAGCTATTGGCGCGACTTCGTGGCGTTCACCTGGAACCTGAAAACACTGGAAGGCAAGGCAGACATCCGCCGGATGCTGCAGGCCACGCTGGACCACGTGCAGCCGGCCAACTGGGCGCTCGCGGAGGATGCCACCGGCAACGCGGGCCGGGACGGGACCGTGGAAGCCTGAATCACGTTCGAAACCGGCGCCGCCCGCGGCTACGGCCACCTCCGGCTGCGGAACGGCAAATGCTGGACGCTGCTCACCACCATGCAGGAGCTGAAGGGCTTCGAGGAGAAGAAGGGTCCGCGCCGCGAGCAGGGCGTGGCACACGAAATCATCCGCGGCCGCCGCTCCTGGAAGGAACTTAAGGAGGAACAGGAGGCGCGGCTGGGCTACGAGGAGCAGCCCTACTGCGTGATCATCGGCGGCGGGCAGGGCGGCATCGGCCTCGCGGCGCGGCTGCGGCGGCTGGGAGTGCCCACCATCGTGATCGAGAAGAACCAGAACCCGGGCGACTCCTGGCGCAACCGCTACAAGTCCCTGCACCTGCACGACCCCGTCTGGTACGACCACCTGCCGTACCTGAAGTTCCCGGACGACTGGCCGGTCTTCGCCGCCAAGGACAAGATCGGCGACTGGCTGGAGCACTACACCCGCATCATGGAGCTGAACTACTGGTCCGGCACCGAGTGCGTGGGCGCGGAGTACGACGACGGCACGCAGGAATGGGCGGTCAGGGTCCTCCGCAACGGGTCGCCTGTGACGTTGCGGCCCAAGCAGCTGGTCTTCGCCCTTGGCGTCTCCGGCTACCCGAACATCCCCGCGTTCGACGGCGCGCAGTCCTTCCTGGGGGAGCAGCGGCACTCCTCCCAGCACCCCGGCGGCGGGGACTGGACGGGGAAGAAGGCCGTGGTGATCGGCTCCAACAACTCCGCGCACGATATCTGCGCCGACCTCTGGGAGCACGGCGCCGACGTCACCATGGTCCAGCGCTCCTCCACCCACATCGCCCGCAGCGAATCGCTGATGGACCTGGCCCTGGGGGACCTGTACTCGGAGAAGGCGCTGGCCGGCGGCGTCACCACGGAGAAGGCGGACCTGCTGTTCGCATCCCTTCCCATGCGCATCCTGCCCGAGGCGCAGGTGCCCGTGTACCAGGAGATGGCCCGGCGGGACGCCGAGTTCTACTCCCAGCTGGAGGCCGCCGGCTTTGACCTGGACTTCGGCGTGGACGGCTCCGGCCTGTTCCTGAAGTACCTGCGGCGCGGCTCCGGCTACTACATCGACGTCGGCGCCTCCCAGCTGATCATCGACGGCCGCGTAAAGCTGAAGAACGGGCAGGTTTCCAAGATCACCGGCAACGCCGTGGTGATGGACGACGGCACCGAGCTGGAGGCCGACCTCATCGTCTACGCCACCGGCTACGGCTCCATGAACGGGTGGCTGGCGGACCTGGTCTCGCCCGAGATCGCGGACCGCGTGGGCAAATGCTGGGGATACGGCTCAGACACGCCCAAAGACCCTGGTCCGTGGGAGGGGGAGCTGCGCAATATGTGGAAACCAACCAACGTCCCCAACCTCTGGATCCACGGCGGCAACCTGCACCAGAGCCGGCACTACTCCTCCTACCTGGCGCTGCAGCTCAAGGCCCGGATGGAAGGACTCGAGACGCCGGTGTACGAACTGCAGCCCAGCCACCACACCCGCTAAAGGAAGAACCCATCATGAAGGCAGCACGTTTCCACGCCCGCAAGGACATCCGCATCGAGGACATCCCGGAGCCGGAACTCCGCCCCGGGGCGGTGAAGATCGACGTCGCGTGGTGCGGTATCTGCGGCACTGACCTGCACGAGTACCTGGAAGGGCCCATCTTCTGCCCGGCGCCGGGCCATCCGCACCCGCTGTCCCACGAGGAATCCCCGGTGACCCTGGGGCACGAATTCTCCGGGACTGTTTCCGAGGTGGGCGAAGGGGTGACGGGCCTGGCGAAGGGGGACAACGTCGTCGTCGAACCCTATTTTGTGGACGGAACCTGCGACATGTGCCAGGCGGGCAGCTACCACCTGTGCCGGCAGATGGGCTTCATCGGGCTGTCCGGCGGCGGGGGAGGGCTGAGCGAGAAGATCGTGGTGGACCAGCGGTGGGTGCACCCCATCGGGGACATTCCGCTGGACGAGGCGGCGCTGATCGAGCCGCTGTCCGTGGCGCACCATGCGGTGGCGCGCAGCGGCGTGAAGGCGGGCGACACGGCGCTGGTGGGCGGCTCGGGGCCCATCGGCCTGCTCACCGCCGCCGTCCTGAAGGGCATGGGGGTGACCACGATCATCAGCGAGCTCACCCAGGCGCGGAAGGAAAAGGCCACCTCCAGCGGGGTGGCGGACCACGTCCTGGACCCCAGCAAGGAGGACGTCCCGGAGCGGGTGCGGGAACTCACCGGCGGGACCGGGGCCGACGTCGCGTTCGAGTGCGCCGGCGTGAACGCGGTGCTGGACACCATGCTCGACGCCGTCCGGCCCGGCGCCGTGGTGGTCAACGTGTCCATCTGGGGCGCTCCCGCCACCGTGGACATGCAGAAGATTGTGCTCAAGGAGATCGACCTGCGCGGCACCATCGCCTACGTCCGCGACCACCCCGCCGTGATCAAGATGGTGCAGGAGGGCAAGGTGGACCTCAAGCCGTTCATCACCGGCCGGATCGCGCTGGAGGACCTGGTGGAGCAGGGCTTCGACACCCTGATCAACCACAAAGACACGGCGGTGAAGGTGCTGGTGCACCCGTAGGGCCCGGTGGGCGGACGCCCGGCACGGAAGGGAGGACGACGGCGGGACGCACGTTCCGTCGTCGCCCTTCCCCTTCGCTCTGGTGGAAGGCCCCGTGCTCCAGCCCACCGCCAGGCACGCGCCGTCGCAGCCACTGACCGCACTACAGACGACCAGGATTTCGTCGAGCAGATTTCAGAAGACTGGCCGGCGTGAGCCGCTACGAATTCGGAAACGATGGTGGCTGTGGAGCAGTCGCTCGCTGTCTTTTCTCGGCCTGGCCCGGTAACTGGGATAAGGACTCAGGCCCCCAGCACTTTGAGCGCCCAGCACCAGTTGATCAGCTCCTGCTCCAGACGAATATTCGAGCCATAGGTGCTGTTCCCCAGCGATTCGTAGAGCGCCGCTTCTGCCGCCGCCAGCCTCGCAAGCGCCGCCCGCGAGGGCGATTCTTCTCTACCCCAGGCATCCCTGTGTGCAAGCAGGGTTCGCTCATCCATCAGGACACTCTCCACATGCGGATGGGCGGCCCGGAGCTGGTCGAGGATCCGGAAGCCGTGGGTGTCAATGTCGCCCCAGTAGAGGACACGGCAGTCACGGAGCCATGCGGCGTCCCGCAGGGAAGAGAATCCGTACCCGCCCCCAAAAAGTGCCAGCGTCCCAGGGCGGTCGGGAAGCGCCAGGAAATTGACCTGGTTTTCCGTTGCGATGACGGTATCCACCGGCAGCCGCAACCCGCCGAACGCTTCGGCTGTCAATGTGATGTCCCGCGCCCCACCGAACTGGTCAATTGCAGGATCCAACAGACGAAACCTCACTAACTCCGGAGGGTGCAGGAACCCGTGCCGGCGGGCAAATCTCGCCGCAGGTGTCCTTCCCGCGCTGTCTTCGAGCCCCGAATCACGGCCCGAGGACTCCAGCTCGTCGTCACCCGCGGACATTTCCTGGTCGCGCGAAGAAGGCTCGAGGGTGACCAGCATTTGGTCAATAACCTGCCGGTGCCGCTCGATGAACTTCGTGTGCACGCCCGGCAATCCGATCTGCCGGACGAAGATACCCGGGGCCGGGTTGTTGCGGAGCCATAATGCCACTCGCGCCGCAGTCGGGGCGTCCGAACCCAGGTCCAGGAGCTTCAGCGGGCGCCGGGCGGCCCAAGTGATGAACCCGGGATCCAGCGCGCCAAGTCCGTCGACAAGGGACCGGAAGACCCCGGCCTCCCGTGCCTTCCCCACAAAGCCGATCTCGTCCTCAACAGTGGCAAATACAGCCGCGCGGGGAAGGGAATTGGCCCCCACAGTCCGCCGCCCGGTCTCTACCGTCTCCAATGAGTAGGCACCTGCCCCGGAAAAAAGCTCAGCTGCCCACGCGCGGACCGCCGCGTAATCGCTGAGCAGCTCGGCCGCCGTCGGACGCTTCAACGGACGACGCCGGGGGTACAGCCCGGTGGGTTCCAGCAGCTCACGGAGGAGCGAACCGCTGCTCCAGGCCTTCAACGACAGGGCCTTCAGGTCCGCCAGCGTGGTCCAGGAGTCAGCCGCCATGCCGGTCCTTCTCCGCGCGGTACTCCTGGATGGTCAGGTTGCGCAGCTGCGAATCGTCGCCGTTGGTGTTCGCCACGAACCCAACGTGCGAGACGTACGGCTCGATCACGTGGATCTTCGTCAGGGGAGTGACGATCAGCAGCTGCAGCTTCATCCGCTGGAACAGCTCCAACCCATAGCGGGCGGACTCGTCCGAGCCGCGGCCGAACGCCTCGTCAATCACCACGAACCGGAAGCTCCTGCCGCTGCCGGCGTTCCTGCCCGCGCCTTTGCCGGACCCCAGCCCGAACTGGAACGCCAGGGCCGCCGCCAGGATGGTGTACGCCAGCTTCTCCTTCTGGCCGCCGGACTTGCCGCCCGAATCCGTGAAGTGCTCGTATTCCTCTCCGGTCTCCGTCCACTTCTCCGACGCCGAGAACGTGAACCAGTTCCGCACGTCGGTCACTTTCGCCGTCCATTTCCGGTCCAGGTCCGTCAGGCCTTCCCGGCCACGGAACCGGTCGATCAGCCGCTCCACCTGCAGGTACTTCTGCTCGGAGTACTGGTCCATCCCACCGATGGTCCCCTCCGAGCACGCCCGAAGGTCGCTGCCGAACTCCCGCACGTCCTGGTCCGATGTGGCCTGATGCTCCAGCTGGATGTGCCGCCCCGTGTTGTACGGAATACCTGACAGGGACTGGTTGATCTCGCCGATCCGGTCAATGATGTTCTGCCGCCGGCTGTCCAGGAACGCATTGAACGCCACCACCTCGCGGATAGTGTTCTGGTTCAGCAGGTCCTTGAACTGGTTCTCGAACCGGGGCAGGTCGTTGCCCACCAGCTGCTCCAGCAGCCGGTTGTAGTCCGCCGCGGCTTCCAGCGAGGCGTCGACGTCGGTGGTTTCGTTCGGATACTTGTTGCGGAAATCCGCCATCTTGGTGACGGTGCTCTCCGCTGCACGGGCGATCCTCTTGGACAACGCGTCGATGGTGTCCGTCAACCCGTTCCGCACAGTGCTTTCCACGGCGGCTGTGTTCTTGTACGTGAGCGGCTTGTCCCCGAGTGCTGCGTCGGTGAGGCGTCCGACGGCGGCCAGCACCCCCGCGTCGTCAGTCACCGGTGAATCACTCAGGACAGCCCGGCATTCCTCGATTCCCTCGGCAATGTCCCGCGCGTCCTTCTCGTTGGAGCCAACCCGTTCTCGGAGCTTGCCCGCTTTATCCTCCTGCCGCTCCAGCTCCGCCGTGACCTGCTGTTGCTTGGCCATGAGCTGCTGCAGGACGTCGCTGGCGGTTTCCAAGGCCCGCTTCTCTGCCTTCAGGTCTTCGATGCTGCGGGCCGTGGCGTGCCAGCTGATCTCGCCGAATTCCGTGACGGAACGGACGGTGCCGAGCTGCTGGTTGTGCCGGCCCAGCGACCCCAGCTTGGTGTTGACGCGCTCCAGCTGCCCGGCCAGAACCTTCAGCGTGCCCTGCACCTCGTCCAGGTCGGCGCGGAACCCGGCAATCTTGTCGTGGTTGTCCCATCCCAGCACGTAGTTGCGCCGGTCGGCCAGGTCCTTGCGGTCGTCCTTCTCATGGCGGCCCCGCCCGCCTTTGAGTTGGCCGTTGGGTGTCAGCGCCTTCGGGTAGCGGCGGAAATCGGCCAGGTTCTCGCAGCAGAAGTAATCGAACCGGCTGCTGAGCTCGTCCTGCAGGAAGTCCCTGAACGGGGTCCCCTGCTTGATGGCGATCTTCGCCGCCAGCGTGCCCGGCTCGGCGGCCCCGGGCGCGTAGGACTCCCCGATTCTCAGGTACACCAGCCGGCCCCGCAGGTTGTTTGCGTCCACCCAGCTGCTGACCGCGGCGTAGTGCTCCGCGGGGACCAGGAGCGAGAGGGCGAACCCGTGGAGGGTCCGTTCCGCGGCGCCCTCCCACGCGGCTTCGCCCTCGCGGACCTTGAGCAGCTCGCCCACGAACGGCAGGTCGCTGTCCGTGATCCCGGTGCCTTCGCAGAGCCGACGGCGGATGTCCAGCTGGGGTAGGGGGATCAGGTTGCGGCGGGCCTGCAGGCTGGTGAGCTCGGCCTTGATCTCCGCTGACTTGGAGGTGAGTTCCGCTTGCCTGATGGACAGCGTTGTCCGCTCTTCGTGCAACACGTTGGACCGGTCCGCCAACTCCTGTTCCACGGTGGCGAGGCGGGCCCGGTTCGCGTCAAAGAGGACACGGTCCTCCGGGGCCGGCAGGCCAAGCTCCGCGGCTGCATCCGAGTAGGCCTCGAACCGCTGCCGCTGCTCGGCGGACTTGGCGGCCAAAGCAGCAAGTTCGGCGTCGATTGCTGCGAGACGTCCGCCGCCGTTGGTGCGGATGTCCTCATCCACTCCGGCCAGGTCCCGGCGCAGCTGCTTGACTTCGCCGTTCAGCCGAGTCCAGTCCTCCTGCAGCCGCACACCGGTGCGCTCCAGCTCGGCCTGGTGCTCCAGGCTCAGCTGCAGTTTCCGGTCCGTGAACCACGGATGCAGCTGGTCACGCTGTTTCCGGGCCAGCTCGTCGTCGGCGGTCAGCCCGGCATGGAGGGCGGCGCCTTCCTTGATGGGTGTCAGCAGGGCGATCTGGTCCTTGGCCCGGAGGACGGCGTCGTGGGCTTTCTTCAGGTCGTCGAAGTGGTGGATCAGGTTGGTGATCCGGGCGGCGACGTCGTCCTCCTCCAGCATGTTGCCGCGGACGAACGAGGTGATGTTCTCCACCTGCTTCATGGACACCGTGCGGTGGAACAGCTCCATGGCCTGGTTACCGCTGATCCCGAACTGGCGCTTGAAAGCTGCGGAGTACGGGTCGAAGGCGTCGTGAACCGATACGCCGGCCGCACGCAGCTTCTTCTTTAGCTTCAGTGGGTCCTGGCCAAAATTGCTGAAGTCCGCCGCAATCGTCTGGTCCGCTTCCGCGAGCGAGTAGAACCGGTTGGGCTGCCCCGCCTCCTGAGTAGCCCACAACGTGATGCCCAGCGTGACCCACTTGCCGAGCACGGCGTTGTGGAAAACGCCCAGCACCACCGTCAGCTGGCCGGTGGCGCGCAAAGGTACCGGCTTGGAGTACTCTCCACCGGCGCTCCGGGCACTCTTGTGGAAGCCCCGGACGTACGACATGAGGGAGCGTTCCTTCTTCTGCGCCCCTGCGGCCTTGTTGTACTCGATTTTGTGCGCCGGAAGCAGCAGTGTGGTGATCGCATCCACCACCGTGGACTTTCCCGAACCGATGTCGCCGGTGAGCAGGCTGTTGGCCCCGTCCAGTCGGAACGTGCGCACCCCCTGATGGAAGGTGCCCCAGTTGAGCAGCTCCAGGCGGTTCAGCCGGAAGCCCGGGGGAGTGCCGCCGTCGGCAGATGTTTCATCCAGACTGAACAGGCTCTCCTGCAGGTCCGTGCCCAAATCCGTGGTCACTGGTCCTCCCCAATTGTGCGTGCGGCGTCGGTTGCCTTGCCCTGCTCCGTAGAGGCGGGCGGCTCGCCGGCGAGCGTCCGGCGATAGTCATCCAGCCGTGCGTCGAACTCCTCCAGCCACTGCGCATCCACGTACGCCTTCAGGATCCGTGCCACCTCGTACGTGTCCGCCTGCCCCCTGAGCTTGCGCAGGAAACCGAGCTCCACCACTTTCTTGATGTCAGCCCCCAGCCGGTCAAGGACCCGGGCCTCGTTGCTGGATTCGGGCAGGAACACCGAGACCATGTCCGCGATTTCCTGCTCGCTCATGATGAGCCGGATCTCGCTGCTGTTGATGTCGAACTCCATCATGCGCCGGCGGAGCAGGGCCAGCAGCAGGCTGACGTTGAAGGTCAGGGAGCGGCGGGCAATGAGCCGGGGGAGCGTGCCGTCCGGATCATCCTTGGACCGCAGGAACGCGTACCCCTCAGACTCGTCCAGCAACAGGTCCAGGCCCAGCACCGCCACGTAGTCGCGCACGTGCGAGGTCAGCCCGAGCAGGGACTGCCAGAGCTTTTCGTCGTTCTCCGCGTACAGCACGCCCTTGAAGAGCCGGGTGACGACGGCGGGAAGCTCCTCCGGCGTGCGGGTTTCAGGGGCAGCTGGGGCTGGGACGTTCATGCCGGCCTTCCGAAGATGATCTGTTCGATGGTGGCTTCGCGGATGGAGCCGTCCGGCAGCTGCCAGGACAGGCGCTGGGACTGTTCCGGGTTGATGGTGGCCCAGTCCGATTCGGTGGCCAGCTGGTAATACGCCACCACCTCCGCCAAGCCTTGGGAGAGGGGGAACGCTGCCGTGACTTCGGCGAGGGTGGCCTGCTCCGCATCGGCCAGAATGGCGTCAATGTTGGCCTGCAGGCGTTCCTTGTCCACGAAGAACTGGCCGAACAGGGCCGAGGCGTCCACATCGGCGTCATCGGCCGTTTCGACGGCGTCGTCCACCAGCACTTTGCGGCTGGGCTCATAAAGGGGCCGTTCAAAGGGCAGCACCACGTCCACGGATGGGGCGTCAATCTCCATAAAAGCGCCCGACGGCGGCGCCTCCCGGGTGCCCAATGCACCGGATTCAATGCGGCGGATCAGCTGCATGATGCGTTTGTTCTCCAGGAACACCTTGTCGTCCAGGAGCCGGCGCATTTGCTGGGAAAGCTGGCGGACCGTGGCCTGGGTCTGTTCAACGGCGGGAAGCCAGTCCTGGTGGAGGTTGGCCAGCGCGTTCAGGCTGTCCGCGTTGGCCAGGGCTTCGATCCGGGTGGCGCGCTGAAGCAGGTCCTGCAGCTCGGTGCGGAGCTGGGGCGACATCAGGTAGTCCCAGAACCCCTGGAACGTGCGCCCCTGGAGGGAACTGCTGATGTCCTGCTGGTTGTCGAAAATGGATTCCAGCAGTTCACCCTGCGTACCGTCCCACGTGGCGATCTGTTCGCGGACCTGGCGGTCCAGTTTCCGGAAGTTCTGCTCCACCTCACGGAAGTCGGACAGCAGGTCCTTGGCCAGGGACGTCAGCTGCTGGAAGTGGTCCAATGCCTCCGGGCCGGTCATAACGCGGATGTTGCCTTCGCGGATCCGCTGCATCTCGGCGTCGATCCCGTCCCGCTGGCGCTGCAGCTCTGCGAGCCGCACCTCCGGGTCCGTCTCGGACTGCTGCACCAGCTGTTTTAGGACCGCGAAGATGCTGGTGAGCCTGGATTGGGTTGCGACGAAGTCCCGCCCGCGCAGGTTCTCCACCCAGCGGACCACGTCCTCCGCGGCCGCCGTGAGATCGTAGTGGGGTTCGTCCTCGCCGGGGACGTAGTACTTCCTTAGCCATTGGCGGTCGTCGGCCGCCCAGTCATCAAGGTATTCACCCGCGGGACGGGGGAACCTGTCCCCGCCTTCCCTGTCGCGGAGGCCGAACAGCACGTCATCCAGGACATCGATCAGCTCCTGCCGGCCCAGGTTGCGCTGATTGGGACCCGTGAACGCGGCCATGAAAAACGTCAGTGCCAGCGGGGCACTCTGGGCACGGAGCAGTGACCAGCCTGCATGGTTCTCCCGCAGGGAATTGATGGCGTAGAAGTCCATTGGGGGTCCCGTGTTTGGTGCGTCACGTCGTCGGCTTTTACTCTAAGCGACACCCACGACAAACCTTCACCCCAGCGTGTCAACGACGAACTGGTAGGGACCGGTGGACGGACGACGGCGGAAGTAGAGTTTCGTCGTCGTTCCTCCCTTCCGTCGCGCTGATGCCCCGTTGTAGGGTCGGGGCGTGATCGTCCCCGATATCTCCCAGGACGCCGTGGCGGTGGCGGACCACTACGACGAGCTCGATCCCATCTACCGCCGGGTGTGGGGCGATCATGTCCACCACGGACTGTGGACGACGGGCCGCGAGACACCTGCCGAGGCGGTAGAGGCGCTCGTGGACACCGTTGGCGGCCGGCTGGGTCTCATACTCGGCCACGCGTGCGTGGACATCGGCTGCGGCTGCGGCTCCACGGCACGGCGGCTCGCCGTGATGCGCGGGGTCAGGGTTACCGGCTTCACCCTCTCCGCTGAGCAGGCCCAGTATGCCGCCGGGCGCCCAGTACCGGCCGTGGACATCCAGGTCCGCGACTGGCTCGACAACGGGCTAGCCGACGCCTCGGCCGATGCCGCGTGGGCCATCGAGTCGAGCGAGCACATGGTGGACAAGTCCCGGTTTTTCGCCGAGGCGCACCGCGTGCTGGCACCCGGCGGACAGTTCGTCATCTGCGCGTGGCTCGCCGAGACCGATGCGAGCGGTTGGAAGGTCCGCCACCTTCTGGAGCCGATCTGCCGCGAAGGGCGCCTGCCATCGATGGGCACGCGCGAAGAATATGAGGCGATGGCTATGACGGCCGGCTTTGAGGTCACCGGCTATGAGGATGTCAGCCGCTGGGTCGCCCGCACCTGGCCGATCTGCGCTCGCCGGCTGGTGAAGGCCCTGCTCGTCGATCCCGAGATGCGCCGGCTGGCCCTTCGCGCCCGCAACCGCGTCTTCGTCCTCAGCATCCCGCGCCTGATCCTGGCCTACCGCACCGGTGCCATGCGCTACGGGATCTTCACGCTCGCCAAGGCTGGGGCGCCTGGTGCTCAGCCGAACCGGGCAAACTAACGCTGACGGCGCCCATCACATCAGTGCTGCGTTCCCAGAACGGAGTGGGCAATCAACATGTCGAGGCGCCGGATGTCGGCTTTTTTGCCGACTTTGATCTTGATATGCCCTGCCCGTGTCCACAGTTCCAACTCCGCATCCAAATCGAATTTCCCGGCATTCTCTGACGACCACATGTTGATGGCCGAGTACGGGAGCGAATAGATCTCCACTTTCTTACCCGTGATGCCCTGGGCATCCCGGACAATCATGCGCTTGGTTGTGAAGATGGCGCTGTCCCGGAAGGTCCTGTAGGCCGCGACCGGCTGCTCCCCACCAACCATGAGCTCCATGACGTCATTCGGAATAGGACATTCTTCGACGAACATCCAGGTAGTTACTGCGGCTGCTTCCAAGACGATTTCCCCCTGTTTTGGATCTAGGTCAAACCAGATCTATTTCGGCCGTGTTCCGGCAAGATCGTGGCGTGGAACTGCTGCTGCCCTACCCTACCGGCAGGCCTCTGGGATTTCGGTGATCACGTGGAGGAGGGTGGCCGGACGGAATCCTTCTTGAGCGGGAGGACAGGCGCGCCCTGTAGCCCGGCACAAGAAGTGCCCGTCTGCAAGGATGGAGCCATAAACCAGAGCAGCCCCCGCCAACACCAGGATTCCGTCACGGTCAACGCATCAGCCGAGACGCTCTACAGCCTGGTCTCCGACGTCACCCGCACCGGTGAGTGGAGCCCGGTCTGCAAAGCGTGCTGGTGGGACGACGAGACCAGCGCCGACCACGTTGGCGCCTGGTTCACCGGCCGGAACGAGCTCCCGGAACGGACCTGGGAGACCCGCTCGCAGGTGGTGGCCGCCGAGCCGGGACACGAGTTCGCCTGGGTGGTGGGCGGCAAATACGTCCGCTGGGGCTTCACCCTCTCCCCGGCAGGCACCGGAACCGTCCTCACCGAGTCCTGGGAATTCCTGCCCGAAGGGATCGCCATGTTCGGAGAAAAGTACGGCGCCGACGCAGACGCGCAGATCGCCGACCGCACCCAGCAAGCGCTGGACGGCATCCCGAAAACACTCGAGGCAATCAAGAGAATCGCCGAGTCCATCGCCGCACACGACGACGTAAGGTCCCCGCTATGACCCACGAACAGCACGAAACAGCCGCGCCGGCACTGGAGAGCAACGATTTTCAGGCATTCGAGGCCGCCTACCAGGCCGCCCGGAAGAGCCTGGCCGAGGGCGGGATCCCCATTGGGGCCGCGATCGCCCGGGACGGTGAGGTCTTCGCCAGCGGGCACAACGAACGGGTCCAGAACGCCGATCCGATCGCGCACGGCGAGATGTCAGCGCTTCGCGCCGCCGGCCGGCAGAAGAGCTACCGGGACACCACGCTCTACACCACGCTGGCCCCGTGTGCCATGTGCGCGGGGACCATCATCCAGTTCAAGATCCCCCGCGTGGTGGTGGGGGAGGCGCGCACGTTCGACGGCGAACTGGACCTCCTGCGCGCACGCGGAGTTGAGGTGGTGGTCCTGGACGATCAGCGCTGCGTGGACATGATGCGCTCGTTCCAAGCCGACAAGCCGGAACTGTGGGCCGAAGACATCGCCGAGTAGGTTCAGGTCAGTGCGGCCAAGCGCTCACGTCTACGGGTGGACCGGTGAAGCGGCCTCGTTGCCCAATACCGTGGTCCATGGGCTGGCGGCCCACGATGTCACGACGCCGTTGATGACGTAAGGGTCTGCGGCGGCAAACGCTTTGGCGGCCTCGAGCGGATTCTCTCCGGTGAAAATCAGCAGTCCCTTGAAGGGGCCCTCGCCGGCTGCTCCGCCCAGCAGAAGCTCGCCGCGCTCCACGGCTGCCCACCCGGCCCTGAGATGGTCGCCGCGGTACTGTTCACGGCTCTCAAGATAGTCGTCAGCGTAGGTGTATTCGAGCACGGCGTGCATGGACGTCTCCGTTTCATTCAGGTGCTTGGTAGCAGCAGCGTACCCGGCAGAACCTACGCAGCAACCGCCGCCACCTCAACGCTGACCCCCGCGTCCCGGAACTTCTGCACCTGGGCGGGGTCGGCGCCGTCGTCCGTCACCAAAGTCCACGGCAACGCCAGCCGCACCCAAGCGTGGAAGGGCCGCAGGCCCAGCTTGGAGGAGTCGGCCAAAACGTAGACGGAGCGCCCGCGCCGGGCCATGAGCTCCTTGAGGCGGGTCTGGGCGTGGTCGGCCTCGCAGATGCCGTCGTCGGCGGTGACGGCGTCCGCCCCCAGGAACACGCGGTCAAAGCTCATCCGCTCCAGCGCCGCCTCCGCCAGCGGGCCGACGAAACTCTGGGAAACACTGCGCAACCGCCCGCCCAGGCAGTCCACCTCGATGCCATCGCATTCGGCCAGCTCCTGCAGCGTGTTGATTCCCGGCGTCGTGACCGACAACCGGTCAAACCCGCGCAGCTCGTGCGCCAGGGCACCTGCGGTGGAGCCGGCGTCGAGCAGGATGCTCTCCCCGGGCTGGATTACCGAGGCCGCCCACCGGGCGATCGCATGCTTCTGCTCGAACGCCTCACCAGTGCGTTGCCGCAGCGACGCCTCCGGGTGCGCGCCCAGCGCCATTGCCCCGCCGTAGGTGCGGGCCAGGCGGCCCTGGCCGTTCAGCAATGCCAGGTCGCGGCGGATGGTGGACGCCGTCACCTCGAACTTCGCCGAGAGCTCCTCCACGGACGCGAGGCCGGTGGTCACGGCAAGGTGGTAGATCTCCTCGCGCCGCGCGTTTGCGCTGAGCATTCCCGGTCTCCTTCCCGTGGGCATGGCGGTGGCAGTGCTACCCATGCTAGTTCCGGCCCTCATCAAACCGGAGGACTACACGGCCACAGCCGGCCGGGTGGCCATTTCTGCCGCCTGGTGCAGGGCCTCCACCATGGACCGGGAATCGGCGATGGCCTTGCCCGCGATGTCGAACGCGGTGCCGTGGTCCACGGAGGTCCGGATCACCGGCAGGCCCACCGTGATGTTCACGCCTGCCTCGATCCCCAGCACCTTCACCGGTCCGTGCCCCTGGTCGTGGTACATGGCCACCACCAGGTCGTAATCACCGCGGCCGGCCAGGAAGAACAGCGTGTCCGCGGGCAGCGGGCCCACGGCGTTGATCCCGTCCGCTTGCGCCGCCTTCACGCCCGGCTCGATCTTCTCCGCTTCCTCGCCCTGCCCGAACAGGCCGTTCTCGCCGGCGTGCGGGTTGATGGCGCACACGCCGATCTTCGGGTTGGGGATGCCCGCCCGCACCAGCGCCTCGTGGCCGCGGCGGATGGTCCGCTCCACCAGGTCCGGGTTGATCTTGCGGATGGCATCCACCAGGCCGATGTGCGTGGTCACGTGGATCACCCTGATCTTGGGCGTGGAGAGCATCATGGACACTTCCTCCGTGCCGGTCAGGTGCGCCAGCAGCTCGGTGTGCCCGGGGTAGATGTGCCCGGCGGCGTGCAGCGCCTCCTTGTTCAGCGGCGCGGTGCAAATGGCTTGCACCTTCCCGGCCATCGCCAGCTCGCTGGCCACCCGGATGTATTCGTAGGCGGCATGCCCGGCCACGGGCGAGAGCTGGCCCCACGGCAGGTCTGCCGGCAGCAACGCCAGATCGATGACGTTAACCCGGCCCGGCGTGAACACAGCATCGTCCACATCCTCGATCGGCCGGATGTCCGCCCCGATGCCCAGTACCTCCGCCGCCTGCCGCAGCCGCAGCGCGTCGCCGATCACCACGGGCCGGCACTCAGCATTGCTCTGCGGATCCAGCACGGCGGCCACCACCACCTCGGGGCCAACTCCGGCGCCGTCGCCCATGGTCACGGCCACGTAGGGGAGGGGCTGGTTCTGCGTTGATTCGTCAGTCATTGTTGCTCCAGATTCTTCGGAAGTCTTGTGGGAAAGGGTTTGGGTGGAAGCTGCGGCGGCCTGGCCGCGGCGCTTCCGGATTTCGTCATACAGCTGAAGGAGGGCCAGGTGGTCGCCGAAGCTGCCGGGCTTGGTGCCCACCAGCGTCCCGTCGTCCGCGCGGCTCAGCACGGCTCCGTGCTGCACCGCCGCGAGCGGCGCCAAGCTGGAGCGGCCGACGGCGTCCAGGACTTCCCTGGCCGTCTCACCGCCGGTGAGGATCAGGTCGGCCCCAGTTCCCTTGACGGCCTCGGCGGCGAACCTTGCCAGCGCCTGCACGATGCGGGTCGAGGCGGACGGGTCCACTTTCTGGGCCGCCAACGTGATGATCACGCGGGCACCTGACCGCAAATCCGCCGAAACCTGGGCCAGTTGGGACACGTAGGCGCCGTCCGCACCGGCGTAGAGCGGGTGCAGCCGGACCACCGTGAACCCTTGGGCTTCAAGGGCAGCCAGTTGCGCCTGCGCGGTCTGTGAAGCGGAGCCGACGACGGCGAGCACCGGCCCGGGTGCCTCCTGCGGTTCCGCGGTGGTTGCGTCAGCCGTTGCCACATGTTGCGCATTTCGCGCAAGTCGTGGGCTGAGCCGCTGGGCGAGGACATCGGCCGCCCCGCCGGTTCCGACCAGCACGATGCGGCGTCCGCCGGCCCGGAACTCCAGGTCCAGCAGGGCGTCCACGGTGTTCTCCAGGTCCCGGACGGTCTCGCCGTCCACCACCACGAGCTGCGGCCGCTCGGATTCGAGCAGCCCGGCGAGCTTCGCAGCCAGGGATCCGGAGCGGACCGCAGCCAGATCAACGGAGCGCACAGAGGACGGATCCGCCGGGGCCAGCAATGAAGGAACATCGACTGGCGGGGCCGACAGCTCGGCCTGCCAGAGGTCCGTTTCCGCCAGGGGAGTGCCGGCAGCCAGCGGCTTGCCACCGAGTACTGTGCGCTGCAGCTGGGGGAGTGCGCCCGCAATCACGGCGTGGAATCCAAGGCTGGCCAAGGCCGACACCTCAGCCTGGATGTTGCCGCGCCACAGGGAATCCATCTTCTTGAACTGCACCTGTGCGGCAGAGGCCTCGGGACCGGAGAACGCCTCCTTCACCAACGCCTCAGCCTCCGCCCCGGACACGCCACGGGAGTGTGTATCGGCGACCACCACGTCGGTGACCTCTCCCGCAAAGGAGGGGCCGCCGTCGTGCGTTCCGAAAGACGTACACGCGGCGAGAATGACCTGCGCAGTCAGCCCATGTTCCACAAAGCAATAGCCAACCTCGGCGGCGCCGGAGAAGTCGTCGGCCTGCACAAATACGGAAGCCACGGTGCTCCTCTCGTCATAGTCGGCTGGAACCCGCCAATCAGCGGGAAGCTTTCCAACATCATGACATGGTTGCGCGAATCGCGCTAGATAGGTTGCGCAATTTGCGCAGGAGTGGCAAAGTGATGGACACAACATTCGGCGCAGCCATTCCGGCAGCCCGCCATCCCCGATCTACCGAGAGGTCAACGATGACCGTTCTTCCTCAAGGAAGTGAGATTTCCCGCCGCCGCCTCCTGCAGTTCGGTGCGGCCGCCGGGTTTCTGCTGGGCACCGGCAGCCTGGCCGGCTGCGCCGGCCCCACCGGACTCCCCGGACCCAGCACCCTGACCCTGGCCCTCAACCGGTCCCTGGTCAGCCTGGACAACAAGCTCAACCAGTTTGACGCAGCCGTCACCGTGCAACGCTCGGTCCGCCAGGGACTCACCGCCATCGGCCCCGAAACCAAGCCCGTCCTGGTCCTGGCCGAACGCTTCGAGATGACCGGCCCCACCGAATGGACCGTCCGGCTCCGCGACGGCATCCGCTACTCGGACAACAGCCCCGTCACGGTGGAGGACGTCTCCACCGCCCTGAAGATGTACAAGCAGGTCCAGGGCTCCTTCGTGGCCGGGTTCTTCCCCGAATTCCCCGAGGTTGTCCCCATGGATGACCGCACGTTCAGGATGGTCACCAAGAAGCCGGTCCCCATCCTGGACTCACTGATGAGCATGATCCTGATAACCCCGGCCGCACAGAACAAACCGGAGGAACTCCAGGAAGGCCTGGGCACCGGTCCTTATGTTGTCACCAAGTACAACCGTGGTGCCGGCACCTACAGCTTGGAACGCAACAAGAACTACTGGGGTCCCGCGCCGCACATCGACAACGTGGAGGTCCGGTTCCTCCCTGAGGAATCCAGCCGCGTCATCGCCCTGCGCAGCGGCGAGGTGGACGTCATCGACTCCATCACCCCAGACTCCCGCGAACAGCTCGCAGGCCTGCCCGGCGTCACGCTGCAGGAAGCCTCAAGCCTGCGCCTCAACCAGATCTTCTTCAATTTCCGCAAGCCCGCCGGCCACCCGCTGGCCAACCCCCGCGTCCGCCAGGCCCTCAGCATGGCCATCGACGGACAGTCCCTGGTGAAGGACGTCCTGGTGGACTCCGTCACCCAGGCCGCAGGCGTCACCCCATCCAGCCTCACCGGCTACTACAAGACCGGCGAATACGTCTACGACCCCGAGAAGGCCAAGGCCACCCTTGCAGAACTTGGCGTCAAGGACCTCACCCTGAAGATCATCTGGGAAACCGGCGAATTCGCCTCCGACACCTCCGTGATGGAAGCCTTGGTGGAAATGTTCGGCAAGATCGGCGTCAAGGCCGAACTCCAGCAGTTCGAACCCGGCGGCAACATCATGGCCTGGCGCCAGGGCAAACAGGGCGACTGGGACCTGCTGGCCAACGGCTACCCCAGCCCTACCGGCCTGGCCATCACCATGCTCCAAGGCATGTACGCCGGCACCCCGGAAAAGGAAGCCACCCGCGACACCTACCAGGGGTACGTCATCCCCGAGGTCACCGCCAAGATCCAGGCCGCTTCCGCCGAGGCGGACCCGGCGCGCAGGACGCAACTGCTCAACGACGCCCAGCAGGCAGTCTGGGACACCTGGCCCTGCGCCTGGGCGTTCGTGCCCAAGTCCGTCCTTGCCCACCGGGAACGGGTGTCCGGGATCAACCTGGCACCCACCAACTCCTACCCCCTCGTTGATGTCCGGCTGGAGGCCTAAGCCATGACGAACTACATCCTCAAACGCCTGGGACAAGGCCTGCTCACCGTGTTCCTTACGGTATCCACCGTGTTCATCCTGATCCGCATGGCCCCCGGCGACCCCGCCGTCTCCTACGCCGGTCCGCTGGCCACTTCCGAACAGCTCGCCAAGGTGCGCGAACAGTTCGGCCTGGACAAGCCCCTCCTGGAGCAGTACTGGATCTTCCTGCAGCAACTGTTCAGCGGCAACCTCGGCCAGTCCTACTCGTTCCAGGCGCCGGCCATGCAGGTGGTCTTCGAACGCCTGCCCTACACCCTGACCCTGGCGACGTCGGCAATCCTGCTGACCGCCGTCGTCGCCATCCCGCTGGGGGTGTGGATGTCCCGCCGCCCTGACACCGGCCGCGAATTCGGCGTCAACGTGCTCACCATCGCCGGGCAGTCCATGCCCGATTTCTGGACCGGCATCATGCTGCTCACCGGGTTTGCCGTGCTGGTCCCCCTCTTTCCTGCCTCCGGCTTCGCCACCTGGGGCGGCCTGGTCCTGCCCACGGTCACCATCGCCATCCTGCAGATCGCGCTGATCTCCCGCATGGTGCGCCGCGAGATGACCAACAACCTGGCCGCCCCGTACCTCACCGTGGCCCGCTCCCGCGGCGTGAAGAACTCCGTGCTCACCTGGCGCTACGCCATGGGCAACTCCGCCATCCCCGTCTTCACCGCACTGGGCACCCGGTTTGCCGCGATGCTCAACGGCGTGGTGGTGGTGGAAGTGGTGTTCGCCTGGCCCGGCGTCGGCTCCCTGATCGTCCGGGCCCTGGAAACCCGCGACTACCCCCTCATCCAGGCCACGGTCCTCATCACCGCGCTCCTGGCCGTAGGCGTGCAGCTGCTGATCGACCTCGCCTACCCGCTCCTTGATCCCCGCGTTCGTCTCGGAAAGGCGGCCACAGCATGAGCCTCCACACCGCAACCCCGGCCGGCCCGTCCGGAAGCACCGGCGCGCCAACCCGGCAGCCAAGCCCCAGCGCCGTCACCAAGGCGGACCTTGCCCGCGCCGGCGCCACCCGACGTCGGAAAGCCGCGCAATGGAAACTGGTGGTCGGCGCCATCTGCACCCTGCTGGTGATCATCCCGATCATCCTGGCCAACGTGCTCCCGCTCCCGGACGCCAACTTCCAGGACCTCGCCGCCCGGCGCCTGCCCCCGCTCACCGACGGCCACCTGTTCGGTACCGACCAGCTGGGCCGCGACCTGCTCTCCCGCGTCCTGCACGGCGGCCAGGTCTCGCTGACCATCGGCCTGATGGCAGTCCTGGTCTCAGGGGCCATCGGGGTGATCCTCGGCTCCGCCGCCGGCTACTTCGGCGGCTGGGTGGACACCATTGTCTCCCGTCTCCTCGAAGCCCAGATGTCCCTGCCGCTGCTGATGATGCTGCTGCTGGTGGTGGCCCTCTTCGGCCCCTCCATCCCCGTGATCACGTTCGTGATCGCCATCGCGCAGTGGCCCGAGGTGGCCCGCCTGACCCGCTCCATGGTCCTGGTGGAACGCGAAAAGCCTTACGTCTCCGCCGCCCGGATCCTGGGCCTGCACCGCATCCAGATCCTGATCCGGCACATCATCCCCAACGTCATCAAGCAGGCAACCCTGGTGGTGCTGCTCCTGCTGGCGCAGGCCGTGCTGCTCGAATCCGCGCTGTCCTTCCTCGGTGCCGGCCCCCAGCGCCCCTTCGCCACTTGGGGCCGGATCATCTCCGACGGCCAGGACTACATCACCACCTCCTGGTGGATGGTCACCCTGCCCGGCCTGGTGATCGTGCTCATGGTGGTGGGCGTCAACCTGCTGGGCGACGGCCTCCGCGACCGTCCCCGCCGCAAGAAGAAGGGTGCCTGACATGTCTGTTTCCCCCACGTTCACCGAGCAGCCGCTGCTGGAGGTCCGCGACTTCCAGGTGGAACTGATCACGGACGCCGGCATCATCCGCGCCGTGGACTCCGTCAGCTTCAGCATCCACCGGGGCGAGACGGTCACCATCATCGGGGAGTCCGGTTCGGGAAAATCTACGACGGCGATGGGCATCCTCCGCCTGCTGCCCGAGGACCTGGCGGTCCTGTCCGGCACCGTGCTGATTGACGGCGTCGACATCTCCGCCGACCCCAAGGCCATCGACAAGGTGCGCGGCAGGACGCTGGCGCTGATCCCGCAGGACCCGATGACGGCGCTGAGCCCGGTGCACTCGATCGGCAGCCAGCTGTTCGAGGCCATCCGGATCGCCGGCGCCGCGTCCGCCAAGGACAAGGCGGCCCTGCAGGCCAGGGCCGTGCGGCTGCTGGATCAGGTGCACATCCCCACGCCGGAGAAGCAACTGAAGAAGTACCCGCACCAGCTCTCCGGCGGCATGCTGCAGCGCGTGCTCATAGCCATCGCTTTGGCGTCCGAGCCGCAATTGCTGGTGGCGGACGAGCCGACATCGGCCCTGGACGTCACGGTGCAGGGCGGCATCCTGGACCTGCTGCTGGAACTGCAGGAACAGCGCGGCATCGGCATCCTGATGATCACGCACGACCTCGGCGTGGCCCGGCTCATCTCTGACAGGATCCACGTGATGAAGGACGGGTCCTTCGTCGAATCCGGCGAGGTCCAGCAGATCGTGGACCACCCCGCCACGGAGTACACCCGCACCCTGCTGGCCGCGGTGCCCGTACTGGGGCCGTGGGACGAAACCCCCAACTCCACCCTGACCACTACTGGAGCACGCCATGACTAAGCCGTTTCTCGCCGTCGACAACCTGGTGGTGGACTACCACGTCCCCGGCGGCACCTTCCGCGCCGTGGACGACGTCTCCTTCTCCGTGGACAAAGGCAAGACGATCGCCGTGGTGGGTGAATCCGGCTGCGGCAAATCCACCATCGCCAAGGCCCTGATGCGGCTGGTGACCCCCACCAGCGGGTCCATCAACCTGGACGGGACCGACATCGCGGCCATGAGCGAGGCCAAGCTGCGGCCGCTGCGCTCCAAGTTCCAGATGGTGTTCCAGGATCCATACGGCTCCCTGGACCCGCACATGACCGCGCAGGAGATCGTGGCCGAGCCGCTGAAGCTGCAGGGAGTCCGCTCCAAGGCCGAACGGCATGCGGCGGCGGCGAAGCTGATTGACCAGGTGGGCCTGTCGGTCCGGTCCCTGGATAAGCACCCCGGCGAGTTTTCCGGCGGCCAGCGCCAGCGCATCGGGATCGCCCGGGCGCTGGCCTCCAAGCCCCAACTGCTGGTCTGCGACGAAGCCACCAGCGCCCTGGACGTCTCTGTCCAGGCGCAGGTGCTGCGGCTGCTCAAGTCCATCCAGGACGAAACCGGCATCACCTACGTGTTCATCTCGCACAACCTTGGCGTGGTGCAGGAAATCAGCGATACCGTCATGGTGATGCAGCGCGGCAAGCTCGTGGAACTCGGCCCTACCGCCGACGTCCTGACCGCCCCCAAGGAGGACTACACCCGCAAACTCCGCCGCGCGGCCCTGGACCCCTCCACCATGACCGGCCTGAAGCCGCGGCACATCGTCCGTTCCCTGGCGCTCGCCAACCAGCCCTGACCCTTTGACACACGCAACCACGAGGAATCAACGCATGAGCACGCAGCCCAACGGCACCCAGGTGGACGGCCTGGAACTACCCATCTCCCGGCTGGTCCTGGGGACCATGACGTTCGGCGACACCGCTGACGAGGCCACCGCGGGTCGGATGGTGGAAGAAGCGCTCGCCGCCGGCATCACCACCATCGACACCGCCAACGCCTACGTGGGCGGGGTGACCGAGGAGATGCTCGCACGCCTTTTGAAGGGAAAGCGCGACGCCGTCATCCTGGCTTCGAAGGCCGGCATGCCGCACGCGGACCACGGCTCCAATGCACCGCTCTCCGCGGCGGGGCTGCGCGCCAGCGTTGAAGGCAGCCTGCGCAGGCTGGGCGTGGACAGCCTCGACCTCTTCTATCTGCACCAGCCGGACCGGGCCACGCCGCTGGCCGAAACGCTCTCCACCGTGGCGGCCCTGGTCGCCGAAGGCAAAATCGGGGCGCTGGGCGTGTCCAACTTCGCCGCCTGGCAGATCGCCGATGTCATCCACACGGCACGCGAAGTGGGGGCGCCGCAGCCCGTCGTCGCGCAGCAGCTCTACAACCTGGTGGCGCGCCGGCTGGAGGAGGAATACCTCGAGTTCGCGTCCACCCACAACGTACACACCATGGTCTACAACCCGCTGGGCGGCGGCCTGCTCACCGGCAAGCACAGCTTCGACGCCAAGCCCACCGAGGGCCGCTACGGAGACTCCAAGCTCGCCGCCATGTACACGCAGCGTTACTGGGACAAGCAGCTCTTCGACGCGATCGGCGAGCTGTCCCGGATCGCAGCCGACGCTGACGTGACCCTCGCGGAACTGTCGCTGCGCTGGCTCGCCTACCGCGACGGTGTGGGCTCGATGCTGCTGGGCGGCTCCAACGTGGAACAGCTGCGCGCCAACATCGCCGCCGTGGCCAACGGGCCGCTGCCGGCCGACGTCGCGGACGCCTGCGACGCCGTGGGCACCTCGCTGCGCGGCCCCATGCCCGCCTACAACCGCTGACCCATTCCTCCCGACTGAACCGATTACGAAACTGAAGGACTCTGATGACCTCCCAACTGGCCCTCGAATTCGCCCGCAAGATCCGCGCCCGTGAGCAGGCGGTGGGCTATTGGGCGGTGCTGGACGCGCCCGTGGCCACCGAACGCATCGGCCGGCTCGGCTACGACTACGTGGCCCTGGACGCGCAGCACGGACTGCTCGGCTACTCCGGCGTGCTCAACGGGCTGATGGCCATCGACGCCGGGCACACCGCCGTCGGCATGGTCCGGACGGAGGCCAACGACTTCACCGCCATCGGCAAGGCACTGGACGCCGGCGCCGCGGGGGTCATCGTTCCGCTCATCAACAACGCCGAAGACGCCGCTGCCGCCGTGGCCGCCGCCAAGTACCCGCCGCTGGGCGGCCGCTCCTACGGGCCCATGCGCTCGGCGCTGCGGATCGGGCCCGTCCCGGCCGAGGCGAATGCCACCACCCTGGTGTTCGCCATGATCGAGACCCCCGAGGGCCTGGCCAACGTCAAGGAAATATGCGCCACCCCCGGCCTGGACGGCATCTACGTTGGCCCCTCCGACCTCTGCATTGCGGTGGGCGGTGCCTTCCCCGGGGATCCCGCCGTCGAAACCGAATTCAACGCCGCACTGGAAACCATCGCCGAGGCAGCGGCCTCCGCGGGGATCGCCGCCGGCATCCACACGGCCGCTGGCACAGTTGCCAACCAGCGGCTGCGGCAGGGCTACACGTTCACCACCGTGGCCTCGGACCTGACGCACCTGGAACAGATCGCCAAGTCCCACCTCGACGCTGCCCGCTCCGATGCCGGCACCAAGGAGAGCTAATCCCATGCAGAACACCACAACCGACGCGTACAACACCATCACCCCGGACGGGGCGGTCAAGACGGCCGACGGCGCCGACTTCGCCTACCTGCCCGCACCCACCGTGCAGAGCCACGCAGCCAACCTGCTCACCCTTCCCGACGGCCGTTTAGGCTGTGTGTGGTTCGGCGGCACCCAGGAAGGCGTGCCGGACATCTCCATCTGGTTCTCCACCCTGGAGCCTGGCAGCAGGCAGTGGTCCGACGCCGTCCAGCTTTCGGATGACTCCACCCGGTCCGAGCAAAACCCCATCCTGTTCGTTGCGCCGGACAAAGCCCTGTGGCTGCTGTACACCGCGCAGAAGGCGGGCAACCAGGACACCGCCGAGGTCCGCCGTCGTATCTCCCTGGACAGCGGCCGCACCTGGGGTGAGGTGGAGACCCTGTTCCCGGCCAACGAGACCGGCGGCGTGTTCGTCCGCCAGCTGCCCGTGGTGCTCCCGTCCGGCCGGCTGATCATCCCGATCTTCCGCTGCATCACCACGCCTGGCGAAAAGTGGGTGGGCAACAGCGACGACAGCGCCGTGATGATCTCCGACGACGCCGGCGCCACCTGGACCGAAACCGTGCTTCCCGGCAGCCTGGGCTGCGTCCACATGAACATCCAGCCCGTGGCCGACGGCTCCCTGCTGGCCCTGTTCCGCAGCCGCTGGGCCGACTCGATCTACGAATCCCGCTCCACGGACGACGGCACCACCTGGAGCGAGCCCGTCCCCACCGAGCTGCCGAACAACAACTCCTCCATCCAATTCACCGCGCTCGCCGACGGCCGCCTTGCCCTGGTGTACAACCACAGCCGGGCGGGGGAGGGCACCGAACGGCGGCTGTCCCTCTACGACGAGATTGACGACGACGGCCTGGCCGACGAACAGGGGCAGGTGGCCGAGCCGGATGCTTCTGTTCCGGACGACGGCGTGAAGCGCGCCTTCTGGGGGACGCCGCGCTCACCTATGACGCTGGCCATCTCCGAGGATTCAGGCCGGACGTGGCCGATCCGCCGGAACCTGGACGTGGGGGACGGGTACTGCCTGTCCAACAACTCCCGTGACGGGCTCAACCGCGAGTACTCGTACCCGTCCATCCACCAAGGCCCGGACGGCGCCCTCAACATCGCCTACACATACTTCCGGCAGGCCATCAAGTTCGTCCGGATCGACCCGCAGTGGGCCTACGAGGGCACCACCACGCCGGGCGGGGACTCATGACCCGGCATGCTGTGGTCACCGGCACCAGCTCGGGGATCGGCAAGGCGATAGCCGAGCGGCTCCTGGCCGACGGGTGGCAGGTGACAGGCCTGAGTCGGACCGGGGCTTCGCTGGTCGGGAAGTTCGCGTGGCGCCAGGCCGATCTCTCGGAGCCCGAATCGTTGCCGGATGTCCTGGCCGGGCTGGGTTCCGTTGACGCGTTGGTTCATGCCGCAGGATTCCAGCGCACCGCGCACCTTGGCTCCCTTGACCCGGCGGCGCTGGCGGGGATGTTCACGGTCCACGTTGCGGCCGCGTCGGTGCTGGCGAACGAACTGGTGCCGTCCATGCCCGACGGCGGCCGGATCGTCCTGCTGGGCAGCCGCACCTCCACGGGGATGCCGGGTAAGAGCCACTACGCCGCGACGAAGGCGGCGCTGATGGGGCTCGGCCGGACGTGGGCGCAGGAGCTCGCGCCGCGGGGGATCACGGTGAACGTGCTCTCCCCGGGCCCGACCGACACCCCGATGCTGAACGACCCGGGCCGCGCCGCCACTCCGGTGAAGCTGCCTGCACTGGGCGCCCTGGTGGACCCGGAGGATGTGGCCGCCCTGGCCGCGTTCCTGCTGGGTCCGCATGGCAAGTCCATCACCGGCCAAAACTACGTGATCTGCGGCGGCGCCTCCCTTTAGCG
Source organism: Pseudarthrobacter sp. MOO14 (assembly GCF_058267675.1). NCBI lineage: Bacteria > Bacillati > Actinomycetota > Actinomycetes > Micrococcales > Micrococcaceae > Pseudarthrobacter > Pseudarthrobacter sp. MOO14. The sequence continues at coordinate 3,594,902 of NZ_CM177849.1, forward strand.
CTCGGTGAGGAGGATCATGGTCCTCGTGGGGTTGACGTACCGCAAGCGCGTTCGAGGTGTTGCCGCAATCGCTGCGGCCCTCCTGGTGGCCGCCGCCGCGGGCTGCACCGGTGCCCCGGAACCCCCTGGGCCGCCCGGCGGCACCGCGGGCCCCGCGGCGGATGTCCGGATCGCCGCCGTCGGGGACATGAACCCCGAGGGGAACGCGGACCCGGACAGCAGGTCTGGCCGGAACGGTGCGGCCATCTCCCGGCTTGTTAAGGACAATGAGATCGATGCGTTCCTCGGGCTCGGCGACTTCCAGTACGACACCGCCTACTGCCGGGACTACGTGGACTACTGGACGCAGCTGTGGGGCGGCACGATGCCCAAGCTGTACTGGGTGTCCGCCCCCAACCACGACTGGCAACCGGGCCGCAACGAAGACCTTGATGATTTCATGAACGGCCAGTGCCCGGGCTCGGACGCGAAAGCGGCCATCAACGAGGAAAGGGGCTTCATTCCCAACGAAAAACCGTATTCAAAGGACTTTGGGAACTGGCACTTCGCATTCCTGCCTTCCGGGCTGTGGCGGTACGACAAGGCAGCGGCTTCCGCCGCGACAACATGGCTGGACACTGACCTCGGTGCCGCCAGGGCAGCAGGCAAACACCTTGCGGTGGTCTACCACGAGCCCTACTTCACGTCGGACACGGACGAACATGAGCGGGCCGCAAACCATAAGCCCTGGATCAACGTGATGTGGAAGCACCGGGTCCGGCTGACCCTGTCCGCCTCACAACACAACTACGAGCGGTCCTGCCCCGTGGATAATGCGGATACGTGCGTCGATGACGGCATGACAGCCTTCCAGGTTTCAACGGGAGGCCGCACCCTCCGCCCGTTCACCAGCAGCCCAAAATACATCGCCAAGCGGTTCAGCGACACCCACGGGTTTCTCCGGCTGACGCTGCATGGTGACGGTTCGTTCGACTGGAACTTCGTCCCGACCACAGGGCAGAGCACGGACACAGGTTCGCGGTCGGCACCCTGATCTGTCCGCCAGGCAGAACCCCGCGCGTGCTCCCCATCCTCCAGCGCACCCATGACCCATCCGCCCCGGTGGCGAATCGAGGTCTACAGTGGAGGCATGGCTCTCAGCCGCAATCCGCTCGATGACCTGCGTGAAACCATCGGCCACCTCGCCGATCAACTCAAGCTGCCCGGTTCGGAACGCGTCGACGACCTCGTCGGCGATCTTATGGGTGCCAGGCCCGGGCCGGCGCGGCCGCTGTCCGAGCTGCAAGCCGAGCTCGATGCGCTGGTGGGACTGGAGACCGTCAAGGAACAGGTGCGTGCCCTGGTCGCGCTGCTCCAGGTCCAGGCACGCCGCAAGGCGCACGGCCTGCCGGAAGTGGCCACCTCACAGCACCTGGTGTTCCTCGGAAACCCGGGTACGGGCAAAACCACCGTGGCGCGGCTCCTGGCCGAGATGTACCGGGCGGTTGGCCTGCTGCAGAAGGGCCACCTGGTCGAGGTGGACCGTTCGGGCCTGGTGGGGCAATACGTCGGCCAGACCGCGATCAAGACGGACCGGGTAATCCGGCGCGCACTGGACGGCGTCCTGTTCATCGACGAGGCCTATGCGCTCGCCCCGGAGGACGGCCGGATGGACTTCGGCCCGGAAGCCATCGAGGTCCTGCTCAAACGCATGGAGGACCACCGCCACCGCCTGGTGGTGATCGTGGCCGGGTACCCGCGGCTGATGGAGGCTTTCCTGCTCTCCAACCCCGGACTCCGCTCCCGGTTCGCCCGCGAGATCACGTTCCCGGACTACTCCGTGGACGCACTCCTGGCCATCTTCAGCCAGATGCTGGCCCAGCACGAGTACATCCTGGAGCCGGACGCGGACCAGATGCTGCGCCGCATCTTCACCGGGCTCCACGCCGGTGAAGACTCCGGCAACGCACGGTTCGCCCGCACGCTGTTCGAGCAAGCGCTCAACAGGCAGGCGCTGCGGCTCTCCCTCGACAAGGACCAAAGCCTCGACGCGCTCGACCGGGAGGCCGTCATGACGCTCACCGCTGACGACCTCGTCCAGGCCGCGATGGCGTTGGGCGAGGAGCCGGAACCGGAACCGACGCCGCCACCCGAGCAGCCACGCTGGAAACGCTGGCTGTTGGCCTGACGCTGTCTACGCCCGGGCTGGATCCTCGGGCGCCCTGAATCCGCCAGCCCTCGAGATCGCCGGAGCGGTGCGAGCCCGCCGGAACGTTCCGGCGAGTTCGCACCGCTCCGGCGACCCGGACACCGCTCCGGCGATCTCGGCGCGAGCCGCAAAACTGCACATTTGTGCAAACGCCGCTGGGAGCCCGTCCACGCCGCGATAAGACCAAAAATAGCTACTCACCAGTAACAATACCTGTGCCGTGGGTCACATCAGGTGCACATGGCCGCGCTGCAGGGACGGGATTTTGGCCGCACGTCTGTGCAGATCCGCTGCGCAGGGAAGGCATCACTGCAAGCATGGAAAACCTCGGCCGGGCCTCATGGATCCCCCAAAACCATGAGGCCCGGCGCCCCGCAGACTGACAAACAAAGAGGTTTCCATGTCACTCCTAACCCGGGCCCTGTCCGTTGCGGCAGCCGCCGTCCTTGCCTCCTCCCTGATGGCAGTCCCTGCCCAGGCCGTTGATGTCTCTCCGCCGGGCGCCAACGACTGGACCTGCAAGCCATCTGCGCAACACCCATATCCGGTCATCCTTGTTCCCGGCACGTTCGAGAGCATGGAGAAGAACTGGTCCACCATGGCGCCGTACCTCAAGAGCCAGGGCTACTGTGTCTTCGCCCTCAACTACGGCGCCACCAACGGTGTGTACGCCACGGCTCCGGTCACCGAATCCGCAAAGGAGCTCGCCCCGTTCGTGGACTCTGTCCGCTCGGCCACCGGCGCCAAGCAGGTGGACCTGGTGGGCCACAGCCAGGGCGGCATGATGCCCCGGTACTACATGGGCTTCCTCGGCGGCGCCAAGTACGTCCACCAGCTCGTCGGCATCGCCCCGTCCAACCACGGCACCAAAGGCGTGATCCTGCCGCCGCCGGACCTGGTTCCCACTCCCGACTACACGGCCGCCGGCTGCGCCGCCTGCGCCGACCAGCAGGCAGGCTCGCCGTTCATGCAGGAACTCAACTCCATCGGCGACACCGTGGCCGGTCCCGCCTACACGGTCATCTCCACCACCCACGACGAGGTGGTCATCCCGTACAACAGCCAATTCCTGAATGGGAGTGCGCGGCAGGTCACCAACATCACCATCCAGGACAAGTGCCCGGCGGACGTCTTCGAACACGATCAAACGCCCAATGATCCCGTGGTCCACCAGCTCGTGGGCAACGCCCTGGGCCAGCCGTCCGGCCCGGCGGACCCGGCGTTCCAGCCCGTCTGCCTCTAGCCCCTGAAGCAACGCCTAACCCCTGACAGCAATAACGACGGCGGGCGGCCGGCACCCACGCCGGCCGCCCGCCGTCGTACCCGGCCAAGAGGCCTAGAGCGTTGGGGGAATGGGCCGTCCCGGAAAGAGCGCGGCATACTGCTTCCGGTACATCCGCCGCCCAACCAGCTTGTAGGCAAGCCGGACGGGTGCGGGGATTTCCTTGAACAGTTCAACCTGGTCTTCCCGCGGATTCGCCGCAAGCACCATGCCGAGGTACCCCACCAGGAATTTCTTGTCGAGTTCCTGGATCCCGTGCTGGCCGACCGCGGCAGCTTCCTTCTCTGTCATCACCCTGTCCGCAACCGGCATCATCTCCGTGACCTCGCGGCGCAGATGGACATTGAGGACACCGGACAGGTCTTCATAGCGGGCCGCGAGTTCCGCGCCGGACTCCTCATCCGCCGTCTGCATCCAGCGCAGCCGGACCGGCTCTATGGCCTGCAGCCTCTGCGTGACCTGCCTGTGCTGCTCGAGCATCTGCCCCACATGAAGTGCGCATGCCGGTGCCCGCTCCTTCAGTTGCGGGTACATCAGGAGGTCTTCGCCCTCGTGGTGGATATGCAGTACCTTGTCGAAGTTGCCCAGCACTTCGCCCACGTAGGCTGCCCGCGCAGTGTCGCCGGGGGCGGCGGAGCGCACCAGTCCCGGTGCCTCGCCGTAAGCCCAGAGGAAGAAGCGGTGGATGCGGCGCATGGCAGCGGTTCCGGTGCACAGCACCGGTCCGGGCGGCAGCGGAGCTGCGGTCTCACCGGGCTGCATGGTGAAGAAGTCGGTCATGAGCGTGGCCCTTTCCAGTCTCGCGAGACTAAGGACCTCTCCCCGCGAGCATCCTAGTCCTGCGCCCCGGCGCACACAATGCGCACCGCAACGGGCTCCAGGCGGCGACGGCGTAGTTTGGGACCCGTCAGGCCCGCGCCTGCAACCCGGGAACGCCGTCGCGGATTTCGAAGGAGGCTTTCGTGGACACCGGTGCGCCGGGCGTGGTCACGTGGTCCAGCACCCGGAAGTCCGCGGTGATCGCGTCCCTGGTGATGCGGGTGGCCACGTAGCCGCGGTTGTCGTTGTAGAACTTCAGGTGCGGGTTCCAGGCCATGGTGGCATCCGTGGTGGAGCCGGTGCCGTCACCGGTGGAGGTGATCGAGGTGCACACCAGTTCCGAGCCCACCACGGGGGAGGCGGGGTCCTTGTAGTCCACTTTGACGTCGTTGGCCCAGTTGCGGTGCACATCGCCCGTCAGCACCACGGCGTTGCGGACGTTCGCGTCCACCCACCCCTGGGTGATGCGGCGGCGGGAGGCGGCGTACCCGTCCCAGCCGTCCATGGAAACGTCGTCGATGTCCGGGGCCTTGTTCCGGTCGCGCTCCGCGAAGAAGACCTGCTGGCCCAGGATGTCCCAGCGCTGGGTGGAGCTGCGGAACCCGTCCAGCAGCCACTTTTCCTGCTCGGCGCCGGTGATGGTCCGGTCCTCGGCAAGCCGTTCGGCCACATTCTTCTGCCAGCCGTCGCCTGCCAGCTGGTCGTCCCGGTACTGCCTGGTGTCCATCATGTGGAAGTTGGCGAGCTGGCCCCACTGGACCCTGCGGTAGATCTTCATATCCGGTCCGGCCGGCAGCGAGGACGGGCGCAGCGGCATGTTCTCGTAGTACGCCTGGAACGCGGCGGCGCGGCGCTGGCGGAAATGCTCCACGCTGTCATTGAGCTGGCCGGCGTCCTTGTTCTCCGGAACGTCGTCCGCCCAGTTGTTGTCCACCTCGTGGTCATCCCAGACCACCAGCCACGGCGCGGCGGCATGCGCAGCCTGGAGGTCGCCGTCGGCCTTGTACTGCGCGTGCCGCTGGCGGTAGCTTGCCAGCGAGACCGTCTCCGGGCCCTCGTGGTCGCGCGGATTGCCGCCGCCGATCACGTAGCTGTCCTTTTTGTACTCGTACAGGTAGTCGCCCAGGTGCAGCACCAGGTCCGGGTGGTCCTCCGCCAGGCGCCGGTACGCGGTGAAGTAGCCGTGCTCGTACTGCGCGCAGCTGGCGAACGCCATGGCCAGCGCCGCGGGGGTCTCGTTCAGGGCGGGGCTGGTGAGGGTCCGTCCCACCGGGCTGACGTGCTTGCCGGTGCGGAACCGGTAGAAGTATTCGCGGCCCGGCTTCAGGCCCCGCAGCTCCACGTGCACCGAGTGTGCGGTCTCGATCCTGGCCTGCTCCACGCCGCGGGCCACCACGCTGCGCATGCCTGCGTCCTCGGCAACTTCCCATTGCACGGCCACCGGCCGGGACGGCATGCCGCCCAGCCCGTCCTCCGCTACCGGGTTGACGGCCAGCCGGGTCCACAGGACGAAGCCGTCCGGCCAGGGCTCGCCCGACGCGATGCCGAGCATGAAGGGATCGCTGCGGAGTCCGGCGTCGTCCGCGGTGGAAACGGCGACGGCGGCACCCGGCAATGCGGCGACCAGGCCGGCCCCGAGGCCGGCGGAGATAAGGGATCTGCGGGAAATGTTGTCCATGGCTCCCACCGTATTTTCAGCCCTTGTACAGGATTTTAGGAGCATATGAATGGCTGGTTAACAGCATGCAAGAAGTGACAAGCCGCGCTGGCGGATCTCGGCAGGGGCCGCCGGACTTTAGTCCCTGTTCTGGAGTAACCCCCGGGAGTACCGTCAAAAGTGGATCCTGCGCCTGCGGGAACCGCGTTAGTAGGGGGCATCATGGCCAAGGCCGGGCTTTCGGTTCTCAGTGTTTTGGGGCTTACCGCCACGATCATGCTGACAGGGTGCTTTGGCCCGCCGGCCCCGTCCCCCAGCACCAGTTCCGCGGCACCAAGTACGACGACGGCCCCCACCCCGAGTGCCACGGCAAGCCCTTCCGCCGCGCCAACCTCCACAGCCGCCACCACAACGCCGACCACGACGGCAGCCGCGCCGGGCACCACCGCCGCCGCGCCGCCGTCGTCCGCCCCTGCCAGCCCGACGGCTACGCAGGAACCCAGCCCAACCGGCCTCCCGGAGCAGGTGGGCCCGCTGACCATCTACTACGTGGCCGTCGATGACAACGGTGTGTCCGGTCCCAAGATCGGCTGCGGCGACAGCCTGGTGGCCACCACCACCGGGCCGGTCCGCTTCACGGACCAGGTGGGCCCCAGCGTCGGGACCCTGCTCGCGAACAAGAGCCGGGACGTGGGCATGTCCGGACTGATCAACGCGCTGTACCAGTCGAACCTGACGTACGTGGCCGGTGAGCTGGACGGCAGCACCATCACCATCTGGCTGACCGGGCAGTTCATGCTGGGCGGCGTGTGCGACATCCCGCGGGCGAAGGCCCAACTGGAGTACACCGCCATGGCCGCCTCCGGTGCCACCAGCGCGCAAGTGTTCGTCAACGGCCGCCCCATTGATGAGGTCCTCAGCCTTAAGTAGCGCCGTCAGCCCCGACCGCTTAAAGGCATAGGAGCACGTGCAGCGCCACTGTCGGCCCGGCGTCGTACTCTTGGATCCATCCACTACCTAAGTGTGCGAACGGACCCAGATGCCAGAGCTGAACGTGCAGGAGCGGACATCCCTCCTGCTGCCCATTACCGAGGCAGCGGGCCTGACGACGGACCAGGCACTCGCACGGCTGGGATCCGGTCCGGGTGGGCTCACCGGCGAGGAAGCGGAACGGCGCCTGGCGGAGATCGGGCCCAACGCCGTCCGCACCCACCGGGCCAACGGGTGGGCCGTGCTGGGCCGCCAGTTCGCCAGCCCCATCCTGATCCTGCTGCTCATCACCGCCGGGCTGTCCCTCTTCCTGGGGGACGCCACCAACTCGATCGTCATCGGCGTGATCCTTCTGGTCAGCGTGGGACTCGGATTCACCAACGAGTTCCGGGCCGAGCGCGCGTCCGAGGCCCTGCACGACCGCGTCACCCACCGTGCCGTGGTGCTCCGCGACGGAGCCACCACGGAAGTGGACGTCACCGCGCTGGTGCCCGGCGACGTCGTCCATCTCTCTCTGGGTGCCATCATCCCGGCGGACATCCGCCTCCTGGCCACCGGCAACCTCCTCTGCGACGAAAGCATCCTGACGGGGGAGTCCCTGCCCGCCGCCAAGGACCCCGCCGCCGTGCAGGCCGGCGCGGCGCTGGCGGACCTCTCTTCATGCGCGTTCATGGGCACCGTCATCCAGTCCGGCAACTGCACCGGCGTGGTGGTGGCCACCGGCGGCCGGGCCGAATTCGGCCGGATCGCCCTGGGCCTGGGCGAACGGCAGCCGCAAACTGAATTCCAGCTGGGCCTCAAACGGTTCTCCTTCCTGCTGCTCCAGGTGGCCATCGGACTCACCACGCTCATCTTCATCGCCAACCTGCTGCTGCAGCGGCCGCTGATCGAATCGCTGCTGTTCTCCCTGGCCATCGCGGTGGGCATCACTCCGCAACTGCTCCCCGCCGTCGTCAGTACCTCCCTGGCCACCGGAACCCGCCAGCTCGCGAAGCGGAAGGTCCTGGTCAAGCGGCTGGTGTGCATCGAGGACCTGGGGGACATGGACATCCTGGTCACGGACAAAACCGGCACCCTCACCGAAGGGAAGATCAGCTTCACCGCTGCCCTCCCCGCCACGGCGGAGCTGCCCGGCGACGCCCTGCTCACCCTGGGCCTGCTGGCCACCGAGGCGGACTACACCGACGCGAAGCTCACCTCCGCCGGGCAAAACCCGCTGGACGCCGCCCTCTGGGACAGCCCGGGCGCCTCCGGGTTCGACCCCGGCCGTTACGAGCGGCTGGACATGATCGGCTTCGACCACCAGCGCCGCCGCACCACCGTGCTGGTGCGGGAAGCCGGCGGGCCGCCGCAACTGGTCACCAAGGGCGCCCCCGAGGACGTCCTCGCCCTGTGCGGCCCGGTCGCCCCGGCCGTGCAGGCCCTGCTGGATGAACAGTTCGACGCCGGATCCAGGGTGGTGGCCGTCGCCACCCGCCCGGCCGACGGACCGGGCACGCTGACCGCGGCCGATGAACGCGGCCTCACCCTGGCGGGTTTCCTGGTATTCCTGGACCGGCCCAAGGCCAATGCCCGGCAATCGCTGGACCGGCTGGAGGAACTGGGCATCTCGGTCAAGATCGCCACGGGTGACAACGCCAAGGTGGCCGAGAAAGTCTGCGCCGACTTGGACGTCATCTCGGGTGGCACACTCACCGGGGCGGATATCGACGCCCTGTCCGACGCCGACCTTGCCGCCTCCGCCCGGACGGCCACCATCTTCGCCCGGGTATCGCCCGGACAAAAAGCCCGCATCATCGCCTTGCTGCGCCAAAGCGGCGGCTCCGTCGGGTTCATGGGCGACGGCGTCAACGACGCCCTCGCCCTGCACAAGGCGGACATCGGCATCTCCGTGGACAGTGCCACGGACGTCGCCAAGGACGCGGCCGACGTCGTCCTCCTGGACAAGGACCTCGGCGTCCTGGCCGAAGGGGTGATGGAGGGACGGCGGATCTTCGCGAACACCATCAAGTACGTCCTGATGGGCACCTCCAGCAACTTCGGCAACATGTTCAGCGCCGCCGTCGCGTCCGTGGTGCTGAGCTTCCTGCCCCTGCTCCCCGGCCAGATCCTGCTCAACAACCTGCTGTATGACAGCGGCCAGCTGGCCATCCCGGGCGACCGCGTGGACAAAGAACAGCTCCGCGCCCCCTCGCACTGGAACATCGCCTTCATCCGCCGGTTCATGTTCCTCTTCGGGCCCATCAGTTCGCTGTTCGACTTCGCCACGTTTGCCCTGATGCTGTTCGTGTTCGATGCCGTACCGGGGGAGTTCCGGGCCGGCTGGTTCATCGAGTCCATCGCCACCCAGACACTGATCATCTTCGCCATCCGCACCCGGCGCGTGCCGTTCGTGCGGAGCCGGCCGTCCGCCGGGCTGATCACGGCGTCCCTGGGCGTGGTGGCGTTGGGCATCCTCCTGCCCCTCTCGCCGCTGCAGGGCGTGCTCGGGTTCGATCCCCTTCCCGTCCCGTTCTTCCTTGCACTGCTGGGCATGATCGTCCTGTACCTGGTGCTGGTGGAGATCGCCAAGGCATGGTTCTTCGCCCGCGCCGCCCAGCAGGTGCCCACTGTCCCGGTCCGGCGCCGCGCGGACACCCACCACATCGCCCGCCGCGCCTTCCGCTTCAGCATCCCCGTCAAAATGCCCCCCTTCACTCCGAGTCCCGAGGGACTCCGGCGTCCCGGGAAGCGGCGGACGGAGCGGATCCGATCCGCCTCGCCAGAACAGGGAACGATGCGGCGCTCCGGGGGCTAACATGGCTGGAAGAGGGATTTTAAGCTGTCTCATATGGATTCAGGCGATGAAGCCCGCCGTGGATCATGCTGGTCAACCGACCGAGGTGTCTTATCGTGTGGCGTGAACCTATCAGGCGGCGGACCCGCGAACTCCTCCGCGAGTTCGTGGACCGGGCAGACGAGCTGGTGCGGACACAGGAGCATGTGGAGGGCCTCCTCGGTGCGGTGGTGTCCCTCGCGGAAGACCTCAGCCTCGAAGCGGTCCTTGACCGGGTGGTGCAATCCGCCTGCGAACTCGTCGGCGCGCGCTACGGAGCGCTGGGCGTCATCGGCGACGACCAGCAGCTCAGCCACTTCATCACCGTCGGCATCGACGACGACGGCATCCGCGTCATTGGTGACCTCCCCACCGGCCACGGCGTTCTTGGGCAGCTGATCCGCGAACCCAAGCCCTTGCGGCTCCATGACCTGGGCGAGCACCCGATGGCTGTCGGCTTCCCGGCCAACCACCCGCCCATGAAGACCTTCCTGGGTGTCCCGGTCCGGGTGCGGGACACCGTCTTTGGGAATCTGTACCTGACCGAGAAGATCGACGGCCAGGATTTCACTGCCGAGGATGAAGACCTGGCGGTCGCGCTCGCCTCTGCGGCAGGTGTGGCGATCCAGAATGCGCGGTTGTACGAGGACAGCAGCAGCCGCCAACGGTGGCTCGAAGCAGGGATCGAGGTCAGCGACCGGTTAAAGGCCAACCCGCGCTCCGACACCGAGAATTTGGAGATGATCGCGGAAGGGTCAATGCACGCCTCCGCCTCCGCGTTGGCCCTTATTGCATCGGTTTCGGGGGACGGAAGCCTCAGATGCCGGACCTCCCTGGGGGTGCAATCGATACCCGCAGGGCAGGAACTCCCGCCCGCAGCAGTCTTCAGCCAGGTTCTCTCGTCGAGGCAATCGAAGTCCTTCACCGATCCACGGAAGGTATTCGACCCGGAATCGGCAGAAAAACTCGGCCCTGTCCTGGTGGCGGCCCTGGGCAGCGACACGGACGGCCAGCGTGACACGGTGCTCATCCTGGCCAGGGCTGCCGGCGGAGCACGCTACACAGACCTGGATCTTGAACAAAGCGCAGTGTTCGCTTCCAGGATCGGGCTGACGCTTGAACTGTTGAAGGCCAATCAGCTGCGGGAAGAACACGCATTGTTCATCGACCGTGAGCGGATTGCGGCGGACCTGCACGACCTCGTCATCCAGCGGCTGTTCGCGGCCGGACTCAGCATCCAAAGCCTGCGCCGCTACACCTCTGACCCGGATGCCCATGAACGCCGTATTGCCGGCATCACCGCAGAGCTTGACGACTGCATCCACCAGCTCCGCGACACCATTTACTCGCTCCAGGCCAGGCAACCCGACCGGGAACTGCTCAGCGGGCGGGTCCTGCGCGCCGTCCTGGAAGCCGCCAACGCCGCCGGATTCCTGCCGAGAGTCCAGCTCTCCGGACCCATCGACCTGGTGGGGGATGAGGTTGCCGAGCAGCTCCTGCCCGTGCTGACCGAAAGCGTCAGCAACGCGGTGCGCCATTCCGGCTCCGAGGATATCCATGTGTTGTTGGCGGCGCAGGACGGCGAAGTCGTCCTCACCGTGCGCGACCATGGGAACGGGTTCGACCATCCTGAGAGGGTCAGCGGGTTGGAGAACATGAAGACCCGTGCCTCACGCCTTGGCGGTACCTGCGTCGTTGACAGCGCCCCCGGAAAGGGCACCAGCGTGGTCTGGACGGTGCCCGTGGTGGTGTGAAGGCCACCGTGTGCGGGTGTGCGGACGTCAGGACACCACCTCCCAGGCCCTGGGGATAGGGGCCGGGATCAATGGGCTCCGGCGCCGGAAACCCAGCTTCTGCAGGACAGAGGACACGCTGCCGATGACGGCATCGTCGGGCACCCGCAGCTCCTGCCCGATCTGCCGATTCGTCAGCCCCCGCGCCATGAAGGCGAGTACCTTCCGCTCCATATCCGTGAGGCTCTTCAACCACGAGGCAGAGGACGCGGCGTAGAGGCTCTCGGCTACCCGGTCCCTGTTTTCGGAGGTGAACAAGGTGTCGCCTTCGGCGGTCCGCCGGATGCGGCTCAGCAGTTCCTTGTGGTCCTTTACCTGTTTGAGGAGGTACCCGGAGGCGCCCGCCAGAACCGTGGCGCGCGCCGCATGCTGTTCGTCCCAGCCGGTCAGGATCAGGGATTTCACCGCCGGGGCCGTGGCGCGGAGGTCCCGGCAGACCTCTATCCCGGTACCGTCCGGCAGCCGGTCGTCCAAGACAGCCAGGTCCGGGCTCAGGCTGGGGATGAGGCGGCATGCCTCCGCCGCCGAACCACTTTCTCCGGCCACGGCGAAGCCATCGTTTTCGAGCAGGTCCCGAAGGCCCCGCCGCACCGGTTCGTGGTCGTTGAGGATGAAGATCCGGGCGGACCCGGGGGACCGGAACACATCCCGGGGTGCTGCGGGTGTTTCCATCTGTATGCTCTCGTCGGCTCGTGGCCCTTCCCGGCCGCCGGTTTGACTCAGCCGCCCCTGGTGGAAGGAACCTCAATTATCATCCCGCAGCATCGTCCCCAGCTGGCAGGGTCCAAAGTCCATAGCCGGTTTCTTCACCGATCAAGAGGGCGGCAAGCGGGGGCTTTGTGCCCTGTTTCGGCCTATGCGGCCGCCCTAGCCTGAGATGAGCAGGGCGGTGCCGCGCCGCCTGCCTGATCCGGGAGGCGCACGGTGAAATCGACAAATGCAAGCATCATCGCAGGCATCGTCCTCATCGCGTTGGGTGGGTTGCTGCTGCTGGACCGGCTTGGCGTCACGGACAGCGGGGCCTTTGTGGCACCACTGATATTCGCGGCGGTGGGGGTCCTGTTCGCTTCCCTGTTCGTGCGACGCCGGGAAAACTGGTGGGCGGCCATCCCGGGCTCGGTCTTCCTTGGGCTGGCGGCCGTCATCGTCGCGACCCAACTGACGGACGGTGCCTGGGGCGCGGCCTTCCTGTTCGTCTTCATGGGCGGTGGATTCGCGGCCGTTTACCTGCGGGAGCGCGCCAACTGGTGGGCCCTGATCCCGTCCGGAGTCATGTTCACCCTGGCGGCCATCGTGGCCCTTCCGCAGGCGATGCAGGGCACCCCCACCGCCGCCGTGCTCTTCCTCGGCCTGGCAGCCACGTTTGGCGTGCTGTCCCTGGTTCCGGTCCATGCAGCGGGCCCTGCCGGCAACCAGGCGGAACGGATGAAGTGGCCGCTGGTCCCGGCCGGAATCCTCGCGGCCATGGGCGCAATCTTCATCCTCCAGTCCGCGGCGGTGCTCATCCCGTTGGACTTCGCGTTCCCGGCGGTCATGATCCTGGCAGGGCTCGCCTTGATGGTCTACGCCTACCTCGCCCACCGCGACGGACGGCAGAAGGCGCACGGTCCCGGCCCCACGGCAGGATAAGGCTCAGCCGGCCGCTCCATCCGGAGCGGTGGCCAGTTCAAGCAAGGTCGTGGATCCGGTCAGCCCCGCGCTGCCAAGCGTTCAGTCACGTATTCGGCGTCCGGGCCCACCCCCACCAACGTGGCGGAAATATGCCGGGTAAGCCAGGGAAGCCCGACGGCGTACAGGCCCGGGTGCTCCGTCACGCCTTTGCTGTGGCGCGGGTAGTTCCACTCGTCCAGGAGCGGAAGGTCCAGCATGCTGAAGTCCAGCCCATACCCGGTGGACCAGATGATGGAGGTAATTCCTTCCTCCCGGAGGTCCAGCCGGGAACCCGGCCCGTCCGGCTGCCAGCTGTCCGGTTCCGCCGGCTCGGCCTTGGGGGCGTCGATCCCCGCGGCGTCGATGTAGGCGTCAAAGAGCTTCTTGAACCGCTGGCCGAACCCCGCCTCCGCGGCAGCCAGGCGCTGGGCGAGGTCGTCAGTGAAGACGGGCACACCGTCGTCGACCCCCTCGAACCGGCCGTGCAGCCGGACCCCGCGCCGGCCCAGTCCGCGCAGCCGGACGCTGTGCCCGCCCCCGGTGCCGGACAGCAGCGGGTTGCACAGGAACCGCCCGGCGGGGGAGGGCAACTGGTCCACCAGCAGCGCGTTGATGCCGAAGTCGGGGCCATGGACGTTTACCTCCCAGATCCAGTGGAAGATGTCCTGGCCGCGGTATCGGCGCGGTGCCTCCGGGCAGGACGACACGGACAGGTGCACGTTCCGGCCGGCGTCGAGCAGGTCCTCCGTGATCTGGCCGCCGGACTGCCCCGTCCCCACCACCAGGACGGCCCCGGGCGGCAGTTGGTCCGGGTTGCGGTAGTCATGGCTGTGCAGTTGCAGGACCTGCGGGGAGATGCCGACGGCGGCGGCAGGGATCCGCGGGCGCTGGAACGCGCCGCTGGCGAGCACCACATTCCGGGCCGTCCAGGTGCCCTGGCCTGTCAGGACGTCGAAGCCGCCTTCCGTCGGGGTGATCCGGGTAACCCCGGTGTCCAGTTCCACCGGGGCCTGGATGTCCCTGGCGTAGCCGCGGAAGAACCCGATGGTGGCGTCCTTGGTCAGGAACCCGTCCGGGTCAGGCCCTGCATAGGGGGACCCCGGCAGGGCGACGGAGAAGTTCGGCGTGTTCAGGTAGAAGGAATCCCACCGGTCCTGCCAGGCGCCGCCGAGGGCGGGCCGCTGTTCCAGGATGCGGTGTTCCACGCCGCGCTGCGCCAGCCAGTAGCTGGTGGCCAGGCCCGCCTGGCCCGCACCCACCACCAAGGTGTTGGTGTCCTGCCGGGGAACTGCGGAGGCGGACACGGCTACCGCGCCGCTGTCCCGCGGCCGCTGGTCCGGGGCGTCCGGGTTTTGGGTTCCTTAGGCGGCAGGGTGGCCACGTAGTCCAGGGCTTTCCCGGCCCAGGCACGCGCCCGCGTGTCGTCGCCGTCGCCCTCTTCGTTCCAGACTTCAGGCAGCCCGGTGTAGCCGCCCATGGGCCGCTCCGCGGGCCCGAACGGAACTGTCCGCTCGGAGGACTCCAACAGTTCCTTGTCCTCGCGGGAGAGCTTCAGCCCGATGGTGGAGCCGAACAAGCCCGCAAACATGTTGCCGTTGACGAACGCGCCAAGGTTGCCGAACATCGGCTTCACCACCACGCCCGGATGGTCCGGCACAAGGCGCCGGAAGCGTTCCTTTTCTTCCTCCGTCGCTTTGGGCATTTCCATGGCGTGATCTCCCGGTGGCAGCGTGGTTGTCCGCGGATATGGATGCAGGATATGCCTGTTTGGAACACTGGTCGAGGGGCGGCTGCCCTCCGTTTCGGCGGCCCATTCGTCGGGGGACACTCCGGCAAGAGTCCGGTCCCGGATGACGGCGCACGGCGGTGACCCCGGCTTAATTAGGCGTGGGCCGAATCTCCTGTAGTGTTGAACCTGTTGTTGTGTTTATGCAGTTGGTAGTTCAGGCAGTACGCGCGGTCGAAAGTCCGTGTTCTTCTGAAGTAGCGGTTTTTGAACACCCCACACCGGAGGGCCCGAAAGTCGGGATTTTCCCTCCACCTTCACGAAGGACAAAAATAATGGCTACTGGTACCGTCAAATGGTTTAACGCTGAAAAGGGCTTCGGCTTCATCTCCCCGGACGACTCCTCGCAGGATGTTTTCGCGCACTACTCCGCGATCAACTCCAACGGCTTCCGCTCCCTCGAAGAGAACCAGAAGGTTTCCTTCGACACCGAGCAGGGCCCCAAGGGTCCCCAGGCCACCAACATCCAGGCTCTCTAATTTCTTAGGGTTCCGGGACCGTTAGGTTTCCAAGCAGGGCTTGCCGTCACCGGCAAGCCCTGCTTTGTGTTAACCCGGGTGTGCGAACTCCCGGTGCCTTCTGCGGCTCACCGGCCGCCAGTGCGGTCCGGGACGCCCCGCCGTCAGTGCCGCCCAGGCTGGCGGATGCGCCCGGTACGCCGTTCCGTGGCCGGGCAGCGGTGGGCTAGCCGAGTTCGGCGAGGACCGCAGCGATCCTGCGGGAGCGCGTTTCCTCGGTGCGCGCGCCGGTCACCGCGAGCACATGGCGCCGCTGGTTGCTGTAGGAGAGGGACTGGAAGCGTTCCGCGGCGGCTGTATCCGCAGCGAGGGCGGCGGCAAGGTCCTCAGGAACATCCACCGAGCGCGGCTTGTCGTCCGCAGAGAGCTCCACTGTGACTTCATCGCCGGCCTTGATGCCGGCGAGCTTGCGGATCTCCGAGCTCACCGGGACCTTGGGCTCGCCCTTCATGGTGGCCACCGTGCTCGGGTAAGTAACCCCGTTGATCGTGACCTGGACAGGGAAACGCTTGCCTCCGCCGAGGGCGGCGACGACGTCGTCGGGGACGCGGATTCCGGTTGCGGTGGCGCCGTCGAGCTGGAGGATGGTCGTGAACTTCATGGCTGGCTCCTGTCAGGCTTGCGGGCAGGGAATGCTGCTGGAACCAAGTTCAGCATGGAGCACGCCGCCATGGCCATCAATATCCACGCTTTTCAAGAATTGGGAGCCGCCGGGCCGGCACCCGGCCATGCGGCTTACGGTGCTCCCCCGCGACGCGACGATTCCCGTGGACCTGCCGGGTAGCCGCCCTTGCCGCTGGCTGCAATGATGGCCAGGGCCGCGGCCACCGGGATGGCGGCGGCGTACGGCACCAGGCCGGCACCGAACGCAGTGAACGCAAGGCCGCCGTAGGAGGCGCCGACGGCGATGCCCAGTTGGATGGTGACCACCGTCAGGCTGTTGGCGGCGTCCCGGTGCTCGCCTCCCGCGCGGAGGATCGCTGCCTGGTTGTAGATGCCGATGGCGCCAAACGCTATTCCCCACAGTGACAGCAGGACCATGGCTCCGGGCCAGGTGGCGCCCAGCAACGGGAGCAGGCCGAAGACCGCCAGCAGTCCGGCCACCGTCACGAGAAGGGAGCGCCGTGGCCTGGAATCGGTGGTGACGCCCGCGATCCAGATTCCCACCAGGCTGGCCACTCCGATGACGGACAGCGAAATGCTGACCGCGCCGGCCGGCAGTCCGGAGGCCAGCAGGAACGGCGCGATGTAGGTGAACAGCGTGAAGTGCGCCAGGACCAGGAGCGGCCATGCAACGGCAACAGCAATCACTCCGCGCACGGCAAGGGCCGCACGCAGCGACGGCCGTGCTTCCCGCCCGGAATCCGTGGCCGTCGGCAGCAGGTACATGGCGAGCAACGCGAGGAGTGCCGCGACTCCGGCCAGGGCCAGGAATGAGCTGCGCCAGGACAGCACGGCACCCATCATGGTGCCCAGCGGCGCACCGACGGCCAAGGCAATGCTGTTGCCGCTGAACACGATGGCCATGGCCTTGCCCACGGAATGCGCCGGCACGATTCTCGATACGTAGGGCGCCATGCTGGACCACAGGAGCCCGTGGGCCACCCCGCCCAGGAGCCTGGCAGCAATGGCCAGCGGCAGCGTGGGGCTGGCCGCGAGCAGCACGTTGCTCAGGCCAAACGCCAGGATCGTGGCGATCAGCAGCGTCTTCCGGGGGATGCGACCGGCGAGCAGCCGCGAGAGCGGGAGCGCCGTGAACACGATGACGGCAGCGTAAACCGCTGTCAGTGTGCCCACGGCTGATTCCTGGACGCCAAGGTCGCGGCTGATTTCCGGCAAGAGGCCCGAGGGCAGCAGCTCGGTGGTGACCGCGGTGAAGCCTGCCGCGGACAGGACAAGAAGCCCCGCGCGGGGGATCCTCGCGGGGCGCCCCGGAACGGGGACACCCGCCGGCCCGGTGGCCGGTTCCGATGCCGGGCCTGCGGACGATTCGGTCTGCAACTCGTTGTCTTCCTTGGGGACTGCCACGCCTACAACCCAACCAGCTAATGCGGCAGCGATGGGAGTCCCTGCTGGAACCCCCATCCGCCGAAGGTTTCCCTTCTCGACAAAGTTCGGTTGAAGGAGCAATCTAAAAGGTGCGGGCCTCTGCCGCGTGGCAAGCTACGGCGGCGGCGCGTGGACAAACCATATTCAACCTCTGCGACACCAGTTGGGGTGGTGCATGTCCGGCGTGTTGATGCGCCGGAACCGGGTCCCGTGCTCCCCAGCCCGGGCGTCCGGCACCTTTTACTCCGAAATCAGTGGCCTGTTTGGCCCATGGGTTGAGTTGAACCGGCCACCGCTGCATCGGCTTTTCGGCCGAATACCGTTCAAGAGAGCGTTGCCATGAAGCAAAACCGGGGAAACACCACAAGATTCAACAAACTCGCATTTATTGTCGCCTTCGCCGTGGCGCTGCTGGCCTCACTGGCCGCTGCCGGTCCGGCATCGGCCAGCGGCTGGGGCCATCGGAGCTGGCAGGTCCAAGTGGGCTCCGAGTCCCGTGACCAGGAAATCCAGGGAATGTCGTTCCTCCCTTCGGAGATCTTCATCAATGAGCATGACACCATCGACTGGGCGGCAAACGCCGCCGAGATCCACACGGTGACATTCCTGGCGGCCGGCCAGTCGCTGCAGCCGTTCAATCCGTTCAACGAGGATGAACTTCTCAAGCGCGGAGGGGACAGCTACGACGGGCACTCGTACTACAACTCAGGCCTCCTTTCGAACGTGGAGGTGCCGGGGTTCCCTGTCACGACGAGCTACAGCCTGACCTTCCCGCGGGAGGGCGACTTCACCTACTACTGCCTGGTCCACGGCGAGATGATGAAGGGGACCGTCCACGTCCGCGAGCAGGGCACGGATTACCCGTACAGCCAAGCGGACTACAACAAGGCATCACGGGCCCAGGCGCGGGCCATCCTTCGGGACGGGCACCAGCTTGACGCCTCGCTGGCCGAACAAGCCAGCAACCACAGGGTCCTGGCAGGCGGTGACGACGGCGTTGCAATGGTCATGCGCTTCGTCCGGCCCAGCGTGACGGTGCATGTCGGCGAAACAGTGGTGTTCGCCAACACCGGCATGGGAGCACCCCACACGGTCACCTTCGGCACCGAACCGGCGAATGTCTTTGCGCCGTCGGGTACGCCGTCCAACTTCACCGGTGGCGACCTCAACTCCGGCATCATTCCGCCGGGCGGGGAGTTCTCGGTGACCTTCAAGACGGCAGGCACGTTCAAGTACATCTGCGCACTCCATGACTTCATGGGCATGGTGGGCCAGGTGCGGGTGGTCGACTGACACCATTGACTGACACCAACTGACGGATGCGCTGGCCCGGCCGAAGCGGAGGCTTCGGCCGGGCCAGCCGCGTTTCAGGCCGTGTGGGAAGTCCCGCCACCTGCAGTCCGGGGAACACCTGGCTCCCCGCCATCGTTGTTTCCCTTGGTGTGCCCTCCCGGTGCGCCGCCCGCCGACCGAAGGACACCCCTTGACTCCTCGCACCATCGTGATCACCGGCGCCAGCGACGGCATCGGCGCGGCAGCCGCCAGGACGCTGGCCAAGGCAGGGGAGCGGGTGGTCGTCGTCGGCCGGTCTGCGGAGAAGACCCGCGCCCTGGCTGCTGAGATCGGCGCGGACCACCACCTCGCCGACTTCGCGGACCTGGCCCAGGTCCGCGCGCTGGCCGACACCCTGCGCTCCACCTATCCGCGCATCGACGTCCTGGCGAACAACGCCGGCGGCATGATGGGCAAGCGCACGCTCACCGTGGACGGCAACGAGCTGACGTTCCAGGTCAACCACCTGGCGCCGTTCCTGCTCACCACCTCCCTGATGGACACGCTGGCCGCCAGCCACGCGAAGATCATCAACACCGCCAGCGCCGCGAACTTCTCCGGCAAGGTGGATTTGTTCGACCTCAACGCCGAGCACGGGTACCGCACCTTCCGTGCCTACGGCACCGGCAAGCTGGCCAACATCCTCTTCACGTCCGAGCTGCACCGCCGCTTCCACGACCAGGGAATCACGACGGCGGCCTTCCACCCGGGCGTGGTCCGCACCAACTTCGCGGCGGGTTCCAGCAGCCCGTTCCGGCATTTGTACAAGAGCGTGGCCAACCGCTTCATGCTCAGCCCGGACCAGGGTGCCGACACCATGCTGTGGCTGATCAACGGGACGGCCGGCACCGACTGGATTTCCGGGGCCTACTACGCCAAGCGGGCCCTGGCCAAAGCCAACCGCCAGGCGTATGACGCCGACCTGGCACGAGGGCTGTGGGAGAAGAGCGAAGAGCTGGTCAAAGCCGCAGCCTGACCCGCGGCTCGGGCCGTGGGGCCTACTCGCATCCCACGCCGTCGTGGTCCGCGTCCAGTCCATAGATGTCGCGGCCGATAACCTGCACCGGGCCCCGGACGTGGGCCGGTCCATTGCCGCCGCCGCGGCGGCAGGCTTCTCGGTTAAGCGCTTGGACTGGGTGGCTTCGAGCCCGGGGACAGAAA
This sequence comes from Pseudarthrobacter sp. MOO14, assembly GCF_058267675.1. Taxonomy (NCBI): domain Bacteria; kingdom Bacillati; phylum Actinomycetota; class Actinomycetes; order Micrococcales; family Micrococcaceae; genus Pseudarthrobacter; species Pseudarthrobacter sp. MOO14. The sequence goes on from NZ_CM177849.1 coordinate 3,614,942, forward strand.
TGTACGCCGTACCGGCAATGGGTGTTGCCCTGGGGGTTGCAGTGGCGGATTCTGTGACCGGCCCACTGCGGAACCGGAGATGTCGGCGGACGCAGAAATGCGCCACTTATCAGCGCCCTGGCAGGTCATGGCCCCGCGAAGACGGGTGCCATGTCCTGACCTTGGCTGATAAGTGACGCATTGCCGGCGGCGCGGACCTTTAGGCCTCGCGGGACGGTCAGTGGCCGGAGTTGTCCGCTCCGCCGCCCTGGACGTTGCCGTTGTGGCTGATGGAGGCCACGGCGCCGGACTGTTCGTCCAGCAGCACCTTGTCGTTGCGCTCGTGGTGGAAGTTGAACATCGCGTCCACGGATCCTGCCGTCGCGTCGGCCGAGGAGTCACCGATCTGGCCGGTGTGCCAGTTGTCCTCGATGAACCGCAGGATGGAGGCCTGGTCCGTCTCGGTGTGGTCCACGAAGTTCTTCTTCGCGTACGGGGAGATGACCACCAGCGGCTGGCGGGGTCCGGGGCCGCACCGGTCAGCGTAGCCCCCTGCCACCGGCACGCCGTTCGCTGCGGCATTCAAGCACCATGCGGCGTCGTCGGACCCGGTGGACGCGTTCTTCGGCTGGGCGGCGACGTGGTCGTACCAGCCGTCGGAGTCGTCATACGCGAGCACGACGGCGGTGTTGTCCCAGTTCTTGGACTGCTGGATCTGGTTGACGGTCTTGGTGATGAAGTTCTGTTCGTCCACCGGATCCGAGTACGCGGCGTGGCCGTCCTGGAACTCGGAGGCCTTCAGGAAGGACACGGCAGGCATGTTGTCGCTGTCCACCACCTTGCTGAAGTCGGCGAGGTCGTACTGGTGGTTGGCCTGGCCGTTGTGCCCGATTTCCGCGTCCGAAGCGGGCGGAAGGTGGTGCGGGTTGGCGGTGGAGGCGTAGTACTGGAACGGCTGGTGGTGCGGGGAGTAGTCCACCACGGAGGCGCCGGCGGCGTTGGTATGGGCGGCCAGGCACGAGGCGGGAGCGCTGCCGGTGGCCGCGGTGGTGGGGGCGAAGCCGCCCTGGAACCAGCCCCAGGATGTTCCCTGGGCGTTGAGCAGGTCGCCGATGTTCCGGCCGGTCATGCCGGCAAGGTTGTTGGCCTTGGCGTGGCTGCTGTTGGAGCAGTCGTCGTAGACAGGGTCGGGGTCGTTGATCACGGTGCCCACGCCGTTGGCGTCCGGCTGGCGGACGGCGCTGCTGCCGGCGGCCGGTGTGGCCACGGGTGCCCCGGCGGCGTTGTATTCCTTGGCGCCGTGGGTTTGGCCCGAGATCAGGTTGAGCGCGCCCGGAGTCGAGGGGCCGAAGACGGTGCTGAAGTGGTTGTCGCTCATCGCGTAGTTCTGGGCGTAGTTCCACATTCCGGTGACGGTGTTCCCGTCGTAGTAGTCCATGGTCAGGCCGGGGCGTCCGTACTGGTTGGTCCCGCACGCGTCACGGCTGGTGAACTGGACGAACTTGTCCATCGCCCCGCCGTTGTAGGCGTTCTGTTCGGCGTTGTAGCCGTGGTCCTGGTCGCACGTGACGGCCTGCATCGGGGACAGCCGCGAGGGCTGGACCGAATTGGGGTTCTTCGGTGCCAGCAGTCCTGCATTGGCCAGGGTGTTGATGTCCTTGGGCGTGTCCGTGGACGCGGTGAATTTGGCCGCCGGGGCACCGGAGCCCTGCTGGGTTTCGCCGGGGGTGTTGGCCGCGTTGGGGTAGGTGGCGAAGTAGTGGTCGAACGAAACGTTCTCCTGGAAGAGCACCACGACGTGCTTGATCGGCGTCGCCGTGTCGTTGTGGGTGCCGGCGCTCGCCGGGGCGGCGCCGAAGCCGACCAGTCCGGCCGTCAGGGCGGTGGCCGCCAGGGCGGCCGCACCGGTGGCGGCGGTGACGCTCTTCCTGGTGAATCTGGGTGCCGGATAAGGCATGGGGTATCCAATCATTCCTGGTGGGTGCACCGCCGCGGCCTGCGGCGGTTGCGGGGGAGTGCTACTTTGCGGGGGTGGCGTCGGCTTCGTAGGTGAGGATTTCGGTGCCGTTGCCCTCATCGCCGTTGTCCGGGGCCACCGTCATGGTCAGGTGCCCGCCGTTGGCGGTCATCTTGAACGGGTTGCGGGTGGCCACGTGCCCGGCGCTGGACCACTGCTGGAACGGGACCTCGCGGGTCACCTCATGGGACTTCAGGTCGATCATTGCCATGCCGCCGAGTTCGTAGGTGGCTGCGGTCCCGCCGGCCGGCGGGGTTTGCGGGAGGTTGGTGACTCCTGCGCAGAGCATTTTGGCGTTGGGGACGTACTGGCAGTCCTGGTAATCGATGAAGTAGTTCGGGTTTTCCCAGGTGGACACTTCCTTGCCCTGCAGGTCCCACTCCGCGAACCGCCGGGAGCCCCAGGTGTTCCCGACCAGGTGGCCGGTCTGTTTGTCCAGCACGATGCCGCCGAAGTGGTCCTTGACCTCGAACTGCTTGTGGACGTCCAGGGTTTCCGCATCAACCCTGTAGATGATGGCGCTGCTGTCCGGCCGGTATTGGGCTACCGGCACCCAGACGTTGGTGCCATCGAAATCGATGCCGCCCGGGTGGTACGTTTCGCCTTCGCCCAGGATGATGTCCTTTTGCAGGTTGCCTGCCTTGTCCATGACGAACAGGTGGCCGATGCCCTTGCCCGGTGTGCGGTCGTAGCCGTCCTGCGGGGCGGGGTACTTGACCGTGGGTTCGAGGATCTGGACGGCGGAGAGGAAGATGTGGTCCTGGCTGTAGGCGATTCCCTCGGTGTGGTACGTGGGGAAGTTCAGTTTCAGCTTGGACGTTTGCTGCCAGGCTGTGGTCCGGCTGACGGAGTCGAAGGCGTCCGCCAGGTCGGTGTTTGTTTCGTGGCGGGTCCCGGAAGCAGGGCTGCCGTTGTCCGGGGTGTCCGCTTGTGCGGCCGCTGTACCGGCGGCCGCACAGGCTGCAACGATCAGGGACGCGGCAACGGTGAGGGCGCGCCGCGTGGGAGTGGAGCTCATGGGGCCTCTTAAGGTTGGGGTCTCAACAGGAGCTCTCAAGTTACTAATGGGTAATGAACCGGGCATGGCGCCCCGGTGAACTGCCGTCGTCACCGGACTGTCCGGTTGACGCGTTGCCGTCAGGAGGCCACGGAATGCCTCAGCGGTCCTGCCGGGCCAGCGCCTCGCCGATGACTCGTGCACCGTCCGGATACGCGCCCGGGTTGGGGCCGGAAAAGTTCAGCCTGATGAAGGCCCCGGCGGGCTCCGCGGGGAACCACTCGGTGCCGGCGGCGATGATGACGCCGGCATCTTCGCAGTCGCGCGCCAGCCGCGGGAGGTCCGTGCCATCGGGCAGGCGCACCCACAGGTTCAATCCGCCGCGGGGCAGGTTGTCGATGTGTGCTTGCGGGACGTGTTCGCCGATGCTGGTGGCCAGCAGGTCCCGGCGCGACTGGAGCTGCTGGCGGAGGCTGCGCAGGTGTGTCTGCCAGCCGGGCTGCGTGACCACATCCAGGGCTGCGGCCTGGAGGAACCCGCTGACGTACATGGATTCCGCGGCACGCTGGCCGAGGATGCGTTCCCGCGCCGGACCCCGGGCAACAACCGCTGCGATGCGGATGGCAGTGGAGACGCTTTTGGTCAGCGACCGGATGTACACCACATGCCCGGAATCATCCCGGGTGGCCAGTGGCACGGGATCGGAGGTGATGCCGAAGTCGTGCGCCCAGTCGTCCTCCACCAGGAACGCGCCGTGCCGGCGGGCCACGTCCAGGATCTCGCCGCCGCGTGCCGCCGCCCACTGCGTGCCGGTGGGGTTGGCGTAGTTGGGTTGCACATAGAAGGCACGGGCCCCGGTCTCGGCGAAGGCGCGGTCCACGTCCGCAGGGTCGGGTCCGTCCGGCCCGGTGGGGACCGGCACCAGGCGCACCCCGGTCTGCGCGGCGGCCAGGATGGCGCCCCAGTAGGACGGCGATTCGATAAGCAGCGGCTGACCGGCCCCCACCAGGGCGCGGAAGATGGAGCTGAGGCCGCTCTGGCTGCCCGGCAGCACGATGACGTCATTGGGCGTAGGCGGGGTGACCCCTACCGGTGTTGCCTGCCCCAGCTCGCGGGCGAACCATTGCTGCAACTCCGGCATGCCCGCGGCGGGCGGGCGCGACAACGCGGCATCCCCGCGGGCAGCACGGGCCAGGGCTGCCCGCACCAGCCGTTCGGGCAGCAGCTCCCGGTCCGGGTACCCCGAATGCAGCCAGATGGCATCGCCGGGAACGTTGCGCATGGTGCTCGACGACGACGGCAGCGGCGAGGACGGGGACCGCAGCGCTGCGGTCTGCCAGGCATAGTCGGACGGCCGGGCCGTCCTGACCGCGCGGACGAAGGTTCCCACGCCGGGCCGGCTTTCAATCAGTTCCTGGGCGGCCAGGGCCTGCAGGGCTTTCTGCACCGTCACGGGGCTTGCCTGGTGTTCGGCCACCAACTGGCGGGTGGACGGCAGCCGCGCACCGGGAGCCGCACTGCTGATCCACTGACGGAGTGCCGCAGTGATGCGCGAACTGCTATCGTTGTTCATGAAAGAACATAGTAGCGCTACTGTCCTTGAGCGCCCAGCGATACCGCTGGGAATGTCGGCCGGAGTGTGGTGGGGACTCCTCGGCGTGGCAGCGTTTTCCTTCACCGTGCCGTTCACCCGTGTGGCGGTCGCCGGGATCCAGCCACTGTTCATCGGCTCGGGCCGTGCCGTCGTCGCCGCACTCCTCGCCGCCGCAGCGCTTGCCGTGACCCGGCAGCGGCTGCCCCGGCGCGGCACCTGGCTGCGCCTTGCCTTCGTGGCCGGGGGCGTCGTCGCCGGCTTCCCGCTACTGACGTCCTATGCCCTCACTGCGGTTCCCGCCGGGCACGGTGCCGTGGTCATCGCCCTCCTGCCGGCGGCGACGGCGACGGCAGCCGTGCTCCGCACAGGCGAGCGGCCGGCCCCCGCCTTCTGGGTGGTCATGGCGCTTGGCTCGCTGGCGGCGATCGCCTTCGCCTTCCTGCAGTCCGGGGGAGTGGGGCACCTGCAGTGGGCAGACCTGCTGCTGCTGGGTGCGGTGGCCTGCGCCGCCGTCGGATACGCCGAAGGGGGACTGCTGGCCCGCGAACTCGGATCGTGGCAAACCATCGCCTGGGCACTGGTCCTCGCCGCCCCGGCCATGCTGGTCCTGGCGGTTGCCTCCGTCCTCAGCCAGCCGCCGTCGGCCACGCCCGTCCAGTGGGCGGCCTTCGGCTACCTGGCAGTGGTCAGCATGTTCCTGGGATTCGTCGCCTGGTACCGCGGGCTGGCCATCGGGCCCATGGCGCAGGTCAGCCAGATCCAGCTGCTGCAGCCGGTCCTCAGCATTGGCTGGGCGGCGCTGCTGCTGGGGGAGCCGCTCACCTGGACCACCCTCCTGGGCGCCCTTGCCGTCATCCTCTGCGCCGCCGCGGCCGTCCGCGTCCGCCTCAACCGTCCCGCCCGCTAGCCCGAAAAGGAGCACCATGTACATTCCCGCGCACTTCGCTGCCGCCTCCGAAACCGTCCACAGCCTGCTGGCAGAGCCCGGCGCAGCCAACCTCATCACCATGACGGACCAGGGCCTACTGGCCACGCTGCTGCCCTTCGCCTTCAACCCCGGCGTGGGGGCGCACGGTTCCCTGCAGGCGCACATGGCGCGGAACAACCCGCAGTGGACCGCCCTGCCCACCGGCGAAGCGCTGGCCATCATCCAGGGCCCCGACGACTACATCTCGCCGTCGTGGTACGCCGCCAAGGCCGAGCACGGCCGGGTGGTGCCCACCTGGAACTACGCCACGCTGCATGTCTACGGCGAATTAGTGATCCATGACGACGCCGGCTGGCTGGCACGGCACGTCCGGCACCTGACCGGCCTGCACGAGGACGGCCGGGAGCATCCCTGGGCCGTGGACGACGCCCCGGAGAAGTTCGTCGCCGGCCAGCTGCGGGCGGTGGTCGGCGTGGAATTGCTGGTCAGCCGGATCGAGGCGAAGGAAAAGATGAGCCAAAACCGGTCCGACGCCGACGCTGAAGGAGTGGCAGCGGGTCTTCGGGCCGAGGGGCGCGAAGCCGGGGCGGCCGCCGTCGAACGCGCCCGCCGAAACTGACGCCTGAGGGCCCTATGCTGCCCGTTCCAGGAGCACCATCACCTCGTAGTGCGTGGTCTGCGGGAACATGTCCAGGACGCGGGCCCGGCGCGCCGTGAAGGACGGAAGGTTCGCCAGGTCGCGGGCCAGTGACTGTGCATTGCAGCTGGAGTACACCACGTGCTGCACGTCCGAGGCTTCCAGCCAGCCGCACAGTTCCGTGCCGATGCCGCGGCGGGGCGGGTTCACAATCACCAGGTCCGGCGACTCATCAGAAGCCAAGGCGAAGGCGGTGGCGTCGCCGGCCTGGAACTCCATTCCCTCCAGGCCCGCCTCCCCGCTGCTGAGCCGGGCGGACACGATTGCCTCGCCGCTGGTTTCAATGCCGGTGACGGTGCGGGCCGGGGCGGCGCAGTGCAGGGCGAAACCGCCCACCCCGCAGTACAGGTCCCAGACGGATGCGGGCGCGAGCTCGGTGACCCACTCGCGGCCCTGCCGGTACAACGCCGCGGCCATCTCGCTGTTGGTCTGGAAGAAGCTCTGCGGGCGCAAGTGCAGGGTGACGTCGTTGACGCGCATGGCCAAGGTTTCCTGGCTGGTCAACAGGATCTCCCGGTCACCTTCCAGGACGGCCTTGTGCTCCGGATGCAGGTTGACCGACACCACTTTCACCTGGGGAAGCGCCGCCAGCAGTTCCGGCAGGTGTTTGCGGATACGCGGCAGCACCTGTTCGGAGCGCAGGACCAGGCGGAGCATGATCTCGCCATCGGGGGATTCGGTGATAATGACGTGCTTGAGTTCGCCGGTCCGGCGCGGCACATCGTAGGGCGTCAGGCGGATCCGGCGGATGAAGTTCGCCAGGACCGGGAAGCAGGCCAACAGGCCCGGGGAGCAGACGCCGCACCGGCGCAGGTCCACGCCGTGGCCGTCGGCGTCGAGGATTCCGATGGTGGGGTTCTGGGCCGTCCCGCCGATCACCATCTTGGCCTTGTTGCGGAAGCCGGACTCCCGGCTGGCCACCGGGGGCAGCCATTCCAGTCCGGTGTGGCCCGACAGGAGGCCCTGGCAGTGGCGTTGCTTGCCGGCCAGCTGCTCGCCGTAAGGCATGCCCATGTGGGTGCAGGAACGGCAGGCGCCGGCATCGAAATAGGAGCAGTCCATGACCGGACAAGTTTACCCGCTGCCTTTCGCAGCCTCGAAGTGCACGGACGACGACGGCACTTGGCTCAGCGCCGCCGTCGTACCTTTAAGGGTGGTGACGCGGTGTGCGCCGTGCCTTCTGTCCGGTGCTTCCGTCGGGGCCTATGACCGCAGCGAGCACTGCGGCCGGGGAGGCAGCCACGAGGCTGGCTCCTTCTTCTTCTCCCGAGCAGCCGTAACCCCAGCTGGCGAACACTGCGGGAATGCCATGGACTGTGGCTCCGGCAACGTCGTAGCTGCGGTCGCCCACCATGAGCGGGGCGCGGAGGTCCACCTTTGCAGCCTCCAGCCTGACCAGCGCTTCGGCAATAACATCCGCCTTGCTCCACCTCGCGTCCAGGTCCGACGCACCACAAATGGTGGTGAAGTAGTGGTCCAGCCCAAAACGGCGTGCCATCCGGACGGCCTGGTCTTCGGCTTTGGACGTCGCCACCGCCATCGGTATGCCGGCAAGGCGCAGTTGTTCCAGCATTTCCCGGACGCCCGGGTACGGAACCGACTGGTGCGCGCCGACGTCCGCATAGGCCTGCCGGTAATGGGTCAGGGCCCGGCGGGCGAGGACTTCATCGTGGCCCAGTATCTCCCTAAGGGATTCGAGCATGGGCGGCCCCACCAAGCGGAGCAGCCCTGCAGGCGCTGGAACCGGCGCCCCGACGGCAGCCAAGGCGAGGGCGGCACTGGCCGTGACACCCGGTGCCGAATCGAGCAGCGTCCCGTCCATGTCGAACAGCACGCAACCGAAGGCTGCCGTGCGTTGGAGGCTCTGGTGCCGAAGTATCATCTCTTTGTGCTTTCATTCTGGAGCCGGCCGACTCGTGTCTGCATGTTGGGAGTACATACGGTGAAGGGTGGACATGGATCGGGCTAGTCTTGACCGGATCGATCAGAGCATCCTGGCGGAACTGACGCGCAACGCCCGCATCAGTCATGCGGAACTTGCAGCGAAAGTCATGCTCTCCCGCAATGCCGTCCGGCAACGGATCGACCGAATGGAACGGCAGGGCTACATCCAGGGCTATACCGTGGTGGCCGGCGCTCCGGGACAGGGCACAGTTTCGGCCTTCCTGATGGTCTACCGGAAGGACAGGGTTCGCGGGGCCGACGTTATTGCGGTGCTGCAGTCGATCCCGGAGGTGGTGCTGTGCGACGTGGTCAGTGGCGACTTTGACCTCCTGGTGCGCGTTGAAGCGCGTTCGCTTGAACGGATCCAGGAGATCTGGGAGCAGATTGCGGCCACACCCGGCGTAACGGACACGGTAACGGCAATGACCCTGTCCAATTATGTCCGGCGCGGCGCAGGAGTGCTGCCGGCCTAGCCAACGGAACCGGGCATCCGGGTGCCACCTCCCGCAATGGCCGCATCCACCACGGACTTGGCTGACACAAGGTCCATCAGTTGCTTCCCGGCCACGATGTCCACCACGGCTTCCCCGCTCCGGAGGGCCTCCTTTGCCACCGCCGCAGCGGCCGCGTATCCGATGCTCGGTACCAAGGCTGTCGCGACGCCGGCAGATGCCTCGGTGCGAGTCCGAAGCATCTGGCTGTTGGCTTCGATTCCATCGATGCAGAGGGTGCGGAGGCTCGCAGCACCCGCTCCCAGCCAGCCAATGGACTGCAGCAGGACATGGGCCATCACGGGCTCGAAGGCGTTGAGTTGCAACTGCCCGTTGTCCGCGGCCATTGTCACCGTGGTGTCCGCTCCGGCCACGGCAAAGGCGATCTGGTTGACGGCCTCCGGAATGACCGGATTCACCTTGCCGGGCATGATGGAAGAACCGGCCGGCGCGCCGGCAGGGATATTTCGCCGAGCCCGTTTTGCGGCCCGCTCGCCAGCAACCGCAGATCGCTGCAGATCTTTGAGAGTCGTATCGCGGCGCGTTTCAGCATTCCGGATAAGTGCATGAAGGCGCCGACGTCCCATGTGGCCTGGAACAGATCGTCGGCGGCACGGACCGGAAGGCCGGAGATCTCCGCGAGGGCGGCCAAAGCCCGCCGCTGGAATCCGTCTTCGGCCGTGATGCCGGTCCCCACAGCCGTCCCGCCGAGGTTGCATTCGAGCATCAGGTCAACGGCTTCCAGGATGCGGGCGCAGTCTTCCCGGATAGTGGTGCCGAAGGCTCGGAACTCCTGCCCCAGCGTCATGGGGACGGCGTCCTGCAGTTGGGTGCGCCCAATCTTCACCACGCCGCTGAACTGGGTTCCCTTGGCCATGGCCGCGGACGCAAGCTGTTCCAGTTCCTCGGCCAGTTCCAGCGCACCGGCGGCCAGCGCCAGCCGGAGGGCCGTGGGATAGGTGTCATTGGTTGACTGGCACTTGTTGACGTGGTCAATCGGATGCAGGTGCCCGTAGTCACCGCGGCCGTGGCCCAACTTCTCCAGCGCCAGGTTGGCGATGACCTCGTTCGCATTCATATTGGTGCTGGTGCCGGCCCCACCTTGGATGACGTCCACGCAGAACTGCCCGTGATGCTTTCCGGCCAGGATCTCCTGGCACGCCTGCCGGATTGCACGGACCTTGTCCTGTGAGAGCACGCCGAGTTCTCCGTTGGCGCGGGCAGCAGCGCTCTTGACCATCGCCAGTGCCCGAACAAGGTGCGGATGGGCGGATACGGGGATGCCGCTGATGGCGAAGTTTTGCAGGGCCCGCGCGGTGTGGGCTCCCCAATAGGCGGACGCCGGAACGGCGATGGGCCCTAGTGTGTCCGTCTCGATGCGATATTCCATGGTTTCTTTCGCCGGGAAGAATCTTGTGGTTGTTGGGAACGGCGGGTGCACTCCGTCATGGGCGCTTGATGCAGACAACCTTGGGCTGGGTCATCTCCTCGTAGGCGAAACGCACGCCTTCGCGGCCCATGCTGCCGTACTTGGATCCCCCGAACGGCATGCCGTCGAAGCGGTAGTCGGACGAGTCGTTGACCATGACGCCGCCCGCCTCGAGGCGGGACGCCGCCTGCAGCGCTGTTTCCAGCGACCGCGTGAAGATTCCGGCGTGGAGGCTGAAGTCCACGGCGTTGGCCATCTCCAGCGCCTCGTCAAGGGTTGAAAACGGCTGGAGCATGGCCACCGGCCCGAAAACCTCCTCCATCCACAGCCGGCTGGACGGGCTGACTTTCTCCAGGACCGTGGGCTGGAAGACGTTGCCAATCCTGGTGTTTCCCGCGAGGACGGCAGCCCCGGCGGCGACGGCCGTTCCTATCTTTGCCGTGAGCTGGTCCACGGCTGCGCCAGTGATCATCGGCCCCATGTCGGTTGCTTCGTCGTCCGGGTCACCGGATACGAGGTGCGCCGTCGCATGCAGGAAGTCGCGGCGGAAATCCTGGTAGCGGGATTCGGCGACAAGGATGCGCTGCACACCCACGCAGTTCTGGCCTGCCGCCCAAAAAGCGCCCGAGACGCAGGCCTCCACGGCAGCGTCGATGTCCGCGTCATCCATGATGATCACCGGGGCATTCCCACCAAGATCCATGGAGAGCTTCTTCAGGCCTGCGGTCCTGGCGATGGCTTCGCCGGTGGAAAAACCGCCGGTGAAGGACACCATGCGGATCCCGCGGTTTGCCACGATCGCCTCCGCAACGCCCCTGTCCCCGTGGACCACCGTAAGCACCCCGGGCGGCAGGCCGGCTTCGGAAAGGACCTCCGCCAGCAGTTCCGCGCACAAAGGCGTCAGGGCGGATGGCTTGAGGATGACGGCGTTTCCTCCCGCGATGGCGGGCCCTACTTTGTGCACTACCAGGTTCAAGGGATCGTTGTAGGGCGTTATGGCCGCGATGATCCCCAGGGGTTCGCGGGAGAACCAACCCGTGCGGTCCTCCGAGCCCTCGTAGGAATCGAATGGTATGGTCTCGCCGGCGTTGCGGCGGGCCTCAGCCGCGGAGAGGCGCAGGGTGTTGACTGCGCGCAACACCTCCTTGCGTGCCTGGCGGATGGTTTTTCCGCTTTCGGCTGTGATGGTGCGGGCAAATTGCGTGCGCCGTTCCTCGATCTTCGAGGCGGCGCTGTCCAGGATTCTTCCCCGGGCATGGCGGGACATCGCCCGCGCCTGCCTCGCTCCGGCCCGGGCCGACGCGACGATCGCGTCCACGGATTCCGGTTGGGCCATGGCGACTGTCCCCACCACCCGGCCATCGTAGGGGCTCACAACGTCGCGGAAGACGGCTGATTCGGCGCCAAGGGGTGCAATCACCGATTCACGCATCTGCAGCCACCTGGTTCCGTGCACCGTGCATGGCGATGATGTCCGACAGGAGGGCGAACGCAGTCTCCACCCGTCCGGCTCCTGGCCCTGAAACGGTCACTGGACCGAGGAGGTTGGTATTGAACGAGACCGCGTTATTTGCGCCGGACACTCCCGCGAGGCCGTGGTCCAGGGGGAGGGCCGCGGGGGATACCGAGGCGCTGACGGTTCCGTCCGGGTTCCTCCGTGCTGAGCCCACGAGTTTCCAGCGGCGGCCCTCGTTCCTTGCGTTGCTGAGGTCCTCCGGGGTCAGGGACGAGATACCTTGGCGCTCAACGTCCGCCAGCCGAAGGTCCGCGCCGAGCAGTTCGTTGGCCAGGATCAGGACCTTGAGCTGGACGTCATAGCCGTCGATGTCGGCCGTGGGATCCGCCTCGGCATACCCGCGCTCCTGGGCTTCCCGGACCGACTCCTCGAACCCGAGGCCTTCTTCCATCCGGCCCAGGACATAGTTGCTGGTGCCGTTGAGGATGCCCTCGAACCCGTTAAGGGCCAGACCGGGAAACAGTTGTTTGGCGAAGCGGATGACGGGGGTCCCGCTCATGACCGCGCCTTCGAATTCGAAATGCAACCCGTTCCGCTGTGCAAGTCCGGTGAGTTCGGCACCGTGCAGGGCGACAGGGCCCTTGTTGGTGGTGCAGACACTCTTCCCCGATTCGAGGGCCCACCGCACATGCGAAGCGGCCGGCTCCCCGGTTGCGGGGTTGGTGAAGGTCGCCTCGCAAATGATGTCGGCGGAACACGTCCTGATGACGCGCTCGTTGTCCGGGTCCGCGGATCCTCCGTGCGCTGCGAAGGTCTCCTCCGCCGGGTTTATCCGCAGGGCCATGTCCATGTCGATTCCGCCGTCCCGGACCAGGGAACCGAGCCGAAGGTCCGTGATGGCCACAACCCGCAGGCCGAAGCCCAATTCACGGTTGAGGTCATCGCCCCGGTTTGCGATCAGTTCGGCCAGCGTTCGGTTGACGCCGCCGAACCCGATCAATGCGATGTCGTAGGTGGTCATGGTGCTCCTTTGATGTGGTGGTTTGGTGTTCCCATCGTGGCCCGGGCCGCTGTCCGTCGGGACATGTCCAAACGCACTATCGGGCGGCCATATCGACCATTGGAGAACCACATCGACATCCGGCGTAATTGCGGATGCGTGCAACATTCGCAATTTCATATGATTTTGATGACTAAAACTTCCTTTTCGTGTTACTTTCGTCACTGTCGACGCGCTAACAGCTCCTCGCGGACGGGCCATCCGACCGCGGCCGTCCTTCCTTCCTTCCTACCGTTCCCCACTGGAGGCATCTCTTGGAATCTTCGACCCCCCTAACCCTCAAGCCGGAGCCGGGTGCACCGCCGGCCACAGAGTCGGGCCTGCGCCGCTCCATGGGACCCCGGCACCTGGTCATGATCGCCATGGGCGGCGTGATCGGTTCCGGCCTGTTCCTCAGCTCGGGATACACCATTTCCCAGGCCGGCCCCCTGGGCGCCGTGCTTGCCTACCTCGTGGGCGCCTTCGTGGTCTATTTGGTGATGGCCTGCCTGGGTGAGCTCGCCATTGCGTACCCGGTGTCCGGCGCTTTCCATATCTATGCTGCGCGGTCCATCGGTCCCGCCACCGGATTCGCCACAGCCTGGCTCTACTGGTTGTGCTGGGCCGTTGCCATCGGATCCGAGTTCACCGCCTCGGGCTTGCTGATGCAGCGGTGGTTCCCCGGCGTTGACGTGTGGGTTTGGTGCCTCGTGTTCGCCGCTACGCTGTTCGGACTCAACGCGGTGTCGTCCAAGTTCTTCGGTGAGTCGGAATTCTGGTTTGCCATCATCAAGGTAGGCGCCATCATTGCGCTCATCGTCCTTGGCGGGGCGGCCCTTCTGGGCTTCCATCCGCTGAGCGCATCCGGCGCCCATCCTTTCCTGTTCGAGAATTTCAACACCGACGGCGGGCTGTTTCCCAACGGGTTTACCGGCGTCCTCGTGACCGCGCTCGCAGTCTTTTACGCCTTCTCCGGCTCCGAGCTGATTGGTGTGGCGGCGGGCGAGACGAAGGACCCCGCCACCAGCATCCCCAAGGCGATGCGGAGTACGGTTATCCGCCTCCTGGTGTTCTTCGTGGGTGCCATCGCTGTCATTGCGGCCACCATTCCGTACCAGGAAGTTGGCCTCGACGAAAGCCCCTTCGTTACCGTGTTCACGGCGACCGGTGTCCCGTTCGCCGCAGACCTGATGAACTTCGTCATCATTACGGCGCTGTTGTCTGCCGGCAACAGCGGCTTGTTCTCATGCGCCAGGATGCTCTATTCCCTCGCCGACGAAGGCCACGCACCGCGGGCACTGAAGCGGTTGACGGGGCGCGGCATTCCCATGATCGCACTCTCGGTGAGCATGCTCGGCGGCCTGGCCTCACTCATCAGCAGCGTGGTCGCCCCGGAGTCGGTTTACCTGGCGCTCGTCTCGGTTGCGGGCTTCGCCGTGGTGGGGGTGTGGATGTCCATCACAGCCTCGCATTTCTTCCATCGACGGTCTTTCGTCCGGAACGGCGGCGACGTTTCCACGTTGCCATACCGTGCCCCGCTCTTCCCGGTGGTACCGGTCCTGGCGTTTTCCCTCTGCGTACTTTCCCTCGTCGGCATCGCTTTGGACCCGGCCCAAGTCGCGGCCCTGTACTTTGGTGTTCCTTTCGTGGCCGTCTGTTACGGCTATTTCCACTTCAGGTACGGACGGAAGTCCCGGGCTGACAGGGCAGACTAGCGCAAAAGGTCGTATTGGGGCCTGATGAGGACAGCTGAACCACCAGCACCGGGCCCCGCCTGTTGGGCGGGGCCCGGTGCGCTTTGGGGCCGTGAAAGCCAAGCCCGTGTGAGGATAGGGTGGTTGCCGGTCGGAAGGAGCAGTAAGCGTGGATAACTCCCCTGAGGCGTCATCCCTGGCGCAGGGGCTGCGGATCGTGCGCCTGGTGGTTGACCGGGAAAAGGCCGGCAAGCAGCTCTTAGGCGTCTCGCAACTGGCCGCCGAACTGGATATGGACCAGAGCCGCGTCTCCCGCCTGACTCAGGAGCTCTGCGACCTTGGCCTGCTGGAGCGGCGCGAGCGGGGCCCGTTCCGGGTGGGAAGCGGCTTCTTCAGCCTTGCCGCCACACTTAACACCGGTTGGGTACGGGACGCGGGAGCGGAACTCGAGACCCTGGTGGCCTCCACGGGGCTGCGTGCCCGGGTATCCGTCCGTGACGGTTACCGGGCCATCCTGCTGCTGGCGTCCAGCAACGATTCGCAGGCCGGCAGCTTCGTCCAGCCCGGCATGGTCACCCCCGTCTGGTGCACGGGAGCGGGGCGGGCCCTGCTGTGGGACCATAGGCGGCGAGGTTTTGAGGCGTTGCTTGCCGACGTGAACTTCGTAGGGGTCGGAGGCCCCGGAGCCCCGCATTCCAGCGCGGAGGCCTGGGAGCTGATGGCCAGGGACAAGCCCAAGGGTTACGTCGTAGCGGCCGAAGAGTTCGAGCACGGCATCACTGAAGTGGCCGTACCCATCCGCGATCCGGAGGGCGGCATCCTGGCGTCGCTCAGTGTGCTGGGTGGCCGTGCCGATGTTGACGGCCGGGCCGGGGAAGTGGCGGATATCCTCGCCGGGGCCGCAGACAGGCTCGGATCCGGCCGTCTCCCCGTGCCCCGGTAATGCCGTCCGCAGGGCCTACGGATGGTCGTTCGGCGAATGCCCTCCGAGCATGGCTTCAAGCCATTCACCTTCGCTTCGGAGCGCCTTTGCATGTTCGGCTTGCCTGGGTTCGATGCGGCTTTTCAGCCCAACCACCTGGAGCGCGGCCACGACTCCACCCCTGAAATCCCTCACGGGCACGGCCAGGGAGTAGAGACCCGGTTCGGCTTCCTCGTCGACGACTGAATAACCGCGCAGGCGTGCCATCCTTAGGCGCTCCAGGAATTCCTCAACGTTGGCCGGAGTGTTGGGGCCGTGCTGTTGGAAAGTTACGCCCGCGAAGATCGTACGGACTGCGTCATCGGAGGTTTCCCAAAAGAGCGCCTGCCCGGCGTCACTGCAGTACGCAGGGTAGGGCCGGCCCAGCCAGGACCCCACCATTCTGCTGCTGGCGGGGATGCTTTCCCCCACAGTCACAGTGCTGTTGCCGCTGAGAACCCCCAGGAAACACCCCTCGTCGGTCTGGCCCGCAAGGTGGTCCAGCGCGGCCGCCCCGTCCGAATGCAGCCGACGGCGGGTCAGCAGATGGGCGTCCGTCAAGACACTCCAGTCCAAGGCAAAAGTGCGCTGTGGCGTCCGCTGCAGGATCCCCTCCTGCTCCGCTGTCCGCAGGCTCCTGGAGACCTGGCTGCGGTCCTTGCCGAGGTCTGCGGCGATCTCGGCCACCGTGCCGCCGGGGAGGCCGCGCGCGTGGCGCTCCCCGGCGGCCAGGACTGCCATGATTCCCCGCCCCATGCTTGTTGTCCTCAACATGGTCCGAGTCTAGATGACCCTTTGTGGCGGTCAGGAGATGGCGAAGACGCGGGCGGGAAAGCCGCTGCCTTCGCGTGGCTTTGCCCAGCTGGCCACCACCACGGCCCCGGACTCAGGGAGCCCGGCCAGGTCCGCCAACAGCTCTATCTGCCAGCGGTCCTGGGCGAGGATATAGGTTTCCAGGGCGAAGTCTCCCCGGGACGTTGCCAACCCCGGGTCCGTATCCGTCTGCTCGTGCCCGACAGCCGAGACCGAACGTTCCTCGATCAGGAAGGAAAGCACCTCCCGGGACCAGCCCGGTGTATGGCTCACGCCGTCTGCATCCCTGTTGGCCATGGCCTCCCCGTCCGGCCACCGCCGGCTCCAGCCGGTCCTCAGGGCGACGAAGGATTCTGCGGGTATGGTTCCGTTCCGGTCCTCCCACGCCCGCACATCCTCCAAGGCAGGGGTGGCGTCAGGATCTTCCTCAACGCGCCGGGTGATGTCCAGCACCACAAGGGGCAGGATCATGTCCTGGACCGGAATCCGGTCGAGGGTGCGGCCCCCGCGGATGAAGTGGGACGGGGGGTCCACATGCGTTCCCCATTGCCCCACGATCGAATACCGGTGGGCCGTGAATCCGTCGCCTTTTTCAAGATCGAAAAGCGCTTCCCGGCTTTCGTCCGGAAAGGCGGCGAAACGGGGCTGGCCCGGGTGGAAGGCGTGGGTGAGGTCCGTAAACGTCCTGCCTGCCAGCGCGGACTGCAGTGCCGGCCAAGCGGCGGTGGTGGTGAGGGTCATGATGCCGCCTTTGAAGGAGTTTTGCGGTGCAGTCCTCCGGCAACGCTGAGTGGGCCGGTCACCTCGATGACGGGCAGTTCCCACGGGTGGATGTCCACAAGTTCCTGCACGGCACGCTCCAGGACGGAATCGTCCAAGGCGGAATCAAAATAGGTGGTGAAGACGAACGTGGGCGAAAGCGTTTGCTCGCCTACCCGGCCGAGGGTGGGCGTCGCCCCCTCGCCGCAGGAGAATCCCTCGAACCCGATTCCGGATTCGAAGACGTGCTTGTAGTTTCCGAAATCACCAAGGTCGGGAAACTGTTCAACGGCCTTCAGGAGTTTTGCCAGCCCTGGATCCTGCTGGACCGCGTCAGCGTTTCCGGCTGCGATGCGGCTGAAGGTTTCTGCGCTGATGGGCCAATGGACCCGCAGCTTACGGACGCTGTTCAGGTGCACACTCACGAAATTCTCCTCTGGGGTGGTCATCAATGCAGTCATGGTGACACAGAGTGATATTCATTACAAGCATGGAAACTTGTCTATAATGAGTAAAACCGCACAAATCGACCGGAGTTGCGATGCCCCACCGTTTTCCCCTTGCCACCTCGCTTGAAGGCAGGACCCTTGTCTCCGATGGCGCCCTCGCCACCGAACTTGAAGCGCGCGGCTGCGACTTGAACGATCCGCTGTGGTCCGCCAAGGTCCTCCTGGAGCAACCCGAACTCATCAGGGACGTGCACCGGGACTACTTCGCCGCCGGGGCGAACATCGCAACCACCGCCAGCTACCAGGCCACGCCGCAAGGATTTGCTGCCCGGGGGATCGGCCGGCAGGAGGCCTTGGACCTTGTTGGTTTGTCGGTCCGGCTCGCGGAGGAGGCCCGGCGGGAGCACATGTTGGACCACCCTGACGCCGGTCCCCTGCTCATCGCTGGATCGGTGGGTCCGTACGGCGCCTACCTCGCAGATGGGTCTGAGTACCGCGGAGATTACGTCCTCAGCCCTGCGGAATTCCGTGCGTTCCACGGACCCCGCATCAACGCCCTGGTTCAGTCCGGCGTCGACGTCCTGGCCTGTGAAACGCTGCCCTCCTTCGCCGAGGCGGAGGCCTTGCTGGCGCTCACTGCGGAAGCCGGCGTCGAGTCCTGGTTCTCCTTTACGCTGCGCGACGGCGCCAGTATCAGCGACGGCACACCCCTGGCGGACGTGGCCAGGCTTCTCGATATGCACCCCCACGTTGCCGCAGTCGGGGTCAATTGCGTGCCCCTGCACCTGGTGGCTCCGGCACTCGCAGCCTTGCGGCAGTACACGGACAAGCCCCTGCTGGCTTACCCGAATTCCGGCGAAACGTACCACGCGGACACCAAGACGTGGGGTGCGCCCGGAATCGGCGGGACGCCGGACGGGGCACCACAGGACCTCGCCGGCGGAGTCCCTGCCTGGCGCGAAGAGGGTGCCCGGATCATCGGGGGTTGTTGCCGGACCACTCCGGGTGACATCGCCGCCGTCGCCGCTTTGTAGTCGGCCGGGCACGGTCCACTCGCCCGCGCCCGGCCCGGGAACACCACACCCTCCCCGCATGTTAAACCCTGTGGAGAGACCAATCATGGACAGCAGAACGTACCAAGCACTCGTTGTACCGGCCAACAACGCCGAGCCCATCCGCATGGAGCAGGTGGGAGCGGAGCCGCAGGCCCTGGAATCCCTGGTGGACGGGCCCCTTGAATCCGTGATCCACGGCGACTGGCACGTGTACCTGAACGCCGAAAGCGTGGCCATGCTGCTGCCGGTGAATTTCCGTGCAGGCCAGCTCATGCACGAATGCGGCCTGGACCTGGACGGGATCCGCGGCACCGCCGTCTTCCTCGGCCGCGGCGAACACGGAACCGAAGCGGACGTGCCGGAACACCTGCCCCGGCTCGCGGAGGAGCTGTTCGGGGCACGGCTGGCGGCATGACCTAGCCGGCGCGGACTCCGTACGTGCTGAGCACGTTCCCCTTGCTGGTCCGGGACTGCTCCTGCAGCTCCAGGCGGGTCAACGGGTCGCCGTCCTCAAACAGGCGGCGGCCGGTGCCCGCAATGACCGGGTGGGTCATCAGTTGAAGCGAATCCAGCAGCCCGGCAAACAGCAGCTGCCGCACCACGGAGATGCTGCCGCACACGGCGATCTCACCGCCTTCGCGCTCCTTCAGGGCTGCCACGAAGTCCTCGAGCGGTGCATCCATCAGCCGGGAGTTCTCCCACTCCAGCGGCCCCGCCAGTGTCCGCGACGCCACGTACTTCTCCACGGGGTTGATGAAGGCGGCAAAGTCCTGGTCGGCGGAGGCGTTGGGCCAGTAGCCCGCCCACTCCTGGTAGCTGACACGGCCCAGCACCACCGTGTCCACGGTGTTCATCATCCGGGTCAGCCCGTGGCCGAGTTCCTCATCGAAGCTGTCGAACTGGAACTTGAATGGTTCTGACACCACCCCGTCGACTGAGTGGAACAGGCCGGCAGTGACTTTGCGCATGGGTCCTCCATTGATCGAGTGGTCAGCCCTACGCTATGTGTCCGGAGGCGCCGGGCGGAAGGGTTCTGCAGGGCTTCTTCGGCCCGGAAATCCGTACGACGCCGGGCGGCCGGGTTAGTTTGGTCACTCGCCGTGGCGTCTTGCGCAGTTTCGCACGGGCCGGGCCCCATACTTGTCTTGAACGGCCTTTGCCGTCCCCGGGCCAGGCAGGAGGAAGTGCATGGAAACGCTGAAGAAAATCGTGACCAACCAGTATTTTCCTGCCGGATCCGTGCTGGCGGCCGTGCTGCTCTTCTGGGTGGTGGGATTGCTCGGCGGGCTGTCGCTGCTGAACAACAACCAGCCGCCGCTGACCACCCTGACCTGGCTGCTGTTCGTCTACTCCGCTGCCGTCCTCAGCCCCGTCGCCGGACTGGTGGCCGGCATCGACCTGGTCCGCCGCTGGCGCCGCAACCGCGCCGCCGCTCCTGAAGCCCGCACGGAATTCGAGGCGGAGATCTTCAGCGGTGAGGCACCACCGTCGGAATCCACTACTGCGCCCTCCGCCGTGCCTGCGGGCCCAGCCGAGGCAGATGCCGTGACGCCTTCTCCCGCTGCGGCGCAAGCCTCACGCCCTCCGCTGCCCGCGAAGAAGCCGCGGCAATCCGGCCGGGAAGCAGCCTAGGCCTTCCCGCCCTAACGTCCTTTCAAAGCATTGAGCGCCTCTTCGGCGTGATGCAGGGCCGGTATCAGCCGGTCGCCCGGCTCCGGCAATGAGAACAGGTAGCCCTGAAGGGAGTCGCAGTCCAGGGCGGTCAGATAGTCTGCTTGCGCCGCCGTCTCGATCCCTTCCGCGGTGACGGTCAGGCCCAGGCTGTGGGCCATGTTGATCATGGAGCTGAGGATCGGCAGCCGCTCGTTTCCGGTGCGCACCATTGAGACAAAGGTTTTGTCGATCTTGACCGTGTCCACGGGCAGGTCCTGCAGCCGGCCAAGCGAGGAATACCCAGTGCCGAAGTCGTCCAGCGCCACCCGGGCGCCGGCGGCGCGCAGGGTTCCCAGCTGGTCGATCAGGTCGCCGTCCGCGTCGAAGAAGACACTTTCGGTGACTTCCAGGACAAGCTGGTAGGGGGCCACCCCGCTGGCTTCCGCGAGCTTGAGGACCGTCCCGGCAAAGTCCCGCTCCTGCAGTTGGACGCCGGAGACGTTCACGGCGAGCGACCGGGACGGATCCTCGCTCAGCCAGCGCGCCAGCTGCACCATGCCGCTGGCCATCACCTCTGCCCCGATCTCATTGATCAGGCCGGTGCGCTCGGCGAGCGGAATGAAGATCGACGGCGGCACCCGTTCACCGCCGCGGTCCCACCGGGCCAGCGCCTCGAGCTGGACTACCTGCCCCATGCGGTGCGAAACGATCGGTTGGAAATCGACTGTGATCTCGCCGCGCGGAACCGCCAATTGCAGGCCGCTTTCCATGTGCGTCCGCTGCACCAGCGCCTGCATCATGTCCGGGTGGAAGCGCAGGAAACGGTTCTTGCCCGCAGCCTTGGCCGCGTACATGGCGATGTCCGCGTGCCTGAGCAGTTCGGAGGGACCCACGCTGTCCTGCCCCAGGGAGGCAAGCCCCAGGCTCAGGCTCGGACGCAGGACGGTGCCACCGATGGTCACCGGCACATGCAGGCAGCGCACAATGCACGCCGCGATCTCGTCGGGGTCGGGGCAGGCCGTCAGGAGCACCACGAATTCGTCGCCGCCAAGGCGTGCCACCACGTCCGCCGTAGGTGTACAGCCGCGGAGCCGGCGCGCCACCTCCACCAGCATGTCGTCGCCGGCCTGGTGGCCAAGGATGTCATTGACCTCCTTGAAGTCGTCCAGGTCAAGGAGCAGGACGTCGACCGTCTTCAGCCGTGGCTCCGCCAGCGAGTTGGCCAAGGCCTCGTTGAACACCGCCCGGTTGGCGAGCCCGGTCAGCGGGTCCTGGAAAGCCATGGCCCGTAGCTTCTCGGCCTGTTCCGCGAGGTCCTTCAACGCCTGGTGCACCTGCTCCTGTGCCTTCCGCCGGGGCGTCGCATCCCGGAAACTCCACACCCGGCCTACGATCTTCTCGCCCACCCGTTGCGGGCGTGAGTACCGTTCAAAGGTCCGCCCGTCGAGCAACTCGACGACGTCGTGGCTTTCGGCAGACGGGTCTTTCTGGACCTCGTTCAGCCGGGCCGTGAAGGAAACAGGGTCGGCCACCTGGGCCATCACCACCCGGACCGCAGGCTCCTCGCTGTCCGCTTCCAACAAGGCGGGCGGGATGCCCCACATGGTGAGGAACTGCTCGTTGAATCCGGCCACACTGCCATTAATGCCCATCACCAGGATTCCGTCCGCCGTGGATTCCAGGGTGGCCGTGAGCAGTGACATGGCTTCGCGAAGGCTTTCGTTGGTGGCTTGGCGGTGTGCTGTGCCCCGGGCGGAGAGCAGGAGGCGTGCTCCGGCAGGGCCGGTGTCCCCGGCAGGAATGAGGGCGGGATCGGACCGCGGCCCGGCGGGGAGGACCGCAGCGGCAACCTCCAGGGGGAACTCGGATCCATCGCTGCGGAGGCCCGCGATCTCACGCGGCGGCTGCGGTTGGTCAGGGTGGGCCAGGAGCTGCCGGAACAGGTTCGCCACCTCACCGCGGAATCCTTCGGCGATCAGGGGCCGGTGGTCCAGGCCGGCAAACGCGTCCTGGGGCAACCCAAAGAGCCTGGCCGCAGCGGCGTTGGCGCAGAGAACCATGCCGTCGGCGTCCAGTGCCAGGAGGGCGTCCGGACTGGCATTCATGGCCGCGCCAAAAATTTGTAATGCCACATCATTGCCACGGCCCGAAATACCGGTCATAACACCACCCCTTGGCCATCATAAAGGGCAGATCCCCAAATTGGGCGGCTCACCGGCAAAGCTGTTGGGCGGGTTTCCTTTTTGCGGATGCGTTCTTCGGGAACGTGAAAAGGCGCCGGTCTCCTGCGCGGAGTCCGGCGCCTTTTACTGATGGTAAAGACTGTGGTGTGGCTATGCCCTGCGGCCGCTGCGGTTGGTGATTGCTCCGTAGACCAGCAGCACGATGATCGAGCCGAGGATCGCCAGCAGCCATGTCCGCAGGTCGAAGAATTCGGCCAGTCCGCCGCCGAAAATCAGCGATCCGATCCAGCCGCCCAGGATGGCCCCCACAACTCCGAGAACCAGGGTTACCACCCAGCCGCCGCCTTGGCGGCCCGGAAGGATGGCCTTGGCAATAGCGCCGGCGATCAGGCCCAAAATGAGAAATCCGAGAATGCCCATGTTGTCACTCCTTGTCAGTAAGTTGTGCCGGGCCCCCATTTCCGGTTCCCTTATTCAATCAGCAGGCTTATTTGTTAGGCAAGGCTTTGAATATCACAGGATGGCTGTCACTTAAGGCGGAACTGGCCACCGTAGTCCACCCTGGTGAACCAGGGGCCGGGGATAGGATTTGGATGTCCCGCAACTGACGAAGGAGCCCAGGCATGCCAAGCCAGACCGCCAGGCCGCGTGCCGTGTTCCTCGACATCGACGGTACGTATGCGGACCACGGCCTGGCCCCGGATGCCCATGTGGACGCGGTCCGGACCGCCCGCGGGCTGGGCCATCTGGTGTTCGTCTGCACCGGGCGCCCGCTGTCCATGGTGCCCGGCCACATCCTGGACGCCGGCTTCGACGGGACCATCACCGGGGCCGGTGCCAGGGTGGAAGTCAACGGTGAGGTCCTTCGGGACCAGCGCTTTGAGCCGGACCTGGCGGCGCTCATCGTGGAAACCCTCGATGCCCACGGGTCCGCCTACATCCTGGAAGCACCCGAGGCCCTGCACGGCCGCACCGGCGTGGACCGGCGGCTGAGGGAGGTCCTGGGGCCCATCTTCGCCGGCCGCCCCCGGCACGATGGAATCCTCAGCACCGACGTTGATCCGCTGGAGGACATCCTGGGGCCGATGCAGTACAGCGACGACCTCCGCAGCACCTCCTATGCCAAGATCTCGGTCTTCGATTCGACGGTCCCGCTGAGGCGGCTGATGGATAAGCTCGGTCCCGGCGTCGGGCTGATCCCCAGTTCGCTCTCGGCGCTGGGAGACCGTGCGGGGGAGATCTTCATGGCGGGCACGCACAAAGCGGTGGGCATCCAGGTGGTGGAGGCCCGGCTTGGCCTCCACCGGGCGGACATTGTTGCCATCGGTGACAGTGCCAACGATATTGAAATGCTCGAATACGCCGGGGTGGGCATTGCCGTCGAAGGCGGCCACCCGGCAGTCCTCGCCGTGGCCGACAGGACCACCGCCGGACCGGCAGGGGCAGGTGTCGCATTGGCGTTCGACGATCTGGGGCTCCTGGGCTGAACCTCAGCCGACCGCAACTGCGGTCGTGACCGCGGCGGACCTTCCAAGCCCCCGCACGGTCCAGCCGTCTGCCTGCCATGCCGCGGCGTCCAGCACGTTCCGCGCGTCCAGGACCGCCCGGCGTCGGACCAGCCTGCCGGTGGCGGCAGGGCAAAGCTGCCGGTACTCGTCCCATTCGGTCAGCAGCAGCACCAGCTCTGAGTCCTGGAGTGCCCGCCTGGTGGACACCTCGAACCGGAGCCCGGGGTAGCGGCGCCACGCGTGGTTCACCGCCTTGGGGTCCGTCACGGTAACGTGCGCGCCGGCGGCGGCCAGCCGGTCCGCCACGTCCAGGGCGGGGGAGTCGCGGATGTCATCCGTGTCCGGCTTGAAGGAGGCTCCGAGCACTGTGATGGAACGCCCTGCCAGCGAGCCTCCGCACATAGCCGCTGCCAGGCCCACCGTGCGCGCCCGTTGGTCCAGGTTCACCGAGTCGACCAGGCCCATCCAGTCCTCCACGGCAGGGACGCCCAGCGCCGCGGCCTGGGTCCGGAAACTGCGGATGTCCTTGGGAAGGCAGCCTCCGCCGAAGCCCAGGCCCGCGTGCAGGTAGCGGCTGCCGATCCTCGGATCCAGCCCCATCGCTTCGCCGAGTTCGCTGACATCGGCTCCCGCGGCGTCGCACAATTCGGCGACGGCATTGATGAAGCTGACCTTGGTGGCAAGGTATGCGTTCGCGGCCGACTTGATGAGTTCCGCCGTGGCAAAGTTGCAGACCAGCCGGGGGATTCCGGCGCGAAGCAGCGGTTCGTAGACGGCGTCCAGTGCCGCCGTCACGCCCAGCGGCGCGCCGGTGTCGCGGTTGAAGGCGGCGGTCCGGCCCCCTTCCACGCCGTACACCAGCCGGTCCGGCACCAGGGAATCCTTGACGGCGGTTCCCTGCCGCAGGAACTCGGGATTCCAACCCACCAGCACGTCAGGCCGGGGCGCCAGCACACCGCGGAGCATGTCCACGGTGCCCACGGGCACGGTTGATTTGCCAACGACGACGGCGCCCGCGGCCAGGTGCGGCAGCAAGGCTTCCGAAGCGGAGACGAGGAAGGTGAGGTCGGCGGCGTCGGACGTCTTCTCCTGCGGCGTCCCCACGCACAGGAAGTGCACCTGCGCTGCCGTGGCCCCGGCGGGGTCGGTGGAGAAGCGCAGCCGGCCGGTGGCGAGGCCGTCCCGGAGGAGCTCATCGAGTCCGGGCTCGTGGAACGGTGCCGCGCCGCTGGACAGCTGCGCCACCTTGCGGGGATCGACGTCGATGCCCACCACGGTGTGGCCCATGGAAGCCAGCGTTGCAGCGTGGACTGCTCCGAGGTAACCGCAGCCGATCACGGAGATTTTCACAGGGTTGCTCCCTTGCTGTTGACCGCCGTTGCCATCTGGACGTCCGCGATGACGTCGGCGTAGTGCTGCACCAGTTCGGTGCAGAGGGCGGGCCAGGTTCGGTCCTGTACGGAGGCGTGTGCGGCGGCGGCGAACGCGCGGCGCTTGGCATCGTCGCCCATCAGGTCCTGCACACGGGCACGCATGGCGGACAAGTCGCCCGGCTCGTACAGCCAACCCGTCCGTGAATTCTCGACCAGATCCAGGGGGCCGCCCCGGCCCGTGGCCACCACCGGCACGCCCGATGCCATGGCCTCCTGGATGGTTTGGCAGAAGGTTTCGAACTCGCCCGGATGGACGAACAAGTCGAACGACGCCACGGCGCGTGCCAACTCATCACCGCCCAGGAATCCCGTGAAGGCTGCACCGGGAAGCGCGGCTTCCAATGCGGCCCGCTGCGGCCCGTCGCCCACCACCACCAGCTTCGAGTTGGGGAGCCCGGCCAGCGCGGCAAGGTCTTCCACCTGCTTTTCCACCGCGAGCCGGCCGACGTAGCCGATGATCCGCTCGCCGCCGGGGGCAACCGAAGCCCGCCACCCGTCGTCGCGCTTTCCCGGCGAGAACCGCGCGGTGTCCACCCCGCGGCGCCACATCCGCACCCGGGGGATCCCCCGCCCGCGCAACTGGTTCAGCGCGAACGTGGACGGCACCAGGGTGCGGGTGGCCAGCAGGTGGATGTTCTCGACCCGGTTCCAGGCCCAGTTCTCCAGGAACGGCACTCCGTACCGGGCGGCGTAACTGGGAACCTCGGTCTGGTAGATGGCCACCGACGGAATGCCGAGCTGATGGGCAGCCTGGGCGGCCCGCCAGCCCAGCACGAACGGCGAGGCAAGGTGCACCACGTCAGGGGCGTACTCGGCAAGGATTCGCTTGACCCGGTACACACCTCCCAGTGCCACCCGCACGTTCGTGTATCCCGCCAGCGGAACCGCGGGAAGCCGGTGGACCGCAGCGCCCTTGACCCGTCCCGGCGCCTGTCCGTCATGGGCGGACGGGGCGATGACCAGGACGTCGTCGCCCCGGTCCTGGAGGTGGTCCAGGACCCGCAGGATTGAATGGGTGACGCCATTCATCAGCGGCAAAAATGATTCGGCAACGATTGCGATCCTCACCCTTCAACCGTGGGTGGCCGCCTTGAAATGGCGGGGGAGGGGGCATGACCCGCAGGGAAAGGTTGGGTGAACAGCTGCCCCCCTCAACCAGGAAAACTACTAAGTAAGCTTGGCATTTGATGCTAAGCATGCTTACGTTAAACGGGTAGCCAGCACTAGCCTCAAGCAGCCGGGGCAGGGGCCGGACACCGGGGTGACCCGGTGCCCGGGCTCCGGGCTGGCAAACCCGGTACAAAGACACAACCAAGGAGACGTCATGCTCAACAGGGAAAACCTCGAAAGCCTGCTTGCCAAGGGCGGCAACGTCGTGGGTACCGATGGGGCGAAGATCGGCTCGATCGGCCAGCTGTACGCTGACGACGACACGGGCGAGCCCACTTGGGTCACCGTCAAAACCGGCCTCTTTGGCACGTCCGAGACCTTCGTCCCGGTCGAAGGGGCCCGCAGCGAGGGAGAGGACCTGGTGGTCCCGTTCACCAAGGAGCACGTGAAGGACGCTCCGCGGGTGGACGCTGACGGCCACCTCACCCCTGAAGAAGAGGACCGGCTGTACACGTACTACGACCGCGGCGCACGGACGTATTCGGAAGCCCGGACCGGCATGGACTCCGACGCCGGAGACGTGGACCTGCAGGGCGACGCCGACCTGAACGCCGGCACCCCCACCGCCGGAATCAGCTCCGAACGGGACACCGCACCCCGGCTTCGGAAGTACGGCCACTGACCTGGCCCCTTTGGCAGTGAACGGCGCCGGGAACCTTGGGGGTTCCCGGCGCCGCACCGTTAAGCGCTGGTGCAACCACGCTGTATGCCATGGGTGCACCAGCCAGTAGGACGAATATCGTCAGAACTTACGGTTCATCTCTCATTCGCGGCTCCTGTTTCCCGGTTTACGGATCCGGGTCATTGGCCGGCGCGGCAAATGTCCGGCGCCGAAACACATCGCACTGCGCCCGGGTGGGCGGGTGTTGGTTTAGATACCAATTTTACGGCGAGGCCCTTGGAAAAGCACCGGTCGCATCCCCACTTGATTGTTCACCCAGTGCCGCCGCGGAGCCTGTCGTTCGCGGGCAGGAGGCACCCGGCGTGACACCATGGAAGACGATGAAACTGCGTGCTGATCAGACCGGAAACCGTGGCCTCCCCATGCCGTTGTGGCTGCAGGGCGCCCTTGAAACAGCACAGGCGGCCGTCATTTCCGCGCTGGTGGTGATAGCCCCCATTGTCGCCGTCTGGGCCACTGCGGGTTTCCAGAACGGGCAGTTCGAGGTATTGGCCCGCTTGGCCGGCCAGTCCTGGCTCCTGGTCCATGGCGTGCCACTGGAACTCACGGGAGCGGGGCCGGCCCCGGCAGCTCATGCCGGCTCGGACATCCTGAACCTGATTCCCCTCGGCCTGACCCTGATCCCCTTCCTGCTGGCCTGGCGCGCCGGCCGCCGCCTGGCCCGGGCCTCCTACACCGACCAGCTATGGCAGGCCCTGCTGGGCTCATGGCTGGTTTACGCCGCCTTCGGTGCAGCCACCGGTTTCGTGTGCCGCAGCACCGACGTCGTCATCAATCTCTGGTATGCCATGCTGGTGCCGCTCATTCCCTACGGACTCGGCATGGTGATCGGCGCCCGCAGGGAAGCAGGCTCCTGGAGCCGGCTCATCGGCGTCGACGCGGTGGACTGGATTTCGCGCACCAGCCAGCACTCCCGCTGGGCGGGCTCATACTTTGGCTCTGCCGCGAAGGCCGGCTTCGTGGCCGTGGTGTCGGCCCTTACCTTGGCCGCAGTGCTGCTGGCCGTGGACCTGTTCATCCACTGGAACCTCGTGGTTTCTGTCTATGAGGCGCTCGACGCCGGTCCGGTAGGAGGCGCCGCCCTCACCATCGCGCAGCTCGGATTCCTGCCGAACCTGGTGGTTTTCGCCCTCGCCTGGACCTCAGGCGCCGGTTTCGCCATGGGCGTGGGGTCCCAGGCGGGGCCGCTGGGCACCGCGGTGGGGCCCATGCCATCCGTTCCGGTCCTGGCGGCCATCCCGTCCGGCCCCATGGACTACGCTTTCGTGGCGTTGCTCGTACCGGTGCTGGCCGGCGTCGTGGCCGGGTGGTGGTTCCTCCGGGAAGGGGAGAACCACTTCGACGAATGGCTCGCCATCAAGATCCATGCACGCTGGTTCACCGCCACCGTTTCCACCCTGGTGCTCGGGGCACTCACCGGGCTGGCCGCCGGGGTGTTGACGATGTGCCTTTCCTGGGTGGCGAGGGGGTCCGCGGGAATCGGCCGACTAACGGATATCGGACCCGACCCGCTCTGGACCGGCCTGTGGGTGGCGGCCGAGGTCGGCATCGGCGTCGTCATTGGCTACGCGGCCGGGCCGTGGCTGGAACGTGAGGAAAGCGGGGCCGCGGAACGGGACGCCGAACTCGTCAGCTAGGCGCTTCGCCGGCGCGCTAACCCACTTTGGTGGGTAAGACATTTTGGAACTGCGTCACGCACGCATTAGTCGCCCGGTCCGTCAGCGCCCGTCCCATGCATCCTTGGTAGTCGCGCACCTGGTTGAAGAAGACCATGGCGGTCACGAGCAGCGGCACCATGACCACGGCCATCACCAGGCCCGAGATGGTGCCAACCAGGACCAGTTTGGATTCCTTCAACCGGATGGCCCTGACCAGCAGGGAGATCCCCAGGGCCAGGCCGGCTGCCGTGAGGACAGTTGCCAACCACAGGTAGTTGACGTCCAACTGGTAGACGAACAGAGCGCCGAGGACCGAAACCAGGAACATCCGGAACAGGGCAAAGGTCTTGGTGCGGGAGGCCTTTGCTGCCTCGCTGAGCGGGGGTTTGGCCTCTTGCTGGACGCCCCGGCCCGGTTGGCTGTTCATGTTTTCCAGCGTACGCGAGCGTGCACCTAAGCTGGACCAATGCGTATCGTCGTCCTCGTCTCTGGCACCGGGTCCAATCTCCAAGCAGTCATCGACGCCGTCAAGGCGGGGGAACTCGGCGTGGAAATCGCCGCGGTGGGGGCCGACAGGGAGGGGACCTTCGGCGTCGAACGTTCCGCCGCGGCAGGCATCCCCACGTTTGTGGTGGACTTCAGGTCGTACCGGGACCGCGCGGACTGGAACGCCGCGCTGACCGAGGCCGTGGCCGCCTTCAAGCCGGACGTGGTGGTGTCCTCCGGCTTCATGCGGATCGTCAGCCCCGAGTTCATTGACGCATTCAAGGGCAGGTACCTGAACACCCACCCCGCCCTGCTGCCGGCCTTTCCCGGGGCCCACGGCGTACGGGATGCCATGGCCTACGGCGTGAAGGTGACCGGCTGCACCGTGCACTGGGCTGACGCCGGCGTTGACACCGGGCCCATCATTGCCCAGGAGGCTGTGACCATCGAGGACTCGGACACTGAGGAGACGCTGCACGAGCGCATCAAGGTCGTGGAGCGCCGGCTGCTGGTGTCCACCCTGGCCGCCCTCGCCGCAGACCCCTCGTACGCGTAGCGGTCCACCCTATTGGAGGCGGCGCTGCCGGGTTTCCGGGGAGAAGAAAGCCATCCACAGCACCGACAGCAGCACCAGGGCACCCGCCAGCGCAAAGGACGTGGCGAGGCCCAGTTCCGGCCAAAAGTAGTTGGCGAAGATCAGCGGCCCAAAGCCGGCGCCCAGGCGGGAAAACGTTGATGCCCAGCCAAAGCCGCTGCCCCGCAGTTCCGTGGGGTAGAGCTCGGAGACGTACGCATAGAGCACCGGGATGGCCACCTGCACCACGAACCCGAAGACCAGCAGCCAGAACACCGCGGCCGTGGGAATGTCCACCACGAACGCCACGATCACCAGGGTCAGGGCGGACAGCGGTCCGGTGATGGCCAGGATCCACTTGCGCCCCACACGTTCCACGAGCAGCGCTGCCGCCACCACGCCGAGGAAGCCGACGGCGGCCATGGACGCCGTGGTGACGAACGCCTTGTACTCGGCGAATCCGGCGCCGATCAGGATCCTGGGCATCCAGGTCAGGGACAGGTAATAGACCAGCAGGATGCTGAAGAACAGGGCCCAGGCGGCGGTGGTGATTTTCCAGTTGAACTGCCAGACAGAGCGCAGCTGGGTCCAGGCGCTGCCGGCCGAAAGCCTCGGGGCATCCTTGGCATCGGGCAGGCTGTAGGCCCGGGCTTCGGCGCCTGTGGCCACCACCAGCCCGTCAATAATCCTGGCCGCTTCTTCCCGCCGGCCCTTTCGGATCAGGAACAAGGGGGACTCGGGGACGCTCCGCCGGACCCAGAACACCAGCAGGGCCGGGAGCACCATCACCAGCATGGTCAGTCGCCAGTCACCGTTCAGGGCCACCAGGCCGGCCGAGACGAACCCGGCCAGGGCCGCGCCAATGGGCCACCAGCCGTCCATGGCCGTCAGGACCTTGCCGCGCTGCTTCCGCGGCGTGAACTCACCCACCAGGGCGTAGTCCACCGGAATGCAGCCGCCCAGTCCGAAACCAGCCAGGAACCTGAAGATGCAGAACCACATGAAGTCGGGTGAGAAAGCGCCAAGTACGGTGAAGATGGAAAACAGGAGCAGCGTGGCCGTGAACGCCTTTTTGCGGCCCACGGTGTCCGCAATGGTTCCCCAGACGAACGCCCCGAGGGCCATCCCGATCAGGTTGGCCGTACCCACCCATGCGGCCTCGCCCGGTGTCAGGGCCCAGTGCGTGGACAGCAGCGGGATGAGGATGCCGTTAAGGGTCACATCCCAGGCGTCGAACATGAAGCCGAGGCCCCCGATCAGGAATATCCTGCCCTGGACTTTCCATCGCCAGGGCAGTTCCTGGACCACCTGTTCGCCGCTGGGCACAGTGGTGTAAGTATTCATCGCCGCCTCCTGGTGAAGACTCTATCCGGGCCCGCGGACGTTCACACTCCGGAGCACACAGGGGGTAACCGCTGCCTTCGCGATAAACTGGCCGTATCCCCACCAACCGCGGCCCTGTTCCGCGAGATAAGACGGAGACATTTGTGAGCTTCACGCAGCATGAGCGCGTATCCATTGACCGTGTACCCATCCGCCGGGCCCTCATCTCGGTGTACGACAAGACCGGTCTGGAGGAACTCGCTACGGGCCTGCACGCGGCCGGCGTGAAGCTCGTCTCCACCGGTTCCACGGCCAAGAAGATCGCCGCCGCCGGCATCCCCGTGCAAGAGGTTGAGGAAGTCACCGGTTCCCCGGAAATGCTGGATGGACGCGTCAAGACGCTGCACCCCCGCGTCCACGGCGGCATCCTGGCCGACCGCCGCGTCCCCGCCCACATGGAGACGCTCGAAAGCATGGACATTGAGGCTTTCGACCTGGTGGTGGTGAACCTCTACCCGTTCGTGGAGACGGTGAAGTCCGGTGCCGCGCAGGACGATGTCGTTGAGCAGATCGACATCGGGGGCCCCGCCATGGTCCGCTCTGCCGCGAAGAACCATGCCGCCGTCGCCATTGTGGTGGACCCGACCTTCTACGGTCAGGTGGTTGAGGCCGCTGCCGCCGGCGGCTTCGACCTGAAGACCCGCCGCCGCCTCGCTGCCAAGGCGTTCGCCCACACCGCCGCGTACGACAACGCAGTGGCCACCTGGACCGCCAGCCAGTTCCTGGATGAAGACGGCGACGGCGTCATCGACTGGCCGGCCTACGCGGGCCTCTCCCTGGAACGCTCGGAGGTCCTGCGCTACGGCGAGAACCCGCACCAGCAGGCGGCACTCTACGTGGACAAGGCTGCGCCGGTGGGCATCGCCCAGGCGGACCAGCTGCACGGCAAAGCCATGAGTTACAACAACTTCGTGGACGCCGACGCCGCCCTGCGCGCCGCCTACGACTTCAGCGAACCCGCCGTCGCCATCATTAAGCACGCCAACCCCTGCGGTGTTGCCGTCGGCTCCGCGGACGCCGCCGACCCCATCGCCGACGCACACGCCAAGGCCCACGCCTGCGACCCCGTCTCCGCATTCGGCGGCGTCATCGCGGCCAACCGCACCGTCACCGCCGGCATGGCCAATACCGTCAAGGACATCTTCACCGAGGTCGTCATCGCCCCCGGCTTTGAACCCGAGGCCGTGGAGATCCTGTCCAAAAAGAAGAACATCCGCCTGCTTGCCCTCCCCGAAGGCTACGGCCGGTATCCGACGGAGTTCCGCCAGGTATCCGGTGGCATGCTGGTCCAGGTCAGCGACAAGGTGGACGCCGACGGCGACAACCCCGCCAACTGGACCCTCGCCGCCGGTGAGGCCGCGGATGAGAAGACCCTCGCAGACCTCGCCTTCGCCTGGACCGCGTGCCGGGCCGCGAAGTCGAACGCCATCCTGATTGCCGACAACGGCGCAGCCGTGGGCATCGGCATGGGCCAGGTGAACCGGCTCGATTCCTGTCGCCTGGCCGTTGAGCGGGCCAACACGCTGGGCGTGGAGGTTGCCTCCGACGTCGACGGCGCCGGCGGCGCCTCGAATGCGGACGCGAGCGGCGCACCTGAGCGCGCCCGCGGTGCCGTGGCGGCTTCGGACGCGTTCTTCCCGTTCGCCGATGGCCTGCAGATCCTGATCGACGCCGGTGTCCGCGCCGTAGTCCAGCCCGGTGGCTCGGTCCGCGACGAGGAAGTCATCGCGGCAGCCAACGCGGCCGGCATCACCATGTACTTCACCGGAGCCCGGCACTTCTTCCACTGATCGGCTGCATCGATTGCTCCCCACGGGTACGGAGCAATCGATGGCGGATTGAACCGACGACGGCGCCCGTCCCCTGAGAAGGGGACGGGCGCCGTCGTCTGTTGTGCGGTTAGTGCCGGGCCGCCGGGCCGGGGCCGGGTTCCGGAAGTTTTACCTCCCGGGGCCGGGCTTCAGCCATCCGCTCCTCGGTCCAGTATTCGAGGACTTCCTCGCTGGACTGTTCAAGGTCGACATGGCTGACGGGGTCCTGGTCCGGTGCGGGTTCTTTAGGATTTCGCTGCATTGGTGTACGTGGCCTCGATAACCGAGCCCCAGTAAGGGCCGTACATGACGGCGGAGCCGTTGTAGCCGTAACTGTTGATCGAGTTCTGCAGCCCGTCGGACCCGATGCCGATGAACCACGGACCGCCCGAGGAACCGCCGGTCATGTCGCACGGAATGCCCTGGGTGCCGAACTGCGGGTTGTTGGGATCGTTGCTGGCCGTGCCGGTGCAGCTCCACAGGGACGTGCCGTCGAACGGTGAGGCCTGCGGGTAGCCGTAGGCCGTGTAGGTCAGGCCGCGGGCCTGGTTAAAGGCAGTGCCCGAGCCGCCAACGACGTCTGTCAGCTTCTGGCCGTTCAAGGGGTTCATGACCGCGAAGCCGGTGTCATAGGTCATGTCCCCGGTTGAAACCCACTGGGTGGGGGCGTAGAGGGCCTTGGCGGTCCACTTGCCGTAGGGGGCTGCGCCGTTGTCGTAGGCGGGCACGAAGACGAAGTTGGTGGCGTAGGCGCCACTTTCGTTAACGCAGTGTCCGGCCGTTGCCACAGTGCTGCCGTTCGCGGAGGAGACGGCGTTGCCCGAGCACACGTAGTTGGTTGTGCCCATGGTGAAGAAGACCTTGCCGATGTGGGCGACGGGGTTTTCACTCTTGGCGATGGTGGGCTTTCCCTTGGTTCCCTTGGTTCCCTTGGTGGTGGAGGGCTTGCCCTTCTCCACCACGGCGAGGCTGGAGCGGTTGCCGCGCTCGAGCGCCTTCCCTGCAAGGGTGTCACCTGGAAGGGCGCTTTGCATCCGTTCGGGGGTCCAGTAGTCAGCTGCTCCGCCGGCGTCGACTGAGATGCTGGCAACCGAGGGATTCGACGTACCGTCGGACGGTGCGGGGGTGGCGGAAGCCCCGCCGGCGGACGTAAGTGCCAGCACCGCGGCTGCGGAGAAGGTCAGGAAGCCGGATGCCAGGGACCTGGTACGTGTCATTGTTGTCCTGTCTGAACGGGGTTGGGCCCGGGATCGGGAGTGACTTAGCGAACTTATCGCCGCGCGCGGCGTTTGTACACACTCGTGACCAATCATCAGGCGGCACGAGCCGGGCGGCCGCCCGGTACCGCCCCACCTGTGGCAACGGCGGCGGTGCACCCGGAAGCGTGCCGTCGTCGGGCGTTCTCCATCGCTGTAATGCTGCTCTCACCGGGGTAATCCGGGAGGCCCGTTAAGGTTCAAACCGGCGTCCTCGGGTAAGTTGTACTTGGTGAAATAGACAAAGATTTCACAACCAAGCCGACCTTCAGGGAGACGCCCGCGCATGTCCAAGATTATCTACACCCACACCGACGAAGCGCCGATGCTGGCTACCTATTCGTTCCTGCCCATCATCGAGGCCTTCGCTTCGACTGCAGGTGTGGAGGTGGAGACCCGCGACATCTCGCTCGCCGGCCGCATCATTGCCGTGTTCGGTGACTACCTCACCCCGGAACAGCAGATCGGTGACGCCCTTGCTGAACTTGGTGAGCTGGCGAAGACGCCGGAAGCCAACATCATCAAGCTGCCCAACATCAGCGCCTCCATCCCGCAGCTGAAGGCGGCCATCGCCGAGCTGCAGGGCCAGGGCTATGCACTGCCGGATTACCCGGACAACCCCACCTCGGACGAAGAGACCGCCATCCGCTCCCGCTATGACAAGATCAAGGGCTCCGCCGTGAACCCCGTCCTGCGCGAAGGCAACTCGGACCGCCGTGCACCGCTGTCCGTCAAGAACTACGCCCGGCAGAACCCGCACTCCATGGGCGCCTGGACCGCAGACTCCAAGACCAACGTGGCCACCATGGGCCAGGACGACTTCCGCTCCAACGAGAAGTCCGTGGTCATCGAGGCCGACGGCACCATCGCCATCCAGCTGGTCCGGGAGGACGGCTCGGTCAAGGTCCTGAAGAAGGCCTTCCCCGTCCTGGCCAGCGAGGTCATCGACGGCACCGTGATGCGCGCCGCCGCCCTTGACGAGTTCCTCAAGGCCCAGGTGGCCCGTGCCAAGGAAGAGGGCGTGCTGTTCTCCGCGCACCTGAAGGCCACCATGATGAAGGTCTCGGACCCCATCATCTTCGGCCACGTGGTGAAGGCCTACTTCTCCGAACTTTTCGAGACCTACGGCAAGCAGCTTTCCGCCGCCGGCATCAGCCCCAACAACGGCCTCGCCGCCATCCTGAGCAGCCTCGAGGACCTGCCGGCGGATGTCCGCGACGGCGTCCAGAACCTGATCAAGAAGGGCCTGGAAGATGGCCCCGCGCTGGCCATGGTGGACTCCGACAAGGGCATCACCAGCCTCAACGTGCCCTCCGACATCATTGTCGACGCCTCCATGCCGGCCATGATCCGCACCTCCGGCCACATGTGGGGCCCGGACGGCAAGGAAGCCGACACCCTGGCCGTCCTGCCGGACAGCTCCTACGCCGGCATCTACCAGGTGGTCATCGATGACTGCCGCGCCAACGGCGCCTACGACCCCACCACCATGGGCACCGTCCCGAACGTTGGCCTGATGGCCCAGGCCGCCGAAGAGTACGGCAGCCATGACAAGACGTTCGAAATCCAGGAAGCCGGTACGGTGCAGATCGTTGACGGCAACGGCAACGTCCTGATCGAACACGACGTCGTCCCCGGTGACATCTGGCGCGCCTGCCAGACCAAGGACGCCCCCATCCGCGACTGGGTCAAGCTGGCTGTCACCCGCGCCCGCGCCTCGCAGACCCCCGCCGTGTTCTGGCTGGATGAGGAGCGTGCCCACGACGCCAACCTCATCGCCAAGGTCAACGAATACCTGAAGGACCACGACACCGAGGGCCTGGACATCCAGATCATGTCCCCGGTCAAGGCCATCGCCTTCACCTTGGAGCGGATCCGCAAGGGCGAGGACACCATCTCCGTCACCGGCAACGTGCTCCGCGACTACCTCACGGACCTGTTCCCCATCCTGGAACTGGGCACCAGCGCCAAGATGCTCTCGGTTGTGCCGCTGATGAACGGTGGCGGCCTCTTCGAGACCGGCGCCGGCGGTTCCGCCCCCAAGCACGTCCAGCAGCTGCTCAAGGAAAACCACCTTCGCTGGGACAGCCTGGGTGAGTTCCTGGCCCTTGCCGTCAGCTTCGAGCACCTGGCCACCACCACCGGCAACGCCCGCGCCCAGGTCCTCGCAGACACCCTGGACCGCGCCACCGGCACGTTCCTGCTCGAGAACAAGTCGCCCAGCCGCCGCGCCGGCGAGTTGGACAACCGCGGCAGCCACTACTTCCTGGCCCGTTACTGGGCTGAGGAGCTGGCCAAGCAGACGTCCGACGCCGACCTTGCCGCCGCGTTCAGCTCGGTCGCCAACGAGCTTTCTTCCAACGAGGAAACGATCGTTGGCGAGCTGGCTGAAGTCCAGGGCTCGCCAGTAGACATCGGAGGATACTACCGCCCGGATGACGCCAAGGCCTCCGCCGTGATGCGTCCTTCCGCCACCCTCAACAAGGTCATCGCCAGCCTGGCCTAGCCGCCGCGGCTTCGGCAGCAATGAAAGGGGCGGTGCTCCGGATGATTCCGGGGCACCGCCCCTTTGCATGTCGGCGGATGGGTGCAGGTCAGTTCTTGCCCTTGCCCTTGTCGCCGCCGCTGTTCTTTGCGCCGCCGCTGCCGGAACTACCTTGGGCGGGGGCAGGCTGGGGCACGGGCGCATCCGCCGTGGGGGACGCGCTCTGCGCCGCTTGCTGTGCTGCTGTCCGCGCGTCCTCGGCGGCCTTGGCGGCAGCCTGCTGGGCGGCAACGGCCTCGTTGAGGTCTGCCCTGACGGCGCTGGCGACCGTGGTGATGCTGCGGCTCCGCTCCTCGGAGACCTGGCCCTTCGCCGTTGCCGCCGAGAGGTCGGATTCAAGCCCGTCCAGCGCCTTCAGGGCCGAGGCAGGATCGTCCTGCGAGGCCGCCTGGGTAACCTCAAGTACCCGCGCCTGGAACTGTGTGGCGGCCTCTCGCTGCAGGCCGGAACCGGGCGAGGCACACGCGCCCAGGAAACCGGACACAAGCAGCGCCGCGGTGCCGGCCAAGGCAAACCGCGCAACTGTGGTCGGGTGCAACGTCACGGGGCCACGCTCTTTTGGAGTTCCTTCAGATGGTCACCCAAGGTGCCTGTGACCGTGGGATAAGGGACGACGTCGGCGGGCCGGGCGGAGAGGCTGATCATCACCGCTGCCGCAGCAGCGGCAACCACCAGTACGCCGAGGACCACGGCCAGCCAGATTCGCTTGCTCCACAGGAACCGGCGCAGCGAAGAGGCGCTCTTCTTTACAGGGCGTCGCGCGCTCCCAGGGGCAGCCGCTTCCCGCAGCTCATCCATCGATTCTTCGGCAGTGATGGAGGGTGGGTGGAAGGGCATGGCGGGCAGCACCCGGGTGGTCTCCGCAGCCAGTTCCCCGGGGGTGGAGGCGGGCGAGACGAGGGCCTGGCGCAACGAGGTCTCGATGTCGGCAGCCGTTGGCCGTTCAAGCGGCTCGATGGACGTCATGGAGCGGATGAGCTCAGCCCATTCGGAGGGCACGTCGTCGGGAATTTCAGGGGCGCGGTGCAGCCGCGCCACAGCCGATTCCACCGCACTGCCGGGATACTCCACGGTGCCCTTAATGCACTCGAGCAACACCAGCCCCAGCGAGTAAATGTCGGTTGCGGGGGACAGGGGCTTGCCGAGTGCCTGCTCGGGGCTGAGGTAGGCGGCGGTGCCCACCATGGTCCCGGTGGCAGTGAGCCTGGTGGAATCCACGATCCTGGCGATGCCGAAGTCCGTGAGTTTCGGGCGCAGCGGCTCGCCGGGACGGATCTGGACCAGCAGGATGTTGCCGGGTTTGATGTCGCGGTGGATGATGCCCAGGCCGTGGACGTAGGCCAGGGCATCGGCGATGCCGGCACCGATGACGGACAATTCTTCCAGGGGCACCCGGCTGTGCCGGATGCGGCTGCGGAGGTCTTGTCCGTCGACGAGCTCCATGGTCAGGAAGGGCCGGGGTTCGTCCGGGATCCGGTCATCAATCCCGGCGTCGAAGAGCGTGACCAGGCCGGGATGGTTGAGCGTGGCAAGGAGCTGGATCTCGGCTTCCTGGCGCTTGAGCTCGTCCGCGTCCGGGGCCTGCGGAGCGAAGAGTTTCAAGGCGACGTCGCGGCCGAGGTTTTCGTCGCGGGCGCAGTACACCGATGACATTCCGCCGCGGCCGATTACTTCGCTCAAACGGTAACGTCCGCCGACCACTTCATTCTTGATGGAGCTAGGCGATTCCGCCACCATGACCGTTCCTCCCGGTGCGCTGCGGCACTGTCGTACCCCAAATTATACGAGGGGCGCGGTTAAACCACAGATTTGGCGGTGCGCATGCCAACGGTCCGGCGGTGTGTTGAAGCATTTCCGCCGGACCATTGGCTACAAGGACATGTGTGCTGATGACATGTTTTGTGTTGTGCTCAGGTTTGATTTGGGTGGATGTCCTCCTCTCGCCGGCCCGCGCGAGGCAGCCCTTTCAGGCGCCTCCGCGCGGGCGCTGCCTATTGAAAGACGAACCCCTAGGAGACCTTGCGTTTCCGGAGCACCAGGAGTCCTGCCACCAGGAGCAGCAGTGCCAGAGGCGCCAAGGATCCATCCCAGCCGGTCTTGGCGAGGCCGGTGTTCGCGGTTCCCGTGGTGGCGAGGCCGGGACGGCCCTGCGCGGGGTTGCTGAGCGGGACAGTGACAGGTGCGATGGCTCCGCTGACGGCCCTGGAGCCTGCGGAGGCCGCCGGGACGTCGCCGGAGGCAGCATTGCTTACGCCGGGGGTGCTTGTTCCCGGATCAGCTGTTCCGGCGTCTCCGGCGGTGCCGTCTGTAGTCCCGGTGCCGTTGGTGCCGAGGCCGAGGTTGACGTCGGCTGCGGCTGCGAGGTCGGTGGTGCCGGTTGCGGGGGTGGTGGCGGTGCCGAGGTTTACGGTTGTGCCGAGGTCGGCGGTTGTGCCGTCTGTGGTCCCGGTGCCGTTGGTGCTGAGGCCGAGGTTGACGTCGGCTGCGGCTGCGAGGTCGGTGGTGCCGGTTGCGGGGGTGGTGGCGGTGCCGAGGTTTACGGTTGTGCCGAGGTCGGCGGTTGTGCCGTCTGTGGTCCCGGTGCCGTTGGTGCTGAGGCCGAGGTTGACGTCGGCTTCAGCGGCGAGGTCGGTGGTGCCGGTTTCGGGGGTGGTGGCGGTGCCGAGGTTTACGGCTGCCCCGAGCTCGGCGGTTGTGCCGTCTGTGGTCCCGGTGCCGTTGGTGCCGAGGCCGAGGTTGACATCCACTGCAGCGGCGACGCCCGTTGAGCTGGACGGCGTTGGGCCACCCAGCAGGCCCAACGACGTCGAGTCAGCGGGCGCCGCCGAGATCAGGGCGGACGCGGAAAGATCCGTCCCGCTGGTTGTGTCCGCCGCGTTGGCGGCAGCGCAGCCAAAGGCCAGAAGGCCGCCGGCAAAGAGGGTGCAAAGCAGCCCCCTGCGAAGGGTGCAGTTCATGATGGTGACTCCTGAATGGTTGATGTTGTTCGGGCGCTGATCAGCTGCCCGTAAAGCCACGTGCTGCCCGTTAGAGGGCAGGCGGCCTCAACTAGTCAGGGGAAGAACCGGGGTCGAATGACACCGGCGCAGGGGCGTGCTCGAAGGTCTCACCGGCGGGAACAGCGCCGGGACGTTCAAAGCCAAAGTAGGCAGGGCTCAGCCATGCTGCGGCACCGGCTGCACCGCCGGATGATGCACCGCTGCCCGTGCCGGATGCCGGTGCGGCAGGAACCTGGGCAGGCAGCGGTGCCGGATCGACGGGAAGGGGCTGTCCTGAAGCGGGCCCAGCAGGGACAGACATGCCAGCCTGCGGGGCAGACGTGTTCGCCAAGGCTGCGCTGCGTACCGTCACAAAGCCAGCGCTGCTGCTGCCGGCCGGCGCCGTGGGCAACGCCCCTGCTCCCTGATCCGCTTCCGGGAGCATTCCCGGTACATCCGGAAGCGCTTCCAAGGCCTCGGGCCCAGCTGCGGGAACAGGAGCAACCACGGAAGGCAGATCTGCCAGCACGGCGTCGACGGTCGGAACGGGAAGCGGAAGCGGTGTTGCGGTGGCACGGGTCAGAAGATCAGCAACCGGTTGGAGCGCCGGTTCGAGTGCCGGGACGGCCTCGGCTGCAGGGGCCGCAACAACCTCCGCCACCCCGGCCGCTATCTGGTCGGCCATGCCACCAACTGCAGCGGAGACAGCGGAAACGCTTCCCCCCGGAACAAGCTGGTCCACCACGGGAACCGTGGAAATGGTAGTGTCCCCAGCCTCGGATACCGGCGGTGCCACCGTCTGCACCAGTCCGGGTGCTGCAGCAGGTCCGGCCGGAGGGGCCACTGGGGACGCCGGATTCGCAAGATCGTGGGTCATTGCTGAAACCGAGCCGGTCACGTCGCCGAGCACGGGCGGGGAGCCAGGACCGGAATCCGCCGACGCTGTGGCTGATGACAGCGTCAGCCACAAGACTGCGGCCGCTCCGGCGAGGAGCGCAGGGCGCAGGGCACACCATGGCGAACTCCTTCGAGCCATGCGTACCACCCCCCAGTGACCGGCGCAATCGATGCTGCCTACAGGGTAGGACCGGGCATTCCGGGAAGTCTAGGGGTTGGCGCAAACAATCTGGGAACTCCGCCCCAAGCCCTAGCGGTTGTCGTTCGGGTAGGTGACGCCCAGCTGCGCGCGAACACCGTCGAACAGCCGCATCGTGTTCAGTGAATCCTCCAGCGGCATCACCGGGCTCTCCGTGATCCCCTGTTGGACGCACCTCATCACCTCGCGCAGCTCGTAGGTGTAGCCCTTTCCGACGACGTCGAACGTTTCCGTCCGGCGGTTCTCCCACCCGTTGGCGATGATGAGTTCGCGCGGACTGTTGATCGACCCAACGCTCTGCAGGAACCCCAGGCTTCCGGCAACGGTGGCGGTACGGGGCCCATGCGCCAGCAGCGATGAGGTGAGCTGGACCTGGGCCGCGTGGCTGTAGCCGAGGGTCATCGCGTTCTGGGCGTCCACGCCGTCGTCGTTCACGAATCCGGTGGCGCTCACGGTCTGCGGAAAACCGAGGGTCCCCAAGGCCCAGAGAAGCGGATAAACCGACAGATCCAGCAGCGCACCCCCGCCGTCTTCGCGCGCCCAGAGCCGGGCGGTGGGGGAGTACGGTGCAGGAAAGCCGAGGTCGGCGCTGATCCAGTGGATGTCGCCCAGTTCACCCGATGCGGCAATTTCGAAAGCCCGCTGCATTGACGGCAGGAACCGGCTCCAGACCGCCTCCATCAGGAAGAGCTTGTGTTTGCGGGCGACGTCGATGAGTTCGGCCGCTTCCCGGGCGTTGATGGTGAAGGCTTTTTCGCACAGCACGTGCTTGCCGGCGTTGAGGGCGGCGAGGACAATCTCGTGGTGCTGCGCATGCGGCGTTGCGACGTAGACGATGTCCACGGCGTCATCGGCGAGGAGCCGTTGGTAGCCGGGCACGCCGTCGTCGTCCCCGTAGGCTTTCTCAAAGTCGTAGGCGACAGCAAACGCGTCCGCAGAGTCCTGGGCCCGGGAACTGACCGCGTACAGCCTGGCGTCCTGAAGCAACGCAAGATCTTGTGAGACGGCGCGGGCAATGCTGCCTGTTGCGATGATTCCCCAGCGCAGGGGCGTTCCGGTGGCGGAGCGGGGGTCCTGGTCAGGCTGGCCGGTCAGCCATGGCGTGGCGATG
Source organism: Pseudarthrobacter sp. MOO14 (assembly GCF_058267675.1). Classification (NCBI taxonomy): domain Bacteria; kingdom Bacillati; phylum Actinomycetota; class Actinomycetes; order Micrococcales; family Micrococcaceae; genus Pseudarthrobacter; species Pseudarthrobacter sp. MOO14. The sequence continues at coordinate 3,656,771 of NZ_CM177849.1, forward strand.
GGAGCAGTCATAACTGCCATCCTGTCACAGCGCGCTGCGGGGTGGGGGAGTGCGCCGCCACGGGGGAGGACGGCACCAGCACAACGGGCCCAAGGCGGGGCGCGGTGCCCCGCCTCGAGCCCCGGACGCCTCAGGCAGAAGCGGCGACGGCGGCCCGGCCGCGGACGGGTTCCTCCGTCAACTTGCCCTGCTGGAGCCGGAAACGGCGGTCGGTCTTGTTGGCCAAGGCGCGGTCGTGCGTGACCACCAGGATGGTGGTGTTGTGGTCCCGGCTCAGCGAACTGAGGAGCTCGATGATGTGGTCGCCGGTTTGCTCGTCCAGGTTCCCGGTGGGCTCGTCGGCCAGGATGAGCTTGGGTTCGTTGGCCAGTGCCCGGGCAATGGCCACGCGCTGCTGCTCGCCACCGGAGAGCCGGTTGATGCGCCGCTCATGCTTGGAAGGGTCCAGCTGGACCTGCTCCAGCAACTCCTTTGCCCGCTGCAGCCGGGCTGCCTTGCGCATGCCGGCGAACTCCATGGGCAGCATGACGTTGTCCACTGCCGATAAGTTGGGGATCAGATTGAACTGCTGGAAAACGAAACCGATATCGCGCCGGCGGTACTCGGTCAGCTTTGCGTCGGGCATCCTGGCGAGGCTGACCCCGTTGACCAGCACGTCACCGCTGGTGGGCTTGTCAAGCGCGCCCAGGAGGGACAAGAGGGTGCTCTTGCCACTGCCGCTCTTGCCAACAATCGAGGCAAGGGTTCCTTGCTCCAAGGCGAAGCTGACATCGTTGACCGGCTTGATGGTGCGGTCACCGGAGTTGAAAGTACGGATCAGGTTCTTGACTTCAATCATGGCTATTCTCCTCGCAGGACTTCGACGGGACGGATACGCGCCGTGAGCAGCGCGGGAACCAGGGCGCCGACGATGGCGACGCCGAAGACGGCCGCAATGCCACCGGCGATGACTCCCGGCGATGCGCTCGCGGTCACGGAGTTCAACAGCTGGGAGGCGCCACCCAGGGGACCGCCCTGGCCACCGGGGAAGCCACCGGCCCCGCCCGGGAATCCGCGGCCGGTGGTTGTGGCCGCCGTCGTGGTGGTGTTGCTGCTGATCAGGGCAGAGGCAATGCCGCCGCTGGCGAATGATGCGATGCCGGCTCCCACCGCGCTGCCCAGTGCGGCGAGGACCAGTGCTTCCAGCACGAACTGCAGTCCGATGGTGCGGTTGGGTGCCCCGATAGCCTTCAGTACGCCGATCTCGCGGCGGCGCTCGCGGACCAGCATGACCATAATGAGCAGGATGATCAGGCCTGCCGTGCCAAGGGCGGCGATGAACGCGATCAAGGAAATGTTCTTGACGCTGTCCAGGGAGCTGACCGCCGTCTGCAGGTTCTGGCCTTGGGTGACGTCAGCCTTGTCGGTGCCGAGAGCCGATTGCAGCGCTGTCTTGGTGGAGGCCACATTGTCCATCGAGTTGACCGTGACAATCATGCTGGACAGCTCATTTTGCGTCCCGGCCAAGGTCTGGGCAGTAGGCAGTGTCACGTATACGGCGTTGTTGCCGAACGCGGTGCCTGCATCGAACAGTCCCGCCACTGTGTAGGCCTGGTCATTGATGGTGAAGGTGGAACCGATCGTGAGGTTGTTCTTCTCAGCCAGTGTGGTGCCGAGCAGCGCGCTGGTCGAAGCGGTTGAGTAGTCTCCGAGTCCGGAGCCCTGCGTGATGTTCAAGGCTTTGCCCGTGGTGTCCACCTCTGCGCCGATCCCCGTGGCAGTGATGGGCAGGGACCTGACGGCCTGGGTGCCCCCGGTGGAACCGGTGGTTCCGTTGGCCTGCTGGTTGCGGTTTCCCAGAGTGCCGGCGTCCACCGCCGCAGTCAGGCTGGTGGTCAGGGTCGCTGCCGACTGGCCGCCGGGGCCGCCCTGGCCCCCGGGACCAGTCTGCCCGGTCTGCCCCGCTGCTGCTTGCGCTGCGGCTTCAGTGGCGTTGCGGAGGCGGAGCGATGAGGTCCCGACGACGGCACTGACGTTGGGCACGGCAGCGGCGGCAGCTGCCTGGTCGGCGGTGAGCGGCTCTCCGCCGCCTTCGAAGCCTTGCCCACCGGCGGGGTTTACGGTCAGCACCGTGCCCACGGAGGCGTTGAGCTCCTGCTCTTTCGCTCCGACCGCTTGGTTGGCCACCAGCATGGCCAGGGCCAGTCCAATGGCGACGGCCAGCACCGCGACAACAGCTGCGGTGCGGACCTTGTTTCTGAAGGCATTGCCTACGCTTCGGGCAAGGACGCTCACGTTACTCCTAGGACTCAGGTGCCGGCGCTGAGGGCCGGCTTCGCATCAACACTCGCCGGGCATGCTGTGCGGGAATCCGGCCACACCTGTGTTTGCGCTGTGAAGCGCTATTGACAGCTTTGTCACAGAAGTACTAAATATTAAGAGTCTCCTCAGAAAGCGTTTTCTGACTCGAGTCGTAACCCATCCGATGCACCACGTACCAAGGCATGTGGTTCTATTTGGCATGCCGGAAACCAGGCCAATGACGTCCCTGAAAATGCTTCGACCCTTCCCCTTAGCGCAGCGGTGTCTGCCGCGTGTCGCTGCGTTCTCCACTTCCGTCCTCTGCGCGCTGGCCGTCGGAATTACTGTGGCAGCTCCCGCCCCGGCCACCCCGGCGCCAGCTGGCGGCGGCATCATCCGTGCTGATGATGCGGCACCCACTGGCTGGGCCGCCGTCGGAAGCGGTACCAATGGCGGCGCCGGCGCACCTGCCGCAAACACCTATGAGGTGAGCACACTTGCCGGGCTGAAGGCTGCGCTGGCCAACCATGGTGAGCCCACGGCGCCGAAGGTGGTTTATGTCAGCGGCACCATCGACGGCAACCAGGCACCGGACGGCCGCATCCTCGGGGAACAGGATTACGCGCCCGGATACGACATCACCAAGTACATGTCCTGCTTCGGGCCGGAGGGCAAGGAGTGGAGCGACCAGGCCTTCGATTACTGCAAAAAGCAGCGCCAACTGCGCCAGACGGGCAGCAACAACATGAAGCGGCAGATCGAGGTCAGCATCCCCAGCAACACCACCCTCGTTGGGGTGGATGGCGGCGCTGGCTTCGTGGGTGCCAACATCGTGATCCTTAGCGCCTCGAACGTGGTCATTCGAAACCTCAGCATTGAAGCGCCCGTGGACTTCTTCACCACATGGTCTCCCGACGACGGCGACGGAGCCTGGAACGCGCGCTTTGATGCTGTCTCTTCAGTGACGTCCAACCACGTGTGGATAGATCACGTCCACCTGTCCGACGGCAGGTTCCCCGACAGCGAGGCGCCGATGGGCTTCCGGAACAAGCCTGCCAACCGGCACGATGGACTGCTGGACCTTAAGGACGGCACCGATTTCGTCACCGTTTCGAACAGCAGCTTGTCCGACCACGACAAGACCATGCTCCTGGGATCGGGTGATGAGCACGTGGACAAGGACGGCGGGAAGCTTCGTGTCACATATATCGGAAACCTCTTCGAGAACATCCAGCAGCGCGGACCGCGCGTACGCTTCGGCGAGGTCCATGTGGTGAACAACTACTTCGTTGGCAGCACGGATGATCCCGAGTACCCCATGATCAGCGAAGGGCAGGGCGGCCACAGCTACTTCCTCGGCGCCGGATATGAATCACGAATCTTTTCAGAGCGAAACGCATTCGAATACACCGGTCCCGGGGCTGACCAGAGCGTCATGGTCAGCAGCTACAACGGCAACCGCTTCAGCGATACCGGGTCCTGGTTCAACGGGGCCGAAGCAGACCTGAATGCCATAGCCCGTGCCTCCTTCGACCAACATCGTGCGCAAGCCCTTGCCGAAGCAGAAGAGACCGGAACTATTGCCCCGGACTGGACCGGTTGGCACTTCACCACGGATGTGGGCTGGAACCCCGCCGACGCCTACGCCTACAAGGCGTTTACCACCCCTGCGGCCGTGAAGAACCACGCGCTGCAGTTCACCGGTCCGGGAGTGCTTCGGGTCCAGCGCTAGGCAGACGCAGGAAAGCCCGGCCCCACGAAGGGACCGGGCTTTCCTGCAGCCGGTTTTACGCCGGCTGTTGCACGGGTGCTACTTGGTGATCGGGCCGAGTACGGGGTCGTCCGTGTAGGCCGTCTTCACGTTGGCGGAGGTCACGATGACCGGCTCCAGCAGGTAGGCGGGTACAACCTTGTTGCCGTTGTTGTAGGACTTGTCGTCGTTGACCTCAGGCTTCTTGCCGGCCTGCAGGTCCTTGACCATGGTGATTGCGTGCTCAACGAGCTTGCGGGTGTCCTTGTTGATGGTGGAGTACTGCTCGCCGGCGAGGATGGACTTGACCGACTCAACCTCGGAGTCCTGGCCGGTGACCACCGGGATCGGCTTGCCTGCGGCCTTGACGGAGGTCAGGATCGCGCGGGCCAGGGTGTCGTTGGGGGACAGAACGCCGTCAACGTTGGCGCTGCTGTAGCTGCCGCTGAGCAGGGTGTCCATGCGGCGTTGGGCGTTCTCAGCCTTCCAGCCCTGGGTCACGGCCTGCTCGAAGCTGGCCTGTCCGGAGACAACCTTGAGGGTGCCGTCGTCGATCTTGGGCTTCAGGACGCTCATGGCGCCGTCGAAGAACACCTTGGCGTTGGCATCGTCCGGTGAACCCGCGAACAGTTCGATGTTGTAGGGACCGGACGGCTTCTTGGCCTTGAGGCCGTCCAGCAGGGCCTGGCCCTGGAGAACGCCGACCTTGAAGTTGTCATACGCCACGTAGTAGTCCACGTTGGCGGTGTTCAGCAGGAGGCGGTCGTAGGCGATGATGGTGGCGCCTGCGTCCTTTGCCTGCTTGAGCTGGGTACCCAGCTGGGAGCCGTCGATGGCGCCCACGATGATGACCTTGGCACCCTTGGTGACCATGGCGCTGATCTGGTTCTGCTGCTCGGAAACGCCGCCGTTGGCGAACTGGACGTCAGCCTTGAACCCTGCGCCGTTCAGGCCGTCGTTGAACAGCTTCTCGGCCAGGACCCAGTTCTCACTGGTCTTCTGCGGAAGCGCGACGCCGATGGAGGAGTTCTGGTCGAATCCCGCGGCACCGCTGCTGGAACCACCGGAGGGTTCCGAGCGTCCACAGCCCGTCAGCGCCAGTGCTGCGATGGCAGCAACCGCTGCGGCCTTCCCTGCTTTACCAAACATTCGCATTGTTGGTTCTCTTTCTTTGTGTGATGGAACAGTATTCAGGCTGCAAACTTCAGGCTTCCCTGGCGATCGCTTCCTTGGTGGAGGTTGTTTCGTCAGGCTGGATGGGGCCGCTGGGGCCGGCGGTGTTGCGGTTCATGTTCCGGGTCAGCATGCCGATGATGGACCGCTTGCCCTGGGACTTGTTGTAGACGTCGAAGGCGACGGCGATCAGGAGGACCAGGCCCTTGATGATCTGGGTGAGGTCGGCGCCGACGCCCAGGAGCTGCAGGCCGTTGTTGAGCACGGCCATGACCAGGCCACCGATGATGGAGCCGACCACGGTGCCCACGCCGCCTGTCACTGCCGCGCCGCCGATGAAGACAGCGGCGATGGCGTCCAGTTCCCAGCCGACGCCGTCAAAGGGGCCGGACGCGGTGGAGCGGCCCACGAAGATCATGCCGGCCAGCCCGGCCAGGATGGACATGTTCATCATGACCAGGAAGTTGACCTTCTTGGACTGGACGCCGGACAGTTCGGCTGCGTGGCGGTTGCCACCGACAGCGTAGACGTGGCGGCCAACGACGGTGCGCGAGGAGATGAAGCCGTAGATCAGGACCAGGACGGCCAGGATCAGGCCGGGGATGGGGAAGGACGTGCCGGGCCGGCCCGTGGCGAACAGGTACGTGGCGTAAAGGATGGCGGCGCAGATCAGCACCAGCTTCACCACGGTCACCCACATTTCGGGGACGCCGGCGCCCAGCGCCTTGGCCCGTGCCCGGGCCCGGAGTTCGCCTACGACGACGAAGACCGCAACGGCGATGCCCATCAGGAGTGTCAGGTTGTTGAACCCGGTGTCCGGTCCTACCTCGGGGAGGTAGCCGGAGCCGAGGTACTGGAAGTCTTCCGGGACGGGAATGGTGTTGGACTTGCCTACGAACTGGTTGAAGCCGCGGAACAGGAGCATGCCGGCCAGGGTGACGATGAAGGCCGGAATGCCCACATACGCTGTCCACAGGCCTTGCCAGGCCCCGATCAGGGCTCCGAGCAGCAGGCCCAGGAGAACGCCCGCATACCAGGGGATTCCCCAGTCGCGGATGGCCAGGGCGACGCTGACCCCGACAAACGCCGCGACCGAACCGACGGAAAGATCGATGTGGCCGGCGATAATCACCAGGACCATGCCGATCGCCAGGATCAGGATGTAGGAGTTGCCGTTGAAGAGGTTGATGACGTTGCCGGGTGTGAGGGTGCGGCCGTCGGTGAAGATCTGGAAGAAAATGATCAGCGCAACCAGGGCGAAGATCATGCCGAATTGGCGGGTGTTGCCGCCAAACAGCTTTTTGAGGGCGTTCATGGTGTCAGTCCTTGTGTCCGGAAGGTTCTGGGGATTGCCAGAAGGTCAGGCGGCTTTTCGGGTAGCGGAGGTCATCAGTTTCATCAGGCTTTCCTGGCTGGCCTCGTCTTTGGTCAGGACACCGGTGATGGCGCCTTCGAAGATGGTGTAGATGCGGTCGGACAGGCCCAGGAGCTCGGGCAGCTCCGAGGAAATAACGATGACGCCCTTGCCCTGGTTGGCGAGCTGCTGGATGATGCCGTAGATCTCATACTTGGCGCCGACGTCGATGCCGCGCGTCGGCTCGTCGAGGATCAGCAGGTCGGGGTCCGTGAACATCCACTTGGCGAGGACCACCTTCTGCTGGTTGCCGCCGGAGAGCTTGGCGACACCTTCCTCGACAGAGGGCGTCTTGGTCCGCAGCGACTTGCGGTACTGCTCCGCAACCGTGAATTCCTGGTTGGCGTCCACCACGAAGTTGTGGCTGATCTTGCGCAGGTTGGCCGCCACGGTGGTCGTCTTGATGTCATCCAGGAGGTTCAGGCCCAGCGACTTGCGGTCCTCGGTGACGTAGCCCAGTCCGGCGTCGATGGCCTGCCGGACGTTCTTGAGGACGACTTCCTTGCCATCCTTGTAGATGTGGCCGTCGATGAAGCGGCCGTAGGACCGGCCGAAGACCGAGCGGGCCAGTTCCGTGCGCCCGGCACCCATGAGCCCGGCGAAACCGACGATTTCGCCACGGCGGACAAAAAAGTTCGAGCCCTTGCAGACCAGGCGGTCCTGGATGGCCGGGTGGCCAACAGTCCAGTCCTTGACCTCGAAGAACACCTCGCCGATCTTGGGTGTGTGGTCCGGGAACCGGGATTCCAGTGTCCGGCCCACCATGCCCTTGATGATCCGGTCCTCGTCCACGCCGTCCTTCTTGACGTCCAGCGTCTCGATTGACTTGCCGTCGCGGATGATGGTGATCGAATCGGCCACCTGCTCAATCTCGTTGAGCTTGTGCGAAATGATGATCGAGGTGATGCCCTTCGCCTTCAGGCCCAGCATCAAATCCAGCAGATGCTGGGAGTCGGATTCGTTAAGGGCTGCAGTGGGCTCGTCCAGGATCAGGATCTTCACGGACTTGTTCAGCGCCTTGGCGATTTCCACCAGTTGCTGCTTGCCGACGCCGATTTCCTTGATGGGGGTGTCCGGGTCATCCCGGAGGCCTACCCGCGCCAGCAGGTCCAGGGACCGCAGCCGGGCCTCGGCCCAGTCGATGACGCCCCGCTTGGTGGGTTCGTTGCCCAGGAAGATGTTCTCCATGATGGACAGCTCGGGGATCAGCGCCAGTTCCTGGTGGATGATGACGATTCCGGCATGCTCGCTGGCCCTGATGTCCTTGAACTGCTGGACCTGGCCCTGGTACACGATGTCACCGTCGTAGCTGCCGTAGGGGTAGACGCCCGAGAGGACCTTCATGAGGGTGGACTTGCCGGCGCCGTTTTCGCCGCAGATGGCGTGGATTTCGCCGGCCCTGACCCGGAGGCTCACGTTCGACAAGGCTTTAACGCCGGGGAATTCCTTGGTGATGGACCGCATCTCAAGGATGATCGGATCCGTATGCGTGGTCTGGGACGTCATGAGCCCTAACCCTCCAATGCAATGACTTCTTTGTCCGGCCGGCAAAGCGCAGGGCCGTCTGAACCAAAAGTAAACTGGATCACAGCTGTTGTCGTCAAGTCTTTAACGCAATTGCCGGATAACGAAATGGTCTACGAGCGTCGGATACCTGCATGCTGGAACACCAAAGCCGCCGCCCCCAGGGCCTCGGCGCGGTCGCCCAGCGAGGACATGGCCAAGGTGGTTGTTTCGCCGATCACCGGCACGGCGTGCCGGATCAGCCCCCTGCGGATAGGGTCCAGCAGGATGTCGCCCAGGCCTGCCAGCGGCCCGCCCACCACGATGACTTCGGGGTTGATCAGATTGGCCACGTTGCCCAGGGCACGCCCCACCGCCAGGCCTGCGTCGTCCACCACGCGGAGGGTTGCCGAGTCCCGGTTTAAGGCTTTCCTGACGATGTCGGCGGGCGTCAACGGCCGGTCCTCGCCGCGGCTCAGGAGCTCGATCATGGTGGTGGTGGACGCGATGGTTTCCAGGCATCCGCGGTTCCCGCACCGGCACACCAGCCCTTGCTCGTGGATGGTGGCATGGCCGATTTCGCCGGTGATTCCCACGTTGCCGTAGTACGGCGCTCCGTTGAGGATCAGGCCGGCGCCGATACCGGAACCGATCTTCAGGAACAGCAGGTTGCTGACCCCCGAATGCTGCCCCCAGGTCACTTCTGACCATGCGCCCAGATTCGCGTCATTGTCCACAAACACGGGGATTCTCAAGGTTTCCTCAAGATGCTGGAGGATGTTGATGCCCACCCATTCGGGAAGGATTGCCCCCTGCGCGACGGTGCCGGTCCGCCGGTCGATCGGGCCTGGAATTCCGACGCCGGCGCCCACCATGTAGCTCCGTTCCACCCCGCTTTCCCGGAGCAGTTTCTCCAGCAGCACCACCGCCGCCTGGATGCCGTCGTCCGCCTGGTGGCCCAGCGGAAGCATCACCGACTCTTCTGCAATGACGTGGTAGCTGAGGGAGGCCAAGACCACCCGCAGGTGCCGGCGGCCGAAGTCGATGCCGACCGCAACGGCGCCATTGCTGTTGAGCCGCACGTTCAATGCCCGGCGGCCGGAACTGGTAATCGGTTCGGTGGAGGCCAAGCCGGAGTCCAGCATGATTTTGACGATGTTCGAGACGGTGGCAGTGGAAAGCCCCGTCTGCCGGGCGAGCTCCGCCTGCGTGGACGGACCCCCCATAAGGGCCTCAATGATCCGCTGCTGGTTCAGCTGCCGCAGGGCTGACTGCGAGCCGGGATTCTTGGGCTTGCTCCTCGTTGAGCGCGTGGTTGCGGACATGCTAAGAAGATTGCCCTATCGTTCCTCTTGTAGTCAAGAAGTTAACGCATAACGTCGGACGGGTGTCCGGTAAACGCGTCTGACCTCTGTTGCGAGCCGGCCGTGGGCATTCCGTCCCGCGGCAGGGGGCGGACGGGTCCAAACGACCCGTCTCCTTCCCTGCGGCGCTGGCTAGGCTGGAGGCAGTCAACAGTCCGGCCTGTCCAGTCACCACGGACAGGCATACAGAAGGTGGTAATGATGCTGCTGTCCGTCCTGCAGGCGAACGCCGCGGTCCTGGACGTTGAGGCGAATCTCCGGACCATTGACGAGGCTGCCAACCGGGCCGCCCGCGCCGGCGCCGGCCTGCTCCTGACGCCGGAGCTGTTTCCGGTGGGCTACGCCCCACTGCGGCTGCGCAGCGAACTGGACCCGGCAATCCTTCCCGCACTCCGCGAAAGCCTCGCAGGGATTGCCCGCCGCAACGGGATTGGCCTCGCTTACAGCCTCCCGGCCGAAGCCGCCGGTGGCGCAGGTGACGGCGCTGCCGCCGCCCAAAAGGGGAACGGCTCCCGGGACATGGACCGCGCGGGCGGTCCCGGCTGGCACATTTCCGCGTCCCTGGTGGACGCCGCCGGCGCGGAACTTCTTCGGTACGCCAAGGTGCACCTCTTTGGCGACGAGGAACGCAAGGCATTCGTTGCGGCCAGCGAGCCGCCCGCCGTCGTCGACTTCCTCGGCATCCGCACCTCATTGCTGATCTGTTACGACATCGAATTCCCCGAAGCCGCGAGGGCCGCAGCCGCGCGCGGCGCGGAACTGCTGCTGGTGCCCACCGCCTTGTCCGCGGGCTATGGGGCGGTGCCCCAGGTCCTTGTCCGCGCCCGTGCGCTGGAAAGCCAGCTCAACGTGGCCTATGCCAACCACTGTGGCGCCGAGGATTCCTATACGTTCGGCGGGGGAAGCGTGGTGGCGGGGCCGGATGGCGGCGTGCTGGCTGCGGCGGGCACTGCTCCGGAACTGCTGTTCGCCACCGTGGGCACGGAGGCTGTCCGCGCCGCCAGGAACGACGTGCCCTACCTGAGGGAGCGCCGGCCGGAGCTGTACCGCGCGTGGGAGGCCGGGCTTGCGTCCGGCCCGGCCCGGTCCGCGGATCACCTGGCCTAGCTGCCCGCCGTCGGGCCGGTCAATGCGTCCGCGTACTGCAGTGCAATCCACAGCTCTGCCCGCACCTGCGCCTGGTTCAAGTCCATCCCGAGGAGGTCTGCAAGGACCCCGACCTGGCGCCGCACGCTGTTGCGGTGAAGTCCCAGCAGCTTGGCGGAGCCGTCCCAGCTGCCGTTCTCGGTAAGCCAGCCGCGAAGCACCGCCAGCAGCGGATCGCGCCGGTCCGGTTCCAGGGACAGCACCGGATGAAGGAGCCGTTCCGCCAGCATGGTCCCTGCTTCGCGGCCCAGCAGCCCGGCCACCGACCATTGAACCTCGTCGGCGCGGACGCTTTGCCCGCTCCTCTGCACGCGGCTCCGCAGGGAACCCGCATCCTGATATGCGGCGGCAAGGCCGGTGAGTTCGGTGGGTTCGCCAACCACCAGGCGCCACCCGAGCTTTTCGACCTCGGCGAGCAGGGAGTCGTCCACCTTCAACCGGGTCACTGCAGCGAATCCGTAATCGGTGATTTCCACCAGCTTGGTATCGAACAGGCGCCGCCACTGGAGGAGCTCCCGGACCGGGCTGTCCCCGGCGGGCCACTCCGGTGCGTCCATCTTGATGCCCTGCACCACGCGCATGGCCGCGGACCGGGTGGAGGACAGGCTCTGCGCCATCAGGTCCCTGAGTGCGTTCAGGTGCCTGGCGCTCCCGCTGGTGAGGCTTTCGGGGTGCAGAAGCACAGCCGTAGCCAGCTGGCTGGGTGCCAGCGAACCGCTGGTTCGCTGCCGGACCAACAGTTCGAGGAGTCCGACGGCGGTCTGGACCACATTGTTCTGCGCCGGCGTCAACGGTGCGTCTGAACCCAGGACCAGTGCCCCCAGGTTCGCGTCCTTGGTGCTGCGCAGCGGATGGCCAACCACCAAGGCCGAGCCCGGCAGGTCAAACCCGTCCATCTCCACCCGGGGGCCGCTGCCGGAGAACAAGCGTTTGAGCATGGGTTCCAGCAGGGAAAGCTCGACGGCGGGGCTGCCGCCGCCGCTGGTGCCGCGGGCCCGGACCCGGCCGTCCGCTCCCACCATCACTGCCCAGACGGGCACGCGCTGCACCAGCGCCGCCAGCAGTTCGTGTTCCGGCCTGGGGGAGAGGACTGCGCGCATCAACTGCCGGTTGGTTTCCGCCAGTTGCCGGAAGACCCGCGCAGTATCGGACTCCAGCAGCTGGGAGAATTGGAGGCCGATGGCCGCGAACGGGAGCGATTCCGGTACTTCGAACAAGGTGAGGTTGTGGTGCCGGCACGCGTCGATGACCACGTCCGGGACGGCGTCGAAGTAGGGCCTGATTCCGAATCCCAAGGCCGCTACCTTGGCGTCTACCAACCGCCGGACATACGCGTCCACGCTGGCGGGCGCCCCGCCGCTGCCCAGGAAGGGAAGGCCGGCGGTCAGCAGGAACTCACCCTCGGGCAGGTAGGGCGTCGGATCCTCCAGCTCACTGGGTTCCACCCAGCGCAGCAGCCGGTCGCCGCTGCCGCCGTCGTGGAGCGTCTTCAACACCGGCGGCAGTTGGTCGAGGAACTGCTGGAGCGTGACGAAGCTCAGCCGGCCGGCTGCTGCGGGCTCAGTGGGCATGGCGGACCGACCCGGCGGAGCGGCCCGCCCGGGCCGCGGTTGACCCGTGGTGGCGGTGTGCAGATAGTCTCATGGTTGGCAACTATAGGTCATATTGCACCGCCTTGAGAGTTGGCTCACATGCCAACCTTGGGGAGGGGAAACCGAAAACTACTCTGAAGGGACGTCAACGGTGACTGTGCCTGTGACCACCGAAAAACCCATTGCGCCGGGTGCCTCCCGGCCGCGCCTGGCAGACCAGCTCCTGCGCCGCAAGCCAATCGGCCAGATGGTCAGCGAAGCCGGAAGCGGCGAGGGCGGCACTGCGCTGGTCCGCAGCTTCGGCGTCCTCCACCTCACCATGATCAGTGTTGGCGCCACGCTCGGGACCGGGATCCTGGTGATCCTTGGCGAGTCGGTGCCGCTGGCCGGGCCGGCCATCTGGATCTCGTTCGTCATTGCCGGCCTGGCCGCGCTCCTCTCGGCGGTGTCGTATGCCGAAATGGCCGGCCTGGTTCCGGTAGCGGGCTCCAGCTATTCCTACTCCTACGCCACCATGGGCGAGGGCATGGCGTGGATCTGCGGGTGGTGCCTTGTCCTTGAGTACGCCGTTTCCGTGGCCGCCGTAGCCGTAGGTGCCGGCCAGTACGTCAATGAAGCGCTGGCGGCGTTTGGGCAGGTGCTGCCGGATGCGATGTCCCAGCCTCCCGGCGACGGCGGACTGGTGAACATCCCGGCGATGGCCATCGTGGTCCTGGCCATGGTCCTGCTGGTCCGCGGCGCCCGGGAAAGCGCCTGGATCAATACGGCAGTGGTGATCATCAAGATCGGCATCCTGCTCTTCTTCTGCGCCGTTGCCTTTACCGCGTTCAATGCGGGCAATTTCGAACCGCTCCTGCCCATGGGCGCCGCCGGTGTTTCCGCAGCTGCCTCGCGGGTGTTCTTCTCCTACATCGGCTTCGACGCAGCCTCCACCGCCGGCGAAGAGGCCCGGAACCCCAAGCGCGACCTTCCCCGGGCCATCCTGCTCTCGATGGTGATCGTCACCAGCGTCTATGTCCTCGTGGCGGTTGCCGCCATCGGGGCCAGGCCCTGGGGCTGGTTCGACGGTACCGAGGCCGCCCTCGTCCAGATCCTGGAGGAGACCACCCACCAGCCGTGGATTGCGCTGGTCTTCTCCATCGGCGCCGTCCTGGCCATCGCCAGCATCGTCCTCACCGTGCTGTACGGCCAGACGCGCATCCTGCTCTCGATGTCCCGGGACGGCCTGGTGCCCAAGGTCTTCGGTCGCGTCTCCGCCCGGACCGGCACTCCTGCCGCCGGAACGCTCATCGTGGGAACCGCCGTCGCCCTGACCGCAGGGCTCGTGCCGCTCGGCGCGCTGGCGGACGCCACCAGCATCGGAACGCTGTTCGCCTTCGCCCTGGTCAACGTCGCCGTCATCTACCTGCGGCGCAACCGCCCGGACCTGGAGCGCAGTTTCCGGGTGCCCCTGTACCCGGTCACGCCCGTGCTGGGAACGCTCATGTGCGCCTACCTCATGGCGAACCTTGGTGCCGATACCTGGGTGGTTTTCGGCGCCTGGATGCTCGTAGGGATTGCCATTTACTTCGGCTACGGACGCCGAAACTCGAAGGTAGCGGCCCTGAGCGAGCTCGACTACCGTGAACTGACCGCCAAGGCCCCGCGCCAGGAACCTGTGAAAGCAGAACACTCATGACCACCGCCACCGAACTGCCGGCCCCTGATCCCTCCAGCACCTCAACCGGGCCGGACACAGCAACCGGGCAGGGCCCCGACGGCCGGGCGCCCATCACCATGCTGAACCCCGATTTCCCCTTCAGCTACGACCACTACCTGGCCCACCCGGACGGCATGGGCTCCGTCCCGCCGGAGCTCTACGGCACTGAAGTGGCCGTCATCGGAGCCGGGCTCTCCGGCCTGGTGACCGCCTACGAGCTGATGAAACTCGGCCTGCGCCCGGTGGTCTACGAGGCAGACCAGATCGGCGGCCGCCTCCGCACGGCAGCCTTCCCGGCAGCTCCCGGCGTGGTGGCGGACCTCGGCGGTATGCGGTTCCCGGTCTCGGGCAAGGCTTTCTACCACTACGTTGACCTGCTGGGCCTGGAAACCTGTGAGTTCCCCAACCCCCTGGCCGAGGCCACCTCCAGCACCGTGATCGAGCTGGCAGGTAAGAAGCACTACGCGGAAAAGCCGGCAGACCTCCCGCCTTTTTTCCGTGAGGTTGCGGACGCCTGGAAAGCGGCCGTCAACGACGGCGCCAAGTTCACCGAAATGCAGGACGCCATCCGCTCCCGCGACACGGCCCGGATCAAGGAACTGTGGAACGAACTGCTCCCGCTCATGGATGAGCAGACCTTCTACGGGTTCATCGCCGCGAGCGATTCGTTCAAGGAGGCAGGGTTCGCGCACCGCGAGGCTTTCGGCCAAGTGGGATTCGGCACGGGCGGCTGGGACACCGACTTCCCCAACTCCATCCTGGAGATCCTCCGCGTGGTCTACACCGACGCGGACGACCAGCACCGGTTCATCCGCGGAGGAGCGCAGCGGCTCCCCGAGGCACTCTGGCAGCACGCGCCGTCGGACCTGGTGCACTGGCCCGACGGCACCTCCCTTGCTTCGCTCCACTCCGGCTCCCCCCGCGGCGCTGTGGGGAAGATCAGCCGCGACCCGGACGGAAACCTGCGGATCCGGGAACGCTGGGGCCGCGAGGCCAGCTACCCGGCGGTGGTGAGCACGTGCCAGTCGTGGCTGCTGTCCACCCGCATCCACACCGAGGAAGCATTGTTCCCGGCTGAGCTGTGGACCGCCATGGAGCGCTCGCATTACATGCAGTCGTCCAAGACGTTCGTCATGGTGGACCGGCCGTTCTGGAAGGACATCGACCCGGACACCGGGCACGAGGTCCTGTCCATGACCTTGACGGACCGGCTGAACCGCGCCACGTACCTGCTGGACAACGGCCCGGACCAGCCCGCCGTCATCCTGCTGTCCTACACCTGGAACGACGACGCCCTGAAATGGCTTGCCCTGGACGCGGACGAACGCGTGGAGCTGATGCTGCACTCACTGGAACAGATCTACCCCGGCGTGGATATCGCCGGGCACATCGTGGGGCAGCCCATTACCGTGTCCTGGGAAGCCGACCCCAACTTCATGGGCGCCTTCAAAGCCAACCTGCCGGGGCACTACCGCTACCAGCAGCGGCTGTTCACGCACTTCAAGCAGGACGCGCTGCCCGAATCCCAGCGCGGCATCTTCCTGGCCGGCGACGACGTCTCTTTCACAGCCGGCTGGGCCGAAGGCGCCGTCACCACCGGGCTGAACGCCGTATGGGGCGTGGTGAAGCACCTGGGCGGGACATCCGCGCCCGGCAACCCCGGCCCGGGTGACCTGCTGGACGCAATGGGGCCAATCAGCCTGGACTAGCGCCGGCTCGGCGTCGAAACCTACTGGTGGAGCTCGCGGTGTTTCGCTGCGAGCTCCACATAGTGCGCCGCATTGGCTCGGACGCCGTCGAACTCTTCCTCCGTGAGTTCGCGGCGCACCTTGGCGGGTACCCCGGCAACCAGGGACCGCGGCGGAACCACGGTTCCTTCCAGGACGACGGCGCCGGCCGCCACCAGCGAGCCGGCACCGATCACGGCGCCGTTAAGGACGGTGGCGCCCATGCCGATCAGGCAGTCGTCCTCCACCGTGCAGCCATGCACGACGGCGGCGTGCCCCACGCTGACACCCCGGCCCACCGTGCAGGGGAAGCCGGGGTCGGCGTGCAGCACCACGTTGTCCTGCAGGTTGCTGCCGGCACCCACGGTGATGGCCGCGGTGTCGGCGCGGACGGAAACGCCGTAGAAGGCACTGGAATCCTGGTCCAGGGTCGCCCGGCCAACGATGGAGGCTGAGGGCGCTACGAACGCTGTTTCATGGACAGCCGGGGAGTTGCCGGCGAAAGGGTACAGAGGAGCCATGGCTTCACCCTAAGCCACGCCTGCGCCCAACTGACTCGCGGCAGATGCCGTTTTGCGGCCCCAAAACGGCATCCTCTGCCAGCTGGTTGAAGCCAGTCGAAGACCGCGTCAGTTGAAGACCACTGTCCGGTTGCCGTCCAGCAGCACCCGGTGCTCGGCATGCCACTGCACGGCCTGGACCAGGGTCCGCCCCTCCACGTCACGGCCCATCTGGACGAACTGCTCCGCCGTGCGGGCGTGATCCACCCGGATGACTTCCTGCTCGATGATCGGACCCTCGTCCAGGGCTGCGGTCACGTAGTGGGCCGTGGCGCCGATCAGCTTCACGCCGCGCGCGTGGGCCTGGTGGTACGGCTTGGCGCCCTTGAAGGACGGCAGGAACGAGTGGTGGATGTTGATGGCCTTGCCGGTCAGCTCGGTGCAGAGGTCGTCGGACAGGATCTGCATGTAACGGGCCAGGACCGTCAGTTCGATGCCGTGTTCGGCGATGATGCCACGAAGCTTGTCTTCCGCCTGCACCTTGGTGTCCTTGGTGACGGGGATGTAATGGAACGGGATGCCGTAGAACTCCGCGAGTCCGGCCAGGTCCCGGTGGTTTGACACGATGGCGGGGATCTCGATGGGCAGTGTCCCGGAGCGCTGCTGGAAGAGAAGGTCGTTGAGGCAGTGGGCGGCGGTACTGGCAAGCACCAGGGTGCGCACCTTGTCGCCGACGGTGTTCAGGCTCCACTGCATGGAGAAGGCCTCCGCCACCGGTTCAAGGGCCGCACGCAGTTCGGACTTGGCGGCGGGTGTGGTGACCTCGACGCGCATGAAGAAGTTGCCGGTTGAGGGGCTGCCGTACTGCTGTGAATCCGTAATGTTGCATCCTGCCACCAGAAGGGCGCCGGCCACCGCGTGGACGATTCCGGGACGGTCCGGGCAGGACAGGGTTACCACATACGCTTGGTTCAGCAGCTGTTCATTCACGCGTAATAGCCTACCCGCGCTGCGGACGGTGCTTTTGATAGGCTGGAGTGGTCGCAACTGGCGTTGGGTGGCTAACCACCAGGGAGCGGCAATCACGAAGACCACGGATCGTACGCCTGGGCCGAGGGTCATGTTTTGCCGGTTGTGGGGCTGCTCCTGCGTCAGTGCAGCAGCACCATGCCCAGTGCTTCCACGCGCTGTCATCAACGCGGTGCGGGGGCGCGCCAGCCGGTAGCCTGACCTAAGCAGTGCCCGTATCCCTAGCCAGGAGTTCTTCGTGACTACTACAGCCACCTCAACCACAGCCGTCAGCAACCAGCCGCTGGCAGAGCTCGACCCCGAAATCGCCGCAGTCCTGGACCAGGAGCTTGGCCGCCAGCGCGGCACCCTGGAAATGATTGCCTCCGAGAACTTCGCGCCCCGCGCCGTGATGGAAGCCCAGGGCTCCGTCCTCACCAACAAGTACGCCGAAGGCTACCCGGGCCGCCGCTACTACGGCGGCTGCGAGTATGTCGACGTCGCCGAGCAACTGGCCATCGACAGGGTCAAGGCCTTGTTCGGTGCGGAGTACGCCAACGTCCAGCCGCACTCCGGTGCCCAGGCCAACGCCGCTGCGCTCTCCGCCATGATCACCCCGGGCGACAAGATCCTCGGCCTGTCCCTGGCGCACGGCGGCCACCTGACCCACGGCATGAAGCTGAACTTCTCCGGCAAGCTGTACCAGGTTGCCGCGTACCAGGTCGAGGAAGACAACTTCCGCATCGACATGGACAAGCTGCGTGAGCAGGCCATCGCCGAAAAGCCGCAGGTCATCATCGCCGGCTGGTCCGCCTACCCCCGCCACCTGGACTTCGCCGCGTTCCGCTCCATCGCCGATGAGGTGGGCGCGCTGCTCTGGACCGACATGGCACACTTCGCGGGCCTGGTTGCCGCCGGACTGCACCCCAGCCCGGTGCCGCACTCCGACGTCGTCACCTCCACCGTGCACAAGACCCTCGCCGGTCCCCGCTCGGGTGTGATCCTGGCGAAGGAACAGTGGGCCAAGAAGCTGAACTCCAACGTCTTCCCGGGCCAGCAGGGCGGCCCGCTCATGCACGTCATCGCCGCCAAGGCTGTGGCCTTCAAGATCGCCGGCACCCAGGAATTCAAGGAGCGCCAGGAGCGTGTCCTCGAGGGCGCCAGGATCATCGCCGACCGGCTGAACCAGGCCGATGTCGCCGAGGCAGGCGTCTCCGTCCTCACCGGCGGCACCGACGTCCACCTGGTACTGGTTGACCTGCGCAACTCCCAGCTGGACGGCCAGCAGGCCGAGGACCTCCTGCACTCGGTCGGCATCACCGTCAACCGCAACGCCGTGCCCTTCGACCCCCGCCCGCCTATGGTCACCTCCGGCCTGCGCATCGGTACCCCGGCCCTGGCCACCCGCGGGTTCGGCGCTGCCGAGTTCACCGAGGTCGCCGAGATCATCGCCACCGCGCTCAAGGCCGGCACCGGCGCCGACGTCGAGGCCCTGCAGTCCCGCGTTGACAAGCTGGCCGCCGATTTCCCGCTGTACCCGCAGCACGAGCAGTGGTGACCAATGACTGAAACCACCACCGCGCAGATCCTTGACGGCAAGGCCACCGCCGCTGCCATCAAGGCCGAGCTGACTGACCGCGTGGCCGCACTCAAGGCCAAGGGCGTCATTCCGGGGATCGCCACCGTGCTGGTCGGTGCGGATCCGGCCTCGCAGTTGTATGTGTCCATGAAGCACAAGCAATCTGCGCAGATCGGGATGAACTCCATCCAGCGCGAACTTCCCGCGGACGCCACCCAGGAGCAGGTGGAGGCCCTCATTGACGAACTCAATGCGGACCCTGCCTGCCACGGGTACATTGTGCAGCTGCCGCTGCCCAAGCACCTGGATACCGACGCGATCCTGGAACGCATCGATCCCGCCAAGGACGCCGACGGGCTGCACCCGACCAACCTTGGCCGGCTGGTGCTGAACGTCAACCACAAGATCACCACACCGCTGCCGTGCACCCCCCGCGGCGTCATCGAGCTCCTTGAGCGCAACGGATACAGCCTGTCAGGCAAGCATGTTGTGGTGGTGGGCCGCGGAGTCACGATCGGCCGGTCCATCGGCCTGCTGCTGACCCGCCGGGACGTCAACGCCACGGTGACCCTGACCCACACCGGCACCACGAACCTCTCCGAACTGCTCCGGCAGGCGGACGTGATCGTGGGTGCTGCCGGCGTCAAGCACATCGTCAAGGCGGCGGACGTCAAGCCCGGCGCCGCGTTGCTGGATGTCGGAGTTACCCGCGAGACCGATCCTGAGACGGGCAAGAGCCGCGTCTACGGCGACATCGATCCCGCCGCTGCGGAGGTGGCCGGCTGGATCTCGCCGAACCCTGGCGGCGTCGGACCCATGACCGTGGCGCTGCTGATGACCAACGTGGTGGAAGCGGCAGAACGCGCAGCCGGCATCGCGCAGTAGTCCCGCCACCGGGCGCACGACGGCGGCACGGCGCCTTTCGCAGGAAAGGCGCCGTGCCGCCGTCCGCCGTTATAACGAAACTGCAAGCGCACTTCCACATGCGCCGCACCTCAACTAGTCTGCACAGGTGCACAACGAAGCCATCCTGCCCTCCGGCACCATGACCGCGCATCGGCCATCCGGAGTGGTCATCTCCGCAGAGAACCTGACCAAGACGTACGGCGATGTGGCGGCCGTGGACGGCATCACCTTCAGCGTTCCGGCGGGGGAGTCCTTCGGGCTGCTGGGTCCGAACGGGGCAGGCAAGTCCACCACCATGAAGATGATCGGCGGGGTCACCCGGCGCACCTCGGGCAACCTCAGCATCATGGGGCTGGACCCGGACACGCACGGGCCGGAAGTGCGCGCGCACCTGGGCGTGGTGCCGCAGCAGGACAACCTCGACGAAGAACTGCGCGTCCGCGACAACCTCCTGGTCTACGGCCGCTACTTTGGCCTGCCCATGAGCTACCTGAAGCCCAAAGCCGACGAACTGCTGGAGTTCGCGCAGCTGACGGACAAAGCCAAGTCCAAGGTGGACGCGCTCTCCGGCGGCATGAAGCGGCGCCTGACGATTGCCCGGTCCCTCATCAACGAGCCCAGGATCCTGCTGCTTGACGAACCCACCACGGGCCTGGACCCGCAGGCGCGGCACATCCTCTGGGACCGGCTGTTCCGGCTCAAGGAACAAGGCGTCACCCTGATCCTGACCACCCACTACATGGATGAGGCCGAACAGCTCTGCGACCGGCTGATCGTCGTGGACAAAGGCCGGATCATGGCTGAAGGGTCACCGGCGCAGTTGATCCGCGAGCACTCCACCAGGGAAGTGGTGGAGTTGCGTTTTGGCTCGGAACGCAACGCAGCCATCGCGTCCCGGCTTGAAGGCATAGGTGACCGCCTCGAAGTCCTGCCGGACCGGGTGCTGATGTACGCGCACGACGGCGAGTCTGCCCTTGAGCAGGTCTCGGCCCGCGGCCTGAGGCCGCTGACGTCGCTGGTGCGCAGGTCCTCGCTGGAGGACGTCTTCCTCCGGCTCACCGGGCGGAGCCTCGTTGACTGAACCACTGGCCGCTCCGCAGTCCGCCCTTAGGGCGCACCGGCCCGACATCTCGGCTGCCAAGGCCCGGCGCTGGGGCGCCTTCTACTATGCGGAGCAGGTGCTCCGGGTCATGAAGGGGTACTCCTGGTCCATTGTGATGTACAGCGTGGGCCAGCCCGTGGCGTACCTGTTTGCCATGGGCGTGGGCCTGGCCACCCTGGTGGACTCCGGCAACGCGGCGTTCGGCGGCGTGTCCTACCTGGCCTTCATCGCCCCGGCGCTGCTGGTCTCCGCTGCCGTGATGACGGCCGCGAACGAGTTCACGTTCCCCGTCATGGACGGCTTCAAGTGGCGCCGAATCTACTACGGGCCGCACGCGTCACCGCTGACTCCACAGCAGATCGCGGCAGGACAAATCATGGCCGTAACACTGCGCCTGCTGCTGCAGTCTGCCATCTACTTCGCCGCCGTGGCGCTGTTCGGCGCCTCGCCGTCCGGCTGGGGCTGGGCCGGGATCCTGGTGGCCGCCCTGACGGGCCTTGCCTTTGGGCTTCCGCTGATGGCCTACTCCGCGTCGATCACGGAAGACAAGGGCCAGTTTGCGCTGGTGATGCGGTTCATCGTGATGCCGCTGTTCCTTTTCTCCGGGACATTTTTCCCGCTCGAGAACCTCCCGCCGGCAGTGCGCTGGGTCGGATGGATCTCGCCCATCTGGCACGGTACCGAACTTGGCCGGGTACTCAGCTTCGGCTACCACGAAGCGCCACTGCTGACCATCCTGCACATCGCCGTCCTCGGCGGACTTGCTACGATGGGATGGCTCCTGACCCGGCGCCGCTTTGCCCTGAGGATGGGCCAATGAGCGCCGTCTCAGGCCGCGCCGCCAGCGTCACCGAGGCGGCGCGCAACCGGACGTTCGGGCCGCTGTACTCGCGCAATGCAAAGGCCGTCGTCTCCCGGGGACTGATGGCCACGCGCAGCACCAACTGGCTGGTGATGGTGTCCGGATTCTTCGAACCGGTGCTGTTCCTGGTGTCCATGGGGGTGGGCCTGGGTGCCATCGTGGGAGACGTCCGCGGACCCGACGGGACTTCCATCAGCTACGCGGCGTACATCGCCCCTGCCCTGCTTGCCGTGTCGGCGATGAACGGCGCCGTGTACGACTCCACCTGGAACGTCTTCTTCAAAATGAACTTCGCCAAGCTCTACCAGGGCATGCTCTACACGTCGTTGGGGCCCCTGGACGTTGCGGTGGGGGAGATCTTCCTGGCCCTGCTGCGGGGCATGCTCTACGCCACCGGCTTCACCGCCGTCATGGGAGCCATGGGGCTGATTACCACGGCCTGGGCGCTGCTCATGATTCCGGCTTCGGTGCTGATTGCCTTCGGCTTCGCCAGCCTCGGCATGGGGATCACCAGCTTCCTCAAGACATTCCAACAAATGGACTGGATCAACTTCATCCTGCTGCCCATGTTCCTGTTCAGCGCCACGTTCTACCCGCTGAGCGTCTACCCCGGGCCCATCCAGTGGTTCATCCAGGCCATGCCGCTGTGGCACGGGGTGGAACTGCTGCGGCAGATCAGCGTGGGAAGCTTCACGGCCGCCACACCGTTGCACGTGGGCTACTACCTGGCCATGACCGCCGTCGGAATGCTCCTGACCACCCTCCGCCTGCGGAGCCTCTTCCTCAGGTAGCAGCCCCTGTTCGCCCGGGGTGGAAGACGGCCGGAGCACTGCCCGCCATTTGAGACAATGGCTGCATGCGAACTTTGGGCAGCTCACCGTCATCCTCCAAACCCGCCAGGGGCGGCTTTTCGATGTTCCGCATCAGCGGGCCGGGCCTGATGGTCCTGGTAACGGCGTTCATCGTTGCCGTCCTCTTTGCGGCAAACCAGAACGACGTCGTGGGTTGGGTTGTTGCCATCATTGCCGGCTTCTGGCTGGCGCTGGCAGCGTTCGTGGTCTTCAGCATCCAACGGGCCGCCAGGAAGGCGGGGGCAAGGCTCACCGAGGCGCAGAGCGCCTTCAACACCGCCACCGGCCGCGCTCCCGCGCCCGCTTCCGCCGACCACGGCGGAACCCGCGTGATCTACGAACGCTCCGAAGCTGACGAAGTACGTGACCTCAAGCTTGACCACTCCTTCAAGATCGTCCAGGTGCAGGTCCGCGTGGTGGAAGACGAGCGCGCCAAGGGTGCGTCCGCCAACCAGGACACCATCAACCGTGCCCTGGAGACCATCGAGATCACAGCCACCAACGCCCGGGACATGATCAAGTCCTCCGGCGGCAGCGGAGAGCCGGTCGCCGGAACCATCATCGACTAGAGTGGAGCGGGTGAGCTCGGCATTGAACAAGGACCACCTTCGCATCGCATCCGTCAACGTAAACGGCCTTCGGGCTGCCTACAAGAACGGGATGGCGGCGTGGCTTGAGCCGCGGGACGTGGACATTCTCTGCCTGCAGGAGGTACGCGCCCCTGACGCGATCGTCCGGCAGCTGCTCGGGGATGACTGGCATATCCTGCACGCCGAAGCGGAAGCGAAAGGCCGTGCCGGCGTCGCCATCGCGTCCCGGCAGGAACCCCTCGCCACCAGGAACGGCATCGGCGACGACTACTTTGCCACGGCCGGGCGCTGGGTGGAGGCCGACTTCCGGTACCCGGATGCCGCCGGCAACCCCGTCCAGCTCACCGTAGCCAGCGCCTACGTGCACTCGGGCGAGGTGGGGACGCCAAAGCAGGACGACAAATTCCGTTTCCTGGACGCCATGATCACCCGGCTGCCGGAGCTGGCCAAGCACAGCGACCATGCGCTGGTGGTGGGAGACCTGAACGTCGCCCACACACCGTTCGATATCCGGAACGCCAAGGGCAACGTGAAGAAGGCCGGTTTCCTGCCGGCGGAACGCGCATACTTCGACCGCTTCCTGGGCGAGGAAATCGGCTGGCACGACGTCCACCGGAACCTGTCCGGCGAGATGGACGGCCCCTACACCTGGTGGTCGCAGCGCGGAAAGGCCTTCGACAATGACACCGGCTGGCGCATCGACTACCACCTGGCCACCGCAGGGTTGGCGTCCGGTGCCCTGTCCGCCGTCGTCGACCGTGCCGCCTCGTGGGACACCCGCTTCTCCGACCACGCCCCGCTGGTAGTGGACTACCAGCTCTGAGCCCGAAAGTTCTTCCATGACCAGCCAGACTTCCCAGCCAGCCAAGAAGCGCATACTCTCCGGCGCCAAGCCGACCGCCGATTCCCTCCACCTGGGCAACTACATCGGAGCCGTGCGCAACTGGGTGGATATGCAGGCGGAGTACGACGCCGTATTCTTCGTCCCGGACCTGCACGCCATTACGGTGGACTTTGAGCCCGGGGAACTTGCCAAACGGACCCGCATCGTCGCGGCCCAGTACATCGCCGCCGGTATCGACCCGGACAAGAGCATCTTCTTCGTCCAGTCACATGTGCCCGAGCACGCGCAGCTTGCCTGGGCCCTGAACTGCATCACGGGCTTCGGCGAGGCGTCGCGGATGACCCAGTTCAAGGACAAGACCCAGAAGTCCGGAGCGGATTCCGCCACGCTGGGCCTGTTCGCCTACCCCACGCTGATGGCGGCCGACATCCTGCTGTACCAGAGCGACCTCGTGCCCGTTGGCGAGGACCAGCGCCAGCACCTTGAGCTGACCCGGAACCTGGCCCAGCGTTTCAACACCCGGTTCGGCCAGACCTTCACTGTGCCCGAGGCAACGATCGTCAAGGAAAGCGCCAAGATCTACGATCTCCAAAACCCCAGCGCCAAGATGTCCAAGACGGGTGAGTCGCCCAACGGTGCCATCCAGCTGCTGGAAGATCCCAAGATCGCAGCCAAGCGCATCAAGTCCGCTGTCACCGACGCCGGAACGGAGATCCGCTTTGACGCCGAGGAAAAGCCCGGTGTGTCCAATCTGTTGACCATCTACTCCGCCCTCACCGGCAAAACGGTCACCGAGCTGGAAGCCGAGTACCAGGGGAAGATGTACGGCCACCTCAAGGTGGACCTCGCCGAGGTGGTGGTGGATTTCATCACACCGATCCGCAACCGCACGAACGAGCTCATGGCTGATCCCGCCGAGCTCGACCGGCTGCTGGCCCTGGGCGCCGACCGGGCCCGGGAGATCGCTTCGGTCACCCTCGCACGGGTGTACGAGCGCATGGGCTTCCTGCCGTCCCTCACCCTCGCTGGAGTCCGCTAGCGCCATGTCTTCGAAAAACGCTACCGCCAGGGGAAGCGCGTGCTCTGCCGGCGAGGCGGAGCGGACCCGGCGTAACCGTTACGAGGACCAGCCCGGCCAGGATGCCGTGGCGGAAGGCGGCGCGGCCGGGACCGAAGACGTCAGCGTGGGCGTCATCCTGGGTTTCCCGGACGAGATTGCCGCGGAGCTGCAGCGCTGGCGCGCGTCATTTGGGGACCCGATGGCCGGAGTGATACCGGCGCACATAACCCTGATCACCACCACGCCCACGCAGGATTGGGAGGCAACCCGACAGCACGTCCGCGAGGTTGCCCGCTGCCAAAGGCCTTTCACGGTCACCATCGCCGGGACGGGAACGTTCCGCCCAGTCTCGCCTGTTGTCTTCATCAAAGTGGAGGACGGGTTCGAACACTGCGTGGATCTGCACCGCAGGCTGCAGCAGGGTCCACTGCACCGCGAGCTGCCGTTCGCCTACCATCCGCACGTCACGATTGCCCACGACGTCGCCCCGGAAAGCCTGGACGAGGCCGAAACGGCACTAAAGAACTATAAGGCAACCTTCCCCGTGGTTAGCATGGGACTCTATGAGCATGATGCCGACGGCATCTGGCAGCTAAGGGAAGAGCTGGATTTTGGGACCGAAACTAACAACGACGCCGGCACCCCCTTCACGGACGCTGCCGCGAACACCGCAACGGACGCCGGCTGACCAGCAGCCCCTGCCTACTGAAATCGCCCGGCTGAAGCTGGACGTCATCCAGAAACGCAGCGACTGGCATAAGGCGCGCCGCTCCGGCGGCAAGGTTCCTGCCCTGATGGCGTGGATACAGTTGTTCACTGCCCGGCTGAACGTCGTGCGGCCCATGCGGGCATTCAGGCATTACGGACTCCATTACGGACCGTTGATGAGCGCGGGCATCGGCTTCAACATGTTCTTCTCCATCACGGGCCTGCTGGCCACCGGCTTTTCCGTGGCCGGCCTGGTACTCCGCGGCCAGCCGGCCTTGCTGGACACCATCATCAGCAGCGTGGCCAGGAGCGCCCCGGGTCTGTTGAAGGTCAATGGCGGCGATGGCCTGGTGGACCCCAAGGACTTGCTGGATCCCAGCGGACTGGGCTGGACGGCCGTGATCAGCGCCGTGGTCACCGTGGTTACTTCGCTCGGCTGGATCAACGGCCTCCGGGACGGACTCCGCGGGATTGTTGAGTTGCCTCCGCTGGTGGTCAATCCCATCCTGCTCAAGCTGCGCGACGCCGGGACCCTGCTCCTGCTGGGCGTGGCGCTGGTGATCAGCGCTGGCGCATCGCTGGTGTTCGGCACCGCCGCAGGTTGGGTTGCCGATTTCCTGCATCTCAGTGACGCCTTGGCCGGCCCGCTGACCACGTCCGTCAAGATTGTGGTGCCACTGGTCCTGAACTGGGTCACCGCGCTGATCATGTTCCGGCTGGCTGCCGGGTTGAAGCTTTCCCGCCAGGCCCTGCTCGAGGGGACCATCCTTGCTGCCGTGGGCACCACCGTGCTGCAGATCTTCAGCACGGAACTGCTGGGCGGAGCCAGCCGGAACCCCATCCTGGCGCCGTTTGCCATCATCATCGGCCTGCTCATCTGGTTCAACCTGGTCAGCCAGGCCTACCTCGTCTCCGCAGGGTGGTCAGCGGTGCGCGAGGCCGACCTCGCGTCCGGCGGCAAGCCCCGCAAGACGATCCTTGGTGCCCGCCGGGCGACACCCCAAACCTGACCCGGGCGAACGGGCACCTAGGGAAAGGGCAGCAGCCCTTCCCACCGCACCGTCCAGCCCGGCGGGAAACCGGGGGAGCGATGGTCGGGGCCGTTGTCCCATCCGGCAGCCATCAATGCTGTGGCGGCCAGGAGGCCGCCGTTGCCGGGCAGGTACAACGGCAAGGAATCGGTTTGGCGGTTGTGCCCGTTGGGCAGGACCGTATTCTTGCCCGCATCCTGCAAAAGGACGTCCACAGCGGCCTCCGGATCGCCCAGGCGGGCAGCGGTCATGGCCATGACCGGGTAATCCCAACCCCAGGTACTTTCCCAATCCCAGCCGGCCAGGACATCGGCCAGCGTGGCCCGCATGATGTCTTCGTCAATGAGGTCCGTCCGCGGCAGGACCCCCAAAGCGCACAGCATTGACGGGTGGTCGGTCCTGATGGTGAACGGCTCCACGTCTATCGCTGCGTAGGCGCCGTCGATGACCCGCGGCGGAACGAGTCCTCCCGCAACGTCCTGCCACGCCGCCACAGGTTCCAGGCCCATCCGTTCCCGCCATGAGGCGGCGGTCCGGAGGCCCCACTGCCAGTACGCCAGTTCAAAGGTGGGATTCGTGACGGAGGCCCGGATCGGGCCGTAGCTTTCCTGGGCCGGTACGATGGGCGGCCCCAATTCGAATCCGCGCGCCGTGGGGTGCGCGAAGCTGGCCATGAACGAGGCCGACTCGAACACGATCTCCGCGAACTCATCCAGGATCTGCTTGCAGGGGTTGGCGCGATAGACAAGTTCTGCCAGGTAGATGGGGTGCGGCTGCTGCCAGAGAAGGAAGGTGCCGATCGGACTGGGGCTCTCCTGCCCGTCCGGGCCCACTTGCTTGGGCCAGCGGACGCCGTCGAACCCTTGGGCCCTCGCCGTCTGCCGCGATGTTTCGAGGACCGTGGCGTACCACCGCAGGGACGGCAGCAGGAGTTCCGAACGGCCCCAGAGGGCGAAGTGTGCAGCGTGCCACCAATGCATCTCCAGATGGAACCGTCCGCGCCACGAATTGCAGACGAGCCCGGTTTCCTGGGGCGGGAGGGAGCCGGCGCAGTTGACCGCCGTCAGGTACTGGGAGAGGACAATGCGGCGCTCAAGTTCCTTGGCGCGGGCGTCTCCGGTCGCACCCAGTTCCACGGCGGCGCCCGTGGTCCAAAACCCCTCCCAATGGGCCGCGGAGGCAGCGGCAATGCCGTTGCCGGGGCTGTTGCTGCCGGGGAGGGGCCCGACGGCGGCACTGGCCTTTGCGTCTCCGGGCGGCAGGTCCGTTGGCAGGAGGGCGTCATCCCCGGGTCGCGGGATACAGTCGCCGTCGCCGGCGGGTACAAAGGCCAGCGCGACGTCGAGTACGCCGGGGCCGCCGGGCAATGTGCTGATCCGGATCCGGTGCCTGCCCGTTTGCTCCACGACGAGTCCGCTGCCGCTGACCACCATCCGGTAGCGGGCGTTGTCCAGTTCGCGGTGAATGGTCCACGTTGTCGAGCCGGGATGGACCTCTGACGCGACAGGCTTCCCGAGGGTGGTGGTATGGGCCTCGGGCCGGCTCCAATCGGCGGCGTTGTGCCAGGCCTCGGATCCGTAGGGGAAATCAATGCAGAGCACCAGCCCCTCGTGGAGGGCGGGTGATTCCACGTGGAGGCCCAGTTCATCGCGACGCGGATGGCATGCGGTGAGGACGTCGACCGGACGGCCACCAAGGGTGAAGCGGCTGTGGACGGTGCCAGTCCACAGGTCGAGGGTCTGCACGGTGCCTGCCAGGTCTGTTCGGCTGATGGCCTGTTCGGTTGAGCCTGGCGCCAGCATGAAGCCGATGCGTGCCAGGTCCAGCCGGTGCGGATTGGCCCGCAGCCATGTTTCGGCGGCCGAGGTGCCGGTCTCGCGGTCGTTGACGATGTCTCCCACCATGTCCACGTAGGGCACAGGCCCGCGGGGGGAATCGTAGGAAACGGTGGAGCCGGCCAGTCCGTAGGGTTCCTCGGCGGGACGGGAATGCCAGCCCCACTGGGACTGCGTACCGAGGAGTGTCCCGGGCGGGAGGGCGTCGTCGCGGGCACCCACCGGATAGTCGGTCGGGAAGGTCTGGACGCCGGTCAGGTCCATTGTGAAGGCAAACTCGCCGTTGCCCACCGACACCGGACTTCGCGGGTCCACTGTTCGCTGGCTGACGTTGTGCCTCGTGACCAAGGCCCTCCTGTCGATGGGCGCGGTGCTGCCCGGCGAGGCTTTGGGCGTCACCGCGCGGTCGGTGGTGCCTTGGCTGTGCACGCTGAACGGCCTCCTGGGGAATGCGGGAATGCGGGGGTAAAGCACCGTTACGACAAGCCGCCTGACCGGGTAACTTACCCTGCGGGAAAGGCGTGGTGCGGGAAAGGCGAAGAGTTAGAAAACGTTTTCCCGCCTTTATCCTTGCGGCGCGCCGGGGCCACTGTCAACCCTTGGTACGCGATATGCGCGTCAGAAACTCACGGCATTGGCAGGCGAAGCCATGGTGCACATTCGGGTGGGAATGAGCCCTTGACGTCGGAAGCAGGCCTTTGATACGTTTCACGAAATCGCTTTCTCATCTCGGAAGAAGCTTGCCCAATGACGCGAAAAGTTATCCGAACCCTTCGTAAATCAACTGCCATCCTCACGGCCGCGGCACTCCTTGGCCTCACCGCGGCATGCTCCAGTACCCCATCCAACAAGCCTGAGGACGGCCCTGTCGAAATCCGTTTCTCCTGGTGGGGCAACGCAGGCCGCGCCGACCTGACCAACAAGGCCATCGCCGAATTCGAGAAGGCCAACCCGAACATCAAGGTCAAGCCGGAGTACGGCGACATCGGCGGATACTTCGACAAGCTTGCCACCCAGGTGGCCGCCAATGATGCTCCCGACGTCATCACCATGGGTGGCGCCTATCCGGCGGAGTATGCCAACCGGGGTGCCCTGCTGGATTTGGCCACAGTCAAGGGCCCGCTGGATCTGTCAAAGATGGACCAGGGCGCACTGGAAAACGGTCAGGTCAAGGGCAAGCAATACGGGGTGTCCACCGGTGCCAATGCCCTGGCGATCGTCGCCAATCCGGCGGTGTTCTCGGCGGCGGGAGTCCCGCTGCCGGACGATACTTCCTGGAGCTGGGACGACTTCGCGAAGATCGCGGCGGATGTCACGGCCCACAGCCCCAAGGGGACCTACGGAACCGCCACCGTGCTCACCCACGACTCCCTGGACGCCTTCGCCCGCCAGCGGGGTGAATCGCTCTACACCCAGGACGGCCAGTTGGGGCTCGGCAAGGAAACGGTCCAGGACTACTTCGACTACTCACTGAAGTTGAGCGAAACCGGGGCGGCCCCAAGCGCCTCCGAGACCGTCGAGAAGCTCAACGTCAGCACCGAGCAAACCCTTCTGGGCATGGGCAAAGCGGCCATGATGCTGACCTGGAGCAACTCGTTGTCCGCCCTCAGCAAGGCATCCGGCGCCGACCTCAAGCTGCTCAAGCTCCCGGGTGAAAAACCCACGCCCGGCATCTGGCTCCAGTCCTCGCAGTTCTACACCATCTCGGCCCGCAGCAAGCACGCTGACGCGGCGGCAAAGCTCGTGAGCTTCCTGGTCAACGACCAGTCGGCGGCCAAAATCATCCAGAGCGACCGGGGCGTTCCCAGTAACGCCGACATGCGCAACGCCATCAAGGACATGCTCACGCCGCAGGGGAAGGTGGAGGCCGACTACATCAACCAGATCGGCAAGATGGACTTTGCCCCGACGTACATCGGACCCACCGGCTCGACGGCCGTCTCCGAAATCACGGCCCGGATCAACACCGATGTCCTGTTCAAGAGGCTGGCGCCGGACAAGGCCGCCGAGCAGTGGATCAGCGAGAGCAAGGCTGCCATCGGCAAATAGTCCCGGTGCCCGGGCGCTCCCTGGAACGGGGCGTGATTCATGCGTCGAGGTACTGGTCGGCCCACGCCGCGATGATCCGGGCCGCGCGGGCGGCCTGGCCCTTGCCCGTCAGCAGATGGTCGCTACCCTCGAGGGAGACGAAATTGCGCGGGTGCCGGGCGGTCTGGAAAATCGTGCTGGCGTTCTCGATCCCCACGGTGTTGTCGGTGGGGGAGTGCAGCACCATCAGCGGTTTGTGCAGCTGCCGGATGCAGTCAGTCAAGTCGGCGTTCTCCAGGTCTTCCACGAAGTGCCGGCGGATCTCCACCCGCTTCCCGCCCAGGTCCACCTCGGCGCTCCCCTCGCTGAGGATCCGGTCCAGGGCGGCGTCAAAGACATGTGCCACATGCTTGGGGGAGAAGGGCGCGCCCACCGTCGCCACGGCGTCGAGCTCGGGGATCTCCCGTGCGGCCGCCAGCACGGCGGCACCACCAAAGGAATGGCCCACCAACAAGGAGATTTCCTTCCCCTCCGCACGCATGAACTCCGCGGCCTTCACCGTGTCGGCCACCTTGTGGCTGAACGAGCCGGCGGACCATTCGCCGGCCGAGCCGCCCAGGCCAAGGTTGTCGAACCGCAGCATGCCAATGCCGCTGTCCGCCAGTGCCTTGCACATCCGGGACGCGGACGGGCTGTCCTTGCCGAGCGTGAACCCATGCGAAAAGACTCCCCAGCCCTTGACCGCGCCTTCCGGGACGTCGATTATTCCGGACAGCGTCTCACCGGTTGAGCCTGCGAAGGATACTTTTTCGGAGCGGGACATGCTGTTCCCTTTCGCTTGGTAGGAATGGCTGTGCGCCCACGCCCGCCGGGTTCCCG
Source organism: Pseudarthrobacter sp. MOO14 (assembly GCF_058267675.1). Classification (NCBI taxonomy): domain Bacteria; kingdom Bacillati; phylum Actinomycetota; class Actinomycetes; order Micrococcales; family Micrococcaceae; genus Pseudarthrobacter; species Pseudarthrobacter sp. MOO14. The sequence goes on from NZ_CM177849.1 coordinate 3,688,202, forward strand.
GGCCAGGCGTGCACGGTCAGGGGACGGGTGGGGAGAAACAACGACGGCGCCCCCACCACATGTGGTGAGTGACGCCGTCGGCCGTTCTTGCTGTTGTTGGACCTGCTAGATCTTGCGGGCGAGGATGGCCTGCTTGACCTCTGCGATGGCCTGGGTCACCTGGATGCCGCGGGGGCAAGCCTCTGAGCAGTTGAAGGTGGTGCGGCAGCGCCACACGCCTTCCTTGTCGTTCAGGATCTCCAGGCGCATGTCGCCGGCGTCATCACGGGAATCGAAGATGAAACGGTGGGCGTTGACGATCGCGGCGGGCCCGAAGTACTGCCCGTCCGTCCAGAACACCGGGCAGGAGGACGTGCACGCAGCACACAGGATGCACTTGGTGGTGTCGTCGAAGCGTTCACGGTCCTCGGCGGACTGCAGGCGCTCCCGGGTGGGCTCGTGGCCCTTGTTGATCAGGAAGGGCATGACTTCGCGGTATGACTGGAAGAACGGCTCCATGTCCACGATCAAGTCCTTCTCCACCGGCAGGCCCTTGATGGGCTCCACCGTGATGGGCTTGGACGTATCCAGGTCCTTCAGGAGGGTCTTGCACGCGAGGCGGTTGCGGCCATTAATGCGCATGGCATCGGAACCGCACACGCCGTGGGCACAGGAGCGCCGGAAGGAGAGGGTACCGTCCGTCTCCCACTTCACCTTGTGCAGGGCGTCCAGGACACGGTCCGTGCCGTACATGGTGAGGTGAAAGTCGTCCCAGGTGGCTTCCTCGGAAACCTCCGGGTTGTACCGGCGGACCCGCAGGTGGACATCGAACGTGGGGATTTCCCCGCCCCCGCCAACGCCGGCAGGCAGTTCAACCTTTGAGGCTGGCTCAGCGATTTCAGCGGTCATCTTAGTACTTCCTCACCATCGGCTCGTAGCGGGTAAAGACAACCGGCTTGGTGGCGAGGCGGATGCCGGCGATTGATTCCGCCGATCCGTCGGCCGGCGCATGGTCATCCTTGTACGCCATGGAGTGCTTCATGAATTTCTCGTCGTCACGCTCGGGGAAGTCCTCGCGGAAGTGGCCGCCGCGGGATTCCTCACGGTGCAGGGCAGCCACGGTCATCACCTTGGCCAGTTCCAGCAGGAAGCCGAGCTCAACGGCCTCGAGCAGGTCCAGGTTGAACCGCTTGCCCTTGTCCTGGACGTTGATGCGCTTGTACCGCTCCTCGAAGGAGGCGATGTCGCGCAGCACCTGGTTCAGGGTATCGGCGGTACGGAACACCTGCATGTTGGCGTCCATGGTGTCCTGCAGTTCCTTGCGGATCTGGGCAACCTTTTCGTCACCGGTGCCGTTGCGGGCAATGTCCAGAAGCTCGGTGGTGTAAGCCAACGGGTTCTCCGGCAGTTCCACGAAGTCGGCAGTCTTCGCGTACTCGGCGGCGGCCACGCCGGCCCGCTTGCCGAAAACGTTGATGTCCAGCAGGGAGTTGGTGCCCAGGCGGTTGGAACCGTGGACGGACACGCATGCCACTTCACCGGCGGCGTAGAGGCCCGGCACCACGGTGTCGTTGTCCTGCAGTACCTCGGTTTGAATGTTCGTCGGAATACCGCCCATGGCGTAGTGGGCCGTGGGGAACACCGGTACGGGCTCGGTGTACGGTTCCACGCCCAGGTAGGTCCGGGCGAACTCGGTGATGTCCGGGAGCTTGGCGTCAATGTGCGCCGGTTCCAGGTGGGTCAGGTCCAGGAGCACGTAATCCTTGTTCGGACCGCAGCCGCGGCCTTCACGGACTTCGTTGGCCATGGAGCGGGCCACGATGTCGCGGGGCGCCAGGTCCTTGATGGTGGGAGCGTAGCGCTCCATGAAGCGCTCACCCTCGGAGTTGCGCAGGATGGCACCTTCACCACGGGCTGCTTCGGAGAGCAGGATTCCGAGGCCGGCAAGGCCGGTGGGGTGGAACTGGAAGAATTCCATGTCCTCCAGCGGGATGCCGCGGCGGAAGGCGATGCCCATGCCGTCACCCGTGAGGGTGTGTGCGTTCGAGGTGGTCTTGAAGACCTTGCCGGCGCCGCCGGAGGCGAAGACCACGGACTTGGCCTGGAAGACGTGCAGTTCACCGGAGGCGAGGTCGTAGGACACGACGCCGGCCACACGCTTCTGCTTGTAGGGCGTGCCGTCCTCGCGGACAGCATCCTCTTCGACCGTCAGCAGGTCCAGGACGTAGTACTCGTTGTAGAACTCAACGTTGTGCTTGACACAGTTTTGGTACAGGGTCTGCAGGATCATGTGGCCGGTGCGGTCTGCGGCGTAGCAGGCGCGGCGCACGGGAGCCTTGCCGTGGTCGCGGGTGTGGCCGCCGAAGCGCCGCTGGTCAATGCGTCCCTCGGGCGTGCGGTTAAACGGCAGGCCCATCTTCTCGAGGTCCAGCACGGCGTCGATGGCTTCCTTCGCCATGACCTCTGCAGCGTCCTGGTCAACCAGGTAGTCGCCGCCCTTGACGGTGTCGAACGTGTGCCATTCCCAGTTGTCTTCCTCGACATTGGCAAGGGCTGCACACATGCCACCCTGCGCCGCACCCGTGTGCGAGCGGGTGGGGTAGAGCTTGGTCAGTACTGCTGTGCGCGCGCGCTGACCGGACTCGATCGCGGCGCGCATGCCAGCGCCACCGGCACCGACGATGACGACGTCGTACTTATGGACCTGCATACCAGACGCTCTTTCTCTCAAAATTCGCTATCAAACAACGGGGCGGCTTCGCCTGCTCCGCAAAACAGGGCCCGCGGGTAAGCCCGCGGGCCCGGGGTTGTGCCTGGACTAGGCAGGGCAAAATCCGCCCGGAAGGGCCACGCCGTCCACAACGGGGCAGGGGTTGAAGGTGAAGATCACCAGGGTGCCCAGCAGGATGATGACCACGGCGGCTGCGTAGAGGACGGTCTTCAACCAGCGCCGCGTCCCCGTCTTTTCGGCGTAGTCGTTAATGATGGTCCGCACGCCATTGGTGCCGTGCAGCATTGCCAGCCACAGCATGGCCAGGTCCCAGAACTGCCAGAACGGGTCCGCCCACTTGCCGGCGACGAAACCGAAGTCAATGGCATGGATGCCTTCGCCGACCATGAGGTTCACGAACAGGTGCCCGAAGATGAGGACCACCAGCACCACGCCGGAGAGGCGCATGAACAGCCAGGCGATCATCTCGAAGTTGCCGCGCGAACCGCCGCTGCGGCGGTACTGGGGAGCTACCCGGCCGCTGCGGGGGCTCTCGATGGTTGCAGTCATGGCTTAGTGACCTCCGAGGGCGAGGGACAGGTGGCGGATGGAGAACGCAAGCATGGTCACGATCCAGAGGGCCAGGACTGCCCACAGCATCTGCCGCTGGTACTTGGCGCCCTTCTTCCAGAAGTCGACCGCGATGATCCGCAAGCCATTGAAGGCGTGGAACACGATCGCGGCCACAAGCCCGGTCTCGCCCAGCGCCATCAGCGGGTTCTTGTAGGCGCCGATCACAGCGGTGTAGGCCTCCGGCGACACACGCACCAAGGAGGTGTCCAGGACGTGGACCAACAAGAAGAAAAAGATCACTACACCGGTTATGCGGTGTCCTACCCAGGACCACATGCCTTCACGGCCGCGGTACAAGGTGCCAGCTGGTTTTGTCGGCACTGATAAACCTCCCTGCAACACAGCGGCGCTGGCATGAGATCCATGCGGGGGGAACGCCTGCTGCGAGAGCACTCGTAGCTCAGGCCTAAATCTAGGCTTCGCTTACAGCTTATTCAATTTAGGAGATTCTTGGAGACCAGTGCTGGAGCGGTTTTTCGGCGAGAATGAGACGAACGCCACACGGATGCGGTGATTTGGGCCATGCGATGACGGAGCGCGCCGGTGGACAGCCCGTGGCGGGCCGCCGCCGCCGGCCGTGGGCCGTCAGCTAAAGTAGCGGTGATGAGTACAGACAAAGTGACAAGCCCGGCCTCACCCCTTGACCGCTTCATTGCGGTGATTCCGGCAGGCGGAGTGGGGACCCGCCTCTGGCCCCTGTCACGAGCAGCAGCTCCCAAGTTCCTTCACGATCTCACAGGATCGGGCAGCACCCTGCTGCGTGCCACCTACGACCGGCTCCACCCGCTCGCGGGCAGCCGGGTGCTGGTGGTCACCGGAAAAGCGCACCGCGACGCCGTGTGCCGCCAGCTTCCCGAGGTCCAGGACGCGGACCTTGTCCTGGAATCGGAGCCCAAGGACTCCGCAGCGGCGATCGGCCTCGCCGCAGCCATCCTGCACGCGCGGGACCCGGACACCATCATGGGGTCCTTCGCCGCCGACCAGGTGATCAGCCCGGACCACCTCTTCCAGGACGCCGTCCGGGAGGCAATCCATACCGCCGCGGCCGGCAAGATCGTGACCATCGGCATCAAGCCCACGCACCCGTCCACCGGGTTCGGGTACATCCGCTCCGGCAAGGAATTGCACATCGACGGAGCTCCGAGCGCCCACGATGTGGTGGAATTCGTCGAAAAGCCCGACGAAGTGGTGGCCCAGCAGTACGTCGACAGCGGTGACTACGTGTGGAACGCCGGCATGTTCGTAGCCCCCGTGGCACTGATGCTCAAGCACCTCGAGGCCAACCAGCCGGAGCTGTTCAAGGGCCTGCAGGAAATCGCGCAGGCCTGGGACACCCCCGAACGCGACGAGGTCACTGCCCGGATCTGGCCCACCCTGCCCAAGATCGCCATCGACTACGCAGTGGCCGAGCCCGCCGCCGAAGCCGGGGACGTCGCCGTCGTGCCCGGGACCTTCCGCTGGGACGACGTTGGCGACTTTGCCTCCGTCGGGCGGCTCAACAGCGCCAAGGAAGTGGACGACGTCACCGTCCTGGGCGAAGGAGCGCGGGTATTCACGGAGAACTCAAGCGGTGTGGTGGTCACGGACACCAAGCGCGTCATCGCCCTGATCGGTATCCAGGATGTGGTCATCGTGGACACGCCGGACGCGCTGCTGGTCACCACCATGGCCAACTCCCAGCGGGTCAAGGCAGCGGTCGACGCCCTCAAGGCCAGCGGGGACACGGACGTCCTTTGATCGCCCTACCTGCCGGCGCGTCACGGCGCCGGCAGGTTCACGTTGTAACGGGGCGTCAGTGAATGGCCCTTATCGGGGCCGTGATCGCTAGAGTAAAACAGTGCGCAATTACACTACTGAAGCCGAGCCCACCGCCTTGGTGGCGCCGTGGCTTGAACCGCTCCTGCCGGAACTGATCGAATTCCGGCGGGACCTCCATGCGCACCCGGAGCTTTCCTTCAAGGAGTTCCGCACCACCGACAAGCTTGCGGAGCGGCTGGAGGCCGCTGGGCTGAGCCCCCGCCGGCTCGAAGGCACCGGCCTGACCGTGGACGTCGGCGAAGGCCCCATCGCCACCGCGCTGCGGGGTGACATCGACGCCCTCCCCATCATCGAGGAAACCGGCCTGGCTTTCGCGTCCAAGAACCACGGCGTCACCCACGCCTGCGGCCACGACGTGCACACCACCACCATGCTGGGTATTGCCCTGGTGTTGCAGCGCATGCACCAGGAATCGCCCCTGGGCGCGACGGTGCGGATCATCTTCCAGCCCGCTGAGGAAACCATGCCCGGCGGGGCGCACGCGTGCATTGAGCAGGGCGTGCTGGAGGGAGTTCCCAGGATCCTCGCGCTGCACTGCGACCCCCGCATCGAAGTGGGCAAGGTCGGAACCCGGATTGGCGCCATCACCTCGGCCTCGGACACCATCCGGATTGAACTGTCCGGCCGCGGCGGCCACACGTCCCGACCGCACCTCACCGAGGACCTCGTCTTCGCGCTTGCCCAGATCGCCGTCAACGTTCCGGCCGTCCTGTCCCGCCGGGTGGACGTCCGCAGTGGCGTGTCCGTGGTGTGGGGCCAGATCACCGCCGGATCGGCGCCCAATGCCATTCCCGGCTCGGGCTACATGGCCGGAACCATGCGCTGCCTGGACCGTGACGCCTGGCACGCCGCCGGCGAACTCCTCGACGAGGTGGTCCACCAGGTGGCCGCGCCGTATGGGGTGGACGTCCACCTGGAGCACACCAGGGGAGTGCCGCCCGTGGTGAACTCGGAACACGAAACGGCAATTATCGAGGCGGCTGCGCGCGCAGAGATCGGCGAAAGCGCCGTGGTGCTGACCCCGCAATCCATGGGTGGCGAGGACTTTGCCTGGTTCCTTGCGGAACTTCCGGGAGCCATGATGCGCCTGGGCACCAAGACGCCGGGCGGGGAGGACTACGACCTCCACCGCGGCGATTACATCCTGGACGAGCGATCGCTGGGCCTGGGGATCCGCGTGCTCACCGCGGCAGCGTTGAGGACCATCAGGGACATCGAGCAGCCGCCCGCGCTGTAGCCGCCCCGCACACCGTCCACGCCGCGTCCGTGCCTTGGCGGCTTGTTTGCGCCGGCGCCGGTAACGCTGGTGGATCACGACGACGGTCAACGGGATGGTCTCGTGAGTCCAGTTGAGTTGTGCACAATCTAATTGTGGGCTATTGTTTTCTCATGACCGAAGCTCCCCGCCTGGACCGCCAAGTGTGTTTTGCCTTGTATTCGGCTTCCCGGGCCGCCACCGCCGTGTACCGGCCAGTGCTGGATGAACTGGGGCTCACTTACCCGCAGTACTTGGTGATGCTGGTGCTGTGGGAGGACGAGCCCCGCGGGGTCAAGGAACTTGGCGGGGAGCTCGGGCTGGACTCGGGGACCCTGTCGCCCCTTCTCAAGCGGCTGGAAGCACTGGGGCTCGTGGAACGCCGCCGGTCAGGCGAGGACGAACGGCGCGTTGCCATTCACCTCACGACGGCAGGCCGGGAACTCAGCGTCCCGGCCCGGGCCATCCCGCAGCGGCTGGCTGACGCCGCAGGGCTCTCGCACGGAGAGCTCGAACAACTGCGCGCCACCCTGGGCAAGCTCACGGCCGCACTGCACCAGTCGCTCTAAGCGGCGCGCCACCCTGCACCATCCCACCTACAGGACGGACATTTTTCGTGAAGACTCTCTACACCGCCGAGGCGCTTGCCTCCGGCGAAGGCCGTGACGGCACTGCACGCAGCAATGACGGCAAGCTGGCCGTGGACCTGGCCAGCCCCGTGGAGTTGGGCGGCAGCGGCCGCGGGACCAACCCTGAACAGCTTTTCGCCGCCGGGTACGCCGCCTGCTTCCACTCCGCACTGCGCCTGGTGGGCCGCAAGGCAGGCGCCGACCTCACCGATTCGGCCGTTGCGGCGAAAGTTCACCTGGGACAGCTGGACGGCGGAACGGGCTTCGGGCTTGCCGCCGAACTGGAAATCGCCCTCCCGGCGCTGGACCTTTCCACCGCCGAGGAACTGGTGGCCAAGGCGCATGAAGTGTGCCCCTACTCGAACGCCACCCGGGGCAACATCACCGTCGACATCAAGATTTTGGAGTACGCAGCATGAGCACCGCACTTGCCACCAGCACCCGTGAAATCCGCCTGGCCTCGCGCCCTGTGGGCCGTCCTGCCAGCGATAACTTCGAGCTCGCCGAGTCCCCGCTGCCCGCCCTCGAGGACGGCCAGATCCTGGTCCGGAACCTCTTCATGTCGGTCGACCCCTACATGCGGGGCCGGATGAATGACGTGAAGTCCTACTCCGCGCCGTTTGCCGTGGGCAAGGCGCTCGACGGCGGCGCGGTAGGCGAGGTGGTCGCGTCCCGTTCGTCGGCACACAAGGAGGGCGACGTCGTCGTGCATTCCCTCGGCTGGCGGGAGTACGCCGTGGTTGACGGCGCTGCAGCCACCCCGGCCCGAACTGACCTGGCCCCGGCATCCGCCTTCCTCGGCGCCCTGGGCATGACCGGGCTGACCGCCTACTCCGGCCTCTTGAAGGTCGCCGAATTCAAGCCGGGGGACGCCGTGTTCGTCTCCGGTGCCGCCGGTGCGGTGGGCTCCCTGGTTGGCCAGATCGCCAAGGCCATGGGCGCCGCCCGCGTGATCGGCTCCGCCGGTTCGCCGGCCAAGGTGGCCCGGCTGCTGGAGCTCGGTTTCGACGCGGCCTTCGACTACCACGATGGCCCCGTGCTGGAACAGCTGCAGAAGGCCGCAGGCCCAGCCGGCATCGACGTCTACTTCGACAATGTCGGCGGCGAACACCTCGAGGCGGCCCTGGCAGTCCTCAACGTCGGCGGCCGGGTGGCAATGTGCGGTGCCATCGCGCAGTACAACTCCACCGAACCGACTCCGGCGCCCCACAACCTGATGCAGGCCATCGGCAAGCAACTGACGCTCCGCGGCTTCCTGGTAGGCGGTCAGCGGCAGCACGCGGCGGAGTTTGCCGAGAAGATGTCCGGCTGGCTGGCCGACGGCACCGTGCGCTACGACGAGACGATCGTGGACGGACTGGAGAACGCGCCGCAGGCGTTCATGGATCTCCTGGACGGTGCGAACACCGGAAAGATGCTTGTCCGGCTGTAGCCCGGCGCTTACAACTAAAGAACAATCAGCAGTAGGGGCGCCTCCTTTGGAGGCGCCCCTACTGCTTGGTAACAACTTGTAAACAATCTTCGGGGTCAGCTTCCGACGTGCTATGGGGACGTGGCGCAGGCCACTAAAGTAAGTGCCATCAGTGCGCTCCGGCGCAGTGCTGCGTGCCTTCAGTGAAAACAGAATTTCAGCGCCGAAACGGACACTCATTGAATCTCAGCCCGTAGTGCCACTCGCATCATCCCTGGAGGAAAATTGAAGAAATCACTGCGTGCCGGCTTCAAGCGCGGTTCAATGGCCGGTGTGGCCACCCTCGGTGCGTCCGCCTTGCTGCTGACCGGCTGCGGGGCCGCCCCGTCCGCGTCCGGCCCCTCGGGTTCAGCCACCGCCTCGGACTACACCGCCTGCATGGTGTCCGACTCCGGTGGATTCGACGACAAGTCGTTCAACCAGTCCGGCTACGAGGGACTGCAGGCCGCCGTCAAGGACCTTGGCATCAAGGAGAAGCACGTCCAGTCCAAGGCTGACACCGACTACGACCCCAACCTCCGCTCCATGGTCCAGCAGGGCTGCAAGCTCACCGTGACCGTCGGGTTCCTGCTCGGCGATGCCACCAAGTCCATCGCGACGGCCAACCCGAACAGCCACTTCGCGATCATCGACTACAACGACCCCACCTTCCCCAAGAACGTCAAGCCGATCGTCTATGACACGGCCCAGGCCGCGTTCCTGGCCGGCTACCTGGCAGCAGGCACGTCCAAGACCGGCAAGGTGGCAACCTTCGGCGGCATCAACATCCCCACCGTCACCATCTTCATGGACGGTTTTGCCGACGGCGTGAAGTACTACAACGAAAAGAAGGGCAAGAGCGTCCAGCTCATCGGCTGGGACAAGGACAAGCAGGACGGCACCTTCGTCGGCGACTTCAAGCAGGTGGACAAGGGCAAGGTCCTCACCCAGGGCTTCCTCGACCAGGGCGCAGATATCGTCCTTCCCGTGGCCGGACCCGTCGGCAGCGGCGCGGGCAGCGCGATCCTCGACGCCAAGTCCAAGGGCAAGGATGCCAAGCTCATCTGGGTTGACTCCGATGGCTACCTGACGGCCCCCGACTACAAGTCCGTGATCCTTTCTTCTGTCCAGAAGACCATGGCCACCGCTGTGGAGACGGTCATCAAGGACGACAAGGACGGCAAATTCGACGCCTCGCCGTACATCGGAACCCTTGCAAACGGCGGTGTTGCCCTGGCTCCCTTCCACGACCTCGATTCCGCCGTGCCGGCGGACCTCAAGGGCGAACTGGACCAGCTGAAGAAGGACATCATCTCCGGCACCGTCAAGGTCGAGTCGAAGTCCAGCCCCACCAAGTAAGCACTGAACAGCGGGGCGCGCTGCCCTTCCGCCGTTACCCCGGCCGGAGGGCAGCGCGTTCTGTTTTGCTGGCAACGCACGCTTGCCAGCGCCACGCAGGCGTTACTTTTCCTGCCTGCCCGCCCTGCCCAGAAACCACCCGTAACACTAGGCTGGGACTACCCGCTGCCTTGCCGCCGACAGCGCGGCGGAGCAGATCCATACACACACAGATTGGTTGGGGTTTTGAAACTCGAACTGAAGGGGATCACGAAGCGATTCGGGTCCCTGGTAGCCAATGACCACATCGATTTGGTCGTCGAACCGGGGCAGGTGCACTGCCTCCTGGGCGAGAACGGCGCAGGGAAATCCACCCTGATGAACGTGCTCTACGGCCTGTACGATCCGACCGAAGGCGAAATCCTGGTCGATGGCAAGCCTGTCGTCTTCAAAGACCCCGGCGAGGCCATGGCGGCCGGCATCGGAATGGTCCACCAGCACTTCATGCTCATCCCGGTCTTCAGCGTGGCCGAGAATGTCGCGCTGGGCAATGAGACCACCAAGGCCGCCGGCCTGCTCAACCTGGAAGCTACGCGCGAGAAGATCCGCCGCATCTCGGACCAGTACGGATTCGACGTCGACCCCGACGCCATGGTGGAGGACCTGCCCGTTGGCGTCCAGCAGCGGGTCGAGATCATCAAGGCACTGGTCCGAGATGCCGAGGTGCTCATCCTCGACGAACCCACCGCCGTGTTGACGCCGCAGGAGACCGACGAACTCCTGGACATCATCCGGCAGCTGAAGCGCGACGGGAAATCGATCGTCTTCATCTCCCACAAACTGCGCGAAGTCAAAGCCATCTCGGACACCATCACAGTCATCCGGCGCGGCAAGGTGGTGGGGCAGGCGGACCCCACAGCTTCCCCCACCGAACTGGCGTCCGCCATGGTGGGCCGCACCGTGAGCCTGACGCTTGACAAGGCGCCGGCCAAGACGGGTGAGGTGACCTTCAAGGTCCGCAACCTGACCGTCACCGACCACAATGGCCAGCATGTGGTCGATGACCTGTCATTCGACATCGCCAAGGGCGAGGTGCTCGCCATCGCCGGAGTGCAAGGCAACGGCCAGACGGAGCTGACCGAGGCGATCCTTGGCGTGCAGCCGCACGTGGCCGGGTCCATCACGCTCGACGGCGAGGAATTGTTGGGCAAGAGCGTAAAGCATGTGCTCGGTGCGGGTGTGGGCTTCGTCCCCGAGGACCGCACCCTTGACGGCCTGGTAGGCACGTTCACCATCGCCGAGAACATGATCCTGGACCTCTACGACAAGGCACCCTTCGCCCGAGGCGTGGGGATGAAACCGGGCGTCATCGCGGAGAACGCTGCCAAGAAGGTCGAGGAATTCGATGTCCGCACGCCCTCCGTATCCGCCGCGGTGGGCACCCTCTCCGGCGGCAACCAGCAGAAGGTCGTCCTGGCCCGTGAGCTCTCCCGCCCGCTCCGCCTGTTCATTGCCTCGCAGCCCACGCGCGGGCTTGACGTCGGCTCGATCGAATTCGTCCACAAGCGCGTCATCGCCGAACGCGACCACGGAACGCCCGTCATGATCGTGTCCACGGAACTTGACGAAGTACTGCAGCTGGCAGACCGGATCGCGGTGCTCTACCGCGGCCGGCTGGTGGGAATCGTCCCCGCCACCACGTCCCGCGACGTCCTGGGCCTGATGATGGCCGGTGTCCCGGCCGCGGAAGCCGAAGCCAACGCCTCCGCCCATGCTTCCGGCGTAACGGCCGCACCGACGGTATCTGAGCCTGCCGGCCACGAAGGAGAAACCCATGTCTGAGAAGACAACCCCGGACCCGCTGGCCACAGGCAATGACAGCGCCCCGGAGCCCGCCCCGACCCTGGTGCCAGGCGGCACCACCTCCGAGGCCGTCGCCTCCGACGTCGCGCTGGACACCGCCGGCGGCCAGATGCCGCCGTCCGCCGTTCCGGCGGCCACCCAGCTGCGCGGCCGGGACCACCGGGACGGTGACGGATCCGTCCTGCACCAGATCTTCACCGGCAACGCCATGGTCTCCTTCCTCTCCGTGCTGCTGGCCATCGTGCTCGGCGGCATCCTGATGGCGGTGACCAACCCCAAGGTCGCCGTCACGGCCGGTTACTTTTTTGCCCAGCCCGGAGACCTCCTGACCGAGGTCATCCGTCCCTATACCGCACTGGTGCAGGGGTCCATCTTCAACTGGGCCGGCGCCGACCTGGCCGCCCAGCTGTACCCGATCACCGAGACCCTCACGGTCGCAACTCCGCTTATTTGTGCCGGGCTCGGCGTCGCGTTGGCGTTCCGCGCCGGCCTGTTCAACATTGGCGCCCAGGGGCAGATCATCTTCGGTGCGCTCTTCGGCGCCTACGTTGGCTTCGCCTGGCACCTGCCCATCGGCCTGCACCTGCTGGTCGTCATCCTCGCCGGCCTGGTTGGCGGCGCGGTCTGGGGTGGCGTCGTGGGCCTGCTGAAGGCGCGGACCGGCGCCCACGAGGTGATCGTGACCATCATGCTCAACTACATCGCCAACTTCCTGCTGCTCTTCCTGCTCACCACCCCCGCTTTCCAGCGCAAGGGTTCCACCAACCCGATCTCCCCGTTCCTTGACTCCACCGCGTTGTTCCCCGAACTGCTCGGACCCCAGTTCCGCCTGCACGCCGGGTTCCTGGTTGCGATAGCGGCCACCGCCTTCGTCTGGTGGCTGCTGAACCGCTCCACGATCGGTTTTGAGTTCCGCGCCGTTGGGGCAAACCCGAGCGCGGCCCGTACCGCCGGCATCAACGTTGCCCGCAGCACCATCCTGGTGATGGCGATCGCGGGTGCGCTGGCCGGCCTGGCCGGGGTGGCGCAGGTGTCCGGCACGGAAAAGTACCTTTCCGGCGGTGTGGCCGCTTCCATCGGCTTTGACGCCATCACCGTCGCTCTGCTGGGACGCTCCACGCCGTGGGGAACCTTCTTTGCGGGCCTGCTGTTCGGCGCTTTCCGCGCCGGCGGCGTGGCAATGCAGGCACAGACGCAAACCCCCATCGACATTGTGCTCGTCATCCAGTCCCTGATCGTGTTGTTCATCGCAGCACCGCCGCTGGTCCGTGCGATATTCGGACTCAACCCCCGTAAGAAGAAGACCACCACAAGTGGGACCGCAGGTTCGCATACCGGCGGCGTCAAGAGCGGAGCGGCAGCATGAGCGCCACCACACAATCTCCCGCGAGCAAACAACCTGGAACCGGGAAAACCACCGGAGCCAACCGTGCCGCAGGCCGGGCAGGGACAACGGAACTGGTGAGCTGGAAGGCCGGCGTCGGCCTGGGCCTGCTCGCCATCCTGGGCACCGTGCTGTTTGGATTCCTCGCCAACACAAAATCCGCCGGGTTCCGGATCGCCGAAGCCCGCGACCCAAACGCCTCGTCCACCGCAGCCTGGATCACCCTTGTCGTGGCGCTGGCTGCCGCCGGTTACCTCGGCTACCGCTGGATCAGCCAGCGCCGCGAGGGCGGGGGAGTGGACCGCTGGATTCCCGCCACCACCATCGCTGCCGTCGTCGTCCTGGGCCTCGCCGCCCTCGGCGTTGCCCAGGTGGAGAAGATCACCGTGCCCTCGATGGTCTTCGGCTGGATTTGCGCCCTCTTGCTGCTCGGCCTGGCCGGGTACGCCATCCTGCTGACCCTGCAACGGCGGCGCACCCCCGGATGGCTGGGCGGTCTCTTCGCCGTCGTCTTCCTGGTCGGGTTCATGATCTGGATCGTCGCCGGCGGCCGTGACCCCGAACCGTCCATTTCCCTGGGCGGCCTGATGGCAGGAGCGGTGACACTGGCCGTACCACTGGTGTTCGGGTCGCTGTCCGGAGTGCTGTGCGAACGGGCCGGCGTGGTCAACATCGCCATCGAAGGACAGCTCCTGCTCGGTGCGTTCTCCGCCGCCGTCGTAGCCACCGTGACAGGCAATGTCTACGTGGGACTCATTTCGGCGGCCGTCGCCGGCGCACTCGTGTCCCTGGTCCTGGCCGTGGTGAGCATCAAGTACCTCGTCAACCAGATCATCGTCGGCGTGGTCCTCAACGTCCTGATCAGCGGCCTCACCAGCTTCCTGTTCTCCACCCTGCTCACGGCGGACCCGGAACACCTCAACAAGCCCGGCCGGCTCCAGGCAGTGGATATCCCGTTCCTTGCAGACATCCCGATCATCGGACCCATCCTGTTCCGCCAGTCCCTGGTGGGCTACCTCATGTACGTGGCCGTGATCGTGGTCTACGTCGGGCTGTTCCACACCAAATGGGGCCTGCGGGTGCGCGCCGTCGGCGAACACCCCCAGGCGGCGGACACCGTGGGCATCAACGTCAACCGCACCCGCTTCATCAACGTCCTGATGGGCGGCGCGATCGCCGGCATCGGTGGTTCCTTCTTCACCCTGGTGTCGGTGGACGCCTTCAGCAAGGACATGTCCGGCGGTCGCGGCTACATCGCCCTTGCCGCCATGATCTTCGGGCGCTGGAATCCCATCGGGGCCTTCCTGGCCGCCCTGCTCTTCGGCTTCGCCGACAACCTGCAGAGCATCATCACCATCATTGGCTCGCCCGTGCCCAGCCAGTTCATGGCGATGCTCCCCTACGCCCTGACCGTCATCGCCGTGGCCGGCCTCGTGGGGCGGTCCCGGCCGCCCGCGGCCGACGGCATCCCGTACGTCAAGGGGTGACCACGGTGACAGAAACCGGAGCCCCCGGCAACCAATGCAAGCCCGGCGGAGGTACCGGCGTCGATTGGGCCGCCCTCGAGGCTGCCGCCGTTGCCGCCATGGCAAATGCCTACGCGCCGTATTCGAATTTCGCGGTGGGGGCGGCCGCCCTCACCACGGATGGCCGGATCGTCAGCGGCTGCAACGTCGAGAACGCCAGCTACGGCCTCACCCTCTGCGCCGAATGCGCCTTGGTAGGCAATCTGCACATGACCGGCGGCGGCCAATTGCGCGCCTTCTACTGCGTCGATGCCGGCGGCACGGTCCTGATGCCGTGCGGCCGCTGCCGCCAGCTGCTGTACGAATTCCGCGCCCCGGACATGGAAGTCATGACCACCCAAGGCATCAGGACGATGGACCAGGTGCTGCCCGACGCATTTGGCCCCCAACATCTGGAGGAGACCCGGTGACCCAAACCACCAGCAACGCCGAGGCATTCGATGCCGTGGACATCATCCGCATCAAGCGGGACAAAGGCACTCTGAGCCCCGAACAGATCGACTGGACCATCGACGCCTACACGCGTGGAGCCATTGCCGATGAACAGATGGCGGCCTTGAACATGGCCATCCTGCTCAACGGCATGGACCGGGCGGAAATTGCCCGCTGGACCGCCGCCATGATCGCGTCAGGGGAGCGAATGGACTTCTCCAGCCTTCGGCGCCCCGACGGCGGCCTGAAGTACACCACGGACAAGCACTCCACCGGCGGGGTAGGGGACAAGATCACCCTGCCGCTGGCCCCGCTCGTGGCGGTGTTCGGCGTCGCCGTCCCGCAGCTCTCCGGCCGCGGCCTGGGCCACACGGGCGGCACCCTGGACAAGCTTGAGTCGATTCCCGGGTGGCGCGCAAACCTGACCAACGGTGAGATCCTGGCCCAACTCCAGGACGTCGGGGCAGTGATCTGCGCCGCCGGCGCAGGCCTGGCCCCGGCGGACAAGAAGCTTTACGCGCTGCGTGACGTGACCGGCACCGTGGAAGCCATCCCGCTCATCGCCTCGTCCATCATGAGCAAGAAGATCGCCGAGGGCACGGGCTCGCTGGTCCTGGACGTCAAAGTGGGCAGCGGAGCGTTCATGAAGGATGAGTCCCGGGCCCGGGAACTGGCCGAGACCATGGTGGCCCTGGGCAAGGACGCCGGCGTCAACACGGTTGCGCTGCTGACCAACATGAACACGCCACTGGGCCTCACAGCCGGCAACGCCATCGAAGTCGAGGAGTCCGTGGAGGTCCTCGCCGGTGGCGGACCGGAAGACGTGGTGGAGTTGACCGTCAGGCTCGCCGAAGAGATGCTCGCCGCTGCGGGAGTGCACGACGCCGACCCCGCCGCCGCGCTCAAGGACGGCCGCGCCATGGACGTCTGGAACCGGATGATCTCCGCCCAGGGTGGCGATCCGCATGCCCCCCTCCCGGCAGCCAGGGAATCCGATGTCGTCTACGCCCCCGCAGACGGAGTGCTGGTGGAACTCGACGCCCTGGCCGTCGGGGTTGCCGCCTGGCGGCTGGGGGCCGGCCGTGCCCGCAAGGAGGATGCCGTCCAGGCCGGAGCCGGGGTGCGGATGCACGCCAAACCGGGCGCCACCGTCAGGGCCGGGGAACCCTTGATGACCCTGCTTACGGACACACCGGACCGGTTTGCCCGCGCCCGGGAAGCCCTCGAACACGCGGTGGTCATCGCGCCGGATGGTTCACGGCCTGCCCAGCAGCTCATCATTGACCGCATAGCATAGGTACCAATGCAGGCCATCAACGACTTCATCCTCGCCGCAGCCGGACAGCCCTGGGTGCTGGTCCTGGTGCTGGCGTGCTGCGTCATTGACGGCTTCTTCCCGCCCGTGCCCAGTGAATCCGTGGTGGTGGGCCTCGCCGCCGTCGCCGCCACCGCGGATGTCCCCAACCCCCTGCTTCTGGCAGGGGTGGCTGCCGCCGGAGCCTTCGCGGGCGACAACATTGCCTACCTCCTGGGCCGGCGGGTGGGCACCACCCGCTGGGCCTGGATGCGCGGACCGCGGATGCAGGCCGCCTTCCGCTGGGCGGGCCGGGAACTGCGCAAGCGGCCGGCGTCGCTGATCCTGGTGGCCCGGTTCGTTCCGATCGGCCGCGTGGCGGTCAACCTGACCGCCGGAGTCACCCACTATCCCCACCTGCGGTTCGTGGGGCTGACGGTCCTTTCCGCAAGCCTGTGGGCCGGATACTCCGTGACGATCGGGCTGTTCTTCGGCCAATGGTTCGAGGACAACCACGTCCTGGGCGCCGCGATCGCCATTGTCTGTGCCGTAGCCCTGGGCATCCTGGTGGACCTGGTGATCAACAAATTCCGGGGTAAACCCAACGTGGTGGAACGGATCCGGGAACCCGGGACCTGAGCCCCGCGTTTAACCGGATAATTCCGGGCGCCGGGGCGTAGCGTACTGCGTCCCCGCCATGGGACACTTAGGAACGATTTCCGCTTTGGCTGCGGCGCTTCGGCCGTGCCATTTTTTTACAGGAGCAACACCGCGTGGAGTTTATTAATGAGGCCGTGCTCCATGCAGCGGGCCAGTGGTGGATCTACCCCGTACTGCTGGTGTTCTTCTTCGTGGACGGCTTCGCCATGGTGGTGCCCAGTGAGACTCTCATTGTGGCTTTGGCGGCTTTCTCGCGGCACAGCGGCGAACCCAATCTTTGGATCCTTGGTCTGACCGCCCTGATCGGCGCGATCTGCGGCGACAACATGGCCTATATGCTCGGCCGAAAGATCGGACTGGACCGGTGGGCGTGGATGCGCCGGCCCAAGGTCCGGAAAGTCTTCGCCTGGGCCCGCTACGAGCTCGAGAAGCGCGGTGCGGTCCTCATCTTCACCGCCCGGTACATCCCTTGGGGCCGGGTGGCTGTCAACTACGTGGCCGGCAGCACCGGGTTCTCACACCGCAGGTTCTTCGTCTTCGACGCCTTTGCCTGCGTCACATGGGTGGGCTACTCCCTGGGCATCGGGGTGCTGGCCAGCTCCTTCCCATGGCTGCACCACAACCCGCTCCTGAGCGCCGGCATTGCCGTCGTCTTCGCGATAGTCCTGGGCGTCGTGATCGACCACGCCCTGCGCTGGTGGCACAAACGGCTCGGACGCCACGATGCGCCCGAGGCTGACGCCGACGTGGACGGATGGGCCGAAAACACCCCGGGCCAGGAAGGACGGCCCGGCACCCGGCCCCTAACGGTGCCATCGGCCGATGCGGGTCCCGCAGCCAAGTAGCGGCTGGCTTTGAACCCCGCCCCACCCTAAGGTGGGAACGTGACTGAGCCCATTCTTGACGCTGCCCCTGCCATTGATTTCGACCTGAAGAGCCTGCCCAAGGTTTCCCTTCACGACCACTTGGACGGGGGACTCCGTCCGGCAACGATTATCGAGCTGGCGGAAGCCGTGGGGCACACCCTCCCCTCGACGGATCCGGTTGCCCTGGGGGAGTGGTTCCGCGAATCCGCCGACTCCGGGTCCCTGGTCCGCTACCTGGAAACCTTCGACCACACCGTGGCCGTAATGCAGACCTACGACGGCCTGTTCCGCGTGGCCAAGGAGTTCGTCGAAGACCTGGCGGATGACGGCGTGGTCTACGGCGAGGTCCGGTGGGCGCCGGAGCAGCACCTGCAGAAGGGGCTCAGCCTGGATGAAGCCGTGGAAGCGGTCCAGGACGGCCTGGAAGCCGGCGTCGAGGCCGTGTCGGAGAGCGGCCGGGAGATCCAGGTGGGCCAGCTGATCACCGCCATGCGCCACGCGGACCGCGGCCAGGAAATCGCCGAACTCGCCGTGCGCCACCGCAACCAGGGCGCAGTGGGCTTTGACATCGCAGGGGCCGAGGACGGCTTCCTGCCCAGCCGTTTCAAGGACGCGTTCACCTACCTGGCCCAGCACAACTTCCCCGCCACGGTGCACGCCGGCGAGGCTGCGGGGCTGGAGAGCATCCAGTCTGCACTGGTGGACGGCCGCGCCCTCCGCCTGGGGCACGGCGTCCGGATCGCCGAGGACATCATGGTGGAATTCGACGATGACGACGAGGCCGGCGACACCGTCGGCCTGGTCACCCTCGGCGACCTCTCCAGCTGGGTTCGTGACCGCGGCATCGCCCTGGAAATCTGCCCGTCCTCCAACCTCCAGACCGGAGCCATCGCCGAATTTGGCGAGGGTATCGAGAGCCACCCGCTGGACATGCTGTACCAGCTGGGCTTCAACGTCACCATCAACACCGACAACCGCCTGATGAGCGGCGTCACGCTGACGGACGAGTTCAACCTGCTGGTGGAGACGTTCGACTACGACCTTGACGACCTGCTGGAGCTGACCCTGAACGCGGCCGAGGCGTCCTTCCTGCCCTTGGAGGAGAAGGAAGCACTGGTGGAATACATCAACGACGCCTACGCCAACCTTGGCTGACCAGGATCCTCCTCCCGGCAGCTCCGCCACTGCGGAGCTGCTGGAAAAGATGTCCCAGCTGCGCGAGCACTGCCCCTGGATGGGTGCCCTGACGCACGCCTCGCTGGTGGAATACCTCCTCGAGGAGGCCTATGAGGTGGCTGAGACCATCGAGGAGGGCCACCCCGACGCCGAACTCCAGGGCGAGCTCGGTGACGTCCTGCTCCAGGTGGTGCTGCACGCCCGCCTTGCCGAGGAACGAGGCGCGTTCACGTTCGACGACGTCGCGCGCGGACTGGCTGCCAAAATGGTCCGCCGGAACCCCCACGTCTTCCGGCCCGACGGTTCCCTGCAGGACACCTTCCCCGCCACGGTGGCGGAAATCGAGCAGACGTGGGATGCGGTCAAACGGGCGGAGCGCCCGGAGCGGCGCCATGCCTTCGAAGGAGTCCCCGCTGCCCTCCCGGCGCTGGCCAAGGCGCAAAAATCGCTTGACCGGGCGGCCCGGGCAGGGCTCGGGCTGCCCGACGGGGTTCCCGTCCCCGAAAGCGAGGAAGAACTGGGAACCCTGCTGCTCGCCGTCGTGCGTTCGGCCCGGGACCGCGGCATGGACGGCGAGCGCGCCCTCCGTACCGCCGTACGCCGCTACCACGGCGACCAAGCGGCATCATGACGTCCGGGCCTTGACCGGTTTGAGTAACCCGGAGCACTCTCGACTACGCTAGTCCCTGACGAGTACGTCGAGTTTTCTGCCTGATTCCCCCCGTTAATCGCCCATAAGGAGCAAATTCATGGCGCTTATCGATGCCATCCACGCCCGCGAGATCCTTGATTCCCGCGGCAACCCCACTGTTGAAGTTGAAGTCCTGCTGTCCGACGGCCAGATCGGCCGCGCCGCAGTTCCCTCAGGTGCTTCCACCGGTGAGCACGAAGCCGTTGAACTGCGCGACGGCGACAAGGGCCGCTACCTCGGCAAGGGCGTGCAGAAGGCCGTCGACGCCGTGATCGACCAGATCGCCCCCGCCCTGACCGGCTTCGACGCCACCGACCAGCGCAGCATCGACCAGGCCATGCTGGACCTGGACGGCACCCCCAACAAGGGCAAACTCGGCGCCAACGCCATCCTGGGCGTCTCCCTGGCCGTCGCCAACGCTGCCGCAGCATCCGCCGACCTGCCCCTCTACAAGTACCTGGGCGGCCCGAACGCCCACGTCCTGCCCGTGCCGCTGATGAACATCCTCAACGGTGGGTCCCACGCCGACTCCGACGTCGACATCCAGGAATTCATGATCGCCCCTATCGGCGCCGAAACCTTCTCCGAGGGCCTGCGCTGGGGCGTTGAGGTGTACCACAACCTCAAGTCCGTCCTGAAGGAACAGGGCCTGTCCACCGGCCTGGGCGACGAGGGCGGCTTCGCCCCGAACCTGCCGTCCAACCGCGCGGCACTGGACCTGATCCAGGAAGCCATCAAGAACGCCGGCTACACCCCGGGCAAGGACATCGCCCTGGCCCTGGACGTCGCCTCCTCCGAGTTCTTCAAGGACGGTGCCTACCAGTTCGAAGGCAAGGCCCTGTCCGCCAGCGAGATGAGCGCCTACTACGCCGAACTCGTTGCCGACTACCCGCTGGTGTCCATCGAGGACCCGCTGGACGAGAACGACTGGGAAGGCTGGAAGACCCTCACCGACGCCATCGGCGACAAGGTCCAGCTGGTGGGCGATGACCTTTTCGTCACCAACCCGTCCATCCTGCAGCGCGGCATCGACACCAAGACGGCCAACTCCCTGCTGGTCAAGGTCAACCAGATCGGTTCCCTGACCGAGACCCTGGACGCCGTCAGCCTGGCCCAGCGCGCCGGCTACACCACCATCACCTCGCACCGCTCCGGTGAAACCGAGGACACCACCATCGCCGACATCGCGGTGGCCACCAACGCAGGCCAGATCAAGACCGGCGCACCTGCCCGCTCCGAGCGCGTTGCCAAGTACAACCAGCTGCTGCGCATCGAAGAGGAACTCGACGACGCCGCACGCTACGCCGGCCGCAGCGCCTTCCCGCGTTTCAAGGGCTAGTAACCGGCTAAACCCATCGGCGGTGGCTATGGTTGGAAGACCATAGCCACCGCTGTTGCTTTTCGCAGCAATGGTCCCAGCAGTGTTTGTCCAGCACAGATAGTGGCGGCCCAGGGAGGCTGCGTTTCAGGAGTGTCATGGCTACCCGCCGCCCCAAAGTTCCCAAGGTCACCCCCGCCCGTCCGGCAAAGGATACGGCCGACGACGGTACCTCCGGCGGGGCCGAGGTCATCCGGGCGGATTTCCGCCCGGCCAAGGACACCGGCGCAGCAGGCGCGTCACCGGGACATGGCGCCGGCAGCCGCGGAACTGCAGGCCGCCCGGCCGGAAAGTCGGGGGAGCCAACCACGCCCAAGGCGTCCGCCGGACGCAAGGGCAGCAGCTCCATTGACGGCAAGGACGGCCGGGACAGCGATGGCGATCAGCACCCCGTCCCCGCCAAAGCGTTCTCGGGCCGCATGCTGGCCCTGGCCGTGGTGATGGTGGCCATCACCATCATGCTGGCGCCCACGGTGAAGATCTTCTTCGACAAAAAGGCCGAAATCGACGCGCTGAATGCCGATATCGCCGCACGCCAGGCCCAGGGGGATGCCCTCCGGCAGCAGGTTTCGCGGTGGCAGGACCCCAACTACGTCAAGCAGCAGGCCCGCGACCGCATTAACATGGTTATGCCGGGCGAAACCGGCTACTGGGTTTTTGGCAGCGATGAACCGGCCGGAGAGAGCAGTAGCCCCGCCGGCGCAACAGCACAAGACCCCGCCGATCTGCCGTGGGTGGATTCCCTGTGGGAGTCCATCAGGCGCGCGGCCACAGACTGAACCGCACAGGAAGGACGGCCCGCGACAATGGAACACAGCACGGAAGCCGCCCGGGACGAATCCCGCCAACCGACAGCACACGACCTTGACGTACTGAGCAGGCAGCTGGGACGTCCTGTCCGCGATGTCGTGGAAATTCCGGCACGGTGCGTCTGCGGCAACCCGCTCGTCGCCGCGACCGCCCCCCGTCTCAGCAACGGGACCCCGTTCCCCACCACGTTCTACCTGACCCATCCGGTGATCACCTCCGCGGTGTCCAGGCTGGAAGCTGCGGGCGTCATGAATGAGATGAATGACCAGCTCGCCGGGGACCCCGCCCTCGCTGCGGCTTACCGGTCGGCCCATGACGAATACCTGGCCGCCCGGAATGCGATCGGAGAGCGTTCCGGCATCGGCCCGGTGCCGGAAATCGACGGCGTCTCGGCCGGCGGCATGCCCGTACGCGTCAAGTGCCTGCACGTCCTCGTGGGCCACTCCCTGGCGTCCGGTCCCGGCGTCAACCCGCTCGGCGACCAGGCCCTTGGAATGATCAGCGAGTGGTGGACGGCGGACAAATGCTACTGTGACGGCGCCTGGGACACCACCGGGGCAGCGCCGTCCCGGGATCTCAGCCGCCACGGCCCCCAGGGCCTGCCGGACATCGTTGGCCGCCCCGCGCCCGTGCGAAAGCCTGCCCGCGACGCCGGGGTGGCGGAATGACGCGCGTGGCCGCCATCGACTGCGGCACCAACTCCATCCGGCTCCTGATCGCGGACATCGACCGGAGCAGCGGCAGTGCGGCCTTGACCGACGTCGTCCGGGAAATGCGCGTGGTCCGGCTGGGCCAGGGGGTGGACGCCACCGGCGAACTGGCTCCGGAAGCGCTGGAACGCACCTTTGCCGCCGCCGCAGACTATGCCCGCCTCATCCGTGAGCACGGCGCGGAACGCACCCGGTTCGTTGCGACCTCGGCAACCCGCGACGCACGCAACCGCGACGTCTTCGTAGACGGCATCCGGGACCTGCTGGGAGTTGAACCGGAGGTCATTTCCGGTGATGAGGAAGCGGCCTTGTCCTTCGCCGGCGCCAGCAGTGTGCTGCCCATCCTGGACGGCCACGAAGTCCTGGTGGTCGACCTCGGCGGCGGAAGCACCGAATTCGTCCTCGGCACCGCGGCCGGGGTCACGGCCGCCAAGTCCGTGGACATTGGCTGTGTCCGCCTCACGGAGCGGCACCTGCGCGATGATCCGCCCACCGCCGAACAGGTGGCGGCCGCCGAAGCCGACGTTGACGCCGCCCTGGACCGCGCCGGACGCGACGTTCCGCTCGAACGCGCAACCGCCGTCGTCGGTGTGGCCGGGTCCGTCACCACCATCACCGCGCACGCCCTCCGCCTGCCCGAATATTCGCCGCAGGCCATCCACGGCGCTGAGCTGCCCATCGAGGTCGTCACGGCCGCGGCCGGTGACCTGCTCGAGATGACCCGCGCCCGGCGCGCGGACCTGCCGTACATGCACCCGGGCCGGGTGGATGTGATTGGCGCCGGGGGACTGGTATGGCGCCGCATCCTGGAACGGATGGGCACGCTGACCGGCGGCAGGATCACCTCCGCCACCGCGAGCGAGCACGACATCCTTGACGGCATCGCCCTGGGCATGGGCTAGCCGCATGCAGTCCACCCCAGCTCCGACCCCGCCTGCGCGCCGGGCCGCCGCGGCCCTTGTCGCTGTCCTGCTCGCAGCATGTTGCCTGTGCGCCGGCCTCTTTACCGCCCCGGCCGCCAAGGCCGACGATTGGCGCGACAAGGAATATTGGCTGGCAGATTCCGGCATCACCAAGGCCTGGGAGGTCTCCAAAGGCGCCGGAGTCAAGGTAGCCGTCATCGACAGCGGCATAGACGCCCAGCACCCGGACCTCAAAGGTGTGGTCACCGGCGGCTATGACGCGTCCGGATCCGGCCAGCCGGACGGCCAGAAAAGCGTCGGTTCCAAGCCCGAACACGGCACCTTGGTGGCCACCATGCTGGCAGGCCGCGGGCACCAGCCGGCCAGTCCCTCGCCCAGCCCCAGCCCCAGCCCCGGGCCCGCCGGCACGCCGCCGGACGGGATCATGGGCGTGGCGCCGGAAGCGCAGCTCCTTTCCGTTTCCACCTGGCTGGGTTCCCCGAACCCTTCCGGCAAGAGCGACCAGGACCAGATTCCAGAGGCCGTCCGCTGGGCCGTGGACAACGGTGCCAAGGTCATCAACATTTCGCTCGGCAGCACCACACCCCAATGGCCCCAAAGCTGGGATGCGGCGTTCCTGTATGCCGAACAAAAGGACGTGGTCATCGTGGCCGCGGCCGGCAACCGGGTAGGCGGCAACACCCAGGTGGGCGCTCCCGCAACCATTCCCGGTGTCCTCACCGTCGCCGGCCTGGACCGCAAGAACACCGCCAGCGTGGATGCTTCCTCGCAAGGGATCAGCATCGGGGTGGCCGCGCCTGCGGAGAACCTGGTGGGCGGGCTCCCCGGCGGGAGCTACGCGGAGTGGGCCGGAACGTCAGGGTCCACGCCGATCGTTGCCGGGGTGGCCGCCCTGATCCGGTCCAAATGGCCGGACATGAGTGCCGAGCAGGTCATTAACAGGATCGTCTCAACGGCGAAGGATGCCGGGGCCCCCGGAAAGGACCCGCTGTACGGCTACGGCATCCTCAACGCGGAGGCCGCCCTCAAGGCAGAGGTCCCGGAAGTGTCGGTGAACCCGCTGGGCACCATTGCCGAATGGATCCGGGTCCACCGGCGCGGCAACGCAGCACCGGCAACCCCGCTTCCCTCCGCCACCCCGGTGCCCAGCGCCGCGCCAACCCTGCCGGAGGCAACCGTCCCCGCCGCCAAGGCCCCCTCGCAGCGCGACAGTGCCATCGGCGCCGCCGTCGTGATTGGTTTCGCCGCCCTGTTCGTGGCCATCATCGCGGCAGCGGCCTTCCAGCTCAGGCGGGCATCCCGCAACCCGGCCCTGGCCAGGGAGG
Organism: Pseudarthrobacter sp. MOO14; assembly: GCF_058267675.1. Classification (NCBI taxonomy): domain Bacteria; kingdom Bacillati; phylum Actinomycetota; class Actinomycetes; order Micrococcales; family Micrococcaceae; genus Pseudarthrobacter; species Pseudarthrobacter sp. MOO14. The sequence goes on from NZ_CM177849.1 coordinate 3,713,052, forward strand.
ACCCGGACACAGGAGTGGTGGAACGGGTGGATCTGCCCCGGGAACGTCACGTTACGGACCAGCGACCAAGTTAGTGAAGATTTTCACAAACTGCGCTATCCTTAAACTCTGGCAACCACCCCACAGCTCCAGGACCGTCCCAGGGTACTCGTCGTCGGCGGCGGGTACGTCGGCCTGTACGTAGCACTGAAACTGCAGAAGAAGATCGCGAATGCCGGTGGAATTGTCACCGTCGTTGATCCCCTGCCCTACATGACTTACCAGCCCTTCCTTCCCGAAGTGGCCGGCGGCAACATCGAAGCCCGCCACGCGGTGGTGTCCCACCGCCAGCACCTCAAGCAGACGGAACTGATCCAGGGCCGCGTCACCTCGATCGACCACGTCAACCGGACGGCTGTGGTGGCACCCGCCGACGGCGGCGAAAACTTTGAGGTTCCCTATTTCGACGTCGTCCTCGCAGCCGGCGCCATCACCCGCACGTTCCCCATCAAGGGCCTGGCGGACAAGGGCATCGGCCTGAAGACCATCGAAGAAGCCGTTGCCCTGCGCAACAAGCTGCTGGAGCGCATCGAAGTTGCCTCCACCATGACGGACCCCGCTGCTCGCACCAAGGCCCTCACCTTCGTGGTGGTCGGCGGCGGCTTCGCCGGCATCGAGTGCATTACCGAAATGGAAGACCTCGCCCGCGCCGCCGTGCGCAACAACCCGCGCGTCAAGCAGGAGGAAATCCGCTTCGTCCTGGTTGAAGCCATGGGCCGCATCATGCCCGAGGTCACCGCCAAGCAGGCCGACTGGGTCGTGGAGCACCTCCGCAGCCGTGGCATCGAGGTCCTGCTGAACACGTCGCTGGACAGCGCCGAGGGCAGCCTGAAACTCATCAACCTGCCGGACAAGACGCCCGCGCAGGAATTCGAGGCCGACACCCTGGTGTGGACTGCAGGCGTGCAGGCCAATCCCATGGTCCGTTCCACCGACTTCCCGCTCGAGCCGCGCGGCCGCGTCCGCGTCCTGCCGGACCTGCGCATCGCCGGCGACGAAGGCATCGTGGAGAACGCCTGGGCAGCCGGTGACATCGCGGCTGTTCCGGACCTCACCGGGAAGGGCCTCCCGGACGGCACCTGCGTCCCGAACGCCCAGCACGCCCTCCGCCAGGCCAAGCGCCTCGCGAAGAACCTCTGGGCCTCGCGCTGGGAAAAGCCGCTGGGGGACTACAAGCACAAGAACCTCGGTGCCGTGGCCGGCTTCGGCGAATGGAAGGGTGTTGCCAACATCAACCTCCTGGGCCGGATCGGCCTCAAGGGCGGTCTTGCCTGGCTGGCACACCGCGGTTACCACGGCATGGCCATGCCCACCGTTGAGCGCAAGTTCCGCGTCATCCTGAACTGGATCATCAGCTTCTTTGCCGGCCGCGACACCACGCAGCTGCTGGACCTGGACAACCCGCGCGGCGCCTTCGTCGCGGCGGCCACCCCGGCTCCCAAGCCTGCGGCTGCACCCGCAGCCGTTCCTGCGTCCGGCTCCGGTTCATCCGCCACGACCGCTCCTAAGGAAACGGTGGCGGCAAACGCCAAGTAGCGCCTCCGCGCTTCAGCACGCCGACGGCGGCTGTTCCCTTTCCCGGGGACGGCCGCCGTCGGCGTTTCCCTGCAATACGTCGCCGGCAGGTACCATTGACCCGGCGCCCCAGTAGCCCAATTGGCAGAGGCAGCGGACTTAAAATCCGCGTGTTGTGGGTTCGAGTCCCACCTGGGGTACAACTGCGACGCACGGGGAACTTACGCCCCCACCATCGAAAGCCGCCTGCATTGCAGGCGGCTTTCGCCATTTAATTCCACATAGGCAACGACTGTTATAAGGCTGTGACCTCAGTCACTTAGATTCGCTGCCTTCCATGCACTAGCTTGAACCTAAATCAGGAATACCTGGTCCCATTTTCGGGCGCCGCAGCGCCCCATTGATCCGCACGCGCATCGCATGGCCCTGTTTCGGAAGGCAGACAAATGTACCGAAAGAAAGTCCTCACCTCGTTGGCAGCAGCAGCCACATTCAGCATGCTGCTGTCGGCCTGCGCCAACCAGGCGGGCCCCGGCACCACCGAAAGCTCCGGCTCCTCCAGCAAAGTGAACATCCCCGCCATTTCGAAGGTGGATGTTCCTTCCGGCGCGGTCAAGCCGGCCGGCGACGGCAAGGCAACCTGCCCGGCCACCACCACGCTGGCCTATGCCGGCGCTCAGACCGGCCCGAACGCACAGCTGGGCGTCAACATCTTCAACGGCATCCAGCTCGCCATCGACCAGCACAACAAGGCCAACCCGGGCTGCCAGGTCCAGTTCAAGAAGTTCGACACCGAAGGTGACCCGAACAAGGCCACCGGCCCGGTGACCCAGTTGGTGAGCGAGCCCGACATCCTTGGTGTCATCGGCCTGCCGTTCTCCGGCGAGTCCAAGGCAACCGGCAACATTTTCGAGCAGAAGGGCCTGGTCCACATCACCCCGTCGGCCACCAACCCCACGCTGACCGAAAACGGCTGGACCACCTTCTTCCGCGGCCTCGGCAACGACGCCGTCCAAGGGCCGGCCGCCGCGAAGTTCCTCACCGGCAAGCTCGGGGCCAAGAAGGTATACCTGGTCCAGGATGACTCCGACTACGGCATCGGCCTGGGCACCTCCACCTCTGCAGGCCTGGGCAGTGCCCTGGCCGGCACGGAGAAGGTAACCACGGGGCAGAAGGACTTCTCCGCAGTCATCTCCAAGATCATGAACGCCAAGGCCGACGCCGTCTTCTACGCCGGCTACTACGCCGAAGGCGCACCGTTCGACCAGCAGCTGGTTGGAAAGGGATTCACCGGAACATTCGTGGCACCCGACGGTGTCAAGGATGACCAGTTCATCAAGCAGGCAGGCGATGCCTCGAACAACGCCTACTTCACCTGCCCCTGCCTCCCGGGTGAACTGATCCCGGACTTCGCATCCGCTTACAAGGACGTCTCCAAGGGCGCCGAGCCCGGTACGTACTCCATCGAAGGCTACGATGCCGCAACGGTGCTCCTGTCCGGCATCGACGCGGGCAAGCAGAGCCGCGCAGATCTGCTGTCGTGGGTGAAGTCCTACGACAAGGACGGCTTCAGCAAGCACTACAAGTGGGATGCCAAGGGCGAGCTCCAGGCTCCGACCGTCTACGGCTACAAGGTGGAAAACGGGAAGATCGTTCCGATCGGCCCCATCGGGGAGTAGCAAACCGGCGGGAATCGGCTGTGGGGGCCAGCACTGCAGGCCCCCACAGCCTTTTCTTCGCTTGGCAACAAACCCAGGACCAAGCTACGTCACTAGACATAAGTCCCTCGGCCGGGCCCACAAGGCCCCGTGCAACTGGATCAGGATGTTCCCATGCTTCCCTCTCTCGTCCCACTGCTCCCGACTGAAAATGACTGGATCACTTTCGATATACCGTCCCTGGCCCAGAATTTCTGGAGTGCCACCTTTGACGGCCTGACGTTCGGCGCCATCTACGCGCTGGTCGCCCTTGGCTACACCCTCGTGTACGGCGTCCTGAACTTGATTAACTTCGCACACTCTGAAGTGTTCATCGTTGGCTGCTACGCCGTCTTCTTCACCCTGAGCAGCCTGGGCTTCGGCCCGTCCGTTCCCCGCCTCGACATCTGGGCCATCATCCTGAACCTGCTGCTGGCCTTGGTCCTTGCCATGCTGGCCTCCGCAGTCACGGCCTTCCTGCTTGAGCGCATTGCCTATAAACCGCTCCGGCAACGCAACGCCCCGCGCCTGGTCTTCCTGATCACCGCCATTGGCGCCTCGTTCACCATCCAGTACCTCATCTACCTGTGGCGCGGTCCCAGCCCCGAACTTGCGCTGACAATGTTCCGGCCCACCCCCATCTTTGATGTCTTCGGCACCATCGTCGATTCCCAGCAGCTGGTGATCATCATCGCAGCCGTCATCATGATGGTCGGCATCGACCGTTTCATCAGCAAGTCCCGCACCGGCCGCGGCATCAGGGCAGTCGCCCAGGACCCGGACACCGCGACGTTGATGGGTGTCAACAAAGAGCGCATCATTATTACCACCTTCATCATCGGGGGCCTGCTCGCAGGAGCCGCAGCATTGTTCTACGTCATGAAAATCCCCTCCGGTGTCCAGTACAGCGGCGGATTCGTCCTCGGCATCAAGGCCTTCGCCGCAGCCGTGCTCGGGGGCATCGGCAACGTCCGCGGCGCCCTGCTGGGTGGACTGCTGCTCGGCTTGATCGGCAACTACGGCCAGATCCTGCTCGGAAACTCGCAGTGGACCGACGTCGTGGCCTTCGTGGTGCTGGTGCTCGTGCTGCTGCTGCGGCCCGAAGGCATCCTGGGCACGTCCCTTGGAAGGAGCAAAGCATGAGCATGACGGATGGACCCACGCCGCTGCAGACGGCGGCCGCCGCACAGGCTGCTGAGGACCGGGAAGCCTCGTCCAAGGCGGCCGGCAGGAGCGATCTGCGCCAGCGCGGGAAACGCAAGTCCGGGTACTTCTCCGACCGGTGGCACGCCCTGTCGCGCCAGCAGCAGTGGGCATTCCTGGTCATCGTCGTTGTCCTGGCCTACCTGCTCCCGCTGCTCAACCCGCCCATCATCACCACCGAGCCGGGCAACAATTTCGCCTTGGCATGCTTCGATATGGCACGGTTTGCCCTCATCGCGGTAGGCCTCAACGTGGTGGTGGGATACGCAGGCCTGCTGGACCTTGGGTATGTTGCCTTCTTCGCCGTTGGCTCATACTGTGCGGCGATGCTGACCAGCCCCGATTCACCCTTCCTGCACATCCCTTACCTGTGGACCATTCCGGTGGCCATGGCCGTGACAATGTTCTTCGGCGTGGTGCTGGGTGTCCCCACCCTCCGGCTTCGGGGCGACTACCTGGCCATCGTGACGCTTGGATTTGGTGAGATCGTCCGCATCCTGGCCACGATCATTCCCGCCATGAAGGGCCAGGTCGGTTTCCAGAACGTCGGCCATCCGCCCGGTACCGAAGCTGACGGTACGCCCATCTTCTCCAACTCGAACGGTGTGCCCTGGTACTGGCTGACCCTGACCATCATCATCATCGTCACCCTCCTGGTGGGCAACCTGGAGCGCAGCCGGGTTGGCCGCGCCTGGATCGCCATCCGCGAGGATGAGGACGCAGCTGAAATCATGGGTGTTCCCACCTTCAAGTACAAGGTGTGGGCATTTGCCATCGGCGCCGCGATCGGCGGCCTTTCCGGCGCGCTTTTTGCCGGGCAGGTGGGGTTCGTCAATAACCAGAAGTTCGACGTCACCACCTCAATCCTGTTCCTCGCTGCCGTCGTGCTCGGCGGGGCCGGCAACAAGGTCGGCGCCATCCTGGGTGGGGCCCTGGTCAGCTACATTCCGTTGAGGTTCACGGCCATCGCCGAGTACAAATACCTGATCTTTGGCATCGCCCTGGTCCTGATCATGATCTTCCGCTCGCAGGGGCTGCTCCCGGCACGGCAGCGCCTGCTCGCCTATGGCCGGACAGCTTTCAATAAGGTCGCGGCCCGGGACACGCAAACCAAAGACACGGACAATCCAACAGCCGGCCCCGGGACCCGCACGGCCGGAGAGAGGGGAGCGGAGGCATGAGTTCCGAGGAACGGCAGGCCGGCTCCGGCAGCGTCGGGGAGCAGCCGGACAAGGGCAGCCCGGCAGTTGCAGCACCCGAAATGGACATCGAAGCCCTGGCCGAAGCCGGGGTGGACCAGGAACTGGCCGAGAAAGTGGCACCGGACCGCGATATCGCGGTTGCGGTGGGCGACAACATCGTGGAGGTCCAGAACCTCACGATCAAGTTCGGCGGCCTCGTGGCATTGGACAACGTCAGCTTCAACATCAAGCGCGGCGAGATCCTGGGGCTTATCGGTCCCAACGGCGCCGGCAAGACGACCTGCTTCAACGCCATGACCGGGGTCTACAAGCCCACCAGCGGGAAGGTGGTGTTGGAGGGCCAGGTCCTGAACGGCATCAAGCAGCATAAGATCACCCGTCTGGGCTTGTCCCGCACTTTCCAGAACATCCGGCTCTTCGGCGAAATGACGGCGTTGGAAAACGTGGTGGTGGGCCTGGACGCGCGGCACCGGACCAGCGTTGGCGGGGCCCTGCTGCGACTGCCCACCCACATCAAGGAGGAAAAGTCCGCCATCGAGCGCGGCATGGCACTGCTTGATTTCGTGGGCATCAGCAGCCACGCCCACGTCCTGTCCCGCCAGCTGCCTTACGGTTTCCAGCGCCGGCTGGAGATCGCCCGGGCACTGGCTACCGATCCGAAGGTACTCTGCCTCGACGAGCCGGCCGCCGGCTTCAACCCGGCCGAGAAAGAGGAGCTGATGGCGCTCATCCGCACCATCAGGGACGAGGGTTACACCGTACTGCTGATCGAGCACGACATGAAGCTCGTGATGGGTGTCACCGACCGGATCGTGGTGCTGGAGTTCGGGAAGAAGATCGCGGACGGACTGCCGCGCGAGATCCGCGAAGACCCGAGGGTCATTGCCGCCTACCTAGGAGAGCCCGAAGATGACGTTGCTTGAACTTGAGGACGTTTCCGTCCACTACGGCCGCATCCAGGCGCTGCGGAACATCTCCTTCACGGTGGAAGAAGGCGAAGTGGTGGCGCTGATCGGCGCCAACGGCGCCGGCAAGACCACCACCATGCGCACCATCTCCGGCCTGTTGAACTGCTCCGAGGGAAAGATCACCTTCGCGGGCCAGGACATCACCAAGATGAAGGCGCACATCCGGGTGGTGCACGGGATTTCGCAGGCGCCCGAGGGCCGTGGGATCTTCCCGGGCATGACGGTGATGGAAAACCTCGACATGGGCACCTTCGGGCGCAAGGACAGAAGCGGCGTATCCAAGGACCTGGACCGCGTCTTCGACTTGTTCCCGCGGCTGAAGGAACGCGAGAAGCAGTTCGGCGGAACCATGTCCGGGGGCGAGCAGCAGATGCTCGCCATCGGACGGGCCCTGATGTCCAACCCGAAGCTGCTCCTGCTGGACGAGCCGTCCATGGGGCTGGCACCGCAGTTCATCCGGCAGATCTTCAAGATCATCAAGGAGATCAACAACCAAGGCACCACCGTCCTGATGGTGGAGCAGAACGCCAACCAGGCCCTGGCGGGAGCGCACCGGGCCTTCGTCCTGGAGACCGGCGAGATCACGCACAGTGGCACCGGCAAGCAATTGCTGGAAGATCCCTCCATCAAAGAGGCCTACCTGGGCGTGGGATAGCTGCCCTGCGGGGCCCGGTTGTCCGGGAGGCAACGGTCACGGTTCGGTTGCAACCGGGCCCCGCGGGAACTTTCACCACGGCCTCCACGTGGGACTTGGTAGCGTAACAATCAGCTCATCACCCACACCCACATGGAGGAATTGCGCAATGGCACTTGGCGGCAACCCGATCTTCAACGGAAAGAGTTTCCGTGGCGCCACCCAGGCACCGCCTGTCCCGCAGGCTCCGTACGGTGCTCCTTACGGCCAGGCGCCGTACAGTCAGCAGCCGTACGGCCAGCCGTCCTACGGCCAGCAGGGGTGGGGCACCCAATCCCAGGGCATGACGGACGAACAACTCCAGCAGATGTACAACCAGCCGTCTGCCGGCCCCGCCGACACCGGCAGGATGACGTTCGACGACGTCATCATGAAGACCGCGGCCTGCCTCGGCGCCGTGCTGGTAGGCGCAGCCATCACGCTGACCGTTGGCCTGGGGCTGGCCTCCCTGCTGATGATCGTCGGAGCCCTGGGCGGTTTCGTGCTGGCCCTGGTCAACACGTTCAAGAAGCAGCCCTCGCCCGCACTCATCCTCGCCTATGCCGCCCTGGAAGGACTCTTCCTTGGCGGCCTGACCCGGATCCTGGATACGCAGTACCCAGGTGTGGGCCTGCAGGCAGTCGTCGGCACGCTTTCGGTCTTCGCCGTAACCCTCCTGCTGTTCAAGAGTGGCAAGGTGCGTGCAACACCCAAGGCCATGCGCTTCTTCATGATCGCACTCGGCGGCTACGCCCTGTTCTCCATCGTCAACCTTGTCATGATGATGACCGGCCTGACGCAGGAGCCCTTCGGCCTGCGCAGCGGCATGATCGGCGTCGTCATCGGCCTGCTGGCGATTGGGCTTGCCGCCTTCTCGCTGGTCATGGACTTCACCAGCATCGAGGCCGGAGTCCGCAGTGGCGCTCCGCAGCGCTTCTCCTGGACGGCGGCCTTCGGCCTCACCGTCACGCTGGTCTGGCTGTACGTGGAAATCATCCGCCTGCTGGCCATCCTGCGCGGCGACGACTAGGCACCGGCGGCAACTGCCGCCGTCGTCAGCAAAGGCCGTGGGCCCCACCAAACGGTGGGGCCCGCGGCCTTTTGCGTCCGCAGCCCGTCAGGGCTGAGCGGTAGCCCGCCTAGGCAATACGCATGGCGCCGGCGGCAGGGGACACAGTGAAGATGTCCGGTGCCGTGAAGCCGGCGTCGGAGAAGGCCTTCGCGACGGCGGTCCGCACCCTCTGCTCCGCATCCACGGGGGTCAGGGCGATCGCTGCCCCGCCGAACCCGCCTCCGGTCATGCGGGCACCGAGGGCCCCGTTCGCCCGTGACGTGTCCACGGCCAGGTCCAGCTCCGGGCACGAAATTTCAAAATCATCCCGCATGGAGGCGTGGCTGGCATCCAGCAGGGGTCCGATGGCAACCGGGCCGGCACCGTCCAGGAGTTCGACGGTCTGGAGCACCCTGTCGTTTTCAGTCACCACGTGCCGCACCCGCCTGAACGTCACCTCATCGAGCAGCCCGGCAGCCTCTTCAAGGTCACCCACCTGGACGTCCCGCAGCGCCTTGACCCCGAGGACCTCCGCCCCGAGCTCGCAGGACGCGCGCCGGGAGGCGTAGCCGCCGTCGGCATGGGAATGGGACACCTTGGTGTCGATGACCAGCAGCACCAGGCCGGCGGGTTCTGTCTCGAACGGAACCAGGGCGGCTTTCTGGTCCCGGCAGTCGAGGAACACCGCATGGCCCTTGGCGCCGCGCAGCGACGCGGACTGATCCATAATCCCCGTGGGCGCGCCCACGAAGTCGTTCTCCGCACGCTGCGTTGCCAGCACCATCTCCTGGGCCGTAAGCCCGGCGCCGGTGAGGTCGTTGAGTGCGGAGATCACGGCGCATTCGATGGCGTGCGACGACGACAGGCCGGCGCCCAGCGGCACCGTGGAGTCAAGGAGCAGGTCCAGGCCGGGGACGTCGATGCCGCGCTCCCGGAGGGCCCACATTACACCCAGGGGGTACTTGGTCCAGCCCTTGGCTGTTCCGGGCTGCAGGGACTCCAGCGAGGTGGTAACGACGCCTTGGTCACCGTACGTGGACAGCAGCCGCACGGTCCGGTCCGGGCGGACCGCGACGGCCACCCGGGCGGTGCGGTCGATGGCGAACGGAAGCACGAACCCTTCGTTGTAGTCGGTGTGCTCGCCGATGAGGTTGACCCGGCCCGGCGCCTGCCACACGCCGTCTGCAGTGCCACCGAAAGCCTCGGCGAAGCGGACGGCGAGATCGACGGCGGAAACCTGGGCTGTGCCGGCCTGGTCCTGGCTGCTCACGCGGAAGCTCCTTCTGGTGCGGCCGCCACGGCGGACGGCTCTGTGGACGCCGGGACAGAGACACTGCGCAGGCGCTCCGCCACGCTTTCCGGCGTGGTGTCGTTGATGAACGCGCCCATCGCTGCCTCCGAGCCGGCGAGGTATTTCAGCTTATCCGCTGCCCTGCGCGGGGAGGTCAGCTGCAGGTGGAGGTAGCCGGCCGGGCGGAGGACTTCATCCAGGGGAGCCTGGTGCCACGCGGAGATGTAGGGCGTGGGCGTGGGGTAGAGGGCATCCACCCGCTTGAGCAGGTCGAGGTACACCTCCGCCAGCTCGTCCTTCTCCTCCCCGTCCAAGGCGGCAAGGTCGGGGACGTGGCGATGCGGCACCAAGTGGATCTCCAGGGGCCACCGGGCGGCGAAGGGCACATAGGCGCTGAAATGCGTCCCCTCCACCACCATCCGGCTGCCATCTTCGCGTTCTGCACGCAGCAGGGAGCCGGTCAGGGTTTCGCTCCCGTCCTTGGCGTCGTAGTACTTCCGGGCGGCAGCGCCCAGGACGCCGGCGCGGGGTGTGACGTAAGGGTAGGCGTAGATCTGTCCGTGTGGGTGATGCAGCGTCACGCCGATATCGGCGCCCCGGTTCTCAAACGGGAACACCTGCTTGATGCCGGCCATGGCGCTGAGCGCAGCGGTGCGCTGTGCCCACGCCTCGATCACCGTGCGGGACCGTTCCCGGGTCAGTCCGCTGAACGAACCGGTGTGTTCAGGAGTGAAGGAGACAACCTCGCAGCGCCCGTAGGCGGGACCTTTCGTTCCCCATCCCGGAACCGCCGGAACGGGCCCCAACGCAGGGCCGAGGGACGGGAAGCGGTTTTCGAATACCACCACGTCGTAGTCGGAAGCCGGAATCTCTGACGCGTTCGAGTCAGTGGTGGGGCAAATGGGGCATTGGTCCGCCGGAGGCAGGTGTGTCCGTGTCTGCCGGTGGGCAGCCACAGCCACCCATTCCCCGGTGAGGGCGTCGAACCGGATCTCGCCCGGTTCGCCCCTGGGCGGCAGCCCGCGATGGTCCGTGGTGAGTTCCGCGGTCCGGGGCGTGGTGCTGCCCGCATCGTCGAAGTACATCAGTTCCCGACCGTCGGAGAGCGTGGTGGTGGTCATCCCTGTCATGGCAAAAGTTTCTCATAAACGCTCAAGAAAGAATAGTTAACAACAAAAAGTAACAGTGACGCTCATGCGGGTGCGGTGCCGCCCGTTGTACGGTAGGCCCATGACTGCCTCTTCCGAACCCGAAAACCAAGGTGCCGCGTCCCTCCCGTCCTGCGCGACCGGCCGCCAATACGAGCTGCACCGTGGCGATGCCGCGGCCGTGGTCACCGAGCTGGCGGCAGGCCTGCGCTCGTACCACCGGGGCGGTGTCCTGCTCACGGAAACCTACGGCGATGACCAGATCGCTCCCGGCGCCACCGGGATTACGCTGGCGCCCTGGGCCAATCGGGTGGAGGACGGGACCTGGTTCCTGGACGGGAAGAAGCAACAGTTGGACATCACGGAAGTGTCCCGCAACAACGCCAGCCACGGACTCCTCCGGAACACCGGCTACTCCCTCGTGGGGAGGTCGGAACATTCGGTGGAACTTGAAGCCACCGTCTTTCCGCAGCATGGGTACCCCTTCCTGGCCCGGCACCGGGTGCACTACCAGCTCACCGACGACTTGGGACTGCACGTCAGGCAGACGCTCATCAACGATTCCACGGCTCCGGCTCCCTTCGTCCTGGGCGCACACCCCTACCTGCGGGTCGGCGACACGCCGGTCGAGGACCTGAAGCTGACAGTCGCCGCCGAAACCCGGCTGGTGGCCGATGACCGCCTGATCCCGCGCAGCACGGCGCCGGTGGACGGAGATACCGACTTCCGCTCCGGCAGCGCGATTGCCAATCTCGCAGTGGATGTCGCCTTGACCGACCTGCGCTACGACGGGGGCAGGGCGCGGCACACCCTGGCCGCCGCCGACGGCGCCGCGGTGTCGCTCTGGCAGGACGAAGCCTGCCGCTATGTCCACGTTTTCGTCAGCACCGAATACCCCGGCCGGACCCGCGCCGTGGCCGTGGAACCGATGACCGGACCAGCGAACGCTTTCAACTCCGGAGACGGCCTTCGCTGGCTGGCGCCGGGCGAATCCTTCAGCATCGAATGGGGGATTGACTATGTCCCGGCCCCGGCCGGGGCGTTGGTTTCCCATTAGCGCAAGGCTGCGGAAGTATTGGGTTATGACGCCACATGAGGACGCCGTAACCCAGGCAAACCAACCTTCTGCCCCCGCTGCCCCGCTGAGGGTGCTGACGGATCGTGAACTCGACAAGGACATTCCCTACGGCGTCCGCATTGCGGCGTCCTGGTCGTGGCGGCTGGGACTGATCCTGCTGATGGCAGGAACCCTCGTGTGGCTGCTGAGCAAGATCACGCTCCTGATCATTCCGATCATGGTGGCCGCGCTCCTTGCAGGACTCCTGAGTCCGGTCACGCACTGGTTGAAACGCCGGCGCCTGCCCGCCGGCCTCGCCGTGGCCGTGACGGTCCTGGGCTTCATCGGGGTCATCGCCGGTGCGCTGGCCCTGGTGGGCCGCCAGCTTGCGGTCGGGTTCGGAGAACTCTGGTCACAGGCCCTCGAAGGCATACGGCAGGTCCAGGACTGGCTGTCCACGGGCCCCCTGCACCTCACGGACGCCCAGGTGGACCAGTACGTCAAAGACGCCAGTGACGCGCTGCAGAACAATAGCAGCAGCATCCTCAGCGGTGCGCTCTCCTTCGGCAGCACCGCCGGACACTTTGCGGCCGGGATGCTCCTGTCACTGTTCATCCTTATCTTCTTCCTGCTGGAAGGAGACCGGATCTGGGCTTTCCTGGTCAGGCTGCTGCCCCGAAAGGCACGGGCAGCGACGTTCGGTGCAGGCCGCAAGGGCTGGGCGTCAATGGTCAGCTATGCGCGCATCCAGATGTTCGTCGCTGCCGTCGACGCGATCGGTATCGGCGTAGGCGCGGCCATAATCGGTGTCCCGCTGGCGCTTCCGCTCGGCGTGTTGGTCTTCCTCGGCTCCTTCATCCCGGTGGTGGGCGCCCTGGTGACGGGCGCCGTCGCCATCCTGCTCGCCTTGGTGGCCAACGGCCCGGTCAACGCGCTGGTCATGCTGGCCATCGTCCTGCTGGTCCAGCAACTCGAGGGCCACATCCTGCAACCCCTGGTCATGGGCAAGGCCGTCTCGCTGCACCCTGTGGCGGTAATCCTCAGCGTTGCGGCGGGCTCGTACCTCGCCGGAATCCCCGGGGCGCTCTTTTCGGTACCCATCCTGGCCGTAGCAAACTCGGCCGTTCGCTACATTGCCGCAAGAACGTGGGAACATGAACAAGTGCCGGTCATCGCCGGAAAGCCCATCACAGCAGGAGCGGGCGGGGACAACACCATCGAGGACGTTGAACCGCAGGCTGCATCCGATGCGGGGCTGGAGGCGGCCGGCGCAACAGCCGAAAACCGCGATGCCCGCACCGCCTCCCGAGAGGGCACCGGAGCCGAATCCAGAGGAGAGTAGTCCGTGAAGATCCTTGAAACCCTTCCCGTCACACTGGACGATGTCCTTGAGGCGCAGAAGCTGCTTGACGGGATTATTGCGCGCACCCCCGTGGAATCGTCCCGCGCGCTGGGCGGCATGGTGGGCGGTGACGTCTACTTCAAATGCGAAAACCTGCAACGGGCCGGGTCATTCAAGGTGCGCGGTGCCTACGTCCGCATGGCGCGGCTCTCCGCGGACGAGAAGAAGCGCGGCGTGGTGGCAGCGTCCGCCGGCAACCACGCCCAGGGTGTAGCCGTTGCCGCCAAGAGCCTGGGCATCAAGGCCCGCATCTACATGCCCCTGGGAGTGGCTCTGCCCAAGCTCGCCGCGACCCGCAGCCATGGCGCCGAAGTGATCCTCCATGGACACAACGTTGACGAGGCGCTGGCCGAAGCACAGCGCTACAGCAATGAGACCGGAATGGTCTTCGTCCACCCGTTCGACAACGTGGACGTCGTGGCAGGGCAGGGGACCGTTGGCCTCGAAATCCTGGAGCAGGTGCCCACCGTCGACACCGTACTCATGGGCGTGGGTGGCGGAGGGCTCCTTGCTGGGGTCGCCGTCGCCATCAAGGCCCGGGCCAGGGAACTCGGCCGCGAGATCCGCATCATCGGCGTCCAGGCGGAGAATGCCGCCGCCTACCCGCCCTCGCTGGCCGCCGATGCCCTGGTGCCGCTGAAGAAGGTTTCCACCATGGCTGACGGCATCGCCGTGGGCCGCCCGGGGCAGTTGCCCTTCAGCATAATCCGCGAACTGGTCGATGACGTGGTCACCGTCAGCGAGGACTCCCTGGCCCGTGCCCTGATCTTCCTGCTGGAACGGGCCAAAATGGTGGTGGAGCCCGCAGGTGCGGTGGGCGTCGCGGCCCTGATGGACGGCAAGATCGAGAACCCGGGAACCACCGTGGCCGTCCTCTCCGGCGGCAACATCGATCCCATGCTGATGCTCAAGGTCATCCAGCGCGGCCTCTCTGCCGCCGGTCGCTACATGACCGTTCGAATGATGCTGGACGACCGTCCCGGCTCCCTGGCAACCATTGCGCGCATCATCGCCGAAAACGATGCGAACGTCACCGGCCTGGACCACACCCGCGTGGGTGGTTCCATCAGCATGGGCGACGTATCCATCACGGTGAATCTTGAGACCAAGGGCCACCAGCACGGTGAGCAGGTCCTCAGCGCACTCCGCGCTGAAGGTTTCCAGCCGATCGTGGTCCATTAGGACAGGGCATGGCCGGACCTGCTGGTAACGGACGCCTCCCCGGGCGCCAAACCCTGGCGTCGCGCGCGAAGGGCGGCCTGGCGGTGCTGGGCGGCTTCCTTGCCCTGTTGTTCGCCCTGGAGGTGGCCAACTCGCTGATGATGGGCGCGCTGGTCAGGACATTCGGGCTGCGGCCCAGGAGCGCCGACGGGCTGCTGGACATCTTCACCTTCCCGCTGCTGCACGCCAACCTGAACCACCTGCTCTCCAACAGTTTTCCACTGGTTATCTTCGGGTTCCTGGTGTTCCTGTCCGGGCTGCGCGTCTTCCTGACCGCGCTGGCCTTCAGCTGGCTGGGCAGCGGCCTGACCGTGTGGCTCATTGGCGACGGCGTTACCGTGGGGGCATCCGGCCTGGTCTTCGGGTTGTTCTCGTTCCTCCTGGTGCGAGGCTTCTTCAACCGGAGCTGGCGGCAGATCCTGCTCGCCGTGGTCCTGTTCATGGGCTACGGGAGCATCCTGTTGGGCGCCCTGCCGTTCGTTGCCGGTTACGTTAGCTGGCAAGCGCACCTGGGCGGTGCTGCCGGCGGTGTCGTGGCTGCGCTCCTGCTCCGGCCCCGCGTCCCGGCAACCGTGGGGCCCTGAGCAAAGCGCCTGTGTGCCGGCACGGTCGGCTTTAAACACTGCGGCGGCCGTCCCCTGAGGGGACGGCCGCCGCAGTGTGCCAGCGTCGGCCAGGCCGGCGAAGGCTAGGCTGCGTAGGGCTTGGCGGAGAGGATCTCCACCTTGATGTCTTTGCCGTTCGGAGCGACGTAGCTGAGGGTGTCCCCCTCCTTATGGCCCACGATGGCGGCACCCAGCGGCGACTTTTCGCTGAAGACATCCAGATCCGAGTCGCCGGCGATTTCACGGGAGCCCAGCAGGAACGTCTCTTCGTCCCCGGCGATTTTGGCCACCACGATCATGCCCGGTTCCACGATGCCGTCATCGGCAGGTGCTTCGCCCACGTGGGCATCCCGAAGCAGCACGGTCAGCTGGCGGATGCGGGCTTCAATCTTGCCCTGCTCCTCCTTGGCTGCGTGGTAACCGCCGTTTTCCTTGAGGTCGCCCTCTTGCCGCGCTGCTTCAATCTTCTGGACGATCTCCGCCCGGCCTGCGCCGGAAAGGTGGTCCAGCTCTGCCTTCAGGCGGTCAAAAGCTTCCTGGGTGAGCCAGGCTGCAGAAGCGCTGTTGGTGGTAGACACGGACTTCTCCTCTGGTGGTCCTACATGCAAAAGACCCCGCCATGGTGGCCACTTGTGGAGCAGCAACCAGCTCAGCGGGGTAAAGGTATCTATCCAGTGTAGTCAATCACTTGGAGATAACCCAACCTGGACGAGTCGCCGGTCACATCCCTTATTGCGCCTGGCTGGGAATCCAGCAGCTGTCCACCAGGCCCGACACGGACTCCGACTCAGTGAGCACGGTGACGCGCTGGGCGACTGTCCTGCCGCCGTCGGCCGTTCCATCCGCCGCCGACGGCGGGATGTCAACCACCTTCCAGCCGACGACGGCGAACTTGGAATCCAGTGCCTTGACGGCGCACTTCACGGCGTTTCCGGGCTCGCGGGTGACCTGGAAGTCGACCTCGGCAACGGTGGAATCGGTGGTGCTGTAGCCGATGTCCTTGTACGTCACCCCGGACAGGGAATTCGACGTCGAAACCCATGCCAGGAACCCGATTCCGGCCGCGAGGGCGATGCCGATGGCGGTGCGGGTGGCCTTGGGAGTGAACCGGCGCTTTTTAGCACCATACCGATTGGCTAGGCTAGTGTCTGCGGGCGCGGGTTGGGCCGGCTGGTCCGGGGAAGTCACCAGACCAGTTTAGTGCCCTTTCCGCCGGCTCTCTGCGGCGGCCGTGGCCGCCGGTGGGGCACGACGCCCGCTTCAACATCCTTCGGCTGCCACAAGCCGCGAAACAAGAATAAGGAGCCGTCCTTTCCATGACAGCGTCCAGCAACTCCCAGGTGCCGCTCCGGCTGCTCGCAGTCCATGCCCACCCGGACGACGAATCCAGCAAGGGCGCTGCGACCATGGCCATGTACGCAGCCACGGGCGTGGATGTCATGGTGGCAACCTGCACGGACGGGTCGCGCGGCGACATCCAGAACCCGGCAGTCGAAGGCGAACCACACCCGAAGCGGGACATGGCCGGTGCCCGCAGGCTGGAAATGGCCAACGCAGCCTCCATCCTTGGCATCAAGCAGGCGTGGCTTGGATTCGTCGACTCCGGACTTCCCGAAGGCGATCCCCTTCCGCCGCTTCCGGCCGGTTCGTTCGCCACCTTGCCCCTGGAACGGGCTGCGGCGCCGCTGGTGCGGCTGGTCCGTTCGTTCAAACCGCACGTCATCCTCAGCTACGACGAAAACGGCGGCTACCCCCACCCTGACCACATCATGGCCCACCGTGTGGCTGTGGAAGCTTTCGAAGCCGCCGGCGATCCGGGACGCTACCCGGACGCGGGGGAGGCGTGGGAGCCGAGCAAGCTCTACTACGACCGCGCCTTCAGCCCCGAACGGTTCCGGGCCCTGCACTTTGCGCTGGAAGAGGCTGGCCTCCAGTCCCCGTATGCCGAGCGTTTGGCCGCGTGGCTCGAATCCGACGCCGAGGGCCACACCCCGCCGCCGGCGCCGCACCCCACCACCACACAGATCGACTGCGGCGACTACTTTGAAGTTCGTGACGACGCCCTGCGCGCCCACCGGACGCAGGTGGACCCGCTGGGGTTCTTCTTCGCCGTCTCACCCGACATGCAGCGCCGGACCTGGCCCTGGGAGGACTACTCCCTGATCCATTCGAGGGTGCCGTCCGAGCTCCCGGAGAAGGACTTGTTCGCCGGGCTAAGATAGTCAGAGCAGGCTTTTTCTATCAAGCGTAGAAGTCGGGTGCGTCCCAGGCCCGTGCTGTCCGCCTCCTGCTGCATCCGTTCCACCAAAAGGTATCAATCGTGCATTCACTGCTCCTCCGCCTCGCCACCACGCCGACCCCGTTGCCCACTCCAACGCTTCGGGACGGGATCTCCGAGGACCAGGTGACCCCCGGCCTGCTGGGGTTCGTCATGACGGCCTTCTTCGTGGTGGCCACGGCCTTGCTGATCGTCGATATGGTGCGCCGGATCCGCCGGGTGCGCTACCGCGCCCAGGTGGAGGAAGAACGCATGGCGGCCGCAACCGCGGCAGACGTGGAGGCGGCTGACGCGCAGGACGGGCTCGACGACGGCCCGCGCCCGGCAGCGCCGGAGTCCAACGGAAACGGGCTCCAGCGGCCGGGGGAGTAAACCGGCGTCAGGCCAGGACGGCCAGTGCGATGGCAACGAAGTGCGCTGCGAAAGCCAGCACCGTCAGTGCATGGAACAGTTCGTGGAAGCCGAAGTGGTGGTAGCTGAAGTTTGGCTTCTTCAGGGCGTAGAAGACGGCGCCGGTGATGTAGAGAACTCCGCCCACGCAGATCAGGACCGCTGAAGCCGGGCTCGCCTGGAAGAACTGCGGCAGGTAGAACAGGGCGCCACAGCCCAGCGCGATGTAGATGGGCACGTACAGCCAGCGGGGCGCATCGGTCCACAACAGCCGGAACAGCACGCCAAGGATGGCCCCGGACCAGATGACCCACAGGAGGATCACCGCCTGCGGGCGTTCCAGGAGCGTCCATGCCAGCGGCGTGTAGGTGCCGGCGATGACGAGCATGATGTTGGTGTGGTCCAGCCGCTTGAGGACCAGCTTGACCCGTGGGGACCAATTTCCGCGATGGTAGACGGCACTGACACCGAACAGCAGCACGCCGGTGGCCGCAAAGACGGCAGAGGTGATCCGCCGGTCCGCGGTAGGGGCCAGGACAACCAGGACGATGCCCGCGGCAAGCGCCAGCGGGGCGGTGACGGTGTGGATCCAACCCCGCCATTTCGGTTTGATCATCAGCAGTTCCGCCAGGCGGACGGCAGCATCATCCACTGCGTTGGGCCCGGGCCCGTCGCCGGGGTTGCTGCCCTCCGGCCCGGACGGCCGGGAACTGTGCGGAGCGTCGCTGTTCATTGGTCCAGAATAACTTACGCATCGGTAAGTTACTCGTTGGTAACTTAGCGTCGGATCCGCCTCCCGGACCCCGGCGCGTCCCGGAGCGCTGCTGGCGGTAGCCTAGGATGTGGATGTACGTACGGCAGGAAAGTCAGGTGAGTGGACGCGTGGAGTTGCCCGGGTTCCTCTATGGCTACTACGAACGCCGGCTGCTGAAGGATCTCCCGCGCGACCGGATTCCCCGCCACATTGGCGTCATGGTAGACGGCAACCGGCGCTGGGCCAAGCAGTTCAACGCCCCCACCAGCCAAGGCCACCAGGCGGGCGCGGACAAGATCCATGAGTTCCTCGGCTGGTGCCAGGAACTCGGCGTCAAGGTGGTCACGCTGTACATGCTGTCCACTGACAACATGAACCGGTCCAGCGAGGAATTGGACCTCCTGATGGGCATCATCGCCAACACGCTGGACCGGCTCGATGACGACGCCAATATTTCCGTCCACGCGATGGGTGCCCCTGAACTGCTTCCGGACTACTTGGCCGAGCGGCTCAACAAGCTGACTGCGCGGACTCCGGTGCGGGAAAAGATCCACGTCAACGTCGCCGTCGGGTACGGGGGAAGGCGGGAAATTGTCGACGCCGTCCGCGAACTCCTGCACGACGCCGTCGCCAAGGGCATGGACATTTCCAAGCTCGCCGACGACCTGTGCGTCGATGACATCTCGCGCTTCCTCTACACCCGCGGCCAGCCTGACCCGGACCTGGTGATCAGGACATCGGGGGAGCAACGGCTCTCCGGCTTCCTCATGTGGCAAAGCGCCTACAGCGAGTTCTATTTCTGCGAGGCCCTGTGGCCTGCCTTCCGAAAAGTCGATTTCCTCCGCGCCCTGCGTGACTACGCCGGGCGGCAGCGGCGCTTCGGCGCCTGACACCCCCGGTTCAGCACGAGTTAATCGACGCGCAACGGGAATCGCCGCGTAATGGTTGCGGAAACTTGGCCGGGTGGATTTACGTTATATCCATCAGCAGGCAAAACCGCCGGCTGATCGGGGAGGCCAATACATGGAGCGAAACATCGCACCGGTTGTATGGGAGGCCGGACCCGGCCTCGTGGCCGAGCCGCCTCACCAATAACAATTCCGGGCTGGTGCCCGGGGCTGGAGTCGATGTGGCTACTTCTGAACGACTGCCCGAGGTCCTGGCTGGACAGGGCGGAAAAGCTACCTCTCGCGCCGAGCGCGCCACTTTTGAAACCGGCGCAGCAACTGATGCTGCGGCCGGTTTCGCTGTCTCCGGAAGGGAAGCCGACATCCACACCTTCGTCATCGACACGTCAGTCCTGCTCTCGGACCCCCGGGCACTCCTGCGGTTCGCCGAGCATGAAGTCGTGGTGCCAATCGTTGTGATCACCGAACTTGAGGCAAAACGGCACGACCCCGAACTGGGCTACTTCGCCCGGAAGGCCCTGCGGCTCCTGGACGACCTCCGGGTCAAGCACGGCGGACTGAACCAGGCCATTCCCATTGGTGACGACGGCGGCACCCTGGTGGTGGAGCTCAACCACATTTCGGCGGAGGTACTGCCACTGGGCTTCCGCAGCGGTGACAACGACAGCCGGATCCTTGCCGTCGCCAAGAACCTGGCCAACGAGGGCCGCAACGTCACTGTGGTCTCCAAGGACCTCCCCATGCGGGTCAAAGCGTCCGCCATGGGCCTTACCGCCGACGAATACCGCAATGAGCTCGTCAAGGACTCAGGCTGGACCGGTGTCGCCGAAATCGAAGCCGACGAACAGGAGATCTCTACCCTGTACGGGCACGAACCCGTGTTCATCCCCGCCGCGGCGGAACTGCCCGTCAACACCGGCCTGGTCCTGCTTTCCAACCGCGGCTCGGCCCTGGGCCGGGTGGGGGCGGACAAGCAGGTGCGCCTGGTCAAGGGCGATCGAGATGTCTTCGGCCTCCACGGCCGGTCCGCCGAGCAGCGGCTCGCCATCGACATGCTGATGGATCCGGGCGTCGGCATCGTGTCCATTGGCGGACGCGCCGGCACCGGAAAATCGGCGCTCGCCCTTTGTGCGGGCCTCGAGGCCGTACTCGAACGCCGCGAACACCGGAAGGTGATTGTGTTCCGGCCGCTCTACGCCGTGGGCGGCCAGGAACTTGGCTACCTGCCCGGTTCGGAATCCGAAAAGATGAACCCCTGGGCCCAGGCCGTCTTCGACACGCTCGGGGCCTTGGTCAGCCAGGAAGTGGTGGAGGAAGTCATGGACCGCGGCATGCTCGAGGTCATGCCGCTCACGCACATCCGCGGCCGCTCCCTGCACGACGCCTTCGTGATCGTGGACGAGGCGCAGTCGCTGGAGAAGAACGTGCTGCTGACGGTGATGAGCCGAATGGGACAGAACTCCAAGATCGTCCTTACCCACGACGTCGCCCAGCGGGACAACCTCCGCGTCGGGCGCCACGACGGAATCGCCGCCGTCGTCGAAACCCTGAAGGGACACCCGCTCTTCGGCCACGTCACCCTCACCCGCTCAGAGCGCTCGCCCATCGCAGCGCTGGTGACGGAGCTGCTCGAAGGCTAGTACCTGAGTTGGCAAGGGGCCGTGGCCGGGTTCGCCGGGCCACGGCCCTTCGCCGTCGCTTAGACACGACGCATAGGGGCACCTGCGGTCGTTCGGCGAGCTGCGCACATGTCCGGTTCGAGTCCTTCGCGTAGCGGCGCGCCGGGAGGTGTCTAAGCGACGGCGAAGGGCTCGAAGCGGACGGACCCGGCCACTGCCCGGCCAACCCAGCCCGGACTTACGCGACCTTCAGGAACTTGGCCGCTGCTTCGTGGCCCTCCACCTTCAGCATCCATTCGGGGCGATTGAAGGTTTCGGGGGTGAGGCGGACGTGCTGGAGCGTTTCGACCTTGGTACCCCAGGCTTTGCGGGTGATCCCGTTCAGTTCGTAGCCAAGGGAGCGCGAGACGCCCAGGGAGGCGTCGTTCCAGGATGCGGCCTCGGATTCGGCCACGTCGGCGCCCAGCCAGTCAAAGGCCCAGAGCACGACGGCAGCACGCATCTCCGTGCCCAGTCCGCGCCCTTGGACGGACTGCTGAAGCCAGGAGCCGGTGCTGACGGTCTTGAGGCTTGCGAAGTCCTTGGCACCAACGTCCTGGCAGCCGACAAAACGTCCCTCGTGCCAGATGCCAAGCAGCAACGTCCAGTTTTCCGGGGAGCATTCGGCCCTGCACCGCCAGTACCAGCGGGCCATGTTCGGGCCCAGTTCGTCGTCCGGAAGTTCCGTCCAGGGCATACTGAACGGGTTGCGGCCGGCCTCGTGGATGCCGCTGCGGGCCGCTGCCACGGCGGCGGGCACGTCCTGATCGGTGATGGGCCGGAGCTCAAGCCGGGGTGTGGCCAGCCGAAGGTCGAACAGGGGCCAGATGGAGCTCAGGGAAGTCATCCGCGAAGCCTAGCTGATCGTCACCGCCGGTACCTGTCACGCTCAGGCGGGGAGGTCCCAGGTGATGTGCCGCCGGACGTCTGTGAGGTTCATGGACTGGGCCAGGAACAGGTCATCAAGCATGTATTCGTCCACGGCAATGATGCGGATCCAATGCCCGTAATCACCGGTCCCCGGTTCCAGTGACCGGCTGGCGACGCAGACCCCGGTGCCCACGTCCACGCGGAGGCGCGTGCGCCCGGGAAGGCACAGCGGAGCAGCGGCATTCCCCGGGTGGTAGGCGGCGTTAGGGACCACCACCGCTTCCAGGGCGGCCCTGCCTTCGTGCTCGACATGGTGGATGTCCTTGATGTCCAGTGCGTTGCTGCCCGGGAATTCGATGGGAACCGGAGCGTTGCCGGCGAGCTCAACGGGGTCCAGGGCGGCCGAGAAGCGTCCGTTGCCGAAACCCGGTTCGCCGTACGCTGCCTCAGGCCTGCGGCGGACCTGTCCGGCGTCGTCATAGACGGGGGTGACCAGATGGGGCGGCAGGAGCCAGGACTTGCGGGTGGAGCTGACGTAGAAGTCACCACGGGAATCGTTGATTCCGGTGGTGCTGTGCAGCACCAGGCCATCCGGACTCTCCAGCCGGAGCGCCCCGGGCCGCCGCAGCCATGCCCGGACGAACGGCGCCCCCGGTCCGGGAGCCGCATCGAATGGCTGGTCCCAGTACTCGAACCTCAGGGACTGCCACTTCCAGGGGGATGACCGGCACAGGTTCCGGAACGCGGCAGCCGGATCCGCGGGTGTGCCAGGAGGGTCCGGAACCGTCCGGCGCCGGGACTCCCAGGTCGACATATCCACAGTTTACGCGGCGGCGCTACGGCCGGTACTGCCGGATCCAGTAGCATCCGAGGGGTGATCGGACGACTGGGCGACCTGTGGCAGTACACCCCCGTGGCCTTCTGGCTGGTGCTGGCCGCCTGCCTCTACTTTGTGGTGATGGCTGTGCGGCTCACCGTTATCGATGTCCGGCACCATCTCCTGCCCAACCGAATCGTGTTTCCCTCCTATGCCGTGGCAGGATTCCTTCTCCTGGCCGCAGCGGCGACGGGCTGGGGCGGGGCGGTGGCGGCCGCGGGGGATCCGAACGGCAACCCCATCATGCCTGTTGTCAGGGTGCTGGCGGGGGCCGCGATCCTCTGGCTTTTCTACTTCGTCCTTCGCCTTGCCTATCCGCCCGGGATGGGATTCGGCGATGTGAAGCTGGCGGGCGTGTTGGGCATGTACCTTGGCTACCTCAGTTGGGGACATCTCTTCGCCGGCACCTTCCTCGCGTTCCTGCTCGGCGGCCTGTGGTCGCTGGCGCTGCTGGCGGCCCGCAGGGGAACGCTGAAGTCCGCCATCCCGTTTGGCCCGTTCATGCTTGCCGGGGCCGCGGCCGCCATGCTGCTGCCGGCTTAGGTTTACGGCCTTGGGACGTCTTTGGCCTTGGGTAGGCTGGCATTATGCCTGCACCTGAATACGTTCTGAAACTGCGCAAGAAGATCGGCAACGACCCCCTCTGGGTTCCCGGCGTACGGGGCGTGGTGGTCGATGACGGGGGCAGGATCCTGCTGGCCCAGCGGGCGGACAACCGGCAGTGGGCCCTGATCAGCGGGATGCTGGACCCGGGGGAGCAGCCTGCCCGGGGCCTGGTCCGGGAGATCTTTGAGGAAACGGCCGTGGTGGCGGAAGCCGAACGCGTGGTATCCGTGGGGGCGGTAGGTCCGGTGACCTACCCGAACGGCGACGTCTGCGAATTCCTCGATGTCGTGTTCTTGTGCCGCTACGTGTCCGGCGACGCCAGGGTGAACGATGACGAGTCCCTGGCGGTTGGCTGGTTCGGACTGGACGAGCTTCCCGAGCTCATGCCGGGCCACCTGACCAGCATCCGTCAGGCGCTGACGCCGGCAGGAGCCGTCTACTTCGAGCCGTAGGAGTGCCAAACCCTGTTGGTCTCAGGCGGCCCTGCGGGCCCCGGCCCGGCACCCGGCCCGCCAGGGCTTCCCCGGGCCTCCGTCGACGGTCAGCGGCCCGGGGAGACCAGCTCGCCGTCGTCGTCCTTGGCATGCTCGTCCACACCGGCCTCCGCAGCGCGGGCCGCGGAGCTGGCGGGCAGCCCGGCAGCGAGCCGTTCTGCTTCCTCCCCGCCGACTGCCTCGCCGCGTGCCACCATACCGGCGGTATCCGACAACGGGATCTGCTTGAGCGTCAGGGCCAGCAGCAATGCCACGGCAATGAACGGCAGCAGATACCAGAACACGGGTGCCAGCGAATCCGCGTAGGCGTTCACGATGGCGTCGCGCAACTGTGCGGGAAGCTGGCTCAACGCCTGCGGGTCCAGCGTCCGGGTGGACTGTCCGGCTTGCTCGGCGGAGGCTCCCGCCCCCGTGAAGGCAGCGGTCAAGGCCTCGGAGAGGCGCGTGGTGAAGATGGACCCGAAGACGGCGACGCCCATGGCGGCGCCAACCTCGCGGAAGTAGTTGTTGGTGCTGGTGGCGGTGCCGATCTGGTCCGCAGGGACGGAGTTCTGGACCACCAGGACCACTACCTGCATGATCAGGCCCAGCCCGGCGCCGAACACGAACAGCTGGAGGCAGATGACCCAGATGGGGGTGCTGGCGGCAAGGGTGGTCATCCACAGCATGGCGGCCATGGTGAACGCGGCACCCAGGATGGGGAACATCTTGTATTTGCCGGTCTTGGAGATCCGGATGCCTGAGTAGATGGACGTGCCCATGAGGCCGGCCATCATGGGCAGCATCAGCAGCCCGGATTCGGCGGCCGACGTACCCGAGGACATCTGCAGGAACGTCGGGACGAAGGCGATGGCGGAGAACATGCCAAGGCCAAGGGTGAAGCCGATGGCTGTGGCGTTGATGAAGATCCGGTTCCGGAACAGGCTCAGCGGGATGATCGGATCCTCGGCGCGCCGCTCCACCAGCACGAACGCGGCGGCGGAGACCAGCAGGCCGGCGCCAAATGCCCAGGTGAGGGGTGAATCCCAGCCTTCGTCCTTCTTGCCGCCGAAGTCGGTGAAGAAGATCAGGCAGGTGGTGGCCGCGGAGAGCAGGACCACGCCCAGGATGTCGATCCGCTTGTCGGCCTTCTTGTTGGGCAGCGTCAGGGCGAACCAGGCGATGGCGAACGCGGCAACGCCCACCGGAATGTTGATGTAGAAGGCCCACTCCCAGGTGAGGTGGTCAACGAAGAAGCCGCCCAGCAGCGGGCCGGCCACGGCCGACAGGCCGAAGATGGCGCCCAGCGGGCCCATGTACTTGCCGCGCTCCTTGGCGGGCACGATGTCGGCGATGATGGCCTGGGACAGGATCATCAGGCCGCCGCCGCCCAGGCCCTGGATGGCGCGGAAGATGACGAAGCCCCAGAAATCCGTGGCCAGTGCGCAGCCCACGGACGCGAGGGTGAAGAGTGCGATGGCCACCAAAAACAGGTTGCGGCGGCCCAGGATGTCCCCGAATTTGCCGTAGATGGGCATGACGATGGTGGTGGCCAGCAGGTAGGCCGTGGTGATCCAGGCCTGGTGTTCCACGCCGCCCAGCTTGCCCACGATGGTGGGCATGGCGGTGGAAACGATGGTTTGGTCCAGGCTGGACAACAGCATTCCGGCGATCAGCGCGGAAAAGATGATCCAGATGCGTTTTTGCGTCAGCAGGAGTGGGCCTGCCGGCGCCTTGGTGGTGGCGGTACTCATGATTGTCCTTCTGCGGCGGTGGGGTCCGGAATGTCGAATGGCTGGGAGAAGAGCAGGCTGGCAGCGGAGATGTTCTCCAGGAGCAGGTCCCGGTACGGGCGTGTGTTGCCGTCGGAGAAATAGGCCATGCTGCTCTTGCGGGCGATGGTGCTCAGGAGGACCACGGCCATCTGCACCACCGGGTGGTCCGGGGCCACGCCTTCGCGCCGTGCCACGTCCTTGGCGAACTGGGCTTCCCGCTGCTCGGTGACGCCGATGATGCGGAGGATGAGCTGCGGTTCCTTGCGGACCACGCCTATCAGTTGCCGGGTATCTTCCTCGGACTCCGTCATGTCCTCGGCCAGGCGCAGG
The DNA here is from genome assembly GCF_058267675.1 of Pseudarthrobacter sp. MOO14. NCBI lineage: Bacteria > Bacillati > Actinomycetota > Actinomycetes > Micrococcales > Micrococcaceae > Pseudarthrobacter > Pseudarthrobacter sp. MOO14. The sequence goes on from NZ_CM177849.1 coordinate 3,739,043, forward strand.
GAGAGCCGGACAAGGTCCCGGAAGAGGGTGGGTGAGATGGCACCGGCGGGTGAATCCGAACCGCCGGCCACGAATTCGTCGATGACCGCCGACGGGACGTCATCGTCCGCGTGGCCGATGATGGCGTCTTCCTTGGTGGGAAAGTAGTTGAAGAAAGTCCGGCGTGAGATATCCGCCGCCTCGCAGACTTCCTCCACGGTGTAACCGTTGAGCCCGTGTTCGGCGGTCATGCTGCGGGCAGCGGCGGTGATGGCGCGCCGGGTGGCGGCCCGTTTGCGTTCGCGGAGTCCGGGATCCGAAGTTGCACTGTTACTCACAAAGTAAAGTTTTGCACTTAGTGAAAACAAGTGCAAGTTTTGCTGGGAGCCGGCAGGGGCTTAAACGGACGACGGCGGCCGGCACCTTTCCTGCGAAAGGTGCCGGCCGCCGTCGGACGCTGCGGCGGGTTATGCCTTGTGCGCCGGAGCCGTCATGGTGGTGACGTCCAGGGCCTTGTCCAGGTCTGCCTCTGACACCTTGCCGTCGCCGTCGCCGACGAAGCCAAGCTGCTCGGTGGCCTGGCGGATGGTCAGGCCCTCCTTGACGGCGGTCTTGGCGATCTTGGCGGCGTTCTCGTAGCCGATGTACTTGTTCAGCGGGGTGACGATGGACGGGGAAGCCTCTGCGAGGAAGCGGGCGCGCTCCACGTTGGCGGTGATGCCGTCAATCATCTTGTCCGCCATGACCCGGCTGGTGTTGGCCAGCAGCCGGATGGACTCAAGCAGGTTGGCGGCCATGACCGGGATGCCCACGTTGAGTTCAAACGCGCCGTTGGTACCGGACCAGGCGATGGCGGTGTCGTTGCCGATGACCTGGGCTGCCACCATGATGGACGCCTCGCAGATGACCGGGTTGACCTTGCCCGGCATGATGGAGGAGCCCGGCTGCAGGTCCGGGATGGCAATTTCGCCGAGGCCGGTATTGGGGCCCGAGCCCATCCAGCGGAGGTCGTTGTTGATCTTCATGAAGGAGATGGCGATGTTGCGCAGCTGGCTGGAGGCTTCGATCAGGCCGTCGCGGTTTGCCTGTGCTTCGAAGTGGTCGCGCGCCTCGGTCAGCGGCAGGCCGGTGTCCGTGGCGAGCAGTTCGATGACGCGCTCCGGGAAGCCTGCGGGGGTGTTGATGCCGGTCCCCACGGCGGTACCGCCCAGCGGAACCTCGGCGACGCGGGGGAGCGAGGCGTTGATCCGCTCGATGCCGTAGCGCACCTGCGCGGCGTAGCCGCCGAACTCCTGGCCCAGGGTGACCGGGGTGGCGTCCATGAGGTGGGTGCGGCCGGACTTGACCACGTCCTTGAACTCGACGGCCTTGCGCTCCAGCGACTCGGCCAGGTAACCCAGTGCGGGGATCAGGTCGTTGATCAGCGCGGAGGTGGCGGCGACGTGGACCGAGGTGGGAAACACGTCGTTGGAGGACTGTGAAGCGTTGACGTGGTCGTTCGGGTGGACCACCTTGTCACTGCCGGCAGCCTTCAGGGCGCGGGTGGCCAGCTCTGCCAGGACCTCGTTGGTGTTCATGTTCGAGGAGGTGCCGGAGCCGGTCTGGAAAACATCGATGGGGAAGTCGCCGTCGTACTTGCCGGCGGCCACCTCGTCGGCAGCGTCTGCAATCGCCTTGGCCAGCTCGCCGTCGAGCACGCCCAGTTCTGCGTTGGCCTGGGCGGCAGCCTTCTTGACCCGGGCCAGCGCCTCAATGTGGGTGCGTTCCAGGGTCTTGCCGGAAATGGGGAAGTTCTCCACTGCCCGCTGCGTCTGCGCGCGGTACAGTGCGTTCACGGGGACGCGGACTTCGCCCATCGTGTCATGTTCAATGCGGAACTCTTCAGTGGAAGTCATGGGGCTAGCTTATGGCGATCAGGGGCCCCATCGAAAACCGTTAAGGGGGCCGCACGGAGGTCCCGTGCAGCCCCCTTGGCGGTGTGGCTACAGCTCGCCGATTCCGTAAACCAGGTCAGCGCGGCCTTCCGCCAAGCGGTAGGAAAGGCCGACGACGGCGGTGCGGCCGCCCTCGATTGCGTCGGAAATCACACGGGAGCTGTCCGCCAGGCGCTGCGAGGTCTGCTTGACGTGCTCCACCACCATGTCGTTGACCTCGTGCTGGTCGTTGCGCAGCGAGGTCAGGACAGAGGGCGTGATGCGCTCGACGAGGTCGCGGATGAAGCCTGCCGGCATCTCGCCGGTCTCCACGGCGTCCTTGGTGGCTGTCACGGCGCCGCAGCTGTCGTGGCCGAGGATGACAATCAGGGGCACGTTGAGCACTCCCACGCTGTACTCCAGGGAGCCCAGGACGGCGTCGTCGATCACTTGGCCGGCGGTGCGGACCACGAAGACGTCGCCCAGGCCGACGTCGAAGATGATTTCCGCCGCGAGCCGGGAGTCGGAGCAGCCGAAGATCACCGCGAACGGATTCTGCGTCTCCACCAGCGATGAGCGGCGGGATGCGTTCTGGTTCGGATGGGAGGACTCGCCGTTTACGAAACGTTCGTTGCCTTCGCGCAGGCGGCGCCAGGCCAGTGCAGGGGTCAGGTTAGTCGTCACGGCCCCACCTTACGGCGTGGGGGCCGCCGAGGGTGAAACTGTGACGGCCGGGCTGCTGTCCAGGGAGGTCACGACGGCGGCCGCCAGCGTGGAGAATTCGTCCAGTTGGGCGGCGCCGGAGAGGATGACGGTGCTGCCCCGGTAGTTCAGGATCATCGACTTTTCGCCCTTGCCGGTGTCACGCAGCTCCCAGTCCTGGCCGCCGGCGTTCCGGGTACCCGTCACGGGGGCGTTCTTGGTCTGCTGGAGGAGCCAGGTGGGGTTGGAACTCTTGGTCTGTACGAGGGCGATGAATGAGGTCTTGGGCGTCAGGTAGCCGACTTCCCACGTGGGCACGCCGCTGCCCGTCCCGGCCTCCCACCGCGCGTAGTTGGCGCGGAAGGCGTTGCCGGTATCCGGTGCGACGGGTGTGAATCCGGCCACATCCGCGGCGTTCCGGGCCACCGACGCGACGTCGATGTCCGGCCGGTAGCCGTCACTTTTCGGTTGCGGGTTCATGAGGACCACGGGCAGGAACGCGGCAATGCTGAGGACCAGGGCAATGATCATTCCGATCACCGAGGCGTTGGCCCGTTTGGCGGCCGCCGCCGGAATGACGGGCTTTACGGGGGTTTCCGCACCGGCCTTTGCTGCCTCGGGCCGGCCTTCGGGCTGTGCCTGGCCGGAATTGGGGCTGGTGGCTTCCTGCATGTCATTCACTTCTCTATAGTCGCCCATCCCGGAGCCGTAGTTCCATTCGGGGGTCAGCAGGCCGCGGAGGCGGATGTCCGGGCACATTGCGCCGCAGCGTCATGGGCCGCCCGCCGAGCGGCGCCGCGACTATGATCGGTACCAGAGGAATCACCGCTCTGCTGCACCGGCAAGCGGGTTCAATGATCGCCACTCGAAGAAGAGGTTCACGTGTCACCAGCGTCCATGACCCAGAAGTACTCCACGATTTCACCGTCCCTTGCGGTGGGCCACGACGAGCCGGACCGCAACCTTGCCCTTGAACTCGTCCGCGTCACCGAGGCCGCGGCCATTGCCGGCGGCCACTGGGTTGGCTTCGGCGACAAGAACACCGCTGACGGTGCGGCCGTCGATGCCATGCGCTCCTTCCTGCAGACGGTCCACTTCAACGGCGTTGTGGTCATCGGCGAAGGTGAAAAAGACGAAGCCCCCATGCTGTTCAACGGCGAACGCGTCGGCGACGGCACCGGCCCCGAGGTGGACGTGGCCGTGGACCCCATTGATGGAACACGGCTGACCGCCCTGGGCATCAACAACGCACTGGCCGTCCTGGCCGTCGCCGAGCGTGGCTCCATGTTCGACCCCTCCGCCGTGTTCTACATGGAAAAGCTCGTCACCGGCCCCGAAGCCGCAGACATGGTGGACCTCCGCCTGCCGGTCAAGCAGAACCTGCACCTGATCGCCAAGGCCAAGGGCGTGAAGGTCAACCAGCTCAACGTCATGATCCTCGACCGCGACCGCCACCGCCCGCTGGTGGAGGAAATCCGCGAAGCCGGTGCCCGCACCAAATTCATCATGGACGGCGACGTCGCCGGGGCCATCGCGGCGGCCCGCTCCGGCACTGGCGTGGACGCCCTGATGGGCATCGGCGGTACCCCTGAGGGCATCGTGGCCGCCTGCGCCATCAAGTCCCTCGGCGGCGTCATCCAGGGCCGCCTCTGGCCCACCAGCGACGAAGAGAAGCAGAAGGCCATCGACGCCGGCCACGACCTGGAGCGCGTGCTTTCCACCAATGACCTCGTCTCCAGCGACAACTGCTACTTCGCCGCGACGGGCATCACCGACGGAGACCTGCTCAAGGGCGTCCGCTACTCCAAGGACAAGGTCCTGACCCAGTCCATCGTGATGCGTTCAAAGTCGGGAACCATCCGCTTCGTGGACGGCGAGCACCAGGCCAGCAAATGGGAGGGCTACGCCCGCAAGAGCTGATCCGCATCCGGAAACGGATACCAGGGCCCCGGGGCGCCATGCGCGCTGCCGGGGCTTTGGCGTTAACGCCTTGGTATAGGGTTTAAGCCATGATTCCTGCCGTTGTGCCCTGTATTGACCGCGCCCTCTGGGACGAATATGTCGACCGGTTCCAGGGCCACCCGCAGCAGCTGTGGGGCTGGGGAGAGACCAAGGCGATGCACGGCTGGTCCGTGGACCGGGTCCTCGTCAAGGCCGGTGACGAAACCATTGGCTGTGCCCAGCTCCTGGTCCGGAAGCTGCCTGCACCCTTCCGCGCCCTGGTCTACATCCCGCGCGGTCCGATGTGCACCGTGGAGAATGCGCAGGAGGTGCTCAACCGGCTGGCCGAGCACGCAGCCCTTCGGCACCGCGGCGTTGCCCTCAGCATCGAACCCGAATGGGACCGCGGCTCTGCCTTCGCCGGTGCCGTCGCCGCAGCCGGCTTCCGGGAATCGGCCAACACCGTCCTGATCCCCAGGACACTGATCCTGGACCTCACCCGGTCAGACGATGAACTGATGGCGGAGATGTCCAAGTCAACGCGGGCCAACATCCGCAAGGCGATGCGCAGCGACGTGGAATTCCGCAAGGTCAAGAACGACTCCGAGCTGGAGCAGGTGCTAGCGATCTACCACGACACGGCGGAACGTGCCGGGTTCGGCATCCACGAGGACCAGTACTATCGCGACATCTTCCGGAACCTGGGGGACGCCTCGCCCATCGTCGCAGCCTTCGACGGCGAACAGATGCTTGCGTTCACGTGGCTTTCCCGCAGCGGCACCACCGCGTTCGAACTTTATGGCGGCGTGTCCGCCGAGGGCCAGAAGCAGCGCGTGAACTACGGGGTCAAGTGGGCGGCATTGCAGTTGATGCGGGAAGACGGCTGCAGCCGGTATGACTTCAACGGCCTCCTCAACGACGGCATCTCCGACTTCAAGAAGCAGTTCGCCAAGCATGAGGACATGCTCCTGGGGACCTGGGAAAAGCCGTTGTCGCCGTTCTACCCCGCTTACTCCACAGCCATGCCGCTTGCCCGCAAAGGCCTCCAGGCGGCCCGCCGGCTGGTCAAGGGCGCGGCGGGCCGGGCGCAGGGGCTGATGAAGCGGCGCTAGAGTCCGGTAGTCACGGCGAAGGCCAGGGCGGGCTCGCTGCTGCCTGCTGCCCGGTGGACGTTGACCGGGGCCTCGGCAGCGGCCACGAACGCGCTGGAACCGCGGGACAGTTCCAGGTCGCCCTTGGGTGAGTCCAGGTAGACGGCACCGGCCACCACTATGACCACGGCGGCGCCGGACTGGGCCAACGGGACGGGGCCGGAGTCCGGGCCCAACTCGATGCGCTGAAGCTGGAACTCCCCGAACGGCGGCCGGTACACCTCCTGGTCCATCATGGTCCTCCCGGCGTGCAGCATCGGAACGGCCACCGGGTGGAAGTCGATGGTCTTCAGGAGCTCCGGCACATCGATGTGCTTGGGGGTCAGGCCGCCGCGCAGGACGTTGTCCGAGGACGCCATGACCTCCACACCGAGGCCATGGAGGTACGCGTGGACGTTTCCTGCCGGCAGGTAGACGGCCTCGCCGGGCTGCAGGGAGATCCTGTTCAACAGCAGCGAGATCAGGACTCCGGGATCGCCGGGGTACTTCTCATTGAGGCTGATGACGGTTCCGAGCTCGGCCTCGTACGGCGCCAGGGGAGCTCCTGCAAGCAATGCTGCCACCACCAGGGCTGTAGTCTCGGCCACGGCCTGCCCGCCGGTGATGAGCCGTTCGAAGGCATCGTGCAGGCCGGCGCCTTCATCTTCCGCGGAGAGGTCGGACAAGAGGTCCTGCACCAGGACAGGGCACTCATCCGGTGACGGGAAGGTCCCGGCAACGTGGTCCAGGATCTTCCGGGTCTCGGCCGCCGGGCGGAACCCGCACAACGCCTCGAACGGCGTGAGGGCGAAGATCATTTCCGGCTTGTGGTTGTCGTCCTTGTAGTTCCGGTTGGCGGCATGGGGGTCGAGCCCTGCATCCTTTTCCCGCGCGAACCCGGCCCTTGCCTGCTCCAGGCTGGGATGGACCTGGAGGGACAGCGGCTGGGCTGCGGCCAGGATCTTGGCCAGGAAAGGCAGCCGCGGGCCAAAGGCGGCCACTGATTCCGCACCCAGGAAATGCTCAGGGTCGGTGGCGATCAGGTCGTCGAGCGGGCGTCGTCCGCCGTCCTCGGAAATGTGGGCCACCGACGGCGAATCAGGGTGCGCGCCGATCCACAGTTCGGCCTCGGGCCGCCCGGATTCGGGGCGGCCGAGCAGCGAGGCGATCGCCGTCGTCGAGCCCCATGCGTAATCCCGAAGGACGTTCTCGATCTCGTACAAGGATGTTCCGTTTCCCTAGGTGTGATGGGACGGCTACAGTGCGGCGCACTGGCCGTTGGTGGCCACGAGGTTGCGGATGGCCTGCTCGTTGCCCTGGCGCTTGAAATCGTCCAGCATCTGCTCCGTGATCGGCTCACCGTCGGGGGTGGTGGTCACCGGTGTGAAGTCCGACGGCGCCGTGGACTCCTGCGGCAGTCCTCCGGTCATGGCCCGGGAAAGCCCGGCCGGTCCTGCCGCCTGGACGTGCCCGGCACCGGCTGCCGGTGCGTTGATCGTGTCGTCGGACGCCCCTGTTGCCTGGGCTCCTGACGCCGACGCCAGCAGCTGGTCCACACGGTCGTGGATCTGGTCGAAATCGGGGTTGGTGGAGAATGCGGGGTCGAAGTCCGGCGGCCCGATGGTGAGCCGCTTGACTTCCTTGCCCTTGGCCTTGATGGCCAGGTCCACAAAACTGCCCAGCTGGGTGGAGGAAATGTTGGACTCCACCACCTTGGTGCCGGCGTTGGCAATGTCCTCGAATTTGGACAGCAGGGTGGCCGGGTCCAGCTGCTTGAGCATGGCCTGCTGCACGCACTGTTGGCGGGCGATGCGGGCGTAGTCGTCCACGAACTCGCGTGACCGCCCGTACCAGAGGGCGTGGTAGCCGTCCAGGGTGTTGTCGCCGGCCGGTATCCAGCCCAAGGGCATGCCGTGGATGCCGTTGGCTTCATCGATGGTTTCACCGCTGATGGGCACCCAGCCGCCCGCCTTGATCCTGATGCCGCCCATGGCATCGATCAATTTGGAAAAGCCGTCCATGTCCACCAGGACGTAGGCCTGGATGTCCATGCCAAGCGTGCCGGATACGGCCTCCAGGGTGGCCTGCGCCCCAGGGTCCGCCACGCCCGGGTAGAGATTGGCGTGCTCGTTGGTGACCTCGGTGTTGATGGCGTTGATCAGGCATTCGTCCCCGCAGTCGTAGCCGTCGGGGTAGATGGCGCGCATGGGCGAGTTCGCGCTGAACTGGGCATTTTGGAAGTTCCGGGGGATGGAAATGATGGCTGTCTGGCCGGTCTTGGCGTCAACGCTCAGCACGGAAAGGCTGTCGGGGCGGCGACCGGTGCGGTCGTCTCCGGCGTCGCCGCCCATTATCAGGAAGTTGTACCTGCCGTCCACTGGCTCAATGGCGGGCCCGGACGAGAAAATGCTGCCGATCGCATTACGGCCCACGTTCAGAAGGTAGGCGGCATAGCCCAGGGACCCGCTGCCAAGGACCAAGGCCAGCACCAGGGCGATCCCGACAGCGGGGCGGGCCTGCGGTGCCAGCAGGACCGGGCGGATGATTCGCAGGGTGTTGACGAACAGCAGGGCCCAGCCAACAGCCAGGGCCGTCAGCAGGATCACCAGGACCAGTGACGTGACGGGGTTGGTGAACACGTTGATCACCAGCGTCCGGTCCAGCAGGAGGAGGACCACTGCCAGGGCCAGGAGCGCCCAGACACAGAGCGTGGTGCGCAGCGCGATCCTGCCCAGCTTCCGGTCGCCGGCCACGAGCTGAGCGCTTCCCGGTACCAGCAGCGTCAGGAGGACCAACACGAAGGCCCGTTTGGTGCGGATTGCCGGGGAAGCGCCGGCCGGGTAACGGACCGGATCAGTCAAAATCGCTCCGGTGCCCGGCTGCTGCGTGCTGCTGGCCATTCCCGCCGCCCTAACGGCTGCCCCGAAGTGAGCCGGACACGTCAGGGAAGACTTCGCTGACTTTCTGCCGCAGGTTGGCGCCCTTGCGCGAGGCGACGGCGTTGAGGTCGGCAGCGAAATCCAGGAGGTCGGCGCGCAGTGACGCAGCGAGTTCGTCCGTACCGGAGGCAAGCATCCGCACGGCCAGGAGGCCCGCATTGCGTGCACCGCCGATGGATACCGTTGCCACCGGCACACCCGCGGGCATCTGGACGATGGACAGCAGGGAGTCCATGCCGTCAAGGGTCTTGAGCGGGACGGGGACGCCGATGACCGGCAGGGGAGTAACGCTGGCCAGCATGCCCGGCAGGTGCGCGGCGCCGCCGGCCCCGGCGATGATGACGCGCAGCCCCCGCTCGTGAGCCGTCTGGCCGTAGCGGATCATCTCGGTCGGCATCCGGTGGGCGGAGACGACGTCAGCTTCGAACGGGATGCCGAATTCGGCGAGGGCCTCGGCCGCCGCCTCCATGACGGGCCAGTCCGAGTCGGAGCCCATGACCAGGCCCACCAGGGGGCTGGCACCGGGACCGGCGGCTGGGGTGGCTTCGGCGCTCATGCGTTCTCCTCGAAGATAGGGGATGGTTCCTCGGCGCCGGCACGTCCATCACGGATGATGGCCGCCACCGCCGTTGCCCGGCGCCTGACCGAGTCAACGTCCGTCGTCGAACTTCCCACCAGGTTGACATGGCCGATCTTACGTCCGGGCCGCACGGATTTGCCGTAGCAATGGACCTTGGCGGCCGGCTCGCTGGCCAGGGCCATCGGGTAGGCGGAGAAGAGGTCCTGGTTTTCCCCGCCCAGGAAATTCTTCATCACGGTGACGGGGGCCAATGCGTCGGTGGCGCCGAGTGGAAGGTTGAGGACGGCGCGCAGATGCTGTTCGAACTGGCTGGTGATGGAGCCATCCTGGGTCCAGTGGCCGGTGTTGTGTGGCCGCATGGCCAGTTCGTTGACCAGGAAGCCGGCGCCCGAGCCCGGCGTCTCGAAAAGTTCAACAGCAAGGACGCCGGTGACGTTGAGCTCCGCTGCGATACGCAATGCGGCGTCCTCGGCGGCTGCGGCCACCTCCAGCGGGATGTCCAGCGCGGGTGCGATCACCTCGTCACAGACACCATCCACCTGGATGGTGTGGACCACCGGCCAGGCCCGGGCTTCGCCATCAGGTGTCCGCGCCACCAGGGCGGACAGTTCGCGGGTGAACTCCACCTTCGCTTCGGCCAGCAAGGGGCTCATGGCGGCGAACCATTCGGCGGCGCCGGCAGCTTCCTCTGCGGAGGCAATAATCCGGACGCCCTTGCCGTCGTAGCCTCCGCGCGGCATTTTCAGCACCACGGGCCAGCCCGTTTCCTCGCCGAAGCTGACCAGGTCTGCGACATTGGCCACTGACGCCCAGGCGGGGTTGGGCAGTTCCAACCGGTCGATGGCTGCGCGCATGACCAGTTTGTCCTGTGCATGGACCAGGGCGTCCGGTCCGGGCTGGACATTGACCCCCGCTTCCTGGAGCGCCCTGAGGTGCGCCGTGGGAACGTGCTCGTGGTCAAACGTCATCACGTCCAGGCCCCGGGAAAATTCCAGGAGGGTCTGCAGGTCCTTGTAATCGCCCACCGGCGTGGCCGGTACGGCAGAGACCGCGGAAACGTCCTCGCCTTCGGCGAGGACACGGAGTTCGAAGCCGAGTGCTGTAGCGGCAGGGGCCATCATTCGCGCAAGCTGGCCGCCGCCAACTACACCTATTACTGGAAAAGTCACGTATGCCAGCCTACCGAAGACGCACCGTATCGCGCTTTTACGGCCCGGCGGGAGCGTGACATTTTCTGCTGCGGGCCGGCAGCGGGGGCAGTCCGGGGCCAGTCCAAAGCTTTGGGGGCTAAAATGGGTCCTTGGCCGAGTGGCCCACAGTTCGGACGGCCATGGAGGGTCATGTTTAGCGCACTTGCAGATCGTATCCGGGGGCTTGCCTCGCTCTTCTGGCGGGAAGTGGCCAAATTCGGGGCCGTGGGCGGTGTGGCATTCGTCATCGACAACGGGCTGACGTACTACCTGATGCACGGCCCGATGTCGGACAGCGAAGCGAAGGCGCGCTTCGTGGGCGCCACCGTGGCCACGGTCTTCTCGTGGATCGCAAACCGTTTCTGGACTTTCCGGCACCGGCGCCAGGCCAATGTTCTTCGCGAGTTCGTCATGTTCGTCATCATCAATGGCATCGGGATCGGGATCTCCACCGGATTCACCGCGCTGGCCAAGTACGGGATGGGTATCGACGACAAGAACCTGCTCTTCCTGGCAGGGGTCGCGGGCATCCTCGTCGCCACTGTTGTCCGGTTCTTCGCGTACCGCTTCCTGGTGTTCAACCAGGAGCTGGACCAGGAGCCGGAGTTCTCGCACGACCACGAACTCATCGAAGCGCACCCGCACCGGGAGTCCGCGCGCGCCGAACGTCCCGCTTCCGCCCCTGTCGACGGTGGCCCGAAGGCCTAGGACCCGCGCCTGCTAGCTGCCGTGGATGCGTTCGTCGGCCAGCAGTTTGTCCGTGAGTTCAACATCCGGGTGGGTCAGGACCACGGAGCCGCCGTGCTGCCAGGCGCCCAGCGCGTTGGACAGCGCTGACTCGAGGCCGTTGCCCGCCGGAATGTGGAGGCGGACGCCTTCCCCATGGGATGCGCCAAAGTCCGTGAGCAGGTCCTTGTGCTCCACCGGGCGCCCGTCGCCCGTCAGGAGCGCGCGGGCTGAGGGATCAGGATCCGTGTGCGGCATGAACACGTCCGCGTGGGACCGTACCTCTGCCGCGTAGTCGATGCAGCCACCCGGAAGTTCCCCTGGCCAGCGCATGGCGAGGGCGGGCAGCGCGACGGCGATCACGGCGCCGTGCCCGATTGTCGCCTCACCAGGGGCGGCTGTCACCGTAAAGTCCGCCGGTCCGCCGTCGAGCACTGCTTCCAGGCCAAGCTGCCAGCCGGCCAGCGCCCAGACCAAGGCCTTCCAGTGCGCGGGCAGCGCAAGTCCGAGGCGCATGCCCGGCTCCGCGTCGAGCTCGTCCTGAAGCAGGTTGCTGGTCTTGGCCACCCAGTTGTCCAGGACCCGGCCCGACAATTCAACCCGTTCCGAATCCGGCCCGTACCAGGTCAGGCGCGGTGCCGTGGAGTTGCCGGAACGGAGGTTGCCCATCAGGGTGATGGCGGGGATCGATGTCATGGCTTCATCCTGCCATCCTGGCATCCCCGGGTCACCAGCAGCTGGACGCTGCGTCCCCAGTCCGCAGGCGGAGTGATGTTTATCACGTGGCCTACTAAGGGTGCTTGCTATTTTGGCACTTAGCGGGTATTTTCCCCGTCGTGGCGCTGTTTTTGCGGCTTTCACGGCCGGAATATGCTGCTTCCGGCCCGCGCCACGCCGAAGCCGGCAAAAAACCCGGGCGTGGCGTGCGCAAAGTTCTTAGGTCTCACTGTCTATTATCCCGGCTACGGCTTGACTCACCCTAGTTACACGCGTGTAATTAGGTATCTAAAGCAATTGCGTAAATACCGGCACACAACCGAGTGTCCACGTATCAAGGCAGTGGCTGCAACGTCAGGAGGGTCGCCGTGGGGCAAGCAGAGCGTATCCAGGAAGATGCCGTCGTAGCCGGCCAGGCAACGGCAAAGTACCGTGCGCGGGGGGTGCCAAGCGATTGGTACGTTGACCCCGCCGATCCTGATGCTGCGGAACGGTACAAAAGGAACTCCGGCAGTGTCCTCGAGGATCAGGCCACGGCGTTCCTCGCGGCGCACGAGGCCCTGCTGGACGGCGCGGAACCGGAGGACGACCTGGATCCGCCCATGGAGTTGGCCGCCGGCGGAAGCGTGCAACCGGTGTGGATCGGACTGCCGCTCCAGCAGGACTTCGATGACGAAGGCGAACTGGGCTGGCAGACTGACGCTTTGTGCGCCCAGACTGACCCGGAGGCGTTCTTCCCGGAAAAGGGCGGATCCACCCGCGACGCCAAGAAGGTGTGCGGCGCCTGCAACGTACGGTCGCAATGCCTGGAGTACGCGCTGGCCAACGACGAACGGTTCGGCATCTGGGGAGGCCTTTCCGAGCGTGAGCGCCGGCGGCTTAGGAAGCGAGCGATCTAATTCTTCAGGATGTCCATGTCACTGCCGTTGTGGTCGCCCACAACGGCAGTGCCTATCTGCCCAGAACCCTGTCAGCCCTGGCTGGCCAGACCCGGCCTGTCGACCGTGCCATCGGCGTTGATGCCGGTTCTGCCGACGACTCCCACAGCCTGCTTCGGGAATCCCTGGGCGACGCCAGCGTCCTGGCCTACCCCCGGACCAAGGGGGGCATGGGTGCGGCCATCTCCGCAGGCCTCGCCGGTTTGGTTCCTAAAGCCGGGTCGGGCGGCGACAGGACGGAATGGATCTGGCTGCTGCACGACGACGCGGCCCCGGCCCCGGATGCCCTCGCTGAACTCCTCGGCGCCGTGGAGCGTGCGCCTTCCGTGACCGTGGCCGGCTGCAAGCAGCTCGACTGGCACTCGCCGCGCCGGCTGATCGACGTCGGGCTTTCCACCAGCCGGTGGGCTGAGCGGCTCACCCTGATCGACGCCGATGAGCTGGACCAAGGCCAGTACGACGGCCGCACCGACACTTTCGCCGTCAATTCCGCTGGCATGCTGGTCCGCCGGGACGTTTGGGAACAACTGGGCGGTTTCGATCCCGCCCTGCCTGGCAGCGGCGACGACGTTGACTTCTGCTGGCGGAACCGGCTGGCCGGCCACCGCGTCGTGGTGGTCCCCGCAGCCCGCATGTTCCACGTCGCGCACCGGCCCCACGCGTTGGGCAACCCCGCAGCAGCCCGCAAGGCACAGGTACACCTGCGGCTCAAGCACAGCCCCCTCTGGATGGTGCCGGTCCACGGCCTTGGAGCGTTGCTGGGCAGCCTCTTCAAACTCGTCCTGAGCATCGTGGTCAAGGATCCCGGCCACGGCATTTCACAGCTCCTGGCAACCTGTGCGGCCCTGGGCCGTCCACGGTTGGTGGCAAAAGCCCGAAGGGCGGCCAAACGGACCCGGCGGATCCGCCGCTCGGTGATCCGCAAGCTGCAAACACCACGCCGTGAAGTGTGGAGCCACCGCCGGTCCCTGATGGAGGCGCTGGGATCGGACGGATCCGGCGCTGACCACCTGGTGCAGGATCCGCTCGCCCACCAGCCCACCGGTGACGCCGCTGATGACTTCGCCGCCCTCGCCACCGCCAAGAGGGGATGGGTGGGCAACGGCGCCCTCGCTGCCGTCATCATTGCGTCAATCGCCTCGCTCCTCGCCCTCACCGGATTGTTCCGGGCCAATGCCGTCACCGGCGGCGGCCTGATCCCGGTATCGGCGGGTTTGGGCGACATCTGGCACAACGCCTCCGGCTGGTGGATCAGCCTGGGAGCCGGACTTCCCGGCCATGGCGACCCCTTTGACTATGTGCTGTGGATTATCGGTGTCCTGGGTGGCGGCGATGCCAACCCGGCCATGGCGTGGCTCCTCCTCCTGGGCGCCCCGCTCTCCGGCCTTACCGCCTGGTTTGCGGCAGGCGGCCTGACGGCCCGGCGCCGGCTCCGGCTCGCAGCCGCCATTTTCTGGGCGGCTGCCCCGGCACTGCAGGTTGCCCTCAACCAAGGCCGCGCCGGCGCACTCATAGCGCACATGATGATTCCGCTGGTGGTCCTGGGCCTGCTGCGGGCTACTGGTTCAGCCGTGGGCCATGGCAGCTTCAGCCTGGAATCCCCCGCTGATGCACGTCCGGCCGACCAAGCGCCTGCCAAACCCGGCGTCAACGGCATGCCATCCTGGACTGCCTCCGCCGCAGCCGGCCTGGCGCTGGCCGTCACGACGGCCTCCGCCCCTTCCCTGCTTGTCCCGGCCGTTGTGCTCATAGTCCTCTGCGGCGTCCTGTTGGGCCGGCGGGGGAGGACCGTGTGGTGGGCCCTGCTGCCCAGTGCGGCCCTGTTCGTGCCGTTCGGCCTTTCCACCATCGACCGGCCGCGCGCACTCCTGGCCGACCCCGGACTCCCGCTTGGCTTCGATGCCGCGCCTCTGTGGCAGCAAATGATCGGACAGCCCCTGGCGTTTGACCCTGCGGGCGGGCTGCAGGGGCTTGGCCTGTTCTCCGGCGGACCGGTGCCGTGGGCGCTGCTGATGGCACTCCTGATCTCGGTCCCGGTCGTGGCCCTGGCCATCGTTGGCCTCTTCGTCGCGGGACGCCCGGTCCGGGCCGTTCGCTGGTTCTGGATCGTGGCACTGGTGTCACTGGCCAGCGGATGGCTGACCAGCCACGTGGCCACGGGCATCAACGCCGAGTCCTTGGTAACCCCCTTCCCGGGACCGGCGGTTTCGGCTGCCTCCTTCGCCCTGCTGTCCGCGGCAATCCTGGGCGCCGGCCAGGTCATGTCTGCCGTTGACCGCAGATCCGCTGCCGGGTCCAAGGCCACCACTGCGGCACGCGCCGGGCTGGCAGTGGGCCTGGTGATGCTTCTGGCCGGACCTTTGGCCGGGATGGCTGCGTGGTCCGCCCAAAACCTCCTGCGTCCGGCCGCCGCCCCCGCGCCTGCAGCACCGGCCGGCACTCCCGGCCCATCCGGCTCCGGGACCGACCGAGCACTGGGCTCCGCCCGGCTGGTGGAGGCCGCGAACGCACGGTCCCTGCCTGCTACGGCGATCGACCGCGGTACCGGACCCGAACAGACCCGCACCCTGATCATCAGCACCAATGAGGACGGCACCTATAAGGCTTCCCTGATGCGGGGGGCCGGTACCACCCTGGACAACCTCTCGGCCATTGCCTCCGCCCGCACCATCATCGGCGCCCCGGGCGCGGAAGAGGTCCGCGACGACGACGACGTCACCGGCTCCGTCCGCCGTGTCGTCGCCACGCTGGTTGCCGGCCAGGGAGTGGATCCCCGTGCCGACCTCGAACAACTGGGCGTCGGCTTCGTGGTGCTGCGGGCCGCAGACACGGCAGCCCAACTGACGGCCAGCCGCATGGATGCCGTACCCGGCCTGGTGGCAGTGGGTCAGACGGACGTCGGCTGGCTCTGGCGCATCAGCCCATCGAACCAGGCGGTCCTGCAGGCCGCGGACGTCGCCCACCGCGTCCGTATCGTGGATCCGCGCGGTGCCACCACAACCTCCGTCCCCTCCAACAAGGACGGCGTTGACGCTGCCGTCCCAACCGGTCCGGAGGGCCGTCTGGTGGTGCTTGCCGAGCGGGCGGACCCGGGCTGGAGCGCCTGGCTCGACGGCCGCAAGCTGACCTCCACCACGTCCGGCTGGGCCCAGGCCTTCACCCTTCCGGCCTCGGCCGGCCAGCTCACGGTCCGCTACGACAACCCGTGGGCTTTCTGGGCCGCTGCAGGCCAAATCACGGTGATCGGCCTGACCGTCATCCTCGCTGTCCCGATGCCGACGCAACGGCCGCGGACCGGCCTCTCACGCGACGAGGGCTCCCTGCGTAAGGAACACCAAAATGCATGAGCACACCCCGCCGGCGGATTCCGGGGCTCCCGCGCCGGTCCAGGCACCGGCTCCAGTCCAAAGCGAAAACGGTGGTAACGCCAAACGGACCGGCCGCGGTTCCACCCGGGTGCCTCGCGTCAGCGGGCGGGCAGCGGCGGTAGCCGGAGCAGCCGCAGGGGTGCTCATCCTCGCGGGTGGTGGAGCCGTAGTGGCTGCGGGGTCGCTGGTGCAGGGGCCGGCATCGAGCCGTGTCCTTCCGGTGGTGCGGGCAGCTGTTCCGGCAGGAGCCAGTGTTGGCGTGTGCCCGGGCCCGGCGAGGCTGCTGGAGGGTACGGGCACAGGCACCGACGCCCAGTTCCGGCCGGAGTCGGCCACCGCCGCAACCAAGGTCACCGCGGCCGTGCTGGGCGCCGGCGGCGTTCTGCCTGCGAGCCGCCTGACCCGCCTGGACGGGACGGCCGTCGTTGAGATCGCCAAGGACGCCGGGAAGCCTCCGGCGGCCGGCGCACCACAGGAGCTCCTCGCCGGAGTGGTGGCGGACCGGGCCGCAGACCAGGTCAACGTCCTCAGCGCCAACGCCGTGGCCAACCAGAACGCGTCCGCGGCCGGTGCCATGAAATACACCGCCACCGACGGCGACTTGCAGGGGAGTGCGGCAGCCACCTGCGGACAACCTTCCAACGACCAGTGGCTGGGAGGTGCCAGCACCACAGTGGGCCGCACTTCCGTCCTGGCATTGACCAACGCTTCCAGCACCCCTGCCACGGTAAGCCTGGAACTGTACGGTGGCGCAGGGCAGATCCAGGCGCCGGGCAGCCGAGGCCTGCTGGTGGCTCCCGGCACCACCCGCAGCGTCGTCCTTGCCGGCCTGGCCCCCAACGTTCCCCAGCTCAGCGTGCGCGTACGCAGCGCCGGCGGACCCGTGGCCGCCTCGATCCAGCAAAGCGTCCTGCGCGGCCTGACCCCGGGCGGCGTGGACTTCATTGCGCCCGGGGCGGCACCGGCCGTCCGCCAGGTCGTGCCAGGAGTGGATATCCAGGATCCGGCCGGGCTTGCCGCGCTGACGTCCCGCAACGGTTACGGGGATGCCGCCCCGGCGCTCCAACTGACGGTTCCGGGCGCTTCGGACGCCGTGGTGGAGATCAAGCTGTATGGACGGGACGGCCAAACCGCGCTCCCAGCCGGCGGAGTGGTCACCGCCAAGGCCGGCTCCGTCACGGAAGTGTCCCTGGCCGGGGTTCCGGCGGGCCAGTACACCATTGCCGCCTCATCGGACGTTTCCTTCGTGGCGGCCGCCCGAATGAGCCGCGGCCTTCAAGCCGGGCAACCCTCGGATGTGGCATGGGCGGGATCCGCCGTGCGGCTGGGCAGCCAGCATGTTGTTCCCGTCCCCAAGGGCGGCTTGCGCCAGCTGGTGTTCGGGGCCCTGGACACGCGGGCCACCATTACCTACGCGCCAATCACCGCCGATGGCAAGGTCAGGCCGGCCGCCACCGCGGACATCGCCGGCGGAACCACCGCCACCATTACCGTTCCGGACCAGGCTGACGGTGCCGACGTCGTCGCGTATGTGGTGTCGGCGTCGGGGGATGCCGCCTACGGTTCCGTGCTGTTGGGCCAGGACGGTCGCAACGACGTCTCAACCCTGGCTTTCCTGCCGGCTGCCGCCGGACAGGAAAGCGTCCCGGTTACCCTGGGCTACTAGGATTCCTGACAGCCGGCACGCCCGGTCAAGACCCGGGGCCTGCCGCGCGGCTGCCCCGGGTGGCGGGCTCAGTAGCGGCGGCGGTAGACCGGGTCCAGGGTCTCCGGGGCTACGCCGAGCATCTCCGCGGTGTGCTCCACCACGACATCGTGGACCAGGTCCTGGAGCTCCTCCACGCTGGAGCAGGCGTTCTCAACCACGCGGCGGTACACCGTAATCATGGGCCCCTCGCCACCAGCGGCGGGCGTATAGGCCCCCATGGGGGCAGTGCTGCCCTTGGCGGCCAACTGTTCGAGGTCCGGCGGGATTTCGTCGACGCCGAACCGGACGCCGTCAAGGGTCTTGCCCCAAATGTCATGGAGCCGCTGCGCTGAGTCCAGGACCAGATCGTCGAAGCGGTCGCCGCGGGTCCGGTAGCCGGGGTGGGTGGGGAGCATTACTTCGCCGCGCAGGCCGCGTCCGTGGCGGTTCCGGCGCCGCCGCAGGAAGCTCCTGCCGGTGGTTTCCACGCCCGGCGCAGCCGAGGCGTCCGGGTCAGCCAACCGGACCGAAAAACCTGATTCATGGTTCGATGACTGCATATACCGACTCTAAACCCGGGGGCGGATTTACGCGATATATTCCCCGGGCGGCCCGTCCGCGTCGGGGACCGCAGCCAATGCACGGCTTTCGAGGGATATAAGGGTAGTCTGTGATGTCGTGGGAGCTATCCGTCAATGTTCAAGGTCCGCCTGCCGCCAGTCGGCGGTAGCCACCCTGACGTACGTCTATGCGGACTCCACGGCCGTCCTCGGTCCACTGGCCACCTACGCCGAGCCGCACTGCTACGACCTCTGTGAACAGCATGCGGGCTCGTTGACCGTTCCGCGCGGTTGGGAAGTTTTGCGGCTGGCTATGCCGTCCACCCCACAGCAGCCCGGCCCGGACGACCTCCTGGCACTCGCCAACGCCGTCCGTGATGCCGCGGCGCGCCCGTCGGAGCCACAGCCGCCCACCCAGCGCGGGCACCATTCCGCCCTCGAAGCGCCGGCCGGAACCGAAGGAACCCGGCGGGGGCACCTGCGCGTCCTTCGGGAACCTTCCTGACCTGGATCTGGCGGTAGGCTGGTTGCTGCACATCTTTTCCGCTACCGGCGCGAGCGCGCCCGCCAGGGAGCAAGAACACATGCCAAAGATCAGTCCCGAGCTGTTGTCCGTCCTGCGCTGCCCCGTGACCGGCTCGCCCTTGGTCCAGGAAGGCGAAGAACTGGTGGCCACCACGGCAGATGAAGCAGGCGTCAAGAACCGGTACGCCATCGAAGACGGTATTCCGTTGCTCCTTCCGCCGGAACTGCTGGCGGCAGCGGCAACAGCGGGCTCGGACCAGCACGATCCTGCCGCGGCAGGGCAATAGATCCACCTGCACCAGCCCGCACCGAGAAACAGCAGAACGGGGACCAGGACCCCGCCTCAAGCAAAGGACCATTCATGACTTTTGAGTACAAAGTTGCCGATATCTCCCTGGCGGAAGCCGGGCGGCACCAGATCCGCCTGGCGGAGCACGAAATGCCCGGCCTCATGTCCCTGCGCGAAGAATTCGGACCAACGCAGCCGCTCAAGGGCGCCCGGATCGCAGGCTCCCTGCACATGACGGTGCAGACCGCGGTGCTGATCGAAACCCTCACCGCGCTGGGCGCCGAGGTCCGCTGGGCCTCCTGCAACATCTTCTCCACCCAGGACGAGGCCGCAGCGGCAGTTGTCGTGGGCAAGGGCACCGTCGAGGATCCGCAGGGCGTGCCCGTTTTCGCCTGGAAGGGCGAGACCCTCGAAGAATACTGGTGGACGGCCGAACAGATCCTCACCTGGCCCGGTGCTGAGTCCAACCCCGAACTGGGTCCCAACATGATCCTGGATGACGGCGGCGACGCCACCATGCTGGTCCACAAGGGTGTCGAGTTCGAGGCCGCGGGCAACGTTCCCTCCGCCGACCCCGAAGATTCCGAGGAGTACGGTATCTTCCTCGAGGTGCTCCGCCGCTCCCTCGCCGCGGACCCGCAGAAGTGGACCCGCACGGCGGCCACCATCAAGGGTGTCAGCGAAGAGACCACCACCGGTGTCCACCGCCTGTACCAGCTCGCGGACCAGGGCAAGCTGCTGTTCCCGGCCATCAACGTCAATGACTCCGTCACCAAGAGCAAGTTCGATAACAAGTACGGCATCCGACACTCCCTGCCCGACGGCATCAACCGTGCCACCGACGTGCTCATGGGCGGCAAGGTCGCCGTCGTCTGCGGGTACGGCGACGTCGGCAAGGGCGCCGCAGAGGCCCTCCGCGGCCAAGGCTCACGGGTGATCGTCACCGAGATCGATCCCATCTGCGCGCTGCAGGCAGCCATGGACGGCTACCAGGTGGCCAAGCTGGAATCAGTCCTGGCACAGGGCGACATCTTCATCACCACCACGGGCAACAAGGATGTCATCATGGCCGAGCACATGGCGGGCATGAAGAACAAGGCCATCGTGGGCAACATCGGCCACTTCGACAACGAAATCGACATTGCCGGCCTTGCCCGCGTTCCCGGCGTGAAGAAGGTTGAGATCAAGCCGCAGGTCCACGAGTGGGTCTTCGACGCCGGCAGCGACGCCGAGCGCTCCATCATCGTGCTGTCCGAGGGCCGGCTCCTCAACCTGGGCAACGCCACGGGCCACCCGTCCTTCGTGATGAGCAACTCGTTCGCGAACCAGACCATCGCGCAGATCGAGCTGTGGACCAAGAAGGACCAGGACGAGTACGAAAACAAGGTGTACGTCCTGCCCAAGGTCCTGGACGAAAAGGTCGCCCGCCTGCACCTGGACGCTCTGGGCGTGGAGCTCACCGAGCTGACCAAGGACCAGGCTGAATACCTGGACATCGACGCGGCCGGCCCATACAAGCCTGAGCACTATCGTTACTGACACGTGAGGGCCCGGGCGCAGCAACGCGCCCGGGCCGTTATTTTCTGCACGTAGGATCGACACTATGGAGCCTGAGGAAAAGCCCCGCCGCCGGGGGAGCGTAAAGAAGATTCTCGCCGTAGCAGCCGTCTGTGTCCTGGCTGCCGTGGGCGGGGTTTTCGCCGCCGTCGCACCGGGCCTTGCTGGGAGTCCGCTCGAATCTGAAGCCTCCTCCGCACTGCGGACGTCCCCCGGAATCGCTTCCCCCATCGTGCCCCCGGTGACCCTGGATGCATCGCCGGCCAACGGCGCCAAGCAGGTCAACCCCGCGGCGCCGGTTTCCCTGAAAGTGGCCAACGGGACCATCCAGCGCGTCACCCTTACCAGTACTGCCGGGAAAATCGTCGAAGGCAGCATCGACCCCAACGGTACGGCATGGTCCGCCTCCGGCCCCCTGGAGTTCAACACGGACTACAGCTACACGTACGTGGTCAAGGACTCGGCCGGACGCGAAACCAGCACCACCCAGGCCTTCAACACAGTGTCCAGCTCGCATGAGGCAGATGCCGCCATCTACCCGCTCAACGGCATGAAGGTGGGCGTCGGGCAGCCCTTGCAGATCATCTTCAGCGAGCCGGTAGTCAACCGCGACGCCGTCGAAAAGGCCATCAAGGTCACCACCACGGCAGGCCAGAGTGGTGCGTTCCACTGGTACAGCGACACCATGGTCCGGTACCGGCCGGAAAACTTCTGGGCAGCCAATTCCACCATCACCATGGACATGCAGCTCTTTGGTGTCGACCTGGGCAACGGCCAGATCGCGAACTTCAACAAGAAGGTCAACGTCTCGATCGGAGACAAGAAGGTGGCGGTCGCGGATGCCACCGCGCACACGTTCACGCTCAGCGTCAACGACCAGCCGGTCAAGACGCTGCCGGTCAGCATGGGGGACAAACGGTTCCCTTCGGCCAAGGGATACGCGGTGCTGATGGAGAAGAACAGGTTTGACCATTTCCGGGCCTCGACCATCGGGCTGAAACCCGGTGACCCCGCCTACTACGGTGAAGCCGACGTCGAATACACCATCCGCCTCACCCTGAGCGGCGCCTACATCCACCAGGCGCTCGAATCCGCCTACCCCTACATCGGGAACACCAACGTCTCCCACGGCTGCATCGGATTCCTGCCCGATGGCGCAGCCTGGGTGTTCGACAACATGGGAACCGGAGACGTGGTCCAGATCATCAACACCGAGGGCGACTACGCGGCCAACACTGACGGCTACGGCGACTGGAACATCCCGTGGAACGAGTACGCCAACTGAGTCAGCCGTTGAACGGCAGCCGCTGGAGCCGTTGACCCACCGAGGAATTTCGGCGGCGCGATTCAGAAAGCCTGGTGAACTCCCGGTTCCGGCGCTCGGCGACGACGGCGGCCAGGAAGTGGTCAGGGCCGGTCCCCGGGGGCGGTGCGGGGGATACGTGCGACGACAGTTCGGAGGCGATCGCCGCGGCCATCTGCGCCCTGGACTGCGGCGCCATCCGGCCGGCCTGGCGAATGAACTGCGCCGCCCTGCGGGCCGTGGCGTCCGGAATCCGGCCGATGTCCGCGGCCGCTGCCCAGGGCTGCAGGTGCGGCGGCACGAACACGCGGATTGCTTCGTCGGCAGGCACCCGGCTGCGGACCGCGTAGGTGCCGGCCAACATATCGCCCAGGCGGCGGGATTTGTCGTTGAAGAGCGCCACCGCGCATGCCAGGCCGCCGAACGTCAGGTAGATTTCGAGGAATCCCGTCAGTCCCCGGATCAGCGCGTGCCGGAACCTGATACTGCCGCCGTCCTCGCGGACAACCCGTAGGCCGGTGGCTAACTTGCCCAGCGACCTGCCCCGGCTCAGGGTCTCGACCCCCACCGGGACGACGACGAGGCAGAACACCGCGGCGGTCAGGGCCAGCGCACGCGCGGCGGCCTCATCCAGGTCCCTGCCGGCGGCGGCCAGGCCAAACATGAATCCCACCAGCAGGACCACGTGGAAGACGACGTCGATGACCAGGCCCAGAGCGCGGGCGGCGAAGGTGGCCGGCCGAAGTTCGAGGACGACTGCTTCGCCGGTGATGATTGGACTCACTGCGTCCCTGCCCTTCGCAGCTGGTGATGCGGACGACCGCATGGGTGCGGACGGTCAAAGTCTAATGCCGGGCGCTAGGCTGTAGCCGTGGATATGGACGCCTTCTCCGCCGTGAACGCGGACAAGTGGTCGCGGCTGAAGGAGCTCTCTGCCAAACGCAGGCTCACGGGTGCCGAGGCCGATGAACTGCTGGCCCTGTACCAATCCGTGTCCGGGCACCTGTCACTGGTTCGTTCCATTGCACCCGAGAGTGCATTGTCGGCCTCGCTCTCCGCCACGCTCGCCTCGGCCAGGACCCGCTTCACCGGTGCCCGGTCCAACGCGATGGCAGACCTTGCGAGGTTCTTCGTGGCGGCCCTGCCGGCTGCGCTGTACCGGCTGAGGTGGCTCACGATGGCCTGCGGGGCAGTCTTCGTCCTCGTCGCTGCCGCCTACGCGGCGTGGATCGGAACGTCCCCGGATGCCCTCCGTGCGGTGGCATCCGAATCCGCCGCCGCGCAGTATGTCGACCAGGACTTCATCAACTATTACTCGGAAAATCCGGCAGCATCCTTCGCCGGCGCCGTGTGGACCAACAACGCCTGGATCTGCGCCCAGGCGGTGGCCCTCGGAATTACCGGCGTCTGGGTGCCGATGATCCTGTTCAACAACGCGCAGGGCGTGGGAATTGCGGCCGGGATCTTCGCATCTGCCGGCAAATCCGATGTTTTCTTCAGCTACATCCTGCCGCACGGCCTGATGGAGCTCACCGCCGTCTTTGTGGCCTCCGCTGCCGGCCTGCGCATCTGTTGGGCAATGGTCTCACCGGGTCCGCGGACCAGGAGCCGCGCAGTGGCGGAAGAGGGCAGGTCGCTGGTTACGGTGGCCCTGGGGTTGGTCCTGGTGCTGTTCGTCTCGGGCCTCGTGGAAGGTTTCGTGACGCCCAGCCCGCTGCCGGCTTGGGCCAGGATTGGCATTGGCGCGGCGGTTCTTGCAGCGTACTGGCTTTATGTCCTGGTGTGGGGCCGTCGGGCCTACCTGGCAGGGGAACGCGGCGACCTTCGCAGCGAAGACGCGGGCTATACGGAAATCGCTGCCTGAATCGTTGTAATCCAGACGGGGTGGTTCCTCGCCCAGCCGAAGTTCCGGACGGTAGGCTCGAGGGCAGAATGAATCGCGCCGGCAGACTTGGACCGGTGCGGAACCTGACGGAAGTGACGCTGCTGTGAACGACGAAACACCGGCCCGCGCCAAAAGCGAAGCGCCGCAGCCGGAACCGATCCTGGACACCTCCGGGGATTCCGACGAGCCCGCGTTTTCCTGGCTGACACCTGCCGGTGGTAAGACTTCCGGCCGGGAAGACGCTGTACAGGAAACCAAAGCACCGCAGGCGGACAGCAGGGCGGGCCGCCGGGCGGCGGAATCCGCCGTCGGCTCCTCCGGCACGGGATCTTCGGCCGACGGGTCCTCGCAGGCGGCGGCCGGGACATCCGTTAAGGAGCCGCGCGGCTCAGCCGGCCCGGTCTTCAAGGAATCGCTTCCCACCTCCGCCCTGCACGTCCGGCCGCCCGAGGAAGAAGTGGAGCGCCGCAACGCCCAGCGCGAAAGCGCCGCGAACGCCAAGCCGGTTGCCCCCCGCGTCATGCAGGTCCTGCTGGCCGTCATCTACCCCTTCATCCTCCTCATCCTGGCCGTCCGGGCAGTGACCAGCCCGCTCTTCCTCTGGGTGGAATACAACCGTCCCGGTTTCCCCGGCGACGGATACGGCTTCAGCACTGACGACAGGATGACCTACGGCTCCTACGCCGTTGACTACCTAAGTAACTGGGCCGGCCCGCGGTACCTGGGAGACCTGGTGCAGCGCGGCGGCGAAAAGCTCTTCAAGGACGGCGAGGTCAGCCACATGGCTGACGTCAAGACGGTCATCCTCTCCACCTTCGGCGCCGGCACCGCGCTGCTCATCCTCGCCCTGATCGCCCTCGTGTACCTGCGCAGGCGCAGCACCGGCGGAATCCGGCGCGCCCTCTTCGCCGGTTCGATCATTACCCTCGTCCTGATCCTGGGCCTGGGCACGCTGGCAGCCTTGGGCTGGCAGCAGTTCTTCACCGAATTCCACCGGATCTTCTTTGCCGACGGGTCCTGGACCTTCAGCCTGGATGACACCCTGATCCGGCTGTTCCCGAGCCAGTTCTGGATCGACGCCGGCATCGGCATCGGCGGCATGGTGCTCCTGGCATCCATCATCACGCTGGTGCTCACCTGGCCCACGCGTCGCCGGCGCGGTATTGTCCGGGAGGACACGGACGCCGAAAAGCCGGTGCCGGCGGATCAGCCGTAAATCCTGGCGATCTCCGCCTCATACTGCTGGACCACGGCGGCCCGCTTGAGTTTCAGTGATGGCGTCAGGTGTCCTGACTCCACCGTGAACTCGGTGTTGAGAAGCGTAAAGGTGCGCACTGACTCGGCTTTGGACACCAGCTGGTTGGCCAGGTCCACCGCTTCCTGGACGGCGGCGAGGACCTGGGGATCGCTGGTTGCCTCGCTGAGGAGGAGCGGCGGGAGGCCACGCTCCTCCCGCCAGTTGGCCACGCCTTCCGGGTCAAGGGTAAGCAAAGCGGACACGAACGGCTTCCCGTCTCCCACCAGCACCGCATGCCCCACCAGCTGATGGGTCCGGATCTTCTCTTCCAGCGGCCCAGGCGCCACATTCTTGCCGCCCGCGGTGACCAGCAGGTCCTTTTTCCGGCCGGTGACGGTGAGGAAACCGTCCTTATCCAGCACACCAAGGTCCCCGGTCCGGAAGAAACCATCCACGAACGCCTCCGCGTTCGCGGCCGGGTTTGCGTGATAGCCACGGAAGACGCCAATTCCCTTGACCAGGATCTCTCCGTCTTCGGCCACCCGGATGGTGGTACCCGGAACGGGGATCCCCACCGTTCCCACCTTGGTGCGGGTCGGCGTGTTGGCCGTGCACGGTGCCGTGGTTTCGGTCAGCCCGTAGCCTTCCAGGACGGGAATGCCCACGCCCCGGAAGAAGTGTGCGTCCTCCAAAGCCAGGGGACTGGCCCCCGACACCGTGTATCCCACCTCGCCGCCCAGCGCCTGCCGCAGCCGGGGATAGACCAGCCGGTCAAACAGTCCGTGCCGCACGCGGTTGAGCAGGCCAGGGCCCGGTCCCTCGCCCCGGTTCTGCCGGTCTTGCTCCTTTGAGTATTCGATTGCTGCCGCCGAGGCCGCGTCGAACAGCCGGCCCTTGCCCGCAACCGCGGCCTTATGGGCCGCCGTTGCCCGGACCTTCTCGAAGATCCGCGGCACCACCAAAAGGAACGTCGGCCGGAACGAACCCAAGTCCTCCAGCAGCTGCGCCGCGCCCGGGGTGTGCCCCAGGGTTGCCCCTGCGGTGAGGCACACCACCTGCACAGCCCGAGCCAGCACATGGGCCAACGGAAGGAACATCAGTGTGCGAGGCTGGCCTTGCTGCAGGATTTCCGGCAGGAAAGCGACGATGTTCTTGGCCACCAGCGCGAAGTTCCCATGCGTGATCTCACATCCTTTGGGCTTGCCGGTGGTGCCCGACGTGTACACCAGGGACGCGAGATCGGCCAGGCCGGCATGGCTGCGCTGCCTTTCCAGCTCGGTGTCGCTGACGCCGGTACCGGCCGCGGCAAGGCTGGCAAGGTCCGGGGCCTCGCCGTCGTAATCCATCCGCACCACGTTGACCAGGCGGTCCCTGAGGACGTCGGAACCTGCCAGGACTCCGGCCACGAGCTGCACCGTCGCACGGTCGCCGGCGAACACGCGGCGGACCCCTGCGTCCTGGATGATCCACTCCACCTGGCTGGCGGATGACGTTTCGTAGATCGGCACCGTAACGCCGCCGGCGAACCAGATGGCGAAATCCACCAGGGTCCACTCGTAGGAGGTGCGGGCCATCACTGCCACCGTGTCGCCGGGTTCAAGGCCGCCGGCGATGAGCCCCTTGGCCAGCGCGCTGACGTCCTGGAGGAACTTCTGCGCGGAAACGTCCACCCAACCGTTTGGGCCCTTGCGCCGGTACAGCGCGTGGGCGGGGTTTGCGGCATGCTGCTCCAGCAGCAGGTCAGTCACGTTGCTGTTGGCATCAAGCTCAACCAGCAGTTCCGTGCTCGCTTCTCTCACAGCAGGTCTCCGTTTCCGCTGCCACGCCGCGGCGGCGGCTCCAACAGGTCTCTAGTGCCATCCTGCCCTAGATCCAGGACGGCATCCACATCCGGACTTTCCAGTCGACATAGGGGATGACCTCGGCGGTCCAGATCGGGTAGAAGAACGCCGACAGCAGGATTGCGGCGGCCAGGTAGAGCGCCACCAGGTACAGGCCCGAGCGCCGCCGCCAGGGCGGGTCCGTGGCGCGGCCCAGCACCAAGCCCAGGCAATACACCAGGGCAAGGATCAGGAACGGCTCAAAGGACACCGCGTAGAAGTAGAACATGGTGCGCTCGGGGTACATGAACCACGGCAGGTATCCGGCTGCCACGCCCGCCAGTACTGCGCCCGCGCGCCAGTCCCGGCGGCCCGCCCACCAGAACAGCAGGACCACCAGCGAGATGGCCGCCGCCCACCAGATCAGGGGGTTGCCCACAGACAGGATGGCCGAGGTGCATTTTTCCACAGTGCAGCCCGGGGTGCCCTGTGGCGGGGATTCATAGAAGAACGACGTCGGCCGTCCCATCACCAGCCAGCTCCAGGGACTCGCCTGGTACGGGTGCTCGGAGCTCAGGCCCTGATGGAACTTGTACGCTTCGAGGTGGTAGTGGATGAGGGACCTGACGGAGTCCGGGAGCCAGCCCCATTCGGTGGAAGGGTTGCTCTCGGCCCAATGGCGGAAGTAGGCGTTGTCCGAGAGGAACCAGCCCGTCCACGTGGCCGAGTAGACGATGCCGGCAACGGGTACCAACGCGCCGAAGGCCGGAATGCCGTCCCGGATGACACCGCCACTGATCCAGCCGCGGATGCCCGCGACCCGGCGTGCGTTCAGGTCCCACAGCACCGTGAGGATGCCGAACCCTGCGAGGAAGAAGAGGCCGGACCACTTGGTGCCCACTGCCAGGCCAAGGCAGATCCCGGCGGCGATCCGCCACCAGCGGACGCCAAGCCATGGCCCGGCCAGCAGTGCCCCGCCCGGCGGCTGTCCGCCGTGCGCGGCAGCAATCCGCGCCAGCCGGGCCGCCAGCCGGCGGCGCCCGTCGTCCCGGTCCATGAGCAGGGCGCCGAATGCTGCAAGGATCCAGAACGCCAGGAAGACGTCCAGCAGCGATGTGCGGGACATGACAAGGTGGTGGCCGTCGACGGCGAGGAGCAGTCCGGCCGCGCCCGCCAGCGGAAGCGAACGGAACAGTTTCAAGGCGATCAGCGAGACGAGCAACACCGTGAGGGTTCCCGTGAGCGCCGCGGCGAAGCGCCAGCCGAACGGATTCTCCGGCCCGAAGAGCCACATACCTGCCGCGATCATCCACTTGCCCACCGGCGGGTGCACCACGTATTCGGGCGTATTCAGCAGGACGTCCGGATTGCCGGTATTGAACGAGTCGTTGGCTTTGTCCGGCCAGCTGCGCTCATAGCCGCTGATGAGGTAGGAGTAGGCGTCCTTGACGTAGTAGGTCTCGTCGAAGACCAGCTTGTGCGGTACCTCGAGCCGCACGAACCGGAGGACCCCGCCGATGAGCGCCGTCAGGACCGGAACCAGGATGAACCACAGTCGCAGGGACGCCGGGTGGTCCCGCCAGGATGCGTGTGCGCCCAGGAGCCGTGCCGTCAGGGCCTGGACGGTGAACGCCTCCTCCGGCCGGCTGACCCACCGAAGGGCGTGTTCCCCGCGCTCCGTAGCAGTTACCGCGGCTGCGGCCGGGGAGGGCGGCGGGGTGGGTTCACCGGCGCCGGCCGGCCGCGTCGAGGTCTGCGTCACGAGCCCCATGCTACCTTTTGCGGCTGGAAGACCCGGCAGCAGTAGGCTTGACGGGTGGACCCGAACCCCAGCCCCCTTCCTGATCCAGGCCCGTCAACGACGGGACGGATCGTCCTTGCCGCCACCCCGATCGGGAATACCGGTGATGCCTCTGCCCGGCTCGTGGAACTGCTGGGTACCGCCGACATCGTGGCGGCAGAGGACACCCGGCGCTTGCACCGCCTGGTCCAGAGCCTGGGCGTGGAAGTGTCCGGCCGCGTCATCAGCTACCACGAACACAATGAGGCGACCAGGACGGCAGAGCTCCTTGACCAGGTGCGGGCCGGCAGCACGCTGGTCATGGTGACCGACGCAGGCATGCCGGCCGTCTCGGACCCCGGCTTCCGGCTGGTGGAGGGCGCCATCGCGGCCGGGCTTCCAGTCACCGCCGTCCCGGGTCCCTCCGCGGTCCTCACGGCACTGGCCCTGTCCGGCCTGCCCACGGACAGGTTCTGCTTTGAAGGTTTCCTCCCACGTAAGGCCGGCGAACGCGCGTCGCGCCTGGCCGACCTCGCCGCGGAACGCCGCACCATGGTGTTCTTCGAAGCTCCGCACCGCCTCGAATCCATGCTCCGGGCGCTGCGCGAACGGTTCGGTCCGGACCGGCCCATCGCGGTGTGCCGGGAACTGACCAAGACGTACGAGGAAGTGATCCGGGGAACCACCGGCGAACTGCTCCAGTGGGCCGAAGAGAACGAGGTCCGCGGCGAGATCGCCGTTGTCCTCGGCGGGGCTCCGGAACAGGCGGCGGGCAAGCCGGAGGACCATGTGGCCGCCGTCAACGAGCTGGTGGCCCAAGGCATCAGGTTGAAGGAAGCGGTTGCCGCCGTGGCCGAGGACGTCCGGGTCAGCAAGCGCGAGCTCTACTCGGCAGTGCTCGCCGCCCGGTAGCAGCCTCTCCCGGCATCCCTTCGAATCTGTGCAGATGCACAGCGTGGGGCTGATGTGGCAGTGCGCAACGGCGTAGACCGGGGGAGGGGCCCGCAGTAGTCTGGCTGTTAATCAGCCCAATGATCCCGGTCACTCCGGCCGCGGCGCGGGGCTGCCAGAAACCCTACTGACGAGGGAGTCATCGTGACTGTCACTGCACAGCCGGCCGTTACCGCCGAGCGCGAAACCCGGCTTTTGGCCTCTGTTCCCACCGGGCTGCTTATCAACGGTGAGTGGCGCGACGCCGCCTCAGGCAAGACGTTCGACGTCGAGGATCCCGCCACCGGCAAGGTGCTGCTGAGCATTGCCGACGCCGGCGCGGACGATGCCGCTGCGGCCTTGGACGCTGCCGCTGCGGCCCAGGAATCCTGGGCCAAGGTGCCCCCGCGTGAACGCGGTGAAATCCTCCGCCGCGCTTTCGAGCTGGTCACCGAACGGGCCGAGGACTTTGCGCTGCTGATGACCCTGGAGATGGGCAAGCCGCTGGCAGAAGCCCGCGGTGAAGTCACCTACGGAGCCGAATTCCTGCGCTGGTTCTCCGAAGAAGCCGTCCGGGCCTTCGGCCGGTACTCGGTCTCCCCGGACGGCAAGTCCCGGCTGCTGGTGACCAAGAAGCCGGTAGGCCCCTGCCTGCTGATCACGCCGTGGAACTTCCCGCTGGCCATGGCCACCCGCAAGATCGCCCCGGCGGTGGCCGCAGGCTGCACCATGGTGCTGAAGTCCGCCAACCTGACGCCGCTGACGTCCCAGCTGTTCGCCGCCGTCATGCAGGAGGCCGGCCTGCCCGCCGGGGTCCTGAACCTCATCCCCACCTCCACTGCCGGAGAGACCACCGGGGCCCTGATCAAGGACTCCCGGCTGCGTAAGCTCTCCTTCACCGGTTCCACCGAGGTGGGCCGCCGGCTGCTCTCCGACGCCTCCGGAACTGTGCTGCGCACCTCCATGGAACTGGGTGGGAACGCCCCGTTCCTGGTTTTCGAGGACGCGGACCTGGACGCGGCCGTGACCGGTGCGATGCTGGCAAAGCTGCGCAACATGGGTGAGGCCTGCACCGCAGCCAACCGGTTCATCGTGCACGAATCCGTGGCCGCCGAATTCGCCGAGAAGTTCGCGGCGAAGATGAAGGACATGACCACCGCCCGCGGCACCGAACCCGAGTCCAAGGTGGGCCCGCTGATCGATGCCAAGAGCCGGGACAAGGTCCACGAACTGGTCTCCGACGCCGTCGCCTCCGGCGCCAAGGCGGTGCTGGGCGGGGCACCGGTCGAGGGCCCGGGCTACTTCTACCAGCCCACCATCCTGTCCGGCGTCTCCGAAGGCACCCGTATCCTCTCGGAGGAGATCTTCGGGCCCGTCGCCCCGATCATCACCTTCTCCACCGAGGACGAGGCCGTGCGGCTGGCCAACAACACCGAGTACGGCCTGGTGGCATACGTCTTCACCAAGGACCTGAACCGCGGCATCCGGATGGGTGAGCGGCTCGAGACGGGCATGCTCGGCTTGAACGCCGGCGTGATCTCCAACGCTGCCGCACCGTTCGGCGGCGTCAAGCAGTCCGGCCTGGGACGCGAAGGCGGACTCGAAGGCATCGAGGAGTACCTCTACACCCAGTACATCGGCATCGCCGACCCCTACGCGGGATAGCTTCGGCGGTTCCAATGACGCACGTGCCGGCCGGGATCCTTCCCGGCCGGCACTTTTGCGTTCAGCCCCTGCCCCGCCCGCGAACGCCGTCGTCCGCCGCTGCTTCCCGACGCCCCGCCACCGGTGCCCCGGACGTTGCGGCGGCACGGCTCTTTCGGGAATGGGCGGCCGCACGGGCGGCTTTCCGGATGCCGCTGCCGGCTGCCCGGAACGGCAAGCCCAGCAGCAGGCCCAAGCGGCGGATGACGGACGGCGGAAGCCACTCCGCCCGCAGGCGGCGCGGCAGGGTGGCGTTCTGCCGGAGGGAGTCCACGACCGCGGCGACCCCGGCCTGGATGTCCTGGCCGGCAGGGTGACCCCGTAGGCTGGTTGCCGGGGAGCTGTTGTCCGGCCGGCCGTACCGGTGGTGCTCGAAGGCGGATGTCAGGAACGCCACGGCCTGGTGCGCTTCATGGTCCAACCCGCCGGGTTCACCCAGCAGTGTTTGCCGGAACCTGGCGGAATACGCCCGGGGAGTCTCGCTGGGTGCGGCTCGAACGCCATAATCGATGCCCAGGTCCGTCAGCTCGTTCCACGCCAACGGGACGGACTGGCCCGGGGACCTCGGATTCAACCGGCGCGTCCTGGTTCCGGAACGGACCAGGTGCGGCGCGGCTGCCAGGAGCAAGGCGCCCAGCACGCCTGCGGTCCCAAGGAGCCACGGCAACACGCCGGCCGAACCGCCCTCGCCGCCGCCCGTCCCGCCGGGGACCGGCAAGGCCGTGCCGCTCGGGGTAGCGGAGGGCGCCGGGGCAGCGTCAGGGACGAGGCCGTCATTGTTGCCCAGGGTATCCGGGACGGCGGGCACCGGCGCGTCCGTGGCGTAGTCCGGGACCACGCCCCGCGACGGCGTAGGTTCGAACGGCACCCAGCCCAGGCCCTGGAAGTACAGCTCGGGCCACGCGTGGGCGTCACGGGCGTCCGCTTCGTATTCCGGGAGCGCACCCTGCCCGGCCACGGCTATGGTCGCCCCGGTCAACCGGCCCGGGGCATATCCCACGGCAATCCTGCTGGGGATTCCTTCCAGCCGCGCCATCACGGCCATGGCGGAGGCGTAGTGGATGCAGTATCCGCTCTTTTGCTGCAGGAAATCCGCCAGGACAGAGAGCCCGTTCCCGTCATAGCCGCCCTGGACCGGGGACTGGAGGGAATAGGTGAACTCGGACGAGCGCAGGTATCTCTGGAGGGCCATCGCTTTCTGGTACGGCGTCCCCGCAGTGCCGGCCACCGTCTTGGCGGTGGCCTTGACGATGTCCGGGACATTTCCCGGAATCCGGCTGAAATCGTCAGGGATTCCCCGGACGGGGCCGGACGCCTGGGCGAGGAGCGCGGCCGAGAGCTTTGGCTCGGTCGACGTCACGACGTACTCCTGGCGCCGGGTGGTGGTGTCGGTGCCCTTGATACTCAGGGTGGCGGGGTCCCAAGTCCACTCGCCGCCGAGGCCCCGGATGGTTTCGGGCGCATACGGGACCGGCAGGTAGGGGCTGGTGAAGGAACCGGTGTCGACGGCGGTGACCAGGCGCACCTGCTCGTCCGCGAGGACTGCGTAACCGGGATCGATCCGCCCGTCCAGCGGGACCCGGGACGCGGTGCGGTCATCCGGACCCCACGAGTCGCCGTCGAAATTGTCCACGGTGACAGAACGCAGGTAGAGCGGCGTGGGGGAATTCGTGGCATAGGTGATCCGACCGCTCCCGTCCGGTGCGCGCAGGCTGCTGCCCAGCGTGATCATCGGGTTCAGGCCGGTGGCGCCGCCCCACGGGTTGAGCCTGGACCCCTGCGGGAACGTGCCTTGGTCGAAACCGGGAATCGCCAGGGGCAGCAGCAGGGTGGCCACCATGGCCGCGGCTCCGGTCAGGGCTGCCCGCCTTGCCAGGCCGGGGCTGCGGGGCGCGCCGGACTGGAGCTGTCCGTCCGGGGCAAACCGCTGGCTGCAGGCCAGGATCAGCAGGTACCCGGCCGCCGTGGCAGCGAAGCTCCACACGCCCACGCTCTGGGGCTTGATCATGGCGGGAACCACCAGCAGCGCCAGCAGACCAACCCCTGAGGCGGCGGGCATGCGGAGGGGCACGGCCAGGGCGTCGACCAGGATGACGGCGAGGCCCAGCACCGCACAGACCACCATCACGATTCCGGCGTTGGGAGCCACCGGCGCTGTCTCCGACAGGACGGTTTCGCTGGCCCGCCGCATCAACCGGTCAAGGTCGGGGAGCGTGGCGCCGGTCGGAATAACCCACAGGAAACTTGAGCCGCGGAAGAACGTCAGCGTGAGGACGGCAGCCAGTGAGATGAATCCGCCTGCCGTGACCAGGAGGGGCTGGGCTCGGACCGAACGCAGTGCCGCCAGGGCCACGCTGACCGTCAGCACGGTGGTCAGGACGGGCCAGAACCAGTTCCAGCCCCGAAGGACGCCGTTTAGAGACAAGGCCGCTCCGCAGACAGCCACCGAAATCGCCAACGCCATGGCCCACGGATAAGCGCCGGCCTGCGGACGCCGGGCCGGCGGTTCGGGCTGGTTGCGGGCTTCATTCCCGATGCCTGAGGGCCGGGCTGGTGCCATTGTCATGTGGCTACTCCTGCTCCACGGCGGACCTCGGACGCAGGGGCCACGGGCACGGCAGGGTCTTCGTCGAACTGTCCCCAGGCCGCCGCCAGAGCGGTACGCGGCGTCACGGCGGCAGCGCGCCAGCCGTTCTGCCGCAGCACGTCCAACACGCCGTGGAAGTCAGCCGGCTTGTCCACGGCCAGGAGGGCGAATGCGTTGGTTCCGTAGGCTGCGGCCGGCGCCAACGCCGTCGCCTCCTCGGCACTGATCCTTCCCAGCACGGCGATCAACGGTCCGCGCATCCTGTGTGCGCCCAGTTTGTCCATCAGGTGGTCGTCAAAGGCCGGTGGCTCCTGGTCCGCGCCCGGAGGCTGCCCTCCGCCGGCGGCCCGGCGCCGGCTGCTCCGGCCCTGGGCGTCCCGGGCCGCAGTGTCCCGCCGAGTGTGGGATGGCCCGGACAGATGGACCGCGGCGAGGCTCTCGGCTATGGACTGCAGCCCGGAGGTGCCACTGAACTCGTCGGCCCCAGGTTCCGGGGACGACGGTGAATGCAGGAAAGCCGGGTTGCCGCCGGCATCGAGGATCCGGAGGCTGTAGTTGCGTTCAGCCAAGTGGGCGCTGACGGACATGGCGGCGACGACCGACCATTCGAATGTCTCGCTGGTGGCCAGTCCGTGCCCGTGTCGCCCCGGCAGCCCTGGCATCGTCATCCCGGAGGGGCCGCCGAAGGCAGCGGAACGGTGATCCAGGATGATGGTGGCTTCCGGCGTGGTGACGGATTCCTCCTGGCGGACCATGAGCTCGCCGTGCCTCGCCGTGGCGGCCCAGTGGACCCGGCGCATGGGATCCCCGTGCCGGTATTCGCGGGTCATGACGTCGTCGTCGCTCGGATTTGCGCGGGTGCGCGTGGCGGTGACGCCGTCGTTGCCCCGCGCTCCGTCCAGCGCCGTGGCAGGCAGCACGACGGCGGCCGGCGTCACGGTGAGGATGTCGCCGTCGTCGATGGCCTGGCGGTGCAGCGACAGTCCGAACGGGTCGGTGAACTCCGCCGTGACCGGCCCGATCCGGAACAAGCCGCGGTAGCCGGACGTCAAGTGGTATTCGTAGCGGCTGGTGCCGCCAGTTGCGGAACGGGAAGGAAACCGGAAAGCCGGCGCCTGGCCGAAGTGCGGGGGCAGGCGCTCCTCCATGATCACCTGGCCGGTTCCCGGGCCCGTCCTGCCCACCGCCAAATGGACGATGGTTGGCGCGGATGTTTCCACGGGTGAGGGATTGAACTCGCGGTACACCCGGAATTTCGGTTTCACCAGCCGGATTCCTGCCAGGGACACCAGCGGCAGCACCAACAGCAGCAGCGCCAGCGTTAACAGGTCCCGGCGCCCCATGACCTGCGCGGCGGCCAGTGCAAACGCCCCGGCGGCAAGCATGCCCCAGCCACGCCTGGTGAACAGGTGCCGGGGAAGCTTGTCCAGGAACGCCATGGTCCGCCCCTAGCGGTTCCTGCCGCCGGCCGCCGCCGCGGGCCGCGTCGCCTGGCCCGGGGGCGCCTGCGGAACGGGCAGGCGCGAGAGGATTCCCTGCAGGACGCTGTGCGGGTTTTCGCCAGCGCCGGCAGCCTTGCGCTCGACGATGATCCGGTGTGCCAGCACGGCCTCGGCGACGCCTGCGACATCGTCCGGCAGGACAAAATCCCTTCCGTCCAACGCAGCCGTGGCTTTGGCCGCACGCAGCAGCTGGAGCATGGAACGGGGGCTCGCCCCCAAGCGGAGCAGCGGACTTTCCCGGGTGGCGCGGCCCAGTGACACCGTGTATTCCTTCACGGCTTCGGACACGAAGACCTGCTGGACGGTGGTGGTCATCGCCGCCACGTCAGATGCCGTCACCACCGGGCTGACGGCGGCCAGCGGCGATACCGCCTGGTGGGTCTCAAGCATTTCGATCTCGGCTTCCTTGTCCGGATAGCCCATGGAGATCCTGGCCATGAAGCGGTCCCGCTGGGCCTCGGGCAGGGGGTACGTCCCTTCCATCTCGATGGGATTCTGGGTGGCCACCACCATGAAGGGTTCATCGAGCCTGTACGTGTTGCCGTCCACCGTCACCTGGTGCTCCTCCATGCATTCCAGCAGGGCGGACTGGGTCTTGGCGGAGGCGCGGTTGATTTCATCGCCGATCACGATGTTCGCGAACACGGCGCCGGGCCGGAATTCAAAGAGCCGGGAGGCCTGGTTGTAAATGGACACCCCGGTGACGTCCGAGGGCAGCAGGTCGGGGGTGAACTGGATGCGGTTGACGGTGCAGTCGATGGTCCGGGCGAGCGTCTTGGCGAGGAGGGTTTTTCCGACGCCGGGCACGTCCTCCAGCAGCAGGTGGCCCTGTGCGAGCAGGACAGTCAGCGCCAGCTTGGCGGCATCCGATTTGCCGTCGATCACCGTGTTGACGGTGGTAAGGATGCGTTGGGCCGCTTCATGGAACGACTCCGGGTCCATGGCGGCGGCCCGGTGCCCGTTCAGCCGGCTGACGGCATCCGCGACGCCGGCCAGGTTGAGGTTCGGTGCGCTCCCATTGTTGGCAGTGCGTCGGTGGGGTTCCATCGGCAACCTTTCAGCCCGGGTTTCACCTGGACGGGACAGCAAGCCTGCCTTCGCCCGTCGGTGGGCGTGCGCGTGTGTTCGTTCCAGACTACTAACACAACTGCCGTGCCTGACAGAGAGTTCCGGCAAATATGCCACCGCTTTCGGCGGATAGGCTGGGTGGATGTGCAATCCGCTGACTCCCGCCGCCTACCGGGCACCTGACACAGGCCCCTTGGACCCGGAAGCTCCGCCCCGCAAGCAGTATCCGCCCGCGCCTGAACCGTTGCCTGTACCCGTGATGGACAACCACACCCACCTGGACTTTCCTGATGGAACGGCGCCGGTGGGAATCAAGGCCGCGCTTGATGCCGCAGCGGCCGTGGGGGTCCAGGGAGCGGTCCAGGTGGGCTGCGACCTGGCGTCGTCGCGGTTCACGGTGGAAGCCGTGGACCAGGACCACCGTCTCCTGGGCGCCGTGGCCCTCCATCCCAACGATGCTCCGCACTATGCCGCCAGGGGCGAACTTGAGGCGGCCCTGGCAGAGATCGAACGCCTCGCGGCGCATCCGCGGATCCGCGCGATCGGCGAGACGGGGCTGGACTTCTACCGCACGGAAGGCGAAGGACTGCGCCACCAGGAGCACTCGTTCCGGCGCCACATCGACATCGCCAAGCGCCTGGACCTCACCCTCCAGATCCACGACCGGGACGCACACGGCGACGTGGTGCGGGTGCTGAGGGAGGAAGGCGCCCCGGGGAGGGTGGTGTTCCACTGCTTCTCCGGCGACGAGGAGCTTGCCAGGACCTGCAACGACCAGGGCTGGTGGATGTCCTTCGCCGGGACCCTGACCTTCAAGAACGCCGCGAATCTTCGGGCCGCGCTCGCCGCCGCCGACCGCCAACTCATCATGGTGGAAACAGATGCGCCGTTCCTGACCCCGCATCCGCACCGGGGGCGGCCAAATGCCAGCTACATGGTCCCGTACACGGTCCGGGCCATGGCAGAATTGACAGGCTCCGACCTCGCCGGGCTGTGCAACACCATCAGTGAAAATACCGTGCGGGCATACGGATCCTGGACCTGAAATCCCACCCCGTCCCGTGATCCTGGGCAATACCTGGTATGCAAAAATGTTGGTCGCTTTATAACGCTACGGTTACAGTGGACAACTATTAGCCGGGGTCGGGGAAGGCCAACGGATAATTTCGCTCCATTCGCAGCCGCTCCGGGCACGTCAGTTCCCGGCCATGCCGCTGCGCGGAGTGTGGCGGTGCATCGATGCCCGGACGGTCTATTTGAGGTTGTTCCGGGCATTCCCTTGCGCGATTCCCCGTGCCCGGATGGACCTAGAGTTACGGGCAATCGTGATCAAGTTCTTCACAACGGACGGCAAGTTCAGCTATATCAAGGTTGGCGCCCAACTTCTGGTGCTCTGCGGCCTCGTCGCGGGCCTCGTGGCTTTCGTGGGCAATAACAAAACAATCACGCTCAACGTGGACGGCAAAGCCTCGTCCGTGCAGTCCTTTGGTGGAACAGTGGCGCAGGTGGTCAAGAGTGCCAACCTGGACCTCAAGCCCGGCGACCGCGTATCGCCGTCCTTGGATTCATCCGTGCAAAACGGCACCGTCATCAACGTCAACCAGGCCAAAGAGGTCAAGGTCAGCCTTGACGGGGCCGAAAAGACCGTCAACACCACCGCCCAGGACGTGGAAGGCCTCGTCAGCGAGCTCGGCGTTGCCAGCGCATCGGCCGTCTCGGCGCCCAAGGATGCCACGCTCGCACTGGCCGGCTCCTACGTCTCCATCTCCACACCCAAGACCGTCAGCATCGTGGCCGATGGCAAGGTGAACACCGCCACCACCACTGCCGCAACCGTAGGCAAGGTCCTTGAGGACTCCGGTGTCACCCTCGGCGCCAGCGACCGCTCCTCCCAGCCGGCCAACGCCAACGTGGTGAACAACATGGTCATCAAGGTCTCCCGGGTGGACACCAGCAAGACTGCCGTTACGAGCGAAGACGTGCCCTTCGACACGGTCACCGCCGAGAGCGCCGACATGCTCAAGGGTGACAAGCAGGTGACCCAGGCCGGGGCGGCCGGAAAGATCGAGCGCACCTTCAAGCTGGTCCTCGTTGACGGCCGGGAAGCGTCGCGCACCCTCGTGT
This sequence comes from Pseudarthrobacter sp. MOO14, assembly GCF_058267675.1. Lineage (NCBI taxonomy): Bacteria > Bacillati > Actinomycetota > Actinomycetes > Micrococcales > Micrococcaceae > Pseudarthrobacter > Pseudarthrobacter sp. MOO14. Next base: position 3,777,724 of record NZ_CM177849.1, read on the forward strand.
CCGAGAACGTGGCGGTGCAGCCCGTGACCGAAAAGGTCACCGTGGGCACCAAGGCCAAGCCCGCCGTCCAGGCGGCGCCCGCGGCAGCAGCCGCCAACACCGGGGCAGCAGCGCCGGCCATGATGAACGAAGCCATGTGGGACAAGATCGCCCAGTGTGAATCCAGCGGAAACTGGAGCATCAACAGCGGCAACGGCTACTACGGCGGCCTCCAATTCGACATCCGCACCTGGATCGGAGCAGGCGGCGGCGCGTACGCCCCGAACGCCAGCCTCGCCACCAAGGCGCAGCAAATCGACATCGCCAACCGCGTCTACGCCCAGCGCGGGCTCTCACCGTGGGGTTGCGGCTGGGCAGCCAGCAGCTGATTCAGCGGACGAACACGACGCCCACAGCGTGGCCGGGCCCGGATATCCGGGCCCGGCCACTGCCGTTAAGCCGACAGGGCGGAGCTGCCGCGCGGGATAGGATACCTAGGTGACTGAACCCATCCCTGCCGTGCCCGCACCGTTGTTCGGCGCCTCCGACATCCGCCGGCTGGCAGAGGAAATCGGGATCAGGCCGACTAAAACCTTGGGCCAGAACTTCGTTATCGACGGCAACACCATCCGGCGGATCGTCTCCGCCGCCGGAGTGGGGCCGGATGAAACCGTCCTCGAGGTCGGCCCGGGCCTCGGCTCCCTGACCTTGGGGCTGCTCGATGCGGCGGCGGCCGTTGTCGCCGTCGAAATCGACCCCGTCCTGGCCGCGAAGCTTCCGGAAACCGTCAAGGAATGGCGCCCTGCCGCCGCCAACGCGTTCCACCTGGTCAACGACGACGCCATGAAAGTCACCGAACTGCCGGTCCAACCCACCGCGCTGGTGGCCAACCTGCCCTACAACGTGGCGGTTCCGGTGGTACTGCACCTGTTGCAGCATTTCCCAAGCCTGCGGCACGGACTGGTGATGGTGCAGGACGAAGTAGCGGACCGGCTGGCCGCGGGCCCGGGGTCCAAGACCTACGGGGTGCCGTCGGTCAAGGCGGCGTGGTACAGCCAGATGCGCAAGGCAGGCGTCATCGGCATGAACGTTTTTTGGCCCGCCCCCAAAATCCACTCCGGCCTGGTGGCCTTCACCCGCCGCGAGCCGCCGGCCACCACTGCCACCCGTGAGCAAGTGTTTGCCGTGGTGGACGCCGCGTTCGCGCAGCGCCGCAAGACGCTGCGGGCAGCCCTCGCCGGCTGGGCAGGCGGAGCGCCGGAAGCGGAGCGCTGCCTCGTGGCTGCCGGCGTGGACCCCACCGCCCGTGGCGAGGTCATCGATATCCAAGCCTTCGCCAGGATCGCCGAAGCCAAGGAAGCACGGTTGTGAACGCCCCGGCAGGACGCTTCGCGGCCAGGACGGTCCGGGTCAAAGCACCCGGCAAGGTCAACGTATCCCTGGCGGTGGGCCCGCTCCGCCGGGACGGCTACCACTCCGTTGCCAGCGTCTACCTCGCGGTATCCCTCTACGAGGAAGTTGCCGCCACCAGCACCGCGACGCCGGGAATCACGCTCAGCCTCAGCCCCGAAAGCACCCTGGACCTCGACGCCGTCGACATTCCCCTGGACAGCAACAACCTGGCCTACAAAGCAGCCGCCATCATGGCTGACGTCTCCGAGCACGCCACCGGCGTACACCTGGAAATCACCAAACGCGTCCCGGTCGCCGGCGGCATGGGCGGCGGGTCAGCCGACGCCGCCGCCACGCTCCTGGCCTGCGACGCCCTGTGGAACAGCGGACTCTCCCGCGAAGAATTGGCCCACCTTGCCGCGGAACTGGGCGCGGACGTGCCCTTCTCGCTGCTTGGCGGCACCGCCGTGGGCCTTGGCCTGGGCGACAAACTGTCCCCGGCCCTGGCCAAGGCGCAAACCCACTGGGTGCTGGTGGCGGCAGACTACGGACTGTCCACCCCGGAGGTGTACCGCACCCTGGACAGGCTGCGGGACGCCGAAGGCATCACCGCGGACGAGCCCACCGGCGTCGACCCGCACATTGTGGCGGCCCTGCGCAGCGGCGACGCCGAATCCCTGAGCCGTGTCCTGGTCAACGACCTGCAGCGTGCCGCCATCTCCTTGGCCCCTGCATTGCGCGATACGCTGGGTATCGGCGAATCCCACGGCGCGATCGCTGGGATCGTTTCAGGTTCCGGCCCCACCGTGGCCTTGCTCGCCGATGATCCCGTGGCGGCCGAAGCACTGGCCGAGGACCTGCGGCACCAGGGACTGGCGGCCCTTCACGTGCACGGCCCCGTCCACGGCGCGCGCATCATCTCCGACACACATCTCTAGACCCCTTATATTTCGGCAGCAGAAAGCAGTTCCTTTTGGCACACCTTCTTGGCGGCGAGAACCTCACAGTTTCCTACGCGACCCGCACCGTCCTGGACGGCATCACCCTGGGCCTTGAGGAAGGCGACCGGATCGGCATGGTGGGCCGGAACGGCGACGGCAAGTCCACCCTGATGCGCCTGCTGGCACTGCGCTCCACGCCCGACTCCGGCCGCGTCACGAAGCGCGGCGACGTCAACGTGGGGTACCTGGACCAAAGCGACGTGCTCGACGGCGACCTGACCGTCGGCGCCGCGATCGTGGGCGACCAGGCGGATTACGAATGGGCGCGCAACCCGCAAATCCGCGAGATCATGGGCGGGCTGGTGTCCGACGTCGACTGGCATGCCAACGTGCACGCCCTCTCCGGCGGCCAGAAGCGGCGGGTGGCCCTGGCAAAGCTCCTGATCGAGGACCACGACGTCATCATGCTCGACGAACCCACCAACCACCTCGATGTCGAAGGAGTTGCCTGGCTTGCCCGGCACCTGAAGACCCGCTGGCGGGCCAACCAGGGCGCCTTCCTGGTGGTCACCCACGACCGCTGGTTCCTCGATGAAGTCTGCAACAAGACCTGGGAAGTGCACGACGGCATCGTGGACCCCTTCGAAGGTGGATACGCGGCGTACGTCCTGGCCCGTGCCGAGCGTGACCGGATGGCCTCCGTGGTCGAAGGCAAGCGCCAGCAGCTGGTCAAGAAGGAACTGGCCTGGCTTCGCCGCGGCGCCCCGGCCCGGACCTCGAAACCGAAGTTCCGGATCGAGGCCGCCAACGCCCTGATCGCCGATGTCCCCGAGCCCCGCGACTCCATGGCGTTGAACAAAATGGCCACTGCCCGCCAGGGCAAGGACGTCCTGGACCTGGAAAACATCTCCCTGAACTTCCGCGGCGGCGACGATGGCCGCAAGCTGTTCGACAACATCACCCTGCGCCTGGCCCCGGGAGAGCGGCTGGGGCTGGTGGGTGTCAACGGCGCCGGCAAGACCACCCTGCTGAAGCTGCTCAACGGCGAGATCACGCCCGACGCCGGGAAGCTGAAGCGGGGGAAGACCGTGGTCACCGCGGTTCTCACGCAGGAGGTCAAGGAGCTCGACGACGTCGCGGACTTGCGCGTCATCGAGGTGATCGAGCGGGAAAAGCGTTCCTTCAACGTGGGGGGCAAGGAGTTCACCGCCGGGCAACTGGTGGAGCAGCTCGGGTTCACCAACCAGAAGCAGTGGACCCCGGTCAAGGACCTCTCCGGCGGCGAACGGCGGCGGCTGCAGTTGCTGAGGCTGCTGGTGGGGGAGCCCAACGTCCTGATGCTCGACGAGCCCACAAACGACCTTGATACCGACACCCTCGCCGCCGTGGAGGACGTCCTGGACGGCTGGCCCGGCACGCTGGTGGTGGTCAGCCACGACCGCTACCTGCTCGAGCGCGTTACCGACCACCAGATGGCCCTCCTGGGCGACGGAAAGCTCCGCGGCCTGCCCGGCGGCGTGGACCAGTACCTTGAGCTGCGGGAGGCCGCCCTCGCCGGCTCCACGGTGTCCGGAGGCGGCAATCCCGTCACCAGCGCGGGCCAGGGCCCCGCGGCCCCAGCCACCGGCACAGGCCCCTCCGAGGCGGAGAAGCGGGAGGCCCGCAAGGCCCTCAACCGGATCGAACGGCAAATCAAGAAGCTGGATCAAGAGGAAAAGAAGCTTCACGACCTGATGCTGAAGACCACCGAGGCCGGCGATTTCGACAAGCTCGCGGACCAGAACAAACAGCTCAAGAACCTCACGGACGAAAAGGACGTCCTGGAAATGGAATGGCTGGAGTCCTCAGAACTCCTGGGGGACTGACAAAGGCGACGCGGGCAAGAGCGGAGGGCCCCTGCGCCGCGTAAGTGACCACGGCGAAGGCGGCCTGGGCTTACGCCTCAGACTGCAGTTCCGGCTCCTTCTTCAGGCCGGTGAGGCCGTTCCAGGCGAGGTTGACCAGGTGCGCAGCGACGGTTTGCTTGTCGGGCTGGCGGCTGTCCTGCCACCACTGGCCGGTCATGGCCACCATGCCAACCAGCATCTGGGCGTACATGGCGCCATCCTCGCCGCTGAAGCCGCGGCGCGAGAATTCGTCGGAGAGGATGTGTTCCACGCGGGCGGTGACCTGGGAGAGCAGGGTGGAGAAGGCGCCCTCGGGCTGGGACGGGGGAGCGTCGCGCATGAGGATCCGGAAGCCCTCGGTGCGCTCCTCGATGTAGGTCAGCAGGGCCAGGGCGGCGCGTTCGACGAGGACCCGGGGTTTGGCTTCCTCGGTGAGGGCGCTATTGATGGCGTCCAGCAGGATGTGGAACTCGCACTCCACCACCTGCGTGTACAACCCTTCCTTGGATCCGAAGTGCTCGTAGATGACCGGCTTGGACACGCCCGCGCTGGCGGCGATCTCCTCAATGGTGGTCCCGTCGAGCCCCCGGACGGCAAAAAGCGCCCGGCCGACGTCGATCAACTGGCTACGCCGCTGCAGGCCGGTCATCCGCATCCGCGGCAGGTTGTTGCTCACAATCCCATCATGCCCCACCGGCCACGGGCCCGATTCCGCCCGGCAGGCAGGGGAGAACCGGCCGGTGTCGCGCGGTGCCCCGAACCCATGGCAAAATAGGGACTTGTGCCCGGGCCTTGAGTCCTCCGGCACGGTCCGCTCTGGTGTAACGGCAGCACCCCGGCCTTTGGAGCCGTGGAGTATAGGTTCGAATCCTATGGGCGGAACTGCTGTGCGAGGAGCGTTCAGTAGGATGGCACCCGGTGCCGGGCGGACATGGACGCCGGACACCGCAATGCGCCAGCACAACCTAGCAAGGAGAGCCCGTACGTGATCCCCGAGAATGCCGGCCCGGCCGCTGTCATCGTTCTGGCAGCAGGCGCCGGTACCCGGATGAAGTCGCGTACACCCAAGATCCTCCACGAAATCGGTGGCCTCTCCCTGGTGGGCCACGCCCTCCGGGCGGCCCGCAGCATCAACCCGCAGCGGCTCGCCATCGTGGTGCGCCACGAACGTGACCTGGTTGCCGGGCATGTATCGGCACTGGATCCCGACGCCGTCATCGTGGACCAGGACGACGTGCCGGGCACCGGCCGCGCCGTGGAAGCCGCCCTCGAGGCACTCCACGCGGAACAAGGCCTGGCCGGTACCGTTGTGGTCACCTACGGCGATGTTCCGCTGCTCTCCGGGGAACTCCTGGGCGAACTCGTGGCCACCCACGAGCGTGACGGCAACGCGGTCACCGTCCTCACCGCCGTCCTCGACGACGCCACCGGTTACGGCCGCATCCTCCGGGGCGAGGACGGCTCCGTCACGGGCATCCGCGAGCACAAGGATTCATCCGAGGCCGAGCGGCTGATCCGCGAGGTCAACTCCGGTATCTACGCCTTCGACGCAGCCGTGCTCCGGGACGCCCTTGGCAAGGTCACCACCGACAACGCCCAGGGCGAGAAATACCTCACCGACGTCCTGTCCCTGGCGCGTGCCGCCGGCGGCCGGGTTGCCGCTGTCGTCACCGCCGACCGCTGGCAGGTGGAAGGCGCGAACGACCGCGTCCAACTGGCCGCCCTCGGCGCCGAACTGAACCGCCGCACCGTCGAGGGATGGATGCGCGCAGGCGTCACCGTGGTGGACCCGGCCACTACGTGGATCGACGCATCGGTCACCCTGGACGAGGACGTCCGGCTGCTGCCCAACACCCAGCTGCACGGCGCCACCACCGTGGCCCGGGACGCCGTCGTCGGCCCCGACACCACGCTGACCGACGTCACGGTGGGCGAGGGCGCAACGGTGGTCCGCACCCACGGTTCCGGCTCGGTGATCGGGCCGCGCGCCGCCGTCGGCCCCTTCACCTACCTGCGGCCAGGCACCGTGCTTGGTGAAAAGGGCAAGATCGGTGCGTTCTACGAAACCAAGAACGTCACCATCGGCCGCGGCTCCAAGCTGTCCCACCTGGGCTACGCAGGCGACGCCGAAATCGGCGAAGACACCAACATCGGCTGTGGAAACATTACGGCAAACTACGACGGCGAGAAGAAGCACCGCACGGTGATCGGCTCGGGCGTGCGTACCGGCTCCAACACGGTCTTTGTTGCCCCGGTCACCGTGGGGGACGGTGCCTACAGCGGCGCCGGCGCGGTGATCCGCAAGGACGTACCTGCAGGCGCGCTCGCACTAAGCGTCGCTGCCCAGCGCAACGCCGAAGGCTGGGTCCCCGCGAACCGTCCGGGAACCCGCTCCGCCGAACTGGCCCAGGCGGCCACCCAGAACTCCTCCAGTACCCCGGCATCTACAGAAGAGGGCAAGTAAGAATGAGCGAAATTACGGCGCACGGCGAAAAGAAGCTGGTGCTCGCCACCGGGCGGGCCCATCCGGAGCTGGCCCGGGAAATCGCCAAGGAACTCGGCACTGACCTGCTGCCCGTCGATGCCTACGACTTCGCCAACGGCGAGATCTACGTCCGCGCCGGTGAAAGCGTCCGCGGCACCGATGCCTTCGTGATCCAGGCCCACCCGGCACCGCTGAACAACCACCTGATGGAACAGCTGATCATGATCGATTCGCTGAAGCGGGCTTCCGCCAAGCGCATCACCGTGGTTTCCCCGTTCTACCCCTATGCGCGGCAGGACAAGAAGGGCCGCGGCCGCGAGCCCATCTCCGCCCGCCTGGTGGCAGACCTCTACAAGACTGCCGGCGCGGACCGCATCATGAGCGTTGACCTGCACACCTCCCAGATCCAGGGCTTCTTCGACGGTCCGGTGGACCACTTGATGGCCATCCCGCTGCTGGCCGACTACATCCGCACCCGGGTGGACGCCGAAAACATCACCGTTGTCTCCCCGGACACCGGCCGCGTCCGCGTGGCCGAACAGTGGGCCGAACGCCTGGGCGGGGCACCCCTCGCCTTCGTGCACAAGAGCCGGGACCTCACAGTCCCCAACCAGGCTGTCTCCAAGACGGTGGTGGGCCAGATCGAGGGCCGGACCTGCGTGCTGATCGATGACATGATCGACACCGGCGGAACCATCTCCGGGGCCGTGACCGTGCTGAAGAACGCCGGGGCCAAGGACGTCATCATCGCGGCCACGCACGCCGTCTTCTCCGAGCCGGCCGCCCGCCGCCTCTCCGAATCCGGTGCCCGCGAAGTGGTGGTCACCAACACCCTGCCGCTGACCGCCTCGCAGCGGTTCCCGCAGCTGACGGTGCTGTCCATCGCGCCGTTGATCGCCCGTGCCATCCGCGAAGTGTTCGACGACGGTTCGGTCACCAGCCTCTTCGACGGCAAGGCGTAGCGGCTGGTTGCCTGTCGAAACCCGGGATTGCGGTTTCGGCAGGCAACCACCGCCGCCTCACCGTTTTCAATATTCGGCTCCGGCGCTGGTAGGCTTGACCCCGATACCTTGGCGAGGGAGAGCAAAGTCTCCGTTATCGACTGGGTCTGCTTGTCCCTTGATGAGAGGGACTGCCTTCTTGAAGGGCCGCCTACCGGCCGCCCGGCGTTGAAGGTCACACCAGACCTCGGCCCTTGCTGAACACCGTTTCATCTTCAAGGAGATTTCCATGTCTGAGCAGAAGCTCGCAGCAGAACTGCGCACCGAATTCGGCAAGGGCTACGCCCGCCGCGCACGGATGGCCAACCTGATCCCGGCCGTCATCTACGGCCACGGCGCAGAGCCCATCCACGTCACCCTCCCGGCCAAGGCCACCACCCTGGCTGTCCGCACCCCCAACGCCCTGCTGTCCCTGGACATCAACGGCGAAGGCCACCTGGCCCTGGTCAAGGACATCCAGCGTGATCCCGTAAAGCAGATCATCGAGCACATCGACCTCCTGACCGTCCGCAAGGGCGAGAAGGTCACCGTCGACGTTCCCGTGCACGTTGAGGGCGAATCCGCTCCCGGCACCGTCCACAACCTGGAACTGACGGTCGTGTCCCTCGAAGCCGAGGCCACCCACCTGCCCGAGTCCGTCGTCGTGAGCATCGAAGGCCGCGGCGCCGGCGAGCACATCCACGGCTCCGACCTGGTCCTGCCCAAGGGCACCGTCCTGCTGACCGACGCCGAGGCACTGGTCGTCAACATCTCCGAGGCCGTTGAAATCGCCGAGGAAGAGGAAACCGAAGGTGCGTCCGAGGGCGCCGCCGAGGAAGCTTCCGAGGCAGCCGAAGAAGCAGCCGCAGAGTAAGCACTCCGCACTCCCTGACAGTGGCCGGACCCCGCACGGGGCCGGCCACTGTCGTGTCCGCACGGCGCCGTTCCCGCCCCAACCGCCCCCATAGGATTGATCCATGACTGATACCTGGCTGATCGTCGGCCTCGGCAACCCCGGGGCGCAGTACCAAGGCAACAGGCACAACATTGGCCAGATGGTCCTCGATGAACTCGCCTCCCGGATGGGCGCGGGCTTCAAGGCCCACAAAGCCAGGGCCCAGGTCGTGGAGGGCCGCTTGGGAATCGGGGGCCCGCGGGTAGTCCTGGCCAAACCGATGACGTACATGAACGTCTCCGGCGGGCCCGTGTCTGCCCTCGCCAACTTCTACGGGATCGCCGCCGACCACGTGGTGGCCGTCCACGATGAGATCGACATCCCCTTCAACACGGTGAAACTCAAGCTCGGCGGCGGCGAAGGCGGCCACAACGGCCTGCGCGACATTTCCAAAGCACTCGACACCAAGGACTACCTGCGCGTCCGGGTGGGAGTTGGCCGGCCGCCCGGGCGGATGGATACGGCAGACTACGTCCTGCGCGACTTCGGCACCGCGGAACGGAAGGAACTGCCCTTCCTGCTCGACGACGCAGCGGACGCCGTTGAGTCCTTGCTCCGGGAAGGACTCACTGCCACGCAGCAGAAATTCCACCCCGCCAAGTCCGGATCACGCCAAGCAGAATCGTAAAAGTTCCCTTGTGCCCTGTTTCCTTGTCAGTGGCAAGGGGTACTCTTCTTCCTATGCGGGGGAGCAATGGGGCTACATCCCGCTATTGCAGGATGTAGGGGACAAGTTCATGTCAATCGAGCCACTCAGCTGGGGACGTGGGTCAACACCTCAGGGTGATGGGCTGGCCACGGGATCCTCCGCAGTGCCGGAGGGCCGGCAATGGTCCGTGCCGGCACGAAGTGCCAACCTTGACGCCGTCCGCACAGCGTTGACAAGCGAAAACTCCTTCGGAGCGGTCATCACAGGCGCCCGCGGGGTGGGAAAGTCCTCCCTGGCCAGGGCGGCAGTCGCCGACTTGGGCCCGGACATCTGGTCGCTGCAGCTCCGGAGCGCACCCTCGGGCTCCAACACCCCGTATGGCTGCCTCTCCTTCCTCCTGGCCCGGTTGCCGCAGGCCTACATGGGTTCACCCACTGCCATCCTGCGCGGGATCACCTCCCTGATCCGCAGCGATGCGGCCGGCAGGCCCTGCATCATCACGCTGGACACCTCCGGCACTGTCGACGACATGAGCGCCGGCGTGCTGTTGAACGTGTTGCTGACCGGCACGGCAAGGATCATCGCCGTCGCCCCCAAAGCCAGTGACCTGCCGGCGGATTTCCACTGGCTCCTGACGGACCGCAAGCTCACCGAAGTCAGGCTCAGCAACCTCAACGAATTGCAGACCCGGCAGGTCCTGCTGTCCCTGCTGGGGCACCGCGTCGCATCGTCCCTGGTCACCACCTACCACCAGATGGTGGGCGGCAACCCCCTGCTGCTCAAAGCCCTGGTTACCGAGCAACAGCTTTCCGGGAACCTCGTGCTGTCCGATTCCGTCTGGACGCTCCGGGACAAGGTGGTGCTCGACGGCGCCGCGAGCCTGGATGACATCGTCAGGTCGCGCTGGACAAGGGAAACACCGGAGACCCGCGAAGTCATTGAAATGTTGTCCTGCGCCCGCCGGGTGGAACTGTCCCGGCTGACTGCCATCTATGGCGCCGACGTCGTGGCGGACATGGAGGACGCCGGGCTGCTCGAGATCGACGACTCCGAGTACCGCTGGGTGTCACTGCGGGAGAAGTACATTGGCGACGTCGTCAGGACCTGGCTGAGCATTTCCCGGCGGCGGGAGCTCCGCTCCGTGCTGCTGGGCGGCGAGGAGCCCGACCCCGCGGCCATGACCGTCGATGAACTGATGTCGTTCGCCGCGTGGACCCATGAATGCGAGGCGGAACTCAGCCCGGCACTGGCGCTTGCGGCCGCCCAGGCCGCCGTCCAGCTCTTCGACCCCCGGTTCGCGTTGACCTATGCGGAGATGATCCAGCGGACGGATGCCCTGTGGGCATCCGCGCAGCGGCAAAAGGCCGCCGCGTACCTGCAGCTGGACATGGCGGTCCAGGCCCTGGCCGCCCTTGAGGACATTACCCAACCTGAACTGGAGGCCCTCGACCTCGAAGAGTACGCCCAGGTGGTGGCCGCCAAGGCGCGGGTGATGCTCTGCCTTCCGGAACGGTCCGGCTCGGTTGGGGAGCTCTTCGCCTCCGCCCGCGAACGCCTGGCCACTGCGGGAGACCATCCGGACTGGCCTGCTCCTGCCGCGGTGGCGGCCAACCGCATTTCGCTGAGCGAATTCGAGTACCAGGCGCACGCGGGAAGGTACGCCGCCATGATTCCGGCCCTTGAGCGGGCCGTTGATCCAGCCGCCAACCCTGACACCGGCTACCGGCTCCAGTGCGCCATCATCCTGATGAGCTCCCTGGCCATGACGGGCCGGGAGATGGACGCCTTGGGCCTCGTGCGCCAGATCGGCGGCCAACTCAGCGATGCCTCGCACATTGTGGGCCTGCGGGAACGGTACACGCGGGAGGCCTACTTCGTCCTTTTGATGGCCGGCCAGTGGCGGCGCTGCATTGACCTCATGGCCCCGTTCAGCGCCGGCCAGCCCTTCCGGCTTCCTTACCGCAGCGCGGCCACGGAAATCGCTGCCGGAATAGCTTTCGCGTTTTCCGGCCGGGGCGAAGCTGCCCTGGAACCCCTGATTTCTGCCGCAGCGCAGCTGGAGCTGCAACCGGTCCAGGGTGCGCTGCGCACCGCGTACGCGGCCACGGCCCTGGCCTACGCCCAGACCGGAAACGCCGCGCTATCACGCAAGTACCTGACGAAAGTCCAGCGGATGCCCGGCAGGTCAGGGTTTGCCGTGGAGAGCATCATCGAGTTCTGCACACTCGTGGCCGGACGGTGGCTGGGCGACTCCGACGCCGTCACCAGCCTCAAGCAGGGGGCCCGCGCGAACGCAGAAGCGGGCCGGTATGCCATGGCCGGGATCTACCTGCTGGCGGCAACGGTGAACGGCAGCGATGCCGACTTCCGCTTCCTGGAGGAGATCGCGGGCCACCGGCAAGGCCCGCTGGCCGAAGTATCCCGGCTGATCGCCGTGGGAAGCCGGACAAAGGACGCCAAGGCGCTGCTCGCCGGCGGCGAACTCGCGGCCACCCTGGAACTCGACGCCGTCGAAGCCCGCTGCATGGCACTGGCGGTGGACTTTGCGCGCCAGGACGGGGATGCCCTGTCGGCCCGGACCGCGCAGGCACGGCTGGACATCCTGGCCGCCACGGTAGCCAACCTCCCCATCGTGCCCAGCAGCGGCAGCCCGCTGTTGACCAGCCGTGAGCGGCAGATTGCACGAATGGCCGGCAGGGGTGCCTCAAACCGTGACATCGCCCTGGAAATGGGTGTCTCAGTCCGCACCGTCGAAGGCCACCTGTACCAGGTGTTCACCAAGCTGGGCGTAACTTCAAGGGGTGATCTGACTGGACTCGTCTAATGGCCACAAACCCACATCTGCCCATCGGCTCCTGACCGGACGGCGGGAGCCCGTGGACCGGATCTGCAACCTGGTGCGCAATGGCACCAGCCATGCGGTCTTCGTCATGGCAGGCCCGGGGATTGGAAAATCGGCGGTGACCGACGCCGTCACCGAACGGCTCGCCGGGCACCTGAACGTGGTGCGCATCCATGCCAGTTCCGCGCTCTCCGGGGTGCCCTTCGGGGTCCTGACCCCCTATACCGGGGAACTCACGGCTGAGGAGTCGGTCTCGCCGGTGGCCGTGTTGCGGTCAATGTGGTCCTACTTTGAAAAGCTGAAAGCCGGTAACGGCTCGGCAGTCCTGCTCGCGGTGGACGACGCACATCACCTGGACGAGGCCTCGGCAGGGGTACTGGCTGAGCTGATTTCGGCGGGCTGGGCAACCGTGCTGGCGGCCGCGCGGCCCCGGCCCGGCCTTCCGCAGCCGCTGGAGCAGCTCTGGTACGACGGCCTTGCCGAGCGCGTCGATCTTCGGCCCCTGAACCGCGAGCAGATAGAGGAAGTCCTGGCCCACGTCCTGGACGGGACCGTTCCGGCTGCCACGGTGGACGCCATGTGGAGCGCTTCGAGCGGAAATCCACGGATCCTTGACGCCTTGCTGCATGACTCCGCGGAAGCCGGGGTACTGGCCAAACGCAACGGCATCTGGATCCTGCTCGGGGACCTTCCTGCCGACGGGCCCCGGCTGGCAGCGGTGGTTGCCAAAGACCACCTGCGCCGCGGACCCGAGGAACAGGAAGCCCTGAAGCTTATTGCCCTGGCCGGCCCGGTGGGCCGCAAGGTCATCGAAGACATCAGTGGGGCAGCGGTGGTCCGGTCTCTGCTGGACCAGCAGATGATCGTGGAGACCCCCGGCGTTCCCGCGGAACTTTACCTCTGGAACGCGCTCTTCGCCGGCGCCATCAGGAACACGGTATCGGTCTCCCGGAGCCTCCAGCTCTTGGAGAAGGTCAAGGCACACCAGGACCCCGGATTGCTGCAGGGGGAAGGCCGGCTCCGTTCGGTGGAATGGGCGCTGGAGTGTGGCCTCCGGGTCGGCGACGACGAGTTGCTGGCCGCCGCCAAAGTGGCGTTGCTCGCGTACCGCAACCACAGCGCCCGGTCCATCGCGGCCAAGATCCGCAACCCCGCCTTGATCCCCTTGGCCCAGGCGGTCCAGGCCCGGGCCCTGTATAACGAGGGCTCCTACCAGGAAGCGGCGGCCCTCCTGGACGAGTGCTGGCTCCCGCTGGCCGGGGACCCGCAAGGGCCGGCAGCCCTGGTGCTCCGGGTTTCGGCACACCAGGCCAATGGCCGGCTGCTGGCAGATGTAGCGGAGGACGTGGAGCGGGCCATCGCCCAATTCGGCCAGGATGGCAGCTGGCAGGCGGAGCTTCTGCAAGTGCTGCAGCTTGGGGCCGAGGTCAACGTCCAGGCACTTGGCGAGGAAGTCGACAGGATCAGGAAACGCGGCGCAGCGGGCTCCGGGGGAGAGCCGCTGCGTGCCCTGGCTGAGGCGCTCCTGGCCCATGCCCTGGCCGCTGCAGGGCGTCCCGTCCAGGGCTTGGATGCTGCCATGATGGCGGCGTCGGAGCTTCCTCCGCTCGAAGGCAGCCTGTTCTTCTTCCCTGAGTTCGTGCTGGGACGGCTGGTCTCCAACTACCTGGCCATGGGCGAATGGGAATCGGCCGAGCGGGAACTGAACGGCTACGCGGCAGGCCACGGCGCCAGTGCGGCCATTTTCGACGGGAGCCTGAACGTACTCCGCGGCTACTCCCTGCTTCGCCAGGGCCGGATGGAGCGGGCCTACCAGGTCCTGCTGCCCGCCGTGGAAGCCCTGAGGCTCAACGATCCGTTGCAGCTGTACCGGTTCGGTACCGCGCTGGGCTATTACGTGGCGGCCCGTCTCGGGGATGCTGAACAGGCAAGACGGCTGGAACAGGATCACAAGGATGCCTTCGCCGGCGGCCCCGCACATGACCTCCTGGCCGAGGCGTACGTGGCAGCGGGGGCAGAGTACACCGCCCGTGACGGCAAGGGACTGGCTGCGTTGCAGACGCTCATGACGACGACGGAGGCAGCCGCAAGGGCCGGCAACCTCCTCGAAGTCCTGGCCATGTGCTGGGACCTCGGGGACCCCTCGGTGATCCCCATGGTCCAGACGGTTGCCCGCGGCGTGGAAGGCCGCTGGGCGGAGGCGCTGCTGACCCTGGCCACGGCGTGGGAAAACGCCGACGGCGACACCCTGATGGCAACGGCTGCCTCGCTGGAGGAAGCAGCCTTTGTCAACCTGGCCCGGGAGGCTTATGCCCGTGCCAGCACGGTGCTGGAACAGGCCGGCGAACGCCGCCGGTCCCGGCAGGCGGTGGCCCAACGGGAAAAGTGCGACCACGAACTCGGCGAGCGCTTCCGCGAGGGACGCTTCATCGCCGCCGCACCCGCGGTCCACCTCACCCGCCGGGAGCAGGACATCGTCGAACTGGCCGTCCAGGGACTGACCGACCGGGAGATCGCCCAGCGCCTGATGGTGTCGGTGCGCACGGTGGAAGGGCACCTGTACCGTACTTACGTCAAGCTTGGCGTCCGCAGCCGCGACGAGCTGGAGACGGCCCTGCCCAAGTAGTCCCGGCTGCCCTTCCCCGGTACCTGGCCGCGACGGCCGCCGTCGGCCGCCCCCTCGCCGTTGGTGCCCTGCGGCGCCGTTTCCACGCGCCGTACGTCACCGTGCCGCGGGTGCCCTGTGACCGCCGTTCCGCTGGCGGCGGAACCAGACCCCGGCCGCAGCATGCGCCTGTGCATGGCTACCTGGCCGCGGCCCGGTAGTGCACCCCCGAGGATTCGAGTACACCCTACTCGTGTACGGGAGGGCGCTACCGGATTTACTTAAGGAGGCAAAGCAAAGCGGCAGGCTGGAAGCCGCGGAGCAGCCGATCAGGACATTGAGGCCCCTCATATTTCCGGTCCCCACGGACCGGGCACAGACGGGGCCGGCGACGTCAGAGTCTTCTGAGACCGAGACTCTCCCCCCAGCCGTCGCCGGCCCTCTGCTCCCTCGGCCGAAGCCCGGGGCAGCGGTGGCGGCAGCCCCTCCGGGCGGCCGCCACAGCCGTGTTGTGGGACAATTGGGTGTCAAACATTGGCAGCCCAAGGAGTTCGTTTTGGCCGTAGTATCAACGCCAGCCACGCTGGAACGTGCCCTGCCGGCCATGGACAACGCGGAAGTGCTGCGCATCCGCAACGACTTCCCCGTGCTGAACCAGCTGGTCAACGGCCAGCCGCTGGTCTACCTTGACTCCGGCGCCACCTCGCAGAACCCGGTCAGCGTCATCGAAGCCGAACAGGAGTTCTACGAACAGCGCAATGCTGCCGTGCACCGCGGCGCACACCATCTTGCGGTGGAGGCCACCGAAGTCTTCGAAGATGCCCGGCAAACCATCGCCGACTTCATCGGGGCCGGCTATGAAGAGACCATCTGGACCTCGAACGCCACCGAGGGGCTGAACCTCATCAGCTACGCCCTGTCCAACGCCGCCCTTTGGGCTGCCCAAGGCCGCGGCGATCGCGGCCTGCGGGAACTGGCGCTGGGGCCCGGCGACGAGATCGTGGTGACGGAGATGGAGCACCACGCCAACCTTATTCCGTGGCAGGAGCTGGCTTTCCGTACCGGGGCGAAGCTCCGCCATATTCCCATCGATGACGACGGCAGCCTGCGCATGGACGCTGCGGCCTCAGTCATCGGACCCCGGACAAAGGTCCTGGCCTTCACCCATGCCTCCAACGTGCTGGGCATCATCAACCCGGTGCAGGAATTGACGGCCCTGGGCCGCGCCGCCGGCGCCCTCGTGGTCCTGGACGCCTGCCAGTCCGCCCCGCACCTGCCCTTGAACGTCAAGGAACTGGACGTGGACTTCGCGGTCCTCTCGGGCCACAAAATGCTCGCCCCCACGGGCATCGGCGTGCTGTACGGACGGCAGGAACTGCTGGACATCCTGCCGCCGTTCCTGACCGGCGGATCCATGATCACCACCGTCACCATGGAGCGGGCAGAGTACCTGCCGGCACCACAACGCTTCGAAGCCGGTACCCAGCGCATCTCCCAGGCCGTGGCATTGGCCGCCGCGGCCAACTACCTCACCGAGACCGGGCTGGACCGGATCCACGCCTGGGAGTCCGAACTCGGCCAGCGCATGGTGGTGGGCCTTGAGGCCATTCCCGGTGTCAGGGTCCTTGGCCCGGCCGCAGGCAGGGAGCGGATCGGCCTTGCCGCGTTCGACGTCGAAGGCGTCCACGCCCACGACGTCGGGCAATTCCTGGACTCCCGCGGGATCGCCGTGCGCGTCGGGCACCACTGCGCCCAGCCGCTGCACCGGCGGCTGGGACTGACCGCCACCACCCGCGCCAGCGCCTACCTGTACAACACCACCGACGACGTGGACCGCTTCCTTGAAGCCGTGGCCGGCGTCAGGGCCTACTTCCGCGCCTAGCGGAGAACACGAAGGGTGACACCATGAGCCTCGACCAGTTGTACCAGCAGATCATCCTGGACCATTCCAAGGCCCGCCACGGCAGCGGGCTGGCCGCCACCGATGCCCCGGCCGGCGCGGCAACAGGCCAGTCCCACCAGCTCAACCCGGTATGCGGAGACGAAGTCACCCTGCGGCTGGCGGTGCAGGACGGCAAGGTGGTCCAGGTGGCGTGGGACGGAGCCGGTTGCTCCATTTCCATGGCCTCGGCGTCGGTTCTCTCCGAACTCGCCGACGGCATGACCGTTGCCGAACTGCACCAGGTGATCGAGAGCTTCCGCGAGGTGCTCCGCTCACGCGGCAAGGTCCAGGCCGATCCCGAACTGCTGGGGGACGCCGCTGCCTTCGAGGGGGTTGCCCGCTACGCGGCCCGGGTCAAGTGCGCCATGATCTCCTGGGTGGCGGCGGAGGACGCGCTCAACCAGGCGGCATAACCGCAGGGATGAGAACAGCCCGGGCCTTCCTCGTTCCGGAGGAAGGCCCGGGCTGTGTCATGCCGGAGCCGTGCTGCCGCGCGGAAGGGTCAGCCCAGCAGTCCCAGGACGCCGATGACTGCGGTGGCGAGTCCCAGCACCATGGAGATGCTGACCAGCACCACGTGCACGGTCAGGAATTTGGTGGCCTTGCCGGCAGTGTCGCGGGCACGGGGATCGTTCATGACCCGGCGCAGGAACTGCGGCCAGACCACCAGCGACCAGACGCCGGCGACAATCAGGACCAGCGCAGCGAAAACGGGCAGCTCCATGTACTAGTGGCTTTCCAGCCAGGCCTGCGCCTGCGTGGCCTGCAGGTTCAAGGCCTTGGCCACCATGGGCTCGGCGGCATCGGCGATCTTGCCGCCCAGGAACGGAACGGAGGACTTCACGGCGCCCTCAAGCTCCACCCGGGTTCCACCGGCGTCGGCCACCAGCCGCTGCACGGCCGTGACATCCACCGGGGCGCCGGCGATCTTCAGCGAGATGTTGCTCTGGCGGGAGCCATCAGCGGCGGGGGCGTCCCAGTTTTCCACCTGGGTCACTTTGAGGTGCTCACCGACAAACTTGCGGGCAATCTCGGGCAGCCGGGTGGTGGGCAACGTCCGCACCGACGTGGCGCTGAACGCCCCGGCGGTGTCGCCGTCGACCTTGAAGGACTCCAGTTCGCCGCCCACCAGCCGGCTGACGTGGCGCTGGAAATCCTCGTTCACCAGCACAGCGGCAACGCTGTCAACGGAGTGCGGAAGGGTGGTGGTTGCGCTCAGCGCCATGGGTCCTCCTGGGACGTCGGGAAAGGATTTACGCCTCCAACATCCTACGGGGTCACCTCTGCGCGCTCCGCATCGGCCAGTTTTTGGGCTGCCGCGGTGATGTTCCGGGCCATGGCCGGGAAGATCAGGCTGTGGAAGGGAAGTACGGCCAGCCAGTAGAGCCGTCCGCTCAAACCCTTCGGGAAGAAAATGGCCCGCTGCCGGTACCGGCTGCCTCCGCCGTCCGGCTCCACGGAGAGCTCCAGCCAGGCACGGCCGGGCGCGCGCATTTCTGCCCGCAGCCGGAGCAGCCTGCCGCGGTCGATCCGCTCCACCCGCCACCAGTCCACCACCTCGCCGGCGGCCAGGGAGTGCGGGTGCCGGCGGCCCCGCAGCAGCCCGGCGCCGCCGGTCAATTTATCCAGCCAGCCCCGCACCTGCCAGGCCAAGGGCAGCGAGTACCAGCCGTTGCGGCCGCCGATCCCCTCGATGATGGTCCAGACGTGCGCCGGGTCCACGTCTCCGTGGAACGTCCGTTCGTCGATGTAGACCTTGTGCCCGGCCCACTCGGGGTCGCTGGGCAGCGGGTCGGAATCCGCGCCGGCGTTCGCCCACGTGGTCTCCACCTGGCCGTCCCGTTCCTTGCCCAGCGCCAAGGCCACCGCGGTGCGGTAGGGCGTGAGGCCGCCGTCGGGCTGCGGAATGAACTGGTCGATGTCGTGCTCGTCGGACACGGCGTCATGTTGCAACGACTGGACCAGGGGGACCGCCATGGACCATGGGATGGGGGTTGTCAGGGCCACCCACATGCCGGCCAGCTTGGGCGCCGGCACAGGCAGCGCCAACACCACCCGGTAAGGCAGGCCGGCCACGGCTGAGTACTCCTGCATCATCTTGGCGTAGGTCAGCACCTGCCGGCAGCCGATGTCGAAGGTCCGGTTGATGGGACCCTCCAGCGACGCCGCAGCCACCAGGTAATAGAGCACATCGCGGACGGCGATGGCTTCGATCCGGTTGCGCACCCAGCTTGGTGCGGGCATGAGGGGCAGCGTCTCGGACAGGTGCCGGATCATTTCGAAGGAAGCGGAGCCGGAACCGATCACCACGCCCGCCTGGTACACGATCGAATCCACCGGGCTGTCCAGGAAGACCTTGCCCACGGCCTCGCGTGAGCGCATGTGGGTGGACAGCTCCACCCCCTTCGGGTGCAGGCCGCCCAGGTAGACAATCCGGTGGACGCCCGCCGCCGTGGCAGCATCCGCCGCCGTCCGGGCCATCGCCTTTTCCTTCGCCTCGAAACCGGCCCCTGCCGCCATGGAGTGCACCAGGTAGTAGAAGACGTCGACGCCGGTAAGGGCTGCGCGGAGGGCGTCGCCGTCGTCAAGGCTGCTTTCCACCACGTCCACCTCGGTGCGCCAGGGCACACCGGCGATCTTGTCGGGGGAGCGGACCAGGACCTTGACCGTATGGCCCGCTTCCAGCAGCCGTGGCACGAGCCGGCCGCCGATGTACCCGGTGGCACCGGTGACAAGGACGGTCTTTGATGTAGGCCGGGCAGTCATTTCGCTCATACTGGCTCCTGTTCGTCCCTTGTGGTTCGGAGCGGCGGCTTGTCCGGACGGCTGCTCCGACGCCGAATGCGATGGCACTGCCAGCCTAGGCCCGCAATCGCGGGACTGCCATGTCGGTCCCGCGCGGTAGGCTGGAAGTTCCCCGGGATTCGCAGCGAATTTCGGGTTTTCGCGTTGCCTGCGATTTTGATGAACAGCACAGGAGCTACTGCCATGAGTCTTTCCGGCCAGTCCGCCGCCGGCACGTCCAGCACCGGCAAAACCCGCGCCGGCACGTCCGGCGCGGTCCCCACGCTGGATGGCCTGCGCCGTGCCTTGGAGCCGGACCGGACATTCGGCCGGGTCCGGGCCGAGGCCGCACGGGGCTTCGAGGTCCGTGGACAGGATTACCAGATCAGCGCCCCTGCGGGCTTGAGGCCCGTGCTGCTGGCGGAGATGGCAGACGGCCTGGCAGCAGCGGCGGACAGCGGTGAACCGGGCGTTGTGCTTGCCGTGACCGCCACGGGCAGGGAAGCCGAGGACCTCGCCGCGGCCCTGCGCGCGTACCTGCCGGCGGACACCGTGGCCGAGTTCCCCAGCTGGGAGACCCTTCCGCACGAGCGGCTCTCGCCGCGCTCGGATACCGTGGGCCGCCGGCTCTCGGTCCTTCGCCGCCTGGCCCATCCGGAAAGTTCGACGACGGCCCGGCTGCGCGTCGTCGTCGCGCCCGTCCGCGCCGTGGTCCAGCCGGTGGTGGCCGGCCTGGGGGACCTGGTTCCGGTCACGTTGAAAGTGGGCCAGGAGGTACCGTTTTCCGATGTGGTGAAGAGCCTCGCGGACGCTGCCTACGCCCGCGTGGACATGGTGACGCACCGGGGCGAATTTGCGGTCCGCGGTGGCATTATCGACGTCTTTCCGCCCACCGAGGACCACCCCATCCGGGTGGAGTTCTTCGGGGACGAAGTGGACCAGATGCGCTGGTTCGCCGTTGCCGACCAGCGATCGCTGTCTGCCCCGGGCATCCACCACCCCGCGGAACTGCATGCGCCGCCGTGCCGGGAAATCCTCATCACGCCGTCCGTGATGTCCCGCGCCGCCACGCTGAAGGCCCAGCTGCCGGCCGCGGCGGACATGCTCGAAAAGATTGCCGGCGGCATCGCCGTGGAAGGCATGGAATCCCTGGCCCCGGTGCTGGTGGACGCGATGGTGCCGTTCGTGGACCAGTTGCCCGCCGATTCCATCGCGGTGGTCATCGAACCCGAGAAGGTGCGCACCCGCGCCCACGACCTCGCCGCCACCAACGAGGAGTTCCTTGAGGCGGCCTGGTCCACGGCATCGGACGGCGGGACGGCGCCCCTGGACCTCAGCTCCCAGGCCAGCGCGGCGCTGCATTCGGCGAGCTTCCGGTCGCTGGCTGAAACCCGTGGCTCAGCCCTGGCGCACGGGGTCTCCTGGTGGTCCATTACCTCCCTGGCGCAGGACGCGGAGCTGCTTCCGGAGATCGACGTACTGAACCTGCATGCCCGCGAACCCCGCGGCTACCAGGGCGATGTGGCGGAAATGATGGAGTTCATCGGCTCGCACGTCCGCGACCAGTGGCGCATCGTGGTGGCTACCGAAGGACCCGGCCCGGCCCAGCGCCTGGCCGAGCTCTTCCATGACGCCGACATTCCGTGCGCCCGGGTGGACAGCCTGGACCACGAACCCCAGGCGGGCATCATCGAAGTGACCACCGCCGCCGTCGGCCGCGGGTTTGTCCTTGACGGGCTCAAACTGGGCCTGCTGACGGAGGCCGACCTCCTGGGCCGGACCTCCGCCGGATCAACCAAGGACATGCGGCGGATGCCCTCCAAGCGGCGCAATGCCGTCGACCCGCTGCAGCTCGTGGCCGGGGACCACGTGGTGCACGAACAGCACGGCATCGGCCGGTTCGTGGAACTGATCCAGCGGAAGGTGGCCGGCGGCGGTGACGGCGTGCGGGAGTACCTGGTGCTGGAGTACGCGCCGGCCAAGCGCGGGGCGCCCGGCGACCGCTTGTTCGTCCCCACGGACCAGCTCGACCAGGTGACCCGCTACGTGGGCGGTGACGCTCCCGTCCTGAGCAAGATGGGCGGCGCCGACTGGGCCAGCACCAAGTCCAAGGCCCGGAAGGCCGTCAAGGAAATCGCCGGTGAACTGATCCGGCTCTACTCAGCCCGGATGGCCTCCCGCGGGCACGCGTTCGCCCCGGATACGCCCTGGCAGCGGGAACTGGAGGAGGCCTTCCCGTACGTCGAGACCCCCGACCAGCTCACCACCATCAACGAGGTCAAGGCGGACATGGAACGGGAGATCCCCATGGACCGCCTGGTCTCCGGCGACGTCGGCTACGGCAAGACCGAGATTGCGGTGCGGGCGGCGTTCAAGGCTGTCCAGGACGGCAAGCAGGTGGCCGTGCTGGTGCCCACCACCCTGCTCGCGCAGCAGCACTATGAGACGTTCACCGAACGGTTCTCCGGCTTCCCGCTGCGGGTCAAGCCGCTGTCCCGCTTCCAGGCTGCCAAGGAGGCCAAGGAGACGGCCGAGGGCGTGAAGAACGGCACGGTGGACGTGGTGATCGGCACGCACCGGCTGCTCTCCAAGGATTTCGAGTTCAAGGACCTTGGCCTGGTGATCGTGGACGAGGAGCAGCGGTTCGGCGTCGAGCACAAGGAAGCGCTGAAGAAGATGCGCACCAACGTGGACGTCCTGGCCATGAGCGCCACCCCGATTCCGCGCACCCTGGAGATGTCCCTGACCGGCATCCGGGAAACGTCCACCCTGGCCACCCCGCCGGAGGAACGGCACCCGGTGCTGACCTATGTGGGCCCGTACACGGACAAGCAGACCTCCGCCGCGATCCGCCGCGAACTGATGCGCGAAGGACAGGTGTTCTTCGTCCACAACCGGGTGTCCACGATCGAACGCACCGCCGCGAAGATCCGCGAACTGGTGCCGGAGGCGCGCGTGGAGGTGGCGCACGGCAAGATGTCCGAGAGCCGGCTGGAGCAGATCATCGTGGACTTCTGGGAGAAGCGGTTCGATGTCCTGGTCTGCACCACCATCATCGAGACCGGGCTGGACATCTCCAACGCCAACACCCTGATCGTCGATGGCGCGGACAAGTACGGCCTGTCCCAGCTGCATCAGCTCCGCGGCCGGGTGGGCCGTGGCCGGGAGCGCGCCTACGCCTACTTCCTCTACCCCTCGGAAAAGCCGCTGGGCGAGGTGGCCCTGGAGCGGCTCAAAGCTGTGGCCGCGCACAACGAACTGGGCGCCGGCATGCAGCTGGCCATGAAGGACCTGGAGATCCGTGGCGCCGGCAACCTGCTGGGCGGTGAACAGTCCGGGCACATCCAGGGGGTGGGCTTCGACCTGTACATCCGCCTGGTGGGCGAGGCCGTGGCGGACTTCCGCGGCGAAGCCGAAGAGAAGGCTGCGGAGATGAAGATCGAACTGCCGGTCAACGCGCACCTGCCGCACGACTACGTCCCCGGCGAGCGGCTGCGCCTGGAGGCCTACCGGAAGCTCGCCTCCGCGGTCACCAACGAGGCCATCGACGAGGTCATGGCGGAACTCGTGGACCGTTACGGCGAACTGCCGCTCCCGGCGCAGAACCTCGTGGCCGTGGCCAGGTTCCGGGTGGGTGCACGCGAGGCCGGCCTGACCGACGTCGCGCTGCAGGGCAACTTCATCAAGTTTTCCCCGGCCACCCTGCCGGAATCCAAGGTGATGCGACTGAACCGCATGTACCCGGGCGCCCAATCCAAGCCCGCCCTGGACGCCGTCCTCATCCCCAAACCGAAAACCGCACGGATCGGCGGCCGGGACCTGCAGGACGCCGAGATCCTCGACTGGGCCAACGGCGTGATCCGGAACATCTTCTCCGATGCTCCCCTGACCGTCGGTTAGGGGATGATGGGAGGACACCACGCCGCGTCGGGAGCCGCGGCGTGGGTTGCTGTTGCGTCCACGGGACCGTACACACTGGGCTGGTATCCGCTGGATCCCACCGGCATCCTCATCGGCGGGATGGCGACGGCGGGCACGGCCCTGGTGTGCGACTGGGACCACCGCTCCAGCACGGTGGCGCACTCGCTCCCGCCGCTGTCCAATGTGATCGCGCGTGGCATCGAGAACGCCAGCGGCGGCCACCGGCAGGGCACGCATTCCATCGTGGGCGCCGCCCTGTTCGTGTTCCTGGCCGGCCTGGCATCTCAGGTCCATATGGACACCCCCTGGGGCCGCCTGTCCGTCGGCGCCGGGCTGCTGTGCATGTTCCTGATCAACATCGCGGCCAAGGCGCTGAAACTCTTTCCCAAGAGTGGATTCATCTCGAACTGGATTTTCGCCCTGGCGATGGCCGGCCTGGTCACGTTCTTCGCGCCGGACCAATGGACCTGGCTGCCCACCTCGATGCTGATCGGAGTGGTGGTCCATATTGTCGGCGACCTGGTCACCACCGGGGGAGTGCCGCTGCTGTGGCCGCTGGTCATCAGGCCACCCCGGCTGCTGCGCCGGCTGCCCCTGCTGCGGAACGTCTGGCGCCCCAACGGCGCCCTCTCGGTGCCCCTGCTGGGACGGGCGGGATCCAAGCGGGAGTGGCTGGTGCTGATCCCGGTCAGCGCCTACGCCATGGTGGGCATGTCCATGGCCGGCTGGGCCATCGCCAGGGACCACTGGGGCCCGGTGGCCGCCGCCGCGGGGGCTTGGATCAGGCAGTGGTTCTAGCAGCAGGAAGGCCTCGGGCAGCAGACAGCAAAGGACCCCGGACGGCGTGTCCGGGGTCCTTTGCTGTCTGCGTGGGGATCAGTGCTCGCCTGCGGAGTCAGACCGTCCGAGGATGGTCTGCGGGATCCAGAACGCCAGGGCGAACAGGACCAGGCACACCGCCATCGGCCAGGGGTTGTCCAGGCTGAGGAAGGACAGGGAGTAGATGGCGCCCAGGAACAGGGCGAAGCTGACCACGAAAAGGACAGCGCTGGTGGCCGTGTTGTTCTCGTTCTGCGGGGTGCGGACCATGTCCTGGTTAGACGTCGTGTCCCGGCTGGACGCGTTGATCTTGCTGGACATGTGTTCCTCCTCGGCCCCGCGGGGCTTGGTCTGTGGCGGCCGTCCGGTCCCGGTCAGTAAGCGGCTGAACCCTGTTCACCCTTGACGATGGCAATCCCGGAGCTGGCGCCGATTCGTGTTGCACCTGCAGCAATCATAGCCTGAGCGTCGGCCAGGGACCGTACACCGCCGGAGGCCTTGACCCCCACGTTCGGGCCCACGGCCTTGCGCATCAGCGCCACGTCTTCAACGGTGGCGCCGCCACCGTTGAAGCCTGTGGACGTCTTGACGAAGTCCGCGCCGGCCTCCACTGCCGCCTGGCAGGCCAGGACCTTTTGTTCGTCGGTCAGGAGCGCGGTTTCGATGATGACCTTCAGGATGGCGCCACCGGCGTGCACGGTCTCGGCCACGGCGGCGATGTCATCGGCCAGGGCGCCCTTGTCGCCTGCCCGGGCAGCGGCGATGTTGATCACCATATCCACCTCGTCAGCGCCGTCCAGTACCGCGCCGCGGGCCTCGAAGGACTTCACGTCCGTGGGGGTCGCCCCCAGCGGGAAGCCGACCACGGAGCAGGTGAGGACCCCTGAGCCCTTCAGCGCGGTGGTGACGGTCTTGACCCAGACAGGGTTGACGCAGACCGACTTGAACCCGTACTCGGCGGCCTCGGCGCAGACTTTCAGCACCTCGGCTTCCGAGGCTTCGGGCTTGAGCAGCGTGTGGTCGATGTAGGAGGCGATGTTCCCGTCACCGGCCGGTGTGGCGGTGCCTGCGTGAACGGTGGCTTCATTGCTCATGGATGGTCCTCTCGAGGGGCTTCGTGGGCCCGGCGCGTCGGTGACTCGTTGCTGAAACCATCTTGTCACAGCGCGCCGGGGCCGCACCGGCAGCCCGGTGGCGGACGCCGCGGGACAACCCCGGCCGGGCCGGTCAGGCGGCCACCTGCAGTGCCGGCACGGCGGCGGCGGACGGAACTGCGGTGGCAACGGCGGTCAGCAACTGGGTGGCGCAGGCCCCCGCCGCGGACGCGGCCGCCACCAGCAGGCCCAGCCGCACGCCGTCGAACGCCGCAGCATCACCGATGGCCCAAATGCCGGGGACCGACGTGCGGAAGTCGCGGCTGATCACGATGCCGCCGCCGGCGGCCGTCCGCACCCCGGCCGTGGCGGCGAGGCTGTCACGGGAGACCCGTTCCTCGGCCAGGACCACCAGGTCTCCGGTCATGCTGCTGCCGTCCTCGAAGACGACGGCGGAGGAGGCCAGGCCGGAAGCGGATCCGCCCGGAACAGCGGAAGGAACGACGGCGGCGGGCCGGGCCGTTGTGCGGATGGGCCGCACGCCTTTGGCCCGGAGGACGGCTTCGGCTTGTCCGGCGGCCGCGCCCGTGCCGACGAGGATGCCGACGGGCCTGCGTCCCAGTTCACGGGTGACTTCCTGGACGCCTTCGGCGATGCGCGGGGCGTCGTCGATGGTGGAGTAGCTCAGGCACTGGGCGGCGCCGTCCACGGGGCTGGCAGCGGGGGCGGAGCCGGTGGCGATGACCAGCTGGTCGTAGGCGAACTCCATGCCGTCGGCGGTGGCCACGGTGCGGTTGGCGGCGTCGATGTGGCTTGCGGGCTGGCCGAAGCGCACGGAAACCTGGGGCAGCATGGCCAGTTCCAGCAGTTCGGCGGGAGTGTCGTCCCGGTTGCTCAGTACGGTAATGCTTCCGGTGAAACGGGCGCGGTCCAGCTGCGCAACCAGGGCTTGGGCGGCCGGTCCGGCCCCGGCGATGACGATGCGGGTTGCCTCGGAGGTGGACGGGGAGGGTGCCGGAGCGGACATGTGCTGGCCCTTTCGCTGGTGGCCGTTAACCGGCCGGAACTTCGTGATGCACCCCAGCGTAGGGGCCTGCTTTTTCGGTTGTGTTACCCGTCCATTGCTGTTTCGGAGGGTGCTGTTCGCCAGTATTTACCGGCCGGTAACAGAACCCGTGACGCACCTCTCATCCGGGAGCCGGCGGACACATTCGGCCGCCCCCGGACTTCAAACGCGGATCCGGTAGCCCCGCTTCACCACGGTTTCGATGAGCTTGCCGTCCGGCAGCGACGACCGCAGCCGGCTCACGGTCATGTCCAGCGCGTGGACGGAACCACGGAGCTCCAGCAGGTCCGAAAGGGACTCGCGGGACAGGACCGCGCCCCCGGCACCGAGCAGCGCCCGCAGGAGCAGCAGCGGGGCGGGGGCCAGTTCCACCTGCCGGCCATCGATGCGAAGGCTGCGGCCCCGGAGCTCGATGTTTCCGGAGCGGGTGTCGAGCCGCCGGACGTGGTTCAATGCCAGGTGCTCGCACACCAGGCGGATGAGGGCTCCCATCCGGAACCGTTCCGGGATCAGCGGGGTCACCCCGGCGTCCAGCAGGGGCTGCGCCGTGACGGGACCCACCACCGCGGTAGTGACATTCAGTTTCAGGCTCTCCACCAGCTGCTTGTACAGGCCCATCTCGTGGGCCGTGCTCCACATCGCGTCCACCGCGGGGGCGCTGGTGAACGTGAGGACATCCAGGTTTCCGTTGCAGGCAGCCTCGATCAGCCGCGGCAGCTTGTCCTCGCCGTCGGGCTTGACCCAGCGGTAGGGCGTCACGGTCAGGACCGTGGCGCCGGACATCCGGAGCCGTTCGATCTGGCGGACGTCGGTGTAGCCGTGCAGCTGCATGGCGACGGTCTTGCCCCGGACGCCTTCGGTGAGCAGCATGTCCACCAGCGTGGCAGTGGTTTCGTCGCTGCTGATCCCGACGTCGGCGAGGCCGGCCGCACGCACGGCCCCGCGGGCCTTGGGTCCCCGGACGAACATCCGGCAGCTTCCCAGCGTTTCCAGCAGTTCGTCGCCGATTCCGAAGGAGTCAGCGGCCTCGCACCACCGGCGCATGCCGTAGGCGGTGGTGGCGATGCACAGGTCCGGTTTGGCGGCGATGATGGCCCTGGTGTCTTCGATCAGGCGCATGTCCTCCTGGACGGGGGCGATCTTCAGCGCCGGAGCATGCAGCACTTCGGCACCCCGTCGCTCCAGGGCCTCGATCAGGTCGCGTGACCGCCGGTCCGAGGTGACGCCGATGCGGAACCCCTCAAGCGGCGATTCCGCGGCATCTGTTGTTTCTTCAGCCTGCGTGGGTTCGGCCGGTGCAAGTGCAGTCATGGGGGTCAATCCTTTCATGATCCCAGCAGCGAGGCCGCCAGCATGTCCAGGTCGGCGGCGGCTCCGGCGTGCTGCCGGTTGGCTTCGGCCACCCGGACCACCTCACCGATCACCAGTACTGCGGGATTGCTGCAGCCGGCAGCGGCGGAGGTGATGGTGCCCAGGTTTGCGATGGTGGTGCGCTGGCCGGGCCGGTAGCCCCGCTCCACCACGGCCATGGGCATGTCCGGGCGCATCCCGGCGCGGCGCAAGCCCGCTGCCAGCTGGTGCAGGGTGCCAATGCCCATGAGCACCACAATGGTCCCGCCCAGGCCGGCCAGGTGGTGGTGCTCCTTCTCCGTCAGCGGCGCGTGTCCGGAGACCACGGTGAACATGTGGCTGACCTCGCGGTGGGTGACCGGGATGCCTGCCGCGGCCGGGACCGAGATGGCGCTGGTAACGCCGGAGATGACGTGCACTTTGACACCGGCGGCCACGCACGCGGCAACTTCCTCCCCGCCCCGACCGAAGACGTAGGGGTCCCCGCCCTTGAGGCGCACCACGTTGTTGCCGGCCAGGGCGCTTTCGACCATCAGTTTTTCAATGTCCGACTGGCTGACTTTGTGGTGGCCCGGTTTCTTTCCGACGTCCACCAGCTCCGCGGAGGTCAGCCGCGGCAGCTCCTGGTACGGGGCCAGCCGGTCGTAGAAGACGACGTCGGCGTCCCGGAGCGCCTTGACGGCAGCCACGGTGAGCAGGTCGCCCGTGCCGGGGCCGCCGCCCACCAGGGTGACGTGGCCGGCCGGGCCGGCGGCGGGCTCGGCAGCGACCGGGATGCCGGCGTTCCGGCAGCGGTCAAGGAAAGCGCCCCAGCCGTTCTGTCCGTCCTCGACGGCGGCGACCAGGAACAGCCGCTCCGGCACGTGGACGAGCCGCGCCTCTTCGGGGCTGCCAACGCGGTGGACGACGGCGCCCGCGGCTTCGTACCGCCGCACCGCCTGCCGCGCGGCATCCGGGGCGCCGGCCACCAGGACGTTCCGGCCGGTGAGGTCGATACTGAGCTGCATGGCTATGCCTCGTTTCCAGGGGTTTCCGTGGTGGCGGCGCGGACCGGGATGGAAGCCCCGATCAGGACCTTGCCTTTTTCCTCCGGGGTGGCGGGGCGCATCTGGCCGCGCTCGTCCGGGACGAAGGTGATGGAGTCGTCCTTCTGGTCGGGGGCATTGACGAAGGAGCGGAACCGGCGCAGGCGTTCGGGGTCCTTGAGGGTGTCTGCCCATTCATCCACGTACGTGTCCACGTGCTTGGCCATGGCGGCCTCAAGGTCCTCGGCGATACCCAGGGTGTCCTTCACCACCACGTCCTCAACGTGCTTGATGCCGCCGTCGAGCTCCTCCTGCCAGCGGGCCGTGCGCTGCAGGCGGTCCGCCGTGCGGATGTAGTACATGAAGTAGCGGTCGATGTACTTGATCAGGGTTTCGTCGTCCAGGTCCTTGGCCAGCAGCTGGGCGTGGGCCGGGGTGGCTCCGCCGTTGCCGCCGACGTACAGGTTCCAGCCGTCGGCGGTGGCGATCACGCCCACGTCCTTGCCGCGTGCTTCGGCACACTCACGGGCGCAGCCGGAGACGCCCATCTTCAGCTTGTGCGGGCTGCGCAGGCCGCGGTAGCGCAGCTCCAGCTGGATGGCCATGGCCACCGAGTCCTGGACACCGAACCGGCACCAGGTGGACCCGACGCACGACTTCACCGTGCGCAGGCTCTTGCCGTACGCCTGGCCGGACTCGAAGCCGGCGTCCACCAGTTCCTTCCAGATCTCCGGCAGCTGCTCCAGCCGGGCACCGAACATGTCGATCCGCTGGCCGCCGGTGATCTTGGTGTACAGGCCGTACCTTTCTGCGACGGCGGCGATCACGCCGAGCTTCCTGGGGGTGATCTCCCCGCCGGCGATGCGGGGGACCACCGAGTAGGTGCCATCCTTTTGCATGTTGGCCAGGGCGCGGTCGTTGGTGTCCTGCAGGGTGCCGCGGCCGGCGTCCAGCACGTAGGCGCTGTTCTGGCTGGCAAGGATGTTGGCGATGGTGGGCTTGCAGATGTCGCAGCCGGCCCCGGTGCCGTACTTGGCCATGATCTCCTCGAAGGAGGTCAGTCCCAGGACGCGGATGGCGTCGAAAAGTTCCTGGCGGGACAGTTCGATGTGCTCGCACAGGGCCTTGGAGACCTCGACGCCGGACTTGGTGAGTTCGGTTTCCAGCAGCTTCTTCAGCATGGGCACGCACGAACCGCACTGGGTGCCGGCACGGGTGCAGCCCTTCAGTTCGCCCAGTTCCTGGACCGGGGCGTTGCCGTCGCAGGCGCCGCAGCCGTTGATGGCGTCGCGGATGGTACCTGCAGTGACGTTGTTGCAGGAGCACAGGGTGGCGTCGTCCGGGAGCTCGGTTTCGGGAGCTTCGCCGCCGCCGGCCGCGGTCAGGAATGCGCCGGGCTCTGCGGGGAGTTCACGGCCCAGGAGAGGCCGCAGGCTCATGTAGGGAGAGGCATCGCCGACGAAGATGCCGCCCAGGAGGGTCTTGGCGTCGTCCGTGGTGACGATCTTCTGGTAGACGCCGCGGGCGGGGTCCGCGTAGACGATTTCGAGGGCGTGCTCGGTGCGGGCAAAAGCGTCACCGAAGCTGGCCACGTCCACGCCGGAGAGTTTCAGCTTGGTGGCGGTGTCGAAGCCGGGGAACGTGGCGTCGCCGCCGTGCAGCCGGTCGGCGACGATCTCGGCCATGGTGTTGGCGGGCGCCACCAGGCCAAGGCACATGCCCCCGAAGTTGGCTACCTCGCCAATGGCCCAGATGCCGGGGACTTCGGTGGCGCAGTAGTCGTTGATGACCACGCCGCCGCGCGGGCCCAGGCTGAAAAGCTGCTCTTCGCCGTCGGCGGCGCGGAAGAGTTCGTCACGGGGCTTGACGCCGACCGCGACGATGACCAGGTCGGCCGGGATGATCCTGTTGTCGGCCATCAGCACTCCGGTGACCTGGCCGTCGTCGTCCGCCAAAATCTCCGACGGGAAGACACCGCCGTGGACCTCGAAGCCCTTGGCTTCGATCAGGCGGCCCAAGGCCTGGCCCGCGCCCTCGTCCAGCTGGGTGTTCATGAGCCAGGGGGCGCCGTTGATGACCACAGGGGTGGCGCCGAGCTGTTCCGTGCCGGCTGCGGATTCCAGTCCCAGGAGCCCGCCGCCAATGGTGACCGCGTTGATCTTGCGGCCGAGTTTCGCGGTGAGGTCGGCGACGGCCTTGTTGATGGCCCACACGTCCTCCAGCGTCCGGTAGACGTGGGCGTGCCCGGCGCCGGGGATGGGCAGGCGGACGGCGTCCGAACCCGTGGCCACGACCAGTTCGTCATATTCGTAGGTGTTGCCGGCGGCCGTCTCCACGGTCTTGGCCTCAGCGTTGACCTTCACGACGCGCTCGCCGGTCTTCAGGGTCAAGGAGCCGTGCTCCCACATGGAGGTCGTTCCCAGCGTCAGGTCCACACCGGTGTCCGTGAGGGCCTTCGAGAGGGCCACGCGGTCGTAGGGGAGGTGGGCTTCCTCGGTGAGGACCGTGACATCCCAGCCGTCGAGGCCGCGGGCATGCATGGCGTCCGCGAAACGGTGGGCCGCAGGGCCGCCGCCGGCGACGACGATGCGGCGCGGAGTCTCGGTGCTTGAAGTCTGTTCGGTCACTGTGGGCCTTTCGCATGGGCCGCAGACGGTGCTCTGCAGCTTGTGCTCCCAGCCTAGGGAGGGGCAGTTTCGCCTCAGTTTCCCTTTTGTTTCGTCAACTTAACTTCTGCATCACGAGCGCATTTCCGGCCGCGTGAGGTCTCTTTTACCCGCCGGACACATTCACCGCACTCCTTTGAAACACCCGGAACCTAGCGTTGGACACGGCATCACAAGCAGCCGCTTGCAGGGATGACAGGCACAGGAGAGGAGCCGGACATGACGGCAACACTGGAACTTGGGGCGCTCGCCGCCGAATCAGACACCGCCGGATCCGGGACCGGTTGGCACCGCGTCTGCGCGGTGGAGGACCTTGAGCCCGCCTGGGGCGAGGCAGCGCTGCTTGCCGGCCGCCAGGTGGCGCTGTTCCGCACCGGTCCACGCGAAGTCTTCGCCGTGGCGCATGAGGATCCGGCCACCGGAGCCCACGTCATGGCCCGCGGCATCCTGGGTTCCAAGGGCACGCGCCCCACGATCGCCTCGCCGCTGCATAAAGAGGTCTACGACCTCGAGACCGGTGAATGCTTCACCACTCCGGGCCTGCGCCTGGCCGCCTTCAACACCCGGATCACCGACGGGTTCGTCGAGGTGGAACTCTAGGACTTCCCGCACACAGGAAAGGGGCGCCAGGCGGCGCCCCTTTCCGCGGTTAAAGTCCCAGTGCCTCGCTGACGTCGTGCAGGACCTCGTCCAGGGAGGCACGCGCCGCCTGGCGCGCCTCCGGCAGTTCGGCGGCGGATCCCACGTGGTGGATCACTTCGAGGTAGCACTTGAGCTTGGGCTCCGTGCCGCTGGGCCGGATGATCACGCGGGTCAGGTCCCTGGTGATGTACAGCAGGCCCTCCGTGGGCGGCAGCTGGCCGCTTCCCTCTGCCAGGTCGGTGAAGACTTCCACCGCGGACTGCCCAAACGATTCCGGCGGCGAAACCCGCAAACGGTTCATCATGGCGTCCAGGAGGCCCAGGTCCGCGACCCGGATGCTCAGCTGGTCGCTGGCGTGCAGGCCGTGCTGGAGGTACAGCTCATCGAGGGTGTCGAAGACGGTCTTGCCGGCGGCCTTGGCGGCGGCAGCAAGTTCGGCGATCAGCACGGCGGCGGAAATGCCGTCCTTGTCCTTCACCAGGTCCGGCGCGACGCAATAACCCAGCGCTTCCTCGTAGCCGTAGGTGAGGCCGGGAACCCGGGAGATCCATTTGAACCCGGTCAGGGTTACTTCATGGGCGAAGCCCGCGGCAGCGGCGACGCGCGCCAGCAGGCGGGAGGACACGATCGAGTTGGCAAAGACACCCTGCTGGTCCGCTTCGGTGCCGGCGTCCGCGAGCCGGGCGGCGATGTGGGCCCCCAGGAGGGCGCCGACTTCGTCGCCGCGGAGCATCCGCCAGGCGCCGGTGTCCGGGTCCTTGGCGGCGACGGCAGCCCTGTCGGCGTCGGGATCGTTTGCGATGACCAGGTCGGCGTCGAGCCGTTCGGCCGCTTCGAGGGCGAGGTCGAGTGCCCCGGGTTCTTCCGGGTTGGGGAAGCTGACGGTGGGGAATTCGGGGTCCGGTTCGGCCTGTTCGGCCACCATGGTGACATCCGTGAAACCTGCCGCGTTCAGGACCTCCAGTGCCGTCCCGCCACCCACGCCGTGCAGCGGGGTCAGGACGATCCGCAGGTCGCGGGCGGGGAAGCGGTCCGGCATGGCCAGTGCAGCAATCGCCCGCTGGTAGTCGGCGGCCAGCGAGCCGTCCAGCACGGTCCACCCGCCGGCCGCCAGTTCGATGGAGCCGACGGGGCTCACGGCGCTGATCCGCGCGGCGATGCGGGCGTCGTAGGGGGCCACGATCTGGGCGCCGTCCCCGTCGGCGGACACTGCGTGCCGGCCCAGGTAGACCTTGTACCCGTTGTCCTGCGGCGGGTTGTGGCTGGCGGTGACCATGACGCCGCCGTCGCATTCCAGGGCGCGGACGGCGTAGGCCAGCAGGGGAGTGGGGAGGGCTGCCGGGAGCAGGAAGGTCTCGATGCCGGCAGCGGTGAAGATGGCGGCCGTTTCGGCCGCGAAGACATCCGAGTTGTGCCGGGCGTCATAGCCGACGACGGCGCGCGGCCGGGTGCCGGACGCAGCTTCGGCTACGGCGTCCACCAGGAAGGCCGCCAGTCCGGCTGCGGCGCGGCGGACCACCACCCGGTTCATCCGGTTCGGCCCGGGTCCGAGGGCGGCGCGCAGGCCCGCCGTGCCAAACTGCAGCGTGCCGCGGAAGCTGTCTTCCAGCTCCTGCCGTGCCGCGGGGTCGCCCTCTTCAACGAGCCCCACAAGCCCAAGCAGCGATGCTTGTGTTGCGGGATCCGGATCCAGGGCGGCCCATTCCCGGGCCTCGGCAAGCAGGCGAAGTTCGGCATCGGAAGACGTCATGGGCCTAACGCTATCGTCATTGCAGGTCCGTTGCCCGCACCCCGGCGGTCAGGGGCGTTCAGAGCCGGGCGATGATGTCAGCCAGCAAC
The DNA here is from genome assembly GCF_058267675.1 of Pseudarthrobacter sp. MOO14. NCBI lineage: Bacteria > Bacillati > Actinomycetota > Actinomycetes > Micrococcales > Micrococcaceae > Pseudarthrobacter > Pseudarthrobacter sp. MOO14. Next base: position 3,811,586 of record NZ_CM177849.1, read on the forward strand.
CGGGAGATGCGCGGGCCCGCGGCCTGGCCGGATTCGATGACTTCCTGGTGGCTGAGCGGCTGGGGGCTGATGCCCGCTGCCAGGTTGGTGACCAGGGAGATGCCGAACACTTCCATTCCGGCGTGGCGGCCGGCAATGGCCTCCAGTGCCGTCGACATGCCGATCAGGTCCGCCCCGATCCGCTTGGCGTACTGCACTTCAGCCGGGGTTTCGTAGTGCGGGCCGGGGAACTGGGCGTAGATGCCCTCGTCCAGGGTGGGATCCACCTCGCGGGCCAGTCCACGGATGCGCGGTGAGTACAGGTCCGTCAGGTCCACGAACGTTGCGCCCTCCAGCGGGGACGCAGCGGTGAGGTTGATGTGGTCGCTGATCAACACGGGGGTGCCGGGCGTCCACGCCTCGTTGAGTCCGCCGCAGCCGTTGGTGAGGACCAGGGTCTTGCACCCGGCGGCCGCAGCGGCCCGGATCCCGTGCACCACTGCCCGGACGCCCCTGCCTTCGTAGTAGTGGGTCCGCGCACCCAGGACCAGGGCGCGTTTTCCGTCCTTGGCCAGTACGGACCGGATGGTTCCCACATGGCCTTCCACGGCGGGGGCATGGAAGCCGGGGACCTCCTCCGCGGAGAGGGTGGCGGTGGTCTCGCCGATCAGGTCGGCGGCCTCGCCCCAGCCGGAACCGAGGACCAGGGCGACGTCGTGGCGGTCCACCCCGGTCTCCTCGGCGATGTAGTCAGCGGCGGCCCGGGCGGCGGCAAACGGGTCAGTGTTCAGGAAGTCTGTTGTACTCACCAGTACAAGTTATCCTGCCGCCACTGTTGCCCTCATCACGGCCGGCCCGGAAAACGCCCTGTTTTCTTGGTGGTCAGGCCGGAGATGGGCGAGAATGGATGACTGTGACTACGCATCCAGATTTCAGTTCCCCCCGAATCGCGATCCTGGGAGGCGGTCCCGGCGGATACGAGGCGGCCATGGTCGCCGCCTCGCTGGGGGCAACGGTCACCATCATCGAACGTGCCGGGCTCGGCGGCTCCGCGGTGCTGACCGACGTCGTTCCCTCCAAGACCCTCATCGCCACGGCAGACCTCATGGCCCGGGTGGCCGAGGCGGGCGAGCTCGGCGTGAAATTCGACGTCGACGGCGGCGATTTCGTGCCGGTGATGCACGCTGACCTTAAGCACATCAATGACCGCCTCCTCACCCTGGCCCGCACCCAGTCCCATGACATCCGCGAGGGCCTGGAGAAGGTGGGTGTGCGGATCATTGCCGGGTCCGGCCGCCTCGTGGATAACCACACCATCGAGGTCCTGACCGCTGACGGCACCGAGACGGTGGAAGCCGACACCATCCTGCTGGCTGTTGGCGCGCACCCCCGCGAACTGGAAACTGCCCGCCCGGACGGTGAGCGGATCCTCAACTGGACCCAGATCTACGACCTTGACGAACTTCCCGAGGAACTGATCGTCGTCGGCTCCGGCGTGACGGGTGCCGAATTCGCCTCCGCCTACAACGGCTTGGGATCCAAGGTCACCCTGGTCTCCAGCCGCGACCGCGTGCTGCCGGGCTCCGACGTCGACGCCGCGGTGGTACTGGAAGAAGTCTTCGAGCGCCGTGGGGTCCGGGTCCTGTCCCGCTCCCGCGCCCAGTCCGTGGAGCGTACGGACGACGGCGTCGTGGTGACCCTCGCCGATGGCTCCACCGTGACCGGCAGCCACTGCCTGCTCTGCCTGGGCTCCATCCCCAACACCGCCGGACTGGGCCTTGAAGAAGCCGGTGTGGCCGTCAGCGACAGCGGCCACATCAAGGTTGACGGGGTATCCCGCACCACGGCCCCGAACATCTACGCCGCCGGCGACTGCACCGGCGTCCTGCCGCTGGCCTCCGTGGCCGCCATGCAGGGCCGCATCGCTGTGGCGCACTTCATGGGCGACGGCGTGACCCCGCTCAAGCTCCACCAGGTGGCGTCGAACATCTTCACGTCCCCGGAAATCGCCAACGTGGGAGTGTCCGAGGCGGAGATCGAGTCCGGCAAATACCAGGCGGACATCATCAAGCTTTCGCTGCGCAGCAACGCCCGCGCCAAGATGCGCAACGCCAAGGACGGCTTCGTGAAGATCTTTGCCCGGAAGGGCTCCGGAACCGTCATCGGCGGCGTGGTGGTGGGGCCCAACGCGTCCGAGCTGATCTTCCCGATCGCCATCGCGGTCAAGCAGAAGCTGCACGTGGACGACCTCGCCAGCACCTTCACCGTGTACCCGTCGCTGACCGGCTCCATCTCCGAGGCCGCCCGCCGCCTGCACGTCCACATGTAGGGCAAGGCCGGGGCCCCGTGTGGCCTTGCGGGGTTAGGGGAGGGCCGGGGAGAAGTGCTTCTCGATAAGCCCCTTGATGTCCTCGTGGCAGCCGCCGCAGCCGGTGCCTGCCCGGGTGGCCTTGGACACGTCCGCCACCGTTGAGCAGCCGCCCTCCACAGCGCCCTGGATCGCCGCTCCGCTGACACCGGCGCACCGGCAGACGGTGCCTGCGGGGTCGGCGGCGCCGGGGACCAGGTCCGGCCCGTCCAGGCGCAGGAGCAGGGAACGGTCGGCGGGCAGTTCGGCGCCGCGTTCAAAAAGGCCCACCAGTTCGGCCGCGGTCCGCGGCATTCCCACTGACACCAGGCCCTCCAGGACGCCGCCGCGGGTGGTCATCTTGACGTAGCGGCCGTGCTCCGGATCGGCCCACTGGGCGATTTGCAAGCGCGGCCTGCCGTTGACGGCACCTGCGGTGAGCGCTTCTTCGTCCCAGGGGTCGGCGCCGTTGTTCCCGGCCACCGCCATGTTCAGGCCGCGGGCCTTCAACACCACGACGGCGGGTTGTTCCGGCGGCAGGGCCGGCAGCAGGTCCGCCTCGGCAACGGCCCCTTCGGCCAGCAGGGTGAGGTAGCCGCCCAACCATTCGGCTTGGCGCCAGCCGGGGCCTACCAGCCCGGACGGGCCCATGGCGTTCCTGCATGCGGCGCAGCCCGGATCCGGGCAGCGAACCTCTGCGCAGTCGCCGATGGCGAAGATGTGCGGTTCGTGGTGCGCCCGCAGCCGGTGGTCCACCAGGATCCCGGTGCCGGTGGACAGTCCGCAGCCTTCGGCCAGTTCGGTTCGGGGACGGACCCCGCACGAGATGACCAGGAGGTCGCCGTCGATCGCGGACCCGTCGTCGAGCAGCAACGCCGAGAAGCCGCCGTCGGGCGCGTTGTGCTCAACGCCGGTGGAGCGGGCGTTGCCTGCCACCCTCACGCCGCACCGGCGCAGTCCGGCGGCCAGGACGGCGCCGCCGCCGCGGTCGATGTTGCGGCCCAGGGGGTGCGGCCCGTTGTGGACCACGGTGACCGTAGCCCCTTCTTCCGCGGCCGCGAGTGCCGTCTCCAGCCCGAGGACGCCGCCGCCCAGGACCACCACCCGTTTGCCGCCGTCCACCGCCTGGCGGAGCACGTCCGCGTCGCGGAGGTCGCGCAAGGCCGTGACCCCGGCGGGAAGCACGGGGGAGGCGGGATCGGGGTTGATTCCGGTGAGGTTGGGGATGACGGGCCGTGATCCGGTGGCAAATACCAGCCTGTCGTAGTGCACGGCGGTTCCGTCGGAAAGCAGGACCTGCTGCCGCGCCCGGTCCACCCGCTTGACCCGCACGCCCAGGCGGACGTCCACTCCCTCGGCTGCCAGGTCGGCGGCGTCGGCGAGGGCCAGGGCGCCGGCGGTGGTGCGGCCGACGCCGAGGTCCGCCACCAGGACGCGGTTGTAGGCGGCCTCGGACTCCTCACCCACCACTGTGAGCCGGGCGTGCCCGCCGCGGACGGCGGGCAGGAGCTCGTCCACCAGCCTGGCGGCCACGGGGCCGAATCCCACGATCACAATCTGCTCGCTCATGAGGCCTCCGTCTTTTGCAGCATAAGGGCGGAATCGAGGGCGGCCACGGGCCGGACCCACACGGTGTTGAACTTGAATTCAGGCATCCCGGAGATGGGGTCGGTGGCGGCTTCGGTCAGCCGGTTGGCGCTTTCTGATCCCGGGAAGTGGAAGGGGAGGAAGACCGTTTCGGGCCGGATGGCGCTGGTGAGTTCCGCCCGGCACACCACCTCGCCGCGTGCGTTGGCCACGGAGACCAGGGAGCCGGCGGTGATGCCGAGTGCCTCGCCGGCCGCAGGGTGGATCTGGGCCTTCGCTTCCGGCTGGGCGGCGAGAAGTTCCTGGACCCGCCGGGTCTGCGCGCCGGACTGGTAGTGCTCCAGGAGGCGCCCGGTGATGAGGGTCATTTCCTTGGCGCCGGCCGCCGCGTTTGCGCCGGGGCCCGCAGTGGAGGGGCGACGGCGGCGTGGAACCACCGGGACCATGACCGCCTTGCCGCCGGGGTGCGCGAAGCCGTCCCGGAAGAGCCGCGGCGTGCCGGTGCTGCCGGCAGGGTAGGGCCAGTAGGCGGCTTCGCCCCGGTCCAGCATGGCGTAGTCGATGCCCGAGTAGTCGGCAAGCCCGCCCGCGGAGGCAAGCCGCAGTTCCTCGAAGACCGTCTCGGGGTCCTCGCTGTAGGTGGAGGGGGCGTCCAGCCGCTCAGCCAGCCGGGCCATGATCCACAGTTCGCTGCGGGCACCGGCAGGCGGGGAGATGGCGCGGCGCCGGCGCAGGACGCGACCTTCCAGGTTGGTCAGGGTGCCTTCCTCCTCGGCCCACTGGAGGACCGGAAGGATGAGGTCGGCCTCCGCGGCGGTCTCCGACATGAAGAAGTCGCACACCACCAGGAAGTCCAGGCTGCGCAGACCCTTGATGACGGCGTTGGCGTCGGGGGCGGCCACGGCGATGTTGGAGGCGTGCACGAAAAGGCACCAGACGCCGTCGGGCTGTCCCAGCGACTTCAGCAACTGGACGGCGGGCAGGCCGGGCCCGGGGATCAACGCTTCGGGGACGCCCCAGACAGCGGCGACGTGGGCCCGGGCGGCGGGGTCGGTGATCTTGCGGTAGCCGGGGAGCTGGTCCGCCTTCTGGCCGTGCTCGCGGCCGCCCTGGCCGTTGCCCTGCCCGGTGAGCGTTCCGTAGCCGCTGCGGGCCGAGCCCGGCAGGCCGAGCAGGAGGCTGAGGTTGATGGCGGCGGTGGCGGTGTCGGTGCCGTCCACGTGCTGTTCCACGCCGCGGCCGGTCAGGATGTAGCTGCCGCCTGCCTGTGCTCCGGCGGCCAGCCTGCGGGCGGTTTCCCGGATCAGGTCCGCGGGCACGCCGGTGAGGGATTGCACGCGCTCGGGCCAGAAGGCGTTGACGCTGCGGGCTACGGCGTCGTAGCCCGTGGTGCGCTCCTGCAGGTAGCCGGTGTCCGCCAGGCCTTCGTGGATGACCACGTGCGAGAGCCCGAGCAGCAGGGCCAGGTCAGTGCCCGGCAGTGGCTGGAGATGGATGCCGCCGCCGTCGGCTGTGAAGGCTGCCGTGGCGGAGCGGCGCGGATCCACCACGATCAGTCCGCCGGCATTGCGGGCACCCTGCAGGTGCTGGACGAAAGGCGGCATGGTCTCGGCGACGTTCGAACCCAGCATGAGGATGGTGCCGGCGGCATCCAGGGCCTCGAGCGGGAAGGGCAGGCCGCGGTCCACGCCGAAGGCGCGCATGCCGGCGGCCGCTGCCGAGGACATGCAGAACCTGCCGTTGTAGTCGATCCGGGAGGTCCCCAGTGCCAGCCGGGCGAACTTGCCCAGCTGGTAGGCCTTCTCGTTGGTGAGTCCGCCGCCCCCGAAAACACCTATGGAGTCGGCCCCGTGGCGGGCGCGGGCATCCCGGACTGCCGAGGCGGCCAGGTCCAGGGCCTGGTCCCAGCCGATCGGCCGGTGGACGCCGTCGGGACCCTTCAGGAGCGGCTCGGTGATCCTGCCCGCGTGGTTCAGGAGCGTGGGGGAGGTCCACCCCTTGCGGCAGAGTCCGCCGCGGTTGGTGGGGAAGTCCCGGCCGGCAACTTCCAGGGCTGCCGCGGGGTTCAGGGCAGGCACGGGGCCTGGCCCCGGCTGTTCAGCCGGGGCCAGGTCCGCGGGGGACGTGAGCGTCATGGCGCACTGCAGGGCGCAGTAGGGGCAGTGCGTGTCGGCGCTTTTGGTCATGTTAGACGTGCCCCATCGCGTTCCGGCCGGCGTTGCGGATGTAGCAGGTCCAGCAGACCACCAGCATGAGGACATACGCGCCGACGAATCCGTAGAAGGCCGGAGTGTAGGAGCCGCTGGCGGTGCTGGAGGCATTCAGCACCTGGGGGATCACGAAGCCCCCGTAGGCTCCGATCGCGGAGATCAGTCCGAGGGCCGAGGACGCCAGGCGCTGGGTGGCCACCGGGTTGGCACCGTTGCGGGCAGCCCGGCTGGAGGTGGCGAAGATGACCGGGATCATCCGGTAGGTGGCGCCGTTGCCGAAGCCGCTGGCGGTGAACAGCATCAGGAAAAGGACCAGGAAGAGCAGGAAGTTCTTCAGCGGGAGGGTCCAAACCATGGTCAGCGTGATCACGGCCATGGAGGCGAAGGCGGCAACGGTCATCCGGGCGCCGCCCATCCGGTCCGCCATGCGTCCGCCGTACGGGCGGGCCAGCGAACCCACCAGGGGGCCCAGGAAGGCCAGGGACAGGGCCACGGTCCCCACTCCGATGGAGGAGAACGCGGGGAAGTAGTCCTTGATGAGCTTGGGGAACACGCCGGCGAAGCCGATGAAGGAGCCAAAGGTGCCGATGTACAGCAGGGCCATGATCCACAGGTGCGGTTCCTTCAGCGCCGCGACCGAGCCGGCCACGTCGCCCTTGGCGCTGGTGAGGTTGTTCATGTACTTGAAGGCGCCGAATGCTGCCAGCAGGATGAACGGGACCCACATCCACCCGGCCATAGGCAGGTTGACGGTGCCGGCTGCGAGGAGGGTGATGACGATCGGGACGGCAAGCTGTGCGACGGCGGCGCCCAGGTTTCCGCCGGCGGCGTTCAGGCCCAGCGCCCAGCCCTTTTCCCTCGCCGGGTAGAAGAACGTGATGTTGGCCATGGAGCTGGCGAAGTTGCCGCCGCCGAAGCCGGCGAGGGCAGCCACCAGGAGCATGACGCCGAACGGCGTGTCCGGGTTGGAGACACACAGCGCCAGTCCGGTGGAGGGGATCAGGAGCAGCAGTGCGGAGACGATGGTCCAGTTCCGTCCGCCGAAGCGGGGGACCATGAACGTGTAGGGAATGCGGAGGGTGGCGCCCACGAGGCTGGGCATCGAGATGAGCCAGAAGATCTCCGAGGTGGAGAAGGTGAAGCCGGCGGCGGGAAGCTGGACCACCACGATGGACCACAGCTGCCACACCACGAAGCCGAGGAACTCGGCGAAGATGGACCAGTTCAGGTTGCGGCGGGCGATGGCGCGGCCGGCGGTTTCCCACTGCTCCTTGTTCTCGGCATCCCAGTTGGCGATCCAGCGGCCGGGGCGGAATTCAAGGGCAGGGGCGTCTGTGGTGCGGGTACGGCCGGGCTGTGCGCTGGCGGATGCGGCAACGGCTGCCGGTCCAGTGGCCTCTTCGAGGTCAAGGGTATTTCCGGCGCCGGCATCAACGGTGCGGTCAACAGTCACGGGTTACCTCCTTCAGGGGATGTTGTTCCTCCAAGGTAGGGACGGCTCGTTTCGCGGACGGACGATGTTTGTTAACGCGCTGTGACTTTTGCCTATCCGGGCCTGTACGTCGGCGTGAGGCCCGGTGTGGAGGCCCGCATGGTGAGACGCACAACACGTGTCCGCATGATGGACGATTCGTCCATTGACTGGACGCAGCGAAGTAAGATCGAACTCTAATTATTCGAGCCGGGAGGCGGCCCCGCCTGTGCCCGGCCGGTCTCACGAAAGCGCTTACCTATGTCATCCCCCGATACCACCACGGTGCCCGGTTCGCACCAGCCGGTGAACTCCCGCGGCCGCGTCATCGTGGCGAGCCTGATCGGCACCACCGTGGAGTTCTACGACTTCTACGTCTACGCCACTGCCGCCGTGCTCGTCTTCCCGAAGCTCTTCTTCCCGGGCCAGAACGAGACCACCCAGCTGCTGAGCTCCTTCGCCGTCTTTGGCGTGGCGTTCGTCGCACGTCCACTTGGCTCCATCGTGTTCGGCCACTTCGGTGACAAGTTTGGCCGCAAGGGAACCCTTGTGGCGTCGTTGCTCACCATGGGCATTGCGACCTTCCTGATCGGTTGCCTCCCCACCGCCCTGGTACCGGGCTGGGAATTCTGGGCACCGGCCCTGCTCGTCATCATGCGCTTTGCCCAAGGCCTGGCCCTGGGCGGCGAATGGAGCGGCGCGGCCCTGCTGGCCACGGAAAACGCGCCCGCCAACAAGCGCGCCATCTACGGCACCTTCCCGCAACTGGGCGCCCCCATTGGCTTCATCATCGCCAACGTCATCTTCCTCGTGGCCAGCTACACGCTCTCGCCGGAGGCCTTCGCGGCCTGGGGCTGGCGCGTACCGTTCCTGCTCAGCGCCGTCATGGTCATCCTGGGCCTGTACGTCCGGCTCAAGCTGATCGAGACCCCCGCCTTTACCAAGGTGGTGCAATCCAACGAAGTGGCGAAACTTCCGCTGGGCCGCGTCTTCAAGACCAGCTGGCGCCAGCTGATCCTGGGCACCTTCATCATGCTGGCCACCTACGTGCTCTTCTACCTGATGACCACGTTCACCCTCACCTACGGCACCAAGCCCACGCTGGCCGGTGCGCAGGCGGCCGCCGAAAAGGCCGGAAAGCCCATGACGGAGGCGGCCGCTGCCGCGTTCGTCCCCGGCCTGGGCTACACCCGCAACGACTTCCTCTGGATGCTGATCGCCGGCGTCGTCTTCTTCGGCATCTTCACCCTGGTCTCCGGCCCGCTCGCCGAGAAGTACGGCCGCCGCAAGATGCTGATGGCCGTCACCGCCGGCATCTTCGTGTTCGGCCTGCTGTTCGTCCCGCTGTTCAGCGGCGGGTTCGTGGGCACCATGGGCCTGCTGATCCTTGGTTTCTCCCTGATGGGCCTGACCTTCGGGCCCATGGGGGCGCTGCTGCCGGAACTGTTCCCCACGAACGTCCGCTACACCGGCTCTGCCATCAGCTACAACTTCTCCAGCATCCTGGGTGCAGCGGTGGCGCCGTTCATCGCCGTCGCGCTCTGGGAAGCGGCCAAGGGCAGCCCCGTCCTGGTGGGCCTGTACCTGACGTCCATGGCCGTGCTGACACTGATCGCGCTGTTCCTCACGCGCGAAACCCGCGACCTTGACTACGAGAACAACGTGGCCTGATTTCTCCAACGCCACAATGCCCGGCGCGGCCATCCGGCCCGCCGGGCATTGTCATGCTCAGCGGGCGTAGCGTGCCACGAAGTTCTTCAGGACGGTCATGGGCTCGGTCACGGTGGACCGGCGTGCCGCCGCCATCAGTTCCCCGGCGGATTCCGGCGGGAAGTACCCGGCGTGCCGGTAGATGTCGATCCGGGTCACCAGCCCCTCCGCGTCCAGTTCGGGGTGGAACTGGGTGGCGTAGAGGTTGGTCTTGACCCGGAACATGTGGACCGGGCAGGTGGCGGAGCGCGCCAGCAGCACCGCGTGCGGTGGCAGGGAACTGACCGCTTCCTTATGGCCGGTCAGGGCCGTGAAGGTCCGGGGCAGCCCGTGGAGGAGGGGATCCTGCATTCCCGCCTCCGTCAGCTCGATTTCTACGGCGCCCAGCGGCTCGCCGTAGGTCCGGTCGATCACCGCGCCCTGGTGTGTGCCCAGGGTTCCCACCCCGTAGCAGGCACCCAGCAACGGAAAGTCGAGCGACACGAGCTGGTCCAGGAGGCCCGAAAGTTCCCGTTCCACCCGGTGCTGCACCGCGCTCTTGTTCCCGGGCGGATCGCTGGAGGTGAACGGGCTGCCGCCGACGATCACCCCGGAGTACCGCGAAAGGTCCAGTGCGGGCAGCGGTGCGGCCTCCAGCCGGACCCGGTGAAGTTCGCTCTCTTCCAGTCCGCCGTAGCGCAGGTAGGCCGCATATTCGTCGTCGGCGGCGGCATCCTCGGCCCGGGATGCGAGAAGCAGGAAAGGCAGCATCTGCTAAGTCTGCCTGCTGGCGGCGCGCCCTGCCAGCACCCGGACCGTCCCGACGGCGAACCGGGTGCGGCGGCAGGTCAGGCGGCGGGCTGGGTCAGGGAGCGCCGGGACTGGGGCCGGGCGGCGGGGTCCGCGTGCCGGTGCACCAGCTTCCAGTAGCCTTCCTCGCGGCGGAAGATGCTGGTGACGCGCAGGGCAAATTCCTCCGTGGCGGACGCGGCGTCCAGCCGCGCCCGGAAGTGCTCGGTTTCCACCAGGTAGGCGGTGTCACGGGCGGTGTAGGAGGTGACGGTGTCGAAGCCCAGCATTTCGCCGTCGCGGAACTGCCGGGCCGCCTGGTCAAGGCGGGCCTCCACCTGGGCCCAGCCGCGGGCGATGCCGCCGAATGGGTTGGCCAGGGTGACATCGTCCTGCCGGGAGTACAGGTCCTTGATCGGGGCCGGGTTGCCCCGGGTGATTTCGGGAACCGCCTGGTGGTAGCGGTCCACTTCTTCCTGGAAGCTTGGTGCGAGCATGTCCGGCGCAGCGCTTTCTAGTCTTCGATCGTGGCGATGATCGCGCCGGCGGACACCGTTTCGCCCGCCGTTGCCGTCAGGCCCGTGATGGTGCCGGAACGGTGCGCCGTCAGCGGCTGCTCCATCTTCATGGCCTCCAGGACCACCACCAGGTCGCCCTCGGACACCACGTCACCGTGCGAAACGGCGACCTTCACGATGGTTCCCTGCATGGGGGAAGTGAGGGCATTGCCCGTGGCCGCGGCGGGACCTGCTGACCGTGAGCGCTTCTTGGACTTGCCGGGCTTGCCGGCGGCTGCGGCGGTGCCGGGGACGCCGAGGGATGCGGGGAGCACCACTTCCAGGCGCTTGCCGCCCACCTCGACGACGACGCGCTGGCGTTCGCCGGCCTCCGACTCTTCTTCCGCGGTGCCGCTGGGTGTCCAGGCGGGGATGTCGTTGACGAAGGCGGTCTCGATCCAGCGGGTGTGGACCTTGAACGGGCCCTCCGCGGGGGCGAAGTCGGGGTTGCTGACCACGGCGAGATCAAACGGGATGACGGTGGGAATGCCCTCGACCACCATTTCCTCCAAGGCACGCCGTGAGCGCTGCAGTGCCTGGGTGCGGGTGGCGCCGGTAACGATCAACTTGGAGAGCATCGAGTCGAAGTTGCCGCTGATGACATCGCCCTGCTCCACGCCGGAGTCGATCCGCACGCCGGGCCCGGTGGGGTTCTTCAGGACGCTGATGGTGCCGGGGGAGGGCAGGAAGTTGCGGCCCGGGTCCTCGCCGGTGATGCGGAATTCAAAGGAGTGGCCGCGGACCTCGGGGTCGCCGTAGCCGAGTTCCTCGCCGCGGGCCAGCCGGAACTGCTCGCGGACCAGGTCGATTCCGGTGACTTCCTCGGAGACGCAGTGCTCCACCTGGAGGCGGGTGTTGACCTCAAGGAAGGAAATGGTGCCGTCCTGGCCCACCAGGAACTCGCAGGTCCCCGCGCCCAGGTAACCGGCTTCCTTCAGGATGGCCTTGGAGGATTCGTAGAGCCGCTGGTTCTGTTCCGGGGTGAGGAACGGGGCGGGCGCCTCTTCGACCAGTTTCTGGTTGCGGCGCTGCAGGGAGCAGTCGCGGGTCGAGACCACCACAACGTTGCCGTGTGCGTCGGCGAGGCATTGGGTCTCCACGTGCCGGGGAGCGTCCAGGAAGCGCTCGATGAAGCACTCGCCGCGGCCGAAGGCGGCGGTGGCTTCGCGGACGGCGGACTCGAAGAGTTCGGGGATTTCCTCGCGGGTGCGGGCCACCTTGATGCCGCGTCCACCGCCGCCGAAAGCCGCCTTGATGGCCACGGGCAGGCCGAATTTGTCCACGAATTCCAGGATTTCCTCGGCGGATTCCACGGGGTCGGCGGTGCCGGGGACCTGCGGGGCGCCGACCTTCTCGGCGATGTGGCGGGCCTGGACCTTGTCGCCCAGGGCGGAGATGGCCTCTGGGGAGGGGCCGATCCAGGTGATGCCGGCGGCGATGACCTTGGCGGCGAAGTCGGCGTTCTCGGCCAGGAAGCCGTAGCCGGGGTGGATGGCGTCGGCGCCGGACTGGCGGGCGGCGTCAATGATCTTGTCCATCACCAGGTACGACTCGGCGGCCGTGGTGCCACCCAGGGCATAGGCCTCGTCGGCGAGTTTGACGTGCAGGGCGTCCCGGTCGGGGTCGGCGTAGACGGCCACGGAGGCGATGCCTTCGTCCCGGGCCGCACGGATGATGCGGACGGCGATTTCCCCGCGGTTGGCGATCAGCACCTTGGTGAGGGTCGTCGACTGCGTGGGACCTGCGGACTGCTCCAAATTTGCTGACAAGGCGTCTCCTTCTTTCCTTCAGGGAGCCTAGCGCGGTTTTGAGGGTTCCGCCGATATTACTTGCGGAATCCGCGTGTAAACCAGGCTTCCTTTGTAGGGAAGCTACAAGGCGTCCCGAAAATGGAGGACTTACCGCGCGGGCCAGAGATCCGTGATGCGCACATTGGCGGCGGCCAGGAGGCCACGGAGGGTGGAGACGGACAGGCCGACGACGGCGTGCGGGTCGCCGTCGACCTTCCGGATGAAGGCCCCACCCAGGCCGTCGATGGTGAACGAACCGGCGCAGTGCAGCGGCTCGCCGGTGGCGATGTAGGCGTCGATTTCCGCCGGCTCCATGTCCATGAAGGTGACCTCGGCAGAGGCGACCGCCCCGAGCGTGGCGCCCGAACCGCGGCCGCCCGGGCCGTCGTCGTCCGTGTCCCTGCAGTCCACCAGCCAGTGGCCCGTGTGCAGCACTCCCGCGCTGCCGCTCATCCGGAGCATCCGCTCGCGGGCGACGTCGGCGGTGTAGGGCTTGCCGTGCGCCTCGCCGTCGAATTCAAAGACCGAGTCGCAGCCCAGCACCAGGGCGCCGTCCGCTTCCGGCAGCGCCGCCACGGCCTCGGCCTTGGCGCGGGCCAGCAGCAGCGCGGTGTCGTGCGGGTCCGTGACGCCGTACCGCGCCTGCACGGCGGCCTCGTCGACGTCGGAGACCAGCACGGTGTGCCGGATGCCGGCCTCGGCCAGGAGCTTGGTGCGGGCGGGGGACTGGGAGGCGAGAATCAGATGGAGCACGGCTTCAGCCTAGTGGACCAGCTCGCCGGAGGCGGGTGCTGCCTGGCCCCTGTTGAGCTTGGCGCCCTCCACGTCCACGTCCGGCAGGATCCTGTCCAGCCACCGCGGCAGCCACCAGGACCTGGCGCCCAGCAGGTACATCACGGCCGGGACGATGGTCATGCGGACCACGAAGGCGTCGAACAGTACGCCGAAGGCCATGGCAAAGCCCAGCGGCCGGACCATGGTGAGGTGGCTGAAGATGAAGCCGGAGAACACGCTGACCATGATGATCGCGGCCGCGGTGACTACGGCGGCCGCGTGCCGGAAGCCCACCCTGACCGCTTCCTTGGCGGACGATCCGTGCATGTATGCCTCGCGCATGCCGGAGGCGATGAACACCTGGTAGTCCATGGCCAGGCCGAACAGCACGCCGATCAGGATAATGGGCAGGAAGCTGAGCACGGCTCCCGGGTTGGCGACGTCGAAGACGCTGCCCAGCCAGCCCCACTGGTACACCGCCACCACCGCGCCGAAGGCCGCGGACAGGGACAGCAGGAAGCCGCCGGTGGCCAGCAGCGGGACAACGATGGAGCGGAAGACCAGCAACAGCAGGATCAGGGAAAGCCCGACGACGATCGCCAGGTACGGCGGCAGGGCGGCACCGAGCTTGGTGGAGACATCCACGTTGCCGGCCGTCTGCCCGGTCAGGCCCATGGCCACGCCGTAGTCCGACTGGATTTCGCCGTTGAGTCCGCGCAGTTCGGCGACCACTTTGACGGTGCTCGCGCTGGCGGGGCCTTCCTTGGGGATGACCTGGAACACGGCGGTCCGGCGGTCATCGCTGAGGGCTACCGGCACGGCGGCCACCACGTTGTCAACGGCGCGGAGCTTGTCCGCGATGTCGTACTGCAGCTTCTGTGCCTGGGCCGCGTCGAGGTTCGCCGGGAACTCGCCCACCGCCACGATCGGACCTGTCACGCCCTCGCCGAAGCTGCGCGCCGTCAGGTCGTAGGCCTGGTATGCCTCCGAGTCGACGGGCTCGGAGCCGCCGTCCGGCAGGGCCAGCTGCAGCTGCGTGGCCGGCAGCGCCAGGGTGCCGAGCACCAGGACGCCGGCCACCAGGGCCACCCACGGGTGCCGGGTGACGAGTCCGCCCCAGCCGCGGGTGCTGCGCTGGCGGTCGGTGGCGAGGTCCGCGGCTTCGTGGCCCGGCTCGGCGTTGTGCGCCTCCGCCTTGGCCCAGGCGCGCCGGGAGATGATGCGGCGGCCGATCAGGGACAGCATGGCGGGGGTCAGCGTAATGGCCACGAGCACGGCCACGGCTACGGTCCCTGCTGCGGCAAGGCCCATGACGGTGAGGAACGGCAGCCCGGGGACCACCAGGGCGGCGAGGGCGATGATCACGGTGAGGCCGGCGAAGACCACTGCGTTGCCCGAGGTGCCGTTGGCCCGGGCCACCGATTCCTCTGCGCCCATGCCGGCGATGAGCTGGGTCCGGTGCCGGTTGACGATGAACAGCGAGTAGTCGATGCCGACGGCGAGGCCGAGCATGAGGGCCAGCATGGGGGAGATGGAGCTCATGTCGAACAGGCCGGAGAGTGCGAAGGTGATGCCGACGCCCACGCCGACGCCCATGATGGCCATCAGCAGCGGCAGGCCGGCGGCGATCAGGGTGCCCAGCATGAGGATCAGGACCAGCGCGGCGACGGCGATGCCCACGATCTCCGCCGTGCCGAACAGCGCCGAGATGTCCTCGGTGATCTCCTTGCTGGCCAGGGCCGTGACGCCTGCTGAGGACGTTTCATGGGCGGTGTCCTGGACCTGTTTCCGGACTGCCGGGGAGAGCCCGTTGATGGAGGTGTTGAACTGGACCTGGGCGACGGCGGCCTGGTTGTCTTCCGAGACGAAGCGGATGGCGGACGCCGCCTGCGCCTGGCGTTTGCCGAGCTCCAGCTTGGCCTTGCTGTCCTCGAGTTCCCGGGTTCCGGCGTCGAGCTTGGCCTGGCCTGCCGCCAGTGCCGCCTTCTGCTGGCCCAGTTGCGCGTCGATCGCCGCAGCCGGTGCCCCGGCGGCCGTGAGCTGCTGCTCGGCCGCGGCCAGCTGGGCCTTGCCTGCCTCCAGCTGGGCCCGCGAGGAGTCCAGCTGCGCTTGCCCGGCGGCCAACTGCTGTTCACCGTCGGTGATCGCCTTGGCCGCCTGGTCCACTTGGGCCTGGGTGGCGAACGGGTCAACCGTGCCGCGGACTTCGGGCAAGGCCTGGAGCTTCTTCAGCGCGTCCGTAACGGCTGCGCGGCCCTGGTCCGTGAAGCCGCCGGGCGGGGCTTCGAACACGATCGTGGCGCTGCCGCCGGAAGCCGACGGCAGGTCCTGCTTGAGCTTATCTGCGATCCGCTGGGTCTCTGTTCCCGGGATCTGGAAGTTGTTGGACAGCGTGCCGTGGAACGCTGCGGCCGAGCCGCCAACGGCCACCAGCACGGCGAGCCACAAGGAGATGACAAGCCAGCGCCGGCGGTAGGAGAACTTGCCAAGGCGGTAGAGGAGGAGTGCCATGCGGGAACCGATCTGATCAGGAGGAGCGGACAGCGGAAGGTGAAGCAGGGGGAGCGAAGCCTGAGCCCAGCAGGGCAATCGAATCAATTAACAGTTGGCGCAGCTCGGTCAGGGACCCTGTCGTGAGGTCGGGGCCGCGCCGGCTGAACCAGACCTCCATGGCAGCTTTGCCGCAGGAGATGATGGAGCCGGCCAAGGCATGGACATAGAGTTCGTCCTGCCCGCCCGGGGTGCCGGCGAGGCGCTCGCGGGCGACGGCGAAGACCTGCGCCCGGCAGTGGTCCCATGCCTCCAGTTCGGAGTGGGCCATCAGGGGGCTTTGCTGGGTCAGGCTAAACAGTTCCGCCAGTGGAGCGACGGCCTCGGGATCGGCCAGGGCCGACAGGGCTGCCTGGGCCGATTCGAGCATGGGCTCCTCTGCCGGGCGGAGCCGGAACTGTTGGATGGCAGTGTCCAGGAAGCCGTGCACGACGGACGCCAGCGCGGCGTCGGTGCTGCTGAAGTAGTTGAAGAAGGTGCGGCGCGAGATCCCGGCGGCGTCGGCAATATCCTCCACTGTGAAGTTTCCCGGACCTTTTGCGCGCAGCAGTTCCAGGGCGGCGTCCGTGATGGCCTGCCTGGTGGCTGCCTTGTTCAGTTCCCGCCGTGATGGGGGTGCCTGCTGGTCGTGGGGGGAGGCGTTTGGCACAGGATTACACTACGTGCAACTTTGCACTACATGCAAGTATTTTTCACGTGCATTCACAGGAGATCGAAAGGTTCCCAACAGCCTTTCCTGAAGCTCGCGGTGGATGCTTGGTGTGTCTCAGTGAGAGAGGCATAAACCTACAGCCGTCGCAGGACGGCGAATCAGGAGACGAAAGATGTCACGTACCAAGAAGATGACCCTGGGCCTGTCAGCGGCCGCGCTGGTCCTCGGCTCCGGGATCGGGGTGGCCGGCATGGCCTCCGCAACCACCACGACGCCCGCGCCCAGCGCTAGCTCAAGCGCCCCGGCTGACTCAAGTAATGGCGGGGCCCCCGACGGCATGGGCCGGCATGGTGGCCGTGGCGGACACGGCGAGGACCGGGCTGCTGCGCTGGCCGCGAAGCTCGGCGTGGACCAAACCAAAGTCCAGGACGCGCTGAAGGCCTTCCGCGATGCCAACAAGCCCACTGCCCCTGCTGAGGGACAGAAGCCGGACCCGGCCGCCAGGGAAGCGGCGCTGGCCAAGTCGCTGGCCGCCGCTCTGGGCATCGACGAAGCGAAGGTGACGGCGGCCCTCCAGGAGATCCGCAGCGATGAGCAGTCTGAGCACGCTGCTGAGCTCAAGACCC
This sequence comes from Pseudarthrobacter sp. MOO14, assembly GCF_058267675.1. Taxonomy (NCBI): domain Bacteria; kingdom Bacillati; phylum Actinomycetota; class Actinomycetes; order Micrococcales; family Micrococcaceae; genus Pseudarthrobacter; species Pseudarthrobacter sp. MOO14. Next base: position 3,828,607 of record NZ_CM177849.1, read on the forward strand.
GCCTGGACAAGGCTGTGACGGACGGGAAGCTGACGCAGGCTGAAGCCGATGCCGTGACCAAGGCGGTCCAGAATGGTGTGATCGGTGGCGGCGGGCGCTGACTGATTCCTCCGGTCGGGCGGGCCTGCGTTTCCCTTGGCCGGTGGACGCCCCGGGCAGCAGGAAGCCCTTAACAGCATGAAGCCCTTAACGGCATGAAGTCCCCCGGGAAGTTTTCCCGGGGGACTTCATGCAGTGCGGCTGCCCTTACGCCTTGGCGTCCTGCAGTTCGCGCGGTGCCGTGTCGGCAGTGGTGCCGTCGGTGGGCTCACCGGCTGCGGTTTCGTGGTCGTCCACGAACGGGGTGCCGTTGCGCGGGGCGTTGTAGAGCGACTCGTCGAGGATGCCCTGGCGCTTGGCCACGATGGTGGGAACCAGCGCCTGGCCCGCCACGTTCACCGCAGTCCGGCCCATGTCCAGGATGGGGTCGATGGCGAGGAGGAGTCCGACGCCGGCCAGCGGGAGTCCCAGCGTGGAGAGCGTCAGCGTGAGCATCACCACGGCGCCGGTGGTGCCTGCGGTCGCTGCGGAACCCAGCACGGAGACCAGTGCGATCAGCACGTACTGGCTGAAGTCCAGGTGGATGCCGAAGAACTGGGCCACGAAGATCGCGGAAACGGCCGGGTAGATGGCGGCGCAGCCGTCCATCTTGGTGGTGGCGCCCAGCGGCACTGCGAAGGAAGCGTAGGCCCGGGGGACGCCCAGGCTGCGTTCGGTGACGCGCTGGGTCAGCGGCAGGGTACCCACCGAGGAGCGGGACACGAAGGCCAGCTGCACGGCCGGCCATACACCGGAGAAGTACTGCTTGATGGACAGGCCGTGGCTGCGGACCAGGATGGGGTAGACCACGAACAGGACCAGGGCCAGGCCCACGTAGATCGCGACGGCGAATTTGCCCAGGGAACCGATGGTGTCCCAGCCGTAGACTGCGACGGCGTTGCCGATCAGGCCGATGGTGCCAAGCGGGGCGATGCGGATGATCCACCACAGCACCTTCTGGATGACGGCAAGGGCCGAAGCGTTCAGGTTCAGGAAGGGTTCAGCGGCCTTGCCCACCTTGAGGGCCGCAACGCCCACGGCGATCGCGATCACCAGGATTTGGAGGACATTGAAGCTGACCGACGTGGTGACTGCGCCGGAGTCGGCAACCGTGGAGCTGGCGCCGAGGCCAAGGAAGTTCTTCGGGAAGAGGCCCACGAGGAATGCCCACCAGTCACCGGATTTGCCGGTGTATTTGGCTTCCTCTGTGATGCCGGTGTTGGCGCCGGGCTGCAGCAGCACGCCCAGGCCGATTCCGATCAGCACGGCGATCAGGGACGTGATGGCGAACCACAGGAGCGTGTTCCATGCCAGCCTTGCCGCGTTGGATACCTGGCGCAGGTTGGAGATGGAGCTGACGACGGCGGTGAAGATCAGCGGAACAACGGCGGTCTGCAGCAGCGAGACGTAGCTCGAGCCGATGGTCTGCAGCGTGGCGCCGAGGGCGTTCGGGTTGGTCTTGGTGCTGCCGGTGTACTTGGCGAGCAGGCCGAGGCCCAAGCCCACGATGAGGGCGGCGATGATCTGGAAGCCGAAGGAGGAAGCCCACTTGGGCAACTGGAATCCGGTCTTCCCCGCGGAGGATGGGGTGCTTGTCTGAGTGGTCACCAGAACAAGCTAGACCTGCACCGCATACCACGTCGAAAGAATATTGAGAAATATTACGCGGCAACAATTGTGCTATGCGCTGGAAACACCCGTGAAGACAAGGCAGGCAGCGGTATTTGTTACTTATTCCCACGATGGGTGTGCTTAATGTCTCCCGCGGAGCCAGCAAGCGGCCCATCCGGCAGCGCGTGTCAAAGCGAGGAACGAGCAGCGCGCAGAGGATGGGCCCCTTGGGGCCGCGCAGTTCAGGGTCAAGACAAGAGCGCCCGGCGGAGGGTGTCCAGTCCTACGGAGCCGATGTTGAGGGCCTTGGTGTGGAACTCCTTCAGGTCGAACCCGGGACGGGCTTCGAGCTCGGCGCGGATTTGTTCCCAAAGCCGCTGGCCCACCTTGTAGGAGGGTGCCTGGCCGGGCCAGCCAAGGTAGCGGGTGAACTCGAAGTTGAGCTGGCCCTCACTGATGGGGAGGTTCTCCTTAAGGAAGCCGAAGCCCGACTCTGCTGTCCAGGTGCCGGATCCCCAGCGCCCGGGCATGTCCAGTTCGAGGTGGACGCCGATATCGAAGACGACGCGGGCAGCCCGCATGCGCTGCATGTCCAGCATTCCCAGGTGGTCGCCGGGATCGGTGAGGTACCCCAGCTCCTGCATCAGTTTCTCCGCGTAGAGGGCCCAGCCTTCCCCGTGGCCCGAGGTCCAGCAGACGTTGCGCCGCCATTTGTTGAGCAGTTCGCGGCGGTAGGTGGCAGTGGCAACCTGGAGGTGGTGGCCGGGGACGCCCTCGTGGTAGACGGTGGTGGTCTCGGCCCAGGTGGTGAAGGTGTCCTCGCCGGCCGGGACGGACCACCACATGCGGCCGGGCCGGCTGAAGTCATCTGACGGACCGGTGTAGTAGATGCCGCCCTCGTCCGTGGGGGCGATCCGGCATTCGAGGGTCTTCATGGCCTCGGGGATGTCGAAGTGGACGCCGGCGAGCCCGGCCATGGCCTTGTCCGAAAGATCCTGCATCCAGGCCTGCAGGGCATCGGTCCCCTTGAGCTGCCGGGCGGGATCGTTGTTGAGGATTTCCTTGGCCTCCGCGATGGTGGCACCGGGCTTGATGCTGTCGGCGACGCGCTCCTGTTCGGCGATGAGGCGCTCCAGTTCCTGGACGCCCCAGGCGTAGGTTTCTTCCAGGTCCACTTCGGCGCCGAGGAATGCACGCGAAGCCAGCGCGTACCGCGCCCTGCCCACTGCGTCCTTTTCGGGTGCTGCCGGGAGCAGCTCGGTGCGCAGGAACTCTGCCAGCCCCACGTAGGCGCTCCGGGCCGCGCCGGTTCCGGCGTCGAGCTTTTCCTGGAGCGGCGCGGGCAGGGGGCCGCCGGCGGTGGCTGCACCGGCGGCCAGCTTGGCGAAGAATCCGTCGTCGGCGGCGTACTTGGTGACCTGTTCAATGACCATCCGGACCTGCCTCGCGGCGGCGACTTTGCCGGCGTCCCTGGCGACGCGGAGGGATTCGATGTAGCCGCTGATGGCCGCCGGCACGTTGCCGGCGCGGCCCGCGATGTGCTCCCAGTCCTGCGCGGTGGCGGTGGGCATGAGGTCGAAGATGGCCCGGATGTCCTGGGTGGGGGAGGCGATGTTGTTGAGCTCGGCATACTCCCAGCCGGAGGCGTGGATCAGCAGTTGCAGCCCGAGCCGCTCCCGCATCGCGTCCAGGGTGACGGCGTCGACGTCGTCTTCCGGCTGCAGGCCCTCCAGTGCGGCCAGCGCGTCTCGCGCGGCCTCGGCGAAACCTGCGATGCCGGCAGGAGAGAAGTCCTGGTATTCCGTCTCGTGGCCCGGCAGGCCGAGAGTCGTGGCGAAGGTCGGGTTGAGCCTGATGAGGGTGTCGGTGTAGTCATCGGCGACGGCGTCGATGCGGGTATGCGGGCGCGCGGCGGGTGCAGTGTCTGTAGTCACATTCCGAGACTACCCGGCCGGGCGGACAGGGCGGGCCCACGCGGCCGCGGCTTCCCTGGCCGAGCGAAGCGAGGTGAGGGAGGCGCTGGGGAGCGTCAGCCGTGGCTGCGCTTCCACGCGCCGGGGCCGGGCGACGGCGCGAGCCGCAACTGCTGCCGGCGCACCCAGTGCCGCACGCTGGGTGCGGCAGGCTTGGCCGGCGCCGGGCCGCCGAGGGTCAGGACGACGGCGGCCAGCGCGGCGAGTTCCTCGGCGTTCGGTTGTCCTTTGACGACAGAGAACAGCGGCGCGGTCGGGGTTTCGGCAGGCTCAACCACCGGCATCTGGTCGGGCGTCACAGCGGGATGTTCCCATGCTTCTTGGCCGGGAGGCTGGCGCGTTTGTCGCGCAGTGCCCGCAGTCCCTTGATGATCTGGACCCGGGTGTCGGAGGGGGCGATCACGGCGTCCACGTAGCCCAGCTCTGCCGCCTGGTAGGGGTTGAGGAGTTCTTCCTCGTACTGGCGGATGACCTCGGCGCGGCGCGCTTCGACATCCCCGCCGTTTTCCGCAACGGCGGCAAGGTCGCGGCGGTAGAGGATGTTGACGGCACCCTGGGCGCCCATGACGCCGATTTGCGCGGTGGGCCATGCAAGGTTCAGGTCGGCGCCGAGCTTCTTGGAGCCCATCACGATGTAGGCGCCGCCGTAGGCCTTGCGCGTAATCACCGTGAGCTTGGGGACGGTCGCCTCGGCGTAGGCGTAGAGGAGCTTGGCGCCGCGGCGGATGATCCCCTGGAACTCCTGGTCCTTGCCCGGAAGGAAGCCGGGAACGTCCACCAGGGTGATGATGGGAATGTTGAAGGCGTCGCAGTGGCGCACGAACCGGGCCGCCTTTTCGGAGGCGGCGATGTCCAGGGTGCCGGCGAACTGGAGCGGCTGGTTGGCCACGATGCCCACCGTGTGGCCCTCGACGCGGCCGTAGCCGATCATCACGTTGGGGGCGTACAGGGCCTGCATCTCCAGGAAGTGCCCGTCGTCCACGATCTGTTCGACGACGGCCCGCATGTCGTAGGGCTGGTTGGCGGAATCCGGAACCAGCGCATCCAGGGCGAGGTCGTCGTCGTCGACCTCCAACTCCTGCTGGTGTCCCAGCACGGGTGCCTCGGACAGGTTGTTGGAGGGCAGGAAGTCCAGCAGTTCGCGCACGAACTCGATGGCGTCGGTTTCGTCGGAGGCCAGGTAGGTGGACGTTCCTGTGGTGGCGTTGTGCTGCCGGGCACCGCCCAGCGTTTCCATGTCCACGTCCTCCCCGGTGACGGTCTTGATGACGTCCGGGCCGGTGATGAACATATGGGACGTCTTGTCCACCATCACCACATAGTCGGTGAGGGCGGGGGAGTAGGCGGCACCGCCGGCGGAGGGGCCCATGATGAGCGAGATCTGCGGCACGACGCCTGAGGCGTGCACGTTGTTGCGGAAGATGTCCGCGAACATGGCAAGGGATGCCACGCCTTCCTGGATGCGTGCGCCGCCGCCGTCCAGGATCCCCACCACGGGGCAGCCGTTGCGGAGGGCAAATTCCTGGACCTTGACGATCTTTTCGCCGTTGACCTGGCTCAGCGAGCCGCCGTAGACGCTGAAGTCCTGGCTGTAGACGGCCACCAGCCGGCCGTCCACGGTGCCGTAGCCAGAGACCAGGCCGTCGCCCAGCGGTTTCTTCTTTTCCATGCCGAATGCCGTGGAGCGGTGCACGGCGAGGGCATCGAATTCAACAAACGAGTCCTCGTCCAGCAGCAGCTCGATGCGTTCGCGGGCCGTGTTCTTGCCGCGGGCATGCTGCTTTTCGATGGCCTCGGGGCCGGAGGGCTGTGCGGCACGCGCCTGGCGGTCGCGGAAATCTGCGATCTTTCCCGCTGTCGTTGTCAGATCGTGGCTCATCAAGTGTCTCCGGCTCTGTAGCAAGTCAGTTCTGTTGGCAGTCGGTCCGCATTCGCAGGAGCTTTAAGTAGCATCCACACAAAAGAAGGACCCTGGTGGCAAGTCTAGTGACGGTTTGTGCGCCCGCAGCTGTAGGGAACCTACAATTTTCTGCGGTTCCAGCACCCTCTCCGTTATGTTACCCGCCAGTAACTTAGTTGGGCTACAGTGTTTCCATGACTTCAAGCGACGAGGCTTTGCAGGCACCCCGGAGCCCCTACCGGGCAGCCGGTTCCCTGGCAGGACGCACCATCCTCATCTCCGGCGGAAGCCGCGGAATCGGCCTGGCCATCGCCAAGAGGGCGGCCCGGGACGGCGCCAATATCGTGCTCCTGGCCAAGACCGGCACGCCCCATCCCAAACTGGCGGGCACGGTCTTTACCGCCGCCGAAGAACTGGTGGAGGCCGGCGGCCAGGCGCTGCCCCTGGTGGGCGACGTCCGCCGGGACGAGGACGTGGCCGGAGCCGTCGCTGCCGCCACGGAGCGCTTCGGCGGCATCGACGTCGTCATCAACAACGCCTCTGCCATCGACCTGTCCACCACGGACGCCGTCGACATGAAAAAGTACGACCTCATGCAGGACATCAACGTCCGCGGTACCTTCCTGCTCTCCAAGCTGGCGCTCCCCGCCCTCCGGGCCTCGGCGCACGGGCACATCCTGACGCTGTCCCCGCCGCTGAACCTCCACCCCTCATGGGCGGGAAAGCACCTCGCCTACACCATGGCCAAGTACGGGATGAGCCTGACCACGCTGGGCCTGGCCGAGGAATTGAAGGCCGACGGCGTCCGGGTGAACTCGCTCTGGCCGTGCACCCTGATCGATACGGCCGCCATCCGCAACATGCCCCACGGCTCAACGATGGTGCTGGCCGCGCGGGGCCCGCAGATCATGGCCGATGCCGCCCACGCCGTCCTGACCGGAAGCCACCTTGCCGCAGGAGATGCGGAATCGGGCAATTTCTACACGGACGAGCAGGTCCTGGCGGGCGCCGGCGTCACTGATTTCCGGCCCTACAGCCTCGGTGCGGCCGAGGACCAATTGGTTCCGGACATCTTCCTCTAGGGCCGGTTGGGTCCCATCCGGACCGCCCGGCCACCTCCCTGTTGTTGCGGGTGGTGGACGGTCCCGGGAGGAATCCGTAGTGATGGGTAGTCTCCAGCTTCGCTCGGTAGGATTCAGGTATGGATGACACGCACGTACCGGGCACCCCCCTGAACCGAGTGGACCTGGCCGACCAGCGTTTCCTCTCCGCCACAGGCATTTCCCGGATCGACGTCGTGGACTCGACGGGCTCCACCAACGCTGACCTTCTTCGTGCCGTCACGGTGGACCCTTCGGCCTGGCCGGACCTTTCAGTCCTGACGGCCGAATACCAGACAGCCGCCAGGGGCCGGCTGGACAGGCGCTGGGAAGCACCGCCGCTGAGCTCGGTGTCCGTCTCCGTGGTGCTGCGTCCCGTAAATGCGGAAGGCCGGCCCCTCCCCACCCAGAGCTACTCCTGGTTGTCCCTCATCGCCGCCCTCGCACTGCGCGAGACGCTGCTGGATACCGCCGGCATCCCGGCCGAGCTCAAATGGCCCAACGACGTCCTGGTGCGCGGCCGGAAGATCGCCGGCATCCTGGCCCAGCTTGGTCCGATGGCTGACGGCAAGGTGCCCGCGGTGGTCCTGGGCACCGGCCTGAACGTCACCCTCCGCGAACGCGAACTCCCGGTCCCCACCGCAACATCGGTGGCACTTGAAGGCGCCCGGACCACCGACCGCACCGTCCTGCTCAAGAGCTACCTCACCCACTTCGCCACCTTGTACCGCAGTTTCTGCAACGCCGACGGCGACCCCACGGCCGGGATGGCCGGCGGCCCTTCCCTGCACAAGCGGATAGAGGCGGTGATGGTCACGCTGGGCAAACAGGTTCGTGCACAGCTGCCCGGCGACCACGAGATCATTGGACACGCTTCCCGGCTGGATGACTATGGCTCCCTGCTGGTGGTGGACCGCGATGGGCGGGAGCATGTGGTGACGGCCGGCGACGTGGTGCACCTGAGGCCGTGGACAGCACCGGAAGACTCCGGCCAAGGCGGTTATGCGTAAGAGCCTCCTTCCCGGGGAACAAGTCATCGTCACCACCCGCCCGCAGCCCAGGAAGCTCGCCGGTGCCGCCGCAGCCTTCGTGCTCGCCCCCGCGCTGGCAGCCTTTGCCAGCGCCTGGATCATCCGCGGCGGCGCTGCCCGGGTGGCGCCGGTCCTGAACCGGCAATCGACATCATGGCTCGTGGCCGGCTGCGTCCTTGCTGTCGCCGCCGTGTGGCTGGGCTACTGCCTGCCGCGGCTCCTCCGCTGGCAGGGAACCCGGTACACCCTGACCAGCCAGCGGATGGTGGCCCGGTACGGCATGCTGAACAGGCGTGACCAACAAGTGAACCTGGTATCCGTGCGTAACCTGACCGTCCATGAATCGCTCCTTCAGCGGTTGGTGCGCTCCGGGAATATATCCTTGGAAACCGGGTACCAGGGCGTGGTGACCTTTCCGGACGTGCCCGAGGTTGCCCGGTTCCGCGACTTTATCCTCGACGCCATCGGGGAACTGCCGGACCAGGCCGATGCCCTGCCGGATGCGACGTTTTATCCCGCCGGTGCTGTTCCGGAGGACATGAGAGAAGGTGGACGGGATGACCGATGAGGACCAGCAGGAACGCGTCAACAGCATCGATCCCGGCATCGGCGCCATCGACACCGCCGCCGACACCTCTGCCGCCGTCGACGCGGCCGCGCCCGGCACCTCCGCACCCGGCACCTCCGCTCCCGACACCGGCGCAGACAGGCACCCGCCCACCGGTGCCATGTCCGCCGAGCGCCTCGCCATGAAGGCCCTGGAAGCACGGCTCCTTGGCGGGGAACGCAAGCTCCGTCGTCGTGAAGTGGCCGCCGGCGCCGGTCTTTCCCTCCTCTCCGCCCGCAAACTTTGGCGCGCCCTTGGCTTCCCGAACTTTGGCGACGAAGACGTTGCCTTCACCGAACGAGACCAGGCGGCTCTGTCCACCGTGGTGGACCTGGTCCGCGCCGGCAAACTCACCGAGGAAGCGGCGATTTCAGTCACCCGGGCAATCGGCCAAATGACGGATCGCATGGTCGTCTGGCAGATCGAGGCCCTGGTGGAGGACATGGTCCACGAGCAGGGCGTCACGGACGCCGTGGCCCGCAAGCGCCTGGTCAACGAACTTCCCGCCCTCGTGGATGCGCTTGAGGAAGTGCTCGTGTACTCATGGCGCCGCCAGCTCAACGCAGGCGTCCAGCGGCTCGCCGTGCGCGCCGAGGCGGGCCTCCAGGCCAGCGAAGAAGGCCGGGAAGGCGACGAAGACGATGCGCCGTTGCCCTTGGCACGCGCGGTTGGTTTCGCCGACCTGGTGTCCTACACCAGCCTGTCCCGGCGGATGAACGAAAAAACCCTGGCCCGCCTGGTCCAGCGGTTCGAAAACAAATGCGCTGAAATCATTTCGGTGGGCGGCGGCCGGCTGGTCAAGACCGTGGGCGACGAAGTCCTGTACATTGCCGAAACACCCGCCGCCGGTGCCGAGATCTCCCTGGCGCTCGCCGAAGCCTTCACCGCAGACGAAATCCTCCCGGAAGCCCGGGTGGCCATGGTCTGGGGAAGGATCCTCTCCCGCCTCGGTGACATCTACGGCCCCACCGTCAACCTGGCAGCCAGGCTGACCACGCTCGCGGACCCGGGGACCGTGCTGGTGGACTCGATGACCGCCTCCGCCCTGGAGCACGACGAGCGGTTCGTCATGATTCCCCAGGACCCGGAAAATGTCCGCGGTTTCGGCGAAATCAAACCCGTCCGCCTCACGCGCGGACGCGGCAAGGGCCTGGTCCTGGACTAGGGGCGCCACCCGGCGACGGGTGACCCGGGGCTGCCCGAAAACAATTTGTCCACTTGTTGGCGGATAGCGGTATGGTTGTGATGCCCGGGGTCCTGTGCCACCGGCTGCCGGCAGGGGCAGAGAGCTATCGGGGGATAACACTTCATGGAACGTCGCGACCAATCGCGCGCTGAAAACCCTGGTTTTGCCATGCCCTCGAAACGCCGGCTGCTGCGCTCGCGGTGGTCCGCCGGGGCTGCGTTTGGTGTGGTGGTGGCTGTGGTGGTGACGGGTGCGGTGTTGTATCCGGGGTTTAAGACCACTGAGGTTGAGTTGAATGATGGTGGCGTGTGGGTGGTGTCGAAGTCCAAGAATGCTGTTGGGCGGTTGAATTATCCTTCGCGGGTGCTTGATGGTGCGGTGACGCCGGCGTCGACGACGTTTGATGTGTTGCAGCATGCGGGTGAGGTGTTTGTTGATGATGCGACTGGTTCGACGTTGAACCAGGTGTCGCCGGCGAATATGCGCCTGGGTGGGGATAAGCGGTTGCCGGGTTCTGCTGCGGTGAGTTTTGGGGCGCAGACGATTTCGGTGACGGATCCGGCGTCGGGCAAGGTGTGGGCGGTGTCTCCGTCGACGGTGAATGGTTTTGATGAGGAAGCGTCGGAGCCTGTCATGGTGGGTTCTGAGGGGATTGTTTCCGCGGTGGGGTCTGATGACCGGATTTATTCGGCGGATCCGAAGTCCGGGGTGGTGTCCGTGACGGGGGTGGATGCCAATGGTGCGGTGACGTCCTCGGAGTCCAGTACCTGGGAGGGGTTGAAGGGTTCCGGGGATCTGCAGATGACGGTGGTGGGGGACAAGCCGGTGGTGCTGGATGCCGCGGCGGGGAACCTGTTCTTGCCTGGTGGTAAGCGGCTGGTGTTGGAGAATGCGCGGGATGCGAAGTTGCAGCAGGCGGGGCCGGGCAGTGATTTTGTTGCCGTTGCGACGCGGAAGGCGTTGTTGAAGCAGCCCCTGGACGGGGCGGCGGCGAAGACGGTCTCGTTTGATGGTGAGGGCGTGCCTGCGGCTCCGGTGCAGTTGGGCGGGTGTGTGCATGCGGCGTGGTCGGGTGCGAACAAGTACATCCGGGACTGCACCAATGATGCGGATGATAAGAATGTTGCGGTGCCGAAGGCGAGTGCGTCGCCGTCGTATGTGTTCCGGGTGAACCGGGACCTGGTGGTCCTGAATGATGTGAATTCGGGCAACGTGTGGCTGGTGAACCAGAACATGCAGCTGGTCAACAACTGGGACGACGTCATCCCGCCGCAACAGACCTCGGACGACGCCGACAAGGACTCGGCCGATGAGGTGCAGCAGACCGTCCTGCCGGACCGCACCAAACCCAACAACGCCCCCGTGGCCAAACCGGACACCTTTGGCGTGCGCGCCGGCAAGACCACCGTCCTTCCCGTGCTGGACAACGACTCGGACCCCGACGGCGACGTCCTCACCGTTCGCACGCCCGACCCCCTGAAGTCAGGCCTGCTCGCGCCGATCTACGGCGCCACCGGGTTCCAGGTCAGCGTCGGCGCCGACAAAACGGGCTCTGAGGCGTTTAAATACACGGTGGACGACGGCCGCGGCCTTTCCGGTTCCGCCGATGTCACGTTGAACGTCGTCCCGCCGGGGGAGAACTCGGCACCGCGGCAAAAGCCCAACCGCAACACCACCCTGGTGGTGCAGGCAGGCAAGGTCGTCAGCCAAAACATCCTCACCGATTGGATCGACCCCGACGGCGACGACCTCTTCGTGGTCGGTGCCAGCGGCAGCGACCCCCGCGACCAAGTCCGGGTCCGGCCTGACGGCCTGCTCAGCTTTCAGGATTCCGGTGCTGAACCGGGACGCAAAACCGTCACCGTCACCGTCTCGGATGGCCGGGCCACCACCGAGGGAAAGGTCACCGTCGACGTCCGCGCGCCCGGGGCGCTGCCGCCGATCGCCAACGCGGACCACGTGGTCGCCGTCGCCGGGGTGGACACGGTGATCGCGCCGCTGAAGAACGACTCAGACCCGCAAGGCGGGGCGCTGCGCCTGGCCCAGGCCACCCCGGACGGTAATTCCACCGCCACCATGGGCGCCGACCAGCAAACCTTCACGTTCAATTCCACCGCCGAGGGCGCGCACTACGTCACCTACCTGGCCACCAACGGACCGGCCAGCGCCCAGCAACTGGTGCGTGTCGACGTCGTGCCCGGGAACGGCGACGGCGCCCCCGTCGCCGTGCGCGACACCGCACTGCTGCCCAGTGGCGGCAACGTGCTGGTGGACGTGCTCGGCAATGACTCCGACCCCTCCGGCGGCGTGCTGGTGGTCCAGTCCGTGACGGCCGCGGACGGCCTGCCCATCAGCGTCTCCGTGCTGGACCATTCCGTTGTCCGGATCACCGACATCCGCGCCCAGGGCCAGCTCACCGTCAAATACACCATCTCCAACGGCAAAGCCTCGGCCACCGGCGAGATCGCCGTGCTGGTGGTCCCCGCACCGGCGAAACTCCAGGCCCCCCAGGCCAAGCCGGATGAGGCCACCGTCCGTGCCGGCGACGTCGTCACCATCCCCGTGCTGGCCAACGACACCGATCCCAACGGCGGCGCCCTCACCCTTGACCCGCAGCTGGCCCAGCAGCCGGACCCGGCGGACGGGCGCATCTTCACGGCAGGCGGAACTGTGCGGTTCATCGCCGGCGACGTACCCAAAACCGTCTACGCGATCTACAAGGTCACCAACGAATCAGGCCAGTCCGACTCCCAGCAGGTCACGATCCGGATCCGGGCCCGCGACGACCAACTCAATACCCGGCCAGAACCAAGAAACCTCACCGCCCGGGTGGTGGCGGGCATGACCGTCCGCATCCCGGTACCCCTCGATGGCGTGGACAGCGACGGCGACTCCGTCCAGCTGACCGGGGTGGACAAGGCTCCCGCCATGGGCACGGCCGTGGTCAAGGACGGCTACCTCGAATTCACCGCAGCGGGCAATGCAGCCGGCACTGACACCTTCACCTACCGGGTCCGCGACCGGATCGGGGCCGAGAACACCGGAACTGTGATCGTCGGCATCGCACCCGCGGAAGCCACCAACCAGAAGCCCATCGCAGTCGACGACGCCATTGAAGTCCGGCCCGGACGCAAGATCGCCGTTGAAGCCCTCGCCAACGATTCAGATCCGGACGGTGACCCGATCACCCTGGTGTCCAACGGCTTCGAGGCCCGCCCGGACCTCGCCGTGGAGGCAGCCGAAGGCGGCAAGGTGCTGCTCACGGCCCCGAACGCTGCCGGCAATGACAGCGTCAGCTACAAGATCCAGGACGACAAGAAAGCCCAGTCCGGTGCAGTGATCCGGGTTAAGGCCAGCCCTGATGCCGCACTGAAGGCCCCGGTTGCCAAAGACGATGTGGTCACCCCCGCAGAGACGCTGGGCAAGTCCGCCGTGGACGTGCCGGTCCTCAAGAACGACTCAGACCCCGACGGCGTGGCCTCCGAACTGAAGATCGGCCTGCCGGACGGGAACCCCAACGCCCGCGTCACCGGCGACGGCACCGTGCGCGTCACGCTTGGGCCGGCCGACCAGCTGGTTCCCTACACTGTCACCGATGTTGACGGCCAAAGCGCGACGGCGGTCATCTGGGTGCCCGGGCAGGGGGAGCAACACCCCACGCTGGCCAAGACCGAGACCGTGGAAGTCATGTCCGGGAAGGACATTACCCTCAACCTGGCGGACTACGTCCGGGTGCGGGAAGGCCGCACGCCCCGGATCACCCAGGTGGACAAGGTCCGCATCCTGGGCGGGGAACCGGACAACGTGGTGGCCGGAAACGGCAATGCCCTGCGCTATGCCGCCCTCAAGGACTACGTGGGTCCAGGCTCCATCACCTTCGAGGTGACGGACGGCACAGGGCCGGACGACCCCGCCGGCCTCAAGTCAACGCTGAGCATCATCACCAAAGTCATCCCGGACCCCAACGCCAACCATCCGCCCACCTTCAGCGGAGCCACCCTCGACGTTCCCGCCGGCGAGTCGGCCACCCTGGACCTGAGCAACCTGGCCAAGGACGTTGACGCCGGCGACCAGGACAAGCTCGCCTTCGCTCTCGACGGCGCGCTCCCCGAGGGCTTCAACGCAACAGTGGACAAGGCAACCCTTAAGGTCACCCCCGATTCAGCCCGGGCCGCCGGCTGGAAAGGCAGCATCCCGCTCAAAGTCACCGACGGCCGCTCAGATCCGGTCCGCGCCACCATCACCGCCACCGTGGTGGCCTCCAACCGACCGCTTCCCACAGCCAACGAGGACGTGGTGGACAAAGCGAACGCCGGCACGTCCGAGACCGTCAACGTCCTCGCCAACGACTACAACCCCTTCCCGGAGACGCCCCTCAGGATCACCTCCGCCACCGTGGAGACCGGATCGGCCGCAGGGCAGCCCGCCGTGGCGGGGGACTCGATCACCGTCACACCGGCCAGCGGGTTCAAAGGCGTGATGGTGGTGCGCTACACCATCATGGACAAGACCGGAGACGTATCCCGGCAGACCGACGGACGGGTCCGGATCACCGTCCGTGACCGGCCCGACGCGCCCTCCGCGCCCACGGCCACGGATGTCCGGAGCCGGACGGCCGTGCTCAAGTGGACACCGCCGTCGGATAACGGCGCGGCCATCACCAAATACACCGTGCACTCCACCAGCGGCTTCAGCCAGGAGTGTGCCACCACCACCTGCACGCTGACCGGCCTGACCAACGACGTCAAGTACGTCTTCACCGTCACCGCCACGAACGAGGTCAGGGAATCCGACCCGTCGCCGGCCTCCAATGAGATCCGGCCGGACGAAAAGCCGTCGCCGCCGGACGCGCCTGCCGTCAAGGCCGGCGACAAGACCATGGAAATCACGTGGCCGGCAGCCAAAACCGAGGGTTCGGCCGTCAAGAACTACAACCTTGAGATCTCACCGCCGCCCGCGAATGGGGCGGCGGTCAAGAACGGCGTGACCGGGCTGAACTACACCTGGCCCGGGCTGACCAACGGCGTCCGGTACAAGGTGCGCGCCCAGGCAGTCAACGAACTGGGCCCCTCAGACTGGAGCCCGTACTCCGCCGAGGACAATCCTGCCGGTGTTCCCGCCGCACCCGCCGCTCCGACGTCGTCCGTGGCATCTTCCGTGGGAACCTCCAACCAGCTCAAGGTGGACTGGAACGAGCCAAACACCAACGGTGACGCCATCAGGAATTACTACGTCACCATGAGCGGCGGCGGCGGGGCAGCCCAAACCCAGATGGTGGCCGGCACCGTCCGGACAGCCAACTTCACCGCCAACAACTCCGAAGCGGCCTACACCTTCACCGTGCAGGCCGAGAACAAGGCCGGGAAGGGCGCGGTCAGTGCGGCGTCCGCCCCGCGCCGCGCCACCGGCAAGCTCGCGCAAGTCTCCGGCGTGAGCGCCACGGAAGCCAACACCGGCGGAGCCGGGCGCTCCGTCACCATCGACTTCCGCGAACTCACCGCCGCCGAACGCAACGGCTCAACGTACGCCGAAGTCAGCTACACCTACCGGGCCAGCACGGGACAGTCCGGTCCGATCAGGCCAGGGCAAACCGTCGGAGGATTCGCCAACGGCAGTTCCACGGCCATCACCGTCATCGCCAACTCTTCGGTGGCCCCCAGTTCCGACGCCAGCACGCCGGCCACCGCCAACCCGTACGGTTCTCCTGGCACGCCGTCGGCCGCCGGGCAGGACGGCGCGGAGAACCAGAAGAACCTCACCTTGAGCTGGGCATCCCCGGCGGCGGGCAGCCACGACATCGCCTACACCCAGATCAGGATCGACGGCGGGGGCTGGGAACGGGTGGCTGCCTCCGGCAACCGCACCATCAACACCGCCGGATTCAACGAGCGGCATTCGATCGACGTACAAACGGTCAATTCGCGCGGCACCGGTGGCCCGGTCGCGTCTGCCTCCGCGCAGTCGGGTGCCGCGAAAACCCGTTGGACCACGCGGCTTGGTCCCGGCATGGACCGCAGCTGCACCGACCTGCCCGGCGCCACGTCATATGACCCGTCGAGGAATACCTGCGATGGCCAAGGCGGCTACGACCGGCCCTGGATGTCGCACCTGGACACGTTCGATGTCATGTGCTGGAAGCCGCACGGCACCACATACAGCGGAGACGGACAGTGGTACTACATCATGCGCGGCTCGCCCAATGCCACCCGCTGGATCCAGTCGCTGCACACCACCCTGGGCTCTCCCGCGCAAAGCGGTGTACCGCTGTGCACCTTCCCGACCGGGGCAACGCCATAGCCGCCGCGGCGCCGGGCAAGTGCCCCGGAATGAGCGGTACACGGGATAGAGGTCCCCATCGCGGGGTCTTGCGGGGCTTCGGTAGGCTTGGCCCGGGGAAAGAAAGCCTACTGCCTGTCCCGCGAACAGGACCGTATCTGGCAACACAATCTGAGGGAAAAGTAACGCTGTGACAACTCTGCTGGGGAAGCTTGGGCTGAAGAAGCGACATAAGAAGGCCGCCGCCGGGGCTGCGTTTGGTGTGGTGGTGGCTGTGGTGGTGACGGGTGCGGTGTTGTATCCGGGGTTTAAGACCACTGAGGTTGAGTTGAATGATGGTGGCGTGTGGGTGGTGTCGAAGTCCAAGAATGCTGTTGGGCGGTTGAATTATCCTTCGCGGGTGCTTGATGGTGCGGTGACGCCGGCGTCGACGACGTTTGATGTGTTGCAGCATGCGGGTGAGGTGTTTGTTGATGATGCGACTGGTTCGACGTTGAACCAGGTGTCGCCGGCGAATATGCGCCTGGGTGGGGATAAGCGGTTGCCGGGTTCTGCTGCGGTGAGTTTTGGGGCGCAGACGATTTCGGTGACGGATCCGGCGTCGGGCAAGGTGTGGGCGGTGTCTCCGTCGACGGTGAATGGTTTTGATGAGGAAGCGTCGGAGCCTGTCATGGTGGGTTCTGAGGGGATTGTTTCCGCGGTGGGGTCTGATGACCGGATTTATTCGGCGGATCCGAAGTCCGGGGTGGTGTCCGTGACGGGGGTGGATGCCAATGGTGCGGTGATGTCCTCGGAGTCCAGTACCTGGGAGGGGTTGAAGGGTTCCGGGGATCTGCAGATGACGGTGGTGGGGGACAAGCCGGTGGTGTTGGATGCTGCGGCGGGGAACCTGTTTTTGCCTGGTGGTAAGCGGCTGGTGTTGGAGAATGCGCGGGATGCGAAGTTGCAGCAGGCGGGGCCGGGCAGTGATTTTGTTGCCGTTGCGACGCGGAAGGCGTTGTTGAAGCAGCCCTTGGACGGGGCGGCGGCGAAGACGGTCTCGTTTGATGGTGAGGGCGTGCCTGCGGCTCCGGTGCAGTTGGGCGGGTGTGTGCATGCGGCGTGGTCGGGTGCGAACAAGTACATCCGGGACTGCACCAATGATGCGGACGATAAGAATGTTGCGGTGCCGAAGGCGAGTGCGTCGCCGTCGTATGTGTTCCGGGTGAACCGGGACCTGGTGGTCCTGAATGATGTGAATTCGGGCAACGTGTGGCTGGTGAACCAGAACATGCAGCTGGTCAACAACTGGGACGACGTCGTCCCGCCCAAGAACCAGTCCGATGACCAGGACCAGGAATCGGCAGACAACAACACCATCAACGTCCTGCCGGACCGCACTAAACCCAACCGGCCACCGGAAACCAAGCCCGACGCCATCGGCGTCCGGCCTGGCCGCACCACGATCCTCAGCGTCCTGGACAACGACTCGGACCCCGACGGCGACGTCCTGACCGCTGCCGTGGCGCCGGAAGCCGCACCCAAATCCGGCACCCTCGAAAGCATCTACGGCGGCACTGCCTTCCAGATCACCGTTCCGGCGGATGCCAAACCAGGCACGGAGACCTTTAACTACAGCGCCTCCGACGGCCGCGGGCTCTCCGCCACCGGGCAGGTCACGCTCAGCGTCGTGGGGCCCGACGAAAACAAGCCGCCCAAGTTCAAGCGCGGCGAGGACACCACCATGCTCGTGGAACAGGGCAAGACGGTCAGCCAGAACATCCTGACGGACTGGATCGACCCCGACGGCGATGATCTGGTCCTGCTCGACGCGAAGGCCGACAACGACCAGGACCAAGTCAAGGTCCGGCGCGACGGCCTCCTCACCTTCCAGGATTCCGGTGCGACCGCCGGCAAGAAGAACGTCCAGGTCACCATCTGGGACGGCCGCGCCACGGTCACCGGCAAGGTGGTGGTCAACGTCCAGCCACCCGGCGCCTTGGCACCGGTGGTCAACGCGGACCATGTCACCGCCGTCGTGGGCCAGGACCTGGTCATCTCGCCGTTGAAGAACGACGTCGACCCGAACGGCGGTGCCCTGCGGCTGGCCCAGGTGGAAGCCAACGGACCGGCCGAACTCGGCCCCGTCACGGACGGCGGCACCTTCACGTTCCGCAGCAGCACCCCCGGGCCGGTGTACCTGACGTACATCGCCAGCAACGGGCCGCAGAGCAGCCAGGGGCTGATCCGCGTGGACGTCGAATCCGGCAACGACGGCGGCGATCCCGTGGCGGTCCACGACGTGGCACTGATGCCTACCGGCGGCAGTGTCCTGCTGGACCCCCTGGCCAACGACTCCGACCCCTCCGGCGGCGTCCTGGTGCTGCAGTCCGTCAAAATCCCGGACAACGCCCCGGTATCGGTCAGCGTGATCAACCACAGCGTCCTGCGGATCACCGACATCCTTGGCACCAAGGACCCCCTGCTGTTCGAATACACCATGTCCAACGGCAAGAAATCCGCCACGGGCAGTGTCTCGGTCGTGCCCGTCCCGGCGCCGGCCGTGCTCGAAGCACCCCAGCCCAAACCGGACGAGGTGAACGTCCGGGTCAACGACGTCGTCACCATCCCCGTCCTTGACAACGACACCCACCCGCAGGGGCAGGAACTGACCGTGGACCCCGTCCTGCCGCAGGCCGTGGATCCGGCTGACGGCAAGAGCTTTGTTTCCGAGAACACCGTTCGCTTTATCGCCGGCAGCCAGCCCAAGACGGTGCGCGCCATCTACAACGCCGTCGATCCGCAGGGCCAGAAGAGTGCCGCCGCGGTGACCATCCACATCCTTCCGCTGGAAGGTGCGGAGAACTCCCGGCCCCAGCCGCGGAACCTCACCGCCCGGGTGGTGGCTGCCGGGACGGTCCGGATCCCGGTTCCCCTCGACGGCATCGACCCCGACGGCGACTCCGTCCAGCTCACGGGCATCGACAGCACCCCCGCCATGGGCACCGCGACGGTGGGCAGCAACTTCATCGACTTCACCGCGGCCGGCGACGGCGCGGGTACGGACACGTTCCGCTACAAGGTGGTTGACCGCCAGGGTGCCGTGAACACAGGCACCGTAACGGTTGGCATCGCCCCGCGCGGAGAGGTGAACCAGAAGCCCACGCCCGTGGACGACGAAGTCCGGGTCCGTCCCGGCCGCCAGATCGCCGTCGACGCCACCGCGAACGACACCGACCCCGACGGCGACCGCATCCGCATCCTCACCGACGGCATCGAAGCCGATCCCGCACTCCAGGCGACAGTCAGCAGGAACAGCGGCCGCATCATCCTCCTGGCCCCGAACGAGGCAGGAACCGTCAACGTGCGCTACACCATCGCCGATGACCGGGACGCCACCGCCCAGGCCACCATCCGCCTAGTGGTCGATAACAACGTGCCCCTGAAGGCGCCGATCGCCCGTGACGACAGGGTGACCTCAGCCCAGGCAATGGGCAAGACCGCCGTTGATGTCCCCGTCCTGAAGAACGATGAGGACCCGGACGGCGTGGGCGAGAACCTCAAGATCAGCACGGAGGCCACCACCGCCAGGCCTGGCGGCAACGGCAACGTTCTGGTAGACCTGACCAAGGATCCCCAGCTCATCCCGTACACCGTGGAAGACGTGGACGGACTGCAGTCCACCGCTGTTATCTGGGTCCCGGGCCTCGGCCAGCAGGTTCCCACCCTGGCCAAGGACGAGGTCATCGAGGTGGTAGCGGGCCAGTCCGTCGACGTAAACCTCAACGAATGGGTGAAGGTCCGCGAGGGCAGGTCGCCCCGGCTGACCCAGGCGGACCGGATCAACCTCATCGGAGCCGACGGCGGCAACCCCGTCATTGGCGACGGCACCGGTCTGAAATACACCGCGGGAACAGACTACGTGGGCCCAGGGTCCCTGACGTTCGAGGTGACGGACGGAACCGGACCGGACGATCCCGCCGGCCTGAAGTCCACCCTCAGCATCCGAACCAAGGTGCTCCCGGACCCCAACAAGAACAACCCGCCCGAACTGCTTGGCTCGGACGTGGACGTTCCCAAGGGCGACACGGCCAGCACCGACCTGGGCAAGCTGACCTCCGATCCGGACCAGGGCGACCTCGAAAAGATGAAGTATGAACTGGTGGGCGGAGCGCCCGGCGGCTTCAACGTCAGCATCGACGGCAAGACCCTCAAGGCTTCGGCGGCGGACTCCACCGCCACCGGCACCAGGGCCGCCGTCCAGGTCAAGGCAAGGGATCCGCGCGGGCTCGAGGCAACGGCCACGTACCAGCTTTCGGTGACCGCCTCGAACCGGCCCAAGCCGGTGGCCAACGACGACGTCGAAGCGAACGCCGCCGCTGGCAAGCCCGTCACCATCAACGTGCTCGCCAACGACGCCAACCCGTTCCCGGAGACCCCGCTGAAGATCATTGCCGCAAACACCGAAACGGGCACCGGCAACGTAGGCGTCAATGGCGACTCGGTGACCGTCACTCCGGCGCCCGGTTTTACCGGGACCATGGTGGTGGCTTACACCGTGGAGGACAAGACCGGTGACGCGTCCCGGCATGCCACGGCGCGCATCCGCTTGACCGTCAAGGACAAGCCCGCGGCCCCCACCACGGCGCAGGCACAGAGCGTGGGTGACCGCACGGCGCTGCTGAACTGGACCGCCCCGGCCGACAGGGGCTCGCCCATCACCAAGTACACGGTGTATGGCGAGGGCGGGTTCCGCCAGGATTGCCCGGCCAACACCTGCACCCTTAATGGCCTGACCAACAACACCACCTACCACTTCCAGGTGACGGCCACGAACGAGTTCGGCGAGTCCGACCGCTCGCCGGCCTCGGCCGATGTCCGGCCGGACGTGAAGCCGGATACCCCTTTGGCGCCCTCGCTGAAATTTGGCGACAAGCAGCTGACCGTCAACTGGACCCAGCCCGCCAGCAAGGGATCGCCGGTGAAGTCCTACGACCTGGAAATCTCGCCGGCACCGGCAGGCCAGAACGCACAGATCCAGAACCTGACGTCGGTCAGCTATGTCTGGAAGGGGCTGCAGAACGGCGTTTCCTACAAGGTCCGGGTCCTGGCACGCAACGACGCCAAGGAACCCTCCGAATGGAGCCCGTACTCGGCAGCGGAGGTGCCCGCGGGTGTTCCCGCGACGCCCACCGCGCCGAGCGTGTCGCAGGCAACTCCGGTGGGCTCGCAGAGCCAGCTGCGGGTGGTCTGGTCCGCACCCAACAACAACGGCGACCCTGTCTCGTCCTACACCTTGACCACCCTCCGCGGCGGTGCGGCGGTGGCCAGCCAGCAGGTATCCGGAACGTCGCAGAACGTCACCGTGGATAATTCGGAAACGAACTACACCTTCACGGTCTCGGCCACCAACAAGGCCGGAACAGGCGGCACGAGTGCCCAGTCCGCCCCCATCCGGGCAGCAGGCAAACCGGGCCAGGTGAGCAGCGGGACGGTCGCGGAAACGGGAACCAGCGGACAGCTGAAAGTGACGTTCACGCCGCTGAGCGAGGCGCAGCGGAACGGGTCCACCGCGAGTGAAATGACCTATTCGTACAACGCTGACGGCAAGAGCGGCCCGATCCCAGCCGGCGGTGGAACCATCGGCGGCATGACCAACGGCAGGGACATCACGGTGACCATCATCGCGACGTCCACGAAAAACACCATGTCCGGCGATGCCAAGGCGATCGGGACAGCCAACCCGTATGGGCCGGCAAGCGCCCCCAACGTCAACGGCACCACGTCAACGAAGGGCGACGGCCAGGTGCACTGGACCTGGAACGATCCGAGCACGAACGGCCGGCCCCTGAGCTACTACGAGGTCAGTTACGAAGGCGGTGGCTGGATCAACGTTGGAAAGGCCAACCGCTATGACCGCGACGCTGGTGGCTGGAACCAAAGCCGTCAGTTGCGGGTTCGGGCGGTCACGGTGACCGACGGCGCGATCGGGTCGGCCACCTCCAAGTCCGGTGCAGACCCAACCCCGCCGCCGCCCACGGAGTGGAACGTCACGGCCAGCCCCACACGCAGCTGCACGGAGCCTCGCAAGGGGACGGACAGCTTCGTTGACGGCAACCCGTCCCAGTGCACGGGCGCGGGCAAATGGCTCGACGCCGGTGCCCCGTCCACGGCCGACCGCTACCAGGTCTGGTACAAGACCTCGAACAACCCCAGCGGTATCTGGTACCACCTGAACTCCGGTATGGCCTCGGGCAACTGGCTCCGCTGTGACACGTCCAACGTGGGCTGCAACCCGCCGAACGGCATGCCGAACCGCTAGCAACCGCATCCATCTTGTGGGCCCGGGTTTCCCGGGCCCACAAGGCAACTTTCGATCCATCTAAAGGAAGCACATTTCATGACCATGACCATGGAGCAGGCCGAATGGTTTGCCGGTACGTTCGAAAAGCTGGTTGCCAACGTGGGGCAGGCGGTGCTGGGCAAGGAACACGTCATCAGGCTGACCTTCACGGCCATGCTGGCGGAGGGCCACGTCTTGTTCGAGGACGCGCCCGGAACCGGCAAGACCTCCCTGGCCCGGGCCCTCGCGGCCACCGTGCAGGGGTCCAACAACCGCATCCAGTTCACCCCTGACTTGCTTCCTTCCGACGTCACCGGCGTGACCATCTACGACCAGAAGACGCAGAAGTTCGAGTTCCACAAGGGCCCGATCTTCAACAACATCGTCCTGGCCGACGAAATCAACCGTGCATCGCCCAAGACCCAGTCCGCGCTGCTTGAGGTCATGGAAGAGTCCAGGGTGACAGTGGACGGCGTCACCTATTCCGCGGGCCGGCCGTTCATGGTCATGGCAACCCAGAACCCGATCGAGCAGGCGGGTACCTACCGCCTCCCCGAAGCCCAGTTGGACCGGTTCCTGATCAAGACCTCCATCGGGTATCCGGACCACGCCTCCACGGTCCGTCTGCTCGGCGGCAACAACCTGAAGGACCGCTCCAAGGAACTGTCCGCCGTCATCACCACCCAGGCCGTGGCGGACATGGCAGACCTCGCCGCCACCGCGCACGTGGACACGGCGGTGCTGGAGTACATTTCGCGGCTGTGCGAGGAAACCCGCAGCGCCCCCGAGACCCGGCTGGGCGTGTCCGTGCGCGGTGCGCTGGCCATGGTCCGGGCTGCCAAGGTCTGGGCTGCCTCGCAGGGACGGAACTTCGTCCTGCCGGATGACATCAAGGAACTGGCACCCGTGGTGTGGACGCACCGGTTCGTGATGGACCCTGAGGCGGAATTCTCCGGCGCCACCGCAGAGGCCGTCCTGGCCAGGATCCTGGCCGACGTCGCCGCCCCGCAGCAGCGCACCAACGCCTGACCGGTCCGGCGCGCAACCAACGGCTGCACGCCGGCCCCTTTTCCTTTCCACCGCAACAACGAAGGCACACCCACATGTCCGACGGCACGTCCACCGGCACCCCGTTGACCCGGTTCGCGGAGCGGTTCCGGCTCCTTTTCCACCGGAACGGCCGCCCCACCCGTCTGCACCCTGCAGCGGTGTGGTCTGAAGCCAGCAACACGGCCCTCCTCGCCCTGACCCCGGCCTGGCGGACCATCCGGACCACCTGGCTGACGTACGTTTGGCCGGTGCTGTCCGTGGTCAGCATCCTCGGCTGGTCCGTCCTCGCCGCCTCGGTCCTGCTGTGGATTACCGGCCAGGCGTTCGGCTGGCAGGAAGCCACGGCAGCCGCCATCGCCGCCTTCGCCATGTTCGTGATCGCGGTCGCCTTCATCCTGGGCCGGTCCTCCTATGGCGTGGTCCTGGACCTTGCCCGGACCCGCGTGGCGGTGGGGGACAGCGCCGTCGGAAGCATCGCCGTCTCCAATACTTCCGCCCGGCCGCTGCTGCCTGCCGCGCTGGAACTTCCGGTGGGCAACACCACCGCCGTGTTCCACCTGCCCAGGATGAAGCCAGGCCAGGTCCACGAGGACCTCTTCACCATCCCCACCGCCCGGCGCGCCGTCATCGTGGTGGGACCGGTCCGCTCCGTCCGGGCCGACCCGCTGCACCTCCTGCGCCGGCAGGTCCTCTGGACCGAGCCGGAAGACCTGTTCGTGCATCCCCGGACCGTAGCCCTGGCCGGTTCGGCGGCGGGCTTCATCCGCGACCTGGAGGGCATGCCAACCACGGACCTGTCCAGCGCCGACGTCTCCTTCCACGCCTTACGCGACTACGTGCCCGGGGACGACCGCAGGCACATCCACTGGAAGACCACCGCCCGGACCAACAAGCTGATGGTGCGCCAGTTCGAGGAAACCCGCCGCGCCCACCTGGCCATATCGCTGTCCATCAACACGGAGGAATACGCCTCCGAGAACGAATTCGAGCTGGCTATCTCGGTGGCAGGGTCCATCGGCCGGCAGGCCATCCGCGAACAGCGGGAACTGGACGTCCTCACCCAGAAAGGCCCGCTGCGCTGCGAAACCGGCCGCAACCTGTTGGATGACATGACCCGGATCGTCGGCGCCCCGATGCGCCGCACCGCCGTCGACCTTGCCCGGACCCTGGCGGACACCGTCCCCAACGCGTCCGTGGTGTTCTTCGTGGTGGGAAGCAACGTGACCGCCACCCAGCTCCGCTCCGCAGCCGCTTCCGTCCCGCCGGGAGTCCGCAGCCTGGCCGTCCGGGTGGAAGCCGGCGCAGCGCCCACCCGGGCCAACATCGCAGACCTGACCGTCCTGACCCTCGGCGACCTGGCCGACCTTGCCATCGTGCTGAGAAAGGCCGCCGCATGAGCACCGCACCGGGCCAGATCCCGCAAACCCGTACACGCCGCAAAGCCCCCAGCCCGGAGTCCGCCTTCGCCCACGGCCGGCCGTGGCACTTCCTGCTCGACGCCGGCGCCCTGGTTGTCCTCCTGGGGCTGGGCCTGCTCGGCTTCGGTTTGAGCTTCGGCGGCGATCCCTACTACCTGCTGTCCGGATTCGGCGGCATCATCCTTGGCCTGGGCATTGGCGCCGCCAACGCGCACCTGCGCCTGGGCCTGCTGATCACCACGGCCCTGGCGCTGGCAGCTTACCTGGTCTTCGGGACTTGGCTGGCGGTGCCGGACTCGGCCATCGCCGGTTTCGTCCCCTCCCTGGATTCCCTGCGGACCCTGCTCCTGGGCGTCGTGTTCGCCTGGAAGGACATGCTCACCGTCGGGGTGCCGGTGGGAACTGCCGGCGGCGTGCTCATCGTGCCCTTCCTCAGCTCGCTTATCACCGCACTCGTGGCCGCGCTCCTGACGTGGCGCGCGCGGAGCCCCTACCTGCCCCTGCTGCCGGTCCTGGTCCTGTTCGTCGCCGGCATTGCCTTCAGCACCAACGCGGCGTTCCTGACCCTGGAACGCGGCATCGGCCTGACAGTCCTCGGCATAGCCTGGGCCACGTTCCGCCGGGACATCCTGCGGCGGGACAGCACCCGAAGGGTTGCCGTTAACACCCCGCAGGCCGACAGCGGCACGGCCCGGCGTGCCCAAATCCGGCGGCTGGGAATGGCAGCGGGCGTGATTGCCCTCAGCGTGGGCGTCACCGCCGTGGCTGCGCCCCTGGTCAACGCCGGCGAGGACCGCAAAGTCCTCCGCAACGTGGTGGTCCCGCCGTTCGACCCCAAGGACTATGTCACGCCGCTGGCGAGTTTCCGGACCTACGTCAAAGACAAGAAGGACGACACCCTGTTCGTGGT
Source organism: Pseudarthrobacter sp. MOO14 (assembly GCF_058267675.1). Taxonomy (NCBI): domain Bacteria; kingdom Bacillati; phylum Actinomycetota; class Actinomycetes; order Micrococcales; family Micrococcaceae; genus Pseudarthrobacter; species Pseudarthrobacter sp. MOO14. The sequence goes on from NZ_CM177849.1 coordinate 3,854,069, forward strand.
CAAGGGGCTGCCGCGGGACGGCCGGGTACGGCTGGGTGCCTTGGACGCCTTCAACGGGACCAACTACAACATGGATCCCAACGGCTCCGGTAACTTCAGCAAGGTGGGCGACGCCAAGTCCATCAACACCCTTGCCGATTCGGCCGGGGTAGTGCCCACCAACGACTACTCGATCAGCATCAACATCGAGGACTACCAGGGCTTCTTCGTCCCCGGCGGGCGGAAGACCACCGGCATCAGTTTTGACCAGTCCGGTTCCGCCGCGGCTGCAGGCCTCTACTTCAACCCCGGGACGGACACCGCCGTCACCACCAACGGCCTCACCCGCGGCGATTCGTACAGCGTGCAGGTTTCGGATCCCGTCAAGCTTGAGCACGGCCAGCTGACCCAGTACGACTTCGCGAAAGTCTCCCTCCCGGATCCACTGGAGGTGCCGCCCGTCGTAGGCTCCCAGGCCAACGACCTTTCCGCGGACGTCCCCACGGCGATCGACCGGGTCCGCCAGATCGAGGCCCATTTCCAGAAGACAGGTGCGTTCAGTAACGGCCTGGTCAGCGAAGGACAGCTGCCCAGCGTTTCCGGCCACGGCTCGGCCCGGATCCGGAACCTGCTCACCGCCAAGCAGATGCTCGGCGACGACGAGCAGTACGCCGTGGCGATGTCCCTGATGCTCCGGCACCTGGGCATCCCGTCCCGGGTGGTGATGGGCTTCTATCCTGAGCCCACCAGCCCGGAAAACGGTGCCGGCGAAGTGAAGATCACCGGAAAGGACGTCCACGCCTGGGTGGAGGTTGCGTTCGAGCGCGTCGGCTGGGTCAGCTTCGATCCCACCCCGCCCAAGGACAACATCCCCATTCCGCCGGACCCGGAAAGCAAGTCAAAGCCCAAACCGCAGGTGCTGCAGCCGCCGCCCCCGCCACAGGAGCCCGCGGACCTGCCGCCGGACTCGTCGCCGGACGCGCTGGACGCTGACCAGAAGAAGAACAATCCGTGGTTGTTCTGGGGCGCCCTGCTGGGTGCCCTGGGCGTCGTCGCCATCCCCGTGGTGATCCTTGCGCTCCCGTTGCTGCTGATCGCCTTGCTGAAGACACGACGCCGGAAACAGCGTTTCCGGGACGGCCATCCGGCCCAGCGCGTCGGCGGAGGCTGGAGCGAAGTGGTGAGCCTGGCCACGGACATGGGCGCCGCCGTCGACACCCGGTCGACACGCCGGGAGAGCGCCGCCGTGCTGGCCGAGGCGTTCCCTGCCAGCCAGGGAACCACAACGCTCCTGGCCCGCCGGGCCGATGCCTCCATCTTTGGCGCCGGCCAGCCCACGGAAGAGGAGGTCAAAGAGTACTGGACCATCGTGGACGGCTCGCTCAAGGAGATGACCGCCACCGTGGGCTTCTGGCGCCGGCAACAGGCACGTTTCTCGCCCCGTTCCCTGCTCAGCGACGCCCGGACCGCGATGAACTCCGGCGGCGGGCTTTCCCTTCGCCGCCTCCGGGCGGGACTGCGTGCGCTGGCAGCCCTGTCCGCCGGCCGTCGCCGCCGCGGCAGCGGAGGTACTGACACGCCAGGCACGCCGGCAGGTGACCAACAAGGACCCGGGGCGCCCGCAAGCGAACCGCAGGGCCCCGGCGCGCCGGAGGCCAACCAGCAGGAAACCAGCCAGCAAGGAACGAACCAGCAGGGAACCAGCCAGCAAGGAACGAACCAGCAAGGACCAAGCCAGCAGTGACCTCCGACGTCGACCGTTGCCCGCGCTGCCAACAAACCGTCCGCGCGGGAGCCACCTTTTGCGCGGCCTGCGGTGCGCCGCTGCCCAACCGGGCGGCGCGCCGCAACCGCGGCCAGGGCCCTGGCCCGCACGATGACGAGGCCGGCGCCCGGGACGGGCATGCCGCGCATGCGCCGGGGATTCCCGGTACTATCCCGGTAGTAGAAAGGCCTCCGGCAGCACAGCCGGCGGGCATCGCATATCCGGGTACCGCTCCTGCGGGCACCGATCCGGGCAGTGCCGGCGGTTCCACCAGGGTGGGGGCCGCTCCAGGGGGAGGAACGGGAATGGCAGTAAACCTCGAGCTTGTTCCGGCTGCGGCGGGCAAGCGGTTGGGCGCTGCCGTCATCGACTGGCTGCCCGCCGTGGCAGTGCTGGTGGTGACGTTCGCCATCGGCTTCGCCGGGATCACCCGTTCCCGAAGCGGCGGCTTCATTGTCTATGACACCTCGTCCCTGGTGCTGTTCGGCGGCATCGGCCTCGGGCTGACCCTTGCCTACCTTTTTGTGGTGCTGGGCCTGGAAGCCCGTACCGGCAAGACCCCCGGCAACCTGCTCATGGGCATCCGCAGCGCGGACCAGGACGGCTACGCGCCCGGGGCCGGAGGTGTCTTCCTCCGGGGCGCGATCACCGGCGCGGGCATCCTGCTGTCCCTGGTGGCTGCGGTCCTGGTGGTGGTGTTCAAGTGGTTTGATGCCGCCATGTTCATCCTCGGCCCGCTGCTCCTGCTCGGTGCTGTGTGGGCGGTGCTGGTAGTGGTTTCGAGCCAGTGGGACAAAAACGGCGGGCTGCGGGCCTGGAACGACACCGCCGCCAAGACCCTCGTGTTCGACGTCAAGGCGGGGCGCGACCCCATCACCACGGGGGGCATCCAGGGCCCGTACAGCTTCGCGCCACTGGACCTTCCGCCCGTTCAGCAGGTCCTGTCTCCGGTGGCCGGGGCCAGGACGGCCACCACCGCGGCCGCCCGGCAGCCCACGCCACAGCCTGCCCCGGGGCTGGCCGCCCAGGCCCCGCAGCCGCCGGCCGCCCAGGCGCCGCTGCCGCAATCGGCCCAGCCGCAGACAGCCCTTCCCCAGGCAGTCCCGCTGCCGCCAGCCGCCCAGGCCCCGGCATCCCAATTCGCTCCACCCCAGGCGGCGGCACCCCAGGCTCCTGCACCCCAGGCTCCTGCACCGGCCGCTGCGGCTCCATCGCAGACCATGCCCTACACCAGCCCTGCCTCCTTCGCGCCGCCATCCGTGCAGGACGCCCCGTATCCCGCCACCGCCTATCCCGCAGCGACCCAGAACCCGCAGCCCGTCACGCCGCACGCCGCCCAGCCGGCGGCCGGCAGCCACGGGTTCGCCCCGGGCGCCCAGGCGTCCACGGCAGGCCACCGGGTGCCCGGGCCGCACCTTGACGACGACGTCGAACGTACCCAGGTGCGTTCGGATACCGGCGGGCCCGCCCCCGTGGCGGTCCTGCGGATCCGCCTGGACGACGGCCGCGACTTCCAGCTGGACCGCAGCGTCCTGGTGGGCCGCAACCCGGTAGGCCAGCCCGGGGAACAGCATGCCCAACTGCTTGCCGTGGATGATCCCGGACGCTCCATCTCAAAAACCCACCTGCATCTGCTCACCGATGGTGCGGGGATATGGGTTACGGACCGGCAGTCCACCAACGGCAGCGCCGTGACCACCCCTGACGGCCTGCGCACCCCCTTGGCGCCGGGCGTCCCAACGTTTGTTACCCCCGGCTCCAGTGTGCATTTTGGAGACCGCACCTTTTACCTAGGACAGGCATGAACCAGCACCCCGCCAGTGTTTCCTCCACCATCCAGCCGGGGCCGGGCCTTAGCCTCACCTACGGCTACGGGACGGACAGGGGACTCCGCAGGGAGCTGAACGAGGATTCCTACATTGCGGCGGATCCCGTCTTCGCGGTGGCCGACGGCATGGGCGGCCACGAGGCCGGCGAGATCGCCAGCGGCCTGTGCGTAAGGGCCTTGGCCGGGATTCCGCAGCTCGCCACCGGTGAGCGGAGCATTACGGCCGCGGTCCTGCAGCAGTACCTGGTGCGGGCGGACAACTCGATCCGTGAGGCCGCGGGAGCCCGCGCCGGCACCACCCTCACTGGCGCGGTGGTGGTGGAACAGATGGGCATGCCGTACTGGCTGGTGCTGAACATCGGCGACTCCCGGACCTACCGGCTCAGCCAGGGCCGGTTCGAGCAGATCAGCGTGGACCACTCAGAGGTCCAGGAACTCGTTGATGCCGGCGAGATCACCGCCCAGGAAGCCACCGTGCATCCCCGCCGGCACGTGGTCACCCGGGCCCTGGGCACGGGGGATGAGACGGAGGCTGACTACTGGCTCCTCCCAGTCGAGGAAGGAGACCGGGTCCTGGTCTGCTCGGACGGGCTGACCGGTGAACTGGCGGACGAGGACATCCTCCGCATCCTCAGCACCGTGGCCCAACCGCAGGACGCCGTGGATGCCCTGATCCAGGCTGCCCTGCGCAGCGGCGGCAGGGACAACGTCACGGCCATCGTGGTGGACGCCAGGAACGTGGCGAACGACGACGGCGCCGGCACCACCGCGCCACGCTACAGCCCGGCGGACCGGGACGAGGAGACGCTGCCGCGTCCGCTGGCCAACGGCGCGGTGACGCAGCCCTTGCCTGAGCAGCCGGAGGCCGGCACGGACGCCGAGGGGGAGGGCGACAATGACCGCCGCTAGCTACATTCCGGGTAGCTGGCTTGGTGTCGTCCGGTCCGGCACGGCCGTCCTCCTGGGCCCCGAATCACCGGCCGAACTTGCCGGTGCCCTCTGGGAACTCCTGGCAGCCCGGCCGGAACCGCATGAGGTCCTTGCTGCCGTGACCAGCAGCTCGGGCGGGTCGCTGGCCCGCATACCCTCCTTCGGCATCCTGGACTTCAACGGTTCGCTGAGGGTCTTCCTGCGCGGCAACCTCGACCTTCGCGTGGAGCAGCCCGGCGGAGCCGTGGACCTGGACGGCCGTGACGTCACCACCTGGAACGAACGCCGGTTTGTCGTCCCCGGGATGTGCCGGCTGGACATCGCTGACGCCGGCGGAGACCAGCCCGAGCTGCCGCTCGGCGAGGGGGTGGTCTTGCTGCAGGCGCTGACGCTCGGCGTCCCGTCCGGGCCGGCCGCCGTTGCAGCCCCCGCTGCCAAGGAACGGGCCGCAACAACGGAACACCCGGCTGCAGCGGAAAGTCCTGTCGAGGCACAGGGCATGGACCAAGCCGAAAACCCGGTTGTCGTCGAAAGCGTGGTTGCGGTCGCAAACCCCGTGGTCGTAGAAAGCGTGGTTGCGCTGGATTCTCCAGGCACGGCCGGGGACCCGGGCGCAGAAGCCAGCGTGACCGACTTTGCCGGGGAGGACGAGCTCCCCGGCACCCCCACTCCTGAGCACGGGGCATCCGCCGAGACGGTTCTGGCAGTGATCGACGAAGACCAGGAGGGGCTCCCCGCGGATACGGCAGACGCCGCGGAGGCCGTGGGGGAAGCCGCCGACCCTGATGCCACGATTGCCCCCGGCACCATCATCCCCCCTGACCCGGCGGACGCGCCCGGCGCCGGGGAAGACGATGGGCCGGAGGAAGATGCGCCGCCGGCCGGTGACACCGTATCGGCTGAAGCGGGTCCCGCGGTGGAAATGACCACGTCCTACGACCACCTGTGGGACCGCACCGTGATGCGGAACATCGAGGACGCGGCAGTCCGTGAGGACCCGGACGCCGACTCCGGCCTCATCGCTGTCAGCCCGCAGCCCGCCCTGCCTGCGGCCGAACAGCCCGCCGCCCTGGGCCCGGCCGACGACGCGTCCACGGCCGGACAGCAGTCCGGTTCCGATGCCGGGCCGGGCGCCGGGCCGGGCGCCGGGGCGGACGGTTCCGCGGGCAGCGACCCAGCCTGGGGCGCCAGGCGGAGCCCCAACCCCACCCCGGATCCCGGGCCGGAAGCGCAGGCTCCCGCCCCGCCTCCCGCCGGCGGCCTCATCGATTCGGTACCGTGGCGCACCGGCGGAAACGCGGCCGCTCCGTCGTCGGCCCCGTCCGGCCCATCCTTGGGGGCACCTCCTGCCGTCACCCCACCGGCAGGCCCTGAAGCATCTGCGAACCGTGCTCCCGCGCCGGCCTTCTCAGCAAGCCAGGCCCCTGCGGCAGGAACTCCCGACCAGGCCCCTGCCGCCGGCTTCGATCCCGACCATGACGGCGAGACTGTCATGAAGAGCAGCCTCCCCGGAATGGCTCCGCATCCAGCGGCGCCGGCCGTCCAGCAGGACCCCGCCAATGGACCAATGGTGCTGGCCCGCGTCTGTGCCCAGGGCCACGCCAACCCACCCACACGTGCCCTCTGCAGCGCCTGCGGGGGCAGCCTGCTGCCGGACGCCGTCCAGGTGGCGCGCCCCAGGCTGGGGCGGGTGCGCCTGTCCACCGGCGACGTGCTGGACCTCGACCAGTCGATGGTCATCGGGCGGCAACCGTCGGTATCCCGCGTCCAGGGCGGTGTGATGCCGCGCCTGGTGCAGGTGGCGAGCCCGGGCGGTGACATTTCCAGGTCCCACGTCGAAGTCCGGCTCGAAGGCTGGCACGTCATGCTCTGCGACCTGAAGGCCACCAACGGCACCGTGTTGGTGCGTGAGGGCCAGCCGCCGCGCCGCCTGGCCCAGAACGAGATGGCCATCCTGCTCGATGGCGACATCGCGGAACTGGGCGACAACATCTCACTGCGTTTTGAGGAGATTCCTTGAGTTCCAAACGGCCCGTAGCGCCGCCGCCCCGGATCCAGGGGTTCACGTACATCAGCCTGCTCGGCTCGGGCGGGTTCTCTGACGTCTACCTGTACGAACAGGACAGGCCGCGCCGGAAAGTCGCCGTGAAGGTGCTGCTCTCCGATTTGAAGACCGAGGGCGCCCGCCGGCGCTTCGAGTCCGAAGCCAACCTGATGGCCCAGCTGTCCTCGCACCCTTACATCGTCACCATTTTCGAAGCGGAAGTGACCGACGACGGGCATTCCTACCTGGCCATGGAGTACTGCTCCCGGCCCAGCCTGGACGTGCGCTACCGGCGGCAGCGCTTCAGCGTGGACGAGGTCCTGGCCGTCGGCATCCAGGTGGCGTCCGCCGTCGAAACCGCGCACCGTGCCGGCATCGCCCACCGCGACATCAAGCCGGCCAACATCCTGGTGACGGACTACAACCGCCCGGCCCTGACCGACTTCGGCATTTCCGGAACCCTGGCAGGCGACACGGACGACGACTCGGGGATGTCCATCCCGTGGTCCCCGCCCGAGCAGTTCCGGGATGGAAGCGTTGACGGCGTCATGGTGGACGTATGGGCCCTCGGCGCCACCCTCTATACCCTGCTGGCCGGCCGCTCGCCCTTCGTCATGCCCGGGGCGGACAACTCCCAACGCGAACTGATCAACAGGATCAGCAACATGGCCCTTCCGCGGTTGGGCCGGGCCGACGTGCCGGAGTCGCTGGAACTGGCGCTGTCCACCGCCATGGCCAAGTCCGCACAGTCCCGCTACAGTTCCGCGCACGCATTCGCCCTGGCACTGCAGCGCATCCAGGCCGAACTGAACCTCTCCGTCACGCCCTTCGAAGTGCTGGAGGAACCGCAGCAGGAGGAAAGCCACCTGGACGACGGAACCGAGGAAACCCGGGTCCGCAGCATCGCCGCCATTGATCCCGAACGGACCGGCAGCGCACCGACGTTTCCCGCGCGCACGCGCCCCAGCCAGCCCGGCGGCACGGACGCAACCGGTCCCAGGGGAGGTGCCGCCCCGCCGTCGCACTTCACTCCCGCCGCGCCTGGCCAATGGCAGCCCGCCCCATCCGTACCCCACCTTCCGGCCGGGCCGGCCGCACCGGAGGCAGCCGACGGCGTCCGGGCGGGGGAGTGGGCACAGTCAACCGTGCTGCGGGGCAGCGCCGCGGCACCACACTATGGTGCGCCCGTCACCGGTCCGGCGGGGAGCAGCGAAGATCCGGCGTACGCCGCGGACGCTACGGTCCAGCGGGCGGTAAAAACCGCGGAGCCACAGCAGGCGCCCGAGGCCGACCACGGCAAACGCAACCTCTGGCTCGCCCTCGCCGGGGGAACCCTGCTGGCACTTGCGGCGGTGGTGGGCATCGTGGTGGCGAACACGGCCACCGGAACCCCCAAGGCCGTGGAAACCCAACAGGTCAGCAAACCTCCCGCGGACGCCCTGGACAACGGCACCGTCCCCGACGTCGAAGGTCTCAAGGGCTCAATCGGGGCCGACGGGGAAGCCACCTTCACCTGGACCAACCCGCAGCCCAAGGACGGGGACACCTACAAGTGGAAGGTGTACACCATTGGCGGCAACAGCGCGGAATTCACGTCCGTCGCGAACCCGCCCGTCAAGATCCGGCCCAATCCCGGCGGACAGACCTGTATCCAGGTGATGATCGTGCGCACCGACGGCGCATTTTCACCCATGGAGGAGGGCTCCATCGCCTGCACCGGCCAATGAGCGGCCTGCACGAACCGGCGGGGCGGCCGCTCCGCACCACCAGCACTGACGGTTACCGCAACACTTCTGCCTTGAGGAGGCACAGATCATGGGGGATCTAGCAATAGATTTCTGTGGCGAATGGTACGAGCCATCCGACGAGGACATCTTCAACATCGGCCGCGAAGGCGACCTTGAAGTGGACGACAACCCGTACCTGCACCGGCAGTTCCTGCAGGTTGCCCGCTACGACGGCATCTGGTGGCTCAGCAACGTCGGCAGCATGCTCTCCGCCACGGTGGCCGACGCTTCCGGTGGCATGCAGGCGTGGCTTTCCCCCGGCGCCCGGATCCCGCTGGTGTTCAGCCACACGAACATTATTTTTACGGCCGGCCCGACCACCTATGAGTTCGCCGTGCACTTGAAGACGCCGTCCTTCCGGCAGGAAGCCCGTGAGGACAGCAGCGGCGGCGACACGACGATTGGACCGGTGGTCTTCACGGATGCCCAGAAGGCCCTGATCGTGGCGCTCGCCGAGCCGGTCCTCCGGCGCGAAGGCACCGGCTTCAGCACCATTCCGTCCTCGGCCGCGGCCGCGAAGACGCTGGGCTGGGCGCTGACCCGCTTCAACCGGAAGCTGGACAACGTCTGCGACAAGCTGGACAGGGTGGGCGTCGTCGGGCTGCGCGGAGGCGGCGGCAAACTGGCCACCAACCGCCGTGCCCGGCTGGTGGAGCACGCCGTCACCACGCACCTGGTAACACCCGATGACCTGTACCTGCTGGAGAAGATGAGGGGCGTGGACGAAGGATGAGGATCCGCCTGACACTCCGCCGCGAGCCCGCCGACGCCAAGGATCTGGCCGTCACGGTGGACGGCCTGGCCACCGTGGCCGACATCGCCACCGTGTTGTGGGCTGCTGATCCGGACCGGAAAGGAACGCCCCCTCCGGAGAACCTCTCGCTGCGCATCGATGAAGCGTTCGTCGGTGCCGGCATCAGCGGAAATGTCCTGGCCCGCCAGGACAACCTGCTCGAATCAGGCCTGCGCCCCGGCTCGGTGGTATCGCTGGCCCAGGTCAGCGAGCCATTCCATGAGCCCGGCGCCGGCCGCGGACCGGCTGCGGCCACCTTGCGTGTCCTGTCAGGGCCCGACGTCGGCCGCGAATTTTCGCTGCCCACCGGCACCAGCTACATCGGCCGGGACCGGGACGTCGATATCCGCCTCACGGACCCCCTCACCTCCAAGCGGCATGCCCGTATCACCGTGGCAGAGGGCATCGAGATCGTGGACACGAACTCCGCCAACGGCCTGTTGATGGACGGACTTCCCGTCACGCGCGCAACCCTGAACTCCTCCGACACGGTGACGCTGGGGGACACCACGGTCACCGTGGTTCCGCTGGGCCACAACCATGCGGCAGCGCCGACGTCGCCCCTGGTGGACTTCAACCGTTCCCCGCGGGTGGTGCCCCGCTTCGAGGTGCCCAAACGGGTCCTGCCCTCCGGCCCCAAACGCCCCGAAGACCACCCCTTCCCGTACATCATGCTGGTGGCGCCGCTGATGATGGGCGCCGTGATCTTCGCGGTCACGCAAAACGTGCTGTCCATGGTGTTCATGCTGATGATGCCGTTGTTCATCGTGGGCCATTACGTGGACCAGAAGATGCGGACCAGGAAGCAGCAGAAGGAGCAGCTCAAGCAGTTCCGGGCGTCCATGGCGGCGTTCCGGCAGGACCTGACGGAACTGCAGCAGGTGGAGCGGGCTGTCCGGCTGCAGGAAGCACCGTCGGTCAGTGACACGGTGGATGCCATCTATAAGCTGGGCCCGCTGCTGTGGACCCACCGCCCGGAGCATTCCTCGTTCCTGGGCCTCCGGTTTGGGCTGGGCACGGCGCCGTCCCGGGTCCCGCTGGAGGAACCCTCCAGCAATGACACCGAAGTACAGTACAGCCGCGAAATCCAAGACTGCATCAAGCAGTTCAGCGAGATCGAAGGCGTTCCGGTTGTTTCCCAGCTGCGGACCTCCGGTGCCCTGGGCATCGCCGGTGCCCGCGGCCTGGTGGACGATGTGGCCCGGGGAATGGTGCTGCAACTGGTAGGCCTGCATTCCCCGGCCGAGGTTGTCCTCACCGCCATCACATCCGCCCAGTCGCGCGGGCGCTGGGATTGGCTGCAGTGGCTGCCGCACGTCGGCTCCGGCCACAGCCCGCTGGGCGGGGACCACCTTGCGGCGGGCTCGGCCGGCGGATCCTCCCTGCTGGCCCGGCTTGAGGACCTGGTGGACGCCCGCGAAGCCGCGGCCAAGCGGTCGGGTCCGGAGCTGCGCCCGGGCATCGACCCCGACAAGCACGACCTCGAAGATCCTGTCCTGCCCGCCGTGCTGGTGGTCGTGGAGGATGACGCGCCCGTCGACCGCGGCCGGCTGACCCGGCTGGCCGAGCGGGGACCCGATGCCGGCGTCCACGTCCTGTGGGTGGCCACGGACATCCAGGCGCTGCCGGCCGCCTGCCGCGACTTCATGGTTGTGGACGGCGAGCACGGCACCACCACCGGACAGGTGCGCCTGGGCCGGCACACCTACCCGGTCAGCTGTGAGAGCGTGGACGCGGAGCTGGCGGCCCAGCTCGCGCGGATGCTGGCTCCCGTGGTGGATGTGGGCAAGCCGGTCAACGACGACTCCGACCTGCCGCGGGCCGTTTCGTATGCCACCCTGATCGGCAAGGACTTCCTGGACAACCCGCAGGCGGTGGCCGAGCGCTGGACCGAAAACAACTCCGTGCACGCCACCGCCGTGGCGAACCGCAAGGACAACGGCACCCTCCGCGCACTCGTGGGTTCCAAAGGCATCGAACCGCTCTACCTCGACCTGAAGAATGAGGGCCCGCACGCCCTGGTGGGCGGTACCACCGGTGCAGGAAAGTCCGAGTTCCTGCAGTCCTGGGTCATGGGCATGGCCGCCGCCTACAGCCCGGACCGGGTGAGCTTCCTGTTCGTCGACTACAAGGGCGGCGCCGCGTTCGCGGACTGCATCAACCTGCCGCACACCGTGGGACTGGTCACCGACCTTTCCCCGCACCTGGTGCGCCGGGCCCTGACGTCCCTGCGCGCCGAGTTGCACTACCGCGAACAGCTGCTGAACCGGAAGAAGGCCAAGGACCTGCTGGCACTGCAGCGGGAAGCCGACCCGGACGCACCGCCCTACCTGATCATCATCGTGGACGAGTTCGCCGCCCTGGCCAACGAGGTTCCCGAGTTCGTTGACGGCGTGGTGGACGTGGCGGCCCGTGGACGGTCCCTGGGCCTGCACCTCATCCTGGCCACCCAGCGGCCGGCCGGTGTCATCAAGGACAACCTCCGCGCCAACACCAACCTTCGCGTGGCCCTCCGCATGGCCGACGAGGAGGACGCCACGGACATCCTGGGCGTCCCGGACGCTGCCTATTTCGATCCCGCCATCCCCGGCCGCGGCGCAGCCAAGACCGGCCCGGGCAGGATCCAAGGGTTCCAAACCGGTTACGCGGGCGGCTGGACCACGGACAAGCCGCAGCGGCCGCAGATCGACATCGTGGAGATGGCCTTCGGTTCCGGTCCCAGCTGGGAGGCGCCCGCGCCCGATAAGCCCCTGGCGCAGGAGCCTGCCGGCCCCAACGACATTGCACGGATGACGTCCACGATCGTGCACGCGGCGGACTCGCTGGACATCAGGGCGCCCCGCAAGCCGTGGCTGGATGAGCTGGCCAAGACCTACGACTTCTCCAAGCTGCCCAATCCCCGCACGGACGAACAGCTGCTTCTGGGCGTTGCCGACGACCCCGTGCACCAGGAGCAGCCCACCGTGTTCTACGAACCGGACAGGGACGGCAACATGGCCATTTACGGCACGGGCGGCTCCGGCAAGTCGGCCGCACTGCGGGGCATCGCCATTGCCGCCGCGGTGACTCCGCGCGGCGGACCGGTCCACGTCTACGGCATCGATTGCGGCTCCGCGGGATTGCGGATGCTCGAGGAGCTTCCGCACGTCGGTGAAATCATCAACGGCGACGACGTCGAACGCGTGGGGCGCCTGCTGCGGCTCCTGCGCGACATCGCCGAGCTGCGGTCAGCGCAGTTCGCCGAGGTACGTGCGTCCACCATCGTCGAATACCGGAAGCTCGCGAACCGGCCGGACGAGAAGCGGATCTTCGTGCTGGTGGACGGCATGTCGGCGTTCCGCGAGGCATACGAGCACAGCAAGCTCTCCGGACTGTGGGACATCTTCCTCCAGCTGGCCACCGACGGCCGCACCCTGGGCATCCACCTCGTGGTGACGGGCGACCGGCCAAACGCCGTGCCGGCCTCCCTGCTGGCCTCGATCCAGCGCAGGCTGGTCCTGCGCCTGTCCTCCGAGGACGACTACATCTCCCTGGATGTTCCCAGGGACGTCCTTACCGCCACCTCGCCCCCTGGGCGCGGTCTCCTCGACGGCCTCGAAGTCCAGCTGGCAGTCCTGGGCGGGAACTCGAACCTGGCCCTGCAGGCCCGCGAAGTCCACAAACTCAGCGAAGCCATGCAGCGCCAGGGCCTGGACACCGCCCCCGGAATCGAACGGCTCCCGGACCAGGTGGACCTGGACGTCCTGCCCGCCGGCAGCCCGGACCTGCCCGTCATCGGCGTGGACGACGAATCGCTGCAGCCGGCCGAGCTCATGGCCCGCGGCCCGCTGCTCCTGGCGGGCCCGCCAGGGTCCGGGCGTACCGTTGCACTGGTCACCCTGGCCTACGCGCTGCGCCGGTCCAACCCCGCCACCGAGCTGATCTACCTCGGCTCCCGCCGCTCCGCCGTCGCGTCCCTGCCCATCTGGAACCGTTCCGTGGTGGGCCCGGATGATCTCGCCGAGGTGGTCGAGGACCTGGTGGAGCACTCAACCGGAAATCCCGGTTCGGTGGCCATCTTCATCGAAGGCCTCACCGAGTTCACGGACACCATCGCCGAATCCGGCATTGCCCAGCTGGTCACGGCGTCCCTCAAGGCAGACCAGTGGGTGATCGGCGAGTCCGAGTCCTCCACCTGGTCCTCGGCCTGGCAGCTTGCCCAGCCCTTCAAATCCGGCCGGCGGGGACTGCTGCTCAACCCCGGGGATATCGAAGGGGACGGCCTGCTCAACACCTCCCTGGGCCGGGTCAGCCCGGACTTCATTCCCGGCCGGGGCTACGTGGTGGGACGCGGCAAGGCACGGAAGATCCAGGTGGCGTTGCCGCCCGAAAACCGCGACTGAGCAGCCCGGAGATGTGCGGGGCCGCCGCAGCCGCGGATTTGCGGCCCCGCACGGCGCTGTAGAAGACTACCGGGGACACCAGAAAGCCGCGGTGGGGGGACTGCGCGCAGCGAAAGGTAGCAATGGCCCCGTCCGCACCGGTTCTCCGCACTGTTTCGACGACGGCAACAGCAGCTGTCATGGCCTTGGCCCTCGGCATCTTCCCGGCCGGGGCGGCGGCCGCCGCCCCCCTGGCCGCACCTGCCCAGCCTTCATCCACCCAGGTGTCGGGAACCCAAACGGCGCCGGACTGCGGGCTGCTCTGCCTGCCCGTCCTTGCCAGCAGTCCGGACACCGGCCAAACCGGGCGGCCGCGCAAGTCCAAGGACCCCGTACCGCCGACCGCCCAGCCCGCGCCTCCCGCCGCCGAAGCTCCGGTCCAGCCGCCACAGCCCGCCGGGCCTCCGGCCGCCACCGCGCCACCAGCCGACGCTTCGGTGCCGGCTGCAGAGGCGGAAGCAGCATCCGACGGCGCGCCAACCGCAGTCCCATCGGCCGACGCCGGGTACCGCCCGCCCACCGGTCCTTCCAGCGGGGTGGACTGGAACAGCCCGGTCACCCGGTCCGCGGCGCCAACCCAGCTGGCTGCCGTTTCTCCCGCCCGGGGCGAAGGCCCCGGCGGCCCGGCGCTCCTGCCCATCGCACTGGGAACGGTGCTGTTGGCCATAGCGGCCGGCGCGTTCACCTGGTGGAACCGCAACCGGCTCCGGTCGCACTGACGCCGGCTCCGCGCCGCCCTGTCCCGTGCCGCGCCGCCCTGCCAAGGAAATCGTCGGAGGGGTAGGGCAAGATAGGTCTGTGAGTACAGGACCAGGACCCGCAGAACAGACCGCCGCCCGGACCGCGGCCCCGCATGAGCCCGAGGCCATCCCCACCGAAGCCCTCCGCGAGGAATACGAAAACCTCGCGGACCTGGTGCGGAAGTACCGGTTCGCCTACTACCAGGAGGATGCGCCCCTGGTCTCGGACGCCGAGTTCGACACCCTCTTCCGCCGCCTGGAAGAGATTGAGGCCCTGCACCCGGAACTGGTGGCCAATGACTCGCCAACCCAGGAAGTCGGCGGCGAGGTTTCTGCCGCATTCGCCCCGGTGGAGCATCTGCAGCGGATGTACAGCCTGGAGGACGTCTTCTCGCTTGAGGAACTCGAAGCCTGGCTCAACCGGGCCGAGGCAAGCATCGCGAAGATCGGTGACGGCGGCACCAAAGCCGCATGGCTGACTGAACTCAAGATCGACGGCCTCGCCGTCAACCTCCTGTACCGTGACGGAAAGCTGGTGCGCGCGGCCACCCGCGGCGACGGTACCACCGGCGAGGACATCACCCACAACCTGCTCACCATCAAGGAAATCCCGCAGGAACTGCAGGGCAGCGGCTTTCCCGCCGAGATGGAAATACGCGGCGAGGTCTTCATTCCCTCCAAGGCGTTCGCCGAATTCAACGACGCCCTGATCGAGGCCGGCAAAGCCCCGCTGGCAAACCCCCGCAACGCGGCGGCGGGTTCATTGCGGCAGAAGGACCCCGCCGAAACCGCCAAGCGGCCCTTGAAAATGTTCGTGCACGGCATCGGCGCCCGCGAGGGGCTTGAAGCCCGCAGCCAGTCGGAAACCTACCATCAGCTCAAAGAATGGGGCCTGCCCGTCAGCCCGTACTTCGAGGTGCTGGCGGCCCGCGACGACGTCCTGGGTTTCATCCAGCGGTACGGGGACCAGCGCCACAAGCTGCTCCACGAAATCGACGGCATCGTGATCAAGGTGGACGATTTCGCCACCCAGCGCGCCTTGGGCAACACCACCCGCGTTCCCCGCTGGGCGGTGGCCTACAAATACCCGCCCGAGGAAGTCCACACCAAGCTGCTGGACATCCAGGTCAATGTGGGCCGCACCGGCCGCGTAACCCCCTTCGGCGTCATGGAGCCGGTCAAGGTGGCCGGATCCACCGTGGAAATGGCCACGCTGCACAACCAGGACGTGGTGAAAGCCAAGGGCGTGAAGATCGGCGACATCGTCATCCTGCGGAAGGCAGGGGACGTCATCCCCGAGATCGTTGGCCCGGTCCTGGCCCTCCGGGACCAGCAGGATCCGCCGGTCCGGGACTTCGTGATGCCCGCCGAATGCCCCTCCTGCGGAACCCCGCTGGCCCCCGCCAAAGAAGGCGATGTGGACGTCCGCTGCCCCAACTCCAAGTCCTGCCCGTCCCAGCTCCGCGAGCGGGTATTCCACGTGGCCGGCCGGGGCGCGTTCGACATTGAGGCCCTGGGCTGGGAAGCGGCCATCGCCCTGACCCAGCCGGCCGAACCTGAAGTGCCTCCGCTGACGTCCGAAGCACGGCTGTTCGACCTCACCCCCGAGGACCTGGCCGAGGTACGGATCCGCCGGGAGAAGAAGTCCAAGGGCGTCCCCACCGGGGAGTTCGAGCTGGTGCCGTACTTCTACAGCAAGGGCACCGCCAAATCGCCATCCAAGCCAACCGCCAACACCCAGAAACTGTTCAAGGAACTGGAGAAGGCCAAGACGCAGCCCTTGTGGCGGGTCTTGGTGGCGCTGTCCATCCGGCACGTGGGCCCGCGGGCGTCACGCGCCCTGGCGCAGGCCTTCGGCACCATGGACCGTATCCGGGCAGCCAGCGAGGAGGAGCTCGCCCACGTTGACGGCGTAGGACCTACCATCGCCGCCGCCCTCAAAGAGTGGTTCGCCGAAGATTGGCACGTGGAGATCGTGGACCGGTGGGCGGCTGCGGGCGTCCGCATGGAGGACGAACGGGACGAGTCCATGCCGCGGACCCTGGAGGGCCTCACCGTGGTGGTGACGGGCTCGCTGCCCAACTTCAGCCGCGACGAAGCCAAGGAAGCCATCCTGCTGCGCGGCGGCAAGGCCGCGGGCTCCGTTTCCAAGAACACCAGCTACGTGGTGGCGGGGGAAAGCGCCGGGAGCAAGCTGGACAAGGCCGAACAGCTGGGGATCCGGGTGCTGGATGAGGACGGCTTCAGGCAGCTGCTCGACGGCGGGCCGGCAGCCCTGGGCGACGCCGCACCCGACGGCACCACACCGGACGCCGACGCCGCGGACCACCACGCCGCGGACCAAGGCAGCCCGGACCAAGGCAGCGCCCGCCACAACACGCCCGACGACACCACTGTGGAGGAAAGCGCATGACATCCGCGTCTGAACTGTTGGATGTGGCCCGGCGGGCCGCCGCGGCCGGTGCCCAGGTACTGTCCGGCCGTGACGGCAACGCCCTGGACCCCAACAACAAGGGTGCGGCCGGGGACTGGGTCACTGCCTTCGACATCGCCGCCGAGGACGCCGTGCGCGCCGTGATCGCCGCTGCCCGCCCTGGCGATATTGTCACCGGGGAGGAACAGGGAACGACGCGCCCCGCTGAATCTACGGGGTACCGCTGGTCCATCGATCCCCTGGACGGAACCACCAACTTCATCCGCAACATCGTCTACTACGCCACCTCCGTGGCAGTGGCCGATGCCGACGGCGTCTGGCAGGCCGGCGTCGTCAACGCCCCAGCCTTGGGGCGGGTGTACTACGCCGCCCGCGGCCAGGGCGCGTGGCTGGAGGAGCGGGGAACGCTCACCCGGCTGGAAGGGCCGGTTTCGGGCCGTACCGGGCAGATCCTGGCCACCGGGTTCAGCTACGAGCCGGCCGTCCGCTCCGAGCAGGCGGCAGCGTTCGCCACGCTGATGGATGGCTTCGCCGACGTGCGGCGGCTCGGCTCCGCTGCCCTGGACCTGTGCATGGTGGCGGACGGGACACACGACGCCTACGGCGAACGCGGCCTGAACGAGCATGATTTCTCGGCCGGTGCCCTGATCGCCGAGGAAGCAGGCTGCTGGGTGCGCCGGCCGCGGTTGACCAGTCCGCTCGACGGCGGTCCCTCCGACGACGAACGCCTGGACGCCTGGACCTGCGCGGCCGGGCTGGAACTGTCAGGAAAGTTTCCGCTCTAGGTGTACCGAGCCGGGCGCGCTGTCCGCCGGCCGGCTTGGGTGCGGCGGTAACTCCTCCCGGTACTGATAGTTCGATCACGGAAAGCCCCGTTTGGGCCCGCGGGGACCCGAACCGCCACTACCATTGACGGGTGCAGCCGCAGCTAACCATCCGTCCCGCCGTCGAAGCCGACTTCGGCGACGTCGCCCGCATCACCGGCGACTCCTACCTCGCCGCAGGGTATTTCGACGACGCCGCCCACCCGTACATGGTCAAGGTCATGGACGTTGCGGCGCGCGCGGAGCAGGCCACCATCTGGGTGGCTGAACGGGAGGGGTCGGTCATTGGCTCGGTCACCCTGGCACTTGCCGGTGAACCGTACGCTGACATTGCCCTGCCGGACGAACTGGAATTCCGGATGCTGGTGGTGGACCCTGCCGTCCAGCGCAGCGGCGCCGGACGCGTCATGGTGGAAGCCATCATCAGCCATGCCCGAACCCTGCCGGGTATCCGTGCGGTGGCACTGACCACGGGGAAAGACTGGGAAAGCGCGCATGGCCTGTACCGCAGGACCGGCTTCCACCGGGTGCCTGAACGGGACTGGTTCGTTCCCGGAACCGACACAAAACTGCTGGTTTACCGGCGCGACCTGTAGCGGCCCTACAGTGGTGGCGACCCATTCCAGCTTTGAAAGGCCCACCCATGCGTAAAACCTTCGGCACCGGCTCCGTCTGGGAGCAGACGCTCGGCTATTCCCGCGCCGTCCAGGTGGACAACACCCTCTACATCTCCGCCACCGCGGCCAGCGGCGACGACGGAATCGTGGGAGACGACTTCTACACGCAGACCCAGTACATCCTGCAGAAGCTCGGCAAGGTCCTGGCCGACGCCGGCTTCGCGTACGAAGATGTGGTGCAGTCCAAGCTGTACCTGACGGACATCAGCAAATGGGAAGAGGCCGGCCGGGCACACGGCGAAGTATTCGGCGAGATCCGCCCCACCCTCTCCCTGGTCCATGTGCTGCCGTTCCTTGACCCGAACATGCTCGTCGAGATCGAACTGGTCGCCCGGAAAGCTGCCTGACGCTCTCCCTGCCCTACCTTGCCGGCAGGCCGTAGCGGTGTTCCGGCCTGCCCGTGGTGCCGTAGCGCAGCTGGATGTCCACGGCGCCGTCGTCGGCCAGCGACGACAGGTAGCGCTGCGCCGTGGCGCGGGAGACGCCCACCCGGGCGGCCACCTCGGCGGCGGAATACTGTTCGCCCGGAGCCAGTGATTCCAGCACCGCGGCTTCGGTTGCCGAGCGGGGTTTCGACGACGACGTGACGTCCCCCGGGATCAGCGACCGTTTTGCGCGTTCCACGGCCTCCTGGTCCAGGGCCCCGGCCTGGCCCAGGAGGCGCCGGTACCTGGCATAGGAACGAAGCTGCTGGGACAGCGACTCAGCGGTGAAGGGCTTGAGCAGGTACCCCAAGGCGCCCCGGCGGAACGCCACCCGGACGGAGGCGGCATCCGAGGCGGCGCTGAGGATGATCGTGTCCACATCCAGCTGCTGCAGCAAGTCCAGGCCGGACGCATCGGGGAGGTAGACATCCAGCAGCACCAGGTCCGGGCGCAGGCTGTGGATTGCCTGCAGTGCAAGCGAGGCGGTGCCAACGGGGGCCAGGGCCAGGAATCCGGCCACGGAGTCCACGTAGGCTGCGTGCAGCTTGGCCACATGGAAGTCGTCGTCCACGATCAGGACCCGAAAATCATCAGCCATTGTTGTCCTTTCCGGCTGCCCCGGGGGTCTTCGCGGCAGGGTTTCCCGCCGTCGTGTGCGGGAGGACCGCCATGAAGACGGCGCCCGGCCCGCCGGCGGTGCCGCGATCCAGTACTTTGACGTCGCCGCCGCGGCGGCGTGCCAGCTGCCGGGCCAGGGCCAGGCCGAAGCCCTGCCCGCCACCGGCACGCACCGGGCCCGCAGCGGTGGTGAATCCTTCTACGAAGACGCCTTCGGGATCGGTTCCGTCCGCCAGCCCGTCGCCCGAGTCCGCCACCACGATGTGCAGCGTCCCGCCGTCGTCGCCCGGCTCATCCAGCACCTCGAGCTCAACCCAGCGGTCCGTCGAGGATCCTGCCACGGCGGCGTTGACGGCGTTGTCGATCAGGTTCCCCAGCACCGTGGTCACATCCTGGGCCTCCGTGACCTGGCCGCGGACCAGGGTTTCGGGCCCGATGCGGAGGGCGACGCCGCGTTCGTCCGCTTCCACGCCCTTGGCCCCCACAAACGCCTGCAGGTAGGGGTCCTGGAGCAGTTCGGCCTGGTCCACGGGGAACTTCAGGGGACCGGTGGCGGCCAGCCCGGCCAGGTAGTCACGGGCCTCCTGGTGCTGCCCGATGCCCAGGAAACCGGCCAGGGTGTGCAGCTGGTTGGCGAACTCGTGCCGCTGGGCGCGCAGGGCCGTGGACATGGTGCCCACGGCGTCCAGCTGCCGGGTGAGCTCCTGCAGCTCTGTGCGGTCGCGGAGCATGATCACCCAGCCCAGGTCCTCCCGGCGGTGCAGCGCCTTGCGGGCATTGACCACCAGGACCCGGCCGCCCGCCACCAGTTCCAGGGCATCCGGCCCCGCGGCATTCCCTTCCGGTCCGGCGGCAGCCAACCGCGGAGCGGCGGCCACGGGGGCGGGGCTGGTGAGTGACTTCAGCTGGGCGGGAACGGGGGCGTCCTCCCACCGTGTCCCGGACAGGTCGGGCAAATCGAGCAGGCGCTGCGCCGCGGCGTTGAACACGCTGACCCGGCCGTCGGCACGGACGCCGATGACGCCGTCGTCCACGCCCTGCAGCACTGCCACCTGGTCGTGGACCAGCGTGCTGATCTCTTCCGGTTCCAGGCCCAGGGTGAGCCGCTGGAGGCGGCGGCGCAGCAGGAAGGATCCGAGGACTCCGGCCAGCAGTGCGCCGGCGGCGGTCAGGGCCACCGGGCCGATGTCGCGGCTCACGCTCTGGGCCACGGTTTCCATGGAGTAGCCCACGCTCACCTCACCCACCACCGTCGCGGTGCCGGGGGCATACACCGGAACCTTTGCTCCGGCGGAAGGGCCCAGGGTTCCCGTGTTCCGGGTGGTGATTTCCTGCCCGGACAGCGCCTCGGACGGGTCCGTGCTCACCTTCTCGCCGAGCCGCTGCGGATCCGGGTGGGCCAGCCGGATCCCGGTTTCGTCGGTGATCACTACGAACAGGGCGCCGGTCCTGGTCCGTGCGGCCTCTGCGGAGGCCTGCAGCGGACCCGCGAGGAGCGCGGCCGGCGGGGGAGTGCCGGGCTGTTCGCTGATGGCCAGTACGTCTGCCCTGACCTCCGGATCGGATGCGACGGTCCGGGCCAGCGTCAGGGCCTGGTTCTCCGCGTCGCTGCCTACCCGGTCATACGTCAGCCAGGCATGCACCGTGGCGCTCAGGAGGACCACCAGGAGAACGACGGCCACCTGCAGCAAGAGTGTCTGGGTGGAAAAGCGCAGCGGCTGCCGGGGCGCGGGACGCTGCATTCATCCTCCTTGACGGGTGTGGCGCGACGGGTATGGCTCAACCGTATCGGCTGCCGCCAGGCGCCGACACAGCGTGAGCACAATGAGCAAAATGCTCCCAATAAGCAGTATGCCAATCAATTGAGCCAAAGGCACCGCCGTGACGGACGCCACCCTACAGTCTGTAGCACGCGTCACACCGGTGTGCCGCTGTTCACAAGAAGGAGCCGGCTGTGCTGGTAATACTTGGATTCGCCATGATCGCGGTTTTCATGGTGCTGATCATGACGAAGAAGTTGACGCCAGTGCTGGCGTTGATCATTGTCCCCACCGTTTTTGGCCTCTTTGCCGGCGCCGGCCTGGGCGTCGGCGACATGGTCATGGACTCCATGAAGTCCATGACCTCCACCGCGGCCCTGCTGATGTTCGCCATCATCTACTTCGGCCTGATGATCGACGTCGGGCTCTTTGACCCGCTGGTGAAGTTCATCCTCCGCAAGCTGGGCAACGACCCCGCCAAGGTGGTCCTGGGCACCGCCATCCTCGCGGCCGCCGTGTCGCTGGACGGCGACGGGTCCACCACCTTCATCCTCACCACCGCCGCCATGCTGCCGGTCTACCTGCGCCTGAAGATGAGCCCCGTGGTCCTCACCTGCGTGGCCGGCCTGGCCAACGGCACCATGAACATCCTGCCCTGGGGTGGTCCCACCGCCCGCGCCGCCACCGCCCTGAAGATCGATGTCAACGACGTTTTCGTCCCCATGATCCCGTCCCTGGTGGCCGGCCTGGTCGTGGTATTCGCCTTCGCCTGGCTCCTGGGGCTTCAGGAACGCAACCGCCTCCGTGCCGTTGCTCCCGAGATTTGGGGCGTCCCGTCTTCGGCAGAGCCCTTCACGGCAGAAGAGTTCGACGGCGGCACTACCGCCGGCGGTTCGCGCACCGGCGTGTCCGGCGCCGGCCGTGGCCGCAAGGGCGGCAACCCCGGCGGAGCAGCCCCCACCGTCGGCGGCTCCCCGGTAGGATCCTCCGTAGCCGTGCTGGAGCGCACCGACACCCTCCTTGAGGACAGCAGCGCCGGACTCACCGACACCGCGCTCGATCCCAACCGCAGCACCCTGCGCCCCAAGCTGTTCTGGTTCAACCTGGCCCTGACCGTCGCCGTCATGGTGGTGCTCGTCGCCAACGTCATCCCGCTGCCGTTCGTGTTCATGGTGGGCGCCGCGATCGCCCTCCTGGTCAACTTCCCCAAGGTCAAGGACCAGGGCGCCCAGCTCATTGCGCACGCACCTTCCATCGTCGCCGTGGTCAGCATGGTCATGGCCGCCGCCGTCCTCACCGGCGTCCTCAAGGGCACCGGCATGGTGGAAGCCATGTCCGCCTGGCTGGTCCAGATCATCCCGTCCTCCATGGGCCCGTTCATGGCCGTCATCACCGGTGTGCTGAGCATCCCCATGACGTTCTTCATGAGCAACGACGCCTTCTACTTCGGCGTCCTGCCCGTCCTCAGCGAGACGGCCGCGCACTACGGTGTCGGCGCCGCGGACATGGCCCGGGCCTCCATCACCGGCCAGCCGTTCCACCTGCAGAGCCCGCTCGTTCCGGCCATCCTGCTGCTGGTTTCGCTGGCCAAGGTGGACCTCGGTGACCACCACAAGAAAGTCCTGTGGCGTACCGCCGTCATCTCCCTGGTCATGCTTGGCGTCGGGATGCTGACCGGAGCCATCGGAATCGGTTAGTCTGTAGCTGCCTGTGCTCCTGTCCCCGAGGCAGGGCCTGGCACGAAGGTGCCCGTCTGACGCCCGCTGGGGGATGTCAGACGGGCATCGGCGTTTCCCCACTAGACTGGATCGGAAAACAATTCGAACTTTGCAGGGGAGATCCATGGCTGCGATCAACCGTGACGACGTCGCGCATCTCGCGCGGCTCGCTCACATCGAGATGAGTGCCGAAGAGCTGGACAGGATGGCCGGCGAACTGGCCGTTATCGTCGATTCGGTCAAGTCCGTCAGCGAGGCCGCAGGGGATGACGTCCCGGCGACCTCCCACCCCATCCCGCTGACCAACGTCTTCCGCGACGACGTCGTGGGACACACCTTCACGGCGGAACAGGCGCTCTCCGGTGCTCCGGATTCCGATGACAACCGTTTCAAGGTCCCGGCCATCCTGGATGAGGCATAACCATGACTGAACAGAACTCCACCGGCATCAGCGCCGAAACCCTGATCCGCCTCTCCGCCGCGCAGCTCGCTGAGAAGCTGGCTGCCAGCGAGGTCACCGCCGTCCAGGCCACCCAGGCGTACCTCGACCGCATCGCCGCCGTCGACGGGCAGGTCAACGCCTTCCTGCACGTCAACGCCGAGGAAGCCCTTGCCGTCGCCGCCGAGGTGGACGCCATCCGTGCCGCCGGAGGCGCGGAGGCGGAATCCCTGCACGTCCTCGCCGGCGTGCCCATCGCCGTCAAGGACCTCATCGTCACCATCGGCCAGCCCACTACTGCCGGTTCCAAGATCCTCGAAGGCTGGCACAGCCCGTACGACGCCACGGTCGTCGAGCGGCTGCGCGCGGCCAAGATGCCGATCCTTGGCAAGACCAACCTGGACGAGTTCGCCATGGGCTCCTCCACCGAGCACTCCGCGTACGGACCCACCCGCAACCCCTGGGACCTGGACCGGATTCCGGGCGGCTCCGGCGGCGGTTCGGCTGCGGCCGTGGCCGCTTTCGAGGCTCCGCTGGCGCTCGGCACGGACACCGGCGGATCCATCCGCCAGCCCGGTGCCGTCACCGGCACCGTGGGCGTGAAGCCCACTTACGGCAGTGTCTCCCGCTACGGCGCCATCGCCATGGCGTCCTCCCTGGACCAGATCGGCCCCGTGACCCGCACCGTCCTGGACTCTGCCCTGCTGCACCAGGTCATCGGCGGCCACGACCCACGCGACTCCACCTCCCTGCCGGAACCGCTGGCTGACCTCGTTGCCGCAGCGAAGACCGGCAACGTCGAGGGCCTGCGGATCGGCATCATTAAGGAACTGCACGGCGAGGGCTACCAGGCCGGCGTCGAAAACCGCTTCAACGATGCCCTGGAGCTGCTCAAGGAAGCCGGCGCCGAGATCGTGGAGGTTTCCTGCCCCAACTTCCAGTACGCCCTGGGCGCCTACTACCTGATCATGCCGTCCGAGGCCTCCTCCAACCTGGCCAAGTTCGACGGCGTCCGGTACGGCCTGCGGGTCCTGCCGGAAGACGGTCCCATGACCATTGAACGCGTCATGGGCGCCACCCGCGCCGCCGGCTTCGGCGATGAGGTCAAGCGCCGCATCATCCTGGGTACCTACGCCCTGTCGGCCGGCTACTACGACGCCTACTACGGGTCCGCCCAGAAGGTGCGCACGCTGGTCCAGCGGGACTTTGATGCCGCCTTTGAGCAGGCCGACGTCCTGATCTCGCCCACCGCCCCCACCACGGCCTTCCCGCTCGGCGAAAAACTGGACGACCCCCTGGCCATGTACCTCAACGACGTCGCCACCATCCCGGCGAACCTCGCCGGCGTCCCCGGGCTGTCCCTGCCCGGCGGCCTGGCGGACGAGGACGGCCTGCCCGTGGGCATCCAGCTGCTGGCACCCGCCCGCGAGGATGCCCGCCTCTACCGGGTGGGTGCTGTCCTGGAGTCCTTGCTGGAAGCCAAATGGGGCGGCCCGCTGCTGGCCCAGGCTCCCGCGCTGGGCGCTGAATCCCTCGAAACCCAGGAGGCAAAATAATGAGCACCGACGAAATCCTGAGCTTCGAAGAGGCCATGGAGAAGTACGACCCCGTCCTCGGCTTCGAGGTCCACGTCGAACTGAACACCAAGACCAAGATGTTCTCCTCCGCGCCCAACGTCTTCGGCGACGAGCCGAACACCAACGTCAACGAGGTGGACCTGGGGATGCCCGGTGTCCTGCCGGTGGTCAACAAGACGGCGGTGGAGTCCTCCATCAAGATCGGCTTGGCGCTGAACTGCAAGATCGCCGAATCCTGCCGGTTTGCCCGGAAGAACTACTTCTACCCGGATACCCCCAAGAACTTCCAGACCTCGCAGTATGACGAGCCCATCGCGTACGACGGCTACCTGGATATTGAACTCGACGACGGCACCGTGTTCCGGGTGGAAATCGAGCGCGCGCACATGGAAGAGGACGCCGGAAAGCTGACGCACATGGGCGGCGCCACCGGCCGCATCCAGGGTGCCGACTTCTCCCTGGTGGACTACAACCGTGCAGGCGTACCGCTGGTGGAAATTGTCACCAAGCCCATCGAGGGCGCGGGCTCGCGCGCACCGGAGCTCGCCAAGGCGTACGTGGCCGCCATCCGCGAAATCGTCAAGAACCTCGGCGTCTCCGATGCAAAGATGGAACGCGGCAACGTCCGTTGCGACGCCAACGTCTCGCTGCGCCCGCACGGCCGCGAACGCTTCGGCATCCGCTCCGAAACGAAGAACGTCAACTCGCTGCGCGCCGTGGAACACGCCGTGCGCTACGAGATCCAGCGCCACGCCGCCGTCCTGGACTCCGGAAACCCGGTGGTGCAGGAAACCCGCCACTGGCACGAGGACACCCGCACCACCACCTCGGGCCGGCCCAAGTCCGACGCCGACGATTACCGCTATTTCCCGGAACCTGACCTGGTGCCGGTGGTCGCTTCGCGCGAATGGGTGGAGGAACTGCGTGCCACGCTGCCCGAGCCGCCCGCCGAGCGCCGGAAGCGGCTCAAGGCCGACTGGGGCTACTCCGACCTGGAATTCCGCGACGTTGTGAACGCCGGCGTCCTGGACGAAATCGAGGAAACCATCGCGGCCGGGGCTTCCGCCTCCGTGGCCCGCAAGTGGTGGATGGGCGAGATCGTCGGCCGCGCCAAGGCTGCCGATGTGGACCCCGGCCAGCTGGGCGTCGAGGCTGCCACCGTGGTGGAGCTCAGCCGCATGGTGGAGGCCGGCAAGATCAACAACAAGATGGCCTCCCAGGTGCTGGACGGCGTGCTCGCCGGCGAAGGCACCCCGGAAGAGATCGTCGAAGCGCGCGGCCTCGCCGTGGTGTCCGACGACGGACCCCTCCTGGAAGCCATCGACGCCGCGCTGGCCGCGCAGCCCGGCGTCGCGGACAAGATCCGCGCCGGCAAGGTGCAGGCCGTGGGAGCGATCGTGGGCGGGGTCATGAAGGCCACCCGCGGGCAGGCCGACGCAGGACGCGTCAAGGAGTTGATCCTGGAGAAGCTGGGCGTCACCGCTTAGCACTCCGATACCCACCCGGGTCGCAGCAGATGTCCGTTTTGAGCATCCATAACGACATCAACTGCGGCCCGGTTGGGCTTTAAGTACTCAGGTGCCGCCGGCCGCAAAGTACCCGTGGCCGCACGTGCGTGGCGGACCTAGACTGGAGCCCACAGGGCACAGGAGGGTACAGGGCGATGATGCCTTGGCAGTGCTGAGGAGGGAACAACCATGGTCCGGGACCCATTGAGGATGCGCAAGGCAATGCTGGCCGGGGCGGTGGCCTTGGCCCTTTCCGGAACCGGGGCGGCAATGGCCTGGTCGGCCACCGGGACGCCAACGCCGTCCCCCTCCCAGACTGCACCGGGACAGCAGAAGGCACCGGGCCAACAAAAGGCACCCGGGCAGCAGAAGGCACCCGGGCAGCAGAAGTCCCGGCATGGCCAACCGCTCCACGGTGAGGCAGTGGTCAAGCAGCCCGACGGAACCTTCCAGACTGTCCTCGAACAGCGCGGAACCGTGGAGTCCGTCAGCGACTCCGCCATCACCGTCAAGAGCGAGGACGGCTTCATCCAGTCCTATGCAGTCAACGCGGACACCAGGATCACCAAACTTTCGGCGGCCGACGATGGTGCGGGCCGCAAGCCGGCAGCCGGATCGATGGCGGACATCGCCGCCGGCGACACCGTGCGCGTGGCCGGCGTGAAGGACGGGGACCAGGCCACTGCCAAGCGGATCGTCGACGGCGCCGGTGACGGCCCGGGCCTGGGGTTGGGACGTGGGCACGGCATGGGCAAAAAGATGGGTGCGGGCAACCATCAGGATGGCGAAGGGGCGTAGCTGCGCCGGTCCGGCCACGCCTGCCACGGGTCCGTGACACCGTGCCCGCCCCTGCACCAGCCAGCTCCCGCTTACCCCTGTTGCACCAGCCCTGCCATGATGTCTTCCAGGGCCTCACAGACCAGCACTACTGCACGCCGCTTGAGGTTTTCCGGCCTGGCCAGCAGGTCGATCCGGCGGCGGGTGCTGATGCCTTCGAGCGGGCGCAGGACAATGTCCGGATTCAGGACCGGCCCGGCGGTGTACCTGGGCAGCAGCCCCACCACCCCGCCCGCGGCCACCAGGGCAGCCACCGTGGAGTAGTCGTTGATGCGGTGGACGATGTTCGGTTCCCGGCTGGATACGGCCGCGACGGCGGAGAGCACGTCGGCGGGGGAGTAGCCGGGGTGGCTGGTCACCCAGGCTTCGGCGCCGACGTCGTGCACCGTGACGGTGTCCTGCCGGGCCAGCGGGTGCCCGGCGGGGAGGGCCACGTCCAGCGGCTCGTGGGCCAGCGGGATCACGGCGACGCGCTCGGCGGGCCAGCGGGGGCTGTGGTCCATCCGGTGCGCCAGCACGAGGTCGTACCGGGCGGTGAGGGCCGGGAAGTCCTGCTGGGCGACGTCCTCGTCGGAGAGTTCGATCCGCGGATGTCCCGGCTGGTCCAGCATCCGCGCCAGCGGGCCAAAGAGGGCCTGCCCGGCGCTGTGGAACCCACTGACGGTGACCCGGCCGGCGGGCGAACCGTGGTATGAGCCCAGCGCGCCACGGGCATCGGCCATGGCGCTGAGGACGGCGGCGCCGGCGTCGGCGAGGACTTGGCCGGCTTCGGTCAGGACCAGGTTCCGGCCCTCCTTGCGCGTCAACGGCACGTCCACCGTCCGTTGCAGGTGGGCCAGTTGTTGGGAGACCGCCGACGGGGTGACCATGAGGGTGTCGGCCACCGCCTTCACGCTGCCCAGCGCCCCAAGTTCGCGGAGGATTTCCAGCTGATGTATTTCCACTCCGCCAGTGTATACATTAGGAAAATCTAAATCGTCGATTGAGAAGATTCCTGTTGTGCTAATGCTTTCCCGGGGCTTCAATGAGGAGGACACCAACCCGCTGATGTGAATGCCAAGAAGTAAGGACGCCAATGAAGGCCCTGTACAAGGCCGGCCCGCACGCCGGTTTCGAACTCGTCGACCGGCCGGAACCCACGGCGGGTCCGGCCGACGTCAAGATCCGCGTGATGACCACCGGGATCTGCGGAACCGACCTCCACATCCAGTCCTGGGACGCCTGGGCGCAGGGCATGATCGAGGCTCCGCTCATCGCCGGCCACGAATTCTACGGCGAAGTGGTGGAGGTGGGCGAGGACGTCCGCGAGGTCAAGGTGGGAGACCGAGTCTCCGGCGAAGGCCACGTGGTCTGCGGTATCTGCCGCAACTGCCGTGCCGGGCGCCGGCAGATGTGCATCCACACGGTCAGCGTGGGAGTCCAACGGGACGGCGCCTTCGCCGAATACGTGGTCATCCCGGAGACCAACGTTTGGGTCCACCACGACCCCTCGGTCACTCCCGAGCTTGGCGCCATCTTCGACCCGTTCGGCAACGCCGTCCACACGGCGCTGAGCTTCCCCCTGGTGGGCGAAGACGTGCTCATCACCGGCGCAGGTCCCATCGGCCTGATGGCCATCGCTGTGGCCCGCCACGCCGGCGCGCGCAAGATCGCCATCACGGATGTGTCGGTGCCGCGGCTGGAGCTGGCCAAGCAGCTGGGCGCCGACCTCGCCATCGATGTCTCCACGACCCGCGTCCGCGATGCCCAACGTGAACTGGGCATGCGGGAGGGGTTCGACGTCGGAATGGAAATGTCCGGCCACCCCACCGCCCTGCCTGAGATGATCGACAACATGAACCACGGCGGCCGGATCGCCATGCTGGGCTTGCCCAGCCAGGACATCACCATCGACTGGGGCAAGGTGGTCACCCACATGCTCACGCTCAAAGGCATCTATGGCCGGGAGATGTACGAAACCTGGTACGCCATGAGCGCCATGCTCTCCTCCAACCTGGTGCTGCACGCCGGAATCTCCGCCGTGGTCACGGACACGCTGCCCGCCACGGACTGGGAGAAGGGCTTCGACATCGCCCGCAGCGGCGTGGGCGGAAAAGTTGTCCTCGACTGGACCCGACTGTAAGGAACCCCATGTACACCTCCATCAAGGACCAGCTCCGCGGCGAGCTGGACGAGATCCGCACCGCGGGACTCTACAAGACCGAACGCAGCATCAGTTCACCGCAGTCAAGCCACATCATCGCGGGCCGGATCGGCGGTCAAGGCAGCGACGTGCTGAACTTTTGTGCAAACAACTACCTGGGCCTGGCCGACCATCCGGACATCATCAATGCCGCAAAAACCGCCATGGATGAGCGCGGCTTCGGCATGGCCAGTGTCCGTTTCATCTGCGGAACCCAGGACCTGCACCTCAGCCTCGAGGCCAGGGTCTCCGCGTTCCTGGGGACCGAGGACACCATCCTTTTCTCCAGCTGCTTCGATGCCAACGGCGGCGTCTTCGAGTCCCTCCTCGGCCCGGACGACGCCGTCATTTCGGACGCCCTCAACCACGCCTCCATCATTGACGGCATCCGCCTGTGCAAGGCCCGCCGCTACCGGTACGCCAACCAGGACATGGCCGAGCTCGAGGCCCGCCTCCAGGAGGCCCAGGACGCGCGGCGGAAGCTGATCGTCACCGACGGCGTGTTCTCCATGGACGGTTTCCTCGCCCCGCTCGAGGCCATCTGCGACCTCGCCGAAAAATACGGCGCCATGGTGATGGTGGACGACTCCCATGCGGTGGGCTTCATGGGCGCTACCGGCGCGGGCACCCCGGAGCATGCAGGGGTTTCGGACCGGGTGGACATCTACACCGGAACCTTCGGCAAGGCACTTGGCGGGGCGTCCGGCGGCTACGTGTCCGGCCGCGGCGAGATCGTGGCCATGCTGCGGCAAAAGGCGCGGCCGTACCTGTTCTCCAACTCACTGGCGCCCGCCATTGTGGCCGCGACGCTCAAAGCGCTTGACCTCGTGGAGAACTCCGCGGACCTCCGGCGCCGGTTGATCGAGAACGCCGCGCAGTTCCGCCGCAGGATGACCGAAGAAGGCTTCGACCTGCTCCCGGGCGAGCACGCCATCGTGCCCGTCATGTTTGGGGACGCAGTGATGGCAGCCAAGGTGGCGGACCGGATGCTGCAGCACGGTGTCTTCGTCACTGCCTTCAGCTTCCCCGTGGTCCCGCGCGGTGCCGCCCGGATCCGGGTGCAGTTGTCCGCCGCGCATACAGCGGACGACGTCGAAGCATGCGTGCGTGCGTTCGTTGCCAGCCGTGCCGAGGCGGCAGCCTAGACGGCAGCGCCGGCTGGCCTGAACGCGCGCCCGGCATGGACCCATGCGTGGCCTGAACTCCGCCCGGCATAAACCCCCGCCCGGCATGAACTCTGCGAGGATGGACCAATGGCAGCACATTACGATGTCCTGATCGTAGGCGGCGGCATCGCCGGCCTGTCCCTGGCGTCCGCGCTGGCGGGGCGTTGCAGCGTTGCGCTGGTGGAGGCGGAGCAGGAACTGGCGTACCACACGTCCTCCCGCTCCGCCCGCCAGCTCATCCCCAGTTACGGGCCTCCCGTGGTGCAGGAACTCACCGTCCGGACCCTCGAACTGCTTGCCGCCCGCGACAGGGAACTGCCCGAACCGGTTCTGGCGCCGCGCAGTTTCATGTTGATCGGCTCGGAGCCGGATGTGGCATCCGAGGCGAGCGGACACATGCAGCCGATCACGGTGGACCGTGCCCTCGAGCTCTGCCCGGCGCTCTTGCCGGGAACGTTTACCGCCGCAGGGCTGGACACTGGTTCCTTCGGATGCAACGCCCCTGTCCTGCTGGCGGATCACCGCGAGAGGGCGCTCGCTGCCGGGGCGGACATCATCACGGGCGCCCGCGTCCACTCGGCCCAGCGGCAGGGCTCGGGGTGGCAGGTGGGCGCCGGAAGCGAAGGCTTTGAGGCCGGGGTCCTGGTCAACGCGGCGGGTGCCTGGGCCGACGAACTAGCCGTGATCAGCGGCGTCGAGAAGCTCGGACTCCAGCCGTACCGGCGCACTGCGGCGATTGCCGCCGTCGAACGCTCCCTGCCTGAACACAGCCCCATGGTGGCCGCCGCGGACAATTCCTTCTATTTCCGGCCGGACGGCCAGGATGTACTGATTTCTCCGTCCGAAACGGTGCCCAGCGGCCCCGAGGATGCGCGTCCGCGGCCAGGCGACGTGGAACGCTTGGTGGCCATGCTGAACTCCGCCACCGGCCTCGGGATCACCCACATCCGGCGTGCGTGGACGGGCCTGCGCACCGAAGCGGCCGACGGGGTGCCGGTGGCGGGCTTCGACGCCGAAGCGCCGGGGTTCTACTGGCTCGCAGGGCAGGGCGGCTACGGATTCCAGACCTCCGCAGCTATGGCCGAGTTTGCAGCCACCCAGATCCTTGCCGGGCAATCCGGCGGCGGCGGCGCAGGCGGGGCGGGTCCGGCATCCCGGACAGTGGAGGCACTGGCTGCCACACGCTGGTCCGTTCGACGCTGAAGAATGGTCCCATGAGCACCCTGATCACCAATATCGCCGAGCTGATGACGCAGGACCTTGAGCACCGGGTCCTGCGGGACGCCGCCGTGGTGGTGGATGGGGAACGGATCTCGTGGATCGGCGCGGCGGCCGATGCACCTGCCGCGGACGACGCCGTCGATGCCGGCGGGCGGGCCATGCTGCCGGGATGGGTGGACTCCCACAGCCACTTGCTGTTTGCCGGGGACCGCACCGCCGAGTTCGAAGCCAGGATGGCCGGTGAGGCCTACGCTGCCGGCGGCATCGCCGTTACCATGAAGGCCACCCGGGCCACATCCGATTTTGATCTCACGCGCCTGGCCATGGGCCGGGTGGCTGAGGCCGTCTCGCAGGGGACCACCTACCTGGAGACGAAGACCGGGTACGGCCTGGACATTGAGAATGAGGCCAGGAGCGCCCGGATCGCATCCACAGTGGCAGACCAGGTGACTTACCTTGGTGCCCATCTGGTTCCCGCCGGCCAGGATGCCGAGGCCTACACGGACCTGGTCTGCGGGCCGATGCTCGCCGCCGTCAGGCCCTATGTCCAGTGGGCGGACGTGTTCTGCGAGGAAGGTGCCTTCACTGCCGAGCAGTCGCGCCGTGTGCTCCTGGCCTGCCGCGACGCCGGGCTCGGCCTGCGCGTGCACGGCAACCAGTTGGGCGAAGGGCCGGGCGTCCAATTAGCCGTCGAGGTGGGCGCTGCCAGTGTTGACCACGTGAACCACCTTTCCGGGCGGGACGTCAAGGCCCTGGCGGCCTCGTGGTCCGCGTGGGACCCGGCCACCGGCACGGGGGAGCGGGGCACGGTGGCCACCTGCCTGCCCGCTTGCGACCTGTCCACCCGCCAGCCGCTGGCACCGGCGCGGGCACTCCTTGATGCTGGCGTCCAGGTGGCGTTGGCCTCCAACTGCAATCCGGGCACGTCCTACACCAGTTCCATGGCATTTTGCGTGACCACTGCCGTTCTCCAGATGCACCTGAGCGTGCACGAGGCCGTCCGTGCTGCCACCTATGGCGGTGCCTTGGCGCTGCACCGGGAGGTGGGGCGTGACGCGGACGGCGAGCGGGCCGTAGGATCGATCGCCGTCGGCCACCGGGCCGACCTCCACCTGCTCAACGCACCCTCCGCCACCCACCTCGCTTACCGCCCGGGCATGCCGCTGACGTACGCTGTGTGGCGTGCCGGAGTGCGGGCTCGGTAAAGATTGCCGGTTAAGTGATTCTTCTTGATTGTTCACCCGGGGTTACAATCAGAAAACGTCATCCGATAGGGTGGCTGGTGTACTGAAAGGCCCCCCTGCATGACGCGCACAGACCGGCTGACGGCCATTCTTGACCTCTTGGCCAGGACCGGCCAAGTGGAAGTTGACGAGATCGTCAGCAGCCTGAATGTTTCGCCGGCCACTGCCCGCCGCGACCTGGACAGCCTTGCCAAGCGGCGGCTGCTGACCCGGACCCGCGGCGGCGCCACTACCGGTGCCTTGGCCTACGACCTGCCCGGACGCTACAACCGTGACGACCACGCAGAGGCCAAGGAACAAATCGCGCAGTGCGCATCGGCCCTGATCCGGCCTGGAGCAGTCATTGGGCTGTGCGGGGGCACCACCAGCACAGCCCTGGCGCAGATCCTGGCGACGCGGGAAGACCTGAACGCCCCGTCCAACCAGCCAACTCTCACCGTGGTCACCAACGCCATCAACATCGCCGGCCAGCTCGCGGTGCGGCCCAACATCAAAGTCATGGTCACCGGGGGCATCCTCAACCCCCGCTCCTACGAGCTGGTTGGGCCCTATACGGACATCATCATGCAAAAGGTGGTGCTGGACATCGCATTCATCGGAGTCAACGGCATCGACCCCGAGGTGGGACCCACCAACACCGGCGAAGGGGAGGCCTCGGTCAATGCGCTGCTCGCCAGCCGGGCCCGCGTCTCGTACGTCCTGGCCGACTCTTCCAAGGTGGGCGTCCGGGCCTTCGCCACCATGGACGGTTACGACTTCACCCGGCTCATCACTGATTCCGGCATTTCTGCCCACGACAAGGCGGCCTTCGAAGCCCGGGGTACGGAAGTTATTATCGCGCCTGCCTGATGCCCGGCAGCTGGTGTAAGCGTGGCCTGTGCGCCCTCTGGTGTGCTGCCTGGATCCTTGGTGTTGCCCCGGCTTGTGGTTCCCTCCGGCCGCTCCATCAGCCCGGATCCAGAAACTGAGGGCAAGATGGGAACATGCTGGTTCCCTCCCGCCGTCGCCTGCGGCTCGAAGTCTGGATCGTTCTGGGCCTTTCACTCGGCCAGTCGGCTGTGTACTCTGTGGTGCAGCTGCTGGATAAGATGACCCGTGCGCCACTGGCGGAGGGAACCTCCACCCTGAACCGGTCGCAGAGTACGCGGGAGTACTTTGACCTGACCTACCAGTTGCTGGACATCATCTTTGCGCTGGTTCCCGTGCTGCTGGTCCTCTACTTCCTCACGGACCAGCGCCAGGCCGCCCCGGGCGACGCCGGTTCATCAGGTTCGGCGTTCCGGAAGCTTGGGTTCAACTTTGCGCGGCCCGGAAGGGACCTGCTGCAGGGCCTGGGGCTGGCGGCCCTGATCGGGATCCCGTCGCTGGGGCTGTACGCCGCCGGCCGCGCGTTGGGAATCACGACGGCGATCATTCCCAGTGCGCTCGACGCCTACTGGTGGACGGTGCCGGTCCTGATCCTGTCCGCGATCCGGCACGCGGTCCTGGAAGAAGTCATTGTGGTGGGCTACCTCTTGGACCGCTTCGGCAAATTCGGTTGGAGCACGCCTCTCGCTATCGCCGTCAGTTCGGTGCTCCGCGGCAGCTATCACCTCTACCAGGGTTTCGGGCCATTTATCGGCAACGCGATCATGGGGGTGGTTTTCGCCTGGCTGTACACCCGAACCCGCCGCGTCATGCCGCTGGTCATCGCCCACGCGCTGCTGGACATCGTGGCGTTCGTCGGCTTCAGTCTCTTTGGCAAGGCCGTGGGGTTGGGGTAGGAGTGGGGAATTAGCCTCGGCGGCTCAACCCGTACATGTGCTGTCACATCAGCGACAACAGCAAGGGCCACTGTGCTTGCGGGTCCGGTGGCAACACGAAGGGTTTTGCGTAGAAGTCGTCCCAGAGGGCATCAGTCGCGCAAAGCTCGTCGGGATCCAGCAGGTTGTTTCCGTCAGGCTCCTCCGTTTCCGGATCCTCCGTCTCCAGAGCCGGCCACGCTTGAACTTCGGCACGTGGCAGGGTTCCTGGTGGCCAGTGGGTTGGTTGGGGGTCGTGTTGTTCGGGTTTGTAGTGTCGGCCGGTGGGTGAGGTCCAGCCGGGTGGTTCATTCCGTGTGGCCGGGTCGGGGGTCCAGGTGGTGTGGTGTTTGAGTCGGTGGTGTTTGGGGCAGAGTTGGGCGAGGTTCTGGGCGTCGGTGGTGCCGCCGTGGTGCCAGGGGGTGAGGTGGTCGGTGTCGTTGTCGGGGGTGTGGTTGGTGCAGCCGGGGAAGGTGCACGTGCGGTCCCGTAGCCGGATCCATTGTTTGATGGTTTCGGGGAGCCGGTAGCGGGTGCGGCCGATTTCCAGGGGTGCCCCGTCGCGGGGGTCGGTGAGGACCCGGTAGAAGGATTCCGCGCCGCCGGCGACGAGCTTGCGCGCCATGGATGCCGGGATCGGTCCGAATCCGTCCAGCAGCGCGGGTTCCTCGGTGAGGCCGAGCAGCGAGAACACCGGGACCGTGACCAGGACATCCGCCCGGGGTGTGGGGATCTTGCCAAGCCCGCCGGCGGTTCCCGCATCGGTGAAGCTGCCCGGGCCGGTGGCGCGGCAGGTGTCAGGCTGGTGCGGAGGTTCGGTGCCACCGGTGGGGCTGGTTCCGGCCCCGAGGGACAGGCTGGTGCGGCCGTTGGGGGTGGTGGTGGGCTGCAGTCTGGCGCCGAGGAGGAGTGAGGCGGCGACGTCGGCGCGGAGCTGGGTGAGGGTGCGGGGCTCGTCGGGGTTTTGGAGGCCGCGGGCGGTGGCGGTGCTGCGGTTCCAGATCGCGCATGCGGTGTCCCCGGGCAGGTAGAACGAGAGCCAGGCCATCCCGTCGCGGTCCGGGGCGTAATCCATCCGCCGGTCCGCCACCCCCTTGGCATGGCGTTTTTCCAGGGTTTCGGGGTGGTGGCGTTCCCGCCAGGCCCGGACCTTCGCCCGGAACCGGGACGGGACAAGGTCACCGGGTGCGGCGCCCCGGGCCGGGTTGGGCGCGTCAGGGTCGAAGAAGTGCGCCACCAGGCCGGCCGCCCCTGCAGGGGTCAGTCCTTCGGTTTCGTCGGCCACGATCCGGGCGTGCTGCCACGACACCCCACCCGCAGCCAAGGCTTCGAACACCGGTGGCAGTGAACAGACCCGCCGGGACTGCTCCACCAGCGCCCCGGCGGCGGAGCTGATGGTGAGGATCCCGGCGATCTCCTCCACCGCGGACATCTCCGCGAACGTGCGCTCATCCACCGGGGCGTCCGGCGGAAGCAAAGCATGCTGGATGTCAACGGCATCCGCCACGTCTTGGGCTTTCACCGCCGCCAGCTGAGCCTCCAACCGGGCCACCAGCTCCAGCCGTTCCAGGCACAGCCCATACCGCCGCTGAAGCACGTCCACATCCGCGCCAGTGCCGGGACCGGCAGCGAGGGAAACATCCCTCAGAACCAGTGCATCCAGGGCAGCAACAGAGGCAGAAACACCCTCCATCACCACCGCCAGATCAGTACCGATTCCCATAAAGAAATCATCCAACCAGGGTCCGACATTTATGGAGGAGGCTTGTGGTTCAGCGCCCTTCCGCATAATTCAGCGATCCTCCCCGGGAACGCTTAAATGAATTCGGCCGCCATCGGGTGGTGACGCCGTTGTCACCACCCGATGGCGGCCGAAGCTTTTGGGCGCACGCTTATAAGGCCCTCTCCGGAACTAAGCCGGAGAGCGCGAGGGATGGTCAGATGGTGACGGCCCCGTTGGCGGTTTCAAATGTGACGGACAGAATGCCGGGAGTGCCGTGCGGCGCTACCCACTCGACCGCAACGTCTTCAAGCGGCTTCTCCACCGGCTCGCCCAGCCACTCGGTCACCCGCGACGCGGAGCCGGCAATGGTCAGGCAGCTCATCTTGAGGTTGCTCTCGTAGGCATTGGAGGGGTGCAGGGACGGGTCGCCTTCCCATTTGAGCATGTAGGGGACCTGGGGGTCTGCAATAAGGCCCAGGATGCCTATCTGCTTCCACACGAGTTCGCGGCCATCCGGGAACTTGCGGTTGCCGTTTACGGCAGCTCGGCCCAGCCGTTCCTCGAACGGGGCAAGGTCGTCCACTTCAACGCACCAGCCCATCCAGCCGCCGCCCGCAGCGGAACGGGCACGAACTGCCTGTCCGAACGGTGCTTTGTCCGAAGCCGGGTGGTCCAGGACCTCCACAACTTCGAGGTATTTGTGCCCGGCGAGGGGGATGATCATATTCCGGGTGCCGAACCGGGGGTGGACCCCGCCCTTCACTGCCTCAACGCCGAGGGCAGTTGAAATACGTTCGGTAGTGGCCGCGAGGCCATCGTGTTCACAGGCGTAAGAGACGTGATCCATGCGCATGGCAACATCTTGGCACTTTGTGATCGGGCTCTCAGCTAAGGGTGCCCTTACTTGGATTTGCGTCCCTGGCAGTGGTTGAAGAAGCCCCCGGCAGGTCGGGTTCAGCTTGCGATGTAGTAGCCGAAGGTGTCGGCGATGAGTTGGACGGTGCCGGCGGAGTTGTTGGTCAGGGCGATGGTTCCGTCGGCGGCGACGGGGGTGATGACCAGGTTGGGGGTGGTTTGGTCGGTGTTGAAGTTCAGGTTGGAGGTTCCGGGGGTGGGGGTGCCGCCGGCGTGGACGGTGATGTTGCCGAAGCTGGTGGGTGAGGTGGCGGTGACGTTGACGGCGACGGCGGAGACTCCGGTGGTGGGGATGCCGCCGTGGCCGGTGACGGGGACGCGGATGGTGGCTCCGGGTGCGACGGGGCCGCTGATGCCGCCGGTGCCGTAGCGGGTGTCCAGCTGCCGGAAGGGCGCCTGCGACGAGAAGGTGCCAGGGTCTACCGGGGCCCCTGCGATGTAGTAGCCGAAGGTGTCGGCGATGAGTTGGACGGTGCCGGCGGAGTTGTTGGTCAGGGCGATGGTTCCGTCGGCGGCAACGGGGGTGATGACCAGGTTGGGGGTGGTTTGGTCGGTGTTGAAGTTGAGGTTGGAGGTTCCGGGGGTGGGGGTGCCGCCGGCGTGGACGGTGATGTTGCCGAATCTGGTGGGTGAGGTGACGGTGACGTTGACGGCGACGGCGGAGACTCCGGTGGTGGGGATGCCGCCGTGGCCGGTGACGGGGACGCGGATGGTGGCTCCGGGTGCGACGGGGCCGCTGATGCCGCCGGTGCCGTAGCGGGTGTCCAGCTGCCGGAAGGGCGCCTGCGACGAGAAGGTGCCAGGGTCTACCGGGGCCCCTGCGATGTAGTAGCCGAAGGTGTCGGCGATGAGTTGGACGGTGCCGGCGGAGTTGTTGGTCAGGGCGATGGTTCCGTCGGCGGCAACGGGGGTGATGACCAGGTTGGGGGTGGTTTGGTCGGTGTTGAAGTTGAGGTTGGAGGTTCCGGGGGTGGGGGTGCCGCCGGCGTGGACGGTGATGTTGCCGAATCTGGTGGGTGAGGTGACGGTGACGTTGACGGCGACGGCGGAGACTCCGGTGGTGGGGATGCCGCCGTGGCCGGTGACGGAGACGCGGATGGTGGCTCCGGGTGCGACGGGGCCGCTGGCTCCGCCGGTGCCGTAGCGGGTGTCCAGCTGCCGGAAGGGCGCCTGCGACGAGAATGCCCCCGGCAGGCGCGGGCTGGCAGGCACGTGCAGCAGTTTGTTTGGCGTTCCGGCGCCGGCACCGGCGATGGTTCCCGGAACAGCCGTCGACAGGACGGTGTCCGTGACCTGCGCAGGCGTGAAGAGCGGGTGCCGGGAGAGGATGAGGGCTGCCGTGCCGGCAACGTGCGGTGAGGCCATGGAGGTCCCGCTCAGCGCTGCCGTGGCCGTCGACGACGTGTTCCAGGTGGAGGTAACGGCCACCCCCGGGGCGTAAAGGTCCACGCACTGGCCGTAGTTGGAGAACGAGGCCTGGTGGTCCGAGGAGTCGCTCGCGGCCACCGTCAAGGCGGACGGGACCCGGGCGGGCGAGGACGTGCAGGCATCCGTGGCCGAATTCCCGGCCGCGACGACGACGGAAATTCCATCGTCGACGACATTCTGGACTGCGGTGTCAAGGAGGCTGCTGACCGGTCCGCCAAGGCTCATGTTCACCACGGCCGGAGTTCCTGCGGCATGGTCCCCGGCAATCCAGTCGAGTCCGGCGATGATGTCCGAGTAGTAGCCGGACCCGTCGCAGGCCAAGGTCCGCACGGGCACGATCGTGGCGGATTTGGCCACGCCGTAGACGGTTCCGGCGATGATCCCCGAAACGTGGGTGCCGTGTCCGTTGCAGTCACTTGTCCCGCCGCCGTCGGAAAGTGCCGTCCATCCCGCGGCAACCCGTCCGCCGAAATCCACGTTCGAGGCGAGAACTCCGGTGTCAACCACATAGGCGCGGACACCGAGGCCGGAAGCGTCATACGTGTAGGCGCCGGACAGTGGCAACGCCTGCTGGTCCAGCCGGTCAAGACCCCAGGGCGCGGGTTTTTCCGTGGCGGAAATCGTCGATACCGCATCGGGTTCCACGGCTGTTGCCTTGCCGGACCGCAGCAGTGCGGCGGCTTGCGCCGCCGTGGCTTTGATCGCCGCTCCGTGCAGGGCCTTGCTGAACGTGTGGTCGACGGCGACCCCCTGGGAACGAAGGTTGCGCGCCGCCGTTGGGACGTCAGTTCCCGCCGGGAACTGGACCAGGTAGCGGCCATTGGGGCTGTCGGGAGCGGACGAGGGAGCGGCGGCGGGCGCGGTGGCTGCCGCTGGCGGCGCCGAGGCTTGCACTGGTGTACCGCTTGAGCAGAAGGCGACGGCGGACAACAGTGCGGCGGCAAGGGCCAGGCGCAAAGACTGGGGCAACGGAATCGAATTCCTTTGTGCGTGGTTGGGGGGCGACGGGATAACGTCGTCCGGCTTCCACGGTATCCGGGCCAGGACGGCTGGCGGCCAAACCTCGGGCGATCCTTCGCATTATTTGTGGAACCTTGGAAAACCTCCACATCGGACTGCCATCGCGCCCGGATCCGTCCCCCGCCCGTCGGCTGAGACCCCCACGGCCCGCACACAGCGGCAAGACCATGTTCGTCACAATGCTGTCCCGGCCGGAGTGATGTTCCTACACTGGGCGCAGGTCATGAGTGCCAGCGTTAAGCCCCGGCTCGCTGGCCGGCAACCCTCCATCCGCGGTGGGGTGCCCCGGGTGAGGACCAGGCTGTCCGGCAATTGCCGGAAGCAAGCGCGGCCCGTGGTGCTCCCAGCATGCCGGGCCCATGTCATAGGAGACTGAGATGTCCAACGGATGGTCCTTCGAAACCCGCCAGATCCATGCAGGCCAGGAGCCTGACAGCGCCACCGGGGCCCGCGCCCTTCCCATCTACCAGACCACGTCCTTCGTGTTCCCGAGCGCCGAGAGCGCAGCCAACCGTTTTGCGCTGGCCGAACTGGCGCCGATCTACACCCGCATCGGCAACCCCACCCAGGACGCGGTGGAGCAGCGGATCGCCAGCCTCGAAGGTGGCCTGGCCGCTTTGCTGCTGAGCTCGGGGCAGGCCGCGGAGACCTTCGCCGTCCTGAATATCGCCGAGGCCGGGGACCACATCGTGGCCAGCCCCAGCCTGTACGGCGGCACCTACAACCTGTTCGCCCACACCCTGAAGAAGTTCGGCATCGCGGTCACCTTCGTGGAAGATCCGGACAACCTGGATCAGTGGCGGAATGCCGTTCAGCCCAACACCAAACTGTTCTTTGGCGAGGTGGTATCCAACCCGCGCCAGGACGTCCTGGACATCGAAGGCATCTCCCAGGTGGCCCACGACGCCGGCGTTCCCCTGATCGTGGACAACACCCTGTCCACGCCCTACCTGATCCGGCCGCTGGAGTGGGGTGCGGACATCGTGATCCACTCCGCCACCAAGTACCTGGGCGGTCATGGCTCGGCGATTGCCGGCGTCATCGTCGACTCCGGCAAGTTCGATTTCGGCAAGGACCCCGACCGGTTCCCCGGTTTCAACACCCCGGATCCCACCTACAACGGGCTGGTCTACGCCCGGGACCTTGGCGAGGGTGGCGCACTGGGCGCCAACCTTTCCTACATCCTCAAAGCCCGTGTCCAGTTGCTGCGCGACCTTGGCTCGGCGGTTTCGCCCTTCAACGCCTTCCTGATTTCGCAGGGCCTGGAAACGCTGAGCCTGCGGGTGGAACGGCACGTTTCCAACGCCACGGAGGTGGCGCGCTGGCTGGAGGGAAGGGACGACGTCGAATCGGTCGCCTACGCGGGGCTGCCGTCCAGCCCCTGGTACGAACGGGGCCGCAAGTACGGGCCCAAGGGGACCGGCGCCGTCGTCGCT
Source organism: Pseudarthrobacter sp. MOO14 (assembly GCF_058267675.1). Lineage (NCBI taxonomy): Bacteria > Bacillati > Actinomycetota > Actinomycetes > Micrococcales > Micrococcaceae > Pseudarthrobacter > Pseudarthrobacter sp. MOO14. The sequence continues at coordinate 3,895,289 of NZ_CM177849.1, forward strand.
TTCAACCTGGCCGGAGGCGCGGAGGCGGGCAAGCGCTTCGTCGACGCCCTGGAACTGCACTCGCACGTCGCCAACATCGGCGACGTCCGTTCGCTTGTCATCCACCCGGCGTCGACCACCCACAGCCAGCTCTCGCCCGAGCAGCAGGTGGTGGCCGGCGTCAATCCGGGGCTGGTCCGCTTGTCGGTTGGCTTGGAGCACATCGACGACATCCTGGCCGACCTGGAGGCCGGTTTCCGCGCGGCCAAGGGCGGCGCCGACGCCTGACCGCCAGCACGCCGGGGCGCTGCCGGCCGGCAGCGCCGGGAAGTCACAACCAGTCACACTCTTGGCCTGGACCGGGGAGTGTTTCGTACACTCGAACCAGGTCATGAGTGCCAGTGACAGCCCCGGCTTGCTGGCCGGCAACCCTCCTTCCGCGGTGGGGTGCCCCGGGTGAAGACCTGGCCTGCCGGTCAAATGACGGCAGGCAAGCGCGTAGAAGAGGTCTTGCCATGACGGTTACCGTCGCCCGTACCACCATTCCCGAACACGGAGTTGTCCGCTACGCCTCCATCGGAGGACTCGAGCTCGAAGGCGGCGGCTACCTGCCGGATGTCACCCTGGCGTACGAAACCTGGGGCACGCTGAACGCGGACGGCAGCAACGCCATCCTGATCGAGCATGCCCTGACGGGCAGCACCCACGTGACCCGGGGCGACACCGACGAAGAGGGCTGGTGGGAACAGCTGGCCGGTCCCGGGGCTCCCGTCGATACGGACAGGTTCTTCGTGGTGTCCGTCAACATTGTGGGCGGTTGCTACGGGTCCACGGGCCCGTCGTCGGCCGCTCCCGACGGAGCACCCTGGGGCTCACGCTTCCCCCTGGTCACCCTGCGGGACAGCACTGTTGCCGAGGCCCGGCTGGCGGACCAGTTGGGCATCGGGAGCTGGTACGCCGTCCTTGGGGGTTCCATGGGGGGTGCCCGCGCCCTGGAGTGGGCGGTGACCTACCCTGGCCGGGTGCAGCGCTGCGCCGTCATCTCGGTCGGCGCTGCCAGCACGGCTGAACAGATCGCTTTCGCCCAGGCCCAGACCCTGGCCATCCGCCAGGATCCGAACTTCAACGGCGGCGACTACTACGGCGGACCGTGTCCGGAAGACGGACTGGCCCTGGCACGGCGGATCGCCCACATCACGTACCGGTCCGCCGCGGAACTGGAAGGGCGCTTCGGCCGGGAACCCCAGGCTCCCGAGTCGCCCCTGCACGGCGGACTGCTGGCAAACCGCGGACGCTACCAAGTGGAAAGCTATCTGGACCACCAGGGCAGGAAGCTCGTCCGCCGGTTCGACGCCAACAGCTATATCGCCCTCACCGAGGCGTTGATGAGCCACGATGTCTGCCGTGGCCGCGGGCCGCTGGCCGAGACCCTGGCATCCGCCACCGCCCGGTTCTTCGTTGCCGCCGTGGACTCCGACCGGCTCTACTTCCCGTCCCAGTCCCGCGAATTGGCCCAGGCCCTGCCGGGTGAGGTTGACGTGCATATGATCTCGGCACCGATAGGCCATGACGGCTTCCTGACCGAGATCGGACAGCTGGGGAACCAGCTCCGGACGACGTTCCTGGCCTAGCTGTGCCCGTCCCGGCAGCGGCCGGCTGCTGCCCTGCGGTGCTTCCGGTGCACGCTGCCGGTGGACGCCGCGGTGCCACAGTGCGGCAGGCCCGGGGTGGAAGTACGGCATGATCGTGTCATGAAGGCAGCCGTCCTGTATTCGACCGTTCCCGCCGCCGGACAGGCACCGGGAAAGCCCGCCTACGCTGACGCGAAACCATTGGTCGTGCAGGAACTGGACCAACCGCAGCCGCGCGCCGGTGAGCTTGGGGTTGCCATCACCTATTCGAGCCTGTGCCATTCGGACCTGTCCGTGGTGGACGGCTCCAGGGTCCGGCCGCTTCCGATGGCATTGGGCCACGAGGCGGTGGGGCGGGTGGTGTCCGTGGGCGACGGGGTAGCCGATGTGTCCGTGGGAGACCACGTGGTGCTCGTTTTCGTGCCCAGTTGCGGCCATTGCCGGGCCTGCCGGGCCGGGAGGCCCGCGCTTTGCCACCGCGCTGCGGAGGTCAACGGCTCCGGTGACCTGCTGCATGGGCCGGCCTTGCTGCGCACGCCGGGGGGGGAGCGCATCAACCACCATTTGGGCGTCTCGGCGTTTGCGGATTACGCCGTGGTGGCGCGGGAGTCGGTGGTGGTGATTGACGACGACGTCCCGGACACCGTCGCGGCGATGTTTGGTTGCGCCGTGCTCACCGGAATGGGGGCCGTGCTCAATACGGCAGGCGTCAGTCCGGGACAGTCCGTGGCTGTCTTCGGCATCGGCGCAGTAGGCTTATCGGCCGTCATGGCGGCCCGCCTCGCCGGGGCCGCCGGAGTGATAGCCATCGATCCGAATCCGGGCAAGCACCCATTGGCCCTGGACGCCGGTGCCACGGCGGTGGGAACGCCTGCGGATGCGGCCCGTCTTGTGGCCGAGGCTGCCGGTGACGGGGTGGATGTGGCCGTCGAAGCAGTCGGCTTGGCCGGCGTGATCGCAACGTGCCTTGATCTGGTGACGCGGGGCGGCGCGGTTGTCTCGGTGGGACTGCCCCATCCGTCTGCTGAACTGTCCGTTCCGGCACTGCAGTTCGCAGGCGCGGGCAAACGGCTCCTCGGCTCCTACATGGGCGACGCGGTTCCCCGCCGAGACATCCCGGCGTACCTGGGCTACTGGCGGGAAGGCAGGCTTCCGGTGGAACTGCTGCACACCGATACCCGGCCGCTGGCGGACGTCAATGAAGGCCTGGATGCGCTGGCGTCCGGGCAGGTGGTCAGGCGGCTCTTCCGGGCTTGAGGCGTGGCGGCGGCTGGGGCTCAGCCGTTCATGATGTCGCTGCGGCGCTTCATGTAGTCCTCCATGGACATTTCGCCGTTGCTGTACTGCTGGTCCAGTTCTGCGAGCTTCCGGGCACGGAATCCCTGGGGCGCTCCCGGCGGGGGAACGGCCGGGCCTGGAGGCGGGCCGGCCGGCGTGTGGCCGGTACCCTGCTGCTGGCCGGGGAACTGCTGGCCCAGACCCTGCTGGCCCGGGAACTGCTGGCCGGGGAACTGCTGGCCCGGGAACTGCTGGAACGGCGGTTCCTGGGGCGCGCCGTAGCGGGGGTCCGGCATGGGGGGCTGCCCGTACTGGTAGGGCTGTGGCTGTGATTCACCGGCCGGGGTGGGCTGGCGGAAGCCGCCGGAGTAGTAGTCCTGCTGGGTGTAGCCGTCGCGGGGCTGGTTGCTCTGCGGCCCCGCGGACCCGGGAAACTGGCCGGACCCGGGGAACCCGCCAGGCCCGTACTGTCCCGGAAACTGGCCAGGGTACTGGCCCGGCAAGCCTTGGTCCCGGTCCCGCCGTGCCATGGACCGCCGGTACATCCGCATGGCCATGGGGACAACGAAGGACAGGATGATGATCCACAAAAACAAGCTGCTCACGGTGCCGCGCCTCTCAAAGGTTGTCCCTCCAGCGTAACCCCGTGCGGTCCTACCGGCGGCTGGGTTCCGAGGTTCCCAGCGGACCCTCGCCGGACCCCAACGGAACGCCCGGGCCAAAGACGGGACCCGGCGTCGGCCGTTTCGCCGTGACGCCGTCACCGGAGGACTGGTGCCGGAGCCGGCGCAGGACCCAGGGCACGAAGTATTCGCGCGCCCACACCAAGTCCCCGGTCCTTGCCTCGCGCCAGGTCCGGGGCGGCAGATCCTTGGGCTGGAGGGGTTCCAGCGAATGTTCAACGTTAAGAGAATCCAGCACCATGGCCGCGATGGTGTGGTGCCCCAACGGGGAGAAGTGCAGCCTGTCCTGGTCCCACATCTGCGGATCGCTCAGTTGCCGGAGGGACCACATGTCGGCGATGACGGCGTCGTGCCGGGCCGCGACAGTCCGCAGGTTCTCGTTATAAATGGCCACCTTGCTCCGGATCCTGCCCAGGACCGAGGAGCCTGTGTCCGGACCGTTGAACAAGACCACGGTGGCGCCGCCCATGGACAGGATCTGGACCACGGAATCGAGCTTTTCGGCCAGTGCGTCGGGGTCGCCGCCCGGGCGGATGAGGTCGTTGCCGCCTGCTGACAAGGTGACCAGGTCCGGCTTCAGGGCCAGGGCCGGGGCCAGCTGCTGGTCCACGATCTGCTGCAGGAGCCGGCCCCTGACGGCGAGGTTGGCGTAGGCGAAGTCCGGCTTGGTGCGGCCCAGTTCTTCGGCCACCCGGTCGGCCCAGCCGCGGTGGCCTCCGGGGCTTGCGGGCTCGGGGTCGCCGATGCCCTCGGTAAAGGAATCGCCCATCGCCACGTACCGGCTCCAGGGGTGGGAACCGGGGTGCACGGACGGGGTCTGGATGGCACTTGCGTCAGTCACTGTCCTATCCTGCCTTCCGCTTCAATGGCTACGCCAACGTAGGTTGTTACTTTCGGGTAACTGTAAGAATGGAAACCATGACTGACGCCGAAGTATTTCCCGCTCCCGTTGTCCTGTGGTCCCACCCCGAAGACCAGCGTGCCGGCAAACCGCTGCTGGTGCTGCTCCATGGCTACGGCGCCAACGAACAGGACCTGTTCAGCCTTGCCGGGATGCTTCCGGGGGACTTTGCGGTGGCATCCGTCCGGGCGCCGATAGCCATGGGCCCGGGCTTCACCTGGTTCCCGTTGACGGCGTCCATCGACTACTCCCTGGACCGGGTCAAGGCGGCGTCGGCCTACGTCCAGGAATGGATTGACACCATCAGGGAAGGCCACCCCTCCGTCTCCCTGCTGGGCTTCTCCATGGGCATGGCCATGGCCACCACCCTCCTGCGGCAGCGTCCCACGGACTTCGCTGCCGTCGTCGGGCTCTCGGGCTTCGTGGTGGACGCCGCCGGCGACCCCACCTTCAAGGATGCCGAACTGGACGGAACCATCCCCATGTTCTGGGGCCGGGACCAGCAGGACCCGGTGATCACCCAGGACAAGATCGAGTTCACCATGGGGTGGGTGCGCAAGCACGTCAAGCTCACCAAGGTGCTCTACACGGGCATGTGGCACGGCATCAACCAGCAGGAGATCGGCCACGTGGGGGAGTTCCTCACCCACGAGGTGCTCAACAAGTAGGCGTACGACGACGGCGCCGCGGCCGTGGCGGTCAGCCCGCCTCCGGCGCGACCACCTTCACGGTGTGCCCGTTCACGGTGACGGTGTCGCCGTGGTGCAACTGGCGGCCGCGGCGGTCGTCGATTTCGCCGTTGACTTTCACCAGCCCGTTCTTGATGAGCTCCGTTGCCTCCACGCCGTCCTCCACGAGGTTGGCAAGCTTCAACAGCTGGCCCAGCCGGATCATGCTGTCGCGGATGGGGACGTCGTCAATGGGGTTGCTCATACAGCAATAATGCCTGAACTAAGGTGGATCCAATGACCTCCCCTCCACGCCTGCCCGTCCTCGCAGGCCTGCCCCTGGCGGTGGGCGCCGGCCTGGCCATCCCCGTCCAAGGCCGCATCAACGGGGCCCTCGGCGCCCGCCTCAACGACGGAATCGCCGCTGCCGTGGTCAGTTTCAGCACCGGCCTGCTGGTGATGATCCTGATCTCGCTGGTCCTGCCGCGGGGCCGGGCCGGGCTGGCGGCCATCCTCCCGGCCGTCCGTACCCGGGCTTTTCCCCGCATCTACGTGCTGGCCGGCGCCATCGGGGCGCTGTTCGTCTTCGCCCAGTCCTTTACCGTGGGCCTCCTCGGGGTGGCCCTCTTCACCGTCGCCACCGTCACGGGACAGACCGTGAGCGGGCTGCTGGTGGACCGGCTGGGGATCGGCCCGGCCGGGAAGAAGTCCGTTACGGGAATCCGCATCATCGGTTGCCTCCTGACCATCGCCGCCGTCGCCTGGGCAGTGTCGCCGCGGTTCGGCGGGGGAGGCGCCGGTACCGGCGCCGACCCGGCTGCGTTGCTCGTTCCGCTGCTACTGCCGGTGGCCGCAGGCTTCCTGATGAGCTTCCAGCAGGCCATGAACGGCACCGCCACCGTCCACTACGGCACCCCCATCGCCGCCACCCTGGTCAACTTCGTGGCCGGCACCATCGTGCTGTGGGCGGCGTTCGCTGTGAAGCTCGCCGTGGCCGGGCCGGGCAATCCGTTGCCCGCCGACTGGTGGTACTACCTGGGCGGTCCCATGGGCTGCGTGTTCATCGGCCTGGGTGCCCTGCTGGTCCGCAGCCTCGGCGTCCTGGTCACCGGGCTCGGCATGATCGCGGGCCAACTCCTGGGGTCCCTGGCACTGGACCTGGTGCTGCCCGCGCCTGGCACCGTCGTCGCCCCTGCCACGGTCCTTGGGACCCTGCTCACCCTCGGCGCCATCATCCTGGCAACCTTGCCCTGGCCGCGGGGCGCGCTCCGGGGGCGCCGGCCGGTAGGCTAGTACACGCAGCTTTTGACGCATCTTCCCCCATCCGCCCACCCGGTGCCCGGTGTGCCCTGCACGCCGCAGCCGGGGTTTGCACACCGCGGACCGCACCCAGCGGCCCTGTAGAAATTGGAGTTACCCCATGGCAGCAAAATCCGTCCTCGACCAGGTCATTTCCCTCTCCAAGCGGAGGGGCTTCGTGTTCCAGGCCGGTGAGATCTACGGAGGTTCGCGTTCTGCCTGGGACTACGGCCCCTTGGGCGCTGAGCTGAAGGAAAACATCAAGCGTCAGTGGTGGCAGTCCATGGTCCGCGGCCGCGAGGACGTGGTGGGCCTTGACTCCTCCGTGATCCTGCCCCGCCAGGTGTGGGAGGCCTCCGGCCACGTCGAGGTCTTTTCCGACCCCCTGGTGGAATGCCTCTCCTGCCACAAGCGGTACCGCGCCGACCACCTCGAGGAAGAGTACGAGGAGAAGAAGGGCCGCCCGGCGGAAAATGGCCTGAAGGACATTGCCTGCGCCAACTGCGGCACCCGCGGCCAGTGGACCGAGCCACAGGAGTTCTCCGGCCTGCTCAAGACCTACCTCGGCCCGGTCGCCAGCGAGGAAGGCCTGCACTACCTGCGCCCCGAAACCGCCCAGGGCATCTTCGTGAACTTCAACAACGTCCTCACCACGTCGCGGAAGAAGCCGCCGTTCGGCATCGGCCAGATCGGCAAGTCCTTCCGCAACGAGATCACGCCGGGCAACTTCATCTTCCGCACGCGCGAGTTCGAGCAGATGGAAATGGAGTTCTTCGTCGAGCCCGGCACGGATGAAGAGTGGCACAAGTACTGGATGAACGAGCGCATGGCCTGGTACACCGGCCTGGGCATCCGCGACGAGAACCTGCGCTTCTTCGAGCACCCCAAGGAGAAGCTGAGCCACTACTCCAAGGGCACCACGGACATCGAGTACCGCTTCGGTTTCCAGGGCTCGGAGTGGGGCGAACTGGAAGGTATCGCCAACCGGACCGACTTTGACCTCTCCACCCACGCGAAGGCTTCCGGCACGGACCTGAGCTACTTCAACCAGGCCACCAACGAGCGCTACACCCCCTACGTGATCGAGCCCGCGGCCGGCCTGACCCGTTCCTTCATGGCGTTCCTGGTGGACGCCTACACCGAGGACGAGGCCCCCAACGCCAAGGGCGGCGTGGACGTGCGCACCGTGCTGAAGCTTGACCCGCGCCTGGCCCCCGTCAAGGCCGCCGTGCTGCCGTTGAGCCGCAATGAGGACCTGTCACCGAAGGCCAAGGCACTCGGCGCCCAGCTGCGCAAGAACTGGAACATCGACTTTGACGACGCCGGTGCAATCGGCCGCCGGTACCGCCGCCAGGATGAGATCGGCACCCCGTTCTGCATCACCGTGGACTTCGATACCCTCGAGGACCAGGCCGTCACCATCCGCGAGCGGGACACCATGAGCCAGGAACGTGTTTCCCTGGACAAGGTGGAAGGTTACCTGGCCGCACGGCTGATCGGCGCCTGAAAATGACCATCGAATACCGCCCATGGCGCGATGGTGACGACCTTGCGCTGCTGGAAATCTGGGGTGACCCGGACACCGGCGAGGCCCGCCAGTTCCGCGGCGCCCTGGCACTGTCCTCCAACGGCCGGGACGGCACGCCGTGGCGCCGCTGCATCGTGGCCGAGGACGTCATTGACGGCGTCGGCATCCCGGTAGCCGCCGGCGTCGTCTACGAGGCGTCCCTGCACCCGGAACGCCTCTGGACCTACATCGAGGTGGCCCGGGACCACCGCCGCGCCGGCATCGGCGCCAGCCTGCTGACCATGCTGCGCCGCGAAGCCGAAAACGCGCCGTCGGGTGTCACCAGGCTGCGCGCCAAGGTGGAGCCCGGCACCGCCGGGGCCGCCTTCGCCGAAGCGTTCGGGCTGGAACCCATCCAGCGCTCGCGCCTGGTGGTCGTCGAGCCGGGCGCCCTCCGGCTGCCCGTCTTCCCGGCCAAGGACGGGGACGGTGCGGCCGGCGGCGAGAACGCAGGCTCCGACGTCGTCATGGACCTGGCCACCGGCTCGGTGGAGCTCACCGACGTGGTGGGACGCTACTACACCGCCATCCATGACTGGGATTCACCCGGGGTCCTCTCCGTGGGACAGGTGCAGAAACTGTTCCTGGACGAGCTCACCGGCGCGCACGGCGCCATCGTGCTGCGGGCCGAACCGGAATCGGCTTTCGGTGCCGGCGTGGCGCCGAGCAAGAAGGGCCGCATCCGGGCCTTCGCCGTCAGCTACGCGGCCCCCGCCGGGCCGGACGCGGCCCCGGGGACCGAGTCCGCAGGACCGGACACGCCCACGGACGTTTTCGTGGGACATGAGCCGGCATTGTCCGCCGCGGACGCTGCCGAGGCCGTGCGCGACATGCTCGCCCTCATCGCGTACCAGCACCCGGTGATGCTGGAACTGGACGACTCGATGACCGCGCTGCGCGCCGCCGTCGAACCCCTCCTGGAGTCCGGCAAGGCCCGCCTCGCCGCGGCGGAAACCCTGGTGGTCTCCGACTGACCGGGGCCGGCCGGCCCACCCGGCAGCCAAGGCAGCGCCAGGTTTTGCCGTGACCTTCACGGCAAGACCTGGCGCTTACTTCGTTTGGCGGGAACCACGACGCCGGCCCGCGGCGGCGTCTGCGGCGTCCAGGCGCTGCCGCTCGGCGTCCGAAGGAGCGCCGCCGCCCAAGTGCGCCGGCATCCACCACGCCCCGTGCTCCGGCTGCAGCGGAAAGCCTGCAATGCACCGGTCGATCCCGGCCTGGAGCGTGCCGCGCAGCGCCTCCGTGGCCTCCTCAACGTCAACGTCATGCGGAAAGACGATCGGCGCTCCCACTTCGAGGCGCACCGGTGCCCGCCAGCTGCGCCGAAGGGAAAATCCGTGGCCGCGGGTCATCACCCGGTGGGCACCCCAGACCGAAACCGGAATGACCGGGACCCCGGCTTCCGCAGCCATCCGCACGGCACCGGTCCTGCATTCGCGAACCGTGAAGCTGCGGCTCACCCCGGCCTCCGGGAAGACCGCGAGGTACTCGCCGGCCCGCAGCTTGGCCACCGCGGCATCGTAGGCGTCTGAACGGTCCGCATAGCCCACCACCACATGGCCGCTGGCGCTGATGGCGGGGCCGGCCAACCAGTGGTCTGCGGCGCCTTGATGGACGAGGAACCGCAGCTGGGCACTCGTATGCCGCCACAGGAGCAGCTCAACTACCGCGAAGTCCACGTAGCCGAAGTGCGTGATGGCGAAGACCGCTCCCTTTCCGGGGGACGCCCGGCGGGAAGGGCCGGTGGCCGGTTCCTTCGCGGGAAGGTTTTCCAGGCCGGTCGCCTGGATGTCCAGCCGGAGGGCCCAGCGCAGGAACTGCCCGGTACGGACGATGACCCGGTAGAAGGTGTCGTTGGACGGGGGACGCCAAGGCATCGGGACCGCGCCTAGAGGGTGACGTGCACGGACGATTCCGGCAGCAGCTGCGAAAAAGAACGCGGCGGCCGGACAGGGGCGCCCGTGCTCTCCGCGAAGGACTTAATGACAAACCCGGAGGCCAGCGTCTGCCACACCCGGATCTTTCGGAGCATGAAGTGCCCCACACCCTTCAGGGACACATACTGCATGCTGGACGCTTCCGCGGTGGCGCGGCGGGCGAATGCCAGCGACTGCCTGGGGCTGGTCATGTGGTCCGTGGTTCCGTGCACGATCAGCACCTTCCGTCCGGCGACCCGGGCGGAAGGGGTCTCCGGGCTTAGCCATGGCGCAAGGGCCACCACGGCTTCAACTTGCGGATGGTCTGCGGCGCAGACGGCTGTCAGGCCGCCCATCGAGTGGCCCAGCAGGAAGATCGGTACGCCCGGGTGCTGTTCCTCGATCTGCCGTAGCGCCCACCGTGCGTCCTGCAGCGGGGTCATGTCCGGGCCATTCCAGCCGCGGACGCTGTTGCGCAGGGACCAGACCGCCAGCCCGTGTTTCCTTCCCATGCGGTGCAGGTCCCGGGCAAAGGGGACCATCCTGGCCGGGCTCAGGTGCCGGGCCTCCACGGGTGCGCGGCTGTGCGCCCTCCCGCCGTGCAGGACCAGGACCACTCCCTTGGTGGCACCGGATGCCGCAAGGACGCTCAGTACGGGACGGTGCTGGGGATCCGAAGGCGCGCGCCCGGCCTGTTCCCCGCCACTTTTTCCCGTCCCGCGGGTATCGGTTCCACGTGTCCCACCGTTGTCCATGCCTGGTTCCTCCCCATCCGATGGTCCATTTATAAACCCTATGGCGCCGCACGTAGAGTACAAGCCATGAGGTTGTACTGCTGATGGGCGCCGGTCACTCCCACACTTCCGAGAGCCATTCGGAGCCGACACCGCAAGCGATGGCTGCCCGCAGCAAGGCGAACCGCATCCTGGCCGCGGTCCTGATCCCGCTGGCGCTGCTGACCCTGGCCGGGATGGCCGCGCTGTGGCCCTCCGGCAGCAAGGAAGGAATCACCCTCGCCAACCCGTACTCCACGGCCCCCGGCGTGACATTCGATACGGGAACCATCCAAAGCGTGGTGGCCGAGAACTGCATGCAGGGGACCAGCCAGCAATCAAGCCAGCCGGGGGCCGGCCAGCAATCCGGCCAGCCGGGGGCCGGCCAGCAGTCCAGCCAGCAGGGGACGGGCCAGGATTCCACCCAGCAGGGGACGGGCCAGGATTCCACCGGACAGCCTCCCCGCCAGGGCTCGGACTGCACGTTCGCGTTCACGGAGCCGGATAAGGGCGGGAGCCCGGTCAAGGTGGTGATCAACCCGGATGTGGCCTCTTCGCACGGGGTCAAGCCCGGGGACCAGATCCGGTACCTGAACCTCTCGAAGGTCCAAGGGGCCACCGGGTCGCAGGGTTCGCCGGCCTACGTCTTTGTGGACTTCGTCCGCACCCTGCCGATTGTCCTGCTCGCCGTGCTCTATGCCGCGGTGGTCATCGCTGTCGCCCGGTGGCGCGGTCTCCGCGCCCTGGTCGGACTCGTGGGCGCCTATTTTGTCCTGGCCAACTTCCTGCTCCCGGGCCTGGTGGAGGGCAAGCCTCCGCTGCTCCTGACCCTGGTGGGCTCCACCGTGATCATGATCGGTGTGCTCTACTTTGCCCACGGATTCTCGGCGAGGACGTCCACGGCATTGTTGGGCACCATTTTCGGGCTCGGCATCACGGCGCTGTTGGCCGCCTGGGCCACGGACGCTGCCAACCTCGCCGGCGTCGGCAGCCATGACGCCGCCACCTTGGTGAACACCTCGGCGAACATCTCAATCTCCGGCGTGATCCTGTGCGGGCTCATCATTTCGGGACTGGGCGTCCTGAACGACGTCACCATCACCCAGTCCTCTGCCGTGTGGGAGCTCTACGAACTGGCGCCGGGCACCAGCGCCCGGAAACTCTTCACCTCCGCCATGCGGATCGGCCGAGACCACATCGCCTCCACCGTGTACACCATCGCCTTCGCCTACGCGGGGGCCGCGCTGCCCATCCTGATCATCGTCATGCTCTACGACCGGCCCCTGATGGATACCCTCACCAGTTCGGAACTGTCCGAGGAAGTCATCCGCACGCTGGTGGGCTCCATCGGCCTGGTCCTGGCCATCCCGGTCACCACCCTGATCGCCGTGCTCGTGGTCAAGGCCACCGGCATCAGGGCAGTTGAGGGCCATGCCGGGGTCGGGGCGCACGACGACGGCCACGTCCACGCCGGAGACGTGGCGGATACCGGGGCGCTCGCCGCAGCCGCGCTGGGGGAGCGCAGCCGGCGGGCCGGCGTCGAACCAGCTGCGGAAACCGCCACCCGCCGGGGCCGGAGGGCGGACCGCGGCTGACGGGGTGCGCGGCGATGTGCCTGCGGGGCGGGCCGGAAAGCCCCGCCGGAGAGGCCTGGTGTCACGGCGGAAACCTTCGATTTGCCCGGCTTTGCAACAATGGACAGGTGACTGTTGCAGCAACCCCTCCCGCCCCCAAGCTGGAACTCCCGCCCCTGAAGCTGGGACCCATCACCGTTGACACTCCGGTGATCCTGGCCCCCATGGCCGGCATCACCAACTCCGCCTTCCGCAGGCTCTGCCGTGAATACGGCGGCGGCATGTACGTGGCGGAGATGGTCACCTCCCGCGCACTGGTGGAACGGACCCCTGAATCACTCCGCATCATTTCGCATGACGACGACGAGAAAGTCCGTTCCGTCCAGCTGTACGGTGTGGATCCGGGCACCGTCGGCGCCGCCGTGCGGATGCTCGTGGAGGAAGACCGGGTGGACCACATCGACCTCAACTTCGGCTGCCCGGTCCCCAAGGTGACCCGGCGCGGCGGCGGCTCGGCCTTGCCCTGGAAGATCGACCTCTTCACCGCGATCGTGCAGACCGCCGTCAAGGAAGCCGGCAAGGGTAACGTTCCGCTGACCATCAAGATGCGCAAGGGCATTGACGATGACCACCTGACGTACCTCGATGCCGGCCGCATCGCCCGCGACTCCGGGGTTGCCGCCGTCGCGCTGCACGGCCGCACGGCCGCCCAGTTCTACTCCGGCAAGGCGGACTGGTCCGCCATCGCGCGCCTCCGCGAGGCCCTGCCGGACATCCCGGTGCTGGGCAACGGCGATATCTGGTCAGCAGAGGACGCCGTCAGGATGGTCCGCGAAACCGGCGTGGACGGCGTGGTGGTGGGCCGCGGCTGCCAAGGGCGCCCGTGGCTGTTCGGCGACCTTCAGGCGGCATTCGAAGGCAGTGATGTCCGGCACCGGCCCAACCTGCGCCAGGTGGCCGAGGGTGTCTACCGGCACGCCGAACTGATGGTGGAGACTTTCGGTGACGAGGGCAAGGCGCTGCGTGAAATCCGGAAGCATATCGCCTGGTACTTCAAGGGCTACGTGGTGGGCGGTGAGCTGCGCACCAGGCTGGCCCTGGTCACCAGCCTTGAGGTGCTCCGGGATACCCTCGCGGAGTTGGACCTGGACTCGCCCTACCCCGGGGTTGACGCCGAGGGCCCGCGCGGACGTGCCGGCTCCCCGAAACGTCCTGCCCTGCCCAAGGACTGGCTCGATTCCCGCGCCCTGAACGCCGACCAGTCCCGGGACATCGCTGCTGCCGAGCTGGATGTCTCCGGTGGCTGAGGCTTCCCTGAGCACCCCGGTCGCCGGCACTCCGGCGTCCGGCACGCCTACCGCGGCGCTCGCCTTGCCCGGCTACGAGCTGCACGATTCCGCCCGCTGGGTGGAGGAACCGCCCAAGAACACGTACCGCTCCGATTTCGAGCGGGACCGCGCCCGGGTCCTGCACTCCTCGGCCCTGCGCCGGCTGGGCGCCAAAACCCAGGTGGTGGCCCCTGACACGGACGACTTCGTCCGCACTCGGCTCACGCACAGCCTGGAAGTGGCGCAGGTGGGCCGGGAACTCGGCCGGGCCTTGGGCTGCGACCCCGACGTGGTGGACACGGCCTGCTTGAGCCACGATCTCGGCCACCCGCCGTTCGGCCATAACGGCGAATCGGCGCTGAACGAGGTGGCGCACGCCATCGGCGGGTTCGAAGGCAACGCCCAGACGCTCCGCCTGCTCACCCGGCTCGAACCCAAAGTGCTCACGGCTGACGGCCGCCCGGCAGGGCTGAACCTCACCCGCGCAAGCCTCGATGCCGCGTCTAAATATCCGTGGTCTGCCCTGGAAGCCCCGGTGATCCACGGCCAGCGGACCAGCAAGTTCGGCGCCTACGAGGACGATCTCCCCATCTTCAACTGGATCCGCGAGGGTGCCCCGGAGCGCCGGTCCTGCCTGGAAGCCCAGGTGATGGACCTCGCGGACGACATTTCCTACTCGGTGCACGACGTGGAGGACGCGATCGTTGCCGGCCACTTCCAGTTGCGCTGGCTTGACAACCCGGACCACCGGGCCCGCGTGGTGGGGTACGCGAAGCAGTGGTACCTGCCGCACAACGATCCTGCGGCGATCGACGCCGCGCTGGCCCGGCTCGAGGCCACGGACGTGTGGGTGCGCGAGGCGGACGGCAGCCGCAAGTCGATGGCAGCCCTGAAGAACATGACCAGCCAGCTGATCGGCAGGTTCTGCCAGAGCGCCCTGGAAACCACCCGTGCCGTCTACGGCCCCGAAAACCTCACCCGGTACAGCGCCGAGCTCATGGTGCCGGATGAGACGGTGATGGAGATCGCGGTCATGAAGGGCCTCGCCACCACGTTCGTGATGACCACTGAACACCGGCAGCCCATCTACGAGCGCCAGCGCGAAGTGCTGCACGCCCTGGTCACTGCCCTGAGCGCCACGGGGGACAGGCACCTGGAACCGATGTTTGCCGCCGACTGGCGGGACGCTGCCGACGACGGGGCACGGCTGCGGGTGGTCATCGACCAGGTGGCGTCCCTGACGGATGGTTCGGCGCTTGCCATGTACGAGCGCCTGGTGGGGAGCCTGCCTTCGCTCTGGTAGCCCCGCGAGGCCGTGGCGGATCCTGCCAACACCCGACCGATCAACAGCTTGCTCTAAGAGTTTCCACAGGAACGAGGGGCAAGATAGGGGAAAAGGCAGGCCGTTAAAGCACGGGAGCAGGTCATGAGTACTCGCAGCAGGGGCAAGCGCCTCGCCACCGGGATTACCGTGGCGGTGGGCGTGGGCAGCGTCGCCGTTGCGGGCGTCAGCGCGGCCGCCGTGTACGCCGCCACGCCTTCCGTCATCGCCAGGACCACTCCCGGGACGGACAACAGCACCCAAGGCACCACGCCGAAACCGAGCGGTTCCACCGGTTCGGGCAACGACATTTACGGGAGCCGGCAGGACGGCACGCGCCGTTCCAAGAGCTACGGAAGCACCACGCCGGTCCAACCCGGCAACGGCGGCACGGTCCACGGCAGGTCTTCGGGATCCTGAAATGAACGGTCCTGACGCGCACGGTGCCCGCATGGGCCGGTCCGGCCCGGCCGGCACTGGGGCGGCGGAACGCGGTATGGCGGCCCAATCAACCTGGACAGTCTGGGAGCTTGAGGCCTCCGTTACCGTTACGGACGCCGGCGCCCTGGCTGGCGCGGAACGGATCGTCCGCGACGTGGTGGCCGCCGTCGACGCCGCCTGCAGCCGTTTCCGCAACGACTCGGAACTTGTGATCCTCCAACCCCGGATGGCGCAGGGCGTCACCGTCAGCCCGATGCTCCGGCTGCTCCTGCAACGGGCCCTGGACGCGGCGGCCATGACCGGCGGCGACGTCGACCCCACCCTCGGAGCGGACCTGGCCGCACTGGGCCACGGCCCGGACCAACAGGGTATGACGGGGCTCCGCAGCGTGCCGGTGCCGGCACTGGCGAACGGAGCGGCGCGAACTCCTGCGCCGCCGTCGGCCGCATCCCCTGACATGCCCGCGACGCGGGCACCCGGATGGACCAGGCTCGGCCTCGACTCCACCACCCTGACCCTGCCTGCCGAACTCCGGCTTGACCTCGGTGCCACGGCCAAGGCGGTCGCGGCGGACCTCGCCGCCGACGAAGTGCACCAGCGGCTCGGCTGCGGGGTCCTCGTAGGGCTCGGCGGAGACCTGGCCAGCGCAGGGCCCGGACCCCTCGTGGATGGCCAACCCGGCCAGTGGCAAATACTGGTCCAGGACCTGCCCGCCGACCCCGCCCAGCACATCTCCCTCGCGTCCGGGTATGCCCTCGCCACGTCCAGCACGCAAAAGCGCCGCTGGACGCACCGGGGAACCGACGTCCACCACATCCTTGACCCGCGCTTCGGGCTCCCGGCCGAGCCCGTCTGGCGGTCCGTGACAGTGGCCGCACCCACATGCCTGGATGCCAACGCCTGCAGCACGGCCGCCATTGTCCGCGGCCACGCCGCCGTGGACTGGTTCCGGGCCGAAAATATCGTGGCCCGGCTCGTGGACCGCCACGGCCGGATTGTCACCACCGGCGGCTGGCCCACCGATAGCCAAGTCCCCCGCGGCGCCGGGTCCAATCCTGCAGACCCACCCCGCCAAGCAGCCCGCCCCGGCGCTGCGGTGGGTGGCCGCCATGGATGAGGCAATGTGGGCTTTCGGGCGGGTGAGCGGCTTCATCTCCCTTGCCCTGTTCACCGCGTCCGTACTGCTGGGAATCCTCAACAGGTCTGGCCGTCCCCTGATGGTGCTGCCGCGGTTTTCCATCAGCCTCCTGCACCGGAACATCGCCCTGCTCGCCACCGTCTTCCTGGGGCTCCACGTGGGCTCACTGCTGCTGGACTCCTTTGCCAAGCTGAAGCCGGTGGACGTCGTGGTGCCCTTCCTGGGCTCCTTCCAACCGTTCTGGCAGGGTTTGGGGACGGTGGCCCTTGACCTGGTCCTGGCCGTGGTTGTCACCGGGTTGCTGCGGCACCGGATCGGACAACGGACCTTCAAGGCGGTCCACTGGCTGACCTATGGCGTCTGGCCGGTGGCGATGGCGCACGCCCTCGGAAACGGTACCGACGTCTCGAGCGGCTGGTTCCTGCTGCTTGCCGCGGCGTCCGCCGTCGCCGTGGCCGCGGCGCTGTTGTGGCGGCTGTCACCGACATTTCTTGAAACCTCCGCTGCCAGGCAAGGAAACCTCCCGTGAGCCACGCCAGAGACACCTCCCAGCCGGCGCCCCCGGATGCGGCACGGCAGGAACCGCGCCTCCTCGCGGCCGGCCCGGATGCCGGCTGGGACCAGCACCTGGATACCTTCGGCCCCCTGGACGCAGACGCGGCCGCACCGGGGCTGCTTGACGCGCTCGCGGCGTCGGGGCTGACCGGCCGGGGCGGGGCAGCGTTCGAAACCTGGCGCAAGGTGACCGCCACGGCGGAGTCCGGCCGCAAGGGCCTGTTTGCGGCCCGGCCGGTGGTGATCGCCAACGGCGCCGAGGGCGAACCACTCAGCTTCAAAGACCGGACCCTCCTTAGCCATGCACCGCACCTGGTCATCGACGGCCTGCTCACCCTGGCGGCTGCCTTGGGCGGCGCCGGCACCTACGTGTACGCGCCGGCAGCAGGCCTGCCCCGTGTCCGGCAGGCCCTCGCGGGGCGTCCCGGCACCAAGCGGGTCCGGGTGGTGGAGGCGCCGGAAACGTTCATCTCGGGCGAGTCGAGCGCGGTGGTCAACATGATTGCCACCGGAAATGCGGTGCCGGTTGACCAACGCCGGCGCCTGAGCGAATCGGGACTGAACGGCCGCCCCACGCTGGTGGTCAATGTCGAAACCCTGGCACAGGTTGCCCTGATCGCCCGCTACGGGGCGCAGTGGTTCCGCCAAGCGGGAACTGCGACGGATCCGGGAACCCGGCTCGTGTCAGTTTCCGGTCCGGCCCCGGTCCGCGACGTGGTGCTGGAGGTGCCGGGCGGGGTGGAACTGTCTGCCGTCCTCAAGGAAGCGGGGATGGACCCGGCTCCCTTGTCGGCCGTCCTGGTGGGCGGCTACCACGGCCGCTGGGTACGGCCTGCTGCCCATGTGCTCTCGCCGGTGGGGCCGGTGGGCGGGACGGTGCGCCCCGGAGCAGGCGTGATCCATGCGCTGGATCCGCACGCCTGCGGGATCGGGGCGACCGCCCGGATCCTCACCTACCTCGCCAATGAATCGGCAAGGCAATGCGGACCCTGCATGTTCGGCCTGCCGGCCATGGCGTCCGTCCTCAACCGGATCGCTGGCGGGGAACGCAACCCCCGCCTCGCCTCCGAACTGGACCGACTGGGACGGCTGGTGTCCGGCCGCGGCGCCTGCCGGCATCCTGAGGGGACCACTGGGCTGGTCAGCAGCGCCCTGGAGGTGTTCGCCGCGGACTTCCGTGCGCACCTCGCCGGTTACTGTGTTCCCCTGGGGGGAGTGGCGGCATGACGGCCATTCTGCACATCGACTGGACCAGCTGCGACGGCCGCGGCCTGTGCACAGAACTGCTTCCCGGTGTACTGGACCGTGATGACTGGGGATACCCCGTGGCACGCGGGAAGTCCGGCCGCGAACGGACGGACATTCCGCTGCGGGACCCGGACCGGGACGCCGCGCAGGAGGCCGTGTTCCTCTGCCCCAAGCTGGCCCTGAGCCTCCAGGAACGCATGGCGACGGCACGTGAAAGCCGTAAGCCGGGACGGTGACACTAAGATTGCTGTGTGGCTGGGCTGATTAAACGTGAAGATATCGACGAAGTACGCCAGCGCACGGACATCAAGGAAGTGGTTGACGGCTACGTCACGCTCAAAGGCGCCGGGCTGGGAACCTGGAAGGGCCTGTGCCCCTTCCACGACGAGCGTTCGCCGTCCTTCACCGTCCGCCCCCAGGTAGGCCGCTACCACTGCTTTGGCTGCGGCGAGGACGGTGACGTCATCGCCTTCGTCCAAAAGCAGGACCACAGCTCCTTCCACGAGGCGGTAGAAAAACTCGCCGCCCGGATCGGCTACGAGCTGCGCTACGAGGATGGCGGAAGCGGGCCCAACCGGGAGGAAGTGGGCCGGCGGCAGCGTTTGCTGGACGCCCACAAAGTTGCCGACGAGTTCTTCCGCGCCCAGTTGCTCACGCCTGGTGCCGCCGAGGCCCGGAACTTCCTGCACGGACGGGGCTTTGACCGGGCAGCCGCCGAGCACTTCGGCTGCGGGTATGCCCCCCAAGGCTGGGATGCGTTGCTGAAGCACCTCCGGGGCCGCGGCTTCACCGACGCCGAGCTGAAGCTCACCGGCATGTTCTCGGAGGGCAACCGCGGCATCTACGACCGCTTCCGCGGCCGCCTCATCTGGCCCATCAAGGACATCGCCGGCGACACCATCGGCTTCGGCGCCCGCAAGCTCTACGAGGACGACCAGGGCCCCAAGTACCTCAACACCCCGGAAACCACGCTCTACAAGAAGTCCCAGGTCCTCTACGGAATCGACCTCGCCAAGCGCAGCATCGCCAAGGACCGCCAACTCGTGGTGGTGGAGGGCTACACGGACGTGATGGCCTGCCACCTTGCAGGAATTACGACGGCGGTGGCCACCTGTGGAACGGCGTTCGGCACCGAGCACATCAAGATTGCCCGCCGGCTTTTGTCCGACGACGGCACCGGGGGAGAAGTGGTGTTCACGTTCGACGGGGACGCCGCGGGACAGAAAGCGGCCCTCCGCGCCTTCGAGGAAGACCAGCGCTTCACGGCCCAGACCTACGTGGCGGTGGAACCCACGGGCGCCGACCCCTGCGACCTCCGCCTGAGCAGGGGAGACGAAGCAGTGCACGCCCTCATCCAGTCCCGCCGGCCGCTGTTTGAATTCGCCATCCGCACCACCTTGAAGCAGTTCAACCTGGATACCGTTGAGGGCCGCGTACAGGGCCTGAAAGCCTCAGTGCCCGTGGTGGCCGCCATTCGTGACGCCTCCACGCGGACCGGCTACTGCCAGGCGCTGACCGGCTGGCTCGGGATGCCGGACCCCAACGAAGTCCTGCGCCTGGTCACGGCCGCCGTGAAGCGGGGGGACACCGGACGTCCGGCGGCCTCCGGCCACCCGCAGGCCGGCAAGGCCGCCCAGCCGGGCGCCGCCCAACCCGGCGGCCCCGGCGTTGCTGCCGGGCCGTCGTCGGGCGCGGTGCCTTCCTACCACCGGCCCGACCCCCGGGACCCCGTGGCCTCGATGGAACGCCAGGCCCTGGAGGTGGCACTCCAGCAGCCGTCCCTGCTGGCCGGCGCCGTTTGGGACCGCTTCGCAGACGCCCGGTTCGCCACGCCCGCCTTCCAGGCGGTCCACGACGCCATGCGCGCCACCGGTCCGGGGCAGGCGGCCGGTGATCCGGTGCGCTGGGTGGAACACGTGATGCACGAAGTTCCCGAACCCCTCCGGCCGCTGGTCTCGGAACTGGCTGTGGTGCCGCTGCCTGCCCACACGGAGGAGGCCGTGCTGAAGTATTGCCGCGACATCCTGTCCCGCTTGTTCGAGCTGCAGATCACCCGGGTCAAGGCGGACAAGATGGGGCAGCTGCAACGGCTCGATCCGGCCGCGGATCCGGAAACCTACCAGCGGCTCAACCGTGAACTGATGATGCTGGAAATGGAACGCCGGGCCCTGCGCGCCGAGGCGTAGCCGGGCCCGTACCGGGGTGGCCGGGACGGACGGCGTCCCGATTTCGTTTCCGCCGCAAGTGTTTGCTAGGCTAATACCCGCTTCATTCCTCCTTAGCTCAATTGGCAGAGCATTCGACTGTTAATCGAAGGGTTGCTGGTTCAAGTCCAGCAGGAGGAGCGCACAGTCCCCGTTCCGGCCTCCGGAACGGGGACTTTTCTTTGCCCGCGGGCTGTTTGGGCCCGGAAAACCGCCGATTTCCCTTGGGCCGGAATCCTTTGCTAATGTCATAGCTGCTTCATTCCTCCTTAGCTCAATTGGCAGAGCATTCGACTGTTAATCGAAGGGTTGCTGGTTCAAGTCCAGCAGGAGGAGCGCAACGGAAAATCCCTGTTCCTCCAGCCGGCGGAACAGGGATTTTTTGTCTTCGCGGGCAAAGCCTTGGACGCGCCCGGCAGATCAGACGAAGTCCATTTCCACCTGCAGGAATCTTTCGGCCTCCGCGATGGCTGCGTTGAAGGCCTCGTTTTCCGTGGGCGACCTGCGGGGTTCGCGCGGGTTCCATTCGTGCGGGGCCGAGTGGATGCGGACAAAGCCGGCATCCGGCGGGGCGTAGAAAATACCGAACCGCTGGACCGGCCACTCCGGCGAGGTTTCCGGAGCCACCAGCAGGGCTGCATTGAAGGCGGGATTGAACCACTGGGCGATGGGCCGGCGGCGGTCCTCGGTGAACAGCCCCGCGGCGTACAGCGCCGCTGACTGCTGCCCGGCCTGGGCACACAGGCGCTCCCACCACAGTGGCAGGATCCGGGCGTCGCACCGTTGCCATGTGGCCGGAAGTGGCGGTTGGTTCTGCCAGCTGGGCACGGGAATATTTTATCGCGGGAAGGCCCGGGAAGGCAGGTGGCGCGTCCGCAGCCGGGCCCGGCAGTCAGCGGCGTTTCCGGGACCCGGGGTTGATCCGGTACAGCAGGGCTGCGCCGGCCAGCGTGCCCAGGATGATGCCCCAGGCCGGGTTGCCCACGGCCCGGCCGGCAAAATAGCCGACGACGGCGCCGAGCACGGCGCCCAGGAAGAGTCCCCGTCCGTTGCGGTGCGGTTTCCGGCTCATCGGCGGCCTTCCTGGTGGACGTTCGGTGGATCGGCGTTAGTGGATTGAGGGTACCGTGCGCGGGCGGACAACCAGCCACAAGGCCCCGATGGCAAGCAGGATGCATGCGGCCTGCACCGAACCCATCGGCGCCGCGCTGGTAATGCCCAGCCAGCCCACCACGGGGGAAATCAGCCCGGCCATGAGGAACGTGGCCGCACCAAGGAGCGACGCCGCCGTCCCCGCCTGGGCTGCGTGGCCGGCCAGTGCCAGCACTTGGACGCAGGGGAACATGAAGCCTGTCCCCAGGATGTAGAACCACAGCGGGACCATCACTCCCCACAGCCCCAGGCCCATGCGGTCGAACACGACGATCAGCACGGCCATCAGGAACATCCAGGCCGTGGCGCACGCCAGGATCCACTGTGGCGGGACAACCCGGATCAGGCGCGCACTGGTTTGGACGCCGGCAACGATGCCCAGGGAGTTGATGCCAAAGAGCAACCCGTACTGCTGGGCGGAGAAGCCGAACACGTCCTGGAACAGGAAGGGCGACGCCGACAGGTACGTGAACAGGCCGCCAAAGTTGAATCCGGCCACCATCAGCAGCCCCACGAAGATCCGGTCGCTGAAGAGCGCCTTGTACCGCTGCCGGGCAGTCATGCCGCTCTTGCCGCGCTTCTCCGGCGGAAGCGTCTCGCGCACCAGCAGCAGGGCGGCCACGATGACAAGGGTTCCGTAGGAGGCAAGGAACACGAATATCCCGGGCCAGGGCATGACCAGCAGCAGCTGCGAGCCGATCACCGGTGCCAGGATGGGGGCCAGGCCGTTGACCAGCGCCATCCGCGAAAACATCCGTACCATGGCATACCCGGAAAACAGGTCGCGCACCATGGCCATGGCCACCACGCCGCCGCCGGCAGCGCCGACACCCATCAGGACACGGAAGATCCCCAAGGTGGTGATGTCCGCGGACAAGGCCGCACCCACGGACGCTGCGATATGGAGGGCGGTGGCAAGGATCAAGGGTGTCCGGCGGCCAAACTTGTCGCTGAACGGCCCCACCACCAGCTGCCCGAACGCAAAGCCCACGGTGGTGCCGGCCAGCGTCAACTGAACCTGCGCCTCCGTCACGCCCAGGCTTGCCTCCAGCGCAGGAAATGCGGGCAGGTAAAGGTCGATCGTGAACGGACCCAAGGCCGTCAGGGCGCCCAGGAGGAGGATGTACAGAAGCTTCCGGCGGCGGGTCAGCAGGTCGCCGGGATTGGGGGCATTGGTCACGATCACCAATCCTAGGCCCGGCGGGGGACGTTTTTTCAGCGTTGTAGGCCGCGCCGCCCGGCAAGCCCCGGAGTTCGCCCTGAACCTGAATGATAGTTTGGGTGGCGTGGACTGTGCGGCTGCACATTTCCGCAGGACAACGCAGGCAGTATCGACCCAGACGACCAGTAAGGCGGAACCGATGAGCGGACGTCACAGCGGGCGTACCAGTCCCGGATTGCGCATCACCGCGCTGCCGGGAACGGCACGACTCCTTTTCCGGTTGGCCCCACGCCAGCTCAACGACGAGATCGCCTTCGCCAAGATCGAACTCAAGCGCAAGGGCATCCAGGTTGGGGTGGCCGCAGCGTTCTTCGCCATCGCCCTGGTCTTCGTGGCGTTCCTGGTAGTTGGCCTGATCGTCGCCGCCATCATGGGGCTGGCCACCATCATGCCTGCCTGGCTGGCAGCACTCCTGGTGTCCGCCGCCTTCCTGGTCATCGCTTTGGTCGGCGGCCTTGTAGGCCTTGCGAGGTTCAAGAAAGCCATGCCGCTGGTGCCTGAAGAAACCATCCGCGGCATTAAGTACGATCTCGGCGTCGCCCGCGAAGGGTCCGCCTTCAATCCCGCGGTCCTGGATCCGGACAGCCCGGAAGCAAAGGCAGCGAAGGCTGCAAAGGCCGAAGCCGCCGCCAAGGCCAAGGCCGAGAAGGAAGCCAAGGCCGCCCAGCACGATCAGGAGTTCCCGCACGCTTCCGAGCCCGAGCTGGTTCGCCGGCTCAGCCAGCGCCGGCACCACCTCGCCGAGGTCCGGGATGAACTCGGCACGGAGCTGGACCTCAAGACGCAGGCCCGCTACCTGCTGGCCGCCGCCCAGGTCAAAGCCCGTGAGGCCCAGCTGCTCGCCGCCCGCGGCGCGGACGCGGCATCGCAGCGGTTCGCCGCCGTCGCCGACTCCGCGGACCTGGGCCGCCGCTGGAAGCCGCTGGCAGCCCTCGCAGCGGCCGGTACGGTGCTGGTGGTCCTGCTCCGGCGGCTCCTGCGCGCCAACCAAGCCTGAACAGGTCCGTAACGCACAACCGATAGACCGCGCCGCGGCGCAACAGCAAGGAGAGGGGGACGGGTGAGGTTCATTGGCGCAGGCGCCCGCCCCGGCCGCCCCCAGGTGGACCACGACCGCGTGTTCACCATCCCCAACCTGCTTACCGTGGTGCGGTTCATGGGGGTTCCGCTCTTCATTTGGCTCGTCCTGGCCCAGCGGGAATACGGAGCCGGCGTGGCCGTCCTGGCGGTCATGGCGGGTACGGACTGGATTGACGGCTACATTGCCCGCCGTTTCGACCAAGCTTCCAAACTCGGCCGTGTCCTGGACCCCATTGCTGACCGGCTGGCCCTGCTTGCCGTGGCGGTCACCCTGGTGATCGCCGGCGTCGTGCACTGGCTCTACCTCGCCGCGCTGGTGATTCCCGACGCCATTCTGCTGGTCCTCACGCTCTCCCTTTTCCATGGCCATCCCGACCTCCCCGTCAGTGTTGTGGGCAAGGTCAGGACCGGCCTGCTCCTGCTGGGAACGCCGCTGCTGCTCCTGTCCAGGGTGGACACCGTCGCCGCGGGCCTGCTCCTCGCTGCCGCCTGGGTGGTCCTGGTCCTGGGCCTGGTGGGCCACTGGATTGCCGCCTACAACTACTTCTGGGCCATGCTGCGCAAGGGCCGGGAAACGGAACAACACAACGGCGGTCACGGCTGATGGTGTGGTTCGCCGTCGCGCTGGCGGTCCTGGGTGCCTTCTGCCTGGCCCTCGGTGCCCAGCGCCAGGGGAGTGCCGTCAAAGCCGATACCGGCGGGCTCGCGCTGAGCTCCAACGGTTTCCTCCGGCTGCTGCGCAACCCGCGCTGGATGTTCGGGCTCCTGCTGCTGTGCCTGGGCATGGCCATGAATGCCGTGGCCCTCGTATCAGCCCCGCTGACCGTGGTCCAGCCCATTGGTGCCATTGCCCTGGTGATCACCACGGTGGTTAACGCCCGGGACCAGGACCTCACCATCAACCGCGCCACGGCGGTCTCCATCGCCGCATGCGTCACGGGATCGGCGCTCTTCGTCCTCCTTGCCGTGAACGTGACGCAGGAAAGCCACCACGTCAGCCTTGCAGACGAGCTGACCATCGTGCTGCTCCTCGCCCTCGCGGTGGGCCTGTTCGGTACGCTGGCGGTGACGTTCAGGCACCGCATGAACGCGTTCGTCTACATCCTTGGCGCCGGTATCCTGTTCGGCTTCGTTGCGGTCCTGACCCGGATCATCGGCAAGCACCTCCTGGACCCCAACGGGCTTTTCCTGCTGAACGTGCAGTGGTACTCGGTGGTGGCCATCATCGCTGCCGGCGGCCTGGGCTCCTGGTTTGTCCAGAGCGCTTACTCCACCGGCCCTCCGGACCTGGTGATCGCCGGACTCACGGTGATCGACCCCATGGTGGGCATCGCCATCGGCATCATCATCCTGGGCGAACTGCGCCCCGACGTCCACGCCGTCATGGCCATCGCAATGGGAACGGCGGCGTGCCTTGCTATCGTTGGGGTTATCGCCCTTTCCCGGCACCACCCGGAGGTCACCAAGCGCAAGAAGGACGCGCGCAGGGCCGCCGGCAAACCGAACCAGTAGCCCGTCACCGCACACATCAAGCAAACCACGAGGCCGTGCGCCACCTGCGCCGGCGGCCAACCGTGCTGTCAGTTCCACGCTGCCCGCACCGTGACCATCAGGAGTACTCCACATGACCACGCCAGCCGACCAGCGCCCCCTGACCATCCTGATCGCGGCGGACACCTACCCGCCGGACGTCAACGGCGCCGCCCAGTTCGGATACCGGCTGGCCAAGGGCATGACCGCCCGGGGCCACAACGTCCATGTCCTGGCGTCCCGCGACAGCAAGGGAAAGAGCTTCACCGAATTCCGTGCGGAAGCAACCGTGCACCGGCTCCGCTCGCACCGGGCGTTCACCCACGAGACCTTCCGCATCTGCTTCCCGTGGGAAATCAAGAAGGAAATCAGCCTGCTTTTCGACCGGGTCAAACCGGACGTGGTGCACATCCAGAGCCACTACATGATCGGCGAGCACGTCCTCTATGAGGCCGTGAAACGCGGCATCAGGGTAGTGGCCACCAACCACTTCATGCCGGAAAACCTCAACCCCTTCCTGCCGTTCCCGCAGTGGTTCAAGGACATCGTCGGCCGGGTTTCCTGGAAGGACATGGGCAAGGTCATGGGCCAGGCCGACGTCGTCACCACGCCCACGCCGCTGGCCGCCAGGGCCATGCATGAGCACGCCTTCCTGCGCAAAGTCCTGCCGCTGTCCAACGGCATCGACTCCGCCGCCTATGAGCTGAAGCCCGGCGAGCGTATTGAGCCGCATGCCCACCCCACGGTGCTCTTCGCCGGCCGCCTGGCCGAAGAAAAGCACGTTGACGTGCTCATCGAAGCCATCGGTAAGACTCCGCCGGAACTGAATGTGCACCTGGAGATCGTGGGCGGCGGCGAAGTACGGCCCGCCCTCGAGGACCTGGTCCTGCGGCTGGGACTTGGCGGCCGGGTGAAATTCCTGGGGCTTGCCAGCGACGAGGAACTGCGAAGGGCCTACATCGCGGCCGACCTCTTCTGCATGCCCGGAACTGCTGAATTGCAGTCGCTGGTGACCCTTGAGGCGATGTCCGCTTCCACCCCCGTGGTCCTTGCCGACGCCATGGCCCTTCCGCATCTGGTGCGCGACGGCGAAAACGGCTACCTGTTTACGCCCAACGACAGTGACGATCTCGCCAAGAAGATCACCCAGGTCCTGGAACTGCCCGAGGAGGAACGGCGCGCCATGGGCAGGGCCAGCCGGGAGATGGTGGAGCCCCACAGTATCCAGGGGACCCTGCAGACCTTCGAGGACCTGTACCGCGGTGCCACCTACGAGGACAAAGTGGTCTGAACCCTTTCCCGGGTTTGCTAGAGTGTTTCTGCCCTGCCGGAGCGCGGCCTTCAGGCCCGCTCCCGGGGTGGTTGGGGGCTATAGCTCAGCTGGTTAGAGCGCGGGACTCATAATCCTAAGGTCCTCGGTTCAAGTCCGAGTAGCCCTACCGCCACACGAAGACCGCGGCCGACAATCCCTGTCGGCCGCGGTCTTCGTGGTTAAGGCCGGGTGTTCTTGGTTAACTGGACACCCTCGGGTATGTTACTGATCAGTAACATCCTGGCCGCCACCGCGGCCCGGTCAGCGCTGATCACCAAAGAAGGTACCCATGCCCGCCTCTGCAGCCGATCCCCGTGAGCTTCCCTACGCCGACGGCGACTTTTTCGCCTTTGAGCAACTCCTCTCGGACAAGGAACGCGACCGGCTGGCCGAAGTCAGGGACTTTCTGGCGCGCGAGGTCCGGCCGATCGCCGTGGACTGCTGGAACCGCGCCGAGTTCCCGATGGGCCTGGTGCCCAAGCTCGCCGATGTGGACCTGGTCAGCCCCGTCCGGCGGCAGGGTTACTCCAACCTCTTCGCAGGAATGCTGCATGCCGAGGCCACCCGGGCCGACGCCTCCATCGCCACCTTCCTGGGGGTGCATGACGGGCTGTTCACCGGGTCCATCGAACTGCTGGCGTCCCCGGAACAGCAGGCCGAGTGGCTGCCGGATATTTATGCATTGAAGAAGATCGGCGCCTTCGGCCTGACCGAACCGCTGGGCGGCAGCGACGTTGCCGGCGGAACCCGCACCACCGCACGCAAAGACGGTGACCGGTGGATCCTGAACGGGGCCAAGCGCTGGATCGGCAACGCCACCTTCTCGGACTGGGTGGTGGTGTACGCCCGGGATGAGGCGGACAACCAGGTCAAGGGCTTCATGGTGGACACTTCGTTGGCCGGCTTCAGCGCCACAAAGATCGAAAACAAGATATCCCTGCGCACCGTCCAGAACGCCGACATTGTCCTGGATAACGTTGCCGTTCCCGGAGACTTCAAGCTCGCGAACGCCAACAGCTTCCGCGACGTCAACAAAGTCCTGAAGGTCACCCGCCTGGCCGTTGCCTGGCAGGCCGTGGGACTCCAGTTGGCAGCGTTCGACGTTGCCCGGCGCTACGCAGTGGAACGTCAGCAGTTCGGCCGGCCGCTGGCCTCCTTCCAGCTCGTCCAGGACCAGCTGGTGCGGATCCTCGGCAACGCGGTCAGCTCCATGGGCATGATGGTCCGGTTGTCGCAATTGGAGGACGCGGGAGTGGCGAAGGACGAGCAGTCCGCCTTGGCCAAGGCCTTCACCACCGCG
This sequence comes from Pseudarthrobacter sp. MOO14, assembly GCF_058267675.1. Lineage (NCBI taxonomy): Bacteria > Bacillati > Actinomycetota > Actinomycetes > Micrococcales > Micrococcaceae > Pseudarthrobacter > Pseudarthrobacter sp. MOO14. The sequence continues at coordinate 3,923,389 of NZ_CM177849.1, forward strand.
CGCATGCGCGAGAGCGTGGCGCTGGGTCGAGGCATCCTTGGCGGCAACGGCATCGTGACCGATTTCGAGATGGCCAAGATCTTCGCCGACGCAGAGGCCATCTACTCCTACGAGGGGACCGCCGAGATCAACACCCTGGTCACGGGCCGGGCCATCACGGGCATCTCGGCCATCGTCTGATCCGCCGCCCGGCCGCGTTCCGGTCAGGGTGCGCCGGCCAGTGGGAGCAGGATGGACGGGCGCAGGTCCAGGACGAACTGGAGCGGATTGACATACTGCTCCCCGTCCCTGACGCCCCAGTGCAGGCACGCCGCCAAGGGGCAGTGGCCGGGGACCACTGTGCCGACCACCTCGCCTGCCGCCACCGGCGTCCCAACGGCCAGCGGGCTGTCCACGGGTTCGAAACTGCTCCGCAGGCCATCGCCGTGGTCGATGGTGATCACGGGCCGGTCCACCACGACTCCGACGAAACTCACCGTCCCCGCCGCAGGGGACACTACGTCGGCGCCGGGCGCGGCGCCGCCAAGGTCGACGCCGCGGTGACCGCTGAGCCAGGGGAGCGGCGGGGGAGAGAAATACCGGAGCACCGGCGGCTTCGGGGCAAGGGGCCAGCGCCAGGCTGCCGTGGCACCAGGCCGGGCAGCCGCCGTCGTGCCCCCGGCCCGCTGGAGTGGTGCCGCGCCGGACCTGGCGGAGCTGCCGGCCTCAACCGGGCCGCCTGCCGTCGCGGAGGCGCCGGCTTCAGCCGGACCGACTGCCGAAACCGGACCGACTGCCGACGGCGGCCCTGCCGATGCCATGGATGCCGGCAGCATCAGCACTGCTGCCAGGAGGATTGATCGTTTCATGGCACCAGCGTGCCCGGGCGTTCCGCAGGCCGGAAGGGGGCAGTCCGGCTATGTGGATATGCCGGCCCGGGCCCTGCCGGGACGGTCCGGCGCGCAGGGGTCCCTGTAGTACACTTGATGGAGCAGTTTGCTGCGCCCTCAACGCATCCCGTCCCAGTGGTTCACCCCCGCGGTGCCTTCCCCTGTCCGGATTGCGTCGGCACATCTCATTCAGGAGTGTGGGGGAACAGCGGCTGACTACGCGCATCCGGGCCTCCGGGACCCAACGCCACGGCGTTGGCCTTGGAGGACCGGTCTTCCCGCGGTCAGGGCTTTGGTCCTGATGGGACGGCCGGAGGATGCCAGGAGCAAGGCCCGTCCGGGCCACGCTGATCAACCGTCAACTATTGGCAGGGTAAGAAGCCTTCGGGGTTTCTCATGAATGACCTGCCGGAAAATAAGGAGCGTCGGAATGCCCGTCGTAACCATGCGCCAGCTGCTTGACAGCGGCGTCCACTTTGGACACCAGACCCGCCGTTGGAACCCGAAGATGAAGCGCTTCATCTTCACCGAGCGCAACGGTATCTACATCATCGACCTGCAGCAGTCGCTGTCCTACATCGACCGCGCCTACGAGTTCGTCAAGGCCACTGTTGCCCACGGCGGCACCGTGCTGTTCGTCGGTACCAAGAAGCAGGCCCAGGAAGCAATCGCAGAGCAGGCAACCCGCGTGGGCCAGCCCTACGTGAACCAGCGGTGGCTCGGCGGTATGCTGACCAACTTCCAGACTGTCGCCAAGCGTATCCAGCGCATGAAGGAACTCGAAGAGATCGACTTCGACGACGTCGCCGGTTCCGCCTACACCAAGAAGGAGCTCCTGCTCCTCAAGCGTGAACTGACCAAGCTCGAGTCCAACCTCGGCGGCATCCGCAACCTGACCAAGGCGCCGTCCGTGCTCTGGGTTGTCGACACCAAGAAGGAACACCTCGCCGTTGACGAGGCCAAGAAGCTGAACATCCCGGTTGTTGCCATCCTGGACACCAACTGCGATCCCGACGAAGTCGACTTCCCGATCCCGGGCAACGACGACGCCATCCGCTCCGTGAACCTCCTGACCCGCGTTGTCGCCGACGCCGTCGCCGAGGGCCTCATCGCCCGCAACAACCGCGGCACCGGCACCACCGACGCTCCGGAAGAGCCCCTCGCCGAGTGGGAGCGCGAGCTCCTCGAAGGCAACAAGGCGGAAGCCGCTGCCGCTCCGGCCGAAAACGCTGAAGCTCCGGCCGCCGAAGCTCCCGCTGCCGAGGCTCCCGCCGAAGACGCCAAGTAACACACGTCAATCCGGATTCTCCGCGCTGTCCGCAGCCGGAGCTGCTGACAGGATGGCAGCCCACACCCGTGGGCTGCCGTCCTGTCGGTCCGTACACCACCAAACATTTCTAGACAGAGGGGTTCACATGGCGAACTACACTGCCGCTGACATCAAGGCCCTGCGCGAGCGCACCGGCGCCGGCATGATGGACGTCAAGAAGGCTCTTGACGAAGCCAACGGTGACGCCGAGAAGGCCATCGAGATCATCCGCATCAAGGGCCTGAAGGGCGCTACCAAGCGTGAAGGCCGCTCCACCGCCGAAGGCCTGGTGGCCGCAAAGGTCAGCAACGGCGTCGGCGTCATGATCGAGGTCAACTGCGAGACCGACTTCGTTGCCAAGGCTGACAAGTTCATCCAGCTGGCCGACAAGGTCCTGGCCGTCGCCGTCGAGTCCGGCGCTGCCGACCTCGAAACCCTGCTCGCCACCGATGTCGACGGCAAGCCGCTGTCCGAGGTCGTCGTCGAAGAGGGTGCCATCCTGGGCGAGAAGGTTGTGGTTCGCCGCATCTCCCGCATCGAGGGTGCAACGGTCGACGCTTACCTGCACAAGACCTCCAAGGACCTCCCCGCCCAGGTCGGCGTCCTGTTCGCCGTTGACGGTGAAGGCGAAGCCGCAGCCACGGCTGCCCACGACGTCGCCGTCCACATCGCCGCGATGGCTCCGAACTACCTCACCCGTGAGGACGTTCCGGCCGATCTCGTTGAGTCCGAGCGCCGCATCGCCGAGGAGACCGCCAAGGCAGAAGGCAAGCCTGAAGCAGCCCTCACCAAGATCGTTGAAGGCCGCGTGACGGGCTTCTACAAGGGCGAGGTCCTGGTTGACCAGGCATTCGCCAAGGACGCCAAGAAGTCCGTGGCACAGATCCTTGAAGAGGCCGGTGTCAAGGGAACTGCGTTCACGCGTTTCCGCGTCGGCTCCTAGTCGAAACTGCAAGGGGTGGCCACTTCGGTGGCCGCCCCTTTTGCATGCGCCCAATCCGCTGGAAACGCAGCGGCAAGCGCGGCCGGTTCCGAGCACGGGACCCGGCAGGATACCCTTTTTTCAGAATCACCAACGGGAAGGCATCATGGAAGCCGTCAACACTGACATGCATTCAGAGAAGAGCAAGCGGCGGGTCCTCCTGAAGCTCTCCGGCGAGGTCTTCGGCGGCGGGAAACTGGGTGTCGACCCCGAAACCGTCCGCGACGTCGCCAAGCAGATCGCAGCGGCCGTCCCGCAGGTTGAGGTGGCCATCGTGGTAGGTGGCGGCAACTTCTTCCGCGGCGCAGAGTTGTCCCAGAGCGGCATGGACCGCTCACGCGCCGACTACATGGGCATGCTGGGGACCGTCATGAACTGCCTCGCCCTGCAGGACTTCCTGGAGCAGGCCGGAGTGGAAACCCGCGTCCAGAGCGCCATCACCATGGGCCAGGTGGCCGAGGCCTACATCCCACGCCGCGCTATCCGCCACATGGAAAAGGGTCGCGTGGTCATCTTTGGCGCCGGCGCCGGCCTGCCCTACTTCTCCACCGACACGGTGGCCGCCCAGCGGGCCCTGGAAGTCCACGCCGACGTCGTCCTGATGGCCAAGAGCGGAGTGGACGCCGTCTACACGGCAGACCCCAAGAAGGACCCGAGCGCCGAACGCCTCGAAACCCTCAGCTACGACGATGCGCTGCGCCGTGACATCCGGGTCATGGACCAGACTGCCATGACCATGTGCAAGGACAACGACCTCTCGATGGTCGTCTTCGGCATGGAGGGTGAAGGCAACGTCACCCGCGCCATCCTCGGCGAGAAGCTGGGCACGCTGGTCACCGCCTAGCTCCGGCTAGGATGATTTCAGGACAGTTCCGTCCCCGCCTGCGACGGCGGGGACGGAGACAGCAACAGAGAACCACGTGAGTGCAACCGGCGCGATCGGACTGCACCAGAACCGTCAGGAGAGACCGTGATCGAAGAAACCTTGCTCGAAGCCGAAGAAAAGATGGACAAGGCGGTAGAGGTAGCCAAGGAAGACTTCGCGTCCGTCCGCACCGGCCGCGCCAACCCCGGCCTCTACAACAAGGTCCTGGTGGAGTACTACGGGTCGCCCACGCCGCTGCAGCAGCTCGCCTCGTTCGCCATCCCGGACGCCCGCACCATCCTGATCACCCCGTTCGACAAGACCGCCCTCCGGGACATCGAACGCGCCTTGAGCGACTCCGAGGTTGGCGCCAATCCGTCCAACGACGGCAACGTCATCCGGATCACCATTCCTGAGCTGACCAAGGAACGCCGCAAGGAATACGTCAAGATCGTCAAGACCAAGGGCGAGGACGCGAAGATCTCCATCCGCAACATCCGGCGCAAGGCCAAGGAAACGCTGGACCGCCTGGTCAAGGACGGCGAAGCCGGCGAGGACGAAGGCAGCCGGGCCGAGAAGGAACTGGACAGCCTCACCAAGGCCCACGTGGACGGCATCGACGAACTGCTCAAGCGCAAGGAAGCAGAGCTGCTCGAAGTCTGATGGGCCAGGCAGATCAGGCCCCCGCTTCACGGGCCCGCACACGGGGGAAGCAGCCCAGGAGCAACCCGACGCCGAAAGCCGGGCGGAACCTGCCCGCCGCCGTCGTGGTGGGCCTGGCCATGCTGCTGGGCGTGCTGGGCGGCCTGCTGTTCCTCCCGCTGGCGTTCGTAGCGATCGTTACGGCCTTCGCCGTCTTCGGCGTCTGGGAAATCTACCGTGCGCTGGAGGCCAACGGAACCAGGATGCCCATCGTGCCGGTCATGACGGGCACGGTGGCCCTGCCGTTCGCCGCCTACTTCGGCGGCATTGAGAGCCAGCTGTTCGCCCTCCTGCTCAGCGCCGTGGCCGTCCTGCTGTGGCGGTCGATCGAAAGCGCCGCAGGATCGGCCAACAGCATCTTCGCCGGCGTCTTCACGCTGGGTTGGGTTCCGTTCTTCATCAGCTTCGCGGCCCTGCCGCTGCACGCGGCCGGAACCATCCCGCTGGGGCTGTGGCCAGGCGGCCTGGCGCCCATCGGCGCCTGGGAAATTGCAGTCATGCTGCTGCTGGTGGTCTCGAACGACACCTTCGGCTACCTGGTGGGAGCGTCCATCGGGAAGCACCCCATGGCCCCCAAGATCAGCCCCAAGAAGTCCTGGGAGGGCTTCGCCGGATCGGCAGCGGGCGCCATGCTGATCGGCGTTCTGGCCGCCATCTTCGTACTGGACAAGCCGTGGTGGGTAGGCGTGGTCCTCGCGGTGGGAACGGTGGCCGCCGCCACCGCCGGGGACCTGGCCGAGTCCATGGTCAAGCGTGAACTTGGCGTCAAGGACATGAGCAGCATCCTGCCCGGCCACGGCGGCGTGATGGACCGGCTGGACTCCATCGTCTTCGCCTCGCCCGTGGCCTTCATCCTGTACGGACTCGTGGCCGGCGCCTGAGGGATGCCCCCGGCGCGGGGCAGCCAACGAGAAACTGGCCCCACGCGGGGCGCCCGTGACACACAACGGGGCCGGAGGGTTGCACCTTCCCCGGCACCTTAAACTGGTGCGGAAGCACTAAGGCTGAAGAGCATTGAAGGAATCAAAGTGGCATTGGACATTCATCGGCAGATCCCTGCGTCCTTTGAGCGCGTGCAGCGCAGTGAGTACGGCTACAACGCCAAGCAGGTGGACCAGTTCCTGCAGCGGGCCCGGGTCTCCTTGGAAACCCCCGAGTCCGCAAGCGAGCCCGTCAACAGCTCCGACGTCAGGGCCGTTTCATTCGACCCCGTCAAGGGAGGCTACTCCGCCGCTGTGGTGGACGCCGCGCTGGACCGGCTTGAGGACGCGTTCGCCCGCCGCGAGCGCGATGAACTGATCGCCGCCCGGGGCGAAGAGGCCTGGCTGCGTGAAATCGGAAGCCTTTCGGGTATCCTCCGCGGACGGCTGCACCGGCCGGACGGCGAGCGCTTCCGCCGGCCCACCAAGAAGAAAGCCCGAAGCTACAACACGGCCGACGTCGACCGGTTGTGCCGCGAACTCGTTGCCTACCTGGAGCAGGACAAGCCGCTGAGCGTCGACAGCGTCCGGCGTGCGGTCTTCCGCCCGGCCGTGGGCCGCGACGGCTACGAAGAATCCCAGGTGGACGCGTTCCTGGACCGGGTGGTCGAACTCATGGCGGCCATCGACTGACGAACCGCTCCCGGGAGGCCGCTTAGTCCCCGGCCGGAGGGGTGGGGGAGAGCGGGCTGAACCGCCGCCACACCTCGCGGTAGCTGCGGTAGCCGCGCACGGCGGACACTGCCAGGAACCCGGCACCGCACACAGCTCCCGCCACCGTCGCGGCCGCGATGCCCGCGCCCGCCAGGGACACCAGCAGCCCGGCAAAGATGGCAATCAAGGCGGCGTTCGCCGTCGTCATGAAGATCATGCTGCTCCCGGCCACGTGGCTGAATGTGCCTCGGTGGCCGAAGAAATAGTACGTTTGGACGGAGCCTGCCTCGTCGTCATGGTATGACGCCATCAGGTAGGGGGCCACGCCCGGGTCGAGGTCAACATACGCGGCCCGCAGGCGGTTCATGGCCGTGACGTACATCAGGTCCTCGTGGGCCACGTTCATGACCCGGAGCTGGGTCAGCAGCCCAATCGCGGTGTCGATGAACAGCACCACCACGGCCAAGAGCACGAAGGCTTCCGAGAATCCCGTCGCCTGGCCCACCAAGGCAACACTGACAACGCTCGCGGAAGTGAACGTCAGGAACATGCTGATCCGCGTCAGGACCTCGCTTTGGGCGGTGCTCCGGGATGCCAGCAGGCCCCAGTGTTCCGTGGCGAGCAGCTGCGCCCGAACGGAGGAAGGGACTGCGCCTTCCCGGCGGGACGGCCCGCCGTCCTCGATGGACATGGCGTTATTGTCCACCCGATCACCGTCCGGTTGCCAGCGGCCTTTCCGGGGTGTGCAGGCGCGTCATGGTCCGCGGCATCGTTGCGGGAATACGGTGCGCCGTGGCCCGGGAGACCAGGACCATGACGGCAAAGGCCGTGGGTACACTCCAGGCGGCAGGCTGGGCAAGCCACGCCGGAGTCTGCCCGGAACCGGCCAGCGCCAGCGAGCCGGCGATCATCGCCCCGCCGCAAAGCACGCCGCCGGTCACCATGCCGGCGATCGCCCCTGTGTCCGTTAGGCCACGCCACCAGATGCCCAGAAGGAGGACCGGGCACACCGTCGAGGCAGTAAACGCGAACACCAGTCCCACGCTTCCGGCCAGGGCCAGGGAATCGGTCATGAAGGCAAAGCCCAGCGGCACGACGGCGGATACGACGGCGGCGAGCCGGAAGCCGCGGACGCTTCCGCCCAGGACGTCCTGGCTGATGACGCCGGCCAGGGAGACCACCAGTCCCGAGGTGGTGGAGAGGAACGCGGCGAAGGCCCCGGCCACCACCAGGGCGGAGAGCAGGCTGCCCGCCGTGCCGCCCAGGAATTCACCGGGCAGCCGCAGGACCATGGCGTCCGGCTGGCCCGAACGTGCCAGGTCCGGGGCGAACATCCGCGCCACCAGGCCGTATGCGGTGGGAAACAGGTAGAACACGGACAGCAACCCCAGGACGATCAGCGTGGTGCGCCTCGCGGTGTGTCCGTCCGGGTTGGTGTAGAAACGCACCAGGACGTGCGGCAGCCCCAGCGTTCCGAAGAGCAACGCCACCAGCAGGGAAATATTCTGGTACGGGCCTGCGGGGGCCGCCCCGGTGGGGTTGACGGCGGCCGGGGCCAGCGGTTGCCTGCCCTGGCCGGCCAGCACGAACACAATGAACAGGATGGGCACGGCCAGCGCCGTGAGCTTGAGCCAGTACTGGAATGCCTGCACGAACGTGATGGACCGCATGCCGCCGGCTGCCACGGTCAGGCACACCACCACCACGACGGCCACCGAGCCGACCCAGGACGGCAGGCCCGTGGTGATGCGGATCGCCAGGGCCGCGCCATGGAGTTGCGGCACGATGTACAGCCAGCCGACCATGACCACCACCAGGCTGGTCACCCTGCGGACGGTCCGCGACGCCAGCCTGGATTCCGTGAAGTCCGGGATGGTGTACGCCCCGGACCGGCGCAGTGGCGCGGCGACGAAAAGCAGCAGCATCAGGTAGCCCGCCGTGTACCCCACGGGAAACCACAGGGCGTCGGTCCCGGACAACAGGATCAGCCCGGCCACGCCAAGGAAGCTGGCGGCGGACAGGTATTCGCCGCCGATCGCGGACGCGTTCCACCATGGCCGCACCGTCCGGGAAGCGACGTAGAAATCCCCGGTGGTGCGCGAGATGCGCAGCCCGTAGAACCCGATGATCGCCGTGGCGAGGGACACCACCGCGACCGCTGTGATGGCGACCCCGGCGTTCACTGCGGCACCACCGGGGCGCCCCGTGCCGCCGGGTTCATTGTTCGCCGGCCAGGTCGCGGTAGCGCGCCTCATTGCGGGCCGCGCTCCTGACATACAGCCACGCGCTCAAGCCGATGACCGGGTAGATGCCGAGGCCCAGCAGGAGCCAGTCGAACGGGATACCGGCGATCCTGGTGTCGGCAAGGCCGGGAACCGCAACCAGGACCAGGGGGAACGCGGCCAGGATGAGCAGGAAGCCGCCGGCGACAACCAGTGCCAGCCGCAGCTGCGAGCGGATCAGGGAACGCACGAATACCTGGCCAACCTCGGTGTCCTGGGCGGCTTCGCGTGATTCCAGCGGGCGCGGTCCGCCGCGGCCGGGGCCGCCGGGGGAGGCGTGCGGGGCGGTAACCCGGACCCTGGTCATGCGTGCGGCCTGATCCGGGTTGCTTCCAGCTTCTCCCGCACCGTGGGCAGGTGGCGCCGGCTGATGGGCAGCCCGGCCCCGGCCACGGTCACGCGGGGCCCGTCGGCCGCCAGCTTCATGGAGGACACGTGCTTCAGCGCCACCAGGTAGGAGCGGTGCGTCCGGATGAATCCCGCATCCGCCCACTGTTGTTCCAGGTCGGCCAGGGGCACCCGGATCAGGTAGCTGGCGTCGGCGGTGTGCAGGCGGGCATAGTCGCCCTGCGCCTGGACATACGTGACGTCGTCCCGCCGGATCATCCTGGTGGTCCCGCCCTGGTCCACCGTGATCATCTCCGGCGCGCTGCCGCCGTCGCGCAGTTCACTGATCCGGCCCACAGAGCGCGCCAGGCGTTCGGTGCGGACGGGCTTGAGCAGGTAGTCGACGGCGGCCAGTTCAAACGCTGCCAGGGCATGGTCCTCGTCGGCGGTAACGAACACAACCGCCGGGGGATTGCTGCTCCGGGCGATGAAGCCGGCGATGTCCAGGCCGGACACGGCGGGCATGTGAATGTCCAGGAACACGGCGTCGATGCCGCCGCCCGCCAGGGCTGCGAGGGCTTCCGCGCCGGACGTTGCCCGCAGCACCTTGCCGATGCGCTCATCCCTGCCCAGCAGGAAAGCCAGTTCCTCAACGGCGGGCAGCTCATCATCAACGACGAGGACGTTAATCATGCTCCTAGGGTACTTCCAGCAGCGGGAGCCGCCTCACGCGTCATGTCCGGGCTGGGACTTGGGTACGCGCATGGTGATCAGGGTTCCCTCGCCCGGCGCCGTTTCCACCACCAGCCCGTGGTCGTTGCCGTAAACCTGCCGGAGCCGGGCATCCACGTTCCGCAGCCCCACGTGGTCCCCGTCGGTGTGGCCTGCCAGCACGGACCGGAGCTGTTCCGGATCCATCCCCACGCCGTCGTCCTCGATGGTGACTTCGGCGAAGGCGCCGGCGTCCTCTGCGGTGATGGTGATGTGTCCGGGCCCCGCTTTGGCCTCAAGGCCGTGCCGGACGGCATTCTCCACCAGCGGCTGCAGGCTCAGGAAGGGGATGACGGTGCTGAGGACCTCGGGGGCTACGCGCAGGCTGACCTGGACGCGTTCGCCAAACCGGGCCCGTTCCAGCAGCAGGTAGCGGTCAATGCACCGGAGTTCCTCTGCAAGGGTGGTGAAGTCGCCGTGCCGCCGGAACGAGTACCGGGTGAAGTCGGCAAACTCCACCACGAGCTCCCTGGCCCGCTCGGGATCCGTGTTGATGAACGAGGCGATGGCGTTCAGCGAGTTGTAGATGAAGTGCGGGCTGATCTGCGCCCGCAGCGCCCGCACTTCCGCCTCCATCAACAGCGTGCGGGATGCGTCCAGCTCCGCGAGTTCCACCTGCACCGCAACCCAGTCGGCCACTTCCCCCGTTGCACGGACGAGGCCCGCGCCGGCCGTGGGGGCGAACGCCGCCACCGCGCCCACCACGCGGGTGCCGGCCCGCACCGGGGCGATAACTGCGGCCAGAGGCCCGCCGGTTCCCTCCGCGCCTGCAGGAAGCACGGCCGCCCGGCCTGATTCCATGGCGCCGGCGGCGAGCTGCATCAGCCGCGCCCGGATTTCCTCAGCGCCGCCATCCCAGGCCAGGACGCCGGACGTGTCGGTTATGGCCAATGCGTCGCAGCCCAGCAGGCAACGAAGCTGGCGGGCGGCCTTCGCGGCTCCTGACGGGTTCAGCCCTCGGCGCAGGTGCTGGCCTGCCTGGGAGGCGGCGTGCAGCGTGCGGTAGGTGGCCCGCTCGGCGTCCGTGCCCAGCTCCCTGAAAGAACGGAGCACCTTCAGGCCCACGCCGACGACGACGGCAATGGCCATGGCGATCAGCGCCACTGCCGCGGCGGTCAGGAGGGGGGAGTCCGGCATGGTGCCCAGCGTAGCGGCGGGTGCCGTTTGCCGCAGCATCGCAGCCGTTGAGCGACCCCGCGCCGCGTAGTTCTGGAATACCGCGCCGGACAGGCCGCAGAGTGATTGCAGTCACATCTGCGGTTTCCCTGGCAGAGTTCCCGGGCAGTTTCCTGCCGCGGGCCCTGCCGCCCGGTGTGTACCCGCATGACTCAATGAGGAGGAACGATGGGTAACGAGGCCCATACTCCGGACGCAGCGGCGTCCGTGGACTTCGAGCAAGTCCAGTCGACCGGGCAGTTCCAGGAACTGCGCAGGCGTCACCGCAGCTTTGTCTTCCCCATGGCAGTGGCCTTCCTGCTGTGGTATTTCGCCTACGTCCTCCTGGCCGATTACGCGGTGGACTTCATGTCCACCAAAATTTGGGGCAACATCAACGTCGGCCTGATCCTGGGGCTGCTTCAATTCGTCTCGACCTTCGCCATCACCGGCTGGTACGTGCACTACTCCAACCGGAAACTGGACCCGATCGCCACCGAAATCAGGAACGAGATCGAGGGGCACGAATTCGACAAGGACGGACACCGAGTGGGCGGAGCCAACAAATGATCGCAATCCCAGCCGCCGTGGATGTTGCCGCGCTCAAAGACACCACCCTCTTGAACATGGGCATCTTCGGCCTGTTCGTGGCCGTGACCATGGTGATCGTGTTCCGTGCCAGCCGGAACAACAAGACCGCCGCCGACTACTACGCCGCCGGCCGGTCGTTCACCGGCTCGCAAAACGGCACCGCCATCGCCGGGGACTACCTGTCGGCGGCATCCTTCCTGGGCATCACCGGCGCCATCGCCATCAACGGCTATGACGGCTTCATGTACTCCATCGGCTTCCTCGTGGCGTGGCTCGTGGCGCTGCTCCTGGTGGCCGAACTGCTGCGGAACACCGGCAAATTCACCATGGCGGACGTCCTGTCCTTCCGGCTGAAGCAGCGCCCGGTCCGGATAGCGGCGGCCATCTCCACCCTTGCCGTCTGCTTCTTCTACCTGCTGGCCCAGATGGCCGGTGCGGGAAGCCTGATCTCACTCCTGCTGGGCATCAGTGACTGGGGCGGACAGGCGCTGGTAATCATCGTCGTCGGCGCCCTCATGATCATGTACGTCCTGATCGGCGGCATGAAGGGCACCACGTGGGTGCAGATCATCAAAGCCATGCTGCTGATCGCCGGCGCCGCCGTCATGACGCTGTGGGTCCTGGCCATCTACGGCTTCAACCTCTCCGCCCTCCTGGGCGGCGCCGTGGAAACCGCCAACAACCCGGCCGTCCTGAACCCCGGCCTGCAGTACGGCAAGACGGAAACCTCGAAGCTGGACTTCATGTCCCTGGGCCTGGCCCTGGTCCTGGGCACGGCAGCCCTGCCGCACGTGCTGATGCGCTTCTACACCGTGCCCACGGCCAAGGAGGCCCGGAAATCCGTGGTGTGGTCCATCTGGCTGATCGGCCTGTTCTACCTCTTCACCCTGGTGCTCGGCTACGGCGCAGCCGCCCTGGTGGGCGCTGACACCATCAAGAGCGCCCCCGGCGGCGTCAACGCGGCCGCCCCGCTGCTGGCCTTCCACCTGGGCGGCCCGCTGCTGCTCGGCTTCATCTCCGCGGTAGCGTTCGCCACCATCCTGGCCGTGGTGGCCGGGCTGACCATCACCGCCGCCGCTTCCTTCGCGCACGACATCTACGCCAACGTCATCGCCAAGGGCAAGGCCGACGCCGCCACGGAAGTCCGGGTGGCCCGGCGCACCGTGGTGGTGATCGGCATCCTGGCCATCCTGGGCGGCATCTTCGCCAACGGCCAGAACGTGGCCTTCCTGGTGGCCCTGGCCTTCGCCGTCGCCGCGTCCGCCAACCTGCCCACCATCATCTACTCGCTGTTCTGGCGGAAGTTCACCACCCAGGGCGCGGTGTGGAGCATGTACGGCGGCCTGGCGTCGGCGATCCTGCTCATCGTTTTCTCCCCGGTTGTTTCCGGTGCCAAGACCTCGATGATCCCGGGCGCCAACTTCGCCCTCTTCCCGCTCAGCAACCCCGGCATCGTGTCCATCCCGCTGGCGTTCCTGCTGGGCTGGCTGGGCACCACGCTGGACAAGCGGCGCGAGGACCCGGCCAAGCAGGCCGAAATGGAAGTGCGCTCGCTGACGGGCATCGGGGCTGAAAAGGCGGTGGACCACTAACTGACGCCGGGCAGCCCGGAACACGGAAGAGCCTCCATGCCGCTGGTGCGGTGTGGAGGCTCTTTTGTTGTGCAGCGGTGCAGCCGTGGGCGGCTTTCGCCGTTGCGTTTCATCGTTGATGGTGGCCGGCCGGGGCCAGGTTTCCGTGTTCTCCGTGCGGGACGGCGTACTGGCCCGCCGTCGACGCAGCGAGTCCCGGCGTCGCTATTCCCGCCACCAGCACGGCGCCGGCGAAGGCTGCCGCAAGCAGCCGTCCGGGCCGGACCGATCCCGCCGTACCGCGGCCTGCCCGCGGCCCGCCTTCCCGGCGTGCTTCCGCCCGCCCGAGCCAGCCAAGGGACGCAATGATCATCAGCGTCAGCAGCAGGGCGGAGAGCTGCGTGAGGTTGAGCCCGGACATCCGCGGAGCGGCGAAGGCGATGGCCGCCACATGGACTGCTGCGGCGCCTCCCAAGGCATACCGCACCCGGCGGCCGCCCGCCGGAGGCTCCTTGGCCAGGAACACGATGGCTCCCGCCAGCAGGGCCGTGCCCCACAGCGCGGCTGCCGCACCGGCGGCAAGCCCGAGAGGTTGCGCGGGCCCGGCTGCCGCGGCGAAGAAGCTGGACGCGATGGCCAGGTTGACCGATCCCGCGCCGAAGCCGGCGAACCCGGCAACAAGCCGGACGGCCGGGACGGCAGGGGACGCCGCCCAGGCAGGGGCGGCAGCAGCAGCCCCCGGAGCCGCCGGGCCGGAGGCGGCCATGCCGGATGCCGCCATGGCTATGCCCGGGCAGCGGCCGGGGACTTGTCCAGGGACAGGCCCACGCCCAGGAGCAGGACGGCGCTGGCGAGGTGCAGGACGTTGTCGGCACCGTTCAGGGCGATGATGTTCAGCGGCGCGTCCAGCAGGAACAAGCCCACGATGCCCACCAGGAGGTAAACGGCGCCCACGGTGGCGTTGAGGGTGCGTGCGGTGTCCGTCCCGCGGAGTCCGGCGAACAGCAGGGCCGCGCCAATGGCCAGGTGGATGACGTTGTGGAGCGGGTTGACCTCGAAGATGATCAGGTTCGCGCCTTCGGTGGCGACGAATCCGACGCCGGACGTGACGGCAAAGCCTAGGAGGCCCACCAGTAGGTAGACGGCTCCGAAAACGGTGGCGACGAGACGGTTGGGTGAGTTGCGCATGGGACGAATCCTTCCTAGGGCGGGGACAGTTCCCCGAACGCCGGGCCCGGACGGACCCTCGGAAGCAGTTCGCATCACTGCAGGAGAAGGATGGGTGAAAAGATCAGTACCCTTTGTACTGCGCGGCTGCCGGGGCCGCACCGGCCCGCCCGCAATCGCGCGGCGGAGCGGTCAGGCAGCGGGCCGGAGCTTGATGTTGGTCATCTTGAGGTCGTTGGTGCCCTCGAAGCGGTAGGCGAGGTCGACCTTCTTGCCGTTACAGCTGATCTGGCCCGCCACGTCGGCTGATTTCAGGCCGTTTTCGGTGGCCACCTTGAGGTCGGTGTAGGCGGGCTTGCAGGAGTCATCCAGTTCCAGGCTTTTCACCCCGGCGATGAACGCCTCCTTGGAAAGCTGCTGCTGGAGCGCGGGGTCAAGGTAGTTGTCATATGCGGTGGTCACCTCGCCCGCGATCACCTTCTTGGTGAAGTCGTCGGCGAGGCCCCTGGCCTGGTTGGTGGCACTGTTCACCACGTTCACCAGGATCACGACGCCGAGGATCACCAACAGCAGCACCCCGCCGATGCCGCCGAGCACGATCCACAGTTTCCGCCGGCTGCGCACCCGCGGACGTTCCCCGGGCAGGCCGAACGGGGCCGGCTGCGCAGGCATCGGGGGCAGTTGCTGCGGCGACGGGTCCGCGTGTCCGTGCCGGTACGAATCCTGGGGACTGCTCAAGGGGGAGCCTTTCGGGGACGGGTGCGGTGGCACCGGCGGATTGCCCGGGCCCATCCCGGCCCGGCGCGTAACTGGAACCAGCCTATAACCCCGGCCTCCGGCGTCGTGCCTCCAGTGGTGCAGCTACCCTCCCTCCGAGCCCCGTTCCAGGAGGGGCTGCACCCGGAAGGGGATCAGCTCGCCCATGGCCAGGGCCGTGTCCGCCCGCTCCACGCCGTCGCAGGCCAGGATCTTGCCGTTGATCCGGAACAGGTCCTCGGCGTCCTTGGCCACCACGCGCAGCAGCAGGTCTGCCGACCCCGTGAGCCCGTACCCCTCCAGGATCTCGGGGATCGCCGCCATCTCCTCCGCCAGCCGCCCAAGTTTCTGCTGCTGGACGTGCACGGAGATGAAGGCCATCAGCGGGTACCCCAGCGCCACTGGATTAATGCGCCGTTCGAAGGACAGGAAGACGTGCTTCTTTTCCAGCTGTGCCATCCGCGCCTGGACGGTGTTCCGGGACAGGCCGAGCTTTTGCGCCAGTGCCACCACGGTCCGGCGCGGGTCCTGCGACAGCGCCGACAGCAGGCGGGTGTCAGTGCCATCCAAAGCTTGCATAATGCGCAACGCTAGCACGGTGGCAGCACGGCGGACAGGGCATTTTGCTCAGAAACAGCCGTGGTGGTTGTACCCCCTGAGCATTGTGAGTAGGGTCACAGTATCTGGGGCAATGGCGCCCGGAAGGCCGGTGGCGGCTGGAGCCAAAAGCCCGAAAACCACAGGTCAACGACGTACGAAGGTTGCGGCAATCGTGTCTACAGACGAAACGGGCCATGGCGGTGCAATCACCCCCGACAAAGCAGGGGAATCCACCGCGTCCGGGCAGGAACTCCTCCAGTTGATCACCCCGGAAGGCGAGCGGATCAGCCACCCGGAGTTCGATTTTTGGGTCAAGGACATCACCGACGAGCAGTTGTGTTCGCTGTTCGAGGACATGACGGTCATCCGGCGGATCGATGTTGAAGCCACCGCCCTGCAAAGGCAGGGAGAGCTGGCGCTCTGGCCGCCGTTGCTGGGGCAGGAGGCGTCCCAGATCGGTTCGGGACGCGCCATGCGGGCGGACGACTTTGTCTTCTCCAGCTACCGCGAGAACGGCGTGGCCTACTGCCGGGGAGTGGACCTGACAGACCTGCTCCGGGTCTGGCGCGGCAACGCCTCCGGCGGCTGGGACCCCTACAGCATCAACATGGCAACGCCGCAGATCATCATTGGCGCCCAAACCCTCCACGCCACCGGCTATGCCATGGGCATCCAGAACGACGGCGCCGATGCCGTGGCAGTTGCCTACTTCGGCGACGGCGCCACCAGCGAAGGCGACGTCAACGAGGCCATGGTGTTCGCCGCCAGCTTCCAGGCCCCCGTGGTGTTCTTCTGCACCAACAACCACTGGGCCATCTCCGAGCCCGTACGGCTGCAGTCGCACATCCACCTTGCGGAGCGGGCCACCGGCTTCGGCATCCCCAGCCTGCGGGTGGACGGCAATGACGTCCTGGCTGTCATGGCAGGCACCCGGCTTGCACTGGACCGGGCGCGGCGCGGCGGCGGCCCCACCTTCATCGAAGCCGTCACCTACCGGATGGGACCGCACACCACCGCCGATGATCCCACCCGCTACCGGGACGCCAACGAACTGGAGGACTGGGCGGCAAAGGACCCCATCTCCCGGCTGGTATCGCTCCTGGACCGGAAGGGCCTCCTGACCGCGGAGCTGCAGGAGCAGGTCCGGCGCAAGGCCGATTCCGTGGCAGCGGAAATGCGCCGCGGTTGCACCACCATGCCGGATCCCCAGCCGATGGACGTCTTCAAGCACGTCTACAGCGCCCCCAACTCCTGGCTTGAACGCCAGCAGGACCATTACGCCCGCTACCTGGCTTCATTCGGCGACCCCGCAGGAGCAGTTTCAGAGGAAGGTGCACGCTGATGACCCAGTTGACCTTTGCCCGCGCCATAAACGCCGGCCTGCGGAAGTCGCTGGAAAGCGACTCCAAGGTGGTCCTCCTCGGCGAGGACATCGGTGCCCTCGGCGGCGTGTTCCGGGTAACCGACGGTCTGCAAAAAGACTTCGGCACCCACCGGGTGGTGGACACGCCGCTGGCCGAATCCGCCATCGTGGGGACTGCCGTCGGCCTGGCCTACCGCGGCTACCGCCCTGTGGTGGAGATCCAGTTCGACGGATTCATCTATCCGGCGTTCGACCAGATCGTCAGCCAGGTGGCCAAGCTGCATTACCGCACCCGCGGCGCGGTGAAGATGCCCATCACCATCAGGGTTCCCTTCGGCGGCGGGATCGGCTCGCCGGAGCACCACTCCGAGTCCCCGGAAGCGTACTTCACGCACACCTCCGGGCTGCGCGTGGTGGCCGTTTCCAACCCCCAGGACGCGTACACCGTGATCCAGCAGGCCATTTCCTGCGACGATCCCGTCCTGTATTTCGAACCCAAACGCCGCTACCACGACAAAGGCGAGGTGGATGAGTCGGCCGCTCTTTCCTCCGCCCTGCCCATGGACAAGGCCCGCGTGCTGACCGAGGGTACCGACGCCACCCTGGTGGCCTACGGACCCCTGGTCAAGACCGCACTGGACGCTGCCACGGCCGCAGCCGACGAGGGAATCTCCCTCGAAGTCATCGACCTGCGATCGCTGGCCCCGGTGGACTACGACGCCGTGGTCGCCTCCGTGCGGAAGACCGGGCGCCTGGTGGTCACGCACGAAGCCGGACAGTCCGGCGGCCTCGGAGCGGAAGTGGCCGCCAGCATCACCGAGCGGTGTTTCTACCACCTCGAAGCTGCTCCGGTCCGGGTCACCGGGTTCGACATTCCGTACCCGTACTCCAAGCTGGAAATGCACCACCTGCCGGGCCTGGACCGTATCCTCGACGGCGTGGACCGCGCCTTGGGCCGCCCGAATTCCCTGAGCGGGCTGGAAGGATGAGCGCCACCATGATCAAGGAATTCCGTCTCCCTGACCTGGGTGAAGGGCTCACAGAGTCAGAAATCCTCAGCTGGAAAGTGGACGTTGGGGACACCGTCAGCCTGAACCAGGTCATTGCCGAGGTGGAGACAGCCAAAGCCGTGGTGGAGCTTCCCTCTCCGTATGCCGGGGTTATCAAGGAGCTCCACGAGCAGCCCGGGTCCGTGGTTGAGGTGGGCAAGCCCATTGTCTCGTTCGAGGTGCCGGACGACGCCGGAACGGCACCTTCGGACCCGGCCGGCACGTTGACGGCGGAGCCGGGGGAGCGCGGCGCGGAAACGCAGAAACGGGAACCGAACCTGGTGGGCTACGGCGCCGTCGTCGAAGGCTCCGGCCGGCCGGCCCGCCGGCCCCGGAACTTCGCCGCCCCGGTGGTTGGCGCGGTCAAAACCGAGCCGGTCAAAATCGAGCCGCTCAAAACTGAGCAGGTCAAAACCGCGCCGGTCCAAAACGGGCCTTCGGTGGTTGAGCCTGCCGAAACCAAGCCTGCTGACACTGCAACCGCCGAGCGGCCACGGTCCACACCACCGGTGCGCAAGCTGGCCAGGGACCTGGGGGTGGACCTGGCACGGGTTCCCGGCACCGGGCCTGGCGGGTTGATCACCAGGGAAGACGTCCGGGGATTTGCCGGACACGGCGAAGAAGCTGTCCCGCCCCTGGCGGAGCCGGTGGCCCTCTCAGGCAGCCGGTTGGGGGAGCGGGAAACCCGGACTCCCATCAAGGGCGTCCGCAAATACACCGCGGCCGCCATGGTGCAGAGTGCCTTCACCGCCCCGCACGCCACCGAATTCCTCACCGTGGACGTGACGCCAAGCCTTGAACTGCTGGCCAGGCTCAAGAACAGCAGGGAGTTCGCCGGCCTCAAGCTCACCCCGTTGACGCTCGCGGCCAAGGCAGTCCTCGTCGCCCTCCGCAGGAATCCGGCGCTGAATTCGCACTGGGATGAGGAACACCAGGAAATCGTCACCTACAACTACGTCAACCTTGGCATCGCGGCGGCCACGCCCCGGGGACTCACCGTTCCCAACATCAAGGATGCGGACACCATGCAACTTCCGCAGCTCGCCCAGGCGTTGACGGCGCTCGCGGAAACGGCCCGCGCCGGCAAGACCACGCCTGCCGAGCTGTCCGGGGGCACCATTTCCATCACCAACATCGGCGTTTTCGGCATCGACGCCGGTACTCCCATCCTCAATCCCGGTGAAGCGGCCATCCTGGGGCTGGGCGCCGTCCGGACCCTGCCGTGGGAATACCGGGGCGAGGTGGCCCTGCGCCAGGTGATCACCTTGAGCCTGTCCTTCGACCACCGGCTGGTGGACGGCGAACAAGGCTCCCGGTTCCTGGCTGACGTCGGCACCATCCTGGCCGAGCCGGGAATGGTGCTCACCATGGTCTAGCGGGAGGGCGGGGCGTCCCCTGCACTGTCCGCCAGCAGCGCTGCCAGTGCCATGCGCTCAAGCAGGGGGCGGGCCACGCCTGCCGCCATCCGCCGGCCATGGCTGCGGACGGAGTGCGGAGTGGAGTTGATGAGGCCGAAGGTGGCGTGCGCCCGCATGCGGAGTTCGGCAGCGTCCGTCCCGGGGTGGACTCCGGCGAGGACGTCCACCCATAGCTCCACGTAGCTGCGCTGCAGGGAGCGCACCGCTGACTGGTCCTGCTCGGAGAGGTTGCTGAGGTCCCGGTCCTGGACGCGGATCACGTCGGGCTTGCCGAGCGCAAAGTCCACCTGGAACTCCACCAGCCGGCGCAGGGCGGCTGCCGGGTCGGCGCTGTCTTCCACCACCTGGCGTCCGCCGTCCAGCAGTTCCTGGCTCACGGTCACCAGGAGGTCGGCGAGGACTGCCTGCTTGCCCGGGAAATGGCGGTACACCGCGGGGCCGCTCACGCCCGCGGCCGCGCCAAGGTCTTCGAGCGACACCCGGTTGAACCCGTTCAGTGCGAACAGGGAAGCCGCGGCGGTGAGCAGGGCCTGCCGCCGGTTCTCCTTCGCCTTGCCGCGCTGCGTGGTGGGAGCCGGGTGCGGCGTGGTGCCTGGCTGCGCGGCGTTGCTGGACTGTGTTTCCGTGCTTGGCACTTTTCCTCCTCGGACCGACGCAGATTCTACCAACACCGCCATGTGTTGGACATCACAGTTAATCGAGACTAACCTGAATTTCAGTTATTAGTCACTAACCGAGTTGGCCTGGAGCCGGCCCGGTCCAGACAGGAACGGATCGTAAATGGAGACCCTGGCCAGCAGGCTCGACCCCGCAAGCGAGTCCTTCCGCGCCAACCGGGAAGCGCAACTGGCCCTCGCCGGCGACCTCCGGAAGAGGCTGGCGGACGCGGCCCTCGGCGGCCCACAGAAATCGCGGGAGAGGCACGTGGCCCGGGGGAAGCTGCTGCCACGGGACCGGATCGACCAGTTGCTGGATGACGGCAGCCCGTTCCTGGAGATCGCGCCGCTGGCTGCCAACGGGATGTACGGCGACGACGCACCGGGAGCCGGGGTCATCGCCGGGATCGGACTGGTGCACGGGCGGCAGGTGCTGGTGATCTCCAACGATGCCACCGTCAAAGGCGGAACCTACTACCCGATGACGGTGAAGAAGCACCTGCGTGCCCAGGAGATAGCTCTCGAAAACGGGCTGCCCTGCATCTACCTGGTGGATTCGGGCGGGGCGTTCCTTCCCAAGCAGGATGAGGTCTTTCCGGACAAGGACCATTTTGGCCGCATCTTCTACAACCAGGCCAGGCTCTCCGCCGCGAAGATACCGCAGATCGCCGCCGTCATGGGGTCATGCACCGCCGGCGGTGCCTACGTCCCCGCCATGAGCGACGAGACAGTCATTGTCAGGAACCAAGGCACGATCTTCCTGGGCGGCCCGCCCCTGGTGAAGGCCGCCATCGGGGAGATCGTGACTGCGGAGGAACTCGGCGGTGGAGACGTGCACGCACGCATCTCCGGGGTGACCGACCACCTGGCCGAAAATGACGAGCACGCCCTGCAGATCATCCGGGATATCGTTGCCACCCTCCCACCGCCCGCCGCGCCCGCCTGGCAGGTGGAGCCCGTCGTCGAACCCGCCGTGGACCCGGACGGAATCTACGGCGCCGTGCCCACGGACGTCAACGCCCCCTACGACGTCCACGAAGTCATCGCCCGGCTGGTGGACGGCAGCAGGTTCCACGAGTTCAAACGGGAATACGGCACCACCCTTGTCACGGGATTCGCCCGGATCTGCGGACACCCCGTGGGAATCGTGGCCAACAACGGCGTGCTCTTCAGCGAATCGTCGCTCAAGGGCGCCCATTTCATCGAACTCTGCGACCAGCGCGGCATCCCCCTGCTGTTCCTGCAGAACATCTCCGGCTTCATGGTGGGCAAGGACGCCGAGCAGGGCGGCATCGCCAAGAACGGCGCCAAGATGGTGACCGCCGTAGCCACCGCCCGCGTTCCCAAGCTGACGGTGGTGATCGGCGGCTCCTTTGGCGCCGGCAACTATTCGATGTGCGGCCGGGCCTATTCGCCGCGGTTCCTCTGGATGTGGCCGGCCGCCCGGATCTCCGTCATGGGCGGCAACCAGGCCGCCAGCGTCCTGGCCACCGTGAAACGCGACCAGTACGAGGCGGCCGGCGAAGAATGGCCGGCAAGCGATGAAGAGGCGTTCAAAGCACCCATCCGCCGCCAGTACGAGGACCAAGGCAGCCCCTACTACTCCACGGCCAGGCTCTGGGACGATGCCGTGATCGACCCCGCAGACACCCGCACCGTCCTGGGACTGGCGCTCGACGTCGTCTCCCGCACCCCCTTGCCGGAGACCTCCTTCGGCCTCTTCCGGATGTGAGCCCGTAATGACCATGCAAACCCGAACAGATCCAGCCCCCGGCGGCACGTCCACCCCACGCCTGTTCGGCACGGTCCTGGTGGCAAACCGCGGTGAAATCGCCTGCCGGGTCATCCGGACCCTGCGCCGCCTGGGCATCCGGTCGGTGGCCGTCTACAGCGATGCCGACGCCGGCGCCCGCCACGTCCGCGAAGCTGACGCGGCCGTGCGCATCGGCCCGGCAGCCGCCGTCGACAGCTACCTGAGCGCGGACGCGATCATTGAGGCGTGCCGGCAATCGGGCGCCGAGGCCGTCCACCCGGGGTACGGCTTCCTGAGCGAGAACGTGGACTTCGCCCGCGCCTTGGAGAAGGCCGGCATCACGTTCATCGGACCCGGCGTGGAGGCCCTGAACGTTATGGGGGACAAGATCCGGGCCAAGAACCACGTGGCCGGCTACGGCGTGCCGGTGGTTCCCGGCATCGCCGAGCCCGGCATGACCGACAGCGAACTGGTGGAGGCAGCCGGCGGGGTCGGCTTTCCGCTCCTGATCAAGCCCTCCGCCGGCGGCGGCGGCAAGGGGATGCACGCCGTCGAAAAACCGGAGGACCTGGCCGCCGCCCTGGCAACGGCCCGGCGCGTGGCCGCCGCCGCGTTCGGCGACGACACCCTGTTCCTGGAACGCCTGGTGACCACCCCACGGCACATCGAAGTGCAGGTGCTGGCGGACAGCCACGGCAACGTCATCCACCTGGGCGAGCGGGAATGCTCGCTGCAGCGGCGTCACCAGAAAGTCATCGAGGAAGCGCCGTCGCCGCTGCTGGAGGGCCTTCCGGACGGGGCGGCCATTCGGGCACGGATCGGCGAGGCGGCCTGCAATGCAGCCCGCAGCGTGAACTACCGGGGCGCCGGAACCGTGGAATTCCTGGTTTCCGACGACGCACCGGACGAGTTCTTCTTCATGGAGATGAACACCAGGCTGCAGGTGGAGCACCCGGTGACCGAAATGGTCACCGGCATCGACCTGGTGGAATGGCAGGTGCGGATCGCAGCAGGTGCGGAACTGACGCTCCGGCAGGCCGACGTCGAACTTTCCGGCCATGCCGTGGAAGCGCGCGTGTACGCCGAGGTGCCGGAGAAGAATTTCCTCCCCTCCACCGGGACCGTGCTGGTGCTGGACGAACTGCCATCCCCGGCCGGGGGCCGGGTCCGGGTGGACTCCTCCCTGCTGGAGGGCCTGGAACTCCCGGCCCACTATGACCCCATGATTTCCAAGGTCATCGCGTGGGGCGAAGACCGCGGTGCCGCGCTGGCAACCCTTGACGAGGCCCTGGCCCGCTACACCGCCTTGGGCATTGACACCAATGTGGAGTACCTGCGGCTCCTGCTGAACGACCCCGACGTCAAGGCCGGCCACCTGGACACCGGCCTGATCGAACGCAAGCTGCCCGGCATGGAATTCCGGAAGGCCGGTGACGCCGAACTGGTGGCCGCGGCGCTGTACGCGCTCTCCCTGGAGGACCACAACACTGCCCCGGGGAGCGGACCGTGGCGGGCCCACAACGGCTGGCGGCTCGGAACGCCGGCACCGCGCCGGATCAGCCTGGGAACGGCCGACGACGGCGTGGCCACGGTTGAGGTCACCGGAAGCCCAGCAGGGGAAGCCGCCGTCACGGCAGCCGTTGACGGGCGAAAGCAGGAGCGCGCCGGACTGTCCCTTGAGGACCCGCGGCGGGCCGTCCTCCGGCTGGGCGACGGCACCCGAAGCTACGCCGTCGGCGCAATCCCCGGCCGACCCACACGGCTCTTCCTGGGCAGTGATGGCTGGTCCTGCCGGCTTGAGGTCCTGGCCCGGGAGGCACGGCTGGACCGGGTGCTGGCCGCCATTCAACGCGAAGAAGGCTCAGCGGATCCCGAGGTGCGCTCGCCAATGACGGGAACCGTGGTGGCCGTCCCGGTCACCGACGGCGACGCGGTCCAGGCCGGGGAGGTCCTGGTGTCCGTGGAGGCCATGAAGATGGAGCACCACCTCGTTGCGCCGCTGGCCGGCACCGTGCACCTCAGCGCCCGCACCGGCGACCTCGTGAAGGCCGACCAGGTTCTGGCCACCGTGCACCCCCACCCTGCAGACGCGGAACCGACGCCCGCAGATACCGACACAGACACAGACACCAGCCAAGGCGAAGGAGCCTGACCATGACCGGATTCGAACTCAGCGAGGAATACCAGGACCTCAGCGACACCGTCCGCGACTTCGCGGACAACGTGGTGGCCCCGGTCTCCGCCAAACACGATGAGGAACACAGCTTCCCCTATGACGTGGTGAAACAGATGGCCGAGATGGGCCTGTTCGGGCTGCCCTTCCCGGAGGAATTCGGCGGCATGGGCGGCGACTACTTCGCGCTCGCCCTGGCCTTGGAACAGCTCGGACGCGTGGACCAGTCGGTGGCCATCACGCTGGAGGCCGGCGTTTCCCTGGGTGCCATGCCGGTGTACCGCTTTGGAACCGATGCCCAGAAGCAGGAATGGCTTCCGCTCCTGGCATCAGGCCAGGCGCTCGCGGGCTTCGGGCTCACCGAACCGGAGGCAGGTTCGGATGCGGGCGGTACCAAGACCACCGCCCGCCGCGAGGACGGCAGTTGGGTCATCAACGGCAACAAGGAGTTCATCACCAACTCGGGAACGGATATCACCCGGCTGGTCACCGTCACCGCCGTCACCGGCCGGAAGGAAGCCGCAGACGGCAGCCTGCGGAAGGAGATCTCCACCATCCTCGTGCCCACGAATACGCCGGGCTTCAAAGCCGAGAAGCCGTACAACAAGGTGGGCTGGAACGCCTCCGACACCCACCCGTTGACCCTCAAGGATGTCCGCGTACCGGAGGAAAACCTCCTCGGCGAAGAAGGGCGCGGGTATGCGAATTTCCTGTCCATCCTGGACGAAGGCAGGATCGCCATTGCCGCGCTGGCCACCGGCGCCGCCCAAGGCTGCGTGGACCTGTCGGTCAAATACGCCAGGGAACGCAGGGCATTCGGCCAGGAAATCGGCAAGTACCAGGCCATCTCCTTCAAGATCGCGCGGATGGAAGCGCGGGCCCACACGGCCCGCCTGGCCTACTACGATGCGGCCGCCAGGATGCTGGCCGGCAAGCCGTTCAAGACCCAGGCGGCCATCGCTAAGATGGTCGCAGGCGAGGCGGCCATGGACAACGCGCGGGATGCCACCCAGGTATTCGGCGGCTATGGCTTCATCAACGAGTTCACCGTGGCACGCCATTACCGCGACTCCAAGATCCTTGAAGTGGGGGAGGGCACCACGGAAGTCCAGCTGATGCTGATCGCCCGTGAACTGGGATTGTAAGCACCTGCGCCAGCAGTACTGATCGCAGCCGGCCGGAAAGGATCAATGATGATTGACAAGGTTGTAGCCAGCGCCGACGACGCCGTGGCGGATATCCCGGACGGGGCTTCCCTGGCGGTTGGCGGCTTCGGGCTGTGCGGCATCCCGGTGGCCCTGATCGACGCCCTGCACCGCGCCGGCACTACTGGCCTGGAAACGGTCAGCAATAACTGCGGCGTGGATGACTGGGGCTTGGGCATCCTGCTCCGCGACGGCCGCATCCGCCGCACCATCAGCTCCTATGTGGGGGAGAACAAGGAGTTCGCCCGCCAGTACCTTGCCGGTGAGCTCGAGGTGGTGTTGACACCGCAGGGCACCCTGGCCGAGAAGCTGCGCGCCGGCGGCGCCGGCATCCCCGCGTTCTACACCAAGGCGGGGGTGGGGACCCAGGTGTCCGACGGCGGCCTGCCGCAGAAGTACGACGCCGACGGCGGCATCGCGATCGCCTCCGCGGCCAAGGAAGTGCGTTCCTTCGGGGGAGTGGACTACGTCTTGGAAGAATCCCTCACCCCCGACTACGGGCTGGTGCACGCCTGGAAGGGTGACCGGCACGGCAACCTGGTCTTCCATGCCACGGCCATGAACTTCAATCCGCTCTGCGCCATGGCCGGACGCATCACCATCGCCGAGGTGGAGGAACTCGTCGAACCCGGCGAACTGGACCCCGAACACATCCACACCCCCGGGATCTTTGTCCAGCGGGTGGTCCTGGCGGCCGGCGGGGAAAAGCGCATCGAAAAGCGGACGGTGGCCTTGGAGGCCCCGGCCGCGGCGGGCGGGAACCCCGCCGGCAGTGACCAGCAGGCAGGAGCATGACCATGGATCCCAACAGCCCCGAGGCGCCCCGCCCGGAAGCGGTCCGTCCGGAGTACCGGCGCGGCGGCGGGCACCAGCCCGGGCCCGGCGGAGCCGCCGCCGCAGCAGGCAGCAAAGGCTGGACGCGGAACGAACTGGCCGCCAGGGTTGCCCGGGAACTCCGCAACGGCCAGTACGTCAACCTTGGCATCGGCATGCCCACCCTGATACCCAACTACATTCCGGCCGGGGTGGAAGTGGTGCTGCACTCGGAGAACGGGATCCTGGGCGTCGGCCCCTACCCGGCAGAGGACGCGGTGGATCCGGACCTGATCAATGCCGGCAAGGAAACCGTGACGGTCAACCGGGGTGCGGCGTTCTTCGACTCGGCAACGTCGTTTGGCATGATCCGCGGCGGCCACGTGGACCTCGCCGTCCTCGGCGCGATGGAAGTGGCCGCCAACGGAGACCTCGCCAACTGGATGGTCCCGGGAAAGATGGTCAAGGGAATGGGCGGCGCCATGGACCTGGTGTTTGGCGCCAAGCGCGTGATCGTGATGATGGAGCACGTGGACCGGAACGGCAATCCCAAGATTGTCAGGGAGTGCTCGCTCCCGCTGACCGGCAAAGGCTGCGTGGACCGGATCATCACCGACCTCGCCGTAATCGACGTCGTCCGGGACGGCGGCCCCTCCCGGCTGGTCCTGCGCGAGCTGGCCCCCAACGTTTCCGTCGAAGACGTGGTGGCCGCCACCGGCGCGGAACTGTACGAAGAAGACCAGGAACTCACCGTATGACCGGCACCGACCCCACTGATAGGTTCCCGGCCGGACCAGCGGCCCCAGGGGGCGGCCGGCGCGTCATCGAGCAGCGCGGGCTCTACTTCGACGAGCTGGAGGAGGGCGTGCTGTATGCCCACCGGCCTGGACGCACCGTGACGGAAACGGACAACGTCCTTTTCACCACCCTCACCATGAACACGCAGGCGCTGCACCTGGATGCTGCCTGGAGCGCGGGGCAGCCTTTTGGCCAGCGGCTGATGAACTCGATGTTCACCCTCGCCACCATGGTGGGGCAGTCCGTCACCCAGTTGACCCAGGGGACCATCATCGCCCAGCTCGGGCTGACCGATGTCTCCTTTCCGCACCCGCTCTACCACGGGGACACGCTCTACACAGAGACCGTGATCACCGGCAAACGGCTTTCGGCCTCCCGGCCGGGCCAGGGCATTGCCACCATGGAGCACACCGGGCGCAACCAGGACGGAGCCGTGGTGGCACGGGCCACGAGAAGCTGCCTGATGTGGACCCGGGCCGCCCACCAGGACCAGCCCGACGCACAGGGGAGAATGCCCGTATGACATTTGTGATGGGCCCGGCCCTGCTCTTTTGCCCCGCCGACCGCCCCGAGCGCTACCTGAAAGCCGCAGCGCGGGCGGACGCCGTGATCCTGGACCTCGAGGACGCCGTGGCGCCACCGGACAAGCAGCGGGCGCGCGGGGCAATCCTGGCCCAGGCGGGCGCTGCAGGAGACGATCCCGAACTTGACCCCAGCCGGACCATCGTCCGGGTCAACCCGGTCGGCACGGACGACTTCGCGAAGGACCTGCACTGCCTGGCGCACACGCCGTACCGCACGGTGATGCTCGCCAAGGCGGAATCGGCTGAACAGCTCAAGGCGCTGGAAGGCTACCAGGTCATTGCGCTGTGCGAAACGGCCCTGGGCGTGCTGAACGCCCCCGCCATTGCGGCTGCCCCCAACGTTGTGGCCCTGATGTGGGGAGCAGAGGACCTCGTGGCCACGTTGGGCGGCACCTCCAGCAGGAAGGACGACGGCGGCTACCGGGCGGTGGCCCTGCACGCCCGCTCCTCGGTGCTGCTGGCCGCCAGGGCCTTGGGCAAGGAAGCCATCGACGCCGTGTACACCAACATCCCCGACCTCGACGGGCTGGCGGACGAAACCGCCGACGCCGTGGCCTCCGGGTTCGGCTCCAAGGCGTGTATCCATCCAGGCCAGGCTGCCGTGGTCCGCAAAGCCTACGCTCCCTCCGGGGAGGAGGTGGCCGCGGCGCGTGAACTGCTGGACGCTGCCGCGGCGGCCGGGAGCGGGGTCTTCCAACACCACGGAAAGATGATCGACGGGCCAATCCTGAAGCACGCCGAAGGCATCCTGCGCCGTGCAGGCAGGGACGCCTAGCTGCCCTTCCGTCCCGTCGGCCGGCGAAGGGACGTGGGCGGAATGGGCTCGTACAGCAGCGTCCGCACCCAGCGGTTCCCGGTCTCCCGGAGCTCCTTCCGGGTGGCGAAGCGGTAATGGAAACTTCGCACGCGCACCAGGCGCGGCGCGGCGCCGTCGAACGGGTCATGCCGGAGCAGCCGCAACACCTGCCGGTCCGCCACGAGCAGTTTGCCCAGGAAGGCATAGAACCATTCCTCGTGCACGCTCCGCAGCGGCAGGAACCACATCAGCCAGTCCAGCCGCAGGTGGTACGGAGCCCACTGCCGGGGAATGCGGCTGACATCGCCGGGTTTGCCCTTGAAGCCGTACTCGCGCCAGTCCGACGCGTCCCCGGGGTTCCCGTCCAAGGTTCCTTCAACCACGATCTCGATGCGCTGCCTGGTCACCGTGCCGAAGGCGCCGTAGGCATTGACCAGCTGCCACCGGTTGAAGCTGGCATTCATGAGCTGCCGGCGGGAGAAGAGGTTCCGCAAAGGCCAGTAGCTAAGGACCAGCAGCAGGAGGGACGCCGCCAGCGTTATGGCCAGCCACCACAGGGGAGTGGCCGGTGCTGCGCCGGCGTGCCAGTCCGCCGGGACGGCCGGGATCACGGCGTGGGCCACGGGATCGCTGACCGCGGCAAACGCCAGGATGATCGCCATCCAGTTCAGCCATGCAAAGTTGCCGCTCGCCACCAGCCACAGCTGGGTGGCCACGACGACGGCCGCCGCCACGCCCGCCACCGGCTGCGGGGCGAACAGCAGGAACGGCACCACCAGCTGGGCGATGTGGTTGCCCACCACTTCGACCCGGTGCAGCGGCTTCGGCAGCAGGTGTGCCTGCCTGCTGAGGGGGCCCGGCATGGGCTGGGTTTCATGGTGGTAGTACAAGGCCGTCAGGTCCCGCCATTCGCGGCCGCCGCGGATCTTGATCATGCCTGCCCCGAATTCCAGCCGGAACACCAGCCACACCACCAGGATCAGGATGGTCCGCGGCGGTTCCGTCTGGTCCGATCCCAGGAAGGCCACGGTGAAACCGGCCTCCAGCAGCAGCATCTCCCAGCCGAACCCGTAGAAGGTCTGCCCCACGTTCACGATGGACATGTACAAAAGCCACAGGGCAAGGAACGCCAGCAATGGAACCCAGGGCGGTCCGGCCTGGGGGAGCCCGGCGACGAGCAGCGCCGAGACCGCCAGGCCTGCGGCGCAGACACCGCGCAGCAGCCGGTCGGAATACCGCCAACGGAACAGCGTGGGCCGGGACAACCGGGAAAACGCGGCCAGGAAGTCCGGCACCGGAAGGAGGCCGCGCTCTCCGAGCAAGGCCGGGAACTGGTTCAGCGTGGACAGGAACGCAACGAAGTACAACGCTGCGACGCCCCGTTGCAGCACCTGCCGGGCAAATTCATACTCCGGCGCATCGAACCAGGTGAGCCAGTCCACGGTTTCCACGTTACGCCCGGCCGCCCGGCGGTCAAGGCGCAGCAGGCCCGGCCGCGTGCGGGATACTTAACGGATGCAGCCACGCAGAATCGTCCTCCTCGGATCCACCGGTTCCATCGGCACCCAGGCGATCGACGTCGTCGACGGCGCCCCGCACCTCTTCGAGGTGGTGGCACTCAGTGCCGGTGGCGGCAACCTTGAACTGCTGGCCCGCCAGGCGGTCCACACCGGCGCCGCCGTGGTGGGCATCGCCGCCGGTGACCCCGGCCGGCTGGAATCCCTTATCCGGGAAGCAGCCGCCGCCGGCCGTCCCGGGTACCGCCCGGAAATCGTGGCCGGACCTGACGCCTCGGCCCGGATCGCCGCGGTGGAAGCGGACGTGGTCCTCAACGGCATCACCGGTTCCATTGGCCTGGCGCCCACCCTTGCGGCACTCCGCTCCGGGGCCACCCTGGCCCTGGCCAACAAGGAATCGCTGATCGTTGGCGGCAGCCTGGTCAAGGCTGCGGCCAAGGAAGGCCAGATTGTGCCCGTCGACTCGGAACACTCGGCGATCGCCCAGTGCCTGCGCGCAGGGACGGCAGCCGAGGTGGACCGGCTCATCCTGACCGCCTCGGGGGGGCCTTTCCGCGGCAGGAGCCGGGAGCAGCTGCATTCCGTCACGCCGCGCGAGGCGCTGGCGCACCCCACCTGGGACATGGGGGTCATGGTCACCACCAATTCGGCCACCCTGGTCAACAAGGGACTGGAAGTCATCGAAGCCCACCTGCTGTTCGATATCCCGCTCGACCGGATCGATGTGGTGGTGCACCCGCAGTCCGTCGTCCATTCCATGGTCCAGTTCGTTGACGGCTCCACCATTGCCCAGGCCTCCCCACCGGACATGCGGCTTCCGATTGCCCTTGGCCTGGGCTGGCCGGCCCGGGTACCCATGGCCGCGCCCGCCTGCGACTGGACCCAGGCCGCCACCTGGACCTTTGAACCCCTGGATGCTGCAGCCTTCCCGGCCGTTGACCTTGCCAAGGACGCCGCCAAGCAAGGCAGCACCTTCCCTGCTGTTTTCAATGCGGCCAACGAAGAGGCCGTTACGGCGTTCCATGCGGGCCGGATCCGGTTCACCGACATCGTCGATACCGTGGACGGGGTGCTCAGCGAACACTCAGGTTCCTCCGGGCTGACAGTGGAGTCGGTGCTGGATGCTGAAAGCTGGGCACGCGCCCGCGCCCACGAACGTTTAGCAGTCAGCAGTCTCTAGGAAGCAGCAGCACCTCCATGACCCCTGTCCTACTTTTCATCCTCGGCGTCGTCTTCGTGGCCGTCGGCATTGCCGTGTCCATCGCCCTCCACGAGGTGGGGCACCTGGTGCCGGCCAAGCTCTTCAAGGTGCGCGTCACCAAGTACATGATCGGCTTCGGGCCCACCCTCTGGTCACGCCGCAAGGGTGAAACCGAGTACGGCGTGAAAGCCGTTCCGCTGGGCGGCTACGTCTCGATGATCGGCATGTACCCGCCCAACAAGGAGGACGGCTCGGTCCGGCCCTCCAGTACCGGGATGTTCCAGACGCTGGCTACGGAAGCCCGGTCACTAGCCCACGAAGAGGTAGGACCCGGCGACCACGACCGCGTCTTCTACCGGCTGCCGGTCTGGAAAAAAGTGATCGTGATGCTGGGCGGGCCGGCCATGAACATGGTCCTTGGGGTGGTGCTGACGGCCGTCCTCCTGATGGGATTTGGCATTGCCACCGCCACCACCACCATCTCCGACGTCTCCAAATGCCAAGTGGCCGCAGGGCAAACCGTCGATCCCGACTCTGCCGACTGCCAGCTGACCCCCGCGGCAGCGGCGGGGCTCAAACCCAATGACACCATCACCTCCTTCGACGGCAAGGCCGTCACCAGCTGGGACCAGCTGACGGAGTGGATCCGCGCCTCTGCCGGCAAGGACGTGGCCATCACCGTTCAGCGGGACGGCGCTGCCGTGTCAACCACGGTGACGCCGGTCCTGTCTTCCCGGCCCGTGATGGGCGCCGACGGGCGGCAGGCCACCGATGCTGCCGGCAACCTCGAGTACCAGGACGTCGGTTTCCTTGGCATCGGCGCGCAAACGGCGCTCGTGTCCCAGCCGGCGTCGTCGGTCCTGCCCATGGCCGGAGAGAACATCCGGCAGGTGGCCGGCGTGGTGTTCAACCTGCCCGCCCGTGTGGTGGGCGTAGCCAAGGCCGCTTTCAGCGAGGAACCCCGGGACCCCAACGGCCCCATCAGCGTGGTGGGCGTGGGCCGGGTGGCCGGCGAGGTTGCCGCCATGGAAGCTGTCCCGCTCCAGTCCCGGCTCGCCACCCTCGTGGGCCTGCTGGCCGGCCTGAACTTCGCACTGGCCGTATTCAACCTCATCCCGCTGCTGCCCCTTGACGGCGGCCATGTGGCCGGAGCCCTGTACGAAGGAGCGCGCCGCGCCGTGGCCAGGCTGCGCGGCCGGCCGGACCCGGGAGCGTTCGACATCGCGAAACTGCTGCCAGTGACCTACGTCGTGGCGGCCTTGTTGATGGGCATGAGCGCCCTGTTGATTTACGCGGACATCGTCAAGCCCGTCAATCTGTTCTGATATCAGCCGATTTAGGCTGACTTTGCTAAATCAGTCAGATTTGATTGATTGATATGAATCATCCGCCTATGGTTGATCTATGTTCGTAATGACGATCGACCAGCGTGGCAGCACCGGTGACCTGGACCGGGTCCCGGGTTTCATTGAGCAGATCGCGCGCCTCGAACCTGCCGGCGCCGGCAGGCCGGCTTTCGAGCGGTCGGTCGGCGACGAAGTCCAAGGGGTGGTGCGGGACGCTGATGCCGTCGTGGACATCGCCCTGTACGCGCTCCGCGAAGGGCACTGGTACGTCGGCATCGGCGTCGGAACCGTGACGCTGCCGGCGGGTGCCAGCCCGCGGGAAGGCACCGGAACCGCGTTCGTGGCTGCCCGGAAGGCCGTTGAGCGCGCCAAGGCCGCCGCTTCCCAAGTGCCGGTGTCAGTGGTGGCCGGCATCATGGCGGGGGAGGCGGGCGGGAATACCCCGGCCGGGGAAGGGGAGCGGACATGCGCCAAAGCCGAAGCGGTGCTCCGGCTGCTGGGCCGCCTGGTCCAAGAGCGGACGGAAGCCCAGTGGCGGGTGGTTGACGCGCTGCGGCACCTGGACGCCGGCGCGCCCGGAGCCGGCCGGCCTGGTCCGGCCCGGCACGGCAGCCAAAAGCAGGTGGCCAGGGAACTTGGAATATCGGAGCAGTCCGTGAGCCGTACCGTGCTTCGCTCCGGATGGCAGGAAGAATGGGCAGCACGGCCGGCCGCATCGCTGCTGCTTGATCTCGCCCAAGCACAGGTGGTCCCGGCCGTACAGGAAACCGGAGCCGGCGATGGAGGAGTCAAGTGACCGCAGTGTGGGTGGCCGTGGCCTTGGCGGTGGCAGGTTTCGTGGGATGGCCGGTGACGGCCTTGGTGTTCAAGCTCGCCAGGACCATTGACGACAAAGCCGATGCCGCCACGACGGCAACGGACGCCGGCTCCGCTGCCCAGGACCCGTCTGCCGACGTCACGGTGGACGGCGAGCTGACGGCGCAACCCGGGCCGGCGGCGTCGAACGGAACGGACGCAGCAGCGTCGGCTCCGGGCCAGCGCATCCTGCGCGGCGGCGCCATCATCGGCGTGCTGGAACGGCTCGGCGTATGCCTTGCCATCCTGGCCGGCCAGCCGGTCGCCATCGCCTACATCGTCGCGATCAAGGGCCTCGGCAGATTCGCTGAACTCAAGGAGACCCCTGTGGCCGCGGAGCGCTTCATCATCGGAACCCTCACCTCCATGCTCTGGGCGGCAGGAACCGCAGCCGCCGCCAAAGTCCTTTTCCTGCAGTAAACGTCCACCGCGTCCTCGAACCGGGACAGCCCGGATGGGTACGAAGGCAGGCATGGCGATAGGGTAGCCGTATGACAGTTTTTGCCGTTGAGTACGTTTACGCCGCCAACTCCACCGAAACCCGCAACGAGGTCCGGCCCGCGCACCGCGAATGGACAGGCGGCCTGGCGCAGGACGGTGTCATCGTGGCCAGCGGACCCTACGGCGACGGGGCCGGTGCCCTCCTGATCTTCACGGCAACAGACGAAGCTGCCCTGAACTCGATCCTTAAGCAGGACCCGTTTGCCGCGGCCGGCGTCATCGCCGGGACCCGCATCACTGAATGGTCACCGGTCACCGGCATGCTTGCCGGGCTCGCCGCGTAACCGCATCCCTACCCTTTCAACCCAAGGAGTCCACGTGACCTCGGTCAGCCTGGGAATGCCGTCAGCACCGCCGCCCGTCCTGGCACCCCGCCGCAAGACGCGCCAGATCAAAGTCGGCTCGGTAGGCGTGGGATCTGATTTCCCCATCAGCGTGCAGTCCATGACCACCACGCCCACCACGGACATCAACGCCACCCTCCAGCAGATTGCTGAGCTGACGGCGTCCGGCTGCGACATCGTGCGCGTCGCGTGCCCGTCCGCAGACGATGCCGAGGCGCTGCCCATCATCGCCCGCAAGTCCCAGATCCCGGTGATCGCAGACATCCACTTCCAGCCCAAGTATGTCTTCGCCGCCATCGAGGCCGGTTGCGCGGCAGTGCGCGTGAACCCCGGGAACATCCGGAAGTTCGATGACCAGGTCAAGGAAATCGCGGCCGCCGCGAAGGACCACGGCACCTCGATCCGGATCGGCGTCAATGCAGGCTCCCTGGAACCGAGCATCCTCAAGAAGTACGGCAAGGCAACCCCCGAAGCGCTCGTCGAGTCCGCCGTCTGGGAAGCGTCCCTTTTCGAGGAACACGGCTTCCACGACTTCAAGATCTCGGTCAAGCACAACGACCCCGTGATCATGGTGGCTGCCTACGAAATGCTCGCCGAAAAGGGCGACTGGCCGCTGCACCTCGGCGTCACCGAGGCCGGCCCCGCGTTCCAGGGGACCATCAAGTCCGCCACCGCGTTCGGAGCCCTGCTGTCCCGGGGGATCGGTGACACCATCCGGGTGTCCTTGTCCGCCCCGCCGGTGGAGGAAATCAAGGTGGGCAACCAGATCCTCCAGTCCCTCAACCTTCGTCCCCGCAAGCTGGAAATCGTCTCCTGCCCCTCCTGCGGACGGGCCCAGGTGGACGTCTACACTTTGGCCGAGCAGGTCACCGCCGGGCTGGAAGGGATGGAGATCCCGCTGCGCGTCGCTGTCATGGGCTGCGTCGTGAACGGTCCGGGCGAGGCCCGCGAAGCGGACCTCGGCGTTGCGTCCGGAAACGGCAAGGGCCAGATCTTTGTGAAGGGCGAGGTCATCAAGACTGTCCCTGAGAGCCAGATTGTTGAGACACTGATCGAAGAGGCCATGCGTATCGCGGAAGAGATGGGGGAGGCCGATGGCGAAGATGCTGTCAAGGGTAGCCCCGTGGTTAGCGTCTCGTAGGGACGATCCCGACCCTGCGGGTATTTCCGTCCGAACGCTTGACGGCCAGGACACCGCGGCGCTGACCAGTCTGGCGCAGCAGGATCCCGTTACCAACGTGTTCATCCTGGCGCATTTGCGCGCCACGGGCACCGCAGCACCCACTGCCGGAGGCGCCGGCGTTCTGGGCGTGTTCGACAACGGCGTCCTTTCCGGTGCCTGCTGGGCCGGGGCAAACCTGGTGCCGGTCCAGCTGGACCCCGCCCTTGCGCCGCTGGTAGCCGGGGCCGCGAACAGCTCCGGGCGCCGGTATGCGTCCGCCTTTGGCCCCGCAGAGGCAGTGCTGGCCCTTCATGCGGAACTCGCCCAACTGGGCCACCGTGCCCACGAAGTGCGGGCGGACCAGCCGCTGATGGTCATCGCGGAGCGGCCACGGGTCCAGCCCCACCCGGGTTTGGCCCAGGGCAACCTGGCCGACTTTGACCGTATCCTTCCGGCCTGCGCCGCCATGTTTGAGGAAGAGGTAGGGTACTCGCCATACTTGGGCGGCCGGGAGTTCTACAGCCGCCGGGTGGAAGGCCTCATCCGGCAGGGCCACTCCCTGGTCCACCTGAACGAGGCACATGAAGTGGTTTTCAAGGCCGAACTGGGGGCCGTCACCGCGGACGTCACCCAGGTCCAGGGCGTGTGGATGAATCCCCGGTACCGCGGCCAGGGGCTGAGCTCCGGCTACATGTCCGCCGTGGTGGAAAGAGCGCAGAAGATCGCGCCCGTGACCAGCCTGTACGTCAACGGCTTCAACACCAAGGCCCGGTCCACGTACGAACGTGTCGGCTTCCGGCAGGTGGGTACGTTCGCTACAGTTCTTTTCTAGCGGCGTCCGCCGGAGGAGAACTGAAAATTGGGGGAAAAATGAAGAAGACCGTGCTGGGAACATTCGGGGCTTCCGCCCTCCTGGCCATGGCGGTATCCGGGTGCGGGGGACCGGCCCCGCAGGCCGCGGATTCCCCGACCGCAGCGCCCGCGGCGTCACAGACCACAGCCGCCCCAACTCCCACGGCAACGCCCACGCCTACCGCCAAGGCCTATACGTCCGAACAGCTTGCTGCCATCGTGGGGCAGGTCAGGGACTCGGCGGACCGCAGGCTGACCGTCCTGCCCGCCGTTGATATCACCAAGACGCTGGACCAGACCAAGACCATGCTCGCGTCGATCGACGTCAAGCCCGCGGAGTGCAAGGAACTCGCAGCTGCCAGCGCCGTGCCGAACGTCGATGGCGCCACCATGGCCATCGGCATGAGCACCGACGCCGGCACAGGCGCGGCGACCGCGCTATCGCTGATCGCCGGCCTGGACCAGAGCCTGCTGGGCAAGGTGGCCAGCTCCGCGGACCAGCTGGCCAAGTGCTCCTCCATGACCATGACGGCCTCGGGCGTGGAGGTCTCGGTCACCGTGAAGGCCCTGCAGGGCGTGGGCTCTGTTCCCGGCGTCTTCGCATATCGTACGGACGCCACCTTGCCGGACGGCCGTACGCAGTCCACGGTCACGGCGCAGGCGGTGCAGCAGGGCGTGGTGCTCACTTCCGTCGCCTCCGGGGGCGCGAGCGAGGACGACGCCGTCCAACGGGCCGGTGCGCTCCTCGACTCGGCTGCTGCCCTGGTCAAATAGGGCCGGTGAGGTAGCGCTGCACCGTGGGTGCCACCAGCCGCACCACATCATCCGCGGGTGCTGACGCGAGCGGTTCCAGCCGCACCACGTAACGGACCATCATCAAACCCACGATCTGGCTTGCCACGAGGCTTCCGCGCAGCGCCACTTCCTGCGGCGGCCCGGGAACCGAAGCCGTGATCCTGGTGATCACCCGGCGTGCCACCGCCTCCCGAAGCTGCGACGTCCTGGCCGTGGACCCGATGGTTCCGCGCAGGAAGGCCAGGAGGCCGGCCTGGGCGGGGCTTTCCCAGAGCCGGAGGACCGTGCGGACCATCAACTCGGCCCGCTGGTCAGGGTCCGATTCCGCCATGCCCGCAAGGACCTGCTCCGGGTCGGCAGGCAGTTCCACGCTGAGGGCAAAGAGTTCGTCCTTGCCGTTGAAGAAATGGTGGATCATGGCCGGATCCACTCCCGCGGCGCGGGCCACCTGGCGCAGGCTGGTCCCGTCAAAGCCGTGTTCGGCGAAAAGCCTCCGGGCGGCGTCGAGGATGTGGTCGCGGGACGCGGTGGCGCCCACGCGGCGTCCGCGGCGCCCGGAACCCGCCGGGCGGCCGGAGCCCGCCGGGCGGCCGGAACCCTTCGGGCGTCCGGCGGAACCCGCCGGACGGCCAGCCGGATCCTCTGCCGGACTCCCTCCCGGATCCGCTGGTCCGGGAAAGGTCACGCTGTTCGCCTGCGAAGCGTCAACGCGGCAAGCACCAGCACGCCGAGCGAGATCCCGGCCATGGCCGCCGCGTCCTGCCACAACCGGCTGGTGGCCTCAGCATGGGCGGCGACCTCTTGGAGGGCGTCCACGGAGTACGTCAGGGGGAGCACGTTGGAGATGGCTTCCAGTACGTCATTCATCCGGTCCCGGGCAACGAACAGGCCACACAACAGGATCTGCGGCACCACCACCACCGGCATGAACTGGACGGCCTGGAATTCGGTCCTGGCAAAGGCCGAACAGAACAGGCCCAGCGCGACGCCCAGGACCGCGTTGATCACCGCGATCAGCACCACGTAGCCCGGGGCGCCGGCGATGTCCAGGCCAAAAATCCAGTAGGCCACCGCTGTGGCCACCAGTGACTGGAGCGCGGCCATCAGGGAGAAAGCCACGCCGTACCCGAACAACAGGTCCGCCTTGTGCACCGGCGTGGTGAGCAGCCGCTCCAAGGTCCCGGACATGCGTTCCCGCAGCATGGTGATGGACGTGACCAGGAACATCACCACGAACGGAAAGATCGCCAGCATCATCAGGCCAACCCGGTCGAACGTCCGGGGAACACCCGGCGGCAGCACCTCATTCTCATACAGGAAGTAGACCGCCGTGAGCAGCAGCGCCGGCACCACCAGGATCAGGGCGATGCTGCGGTGGTCGTGGCGGAGCTGGCTGAGCACCCGGCGGGTGGTGGCGAGCATCATCAGGATATCCATCAGTGCACCGTCCCCTCCGGGCGGGACGATGCCACGGCTTCCGGTTCATCGCCTGTCCCGTCGTGGTCCGCCTTCCGGATGATGGCCAGGAAGGCCTGTTCCAGGTTGCTGCTGTGCCCGCGCCTGCTGAGCTCGTCCGGAGTGAGCTGCGCGAGGAGCCGGCCCTCCCGCAACAGCAGCAGCGTGTCGCAGCGGCTGGCCTCCTCCATGACGTGGCTGGAGACCAGGAGGGTGGTCCCGGCCCGCGCCATGGCCCGAAACCGTTCCCACAGGTCGGCCCGGAGGACGGGGTCCAGGCCGACGGTGGGCTCGTCCAGCACCAAAAGGCGGGGGTGGGCCACCAGTGCGCAGGCCAGGGAGACGCGGTTGACCTGGCCGCCGGAGAGGTCGGCGGCCTTGCGGCGTGCCAGGGCTTCGAGGCCGACGGCGGCAATCGCCTCGGCCACGTCGGCTTTCCCTTTCCGGTGCATGGCACCGAAATAGCGGACGTTCGCTTCGACGGTCAGGTCCGGATAGACACTGGGGGACTGGGTGACGTACCCAACCTGCCGCCGCAAGGTGGCACTGCCCGCCGGCAGGCCCAGCACCTCGACGGTGCCGCCGGCTATGCGCTGCGCTCCCACGATGGTGCGCATGAGCGTGGTCTTGCCGCTTCCGGAGGGTCCCAGCAGACCGGTGATGCGTCCTGCGGGAATGCTGAAGTTCAGCCCGGCCAGCACGGTACGCCGTCCCAGTTTCACGGTCAGTGAGGACGCCGCGACGGCCGGGATGGCCTGCCGGCGGACCTCCGCCAGGGGTGCTTCCGGGTGGGTCATAACGCCTCCGTCGCCGCGCAGGGCTTCCCCTGACGGATCCGCCGGGGAATTCATCACCTGGTGAATTAAATGTAGGCCGGGGTGGCCGAGGGGGCAAGGGAATCCTCCGGCGCAGAAACACTTGTCAAACGTGTTCACCATCACATAGGTTCAATCTAGCTGCGCTGGAAGTGGGGTGGGCGGTCTCACCAGTCCTCACCAGTACTTAGGCGATAACGGCGTTGGGCCACGCCCGGATGCGATGACCAGCCTCACTGGGGGGCCAGGGGCTTTGTATTTTCCGGGCGTGGCCCTACTGTTTCCCGGCGCAGCGGGCTTCCCGGCCCGGGCGGGCTGCCCCTCCAGTCAGTGCCGCAGGGCGTGTGCCGGTAGATTAGTACCCAGACGAATTGTCCGGCCCTGCTGACCCAGCACTTCCCCAGAAACGGATACCACCCGTGGTCCTACGACTGTCCCAGCTTTTCCTGCGCACGCTGCGCGAAGACCCCGTCGATGCCGAGGTTGCCAGCCACAAACTGTTGGTCCGCGCCGGCTACATCCGCCGCGCGGCTCCCGGAATCTACACGTGGCTTCCGCTGGGGCTGAGCGTCCTGCGCAAGGTCGAGGAGATCATCCGCCAGGAAATGGCCGCCATCGGCGCCCAGGAAGTGCACTTCCCGGCACTCCTCCCGCGCGAACCGTACGAGGCCACCAACCGGTGGACCGAATACGGTGAGGGCCTGTTCCGGCTCCAGGACCGCAAAGGCGCCGACTACCTGCTGGCTCCCACGCACGAGGAAATGTTCACGCTCCTGGTCAAGGACCTGTATTCCTCCTACAAGGACCTCCCGCTGAGCCTGTACCAGATCCAGAACAAGTACCGCGATGAAGCACGCCCGCGTGCGGGCCTCCTGCGCGGCCGTGAGTTCATCATGAAGGACTCCTACTCCTTCGACGTCGACGACGCCGGCCTGGATGCCAGCTACGCAGCCCACCGGGGCGCCTACCTGAAGATCTTCGAACGCCTGGGCCTCGAGGTGGTTCCGGTGGCAGCCACCGCCGGTGCCATGGGCGGGTCCAAGAGCGAGGAATTCCTGTTCCCCACCGAAATCGGGGAGGACACTTTCGTCCGTTCCGCCGGCGGGTATGCAGCCAACGTCGAGGCCGTCACCACCGTGGTTCCCGACGAGATCGACTTCAGCAACGCCCCGGCCGCCGAAGTCCTGGACACCCCGGATACGCCCACCATCGAGACGCTGGTGGCGGCTTCGAACCAGATTGCCCCGCGGGCAGAGGCCGACGGCGGCGCCTGGAGCGCCTCTGACACGCTGAAGAATGTGGTCCTCGCCGTGACGCTGCCCACCGGCGAGCGGCAGCTGGTGGTCATCGGCGTTCCCGGCGACCGCGCCGTGGACCTCAAGCGCGTGGAAGCCAACATTGGTGCGTTCCTGCCGATCGCGGGCGAGATCGGCCTCGAGCAGGCCGGCGAGGAAGACCTCAAGAAGCAGCCCCTGATCGTCAAGGGCTACCTGGGCCCCGGCCTGTCGCTCGACCAGCCGCTCCTGGGCACCGAGAGTGCCACCAAGCTGCTGTACCTGGTGGACCCGCGCGTGGTCAGCGGAACAACGTGGATTACCGGTGCCAACCAGGCAGGCAAGCACGTCTTCGGCCTGGTGGCCGGACGCGACTTCACCTGGGACGGCGTCATCGAGTGCACCGAAGTCCGCGCAGGGGACCCCTCACCTGACGGTTCCGGCCCCCTGGAGACGGCCCGCGGCATCGAGATGGGCCACATCTTCCAGCTCGGCCGCAAGTATGCCGAAGCCCTTGACCTCAAGGTCCTGGACCAGAATGGCAAGCAGGTGGTGGTCACCATGGGCTCCTACGGCGTCGGCGTCACCCGTGCCGTTGCCGCGCTTGCCGAAGCCAACCATGACGAGCGCGGCCTGGTCTGGCCCCGCACGGTGGCTCCGGCCGACGTCCACGTCGTGGCCGTGGGCCGCGGGGACGAAATCTTCCAGGCAGCGGAAAAGTTGTCCGCAGAACTCGAAGAGGCCGGCCTCTCCGTGATCTACGACGACCGCCCCAAAGTCTCGCCCGGCGTGAAGTTTGGCGATGCCGAGCTTGTGGGCGTGCCCACCATCCTGGCCGTAGGCCGCGGACTGGTGGACGGCGTGGTGGAGATCAAGGACCGCCGCAGCGGCGAGGCCGAGAACGTTGCAGTGGACAAGGCCGTCGACTACGTGGTCAACGCCGTCCGCAACCGGTGATCTCCGGCTTCGAGTCGATCCAGCTCACCACCATCATCCTGATCGTGGTAGCTGGGTTCGCGGCCGGCTGGGTTGATGCGGTAGTGGGCGGGGGAGGCCTCATCCAGCTTCCGGCGCTGCTGTTGGTTCCCGGCATCGCGCCGGTGCAGGCATTGGCCACCAACAAGATGGGCTCCATCTTCGGAACCGCCACGAGTGCAGCGACGTACTACCGGCGGGTGGGACCAGACCTTCGGACCGCCGTTCCCATGGCAGCCATTGCCTTGGCGGGCAGTTTTGGCGGCGCCAGCCTGGCCGCTTCCCTGCCCGCCGGGGTGTTCAAGCCGATCATCGTGGTGGCGCTGGTCGCCGTCGCGCTCTTCACCGCGCTGAAGCCCACTGTGGGCGAGCTGACGGCGCTGCGGCACGACGGCCACAAGCACTACGTCGTCGCCTGCCTCATCGGTGCCGTGATCGGCTTCTACGACGGACTCATCGGTCCCGGGACGGGGTCTTTCCTGGTCATCGCCCTGGTGTCCGCCATGGGCTACGCGTTCCTGGAGGCCAGCGCCAAAGCCAAGATCGTGAACATGGCCACCAACGCCGGTGCGCTGCTGTTCTTCCTGCCGCACGGGTCCATCCTGTGGGGCCTCGGCCTGCTGCTCGGGGCGGCCAACATGGCCGGCGGCTACCTTGGCGCCCGCACCGCTGTGAACCAGGGCAGCAAGTTTGTCCGGGTGGTCTTCCTGGTGGTTGTCGCCGCGCTGATCGTCAAGCTCGGCTACGACGTCTGGGAGGACAACTTCGCCTGACCGGTGCGCAAAACTGCTCCTCGTGGCGGAACCCGCCCGGGCGTAGCATGCAGGTATGGCACCCGGGGATGACGAGTACGCACCGGCACTCGCGGCCGCGGC
The DNA here is from genome assembly GCF_058267675.1 of Pseudarthrobacter sp. MOO14. NCBI lineage: Bacteria > Bacillati > Actinomycetota > Actinomycetes > Micrococcales > Micrococcaceae > Pseudarthrobacter > Pseudarthrobacter sp. MOO14. The sequence continues at coordinate 3,965,545 of NZ_CM177849.1, forward strand.
GAGGCACACCCAAGCCTGGCTGGCCAGCCTTCCAATCCGGCCTGTGGGGCCCAGCCTGCAGGCGTCCGAGCTTGCCGCAGCCTTTGGCGGGCCGCTCCCGGACGCCGGCATGCCGGCAGCAGAGGTCATCGACCTGCTTGCCGCCGCGGCCGAACCCGGACTCATGGCCATGCCCTCGGGCCGGTTTTTCGGCTGGGTGATCGGCGGCACCCTTCCCGCTGCCCTTGCCTCGGACTGGCTGGTCAGCGCCTGGGACCAGAATGCCGGCCTGCGCTATGCCACTCCGGCCACGGCTGCCATAGAGGAAGCCGCCGGCACCTGGCTGCTGGACTTGTTGGGGTTGCCCGGCGCCGCGGACGTTGGGTTCGTCACCGGCGCCACCATGGCGAATTTCACTGGCATGGCTGCCGCCCGGTGGCGGCTGCTGACCGGCGCAGGCTGGGACCTGGACCGCGACGGGCTGTCCGGCGCACCCCGGATCCGCTGCTTCGTGGGCAAGGAGCGCCACGACACCGTGGACCTCGGCCTGCGGTACCTTGGGCTGGGACAGCCGACGGCGGTGGACGCCGACGGTCAAGGGCGCCTGGTCCCTGCCGCGCTGGATGCCGCCCTCGCGTCCGGCACGGGACCCGCCCTGGTGTGCCTCCAGGCCGGGAACCTGCACTCCGGCGCCTTCGACCCGTTTGCGGACGCCATCGCCGTCGCGCGCAAGCACGGGGCGTGGGTGCACATCGATGGTGCGTTCGGATTGTGGGCGGCTGCCGCGCCGGAACTGCGGCACCTCACCGCAGGCTTCGAGGAAGCAGACTCGTGGGGCACCGATGCCCACAAGACCCTGAACGTGCCCTATGACTGCGGCATTGCGATTGTCCGGGACGCCGCGGCGCTCCGGGCCGCCATGGGCCTGCACGCCAGTTACCTCGTGCACGACGCCGAAGGCCCGGGGGACCCGTTCGAGAAGGTCCCGGAGTTGTCGCGGCGCGCCCGCGGAGTGCCGGTCTGGGCAGCCCTGAAAAGCCTGGGCCGCGATGGGGTCGCAGCCCAGGTGGCCGGGCTGGCGGCTGCTGCCGCCGCGATCGCCGACGGCCTGGCAGCGCTGGACGGCGTGGAGGTCCTCAATGACGTCGGCTACACCCAGGTGTGCATCGCGTTCGGAGACGACGAGACCACCCGTGCGGTGACGGCCCGCATCATCGAGGACGGGAAAGTATGGATGTCCGGTTCGCGTTGGCAGGACCGCGACATCCTCCGCGTCTCCGTGAGCAACTGGCATACCGGCGGTGGGGACGTCGCCACCGCCGTGGAAGCTGTTCGCTCAGCCCTGGCCGCCGTGCGGACTTCGTGACCATTTCCGGTGCGGGACGTTCCGGCCGGCTGCCGGCTCCTATCCGCCCTGGCCCGGCTCCGGCAGGGCATGGGGGTGCGGCAAGCCCTCCAGGGTGCCCCCGGCCAGCGTGCTGGCAACCCAGAGCGACCGGGCCAGGTCGCCGTCGTGCCCGTGCGCGGCGTACCACAGCGCGTTGTCCACCTCCCTGGCGATGCCCCATTGCCGGGCCGCGTCCGGGTCGAGGCCGGCGGCCGTGCTGAAGTCGTGGCACCGCCGGAGCAGGCCGCGGCCGGCATCTTTTGCCGGCAGGTCCGCCAGGCGGTTCCACAGCAGGGGCGCGACGGCGAATTCCGGCTCGCCGATCATTGGCTGCGGGTCGATGGCCGCGTAACCGTCCCGCCTGTGTGGCCCATCCGGTGCCGCAGTCCCGGGACGGGCCAGGACATTCAGGAAATGCAGGTCTGTGTGGACCAGCAGGTCCCGGGCAGACCTCCGCCCGACCACGCCGCGGGTCTGGCACACTTCCAGGGCGGCTTCCAGCAGCCAGCGGGGAAAAGGCCGTCCAAGCTGCTCCCAGTCCGCGGGAAAGTCGTCGCTCCACTGCTCCGCCCGCGCTGCAATGTGGCCGAACTCCAGCCACTGCGGGCGCTCATCCGGGAGCAGCCCCAACTGCCGGACCAAGGCACCCCACACCGGGACGGCGTCGTCCACCGGCAGGGCAGCCAGCGACCGCCCGGCGTCAAGGCGTTCCAGGAGCATGGCGCATGACCCGGTGTCCGAGGCCAGCAGGGCCACGGCACCCAGCCCGTTCCAAAGCGCCAGCGCATGGCGCTCCACCATGGCCTCGTCGTGGGGAAAAGCGATCTTGAGCGCCGCAGGGCAGCCGTCCTCCTGCCGGACCGGGACCACCATGCCGCCGTGCCCGCTCCAGGGGAGGCTGGCGGGGGCCAGGTCGACCTCAAGGTGCCACTGCGCCAAGCGGTCCTCCAGCAGCCCGGTCAAGGCGCCGATCCAGGCCCGGCCGGCGCTGGTGCGTGCGTACCGGGACTCGAGGTCCGGAGGGATGGAGACTGCCTGCGCCCTGGTCACCGGATCAGACAACGCCCGAGGCGCCGAGCAGGTTGCCGATGAGGAACGTCGCCGCCAGCGCCAGGGCCCCGCCCACCACCACCCGGACGGCCGCCTTGGTTCTTGACCCCCCGCCAATCCATGCCCCCAGGGCTCCCGTCAACGCCAAGGCCACCAAAACCGACACGAACGTCAACGGGATCCGGAGCTCCGGCGGCGGAAGGAGAATAGCCAGCATGGGCAGGATGGCGCCGATGGTAAAGGCGAGCGCCGAGGCGAACGCCGCGTGCCAGGGACTGACGATATCCGTTTCGTCAATGTTCAGTTCCGCGGACAAGTGTGCTGCCAGGGCATCATGGGCCGTAAGTTCCCGGGCCACCTTGGCTGCAGTCTCGGGGGTCAAGCCCTTGGCCTGGTAGATGGCGGTCAACTCGGCCAGTTCCGCGTCCGGTTCTTCCGCCAGTTCCCGGCGTTCCTTCTCGATGAGGGCCCGCTGGCTGTCACTTTGGCTGCTCACGGAAACGTACTCGCCCAACGCCATGGACACCGCACCGCCCACCACGCCGGCGACACCCGCCGTGAGGATGGGGCCGGACGCGGCGGTGGCACCTGCCACGCCCACCACGATCGCCGCCACGGAGACGATGCCGTCGTTGGCGCCCAGGACACCGGCACGCAGCCAGTTCAGCCGGTGGGCTGTATCGTCGCCGTGGGGTTCGGTCTCACGGTGGCGGTTCAGCTCCGGGGTTTCCGGGGTGGTGCCCCGGGCGTCGGCCGGTTCGTCCGCGTTCATGCCTTCAGCAAACCACCCCGGACGCCCCGGTGCCACCCCTCCGGCGTGGTCCCCTGCGAGCCGGCGCCTTTGGGAGTCAACGGGGCACAGTTTGCGGTCAGGATGGTGTGGGGGATGCCGTGGCGGATTCGCCGCCACGAAGCGCAGGCAGTTGCCCCACGTCCAGGATGAGGCCTGGGACCGGTCCCGGGTCTGCGCCCCACCGCGCGGCCCGGACCGCCGTGGACTCCAGCGCCCCCAGCGCCCAGGCCCGGTCCTGGCCTTGGGTCAGTGCCACGGCATCGCCGTAGGCCGCCAAGGTTGACGCTTCGATCCGGCCCAGCCCCGCCACAGGTGCGGCCAGGAAGCCGCCATCGAGGATAAAGCCCGGCTGCTGCGGCACGGGTACTCCGCAGGCACGCCGGAAGCGTGCTTCCGCGGACGCGGCAAGGCCTTTGTGCTGGCCCAGGAATTCAGACGCAGGGCCCGCCTCCGCCGGTGCGAGGCGGGGGAGGGCCGCCTGGTAGGCATAGATGGCCTGCTGCTCGGCGACAGTTACGGCTGCCAAGGCCTGGCGCGCGCCGGCAGGAGCGCCGGACCCGGTGGACTCCGGCGCGGCCGCAGTGGCAGGTGGCGCCACGCAGGGTGACGCGCTGGCGGCAGCCCCGGAAGCATCCGCGTCGGATAATGGTGCCGTGCCCTGCGGCGCCGGCAGCCCGGCCGCCGCAGCGAGCCTCCCGGCCGCGAGCAGCTGGGCGGTGCCGGTCCCGGCCAGGAGGCGGGCCAAGCCGCCGTCGGCCTCGCCTGCGTCCCTGATGCGGACGCGGCCGCTCGCGGCGAGTGCCTGGACCACCTCTGCCGCCCCCTTGGCAGGGGTGGCAGAGGCTGGCGACGGGGACCCCGACCCCTGCGCGCCAGCTTCCGGGGAAGGGGACTGGAGGGCCCTGGCCTGGATGGTCAGCAACGTCACAACGGCGTCCACCGTGGTCGAATCCACGGCACCGTCGACCGTCAGGCCCTGTCCCGCAGCCCGCAGTTCCAGGGCGTCCGTGAGCGCCGCCGCCCGGGCCTGCTCCGAAAAGGAAGGAACCGCCGGCGCGGGCTTTTCCGCGGGAACCATGGCGAAACCGAGGCTCAGGACAACCAGCGCCGCCAAGGCGAGGGCGGCAACACGGAACAGACGCAGGCTCGGGTGGCTGTCATGGCGGCGGTCATTCACAACAGACCATGGTGTCACGCTGCGGGGGAACCCCGGTGCACCACTGGGCCGGTAAAATAGCTACGCTAGTAAACACACATCATCTATAGGGAGGGCGGCCGGCATCGTGAGCAATGCAGAAGCCACGGCTTCACCAGACCACACCGGTACGGGAAGCGGATCCGCACCGGCCCACAACCCGGAAGCCGCCCGGCTCCGGGCTCTTTTGGAGCCCGCCGTCCAGGCCAACCGGCTCTACCTTGAGGACGTGGCCATCAACATCGCCGGCTCGCACCGGGTGGTCAACGTCGTGGTGGACCTCCCGCAGGAGGAAACGGGCGGTGTCAGCCTGGACGTCATTGCCGACATCTCGAAGGTGCTCTCCGACGTCCTGGACAACGACCCCAGCGCCGACACGCGCCCGTACGACCTCGAGGTGTCCTCGCCCGGCGTCGGGCGTCCCCTGACCGAACCACGCCACTGGCACCGTGCCCGTGGCCGGATGGTCAAGGTCAACGTGGTCCAGGGTGAGAACGTCACCGGGCGCATCCAGTCGGTGGACGACGACGGCGTGACCCTGGTTCCCGAGGTCGCCGTCAAGAAGGGCATGAAGCCCCGGCAGGGCGAACCCGTAAAGCTTCCTTTCGACAGGATCCGCAACGGAAAAGTCGAGATCGAATTCAGCCACCTCTCCGGGGATGGTCTGGAACCTGAACACAATGGACCTTCCGAGGAGGCCTGATGGATATTGACATGAGCGCACTGAGGCTTTTGGAGCGTGAGCGTGAAATCCCGCTGGACCTCCTGATCCCCACCATCGAGCAGGCGCTCCTGGTGGCCTACCACAAGTCGCCCGGCGCCTTCGAAAAAGCGCGTGCCGAGCTGGACCGCAAGAGCGGCCACGTGACCATCTGGGCTGTCGAAATTGACGACGACGGCGCTCCGATCGGCGAATTCGAGCACACCCCCGAAGGGTTCGGCCGGATCGCTGCCAGCACTGCGCGCCAAATCATCCTGCAGCGGCTCCGCGACGTCGAGGATGACAACGTCCTGGGCGAGTTCAAGGGCCGCGAGGGCGAGCTGGTGTCCGGCACCATCCAGCAGGGCAACAACCCGCACATGATCCAGGTCAACCTCGGATCGCTGGAGGCGCTGCTGCCGCCCCCGGAGCAGGTCCCCGGGGAAAAGTACATCCACGGCAACCGCCTGCGCGCCCTGGTGATCGACGTCCACCGCGGCACCAAGGGTCCGTCAGTCACGCTGTCCCGCTCGCACCCGGGCCTGGTCCGGAAGCTTTTCGAACTCGAAGTGCCCGAGATTGCCGACCACTCGGTGGAAATCGTGGCACTGGCACGCGAGGCCGGACACCGGACCAAGATTGCCGTGAAGGCGAACACTCCCGGGATCAACGCCAAGGGCGCGTGCATCGGGGAAATGGGATCGCGGGTCCGGGCTGTCATGACCGAACTCAACGACGAAAAGATCGACATCGTCGACTTCAGCGAGAACCCGGCGACCTTCATCGCCAGCGCCCTCTCGCCGTCGCGCGTGAATTCCGTCACCATTACCGACGAAGCAACCCGGTCCGCCCGGGTGGTGGTCCCCGACTACCAGTTGTCCCTGGCCATCGGCAAGGAAGGCCAGAACGCCCGACTGGCGGCAAAGCTGACGGGCTGGCGGATCGACATCGTCTCCGACGCCGCGGCCCCCCGCGACAAATAACGTTCAAGGCAGGGTGGCTGCCGGACTCCGGCAGCCACCCGGTTTCGGGCAGAAGGGCCCAAAGGGGCTAGAATAGATAAGACCGCGCCTAACGGCCGGCAGCCGTGTGCCCTGTGCATGCCAGTTTTCCGGGACTCCGGAGGCGGGTATTCGAGGGCCAGCAGAATGAACGTCAGGACGATGACCGTGGCAGAAGTGCTTTCCACCGGGAGTCAGCCCGAACGTACCTGCATCGGATGCCGGAAGAAAGGCCTGCGGTCGCAGTTGCTCCGGCTCGTCGCCGAAGGCAGCGGGTCAACCGCTGTCCTGGTGGATGAACGACGCCGGATGTCTGGCCGGGGTGCATGGCTGCACCCCAGCCAATCGTGCCTGGCTCTGGCGATCAAGCGGCGAGCATTCGGACGTGCCCTTCCGGGCGCGACCGGAACAGCCGCCGTCGAACACTGGATCATGTCAGGTCCGAACGTTGACGCCGCCCCGGTGGCTGCAACACCAACCGTCCAACCTGAAAGCGGGTCAGAAATCTGATGGAAACCCGATGAGTTCCCAGCGATGAGTGCGTAACGATGACAACTTTGTTGCGCTCTGCAATGGGCCCCTTCGCATCAACAGCGGCTGGGGTCCGCAGTAAGAAGTAGACGGTTCGTGCCTGGCTCGGTGCGGACCGAGACAGGAGAAATGTGGCCAAGGTCCGCGTACATGAGCTCGCCAAAGAGCTCGGTATAACTTCCAAAGATGCAGTGACAAAACTGCAGGAACTGGGCGAATTCGTTCGCTCCGCCTCATCCACCATTGAGGCCCCCGTTGTGCGGAAACTGCGCAACGCCTTCCCCGACGCCGCTGCCAAGTCGGCAGCCCCTGCCGCGACGCCCGCAGCCGCCCCCAAGGCGCCCGCACCCGCAGCAGGATCACGTCCTTCAGCACCCGCACCCGGCCCGGCCGCGCCCAAGGCTCCGGCCCCCGCGGCACAAGCACCGGCAACGCCTGCCCAGGCTGCCCCGGCAGCTCCCGCAGCTGAAACCCCCGCGCCGGCCGCCCCCGCGGCTCCGTCCACGGGAGCCAAGCCCGGCGCCCGCCCTGCCCCGAAGGCAGAGACCCCGGCTCCCTCCACCCGTCCGGGTGGTTCCACGCCGGGTGCCTCCAGCCCCCGGCCCGGCGGTCCCCGCCCGGGCAACAACCCCTTCGCCACCTCACAGGGCATGCCCCGTGGCCGCGGCGGAGACGGTGAACGCGCTCCGCGTCCAGGCAACAACCCGTTCGCCACCTCACAGGGCATGCCCCGACCGGGCGGCGGCCGCGACGGCGACCGTCCCGGCGGTCCCCGTCCCGCAGCCGGTGCAGGCGGACCCCGTCCCGGTGGTCCGCGCCCCGCAGCCGGTGCCGGTGGACCCCGTCCCGCGGCAGGTGCCGGTGGACCCCGTCCCGGCGCCCCGCGCCCCGGCGGTCCCCGCCCCACTCCCGGCATGATGCCTAACCGCACCGAGCGTCCCGCACCCGCAGGTGCCGGCCGTCCCGGCGGCGGCCGCGGGCCCGGACGCCCCGGCGGCGCTCCCGGTACCGGTGGCCCCGGTGGCGGCGGCGGTGCTCCCGCCGGTGGCGGGTTCGGCAAGGGCGGCCGCGGCCGCGGTGGCACCCAGGGTGCCTTCGGCAAGGGCGGCGCAGGCCGTGGCAAGCAGCGCAAGTCCAAGCGCGCCAAGCGCCAGGAACTTGAGCAGATGAGTGCCCCGTCGCTGGGTGGCGTGAGCGTACCCCGCGGCGACGGCAACACTGTGATCCGGCTCCGCCGCGGCTCGTCCATCACGGACTTCGCCGACAAGATCGAGGCGAACCCCGCTGCACTGGTGACCGTACTGTTCCACCTTGGTGAAATGGCTACCGCCACCCAGTCCCTGGACGAAGACACCTTCGCCCTCCTCGGCGAGGAACTGGGCTACAAGCTCCAGGTCGTCTCCCCGGAAGACGAAGAACGCGAGCTGCTCTCCAGCTTCGACATCGACTTTGACGCCGAACTCGAAGCCGAAGGCGACGAGGAACTTGAGGCACGTCCTCCGGTAGTCACCGTCATGGGTCACGTCGACCACGGTAAGACCCGACTGCTCGATGCCATCCGCAAGTCCGACGTCATGGCGGGCGAACACGGTGGCATCACCCAGCACATCGGTGCCTACCAGGTCACGCACAACCACGAAGGCGACGACCGGAAGATCACCTTCATCGATACCCCGGGCCACGAGGCGTTCACCGCCATGCGTGCCCGAGGTGCCAAGGTCACCGACATCGCCATCCTGGTGGTCGCAGCGGACGACGGCGTCATGCCCCAGACCGTTGAGGCGCTCAACCACGCCCAGGCGGCCAACGTACCGATCGTCGTGGCAGTGAACAAGATCGACAAGGAAGGCGCCAACCCGGAAAAGGTCCGCGGCCAGCTGACCGAGTACGGACTGGTTCCCGAGGAATACGGTGGCGACACCATGTTCGTGGAAGTTTCTGCCCGCCAGAACCTCCACATCGACGAGCTGCTCGAGGCCGTCCTGCTCACCGCGGACGCTGCCCTGGACATGCGCGCCAACCCGAACAAGGACGCCCGCGGTATCGCGATCGAAGCCAACCTGGACAAGGGCCGTGGTGCGGTTGCCACCGTCCTGGTGCAGTCCGGCACCCTGCGCGTCGGCGACACCATCGTGGCAGGCACGGCCCACGGCCGCGTCCGTGCGATGTTCGACGACGACGGCAGCGCCCTGACCGAGGCAGGCCCGTCCCGCCCCGTGCAGGTGCTGGGTCTGTCCAACGTCCCGCGCGCCGGTGACACCTTCTTCGTGACCGCTGACGAGCGCACCGCCCGCCAGATCGCCGAGAAGCGTGAAGCCGCCGACCGCAACGCCGCCCTGGCCAAGCGCCGCAAGCGGATCAGCCTGGAAGACTTCGACCAGGCCGTCGCCGAAGGCAAGATCGACACCCTTAACCTCATCCTCAAGGGTGACGTGTCCGGTGCCGTGGAAGCCCTCGAAGACGCGCTGCTCAAGATCGACGTCGGCGAAGGCGTGCAGCTGCGCGTCATCCACCGCGGTGTGGGTGCCATCACCCAGAACGACGTCAACCTGGCAACGGTCGACTCCGCCGTCATCATCGGCTTCAACGTCAAGCCCGCCGAGCGGGTTGCCGAACTGGCAGACCGCGAAGGCGTGGACATGCGCTTCTACTCCGTCATCTACGCAGCAATCGATGACATCGAAGCAGCCCTCAAGGGCATGCTCAAGCCGGAGTACGAAGAAGTCCAGCTTGGCACCGCCGAGGTCCGCGAAGTGTTCCGCTCCTCCAAGTTCGGAAACATCGCCGGCTCGATCGTCCGCTCGGGCATCATCCGCCGCAACGCCAAGGCACGCGTCACCCGCGACGGCAAGATCATTGGTGACAACCTCACGGTCGAGTCGCTCAAGCGGTTCAAGGACGACGCCACAGAGGTCCGCACGGACTTCGAATGTGGTATCGGTCTTGGCTCGTACAACGACATCACCGAAGGCGACATCATCGAGACCTTCGAGATGCGCGAGAAGCCGCGCGTCTAGGGTGTCCTAGCGTTACTGGTGCGGGGCCGTTGGATTTTTTCCGGCGGCCCCGCCCCTTCGCCGGACGGTTTTCGATCTTCGATCGCAAACCGTCCGGCTCCGATAGGCCCGATGCCACTCCCAGGCCGCCGGAAAAAACCCAACGGGAGTCCGTCGTAGGCTTGCCTTAGGCGCGTGGCAAACAAACCCGAGTCTGTGCGTTCGTCGTTTTGCGCCGTCGTACATCCAAATTTTTGAGGAGTTGTTCATGGCTGATCCGGCACGTGCTGCCAAATTGGCGCAGCGGATTAAGGTTGTTGTTGCTGAGGCTCTGGGCCGGAAGGCCAAGGATCCCCGGCTTGAGGGCATTACTGTTACCGACGCCCGGGTGACCAATGATCTGCAGCACGCCACTGTCTACTACACGGTCTTCGGTGACGAGGCTGTCCAGGCCGACGCCGCCAAGGGGCTTGAAAAGGCCAAGGGTGTGCTGCGGCAGGAAGTCGGCCGGAACATCACCGTCCGGTTGACCCCCACCCTGGAGTTCGTGGCAGACCAGATCCCGGTCAACGCTTCGAACCTCGAGGAACTCCTGCGGGAAGCCCGCAAGCGTGACGCCGAAGTGGCCGCGCTGGCCGCCAATGCGCAGCACGCCGGTGACGCCGACCCCTACAAGTCCGACGACGTCGACATCGACGAAGACGACTTCGACGAAGAGGACACCGACCTCAGCAGCGACGGCGCCGTCGACGAGGACAGCAACAAGTAAGACACCGGCCTCAGCAGCGACGGCGACGTCGACGCGGACAGCAACATGCAGGACGCCAGCAGGGCCCGGGAGCTGATCCCGGGCCCTGCTGCTTTTAACCCATCAGTGCTGCATCCCTAGTGCAGGTCAGCTTTGATGACCTTCCCGGACGGCGGCTGCGAGGGATCCCCGAGCGCGTCAGCCGTGGCGTAGAGCGTGTTGCCGCTGATGTCGACGTCCGCGGGCATGTTTACAGCCAGGAACTGGGAACGGCTGCCCTCACACGTGAACTTCAGGATCTCGCCGCCGAACAGGGACGCCACATACACATCACCATTGCCGGCGACCGCCAGGCCCGTGGGGCTGAGAATGTGGTCCGCCCAGAGGTCGGTGTCACCGTTCCACGGGTTGATCTTGAAAATCGCACCGCGGGCACCAAGCTCCGGTCCTTCCGGTCCGCCCGGCAGGGATGTCACATACAGCATCCCGTCCGGGCCGATCACCACATCGGTAGGCACGGGCTCGAAGGCGTACTTGTGCCCTACCACGCAGTCCGGAACCGTCATGGTGTTCCCCTCCATGTCCACAGGGATCTTCAAACCCGCCGGAATGGTGGCCGGCCGTGGCGGCAGGACGGCGATTGTATCGATGTCGCCGTTCTTCAGGTTCACCTTGAGCACGGCGTTCATCCCTGCGTCGGCCACATAGGCGGTGTCATCCTTGACCGCCAGGGCATAAGGGTGGGAGTCAACCGTGCCTTTGTACTTTGCCGGCGGGAACGCGGGCCAACCGGCGAGGCACTGATCGCTGACGTCACGGCCAAACCCGTAGCGCTGGTCTCCGTCCGGGTTGTGGCGCCGTTCGTAGTCGGCAAAGTTGGCGATGGTGTCCACATCGCCCTTGGCGTCGATCGACTTGAGGTATCCGTGCAGTGCGGCGGGGTCTCCCTGGCCGGCGCCCACACTTTCAAGGTAATACGTGGTGCTGCCGTGGGTGTCCGAGCCGGCCACCTCCCAGCCCTGGGGCGTCTCGGTCGCCAGGTCCTTCGTGGCGCCGTCCCTGCTGATGCGGGTGAGTTTTCCGGCAAAGTCCTGGGACACCAGGACCGATTTTCCGGTCCCTGCAGCGACGTGCAGGGGAGAGACGAGTCCATCTGCAAGGACATCGTAGTCATGTGTGCGGGTGGATGCAGAGGCGGGGCCAGCGGACGCCATGGCGGCGGCGGTGGCCGCGATACAGGCTAAGAGTGCGAGTCTTTTTTTCATTGGGATCTCCGGGTGCGGGGCCCTTGACGGGCTGGATAGGAAGCCTCCGAGGAGGCGAAATGTTCCCCCGCGCGCAAGCGTAGGCTCCTACCAGCGGGTAGTCGTTGGGGGAATCCCCCCTGCGTTGCCCCCTTTCTATCCCCCAACAGCGCCCACGTGGCTAGGATCGTGCTATGACCTCGGACGAGCACGGCATCCCCTCCACGTACCTCGAGCAGGCAGTGGACCTGGCAACGCGGAACGTCGGCCTGGGCGGGGGACCGTTCGCTGCCGTGGTGGTGACCCCCGACGGGAAAGCCCACGCCGGTGTCAACCGCGTCACCCGGGACAACGATCCCACCGCCCACGCAGAGGTCGTGGCCATCAGGGCAGCGGCGGCGGCAACGGCAAACTTCGACCTCACCGGATCCGTGCTCTACGCAAGCTGCGAGCCGTGCCCCATGTGCCTGGCCTCGGCCCTGTGGGCCAGGATCGGCCATGTCTACTTTGCCGCAGACCGGCACGGGGCGGCGGCTGCGGGCTTCGATGACGCCCTCTTCTACGACTACTTCAACGGCGCCCGGCCGGACCTGATGCCGGTCACCCGGGGTGACATCCCGACGTCGGACCTCCCCTTCCAGGCGTGGGGCGCCTTCGCCGGCAGGACGGACTACTAGCCATGGAAACCGCACTCATCGCCTGCCCCGCCTGCGGAAAGACCAACCGGGTGCCGGTCCGGGCAGCCGGGCATCCGCGCTGCGGCAACTGCAAGGCTGACCTTCCGTGGATTGTGTCTGCCGGCGACGCGGACTTTGCCGCCGTGGCCGAGCAATCGGCAGTGCCGGTGCTGGTGGACTTCTGGGCCGCATGGTGCGGGCCCTGCCGGATGGTCAGCCCCGTCCTGGACAAGCTGGCGCGGGAGCGGCCGGGAAAGATCAAGCTGGTGAAGGTGGACGTGGACACGTCTCCCGGTTTGTCGCGGCGGTTCGATGTCCGAGCCATTCCGACACTGATGGTGATCGTGGACGGCAAGGTGGTGGCCCGCCAAGCCGGCGCCGCACCGGCGGACGTCCTGCGTTCCTGGCTGGACCGGGCTCTCGCCGGCGCGCAAACCTGACGCCGGCCGCCAGGTCTTGCGGGCGCCGCTACCGGGACGCGGCAGGAAGCCGCGACACGCCCTCGAGGAGTTCCTGCTTCCGGCCGCACAACGCGATCCGCACCCAACCCTCGCCAATGGAGCCGAATGCGGTCCCCGGCGCCAGCGCCACACCGGCGTCCGCCAGGAAGCGCCGCACCCAGGCCCGCACATCGCCGCCGGTCGCGTGGGACAGATCGGCCCACAGGTAGAACGCACCCTGCGCCGGGAGGAAACGGATCCCCTTGGCAGCCAGTACCGCCGAGGCGGCATCCCGGTTCTCCCGGTAATGCCGATGTGCGTGCCGGACGTAGTCCTGCGGCCCGGTCAGGGCGGCGAGCGCCGCATACTGCGGGGCGGACGCCACACACGACACGATCGACTCCATGACGTTGTCCATTTTCTGCTTGAGGCCCGGCGGGCAGATGAGCGCGCCAATCCGCAGTCCGGTGAGGCCGTACGTTTTCGACAGCGTCAGGGAGGTGAACACGCGGGCCCCCTCCGGGGAGCCGGCATCGAACCGTGCCGGGCTCACGTGCGGCACATCGTAGGTGAACGCCTCGTAGCACTCGTCGGAGATGACCCAGAGATCGTGCCGGCGGGCCAGGTCCATCAGGTCGCGGACCAGGTCCTCGCCCAGCACGGCCCCCAGCGGGTTTGACGGTGAGTTGAGCACCAGCACGCGGGTGCGGCCGGTGATGAGGGCCTCGACGTCGGCCACCCGGGGTTGGAAGTTGTGGTCCGGGTGCAGCGGGTACTGCACGGGCACGGCATTGAGCAGCCGGCTGGTCATGGCAAAGGTGGGATAGCCCGGGTTGGGGATCAGGATCTCGTCACCCGGGGAGAGCAGCAGGCTCATGGCCAAGTGCAGGCCCTGCTGCGCGCCGGACACCACGTAGACCTGGTCGGCCCCGACATCGACGCCCTGGTCCTGGCGGAACCTGGCCGCGAACGCCTCGCGCAGGGCCGGGATCCCCGCGTTGGGCGTGTAGTTGGTTTCATCGCGGTCCAGGCAGGCGATGCCGGCGTCCAGGACGTGGCGGGGGAGCGGGAAGCCGGGCTCGCCGATGCTCAGCACCAGCGCGTCCGGCGTGCGCCAGGCGGCCTCGGTGATCTCGCGGATCTGGTTGACGGGCACGTCGCGGACGTGGGCGGCAAGCTCGGGCATGCCAGCCATCCTAGCCGTCCATGTCCGCCCTCCGCCTGGCGTGCGGGCGCCCCAACCTGCGCCGATATACTGGGAGGCGTGCTTTCTGGACTGGTGATAGTGGACAAGCCGCAGGGATGGACCAGCCATGACGTGGTTGGCCGGATGCGGCGCCTCGCAGGTACCCGGAAAGTGGGGCATGCGGGCACCCTCGACCCCATGGCCACCGGCGTGCTGGTCCTCGGCATCAACAAGGCCACCCGCCTGCTGACCTACATTGTGGGCACCTCCAAGACCTACACGGCCACCATTCGGCTGGGCCAGTCCACCGTGACGGACGACGCCGAAGGGGAGGTCACCGCCACGGCCGGCACGTCCGGGGTGGGCGAGCAGGCAATTTACGACGGCGTCGCAGCCCTCACCGGCAGGATCGAGCAGGTGCCCAGCAGCGTCAGCGCGATCAAGGTCAACGGCGAACGCGCCTATGCGCGGGTGCGCTCCGGCGAGGACGTCAAGCTGGCCGCCCGCCCCGTCACCATTCACCGCTTCGAGGTCCATGCCGTCAGGCGGGATCCGGACGCGGACGTCATCGACCTCGATGTCACGGTTGAATGCTCCTCCGGTACATATATCCGTGCCCTCGCCCGGGACCTCGGCAACGCCCTCGGCACCGGCGGGCACCTCACCGCCCTCCGCAGGACCCATGTGGGCCCCTACTCGCTGGACCAGGCGCGGACCCTTGAAGAGCTCGCCGAGGAACTCACCATCCTGGAAATGTCACAGGCCGCCCGGGCCCTGATGCCCAACCGTGAGCTGACCGCGGAGGAGACTACGGAAATCTCCTTCGGCCGGCGGATCGCTTCCGGAGCCTCCACAGGTACCGCGGGCGCTGCCACGGCGGAACACCCGGCCGCAGCCTTCGCCCCCGACGGCACCTTGGTGGCCCTCCTCGCCGACGCGGGCAGCTACGCCAAACCGGTGCTGGTCTTCGCCCCCGGCACCGGCCCGGCAGCGACCGCCGCCGCGGAGGCATAGGCGTGGATGCATATTTTTGGATCATCCTGGTGGTCGGCCTGGTGTCCACGGTGCTTTGCCTCGGTGCCGGAATCCTGAAGAAAGCGCCCAACGACGTCACCATCCTGTCCGTCGCCGCGGTCGAACTGGCCCTCGTGGTCTACCTGGTGGGTTCCATCGTGCGGGTCATTGCCGGCGAACACATTGCAGGCGAAGCCTGGGAATTCTGGGGCTACATGGCCACCGCCATGCTCCTGCCCCCGGCAGCGGCGTACTGGTCCATCCTGGAACGGACCCGGTGGAGCAACTTTGTCCTGGCCGCCGTCGGCGTCACCGCACTGGTGATGGCCGCGCGGATGAACCAGATCTGGTACTGAAGTGGAAGAAGCAAAACAAATGAAAGACCAGCAGGCCCGCCCGGCCGAGGACGCACCCGCCCGCAACACCCGCAATACCGGGCCCGGCAGGCTGCTGATTGCGGTCTATGGGGTTTTCGCGATCTCCGCCACGGCCCGCGCCGGGTACCAGATCCTCACCAAATTCTCCGAGGCCCCGCTGGCCTACCTGCTCTCGGCCTTCGCCGCCCTGGTCTACGTAGTAGCCACCGTCTCCTTGGCCAAAGCAGGCAGCACCTGGTTCAAGGTCTCCGTAGCGGCCGTCCTGGTGGAACTGGCGGGTGTCCTGGTGGTGGGGACCCTGAGCGTCCTGGACTCCGTGCAGTTCCCGCACGAGACGGTCTGGTCGCTGTTCGGCCGGGGCTACGGCTTCATCCCGCTGCTGCTGCCCATCCTCGGGCTGGCGTGGCTGTACCGCCGCCGCCCGTCCCAGGCCAAGGCCGCGCAGTGAATCCGGGTAACCTTGAAGAGTTCCGCGGCCGGCCTGGCCCCGGAACACAGATTTTGCAGGCAGCTTAAGGCGAGGGTGATGGTCTACATCTGGAACGATCCGTCCGATGTCCCGGCGGACTTCGGCCCATCCGTTGTCACGTTCGGCAATTTCGATGGCGTTCACCGCGGCCACCAGCAGGTGCTCTCCCAGTTGATCCGCTCGGCCCGCCTCGCGCACGCCAAGGCCGTGGCCGTCACCTTCGACCCCCACCCTGCGCTGATCCACCGCCCCGAGGCCGCGCCGGAACTGATCATGGGCCTGGAGGACAAGCTTGAGGCCCTGGGCGAGCTCGGCCTGGACGCCGTCCTCGTGGTCAAGTACTCCCTGGACCTCGCCAGCCTGACGGCCGAGGAATTCGTGGAGCAGTACCTGGTGGACTGCCTGCACGCGAGCCACGTTGTCATCGGCCACGACGCCCGATTCGGCCGCGGCAACTCCGGTGACCTGGACACCATGAAGGCGCTGGGCAAAAAGTTCGGCTTCGATGTCCAGGTGATCAGCGAATTCGGCTCAGAGGGCTACCCGCTGCACGGCGACGAAGCCACCGACCGGCGCTGCTCGTCCACCTGGGTGCGCGAGGCGCTGCAGGAGGGCGACGTCGCCACCGCTGCCGCGGTGCTGGGCAGGGCCCACCGGATGCGCGGCGAAGTGGTCCACGGTGCCGCCCGCGGCAGGGCGCTCGGTTTCCCCACCGCAAACCTCGCCTCCAATGCCTCGGGACTGATCCCGGCCGACGGCATCTACGCAGGCTGGCTGGTGGACCAGGCCGGAACGCGCTGGCCGGCGGCGATTTCGGTGGGCTCCAATCCCACGTTCGACGGCGTCAGCCGGCAAGTCGAGGCACACGTCATCGACCGGCCCAAGGAAGCCGTGGAGGACTTCAATCTGTACGGCCAGACAGTGATCGTGGAATTCGTCGAACGGTTGCGGGGCATGGTGGCCTATCGTGGCCCTGAGGCCCTGGTGGAACAGATGCGGCTGGATGTGGCGCAGGCCCATCAACTCCTCGCCGCCCGCTGACAGCACTGCCGGGGCCCTAACAACGAAAGGCAGTGCGTGTCCGTCGAAAAGAACACCCGCAAGCTCGATGAAGGGATTGTCCGCGACTTCAGCTCGCGGATGAGCTACGCCTCCTACCTGCAGTTGCCCACGCTGCTTAGTGCCCAAAAGCCGGTCAGCGAGCCGGAACACCACGACGAGATGCTGTTCATCATCCAGCACCAGACCACCGAGTTGTGGCTGAAGCTGGTCCTGCACGAGCTGCGCAGCGCCGCCGCCTGGCTGCGGGCCGACGACCTCGGCTCGGCGCTGAAGGGCATTGCCCGGGTCAAGCACATCCAGAAGACCCTCACCGAACAATGGTCCGTACTGGCCACCCTGACCCCCACCGAGTATTCGCAGTTCCGCGGCTTCCTGGGGAATTCCTCGGGCTTCCAGTCCGCCCAATACCGGGCGGTCGAATTCGTGCTGGGAAACAAAAACCGCAAGATGCTGCCGGTCTTCGAATCCGATCCCGAGGCCCACGCCATGCTGGCGGAACTGCTTGCGGCCCCCAGCATCTACGACGAGTTCCTCGCCTATCTGTCCCGGCACGGATTCGACGTGCCCGCTTCCGTCCTGGACCGGGACGTGACGCGCGCCCATGAGTTCACCCCGGACCTGGTCCCACTCTTCAAGCACATCTACGAAAACGCGGCAGAGAACTGGGCCGCTTACGAGGCGTGCGAGGAACTGGTGGACCTGGAGGACAACTTCCAGCTCTGGCGGTTCAGGCACCTGCGCACCGTTCAGCGGACCATCGGCATGAAGACAGGCACGGGTGGTTCCAGCGGGGTCACCTTCCTGCAGAAGGCGCTGGAGCTGACATTTTTTCCGGAACTATTTGCCGTCAGGACGGAGATCGGACAATGAGCATCCACCAGGACGGCCCCACCGGCGTGACCACTGAGGCGCTCCACCGCCGGGCGGCGGAGCTGGACCGCCAAGACCCGCTGGCAACGTACCGGGACCATTTCATCGGAACGGACACCCCGCTGTCCTACCTTGACGGCAACTCCCTGGGCCGGCCCCTGAAACGGACCGCCGACGACGTCGCCGCCTTCGTCCGGAACGAATGGGGCGGCCGGCTCATCCGCGGCTGGGACGAACAGTGGCTCGCCATGCCGCAGGCCATCGGAGACCAGCTGGGCCGCGCCGTCCTGGGCGCGGCCCCGGGACAAACGATCATTGCCGATTCCACCACCGTGGTGCTCTACAAGCTGCTCCGCGCCGCGCTGGCCGCCGTGCCGGACCCGGACCGCAACGAGCTTGTGCTCGATACCGGGAACTTTCCCACGGACCGCTACCTGGTGGAGGGCATTGCCCTGGAAGAGGGGCTGACCCTCCGATGGATCGACCCCGATCCGGCAGCCGGGGTGACCCTTGACCAGGTGCGCCAGGCCACCGGGCCGCGGACCGCCGTCGTGCTCCTCAGCCAGATCGCCTACCGTTCAGGGCACCTGGCTGACCTGCCCGGAATCACCGCGGCGGTGCACGACGCCGGCGCCTTGGTGGTGTGGGATCTTTGCCACTCCGCGGGGTCGGTAGAGATCGGCCTGGACGGCGCGGACGTGGACTTCGCCGCCGGCTGCACCTACAAGTACCTCAACGGCGGCCCGGGCTCACCCGCCTTCGCGTACGTCAACGCCCGCCACCTTCCGGCGCTCAACCAGCCCATCTGGGGTTGGATGGGCCGCAAGGACGCTTTTGAGATGGCCGCCGGCTATGAACCGGCGGCAGGTATCCGCGGCTTCCTCAGCGGCACCCCCGCCATCTTCGGCATGATCGCCATGCAAGGCACCCTGGACCTCATCGAGGAAGCCTCGATGGCTGCCATCCGGACGAAGTCAGTGGCACTGACCGCCTTCGCCATCGATGTCTTCGACGCCTGGCTCGCCCCGCTGGGTGCCGAACTGGCTTCGCCCAGGGACGCGGGGGAGCGGGGCGGCCACATCACCGTGGACCACCCGGACTTCAGCAAAGCCACCGTGGAAGCGCTCTGGGACGGCGACGTCATCCCGGACTTCCGCTCACCGCACGGGATCCGGGTTGGGTTGTCGCCGCTGAGCACCAGCTTCGCCGAGGTCCTCGACGGCATGGCCGCCATCCGGGACCGGCTGCAGGGCTGACGCCCGGCGCCGGAGCGGGCCGCGGGTCCGCCCGGACTGTTTCGACAAGGTTAGGCCCGGCCCGGTAAACTGAACGATGGATCCGGCTGCAGTCCGTGGCGGCTGGGTCCTGTCGTTGCGGCTTTCCCGGGTTTCCGGGACAGGACGTGCATGGCAGACCCGGCAGTGAACTTCTGACCTGGGCCCTCACGGCACATTCCCAAGGAGTTATTGTGGCACTTGACGCCGCTGTAAAGCAGTCCATCATCAAGGAATACGCAACCGCCGAAGGCGACACCGGTTCACCCGAGGTCCAGGTTGCCGTCCTGACCCAGCGGATCAAGGATCTGACTGAGCACATGAAGGAGCACAAGCACGACTACCACACCCAGCGCGGTCTGCTGGCCATGGTTGGTCGTCGCAAGCGTATGCTGAGCTACCTCAAGAAGACTGACATCGCCCGCTACCGTACGCTCATCGAGCGTCTCGGCCTGCGCCGCTAGTCTGGCTTTGGGGCGGCCCTTTCCCTCCGGAACGGGCCGCCTTCTTCAAATGAAAAACTAAACAGGAGGATCAACCGCATCACGCATTCGCGGTCCTCGGTAGTGATCCCCGGGAACGGCTTCGTTGACTGAAGCCAGCGGCCCGTGGGTCTCGATCGATGACCGGGTGCAAGGGCCAGTAGACAGATGCTGGGCCGGGTTGATGCGGCTGGACTTCCGTGAAACAGAAACGGAGGTGACTCTCTTGGAGGGTCCCGAAATCCAGTTCTCAGAGGCTGTCATTGACAATGGCCGCTTCGGCAAGCGTGTAATCCGCTTTGAAACCGGCCGCCTCGCCAAGCAGGCCGCCGGCGCAGCCATGGTGTACATCGACGACGACACCGCGCTGCTGTCCGCCACCACCGCAGGCAAGCACCCGCGTGAAGGCTTCGACTTCTTCCCGCTGACGGTCGACGTCGAAGAGCGCATGTACGCTGCCGGCCGCATCCCGGGCTCGTTCTTCCGCCGCGAAGGCCGCCCCTCCACCGAAGCCATCCTGGCCTGCCGCCTGATGGACCGCCCGCTGCGCCCCGCTTTCATCAAGGGCCTGCGCAACGAGGTCCAGATCGTCGTCACCGTCCTGGCCATCAACCCGGACGAGCTCTACGACGTTGTGGCCATCAATGCCTCCTCGATGTCCACGCAGCTGTCCGGCCTGCCGTTCTCCGGCCCGATCGGCGGCGTCCGCGTTGCCCTCGTCGCCGACGAGCACGGTTCGCAGTGGGTTGCGTTCCCCAAGCACTCCCAGCTGGAGAACTCGGTCTTCAACATGGTGGTTGCCGGCCGCGTTGCCGGCGACGACGTCGCCATCATGATGGTTGAAGCCGAAGCCACCGACAACTCCTGGAACCTCATCAAGGAACAGGGCGCCACCGCCCCCACCGAAGAGGTCGTGGCCGAAGGCCTCGAGGCCGCCAAGCCGTTCATCAAGGCTCTCTGCGACGCCCAGGCCGATCTCGCCGCGCGCGCCGCAAAGCCCACGGTCGAGTTCCCGGTCTTCCTGGACTACGAGGACGACGCTTACGCCGCCGTCGAATCCGCTGCCGCCGACAAGCTGGCAGCTGTCTTCCAGATCGCCGACAAGCAGGAACGCGACAACGCCTCCGACGCGCTCAAGGACGAAGTCCTGGCCGGCCTGGCCGGTCAGTTCGAAGGCCGCGAAAAGGAGCTGTCCGCTGCTTTCCGCTCGGTCACCAAGCACGTTGTGCGCCAGCGCATCCTCAAGGACCAGGTCCGCATTGACGGCCGCGGCCTGACGGACATCCGCCAGCTGACTGCCGAGGTCGAGGTCCTGCCCCGCGTCCACGGTTCGGCCATCTTCGAGCGCGGCGAGACCCAGATCATGGGTGTCACCACGCTGAACATGCTCAAGATGGAACAGCAGATCGACTCGCTGTCGCCGGTAACGCGCAAGCGCTACATGCACAACTACAACTTCCCGCCGTACTCCACCGGTGAAACCGGCCGTGTGGGCTCGCCCAAGCGTCGCGAAATCGGCCACGGCGCCCTGGCCGAACGCGCCCTGGTGCCCGTCCTGCCGTCGCGCGAGGAATTCCCCTACGCCATCCGCCAGGTATCCGAGGCCCTCGGTTCCAACGGCTCGACGTCGATGGGTTCCGTCTGCGCCTCCACCCTGTCCCTGCTGAACGCCGGTGTGCCCCTGAAGGCCGCCGTCGCCGGTATCGCCATGGGCCTCGTGTCCGACCAGGTTGACGGCCAGACCCGCTACGCGGCACTGACCGACATCCTCGGCGCCGAAGACGCCTTCGGCGACATGGACTTCAAGGTTGCCGGTACGGCCGAGTTCGTCACCGCCATCCAGCTGGACACCAAGCTCGACGGTATCCCCGCCTCGGTGCTGGCTGCAGCGCTGAAGCAGGCCCGCGAAGCCCGCCTGCACATCCTCGAGGTCATCAACTCGGCCATCGACACCCCGGACGAGCTCTCCGAGTTCGCACCGCGCGTCATCGCCGTCAAGATCCCCGTGGACAAGATCGGCGAGGTCATCGGCCCCAAGGGCAAGATGATCAACCAGATCCAGGAAGACACCGGCGCCGACATCTCCATCGAGGACGACGGCACGGTCTACATTGGCGCCACCAACGGTCCGTCTGCAGATGCAGCACGCTCCGCCATCAACGCCATCGCCAACCCGCAGGTCCCGGAAATCGGCGAGCGCTACCTGGGTACGGTCGTCAAGACCACCACCTTCGGTGCCTTCGTGTCGCTGACCCCGGGCAAGGACGGCCTCCTGCACATCTCCGAACTCCGCAAGCTGGCCAACGGCAAGCGCGTGGACAACGTCGAAGACGTCGTCTCCGTGGGCCAGAAGGTCCAGGTTGAGATCACCAAGATCGATGACCGCGGCAAGCTCTCGCTCGCCCCGGTCGTCGCCGAGGAAGAGGCTCCGGCCGACACCGAGCGCGTCCACGCCACGGAGCCGGCTGAAGGCGCTGACGTCTAACAGCCCTCGCTTGGCAACAGCATGAATCGGCGGGACCGGTGGATGATCCACCGGTCCCGCCGCTGTTACGATGGCAGCCAGATCCGGCTGCCCGTCCTGAAAGGCTTCAATGACTGTTGTACCCCTGCCGCTTGAGCAGAACCACGCCGGCGACACCCTGGTCCATGGCTCCGACGGCGGGTCCGAAGTCCGCCGTTCCGTGCTGCCCGGGGGAGTGCGGGTACTGACGGAAGCGATGCCGGGCCAACGGTCGGCCACGATCGGCTTTTGGGTGGGCGTCGGATCCCGTGACGAGGCGCCCGGCCAGCACGGTTCCACGCACTTCCTTGAGCACCTCCTGTTCAAAGGCACCCGCCGGCGCACCGCCCTGGAGATCGCCTCGGCGTTTGACGAGGTGGGCGGAGAATCGAATGCCGCCACCGCGAAGGAAAGCACGTGCTACTTCGCCCGTGTCCTGGATTCGGACCTGCCCATGGCCATCGATGTCATTGCGGACATGATCACCGGCGCCGTCCTGGACCCGGATGAGATGGAGCAGGAACGTGACGTCATCCTTGAGGAAATCGCCATGGACAGCGACGACCCCACCGACGTTGCGCACGAACACTTTGTGGCCGCCGTCCTGGGCAGCCACCCCCTGGGACGGCCGATCGGCGGGACGCCCGCAGCGATCAAAGCCGTGGCCCGCGACTCCGTGTGGGACCACTACCGCAAGTACTACAAGCCCCAGGAACTGGTCATCACCGCCGCGGGCGGCCTGGACCACGACGTTGTCTGCGGACTCGTGGTGGACGCCCTCGAATCCGCCGGATGGTCGCTTGAGCCGGATGCGGCCCCGGTCAGCCGGCGCCCCACCGAACGCGCCCAAATCACCGGAACGGCGGGACTGCACGTGGTCAAGCGCGCAGTGGAACAGGCCAACATCATCATGGGGTGCCCCACCATCGTTGCCACGGATGAGCGCCGCTACGTCATGAGCGTCCTGAACGCCGTCCTGGGCGGCGGCATGTCCTCCCGGCTTTTCCAGGAAATCCGCGAGAAGCGCGGTTTGGTGTACTCCACCTACTCCTTTGCCTCGTCCTACGCCGACGCCGGCTACTTCGGGATGTACGCCGGCTGCACTCCGTCAAAGGTCCGCCAGGTGCTGGACCTGCTGGGCGTGGAGTTGGACAAACTCGCGGAGCACGGTATTTCAGGCGATGAATTGCGCAAGGCCGTGGGACAACTCGGCGGCGGGATCGTCCTGGCGCTGGAAGACACCGGGTCCCGGATGTCCCGGCTGGGCCGGGCCGAACTGGTCTCCGGCGAATACCAGGACATCGACGAAACCCTGCGCCAGATCAAAGCCGTCACTGCGGAGCAGGTCCAGGAACTGGCCGCCGAACTCGCCGCCGCGCCGCGCACTGTCACCGTGGTGGGCCCGTTCGACGAAGACGAGACGTTCGGGTTGTAGCTTCCGCGCCGCGCACCGTCACCTTGGTGGGCCCGTTCGACGAGCGCACCGTCACCTTAGTGGGCCCGTTCGACGAGCGCACCGTCATTTTGGTGGGTCCGTTCGACGAGACCGAAACCTTCGGCCTGTGGCACCCTGCGCCGCGGAGACGCTGGCGGCCCGGCTCTGCAGAGTACATCCTGAGTAGGAATGATCTTCGGCAGGGGAAGGCGGAACGGTGAACGGGCCAGGAGCGAAGCACGGACATCCGGAGTTAACGAACCTGCTGGGTCACTGGGAGGGCTACACACACGTTGCTGCCGGCCCTTGGGGGCCGGAACACCGCGTGAGCGCCCAAGTGTCCTACACGCAGGTTGCCGGGGGTCTCGGCGTGGTGCAGAGCTACCGGCACGTCGAACCGGACGGCAGCCACTTCGAGGGCCACGGCATATTCACGATCGATCCGGTCCACAACGACGTGCTGTGGTATTACGTTGACAGCACCGGCGTGCCGCCCGGCAACGCCGCCCGCTGCACCTCGCGCGACGGTGTCATCCGTGTTGAACGCCGCAATGCCGGAGGCTGGACGCGCCACTCGATCGAGGTGGCGAACGGTGTCCTGACACACGTCACCGAATTGCGTTCGCACGGGCGTAACGACGGCGACGATGCCCCGGAGGGGGGTGTGGACGGCAAGGCTTCGTCCTACTCACCATTCATGCGCTCGGAATTTCACCGCGCCGGAGGCGGGGGCTAGGACGCCGCCTCGAGGATGCGCGATTTTGGCGCGCCGGCGAGCGCAGGGGCGTCCGCCGGCGAACGCCATACCTGTGTTTGGAGGTTCGAGAGCAACTGCTCTGCCTGGGCCAGGTCCGCGAAGTCGAGTTCCACAACAACATATTGCGGTTCGCCCACGGGCCGGCCTATCCGGTGCGCGAGAACCCCTGACGCGGACCGGCCAACCGGATCCCGGTCGAATGCCGCCTTCCATGTGCTGAAATCTGTGATTCTGTGTTCGATCTGCAGGGTGAACATTCCAGTCTCCTTACTCGTCCCGCCAGGTTGGAGGACGCTCCACGCTGCTAAAGCTAGATGGTCCGGGCTGCGGCGGGTATCCCAGAATTCTGGGTGGCAGCGCCGCCGGGTCGCGCAGGATTGCCGGAGCATACTTGGAACATGACCAAGGGCTGGGCTGCAGACCGGAGCCAGGAGCGCATCCGACTCCTGGCAGG
The DNA here is from genome assembly GCF_058267675.1 of Pseudarthrobacter sp. MOO14. Classification (NCBI taxonomy): domain Bacteria; kingdom Bacillati; phylum Actinomycetota; class Actinomycetes; order Micrococcales; family Micrococcaceae; genus Pseudarthrobacter; species Pseudarthrobacter sp. MOO14. The sequence goes on from NZ_CM177849.1 coordinate 3,990,169, forward strand.
CTCGGACCTGGATCACCAAGCCCTCCGGACAGCGATTCTGGCAGAAGTGGCCACCATGGTGCCTTTCGATGCATTCGTTTGGCCGTTGTGTGATCCCGTCACGACGGTGGGGATGGCGCCGAGGGCCAGGACTCCCTGCCCCCAGGAATTGCCCACACTTATCCGCCTCAAGTACCTCTCCCGGGCGGGCCGCTGGACCGAGCTGATGCGTTGGCCGGAGCCGGCGGAATCCCTCCTGAAGGCAACGCAGGGAGAGCCCTCCCGCAGCCCGGTGTGGAGTGGCGTGTTGCAACGCTATGGCGTCCGCGATGTCCTGTCCGCCGTGTTTGCCGACAAGTATGGGTGTTGGGCCTGGCTCGATTTGTGGCGGACCGGCGATTCGGTCCCCTTCACGGACGAAGAAACTGCCTACCTGGGCGAGCTGGCAGCGGCAGTGACCGCCGGCCTGCGGAGGTCCGTAGCCAGGCAATTTTGGATTCGACCGGATCCGGAACCTGGCCCGGACCAGGCATCCGGGACAGGATCCGGGCAGCCCGGATTGCCGGAGCAGGCTGTCCTCACCCTGGACGACGATCTGGCGATAGCTGGCCGAACGGCGTCCGTGGACGACTGGCTCAAGCTGCTTCAGCCTGGTCCGGTCCCTCACCATCAGGTGCCGGCTGAGGTGTTGAACGTTGCGGCCCAGCTGGCGGCACGGGAAGCGCTGGTGGACACCCACCCCGCGGAATGCAGGGTCTACGTCGGGGCGGGCCGCTGGGCCTCCCTGCGGGCCAACCGCATGGAGTCGGAGGTGTCCGGACCCACTCCACCGGTGGCCGTGACGATTCAGGCCAGCACGCCTGCCGCGAGGCTTGACATGTTTGCCCGGGCGTTTGGCCTGTCACCCCGGCAGGGGGAACTGCTCTGGCTCACTGCGGAAGGGGCCGATACGGCAGCCATGGCGGACGCCCAGGGCGTGACGCCGTACACGATCCAGGACCAATTCAAGCAACTCTTCCAGACATGCGGAGTCCACAGCCGGGTGTCCCTGCTGGCCATGGCCCTGGGCACGGGAGCCAGGGCCTAGCGGTGGGCTGTTGGCTTCCGGAGCCACCGCCTGAGACACATTCGTTTACCGAAAGTCCCTACGATAAGACGACGTCCCATCGCCTCGCTGGGTCTGGCGGCAGGATGAACGGCATAGCGTAGAAGTCGTCCCACACAGGATCTGTTGGAGGGAGTTGATCCGGCTCAATCAAGTTCCCGTCCGGCTCCTCAGTTTCCGGATCCGGGCACGCTGGGAGTTCGGCAAGCGGCGGGGTTCCTGGTGGCCAGTGGGTTGGTTGGGGGTCGTGTTGTTCGGGTTTGTAGTGTCGGCCGGTGGGTGAGGTCCAGCCGGGTGGTTTGTTTTTGGTGGCTGGGTCGGGGGTCCAGGTGCTGTGGTGTTTGAGGCGGTGGTGTCGGGGGCAGAGTTGGGCGAGGTTGTGGGTTCCGGTGGTGCCGCCGTGGTGCCAGGGGTTGAGGTGGTCGGTGTCGTTGTCGGGGGTGTGGTTGGTGCAGCCGGGGAAGGTGCATGTGCCGTCCCGTAGCCGGATCCATTGTTTGATGGTCTCCGGGAGCCGGTAGCGGGTGCGGCCAATTTCCAGGGGTGCCCCGTCGCGGGGGTCGACCAGGACCCGGTAGAACGATTCCGCCCCGCCGGCGACGAGCTTCCGCGCCATGGATGCCGGGACCGGCCCGAACCCGTCCAGCACGGCCGGCTCATCGGTGAGGCCCAGCAGCGAGAACACCGGGACCGTGACCAGGACATCAGCCCGCGGCGTGGGGATCTTGCCGATAGCACCGGCATCTGCGGCAGCTTCACCCGGGGCTGTCGCGTTTCCGGCGCCGAGGAGCAGTGACGCGGCGACGTCGGCGCGGAGCTGGGTGAGGGTGCGGGGCTCGTCGGGGGTTTGGAGGCCGCGGGCAGTGGCGGTGCTGCGGTTCCAGATCGCGCACGCGGTGTCCCCGGGCAGGTAGAACGAGAGCCAGGCCATCCCGTCGTGGTCCGGGGCGTAGTCCATCCGCCGGTCCGCCACCCCCTTCACATGCCGTTTCTCCAAGGACTCAGGGTGGTGGCGTTCCCGCCAGGCCCGGACCTTCGCCCGGAACCGGGACGGGACAAGGTCACCGGGCGCGGCGCCGCGGGCGGGGTTGGGTGCGCCGGGGTCGAAGAAGTGCGCCACCAACCCGGCCGCCCCTTCAGGGGTGAGGCCTTCGGTTTCGTCGGCAACGATCCGGGCGTGCTGCCACGACACCGCACCCGTGGACAGGGCCTCGACCACAGGCGGCAGCGAGCACACCCGGCGGGACTGCTCGACCAGCGCGCCGGAAACCCCCGAACTGATGGTCAGGACCACGGCGATCTCCTCCACCACCGACATCTCCGCGAACGTGCGCTCCTCCACCGGGGCGTCCGGCCGAAGCAGAGCATGCTGGATCTCAACCGCATCCGCCACGTCCCGCGCCTTCACCGCCGCCAGCTGGGCCTCCAACCGGGCCACCACCTCCAGCCGCCCCAGACATGACTCATACCGCCGCTGCAGCACGTCCAGATCCGCGCCGGCGCCGGTACCTGAAGCGAAGGAACCATCCTCCCGAACCAGCCCGCTGAGCGCAGCAACAGAGGCAGAAACACCCTCCATCACCACCGCCAGATCCGCACCGATTCCCATGGAAACATCATCCAACCAGGGTCCGACATTCAAGGCTGCGGCAGCGTTGGCAGGACCAGGCAGGAGGCCACCCCCCCGGAATGCTGCCAGTCGCCTGGGCGTTACGGAATACCTACCCGCCGGCGAACGGGGGAAGTACGTCAACCACGTCGTCGGCCCCAAGAACCGTTGACTGGTCCCGGACAGCCACCTCGTTGAGCAGGAAGCTGCTGCGGGACAGGAGCCGGGGGAGTGGAGGGGTGCCTGCCGGCGGTTCGGCACGGGGCACCGCAAGCACAGCCTCCAGGAGATGGGCGACCGTGGAACCGTCGGGCAGGTCGAACTTTTCTTCCTCCCGGCCGGCGGCAGCGCGTGCGGCAGCGAAGTAACGTACAAGCATTCCGGTCAGCCCCCGATGGCGCTCATGCTGCGGTCCGGCTGGACGAAGTCCGGAGCGTCCAGTCCCACGTGGTCCATGCCGTGGGCTTTTGGCTTGAGCCACATGGCATCCTGCCACCGCTGCGCCAGCTCGTCATCAGCCGCGCCGGAGCGCAGCAGGCCCAGCAGGTCGAATTCCTCGCGGGAGAACAGGCAGCTCATGATCTTGCCCTCGGCGGTGATCCGGGTGCGCCGGCAGTCCGCGCAGAACGGCTCGGTGACGGAGGCGATGATCCCCACTGTTCCCAGCACCGGACCGTCAGCTTCCAATGAACCTGCCGCCCGTCGTCGGACGTCAAAGCGCTCGGCGGGGGCACCGTCACGGGCCCGGGCATCGGGGCTGAGCACATAGTCCTTGGACAGCAGGTCGCGGATCTCGGCGGCCGTGATCATGTTGCGGCGGGTCCAGCCATGGTCGGCGTCCAGCGGCATTTGTTCGATGAACCGAAGTTCGTATCCCCGCTCCAAGGCCCAGGCGAGCAGCTGCGGCGACTCGGTATCGTTGATGCCGCGCATGAGGACAGCGTTCAGTTTCACCGGGCCCAGGCCTGCCGCCCATGCGGCGTCCACACCCGCCAGGACCTGGTCCAGGAACGGCCGCCTGGTCAGTTTGGCGAACGTTTCCTCGTGCAGCGAATCCAGTGAGACATTGATCCGTGTCAGCCCGGCCGCTTTGAGCGGGGCCGCCTTCCTGGCCAGGCCAACACCGTTGGTGGTCATCGAGATGGGCAGGTCCGGATGGTTGTTCCGCAGCGCCGAGATGATCTCCACGAGGTCGTGCCGGACCAGCGGCTCACCGCCGGTCAGCCTCAGTTCCCGCACCCCCAGCTGCTCCACGCCGACGCGGACAATCCGGACGATCTCCTCAGCCGACATGACGGCCTGCTTCGCGAGCCATTCCAGGCCCTCCGCCGGCATGCAGTAGGTGCAGCGGAGGTTGCACTTGTCCGTCAGGGACAGCCGCATATCCGTGGCGCGGCGGCCGTAGCGGTCCACCAGCCCGTCCGGTGCATCCTCGGGACGGCGTGCGGGAACGCCGGGCAGCTCCGATGCTGCTTCCTCCCGCGGCTGCGGCATGCCTAGCTGGACAGTCATGGATTCAGGCTACGCCACCTTGAGCCGCGCATCACACCGTGACTGCACGGGTTCCGGTCACACCTGGGGGCCAGTGCCGGCGGGCGGTGGCAAACCTATGCTGGAGGGGTGAACGATTCCCGGGTTTCGAAGGCGGCGGACGACGACGGCGGGCGCCGTGGGGAGCTGCCGGACCGTCCCGTCCCGCACAAGGCTGCCACGGGCGCCACGGGCAGGTGGGCCGCCGCCGCGGGTGCAGCCGCCGTCGCCGGCGGCGTGGCCGTGGGGGAGTTGCTCGCAGGATTTGCCAGTCCTTCCGTCTCGCCGCTGACGGCCGTTGGCGGTGCGGTCATCGACGCCGTCCCGCCGGACGTCAAGGACTGGGCGGTATCCGTCTTCGGGACGGCGGACAAGGCTGCCCTCCTGGCGGGCATGGCGCTGGTCATTGCCGTCCTGGCCGCGCTGGCAGGGGTGCTGGAGTTCCGCCGCGGCTATCGGGGTGCGGCCGTGGTGGGCATCTTCGGAGCCGTGGGAGCCGCCGCTGTACTCACCCGCGCCCAAATGACGCCAATCGCCGTGGCACTCCCGCTCGTGACCGCGGTGGTGGCCGTGGTGCTGCTGCGATTCCTCATCGGAAAGCTTCGCGAATGGAAAGCGGGCGCCGCTGAACCGGGCGGACCGGGAAGTTCACGTCGGAGCTTCCTCCAGGCCCTTGCCGGCACGGCGGCCGTGTCCGCGGTGGCAGGTGTGCTGGCCGGGGCGTGGCGCGGGGCAACCAATGCCGTCAGCGAGGCCAGGGCACGGATCACCCTGCCAGTCCCGGCGTCACCCGCACCGCCGGTTCCGGCGGGCGCCGACCTGGACGTGGCCGGAGCGACGCCGTTGGTGACGCCCAACCGCGAGTTCTACCGGATCGACACCGCACTGTCCGTCCCGGCAGTCAACCCGGACAATTGGGCCCTGAGGGTCACAGGCATGGTGGACCGGGAGATCCAGTTGTCCTACGGGCAACTCCTGGCCAAGCCGCTGACGGAGCGCCACATCACTATCGCCTGCGTGTCCAACGGCGTGGGCGGCGACCTGATCGGGAATGCCCGCTGGCTGGGCTGGCCGGTCCGCGAATTGCTGGCCCAGGCGGGCCCCCACCCCGGAGCGGACATGGTGCTGTCCAGGAGCACGGACGGCTGGAATGCAGGGACGCCCCTGGAAGTCCTCACCGACACCAGGGACGCCCTGCTTGCCGTCGGAATGAACGGGGAACCCCTGCCGCTCGAGCACGGCTTTCCCGTCCGGATGATCGTCCCGGGACTCTACGGCTACGTGTCCGCCACCAAATGGGTCACCGAACTCAAAGTCACCACGTTCGCGCAGGACGCCGGATATTGGACCCCCCGGGGCTGGTCCGAGCGCGGCCCGGTCAAGACGTCCTCCCGGATCGACGTGCCCCGCAGCGGGCGTCCGGTCAGTGCAGGGTCCGTGGTCTTCGCGGGCGTCGCCTGGGCCCAACACACCGGGATCGGGAGGGTTGAACTGAGGATCAACCGTGGGCCGTGGCGGGAGGCCGAACTCGCTGCGGGCCTGTCAGCGGACACCTGGTACCAGTGGAAACTGGCAGTGGACCTGACCCCGGGGCAGTACGAGGTCCAGGTCCGCGCCACGGACCTCACGGGCAAACCCCAGGAGGAAACGGAGCGGCCGCCCCAACCTGACGGTGCCACCGGATTCCACACGGTTAGAGTGGACGTGAAATCCTGAAGTCCGCGACCGAAGGCGTACCCATGACCAGCCCCACCCCGCACGGCCACCCGCCGGAGAGCCGTGCCCGGCACCCGCATGAACATGCCCGCTCGGTTGCCGACCACGCCGCCGCCGTCGCAGCACTCCTGCAGCCGCTCCGGGCGGCGGGACGCACCGAAACGCTCCCACTCAGCAGGGCCCTGGGCCGTGGGCTGGCGGCCGATGTGACAGCGCCCGTCAGCCTGCCGCCATTCGCCAATTCGCAGATGGACGGTTACGCCGTCCACTCCGGCGACATTCCCGACGGCGGCGCGGACCTGGAGACCATGCCCCCGGTAGCCGCCGGATCAAGGCCGCCCGCGCTCGAACCGGGGACGGCGGCGCCCATCATGACAGGTGCCGTGATCCCGGCCGGGGCGGACGCCGTCGTACCCATTGAACGGGCCGTGCCGGACCACTTCCTGGAACCCGCCCGGGGCGGCACCGTCAGGCTGCCCGCCACCGGACCCGGCGCGTACGTGCGGTCCGCCGGCAGCGACATCGCGGCGGGGGAGCTGGCCCTGGCCACCGGGACCTGCCTGGGGCCGGCCCAGCTGGGGCTGCTCGCCGCGTTGGGCCTGGCCGAGGTGCCGGTCTACCGGGCGCCCACCGTCCTGCTGGTCACCACCGGGGACGAAGTGGTGGAACCCGGCCGGCCCCTCCCGCCCGGGAAGATCTACGATTCCAACGGAACCCTCCTCGAAGCCGCCATGACGCAGGCCGGCCTCACCGTCCGGCGGGCCGGTATCTCCACCGACAATCCCGATGAACTGCGCGGCCTGCTGCGTTCCGAGGGCCAAGGCGCCGATCTCATCGTCACCACCGGCGGGGTCAGCAAGGGCGCTTACGAAGTGGTGCGGCAGGCGATGGTGGATCAGCCCGTCGATTTCCTGCACGTGGCCATGCAGCCCGGCGGCCCCCAAGGCCTGGGAACGTTCGACGGCCTCCCTTTCCTCGGGTTCCCCGGTAACCCCGTCAGCTGCCTGGTGTCCTTCGAAATGTTCCTCCGCCCCGCGCTGTCCGGACTCCTGGGCGCACCGGCGGCCAGGCTGCCGCTGCGGGCACGCCTTGCCCACCCGCTCACGTCCCCCGGCCACAAACACCAGGTCCGGCGGGGCAGCCTGCAAGCCGGCGGCACCGTGCGGCTTGAGGGTGGTGAGAGTTCCCACCTGATGCATGCGCTCGCGGGCTCGAACGTCCTGGTCCACGTCCCCCACGGCGTCACGGAACTCGGCGCCGGCGATGAGGTGGAAGTATGGATGCTGTGAACGCAGAACAGACCCCCGCCCTGACGCACCTGCGCCAGGACGGCAGTGCCCAGATGGTGGACGTCTCAGCCAAAGCCGAGACCACCCGGGAAGCCACGGCCACAGCTACCGTCCGGACCACCTCGGAGGTCATGGAACTCCTGGGGGCCGGGGGCCTGCCCAAGGGCGACGCGCTGGCCGTGGCCCGGGTGGCCGGCATCATGGCTGCGAAGAAGACGCCCGACCTCATTCCGCTCTGCCACCCGTTGCCCCTGGCCAAAGTCACCGTCGATTTTGACCTCGGCCCCGATACCGTCACCATCAGTTCCACCGTGAAGACCCGCGGCGTCACCGGCGTGGAAATGGAGGCCCTGACTGCTGCGTCCGTTGCGGCCCTGAGCGTTTACGACATGATCAAGGCCGTGGACAAGCACGCCGTCCTGACGGATATCAAGGTGCTGGCCAAGAGCGGCGGCAAGAGCGGAGACTGGGCGCTGTGACCAACACCAAGCCCCTCGGCGCCCCCGAGCCGCACCGGCACGGCGACGCCCAGGGACGGAAAGCCGGCGTGGTGATCGCCTCCACCCGCGCCGCAGCCGGAATCTACGTTGACGAGACCGGCCCGGTGATCAGCGATTGGCTGGCCGAGCACGGCTTCGATGTCTTTCCGCCGATGGTGGTCCCGGACGGTGAGCCCGTGGGCGCCGCCATCAGGGCGCTCCTGACCCAGCGTCCCGCCGTCGTGATCACCAGCGGCGGGACAGGCCTGAGCCCGGACGACCGGACTCCGGACGTTACGCTGCCCCTGCTGGATCGGGAGATCCCGGGCATCATGGAAGCCATCAGGCGGGCCGGCGCCGCAAAAACCCCGCTGGCCGCCCTGAGCAGGGGCCACGCCGGGGCCGCCGGCGCAACCTTTATTGTGAACCTGCCCGGCTCACCCAAGGGCGTCATGGACGGGCTCACCGTCCTGGACCCGGTGATCGGGCATCTCTGCGACCAGCTGGAAGGCGGACATGGGCACTGACGCGGCATTCGAGGTGGTCCGGGCAGTCCTCAGCGCGGACCCCATCTCCGTCGACCAGGCGATCGCAGCGGTGGAAAGCGACACCGCGGGAGCCGTGGTCAGCTTCAGCGGCGTAGTACGCAACCACGACGCCGGCAAGGCAGTCGAGCGGCTCAGCTACAGTGCGCACCCCACGGCACACCAGGTGATGGCCGACGTCGTGGCCCGCCTGGTTGCCGAGCAGGACGCTGCGCCGGGCGCAGGCGGCGACGCCGTCCGGCAACCCGTCCGGATCTGGGCGGCGCACCGGATCGGGATGCTGGAAATCGGCGATCCAGCCTTGGTGTGCGCGGTCTCCGCGGCGCACCGCGGCCAGGCTTTCGCGGTCTGCTCGGAGCTGGTGGACCGGATCAAGGAGCAGGTTCCCATCTGGAAGGAACAGTTCTTTTCCGACGGCACCGTCGAATGGGTCGGCGCGGACGGCTGATGCCTGCTGCGTCCGCGCACCGGCCCGGCCAAGCCGGCGTGGTTGTCCGCTCCGTTGCGAGGTAACGCACAGGGACCGGTTCCTGCGGCAACCGGTCCCGCCGGTAGGCTGGATGGCATGACCGAACAACACTCCGCCCCCAAACTGGTAGCCGTCCTGGGCGCCAACGGACGCATGGGCGCCGAGGCCGTAAAAGCCATTGACGCCGCGCCCGACATGAAGCTTGCCGCAGCCCTGGGGCGGGGTGACTCGCTGGAGCAGCTGACGTCCTCCGGTGCGCAGTACGTAGTGGACCTCACGGTTCCCGAGAGCACCGAAGCGAATGTCCGGTTCGCCGTTGAACACGGCATGCACGCCGTGGTGGGCACCACGGGCTGGGACGCGGACAAGCTGTCCGCGCTGGAGTCCGTCCTGGCCCGGCACCCGGAGGCCGGAGTGCTCATCGCCCCGAACTTCGCCCTCGGGTCCGTCCTGGCCTCGGCTTTCGCAGCCAAGGCCGCCCAATACTTCGAGTCCGTGGAAATCATCGAGCTGCACCACCCGGACAAGGTGGACGCCCCGTCCGGCACCGCCGTCCGGACTGCCCAGCTCATCGCCGCCGGGCGCAGCGCAGCGCAGGTGCCGCCCAGCCCTGATGCCACCACCAGCGAACGTGCCGGTGCCCGCGGCTGCGACGTGGATGGCGTCCGGGTGCACAGCGTGCGGCTCCGCGGGCTTGTGGCGCACCAGGAAGTGCTGCTGGGCGGCCCCGGCGAGCAGCTGACCATCCGCCACGACTCTTTCGACCGTGCGTCCTTCATGCCCGGCGTTCTCCTGGGCGTTCGGCAGGTAGCCTCGCACCCCGGCCTGACCGTGGGGCTGGACGGTTACTTGGACCTGGGGCTCTGAGAATGAACGGGTTCGTTGCCGGCTTCCGGAAGAACCGCACCAAGATCTGGGTGGGAGCGGTGACGCTGCTGCTGGTCTTTTACCTGGTGGTGTCCTTCCAGCGCTCACTCCTGCTCCTGGCCGACAGCAACCTCACGGCGAAAGCCATTGGCGCGGCGTACCTGGTGCTGCCCGTGGTGGGCGCGTGGGCCCTGATCCGCGAACTGATGTTCGGTGCCCGCACCGAGCAGATGGCCAAGGTCCTGGAAGCCGAAGGCGGGTTGCCGGTGGATGAGCTGCCGCGGACGCCCGGCGGCCGGATCGTCCGGGCGGCGGCAGACGCCGAGTTCGAAAAGTACCGCATCGAAGCCGAATCGGCTCCGGACGACTGGCGCTCATGGTTCCGGTTGAGCTGCGCTTACGACGCCGCCGGAGACCGCAAGCGGGCCCGGGCCTCCATGCGCGACGCCGTCCGGCTGTTCACAGCCGCTTCCTAGCAGCGGCCCTTCCCGTGGCCGGCCAAACGGCCGGCGCCTGCATGTGATTCTTGCGATGGGCATTTCTGCCCATCGCAGCCGCATGCCGCCCGCGGTATGTTCGTCTGGCAACAATTTCCGGCCTGGGGGCGGAGATGGGGTGGGCGGGTTCTCCGCCACAGTCGTCCTTCGAAACCCCGTTTGCCTGCACCGATCCCGCACGAAGGACGACCAATGAGCCAGCCGCCTTACCCCCAGCCCCAATACCCCCAGCCGCCCCACAGCGGACCGGCCGTGCCCCCGGTCCCGCCGGCACCCTCCCCGTTTGGCGGGCCGTACCCAACGAGCCCCCAGGGGGAATACCAGCCGGGCGCCTACCCGCAGGTTCCCTACGGTGACGGGCCGCGCAAGTCCTTTCTTGCCACCTGGCTCCTGTCCCTGCTCCTGGGCACCTTCGGGGCGGACCGGTTCTACCTCGGCAAGACCGGTTCCGCCGTGGCCAAGCTGCTGACGGCGGGCGGCCTGGGTATCTGGGCCATCGTGGACCTGGTCATGACCTTGACCGGGAACACCAGGGACATCCATGGCCGCCCGCTGGAGGGGTATCCGGAGAACAAGAAGAAGGCCTGGATCATCACCGCCGTCGTCTGGCTTGTGGGCGCTGTTGCGGGAACGGTCCTGGCCATTGCCTCCATCGCCGTGGTTTCCGCTGCCGTTGAGGGCTTCAACGTCCCGGCCCAGGCGCCCCTCCCGGCCTCCCCGGCCGCACCGGCGCCGTCACCGGGCACGTCCACGGAAGCGAACTCCTCGGTGGTGACCATGTCCGAGGGCAACACGGTCAGGGTAGGAGTGCTGGATTCCATCTACACCGCCGAGATTCCCGGCATGTCCTACCTGGAACCAAAGAACGGCGGATTCCTGGCTGTGCAGGTGTCCTGGGAGACGGTGAGCGGTACCAGCTTTGCCACGCCGTCGAACTTCAGCGTCTTTGACGCGGACGGCAAGGAGGGCGAGCTGATCTACCTGGACAAGGAAATCGGTGGCCTGCAGACCGACGAGGTGGGCGCCGGTGATTCGCGCCAGGGCGTTATCGCTTTCGACGTCAAGGAGGGCCCCGTCACGGTGGTGGTCACCAATGACTACGGCGACCAGGCGTCCAGTTTCACCGTGACCCCGCAGTAGCAGGCCTCGGCAGCACGCCGCGGCCCAGTCGGCCCGCGGCGTGGCCCAGCCATTCCAGCGGGCCGCGCCACGCCAACCTGGCAAACACCACGCCAATGGTGATGGCAACGGCGGCGTGTGCAAAGTACATGCCGTCCTCGGTCCAGCCGGCCGGCAACGGCTTCAGGTAGAAGTTCGACAACACCCAGACGTGGACCGTGTACAGGGTCAGGGTCATGGCCCCTGCGCCGCGCAGGGGCAGCAGCAGGTCCAGGTCAATCCACTCGGCGAGCCGCCCCAGCAGGAGGCACGCGCCGATGACGGCCGCCGCCACCGCCGAGGTGTGGAGCAGGTCAAGGGGGGTCCCGGAGTGCGGAGCAGCTGATGCCAGCCACCACCAGGAGCCGTCCTGCGGGAGCCCCGCCAGGTTTACCTGCAAGACACTGCCCAGCGGATAGCCGGGGGCGTTGACGACTTTCTCCAGGGCGGCCAGGCCACCCCAATCCTCGATCGCGGCCACCCCGATGGCCTTGGCGGTGACGGCCACCACCGTTCCGCCCACCAGCAGGAGGACAGGGACCAGTGCCTTGGCAAGGACCAGGCGGCCGATGGCCAGGCCCACCAGCAAGTAGGCAAGCCACTGCACCACCGGGTAGTAGCCGGTCAGGAAGAGGTCGCCCAGCAGCTGGCCGGGGGTGCCCAGGTCCTCCCACCGCGGGTTGTGGCCCAGCTTCAGTGGCGGCTCAGCGGCAAGGAGCCAGGGGCGCAGCAGGTAGGCCAGCGCGGGTGACGCAAGGATCCAGCCCGCGGCCCAGGCGCACAGGCTTTTGGCGCCCAGGCCCAGGAATGGCAGTACGCACAGGAACAACACGGCGTAATGGACCAGGATGACGGCCACGTTCACTTCCAGGCCGCCGAGGGTAAGTCCGACGGCGGCAATCACCAGGGCCCGCAGCGCCACACCGCGGCGGGCCTTCGCGAGATCGGGACCGGACAGCGGCTGGTGCTTTCCGGTGGACAGGGCAAGTCCCACCCCGGCCAGCACGGCGAAGAGGGCCGCGGCCCGTCCGGAGAAGGTGAGGCCGATCCAGGTCGGGGTGAGGTTGGCGTTCGACTCGAACGTTGGCAGCAGGTGCGTGGCCATCATGCCCAGAAGGGCGAGGCCCCGCGCTGCATCGATGCCGCGAAGACGGCCCGGCTGGTTCGGCCCGGGGGCCTTTCGCGACCGGGTGGCCGGGGTGCGGGACGTCATGACCCGATCGTCTCACATGCCCGCGCGGCGCGGCTTGCCGGTGAGGTGACGGGTGGCCGCCGGCGGACTATCGTGCCGATGCGGTGGCGGCGCACCCTTGTGTTCGAATATATGTTCGAATAACATGGCGGAATGGACACGCCATCATCCGGAATCCCCGCCCGGCGGGAAAGCCTGCAGCCGGCACATACCCACTCAGCCAACCTGCCGCTGAGGGCAATGAGCCCGGGCGTGGTGGACTACCTGTTCCGGCAGCTGGTGTCCGGGCGGCCGTCAGAGGACCTCCAGTGGGAGCGGGAAGGCATCGCCCTCTCGGCCCAGCCGGAGGGGGCGGAACTCGCCCGGCGGCTGTCCGAGACGGATATCGATGCCCTGACGCCCACCGAGCTGTTCCATTACGTGCGGGCCGCGCAGCGGCTCGCTGCCTGGGCGGAGGACCTCCGGCAGGCCGCCGTCGGCCGCTATTGCCACGCCGGAACAGACGCGCCGGGGCCCGGCAGCCAGGCTGTTTGACGCTCGTCACGCCCGTGGCATTGTCCTAACCAGCCGGGGACAGGGTAACGTTTTTTCCATGGCTGATTCTTCCGCGCACATCCCTGCCCTCGGTACCCTCCTGACCGCCATGGTCACGCCGTTTACCAAGGACGGCGCAGTGGACTACGACCAGGCGGCGGCGCTGGCCAGCAAGCTCGTCGACGACGGCTGCGACGGGCTGGTGGTCACCGGCACCACCGGTGAGACCTCAACCCTGACCGACGAAGAGAACCTCGGCATGTTCCGCGCGGTGAAAGACGCCGTCGGTGGCCGCGCCGCGATCATTGCCGGTACCGGCACCAACGACACAGCCCACTCGGTCCACCTGTCCAAGCAGGCCGCTGCCCTCGGCGTCGACGGACTGCTCCTGGTGACCCCTTACTACAACAAGCCGAGCCAGGCCGGTGTCCGCGCCCACTTCGAGACCGTCGCCTCCGCCGTGGACGTTCCGGTCATGCTCTACGACATTCCGGGCCGGTCCTCCATCGCGATCGAACCCGACACCATGATCCGGCTGGCCCAGCACCCCAACATTGTGGCCGTCAAGGACGCCAAGGCGGACCTCGTGGCGGCAACCCGGGTCATGGCCGAAACCGACCTCCTCTTCTACTCCGGCGACGACGGACTGACCCTGCCGTGGATGGCGCTGGGCGCCGTCGGACTGGTGGGCGTCACCACCCACGTGGCCACCCGCCGCTTCCGCGAACTCATCGACGCCGTCAACGCCAACGACCTCGGCACCGCCCGGAAGATCAACGTTGAACTCCAGCCGGTGGTCCGGGCAACCATGACCCGCGTCCAGGGGGCCGTGGCGGCCAAGCAGATTCTTAAATGGCAGGGAGTCCTGCCCAACTCGATTGTCCGTTTGCCCCTCGTGGAGCCGGACGAAACCGAGATCGAAACCATCCGCGGGGATTTGGCGGAAGCTGGGCTGGTCTTCTCCTGAGGCTAAGACCGGCACCCTTCCGCCTGGAAAGTAGTGCATTATGACCCAAACTGCCCTTACCGGCCTTGTCACCCCTCCGCGCCTGCCCCAGGGCACGCTGCGGATCGTTCCGCTGGGCGGGCTGGGGGAGATCGGCCGGAACATGGCCGTGTTCGAAATCGACGGCAAGCTGCTGATCGTGGACTGCGGCGTCCTCTTCCCTGAGGAAACCCAGCCCGGCGTCGACCTGATCCTGCCCGACTTCTCCTACATCGAGGACCGGCTGGATGACGTCGTGGCTGTCGTCCTCACGCACGGCCACGAGGACCACATCGGCGCCGTGCCGTACCTGCTGCGCCTGCGCAACGACATCCCGCTGGTGGGTTCGCAACTGACCCTCGCCCTCATCGAGGCCAAGCTGCAGGAACACCGCATCCGGCCCTACACACTCACCGTGGAGGAGGGCCAGGTGGAGAAGTTCGGCCCCTTCGACTGCGAATTCGTGGCCGTCAACCACTCCATCCCGGACGCCCTGGCCGTCTTCATCCGCACTGCGGGCGGAACGGTCCTGCACACCGGCGACTTCAAGATGGACCAGCTGCCCCTTGACGGCCGGATCACCGACCTCCGGCACTTCGCCAAGCTGGGCGAGGAGGGCGTGGACCTTTTCATGTCCGACTCCACCAACGCCGACGTGCCCGGATTCACCACGGCCGAGAAGGAAATCGGCCCCACCTTGGAGCGCCTCTTCGGCCAGGCCACCAAACGCATTATCGTGGCGTCCTTCTCCTCCCACGTCCACCGCGTGCAGCAAGTCCTCGACGCCGCCGCCAAGCACAACCGCAAGGTGGCCTTCGTGGGCCGCTCCATGGTCCGCAACATGGCCATCGCGGAAAAGCTTGGCTACCTGGATGTTCCCGCCGGATTGATCGTGGACATCAAGAACATCGACAACCTGCCGGACAACCGCGTGGTGCTGATGTCCACAGGTTCCCAGGGCGAGCCCATGGCCGCCCTGTCCAGGATGGCCAACGGCGACCACCGCGTGGTGGTGGGCGACGGCGACACCGTGATCCTGGCCTCCAGCCTCATCCCGGGCAACGAGAACGCCGTGTTCCGGATCATCAACGGCCTCCTGAAGCTCGGCGCCGATGTCATCCACAAGGGCAACGCCAAGGTCCACGTCTCCGGCCACGCCGCCGCGGGTGAGCTGCTGTACTGCTACAACATCCTTGAGCCCTTGAACGCCATGCCCGTCCACGGCGAAACCCGGCACCTCATCGCCAACGGCAAGATCGCCATCGAGTCCGGCGTGCCCGAGGCGAGCGTCATCCTTGCCGACAACGGCACAGTCATCGACCTCCGCGACCACCAGGCAGACATCGTCGGCCAGGTGGAAGTGGGCTTTGTCTACGTTGACGGGTCCAGCGTGGGTGAAATCACCGACGCCGACCTCAAAGACCGCCGCATCCTGGGTGACGAAGGATTCATTTCGATCATCACGGTCATCCACCGCGCCACCGGCAAGGTGGTGTCCGGTCCGGAAATTCACGCCCGCGGCGTCGCCGAGGACGATTCCGTCTTCGACGACATCATCCCCAAGATCAACGCCGCGCTGGAGGAAGCAGTCCAGAACCACGCCGACCACACCAGCCACCAGCTCCAGCAGGTGGTGCGCCGCGTCGTGGGCACCTGGGTCAACCGCAAGCTGCGCCGCAAGCCCATGATCATCCCGGTGGTGCTCGAGGCCTGAGCGCCCCGCGCGGCCCGGCTGCGACACTGAGCTGCGCGGACAACGTCGCTGCACCTCCGATAAGGCCCGGTTCCCAGTGGACCGGGCCTTTTCGTGCGTCCGGCCATGCGCATCCGCAAGCGCATCGGCAAGCCCCGGCAGGCGGCCCGGCAGCCCCGACATCCCCGGAATCACAGCATGCTTCCGGTACCGTGGCTACTATGGCCACACGTACTACTTCCGCGCCCAAAGGTACCGGCAGGGGCAGCTCCGGCAGCAAAGCCGGAAGCTCCACAGGCCGCGGAACCGGCTCCACAGCCGGCAAGACAGGGCGCGGCGGCTCAACCAGCACCGCACGCACCCGACAGCTTCCCGCCGTCGAACACCACCAGCCCTGGCTCCTGCGCGTCGTGGGCGGGGCATGGCTCGGAATCGGGCACCTGGTGGGCGGGGGAGTACGCCGGATCGGCTACGACGTCAGCGACCTCCCCGCGGACGAACGCCGCGACGGTGCCGCGCTGTTCAACCTGGCCCTGGGTGTGTTCATTGCCACGTTCGCCTGGTGGGGCCTGACGGGCTGGTTCCCGGACGCCGTCTACGCCGTGGTCAACGGAACCTTCGGCTGGCTCTCCCTGCTGCTCCCGCTCATGCTCTTTGTCTGCGCGTTCCGCCTGTTCAGGCGCCCCTCGGACGGCCGGGGCAACAATCGGGTGGGCATCGGCTTCCTCATCATGACCTTCGCCGGGTGCGGCCTGGCCCACATCCTCGGCGGCCAGCCCACGGTTGCCGATGGCTTCGACGGCCTCCGCAAAGCCGGCGGCATGCTCGGCTTCCTGGCCGCCAGTCCCTTGGCCGCCATCCATCCCGCCGTGCCGGTGGCACTCTACGGGCTGCTGGCCTTCGTTTCCCTGCTGATCATCACGGCCACCCCGTTCACGGCCATCCCGCGCCGCCTTCGCGGAGCCTACGAGCACCTCATGGGCATCGACCTGATGGACCAGGACCTGACCGCGGACACCCACGACCGCAGCTACCTCGAACGCCCCGCAGCCGCTGAGCCCAAAAAGAAGAAGCGCAGGTTGTTCGGCAAGGACCAGGAGCCCGATGCCGGCCTGGAAGGCTACGTGGGCGACGAAGCTTTCGAACACGCGGTCATCGACGACGACGAGCCGGAGCCCGCGCGGCCCGCACCGGGCGTCCGGCGCCCCACCCAGGCGGAGATCGCCGTCGAAAAAATCAAGGCCGCGCAGGGCCTGGGCGCCGGCTCGGCCCCTCCCGCGGAGAACGCCACCGAGGCCATCCCGCTGGTCATTCCCGGCGCCGCGGCTCCCGGGAAACCGGCCGCCGCACCCACGGTGCCCTCGAACCCGGTAGCGCCCGCTCCGCCACCTGTGCCCATCCCGCAGCGGACCGAACAACTCTCCCTCGCCGGGGACGTCACCTACACCCTCCCTGCCTCGGACTACCTGACCCCCGGGTCCATCCCGAAGGAACGCACCGAGGCCAACGACGCCGTCGTCGCCGCCCTGACCGACACCCTGACCCAGTTCAACGTCGATGCCACCGTGACCGGCTTCAGCCGCGGCCCCACCGTCACCCGGTACGAGATCGAACTCTCGCCGGGCACCAAGGTGGAACGAGTCACCGCGCTGTCCAAGAACATCTCTTACGCGGTCGCCAGCTCGGACGTCCGGATCCTCAGCCCCATCCCGGGCAAGTCCGCGATCGGCATCGAGATCCCCAACACGGACCGCGAGACGGTCTCCCTGGGCGACGTGCTCCGCAGCCAGAACGCCCGCCGCACGGACCACCCGATGGTGATGGGCGTCGGCAAGGACGTCGAGGGCGGCTACGTGGTGGCCAACCTCGCCAAGATGCCGCACCTCCTGGTCGCCGGTGCCACCGGTGCCGGTAAGTCCTCGTTCGTGAACTCGATGATAACCTCCATCCTGATGCGCGCCACCCCGGACGAGGTGCGCATGGTCATGGTGGACCCCAAACGCGTGGAACTGACCGCCTACGAGGGCGTCCCGCACCTGATCACGCCGATCATCACCAACCCCAAGAAGGCCGCCGAGGCACTGCAGTGGGTGGTCCGCGAAATGGACGCCCGCTACGACGACCTCGCCAACTACGGCTTCAAGCACATCGACGACTTCAACAAGGCCGTCCGTGCCGGCAAGGTCCACCCGCCGGTGGACTCCAAGCGCGTCATCCGGCCGTACCCGTACCTGCTGGTGATCGTGGACGAACTCGCCGACCTGATGATGGTCGCCCCGCGCGACGTCGAAGACTCCATCGTCCGCATCACCCAGCTCGCCCGTGCCGCCGGCATCCACCTGGTGCTGGCCACCCAGCGGCCCTCCGTGGACGTGGTGACCGGCCTCATCAAGGCCAACGTGCCCTCCCGCATGGCCTTCGCAACGTCGTCCGTCACCGACTCCCGCGTGGTCCTGGACCAGCCCGGGGCGGAGAAGCTGATCGGCCAGGGCGACGCGCTCTTCCTGCCGATGGGTGCTTCCAAGGCGATGCGCGTCCAGGGCGCCTGGGTCACCGAGTCGGAGATCCACAAGGTGGTGGAGCACGTCAAGGGACAGCTCCAGGCCGTCTACCGGGACGACGTCGCCCCCGAGGCGGAAAAGAAGCAGATCGACGACGACATCGGCGATGACCTCGAGGTGCTGCTGCAGGCCACGGAACTCGTGGTCACCACGCAGTTCGGCTCCACCTCCATGCTGCAGCGCAAGCTCCGGGTGGGGTTCGCCAAGGCCGGTCGGCTCATGGACCTGCTCGAGTCCAGGGGAGTGGTGGGCCCTTCCGAGGGCTCCAAGGCCCGCGACGTGCTGGTCAAGCCGGACGACCTCGCGGCCGTGCTGGCCGCCATGAAGGGCCAGGACGCGCCGGCCGCCCCGGATTCGCAGACAGCCGCGCTCAGTGACAATGCCAACGCCAACATCGCCCAGGGCGGCTACGCAGAGGACCTGGTGGCCGCGGACCTGGACAAACGGAAGCAGAACGTTGAGTACTACGACGGCTCCGATTCCGCTCCCGGCGGGTACGGCGATGACGACGACGGCTCCGAGGACGCCTGGTCGCTGACCGGACGGTAGGGCCGCGCCGGCGTTGCGGCAGCCCCGGGAAGGTAGCCTAGGTACGTGACTAGCACCGATGCCACCGCCGCCGGCCCGCGCCGTGCCGGGGTCTGGAACCTTCCCAACGTCCTGACCATGATCCGCATCGCGCTGGTCCCGTTCTTCGTGTGGTTCCTTGTGGCGGATGCCCCCGGCCTGCGCAGTGAGGCCGGGCCGTGGCGCTGGGCCGCGGTGGCGGCGTTCGCCGTCGCCATCTACACGGACAAGCTCGACGGCGATATCGCCAGGAGCCGGAACCTTGTCACGGACTTCGGCAAAATCGCCGACCCCATCGCGGACAAACTGCTCATCGGATCGGCCCTGGTCATGCTTTCCCTGCTGGGTGAACTGCCGTGGTGGGCAACGCTGGTGATCCTGGTCCGGGAATGGGGTATCACGGCCCTGCGCTTCTTCGTCATCCGCTATGGGGTCATTCCCGCTTCCCGCGGCGGAAAGCTCAAGACCGTCGTGCAGACCGCAGCGATCTTCCTGTATTTGCTCCCCTTGGGCGCCTTTGCGCCGTGGCTGGTGTGGGTTGCTTTCGCCGTCATGATGGCGGCGCTGGCCATCACCGTGTGGACCGGCGTCGAGTATGTCATCGAAGCCCTGCGCCTGCGCGCGAAGGGGCGGCAGGCAGGAACGGCGAAAGGACAGGAACCGTGAGCAACCTCCACCATCTCGCCGGACAGGCCGTGCGGCAGGCACTTGACGCTGGACTGACCGTTGCCACGGCAGAGTCCCTGACCGCCGGCATGGTCTCCGCCGTCCTCGCCGACACCCCCGGCGCCTCCGGCATGCTTCAGGGCGGCGTCGTGGCGTACCAGAATTCGGTCAAGGAAGGCGTACTCCACGTCCCCGCCGGGCTCCTGGCAAGGGTCGGCTCCGTCGACCCGGACGTCGCCCGCGCCATGGCGGCAGGAGCCCGCGACGTCCTGGGCGCCCACCTCGGGGTTTCCACCACCGGCGTGGCCGGTCCGGAGCCGCACGACGGCAAACCCGTGGGGCGGGTCTATGTCGGGATTGCCACCGCCGCCGGTACCGCGGCATTTGAATACTCCTTCACCGGCAGCAGGCCTGATATCCGCGCCGAAGCGTGTGCGGCGGCCCTCGAAAGACTCCTCGAGGCGATCTCCGCCTGACGCTTGCCCGCTCAAGTTACCGCACGTAAAGTTGCCGGGAACAAAAGCCGGTACCGATTAGTTATTACATTGTGTCGCTTCCGGAGAGCGGAGGCGCCTAGGATGAAACGACCAGACGGTCCGCCTTTCGGCGGACCTGACCAATGAGGGAGCAAGGCGATACAGATGGTAAAGCAGCCCGTATCCGTAAACGGCGTTGTCCGCTGGAAGGATGTGGGCCTCGCCGAACAGGCTAAGAGCGAACAGAAGGAGCGCAAGATGGTGGTACTTCGTCACGAAATCGGTGATGTGCTGCGCGATGTCCGCCAGCGTCAGGGGCGCACGCTCCGTGAAGTTTCGCACAGCGCCCGCGTTTCCCTGGGATACCTCAGCGAAGTGGAGCGTGGCCAGAAGGAAGCCTCGTCGGAGCTCCTGTCCTCGATTTGCTCGGCCCTGGACGTGCCGTTGTCCAGCATGCTTCGGGAGGTCAGCGATCGGGTGGCGGTAGCCGAGGGCGTTGCAGTTCCGGACACCGTTCCGCAGGAATTCTCCCAGCGTTACGGCCGTGACCTGGAACGCGACCTCAACGCTGAACTGAACGACGAACTCTCCACAGGCCTTCTCTCCGGCGCCCGTTAGGGGCAGCCCCCACCCGTTGGGTGGGCCGTGGAACCAGGAAGCCCCCGGCATGGCCGGGGGCTTCCTTGCGTGAAGGCGGTTAGCTCTCCTGTGCCGGCGACGCGCCCGGTGCTTCCTTCGGGAATCCGTCGGGCTCGTAGGTGGCGTTCAGCTTGGCCATGTAGCGGGCCAACTCCTGCAGGTCCTCCACCGGCCATTCCCGCAGCCGTTCCTGAAAGACCTGGCGCCGGGCGTCCTGGACCTGGTGCATCTTTTCCTCCCCCTTGGGCGTCAGCCGGATGGCCTGCGCCCGGCGGTCCAGCGGATCGGCCTCCTTGGAAACCAGCCCCAGGCCTTCAAGGAATGCGATCTGCCGGCTGACGGAGGGCTTGCCCACCCCGATGTTCATTGCCAGTTCGGTCAGCCGGATGGGCCCCTCCCGGCGGATCACGGTCAACAGCCCGTACGCCGCAGGCTCCATGTCCGGGTGCACTTCCCGGGACAGCTGGTTCGAGATGGCCCGGGCCCGCCGCCAAAAAAGACTGATCTGGTGTTCGACGTTCTGCAGGGCCGTATCGGCAGCAGAATCGACTGCTACATCAGCCGGCGTGCCATCGGGGGAGTTGCTCATGGCAACAATTCTAGGGTCCACACTCATGAGAGGATTTACCGATGCGAATCAGCGACTACTGGCGGCTCATGGATGACGAGTTCGGCGCGGGCTACTCCCGCGTGCTGAGCAGTACCTTGGTCCTGGCCGGGGTCGGCGGGCGCACCGCGGACCAGGCGCTGGCCGCCGGGGTGGAGCCGCGCAAGGTATGGCTTGCCGTCTGCGACCTCCAGGACGTGCCGGCGGACCGCCGGCTCGGCCGGGACATAGCCCCCCGCCGCGACTGACGCCCGCCGGGCACGGACCATCCGCCGGCCGGCCGGGCCCTCCTGCCGACCGGTCCGGGAACCCTTGCCAGACACGCCGCGCGACCATCCTCTTCGAATACCTGTTCGGATAACGCTATGCTTTTTCTATTGGGTTTATCCACATAGCCGATGTCCTGAGGCCGGAATGTCAGTGGGTCCCCTTAGCGTCAGAGATGACCAACAAGACGGCCGCACAGGCCACCATCGAGAAAGCATTAGAGGTGTCAACCATGGCGGCAGCCCCGGATCGTGCAAAAGCGCTGGAAGCAGCACTTGCCCAGATTGACAAGCAGTTCGGCAAGGGATCGGTGATGCGCCTGGGCGACGAAGTCCGTGCCCCCATCGAAGTCATCCCTACCGGGTCCATTGCCCTGGACGTCGCCTTGGGCATTGGCGGGCTGCCCCGTGGCCGTGTGGTGGAGATCTATGGGCCGGAATCGTCAGGTAAGACCACCGTGGCACTGCACGCCGTTGCCAACGCCCAGCGGCTGGGTGGCATCGCTGCCTTCATCGACGCCGAGCACGCCCTGGACCCGGACTATGCCGCGAAGCTCGGCGTGGATACCGACGCCTTGCTGGTCTCGCAGCCGGACACCGGTGAACAGGCTTTGGAAATCATGGACATGCTGGTGGGCTCCGGCTCCCTGGACATCGTCGTCATCGACTCCGTCGCCGCCCTGGTCCCGCGTGCTGAAATCGAAGGCGACATGGGCGACAGCCACGTTGGCCTCCAGGCACGGCTCATGAGCCAGGCACTGCGTAAAATTACCGGCCGCTTGAGCCAGACCAAGACCACCGCCATCTTCATCAACCAGCTCCGCGAAAAGATCGGCGTGTTCTTCGGTTCCCCCGAAACCACCACCGGTGGCAAGGCGCTGAAGTTCTACGCGTCGGTCCGCATCGACGTCCGGCGCATCCAGACCCTGAAGGAAGGCGCTGATTCGGTCGGCAACCGGACCAAGGCCAAGATCGTAAAGAACAAGATGGCCCCGCCCTTCAAGGTGGCCGAGTTCGACATCATCTACGGCCAGGGCATCTCCCGCGAAGGCGGCATTATCGACATGGGCGTCGAGCACGGCATCATCAAGAAGTCCGGCTCCTGGTTCACGTACGATGGCGACCAGTTGGGCCAGGGCATGGAGAACTCGCGCCGGTTCCTCCGCGACAACCCCGAGCTTGCCGCCGAACTGGAGCGCCTCATCAAGGAGAAACTCGGTGTGGGCGTGAAGCCGGCGGAGGACGAGTCCAAGGACACGCCCAAGCTGAAAGCCGTCGACGGGTTCTAGCCCTTGACATGGTCTCCCGAGGCGCATCCTCCTGACGCCAGGTCACCCAAATCCGGTTCCCGGCGGCGCCGCTCCGCCAACCCCGCCCGTGGGGCAACGGAGCGGTCTGCTGTGCCCGAAGATCCCCTGGCAGAGGACGCCGAACCGGATCCTGCCGGGGTGGCCAAGGCCATCGTGTACCGGCAACTGACGGCCTCGCCGAAGAGCAGGCTGCAGCTTGCCCGGAAACTGGCCGAACGAAACATTCCGGAACGCGTGGCAGAGGAAGTCCTGGATAAATTCCAGGAAGTCCGCCTGATCGATGACGCCGAATTTGCTGACATGTGGGTCAGGAGCCGATCCCAGTCCCGCAAGCTCGCCAGGGGAGCTCTCCGGCGCGAGCTGTCGGAGAAGGGCATCGACCCCGAAACCGCTGCCGCGGCCCTGGAACAAGTGACCGACGCCGACGAGGAAACTGCCGCCAGGACCCTGGTTGAGCGCAAGCTGCGGCCCGGAACAAGCCTGTCAGACCCGGCCGAACGGGATAAAGCAGTGCGCCGTCTGGCGTCCATGCTGGCGCGAAAGGGCTACCAGCCCGGGCAGGCGTTCAGGATCGTCAATGAGGTACTCGGTTCAGTCCAGGATCCCGACGGTGACCCGCTCCAAAGCCGGTACCCTTAACGGGTGAGTTTGACCATTCCTTCCCCCCATTCCGGCACCACCCCTTCCGTTGAACCCGGGACGGGTCCGCAGCCCGGAGCCCGGCCGCGTACCTACCAGGTGCGGACGTTCGGGTGCCAGATGAACGTCCACGACTCGGAGCGGATGGCGGGACTCCTTGAAGACGCCGGGTACGTTCCCGCGGAAGGCGAGCAAGCCGACGTCGTGGTGTTCAACACCTGCGCGGTGCGCGAAAACGCTGACAACAAGCTCTACGGAAACCTCGGGATCCTGGCGCCCGTCAAGGCGGCGAACCCCGGGATGCAGATCGCGGTGGGCGGATGCCTGGCCCAGAAGGACCGGGAAACCATCCTCAAGAAGGCGCCCTGGGTCGACGCCGTTTTCGGCACCCACAATGTTGGTGCGCTCCCGGCCCTGCTCGACCGGGCCCGGCACAACGACGAAGCACAGCTGGAAATCCTGGAGTCCTTGGACGTGTTCCCGTCCACGCTGCCCACCAAGCGCGACTCCGTGTACTCCGGCTGGGTGTCCATCTCCGTTGGCTGCAACAACACCTGCACGTTCTGCATCGTGCCGGCCCTCCGGGGTAAGGAAAAGGACCGCCGCCCGGGTGAGATCCTCGCCGAAATCCAGGCCCTCGTGGACGACGGCGCCATCGAAGTCACGCTGCTTGGCCAGAACGTCAACTCCTACGGAGTGGAGTTCGGCGACCGCCAGGCCTTCTCCAAGCTCCTCCGTGCCTGCGGCGAAATCGACGGGCTGGAACGGGTCCGTTTCACCAGCCCGCACCCGGCGGCGTTTACCGACGACGTCATTGAGGCCATGGCGGCAACACCCAATGTCATGCCCCAGCTGCACATGCCGCTGCAGTCCGGCTCGGACAGCATCCTGAAGGCCATGAAGCGGTCCTACCGGTCCACCAAGTTCCTCGGCATCCTGGACAAGGTCCGGGACAGGATCCCGGACGCCGCTATCTCCACCGACATCATCGTCGGCTTCCCCGGCGAGACAGAAGAGGACTTCCAGGCCACGCTCGACGTCGTCGAGAAGTCGCGCTTTGCCACCGCCTTCACCTTCCAGTACTCCAAGCGGCCGGGGACCCCTGCCGCCGACCTGCCGGACCAACTGCCCAAAACCGTGGTCCAGGAAAGGTTCGAACGGCTCACCGCACTGCAGGACAGGATCGCCGCGGAGGAGAACCGGAAGCAGCTCGGCCGGCGGCTGGAGGTCATGACCACCGCCCAGTCGGGGCGCAAGTCCGAGGAGACGCACCGGCTCTCCGGCCGGTCCAGGGACCAGAGGCTGGTACATTTCTCGGTTCCTGAAGGCGCGCCGGCCCCGAGGCCGGGCGACCTCGTAACAGTCACCATCACCGAAGCCGCTGCCTTCCACCTGGTGGCCGACCCCACGCCGGAGGACTACAGCCTGCGCAGGTCGCGCGCCGGGGACGCGTGGGACCGGTCGCAGGCCGATTCCTGCGGCGCGCCGGTGCCAGGGAGCGGGGCTGGACAAAAGGGTGTCTCGCTGGGCATGCCTTCGCTGCCGCTGCGCACCCGCTGACCGGTGGCCGCCCCGCCCGTCATCGCCGTCGTCGGTCCCACTGGCTCCGGCAAATCGGATCTTGCCGTCAACCTTGCCCTGGAACTCGACGGCGAGGTCATCAACGCCGACGCCATGCAGTTCTACCGGGGAATGGACATCGGCACCGCGAAGATGTCCGTGGCCGAGCGCAAGGGCGTGCCGCACCACCTCCTGGACATCATGGACGTCACGCAGGAAGCGAGCGTCTCCACGTTCCAGGAGCAGGCCCGCAACGTGATAGCGGCTGTCCATGCCCGCGGCAAGAGGGCCATCCTCGCCGGCGGCTCGGGGCTCTACGTACGGGCCGCCCTGGACGTACTGGAGTTCCCCGGTACGGACGCCTCATTGCGCGCGCGGCTTGAGGCCGAATACGCGGAACGCGGGACGGCAGAACTCCTGGCAAGGCTCCGCGCCGTGGATCCCGTATCGGCCGAGCGGCTCTCTGATGCCCGGCGGATCATCCGCGCCCTGGAAGTCCACGAACTCACCGGACGGCCCTTCAGCTCCTTCATGCCCCGCCGGGAGTACCACCAGCCGGCTGTCCAGGTGGGCCTGGCCGCGGACCGTGATGTCCTGCGGGAGCGCCTGGCAGCCAGGGTCCACCGGATGGTGGGCGCCGGGCTGCTGGCAGAAGTGGGGACGCTTGACGCCCAAGGCCTGCGGACCGGGAAGACAGCCTCCCGGGCCCTCGGCTATTCACAGTTCCTGCGGGTCCTCGACGGCGCCTCAACCGTGGCGGACGCTGCGGCGGAAACCATTGTGGCCACCCGCCAATTTGCCCGCCGCCAGCTCACATGGTTCCGCGCCGACCCCCGCATCACGTGGCTGGACTGGCAGGATCCGGAACTTGCCGGCAAGGCTGCAATGCTCTGCAGGTAACCGCGGTTTCAGCGGCAGCGGCATCCGCCGCTACGCTTGGGACCATGAATGCTACCCCCGTCGAAACGTCCGGATCCGCCCTTCGTGCCATGGGCGGCCTCCGCTTTTCCAAGGGGCACGGCACGGGCAACGACTTCGTCCTGGTAGCCGATCCTGAGGGCACCCGCAGCTTCGATGCGCACCAGGCAGCGGCCCTGTGCGACCGGCACCAGGGAATCGGCGCCGACGGGCTGATCAGGGCCGTGCCCTCCCGCTTCCTGCCGGAGGGCAGGGAACTGCTGCTGGACACCCCCGGCGCGGAATGGTTCATGGATTACCGGAACGCGGACGGTTCGCTGTCCGAAATGTGCGGAAACGGGGTCCGGGTGTTCGTCCACTTCCTGCGCACCGAGGGGCTGATCGACCTGCCCGACGGCGGTTCACTTGCCATCGGGACGCGCGGCGGGGTCAAGACCGTGGTCCGTACCGGGAACGACTACGCGGTGGACATGGGCCCCTGGGAGTTCATCTTTCCCGGCGAAGCCAGTGCCAAGGCCATGGATTCCCTCGTCGCTGCCGACGGGCTGGAGGTTCCCCGGCCGGCCTTGTCCGTGAGCATGGGGAACCCGCACACCGTGGTGGCCCTCGCCGAGCTGTCCGAGCTGGCCGGCACCCGGCTTTTCACCGCGCCGAAAGTCGATCCCGTCCCGGCAAACGGAACCAACGTGGAGTTCGTCGTTCCGGCTGAGCCCCTTGTGCACGACGGCGTCGGATCGGTGACCATGCGTGTGCATGAACGCGGTGTGGGGGAGACGCAATCCTGCGGCACGGGCGCCTGCGCGGCCGCCGTCGCCATCCGGCACTGGGCAGGTGCCGAGGCTCCCGACGTCTGGCGCGTCCATGTTCCCGGAGGGGTTGTAGGCGTCAAGTTCTTCGCCGGACCCGGCGGCCACGAGCATGTTGAGCTCAGCGGTCCGGCGGTCATTGTGGCGAGCGGGACGCTTTCCTGACCTTCAGGATCCGGAAGGACTTGGCGGTCGATTCGCGCGTCACGGTGAAGGAGCTGTCCAGTTCGGCGGCCAGCCAGCGCTGCAGCGAGTCCGAGCCCAGGTTCTTCTGGACCACGAGCCACGCCGTCCCGCCCTCAGCCAGGCGGGGGAGCCACAGCTTCAGCAGGGCATGCAGTTCTTCCTTGCCGATCCTGATGGGCGGATTGGACCAAATGGTGTCGAAACGCACTTCGGGGTCTACGGCCTCAGGCGTGCTGGCAACGACATTGGACAGGCCCAGCGCCTCGGCATTCTCGTTGGTCAGGGTGATGCACCGTTCGTTGACGTCCACCGCGTAGACCCTTGACTGGGGCGCCAGCAGAGCCATGGTGAGGGCCACCGGCCCCCAGCCGCAACCAATGTCCAACAGGTTGCCGTGGGGGTTCGGCGCAGGGACCTCCGCCAGAAGTACTGCAGTGCCCTTGTCGATGCCGTCCGGGCTGAAAATGCCCGAGGAGGTCTGGAGCCTGCGCGTTCCGCCGGCCAGTTCCACGGTGAGGGGCTTGCGGGTAAAGGGCCCGGCGGGGGACGTGCTGAAATAGTGAGCGGACTCCATAACTGGCCAGAGTAGTTCCCCCTGCAGCGTAATGGGAAACTGTGCCTGCGCCCCTCTGTTAGGCTAATGGGCATGTTCTTGATCTTCGAGTAGCCGGTACGGGCCCCGCCCGTTCCTGCCGCTGCCCAGCAGAGGCAGCCCGTCCCACAGCGACGCAGGTTCCCATGCCTTCCGCTTGTGCACCGGACCGGACCATTCCGTCCAGGCCCGGCCGCCGGACAGTACTCGAACGTCAGCCTTCCGCTGCGCTTCCTGCAATTCTCCGGCCTCGCCCGCCCAGCCGCCCCTGCAACGCGGCATCCCGGCCCCGGCACCGCCGCCGGCGGCCCCACCATCAGGAGGACTGCATGACCGCAGGCCGTCAGCCCAGCGCGAATTCTTCCCACCTTCCAACTAATCGGCACTATTCTGGAAATGCCGAATCTTCAAAGGAGACCATGACCAGCCAGCCAAACACCGGGTCCGATCCAGCCGCCCAGGACATGAGTCCCGAGGAAATCCAGGCTGTCATCGACCGGATCCTCGCCAAGGACGTACCGGCCCGGAAAGTCAGCACGCCCAGCGGCGACGGCAGCGGCACCGGAAAAGCTGTGCTCGGCAAGGCCCAGGCCATATCCCGCCTCGACGAAGAACATTCAACGTACGACGGCGACCAGCAGGACCTCGAGGAACGCAGGGCCCTGCGCCGCAGGGCAGGGTTGTCCACCGAACTCGAAGACGTCACCGAGGTCGAATACCGCCAGCTCCGCCTGGAACGCGTGGTCCTGGCAGGGCTCTGGTCCGACGGAACACTGGCCGACGCCGAGAATTCGCTGCGCGAGCTTGCCGCCCTCGCCGAGACGGCCGGCTCCGAGGTCCTCGACGGGCTGGTACAGCGGAGGGCCAAGCCGGATCCCGGAACGTTCCTGGGCTCGGGCAAGGCGCTCGAACTGAAGGACATCGTCATGTCCACCGGTGCGGACACCGTGGTGGTGGACGCCGAGCTCGCACCCTCGCAGCGTCGTGGCCTCGAAGACATCGTCAAGGTCAAGGTGATCGACCGTACGGCCCTGATCCTGGACATCTTCGCCCAGCACGCCAAGAGCCGCGAGGGCAAGGCCCAAGTGGAGCTGGCACAGCTGGAATACCTGCTTCCCCGACTCCGCGGCTGGGGCGAATCGATGTCCCGCCAGGCAGGCGGCCAAGTGGGTGGCGCCGCCGCCGGCATGGGCTCGCGCGGCCCCGGTGAAACCAAGATCGAACTGGACCGGCGCCGGATCCGTACGCGCATGGCCAAGCTTCGGCGCGAGATCGCCGCGATGAAGCCGGCGCGGGAAACCAAGCGGGCCAACCGCCGTCGTAACGAGGTACCGTCGGTGGCCATTGCCGGGTACACCAACGCGGGGAAATCCTCCCTGCTCAACAGGCTCACCGACGCCGGCGTCCTGGTGGAGAACGCCTTGTTCGCCACCCTGGATCCCACCGTCCGCAAGGCCGAAACCGCTGACGGCCTGGGTTACACCCTGGCCGACACCGTGGGCTTCGTCCGCTCGCTGCCCACCCAGCTGGTGGAGGCCTTCCGCTCCACCCTCGAAGAGGTGGCCGATTCGGACCTGATCCTGCACGTGGTGGACGCCTCGCACCCCGATCCCGAGGGCCAGATCGCCGCGGTCCGGAAGGTCTTCAGCGAAGTTGACGCCCGCAAGGTGCCTGAGATCATCGTGCTGAACAAGGCCGATGCCGCCGATCCCTTCGTGATTGAGCGGCTGAAGCAGCGCGAACCACGCCATGTGGTGGTCTCGGCCCGGACGGGTGAGGGTATTGCCGAGCTGCTGAAGGCCATCAGCGACGCCATCCCGAGGCCCAGCGTGAAGCTTGAACTGCTCATTCCGTACGACCGGGGCGACCTGCTCAGCAAGCTGCACGAATCCGACGCCGAAATCATCCACCTCGACCACGTTGAGGAAGGTACCAGGGCCGTGGTGATGGTCCGCGAGGGCCTGGCATCCGAGCTGGAACCATTCGCCCTCAATGACTGACCTCGCGGCCGGGGAAGCTGCGCAGGCGGCCGGCGAGCAGTTCGTCCTTGAACTGCTCGACCGCGCCGTCGCCGGCATGGGCGGACAAAGCCGCACCGGACAACACGAAATGGCCCGCCAGGTGGCCCGGGCCATCAGTTCGGGCAACCATCTCCTGGTCCAGGCCGGCACCGGGACCGGCAAGTCCCTGGCCTACCTGGTACCGCTCATTGCCCACGCGTTGGAAAGCAATAAGCCCGCCCTGGTGTCCACGGCCACGCTGGCCCTGCAAACCCAGATCGTGGGCAGGGACCTGCCCCGCCTCCTGAAGAACATCACCCCGGCCCTGGATCGGCCCGTCAAAGTGGCCCTGGTCAAGGGGCGGTCCAACTACGTCTGCCGCCACAAGGTGGAGGGCGGGTTCCCTTCCGAAGAGCCTTCGGAGGGCCAGCTGTTCTCCCTGGGCGAGGACACCAGCGTGCCGCACTTCGCCGCATCTGTGGGCGGTCCCGCCTCCCAGCTGGGCAAGGAAGTGGTGCGGCTGCGGGAGTGGGCCGAAAAAACGGCCACCGGCGACCGTGACGAGCTCCTTCCCGGCGTGACCGACCGTGCATGGCGGCAGGTGTCCGTGACCTCCATGGAATGCCTGGGGGCGCAAAAATGTCCCATGGCCGCTGAGTGCTTCAGTGAACTGGCGCGGCAGGACGCGGCCGAGGCAGACGTCGTGGTGACCAACCACGCCATGCTCGCCGTCAGCGCCTTCGAGGGGCTCGCCGTGCTGCCCGAATATGACGTCGTGGTAGTGGACGAGGCGCATGAACTGCAGGACCGCGTCACCGGGGCCGTCTCCGGGCAGTTGTCCGTCGCCATGGTGCACGCCGCCGCATCAGGTGCCCGCAAACACACGGCCATCACCGTTGACGCCCTGAACGCTGCGGCCGCCAACCTTGAGCTGGCCCTCGCCGGGGCCCCGAACGGCCTGCTGCCCAACGGCCTGAACGACGAACAGCTGGACTGCGTGGACCAGCTGCGTGAGGCCTGCCGCGCGGCGCTGTCCGATTCCAAGGGGGACAGCAACACCACGGCCGACGGCGGGCGGCAGCTCGCCCGGTCCCGCCTCATGCTGATCCTTGAATTATGCGAACGGCTGCTGGCTGCCCGGGAGAACCGCGAAGTGGTCTGGTTCTCGCGCGCGAGCACCTTCGACCCCGGCCAGGGTTACTCCCAGCCTGACGAGAATGCGCCGGTGCTGGTCAACATCGCGCCGCTGTCCGTTGCCGGGCGGCTGAGGGAAGGACTCTTCGCCGGCCACACTGTTGTGCTGACCTCTGCCACCCTGGCCATCGGGTCCGCGTTCGAACCGGCAGCTGGCGGGCTGGGACTGATAGGCGACGGAGCACCCAGCTGGACGGGGGTGGATGTCGGCTCACCCTTCGACTACCCCAAACAGGGCATCCTCTACGTGGCGGGACACCTGCCCAAACCCGGACGGGGTGTTTCGCCGGAAGCCCTGGAGGAGCTCGAGGCGCTCATCAAAGCATCCGGTGGCGGGGCCCTTTGCCTCTTTTCCTCGCGTCGGGCTGCGGAGGAGGCCGCCGATGCCCTGCGGCCCAAGCTCGATATGACCGTGCTCTGCCAGGGCGAGTCAACCATGACCGCCCTGGTCAAGCAGTTCGCGGACGAACCGGATACCTGCCTCTTCGGGACTATGTCCCTGTGGCAGGGGGTGGACGTTCCGGGCGGGTCGTGCCGGCTCGTGGTGATCGACCGGATTCCCTTCCCCAGGCCGGACGATCCCCTCATGACAGCTCGGTCGCGGGCCGTGGCCCAGGCCGGTGGCAACGGTTTCATGTCGGTGTCGGCTACCCACGCGGCCATCCGGCTGGCGCAGGGCGCCGGGCGGCTGATCCGGTCAACCGGCGACAAAGGAGTGGTGGCGGTGCTGGATTCGCGGCTGGCAACCGAACGTTATGCGGGCTTCCTGCGGGCCGCGCTGCCGCCTTTCTGGTCCACCACGGACCGCAGCAAGGCGCTGGCCGCACTCACCAGGCTCGGCGCGGAGGCCTCTGGATAGAGGCCTGCCGCGGCCGGAGGTGACAGGCGGTGTCAGAGGGACCGCAGCACCGAAACCACTTTGCCCATGATGGTCGCGTGGTCGCCCAGGATGGGTTCGTACTGCGTGTTCTGCGGGAGCAGCCAGGTGTGGCCGTCCCGCTGGCGGAAGGTCTTGACGGTTGCTTCGTCATCGAGCAGGGCAGCGACGATGTCACCGTTGACGGCGTCCGCCTGGCGGCGCACCACGACCCAGTCTCCGTCGCAGATGGCGGCGTCCACCATGGAGTCCCCGGCCACTTTGAGCATGAACAGTTCACCCTGGCCCACAAGTTGGCGGGGGAGCGGCATGACATCCTCAACGAGCTGCTCGGCGAGGATGGGACCGCCGGCGGCAATCCGGCCCACGAGCGGAACCATGGCGGTGTCCAGCGCGGTAGGCAGCTCCGTTACGGTGGCGCCGGGTGTCTGCGGCGCTGAGGCGGCAATCGGCTTCCCGCCGCCGCCGTCAAGCGTGAGGGGCATGAGCACCTCCATGGCCCGCGGCCGCTTCGGGTCGCGCCGGAGGTAGCCCAGCTTCTCCAGCTGGGACAGCTGATGGGTCACGCTGGACAAGCTCGCAAGGCCCACCGTGTCGCCGATCTCGCGCATTGAGGGCGGGTAGCCGTTGTCATTGACGGACCGCTGGATGGTCTCGAGGATCTTCTTCTGCCGCGGGGTAAGCCCCTTCGGAGTCCTCTTTGGTTGCGGGGCCGTCCTGCCCCCGGCGGCTGCTGCTGCCATGTTCGCCAATGCCTTTCGCTTGCCGCCGGATCTTCCGCCCCACGCCGTTGGCCGGCGTTGCGTGAAGGGTCACCGCTGTCATTGTCAGACCCTGCTGTTCAACTTCAGTGGTGGTTGTTCTTGGTTTCCAAGCTAGGCCAGCCACATTGCTTTTTCAAACATTTGTTCTAGCGAGTCTCGACATTGTTCGTTGATAGGTGCTAAAACTTAGTAAGCAAAGTTCGAATATGTGTTCTAACCACTGCATGGCCTGTTCGAAGACCTGGCCGGAAGAGATTGGTATTCCGGCACGGCAGGCAGGACGGCAGCGGCGGACACCCGGGCAGCACGGCAGGTCCAGGAGGGCTCAGTTCATGTCAGCTTTAACTTTTTCCCACATATCCCGTCCGGAGTTCCTGGCCGGGGAGCGCCACTCGTCCGGCAGCCGGCGGATAAGTGCCGGAACTGCGCCATCACCGGCGCCGCTTCGGTTGACCCGGCGGGGGCGGATCGTCCTGGTGGGAGTGCCGCTGATTCTCCTCGCGGTCCTGCTGCTCTCCTTGGCGGGACTTTTCCACTCCCCGGCCAAGGCCTCCGATTCCGCCGCGGACCTCGCCGTGACGCCCACGGTGACAGTCACGGTCCAGCCCGGCCAGTCCCTGTGGTCCATCGCCGGTGCCGTGGCCCCGAATCGGGATGCACGGGACGTCGTGGCCGACATCGTCCAGCTCAACAACCTCTCCGCCGGCGCGGTCCTGCCCGGGCAGCAGCTCTTCGTCCCCAGCCGCTGACCCCTTCTTGAGCGGGTACCGCGGAGCGGTAGCCTGGCGCCGCGGCCTGGTGACTGCGGGTGCGCGTCCCCCGGAGGCTGCCGCCAGCTCTTCGTCCGGGCGTCTCCGAGGCAGGCCAAAAGTGTCATATTTTCCGGTAGTTGCCACGGCAACTAAACTGTTCAGGTGAACGACCAGCTAGAACGCCTGAACCGGCTACCCCTCCGCAGCAACCTTCGCGGGCTGACTCCCTACGGGGCGCCCCAACTGGACGTCCCCATTCTCCTGAACGTCAACGAGAACACCCATGGCGTCCCGGCGGACGTGCGTGCCGCCATCAGCGCCGCCGTGACGGAGGCCGCCGCCGGCCTGAACCGCTACCCGGACCGGGAGTTCACCGAGCTCCGCAAGGCCCTGGCCGAATACCTTGGCCACGGCCTCGACGAAACCAACCTGTGGGCCGCCAACGGCTCCAACGAGGTCCTGCAGCAAATCCTCCAGGCGTTCGGCGGCCCGGGCCGCACCGCCCTGGGCTTCCCGCCCACGTACTCCATGTACCCGCTGCTGGCGAGCGGCACCGACACCGAATACATCACCGGTGTCCGGGCCGAGGGCTACGACCTCAGCGCAGAATCCGCTGCCCGGCAGGTCAGGGAGCTGCAGCCGAACAT
The DNA here is from genome assembly GCF_058267675.1 of Pseudarthrobacter sp. MOO14. Taxonomy (NCBI): domain Bacteria; kingdom Bacillati; phylum Actinomycetota; class Actinomycetes; order Micrococcales; family Micrococcaceae; genus Pseudarthrobacter; species Pseudarthrobacter sp. MOO14. The sequence continues at coordinate 4,023,843 of NZ_CM177849.1, forward strand.
CGTGTTCCTCTGCTCGCCGAACAATCCCACCGGCACCGGCCTGGGACTGGACGTCGTCGAGGCTGTCTACGAGGCCGGTGCTCCAAGCCAGACCATCGTCATCGTGGACGAGGCGTACCACGAATTCGCCCACGACGGCACGCCCAGCGCCCTGACCCTGTTGCCCGGCAGGGAGCGGCTGATTGTCTCCCGCACCATGAGCAAGGCCTTCGCACTCGCCGGCGCACGCCTCGGCTACATGGCCGCGGCCCCGGAGGTCACCGATGCCCTGCGGCTGGTGCGCCTTCCGTACCACCTGTCCGCGATCACCCAGGCAACCGCCTTGGCAGCCCTGCAGCACCGCGAAGCGCTCATGGCCGATGTGCAGGACATCAAGCAGCAGCGCGACCGCATTGTGGCTGAGCTGACCAGGATGGGCCTCAAGCCCGCCGCGTCCGACTCCAACTACGTGTTCTTCGGCGGCCTGGAGAACCCGCACCAGGTCTGGCAGGAACTGCTGGACGCGGGCGTGCTGATCCGCGACGTGGGAATTCCCGGGCACCTGCGGGTCACGGCCGGTACCGAGCCGGAAACCACAGCCTTCCTCACGTCCCTGGAGCGCATCCTTGCGGGCCACGCCGCGCTTCCCGCCTAGACTTGATACAGCGGCGCTGGGCGCCCTGAACCACTCCTTCTCCCACTAAGGATCCTTCACCATGAGTTCAACCGGTTCGAATACTGCTGCGGCCCGGACCGCCCGCATGGAGCGCGCCACCAGCGAGTCCTCCGTCCTCGTGGAGATCAACCTCGACGGAACGGGTGTGTCCAACATCGACACCTCGGTGCCGTTCTACGACCACATGCTGACCGCCCTGTGCAAGCACTCGCTGATCGACATGACCGTCAAAGCCACCGGCGACACCCACATCGACGTCCACCACACCGTGGAGGATGTCGCCATCACGTTCGGCGAGGTCCTGCGGACCGCGTTGGGAAACAAAGCCGGGATCCGCAGGTTTGGCGAGGCCACCGTGCCGCTGGACGAAGCCCTCGCCAACGCGGTGGTGGACGTCTCCGGCCGTCCCTACCTGGTCCACGGCGGCGAGCCCGCTGGCCAGGAGTACCACTTGATAGGCGGCCACTTCACCGGCTCCCTGACCCGCCACGTCTTTGAGGCCATCACGCTGCACGCCGGCATCTGCCTGCACATGAACGTCCTGGCCGGCCGGGACCCGCACCACATCGTGGAGGCGCAGTTCAAGGCCTTCGCCCGCGCGCTCCGCGCCGCCGTCGAACCCGATCCCCGGGTTGAAGGCATCCCCTCCACCAAGGGTGCGCTGTGAGCGGGCAGGTCCTCAAGGACGGAGCGATCATCGATCCCACCGCCTCACAGAAGCTCCCGTCGCCCGAGGGCAAGCCGACGGTGACGGTGCTCGACTACGGGTCCGGGAACGTCCGCTCGGCCGTGCGCGCCCTGGAGCGCGCCGGTGCGGAAGTGATCCTCAGCGCCAAACCGGACGATGTGCTCAACGCCGACGGCCTGGTGGTCCCCGGCGTCGGCGCATTCGAGACCGTGATGCGCGAACTCAAGGCCGTGGACGGCATCCGCCTCATCGGCAGGCGCGTCGCAGGAGGACGCCCCGTGCTGGGCATCTGCGTGGGTTTGCAGGTCCTCTTCGAGGCCGGCGTGGAACATGGCACGGAAGCCGAGGGCATCGGTGAATGGCCTGGCAAGGTGGAGGCATTGCGCGCCGAAGTTGTCCCGCACATGGGCTGGAACACCGTCAAGGTGCCCGAGGGATCCAAGCTGTTCGCCGGCGTCGAAAATGAACGGTTCTACTTCGTGCATTCCTACGGCGTGCAGGAGTGGAACTTTGAGGTGATCCAGCCGCGGATGGCGCCACCGCTGGTCACCTGGTCCGAGCACGGCGGCCCCTTCATTGCCGCCGTGGAGAACGGGCCGCTCTGCGCGACGCAGTTCCACCCCGAAAAGTCCGGCGACGCCGGCGCCCGGCTCCTGCGCAACTGGGTGGAAGGCCTCTGCAAGCCCGCCACCGGCGACGCCGCCCATGGCACCTCCCCGGCCGAAGCCGGCAGTGGCGCCTAGATGTGGTCCGTACTTCTTATGGGCCTCGCCGGCATCCTGATTGGCGGCGGCATCTCGTTCCGTCAGCAGCACAAGCCGCTCTGGACGCAGGTGTCCTTCTACGTCCTGGCCGCCATGTCGCTGCTGGCCGCCTATTTGCTCACGCTGCCCGCCAGCTGACCCCGCCGGCCGCCGGCGACCATGCCGGCGTCGGCGCCCCAGCCCCTGTCCCGAAGAACCAACACTGAGGATGAGTATGACCACCGCACATGACCTGCCGGTCCTTGAACTGCTGCCTGCCGTCGATGTCGTCAACGGGCAGGCCGTCCGGCTGGTCCAGGGGGAGGCCGGCAGCGAAACCAGCTACGGCACGCCCTTGGACGCGGCACTGAACTGGCAGCAACAGGGGGCCGAGTGGGTGCACCTGGTGGACCTGGATGCGGCGTTCGGGCGCGGTTCCAACGCGGACCTGCTCCGCGACGTGGTGGGCCGCCTGGACATCAAGGTGGAGCTTTCCGGCGGCCTGCGCGACGACGAGACCCTCGAAGCGGCCCTGGACCTGGGCGTGGCCCGGGTCAACCTGGGCACCGCTGCGCTGGAGAATCCGGAGTGGACCGCGCGGGCCATCGAACGCTTCGGCGACAAGATCGCCGTCGGCCTTGACGTCCGGGGCACCACCCTGGCCGGCCGGGGCTGGACCAAGGAAGGCGGGGACCTCTGGGACGTGCTGGGCCGCCTCGAGGAGGCCGGGTGCTCCCGCTATGTGGTGACCGACGTGACCAAGGACGGCACCCTGCAGGGACCCAACGTTGAACTCCTGCGCCAGATGGTGGAGAAGACCGGCAAACCCGTGGTCGCCTCCGGCGGCATCTCCAGCCTCGATGACCTCAAGGTCCTCCGCTCGCTGGTGCCGCTGGGCGTGGAAGGCGCCATCGTGGGCAAGGCCCTGTACGCCGGGGCCTTCACGCTGCCCGAAGCCCTCGACGTCGCCGGCCGGCGCTAGGCGCCCGGAAGGTCCAGCCAATGCCCAGCGCCCAGGAACCGGGACATCCCCCAGCCCGCCATCTGCCAGGACATATCGCCGCAGCCCTTGCCGGGGCCGGCGGGCCGGCGGACTCCGCGGGCCGGCCATGGGCCGGGCGCAGCCTAGCCGGCGCAGACGGCAAGATCCACAACTTCGAAGACGACGACGGCACGGCCGACGCCGGCTACCTCACCGCTGTTGCGGCGCTCCGGCAGGGGAGCGGCAGCGAGGCCGGGGTGGTGGCGGCGCTGGCAACGGCCCGGGTCTTCATCCCCATCGTGGCGCAGCTTGCTGAGGAAGCGGAGACGGACCACGGGCTGCACGCCGACAAGCAGGCGGACATGGCCCTGGTCACGCTGAAGGCCGCCGACGGCCGGACGGCGCTCCCGGCATTCACCTCTTCAGCCGCGCTCTCCGCCTGGCACCCCGAGGCCCGGCCGGTTGCCGTGTACGCGGCCCGCGCCGCGCTCTCTGCCGTCGCGGAGGGTGCCGAACTCCTGGTCCTGGACCCGGGGGCAGACTTCACCTTCGTGGTCCGCCGCCCGGCCGTCTGGGCCCTGGCCAAGCAGCACCACTGGGTCCCTTCCTACGAGGACGGTGAGCTTGCGGGTGAACTTGGCCGCGCCTCCTCCGGGTTTCCCGCGGTGCGCGGTATCGAACTCCTGCCTGGCAGGGGAGTGTCCGCCACTGCTGCCGACGGCACCGTGGTTCCCGGCGGCGGCGCCGGACCCGAACTCCAGGTGGTGCTCTACCTTGAGGACGGGTTGGACGCCGCCGGGGTCCAGGAACTGGTGGCCGGCCTGCAGGCGGAGTGGTCCCGGAATGTATTGTTTGGGGAGCGCGTCGATTCCCTGGAGATCAAGCTCAGGCGCGCTCCCGACTAGCTGCCGGCCGGATGGGTGAACCCCGCCCGCGCCGGGGCGGACCCTAAGGATCGCTTCGTGAATTTCGCTCTCTACCGGGAGTTGCTCGCCGTCCGGCCCATCCGGCGGCTGCTGCTGGTGGGCATGGTTGCCCGGATCCCGCACTCGGCTGCCGGAGTCCTGCTCACCCTGCATATCGTCCTGACCCTGGGCCAGGGCTACGCGGCGGCCGGCGCCGCCGCGGCGGTGATGACCATTGGCATTGCCCTTGGCGCCCCGTGGCGTGGCCGGCGCGTTGACACCGTGGGCCTGCGGACGGCGCTTATTCCGTCGGTGATCTCGGAGACCATCATCTGGTCCGTGGTGCCCCATGTGTCCTACCAGTGGCTCCTGCCGCTCGTCTTCGTCGGCGGCCTGCTCACACTGCCCATCTTCAGCGTCGTCCGGCAGTCCTTGGGCGTCCTGGCCCAAGGCGACCAGCGCCGTACGGCCTTTGCCCTGGACGCCATCACCACCGAAATGGTGTTCATGATCGGCCCGGCCGCGGGCGCCGTGGTGGCCACCAGCGGGTTCACCACCGCAGGCTTGACCGTCGTGGGCATAGCGACGTCGCTGGCCGGACTGTTCCTCATGTGGTTCAACCCGCCCACCCGCAGTGCGGACCCGGGAATGGGACGCGAAGCTGACGAGCAGCACGCGGCGGAGGCCGCCGTCGTCTCCACCGCCCCGGCCCATGTCCAGGAAGCCGCCGCGGAACTGGCGGCGCCCGCGGGTGCCGCTGCACCGCAGGAGGGCTCGAGGGGAAGGCCGGCGGGCGGCTTCTCCTGGTTCACCGCCACAGTGGCGGCCCTCTTCGCGGTCGCCGCCGGCGCCGGCATGGTCCTGAGCGGCACCGACGTTGGCATTGTTGCCGCCTTGGAGATCGGTGGACACCAGAGCGAAATCGGCATCGTCTTCGTCTTCTGGTGCGCCGCCTCAGTGGTGGGCGGCATCATCTACGGCGCCATGCACAGGCCCGTCCCGCCCGTCATCCTGCTGCTGGGCATGGCGGCCCTGACGCTGCCCATGGCACTCGCCCACGACACCTGGACGCTCGCTTTCGTCTCCGTCCTGCCCGGCTTGCTGTGCGCCCCGGTGCTCTCGGCGGCCTCCGAGAAGGTGGCGGACCTGGTCCCGGAGGAGCGGCGCGGGGAGGCGATGGGCTGGTACGGCTCGGCCCTCACCGCCGGGGTTGCACTCGGTTCGCCGCTCGCCGGCATCTTCATCGACCTGATGGGCCCCTCCGGCGGCTTCGTCTCGGTCGGGGGCGCGGGTGTGCTGCTGTGCCTGGTGGGGCTGGCCCTGCAGCTGCGCCGGCGCAGGGCCGCCGCCTGAACCCGCTTCCAACGGTTGCTCCCCGCCCGCGTGGACGAGCCGCGGGCCATGTTCCCGGGGAAACGACGACGGCGGGACGACCTCGGATGGTCGTCCCGCCGTCGGGCGCTGCGTGGGGGAGTCCGGCGTTAGTTCACGGCCCCGGTGTACTTTTCGCCCGGGCCCTTGCCCGGAGCATCGGGAATCAGGGACTCCTCACGGAAGGCGAGCTGGAGGGAGCGGAGGCCATCGCGCAACGGTCCGGCGTGCTGGGAGCCGATTTCCGGGGCGGCCGCGGTAACCAGGCCGGCAAGGGCGGTGATCAGTTTCCGGGCTTCGTCCAGGTCCTTGAGTTCGGCTGCGTTGTCTTCAGCGGCGAGGCCCAGCTTCACGGCGGCGGCGCTCATGAGGTGCACGGCGGCCGTGGTGATGACCTCGATGGCGGGGACCTCCGAGATGTCGCGGATCTGCTGTGAAACGTCCGCGCCTGCGTCAGCGGGCTCGAAAACATACGAATTACTGTCTGAGGTGCTCATACTGGTAAGCTTGACACAGACCGACTGGATGTCGTTATTTCAGAGATCGTTCCAAACGATGGGGTTCCCAGCAGCGCTTCGCGGCGTTGGCGGGAATTTTTTCTGTAGAATGGCATCCAGTTTGCAAGCGGAGTTCTCTCCCACCCGCGTCAGCCGCTGTTTCCCAGGTTCCTTGCGAACCGCCAGGGGACGAAAGGTTGCCGGGTACCTGGTTGGGCATGGAACCGGTAACAACCGGAACTGTGCGCGTGCTTCCCGTTTTCGGGACGGCTTCGCCAACCTGTTTGAGGCCTTCGATTGCTCCGGCAATTGGGGGCCTTCTCTATTTGCCGGACACAACAACAAACACAGGAGCTTTAACATTAGCGAGCCAAGAATCAATGAGCGTATCCGCGTCCCCGAGGTGCGGCTGGTCGGACCTGCAGGTGAACAGGTAGGAATCGTCCGTATTGAGGATGCCCTGCGCCTGGCTGCCGAATCCGACCTTGATCTCGTTGAAGTTGCACCTCAGGCGAAGCCTCCGGTGTGCAAGCTGATGGATTTCGGCAAGTACAAGTACGAAGCCGCGGTCAAGGCACGTGAGGCCCGGAAGAACCAGACGAATACCGTTCTGAAGGAAATCCGCTTCCGCCTCAAGATCGACACCCACGACTACGAGACCAAGCGGGGCCACGCCCTTCGCTTCCTCGGCGCCGGGGACAAGGTCAAGGCCATGATCCAGTTCCGCGGTCGCGAGCAGCAGCGCCCCGAAATGGGCATCCGCCTGCTCCAGCGCTTCGCGGACGACGTCGCCGAAGTTGGCGTGGTGGAGTCCAGCCCCCGCATCGATGGCCGGAACATGGTCATGGTTGTCGGTCCGCTGAAGAACAAGGCCGAGGCAAAGGCTGAAGCCCGTCGCGCCACCCAGCGCGCCGAGGCGAAGGCACAGAACGAAGCCAAGGCCTCCGGCCGTGTGGACACGTCCGGCACGGACCAGGCGCCCATGACCCAGTCACTGGCTGACCTCCTGCCGGAAGGCTTCACCGTTTCCACCGAACCGGAGACGGCTCCGGAGGAAACTCCCGCTGCCGATGCGCCTGCTGCACCGGCTCCCGAGCAGGAAGCCGCCAAGGAGGAAGCTCCCAAGGCTGCCCCGGCTCCCCGGCAGGAAGCACCTAAGGCCGCCGCGGCCAAGGCTGCTGCACCCAAGCAGGAGGCTCCGAAGCAGGAGGCTCCGAAGGCTGCCGCTGCAGCACCGAAGCCCGCGACGGCCGCCAAGCCGGCGGCAGCGGCGCCGAAGCCCGCCGCCGTGCCTGCACCGCCGAAGCCGGTGGCCAGGCCTGCTGCACCGAAGCCTGCTGCCCGCCCTGCCCCCAAGGCAGTGCCCAAGCCGGCGGGTAAGAAGACCAACTAGTTCACAGCTGCCGGAGGTTCCGCCCTCCGGCAGTCAGCAACCAGCATGCTGCCCGCAGGGGCGGCTGCGCGATAGAACTGCCGGCCCCAGGGCCCGCAGAAACGTAAGGAGATCGGTTCCCATGCCGAAGATGAAGACCCACAGTGGTGCTAAGAAGCGCTTCAAGCTGACCGGCAGCGGCAAGCTGCGCCGCCAGCAGGCCAACCGCCGCCACTACCTGGAGCACAAGTCCAGCCGCCTGACCCGCCGCCTCGCCGGCGACAAGATCGTCTTCAAGGGCGATGCCAAGGTCATCCGGAAGATGCTCGGCATCTAGTTTCCAAGTTTATTGATGGGCCGCCCCCTGGCGGTTCGTCTTCTGCCAAACAGCCTTCTCAGGCCGCCGGATTTCCGGCAACAGATGCTTGGGATCAGATTTTCGAAGGAGTACGCACGTGGCACGTGTGAAGAGGGCGGTAAACGCCCACAAGAAGCGCCGGGTTGTCCTTGAGCGGGCAAAGGGTTACCGCGGACAGCGTTCGCGCCTGTACCGCAAGGCCAAAGAGCAGCTGCTGCACTCGTTTGTGTACAGCTACGGTGACCGCAAGAAGAAGAAGGGCGACTTCCGCCGCCTGTGGATCCAGCGCATCAACGCTGCGTCCCGCGCCAACGGCCTCACCTACAACCGACTGATCCAGGGCCTGAAGGCCGCTGAGGTCGAGGTTGACCGCCGCATGCTGGCCGAGCTCGCCGTCTCGGACGCCAACGCATTTGCCGCACTGGTCCAGGTGGCCAAGGACTCCCTGCCGGCTGACACCTCCGCCAAGAAGGTCGCCGCAGCCTAGAGGCCGCGCAGTGCTCCTCCCTGAGGGGCCGGTTCAAGAACTGGTGGCAGCAGCTACTACAGTTTCTTGTATGAACGACACCGGGCGCCCGCAAGATTTTCCACTGTCCAACCCCCGAGCCGATCGGGTCAGGGACGTGGCAAAGCTTGCAGGGCGCCCGGCCCGTTTAAAGCGTGGCCAGTTCCTTGCTGAGGGGCCGCAGGCAGTGCGCGAGGCACTCAAGCTCCACCAGCAGCGCCTTGCGGCCGGAGCCCCGGGCATCGTCACGGACGTCTACGCAAGCGAAAGCTGCCTGGACCGGTTTCCCGAGTTCGAGGAGCTTGCCGAGGGGACCACGGCACGGCTGGCCACCGATGAAGTCCTGTCGGCCATGGCCGACACGGTCAATCCGCAGGGAATCGTGGCCGTCTGCCGCTTCGTGGACGTCTCCCTGGCGGACGTGCTCGACGCCGGACCACGCCTGGTAGCCGTGCTCTGCCAGGTCAGGGATCCCGGTAACGCCGGAACAGTGCTCCGCGCCGCCGATTCCGCCGGGGCCGACGCCGTGGTGTTCACTGCGTCCAGCGTCGATATCTACAACCCCAAGGCAGTCCGCTCTACGGCCGGTTCCCTGTTCCACCTGCCCGTTGTCCTGGCTGCCGACCCGGCCGAACTCGCGGCTGCGTGCAAGGCCCGCGGCATCGGCATCCTCGCTGCGGACGGCTACGGACTGTTGGACCTGGATGTCCTCCAGGACGAGAGCGCCCGCCGCAGGCTCACCGGAAAGGGCCCGGATTCCGTGTACGACCTGGCCGGGCCCACAGCCTGGTTCTTCGGCAACGAGGCGCAGGGGTTGTCGGAGGAAGAACTTGCCCTGGCCGACCACCGGGTGGCTGTCCCCGTCTACGGGGCGGCGGAGAGCCTGAACCTCGGTACTGCGGCCACCGTCTGCCTCTACGCCAGCGCCAGGTCCCAACGCCGGGATGGGGCAGTTCCGGAATAAGTTGCCGGCGGCCAGCCAGGAGGGCGCCGCCGACGAAGGAGTGGCCGGGGAAGAAGCGGCCGGGCACAAAGAAAGGCCCCGGATATCCGGGGCCCGGTGGTTATGTGGTGACGGAGTGGTCAGGGCGCGCGGGTGGCTTTTCCGCGTCCGGTGACGAATCCGTAGATGCCGGCGACAATGAGGCCACCGACGATAGCGAGAATCCACGTGCCGAGGTCGAAGAAGCCCATGTCGCCCTTGGCGAAAAGGAGGCTGCCAATCCAGCCGCCAACAATGGCACCAACAACACCGAGGATGAGGCTGGTGACCCAGCCGCCGCCGACCCGTCCGGGCATAACGGCCTTAACGATGGCCCCGACAATCAGGCCCAAAATAATCCAAGCAAGAAAACCCATGTCTCCTCCTTATTGTGACCGGGAAAAATAGTCCCGATGAGCCTCAAGCTAACATAAGGGCCCCGCAAAGTCAGTAGCCGAACCTGCGCCGTTGCTGCATCGTTAGGGGCGTCCCGGTACGGTATGGACCGGGTGGGGCCACGGCGGGATCCTGAACTGTCCAGCAGCGAAGAACCGGCGACGAGGAAGCTCCCTGGCTGTACATGGCGGTACCGCGGCGATGGTGGGTCGCGGGCGGGATCAGGCTGCCAGCGGACGCTTGCGCTCCAGCACGCCACTGAGCAGCGCGACGCCGAACCCGAGGACGGCGAGTACGGCGCCCACGAGCGCCGGGGCTACGAAGCCCCACCCGAGGGCAATGACGAGGCCGCCGAGAAAGGCCCCCAGGGCGTTGGCAACGTTGAGCGCGGCGTGGTTGAGCGAGGAGGCCAGGGACGGCGCATCCGGTGAAGCATCCAGCAGCCGGGTTTGCAGGGCGGGGACCAGCATGGAACCGGCGGCCCCCACCACGAACACCATGACCAGGGCGCTCCATGCCCAGTGTGCTGCCACGGCGTAGAGCACCAGGGCAACTGCAATCGCGGGCAGGACGCGGTAGAGGGTGCCCATCACCGACTTGTCGGCCAGCCTGCCGCCGATGAGGTTCCCGGCCACCATACCCAGTCCGTACAAGGCCACCACCAGCGGGATCAGCGTGGAGGGGATTCCGGCCACGTTGGTCATGGTGTGGGCGATGTAGGTATAGGTTGCGAAGAAGCCGGCGAAGCCAACAATCCCCACCAGGAGCGCCAGCCACACCTGCAGCCGTTTCAGCGCACCGAGTTCGCGCCGGATGCTCGCGTCCGGGTGCGTCTTCTGGAACGGCACGAAGATCCAGACGAGCACCAGTGCCAGCAGCCCGATGCACCCCACCAGGACGAACAGCAGCCGCCAGCCGAAGGCCTGGCCCAGCCAGGTGGCAAAGGGTACTCCGACGACGTTGGAGATGCTGAGGCCGGCCATCACCATGGAGATGGCCCAGCCGCGCCGCGTCGGCGGGACCAGGGAGGCGGCTATCACGGCGGCCACGCCAAAGAACGCCCCGTGCGGCAGGCCCGCAGCGAACCTCGAGACGAGCATGGACCCGTAGTCAGGTGCGATGAACGAACTGAGGTTGGCAACCGTAAAGAAAAGCAGGAGCCCGAGCGCCAGGTATTTGCGGGGTAGCTTGGCCCCGACGACGGCAAGCAGCGGGGCGCCGACCACGACGCCCAGGGCGTAGGCGGAGATCAGGTAGCCGGCCTGGGGAGTGCTGATCGCCAGTCCCTGCTCCACCTCCTTCAACAGGCCCATCATGGTGAACTCGGTCACACCGATGCCTACCCCGCCCATGGCCAGCGCAAAAATGGCCATCCCAAGGTTCGGGGTTTTGGCGGGTGTTGCCGTGGACTGGGAAAGAACGCTGCTCATGTGCCTGCTTCTCAAAGATGGGTGGAAAAGACCGGATGCCACGGCAGTGGGGCAGGAACGTCCGGACAGAGTCGCAAACCCTTGGCGGCCAGGACCTATTCCCTGAGCCGGAATGCTGTTCCGGGACATTCCATTGTGGACCATAGAATGGCCGAATGACTGGACTGATTCAGGTTGTGGGCGGAGCCATCGTGGACGAGCTGGCGGACCCGGCGGCCCTGCTGGTCGCCAGGCGAAGTGCGCCGGAGCACCTGGCCGGTCTGTGGGAGTTCCCGGGCGGCAAGGTTGAACCCGGCGAGGAGCCCGAGGCCGCGCTGGTGCGGGAACTGTCAGAGGAACTCGGAATCGGTGTCCGGCTGGGACCCGAACTGCCGGCGGAGGATCCCGGTGGCTGGCCGCTGAACGAACGGGCCAGCATGCGGGTCTGGTTCGCGGAGGTCAGCGACGGCGAGCCGCGGCCCCTTGAAGACCATGACGAACTGCGGTGGCTGGACCTCCGGGACCGGGACGCGGTCCTGGGCCTGCCGTGGATCCCTGCTGATTTTCCGATCGTCCGGGCTTTGCTGGACTCGGTGGCATCCCCGCTGAACCAGGCACTCTGAACCAGGCACTCTGAACCAGGGCCTCTGACACGGGACCGCCACCACAGGACCTGCTAGAAGAGGGCGTCCTGCTGCGAGGGCCGGGCGGGAACCCCCGCGGTGCCCTCTGTAGCCGGGGCGGGGATGCTGCCGTCGGGGTACTGCGCTTCCTCGGCGCGGGGATCGTCCAGGTCCCGGTGGCTGAAGCCGGAGGAATGCGAGAAACCGTGGCGTGCCTTGAAGTACCGGACCTTGGCGGCCAGCCAGGTGCGGTACTCCTTGGAAGCGTAGGACCCCGTCCCGTACAGCCGCCGGTAGCGTCCCGCCAGTTCGGGGTGGTGGGCTGCGATCCACTTCATGAACCACTCCCTGGTCCCGGGCTTCAGGTACAGGGCACCCGCGGTGACTCCCGTTGCGCCCGCGGCCGCCAAGGAGCCGAAGAGAGCATCCAGGGCTTCGTCACTGTCGGAAAGCCACGGCAGGATGGGCATGGCCATCACCCCACACGGGAGCCCGGCTTCGCGCAGCCGGGACACCAGCCTCAGCCGCGCCCTGGGCCCGGGTGTGCCGGGCTCGATGGCTTCCGAAAGGGCCTCATCGGTCATGGCCAGCGAGATTCCCAGGCCTACCGGCACCTGGGTGGCGGCACTTTTCAACAGGGGAATGTCCCGCGCCAGCAACGTGCCCTTGGTGAGGATGGACAGGGGAGTGCCGGAGTCCGCCAGGGCGGAGATAATGCCCGGCATGAGGCGGTACCGTCCCTCGGCCCGCTGATAGGGGTCGGTGTTGGTGCCAAGCGCCACCTGCTGGCGCGTCCAGGACGCCTTGTTCACTTCCTTGCGCAGGACTTCCGCCGCGTTGACCTTAACCACCACCTGGTTGTCGAAGTCCATGCCGGCGTCGAAATCCAAATACGTGTGGGACTTCCTGGCAAAGCAGTACACGCAGGCGTGGCTGCAACCCCGGTAGGGGTTCACCGTCCATTCGAAAGGCATCCTGGACCCAGCCGGGACCCTGTTGAGCACCGATTTTGCGGTGACCTCATGGAACGTGATGCCGGCGAACTCGGGAGTGGTGACGGACCGTACCAGGCCGGCCAGCGGCAGCAATGCCGGAGCAGCCCCACTGGCAGTTTCGGGGGTCGGAACCAAAGCCTGTGCTTCCCATCTCATGGCCTCCATTCGAAGACATGTTCGAACGGAAGTCAAGGGCGGCGCGCTGCCTCAGGGCTTCTCCCAGCCAACGCCGGCTAGTGCAGCAGCTCCCACGTGACCGTCACGCCTGCCTCCACCCGGGTCCGGCCGGACTCAAGGGGCAGCCCCTCAACGGCGGAGGCCCGTTGCAGGCCGGCGGCCGGTACCGGGCCGGGAGCCGCCCGGAGGTCGGTCACGGACAACACCCGGCCCAGTGTGGCCGAGGCGAGCGACGCGAACTGGGCGGCTGCGCGGAGTGCGTCCTGCCAGGCAGCCTCCCTGGCCTGTGCACGGGTGGCTGAGTCATCGGAGAGGACCAGCTGCAGGCTCTCCAGCCGGACGTCGTCACCGCCCGACTCAACGGCGGCGGAGATGGCCGCCGGTGCGTTGCCGACGTCCCGCAGCCTGACAGCAAGGCTGCCGACCGCAACGTAGCCCACGAGTTTCTGCCCTTCGCCGTCCCGCCACGCGAGGTCTGCCCGCACTGACAGGCCGCCCGTCCGCAGGTCGGCAGGGGCAACGCCGTGTCCCCGGAGGGCCGCGGCCACGGCGGCAAGGCCCTGGCCGGCCGCCGCATACGCGTCCGCCAAGGACGGCGCGCGGCACTCCACCGCCACGGACACCGTCACCAGGTCAGGGACCGCCTCCGCCCACCCGCTCCCGGTGACGGTCACCGTGCCGGCATCTGTGGAGGCCCGCTCCGCGGCGTTCACAGGACCGCGCTCCCCGCCGGAACCGGGTAGCCGCCGGCGGCCAGGCCGGCCCTGCGTTCGAAAATATTCGCTGTTCCCGGATTTCCGCTCCGCAGCACGGACCAGCCGGCCGCGGCCAGGTATAAGGGAATGAACGGCAGGCCGAGGCACCAGGCGTACTGGCTGCAGTGCCGCTCCTCATGGCCCAGCAACGCAGGCCGGGACAACAGGTCGGCGGCCGGACCGCGGTACAGCACCACGTTCCCCACCGTGAAGGCGCGGGCGGCCGGAAGCCGCCAACGGTACCCGGCGGCCAAGACCATGCCACGCGGGCCGCGGCTTAGCCGGGTCCCCGCGGCGAGGGCGACGGCGAGGCCCGCGACAGTACTCCCGTTGAGGAGGTTCGCTGCCCGCCTGAGCCGCTGGGCCGTCGTCGGGACATCCTGGGTACCCGCGCGCTGCCGCAAAGTCATGAGGCCATGGTAGCCGGAGGGTTCAACTAGACTGGAGGGCAGTGGCCGCCGGTCCTGCCGGCGAGCCCTGACCTGGTCATTGAATGAACTGACGTTCAGCGCATTCATCCATGACCTGCCAGCGACGGACGCGCCGAGCGGGAAACCGCGTACGGCTGCCCCGCCCGCCGGCAGCCACGACTCGTAGCTAAGAACAGTAGATGACTGAAACTTTGCCGGGCGCCGCCATTCCGAACCCCACGGATGAGGCCGCCATCAACGCCGCTGTAGACCAGGCCATCACCGCCATCGACGGTGCGGCCACCCTTGACGAGCTGAAGGCGGTGCGGCTTGCCCACAGCGGCGAGAAATCCCCGCTGAGCCTTGCCAACCGTGAGATCGGCCGGTTGCCCAAGGACCAGAAGGCGCTCGCCGGAAAGCTGATGGGCGCCTCCCGCGGCCGGGTCAACAAGGCGCTCGCCGACCGCACGGCCGTCCTGGAAGCCGAGAACGATGCCCGCATCCTGGTTGAGGAAACCGTGGACGTCACCGCCGCGCCGCGCCGTCGCCGTGCCGGTGCCCGCCACCCGCTCTCCACCCTCCAGGACCGCGTGGCGGACATCTTCGTGGGCATGGGCTGGGAAATCGCCGAAGGCCCCGAGGTCGAATCGGAGTGGTTCAACTTCGATGCGCTGAACTTCAAGCCGGACCACCCGGCCCGCGAAATGCAGGACACCTTCTTCGTTGAGCCGCCCGAAGCCCACCTGCTGATGCGCACGCACACGTCCCCGGTACAGGTCCGCTCCATGCTCGAGCGCGAAGTACCCATCTACGTGCTGTGCCCCGGCAAGGTGTTCCGCACCGACGAACTCGATGCCACCCACACCCCGGTGTTCCACCAGTTCGAGGGCCTTGCCATCGACAGGAACCTCAGCATGGCGGACCTGCGCGGCACCCTTGAGCACTTCGCCCGGCAGATGTTCGGCGATGAAGCCCAGATCCGGCTGCGCCCCAACTACTTCCCGTTCACGGAGCCGTCCGCCGAACTGGACATCTTCCATCCCGGGGCCAAGGGGGGCCCGGCGTGGATCGAGTGGGGCGGCTGCGGCATGGTCAATCCGAACGTCCTGCGCGCCGCCGGCATCGACCCGGACGTCTATTCAGGTTTTGCCTTCGGCATGGGCATTGAGCGCACCCTCATGTTCCGCAACGAGGTGGGGGACATGCGCGACATGATCGAAGGCGATGTACGGTTCAGCGAGCACTTCGGGATGGAGATCTAACAGTGCGTATCCCACTTTCCTGGCTGCGTGAATTCGCGGCCGTACCGGCCGGTGCAACGGCCGAAGACGTCATGGCCGAACTGGTCAAGGTCGGTTTCGAAGAGGAAGCGGTCCACCGCCCCACCGACGCCCTGCGCGGGCCCGTGGTGGTGGGCCAGGTCCTGAGCCTGGTCAAGGAACCGCAGACCAACGGCAAGACCATCAACTGGTGCCAGGTCCGCGTCGTGCCCGAAGGGCAGGAGCAGACTTTGACAGGAGACGGCATCGACCCCTCCGGCGTGCAGGGCATCATCTGCGGCGCCCACAACTTCGTGGAAGGCGACAAAGTGGTGGTCACCCTGCCCGGCGCCGTGCTGCCCGGCGACTTCCACATCTCCGCCCGCAAGACCTACGGCCACCTCTCCGCCGGCATGATCGCCTCCGTCCGCGAACTGGGCATCGGCGATGACCACGACGGCATCCTGGTGCTCTCCCGCATCGGGCTGGACCCGGAAATCGGCACCGACGCCATGGAGCTCCTGGGCCTCTACGACCAGGCTGCGGAAATCAACGTCACCCCGGACCGCGGCTACGCCTTCTCCATCCGCGGCGTGGCCCGCGAGTACGCGCACGCCACCGGCACCGCCTTCACGGATCCCGCCACGAAGGTCAACGCCCCGGCCGAGCTGTCCGGCGGCTACGGCGTCAAGCTCAACGACGACGCCCCCATTTACGGCACGCCCGGCTGCGACCGCTTCGTGGCCCGCACGGTGCGCGGCGTGGATGCCACCCGGCCCACCCCGCAGTGGATGGTATCCCGGCTGCGGCTGGCCGGCATCCGCTCCATCTCGCTGCCGGTGGACATTTCCAACTACGTCATGCTTGAGCTGGGCCAGCCCACGCACTGCTACGACCTGGACAAGCTGTCCGGCGACATCGTGGTGCGGCGCGCGTCCGCAGGGGAGAAGATCACCACCCTGGACGGCAAGGAGCGCACCCTTGACGCGGAGGACCTCCTGATCACCGACGACTCCGGCGCCATCGGCATCGCGGGCGTCATGGGCGGCGCGGCCACCGAGGTGAGTGATTCGACGTCGAACATCCTGGTTGAGGCGGCACACTTCGACGACGTGTCCATCGGACGTTCCCGGCGCCGGCACAAGCTGCCGTCCGAGGCGTCCAAGCGCTTCGAACGCGGCGTTGACTGGCAGGTTGCGGGCATCGCCGCGCAGCGCGTGGTGGACCTCCTGGTGGAACTGGCCGGGGGATCCGCTGATGAGGCGGGGACCGACGTCGGCACCGCCCCCGAAACCGTCACCATCGAGATGCCGGCCGGCTTCGCCGCGGCCCGCATCGGGATCGACTTCACCGAAGCGCAGATTGTCACCTCGCTGGAGGACCTGGGTGCCGTCGTCGTAAAGCACGACGCCGGCTGGACCGTGACGCCGCCCAGCTGGCGCAGCGACCTGGAAACCAAGGAAGACCTCACAGAGGAAATCGCCCGGCTGGTGGGCTACGACAAGATCCCTGCCACGTTGCCCGTGGCCCCTCCCGGCCGCGGCCTCACCCGGGTCCAGCAGCAGCGCCGGCGCCTGATCCAGGCCCTGGCGGACGCCGGACTCACCGAGGTCCTGTCCTACCCGTTCGTGTCCAAGGCGGCCAACGACACCTTCGGCACGGCCGACGAAGCCACCCCCCGGAGCGCCGTCAAGCTCGCCAACCCGATCAGCGAGGAGCAGGGCTACCTGCGGACCTCGATCCTTCCGGGCCTGATCGAGGTGGCCAAGCGGAACCATTCCCGCGGCTTCCGCGACCTCGCCCTGTTCGAGTCCGGCCTGGTCTTCCTTCCCGGCGACGCCATGGGTACCGCCGCCATCCCGCCGTTGGGGGAAAAACCCGCCGACGAGGTGCTCGACGCACTTTACGACGGCGTCCCGGACCAGCCGTTCCATGTGGCCGCCATCCTCACCGGCCACGATTCCCCGGCTGCTGCCGGCAACACTCCGCGGACGTGGGACTGGGCTGACGCGCTGGATGTTGCCCGCCTTGCGGGCGACGTCCTCGGCGTCGACCTTGTGGTCACGCAGGGCAGCCACCAGGCGTTCCATCCCGGCCGCACCGCCCGGCTCGCACTGCGGACAGGAGAGACCGTGGGGTACGCGGGCGAACTGCACCCCAAGCTGCTGGCGGCCTCGGACATGCCGGCCCGTTCGGTGGCGCTGGAACTCAATGCCGATGCCCTCTTCGACGCCGCACCGGACGTGATCGTGGCCCGCCACATCTCGACCTTCCCCGTGGCCACCCAGGACGTGGCGCTCGTGGTCCCGGCCGACGTCCCGGCCGACGAGGTCCTCGCCGCCCTCCGTGAAGGTGCCGGCGAGCTGCTGGAGGACGTCGCCCTGTTCGACGTCTACGCCGGCAAGGGCATTGAGGACGGCAAGAAGTCGCTGGCCTTCGGGCTCCGGTTCCGGGCCGCCGACCGCACATTGACCGCGGACGAAGCCTCGGCCGCGCGCGAAAGCGCCGTGGCCCTGGCAGCGGAACGCTTCGGAGCCGTGCAGCGCTAGGTCCTGTTCGCAGCCTCCGGAAGGGCGGGTCATGACGCACTGTGAAATGCGTGCAGTCCCGCCCTTCCTGCTGCCCGGCGAAGCCGCCGCGGTGCTCAGCGACGCCGAACGCCTCCTGGACGGCGTGGAGCTGGCGCGGGCCAAGGCCATGGCGCCCGCCGCCGGGACGGCGTTCCTGGCCGGTCGTTTGGCCCAGCGGGACTTCGCCGCCAGCCTGCTGTCAGTGTCCGCCGCCGACCTCGCCACGGCCTACGGCTGCCCGCACTGCGGCACGGGCCCGGACCTGGGCCACGGCACGCCGGGGTACACCTACCGGGGTTCCCCCGTGCCCCTGGCCCTCAGCCTGTCCCGGGCCGGCGGCTGGACCCTGCTCGCGGCCGTGCCGGTTGCCGCACCGGGAACCCGCCTCGGGACAGACATCGAGGATCCTGCCCGCACCGGTTTCGACGGGTTCGACGGACTGGCGCTGGCACCTGCCGAACAGCTTGCGCTCCGGGGCGTCACGGCGGACCTCCTCCCTGCAGCCAGGGCAAGGTTGTGGGCCCGCAAAGAGGCCTGGCTGAAGATGACCGGCGAGGGACTCAGCAGGATGCCGTCCTCCCTTGACGTCCTGGAACGTCCCGGACTGATCGACCTTGGCCCCGCGGAAACCGGGCTTCCCGCCCACCTGGCCGCCGCCGTCGCGCTTTCCGTGCCCGCTCAGGACGCCGGCAATGGCGGCAGCGGCTCCTCGTAGAGCCACGGGTGCAGCAGGGATTCGGCATCCACGGCTGTTGCCCGGCTGACGGCCATGATGAAGTCCTGCGTCGTGACCGAGCCGTGCCGGTGGCTGGCGGTCCAGTCCTGCAGGACGGCAAAGAAGGCGAGGTCGCCTACGGCCATCCTGACGGCATGGACAGCCAGTGCTCCGCGTTTGTAGACGCGGTCATCGAACATCCGCCCAGGTCCGGGGTCTCCCACCAGGATGTCCTGCTCCTCGGCTGCCAGCCGGCGCCAGGCAGCCCCGGCCCGGTCCGCCACGGCCATGACGCCGGCTTCTTCGGACCAGATCCATTCCGCGTAGCAGGCAAAGCCCTCGTGCAGCCAGATGTCCTGCCAGCTGGCCGCCGTCAAGGCATTGCCAAACCATTGATGGGAGAGTTCGTGGGCGATCAGGCGCTGGGACTCCCAGTCCAGGCCCAGGTGGTTGGGGCCAAGGATGGACAATGCCTGCGCCTCAAGCGGGATTTCCAGTTCGTCCTCGGTGACCACTACGACGTACCCGGGAAAAGGGTAGGGGCCAAAGCAGCTGCTGAACGTGCGCATCATGGCCGGCTGGAGCGCCAGGCCGGCCCGTGCCCGGTCGGCCAGGGCGTGGGAGACGGCCACGGTCTGCGGAACGGGGGTGCCGTGCCGTCCGCTGTCCAGTTCCAGCAGAGCGTACCTGCCGATCTGCACGGTGGCCAGGTAGGCGGGCATGGGATCGGCTTGTTCATAGACCCAGGTTTCGCGGCTGGACCGGGCGGTGTGCGATTGCAGGACGCCGTTGCACACCACGCGGTAGTTCGCATCGGTGGTCACGGTGAACCGGTAGCTGGCTTTGTCCCCGAGGTGGTCGTTGCACGGGAACCAGGAGGGCGCCCCGTTGGGCTGCCCGGCCACCAGGACGCCGTCCGTGAGCTCCTCCCAGCCCACCTCACCCCAGAGGCCCCGACGTGGCCGCGGGTTGCCTTCGTAGCGCACCTCCAGCGTGAACGGCTGCCGGGCCTCGAAAGGGTTCTGCGCCGCAACCACGAGTTGCCCTGCCCGCTGGCTGAACCGAAGGGGCTTGCGGCCGTCCAGCAGCACTTTGGTGGCGCGCAGCCCGGCAAGGTCCAGCACAATGGCCGACGCCGGGACGCACGTGACGCCGTGCAGCACCGCCCTGCCGCTGAGCCGGTTGCTGGCCACCCGGTAGTCCAGGTCCAGTTCGTACCGCTCCACCCGGAAGGCGTTGGTCCCGGCGCCGGGCAGGTAAGGATCCGGGGCAGCGCCGCCGGCCTCGTTGACACTGCCGCGCGCGGATGATGCTGAAGAACTCATGGGGACCTTCGGTTGGCAGACGGCGATCCGGGGCCGCTCCAGGGACTGACGGGGTTGCCCATCCAGTACGTCGCGGCGGGAACTGCTTCGCCGCGCATCACCAGGGACGCCGGCCCCACTGTTCCGCCTGCGCCGACCCTGGCCTGGGGAAGGATGACCCCGTGCGGGCCCATGGTGGCCCCGTCCTCGAGCGTAACAGCGTCAATGCTCATCACCCGGTCATGGAACAGGTGCGTCTGCACCACGCAGCCCCGATTCACCGTGGAGTTGCGGCCAAGCGTCACCAGGTCGGCTTCGGGCAGCCAGTAGCTTTCACACCATGTGCCGCTGCCGATCTTCGCGCCGAGCGCACGCAGCCACCAGACCAGGGCCGGCGTGCCGGAAGCAGCCCGCGCAAACCATGGCGCGGACACCATCTCGATAAAGCTGTCCACTACTTCGTTGCGCCAGATGAACGAGCTCCAGAGCGGGTGCTCGCCGGGGCGGATCCGGCCCACCAGGATCCACTTGGCGACGACGGACGCGGCTGCGGCCACAAAGCCCGCCAGCAGCATGACCACGCCCGTGAGTACGGCTGCGGCGCCATAGCCCAGGGCTGCAGCGATCCAGTCGAAGGCCAGCATGGTGCCGGCAGCGATGGCCACCGTGAGCATGACCGGCACAAACCGGCCCAGCTCCCACAGGGTCCGGGCCACCTTCAGCTGCGCCGGGGGCTGGAAAGTGCGGGAACCGTCTGAGGCGATCGCGGTCCGCCGCAGCCGGACCGGCGGGCTTCCCAGCCAGGAGGTGCCCGCCTTGGCTTTTGCCGGCGTCGCGGACAGGACGGCCACCAGCGAGTTCTTGGGCACGTTCCGGCCGGCGGCGGTCATGCCGGAATTGCCGAGGAAGGACCGCTTGCCGATCTTGGCCGGTGCCACCCGCAACCAGCCGCCGTCGAGCTCGTAAGAGGCCACCATGGTGTCATCGGCCAGGAAGGCACCCTCTCCCACGGTGGTCATTTTCGGTATCAGCAGCACGGTGGAGGCCTCGACGTTCTTCCCGACCTTGGCGCCCAGCAGGCGAAGCCACACCGGGGTGAACAGGCTGGCGTAGATCGGGAACAGCAGGTCCCTGGCCAGGTCCAGCACCCGCTCGGTGGCCCAGATCTGCCATCCCACCCGGCTGCGGATCCGGTAGTAGCCCTCCGCGATCCCGATGGACAGCAGGCGCGTGGCAGCCAGCACCAGGACGGCGTTCACGGCAAACCACACCAGCGACGCGGGGGCAAGGGCCGGCACCAGCCGGGGGAGGGCTTCGGTGAGAGAGGTACTGCCCTGGATGAAGGCGAACGCGACCCACAGCGCGGCAGCGGCGGACACGTAAGGGATGACGGAAAGGCAAGCCGACGCCAGCGCGAAGCCGGCGAACCAGGCGCGTGCGGCAAACCTGCCTTGGGCTGCGGCATCCGGCACGCTGTGTTTGGCCTTGCCCTGCCGGCGCGCCGGAGACCCGGCCGCCAGCTGGCCTGCCTTGACCTTCCCCAGCACCGCGGAACCGGCTTCCACCTGCGCCCCGGCTCCGATCGAGGCGCCGGGCATCAGCGTGCTGCGTGCGCCCACGCTGGCTCCGCGGCCAATCCGGATGGCTCCAATATGGACATCGTCGCCGTCGATCCACCAGCCGGAGAGGTCCACTTCCGGTTCCACGTTGGCTCCGCTGCCCAGCGTCAGCATCCCGGTAACAGGAGGCAGCGAATGCAGCTGGACGTCCCGGCCGATCTTTGCACCCAGCGCCCGGGCGTAATACGGGACCCATGGCGCACTGGCGAGGCTGACGGCGCCGGCGAGGTCCTGGATCTGTTCGGCGAGCCACAACCGCAGGTGGACGCGCCCGGACCGCGGATAGATGCCCGGTTCCACCCCGCGCAGCAGGAACCGGGCCGCGCCGATGGCCAACAGCATCCGCCCCGCCGGGCTGACGAACACCAGCCAGGACACCGCCACCCACCACCACGAGACCGTGGGAGCGGCAGTGAACCCGGCAAGCCCGGACAACAGGTTGTTCAGGGCCATGACGTAGGTCAGCCACCGCATGCCCACCAGGATGTGCAGCGGCACACCCATCAGGGTCTGGAAAACCTGGGACTTCCTGGCAGTGGGCCGCACGGAGCGCTCCGGTGCCGGGACCGCCGGGCCGCCGGGACGGGACTGGCGTGCCACTTCCACCAGCGCACCGATCCGCGGCGTCGCGTAGATATCGGCCACGGTGATGGTGGGGTAGCGGACCCGCAGGGCCGAGACCAGCTGGGCGGCCGAGAGTGAACCGCCACCGTACGCGAAGAAATCGGCGTCCAGCGAGCTGACCGGGCTCCCCAGCACGTTGCTCCACTGCTCCACGATCCAGGCGGCGTCATCCGGAATATTCAGGGGGGCGGCGTTAGCCTCCGCGGCGCCAGCCCCGGCCAGCGGCCATGGGAGTTCGTGCCGGTTTACCTTGCCGCTGGTCTTGGTCGGCAGGGAGTCCACCACGGTGAGCATGGGAACCAGGGCCGCAGGCAGGCTTGTCGTCAGCTGCTCCCGGGCAATCGAAAGGTCAAGGACCACCCCGGCCGCCGGCGCCAGGTAGCCCACCAGGACGTGGTTTCCGGCGGCCGTGGTTTGGACTGCCGCGGCGCCGCCGGCCACCCCGGGAAGGGACTGGAGCGCGGCATCGATCTCGCCCAGCTCAATCCTGCGGCCGCCGAGCTTAACCTGTTCGTCGGCCCGGCCCTGGAAGACCAGGCCGGCCTGCTCGAAGCGCACCAGGTCACCCGACCGGTAGGCCCGGTCCCACCCCAGGGTGGGCATGGGCGCGTACTTCTCCGCGTCCTTGGCAGGATCGAGGTAGCGGGCCAGGCCAACGCCGCCGATGATGAGTTCGCCTACTTCGCCTTCGGCTACCGGTACCGCGTTCCCATCCACGATGGCCAGGTCCCAGCCGTCCAGCGGCAACCCGATCCGCACGGGACCGGGTGCACCCAGGGGCGCCGCGCAGGCCACCACCGTTGCTTCCGTTGGACCGTACGTGTTCCAGACTTCGCGGCCTTCAACGGCCAGGCGGCTGGCCAGCTCGGGCGGGCAGGCCTCGCCGCCGAATATGAGTAGCCGGACGTTCTCGAGCGATTCCGCCGGCCAGAGCGCAGCGAGGGTGGGCACGGTCGAAACGGCCGTGATGCCGTGGTTGATCAGCCAGGGGCCAAGGTCCATGCCGGTCCGGACCAGGGCGCGCGGTGCGGGCACCAGGCAGGCGCCTTGCCGCCAGGCGAGCCACATTTCCTCACAGGAAGCGTCGAAGGCGACCGACAGCCCGGCCAGGACCCGGTCCTGCGGACCGAGGGGTTCGTCCTGGAGGAAGATCCTTGCCTCCGCATCCACGAAGGCAGCGGCAGACCGGTGCCGGACCGCCACGCCCTTGGGTGTTCCGGTGGAGCCGGAGGTAAAGATGATCCAGGCGTCGTCGCCAGGTTCCGGGGGCCGTGCGCCTTTGAACGGGCCTTTCCGCCCCTGCCCGGCCGGCCCCGTCCCGATCGATGCGCCCGGCCTGATCGAACCGCCCTGCCCCAGGACGGCTGCCACGTTGGCCTCGCCGAACACCAGCCGTGCGCGTTCCTCGGGATCGTCGGCATCCACGGGAACATAAGCGGCTCCCACCAGGAGGACGGCGAGGATGGAGACGTAGAGTTCGCTGGTGCCGGACGGGATCCGGATGCCAATCCTGTCCCCGGCGCCGAACCCGGCCTGGTGCAGGCGGCGGCCGGTGGCGCGGACAGCGTCCAGCAGCTGCGCGTAGCTCAGTGAGGTACGGCCGTCGTCCAGCGCCGAGGCGTCGGGAAAGCGGGCCGCGGTGTCCTGCAGGATATCGATCAGCGTCCGGGCCGCCGGTGCAGCCGCGGCCCCCGGCAGCTGGGGCCCGTACAGGGCGACGTTCCTGCCGGCCCCACCTGCCGGGGGCACGGCTGCCGAGGCCGCAGGATCCTGGTGGACGGTGCTGGCCGGCGCTGCACCGGGATGGTCATCCCCGAAGGGGACCTGCTGCTGGGTCACCCGTGCATTTTCCCGGGAGAAGATGAACAAAAGGTGTCCGGCGCGCCCGAAACCGCCGTTTGCGGCGGCCCGGGCGTTTGCCCGGTGTTCACGTTGCCGGAGGTTACGGGACCAGGAGGACTTTGCCGGTGGTCTTCCTGCCCTCAAGGTCGCGGTGCGCGAGGGCTGCCTGCGACAAGGGGTAACGGGCCCCGACCCGCACCTTCAGGCTGCCCTCGGCCGCCGCTGCGAACACCTCGTCGGAGCGCCAGCGCCGTTCCGTGGCATCCCGGAGGTAGTGGCCCATCGTGGGGCGGGTCAGGAACAAGGAGCCGCCGGCGTTCAGGCGCTGCGGGTCGACGGGCGGGACGGGACCGGACGCGGCACCGAACAACACCAGCATCCCCCTGATGCGCAAGGCGGCAAGGGAACCGTCGAAGGTGTCTTTGCCCACGCCGTCGTACACCACGTCCACGCCGGTACTGCCCGTGATGTCCCTGACGTGCTCCGCGAATCCTTCGTAGCGGAGCACGTGGTCCGCGCCGGCGTCGCGCGCCAAGTCTTCCTTTTCGTCCGTGGACACCGTGGTGAACACCTCAGCGCCCCGTGCCTTAAGCAGCTGGATCAGCAGCAGTCCCACGCCTCCGGCGCCGGCATGGAGCAGGACCTTGTGGCCAGGTTCCACCTTGAAGGTGGAGTTCATCAGGTAGTGGGCAGTCATGCCCTGCAGGGGCAGCGCCGCGGCGGTAAAGACGTCCAGGCCCCTTGGTACCGGCAGCGCGGCGTCTTCGTCCACCAGCGCGTAGTCCGCGTAGCAGTTGATGCCCTCAGCCGTGGCAATCCGGTCGCCGACGGCAAATCCGGTCACCCCGTCTCCCACCGCCTCCACCGTGCCGGCGGCCTCGGTGCCGGGGGTGAAGGGGTACTGCACCTTGTAGGTGCCGCTGCGCTTGTAGGTATCGATGAAGTTCACGCCGGCCGCGCCCACCTTGAACAGCAGCTGCCCCGGGCCGGGCGTGGGGGGCTCAACCCCGGTATATTCAAGGACTTCCGGTCCGCCTGCCTGCCGTGCGAGGATTGCGTGCGTCATGGCGCTCCTTTCCCGGGTTCCGGTACCTCCGGCCCGGCTGCCGAAGTCCATCCTAGGGACACCTTGTGCCGGACGGACACGTATGCGGAACAACCGTCCCCGGATTGCGCATGTATAAATATCGACCCCATTGCATAATTATTGTTGTATGGTGGAGGCATGACTATTTCTGTTGCGGTTTCGGGAGCCAGCGGATACGCCGGGGGAGAGGTCCTCCGCCTCCTGGCCGGGCACCCCGGTGTGACCATCGGCGCAATTACGGCGCACAGCAACGCGGGCTCGCGGTTGGGGGAACTGCAGCCGCACCTGCACGGACTGGCAAGCCGGATCCTGGAAGACACCACGGTGGAGAACCTCTCCGGCCACGACGTCGTCTTCCTTGCCCTCCCGCATGGCGCTTCCGCCGAAATCGCCGCCCAGCTTCCGGAAGGAACGGTCGTCATTGATGCCGGAGCCGACCACCGGCTCGAGGACCCCGCGGCCTGGGAGAAGTTCTACGGTTCCGCCCACGCCGGCACCTGGCCGTACGGACTTCCGGAGTTGCCCGGCCAGCGCGAGGCCCTGAAGGGTGCCAGGCGCATCGCCGTCCCCGGCTGCTATCCCACCTCCGCCCTGCTGGCGCTCACTCCCGGGTTCGCAGCCCACCTGCTGGAGCCCGACGACGTCGTCATCGTTTCCGCCTCCGGCACCTCCGGCGCGGGCAAGGCGGCCAAGGCCAACCTCATCGGCTCCGAAGTGATGGGATCCATGAGCCCGTACGGAGTGGGCGGCGGACACCGGCACACACCGGAAATCGAGCAGGGACTGTCCAACGCGGCGGGGGAGCAGGTCACGGTGTCCTTCACCCCCACGCTGGCTCCGATGAGCCGCGGAATCCTCACCACCGCCACGGCCAAGGTCAAGGCCGGCACCACCGCGACGCAGCTGCGCCAGGCCTGGACGGACGCGTACGACGACGAGCCGTTCGTCCATGTCCTGCCGGAAGGCCAGTGGCCAGCCACCAAGTCCGTCCAGGGCTCCAACCACGCCGCCATGCAGCTCGCCCTCGACCCCCACACCGGGCGCGTGATCGTGACCTGCGTGATTGACAACCTCACCAAGGGCACCGCCGGCGGCGCCGTCCAGTCCATGAACATCGCACTCGGCCTGCCGGAAACCGACGGCCTCAACCTGCAGGGAGTAGCCCCGTGACCATCACCGCACCCCAGGGATTCCGGGCAGCCGGCGTCACCGCCGGCCTCAAGGCTTCCGGCAACCCGGACCTCGCCCTCGTGGTCAACGACGGCCCGGCCAAGGCCGCGGCCGCCGTGTTCACCAGCAACCGGGTGGCAGCGGCTCCGGTCCACTGGTCCCGCCAGGTGGTCTCCGACGGCCGCGTTGACGCCGTGATCCTTAATTCCGGCGGCGCCAACGCCTGCACCGGCCCCACCGGCTTCCAGAACACCCACAGCACCGCGGAGAAAGTGGCAGAGGTCCTGGGGATTTCGGCCACCGACGTCTTTGTCTGCTCCACCGGCCTGATCGGTGAACAGCTGCCCATGGACAAGATCCTCCCGGGCGTCGAAGCGGCGGCGGCAGCATTGAGCGCCGACGGCGGTCCGGCGGCGGGCACCGCGATCATGACCACCGACAGCGTTCCCAAATCGGCGCTGTTCATCGGCACCGACGCCGACGGCCAGGAGTTCAGCATCGGCGGCATCGCCAAGGGTGCCGGCATGCTGGCCCCCGGCCTGGCCACCATGCTGGTAGTCCTCACCACCGACGCCGCCGTCGAATCCGAAATGCTCGACGTCGTCCTGCGGGACGCCACCCGCGTCACCTTCGACCGCGCCGACTCCGACGGCTGCATGTCCACCAACGACACCGTGGTCCTGCTGGCCTCCGGCGCGTCCGGGGCCGTACCTTCCGCAGCGGACTTCGGTGCCGGCCTCACCCAGGTCTGCGCCGAACTGGCCCGCAAACTGATCGCCGACGCCGAGGGTGCCAGCCACGACATCGCCATCCGCACCTTCAATGCCGCCAGCGAAGCGGACGCCGAAACGGTCAGCCGTTCCGTGGCCCGCTCCAACCTGTTCAAGGCCGCCATCTTTGGCAAGGACCCGAACTGGGGCCGCGTGCTGTCCGCCGTGGGCACTACGGACGCTGCGTTTGATCCGGACAAGCTCAACGTGGCCATGAACGGGATCCAGATCTGCCGCAACGGCAGCATCGGCGACGACCGGAGCCTGGTGGACCTGGAACCGCGCGAGGTCCTGGTGGAGATCGACCTGCAGGCAGGCGACGCCGAAGCCACCATCTGGACCAACGACCTCACCCACGACTACGTCCACGAGAACAGCGCCTACTCCAGCTAGGAGCTCCTGCTCCCGGCAGGAACCGCTGCGGAAAGTGACAGCATGAACACCCAGACGCGTGAAACCACCAGCATGTCCGCTGCCCAGGACAAGGCCGCCACCCTGATCGAGGCACTGCCCTGGATCCAGCGGTTCGCAGGCACCACCATGGTGATCAAGTACGGCGGCAACGCCATGGTCAACGACGAACTCCGCCGGGCCTTCGCCGAGGACATCGTCTTCCTGCACCACGTGGGTATCCACCCGGTGGTGGTCCACGGCGGCGGCCCCCAGATCAACTCCATGCTGGGCCGGCTGGGCATCGAATCCGAGTTCAAAGGCGGCCTGCGCGTCACCACCCCGGAAGCCATGGACGTGGTCCGCATGGTCCTCACCGGCCAGGTGGGGCGCGAACTGGTGGGCCTGATCAACTCCCACGGGCCCTACGCCGTCGGCATGTCCGGCGAAGACGGCGGGCTGCTGCGCGCCGTCCGCACCGGCACCGTGGTGGACGGCGAAGACATCGACCTCGGGCTCGTGGGCGAGGTGGTCGGCGTCGACCCCGCGGGCATCGTGGACATCCTGGCCGCCGGCCGCATCCCGGTGATTTCCACCGTCGCCCCGGAGATTGTCGACGGCGGGGAGAACGTGCCAGGTGCCGGGCGTTTCCAGCCCACCGGCCAGGTCCTGAACGTCAACGCGGACACCGCGGCCGCCGCCGTCGCCTCGGCACTGGGCGCCTCCAAGCTGGTCATCCTGACCGACGTCGAAGGCCTGTATGCCAACTGGCCGGACAAGTCCTCCCTGATTTCATCGCTGACGGCCTCCGAGCTCCGGAAGATGCTGCCCCGGCTCGAATCGGGCATGATCCCCAAGATGGCCGCGTGCCTGAAGGCCATCGACGAGGGCGTGGAGCGCGCGCACATCGTGGACGGGCGCCTGCCCCACTCCATGCTTCTTGAAACATTTACGACGGCGGGCATCGGCACCCAGGTGGTCCCGGACGAGGAGAACAACGCATGAGTAAGCACACCGCAGAGGTTGAGCTTGTCGAAACCCCGGTGGCCGAACTGGTGCAAACCACGGGCCACGCGGGCTCCGAGTGGCTCTCCCGCTACTCCACCTCGCTGATGAACGTCTTCGGCACGCCCCAGCGCGTCCTGGTCCGCGGCGCCGGCTGCCTGGTGTGGGACGCCGACGGCAAGGAATACCTGGACCTGCTCGGCGGTATCGCCGTCAACGCCCTCGGCCACGCCCACCCCTTCGTGACATCAGTCATCGCCAGCCAGCTGGCAACCCTGGGCCATGTCTCGAACTTCTTCACCAGCCCCACGCAGGTGGCCTTGGCGGAGAAACTTTTGGAGCTCACCCACGCCCCTGCCGGGTCCAAGGTGTTCTTCAGCAACTCCGGCACGGAAGCGAACGAGGCAGCGTTCAAGCTTGCCCGCCGCAACACCGGCGCCGGCGACACCAAGCGGAGCAAAATCATCGCCCTCGAAGGCGCTTTTCATGGCCGGACCATGGGTGCCCTGGCGCTGACCGCCAAGGAAGCCTACCGGGCACCGTTCGAACCGCTGCCCGGCGGCGTGGTGCACATTCCGTTCGGCGACATCGCTGCGCTGCAGGCAGCAGTGGATGACACCGTTGCCGCCGTCTTCCTGGAGCCCATCCAGGGCGAGGCCGGCGTCCGGCCGCTGCCCCCGGGCTACCTGCAGGCTGCCCGTGAGGCCACCACCAAGGCGGGAGCACTCCTGATCCTCGACGAGGTCCAGACCGGCATCGGGCGGACCGGCAAGTGGCTGGCCAGCGAAGACGCCGGGATCGTCCCCGACGCCGTCACCCTGGCCAAGGGCCTCGGCGGCGGATTCCCCATCGGCGCCCTGATCACCATGGGTGAGAAGACGTCGTCGTTGCTGTCCGCCGGCCAGCACGGCACCACGTTCGGCGGCAACCCGGTGGCCACGGCGGCCGCCCTGGCCACCCTCCACGCGCTCGAAAGCCAGGACGTCCTGGCCAACGCCACCGCGGTGGGTGCGCACCTGCGCTCCGCACTGGCCGCGGTCCCCGGCGTCACCGAGGTCCGGGGTGAAGGGCTGCTGGTCGGCTTCGACCTCGACGCCGACGTCGCCCCCGCCGTCGTGCAGGCCGCCCTCGACGCAGGCTTCATCGTCAACAGCCCCGGCCCGCGCACCATCCGCCTCGCACCCCCGCTGATCCTCACCACAGCCCAGGCGGACACCTTCCTCGCCGCTTTCCCGGCAATCCTCCAGACAGCTAAGGACGCCCAGTGACCACCGCAACCCGGCACTTCCTCAAGGACACCGACCTCAGCCCCGCCGAGCAGGCAGAGGTCCTGGAACTCGCAGCCCGGATGAAGGCCGCTCCGTACAGCGTCCAGCCGTTCGCCGCTGAGCGCAGCGGACGCAAGACCGTGGCCGTCATCTTCGACAAGACCTCCACCCGGACCCGCGTCTCGTTCGCCACGGGCATCGCCGACATGGGTGGCAATGCCCTGATCATCAATCCCGGCGAGGCGCAGATCGGGCACAAGGAATCCGTGGAGGACACCGCCAAGGTCCTCGAACGGATGGTGTCCACCATCGTGTGGCGCACCGGCGCGCACTCCGGGCTGGTGGCCATGGCTGCCAACTCCAAAGTCCCGGTCATCAATGCCCTGTGCGATGACTACCACCCTTGCCAGCTCCTGGCCGACCTCCTCGCCGTCAAGGAGCACAAGGGCGAACTGAAGGGGCTCACCATGAGCTACCTCGGCGACGCCGCCAACAACATGGCCAACTCCTACCTGCTGGCCGGCGTCACGGCCGGGATGCACGTCCGCATTGCCGGGCCGGAAGGCTACCTGCCGGCCGCGGACATCGTGGCGGCCGCGAAGGAACGGGCGGCCGAAACCGGCGGTTCCGTGCTGGTCACCACCGATGCGAAGGAAGCCCTGCAGGGAGCGGACGTGGTGGCCACCGACACGTGGGTTTCCATGGGGCAGGAAGCCGAGAAGGAAGCACGGCTCCAGCTGTTCCGGGACTACTCCGTCGATTCGGACGCCCTGGCACTCGCCGCGGAAGACGCCGTCGTGCTCCACTGCCTGCCTGCCTATCGCGGTTACGAAATCTCAGCGGACGTCATCGACGGACCCCAGTCCATCGTCTGGGACGAGGCGGAAAACCGCCTGCACGCCCAGAAGGCCCTGATGGCCTGGCTGATGCACCGGTCCGGCCTGGCCGTCGTTGACGGCCTTTCCCCCGTTGAAGGTGCCGGGGAGAGCACGTTCCAGTGACCGCCCAGCCGTCCTCCCCGGGCAGCAGCCCGGCCACCAAGACCGCCCGGCAGGCACGCATCACCGCCATCCTTACCGGGCAGTCCGTTCGTTCGCAGGCTGAGCTTGCGGCGCTGCTGGCGGACGACGGCGTGCAGGTCACCCAGGCAACCCTGTCCCGGGACCTGGTGGAACTGGGTGCGGTCCGCGTCCGTGGCAAGGAAGGCGTCCTGGTGTACGCCGTCCCCGGCGAAGGCGGTGAACGGGCCGCGAAGAGCGGCGTCACGCAGGAAATCCTGGACGCGCGGCTGGCCCGGCTGTGCAGCGAACTGCTGGTCACGGCGGAAGCCTCCGCCAACATCGCCGTCCTGCGGACCCCGCCCGGTGCCGCGAACTTCCTGGCCCTGGCCATCGACCACTCGGTGATGCCATCCATCCTGGGCACCATCGCAGGGGACGACACCGTCCTGCTGGTGTCACGCGATCCGCTGGGCGGCCCGGACCTCGCAGCCCGCTTCCTGCAACTGGCCGAGGAAGCCGGGCAATAAGCTTGACGTCAGAACATCAACCAACCCCAACAAGGAGCATTTAAAGTGACTGAACGCATTGTGCTGGCCTACTCCGGCGGCCTGGACACGTCAGTAGCCATCGGCTGGATCGGTGAAGCCACCGGTGCCGAGGTCATCGCCGTGGCGGTCGACGTCGGACAGGGCGGCGAATCTCTGGAAACCATCCGCCAGCGCGCCCTCGGTTGCGGCGCCGTCGAGGCCTACGTCGCAGACGCCTCGGACGAGTTCGCCAACGAATACTGCGTGCCCACGCTGAAGGCCAACGCCCTG
The DNA here is from genome assembly GCF_058267675.1 of Pseudarthrobacter sp. MOO14. Lineage (NCBI taxonomy): Bacteria > Bacillati > Actinomycetota > Actinomycetes > Micrococcales > Micrococcaceae > Pseudarthrobacter > Pseudarthrobacter sp. MOO14. The sequence continues at coordinate 4,055,108 of NZ_CM177849.1, forward strand.
TACCAGGGCCACTACCCGCTGGTGTCCGCCATTTCCCGCCCGGTGATCGTCAAGCACCTGGTGAAGGCCGCCCGCGAATTCGGCGCCACCACCGTGGCCCACGGCTGCACCGGCAAGGGCAACGACCAGGTCCGCTTCGAAGTGGGCATCCAGACCCTCGGCCCGGACCTGAAGTGCATCGCCCCGGTCCGCGACCTCGCCCTGACCCGCGACAAGGCCATCGCCTTCGCCGAGGAAAAGGGACTGCCCATCGAGACCACCAAGAAGAACCCGTACTCGATCGACCAGAACGTCTGGGGCCGCGCCGTGGAAACCGGCTACCTCGAGGACATCTGGAACGCCCCCACCAAGGACATCTACGACTACACCGCCACCCCGGAGTTCCCGCCGGCACCGGATGAAGTCACCATCTCCTTCGAGGCAGGCGTCCCCGTCGCGATCGACGGCGTCAAGGTCACCCCGCTGCAGGCCATCAAGGAACTCAACCGCCGCGCCGGTGCCCAGGGCGTGGGCCGCATCGACGTCGTCGAGGACCGCCTGGTGGGCATCAAGTCCCGCGAAATCTACGAGGCCCCCGGTGCCATGGCGCTGATCACCGCGCACAAGCACCTGGAGGACATCACCATCGAGCGCGAGCAGGCCCGCTTCAAGGCCACCGTTGGCCAGCGCTGGGCCGAACTTGTCTACGACGGACAGTGGTTCTCCCCGCTCAAGCGCTCCCTGGACGCCTTCATCGAGGACACCCAGAAGTACGTCTCCGGCGACATCCGCATGACCCTCCACGGTGGCCAGGCCATCGTCAACGGCCGCCGCTCCGACACCTCGCTGTACGACTTCTCGCTGGCCACCTACGACACCGGCGACACCTTCGACCAGTCCCAGGCCAAGGGCTTCATCGAGCTGTGGGGCATGTCCGCCAAGGTTGCCTCCGGCCGCGACATCCGCGTCGCAGGAAAGTAGCCCGGATGGCTGAGCAGAATTCCAAGCAGGGCCCACGAGCGCAGGGGTCCCCGGCCGAGCGCAGCGAGGTTGGGGTGCGCTCGGGGACGAACACGGGTGCGTTGTGGGGCGGCCGGTTCGCCGGCGGCCCCGCGGACGCCCTCGCGGCGCTGAGCAAGTCCACGCACTTCGACTGGCGCCTGGCCCGTTACGACGTAGCCGGCTCCAAGGCGCACGCGCGCGTGCTGCACAAGGCCGGACTGCTTGACGACGGCGAGCTGGCGGGAATGCTGGATGCCCTGGACCGCCTGGACGCGGACGTCGCCTCCGGCGCGTACACTCCGGCCGAGTCCGACGAGGACGTGCACGGTTCGCTGGAACGCGGCCTGATCGAGCGCGCCGGTGCCCAGCTCGGCGGCAAGCTCCGCGCCGGCCGGTCGCGTAACGACCAGGTGGCCACTTTGGGCCGGATGTTCCTGCGCGACCATGCACGGATCATTGCCCGGGGCGTCCTGGCAACAGTGGATGCCCTGGTGGAGCAGGCCAAGGCGCACCACGGTGTTGCCATGCCGGGCCGCACCCACCTGCAGCACGCCCAGCCGGTCCTGCTCAGCCACCACCTGCTGGCCCACGCCTGGGCACTGCTGCGCGACGTGCAGCGGCTCCAGGACTGGGACAAGCGGGCCGGGGTCTCGCCCTACGGCTCCGGTGCGCTGGCCGGCTCCTCGTTGGGGCTGGACCCCGAAGCGGTGGCGGCTGACCTTGGGTTCTACTCGGCCACGCACAACTCGATCGACGGCACCGCGTCCCGCGACGTCTTCGCCGAGTTCGCCTGGGTTTGCTCGATGATCGGCGTGGACCTGTCCCGGATCTCCGAGGAAGTGATCTTCTGGGCCACGAAGGAGTTCTCCTTCGTCACCCTGCACGATTCCTATTCCACCGGCTCCTCGATCATGCCGCAGAAGAAGAACCCGGACGTGGCAGAGCTGGCCCGCGGCAAGGCAGGGCGCCTGATCGGCAACCTGACCGGGCTGCTGGCCACGCTTAAGGGCCTGCCGCTCGCGTACAACCGCGACCTGCAGGAGGACAAGGAACCGGTGTTTGACGCCGCCGACACCCTGGAGCTGTTGCTCCCGGCCGTCTCCGGCATGATCGCCACCCTAAAGTTCAATACGGAACGGATGGAGTCCCTGGCCCCGCAGGGTTTCGCTCTGGCCACGGACATCGCCGAGTGGCTGGTCCGCCAGGGCGTGCCGTTCCGCGAGGCGCACGAGCTCTCCGGTGCCGCGGTCAAGCAGGCCGAGTCCCGCGGCGTTGAGCTGTGGGATCTGACGGATGAGGAGTACGCCGCCATTTCGGAGCACCTCACGCCGGAGGTCCGCACGGTCCTGTCCACGGAAGGTTCGCTGAACAGCCGCAACTCCCAGGGCGGCACGGCACCGGCCGCCGTCGAACGCCAGCTTGTCGCCCTGGAGGGTGAACTCGCGGACGTCCGGGCGTACGCCGGCTGAAACGCCCGCTCACTTCCTGCCGGTTTTGGGGCGAACGCCCGCTCACTTCCTGCAGGTTTTGGGCCAACGCCCGCTCACTTTCTTTACGGAAGTGAGCGGGCGTTTCGTTTTATAGGGCAGAAAGTGAGCGGGCGTTGGTAGTTCCACTGCAATATCTGAGCGGGCGTCGGGGGTAGGTGTGGGTGGTTGGGCTTGCTGAAACCCGCATGTGGCTAGGCTGGGTCCATGAGCGAAACGTTCCGGAAGTTCCTTCGCACGCTGCCCGATTTCCCGGCCGACCTGCCCGCCTTCCATCCCGGCAGTGCCCCGCAGGATCCGGCTTTGCTCTTCAAACAATGGCTGGACGAGGCCTTGGACGCGGGGGAGCAGCAGCCGCACGCGTTCAGCCTCGCCACGGTGGATGCCGCGTCCGGCGGTGGCCCGCAGCCTTCCTCCCGGATGCTGATCCTGAAGAACATCGACGACGACGGCTGGCACTTCGCCACGTCCCGCACCTCCCGCAAGGGCAGGGAACTCACGGCGGAACCGAGGGCTGCGATGAACTTTTACTGGCCACGCCTGGGCCGCCAGGTCCGGCTCGCCGGGACGGTGACCGGTCTCTCCGCCGAAGCCTCCAGCCTCGACTGGCACGAACGGCCCCGCGCAGACGGCACCGAAAACCCGAACTGGCAGCTCTATGCACTCCAGCCTCGCGAGATTGAGTTCTGGCAGGCAGCCGCCGACGGCCGGCACGTCCGGCACCGCGTTGGACCGGACGGAACACCGCTGGAATAGCCGCCGCCGCGCCGGGCCCTCCGCTAGGCTGACCGCATGACCTCACCTTCCCCTGCGGCGCTCCAAGCTGAACTGCACAAGGCCGCCGAGGCGCTTGCCGCCGCCCTGGACCGCCTTCCCGACGGCGGCGAAAAGGCGCCGTCAACGCTTCCCGGCTGGAGCCGCGGCCACCTGCTGGCCCACATCGCCGGCATCTGCGACGCCCTCGCCCGGCAGGTGGAGCACGGCCGCCGCGGCGAAAAAGTGGCGCTCTACGACGGCGGCGTAGAGGGACGCAACCGTGCCATCGATCTTGCAGCGGGGCACAGCCTCGGCCAGCACCGCGCCGACATCACCGCAGCCCTCCACCGGGCGCTGGCCGCCTTCGATGCTCTGACCGGTCCTGAGTGGCAGACGCCCATCGCCTTCCGCGACGGAGTCATCTACGACGCAGGCCTGGCGCTGTGGCGCGAACTTGTCATCCACACCTCGGACCTGGATGCCGGCACGGGCCCCGAAACCTGGAACGGCGCCTTCTGCTCGCACCTTTTCGACTTCCTGGCCGCCCGGGTTCCCACGGGAACCCGGCTGGTCCTGCAGCCCGTTGCCCTGCCGCCGATGGGACTCGGCGCCGGCGGCAGCACCGTCGTCGTCAGCGGCATGGTCACTGACATCGCCGCGTGGCTCGCCGGCAGGCAGCCATCGCTGGACAGCCTGCGCGCCACCGCCGCCGGCGACGGGACGGACCTTCCGGAGCTGCTGCCCTGGCCTTCGGCGATGCCGGACCCCAAGTAGCCCTACGCGGCCTCGCGGGCCAGCAGGCTCTCCTTGATAGGCAGGCCCCAGCGGAACCCGCCCAAAGAGCCGTCAGTCCGGATCACCCGGTGGCATGGGACAAAAAGGGCCGCCGCGTTGAAGGCGCACGCACTGGCCGCCGCCCGCACTGCCTTGGGGTTCCCTGCCAGGGCCGCGTACTCGCTGTACGTCACCGGGAAACCCGGTTTGACCTCCCGCAGCACATCCCAGGCGTGCGCGCGGAACGGCCCGGACCGCTGCAGGACCGGAACGGCCATGGCGGGCGCCGGGTCGCCGTCGTAGAAGGCCTCGACGGCGGACGAGATTCCCGCCAGGCCGGCCACCTCCTCCACGTCCTCGGGACGCAGCGCGGGGTGGACCTGCCCGATCAATTCCGGCAGGCCGGCCGTCCAGCCCGAGGCCAGGACCATGCCGTCCCTGGCGAGGATGGTAAACGGACCGTCCGGGGTGGACAGTTGCAGCAGTTGGGCTTTCATGGCATCCCTTTCGCGGGGGTGGATGGAGTGGCGGGCCGTGCCGCGGCGCGCCACAAGTGCATGGTGGCGTAGGAACGCCAGGGGCTGGTTTCCCGGAAGTCCGGTGTGAGGGTGTGGCCTCCGGTGCCGAGGGCGCGGATGCCGTTCCGGACGGCGGCGTCGTTGGCGAGGAAGATGTCCGGGGCGCCCAGGACGCGCATTGCCACGTATCCCACCGTCCATGGTCCCACCCCCGGCAGGGGAAGCAGGGCCCCGGTGAGGCTTGGCACATCGTCGCCGTACCCGAATTCGAGCCGCCCGCCGGCCATCGCATCCGCCGCGTTCAGCAGCGATTCGATCCTTCGCCGGGGTCCGCGCAGCACATGCCCCGCTGCGGCGATCTGCGCCGGCGTCGGAAACAGCCGTTCCAGGCCCCCGCCGGGGTCGCTGGCGGGGCTGCCGGCGGCGGCCAGTTGCGTGAGTGCGGTCCGGGCGGCCGCCACCGTGATCTGCTGCCCCACCATGGCCCGCACCAACAGTTCCTGCGGGTCCAGCGCCCCGGGCAGCCTCATCCCGGGGGCAGCTGAAACGGAGTCCGCCAGCCGGGGGTCCGCAGCAAGCGTGCCGTCAATCGCTTCCGGGTCCGCGTCGAGGTCGAACAGCCGCCTCACGCGGCTCAGCAGCGCCGGAAGGTCGCGCAGGTCCACCGCGCCGACGGTGAGGGTCAGCGGCCGCCCCCGCGCGGCGTCGTCGTACTCCACCCGGAACCGGGCGTCGCCGTGCGGGAGGCGGAGGGTCCGGGCATAGGAGGTGGGCGTGCCCTCCTCGATTCCCGGAATGGCACGCACGGCCAGGAAGGAGAAAATACCGGTATCGAAGGGCGCCCGGTAGGGCAGGCTCAGGGTCAGGGCGGTGGCGCCCCCGGCGGCTGCCGGATGCCGGGTGGTCCGCCGCAGTGCCGTGGGGGTCAGGTCGAAGACTTCGGCAATGGTGTCGTTGAACTGCCGGATGCTGCTGAAACCGGCTGCGAAGGCCACATCCGCAAACTTCATGGACGTGGACACCAACAGGGTGCGTGCCGTCTGTGCCCTCGCCGCCCGGGCCAGCGACAGAGGACCGGCACCCAGTTCCTGGCCGAGGATGCGGTTGAGCTGCCGGGCGGAGTAACCCAGCCGGGCAGCAAGACCCGCCACGCCGTCCCGGTTGATGACGCCATCGTTGATCAGGCGCATCGCCCGGCCGGCAACGTCTTGGCGCACGTTCCATGCCGGTGTCCCGGGGACAGCCTCCGGCAGGCAACGTTTGCAGGCCCGGTACCCTGCCTCGTGGGCGGCCGCGGACGTCTCGTAGAACGTCACGTTCGATGCCTTTGGCGTCCGGGCCGGGCACGAGGGACGGCAATAGATCCCGGTGGTGCGGACGGCTGTGAAGAACTGGCCATCGAACCGGGGGTCGCGGGCATCGATTGCCCGGTAGCGCTGCCAGAAGTCCATGCCTCCATCCTGCCAGCCCCGCACCACTGCTACTAGCGGAAATCGGACATCGCCGCGGTTGGTGCCGGATGCCCGTTGGTTCCCGCGGGAACAGCGGATTTCTGGGTACAGTCGAGCAATGGATGAGAGCCCTTCAACCACCGGGCTGCTCCGGGATTTCCTGTCCGGGGACGCCCGGGAACTCGCGCCGCTGCTGCTTGGCGCCGTGCTGACCCACGAGTCCCGGGACGGCACCGTGTCCGTGCGGTTGACCGAGGTGGAGGCCTACCTTGGGCCGGAGGACTCCCTGCATCCCGATCCCGGCTCGCACACCTACCGCGGCCCGACGCCCCGCAACGCGCCGATGTTCGGTCCGGCCGGGCACCTCTACGTCTACTTCACCTACGGCATGCATCACTGCACCAACATCGTGTGCGGACCCGACGGGGTGGCTTCCGCCCTGCTGCTGCGGGCCGGGGAAATCGTCGGCGGGCTGGACGTGGCGCAACGCCGGCGTCCGACGTCGAAAACCCCCGCCGACCTTGCCAGCGGCCCGGCCCGCCTGGCCAAGGCGCTGGGCATGACGACGGCGGACAGCGGCCGGGATGCGCTGGCACCGCCGTTCGGGCTGGAGCTTCCCTCCGGTCCGGCCGGTCCCGTCAGCTCCGGTCCGCGGGTGGGCGTGGCCGGGGCCGGGGGATCGGACCGCTACGCCTGGCGGTTCTGGCTCACCGGCGACCCCACGGTTTCCAAATACAAGGCAGCCAAACCGCGGACCCGGAGGCCCGCGGCCGGTGGGCCGCCCGGGGCCGGCACGTTTCGCCTGCGTTAATCGAAATGGTTGTAGAATGGACGGTCTGTCTTTCGCGATAGGGGAACGTTGATGCTCGACGCCGAATTGGCCCACGAACGGGACTATGTTGCCGGCCTGTATGCCCGGCTGGAGGAGCTCCGTGAGGAAAAGCGCCGCCAACTGGCGCAGGTCCGCCGTGCCGGAGCCGTGGGCACCATGCAGAACGTTTCCGAACGTGATGCGTTCGCCGCACTGTATGAGGACCGCCTGGCCCAGCTGGACGCCGTGGATGACCGGCTGGTGTTCGGCCGGCTGGACCTGGATTCCGGCGAGGCCCAGTACATCGGGCGTATCGGGCTGACCACCGAGGACCTGCAGCGGTTGATGGTGGACTGGCGGGCACCCGAGGCCGGCCACTTCTACCAGGCCACCGCCTTCGACCGGCAGGGTGTGCGGCGCCGCCGGCACCTGATCCTGCAGGGCCGCGACGTCAAAGCCATCGAGGACGACGTCCTTGACGCAGGCATGCTGACGGACGCCGAATCGCTCCAGGGCGAAGGGGCCCTGCTTGCCGCCCTGAACTCCAAGCGGACCGGCCGGATGTCGGACATCGTCAGCACCATCCAGTCCGAGCAGGACCGCATCATCCGGTCCTCGATCTCCGGTGCCGTGGTGGTCCAGGGCGGCCCCGGCACGGGCAAGACCGCCGTGGCGCTGCACCGCGCCGCCTACCTGCTCTACACCCATCGTGACCGGCTCAAAAGCGCCGGCGTCCTGCTGGTGGGGCCGTCGTCGTCGTTCATGAAATACATCGAACGGGTGCTGCCCTCGCTCGGCGAGACGGGGGTTGTCATGGCCAGCGTTGGCCGCTTGATGCCGGGCATCCACGCCGTGCCCGAAACCAACGCCGACGTGGCGGCCATCAAGGGGCGCCTGGACATGGCCGCCATCGTGGCCAACGCCGTGTCCAACCGGATGCGTGTCCCCGCCCGGAACCGGATCCTCGAGGTGGACGGGCGCAAGCTGACCTTGACGCCCCGGCAGGTCCGTCGTGCCCGGGAACGTGCACGCGCCACCGGGAAGCCGTACAACGAGGCCCGGGTGACGTTCGTCAAGATCCTGCTGCGCGAGCTGACCGAGGAGATGACCGAACTCGTTGAGGCCGGGAGCATCGGGAACAATGCGGACCGCTCGTACCTGGCCGAGGATGTGCGCACTGCCCGGGACGTGCGGATTGCGCTGAACTTGTGCTGGATGCCGATGACTCCGGAAAAGCTGATCTCGGACCTCTTCAGCAAGCCGGAAATCCTGGAATTCTGCACCCCCAACATGACACCGGAGGAGCGGGCGCTGCTGCTGCGCCCCGCCGACGCTCCGTGGACCGAGCCGGACGTGCCGCTGCTGGATGAGGCCGCCGAGCTGCTGGGCGAGCTGGACCCGGCCGCCGGACGGGGGCTGGCCCAGCAGGAGCACGACCGGGCCCGGGACCTTGCCAACGCAAAACAGACCCTGGTCAACATGCAGGCCGCCGGCGTGGACCCGCTGATGTCCGCTGAGGAGCTTGCTGAACAGAACCAGGAGCAGGGCGCCCGGCAGACCGCTGCCGAGCGTGCCACGAGTGACCGGACCTGGGCATTCGGGCACATCGTGGTGGACGAGGCGCAGGAACTCTCGCCCATGCAGTGGCGGCTGCTGGTCCGGCGCTGCCCGCTGAAGTCCTTCACCATCGTGGGGGACATCGCCCAGACCAGTTCCGTGGCCGGTGCCAACTCCTGGCAGGGCGCACTGGCCCCGATGTTCGGTGACCGGTGGCAGCTGGAAGAGTTGACGGTCAATTACCGTACGCCGTCCCAGATCGCCGAGGCCGCGGTCAGGATGGCCAACGCCGCCGGCCTGGTGGTGTCCGCTCCCAAGGCCGTACGTGAAGGACGCTGGTCACCCATCATCGATGAGGTTGCTGCCGGCGGCGTGGTGGACCGGCTCCTCGAGGTCCTTCCGGAGGAGTTGGGAGCGCTCGACGGCGGCCTGCTCGCCGTCATCGCCGACGGTGACCTCCTGCCCCAGGCAACTTCCGCCCTGCGTGCGGCCTACGGCCGGCGGATCGGTACCGGCGCGGGAAGCTACGAACAGGACATCGTGGTAATCAGCCCGCGTGAGGCGAAGGGACTGGAGTTCGACGGTGTGGTGGTGCTGGAACCTTCTCTCATGCTCAACCACGAGCACGGCAAGGTGGGGGATCTCTACGTTGCCATGACCCGCGCCACGCAGCGGCTGCGGTTGATTGCCGCAGAACCGGTACCGGCCGGAATAGCCGGCTGACCGGGGTCCCGGCGTTACTGCTAACTTAGGAAGCGTGCCTGAACTGAACAACCTCGAACCGCAGCGCAACGACCCCACTTTCGCCAACATTTGGCAGGAACTGAAGTGGCGTGGGCTGGTCCATGTCTCCACGGACGAAGCAGAGCTGGAGCAGCTCCTCGCCAATGGGCCGGTCACCTACTATTGCGGCTTCGACCCCACCGCGCCGAGCCTGCACCTGGGCAACCTGGTCCAGCTGCTGGTCATGCGGCGGCTCCAGCTGGCCGGGCATAAACCGCTGGGGCTGGTTGGCGGTTCCACCGGCATGATCGGCGATCCCCGTCCGACGGCGGAGCGCACCTTGAACACCAAGGACACGGTTGCGGAGTGGGTCGGCTACCTCCAGGCCCAAGTCAGCCGCTTCCTCAGCTTTGAAGGGGACAACGCTGCAAGGATCGTGAACAACCTGGACTGGACGGCGCCGTTGAGCGCCATCGACTTCCTGCGTGAAGTGGGCAAGCACTTCCGGGTGGGCACCATGCTGCGCAAGGACGCTGTGGCCTCCCGGCTGAACTCCGATGAAGGCATCAGCTACACCGAATTCAGCTACCAGATCCTGCAGGGCATGGACTACCTCCAGCTCTACCGCGACTACGGCTGCGTACTGCAGACCGGCGGCTCCGACCAGTGGGGCAACCTCACCAGCGGTACGGAGCTGATCCGCAAGGTGGAGGGCAAGAGCGTACACGCCCTCGGCACTCCCTTGATCACCAACTCCGATGGAACCAAGTTCGGCAAGAGCGAGGGCAACGCCATTTGGCTCGATGCCGGCATGTGCAGCCCGTATGCGTTCTACCAGTTCTGGCTCAACACGTCCGATGCCGACGTCGTGGACCGGCTCAAGGTCTTCACCTTCCTGACGCGGGCCGAGATCGAAGAGATCGCAGTTTCGGTGGCGGAGCGTCCCTTTGCCAGGGAAGGCCAGCGGAAGTTGGCTTTCGAGGTCACCTCGCTGGTGCATGGCGTCGACGCCACCGAGAAGGTCATTGCCGCCTCGGCGGCGCTCTTTGGCAACGGCGACCTGGCCGCGCTGGACAAGGCAACCCTGCAGGCGGCAACCTCCGAACTTCCCACCACCACGGTGCAGGTGGACGGGATGGGAATCGTCGACCTCCTGGTTGCGTCCGGACTTTCCGAAAGCAAGTCGGCTGCCCGAAGAACCGTGGGGGAGGGCGGCGCCTACGTCAACAACGAGAAAGTCTCGGATCCTGAGGCCGTGATTTCCGAGTCTGAACTCCTGCATGGCCAGTATTTGCTCCTGCGCAGGGGCAAGAAGAACCTGGCCACGGTTGAGGTGCTGGTTCCCTAGCACCTTCGGATGCTTGATGCACGCCTCTCGGCAGCCGATTTGCACGGCCGCCGGGGGGCGTGTATTGTTTTTTGAGTCGCCGCCGCTGAGTGGCGACAACCCCCAACTGATGAGAAGCAATTCTTACCGCGCACAGCGTGGAACTGGAGAAATTGCTTCCCATTCTGCTGGGCGGATTCATTCCACCGAGTGAATTCCGGGAAAATAACCGGATTTGCAAAAGTGAATATGAATGAAATAAGATCGAAACATCGCAGCGAAGAAATACGGAATATGTAATTCAGTTACTGAATTTCTTCCGGGAATATTCGAATGTGTCTGTTGTTTGAGAACTCAATAGTGTGCCAAGTTTGTTGATACCAATTGTTTTATGGATTGGTTGAATTGACTGGATCCGCCACCCCCGTGGTGTGGTCTGGTTTTTACAGCTGGTTTCAAATTTTGTGCAGCCGGGTGTGGTGTTATTTCCACCTGCTTGGTTGTGTCTGTTTTTCTTCAACGGAGAGTTTGATCCTGGCTCAGGATGAACGCTGGCGGCGTGCTTAACACATGCAAGTCGAACGATGAACTGGTGCTTGCACTGGGGATTAGTGGCGAACGGGTGAGTAACACGTGAGTAACCTGCCCTTGACTCTGGGATAAGCCTGGGAAACTGGGTCTAATACCGGATATGACCTTCCATCGCATGGTGGTTGGTGGAAAGCTTTTGTGGTTTTGGATGGACTCGCGGCCTATCAGCTTGTTGGTGGGGTAATGGCCTACCAAGGCGACGACGGGTAGCCGGCCTGAGAGGGTGACCGGCCACACTGGGACTGAGACACGGCCCAGACTCCTACGGGAGGCAGCAGTGGGGAATATTGCACAATGGGCGGAAGCCTGATGCAGCGACGCCGCGTGAGGGATGACGGCCTTCGGGTTGTAAACCTCTTTCAGTAGGGAAGAAGCGAAAGTGACGGTACCTGCAGAAGAAGCGCCGGCTAACTACGTGCCAGCAGCCGCGGTAATACGTAGGGCGCAAGCGTTATCCGGAATTATTGGGCGTAAAGAGCTCGTAGGCGGTTTGTCGCGTCTGCCGTGAAAGTCCGGGGCTCAACTCCGGATCTGCGGTGGGTACGGGCAGACTAGAGTGATGTAGGGGAGACTGGAATTCCTGGTGTAGCGGTGAAATGCGCAGATATCAGGAGGAACACCGATGGCGAAGGCAGGTCTCTGGGCATTAACTGACGCTGAGGAGCGAAAGCATGGGGAGCGAACAGGATTAGATACCCTGGTAGTCCATGCCGTAAACGTTGGGCACTAGGTGTGGGGGACATTCCACGTTTTCCGCGCCGTAGCTAACGCATTAAGTGCCCCGCCTGGGGAGTACGGCCGCAAGGCTAAAACTCAAAGGAATTGACGGGGGCCCGCACAAGCGGCGGAGCATGCGGATTAATTCGATGCAACGCGAAGAACCTTACCAAGGCTTGACATGAACCGGTAATACCTGGAAACAGGTGCCCCACTTTGTGGTCGGTTTACAGGTGGTGCATGGTTGTCGTCAGCTCGTGTCGTGAGATGTTGGGTTAAGTCCCGCAACGAGCGCAACCCTCGTTCTATGTTGCCAGCACGTGATGGTGGGGACTCATAGGAGACTGCCGGGGTCAACTCGGAGGAAGGTGGGGACGACGTCAAATCATCATGCCCCTTATGTCTTGGGCTTCACGCATGCTACAATGGCCGGTACAAAGGGTTGCGATACTGTGAGGTGGAGCTAATCCCAAAAAGCCGGTCTCAGTTCGGATTGGGGTCTGCAACTCGACCCCATGAAGTCGGAGTCGCTAGTAATCGCAGATCAGCAACGCTGCGGTGAATACGTTCCCGGGCCTTGTACACACCGCCCGTCAAGTCACGAAAGTTGGTAACACCCGAAGCCGGTGGCCTAACCCCTTGTGGGAGGGAGCTGTCGAAGGTGGGACTGGCGATTGGGACTAAGTCGTAACAAGGTAGCCGTACCGGAAGGTGCGGCTGGATCACCTCCTTTCTAAGGAGCACCTACAACGGTTGCTGTCCCGTGTATGCGGGGTGGTGGTGTTGTCAGGAGTAAAGGCCCGTTTCGCGGACGAGTGTTTCGTGGCGGGTGCTCAAGGGTGGAATATCAACAAATAGCGGTCGTGGTGTTTTCTGCTTGTCTTAGTACGAGCCAGTGATGGTTCTGGAACGGTGGGTGGGTGATGGCGCGGTTTAGTGTTTGGCACACTGTTGGGTCCTGAGGCAACAGGGCCACGGACGGCCCCTGCCTGTTTGGGTGGGGGTTGTTGGTGGGTTTGTTTGTTTCTGGTTTCCTGGCTGCATCGATCATGCATGGGTGCGTCTGCTGTTGCGGGCGTGGTGTGTGGGGTGTGTGGTTTGGGGTTGTTGTTTGAGAACTACATAGTGGACGCGAGCATCTTGTATAAGAAGCAATTTCCAAGAATATGAACCTGGATCTGGCTGCGCTGTTGATGCCCTTTGTGGGTGTTGGGGTGTGGTTGGTTTCCGTGGTTCTCTCGAGAAATTTTTTTGATCTTTGTGGTCAAGTTTTTAAGAGCACACGGTGGATGCCTTGGCATTAGGAGCCGAAGAAGGACGTAGGAATCTGCGATAAGCCTGGGGGAGTCGATAACCGGACTGTGATCCCAGGGTGTCCGAATGGGGAAACCCCGCCAAGCGCGCGAGTGACTTGGTGACCCGTACCTGAACACATAGGGTGCGTGGGGGGAACGCGGGGAAGTGAAACATCTCAGTACCCGCAGGAAGAGAAAACAATAGTGATTCCGTTAGTAGTGGCGAGCGAACGCGGATCAGGCTAAACCGTTCCATGTGTGATAGCCGGCGGGCGTTGCATGGTCGGGGTTGTGGGACTTTCCATACCAGTTCTGCCGGGCTGGTGGGGTGTGATGTGCGCGCATAGGTGAACGGTTTTGAAAGGCCGGCCAGAGAGGGTGTTAGTCCCGTAACCGTAATGTGTTTGTGCCGCCTGTGAGAGTATCCCAAGTAGTACGGGGCCCGAGAAATCCCGTGCGAATCTGTCAGGACCACCTGATAAGCCTAAATACTCCCTAATGACCGATAGCGGACCAGTACCGTGAGGGAAAGGTGAAAAGTACCCCGGGAGGGGAGTGAAACAGTACCTGAAACCGTGTGCTTACAATCCGTCGGAGCCAGTCTGATTCTGGTGACGGCGTGCCTTTTGAAGAATGAGCCTGCGAGTTAGTGTTACGTCGCGAGGTTAACCCGTGTGGGGCAGCCGTAGCGAAAGCGAGTCTGAATAGGGCGTTGCAGTGGCGTGATCTAGACCCGAAGCGAAGTGATCTACCCATGGCCAGGTTGAAGCGACGGTAAGACGTCGTGGAGGACCGAACCCACTTCAGTTGAAAATGGAGGGGATGAGCTGTGGGTAGGGGTGAAAGGCCAATCAAACTTCGTGATAGCTGGTTCTCCCCGAAATGCATTTAGGTGCAGCGTTGCGTGTTTCTTGCTGGAGGTAGAGCTACTGGATGGCTAATGGGCCCTACAAGGTTACTGACGTCAGCCAAACTCCGAATGCCGGTAAGTGAGAGCGCAGCAGTGAGACTGTGGGGGATAAGCTTCATAGTCGAGAGGGAAACAGCCCAGACCACCAACTAAGGCCCCTAAGCGTGTGCTAAGTGGGAAAGGATGTGGAGTTGCCCAGACAACCAGGAGGTTGGCTTAGAAGCAGCCACCCTTAAAAGAGTGCGTAATAGCTCACTGGTCAAGTGATTCCGCGCCGACAATGTAGCGGGGCTCAAGTACACCGCCGAAGTTGTGGCATTCAAACATTTACTAAGCCTTCGTGGTTCAGGTGTTTGGATGGGTAGGGGAGCGTCGTGTGGGCGGTGAAGTCGCGGTGTAAACCAGCGGTGGAGCCTACACGAGTGAGAATGCAGGCATGAGTAGCGAAAGACGGGTGAGAAACCCGTCCGCCGAATGATCAAGGGTTCCAGGGTCAAGCTAATCTGCCCTGGGTAAGTCGGGACCTAAGGCGAGGCCGACAGGCGTAGTCGATGGACAACGGGTTGATATTCCCGTACCGGCGAAAAACCGTCCATGTTGAACAGGGGATACTAACCGCCCGAGACCTGCCCGCTCACCCTTGTGGTGTTGTGGGTTTTGGTGGAGCGCGGGACCTGATCCTGGGAGGCAAGCGTATTAACAGGTGTGACGCAGGAAGGTAGCCGAGCCGGGCGATGGTTGTCCCGGTCTAAGGATGTAGGGCGAGTGGTAGGCAAATCCGCCACTCATGGTGCCTGAGATCTGATGGGACCCCCGTTTGGGGGGATTTGGTGATCCTATGCTGCCGAGAAAAGCATCGACGCGAGGTTTTAGCCGCCCGTACCCCAAACCGACACAGGTGATCAGGTAGAGAATACTAAGGCGATCGAGAGAATTATGGTTAAGGAACTCGGCAAAATGCCCCCGTAACTTCGGGAGAAGGGGGGCCCCAACCTTGATACACCTTCGCGGTGTGGAGGGGATCGGGGCCGCAGAGACCAGGGGGAAGCGACTGTTTACTAAAAACACAGGTCCGTGCGAAGTCGCAAGACGATGTATACGGACTGACTCCTGCCCGGTGCTGGAAGGTTAAGAGGACCGGTTAGCCTCACGGCGAAGCTGAGAATTTAAGCCCCAGTAAACGGCGGTGGTAACTATAACCATCCTAAGGTAGCGAAATTCCTTGTCGGGTAAGTTCCGACCTGCACGAATGGAGTAACGACTTCCCCGCTGTCTCAACCATAAACTCGGCGAAATTGCAGTACGAGTAAAGATGCTCGTTACGCGCAGCAGGACGGAAAGACCCCGAGACCTTTACTATAGTTTGGTATTGGTGTTCGGAGTGGCTTGTGTAGGATAGGTGGGAGACGTTGAAGCCCGGACGCCAGTTCGGGTGGAGTCATCGTTGAAATACCACTCTGGTCACTTTGGACATCTAACTTCGGCCCGTAATCCGGGTCAGGGACAGTGCCTGATGGGTAGTTTAACTGGGGCGGTTGCCTCCTAAAAAGTAACGGAGGCGCCCAAAGGTTCCCTCAGCCTGGTTGGCAATCAGGTGTCGAGTGTAAGTGCACAAGGGAGCTTGACTGTGAGAGAGACATCTCGAGCAGGGACGAAAGTCGGGACTAGTGATCCGGCGGTACATTGTGGAATGGCCGTCGCTCAACGGATAAAAGGTACCTCGGGGATAACAGGCTGATCTTGCCCAAGAGTCCATATCGACGGCATGGTTTGGCACCTCGATGTCGGCTCGTCGCATCCTGGGGCTGGAGTAGGTCCCAAGGGTTGGGCTGTTCGCCCATTAAAGCGGTACGCGAGCTGGGTTTAGAACGTCGTGAGACAGTTCGGTCCCTATCCGCTGCGCGCGCAGGAAATTTGAGAAGGGCTGTCCTTAGTACGAGAGGACCGGGACGGACGAACCTCTGGTGTGTCAGTTGTACTGCCAAGTGCACCGCTGATTAGCTACGTTCGGATGGGATAACCGCTGAAAGCATCTAAGCGGGAAGCTCGCTTCAAGATGAGATTTCCATACACTTTATGTGTGAGAGGCCCCCAGCCAGACCACTGGGTTGATAGGCCGGATGTGGAAGCGAGGACTAACGACTCGTGAAGCTGACCGGTACTAATAGGCCAACAACTTACACCACACAGATACATACAAATTCTGCTTGCGTCCACTATGTGGTTCCCAACCAACAACCCCCAACACCGGGGGTTGATACGGCACGGAACCAACAACTGAATAACAACACCACACATGTTGTAACCACACAGTCTTCCCACCAACCCCAGGGTTGGGACGGGTAACAAGGTTACGGCGGTCATAGCGTGGGGGAAACGCCCGGTCCCATTCCGAACCCGGAAGCTAAGACCCACAGCGCCGATGGTACTGCACCCGGGAGGGTGTGGGAGAGTAGGACACCGCCGGACACACACATTGGTCGAGGCCCCAACCAACACGGTTGGGGCCTCCCACATTTAAAAACACCACCACCCACCACCACCACGCCCACTCACACCCGACACGTAACCCCGCAACCCCCGCTCACATCTGAGCGGGCGTTGGGGGAGAAGCTGCAGGAAGTGAGCGGGCGTTGGGGTTGGAGCTGCAGGAAGTGAGCGGGCGTCGGGGTTGGAGCTGCAGGATCTGAACGGGCGTTCGGGTTGAGGCTGCAGGATGTGAGCGGGCGTTCGGAGCACGAGCCAGGCCTCATCTGTGAAGATCGCCACGATTCGGCCGTCAAGGCTTTCGCCGTCCCGGGGGATTTGGCGTCTCCACTAGAATTGATGAAGATACACGGACTTCGAAGCGGTTGATTTCGGGTTGCGTAGGAAACAAAACGAGCGGCTGCAGTTGCGCCAGTGGTCGGCTCATAACAGGAGGAATCCAAATGGCCGAGCACAACGGTGGCAACCGCGGCAATGACCGGGGGGCCTTCCGAGGCAACAACAATTCCGGCGGGGACCCGCGCGGGTTCCGCTCCAGGTCAGACCGTGACCCCCGTGGCGGTTCTGCAGGTGGCGGGGATCGTGATAGTAAGCCGTTTGGTGATCGTCCGCGCCGTGACGGTGAAGGGGATCGTCGCGGATTCAGCGGTGGCGGTGATCGTGATCGTAAGCCGTTTGGTGATCGTCCGCGTCGTGACGGTGAAGGGGATCGTCGTGGATTCAGCGGCGGTGGTGATCGTGATCGTAAGCCGTTTGGTGATCGTCCGCGTCGTGATGGCGAGGGGGATCGTCGTGGATTCAGCGGCGGTGGTGACCGTGACCGTAAGCCGTTCGGTGACCGTGACCGTAAGCCGTTCGGTGAACGTGATCGTAAGCCGTTTGGTGATCGTCCGCGCCGTGACGGTGAAGGGGATCGTCGCGGATTCATCGGCGGTGGTGATCGTGATCGTAAGCCGTTTGGTGATCGTGATCGTAAGCCGTTCGGCGACCGTGATCGTAAGCCGTTCGGCGACCGTGATCGTAAGCCGTTTGGTGACCGTCCCCGTCGTGATGGTGAGGGTGACCGCCGCGGATTCAGTGGCGGCGAGAACCGCAAGCCGTTCGGGGACCGCCAGGACCGCGCGCCCCGCAGTTTCGATCGTGGAGATTCCCGTGCAGACTCCGGGCGGGGCGGCTCGGGTCCCCGCGGCTTCGGCCGTGACCGCCAGGAGGAGCGCCCCGTTCGTGTGCCGAACGCAGCCGATCTCCGCAGCGCCAACCGGCCGGACCGCGAACGTTCGCCCGAAATCGATGAGGACGTCACGGGCAAGGAACTGGACCGCGCCACCCACCACCAGATCAAGACCCTCGAGCCGAAGAGCGCTGAGTGGGTGGCCCGCCACTTGGTGATGGCCGGCCGGTTGATCGATGACGAACCTGAGCTGGCGTTCCAGCATGCCCTCGCCGCGAGCCGGCGTGGTGGACGGCTCGCGGCCGTCCGTGAAGCGGTGGGCCTGACCGCCTACGCCGCCGGGCATTACGGCGAGGCGCTCCGCGAATTCCGTACGTTCCGCCGGATCAGCGGCTCCAACGTCCACCTTCCTGTCATGGCCGACTGCGAACGCGGCCTGGGACGTCCGGACAGGGCGCTGGATGTTGCCCGTTCCGAGGAAGCCCAGGACCTTGACGCACCCGGCAAGGTGGAATTGGCCATCGTGGCGGCCGGCGCCCGGACCGACCTGGGCCAGCTGGATGCCGCTGTAGCCGAGCTCGAGATCCAGCAGCTGGACATCAACCGCGCATTCTCCTACAGCCCGCGGCTGTTCCGCGCCTACGCCGACGCCCTCGCCGCGGTTGGCCGCCAGGCAGAGTCGGAAAAGTGGAGCAGGCAGGCCGTCGTTGCCGAAGACGCCCTCGGCCAGGGCGTCGATGAAGAACCCGAAATCATCGACCTCGGCTGGGACGAAGAGGAAGAAGCCCGGGAAGAAGCCGAACGCCGGAAGCTGCTGGAGCGTGCGTCCGCGTCCCCGGAAGCACGGGGCTCCGAAACCGAAGACGCCGCCGCTCCTTCCTCGGAAAGCGCCCAGGCTGGTCGCGCCACCGCGGCCAAGACGGTCCAGGACAGCAACCTCGACGACCAGGACGCCGACTACTTCGTCTCCGACGACGCCGAATCCGACCCGGACTCGGTGGAAGAGGACGAGCTTGTTACCGACGCCTCGGAACAAAGCCACGAAGACGGGGCAGACAGCGCCCAGCACTCCGACGAACGCCGGGAGGACTGACACCGGATGAGTGACGCTTCCCTGGTTTCCCGCTTCGACGCACTCCTCGCAGACCTGGACGGCGTGGTCTACGCCGGCCCGCACGCCATCCCGGGAGCCGTCGATGCGCTGAAGCAGCTCTCCGGGCTGGGCATCGGGCTGGGCTACGTAACGAACAACGCCTCCCGCTCCCCGGCGGAGGTGGCCGGGCACCTTCGCGAGCTTGGTGCCCCGGCAGAGGACAACCAGGTGGTCAGCTCGTCCCAAGCGGCGGCGGACCTGCTGGCCTCGCTTCTCCCGGCCGGCTCACGGGTCCTGATCACCGGCAGTTCCGCGCTGGCCCGGGAAATAGAGCTGGCAGGCCTGGTACCGGTTGGCAGCCAGGACGAGGAACCCGTGGCCGTGGTGCAGGGCTTCAGCCCGTCCATCGGCTGGAAGGACCTGGCGGAAGCCACCTATGTGGTGTCTGCCGGTGCCCTGTGGGTTGCAACAAACACCGACATGTCCATTCCGCAGGCCCGCGGCATCGCACCCGGGAACGGGACCCTGGTGGCCGCCGTCGCGGCGGCGACCGGACAGAAGCCCAAAGTCGCCGGCAAACCCGAGGCGCCGCTGTTCCACTCCGCCGCCAAGCGCCTCGGTGCCGAGCGTCCCTTGGTCGTGGGCGACCGGCTGGACACGGACATCCTGGGCGGCAACAACGCAGGCTTTGCCACGGTCGCCGTCCTGACCGGCGTCGACACCCGGGAAAGCATCCTCGCGGCGCGGTCCGCGGAACGGCCCGACTACATCATCGAAGACCTTGCCGGGCTGCACCGTCCGTACCCGGACGTGACGCACGACGACGGCACGTACGCATGCGGCCAGGCGACGGCACGCGTGGCCAACGGCGCGGTGGGCATCATTGGCAGCAAGGAAGACCTTGATTCCTGGCGGGCAGCATGTGCCGCCTGGTGGGCTGCGACCCCGGACGCATCCGCCCCGCAGGCGCCCAAGCTGGTGTGGATGGATCACTAGGATGGTTCCATGACTGAGCTGACCGAACCGGACAACGTGCCAGCCCAGCCTGCTCCCGAGTGGCCGCAGGCCGTCGGACAGGACATCCCCGATCCAGGCGTGGCACAGGCGGTCGACCGTCTCCAGGAGATACCCCGGCTTCCAACCGCCGGTCACGAAGACGTGTACAACCGGCTTCACGACGACCTGCTGGCCGCGCTCAACACCGACCCCACGGATAGCGCACCTGCCGCCAATGCTCCCGCAGGAGGCAGCGCCTGATGCCCGTCCGCCTCGACCAGGCACTGGTGGCCCGCGGCCTGGCACGGTCGCGCACGCACGCGGCGTCGCTCATCGCGGAAGGCAAGGTCAGTTCCGGCGGCCAGGTCCTCGCCAAAGCATCCCTCCAGATCGATGACGGCCGGGACATCGCCGTCGAGCATGATGACCAGGATGTTTACGCCAGCCGTGCCGGTCACAAGCTGGCCGGTGCCCTTGACGCCTTTCCGGCGATCACCGTCCAGGGCAAGAGGTGCCTTGACGCCGGCGCCTCCACCGGCGGCTTCACGGACGTCCTGCTTCGCCGCGGGGCCGCGCACGTGGTGGCGGTCGACGTCGGGCACGGCCAGTTGGTGCCGCACCTCCGCAACGACCCGCGCGTGGCCGTCCACGAGGGAATGAATGTCCGGTACATGGTGCCGGAGGACATCGTCGGGACGTGCGCCCTGACGGTGGCCGACCTCTCCTTCATTTCGCTCACCCTGGTGTTGGGGCCGCTGGCGGCCTGCACCGACCCTGGCGGCGACCTGGTGCTCATGGTGAAGCCGCAATTCGAAATCGGCAAGGACCGCCTGGGCAGGACTGGCGTGGTCACGTCGGAGCGCGAACGCAGGCTGGCCGTAGAGAAAGTCGCCATGGCGGCGCTCGACGCCGGCCTGGACCTGTGCGGGCTGGCGGTCAGCCCGCTTCCGGGACAGGATGGCAACGTCGAATACTTCCTGTGGATAAAACGCAGGAACACCCAAGACTTGCCTAAGATCGAAGAGCGAGAGGCAGCAGCCGCTGCGTTGCTCGGACAAATCTGGCCGAACCACTAGAGAGCGGAACCTGATGAGCAGGCGTGTATTGGTCCTTGCCCACACCGGCCGCGAGGAATCACTGAAGGCTGCCTGGGAAGCCTGCGCCCTGCTGCACGCGTCGGGCATCGTCCCTGTGATGCAGGAGTCCGAGCTGGGGGACATGGAGCGTTTTTTTGGCCACCTGGCCCAGCCGGTGGAGGTGCTCCACGACCATGTCCAGCTGTCCGACGTCGAACTCGTCATGGTCCTGGGCGGCGACGGAACCATCCTGCGCGCAGCCGAACTGGTACGCGAGGAGGACGTGCCCCTGCTGGGCGTCAACCTTGGGCACGTGGGCTTCCTGGCCGAAAGCGAACGGGCGGACCTGGCCCAGACCGTCGACTGGATCGCCAGCCGTGAATACACGGTGGAAGAGCGGATGACCATTGACGTCCAGGTGTGGGTCAGGGGACAAAAGATTTGGCACACCTGGGCTCTAAACGAAGCCGCCATCGAGAAGGCCAACCGCGAACGGATGCTCGAAGTTGTGACCGAAGTGGATGAGCGCCCGCTCACGTCCTTCGGCTCGGACGGCATCGTACTGGCCACCCCCACCGGTTCCACGGCCTACGCGTTCTCTGCCGGCGGACCCGTGGTCTGGCCGGAAGTGGAAGCCTTGGTGATCGTGCCCATCAGTGCGCACGCGCTGTTTGCCAAGCCACTGGTTGTCTCGCCCCGGTCCAGGCTGGCCGTCGAGGTGCTCGGCCGGACCGACGCGCAGGGTGTGCTGTGGTGTGACGGCCGGCGCTCCGTGGACCTGCCGCCCGGCGCCCGCGTCGAGGTCACCAAGTCCGCCAACCCGGTGCGGCTGGCCCGCACCCACCAGACCCCCTTCTCCGCCCGCCTGGTCCGCAAGTTCGAACTGCCCATCCACGGCTGGCGCGGCCCCGTGCCCAAAGCCGACGCAGTGCACACCGGCCCCATCCCGCTGGTCCGCACGCCACGGCCCATGCCGCCGCTGCAGGTCCCGGAGCCGGACGGCGCCGGCGGCGACCCCGATCCGTCGACTGCAAAGTGAATCCATGATTGAAGAACTGAGAATCCGCGATCTGGGCGTCATCACCGACGCAACGCTGCCGCTCGGCCCGGGCCTGAGCGTGGTGACCGGCGAAACCGGTGCCGGCAAGACCATGGTGGTCACCGCCGTCGGCCTCCTGCTGGGTGCCCGGTCGGATGCCGGGGCCGTCCGCAGCGGCGCGAAGAGCGCCACGGCCGAGGCCGTCCTGAAGCTTGAAGCCGGGCATCCGGCCATCGCCCGCGCCCTTGATGCCGGCGCGGAAGCAGAAGAGTTCGACGACGGCGCCGAGCTGATCCTGGGCCGCCGCCTGGGCGCGGACGGACGCAGTCGGGCGTTCCTGGGCGGCCGGGCCGCTCCGGTGGGTGTACTGGCCGAGATCGGCGAGTCGCTGGTGGTGGTGCATGGCCAGTCGGACCAGATCCGGCTCAAGAGCGCCACGGCCCAGCGGGAGGCGCTCGACAAGTTCGCCGGCGATGTCCTGGCCGGGCCCTTGGCCGCCTACCAGGAGCTCTACGGCCGGTGGAAGGCCAGCCAGGCAGAGCTGGACAGCCTGCGCAGCGCAGCCCGCGACCGGCTCCGGGAAGCGGAGTCGCTGGAGGCGGCCCTCGCGGAGATCGACGGCGTGGACCCCCAGCCCGGCGAGGATGAGCAGCTGAAGGCCGAAGCCGTAAAGCTTGCGAACGTCGAGGAACTCCGGATCGCCGCCAGCACCGCCCACCAGGCCCTCATCGCCGAGGACTTTGGCGAAGCCGCCGATGCAACCACGCTTGTGGATGCTGCAAAGCGCACCCTGGAGCATGTGGCAGAGCACGATGCCGAGCTCGGTTCCGCCGCCGCACGCCTGGCCGAAGTTGGTTTCCTGCTCAACGACATCGCCACGGAACTTGCCAGCTACCAGGCAGGACTGGACTCGGAAGGGCCGGAACGGCTTGCCGAAATCGAGGACCGCAGGGGCGCCTTGGCCAAGCTGGTCCGCAAGTACGCACCCACCATTGACGAGGTGCTGGTGTGGGCTGAAACCGCGCGGGTTCGGTACGACGAACTGCAGGACGACTCCTCCCGGATCGAGGCGCTGGACGCCGAGGTGGTGCGGGCCGAAGCGGAGCTCCAGAAGCAGTCGGCGGCCATCAGCAAGATCCGTTCCAAGGCCGCCAAGGACCTCTCGGCCCGTGTCAGCGCCGAATTGACGGCGCTGGCCATGGCAGACGCCACCCTGGTGATCAACCTGGAACCAGCCGGACAACTGGGCCCGCACGGCGCGGACGACATCAGTTTCCTGCTCCAGCCCCATTCCGGCGCTCCGGCCCGGCCGCTGGGCAAGGGTGCATCCGGCGGTGAATTGTCCCGCGTCATGCTGGCCATCGAGGTAGTGCTTGCCGCCGTGGATCCGGTCCCCACGTTCGTCTTCGACGAGGTGGACGCCGGGGTGGGCGGACGGGCCGCCGTTGAGATCGGCCGGCGCCTGGCGATGCTGGCCCGACACGTGCAGGTGCTGGTGGTCACCCACCTTCCCCAGGTGGCCGCCTTCGCGGACCAGCACATCACTGTGACCAAAACCTCGGTCAGGGGAGCGGACGGCAAAACCGCCACAGGCTTCACGTCCAGTGATGTCCGCCTCCTTGACGGTCCCGAACGGGTCCGTGAACTGGCCCGCATGCTGGCAGGCCAGGAGGACTCCGAATCCGCGCAGGCACACGCCCGCGAACTGCTGGACGACGCCAAGCTCCTGCCCCAGCGGGCCTGACGGGACAACGACGGGACGGCTGAATTGATGATAGGCTCGAATTCCGTGGTGCAGCGATCAAATTCCCGTGTAAATTCCCGGTTCCCGGGCTCCTCCAAGACGACGAAGCACATTTTCGTCACCGGCGGTGTGGCGTCCTCGCTCGGTAAGGGACTGACGGCTTCAAGCCTTGGTCACCTGCTCCGGGCCCGCGGCCTGTCCGTGACGATGCAGAAGCTCGATCCCTACCTGAACGTGGATCCGGGCACAATGAACCCCTTCCAGCACGGCGAGGTCTTCGTGACCGACGACGGCGCCGAGACGGACCTCGACATCGGGCACTACGAGCGCTTCCTCGACGAGAACCTTGAAGGTTCCGCGAACGTGACCACCGGCCAGGTGTACTCCACGGTGATCGCGAAGGAACGCCGCGGCGAATACCTCGGCGACACCGTCCAGGTCATCCCGCACATCACGGATGAGATCAAGCGCCGCATGCGCCTGCCCGCCGAGGGAAAGAACGCCCCCGACGTCATCATCACCGAAATCGGCGGCACCGTTGGCGACATCGAGTCCCAGCCGTTCCTCGAATCCGCCCGCCAGGTCCGCCAGGACATCGGCCGCGGAAACGTCTTCTTCCTGCACGTCTCGCTGGTGCCCTACATCGGGCCGTCCCAGGAATTGAAAACCAAGCCCACGCAGCACTCCGTGGCCGCGCTGCGCTCCATCGGCATCCAGCCCGAAGCGATCGTGATCCGTTCGGACCGCGAAGTTCCCGAAGCCATGCGGGAAAAGATCGGCCGGATGTGCGACGTCGACATCGACGCCGTGGTCAACGCCGCCGACGCCCCGAGCATCTACGACATCCCCAAGACCCTGCACTCCCAGGGACTGGACTCCTACATCGTCCGGGCCCTCGACCTGCCGTTCAAGGACGTCGACTGGACCAGCTGGGACAAACTGCTCGACGCCGTCCACAACCCCAAGCACCACGTCGAGATCGCCCTGGTGGGCAAGTACATCGACCTGCCCGACGCCTACCTTTCGGTGACCGAAGCACTACGCGCCGGCGGCTTCGCCAACGAGGCCAAGGTGAAGATCCGCTGGGTCCCGTCCGACGAGTGCGAGACGCGCGAAGGCGCCATTAAGGCGCTCGACGGCGTCGACGCCATCTGCGTGCCGGGCGGCTTCGGCATCCGCGGACTGGAAGGGAAGCTCGGCGCCTTGAAGTTCGCCCGCGAAACCAAGCTCCCCGTCCTGGGTTTGTGCCTGGGCCTGCAGTGCATGGTCATCGAGTACGCCCGCAACGTGGTGGGCCTGGAGGGTGCCTCTTCCAGCGAGTTCGAACCGGACTCCAAATACCCCGTCATCGCCACGATGGAGGAACAGCTCGAGTTCGTCGAAGGGGGCGGAGACCTCGGCGGAACCATGCGCCTGGGCCTCTACGAAGCCAAGCTTGACGAAGGCTCGGTCATCGCCGGAACGTACGGCGCCACCACCGTCAGCGAACGCCACCGGCACCGGTACGAGGTCAACAACAAGTACCGCCAGCAGATTGCCGACAAGGGCCTGGTCTTCTCAGGTACCTCGCCGGACGGCAAGCTGGTGGAGTTCGTCGAGCTGCCCGCCGACGTTCACCCGTACTACGTGGCCACGCAGGCGCACCCCGAGCTGAGCTCGCGGCCCACCCGCCCGCACCCGCTGTTCGCCGGCCTGGTCAAGGCGGCCCTGGACCACCAGGGCGCCGGATCCCAGGCGGTTGCCGACACGGCTGCGCCCGTGGCCGGGAAGGCCGCGGCATCCGGTACGGTTACCGCTAAGTAGTCAATAGAGCAGAAGAAGGACGGCGCGATGCCTGGTACACCTGAAAACCCCCCTGCAACGCAGGTTTCGGATGCACCAAGCCCGCGCCGTCTTTTGTCTACCGAGAAGGTGTACCAGGGCCGGATCTGGGACGTCGTCAGCGACACTTTCCAGCTTTCCGAGTCCGGGGATGCGCTGACCCGCGACTATATCGACCACCCCGGGGCAGTGGCTGTCCTGCCCATGGATGCCGGGGGCCGCATCCTGCTCCTAAAGCAGTACCGGCACCCGGTAGGGATGGATTTGTGGGAGGTGCCGGCCGGCCTGCTCGACGTCGAAGGCGAAGACTTCGTGGTGGGCGCCGCCCGCGAACTTGCCGAGGAAGCCGACCTCGCCGCCGGAACCTGGAACGTCCTTGCCGACGTCTTCAATTCGCCCGGCTCGTCCAGCGAAGCAATCCGCATCTACCTGGCCCGCGACCTCACCGAGATCCCGCACCACGAACGCCACGAGCGGACCGACGAGGAAGCGGAGATCGAGTTCCACTGGATCAGCCTGGACGATGCCGTGGCCTCCGTCCTGGCCGGGCGCCTGCACAACCCGTCCGCCGTCGTCGGGATCCTTGCCGCCGCAGCCGCCCGTGCCGGCAACTTCCAGGAACTCCGCCCAGCCGACGCCCCCTGGCCCGCGCACCCCAGCCAGCGCTGATGGGTCCCGGTCCTTCGGCTGAACCGGTGCCTTCCGCCGGACCGGCGCCGCGAACCGCTGCGGCCGCTGCAGACGCGGAACCGGCAGCAGGACGTTCCGGGGCCATCGACCGGGCCATCACCGATTATTTGCAGCACGTGGGCGTGGAGCGGGGATTGGCCGCCAACACACTGGCGGCCTACCGCCGCGACCTCGCCCGGTACGCCCGGTACCTCGCGGCCGCCGGCTGCAGCCGCCCGGAGGACATCACCCGTCATCATGTCACCGGTTACGTCCGCGCCCTCTCCGACGGTTCCGACGGCGGCTCCGCCTTGGGAGTGCGGTCAGCGGCCAGGACGGTGGTGGCGGTAAGGGGACTGCACAAGTTCTGGGCCCTCGAAGGGTACACGCCGGCCGATCCCGCCAGCGAAGTCCATCCGCCGATGGCCGGCAAACGGCTGCCCAAAGCCATCAGTGTGGACGAGGTGACCCGCATCCTCGAGGCCGCGGGCACTGATACTGCCACCGGGTTGAGGGACCGGGCCCTGCTCGAGTTCCTCTATTCCACCGGAGCGCGGATCAGCGAGGCGGTGGGGCTGGACGTCGATGACATCACCCTCGCGGAGCCCGGGGCGGGTCCCGCCATCGTCCGGCTGTTCGGCAAGGGATCGAAGGAACGGCTGGTCCCGCTGGGGTCGTACGGGGCACGCGCCCTCGATGCCTACCTGGTCCGCGGCCGCCCGCTGCTCGCCGCCAAGGGCAAAGGCACACCGGCCCTGTTCCTCAATGCCCGCGGCGGACGGATCAGCAGGCAGAGCGCCTGGACCATCCTGAAGGCTGCTGCGGAGAAAGCCAACATCACCAGGGACGTCTCACCCCACACGCTGCGCCACTCGTTCGCCACCCACCTCCTCGAAGGGGGCGCCGATGTCCGGGTGGTGCAGGAACTGCTGGGCCACGCCTCCGTAACCACCACGCAGGTCTACACGCTGGTCACCGCCGACACACTGCGGGAGATCTACGCCGCCGCCCATCCGAGGGCTCTGGGCTAGCCGGCCCCGGGGCCTGCCGGCGGCAGGAAAAGATCGTTTACCCGGCCAGGTCCAGGGTTACTTCCGCTGCGCCGAGGGACAGCGCCAGGATCGAAGTGCCCAGTCCGGCCACGAGCAGCAGCCCCGGGTGGGCGAGGGCAACCACTACCTGCCGGAGCTGCGGCGAGCGGTGCAGGAACCCTGACGGCACACGCGAATGCACCGGTACCTGGCGCCAGCCCCGAAGGCGTCGCAGGAACCACGCGCAGCGCACGATCAGTGCCATCCACAGCACGGACACAACCAGCGGGACGGCCGCGGCGAGCAGGCTGAGTCCCAGCGAGGTGACTTCCCGCTCCGAATCGCCGGCAGGCGCCTGGACCGTGGTTGAAATTGAGGCGCTGGCCACGACCGAGATGCCCCACACCAGGAAAGCGGCAGTCAACGCCAGGAACCTGACGAAGAAGTGCGAGAGCACAGATTCCCGTGTTGGCCGGAGGTATCGGCGCGGAGTTGCGTGAAGCACGGCCACAGTGCACGCCAAGGTAGGCAGGGCGGCCATCCCCACGCAGGCGTACCAGGTCCAGTCGGCCAGGTCCAGGTACTCGTCGGCAACGATCAGCACCGCCCACGCACCAGTCCACGCCCACCCGGCATACAGCGGATTCCGGGCCAGCCAGCCCGGCAACGGCACGGGGCGGCGAAGCACGGCCCCAACTCTTGGTGCAGGGGTGGAGTGGTCCTCTCCAGCCGGGTTCATGGGCCTCACTGTAGCAATGGGGATGGCCCGTGGCAGCAGGCGTGATGCAGTCCGGTATCCGCGGAAGTGCCGGTTAGGCTGGAGCCATGACCGCAGCCGCCGTGACTCTTTGCTTCCTGCTCCGCGACGGGGCCGACGGGACTGAGGTCCTTCTGGGGCTGAAGCAGACAGGTTTCGGCAAGGGCAAGATCGTGGGCATCGGCGGCCACGTTGAACCGGGGGAGACCGACCAGCAGGCCGCGGTCCGGGAAGTCCTGGAAGAAACCGGTGTGGTTTTGCAGGTGGAAGACCTGGCCGACGCCGGATCGGTCCACTTCGTCTTCCCGGCCCGGCCGGAATGGAACATGCAGACCAGGCTCTTCACCGCCCGCCTGTGGCACGGCGAGCCGGCCCCCAGCGACGAAATCCTGCCCGAATGGTTCCCGGTGGATACCTTGCCGGTCGAGCGGATGTGGCAGGACGCGGACCACTGGCTCCCCGTGGTGCTCGAAGGCGGGACCGTGAGGGTCGTGGTCACCATGGAGGCCGACAACGAATCCGTCGCCTCGTCCGAAAGCCTATTGGGCTGACCTGCCGGGCAACCTTCGCCTGGACAGCCACGGTGTTTCCGGACAGCCATGGCGATTAACGCCCGACGGCGGCCCGGGCACTTCGGTGCCCGGGCCGCCGTCGTCCACCAAACGCTAGGGAAGGTGCCGTTCCTCCACGCCGTTGTACTCGCTCAACGGCCTGATCAGCGAGTTCGAGTCCAACTGCTCCATGATGTGCGCGGTCCAGCCGGTGATCCGGCTGGCCACGAACAGGGGAGTGAAGGTGGGGGTGTCGAAGCCCATGAGGTGGTAGGTGGGCCCGGCGGGGTAGTCGAGGTTGGGCTTGATGGCCTTGGCCTCGTCCATCGCGGTTTCCAGCCCGTTGTACAGTCCCAGCAGCTCCGGGCGGCCGTAGTGGGCGATCATCTTGTCCAAGGCGGCCTTCATGGTGGGAACCCGGGAGTCGCCGTGCTTGTAGACCCGGTGGCCGAATCCCATGACCTTCTTCTTCTGGGCCAGGGCATCTTCCATCCATGCTTTGGCCCTGGCGGCGGCTTCTTCGAGGGATTCCTCCTGCCGGATGCCGATCTCGTCGAAGGTGTGCATGACGGCTTCGTTGGCGCCGCCGTGCAGCGGACCCTTGAGGGCTCCGATGGCTCCGGTCACTGCGGAGTGCAGGTCCGAGAGTGTCGAGGTGATCACGCGGGCGGTGAAAGTCGAGGCGTTGAAGGAGTGCTCAGCGTAGAGGATCATCGAGACGTTGAAGGCCTCCACCACTTCCGGGACCTGTTCTTCGCCGAAGGCCATCCAGAGGAAGTTTGCCGAGTAGCCCAGGTCATCGCGCGGTTCAACCACGTCCTGGCCGTGCCTGCGGCGCTGGTCGTAGGCCACCACCGCGGGCATGGCGGCGAACAGGTCGATGGCCTTGGCCATGTTGGCGTCCCGGGACGAATCTTCGGCCAGGGGGTGCCGTGCGCCCATCACCGAGGCTGCGGTGCGGCAAACATCCATCGGATGGGCCGTGGTGGGCAACGCGTCGATGACTGTCTTGACCACCGGATCCAGGGCCCGGCCGGCCCGTTCCCGCGCGGAAAACTCGGCGAGCTGTTCTTTCGCGGGCAGCTCCCCGTTCCACAGCAGGTAGGCGACTTCCTCGAAGCTGCACTTGGCAGCCAGTTCCTGGACAGGGTAGCCGCGGTAGAGCAGCGAGTTGGTGTCCGGGTTGACCTTCGATACCGCGGTGTAATCCACCACGACGCCGGCGAGGCCTTTTTTGATCTCATTTTCAGCCATGCTGAAACTCCTTTGTTCCTAACGCCTGTTGACCGGCCGGGGCCGGCAGTCCGGTGGGGGTGTCAGATTCCGGGGATCTGGAAGTTGAAGACCCCGGTGTCAAAGCGGTTGTAGGCCTCGTAGTCGACGAGGTCATAGAGACGCGCGCGGGTCAGCATGCTCGAAACCTGGGCCTCCTGGGTGCCGTCGGATTTGATCGATTCCAGAGTACGCTCAGCAGCGCCCATGGCACTACGGAGCAGCGTGACCGGGTAGATCACCATGTTGACGCCGACGCCGGCCAGTTGGTCAACCGTGAAGAGGTCGCTTTTGCCGAACTCGGTCATGTTGGCCAGGATCGGGACGTCCACGGCATCGCGGATGGCCTGGAATTCGCTGAGGTCCTTCATGGCTTCCGGGAAGATTGCGTCCGCTCCGGCGTCCACGAGGGCCTTGGCGCGCTCTTTTGCTGCTTGGAGTCCGTCGGTGGCCCTGATATCGGTGCGCGCCATGATCAGGAAGTTCGGATCGCGCCGGGCGTCGGCCGCGGCGCGGATCCGCTTGGTGGCGGTCTCGAGGTCCACCACGTTCTTGCCGTCGAGGTGGCCGCAGCGCTTGGGGTTGAACTGGTCCTCGATATGCAGGCCGGCCAGGCCCGCGTTCTCGAGTTCCTGCACGGTGCGTGCCACGTTCATGGGTTCGCCGAAGCCGGTGTCGGCGTCCACGATCGAGGGCAGGTCTGTCATCCGGGCGATCTGCCCGGCCCGGGTGGCCACCTCGGTAAGGGTGGTCAGCCCGATGTCCGGCAGGCCGAGGTCGTTGGCGAGGACCGCGCCGGAGATGTACACCCCGGCGAAGCCCTTTTCCTCGATGAGCCGTGCGGAGAGCGGGTTGAAGGCGCCGGGGAACTGCTGGATGGTCCCGGAGGCCAGCAGTTCCCGGAACCGGATCCGCTTCTGTTCCGGGGTGGTCTTCGAATACAGCATCAGAAGAGTCCCTTCGGTGCTGCCGCCAGGTCGATGACGCCGGGGGCGGCGGTGATGTTCAGCTGGTCCAACTCGCCTGCGGCGAGTTCGGGGAGGCGTTCGACGGCGGCGAGGAACCGTTCGATCTCGGCCTCCTCCACGAGCCCGGCGGCGAGGGTGCGGAACTTGTTGACGTACTGTTCCCGGGCGAACGGCCGGGCGCCCAGCGGGTGGGCGTCGGCGACGGCGATCTGGTCGGTGATGACGGTGCCGTCCTTGAGCGTGATTTCCACGGAGCCGCCGAAGGCCTTCTCGGCGATGTCCAGGGAGTGGTAGCGGCGGGTCCATTCGGGGTCCTCGACCGTGGTGACCTTGTGCCACAGTTCCACGGTGTCCGGGCGGCCGGCTCGTTCCGGGGCGTAGGAGTCGACGTGGTGCCAGGCGCCGTCCTGCAGGGCGACGGTGAAGATGTACGGGATGGAGTGGTCCAGGGTCTCGCGGGACGCGGTGGCGCTGTACTTCTGCGGGTCGTTGGCGCCGGAGCCGATCACGTAATGCGTGTGGTGGCTGGTCTTGATCAGCACGGACTCGACGTTGGCCGGGTCGGTGACCTCCGGGTGTTCCCCGTGCAGCTTGCGGGCCAGGTCGATCCAGGCCTGGGCCTGGTATTCGGCGGAGTGCTCCTTGGTGTAGGTGTCCAGGATGGCACGCTTGGCCTCGCCGGGGGTGGGGAGCGGGACCATGTAGGACGCGTCCGGGCCGTCGAGCATCCACGCGATCACGCCGTCTTCGCCTTCGTAGATGGGCACGGGGGAGGTCTGGCCGCGCATGGCACGGTCGGCGGACTCCACGGCCATCTTGCCGGCGAAGGCGGGGGCGTGGGCCTTCCAGGTGGAGATCTCGCCCTTGCGTGACTGGCGGGTGGCGGTGGTGGTGTGCAGTGCCTGGCCGACGGATTGGAAGATAGTTTCGACGTCGAGGCCCAGCAGGGTGCCGATGCCGGCCGCGGCGGAGGGGCCGAGGTGGGCCACGTGGTCGATCTTGTGTTTGTGCAGGCAGATGGCTTTGACCAGGTTGACCTGGATCTCATAGCCGGTGGCGATGCCGCGCACCAGGTCCTGGCCGCTGGAGCCGACGTGCTGGGCAACGGCGAGGATCGGCGGGATGTTGTCGCCGGGGTGGGAGTAGTCCGCGGCCAGGAAGGTGTCGTGGTAGTCGAGTTCGCGGACCGCGACGCCGTTGGCCCAGGCCGCCCATTCCGGGGCCACGCGCTCCTCGATACCAAAGACCTTCGAGCCCTTGCCGCCGGTGGTGGGGCCGTGGGTGAGCGCCTGGGCGCGGGCGGCAACGATGGGGGCCCGGTTCAGGGACGCGATGGCCACGGAGGCGTTGTCGATGATCCGGTTGATCACCATGTTGGTGACGTCATCGGTAACCGCCACAGGATCCGCGGCCACCTTGGCGATCTTGTAGGCAAGCTGGTCCTCGCGGGCCAGGTTCTCTTCGCTCTTGTAGACGCGGACGTGGTGTTCCTTAACCATGGTGCTCCTTGTGGTGGGATGCGTGGGTTGCTTTGACGTGGGAGAGGCTGCGGTGCAGGTGCACGATCGTGGCTGCTTCGGCGAGCCTGGGGTTGCCTGCGGCGATTGCCTCGGCGATCGCGGCGTGCTCGGCGGCCGCGGCCGCCAGGCGCGCGGCGTCATCGGCGGCCAACCTGCGGATGCGGACCAAGTGCACGCGAAGGCTTCGCATGGCCTGGGCCAGGTAGGAGTTGGAGATGGCGGCATCGATGGCGGTATCCAGGCGTCCCACCAGCTCGTAGTACTCGTGGCGCGTGGGATCGTTACCGTTGATCATCTCCGGTGCGCGGACCAGTTCACCCCGCAACTGTTCGAAAGTGGCGGCATCGCCTCGGCTGGCAGCCAGCGCAGCAGCCTTGCCTTCAAGGGTTTCGCGCAGTTCGAACAGTTCGTCGATGTCCTCAAGGGAGATATCCGTGACCACCACACCGCGGCCGCCCGGCGTCGTCAGGCCTTCCGCGGTGAGCCGGCCGAGGGCCTCGCGGAGCGGGGTGCGCGAGACGCCGAGCCGTTCGGACTGCTCCACCTCGGCCAGGACCGTCCCGGGGGCAAGCCGCCATTCGACAATGTCGTCCCGGAGGGCGGCGTAGGCCTTCTCGCTGGCACGCATGGGAGTCTCCTTCCTCGGTAGATGAACATCAGTGTATACAAAGACTGCTGATCGACCAAGCAAATTCACCCATCTCCTGCCTTTTGCCGCAGTTCTGTATACACGGGTCTTGTGGTGAGCCTCCTAAGGAACTAGCATGACCTGCATCACAATGTCGTGGACGGGATGACTTCATGGGCACCAGCAGCTATCGGGAATGCTATGGGCGCAGCGTGCAGCGGCCGGAGGACTTCTGGCGAGACGCCGCCCGGGCCGTCGACTGGAGCGTCCAGCCCACCCGCGCCCTGGATTCGAGCCGCGCCCCGCTCTACCGCTGGTTCCCTGACGGTGAGCTGAATACCTGCTACAACGCGCTGGACCGGCATGTGGCCGCAGGCCGCGGAGACCAGACGGCACTGATCTACGACTCCGCCATGCTGGGCATCCAGCAGCGCTTCAGCTATGCAGAACTCACCGAACTTGTGGCCCGTTTCGCCGGAGTGCTCCGGCGTAACGGTGTGGGCAAGGGCGACAGGGTGGTGATCTACCTGCCCATGATTCCTGAGGCCGCCATCGCCATGCTGGCCACTGCCCGCCTGGGCGCGATCCATTCGGTGGTCTTCGGCGGCTTCGCCCCCAAGGAACTTGCCGCCCGGATTCGCGACGCCGCCCCCGCCGTCGTCGTCACCGCCTCGGGAGGGCTCGAGCCCTCCCGCCGGATCGAGTACCTGCCGGCCGTCGCCGAGGCGCTGGAGCTCGCCGGAACGCCGGCGACCCCGGTGCTGGTCAAGGGCCGGGACGGCTTCAAGGACTCCGCGGCGGACCACGCCGGCTGGCTGGACTGGGAGAGCGAAATGGCATCCGCGGATCCCGCCGCACCGGTGGACGTCATGGCCACGGATCCCCTCTACATCCTGTACACCTCCGGGACCACAGGCACCCCCAAAGGCGTGGTGCGGGACAACGGCGGCCACGCCGTCGCCTTGCGCTGGACCCTGGAAAACATCTACGACGTCGGTCCCGGCGACGTCATGTGGACCGCCTCGGACGTGGGCTGGGTGGTGGGCCACTCCTACATTGTCTACGGTCCGCTGCTGGCCGGCGCCACCACCGTGATCTACGAGGGCAAACCGGTGGGAACCCCCGACGCCGGTGCGTTCTGGCGGGTGATCCAGGACCACAGGGTCAACGTGCTCTTCACCGCCCCGACCGCGCTGCGGGCCATCCGCAAGGCCGACCCGGAGGCCATGCTGGTGAAGAACTACGACATCTCCAGCCTGCGGACCCTCTTCGCCGCGGGGGAGCGGCTGGACACGGACACCTTCCACTGGGCCTCCCGCGTCCTCGGCGTGCCCGTGGTGGACCACTGGTGGCAGACCGAGACCGGCTGGGCCATCTGCGCCAACCCGCGCGGACTGGACACACTGCCGATCAAGCCGGGCTCGCCCAGTGTTCCGATGCCCGGCTTCAGGCTGCGGATCCTCGACGCGGCCGGCCAGGAGGTGGAGGCCGGCACCGAGGGCAACATAGTCCTCGACCTGCCGCTCCCGCCAGGCACCCTTGCCACCCTGTGGCGGAATGACGAACGGTACATCTCCTCCTACCTGCAGGCGTTCGAGGGGAGCTACGCCACCGGAGACTCCGGCTACCGGGACAAGGATGGCTACCTCTTCGTGATGGGCCGCACCGACGACATCATCAACGTCGCCGGGCACCGGCTTTCCACCGGTGCCATGGAGCAGGTGATCGGCCAGCACCCGGCCGTTGCCGAATGCGCGGTGATCGGCGTCGCGGACTCCCTGAAGGGCCAGCGCCCCAGCGGCTATGTGGTGCTCAAATCCGGGGTGGACATACCCCCGGAACTCCTGGAGAAAGACCTGGTCGCCCTGGTGCGGCGGGACATCGGCGCGGTGGCGGATTTCAAGCACGTCACGGTGGTGGAGGCCCTGCCCAAGACCCGATCCGGAAAGATCCTCCGCAAGACCATGCGGCAGATCGCCGACGGAGAGGAGTACAACGTGCCGTCAACCATCGAGGACCCCGGGGTCATCGTCCAACTGGCCGGCGTACTGCGGCCGGAACGCGCAGCCGGAGACTGAGCCGCAGGAGTATACGGCCCTGGACCTCAGCGGGCGGTCCACCGGTATTCGTTCTCCGGCCTGCCGGGGGTGCCGTAGCGGGCCGTACGGGAAACGGTGCCGGCATCGGCAAGGTACTCCAGGTACCTCCGTGCCGTTACCCGGGACATTCCCAGGGCCTCCATGACTTCGGTGGCAGAGACTGCCCCGGGCTGTTGGCGGAGGAACTCCTGGACTGAGCCGAGGGTGGAGGTGGAAAGCCCCTTGGGCAGCGGCAACTCCGAGGGAGCCCGCAAGCTGGCGAAGGCTTGGTCCACATCACTCTGCGAAGCGCCCCCTCTGCCTGCCCCGGCACCTGCCCCGGCCAGCTGCTGCCTGAACTGGCGGTAGCTTTCGAGCTTGTCGGAGAACGTGGCGAACGTGAACGGCTTGATCAGGTACTGGACCACGCCGATGGCGACGGCACTACGGACGATGGCCAATTCGCGGACGGCAGTGATGGCGATGATGTCGGCAAGGATTCCGGCCGAACGCATGCGCCGGGCAATGTCCAGGCCGTGCAGGTCCGGCAGGTTCATGTCCAGCAGGACCAGTTCCACGGGCTCTCCGGCCGCCACGAACTCGTTCAGCAGCCGCAGGGCCGACTGGCCGTCCGGGGCAGTGCCGGCGAGCTCGAATCCGGGCAGCCGCCCCACGTAGGCGGCGTGGGCTGCGGAGGCGATCGCTTCATCCTCAACGACGAGGACCCGGATGTTGCTCACTGGCTGTGCTCCTTTTCCGGGGGCACCGCTGCGGGCAGGAATACTTCGAACTTGGCGCCGTTCCGTCCATTGATGGCCAGCGTACCGCCCAAACGCCCCACAGCCTGCCGGACCAGCGCCAGTCCGACCCCCCGGCCTCCGGGACCGGCCGGCTTCGTGCTGAAGCCATGCCGGAAGATCAGTTCGGCATCGGCCGGGTCGATGGGGGTCCCGGAATCGTTGACGGCGATGTCCAGTCCTTCCTCGTCCGCTTCCAGGGTCAGCTGGACCCGCCGCGGAGCGGGAGCATCGGCTGCCGCGTCAATGGCGTTGTCCAGCAGGTTGCCCATGATCGTCACCAGGTCCTGGACGGCCACACCAGGCGTCGAGCCCGAACCCAGGGTGGACACGTCCAGCTGCACCCCGCGTTCGTGGGCCTCGGCCACTTTTCCCATGACCAAGGCGCCCACCACCGGTTCGTCGATGGAGCTCACCATGTCATCGGTCAGCTGCTGGCTCAACGCCAGGTCCTTCGTGGCAAAGTCCAGGGCCTCCCCGGTCCGGCCCAGCTCAAGGAGCGAGACCATGGTGTGCAGCCGGTTGGCGTGTTCGTGGGTCTGCGCCCGCAACGCATCGGACAGGGTCCGCATGGTCTGCAGCTCGTTGCCCAGCGCTTCGATCTCCGTCCTGTCACGGAGTGTCGCAACCGTTCCGTACACCGGCACCTTGCCGCGCGCACCGGGGGACTCCGGACCCCGGGCGGGGCCTTGGTTGACCACCAGCACGCGGGAACCTGTCAGGACCATCTCGTCCTTGGTGGTGCGTCCGGACTCGAAGAGGCTGCGAAGCTCGCTGTCCAGCGGGAGATCGGCCAACGATGGCGGCTTGGTGGGATCATTGCTTCCGGTCTCGGCAAGGCCCAGCAGCTCGGCGGCCTGGTCGTTGTACATCACCACCCGCTTCCTGGCATCGATCAGGATCAGCCCTTCGCGGACCGAGTGGAGTACCGACTCGTAGTAGGCGAAGAGCTGGGCCAATTGTTCGGGGCCCCAGCCGCGGGTCACTCGGCGGAGGTACCGGCCCAGCAGCCACGAGGCCAGGGACCCGCCCACCAGCAGGGCAATTCCCAAGGCGAGCAGCACGGGGAGCCGGGCAGCGAAGGCAACGTCGACGTTGCGGACCGTAACGCCAACAGCCACCAGTGCCTTGATTGTTCCCGCTGAATCCTTGACCGGAACGATGGTCCGGACGGAAGGGCCGAGGGTACCCGCCGTGACTTCCGTAAAGGTGCGCCCCTGGAGGGCGGCATCGATGGAACCGATATATGGCCGGCCCAGTTCCTCATCCCGGGGATGCGTCCAGCGGGTCCGGTCGGGAGCCATGATGGTGATGAAGTCCACCCGTGCCGCGGCGGTGACATCCTTGGCGTACGGCTGCAGCAGGACGGAGGGATCCGGCGTGGCTGCTGCTTGGAGCACCAAGGGATTGGCGGCGATGGAGGCAGCCACGCCCTCCATCCGGCGGCCGGCTTCATCATAGGTCCGGTCCCGTGCGTCGAGGTAGGCGGCAGTTCCTACGATGGCGATGAAGCACACCACGATCAGCAGGTTTGCCACGAAGAGCCGGCGGGCGATACTCCAATGGTGGATCATGCGTACCTCCATCTGACCCTGCGGGTGCCGCGACCAATATGAACGCAACGGTGAGCTGGATCACGGGGTGCCCAATGATGGATATCACATTGCAAGGACGTGTCGAGCCCAGAGCCTGTGCCGCAGCGTCTATCAGAATATCCACAAGGAGACACATCATGGCTTCTCAACGAGGAGAGTCGCTCGGAACTGCGACGCCGCGGCGCAAGGGACTGGACAAGTCCCACTACCTGTACATCGCCGTCATCGCGGCAGTTATCCTGGGCGCACTGGTGGGCCTGCTGTTCCCGGAGGTCGCCAAGAACCTCAAGCCGCTGGGCGACGGGTTCATCAAGCTCATCAAGATGATGATCGCGCCGGTCATCTTCTGCACTATCGTCCTGGGCATCGGTTCCATCGCCAAGGCGGCTACCGTGGGCAAGGTGGGCGGCCTGGCGCTGGGTTACTTCGTCATCATGTCCACCTTCGCCTTGGCCATCGGCCTGGTGGTCGGCAACCTGATCCACCCCGGTGAGGGCCTGAAGCTCACGCCCTACGATCCCAACAAGAAGGCAGCTACGGACAGCACCGTCGACTTCCTGCTGGGCATCATCCCCAGCGACATCCCCGTGCTGCCCACCCTGCTGGCGGCAATCCTGGTGGGCTTCGCACTGCAAAAGATGGGCCCCCAGGGCGCTCCGATCCTGAAGGCCATCGGCCACGGCCAGGCCCTGGTGTTCCGCATCCTCATCATGATCATGTGGCTCGCTCCGGTCGGCGCCTTCGGTGCCATCGCCGCCGTCGTGGGCGCTACCGGCGTCCAGGCCATCGTGAGCATGTTCACCCTGATGGTGGCGTTCTACATCACCTGTGCGCTGTTCATCGTCGTGATCCTCGGCGGGCTCCTCCAGGTGGTGGCCGGCGTCAACATCTTCAAGCTCATGAAGTACCTGGCCCGCGAATACCTCCTCATCTTCTCCACGTCCTCCTCCGAGGCTGCGCTCCCGCGGCTGATCGCCAAGATGGAACACCTGGGCGTGTCCAAGCCCGTCGTCGGCGTCACCGTTCCCACCGGATACTCCTTCAACCTTGACGGAACAGCCATCTACCTGACCATGGCGTCCCTCTTCGTTGCCAACGCCATGGGTACCCCGCTGGACCTCGGCGCCCAGATCTCCTTGCTGATCTTCATGATCATTGCGTCCAAGGGCGCCGCCGGCGTGACCGGCGCCGGGCTGGCCACCCTCGCCGCGGGCCTGCAGGCACACCGTCCCGAGCTGCTCGGCGGCGTGGGAATGATCGTCGGCATCGACCGCTTCATGTCCGAAGCCCGTGCGCTGACCAACTTCACCGGCAACGCCGTCGCCACCGTCCTGATCGGCACCTGGGTCAAGGAGATCGACGGCGGCCAGGTCACCCGCGTCCTCTCCGGCGAGGCCCCGTTCGATGAGCAGACCATGATCGCCGGGCATGGCGAAATGGCACCAAAGGAAGAAGGCGCCCGCGAGGTCGCCAAGGCCTGACCGTCACCTGCGGCAACGCCCGAAACCGCCCCTGCAGCCCCCGCTGCAGGGGCGGTTTTGTTGTGTTCAACCCACAACCTTCGACCTCTACTAGAGGGTCAAGGCTCAACATTCGCGGAAAGTCAAGTTCCGTCGAATGCCGTGTCGGGCGCTGTAACCTAAGGATCAGAACGAACGGCGCTGGCGAGCCAGCGGCAGGAAATCACCGTCATCGAAAGTGTGGACAGATACGTGAGCAGCGAACAGGGTTCAGCAACTCTGGAGGGCACGGAATTCGACCTGGAAAACGCGGTGATGGGCCCCACCGGGCGCCCATACCGGGAGTTCCCGGAACCCGCGCCGCTGTCCTCCCACGGCCCGGCCCGCGTCATTGCCATGGTCAACCAGAAGGGCGGCGTCGGGAAGACGACCTCCACCATCAACCTCGCCGCAGCGCTCGCGGAATACGGCCGCCGCGTCCTGCTGGTGGACTTTGACCCCCAGGGCGCGCTCTCGGCTGGCCTTGGCGTCAATCCGCACGAGCTTGACCTCACCGTCTACAACGTCCTGATGGACCGCAAGGTGGACATCCGCGACGCCATCCACCAGACCGGCGTCGAGAACGTCGACCTCCTGCCGGCCAACATCGACCTCTCCGCCGCGGAAGTCCAGTTGGTCAACGAAGTGGCACGCGAGCAGGTCCTGGACCGTGCGCTCAAGAAAGTCGAAGACGATTACGACGTCGTCCTCATCGACTGCCAGCCGTCCCTCGGCCTCCTGACTGTCAACGCCCTCACGGCAGCGCACGGTGTCATCATTCCGCTGATCTGCGAGTTCTTTGCGCTCCGCGCGGTGGCGCTCCTGGTCGAAACCATCGACAAAGTCCAGGACCGGTTGAACCCGCGCCTGCAGGTGGACGGCGTGCTGGCCACCATGTACGACGCCCGCACCCTGCACAGCCGGGAGGTCATCACCCGCCTGGTGGAGGCCTTCGGCGACAAAGTCTTCGAGACTGTCATCAAGCGCTCCATCAAGTTCGCCGACGCCACCGTCGCCGCCGAACCCATCACCAGCTACGCGGGGAACCACGTGGGGGCTGACGCCTACCGCAGGCTGGCCAAGGAACTGATCGCCCGCGGCGGCGCACCGTAACCAACGCCGTGGCCGAATCAAAGCCCGGCTTCGAGGTGCGGCTGGCCAACTTCACCGGCCCTTTCGATCTCCTCCTGGGCCTCATTGCCAAGCACCAGCTGGACATCACCGAGGTGGCCATCGCCACGGTGACGGATGAGTTCATCAAGTACATCCGGAAACTCCAGGAGCTCGGCGAAGAATGGGCGCTGGATGAGGCAAGCGAATTCCTGGTGATCGCCGCGACGCTTCTCGACCTGAAGGCGGCACGACTCCTCCCCGCCGGCGAGGTCGAGGATGACGAAGACATCGCCCTCCTCGAAGCGAGGGACCTGCTCTTCGCCCGGCTGCTCCAGTACAAGGCCTTCAAGCACGTGGCCGGAATCCTGGGCGAGACCCTGCATCAGGAGGGCCGGCGCTTCCCGCGGCAGGTGGCACTGGAGGAGCAGTTCGCGGCGATGCTTCCCGAACTCGTCTGGAAGCACACGCCTAAACAATTCGCCGCCCTGGCCGGGGCCGCACTGCGGCCCAAGGCCCCGGCGCAGCCGCCGCAGGTGGCCCTTGGCCACCTCCACGGGGGCAACGTCAGCGTCAAGGAGCAGGCCGAGATGCTGGGCCTGCGCCTGCAACGGCAGTCCCCGCTGACCTTCCGCTCCCTGATCGCCGACGCCGGGTCAACCCTGGTGGTGGTCGCCCGGTTCCTGGCGCTGTTGGAGCTGTTCCGGGACAAGGCGGTCTCGTTCGACCAGCTGTCCCCGCTGGCAGAGCTGGCAATCCACTGGACAGCCGATGGCCGGGACTGGTCGGCCGAGCATCTCAGCGAAGAATACGAGGAACAACTGTGAACCTGGAACCGCAACAACCGGAGCCGGGGGCGGACTTTGGGGATGACCACGACCCCGACGGGCTTCCGGGGGGCGCCAAGGCCGCCCTTGAGGCCGTCCTGATGGTCCTGGACGAGCCGGCTACGGAGGATGAACTCGCCGCGGGGGTTGGCCTCACGCCCGCCACGGTGCGCTCCCTGCTGGAAGAACTTCAACGCGAGTATGACGGCTATACTGTTAACGCCCCGGATATGGAGAATGCCAGCCACGCTGGCTTTGGCTCCAGGCCCCGGGGTTTTGAATTGCGGAACATCGCCGGTGGCTGGCGGATCTACTCCCGCGCCGAATTTGCCGACATCGTGGGCAAGTACGTGCTCGACGGGCAGACCACCAGGCTCACCCAGGCGGCATTGGAAACACTGGCTGTCATCGCGTACCGCCAACCCGTTTCACGGGCCAGGGTGTCTGCAATTCGCGGAGTCAATGTTGATTCTGTCGTACGGACACTCGCCCAGCGCGGGCTGATCGAGGACGCGGGAACCGATCCCGAGTCCGGCGCAATCCTTTACCGGACCACCTCCTATTTCCTTGAACGGATGGGAATCGGTTCAGTGGAGGAGTTGCCCCACCTGTCGCCGCACCTACCGGGTCTCGATGGGATCGCAGAGTTCTACGACGCCGACATGATGTAGGCAGGGCACTCCCTGTCCGCGTCAATTCACTTACCAGGGCAGACGAAGTCTGCACGGCTGGCTAGGGTTGTCCTTGGACATCTCTGCGGGCCAAAACATCGAAGGACGGGTCATGACACAGGCGGGACGCCAGGGTTCACCACGTAACGGATCAGGACGCGGCGGGAGCGACCGCAACGCGTCACAGCGCGGGAATTCACCCCAGCGCGGCAACCAGGGCGGAGGCTCCCGGGGCGGCGCGGCAAAGCGTTCGTCCGCCTTCGGCGGCGACCGCCCGCAGCGGGCGCCGAAGCCGCGCGAGGAGCGCTTCATCGACCCCGACCTTGCCGGGGACCAGCAAGGACGCCCAGCAGGAGGCTCCAAGCCGGCGGCGCCGTCGTCGCGCAAGCCCGCTGCCCGCAAACCGGGATCCAAGAAGGCACCCGGAACTCCCGGCGCACCCAAGACCAAATCGCGCACGGGTGCACCCGGCGCTGCTGCGTCCCGCGCCTTCGGCAGCGAACGCTTCGGCCAGAACCTTGGCCCGGTCCGCAAACCTGCCCGCAGGAAGGGCCCCCGCGGCAACGTTCCCCAGTCCGAACTCCACGATGCCGACGGCGTCCGCCTCCAGAAGGTGATGGCGTCGGCTGGTGTGGCGTCCCGGCGTGTCTGCGAAGAGATGATCGCGGAGGGCCGCGTGGAAGTGGACGGCCAGGTGGTCACCGAGCTCGGTGTCCGCGTCGATCCCAAGACCGCCGTCATCCACGTCGACGGCCTGCGGATCCAGCTGGACGAAAACCTGGTCTACATGGTGTTCAACAAGCCCAAGGGCGTGGTGTCCACCATGGAGGACCCGGAGGGCCGCCCCTGCATCAGCGATTTCCTCAAGAACAACAAGAACACCGGCGAACGCCTCTTCCACGTGGGCCGGCTGGACGTCGCCACCGAGGGGCTGCTGCTGCTGACCAACGACGGCGAGCTCGCCAACCGGCTGACCCACCCCTCCTACGAGGTACCCAAGACCTACCTGGTCCAGGTGCGCGGGCCGTTCCCGCAGGGTGTCGGTGCCCAGCTGAAGGCCGGCGTCGAGCTTGAGGACGGCTTTGCCAGCGTCGATTCCTTCCGGCTGGTGGACTCCACGCCCGGCCACGTGCTGATCGAGGTTGTGCTCCACTCCGGCAAGAACCGGATTGTGCGCCGCCTCTTCGACGCTGTCGGGTTCCCGGTCCAGCGGCTTGTCCGCGTCAAGGTGGGCCCCATTGGGCTCGGAGACCAGCGCCAGGGCAGCATCCGCAACCTGGGCAAGCAGGAAGTCGGCCACCTGCTGGCATCCGTAGGGCTCTGATCCATGTCCGCGTTCAAAAGCCACGGCCGCGGCCACCTGGACGGGCCTGTGGTGGTCATTGGCGCCGGACTGCTGGGTGCCAGCATCGGGCTGGGCCTGCGTGGGCGCGGCGTAGCGGTGTTCCTGTCCGACCCCTCACCCACCAACCAGGCGGTGGCGGTGGATATCGGGGCGGGCCGCCCGCTGTCCGAGCTCGGCAGCGGAAAAGCCCAGCTCGTCGTGGTTGCCGCCCCGCCGGACGTTACGGCCGACGTCGTCTGCCAGGCACTCTCCGACTACCCTGACGCCGTGGTCGTGGACATTGCCAGTGTCAAGGCGGACATCCTTGCCCGGCTCCGGAGCCTGGGCGCCGACCTTTCACGGTATGTAGGCACCCATCCCATGGCCGGAAGGGAAAAGTCCGGTCCGGTAGCCGCCCGCGGCGAGCTGTTCACTTCCATGCCGTGGGTGCTCTGCCCGTCGGAGGAAACCTCAGACCACGCTTTGCAGGTGGCCCGCTCGCTTGCCTCGGACCTGGGAGCCGTCGTCTCGCAGTTCACGGCGGAAGAGCACGATGAAGCCGTCGCCCTGGTGTCGCACCTGCCCCAGGTCATGTCTTCGCTGCTGGCGAGCAGGCTGCAGGGCACGCCGCTGCATGCCTTGTCCCTGGCGGGGAACGGCCTGCGCGACGTCACCAGGATCGCCGCCAGCGATCCCACCCTGTGGGTTCAAATCCTTGGCGGCAACGCGGCCAAGGTCGTAGAGATCCTTTATGGCGTCCGCGAGGACCTGAACCGGCTCATCGGAACCTTGGAGCAGCCCACTGCACCGGGTGCCCGCCTGGACCTTGCCCAGCTCATCAGTGAGGGCAACGCCGGGCAGGCGCGGATTCCCGGCAAGCACGGCGGGCCACCACAGGCGTATTCCTGGCTGACGGTGCTGGTGGATGACAAACCGGGCCAGATCGCGCAGCTGCTCACCGAGATCGGTGAAATCGGCGTGAACGTCGAAGATCTTCGGCTGGATCATTCATCCGGACAAAACGTCGGCATGGTGGAATTGTCAGTGTTGCCGAACAAGCACGACCACCTGATCGAAGCCCTCAACGACCGCGGATGGCGGGTACTTCAGTA
Source organism: Pseudarthrobacter sp. MOO14 (assembly GCF_058267675.1). NCBI lineage: Bacteria > Bacillati > Actinomycetota > Actinomycetes > Micrococcales > Micrococcaceae > Pseudarthrobacter > Pseudarthrobacter sp. MOO14. The sequence goes on from NZ_CM177849.1 coordinate 4,098,842, forward strand.
ATGACACAGGAACTTCTCGAAACCATGCGCGCGCTGCGCATCGGCCGGCCCCTGGTGGTCGCCATCGACGGGCCGTCCGGCTCCGGCAAATCCAGCGTGAGCAAGGAGGTCGCCCGCCGGCTCCGTCTTGCCTACCTGGACACCGGTGCCATGTACCGTGCCCTGACCTGGTACTGCGTGAGCGAGGGCATCGACCTGGCGGACACCCCTGCCGTGGAGCAGGCGTCCCGCGACTTTGTGCTGGAATTGAGCACCAGCCCGCAGGAGGAATACGTGCGGGTAGGCGGCGTGGACGTCACTGATGCCATCCGTGAGCCCGCGATCTCCTCGGCCGTCAGCGCCGTCGCCACCACGCTCGGCGCCCGGACCGAACTGATCCGCCGGCAGCGCGACCTGATCGAAAAGCACCACCGCCGCATGGTGGTGGAAGGCCGGGACATCACTACCGTCGTCGCGCCCGGCGCCGAAGTGCGCATGCTCCTCACCGCCAGCGAGGAAGCCCGGCTGCGCCGGCGCGGCATCCAACTGGGCGGCACCCAGAACGCCGAGCAACTTGCCGCCCAGGTCACGCACCGGGATGCCAAGGACTCAACCGTGGTCAATTTCACGCAGGCGGCGGACGGCGTGGTCACCCTGGACTCCTCGGACTTGGACTTCGAGCAGACGGTGGACGCCGCGCTCGTGATCGTCATCAAGGTGCTCAACCGTGACTGACGCCGGAGCCGGCCTGCCGTCCGGTTTGACCACGGTATGGAGCAGGCCCGTGGGCTGGGTGCTGGACCATGTGGTCTACCGGACCTCCGTGACCGGCAGGAGCAACGTCCCCACCGGCGGTCCCGTCATCTTTGCGGCCAACCACATCAGCTTCCTGGACGGGCCGGTGATGTTCGGCGCGGCCCCACGGCCCATGCACATCCTGGTGAAGCAGGAGATGTTCAAAGGCTTCCTGGGCCGGGTGCTCACCGCCTCCGGACAACTTCCTGTGGACCGCCGGGGGGACAGGGGTGCGCTGCAGCGCTGCAAGGCCGTGCTCGACGCCGGACGCTGCGTTGGGATTCTCCCCGAGGGAACGCGGGGGAGCGGGGCAGCAGAAGACATCAACGGCGGCGTGGCGTGGCTGGCCCTGAACACCGGCGCGCCGGTGGTTCCGGTGGCCATCCTCGGGACCCGCCAGGGAGCCGAACGCCTGGATTCGGTTCCGCGGCCCGGGCGGCGTTTCCACGTCAGCTTCGGGACAGCCCTTACCCTGGCCCGCCGGGCCGGCGAAAGCGGGCGTGCTTCAATGGACAGGGCGGCGCAGGAAATCCGTGCGGCCCTGGCGGGGCATGTCCAGGACACCATCACCATCAGCGGGCAGCCCTTGCCTTTCGCTGATCACCAAGACCTGACAGCAGTAGCCGGGGACGCCGGCAGATGACCACTAAGGACAGTGCAATGAGCGACACCACCCAGACTTCCGGGCATTCCGGTGCCGGCGATGACGAATACGTACCCTCCGGCAGCGACCAGGTCGCCGAACGGCTGGCGGCAATAGACGACGACGAAGCAGAGCTGCGTGCCGCCTCCCTCCGGGCCGGCCTTGAGGACTACGACCTCGACGAGGACGACGCCGCCCTGCTCAGCGGAGACTACGGCGACGAAGACCTTGAGGGTCCGCTTAAGCTGGATCCGGTCCTGGCCATTATCGGCCGCCCGAACGTGGGCAAGTCCACGCTGGTGAACCGGATCCTGGGCCGGCGTGAGGCCGTGGTGGAGGACACCCCCGGCGTCACCCGGGACCGCGTCATGTACTCGGCGAACTGGAACGGCCGCAACTTTACTTTGGTGGACACCGGCGGATGGGAACATGACGCCCGCGGCATCCACGCCCGCGTGGCCGAGCAGGCCGAGATGGCCGTGGAACTTGCCGACGCCGTCCTCTTCGTGGTGGACTCCGCCGTCGGAGCCACCGCCACGGACGAAGGCGTCATGAAGATGCTTCGCCGCAGCAAGAAGCCGGTCATCATGGTGGCCAACAAGGTGGACGACTTCGCCCAGGAAGCGGACAGCGCCGCACTGTGGGGCCTCGGCTTCGGCCAACCGTACCCGGTATCAGCGCTGCACGGCCGCGGCGTGGCAGACCTCCTGGACCACGTCATGGACATCCTCCCCGAGTTCTCCACCGTCGAGGGCGTGGAACGATCCGGCGGTCCCCGCCGAATCGCCCTGATCGGCCGTCCCAACGTGGGCAAGTCCTCCCTGCTGAACAAGCTCGCCGGATCCGAACGCGTGGTGGTGGACAACACCGCCGGCACCACCCGTGACCCCGTGGACGAATTCATCGAACTCGGCGGCCGCACGTGGCGCTTCGTGGACACCGCCGGTATCCGCCGCCGCCAGCACATGGCCCAGGGTGCGGACTACTATGCTTCCCTGCGGACGCAGGCCGCCCTCGAAAAGGCGGAGGTCGCCGTCGTCCTCCTGGCGGTGGACGAGGTCCTCAGTGAACAGGACGTCCGTATCCTGCAGCTGGCCATCGAGTCCGGACGCGCGTTGGTGCTGGCCTTCAACAAGTGGGACCTGCTCGACGACGAACGCCGCCGCTACCTCGAGAGGGAAATCGAGCAGGACCTTGCCCACGTCGAATGGGCTCCGCGGGTCAACATCTCCGCCAAGACCGGCTGGCACAAAGACCGCCTGGTTCCGGCCCTGGACCTGGCCCTGGAGAACTGGGACCGGCGCATCCCCACCGGGCGCCTCAATGCCTTCCTCGGCGAACTCGTGGCCGCGCACCCGCACCCGGTCCGTGGCGGCAAGCAGCCGCGCATCCTCTTCGGCACCCAGGCCTCCAGCCGGCCGCCGAAGTTCGTCTTGTTCACCACCGGCTTCCTGGACCCCGGGTACCGCCGGTTCATCACCCGGCGGCTGCGGGAAACCTTCGGCTTCGAAGGTACTCCCATCGAGGTGAGCATGCGCGTGCGTGAGAAGCGCGGCCGCAAGCGTTAATTGCGACACACCTTGGGGCTGATCGCCGGAAAGTGTCACTGGCACCCCTCCGGATCGTGTAAGCTCTTCTAGGTGGTTCGGCCGGACTGCTGATGGAAATCCTTGGAGGAATCCTTGGATCCGGGTCAGCGGAGAACGGCTGAACCAGCGGGCTGTAGCGCAGCTTGGTAGCGCACTTGACTGGGGGTCAAGGGGTCGCAGGTTCAAATCCTGTCAGCCCGACCAAAAAGCGGAAAGCGCCGGAGATCATCTCCGGCGCTTTCCGCTTTTTTGGCGTTTCCGGGCGTTCCAGGTCCGGCCGGATGCCTGGTTCCGGGACTGCCTATTTCAAGAACTTCGACGTCCTCCGGTCCGCCAGGATCTTGCCCTTGGTCTGGCACGTGGGGCAGTACTGCAGCGCCGTGTCCGCGAACGACACTTCACGCACGGTGTCGCCGCACACGGGGCAGGGCTGGCCGGCGCGGGCGTGCACCCGCATGTGGCTTCGCTTGACGTCCTTGAGGTCTTTGGGCGGCTTGCCGCGGGCTTCCACCAGCGCCTGGCCCAACACGCTGTGGATGGCGTCGTAGAGCACCTGGACCGTTTCCCGGTCCAGGGACTTGGCGATGGCGAACGGGGAGATCCGCGCGGCGTGCAGGATTTCGTCGCTGTAGGCATTGCCGATGCCGGCAATGACGCTTTGGCTGCGCAGCAGCCCCTTGATCTGCTGCGAACTGCCCTGCAGGATCTCCGCCAGCATGCCGGCGTCGAACGCCTCCGTGAACGGATCGGGACCCAGCGCCGCAATTCCCGGTACATCCTGCGGATCGCGCACCACATAGACCGCCAGGCTTTTCTTGGTGCCCGCTTCGGTCAGGTCCAGGCCCCGCGGGCCGTCCGGGCCTGCAAAGGTGCACCTGACGGCGATCAGGCCCTTGCCCATTCGAAGCTGGCTGTCGGCGGGGGAGTCGGTGAAGCGCACCCACCCCGCTCGCGCCAGGTGGAATACCAGCGACACGCCCGCAGTGTCGATGCTGATGAATTTGCCGAACCGCCGGACCCCGGAGACCAGCTGTCCCTCAAGGGCGCTGAAGGGCGGGTCGGCGGTTTTGAGGACGGCGAAGGACACGATCTGCAACCTTGAGATCGTGCACCCGCGCAGCTGCTCGTCCAGGAACGTGGCCAGGCCGGCCACTTCGGGCAGTTCCGGCATGGCTTACCCGCCCCGCCGCAGGGATGCTGCACCAGTGCTTGCACTCATGGGTCCCATCTTGTCAGAAACCCCGGTGCCCGCCCCGGCAGTTGTGCCTATACTTTCAGCGGCGGCCCGATTTCCGGGCCCCTCGTGACCTTGGCGCGCACCCCGATGAAAGGCCCCCCATGAGCAACATTCCCGAAGACCTGTCCTATACCGCCGAACATGAGTGGGTTACGGCCCCCAATGCCGACGGCGTGGTCCGCGTGGGAATCACCGACTTCGCCCAGGACGCGCTTGGTGACGTCGTCTACGCCCAGATGCCCGAAGTCGGCACGAAGATTACGGCGAACGAAGTGGTGGGCGAGGTCGAGTCCACCAAGAGCGTGAGCGACATCTACGCACCCGTTTCCGGCGAAGTCGTGGCGCGCAACGACTCCCTGGACAGCGATTCCGCCCTGATCAACACCGATCCCTACGGTGATGGCTGGCTGATCGAGGTCAAACTGGCCGAACCTGACGCCGTCGAGTCGCTGCTCAGTGCATCGGAGTACGAACAACAGGTAGGCTAAAGCTAACCGGTTAATCCGGTCCGGCCCCGCGTCGCAGGCAGGACGTCTTCGCACGTCAGTGGCCGGATCGGGCGCCGGCGCCGGACCTGCCGGGCAGGGCCGGTGAGCAATCGTCGGTTGCGGGCCAAGGCCCTGCACATCTAAGAGGAGGAATCCATGGCTGGCCACAGACACAACCCTGCCGATGGGGATTACGGCACGGGTGCGGCTAAGGCGTCGGAGACCACCTCGATCCATCTCACGCCGGTCACCGATGAGCCCACCATCGCCCCGAAGCTTTCTTCGGACGAGCGCAATTCCGTGGAGGCCCTGCCTGCCGGTTCCGCGCTGCTGGTAGCGCACAGCGGCCCGAACGCCGGTGCCCGGTTCCTCCTGGATTCGGACGTGACCACCGCCGGCCGCCACCCGGATGCGGATATCTTCCTGGACGATGTCACGGTCTCGCGCCGGCACGTCGAATTCCGCCGCACCGCTCGAAGCTTCGAAGTCGTGGACAAGAACAGCCTCAATGGCACCTACGTCAACCACGACCGGGTGGACAGCGTGGAGCTCAAGTCCGGCAGCGAAGTCCAGATCGGCAAGTTCCGCCTCACCTTCTACCTGAGCCCTGCCACGGCTGCAGGCCGCAGCTGACCCGGGGACCACTGCCTGTGGCAATGGCACAACCGGAACGCCGGGGCCCCCAGGTCCTGAATATCGGCGAGGTCCTCGCCCAGCTCAGCGCTGACTTCCCGGGCATGACGGCGTCGAAAATCCGCTTCCTTGAGGAAAAGGGCCTGATCAATCCGCGCCGCACACCTGCCGGCTACCGCCAGTACTCCGACGGCGACGTCGAACGCCTGCGGTTCGTGCTGGCCCTGCAGCGCGACCAGTACCTGCCCCTGAAGGTCATCAAGGACTACCTTGACGCAATCGACAGGGGAGAGCGGCCGGAAAACCTGCCCCCCGGCGTCGTGGTGTCCCCTCGTATTGTCTCGGACGAACTTGCCGCCGAGTTGCAGAACCGGGGCAGGAAACTGAGCGAGGAGCAACTTCGGACCGAATCCGGAGCCAGCGTCCCCCTGCTGCAGTCCCTGCTGAGCTTCGGCCTCATCAGCCACAGCAACGGCCAGTTCGATGAGCATGCCCTCCAGGTTGCCCGCGCGTGCGTGCAGCTGGAAAGCCATGGGCTCGAGCCGCGCCACCTTCGCCCCTTCCAGGCGGCGGCCGAGAGGGAATTCGGCCTCGTGGAACGTGCCGTCGCGCCGCTGGCCTCGCGCAAGGACTCGGCATCGCAGGCACGCGCGGCCGAGGCCGCCCGCGAGATCAGCGATCTTTGCCTCACCCTGCACCGGGCCCTGGTGCAAGACCACATCTCACGCATGGACATCTGATGATTGAAGTAGAGATCGTAGGCGTTCGCATCGAATTGCCGTCCAACCAGCCGCTGGTCCTGCTCAAGGAGATGCACGGCGAACGCCACGTGCCCATCTGGATCGGCACCCCCGAGGCCAGTGCCATTGCGCTCGCCCAGCAGGGTGTTGTCCCGCCCCGGCCCATGACGCACGATCTCCTGGTGGACGTGGTGGAGTCGCTGGGGCACTCCGTGGTCAGCGTCAACATCGTGGCCGTGGAAGACAACATTTTCTATGGCCAGCTGCAGTTCGAGAACGGCACCACGGTCAGCTCCCGGGCCTCCGACGCCCTGGCCATCGCGCTGCGGGCCAAGTGCCGGATCTGGTGTGCCGATTCGGTCATGGACGAGGCCGGAGTGCGCATCACGGAACATGATGAGGGGGAGGACACCGAGCCGGGCCCCACGGTGGACGAAGAACGCGAAATGCGCCGGTTCCGCGAGTTCCTTGACGACGTGGAGCCCGAGGATTTCGACGGCTAAGGTCACGTTAAGGTTAAAGTTGAGGCTGAAAGTTTCGACACGCCTCTTTCAACCCCCCAACGTCTTTGACCTGGGGACCTGCCGGGCCTAACGTCGAAGTATCAAGTTCCCTTGCTTACGGCAGCCGCGCAAGTCACACTGGAAAGTGCGCCCCGCGACAATTACACGCATGGTCTTCATGCCGAAGCTGCCTTAGAGAGTTCCTGGGAGCGTACGACAAGGAGGATCCAGGTGAGTCCCAAAGGCGAAGCAGGCGGGCTGAAACAGCCCACAGCTGGTGTTGCTGTGCCCGTGAGCGGTGCCCAGGGCCTCCTGTTCACCGAGGACCTTCCGGTACTGGATGAGGACGCAGGCTACCGCGGCCCCACTGCCTGCAAAGCCGCAGGCATCACTTACCGGCAGCTCGACTACTGGGCGAGGACCGGTTTGGTTGAACCCGCCGTCCGCGGTGCCGCCGGCTCCGGCTCACAACGGCTGTACGGCTTCCGGGACATCCTGGTCCTCAAAGTGGTCAAGCGCCTCCTGGATACCGGGGTCTCCCTGCAGCAGATCCGGACCGCCGTCGAACACCTCCGGGAGCGCGGCGTCGAGGACCTGGCACAGATTACGCTCATGAGCGACGGTGCAAGCGTCTACGAGTGCACGTCCGCGGATGAGGTCATAGACCTCGTCCAGGGTGGCCAGGGAGTCTTTGGCATCGCCGTTGGCCGTGTCTGGCGGGAAGTGGAAGGCAGCCTCGCGTCGCTGCCCAGCGAACATGCCGCGGAGCAATCCTTTCCCGACGACGAACTGAGCAAGCGCCGTGCGGCGCGGAAGATCAGCTGACACCCGTTCCAATATTTAAGGGCCACCCTCCGGACGGAGGGTGGCCCTTAAACGTTGGAACGGGTCCTAGCGGGTACGGCTCCGCAGGCCGGCGCCTGCGGCCATGAGGTTGGCCAGGAGGTCGTCAAACAATGCCGCCGCGGACTTGGCCGAATCGCCGGGCCAGTGATGCACGGGGTGGGCCGCACCCTGGATCTGCTGCCAATTGGCCTGCTCCGGGATCCTCGGGCTCAGCAGGAGTTCGCCGAACATGGACTCCATCTCCGCCAGCCGGTAGGTGTGCTCGGAGGAACCCGTGCGGACCCGGTTGGCCACGATGCCGGCAGGCGAAAGATTGGGGGCGAACTCCTGGCGGAACAGCTGGATGGCGCGCATGGTGCGTTCCGTGCCTGCCACCGAGAAGAGGCCGGGCTCGGCGACCAGGGCCACCTTGTCGCTGGCGGCCCATGCCATGCGGGTCAGCCCGTTGAGGGACGGCGGGCAGTCGATCAGGACCAGCTGGTAGTCCCCGGCGCCGGCAAGTACGGCCGACAGCCTGCGGAGGTCGCGGCGGCCAAGGTCCGGCCGATCGTAGATGCCCGTGTAGGCGGAGCCGACGGCGACGTCCAGGACGGCGGGCCCGGAACCGTTGGCCGGGACGCGGTCAGCCCAGTTGCTTCGCACCACGTTCTCGGCCATCTTTGCCCGGCGGGGGCTCTTCAGCATCCTGCCGATGTCCAGATGGTCTCCGGGCTGGACTCCCAGTGCCGTGGTGGCGTCGGCGTGCGGATCCAGGTCCACCACCAGTGTGCGAATTCCGGCGGCCAGCGCCGCAGACGCCAATCCTGTGGTGACGGAAGTCTTGCCGACTCCACCCTTAAGGCTGCTGATGCTGACTACTTGCACTTGAGAGACCAAAACCTAACGCCGGATGCCGTGTTGGGGGTAATGTTTGCCTCGGCAGAGCCGAAGCCGGACGGTCCTGCCGCCCTACTCATCATATGTTGATGCGTCGGCGAATCCTGTTTTATCGGGCGTCGGCATGGCACCGACTGTGCTGCCGGGGCGGTTTCCGCCAGCCACGCTGAAAGCGTTCGGGACATGACGGGGAAATCTGTGATGGTGGCCACAAAGATTTGTGTTTGTCCTTGTAGGTCCTAGACACTGTGACCACTCATTCGATCCACCCCGCAATGATGCAGGAGAAGTATGTTTTCCAAAGTTCTGGTGGCCAACCGCGGTGAAATCGCGATCAGGGCCTTCCGCGCCGGCTATGAGCTGGGTGCCAAGACCGTTGCCGTTTTTCCGCAGGAGGACCGAAACTCGATCCATCGCCAGAAAGCGGACGAGGCCTACCTGATCGGCGAGGAAGGACACCCTGTCCGGGCCTACCTGGACGTGGCTGAGGTGGTCCGGGTTGCCAAGGAGTCGGGCGCGGACGCGATTTACCCGGGTTATGGCTTCCTCTCCGAGAACCCTGAGCTTGCCCGCGCGGCGAAGGCCGCCGGCATCACCTTCGTTGGTCCGCCTGCGGAAGTGCTGGAGCTTGCCGGCAACAAGGTGGCGGCCCTCAAGGCTGCCCGCGAGGCCGGTGTCCCCGTACTGAAGTCCAGCGAGCCCTCCAGGGACCTGGACGAGCTGCTGGCGGCCGCCGACGAGATCGGATTTCCCATCTTCGCAAAGGCTGTAGCGGGCGGCGGCGGCCGCGGCATGCGCCGGGTGGACACCCGCGACGCGCTGCCTGAGGCCCTGAAGTCCGCCATGCGCGAGGCGGACGCGGCCTTCGGTGACCCCACCATGTTCCTGGAGCAGGCCGTCCTGCGCCCACGCCACATCGAGGTGCAGATCCTTGCCGACGCAGAGGGCAATGTCATGCACCTCTTCGAGCGCGACTGCTCCATCCAGCGGCGGCACCAGAAGGTCATCGAGATCGCTCCCGCCCCCAACCTCGATGAGGGAATCCGGCAGGCCCTCTACCGGGACGCCGTGAAATTCGCCAAGGCCCTGAACTACGTCAACGCGGGCACGGTCGAATTCCTGGTGGACACCGAGGGTGAGCGGGCCGGCCAGCACGTCTTCATCGAAATGAACCCTCGCATCCAGGTGGAGCACACCGTCACCGAGGAAGTCACGGACGTGGACCTGGTCCAGGCCCAGATGCGGATCGCCTCCGGCGAGACCCTGGCCGACCTTGGACTGTCCCAGGACACCGTTAAACTCCGCGGCGCCGCCTTGCAGAGCCGCATCACCACCGAGGATCCCGCCAATGGTTTCCGGCCCGACGTCGGAAAGATCACCGGCTACCGCTCGGCCGGCGGCGCCGGCGTGCGGCTCGACGGCGGCACTGTGTACTCCGGTGCCGAGATCAGCCCCCACTTCGACTCCATGCTGGTCAAGCTCACCTGCCGCGGCCGGGACTACCCGTCAGCGGTGGCCCGTGCCCGCCGTGCCCTGGCCGAGTTCCGCATCCGCGGTGTCTCCACGAACATTCCCTTCCTCCAGGCCGTCCTGGACGACCCCGATTTCATCGCAGGCGATGTCGCCACCAACTTCATCGACCAGCGCCCTGAACTGCTCAAGGCCCGTGTGTCGGCCGACCGTGGCACCAAGCTCCTGACGTGGCTGGCCGAGGTCACCGTCAACAAGCCCAACGGCGAGCTGACCGTGCACTCCAACCCCGCCGACAAGCTGCCGGACGTCAAGGGCAAGGAGGCGGCAGCGGGTTCGCGCCAGAGGCTCCTTGAGCTGGGCCCGGAGGGCTTCGCCAAGGCATTGCGCGAGCAGACCGCCGTGGCGGTCACGGACACCACGTTCCGCGACGCACACCAGTCCCTGCTGGCCACCCGCGTCCGCACCCGCGACCTCGTTGCCGCCGGGCCCGCCGTCACGGCGTTGCTCCCGCAGCTGCTGTCCGTTGAGGCGTGGGGCGGCGCAACCTACGATGTCGCCCTCCGCTTCCTCGGTGAGGACCCCTGGGACCGGCTCGCCGCGCTGCGCAAGGCGATGCCGAACGTGTGCATCCAGATGCTCCTTCGCGGCCGCAACACGGTTGGCTACACGCCGTACCCCGAAGAAGTGACGGAGGCCTTCGTGAACGAGGCCGCCGCCACCGGCATCGACATCTTCCGTATCTTTGACGCCTTGAACGACGTCAGCCAGATGGCCCCGGCCATCCGGGCGGTCCGCGCCACCGGCACCGCCGTCGCCGAAGTGGCGCTCTGCTACACCGGCGACATGCTGGACCCGGAAGAGAAGCTGTACACCCTTGACTACTACTTGGAGCTGGCGCAGAAGATCGTGGACGCCGGCGCCCATATCCTGGCCATCAAGGACATGGCGGGCCTGCTCCGCCCTGCGGCCGCGGCAAAGCTCGTGGCCGCCTTGCGGGAACGGTTCGACCTGCCCGTCCACCTGCACACGCACGACACGGCGGGCGGCCAGCTGGCCACCCTGCTCGCCGCCATCGACGCCGGTGTGGACGCCGTGGATGTCGCAGCGGCATCGCTGGCCGGCACCACCAGCCAGCCCTCGGCGTCGGCCCTTGTAGCGGCCCTGGCCCACACGCCGCGCGACACCGGCATCAGCCTGGACGCGGTCAGCTCGCTGGAACCGTACTGGGAAGCGGTGCGCCGCGTGTATGCCCCGTTCGAGTCCGGCCTGCCGGGCCCCACCGGCCGCGTATACAAGCACGAAATCCCCGGCGGCCAGTTGTCCAACCTCCGCCAGCAGGCCATGGCATTGGGCCTGGGGGAGCGCTTCGAAGCGATCGAGGACATGTACACGGCCGCGGACCGGATCCTGGGCCACTTGGTGAAGGTGACGCCGTCCTCGAAGGTGGTGGGTGACCTCGCGCTCCACTTGGTGGGCCTCAACGCCGATCCCGCGGATTTTGAAGCGAATCCACAGAATTACGACATCCCCGACTCCGTCATCGGTTTCCTGTCCGGCGAGCTCGGTGATCCTCCGGGAGGCTGGCCCGAGCCCTTCCGCACCAAGGCCCTGCAGGGCAGGAGCGTAAAGGTCCGCGATGTCGAGCTCAGCGCCGAGGACAGCGCGGCCCTGAAGTCCGATTCGAGGACCCGCCAGCACACGCTGAACCGGTTGCTTTTCGACGGACCCACCAAGGACTACCTCAAGAGCGTGGACACGTACGGCAACATCTCCGTGCTGGATACCCGGGACTACCTCTACGGACTCCAGCGCGGCACCGAGCACGAAATCCAGCTGGAACGCGGCGTCCGCCTCATCGCCTCCCTGGAAGCCGTCTCGGAGCCGGACGAGAAGGGCATGCGCACCGTCATGTGCACCCTCAACGGCCAGTCCCGGCCGGTCGTGGTGCGGGACCGTTCCGTGGTCAGCAACGTCAAGGCGGCCGAGAAAGCCGATCCAGGCCAGCCGGGCCAGGTGGCGGCACCCTTCGCCGGCGCCGTCACTGTCACCGTCAAGCCCGGCGACACCGTCAAGCCCGGAGACACCGTGGCAACGATCGAAGCGATGAAGATGGAAGCTTCCATCACGACGCCGGTAGCCGGCAAGGTGGCCAGGCTCGCCATCTCCGCCGTCGAGCAGGTCCAAGGCGGGGATCTGCTGCTGGTGATCGAGGAGTAGACGGGCCACAGCCAGGTAAACGAAGGGGGCCTCCCGGCAACGGGAGGCCCCCTTCGTTTGCCGGCGCCTTGCTACGAACGCGGCGCGGAGTACATTTCCTCGATGACCGTTTCGAAGTCCTTTATCACCTGGGCCCGCTTCACCTTCATGGAAGGGGTCAGGTGCCCGGAAGCCTCGGTGAAGTCCGCCGGAACGATCCGGAAGGACTTGATGGCTTCGGCCTGCGAGACCGACGTGTTTGCCGCGGTGATCAGGTCCTGCACCGCCGCCTTCACTACCGGATTGCCCGCGGCCTGCTCGAGCGTCGTGTCCGCTGGAAGGCCGTGGCGCTGGAGCCAGCCCGGCAGTGCTTCCTGGTCCAGGGTCACCAAGGCGCCGATGAAGGGCCTGTTGTCGCCCACCACCAGGACCTGGGAGACCAGGGCGTCGGCGCGGATCTGGTCCTCCAGGAGGGCCGGGATCACGTTCTTGCCGCCGGCGGTAACGATGATCTCCTTCTTCCGCCCGGTGATCCATACGAAGCCTTCCTCGTCCAGCCGGCCGATGTCTCCGGTGTGGAACCAGCCGTCGGTGAACGCCTCGCCGGTGAGGTCCTCCCGTCGGTAGTAGCCCCGCATGACGCAGACGCCCTTGGCCAGGATCTCGCCGTCGTCGGCGATCTTGACCGCGTTGCCCGGCAGCGGCTTGCCCACCGATCCGATCTTGATCCGTGACGGCGTGTTGACCGTGATGGGAGCGGTGGTCTCGGTGAGGCCGTATCCCTCCAGCACCTGCAGCCCGATTCCTTGGAAGAAATGACCCAGCCGCTCGCCCAGGGGGCCGCCGCCGGACACGGCGTGCGCGACGTGTCCGCCCATTGCCGCCCGCAACTTGCCGTACACCAGTTTGTCGAACAGGGCGTGGCGCAACTTCAGGCCCAGCCCCACCCGTCCGTCCTGGCGTGCCTTGGAGAACGCAATGGCGGTGTCGGCTGCCCGGTGGAAGATGGCGCCCTTGCCGCCGTCCTCCGCTTTGGTCAGTGCGGAGTTGTAGACCTTCTCGAAGACCCTCGGTACCGCCAGGATGAAGGTGGGCTCGTAGCTCTGCAGGTCGCCCAGGAGGTTCTTGATGTCGGGGGTGTGGGCCACGGTGGTGCCGGCGGCCATCGCAAGCACGGAAATGAAGCGGGCGAACACGTGGGCCATCGGCAGGAACATGATGGTCTTGGCGTTCTCGTGGACGATGTCGCCGATGATGGCCAGGGCGTTGTCCGAGAGCTCCACGAAGTTCCCGTGCGTCAGCTCGCAGCCCTTGGGCCGTCCCGTGGTTCCGGAGGTGTAGATGATGGTGGCGACGTCGCCAAGGTTCGCTGCGCTGCGTCGCTTTTCGAGTTCTTCATCGCTGACGTCCCGGCCGGCATCGCGGAGCGCGTCCAGTCCCTGGCCCTCAAGCTGCCAGACGTGCTGCACGGCGGTGAGCCCCTCAGCCGTAACGGCCTGGCGGATGACGTTCTCGTGGTGCGCGGATTCGCCGAAAGCGGCCACAGCGCCCGAATCCCCGAGGTTCCAGGCGACCTGGGACGGGGACGACGTTTCATAGATGGGGACCGACACTGCACCGGCGAACCAGATGGAGAAGTCGACCAGTGCCCACTCGTAACGGGTGCGGGACATGATGCCCACGCGGTCGCCTGCAGCAACGCCGCTGGCGATCAGGCCCTTGGCCAAGGCTCTGACATCTGCCAGGAAGTCCGTGGCGGCAACGTTCTGCCACGCGCCCCCGGCATCCAGGCGCGAAAACAGTGCCGGATTGCTGGCCTTGCCTGCCTGCCGCAACACCAGGTCGGTGATGTTGGATTCGGGTGGGACAACAACCAGGGGCGGAACACTGAATTCGCGCACTATAGCTCCTTTGATATCTGAAGTCCCGCGCAGGGGGTTGCCTAAAGACTAATACCCCGGGCGGGACTGTGCAGTACATAAACCTACTGGCGAGTAACTTAGCCGTCAATGAGAGCCGTGTGCGCCCGCGTATGTCAAGACAATTCCGGTGCCCGCCTAGAATGGTGGACTATGTACGGAGCGTTGCCCGGCGATCAGGCCGGCCCCCTTGGAAGACCGGCTCCCTGGCGGCGCCGTCCCGCCATCCAGCGCGCCGGACGGTTGCACGGCGGCGGCGTCCGCGGGCACCTCCGCCTTGGCCGCAAGGGATTGGCCATCGGGATCGATATCGGGGGGACCAAGGTCGCCGCGGGCGTTGTGGACGCCGAAGGCCGGATTCTCAGCGAAGCGCGCCGGTCCACGCCTGGCACCGACCCGCGGGCGGTGGAGCAGGTCATTGTCGAACTCGTCGAGGAACTGGGCCGGGGCCACCGCATCTGGTCGGTGGGAATCGGCGCCGCAGGGTGGATGGACCTGGCCGGCGGAACCGTCCTCTTCAGTCCGCATCTGGCCTGGCGCAACGAGCCTCTCCGCGAGAACCTGCAACGGCTCCTTCGCCGTCCCGTGCTCCTGACCAACGACGCCGATGCTGCGGCCTGGGCGGAATGGCGCTTCGGTGCCGGCCAAGGGGAGGACCGCCTGGTGTGCATCACCCTTGGGACTGGAATCGGCGGGGCCATGGTGATGGGCGGCAGGGTGGAACGCGGCCGCTTCGGAGTTGCCGGCGAGTTTGGCCACCAGATCATCATGCCCGGCGGCCACCGGTGCGAGTGCGGCAACCGCGGATGCTGGGAACAATACGCATCGGGCAACGCCCTGGGCCGGGAGGCCCGGCTCCTCGCCCGGGCAAATTCGCCCGTAGCCCAGGACCTGCTGGCGGCCGTGGGCGGACGTCCGGAAGCAATCACGGGTGCAATCGTCACGGAACTGGCCCTGGCAGGCGACCGTGCCTCGCGCGAACTGATCGAGGAAGTGGGCGAATGGCTTGGCCTGGGACTGGCCAACCTGGCCGCAGCCCTCGATCCAGGCATGTTCGTCATCGGCGGGGGCTTGTGCTCTGCGGGTGACCTGCTGGTGCAGCCGGCCCGCAAGGCGTTCTCCCGGAACCTCACCGGCCGTGGCTTCCGGCCGGAAGCGGCCATCGAACTGGCGGCCCTGGGTCCCAATGCCGGCCTGATCGGCGCAGCCGACCTCTCCCGCGTCAGCAGCCGCGTCCGCAGCTGACCTGGCCGGGGAGCCCTGCTAGACCCTCGCGCCGTCGTCGTCGCCGTTCTTTTCCTGCGGCAGCTTCATGATCAGGTACACGGTCGCGAGCACGAAGACGGCAACAATGCCGACGATCGCCAGCAGGGGTGCCGACCGCCAGAACATTGCCGACAACAGCAGCGCCACCGGTCCGCCCACGGCTCCCAGCCACGCCAGCATGGTCAGCGGATCGGTGCCGGCCAGGCTGGGCGGCTCCTCGGGCACGAACTCACCGCCGTCGTCGTCAACCTCATAGTCGCGGGGTCCCTCGGACGGGTCGGCAGGCTCCGTGCCCGTCCCGCCGGCGGCTGCCGCCTGGCGCTCCGCCGCCGGCATCCCGGCCAGCCCCAGGGGGTCGAAGTCCTGGAACGACGGCGGCTGGTGGGTTTCCGGCGCTCCGGACACCTTCCCGGACGGTGGCAGCTGGCCGCCTGCCGGGGTATCAG
Organism: Pseudarthrobacter sp. MOO14; assembly: GCF_058267675.1. Lineage (NCBI taxonomy): Bacteria > Bacillati > Actinomycetota > Actinomycetes > Micrococcales > Micrococcaceae > Pseudarthrobacter > Pseudarthrobacter sp. MOO14. The sequence continues at coordinate 4,114,471 of NZ_CM177849.1, forward strand.
GGCGCGTTGCCACGGTGTCCGATTCGAGCCGTGCCACCAGGTCCAGCCAGACGGCGTCATCCTGGCTGGCCCCCGGATCCGGCTGGCCCGGGTCATGCCTGTTCATGGCGGCCCTCCTGCCCAGCAGCGGCGGGACTGGCCGGGGGCGCGGCGTTCAGGACCCGCCGAATGAAATCCACCGAGCCCTCGAAAATCAGATCTGCGTCGTTGTCCAGGGTGGCGACGTGGTAACTGTTTTCCAGCCGGACCACGTCCAGGGGTGCGTTCGCCAGCCCGCGCCGAAGGACAGCCATGCTGGCATCGGACACCACATGGTCCACGGTTGACCGGTACACCTGGACCGGGGCGGTGATCCGGGGGAGGAGCCGGACGGTGTCCTTGAACATCTTGTTGAGTTCGTGGGCGGCGGCCACCGGGGTGCGTGCGTAGGCGCCCTCATCCACGCCGGCTTTGAGGATGTCGTTGCCGATGGACGGGGTGCTCTTCAGGACCAGCTTCAGGATGCCCGCCAGCGGCGCGCGGGGGTCGTCGACCACCAGGCCGGGGTTCACCAGGACCACTCCCGCCACCGGCCTGGTTGCGGCAATCCTCAGCGCCAGGGCACCGCCCATGCTCAGCCCGGCAGCGAAAACCCGGTCGCACTGGGAGTCCAGCTCGAGGAACGCTTCATCGAGGGCGCTGTGCCATTGCTGCCAGCGGGTCCGCGAGAGGTCCTGCCACGTCGTGCCGTGGCCCGGAAGCAGCGGCATCCGGACGGCGAACCCGGCCTCGGCGAACGCCGTGGCCCAGGCGCGCAAACCATGCGGGCTTCCCGTGAAGCCATGGGACAGGACGATTCCGGTGCGGGGACCTTCGCCGCTGAAGGCACTGGAGAAGGGGCTGTGGTCGGGGCCGGAGGTCATGGGGTCTCCAAGGTACTGGTGCGGCGGGCGTGGGCGGCGACGAATGCTTCCGATTTCTCGAAGATCGCGGGCGCGTCCACGTCCAGAGTAGCCACATGTCCGCTGCTGGCAAGCTCCACCACCTCGGCGAGGTTTCCCCGCAGCCCTTTCTCCAGGAGGGCCAGGGATGATGGCGGGACCACGGCGTCCGTCCGCGATTTGAAGACCTGGACCGGGGCGTCCACTTTCGGCAGCCCGCGGATTGCGGCACCAAAGAGCTTCTTGAGCTCATGCACGGCCGCCAACGGAGTCCGCGAATAGTCGCCGTCGTCCGTTGCCGCCGCCGTAGGTTGGTCCTCCTGGATGGGAATCGTGGTCCGCTGGAAGTACTTGAGGACACCGATCACGCGCACCCGGCGGTCATAGAAGCTCAGGCCCGGGTTGACGATGGTGACCCCCGCAGCGTGGTGGCGGGAGGCCGCAAGCAGGGCGATCGCGCCGCCCATGGAGAGGCCGGCGGTAAACGTCATTTCCGTCCGCGCGGAAAGATCCAGGAAAGCTTCCTCGTAACTGCGGTACCAGTCCTGCCACCCCGTTCGGGCGAGCTGGCGCCAGTGGGTCCCATGTCCCGGCAACAGGGGAACGGACACCGCGTATCCCTGGTCCGCCAGGTGGGTTGCCCACGGCAGCACGCTTAACGGGCTGCCGGTGAACCCGTGGCAGATGGCGATGCCAATCCGCGCATTGGGGCCGTGGCCTGGATAGCTGAAAGCGGCCGGACGGGGCGGGGTGCTGCTTTCAGTCATGACTCCATCGTGTCACTGTTCCTGCCAAATCTCACTAGAGTAGGGTTGCATTGAATCGCTGGCCAGGCCCGACGCCGGGGCTGGAAGCCGCCTTCCGGAGAGGTTCGCCACGTGTTCTATTGGGTCATGAAAAGGATCTTCCTCGGTCCGGTGATCAAGATGCTTTTCCGGCCGTGGGTCAAGGGCCTGGACAACATCCCTGCGCAGGGGGCCGCCATTATCGCCTCCAACCACCTGTCATTCTCGGATTCCATCTTCATGCCGCTCATGGTCCGCCGCCCGGTGGTGTTCCTGGCAAAGTCGGAATACTTCACGGGAACCGGGATCAAGGGCAGGTTGACGGCGGCGTTCTTCCGCCTGACCAACCAGCTGCCCATGGACCGGTCCGGCGGTGCGGCCTCGGCGGCGTCCCTGAACGCCGGGATGGACGTGCTCACCTCCGGCGGCCTGCTGGGCATCTACCCCGAGGGCACGCGCAGCCCGGACGCCCGGTTGTACCGCGGGAAAGTGGGTGTGGCCCGGCTGGCGCTGCAGGCGGGAGTTCCCGTCATTCCGGTGGCCATGATCGGCACCGACAAAGTCCAGCCCATCGGCAAGCGGCTGCCCAACATCCGCAGGATCGGCATGATCTTCGGCGAGCCGCTGGATTTCAGCCAATACCGCGACCAGGCGGAAGACCGCACCGTGCAGCGGCTTGTCACCGACGAGATCATGACCAACCTGATGCGGCTGTCCGGCCAGGAGTACGTGGACGAGTACGCCGCCGTGGTCAAGCTGCGGCTTGCCGGCAAGCCCGTGAAACCTCAGGCGGCAGCCGAGCCACTGGCCGCGCCGGTCGCCGCCGACGGCGAGTTCGTCCAGGGCAGCGGCCCGAAGGCCCCGGCGGAAGGCACTCCGGCCCCGGAGGACGACGCCGGGACATCCGCCGCCAGGTAACAGCACTGGGCTTTCCTGTGCTGTTATGACGCCGGTGCCGGGCTGAGTGACGACGCTGTGCCCGCCGGTCCCGCCCGGACGCTAGTCTTAGATGGTGACTGAGCTATCCGCAAAACCTGCCTTTTCGCTGTCCAGTACCGCCCAGAGCGGGGCGGCCAACTATCCCGGACTCGACAACTGGCGGGACCTTCCCATCTCGCAGCAGCCCAGCTGGCAGGACCGCGGCGTCTTCGAGGCCTCGGTAAAGGAACTTTCCGTCCTCCCCCCGCTGGTTTTCGCCGGTGAAGTGGACGTGCTGCGCGAGCGGCTCGCCGCCGCGGCCCAGGGCAAGGCTTTCCTGCTGCAGGGCGGCGACTGCGCCGAAACGTTCGAGGCCGCCACGGCGGACAAGATCAGCGCCCGCGTCAAGACCATTCTGCAGATGGCGGTGGTGCTCACGTACGGGGCGGCAATGCCGGTCATCAAGATGGGCAGGATGGCGGGCCAGTTCGCCAAGCCCCGTTCCTCAAACGACGAAACCCGCGACGGCGTCACGCTTCCCGCCTACCGCGGCGACATTGTCAACGGCTACGATTTCACGCCTGAGTCCCGCGGCCATGACGCCGCCAGGATGCTCCGCGCCTACCACACCTCGGCGTCCACCCTGAACCTCATCCGGGCCTTCACCCAGGGTGGATTCGCGGACCTCCGCTCGGTACACCAGTGGAACAAGGGGTTCACCGAAAACCCGGCCCACGCGCGCTACGAGTCACTGGCCCGGGACATCGACCGCGCCATCAAATTCATGGACTCCTGCGGCGCCGACTTCGAAGCCCTCAAGCGGGTGGAGTTCTTCGCCAGCCACGAGGCATTGCTGCTTGATTACGAGCGCGCCCTGACGCGCATCGACTCCCGCACCGGTTTCCCCTACGACACCTCGGCCCACTTCTTGTGGATCGGGGAGCGCACCCGGGAACTGGACCACGCACACGTCGACTTCCTCTCGCGGGTGCGCAACCCCATCGGGGTCAAGCTCGGCCCGTCCACCACCGGTGATGACGCCCTGCGCCTGATCGACAAGCTGGACCCTGACCGCGAGCCCGGCCGCCTGACCTTCATCACCCGCATGGGTGCCGGCAACATCCGCGAGAAGCTGCCTGCCGTCGTCGAGAAGGTCACAGCGTCCGGTGCCCAGGTGCTGTGGGTCACCGACCCCATGCACGGCAACACCGTCACGTCGCCCAACGGCTACAAGACGCGCAATTTCGACGACGTCATCGACGAAGTGCGCGGCTTCTTCGAAGTGCACCACGGGTTGGGCACGGTACCGGGCGGCCTGCACGTGGAGATGACCGGCGACGATGTGGCCGAGTGCCTGGGCGGCGCGGACCCGATCGACCAGGATGCCTTCCTGGACCGCTATGAATCCGTGTGCGATCCCCGCCTGAACCATATGCAGTCGCTGGAAATGGCGTTCCTCGTCGCCGGGGCGCTCGCCAAGAACTAGGCCAGGTTGGGGCCGGCACTGCCGGCCCCAACCTCCTACACCACGGTGATGGTGATGACGGAACCCTCCGGGACCTTCCGGTTAACCGGTTCCTGGTCCCGGACGGTGCCGAAGAAGCCGCCGAGGATGTTGTTGACCCGGACCTGGAAGCCCAGCGCTTCCAAGGCCTTCCGCGCGTCTGCAGCCTGCTTGCCGATGAAGCTGGGGACATCCACCATCTTTGGCCCCTTGGAAAGGGTCAGGGTGACCGTCCCGCCGCGGGTCAGTGTCCCGGTAGCCGGAGTCTGGCTGACCACGGCGCCCTCGGGAACGGATTTGTCGAACACCGCATCGGGTGATGTGTCGGCAGTGAGCCCCGCGGCCTTAATTGCGGCGACGGCGTCGTCCTTGGCTTTGCCCACGACGGAGGGAACGGGGATCGGCTGCGGTCCCTTGGATACCACCATCTCCACAGGCGTGCCGTGCCGGGCGGGAGTGCCGGCCGCCGGATTTTGCGAGAGCACCGTGCCGGCCGCGGTTTGGTCGTCATACTGTTCGTTGACCGGGCCCAGCGCCATTTGGGCTGCGTTGAGGGCGTTCTTCGCGTCCGTCAGGGTTGCGCCCGTGAGTTTGGGCAGGGGGAAGAGCTGCGGTCCCTTCGAGACCAGCAGGGAGACCGGTTGGAATTTCCGGATCTCCGTTCCGGCGGACGGATCGCTGCCCACCACCAGCCCGGTGGGCACCTGGTCATCGAAGACATCGCTGGTGGTGGAATGGAAACCCACCCCGTTGAGCAGCTGCTGGGCCTGCGCCACCGTTTTATTGGCGACGGCCGGCACCTCGGCCGCGGCGCCTGGTCCCATGCCGAAAAACCATCCGGCGCCCGTGGCCAGCAGGGCGGCAACAATAAGCACGACAATCCACAGGATGCCGCGCCGGCGGGGGTTGCCTTCACGGAGTGTCCGCGCCGGAGTGGCGGCCGCCCGCGCGCGGACCTTTTCGTCCTCCCTGTCCGACCGGCGCTGCGCCCGCTTGCTGAGCCGGGGCGGCGGCGCAGTCCAGGCGTCGTCGGCGTCGTCGGCGTCGTCGGGAAGTGCGAGGTCCGGCCGCCGGGAGTGGAACATCAGGGCTTCCGTAGCAGCCCCGCCGTCCGTGCTGTTGTGCTGCAACGGTTGCCGTCCGGGGGGATAGCCGGGGGCAGCCGGCCGTGCGGGGGGCATCAGCGTTGTGGGATTGCTGGCGCGGGCAAGGATCTCGGTCTGGTGCTGGGCCGTTGCTGCTGCAGCTGCGGGCGGCTGCAGGTCAAGTTCGGCATCCATGAGGTTGGTCCGGATGTGGCGCAGCTCCTGGAGCAGCGCATTGCCGTCGACCGGCCGGTTTTCCGGATCATTGGCGGTGCACCACTGCACCAGCTCATCGACTTCCGCTGCGAGGCCGGGAACCAAGGCCGACGGCGGCCCGACCGTTCCGTTGACATGCTGGTAGGCGACCTGGATGGGGACGTCACCCTCGAACGGCTGCCGCCCCGTCAGCATTTCGTACAACATGATGCCCACGGAATAGACATCGCTGCGCTCGTCCGCCTGTTGGCCCAGGACCAGCTCGGGGGAGATATAGGCGACGGTGCCGATCAGCGCACCGGTGCTGGTGGAACTGGTGACCGCGCGGGCCAGGCCGAAATCGCCAATCTTTATCCTGCCGTCATCGGCGATCAGGACATTCTCCGGCTTGACGTCCCGGTGGATGAAGCCTGCTGCGTGCGCGGCTCCCAGGCCCTCCACCACGGGGTCGATCAGGGCCAGCGCCAGCCGCGGCGAGAGGGCGCCCCGTTCCCTGAGGACGTCCCGAAGCGTGTGGCCCTTGATGTACTCCATGACGAGGTAGGCGGTGTTGCCGTCGTTGCCCTGGTCCAGGACACCCACCACGTGCGGGTGCGAGAGGCGCGCGGCGGCCTTCGCTTCGCGGCCAAGCCTGCCAAGGAAGCTTTCGTCGGCGGCGAGGTGCGGGTGGAGCACCTTGAGCGCCACTTCGCGGTCCAGCCTCTGGTCGACGGCCAGGTAGACGGTGGACATTCCGCCGCGGGCGAGTCTGGAGGCCACTGCGTAGCGGTTGTCCACCAGTGTCCCTGCAAGGGGGTCTGTCACGTGTTCCTGCACCTTACGATCCTAATCCCGCGGCAAAAGGCATCCGAAACGGAAGCGGGTCCGAACCGGTAACGGTTCGGACCCGCGGTGTTTCATCCGGAGCCGGTGATGCCCGGGGGCTCAGCTGTAGTTTTTCTGGTTTGCCTTGATAGCGGCTACGTAGGCCTTGGTGTCGTCGTACATTCCGTACTTGCTCACCGAGTACTGGCCTTGGTAGTACCCGGCGATGGCCGTGTCCTGGTCCTTGCTGGTTGCCAGCAACTGGCGAAGGATGGCGATGCCTGCCGTCGCGTTGTCGTAAGGGTCGAGCAGGTTCAGCTTGCGCCCGACCAAGTCGGATGCCCACTGCCCGGAGCTGGGAATGACCTGCATGGTTCCGATCGCGTTCGCCGGTGACACGGCCCGCTGGTTGAAGCCTGACTCCTGGTAGGCAAAGGCGAGGGCCAGCGAAGTATCCACGCCCATTCGACGGGCGGTATCCGCCACGATGTTCTTCATTTCATCCCTCGAAGGGACGGGGGACGCGTTGAGGAGGGCTTTGTTCTCGTTGGCCGAACTCACGACCGCTGCCGGGTAGCTGAAGCCGAGGAAGGTGCTGGGGACCAGGGGAGCGGGGGCAGGCTGCGGGGCTGCGGGGGCGGGCTGCGGGCTTGCCTGTCCGGCGCCGCCGGGGATGACCAGTTTGCTGCCGGGGTAGATGACGGTGGTCATGCTCAACTGGTTCGCGGAGAGCAGGTCCGACAACTTGACCCCGTGCCGGGAGGCAATGGCTGAGAGGGTGTCACCGGCCTTGATCGTGTAGGAACCGGAGGCCGGAGCGGACGTGACGGCCAAGGCGGGTGCAGGAGCAGCCGGGGCCGGAGCCGCCGGTGCCGGTGCAGCAGGGGCGGGAGCGGCGTTTCCGGCGCTGACCTTGATCTTCTGGCCCGGGTAGATGATGGAGCGCATCGACAGGTTGTTCCAGGCAAAGACGTCGGAGAGGCCCACATTGTGCCGCGCGGCAATGGCACCCAAGGTGTCTCCAGGCTTCACCGTATAGGTTGCGCCGCCCGGGGCTGCCGGTGCTGCCGGAGCCTGCGCTGCCGGAGCCGGCGAGGGGGCTGCCGGTGCTGCCGAGCCGGACAGTTTGATCTTCTGGCCGGGGTAAATGATGGTGTTCGGCTGGAGGTTGTTCAGCTTGAGGATTTCCCCTGTGTCCAGTCCGAAGCGGCCGGCGATCGCGCTCACGGTGTCGCCCCGGACGATGGTGTACTCCGCAGGGGGCGCCGGCTGTGCGGGCTGCAGGGTGGCCGGAATGGTGGTGGAGACAGAAGAGGCGGGGATGACCGCGCCGGAAACCTGGGCAGCTGCCTGGGCTTTCATGGCCGCTGCAAGGCTGCTGGGAATGGTGCGTACCGGCTGCGCTGCCGCTGCGGGTTGGGCAAGGGCCAAGGATGACAGGACAACCGCTGGCAGTGCCGCGGTGGTGGCGGCAATCATCGGCAGGCTCGGCTTGGGGGGCTGCTTGGGCGAGCGGGACATCGACATGGAAAGAATCCTCTTCTCAACTGCGGGCGCGGACGCGGGCGGGGATGCCGCTGTCAATCTTGATACTACTGTGACTTAAGTTATTCGTGTTACAACTGTGATCAAAGTGAATCTCTCACGAATTTGCGATTAGCACAAGAAGCCGGAGAATGCCCGGAATGGCCACTTTCATGGAGTGTCCCGGGGCGGCCAGGCAAATGAATTGCCCCGACTAGGTGTATTGACCACGGACGTTAGTGACGCCCGGCGTGGTTTGGTGACATGAAGAAGACCTCCGGGTGGAGTGGGGCTTGTCTAGAGTCCTTTTTCCACACACGGAGGTCTTCGTGTCCCACCCTAATGCTTTCCTCACTCCTCGTGGCCGGTTGCAGCTCGCGCAGTGTGTTGTTGATCAGTGCTGGAGCCTACGCCGTGCCGCGGAGCGGTTTCAGGTTTCGGTCCCGACTGCTGAACGTTGGGCGAAGCGCTATCGCCAGGAGGGACCCGAAGGAATGGTGGACCGTTCGAGTCGGCCACATTCCTCGCCCCGCAGGACTGCTACGCGTACCGAACGGAGGATCATCGCCGTGCGTGTGAACCGCCGGTGGGGCCCTGCCAGGATCGGCTATCTGCTGGGTCTGCACCCCTCGACCGTCCACCGGGTACTGTCCCGCTACCGGCTGGCGAAACTAACCTGGCTCGATCGCGGCACAGGACGAGTGATCCGCCGCTATGAACACGACAGGCCGGGGGATTTGGTCCACGTGGACATCAAGAAGCTGGGCCGGATCCCCGATGGCGGCGGACATCGAGTTGTGGGCAGGACCGCTGGTTGGAAGAACAAGACCGGCACCAAGGCCAACCGCCGGCCCGGCTACCACTACCTCCACAATGCCGTGGATGACCACTCACGACTGGCTTACACCGAGATCCTCACTGACGAAACCAAGGAAACGGCAGCAGGCTTCTGGGTGCGGGCAAACGCCTGGTTCAAAGAACACGGAGTTACCGTCCAACGTGTTCTGACTGACAACGGGAACTGCTACCGGTCCTATGCTTTCGCCGAAGCGCTGGGTCCGAATATCAAACACAAACGCACCCGCCCCTACAGACCACAAACCAACGGCAAAGTCGAACGGTTCAACCGCACCATGCTTGAGGAATGGGCCTACATCCGCCCCTACCGCTCAGAAGCCGAGCGAGTTGCTGCTTTCCCCGACTGGCTCCATGCTTACAATCACCATCGAGCCCACACTGCACTCAAAGGTAAGACACCGGCCAGCCGCGTCATCAACCTCTCAGGTCAATACAACTAGGCGACAAGGTACGCAGCGTGGCAACCTTGGTCCGTGAGTAATGTAGAAAACCTGGTGGGCGAGTGGTTGCCGCTGCCCGACGTCGCACGTTTGTTGGATGTTTCCGTCACGAAGGTCCATGGCCTGATTGACGACCATGCTTTGGCCGCGGTGCGGGTTGGGGAGCGGAAGATCCGTTCGGTTCCCGCAGAATTCATCCAGGATGGCCAGGTAGTGGACAGCCTCAAAGGCACCATTGTGGTGCTCTCCGATGCAGGTTATTCGGATGAAGACCTCATTGTGTGGCTGTTTACCGCCGATGAATCATTGCGCGGCCGCCCTATTGATGCATTGCGGGAAGGTCGCAAGACGGAAATCAGGCGCAGGGCCCAAACTCTCGCCTGGTAAATTGCCGCTTTAGGAGGCTCGGCTGACGGTTGCTTCAGCCAGCCTCCGCAGGGCGGTCTTGGGCAGGTCTTCCAGTTCGAGTTCCTCGAGGGCATCAAATGCCGCGGCACCGAATTCCCCGATCAGGACCTCCGTAGCCTGCAGCGCGCCGGAATCCTCGATGATCCGCCTGATGTCGAGGATGTCCGCCTCGGAAAGATCGGGGCTGCCGAGGCTGGCGTCGATAAAGGCCGACTCCGCGGGTGATGCCTGGTCCAGGGCCAGTGCCACCAGGACCGTGCGCTTGCCCTCCCTTAAATCGTCCCCCGCGGGCTTGCCCGTGGTCAGCGGATCGCCGAATACCCCCAGGACGTCGTCGCGGAGCTGGAATGCTTCGCCGAGCGGCAGGGCGAACGCCGAGTAGCCGCGGAGCAGCTCGTTGGACGCTCCAGCCAAGGCTCCGCCCAGTGCCAGCGGATGTTCGGTGGAGTACTTGGCGCTCTTGAACCGGATGATGGACTGGGCCCTGCCGACCGCTCCGGCGCGGTCCCGGACTGGCCCTGCCACTTCCTCTAGGATGTCCAGGTACTGTCCGGCCATTACCTCGGCGCGCATGAGGTTGAAGATCAGCCGTGCCCTGCTGCCTGAGGCTGCACGCTCGCCGATGTCGGTGAACGCTTCCTCGCTGAAGGACAGGCAAAGGTCGCCGGCAAGGATGGCTGCTGCCTGGCCGAAGCGTTCGCCGTCCAGGGCCCAGCCCTGCGCGGTATGCAGCTGGCTGAAACGCCGGTGCACGCTGGGACCGCCACGCCGGGTGTCCGAACGGTCGATGATGTCATCGTGGATCAGGGCAGCGGCCTGGAACAGTTCAAGGGCGGCACCTGCCGTCACAACCTGGCTGGCTCCGGCCTCCCCGCCGGCGCCGCGCCAGCCCCAGTAGCACATGAGCGCCCGCAGGCGCTTGCCGCCGGTGACCAGGTTCGAGATGGAGCCCATGATGGGCTCGATGTCCGGCGAGATGCCGGACATGATGGACTGTCGCTGGGTCAGGAAGCCGGTCAGTTCGCCGGCCACTCCCGCCACGAAGTCTGCCTGTTCATTCCTCAGCTGCTCCGCGGCCGTCACTTGGCCGACTCAGCTGCGACGTTCGCGCCGATCGTGAACGTGGAAACGCCGGAAGCCTCCACCACCGCGAGGTTCACGGTCTCATTGTCGCCACGGACGAAGTCCTTGGAAGCAACCCCGCCCACGGTATCGCCCGGCACCGCCTTGAAGCCCTGGCCTTCGAGGGCCTTGGTGTAGAAGTCGATGACGGCGCTGGTGGGAGCCGATACCGTGCCCACCAGTGCGGCCGCTGCCGGGGTGGATGCCTTGTCAAAGCTGCTGGACACCACCGTGGCCCCGGTCATCAGGGGAAGAAGCTGCTGGGGAAATCCTTCGACGACGGCGCCGACCGTTGCCGACGTGTTGGGGGATGCCGACGGGCTGGGCGAGGCCGTGAGGGTGGACTGCGTGGCGGCAATGGAAGCGGTCTGGGAGGACTCTGCCTGGCCTGACGGGGCTTGGCTGCACGCGGCAAGGGCGAGGACCCCGACGGCGGCAAGCGCGGCCAGGCCAGCTGGCTTGAAGTTTCCAATAACCGTCACAGAGACTTTCCTCCTGGTGTTGTGGGCGGAATCAGCCTCCAGTTTAGCCAGCCTCCGGAGGGGGCGGCGCAAACCGATAGGATTGCAGCCGTGGTGCCCGCAGGTATGAACCAGCCAGCCGCCGCGCCCCTTCCGGGCCGCCGGCGTTCCTGCATCATGCATGTGGACATGGATGCCTTCTTTGTCTCTGTCGAACTCCGTACCCGCCCCGAACTCCGCGGCAAGCCCGTGATCGTTGGGTTCCCGGGGGAACGGTCCGTGGTCCTGTCGGGTTCCTATGAAGCCCGGGCTTTTGGAGTGAAGTCTGCGATGCCCATGGCCGTGGCGATGCGGATGTGCCCGCAGGCCGTGGTGATTGAACCCCGGCACAAGCTCTACTACGAGGTCTCCGGGCAGCTGATGGCGATTTTCGAATCCATCACCGGGCTCGTGGAGCCGTTGAGTGTTGACGAAGCCTTCCTTGACGTCACCGGTGCGCTGCGCCGGCTGGGGCCGCCCCGGGGGATCGGGGAGCTGATCCGGCGCAGGGTGGCCTCGGAGCTGGGGATCACCGCCTCGGTGGGGATAGCGGAAACGAAGTTCGTGGCCAAGATCGCCTCCACCCGGTGCAAGCCCGACGGGCTCCTGATGATTGGGCCCGACGAAACCGTTCCGTACCTCCACAGCCTCCCGGTTGGCGCACTGTGGGGCGTCGGCGCCAAGACGGGTGAGGCGCTGGCGAACATGGGCATCAAGACCGTGGCCGACGTCGCGGCAACCCCGGTCTCCTCGCTAAAGAAGGTCCTCGGCGCCGCCGGGGAACACGTGCACCAGCTCGCCTGGGGCATTGACCCCCGTCCCGTGACCCCGGTGCGGCTGGAAAAGAGCATCGGGGCGGAAGAGACGTTCGCCGTGGATACGGCCGACGACGCGCTCCTGAGGCGGGAACTGCTCCGGCTGTCCCACCGGACGGCGACGCGGCTGCGCAGCTCGGGCATGGTGGCGCGGACCGTAGCCTTGAAGCTCCGGTTTGCAGACTTCTCCACCATCACCCGCAGCAGGACGGTCCACACCCCGGTCGACAGCGCCCAGCTGATCTATGCGGTGGTACTCCAGCTGTTGGAGTCCCTTGGAACCAGGGCAATGACCGTGCGGCTCGTGGGGGTCCGGGCCGAACAGCTTGAGGAAGCGGCGCGGACCTCGCTGCAGCTGAGCATCGACCGCAGGGATGAGAACTGGCGGGCCGCCGAGCAGGCGCTGGACGAGGTAACGCGCAGGTTTGGCAGCAAGTCTGTCCTGCCCGCACGCCTGATGGAGCCGGACATCCCTTCAGGGGACGGAGCGGCAGGTCCGGCCTGACCGCCGAAGTCATTGCCGTCTTTCAGATCAGGCCTCAACAATCTATCCTTGGATATACATAGTTTTCGAGTGAATGGACTTACTGCCGGACCCTCTTGGACATGCTCCCGCCCCCGCGACTGCATGTAAGGTTCCCGTCTTGGCCGCCGCCGGCCGGACGGGAACTTTCCAGCTACAGCAGACGTTCTAGGGGTCAGAAGTAGTGGCTGGGATCAGCCCGGACGTTGGCCTACAAAAGGAGGTCGTGATGCCGCTGTCGGAGCACGAACAGAAGCTGCTTGAGCAGCTTGAGAAGCAGCTTCACGAGGACGATCCGAAGTTCGCGAACTCGATGGGTTCGGACCCCGGGCGGTCATGGTCCACGAGGCACGTGGTCATCGGAGTCCTGTGCGCGCTTGCCGGCGTCTTCCTGTTACTGGTTGGCGTAACCCTGCAGAACATTTTCGTCGGCGTCCTGGGCTTTGTGGTCATGGGCGGCGGAGTATATTTTGCCACCATGCGCAGTTCCCGGGGCCGCCCTGGTTCCAAGGCCGGAACGGGAAAGGCCGGCAAGCCCCGGAGTTCCTTCATGAGCAGCCTCGAGGAACGATGGGACGAGCGCCGCAGGGGAGAGTCCTGAGCGGCCTCCCGGCTAAGCCGCCCCGCCCCTCCATTTCGCTCCCCTGACGTCGGGGAATCGCACGTAAAGGCCCGCTTCGGCGGGCCTTTCCTTGTTTAACCGGCGGGTGGCCGCCTCATGGTCCCGAGTGGGCCGGTTTTGGGTAAAAGTCCTCCACTTTCCACCACCAGGGCATTTTCCGCATCTTTTCAGGGGTGACATCCCATAAACGCCGCGCTGGAAAGGCCGTTTTGCGTTGACTGTGGTGGAAAGTGGAGTAATGTGGAGGACATAAGAGGGTGGTTGCAACACAGGGGATGTGCAGTTCCTGACGGCGGACAGGCGGTGGGCCAGTGTTTTTGGGCACTCACTCGCCACGTCTGGATGAAAAGGGACGGATCATTCTCCCCGCAAAGTTCCGGGAGGAGCTTGCCAGCGGGCTGGTGCTCACAAGGGGCCAGGAACGTTGCATCTACGTCTTCAGCGAGAAGGAATTTGCACGGGTCCACGAGCAGATGCGGGAGGCGCCAATCTCCTCCAAGCAAGCACGTGACTACATCCGCGTTTTTCTCTCTGGAGCCTCGGACGAGGTACCTGACAAGCAGGGGCGCGTGACCATTCCACCAGCGCTCCGGGAGTATGCAGGACTCGGAAGGGAACTTGCCGTGATCGGCGCCGGTACCCGCGCCGAGATCTGGGACGCCCAGGCTTGGAATGAATACCTTGCGGAGAAGGAAACCGCCTTCTCCGAAACTGACGATCCCATTCCTGGCATTCTCTGAATCCGGAACGGGCAGCAGGTGGCTTCTTGGATGAGATCTCCAGCCGGCCCATCGGCTGCCAACCTGGCTCAACTTCCCCTGAGCCAGGCGGGCAGGACGGTAGGCGCGGATGGGGATCTGGTCCCAGAAGCAGAAGGTGACAACGACGGCGGGAAAGGACCAGGCATGACAGATGAACCGAAGCCCACGTCCGAACGCCATGTGCCGGTCCTTCGGGACCGGTGCATCAATTTGTTGGCACCGGGATTTGAAGCTGCGAGGCTGCGGGGCCAGACTCCTATAGCCGTCGACGCGACCCTGGGCATGGGCGGTCACTCAGAGGCGATGCTCCAGCGGTTTCCCGACCTCCACCTCATCGGGATCGACCGCGACGAAGAAGCGCTGGCCCTCGCGGGGGAGCGGCTGGCGCCTTTTGCGGCGCGCACCGACCTCGTCCACGCCGTCTATGACGAAATCCCGGAGGTGCTGGCAGACCTCGGCGTAGCCGAAGTACACGGGATCCTCATGGACCTGGGGGTCTCCTCCCTGCAGCTGGATGAGCGTGAGCGCGGCTTCGCGTACTCCTTCGACGCACCCCTGGACATGCGGATGGACACCAGCCGGGGCCAAACGGCGGCGGATGTTGTTAACACCTACAGCGAAGCGGACCTGGTCAGGATCATCCGCAAATGGGGCGAGGAAAAGTTTGCAGGACGCATAGCAAACCGGATTGTCGCCGCCCGCGCCGTCAAGGAGTTCACCACCACCGGCGAGCTCGTGGAACAGATCCGCTCGGTTGTCCCTGCCTCGGCCGCGAAGTCGGGCGGACATCCCGCCAAGCGGACGTTCCAGGCGTTGCGGATCGAGGTCAACGAGGAACTGGACGTCCTGGAACGGGCCGTACCTGCCGCCGTCGACTCCCTGGCCATGGGCGGGCGCATCGTGGTGATGTCCTACCACTCCCTGGAAGACAAGATCGTCAAGGGCGTGTTCCAGGCGCGGTCCAAGTCATCGGCTCCCCTCGGCTTCCCGGTGGAGCTGGAAGAGCACAAGCCCGAGCTGAAAACCCTCACCAAGGGCACCGAGGTGCCCACCGCCGTCGAAATCGCCGAAAACCCGCGCGCTGCCTCCGCCAGGCTTCGTGCCGCAGAACGAATCAGAGCCAGGAGAGCTGCATGAGCACCGCCGCCGTCAAGAACTTTCCCGTCGTTTCCGGCAGCTCGGCGCCCGCCAGCAGGCCCGCGGGCCGGCCTGACGAAGTTCGCAAGGGACGGACCCCGCTCTCCGTGGTCCGCACGGCCCCGCGCAAGCGCCGGGCCCCGTTCGTCGTGATGTGCTTCGCCATGCTGGCCGTCGCGCTGGTGGCAGTGCTCGTCCTTAACATTTCGGTCTCCACGGCCCAGTACCAGCTCGTTGAGCTCCGGGCCAAACAGAGCTCCTTGACCAAGGCAAACCAGGACCTCACCCAGCAGGTGCAGAACTTCGAGGCACCGCAGAACCTGGCCGCCAAGGCAACTGAACTGGGCATGGTGGCCTCCACGGTCAAAGGCCAGATCGACTTGTCCACATTGTCCGTGACCGGAAAGGCGACGCCCGCGGTCAAGGGCGCACCGGCAGGGGCAGTCATCCCGTCGCCGGCTGTGGCGGGCCAGCTCATCGTGCCCCCGGCGGCCAATGACGCAACGGCAGGCAAGGCGACGCCGCCGGACGCCGGCAGGACGTCCTCGGCCCCGGCAGCGGAGGCGGCCCAGGCCGCGGCACAGGCACAAGCCGCCGCGCAGGCCGCAGCAGCGGCCGCTGCCGCGGCTCCGGCGCCTGAACTGCACGGCGGCTCCATCCCGGCGCCGCAGCAGAAGGTCCCCGGACAGTAAGTCGCCAGGCAGGACAAGCAGCAGGTCGAACAGCAAGGAATATCACGGTGGCGCAAACGACCGGCAAAGCCGGAAAAGGCAAGGCACCCAACGCCACGAAGCGCTTGCGCCTGGGGCTGGGAATCATGCTCACCCTCCTGCTGGTGGTGGGCGGGAAGTTGTTCCTGGTCCAGGGACTCGACGTCGGCGGCATGGCGGAAGCAGCCCTGAACAGCCGGATGACCTCGGCGATCCTGCCGGCCGAACGCGGCAGCATCCTGGACTCCCGCGGCACCGTGCTCGCCAACAGCGTGATCCGCTACAACATCGTGGTGGACCAGCGCGTCAACACCAAGACAGACTCCTACAAGCGGTACGAACCGCAGGCTGACGGCCACGACAAACTGGTGGACATCAGCCGCGACCAGGCAATTTCGGAACTCGCTGCAGCCCTCGGAATGGACACCGCCGCTGTCCGGGACGCCGTGACCGGCCAGCAGCCCTATTACATCGTGGCCAAGGACGTGAAACCCGACGTCGAGGACCGCATCTCCAAGCTCCAGGTCCCGGGCATTGTTGCCGAGGGCGTCAGCAAGCGCGTCTACCCCAACGGCGCGGTTGCGGGCGGCGTGGTGGGATTCCTGCAGGACGGCACCACCGGCCAGGCCGGCATCGAGCAGACACAGGACGACAAGCTGAAGGGCACGGACGGCAAGCGGCTGTTCGAGATCGGCGCGGACGGACTGCGCATCCCCGTGGGCCTCGACCAGCTGACACCGCCCCAGAATGGCAAGGACGTCAAGCTCACCCTCAACTCCGACCTCCAGTACTTCGCCCAGCAGGCCATCCAGAGCCAAGCGGACAAGCTCAGTGCCGAATGGGGCGTCATCATCGTGATGGATGCCAAAACCGGCAACCTCCTTGCCCTGGCGGACACCAACGCACCCGATCCCAATAACCCGGGGCTGGTGGCCGCGAAGGACCGCGGCACACGTTCAGTGACCGCGGCCTACGAGCCCGGATCAGTGGAAAAGATGATGACCGCGGCGGCGGTCATCGATGAAGGGCTGGCAAGCCCGCTGGACAAGTTCACCATTCCGCCGACGTACACCGTGGACGGCCAGACCTTCAGTGACGCCTTCACCCACGGGACAGAGGAACGGACCCTGGCCGGCATCATCGGGTATTCCATGAACACCGGAACCGTCATGGCCGGCCAGCGGCTCAGCAAGGAACAGCGCTACGACTGGCTGAAGAAATTCGGCATCGGCGAAGCGCCCGACATCGGACTGCCCGCAACGGCAGCGGGCATCCTGTCGCCGGCTGACCAGTGGGACGGACGCCAGCAGTACACCGTCCTGTTTGGACAGGGCGTTTCCCAGTCCACGCTCCAGACCGTCCGCGCCTACCAGAGCATCGCCAACAACGGTGTCATGCTGCAGCCGCGGCTGATCGATTCCTACATTTCCCCCGACGGCACGGAAGAGAAGGTCCCGGCCCAACCCTCGCGCCAGGTGGTTTCGGGAAGCACCGCGCAGCAGGTCAAGGACATCCTGGAGAGCGCCGTCACAGAAGGCGAGATCAAGGACGCCGGTATCGACGGCTACCGGGTGGGCGCCAAGACCGGCACGTCGGAATCCCCGTGTGACGACGGCAAATCAGGCTACTGCGGCTACACGGCCTCCATCGTTGGAATGGCGCCGATGGATGATCCGCGGTTTATTGTGGAGGTGGTGCTCCAGCGGCCGAAGGGCAGCATCTACGGCATCACCAACGGGCCGGTCTTCCGGTCCGTCATGAGCCAGACGCTGCGGACCTACAACGTACAGCCTTCAACCGGAGCGCCGGCCAGGTTGCCCCAGTACGCGAAGTAGCCGCTGCGCCACGCTGGAAACACCAGCAGCATCCAGCGCATCACAGTGCCCGGCGCGAACCATGGCGGGCACGCACTAGCACCATCGGAGATCCCCTTGTCAGAGTTCACGACGCCCGGCGGCGACGCTGCCCGGGATGAAAACCCGGCCCGCTTCCGGCCTTCTGCCGTAGCGCCCGTTCCGCTGGCCGCCGTCGGCAATGCCCTGGGAGTAACGGTTCCCGCTCCGGCCGCCGAGGTGCAGGTCAGCGGCATCTCCATCAACTCCCGCACCGTGGAGCCCGGCGACCTGTATGTGGCACTGCCCGGGGCAAGCCGGCACGGCGCGGACTTCGCCACGGACGCCATCGAAGCCGGTGCGGCCGCAGTGCTGACAGACGACGCCGGCGCCCGGCTCCTTGCCCTTGCCGCGGACACGCCCGTCCCGGTGCTGGTGGTGGACAGCCCGCGGAACGAGGTGGGGCCCCTCTCCGCGTTGATCTACCGGAGCCAGTCCGCGGCTGGCCGTCCGCTGCAGCTTTTTGGGGTTACCGGAACCAACGGGAAGACCACCACCACCTACTTCATCACCTCGCTCCTGCGGGCCCTTGGACGGCAGGCGGGCCTGATCGGCACCATCGAAATCCAGGCCGGGGGAGAACCTGTTCCCAGCCTCCTCACCACTCCTGAATCACCCGAGGTCCACGGATTGCTGGCGCTCATGCATGAGCGCGGGCTCGACGCCGCAGCCATGGAAGTGTCCTCCCACGCCATCTCCTACCAGCGGGTGGACGGGCTGCTCTTCGACGTCGCCGGATTCACGAACCTCACCCAGGACCACCTGGACCTGCACGGAACCATGGACGGCTACTTCGCCACGAAGGCGGACCTGTTCACCCCCGCGCGCGCCCGGAAGGCCGTGGTGACGGTCGACGACGAGTGGGGCCGCCGGCTGGCCGGCGATGCCCAGATGCCGGTCACCACGCTCAGCACCGGCGGCCATACGCCCGCCGACTGGCGCGTGACATCGACGTCGCCGCGCGGGCTCGGAACCGACGTCACCCTCACGGGGCCGGCAGGGGCCGTCCTGAACCTCCACACCGGGCTGCCGGGCAGCTTCAACGTTGCCAACGCGGCCCTTGCCGCACTGATGGTCCTTGCCTCCGGCGTGGACGCCGCAGACCTCCAAGCCGCACTGGACAGTGCCGACCCTTTTACCGTCGAAGTCCCGGGCCGCATGCAGCTGGTCTCCGACCGGCCCGCCGCCGTCGTCGACTTTGCCCACAACACCGACGCACTGGCGCGGGCACTGGAAGCGGTCCGCTCACCCGAGCCCGGCTCACGGCTGATCGTGGTGTTCGGCGCCACGGGGCAGCGGGACCAAGGCAAGCGTCCGGCCATGGGCGCCATTGCCGCGCGACTCGCTGACACCGTGATCATCACCGATGACGACCCGCACGACGAAGATGCCGCGGCCATCCGCGCGGACGTGCTGGCGGGGGCCCGGGAGGCCGTGCAGAATGAAGCGCTTGAAACAGAGCTGCTGGAAGTCTTCCCGCGGGCGGAGGCCATCCGCCGAGCCGCAGAACTCGCACGCCCGCAGGACACCCTTCTTGTCGCAGGCCGCGGCCACGAGGTCTGGCAGGAGGTAAAAGGCGTCAACCTCGCCCTGGACGACCGGGTGGAACTCCGCAGCGCCTTGACAGCCAGGGGATTCAACGTTCTCCATGACGACCGGATAGAGTCCTAGACCGAGATGATTGCATTTACTGCGGCGGAAATCGCCGAAATCACCAACGGGCGCCTGGACGCCGATCCCGGAATTACGCCCCTTTCGGTGGTGACGGATTCACGCGAAGCCACGCAGGGTTCGCTTTACGTCGCGAAGCCGGGCGAACAGGCCGACGGCCACGATTTCGTGGACGCCGCCTTTGCTGCCGGGGCCATTTTGGCCCTCGTTGAACGCCCGGTCGCTGCGCCGGACGGCCGGGGCTACCCGACAGTCCTGGTTGCCGATGCCGTCCTCGCCATGGGCGCCCTCGCCGCCGAAGCAGTCCGACGGATCCGCGCCGCTCGCTCGGCAGCAGGTGACCAGCTGACGGTCGTTGGCATCACCGGTTCAGCGGGTAAGACCACCACCAAGGACCTCCTGGCCGGCATACTCTCCACCCAGGGGGCAACCGTAGCGCCACAGGGTTCCTACAACGGTGAGGTTGGCGTCCCGCTGACAGTGTTCCGGGCCGGAACCGGCACCCGCTACCTGGTCATTGAAATGGGTGCCACGGGGATTGGACACATCCGCTACCTGGCGGAGATGGTCAAACCCGACATCGGAGTTGTGCTCGCCGTAGGAACGGCCCACGCAGGCGAATTCGGGGGAGTGGATAACATCGCCCGGGCCAAGGGCGAGATGGTTGAAGGACTCACCAGTGCGGGCACCGCGATCATCAACCTCGACGACGAACGCGTGGCTGCGATGCGCAGCCGGACCTCCGCGACGGTCCTCGGGTTCTCCGCGGAAGGCCGCCCGGATGCCGTGGTGCAGGCGCTGAATGCCGACACGAACGCTGAGGGCTGCCCGGAATTCGATCTCCAGTTGCCGGACGGCGAAGCGCCACGGCACGTCCGCAGCCGGCTCATCGGCGCCCACCACGTGGGTAACCTGCTGGCGGCAGCCTCAGCTGCGTGTGCCGCAGGGGTGCCGGGGGACCGCATCGCTGAATCACTGAGCCAGCAGGCCGCCGCGAGCCGCTGGCGGATGGAACGCACCGAACGCCCGGACGGCGTCACGATCATCAACGACGCTTACAACGCCAACCCTGAATCAATGCGTGCCGCCTTGCGCACCCTGGCCGACCTTGGCCGGGGCCGCCGGACCTGGGCGGTCCTGGGCGCCATGCTGGAACTTGGCGAAGATTCCATTCGCGAGCACACCGCGGTGGGCACCCAGGTGGTACGGCTCAACATCTCCAGGTTGCTGGTGGTTGGCCGCGAAGCCCGTGCACTCTACGTTTCCGCCGTCCAGGAAGGATCCTGGGGCGACGAATGCCTCTTCGCCGAAACCGCCGAAGAGGCCTACCAGATCCTTGACGCCGAACTGCAGCCAGGGGACCTGGTGCTGTTCAAGTCGTCCAACAGCGTTGGGCTTCGCCATTTGGGCGATCGGATAGCATTACCCCCATCCCCGACACCTGCCGATGAAAGGAGCACTCTGCTGTGATTGCTCTCCTGATCGGTGCGGGCCTCGCCCTGCTGTGCGCCCTCGTCGGCACCCCCTTGTTCATCCGGCTGCTGGTCCGCCGCGGCTATGGCCAATTCATCCGGGACGACGGCCCCACCTCGCACCACACCAAACGCGGCACGCCCACCATGGGTGGCACCGTCGTCGTTGCCGCGGTCCTGCTCAGCTATGGGCTCACCCACCTCATCATGCTGATGATGAACCCCGACTCGCCCGGTCCCTCCGCCTCTGCCCTGATCCTGCTGTTCCTGATGGTGGGCATGGGCCTGGTGGGATTCCTGGACGACTTCATCAAGATCTCCCGGCAGCGGAGCCTTGGTTTGAACGCGAAGGCCAAGCTGATCCTCCAGGCGGCCGTAGGCATCATCTTCGCCATCCTGGCGCTGAACTTTCCCAACGACGCCGGGCTCACGCCGGCGTCCACCAAGATTTCCCTGGTCCGGGACCTGCCATGGCTGGACCTCGCCTTCGGCGGGACTGTCCTGGGGGCGATCCTGTTCGTCATTTGGTCCAACCTGATCGTCACGGCGGCCACCAACGGCGTCAACCTCACCGACGGCCTGGATGGCCTGGCCGCCGGCGCCTCCATCATGGTGTTCGGTGCATATACGCTGATGGGCATATGGCAGAGCAACCAGGCCTGCGGGTCGCCCCGGGAAGCCGGAAGCGGCTGCTACCTGGTCCGGGATCCTCTGGATCTGGCACTGCTTGCCGCCATACTGAGTGCAGCACTGGTGGGATTCCTCTGGTGGAACACCTCGCCGGCCAAGATCTTCATGGGCGACACCGGCTCGCTGGCCATCGGTGGAGCGGTGGCCGGATTCGCCATCCTGTCCAGGACGGAACTGCTCCTGGGGATCGTTGGCGGCCTCTTCGTCCTGATCACCCTGTCAGTCATCATCCAGGTGGGCTACTTCAAAGCCACGGGCGGAAAGCGAGTGTTCAAAATGGCGCCGCTGCAGCACCACTTCGAACTGAAGGGGTGGGCCGAGGTCACCGTTGTGGTCCGGTTCTGGATCCTGGGCGGCCTCTTCGTCGCCGTGGGCCTGGGCATCTTCTACGCTGAATGGGTTGTACTGCTGTGACCGTTTCCCCCCGCCTGGCCAACCTCGTCTCCTGGGACTCCGATTGGGCCGGCCTGCGTGTTGCCGTCACCGGCATCGGCGTCTCCGGGTTCGCAGCGGCAGACACCCTGATCGAACTTGGCGCACGCGTCGTGGTGGTGGATGCCGCCACCAGCGACACAGCGCGGGCCCACGCCGACACCCTGAGAATCGTGGGTGCGGCCGACGTCCTGCTCGGTGCGGAAGCCGTCAACCATGTTCCGCTGATCGACGGCGAACTCCCTGAACTTATCGTCACCTCACCAGGCTGGCGCCCGGACCAGGCCCTCCTCGCCGCTGCGGCCCGTGCGCACATCCCCGTGTGGGGAGACGTCGAGCTCGCCTGGCGGGTCCGGATCAGGGAAGGCCGCAAGACTGCCGACTGGCTGGCGATTACGGGAACAAACGGCAAGACCACCACGGTCGGCCTGACGGAATCGATGCTCCGGGCTGCCGGGCTCAAGGCCATCGCCGTGGGCAATGTCGGGACACCCATCCTCGATGCCCTTCGCGATCCGGTTGACTACGACGTTTTCGCCGTCGAGCTCTCCAGCTTCCAGCTGCATTGGGCCGAATCGCTCTCCCCGGTGGCCAGCGTGTGCCTCAACGTGGCCGAGGACCACGTTGACTGGCACGGCTCCTATGACTCGTACCTGGCGGACAAGGCCAAGGTTTACGAACACACCCAGAAGGCCTGCATCTATAACGCCGAGCAGATTGAAACCGAACGCATGGTGGAAAACGCCGACGTCGTTGAGGGCTGCCGTGCAGTGGGCTTCACCACGGTCACGCCCGCCGTCAGCATGCTCGGAGTGGTGGAAGGGCTGCTCGTGGACCGGGCGTTCATTGAAGAACGCCGCGACAGTGCAGCGGAACTTGCCTCCATGGCCGATCTCGGTCCGCTGGCACCGCGCCACATGGTGGCCAATGCCCTCGCCGCCGCGGGCCTGGTCCGTGCCTACGGGGTTGAGGCCAAGGCTGTCCGCCAAGGCATCCTCGACTATGTGCCGGGGGACCACCGCATCCAGCCGGTGGCTCGCATGAACGGCGTCCTCTGGGTCAACGACTCGAAAGCCACCAACCCGCATGCCGCGTCGGCATCCCTCTCCGCCTTCACCAAGGTGGTGTGGATAGCCGGTGGGCTCTCAAAGGGCGTCAGCTACGACGACCTTGTCAGGCAGCACGCCGCCCGGCTCAAAGCGGTGGTCCTGATCGGAACAGACACGGGCCCGCTGCGTGAGGCCCTCCAGCGACACGCGCCGGATGTCCCGGTCATCGAGCCGGACGCGGGCGACACTGAAGAGGTGGAGACTGCTTCGGCGCCCGGTGCCACACCGGCCGGTTCCCCAGCCAACGGACAACTGGTGATGACCCGGGCCGTCGCGTCAGCAGCCCGGCTCGCCGAATCAGGCGACACCGTGCTGATGGCTCCGGCAGCGGCCTCCATGGATCAGTTCTCTTCCTACGCTCACCGTGGTGGTACATTCATCGACGCTGTCCGCGAGCTGGTGGAAGGGCAGGCCCAGACCGGCGAGGAGTAACAATGGTCAGCACGCCCACCCGGCCGCCGGGCAGCAAGTCGCGCCCCGGTTCCACAGCCAAGGACGCGCGGCCGCCGGCTTCAGCCCGGATGAGACTGCAGGCACTGCACCACAAGTTCTGGTCCGCCCTGGAGGGTACCGGAACCTCCAGGAACGGCTCTACCTACTACCTGATCCTCGGAGCCACCCTTGCGCTGACCGCCATCGGCATCATGATGGTCCTCTCCGCTTCCAGCGTCGAATCGATCGCAGCCGGCAAATCCCCCTATGGGGACGCCATGAAGCAGGGCGTTTTCGCGGCGATCGGTATCTTCACCATGTTCGTCCTTTCGCGCATCAACGTCGTGTGGCTCAAGCGGCTGGCATGGCCCGCCGTCGGTGCCGCCGTGCTGCTGCTGGGGCTGGTCCAGGTAGTCGGCTCGGAGATCAACGGCAACAGGAACTGGATCGACGTCGGCGGCATCACCTTCCAGCCCTCGGAAGCGGCAAAGCTGGCCCTTGCCCTCTGGATGGCCACCGTCCTGGCCATGAAGGGCAGGCTGCTCAGCCGGTGGCAGCACGTGTTGGTTCCGGCGGTCCCCATGGCCGCGGTCGTCATCGTCCTGATCCTGGTGGGCAACGACCTCGGCACGGCCATGATCATCATGATGATCGTGGCCGCGGCCCTCTTCTTCGCGGGCGTACCGCTCTATCTGTTCGGGATCGCGGGCATCATCGCCGCCGCCGGTACCGCCTTCATGGCCGTCACCAGTTCCAACCGGATGTGCCGGATTACCTCCTGGTGGACCGGGCAGTCCTGCGCCGACGGCATCGACGCCAACTACCAGGCAACCAACGGCCTCTACGGCCTCGCCTCCGGAGGCTGGCTCGGCGTGGGCCTGGGCCAGAGCCGGCAAAAGTACAGCTGGATCCCCGAGGCCCACAACGACTTCATCTTCGCCATCATCGGCGAGGAACTCGGCTTGGTGGGGACCGTCGTCGTACTGGTCCTGTTCGCCATCCTGGGCGCCGCGATCTACCGCGTCGTGGTGGCACAGGAGGACATGTTCCACCGCGTCCTGGCCGGCACCATCATGGTCTGGCTGCTGGGGCAGGCCACCGTCAATATGTCCGTGGTCACCGGGCTGATGCCCGTCATCGGCGTGCCGCTGCCGTTCATTTCCTACGGCGGCTCGGCCCTGCTGATGTCACTGTGCGCCATCGGCGTGGTTCTTTCCCTTGCCCGGGAACAAATGGCCCCAGCCATCCGGCCCAAACGGATGCTCAAGCTCAAGGCCCGGAAAGACCGCCACAAGAGCCAACCCAAGAATTCCAGAAAGCGTGCTTAACCTCAGATGACACCTGCCACACCCTCTATCGTCCTGGCCGGCGGCGGAACCGCCGGCCATATCAGCCCGCTGCTCGCCATCGCCGCGGCGCTCCGGAGCGAAGCGCCGGGGGCGGACATCCTTGCCGTCGGAACACCCTCGGGGATGGAAACGCGGCTGGTGCCGGCGGCCGGCGTCCAACTGGCCACGATCGACCGCGTGCCCTTCCCGCGGAAACCGTCAGCGGACCTGTTGCGCCTGCCCGGCAGGCTGGCCGGCGCCGTCCGCCAGGCCGGGGCCATCCTGGACCGGGCGCACGCTGATGTTCTGGTGGGAGTGGGAGGGTATGTCTGCACCCCCATGTACCTGGCCGCCCGAAAGCGCCGCATTCCCGTGGTGATCCACGAGGCCAACGCGCGCCCGGGACTGGCCAACCGGGTCGGGGCATTCCTCAACGGCAGGGTGGCCGTGGCGTTCGAAGGCACCCCGTTCCGGAACGCCGTCCACGTGGGAATGCCCATGCGGAAGGAAATCTCCGGGCTGGACCGCAAAGCTGCCCGGACTGCGGCCAGGGCAGCCCTGGGGCTTGATCCCCAGCAGCCCACGTTGATTGTGACGGGCGGTTCCTCCGGGGCGCAAAGCATCAACCGGACCATCGCCGCCGCCGTGGGCCGGCTTGCCGACGCGGGCATCCAGACGCTGCACGTCACCGGCCGCGGCAAGACCGTGCTGGACGGGGCCGGCCAACCCCTCACCGCAGCGGGGTACCGGCAGGTGGAATACATTGACGGCATGGAGCTCGCCTACGCCGCGGCGGACCTCCTGCTGGCACGCTCGGGCGCCGCCACCGTCTGCGAGGTAGCCGCCGTGGGCGTTCCCGCCGTCCTGGTACCGCTGCCCATCGGCAACGGTGAACAGGCCCTCAACGCCGCCGGCCTGGTGGCCGCAGGCGGCGCGCTGCTGGTGGCCGACCGTGATTTCACGCCCGACTGGGTGGAACGCGAACTGATCCCCCTGGTCACCGACAAGGCCCGGCTCGCGGCCATGGAAGCCAAGTCCTACCGGCTCGGTATCCGAAACGCCGACCAGCGGATGGCTGGTCTCGTCCTGGAAGCGGTATCCGCATGAACCCCCACACCAACGCAGGCACGGACATCCTCGGCAAGGTGCACTTCATCGGCATCGGGGGAGTGGGCATGTCCGCCGTGGCACGGATCATGGTGGCCCGCGGCGTCCCGGTCAGCGGATCCGATGCCAAGGACCTGCCCGTCATGTCGGACCTCGCGGCGGCAGGTGCCCGCATCGCGGTCGGGTACGACGCGGAGAACCTGGGGGACGCGGAGACGGTGGTGGCCGGATCGGCCATCAGGGACGATAATCCGGAACTGGCTGCCGCGAGGCAGGCAGGGCTGCCAGTCCTGCACCGCTCCGAGGCCCTCGCCGCCACCATGGGGGATGACGCCGTGGTGACGGTGGCGGGAACGCATGGAAAATCCACCACGACCTCCATGATCACCGTATTGCTGCGGGCCGCCGGGCTGGACCCCTCCTTCGCCGTGGGGGCCAACATTCCGGCGCTTGGCGTCAATGCCGCCCACGGGACATCGGGCATCTTCGTGGCGGAGGCCGACGAATCCGATGGCTCCTTCCTCAATTACCGGCCACGGATCGCCGTCGTCACCAACGTCGAGCCCGACCACCTCGACTACTACGGCACAGCCGAAGCCGTCTACGAGTCCTTCGACCGGTTCACCGCCCTGCTGCCCCCTGACGGGCTCCTCATTGCCTGTGCTGACGACGCCGGGGCGCTGGCCCTCGCGGAAAGGACCAAGGCCCGCGGCGCCACGCGGGTGGTCCTGTACGGCACGAACGAAGCCGCGGACGTTCGGTTGCTCGACGACGGTCCTGGCCGCGTCGCCGTGGCAAACCCCGCCGGGCAGTTTCCGCTGGCCTTGCAGGTTCCCGGCCGGCACAACGCACTCAACGCCGCGGCGGCGTTTGCCGTGGCCCTGGAGCTGGGGTTGGAGCCGGCGGCCGCCGCAGCCGGCCTTGCCAGCTTCTCGGGAGCGTCCCGCCGCTTCGAACTGAAGGGCACGGCGAGGGGGGTTCGCGTCTTCGACGACTACGCCCACCATCCCACGGAAGTCCGCGCTGCCCTTGCCGCGGCCCGCTCCGTCGCCGGAGACCACAAGGTGCACGTCCTGTTCCAGCCGCACCTGTTCTCCCGGACCCGGGAGTTCGCCGCCGAATTCGCCGATGCCCTGAACCTGGCAGACACCGCCCTGGTCCTGGACATCTACCCTGCCAGGGAGGACCCCATTCCGGGCATCACCAGCCAGCTCATCGCCGACCACCTCACCGGGGGAGGCCGGCTGGTAGCCGCCGATGACGCCGTCGCCACCCTGGCGGCAGCTGCTGGGGACGGCGACGTCGTCCTCACTGTCGGTGCCGGCGACGTCACGGCCTACGGTCCCCGGATCGTGGAGGCGCTCCATGCCTAGCTCGCGCCGGCCCACCTACGCACCTCCGAAGGGAAGCAATCGTGCCGACACCACGGCGGGCACCGCTTCCCGGAAAGACCCGGCGAACGGGGCGCCCCGTGCCACCGGTGGGGAGGTCATCACCGCCTCCCGCGGCATCCAGGACCCGGCCCCGGAACAATCGGCGACAGCGCAGAAACCCGCCGGCGCGACGGTCCTGGCGTTCCCGGAGCCCAAAGCCAAACGACGCCGGAAGAGATTCCTCATTGCCCTCGGAACCGTGTTGGTGCTGGTGGCAGGCATCCTGGCCGGTGCCATCTATTCACCCGTCCTCGCCCTGCAGACGATCTCGGTCAGCGGCACCCGGATCCTGACGCCCGCCCAGGTCCAGGCGGCCCTGGAGCCGCTCCGCGGCAAGCCGCTGCCACAGATCAGTGAAGACGACGTACGCGGCCTTCTCGGGCCCCTGGTCCAGGTCAAGTCCGTCTCGGTCGAGGCACGGCCGCCTTCCACGCTCGCCATTTCCGTGCATGAGCGGGTTCCGGTAGCCCTGGTCAAGCAGGGGGAGCAGTACCAGCTGGTGGACGTCGACGGCGTCCAGCTGGGTACCACGGCCGACCCGGCATCGGCCTCGCTGCCGGTGATTGACGGCGGTGCCGGAGCGATCGGCCAGGACCTGTTCCGTGCCACGGCGGCAGTCCTGGGTGCATTGCCCGCGGACGTGCTGGCCAAGCTGTCCAACGCCTCAGCCCAGTCCGTGGATGCCGTGGAGCTGAAGCTTGTGGACGGCCAGACGATCGTGTGGGGCAACGCGTCGGAGAAGGAACTCAAGGCCAAGGTGCTGGCCGCGCTCCTGAAGGTTCCGGCGGATCCGAAGAACCCCGTCAGGGTCTACGATGTCAGTGTGCCCCGGCACCCCGTGACGCGCTGAGCGCTTTCTTTCCCCGTATTAATCCGACACGCGGACCCGGTCATTGAATGTCGGAACCAGAGGAAATACCGTCACAGACATGAGTTACTTGACATAACTATAACCTTCAAGTCGAAGGTTAAGGTTGCAGGCTTCAAGCTCACCATCAGTTTTCGCAATACAGACACGAACAAGGGACACGTAACGTGGCAGCTCCGCAGAATTACTTGGCCGTCATCAAAGTCGTCGGCATCGGCGGCGGTGGCGTGAACGCAGTCAACCGCATGATCGAGGTCGGCCTCAGGGGTGTTGAGTTCATCGCCATCAACACCGACGCCCAGGCCCTGCTGATGAGCGACGCCGACGTCAAGCTCGACGTCGGGCGCGAGCTGACCCGAGGCCTGGGTGCCGGCGCCAACCCGGAGGTGGGCAAGCAGGCTGCCGAGGACCACGCTGACGAGATCGAAGAAGTCCTCCGCGGCGCCGACATGGTCTTCGTGACCGCCGGCGAAGGCGGCGGAACGGGCACCGGCGGCGCTCCCGTCGTCGCCCGGATCGCACGCTCCCTGGGGGCCCTGACCATTGGCGTGGTCACCCGACCGTTCACCTTCGAGGGCCGGCGCCGCGCCGGCTCCGCCGAAGCCGGCATCGACGCCTTGCGCGATGAAGTGGACACCCTGATCGTGATCCCCAATGACCGCCTGCTCTCCATCAGCGACCGCAACGTTTCGGTGCTGGACGCCTTCCGCTCCGCCGACCAGGTCCTGCTGTCCGGTGTCCAGGGCATCACCGACCTCATTACCACCCCCGGCCTGATCAACCTCGACTTCGCGGACGTCAAGTCCGTGATGCAGGGTGCCGGTTCCGCGCTCATGGGCATCGGGTCGGCCCGCGGCGAAGACCGCGCCGTCAAGGCTGCCGAACTGGCCATTGCCTCGCCGTTGCTGGAAGCCTCCATCGACGGCGCCCACGGCGTGCTGCTCTCCATCCAGGGCGGCTCCGACCTGGGCCTGTTCGAGATCAACGAAGCCGCACGGTTGGTCCAGGAGGTGGCCCACCCCGAGGCCAACATCATTTTCGGTGCCGTCATTGACGACGCCCTGGGCGACGAAGCACGCGTCACCGTCATCGCCGCCGGCTTCGACGACGTCAAGGCCACCTCACCGTCCATGGACCAGTCACAGCCGCAGACCGCCCCCCAGCGGCCCGCTGCCCCCGCTGCCGCCCCCGCCTCGGCCCACTCCCAGGGCGGAAACCACCAGGGCAACGGAAGCCACCAGCAGAACGTGCAGCCCATCCACGCCGGCGTTGGTGCGGCGGGCCTGAGCAACTGGGGCCAGCAGCGTCCGTCTGCCGTCCCGGCCGACTCCGGCTTCGACGTCGACCTCCCGTCCGTCGTGGAGCCGGACCTGACCGGCAACCACCCGGACGACCTGGATGTCCCCGACTTCCTGAAGTAGGCACCGGCTTGTTCCATTGGCGCGCCGACATCCTGCCCGGGGTGTCGGCCGCATTCACCGACGCGAGTGCCGGAAACCTGGCCCTCCACGTGGGAGACGACCCCGCCCGGGTCATGGAGCGCCGGAGCCGCCTGGAGGAATCCATCGGTGCCGCTCCGCGGTCACTGCGCTTCATGAACCAGGTCCACGGCACCACCGTCGCTTTAATGGACGCGGACTCTCCCGTTCCCGAAGCCGACGCCATGGTGTCCCAGGGCATTCCCCTGGCCGTCATGGTGGCGGACTGCATCCCGGTCCTGCTCGCGGGGGAGTCGGCCAACGGGCCGGTTCTCGCCGCCGTCCACGCCGGCCGTCCCGGGACCGCCAACGGTGTGCTCCCGGCGGCCGTGGAGGCCATGGAATCCCTGGGGGCGTCCCGCGTCCGTGCCTGGCTGGGGCCCTCCATCTGCGGTGCCTGCTACGAAGTACCCGCCGCATTGCGCGAGGAGGTAGCCGCCAAGGTGCCCGCAACGTGGAGTACCACCTCCTGGGGGACCCCCGGGCTGGACCTCCCGGCCGGTGCCCGGAGCCAGCTCAAGGCCGCCGGCGTGGAAGTGGCCTACTCCGGTCCCTGCACCCTCGAGACCGACACGCTGTTCTCCTACCGCCGCGACCGGAACACCGGCCGTTTCGCCGGACTGGTGTGGTGCCATGACTGAGTATCCGCAGGACCCCCGGGACCCGGCGTCCGATCCCCGCGCCGCGGAACTCGCCATCAGGCTGGCCGCGGTACGCCATCGGATCGCGGCCGCCGCCGAGGCGAGCGGCCGCAGCGGCCGGCCGCCGTCGCTCATCGTGGTCACCAAGTTCCACCCGGCCGCGGACATCCGCCGGCTCGCGGCCCTCGGGGTCACCGATGTGGGCGAGAACAGGGACCAGGAGGCGGCCGCGAAGGCCGCCGAACTGGCCGGACTGGCCCTCAACTGGCATTTCGTGGGCCAACTGCAGAGCAAGAAGGCAAAATCGGTGGTCCGGTACGCCGCCGCCGTCCACTCAGTGGACCGCCTCCAGCTCGTGGACGCCCTCGCCAAGGCAGTGCGGAACGAGATGGATTCCGGCGGGCGGGACCCTTTGGCGTGCTTCATCCAGGTCAGCCTGGAGGACGACGGCGGCACGCACCGCGGCGGGGCGGCCCCGGCCGATGTGCCACTCCTGGCGGAGAGGATCGCGGCGTCAGCCGGCCTCCACCTTGCCGGCGTCATGGCCGTTGCGCCGCTGGGCGCGCCGCCGGAGCCGGCCTTCGAGAAGCTCGCCGCAGTCTCGGCCCGCCTGGTGGCCGACCACCCGGGGGCAGCTGCCATCTCGGCCGGCATGAGCCAGGACCTGGAGGCGGCCATCAAGTTCGGGGCGACACACCTGCGGATCGGTTCCGATATTCTCGGTTCGCGTCCCGCGGTGGGGTAGCGTCGGACCTGTTGGAAGTGATGGGCGGGGGACTCCAGTGCTGTCAAGTCATTGGGCGGCCCGCTTACGGGACACGATTAGGAGTCGACCATGGCCGGCGCTCTGCGCAAGACAATGATCTATCTTGGGCTCGCCGACGGCGATGAGCATTACGAGTCCGAGCAACAGACCACACGTAAGGATGAGGACGAACCCATGGAAGTCGACCGCGAGGAACGCCGTGCCCCGGCACCGGTCCGCGAAGTCAGCCGTGAGGCGTCCTACACCCCTGAAGAGGAATACCGCGCCCCAGTGACCCCGATTAAGCGTGCGGCCTCGAGCCGTGAAGAAAACACCGGACTTCGGCAGATCACCACCATCCATCCCCGCTCCTACAACGATGCCAAGCTCATCGGTGAGAGCTTCCGGGACGGTATCCCGGTGATCATGAACGTCACGGACATGGGTGAGGCAGACGCAAAGCGCCTGGTGGACTTCTCGGCCGGACTCGTCTTCGGCCTCCGCGGCAGCATCGAACGGGTGACCAACAAGGTGTTCCTGCTCTCACCGTCCTACGTCGAAGTGATCGGTGACGACAAGAAAGTCAGCGACACCCAGGCCAGTTTCTTCAACCAGAGCTGACGGCCAAGGCCGACGACAGATGCCAGGCAGGGACACCTGTCTGGCATCTGTGCTGAAATAGACAAGACAACTGCAGCACACCGCGGCATCCGAACGGGATGGTCCGCACGAAATATGGAGATATGAAATAAGTCATGGGAATTGTTTTCGGACTTCTCTATCTCGTGTTGCTGCTGTTCTTCGTGGCCCTCATCATCCGCCTGGTCTACGACTGGGTGCAGATGTTCGCGAGGGAATGGCGGCCACGCGGTGCGGCCCTCGTGGTGGCGCACGCTGTGTATTCCATCACTGATCCGCCGCTCAAGGGGCTGCGGCGGTTGATCCCGCCCCTTCGGCTTGGCGGCATCTCCCTGGACCTGGGCTTCCTGATCCTGTTCATCGGCGTCAGCATTGCGATGAGCATCACCAGGAATCTGGCCTGATCCACCAACAAAGACTTGGCAATGCAGGATGATCCTCCCGGGAACAGCTACTGTAAAGCGAAGAAACCTCCCGTTTGACACCGCGGTGTTGAATTAGAGTAAGCAGACCAAATTTAGGTACCGTAGTTTTGACGGCCGGAAGGCCTACTGACTAACCAGACCAGTGAGGTGACCAGATGGCTTTGACGCCAGAAGACGTTGTCAACAAGCGCTTTCAGCCCACCAAGTTCCGCGAGGGCTATGACCAGGACGAGGTTGACGACTTCCTGGACGAAATCGTCGTCGAACTCCGCCGCCTGAACCAGGAAAACGACGAGCTCCGCAAGAAGCTCGCCGACGCCGGCTCCAGCGTCCCGGCAAGCACCACCGCCGCACCTGTGGTTGAGAAGGTCCCCGCCCCGGGCAAGTCCGACAAGGATGAGGCCCGCGAGAAGGCTGAAGCCGAAGCGAAGGCCGCCGAAGCCAGCAAGAAGAAGGACGTCGAGCCGGCCGCTCCGGTTGCAGCCGCCCCCGCAGCGCCCGCCGCCTCCACTCCTTCCGCCGAGTCCGCTGCCGGCCTGCTGGCCATGGCGCAGCAGATGCACGACCGCCACGTCGCCGAAGGCCAGGCCCAGAAGGACAAGATCATCGCCGAGGCGCAGATCGAAGCCAGCAGCCTCGTCAACGACGCACAGGAAAAGTCCCGCAAGATCCTGGGCGCACTGGAGCAGCAGCGTTCGGTCCTCGAGCGCAAGGTGGAGCAGCTCCGCGGCTTCGAACGCGACTACCGTTCACGCCTGAAGGCCTACATCGAAGGCCAGCTCCGCGACCTGGACGCACGTGGTTCCGTTGCGACGCCGGAAGTCAGCGAAGCAAACTAACCCTGGCAACACGTATTCTGAAAGCCGGTGGCTGAGGATTCCTCGGCCACCGGCTTTTGGCATTGACACCTAAGTTCTTCGAAGTGAAAGCACCATGACTGACGAACTCGCAGCCGACGCCGCACGGCCGGCCCCCTCCTCTCCGCGCCCCCGACGGGCTGTGCTGCTGTCCCTCTTCGGCGGGTTCGCGGTCTTTGCCTACGTCCTGGACCAGCTCACCAAACTCTGGGTGACGTCCACCATGGTGGAAGGCGAAAGGATCCCGGTCCTGCCGCCCCTGCTGCACTGGTACTTCATCCGGAACTCAGGTGCCGCGTTTTCGATCGGGGAGAACGTCACCTGGGTGTTCTCGATCATCATGGCCGGCGTCGCAATCGCCATTCTCTTCCAGGTCCGGAAGCTGGGCTCGGCCTGGTGGTCCCTGGCTCTCGGGCTGCTGCTGGGCGGCGCCCTGGGCAACCTCACCGACCGGCTCTTCCGCGAGCCCTCCTTCGGGATGGGCCATGTGGTGGACTTCATTCAGCTTCCCAACTTCGCGATCTTCAATATCGCGGACTCCGCCGTCGTGTCTGCCGTCGCCATCATCTGCATCCTGACCATTCGCGGAATCGCGCTGGACGGAACGCGCCTCGGGACTGCACACAAGGACAAGCCCGGCCATGAGTGAGCGAATCGTCGTGGCCGAGGAATTCGGCGGGACCCGGGCCGACGCCGGACTGGCCGGCCTCCTGGGCGTGTCCCGGTCCGTGGCCGCATCCTTGCTGGCCGAGGGCCATGTCGTCACCCGGGGGAGGGCGCTCGGGAAATCGGCAAAACTTGTGGCGGGGGATGTCCTTGACGTCACCGTCCCGGAGCGGCGGGACCCGCTGGAAGTCGTGGAGGAAGTTGTGGAAGGCCTGAAGATCCTGCTGGACGACGAGGACTTTGTCGTCGTCGACAAACCCGTGGGTGTCGCTGCGCATCCCTCGCCCGGCTGGGTTGGCCCCACTGTGGTGGGCGGACTGGCCGGTGCAGGCTACCGCATCTCCACCTCCGGCGCACCGGAGCGGGCGGGGATCGTGCACCGGCTCGACGTCGGCACCTCCGGGGTGATGGTGGTGGCGAAGTCCGAGCGGGCCTACACAGCCCTCAAGCGGGCCTTCAAGGAGCGCACTGTGGACAAGGTGTACCACGCGGTGGTCCAGGGCCTCCCGGACCCGCTGACAGGCACCATCGACGCGCCCATCGGACGGCATCCCGGCCACGACTGGCGCTTTGCCGTCATCGAGGACGGCCGGCCCTCGGTAACCCATTACGAAGTCCTGGAGGCTTTCGGGAAGGCAAGCCTGGTGGAAGTGCACCTGGAGACGGGCCGGACGCACCAGATCCGGGTCCACTTCTCAGCCCTCCGCCATCCCTGCGCCGGTGACCTCACCTATGGCGCCGACCCGCGCCTCGCGGCCACCCTGGGGCTCACCCGGCAGTGGCTCCACGCCCGCCAGCTGGGATTCGACCACCCGGTGACAGGGGAACGCGTCTCTGTCACCAGCGACTATCCGCAGGACCTGGCCTACGCCCTGGAACTGCTGGAGTCGGGACAGGCCTGACACGGGCGGCCTGGCCGGGCCGCCAACTGCCAGCGCTTAGAATGGTGCGGTGAGTTCCAGCAAAGATTCGTTTGTCCACCTGCACACCCACACCGAATATTCCATGCTGGATGGAGCTGCCCGCCTGGGCGAGCTGTTCGATGAAACCGAGCGCCTGGGGATGCCGGCCCTTGCCACCACAGACCACGGCTACTTGTTTGGGGCGTTCGATTTCTGGCGCAAGGCCACGGACAAGGGCATCAAACCGATCATCGGCGTCGAAGCCTACGTAACCCCCGGCACGGCCCGCACGGACAAGGAACGCGTCCGCTGGGGCGACGAATCCCAGCGCAAGGACGACGTCTCCGGTGGTGGCTCGTACACCCATATGACGCTCCTGAGCTACAACAACGTGGGCATGCGGAACCTCTTCCGGGCCTCCTCCATCGCCTCCCTCGATTCGGTGTTCGGCAAGTGGCCGCGGCTTGACCGCGAACTGCTCAACACCTACTCCGAGGGGCTGATTGCCACCACCGGATGTCCCTCCGGCGAAGTGCAGACCAGGCTCCGGCTCGGCCAGTACCGCGAAGCGCTGGAGGCGGCCGCCGAGTTCCGGGACATCTTCGGCGCGGAAAACTACTTCTGCGAGCTGATGGACCACGGGCTGGACATTGAGCGTCGGGTCAACGGCGACCTCCTGAGGCTCGCCAAGGACCTCAACCTGCCGCTGGTGGCCACCAACGACCTCCACTACACCCACGAGCACGATGCAAAGGCCCATGAGGCCCTGCTGGCCATCCAGTCGGGCTCCACGCTGCTCGAACCCACGTACGACAACGGCGGTTCGCGGTTCGCCTTCTCCGGCAGCGGCTACTACCTCAAATCCCCGCAGGAGATGCGCGAGCTTTTCCGCGACCACCCGGAAGCCTGCGACAACACCCTGCTGATCGCTGAGCGCTGCGAGGTGTCCTTCAATACGGACGCCAACTTCATGCCCAGGTTCCCCTGCCCGCCCGGCGAGGACGAGACCTCGTGGCTGGTCAAGGAAGTGGACAAGGGCCTGCAGTACCGCTACCCGGGAGGCATCCCGGACGAGGTCCGCAAGCAGGCGGACTACGAGCTCGGCGTCATCACGTCCATGGGGTTTCCGGGCTACTTCCTGGTGGTTGCCGACTTCATCAACTGGGCCAAGAACAACGGCATCCGTGTTGGCCCCGGCCGTGGTTCGGGTGCCGGTTCCATGGTGGCCTACGCCATGCGCATCACCGACCTCGACCCCCTGCGCCACGGCCTGATCTTCGAACGGTTCCTGAACCCGGACCGCGTCTCCATGCCCGACTTCGACGTCGACTTCGATGACCGGCGCCGTTCCGAAGTGATCGACTACGTGACCCGCAAGTACGGTGACGAACGCGTCGCCATGATCGTCACGTACGGCACCATCAAGACCAAGCAGGCCCTCAAGGACTCCTCCCGGGTCCTGGGCTACCCGTTCAGCATGGGTGAACAGCTGACCAAGGCCCTGCCCCCCGCCGTGATGGCCAAGGACATTCCGCTCGCGGATATCCAGAACCCCGAAGCCAAGCGCTACAGCGAGGCCGGCGATTTCCGGCAGCTGATCGCCACCGACCCGGAAGCCGCCAAGGTCTTCGAAACGGCCCTGGGCATTGAAGGGCTGAAGCGCCAGTGGGGCGTGCACGCAGCCGGCGTCATCATGTCCTCGGACCCCATCATCGACGTCATCCCCATCATGCGCCGCTTCCAGGACGGCCAGGTGATCACCCAGTTCGACTACCCGACGTCCGAGGGCCTTGGCCTGATCAAGATGGACTTCCTGGGCCTGCGGAACCTGACGATCATTTCCGATGCCCTCGAGAACATCAAAATGAATCGCGGCATCGACCTCGACCTGGAAAACCTGGAGCTCGACGACGCCCCGTCCTACGAACTCCTGGCCCGCGGCGACACCCTGGGCGTGTTCCAGCTCGACGGCGGCCCCATGCGTTCCCTGCTCAAGCTCATGAAGCCGGACAACTTCGAAGACATCTCCGCCGTGCTGGCGTTGTACCGGCCAGGCCCCATGGGCGCCAATGCCCATACTGACTACGCGCTGCGCAAGAACGGGATCCAGGAAGTCATTCCCATCCACCCCGAGCTGGAGGAACCGCTCAAGGAGATCCTCGGCGGCACGTACGGCCTGATCGTGTACCAGGAGCAGGTGATGGCCGTGGCGCAAAAGCTGGCCGGCTACTCGCTGGGCCAGGCAGATATCCTCCGGCGGGCCATGGGCAAGAAGAAGAAGTCGGAACTGGACAAGCAGTTCGCCGGCTTCTCCCAGGGCATGCAGGACAACGGTTACTCCATGGAGGCCGTCAAGACCCTGTGGGACATCCTCCTGCCCTTCTCCGACTACGCCTTCAACAAGGCCCACTCCGCCGCGTACGGGGTGATCTCCTACTGGACGGCCTACCTGAAGGCGCACTATGCGCCGGAGTACATGGCTGCACTGCTGACCAGCGTGGGCGACGATAAGGACAAGTCGGCCATCTACCTGAACGAATGCCGCCGCATGGGCATCACGGTGCTTCCGCCGGATGTCAATGAGTCGGCCCTGAACTTCACCCCGGTGGGCAACGACATCCGCTTCGGCATGGGCGCTATCCGCAACGTGGGTGCGAACGCCGTCGATGCCATGGTCACCGCGCGCGAGAGCGAAGGTGCCTACACGTCCTTCAAGGACTTCCTGATGAAGGTTCCGGCGGTGGTGTGCAACAAGAGGACCATCGAATCCCTGATCAAGTCCGGGGCCTTCGACTCCCTGGGCCATCACCGGCGTGCGCTGGCCATGATCCATGAAGAGGCCATCGATTCCGTCATCACCTTGAAGCGGAACGAGGCGATCGGCCAGTTCGACCTCTTCGCCGGTTTTGAGGAAGCCGAATCGGAAGCGTCGCTCAGCATCGAAATCCCGGACCTGCCCGAGTGGGAAAAGAAGGACAAACTGTCCTTCGAACGGGACATGCTGGGCCTGTACGTCTCGGACCACCCGCTGCAGGGCCTCGAGGGGCTTTTGAGCCAGCACGCGGAGATGAGCATCACGACCATCATCGGCGAAGACGGGCCGCAGGACGGCGCCATCATCACCATCGCCGGCATGATCACCTCGTTGAGCCGCCGCATCGCCAAAGCCAGCGGCAATGCCTACGCCCGGGCCGAGATCGAGGACCTCGGCGGTTCCATCGAAGTGATGTTCTTCGGCCAGGTCTACGGGCCTATCGCCTCCGTGCTCGCCGAGGACCTGATCGTGGTGGTCAAGGGCCGCCTGCAAAAGCGCGACGACGGCGCAATCACCCTCAACTGCATGGAATTGTCCGTTCCGGACCTGAGCGAAGGCCTGCACGGGCCGCTGGTCATCACCATGCCCACCTACAAGGCAACCGAGGCAGTGGTGACGGAGCTGGGGGACGTGCTGCGCACGCACCGGGGCAACTCGGAGGTGCGGCTGCACCTCCAGGGCGACACCCGCACGGAAATCATGGGCCTGCCCGTCCACCTGCGGGTGAACCCCAGCCCGTCGCTGTTCGGCGACCTGAAAGTGCTGCTGGGGCCGGCTTGCCTGGACGCCTGACGCAGGGGAGCACGACGCCGGAAGCCGGCTTCCGGCGTCGTCCGCGCCTTTGGCGTCTGGTCGCTTCAGCCCGGACCCGGGACGATGGAGTGCGCTAGATTTCGTAGTCCAGCGGGACAGGCTGTCCGTAGGCGCCCCCATGGTAGAGCAGCGGCGCACCATCGCCGCCCACCTGGCCGTCCACCACCTGGACCACCACCACGGCATTGTTTTCGAACGACAGCCGCATCTGCACCTCGCCGATGAGCCAGCCGGCCACATCCTTCAGGATGGGCACCCCGTGCGGTCCGATTTCCCAGTGGTTCCCCTCGAACCGGTTGCCGGGCCGGGCGAACCGGGCTGCCAGTTCCTGGTTCTCGAGGCCCAGCATGTGCACGCCCAGGAACTGGGTGTTGGCAACGGCGGGCCAGGACCTGGAACTGCGGGCCATGTTGAACGTGAATCGCGGCGGTTTGGCCGACAGGGAGGCCACCGATGTTGCGGTGAATCCGTAGGGCTCGTCCTGGTAGTTCACGGTGATGATGGCGACGCCCGCGGCATGCCGCCGGAACATCTCCCTGAACGTCTGCTCAAAGGGCTCGCTGTTGTCGGTCACCGGAACTCCTGCACTAAGTGGCATATCTCTTTCCCCAAGCGTATTGGCCCGCGGGCCAGGCGGGAAAACACAGAGCCCTTGAACCGCTGACGGGCTCCGCAGGAACCTTTGTTAAGGTGTCTGTCATGACGAACTTTGGCCGCCCCGCGCGGCGGCTGCCCTGGTCCCTGCTGCTGGTCCCGGCGGCGGCAGGCGTTCCGGCCGGGCTCCTCTGGTGGCTGCTTGCCCCGGGCGGCCTGAACCTGATCACCCGGAACCCCGCCCTGGCATCGGGAACGGCACCGTTGGTGTGGCTGCCACGCGACCTGACACTTGCCGGGATTATGGTGCTGGCCGGTTGCCTGCTGGCCGTGTTCCTGGCCGACGGCAAGCGTCCGGACCCCCGGACGGCTCTGCTGGCGGGCCTGGTCGGCGCGGTGGCCGGCAGCCTGGCCGCCTGGGGAACCGGTCTCCTCGCGGCCCGGCTCTGGGGGCCGGCGGTGGACACCTCGGCCAATGCCAGCATCGCCTTCTCGCTCCGGGCGTTGCCGGTGCTGCTGCTGTGGCCGGCTGCCACGGCGGTTTCGGTCTTCGTTTTGGAGTTGGTGGGGATGGCAGGCCGGAAACCCGCCGGCATCCCCGGCGGAACGGCGGGCGGGAACAGCGCCGTAAAATAGTCAGGTG
Source organism: Pseudarthrobacter sp. MOO14 (assembly GCF_058267675.1). NCBI lineage: Bacteria > Bacillati > Actinomycetota > Actinomycetes > Micrococcales > Micrococcaceae > Pseudarthrobacter > Pseudarthrobacter sp. MOO14. Next base: position 4,153,775 of record NZ_CM177849.1, read on the forward strand.
ACCACTTCCCCTCAGCCTCCTGCCCCCGCGACTACCGCCGTCGACTTCCGCACCATCGACCTTCGCGGCCGCACCCTGACCCTGGCGGCCCTGCGCGCCGCCGTTCCGCGCGCCAAGGGCCAGACCGTGGCGGACGCCGAGGAAAAGGTCCTGGACATTATCGCCGCCGTCCGGCAGCGCGGCTTCGCGGCGTTGTCTGACCTTGCGTCAAGGTTCGACGGCGTGGATCAGCGCCATCCGCTGGTTCCCCGGGAGGCGATCGCCGCAGCCCTGGACGGTCTTGACCCGAAGGTGCGGGCAGCACTGGAGGAATCCATCAGCCGGGCACGGAAATTCGCCGACCGGCAGCGGCCCCGCAACGTTGACGTCGAACTGGGCGACGGCGCCGTCGTCAGCCAGAACTGGGTCCCGGTAACGCGCGTTGGGCTGTACGTTCCGGGCGGCCTGGCAGTGTATCCGTCATCGGTGATCATGAACGTGGTGCCGGCGCTGGCGGCAGGGGTGGAATCCATTGCCCTTGCTTCGCCGCCCCAGAAAGAATTCGGCGGCCTGCCGCACCCCACCATCCTCGCCGCTGCGGCGCTGCTGGGTATCACCGAGGTCTACGGCATCGGCGGCGCACAGGCCATCGCCGCGTTTGCCTATGGGGTGGACGCCGGCGACGCGGGCCCCGCACTGGAACCGGTGGACGTGGTGACCGGGCCCGGCAACATCTTCGTCGCCACCGCCAAGCGCCTGGTCAAGGGAGTGGTGGGCATCGATTCGGAGGCAGGAACCACGGAGATCGCCATCCTTGCCGACGACTCCGCCCAACCGGCGCTGGTGGCCGCCGACCTGCTCAGCCAAGCCGAGCACGACCCCAAGGCAGCATCGGTGCTGGTCACCGATTCGGAGCCGTTGGCCATGGCGGTACGGGACGAGCTCGATCGGCAGGCCGCCGCAACCAAGCACTCCGCCCGCGTCCGGGAGGCCTTGTCCGGCCCCCAGTCCGGCGTCGTCCTGGTGGACAACCTGGACCAGGGAATCGCCGCGTGCGATGCCTACGCCGCCGAGCACCTGGAGATCATGACGCGGGACGCCGCCGCCGTGGCCGCGCGGATCCGGAATGCCGGCGCGATCTTTGTGGGCGACTACAGCCCCGTCAGCCTGGGGGACTACTGCGCAGGCTCGAACCACGTGCTGCCTACCAGCGGGACCGCTGCGTTCTCGTCCGGGCTCAACGTCACCACGTTCCTGCGCGCCATCCAGGTGGTCAATTACAGCCGGGAGGCCTTGGCGGAGGTCAGCGGCCACATTGTGAGCCTGTCCCGCGCCGAGGACCTGCCGGCCCACGGGGACGCCGTCAGCGCGCGGTTCCCTGCACAGGACTAGCCACTACATATAGGCTGCCGGGCACTACATGTAGTAATTACAGGCTTGTTATTACCCGGGATGCAGCCGTAAACTGGGACGGTAACACTGCGGTCCGGCGGCACTGCCGGTTTCGTTGCCGTTAGACGCCGGAAGGGAAGGGGAAACGCCATGTATTGTCCGTTCTGCCGCAACCCCGATTCCCGCGTCGTTGACAGCCGGATGGCCGATGACGGCTCGGCTATCCGACGCCGGCGCCAGTGCCCCGAATGCGGGCGCCGGTTCACCACCGTCGAAACCACCAGCCTCTCCGTCATCAAGCGCTCCGGCGTGGGCGAGCCGTTCAGCCGCAGCAAGGTGATCAACGGCGTGCGCAAAGCATGCCAGGGCCGGCCGGTCAGCGAAGACGACCTCGCCATGCTGGCCCAGGAGGTGGAAGAGCAGATCCGTTCCTCCGGCGCCGCCGAAATCGACGCTCACGAGGTAGGCCTGGTCATCCTCGGACCGCTCCAGAAGCTGGATGAGGTAGCGTACCTGCGCTTCGCCAGCGTGTACCAGGCCTTCGAGTCCCTGGAGGACTTCGAATCGGCCATTGCCCTGCTCCGCCACGAAGCCGTGGAAGGCGCCAAGGGCGCCTCCGGCCCGAAGAGCTCCGAGAAGAGCCCGCTCTAAGCTCCGGTGGCGGCAGCGGAGGGGAAGCCGCAGCCGCCACCGGCACCACCTTTACTTGGTGAGCTTGTGCTGCAATGCGATTTCCAGGGCCGCGCCAACGATCCCGGCCTCGTTCCGCAGGACGGCCGGAACAATCGGCGTCCTCAACTTGAGGTTGGGAAGGTACTCGTCCGCGCGCTTGGAGATTCCGCCGCCGACGATGAACAGCTCCGGGGAGAACAGGAACTCCACATGCGAGAAGTACCGCTGCAACAGCACGCTGTACTCGTCCCATGAGAGCCCGTCCCGTTCGCGGGCCACGGCGGAGGCCTTCGATTCGGCATCGAAGCCGTCGATCTCCAAGTGCCCCAGTTCCGCGTTCGGTACCAGTTTCCCGTCGAAAATGAAGGCGGAGCCGATGCCCGTGCCCAGGGTGATGACCAGGACGGTGCCGGCGACACCTTCGCCGGCACCGTACCGGGCTTCGGCCAGGCCGGCGGCATCGGCGTCGTTGATGACCTCCACGGGGCGGCCCAGCCGCTCGGTGAGGAGGGCGTCAATGTCCGTATCCAGCCAGCTCTTGTCCACGTTGGCGGCGGAGTGGACCACGCCGTGCTGGATGATGCCGGGGAACGTCACGCCCACGGGGGAGCCGGCCTCCGGGGCCTCGGGGCGCGCAGAGAGCTCGGCGACCACCAGGGCCACTGCTTCGGCAACGGCCTCGGGCGTGGCGGGCTGCGGGGTGGGCACCCGGAAACGCTCGCCCAGGAGCTTGCCCTTCTTCAGGTCGACAATGCCGCCCTTGATGCCCGTACCGCCGATGTCGATGCCGATCAGTGGTGCGTTCTTGTGCGACTTCTCGTCCTTCTTGGCCAATGGGATTCCGTTCTAGGCTGGGGCGGGCAGGGAAGGGGCGGCCGGGGGCAGCCCCACAACAGGGTGGGTCCTGCACCGGCATCGGATGCCGTGTGCGGGCAGGGGACAGACTACGGCAGGGTGAGGATTTCCGCACCGGTCTCGGTAACCAGCAGGGTGTGCTCGAATTGGGCGGTGCGCTTGTGATCGCGGGTCACCACGGTCCAGTCATCGCTCCACATGTCCCACTCGACGGTGCCGAGGGTGAGCATCGGTTCGATCGTGAACACCATCCCCGTTTCGATCACGGTGTTGTAGGCGGGGGCGGCGTCGTAGTGCGGGATGATCAGTCCGGTGTGGAAAGCCTCGCCGACACCGTGGCCGGTGAAGTCCCGCACCACGCCGTAGCCGAAACGCTTGGCGTACGACTGGATGGCGCGGCCGATCACGTTGATTTCCCGGCCCGGTGCCACCGCCTTGATGGCCCGGTTGAGCGACTCTTGGGTGCGCTCCACCAGGAGCTGTGATTCCTCGTCCACGTCACCCACCAGGAACGTGTAGTTCGTGTCGCCGTGGACCCCGTTGATGAAGGCGGTGATGTCGATGTTCAGGATGTCGCCGTCCTGGACCACGGTGCTGTCCGGGATGCCGTGGCAAATGACCTCGTTCAGCGACGAGCACAGGGACTTGGGGAATCCGCGGTAGCCGAGCGTGGAGGGGTACGCGTGGTGGTCCAGCAGGAATTCGTGGCCCACCCTGTCCAGTTCATCGGTGGTGACACCGGGCTGGATATGCTTGCCGACCTCCACGATGGCCTGGGCCGCGATCCGCCCGGCGACGCGGATCTTCTCGATCGTTTCGGCGGACTTGACCTCCGAACCCGTGAATTTGGCCGGGGCAGGCTTGCCGACGTACTCCGGACGGGGGATGGACGCCGGGACGGAACGCTGCGGGCCTACGGTACCCGGGGTGAGGGTTCCGGTGGGTGCAGTAGAGGCAAGGGAAGGCATAGATTGATCATATAAGGCACCGCAGAACGCCTAACAACCGACAAGCGGCGGAGGGCACACGTAAGTATTTGTGTTACGTGCATCACCCCGCGGCTTTCCTGTCGCCGGAACGAGGAGCAACGATGACTGAGTACTGGTTCAACGTCAACACCCACGAAGTGGAAGAAGACCGGCTCTCCGACTGGAGCCAGCTCATTGGGCCCTACAAGACCCGGGAAGAAGCTGAACACGCCATCGAGAAGGTCAAGGCGCGCAACGAGGCCTGGGAAAAGGGCGACGACGACTGACCGGTTGGGTGGGCAGGCCGGCCGGGTGCCGGCCCGCCTGTTCCGCCCGCGTCGGCGGGGTGAAGTTGAAAGCTAGAAGGAATGTTCCGGGCCGGGAAACTGGCCGGAGCGGACGTCGTCGCCGTAGGCGGTGGCGGCGTCGAGCAGGGTGGTGCGCAGGTCCGCGTACTGTTTGACGAACTTGGCCATCCGGCCGCCCCGCAGGCCGGCCATGTCCTGCCAGACAAGGACCTGGCCCGTGGTCGCGTTCCCGGCGCCAATGCCGATGGTGGGGACGTCCACGGCAGCGTCCACCGCGGCCGCGGTGTCGGCCGGGACCATTTCCATGAGCACGCAGAATGCGCCTGCGTCGGAGAGGGCGCGGGCATCGTCGATCAGGCGTTGGGCGTCGTCGCCCCGGCCCTGCACGCGGTATCCGCCCAGTGCGTGTTCGCTTTGCGGGGTGAAACCGATGTGGGCCATGACCGGGATGCCCGCCTGCACCATTGCTCGCACCGTTGGGGCGTAGTACGCGCTGCCCTCGATTTTCACAGCATGCGCCAGGCCTTCCTTCAGGAAGCGGACACCGGTGGCGACGGCCTGTTCGGCACTGACTTCGTAGCTGCCGAAGGGCAGGTCCGCGACCACCATGGCGCGCTTCGCGGTCCTGGCCACGGCGCGGCACAGCGGCAGCAGTTCGTCCACGGTGACCGGAAGGCTGGTTTCGTTGCCGTAGACGTTGTTCGAGGCCGAATCACCGACCAGCAGCACTTCAATGCCGGCAGCGTCAAAGATCTCCGCCGTATATTGCTCGTAGGCGGTGAGCATGGCGAACCTGGTGCCGTCCCGCTTGGCCTGCTGCAGGTGGTGGATCCGGACCTTGGCCGGTTTTCGTCCGGCGGCAGGAGCCTCGTGCTGGCCGGGTCCGCTGCCGTACGGGGCGGGTACTTCGGCGGACGCGCTGGAGTCGGAGCTGTTGCTGGTGGCCATGGGATGAGCGTAGTGCGGGACCTGCCGTGCTTTCTACCGCAGCCGGTTCCGGGCAAAGGTGATTAGCGTCATAGCGGCCGTGCCGGAACGCCGTTGACGTCCCGCATGGAAGCCGCCAGGGCAACTCCCGGACCGCTCCGGAGGTTAATGCTGTGTTACGCACGGCTCAGGCTCAAGCATCGGCGCCGAATGATTAGTACAGTGTTGATGAACTGCTGCCGGCTTTCCCCTTTGCGCGGGCCCCGGAGCATGAACGTTGACCGGAGAAGAGGCCATCATGGACCGCCAGCAAGAATTTGTCCTGCGCACGATCGAAGAGCGCGACGTACGTTTCGTGCGCCTGTGGTTCACCGATGTCGTGGGATCGCTGAAGTCCGTAGCCCTGGCGCCGGCCGAGGTCGAGGGTGCCTTCGAGGAAGGCCTTGGCTTCGACGGCTCCGCCATCGAAGGGCTGGCCCGGGTCTTCGAATCCGACATGCTGGCCCAGCCCGATCCATCCACCTTCCAGATCCTGCCGTGGCGTGGCGAGACGGAACAGACTTCACGCATGTTCTGCGACATCCTCACTCCCGACGGCGAACCCTCGGCAGCGGACCCCCGCAACGTCCTTAAGCGCACGCTGGCCAAGGCCGCGGACATGGGCTTCACGTGCTACACCCACCCCGAAATCGAGTTCTACCTCCTGAAGTCCCAGGAACCGGGCCCGAACGGTGCACCGGTGCCGGTTGACGAGGGCGGCTACTTCGACCATGTCCCGGGTGGCGTGGCCCAGGACTTCCGCCGCACCGCCGTAACCATGCTGGAATCGGTGGGCATCTCGGTGGAATTCAGCCACCACGAGGCCGGACCCGGACAGAACGAGATCGACCTCCGCTACGCCGACGCCCTGCAGACGGCGGACAACATCATGACCTTCCGTACCGTGATCAAGGAAGTGGCCCTGCAGCAGGGCACGTACGCCACCTTCATGCCCAAGCCGTTCACCGACCACCCGGGCTCCGGCATGCACACGCACTTCTCCCTGTTCGAAGGCGATACCAACGCGTTCTTCGAAGCCGGCGCCGAGTTCCAGCTGTCCAAGACGGCCCGGCAGTTTATTGCCGGCATCCTCAAGCACGCCCCGGAATTCACCGCCGTCACCAACCAGTTCGTCAACTCCTACAAGCGCCTTTGGGGCGGGGGCGAGGCTCCGAGCTACCTGAGCTGGGGTCACAACAACCGGTCCGCGCTGGTCCGCGTGCCGCTGTACAAGCCGGGCAAGGGCCAGTCCGCACGGATCGAATACCGTGGAATCGACTCAGCGGCCAACCCCTACCTGGCCTACGCCGTCCTGCTTGGTGCAGGCCTGAAGGGCATCGAGGAAGGCTACGACCTGCCTGCGGCGGCCGAGGACGACGTCTGGTCGCTGAGCTCGGCCGAACGGCGCGCCATGGGCCACGATCCGCTCCCGGCCAGCCTGCACGATGCCATCCGTTCCATGGAAGATTCCGAACTGATGCCGCAGATCCTGGGCGAACAGGTCTACGAGCACTTCCTGCGCAACAAGCGAGCCGAATGGCAGGACTACCGCCTGCAGGTGACGCCCTACGAGCTGCAGCGCAACCTCGGCATTCTCTAGGTGCCCGGCGTGAGCCTGGCACGCCGTCTCATCGCGGCCGGATTCAGCGACCTGGAGAAGGGCGAACGGTTCCTGGCCGCGCGCGAACTCGAGGGGCTGGACCAGGACAGGCTCTTCGCCGGACTCCAGCTTGCTGCCAGCCCGGACACTGCACTGCAGTCCTTGGTCCGGCTGATCGAAAGGCACCCGCAGCTCCGGGACCTGGCGGGCGCCGAACTGGAGGCCAGCGAACCGCTGTACCGTGTCCTGGGAGCCTCCGAGGCGCTGGGGGAGTTCCTCATCCGGCACCCCGAACACCTGGCCGCATTCCGGGTCCGTGCCAGCCCCGAACCGCTGCCCGCCGATCCTGACAGGCTGCGGGCCACACTCCTGCAGTCAGTGGGTGCCGACCCGCGCGCCGCCCGCCCCGTCGCCGCAGTGACCGGCGCCGACGCCTATGCCGCCCTGCGCACGGCGTACAGGCGCGGCCTGGTGGACCTGGCCGTCAAGGACCTCTGCGCCGCCGATCCGCTGGACTTCCTGCCGTCGGTGGGCCGTGAACTGGCGGACCTCGCGGCCGCTGCCATCGAAGCCGCCCTCGCGGTGTCACGCGCCGAAGCGGCCGGCCAGTTCGGCGCCGCCGACGTCGCGGACGTGGGCCTTGCCGTTATCGGCATGGGCAAATGCGGAGCCCGCGAGCTTAACTACATCTCCGACGTCGACGTCATCTACGTGGTGGACGCCGGAAGCCTGGAAGACGCGCACGCCAACACTATCGGCACCGCCCTGGCCAGCGGCATTTCGCGGGCCATCTCGTCGGTGGCACGGGAGCCCGGGCTGTGGGAGGTGGACGCGAACCTCCGTCCGGAAGGGAAATCCGGTCCGCTGGTCCGCACCCTCGCCTCGCACGAAACGTACTACGCCAGGTGGGCTGAAAGCTGGGAATTCCAGGCGTTGCTGAAAGCACGGGCCATGGCCGGCGACGCCGCGTTGGGCCGGCGGTACGAGGAAGCCGTGGCACCGCTGATCTGGAATTCGGCGGGGCGCGAAGGCTTCGTTGAATCCGTCCAGGCCATGCGGCGAAGGGTGACCGAGCACATCCCGCCCGCGGAGGAACAGCGGCAGATCAAGCTGGGCCGCGGCGGGCTTCGTGACGTCGAATTCACCGTCCAGCTCCTTCAGCTGGTGCACGGCAAGGCTGATGAGTCATTACGACGACGGGACACCACCTCCGCGATCGCCGCGTTGTCCGCCGGGGGGTACATCGGCCGGTCTGACGCCGCCGCGTTCGATAATGCCTACCGGTACCTGCGCCTGCTGGAACACCGGATCCAGTTGTTCCAGCTGCGCCGTACCCACCTCATGCCCGTGGCGGAGCCGGCCCTGCGCTCCCTGGCCAAGGCCGTGCTGGGACCGTTCTCCAATGAGCGGCCCGGACCCGATGCACTGTTGTCCGCGTGGCAGCGGACCAAACGCTCGGTCCGGGAACTGCACGAACGCATTTTCTACCGGCCGCTGCTGAACACGGCAGCCAAGCTCAGCACCGAGGACGCAAAGCTGACGCCGGAAGCCGCCCAGGGGCGCCTTGCCGCCCTCGGCTACCGCGACCCGCAGGGGGCGATGCGCCACATCGAGGCGCTGACGGCCGGAGTCAGCCGCCGCGCGGCGCTCCAGCGGCAGCTGCTGCCCATCCTGCTGGACTGGCTCGCCGAGGGGGTCGACCCCGACGCCGGCCTCCTGGCGTTCCGGCGCGTCAGCGAGGCGCTCGGCACCACGCACTGGTACCTGGGCATGCTCCGGGACTCCAACGCCGCCGCTGAACGACTGTGCCACATGCTGTCCAACTCCCGGCTGATCGCCGACCTGCTGGAAGTATCGCCGGAGTCCGTGGCATGGCTGGGGCAGGACAAGGACCTGGTGCCGGTGGGCTTCGAAGCCCAGTGGCATGAAATCACCGCCAAAATGTCCCGGCACGCGGACCCGGAGAGCGCCATGCGCCTGATCCGCCTGATCCGGCGCCGGGAGATCCTGCGCATTGCCATCGCCGACTCGGCGGGCCTCCTTGACCAGGACCAGGTGGGCCGGGCGCTGGCGGATACGGACCGTGCGGCGGTCCTGGGCGCACTCAGGGTGGCAGAGGGGATCGTTTCCGCCGGCGGGGCACTGAAGACGACCGTCCTGGTGGTCGCCATGGGACGCCAGGGCGGCCGGGAGATCGGCTACGGCTCCGATGCCGATGTCATGTACGTGCACCGGGCCCTCCCGGGCTTCACGGAGGCCGAGGCACAGGAACAGGCCACCCGCCTTGTCGCAAAGGTCTCCAGCCTGCTCACCCAGCCATTGAAACCGGCCATCATGGCCGAACGCGTGCTCCAGATGGATGCCGACCTCCGGCCGGAGGGCAAGAACGGGGCCATGGTGCGCTCCCTGGACTCCTTCGCCGAGTACTACCGCAGGTGGTCCCTGGTGTGGGAGGCGCAAGCTCTGCTGCGGGCACGTCCGATGGCCGGCGACGATGCACTCGCCGCTGATTTCCTGGACCTGATCGATCCCATCCGGTATCCGGCGTCGCTGTCCGACCAGGACGTGCGTGAGATCCGGCGCATCAAGGCCAGGGTTGAATCGGAGCGGCTGCCGCGCGGCGCCGACCCCGCACGGCACCTGAAGCTGGGCCGCGGCGGCCTAAGCGACGTTGAGTGGCTGGTGCAGCTGCTGCAGCTCCAGCACGCCGGGAAGCATCCGGAACTGCGAACCACGTCCACGCTGGAAGCCCTGTCCGCAGCGGCCGGCCTGGGGCTGCTGGACGATTCCGACGCGGTCCTCCTGGCAGATGCCTGGCGGCTGGCAAGCCGGATCCGGTCCGCCAACGTCATCTGGAGCGGCAAGGCCTCTGACCTCCTGCCATCCTCCCGCCGGGACCTGGAAGCCGTAGCGCGCTGGTGCGGCTACGAGCCGGGCCGGGCCGCAGCGCTGGAAGAAGACTACCTGAGGGTGAGCCGGCGGGCCCGGGCGGTCTTTGAACGCGTCTTCTATGGGCAATGAGGCTCCGGGCTGGGTCTGGCTCATCCCGCTCGGCGACCTCGACCCGGACGCCCGCGCCATCCAGCTCGGTGCCGTTGCCGGCCTGGGGCTGCTGCCAGGCCAAGAGCGCTTCGTCGGCGACCCCCTGCGCATGGCACTGGCAGGGCTGGAAGAAGAATCCCGGCGCCCGTACGTCGTCGAGTCCTCCGGGTCCGCCGTTGGGGTGTTGACGCTACAGCTGGGCGCCGCTCGGCTGGCCGGTTGGCGTGACGACGATTCAGCCTGGCTGCTTCGCGGTTTCCTCATTGACCGCAGGTTCCAGGGAAAAGGGCTGGGGACGCTCGCCGCCGTTGCCGCCGTGGACGCCGCCCGGCGGCTCACCGACCGGCACCACAGCGGTGAGGCCGGCGTCGTGCTGTCCGTCAATGAGGCAAACCTGGCAGGACTGTCCGCCTACCGGCGGGCCGGTTTCGCCGATGCCGGACAGTACCTGGGTGGCTCCGCGGGGCCGCAACGGACCATGTTCCACCGTTTCGGCTGCGCGGCGCGGCCGTAACTCGCCGGACCGGCATTGCGCTCAGCAAGCGTTTGCCCGATCATGTGGATTGGCGGTGTTCTTCAACCTTGTTGGGGGGAAGGCTGTACTGAGTCTTCGTCTCGGGGGGCATTCGTCAGGGGGTCCGGCTCCCGGTCTCAGCACGTCTGGAGCCGGGCCCCCACCTTTCCGCTCACCGTTCCCGCGGGCTTGCGCCAGGGTACGGAAAAAGGCGGCCACCGGATGGTTCCGGTGGCCGCCTTTTTCGTTAGGTCAGCAGGCCTGGCAGGCAGGCTGCCGGCTAGACGCCGTAGTAGAGCTCGAACTCGTAGGGGTTCGGGCGCAGCGACAGCGGGCGGATCTCGTTCTCGTACTTGTACTCGATCCAGGTGTCGATCAGGTCCTGGGTGAAGACGCCGCCGGCCTGCAGGAACTCGTTGTCCTCGCGCAGCGCCTCCAGGGCTTCCTCCAGCGTGCCCGGAGCCTTCGGGATGTCCTTGGCTTCCTCGGCCGGGAGCTCGTAGAGGTCCTTGTCGATCGGAGCCGGCGGCTCAATGCGGTTGCGGATGCCGTCGATGCCGGCCATCAGCTGGGCCGCGAAGGCCAGGTACGGGTTGGAGGAGGGGTCCGGAGCGCGGAATTCGATGCGCTTGGCCTTGGGGTTGGAGCCCGTGATCGGGATACGGATACCAGCGGAGCGGTTGCCCTGCGAGTAGACCATGTTGACCGGTGCTTCGAAGCCCTTGACCAGGCGGCGGTAGGAGTTCACCGTGGGGTTGGTGAAGGCCAGGACGGCGGAGGCGTGCTTGAGCAGGCCGCCGATGTACCAGCGGGCGGTGTCGGACAGGCCGGCGTAGCCCTTCTCGTCGTAGAACAGCGGCTCGCCGCCGTTCCACAGCGACTGGTGGCAGTGCATGCCCGAGCCGTTGTCACCGAAGACGGGCTTGGGCATGAAGGTGACGGACTTGCCCCAGGCGTCCGCGGTGTTCTTGATGACGTACTTGAACTTCTGCAGGTCATCGGCCGCGTGGGTCAGGGTGGTGAACTTGTAGTTGATCTCGGCCTGGCCGGCGGAGCCAACTTCGTGGTGGCTGCGCTCGACCTCGAGGCCGGCTTCGTCCAGGGCAACGCACATGGCATCGCGCAGGTCGGCCTGCTTGTCGGTGGGGGAGACCGGGAAGTAACCACCCTTGACCGGGGTCTTGTAGCCCAGGTTGCCGCCCTCTTCCTCGCGGCCGGTGTTCCAGTGGGCTTCCTCGGAGTCGATCTTGTAGAAGCTGCCCTGCGGGGAGGACTGGTACTGGACGTTGTCGAACACGAAGAACTCGGCTTCGGGAGCGAAGAACGCGGTGTCGGCGATGCCGGTGGAGGCCAGGTAGGCTTCTGCCTTCTCGGCCACGCCGCGGGGGTCGCGGTGGTACGGGTCGCCGGTGCGCGGGTTCACGATCGAGAAGTTCAGCGCGAGGGTCTTCTCCATGCGGAAGGTGTCCAGGAACGCGGTGGTCACGTCCGGGATCAGCTGCATGTCAGATTCGGCAATGCCCTGGAATCCGCGGATGGAGGAACCGTCGAAGAGCTGGCCGTTGACGAAGAAATCGGCGTCAACACTCTTGGCGGGGACGTTGAAGTGCTGCTGGACGCCCGGAAGATCGGTGAAGCGGATATCGACGAACTTTACATCTTCGTCCTTGATGAACTTGAGGACTTCGTCCGCAGTCTTGAACATCTATGCTCCTAACGCATATGTAAATATCTGGCATGCAAGCCATGTGGTCCAGCGCAATCCAAAGGCAGGGAGAACGCAAGGTTTTCCCTGCTGGTACACCTGCCGTGGGGATTTGCTTGAAACTTCTCACAGCCTATGGATCAGGCATTTCCCGTCCGTGTCCGCATTGTTTCGGGCAGGTTACAGAATGCCCTGCTATGGAAACGCTATCGCCCGTCCACAGTGTGGTCCAACCCCATCCACACTGTGGGCGCCCCTGCCGGCCGCAGGGCCGGTAGGCTTGGACGGTGGTAGATCGCAAAGACATTGGCTCCTGGCTCAGCGGACCGGACACCTCCGGCGTCTCGAAATATCCGGGGGAGCGGCTGGGCCTGCCGGAGTCCGGTCCCGGCTCCATCGCACGGGCAGGGCGGCGGATCGTCGCGATCATGATCGACTGGGGCATTGCGCTGCTGATCAGCAATTTCGCCTTCGGTGGCGACTCCTGGGCGACGCTCGGGGTCTTCGCGATCGAGCAGATCCTGCTGGTGGGAACCCTCGGCTACAGCATCGGCCACCGGGTGATGGGCATCGCCGTGGTGAGGCCCGGCGGCGGTACCCCGGGACCGCTCGCGGCCCTGGTGAGGACGGTGCTGCTCTGCTTGGTCATCCCCGCCGTCATATTCGACCCCGACCAGCGCGGCCTTCATGACAAGGCCATGAATACGCTGCTGGTCCGCCGGTAGCCGCTGCTCTTGCTAGGTGCGGCTGGACGTGAGGCGGGCCGGGGTGCCCTCCGGCGCGGGGGCGCCAAGGTAGCCGCGGCGTCCGGCCCAGCGCTCGAACAGGATGGTCGCGAACGGGAAGATCGCGGAGAAGCCCGCCAGCGCCGCCACCCGGAAAGGCCACCGCTGCACACGCCATAGCGTGAGCGCTGCCAGGCCGTAGCCGATGAACAGCGCGCCATGGACCGGGCCCGCCACCTGGACGCCAACTTCGGTGGTTCCGGCGATCCATTTGAAGTACATCCCGGCCAGCAGTGCTGCCCAGCTGCAGGCTTCGGCGATGGCGAGGATCCGGAAAGCCCGGATCACGGTGGTCCTCAGCGGCATGGTGGTGTTCCTGTCGTTGGTAGGTGCACGGTCCGTCATACGGTGGCCGCCGCGTGGGCGGCAAGAAAAAACGCCCCGGCAGCCGGCTGTGCCGGTTCCGGGGCGTTCGGCCAGCTAGCGTCCGCGGTTGGGACGGGCCTTGTACGGGTCGATGCCCTTGGGGATCGGCAGCCGGGTGCCCATGGAGGCAATGCGCTTGGACACGGTGCTGACCTCCAGCTTGGTCAGTTCGTTCTTCATCTTGCCCATCTTCTTGGCCACCTGGCTCAGCGGGACCTGGCCTTCGCCGTGCCCGGTCTGGATCGTATGGACCGGAACGTTGGGCAGGATCCGTGCGAGGCGCTTGCGCTCGGCATCCAACAGGGGCTTCACGCGGTGGGTGGGGCCTTCACTGACAAGGACGACGCCGGGACGGCCTACCGCACGGAACACGGCATCCTGCGTGCGGGGGTTGACAGCCACAGGCTGTTCCTCGGTGATCCAGCCACGCCGCAACGTGCCCAGCGCGGCACCGGAGGCGCCGGGCTGGTTTTCGATTTGCGCGAACGCTGCGCGTTCGGCACGGCGGGAGAGAATGAAGGTGGCCGCCAGCAGGCCCAGCGGAATACCGATGATCAGGCCGGTGATCCAGTTATCCAGCCAGAAGCCCACCAGGAAGCTCACGGCTACAACGCCCAGGAACACCAGGAGCATCAGCCACGGAACCATGGGGTCGTGGCGGCGGGTCATGGTGAAGACCTCGCCGATCTGCTTGAGCCTGCTGGGCTTCTTGGCCTTCGCTTCCTTCGGCTTGCGCGAGAACAGGCCGCGCTTCACCGCGCTTGGGCCCGCCGGGGTGGAGTTGCTGGAGTCAGGGGATTTAGCCATAGTGCCTCAATTCTACGTGACTTAAACGCCAAGGCCGGACGCCGGAATCGTCCGGTGTCCGGCCTGGGGCCAGCCAGTGCGGGGGCGCGTCAGGAATGCGCTCCGAGGAGGGTGCTGGCTTCCTGGCGGGTGGTGCCGGAGTCTTGGATGCCGTCGGCGATGTGGGCGAGTTCGGCGGGGATGTCGCGGCCTTTTTTGCGCATGGCGGTGGCCCAGAGGCGGCCGGCGCGGTAGGAGGAGCGGACCAGGGGGCCGGACATGACGCCGAGGAAGCCGATGTCCTGGGCTTCGTGCTGGAGGTCGACGAATTCCTGGGGTTTGACCCAGCGGTCCACGGGGAGGTGGCGTTCGGAGGGGCGGAGGTATTGGGTGATGGTGATCAGGTCGCAGCCGGCTTCGTGGAGGTCGCGGAGGGCTTCGGAGATTTCCTCGCGGGTTTCTCCCATGCCCAGGATGAGGTTGGATTTGGTGACCATGCCCAGGTTGCGGCCCTGGGTGATGACGTCCAGGGAGCGGTCGTAGCGGAACGCGGGGCGGATGCGTTTGAAGATCCGGGGCACGGTTTCGACGTTGTGGGCGAAGACTTCGGGGGCGGAGTCGCAGATCGCTTTGATGTGGTCGGGGTTGCCGGAGAAGTCGGGGATGAGCAGTTCCACGCCGGTGCCGGGGTTCAGTTCGTGGATCTTGCGGACGGTTTCGGCGTAGAGCCAGACGCCTTCGTCTTCGAGGTCGTCGCGGGCCACCCCGGTGACGGTGGCGTAGCGCAGTTGCATGGACTGGACGGAGCGGGCCACCTTGGTGGGTTCGAACATGTCCACGGGGGAGGGTTTGCCGGTGTCGATCTGGCAGAAGTCGCAGCGGCGGGTGCATTCGGACCCGCCGATCAGGAAGGTCGCTTCCTTGTCTTCCCAGCATTCGAAGATGTTCGGGCAGCCGGCCTCTTCACAGACGGTGTGCAGGCCTTCCTTTTTGACCAGGTTCTTCAGCCCGACGAACTCCGGGCCCATCTGGACCTTGGCTTTGATCCATTCCGGCTTCCGCTCCACCGGAACGGCAGCATTGCGCTGCTCGATCCGCAGCATCTTCCGGCCTTCGGGTGCCAATGTCACAGTAGAGCTCCTTCAGGGCTCGAAACCAATGCTTCTTCGTGCTTGTGGAATTCCTCCACGAACCGGTCCACAATATGGGCCGGACGGATGTCCTGTCCTGTTTCCAAGGACATGGTGGTCACGCCTGCATCGGTGATGCCGCAGGCAATGATCTGGCCGTAGGGGGCGAGATCGTTGCTGCAGTTGATGGCGATGCCGTGCATGGTGACGCCGTTCAAGACCCGGATGCCGATGGCGGCGATCTTGCGGTCGGGACCGTTGGCGTCCGCCTTGATCCAGACGCCCGCGCGACCCTTGATGCGTTCCGCCTTGATGCCGTAGTCCGCCATGACCGTGATCATGATGTCTTCGAGGCGTTCCACGTAGTCGCGGATGCCGGCACGGTTCTTCAGCTTCAGGATGGGGTAGGCCACCAGTTGCCCGGGGCCGTGCCAGGTGAGTTTGCCGCCGCGGTCCACCGCGACGACCGGCGTGCCGTCAAACGGCCGTTCGTGGTCCTCGGTGAGCTTGCCGGCTGTATAAACGGCTGCGTGCTCCAGGAGCAGGACTGTGCTGGGGGCAACTCCGGCGACAACCTTGTCATGGAGCTCGCGCTGGGCTTCCCAGCCTTCCATGTAGTCAACGAAGTCGGGGGCAAGACCCAGCTGTGAAAACTCAAGAGTCATGGAATCCAGCTTAGACCCCGAAGCCGTCCCGGCCCGGTTTAGTGTCCAAGCTCACCGGCGGGCACCCAATGTGACTGCAGCGGCCACGGCCTGTGGATAACTTCTGCAGCCCGCCCCGGATTCCGATAGACATGGAGCATGGATGGTGCACAGGCTCCCGAAGTCCCGGGCTACGACGTCGGCCGGCTGCTTGGCCGCGGCGGCAGCGCGGATGTCTGGCTGGCCACGGAACAGCGCACGGGCAGGGACTTTGCGCTGAAGTGCTTCCGTGCCCCGGACGGCAGAGCCCGGGACGAGGCCATGCGGGAGGAGGAAGTGCGAAGGGAAATCCGCATCCTCAGTGTCTTGGACCACCCGCACCTCATCAGGGCCCACGATGCCGTGCGCATCGCCGGGCCCGCGCCGGGGACGGCCCTGACCATGGACTTCGCCGCTGGCGGTTCGCTGGCGCAGTTGGTGGCATCCCGGGGCAGGCTCAGCGTGGGAGAAAGCGTCACCGTCCTGACTCCCGTTGCGCAGGCCCTGGGATACCTGCACGCCCAAGGCTTCACGCACTCGGACGTGGCGCCCGGGAATATCCTGTTCACCGGGCAGGGGAAACCGATGCTGTCCGACGTCGGTGTGGCCCGGATGCTCGGCGATCCTGGCCGGGCAGTGACGGCTGGAACCGGCGGCTTCGTTGACCCGTCGCCGGTTGATGCCCCCCGCGCGGGGCTTCAGCCAGGACGCGATGTGTTCTCGCTGGCCGCGATTGGTTGGTTTTGCCTGACCGGTGAAGCGCCCGGCCGCACGCTGGACCGCCCGCCGCTGTCCTTGCTGGTTCCCGGTGTCCCGAAGGAGCTTGCCGCAGCCCTCGAACAAGGGTTGAACGAGGACCGCCGGCTGCGGCCTACTGCCATGGCGCTGGGTACTGCTGTCTTCCGCAGTGCGGAGGCGCTGCCTCTTGACCTCTCGGGTGCCGTCCATCCCACGGTCCTTCCGGAGCTGCTCACCCGCCGCAGTATCCCGGCCGAAGCGAAGGGTTCCGCGCTGGGCACGAGACTCCGGAGGCTGCGGCGGCGGCTCTCGACCTTGCGGTGGCCGGGCCCGGCAGCGCGGGCCCGGATCCGCCGCTTTCCTTCGCCCCAGGCCGAAGCAACGTCACATGGGAAGCATGCGGGCGCCCCTGCCGGGGTCCGGGCACTGCATATTCCGCGGCTGCCGGCCCGGCTCGCCTTGCCGGCAGTGGGCGTGGCGGCGGCTGGGATGTGGTGGCTGGCCGCTTCCGCCGGTGCAGGACCGTGGCTCGGCGACTCCGCTCCGGGCATGCCGTCCGCTGCCGGCGTTCCGCAAGGACCGGCCGCGCCAGGCCACGACGCCGGGCGTAGCCCCGTCGACGTGCTGGCCGAGGCCCGGCAGCAAGCTGCGGCTGCCGATCCTGCGGTGGCTGTTCGGGGGCTGGCCGCGCTGCGGGATCATGCCTTCAATACCGGGAGTGTGGATCTGCTGTCCGCCGTCAACGCGCCCGGATCGCCCGCCGCGGCCGCTGACCAGGACATTGCCGGGCCATTGGGTGCTTCCCGCCAGCGCCTCGACGGTTTCGCCACGATGGTCTCGGAGGTCACGCCCGAATCCGGGTCGACGCAGGACCACGCCGTCGTGCGCTTGACCTCCGCCTCCTCGGGTTACCAGGCCGTGGGCCCGGAGAACGAGGTGCTGGCGACAGGGCCGGCCAGCCCGGCGCAGCGGCTCAGGCTGGTCCTGGTGTCCGTGGACGGCCGGTGGAAGATCAGCAACATCCTTCCGGGCGGCTGATGACGCGCCCGCGGGCAGGGCTGCCGCACCAGTGCCCCTGGTCAGCCGGCGTTGTCCTTCCCGACCACCCAGCGGGCTGCGGCGTCAAGGTTCCCGTGCTGCCACTGGAAGCCGGCAGCCGACAAAACTGCAGGCTCCATCCGCTGGCTGAACAACAGAAGCTCTTCAGCGAGCCCGGGCATCACGGTCCGCAGCACGGGCGCCGGAACCCGCAGCACGGCAGGCCGGTGCAGGGCGCGCGCCAGCGCCGCAACGATCGCATTGACGTCCGCCTGCCCGGGGGCCGCGACATTTACCGGCCCCGCCACCTGGGATTCGAGGAGGAACAGGAAGGCGGCCGAGACATCCGGAAGCGTCACCCACGGCCAGAACTGGCGGCCGTTTCCGAACGGGCCGCCCACGCCCAGCCGCAACAGGGGGAGCAGCTTGCCCAGTGCTCCGCCGGAACGGCTGAACACCACCCCGGTGCGGGGCGTCACGACGCGAACACCCTCGGGCGCCAGGTTGGCTTCGCGTTCCCACTCGATGCAGATCTGTGCCAACGTGCCTGAACCGGCAGGTGCGTCCTCGCGCAGGACCGTGTTGCCGGCGTCGCCGTAATAGCCTGACGCTGATTGGCTGATGAAGGTGGCAGGCGGGGTTTCAAGCTGCGCCATGGCCTGCACCAGGGTCCTGGTGGGCGCCAGCCGCGAACTGAACAGTTCCTCGACCCTGCGCCGCGTCCAGGGCTTGTCGCCGATGCCGGCGCCGGCCAGGTTGACGACGGCGTCGGCGCCGGCAAGGGCGCCGGGGTCCAGGACGCCGGCCGCCGGATCCCACCTGATCTCTGATGCGCCCGCAGGTTGTCGGCGGACCAGTGTCACCACCGAGTGGCCGGCGTCGCGGAAGGCTGCGGACATGGAGGTGCCGATGAGCCCGGAGGCGCCGGCCATGACGATGTGCATGGTCCATCTCACCACGCCAGCGCGGCTCCGGCACCTCCCGCGGGGGCAGGTGGTGGTTGACTATGATCGAACGATGACTTCCTCGAGCTACTTCCGTTTCCCGCATCTGCACGGCGACCTGGTCACTTTCGTGGCCGAGGACGACGTCTGGATCGCGCCCCTGGACGGCGGCCGGGCCTGGCGCGTCTCGTCCCTCCAATTACCCGCCCGCAACCCGCGGTTCACCCCGGACGGCAAGCGGCTGGTGTGGACGGTGGTGCAGGGCACGGCGCCGGAGGTTGTCTCGGCACAGGTCGACGGCGGCGGATACCGGCAGCTCACCTACTTCGGGCACAGCAGCACCAGGGTCAAGGGGTTCACCGCCGGCGGTTCCGTGGTGGTCACCAGCGCATTCCGGCAGGCCGAAAGCCGGCACACGTACGCTTACAGTGTCCCGTTGGACGGCGGGTGGGCGCAGGAACTGCCGTACGGCCCGGTTGAATCGGTTGCGTTCGGCCCCGAGGTGGGCGACGAACGTCCGGTGGTGCTGGGGACCGTGCTGTCCCGCGAACCGGCATGGTGGAAGCGGTACCGCGGCGGTACCGCCGGAAAGCTGTGGATCGACAACGACGGCAACGGCGAATTCGAACGGCTGCTGCCCGACCTGGACGGCAATCTCGCCGACCCCCTGTGGGTGGGTGGCCGGATCGCCTTCCTCTCCGACCATGAGGGCTACGGCAACCTCTACTCGGTGCTGCCCAACGGACAGGACCTGCGCCGGCACACCGACCACCAGGACTTCTACGTCCGGCACGCCGCCACCGACGGCAAACGGGTCATCTTCGAATCCGCCGGTGAACTTTGGGTCTTGAGTGACCTCGAATCGGAGGCGGTCAAGCTGGAGATCTCCCTGGGCTCTGCCTCGCAGACCAGGCGTCCGGCCCTCCTCGACCCGGCAAAACACCTCGGCGCCGTGGCACCCGATACCACCGGAGCCGCCAGCGCCGTCGAATCGCACGGAACCATCCACTGGGTGCGCCACAAGGACGGGCCCTCCCGCATCATCGAGGCAACCCCGGGTGTCCGCGGGCGCCTGCCCCGGCCCCTGGGCGACGGCCGCATCGCCTACATCGCCGACCACGACGGCGTCGAGGCGCTGCACATCAAGGACATCGCCGCACCTGTCCCGCACAGTGCCCAGCAGGCGACGGCACCGGGCCAGGAACCTACGGCGGACCACTCCGCCGACGCCGGACAAACGGGCACGGAGGGCCCCGAAACGCCCAACCTGCCGCAACCGGTCCCGGCCTCCGGCGCCGCAGTCCTTGCGGGCGGAAACCAACATGTTCCCGCCGACGACGACCAGCAGGCAGACGTCGCCCCGCAGGACTCGACGGCCGCCGCGGAAAACAGGGAGGACACGGCGCCCACCGGCATCACCGTCCCCACGCCGTCGCGGGCCAGTTCGCTCGAAGCCAGCCCGGACGGCCGGTGGATAGCACTGGGCACCTCGTTCGGCGACGTCCACCTGGCCGACACTCGAACCGGTAACCTCACGCGCGTTGCCAGCATCGGCGAAGGCAGCATCTCCGAGCTGGCCTGGTCCGCCGACTCGCGCTGGCTGGCGTGGTCGGAACCGGTCACGTCCTTCGGCTCACGCAGCCGCCTGCGCCTGGCCACCGTGGACCGCCTCGACGCCGATCCCGTGGAGGTCACTGACGGCCGTTTCCGCGACGCCTCGCCGTCGTTCACCCCTGACGGCAAGTTCCTGGCGTTCCTGTCTAACCGCAGCTTCGATCCGGTCTACGACGGGCACTCGTTCGACCTTTCCTTCCCCAGCCCCATCAAGCCCTACCTGGTGGCACTCGCAGCTGACACGCCGTCGCCCTTTGGCCCGTCGGTGGATCCCGCCGGCGAGGAGACCGCACCCGAAACCGTAAAGGACGGCGCGGACGCAAGCGAAGGGCAGCAGGACAGCGCGGCAGCTGTCCACGTCGACCCGGAAGGCCTGGCGCACCGCGTCATCGGGGTTCCCGTACCCCAGGGCAACTACAGCTCACTGAAGGCCGTGGACGGCGGACTCCTGTGGCTCGACTCCGTCCTGGCCGGCGTGACCGGCGACGGCAAGGCCAGCCAGGAGGACAAGGACGCCCGCCCCAGCCTGGTCCGCTACGACGTCGCCCGCCGCAAGCAAGCCACGCTGGTGGACGCCGTGGACAGCTACCGCCTGTCCGGGGACCGCAGCAAGGTGGTCCTGGTCTCGGACAAGCAGGTCACTGCCGTTCCATCCGATGCCAAGGCGGATGAGGAATCCGGCAAAGCCGTCAAAGTGGACCTGGGCAGGATCAGGGTCCTGCTGGACCCGCTCAGCGTCTGGGGACAGGCGTTCGATGAAGCCTGGCGCCTGCAGCGCGACTTCTTCTGGACCGAAGACATGGCCGGCCAGGACTGGGAATCCATCCGCGCCCGGTACCGTCCCCTGGTGGACCGCCTCGGCTCGCACGATGACCTGATTGACCTGCTGTGGGAGCTGCACGGCGAACTCGGCACATCCCACGCCTACGTGCGCCCGGCCGCAGTGACCGAGCGGGGCAGCCGCGGGCAGGGCCGCCTCGGCGCCGACCTCACCCACACACCGCAGGGCTGGGAGATCACCCGCATCCTGGCCGGTGAGTCCTCCGATCCGCTCGCCACGTCGCCGCTGACCCGGCCGGGTGTCAGCGCCAAGGCAGGGGACATCCTCCTTGCCATCGATGGTGTCCCCTTGTCACAGGCCGTCACCCCGGCCATGCAGCTGGTGGGTGCGGCCGGACGCGCAGTGGAGCTGACCCTGCTCAACGGCCCGGGACACGGCGGCGCTGCAGGGACCCAGCGGCGGGTCGCCGTCGTGCCTGTCAAGGACGAGGAACGGCTGCGGTACCAGGAATGGGTCGCCGGCAACCGGCGCACCGTCCGCGAGGCCTCGGACGGAACATTCGGCTACCTCCACATTCCGGACATGATGGCCAACGGCTGGGCCCAGCTGCACCGGGACCTGGACACCGAAACCGCGCTGGACGGACTCATTGTCGATGTGCGCCGGAACCGTGGCGGACACACGTCCCAGCTGGTCGCTGAGCTGATCGGCCGCAAGGTCACCGGCTGGAGCATGCCGCGCGGGGAGAAGCCCCGGACGTATCCGCACCACGCTCCGCGCGGGCCGGTGATCATTCTCGCCGACGAATTCGCGGGCTCGGACGGTGACATCATCACCCAGGTCTCCAAACTGCGGGGGATCGGGCCGGTCATCGGAACGCGGACCTGGGGCGGCGTGGTGGGCATCGACAACCGCTTCTCCCTGGCCGACGGCACGGGAGTCACCCAGCCCAGGTACGCCACCTGGTTCGGCGGCGGTGTTGGGTGGAGCGTTGAAAACTACGGCGTGGACCCGGACATCGAAGTGACCTACCCACCGCACGCCTACGCCGCTGGCCGCGATCCCCAGCTTGAGTACGGCATCGGCGCGCTCAAGGAAATGATCCAGGAACTGCCCACCGACCGTCCGCCGGCCCGCTCCGGATACCGCCGCCTGAAGCCTGCGCCGCTGCCCGCCCGCCGGCAGGCCGGCCAGGCGGAGACGCCTGCCTAGGTTTTTCCGGGTAAACCAAAAGGCCCTGCTCCGCCGGACATCCGGCGGGACAGGGCCTTTTTGGTGCTCTATGCCGGCAAGGCTTAGGCCTGAAGCGTGGCATCCAGGGTGATCTCGATCCCGGCGAGGGCCTGGGAGACCGGGCAGCCCTTCTTCGCGGCCTCGGCGATCCGCTGGAAGTCCTCCTCCGAAATGCCGGGGATGCGGGCATTCAGGGTCAGGTGGCTGCCCGTGATGCCGGTCCCCGGCTGGAAGCCGACCTCGGACTTGGTGTTGACTTCCTCAGGCGTGAAGCCGGCCTGGCTCAGTTCGTGGCTGAACGCCATGGAGAAGCATGCCGAGTGGGCGGCGGCGATCAGCTCTTCCGGGCTGGTCTTTCCGCCGGCGGCCTCGGTGCGCGCCTTCCAGGTGACATCGAAGGTGCCAAGGCCGGAGCTGTCCAGGGTGGTGTTGCCCGAACCCTCCGTCAGGCTTCCGGTCCATACAGTGTGCGCATTGCGTGTTGTCGCCATGTCTCTCCTCAACGTCGGTTCGAATCCGGGCCGGCCACCCGCGGCCGGGCCCGCCGTTTCCCATCCTAGGGACCACGTCCGTCCGGTGCACGGGTTGTCCGCTCTCAGAGGATTATGACCGGACAGACGTTTACGGCCGGCTGGTGCGGGGCTACTGCCAGATGGTGGCGATGGCCACGTTCACCAGTGCCAGGCCGCCCACGCCGTGGGCCAGGCCGGTGGAGACAGGCTGCCCGTTCTTGACCTTGCGTGTCCCGATGACGGCCAGGACTGCCACGACGACGGCAATGACGAATTTGATGCCCAGCTTGGCGTAGTTCGGATCCTTGTCCGGGAGGAACGGCAGGATGCCCATCATGGCAATGCCGGTGAGGAGCTGCAGGAACGCGCCATCGCGCTGGCGCGGGTGGACGGTGGGGGTCCGCATCGTGGCAATCCAGTAGCCTACGATCATGGCGGCTCCCACGACGTGCAGGAAGACCAGGATGTTGAAGAGAATAGTCATGGCACCAGCTTAGCCAGTCAATTCTACGGCCCGTAGCAAAGCCACGCCACGGCGGCCCCGGGAGCGGCTGCGTTGGTTAAACCGCGACGGCGGCGCCGGCCGCGGGCGGTTTCCCACCTGCGCCGGCACCGCCGTCGTTGTCTTTGCTGCGGAGGCTAGAGCCCCAGATCAGCTTCGAAAGCGCCCTCTTCCAGGCGTGCCTTCAAGGTCTGGAGGAAGCGGCCGGCGTCCGCACCGTCCACCAGGCGGTGGTCGTACGTCAAGGACAGGTACATCATGGAGCGGATGGCGATCGAGTCGTCACTGTTTTCGTCAGCAACCACAACGGGCCGCTTGACGATGGCGCCGGTGCCCAGAATGCCCACCTGCGGCTGGTTGATGATCGGGGTGTCGAACAGGGCACCAACGGAACCGATGTTGGTGATGCTGAACGTGCCGCCGGAGAGTTCGTCCGGACCGATCTTGCCGTCGCGGGTGCGGGATGCGACGTCGGCGATCTTGCCGGCGAGGCCGGCAAGGTTCAGGTTGCCGGCGTCGGCGATGACTGGAACCAGCAGGCCCTTGTCGGTGTCGACGGCGATCGCCAGGTGCTCGGCGTTGTGGTAGGTGATTTCCTGCTTGTCTTCGTCGTAGGCAGCGTTGAGCTTCGGGTGCTGCTTGAGGGCCTCGGCCACAGCCTTGGCGATGAAGGGCAGGAAGGTCAGCTTGGTGCCGTTCTGGGCCTGGAAGGAGTTCTTGGCCCGGGCGCGCAGCTTGGCGACCTTGGTCATGTCCACCTCGTGGACCTGCGTCAGCTGCGTGGAGACCTCGAGGGATTCGCGCATGCGGCGGGCGATGACCTGGCGGATGCGGGGAGCCTTCTGGGTGGTGCCGCGCAGGGAGGAGGCAGCAGCGCCGGAAGCGGCCGGAGCGGACGCGGCAGGCGCTGCAGCCGGAGCTGCGGCGGGAGCGGCTTTTGCCTCTGCCGCGGCGATGACATCCTGCTTGCGGATGCGGCCGCCGACGCCGGTGCCGGACAGCGAGGAGATGTCAACGCCGTGCTGGTTGGCGAGCTTGCGGACCAGGGGAGTGACGTAGCCGGACTCGGAACCGCCGGCCGGGGCTGCCTCCTGGGCTGCGGGTGCAGCGGGTGCTGCAGCCGGGACGGGAGCCGCCGCAGGTGCCGGGGCGGGAGCCGCGGCAGGGGCAGGAGCTTCCTGCTTGGGGGCTTCCTGCTTCGGTGCCTCCTGCTTGGGGGCCTCGGGAGCAGGTGCGGCAGCCGGAGCCGGAGCCGCAGCAGCGGGAGCGCCGGAGCCAATAACGGCGAGCACGGAGCCGACCTCGGCGGTTTCGTCCTCGTTGACCCGGATTTCCTGCAGGGTGCCTGCCACCGGAGACGGAATTTCGGTGTCCACCTTGTCAGTGGAAACCTCGAGCAGCGGCTCGTCCACCTCAACGGAGTCGCCTACGGCCTTCAGCCAGCGGGTGACGGTGCCTTCGGTGACGCTTTCGCCGAGCGCGGGCAGGGTGACGTCGTGGCTTTCGCCGCCGGCCGCCGGTGCCTGCTGGGCACGAGCTTCCTGGGCCGGTGCTTCCTGGGCGGGAGCAGCCTCAGCCGGTGCGGGTGCTTCCTGGGCCGGTGCTTCCTGCGCAGGGGCTTCTTCGGCGGGTGCGGAACCGCCGCCGGAGCCGTCGCCGATGCGCACCAGGGGTGCGCCTACCTCGGCGGTCTCATCTTCAGCGACCAGGATTTCTTCAATCACGCCAGCTACGGGAGAGGGGATTTCAGTGTCTACTTTGTCGGTGGAGACTTCGAGCAGTGGCTCGTCCACCTCTACCCGGTCACCTACCTGCTTGAGCCAGCGGGTGACGGTTCCTTCGGTGACACTCTCACCGAGGGCGGGCAAGTTAACGGATTCAGACATGTCGTCCCCGTTCTCCTTATTGATCTTTAGTGCGAATGATTGCTGCCATGGTGGAAGCCTAGTGCACCCGGCCTGCGCGGCCGGGTGCACCAGGCCTGGTAATACTGTGGAAAATCAGCCGTGCAGCGGCTTGCCGGCCAGCGCCAGGTGGGCTTCGCCGAGGGCCTCGTTCTGGGTGGGGTGGGCGTGCACCAGCTGGGCGACGTCCTCCGGGTAGGCTTCCCAGTTCACGATCAGCTGGGCCTCGCCCACCTGCTCGCCCATGCGGGCTCCGATCATGTGGACGCCAACCACGGGGCCGTCCTTCTGGCGGACCAGCTTGACCAGTCCGGAGGTGCCCAGGATGGAGCTCTTGCCGTTGCCGGCCAGGTTGTACTCCTGGGTCTGGACCTGGTCGTCGCCGAACTTTTCCTTGGCAGCCTTCTCGGTGTAGCCAACCGTGGCGATTTCGGGTTCGGAGTAGGTGACCTTGGGGATGTTGATGTCCTCGACAACCACCGGCTTCAGGCCGGCGATCTCCTCGGCAACGAAGATGCCCTGCTGGTAACCACGGTGCGCCAGCTGCACGCCGGGAACGATGTCGCCCACCGCGTAGATGTTGCCGACGCCGGTGTGCAGGCGCTCGTTGGTGATGACGAAGCCGCGGTCAATGGTGATCCCCGCGTCCTCGTAGCCCAGGTTGGCGGTGACCGGGCCGCGGCCAACGGCAACCAGCAGCAGGTCGGCTTCGAAGGTCTTGCCGTCCACGAGGGTGACCTTGACGCCGTCGTCATTCTGCTCGACACCCTGGAAGAACACGCCGGTGGAGAACTTGATGCCGCGCTTCTTGAAGGCACGCTCGAAGTTCTTGACGATCGTCGCGTCCTCGTTGGGAACGAGGGAGGGGAGGCCTTCGACGATGGTGACGTCCACGCCAAACGACTTCCAGACCGAGGCGAACTCGACGCCGATGACGCCGCCGCCGAGGATGATGGCGCTCTTGGGGATGTAATCCATGGTGAGGGCCTGGTCCGACGTGATGACCTTGCCGCCGATTTCCAGGCCGGGCAGGGTGCGGGAGTAGGAGCCGGTTGCCAGGACGATGTTCTTGCCCTTGTAGGCGGTGCCGTTCACGACGACGGTGTCGGTGCCCTGCAGCTTGCCTTCACCCTCGATGACGGTGATGCCCTTGGACTTGATGAGTCCCTGCAGGCCCTTGTACTTGCCGGCGATGATGCCGTCCTTGTAGGCGTTGACAGCGTTGATGTCGATGCTGTCGAGGGTGACGTTCACGCCGTACTTGGCGGAGTCACGGGCGTGGTCTGCCAGCTCTGCAGAGTGCAGCAGGGCCTTGGTGGGGATGCAGCCGTTGTGGAGGCAGGTGCCGCCCAGCTTGCCCTTCTCCACGAGGCCGACGGTAAGGCCCAGCTGTACCGCCCGCAGCGCCGCGGCGTACCCGCCGCTGCCGCCACCGAGTACCAGGATGTCGAATTCTTGCGCAGTTGCCTGATCGGCCACTAAAACGCTCCCTCGCGTGAACGATGACGCGATCAGCGCGCATCATCTGGTCTTGGAACTTGCACTGCCGTGATTATGTCAGCAGGGCAACTCTCTTGCATTTGTGACTACCGTGGTTCACCTTAGCGAACCACCTATCCATGCTCCACCTTGGCGGCGCGTTTGTGGAGCGCTTGTGGCCAGTGTCACGCGGCTTTGTGGCGGACGGATCACCCCCGCCGCAAAGCCGCGCGGCACGGCCCGTCAAGCCTTGATCAGGCCGCGGCGAGGATGTCCTCGACGTACGCGACCAGGGTCCGGACGGTGCAGCCGGTGCCCTGCTTGTGTGTGTAGCCGTACGGGCTGCCGTTGTTGAATGACGGCCCGGCAATGTCGATGTGCGCCCACGGGATCTGCGCGCCCGCCTTATCCTTACCCACGAACTCGCGCAGGAAAACGGCAGCGGTCATCATGCCGCCGTGCCGCTCTCCGATATTGGCAAGGTCCGCCACCTGGGAGTCCAGGCTGGGGCGCAGTTCTTCCGGCAGGGGCATCGGCCAGACCAGCTCGCCGGCGCGGTCCGCGGCAACCTTGAGCGCGCCGGTGACGCTGTCCGAGCCCATGATGCCCGCGGTGCGGTTGCCCAGTGCGATAAGCTGCGCGCCGGTAAGGGTGGCGACGTCAATGATGGCGTCCGGGTATTCGCCGCTCGCTGCGACGATGCCGTCCGCCATGACCAGCCGGCCTTCGGCATCCGTATTAAGTACTTCCACGGTCTTGCCGCCGTACATGGTCAGGACATCGGCGGGGCGGGAGGCGGCACCGCCGGGCATGTTTTCGGCGATGCACAGCCAGGCCGTGGCCTTGACGGGCAGGCCCAGCCCGGCGATGGCCAGGACAGTGTTAAGGACGACGGCGGCGCCCGCCATATCGCTCTTCATGTCACCCATGTTCAGGGCCGGCTTGAGGGAAATTCCGCCGGTGTCGAACGTGATGCCCTTTCCGACGAGGGCGATCTTCGACGTCGCCTTGGCGGGGGAGTATTCGACCTTCACCAGGCGCGGCTGCCGCGAGGAGCCCTTGCCAACGCCCATGATGCCGCCGAAGCCTTCCTTCTCCAGGCGCTTCTCGTCCCAAACGGTCACCTTCACCGGAAGGCCCTTGGCGAGATCCTTGGCGGCCTCTGCGAAGGATTCCGGGTACAGGTGGCTGGGCGGGGTGTTAACGAGGGACCGGGTCGCATTCACGGCCTTGGCCACCAAGCCTGCGCGCTTCAGCGCGGAGTCCACCCCGGCGGTGCCGGCCAGTTCGGTGAAGATCACGGCGTTCCGGACCGGGTCCTTCAGCCCGTCAGTCGAGGACCGGAACTCGGTGAAGGAGTAGGCGCCCAGCGCCGCACCCTCGGCGACAGCAGCGACGTCCTGCACGGTCGCCGTCGGAAACGCCAGGGTGACTGTGGCCAGGCCCGCAAGCTGGCGGACCGCCGAGCCTGCGGCGCGGCGAAGCGACTCGCCTGCCAGCGGTTCGCCGGCTGCGACCTTGCCAACCCCGGCCAGGGCCAGGATCCCGGCTCCGGTTTCGGGCAGCCCCGGCAGGCGTACAAGCTGGTCTGCTGCGCCGGTAACGCCCAGCGCCTTGAGGGATTCCGTGAGGGCTTCCGCGGACTTTGCCGTCAACGGGTTGTCCAGGAGAACGGGCCCGTCGGTTCCCTGCCCCACCCCGATGACCACTGCCTCGCTGGCGCTCTTCTTCAAGTCCCGCGAGACGGTACTAAGGTTGATTTCAGTATTCTTGACCACAGGGATGAGTCCTCAATTCTCGAAACGTTCGGGCAGGAATGCATGTTGGGCGCTCTGCCATGGTGGCCCGGCTCCGGCCGTCGTGGACCGCTCCGGGTGCGTGCCAGCCCGCCTGGCAGGCCAGTTCCGATCGTAGCCCTTCCGTGCCACGGCGGGAGAATTTCCTGAGATGTGCGCCACACGGGGTGCCGGAATGCCCGGCCCGTCCGCCGCGTTATGCAAGATGTCCACCCGAACCCCTGAAAGGAACACGCCGTGCTTGAACGGATTTCCGGCTCCCTGCTGGACCCCGACGCGCTCTACGCCAGCAACATCGAGCTGTTCCACAGCCCCGATCTGCGGGGGTTGAACCTGGTCATGGGTTTCACCGGTTTCGCCGACGCCGGCCACGTGGTGAAGCAGATCAACGCCGAACTGCTGGACACCCTTGATGCCCAGCCGGTGGCGGTCTTCGACGCCGACCAGCTGATCGACTACCGGTCCCGCCGCCCGCACCTGAGCTTTGTGGAAGACCACATCCAGGACTACCAGGAGCCGCGGCTGGCCCTTTACCGCCTCGTCGATGGACTCGGCAAACCGTTCCTCCTCCTGGCTGGATTCGAACCCGACCTGCAGTGGGAGCGGTTCGCCCGCGCCGTGGTCAACATCGTGGAGAAACTCGATGTCAACCTGGTCACGTGGATCCACTCGATCCCCATGCCGGTCCCGCACACCCGTCCCGTGGGCGTCACCGTGCACGGAAACCGGCCTGAGCTGATTGAAGGCATTTCGGTGTGGAAGCCCACCGTGGAAGTTCCAGCCGCCGTCGGCCACATCCTGGAATTGCGCCTCGTCGAAGCCGGACGCAATGTCGCCGGCTACGTCATCCACGTGCCGCACTACCTTGCGGAGGCAGAGTACCCCACGGCCGCCGTCGCCGGCCTCGAATACCTCGGTGCTGCGACGTCGCTCATGCTGCCCACCGACCGGCTGCGTGAATCGGGCCGTGACGTCAGCCGCCAGATCGCCGAGCAGATCGAGGCGTCCGAGGAAGTCCAGCAGGTGGTGGCCCGCCTCGAAACGCGCTACGACGAGAAGGCCGACGGCATGGTGCGGCGCTCGCTCCTGGCCAATGAAAATGACGAGCTTCCCGACGCCGACGACCTCGGCGCCGCCGTGGAAGCATACCTGGCCAGGGAGAATCCGAAGCCGTAGCGGCGCGTCACGGCTTCGGGGGAGCCTGCCGGGGCCGGGCATAATGAACTAGTGACTGCTCCCCGCGCCTGGCTGATTTGGACCGTTGGAATTTTCGGGTACCTGGTGGCCGTGGCGCAACGCACCTCCTTCGGGGTAGTGGGCCTTGAGGCCACCGAGCGCTTCCATGCCACGGCCTCGGCCATATCCTTTTTCACGGTCCTCCAACTGCTGGTCTACGCCGGGTTGCAGATCCCGGTCGGATTGCTGGTGGACAGGTTCGGCTCCCGGGCAATGATCGCCGGCGGTGCCGTGCTGATGGGGCTGGGCCAGTTGCAGCTTGCCTTTGCCGAGAGCATCCCGGGCGGGGTCCTGGGCCGCGTGCTGGTGGGAGCCGGCGATGCCATGACCTTCATCTCGGTGATCCGGCTCATCCCGCTGTGGTTTGCTCCGGTCCGCGTCCCCCTGGTGACCCAGCTGACCGGCATGTCCGGCCAGCTGGGGCAGCTGTTCAGCGTCCTTCCCTTCGCGCTCGTCCTGCACCTGTCGGGCTGGACTCCCGCCTTCCTGATGCTGGCCGGGATGTCAGCCCTCGCCGTCGTGCTGGTCCTCCTGCTGCTGCAGGACGTTCCGCCGGGCACCGAACGCCCGGACGCCCGGCAGGGGCTGAAAGCAACCGGCGTCTCGCTGGCGCGCGCCTGGCGCCAGCCCGGAACCAGGCTGGGAATGTGGAGCCACTTCACCATCCAGTTCAGCGGCACCGTGTTCGCGATGACCTGGGGCTACCCGTTCCTGATCTCCGGCCAGGGCCTGGACGCCGGTACCGTTGCAGCTCTGATGGCGCTGTATGTTGCCGCTGCCATGGCCGTGGGCCCTTTCATTGGCCGCTTCGTTTCCCGCCACCCGCTGCGCCGCTCCACGATGGTCCTGCTCATTGCCGGTTTCACGGCCGCCGCCTGGGCCGCGGTGCTGTTGTTGCCCGGCAGGTCTCCGCTGTGGCTGCTGGCCATGCTGGTGGTCGTCCTCGCCATCGGCGGCCCGGGGTCGATGATCGGTTTTGACTTCGCGCGGACTTTCAACCCCGCGCACCGGATCGGGACGGCCACCGGCATCGTCAATGTTGGCGGTTTCATTGCCGCCCTGGTGTCCATCTTCCTGATCGGCCTGGTGTTGGACCTGCTCTATGCCACCGGATTCTCGCAGGGTGTCCTGTATGGCCTGGACCCGTTCCGGCTGGCCCTCAGCGTCCAGTTCCTGCTGCTCGCGATTGGATCGGCAGCGATCGTTGCCTCCAGGCGAAAGGTGCGCCGGCAGATGGCTGCGCAGGGAATCGTCGTGCCGCCCCTGCGCAGTGCCTTGGCGCGGCAGCGCCGGGAGAGCCTGGCCCGCCGCCGGCAGCCTGCACCTACCGACGACTAAGGGCGCAGGCCACTGGTCCTCCACCGCTCGGGTTTCCCACATAGCCGAACGGCCCGGTGCGCGCTGCGCGGCAGGGGGCCAATGCTGGAGCCATGACAGCTCCGGAACGATTGACAGTCCACGGCCCCGAAGACATCCTCGGCTTCATCCCGCATTCGCTGGGATACTGGCCGGCATCGAGTCTCGTGGCCATGACCTTGCGCGGCACCACGCTGGGAGCCACGCTGCGGCTTGACCTTCCCGACCTGGAGACACAGGTGGACCCGTCGGGGTTCGCCCGCGCCGTCCGCCGCTACCTGCAGTCTGACGTTGAGGCCGACGGCTCGCTGCTGGCGATTTTTACCACCGACGCCGGGGCGGCGCCGCCTACCGCCTACGACCAACTGGTCCGCGACGTGCAGGCTGTCCTGGACCAGGCGGGCATGCCTGTCCGTCACGCGTGGTTCGTGGGCGACGCGTATTGGCGGGACGCCCTGTGCCGGGACTCGTCGTGTTGCCCACCGCCCGGCCGCCCGGTCCAGCAGATCAGGGACAGCACGCTTAATGCCGAGATGGTGTACCGGGGCAGCAGCATCGAGGCAGCGCCGGGATCGGGCACTGCGCACCTGCCGGCGCTGCCGGGCAAATATGTGGCCTCCGTCCTGGCGCGGGAGGACGGCTGGATGGAAGAACTGGCCGGGCGGACCCGGAGCAGGGCCCAGTTCAGCTCCGTGCTGGATTTCTGGGAGAGGATCCTGGGCCAGCCGGCCGCAACGCCGTGGCAACCGGACGCCGAGCGCGATGCGTTCCTTCGCGCCACCATCTTCGTGCCGACCTGGCGCGATGCCGTTCTGGTCATGGCAGCAGCGGGCAGGAGCGCCGCGGAGGCAGGAGCTGAGCTTTTCGGGGCCCTTGACGATGTGGGTGCCACTGAGGTTGCCGGCGACTCCGCCGTGTCCGCGCCGTCGGCCTCGCCGGCCGCATGCCGGGACACGGCGCCGCGGTTGCGGACGCCGGGGTTCGGGGCTGCAACAGCGCCTGCGCGGCTGGGCCGGGACCGCCGGCCACGTTTGCTGAACCCCGCCGGCCCTCCGGTTGCCGGTTACGGCGAGATCCTGATGGGAGTGGCGCCTGAGGTGCCCTGTTGGGCGGCCCTGGACATGTTGGATCGCGTCCTTGAACACTTGGCAGCGCCGGGCGGACGGGCCGGGGCTGCTGCCTTGTCCGGCAGGGGATGGATAGCCTGGTGCCGCGGCCGCGGATCGTACGCGGCCGCCTACCTGGGCGAGGCGCTCCGGCTTGAGCCCGGGTACAGGCTGGCGGAATTGTTGCTGGACATTGTCGCGCGGGGTGCGCTCTGCGGCTGGGCGGCGCGGAAGGACGCTGCCTGGCAGAAATTCGGGCCGGATCCCTTTGGGCCGGAGCGCGGAGGTGTGGTCTGACGCCCGGCCGTGGTGGCCCCGGGCCACGCCTTTCAGGGGCGCCGGAAGCGCTGGGGTGGTAATGGATGCCGGCAGGAGAGGCCGGATTCGGCCAAATCATGAGACAATGGATGCCGAGACCCGGTTGGGTCCGTGTATCGAGTGCTTGTAACCGTGCCCGCAAGGGAACATTACAGCCGCTCCGGGAGTTGTCTTAAGTGACTCTGCCGGCCGTGGTGGCGCTTGGTTTCCACCACGGACTTGACAGGGTCATAGTGGTGTTGCCCGTATGGTGATTCCACAGACCACCGCTAGAAAGGTTTTCTGTGACCCCGTCTTCCACGAAGAAGGATTCCGCCGCCCAGGACGTCTTGTCCCCTGAGGAGAAGCAGGCCGCGACCAACGCCAAGCGGGCAGCTACGCGGGCAGCCAACAAGGCTTCGTCCGGTGAGGCTGCAGCGGACGGCAAGCGCGAGCCGAAGAAGCGCGGGCCCAAACCGGGCGCCAAGGCTGCAGCAGAGGCTGCCGGCAAGTCCACCGGTGACGTTGACCCGGACGACGTCGAGGAGGTCGAGGAGGACATCGACGACATCGTCCTCGAAGGCCCCGACGCGGTCGAGGATGCCGACGCCGATCCGGTCAAGGGTGCCGCCGGCAGCGGCAAGGGCTTTGTCTACTCCGACGCCGACGACGACGACGCTCCGGTCCAGCAGGTCATGTCCGCCGGCGCCACCGCCGACCCCGTCAAGGACTACCTGAAGCAGATCGGCAAGGTGGCACTGCTCAACGCCGAGCAGGAAGTCGACCTGGCTCTCCGGATCGAAGCCGGACTGTTCGCCGAAGAAAAGATCGCTGCCGACGGGGACACCATGGACCCCAAGTACAAGCGCGAACTCGAATTCATCATCCACGACGGCAAGCGCGCCAAGAACCACCTCCTGGAGGCCAACCTCCGCCTCGTGGTTTCCCTGGCCAAGCGCTACACAGGCCGCGGCATGCTCTTCCTGGACCTCATCCAGGAAGGCAACCTGGGCCTGATCCGCGCCGTGGAGAAGTTCGACTACACCAAGGGCTTCAAGTTCTCCACCTACGCCACCTGGTGGATCCGGCAGGCGATCACCCGCGCCATGGCCGACCAGGCCCGTACCATCCGTATTCCGGTGCACATGGTTGAGGTCATCAACAAGCTGGCCCGCGTCCAGCGCCAGATGCTGCAGGACCTCGGCCGCGAACCCACGCCCGAGGAACTGGCGCTGGAACTGGACATGACTCCGGAAAAGGTCGTCGAGGTCCAGAAATACGGCCGCGAACCAATCTCGCTGCACACTCCCCTGGGTGAGGATGGCGATTCCGAGTTCGGTGACCTGATCGAGGACTCCGAGGCGGTGGTCCCTGCCGACGCAGTGAGCTTCACCCTGCTGCAGGAACAGCTGCACTCGGTACTGGATACCCTCTCCGAGCGCGAAGCAGGCGTCGTTGCCATGCGGTTCGGCCTCACCGACGGACAGCCGAAGACTTTAGACGAAATCGGCAAGGTCTACGGAGTCACCCGCGAGCGGATCCGGCAGATCGAATCGAAGACGATGTCCAAGCTCCGCCACCCGTCACGGTCGCAGGTGCTGCGCGACTACCTGGACTAGATTTCCAGCGCAAGAAGCCAGGCCGCCCCGACCCCACCCTGCGGTGGGCTCGGGGCGGCTTGGCTTTAACCCCTGTGAGGTTCCCCGTAGGGATGGTTAAACGCCGGTGGGACCCATCCATTCGGACAGGTCCCACCGGGTTCGTTGTTACCGATGCCTCATCTAGTCGATCTCGACGGGAGCCTTCTCGTGAAGCTTTCCCGTCTCGTCGTGCCAGTCGGAGCTCAACGGCTTAAGCGTTGCCTCCACTGCACGGGCGTGGTGGCCGCAGAACAGCAGCTCACCGCCGGAGGACTCGAGTACAACCCGGACATATGCCTGAGCTCCGCAACGGTCGCACCGGTCCAGTGCGTTGAGCGTGCGGTCTGCCACTGCTGTTGTCATGTCGGCCTCCTTAGTAGATCAGTACATCTATATAACCAGCATTCGTATCCAATCCATCGCAAGGATGGGGCAAGTTCGCTGTGCGCGTATCCGCAAGGTTGGGTCAAGAATGTCCCACCGACTGCCGGGACCCTGCCCGTGGCGCGCCGCACAGCGGCCGGCGGGTGTGGCAGCAGGCTCCTGTCGCTGCCGCCGACTACCCTAGAGGGAGCGGTTCCAGTGCCGCTCCCACGTCCCTGAAGGAGTTCATCACCAGTGGCACCAAGCTCTGAGTACACCGCCCGGCACCTTTCCGTCCTGGAAGGGCTCGAAGCTGTCCGCAAGCGCCCGGGCATGTACATCGGCTCAACCGACTCGCGCGGCCTTATGCACTGCCTCTGGGAAATCATCGACAACTCGGTGGACGAGGCCCTGGCAGGCTTCGGCCACGACATCCGCATCATCCTTCACGCGGACAATTCCGTCGAAATCCACGACGACGGCCGCGGCATTCCCATCGACAAGGAGCCCAAGACGGGGCTCACCGGCGTCGAGGTGGTATTCACCAAGCTGCACGCAGGCGGCAAGTTCGGCGGTGGCTCCTACACCGCGTCCGGCGGCCTCCACGGCGTTGGCGCCTCAGTGGTCAACGCCCTCTCCTCACGCCTCGACGTTGAGGTGGACCGCGGCGGGAAGACCTACCGGATGTCGTTCCGCCGCGGCGAACCCGGCCGGTTCAAGGACACCGGGTCCAAGCCCGATCCGGCAGCGCCCTTCACGCCGTTCGTCAACGACTCTGTCCTGGACGTCACGGGCAAGGCCAAGCGCGGAGTAACGGGGACCCGCATCCGCTACTGGGCGGACCGGCAGATCTTCACGCCGGACGCGAAGTTCTCCTACGAGGACCTCGCAGCCCGTGCCCGGCAGACCTCGTTCCTGGTTCCCGGGCTCAAGCTCACCGTGCGCGACGAACGCAAGCTCCCGGGAACCCCCGGTGAGGCAGGCCCGCACGAAGAAATCTTCCACCACGACGGCGGCATCTCGGAGTTCGTCGAATTCCTGGCCGCCGATCCGGCCGTCACCGATGTGTGGCGGCTGCACGGTTCCGGCAAGTTCAAGGAAACCGTCCCTGTCCTGGACGAACGGGGCCACAGCCAGCTGGCGGAGGTCGAACGGGACTGCGAAGTGGACGTGGCCCTGCGCTGGGGCATTGGTTACGACAGCACCGTCCGCAGCTTCGTGAACATCATTGCCACCCCGAAAGGCGGCACCCACCAGTCCGGCTTCGAGCAAGCCCTGGTCAAGACGTTCCGCAAAGCCGTGGAAACCAATGCCCGCAAGCTCAAGGCCGGCAACGACAAGATCGACAAGGACGACATCTTCGCCGGCCTGACCGCAGTCCTGACCGTCCGGCTCGCCGAGCCGCAGTTCGAGGGGCAAACCAAGGAGATCCTCGGCACCAGCGCCGTCCGCGCCATCGTGGCGCGGGTGGTGGAACGGGAGATCACCGCCAAGCTCACCTCCAGCAACCGGAACGACAAAGCGCAGTCGGCCCTGCTGCTGGAAAAGATCGTCAACGAGATGAAGTCCCGCATCTCGGCCCGCGTGCACAAGGAGACGCAGCGGCGCAAGAATGCCCTGGAAACGTCCTCGATGCCCACCAAGCTCGCTGACTGCCGCACGGACGACGTCGAACGCTCCGAACTCTTCATCGTGGAAGGCGACTCCGCCCTCGGCACCGCCAAGCTGGCCCGCTCGTCCGATTTCCAGGCCCTGCTGCCCATCCGCGGCAAGATCCTGAACGTACAGAAGGCATCGGTGGGGGACATGCTCTCCAACGCCGAATGCGCGGCCCTCATCCAGGTGGTGGGCGCCGGCTCCGGCCGCAGCTTTGACATCAGCGCCGCCCGGTACGGCAAGGTCATCCTCATGACGGACGCCGACGTGGACGGCGCCCACATCCGGACCCTGCTGCTGACCCTGTTCTTCCGCTACATGCGGCCCATGATCCTCGAAGGCCGGGTCTTCGCGGCGGTTCCCCCGCTGCACCGGGTGGAGGTTATCAACGCCGGCCAGAAGGCCAACGAGATGATCTACACCTACTCCGAAGCCGAGCTCCACGTGCTGCTGGCGCGCCTGGCCAAGGAGGGGAAGCGGTACAAGGAACCCATCCAGCGGTACAAGGGCTTGGGGGAGATGGACGCCGAGCAACTGGCCGAGACCACCATGGACCCACGCCACCGGACCCTTCGGAAGGTGGGCATCGAGAATGCCCAGCAGGCGGAGGAGATCTTCGACCTCCTGATGGGTTCGGATGTCTCCCCGCGCAAGGACTTCATCATCGCCGGGGCGTCCAGCCTTGACCGGGAGCGCATCGACGCCTGAGGGTGCCGGCCTTCGGCAGGTCAACCACCGCGGCGGCAGGTCAGCCGAGCAGCCCCGGAACCACGAGCAAAGCGGTTGGCAGCGCGAGCAGCAGGATGCAGCCGGCCAGGACGGCACTGCGGGCCGCGGCCGGCAGTTGGGGCTGGGGTGTCAGCAGGCGGCTGACCCTGGACGCTGCAGTCCGGACCGCGTCCGAGCCCGGTCCCATGGAGGCCGCCTCCAGCCCTGAAAGCGCCAGGCTGGGTGAGGACGGCCGGATGCCACCAGCTTCGGGGTTCGCTGCCGAGCCGCTGGCGACGATGGCGATGGCCTTGATCAGGGTCGCCTTGCTCTCGGTCCGCAGGGCGACGTCGTCAGCCAGCATCTCGATGAGTGAGTTGACCGATTCCTGGGCAAGGCGGGTGGTGGGCAGCCACGGCAGCGCCTGCCGCCAGGCGGCAAACGCCCAGAGCAGCAGGTGGTGCCGTTGGCTCAGGTGGGCGTTCTCATGGATGAGGACGGCGCGGAGTTCAGCCGGCTCGAGGGCGGCCATCAGGCCGTCCGACAGGACGGTCACAGAGCGGGCCCCACCCGGCAGGCAGTAGGCCACCGGGGAATCATGGCTGATGACCAGGGTTCCGGTGTCCTGTCCGGACGGTGAGGCCAGCAGGGCCAGGAGTTCACGGTGCCGCCGCCGCTGCCGCTGGATCTTGTAGTAGGTGAGCAGCAGGGTGAAGACCAGGTGAGCGGTCAGCAGGGCCGCGGCGGACAGGGCGAAGATGTGCCAGAACCCCAATGCCGTGGTGGGAGCGCTGAAAAGTACCATGCCGGCGAGGGCCCGAAGGCCGGCCACCAGGTTGTCGCCAATCGGCTCCAGGCCATAGACCAGCATGGCGCCGATCATGGACAAGCCACCTGCGAGGGCGATCGCCTGCCAGAGCAGCATCGCGGTGAAGGGCGACCTGGCCGGCCATTGTGCCTTCGAAAGGAGGATCGGCACCGGCCACGCAAGGACTATCGCAAGGACCGCCAGCAGGTACGAGGCCCAGAACATGGTTTGCTAGAGGTGGCCAAGCAGTTTGCGCAGCGTAGCGGCTTCACCTTCGGAGACCGATCCTATGAAGCGGGCGAGGACTGCCTCGCGGTCGGGTGCTGACCCGAGGACCTCATGCATGAGTTCGGCAGTGTGGTCGGCGCGGCTGGAAACAGCCTGGTAGCGGTGCGGGCGGGTGCCGCGTTCGCGTTCCACCAGCCCTTTTTTCTCCAGCCGGGAGAGCACGGTAAGTACAGTCGTGACAGCCAGTTCCTTGCCCTCGTGGCCCGCCCCGCCCTGTGCAGCCGACGAGCGCGCCAACTGGTCCCTCAGGGTGTTGGCCGTAGCTGCTTCCTGGCCCGCCCAGAGCAGGTCCATGACCGCCCGTTCCAGTTCACCAAGACTAGCCATTTCACTTTTCCTTTATTTCCCCGCACCGTGCGCTTTTCGCTGCGCCGATGACGTCACGCGGCTGTTCAACTACAGAACTAAATTTACCCCGAAACCCTGCTTCTTTCTACATATGGTAGAACATCTGGCGTGGCGGGCCGGGACGCGCCATCCTAGGGGTGTGGCGGATGGTTTTTTGCAGCCACCGATAATGTTCTACACTGTGTAGAAGTTAGATTTCTACGAAGCGTAGAAAACTGCACTGCTAACAGTAGGGACTGCCATGGACGCCTTGGAAATCGCACGCTGGCAATTCGGTATCACCACCGTCTACCACTTCATGATGGTGCCGCTGACCATCGGCCTGGGCCTCGTGGTAGCGGTGATCCAGACCGCTTGGTACCGCACCGGCAAGCCGGAATACCTGCGGATGACCAAGTTCTGGGGGAAGCTGTTCCTCATCAACTTCATCATGGGCGTCGCCACCGGCATCGTGCAGGAGTTCCAGTTCGGCATGGCCTGGAGTGAGTACAGCCGGTTCGTGGGCGATGTCTTTGGCGCCCCGCTGGCGCTGGAAGCCCTCCTGGCCTTCTTCGTGGAGTCCACCTTCCTGGGCCTGTGGATCTTCGGCTGGAAACAGCTCAAGCCGGCCATCCACCTCGCCTGCCTCTGGGTGGCCGTCATCGGCTCAGCCCTCTCTGCCTACTTCATCATCGTGGCCAACAGCTGGATGCAGCACCCGGTGGGCGTGGAAATGGTGAACGGCCGGCCCGTGATGACCGACGCCTGGGCAGTCTTCACCAACAACACTGCCCTGGTGGCCGTCCCGCACACCCTGTTCGGCGCCCTCGCCGTAGCCGGCGGCTTCCTCCTCGGCATCGCCTGGTACCACCTGTGGCGGAGGCGGCACGACGGCGTCGACACCGTGGGTGCCGACGGCCGGGCCATCCCCGGTGAGGACGCCCGCATCCCCGGCCGGGACCGCGCCGACTACAGCGTGTGGATCCGGTCCCTGCGCATCGGCGCCGTGGTGGCCATGATCTCGTTCGCAGGCACAGCGGTCACCGGTGACCTCCAGGGCAAGCTTATGTTCCAGCAGCAGCCCATGAAGATGGCCGCCGCCGAAGCTGCCTGCCACGACGGCACGGGCTTCTCCGTCCTGAGCGTCGGCAACGTGGGATCGAAGAACTGCGACGACGTCGTGGCAGTCATCGAGGTCCCCGGCATCCTGTCCTTCCTGGCCAAGGGTGACTTCACCACCGAGGTGAAGGGCGTCAACAGCCTGCTGCCCGAGTACAAGGAGAAATACGGAACCAACCTGCCGGACAACCCGATTTACGGTGACCGCGCCGGCCAGGAGATCCAGTACGTACCCGTCATGGAAGTCACGTACTGGGGCTTCCGGATGATGATCGGCTTTGGCGGCCTTGCCGCCCTGGCCGCGCTGGTGGCACTCTGGATCACCCGCAAGGGGACGGTACCGGAATCCCGCTGGCTGATGCGCCTGGCAGTGTTCGGCATCCTGGCACCCTTCGGCGCCAACGCCGCCGGCTGGATCTTCACCGAAATGGGCCGCCAGCCGTTCGTTGTGGCCCCCAACCCGGACCCCAGCGGCATCGACCAGGTGTTCATGTTCACCGCCGCCGCCGTTTCCCCCGGGGTCTCCGCGGGCGAGCTGATCGCTTCCCTGGTGGCACTGACCGCCGTCTACGCCGTCCTGCTGGTGGTGGAAGTGAAACTGCTGGTGAAGTACATCCGCGGCGGCGTGGTCTCCGCGATGCCCGAACTTGCCCACGCACCGGCCGATGAGAATGAGGACCGGACCCCGGGCGACGGCGGCACCGGGGAAGCCAGGGCCGCCGACGACGTCCTAGCCTTCGCCTACTAGCCGCACCGGACCCAACAGGCTCCAACGAGCAGAGGAAACGAACAATGGAACTGCTTCCCACCATCTGGTTCATCGCCATCGCGGTGCTCTGGACCGGCTACCTCTTCCTGGAGGGCTTCGACCTGGGCGTCGGGATGCTGATGAAGATCTTCGCCCGCAACGACACCGAGCGCCGGGTGCTCCTGAACACCGTCGGACCCGTATGGGACGGCAACGAGGTGTGGCTGCTGACCGCCGGCGGCGCAACGTTCGCGGCTTTCCCGCTCTGGTACGCCTCCCTGTTCTCCGCGCTCTACCTGCCGCTCCTGGTGGTTTTGTTGGCCCTGATCTTCCGTGCCGTGGCCTTCGAATACCGAGGCAAGGTGGATACCGACAGCTGGCGGAACCGCTGGGACTGGGCCATTGCCTTGGGCTCCTTCTTCGCGGCCTTCGGCGTTGGAGCCGCCCTGGCCCTGACCACCACCGGCCTGCCGCTGAACGCCAACGGCGACCGGGAAGGTGGCCCCTTGGCATGGTTCAGCGGCTACGCCCTGCTGGGGGGTGCGGCCGTGGTGGGATTCTCCCTGCTGCACGCCCTGGCCTTCCTGGCCCTGAAGACCGACGGCGACGTGCGGCACCGTGCGCGCCGGTGGTTCGTGCGGCTCCTGCCTGTCCTGCTCCTGCCGATTGCCGCATGGGCCCTTGCCATCCAGTTCATGGACGGCAAGCCCTGGACCTGGGCCGCCGTCGTCCTCGCCGTGGGCGCTGCCGCAACGGCCTGGCTGCTGGCCCGGAAGGGCTCCGAGGGACGGGCATTCCTCGCATTGGGCGCCTTCCTGGTGCTGGGCACCACTGCCATCTTCGGGGCGGTGTTTCCGGTGGTGCTGCCTTCCACGCTGGACAGTGCCTTTGACCTGACCATCTCCAACGCCTCCTCCTCGGATTACACCCTGGGCCTGATGAGCATCGTCGCAGCCGTTGGCCTTCCCCTGGTGATCGCGTACCAGGCCTGGACCTACTGGGTGTTCCGCCGCCGCGTCAGCGCCGCCCACATCCCGGAAGCCCACAGCTTCCTGCCGGCCGTGGCCGCCAAGGCGTTCACCATCAAGGGCTGACGTGCGGCCAACGTTCCCCGCAGGCCCGTCCACCCGGTCAGCGATCTACTGGCTGGGGGTCCTGGCGGCGCTCAAGGCACTCTCGCTCGTCCTGATCGGCCAGGCGGTGGCAGCCGTCCTGGCCGGACTGGTGGCCGGCAACCCCGCGTGGGGAACCCACATCACCGCCGGACTTGCCGGCGTGGTGCTAAGGTCCCTGACCGTCTGGGGACAGGCCGTCGCGGCCCGCCGCGCCGCCCTGGGGGTCAAGGAGGAGCTGCGCGCCGGGCTGCTGGAGCATGCCCTCCGCACCGGCGTCCGCGGATCCGGGCCCGGCGACGGAGGCCTGGCGGTGCTGGCAACCCGCGGACTGGACGCACTGGACAACTACTACACCCAGTTCCTGCCCGCCCTGGTCAACTGCGCGGCCATCCCGCTGCTCCTGGGGGCGCGGATCCTCTTCGCGGACTGGGTGAGCGCCGTGGTCATCGTCCTCACGGTCCCGCTGATCCCGGTCTTCATGGTGCTGATAGGCCGCTACACCGAGGACAGCGTGCGCCAGGCCCAGGCGTCGCTGGCACGGTTGTCAGCGCACATGCTCGAACTCGCCAAGGGCTTGCCGGTCCTGGTGGGCCTGGGCCGTGCCACCGCGCAGCGCAAAGCCCTGGAAGAGATTTCCGAGGAATACCGCTCCCGCACGATGGGCACCCTTCGCACCGCATTCCTCTCCGCGCTGGCGCTGGAACTCATCGCCACCATCTCGGTGGCAGTGGTGGCGGTCTTCATCGGCGTCCGCCTGGTCCACGGGGACATGCCGCTGGAGGCAGGCCTGCTGGCGCTGCTCCTGGCACCGGACTGCTACCTCCCGCTCCGGGAGTTGGGCACCGCCCACCACGCCAGTGACGATGGCCGCGTGGCTTTGGCGGAAGCGGCAGCGGTGACCGGCGCCCCCGAGGCGGCACCGCTGCCCGCCGCCAAAGCCGGCCGGCCGGGCGCCCCCCTCGAAGTGACCGGCCTGACGGTGCGCTATGCCGGGCGGTCCGGGACCGCCGTCGGGCCCCTCACCTTCACCGCGCCGCTTGACAGGATCACCGCCCTTGACGGCCCCAGCGGTGCGGGCAAAAGCACCATCCTCGGCGTCCTGGCCGGGACAGTCGGCGCGGGCAACGGCACCAGTATTTCGGGCTCGATCAGGGGACTGGACCGCGCTGCCATTGCCTGGGTGCCGCAACACCCCGTCATGGTGGCCCCGACGGTCCTGGACGAGGTGCTGCTGTACCTGACACGGGACCCGGGCCACGGCCCGGACCGGTTCGCCGCCGAAGATGCCGCCCGGAGCTGCCTCGAGCGGGCAGGCGCCGGCCACCTGGCGGCCAAACACCAGGCGGAGCTGAGCCCCGGGGAACTGCGCCGGGTGGCGCTGGCCCGCGGACTGGCCAGGATTGATGCCGGGGCGTCGATCCTGCTGCTCGATGAACCCACCGCGCACCTGGACGACGCGTCCGCCGCCGTCGTCGAAGATGCCATCCGCCGACTCCGCGGCCAGGTGACCGTGATCCTGGTGGCCCACAACCACCGCACCCGGCACCTTGCGGACCAGCTGGTTCCGGTGGCAGGTCCCGGGCAGGCCGTGGAACCGCACGAGCCCCCGCATGCCCCGGTCATGGCCGCTTACGCCGGCACGGGCAATCCGCCGTCCGAAGACCCCTCATCCCTTGATGCCGCGTCGAGCGCACCCGGCACTGACCGCAGCGGCACCAACCGTACTGCCCGGTCCACCTCGGGCGCGGCTGGACTCCTCGCGGCGCTCCTGGAACCGGTGCGCGGCAAATTTGCGGCCGCAGCCGTGGTGGGCACCTTGGCGGCCATCTTCGCCGTCGCCTTGTCGGGCCTCTCCGGGTGGCTCATCATCCGGGCCAGCGAACAGCCGCCCATCCTCTACCTGCTGACCGCTATTGTGGGCGTCCGGTTCTTTGGCATCGGCCGCGCGGTGCTCCGCTACTGGGAACGGCTGCTGCTCCACGATGCCGTCTTCGCCGCCCTCACCCGCCTGCGCGGCAGGCTCTGGGAATCCCTCAGCCGGAGGGCCCTGTCGCTGCGCCGGCTCCTGCAGGGCGGCAACGTGCTGGGAACGGTGATTGACGACGTCGACACCATCCGCGACCTCCTGCCACGCGTGGTCCTGCCGCCCGTCACAGCGGTCGCAGTGTCCGCCCTGGCCCTGGCTGCCACGGGAATCCTGGTGCCCGCCGCGCTGCCTGCCGTGATCGGCGCAGCTGCCGGTGGCCTGTTGCTCGCGCCGGCGGCCGCCCTGTGGGGGGACCGGCGGTCGGCCACTGCCGAGCAGTCCCTGCGCTCCGGTGTGCTGCGGCGGACAGCGGCGGCGCTGGACGCCCGGGCAGACCTGCACGCGAACGGCCTGGCAGCACCCGTGCTCGAGTCGCTCCGGGCCGAGGACCGGGAGGCGACGGACGCCTCGCGGCGCTCCGCCTGGGCGGACGGGCTGGGACACGCCATTGCCACCATCGGATGCGGTGCCGCGGCCCTGGCCGCTGCCTGGCTTGCCGGCCCCGACGTACTGGCTGCCCGGGTTGCCCCGGCCACGGCAGCCGTGGTGGTGCTGCT
The DNA here is from genome assembly GCF_058267675.1 of Pseudarthrobacter sp. MOO14. Classification (NCBI taxonomy): domain Bacteria; kingdom Bacillati; phylum Actinomycetota; class Actinomycetes; order Micrococcales; family Micrococcaceae; genus Pseudarthrobacter; species Pseudarthrobacter sp. MOO14. The sequence continues at coordinate 4,197,417 of NZ_CM177849.1, forward strand.
TCTGCTCGCGCTCGTGGAACCCTACGCAGCCATGACGACGGCGGTGCGCCAGTTCCCTGCCCTGCGTGAGGTCCTGCAGCGGGTGGGGGAGTCCGGGGCCCTGGACGGCGGTCCGTCCGGCAGCGGCGCGGGCGTGGCCTCTCCGGACGGGGATACCTCCGGGCTGCACGCCCTCCCGGCCCGCGACGGCGGCGCCCCGGGCATAGCGCTGACGGAGCTGGCCGCTGCATGGCCGGATGGGCCCCCGGTCTTCACGGGGCTGGATGCCGTGGCGGAGCCCGGCCGCTGGCTGGTAGTCACCGGGCCGTCCGGTTCGGGGAAATCAACCCTGCTCTCCGTCCTGCTCGGCTTCCTGGCGCCGGCGGCGGGCCGGGCCCAGGTGTCCGGCCGCGCGGCCTGGTGCCCGCAGGAGGCCCACCTCTTCGATTCCACCATCCGGGGCAACCTGCTGCTGGGGCGTGCCGCCGGGACTGGTGGGCCGCCGGTTTCCGATGATGACCTGGGCGCGGTGCTGGCCGCCGTGGGACTTGACGGGCTGGTGGAGAGGCTGCCTGCCGGCCTGGATACCAGGATCGGCCCCGGCGGCGCCTTCCTCAGCGGCGGCGAACGGCAGCGCCTGGCCGTGGCGCGGACTCTGCTGACCGGCGCGGACGTGATCCTGCTGGACGAACCCACCGCCCACCTGGATGCGGAAGCTGCCGCAGCCATGCTGGCGGACCTTCGCAGGGGGCTGCGGGACCGTACCGTGGTCCTGGTAACCCACAACGGGGCGGATATCGCCGGGACGGACGCCCGGCTGGAACTTCCGGCCGTGTCCGGCGTGCCCGGGGACCGCGTGCCAGCGTCGCGCTGAGCCTGCTGCCCGCGCCGCTGCTAGCTCGGCTGCCCGCGCCGCTAGCCGTCGACGTCGTGCAGGTGGTGGACGACGTCGTGCAGGAAGTATTGGGCCAGGGTCAGGACCGTGAATTCGGATCCATTGCTGCGCAGGCCCTTCCGTGCCCAGTCTTCTTCGCGGACACCGGCGAAGGCATCCGCGGCCTGGTGCCCTTCGGCGGCCAGTTCGGCGCTCACCTCGGCTGGATCGGAATTGGCGTAGTCCTTTTCCTCCGCGGTCAGGTCCTGGTCCCAGTTCTCGAAGCGGGCGCCGTCCTCGGCGAGCATCAGGTTGAGCCGGTGGTCGAAGAGGCTGAAGACGTCCCGTACATGGCAGGCATACTCCAAGGCGGACCACGTCCGGTCGTCCGGGCGCTCCGCCGCATCCGGCCGGCGCAGGACGGCCCGCCACCGGGGCAGCATGCTTTCGATGATGCCGGGAACGGTTGCCGGGGTCGCGGTGGAAGCGTCGAAGGAACATTCCGGGCAGGTGCGGGACAGGACCCAGGTCCAGTCCTTTTCATCAGGAACGATAGGCATGAGAGCAGTCTAGGGGGTCCGGGCCGAAAGACTCTGGGACGCCAGGGGACGCCTGCCTAGCCTTGCAGCATGAGTGCGGATGGCCGCCGGGATGCGGGAGCACCAGTGGATGCGGACAGCATGGTGCAGCTGTCCGGCCTGACCAAGCGGTTCGGCCGGAACACAGCGCTCGACGACGTGACCCTCACCATCGGGCCGGGAGAGGTCTTCGGGTACCTGGGCCCCAACGGGGCGGGCAAGACCACCACCATCCGGCTCCTGATGGGCATGCTGCGGCCCACGTCCGGCACAGCGGCGGTGCTGGGGTTGGACGCCTGGCGGCAGGCCCGGGACGTCCACCGGCTGGTGGGCTATGTACCGGGAGAGCCGGCGCTCTACGACCGCCTGACCGGCCACCAGCATGTGGCGTACTGCGCCCACCTGCGGAACCGGGACGATGCCCCGCGCGCCGCCGAACTGGCGGACCGGCTCGACCTGGACCTGAACCGGCAGGCCCGCACCCTCTCGCGCGGAAACCGGCAGAAGCTTGCCGTTGTCCTCGCGGTGATGTCCAGTCCACGGCTGCTGGTGCTGGACGAGCCCACCAGCGGGATCGACCCCCTGGTGCAGCAGGTATTCCACTCGATCCTCCGCGAGCACACGGCCGGCGGCGGGTCCGCGCTCTTCTCCTCGCACGTCCTGGGGGAGGTGGAACGCGTCGCGGACAGGATCGGAGTGGTCCGGGCGGGGAAGCTCGTGGCGGTGGAGCGGCTGCAGGATCTCGCTGCGCGGTCCCTGCACCGGGTGCGGGCCCGGTTCACCACCACGGTGTCCGCGGCAGGGTTCGCGGGTGTCCCGGGCGTACGGGACCTGACGGTGGATGGCCGCTCGCTCAGCTGCAACGCCCCGCAGTCGGCCCTGGATGCACTCCTGAAGCTGGTGAGCGCCCGGGACGTGGAGGACTTTGAGTGCTCCGAGGCTCCGCTGGAGGAAACCTTCCTGACCTACTACGGCTCGGACCAGGGCGGCGCCGATGCCCTGGACACAGCGGGGACAGGGCCGCGCCATGCTGGCTAACGTCCTGGTGAAAACGCTCCGCGACCAAAGCAGGACGCTGCTGGCCTGGGCCGTCTCCCTGGCCCTGATCGTCGCCATGTACGCTGCTGTGTGGCCGGCGGTCCAGTCCCAACCGTCCATCAGCGGCTTCATCGACCAGATGCCCGAGGCGTTTCGCTCCTTGTTCGCCACCTCCAGCGCGGATATGTCCACCCCCACGGGATACATCCAAGTGGAGCTGATGTCCTTCATGGGACCCATCGCCGTCTTGATCTTCGCCGTCAGCGCCGGCGCGGGCGCCATCGGCGGGGAAGAGGACCGGCACACCATGGACCTGCTGCTCTCCAACCCGGTGGGCCGCGGCAGGGTGGTAGTGGACAAGTTCGCGGCCATGGCCCTGGGCACCTTCCTGCTGGCCGCCGTCATGGGCGTTTCGCTGGTGCTGGAGGGCCGCCTGGTGGATATGGTCCTGCCGGCCGACAAAGTGGCCGCCGCCATGCTGCACCTGGCCTTGCTGGGTGTTGTCTTTGGCAGCCTTGCCCTGGCGCTGTCGGCCGGCACCGGACGGACCGGGCTCAGCCGCGGCATACCCGCCGTCCTGGCGGTGCTCGCCTACATCGTCAACGCGCTCGCCCCGCTGGTGGATGCCTTCGACCGGATCCACCAGGTGTCACCGTTCTTCCAGTACATCGGCCACGATCCGCTGCGGCAGGGCACCGCCTGGGACAGCGTCCTGGTGTCGGCAGCCACCATCGCCGTGCTCGTGGCGCTCGCCGTCGCCGGTTTCCGCCGCCGTGACGTGGCCGGGTAACCCCCGGGTTGAACGCCGGGTGGGTCCCCGGCAACGGCTGCTAGTCTCCGGCGGCCGGTTCCGGCTCCCACGCCATGGCAGGTCCCACGACCTCCACAGCCTGGGACAGGGGGACACCCGAGCCGTCGCGCCGGCCATGCTCCTGCGGTAGTGACCGTGCCACGCCGGCCGCGGACGACGCCTTGGCCGGCCCATGTCCTGCCCAGCCCAGCAGGAGCGTGTCCTCGCCCTTCAGGAACCGGTGTGCCCGGACGCCCGCGGTGGCGCGTCCCTTGGCAGGATATTCATCGAAGGCGGTGACCTTGGCGGTCCCGGGCGCAGTGCCGGGAAGGGCGCCGTTGGTCCCCGCGATGGTGACCACGACGGCGGCGGCATCGTTCGGCTGGACCGCGCCGAAGAAGATCACCTGGTCACCCGCAGCCAGTTTGATGCCGGCCATGCCACCTGCGGTGCGCCCCTGGGGGCGGACGACGGCGGCGGGGAACTTCAGCAGTTGTGCCTGCCTGGTCACGAAGACCAGCTCGGCGTCATCCGTGCCGGCGGGAGCCACACCCACCACGAAATCCTTGTCCTTGAGGGTGATGACTTCCCAGTCTTCGCGGTTCAGCGGGTAGTCCGGCTGCACGCGCTTCACCACGCCTTGGGCGGTGCCGATGGCCAGGACCTCATCCAACCGGACGAATGCCACCAGGGACTCACCCTTGACCAGGGTGAGGAATTCCTTGGCCGGCACGCCGCCGGCCAGGTTGGGCAGCCCGGATACCGGCGGCAGGACGGGCATGTCCATGACCTGCAGCCGGAGCATGCGGCCCAGCGAGGTGACGGCCGCGATCTCGCCGCGTGCCGACGTCTTGACCACCGATGCGTACACGTCGTGCTTGTTCCGGGGCCCTGCTTCGGCGAGGGGCTCCTGGTTGCTGGTCCGCGCCACCTGCCCTGACGCGGTGAGGATCGCCCAGCAGGGGTCGTCGGCGATTTCCAGCGCCAGCGGGGCTGCCTTGCCCTTCCCGGGGGCCGCTGCGAGCTCGGCGGCGACGGTGGGGGACACGGCCTCGGATTCCAGCAGCACGGTCCGGCGCGGGGTGCCGTGTTCCTCGGCGATCGCACCGAGTTCGTCGGAAACCACCGTGCGGAGCAGTTCCTCGGAGTCCAGGATGGCCTGCAGTTCCGCGATCTCGCGGCGGAGCTCGTCCTGCTCCTTTTCAAGCTCGATCCGGGAGTACTTGGTCAGCTGGCGCAGGCGCAGTTCCAGGATGTAGTTGGCCTGGACCTCGGTGAGGTCATAGATGGACATCAGCCGTTCGCGGGCGGCGGCGGCCTCGTCCGAGGACCTGATGATCTGGATGACTTCATCGATGTCCACAATGGCGATAAGCAGGCCCTCCACCAAGTGCAGGCGGTCCTTCTTCTTGCCCAGCCGGAAGACGGTGCGGCGGCGCACCACGTTGATGCGGTGGTTGACGTAGACCGAGAGGAGGTCCACCAGGCCCAGGGTTTGCGGCTGGCCGTCCACCAGGGTGACGTTGTTGATGCCGAAGGAGTCCTCCATAGGCGTGTAGCGGTACAGCTGCTGCAGGACGGCGTTGGGGTTGAAGCCGTTCTTCAGTTCGATGACCAGCCGCAGCCCATGTTTGCGGTCCGTGAGGTCCACGATGTCGCTGATGCCGGTCAGCTTCTTGGCGTTGACCGCGTCCTTGATCTTCTCGATGACCTTTTCCGGGCCCACCATGTACGGCAGTTCGGTGACCACCAGGCCGGTGCGGCGTGCCGTGAGCTGCTCGATCTCCACCTTGGCCCGGGTCTTGAAGGAGCCGCGGCCGGTGGCGTACGCGTCCCGGATGCCGTCCAGGCCCACGATCCTGCCGCCGCTTGGCAGGTCAGGGCCCGGCACGAACCGCATGAGGTCCTCCAGCGTGGCGTCCGGGTGGGCGATCAGGTGCCGGGCGGCCGCGATCACTTCCACCAGGTTGTGCGGGGCCATGTTGGTGGCCATGCCGACGGCGATGCCGGTGGCCCCGTTCACCAGCAGGTTGGGGAAGGCTGCCGGCAGGACGTCCGGCTGCGTCAACTGGTTGTCGTAGTTCGGGACGAAGTCCACCACGTCTTCATCGAGGTGGTTGGTGAGTGTGAGGGCCGCCGCCGCCATCCGTGCCTCGGTGTACCGCGGCGCAGCCGGGCCGTCGTCGAGCGAGCCGAAGTTGCCGTGCCCGTCAATCAGCGGCAGCCGCAAGGAGAAGTCCTGGGCCATGCGCACCATGGCGTCATAGATGGCTGCGTCCCCGTGCGGGTGCAGCTTGCCCATCACCTCGCCCACCACGCGGGCACTTTTGACGTGGCCGCGGTCCGGGCGCAGGCCCATGTCGCTCATCATGTACAGGATGCGGCGCTGCACCGGCTTGAGCCCGTCGCGGGCGTCCGGGAGTGCCCTGGAGTAGATCACCGAGTACGCGTACTCCAGGAAGGAGCCCTGCATTTCGGACGTGACATCGATATCGACGATGTTCTCCGTGTAGGTGTCTTCCACGATGGGTTTTGAACTTTGGCGGCGGGCCATGGGGTTTGGTGGATCCTTCTGGGGGTGCTTGCAGCTTTTCGGGCATGCTGCGGGAGTTCTTGGCTAGGCTAAGCCTATGGTGGATCAGCCCGGGGACGGCGAATATCCGGAACATTGGGAAGCCGATGTCGTCCTGCGTGACGGCGGAACGGCGCACCTGCGGCCCATCCACCCGTCGGATGCCGACGCTGTCCAGGCCTTCCATACCCGGCAGTCGCAGAATTCAATCTACATGCGCTTCTTTGCGTTCAAGGCCAGGCTGTCCGCCAAGGAACTCAAGCGCTTCACTGAGGTCGACTACAAGGACCGGGTGGCGTTCGTCATCACCATCCACGGCGAGATCATCGGTATCGGCCGCTACGACCGCCTCGCCGACCCCACCGAGGCAGAGGTGGCCTTCAACATCGCCGACGCCCACCAGGGCAGGGGCATCGGCTCCATCCTGCTGGAGCACCTGGCCGCCGCCGCGCACGAAAACGGGATCCGCAAGTTCACCGCCGAGGTGCTGCCGGAAAACCGCAAGATGCTGATGGTGTTCTCCGACGCCGGCTACGACGTCAAGCGGCATTTCGATGACGGCGTCGTCAGCCTTGAGTTCAACGTGGAGCCTACCGAGAAATCGCGTGCCGTCATGGAATCCCGCGAACACCGCGCCGAGGCGAGGAGCGTCCGGGGCCTACTGGCGCCGTCGTCCGTTGCCGTCATCGGTGCCAGCCGCAAGTGGGGCACCGTGGGGTACCAGCTGCTGGAGCACATCATCGAGGGCGGCTTCCACGGGTCCGTATACGCGATCAACCCGGAGGCGCTGGAACTGGCGGGAATGATGTCCTACGGAAGGCTCTCCGAAGTTCCAGAACCCGTCCAGCTGGCCATCGTCGCCGTTCCTTACGAGGAGGTGGCCGGCGTCATGGAAGACTGCGCAGCCGCCGGGGTAAAGGGCGTGGTGATGGCCACGGCAGGCTTCGCGGACGACGGCGAACGCGGCCTCCTGCGGCAGCGCGCCATGGTGCGCCAGGCCAGGGCCAACGGGATGCGCGTGATCGGCCCGGCGTCGCTGGGCATCGCCAACACGCACCCGGACGTGTCGCTGAATGCGTCGATGGCTCCCGCCATGCCGTTGCGTGGCGGGCTGGGCCTGTTCAGCCAGTCAGCGGCGATCGGCGTCTCGCTGTACGCGGCGTCCAGCCGGCGCCGCCTGGGGCTCTCCAGCCTGCTCTCGGCCGGCAACCGGGCAGACGTTTCGGGCAACGACATGATGCAGTACTGGGAGGACGACGGCGACACCACCGCCGTGGGCCTGTACCTGGAGTCCATTGGCAACCCGCGCAAGTTCTCCAGGATCGCCCGGCGCCTGGCCCGCACCAAGCCGGTGATCGTTGCCAAGTCGGACACCATGGGATTGCGGCTGCCGCCCGGGCACGCCGTCCGGACCACGCAGGCACCGGCCGGTGCCCTGGACGCCATGCTGCGCCAGTCGGGCGTGATCCGCGTGGAAACCGTGGAAGAACTCGTGGACGTTGCCCAGGTGGTGTCGGGCCAGGCGCTTCCGGCCGGGCCCGACGTCGCCATCTTCAGCAACTCCCAGGCCCTCGGCAACGTGGTGGCGGACAGCGCAGTGGCGCACGGGCTGTGCGTTGCCCAGGTGGTCGCCGGCCTCGACCTGGACACGGGCCAGTCGGTGGCGCTGCCAGCGCTGCGGAAGGCACTCCTTGACGCCCTGGCCTCGGATACCGTGCACGCCGCCGTCGCAGCCCTGCTGCCCGCAAGGGGCTTGACCGTCGACGCCGTGGCCCGGGTCCTGGCGGAGTGTGCGGCCGCGGCGGGGAAACCGGTGGTGGCTGCCTTCACCGGCATCCTGGACCCCGCCATCAACGTGGAGGGCCTGGTGGGCGCCGACGGGTCCACTGTTCCCTGCTTCTCCAACCCCGGCGCCGCCGTTGCTGCCCTTGCTGCCGTGGTGCGGTATGCGGAGTGGGCTGCCCGCGACCAAGGACACTTCGTGGAACCGGCCGGCTGCGATCCCCGCAAGGCCGAGGCCGAACTCGACGAGCTGCTGCGGGACGTCACCGGTGAACAGCTCAAGCAACTGGAACCGGCAGCAGCGGCGTCCCTCCTGGGGCACTACGGCATCACCGTCCTGCCGTCGACAGCCTTCAACACACCGGATGAGGCCGTGCAGGCCGCGGAAGCCCTCGGCTGGCCCGTCGTACTGAAGACCACGGACCCGGCCCTCCGGCACCGGCTGGACCTGGGCGGGGTACGCCTCGGCATCGAGGACGCCGAGTCGCTGCGCCAGAACGTGGCGCAGATGCGGCGGGCGCTCGCGGCCTACGGTGACCCGGCCCTTGAGGTCCAGTCCATGGCACCGGTGGGCCAGGCCTGCACTTTCCGGGCCATCGAAGACCCGTTGCTTGGCCCGGTGATCTCGTTCGGCCTCGCCGGTGACGCCGTCAACCTGCTCGACGACTGGGCTCACCGGGTTCCGCCGCTGTCCGCCGCCGACGTCCACGACTTCATCCGTGCCCCCAGGGCATCAAGGAAACTGTTCGGGTACCAAGGGCTGCCGGCCGTTGATGTGCCGGCCCTTGAGGACCTGGCCGCCAGGCTGGCCTGGATGAAGGACAACCACCCGGAGATCGCGCTCGTGGAATTCAACCCCGTCCTGTGCGGCACGTCCGGGGCCACGATCCTCGCCGCTGACGTGCGGATTGGCAACGCGGCGCAGCGGACAGACAGTGCCCGCAGGGCAATGCTGGGCTGAGGCGGTTAGCAAGTGACCGGCCGATCTGTGAAAATGGGGGCATGAGCTTCCAGCCTCCCGCGTCGGCGCCCGAAACGCCCGGCAATGAAAACCAGGCACTCCGCCAGCACAGCTCACACCACCACGGACTCCAGGGCCAGAGCCTCGAAGACGCGCTGCAGAAGGCCGGCTTCTACCCGCGACTGGTCTCCGACGTCGTTGACGACGCCCTGGATGGTCGGGACTGCGTAGCGCACCTGGTGCACCTGGAAACCCATTTTGACCGGGCGGAGGTGCGGCGCCACATCACGGTGCTGGTGCTCACCGCGGACATGCTGGTCATCACCCACGTGGACGACCAGCAGCTGGACGAGGCGGGGGAGCAGATCGTCGCGCAGATCTCCACCGAATCAGTTCCCGTGGCCCAGATCCGCTCCGTGGTCCTGAGCTACATGTACGCCCAGCCGCAGAACTACAAGCCCTCGGATCCCGTCCGCGAATTGACCCTGTCGATTGCGTGGTCCGGCGGGCAACGCCTGGACATGGGTCCCGCCAGCTGCGGGGACCCGCAGTGCGAAGCGGACCACGGCTACACGGGCACCATCGCGCAGGAAGACATCGTGCTCCGCATCAGCGCCGAGGCCGACGGGCTGCAGGCCGTGCAGGACGCCAAGCTTTTTGCCCGGGCCCTGCGCGCCGTCAACACCGCATCGGCAGCGCCCGTGCCCCACGTGCAGTCCATGGCTCCCCGTCCGCGGTCCGGGGTGTTCGGAAACCGGCTCAGCCGCGGGCACCAGCAGCGCTGAGATGCCCGAAGCCAGCCACCAAGCCGAACAAACTCCCGCTTCCGGATACACCCCCGATCTTCCGCCCGCTCCTGCCTACGGGCACCGTTCCGTCGCCGAAGTCCTGACCAGTGCTGCGGCGAGCCTGGGGATGGAAGGCTTCGACAACACCTTGGGCCTCCCCGCCGCCAGCCGTGTCTGCGTGGTCCTCGCCGACGGCCTGGGCAGGAACCTGCTGAAGCAGAAAGCCGCCCACACCCCCTTCCTGCGTTCGGTGGTCCAGGCAGGCCAGGGCGACGTCCCTGTATGGCTGGACTCGGCGTTTCCTTCCACCACGGCCGCAGCGTTGGCCAGCTTCGGGACCGGGCTCCCCGCCGGCCAGCACGGCATGGTGGGGTACGACGTCCTGGACCCAGGGCAGGACAAGGTAGTCAACCTCCTGGGCAACTGGGACCCCGGCGTCGATCCGGCCACCTGGCAGCCGTTCCCCACGGTCTTTGAGCGGGTGGCCGGGCAGGCGGATGTCAGCACCGTCAGCCTCGCCCAGTTCAACGGTTCGCCCATGACCCGGGCCGCCCTGCGCGGCGGCAGGTTCATCTCCGGAACCACCGCCCATGCCCGCACCGGCGCTGCCGCCGACGCCATGGCGGGCGCCGGTCCATCCCTGATGTACTTCTACGTGAATGAGCTGGATAAAGCCGGCCACCGCTACGGCTGCCGGTCGGAACAGTGGGAACACCAGTTGGAGGAGCTCGACGCCACGGTCAAGCGGCTCAATTCCTCACTGCCCGCCGGGACCACGATCCTGCTCACCGCAGACCACGGCATGCTCGACATTCCCGAGTCCCAGCGGATCGACTTCTCCGCCGACTCTGCGCTGGTTGACGGCGTCCGGCATACTGCCGGCGAACCCCGGATGGTCCACCTGTACCTCGAAGAGACGCACCTGGACGGCTCTGCCGGCCGGGAACGGCTGGTGGCTGCCTGGAAATCAAGGTTTGGCGACCGGGTATGGGCCTTCACCCGGGAAGAAGCAATCGCCGGGGGACTTTTTGGTGACGTCCGGCCTGCCGTGGAGGGCAGGATCGGTGACGTCATGATCGCGGCGCGGGACGCCGTCGCCCTCTATGACGGGCGGCGCATGCGGCCCACCGCCATGGAAGTGGTAGGCCAGCACGGCTCCCTGACCAAAGCCGAGCGTGAGGTCCCGCTGCTCTGTTTTGCAGCCGACGGAAGGAGCCGCCGGCGTGGCTGAACTCATTTTCTTTTCCGGCACCATGGACTGCGGAAAATCCACGCTGGCCCTGCAGATGGACTACAACCACCGGGCACGCGGCCGCGGCGGTGTGCGGTTCAGCCGCAACGACCGCGCCGGCGAATCCCGCATCTCCAGCCGGTTGGGCCTGGAGACGGACGCCGTGGAGGTGCTGGACAGCACGGACTTCTGGGAGGAAGTCATGGTCCGGCGCACCCAGGGCAGGCGGGTGGATTACCTTATCTGCGATGAAGCCCAGTTCTACACCCCCGTGCAGGTGGAGCAACTGGCCAAGGTGGTGGACGAGATCGACGTCGACGTCTTCGCATTCGGCATCACCGCCGACTTCCGCACCCGTTTGTTCCCCGGGTCCCAACGCCTTATTGAGCTGGCTGACCGGGTGCAGGTGCTCCAAGTGGAGGCGCTGTGCTGGTGCGGCCGCCGGGCCACGCACAACGCCAGAACGGTCGACGGCGTCATGGTCACCGAGGGTGCGCAGGTGGTGGTCGGCGACGTGGACATGGTGGCCGACGCCGCCACCGCGCAGGCTGCCGAACACGTCCCCGTGGTGGGTTACGAGACGCTGTGCCGCCGGCATTTCATGCGCAGGGTGACGGCGCACGGCGCCAAACTGATGGCCCAGCAGGACGAATTGCTGCCGTTCGAAGTGGACGCCTGCCTCTGGCGCGGTTCAGGTGGACCAGGGGAGCCCCGCGGGACGTAAGTGTCCGCGCAGACCCGGTGGTTGAGCCTGCCGGTAGTGGGCTTGTCGAAGCCTGTTCAGTCTTGGTGCCCGGTTGTGGTGGGCGGGCGCCTAAATCTCGGCCCCTTGAATGTCGTACCCCCTTGTGATGATGGGTTTATGGGGAAAGCGGCGGTGGTGGGGGCGTTGGCGGATATTCGTGCTGCCCTTGCTGTGCTTAATGCTGAGGTGGATGGGTGCGGTGCGGAGCCGCTTTCGGTGGCTGATCCGTTGGCTGGGTTGGCGGATGGTTGCCTTGATGTCCTGGCCGGTGTCCGTGAGGTGGAGGCCCGTGTCGCTGGTTTGAAGGCGCGGGCTGCGGTGGCGTTTGCGGATGCTGCGGGTGTTGTGGCGGGGCCGGGGGTGCCGGTGGTGGCGCAGGAGATGGCGGTCGCGGCGGAGGTCGGGTGTGTGCTGGCGCTGGGTCCGCGGGCGGCTGCGGCGTTCCTGGCCACCTCGCAGGCTGTGGTCAAGGGGTTGCCGTTGACCTTGTCGGCGTTGCAGGCGGGGATGATCTCCTGGCAGCACGCCACGGTGATGGCCGATGAAACGGCCGGGCTGGATGCTGCGGGGGCGGCGGGGTTGGAGGCCCATTTCCTGGACCCCGGTGCACCGGATCCGGTGCGGGGGTGTGCGGTGGGGGAGTTGCCGGCGCACCGGTTCCGGGCCAAGGCCAGGGTTTGGCGGGAACGCCACCATGCCGGGAGCATCGAGCAGCGTCACGCCAAGGGGGTGGTGGACCGGCGGGTGGAGTTCCGGCCGGACCGGGACGGGATGGCTTGGCTGGGTGCGTATCTGCCCGCGGACCAGGCAGCAGCGGGCTGGAACCGGCTGACCGCTGTTGCCCGGGGCGTGCAGGGACCCGGCGAGGCCAGGACCCTCACCCAGCTCCGGGCCGATGTGTTTGCCACGTCCCTTCTGACCGCCGGTCTGAGCACGGGACAGGCTGCCGGGAGGAACGCGGGGCCAGGCGAAGGTTGCACCAGCCCCGATGACCTCGAGAGGCCTGCCGATGTCCCGCCTGATGCGGTCCGGGCGCAGGTGTTGGTGACCGTGCCGGTGTTTTCGTTGCTGGGGTTGACGGATGAGGCGGCGGTGCTGGATGGGTATGGGCCGATCCCGGCTTCGATGGCGCGCCGGTTGGTCGCTGAGGGGGCGGGCTCGTTTTACCGGGTGCTCGTGGATCCGCGGGACGGGGCACCGTTGGAGATCGGCAGGGCCAGTTACCGGGTGGGCAAGGCGATGCGGAACTGGCTCCGGCTCCGGGATGGTAAGTGCCCGTTCCCCGGCTGCAGCAACAGCTCACTGGACACGGAGGCCGACCACATCCTGGCCTGGGCCAACGGCGGGACCACCGGAGTCAGCAACTTGGGACAGCCCTGCCCGAAACACCACCGGCTCCGGCATACCACCGGTTGGAAACCCACCCCGGCCAGCAAAACCGAACCACCGGGCTGGACCTCACCGGCCGGCCGCCACTACACCAGCGAACACCAGGACTGGGGACCACCCACATGGCCCAGGGGATGGCCGGGAGGGATACCTGCACACCCACGCGTGAACGCCCTCGCTGGGACAGGCGGAGCCAACGCCACCAGGCGGAGCTACTGCCTGCGCCGGTAGCGGATGTGGGTTGCCAACGGCGAGTGAAGCACCTCGACGGGGTCGAAGTCGAAAGACTCAATGCCGTCGAAGATACGTTCGCCCGAACCGAGAAGCACCGGGGCGATGTCGAGCGTCAATTCGTCCACGACGCCGGCAGCCAGTGCTTGGCGGACGGTCGAGGCTCCACCTGCGATGTCCACGCCCTTGTCTCCGGCGGCTTGGGACGCGGCAGCATAGGCGGCGTCGAATCCCTCGGTGACGAAGTGGAACGTGGTCCCGCCCTCCATCTGGATCGGGTCATGCTCATAGTGGGTGAGGACGAAAACGGGTGCGTGATAAGGCGGTTCCGGGCCCCACCAGCCGTTCCATTCCCCACTCCACTCACCGCGGATGGGACCGAACATGTTCCGGCCCATCACATAGGCGCCGCGAGGCCGCATGAGCCAATTGGCGGCGACTTGGTTGGTTTCGGTGGCCCGGGGGTCGCCGATATGCCAGCCATGCAGCTCGAGCCCGCGTTTACCCAGCGGGTTTTCGCGGCTCTGGTCCGGTCCGGCGACAAAGCCGTCCAGCGAGATGGACATATGGCAGGTTGTGTCCGGCACCGAGAACCTCCTGGTAATTGCGCTTTACACGCGGCCGCGTGCTGGGGATCCTAGCACGTGCCCAAGTCCATCAGGGGCTGCTGGAGGAAAGCTCCTAGTCGCTTCGGGTTCCAAAAACGATCTCATCCCAGGAGGGGACGCTGGATCGCTTTGGCTTAGCCGACCGTTCCGGCGCCTCGGCCTCCGGAAGTTGGCCGGTGGCGGGGGAAGCGTCGTCCGGCTTCGCCGTGGTGCGGCGGGCGTTCCCGCCAAGCAACTCATCCAGCCCGGCGCCTGGTGCTGCACCTTGGCTGCCGCCCGAAGGTTTCTGCGGGGACGCGGCAATCGTGATTTCCCTCGTGTCCGTGCTGACGCCGTCGTGAAGCCGCAAAGCATCGTCCTGGATGTCGCGGTGCGGCGGGATAAGGCTGAGCCTGGACAGCATGGACGGCCTGGCATCCCTGCGGCGGATAAACGAATCACCTTGGGCTGCCGGTCCGTCACGCTGGTCGTCCTGGGGCTCCGGTTCGTTTGACTCTGGTTCGGGAACCACCTCGGACGGGCGGGGATGGGCCGCCGGTACCCCATGGGTCAGCAGCAGCGCCAAGGCGTCATCAGAATCTTCGTCGACGCCTATCCGCTGGCCACGCCGCGACCGCAGCATATCCAGGAGGCCGTCGGACTCCTTGCCTGACTCCTGGGCCGTGGCGCCTGGGCTGCCGGACGCCTTAGACGAATCCGCGTCGGTTTCAAAGTCGAAGGGGCGGTCCGATACAGCGGTGAGGCGGCGGGCCGGAACAGGTCCGTCCAGCGGCTCAAGCTCACTCAATTGCTGTGCCCACCGGTTGGTGTTCTGCAGCGACTTGCGTGCCGGACTGAACGTCCACAGGGCCGGAGGCTCCTCGCCAATGCCGGAGGTCCCGCCCGGTTTGGCCTCAAAACTGGCGGATACCGTCCAGGTGCCGTCCTGGCGCCGCCACGAATCCCATTCCACCGTCGCCGGATCAATGCCGTGTGCGGACAACCGGTGGGAAACCATGTCGTCCAGGGTGGCCGGGGAATCGCCGAACGCGGACCGGTAGATGTCGTGGCCGGGAGAGGGCGCCGCTACTTCGACTTTCCGCGCCTGCTGCGCAACGTATTCGCGCTCGGCGAGGACCGGACCTTCGTAACGCTCCACCTTGGCCAGCGGCATGCCGGACAACTCGGCCACGTCGGCAGCGGTGGCACCGGCGCGGATCCGGGCCTGGATATCCCTCGGGGACATCGGAACGGCCGGCCGCTCCGCCCGCGGTTTGGCCGCTGACCGGCTGGCCGTCCTGAGGGCCTCATCGATCGGCAGCTGGAACATCTCGCCGCCGGCCCCGCTCAACAGGAGATGCGTCCCGTCGTCGTGCACGCCTACAAGCCGTAGATCCTGCATACAAATCCTCCACCCTGGCATTACTATCAATCGAAACTCTGCCACCCGGTGGCGCGGAATTGGCTCAAGGGGCAGGGCGCGCCGTGATTTTCCGCCTGATTCCGGTTCGAAGAGTCAGGGACCGCCCTGCGCGGAGGAGGAGAACCCGCAGGCGGGGGAGGCTGCCGCGGATACTTGTTTGCTCAGGTCCGGGTCAGGGCGGCGGTCAGCTTGTCAGGATGCCGGGTGGAGGCGAGCCAGTACGGAGTGCGGTCGGCCGGGTCGGTGATCTCGATCTTCACGACGGGGTCGATCCAGCCCCTGATGCAGAGGTAGGCGAGCCCGTTGAGCCTCGTGCCCCGCTCTGCTGTGGCCTCCCCGGAGGTGAACGGCTCAACGCTGCCGACGAATTTGCGGTCGATGCTGGCCCGTCCGACCGTCAGTGCGTCGCCGGTAACGGTGATGGTGGGCGTGGACAGGACCAGGAGCACGCTGATGATGGCAAGGAGCACCACCGCCGCGGTATACCCGGCCGCCATGCTGATGGGTGCGAAGACCAGGATGCCGGCCGCGGAGACGCCCACGGCTATGACCCAAATCCAGACGTTGGGCCAGAGCTTCTCCTGGTACGTGACAGGTGTCCCGGCCGAGGGGGTGCTGGGAACGGACGCTGGCGTGCTTGATTCGGGCATATGCCAAGCTTTCCACCTTTGGTCAGCTATTTCATCTTGGGTGCCGCGGCTCCGGATCCTGCCATCTGGGACTGGTGCGGGGGCGCGGGTTAGAGTGAGTGACTGTGACTGAACATCCCACCGCAGCAGACCTCGTCCCGGACACGGCCTCCCCGGCCGCACCTACCGTGCAGGTCCAGTTGAAGATGCTGGATCCGGACCTGGAAGCTCCTTCCTACGCACACCCGGGCGACGCCGGAGCGGACCTTCGCGCGCGCGAAGACGTGGTCCTGCTGCCGGGGGAGCGCAAACTGGTCCCCACGGGTGTTGCCATTGCCCTGCCCTACGGGTTCGTCGCCCTGATCCACCCGCGCTCCGGACTCGCCACGAAGCACGGGCTGACAATCGTAAACGCACCCGGCACCGTGGATGCGGGCTACCGCGGAGAGATATCGGTTACCCTGCTGAACACCGACTCTTCCCAGCCGATCGAGCTGCGCCGCGGCGATAGAATTGCCCAGATGGTTATCCAGCGGGTGGAACACGCGCACTTCATTCCTGTCAGCGAATTGAGCGGTTCCGTGCGCGGCGCGGGAGGCTTCGGCTCCACCGGCGGGTTCAACGTTCCCGGAGCCTGACACCTCCACCCACAACCGCTGCCACGCCAGCGCAAACGACGGCGGGACCTGGTCCCGGCCGGCAGATTTTGAGAACTGGCACATTCTAGGAACGAAGGAGTCACCCATGGTCTTTGGGCTCGGCAGGAAAGCCAAGAAGGAAGAGCCGGCGCAACCGGCCGAAGAGCTGACGGCAGCGGAATCCGAAGAAGGCCCAACCGCCGCTTCAACGCGCAGCCAGGATGGCCCCTTCGACGAATCCGAGGTAGGCAGCCGGGACGGCTTCGTGGACCTCGGTGCCCTGCTGATCACGCCCAGCGAGGGACTCCAGCTCCGCCTCGAGGTTGAAGAGGCGACGCAGCGGGTGGTGGCCGTAACCCTTGACCTGAACGGATCCAGCCTTCAACTGCAGGCGTTCGCCGCCCCCAAGACAGAAACGCTGTGGGACGAAATCCGCGAACAGATCGGCCAGTCGGTCGGCGCCCAGGGCGGCCAGGTCGAGGAGGTGGAGGGCGCGTTTGGCACGGAGCTGGTTGCCAAACTCCCAGCCGGGCTTCCGGACGGCAGCCAGGGCTACCGCGTGGCCCGTTTCATCGGCGTCGATGGTCCGCGCTGGTTCCTGCGCGGCGTCCTGGGTGGACCCGCAGCCTTGGAGCGACCCGCCGCCGAACCGTTGGAGACCCTGTTCCGGAAGGTGGTGGTGGTCCGGGGCGACAGCCCCATGCCGCCGCGGGATCTCCTGCAGCTGCGGCTGCCCAAGGATGCCTCCGCTACTCCTCCGCCCGCCGGTCCCACATTGGAGGAACCAGAACGTGGTCCCGAAATCACCCAAATCGGCTGAGGCCGCACACGGCGGACCCGCCCAGGCGTCCGGTGGGCTGACCCCATTGGCCCAACTCCCGGACAAGGGACGCGTGCTGTGCCAGGGGCACATCGAATCTGTGACTTTCGTACCCGCGGACCGGACGGCAGAGTTCATTGCCATCGTCTCCGAGACCGGAACCGGACGGCCAGGCCCCGGCCCCGGACGGAACAAGCCCGCACGGCTTCGCATCGTGTGGCTGGGCCGACGACGGGTGCCGGGCATCGAAGCGGGCGCCGAGATCCGGGTCGAAGGAATGCTTGCCCGCGGCAAGGACATGCCCACCATCTTTAATCCCCGTTACGAGATCATGTCCCGCCAGGAGCACGAATGACCGAGCAGCAGCCCGAACAGTCCTCCGAAAACGCCGCCCCGGGCCGGCGGCAGGGGGCGGACCCGTCACCGGCAGCCGCGCCGTCGCCGGTAGCCGGGCTGGCCGCGGAGTACGCGGCCAAGGCGGGGGTCCACCGCACCCACGACGGCAGGGTGGACGTCCTGCGAAGCGCCGGGGGAGTCCAGGGCATTGCGGAAAGCATTGTTCCCGGTTTGGTTTTCCTCGTGGCGTTCACCGTGACACGGGAGCTCACACTCTCCCTGGTTGCTGCCTTGGCATCGGCAGCTGCGTTCACCATCGCCAGGCTGGCACAACGGCGCCCCCTGACCCAGGCCTTGGCGGGCGTGGTGGGCGTCGGCATTTCGGCATGGCTGGCCAACACCACCGGGAAGGCTGAGGATTTCTACCTGCCCGGCTTCTTCACCAACGCCGCCTACATCCTGGCGATGGTGGTTTCAATCATCGTTAAATGGCCGGTCGCCGGGCTCCTCTTCGGTTTCATCCGCAACGAGGGAGTGGAATGGCGCAAAGACCCGGACCGGGTCAAGGCCTACCGGCTGGGCACCTGGATCATCGTTGCGGTCTTGGCGCTCCGGCTCATCGTGCAGGTTCCCCTGTACCTGATGGGCTCAGACGGCCTGGCCGCCCTCGCCACGACGCGCCTGATCATGGGCGCGCCCCTGTACATTCTTGGAGTGTGGGTGGCGTGGCTCGTCACCCGCCCGGCTCCGGCCGAAGCCGAAGACCGGGCAGGCGCCGGCCAGGACACCTGATGCCCCCAGCCGCCTGAGGACCCAGGGCCCGGGGCACCTAGCCGTCGAAGCCGTCGTCGTCCGGCACCGGACCGTATTCGCTTGCGGCATGCTGGACGCCGACGGCGGGCTGCGGCGGGGTGCCGGCGTCGATGCTGCCAGGAGCCGAGGAGAGAAGCTCACGCAACCTGTCCTCGGCGGCGATCGTGGTGACGAAGAAGAGTTCGTCGCCGCCGTCAATGACATCGTCCCGGCTCGGGGTGATGGGGGCCTGGTCGCGGAGGATTGCCACCAGGGTGGCGTCTTCCGGCCAGTGGATGTCCCCAACGGTCATGCCGATAACGTGCGAGTCGTGCGGCACTGTGAACTCCACCAGCGATGCAACGCCGGTCTGGAGCGTCAGAAGCCGGACAAGGTCGCCGATCTCAACTGCTTCCTCCACCAGGGCAGTCATCAGCTGCGGGGTGTTGACCGCCACGTCCACGCCCCAGGAGTCGTTGAACATCCAGTCGTTCTTGGGGTTGTTGACCCGGCCAACAGTGCGGCCCACGCCGAACTCCGTCTTCGCCAGCAGCGACACCACCAGGTTGACCTTGTCATCACCCGTAGCGGAAACCACGACGTCGGCATCTTCCACCTTGGCGCCCTGGAGCGTCGAGAGCTCACATGCATCACCCACCAGCCAATGGGCACCGCGCAGGCCGCTGCGCCCGATCACCTCCGGCTTCAGGTCGATCAGGAGGATCTCATGCTTGTGCGCCAGCAACTCCCGGGCAATGGATGATCCGACGCTGCCGGCGCCGACGATGACTACTTTCACTGATACTCCTTGGCAGGGGCTTTGGCGAGGATCTGGGCGATCAGGGCGCTGCGGTCCACCTGCAGCATGGCGTGCACGGTATCGCCGTCCTGGTACGCGGTGCCCGCGTCCGGCAGCAGGCCTTCGCCGAACCGCGTGAGATAGGCCACGCGGACACCGGCTGCCTTCTCGATGCTGCTGATCCGGTGCCCGATCCAGCCACCGTCGAGGTCCAGCTCAGCCAGGACCAGGCGCCCGGAGGGTTCGCGGAAATCGCCGGCGAGGTGCTGCTCGGGCAGGATCCGACGCAATACCTGGTCCGCGCTCCAGCGGACGGCTGCCACGGTGGGAATGCCCAGGCGCTGGTAAATCTCGGCACGTCCCGGGTCGTAGATCCTTGCAACCACGTGCGGGACATGGAACGTCTCGCGGGCCACGCGGGTGGCCAGGATGTTCGAATTGTCGCCGCTGGACACCGCCGCGAAGGCATAGGCTTCACCGACGCCGGCCTGCTTCAGGGTGTCCCGGTCGAATCCCACCCCCGTGACCTTCCGGCCCGTGAACCCCTGGCGGAGCCGGCGGAACGCTCGGTCGTCCTGGTCGATGATGGCCACGGAATGGCCGGCATCCTCCAGCGTGTGCGCCAGCGTTGCCCCCACCCGGCCACATCCCATGATCACGAAATGCGCCACCGTATCTCCTCTGTATGTACGTCACGATCGTGCAGCTAGAACTCTACCGGCACGTCCGCGGTTCGGCCCGGCCCGGCTCCGTCATGACATCGTCCGCGATTCCGACTAGCTTTGTGGGGTGTTGACAATACTGAACGCCGTCAAACGCGTGCTGGTGGGCAGGCCTTTCCGGAATGACCGCCTTGCCCATACCCTGCTGCCGAAAAAGATCGCACTGCCGATCTTCGCGTCGGACGCGTTGTCGTCCGTTGCCTATGCCCCGGATGAGATCCTGCTGACCCTTGCCTTGGCCGGCGTCAGTGCGGTGGCGATTTCACCGCTGGTGGGCCTGGCCGTGATGGTGGTCCTGCTGACCGTCGTTGCCTCCTACCGGCAGAACGTCCACGCCTATCCCTCCGGCGGAGGCGACTATGAGATTGCCAACGTGAACATGGGAAAGTACGCGGGCCTGACTGTTGCCTCCGCGCTGCTGGTGGACTACGTCCTGACGGTTGCCGTGTCCATGTCCTCGGCCGCGGCGTACCTCACCACAGCTGTACCGTCGCTGCACGGCCAGCAGGCAATCATTGCCACCATCGGCGTCGTCATCCTTGCCTTGGTGAACCTGCGCGGCATCAAGGAAGCGGGCAGCGTCTTCGCGGTCCCCACGTACATCTTCATGGCCTCCATCCTGGGCATGACCGCGGTAGGCATCTTCCAGGCGGCCACCGGGCAGCTTGGCCAGGCGCCGTCTGCAGCCTTCACCATCGTCCCGACCGAAGGCTTCGACCAGGGCCTCGTGGGCCTCGCCGGTGCCTTCCTGCTCCTGCGGGCTTTCTCCTCCGGCGCCGCGGCACTGACGGGTGTCGAAGCGATCAGCAACGGCGTTCCCAACTTCCGGCACCCCAAAAGCAAGAACGCGGCAACCACCCTGCTGCTCCTGGGCATCATCGGTGCCGCGATGCTCGCAGGCATCATCTACCTGGCGAACGCCACGAAGGTCCACATCGTGCTGGACCCGGCCAAGGAGTTCCTGCTCGACGGCAAGCCGCTGCCCGAGGGCTACATCCAGAACCCCGCCATCAGCCAGATCGCACAGACCATCTTCGGCCCCGGTTCCATCCCGTTCTACATCGTGGTGGCAGCCACCGGCGTCATCCTGGTGTTCGCCTCGAACACCGCCTTCAACGGCTTCCCAGTGCTGGGCTCCATCCTGGCGCAGGACGGCTACCTGCCCCGGCAGCTGCGCACCCGCGGCGACAGGCTCGCCTTCAGCAACGGCGTGCTGGCCCTTGCCGCCGGCGCCCTGGTGCTGATCATCTCCTTCGACGCCGACGTCACCAAGCTGATCCAGCTCTACATCGTGGGCGTCTTCATCTCCTTCACCCTCAGCCAGCTCGGCATGATCAGGCACTGGGGCCGCGAACTCAAACTCGTCAAGGACAAGGCCGTCCGGCGCCGGATGCTGAAATCCCGCACCATCAACACCATCGGGTTCGGCATGACCGGCCTGGTGCTCGTCATCGTCCTCATCACCAAGTTCCAGCAAGGCGCCTGGATCGCACTGCTGGCCATGTTCATCCTCTTCCTGATCATGTGGAGCATCCGGGCGCACTACGACAATGTGGCCAAGGAACTTGCCGTGGACGAGGACTCCTCGCCGCGCGCGCTGCCCACCCGGGTCCACGCCGTGCTGCTGGTCTCGCACGTCCGCAAGCCCGTGCTGCGTGCCCTGGCCTACGCCCGCGCGTCCAGGCCCTCACGGCTGGACGCCATCACGGTGGACATCGATCCGGAAGAGACCGCCCACACCATTACCGACTGGGAAAAGCTCGAAATCCCGGTCCCGCTGACGGTCCTTGCCAGCCCGTACCGCGAGACGGTCACGCCCATCATGGACTACGTCAAGCAGATGCGCCTTGACTCCCCGCGGGACCTCATCGTGGTCTACATTCCGGAATACGTCGTGGGCAAATGGTGGGAGCAGCTGGTGCACAACCAGACCGCGCTGCGGATCAAGACCCGGCTGCACTTCGAACCCGGCGTCATGGTGGCCAGCGTTCCCTGGCAGCTCAAATCATCCGAAGAAGCCAAGAACCTGCAGGACGTCCAGTGACCACAAGAACCTCGCCCACGGCAGTGCCGGCATCCGACCAGGCCGGCCACGCCGGCGAAGAAGCCGTGCTCGACGTCGGGCCGGTTGCCCACGGCGGGCACTGCGTGGCCCGCCACGAAGGCCGGGTGGTCTTTGTCCGGCACGCCATCCCCGGCGAAAAGGTCCGTGTCCGGCTGACCGATGCCGGAGACCACGCCAAGTTCTGGCGGGCGGACGCCGTGGAGATCCTCGAAGCGTCCCCGGACCGGGTGGAGCACTTCTGGCACCTCGCCGATTCAGCCCGGGCCTGGGGCCACGGCCATCCGCCGGTGGGCGGCGCCGAATTCGGGCACATCACGCTGGCCCGGCAGCGGCAACTCAAGGCGGACGTCCTGGCCGAGCAGCTCACCCGGCTCGCCGGCGTTGACCCTGCACCGTCCGTGTGGGCCGGCAGCGTCGAAGCCGTGGGGGAGGCGCACGACGACGGCTCCGGCCTCGGGTGGCGGACGCGGGCGAGCTTTTCGGTCACCCCCGGCGGCAAGCTGGGGATGCACGCGCACCGTTCCGGGCATATCGTTCCGGTGCGGGATATGCCGCTGGCCACGGAAGCGGTCAACGCCCTCCGCCTGTGGGAGCTGGACCTGCAGGGCATCGAACGCGTTGAGGTGGCGGCTCCGGCGAACGGCTCCCGCCCACTGGTGCTCCTGGCTCCGGCGCCGGGAACCAAGGACAAGCGGCTGCGGGCCATTGCCGCCGGACTGCCGGCGGAGGTATCCGTGGCGGCGTTCGATCCGGTCAGCGGCGACGCGACCCAGGTCCGGGGACGGACGTGGGTGCAGGAAACGGCGGCCGGCCACGATTACCGCGTGTCGGGCGCGGGCTTCTGGCAGATCCACCGCGACGCGCCCGGGACACTTGTGGGCGCCGTCACGGAATTCCTGCGCGGCGGCGGCTTCCTGCACCCCGGGGCGGTGGTGGCGGATCTGTACGCCGGGGCCGGATTGTTCACTGCCGTGCTGGCCGATGCCGTGGGGGAGACCGGGTCCGTCCTGTCGGTCGAAGGTGCGCCCGGATCCAGCCGCGATGCACGCAAGAACCTCCATTCCGCTCCGCAGGTGGAGGTGGTCCAGGGCCGCGTGGAGCGCGTGCTCCGCCAGAAACCGCGGAATTTCGACGCCCTCATCCTCGATCCGCCCCGTGCGGGGGCAGGGAAAGCCGTCGTCGGGCAACTCATTGCCTCGCAGCCCCGTGCCATTGCCTATGTGTCCTGCGATCCGGCGTCGTTTGCCCGTGACCTCGGTTACTTTCGACGCTCGGGCTGGGAACTCGCCGGGCTCCGTGCCTTCGACTTGTACCCCCACACCCACCACCTGGAGACCGTGGCACTGCTGGCTCCCGGTCCGTGATGCCACCGGCGTTTTGGACTACGATGGCCGTAGTAGTCCCACGTCGCGCCCGAATTCTCGGCCGGCCGTGTGCAATTTTCGGGCCCTCGAACTACTTAGGGCATCCTAACTAGCAGGCGGTCAACCGCGCGACAAAGATGAAACTGTTGCGAGAGGAGTCCTGCGATGAGCACTGTGGACAGCTTCGGTTCAAAAGGCAAACTTAATGTAGCCGGAACCGATTACGAAATTTTCCGGTTGAACTCCGTTGAAGGTGCAGAAAACCTTCCGTTCAGCCTCAAGGTATTGCTTGAAAACCTGTTGAGGACCGAGGACGGCGCGAACATAACGGCCGACCACGTCCGCGCACTGGCCGGTTGGGATCCCAACGCCGAGCCCGACACTGAAATCCAGTTCACGCCGGCGCGCGTGATCATGCAGGACTTCACTGGCGTGCCCTGCGTTGTGGACCTCGCCACCATGCGTGAAGCCGTCAAGGAACTCGGCGGCGACCCCAAGCGGGTCAACCCGCTGGCACCGGCGGAAATGGTCATCGACCACTCCGTGCAGATCGACGCCTTCGGCAACTCCGGCGCACTGGAGCGCAACATGGAGATCGAGTACCAGCGCAACGGCGAGCGGTACCAGTTCCTCCGGTGGGGCCAGACCGCGTTCGACGACTTCAAGGTCGTCCCGCCGGGAACCGGCATCGTGCACCAGGTCAACATCGAATACCTGGCCCGCACCGTCATGACCCGCGAGGTTGACGGTGCCCTGCGCGCCTACCCCGACACCTGCGTCGGCACCGACTCGCACACCACCATGGTCAACGGCCTGGGCGTGCTCGGCTGGGGCGTCGGCGGCATCGAGGCCGAGGCTGCCATGCTGGGCCAGCCCGTCTCCATGCTGATCCCGCGCGTCGTCGGCTTCAAGCTGACCGGATCCATCCCGGCCGGTGCCACCGCCACCGACGTCGTCCTCACCATCACCGAACAACTGCGCCAGCACGGCGTGGTGGGCAAGTTCGTTGAGTTCTACGGCGAAGGCGTCGCGGCTGTGCCGCTGGCCAACCGCGCCACCATCGGCAACATGAGCCCCGAATTCGGTTCCACCGCCGCCATGTTCCCGATCGACGACGTCACCCTCGACTACCTGCGCCTCACCGGCCGGTCAGACGAGAACGTCGCCCTGGTCGAGGCCTACGCCAAGGAACAGGGCCTCTGGCACGATCCCTCCCGTGAGATCAAGTTCTCCGAGTACCTCGAGCTGGACCTGTCCACCGTCGTTCCGTCAATCTCCGGACCGAAGCGCCCGCAGGACCGCATCATCCTCACCGAATCCAAGGCCCAGTTCCGCGAGGACCTCCGCAACTACGTCAAGGTGGACCTCGCCGACGGCAGCCTGGACGAAGCGATCGACGAGAGCTTCCCTGCTTCCGACTCGCCGTCCTTCACCGCCTCGGCGACCCACCTCACCGAGCAGGCCCCGCACGCCCACGGTCCCAAGTCCAACGGACGTCCGTCCAAGAAGGTGGCTGTCACCACCGCCGACGGCCGCGAGTTCGAACTGGACCACGGAGCCGTGTCGATCGCCTCGATCACCTCCTGCACCAACACGTCCAACCCCTCCGTGATGCTGGCCGCCGCACTGCTGGCCCGCAACGCCGTGGAAAAGGGCCTGGCCGCGAAGCCTTGGGTCAAGACCTCCGTGGCTCCCGGCTCGAAGGTGGTCACCGACTACTACAACAAGTCGGGCCTGACTCCGTACCTTGAGAAGCTCGGCTTCTACATCGTGGGCTACGGCTGCGCCACCTGCATCGGCAACTCCGGCCCGCTCGACCCCGAGATCTCCGAGGCCATCCAGGCCAACGACCTCTCCGTCACCGCCGTCCTCTCCGGCAACCGCAACTTCGAAGGCCGGATCAACCCGGACGTCAAGATGAACTACCTGGCCTCCCCGCCGCTGGTCATCGCATACGCCCTGGCCGGAACCATGGACTTCGACTTCGAAAACGATGCCCTGGGCCAGGACGAGGCCGGCAACGATGTCTTCCTCAAGGACATCTGGCCGAATCCGGTCGAGGTCCAGCAGGTCATCGACTCTTCGATCGACAAAGGCATGTTCGCCCGCGGCTACGAGGGCGTCTTCGAAGGCGACGACCGCTGGAAAGCCCTGGACACCCCCGCCGGCGACACCTTCGCCTGGGACGAGAAGTCCACCTACGTCCGGAAGCCCCCGTACTTCGAGGGCATGCAGGCCCAGCCGGAGCCGGTCAAGGACATCACCGGTGCGCGCGTGCTGCTGAAGCTTGGCGACTCCGTCACCACCGACCACATCTCCCCGGCCGGTTCCTTCAAGTCCGACACCCCGGCGGGCCAGTACCTTCTGGCCAACGGCGTGGAGCGCAAGGACTTCAACTCCTACGGTTCGCGCCGTGGCAACCACGAGGTCATGATCCGCGGCACGTTCGCCAACATCCGGATCAAGAACCAGCTGCTCGACGGCGTCGAGGGCGGCTTCACCCGCGACTTCACCCAGGCAGACGGCCCCCAGGCCTACGTCTACGACGCCGCGCAGAACTACCAGGCAGCCGGCACCCCGCTGGTGGTCCTGGCAGGCAAGGAGTACGGCTCCGGTTCGTCCCGCGACTGGGCCGCCAAGGGCACGGCGCTGCTGGGCGTCAAGGCCGTCATCGCCGAAAGCTACGAGCGCATCCACCGCTCCAACCTGATCGGCATGGGCGTCCTTCCGCTGCAGTACCCGGCCGGCCAGAACGCCGCCAGCCTGGGCCTGACCGGCACGGAAACCTTCGCGGTTGAGGGCGTCACCGCCCTGAACGAAGGCACCACGCCGAAGACCCTGAAGGTCACCGCGACGGCCGAAGACGGCACCACCACGAGCTTCGACGCGGTCCTGCGCATCGATACCCCGGGTGAAGCCGACTACTACCGCAACGGCGGCATCCTGCAGTACGTGCTGCGGCAGATCTCCGCGAACTAGCGGAACAGCTGGGCAGCCAGCATCCTCCCCGAAGCCCCGGCCGGTCACCGACCAGCCGGGGCTTCGGCTTTGCAACCAAGCCAAGGCGTTAGAGTTAAACGGCACGTCTACCACCCGAAGGAGGGGTCATTGGGAATCTTGGACACCATCCGGAATCCGCAGGACCTGAACGAGTTGACCGAGGAACAGCTGGAGCAGCTGGCTTCGGAGATCAGGGAGTTCCTGATCACGAACGTCTCACAGACGGGCGGACACCTCGGACCCAACCTTGGCGTGGTGGAACTGACGCTGGCCGTCCACCGCACCTTCGATTCCCCCCGCGACAGCATCGTCTTTGACACGGGCCACCAGTCCTACGTCCACAAACTCCTGACCGGACGCCAGGACTTCAGTACCCTCCGGCAGGAAGGCGGCCTCTCCGGCTACCCCTCACGCGCGGAGTCCGAACACGACATCGTGGAAAGCTCGCACGCATCCTCATCCTTGTCCTGGGCGGACGGCATCTCCCGGGCCCGCCAGCTCACCGGCAAAGGCGACCGGCACGTGGTGGCCATCGTGGGCGACGGCGCCCTGACCGGTGGCATGGCCTGGGAAGCCATCAACAACATCGCCGCGGACAAGAAACGCCGGGTTGTCATCGTAGTCAACGACAACGGCCGTTCCTACGCCCCGACCGTGGGCGGATTTGCCGACTACCTCGCGTCCCTGCGCCCCACCATCGACTCCTTCCGCGCCGCACCCGCCTATGAAGGCGCCCTGGACTGGTGGAAGAAGAAGCTCCAGAACGGCGGCCCCGCAGGACAGTTCACCTACAAGAGCCTGCACGCCATGAAAAAAGGCATCAAGGACTGGTGGGCTCCGCAGGGCATGTTCGAGGACCTCGGCATGAAGTACATCGGACCGGTGGACGGCCACAACCTCCAGGCCATGGAGCATGCGCTCTCCACCGCCAGGAACTACGGCGGCCCGGTCATCGTCCACGCCATGACCGAAAAGGGCCATGGCTACGCGCCGGCCCGCGCCCATGAAGCGGACCAGTTCCATGCGGTAGGCATCATCGATCCCGAAACCGGCGAACCAACGGGTACCGGCGGCGCGCAGTCCTGGACGTCCGTCTTCGCCGACGAGATCGCCGCCATTGCCGACGAACGTGAAGACATCGTCGGCATCACCGGCGCCATGCTGATCCCGGTGGGCCTGCACAAGTTCGCGGTCAAGCACCCGAAACGCGTCGTCGACGTCGGCATCGCAGAGCAGCACGCCCTCACCGCTGCTGCCGGCATGGCGTTCGGCGGCCTCCACCCCGTCGTCGCCGTCTACGCCACCTTCCTGAACCGGGCCTTCGACCAGTTGCTGATGGACGTCGCCCTCCACAAGGCCGGCGTCACCATCGTGCTGGACCGCGCCGGCGTGACCGGCCCGGACGGCGCCAGCCACCACGGCATGTGGGACATGGCCATGGTCCAGATCGTTCCTGGCCTCCACCTCGCCGCACCACGCGACGCCAGCCGCCTCCGGGAAGAACTGCGGGAAGCGGTGGCCATCAGCGACGCGCCCAGTGTGGTCCGCTTCTCCAAGGGATCCGTGGGTCCCGAAGTGGACGCCCTCGAACGGCTCAGCGACGGCGTTGACATCCTGGCCCGCCGACCCTCCGGATCCACGGAGAACGACGTCCTGATCGTCAGCGTGGGTGCCATGTCCGAGCTCGCCCTCGATGTCGCCAACCGGCTCGGTGCCCAAGGCATCAGCAGCACAGTGGTGGATCCGCGCTGGGTGCTCCCGGTCCGCCGCTCCATCATCGCGCTGGCCTCGCACCACCGCCTGGTGGTCTGCATCGAGGACGGCGTCCGGGCCGGCGGAGTCGGCTCCCGCATCCGGCAGGAAATGCGCGCAGCAGGGGTGGACACCGCCCTGAACGAGGTTGGCCTGCCCGTCGAGTTCCTCGACCACGGCACCCGCGCCCAGGTCATGGAGCGCGTGGGGCTCACCGCCCAGCAAATAACGCACGACATCGTCGCGCAGGTTTTGGGTACAAAGGTCCCGTTCGCGCGTCCCCTGCCCGGGCAGCAGCACCCCACCACTGGCAGCCTCCCGATCCTGTGAGGGACGAAGACGCACTGAAATACCCGGGGGCCGTGGGGGAGTCGGGGCCGGTTCTGCATACCACCACCACCCGCGTGCCCGGCAAACTCCAGCCCGGGCAGCTGGTGGTCTCCCGCAACCGGAAATGGAACGGCAAGGCGCACTGGGTGGTCCCCGGCCGGTACCTTGGCGAAGACCGGCACGGCTGGTGGATCTTCCAGGGCACCAACGAGTTCTGTTCGCGCCCCGGCGCCGCGTTCTATACGCGCTCGGACGCCGTGCTCCTGGTGCCGCGGCAGGGCGACTGGGTGGCCACGTTCTACGATTCTGCCCATCCCGCCGGCGTGCGGCTCTACATCGACCTCGCCGTGGGCCACGAATGGACGGACATCCGGCCCGCCGTCACGGAGTTCCATGTGATCGACATGGACCTGGACGTGATCCGCACCGAATCTCGCGGCGTCTTCATCGACGACCAAGACGAATTCGCCGAGCACAGCGTGTCCATGCGCTACCCCCAACGGCTGGTCGAGGACATCCAGGCGGCCGCGGATGAGCTTTTCCATGCCGTGAAGGCGCAGCAGGCGCCTTTCGACGGTACCGACGTTGAATGGTTTACAAAGGGACGCATATGAGCGGCATAGTCAGGGTCTACAAGCGCGACGACGAGGGCACCCTCCACTTCCGGGAAGCCTGGTTCGATGAGGAGTACTCCCAGTTCGTCATGAATTTCGGCGTCGTGGGGCACCAGAGCAAGACCGAGGAAACCGACGTCAGCGACGCCGAGGGTGCCGAGAGCCTGCTGGATGCCTTCGCAGCCCAGTGCCAGGAGGACGGCTACGCCGAAATCCCCAACGAGGAGCAGTCCTGGGTGGTGGCCCAGTTCGGCCTCAAGACCAGGGAGGGCACGGAGCGGGACCGCTACCTGGAGCAGAAGGCCAAGGATGCCCTCATCAGCCACCTTGCCTGGCGGGGCCTTGGAACGGTGGAACGGTCTGAGTTCACGGATTACAAACTCAACATTTTCTGCCTCTGCCCGGAGGTGAACAAGGCCGTGAATGCCATCAAGGTGTGCGCCCGCGGCGAGGACCTTGACTTCACCAAGCTCAGCATTGGTGCCGCCCCCTATACCGAACCCGGGCAGTTCAAACTCAAGCACTCAGCCAAGCCCGCCAACAGCTTCAGCCTCTAGGAGTCGTCCGTGACCAGTTACCGCCGCGTTGGAAAATCAGGCCTCACCGTCTCCACGGTGGGCCTCGGATGCAACAACCTGGGCCGCGCCAACACCGCCACTGAGTCGCAGGAAGGCACGGACGCCGTCGTCTCCGCAGCCCTGGAGGCCGGGATCACGCTGTTCGACGTCGCGGACAACTACGGCCGGGAACCGGGACTGAGCGAGACCATGCTGGGAAAGGCGCTGGGAAACCGGCGGGACCAGGCTGTGGTGGCCACCAAGTTCGGGATGGACGCCAAGGGCGCGAACGGCCCCGACTTCGGTGACCGGGGCTCGCGCCGCTACATCATCCAGTCCGTCGAAGCGTCACTGCGGCGGCTCGGCACCGACTGGATCGACCTCTACCAGTTCCATACCCCGGACCCGCTGACGCCCATCGACGAGACCCTCGCCGCTCTCGACGACCTCGTCCGCAGCGGCAAGGTACGGTACATCGGCCACTCCAACCGGGCCGGCTGGCAGATCGCCCAGGCCGAGTACGTGGCCCGGGAACTCGGCGGCGCACGCTTCGTTTCCACCCAGAACCACTACAACCTCCTGGACCGCCGGGCAGAGCAGGAAGTCACCCCCGCCGCCGAAGCCCTTGGCCTGGGCGTCCTGCCCTATTTCCCGCTGGCCAACGGCCTGCTCACGGGCAAGTACGCGCCCGGCCACGCGCCCGACGGTTCCCGCCTCAGCCACACACGCACCAACATGGTGGAGGACGCCGACTGGGACCAGCTGGGCCGGTTCAGCCTGTTTGCCAAGGAACGCGGCCTGACCGAGGTGGAGGTGGCCTTCTCCTGGCTGGCTGCACAGCCGTCCGTGGCCAGCGTGATCGCGGGTGCCACCAAACCGGAGCAGGTCCGCCAGAACGCCTCGGCCGCCGACTGGCAGCCCACGGCCGAAGACCTCGCAGAGCTGGATGCGATTTTCCCCACCGTTCCCAAGGTTGCACTCTTCTAGGACACCGGAGACCCACACGCCCCGTACCGCGACTGTGACCTCATATCTGCTCGACGTCGATACCGGCATCGACGACGCCCTCGCCCTGGCCTACCTCGCCGCGCTGCCGGAGACGGAATTCGTATCCGTCACTGCGACACCGGGAAATGTGGACGCCGACCAGGTGGCCCGCAATACCCTGGCACTGCTGGAGCTGTGCGGCAGGCCGGGCGTCGAGGTGGCCATCGGGGCGCGCGGGCCGCTGTCCATTCCGCTGACCACCACCCCCGAAACGCATGGGCCGCAGGGGATCGGATACGCGGTGCTGCCCGAGCCCGCCGGACAGGTCTCGGCGCGGAACGCCGTCGACCTGTGGATCGAACACGCCCGCGCCAGGCCGGGGGAGCTCACCGCCCTGATCACGGCGCCGCTGACCAACTTCGCCTTGGCACTCCGCCGGGAGCCCGGCCTGCCGGACCTCCTGGCCGGCGTGGTGATCATGGGCGGGAGCTTCTACCACCAGGGGAACACCACCCCGACGGCCGAGTGGAACACGCATGTGGACCCGCACGCGGCCAAGGAGGTGTTCGCGGCGTACCGCGGCAAGCCGCTGGCCAAGTTGCCGATCGTCTGTTCGCTGGACACCACCGAGCGGATGGAGCTGCGCCCGGAACACGTCCGGCAACTCGCCGAGGCCGCCGGTGCAGCCGTGCCGGAACTGGTCCTGCCGGACCAGCCTGAGGGCCTGCGCAGCACGTCCGGCAACGCCCTCATCCGCCATCTGTCCGACGCACTGCGGTTCTACTTCGAGTTCCACCGGCTGTACGGCCAGGGCTATGTGGCGCACGTCCATGATTTCTTCGCCGCCGGAGTTGCCGCCGGCACGCTCGAGTACGACGTCCGCCCGGCCACGGTGGACGTCGAAACCAGCTCGCCGTTGCTGATGGGAACCACGGTGGCCGATTTCCGCGGACTATGGGGCGCTCCGCCGAACGCCAGGATTGTTTCCGGCAACAGCCCGGAGCAGGCCTTCCGCGAGCTGGTGTCCGCCGTCGGCGGCCTGGCCCGGCGGCTGGGACGGCCGCTGGCCTGGCTGCCGGCCTGACTGCCCACCAGGCGGCGAAGGATTACCGGACCGCGGCCGGCTTCCACCCCCGAAATGCCCGGTAGAATGGGCCACGGACCGGCCCGGCGCAGTTGCCGCCGGCTGCTGCCGAGGTGACATAGGCAGCCCCACCCCAGCCCGGTTCTGCCGGGCCACTGCCCGCACCCGAAGGAACATTTCCCATGTCATCGCCCTCCCTGACGCTTCCGTCCCAGGAACGCCCGGCGGCCCGCCGCCGCCGGCTGCTGGAGATCCTCGGCGCCCTGGCCATCGCCGCAACTTACGTCTACCTGGTCCTGAACCAGCCCGCGGACATCACCGGAGGCCCCGGCAGTGCCTCGGCCCTGATCGCACTCTCCGGCTTCCTGGCCGGGGCGGTCCTGCTCATCGCGGCCGTCCTGCCCACGCTTCCCGCATCCACCTTGGTGCTGATCCCGGTGGCGCTGGTCCTGAACATCGTGCTGGGCCAGTTCGTCGGCAGCACCCTGGTGCCCTTCTACCTTGACGCCATCGGTACCGTGCTGATCGCCGTCTTGGCCGGTCCCGCCGCGGGCGCTGCCACCGGCGCCCTCAGCAGCATCGTCTGGTCGTTCTTCAACCCCACCGTGCTGCCTTTCGCGGCAGGCGCCGCACTCATCGGCTGCCTGGCCGGGCTCGCCGCCCGCTACGGCCTCTTCCGCCGTTTCTACCTCGCCCCGGTGGCCGGCTTCGTCACCGGCATCATCGCCGGTGTGGTGTCTGCCCCCGTGGCCGCGTTTGTCTTCGGCGGAACCTCGGGCGTGGCCACCGGCGCGATCGTGAGCGCCTTCCGTGCCATGGGTGACACCCTCCTGGCGGCCATCACCAAGCAGGCACTGATCTCCGACCCCATGGACAAGGCGATCGTGTTCACCATCGTGGCCATCCTCGTCTATGCTTTGCCGCGCAGGGCCCGGCAGCAGTTCCCGTTCCTGCGCCGCCACCGTGTCCTGGCAGGCAAGGCCCCGGCCGGGACCACCGAGGCGCCGGCACAGGGCGCTGCCCGGGACCACTGACCGCACCGCCGTGACCGCATCCCCTGAACGCAGTGCCGCCGGACCGGCCAGGCCGGTGCGCCTGAATCCGCTGACCTTGCTGGCTGCTGCCGGGAGTACAGCGGTCATCACGACGGCGGCCGGCAGTTGGCCGCTGTCGCTCACCGTGATTGGCGCCTCCCTGGGTCTTTCGGCGGCAGGCGGGACCGCCCGCCGCGTCCTGGCTGCCGCCGCGGCAATCCTGGTTCCCCTGGGCCTGTCACTGTTGATGATGCACGGGCTGTTCTTCCCCGAGGGGACCACCGTCCTGGCCGCATGGGGGCCTGCGCGGGTCACGGCGGAAGGACTCGGGTTCGCCAGCCAGCGGATCCTCCAGCTGGGCGCCGTGGTCCTGGCATTGCTGGTCTTCTCCTTCAACGTCAGCCTCCCGGACCTCGTGGCGGCTTTGTCCGCCCGCGGCGTGCAGGGCCGGTTTGCGTTCGTCCTGGCCTCCACCCTGACCCTGCTGCCGGCCATCAGCGCCCGGGCGCGGCGGATCCGCCAGGCCCAGGAGTCGCGGGGGCTGGTAGTGACACGGAACCTCCTGTCCAGGCTTGCCGCGTTCCGGCTCCAGGCTGTCCCCTTGGTCCTGTCCCTGGTGGAGGATGCCGGCACCCGGTCCGCGGCCCTGGAAGCACGGGGACTCAGCAACACCGGACCCCGCACCAGCTACCGGGAAGTGCCCGACTCGCGGCTGCAGCGCACGGCACGGGCCGTCCTGGTGCTGGCGGCCGCGGCGGCGCTGGTGCTGCGGCTGGTACAGGCAGGTGCCAGTGCCTGAGCGCCTGAGGGACGCCGACACCGCCGTTCACGGCAACCTCCCGGTCCTGGCGGCCGGCATCCGGTCCTTCACATTCCACGACGACGAAACAGCGGCCCTGCGCGACGTCACGGTTTCCTTCACGGCAGGTTCCTTCACGGCGATCCTGGGTGCCTCCGGCAGCGGCAAGTCAACCTTGGGCCGCCTGATGGCTGCGTGGCTGCCGCCGGGTGGCCACGGAGCGCTGGCCGGCTTCCTGGAGCTGTCCGGTTCCCGGCTCGAGTTCGACGGCGGCCCCGACGACCCTCGGATCGATCCCGCCCAGTGGGGCCGGCACGTGGGTTTCGTTCCACAGGATGCAGCCACGGTCCTGTCCACCGTCCGGTCCACCGTGGCCGAGGAACTCGCGTTCGGCCTGGAGAACTCCGGGATGGAACGTACCGCCATGCAAGCCGCGGTGGGGCGCACCGCAGCGTTGTTGGGCCTGCACGATCAATTGGAACAGGACCCGGCCCGGCTCTCGGGCGGCCAGCTCCGCCGGCTGGCAATCGGCTGCGCCATCATTACCGGGCCGCCGGTGCTGGTCATGGACGAGCCGTTCGCCTCCCTTGACGCGGCCGGCGCCGACGGGCTCGCCGCTGTGGTGCGGGACCTCCTGGCCCGGGGGACCGCCGTCGTCATCCTTAGCCAGTCCATCGATCCGTTGCTCCTGGAGGCCGGGACGTGGGTGGTGCTGTCCGGGGGGACCGTCACCGCGAGCGGTCCGCCCGCCGCCATGGGGGCCTGCTCCGGGGTGGTGCCGCCGGCCATCCGCCGCCCCGCCGCCGCGGCGGCAGCGGTTGCCGGACCCCGTCCCGTGGTGCCGCAGACGGGTACCCCCGCGTTGGAGCTGCGGGGTGTCGACTTCGCGTACCCGGGCGGGCCGGGGGCCGGCAGGTGGCGGCGAAGAATTGTTCAAGCGGGGCATCCGGGTGGCGTTGCACCCGTGCTGCGGGGAGTCGAGCTTGCCGTCCATCCGGGGGAGATCGTCGCGGTGACCGGACCCAACGGGGCGGGAAAATCCACCCTCCTGCGGCATTTCAACGGACTGCTTCGCCCCAGCGCGGGGTCGGTGCAGGTGCGGGGTGCCAACATCTCCGGCGCACCCGTGGGGCGGACGGCGGCCTCGGTGGGCTTGCTGTTCCAGCAGCCCCGCGACCAACTGTTCGAACGGTCCGCCGTGCGGGAGGTCGGTTTTGGCCTTGACCGCCTGGTGGGTCCGGCCCAGGCAGCCCGCCGTGCTGCGGCGGCGCTGGAGTCAGTCGGGCTGGCAGGCGCTGCGCGCGAACACCCCGCCGAACTGCCGGCGTCAGCCCAGCGCCTCCTGGCCCTGGCCACCGTCCTGGCGCGCAAGCCGGCCGTCCTGGCACTGGATGAACCCACTGTGGCGCTGGACGGCGACGGGCTGGCCCTGCTGGATGCAGCCGTCCGCCGGGCAGCCGCGGAAGGCGCCGCCGTCGTGCTGGTTACCCATGACCTGGGCTACGCACGTTCGGCGGCCCACCGCCTTCTGGCGCTCGACGGCGGCCGCCTGGTTCCTGCCTGACCATCCCCGCCCGCAGCGCCTGGTGGGGATGGCCAGGTTGGACCGAAGCGCCTAGGCGGGGCGGGACGCCACGCCGGGGGCCAGGAAACGCCGTCCGTTCACACGCTCCGACGCTCCCACCCGGTCCAGGTAAGGCGTGATGCCACCGAGGAACAGGGGCCAGCCGGCGCCAAGGATCATGCACAGGTCCACGTCCTCAGGTCCTGCCACGACGCCCTCGTCCACCATCAGGCCAATCTCCTCGGCCAGTGCATCCTGGACGCGCCGCAGCACCTGCTCCCCGGTGGAGGGGCTGGAGCCGAAGGACAGCAGTTCAAGGGTGGAGGCGGGGATAGCCCGGGTGCCGTCAGGTGCAGTTTCCCAGAGCGCCTTGACGTTGTTGTCGATGAGCGCAGCCAGGTTGGCGGAGACCGGGAAGCGTCCGCCGAATGCTGCGTGCAGTGACTCCTGGACGTGCTGTGCCACGGGGAGGCCCACCATGGCCAGGAGCGTGAAGGGGGTCATGGGAAGTCCCATGGGCCGCAAGGCGTTGTCGGCCACCTCGGCCGGGGTTCCCTCATCGAATACCGCGGTGACCTCTCCCATCAGCCGCAGGAGGATGCGGTTGACCACGAACGCGGCCGCATCCTTGACCAGCACGGCGCTCTTCTTCAAGGCCTTCGCCAGTTCAAATGCAGTGGCCAGCACGGCGTCGTCTGTCCGCGGGGCGCGGACAACCTCCAGCAGCGGCATCACGGCCACGGGGTTGAAGAAGTGGAACCCCACCAGGCGTTCCGGGTGCTCCAGGTCCTCGGCCATCGCCGTCACGGACAGCGAGGACGTGTTGGTGGCCAGGATGCATTCCGGCGAGACAATCGCCTCAACCTCCTTGAACACCTGCTTCTTGACGCTGAGTTCTTCGAAGACCGCCTCGATCACGAAGTCCGCATCCGCAAAGGCGTCCTTGGATACCGAGCCGGTCACCAGCGCCTTGGTGCGGTTGGCAGCGTCCTGGCTGAGGCGTTTCTTGCCCAGCAGCTTGTCCACTTCTGCATGGACGTAGGCCACGCCCTTGTCAACGCGGGCCTGGTCGATGTCCGTCAGCACAACGGGCACCTTGAGCTGGCGTGCGAAGAGCAGCGCCAGCTGGCCGGCCATGAGTCCGGCGCCCACCACGCCCACCTTGGTGACGGGGCGGGCCAGTTTGCGGTCGGGCGCCCCGGCGGGCCGCTTGGCGCGCTTCTGCACCAGGTCCAGGAACGCGTACACGGTGCAGCGGAACTCATCGGTCTGCATCAACTCGGCCAGCGTCTCGCACTCAACGGCGGCGGACTCCGCCGCCGTCATGGTGCGGTTGGCCTCGAGGAGGTCAAGGACCTTGCCCGGCGCCGGCGACGCGCCCGACGTCTTGGCCTCCACGAACTTGCGGCCGGCCGCAACTGCGGCCTGCCAGCGGGCTTCCACCCCGGTGGCGGAAGGGTCGACGGCGTTGGCGCGTTCCGGAACGACGCCGCCGGAGATGACGTCCGCGGCCCATGCCAGCGACTGTTCCAGGAAATCCGCGGGTTCGAAGAGGGCGTCGGCGATGCCCAGCGCGAACGCCTGCGGGCCGGACAAAGTCCGGTTGTTGCTGAGCGGGTTTTCGATCATGACCTTGACGGCGTTCTCCGGGCCCACCAGGCGGGGGAGGATGTAGACGCCGCCCCACCCGGGAACGAGGCCAAGGAATGCCTCCGGCAGGGCCAGGGCCCCGGCGCCGGTGGACACGGTGCGGTACGTGGACTGCAGGGCGATTTCCAGGCCACCGCCCAGCGCTGCCCCGTTGATGAAGGCGAAGCTGGGGACGCCAAGGTTGGCCAGGGTGGCGTAGACGTCGTGGCCCAGCTGTGCCATCCACAGGCCGTGCTCACGCTTTTCCAGCGATTTCACCGCGGAGAGGTCCGCACCGGCCACCAGGTAGTGCGGTTTTCCGGTGACGCCGACGCCCACGATCTCGCCGCGAACAGCACGTTCGCGCAGGCCCTCCAGGGCCGTACCGAGTTCCACCAGCGTGTTGGGGCCCAGGGTGGTGGGTTTGGTGTGGTCGAGATCGTTATCGAGGGTGATGAGGGCGAATGTGCCAGGTCCCGGCTTGCCGTCCGTGCCCGGAAGGACGATGTCCTGCACGTAGGAGTGGGTGACAGTTTCGTTGGGGAAAAGATCCGCCAACTTGCGGTAATCTGCGGCGCTCATGCGGTGGCTCCTTCGGAAACGGTGGTGGCGGCGGTCTGCCCCGAGGGGGCTCCGCTGTAGTCGGGGTGGTGCGGGTTCTCCCAAATCACTGTGCCACCCATTCCCAGTCCCACGCACATGGTGGTGATGCCGTAGCGCACCGAGGGGTCCTCCTCGAACTGTCGGGCCAGCTGGATCATCAGCCGGACTCCTGATGATGCCAGCGGATGGCCCACGGCGATCGCCCCGCCGTAGCGGTTGACCCGGGGGTCGTCGTCGGCAATGCCGTAGTGGTCCAGGAAGCTTAGGACCTGCACGGCGAAAGCTTCATTGATCTCGAACAGGCCGATGTCGTCGATGGTCAGGCCGGCGTTCTTGAGGGCCTTCTCAGTGGCCGGTACCGGTCCGATGCCCATGACCTCGGGTTCCACGCCGGCGTACGCGTAGCTGACCAGCCGCATCTTCACGGGCAGCCCCAGTTCGACGGCGGCCTCGGAGGACGCCAGGACAGCGGCTGTCGCGCCGTCGTTCAGCCCGGCGGCGTTTCCGGCGGTGACCCTGCCGTGCGCGCGGAAGGGCGTGCGAAGGGATTCGAGGTCCGCCATCGTGGTGCCGGGGCGGGGTGGTTCATCTTTGCTGTGGACGGTCCAGCCCTGGCCCGGCTTCCGGGCGGCCACCGGAACCAGGTCCGGCTGGATCCTGCCTTCCTGGTAGGCGGCGGCAAGCTTGTCCTGAGAGGCCACCGCGTAGGCATCGGTACGCTGCTTGGTGATCGCCGGGAACCGGTCGTGCAGGTTTTCGGCGGTGTTGCCCATGTTCAGGGCCGCCGGGTCCACCAGGCGCTCGGACATGAACCGCGGGTTGGGGTCTGCGCCGGAGCCCATGGGATGGTGGCCCATGTGCTCCACTCCGCCGGCGATCACCACGTCGTAGGCGCCAAAACCGATGCTGCCTGCCGTGGTGGTCACGGCGGTCATGGCGCCGGCGCACATCCGGTCGATGGCAAAGCCCGGGACCGTGCGCGGAAGTCCCGCCAGCAGCGCGGCGGTCCGGCCGAGGGTGAGCCCCTGGTCCCCGGTCTGGGTGGTGGCGGCGACAGCTACTTCATCGATCCGCTCCGCCGGAAGGGACGGATTGCGGCGCAGCAGGCCGCGGATGCATTTGACGATCAGGTCATCGGCCCGGGTCCCGGCGTAGATTCCTTTCTCGCCGGCCCTGCCGAAGGGTGTGCGGATGCCGTCCACAAAGACGACGTCGCGGACAGTGCGCGGGGATGCGCCGCTTCCGTGCTGGCTCACGTGTAACTCCTCATCGAGACGTAGCGCCGGATGCATGCCGGAGGACGGCAGCAGCATGGCGTCGGTTCCACCGATGTTACTCGTGAGTAACTTAGGCCGCAAGGGCCGGAGGCCTTGGTTACTGGTCGTCCGCGGCGGCAGCGGATTTGGGCTCCCTGGGCGGCAGCGGCTGCGGGTTCAGGAAAGCCGCCGCGATCAGCGGTGCCGCCAGT
Source organism: Pseudarthrobacter sp. MOO14 (assembly GCF_058267675.1). Lineage (NCBI taxonomy): Bacteria > Bacillati > Actinomycetota > Actinomycetes > Micrococcales > Micrococcaceae > Pseudarthrobacter > Pseudarthrobacter sp. MOO14. The sequence goes on from NZ_CM177849.1 coordinate 4,235,971, forward strand.
TCCACTTGCCACCGGCGGGCACCGAGCGTCTGCAGTTCGGCGGAAATGGTTTCCTCCGTGACCTCGGCAGGCGGGCGCCAGGCCACGCGCCGCAGGAAGTCCGGCGTCAGCAGGTTCTCCAGGGGCAACTTCAGTTCCTCGGCCTTCTCCTGGAGCAGCGGCCGCGCGGTGGCCAGCCGGGCGGCGGCCTCCGGATCCCGGTCTGCCCAGACCCGCGGCGGTGGTGGGGCGTTGGTGGCCAGGTGCAGGGGAGGCAGGTCCTCGAGGTCCCGCGCGGCGGCAATGCACCGGAGCCAGCGCGGTGCCTCGCGCTGCGCCGCCCGGCCGTGGAAGCCCTTGGTTCCCAGCAACTGGGGCACCGTGGCGGGCATGGCCTTGGCCGCTGCCACCAGGGCGGAGTCCGGAATGAGACGGCCAGGCGCGACGTCGCGCTTTTGTGCGAGGGAGTCGCGTTCAAGCCAGAGCTCCCGGACCGCGGCAAGCTGCCGGCGGTCCCGGATCTGGTGCAGGCCTGAGGTTTTCCGCCAAGGATCCACCCGCGGGGGAGCGATCCCGGCAGCAAGAATGGCGGCGAACTCCTGCTCCGCGTACTCCAGCTTCCCGTCAGCCTGCAGCAGTTCAATGAGTTCCTCGCGCAGCTCCGTGAGGACCTCGACGTCGAGGGCGGCATAACGCAGCCAGGGTTCGGGAAGCGGGCGGGTGGACCAGTCGGCCGCGGAGTGCTCCTTGGCCAGCCCGAACCCCAGCAGCTGCTCGATGACGGCGGCAAGGCCCACCCGGGGCAGCCCGGCCAGGCGTGCGGCGAGTTCGGTGTCGAAGAGCTTGTCCGGCCACATGCCAAGTTCCGAAAGGCAGGGCAGGTCCTGGCTGGCGGCATGCAGGATCCACTCCACACCGCGCAGGGCGTCATTGATGATGCCCAGGTTCCCGAAGGGTTCGGGATCAATCAGCCAGGTCCCGGCGCCTTCGCGACGGATCTGGACCAGGAACGCCCGCTGGCCGTAGCGGAATCCGGAAGCGCGCTCGGCGTCCACCCCCGCCGGTCCGGTGCCGGCGGCGATGGCGGCGGCGCAGCGTTCCAGCCCGGACTGCGTTTCGATGACCAGGGGAACGCCGTCGCGGGGCGAGTCAAGGTCGATGATTTCGGGGATGGGGCTGTCGAAGCCCTCCACGGTGATATGGGGTGCGGCAGCAGCAGCCGGGACGCCGGCTGTGGTGTTTTCCGGAATGTTTGGGGTCATGGTTTCCCCAGTTTACCGGGCAGGTCCGTCAAAGCCCGGTCAGCTTCGGCGCCGGTGCGGGAGGGCGGTGACGCCGTCGGGGAGCGGCGGCAGCCCGGCGAAGGTGCACACCATGTCCGACCACGCCTCCAGGTGGGCCTGGACGTCGGAGGAATCCGGTGTCCAGGAGGCCCGGAGTTCGATGTCGATGGAGCCCGGGCGGCCGGCCAGGGTGCCGAAACTTTCGGAGAGGACACGCGTGGCGGTGCCGCCGGCCGCCCGGTAGGCCGCCTTGTGGTTTTCGAGCGCCTCCACCAGCCAGGTCCAGGCCACGGTCCCCAGCATCTGGTCATTGCCCATGTCCGGTTCGAGTTCAGCGCGGATATAGGTGACGATGCGGAACTCGCCGTCCCAGACGGCCGAGCCGTCGGGGTCGTGGAGCAGGATGAAACGCCCCGTGGCGAGTTCCGTTTCGTCCTCGTCCCCCGAGGCCGGGGCCGAGGCGAAGGCCATGGCTGCCGGGCCGTGCACCGGAGTTGCGGGGGCGCCGGCGCCGGGCGCCATGACTTCGGCGCCCAGAGCGACGGCGAAGGGTGCCAGGCGGGCGGGTGCCGGGATCTCGGCGAGGCGCAGTTCACTGCGGCACTGTGCCTTCCTGAGGGTTCCCAAGGCATGGACGAAAGCCGGGGGAACCTGGTCAAGTGCGTTCACCTTGGCAGATTACGGGGCCGGACGCGGCACCGCGGGAAGGCTCGCCGTCGCGGGCCGGTCACCCGGTCACCCGGTCCGGCCGTCCCGGTAGTCCCGGAGTTCGTGCCGGATCGCGGCGGCAAAGGCATCAACGTCCTCCTCCGTGGTGTCGAAGGAGCACATCCACCGGACTTCGCCGGCTGCCTCATCCCAGTCGTAGAAACGGAAGGAGCCGCGGAGCCGGTCGGCCACGCCGGGGGGAAGGACGGCAAATACGCCGTTCGACTCCGTGTCCTGGGTGGGCCGGACGCCGTCGATGGTGTCGACGGCGGCGCGGAGCCGGGTGGCCATGGCGTTGGCGTGCGAGGCCGAACGCAGCCACAGGTCGCCTTCGAGCAAGGCGATGAACTGGGTGGACAGGAATCGCATCTTCGAGGCAAGCTGCATGTCCATTTTGCGCAGGTACACCAGGCCGTGGGCCGCCTCCGGGTTCAGGGCCACCACCACCTCCCCGTAGAGCAGCCCGTTCTTGGTGCCGCCGAAGGAGAGGATGTCGACGCCCGCATCGCTGGTGAAGGCCCGCAGCGGGACGCCCAGGTGGGCGGCCGCGTTGGCCAGCCGCGCCCCGTCCATGTGCAGTTTCATGCCCTTCGCGTGGGCATGGTCGGCAATGGCCCGAACCTCCTCCGGGGTGTAGCAGGTGCCCAGTTCCGTGGTCTGGGTGATCGAGACTGCCAGTGGCTGGGCGCGGTGCTCGTCACCCCAGCCCCAGGCCTCCCGGTCGATGAGTTCCGGCGTCAGCTTGCCGTCGGGGGTGGGGACGTGGAGCAGCTTCAGGCCGCCGATGCGTTCCGGTGCGCCGTTCTCGTCCATGTTGATGTGGGCCGTGGAGGCGCATACCACGGCGCCCCAGCGGGGGAGCAGCGACTGCAGCGACACCACGTTGGCGCCGGTGCCGTTGAAGACCGGAAAGCATTCGATGCCCGGGCCAAAGTGGTCAACCATCAGTTCGTGCAGCCGCGCGGTGTAGTCGTCTTCGCCGTAGGAGACCTGGTGCCCTTCGTTGGCGGCGGCCAGGGCTGCCAGGATCTCGGGGTGGACCCCCGAGTAGTTGTCGGAGGCAAACCCGCGCACGCCGGGGTCGTGCAGCCGCTGCGGGGCGCGTGTTTCTGCTGTTGTCGTCATTGGATTGCTCACGCTTTCAGTGTAGGGACAGTCGCGGCGGTCAGTCCGCCAGCCGGAGCCGGGCACCGTTCAGTTCGGCGGCCGGGGTGCCGAGCAGCCGGACGACGGCGGCAGCGAGGTCAGCCACGTCCGTCGCCCCCGGGAAGGACCGCTCCGGATGCTTGCGGCGCAGTCCGTCGTCCACCAGGGCCTTCACTGCCAGGACCACAGCGGCTGCCTGCCCGCCCCCGTCCTTCGAAGCCTTTCGGAAGCCGTCCGCCATGGCCATGGTCCAGGCTTCGGCGGCTGCCTTCGCGGCCACGTAGCTGGCCACCGCTGCGGTGGGCTTATCGAGTGAGGTGGAGGACACCATCGCGAAGCGGCCGTGCGTGGAGGCGGCGATGTCGTCGAAGAAGACGCGGGAGACGTTGCGCAGGGTGGTGATGGCGCTCCGTTCCAGGAACTCCCAGTCGTCGTCGGACTGGTCGGCGATGCCCGTGGCGCCCCGCCAGCCGCCCACCAGGTGGATCACCGCGTCGACCGTCCCCAAGGCGTCCCCGACGTCATCGCGCAGCCGGCGGACCCCGGCCATCTCGGCGAGGTCGCACGTGAAGGGCGTGACGCCGTCGCCCGCCTCCCCTGCGGCCGCCTTGATGCGGGTTGCATCAGAACCCACCGTGGCTACCCGGTGCCCGGCGGCGGCCAGGGCCCGGGCAACGGCAATTCCGGACGCACCGCTGCCGCCGGCGACCAGGACGGTCAATGCCGTGCCGTCCGGCAACTGGCTCACAGTGCTGACCGGCCGGTGATTCCCGCGGTCGAATCGATGACCGGGCGCATCTTCTTCTCCAATGCTTCGTAGAACATGGACAGCGGGAATTCGTCGTCCAGCACCTGGTCCGTCAGTCCGCGCGGGGTTCCAGCCAACGGCAGGGCGTCAGGTCCCTTGGCCCAGACGGAGGCCGGGTTGGGGGTGACGGTAGCCGACACCAGCTGATACGCGGCCAGCCAGTGTGCTGTCTTGGGCCGGTCGATCGAGCGCCAGTAGAGTTCGTCGATGCTTTCGCCCAGGGCGATCACGGCGTCTGCGACCTCGTCCCAGTCGATGGTCAGGCGGGTGTCCGTCCAGTGCAGCACATGCTGCTGGTGGAGCCAGGCGAAGAGGAGCTGGCCGCCCAGGCCGTCATAGTTCCTGACCCGGCTGCCGGTGATGGCGAAGCGGAAGATCCGGTCGAAGATGATGGCGTACTGCACCAGCTTCGCATGGCGCCGGGCTTGCGGGTCGGCGTCGTCGTCCTTCTCAATCCGGACAGATTCGCGGAAGGCCGTGAGGTCGCAGCGAAGTTCTTCGAGGGAGTACAGGAAGTAGGGCATCCGCTGCTTGATCATGAACGGATCGAAGGGCAGGTCGCCGCGCATGTGGGTCCGGTCGTGGATAAGGTCCCACATGACGAAGGTGGCTTCGGTCAGGTCCTGGTCGGCCAGCAGCTCGGCGGCGCCTGGCGGCAGTTCCAGCGAGGTGATGTCCGCCGCGGCCTTGAGGACGCGGCGGAACCTCGCTGCTTCGCGGTCTGCGAAGATGGCGCCCCAGGTGAAGGTGGGAGTTTGGCTGACCGCCACGGTCTCGGGAAAGAGCACGGCGGAGTTGGTGTCGTAGCCGGGAGTGAAGTCCAGGAAACGGATGGGGACGAACAGCTTGTTCGAATAATCCCCGGCCTCCAGCCCGGCAATGAATTCGGGCCAGATGACCTCGATGAGCACGGCCTCCACCAGCCGGTGGCTGCTGCCGTTCTGGGTATACATGGGGAAGACCACCAGGTGCTGGAGGCCATCCTGGCGCTGCTGCTGGGGCTGGAACGCCAGCAGTGAGGCCAGGAAGTCAGGCACGGCGAACCCGCCGGCAGCCCACACGGAGAAGTCCTGGCGAAGGGCGTCCAGGTAGGCCGCGTCGTGGGGGAACGCGGGAGCGAGGGCCTCGATGGCGTCGACGATGGCGGACACCTGCCGGGAGGCCTCGGGGTGGTTTCCGGCCTCGGGAACCGAGCCGTCCTGGGCCTGGAGGGCCTGCAGGGCGGTCGCGGCACCCTTGAGCCGGAGCCAGTCTTCGTTCCGGGCGGAAATTCCCGCCACAGCGGTGGTCAGGGCCTCTGTCATCGTCGGCTGCCTTTCTGGTTGCTTGCTTCTCTGGCGAGCGTAACAAGCAACCAGAATGACTTATGCCTGGCAGTGCTGAGCGTAAGAAACTGTTGGTCTCCATGTGCTTTCACGACCGTCGAGGCCTGCATGGAACTGGTTGATCGGTGGCCTCAGGGGAGTCCTTCAGTTCCCGGACGGAACGTCGTCCGCGTTTTCCTTCTGCACGAGCCGCAGGGACACGGAATTGATGCAGTACCGCTGGTCGGTGGGAGTGCCATAGCCTTCCCCCTCAAACACGTGGCCCAGGTGGGAGTCGCACGCGGCGCAGCGGACCTCCACGCGGTCCATGCCCAAGGTCCGGTCGTGGATGTACCGCACGGTTCCCTCGGCCAGGGGTGCCCAGAAGGAAGGCCAGCCGCAATGGGAATCGAACTTCTCACTGCTGGTGAACAGTTCAGTCCCGCAGGCGCGGCACTGGTAGACCCCAGCCGTATGTGTGTCCCAGTATTCGCCGGTGTAGGGACGTTCCGTGCCGGCCTGGCGGAGGACCCGGTACTCCTCCGGCGTCAGTTCTTCCCGCCATTGGGCATCGCTTTTCTGCACGGGCGATTCAGTCGCGCTTGCCGTGGTGTCCGCTTGCCCGCCAACATCCACCATGCCCGTTGCCTTATGACCGAAAATGCTGTTTCCAAAGATGCTCATGGCAATACCAACGCTCAGGAGTCGCCGATAAATCCCGAACCCGCGTACAGGTGCAGGACGGGAACGCCGAGCTGGTCCTGGGCCTTGTTGGCCCAGTCGGTGTGGAACGTATCCGCCACGGCATGCGGCCGCGTGATCACCACCGCCTGCGAGGCACCGGTTGCCTTGACCTTGGCGACGAGGCTGTCCACCGCCTTGCCGGCCACCACCTGTCCGGTGACCCCTGAGCCCAGCCCCGCCAGTGCTGCGAGGGAGGCTGCGAGCGTCTCATCCGCATGAGCCCGCTCGGTGGCGTCATCCGGAGTGCCGCCCGCAAGCTCCCGGAACGCCTTCGCCACGTCCAGCATGGAGAGGTTTTCCAGGAAGTCCACCAGCAGGTGCCGCTCGGTGTTGGCCGGCACCAGGACCACCAGGCTGCTGTCGGACCCGTCCACGAGCTGTTCGATGTTCAGGCGGTCGTCCGCGCCCAGGGGTTCTTCTGTCAGGATGATGATTGGATCACTCATGGCCATAGCCTAGTCGGGCCCGTGCACGCCTGCACCGCGCCCCGCGGACACCGGCGGATTGCCGCAGGGCATGCCGCGGCCGGCAGGGAATGCGGGTATCTGACTCAACGCCGGTAAGAATAGAGCCATGGCACCTTTCCGGCGAGCGCGCCCTGCAATGACTGCACCCACCCGGGATTCCGGCGGGATGTCGCCGGGAGCGAAGTGGGCAGTGGGCGGCGCGATTGCCGGCGGATCACTGGCCGGCCTCCTGGGAGCCGGTTCCTCCGCCCTGGCCGTCTACTTCGCGCGCAGGGTAATTACTCCGGCGCGGCAGCGCACGGCGGACAAGGAAGTCCTGGCCGTCATCCGTGACGGCCACAAACAACAGGTGATCCTGGCAGCCAACGACGACACCACCGTTGACGGTGTGTACGGCTTCTTTTTCGACGGCGGCAAGGGCCACGCCCGGATCGGCCGGATCGTGTCCTACTCGCCCGCGGAGCGGACAGTCCTGCGCGAGGTGGAAGCCGTCTACAGCGGGGACCTCGCATCGGCTCGCTGGGGATGGTGGAGCGGCGCCACCTATCCCGACCCGGCCGCGGCCGGGATTCCGTTCGAGGATGTGCCCATCCCCGTGGAGCGCGGGGAGGCGCCCGCCTGGCTGGTGCGGGCCAAGGGGGCTGCGCGGACGTGGGCCATCATGGTCCACGGCCGCGGCGCAACCCGGCAGGAAGCCCTGCGCGCGGTGGGCCCGGCCCTGGAACTGGGCCTGACCAGCCTGCTGGTGTCGTACCGGAACGACGGCCTGGCGCCATCGGCCGATGACGGGCGCTACGGCCTGGGCTCAACGGAATGGCAGGACATCGAAGCCGCCATCGAGTACGCCCTGGCCAACGGCGCAGAGGAAGTGGTCCTGTTCGGCTGGTCCATGGGCGGGGCCATCTGCCTGCAGACTGCGGACCTGTCCCGCTACCGGCACCTGATCCGGGCCATGGTGCTTGATGCGCCGGTCATCGACTGGGTGACGGTGCTGGCCCACCACGCCCAGCTGAACCGGATCCCCTCGCTGGTGGGCCGGTACGGCCAACTGATGTTGGGCCATCCGCTGGGACGCCGGCTCACCGGCCTCTCGGCTCCCGTTGACCTGAAAATCATGGACTGGGTGTCCCGTGCCGTCGAGCTGCGGACCCCCACGCTCGTGATCCACAGCGTGGATGACGAGTACGTGCCCTATGGACCTTCAGCCATGCTGGCCGAGCGCAACCCCGAAATGGTGACGTTCGAGACGTTCAACCACGCGCGGCACACCAAGGAATGGAATGTTGACCCGGACCGCTGGGAGCGCCTGGTCAAAGCGTGGCTCCGGCAACAACTCGCACCCCGGCTCAATCCGGGATCGGTTGGCCGGGTCACCCCGGCCGGAGCCTGAGTTGGGCGCGCCGGACGGCGTCGCCGCCTTGACGGCCCGCGGCCGGGACCTGGCTGCCGGACTCCAAGGGTTGGTGTCCGCGGCTCCGGGCCGCCCGCGGCACGCCACGAATGCACCGTTCGACGGCTCGCCGGTAGGGGACGTCCCGGTATGCAGCACCGTTGATGTCGAAACCGCCGTCGGCACGGCCCGCGAGGCACAGCGTAGCTGGGCGGCCATGCCGGTTGCCGAACGCCGGGCAGTCATCCGGCGGTTCCGGGAGCTCCTGCTGGACCGGGAGCGGGACGTCCTGGACCTGGTCCAGGCCGAAAGCGGAAAATCGCGGTTGAGCGCCTTCGAAGAGTTTGCGGACGTCGTGATGACGGCGGACTACTACCAACGCAACGTGGAAAGGTACCTCCGGCCGCGCCGCCGGAAGGGAGCATTGCCGGTCCTGACCCGCACCACCGAATATCTGTTGCCCAAGGGCGTGGTGGGCGTCATCAGCCCGTGGAACTATCCGTTGACGCTCGCGGTCTCGGACGCCATTCCTGCGCTGCTGGCCGGAAACAGCGTCGTCTTGAAACCGGATTCGCAGACGCCGTTCACGGCCCTCCTGATGCTCAGGCTGCTCCGGGATGCCGGACTTCCGGCAGCCCTGTTCCAGGTGGTGACGGGGCCCGGCACGGAGATTGGCCCCGCGATGATCGGGCAGGTCGATTTCCTGATGTTTACCGGATCGTCGGAAACCGGCAAGACCGTCGCCCGGCAGTGCAGCGCCCGGCTCATCGGCTTCTCCGCCGAACTCGGCGGCAAGAATCCCATGCTCGTGCTCTCAGATGCAGACGTTGGCCGGGCGGCCGCGGGTGCGGTGCACGCCTGCTTTTCAAACTCCGGCCAACTGTGCGTCAGCATTGAACGGATCTATGTGCACGCGGCAGTCCACGCCCCCTTCGTGGCCGCCTTTACCGCCCGGGTGAAGGCCATCCGCCTGGGGCCGGGCCCCGACTGGGACATCGGCATGGGCTCGCTTATCAGCCAGGCACAGGTCGATCGGGTGGACCGCCACGTCCAGGACGCGCTCGCAAAGGGCGCTGAACTTCTGGCCGGTGGACGCCGGCGGCCTGACCTTGGACCGCTCTTCTACGAACCCACCGTCCTGGCAGGCGTGACCGACGACATGCTTATGGCCCGCGAAGAAACCTTCGGTCCGGTGGTTGCCATCTACCGGGCTGCCGACGACGACGAAGCAGTCGCCCAGGCCAACGACTCCGACTTCGGCCTGAACGCCAGCGTCTGGTCCGCCCGCCACGGCGAAGAGGTTGGCCGCCGGCTGATGACGGGCACGGTCAACGTCAACGAAGGCTATGCCGCCACCTGGGCCTCCCATGACGCACCGATCGGCGGCATGAAGGATTCCGGGGCCGGGCGCCGCCACGGCCGGGAAGGCATGCTGAAGTACACCGAGCCGCAGACCATTGCGGTGCAGCGGCTGCTGCGGGTGGCTCCGGCCGCCGGCATGTCGAACAAGGCATACGCCCGCATCATGAAACGGGCCATCACCCTGATGGGCCGACTTCCCAGAGGCCGCTAGGACAGTGTCTAAGGCGCCGACATCCCAGGAGGAATGACATGGCCAAAGGAACCCGGCTTTCCGGTGCAACGCTGCTGGTCACGGGAGGCGGACGCGGGCTGGGCCGGCGCCTGGCGCTTGGTGCCGCCGCACGCGGGAGCCGGGTGGTGATCTGGGACGTCGACGCCGAACGGGGTGCAGCAGTCCGCGACGAAATACGCGCCGCCGGCGGCGCCGCCGATTCACAGGCCGTGGATGTCACCGACAACCAGGCCGTCAAGGCTGCCGCAGAACTGGCAGGGTCCGTGGACATTGTGGTCAACAACGCCGGCGTGGTCAGCGGCAGGAGGCTCCTGGAGGCCGCGGACCAGGACATCGAACGGACCATGCAGGTCAACGTCCTTTCCCTGTACTGGGTCACGCGCGCGTTCCTTGGCGGCATGGTGAGCCGGCGCCGCGGGACCGTGGTGACTGTCGCCAGTGCTGCCGCACTGGTTGGAGTCGCCCGGCAGACGGACTACTCTGCCAGCAAGTTCGCCGCGTTCGGCTTCGACGAGTCCCTCCGCGCCGAGCTCCGGGCCGCGCACACGCCGGTCAACACCCTGGTGGTCTGCCCCTATTACATTGACACCGGGATGTTCGACGGCGTCCGGACCCGGTGGCCGCGGCTCCTGCCCATCCTGCACGAAGAGCAGGTGGCAAGCCGCGTCCTTGACGCCGTCGAGGCCGGCCGCCGCAAGCTGTTCCTGCCGCCGGTCGTCAACCTGCTGCCCGTGCTGCGGATCCTTCCGGTTGGCGTCTTCGACCGGGTCATGGACGTGCTGGGGGTCAACCAAACCATGGACCATTTCACCGGCCGGGCCGCGGGGCGGACTGGAGGGAATACCGGGGTGGCCCACCCCCTTACAGAGGGGACCCGGGACCCTATGACGGACTAAAGCACAGGTTTATCCTGCTGCCCAAGGGGGGATACCGCTGCGAAGAAATGGGGCCCCAAAATGCGCATCACACGACGACAACTGCTGCAGGCCGGCGCTGTGGCCGGTGCAGGTGTTCTGACCCAGGCTTATGGATCCGGGGCCAGCCCGGGACTGGCGGCCCCTGGTTCCCCGCCCGGCACCTTTACGGAGCAGCTTCCCACGCTCGCCGACCTGGGGGTTATCGACATGCGGTCCGGCGGCAACCTTGAGTTGTGGGCCCGCAACTCCCGCCACCGCTTCCAGGCCGAAATGGGCCTTACCGACACGCTGACGTACCAGGACGCTGCATCATCCAGGAGTTACCTCGGGCCGGTCATCATTGCCCGGAAGGGTACGCCCCTGAGCCTCACCGTCCACAACGATATTGGGCGGCATCCCCTTGCCTTCGCCATCGACCCCGAGCTGGTCCCGCCCGGCAGCAACGACGCCCGATCTCCCAGGACGGCTGTCCACCTCCACGGCGGCAACACTGCACCAACGTCCGACGGCGGCCCTGGACAGACTTTCCGGCCCGGCGCCTCGTACACCTACCACTATGGCAACACCCAGGATGCGGCCGGCCTCTGGTACCACGACCATGCGCTGGGCCTCACCCGCCTGAATGTCTACGCCGGGCTGGCTGGTGGCTACCTGCTCCGGGACAACCGCAGCACGGGCATCGACACCGGCGACGGGACACATCTTCCACCGCCGCCATATGAATTGCCGCTGGTCATCCAGGACCGCATGTTCAACCAGGACGGCTCGTTTGCCTACCCGCCCAACCCTGACCTGGTGGGCGCAGACGGAACGGCCCGGCCCTGGGCCCCTGAGTTCTTCGGCGACGTTGCCACGGTCAACGGAAAATGCCGGCCCAACCTGGACGTGGCCCGCGGCAAGTACCGCTTCCGGATGTTCAACGGCTCCAACGCGCGGTTCTACGACTTCACATTCATCGCGGACGGCAACGCGGCCATTTTCCACCAGATAGGGTCCGACGGCGGCCTGCTGGACGCCCCGGTCAGGCTCAACAGGCTGGTGATGGGACCCGGTGAGCGGGCAGACATTGTGGTGGACTTCGCCGGGCTGAAGCCAGGTTCGAAGGTGGTCCTGGCCAACAGCGCCCGGGTGCCCTTCCCGAACGGGCCGGAATCTGTCCAGCGCGGCGCCATCCCGCTCCCACAGATCATGCAGTTCACCGTGCTGGCGCACTCCGGCTACACGGTGCCGCTGCCGGCCCAGCTGCGGTCCGAGCCTCTCACCCGGCTCGTGGAACTGCCCACCGTGGCGACCAGGTCCATGGCATTGGTGGAAGTGGCGAACGCGGATGACGTTCCCATCATGGCGCTGCTGAACAACAGGATGTTCGACAGCCCCGACATCACGGTAGTGAAGCAAGACACACTTGAGCAGTGGGAGCTCATCAACACCACCGTGGACGCCCACCCGATCCACCTTCACTTCACCCAGTTCCAGGTGCTCAACCGGCAAAAGTTTGATGCCGACTCCTACCTTGAGGCCTCGGACTTCGTGGACCCCAAAACCGGACTCGTCACGCCCGGAAGGGGGTGCGCTGTACCGGTCAAGCCCTTCCTGATCGGCCGTCCCAAGGCCGCGCCGGCCAATGAACAGGGATGGAAGGACACCGTGGTGGCGATGCCTGGCGAAGTAACGCGGATCCGCGTGCCTTTCGGTGCGGCCGCGGCAGGAGGAGCCCCATTGGCCATGGGCACCTCCTTCACGGGTGAATACGTCTGGCACTGCCACATCCTGGAGCACGAGGACAACGACATGATGCAGCGGTACCTGATCGAGTAGCCGGGGGCTCCCAGCCCCTGCACTGCTATGGACGGGAGCTGCCCGCAGCCGGCGAACCAATGGGCGCCGAAACAGCGTCCGTGAGCCGGATCAGGTCCGCTGGCGCCAGTTCGATGTCCAGTCCGCGCCTGCCCCCGGAGACCAGCAGGGTCTCCAGCCGCAACGCGGAGGAATCCAGGACCGTGGGGGAGGGCAGGCGCTGGCCGAGGGGCGAGATGCCGCCCACGACATAGCCGGTGCGCCGCTGGGCGGCAGCGGGATCAGCCATGGACGCTTTCTTTGCCCCGAGCGCCGCGGCCATTGCCTTGAGGTCAAGGGTGCCGCTGACCGGCACGATGCCGACAGCAAGCCTCCCCTCCACGTCCACCATCAGGGTCTTGAAAACCTTGGACGGATCGATTCCCAGGGCGGCGGCTGCCTCTGCGCCGTAGCTGCCGGCGCCCGGGTCATGGATGTACGGGTGCAGCACGAAAGGAACCCCGGCCGCGGTCAATGCCGCCGTGGCCGGGGTTCCCTGGAAAGCATTCTTGCGCGCCATCGGGTGGACGCTCTCAGCTGTGGACGCGTGAAGCGGCGGCCACCTTGCGCTTGATCCGGCCCAGCATGGCCGTCATGCCCCGCATGCGGAGCGGGGTAATGGCCCGGGTGAGGCCCAGCAGTTCCGGCATGTCATCGGGGACGGACAGGATTTCCCCGGCGGACAAGCCATCCAGGCCCTCGTGCAGCACACCGGCGAAACCCCGCGTGGTGGGAGCCTCGGCCGGGGCCTTGAAGTAGAGGTGCACCACGCCGGCCGGGCCGTCGTCGTTCTTCTCCGTCTCGATGGTGAGGAACAGCGGTGACTGGCACTCCACCACCTGCTCAAGGAGTTCAGGGTGGTCCTTGAGGCGGTCGGGCAGTTCCGGCAACCCCTCCGAGAACTCCAGCAACAGCTGGAGCCGCTCGGGTTCGGACAGGGCCTGGAAATCGTCCACGATCGCCGCCAGGGCGGTGGGCAACGCTTGAGTACTCATCGTTCCAAGTCTACGCGGGCACGCCGGGCGTCAGGCCCCGACGCCGACCGGAACGGAACCGCGCTCGGCGCCCTTGACGATCGGCACGCGGACGGCGTTGCCCCATTCCGTCCAGGAACCGTCGTAGTTGCGGACGGTCTCGAAGCCCAGGAGGTACTTCAGGGCGAACCAGGTGTGGCTGGACCGCTCGCCGATCCGGCAGTACGCCACCACGTCGTCGCCCTCCGTCAGTCCGGCCTCGCCAAGGTAGATGGCTTCGAGTTCCTCGCGGCTGCGGAACGTCCCGTCCTCGGCGGCCGCACGGGCCCATGGGATGGATGCGGCAGTGGGGATGTGGCCGCCGCGCAGGGCGCCCTCCTCCGGGTAGGCCGGCATGTGCGTGCGCTGGCCGGTGTATTCCTCGGGGGAGCGGACATCGATCAGGGGCTTGCCCAAGTGCGCCAGGACGTCGTCCTTGAACGCGCGAATGGGCGCATCCTCGCGCTCAACCACCGGGTAGCTGCCGGGTGCGGGGGAGGGCTTGTCCCTGGTCAGTTCGCGGCCTTCGGCAATCCACTTGTCCCGGCCGCCGTCGAGCAGCCGGACGTCCTGGTGGCCGAACAGCGTGAACACCCACAGGGCGTACGCGGCCCACCAGTTGGACTTGTCGCCGTAGATCACCACGGTGCTGTCCCGGGAAATCCCCTTCGACGCCGCGAGCTCGGCAAAAGCTGCGCCGTTGACGTAGTCGCGGGAGACGTCGTCGTTCAGGTCCGTGTGCCAGTCGATCTTCACGGCACCGGGGATATGCCCGGTTTCGTACAGGAGCACGTCCTCGTCGGATTCGACCACGATGAGCTCGCCGTTGGCTACCGCGCCGCCTTCGATGGCGGCGGCCAGCCACTCCGTGGATACAAGCCGTTCGGGGTGGGCGTAGGCTGCGAACTTCTCATTCTGTTCAACCGGGTAGGGCATGGCGTTGGCCTTTCACTAAGGGCACGGAAAACCGTGGGACCGGCATTGGAACCTGTTCCCACCCTAGCCAGCGCCCCCGGCGTTGTCCGTATTCCGTTAACAGGGCGAAATGTTGGCTTGGTCACGCGGGCGTGCCGGAGATACCGCCAACCCCGGGTGCGGTCCCGGTTGCCGGTATCCTTTCTGGGGACCAACCACGAGCAGAACGGACCACCTTGGTACAGATCGAACAGCTTGCCGCCCGTACGCCGGCAGTTTCGGTGGACGAGCTCCTCAAAGGCTTCTACCCATCGCCGCGGTTCGGGGAGGTTTCCTTTTCGAGCTACCGCCCGGACCCCAAGCAGCCAAGCCAGGCCGCAGCAGTGCGCGCCCTTGAGGAATTTGCCGGCGGCGTGGGAGCGGGCAATGGGGGCGGGCTGTTCAAGAAGCTGTTCGGCAAGAAGGACGAATCCAGGGCAGGCATCTACCTCGACGGCGGATTCGGCGTGGGCAAGACCCACCTGCTCGCATCGCTCTGGCACGCTGCGCCCGGTCCCAAGGCCTTCGGTACCTTCGTGGAGTACACCAACCTGGTGGGCGCCCTGTCGTTCCGTAGGACCGTGGAAGCGCTGAGCAGCTACAAGCTGGTCTGCATCGACGAATTCGAACTTGACGATCCCGGCGACACCGTCCTGATGTCCCGGCTCATGCGGGAACTGGCCGACGCCGGCGTCAAGCTCGCTGCCACGTCCAACACCCTCCCCGGTTCCCTGGGCGACGGCCGTTTCGCGGCGGTCGACTTCCAGCGCGAGATCCAGGTGCTTGCGGACCAGTTCGAGGTCATCCGCATCGACGGTGAGGACTTCCGGCACCGCGGCCTTCCCGCTGCCCCGGCACCGCTGAAGAACAGCGAACTGAACACGCACATGAAAGCGGAGTTCGACGGCAAGACCGTGGCGCAGGACGAGTTCGCCACCCTGATCCACCACCTGGCGGGCGTGCATCCCAGCCGCTACCGGCAACTTATCGACGGCATCGACGGCGTGGTGTGGCGGAACGTGGAAACCATCAGCGAGCAGGCCGTGGCGCTGCGGTTCGTCGTCCTGGCGGACCGGCTCTACGACAAGGACGTTCCCATCCTGGCCAGCGGTGTCCCGTTCGACAAGCTGTTCACCGAGGAAATGATGACCGGCGGATACATGAAGAAGTACTTCCGCGCTGTTTCCCGCCTCACCGCGCTGGCCCGTGAAGGCCAGAACCACGAACCCTCCTAGTTCCCGGCCCTCTCCGGGGCGGCGCGCCGTCGTGGAACCAGCAGCGCCCGCACCGCCAGGCCGGCGAGGAGCGCCCAGAACGCGGACCCGATTCCGGCGAAGGCCAGGCCGGACGCCGCCATCAGGAACGTGACCGCAGGAGCTATCCTGTCTTCCGGGTCCGCCAGCGCGGCCGACACCGCCGAGGCGAGGGTCCCCAGCAGCGCGAGCCCGGCCACTGCTTCCAGCATCCCCGCCGGTGCCGCACCCACCACGGCCACGAGGGCAGCGGAAAACGCTGCCAACAGCAGGTACGCGGGGCCCGACACGAAACCGGCGATCCACCGCCTGCTCCGGTCCGCGCCTGCCTCCTCGCCGGCGGCAAGAGCCGCGCTGAGCGCTGCAAGGTTGATGGCATGGCCGCCGAACGGTGCCCCCAGGACGGTCCCCGCACCCGTCACCAGCATGGCCGGCCGCCACGGGGTTTCATATCCGAACGACCGCAGGACTGCCACCCCGGGGACGTTCTGGGATGCCATGGTCACCACGAACAACGGGACCGCGATGCCCATCAACGCCTGCAGGGTGAAGGCGGGTGTGGTCCACACCAGGGTGGGGATGAGGGTCGCGGCGCTGAGGGCAGTCCCGCCGGCCGCGACATGGATCCCGATCACCAGCAGGGCGACCAGCAGCGCGGCCGGCACGGCCCACCGTGGAGCGAACCTCATCATCACCAGCCAGCACAGGATCACGGGGGCTACGAACCATGGAACCGTGCCCAAGGCCTTGAAGGGCGCCAGGCACAACTGAAGCAGGACACCTGCCAGCATCGCCTGCGCAAGCGTGGGCGGGATGGCTGTCAGCAGCCTGCCGAGCGCGGGCACCAGGCCGGTCAGCGCCAGCAGTACCCCCGCCACGAGGAAGGCCCCGACGGCGGCCGGCCAGCCGCCGTCGGGCATTCCCGAAGCTGCCAGCAAAGCGGCGCCCGGCGTTGACCATGCCAGCGTCACCGGAACTTTGGAGCGCCAGGCAAGCAGCAGCACACCAAGCCCGACGGCGAGCGTGACCGCCAGCAGACCGGAGGCAGCCTGGGCAGGATCGGCACCCACCGCCCTCAGGCCGGCGAGGACCACAGCAAAGGACGACGTAAAGCCCACCAGCGCGGTGACGATTCCGGCGACCACGGGCCGGGAGTCCATCCGGGACCGCCCACCGCAGGCTGTTGTGGGAGATGCTGCGGACTTTGGCATACCGGCAGGTTACCGGCGCGGCTTGGCGAACCGGCAATTGGGTGCTCCGCTGGTTGGTCGCAGCGAGGGCCTGCCGTTAAACGACAAAGGTGCAGGTGCCGCCTCCCGGCGGGACCTGCACCTCCTTGACGTGCCGGGGCACGGGCCCCTGGCCAAATCCTCTAGGGCGTCCTGTCAACCGGCGGAACCGGGGTTTCAGGAGCAACCGGCGGAACCTGCCCGGCGGCAGGTGCCTGGCCGGGAGTTCCGTTCTTGTCAACGAGCTTCGAAGCGCCATCCTGGATTTTGTCGACGTGGCCCGCGTACTTGCCGCCGGTCTTGGTGTCGACGAAATCGCCGGCCTTGGTGATGCCGTCCTTGATGGCCTGCTCGTTGCCTTGGATCAGACCCTGAGCCTTGCCCTTTAGATCGTCAAGTAAACCCACGAGCACCTCCCTTCGATCGCGGAGCCAGGTCGCTCCTCGCGCAATCGATCCTAGCCGCGGCGGGAAGGCATGCCAAGGAAATCCCGTTCGCCCGCAGCGTATCCCCGGGCAACAAAAAAGCAGCTCCGGAGAGCTGCTGCATAAGTGTGGGCGATACTGGGATCGAACCAGTGACCTCTTCCGTGTCAGGGAAGCGCGCTACCGCTGCGCCAATCGCCCGGAACCGGAAGACCGGTATGGGATAAAAGAGAGCGGACGACGAGATTCGAACTCGCGACATCCACCTTGGCAAGGTGGTGCTCTACCAGCTGAGCTACGTCCGCATTTTGCAGCTTGTCCCGGATATTCCGGTGGTACTGCCGGCAAGTTTCCTTGCCGAGTGGGCGATACTGGGATCGAACCAGTGACCTCTTCCGTGTCAGGGAAGCGCGCTACCGCTGCGCCAATCGCCCATTGCCTCCGGTAACCCGGAAACCATGGTTTTCACCGAGGTGGGTACGGGATTCGAACCCGTGTATACGGCTTTGCAGGCCGCTGCCTCGCCTCTCGGCCAACCCACCGTGTTAGCGTCAATTCCGAAGAATATTTGCTGTGACAGTGTCCTGCGAGCGGACGACGAGATTCGAACTCGCGACATCCACCTTGGCAAGGTGGTGCTCTACCAGCTGAGCTACGTCCGCATTTTGGAGGCTTGATTCCCTGCCGTTTCCGGCATTTCCTCGCGTTCCAACGAGTAAAAACAATATAGGAGGTTCCGGGATTCTCCAAATTGCCTCCGGCCGGCAATGGTCATGCGGCTCCTCTTCGGCGTCATGACGCGGATTTTGTGACTTACAAGCGTGTAATTCGACCGTGGCCGGGATCCGGCGGAAGCGGCCGCGGGGGCTCACCCTGGTGCCTCCACCATGGTGCGTTTGCCGCGCATAGGTTCCGCGGGCCCACCGTCCACCTCGACCCGGGCCTCTCTCGAGGGTGACGGAAGCAGTGCCCAGCCCCCGACCCCCGGGCATGCGTCCTGCCTCGGGAAGCCGATTTTTGAAATGTCCGGAAGGTCGGCTAGCATTCAAATGCATCGGGGCGATTGGCGCAGTGGTAGCGCGCTTCGTTCACACCGAAGAGGTCACTGGTTCGAACCCAGTATCGCCCACCGCAAAGGTCCGTTTCCGCTCATACGCAGCGGAGACGGACCTTTTTTGCGTTCGGATCCAGCGTCCGGAGATTTTGTCGGCCCCCTGTGAAAGAGTCTTTTGTATGACTGATCCGCTTCTTGCCCACGCTACTGAATACGGCCGGATGTACGCACGGTCCACGTCTGAACAGTTTTCCGTGCCGTCCATCACCACCGTCATCAGCCAGCAGCCGCACGGCCTGGACGGCTGGTTCGGATACATGGGTGCCAGCAGCCTGGCGAACGACCCCCTGCTCGCGGACTGCCTGGGGAGTCCGGCGAAAATCAAGCAGGCCGTCAACCGCGCGGCGAAGGCAGCCGAGACCTACCGGGACGACGCCGCCAGGCGGGGGGACCGGGTCCACAACTACTGCGAGCAGGTGGCGCTCCGCGCGCTGGGTCGCCCGCACACCATGAAGGAAGCCCGCGAGGCCCTGGCCGCGAACGGGGAAGAAGCCTTCGCCGTCCGCTTTGACGAGTGGTGGGAGCTCTTCCGGGTGGAGCCCATCGCCCCCGAGATCACGGTCTGGAACAATACGGTGGGCTATGCAGGCACCCTTGACCTGGTGGCCCGGATCAACGGACGAGTCTGCCTGATCGACTACAAAACCAAGGGCACCACCCGCGACGGACTGGTCAAACCGCTCGATGACAAGGTGGTCATGCAGCTGGTTGCCGGCATGAAGGCGGAGGAAAGCCTGGTGGATGCGGAGGCCGGAACCTGGGAGCCCTGGAAATACGGCGACAACCCGGTCCTGCTGGCTGTCGCCATCGGTGTAACCGAGGTGCGTCCGGTCCGTGCCAATCCCGAAGTCCTCAAGCACCACTGGTGGAAGTTCTGCGCCTTGCGCCGGGTGTGGGAACTGTCCGCGGACACCCTCAGCGCCGGCACGGCGCTGCTGCCCATCGCGCCGCCGCCGCTGGCACAGGCCGCCCGTACCGCCTAGGACCGAGCCGAGCGGCGGGGGACTGCACCTAAACTGGACAGGTTCCCTTTGCCGCCAACCGTGAGGAATAACTGCGCATGGCTATCCTGAATATCCGCATCATCGGGGATCCCGTGCTCCGCACCGTGGCCGATCCCGTGACGGAATTCGGACCCGAGCTTGCCAAACTGGTCGCCGACATGACCGAGACCATGGAGGATGTGGAAGGCGCCGGCCTTGCCGCGCCGCAGGTCGGCGTCAGCAAGCGTGTCTTCACCTACCGCATTGACGGCGTGGAGGGCCACATCATCAACCCGGTGTTGGAGAACAGCGAGGACTACCAACCGGACCAGGTGGAGGGTTGCCTGTCCATCCCCGGCCTCGGCTTCCCGGTCCGCCGTTTCCGCACCACCCGGGTCACCGGCGTCGACATGCACGGCAATCCGGTGACGGTCGACGGCGAGGGTCTGCTGGCGCGGTGCTTCCAGCATGAAAACGACCACTTGGACGGCATCCTCTACACCGACCGGCTGGAGGGTGAAGACCGGAAGGCAGCGCTGCGCTCCATCCGCAATGCCAATTACGACGCCGTCGCCGAACGCACCACGGCCAAGCGCGCCAAGAGCGTCGGGTCCAGCTTCGGCGGCACAAGTTTTGGTGCCCCCGGCAGCTTTGGCAACGCCGAATGAGGGTCCTCTTTGCCGGTACTCCGGCAGTCGCCGTTCCCTCGCTCGATGCCCTGGTCAACGCCGGCTTTGAGGTCGTCGCAGTCCTGACCCGCCCCGATGCGCCGCTGGGGCGCAAGCGCGTGCTGACGCCCTCCCCGGTTGCCCGGCGCGCGGCTGAGCTGGGCATCGATATCATCCACGCGGCCAAGGTGGACGCCGGCACCACCGCACGCATCTCGGCTGCCGCGCCTGACGTGGCAGCCATCGTTGCCTACGGCGGCCTGGTCCCGCCGGCCGCGTTGGCCGTGCCCCGCCACGGCTGGGTCAACCTGCACTTCTCCCTGCTGCCGGCGTGGCGTGGAGCAGCGCCGGTGCAGCGGGCCGTGATGGCCGGAGACGACCTCACCGGTGCCGTCACCTTCCGGCTTGAAGAGGGGCTCGATACCGGTCCCGTCTTCGGGACGCTGACCGAGCCGGTGGGCGCCAACGACACCGCGGGCGACCTGCTCGAGCGGCTGTCGCGCAGCGGAGCGGTCCTGCTGGCCCAGACACTGTCCGCCATCGACGCCGGACAAGCGGTGCCGCAGCCGCAAACGGGCGATGTCACCCTCGCCCCGAAGCTGACCTTGGACGACGGCCGACTCACCTGGGCCCACCCGGCGCTTGCCATCAGCAGGCAGGCGCGCGGCGTCACCCCCGAGCCGGGAGCCTGGACCATGCTGGATGGCCAGCGGATCAAGCTTGAGCCGGTCCGGCTCCGGCCGGATGTTGCTGGCCTGGCGCCGGGGTCGGTGTCCGTCCAGGGAAAGAGCGTCATGGTGGGAACGGGATCGCACGCGGTGGAACTCACCCGGATCCAGCCCGCCGGCAAGAAAATGATGGCTGCCGCCGACTGGGCGCGCGGGATGGCTTCTATGGAGGGCGTGGTGTTCGAATGAGCGGTTCCGGAGAAAACCCGGGCGGCCAGGGCAGGCCCGGAGGGCGGGGGAACGCCGGGCGGAACGGCCAAGGCGGCAGCGGCGTTTCCGGCGGCCGCGGTCGAGGCAGCGGCGGTTCCGGCGATGCCAGCCGGCGGAACGCCAAGGGACGGGAACGCAACCGCGGGCCGCAACGGAGCTTCACCGAGCAGGCGCCGTCGCAGCGGACCCGGCGCGCCGACCCCGCACGGCTGGTGGCCTTCGAGGTTTTGCGCGCCGTCGCACAGGAGGATGCCTACGCCAACCTGGTGCTGCCCGCACGGATCCGGCACCACCACCTGGACAAGCGGGACGCCGGCTTCGCCACCGAGTTGAGCTACGGTGCGCTGCGCAGCCAAGGCACCTACGACGCCATCCTGGCCCGGTGCGTGGACAGGCCGCTTGACCAGCTTGATCCGGCCGTCCTCGACGCCCTCCGGATCGGCGTCCACCAGCTGCTGGCCATGAGGGTCCCGGCCCATGCGGCATTGGACCAAACGGTTGGACTGGCCCGCGCCGTCATCGGTGCAGGCCCTTCGGCACTGATCAATGCAGTCCTGCGCAAGGTCACGGCCCGCACCCTTGATGAATGGCTGGACCTTCTGGTGGCGGGCGAAACCGACGACACGAAGATCGCGTCGCTGCGGTACGCCCACCCGGAGTGGATTGTCCGGGCCATGCGGCAATCGCTGGTGGCGCACGGCCGCCCCGCCACCGAGATCAACGCGCTGCTCGAAGCTGACAATGCGGCACCCGTGGTCAACCTGGTGGCGCTGCCCGGGCTCGGGAGCCTGGAGGAAGCCCTGGAAACCGGTGCCACGCCCGGTGAACTGGTGGAGGGATCCGCGCTGTCCAGCGGCGGGGACCTGGGCCGCCTGGCCTCTGTCCGGGCCGGAACCACCCGCGTGCAGGACGTCGGTTCCCAATTGGTGGCCAGGGCGCTTGCCGCCGTCGACCTCGGCCCAGCGGCGGATGCCGCTGGCGGGCCGACGGCGGCCGAGTCCCCGGAGGCGTGGCTTGATCTTTGTGCGGGGCCCGGCGGGAAGGCGGCACTGCTGGGGGCCCTGGCCCACCAGCGTGATGCCACGCTCCTGGCGAACGAACCGGCACCGCACCGGGCAAAGCTCGTGGGCCAGGCCCTGGCCGCCGTCCCGCGCGACAGCTGGCAGGTCCGCACCGGAGACGGCCGTGATGTCGGAACGGAGCAGCCCGGCGGTTTCGACCGCGTCCTCGTGGACGTCCCGTGCACGGGCCTGGGAGCGCTGCGCCGCCGTCCGGAGTCACGGTGGCGGCGCTCACCCAAGGACATCGCGGACCTCGGCCCGCTGCAGCGTGAGCTGCTGGCATCCGCGCTGGCCGCGGTCCGTCCCGGGGGAGTCGTTGCCTACGTGACCTGTTCGCCGCATCCGGCCGAAACCACCGCCGTCGTGGCTGACGCACTCCGGAAACGCGACGACCTTGAGCTCCTTGATGCCGGCGCCGCCCTGGACGCGGTCAGCCTCACCGGCAACCTTGGCGCCGGACATGAGTTGACCGCCCAGCTTTGGCCCCATGTCCACCACACCGACGCCATGTTCCTGGCCCTCATCAAAAAGACATCCTGACCGGGAGTGTCCCTGCCAGGGCAGGGACACTCCCGGCAACACCCCCACACCTTCAGCGAAAGGCACTTCCGTGGCGCAATGCTGCATCAACCCGAGCATCCTCTCCGCCGACTTCGTCAACCTTGAGGCCGAACTCCAGCGGATCAGCAACGCCGACGCCGTGCACGTGGACGTGATGGACAACCACTTCGTCCCCAACCTCACCCTTGGGCTGCCGGTCGTGCAGCGGATCCAGGCGGTCAGCCCCGTTCCGCTGGATGCGCACCTGATGATTGCCGATGCCGACCGCTGGGCGCCCGGGTTCGCCGACGCCGGGCTCGCCTCGGTCACCTTCCACGCCGAGGCCTCCATCGCCCCCATCAAGCTCGCGCGGGAACTGCGTAGCAGGGGCGCCAAGGCCGGGATGGCCTTGCGGCCGGCCACGGCGGTTGAACCGTACCTGGACATGCTGCCGGAACTGGACATGCTGCTGATCATGACCGTGGAGCCGGGCTTCGGCGGCCAGGCTTTCCTGGATATCACGCTGCCCAAGATCCGCAGGGCCCGGGAAGCGGTGGACGGTTCGGGACTGGGAGTCGCCATCCAGGTGGACGGCGGTATTTCGGAGGACACCATCGCCCGCGCCGCCGAAGCCGGCGCCAACGTCTTCGTCGCCGGCTCCGCGGTCTACGGTGCGGAGGATCCGGCCGCAGCCATCGAGCTGCTCCGTGCAAAGGCCAGCCGGACGTTACGTGCGGCGACGGAATAACCGGCTGGCCCTGCCGGTTGTGGCACAATAACAACACACATACGTGCTCCGGGGTCGGTGTAAGTCCGAACCGGCGGTGACAGTCCGCGACCCGCGAGCCGGTGCCCTTTCCACAGGGACCCGGCAGACGGTTGAACCGGTGGAATTCCGGTACCGACAGTTAAAGTCTGGATGAGAGAAGCACGTACAGCTGTATCTGCGGGCCTTTGGGCTCCGCAGCGTTCTGCTGTCGTATATCCCCGGAGCCATCGCGGTTCGAGAGGGAAGGAACGACACGAATGAACCCCCAGCGATGGCTCTTCAACGCCACAAGTCCTGCTGCTTCCACGGCAGGCACCAACTCCCCGACGGCCGCCGCATGAGCGGTGCAGTTGAACTGAAACCAGCCGCCGGAGTAGTCACAGCCTTCAGCACGGATGAAATCCGGGCCATGGAGGAAGCCCTCGAGGCAGCCCTGCGCGGTCCGCGCGGCGCCAATCCGTTGGTGGGTGCCGTCGTCATCGGCCCCGACGGCCGCCACCTGGTCACCGGCCACCACCGCGGTGCCGGCACCGCCCACGCCGAAGCCGACGCCATAGCCCAGGCTGCCGCCGTCGGCATGGACCTCTCCGGCTGCACCATGGTGGTCACGCTCGAACCCTGCAACCACGTGGGCCGCACCGGGCCGTGCACGGAAGCGATCATCGCCGCGGGGATCACCGACGTGGTCTACGCCATCGACGACCCCCATGACCCTGCCGCCGGGGGAGCAGCCACCCTCCGCGCCGCCGGGGTAAGTGTCCGCAGCGGCCTCGGCGCCGAGGAAGCGCTGGACCTGAACCGGCAATGGTTTGAGGCCGTCGCGGCCAAGCGGCCCTTCGTCACGCTGCACATCGCACAAACCCTGGACGCCAGGATCGCTGCCGAAGACGGCACCAGCCAGTGGATCTCCAGCCCGGAATCGCTGGCGGACAACCACGGGATCCGCGGACGCATCGATGCCATCCTGGTGGGCACGCAGACCGTGCTGGTGGACAACCCGCGCCTGACCGCCCGAAACCCCTCCGGTGGGCTGGCCGCCAAACAGCCCGTACGGGCCGTCATGGGGCTCCGGGACATTCCCGACGACGCAGCAATCCGCGGCGATGACGGCCTGGCCGTCCACCTGCCCACCCGCGACCCCGCCGAGGCCCTGTCCATGCTGTACGACGCAGCCGCCCGCCACATCATGGTGGAGGGAGGATCACGGATCCTCAGCTCATTCCTCTCGGCCGGGCTCGTGGATGAACTGATCATGTACCTCGCCCCCACTTTGCTGGGCTCGGGCACCCCGGCCCTGGACGGGCTGGGCATCACCACCCTTGCCGACGCCCAGCAATGGGAATGGGACCAGTCCGACGGCGGCGCCGTGCGGACGCTCGGCCGGGACCTGAGACTTCACCTAAGACCGCAACGCAGAGTTGCACTGGACCACCAACCAACCCGCGGTACCGCGGAGCAAGCCCAGGGAGGCCGCTGATGTTCACTGGAATTATCGCCGAGCAGGGGCAGGTGCTGTCCGTTGAGCGCGACGGCGACACCAGCGCCACCGTCCGGCTCCACGCACCCGGGTCCACGGAGGGCCTGGCACTTGGCGGTTCGATCGCCGTCAACGGGGTCTGCCTCACGGCCACCGCCATTGACGGCAAGGAGTTCAGCGTCGACGTCATGGGCGAAACACTGCTCCGGAGCACCATCGGCGAACTCGCTGCCGGCGACTCCGTCAACCTGGAACGCTGCGTCCCCGCCGGCGGCCGCCTGGACGGGCATGTGGTGCAAGGCCATGTGGACGGCGTAGGTGTCCTGCTGGAAAGGGAAGCCCAAGGCAACTGGGAGCGGCTGCGCTTCGGCGTTCCCGCCAACCTGGCCCGCTACATTGCAGAAAAAGGCTCCATCGCCATCGACGGCGTTTCCCTCACGGTTACTGCCGTCAGCCCCGCGGCCGAGCAGGAACCCTGGTTTGAGGTAGGCCTCATTCCCACGACGCTGGCTGAGACCGGCCTGGGCACCAAGCACACCGGCAGCCGGGTGAACCTGGAAGTCGACGTGCTGGCCAAGTACACCGAACGGCTGCTGGCCTTCCGCGAACCGGCCTCCGCGGCCGGTGCCGGCGAGGCTGCCACCGCTGGAGGTGCACGGTGAACGCCGCGGTACACCTGGACACGCCCGTCGCCGGAGACCCGGCCACCGGCCAGCCGGTGGCCCAGGCGCCGGGCAAAGGCCTGGACCCGATCGAGGACGCTGTGCGCGCCATGGCCGCCGGCCGGCCGGTGCTGGTGGTCGACAATGAGGACCGCGAGAACGAAGGCGACATCATCTTCGCGGCCCAGCACGCCACACCGGCGCTGATGGGCTGGACCATCCGCTACAGCTCGGGCGTAATCTGCGTGCCGCTGACGGGCGCCCGGGCCGATGCCCTGGAGCTTCCCCCGATGACGGCCGTCAACCAGGACGCGAAGGGCACCGCCTACACGGTCTCCTGCGACGCGGCCACCGGCGTGAGCACGGGAATCTCCGCGACGGACCGTGCCTTGACGGCCCGCATCCTGGCGGACCCGCACGCGGTTCCGGCCTCTGTGACCCGGCCGGGGCATATTTTCCCGCTTCGCGCGGTTGAGGGAGGTGTGCGGGAACGCCAGGGCCACACCGAGGCCGCGGTGGACTTGTGCCGCCTTGCCGGCCTGGAGCCTGTCGGGGTGATCGCGGAAGTAGTGTATGACGACGGTGAAATGATGCGCCTGGACGGCCTCAGGACTTTTGCGGCCGACCATGGGTGCCCGCTGATCTCGATCGAGGACCTGGTGGCGTATCTTGAAGCCGGGGCCGGGGGAACCCAGCGCGAGAAGGTCCGGGTCACGCCGGGCGAAGAGAAGGAGAAGCCATGACGGCATCGGCAGCCAGAGACGACAGCCACCAGGACGGCCACAGGGACCACCACTCGGTACCCGGTGCCGGGACCTACCCCGTCAGCGGAGGTCCTATTGTGCAACTGCCCACCGCCTTCGGCGATTTCGTGGCCCAGGCCTGGACCGACGTCCTCACCGGTGTGGAGCACCTGGCCGTGAGCTCACCCAACGCCCCCACGGACGGCAAAGCACCACTGGTGCGGCTGCACTCCGAGTGCCTCACCGGTGACGTCTTCGGTTCCTACCGGTGCGACTGCGGCGAGCAGCTCGCCTTCGCGCTGGAACTGATCCGTGACAACGGCGGCACCCTGCTCTACCTGCGCGGGCAGGAAGGCCGGGGCATCGGCCTCGCCAACAAGATCAAGGCCTACGCGCTGCAGGAAGCGGGCTTCGACACCGTGGAAGCCAACGAGCAGTTGGGCCTGCCGGTTGACGCGCGGTGCTACAAAGCCGCAGCCCAGATCCTCGCCGAAATGGGCCTGCACGAGGTCCGGCTGCTGAGCAACAACCCGGACAAGCAGAACAGGCTGGCCCAGGCCGGCGTCAAGGTGGTGGAAATGGTCCCCACCGAGGTCCCCTCCCGCGAACAGAACATCCGGTACCTGCGCACCAAGAAGGACCGGATGGAGCACCGGCTCCTGCTGGACACCAGCGTCGCACCGGTGCCTGTACCGGCCCCCGAATCCCCTTACGACCACGAACAAGACTGAACGGAACACCACACACCCATGAGCGGACACGGCGCCCCCGACATCGACCTCAGCACCCTCAACCCGGCCGAGACTTCGCAGCTGAAGCTCGCCATCGTGGCGGCCAGCTGGCACACGCAGATCATGGACGGCCTCCTGGACGGCGCGCTGCGGGCCGCGAAGGACGCAGGCATCAGCGAACCCACCGTCCTGCGTGTTCCCGGCAGCTTCGAGCTGCCGGTGGCGGCCGCACGCCTGGCCCCGCATTTCGACGCCGTAGTGGCCCTCGGCGTCGTGATCCGCGGTGGAACGCCGCACTTTGACTACGTCTGCCAGGCCGCGACGTCGGGCCTCACCGATGTCAGTGTTTCCACCGGTGTGCCAGTGGGCTTCGGCGTGCTCACCTGCGACAACGAACAGCAGGGCCTGGACCGCGCCGGACTTCCCGGCTCCAAGGAAGACAAGGGGCATGAGGCAGTGACCGCTGCCCTGGCCACGGCCGTGGTCCTGAAGCAGTACGCCTAACACCGATGTCCAGGTGGCGGGCGCGGTGTGTATTCGCTCACATCGCGCCCGTCATGCAACGGCCCGGGAAGCGCCCGTGCGGCCGCAGCAAGTAGGCTGGAGGGCGTGAAGAATTTCGAGACGCTGTTCGCTGAGCTCAGCGAGAAGGCAGCCACCCGTCCGGAAGGCTCCCGCACCGTCGCAGAATTGGAGTCCGGTGTTCACGGCATCGGCAAGAAAGTCGTTGAGGAAGCAGCCGAAGTATGGATGGCTGCCGAATATGAATCCGATGAAGCCGCGGCAGAGGAAATTTCCCAGCTTTTGTACCACCTGCAGGTTCTGATGCTCGCCAAAGGCCTGACCCTGGAAGACGTCTACAAGCATCTGTAGCCACTGGTCCGGCGCCTGCCGCCGGCCCCGCTGTGGCCTTCATTTGCCTGAAAATCCAGACCTTCCAGCCCAGAAAGAATTCCCCATGCTGCGAGTAGCCGTCCCCAATAAGGGCTCCCTGTCAGAAGCCGCCTCCGCCATGCTGTCCGAAGCCGGATACCGCCAACGCCGCGACACCCGCGAACTGGTCATGGTGGACCCGGACAACGACATCGAGTTCTTCTTCCTCCGCCCCCGTGACATCGCGGTCTACGTCGGCCGGGGAACGCTCGACGTCGGCATCACCGGCCGCGACCTCCTGCTGGACGCCGAGGTGGAAGCCGAGGAGTTGCTCCCGCTTGGATTCGCCGCCTCCACCTTCCGCTTTGCCGGTCCGGTGGGCGACTTCAGCTCTGCCGCAGAGCTCGAAGGCAAGCGACTGGCCACCAGCTACGACGGACTCCTGCGCAACTACCTCGCCGAACGGGGCATCAACGCCAAGGTGGTCAGGCTCGACGGCGCCGTTGAGTCCTCCGTCCGGCTTGGCGTCGCGGATGCCATCGCCGACGTCGTGGAGACCGGGAACACCCTCAAGGCCGCCGGCATGGAAATTTTCGGCGAGCCCATCCTGAAGTCCGAAGCCGTCCTGATCCGGCGCACCGGCAATGGCGGCGCGGCGAACGGCACCGCCAAGGAAATCGAGGTGCTCATCCGGCGCCTCCAGGGTGTCCTGGTGGCGCGCCAGTACGTGCTGATGGACTACGACATCCGCAAGGAACTCGTGGAAAAGGCCGCAGGCCTGACCCCCGGCCTGGAATCGCCCACGGTCTCGCCGCTCCGGGACTCGGACTGGGTCGCCGTACGGTCCATGGTTCCCAAGAAGGAAACCAACCGGATCATGGATGAACTGTACGACCTCGGCGCCCGCGCCATCCTGGTCAGCAGCATCCACGCCTGCCGCATCTGATCACCGGCGACCCTCAGCAGCACTGAAAATCCAGGAGTTCCCATGGCAGTAGCAGTACGCGTCATTCCCTGCCTCGACGTCGACGCCGGACGCGTCGTCAAGGGCGTCAACTTCGAGGGCCTCCGCGACGCCGGGGACCCCGTGGAACTGGCCCACCGGTACGACAATGCCGGCGCCGACGAACTGACCTTCCTCGATGTCACGGCCTCCTCCGGAAACCGCGAGACCACCTTCGACGTGGTCCGCCGCACCGCCGAGGAAGTCTTCATCCCGCTCACCGTCGGCGGCGGCGTCCGGGGCGTCGCCGAGGTGGACAAACTCCTCCGGTACGGCGCCGACAAGGCCTCCATCAACACCGCTGCCGTGGCGCGGCCGGACGTCATCGACGAAATCACCCGCCACTTCGGATCCCAGGTGCTCGTTCTGTCCGTCGACGCCCGCCGCACCCGCCCGGGGTCCCGGCCCACGCCGTCGGGATTCGAAGTGACCACCCACGGCGGCCGCACCGGGACCGGGATTGACGCCATCGCGTGGGCGAAGGAAGCCGCCGACCGCGGCGTGGGGGAGATCCTCCTCAACTCCATCGACGCCGACGGCACCAAGGACGGCTTCGACCTCGAACTCATCAAGCTGGTCCGGGCCGCGGTCAGGGTGCCGATCATCGCCTCCGGCGGCGCAGGGGAGCCCGCACACTTCCCGCCGGCGGTTGCTGCCGGCGCGGATGCCGTGCTGGCGGCGTCAATATTCCACTGGGGCCCGGACGACATGATGTCCCAGGTCAAGGACGCCATCCGGGACGCCGGCTTCGAAGTCCGTTAACCCGACTGGCTCGCAGCTGTTGTCGTTACGAATGCTCTTAACGGCAACAACTGCAAGCCGGTTTCGGTCAGAGGCCTACTTCGGCTGACTGCAGGAGGGCGACGGCGTCCGGCTGGCCTTCGAAGGTGACCAGGGCGTGGCGCGTGCGGCCGTGGGCGTGCATCAGCAGTTCGCCCGGCTCGCCCACGATGGCCACGGAGACAGGTGCCCGCTTGGCGACGTGGCGGGGACCGGACGGACGGACCAGCACGATGCCGAGGTCCACGCCGCGGTACAGGATGGCGGCACGCTTGACCAGTTCGTCCCAGAGCGCATCAGAGTACGCCTCGTCCAGGGCCCGCGGCGCCCACCGGTCCACTGCCCGGCGGACGTCCTCGGTGTGCACGAAGTATTCGATCAGGTTGGCGCTTTCGTCCAGGGCTTTGATGCTCATCGGCGAAAGGGCCGGCGGCCCGGCACGGAAGGTGTTGACCAGCCGGGCGTAGTCTTCGGTGGTGGTCAGCTTGGCCGCAAGCTTGGCAGTGGCCTGGTCGGAGGCCTTGGCCAGTCGCTTGATGATCAAACCGAGCCCGACGGCGGCCTTGCGCTCCCGCAGGTAGAGGTGCGCGGCAAGGTCCCTGGTGCGCCAGCCCTTGCACAGCGTGGGCGCATCAGGGCCGGCCGCAAGCAGGGTCTCGGCCAGGACTTCTCGGGACGGTTCGACGAAATGCATCACTTGTGAAACTAGCACGAGAGCCGCGAAGTTGGGCAGCATCCCACCGCCCGGTGGCGTGCCGTTGTTCACATCGGGAGGGCGGCCGCCAAAGGCACTAGACTTGACCCGATGTCTGAGCAGCCAACCCCCGCCCCAACCGCTGGATCCAACGGATCCCAGGTACCGTCGTCGTCCGCTGAATCCGACCCGGCAACACCCGGCTCCGGACCGCTTCCCGAGGACGTGGCAGCCGCGCTCAAGCGCGACGCCGCCGGCCTGGTGGCAGCGGTGGTCCAGCAGTTCGACACGAACGAAGTCCTGATGCTCGGTTGGATGGATGACGAGGCACTGCACCGGACCATGACCACCGGACGCGTCACGTTCTACTCGCGGTCCCGCCAGGAGTACTGGCGCAAGGGCGACACTTCCGGCCACGTCCAATGGGTCAAGTCGGTTGCCCTGGACTGCGACGGCGACGCACTCCTGGTGCGCGTCGACCAGGTCGGTGCCGCCTGCCACACCGGCACCCGCACCTGCTTCGACGGCAGGGACCTCACCGTCGTCACAGGCCACGCACGCTAGGCCGGACCGGCTGCCGGGCCACGGCGTCCCAGCCGGCCGCGGCCAACCCAGCAAGCACACTCAAGGAGTCCGGCGCGGCCGGCCCTTCAGAAGAACAGGCGGACAAGCATAGCCATGCAGGACCTTGGAACCATCAGCCCAAGCCTTGAGGAATTCCGGGAACTCGCCGGCCACAGCCGGGTCATCCCCGTCAGGCTCAAGGTACTGGCCGACGCCGAAACACCCATCGGCCTGTACCGCAAGCTGGCGCAGGGCCAGCCCGGAACGTTCCTGATGGAATCCGCGGCCGTTGGCGGCGCCTGGTCCCGCTACTCCTTCATCGGTGCCCGGTCCCGCGCCACCCTGACCACCAAGGACGGACAGGCCCACTGGCTGGGCGAGCCGCCCGCCGGCGTCCCCGTCAGCGGCAGCCCCGTCGACGCCGTCCGCGACACCATCGACGCGTTGCGCACCGACCGCTTCGAGGGGCTCCCGCCCTTCACCTCCGGCCTGGTGGGGTTCCTGGGCTGGGAAACCGTCCGGCACTGGGAGCGGCTGGTCAGCCCGCCCGAGGACGACCTGCAGCTGCCGGAGATGGCCCTGAACCTGGTCACCGACATGGCCGTGCACGACAACGTTGACGGCACGGTCCTGCTCATTGCCAACGCCATCAACTTCGACAACAGCTCCGAGCGCGTGGACGAGGCCTGGCACGACGCCGTCGCGCGGGTAAAGGAACTCCTGGCCAAGATCAGCGCCCCCGTCCCGCAGCCGGTCTCCGTTCTGGAACCGGCGGCACTGGATTTTGCGTCCAGCGTCCAGGAACGCTGGGATGA
Organism: Pseudarthrobacter sp. MOO14; assembly: GCF_058267675.1. NCBI lineage: Bacteria > Bacillati > Actinomycetota > Actinomycetes > Micrococcales > Micrococcaceae > Pseudarthrobacter > Pseudarthrobacter sp. MOO14. The sequence continues at coordinate 4,267,436 of NZ_CM177849.1, forward strand.
GGCCGAGTACCTGGCCGCCTTGGACCGCGGCAAGGAAGCCATCGTGGACGGCGAGGTCTTCCAAGTGGTGATTTCGCGACGGTTCGAGATGGAATGCCACGCGTCCGCCCTGGACGTCTACCGGGTCCTGCGCAACACCAATCCCAGCCCCTACATGTACATCTTCAGCCTTGCCGACGCCGAGGGCCGCGAATACTCCATCGTCGGATCCTCGCCCGAAGCCCTGGTCACGGTCACCGGCGAGGAAGTCATCACCCACCCGATCGCCGGATCCCGTCCCCGCGGGAAGACAGTGGAAGCGGACAAGGCCCTCGCCGAGGAACTGCTCGCCGACCAGAAGGAACGTGCCGAACACCTGATGCTGGTGGACCTCTCCCGCAACGACCTCTCCAAGGTCTGCGTGGCCGGCACCGTGGACGTCACCCAGTTCATGGAGGTGGAGCGCTTCAGCCACATCATGCACCTGGTGTCCACCGTGGTGGGCAGGCTGGCACCGCAGGCCGAGGCCTACGACGTCCTGAAAGCGACGTTCCCGGCCGGCACCCTCTCCGGCGCGCCCAAGCCCCGGGCGCTGCGCCTGCTGGACGAACTCGAACCGCACCGCCGCGGCATCTACGGCGGCGTGGTGGGCTACCTCGATTTCGCCGGCGACATGGACATGGCCATCGCCATCAGGTCCGCCCTGATCCGCGAAGGCCGGGCCTACGTCCAGGCCGGCGGCGGCATCGTGGCCGACTCCGTGAATCCCACGGAGGCCCTCGAAACCGTCAACAAGGCCGCCGCCCCGCTGCGCGCGGTCCACACCGCCGGCTCCCTGCACAACATCTCTGCGGAATCCCTTCCCGGCCGGACGGAGTCCTGATGGCTGACTCCGGAGCGGCTGCCGGCAGCGCGGGAACAGCGGACAATGCAGGAAAAGCAGGCAAAGCGGGCAAAGCCAAGGCAGGCCGGACCACACCCGCGTGGGCGCGCAAGTCCACGCTGGTCCTGCTGATCACCCTCCTGGCCCTGGCCGCGTTCGGCACCACCACCCAGACGTGGATGACCGCCACCTTGGACCCCAACCAGGCAGGCGCCGCGCAAAGCGTCCTGCCCGTGCAGGGGAGCAAAGCGGCCACCACCGTCACGGCCCTGGCCCTGGTGGCCTTGGCCGGCGGGCTGGCAGCGTCCATTGCCGGCAGGATCGCCCGGTGGGTCATCACCGCCATCATCGTCCTTGCCTCGGCCGGCATCCTGACTGCCGCCGCCACCGTCCTTGCGGACCCGCTGGCAGCGGCGCAGGGAACGATTGCCACCGCCACCGGCGTCTCCGGCAGCCAGGCGCACGTTGAACTCACCGCTTTCCCGGCAGTGGCCGTCGTCGCCGGCTGCCTGCTGGCCCTGGGCGCCCTGCTGATCATTCCCGCATCCCGGCACTGGAAGGCGCGCACCAAATATGACGCGCCCGTCGCAGCCGGGCAGGCGGCGCCGGCCGGACCCGTGGACGAGATCGACAGCTGGGACCGGCTGTCGCGCGGCGACGACCCCACCTGAGCGGCGCCGCCGCCGGCGCCGGAACCGGCGGGACGCCTGACGGTACGCGGGCGGCAACCAAAAAATGGCAGAATGTAAGCAGTATCCATCCTGAGGAGATTTCCATGAGCAAAGCACCTGCGTCCGCTTCCACGTCCGGCACCCGCACGGTGGCCCCCGGCGTCATTGACCACAGCCAGGAACTTGGCCACGGCAACAGCCCGGCCGCCTGGACCTGCGTCATCGTCATGCTCGTCGGCGCGCTCATCGCAGCCATCGCGTTCGTCATCGCCAGCACCCCCATCTTCATCGGCGGAGCCGTGGTCATGGTGATCGGGCTGATCCTCGGTTACGTCATGCGCAAGGCAGGCTACGGCGTCGAAGGCAGCAAGCTGAAGAACTCCGGCCACTGATGGCAACTGTTCTCGACGACATCAACGCCGGTGTCCGGGAGGACATGGAGGCCAGGAAGCGTCTAGTTTCGCTGGCTGAGCTGAAGGACCGGGCCCAGGCCGCCGCGCCCGCACGCGACGCCTGGGCGGCCCTCGGCGGCACCTCCGCAACCCGGGAACAGCTGAAAGTCATCGCGGAAATCAAGCGCCGCAGCCCCTCCAAGGGCGACCTCGCCAGCATCGGGGATCCGGCGTCGCTGGCCAGGCAGTACGCCGACGGCGGCGCGTCCGTCATCAGTGTCCTCACCGAACAGCGCCGCTTCAACGGATCCCTCGCCGACCTTGACGCCGTGCGCGCCGCCGTCGACGTCCCGCTGCTCCGCAAGGACTTCACGCTTGACGAGTACCAGGTCTGGGAGGCCCGTGCCCACGGCGCCGACCTCATCCTGCTGATCGTTGCCGCACTCTCCGACGCCCAGCTCACCGAGTTCAGCGCCCTCAGCGCCGAACTGGGCATGAACGTGCTTGTGGAGACCCACACCGAAGAGGAAATCGAGCGCGCCGTGGCGGCGAACGCCCGGATCATCGGCGTCAACGTGCGCAATCTGAAGACGCTCGACGTCGACCGTTCAGTCTTCGCCTCCTTGGCGGGCCTGATCCCGGGCGACGCAGTGGTGGTCGCCGAATCGGGCGTCCGCGACGCCGAGGACGTCACGCATTACGCCGCAAACGGCGCCAACGCCATACTGGTGGGCGAGGCCCTGGTGAGCCATGCGACTCCCCGGGAACGAATCGCCGAATTCGCTGCCGCGGGTGCCGCCGCGATCGCCGCGCGCTGACGGCACCCCGGCGCACCCTGCATTGCGGTGCCGGCACGGGCCGGCACCGCAGTGCCTGCAATCACCGATCCGGCCCAGGCTGGAACAGCACACTTTTGACCGATCAACTTGGAACAGGACGGGACTGATGGCCGACGCACCCTCAGGGCACGCTGAGAACAACACCGCGGAAGCATTCCTGCAGGGCGGATCCCTCCGCCACGCGCCGGGGCCGTACTTTGGCGGCTACGGTGGCAGGTGGATGCCCGAGTCCCTGATCGCCGCCCTGGACGAACTTGAGGAAACCTTCAACAAGGCCAAGGACGACCCCGACTTCCGGGCCCAGATTGCCGACCTGAACAAGAACTACTCCGGCCGGCCGTCGCTGCTGACCGAAGCCAAGCGGTTCTCCCAGCATGCCGGGGGAGTGCGGGTGTTCCTCAAGAGGGAGGACCTCAACCACACGGGTTCGCACAAGATCAACAACGTCCTGGGCCAGGCGCTGCTCGCCAAGCGGATGGGCAAAACCCGGATCATCGCCGAAACCGGCGCCGGCCAGCACGGCGTGGCCAGCGCCACCGCCGCTGCCCTGCTTGGGCTGGACTGCGTGGTGTACATGGGCGCCGAGGACTGCCGCCGGCAGGCGCTGAACGTTGCCCGGATGGAGCTCCTGGGTGCCAAGGTCATCCCGGTCACCAGCGGATCACAGACCCTCAAGGACGCCATCAACGACGCCCTCCGGGACTGGGTGGCCAACGTCGCCAACACCCACTACCTGCTCGGGACAGCGGCCGGAGCCCACCCGTTCCCCGCCATGGTCCGCTACTTCCACGAGGTCATCGGGGAGGAAGCCCGTGCCCAGATCCTGGAGCAGGAGGGCCGGCTCCCCGACGCCGTCTGCGCCTGCATCGGCGGCGGCTCCAACGCCATCGGCATCTTCCACGGCTTCCTGGATGACCCGTCCGTGAAGATCTACGGCTTCGAGGCCGGCGGCGACGGCGTGGAGACCGGCCGGCACGCCGCCACCATTTCGCTGGGCAAGCCCGGCGTCCTGCACGGCGCCCGCTCCTACCTGATGCAGGACGACGACGGGCAGACCATCGAATCACACTCCATCTCCGCCGGCCTGGACTACCCCGGGGTCGGCCCGGAACACTCCTACCTCTCGGACATCGGACGGGTCAGCTATGAACCCATCACCGACACCGAAGCCATGGAAGCCTTCCGCCTTTTGTGCCGCACCGAGGGCATCATTCCCGCCATCGAATCCGCGCACGCGCTGGCCGGTGCCATCAAGGTGGGCCAACGGCTCGCCGCCGAAGACCCCGCCACCGCGGCGGAGAAGATCATCATCGTGAACCTCTCCGGCCGCGGCGACAAGGACGTGGCCACCGCCGCCGAATGGTTTGACCTGCTTGACAAGGATTCCGCCGAATCGGAAATCGGCAAAGAGGGGGAGCAGCTGTGAACAGCGCAGAGATGACCAGCAAGTCGGCAGCCGCCATTGACCGCGCCCGCGCCCAGGGCCGCTCGGCACTGATCGGGTACCTCCCCGCCGGCTACCCCAGCGTCGAGGACACCATCGCCGCCGGCATCGCCCTGGCGGAGAACGGCGCGGACCTGATCGAGATCGGGATCCCCTATTCCGACCCCGTCATGGATGGCCAGGTCATCCAGGCTGCCACCACCGAGGCACTGGCCAAGGGCTTCCACGTCAAGCAGGTCTTCGACGTCGTCGCCGGCATCACCAGCAAGACCGACGCCGCCGTCCTGGTCATGACCTACTGGAACCCCGTGGTCCGCATGGGCGTGGACGAATTCTCCCGCCGCCTTGCCGAGGCCGGGGGAGCCGGGCTCATCACGCCGGACCTGATCCCGGACGAGGCCGCCGAGTGGATGGCAGCGTCGGACAAGTACGGCCTTGACCGGGTGTTCCTGGTTGCCCCGTCCTCCACCGCCGAGCGCATGCAGCGGACCGTGGATGCAAGCCGCGGGTTCGTCTACGCCGTTTCCATCATGGGCGTCACCGGTGCCCGCACGTCCGTCAGCACCGCCGCCAAAGACGTCGTTGCCGCCGCGCACGACGCCGGAGCGGAACGCGTCTGCGTAGGCCTCGGAGTTTCCACCGCGGACCAGGTCCGCGAGATCGCCGCCTACGCCGAAGGCGTCATTGTGGGCACCGCCCTGGTTGCGGCCCTCCGCGACGGGGGAGTGGATGCCGTCGCTACGCTCACCAAGGACCTCAGCACCGGCCTCGCGCCGGAAGCCGGCCACACCACGGACGGGGCATAACCCATGCAGGCACTGATCCAGGCAGCCGCCCTGGCACCCGCACTGGTGCCGGGCAGCATCCCCAGCCCCAGCTGGTCCGGGTTCGACATCCCCCTGCCGTGGGGCAGCCTGCGGATCCACGCCTACGCGCTGTGCATCCTGGCCGGCATCGTGGTTGGCCTGTGGCTGACCTCGGTCCGCTGGGCCAAGCGCGGGGCCCCCGAGGGCAGCGTCTGGGACATCGTCATCTGGGCCATTCCCTTCGGCATCATTGGCGGGCGCCTGTACCACGTGGTGTCGTCCCCCGATGCCTACTTCGGCCCCGGCTTCGATGGCACCGGCGACCTCTCGCTGATTCCGCAGATCCAGCGTGGAGGGCTCGGAATCTGGGGCGCCGTCGTCCTGGGCGCCGTCGGTGCCTGGATCGGTTGCCGCCGCAGCGGCGTCAAGCTCAGCGCCTTCGTCGACGCCGCCGCACCCGGCCTGCTCCTGGCCCAGGCCCTGGGACGCTGGGGCAACTACTTCAACCAGGAACTCTTCGGCGGCCCCACCACGCTGCCGTGGGGGCTGCAGATCGACGCCAACAACCCGAACTTCCCGGCCGGCCTGCCGGCGGATACCCTGTTCCACCCGACCTTCCTCTACGAATCGCTCTGGAATGTGGCAGGGGTACTCATCCTGCTCGCCCTGGACAGGCGCTTCAACTTCCGCCGGAGCAGGCTCTTCTGGCTCTACGCCATGTACTACACCCTGGGCCGCGTCTGGATCGAACTGCTGCGCATCGACGACGCCGAACAGATCAACATCCTCGGCATCACCACCAGGCTCAACGTGTGGACCAGCATCTTCGTGTTCCTGGCCGCCCTGCTTGCTTTCCTCCTGCTGGGGCTCAAGGGCCGGCCGGAGCCGGACACCGTTTACCTGCCCGGCCGTGAACCGGCCGAAGCAGCCGCGGCCGAAGCAGCCCTGCCCGGGGCAGCCGCCGAGGACGCACAGGAGGTCCGTGATCCGGACACTGTTGTCTCAGATAGTGATTCGCGTGGTAATCTCCCTGATAACCAAAGCGGTTCCCGGCATGCTTCCGATTCCACGGAAGAACCCGCGGCGGCTCCGGCAGGCTCCAAGCCTGGCACGGATGCCACGGCTTCCGGAACATCCGGCAGCACAGCCACAGGACCCGCATCAGAGGCCGGCGCCGGTAAATAGGAAGCCGGCCAGGCAGGGCAGCAGAGCCACCGCTCGAAGGGCCCGAAACCACAATGTCGTGGCATGGGGCCACTCCTGGCAGCAAAGAGATGCTGACGGATGAAGCCCCGGGCAGGTGCCTGCGTAACCGTTAGTTCAGCAGGCTGCGCTGACCTACAATTTCCAGTAATCAACACTTTGTTGTGCCCTTGCAACGGCGCCGACGAGTGGGGCCAACGGTGTCCCTTCCATACGCACGATCAGGAGGAAGGACGTCTCCCATGACCCAAACTCTTAACACTCCCAGCTGGTCCGAACCGGACCAGCCTGAGACTGCACTGTCGCCGTTCAAGCGCTTCGCCGCCATGCCGGAAGCTGCCGGGCTCTACAACCCGGAGCAGGAAAAGGACGCGTGCGGCCTCGCCATCATCGCGACCCTGCGCGGCGAGCCCGGATATGACATCGTCGATGCCGCCCTGACGGCCCTGCGCAACCTTGAACACCGCGGTGCCGTGGGTGCCGACGAGGGCACGGGCGACGGCGCGGGCCTGCTCATGCAGATCCCCGACGAGTTCTTCCGGGCGGTGACCGAGTTCGAGTTGCCTGCCCCCGGCCAGTACGTGGCGGGCACGGCATTCCTGCCTGCCGAGCAGCGTGAGGCCAACGCAGCCAAGGCCGGCATCGAGGGCCTCGCCGCCGACGAAGGCCTGAAGGTCCTCGGCTGGCGTGAGGTACCTGTTGTCGCCGACCTCGTGGGCGCCATGGCCCGCGCCTGCATGCCCTACTTCTCCCAGCCCTTCCTGGCCTCGGCCAATGGTGAGGAACTGGACCGCAACGAACTGGACTCCCGCGCCTGGCGGATCCGCAAGCGCGCCCAGAACAAGTTCGGCGTTTACTTCCCCTCGCTGTCCTCCCGGACCATCGTCTACAAGGGCATGCTGACCACCGCGCAGCTGGAGCCGTTCTACCCGGACCTCTCGGACAAGCGGTTCAAGACCAAGCTGGCAATCGTCCACTCACGCTTCTCCACCAACACCTTTCCGTCCTGGCCCCTGGCGCAGCCGTTCCGGACCATCGCCCACAATGGTGAGATCAACACCGTCAAGGGCAACCGGAACTGGATGCGTGCCCGCCAGTCACAGTTGGCCAACCCTCTGCTGGGCGACTCTCCCGAAGAGCTGTACCCCATCTGCACCCCGGGTGCATCCGACTCGGCGTCCTTCGACGAGGTCGCCGAGCTGCTCTGGCTCTCCGGCCGCCCCATCACGCACTCGATCATGATGATGATCCCCGAGGCGTGGGAAAACCACGCCACCATGGATCCGGCACGGCGCGCGTTCTACGAGTACCACTCACTGCTGATGGAACCGTGGGACGGCCCTGCCGCCGTCTCCTTCACCGACGGCAACCTGGTGGGTGCCACCCTTGACCGCAACGGCCTGCGCCCCGGCCGGTTCTGGATCACCGAAGACGGCCTGATCGTCTTCGCCTCCGAGGTGGGCGTGATCGACGTCGAGCCCTCCAAGGTGGTCAAGAAGGGCCGCGTCTCCCCGGGCAAGATGTTCCTGGTGGACACCGAGGCCGGCCGCATCATCGACGACGAAGAGGTCAAGGCCGAAGTCGCCGCGGCCAACCCGTGGGCCGAGTGGGTCAAGGACAACCTGATCGACCTCAACGACCTGCCCGAGCGCGAGCACGTGGTCCACACCGCCGCGTCGGTGAACATCCGCCAGCGCACCTTCGGGTACACCACCGAGGAACTGAAGATCCTGCTGGGCCCGATGGCCCGCACCGGCGCCGAGCCCCTCGGCGCCATGGGCTCCGACACCCCGGTGGCGGTCCTGTCCAAGCGCCCCCGCCTGCTCTTTGACTACTTCGTGCAGTCCTTCGCGCAGGTGACCAACCCGCCGCTGGACGCCATCCGCGAGGAACTGGTCACCTCCCTGACGTGCGCAATCGGCCCCAACGGCAACCTGCTGGACACCAAGCAGGTGCGCCAGCCGCAGGTCCAGCTGCCGTTCCCGGTGATCAACAACGACCAGCTCGCCAAGATCGCCAACATCGAGGACGCCGACGGCAACCGCGTGGCCATGAAGGTCCGCGGCCTGTACCGCCCGGAGGGTGGCGAGAACGCACTGCGCGCCCGGCTGACCGAGATCTGCGAGCAGGTTTCCGGCGCCATCAACCGCGGAGTCCAGTACATCGTGCTCTCCGACCGTGACTCGAACGCCCAGTGGGCCCCGATCCCGTCCCTGCTGCTGGTCAGCGCCGTGCACCACCACCTGCTGCGCAGCGCCAACCGCACCAAGACCGCCCTGGTGGTGGAGGCCGGCGACGTCCGCGAGACGCACCACGTGGCCGTCCTGATCGGCTACGGCGCGTCCGCCGTCAACCCCTACCTGGCCATGGAATCCGTGGAACAGCTCATTGCCGCAGGCGACGTCACCGGGGTTACCCCGCAGGACGGCGTTTACAACCTGATCAAGGGCCTCGGCAAGGGCGTCCTGAAGATCATGTCCAAGATGGGCATCTCCACTGTTGCGTCCTACACCGGCGCCCAGACGTTCGAGGCACTGGGCCTGGGCCAGGAACTGGTGGACGAATTCTTCGCCGGCACGCACTCCCAGCTCGGCGGCGTTGGCCTGGACGTTATCGCTGCCGAAGTTTCCGCACGCCACCAGATGGCATACCCGGAAGGCGGCATCGAACAGCCGCACCGGCCCCTGCTGGGCGGTGGCGAGTACCAGTGGCGCCGCGACGGCGAACCGCACCTGTTCAACCCGGAGACCGTCTTCCGGCTGCAGCACGCCACGCGTGAGCGCCGGTACGACATCTTCAAGGCCTACACCAAGGGCGTGGACGACCAGTCCACCAACCTGATGACCCTGCGCGGGCTGCTCAAGTTCAAGAACGAGCGCCCCTCCGTTCCGCTCGAAGAAGTGGAACCGGTCTCCAGCATCGTCAAGCGGTTCTCCACCGGAGCCATGAGCTACGGCTCCATCTCCCAGGAAGCCCACGAGACGCTGGCCATCGCCATGAACCAGCTGGGCGGCAAGTCCAACACTGGTGAAGGCGGCGAGGACGTGGACCGCCTGCTGGACCCCAAGCGGCGCTCCGCGGTCAAGCAGATCGCCTCCGGCCGTTTCGGCGTCACCAGCCTCTACCTGACCAACGCCGACGACATCCAGATCAAGATGGCCCAGGGCGCCAAGCCCGGCGAAGGCGGCCAGTTGATGGCGCAGAAGGTCTACCCGTGGGTGGCCCGGACCCGCCACTCGACTCCCGGCGTCGGACTCATTTCCCCGCCCCCGCACCACGACATCTACTCGATCGAGGACCTGGCGCAGCTGATCTACGATGCCAAGCGCGCCAACCCGTCCGCACGGGTGCACGTGAAGCTCGTGTCCGAAGTGGGGATCGGCACCGTGGCCTCCGGCGTGACCAAGGCCAAGGCCGACGTCGTCCTGGTTTCCGGGCACGACGGCGGAACCGGCGCCTCGCCGCTGAACTCGCTCAAGCACGCCGGTGTCCCCTGGGAACTTGGCCTGGCCGAGACCCAGCAGACGCTGATGCTCAACGGCCTGCGCGACCGCGTGGTGGTCCAGGTCGACGGCCAGCTCAAGACCGGCCGTGACGTCGTCATTGCCGCCCTGCTGGGCGGCGAGGAATTCGGCTTCGCCACCGCCCCGCTCGTGGTGGAAGGCTGCATCATGATGCGCGTCTGCCACCTGGACACCTGCCCGGTGGGCGTTGCCACCCAGAACCCTGAGCTTCGTGCCCGCTTCAGCGGCAAGCCGGAGTTCGTGGTCAACTTCTTCGAGTTCCTGGCTGAGGAAGTCCGTGAAATCCTTGCCGAGCTTGGCTTCCGAAGCCTCGAAGAGGCCATTGGCCACGCGGAAGTCCTGGATGCCCGCGACGCGGTCAACCACTGGAAGGCCGACGGCCTGGACCTGGACCCGATCCTGCACGGCCTGGAGTTCGACGACGACGCGCCGCTGCGGAACATGACCGGCCAGAACCACGAGCTGGACAAGCACTTTGACCAGCGGCTGATCACCATGGCCACCGAGGCGCTGACGGACCGCAGCCCCGTGAAGATCAACGTGGACGTCATCAATACCGACCGTTCCGTGGGCACCATGCTGGGCCACGTCGTCACCAAGACCTACGGCACCGACGTGCTGGCCACGGACACGATCGACATCACGCTGAACGGCACTGCCGGCCAGTCGCTCGGCGCCTTCCTGCCGGCGGGCATCACCCTGCGGCTGTTCGGCGACTCGAACGACTACGTGGGCAAGGGGCTGTCCGGTGGCCGGATCATCGTCCGGCCGGACCGTACCAACGTCTTCAAGGCAGAGACCAACGTCATCGCCGGCAACGTCATCGGCTACGGCGCCACCAGCGGCGAGATGTTCCTGCGCGGCCAGGTGGGCGAACGCTTCCTGGTCCGCAACTCAGGTGCCACGGCCGTCGTCGAAGGCATCGGGGACCACGGCTGCGAGTACATGACCGGCGGCCAGACGCTGATCCTGGGACGCACCGGGCGCAACTTCGGCGCCGGCATGTCCGGCGGCACCGCCTACGTGCTGGACCTGCGGACCACCCGTGTCAACAAGCAGGCCCTCGAGTCCGGCGAGCTGCAGCTGCGCGAGCTCGACGCCGAGGACCGCGACATTGTCCATGGACTGCTGGTGAAGCACATCGAAGAAACCGAATCCCAGCTGGCGGCGCGGCTCCTCGAAAACTTTGACGACACCGCTGCCCGCATTACCAAGGTGCTGCCGCGCGACTACGCGGCCGTGCTGCAAACCCGTCTTGACGCCATCGAAGAGGGCCTTGACCCCGACGGCGAAGAAGTATGGTCTCGAATCCTGGAGGTGACCGGTGGCTGATCCACGCGGATTTCTGAAAGTACGCCAGCGTGAAACCCAGCCGCGCCGTCCCGTTCCCGTGCGCATCATGGACTGGAAGGAAGTCTACGAAGCGCAGGAGAAAGGCGTCCTGAAGGCGCAGGCCGGCCGCTGCATGGACTGCGGCGTTCCGTTCTGCCACCAGGGCTGCCCCCTGGGGAACCTCATTCCGGAGTGGAACGACCTCATGTGGCGGGACAAGGGCGAGGAAGCGATTGAGCGGCTGCACGCCACCAACAACTTCCCCGAGTTCACCGGCCGGCTGTGCCCCGCCCCCTGCGAAGCCTCCTGCGTGCTGGGGATCAACCAGCCCGCCGTCACCATCAAGCAGGTCGAAGTTTCCATCATCGACGAGGCGTTCGAGAACGGCTGGGTCAACCCGCTGCCGCCGACGCGCCTGACCGGCAAGACCGTCGCCGTGGTGGGTTCCGGGCCGGCGGGCCTGGCCGTCGCCCAGCAGCTGACCCGCGTGGGCCACACCGTCGCTGTCTACGAACGGGACGACAAGATCGGCGGCCTGCTGCGCTACGGCATCCCCGACTTCAAGATGGAAAAAGAGCAGGTGGACCGCCGCGTCGAGCAGATGAAGGCCGAAGGCACCCGCTTCCGGACCGGCGTGGCCGTGGGGACCGACGTGACGTGGGAGCAGCTGCGCAGGCGCTACGACGCCGTCGTGGTGTGCACCGGCGCCACCGTCCCGCGGGACCTGCCCATCCCGGGCCGGGACCTGGAAGGCGTGCACTTCGCCATGGACTACCTGGTACCCGCCAACCGCGTGGTGGCCGGGGAAGCCATCGAAAACCAGATCCACGCCAACGGCAAGCACGTGGTGATCCTCGGCGGCGGTGACACCGGGGCCGACTGCCTCGGCACCGCCCACCGGCACGGCGCAGCGTCCGTCACTACGCTGGCGATCGGCAAGCAGCCGCCGGCCGAACGTGCCAGCCACCAGCCGTGGCCCACGTTCCCCAACCTCTTCGAAGTGGCCAGCGCCCACGAGGAAGGCGGCGAACGCACCTACCTCGCGTCCACCGTGGAATTCGTTGGCGAGAACGGCAAGCTCACCGGCGTCAAGGTGGCCGAAACCGAATTCGTCGACGGCAAGCGACTCCCCAAGGCGGGCACCGAGCGGGTCATCCCCGCAGACCTGGTGTTCCTGTCCCTGGGGTTCACCGGAGCCGAACCGGCCGGCCTCACCGAACAGGTGCACGCGGACTTCGACGGACGCGGCAACGTGGCCCGCGACGGCTACTATATGACCAACACCGACGGTGTCTTCGTTGCCGGTGACGCCGGCCGCGGGCAGTCCCTGATCGTGTGGGCCATCGCCGAGGGCCGCGCCGCCGCAGCAGCCGTGGACAAGTACCTGATGGGAAGCACTATCCTTCCCGCTCCCGTCGCGCCGACGGACCGCGCCATCGCCGTCCTCTAGGGGTGCATCGAGGGTTCACCTCGCCGACAACTTAACCAATGCAAGAGACCAATAGGGTAGGTATATGAGACGCGCAAAAATTGTGGCTACGTTTGGCCCGGCAATTGCCAGCTACGAGAACACCCTGGCTGTGCTGGAGGCCGGCGTTGACGTCGCCCGCATGAACATGAGTCACGGCGATTACACCGTGCACGACAACACCTACGAAAACGTCCGCAAGGCGGCAGCGGACCTGGGCAAGGCCGTGGCCATCATGGCCGACCTGCAGGGCCCCAAGATCCGCCTGGGCCGTTTCGTGGATGGCCCGCACGCACTCGCGGTTGGTGACATCTTCACCATCACCACCGAGGACGTCCCCGGCACCCAGGAGATCTGCTCCACCACCCTGAAGAGCCTCACCGAGGACGTCAAGGTGGGAGACGCACTGCTGATCGACGACGGCAAGGTGGCCCTTCGCGCCATTGAGGTCGACGACGTCAAGGTGGTTGCCGAGGTGACCGTCGGCGGCATGGTGTCCAACAACAAGGGAATCAACCTGCCCGGCGTGGCAGTCAACGTTCCCGCGCTGAGCGAAAAAGATGAGGACGACCTCCGCTGGGCAATGCGCCGGGGCGTGGACCTGGTGGCCCTGTCCTTCGTCCGGGATGCGTCCGACATCACCCGCGTGCACGAGATCATGGACGAAGAAGGCCGCCGCGTGCCGGTCATCGCCAAGATCGAGAAGCCGCAGGCTGTCGAGCAGCTGCCGGAGATCATCGACGCGTTCGACGCGATCATGGTGGCCCGCGGCGACCTCGGTGTGGAGCTTCCCCTGGAGGAAGTGCCGATCGTGCAGAAGCGCGCCATCGAGCTCGCCCGGCGCTGGGCGAAGCCGGTCATCGTGGCCACCCAGGTGCTCGAGTCCATGATCGACAACCCGCGCCCGACCCGTGCAGAGGCCTCCGACTGCGCCAACGCCGTCCTCGACGGTGCCGACGCCGTCATGCTCTCCGGTGAGACCAGTGTGGGCAAGTACCCGATCGAAACGGTCAAGGTCATGGCCCGGATCATCGAATCCACCGAGGTCCACGGCCTGGAGCGCGTCCCCCCGCTGGGGACCAAGCCCAAGACCCGTGGTGGCGCCATCACCCGTGCCGCCGTCGAAATCGCCGACCAGCTGGACGCCAAGTACATCTGTGCGTTCACCCAGTCCGGCGACTCCGCCCGCCGCCTGTCCCGCCTGCGGCCCATCAAGCCGGTCTTCGCGTTCACCCCGGTGGAACAGGTCTGGAACCAGATGGCGCTCACCTGGGGCATCCAGCCGGTACTGGTGCAGATGGTGGACCACACGGACGCCATGACCGCCCAGGTGGACCGCAGCCTCGAGGAAATGGGCCTGGTGGAAGATGGTGACCTGGTGGTCATCGCCGCCGGTTCGCCTCCCGGAAAGGCCGGTTCCACCAACTCGCTGAAGGTGCACAAGGTAGGCGACCTGGCCGACTCCACCCGCGCCGGTGAAGTCAGCAGCAACAAGGAAAAGCTCGGCCCCTGGCCGGAAAAGAAGAAGAAGGCCTAGCCTGGTCTTCGGATAAAGCAAAGGACCCCTGCCGGTTGGCAGGGGTCCTTTGCTTTGTGCTGTGCGCGTTAGGGGACTTTACGCGTGGGGCCCGGGCCGCCGTCGTAATTCTCTGGGCCCCGGCCGGAGCGCTAGTTGACCTGGTTGATGATGGTTTCGGCGACCTCGCGCATGCTGAGGCGGCGGTCCATGGAGGTCTTCTGGATCCAGCGGAAGGCCTCCGGCTCGGTCAGGCCCATCTTGGTGGTCAGCAGGCTCTTGGCGCGCTCCACGAGCTTACGGGTGGCGAACTGCTCCTGGAGGTCGGAAACCTCGCTCTCGAGGGCCTTGATTTCCTCGTGGCGGGAAAGCGCGATCTCCAGGGCCGGGATGAGGTCGGCGGGCGTGAACGGCTTCACCACGTAGGCCATGGCGCCGGCGTCGCGGGCACGCTCCACCAGTTCCTTCTGGCTGAAGGCGGTCAGCAGCACCACGGGGGCGATGCGTGCCTTGACGATCTTCTCGGCCGCTGAAATGCCGTCCATGACGGGCATCTTGACGTCCATGAGGACCAGGTCCGGCTTCAGTTCCTCGGCGAGCTGGACGGCCTTCTCACCGTTGTCCGCCTCGCCCACAACGTCATAGCCTTCGCCGCGCAGGATCTCGATGATGTCGAGGCGGATGAGGGTTTCATCCTCCGCCACAATAACGCGGCGCGCCGGCTGGGACGTGGGCTTGGACTCCGTCTGTTCAGTCACGGGATCTCCTTGAAAAGGTACGGCGGGACATCACTATCTTAGGTGCCACCGCGGCTGTACTTGGCTTGCAGGGTTTGTTTGCGGCGACGGCGGCGCGATTCTGGAATTCAGCCTATCTGCATGTAGAGTAATTCCGCGTACGTGAAGCGATCGCGTTGCTCACAGTCAGCTGTGGGCGTAGTGTTTCACTCCATGTATTCCGCGCCCGAGTGGCGGAATTGGCAGACGCGCCGCACTCAAAATGCGGTATCGAAAGGTGTGTGGGTTCGAGTCCCACCTCGGGCACAGTGTTTACGCAGGTCAAGGGCCTGTTTCTTCTTTGGGTGTTGACAAAAACGCCCAAAGTGTTGACAGCGGCGTACCGTTTTTGTGTGGCCAGCATTCGCAAACGCACCAAAAAGGACGGTTCATCGTCCTACATGGTGCTGTGGCGGGACCCGAAGAGCCGCGAGCAACAGGGCCTCACAGTCGCTAGTCTCACCGAGGCTGAAACCCTAAAGAGGTTGATGGACGCCAACGGCCAGTCCTTCGAAATCGTTCTTTGGCATCGCACGGTTCCTCCAGCAGTGTCAGGCCCAGTCCCTCTGTTCGGCGGAGAACTTCCAGGGCCTCGTTTGCGGTCCAGCCACGGTTGGCGTCGAGATAGATCTCGACGTCCTCCCCCAGCCCTTCGCGCAGTACGCGGCACGCCTCAATGTCGAGTGCGAGCGGCCGGCGCCCTACCTTGAGCTTGAAGGTGGTGATGCCGTATGTCTCGCCGAAGCGCTGTGCCTCGTCGAGTAGTTCTACCGCCGGGCGGAAGCCGAGCATGTGGCTGACCCGCATGCGGTCGGTGTAGCCGCCGAGGAGCTTGTGGACCGGTGTTCCGAGAGTCTTGCCGATCGCGTCCCATATGGCGATGTCGATGGCTCCCTTGGCGACGTGGTTGTTAACTGTCCGCCCCAGTACCGCGTGAATCCGTTCCCGGTCCAGAACCTCGGTGCCCAATAGCTGTGGAGCGAACACCTTGTCGATGATCGCCGTGATGGATTCCTGGGTCTCCCCGTAGGTGTAGGGGCGGGGAGGAGCGTCAGCGATTCCCACGACTCCGTCGTCCGTGTAGACGCGGATGAGGACGTGGTCGGCGGTGGCGACCTCGCCACTGGCGAATTTCAAAGGGTGCGTGTAAGGGATCGCATACGGGATCGCTTCGATCCGCTCGATTTTCACGGGGCGGTCCTTCCGGTCTCAGCCTAGGGTGTGGCAGCGCAAGAGGGGGTCTGAATGCTGGCGTGGGACGGGAACTTCCGTTGCGGGATCCAGGGACAGATCCCGCAACGGCAGCTCGGACCTTCGCTTCTGGTTAGGAAGAGGGGTCCAGGATGAAGTTGTAGCTGGTCTGAACTCCATGCCCATCGGGGCCAGGCTGGATGTCGAGCATGAGCTCTGGCTTGGTTGCGGTGGCGATGTCGTCCTCGTTGTGCGGGTCTCCCGGGAAGTAGAGCTGCGCGGTCAGAAGCTCGTGCCCTGGAGCTGAGACTTTCAGGTGCAGGTGGGCCGGGCGCCAGGCGTGCCAACCCGCAGCGTTGATCAGGTGACCGCATGCCCCGTCGGTTGGGATCTGGTACGGGGCCGGCTGGATCGTATTGATCTGGAAGTTGCCCTCCTCATCGGCGATGAACGTGCCGCGCAGGTTCCACTCGGGGATGTTCGGTGCGAACTGGGAGTAGAAGCCGTCCTCGTCGGCGTGCCACAGCTCGATCCTCGCCTTCGGGAGGGGGCTGCCGTCGGTGCTGCGGACCTGTCCTTGGAAGAGCAGCGGGGTGCCCTTCTCCTCAGGGCGCATGCCGATAGTTGCCGGGCTTTGGTGTTCCGGCGAGTTCGGGACGTAGTAGGGCCCTTCGATGGATCCCTTGTTGCCCTTGCGGTGACTGGTTGCGACCTCCTCGACGGAGTGCTCCAGCCAGACGTCCAGGAACAACGGCCATTCACCGTCCTCACCGACCTGGATCAACCAGGCCTTGAGAGCGTTGTACTCCTCGTACGTGACCCGTTCCTCGAGCACGATATCGTTCGCGGACTTAATCAGCCGGCCGGCGAGCAGGGCGACACGCTCTTGGTTGGCGGCTGCGCTGGTCTGCTTGTTCTCACGGAATCGCTGTGTTGCGTTAGCGCCGGAGGCGGCAGCGGTTGCTTGTGCGCTCATGTCTTTGTTCCTAATACTTGATTGGCTAAAGGTTGAGTTCGCTAGAGCTTCAGGAGCTTCGCAGCGTTGGTGCGTGCGATCTTGGTCAGATCGTTTTCGTTGATTTCGAGGTTGTCGAACCAGGTCGCAGCCTCATCCATGCGCTCAAACGGGTAGTCGGAGGAGAACAGCAGCCGGTCTGCCCCGATCTCCTGGATGGTGTTCAGCAGTGCAGGGGTTCGGAAGTTGCCGCTGGTCGTGAGGTGGAAGTTGTTGCGCAGGTAGTGTCCAAAGGTCTTTTCGATGGAGATGCCGCGGGGAGCGACGGCGACCCTGTGGTCGGTGCGCCAGATGTTGAAGGGCAGCAGTTCGCCCAGGTGGCCGAGGATGATTTGGATTCCTGGATGCTTGTCGAACAGTCCGCTGCCCATCAGCCGCAGCGCGTGGGTGCCGGTTTCGACGGAGAATGCCCAGGCGGACCCGTACAGCCACGGGTGTCCGTCGTACTGCGGGCTGCGTGAAGCCAGCGGGTCACGGGGGTGAAGGTAGAGGGGCACATCGAGTTCCTCGACCGTGGCCCAGAACTCGGCGTACCGCGCGTCGTCCAGGTACACCACCGTGTCCTCGGTACCGATCTGCGAATAGCCATTCACCAAGGCCCCGACAAGGCCCAGGTCAGTCACGGCGCGGCGCAGCTCCGCGACGGCGGCGTCGGGGTCCTGCATCGGAAGTGCTGCGAAGGAAGCGAATCGGTCCGGATTGTTTGAGACCTGTTTGGCGGCGTAATCGTTCAGTCGCTTCGACCAGTCCACGGCCTGCTCGGAATTGTGCAGCGACTGGATGCCGGGCGACAGCAGCGACAGCACGGACTTTTCGATTCCGCACTTGTCCATCAGGCGAAGCCGGTCTTCGTGGATGTCGAGCAGCATGTCCCGGCGTGCGGGCCATGCGTCGGCGGTGAAGTGCTCCGCGGACTGCTCAACGATGTTGGGGTCGGTAGCACCGAAGTGCTCTTCAAGGGCGATCTTGGCAACCATGAATGTTCATTCCTTTGGCATAGGTGAAGGGCGGTGTGGCCGTAGGGCCAGACCGAGAAAGGGTTGGGAGTGGGCTAGTAGGCAGCCACGTCGAGGTGAGCTGCCGAGCTGACGGGGAGCGGGAGTCGGGCATCCTGACGTTGGAGCTCTGCCTGCACCGTGTAGGTGTCGCAGAGCCTGTCCAAGGCGATGTGGGCGGCGGCGATCCCGGCCGCGTGGCCGGTGGCGAACGCTGTGCCCATGACCCTTAGTGATGACCCGGCTGCTTGGTCTCCGTCGAGGACTCGGCCGGCGGCGAAGAGGTTGGTCCGGTTTACGCTCTTGAGGCAGTCCAGGGGAATGCCGAAGTAGCCCGGGTCGGCGATGAATTTCCATATCGAGGGGACTCCGGGGCCGGGGTGGTATTCCATTGGCCAGGCTCCAATGGCTACGGCGTCTTCGCGGGGTTCCGGGAGGAGGATGTCTTCTTCCGTGAGGCGCAGGGGTGCGACGACGTGTCGGGATTCCCGGGTGCCGAGCTCGGGTCCGGTGGAGACGATGTAGGCGTTCTCGCAGCCGGGCACAGTTTTGAGCGCTTGGAGGTATGCCTGGGCCTGCAGGCGGGCGTGGGCTTCTGCGCGGCTGGTGTCCGTGGCGCTACGGGCGTCGTAGCCCTCGTCCACCAGGTAGGTGATGATGTCTCCGGAGAGCGGGAGTCGGGCGACGAGTCCGGTTTCGGCGAGGAGGTTCGGCATGCCGGCCGCCTTGCTGGCAGTGACCGCTTTCTTCAGTGCGGCGCGTCCGGCATCGACGTCCAGGGGTATGCCGCCGAAGCGGACTCCGAGGGTGCCGTTTTGGACTTTGCCGTCCCGG
Source organism: Pseudarthrobacter sp. MOO14 (assembly GCF_058267675.1). Taxonomy (NCBI): domain Bacteria; kingdom Bacillati; phylum Actinomycetota; class Actinomycetes; order Micrococcales; family Micrococcaceae; genus Pseudarthrobacter; species Pseudarthrobacter sp. MOO14. The sequence continues at coordinate 4,286,304 of NZ_CM177849.1, forward strand.
CCATATCGCACTTCCGCCCCGCTGTGGTGAGCGAGGTCTGCATCTCCGGTAGCGTCGACGAACGCGGCGGCTGTGAAGTAGTGCAGTCCTTCGTGGTCTGCGACGTTCACCGCGGTGATCGATCCGTTGTCATCTGTCTCGGCACCCACGATGAGGGTGTGAAGCCGAACGTCGACACCGGCCTCGGCGCACAGCTCATCGAGGACGAATTTCACGTCTTCTGGCTCGAAGACGACCGTGACCGCGTTGTATTTCCGTGGTTCGCTGACAGCCCCCAGCCCGCGGAGTCTCGCGTAGACCTCTTCCATCACGCCGAACACGACCTGCCGCTGGTCTTCCTGGGTGAAGATCCCGGCATAGGTGACCACATTGCGGAGGGTTGCGGCGCCTCCCAGGCAGGGCCCCTTCTCAAGGAGCAGCGTGCGCGCGCCGGTACGACTGGCGCCGATGGCTGCAGCCACTCCTGCCGAGCCGCCGCCGGCGATAATGACGTCGTAATGGTTGTCCAAAGTCTTGCCTTTCAAGTGTTGCTTCAGGTGTAGAGGTGTTACCGGGCCGGCTCGGTGGCTGCCACCGGAACGTTCTTGCCACTGGTGGTGTTTGCCGGGCGGATTGCCAGCATGGGAATGACGGCGAGCAGGGGTCCTGCCGCCAGGGCGAGGAAGGCTAGCTGGAAGGAGGATGTGGCGCCGAAGATCATCCCGATGACCGTAGGGACAATCGTGCTGCCCAGCTGCCAGAAGGCGTTGATGCCGCCGGCGGCGGATCCGGCGAGTTTTTCTCCCGCAAGGGAGGGGATCATGGCGAGCATGATGGGGCTGTAGACGTAGGCGGCGATGCCCAGCAAAGGTGCGATCCAGAGGAACTGCACGTTGTTGGTGGCCATGCTGAATGCGACCAGGGTGGCCGAGAATGCCAGCAGGATGATGATGGTGAGGTTACGTCGGGACATCTTGATGGCATCGGAAACGAAGCCGATGAGGGGCTTTGAAAAGATAGCGGCGGAGCCGAAGATCACGACGACAACGCCGGCCTGAACTGGGCTGATGCCGATGCCTTTGGTCATGAGGAGGTTTGACCAGGTGACGAACCCGTAGGTGCCCCAGAGGGCGCCGAAACCGGCCAGGCCGAGCATGAGGAGGTTCCTGTTGCGCAGGAGCGGCATGATCTGGGGCCGGGTTTTCTCTTGGGGTTCTGCTTGTCGTTTTCCGCCGCGCAGGAAGATCAAGCAGAGAATACCGAGGCCGAGGGAGATGAATCCGAACAGGTGGTAGGAAGTCCGCCAGCTTGATTGCTGGATCAGGGACGGGACCACGGCATTGGCGATGACGAGGCCCAGGGAGGTTGCCGTCATAAAGATGCCCATTGCCGTGCCGCGCTTTTCCGGCCGGAACCAGTTGGCGATGAGCCTGACGCCTCCGCCGAATTCTGCGCCCGCGAACAACCCGATACAGGCTTGGAACACAAGGCCCATGTCTTTGGATGTCGATTCGCCGAAGGCGAGCATGAAGGAACCGGAGAGCAATATGCTTAGTCCGACTATGAGCCGGCCACCCAGCCAGTCGGCAAGGAAACCACCGAAGAGGTTGGAAACGACGTAGCCGATGTAATAGGTGGTCGCGAACAGGCCCAGGCCGGCCACGGCAACGCCCAGGTCCTCGCCAACAAAGCCCGCCGCGGGGCCCCAAGTAGCGCGGTCAACCGAGGTCATGGTGAAAGCAGCCCAGGCCAATGTCAGGATCACCCAACGGTATGGTGACTGGCGGATCGCAGGTAGCGAAGTCGTCATTGACTTTCTTTCTTTGAGGCAATTAACAGAAGGATGAAAGGGCTGCTGCAGCTGGTCCCTGCTGTGACGGTCTAGAGTCGTTCCCATAACCAGGGGCCGCTTCTATGTCGCACATCACAATATAGAAGCCCTGAATTGCAGGTATCCAATACTCTTTTCCACGAGGGGGCATACCCTGAAGTTATGGGTCCACCACCTCAGATACTTAGTGGAGAGGAAGCGGCATGGAACTTCGGCAACTGCGCTACTTCGTGGCCGTGTTCAACCAGAAGTCGATTTCCCGGGCCGCTGAACAGTTGCTCATATCCCAGCCGGCCCTGACCAGACAAATCCGCCTCCTGGAACACGAATGCGGAACGCCCCTCTTCGAGCGGCTGCCGAAGGGCACATTCCCCACCCCCGCCGGCGTGGCCCTGCACAAACACGCGCTCACCATGCTTGCGATGGCCGGGTCTGCCAGAGAGGTAGCGCGCCAAGCTGGGCCAGTCAGGCAACCTGTTGCTGTTGGGCTGGCGCCGGGCCTGCCTTTCGAGTGGGTGGACCGGCTCCTGACGACGGTAAGTGCACAGGTTCCCTTGGCTGAGCTGGAGTTGACGGACGGAGACACGACAAGCCAGTTAAGGATGGTCCGGGAAGGGCGCCTTGATATTGGCTTGGTTCATCAGGAGCCTTCCCAGGACCTGGTCGGCGGCCATGTCCGGAAGGAGTTCTTCGGGCTCGCCTGCCGTCCGGGCCTTCCGGCGATTGGCGACGAGACAAGCTGCCGGCTGGCCGACGTTCATGACCAACCAGTGCTGATTCATTCCAGGGAGCAATTCCCCCTCGGCCATGACCGGCTGTTGGCAACCTCCCATGAGATGGGTTGGGCCCCAGCCTGGCGAATCGCCACGTTCAACGAGCACGCCCGGGCGTGTGCGGACTCCACGTCGTCCGTCGCCGTAATGCTGACCGAAGCAAGCGCACACCGCCTCCTGCCCGATTGGCACTGGAAACAACTCGTGGACCCAGCCATGGCCCTTGAGACATGGCTGGTCCGCCAACCCGTCACGCGTGGAATCGTCGAAAAAGTTGCCGACATCATTCTCGCAACATTCCAATAGAGGGAGCGCCGGTTCCAGCGAGAATGCCAACGGCCTTCTTCGCCAGTATTTTCCTAAAGGTATCGACGTCAACACTCTCGGTGCTGAAGAGAGTGGATGACCGCAATTGACCCCAATTATGGACAGTGAGGATTTGGGCATCAGCGTCTCCCGGAGGAGTCCCGGTGGCTCTGACGGTTGCCGCCCTTTATTACGCGATGACCGTTATTACGCGATGACCGTTCGAGTTCGGGTTTCCGACGAGTTTGTTGCTTCGGGTTCGTGGGCTGGCGGGTGTGGGTCCGTGGACAGCAGGCGGGTAAACCGGTGTGCTGCTTGGACGACGGCGGTAATAAGCTCTTCAGCTGGCGTTCCGGCGATGCGGTGGTTGGGAATCGTGGCTGTGACTGATCCGCCGACGGCGCCGTTAATGAAAAACGGGGCTGCTATTCCGTGCGCGTCGGGGACTCTTTCGCTGTCGGTGGTGGCCCAACCCCGCGTGCGGATGTCTTCCAGCTCTTCTGCCCGGGCATTGGCTTCATGGGTGATCGGTGCGCTCGTGGTCTGCGGTAGGTAGGCGAGGATTGCCTTGCCTGCCGCTCCTGCTGTAAGCGGTGTTTCCGATCCTTCATCCAGCACGTACCGGACATTCCGGGCGCACATGTGGGATCTGGCGATGTAGGCCCTTTCTTGGTAGGCGTCATAGAGGGCGAGCGTGATGGTTTCACCGGTCTGTTCGCTGAGGGACAGGAGGTCTTCGTCAACGATTTCAGACAGTTCGTGATTGGTGCCCAAGGCGGCGGACATCGCAGCAGGGTCGGGCCGATTGTCCAGGTGCGTTCGCGGCGTGTGCCCTCCCGACATGCGCATTTCCTGATTCGTTGGCCACGTCCCGCTCAGAATCGCCCTTGTGGGTGGGGACTTGGGCTGCTGGCAGGCGAAGATCGCGGCCGCAAAACCGCAGCGGCTCCGGCCCCCGGTCAGGTGGAACTTGATGCTCTTCCGGTCAGGATGTCGTTGCAGTAAGGATTACCCGAGTGATGGTGATAGCCGCCACCACTAGCACAAGGCCGGCGAATGATTTCTGCAGGACAGGCCCGCTGACCCGCTTGGATAGTTGCGCCGATACTAGCGCTGCCGCCATTGATGGCACTACGAATGCTACTGCTACTGCCCAGTCAGGACTCGTGGTTCCCGCGTGTGCAAGGATTCCGGCAAAAGAGTTGATGATAGCGATGACGAGCGAGCTTCCGATAGCCAGTCCAATCGGGAGACCGAGGATCAGCATGAGCGCCGGAACGGTGATGAAACCGCCTCCGATTCCGAGCAATCCGGTAAGGAAACCTACGAGCGCGCCCACAGCCAGCCCACGTACTAGCCAAAGCCTCGGGCGAACGCCAATGTCTTTGCCGCGTGGACGGCTCCTGAGCATCTGCGTGCCTGCGGCGATCATAAGGACCGCGAAGGCGAGCAGCACGACGTTCTCTGGAAGAGAAGCCCCTGCGAGTGTGCCAAGGAACGCGGTAGGGATTCCGGCGGCACTAACCGCCAGCACGGTCTGCCATTGCACGCCCGCGCGCAGACGCGGAAGGAGGGCGGCCACGGGTCCGACGGCGCCCATCACCAGTGACGTTGAGATAGCCGTCCCAAGAGGAATCCCGACCAGGTACACCAGTGCAGGGACCGCTAGGATTCCGCCTCCTGCGCCCAGTAGTCCCGTTAGTCCGCCGATGACCAAACCAAGTATTCCAACGCTGATCAGCATCGTATTGACTCCTATCACTCGTTGAATTTTCGAGGACGCCACTCCGGCCGCCTTTGACGGGCAAGCATATTTCGGGACGCATATGGCCGGCTTACGGCCCCAAGCATACAGACCGAGTACTCGGTCTGTAAATACCGCCAGGCGGGTCGGCGCAGTAACTTCCAGCTAAGTGAGGGTGAGTATGGGCAAAAATCTTTCCCAACAGACCGAGTGAACGGTCCGTTTCGTGATATTGTGGTTTCCATCACGTCGGGACTTGGTACTCCGGTCCCTCACCACACATAGAAAGCGATGAGACCCATGGTTGTGTCTGATCCGGCTGCAGGAGCGACGTTGCCGTCCCCTGTTGTCTCTGTCCCCAAAGAAAAGGCCAAGGCCAGCGTTATCGCCGCCATGGTGGCCGCCCGACTGGGAATCATGCTTGCTCTGAGCACTCCGGCGCTGGCCGGAATGACCCTCAAGGTGCAGACCTTGGTGGCTCCTGGCGACGTGGCCCTAACGCTTGGCTCGGTCATTTCCATGGGGGCCTTCGCGGCACTCTTTTTTGATCCGGTGTTTGGCCGGCTCAGTGACCGTACGGTAGGCCGATTCGGGCGCCGGCGCCCTTGGCTCGTCTTCGGTTCTTTGGGGTTGCTGGCGAGCCTGGTGGTTATCGCTCTCGCGCCGAACGTCGTAGTCCTGGGCCTTGGATGGTTCTTCGCTCAGGCACTTGGCAACGCTGCGGTTGCCGCGCACACCGCGTCCCTGGCAGACCAGATTCCGCAGTGGCAGCGCGGCAAGGTCAGTGGGATGATCGGCATCGCCCAGCAAGCTGCCGGACTGGGCGCAGCATATTCTGCGAGCTTCCTGGGCCAAAACATGCTCCTTCTCTTTCTCGTGCCGGGAGTCGTAGGACTGCTGCTCGTGGCTGTCTTCGCCTTTGTGCTGCCAGACCAGCCAATGTCCCGTCGCCCAGCATCGGAAGGGGGGTTGCGCACCGTTCTGAAGACTTTCTGGGTCAACCCTGCCAAGCACCCTGACTTCGCCTTCGCCTGGATCTCCCGCTTCCTCGTGGTGCTGGCGATGTTCATGTTTGTCACTTTCCGTCTCCTCTACCTGCAGCAGGACCTGCAGCTGGAGAAAGCCGATGCCGTCAGCGTTATGGCGACCGGCGTGCTCATCTACACCGTGGCACTCATGATCGCCGGCCAGGCCGCAGGCTGGCTTTCGGACCGACTTGGACGCCGCAAGGTCTTCATCTGGGTCTCAGCCGTCATCTTCGGCCTCGGCACATGGATACTCAGCCAAGCCGGCTCAGCATCCGGTTTCTACTGGGCCGAACTTGTCATTGGCATAGGTTTCGGCGTCTACGTCGCAGTTGACCTTGCCCTCGTAGTCGATGTTCTTCCCAGCCCCGATGACGCCGCCAAAGATCTGGGAGTATTCAACATCGCCATGGCAGGACCCCAAACCATTGCGCCGGCGATCTCGGCAGCGCTGCTCGGACTCGGTGGAGGCGGTTATGACCTCCTGCTTACCGTGGCGGCTGCCGTCGCGCTACTTGGCGCACTGGCCATCCTCCCTGTGAAGAAGGTCCGCTAAGCGGCTGCGTCTACTACAAGCGCACAAACAGGACAGGAGTCCACGAATGAGTAGTAACACGAGCAACAAGGCAATTGAAGATGCAATCGCAACCCTGGACCTGACTTCAAAGGTCAAGCTTCTCTCGGGTGCCCGGATGTTCAGCCTCTGGGGTGAGCCCGCAATCGGGCTTGAGGAAATAGTTATGTCGGATGGGCCAACAGGGGTGCGAGGGCCACTGGTTGTCGGTGGACGGGTCAGCTGCCTGTTGCCGAACGCGACCCTCATTGCCCAGAGCTGGAATGTGGACGTCATGGACGAGGTGGGGGAGATTCTCGCCGATGAAGCCGAGGACCAACAGACGCATGTGGTTCTTGGCCCAACTGTGAATCTCCATCGAACTCCGCTGGGCGGTCGCCTCTTTGAGTGCTTCAGCGAGGATCCCGTTCTCACGGGCCATCTCGGGGCAGCTTACGTGCGCTCCCTTCAAAAGCGTGGCATCGGCGCAACGCCGAAACACTTCCTGGCTAATGAATCCGAAACCGAACGAACAACCGTGGATTCCGTGGTTTCGGATTCTGCACTCCGGGAACTGTATCTGCTGCCCTTCCAGATTATTGTCGAGGATGCCCAACCGTGGACGATCATGGCCTCCTACAACCGCATAAACGGAACCACCGCCACCGAACACGATCAGCTCCTGAACAAGATCCTGAAGGAGGAGTGGGGATTCGATGGGTTGGTGATGTCCGATTGGCTCGCGACCAAAACGGCGGTCGAGAGCGCTAACGGAGGCCTTGACCTCGTCATGCCAGGCCCGGATACCCCGTGGAGTCGGTCCCTTGTGGCGGCGGTGGTAGCCGGCGACGTTACTGAGGAAACAATAGACGATCATCTTCGCAGGCTCCTGAGGCTCGCCCACCGGGTGGGTGCCTTCACTGGCACCCGCACTTGGGCGCGGAATGTGCCTAGCCCCGACAGTCCAACACGCCGCGAGCAGCTCCGCCGGCTCGCCGCCGGCGGCATGTCGGTGCTGGTCAATCGTGACAGAACCCTCCCGCTCAGCAAAGATTCTGACGAGCGCATTGTGGTCATCGGTCGCCATGCCATTGACACAGTCGCGCAAGGTGGCGGATCGGCTATCGTGAGGCCGCCATACGTTATCAGCGCCGCGAAGGGCATCACCGAGGCCCTTGGCAAGGATCGCGTGACCGTCGTGGACGGCGTCCAGACCCGAACGCAATGGTTGGCAGCGAATCCCGATCTTGTTAGGGATCCGGTAAGCGGAACACGGGGAGCACGCGCACGCACGTTTGATAAGGAAGGAAATCTGCTCAAGACCCGTCACCTGGACGTTCCAGAGTTGGAAATCAGCGCGGAAAGCTGGGCTGCAGGGGCAGCGTCCATTGAGCTCTCCGCGGATTTGGCCATCGATCGGCGTGCCAAGATGATGATTGGCAGCCGGGGGGCCGGCAACTGGACAATTTCTACTCCTGGACACAGCGAATCGGTACGGACGCCGTTCCACAACGGTCCCGGCGGCGGCTTTTTCCGTCCAAAAAGCCACGCCGTACCGTTGGAAGTCGAACCGGGTGCCCGCATAACCGCCGTCACGGACGCCGAAGACGAAAACCGCCTCATCGGGCTGGTGGTAGAGCCTGCATTGAAGAACAGTGCAGCAGCCATCCGCGACGCCGTCGCGGCCGCTGCAGGGGCGGACACGGCCATCGTCGTCGTCGGCAATACCCAGGAACAAGAAACGGAAGGGCAGGACAAAAACACCCTCGCACTCCCAGGTGACCAGGATGCCCTGGTCGCCGCAGTGGCCGCAGTGGCAAAACGCACAGTTGTTGTTGTCAACGCTGCCACGCCCGTGCTGATGCCGTGGATCGCGGATGTGGACGCCGTACTGTTTGCTGGTCTGCCCGGACAGGAAGCAGGCAACGCCATCGCTGCCGCGCTGACCGGGGACATTGAGCCCGCCGGCCGTCTGGTGACAACCTTCCCGGCTCAGGATGGCCAAGGACCGGCATGGTCCGTCACGCCACGCGACGGCAAGCTGTCCTACACGGAGGACACCGACGTCGGGTATCGGGGCTGGAGCCGGTCCAAGGACAAGCCCCTGTTCTGGTTCGGCCACGGACTCGGGTACACCGAGTGGGAATACAAAAAAGCGGAAATCACTGCCACCCAAGAGGAAAATGTTACTGCCGTTGAGGTGACCCTCAGGAATACCGGAGAGTACCCGGGAACGGAAACTGTCCAAATTTATCGTTTCCCGGATGATCCGACCGTTCCGCCTCGGCTCATCGGCTGGCGCCAGGCGCATCTCCAGCCGGGCGAGGAAGCCACCATCGAGGTCAGCTGCGACAGCCGGGCGCAACGGGTTTGGCATACTCCGTCATGCCAATGGAAGGAAATCACAGGAGGCCGGATCGTGGTCGCCCGTGGCCTTGGCGATGTCAGACTTGAACTGTCTCTCGTTCAGAACACAGCCGTGACGGCTGGGACTTAAAGGAGTAAGCATGTCGTATCCAGCGGGATACCGGATCGAACGGGAACGCCCCCGACGGCGAAGCAGCGGCGAAGCCGCGCGACTCAAGGCCATCCATGCCGCGATCGAGCTTTTCGCCGTCGGCGGTTACGGCGGAACATCCATTGCCGACGTCGCCGCCAAAACGGGACTTTCTCAATCCGGACTGCTCCACCACTTCCCTTCTAAAACGGCTTTATTGACGGCCGTCCTTGAGCACCGTTCCAAAGAGGACACAGATTTTCTTTTCGGTGGGGAACAGGCTCCTCTTGGGTGGGAGGCCTTCGACGCCCTCGTCTCGCTCGTGGCCCGCAACTCCACACGTCCTGACTGGGTAGGGCTCTTTGTCAGGCTATCGGCGGAGGCTACCGAGCCCGGACACCCAGCACACCAGTGGCTCCTGGATCATTACAGCAGCCTGCGCCAGTGGCTCAGCGAAGCCCTCGAACAAGGCAAGATCCAGGGCGACGTCAAACAAGACGCCCCCGTGACCTTCCTTGTGAACAACACCATTGCCGTCATGGATGGCATTCAGCAGCAATGGCTGTGCGCCCCCGGAAGTTTCTCAATGGTGGCACAGTTCAGAAACTTCATCCAGAGCATCAAGACAACCTGGAGCTAGAAAGCCCTACAAAGAGGAAGCTTCGGCTGCAAGCAAAACTTCCTCTTTGTAGGAGCGTAATTACGGGGAAAGTCGAGCAACACGTTAAAGCACTACGAACAGCACTCGCCATAGGACGAGTTGGAACGATGAGAACTAAGGGGCACGTAGACCAGTGATAGACCAGCACAGCTCTTATCAAAGTTATTTAGGCGCGGCCAGTACCGGGCCCGTGCTCCTTGGGCTGTTTGCTTGGAGCCCTTCCCGCCGGCAGCGGGTATCAGTTGACCCATCACCTGCCTGTGCTCAGCTGATATGAAGGTCGCTTGCCTCGAAAAACGGCGAGTGCCCTCTGCCCTTCTCGCTGGAGCCAACCAGGAGATGGTATTCCAGTCCAGCCTCCCAGTTGCCCGACACTATGTCGAGAACCTTCTCGCCGCCTTCTTTGATTCGCTGAGCAGAAGAGATCGGGCAGGGCTAAATACTGTGCTCCAGGGTGGAAGGACACTGGCGGAGGATGTTGACGGCGAGCTCTATCTCTTGACTCCCGAAGAAACAATCGACCGACTCGTCCAGGACAACATCAGCACTTTTATCACAACAAGCAACCTCAGCCTTCGGCACGACGGCCCCACCGTTGAATATTCGGGCACATACCAATGCTGGAAGGCAGAACCAGCACCGGAGTGTTTGAATCTCGGCACCTTTCATGGCCGCCTGATCACTGGCCCGCAGGTATGGAGATGGTCCGAGCACGTATTCGATTACCTACCCTAGGTCCACCCATCTCCTCTGATCACTGATCGAGCGATAGACGGTCGATAACTACGCCAGAAAAGGGCGAAGGGGCACAAACCGGGAGCCTGAATGGGAGCGGCTTACGCCGGGGATCCCGTTTCAGAAGTCACTGCTCATCAGCCGTGGCCGCGCCTTCTCGAATCGATTTCAGCGTGGGTCGACTTAGCCCGGGGCCCTACCACCTCAAGACTGATGTCGCCAACGTCGTGCCTGGGTGTATCCGAGGCGAACTTTGGAATCCCCATTGCTCTTAAGCTTGCGCCGAGGCCCGCCGGGACGAGATGCAAGCAGCCCGGGATGCTCATTACTGCAAGGCAGGGTTGTTACTGCACGCGGACTCGAGAAAAAGTACGAGGCATGCCACTAGTCCCTAGCCGGCGGTCGGTTATGAGGCTGAACGTCAATGTCTGTCAGTCGCGCTGTCGCACTGTCGGTGACGGTCGAAAACTGAGCCATTGTGACGGTTGAAAACTGAGCCACCCGTTCCAAACGATTGGGTGGGTGATCACAGTGGAGGATTGGGCGCTTATTCGGCGGTTGCATCTTGCCGAGGGTGAGTCGATGAGGTCGATAGCGGCACGGTTGGGGATCTCCAGGAATACCGTCGCGAAAGCTGTCAGTGCTGATGGTCCGCCGGCGTACGTCCGTGCGCCGCGGAACTCCGGGATCAAAGCTGTGGAACCGGCAATTCGTGCGCTGCTGCTGGAGAACCCGCGGATGCCGGCGACAGTATTGGCTGAGCGGGTGGGCTGGTCCGGATCGGCAGCCTGGTTCCGGGAGAACGTGGCCAGGATCCGGCCGGAATATGCCCCAGCTGATCCTGCAGACCGGGTTAGCTACGAGCCCGGGGACCAGGCGCAGTGCGACCTGTGGTTCCCTGAGGTCCGAATACCCGTTGGCGCCGGCAAAGCCAGGGTGCTGCCGGTACTGGTGATGGTCTCCTCCCATTCGAGGTTCATCATGGCCCGGATGATCCCGTCCCGGATGACCGGGGACCTGCTGGCCGGAATGTGGGAACTGCTCGGTGGATTGGGGGCTGTTCCGCGGCGGCTGATCTGGGACAACGAAACCGGCATCGGCCGCCGGAACAGTTACGCTGCCGGCGTTTCCGCGTTCGCCGGTGTCCTGGCCACCCGGGTCGTGCAGGTCAAACCCTACGACCCGGAAACCAAGGGCGTGGTCGAACGGGCCAACCAGTTCCTGGAGACGTCCTTCCTGCCGGGCCGAATCTTCACCTCGCCGGAAGACTTCAATAATCAGCTCGGGCAGTGGCTGCCGAAGGCTAACGCCCGGATGGTCAGGCGGATCGGCGCCCGGCCCACGGAGCTGCTCGCAGCGGACAAAGCAGCCATGCTGGCGCTGCCGCCGGTTCCACCGGTGACGGGATTCGTCGCGCGGGTCCGCCTGCCGAGGGACTACTACGTCAGGATGGGATCAAATGATTACTCCGTTCACCCGCAGGCCATCGGCCGGTTCGTCGACGTCACCGCGGACCTGACGACCGTCATGATCAGCCTGGACGGCAGATCCGTCGGCACCCACCCTCGGTCGTGGGGCTCCGGACTGACCATCACCGACCCGGCCCACGTCGAGGCGGCAAGGGCATTGCGGAAGGCCTTCCAAACCCCACCGCCCGCGGGCGAAACAACCGGGCTGCGGGACCTGGCGGACTACGACCGCGCCTTCGGTGTGGTCCTCGATGACGGGCAGGTCGCCTGATGGCCAACGTCAAAGAAACGACTGGCCAGATCGAGTACTACTCCCGGGCGATGAAGGCACCCCGGATCCGGGAAGCAGCAACCCGGCTCGCGGACCAGGCCCGTGAAGGAGGCTGGAGCCATGAGGAATACCTCGCCGCTGTCCTGTCCCGGGAAGTCGCAGCCAGAGAAGCCTCCGGCGCCGAGCTCAGGGCCCGGGCAGCTGGTTTCCCGGCCCGGAAATCACTCGAGGACTTCAACTTCGATCACCAACCCGGCCTCAAACGCGACACCATCGCGCACCTGGCCACCGGCGCGTTCCTCACCGAAGCGTCCAACATCGTCCTGCTCGGACCGCCCGGCACCGGCAAAACACACCTCGCCACCGGGCTGGGCTTACGAGCCACCCAGCTCGGTCACCGCGTCCTGTTCGCCACCGCCATCGACTGGGTCGCCCGGCTCCAGGCAGCCCACCAGAACGGCCGGCTGCCCCAAGAACTGGTCAGGCTACGCCGCTACGGACTGATCATCGTCGACGAAGTCGGCTACATCCCGTTCGAGCAGGACGCCGCGAACCTGTTCTTCCAACTGGTCTCATCGCGCTACGAACACGCCTCGCTGATCCTGACCTCAAATCTGCCCTTCGCCCGCTGGGGCGACGTCTTCGGCGACCAGGTCGTCGCGTCAGCCATGATCGACCGCATCGTCCACCACGCCGAAGTCATCACCCTCAAGGGCTCCAGCTACCGGCTCAAACACACTCAGGTCGACTCGCTGCCCTCGACAAGACCGGAAAATACGGCAGAATAACCAACGTCAAAGTGGCTCAGTTTTCAGCCAGCGAAATGGCTCACTTTTCGACCAGCGCTGACACGCACAAGGTCTCGTCGGCGCGGAAGCGCTGCACAGGGTCCTGACGTGCGCGAAGGAAGCATGTTAGCGGCTTCCCTGGCAGATCAGGCCCTCTTTTCGGGCTCCATGCACCGCACTGGTACTTTTGCCTCCTTGAGGAGCTGCCATTCCGTCAGTTGTCACTTGAGCGGCCAGCAGCCGGCCGGATTGTCCTAGTCGAAGCTGAGACGATCCCCCAGGCCGGCAGCAGAGAAGGCGTCAACCAGCTCTTGGCGCCCGCCACTGAAGTGTGCCCATCCTTCAAAGTGGGCCGGCACAACCCGACGGGCCCCGAGGACCTTCGTGGCTTGGGCCGCCATCGCGTTGTTGATGGTCACGAGCGCACCATCGAAGAATGGTTTGTGCCTAACACCGCCAATGAAGAGCACTGCGATGTCCACGGGGCCATGCCGCTCTGCGATCTGCTCGATGCACTCCATCGAAGCGTTGTCTCCACTGATGTATACGCTGGGGTGGCCGGCGGCAGTGAGCAGGAAGCCAATGACATCACCAGATATTGATTCATTGCCCTCGGGGCCATGGAGTGCGGGTAACCCAGTGATCGTAACTTCTGTTCCGTCGGGTGCGGTCAGGTGAACTTCTCCCCAGAACCCGAGCCCCCTGGACGACCCGCCGAGACGTCCTGCCCCGCTGATTGTCGTCAGCGTCAGGGGGACGTGGCCGATAAATTCCCGACCACTATGGTCGAGGTTATCGTCGTGTTCGTCGTGCGAGAGAAGTACGGCGTCAACATGTCCAACCTTTGCCGGGGGCACGGTGGAGGATGATGTCTTAATCAACGAAAAACCAGGGACCGGGGTGGGGTACTCGCCCGGATCATCAAAGGTTGGATCCGTCAGAAATCGCAACCCCGCGTACTCGATCAGCACGGTGGGGCCGTTCAACACTCTTATCGGTACCTCGGCAGCATGAGCGGTGGTCACGTATTGCTCCTTCAAAGCATCAGATATTTCCTTGGAAGAATCTTCCGTGAAAACTATACTAGGGTGTGTCCAATAAGCTGTCGATGCGACTGAAGGGTGGGCTTGTGGCCGAACTGAAAGACCTTTACCACGACCTGGTGCGTTTTGAAACTGAACTGTGGGCGGCTTTGGATGTAAGGCTCCGCCGGGACTGCGGGCTGCACCTGACTTGGTTCGAGGTCATGCAGTTCCTCTCGGTTACGCCCCGACGGCGCGTTCACGACATCGGGAAAGAATTCGCGATCTCCGCTGGAGGCGTCAGCAAAGTGATCGACCGGATCGAAGAGGCCGGCTACTGCCGCCGTCTTCGGAATCCGGACGATCGACGATCATCGCTGCTCGAACTCACAGAGTCCGGTGAGGCGAAGCTTCAGGCGTCGATACCAACATTTGAGGATGAACTGGAGCGCCGCTTTAGCGCCGTACTCGGGCGCGCGGAACTGGAGCGGATGTCCTTGAACCTGAAGCTGCTTAGGGCCAGCGCTCCGGTCCGAAACCCAGTGTGAAGTTAGTTTCCCTGGGAAGGAACTGGTAGGGCACCGAAGAACCTATGACAGGAGACCGATGGCGGAATTTAAGGATGTCAGCGCGAAGACACCGCTGGCTATAGAAGTTCGGGGCGCCAGGGTTCACAACCTGAAGAACATCGACATCGCCGTACCGGCCCGCCAACTGGTCGCGATCGGGGGAGTGTCGGGATCAGGGAAATCCTCGCTGGCGATGGGGGTTCTATACGCTGAAGGCTCCCGCCGCTACATAGAAGCGTTATCCACGTATACTCGCCGGCGCATGTCGCATGCACCCCGGCCGGCAGTCGATTCCGTCCGGCATGTTCCCGCGGCACTCGCACTGCGTCAGCGTCCTGGTACGCCGGGCGTCAGGTCTACCTTCGGAACGTCGACAGAGCTGCTGAACGTGTTGCGCCTCATGTTCTCCCGGCTCGGCTCGCACTTATGCCCGAACGGCCACCGGCTGGCACCAACAATTGAGGTGGCACAGGATAAGGACCTTGTGTGCCCGAAATGCGCAGTGGCGTTCTACCCGCCAGGCGCCGAGGTACTGGCCTTCAACTCGGACGGGGCATGCCCGGCATGTTCCGGCACCGGCGTCGCCCGCGGAATCGACGAGGCCTCGCTGGTTCCTGACCATGACAAGAGCATCGATGCAGGCGCGGTGGCGCCGTGGTCCATGTTCGGCCTGACCGTGATGCCCCGTGTTGCCGCTGACCTCGGCGTCCGCACCGACATCCCATACCGCGACCTTACAGACGATGAACGCTGGATCGTCATGCAGGGCCCTGCGGAACAAAGGCGTGTCACCGTGCCATCGAAGAACGGAAAACTGTTCGAACTCAACTTCACCTACCGCAATGCGCGCCAGGCAGTGCAGGAAGCCCTCGATAACGCGACAACTGAGAAAGGCTTGAACCGGGTCGAACGATTCATCACCGCGGCCACCTGCCCAAACTGTCACGGCACCCGACTCAGCGAGAAGGCCCGAGGTAGCCAGGTTATTGGTTTGAATCTCGCTGAGGTCACAGCCATGACCCTGGAAGAGGTGATCTCTTGGGCATCTATCGTTCCTGACAGCTTGCCAGGGGCAATGCGGCAGATGGCCACAAACCTCGTCGCAACGCTTCAGAACATGGCCGTGCGCCTCATCGATCTCGGGCTGGGCTACTTAAGCCTTGACAGGACCAGCTCAACTCTATCCACTGGTGAACGACAGCGGGTGCAATTGGCCCGGGCTGTACGCAACGAGACCACCGGGGTCCTGTATGTCCTTGACGAACCCTCGATCGGGTTGCACCCGGCCAACGTAGACGGCCTTACCGGCGTCATGCGCGACCTGCTGAAGGACGGCAACTCAGTCGTCCTTGTCGATCACGATGTCCAGGTCCTGCGGCAAGCAGACTTTGTTATTGAGATCGGTCCGGGCTCTGGTCCGCAGGGTGGCACGGTCCTGGCTGCTGGAACTGTCGGCGACATCGGAACAAATCCCGCATCACTCCTAGGCGGGTTTCTCACCGGGAAGGAGCCGGTTATCGTCCGCGAGCGTACGGCGCCCGGTACGGTTTTCCACCGAGGCGCCATTCACCTCGAAACAGCCCCTCTGCATACCGTCAAGGCCTTATCTGCCGACATTCCTCTTGGGCAGCTCACTACCGTCACCGGGATGTCCGGCTCGGGCAAGACAACGCTTATCCTCGAAAGCCTTGTCCCCGCCCTCCAGACCGGGAAGAACTCGAAAGCCCCCGCACATGTCAAAAGCATCGACGTCGCGGGGATCGAGCAAGTCCACGTCGTCGACGCAACACCCATCGGGGTCAACGTACGCTCCACCATCGCCACCTACAGCGGGATAATGGATGATCTGCGGCGGGCATTCGCATCCCTGGGAGCCGCTAAGGACCGTGCGTTGAGCGCCGCCGATTTTTCCTACAACACCGGCTCCTTGCGGTGCCCGCTCTGCGAAGGGACCAGCCAGATCGTCCTTGACGTGCAATTCCTGCCCGACGTTGACATTGAATGCCCCGACTGCAACGGAACGCGTTATGCACCCGAGACTGGCGACATTCGACGCCCGTCGCAGCAGAAGCCTGAAGGGTCCGGAGTGTCGCTGCCGGAACTGCTGGACATGTCCCTCACCGAAGCGCTCACCAACCTCCGGGATATCCGCAAGGTCCGAAAAAAACTCCAGGCACTTATTGATCTAGGACTGGGGTACCTCACCCTTGGACAGGGTACTCCTGCACTCTCCGGAGGAGAATCACAGCGGCTCAAGCTCGCTACGGAACTCCATCGAGACCAACACAAAGCCATCTTCGTTTTCGACGAACCCAGCGTCGGCCTCCACCCCCTCGATGTTCGAACCCTCCTGGGAGTTCTGCAGCGACTCATAGACAAAGGTGCAACCGTCGTCGTGATTGAACACGACCTGGACGTGATCGCGAACGCTGACCACATCATAGATATGGGGCCCGGCGGTGGTACCGCAGGCGGCCGCATCATCGCAACAGGTTCACCCGACGAGCTCGCGAATAACCCCTCCAGCATCACTGGGCGCTACTTGCGCGAGCACCTTTCGTACCGCTCAAACAATTGAATTCGCAGCGTCATCACCTATGAAGAACACAGCCGACACCCCTCCTTTACCGCCGTTGCCGGCGCGATCACGATGATCGTTGCGATGCTCGCCATGACAGCTGGAGATGTGCGGGCACGACCCTATCGGACCTGGCCCGGATCGCGTTGCCTGTGGCGGGTTCCATGAGCGCATACCTCCGTTACGGGCGCTAGGAGTGGCCAAAGCATGCCGCCGATTTGTCCAGACCCACGGGACAGATCGTGACGGGGCTAGTCCTCCTGACGAGCACGAGCTCGAACCATGGTCCCGTTGTATCGGTGTCCACCATCAATCAGTGGCAAGTGGTGCAACGGGGATCATCGCTGGCGTCGCCTCCATCACGTTTCTTGGTGCGTACTCACCAGAGGGCGAGGACGCAGCTCTCGCGCCGCTTCACCGACGGTAGGATCCGTCATCGCCTGTCCGTCCCTACCGAGGCTGGTCCGCCAGCACCTCGCCAGCTATGGGCGACCATCCGGGGCTTGCGGCGACGTAGGTGTTGGAACCTGGGGAGGTTTTTGGTCGAGCCCATGCTGTCGGCGTCGTCGGTAAAAAGCTCGGTACCGGACTGGCTGTAGTAAGCTATGTCGTTCATGTTGTCCCGCTGGGCACCCCCGCCATAGGACACGCCGGTGGGCTCCTCCAAGAAAGCCGGAGCTCCGCGCCCAGGCGTCATTTGCCGTTAGCGGGCACCCCTGACGTCAGGTTGGGTGTGCGCTAACCGGACTGGCGGAGGCAGAGCTTGTGTTTGAGTACGGTCTTGGCGTCGGGCGTGCCGGCAACTGTCTGGCCGGAAAGTAGCCTTTCTGCCAGTTGTACCGCTGCCGCTCCTGTTTCTTTGAAGTCTATGGATAGGCTGCTTAGTTCGGGCATGAAGAGTTCTCCGAGTGGGATGCCATCCATGCCTATGACGGCGCAATCCCGGGGAACCAACCTGCCCATCTGGGTGAGGGCTTTGATTGTTCCGATGGCCATCACGTCATTGAAGGTGATGATGGCGTCGGGTTCGGTGCCGCTTTCCAGCATGTTTATCACTGCTTGCCGGGCTCCAAAGGCGGAGTCTTTGGAATTTTTGAATGTTAGGGGAAGACCTTGTTCTCCGGCGTATCGGGCGAAGGCCTGCGCGCGGACGGACAGGCCCTGGTGGCGGACGTAGTCCAAGTACACGATCTTCTCGTGGCCCTGAGCGCGGAGGTGGTCCAGCGCCAGTTGGGCGGCGTGGGTGTAGTCGAAGGTTACCTCTCCAGCAGCCCCGGCATCGGCCAGGTCCAGGAGCACAAGGGGGCGCCTCCCAAGGGCCTTTTGGGAGGCGCCGTGCTCATCGCCGAGCCAGCCGATGACGACATCCACGTTCGGTGCGAGCTGTGCAATTGCGGAGACGGGGTCGACTGCTCCGTCTCCGTAGTCGTTGATGACGACCTGCCAGCCACGCTTAGTTGCTTGCTCGACGACGCTTGAAACGAAAGAGGGGAAGTAGGGGTTCGAGAGCCCTGGGACAGCAAGTCCGAGGGAAGTGCCGGTTCCTTGGGCAAGGCCCTTGGCGAATCTGCTGGGTACGTAATCGAGCTCTTGTGCTATTTTCCTTATTCGCTGGCGTGTCTCGGCTTTGATGCCGGGCATGTCGTTCATAGCCCGGGTCACTGTCTGTTTCGAGACACCGGCAGCCGTTGCCACGTCCACGATGGTAGCGCGCCGCATGGTCAGGCTGGCCGGCGGGTCCTCATTTTGGTGCCTCATTATCTCTCTAGCTTACGTTCCTTGTTACTTCAGCCCGGTTGTGGCAATGCCTTTGACGAGATACTTCTGTCCAAGAAGGAAAACCACAAAGACCGGGATCAACGTCACGATGGACATCGCGAACAGGGAGCCCCAGGAGGCGCCGCTCGTGGCATCGACAAAGTTGCGCAGTGCCACCGGCGCGGTGTGCAGCGCGGGTTTTGTCAGGTAGATCAGCTGTCCGAAGAAGTCATTCCAAGTCCAGATGAAGGTAAAGATTGCGGTCGTCGCCAGCGCAGGCACTGACAGGGGCAGTATGACTTGAAAATAGGTTCGCCAGTAACCTGCCCCGTCAAGCCTGGCGGCTTCGTCCAGTTCCTTTGGCAGTCCGCGGAAGAACTGGACCATGAGGAATACGAAGAAGGCATCCGTGGCCAGGAATTTGGGCACTATCAGTGGCAGGAAGGTGTTGACCCAGTGGAGGTTGGCGAACAGTACGTATTGAGGGACCAGTACCACGTGCATCGGCAGCATAAGGGTCAGCAATAGGGCTGCGAAGAAAATGTTCCGGCCACGGAATTCCAGCTTGGCGAAGGCGTAGGCGGCCATGGAGCAAGTGAGTAGATTCCCGATGAGGGATCCTGCGACGACCACGGCGGAGTTCAGCAGGTAGACATTGAACGGATTTGCCAGCGCCGTCCAACCGTCTGCGTAATGGCCTGTGTCCACCTCGGTGGGAATTAGGCCAGGGTCCCTGAATATCAGTGCTTCGGGGCGGAACGAGCTGGCAACCATCCACAGCAGCGGGTAAAGCATTAGTCCCGCCGCCAGGATCAGGGCGGCGTGCTTCAGGGCACCCCTGAACCGGTGGGTTTGCCTCCGGAGTACCGGCTCAGGGGTGTTGCTCCGGCGCAGGCTTTTGACTGTCTCTGTCTCAATCGCGGTCACTGTAGTACACCCATCGTTTGCTGAAATAGAAATTGATGGCCGTGAAGATGCCGATGATCGCCACCAGCAGCCAGGCCATCGCGGAGGCGTAGCCCATGTTCAGGCGTCCGAATCCCTGCTCGTAGAGATAGAGCGAATAGAAGAGGGTCGAATCAGCCGGGCCGCCTGTTCCGCCACTCACCACAAACGCCTGGGTGAAGGTCTGGAATGAATTGATGATTTGCAGGATGAGGTTGAAAAAAAGAATGGGCGTCAGGAGCGGCAAGGTGACGCTAATGAATTGGCGCCACCGTCCTGCCCCGTCGAGTGACGCAGCTTCGTAGAGATCTTCCGGTATCTGCCGAAGGCCGGCAAGGAAGATCACCATCGAGGAACCGAAGCTCCAGACATGCAGCATGATGAGCGAGCTGAGAGCAGTGTCCGGGTTCGAAATCCACCCCGGCCCTTGGATGCCGAAAAGGGCGAGGAACTGGTTGACCAGCCCGCCACTGCCGAATACCTGCCGCCACAGGACGCCAACGGCGACCGAACCGCCCAGCAGGGAGGGCAGGTAGAACACCGACCGGTAGAAAGCCAAGCCCCGGATGCCTTTATTCAGGACCATCGCCAGCGAGAGTGCCACGACCAGGAGGGAGGGCACTCCGATCAGAACATAGACAAAAGTTACGCCGAGGGATTTGTGCAGGCGCGGGTCATTGAACATCTGCTCGTAGTTGTCCAACCCGACCCATTGTGGGGCGCGGAGCAGGTTGTAGTCAGTGAACGAAAAATACAGCGAGGCGATCATCGGGCCGATGGTGATGACGAGCATTCCCAGAAACCACGGAAGCAGAAAAGACCAGGCAGCTCGTTCTTCCAACCGTTTCATGAGGGTGCGCCCTTTCGGTGGCACCATGCGAGAGGGTGCAGTGCTCCGTTTGGGAGGCGTCAGCGTTGACATGGGTACTCCGGACATAGGTTTGTGGCTGGTCGGGTGCAGTCGAGCATGACATCGGGAAAACGCTTTCGTCAAGGTCTTGACGGCTACGTTACCGGTCACTAGTGTTCTTGATCAGGTCCTTAGAACCTCTGAAAGACGTCAGTGATCTAATGGTTACCGGTCACTAGCTCAATTTTCGTCGAGACGCCTGACCACGCCGCCGAGCATGGCAGCAGGACTTCAATAGCCGTCCCGCCTCCCCATCACCAAGCAAAGGAGCTCACGCATGCGAGCAAGAAAAGCACGTCCGGCCCGCAGGAGGATGGCTGCTGGCATCCTTTCCGCCCTGACCTGTGTTGCAATGTTGGCCGGGTGCGGTTCCCCAGACTCCCAGTCTTCCAATCAGGACGTTACGATTCGCTTCAACTGGTGGGGCTCGGACGCCCGGCACAAACAGACCCAAGCCGCAATCGACCGGTTTGAGCAGGCACATCCCAACATCAAGGTCCAGCCGGAGTTCTCGAACTTCTCCGACTACTTCAACAAGTTGTCGACCGGTGCTGCATCCCGGGATCTGCCCGATGTGATGCAGCAGACCGATCCCTACATGTACTCGTACATTGACAACGGCCAGATATTGGATCTCAAGAAGTTCTCCGACGTTCTGCCGACGTCGGACTTCTCCAAGTCCTCGCTTGGCGGAACAAGTATCAACGATGGGCTCTATGGAATCCCGTCCGGTGATTCAGGTTTCGGTATCGCGCTGAATCCCGCCCTCTTCGAAAAGGCCGGGGTTCCGCTGCCGGACGACAACACGTGGAGCTGGGACGAATACATAGACAAAGCCGTTGCCCTCTCCAAGGCTCTTCCAGGCGTGGCCGGCACGTCCATACCCATGGACGAGCAGACCATGAACATGTGGATCCGACAGCACGGGGAGGACTACTGGAAGAACAACGGAACGGAAATCGGATTCTCTGCCGATACCGCCAAGGACTGGTGGGAATTCGTCAAAAAGGTCCGTGACAGTGGTGGCACCCAGTCAGTGGAGGCAGAACTCGAATCCGCCAGCGTCGCCCTGGAACAGTCCCCGCTTGCCATGAGCAAGAAAGCAATGGCACTGGTCTCGGTGAACCAGGTAGGCAACTTGGAAAAGGCCGCGGGCCAGGAATTCAAACTGATGAGACTCCCGGGCGAGAAACAGTTCTCCACGCAAGGGGGCTGGACCAAACCCGGCATCTACTACTCAATAGCCGCCAACAGCGAACACCCAAAGGAAGCGGCAATGCTGATCGACTTCATGACCAACTCCTCCGATGCTGCCGAATTACTGAAGTTCGACCGAGGTGTCCCCTCCAACTCCAAGGTGCTGGAAGCCATCACCCCGTCCCTGACGCCGGTCGAGAAAAAGGTCGCCGACTACGTCACGCGCGTGAATGATCTGGGCACCCCGCCCTACGCCGTCCCGAACACCAAAGCCGGGGGCGTCCTCATCGACACGGTCAAGCGGCTGTCCCAAGAAGTCGTCTTCGACCGAATGACCCCGGAACAGGCAGCCGACCAACTGATCAAGACAGTCAAAGCCGCCATGTAGGTAACCGCAGGCCCCGTGGCACGGGGCCTGCGGGCAACCGGCATAGCGGCTTGGACCTTTACGCTTCCACCTCCAACACGAGAGACCTCGACGATGCACCCTGCTGACTTTGCCTCCTTCCGCCAACGCCTCCCGGGCATCATCTACGGCGGTGACTACAACCCGGAACAGTGGCCGCGGGAAACGTGGCACGAAGATGTCCGGCTGATGCGCGAGGCCAAAGTTCGGCTTGTGAGCCTGGGCGTGTTCTCTTGGGCGATGTTGGAGCCCTCGGACGGGGCATTTACCTTTGACTGGCTCGACGAGATTATGGATCTGCTCGCCACGAACGGAATTTCCGCTAATCTGGCCACCCCGAACGCCGCTCCACCACCCTGGCTGGCCTCCTCTTTTCCGGAGACCCTCATGGTCGAGCGATCGGGAACACGAATGGCAATTGGCAGCCGAGGCCATTTCTGCCCCTCCTCGCCGGTCTACCGCAACCGCAGCCAGCGCATCGCACGGCTCCTGGCCGAACGGTATGGCGACCACCCCGCCCTCGCCATGTGGCACGTCGGCAACGAGTATCACCAGTACTGCTTCTGCGACCTCTGCGACGACAATTTCCGTCACTGGCTGCAGCAGAAGTACGGGACGCTGGATGAACTCAACACACGCTGGGGCACCAGCTGCTGGAGCCAGTCCTATAGCGACTGGTCGCAGCTGCACGTACCCAAACCTGTACGCGGCTGGGTGAACCCTGCCAGAGAACTCGACTACGCCCGCTTCAACAGCGATATCCAGATCGATCTCTACCGGCGCGAACGGGACCTGCTGAAGGAAGTGACCCCCCACATCCCGGCGACAACCAACTTCGTCCAATTCTTCCCGGTTCAGGACTACCGCAGATGGGCGCCAGAGCTTGACGTCATCGCCCTCGATATCTATCCGGATCCTGCCAACCCCGAGGCACTCTCAGACGCCGCGATGCAGTACGATCTCATGCGCCATCTCGGTAACGGATCACCCTGGATGATGATGGAACAAGCCGCCGGTGCGGTCAGCCAGTGGGCGGTAAATGTGCCCAAAAAGCCTGGGGCAATGCGGCTGGGCTCCTACCAGGCGATCGCGCACGGGGCCGACGCCGTGATGTTCTTCCAATGGCGGGCCGCCCGCTTTGGCCAAGAAAAGTTCCACTCCGCCATGCTTCCGCACGGCGGCGTTAAAACCCGAGGCTGGCAAGAAGTAAAGGCATTGGGCAACGAACTATCGCTGCTGGACGCCGTTGCCGGCGCCCGCAGCACCGCGAAGGTCGCG
This sequence comes from Pseudarthrobacter sp. MOO14, assembly GCF_058267675.1. NCBI lineage: Bacteria > Bacillati > Actinomycetota > Actinomycetes > Micrococcales > Micrococcaceae > Pseudarthrobacter > Pseudarthrobacter sp. MOO14. The sequence continues at coordinate 4,309,599 of NZ_CM177849.1, forward strand.
ATCGTCTGGGACTGGGATAACTGGTGGGCTGTCGAAGGCCCTGCCCATCCCCTGAACAACTACAGCTACAAGGAGGTGGTCACCAGCCATTACCGGGCCCTCTGGAAGACCAATGCCTCCATCGACGTCGTAACCCTCACCTCGGACCTATCCCAGTACAGCGTCCTGGTCATACCAAATCAGTACCTCATCAGCGATGAACAGCACACGGCTGTGCGATCCTTCGTGGAAGCCGGCGGCCACGCGCTCATCTCGTACTTCTCCGGCATCGTCGACGAAAACGACCAGATCATCGGTAACGGCTACCCGGGCGGTCTTCGCGATGTAATAGGCGCTCACGTCCGCGACTTTGCACCCCTGCCGGCAGAAGAGACCGCCTTAGTCCAGGCGCTGCCGGAAGCAGAGCTGCTTAGCCAATCGTTCTCAACGGACACAAGCCGCTGGCAGGACGATATAGCACCCGAAGGAGCCAGCGTCGCGGCCAGGTACGTAGGCGGGCACCTTGACGGCAAACCAGCGATCCTGGACCACCGAATGGGGGAGGGCAGCGCGATCTACATTGGAACGCACCTACCCCAACGCGCCCTGGACGAAGTCTGCTCAGCACTCATCGCCCGTGCACGGGTGGAAGCCCCTCACGGGGCGCCCGACGACGTGGAGGTCACCGAACGCCGCACCGGAGAGCACAAGTATCTCTTCTTCCTTAACCATTCAGAGGAAACAAGGATTCTTGAGGCGGAAATCAGCGGCTGGGAGCTCCTTGCCGGACAGACGGTGTGCAAGGGTCAAACCCTCACCCTCGAACCCTCAGGCGTCGCCGTGATCAAGACGGAATTCTGAAAGATGACCGGCGCAGGAGAGCCGGCACATCATACGCGGAAAGCCCTTTCCATCCTTGTCTTCCCCTGCTGGAATAAAGAACAAGACCTTCCCTAACAAGCAGAACGGCTGTCAAATTCGCATCAACGACAACGGGGCGTGGTGCTGGTTCCAGGACGAACGCGCCCTCATCGATCCCGCCAACAACACCTTGCTGGTAGGCTCCGTAGCCGCACCCGAAGGCCCCGGCGGTGAGACCCGGGGAGGCAACATAGAAATCGCCGTGGTGGACCTGAAAACGGGCCAAAGACGCGTCCAGGTGCTCCACCAGCGACTGGAATCGGACGACCACAATGCACCCGCCCTGCTGATAAGGCCCGACGGCAGGTACGTGGCGATGTACGCCAAACACAAGACCGACAACTACTCGCGCTGGCGGGTTTCACTGCGTCCGCACGACGCATCAGAATGGGGCCCGGAGCACGCCTTTGACTGGACAGACCTGGCTGGCGGACGCGGGGCCACCTACTCCAACCTGCACCGCCTGGACGCCGAATCGCGTGTCTACAATTTTGTCCGTGCCGTCAACGACGACCCGAGCATGATGGTCTCCGACGACGACGGCGGGACGTGGCGCTACGGCGGCAAGCTGTTCACCCGGCCCAAGGTGGGTTACGTCAATGGCTACACCCGGTACTGGGGTAACGGGGTGGACCGGATCGACCTCATCACCACGGACCACCACCCCCGCGACTACAACAACAGCATCTACCACGGCTTTATCCGCGACAACGCCCTCCACGACGCCGCTGGAAGGGTCATGGAAAAACCTCTCCTGGGCTCGGCGGGCATAAACCAGAATGCTCTCACGACCGTCTTCAAATCCGGCACCAGGATCGACGGTGATGTCCTCACCCATGCCTGGACCACGGACCTGCGAGGGAAGGGCGACCAACTCGCGGCAATTATCAGCTGCCGCGCCAACGACGTCGACGGACCTCTCGAGCGTCTGCAGCGGCTTGAGGTCGACGACCATCGGCTGCTTTACGCGCGCTTCGACGGGACGCGCTGGCTGGTACACCCGCTGGCCGCCGCGGGCTCGGCGCTGCTGCCCCACGAACAGGACTACACGGGGCTCGGCGCCGTGGATCCGAACGATCTGGACCAGGTGTACATCTCCACACCCCTACACCCGGGGACCAGTCAAGCCACTGGCCACTACGAGATCTATAGAGGGCGCACATCCGACAACGGCGCCTCCTGGCAATGGTCGGAGGTGACGGAAAACTCGGACGCGGACAACCTCCGCCCCATGGTGGTCCCGGGAGAACCGGCCGTCCACGCCGTCGTGTGGTTCCGCGGCAGCATGGACTCATCCCAGACGTACAAAACCGAAGTGGTGGGCCGGATCAACCGCCCCGCCGACCGGGTCCCCCTCAATCCCGAACGAACGGCCTCTCCCGTCACTTGAAGGACTGACACGTGGCGGAAGAGCCAGCACTCGGAATCAGCGCCCGGAGCCAGACCCGGGGTTGGGCGTCGAAACGGCGTCTGAGCGACGGCTTGCTTGGCTGCCCCAGCGCGAGATGGTCTACTGCAGCACCGCCGCCAGGTGGGGTGTGCTCGGGAACGACAACGGTGCTTCCAGCGCCTCGGCTGGGGACGTTTCTCGACATGGGCCGCTAGGGTGTGACCGCCCAACTACGCGCGCCTATTGAGGGTCGTTGGGTCGGCCCGGTTGTCGTAGGATTCCCGGGCTGACAGTACAGCTTCGATATGTTGTTCAGCCCAGCGGCCAAGCGCCGATAGTGGCTCTCGAAGCGTTTGGCCCAGGGTGGTTAGCTCATATTCAACCCGCGGGGGCATCTCGTCATAGGCCGTTCGCTCTACGATGCCATCACGCTCCAGATCACGCAGGGTATCGGCCAGGACTTTGCCGCTGACACCGTCCACGGCATCACGCAGTTCACCGAACCTCAGTGGACCGCCGCTCAGGGCGATGATGATCATCGCAGTCCACTTGTTGGCTATTTTCGCGAGGGAGGTCCGCGAGGGGCAGGTGGCCACCATGACGTTCCAGGCAGGTACGTTCATAGAGTCGGCCTCCTTAGTTACGTTGAGGTAACAGGTTACCGAATGTAACCATAGGGATCGTAACCCAATCTAGGAGATCAAGATGACTGACCAGACACCCGTTGCTGTAGCAATAGCGTACTTCGACGCCCTCAGCAGGGGTGATATGCCCTCGGCAATGGAATTGTTCAGCCCGGACGTCGTCTGGTATCAGCCGGGCTCCAACCGGTTTTCCGGTGATCACACGGGGGTCGACGGCGTGGGTGCGCTGCTCGGCGGGATGATGGAAGCGAGCCAGGGGACCTTCGCCATCGCCGTCACCGGGCCGGCAATGGCTAACGGAGAACTCGTTGCCGTTCCGGTGCAGTTCTCAGGCAAGCGCGCGGATGCATCGATGGATATGTCCGGCGTCGATCTCCTCACGATCCGTGAGGGAAAGATCGCGGAGGTGAGGCTTTTCTCAGCTGACAGCCAATCGGAAGATTCCTTCTGGGGCCATCCCTAGGGCATCGCAGAACACGTAAACCGTCACCCGCTGGCGCCGCTGAAGTTGTTACCTTTGCGATCTCGCGACCGCATCCGGGAGTCTTCCGGCTTGACGTTGAGGCGGCCGTGCACCAGAGCAAGTCACAAGAGCCGGTTGAGAGAAATTCCCTTTTCCGAGGCGGCTCAGAGCGCGACGGAATGCTCCCCAAGGCCACTGCGCCAGGGTCTGGCCTCGCTCACATAGCTACTTTGGAGCTGCGCGCCGTTTGCGCGCGTAGGAGCGTGCGGCGCGGACGCGGTCGCCGCAGCGGGTTGAACACCATTGCCGTCGAGCGTGGGTGCGGAGGAAGAATCGCTGGCACCCGTCCGCTTCGCAGGAAGCGAGCACCGATGCTTGGTCGCCGCTAAGCAGTGAGGCAGCGTCGTCGGCGATGAGGGCCATGACGTGCTCGACGACCTGCGTCACGGGGTGGTTGGCGCTGCGGGTAAACCCTGAATCCGGGTCAAACTGAAGCAGGAGTGCACCGGGCGCACAAGTCAGCGCACAATTGAGAGCTTGCACGGCCGCTGTCGTGGGGACGTCCCCTGTGGTGTGCGCGGTGAACAGATCGCGCAGGTCTGACCGCAGGTCTGCGAGCCTGCCCCGGCAGTGGTCGTGCAACACAGTCTCCGGCCCGATGAGATCGTGTGCTCTCAGCCAGGCCGCAGCGTCGTCAGGACCGTCCAATTCGTCATAGCGTTTGCCGGCGGGCAATTCGTTCGCGCTGTTGACCAGCGCGAGGCTGGGATGCTCTTTAGCGCCTGGTGCGGCTGCCAGCGGTGTTTCCGACATGATCCTCATGGTAGCAGTTTCATTTAAGCGTGAGAAGAATGCTAGGCTCCGATCATGCTAAAAAACACTATTTTCCATGAGCGGGTCCGATGACGTTCGATGGAGCGGCCGGCACGGCCCCCTTCGCGCTGTCGGTGCTTTCTGCGGGCGGTACCGGGGTGGGGATGACCGCCGGGGAGGGGCTCGCGGCGACGATTTCCTTGGCGCGAACGGCGGACCAGCGCGGTTATCACCGGTTCTGGATGTCTGAGCATCATGCGATGGGGGCGACCTCGGTGTCATCACCTGCGTTGATGGTCGCCCGTCTCATCGCTGAGACGACGAGCATCCGCCTTGGCGCCGGAGGGGTGATGCTGCCCAACCACGCACCGTTGCTGATCGCCGAACAGTTCGGGATGCTGGAGGCTCTCGCCCCGGGCCGGATCGATCTTGGGCTGGGACGCGCGCCCGGCACTGATGGGGCGACCGCTGCGGCTCTGCGTCGAGGCGCGGATGCCAACGACGGATTCCCACAACAGGTGCTCGAATTGCTCGGATTCCTCGGCGACGACTTTCCTTCTGGACACCCCTACCGACATGTTCACGCAGTCCCTGGCCCGTGGCAAGCGAGGGAGAACCGGATGCCTGCGCCCTCGACCTTCCCGGAGGTGTGGGTGCTGGGTTCCTCTCCGTACTCAGCACAACTGGCGGGGCAGCTCGGCAGGCCGTATGCGTTCGCCTTGCAGTTCGGCGACGCTGACATCGACACTGCCATGCGTCTCTACCGTGAGAGCTTCCAGCCCTCCGAAGTGCTTACCGAGCCGTACACGCTCGTCAGCGTGCCCGTGGCGATCAGCGATGACCCGGTTGAGGCAGAACGGCAGGCGGCAACGTCGGCAATGGGGATGCTGCGCATGTTCAAGCGCGAAGGCTACCTGCTCCTGCCGCCGGACGAGGTTGAGGCGTATCCGGCCACTATTCAGGAGCGGCAAATCCTCGACGCCTACACCAGCCGAAATTTTCATGGCTCCGCCGCTACTGTCGCAAACCGTCTCGAAGCCATGCACGAGCGCACCGGTGTCGATGAGGTGATGCTCGTCGTTGGCGGCCACTCTGCACGCCTCGACCAGCAGGGGATTAGCCTGCTCGCCGATCACTACACGCTGCCCCACGTGGAGGCGCCCCTTCCAACCGCCGCCCAGTAGCAGCCATACCCACATTCCGCATATTCACAACACACCCCTTGAAGGAGAACTCCATGACCGCACCGCGCCGCGCCCTGATCGTCATCGACGCCCAGCAGGAATACTTCGACGGACTGCTTCCGATCCAGTACCCGGGCCGTGACCAATCCATCATCAGCATCCAGACCGCGATCAAGACCGCAGAGCAGACCGGAACGCCGGTCGTGATCGTCCAGCACGAGCTTCCCGCAGAAGCACCGGTGTTCGCATCCGGATCGGCGACCTGGCACAACCACCCCGAAGTAGCCGCCCACGAGAACGCGGCGGCCAAGCGCATCAGCAAACAGTTCTCCAGCGTCTTCGCGGACACGGACCTCGAAGCCTGGCTGCGTGAACAAGGCATCGACACCATCACCCTCGCCGGCTACATGACCAACAACTGCGTGCTCGCGTCCGCCGCTGCCGCGGAGCCCCTCGGATTCACGGTCGAAGTCCTCTCAGACGCGACCGGAGCAATCGACCTCGCCAACGACGCCGGCACCGCGCCCGCACGCCAAGTCCATGAGACCCTCATGGCGCTGCTGCACTCGAACTGGGCCGCCGTCACCGACACCGAGACCTGGACTGCGGCACTGCACACGGGCGCGCCGCTGACCAAGAGCGACCTCGTCACCTCCGCCGCCCAAGGCCGCAGTACCCGGTAGTAAGTACCGCGAGGGTGGGCGTCGCGCGCTCAACGTGCCCGGACTATGCATCTTGCGTGAGGACCTGCCACACACCCATCGCTTAGTGGGCAGTGAGCCCGTCGGCGGGCCGCCGAATCAGGCGTGCGGGCATACCTCGAACGATGCATCCGGAAAGAACCGCATCACTTACAGTGCCTCCCTCTAAGCCCAAATCATCTTGAACAGGGATCTACGTGATCGTTGGCTTCCTGCCGCCGCGTCAAGGAACGATCCTCGCCCTGACATTCGCGGACATATTCTTTCCCTCGTTTGGGGCTACGAGGGCCACCTCGTCGCGCAGACCACCCAGCAGCACATCACGCAAGGAAACAACCCATGACCACACCACGAAGGCCTGGCTACTCCTAATTCCCGCCATCCTGGTCGAAGTGATGGCCTCACTCGCCCTCAAGGGCGCACTCGAGCACCCCGCCCTCTACGTCGTCGTTGTCATCGGCTACCTGAGCGGATTCGTACTGCTCGCCAAGATACTCCGCACGGGTATGGCCCTCGGGGTCGCCTACGGTATCTGGGGAGCTACCGGCGTCGCCCTCACTGCCGTTGGCTCCCTCCTGATCTTCGGAGAACCGATCACCGCCCTCATGGGCATAGGAATCATCGTCATCATCGCCGGCGTCCTGTGCGTGGAGCTCGGGGCCCAGGCGGCCCACAAGAAAGCAGAGATGGCCTGATGTCTTATCTTCTCCTTACCGCTGCCATCCTGTTTGAGGTCTCCGGCACGATCAGCCTCCGCCTGGCAATCGACAACAAACGCTGGTACGCAGCAGTTGCGGTCGGATACGTGGTGTCCTTCAGCATGCTCGGCCTCGCCCTCGCTCATGGGATGCCCATCGGCATCGCGTACGGAATCTGGGCCGCAACAGGCGTCGCCCTCACCGCCGTTCTTTCTAAGGTCCTCTTCAACGACCCCCTTACGTGGCTAATGAGCATTGGCATCGTCCTCATCATCGGCGGCGTCTTCCTCGTCGAACTCGGCGCGATCCACTAACGAGAACCGCGGTCACCCAACGGCCGTCACTGCAGTCCGCCGGCCTGGTTGATCGACATGCACGGCGCGGCCCGCTGGAATACGCCGGAGGTTTCCCCGGGTATTCGAGGAAATCATGCATGCCCTGGTCGAACCGTCGTATCCTGACCACGCCGAACGGTCCGTATGGGGGGGTGGAGATGACCGGATCTGCCGTAACCTTTGACCGGCCTTTCTGGACATCCAGGCCGTCAACCAGGTGCTGGCTGAGCCGTTCCCACGCGCCGAAGTCCGGCGGAAAACAAGCCACGAACGATGGCAGGAACAGTCCGTTCTGCAGGTGCTCCCCCGCCCATTCTAAAGAGCCGATAGTGTACCTTCTGTTAAGCTGCGCCAACTCGGCTAGTCCTGAAGTGCCTCACGGAAGGTCGTAGGGCAGGGATTTGTATGCGGTGTCTTTGTTCATGTTCCAGCCGGCGACGATGCCGGAGCCGATCATTTGGTCGCTGAGGCGGGCGAGACGGTAGGCGGGGTCGGTGTCGAGGGCGAGTTGGAGGAATTGGTGGGCTTTGCTGCCTCTGCCTTCCCACCAGTTGATGTAGCCGATGGTGGTGAGCACTGGTGCTGCGTGTTCGGCGCTGGTGCGGGTGTAGGCGTGCAGGAGGAGTTGTTGTGCCCATTCGATGCGTGACCATTTCGGAGCATGGTCGGTTTGGGCGAACAGGATCTGTTGCATGGGTTCGTCGACGCCTGGGATGTCTGCGATGAGCCGGTCCCGGATAGCCGGGAACTGCAGGTTTGCGACGAGGGCGTGGCAGTCGTCATCGCTCGGGAAGGTCTTGGAGTTGAGCATTCCTGCCCAGAGTTGCCGGCCCTGCTGGAGCGCGGCGTCCGTTGGTTGGGAGGCGATGGTGTCCATGTGGTGTTCGACGGCGGCCGCTTTCGCTGCTTCCTCGCCGGTGGGCGGGAGAATAACCCGGTCGGTGGGTTCGACGAAACTGCCCCGGTAGATAAATTCGGCGTTGATGGCGCTCGTCTGAGTGGAGCTGACGGGTAGGGCGAGGGTGGTGCCGGGCTCGCCGTCGTAGGGGGAGAAGGTTTCGTCTCCGACGAAGAGTCCGTCCCGGATGGTGATGCCCTGTTCGGCGAGGACCCCGGTGAGAGCGGCTATGGTGCCGGCATACGGCCGGGCCTGACCGGGCTGCGCTGGTTCGGTGGTGTACACGGCGAAGAGTACGGATGTGGCGTTGGTGTCGCTGGTGAGGTAGTGGGCGACGGTGCGTGCGTAGGGGAGTTCTTGGCCGGGCTGGCGGGGGAGATCGATGCGCAGCGTCGCGCCGATGCTGTTCTCGTTCATGGTGATGCAGACCAAGCTTTCCTTGGGCCAGAAGCCCAGAGTATGCCCGATGAAGCTGAGCACATCTGATGGTGTTTTGATAGTGAGCTTTTCCATGATCCCCTTGTTTCCCTTCACCCTTGTGTTGCCGTGTCTTGTTGCGGTTGTTGGTTGTGTGCGTCGTTCTGGTAGGGGACCACCCGCTGGGTAGAGGGGCCGGAGTGCAACTTGGGGGACCGGCGCCGGGGCGAAAACTTCAGCCGCGGGCAATGCTTCACCGTTCTGATGATGAAGTTTTCGGTTCCGGGGTCGGCGCGGTAGCGCCCTGGTTGCGCGGAGGACCCGCCCAGCGATCATGGGGACATATCAGAATGACAAGCAGTTCGTACTTCTGCCTGTCCATCGCGGCCTGGCAGTTCAGCGGCATGACGCCGGTCCGAGTGCTCTAAGCGAGAAGCGAGATCGGAGGATCCTTGCTCCGCTGGAGAGACCAAGATGTTGCCCTCGTCTACGGGAACGCAAGGGTCACGCGTTCGACAGAGTGAACCATAAGTGTGATTGGCGGTTTTGGGACTGTAAGTGGGGCTGCCGTACAGAAGTGCTGTGAGTGCCACCTGCTGGTAGTACGTTGGCATTGGTCTTAACTCTGGGGGTCATTTATACATGTCAAAGCAGGGCAGTGTGGCGAAGCTGCACCATTACGTTCCTCAGGGCTATCTACGCGGCTTCGCAAATGAGAAAGAGCGTATTACGGTTGTGCCGCTCGACGGGAGGGCGAGTTACACGCCGTCGGTGAAAAACGTCGCCGCGCAGACTCACTTCCACACGCTTCATGGCTATTATGAGCCTGACGAGTTTGAGAAACTTCTCAGCGGTATTGAGGGCGAAGCCCTGAATATAATCCGCCGCCTCGAGGGCGGTGAGCTTCCTCTTCCGGAAAGAGACCGATGGACTTTTTCGTTCTATATCGCGCTTCAAGCTTCCCGAGGTCCTGATACGCGCAAGACGATTGAGCATCTACATGCCAAGACTGCCCGGGTAGAGGTTGGTGCTGGAGGGCGGAGGAACGTCAAACGTTGGATCAAAGACAACATGGGGTTCGATGCCAGCGACGAACAGGCAAATCGCATATGGGATGAAGCCACGCAGCCCGGAGGGCCGCCAATCTCGTTTCCAAATCACATTCACATACAGCACATGGTTGACACCTCCGAACAGCTGACCCCGTACATCGCGACCCGGCCATGGACTCTTGTCCGTTTCGCCCAACGGTCTCTCATAACCTCGGACGCGCCAATCAGCCTGGTGCGTAACTTTGAAGACGAACCCTGGCAAGGTGTGGGCTTCGGAACTGCTTGGGCTGTGGCGTTTCCACTGACGACGAAATTAGGCCTGCTGATGAGCGATCCTATGGCAATCGTCAAGGGACTATCCGCAGATGACCCTCAGGTGCAGGAGATCAGAGCAGCCGTTCTGCAAGGAGCGGCAGACCGCGCTCAAGGCGGATCAACGGCCATGGAGCGACTATTTAACGAGCACACGGCAAAGCATGCCAGGGAATACGTCTACCGGCATCCGGACGATGACAAGTTTTTACCCGCAGAGCTACATGCACCAACGCTAATCAACATGACGGCCAGCGGCTTCATGGATGCTGAATTCGACGGAGAGCCTTGGTTCAACCGCAGCGAGGGGGAGCCAAGACACGACAGTTAGAAAGCGGAGTCCCAGATTAAGCCTCGCACCAAGGCTATGTTCCGTGGAAGGACTGCTAATTAGGGCTGCTGGGAGGTGTGGACAATGTCCACACCTTTCACGCTGGATCGTGCTTTATAGCGGTTGGACTGCTTCCGATTCCGCGTGTTTTCGGAAGTTCCCAGCGTTGGCAAGGCCTGGAGTCCAGTTCGAGTCCTACCTCGGGCACAGTGTTTCCGCAGGTCAAGAGCTTATTATGTTTTTGGTGTTGACAAAGCTTGACGTTTCGGAGAGTCGTCGATTCTGGCAAGCACCACCACTCTGGCTTTGAGCGCTGGATCAGGCAGCGTCCTCTGCTCCTTTCGGACTGGGCGTTCTCTTCTGGGCGAACCTGTGGGCACCAAGAAGACCCGCCACTCGCGTCTGGGCTCGTCCACCAAAGCCTGCCCAGCCCGTGTCGTTGAACCCGCCCGGCAACTTGGCTCGGTCGGAAAGCGGGTTTGGCGACTATCGCGCGTGTGTGTGGGCGCGTATCGGTGCGTTTCCCACACGGTTGTTCTCGGCCGGTGTTTCACCCGCCCAGCAGGATTGAAGAGATGGTGGCGGTACCGACGGCAATAATTGCCCCCGTCGCGGTGCGGAGGAGGACTGGATGCGCCGCTTTTTTGTCGCGGAGGTTTGCGTTGCGGTGCAGGATGCAGATTCCGAGTACGGCGGTGGCACTCGCCGCGACGGCCGCTGCGATGCCGAGACCGAGGGAGGAGCCTGCGATGTCGCCGCCGTGGTGGGTGAGGGATGTTGTCCAAGCGCGCCAGATAAAGAAGTCGGAAACGATCATTGCCAGGAAGGTGCGCCGCCAGGCGAGTGCGGTCCGTTCCGGCTGCAGCCCTGGGTCCCGTGGTGTCACCGGACAAGGATGAGAACAGCGACGACGGTGCCGGCCAGTGCGATGACGGTCGTCATCGCCACGAGCAGCCAGGCGTGGGGGAGTTCCCGTTTCTGGCGCATGGCTTGTTCCTGCAGAGACCAGCGCCGGTAGGCTTCCAGGGCCAGCAGCGCGCCGATGACGGCGAGCACGAGGCACAGGATGATCCGGACCGGGGGCGGGGCGATCTGCGGGGTGAGCTGGTCGACGGCGATGGCGCCGGCGAGGATGGCCATAGCGGTGCGGATCCAGGCCAGGAAGGTGCGTTCGTTTGCCAGTGAGAAGCGGTAGTCCGGCATCTCCCCGTTGCGGCGCCATTTGGGTTCTTTGAGCTTGACCATTAGAGGGTCACCGTTCGGAAGCCGCAGTTTCCGCTGGAGGATTCCGGCGTGTTGGAGGTACGGGCGGCGACCCGGTACCTGTTGCAGTACGACTCGTGGCACAGGTAGGAACCGCCGCGCATGACCCGGCCGGCCCCAGTGACGGGCCCCTGCGGATCCTGGCTGGGCGAGGTCCGGTAAAAGTTGGGAAGGAACCAGTCGTTGCACCACTCCCAGACATTTCCGGCAACCTCGTAGAGCCCGTAGCCGTTGGCGGGGTAGGACTTTACGGGGGCGGTGCCGAGAAAGCCGTCATCCTCGCTGTTGTTTGTTGGGAAGGTCCCCTGCCATTTGTTGCAGCGGTGCTCCCCGCCCGGAGTGAGCTCGTCCCCCCATGCGTAGCGCTTCCCAGTCAGTCCGCCGCGCGCGGCACATTCCCATTCCGCCTCGGTCGGCAGTCGTCGGCCGGCCCACTGGCAGTATGCCTGCGCGTCATTCCAGGAGACGTGGACGACCGGGTGATCAGGCATCTGGTTCCAGTCAGAGGAGGGGCCAGCTGGATGTGTCCAGTCCGCGCCGCGGACGTTGATCCACCAGGGTGCTCCGGCAGCGCGGCCAACGATGTCAGCATCCTGTGCGGCTACGAGGAGGTGGAACACAGCCGAACTGCCGTACTGTTCGGCCTCCGTACGGTAACCGGTGGCCGCCACAAAGGCGGCGAACATCCGGTTCGTCACCGCCGTCGCATCAATCCTGAACGCCTCTAGCTCCACCGCGTGGACGGGGCCTTCCCCGTCACTCGGGTAGCCTTCTCCGAATGCGTCGCCCATGAGGAACACACCTGCCGGGATAGGTACGTCCTGATGTCTAGGTGCTGTCGAGGCGGTAGTGGGGGAGGACGGTACTGCTGGTCCTGAGTGTTGCTCTGCGGCCGTGGGGGTGTTTGCTCCGCTGTTGGGCGTGCAGCAACTGGGGCTGGCCCCCGGGTTTTGGCAGTCCATGGTCCTCCTGGAAAAGAGCTCGCGACCTCGACGGGTACTCGCTTGGATCCTTCATCTACTATGCTCTGCCGCATAACCATTCCACAAGTGCTATTGACCGATGATTCCACTTGTGTCATGCTCGATGAAGACGAGGTGACCCACCTCACGACATCCAACGACCTTCCGGAGGCATCGATGAAGATGGAGAGCATCCTCCTTGGAGTGCTCCTCGAGCACCCGAGCACCGGATACGACCTCAAAAAGTACCTGGACACCCACGGCAGGTTCCTGCGCTCCAACACCCAGATGAGTCAGGTGTACCGCTCTCTGGCCAGCATGGAAAAACAAGGCTGGGTCACACATGAGCTCGATCCCCGCCCTGGCGCCCAGGACGCAAAAACCTACCGGGTGACGCAGGAAGGGGCCACCGTCTTCCTTGACTGGCTGACGGGACCGTACCAGCCGCCGTCGCGCTTCCAGGATCCCGAGCTGGGCGTGCGTCTGACCTTCTCGGGGTTCATGAGCGCAGAGCAACTGCTTCGCATCCTGGATACCGAGATTGAAACCCGGCAGTCCGAAATTGCCCGTTACCGCAATCGGGACCGGAGGCAGGTCTGGGCGCCAACCATCCCGTTTGACGCCGAACTTGCAGATTCGGTCGGAGAGCGGATGCACCTGATGGGGGCTGCGGCCATCGACGCCCACGTTGCCGCCATGATCGAGCTCCGCCGCGATTTGCTGGACGGAAAGCTGTCTTCCCGCTCGCTGCCGGCGGTGCCCGGGGATGAGTCCCCAGCACAACCCCGGTGACAACAACCGCGGGCCCGTCCTGACCCTCGGTTCCCCGGAACTCCCGCTGACGGGTTATTTGTCCGCGCCTCCCCCACACACCTGACTTTTTGTCTTTGAAAGGATTCCCCATGCGGGCCATCATCCTGATGTTCGACAGCCTCAACCGCCACATGCTTTCCCCCTACGCCGCCGACACCATCGTGCAGGCACCCAACTTCGCCCGGCTCGCGGCCAAGGCGACCACCTTCGACAACTTCTATGCCGGATCCATGCCGTGCATGCCCGCACGGCGGGAAATGCACACAGGCCGCTACAACTTCCTGCACCGCTCCTGGGGACCACTTGAGCCCTTTGACGACTCCATGCCCGAGCTTCTGAAGCAGGCCGGCGTCCACGCGCACCTGGTGTCCGACCACCCGCACTACTGGGAGGACGGCGGAGCGACCTACCACCCGCGCTACACCACCTGGGAATTCTTCCGTGGCCAGGAAGGCGACCCTTGGAAGGGCGTGGTCGAGCCCGCAGGAGAGGGCGAAGACTGGCGGTCGCAGATGAAGCGGCAGGACCTGATCAACCGCTCCTACATGGCAACTGAAGAGGAACACTCACAGACCAGAACCGTTGACGCGGGCCTTCACTTCCTCGACGTGAACAAGGACGCGGACAAGTGGATGCTCCAGATTGAACTATTCGACCCTCACGAGCCGTTCTTCACCCACGAGGCTTACAAGGCGATGTACCCACACGACTACGACGGGCTGGAGTTCGACTGGCCCGGCTACCAGAAGGTCAGTGAATCCCAGGACCAGGTGGAGCATGCCCGGTACGAGTACGCCGCCCTGGTGTCTATGTGCGACAAGTCGCTCGGCCGGGTCCTCGATGCCATGGATGAGCACAACCTCTGGGAGGACACCCTCCTGCTGGTCAACACCGATCACGGTTTCCTGCTGGGTGAACATGGCTGGTGGGCCAAATCAGTTCAGCCCTGGTTTAACGAGCTGGTGCACCTGCCGATGTTCCTGTGGGATCCGCGCACCGCCGGTCGCGACACGCGCAGGGGAGCCCTGGCACAGACCATTGACATCGCTCCCACCATGCTCCGGTACTTCGGCCTCGAACCCACTCCGGACATGCAGGGCCAGGACCTCGCCCTCGTCATGGAAGACGACTCCGCTGAGGTCCGCGACGCTGCGCTGTTCGGGATCCATGGGGGCCACGTCAATGTCACCGACGGCCGGTACGTCTACATGCGCGCCGCAGCCGATCCCGGCAACGGGCCCTTGGAGGACTACACCCTCATGCCCACCCACATGCGCAGCCGCTTCACTGTGCCCGAACTGGCCAATTGGCAACCCGCCGAACCGTTCGGTTTCACCAAGGGCCTGCGGACCATGTCCGTGCAGACGAGTTCCTTCATGAACCCCTGGACCCACGGAACTCTGCTGTTTGACCTCGAGAACGACCCGCAGCAGAAGAACCCGTTGACGGACGACGAAACTGAACTGCGCATGCTGCGGCTCCTGGTGACGCTCATGCACGCCTCCGAAGCTCCTGCTAGCCAGTTCGAACGCCTCGGACTCCCCGGGGTCGGTGAACCCGGCGAAGACCACTTGCTGGTCCGGAAGCAGGCCGATCGCGCCCGCCTGGCCTTGGAACCGCTGCCCGCCCTGGATTCCCTCCCCGGCAGGGGAGCCGCACTGACAGTCCCGGTCCTCGAACTCCTCCAGGACCCCAACGCACGCGAGGTCCTGGAAAGGCACCTGCCCGATCTCGTCAGCACCGAGCTCGTCAACCTTCCGGCGCAGCTCACCCTTCACCAACTTGCCGCAGTCGCCGCTGTCCCGGCAGCCGCCCTCGGCCCCATCGCCGAAGCCCTCACCGCCGTACCCACGGCCTAACACAACCCACCCATCTATCACCTGGCAACGAAGACAGGAACTCTTTAATGAGCACTCATCGCGTCCCCGCAACCCCCGCCCAGAACACGGCCGCTCCTACCCAGGTGGAAGGCGCAGCCCAGGCCCGTCACGTCCCGCACCGGTGGCGAAACCTTGCCGTCCTCACCGGTGTCACCGTCGTCGACAACACCGAAGCCGGCCTGAGCACCACCCTGTTCCCCACCATCGCCGCCGCGCTGAAGCTGCAGAGCAGCCACCTTGGGCTTCTCGCAGCCCTGGGCAAACTCGTGGCTGTACCCGCCGGTCCGGCCTGGGCCTGGCTGGCAGGAAAAATCGGACGCCGGAAGGCCCTGGTCGCCACAACCTTTGTCGGCGGTGCCTTCGGCATTGCCGCCGGCTTCTCCCACGACTTCGTCCAGCTGCTGATCTTCAACACCCTGATGTCCGCAGCCATCATCGGCGGCAGCCCGATCGCGAACGCCATCATCGCCGACTCCTTTGACGACAGCCAGCGCGGCAAGGCCGCAGGCTACTTCTACGGCTTCATCAGCCTCATCAGCTCATTCATCGGCCCCCTCATCGCGCTCTTCACCGGACTGACCGACGGATGGCGGTACGGCATGTGGGCCATCGGCGCCATCTGCATCGCGGCGGGCCTGCTCGTCATGTTCTTCCTCAAGGACCCCGGAGTGGGCGCGTCCGAAAAGCAGCTCGCCGACCTGACAGGACGCGAAACGCTCGCGCCGAAAGTCACCCTCGGCACCGTGCTCTCCCTGTTCCGCATCCCCACCTTCTCCGTCATGATGCTCTCCCGGCTGCTGTCGGGTCACCTGCTGATCGTGATCTTCGGTATCCAGTTCCTCGTCGCCGAACGCCACTTCACCAACGCCGTGGCCGCCATCGTGCTCTTGCCCTTCGGGCTGGGCTACTTCGCCGGCACCGCAGGCGGCGGCTGGCTCATGGCACTACTTGACCGCATCCTGCCGGACCGCGGCCGCGTCGCCTACCTGCAAGGTGCGCAGGTCCTCTTCGCCGTCGTCGCTTTCTTCGCCACCCAGTTCAACTACGACAACGTCGGCATCTACGGCATCTTCTGGGCACTGATGGGCTTCGCCCAGGGCGCCAACCCGCCCGCCAACCGTCCCATCGTCGCCGCCGTCGTCTTGCCCGAACTCCGCAACCAGGCCTTCGCGATCTTCCTGACCGTCTTCGAAACCATCGGCTGGGCTGTCTTCTCCCTTGGCGCCGGCGCACTCGCGGCATCGCTTGGCATCCAGACCGTGTTCCTCTGGACCCTCGTCATCCTGATGCTCGTCAATGCAGTGGTCCTCACCGCCCTCTACGGCTGCTACCCGCGGGACGTCGCCAAGGTCCGCGACATCCTCGAAAACCGCCGGCAGGAAGCACTCCAGCACGGCTGACCGTCCTGCACCACACATCATCCTTCCAACCCACGCATAGGAACCACCACCAGCCCATGGAAACCCTCAGCGCACAGAAAACCTCCAACAAAGCCATCGACGACCGCCTCCAAGCCCTCCTGCCCCAACTGACGCTTGAAGAAAAGGTCCAGCTGCTGACCGGCCGCGACTTCTGGACCACCTGGCCGATGGAAAAGATTGGGCTGCGCCGCATCCTGGTCTCCGACGGCCCCACCGGAGTCCGCGGCGAAGTCTGGGACGAACGCCAGCCGTCCGTGAATTTCCCTTCCGCCACGGCCATCAGCTCCAGCTGGGACCCCGCCATCGCCGATCGGCTTGGAGCGGCATCGGCCGTCGAGGCGAGGCGCAAGGGCGTCGACGTCGTTCTCGGACCGACCATTAACCTGCACCGCTCGCCCTTGGGCGGCCGGCACTTCGAAGCCTTCAGTGAAGACCCGGTTCTCACCGCGGAACTGGCAGCAGCCTACGTGGCAGGCGTCCAGCGCAATGGTGTCGGGGCGACGCCGAAACACTACGTTGCCAACGACTCCGAAACCGACCGCTTCACCGTTGACGCCATCGTGGACGAGCGCCCTTTGCGGGAACTGTATCTGCTGGCCTTCGAAAAGGCCGTCGTTGAATCCCGCGCCTGGCTGGTCATGAGCGCTTACAACTCGATCAACGGCACCACCGCCACCGAGAATGACCTGCTCGAAACACCATTGAACAGTGAATGGGGTTTCGACGGGGTCGTGATCAGCGACTGGACCGCGGTGCGCAGCGTCGACTCCGCCAACTCATCGCAGGACCTCGTCATGCCAGGCCCCGATGGCCCCTGGGGCGACGCCCTCGTCGCAGCGGTCCGCTCCGGAGAGGTAACAGAAGCCAGCATCGACCGGAAGGTCCTTCGGATCCTGCAGCTCGCCGCCCGGGTCGGCGCCCTGGAAGGCTTCGAACCGGTCAGCGCCGAACCCGTGGACCGGGAGGACCTGGTGGCCTTCACCCGGGAAGCCTCCGCAGCCGGCACTGTCATGGTGAAGAACGACGGCGTGCTGCCGCTGGACCCAGCCGCAGTGGGCACGATCGCGGTCATCGGACATAACGCCAAGTACGCCCGGACCCAGGGCGGCGGGTCAGCGACCGTGCTCCCGGAAAAGATCGTCACCCCGCTCGAAGGGATACGCGCCGCGTTCGGGGCAGACAGCGTCACCTACAGCACTGGTGCCATCGTGCAGGAAGGCGTCGCCGAACTTCCCCTGGCACAGATAACTAACCCTGCCACCGGCATTCCCGGTCTGCGGGTTGCGTTCCTCGACGCCGACGGCAAGGAACTGTTCACGGAAGACCGCCGGTCCACCGCCCTCGTCTGGTTCGGAGGAGACGCCCCCATCCGCGAATCCTCCACGGTCCGGTTGCACACGATCTACACGCCCGACGAAACCGGCTCTGTCCATTTGGGGGCCGCCACCGTAGGCGGGGTACGGATCCACGTGGACGGAATTCTCGTCCATGAGGCGGAGGTGGAGGTGAACGGCAAAGACATCGCCGAGTCCTTCCTCGCCCCGCCGTCATCAACGGTGGAGATCCCGGTAACCGCAGGTGTTGCCGTGGAAGTCCTCGTCGAACTGGACACATCAAACCGGAGGGGCCCCCTCGACAACGCCCTGAGCGTCACCCTCGGCACCGAACCCGCTCAAATCGACCCCGAGGTGCTCATCATCGAAGCAGCGAAAGCTGCGCGGCAAGCGGAGGTCGCCGTCGTCGTTGTTGGCACAAACTCCCGGGTCGAATCCGAAGGCTACGACCGGACCAGCCTGGATTTGCCTGGTTATCAGGACCGGCTCGTGCACGCCATCGCCGCAGCGAACCCCCGCACCGTTGTGATCGTCAACGCCGGCTCTCCCGTCATCATGCCCTGGCGCCACGAAGTCGCCGCGACCTTGATCGGCTACTTCGGAGGCCAGGAATTCGGTAACGCGCTGGCCGACATCCTCACCGGCACCACCGAGCCCGGAGGCCGCCTGCCCACTACGTGGCCGGCAACTCAGGGCAGCGTCCCGGTCCTGAACACCACTCCCGACGCCGACGGCAAGCTCCGCTACGACGAGGGCATCCACATCGGATACCGCGCCTGGCTCAAGACCGGCGCCACCCCCGCCTACGACTTCGGCTACGGCCTCGGATACACGACCTGGTCCCTCAACAACGTCGAAGGACCGGCGGACCCCGTCACGCCCGGTGACAGCGTCCCTCTGAAGGTCTCCCTGACAAACACTGGCGAACGAGCCGGCAAGCAGGTCATCCAGGTTTATGCAGAAAAGAAGGACTCCACCGTGGAGCGGGCTGTCCGCTGGCTGGTCGGTTCGGCACCCGTCTGGGTAGAGCCCGGCGAACATGTCTCAGTAGACCTGCAGATCACCACCCGTCTCCTCGCCTACTGGAACAACGGCTGGAACTACGAACCCGGCAACTACCAGATGCGGGCCGGCTTCTCCGTAACAGACCTGCCCTCCGCGACGACCGTCGTCCTGAAACCATGACAACGGCAGTGAGGCGAGAGACCTCCCCCGGCATGGTCGAGGTCAACGTAAACGACAGTTCTGAATTGGACCACGCTTTGAGCGAGGCCATAGAGGCGATCAAGGACGCAGCCACCCGTCACCAAACCGGAATCATGGTCACCCGCGTAGCGCCTGGCCGGTACATTGTGCGGGCCCACCCTGCCGTTCCCTTCGGCCTGACACGCCAACAACACGAATAGAGAACT
This sequence comes from Pseudarthrobacter sp. MOO14, assembly GCF_058267675.1. NCBI lineage: Bacteria > Bacillati > Actinomycetota > Actinomycetes > Micrococcales > Micrococcaceae > Pseudarthrobacter > Pseudarthrobacter sp. MOO14. Next base: position 4,328,822 of record NZ_CM177849.1, read on the forward strand.
CTTGCGCTTTTGGCGCCGGCAGCAGCTGATGTCGACACCAAGAGCGCGGGCATGTTCCATGGACTGTTGTTGTCATGCTGACTCCTGTCAGCTGCTCAGACCGGAGCTTGGACACGTGCAACGAGCGGCACTTAACGCGTCGAAGGAAGCTCAAAAGAGGGTGTGGACATTGTCCACACCCTTGGCTCCGGATCGGCTCTTACCGTCTTTGAACCGCCCCGGATTCCGCACGTTTTCGCGGGTTCCCAGTGTTTGCAAGGGCCGGAATGTAGTTCGAGTCCCACCTCGGGCACGACGTATTCCCTCGTCAGGGGCGATTTTGCTTTGACGTGTTGACAAAGCTTGCGGTCGCGTCGCCTGACGGGTTGGGTCGCGGGCTGTGGCCTGGCCGCCGCGGGGCTATTCAGGTGTGTGGGTGGCGGGTTCAGCGCCCTGGCTGGGGGCCCTCCGCGTGCTGTTTGCTGGGTTATGCGGTTCCTCGCTTCCGGCTTTGTCGGGTCGGCCCGGCGGGCCTACACCTATTCATGGGCCGGGGGAGCGAAGACGACATGACGTTGCGGATTATGGTTGGACCCGTTGTTGAGAAGCCGCTTTTGTGACCTCATAGGCGCAGGGTGTGCGCGGTTTGTCTTGTCAAAGAGGGTGTGGACAGCGTCCACACTTACGTCTGCTTTATGTGAGCCTTGTTCGGCTACCCGGTGGGCCGACGTCGCCTCCATGCCGGGAGAGGAATTCCCGGGCAGCTTCTGGTCAGTTACCTGGCTGCCGCTTATCAGGCCGTGATGGACAGAACTGCGGCCATGCAGCGTTCTGTGTCGCAGGCGTTGTTGCGCGGAGCACCATTGGCCCGCGTTGTCGGCTCGGCATCGTACTGTGTGCGCACTTCCTCGCCTGCCCGTACGATGAGGGTGGCCTTGCGGGGTGGCTACAGCAGGTTACGAAATCGGCCAGCCTTTTCCTCTGCGCGGCGTGGGATCCGGGTCGTACGGTGTGTGTTATTCGCTCCCTGACTCCAGGCGTCTGGCCTTGGAAGCAAACCTTTGGCTTCTTGTTCAGCGCAAGCTGGTGGGTTTTGCGCGGGTCAATCTCGGGCGACAGCGGCGGGGGTATGTGGTCAAGTTCAAGGCGGACGTTTCCCTCTTCCAACCAGAGAACTTTATTTCTGACCTGGTGCAGGAGGTCTTCTGTGAGCCGATACTTTGTCTCTTTTTGCGTTTGGCTACTTGAAATCGCTTTTGGTTTTTCTGATCGATTGTTCTGATAAGTTGTGCAATTTCATTGTTGTGTTTCCGTGGCAGCCGGTACAGATAGGGTGCGCGCTCAACGCCGTAGGCAAGCAGAACAAACCCAGTGAATATTCCAATGAACATTAGTTGAGTAATGAAGGTAGCGTCAGAGCTGAGATTGCCATCTTGACCAGCTCGCGGGCGACCTCGGCCTCGAACTTGTCTGTCAGATTGTCAGCGGATGTTTTACTCGGCACAGCCTCAAGTGTCGCGGCCTTATCTGCCTACTTCCCGCCGGGTCAACCGCCCGGCGTGTCAAGCCAAGGTACAGGGTTGATTTCACAGTCCCTTACCCGGAATAGGACTCTCTGAAGGTGTGGTTGAACATGCCGAGCTTCAGGGTATTCCTCGTTGCGGAATTCCGAGGGGTACCGGAGACGCCGACGCAGGGAACAGTAAAGACCGCCCCGTCACCGGGCGGCCTTCTTTGTATTCCAAGTGGTTCTGGCTTCCGTCCATGCCGATGTAGGCCCTCACGTCCAGCGCAAGTAAAGGACCTCATGTAGCTGCATTCTTCCCGCTGCGCCGATCTAGCATAGATAGATGGAGGTTGATCGGGAATTCTCGACGGAAGAGAGGCGGAGCTATACCGCCATGTGCCCGGTCTGCGGTGAGACGGCGTACCCGACGTGGCAGCGCGTCTACGATTTGTCCGATCCGGGACAAGCTGAGAAATGGAAGCTGGCGCTCCTTGAATGTCTAACCCCCGGGTGCCCCGACTCCCGTTATGACGCATAGGCTTCTGAAGGTTTGCTCCTTCTCCACCCGCCGAACCATACTGCGCAAGCCCACCCTTGACGCTCGGGTGCCCCGAGGTCTGGCCATGCTCTGGTCAGGCTGGTTCAGGATGGCGTCGGGGACTTGATGGGAGGCAGCGGTGCCAGCTAGCCGAACTCGTGGTGTTGCCGTTGGCCGGGCCCGGCAATTCGGCCAGCACAACGATCGACGTCAGCCCGCCCTGGCGGTGCCGGCGGCGTTGTTCGCTGCGACCCCACTCTCGGGTGAGCGCCAAAGGCGGGCACCCCCAACTCGCAAAACGCCGCCCACAGCTACGCCGCGGTCGCACCTACACTGCTCCAAACTTCGGGCGAAACCGAAGCAGCACAGCCTGGGGCGGTCCGAAGACTAGTGCCGCGCGTCTGGACGGGAGCCAGCCCAGCTCTGGTCTCCTAGGCCCCCAGACGTCGCGCCGAGCCGAGCACCGCCTTGTTCGAGCACGCTGTCAAGCGAAGCGAGGGGAGTTTACCCGCCTATTGCTCTTTTTTTGGAGAGCTGTTTTCTGCCGCATTCTTGTGGTGCTTCGCAGAAACCGCCTCCGATATGCGGCCTAAGACAGGGGGGAAGTTGATTTCAAGCAGCCCCCGGAGTCACGGCCTTCCAAGGCTTCAGTTTGTGCCGTGATGTTCAGGGTTTCCTACAGTGCTAAATCCCTGCGGCGTTGGCGTAAAACTGCTGGTCTTCGCGCCACCCGCCCATTCCCATTCCGATGTCCTTGACGTCCGTGACGAATTCGATGCCCTGGATCCATTTGATCATTTTGAAGCCGAGCTGGGTCTCAAGCCTGAGCCGCAGCGGTGCTCCGTGTTCGATTGGCAGCGGTGCGCCGTTCATCTCCAGGGCTAGGAGGCTTTGCGGGTGCCGGGCTAGGTAGATCGGGATGGAGGCGTAGTAGAAGCCGTAGCGCCCTTCCCCTTCGGTCAAACCTTTGTCGTCCATGCCGTAGAACACCACGTGCTTGGCTTCGGGGTGGGGTTTGACTTTTTGCATGATGTCGGAAAGGGGAATTCCTGCCCATTCAGCGATGGCGGTCCATCCTTGAATGCAGTTGTGCTTTGTGATCTGCCGTTGCTCGCCGAGCTCCCGCAATTCCGGCAGTGAGAATGACATGGGTTCTGCAACCAGGCCGCCGACGGCGAGGTGGTAGCCACGGAAACCGTTGGCCGCCATCTGCTCGTAGTCCTTGCTTGGCGGCGGGTAACCGTTAACACGGAAGTAGGGGGAGATCTCTTTTCGGGAGTAACGCTGACGCGAAGTGCCGGCCCGGGATATGGCCCGTTCAAAGGGATTCACAATCCTGCCCAGAAGCCGTTGCGTGCGGCGACGGTAACGCAGCGAGAACCAAGTGATGACCACGTGGAAAATCACGATCGCTAGGAGCCCGGCCAGTCCGATGCCAGTGGCCAGCCGGCGGTCGCCGTGGGGGTTGCCGAGAACGATGGCTGCGAATTCCTGCGGAAGGCCATGGATGATGACCATGAACACGTGTACGACAGTGAACGCGGCGAAAGCACACATGATCAGGAAATGGAGGCTGCGTGCTCCTTGCTTGCCTCCGAACAGCTTGCCGTAGCGGGGGAAGCGGGCAAGCACGGAAGGTGACATTGCTGCACCGGTCAGAATCTGCAGTGGTGCCAGAATGAAGATCACCACGAAGTAGGAAAGCTTTTGTGCCGGTTCGAAGGGTTCGCCGGGGATCTTGGCCGGCAACTCGAATTGCAGATAGGTGCCGACTGCCTTCAGCGAATCGGGGATGATCGACCAATGGGTGGGAACGATGTACTGCCAATAGCCCGTGACGAACATGGTGGCGACATACACGACGCCGGTGAGTATCCAGAATTCGATGGTCATGAAGTGCCAATGCCGGCCCAGACCGAGGTTTTTTCTGCCCGGCAGGGCAATCACCGGTGACCAGGACTCCTCCTCGTCCAGAGACGACCATGGTTTACGCGAGTCGGCACCGAAATTTTTCTTCGACAACCGCAGCCATTGACGTCCTGGCGGGCAGTCATCATGCCAGTACAACTTCGGGAAAGCTGACAGAACCTCTATGCCGGACCGGAAGAGCATTACCATCAGGGCAAGGTTAAGAAAATGGGTTATCACCACCCATGCGGGAAAAAATTCAGGCATACGTCCTCCTTAATGATTGGCGATGACGATTGGACACCCCGCCGCTGCGATTCAATGTGTGGAAGGCCCGCCCTCGCGGGGTTCACTGGCCGAAAAGAAGCACACGGGGCACACTGTTGGGTATGGCCAGTTACGGCACCGACACAGTCCAACAAGAACTTGCCCGCCTGCGCGCCGCGCTCCTGGATGGGCGCGGCCCAGGCGCGACTGCGGGTGAAATTAGCCGCCACACCCGGGACCGCCAGTGGCTCGGGAAACTCCCAACCCCGGTAGCGTTGGAATCCGTGGCGGATCAGGCACACAAGGCACGAACCGAGATGGGGTTCAGTTCGTCCCGCAGCCTGGAACATCTGGGCCTTTCCATCGCTATTGCTGCGGGCGGTGGTTTGGCCTTCCTGGCGAACCGGTTGCTCCGCAAGACACGGAATCGGAGGAGGCCGGGGTCCGGCGCGCCGTAGCCATCCAGACCGAGACGCTGAATAAATACCCAGTGGTGACGTCCGCATAAGATGGTCCCCTCACCGGTGGCTTTGTTCGTCCCGGGCCAGTGAGTCGATCTTGTCCAGCCTGAGGTAGCGGAACTGCCGGATGAGGCGCAGCGTAGGCTTAAGGGCGAAACAGATGGACCCGATGAGGAAGCACCAGAGCGCCGGGTCCGCGGCATCCGGAGAAAAGAACAGCATGCTGCCGATGATGAAAAGGCCGGCAGCGGCGAAATCGACCACAGTGTAGGTGAGCTCGATGGTGGCATACAACCGTTCGTGCGCCGAGGATCTCTGGCTTGCCCGAGGGTCAAACAAGCGGTGCATGCGGTCCTCTTTCTGCTGGTTATTCCGGCCTCGCGTAGTGGGTAAATCTCAAGGGCTTCCTTCAAAGGGGACCAAAAGCCCCGGCTGGCGTCATTGGGGGAGCAGGGGTTAGTCCCCGGGGGAGTCCTTCGCGATCAGGTCGGACTGGATGTTCTCGAGAGACCGGTCCTTTGTCTCGGGAACCTTCTTCAGGAAAAACAGGAACGCCAGGACACCAAGACCGGCATAGAGGTAGAACGTACCCTGGCGGGTGATCACCTGGCCGAGGCTCAGGAACGTGGCGGCAACCAGGAAGTTGGCGCCCCAGTTAACCAGGGTGGCCACGGACATGGCCTTGCTGCGGATGCCCGTGGGGTATATCTCGGAGATCATTAGCCAGAAGACCGGGCCCAGGCCGATGGCGAAAGAAGCGATGTAAAGCAGCAGACCCACCAGGGCAAGGTAGCTTGCGTGCTGCTGAAGGGCCCCAAAGCTGAAATAGGCTGCCAGCAGCACCAAAGACAATGTAAGCCCCACCGTCCCGGTAAGCAGCAGCTTGCGCCGGCCCAGCCGGTCGATCAGAAGCACTGCGATAACAGTGAATATCAGGTTGGTCAGCCCGACGAACAGGGTCTGTGTGATGGAGGTGCTCTTTGTCAGTCCGGTGTCGGAGAGGATTGTCGGAGCATAGTAAATAACCGTGTTGATGCCGACGAACTGCTGGAAAACGGCTAAACCTAAACCGATCAACAGCAGTGGACGGATCTCGGGCCTCAGCAGGTCCCGAACCTTCGCTGCGGATTCAGCATCGTTGGCCTCTTTTATGTCTTGGATTTCCTGTTCCACCTGCGCACCTTCAACGCCCTCGCGCAAGCGCTCCAACACCTTGTGCGCCTCCTCGCCGCGTCCCTGCTGCACAAGCCAGCGAGGGGTGTGTGGGACGGTCAGCATACCGATGGCCAGCACGGCGCCGGGGACGACACCCAGGCCGAGCATCCAGCGCCAATTGTCAGTGAAGCCCTGGAACACGAAGTTCACCATGTAGGCCAGCAGGATTCCTACGGTGACCGCGAGCTGGTTGAAGGACACCAGCCCACCCCGGACGCGTGGCGGACTTACCTCGGAAATATATAACGGCGCCACAAAGGATGCCGTCCCAACCGATACCCCCAGCAGGAACCTGAAGCCGATCAGCATGGGAACGCTAATCGAAAGGGCGCATCCCAAAGCGCCGACGACATAGATGGAGCCAGAAATCACCTTGGTCCATTTCCGGCTGATCCTGTCCGCGAGATACCCGGAGATCAGGGCACCAAGCATGGCACCAAGCAACAGGGAGGACACAATCCATTCCTGGGCGACTGCACTCGCGTTCAGATCGCTCTTGATGAAGAGCAGCGCCCCTGAAATTACCCCCGTATCGTAACCGAACAGTAAGCCACCCACCGCCGCGATAACGGAGGCACGCAGCAGCAGGCCGTTGCCGCTCCGGCGCATCCCGCCCAAAAACCCAGCCATCGCCAGTCCCTCCCTTTAATCCTGTCTTCGTTTGGCGTCGCATCGATGGAAAGTGAACCGTACCGGGCCAGCCGCCGCGTAAGAGTTGCCGTGCGGTGGGATTCTTCCATTCTGGCTCTTCCGGTTCCGGCAGGGCCTGAGCTCCCTCGGGTAATTGCAAATAACATATCATTGCGCATGCGCAATTGAAAGGAAATTTCTAGCCCACTGGGTCTTCTGGACGGGAGAAAGCCCCTGGAGGCAGCCGACGCATCGACCGCCCTATTAAGCCCTGAAGGGAAGACAGTGGACCTCGGTGTGCGGCCGACCAATCTACGGTTTTCCATTGCGCTTGGGCAACTATTACCCCTAGACTCGGTGGTATGTTCGACCCCGCGGCAGGCTTTCCCCCACATGTGTTGCGGGAGTATGCAATGGTTGCTGACGGTGCCCGGGCTGCTTTGATAGGTCCCCGGGGCGACGTGGTGTGGATGTGCGCGCCGCGCTGGCACGACGATGCCGTTTTCTCGGGTCTTCTGGGCGGTCCCGGGGCCTTCGCAGTAAGTCCGACTGATCCGCGTTATGTATGGGGCGGACAGTATGAGGACGGAACACTGATTTGGGTGAGCCGGTGGGTAACCGGGGCGGGAATCATCGAATGCCGGGAAGCGCTGGCATATCCCGGGGACCCAACCCGGGCGGTGCTGCTGCGCCGGATTTCTGCTGTTCTGGGTCCTGCGTCGGTGCGGATGATTTTGGACGCGCGGGCGAACTTCGGCAGGCACAAGATGGGCCGCCTTTCCTGCCATGACGGTGTCTGGACTGCCCGCTCCGGGGATTTGAGGGTCCGTCTGGCCGGTGCTTCAGTGGCGAAGTCTGGAGAACATGGTCTTGAAGCGGTTTTTGAGCTCGTGGAGGGCGACTATCAGGATCTGGTGCTGGAAATCTCCGATCACCGACTGCCCGTGGAGCCGGTGGAGCCCGGGCCGGCCTGGAGTGCCACGGAAAACGCCTGGCATTCGGTGGTCCCCCGGTTCGATAACACGATATCTGCCGATGACTGCAGACAGTCATATGCGGTTTTGCGCGGAATGACGGGGGTGGGCGGAGCGATGGTGGCCGCGTCCACCATGGGTTTGCCTGAGCGGGCCGAGCAGAAGAGGAATTACGACTACCGGTACGCGTGGATCCGGGACCAATGCTACGTCGGCCAAGCAGTCGCGGCCTGCAAGATGTTTCCACTGCTGGATGACGCGGTGGGTTTTGTTGCCTCCAGACTGCTCACCGACGGACCGGGAATGCGCCCGGCTTATACGACCGAGGGCGGCCAGGTACCGGATGAATGGGACGTTGGGTTGCCCGGGTATCCTGGCGGGGCCGGCCGGGCAGGGAACTGGGTCAACAACCAGTTTCAGTTGGACGCATTCGGGGAGTCACTGCTGCTGTTCGCCGCAGCAGCAGAGAATGACCGGCTGGACCTTGAGCACTGGAAGGCGGCAGAAATCTGCGCGGATGCCATCATGGCGCGGTGGCAGGAACCCGATGCGGGCATGTGGGAACTCGACAACCGCAGGTGGGCCCACTCCCGCCTCATCTGCGCTGCAGGCCTGCGGGCCATAGGGCGTAACGCCCCGCCACAGCAGGGGGCGCAGTGGACCTCGCAGGCTGACACGCTGATTACGGACGTGGCCAACGACTGCTTGCATCCCAGCGGCCGGTGGCAACGTGCACCGGATGATGATCGCGTTGACGCGTCCCTGCTTCTCCCGGTGATCCGGGGTGCTCTTCCGCCCGATGACCCCCGGTCCGTAGCGACCCTCAAAGCTGTGCAGGACAACCTGGCCCGGGACAGGTACCTGTATCGCTTCCGCCAGGATGGACGGGCCCTGGCCAAATCTGAGGGAGCCTTCCTGCTGTGCGGTTTTGATATGGCCATGGCCCTCCATCAACGCGGAGAGACCACCGAAGCAGCCCGCTGGTTCGAAAGAAACCGGGCCGCCTGCGGCTCCCCCGGCCTCTTCACGGAGGAGTACGACGTCGAGCAACGCCAGCTTCGTGGCAATTTCCCGCAGGCCTTTGTGCACGCGGCGATGCTCGAAACCTCGCGGCGGCTGGCGGATCCTCCGCCCCCGTGGCGGGGCCTGGGTTCCTGACGGCGAGCACCATCAACCGGATGTTTGGCGAAGTAACCGAGGAACGACGAGGAGCACGCATGAACACCTTCAAAGGCAAGACAGTAGTTGTTACGGGCGCGAGCGGCGGTATCGGCCGGGCCACGGCTATCGGCTTCGGCCAACAGGGAGCCTCAGTCGCCCTGCTCGCTAGGGGAGAAGCAGGGCTGGCCGGAGCGGCAAGGGAAGTGGAAGCGGCGGGGGGACGGGCACTGACGATCGCGGTGGACACTTCCGACCATCATGCCCTCGACGCAGCAGCCACCCGCGTCGAGCGGGAACTCGGTCCCGTCGACATCTGGGTCAACGTAGCTTTCACCTCAGTCTTCGCTCCTTTTGACCAAATCAAACCCGAAGAGTACCAGCGCGTCACCGAGGTCAGCTATCTTGGCTACGTCTACGGAACAATGATCGCTCTGGACCGGATGAAGAAGCAGGGACAGGGCACCATTGTCCAGGTGGGCTCGGCTCTTGCCTACCGGGGAATTCCGCTCCAGTCCGCCTACTGCGGTGCAAAGCACGCTATCCAGGGCTTCAACGAATCCCTTCGGTGCGAACTCCTTCACGATCGAAGCCCAATCAGGACAACCATGGTGCAGATGCCAGCTGTCAATACCCCACAGTTCAGCTGGGTGCTTTCCCGCCTGCCGAACAAAGCCCAGCCGGTGCCTCCCATCTACCAGCCCGAGGTCGCGGCGCGTGGCGTCCTTTACGCCGCCGCCCACCCCCATCGCCGGGAGTACTGGGTTGGGGGAAGCACCATGGGCACCCTGGTGGCCAATGCCGTTGCCCCCGGACTGCTCGACAGGTACCTTGCCCGGACAGGATTCAAATCCCAGCAAAGGCCGCAACCGCGCGACCCCGAACAACCCGTCAACCTTTGGAAAGCGGCCGACGAACAGCGTGACTTCGGTACCCACGGCGCGTTCGACGCCCGATCAGCAGAGCGAAGTGTTCAACTGTGGGCTTCCCAGCACCACGGCACCATTCTCGCGGCGGGCGGAGCTGCGGCAGCGGGGTTGTTGAAGTTGTTCCCCATGTTTCTGGGAAAGCGGCGGCGATGAAGGCCTTGGAGACCACCCGGGCGGCCTATGGCCTGTGCCAGACGAGCTTTCCCGGACCGATCTTCCGTTTTGCGGTTGGCCAGCAACCGGATGCGCATGTCCGCGTCGTAATGCGCGTTCTGGGGGCCAGGCACCTAATGCAAGCCTTGATCGTCGAAGCAGCCCCAACCTCCGCTGCGCTCCACCTGGGTGCCGGTGTGGTGGACTCACTGCATTCGGTCAGCATGGTGGCGCTGGCCATCGCCGATCGGCGTCGGCGCAGGGCAGCCGCCCTGGACGCCGTGCTTGCAGCGCTGTTCGCCGGGATGGAATTCGCGGCTGCGGGCCGCCGCAAAGCGGGCGCTCCAGCCTCCGGGGGCACATTGGCGGGGATGATGCAGTGCTGACGGGCCCACATGGGGGTCAGCACCGGGGGCGTGGTGCAGCGAAGATTTTGCCAATGAAAGAAGCAGGATGAGGACGGGGAGCGGCATGAAGACATCAGTTCCAACAAAGGCAACCGTTCATGGGATAGACCGCATGATCCGGAATGTGGAAACCGGACGTTTTGAGCGGTCACTTTCCGGGCTGACCGCGGTCGGTGCCTTGGTTACGGCAGCGGAAATATATTTTGAACACGACAAGGCAAGCTTCGGCAACAAACTGATGTGGCTCCCGGTCGCCCTCGGTCCTGTGGGCGCGGCTGCCGGGATCGCCGGAATCTTCAGCAAGCGGATGGCCAAGACAGCGCTCCCCCTGGCTTCCGCGGCCATCGTAGCCAATGGCTTGCAGGGAACGTATTTGCACGCGCGGGGCATCGCCCAGAAGCCGGGAGGATTCTCCAACCTGACCTACAACATGGAGATGGGACCACCGTTACTGGCACCGCTTCTTGTAACGCTGGTCGGCGGGATGGGGTTGCTTGCCGCAGTACTGAGGAGGGAAAAGTGACAGCACTCCCGCTTGACCCCAAGGACGGCGGCGGCCGCTTTCCCGGCTTCGACGCGCAAGGACAGTCCCAGCATTGGGACCGGGTGACCCAGGGTGTGGTCCTGGCCCGCCTCGGACGGCCAACAGACCTCCGGTTTTTTACCGTTGCAGAGGAAGCAACAGCAAGGGCACTTTTTGATCAGTTGCTTGACCAGCGCCACGAGCCACGGGTTCCAGTAGTCAACATGGTCGATGCTCGCCTGGCTGAGGACCAGACCGACGGCTGGCATTACGAAGACATGGAACCGGACCCTGCTGCGTGGCGCAGCACCCTGGCCGAGTTGGACGCCGAGGCCCGTGAACGCCACGAAAGGCCATTCGCCGAGCTTTCCTGGGAAGAACAATCGCTGCTCCTGACCGACATCCAGGCCGCGGAAAAGTGGCGGGGCCGCCCTGCGTCGCGGGTCTGGAGCTTGTGGACGCGCTACGCATGCACGGCGTTCTACTCCCACCCCTTGGCCTGGGATGAGATAGGTTTCGCCGGGCCCGCCTATCCCCGTGGGTACAAGAATCTCGGCCTCAACGCACGGGAACCTTTCGAGGTGGCCGACGCACGACCGGCCCAGGACCCTGCGGAACACAACGCCAAGTCCGGAACAGGAAGGCGACGCTGATGCCTTCGGTAAAAGATCGCAATGCCTCTGCATGGCTGCTGCCTCCCGTGCCGGGCACAAATCACGCCATGCGTACCGACATGAAGCAGTTTCGCGACGAGGATGAGGTCGACATAGTGATCGTCGGCTGTGGTGCGGGCGGCTCAACCCTGCTCCAGCGTCTGGCCCGCGCAGGCTGGAAGGCTGTGGCCCTGGACGCAGGTCCATTTTGGGACCCCGAACGTGACTGGGTGAGCGACGAAGCAGGCTCGCACCACCTGTACTGGACCGAACCCCGGATCATTTCCGGGGACGATCCGGTACCCCTTGGATCGAATAACTCCGGCAGAGGCGTGGGCGGCTCCATGGTGCACTACGCCGGCTACACGCCCAGGTTCCATCCCAGTGACTTTCATACCCACAGCGCCGATGGCGTCGGCGCCGACTGGCCCCTGGAGTATGAGGAACTCAAGTCCTACTACGAGGACATCGAGGGAGAACTGCCAGTAGCCGGAGAGCACTGGCCGTGGGGCGATCCACACTCATATCCCCACAGTCCCCACCCTGTTTCCGGCAACGGCGAATTGTTCCTGCGGGGTGCCTTGGCGTCCGGCATAACGGCCAAGGTTGGCCCGGTCGCGATCGCCAATGGCCGCTTCGGAAACCGGCCGCACTGCATTTACAGGGGCTTCTGCCTTCAGGGCTGCAAAGTCAACGCCAAAGCGTCACCACTGATCACCCATATCCCCGACGCCCTGCACCACGGGGCGGAAGTTCGGGCAGACTCGATGGTCACCAGGATCGAAATTGACGACAAAACGGGCAACGCCACCGGGGTGCACTACATGCGGCACGGACGGGCCCGCTTCCAGCGTGCCCGGATCGTCGCCGTCGCCGGGTATTCCATCGAGACCCCACGCCTGCTGCTCAACTCCGCCTGCAAACGATTCCCTGAGGGGCTATGCAATGACTTCGACCAGGTGGGGCGATACTTGATGGTCCAGGGGGCACCCCAGACGGCGGGCAGGTTCAAGCCAGAGGTACGGATGTGGAAGGCCCCGCCGCCGGAAGTCAGCTCTGAGGACTTCTACGAAACCGACCCGTCCAAACCGTACAAGCGCGGTTTCTCCATACAGACGGTATCGCCCCTGCCCATCACGTGGGCAGAGCACGTCGCTGCCCAGGGGCATTGGGGGGGAAAGCTGCGTGAATACATGAGCGACTACGTGCACTGGGCCTGTCTGGGTGCGCTGTGCGAGTTCTTGCCGCAGCCCGACAACCGCGTGACGCTTGCCTCGGAGAAGGACAGGAACTCAATGCCAGTGGCGCATTTCCACTACTCCCAGTGCGACAATGACCGCCAGCTGATGCAAGCGGCCCAGGGCGCCATGGAGAAGATCCTACAAGGTGCAGGTGCCGAGGAAGTCATCACCATTAAACGCTTTGCCCACCTTGTCGGGGGAGCGCGGATGGCGGCGGACGAACGGCATGGCGTTGTCGACGCGGACTGCCGCAGCTTCGCCGTACCCAACCTCTACATCACAGACGGAAGCGTATTGCCGACCCAGGGGAGTGCCAACCCGGCACTAACCATCATGGCCGTCGCGGCCCGCGCCGCGAATCGATTGATCGCAAGCGGTGCCAGCAAACCCACCTGACCCGCAGAGCCCGCACGTCCAGTCTTCCCGGCTTTTGATTATAAAGGGCACAAGAGACCCGAACGTCGGCTATCTCGTTCGCAGAGGCTACAAATGAGCTCCCGGGGAAGCCTCCGGCTCCAGTAGTTGGTGCTAACGGCGGCCGGGGGAGCCAAAGCAGAATCGCAGGAAACCCTCTCAAACAAGAAAGGCTGACCATGGCCGTCACGCGAACTACATCGGATCCGGTCCTCATCGGTCTGGACGTCGGCACGTACACAATTCCCACCGACAGCCCGGAGGCGGACGGCACATTCGCCTGGGATTCCACCACGGTTGTTGTGGTCCGTGCCCGGGCCGCCGGCTCCGAAGGGATCGGCTGGACGTATGCGCCTGTCTCCTGCTCAAAGCTCATCACAGAACTGCTCGAACCGGCCATTTCGGGACGGTCCGCCTGGGACACCACAGGCGCCGCCCTATCGATGCTGAGGGCCGTTCGCAACACCGGTCGGAGCGGGCTCGCCGGCTACGCCATCTCTGCGGTGGACTGTGCCTTATGGGATCTGAAGGCACGCCTGCTTGACCTTCCCCTGTACCGCCTCCTGGGAGCGGCGCGCGAGACGGTCAACATTTATGGCAGCGGCGGGTTTACCACCTACTCCCGTCAACAACTGGAGGACCAGCTCGCCGGCTGGGTCCACGGCCAACAGATCCCTCGGGTGAAAATAAAGATCGGTCAGGATAACGGAAATGACATCGCACGGGACTTGCAGCGCATCAATGAGGCACGCACCATCGTTGGGGATGGCGCAGAACTGTTCGTCGACGCCAACGGCGCCTACACGGCAAAACAAGCCATAAGGGTTTTCGAAGCGGCTCAGGAATCCCGGCTCGCGTGGTTTGAAGAGCCAGTGTCCTCCGACCACCTGCTCGGACTGCGGACCGTCAAGGAGGCAATAACTGCCGATGTTGCCGCGGGGGAATACGGTACCGACTTGTTCTACTTCCAACGGTTATGCCAAGCCGAAGCCGTGGACTGCGTCCAGCTGGACGTCTCACGCTGTGGCGGCATCACCCAGTGGCTCCGGATAGCCGCCGCGGTGGCAGCATATGGACTTCAGGTGTCCGGCCACTGCGCACCGAACCTGAGCGCTCCCGTCGCCGCCGCAACAGAAAACTTTCGCCATCTGGAGTGGTTCCACGACCACGTCCGCATCGAACGGACATTCTTTGACGGGACCCTAGATCCCAGCGGCGGCACGATCGCACCCGATGCACACTCCCCAGGCAACGGGCTGACCTTTCGCAGCACGGCCGTCGAAAACTACCGGGTGGGTTAGACAACCACGGCAGACAGATGCCGACCCTAAGTGCCTTACTCAGCCGCGCCGACGTCGACCGGTGAAACCGATGACTCCCTGCCATGACTAACGTAACGGCCCTTACGACGGGTAAGTCGGTATTAACAGTCAGCGAGTCAGCAGCTTATAGGGCGGCTCCCCTCGGAGGCAGTCCTCGCCGTGCTTCCCGGTGTGGTCGATCAAAAACAGGGGTTCGCCATCAGAGAGCTACCGACAAATTCCCGTCTTCCCATCCGTCGGGTTGTTCGGCGCAGTGTTGTTTGACCGGGAGGCCCAGGCAACGCCGCCTGGGAGGGCCAAACTTCACTCTGTCCAGCCAGCAGGTCTTCAATCAACTGCAAGAGTCAGTTGAGCTCCCTCATTCACACTGCCTGCTCCTCCTCCCGAGCGGGCGCGCATTGCTCACAGATCACCGGCCGAACTGACGGCCGGTGATCTGAGTGCCCAGGAGGTCGAAGAACATGGCACCTCCACTGAGCCGTGAGGCGAGGGCGCTCACTCTCAGGGAGTCTTCTTCATAGGCTTCTGCGAGTCCGGCCCCCGGAAATGATCCTTGGGAAACCTGCCGTGCACCGGCCTGTCGCCGCCGCGCCGCAGGCTCAGCATCACCAGGCCGGCAGCCAGCAAACATGCGGCCAGGAAGATGGACGTGGCGAGGAAGCTGCCATGTGTCACGTCCTGCAGGTATCCACCCACGTAGGGCCCGACGAATCCGCCGAGGTTGCCCACCGCGTTGATCAGGCCCATGGCGGTGCCCGCGACAGCTACGGGCATGGCACGGGAGGCCGAGGCCCAGAAGGGGCCGTCGTAGGCCAGGGCGCCGGCGACCGCGATGCTGATCAGGGTGACCGCAAGGAATGGAACGTTATCCCCGGTTGCCACCGAGAGCACCAGTGCCACGGCACCAACGGCCATCGAGAGGAGCACGTGCGTGGAGTATCGGCCCGTGCGGTCGGCTGCCTTGGCGTTGTACCAGAGGCCCACCATGGCCAGCACATACGGGATCGCGGTGACGAAGCCAACCTCGATGGAAGATCCGGAGGTGATCGTCTTGATCACGTGGGGGAGCCAGATATTGATGCCGTAGAAGCCGATTTGGATGAGGAAGTACACCAGGGTCAGCCGCCACACCACTGCGTTGGACAGGACGTGCCGGAGGCCGAGCTTTTCCTGCTGTGGATGTGCCGCGGCATCAGCAGCAAGGCCCTTCTCGATGTACTCCCGTTCCTGGACGGAGCACCACTTGGCTTCCCGCGGGTGGTCGGCGATCAGGGCCCACCACAGTGGTGCAGCGATGACGAACGGGAAGATACCTTCGATGATGAAGAGCCACCGCCAATCCGAAAAGGATAGGATCCAGCCCGAGAGGGGCGCGGTGATGATGGAGGCGATGGCGATGTTCATCATCCAGAACGCGTAGGCCCGGGCGCGTTCAGCGGCCGGGAACCAGTGACTGATCAGGACAAGGATGGCGGGCCAGATCCCGGCCTCGGCGACGCCGAGGAAGAAGCGCACCACCAGAAGTTGGGTGAAGTCCTGGATGAATCCGGAAAGGACAGCCAGCACGCCCCAGATGAGCACCATGATGCCGACGAACTTCTTCGCACTCCAATGTTCGGCAAGGTGACCGCCTGGTATCTGCAGGACGAGGTAGCCGATGAAGAAGATGCCGGCTGCCAGTCCCTGCTGGGCCGCATCAATGCCCAGGTCCTGGTGGAGGCCGTTGAGGGCGAACCCGATATTGGTCCTGTCCATGAACGAGATGATGTAGACGATGATTGCGACGGGAATCAGCCGCTTCCACCGTGCATTGCCCACCGCAGGGGCGGACGTCACGCTGCGTGCCATCAGAATTGCTCCTTCGCAATATGTGGCTTATCAGATCGCGCCCCAGCGCGCTGTTGCTCTCCCGCGGACCCGGCGGTCCGCTTTCCACTACTGGGCGGAACGAGCAGGACGTATTACACGTGGAGCCGCCAAAACAATGGAACGCACCCCTCAGGTGGAGTGACGCGGGGGGCTTCACTCACGAACCCTGCTCTTATTTTTGCGCAATTGTTGCTTTATCGCAAGAAGCGGGTCCCAGCTTTTTTGAAAGTCCTGGCATTCGTTGGCTGCCGGGAAATGAAGCCTGTGTCAGTGTCCTTCGGTCCGGCAGCGGTGCCTCGGTCTTGACGGCAATCCTCCTATTGGTGGCAGCTCGCGTCTCGGCCACAAGCCCTGAGCGGTGTAGGTGCAGCAGGACCAATCAAGCATTTGGACACGAAGAAACGACTAAGCGGTTACGCGGCTTCCCGCATTGCGTGCGCACTTCCTGGCCCCTGACTTGCCAGTCACTGAACGCCCGTGGGCTGAGGCTCGGGCGCAATGCCCCGGAGGCGAGGCCTTGAGGCCCTGTGCAGCAGTCAAGGCCGCGATAGGCACCCATCGAGTCATTACGCGCCCTGGTCACCGGGCTTCGACCCGCTACAGCCGCTTGGATGTAGCACTTGCCCTCGTCTTCCCCGGAGGCGGAATCAACTGATGCGGCCTCGATAACCCTTCCGCAACCCATCCATAGTGGTCCGATCAAAGCGGATTTTCAAGTGCCGGCTTCCGTTCGGTGCTCTCGTTAGTGCTCGTCCTCGTCGTGGTCCTGGCCAATGTGAAGTTTTCCTTTAACGCGTTCCATTCCTTCCGTAAGGAGCGCCTTGGCCGAGTCGCGCACCACGTCGACCCCGTCCGGGTCTCTCTTGAGTAGCGCCTCCGCAGTGTGCTTGGCGAACTCGAGGGTGATGTGCGGGGGAAGGGGCGGTACGTTTTTGCTCGTGTAGGCATCGATGACGGTGACCCCCTGGTGCGCGAATGCCGTGTCCCAGGCGCCGGCGACCTCACCGTCGGTCTTGACCCGGATTCCGCTGAAGCCGAGCAACTCCGCCCACCCGGCGTAGTCAACTGACTGAATGTCCTGGGATGTGGACCACACGGGGTTTGCGTCCTCGGTGCGCATCTCCCAGGACACTTGTGTGAGGTCGTTATTGTGCAGAACCATGATGATCAGCTGCGGGTTCTCCCATTCCTGCAGGTATTTCTTGATGGTTATCAGTTCGTTCATGCCGAGCATCTGGAAGGCGCCGTCGCCGATGGTGCAGACAACTGATCGGTCAGGGTAGGCGAACTTGGCCGCCGTGGCGTACGGCATGGCGGCGAGCATGCTGGCAAGCCGTCCGGAAAGATCACCGAGCATGCCGTGGCGGAGCCTGATGTGGTGGCCGTACCAGTCTGCCGTTGAACCGGCGTCCGCGGTGACTATGGCGCGTGGGGGCAGGCGCTTGTTTAGTTCGTGATAGACGCGCCGGGGGTTGACGCCGTCTTCGTAGGACAGCATCGCCTGCGCTTCCATCTCTCTTTCCCATTCCAGCATCTCCTCGGCGACCGTATCCTGCCAGGAGAGGTCGGTTTTCGAGTCCAGATGCGGAATAAGAGCGGCGAGGGTTGCTCTCACGTCTCCCCACAGGTTGAGTTCGGTGGGGTAGCGCAGTCCCATCTGCTCGGGTTTAAGATCGATTTGAATCGCCCGCGCCTGCCCGCTTTTGGGCAGGAACTGGCTGTAGGGGTAGTTGGTCCCGAGAAATACCAGAGTGTCGCAGTTGCTCATTTGGTGCACGCTGGGCAGGGAACCCAGGAGTCCTAGCTGCTGGGAATGGTGCGGCACGTCTGAGGGAATCACCTGTTTCGCGCGTAAGGCCGTAATCAGGCCCGCTCCGCAGAGTTCTGCGGCCCTAAGGACCTCATCCGTGGCCCCGTTCGCCCCATGGCCGACGATGAACGTGACTTTACTGCCCGCGTTAATGATTGCTGCGGCCTTCTCGATCTCACTTTGTGGGGGGACGATTGAGATGGACGGGGCGACGGCGCTGGAGCGTGATACCCAGTTCTGGGGCGAAAGCTCGGGCATTTTCATTCCCTGCACGTCGTGGGGAAAGATGATCACGGCGGGCCCCAGCCGAACTTTGGCGGTACGGAAAGCGGTGTCAACGACCGCCTGGGCCTGTTCGGGTGAGACTATCGTCTGGACATAGACCGCGACATCGGCAAGGGTGCGTTCGAGGTTGCTCTCCTGCTGCGTGAAGGTGCCCAGCGCGTTGAGCCCCTGCTGGCCCACGATAGCTACGACAGGCTGATTGTCCATCTGGGCGTCGTAGAGTCCGTTGAGCATGTGGAAAGCACCCGGGCTGGAGGTCGCAACGCAGACGCCAACTTCACCGGTGAACTTCGCGTGCGCGGTGGCCATCAGCGAACAGATCTCCTCATGTGTGGGGCGTACATACTTCAGGCCCGCTTCAGCGCGTTGGGCTTTCTCCAGTGCACCGTCGAATGCGCCGATCCCGTCGCCGGGAAAAGCGAAGATGCGGCTGACCCCCCAATCCCTCACCCGTTGGATTGCGAAATCGCTGACAGTTGCCATGGTTCTTCCTCCTGCTTTTGGTGTGGGCCGAACTGATCATCATGACCAGTTCGGGCCTAACTGAGGACCACCGGTGCGCGCACCGTGGCGTTGTTCAGCGGCCGCTCCGGACAGCGGCTGCTGCGAGGATAAAGCCGGTGAGAACAGAAGCGGCGCAGAGTATCCAGAGCGCGCCTATCTGTCCGCTTTTCTGCCGAACGGCCCGGGGCCCAGCGGTGGAAGCCACACCGGCCCGAATGAGTGCGGTGCCGGCGCTGGCAACGGCAACTATCCAGCACAGCCACTGGATGAACGCAGTTGAACCTTGGTCCATGATTTTCCCTTTCCTGAAAGGCGGCATTTTGCCGGCACCTTGCAGGCCTGCAGTTCCTTGCTACTACGCTACCATTGCGGCAGCGCAAAGGACATGTTTTTGTACCCCCTTATCGCGACACCCGAGCGCTCAGTTGTTTCCTCTTCCAGGTCCCACGGAGCACGTTAGGCCAAGAACTGCAGATGGCAATAACGAGGGACAAGCGTCCCGGCGATGAACTGCCCCCGGCTGGTGCCCATCCAGGTCTTTCACCGGCGAACTTGTCCGATATCCAGTGCCTTCTTACCCGGCGGCTACGTCCGGTACGTCAGTTCCGGTGAGGGCAGTCCAAATTCTCGTTTAAGAGCGGACTGGGCGGCGTACCACCCGCACAGGCCATGGACCGAGGGCCCCGGTGGCGTTGAGGATGAACACAGATAGACACCTTTTGCTGGTGTCCACCAGGGGTCGGATGAAATAACCGGCCTTGTGAGCAGTTGACGGGGCGAAAGCGCACCTGCGGAGAAGTCGCCCCCAACGTAGTTCGGGTTGTACTCGCTGTATTGGTGGGCTGTGATGGAGTGCGTAGCCAGGATGACGTCCCGGAAGCCCGGTGCGAATTGTTCGACCCGCCTGATGATCGTTTCTGTCGAGTCCACGCTCGAGCCCGCAGGGACGTGAGTGTAGGTCCACAGGATGTGGTTCCCGGAGGGGGCACGGCCGCTGTCCAAGGTCGATGGTTGGCATGCAAGGACAAAGGGCTGTCGGGGATACCCTCCGGACGCTAGCTCGGCCTCCGCACGGGACATTTCTCCCCTGGTTCCCCCCAAGTGCACTGTGGGCGCCGCGCCAAGGGCAGGGTTGGCCCACGGTACGGGTTCTGAGAGGGCGAAGTCGACTTTGCTGACCCCGTTCCCGTACCGGAACGAGGCAAGTTTGTGAAGGTAGCTTGTGGGGAGTTCGGCTGCGGCCACTTGGGCAAGCCCCGCTGGGGAGAGGTCCAAGAGGATGGCCCTTGGCCGGGAACCGTCCCGGACTTCAGCCAAGTCGGTGATGGGGGAGCCGAGGACTATCTCTCCACCATGGTTCAGCAGGTCCTCAGCCATGGCGTTAGCGATCGATTGGGATCCGCCTATGGGGAGCGGCCAGCCGCCGGCATGGGCGAGCGCGCCCAACAACATCGCGGTGCCGCTGGTGGCCAGTCCTGGTAGCGACCCTATGCAGTGGGCGCTGACGCCGGTGACCATGGCTGGGGCGATGTCTCCTGTGAAGCGTGCGTTCCACCAGGGCCCGCCCTGTTCCACGGTTCTGGCGGCGTAGAGGAGCGATCCGAGGGGGTCGCGGGGGATACGCAGCAGTTGGTGCATGGCTACGTCAGTGATCCCGTCGACCCTTTGAACGAGGGGTTGGAACAGCCGGAGGTACCGTTCCCCGTCGGGGCCCAGGTCCTCGACGGTTCGGGCGAGGCTGCGGTATGCGATCCCGGCTGTGGCTGCATCCACGGCGTGGGCGTAGGAGATTTCGGGCACGCGCAGTTCGAATGCGCTTTTCAAGTTCAAATGCCTGGAAGTAAGGGCTGGCAAGGGCCATGGGGTGGACAGCTGAACAAACGTCATGGTGGAACCCGGGCAACGTCAGCTCTGCCGTCCGGGCTCCACCCCCGACCGTCTGTGCTCCCTCAATCATCCGTACCTTTAGCCCGGCCCGCGCCAAGGTTACGGCAGCAGCGAGCCCGTTGGGTCCCGCCCCGACAACTACGGCGTCAGGCTTCACGTTGCCCTTCCACGGACGGATTCCTCGTGGCCGCGGGACGGGCCGTGGTCGGGGTTTTTGGGGCTGGGCAGGGGCGTGTCGCTGTGCCTGGCGCGGCCGTGGTGAAGTTGCAGGGCACAGTGGATGAGGGGGAAGTGGCTGAATGCCTGCGGGGTGTTGCCCAGTTGGCGCTGGTTCTTGGGGTCCCATTCTTCGCTGAGCAGGCCGACGTCGTTGCGGAGGCTGAGGAGTCGTTCGAAGAGTTCTTGGGATTCTTCACGGCGGCCAATCCCGAGCAGGGCGTCGACAAGCCAGAAGGAGCAGGCGAGGAAGACGCCTTCGGTTCCTGGTAGGCCGTCGTTGCTCGCTTGTGGGTGGTAGCGGAGGACGAAGCCGTCTTCGGTGAGGTGCTGTTGGATGGCGTCCACGGTGCCGATGACGCGGGGGTGGTCGTGGGGCAGGAATCCTACGCGGGGGATCAGCAGGAGGCTTGCGTCCAGTTCTTTGCTTCCGTAGGACTGGACGAAGGTGTTTCGGTCAGTGTCGAAGCCGTGGGTCATGACATCTTTGTGAATGGTGTCCCGCAAGGCGGACCACCGCTTTTCGGGGCCGGGCAGCCCGGATTGCCGGATTCCTTTGACCATGCGGTCTGCGGCGACCCACGCCATGACTTTTGAGTGAGTGTTTTGGCGGCGGGGGCCGCGCATTTCCCAGAGCCCGTTGTCGGGTTTGTCCCAGGCGCCTTCGAGGTATTCCATGAGGGCGACCTGGATGTCCCAGGAATCGTCTTCAGTGTCCGGGAAGGCGGCACGGGTGAGGGATAGCCCGTCTAGGACCTCACCCCATACATCGAGCTGGAGTTGGGGTGCGGCGGCGTTTCCTGTCCTGACCGGTTTTGAATTTTCGAATCCTGCGAGCCAGGGTAGTTCCGTTTCGGGGAGGCGGCGGGTGCCGTCGATACCGTACATGATCTGCAGGTCGGCGGGGTCCCCGGCGACGGCGCGGAGCAGCCATTCGCGCCAGGCGGCCGCTTCGTCGGTGTAGCCTCCGGCGAGCAGTGACTGAAGTGTCAGGGTCGCGTCGCGGAGCCAGCAGAACCGGTAATCCCAGTTCCTGGATCCGCCGGGTTCCTCTGGCAGGGACGTGGTTGGGGCGGCGACGATGCCGCCCGTGGGAGCGTAGATGAGCCCTTTGAGGGTAATCAATGAGCGTTCGACGGCGTCCTTGTACTTTCCTTCTATCCTGCTGCGGCCGATCCAGTCCTGCCAGAAGTCCTCCGTTACCCGCAACGCCGTGCTCGGGTCGGTTTGGCGCGGGGCTGGTTTGCTGCTGGGAACCCAGGTCAGCACGAAGGGCACTTTTTCACCGGACCGGACGGTGAATTCGCTGACGGTGCGCATGTCCTGGCCTTCGAGGGGGGCCGGCGTGGTGAGGTAAGCGGTATCCGGGCCCGCGACTGCGCTCAGCCCGTGGTCGTTGCGCCGCACCCAGGGCACGATGTGTCCGTAGTCAAAGCGGAGGCACAGTTCCCCGTACATCTGGATTGTGCCGCTGAGCCCTTCGACGATCCGTACCAGGTCGGCGGCGTCATCACGGATCGGCATGAAGTCGGTGACCCTGACGCTTCCGTCGGCTGTTTCCCATTCGGTTTCAAGGATGAGGCTGCCGGGGCGGTACCGGCGGCGTGTGCACTTCTGAGCACCCGCGGGCGCCATGAGCCACCGGCCCGCGGCCGGGGTGTCCAGTAAAGCTGCAAAGCAGGCGGGGGAGTCAAAATTGGGCAGGCACATCCAGTCGATTGACCCGCTGGTACTGACCAACGCGGCCGTGTGCAGGTCACCGACAATGGCGTAGTCACTGATTTCAGGCATTGTTACCCTTCCAGGCCGCACCGTCGAGTGCTTGGAGGGGCAGCACTGGGGTGTGTTTGGCCTCCCGAACGGCCCGGATGGCCATAAGCACCGCCATTACCGCCCCGACAGCAGCCACGACCATACGGGTCCCGCTTGCTGTCCGGGAGATGGTAGCCGGGCGGACGTGCCCGGGCCTGCGGTGGTGGGTGGTCTCGTTGCCCGGTACATCCCAGGAGGCCGGGGAGGGGAAGGTCCCCGCCGGTAGTTTCTCCTGCCGCAGCCGGCGTCGGATGGCAAGCCTGCGACGCACATCGGTGCTTGGGGCGGGCAGGGTATTGTCGGCCGCAACAGCCGTGGGGAGGTCGATAATGTAGGGCTCACCGTAGAACGCGGAGGAAGCCACGGACTCGAGCCAGGTGCCCGGCGGTGTCTGAACGCCGTGGTCTGCGAAGGCCGACCGCAGCCTTTTCAGGATCTCGTCGAGGCTGTTGCCCTGGGCGTCCCTGGTGGCGTCGAAGATGGCCAGCTGGAGCTGCAGTTTGGCATCCGCGGCTGGGTCTGTGGCGCTGGGGTCCTGGCCAGTGGGGTCAGGATTCAGCGGCTCAGGGTTGGCGCGGCCGGCGTTGTTTGGATTGGAGCTCATGGGTTTCCTTTCAGTGGTGGTTCAGCCGCCGACCTGGTCAACGGTGAAGGCTGCCAGGAACCCGACGGCGGCGATGAGGCCGGTGAGCAGGTGGTGTTCCTCGAAGGCTTCGGGGATCATCGTGTCGGCGAGCATGGCGAGGATCGCGCCGGCGGCCACGGCCGTGATGAAGGCGACAACTTCCGGGGGTGCGTCCTGCAGGACCAGGAAGCCAACCAAGGCTGCGAGGCCCGAAACGACAGCAATTCCCACCCACACCCCAAACACATATCTGGCACTCCGGCCGGCCTTTTTCATGCCCGCAGTGCTGGATAGGCCCTCGGGGACGTTAGAGATGAACACGGCCGCCAGCATGGCCGGGCTGACTGCACCGGCGGTCACCAAACCCACGCCCAGAACGACTGATTCCGGGATGCCGTCCAGGAGGGCCCCGATCGCGATGGCGGTCCCGCTGCCCGGCTTTTGCTGCTCGGATGGTTGTTTTCCGCCTGACCGCTTCCGGTGCTTGGCCCCCTTGCGGGCCAGCAGGGCGTTGGCGGCAACGTATACCACGGCGCCGGTGGCGAAACCGCCGATGGTCGGCCACAGCCCACCGCCGTTGACTGCTTCCTGAACCAGCCCAAACGCGAGGGCCGAAATCAGTACGCCGGCACCAAAAGACATCACCGATGACACGACCTTGGACGGGATTTTCCACTTCCACGCCAAGCCGCACCCTACGACCAGGGCACCGCCGGCGATGGTGCCCCACATCCATGCCAGCAACCATGCGGGCATTACACTACCCTTGCCATGAGGCGGGGTGTCGGTTCGGTCAGCAGGATTTTCACAGGCTGAGTCCTCTCCATTGTTGTGAGCATTTAGCAGGCCCTATTTTCGACCTCAACAGGAAGCGCCATCGTGGTGGCCGTGCGGAGGCAGGGCTTCCGCCACCGCCGCTGCTCCGAGCGGGTCCGCGGGCCAGCGGCGGGCCCCTTTGTTGTCTCGGGTGGCTCGGGGAAGATCCCCACGGACGTCACTGCCGATAGGGGCCACTCAAACCGGCCGCTCTGAACGTTCCTGATGAGAGGGTCGATCCCATCGATGGTTTCCGCCAAGGTACCTTTTGCCTGTTGTGTTCCCACAATTTCTCCTCATCCGGGGACTTTCTCGTACTGCTGCTCTGGAATCTTCAAACTTTGCGGGAAAGCAACTATCGGAGGAAACTGGTACTCATGGATACAGCTGGTGGATCTGAATTAGTCCCGGAACCTTCTAGCCGGGAAGTTGAAGCGGTAATGCGGGCCGCGGATACCCTTTTGCGTGTCGTGTCCCGCTCCGTTGCCGAGGTAGAGGACGTGGTCAACACTCCGCAATTGCGGGTCCTGGTCCTCATCCACACGCGGGGACCGCAAAATTTGGGCGGCGTGGCCGCGGAACTGGGTGTGCATGCCTCCAACGCCACGCGCATCTGCGACCGGCTGGTCGCTGCTGACCTGCTCGAGCGGCGGGAAGACCCGGCAGACCGGCGATACATCCGTCTCGAACTGACCACAAAGGGAAAAGCTCTGGTGAACTCCGTGCTCGAGCACCGGCGGCAAGCCATCGCGGAGGTGATTTTGAGGATGCCATTGGGTCGCCGCCCGGCACTGGCTGCTGCGCTGGAGGCTTTCGCGGCGGCCGCCGGTGTCCAAGGCACCACTGACGGCCGCTTTACCCTGGGAGCCAACACGTGAAGTGACGAAGTCCTGGTGCCGCAAGCCATGTCTTCATTCAACCTCAATAATTGCGTGTACGCAATAGTTGGCGAGCTGCTCGCGTCAGTTCTCCAACGCTGCGCGGACCTGGCGGCCCGGTTAGAGCGGCTTGATACCCCACTGACCGGTGTGGGATTGCCCGGGTTCAAGGGTTATCAGGCCCTCACCGGAGTTAAAAGCGTCCGGGGCGCACGTCATTGGTTCAACCCCCAGCCCGCTCCGACGCCTGCCCGGCTGGGGGAGTGTGTCCCCGGTGAAGATTTCCAGGTACGGATAGGACCCGTCCACCCACAGCTCAACCCCTCCGGAGTTATCCGGGCGCCGGAGTTTCACCCGGGCCCGCCCGTCAGCGTTACGGACCAGGTCGGTGTAGGCGACGTCGATGTGCCGCCCGCCAAGTTGTTGGAGTTCCCGCAGGTCATACTCGGTGCCCTCAACCCGCTCGCGACCAGTGGGTATGCCACGCTCGTCCACGGGCAGGAAGGTGCGCCCGGGCACCTGGACCAACGCGGCATTGATGGCCCCGGGAGCGCTGACACCGGTGCTGAGGTAAGGATGCGCCCCTGTCCCGTAGGGGCACCGCGACGCACTTCGGTTCATGGCCGTGGTCCGCACGGTCAACCCGTCATGGCCAAGCTGGTAGTCCAGGCGGCAGTCGAGCACCCAGGGCCAGCCCTGGCAAGAGTGGAGCGTGTAGGTGAAGGAGATGGAGTCCTCAGTGTGCTCCACAGCCGGGGCCTCCCAGTTCCGCCAACGCGTGAGCCCGTGGATGGCGCCGCCCTTGTCCGGCTCGCTCAGGTCAAGCTGCAGCCGCTGGCCCTCCCACTCGTAACTGCCGCCCTGGATGCGGTTGGGCCAGGGAATCAGGGATTGGCCCCGGGCGCCCGTGCACATCTCCTCGGGCCCATACCCGTCCAGCAGAGGCCGGCCGTCCAGCAGGTAATCCCGCAAGGCGCCCCCGACTTCGGTCACCACGACTATTTGTCGTTCAAAAGAAAGTTCATACTGACGTCCCGAGGGGAGGCAATGGCCGGTCCCGCCGCCCCACGGGGTCCTCTCACTCATGGCTGAGGCTTCCATCCGTGCCATGGGTGACATCGAGGACGACTTTGACGTCGTCGGGCCGGTGTTTGAAGGCGTCCGCGAAGCTGGCCAGTGGAATCCTGCGGCTGATGAGGCGGCGTAGCCAGTCATGGTCCGCCGCCGCCAGTGCCTGCGCGGCCGCGTCGTAGTGGCGGCGGTTGGCGTTGACGCTGCCGAACACCACGCCGTTCATCAGCACTTCCTCACGGTTGAGCGCACCCACGTCCACCCCTGTTTGCTTGCCCGTTCCGGACACGCCGGTCAGGCAGGTGACGGCGTCCTGGGCCCGGCATGTCAGGGCCTCCAGCACGACTGGAGTGACGCCGGTGCATTCCACCAGGACGTTGGGCTTGATTCCGGAATCCGGCAGCGGTTCGCTGTGGTAGGTGGCGCCCAGGTCCCGGACAAGCTGCGGTTTGGGTCCGTCCGTGACGACGTCGAAGACGTGGACGTCCAGGCCCTGCTGGACTCCCAGCAGGGCGGCGAGCAGCCCAACGGGCCCCGCGCCGGTCACCACGGCTGTATGGGGATCGAAAAAGGCCCGCTTCCCGATCCGGTTGATCTGTTCCCAGGCCTTGGCGACGATGGTGGTGGGCTCCAGCAGGACGCCCACGTCCTCCAGGTCGGGGTCCAGTTTCACCATTGCCTCCGCATCCGCCCGCCAATGTTCCCGGGCAAAACCGTCGAGGCCCTTGATGCCGTGCTCGGTGTAGTTGCCGTTGAGGCACATGTCCCATTCCCCGGCGGCGCAGGCTTTACAGGGCTCCGGGTCCGGCCTGCCGACGATGCCCACCACCAGGTCACCCTTGGCCAGTCCGGAGTCCGGGGGAGCGTCCAGCACCCGGCCCAGGTTCTCGTGCCCCAGCACCAGGTAGTCCTGGCCCGGGGGGCCTCACCGTAATCCGCGGCGATGATTTCGCTGTCGGTTCCGCACAGGCCCACGGCCAGCGCCTCCACCAGCACCTCGCCCTCCCCGGTGGCCGGCTCCGGAACATCGCGCAGTTTGAGTGAATCTTTTTCCCCGGGAGTAACTGTCAACGCACGCATAACTTCTTCTCCTCAAATCAGAAACCGGTCCCCTTGGCAAGCTTCCCGCACTAGTTGCGTTTATGCAACGGTATGGGATATGAAGGGGCCAGCTGGTTTCCGGGATGGGGCATTGTGCAGTAAAGCGGCTGGCTCCACAGTGAACCTTATTCGCGGGCCGATTGAGGAACCTACGACGTCACAGACCGCCGGCTTCACCCTCGCGACAGGCATAGTAGGGGCCTTTTGGACAGCGTCGGGCTACGTGAGCGCTTTCGCTCGTGCCATGAACCGGATCTATGAAGTCGATGAAGGCAGGAGCTCGATCAGGTTCCGGGCCACGATGCTGGGCGTGACGATTCTTGCCGTGGTTATCGTCGCGATGCTCGCAGCCCTGCTCGTGCTCAGCGGACCAGTAGCCGAGGCCATGGGCCGTCTGCTGGGACTTGGCGGCCTGTTCCTGACCGTGTGGAATATTGCGAAGTGGCCAGTCATCATCTTGCTGGTTATCGTCATCGTCGCGGTTCTTTACTACGTGACCCCAAACGTGCACCAGCCCCGGTTCCGCTGGTTGAGCCCGGGGTCCTTCCTCGCGCTGGTGGCCTTCGTGCTGGCATCGGTGGTTTTCAGTGCCTACGTCGCCAACTTCGGCAATTACAACAAGACGTATGGCGCCATCGGAGGCGTCATCATTATGCTGCTGTGGCTGTGGATTCTGAATGTTTCACTGCTTTTCGGAGCCGAGTTCGATGCCGAGACCGAGCGGGGCAGGGAATTGCAGGGCGGCTTCAAAGCCGAAGTAACTATCCAGTTGCCGCCAAGGGACACAAAGAAGAGCGACAAACTGCACCGGCAGGAGGAAGAAGAAATCCGGCGCGGACGCAAGATCCGGGAAAGAATCAGCTCCCGTGAGGGACTTGCCGCAGACAGGTCCTAAGTGGGTCTGGCTCCCCAAGGGCTTCAGTCGGGCAGTGGGAGTTCCGGGAAGGCTTGTTGTCAGCCCACGCACCTTCACCCTTTGCCACTGACAAACTGACTTTCCCCGGCCGTAGCGTTCTCCCGGTCCCTGACATCGTGTGCCACCCGGCGAGACTCCTTGTCCAGGCAGGCGAAACCCTGGGGACCACGGGCCGTCCGGGTCACCTCCCGTAGGCGTCCGGCGGCCGGTGAAGCCGTGGATCAGCCTCGAGGAGCGATCACTCTGTATGTTCAGGACCTGGCCGCCCACCGCGGCTAACATCCAGCAGGATCACGACTGCGAGGAGAACGACGGAGAGGGAAACGGAGGCCACCGTGTCGGTGAACCAGTGGTAGCCGAGGTAAATACGGCTTGCTGCTTCCACTATTATGCCAGCGGCAGCGGCGCCGAAAGCCGCGATCAGGGCAGTTCTGCGGGAGGAACGTGAGAAGACCAAATAAGCTCCGATGAGCAGGAAGTTCGAGGCACCCACGACATGTCCCGAGGGAAAGGATGATGTGGCATCGGCGCCAAGCATCATAAATTCGGCCGGGGGCCGGGAACGTCTCACCACGTGGGCTATGACCTCAGTGAGGACTACCCCGGTGATCATCGCCCCGGCCAGCAGTATCGGGCGCCACAGACGACGGGTCACCAGGGCCCACGCAACGACGGCTACTAAAGTGATCACGGGAAGCGCCGCGGGTCCGAAAACGAAAGCAAATCCGGCCAGCACAAATGTGGCTGTACCCGTGCGGTGATGGATAGACCAGTCAGTCAGAGGTCCGTCGACGCTTGCGAGCCCGCTGCCCGTCAACACGTCCGCAAGGGTCAGTACAAACGTGGACATACCAGCCAGGAGAAGGCTTAGCGACACCGCGTGAAGAACCAGGAACCGGCCTGTGGAGACCTTTTTGCCGGCACCTAAGTGGAAACGTTCTTGCCTGCTCTGCGCGACAGGCCCACGACCACCGCTCATTGCGCGGCTCGATCAAGCTGCTGGGGTGGCTGGATCAGGCCCCTGAAGGTCTCATGGTTGTGGTCCGGCGCCGTCAGGAACGTCACTGCTTCATCCCTCGCATTCGATGCAATAGACGTGTCCGTCTTTCTCCTTGGCCAGCTGGGACCGGTGGTGAACCAGGAAGCAGGAGGAGCAGACGAATTCATCCTTCTTTTGGGGGACGACTTCCACGATGAGCTCTTCGCCGATGAAGTCGCCGGGCAGATCGACTCCGTCGACGGTGTCGGCCTCGTCGAGCTCCTTCACGACGCTGCGTGCGTCGGGGGTGTTTTCTGTCCGGAGCGCCTCCAAGGAACTTTCCTGGGACTCTTTTAGCTCAGGGCGCACTTCGTCGTAATCGCTGGCCATGGCGGGTAGTCATTCCTCCTCGTTTTTGTTCTCCTGGTTGACGTGCCGCTCTTCTTTGCCGGGCGGCTCTTCGGATTGTGCTTCGATGTGCTTGCGCTGCCGCTCGAGTTCGTCTTCGCTCTCGTCTCCAGCTTCGTAGAGTTTGGAGTTGGTGACCCGAAGCTCGTGCATTATGGCATCAAGTTTGAGGTGCAACGCGGCGGAGTCACGGTTCTGGGTGTTCTGGATGATGAACACCATCAGGAACGTCACGATCGTCGTGCCCGTGTTGATCACCAGCTGCCAGGTATTGGAGAAACCCAGCAGCGGCCCGGTGCAGGCCCACAGCACCAGAACGGCGACGGCCGCAGCGAAGATCCATGCATGACCCAGGACCATTGCCGTCCTGGAGGTGAATCTGGTGAAGAAGCCGGTCCCTTCGCCACTGCTTTTATCGGTAGTCATGGTCCCATCCCCATCCTTGTATGACTCGTGCCCCTGTCCTGCGCACCTACTCGATCGTCACTTACCGCCCGCCCGGTAAGCCGACACGGTGCGCTCTGTGTACCTGCGGCCGGCCGATGGGGGTCCCTGATCGAAGTTCTCCCGCGGCAAAAGCCAGGGCGATGGCCGCATTGGCGACCACGGCGTGCCGCCGTCGCCGGTCCACTGCTGCCAGGCCTAACATCGTCAAGGCGTGAAGGGCATCGGCCCCGGCGCTGATCCAGTGCAGGCCAGCCCCGGCACCGAAGATGGTGGTGGCGGCGGCCCGCAGTAGGTGCCGTGCCCCCAGGACTCGGATGAACGTGCAGGATTGGGCATCGGGGGCGCGTGCGATCAGGAGGCATTCCGCCGCTCCAGGGGCCAGGAGCTCCGCGCTGCCCTGACCACTTCCAAGTGTCTCACCGGCCATCCTTTCGAGTCAGGGCTGCCGCAACGCCTGCATTCACGGAGAGGGCTCCCGAGCCCGGCCGCGATGAAGCCGTGATACTGGGAGGCAACCAGCTTGGGGCCTTCTTCCTGCTCGACCAGCACAGCGGCAGCGTCAGGCTCGTGCGGGCTTGCGTCGAGCTGGATGGCCAATGCCTTCCCGCTTGCGGCTTCAACCTCTGCCGCTGCCCCGGCAAGTCCTGCCTTTGTCGTGCCAGTAGGGCCACAGGGCCGCCCCGCCGCCACAAAGCGAACGCCGAGACCCTTCGATCCCCCCCCGGTGGTTCCTGTCACGAGGACAACTCTGCGTGCTGTTTCCATCCGGATCTCTCCTCGGGCTTTCAGCGGAAGTGATAGAGAGCTTAGCGCAATAGTTACCTAACCGCAAGGGCTAGCCGTCGCGCAGCTTTACTTGGCAAATTCCGCTATTGGACCTCTGGGCGGCGGGGGGCCGTAACCCTTCGAGGGACTGAGAGTTCTAATCGTTTGCGGCACTCCTAGGAACTCAAGTTGTCAGGCCGAAGCGGATGGGAAAGCCCGTCTGATTGTGAGCTTGCTTGCGCTGACACAAATATCCCGGTTCCATGAAGGGATGGATACCTATAGCAGTGAATCAACGTCCGAAAGAGTTGCCGGCGGGGATTTTGCGGGGCTGGTCGCTACGGGAGCGATGAGCGCGCTGCTCGTTGCCGCCGACGTCACCGGCGTGATGAACTACGAGCCGCCCCGGAGGATCATCGATAAGTTTTTCCCCCGGTTTCCGCTGCCCCTCAGGGACGCTGCCGCCGTCCTCGCCCATTTCGGGTACGGGGTAACCGGTGGGTGTCTTTATGCCGTGGTACGCAAGCAGCACTCCACCCGGGACGCGGGCCTCGCTTACGGTGCATTTGTGTGGGCGGTGGGCTACGAGGGCTGGTTGCCGGCGATGGGAATACTGCCCCCTGCACACCGGGACAAGACCGGCAGGGCGCTGACGATGCTGGCCGCCCATCTGCTCTACGGCGCCGTCTTGGGCAAAACCCTTGGCAGGCGGGCCCGGGCGGAGCGTGTCCCTGCTGAGCCGGGTGGCGGGTCGGCGTCTTCAGGCAATGTGGACACCGTTGATCTTCCGTCCCGGCTGCCGGAAGCGTACGTCTCCTACCTTGCCCCCAAGGATCCTGCCTTCACCGCGACAGTATTGCCGGTGCTGGAACAATCGGCAGCAACGCAGGAACATGGCGTTCACGTGCGTTTCGTCCCGGGAGGGGTGCAGGCACTCGTGGATCCCGCCGTTCCCTATCCTCAGATCACCGAAGGCGTTGACTAGGACATTTTCCCCGGCCCTGTCGCCCCGGCCGTCTGGGTGCTGCCCACAGCCGCCTCCAGCGCAACATTGATGGCGGCGGTGTGGGGAACCGGCGGCCAGGGTATTGCGGAGCTGCGGCGTTCATGAGGTGGGCCCATTGAGTGCCGGCATGTTAGCCCCGTTCAGTCCGGTGTAGTACGTCCCGCTGATGGTGATGTTCTCGTTCGCCCACTCCGGTCCGAATTCCGCCGTAGGCCCCGTTGCCAAAATAGACCAGGTTCAGGTAATCCTGCAGGATATGGTCTTTGGAGTATTTCTCCTCAAGCCCGATAGCAAGCTTCATTTCCCGAAGCTTGTCGCCGATGCTTCGGGAGGCGTCGGTCGTGGCGACGTCTGCGCTGCTGCCGCCGGTTGCAGGTGACAAGATGAGGACGTTCTTGATGTACTGCTGGGTGATTGTCGATGCGCCCTGCCTGCCGCCCCTGGCGTTCACGTAGAGCGCGCGCAGGATACCGGTGAGGTCAACCCCGCCGTGGTCGTAGAAACGTGCGTCCTCGATCGCCACTACCCCGTCACGGATGAACGATGACATTCGTTCCAGGCCAACCGGGGCCCGGTTCTGGGCGTAAAAAGTGGCGATCACCGACCCGTCTTTCGCCAGGAGCTGGGATGTCCTGGACGGCGGCTCCAGGTCCAGGTTCGAGGGGAGTTGATCGAAGAACCTAATGGATGCCCCTGCCGCCGTCGAACTCAACGCCGCGGCCGGGGCCAGGAGTCCGGCGATCAGGAAGCCGCCAATAACGCTGGCGGCGATGAAGGCTACGGAGTTCTTCCACAGAGTGTATTTGATGCAGCATGCAAGACTTCCTTCGTTCGTGCCGCACGCCAGAGGTAAGCCTGTTAAGCACTGCCGGGGCATGCCAGGAGGCGGTCGAAATGCCGCCGCGGTTGAAGATGGCACCACCTTTCGAATAGTTACCAATTAGCAAATAACCCTTTCGCCTCGCATCTAGCGCCGACGCCGCGAGGGGTCACAGGAGTGCAACAATCCTGCAAAGGAGTGATCAGGGCGGTGACGATTCGTTGCATGTTCGCAAGTGATGCGCCAGACTGACGTGAAGGCCAGTTCGTCAGGGAACGGACATGTCAGGACCAGTCGAGAAGTCTGCGGCTGTGGGTGTGGCGGGCGATACGCAGCTTGCAGGGAGGCAGACGTGGATTTGCGACTCATCATCGAAACTGCCGGGCGATACCTGGACTTTGCCGGAGTGGCCGTCATGGTCATCGGCGCCGTGGTCTCCGCGCCGCTGGCCGTACGCCGCCGAAACCTCCAGGAAGGCAGCCGTCGTCCAAGCCGGTCGCTCTACCGGGAATACGGGCAGTTGCTCGGGCGGTCCATCCTTCTTGGCCTTGAACTGCTGGTCGCCGCAGACATCATCCGCACCGTGGCCGTGACGCCCACCTTCACCAGTGTGGGAGTCCTGGCCGTGATCGTTGTCATCCGAACATTCCTAAGCTTCTCCCTGGAGCTGGAAATCACGGGCCGATGGCCCTGGCAAAAAGACACCGAGGCGGTTCCCGCCATCGGCTCAGCCTGAGATGAGGCACCGATGCCGAATCTGCCTGCTTCCTGTCCGGGACCATCACCACCTGCCGGCAGGGGGATGACCCGTGGCCCGTCCGCGACCTGGGATATGGACCCGGGGGTGGTAGGCGTCCGCGGCCATACTTTTTGGTTAGGGACCATGAGCGCCGACAATCACGACGACGACTTTTCAGCCGGCTGTCCGGGCTGGTCACGGAATCATCAGCAGGCATTAAGCATTATCTGGATGCCATGACGGGCGTCGGCGCCACGAGGATGAGCCGCCTGACAGGAGGACGCGTTGAATGCGCTGTTAAGCTTCGCAAGCGTAATTGGCACGACGATCGCCGGGAGCAGCGATGATGCTGTTCTGCTGGACCGTGCGGAACACCGCCTACGCCAATGCCAAACTGCGCGTTTCCTCCCACCGCGAAGCCGAAGAGGCTCCGCCCTCCGCCACGCCAAGTCAACCGCAGTGCAACGGGACGCACCGACAAACCCTAGACCCGTGGACCTTGTACTGATCCGTAGTTGCCACCGCCGGCGTAATTACTTGATGCGCTCGTTGGCGGGCCAGGGCTCTACCGGTCAATGACGGGCGGCGCCCACCACCTACACCTCACGGGGAGAGGCCACTATGAATACAAAAATCACCACCGGCGACGAGACGAAAACAGGCTGTGACGAGTCATGAAACAACGCCGGCCGGAAGGCATCAAAGCCCTGTCCACCGATCCACAGCTTCTACGGATGCTCACAACACACACCCACTGCGGTGAGCCAATGACGACCTCGCGCCAGGGACCCCTTGGGGAAAGCGGCACCAGCACCGTCCACGACGTTGTCATCACCTACAGTTGCGCCTGCGGCTTCAGGTTTGATCAGCCAATCAATTCACAGCGCCACGATAAGGAGCTCCCATGAAAGCCGCCCATAGCATCACAAAGTTCTTCCGCCTGATCCCGCCCCTGGCGATATCAGCGGCTGCGTTGACCGGCTGCTACCACCCCTCTGGAGGGGACCGCGACCCCATTGCCCTCGGCGCGGACCTAAACTTCTCGGGACTGCAGTTGCGCAGCGTCCTGATCGTGACGTCCGGCCAAAACGAACCCGGGCGCGTCCTGGGTACGATCTTCAACACCACCGCTGCAGACATACAAATGGTCCTTGCCGACTCCGATGAACAACATCCAGTCAAGATCCCCGCTCTGGGACATGTCGAGTTCGACCAGTCGCCTCTGATCTTCAACAGCACGCAGGAGCCGCCCGGTGCCCGCACCGATCTGCAGGTAACAGTGAAAGGGCAACAGGCGGCAATCAACGTGCCCATCCAGAATGGAACCTTTGACCAGTACCGGCCATACATTCCATCTCCAAGCCCATCCAGCTGACCCCAAAAACCAGCACCTGTCAGCGCACATGGGACCCATCGACGCCGCGGCGCGGCGGAGCGCGGAGCACCCCGAGCAACCACTCACCAAGAGGCGAACCCCCCAGAAAAGCACAACTTTGACCGCCTTGCGAGTGGGGGAGTCTTCATGTGGTCAGTGCCTTCAGGGAGCTGCCAGAGAGAGACCGTTGCGTTTACGCAAGTAGTGCGGTTGAATAAGACCACGGTGCGATAGTTGTTCACGGCCACCCGGAAAGCCCAGCGGGCGGGGCAGTTGCTTCTGACCAGCCAGCACGGTGCGGGGCGGAACAGTTTCAGAGGCGCAAGGGGCCCGCTTCCCTGGGGGCTCTCAAGAAGGAGTAACCCCATGAGATACTTCAGGATTTATCCGGCAGCTGCAGTGACGGCAGCAGCACTCGCTCTGGCTGGGTGCACCGGGAATTCCGCGCCAACGTCCAGCTCCTCGGCAGCATCACCGACGGTTTCCGCTCCAGCGGCTGCCCCGCCCGCAAATGGGGGACTGCCCGCGGTGCCGGGCGTGGTCAAGGAAGTCGAACCGTCAGTCGTGACGATTCGCACAGATATCGGCCTCGGCAGCGGAGTCATCTATCAGAGCGACGGATCCATCGTCACCGACGCCCACGTCGTTGAGAACGAGCGAAAACAGCCCTTCAAGAACGTTCAGGTCCAGTTCGCCGACGGCTCACAGTCTCAAGGTACCGTCCTGGGTGTTGACGACGTCACGGACGTTGGCGTCATCAAGGTCGACCGCAATGGCCTTCCGGCGGCCAAATTCGCTTCTTCCGATCCGGAAGTGGGCTCGATGACAGTCGTGATCGGAAGCCCCTTAGGGTTGGAGGAAACAGTCACCGCAGGAATCGTATCCAGCCTGCACCGGAACATGCCACCTTCCAAGGAATCACCTCACGGCGCCATCGACCTGCTGCAAACCGATGCCCCCATTTCTCCCGGTAACTCCGGCGGTGCAGTAGCAGACTCCACGGGACAGGTCATCGGACTGTCCGAGGCGTACCTGCCACCCAGCTCCGGAGCAGTTGCCATCGGGTTCGTCACCCCATCTTCTACGGTTACCACCGTTGCCGACCAGCTCCTGGCCAGCGGAGAGGTCAAACACGCAGCACTCGGTGTCGTCCCCACCGACATCACACCACAACTAGCTCAACGGTTCTCTCTGCCCGCCACTGCCGGAGCATTGATCGTCGACGTTTCCCAAGGCAGCCCAGCTGATACTGCCGGCATGAAAGCAGGTGACATCATCACCAAATTCGCCCAAAACCAAATCCGAAACGTTACAGACCTGCTCGTGGCACTCAGGAAACAGGACCCCGGACAGCAGGTCGATATCGTGGTGCAGCGCGGTTCAACACCGCAGACCCTGCACGTCACCCTCGGGAACCTGGCCACAGCACCCTGAGAAGCGCCCGCGCATCTGGCAGCGGGAGCTGAATCCACAACTACCCGTTCAACTAAGCCGCGCCGCCGGACTTCCGCCTGACTGACAGTGTCGCAAAGAGACAACCAGAACACCTAGGAGATCCACCGGGCCTTACTGCAGGGTGAGGCGACTGGCCACGCGGTTAAAATCAGTTGGGCTTTCGCGACAGGGGACAGTATGAGCAAGCTGGATATCAAGGGCAAAGGCACGATGGAGTTGTCCGGTGGAATCCTTCACTTGCGCTGGAAGCAAGGAGCTTACGTCGGCATTGACGTAGCCAAGGCAGCCCTTGAAGCCATCTCCACCTTGGGCCAAGGCGCCAGGTTGCCGATGCTGGTCGAAATTCAGGGCGTGACGCACTCGGCCGCCGCTCGAAAAGTCTTTCCCGATCCATCCAGCATCTCGCGTATGGCGCTCTTGGGTTCCTCGCCCGTTGATCGCGTGATCGCCATGTTCCGCCTGCCCCTATTGCCGGTCGGATTTCCAGTCCGGTATTTCACATCTCCGGACAAGGCAACGGAGTGGCTGCTTGAGGACTCCGCGGAGTCACGTAAATAGCCAGCTTTCACCCGAGTAAATTCGTGCAACGTCCATCTTTCTGCTTGCATTCCACCCCATGCCCGGTGTCTGCTCACGGAGCTGGGCCTGATGAAGTATCAGCGAGGGGGCCGGGAGAATTGAAATCTGCAAATCAGCTGCTGCACTGAGTGACTAAAGACGGGAGGGAGTAACGGTCATGTCCGCTGCCCTTCTGCTTAAGGACCTCTGATGCTCGGATTGGCCCCAGTTTTGGTTCCTAGGGCTGGACCAACGGAGTATCGCTGTGCCTGGAGCGCACCTGGGGTCGTTGCGTGGGCAGTGGAGGAGGGGAATCGATTGAAAGCGTGTGGGTGTTGGTCGATTGCCCTTGTTCTTGGGTCACATTCCCCGCTGAGCACGAAAACGTCCACTAGGCTCGGGAACGACCGTTCTACTTCCACTCCCATTCTTTAAGCGCCGATGAATGAAGATCTTGTCATCTGCCGGTCGGTGCCTGGTGGTTAGCCTCGGGCGTCGTTCTGATAGGGCACCAACTGCTGGGTTGAGGGGCTGGAGTGCAGTTGGGGGAACCGGCATTGGGTTCGGATACTTGGCCAAGCTGCGCGGGAGTAGTGACGTCGCAGGGAAGTTTCCGAACCCGGCGCCGGCGCGGCAGCGCCCGAGTTGCGCGGAGGACCCACCCAGCTATCCTCTCGCCGTTCAGAATCACGCCACCGGTCCCTGTGGAATCTCTGGCCTGAGTGGTGTTGCGTCGGTGGTTGTCGTGGCTGATGAATTCCTGTCGAGATCCAGTGCATTTCCGGTCCGGTGGCCTTTCCAAAGGGGAGGACCCTCAGCGGGCAGTTGAAACGAGCTCTTTCCGCGTTCCTCCCCGATCAATTTGAAATGCCGATAGTGGAGATTCCGTCAGCCTTAGCGGGGCGCCACGGGCCAAAAGTAAGAGTGTGGACGTTGTCCACACTCTCGGCTCTGGATCAGCTCTTATTGTCTTCGAACTGCTCCGAATTCCTTATGTTTTCGCCTGTTTCCAATGCTTGTAAGGGGGGGAATGCAGTTCGAGTCCCACCTCGGGCACAGTGTTTTCGCAGGTCAAAGGTCATTTGGCTTTTTAGTGTTGACAATGCTTGACTTTTCGGAATTTTTTGAAGACGGAGAGAAGCAGCCGCTCTGGCAATTGCGCCGATACCCGGCAAGTTCTCCTGCAGGTAGCAACCCAGATGTTCTCTTTAAGAGCCTCATCCCGTTCCCTCGCCGAGGGATGGCCGGGCCAGGGCGGGTCATGCGGTATATGCGCTGGTGCGACACGGGCCAGGCCGGACTCCGTTGCCGCACGCGCGCAGAGTTCACCGCATATGCTGTGTCCTGGATTGGGGGAGGGACCCGTTTGGATTTCTATGAGCGTCTTTCGAGGCGGGGCGTGCTCTGGGCGCCATCGGCATGACCTGGCTCAGGACTGTTGAAGCCGGCTGGCGCGGGCTTCAGCAGTTTAAGTCAGCTGCCAAATCTTCCCCGTTCTGCTCCCCAGCACAATCCGCTGGAAATCAAGTACGGCACGAATGCCGCGGTGGATCACCAACACGATCCTAAATTACCGTATCGGTTATCCACAGCCCCACTTGCCCGTTATTGCCTGGCAGTTTACGAGTCGGTCCTGCTGAGACTGATCATGTAGCGGTCATTCCCGCTTAGGCCGTCGTCGGCGATGGATCCAGATTGAAGTACTGCCACACGTGCCGGGACAGAAGTCCCTGTCGCAGCAGTGTCCCATGCTGCACCATCAGAGCAGCCGGATGTGCCGGTGTAAGAGAGAGGCCCTTGGAGGAGCGCGATGAAATTTCAGCGGACATTGGCGGCAACGGCTGCGGCCGGCGGCATCCTGCTGACAATGGGAGTAGGCGCGAATGCAGCGCCTATGGTCATTTCCAGCGGCGGCGGGACCTTCACTGACCCATGTACCGGCCACCGATTTGAAACTTCCTACTCTGGCACAGTTCAAGTCAGCTCCACCCGCACGGAGTACACAGTCAAGGGAACGGCGACAGACCTTGTGACGGGAAATGCCTACGCCTACAGCTCCCACTCGACCGGCACCACCCCTCCTGGTGCGCCTCTCGTCTACTCGATCGGCGCCGTGTCCGTCCTGCAGGACGGGCCCAACACGATCGTGTCAACGGGCAAGACCATCGTTCACATCGTCAATGGCGAACCCCAGCTGGTGAATTTCGTCGACAGCATGTGCGCCGGCAGCGGCGTCATCAAGATCGCATAGGCGCCGTCACGGGTGATTCAATCGGGGCCGGATCGATCAGCTCGGTCCGTTATTCCGGACGGACGACTCAGCGAGCGGCATGGTGCCGGCGCTGCCTGCCATCACGCAGGCGACCGCCGGCGTCACCCGTTTCCGGTTGGGACCAGCGCCTGCATGAAGGCTCCCACTATCGGCAGGACCATCATCCCCCAATCGAGGGGTCTGGGCCGGGCCCCGCCGCCCAGTAGTCGCCACGCGTTCCTCGGCCCGAGGATCAGGACGGGGAACGCCGTGCACCAGCCTGCCCAGTAGACGGCGAAACCGACGTTGTATGCTGGGCCGGCGGCAATCTCCGCTTCAGTGCACGGAACACCAACGCCATTGACACCGGCACCAAAACAGGCATGGCGAGCACAAGATTCTCCCGCACTCCTCGCCATCGCGCTCTTGTCCCGGCCCGGCGAGCACTCGGCCCGCCGTGTAAACACCACCTAACCCCAAAACGAAGGAGTCCAGAGGGCCACTTCGACCAGGCAGGGCCGTGGATCACCGCAGATCCCCCTCGATGAAGGCCTGCGGGGTTTGGAAGCGGAGGAGATGGAGGGTCGGCCCGAGGAACAGCATCGACAGTGCGAGCCATGGCCCTGAACGACGCCGGGTCGAAGGGCAGGCCGAACAGGGCCTTGGCCAGCTCGGCCGCCGCGAGGGGCAGGATGATGGCGTTAGCTGAGGACGAACGGGGCCGGCAGCAGCAGGAGTCCTATCCTGCCTCCGTGGAAGGCATCGACGGCCAGGATGAGGAGGGCCGGCATGATGAAGCACAGGTCCCCACAGGTGGACCGCTTTCAGCCGGTCCACCAGCATCCCCGTGTTCGTGGAGGGAGGTTTTTCAACGCCTTCCCCCCATGGGGCCTCCCAGGTCAGTTGTCACAGTCGGATTGAAGTCTTCTCGAGGACCGGTGGAACCAGATCGCCGAAGAAAACCTGGTCGGTGATGTAGGAGATCAAGACCAGCAGTGCCGTCGGGCCGTTGGCGATGGCGAACCACCGCTGCCACCGGCCCTGCCTGTCAGTGAAGGCGGCAGCTGTCAGCAGGGCCGCGATCCCCATGGAGGTGTATGCCGCTGCGTCGACCGTATGGACAAAGCTGCCGGGCCTGAA
This sequence comes from Pseudarthrobacter sp. MOO14, assembly GCF_058267675.1. Taxonomy (NCBI): domain Bacteria; kingdom Bacillati; phylum Actinomycetota; class Actinomycetes; order Micrococcales; family Micrococcaceae; genus Pseudarthrobacter; species Pseudarthrobacter sp. MOO14. The sequence continues at coordinate 4,368,834 of NZ_CM177849.1, forward strand.
AACCAGGCTGGTTTCGGTGGAACTGACGGGTAGGGCGAGGCTGGTGCGGGGTTCGCCGTCGTAGGTTGAAAAGGTTTCGTCCCCGACGAAGAGGCCGTCCCGGATGGTGATGCCCTGCTCGGCGAGGACCCCGGTGAGCGCGGCGATGGCCGCGGCCTGGGGTTTGGGCTGTCCGGGTTGGGTGGTTTCGCTGGTGTAGACGGCGAAGAGGACGGACGTGGCGGTGGTGTCACTGGTGAGGTAGTGGGCGACGGTGCGTGCATAGTTGAGTTCCTGGCCTGGTTGGCGGGGGAGGTCGATACGGAGGGTCGCGCCGATGCTGTTGTCATTCATGGTGATGCAGACCAGGCTTTCCTGGGGCCAGAAGCCGAGGGTGTGTCCGATGAAGCTGAGGACGTCTGATGGTGTCTTGATGGTGAGCTTTTCCTTGATCCCGTTTCCTTCACCCAGTTGCTTTCTGTTTTGTCTGCGGTTGTTGGTTGTGGGCGTCGTTCTGGTAGGGGACCATCCGTGGGTTGAGGGGCCGGAGTGCAACTTGGGCGACCGGCGCCGGGGACGAAAACTTCGTCCCGGAGCGAACCGGCTCTGGCCTGGGAAGTTTTCGGTTCCGGGGTCGGCGCGGTAGCGCCCTGGTTGCGCGGAGGACCCGCCCAGCGATCATGGGAGTATCAGAATGACAAGCAGTTCGTACCTCTAGTGGTCCATCGGGGCCGATGGTTCAAGCGGCATGATTTTGCCTCAGGCTGGGACAGTCCACCTACCCTTCAAAAGTGGTAGGCGATGGCCCTTGGCGACGCCGTCTGAGACTGAGGGCGACAGGCACTCGGTGCATCCAAATCTGGATCGAGGCGGCTCATGGAGCCGTGACAGCTCCGGGCAAGGGGGGCCTGCCGGGGCAGATTACATTCTTGCGACTGTGGCGTTTTCCCTAGGTCGTTGGAGTCGGCGGTGCCGCGATGTTCCTGTAAAGGTCCGAATCGAATGTCGTGTGGCCATGGTCGTCGGTGACGTAAACCTCGAAAGTGAAGGTCGTGTGGTCGTGCTCCAGGGTGAACTGGATGGTGGGATTCTGAACGGAAATGGTTCCTTCTGAGATGATGCGGCCGTACTTCTGCTCCGGGCCGGTTAGTTCGGACCCGTGCTGCGATGGGTCACGGATGAAGTAGTGGACCGTATATGGGGCGGTCGGCAGCGACCGCAGGGTCGGGAAGAAGGTGAAGTTTCTCATTCCTGGCTGGAACTCGCTGGCACGCCACTGGTAGCCGGTTACTGCTGGTGTGAGGTGGTCGTCGAGGTCCCGGATCCCTGTGCGGTTGGTTTGGGCGTCGGCGCTGTGGTTTAGCCCCAAGGCGCTGCCAGCTGGGGCAAGACCGAAGCCAAGGCCGAGCCCGAGCCCGATGGAGACGAGGGGTACAAGGATGGCGACGAGGCGGCCGCGTCGCAGCAGGCCTGTCCGCACGGATTGCCGGTGCATCTCAAGTACGCCCGGCACAGCCCCGGTGATAGCGGCTCTCGAATAGGGGCTGCTGACCGAACGTGCCCATGCTTCGACGAACGCGGCCCGGGGCGGCAGGGCCGCGTTCGTGCCGCCGACCGGGTTCCAGTAGGACAGGAACGGCAGCGGAACGTCCCGGAGCCGGTCTCGGTTGTCTCTCACGGTGAAGGTCGGCATTATCCGGTACTGCGGACCACCCCGGCTAGGGTACCGGTGAAGGTACGGATGGAAATCTTCCAGGTGAGTCCGATCAACCCTGTGCCGGATGAAGAACGCCGTCGTTACGAAGGCCGCTTCCCGTGTGAGTGTCACCCGCTCCCCGGCGTACCACAGCAGGACGGCGCCTGAGATCGCTAAGACGATCGCCGCGCCCAAAATCAGTCCCTCAACCCGGGACGAAATGATTGTGCTGTCGTACTCATTGACCAGGATCGAACCGGCAATAGCCGCAGCGGCGAGTACCAGGAGTCCCAGGGCACAGGTCGTGGCCGCCCAGGCGGGCATCCGCAGCTTACGGATGCGCGCCGGCAGGTTGTCCTCGCGGAACTGATCACCGTCGTTTGGAACAAACACCCCATACCCCCATTGGTTCGCTCAGCCGCCCGCGGGAGACTGAAGAGCCGACCTACCTCCCCGCGTGGCCCAGGAGACTCACCTTCTACAGGGCAGTGGCGACTTGCTCATCCTACGGTCCCGGAAAATCCAGAATGGGGGTCTTGAGCCTTTCTTTGTCGAAAACTTCACCACCACGCCTGTTGTGGGATTCCCGGAGAGGCACGACAGGCTGTTCATGGCGCGGCGCCCCGGACAGCAGAGCTGGAAGGAGCGCGCTGGGACTTCAGGCAACGCACGTTCTATAGGGTGTGAATCTGTTGAGGTCCCTGGCTCCCTGTACGGTTGCAGGACGAAATTGGCTTTTGGGCTGTACTGCGGAGTCGGCGTGGCGGGAGGCCACGCTGGTGCTGGCACCGTCCGCGCCCACTTGACGTATTCCCTTAGCGCCTCGACGATCCGTCTGCCCTGGCAGCCTGCGCGGACTCACTCTTCGGTGGCGACCCCGCCATGGGCTCGGGGGCCCCACCCCAAGGTTCAGGAGAGGTTGTGTATTGCTCCGGCACAGCGAGGCCCGGATACGGCTTTCCGGACTGCCCGCGCGCGCGTGTGGAAGTCGACCGTCGAGGCCCGGGGGGAATCGGCCGGACCAAACGGGTCGTCGTGGTTTCGGGGCGGTGCGGAATCGGTGGTCGTTGTCGAGTGGTCGGTGATCAGTCCCATGCCGGCGTACTCGCGAACGGCGGCGATGCCTGCTACAGCCTCAGTCTTGGTGTCGAAGGGTTTTGATAACGCCATGATGGTGCCATCGGGAGCGGTGAGCCGGAACCTGAAGGCTGATTCTGCGTCGACATATAGTTCGAACATTCCTGCCATTATGATCCTTTCGGTTCGCGGGACCTCGAGGCTGCGTCGTTGCGGCCATCAGGCGCGAGGCGTCGTTGCCCACGCTTTCCGTGTGTATCCCGCTCCAAATCTTCATCAATTCAGCATGCGTCCCCGAGTCTTCCGCAGGAACGACGCCCGGCGCAAGGCTTCTCCCGGCATCCAGCCAAAGTGATCCCCTGCTCTCGGGTTCAGTCCAGGCGCCAGTTCCCTGCTCCGACTGATGCAATGCGGCCGATAGTTGTGATTGGGTCAGCCTCAGCAGGCGTCCCTGATCAGAAGTAAGAGCATGGACATTGTCCACGCTCTTGGCTTCGCATCGGCTCTTAGGGCGTGTCTCCTAAAGCTGTCAGCCAGATGCTGATTGCTCGGAGGACTGCTCCGCCGCGGTAGGTGAGGGCGAGTTTGTCGTAGCGGGTTGCCAGGGCTCGCCACTGTTTGAAGGTGTTGAAGTTGCGTTCGACGACGTTGCGGCCTTTGTAATCCTCTTTGTCGAAGCCCGGAGGCCGGCCGCCGGAGGAGCCACGTCGTTTTCTGTGACCGACCTGATCGGAAGGCTGCGGGATCACCGCTACTATGCCGCGGTCGCGGAGGTGGGTTCGGATCGCCCGAGATGAGTAGGCCTTGTCACCGCGGACCCGGTCCGGGCGGGTTCGGGGCCTGCCCGGACCGGCCCGGTTGATCTTCAACTGGTTCATGAGGTGGGCGAACATCGGCGCGTCGCCGCCCTGGCCCGGTGCGACCAACAGAACCAGGGGCCTGCCTTTGCCATCAACCAGGGCGTGGATCTTGGTGCTCAAGCCGCCGCGGGACCGGCCAATGGTATGGTCGTCCGGCTCAGCAAACAGATTCATGTAATTCGAGCGGTCCGCCTGTGGCGCGGGGAAGGTTGGTGCCGTGCTGGTGGGCGCGGTTGACCGTCGAGTCGACCGAGACGGACCAGTCCACCTCACCCTGAGAGTCCGCGACCGTCAGCAGCGCCGCCAGAATGCTGTCCCACGTTCCGTCACCGCTGTAGCGGCGGTGACGCTTCCAGATGGTCTGCCACGGACCGAACTCGGCAGGCACATCCCGCCAAGCGATCCCGCAGCGATACCGGTAGATGATGCCCTCGACCACTCGGCGGTCATCCCGAAAAGGACGACCCCGCCGGCCTGCAGAAGACGGCAGTAGCGGCTGGATGCGGGCCCATTGCCCATCAGTCAAAACAGAAGTACGCGACACCCATCAAGCATCCCGGATGCGGCCATCAGGCTTTAGGAGACACGCCCTAGCCCCGTCGAACTGCTCCGGTTTCTGTATGCTTTCGCCGGTTCCCAGTATTTGCAAGGGCGATAATGCGGTTCGAGTCACACCTCGGGCACAGTGTTTTCCCTCGTCAGAGGGATTTTCGCTTTAACGTGTTGACAAAGCTTGCGGTGACGTCCCTCTGACGCTATAATTGCGGGCTTGGGCTTGGGCCTGGCTGCCGCTGAGCCTGTTCAGGTGAGTGGGTGGCGGGTTCAAGTCTCTGGCTGGGTGGGCGCTCCGCCTGCTGAGAATGTGTTTATGTGGTTACTCGTTCCTGTTCTGTTAGGTGTGCCCGGGGGCGGCGTACACCTATTCATGTGCCGGGGGAGCGGGGACGACATGACCGTGCTGACAGCGCTCTAGGAGTTTCCCCAGGGGTGGCCTTCTCATCGCTGCGACGGGTGAGCGCTGCACTTTGTCCTCCCAAAGAGGGTGTGGACGGTATGCCGGGATCTATGGTGGCCACGCGGGTCGAGGGACTCTTAGGTCTCCATAGCGTGGCCTTCTCCGGCAGCAGGCCCTGTGGTCATTGTCCATTTGGTTATGGGTTCGTCGGCGAAGTCCTGTGAGGGCTGCGCTGGAAGGGCGATATAGCCGAAGTGCGCAGTCAGCCTCACAACTGCTCCCGTCGACGCATGGTCCAGCTGGGAAGCCGTTCACACCGCTGATGAGAGGATGTCCGGTGCAGGACCGGACATCCTCTCCGGGCCTAATGCTTGTTGGTGTCCTGGGGGTACTCGGTGGTGTTCAGCACGCTGAGCCGGGAATCGAAGGGCAGGATGACCGGTTCGTTGGCGGGGTCGTCCCAGCCGAACATCCGTCCGATGGAGCGCTGTTCCCGCAGGTCCACGAGCAGGACGGCTTCAACGCACATGACCTTTTCGGTCCAGAAGAAGATGAAGAGGTCCTCTGTTACTTCCCAGGTCATGCAGCGGTCGGTGTCCGCCAGCCCTGCCTCGCCGCCGCGGACGCAGTTCCAGGTGAAGGTGCCTGGGTTCAGGTAGATGTGTTCGTAGGATTCGACGTCGCTGTAGCGGTAGAAGATCCGTTTTCCGACCAGGCCGGATGAGCGTTCGTGCCGGGCCGCTGAGCCGTTGCTGTTGGTCTGGCTGAAGTCGGTGGTGCTGCGGGTTTTTTCGCCTACGACGACGAAGCGTGATAGTCCGGAAGTAACCGCGCCGGTGTTCCGGTCCCAGATAATGGTGACGTTATTTGCTGTGAGCCCTTCACCGCGGACGAAGTCGATGATGAAGATCCCGGGGCGGGCTTCGATGGCTTTGTAGCCTGCTGTTCCGCTGGTCTTCTCCTCGCCGCGCTTAGAGGTCCAGATGATGGAGGATTCTGTCTTGAAGACGTACTCCTCGGTTGCTCCGTCCTCGCCCGGGATGCTCAGGGCCGCTCCCGTGAGGGCGGGGGAGGCGGGCAGTGTCTGGTCGCCGAAGCCTTCGAGCATGGCGGAAACCGGCGGCCACTCCTCTTCGGGAATGTAGTCCTGGATGTCCGTTGAAGTCACGGTGTGTTCCTTTGTTCTTTTCATTGTGTGGGGACAGGTGGGTGCGGCTGGGTCAGCAGATGACGGTTTCGAAATTGATTGATGGTTTTTGTGCTCCCCGGGCGATTCCGGCCACGAAGAAGAGGGGGACGCCGAGGAGGAGCCAGCGTGCAACGCCGCCGGCGCCGCCGAGCAGGGCGTCGTAGTTGTCCAGCGTCAGGTATCCGATGACGATGAAGGCGAGGAATGAAAGGGACGGGGCGATGACGGTGACCCAGAGGTTGTCCCGCATGCCGTTCCTGGCGAAGAAGACCACGATGGCGGCTGAGGTGACGAGCAGGATGGTGATGAAGCCGGCAGTTCCCAGGGCAACGAACCAGGAGAACACGGTGGTGATGGGGTCGGCTCCTGCGAGCAGGAAGGTGCTGATGACCGCGAGGACGACGATTCCGTTGATGAACCCGGCGACGTGCGGGGCCCCGGTCTTGGAGACGGCGGAAAGCTTCGTGGGCAGGGCGCCGGCGCGGCCGAGGGAGAACAGGTAGCGGGAGAACATGTTGGACAGGCCCAGCAGCATGGCCAGGAAGCTGGTGACCACGAGGATCTGCATGGTCATGCTCAGCCAGTAGCCGGCGCTGGTCTCGGCCAGGTCGAAGATCATGCTGGCCGGCTTGTCCGCGGCGACGGTCTGGATGTTGTCGATGCCGATGGCTCCGCTGATGGCCCAGGTGGAAATGGTGTAGAAGATTCCTACGAAGGCGATGACGAAGTAGGCGGCGCGCGGAATGGTGCGGCGGGGTTCTTTAGCTTCTTCGGCGAAGACGACGGTTGCTTCAAAGCTCGTAAAGCAGGCGAAGGCGAAGAGCAGGGAGATTCCTAGACCGGGTCCAAAGACGTTGGCACCGGTGAAGCCCTCGAATGTGAAGATGCCGATGCCTTTTTGGGCGATGAGGGAGACCACCAGTGCGGCTACCGCGAAGGCTTCGCCGACAATGAGAACTCCCAGCACTCTGAGGCTGGCGTCGACTCCGCGCATGGTCAGCCCGGTCACGAGGGCGAGCAGCACGGCGATCCAAAGGTAGACCGGGATGCTGAGCCCGGTGATTCCTTCAACCAGGAGCTGGGCGAAGACGCCGAACTGTGACCAGAGCCCGATTTGGAGGCTGAGGTAGGTCAGGATGGCGATCCCCGCGCCGCCGGTGGCCCATTTCGTTCCCAGACCTTTGGCCATATAGGCGACAAAGCCGCCTGCGTTGGTGATGTGCTGGCTCATCCGGAGATAACCGACGGAAAAGAGGGCCACAAGTAGAGCGGCAATAACGTAGATGACGGGTGTTCCGGCGCCGGTGGCCGAGAACAGTACGGGGCTGGCACCTACTACCGCCGCCATAGGGGCGGCCGCGGCAATAGCGAAAAAGGCTATGGCCAGGACGCCGAGTTTATTGGGCCTCAGTCCCGCTGGGCTGGGAGAGTCCCCGGGCTCTTCCGACCCAATGCTCGTCGGCAATGCGACTGATTCTTGATTCATGCGATGGCTCTTTTCGGGATGCAGGGCGTGAAGCCGATGCGAAAAATGGGGTTCCCCTGTTTCTGCGCGTCAGTGCACAGAAGATGTGGGGAGAAGGTGATTGCAATCGAGCGAACGTGGGGTGACCAAGGCCACAGGGAAAACTCTACGTCTGTTTAGTTCTGGGTGTCAACGCCTCACTTTCAGACCCGGCGTGGGGCTAGACTCGGGGTATGACTCGACCGCAGACCTCCTCACGCTTGCCGTACGGTGACGGGCGTGACGCCCTCCTGTCGGCCGTCGTCGCCGTCGTGGGGGAGAAGGGGCTCAAGGGCGTGACCTATCGTGCGGTTGCGGCGAAGGCGGGGGTTAACCACACGTTGGTCACGCATCATTTTGGTTCGATCGAGGGCCTTCTGGCCGCAACGATGGAATGGGCTGTTCAGCGATCCATTGAGGAAACCGGCCTGGAGCACCTCGTCGATTTCGGCGAAGAATTTGCTGATGCGCTCATCGCGACGGTGGCTGCTGAACCCGAACTGCAGCTCTTCCAGTTTGAAATGATGCTCGAATCGCGCCGAAACCCAGAGGTTCGAGCGCTTGTTGAGCGGCTTTATGCCAATTACGTGCGAACCGTGGATACGGCGCTGCGGGAGCGGGGCTTAACTGCTGATGACGGTTTCTCGCTGGCCATATTTGCGGCGCTTGACGGGCTCATGCTGCAGTTCCTGACTATCAGTGATCCAGTGAGGATCCGGGCGGCCGTGGTTGAAGTTGGGCGGCTAATAGAACTTCTTGAGGCATCCAACGGCCGCGATACTGACGCTCCGCTTCATCCTGTTAGCGGTAGCGCAGACGTCGCCGTGCTGTTCATGGAGTAGCGAACGTGGCGTATGGATCAGGACGGGACGCCCTGGTGCGGGCGGCCATCGAGATTGTGGCCGAAAAGGGCATCCAGGGGCTAACCCACCGGTCGGTTGCGACCCGTGCAGGTGTGAATCATGGGCTCGTAGCGCTGCACTTTGGGTCACTGGACGGTCTTGTCGCAGCTGCCACGGAGGTGGCTGTGGAACGTGCGATCACCGAAACGGGTCTCTCGGCGGCCGGCAGGTTCGACGAAAGCTTCGCGGACCAGCTGCTGGCTTCTTTGGCCTCAGATCCCGAGATTGAGATGTTTCAGGCGCGGATGGTGCTCGAAGCGCCTGGCCGGCCCGAGATACGAGCGCTCATTGAACGCTTGTATGACAATTACATCTCCACCATTGAGCGTGGCCTTCGCGCGCGAGGACTCCATGATCCCGAAGGTTCCCCGAGAAGCTTGGCGCGCCTCGTTTTCGCGTCACTGAACGGGTTGATTCTCCAGTTCCTCTCCGTGGGGAGTGCGCTACCCATCAGGGAAGCCATCGTCGAATTAGGTCGCCTGGTCGACGCCGCGGTGCCTGTCAACCGTCACTTCGGGGATGCCTAAACTCCAACTGCGCCTAAGCGTCCATAGCCGGTTCAGCCGCTGCACTCCAGCCTGTGGCCGCTGCCAATTTAGCTCCCCGAAATCGATGACCGCAGGCGCCCATAAAATGCTCGGGTGATGGTGACGCGCGAACAGTCCGTAACGCCGACTGCTGTTCGCGAACCCACAGTCCGCGCCACCTGCGCTCCTGCAACAGCCTGCAGGAGTGGCCGATCTAAAAAACTCTCCATTTGTTTAGCCCAAGTATTGACACTGGAAACTAGACAAACGTATATTTTTTGCAACGTGGCGATCATCACAGGAAAGCGATCGACCAGCACCAGCAACACAGATCCGCTGCAGCGTCCCGAAACGTGACGTCGTTCCTGTCTGGCATCGGCTGCCAGCCAAAGTTTTCAATCACCAATTCCCTCCCAGCACTGAGGACTCCCATGAAATTTCCTGCATTCGCACGAGCCGCCGCCATTGTCACGGCTGCCACGGTCCTCCTGACAGGTTGTGCCGGCGCCCAGAATGCTGCCAGCTCTGGTGGTTCTGCCGCGAGCAAAGGTGCCGTGGCGATGAGTTTTCCCACGCATGACGTGAACATTTGGAAGCAGCAGGTTGATTTGATGCAACCCATAGTGGAAAAGGCCGGCTATGAACTGCTGGCGGATAACCCTAACTGGGATATCCAGACGCAAGTAAACGATTGGACAAGCTGGATCCAACGCGGCGACGTCAAGGCCATCATGGGCTTCCCTGTCCAAGCGGACTCCATGGTCGCGGTTACTGCGCAGGCCAAGGCCGCAAACATCCCGGTTATCGGATACGCGGGTTCGTGGGAAGGTACCTCGGGTCAGCTTATCCTGGACGTCAAGGGCGCAGGCGCTGAAGTAGGCCAGTCTGCCGGTGAGTGGATCAAGACCAAGTACGCCAACCAGTCCGTTGAGGTTGGACTGCTTGCCGACACGCGTGCTGACCTCGGCCGACTGCAGGCGGAAGGCATCACCGCAGGACTGAAGGCCAGTGGCGCAAATGCGAGCGTCTTCAATCTTGAAGCATCCTCTAGGGATGATGGCTACAAAGCTGCGCAGACCCAGCTGGTGGCCCACCCGCAGACAAAGATCTGGCTCGGAATCGGTGCCGACATGATGCTCGGTGCACGGCAGGCCGTCCTAGACGGCGGGGCCAGTGCGAGCGATCCCGACCGCTACGTCTCCGCCACCGATGGGAACGACGAGGTGTTCAAGCTCATCCAGGCGGGAAACGACATCTGGCGTGAAACGCACGTATGGTCGCCGAAAGACCTGGCCGAAGCAGACGCCAAGCTTTTGATTTCCGCAGCCGATGGTAATCCGGCCGGCGACATTAATGTCCCCACACGGCACGTCACCAAGGACACCGCGGCAGACATGATGTCCAAATGACCGGGGCCATGATTGAGGTGAATTCCATGACACCGTCCGGCGATGCGATCGCAAGCCGCGTGACATTCCAGGACCTGACTGTTGATTTTGGTGCCACCAGGGCCGTAGACGGCTTCACTCTGGATATGAAGCCGGGAGAAATCGTTGGACTCCTGGGACATAACGGGGCTGGGAAATCCACCGTCCTAAACGTCGCGACGGGCGCCGTGACACCCAGCAAGGGGCACTTCGCCGTTGACGGGGTGCAGGTGGCCAAAGGAAGCTCTCCACGCCAGTTCGCGGAGCTCGGCATAACGGTGGTGCATCAGGAACCGGCGCTGGCCAAGAACCTCAGCGTCTTTGACAATCTCGAACTTGGACGCAGCAGGCCGGGAAATCTCCAGGACAGGAAGGATGCAGCGCGGGAAGTCTTGTCGAAGGTCGGCGCAAAAATTTCCCTCGATCACCCCGTGGCCACCCTTTCACTCGGGCAGAGGCAATTGGTCGACCTGGCGCGGGGTGTGCTGGAAGGCGAAATCAAAGCATTGCTTCTGGATGAGCCCACTGCCGCCCTGGGTGCGCAGGAAACGTCAGCCTTGCACCAGCTCATCCGGGAATTCGCCGCCGGCGGGACAGCCGTCATCTACGTTTCCCATCGGCTGCCTGACATCCTCGATGTCTGTAACCGGATTGTCGTCATGAGCGGTGGGCGGTTGATCGCTGACCGCCCGGCCGCCGGCATCACTGCCCGTGACTTGGCGCAGGCCTTGGCTCCCGGGATTTCCAAACCTGAACTGACCAACGAGGCAACGGAGGCGGTCGCCGTCGAATTTCCGTTTGGCGACGGCACGATCCGCGGTTTTGCAGGTGAGGTAGTCGGGCTGTTTGGAATGGCGGCGGGCGAGCAATTTGCTCTGTTGGAAGGCCTCTACGGAGTGGGCGGATCCATGGAGGCCGTGATCTTGGATGGTCACGCCTACAAGCCAACGAAACCAGTATATGCCCTTCGGAAGGGTATCCACTATGTTCCGGCCGACCGGGAAAAGGACGCCCTGCTGCCAACAGTGTCCGCTCGCATGAACGTGCTGCTTCCGTGGCTCTCGCACCTTGGGGGAGGCTGGTGGACTGGCGGCACGGGGAATGCGCTCTACGCGGACTCCCGGAAAGAACTTAACGTTCACGGACCGACGGGCGAGGAGCCGATCGCCGAGTTCAGCGGGGGGAACCGCCAAAAGCACCTCCTGGCACGTTGGATGTTCCTTAAGCGACCTAAAGTGCTGCTTCTGGCCCAGCCCACGCAGGGCGTCGACTTCGGGGCAAAGGTGGACATAGTCCGTGCCGTGCGCCGCCTCGCCGTGGAAGGAACCACTGTACTGGTGGCCTCGGCGGAATCCGACGAGATCGCCAGCATGTGTGATCGAAGCTACGTCATCTACCAGGGCCGGATCCGTGAGCTCACTGGGGGAGCACTGACGGACGAGAACCTTCTGGACAACCTCCTCTCGCTGGGAGCTGAGAACGCTCAGGGCGGGACGGCAACTCCCCTTCGTGATTCTGATAGAAAGCAACTCCTGTGAGCATTGAAAAGATCAAGATAGTTCTCGCCCAGAACGGCGTGTTTGGCGCGCTGCTTGTTATGGCCCTCATCTTCGCCACACTGAACCCCAGGTTCCTGTCGTTCAACAATTGCTCAACCATCCTGCTTCAGATCGCCGAGCTGGGGATCATCGCCCTGCCTGTGGCTTTTGTCGTCATGATGGGCTGCGCCGACCTGTCAGTAGGTGCAATTGCCTCGTGCTCCGCCGTGATCGCCGGCTACGCGCTAGTGGCCAGCAACAACGTCTGGGTCGGGCTGCTTGCAGGGCTGGCCTTCGGGGTCTTCGCCGGGGCAGTCAACGGTTTCCTGGTCGCCTACCTTGGACTGAATACATTCGTCGTAACCCTGGGCTTCTTGAGCGTTTGGAGCGGACTCGCGTTCCTCCTGAGCGGCGGCAAGACGCTGACGGGTCTCCCGAAGGACTTCACCCGGCTCGGCACCTTCTCCATCGGCTTCATACCACTGCAAATCGCCATGCTTATTGTCGCCGTCGCCGCCTCCTGGTACATCCTGAACCGCACCGCCAAGGGTAAGCAGATCCTGGCCGTCGGAGGGAACAACCGGGCTGCCCATCTGATGGGCGTCAGGGTCGAGGCCACCAAGTTCTGGGTATTTGTCGTGACGGGAGGGCTTTCGGCATTGGCGGGCATGATGCTCTCGGCAAAACTGGCCGCTGTTAGCCCGGCAGTCGGCAATGGCATGGAACTGACTGCACTCACTGTCGTCCTCCTCGGCGGAATTGCCTTTGAAGGCGGCACGGGCCGTATCAGCGGGGTTGTGGCCGGTCTGTTGTTCGTGGGCGTGCTGCGGAATGGACTGGTCATCCTCGGAGTTTCCGCCTATCTCCAAACCGTTCTGGTTGGCCTCACACTGGTCGTGGCCGTAGCGCTGGACAAATCGATCCAGCGGATCATCCGCTCCGCCTGGCAGGCCCGGGCCAGGAAATTCATAGAGCAGGATCCATCCGGGCCCCGGAAGTCGGAACTCATTTCCTTGAAGAACTAGTCCCGTAGCCACATCCTTCAACAAGACGGCTGTCCGCAACCTCGACTCAGAGGGGCGGCTGCACAGAGGAGCGAACATGTCCACCATCTACCTCAACGGCGAAATCTACACGGGGAACACCGACCAGCCGTGGGCGGAGGCCCTTTGGGTATCCGACGGCCGGATCAAGGCGGTGGGTAACGAACGGGACCTCCGTGAGCTGTCCGGCGGCGCCGAGGAAGTTGACCTCCAAGGTCGCATGGTGATGCCGGGCATCCACGACGCGCACCTGCACCTTCTGTTCAGTGGCCTCAAATTCAAGTACGAGGCACGACTCTCGCCAGGCGCCGACGCCGACCAGATAGTGGAAGACCTCCGAAGCTGCCAGTGCGCAGGACCAATGGACCGGCAGGGGAACCAATGGATCATCGGCGGTGAATTCATGCCTGCAAATTTCACCGGGGGTGTCGACAACCGTCGACTCAACGAGGCCTTCCCCGAAACCCCGGTCTTCCTATACGACTACTCAATCCATCACGGCCTGGCCAACGCCAAAGCCTTGGAACTGGCGGGTCTGAAATCCGGGCAGCCGCAGGAGGCGCTGAGAGGAAGCTTTCTACGGGATTCGACGACGGGCCAGCTCACCGGAGAACTGGTGGAACAAGCGACCTGGCCGGTACAAAGCGCCATCCCGGAGTACCCCGAGGATGTCTACGTCGATGCGGTGAGCTGGGCTGTGGGCCGGTGTCACGAATTCGGCATCACCTCGGTACAGGAAGCCTCCGCATCGCCTCAAGCCCTGGCAGCACTCAGAACCCTCGACTCCCGAAACCAGCTGAAACTCCGGGTGGCCGCGCACTTGGTGTGGCGCGAGGAAGGCTTCGGCATGGCAACCGCCGCGGAGTTGGAATCCGTGATCGCAAATCGACAGTCCTGGGCGAGTCCCCACGTGGACACCTCGTTCATCAAAATCTGGCTGGATGGCGCCCCGCTGCCCCCACACTGCACACAATCAGACCTGGTGGAGAACGAAATAGACCAGTCAAAGATCCTGATCCCGCAGACCGACCTGGTGGAGGCACTGGCGAAGTTCGACGCGGACCGGCTCCAAGTGAAAATCCATTGCGCCGGTGAAGGAGCCATCCGGGCTGCCCTGGATGCCATCGAGCAGGTGCGCCAAAAGAACGGCACTGGAGGTCAGACGCATGAGCTGGCGCATGCCGGCTTCATTAGCGAGACGGACTATCCCCGACTCTCGCAATTGGACGTCATCGCCGAGATGTCTCCCGCGCTCTGGCATATCCCTGAATTCGGTCTCCAGGAGGGTTTCCGGTTCAAATCCGTCACATCCCACCATGCAAAGCTCACAGTCGGCTCCGATTGGATTGTGTTGCCGAGCCCGAACCTTTTTCCAGGCATTCAAGGAATGCTCGAGCACGGTCAACACTCGGTTGATTTAGTCACTGCGTTGGAAGCCGTGACTCTTGCCGGGGCACGGGCGGTGGGCAAAGAAGATGTGCAAGGAACCTTGGAACCAGGAAAATCGGCGGACTTCATCGTGCTGGACAGGAATCTCTTCAAAATCCCGACCTCAGAGATTGGCGCCACGGTCGTCGACATGACCGTCTTCGAAGGAGAAGTCGTCTACCGAACCGGATCATAACCAACGGCCCACATTCGCGCCGCTGCAAGGACAAATAAGACAGGATTACGAACCACATGAGTGACAACAAACAAGCCAAACCAGTCGCCATTGTCACCGGCGGTGGCACTGGAATCGGGTCAGCAACCGCGGCTCAACTCCGGGACACGGGCTGGGAAGTCGCCATTTGCGGACGCCGCCCACAACTTTTGGAAGAGACCGCATCAGCAACTGGAGCCTTTCCCATTGCTCTTGACATGACTGACCGGGGCGGAGCTGATGAATTAGTAGACGCCGTGATGGACAAATTCGGTCGCGTGGATGGGCTTGTACTCAATGCTGCAGTAGCCCACGCCGGGCGTTTCATGGACACCACGGACACCCTTTGGCGTGAAATGCTGGAGACGAACTTGCTTGGTGCTGCCCGACTAACCAGGGCTGTTCTGCCTCACTTCGGCAGTGAAGGCGGATCCATCGTTGGCGTTGCATCCCTTGCTGCGCTCAGGGCAAGCTCCTTTATGAGCGGATATGCCGCTTCCAAGGCCGGCCTTGGGCTCATGCTTCAGTCGGTAGCGGTGGAATTCGGGCACCAAGGAGTTCGCGCCAACTTGGTGTGCCCCGGGCTGATCAAGACCCAAATGTCGGCTACGGCGCTGATGACTGTCGCGGAAAAGCGCAGCATCAGCCTGGAGGCTGCCTACGAAACGGCAACCCAACATGTGCCGGCCCGACGTGCGGGGGATCCCTCCGAGGTTGCCTCGGTCATCGCATTCCTCTTGTCCCAGGGAGCTTCGTACCTGACCGGAGCGATCATCCCCATAGACGGCGGAGCCTCAGCCGTGGACGTCGCGGCACTGCTGTACGAAAACGACCACTAAGGCACAGGCCCGGCGTCCACCACGCGCGTGGCGTGGGAACCGGTGCGCAGCCGATGAGAACATCCGGCCAATCGATGGCATCTTCGCCCCGAGGCTGCTGCACGTCCTGAGGAGCCGAACAAAACCGCTGGTGCCTCCTGTGTCGCCTGCGATTGTTCCTTTAGAGAGTTCCTCCACTCGGCCAAAGGCAACAAAAGAGGTGTGGACATTGTCCACACTCCTGGCTCCTTATCGGCCCGTAGCGTCATCGAACTGCTTCGGATTCCGCATGTTTTAGCGGGTTCTCAGTGTTTGCAGGGGCTGGAAGACAGTTCGAGTCCCACCTCGGGCACAGCAGGACCCCTCGTCGGAGGGGCTTTTTGCTTTAACGTGTGGACATGGCGTGTGGTGCCGCCCCTCTAACGGCTGGGTTGCGGGCTGTGGGCCTGGCTGCCGCGGAGGCCTGTTCAGGTGTGTGGGTGGCGGGTTCAAGACGCTGGTTGGTGGGCCTTCCGCCTGCTGACCTGCCGGTCTGCGGTTCCTCGTTCCGGTTTGTCGGGTGGCCCGGCTGGCCTACACCTATTCATGGGGCGGACGTGTGGGGACGACATGACTTTGCCCACCGTGGGGCGAAACTTTTCTTGAGGGGCCACCCTTAGACGTCGGGCAAGGGGATGTGCTCGATTTGTCAGGCCAAAAGGGGTGTTGACACTGTCCACATTTATATCCGGTTTATAGGGCTGGCTCGCGCGCGTCCGTCAGGCGACGCAGGGCCTGGCCGACTATGAAATTGCGTTTAGGCGAAGATCTCTATCGGCGGCCGGAGCGGCTGGCTGGGGAGGAACATACGTCCAAGTCGGCCCGTTTGCTGTAAGGCAGCCGACCTGCTCTTGAAGCGTCATTCGCGTCGCCGCGAAAACACTCAGGGTCTGACACGACGCTGAATTGTTGACGCTCCGCGGAGATGCGTTACTGCCTACCTGGACGTTGAGTATGCCCTTCACGTCGTTGACCGCTCCGGCTTCCACGTTCGCGACGCCGGTCTCCTGGCACCGGCGTGGGCAACGCCAGCAAAAACCGTGATGGGCTTCCAGCCGTACCCGGAGTTGGCGCTCAGCTGCCGCGTTGCTTGACACACTTGTGCGCGTCATCCCTTGTAGACGGCAACAAGCGCACCCCTTGACCTGGAGCCTATAAGTCCTAGGCAGGATCCGGTGCATCGACGTGACGGCGTGCGGCCACGGCAGCCTTCACATCGGCGCTTCCGTACTGATTTAGCCATTCAAGCAAGTCGGGATAGGCCGAGGGGTGCCGGGCTATCTCGACCCACTGGGTTCTCTCGCGAGCTGCGAGTTCCATCAGTTCCGCCGGGGTTAGGTCCGCAGAAGTGATTTGGACGTCTGATACGACTTGGGGGTTGTGCCGGGCCGGACATCGGGCCAGGTTCCTGATGGTGAGGGGTGTGGCCCTGTTGTCCTGTCTGCAGGGAACTCTGGGCACGCACGGCCTTGCCGATAACGGCGATAGCGCTCACGAGCGCGATCGCAGGGGCGACGACGACGATGCCCGGGTAGCGAAAGGACGGTATGCTTGCCAGCACCAGAGAGGCGAGCACGAGCGCCCGGCCGATCGCGCCCGCTGCGATGCGCGTACGGGGAGTGATCCCTTTGACTGGTGCGATGACGATGACGAGCGTGATGAGTCCCGATACCAGCATCAGGACATCGTAGATGCTCCAATACACGGTTATTTCCCCTTCAGTTGTACGACATAGTCGCCGAAGCCCACTTGCCAGCCATCGCCCGCCGGCATTGGGTTCCCGGCCGTACTCACAACGATTTCTCCCATCGGATTTGTGAGCACCGTCCCATTGCTCGAGTGCAGGTCCGTGATCCAGACCATGCCGTCGCGGACGTGGAGCATTGTTCTTGTGGACTCTGTGGGTCTTTTCACGCAAGCGAACCTACGGTCCATGGATTAATTCCAGGAGACGGTAACTGTTATTGCAGGCAACCATCAGGCGCCCTAGTTAATGGATCGACTCGACAATCTCGAGTCTTCGTGACATACGAGTACTCGTCGCTGCGGCAGGTTACGTCGTGGAGCAGCAGCTTCAAGGTGCGGTTGCCACCCTGTTTCTGCCCGCCGCCTTTGCGGCGTAGAGGGCCGCGTCGGCCTCACGCAGAACGTTGTCGGCCTCGGCGTGGTAGTCGGCGAATGCTGCAATGCCTGCGCTGAGTGTCAGGTGGCCGGTTGGGTCTCCGGAATGGGTGATGTTCAGTGTCTGGACCGCTTGCAGGGCCCTTTGCAGCATTTCCTTGGCTCCATGAGGCGTTTGTCTTGGCAGGACGAGCAGGAATTCCTCGCCACCGTACCGGTACACGCCGTCACTGGCGCGCGCGACTGTGGCGAGGGCGGCACCAACGGCCTGCAGGGCGAGGTCGCCTGCCTGGTGCCCGTAGATGTCGTTGTAGCGTTTGAAGTTGTCCACGTCGCACATGGCGAGGCAATAATCTTCGCCGTACCGGAGGCTGCGTGCGTGCAGTTGTTGGAGGTCTTCGGTGAGCTCAAGGCGGTTGCTCAGGCCAGTCAGGGGATCGGTGCGGGCTTGGTGGGAGAGCATCGTCCGATAGTGTGCCAGGTCGGCGTGGAGTGTGGTCACACGCCGTGCCACAAGCAGCCGGGTATGCAGGACGAAGGGGTCCAGCGGCTTGGTGACGTAGTCGTCGGCGCCGGCCTCGAGGCCGGCGAGGACGTCGTCCCGGGATCCTTGCGAGGTAAGGAGCACGATGTAGGTGTAGAGGTCGGTGGTCCGTGCCCGGATGGCGCGGCACAGCGCTAGTCCGTCAAGGCCGGGCATCATCCAGTCCGTGACCACCACGTCCGGCTGGTGTTCCAGAAACAGGGCCCAAGCCTCATCGCCGTCACTTGCGGTGAGGCAGCTATGGCCGGAGCGTTCGACGGCGGCCTTGGCCACCAGCAGAGAGCCCGGGTCGTCATCAGCCACCAGGATCATCATGGGGCGACGTCCAGGGCACGATCGAGTTCGATGTCCACCTGCTCAAGCTCCGTTTCCAACCTGCGGACCATCTCCGCAGCGTCGTCGTACTGCCCGGCCGATCCCAGAGTTTCCAGGTCGCCGCACAGGGCCGCAGCTGCCGTGGCTCCGATGTTGGCCGCGGCACCCCGCAGGGCGTGTGCGGCCCTGGTCACTGCGGGACCGTCGTGGTCGGTGATTGCTCTGTCCAGCGCGGCAAGCCGGTGCGGGACATCTTTCCGGAACGCTTCTGCCGCCGCGGGCAGCAGCCCCAGCCCGCCCACCGGTCCGAGGTCTCGAAGGATAGCCAGACGGCCCTGGTCGAGCCCCGCCCGAGGGGACGCTTGGTCACTGGCGCTCCGGCGGCCGGTGACGGCCGGGGGTTCCCCGGGCACGAACCGTGTTGGCTGATCGGGGACCCACCGGGCCAGGACTGTTTCGAGGTCCGTGGCGTCAACGGGTTTGGAGAGGTAGTCGTCCATGCCGGCGGCGAGGCAGCGTTCCCGGTCCCCGTCGAGGGCCCCGGCGGTCATGGCGATGATGGGCAGCCGGCTGCTCGCGTTCTCGCGGCTCCGGATGATCCTGGTGGCCTCGAACCCGTCCATGACCGGCATATGGCAGTCCATCAGGACGGCGTCATACCGCGTACTTTCGGTGCGGTCCACGGCTTCAACGCCGTTGGCGACGACGTCCGCCGCGTAGCCCAACATCGTCACTGTTGCGCGGGCTACGAGCTGGTTGACTTCGTTGTCCTCGACGATCAGGAGTCGGCCGGGGATATGCCCTGGGCTCGCGGGCCTGGTGGCTGGCCGCTCACGCAAGGCCGCACTTGTCAGGGCCGTGAGCCTCTCGGCGGGGGTGCGTTGTTCGCTGGTGGACATCAGGCGGATCAGGCGGTTGTAGAACTCGGAGCTGCGGACAGGTTTCATCAGCCATTCCCGGACCCCGGCTTCGGCAATTGTTGCGCCGCTGATCTGCATGGTGGAGGTGAGCATGATCAGTTCCATGGTTGCCAGGGCGGGGTCGGCCTTGATGGAGCGGGCCAGGTCCAGGCCGTTGGTTTCGGGCATGCAGAGATCCAGTACCGCAAGATCGAAGGGTTCTCCCCGTTCTGCCGCTTCGCGGGCCCTGGCCAGGGCGGTCCGGGCGTCGGGCACGGCGTCAGGTTGCAGCCGCCAGCCGCGTAATTGCGATTCCAGTACCAGTCGGTTGGTGGCGTTGTCGTCGACCACCAGTACCCGCAGCCCGGTGAGAATTTCGGCGGTCGGCAGGCGATCGGTCGACGGCGGTGCCACCGGCAGGGGGATACGGAACCAGAAGGTGCTCCCTTGACCGGGGGTGCTTCTCATCCCGATCTCACCGTTCATCGCTTCCGTGATGCGGCTGCAG
The DNA here is from genome assembly GCF_058267675.1 of Pseudarthrobacter sp. MOO14. Classification (NCBI taxonomy): domain Bacteria; kingdom Bacillati; phylum Actinomycetota; class Actinomycetes; order Micrococcales; family Micrococcaceae; genus Pseudarthrobacter; species Pseudarthrobacter sp. MOO14. Next base: position 4,388,417 of record NZ_CM177849.1, read on the forward strand.
ATTGCCAGACCCAGTCCGGTGCCGCCGTAGCGGCGGGTTGTTGAGGCGTCGGCTTGGGAGAACGATTCGAATAACCGGGCATGGTGTGCGGGTTCGATGCCGATTCCCGTGTCCCGGACTTCGAAGTAGACCATGGCGGCGGACCCGGGCCGGGTATCGCGTGTTTCGGCCTTTATTAGGATGGCCACCTCGCCGGCAGCGGTGAACTTCACAGCATTGGAGGCCAGGTTCAGCAGGACCTGGCGGATCCGACCTGAATCCCCGATCAGTCTGCCGGGCAGGTCAGGCTCGCAATAGGCGATGAGCTCCAACCCTTTGGTTTGTGCCGGCTCTGCCAGCAGCCCCGCGACTTCCTCGACCAGAACCCGGGGATCGAATGGACGCAAGTCCAGATCCACTTTGTCAGCCTCCAGCTTGGAAAAGTCCAGGATGTCATTGATCAAGGCCAACAGGGCGTCACCTGCGCCTTTGACCCCTTGCGCATACTGCTTCTGTGTGTCATCCAGCGGGGTTTCGAGCAAGAGTGCGGTCAATCCCACCACACCGTTCATCGGCGTTCGGATTTCATGGCTCATGGTGGCAAGGAATTCGGATTTGAGCCTGCTGGCTTCCAACGCGGCCGCCCTGGCGGCCTTCAGTTCGTCCTCGGCGGCCCGGCGGAGCGTGATGTCCCGGGCGATGACGGCGATACCGCGAAGGTTCCCGTCTTTATTGATCGGTGAGACGGTCAGGGACACCGGGATGACCGTCCCATCCTTCCTCACATGTTCGGTCTCGAAGTTCACCGCGGCGCCGCTCTCCCTCAGCCGTTCGAATATGTCCTCGGTCCGGTCCACGCTGCCGGGCGCCACGAGGATACGCCCGTCGCGGCCGAGGGCCTCCTCGGCAACGTACCCGTACTGCAGCTGAGCCCCTGGATTCCAACTGGTAATGACGCCCTCCGGGGTGGTGCTGAAGATGGCGTCCGTGGAGGAATTCACGATCGCGCCCAGGCCCTCCAGCTCCGCGGTCCGGACGGCCACTTCCTTTTCGAGGCCGGTGGTCAGGGTGAGGTTCTGAACAACGATCAGCACCTGACGGACCAGGATGAGGACGACCGTTATCCTGGCCACCACCAGCAGGAAGGTATTCATTTCCTGGACGTGCGGGCCGGCCACGACAACCAGCGCCGCCAGGATCGGCGCATAGGGGAGCAATTCCAGGGCCAGGGCGAACGCCTTGCGCTCAGGCTGCGGGTTTTCCGCGTACGGCAGCAATGGTGCAAGCGCGATCAGGAGGAAGGCGCCAATCCACCCCAGGGCAACGGGCGATCCCGTGACGCCCGTGACGCCGTCGAACGTGAGCCTGACGTAGGTGCTGTCCGTGATTGTCAGGGCGAGCAACCCGCCGCCGAAGCACAACCAGGGAAGCCGTTCGCCCGGTTGCCGGCGCATGGCCAAGACCAAGACCAAGGACGTGATGACCACATCCACGACGGGGTACCCGACGCTGACCAGCACGGTCAGGACGTCGCCTTCAGAGCTCAGGGCCGGCCCAAGCGCCGTGTACCAGCTGATCGCCAAGACCGAGCCGGCAATCACCGAGGCATCGAGTGCCGACCTGACCCAACCCACCTTGGCGGTGTCAGCCGGCCGCTTAAAGCTGAACAGCGCGGCGGCGGCAGGGATCGAGTACGCAAGGAAGAGTACGTCGGCAACCGAGGGAAACGGATATGTGTTGTTGTTGGCGAGCCCAAAGTAAGTCCACAGCGCCTGCCCCGCAGCCCAGGTAAACGCTGCCACAGCCAGGAGGGACCACGCCCGTGCATTCTCACCACGCCGGCCTGCCCTGCTGCAACTGATGCCAGCCATCACAGCGGCCGCGAGGATGAGGAAATCGCCGGTCACCCTGGCGGCCGCGGTTCCGTTATTCCAATCGAAATACAATGCCAGCGCAGCCAGCAGTACGACAGCACATCCCGCGAGCCAAGCGAGCCTGGTTCTGCTTCGGTCGACCGGTCGAGGACGTTCGAGGAGACCGTTCTGAGACACGTTGAGCCCTCCCAATCGGGCGCCTCGCACCCGCAAGAACTCAAGACCCGGGCCGCCCGAACACCCGGACGGAGACGCACACCCAAAATATATCCCTCCGACCTCAACTCCGAGGGCACCATGCCCGTGGCGCGAAGGTAGGGCGGTCTTCTCTTCGGGCAGCGGGTGAGTGCACTTCGTGGCCCATGTGGTGGTGAAGCCTGGGATTAGGGGGGCGGACGCCGGAGGACGACCCTGACTGTGGCGCCAACTTGGCCGCCGCGATGGCCCTGGTGGCCCATGCCTGGGCCGTTCCACCACTCTGGGCTGTTATTGGCCAAGCAGGGAGACGGCGTGGGCGATGACCAACGCCAGCAGCACGAAGCCGCCGAAGGCTTCCAACCCCATCAGTCCTTTGGCCCGGGCTGAAAGCGGCATTGTATCCGTGGGGCTGAATGCCATGGAGTTGGACAGCGAAAAGTACAGATAGTCAATGAACGCAGCCGTCCAGCCGGTTGTGACCGAAGATCTGGCCGCAACTTCCTTCACAGCGTCGTGGTCTTCGTCTTGCGGGAAGCGGAAGTCTGCTCTGGGCAGGTGAGGGCGCGGGGTGTGTCGGCGGGATACGGGTCCGCCGCGGTCCAGTTCCCAATAGACCAAGGCAAAAGCGATCACGTTCGTTACCCATACCTGAAGTGCGGCGAGCAAAAGGGTGGGTCCGTTGCTGTTCGTTGTCGTCAGGGCAATGACCAGCTGAACCAAGGCAGCCTCGTTGGCCACGACCAGGAGGAGTGCCTGGCCAATGGAAAGAATTCGGGACCAGCGGGTTTCGCGGGTGAGCCGGCGAGGATTCAGGACCACCAGCGGAATCAGCAGACCAAGTCCGACCACCACGACGACGTAGCGGACGCCCGGCAGGAATGTCGTCGGCAGCGTCCCGTACAAGCCCAGCGCAGCGAGGAGGCCAATCACGGCCGGCCAGCGATGCTCGGCTCGGCCCTGCATTTCGACTGAGATCATGATCAGGAGTCTAGGCTCGGTTGCCCGCCAGGGCCGGTCAGGGCATTGAATGTGCGCCGCGTCGGCTTAGCATCAGCACCGCGTCGGTCCTTGAACCACCTGTGCTTCAGCCCTCTGCATACGAGTTCCCCGACACAGCGGGGAGGGGCATATCACGCAGAAAGTCCCCGGGTGTGCACCCCCACGAACCTCACGAGGTTGGAGTCGCTCGCTGCGGACTCCACGCTGTCAGCTCGTCCAATCTTTCGCTGACAGCCAGATCCAGTGGCAGAAGAGCATGACGGCAATGACCCACAGGACCGGAACGTAGTAGGCGAGGATGAACCGTTACCAATTGCTGGCAGTGTCTATCAGGTGGCCGCTGACACCTGCTACCGTGTCGGACGCGAGATTGACGGTGCCGATATTTGCCGCCGCCCAGACGGGGGCCTTCGCCTCTCCCTCGGAATCACCTGGTCTGGTGCTGGCGGGGCGATTGTTAGTGTGGCCTGGTGACAACCCTTTCACTTCGTTGGACTACCGAACTCTCCGCTCGTGACTACGCCGATATGGCGGTTCTATTCGATAGTGAATATTCGGAAGAATGGGGTTCCTGGAATCCGAAGCGAGGCTACGGTTACGCGCGAGGTGAGCTGCATTGCTTCGCACGGGTCGGTGGCAAACTCGTTGGATATGCTGCCTCAGCACGCCGTTTCATAGGTGTAGGCAATGCTGAGGTTCTCGTCGCAGGCGTGGGTGGTGTCCTGACAGCGGCCGAGGTTCGTGGCCAAGGGGTCGGGCGCGAAGTTCTTTTTAGGCTGCAAGAAGCTATGCGTGGTTTGGCACCTGCCGATTTCGGCTTACTCGGATGCCGTGAAGAGGTCGTGCCTTTCTATCAGTCGTGCCGCTTCACGCTCATTGAATCTCGCATTCGAGATGTTTCGCCATGCGATGCCATGAGCGTGATTAAGAGCTGTGGTCCGACCTTGATTTGCGAGGGTACCAAGCCGGTCGAGGCTTGGCCCGACGGACTTGTTGATCTGCGAGGCTTGCCTTGGTAGGCCGTGTGCCAACGACTTTGCCGGGCGGCAGGCAGCCCGGGAAGCATGCGCTCCGTTCGCCAGCCAGGGCGAGACACGTGCGTGGGCACGGGGACGGTGAAGCAGGCCCCGCAGATCCTGCCCTCAGGCCAGCTGGCGCGGTGCCAGCGCCCCGTGAGCAGGCGTTGCAGGTGCAATCCCCTGCGGTGCGGGGTCGGCCGCGGACGGTGCGCAATGAAGTTCGGGCGCTCGAGCCATCCAGCCTCGCCTGTCTGGGTGGAACTTGCAATATTGCGCATAGAGGATCCGGAAAGCTTGGGTAAACGTCCGGCTGAAGTCTAAGACCCGCTCACCTAAGACCCTCTCACCGCGGTGTGCCGAAATGCCGAGTAGGACTCTACTCTGACGGTCGTATGGTGACATACGGAAGTCAGGCTGGGGTGTAGCTCAATAGGGATATGAGGTTCGGCCGCATGGCGCCCGTTCCAGGAAGTGGGATCTGTGGGGGTGTTCCGCCATAGAGTTTGTGTTTCCGTCAAACAGCTGTGGCCTGGTCGTTGGCCGGGCATGGGATCGCCCTCGACCAGGTCTTGGTCGTGGGCGATCCCCGAAACGCAGAGGCGTTACATCGTTAGGAGGGCGCCAGAAGGACGCCTACGGCTTGAAATTATGCGCCTGCATCCCGCTGCGGGGAGTCAAGGGCGAGCAGGTGCTCGCCCTTCAGCACTTCCGGGTCTGCCGGAGCGACGGTGGCACGTCCGCCCCGGCAGCCGGTCTCGGGGAGTGTGAAGTAGACGACGAGGCAGAGGGCGACGATGGCGATCATGTAGTACGCGACGAACATGGGCTGTCCGGCGCCGACGAACGCAGCGGCAATCAATGGTGCAGTGCCGCCAAAGACGGCGATGACGATCTGGTGTGCGAAGCCGATCCCGGAGACCCGGACAGAGGCCGGAAACAGCTCGGCCTGAATTGTCGGATAAACCGCCTGCCAGATACCGAGAACCACCCACCCGGATGCCGATACCAGGACGTAGACGCCAAAGCCTGGCTGGTTCAGCAGCAGAAGCAGTGGGTAGAAGAGCACGATCATTCCGATGGCGCCGATGATAGGGAAGATCTTGCGTCGGCCGAGGCGGTCGGAAAGGTATCCGCAGACCGGCACGATGACCACGAGCAGAGCCAGGCCGATAACGCTCCCGGCAAGTGTGGAGGACAGGTCCCGGCCGGTGGTCAGCTTGGCGTAAGTAGGAAGAAAGGTAGCCCAGGTGTAGTAGGCCACGGCTGGCGCGGAGAGCGCAGCTGCCTGCAGCAGAGCCTTGGGGTGTTCACGGAGCAGGTCCATAAGGCGGCCCCAGGCGGACTTTTGATCGACGAGCGCACTCGCCTCGAACTCAGGGGTCTCATCTGCGCGGGACCGCAGGATGAGTCCAACGACGCCGAGGACGCCGCCCACGAGGAATGGGATACGCCAACCAAATGCGGCGAGGTCGGCAGGAGCAAAGGACGATGTCACCAACGCCGCGCCGCCGGTCGCGGCGAGGGTTGCGAGGCCGCTTGCCATGTTCGAGAAAGAACCGAAGAGGCCCCTCCGGTTCGCGGGGGCGTGTTCGACCATGAACGCAATGGCGCTCTGCTGCTCAGTTCCTGCCGAGATTCCCTGCAGAATGCGTGCCACGAGAAATAGAACAGGTGCCGCGAAGCCGATGGTAGCAAACGAAGGCGTCAAGGCAATGATCAGGGCGCCCAGCGCCATCCCTGAGATAGACAGCGTCAGGATGAGTCGCCGGCCGAAGCGGTCAGCCAGCGGAGAGATGATGATTCCGCTAAATGGGCGTACGACGAATCCGACGGCGTAGGTCAGCAGGGCGGCGACGAGGGATGCGAACGCGGAGTCACTTGGGAAGATCTGGGCCGAGAATACTGCTGCCAGCAGCCCGTAGATGTACCAGTCGTACCACTCCACAAAGTGGCCGATCGTGCCTGCCACCATGTTGACGGAGCGCCTGCGTGGCTCCGGCACTTCCGGAAATTCCGAAGGGCCCGAGCTGTCGAGCGCATCTTTTGAGGTCTTCATTGAACTCTCCATACTTTCACGTTTGCTGAGGAGGGGTTAGGGATTGTGCCGGGGCGGTCAATGCTCCGGCTGCAGCTGCCGTTACCGCCTTGGCGAATCAGCGAAACCAATAAGATCGGTTGCCGAGATCGGTTGCTGAGATCGGTTGCATTAGACTAGGGACGACAGAAGAGACTTGTCAACGTTTTTTTGTGAGCCGCTCCGCAGGTTCTGGTGTCGCCCCTCTAAGAGGGGCAACTGCTTCGGCAGTGGGTGCAGCGGTGGAGACATTACCCCTCTGCTGGAAGGGGTGTCTCGTTGTTGAAGTCCAGGTACCGCACGCCGGACCAGGCGCATTCCAGGTCTCCGTAGACCGACCAATACTCATTCCAGTGGGTGAGCTTCCATTGGTCCCGTTCCAGGCCGCGGAGGGTGAGCCTTTCGCGTAGAAGGTCCTGCGGGACCCTCACCCGTACCACCGTGGTTTGGGAAGGTGGCCAATCGAATTTCTTTGCCGCGTTGGTCAGAAAATCCGGGTCTTCGAAGTAGGCCCCGAAGGGGGCGTCGAGCACGACGGACCGGCCCAGGCGCAGGTTAGCCCCGGCCACGTCCATGAGGGTCTCGTACTCGAGGGGAAGCAGGTTGTCGCGGTAGTAGTCGTTGGACTCCCGGTCGGTGGGGTCGTGTCCGGTTGCCTTCAGTGCGAACTCGACAAAGCGTCCGCACACCCGGTCTTTGTCCAGGTAGGCCGCGTTGTTTTCTCTTGCTGTTTTCTGTGCGACCGTTGTTTTCCCCGAGCCGGCCGGTCCGATCACGACAAAGACGCTAGGGGTCGTCATCGGCGGGCCTCTGCCACTGCTGACAGGAACTCCTCGGCGGCTTTGGTGACGCGGTTGAAGTCGCCGTCGGGCTGCCATGCTTTGGTGACGTAACTGCCGACGCCGACGCCGGCTACGCCCGCGGCGAACCATTGGCCTACGTTCTCCAGGGTGACGCCGCCGGCCGGCATGATCGGCAGGTGGGCGAGTGGAGCGAGAACGGATTTTGCGTAGGGGATACCGCCGGCTTCGGTGGGGAAGAGCTTGAGGATGTCAGCGCCTGCCTCGGCGGAGTTAACAAGCTCGGTCGGCGTGTAGGCTCCGCTAACGGTGGGCACCTGGTACCGGTTTGCTGTCCGGATCATCGCCGGGTTGAGCTGGGGACTGACCAGGAATTCAGCCCCAGCCCGGATGCACTCATAGGCTGCGTGCTCGTCCAGCACCGTTCCGGCGCCGATCGCGACTCCATTGGCAGCATGTGTGGCGGCGAGGCGGCGGATTACCTCGACGGCGCCTGGGATCGAAAGTGTGATTTCAAGGGCGCGGAAGCCTCCGGCGATGGCAGCTTCGGCAACACGTTCTGCGACGTCGGCGTTCTCGAGGCGGACGATGAGGACGGCGCCTGATTCGTCGATGGTCTGCAGGGTGCGGAGTTTCTTGTACATGGTGGCCTTTCTTGGGGCCGAGGCTTCGGACGATCCTTGTTGCCTGGGCCACTGTTGAAGTGTCGTTGACAAACTTTCCCACCATCCATACTGTTATTGCAACCGATCTCAGCAACCGATCTCATGTTGAGTGGACCGCAAGACCCATACTTAGCAAAGGAGCTGTGAGGGTGAGCAAAACACGCACGATCATTCTTGGTGCTTCACACTGGCACGTTCCGTTGTATGCCCGGGCAATCGGCGAAGAACACCAGGTCGTCGGCATCAGTGACGAGGACGTGTCACTCGTTCAGGAACTGGCAAAGACTTGGGCCGCTCCCGTTGAGGCAGACTGGCGGAGCCTGCTCGATCTGCCCGAGGTGGGGCTCGCCTATGTTTTCGGCCCGCACGATGGAATGGCCGAAAAGTGTCTTGACCTGATCGAGCGTGGCATTCCGATTGTGGTGGAAAAGCCGCTGGGAACGTCCTTGACGGAACTTTCGCAGGTGCGCAAGGCGGCTGAGGCAGCCGGCGTCCCGGTCACCGTCCCGCTGGTCCAGCGGGGTGGTCCGACGGACCGTTGGCTGGCCAAGGCTGGCCGGCCCACGTACCAGAGGATCTCCTTTATTGCCGGTCCGCCTTCGCGTTACCTGGCTAACGGCAACCCTTGGATGCTGGACCCTTCCACCGCCGGGGGAGGGTGCCTGGCAAACCTGGGACCGCATTTCGTGGACCTGTTCCTGCAGGCCTGTGACGAGTCAGCGGCGAGTGTCGAGTCGCGGCTGTCGGCGGCGCTGCATGGCGGGGCCGTTGAGGACCATGCCAGTCTCATCATCACCACCCCGAGCGGGTGTGAAGCCATTGTGGAGGTGGGGTACGCCTTCCCGGGTTCGCCGTTGAAGCGGTACTGCAGCTACACGTCGGCGGGCGGGGCAGGATTCGCCTCCGTCAACTCGGATGGTTCTGCCACGTTCACCGCGTTGGACGGGACAACGGAGTCTGCCGTGATCGACGTGGACAGTGACCCTCTCTATGATCCGTTCGTGCGCAGTGTCGCCCAGACACTGGAAGATGGATTCAAGGGGCTGCCAACATTGGCCCAGCTCGAAGATGTGATGCGCCCGATCTGGCAGGCGTATGACGACCAGCGCGGAGGAAAACAAGATGGCTGACCTAAGTATTGACGTTGTCGCGAAGGCGGCCGGTGTCCACCGCTCAACGGTTTCCCGGGCATTCTCCCGGCCGGAAGCGGTGAAGAGCGAAACCCGCGAGCACATCCTCCGGGTTGCCGAGGGCCTTGGCTACACAATGAGTCCACTCGCCCAGGCACTCCGCCGAAAGACCAGCACCTTCATCCCGCTGATCGTCCCTGACATCACCAACCCGTTCTTTGCAGAACTGGCCAAGACGATGACGCAGGCGGCGGATGAGCGCGGCTACCAGCTGCTGCTCTGCGTCACCAATGGGGACCCCGCTAAAACTGAGGGATACTTCGTCGCCATGCAGGCCATGTATGCCCCCTTTGGTATCGTCGCGCCCTCCACGAAGGTCGATACCGAGGCGTTGAAGCGCTTCGATTTCGGCCACAAGGTGGTGGTGATCGACCGGGTGGAAGGCGATGATACGGTTCCCACTGTCACCGTCGACAGCCGCCGCGGAATTAAGCTTGCGCAGGACCACCTGCACTCACTGGGGCACACTTCCATTGGCTATGTTTCCGGCATCGCCGGCACGCACACCGCCCAGGACCGGATGGACGCGTATCTGGAGCTGTCCGCCGAGAGCGGCAGTGCACCTGTTGTGCTGGACAGGGGGTCGGATCTGGATGCGGGTACGCGTGGGGCAGAGCATTTCCTCGAGATGGAGAATCCGCCGACGGCCATCATCGCCGCGAATGACATGGTGGCCTTTGCGGTCATCTCGGCCCTCGGTAGAAGCGGCGTGCGTGTACCGGAGGACGTGTCGGTCATCGGTTTCGACGGTCTGGCTTTGGGGGCCCGGTTCAACCCGGCCCTGACAACCATCCGGCAGCCTATCTCCGACATGGGACACCTCGCCATCGAACTGGCCGAGAAGCAGAACGCGGACGGTTCCGTGGACCACATCGTGCTCGAACCTGAGCTTCTGGTCCGTGCCTCCACCGCAGGACCGCGCAAATGACCGCGCAGACTAACGGCGCCCCGGCCAAAAAGCTGCGGCGTTTGCCGGGAATCCGGCACACGGACCACATCGGCCTGACCGTCCCCAACCTCGAGGAGAGTATCGGGTTCTTCGTCGACGTGCTCGGAGCCGAGGAACTGTACCGCTCCGAACGTGGGCCTGACGAAGAATTCATGCCCACAAACTTCGACGTCCCGGCAGATGCGAAACTCACGCTCGCCATGCTCCGCCTGCCCCCGAACCTGAACATTGAGCTGTTCGAATGGAGCAGCGCCGAGCGGCGCGAGACCCCGCCACGGCATTGCGACGCGGGCGGACACCACCTGTGCTTCGTCGTGGACGACGTCGACGAAGCGATCGCCGTACTGCAGGAAACCCCGGGAGTCCGCGTGCTCGGGGAGCGCAAAGAAGTCGCCGGCGACAGCCCGCGCGTGGCCGGCAACCGCTGGACCTACTTCATCACCCCTTGGGGCCTGCTGATGGAGATCGTCGACCGATCCCGGGTCGCATCCCCACCCAGGCTCGTCGGTCCAGCGGACTGGACGGCAATACAACACACTTCCAGGAAGGACAATCAACAATGAGGTTTGCAGGTCACACACTAGGCACTCCGCACCATACGGTCCCCCAAGCGCTAAAGCTCTTCCGGGACGCAGGGCTTGATGCCGCGGAAGTCATCTACCAAAACGGCTACACCTCAGGGTTGCCGCTGGGGGACCGCCGCGCTGCCATGGAGGCACTGACGGCGGCAGACGGCGAGGGCCTTCCGATCCTTGGCCTCACGCCCTACACCACGGCCATCAACTCCCTTGACGAGAGTCAGTGGCGCGGGGGAGTTGACGAATTCCGCGGCGCACTTGAGACCGCCCACCTGCTTGGCGCCGACCGGGTGCGCGTGTACGCGGGGTCATGGCATCCCGGTGACACCGATCATGACCGGCGATGGGCGAAACTGCGGGAGGCCCTGCAGACCCTGGCACCCGAGGCTGAACAGGCCGGCGTGCGGCTGTGCGTGGAGAACCACTTCGGCACCATGACCCAGACCGCGGCAGAAACCGCTGCGCTCGTCCGGGAGGTTGCCCACCCGGCCGTTCGTGTTCTCTACGACCAGGCCAACCTCACCTTCACCCATGACGAGACGTTCGAGGAAGCCTTTGCCGTCCAGGGCGACCTGATCGGTCACGTGCACGTGAAGGACCTCGTATTCACCGATCCGAACGCAGCCTTCCGTGCCACGGAAACAGCCCGCGTCGACGCGTCCGAGCGAGCCGTCCGATCAAGAGTCATCGGCACCGGCGTTCTTCCCTGGCCCCAGATCCTCGCTGCGCTGCTGCGCCACGGCTACGATGACCTGCTGAGTATCGAGTATGAGTACCGCTGGCACCCGCAAGACCTCCCCACCCCCGAGGACGGATTCCGGGAATCCGTGACCGCACTGCGCGGAATGCTCACTGATCTGGCTGAAATGGAGAACGCCCGATGACCGGGCAGCGCCTCCGCGTCGGCGTCATCGGCGCAGGAAATATCGCCACCATCGCCCAACTACCCACACTCGTCCAGCGCGATGATGTGGAGCTGGCAGCCCTGGTATCCCGCCGCGAGGACCCGGGCAACCTGGTCCGGCGCTGGGGATTCGGCGCCGCCTACCGGTCAGTGGAGGACATGCTGGACGCGCAGGACCTGGATGCCGTCTTCGTCCTCACACCCCGATCCGAACACGCGCACGCCGTCCGGTTGTGCCTCAACAACGACGTCGATGTGTTCTGCGAAAAACCTCTTGCCCCGGCAACCGAGGAAGCAGAACGTTTGGCGGACCTGGCCGACGAGCGCGGCCGCATCCTGATGGTGGATTTCAACCGCCGCTACGCACCCGTCTATGCCGCCGGCCGTGAGCTGTTCGGCGCAAAAGGCGCTACCTTCTGCGTCGCGCAGAAGAACCGCCCCGGATCCGAATACCGTGCAACGTTCGAGAACGCCATTCACATGGTTGACCTGCTCCGCTGGTACTGCGGCGGCGATCCCGTGGACGTTGCCGCACACGCAGCCGGTGACGACCCCTGGGAAGAAGACGGCGTCGCAGCCATGATCCGCTTCAGCACCGGCAACACTGGAGTGCTGATGGCTGCCCGGACAGCAGGTGCCTGGAATGAGAAACTCGACGCCTACGGCGATGGCAAGACCGTGGAAGTCAGGGCGCCGGAGACCGTCTCGACCACCGTCAAGGGAGTCACAACCTCACGGGAGCTCAGCTCTGAGGCGTACGGCTGGGCAACGGCGACCGACACACTCGGATTCTCCGCCGCCGTCCACCACTTCCTGGACCGGGTCGCCGACCGGGAACAGCCACTGACCTCCGGTCGCGAAGCCGTCCACACCCAGCGGCTGCTCGACCAGGTCCTCGCCGCCTCCGGACTGCCCACACAAGAACAAGAAGGCCGACAATGGGCAAGCCACGCAGTTAGCGGCAACAGCTAGGCAGCACCGGCATATACGCCACCCTGGACCGCGGGACTGCAGATCGCAGACTTCAACAGTGCGGCAACAGGTCAGGACCCGAAGCGGCGCCCACTGAAGCGGCCGCCCGCAGCCATGGCACACCCTATGGGAAACACCTCAAGTAAGGACCTAGAAAGATGAAACGAGCAGACCAAGTCGTTCCGGTGACCCGATCAAGCGGCGAAATCGGCGATACAGTCGTCAGCACACTCACCGCCGAAGGGGTCCTCGTCAACTCTGATCCTGGGCAGATGTTCCAGTGACGGAGCTGGTGAACCGCGCAAACGGGCCAACGCGATGATCAGTGGAACGACGACGCTCATCGCGCACCTGGGATATCCCACGCACACGTTCAAGTCGTCTCTGATCTGCAACCCATGGTTTGAAAAGCACGCGATCGATGCAGTCGTTGTACCCATGGGGGTCAAACCGGAGGACTACCCCGACTTCTTCCGCACCGTCTTCACGCTAACCAACATCCGGGGTGCGCTTGTCACCATGCCGCACAAGGTGGTCACCATGAACCTCGTCGACGAGGTCAGCCCAACTGCCCAGATCGCCGGTGCCACCAATGCCGTCCTCAGACGAGATGACGGATCACTGTTGGCCGAGCAGTTCGACGGAGCAGGATTCGTCCGCGGCGCCCTGCGCAAAGGATTCGACCCTCACGGCAAGCGGGCCCTCGTCGTCGGCAACGGCGGCGTCGGCGCGCCGATCGCCGCCTCACTTGCCGGCCTCGGACTTTCCGGCATCGGCTTGTTCGACCCCGATATAAATGCCTCCGACGCGCTCGCCCAGCGCATCAGCGCGCACTACCCTGACGTGCAGATCGCCATGGGGTCCAAAGATCCCGAGGACTACGACCTGATCGTCAACGCCACCCCGCTCGGCATGAGGGACGGTGACCCCATGCCTGTCGACATCGACCGGATCACGCCCGGCTCCTACGTCGGGGACGTCGTGCTGAAGACCGAAATGACCCCATTCCTGCAAGCCGCCAAGCAGAAGCGATGCACAGTTCAGGTGGGCAGCGACATGCTGTTCGAGATGATCCCCGCCTACCTCGAGTTCTTCGGATTCGGCACTGCGACAGCCGAAGAACTGCGCACAACAGCGCAACTGCCCTTATGAAGAAAGGCCTCCGTGACGATGAGGTGGCTTTGAGTCGACCCAAGTCATCCCTCAACCGATAAAGATCCTTTGCTTCATGAAGCGTGCCGGGGCAGCTGAGGGCTCAGGGGCACATTATGGATCTCGCTGTCTTCCGCCACTGGTCCGCGTCGGTTCTTGGGGGTTGTAACCTCACCGCGCGTGGGCCGTCCCCGCCGGATCTTCCCCGCAGCGACGCCGCTCCAACGTTGTCCGTTGTGAAGAGCCGGAGGCTTACGGGGAGGGGAGGGGCCGTCAGTGGCAGGGCAAAGAAGAACCGCATCCCTTCGTTGAAGGTCTGCGGTCGTGGATATGGTGCTTTGAGGGTGAAGTGTCGTCTCTGCGATTTGGTTTATGTTCCGCAGGGACATAGCGCGATATCAATACCAGACCGCCATGACGATGCTCAACCGCCACCGACCCGACCAGGATGAAGCTCAACGGCAGATCAAAGCTATGGAATCCCTTGGCACTGGGTTCAGTATTTTGCTCTTGTCCACCGGAATTCTGTTGCTCACCTTAAGCCTGGTGTTTTCCTGACGTCAGCCCTCCAACTCTCGGCTGAAGGATCACCTTGCGGGCGCATCGCCCCTGCGCCCGGTTCTTGTCGGCCTCAGCGCCTCGAATCCCTAGCGTTTCGAGTCGCATGTGTTATGAGACACTCCACCCGGCTGGGGCTTGGTTGGTCCGGCTGTGGGGGGCAGCGGTTCGGGTGGATGGCGGACTGGTTTAGCCAATGGAGTTGGGGTGGATGGCCAATGGGGTGACCTTGATCTTCAGGTACTGGTACATCGGGAAGCCGCTGAGGATCCGGTGCAGTTCGTCATTGGATTCCACGTCGAACACGGAATAGTTCGCGTATTCGCCAACTACCCGCCAGATAGCTGCAAGGCGCCCATCTTGCTGGATAGTCTGCGAGTATTCCTTTTCCAGCCGCTGAAGGCGTTCGACATCTAGGGGGTCGAGGTGGGGCGGAAAGTGGACATCCATGCGGGCAAGGAACAGCATTATTCTCTTTCGGTTTGTTATGAGGTGGACTAGCGCACGCGGTATGCCGCGAGCTTGTCCTCGTCGATTTCCGCACCAACACCGGGCACGTTACGCACGGCAATGGTCCCGTCCAGGATTTGGAGCGGCTCGGCCAGCAGGTCATCGGCCATGTCCAGGAAGTTGGATAACTCCCCTGGACGGCGGCTGGATGCTTCGTGAGCAGCTCCAAAGGTGACGGTGGCCAGGGAACCGATTTGGGTGTCGATCTGGTTGCCCATCGTCACGTCGACTCCTAGACCAGTGCAGAGTCCCAGGATTTGCGTGGCTTCGGTGAATCCGGAGCGGGCGGTTTTGATGCAGATGGCGTTGCAGCTGCCGGCCAGAAGTGCCCGGGCGACGTCACCGGCGGTGGGGACTGATTCGTCGCCTACTACTGGGATTGGCGACTTGTCCACGAGGCGCTGACGGCTCATGACTTCGTTGGCATCGCATGGTTCCTCGAGCAGCGTCAGGCCTAGTCCCTCGGTGCGGCGGAGGACTTCGAGGGCTTCGTTTGCTGTCCAGCCGCGGTTGGCGTCGAGGTAGATCTCGACGTCCTCGCCCAGTCCTTCGCGCAGCACACGGCATGCTTCAATGTCGAGTGAGAGCGGCCTGCGCCCTACTTTGAGTTTGAAGGTGGTGATGCCGTAAGTTTCGCCGAAGCGCAGGGCTTCGTCGAGCAGTTCGTGGGCGGGGCGGAAGCCGAGCATGTGGCTGACCCGCATGTGGTCGGTGTATCCGCCGAGCAGCCTATGGACCGGTGTTCCGAGAGTCTTGCCGATAGCGTCCCAGACGGCGATGTCAACGGATCCCTTGGCGACGTGATTGTTGACGGTTCGGGCCAGCACGGCGTGGATTTGTTCCCGGTCAAGGACCTCTAGCCCAAGCAATTGCGGGGCGAATACGTTGTTGATGATCGCCGTGATGGATTCTTGGGTCTCGCCGTAGGTATATGGGCGGGGAGGAGCATCAGCGACTCCCACGACTCCTTCGTCCGTGTAGACGCGGACGAGGACATGGTCGGCGGTAGTGACCTCACCGCTGGCGAACTTCAGGGGGTGCGTGTAAGGGATCGCGTAGGGAATCGCTTCGATTCGTTCAATTTTCACGGGGCGGTCCTTCCGGCTTCAGACCGGAGTGAGAGGGGCTGGCCTGGGCGCGGGTATTGGTGGAGAACCGTTGCGGGATCCCGGGGGAGGATCCCGCAACGGCCGGTAGATTAACTCGACATGTTCAGCGATTGGGCCTCGGGGTCCAGGACGAAGTTGTAAATCGTCTGCACTCCCTGCCCGTTGGGGCCGGGCTGAATGTCCAGCATCAGCTCCGGCTTGGTCGCGGTAGCGATGTCGTCATCGTTGTGCGGGTCTCCGGGGAAGTAGAGCTGCGTGGTCAGAAGCTCGTGTCCGGGCGCGGAAACTTTCAGGTGCAGGTGGGCCGGACGCCAGGCGTGCCAGCCTGCTGCGTTGATGAGGCGGCCGCAGGCTCCGTCGGTTGGGATCTGGTACGGGGCAGGCTGGATCGTGTTGATCTGGAAGTTCCCCTGGTCATCGGTGATGAAGGTACCGCGCAGGTTCCACTCTGGGATGTTCGGTGCGAACTGGGAGTAGAAGCCGTCCTCGTCAGCGTGCCACAGCTCAATCTTCGCCAACGGCAACGGGCTGCCATCGGTGCTGCGGACCTGGCCTTGGAAGAGCATTGGGGTGCCCTTCTCATCGGGGCGCATGTCGATGGTTGCGGGGCTTTTGTGTTCCGGTGCGTTCGGCGCGTAGTAGGGCCCTTCGATGGATCCCTTGTTGCCGCTGCGGTGGCTGGTCGCCACTTCCTCGACGGAGTGCTCAACCCAAACGTCCAGGAAGAGCGGCCATTCACCGTCCTCGCCGACCTGGATCAGCCACGCTTTCAGGGCGTTGTACTCCTCGTAGGTGACCCTTTCTTCCAGCACGAGGTCGTTCGCGGCTTTGATCAGCCGTCCGGCGAGCAGGGCCACACGCTCCTGGCTCGTGGCTGCACTGGTCTGCTTGTTCTCACGGAATCGTTGTGTTGCGTTG